>NZ_MCIS01000001.1:0-4800000 GCF_001932475.1 Pseudonocardia sp. Ae717_Ps2
AGAGCAGGTTCCCGCTGAACGGTTTCCCCTGGGGCCGGGTCGCGTTCGGGCAGGTCGAGGGACCGTTCCTGCCGCTGGCCGCGATCGGTGGGGCCCCACTGGTGTCGGTCGCGGTGGTCGCGGCCGGATTCTGCGTGGCGGCGTTCCTGCAGCGCCCGCGCCGGGTCGTCGGCCTCGTCCCGGTCGTTGTGATCGTGCTCGTGCTGCTCGCGGTGCCGACCCCGCCCGTCGACGCCCAGGACGGCACCCGCACCGTCGCGGTCGTGCAGGGCAACGCGCCCGACATCGGGCTCGGTCTCTTCTCGGCCGGTCGGACCCTGCGCGCGAAAGCCTCGCCGAGACCTCCGTGCTGGCCGACCGGGTCCGGTCCGGCGCGGTCGCGCGGCCGGACCTCGTCGTGTGGCCCGAGAGCTCGCTGTCGACCGACGGCGTCGACCCGGCGGTCGACCGGGCCGTCGACGCGCTCGGCGTGCCGTTCCTGATCGGCGCCAACTACGAGGCGGGTGCGACCGACACCGAGAACGCGGTGGTCGTCTGGAACCCGGGGACGGGAGCGGGGGAGCGCTACGCGAAGCAGGAGCTCGTGCCGTTCGGCGAGCGCATCCCGCTGCGGGCGGTCACGCAGTACCTGACCCCGTTCGTCGCGCTGGCCGACTTCACCCCGGGTACGGCGCCCGGGGTCCTGCCCGTCGCGGGCACCCGGGTGGCGACGGCGATCTGCTACGAGACCGCCTACGACCACGTGCTGCGCGACGGCGTCGCCGACGGTGGTTCGCTGCTGGTGATCCCGACCAACAACGCCTGGTACGGGCGGGGCGAGATGACCTGGCAGCACCTCGCTATGTCGCGGCTGCGGGCCGTCGAGCACGGCCGGGCCGCGGTCGTCGCGGCGCTGTCCGGGGCGAGCGCGGTGATCCGGCCGGACGGCTCCGTCGTCGCCAGGACCGGGCTCTACACCGCCGACACCCTGGTCGAGCAGGTGCCGCTGCGCACCGAGCTGACGTTCGCGACCCGCTGGGGTGCCTGGTTCGAGCACGGTCTGGCGCTCGCCGGGCTGCTCGCCGCCGCGGCCGGGTACCTGCTGCGCCGCCGGGAGCTCAGCCGGACGTCGACCGGCGCATGACCACCCGCGGGAACCCGCCGGACACCCCGGTGGTCTCCGCGGCGACCGTGAACCCGCCCGCCTCGAACAACGCGCGGGTGCCGACATAGGCCATCGTCAGGTCGACCCGGGCTCCCCGGTTGTCCACCGGGTAGCCCTCGACGCCGGTGCGCCCTGGTCGCGGGCGTACCCGACGGCGCCGGCGAGCAGGGCGTGCGCGATGCCGCGGCCCCGGTGGCCGGCACGGACCCGGAAGCACCACACCGACCAGACCGGGAGGTCGTCGACGCGCGGGATGGTGCGGGAGCGGGCGAACGGCAGCTCCGCGCGCGGGGCCACGGCGGCCCAGCCGACCGGTTCGCCGTCGTCGTGGGCGACGACGCCGGGCGCGACCACGCGGGTCGTCAGCTCCCGGACGTACTCGCCCCGGGCCCGGCCGGTCAGGGCACGGTTCCGCGCCGCGGGCAGCCGGTGCGAGAGGCACCAGCAGACCGACGCGTCGGGGGAGCGCTTCGGGCCCAGCAGGGTCGCGAGGTCGTCGAAGGAGGTGGCCGGAGCGACGACGAGGGGCACCGCGCCACGCTAGTCCGGGAACGCCTCGGCGAGCATCCGGTGTCCATGGGCCTCGAACGGCTCGTCGCCGACCTGCAGGGCCCAGGTCGCGGTGCCGACGGCCTCGGCGACCCATTCGCGGCGCCACGGGCCGGGCTCGCGCGGGTCGCCGCCGTAGCCTTCGTGGTGGGCAGCCTCCAGCGCCGGGTCCCACCGGAACTGGCGGGACGCCAGGCGGACGAGGTCGGTGAGCGGGGCGCAGTGCCGCCCGGCCCAGGTCGATCATCGAGACCGCCCCGTCGTGCACCAACCAGTTGCGCGGATGCCAGTCACCGTGGGTGGGAACGAGCCGGGCCGCCGGGACCGGCCAGCCGCTCACCTCCGCCCGCAGCCGCGCGAGGATCCCGGTGCGATGCGGTGCGGACGCCCGAGCCTGGTCAGGACGGTGTCGCGCAACTGGGCGCCGTAGCCGTCGTCGTCGACGGCTACGCGGTCGTGCAGCAGTGCCAGCAGCTCCCCGGCCCCGCGGTAGGTCGACGGCTCGTGCTCGGCGGGTGTGTCCTGCACCAGGGCCCCGGGCAGGTAGCGGGTGACCAGCAGCTTCGCGTCGGCATCGGCCCGGTGGAGCTCCGGCGCACGACCGCGGGCGACGAGCGGGGCCAGCCACTCGCGGTGGGCGCGGATCTCCCGGGCGATGTGGGCGTCGGCGTCGTCGCCGGCCTTCACGACGAGGTCGACGCCGTCGTGGCGAACCCGCAGCACCGTGGTCCCGACCAGGCCCCAGCCGAGGTCGGCCACGACCTCGTGCCCGGGCAGCCAGGATCCGAGCAACGAGGCCTGACGGGCGGACAGCGGCACGGCACGACGCTAGCCGCCCGGAACACGCCGATGGCGGCACCCCCAGTGGGGATGCCGCCATCGGACGGAGGAACTACTGCCCGGCGCTACTGCCGGGCGGGGTGTCTCAGAGGGGACACCGAGGAGGCCTGCGGGCCCTTGGCGCCCTGCGTGACCTCGTAGGACACGGCCTGGTTCTCCTGCAGCTCCTTGAAGCCGCTGCCCTCGATCGCCGAGTAGTGGACGAACACGTCAGCGCCGCCGTCCTCGGGAGCGATGAAGCCGAAGCCCTTCTCGGCGTTGAACCACTTCACGGTTCCGTTGGTCATGGTGACTCCTTGTCATGCAGCTTTCGGACGGAACAACCACGTCGTGCGGCTGCCCGGGTCAGAGGAATTCCCAGACGGCAGCCAGCTTCAGCTACACCAAAGACAGCGGATCCGCCCGCATCATCATTCTGCGGACGCCTGTGAAACACGAAACTCAGAACTACGGTGACCGAGAGGAACGCTACCGCAGCACGCCGTGTGGGCCAAACACCCGTTCCTCCCGGCGGGCCCGGAGGCGACGATCCCGGGTCCGTGACCTGCTGATCATGGTGCCGATCGTGACCCTCGTCACTGACGGTCGTCGCCCCGGGGGCCGGGGCGACGACCCGTCGTCGGGGGATCAGGCGTCGGTGGCGGCCCGCTGCCGCACCGCGATGGTGCGCCGGCGAGGTCCTCCTCGTTGCAGAGCAGCTTGAGCTCGTAGTACGCGGCCTCCGAGGCCTCGTTGTAGTCGAGGTGGATGGCGATCACGTCCACCGGCTCGCCCAGCCAGGTCTGGGTCTCGCGCAGCCACTGCGCGGCACGTTCCAGTGCGGTCGGGAGGTCGTTGTCGCGGAACTGGACCGGGCGGAACGGTACGTCCTGGATCCCGTCGAGCTGGTGTGCCGGGCGGGGGAGGCCACCGGCCAGTCCCGCGTCGTCCAGTTCGAGCGCTACCGGGTTCTCACTCATTCCTCCAGGATCCCGCATCACGCCCTGTCGTCGCACCCCACCACCCCGGCGGGTCGCCCGTGCCCCGGTGGTTCCGACCACGGGCCGTCGAGCAGCCGGTGGCGGTCCGCTACCGGGGAGCGGTCGCCCCGTTCCAGTCGACGAGCTGGACGACGACGCCGTTGGGGTCGCGGACCTGGAAGGCTCGCTCGCCCCACTCCTCGGTGGTCAGCGGCATGGTGATGGCGACCCCCTCCTCGACGAGGCGTGTCAGCTCGCCCTCCAGGTCGTCGACGGTGAACGCGAGGATCTGCCCGGCCGCGTGGAGGCCGCGCTGGTCGTCCGGGAGCGTCTCCAGGCCGCGTCGCAGGAAGATCACGTTCATGCCCACGTCGTCGCGGGTGAGCGAGGCGAACCCGTCCGCCGCCGCTCTCGCCGAGCAGGAGGCCCGCGAGGCGGCCCTGGCATCGTCGCTGACCGACGAGCAGTGGTGGGCGGTCAACGCGCCGCTGCTGGACCGCGTGCTGGACCCGGAGGTCTACCCGCTGGCGGTCCGGGTCGGCAGCGCGGTGGGCGCGGCCCACGGGAGCGCCTGGGATCCGGATCGCGCGTGGGAGTTCGGCCTCGCGCGGACCCTGGACGGGCTCGCGGGGCTCGTCGGGGAGTAGTCCACCGGAACACGACGAAGGCCCAGATCCGCTGGATCTGGGCCTTCATGTGGTCGGGGTGACAGGATTTGAACCTGCGACCTCTTCGTCCCGAAGCAACTGGGGCGGCGGCTCGATGAGCTTCAACGCCCAGGTCAGCACGGCTCCTCCGTCCGTGGACGTCCGCTGGAGGGTTCCTCAGTTGGGGGCCGTTGTCAGGCAGTTGGTCAAGCAGCTCCACCATCAGGTGCACCCCGAATCCACGGAGAGACGATCCACTTCTTCCAGTGATGTATGCCCTTCGTCATTGCCCCTCGTGCGCTGCACGGACTCGCTGCGGCATCTGCCACCGGCAACAGTCCATCGTTGGCTTCTGCCGTCGAACTCTGGAGTAACCCGGAGCTGGGGGCTACTCCTTCGCTCTTCCTGAGTGCCATCCCGTCGACCTGTCGCCAGACCGACCGTGCGGGCACCCGTGGGCGGCCCTCGACGCAACCGCACTCGACGTGCCACGGCTCCGCCCACGGGTGTCCGTGCGGTACGCCCACCGGGAGGTTGACGGGATGGCACGGCGCCACCATCCCGGAGATCCGCCTGCCCGGCGAGGGCAATAGGTCAGCGATCCTAAGTGTTCGACGCCTTCGCGCCGGTCGCCACCTGGGAGCAAAGCTGCCTCTATGGGATGAACCCACCTTCTCATGATCTTGCTTGGTAGTCTAGAATTAGCTTGACTTATGTCCATAGCACTCGGGGTGGCGCTGCAATTGATGCCGAATCGAACCAATCGGCAAGCTGTCGAAATGATGACGCCGAAGTGAGTATGCACGGGTCATCGATCCCCTTATTCGATGCAAGCCGTACTAGTACCTCAAACTCTGTTTCACCGAAGCGGCCCGCTGTTGATGAGGCGGGGGCGTAAACATTTTTCCGTATTACGCTGGGTTCTCCTTCGCGTGGGCAAAGAATGAGATCCTCCGCACTCCGGCCAGCGAAGCGTCGGTTGTTCTCGATCCGTGGAACGGCAGCGGCACAACGACCTTAGCGGCCGCGTCGCTCGGTATTCAGTCGATCGGGATCGATCTGAATCCAGCAGCGAACGTTGTCGCAGAAGCACGATTCGCGGCAGCATCCCGACCAATTCCAGAATTGGAGAAGCTGGGGGCTGATGCACCTTGGGGAAGCTCAGTTAGGAGCCTTGGGGCCTGGTTCGCGGAAGAATCATCAATTAGACTATCGCAATGGACTCGCCGCGCCGCGAGTGCAGAACCTGACGTTCGCGCACTAATACTGGTTGCGATCTTCCGAACGATCCGTGACTTGACCAAGACCTTTGAGGGCAGCAATCCGACCTGGGTTAGGCGGGCTCGGAGCGTCGACGACCTTATCAATCCAGGATCGGTTGCGATCGACACTGCGGTGCACGCAGCCTATCGTTCCATCGTCGACTCAGCGCTAGGGCGAAGCTTGTGCAATGCGCCAAAACCGCATATCGTCGATGGTTCGGCGGGCCGCCTTCCGATCCGAAGCGGTGCGATCGATCGCATCATCACCTCGCCTCCTTACCTCACTCGGATCGACTATGGAGTGGCATACTCAAGAGAATTGGCCGCTTTGGGAGTTGACCTCACTATCAACCGCCACATTAGAGCCGAGCTGATGGGGACCACGCTAATTCGACCCAATCGGAGCGGGTCAGCGCTGCGGCCCGACTCAGTAGCCGCAAAAACACTAGAGGCCGTTAGGTCGCACCCCAGCAAGGACTCCGCCGGATACTATCGGAAACAGTTCGAGCAGTATCTGACCGATCTGCGCTCTGGTATTACTGAGCTCTCAAGGGTCGCCTCCAAAGGTGCATCCATGACCGTAGTAGTGCAAGACTCCTACTACAAGGACGTCGAGGTTCGACTCGCCGATATATTTGTCGAGGAGGCCGAGGTAGAGGGCTGGACTCTTTCGTCTCAGCCGGAGCGATTCAACGTTAGCCGTCTACTGACGACCATGAATACCCCGGCACGCGCATATGAGAAGGGCGCGGTCTCAGAGTCAGTCCTACGATTCGCAAGGAGCTAAGATGCCCGGGAGAAGGCGGAAGACTAAGGTGGAGCCAGTTGCTTCCGAAGTACTCATAGAGTCTATCGATACCAAGATCACCGAGGTTCGAACTAGGACGCTCGACTTCTCCTTCAATGAGCTCGTCGACATGTATAAAGACGAAGAGCTTATCATTGATCCTGAGTTCCAGCGGCTATTCCGATGGACCACGGGGAACCAGTCCCGGTTCATCGAATCTCTTCTTCTGGAGCTCCCCGTTCCGCCAATATACCTAATTGAACGCGACGATAGGGTCTACGAGCTCATCGACGGCCTACAGCGTATATCCTCGTATCTGAACTTTCGCGGAGAGTTGGTTGTTGATGGCGAGAAGAATGAGCCACTAGAGCTCGATGACTGTGACATTGTGCCAGAACTCAACGGGTACAAGTATGCAGCTCTCCCGAGGGCGCTTGAGATTAAGCTGAAGAGAAGTTACATTCGTGCTGAGATTCTTCGCAAGGAAAGCGATCCTCGTCTCCGCTACTACATGTTTAAGCGTCTGAACACGGGAGGTGAAGAGCTTTCAGAGCAAGAAATCCGGAACGCCACGATTAGGCTTCTGTCCAATGACTTCAACAAGTTCATCGGTGAGTTGAGCCTTAACGAAGACTTCCTCTACTGCGTAGATCCAGTTCCAGATACCGCACGTAAGCGCAAGTACCTCGAAGAGTTAATCTTACGCTTCTTCGCATTCAGGAACAACTTGCCAGCGTTTCGACACGACGTCGCTGACTTTCTGACCGAGTACATGGAAGCAGTCTCGGATCCTCAGGACTCTACACATCCGTTCGACTATGAGGGCGAGCGACAGGCGTTTGAACAGACCTTCAAGCTTCTTCGTGCGGCAAGCGAGGTGAACGAAGGATCGTTCAAACTATTCGGCTCGGTTGTTCCAGCCACAGGAGTTTCGAAGAATCAGTTCTCAGTTTACCATTTTGATGCTCTAAGTCTTGGACTGCAGGACCTGCTGACGACCGTCGACGCTTCTGATAAGCCCCTCATCGAACGAATCTCTGCAGTCATAGCCACCGGCAAGGTCGACCCTGAATTCCTGAAGAATACTGGGCCAGGCAAGAATGATCCCGCCCCGTTGCGTGCTCGAGTTAAGTACTTCAAGGAGAAGTTCGAGGCGGTCGTGAGTTGAAACTTCTCGACTTAAGAGCCGAGCTTGAGAACGATCTTTCTTGGCGCCTTGATGAGCTCCGCCATTTGCGGAACTTGTTGCTTCCGACGGCAGACCAGGAGAGCTGGCCAGTCTCGTCTATGCGAACTCTGCTGGTGATGCAGTACGCTCACCTAGAAGGCTACGTGCGCAATTCGGCCAACATATACGTCGCGTTCATTAACAGCATTCAGGCCGCAGCTTCAGATGTTCGAGCTGAGCTAGTCGCTGCGGCGCTCCTGCAGGAGTTTGAAGCGGTGCGTAAGGGCGGCGGCGTCGAAGCTCAGGAAGATGGCGACGAGAATGGGGTACTTCTGAAGCGAGCAAAATCGCAAGTTGCTTTCGTAAACAAGATTCGGATGATTCTGGAGAATCCCGTAGAGATTGACTCCGGCTCGGCGGTCTCTTTGGATATGAATCTTAGTGCTGACGTCCTGCGGCGCCAGCTGTTCGTTCTTGGCATCCCCTCTGAAAGAGTTGAGCGAGCTCAGTTCAGCGCGCTCGAGTTCGTTCGGCGGACTCGCCACGATATCGCGCACGGAAACCGAAAGGAGAGGATCTCCACCGGGGAGTTTCAGGCACACACCAGTCAGAGTGAGCGCTTCATGTCCGACCTTGCTCGGTTGATCACGAGCGCGGCCCGCGATGGTTGGTATCGCAGTGGGGATGGCGCTTGAGCTCCTGTCTCTCGCCGCGATCAGTCGCTACAACAGTGCGCGCCTGGACCGGCCGGAGGCCGCAGCCTGGCGCGCTTGGCGCCGTAGTACTGCAACGGCAGTTGATCAGCTCGGGGGTCGTTCGCCGCGTCGGCGGTAGTGGCAGTCGCGGGCCTGTTGTTGGCGTTCACGGCGCCAGGTCGACCAGTGCATGACGTGGTCGATGCAGGTGAGCGGGGTGAAGGCGAGCGCGGCGAGGAGACGGCGGATCTCGTTGCCCGACAGCTGAATCAATGCGCGCCGGCTGGCTGAGGATCCCCCTTTTCGGCCTCGCGTGCGTGTTCGGCGGCGCGGGTGACGGCGAGGTAGGCCGCGGTGAGCATGGCCAGGGTGATGTGGGCGTGCCAGGCTCGGTAGGAGCGGACTTGGTAGTGGTCGAGGCCGGCCTCGTTCTTCGCGGTCTGGAAGCATTCCTCAATCGCCCACCGCGCCCCGGCGACTCGAACGAGGTCGCGCAGCGGCGTGTTCGCCGGGGCGGCGCAGCGGTAGAACGCCAGCTCACGGATGGTCTTGCCCTCTGCGGGCTCGGTCTGGCGGCGCACCAGCAGCCAGTGCCCCCAACCCGCCGGGAGGCCGTCGATGGCCAGCGCAACCGCGGTCCAGTCATAGACCCGCATCCCGTGCGCGCCCGGCCCGATCGCGCGGCGCTCCCACCCGTCGTGCCCGGTGTCGAGATCACGCGCCCCGGCGATCGTGGCCAGGGCCTTGGCCGGGCGACGATTCCCGTCCGGGCTGGTGAGCATGTCGTCATTGCGGGTGGCCAACACGAACGGGATCTCCCGCTCGGTGAGCCAGTCGCGAAAGCCCGGGTTCTGCCCGTAGACCTCGTCCCGCGTCACCCACGACCCGGACGTGAGTGCCCCAGCGGTACGTGCGGGCCAGCATCGCCGTCCCCAGCTGCGGTTTCGTGGCGAACCGACGTCATCGGGACATCCGCGCGCTCGCAGCGTTCGCGGTCCTCGTCCACGAGGTCGGCAGGTAGAGCTCCCGGTCGATCAACGCCCGCCCCCCGCTTCGAGGCGTAGGCCAGGAACACACCGAGCTGACAGTTGTCGATCTTCCCGCTGGTGCCCGGTGTACTGGCGCTGCACCCCGGCCGAACGCAGGCCCTTCTTGATGAACCCGGTCTCGTCCACGATGAACACCCCCGACGCGGTGTCGTGAGATGTTGCAGGACGTAGCCGCGCAGGTCGTCGCGACCCGTCGACGTCCCAGTCCGCGGTGCGCAGCAGCCGCTGCATCCCGTCCGGGCGACATCGCCCCGGCGTGTTCGGCGAGGGTCCAGCCGTTCTTCCGCTCGAGCCCGCGAGCAGGCCTCGCAGGTAGGTTCCGACCCGCCGGCGCGGCTCGACCCTGCGGAAACGGCCAGAGATCAGCTCCACCACCGCATCCAACAGGCCACCCACCCGGCAAGATCAACCACCGGTGATCATCACCGCCGAACGGCCGTCAGCCTCTCACCACACGCCGAACTGCCGTTGCAGTACTAGGAAACTGTGCGGTCTGTCTGGGCCTTGAGATTACGGATCGCGCCGGTGCTGGTGCGGGTGACGGTGCGGTGGGCGCCGTCGGCGAGGTCGACGGTGATGGTGTGTTCGCGACGTGGGCGGTGACCAGGGTCCGGGCCTGATCACGTCCGAGCGCGATGAGTTGGCGGGCGATCATGATGGTGCCGGTGGTCGAGACCCGGCGGGTGACAGTCACCGGTTCGACCGACGGGCGTGGTGGTGGTCCGGCGGGGCGGGCGCCGCGCAGGTGGCGGGCCTGGTCGTAGGTCAGCGGGTTCGGCCTGGTCCGGAGAAGTTCACGGGTTTCGGGGTCGAAGATCAGCAGGACGTGGTCCTCGATGCGGATGGGTGACCCGGCGGCCGCCGAGGATCTCCGCGGCGAGGTTCCAGCGTCCACCGAAGCTGATCAGGCCCTGGGCGGAGACGGTGCGGTCGACCTCGATCGCGGTCCCGTCGGGCTCGACCGGTGGTAGCGGTGGCGGGCCGGCGGGCCGGCCTCCGGTCGCGGCGAGGGTGGCGAGCTGGTCCTCGGTGTAGGGGGAACGGACGGTCTTGATCCGGGCCCCGCCGGCGGTGAGGTGGATGACCTGGGTGTCGGCCCAGAACGTGACGGTGACCCCGGCCCGGAGCGGACCGAGCCAGAACTGTTTGCCGAGAACGGCGAGGTTTCCCGAGGCGGGGACGACCCGTTCGAACTCCACCGGTCCGCCCCGATAGACCTCGATCTCGGTGCTCGGCTCGTCGTCCGGGGCCGGGGCGGGGTGCTCGGAATGTGGGGTCGGGGCGGGCGCGGTGGTGAGTCGGGCGGGCAGCCGCAGCGGGAGCAGGTCCTCGTCGCCGCGCTGGTGCTGGCTGGGAGCGAAGCGTCGACCGGGCAGGCCATGTCGATGGCCTGGTGCGGGCGGGTGCAGTTGTAGGTGGTGATCCAGGAGTCCAACGCCGCCTGCGCCGCGGTCAGGGTGTCGAAGGGATCGGTGTGGTCGAGCAGCTCCCGGCGCAGGGTCTGGTGGAACCGCTCGACCTTCCCGGTCGTGGTCGGGTCGCGGGCTGGGTGAGGCGGTGGGTGATGGCGTTGTCACGGCAATCCGGTCGAACAGGACCTCGCCGCCGCGGCCGAAGCGGCGGTGAACTGTTTGCCGTTGTCGGTCAGGACCTCGTCGGGGATGCCGTAGCGGCGCAGCGCGTCGGCGAAGGCCAGACAGACCGCGCGGCCGGTGGCCCGGACCATGACGGTGGCGATGACGGCGAAGCGGGAATGGTCATCGACCCCGGTCACAATCTTGGCCCGTCACGGGCCGTCGGGCTGGCGGAGGTGGATGCCGCCGACGATGTCGAGCTCCACAGCTGCATCGGGGCGGGGCGTTCCCAGCGGCGATAGTCCGACGGCGTCTGCGTCGGCGGCGGGGTTCGACCAGGCCGTTGCGGTGCAGGATCCTCGCCACCGTGCTGCGCGAGGGGGCCTGGCGCCGAAGCGGGGCCGAGTTCATGGGCGATGCGTCGGCCCCCAGCGGGTGCCGCGGCGCATCTCGCAGACCGCGACCTCCACCTGCTCGGATGCCTGTGAGGGCAGGATCCGGGCGTGTGAGCGCGAGCGAGGCCGGCCAGGCCTTCGGCGCGGTACGGGTGATCCAGGGTGCAGGGTCTGTCGGGAGACGCCCGAACTGAGCCGCGACCTGGTTAGCGCGGTTCGCCTTGCTCGACGCCAGCACGCCGGTTAGCGCTGCTCGACCACGGTCATGTCCACCAGGGCCAATCCCGGCCTCCCACCCACCCGCTGACCAGCACGGACAGCGGACAGGAAAGCCGATCAGGCCCGAACGTCAAGCATCAGGTGAGACCGGAACGTCAAGCATCAGCCGGGACACGACAGCGCCGCCAGCGCTCGCCGTGTCTAGACCTTCCATTCGGTATCAAGGGCGCCTACTACTGCAACGGCAGTTCGGCGTTGGTGAGAGGCTGACGGCCGTTCGGCGGTGATGATCACCGCGTGGTTGATCTTGCCGGGTGGGTGGCCTCGTTGGATGCGGTGGTGGAGCTGATCTCTGGCCGTTTCCGCAGGTCGAGCCGCGCCGGCGGGTCGGAACCTACCTGCGAGGCCTGCTCGCGGGGCTCGAGCGGAAGAACGGCTGGACCCTCGCCGAACACGCCGGGGCGATGTCGCCGGACGGGATGCAGCGGCTGCTGCGCACCGCGGACTGGGACGTCGACGGGGTCCGCGACGACCTGCGCGGCTACGTCCTGCAACATCTCACCGACACCGCGTCGGGGGTGTTCATCGTGGACGAGACCGGGTTCATCAAGAAGGGCCTGTGTTCGGCCGGGGTGCAGCGCCAGTACACCGGCACCAGCGGGAAGATCGACAACTGTCAGCTCGGTGTGTTCCTGGCCTACGCCTCGAAGCGGGGCGGGCGTTGATCGACCGGGAGCTCTACCTGCCGACCTCGTGGACCGAGGACCGCGAACGCTGCGAGCGCGCGGATGTCCCCGATGACGTCGAGTTCGCCACGAAACCGCAGCTGGGGACGGCGATGCTGGCCCGCACGTACGCCGCTGGGGCACTCACGTCCGGGTCGTGGGTGACCGCGGACGAGGTCTACGGGCAGAACCCGGGCTTTCGCGACTGGCTCACCGAGCGGGAGATCCCGTTCGTGTTGGCCACCCGCAATGACGACATGCTCACCAGCCCGGACGGGAATCGTCGCCCGGCCAAGGCCCTGGCCACGATCGCCGGGGCGCGTGATCTCGACACCGGGCACGACGGGTGGGAGCGCCGCGCGATCGGGCCGGGCGCGCACGGGATGCGGGTCTATGACTGGACCGCGGTTGCGCTGGCCATCGACGGCCTCCCGGCGGGTTGGGGGCACTGGCTGCTGGTGCGCCGCCAGACCGAGCCCGCAGAGGGCAAGACCATCCGTGAGCTGGCGTTCTACCGCTGCGCCGCCCCGGCGAACACGCCGCTGCGCGACCTCGTTCGAGTCGCCGGGGCGCGGTGGGCGATTGAGGAATGCTTCCAGACCGCGAAGAACGAGGCCGGCCTCGACCACTACCAAGTCCGCTCCTACCGAGCCTGGCACGCCCACATCACCCTGGCCATGCTCACCGCGGCCTACCTCGCCGTCACCCGCGCCGCCGAACACGCACGCGAGGCCGAAAAGGGGGATCCTCAGCCAGCCGGCGCGCATTGATTCAGCTGTCGGGCAACGAGATCCGCCGTCTCCTCGCCGCGCTCGCCTTCACCCCGCTCACCTGCATCGACCACGTCATGCACTGGTCGACCTGGCGCCGTGAACGCCAACAACAGGCCCGCGACTGCCACTACCGCCGACGCGGCGAACGACCCCCGAGCTGATCAACTGCCGTTGCAGTACTAGCCCGAACGTCAACCATCACCCGGGACAGGAACGTCAAGCATCAGGTGAGACCCGACAGAGCGCTGATGCCTGTGTCGTGTCCCGGCTGATGCTTGACGTTCCGGTCTCACCTGATGCTTGACGTTCGGGCCTGCTGGCGTAGTTAGACGGTGGCGGCGTCGGCGACGGTGACCCAGGCGTCCGCTCGGTCGGGGTCGGTGCCGCTGGAGAGGGCGATGCTGCGGGCCAGGGCTCGGGCGGTGTCGAGGTGGTCGTCGCTGAGCTTGAGCGCGAGGACAGCGATGTCGTAGGTGGCTTCGCCGTTCCTCCCTCGGGGGTCGATGAACCACAGTCGTCCGCGCCCGTGGAGGACGTTGGGCGGCGAGAGGTCGGCGTGGCACAGCCCAGTCGGTACGTCGGCGGCAAGCTCGTCGAGAACCACGCTGGCGGCCTCGCGGACCGTGGCGGGTTCAGGGCCGCGGTGTGGTGGCTGGTCGTCGGCCGGTGGGTCGGTGAGCCGCGCTCGGAGCCAGGGCACGATGCTCGGCACCGAGGGCACGCCGTCCTCGTCGGCAAGTGTGTACAGCATCGCGGCTGTATCCGCGAGGTCCCGCGGCCTCGCTTCCTGCTCGGCGAGCGATGCGCCGGGCTCGACCGCGTCCATGGCGGTCCACGTGCTCGTGGGCGTGTTCCGCAGGAGACGGACCGCTGGCGCCAGACCAGCCCGTGAGAACTGGTCCAGTACTGCGGCCTGGTGGACGGCATCGGGGTCTGGGCTCGATCGCAGGATCAATCGAGTGCCGGTGCTGGTCGTGGCTTCGACGACGTGGGCCGACCTGGCAGAGAACGTCCGGCCGGTCAGGGTGACCGAGAGAGCTGCGCAGACCTCGGCCAGCTCGACGGGAAGCGCCTGGATCCAGGCGGGTGCGCGGTCAGGCCATCGCGCGTGCGCGGCGCGGGCGACGTCGGGTTGGAGCGGTGTCACGGGCGTAGTGCGGTGGCGAGGGTGTGCATGTCGTCGACGACGACCATGGCGTCCGCGTCGGCCAGGCCCTCGGCGCGTTCGGGCTGCTTGGCGTAGCCGATGCACGGCACCCCGGCTGCAGTCCCGGCGAGGACGTCGGTGATCGAGTCTCCGACGAACACCGCGTCGCTCGGTGCCGCTCGGCTGATGTCCAGGGCTGCGTGCAGTAGGTGGGGGTGGGGCTTCATCTGCTCGGGGTGCCCGAAGGGGCGGCCGATGATCTGCGCGACGTGTTCGGTGAGGTCGTGGCGGGCCAGGTAGGTGCGGATGGCTCGTTCAGAGTTGTTGCTGACGGCCAGGACGGTGTGTCCGGTGGCCACGGCGGTGCGGATGAGCTCGTGAGCTCCGGGGGTCGGTTCGGCGATGGTCGCGGCGCGGGTCTCGTGCTCGATGACGTGGGCCTCGACGTCGCGGCCGGACTCGGGCGAGTGCCGGTAGGCGGCTCGGAGCAGGACCAGCGGGTCATCGGTGCGGACCTCGGTGAGATCGATGCCGTGCACGGTGGCGAACTGGCGGACAGCGGCGGCGACCTCGGGTGCGGGGTGGCCGGCGAACAGGTGCGCGACGGGCCCGTCGAAGTCCAGGAGCAGGACCCGGGCGCCGCGGAGCAAGTCGGCGAGCTGGGTGCGGGTTCCGGCCAGGAGGATCACTGCGGGTAGTCCCGGGTGATGGTGGTCCACACGGAGTCGAACCAGGTGCGGGCCTGGGTGACGTACTGGGGGCCATTGCTGGTGTCGGCGTCGTCGCCGGTGGAGAAGTGGAACAGGGTGGCGTCCTTGCCCATCGGGTCGAAGATCGGCACGGGGGCCTTGTCGATGGTGACGGTGTGTTCGAGGACGGGGTAGAAGCCGAAGAACGCTTCCTCGTCGTTGATCAGGTAGAGCTTGAACAGCGGGGACGCGCTGTGCGCCCGGACCTCCGCGGTCGCGGACTTGACCAACCCGAGGTCGGCAAGCTCCCCGACGCCGTCGGTGATGCTGTCCACGGCACGACGGGTGATCCGGTCGGCGCGCTTGCGGACGGCGGGGTCGTCGGCGGCGGTGTCGGCACGGCACGGGAGCGCGAGGGGGACGCCGGGGTCGGACAGCATGATCCGCACGGCGATCGACTCCGGGCTCAGGCGTCCGGCGCGGACCTTGTCCAGGACCTCGGACAGGGTGTTGGCCAGGGTCTCCCCGGAGAACCCGGCGAAGTCGATGCGCACGTGCGGGCGCTCGAACGCGGCTTCGATGTGCGGGCGCAGCCCCACCGGTAGCTCGGTCTGGGCGCGGACGAACACCCCGCTCCCCTGGCGGCTGATGAGCAGCCGCTCGGCGTAGAGGGGGCGCAGGGCTGCCTTGACTGTCTCGCGGGCGACGCCGTAGCGCTCGGCCAGGTCAGGTTGCGACGGCAGCTTCTCTCCGGCCTTGAGCTTGCCGAGCTTGATCGCGGCGCGGATCTGGTTGGAGATCTGCTGCGACGGGGTGCGCGGATCCTCCGGGTCCAGGTGCGCGAGGAACTCGGCTGGCGTGCTCATGACCCCACGGTATCGGTCGGCTGGCTAGCCCGGCTAGCCAGCTTCCTTATTGGCGCTTGACATGGCTAGCCAAGCCGGTCACGCTGAGATGGCTAGCCAAGCTGGTCAGGCGAACGAAGGAGAGAGCGATGAGGGATCTTCCGGTGGTGCTCGACGGCTACAAGCTCACGGTGGTGGAGCCGCCTGCGCCCAAGACCCGTCAGGACGCGAACGGTGCGGAGGTGCCGGTGACGGATCGGGATGGGGTGACGCAGTTCGTGGTGTCGCTGTTCGCGAAGTTGCAGGTGGCGGCGGGGCAGCGGGCTCCGAAGGGTGAGGAGATCAAGGTGACGCTGACGACGGATCCGGGTGAGGGGTTCGGGGAGGACGCGCGGGTGCAGTTGATCGATCCGAAGATCAACCCGTACTCGATCGAGTCCGCGGATGGTCGGACGGTGTCGGGGATCGCGTTCAAGGCGATGGGGCTCAAGCATGCCCACCCGGCTCCTGCGCCGATGCGGCGGGGCAAGGACGACGAGAACCAGTCCTGACCGACCTCTGCGTGTCGGTGTCGCCCGGGTGATGTGCGGGCTGGCCGCGTGATGTAGCGGCCCATCTGTTCGCCGGAATGGTGTTCCGGCAATTCCCAGTAATTCCGAGACGGGGACACCTGTGTCCTCGATCAGGGGTGATCTGCGGTGGTGTGTAGCGAATGCAGCGGTAGCGGGGCGTGCGATGTGTGCGACGGCTACGGCGACTCGATAACAGGTGTCGAGTGTGGGGCGTGTGGTGGTTCCGGAGTTTGCCCGGACTGCTTCGGAGACGGCGAGACCACGAGCCGAGTGGCCGTGGTCGGGATGGAGATGACGGCATGAACACCAACACGAGTGTCCGTCCGCGGGTGACGACTGGTGTCGGTCGGCTGGTGCGGCGGTTGGAGATCGAGCGGCGCCGCTGGGCCCGCACCGAGCACCCCGTCGTCGCGACGGAGCAGGCGTGGCGGGCGGGTGTCGCCGAGGGCCTGCGCCTGGCCCAGCTCGCGATCCGCAAGGGGGTCTGAGCGGTGGCGATCAACCTCGGAGCCCGGGACCGGGTCAAGACGTTGCCGAAGGTCAACCGGCGCGCGCTGCGCAAATACGGGGAGTTCTGGCGGGCATTGCAGCTCGTCGGGGACGCCCTTGCAGAGGCGGACAAGGTCGCCGCGAAGGCCACCGACACCAAGTCCAAGCGGTCCGGCAAAGGGTTGTCGGCCAAGGCCGGTGCTCAGGGAGAGCACTGGTCGACCGCGTCACCGGAGGAGATCCGGGCCTCGGCCAAGACCGCACACGCCTCCCTACGGGTCATGGCCGCCTCAGCCAAGAAGTGGGAGGCCGAGTTGGTCTCCCGCGAATGGAGGAAGTGATGTCGAAAGCTGTCGACCGCACCGTCGAAGAACTCGACGCTGCGATGCGCGAACTCAAGCGCAGCCTGCACGGGATTCCGTATCGGACGGGCGGGTTCAAGAACACCCACGACAACCTCGCCCGCGACGTCGCCCACCTCACCGTGCACCTCGATTCGGCGCGTGGGGCCTTGCGCGAACAGAAGTAACCCATCTCTGGGTGGTGGGGTCGCCCGCTGCACTGATTCTTGGCGGAAACACACAGCGGGCGCCCCTGCTACCCGACACAAACTCTCGTGAGGACTGGTAGCAGTGAACAAGCGTAGTAGCTCTGCGACACGTATGAACGGCCCGTCTCGGACCCATGTGGGTCGGGCGTCTCGGCCTCCGGGTCGGGAGTTCCAGGCGCTGGCCTGGACGGCTCGGCATCCTGGGTTCGTCGCCGTCCCTTTGATCGTCCTGGGGCTGGCGCTGATGCTCGGCCCGGTCATCACGGTGGTCTTCCTGACCGTCTTGGTCGTCTCTGTGGCGGTCTGGGGCCGTGCCCACCCGGCCACCTTCGACCGCTTCGCCGCCCCCGCTCTACGGGCCACCTGGCGGCGGTGGACGGTCTACCGCGGCCGTCGCTGGGCGCAGCTCATGTCCGACTGCGGACTCACGAAGGAGCACCGCCACACGGGCGACCTGCTCGTCCCCCGGGTGCTGCGGGTGCGGTCGTCGTCGCGATCGATCGACACCGTCTACGTCCGCATGGTCCGTGGCCAGGACGTCGCCTACTGGCAAGAGCGCTCCTCGATCCTCTGGGAAGCGCTCATCGCCCACCGGGTCGCGATCACCCGCCACCGGCCCGGCGTGGTCGCGATCGTGATCGAGTGGGAGTTGCCCTTCACCCGCACGATCCCGGCCCCGGACATCCCCGAGACCACCGAGGACGTGGACCTGGGCGCGGTGGAGATCGGGGACAACGAGCGCGGCGAACCCTTCACCGCCCCCGTCATCGGCGGACACCGCCTGGTCGCCGGCGCCTCCGGAGCGGGCAAGGGCTCCGTGCTCTGGTCGACCCTGCGCGGGGTCGGGCCGTGCATCCGCGACGGCATCGTCCGGGTCTGGATGGTCGACCTCAAGGGCGGCGTGGAGACCGAACAGGGCGCACCGCTGTTCCACCGCTACGCCACCACCATGCCCCAGGCCCTCGAACTGCTCACGGAGTTTCGGGATGCGATGCGGGACCGGCAGGACGACATGCGCGACCAGAACATCCGCGCCTGCACCCCCAGCGTCGGGACGCCGGTGGAGCTGCTGGTGATCGATGAGATGGCGATGCTCACCGCCTACGGCGACCGCACCTCCGTCCGTGACGCCCTCCGTTTGCTGGCGGAGGTGATGACGCAGGGGCGGGCGTCGCTGTTCGCGGTCCACGGCTACCTGCAGGAGCCGTCCAAGGACGTCGTGGACGTCCGCGAGCTGTTCACCCAGCGGATCTGCCTCGGCGTCACCGCCGCCTCCCACGTCGACATGGTCCTCGGCGAAGGGGCCCGGGAGCGGGGTGCGCTGGCCGATGAGATCCCCGGCGACGCCCGCCACGCCGGGATCGGCTTCGTCATCGACAAAGGCTCCCGCCTGCCGATCCGGTTCCGGGCCGCGTTCGTCTCCGACGACGACATCGCCGAGCTGGTCCAGCGCTGCACCCCGCCGCCGGACGCGGACGTGATCGACCTCCACGACGACAGCGACAACACAGGGCGGGGGGCCGCCTGATGGGCACCACCACCGCATGGGTCCTGCGCACCTGGGCCAAGTTCACCCTGCTCTTCGCCCTCATCGTGGCCGGGACCTGGCTCTACCTCGGGTCCGCCTCGGGCTGGTTCTGGGTCGTGACCGCTGGCGCGGTCGTGGCGGAGTGGTACATCATCCGCCAGCTCGCCCGGGAATGGTCCTGGGAGGCCCGCGCCACCTGGTGGTGGTCGGCATGACCACCAAGACGAGCACCGTGCAGGGCGCGCTGTTCGGGGACCCGGTCATCGTCGAGACCACCGACCACGGGCCCGCCGCGACGCAGGACCCCCGGGAGGTCGCCCGTGTGGTCGGGCTGGCCCAGGATCCGGGGCTGTTCGTGGTCGAGCGCTCGGGTCGGGTGCTGCGCGCCGATGCTGCCCGCCCCGGCTGCGCCGACGCACTGGCCCGGCATGACGGTGACACCGTCGCCCAGCTCCTCGACACCGGACACCTGCGCCTCGGCGGCACCCACCACATCCACCACGCGGGCTCCGAGGGCCCGGCCCGCTCGGTCCTGGTTCCGAAGGCGACCCGGGACATGGTGTCGCGCTGGGACCACCTCCGCCCCATCCCGGAACCCACCCGGGCACCGGAACCGCAGAAGGCGCCGCAGCGCTCCACCGGGTTGATCGGCGTCGACGTGGTCGAGCCGGGTAAGGCCCTGGTCTGCCTGGGCACGACCGGGCAGGGCGGAACGGTGCTGCGCGACGGCGGCCGCTACCGGGTCGAGAACGACCACGGCGCACTCGTCGGCCACGCGTCCAGCTACCGGGCCGCAGCCCGGCTCCTGGCCCGCTACCACGGCTTCACTCCGGGGCCGGTCGAGATCGAGCACGAGCACCGCCTCTACCGCCGGTGATCCGGCCCGGTCCCGCCGCGTGAGTCCAGCTCCCGGCGGGGCCGGCGCCACCCCAACCCACTCACTCGTCCCTCGGAGGGATGCCGTGATCACGGCTGCCACAACCACGCCCGACATGCACGAGCACGACCTGTCCCACCTGCTGCGCTCGGAGAACTTTCAGACCTGGCGACGCGAGGTCACAGCGATCGGCGGCTGCGCCGCACCGATCCACCTCACCGGCTCCTCGCGGATCTACGACCGCGCCACCGGCACCGTGTTGGCCGAGCGGGAAGGCGAGATCCTCGCCCCCTGCGGCAACCGGCGAGCGAGCGTGTGCCCGGCTTGCTCGGATCGCTACGCCTCCGACGCCTACCACCTGCTCCGCTCCGGAATGGCGGGCGGCAAGGGCGTGCCGGACACCGCGGCAGTCCACCCGCGGCTGTTCGTCACGCTGACCGCGCCCTCGTTCGGGCCGGTCCACACCCGCCGGGTCACCGCCCGCGGGCTCGTCGTCCCCTGCCGCTGCGGGACCAAGCACCACCGCGACGACCCCCGCGTCGGATGCGCCCTCGATCCTGAGTCGCACGACTACGTGGGCGCGGTGCTGTGGCAGGCGCACTCCGGGGTCCTGTGGAACCGGTTCGCCATCCGCCTCCGTCGCCTGCTCGCGCAGGTGCTCGGGGTCCGGGTCCGTGACTTCCGGGATCACGCCCGGCTGTCGTACGCCAAGGTCGCGGAGTACCAGCGCCGTGGGCTGGTCCACTTCCACGCTGTCGTGCGCCTCGACGGCCCGGAGGGGCCCTGGACCGCGCCACCGGCAGGGCTCACCGCCGACGCGCTGCACGCGGCGATCCGGGATGCCGCGCACGACGTGTCACTGACAGTGGACCGGCCCGACGGCACCCCGCAGGTGCTCGCGTGGGGCACCCAGGTCGACACCCGTCCGATCACGAGTACGACCGCGGTGGCGCTGGAGAACGACGACGGCGAGATCACCGACTCAGCGCTGGCCGCCTACGTCGCCAAGTACGCCACCAAGGGCACCGGCAAGTCCGAGGCCACCGACCGCCCTATCCGCGACATCGCCCACCTCGACCACCTCGACATCACCCCCCACCACCGGCGGCTCATCGAGACCGCGTGGGAGCTCGGCGGGCGCGAGGAGTACGAGGGGCTGAACCTGCGCCGGTGGGCGCACATGCTCGGGTTCCGCGGCCACTTCCTCACCAAGTCCCGCGCGTACTCCACGACCTTCGGGGCGATCCGTGGGGATCGGCGCACCTACCGCCTCGGGGAGACCTTGGCCGCTCTCGACACCCCGACCGAGCCCGGAGCGGTGCTGGTGGTCAACGACTGGCAGGTCGTGCACATCGGGCACCGGAACGACGCGGAACGAGAGATCGCGATCGGCATCGCCGAACGACGACGCGAGCAGCGGCGGACCGGCTCCGGGAGGACACCGTGAAGCTCGACGAGATCCCGCCGTGGCGCCTGTTCCGGGTGTCCGAGGCGATGGAGCTGCTCTCGATGAGCCGGTCGGTGATCTACGAACAGCTCCGCTCCGGGCGGCTGCGCTCGGTCCATCAGGGCCGCGCACGCCTGATCCCCGCCTCGGCGATCGCCGCGTACGTCCAACTGCTGACCGACGAGACAGGGAACCGCTATGAGCGCACGGCGTAGCCGCGGGGACGGAAGCCTGCACTGGCACGAGGCCCGGCAACGTTGGATCGCCTCGGTGACCATCGGCTACACCCCCGAGGGCAAGCGGATCGTGCGCTCGGGCAGCGGGAAGACCAAGACCGCCGCCAAGGCCAAGCTGCGCGAGATCGTCCGCGCCGTCGAGGACGGGCACGCCGTCGCCGAACACGGCTACACCGTCGAACATGCGGTCCGCGACTGGCTGACCTACGGCCTCACCGGCCGCGCCGAGAGCACGACCACCAAGTACGCCATCCTCGCCGACCAGCACGTCATCCCTGCGCTCGGCGCCCGCAAGCTGCGGGAGCTGTCTGCGGAGGACGTCGACCGCTGGCTCGCCGGCAAGTCTCGCGACCTGAGCACCCGTACTCTGCAGGACATCCGCTCGATCCTGCTCCGCTCGGTCAAGCGCGCCCAGGCCCGGGACAAGGTGCAGCGCAACGTCGTCCTGCTGTGCAGCACCCCGAGCGGTCGGACCGGACGCCCGTCCAAGGCTCTGACCTTCGCCCAGGCCCGCGCCCTGCTCTCCCGCGAGGTCACCACCACCTACGGCGCCTACGTCGTCCTCGGCCTGCTCACCGGAGCCCGCACCGAGGAGCTGCGCGCGCTCGTCTGGGGCGACGTCGACCTGATCGGCGATCCCGACGCCGACCCGCCGGTGCCGCCGCACATGAAGGTGTGGCGCTCGGTCCGCCGCGACGGCGACACCAAGACCCGCAAGTCCCGGCGGACGATCGCCCTGCCGAGCCGCTGCATCGAGGTCCTGCGCGCCCAACGCGCCCGCGTCGACCGCCACCGCACCCGGGCCGCCGTCCGCTGGCAGGAGCATGACCTCGTGTTCTCCTCCGAGACCGGCACCGGCCTCGACGCGGCCAACGTCCGCCGCGGGTTTCGCCGGGTCCTCACCGCCGCCGGACTCGAGGCCGCCGAGTGGACACCTCGGGAGCTGCGGCACAGCTTCGTGTCCCTGCTCTCCGACAGCGGCATGACCGTCGACCAGATCGCCCGGCTCGTCGGCCACGCGGGCGGCAGTTCGGTCACCGAACTCGTCTACCGCAAGCAGATCCGACCCGTGATCGACGACGGCGCCACCGCCATGAACGACCTGTTCCCCGAGGCACAACGGTAGTCAGGCAGTTGGACAAGCAGTCGTCTCCGCACACGACGAAGGCCCTGGTCAGACGTTCGCTGTAAAGCGTCTGACCAGGGCCTTCGCGTTGTCGGGGTGACAGGATTTGAACCTGCGACCTCTTCGTCCCGAAGCAATTTCCGTGAACGTCTCATGTCGGGATCGCCCTGGTGGATCCTCGTGGCGCGGTCCTAGGGCGTCCCGACGTGTCCCCGTCAGTCCGTGGCCGTTGATACTCAATTAGCTACTCAGAAGCGCGAGCTTGCCTTGCGATGACCGACGGCACTTCGTGCAGCCCCCGGACGGCGCTACACCCGCAGGGAAGGCAGCGGCGGCGGGCCCGTCGAGACACTGTCTACCCCTCCCTCGGCGGCTTGACAGGTGGGGGCGCCGCCGCGATGATGGCCCGCTGCTCGTACACTTGACCGCATAAGCGCACGAGCGAGGCAACGAGGAGAGTGTGAACTGTGGCAATCGATCAGCGCAGTGACCGGCCGGTGTTCGCACAGGTCGCCGACGTGCTCCGGCAGCGTATCCGCTCTGGCGAGCTTGGCCCCGGAGCCAAGCTGCCGAGCGAGGCCGAACTGATGTCCGAGCTGGGCGTGACCCGGCAGACGATCCGTCGAGGTCTGGCCGTCCTGCAACAGGAGGGCCTGACGGAGCCGATTCACGGCAAGGGCACCTTCGTCAGGCAGGCGCTGCCCGTACTGGCCATGCGAAACAACCGGTTCAGCCGAGCCGCCCGAGCGCAGGGCAAGGGCGCTCTTGCGGCAGAGGCTGAGGCTCTCGGGCTGGAGTGGACCTCCGAGGAGCTTGGTCCGGTCGAGACTGTCGACGTCTCGGCCGACGTTGCAGAGCTGATCGGTGAGCCCACCGCAGTCGTCAAGCGTCGTCGCATGTGGGTCGGTGGGTCCCCGACCCAACTGGCGGACTCCTACATCCCGTCCAGCCTTGACGCCGAGATCGGGTTCTCGGCGGGCGAAACGGCCCCGGGTGGCATCTACGGCTTGCTGGAGGCGAAGGGGCACGCCATCGCCGAGTTCCAAGAGGAACTGTTCGCCCGGCAGGCGTCGCCGGAGGAGGCAGTGGCGCTGCACCTGGCGTCGGGCGCTCCCGTCGTGTCGCTCGTCCGGCAGGCGCTCGACAAGGACGGCCGCGTCCTGGAGTACTTCGATTCCGTAGCAGTTGGGGACCGACACCGGTACGTGTACCGGTTCGCCGCCGAGTAGGGCACGACCCGCCAGTCTCTCCACACGGGGCCAGCTCGCCAGGTGCGAGCTGGCCCCTTTCGCATCTTGGTACTTGTACACACGAGTGCTCGTGTGCTTGAGTGTATGAGTCAGTGAGGGTCGGCACGGCGGCAGGAGATTCAGATGCGGGACCGCTCGAATCAGTTCGCGGATTGCGTTGCAGTGCTGGAGGAGGAGCAGGTGGTGGCGCTCCACGCCTACTGGGATCAGGTGCTCGATGAGGCATGGGGTGTGTCGGCTCCGGTCGTCGCGGATGGCGGCGAGCGGGCGACCGGCGTCGTTCTTGCCCTCGGGTCGCGGACGTCGGTCCGGTCGGACGTCGTGAGTGGTGAGGCGGCGTGATGCGGGTCGTGGATGCGCACCGTCGTCGGGTGCTGGACCAGGTCCGGGGCGAGTTCTGGCGCCGGTCCGGCGCCGGGGTGGCGCTGGTGGTGCTGACCGGGGTGTTCGTTGTCCTCGCGCTGGGCGCGGCTGGCCCCCTCGACGGCGTGGCCGGTGCGCTGGTGTGGGTCGCGGGCGGTGCGGCCGGGGCCGAGGCGCTGAGCAGCGCGGTCGTGGGGTGGCGGGAGTGGCGTCGTCTGCGTTCCAACGACGGCTATCTGTCGGCGGTGGTGGAGGTTGTGGCGGCGCAGGATCGGGCGGAGCTGGTCCTGCTCGGCGCCGAGGAGCCCCCGGCGGGTGTGCGGTGAGCGCCCGGTTGGCGGCTGGTGTGGAGCGCGCGGCGGCGAAGGCGGCCCAGGAGCGTCCGGTGCGGCTGGTCCGGCCCGGGTGGTGGGTCTACTCCTACGGGCCCGCGGGCGGTGCCTGGGCGGAGGTCCTCGGGATCGAGTGGCGCCCGCAGGGGCGGGTGAGGGTGAAGCTGCGTCACCTCGACGGCGGCGCCGGTGTGGTGGAGACCGAGCGGTCGGCGCCGATGTCGTACCTGACCGGGGCCACGGCCCGGCGGGTCGGAATCTGCCGGTGACGCCGGTGAAGTGGGTCCTGCGCTTCACGCGCTGACCCCGGGTGCAGGCCGGTCGAGGCCGGACGGGCGCACCCCTTTGATCCACATAGGACAGATGAAGTAGGCGCAGGAGAGGAGCGGGGCGATGGGTTGGTTGTCGAGTACGGCCAAGGGCGGGGCCCGGGTGGGGCGGGCTGCGGTGGCGCGGGAGGTCGCGGCGTCGCAGCACGCGAAGCATCACCGGCGGGGCCGTCACACGGAGGAGGCGTCGGGGCCGGTGCATTGCCGGTCCTGCGGGGTCCGGGTGCGGTCGGGCATGGGTGATGTGTGCTCGCGGCCGCGGTGCATGAAGGCGGCCGTGCGATGAGTACGGGTACGTGGGCGGAGCGTCGTCGTGAGGACCGGGCGGCGGCGGCGGAGCTGGCGCGTCGTGACGCCGACGCTGCTGCGGAGCGGGCTTTGCATGTGGAGGCGGTGCGGGCGGAGATCGCCGAGCGCCGCCGTACCGAGCGGGCCGCCCGGGATGAGGCCGCGCGGGCGGCGCGGGTCGAGCAGACCCGCCGGGCCCGGGCGGAGCGGCGGAAGCGTGCTGCGGCCCGGCGGGCGGCGGTCGGGGTGTGGGCGGCTCGGCATCGGGTGGACCTGCTGATCTATCCGCTGGCGGTGGCGTCGGCGGTGATGGCGGTCCCGGCGATGGCCGCCTACGGCGTCGCCGTCTACGGGTCCTGGACCGGCGCGGTGCTGCCGGTCCTGAGTGAGCTGGGGATGTGGGCGTTCGCCCTGGCGGTGCAGTCCCGGCGCCGGACCCACCCGGGCGCTCCGCTGTGGGCTCTCCAGGCCGGGGTGTGGGCGTTCGCCGCCGTGGCCGCGGGGCTGAACGTCGCCCACGGCCTCGACGCCGGGGCGAGTACCGGGCTGGTGATGGGTGTGGTGTCGGTGGCCGGGGTGATCGCGCACCAGTTGGTGACCGCCGGGGCCCGCCCGGCCCGCAGGGCGCGCACCGTGCGGGCGGCGGAGCGGAAGCTGCGCGCGGCTCGTCGGGCGGCGCTGCGGGCCGCGGTCGCCGAGATCGACACCGACGGCGACGCCCGCCTGGTCCACGCCCCTGGGGTCTACCGGGTGCGCCGTGACCGGCTCGGCCGTGCCCACCTGGCCCCGCACACCACCCCCGGGCTGCCCGTCGACGACGACGGCGGGGACCTGGCCGCGGAGGTGTCGGCGTGGCTGGCCGAGCAGACCCCGCCCCTGTCGAGCATCCCGGTCCCGTCCGCTGACGACCCCGCGGGCGGGACCGGGGACCAGCACGACCCGGCCGATATCGGCACCGAGGACGACCGCCCGGACGGGCACGGTGTCGCGACCCTCGACCGGCCCGCTGGGGGCCGCGACGGCGAGCACGGCCGCCGCCGACCGCGGCGTAAGGCGACCCGCCCGCGGGCCCGCTCGATGGCCGAGCTCCGCGCCGAGCTGGCCGCTGCGGTGGCGGCCGGGGAGGTCGATCCGTCCTCGGCGGAGTCGATCCGCACGGGCCTGCGCTGCGCACCGGCCAGGGCGCGGGCGCTGCGTGATGAGCACCGAACCAACCAGTCCTGACCAGCGATGATCGAGGGGAATCGACCCGTGACCAGCAACCCGCACGACACCGACCACACAGGACACGACACCGAGACGATCGGCGGTCCGGCCGCGCGGCCGGCCACCGCTCCGGGGGAGCACGGGCGCCGCCCGCCGCCACGCCCGCACCGCACCCCACCCGCCGACATCCCGACCACCGACGGCCCGGTCGAGGAGGCCGAGCCGCTGGTCGTGGACGGCGAGATCGTCGACGACCAGGCGGCCGACCACCGGCCCGCCGAGACCGTGAAGGCGCGCCCCGGGACCGCTCTGGTGCGGGTCGCTCGACAGGCCCCGGTCCGCGCCTACAGCGTGTCCCGCGCCGTCGTGGCCCACCCGACCACCAAGGCGGTGGCCAAGGGCGGGGTGCGCAACCTCTGGTACCCGCTGCTCGGCGCCGGGGTGGCCTACGGCTACTGGCGCGACGCTCACGGCGCTTCCCGCTACGAGCGCCAGATGCGCCGCGCGGAGGTCGCGGGCGATCAGGAAGGGCTGTTGGAGTGGGAGGCCCGCGACGTCGCGGAGAAGCAGCGCCGCCATGACCGGGTCATGGACTGGATCCGCCACCCCCTGGACTTGTTCAAGGCCATCGGGGCGGGGCTGCTCGGGTTCCTCGGGCTACTGCTCCTTCTCGGGGTGGTGCTCGCGTTCGGGCACCGCGACATCACCCAGGTCATCGCCCCGCTGATGGCGGTGGTCGACCTGGTCATGTGGGTGTCGTGGTTCCTCGCCGTCTACGGCGCGACCCTGCTGCTCGCCGCCACCGCCGCCGCGGTCGCGTTCCTGTGGCACCTGGGGCGGTCGCGCTGCGAGCTGCCCGCGTGGGTCGCTCCCGGCGAGCCGGAGGAGTCCCGCCGCGACGTGATCCCCGACGAGCGGGCGATCGTGAACGCGCTGCGGAACATGAACATCCCCGCGCTGAACCGCAAGTTCCGGGAGGGCTGGGCCCCGCGGTGGGTGATGCCGCCGACCCATGACGGGAAGGGCTGGCACTGCCAACTGTTGCTGCCCGAGGGCGTCACCGTGGAGATGATCAACAACAGCAAGCCGGTCCTGGCGCACAACCTGCTGCGGCTGCCGGTCGAGGTGTGGCCCACCGAGCCCCGCGACAACCCCGGTGTGATGGACCTGTGGACCGCTGATCAGGGCTCGTTGACCAAGCCGGTGGCGCCGTGGCCGCTGCTGCGGGACGGGACGGCGGACTACTTCAAGGGTGTCCCGGTCGGGGTCGACCCCCGCGGGAAGCTCGTCCTGGGTCGGTTGTTCGCGGCGAACTGGGGCGTGGCCGGGATGATGGGGTCGGGCAAGTCCACCCTGATCATCACCGCGCTGCTCGGCGCGATCCTCGACCCCCTCGTGGAGGTCGACGTCTACTGCATGGCCGTCAACGCCGACTACGACCCGCTCAAGCCCCGCCTGCGCACCCTGTTCGTCTCCGACGACCCGGAGCAGATCCCCACGGTCCTGGACGCGCTCAAGGCCCTGATGTCGGAGCTGTCCGAGCGCGGCCGCAAGTTGCAGGCCGCGGGCGAGCCGAAGCTCACCCGGGCGCTGGCCGAGGCCGACCCCACCATGCGGCCGCGCGTGGTGGTGATCGACGAGTGCCAGGAACTGTTCGTCTCCGCGGTGGGTGAGGAGGCGGCGGAGCTGGTGGAGAAGATCGTGGCCAAGGCCCGTAAGTACGGGGTCACGCTGATCTTCGCCACCCCCGTCCCGTCGGCCGATTCGCTGCCGCGGAAGGTGGCGAAGGTGCTGTCGAACCGGGCGTGCTTCGCCATCGGTGACCACCAGGGCAACGACGCGATCCTGGGCACCGGCAAGCACCGCGCCGGAATCTCGGCGACCACGCTGCGCCCGATGACCGTGGACTCCGACGGGTCGGTGGACATGGGTGACCTGGGTACGGCGATGACCAGTGGGTTCACCCCGGCCGATGGGCTGATGCGCTGCTTCTACGTCGCCCGCGGCAACGGCGTCGACGACGTCACCCCCGTCGTCGAACGAGCCCTGGGCATCCGCGCTGAGGCCGGACTCACCACCACCGGAGCGCGGACCCCGGAACCGGTCGCGGGGCGGGACCTGCTCGACGACCTCGCCCGCGTCCTCGCCGAGGCGGGGGCGAAGCGGATGCGCACCCAGGAAGCGCTCGCGTTGCTGGCCGGACTGGACCGGAGGCACTACGGGTCCTGGACCTTCGAGCGCCTGGCCGAGGAGCTGCCCGACGGAGCCAAGCCCTACAAGACCGGCGGCACCATGCAGGTCTCCACCGCGCGGGTCGCCGAGGCCATCGCCGACCGCCTCACCGCGACAGAGAGTGACGACGACGGGACCGGCGAGGGCGGCTGATCACAGGGAGTCGCTCAGGGAGGCAGGGAGTTCTCCCTCCCCGCCTCCCTGAGCCCGCCTCCCTGCCCTGATCAGCAACAACACCCCTCCAGGGAGGCCAGGGACCCACCCCGCCCCCACCAGCAACAACCACCGAAAACCGGGATCGAGCCGCACCCTCGCGCCTCCCTCCCTGTCCTTCGTCATGCCAAAAACAGGAGCAGCAATGTCGACACAGAGTGAGCACGGAGTGATGACCGACCGGTGGGGCTGGCAGCCCACCGCCCGCATGCACGACGGACTACCGACGTGGCGGTGGCGCTGCGCCCCGGCCGGGCTGGTCACCCGACGCCAGATGCGCGCCGCCGGACGAGCACCCGCAGGTGCCGCACCGGTCGGGCGGATCGAGTGCCGCCGCGGACGCCGATGGGCGCTGCTCTGGGACCCGGCCGAGCTGGGCCCCAAGCGGGTCCCGACACCCGCGCAGCGGGCCGCGCTGGGCCGGGCGTTGGCCGCCCGGCGGCGCTGCCCGTCCTGCGATCGCGACGCCGGGTACTGCATCCCCCGCTCGCTGGGCTGCTGCCTCGACTGCCACGACACCACCCACCCGACCCGCCACCACCAGGGAGACCCGCGATGAGGTTCCGCGCGCGCAAGACGTTCCGACTCGGCCCGCTGCGGGCCACGGTCAACCAGGACGGCCGCTGGTCGTTCGCCATCACGGTCGGCCCGGTCACCCACAACCTGACCCGCCGCACGACCTCGATCGACACGCCGGGCCCCGGCGGGTTCCACCACCAGCACCGCCGCCGCACCCGCCGCGACGGGGGGCAGCGGTGAACGCCGCGGACCGGGCACGGCTGGCGGGGTGGCTCGACCTCGCCGCCCGCGGCTGGGCGCTGTTCCCGGTCCTACCGAGCCGTAAGCAACCCGCCATCGCGGCGTGGGAGTCCCGCGCCACCACCAACCCGGAGATCATCGTGGACTACTTCACCACCCACCCCCACCACAACGCCGGGATCGCCTGCGGCCCCTCGGGCCTCTACGTGATCGACTGCGACACCCCCAAACCCGACCACGCCGACCAGACCCGCGACGGCTGGGACGTCCTCACCGCCCTGGCCGCCGGACGCGGCGGACTACCCGACACCTGGACCGTCACCACCCCATCCGGCGGGCGGCACCTGTACTTCCGCGCGCCGACGGCCCGGCTCGGCAACACCGCCCGCACGTTGGGACCGATGCTCGACAGCCGCGGGCACGGCGGGCAGGTACTCGCCCCCGGCAGCCGCCTCCCGAACGGCGTCTACGAACTCGCCGACGACACCGACCCACCACCCCTGCCGGGGTGGATGGTCTGGCACCTGTCCGTTCGCTCGGCTACGGCCCTCTCAGGGCCGTCTGAGCGGCCCACCACGGCGCCCACCACGGCACCGCGCGACCACGGGGCCTACGTGTCCGCGGTCGTGAGGGCGGAGTTGCGGCGGGTCGAGAAGGCCGAGAGCGGGGGGCACAACGCCGCGGTGTTCACCGCCGCCCGCGCCCTCGGCCAGCTCGTCGGCGCGGGCGCCCTCGACGAGCACCAGGCCGCCGCGGACCTGACCGCTGCGGCCGGCCACATCATCGCCGGGTCGTGCGACTGCACCACCGCCGACATCGCCGCCACCATCCGGTCCGGACTGGCCTACGGCGCCCGACGGCCCCGCCGACTCCCCACCCTGTCGAGCACCACCACCGAAGGGCGGCGGACGGCATGAGCAACACCGCGCCTCAGAGCCTGCGTGCGGTCCCGGACCTGCCCGCCGTCGCACCGGCTGTTCTGCTGGACCAGGTCGTCGCGTTCGTGTCCCGGTTCTCGGTCTTCCCCGACCGGCACACCGCGCCGATGCTGGCGCTCTGGTACGCCCACACCCACGCGATCGAGCACTTCTACACCACCCCGCGCCTCGTCCTGGATTCCGTCGAACCCGGGTCCGGGAAGACGCGTGTGCTGGAGGTGGCGCAGTTCCTCGTCCGCAAGCCGGAGATGACCATCTCGGCCACCACCGCCGCTGTCTTCCGGATGCTCTGCGACGGGCCGATCTCGCTGCTGTTCGACGAGATCGACGCCGTGTTCTCGGCCAAGAACGGCGGGAACAACGAGGACCTGCGAGGCCTGCTGAACTCCGGCTACAAGCGTTCCGCGACCGTGGCGCGCTGTGTCGGGGACGCCTCCCGGATGAAAGTCGAGCGGTTCCCGACGTTCGCCCCGGTCGCGCTCGCCGGGATCGCCGGTGCCGTACCAGTCACCATCACCTCCCGCGCCGTCACCGTCCACATGCGGCGCCGGGCTCCACACGAGCAGGTCGAGGCGTTCCGGGAGCGGCGGGTGGAGGCCGAAGCTCAGCCATTGCGTGAGCAGCTCGCGGCGTGGATGGACAGGGTCGCGGAGGAGCACCTGGCGGGGGCCGATCCGGTCATGCCCGAGCAAGTCACCGACCGCAACGCCGAGATCTGGGAACCGCTGCTCGCGATCGCCGACCTCGCCGGAGACCACTGGCCCGACACCGCACGCGCCGCCGCGGTGCACTTCGTCGGCCAGGCGACCGAGACCGGCACGTCGGTCGGGACGAGGCTGCTCGCTGATCTGCGGGCACTGTTCGTCGCCCACGAGACCGACCGGATGGCAACCAGCGACATCATCGGACGGCTCTGCACCGACGACGAATCCGGCTGGGCCGACCTGGACGGGCGCCCCCTCGACGGCCGCCGCCTCGCCAGAGAACTCAGCCGGTACGGGGTACGCCCCGGCTCGATCCGCGTCGGCGGACACGTCACCAAGGGCTACACCCTCGCCGGAGCGCTGACCGATGCGTTCACCCGCTACCTCCCCGCCCTCACCGAGGACCACCCTCCAGGAGCGGTTACATCGGTTACATCGGTTACGCCGCAGGTCAGAGGCGTAACCGATACCGCAGGTGTAACCGCTACATCGGTTACACCCACTGCCGAGCCCCCGCCCCCACCGCTGCCCGACGGCACAGCTGTAACCGATGTAGCGGTTACACCCCAATCGTCGGTTACGCCCCTGACCAGGCATGTAACCGCTGTAACCGATGTAACCGACTCTGACGGGGGTGCCTGAGCCATGCCCGAATTCACTGCCGAGACGCTGCCCGTCCGTCAGCTCTACCGCGTGTCCGAGGTGATGCTGCTGCTCTCACTCAGTCGCTCAGTGATCTACGAGCTGATCCGGTCCGGGCGGCTCGGCTCGGTTACCGAGGGCCGGACCCGCCTCATCCCGGCGACTGCGATCAGCCGCTACATCGATCTACTCACCGCCGAGGCGAAGGACGCCGACTATGGCCAGTCGGCGTAGTCGCGGGGACGGCGGACTCAGCTGGAGCGAGTCTCGCCAACGATGGATCGGGGCGGTGACGGTTGGATACACCCCCGCGGGGAAGCGGATCATGAGGCGCGCGAGCGGGCGCACGAAGACGGAGGCGATGAAGAAGCTCAAGCAGCTTCTTCGCGACTACGAAGACGGCATCGTCGTCAAGGACGCCGGGTTCACCGTGGCGCAGGCTGTGGAGGACTGGCTGACGTACGGGCTCAACGGTCGGGACCAGAGCACAGTCACGACGCGTCGGATTCTGGCCGAGCAGCATGTCGTTCCCGCGCTTGGTGCCCGCAAGCTGCGGGACCTGTCGGCCGAGGACGTCGACCGCTGGCTAGCGAGCAAGGCCCGCGAGCTGAGCACCCGCACTCTGCAGGACATCCGCTCGATCTTGCTGCGCTCGGTGAAACGCGCACAGGCCAGGGACCGAGTCCGGCGGAACGTCGTGCTGCTCTGCAGCACGCCCAAGGGCAGGAGCGGGAGGCCGTCGAAGGCACTCACCCTCGCCCAGGCACGGGCGCTGCTGGAACGCGAGGTTGCGAACACCTACGGCGCCTACACGGTGCTGGCCCTGCTGACCGGCGCGCGGACCGAGGAGCTTCGGGCCGTCGTCTGGACCGACGTTGAGTTGACCGGTGAGCCCGACGCTGACCCGCCGGTTCCCCCGCATATGAAGGTCTGGCGCTCGGTCCGAGTCGATGGCGACACGAAGACCCGGAAGTCACGCCGGACGATCGCCCTGCCGAGTCGCTGCGTCGACGTTCTCCGCGAGCAGCGCCGTCGCCAGGCCCGGCACCGGAATCAGGCCGGGGCCCGGTGGGAGGAGAACGGGCTGGTGTTCGCCTCGGAGACTGGCACCGAGCTGGACGCCGCCAACGTCCGACGAGGATTCCGCCGGGTGCTCGGCGCGCCAGAGTTGAAGGAGATCGGGCTGAACGCCGCCGAGTGGACACCGCGGGAGCTGCGCCACAGCTTCGTGTCCCTGCTCTCCGACAGCGGCATGACGGTCGACCAGATCGCCAGTCTGGTCGGACACGCGGGCGGTAGCGGGGTCACCGAGCGCGTGTACCGGAAGCAGATCCGGCCCGTCATCGACACCGGAGCCACCGCCATGAACAAGATCTTCCCGGACTCGGCCACGTAGGTACTCAGTTAGTTACTCGGGTCCCCGCGCAACAACGAAACCCCTGGTCACATCCGGCTCACTGAGCCTGTGACCAGGGGTTTTGACTGTGGGCGATACTGGGATCGAACCAGTGACCTCTTCGGTGTGAACGAAGCGCGCTACCAAGCTGCGCCACACCCCGATGGACACTCGGGTCTCCCCGTGAGCCGTGGAGAACTCTACCCGATGCCCTCCGTGGCCTGCGCGGGGGTTCCCGTCCGCGCATCGGGGCCGGTCGTCCGCGGTACGAGGGTCAGCAGCGAGGCCTCCGGCGGGCACGCGAAGCGCACCGGCGCGTACGGCGAGGTGCCCAGCCCGGCCGACACGTGCAGCCGCATCCGGCTGCCCCAGCGGCTCGCCCCGCGGGCACGGCCCCGGTCGATCCCGCAGTTGGTGACGAGTGCGCCGTAGCCGGGCAGCCGCAGCTGGCCGCCGTGGGTGTGGCCGGCGAGGACGAGGTCGTAGCCGTCGGCGGCGAAGCCGTCGAGCACCCGCGGCTCGGGGGAGTGGGTCAGCCCGATGCGCAGGTCGGCGTCGGCGTCGTGGCCGGCGATGCGCGGGTAGCGGTCCAGGTTCAGGTGCGGGTCGTCGACGCCCGCGATCCGGACCGACCGGCCGTCGACCTCGAGCAGGTGCCGGGCGTGGGTGGCGTCGACCCAGCCGTGCTCGCGGAACGCGGCGCGCAGGTCGGTCCAGGGCAGGTCCGCCCCGTGCACCCGCCTGGTGTCCCCGCGACGCAGGTAGCGGGCCGGGTTCTTCCGGGTGGGGCCGTAGTAGTCGTTGCTGCCGAACACGAACGCGCCCGGCCGCTCCAACAGCCTCCCCAGTGCGGTCAGCACGCCCGGGACGGCGTCGGGGTGCGCCAGGTTGTCCCCGGTGTCGATCACCAGGTGCGGGTCGAGCTCGTCGAGCGCGGCGATCCACCGCATCTTGCTGCGCTGGCCCGGCATGAGGTGGAAGTCCGACAGGTGCAGGATCCGCAGCGGCCGCGCACCCTCGTCGAGGACGGGCAGCTCGACCCGGCGCAGCGTCCAGTGCCGTCGCTCGATCCCCGCCGCGTACCCGATTCCCGAGGCCCCGAGCAGGGCGGCTCCGGCGGCGGTGCGTGCGAGGGTCCCAGCGATACTCACGCGATCCAGCGTACGTCGCGGGACTATCGTGGCGACCCGTGAGCACCCTCAAGGAGCAGCTGCGGGCCGACCTGACCACCGCGATGAAGGCCAGGGACGAGCTGGTCCGGACGACCCTGCGATCCGTCCTGACCTCGATCGGCAACGCCGAGGTGGCCGGTGACACCGCCCGGGAGCTCTCCGACGACGAGGTCCGCGCGGTCATCACCAAGGAGACCAAGCGGCGTGCCGAGTCCGCCCAGGCCTTCGCCGACGGCGGCCGCCCCGAGTCCGCGGACCGTGAGCGCGCCGAGGGCGAGGTCCTCGCCCGGTACCTGCCGACCCAGCTCGACGACGACGAGGTGGCCGCCCTGGCGACCGCCGCCGTCGCCGAGGTGGAGGCCGAGACCGGGGAGCGGCCCGGCATGCGGCAGATGGGACAGGTCATGAAGAAGGCGAACGCCGCCGCGGCGGGCCGCGCCGAGGGCGGCCGTGTCGCCGCCGCGGTGAAGAAGGCCCTCGCCGCGGGCTGACCCGCCCCCGTCGACGACGGGCCCCGCACCGGATCGCTCCGGTGCGGGGCCCGTCCTCGACTCAGGTCGTGGGGGTCTTGCGGGTGCGCGTCCCGGTCGACTTCGTCGTGGTGCTCTTCGCCGCCGTGCTGCGCGTCGTGGTCTTCTTCGCCGCGGCCGTGCGGGTGCCGGTCTTTGCCGCAGGGCTCTTGGCCGTGGTGCTCTTCGACGCGGCCGGCTTGCGGGTCGTGGTCTTCTTCGCGGGGGCCTTCGCCCGCCGCTCGGCGAGCAGCTCGGACGCCCGCTCGTCGGTGATCTCCTCGACCGAGTCGCCCTTGCGCAGGCTGGCGTTCGTCTCGCCGTCGGTGACGTAGGGGCCGAACCGGCCGTCCTTGATCACCATCTTCTTGCCGGTCGAGGCGTCCTCACCCAGCTCGCGCAGCGGCGGTGCCGCGGCGGCACGGCCCCGCTGCTTGGGCTGGGAGTAGATCCCCAGGGCCTCCTCCAGGGTGACCGTGAAGAGCTGCTCCTCGTTCGACAGCGACCGCGAGTCCGTGCCCTTCTTCAGGTACGGGCCGTAGCGGCCGTTCTGCGCGGTGATCTCGTCACCGGAGTCCGGGTCCGTGCCGACGATCCGGGGCAGCGACAGCAGCCGCAGCGCGTCCTCGAGGGTGACGGTGTCGACCGACATCGACTTGAACAGCGAGCCGGTGCGCGGCTTGGGCTTGGCCGGCTTCTTCTTGGCGCCCTCGGGCACCTCCGGCTCGGGCAGGAGCTCGGTGACGTAGGGGCCGAAGCGGCCCTCCTTCGCCACGATCTCGTGGCCGGTGACCGGGTCGGTGCCCAGCTTGCGGCCCTCCTGCGGCACCGAGAACAGCTTCTCGGCGATCTCCTCGGTCAGCTCGTCGGGGGCCAGGTCGTCGGGCAGGTTGGCCCGCTGGGACTCGCCGTCGACGATCCGCTCCAGGTACGGGCCGTAGCGCCCGACCCGGACGACGACGTCGCGGCCCTCGGCGTCGGTGAACATCGGGATCGAGTTCACCGTGCGGGCGTCGATCTCCTCCAGGTTCGCGCCGACGAGCTTCTTCAGCCCGCCCGCCTTCGCGATCTCCGACCCGGTGTCCGCGCCCTCGTCGCCGAAGTAGAAGCCGGACAGCCAGTGCACGCGGGAGTCGTCCCCGGAGGCGATGGAGTCGAGGTCGTCCTCCATGGCGGCGGTGAAGTCGTAGTCGACGAGCTGGCCGAAGTGCTGCTCCATCAGCCCGACGACGGCGAACGCCACCCACGACGGGACGAGCGCGGAGCCCTTCTTCCAGACGTAGCCGCGGTCGAGGATGGTCTTGATCGTCGACGCGTACGTCGACGGCCGCCCGATCCCCATCTCCTCCATCGCCTTGACCAGCGCGGGCTCGGTGAAGCGCGACGGCGGGCTGGTCGAGTGCCCGTCGGGCACCAGCTCGGTGGCGGTCAGCGCCTGCCCCTCGGTCAGCTCCGGGAGCCGGGACTCGGCGTCGTCGGCCTGGCCGGTGGACTCGTCGTCCATGGTCTCGACGTAGGCCTTGAGGAAGCCGGGGAAGGTGATCGTGCGGCCGGAGGACGCGAACACGACCTTCTCGCCGGTCCCCGCGGTGCCCGCGATCCGGATGCTCACGGTGGTCCCGCGGGCGTCGTTCATCTGCGAGGCGATGGTCCGCTGCCAGATCATCTCGTAGAGACGGAAGTCGTCACCGTCGACCTCGCGGGCGATCGCACCGGGGGTCCGGAAGGTCTCGCCGGCAGGGCGGATGGCCTCGTGGGCCTCCTGGGCGTTCTTCACCTTGCGCGTGTACTGGCGCGGCGAGTCCGCGACGTAGGCGTCGCCGTAGAGCTCACGGGCCTGCGAGCGGGCGGCCTCGATGGCCGTCGCCGACAGCGTCGTCGAGTCCGTACGCATGTAGGTGATGTAGCCGTTCTCGTACAGGCGCTGCGCGCTGCGCATCGTGCGCTCGGAGGAGAACCGCAGCTTGCGGCCCGCCTCCTGCTGCAGCGTCGAGGTCATGAACGGCGGGTACGGCTTGCGCGTGTAGGGCTTGGACTCGACGGAGGCGACCTCCATCGGACGGTCCTGCAACCCGTCGGCGAGGCGGCGTGCCTGCGCCTCGTTCAGGGTGACGACCTCGGCGGAGCCCTTCTTCAGCTGCCCGAGCGAGTCGAAGTCGCGGCCGGTGGCGACGCGCTTGTCGTCGACCTGCACCAGCCGTGCGCCGAACGAGCGCGGGGTGGCCTTCTCCCCGGCGTCGAGGGTCGCGGCGATGTCCCAGTACTCCGCGGAGCGGAACGCGATGCGGTCACGCTCGCGCTGCACGATCAGCCGGGTCGCGACCGACTGGACGCGGCCCGCCGACAGCTTCGGCATGACCTTCTTCCACAGCACGGGGGAGACCTCGTAGCCGTAGAGACGGTCCAGGATGCGGCGGGTCTCCTGCGCGTCGACGAGGTGCTGGTCGAGCTCGCGGGTGTTCTCCGCGGCCGCCCGGATCGCCGACTCGGTGATCTCGTGGAAGACCATCCGCCGGACCGGGACCTTGGGCTGGAGGGTCTCGAGCAGGTGCCAGGCGATGGCCTCGCCTTCGCGGTCGGGGTCCGTCGCGAGCAGGAGCTCGTCGACGGTCTTCAGCGCCTCGCGCAGCTCCGAGACGGTGCTGCGCTTCTCCGGTGTGACGATGTAGAGCGGGCTGAACTGGTTGTCGACGTCGACGCCGAGCCGCGCCCAGGACTCGCCCTTGTACTTGGCGGGCACGTCCGCCGCACCGCGCGGCAGGTCACGGATGTGCCCGACGGAGGACTCGACGATGTAGTCGTTGCCCAGGTAGGGCTGGATCTTCTTCGCCTTGCTGGGGGACTCGACGATCACCAGGCGGCGCGTCGGGCGGCCGGATGCGTTCGCCGTCGAGGTCGGCTTGCGCGTGCTGCCCCCCGACGTGCGTGCCGAACCCGTCGTTCCCGTTGTCGCTGCTGCCACGTGGTCCTACCTCATCTCCTCGGCTGCGTCGCGGTCCCTGCGACGTCGTCGCCGTTATCCGACCCCGTACAGGTGCATCGTGCGGTCCCGGAGCGTGCCGGGACGGTTGCGCTGAGCGTCTTCTTCGGGGTCGACGATCGCACGATCTCACACCGTCGTCGCTCCGTGTCGTGGCTCGTGCCACTGGGAGCGGGCGAGTCGCCAGCGTAGACCCAGCCGTAGTTCGGCAGGTCAGGCGGCCGGTCGGCCGCGGTACCGGGGCCAGTCGGCCGGATTCGTCATCCGCGGCGCGGGGCCGACCAGTTCCACCAGTCGGGCCAGTCGACGCGCTCCGTGCAGGCGTAACGCCGGGCCGGGCGCGCCGTGTTCCCCCGGGGCGAGCCGTGCCGGGGGCAGGCCGGCCCGGGTGGCGGCGGCGATCAGCGGGCCGTGTGTCCACGACGCCTGTGGATCGAGCAGCAGCAGGTACCCGCCCCGCAGGTCGGGGGTGCCCGCGGCGAGCGCCCACAGCCGGAGCGCGGCGCCGTCGAGCTGGAAGTCCGGCGGGATCTGCTTGCGACCCTCCGGCGTGCACCAGGCGCGGGCCAGGGGAACCAGGTCGCGCCGGAACGCGCTGCGCATCCCGGACGCCCCGGGGGCGAGGGTGACGCCGCGGGCCGCCGCCAGCGCGGCCAGCGCGGTCTCGCGCCCCTCGATCGGCAGTGGGACGTCGAACCGGGCCGTGTCCCCGGCGCCGAACCGCTCGATCCGCCCGGGCCCGCAGAGCAGCCCGGCCAGGTCGGTCAGCCCGGCCGGCCGGGCCTCCGCGGAGAACAGCGACATCTGCGGCACCCGCGAAGCATAGAACGCATGTTCGACCTTGCCCAGCGGGGAGCGCCGTACGGGTGACGCAGCGGGTCAGGCGGGGCCGTTGATCTTCTTGAGTGCGACGCACTTCGGTGCGGTCGCGAACGCCTTGTCCAGACGCGGGGTGGGCCCGATCTTGTCCAGCCCCTGGGCGCCGGAGATCGTCCGCAGCTTCTGCTGGGCGCCGTCGAGCTTGCCCTTGAAGCCCTGGACGTCGTTCGGGTCGATCGCGTCGACGTCCTTCTTGGCCTGGGCGATCGTCGTGCCGGACCGGTCGAGCATGTCGCGGACCGCGGCGGCCCACGCGTCGCCGCCGCTCACCGGGGACTGCCCGGCCGCAGCCAGCTGCTTCTTGCCGGTGTCGATGCCGGCCGCCACCTTGCCGAGGTACTCCGACAGGCGCGTCTTGATCCCGGCGAGGTCGGCGCCGTCGTAGTTCGGCGGGGTGTTGAGCGGCTGGTAGTAGGCCAGGGTCGCGCCACAGACCTTGTCGCCCCAGGCGACCGGGTCGGCGCCGACGCCCGCGGTCGGTCGGGGGGCCGGGTCCGCCGCGGGGGTGCCGGCCACGCTCGACGCGCAGCCGCCGGCCAGGAGCGCGGCGAGCAGGGTGGGGAGCAGGACCCGGGCGGTGCGCGCCGGGCGGGGGGTGGCCATCGTCGGGCTCCAGGGTCGGGGCCCGTGGGGGCCCGGGACACGGACAGTGGTCGACGGTAGGACGCCGCCGCGGGTCAGCTGCCTCCGCCCTCCCCGGTTGACCCGTTCGGGGCATCGGCGGGGCCGCCGGGCGGCGGTGTCGGGCGGGCCTGCTCCGCCGTTCGGGTGAGGTCCGTGCAGGCCGTCGAGGCCCGGAACGCCGAGGCGATCGCCGGGTTGCCGGTGACCTCGTCGAGCGGCCCGGTGGTCCCGGCGAGGCGGGCGAGCGGCTCCAGCGCGGCAGGCAGGTCACGCTGCACCGCGGCCGGGTCGGCCGGGTCGATGGCGTCGACCCGCGAGCGCGCCCCGGAGAACGCCGAGCGGATCTCGCCGAGTCCGCCCTGGAGCCGCGCGGCGAGGGCCTCGCCGTCGTCGACGGGGGCCGGGCCGAGCCGGTCCAGGTCGCCCAGCGCGCCGTCGGCGGCCTGGGTGGTGCGGGTCAGGTAGTCCGAGAGGGCCCGCAGCCGCTGCGCCGGATCCGGGGTCTCCGCGGGCGCGTCCACGGCGGTGCGGACGAAGGGCAGCACGGCCGCGCACATCGAGTCGGTCCACTGTTCGACGGTCGGCCCGGAGGGGCCGCAGCCCGCCAGCACGACGGTCGGGGCGACGAGGAGCGCGGCGAGACCTCGCGATGTCCGCATCGCTCCTCCGTCGGGGGTGATCACTGCGGTCCGGCGGAGAGTATCCGAATCGTCCCGAGACGAAAGACGGCCGCCCGTCCCGATGGGACGAGCGGCCGCCGTGGTCCTGCGAGGTGTCGGCTAACCGACCGAGCTCTCGGCCGGGGTGTCGGTGATCGCCGAGGTGCGGCGCTTCGAGACCACCACCGCGGCCGCGATGATCACCACCGCGACGATCGCGATGAGGACGCGGATCACCGGGTTGGCGTCCGGGGTGGACAGCACCACGACCGCGGGGGCGATCAGCACCGAGACCAGGTTCATGACCTTGATCAGCGGGTTGATCGCGGGGCCCGCGGTGTCCTTGAACGGGTCGCCGACGGTGTCGCCGATGATCGTCGCCTCGTGGGCGTCGGAGCCCTTGCCGCCGTGGTTGCCGTCCTCGACGAGCTTCTTGGCGTTGTCCCAGGCGCCGCCCGAGTTGGCCAGGAAGATCGCCATCAGGACGCCGGTCGCGATGGCACCTGCCAGGTAGCCGGCCAGCGGGCCGACGCCGAGACCGAACCCGACCGCGATCGGGGCGAAGATGGCGAGCAGGCCGGGGGTGGCCAGCTCGCGCAGCGAGTCCCGGGTGCAGATGTCGACGACGCGGCCGTACTCCGGGCGCTCGGTGCGGTCCATGATCCCGGGGTGCTCGCGGAACTGGCGGCGCACCTCGTAGACGACGGCGCCCGCGGCGCGGGTCACCGCGTTGACCGCGAGGCCGGAGAACATGAAGACCACCGAGGCGCCGATGATCACGCCGACCAGGGTGTTCGGGCTGAACACCTCGTAGGCGAACGCGGTCCCGGCGTCCTGCGCGGCGATGTTCACCCCGGCCAGGGCCTGGCTGATCGCGTCGCGGTAGGAGCCGAACAGCGCCGTCGCCGCGAGCACTGCGGTGGCGATCGCGATGCCCTTGGTGATCGCCTTGGTGGTGTTCCCGACCGCGTCGAGCTCGGTGAGGATGTCGACGCCGTCGCCCTCGACGTCGCCGGACATCTCCGCGATGCCCTGCGCGTTGTCCGAGACCGGGCCGAAGGTGTCCATCGCGACGATGACGCCGACCGTGGTCAGCAGGCCGGTACCGGCCAGTGCGACCGCGAACAGCGACACGACGATCGAGCCGGACAGCAGGAACGCCCCGTAGACGGCCGCGGAGATGACGAGCGCGGTGTAGACGGCGGACTCGAAGCCGATCGAGATGCCGGACAGGATCACGGTGGCCGCACCGGTCAGCGACGACTCGCCGACGTCCTTGACCGGGCGGTCCTCGGTACCGGTGTAGTAGCCGGTCAGCTTGAGGATGACCGCGGCCAGCACGATCCCGATGACCACGGCGACCGAGGCGATCAGGCGCGGGTCGCCCGCGAGCCCGACGACGCTGGTGTCGGTCGGGTTCAGCAGCTCGCCGAAGGTGCTCGGGAGGTAGACGTAGGCGGCGATGATCGACAGCACGCCGGCGAACAGTGCCGAGAGGTAGAAGCTGCGGTTGATCGCCCGCAGGGTGTTCTCCCCGGCGCGGGCCTTGGTCAGGTAGACGCCCAGGATCGCGGTGATCACGCCGATCGCCGGGACGATCAGCGGGAACAGCAGGCCCTGCAGGCCGAACGCCGCGGTGCCGAGGATCAGTGCGGCGACCAGCGTCACCGCGTAGGACTCGAACAGGTCGGCGGCCATGCCGGCGCAGTCACCGACGTTGTCGCCCACGTTGTCGGCGATGGTGGCCGCGTTGCGGGGGTCGTCCTCGGGGATGCCCTGCTCGACCTTGCCGACCAGGTCGGCGCCGACGTCGGCGGCCTTGGTGAAGATGCCGCCGCCGACCCGCATGAACATCGCGAGCAGTGCCGCGCCGAAGCCGAAGCCCTCCAGGACGCGGGGCGCCTGGCCGGCATAGACGAGCACGACGATCGCGGCCCCGAACAGGCCGAGGCCGACGGTGAACATGCCGACGACGCCGCCGGTGCGGAACGCGATGCGGGTCGCCTTCTCACGGCCGCCCGGCTCGCGGGAGGCCGCGGCGACGCGGATGTTCGCGCGGGTGGCGAGCCACATGCCCAGGTAGCCGATGATCGCGGAGAAGACCGCGCCGACGACGAAGAAGATCGATCGTCCGATGCGTTCACCGAGGTCCTCGGCGGGGAGCGCGAAGAGCAGGACGAACACGATCGCGGCGAAGATCGCGAGCGTGCGGAACTGGCGGTTGAGGTACGCCGTGGCGCCCTCCTGGACCGCGCGGCCGATCTCCTGCATGTTCGGGGTGCCCTCGCCGTAGGAGAGCACCTCCCGCAGCAGTAGACCGCCGACGACCAGGGCGACGAGGGCGACCACCGCGACCACACCGACGATGGTGAGGTCCCCCGCGCCGAGCTCGAGGCCCTGGGCGAGGTAGGTGGGCTGGGACATCCGTGTCCTCCCGGTGGAAAGGATCCGGCCGGCGAGGTCCCCGGCGGCCGGGTCGGGGTCACTGTGGCGCGACCCGGCCGGGCGGCGACGGCCTCGTCGGCGTCGACTGGGCCCGGGCGGCGTCCACCGGTGACCGGGCTGGTGCAGTCTATGAGTGTGGGACATCCCTCAGTGCGATTGGGATCACAAGACGTAACGAACTGGCAAAAGTGATCAATCCCACACGATGTCGCGACGCAATCCGGGAACCTGCAGATCACCTGCGACGCAACCACTTCTGTCGTCCGCCCGTGCCGCGCCCGTCGGCCGGGGGCGGACACCGGGAGCGACCGCTGATCGTTCGAACATCTGTGCCATCGTGGTCGGTCGTGGGAGCGACGGCGGACAGCACGCAGGGCCCGGACGGGTCGCAGCGCGGGATGGAGCTGCTCCGCCGCGTGCTGGCGGGCTCGGGCCTCGACCCGGCCCGTGCCGACGCCACGTGGACGTCCGGCCCGGCGGAGACGGTCCCGCCGAGGCCGGGACCGGGCGCCGGGGCGTTCGCCGCTCAGGACGGGTTCGACGGTCCGGACGGAGCGCGCGGCTCCGGGGGGCCGACCGACCCCGTCGGCTCTGCCGGCTCCCGCGGCCCTGCCGGTCCCAGCCGTCCTCCTGGCCCTGCCGATCCTCCCGGCTTCCATGGTGTCGATGGCGACGATCCGGCCGGCGCCGTCGACGATCCGTTGCGGCACGTCGTGCGGATTCCGGCACGGCCCGGCCGCCAGGTCGACTGGCCGGGCTGGACACCCGAACCGCTGCGCACGGCCTGGGCGGCCCGCGGCGTGACCCGCCCGTGGTCGCACCAGGCACACGGGGCGGAGCTGGTGCACTCCGGCGCCGATGTCGTCGTCGCGACGGGGACGGCGTCGGGGAAGTCGCTGGTCTACCAGCTCCCGGTGCTCGCCGGGCTGGCCGAGGACCCGCGGGCCACGGCGCTGTACCTCGCCCCGACCAAGGCACTCGCAGCCGACCAGCTGCGGTCCCTCGACGGGCTCGCCCCGGACGGTGTCCGGCCCGCCGCCTTCGACGGTGACACCCCCATGGACCAGCGCGACTGGGTCCGCAGGCACTGCCGGTGGGTCTTCTCCAACCCGGACATGCTGCACCGGTCGCTCCTTCCTCGGCACGGACGCTGGACGACCTTCCTCCGCCGGCTGCGCTACGTCGTGGTCGACGAGTGCCACACCTACCGCGGGGTGTTCGGCTCGCACGTGGCACTGCTGCTGCGACGGCTGTTGCGTCTCGCCGCCCGCTACGGCGCACGCCCCACGATCGTGCTCGCCTCGGCGACGGTGGCCCGCCCGGAGGAGTTCGCGTCCCGGCTGACCGGCCGCGACGTCGTCGCCGTCACCGAGGACGGGTCCCCGCATGCCGGTCGCACCGTCGCGTTCTGGGAGCCGCCGCTGCTCGCCGAGATCACCGGGGAGAACGGGGCGCCGGTCCGCCGCTCCGCCGGGGCCGAGGTCTCCCGGATGCTCGCCGACCTCGTCCTGGAGGACGCGCGGACCCTGGCCTTCGTCCGGTCCCGGCGGGCCGCCGAGCTCACCGCGCTCGGTGCGCAGCGCCAGGTCGCCGAGATCGCTCCCGAGCTGGCCGCGCGGGTCGCCGCCTACCGCGGCGGCTACCTGCCGGAGGAGCGCCGCGCGCTGGAGGCCGACCTGATGTCGGGCAGGCTGATCGGGGTCGCGACCACCAACGCCCTCGAGCTCGGCGTCGACATCTCCGGGCTCGACGCGGTGGTGCAGGCCGGCTTCCCCGGAACCCGCGCGTCGTTCTGGCAGCAGGCCGGGCGTGCCGGGCGCGCCGCCGACGAGGCACTCGTCGTGCTCGTCGCCCGCGACGACCCGCTCGACACCTACCTCGTCCACCATCCGAGCTCGCTGGTCGGTGCGCCGGTGGAGAGCTGCGTGCTCAATCCGGTCAACCCGTACGTGCTCGCTCCGCAGCTGGCATGCGCGGCCGCGGAGATGCCGCTGACCACGGTCGACGTCGAGGAGATGTTCGGAGGAGCGCCCGCGGTGGAGGTCCTCGACGCCCTGGTCGAGGAGGGCGTGCTGCGCCGCCGACCGCACGGCTGGTTCTGGCCCGACACCGGCGACGCACCCGCCGCGCACGTCGACATCCGCGGCTCCGGACTCGGACAGGTCGCCGTGGTCGAGGCGGCCACCGGGCGGATGCTCGGCACCGTCGACGGCGGCTCGGCCCCGGGCACGATCCACTCCGGTGCGGTGTACCTGCACCGTGGCGACAGCTTCGTCGTCGACGAGCTGGATCTCGACGACGGCGTCGCGCTCGTCCACGCCGAGGCCCCGGACTGGCGCACCGAGGCCCAGTCGGTCTCCGACGTCGCCGTGCTCGAGGTACTGGAGCACCGCCGGTGCGGGCCGGTGCAGGTCTGCTTCGGCGCGACCACGGTGACCAGCCAGGTCGTCGCGTACCGCCGACGGACCCCGGACGGGACGGTGCTCGACCAGACGCCGCTGGACCTGCCGCCGCAGAGTCTGGACACCCGGTCGGTCTGGTACACGATCGACCCCGACGCGCTCGCCGACGCCGGCATCGACGAGGCCCGTCTCCCCGGTGCCCTGCACGCCGCCGAGCACGCCGCGATCGGACTGCTCCCGCTGTTCGCGATCTGTGACCGCTGGGACATCGGTGGCCTGTCCACCGCGCTGCACCCCGACACCGGGCTCCCGACGGTGTTCGTGCACGACGGGCACCCCGGCGGCGCAGGGCTGGCCGAACGCGGCCACGAGGTGCTGGGGCGATGGCTGGCGGCGACCCGCGCCGCCGTCCGGGACTGCGAGTGCCGCACCGGATGCCCCTCGTGCGTGCAGTCCCCGAAGTGCGGCAACGGGAACAACCCGCTGGACAAGAGCGGGGCGGTGCAGGTGCTGGATCTGGTTCTGGCCGCGCTGGAAGGCGGGACCCCGACCGGCTCGCGGTGACCGCGGGACCGGACGGGGTACCACCGGCCCGCCCGTCGGGGGCGGGGGCGGACCGGTGGCAACCACGTGCGACGACATCGGACGGGGGCGCCAGGGGCGCTCCGACGTCGTCGCTGTCTGGGGAGCGTGGTCTTCGTGGCGGGGGCGGACCGGACCCTGCGCGTCCTCGCGACTCCTAGTAGGCCCGAGTGTCGCGACAGTGACCAGATGTGGGCCGCGCAACGTCGGTGATCGGTCACGCCCCCACGACGAGATGCCGTTGCGTTGGGACGTTCGTCGTAAGCAATCGTGATGACGGCGTGCTCCGGGGTTCGCCGTCCGTTCATCTGGAGGCGCGGACCGCTCACCGAGATCGTGATCACGTCCGGGCGTGTTCACGACGGCTCCACCGCAGGAACCGAACCGTCCACGGGCCCGCTCGCCGGGGGCGTGCCCGCGTCGACGGGAGCCGGACCCGCGCGTGCCCTCGCCCGTGCGGGACCCCGGAGCGGGAGCAGCCCCGACCAGGCGACCTGGGTCTCGACCAGGGCGTCCCAGCCGTCGAGGCGGCAGGTCAGCAGCTCGGCGCCGTTGCGGACGGCGAGGTCGGAGGCACGGGCGCAGGCGGCAGCGGTGCCGTCCACCGACTGTCCCGCGGCCGCGAGCGCGGACAGGTCTGCGGCGGCGGAGGCGACGTGCCGGGCGCGGGCCGCGGCAGCCAGGTCGACACCGACGGTGCCGACCAGGAGCAGCACCGCTGCGGCCGTCGCGGCCCAGACCGAGGCGACGCCCGCGTCGCCTCCGCGACGTACCGGGGCGTGCCTGCTCATGGCGCGCCACCGGGCTGCGCCGGCGCCGACCCGGAACGGACCGCGCCTGCCGTGACGCCGGGTTCGACCGCGGCAGTCGCGGCACCGCTGATCGTGACCGGGAGCAGCCCGACCGGCCGGACCCGCACCGTCACGACGACGAGATCGCCGTCGACGCGGAGCTCGGGCTCGGCCCCGGCCGGTGCGAGCTGCGCGGCCGCGGCCCGACCCCGCTCGGTGTCACCGCGCGCGGCCTGGCGGGCCAGTTCGAGAGCGGCGTCGGTGCAGCGGACCCCGGCCGCCACCGCGGCGACGGCTCCGACCGCCGCCGCGGTGACCGCGACCAGGGTGCCGAGCGCCAGCGCCGCCTCGACGGTGACCGCGCCACGGTCGTCCGCCAGCCAGGACGGCGCGCCGCTAGTGGGGCCGACCGCGGCACCACGACGGGTGGCGCGGCCGCGGACACGGCGGCCACCGTGTCCGCGGTCCGCCCGGTCCGCCCGGTCCGCCCGGTCCGCCCGGTCGGGTCGGTCGGGCCGATCGGGTCGGCTCGGGATGTCGCGGCCGTTGTCAGAGCGTCGTGGACAGTGCACGTTGCACGATCCCGGTGAGGGCGGCGAGGACGTCTCCGCCGCTGACGATCGCGTAGAGGAGCGCGGCGAAGGCCGCGGCGGCGACGGTGCCGACGGCGTACTCGACGGTGGACATGCCGTCGTCGTCCGAGGCGAGTGCGCACAGCCGGCGGTGCAGCAGGGAACGGGTGGGGGTCATCGGTGTCTCCTTCGTCGGGGGCCCGCGGAGTGCGGACCCGGTCGCCGCGCGGCGGTGGTCACCACCGTGCGAACGCCTCCCCGGCCAGCCCGATCACGACCGGCACGATGCCGAGGACCAGGAAGGCGGGCAGGAAGCAGAGCCCCAGCGGGGCGGTGATGCGGACCGCGGCGGAGCGTCCGAGGGCGGCACCGGTGCGGGCCGACCGGCCCGCCGCGCGGGCGAACCCGGCGAGTTCGGGGACCGGGCCGGCGGCGGCCCAGGCGTCGTCGGGGTCGGCGCCCAGCGCCAGCAGGCCCGCGACCCTGCGCAACGCCTCACCGGCCGGGCCGTCGAGCCGCCGGGCCGCGGCTCCGACGGCGTCCGCCACGGCGAGACCGGCGGCGAGGCAGGTCGCCAGGAGGTCCCAGGCGGCGGCCAGATCCGCGGAGTCCACCGACGCGGCCGGCCCGCGGGCTGCCCGCCGGGCGAGCCACAGCAACCCGCCGCCCAGCGCGGCGCCGACGACCGCGCCGCCCATCCCGCCGAGGGCTCCGCCGAGCGCGGCCCCGGAGGGAACGAGCACCGCGAGGACCGCGGTGCGGGTCGGCGCCGCGGCCGTCGTCGCTCCGGTGACGGAACGCAGCCCGCGCAGCCGCCCCGGTCCGGGACGCCCGCCGCCGACGACCAGGGCGAGCGCGGCGAGCCCGAGCGCGGCCGCGGTCACGTCGGCACCGCCGCACGCAGGATCCGGTCGGCCCACGCCGCCCCCGCGACCGTGAGGCCGACCCCGGTCAGCAGCAGAGCGGGCCCGTGCAGCCCGGTGCGCAGCACGGTCAGCGGCGCGATGCCCATCAACTGCCCGAGACCGATTCCGGCCAACGGCAACGCGGTCAGCACCGACGCCGTCGCCCGAGGCCCGGCGAGCTGGGCTCGCACCCGGGCTCCGTGCGCGATCCGCCAGCGGATGTCGTCGAGCAGGCCGGTGAGCAGGTCGGCGAGCGGGGCACCGTGGGTGTCGGCGAGCTCCCAGGCCGAGGCGACCCGCTCGACGTCGCGCCGGGCGGGGCCCCGCGCCGTCCGACGCAGGGCCTCGGGGACCGGCTCACCGATCCGCGCGGCGACCGCGGCCGGCTCGAGCAGCGCGCGGGCGAGCGGCCCGTCGTGCACGTGCCCGGCCAGCGCGGCCGCGGGGTGCGCGCCGGTGCGCAGCTCGTCGGTGATCCGGGCGAGTGCGTCGGCGAGTTCCGCAGCCGTCGACCCGGCCCGGTCCGCGGCCCGACGTGTGGCGATCCGGCGCCGCACTCCCCACGCCACCCCCGCTGCGCACACCGCGCCGGCGGGGCCCAGGAGCAGCCACCCCAGCGGGGCGGCGAGCAGCGGCAACGGCGGAGCGAGCAGCCGGGCCGTCGGGAGGGCGGTTCCGGTGCCGGTCAGGGCCCGCCACCGGGACCGCCCCGGCGCCGCGGGCAGTGTCAGCACCGCCAGCGCGAGCAGGACGGGAACCGTCACGCCCTGCGGCGTCCCGGGAAGTGCGCTCAGCACGGCACACCGACCCCGCGCTCGCGCAACAGCGTCGCGAGCTCGTCGCGGCCCGGCCCGACCCCGGAGCCGCGGCTCCAGGCGGCGGTGACGTGTGGGGTGCCGTCGTCGGAGCGGCCCAGCACACCGATCTCGTCGAGCGTCCGGCCGGCGCCGGGGCGGCGTCGCATGTGCAGCACGACCTGGACGGCGGCCGTCAGCTGACCGTCGAGCGCGGCGGGGGACATCCCGCCGAGCCCGGCCAGTGCGCGTATCCGGGCCGGGATCTCGCGGACCGAGTTCGCGTGCACGGTGCAGCCGCCGCCGTCGTGACCGGTGTTCATCGCCGCCAGCAGGTCGCACACCTCGGCGCCGCGGACCTCGCCTACGACCAGCCGGTCCGGCCGCATCCGCAACGCCTGACGCACCAGTTCGCGCAGCGGAACCCCGCCCGAGCCCTCGATGTTCGGCGGCCGGGCGACCAGCCGCACGACGTGCGGGTGGCGTGGGGAGAGCTCCTCGGCGTCCTCGACGGTGATCAGGCGCTCGCCCGGGTCGACCGCGCCCAGCAGCGCATTGAGCAGCGTGGTCTTGCCGCTACCCGTCCCGCCGGCCACGAGCACGGCCAGCCGGGCGCCGACGATCGCGCGCAGCAGTGCCTCGCCGGTCGCGTCGAGGGTGCCGGTCCGCCGGAGCGCGGCCAGGTCGTGCCCGGCGGGACGCAGCACCCGCAGCGAGATCGCGGTCCCGGCCGCCGCCACCGGTGGGAGGACGGCGTGCAGCCGGACCCCGGCGTCGGGGAGCCTGCCGTCGACGCAGGGGCTCGCGTCGTCGAGGCGGCGGCCCGCGGCGAGCGCCAGGCGCTGGGCGAGTCGCCGGACCGCGGCCTCGTCGGTGAAGGTGATGCCGGTGCGGCGCAGTCCGTCGCCGCGGTCGACCCAGACGGCGTCGGGCGCGGTGACCAGCACGTCGGTGGTCATCGGGTCGCGCAGCAGCGCGTCGAGCGGGCCCGCTCCGGTGAACTCCTGGCGCAGGGTGCGGAGCGCGGCGAGGACGTCCAGATCGGACGCGACCCCACCGGACTCGGCCCGCACCGCAGCGGCGACGGCGGCCGGCCCGGTCTCGCCGCCCGCGTCGGCCAGCCGGGCCCGCACCCGGTCGACCAGCGGGTTCACGAGGCCGCCCGCCGGATGCCGGCCGTACCGGAGAGGCGCTCGTGCACGGCCCGGGCCGCGGTGGTCAGCGGGCCCCGCCCGGAGCCGGGCGTGCGGCCCCGTTCGAGAGCGCCGGCGAGGTCCCGCTCGGGACGCATGGTCGTGAGCAGCGGCAGCCCGAGAGAGGTGACGACCTCGTCGGGCGTGATCCCGCCGGGGGAGGGCCCGCGCACGACGAGCTCCACGGCCCGGGCATGCTCGGCGAGCACGTCGGCGACCCGGGCGGCCGCGGCACAGGACCGCAGCCCGGCGGGCACCACCAGGACGGTCAGGTCGGCTCTGCCGAGAGCGGTGAGCGCGGCGTCGGTGGGGTAGCGAGGCAGGTCGCACACGACGGTGCCGCCTGCGCGGCGCCCGGCGTCGAGGACCGCGGTGACCGCGGCCGGTTCGGGTCCGTGCGGGGAGCGCGCGCAGGACAGCACCGACAACGCGGTGCGCCCGGACCCGGCCCGTGGGAGCGCGGCGTGCAGCGACGCGGCGCGCACCCGGCCGTCGCCGACCGACAGCTCCGGCCAGCGCAGCCCGGCCTCCTGCTCCAGCCCGACCATCAGGTCGAGGCCGCCGCCGAGCGGGTCGCAGTCGACCAGCAGCGCGGACTCCTCGGCTCGCGCGGAGGTCAGCGCGACCGCGGTCGCGAGCACCGAGGCACCCGCCCCGCCGCAGCCGCCGACCACGGCCAGCACCCGGCCCGCCCGACCGTCGCCCGCTGCGCGTTCCCGGGCGTCGGCGAGGATCCCGGCCAGGCCCGCCTCGCCCTGGGGGAGCTGCACGACCCTGTCCGCGCCGACGGCGACGGCGAGCCGCCAGTCCTCCGCGGCGGGCTCGCCGGGGACGGTGATCACGACGCCGTCGCGGCGCGGGAAACCGGCCTCGCCGCAGCGCCGGGCCCCGGACCGGTCGAGCAGGACGACCGGTGCACGGGCCCAGGCCCGGCGGGCGTCGGCCGCGTCGACCGCGCGTTGGGCATCCATGTCGGCTGCTGCCGCGAGCCGTAGCAGCGCGTCGAGCAGCTCGGGATCGTCGGCCACGATCAGGCAGCGCCGGTCCATCGCGTCGTCCTCCACACCGGCCCGCCGGTGCGAGCCCCGGTATCGAGCGTGCGGCCTCGGGAGGGCTCCGCCGGCCTCGATCGTGGGCCTGTGGACAACTTCGTGGAAACGGCTCGGCCTGTGGACAACTCCCCGGTTCCGTCGGTCCCGCGCGGGAGGATGGAGCAGAGGGGCGGGCCCTCGCGCGGGCGGGCGACGCAGGAGCGGCACGGAGCCACGAGGAAGGGCGCGGAGGCGGCGGCGGGGGACACGACCGTGTCCGTCCCGGCCCGGACGTAGGACGACCCCCGCCAGGGGGGATTGGCGGGGGCCGTCGGGCGGTTCAGCCCCGGGGGGTCGAGCTGAACCCGCTCGGACCAGGTCCGAGCTCGGTCAACTGTAGCCGGAACATGCCGGTCGCGCCCATACTCCGGCCGTGGCCTGCGCCGACCGGTACCGGTGACGACGTCACTCCCGGCTCCCGACGGCGTGAAGTGCGCCACTGACCGGTGGGCGCGTCCGGGCGACCGGTCGCATGCGGCCGATCACTCTCCGCTGCTGGGCATCGGTCTGCTCGCAGCCGGGCGGAGCGGTGCAGGGACGGTGGGGCCCACCGTGGGGTCGCCGGCCGGGGATGTGGACGGAGTGGAGGGCCGGGGACGTGCGCTCCGCGTTTCGGGCACGCTGGACGTCGTGCCCGAGACCTCCAGAGCCCCCGCCGCACCGGACCGGACCGCCGGTGCCACCGTCCCCCAGGCGGTGTTCCTCGACCTCGACAACACGATCATCGCCGGGTCGAGTGCGCTGGCGTTCGCGCGGCCGTTCGCCCGTGCCGGTCTGATCGACCGCGCGACCGTCCTGCGCGGGGCGTGGGCCCAGCTGCTGCTCGTGCTCGCCGGGGCGGACGCGTCCACGATGGACACCCTGCGCCGTCGGATGGTGCTGATCTGCGAGGGCTGGGAGGTGGCGCGGGTCCGCACGATCGTCGCCGAGACGCTGCAGGAGATCATCGGTCCGCTCGTCTACCCGGAGGCGCTCCGGCTGATCGAGCACCACCGCGGGCAGGGGGCGGAGATCGTGCTGCTGTCGGCGTCGGGGCTCGAGGTCGTCGAGCCGATCGCCGAGCTGGTCGGGATCGAACGGTTCCGGGCGACGCGGATGCACGTCGTGGACGACCGCTACGCCGGGGAGATCGAGTTCTACTGCTACGGCGAGGGCAAGGCCGTCGCGGCCCAGGAGATCGCCGAGGAGCTGGGGTTCGACCTCGCGCACTGCGCCGCCTACACCGACTCGATCACCGACCTGCCGCTGCTGGAGGCGGTCGGCCAGCCGTCCGTCGTGAACCCCGACCGCGAGCTGCGGGCGATCGCCCGGGAGCGGGGGTGGCCGGTGCTCGCGTTCGTCCGCGCGGCGTCCCGGCGGGACCGGTTGTTCCGGTTGCGCGACCGGCTGTCGGACCGGTTCGCGGCCGGGGCCCGGGTCGGTGCTCCCGCCGGTCCGGCCACCGACGCGGAGGGTCCGGACGCCGGCGGGGTCGGTGCGGCGGGGCCGTGGCGGGACCCGGCGCTGCTCGGCGCCGCCGCGGTCGGCGGGGTGCTCGCGGCGCTGCTGGCGGGTGCAGCCGTCACCCGGTCCGCCCGCGGCGGCCGCTGAGGCGACGGCCGGCCTGGGGACACCGTGCGGGACCGTGCCGCGCCGGGCTGAGCCACACAGGACCGTGCCGCGCCGTGCGACGCAGGACCATGTCGCGCCCAACCGCGATGCAGAGCCGGACCGCGCAGCGCCGCCCAGCGCCGACCCACTGTCGATCAGTGCATGAGTGCTGCCCAGACAGCGGCCACCAACGCTCATGTACTCATCGACGGCGTCGCACGGCCCCACGGCGCACCGGGCGGGCTGGCGACCGGGTCGACCGGCAGGTGTGGGCGGACGGGCAGGCGTGGCGGGCGGACGGTGCGACCGGAGCGGCCCGGCGTGGCCGACGCCGCGCAACAACTCCGACGCCGTGTAACGCGGCCGGTCACGCCGACGCGGGCGGTCCTGGGCGGAGTGCCGCGGTGCGGGAGGTGCGGGAGTGCGAACCCAGTCAGGTGTGCAGGTCGCGGAGCAGGGCCGTGCCCACAACCCCGACCGCGACCGCCGTCCGTGCGTCGTCGTGCACCCACCCGGCGGTCGTCGCCGGTCACCCTGTGCTGCTGAACCGGTGCACATCGGTGAGGGGGTTGCCCACATCATGTTCCGGGTCTACGAAGGAGCCACGGACCCCGGCCGGGCCAGGGGCGTCTCGGAGGAGAAGAGGCGTCTCCCCTGACCGGGCTCCGTACGTGGGGACCGGACCACGTCCACGCCGAGCACGCCGCGGGAGGCATGTCGTCGTGGGCCTGCGAACCGGGACGCCGGGCGCCGAGGCCGCGCAACACGGCACGTAGTGCACGCCAGGACGCCGGTTCCCACGTCGGGCCGGGTGGCGCCCCTCGGGGCACCACCCGGCTCCTTCATGCGCTCAGCCGGACTGCGCGGCGGCGATCGACAGGCCCTCCCGGCCGCCCGCCTCCCACTCCGCGCAGGTGTGGACGATCCAGCGGGCCAGCCCGTCGGGCGTCCCGGAGGCGAACGCCGCCGCGGCCTCCCGGTACTCCGCGGTGCGGCGCAGGAACCCCACCTCGGGCACCGACAGACCGCGCGGGTCCAGCCCGGTCGACATCGCGGTCAGCCGGGCCGCCGCCCGGGCCACGACCCCGTCGGCGGTGCCGAACGGCGCCAGGGTCAGCAGCTCGCCGTGCACGACGGCGACCAGCACCGGAGCCGGCACCGAGGTGCCCCCGCCGATCAGGTCGGCCAGTGCCGTGAGTCGCGCCGACGTCGCCGGGCGCGGCCTGCCCAGCACCTGCTCGTGCTCCTCGGCGGGCACGAGGTCCCCCGCGGCCAGCACGTGCAGCCGGGCGAGCCCCTGCAGCGGGGCCCGGCGCCAGGTGTCGAGGAGCTTGGAGCGCTCGTCGGCGATCCGGACGGCTCCTGCGAGGACCGGGTCGGAGACGTGGTCGGCGGTGACCGGCCGCAGCGGGGCCCCGTCGACCGCGGCGGAGGAGCGGGCGGCGCGCAGGGCGGCCTCGGCGGCCGTCGCGGGCCAGCCGCGCCGGTTGACCGGCTGGTTGTGCACCTCGGTGGCCGCGTCGCGGGCGCGGGCGACCGCCTCGGCGACGCCGGGGAGTGCGGCGAGCGGGGCGAGCGGATCGGCTGCTGCGGGGCGGGCCATGGACGTCATCGTCCCAACCGGTGGGCTACCGCCGGGTAAGTACCCCTGCGGTGTGGACCGCTCGGCGACCGGTCGTGGTGATCCGTCGACCGCCGGACATCCGCCCGCCCGCCGTCGGAGGGCCCGCGAACACCCTGCCGCGCCCGGGAACGGCCCCCCACCCGCGCGGACGGTCAGGTGCGGCGTTGGTGTCCGGCTGGTACCTGTCCCGACAGACGGTGCACGGGCGAGGACGGTTCACTAGCGTCGGACCGCACACGTGCGCGCACACCGAGTGCGCCCGAGGCCGCCACGTCGGCCCGAAGTGACCCGCCGCGTCGAGGAGGACACCAGGACATGGCCGAGTCCGAGAAGAGTTCCGCGCTCAGCGCGCTCTCCAGCGAGAGCAGGTCGTTCCCGCCGTCGGAGGAGTTCGCGTCGCAGGCGAACGCCACCGCCGACTGGTACGACCGTGCCGATGACGACCGCGAGGGGTTCTGGGCCGAGCAGGCCGACCGTCTGCACTGGACGAAGAAGTGGGACACCGTCCTGGACTGGCAGCCCCCGTTCGCGAAGTGGTTCGTCGGCGGCGAGCTGAACGTCGCCTACAACTGCGCCGACCGGCACGTCGAGGCCGGCAACGGCGACCGCGTCGCCATCCACTGGGAGGGCGAGCCCGGCGACTCCCGCACGATCACCTACGCCGACCTGCAGCGCGAGGTCTCCAAGACCGCGAACGCGCTGACCGAGCTGGGCGTCGGCAAGGGCGACCGCGTCGCCATCCAGCTGCCGATGATCCCCGAGGCCGTGTTCTCGATGCTGGCCTGCGCCCGCCTGGGCGCGCTGCACAGCGTCGTGTTCGGCGGGTTCTCCCCGGGCGCGCTCAAGGCGCGCATCGAGGACGCCGAGGCCAAGGTGCTGATCACCAGCGACGGTCAGTACCGCCGTGGCAAGCCGGCCCCGATGAAGGAGAACACCGACGAGGCCGTCGCGGGCACCTCGATCGAGAAGGTCCTCGTCGTCAAGCGGACCGAGACCGACGTGCCGTGGACCGACGGCCGCGACGTGTGGTGGCACGACGTCGTCGACGGTGCGTCCGACCAGCACACCCCGGAGTCCTTCGACTCCGAGCACCCGCTGTTCATCCTCTACACCTCGGGCACCACCGGGAAGCCGAAGGGCATCCTGCACACCTCCGGTGGCTACCTCACGCAGTCCGCGTACACCCACAACGTGGTGTTCGACCACAAGCCGGGCGAGAGCGTCTACTGGTGCACCGCCGACATCGGCTGGGTCACCGGGCACACCTACATCGTCTACGGGCCGCTCGCGAACGGTGCCACGCAGGTGATCTACGAGGGCACGCCGAACACCCCGCACGAGGGCCGGCACTGGGAGATCGTCGACAAGTACAAGGTCTCGATCTACTACACCGCCCCGACGCTGATCCGCACGTTCATGAAGTGGGGCGAGGACATCCCCGCGAAGTACGACCTGTCCTCGCTCAGGGTGCTCGGCACGGTCGGCGAGCCGATCAACCCCGAGGCCTGGATGTGGTTCCGGGAGAAGATCGGCAAGGAGCGCTGCCCGATCGTCGACACCTGGTGGCAGACCGAGACCGGCTCGCAGATGATCGCCCCGCTGCCGGGCGTCACCGCGACCAAGCCGGGCTCGGCCATGCGCGCGCTGCCGGGCATCTCGGCCACCGTCGTCGACGACACCGGCACCCCCGTGGGCAACGGCGAGGGCGGCTACCTGGTCCTCGACAAGCCGTGGCCGTCGATGCTGCGCGGCATCTGGGGCGACACCGAGCGCTACAAGGAGACCTACTGGTCCCGCTTCGCCGAGCAGGGCTACTACTTCGCCGGCGACGGCGCCAAGTACGACGACGACGGTGCCATCTGGCTGCTCGGCCGCGTCGACGACGTCATGAACATCTCCGGGCACCGCATCTCGACCACCGAGGTGGAGTCGGCGCTGGTCAGCCACCCGACCGTCGCCGAGGCCGCGGTCGTGGGCGCCTCCGACGAGACCACCGGCCAGGGGATCGTCGCGTTCGTGATCCTGCGCGGGAGCGCGTCGAAGGACGAGGCGAAGGGCGAGCAGGCCATCAAGGCGCTCCGCGACCACGTCTCCAAGGAGATCGGTCCGATCGCCAAGCCGCGCCAGATCCTGGTCGTGGAGGAGCTGCCGAAGACCCGCTCCGGCAAGATCATGCGCCGCCTGCTGCGCGACGTTGCCGAGAACCGGGACGTCGGCGACGTCTCGACCCTCGCCGACTCGTCGGTGATGGACCTGATCTCGTCCGGCATGAGCGAGTCCAAGGAGGACTGACCGCGTCCCCGGGCCCCGCGCGTGCCGCGGGGCCCGGGCCCGATGGGCGACACTGGGGTGGTGGACGACCCGATCGAGGTGCGGCGCGGCTTCGTCGTGCCCGCTCGCGAGCTGAGCTGGCGGTTCTCCCGCGCCTCGGGGCCCGGGGGGCAGGGCGTCAACACCACCGACTCCCGGGTGGAACTGTCCTTCGACCTCGCGGGCTCGCCGAGCGTCCCCGAGGACCTGCGCGACCGGGCCCTGTCGCGGCTGGCGAACCGGCTCGTCGACGGCGTGCTGACCGTCGTCGCGTCCGAGCACCGCAGCCAGCTCCGCAACCGCGAGGCCGCCCGTGGGCGGCTCGCGACCCTGCTCGGCGAGGCGACCGCGGCTGGCCCGCGCACCCGTCGCCCCACCCGCCCGACGCGCGGGTCGCAGCGCCGCAGGCTCGACGCCAAGAACCGGCGCGGACAGATCAAGAAGCTGCGCGGCCGCCCGGACGAGTGAGGCCCCGTCCCCGGCGTGGCGCAGCCGAGCAGCCCGGCTGACCCCGTGGCACGATGGCGGCTCACCGAACGACGGCCGTCCGGGGGACCCCAGCGCCCCGGGCAGGCGAGTGCACCAGCAGGAGGGAAGACGGTGGCCAGCAACAGCCAGTCGGGCAACGCGGAGGTTCCGCCGGTCCTGCCCTCGATCCCGCTCACGAACGAGCCGGGGCCGCGCGACGCGTCCCTCGGCGCCCTCGCGAAGGACGTCACCACCCATCTCTCGACCTTGGTCCGGTCGGAGGTGGAGCTCGCCAAGGCCGAGGTCACGGCCGAGGTGAAGAAGGGCGTGCAGGGCAGCGTCTTCTTCGTGATCGCCGCGGTGATCGGGCTGTTCAGCCTGTTCTACCTGTTCTTCACCCTCGCCGAGTTCCTCTCGATCTGGCTCAACCGCGCCGCGGGCTTCGGGATCACGTTCCTGTTCATGCTGCTCGTCGCCGGCCTGTTCGGCTTCCTCGGCTACCTGCGGGTCCGCAAGATCCGCAAGCCGGAGCGCACCATCGACTCGCTCAAGGACTCCGCGCAGGTGCTCGCCCAGCGCGGCCAGCGCGGTGACCGCGACAACGTCCGCGAGATCGCCGACGGCACCTCCGGGCGGCACGCAGCCGCGGGCTGATCCGGCGTGTCCGCGACGGCCGGCACCCCGCCCGACCCCTCGGTCGTCCGGATCCCCGGTCCGTGGACGCACCGTGCGGTGTCGGCCAACGGCATCCGCATGCACCTCGCGGAGTACGGCCCACCGACCGGCCCGCTCGTCGTGCTGCTGCACGGCTTCCCGGAATTCTGGTGGACCTGGCGCCACCAGCTCCTCGCCCTCGGCGACGCCGGCTACCGGGCCGTCGCGCCCGACCTCCGCGGCTACGGCGACACCGACAAGCCACCCCGCGGCTACGACCTGTGGACCCTCGCCGGGGACTGCGCCGGGCTGATCCGGGCGCTCGGGGAGTCGCGCGCCCACGTCGTCGGGCACGACTGGGGTGCCACGATCGGCTGGACGGTCGCCACGCTGCACCCGCGCCTGGTCGTCTCGCTCACCGGGCTCGGGGCGCCGCACCCGATCGTGATGCGGGACGCGCTGCTGCGCGATCCCCTCGGGCAGGGGGCGGCCAGCCGCTACATGGCGGGGTTCCAGCTGCCGCGGCTGCCGGAGCGCTCGCTGCGCGCCGACGGCGGCGCCCGGGTCGGCCGGATCATGCGGGCCTGGGCGGGGCCGGAGTGGGCCGCGACCACCGACTTCGCCGACGTCGTCGCCCGCAACGCCGAGGCGATGCGGATCTCCACCGTGGCCCACTGCAGCCTCGAGTACTACCGCTGGTCGATGCGCTCCCAGCTGCGCCCCGACGGCCACCGGTTCGCCCGTGAGGTCTCCCGGCCGGTGGGGGTGCCGGTGCTGCAGGTGCACGGGGCCGACGACACGTGCGTGCTCGACACCACCATGCGCGGCGACGAGCGGTTCGCCGGTGCCGGGCTGACCCACCACACGCTCCCGGCCACCGGGCACTTCCCGCAGCAGGAGCACCCCACACACGTCACCGCCCTGATCGGTGCCCACCTGCAGCGCTGCGACGGTTGATCCGAGACCGGTTCCCCGTCGTCCGACGTGCACGGATACGCTCGGCCACCGTGCGGATCCTGATCGTGGGAAGCGGTGCGCGTGAGCACGCCATCGCCGTGGCTCTGGCGCAGGACCCGGAGGTGACGGCGCTCGCCGTCGCCCCCGGCAACGCGGGAACGGCCGCGGTGTCCGAGCAGCTCGGACTCGACGTCACCGACAACGGTGCCGTCGTCGAGCTGGCGCGGACCTGGAAGGCCGACCTCGTGGTCATCGGGCCGGAGGGTCCGCTGGTCAACGGCGCGGCCGACGCGGTCCGGGAGGCCGGGATCCCCTGCTTCGGCCCGAGCGCCGAGGCGGCCCGGATCGAGGGGTCCAAGGCGTTCGCGAAGGCCGTGATGAGCGCGGCGGGGGTGCCGACGGCCTCGTCGGTCGTCGTCGACAACCCGGCGCACCTCGACACCGCGCTGTCGGTGTTCACCCCGCCCTACGTCGTCAAGGACGACGGATTGGCCGCGGGCAAGGGCGTCGTCGTGTCCGACGACATCGAGGTGGCCCGCGCGCACGCCCTCGGGCTGCTCGACGCCGGCCACCCGGCGCTGCTGGAGTCGTTCCTCGACGGGCCCGAGGCGTCGCTGTTCTGCCTCGTCGACGGTGCCACCGTCGTGCCGCTGCTGCCCGCGCAGGACTTCAAGCGCGTCGGCGACGACGACTCCGGCCCCAACACCGGCGGCATGGGCGCCTACTGCCCGCTGCCCTGGGCGGGCGAGGACCTCGCCGAGGAGCTCGTCGCCCGGGTCGTCGCGCCGGTCGCCGAGGAGATGGTGCGCCGCGGGACCCCGTTCACCGGGCTGCTCTACGCCGGTCTCGCGCTGACCTCGGAGGGCCCCGCGGTCATCGAGTTCAACTGCCGCTTCGGGGACCCGGAGACCCAGGCCGTGCTGGCGCTGCTGCGCACCCCGCTGTCGCAGCTGCTGTTCGCCACCGCGACCGGCACCCTCGCCGAGCAGCCCGCGATCGAGTGGGCCGAGGGGGCTGCGGTGACCGTCGTCGTCGCCGCGGAGGGGTACCCGGCCACCCCGCGGCTCGGTGACGTCATCACCGGCGCCGAGGGCGACGGCGTGCTGCACGCCGGCACCCGTCGCCGCGACGACGGCGCGGTCGTCTCCTCCGGCGGGCGCGTGCTGTCGGTCGTGGGCACCGGCTCCGACCTCGCCGCTGCCCGGGCCGAGGCCTACGCGCGGCTGGCGCCGGTCCGCCTCGCGGGCTCGCACCACCGCACCGACATCGGTCTCAAGGCCGAGCGGGGCGAGGTCAGCGTTCCGGTTGCGCAGGGTTGATGTTACCGCCGCGTAACGCCCGTATGGCCTAGCGAGATTAGTCCGAATGGGCCCACCTGGGCGTTCGAAGGCCGGTTGTTCGATGATCATGAAGAGCCGGTTAAAACGGACACCAGGGTTTGATCTCCACCGGTGCGGCGGGGAATCGTCCTGTGGCACAGGGGCACAGCCGGTGCCCCTGAACCTCAGGAGGATCATCATGGCCCACGCTCCCCAGCAGGCCCGTCGTCGTCGCGCCCTCGCCCTCGTGGGTGGCGTCGTCGCCGCGCCGCTCGCCGCCCTGGCGTTCACCGGTACCGCGCAGGCGGCCGAGCTGACCCCGGTCGCCGAGTACCTCGACGAGACCGTCGCCGCCACCGACGCGCAGGTCGGCGCGGTCGTCGACGCCCTGGGCTTCGAGGCCGAGTGACACCGGGCGGGCCCCGTGCCCGCCCCGGTTCGTGACTGACCGCGCGCCCGGGAGGGGCTCCCGCCCGGGCGCGCGGTCCGGTCCCCAGGGGGCCGCCGCCTAGGCTCGGCGGCGTGACCCGCCTGACCGTCGCCGCCCGCGCCGCCGTCGCCCCGTTCCATGTCATGGACGTCTGGGCCGCCGCCGCCGAGCGGGCCCGCACCCACGGCGACCTGATCAATCTCTCGGCCGGGCAGCCCTCGACCCCGGCGCCGGAACCGGTCCGCGCGGCCGCCGTCGCCGCCCTGGGGTCCCAGGTGCTCGGCTACACCGTCGCCCCTGGCATCGCCGAGCTGCGCGAGGCCGTCGCCGGGCACTACCGGCGGACCCGGGACCTGGACGTCGACCCGGGTGACGTCGTCCTCACCACGGGGTCCTCCGGCGGGTTCCTGCTGGCCTTCCTCGCCGCGTTCGACGCGGGCGACCGCGTGGCCATGGCCCGTCCCGGCTACCCCTGCTACCGCAACATCCTCGCCGCGCTGGGCTGCGAGGTCGTCGAGCTGCCGTGCGGTCCGGCCACCCGGTTCCAGCCCACGGTCGAGATGCTCGAGGCGCTCGACGAGCCGGTGAAGGGCCTGATCGTGGCCAGCCCGGCGAACCCCACCGGCACCGTCCTCGACCCCACCGAGCTCGCCGCGCTCGCGTCCTACTGCGAGGACCGCGGCATCCAGCTCGTCAGCGACGAGATCTACCACGGCATCACCTTCCCGGGCAGCCCCGCGACGAGCTGCGCCTGGGAGACCTCCCGCGAGGCCGTGCTGGTCAACTCGTTCTCGAAGTACTTCTCGATGACCGGCTGGCGGCTCGGCTGGCTGGTCTGCCCACCGCGGCTGCGGCGCACCGTCGAGGGCCTCGCCGGCAACTTCACCGTCTGCCCTCCGGCGCTGCCCCAGCACGCCGCGCTCGCCGCGTTCGACGAGGCGAGCTACGCCGAGGCCGACGCCCACGTCGTGCGCTACGGCCGCAACCGTGACCTCCTCCTCGACGGACTGCGCGCACTCGGGATCACCCGGCTCGCCCCCGCCGACGGCGCGTTCTACGTCTACGCCGACATCGCGCACCTGCTGCGCGACGGCGAGGACTCGATGGGCCTGACCTACCGGCTGCTCGACGAGACCGGCATCGCCGTCGCACCGGGGCAGGACTTCGACCCGGTCGACGGCGGTGGCTACGTCCGCTTCTCCGGCGCCGGGACGCCGGAGGCCATCACCGAGGCGCTGGAGCGGCTGCGGGCCTGGGTCTGAACGGTTCTCAGAGCACCAGCTCGGGCTTCACCGCCGTCGCCGTCCACACCCGCTTGCGGTACGCCGCGAACGTCGCCAGTGCGAGCGCGCCGACGAACCAGGCCAGCAGCACCGGCACCGCCGTGCCCACGACACCGGCCAGCTCGCCGCCGTACATGAGGTGCCGCAGTGCGTCGACGGCGTAGCCCATCGGCATCACGTGGTGCACCGGGTACAGCGGCGCGGGGATGGTCTGCCACGGGAACGTGCCGCCCGCCGAGACGAGCTGCAGCACCATCAGGACCAGCCCGAGGAACTGCCCGACCGCGCCGAGCAGCGCGTTGAGGGCGTGCACGATCGCGGTGAACGTCATCGAGGTCAGCCACAGCAGGGCCAGCGTCGCGACCGGGTGCACCGGTGTGATCCCCAGCAGCAGCGACACCACCGCGTACATGCCGGTGACCTGCACGATCCCCAGCAGGCCGGCCGGGATCCAGCCGCCCAGCGCGATCCGCAGCGGGCTCTGCCCGGCCGCGATCGCCCGTCGGGACAGGGGCTGGACCAGCAGGAACAGCACGTAGCCGCCGATCCAGGTGGCCAGCGCCATGAAGAACGGGGCCAGTCCGGCGCCGTAGGTGTCGGCCTGGGAGTAGGCGACGTCGCGGGTGGCGACCGGGTCGCCGATGTTCGCGGCGGTGGCCTCCCGGACCCCCGGCGCCGGGTTCGGGATGTCCCCCAGCCCCGAGGCCAGGCCGTCGTGCAGCTGCGTCGCCCCGTCGGCGAGCTCGCCGGTGCCGGCGTCGAGCCGGCGCGCCCCGTCGGCGAGCCGGTCGGTGCCGTCGACGGCGGTGCGCTCCCCGGCGACGAGCTGGTCCGCCCCGGTCCGAAGCGCGGTGGCGCCGGTGGACAGTTGTGTGGCGCCGTCGGCGAGCTTCCGCACGCCGCCGGACAGCTCGCTCGCGCCGTCGCGCAGGGACCCGGCCCCGTCGGCGGCGCTCGCGATGCCCTGGCTGAGCTGCGGCGCGGACGCGGCCAGCTGCTCGGCGCCGTCGGCGACCTGCCCGGCGCCGGACCCGAGCCGGTCGAGCTGCCCGGACACCTGCTGGACGCGGGCGTTGCCGTCGACGAGCGGCTGCTTGGCCGTCGCCAGCGCGGCGAGGGCCTGCTGGACCTGCTCGTCGGTGAAACCGCGTTCGCGCAGCGACGCGGCGATGGTGCCGTCCGCGGCGTCGAGCTGGTCGGCGAGGCGGGCGCTCTCCTGCGCGACCCGGTCCCCGGCCGCGGCCAGCTGCGCGTTGCCGTCGGCGACCTGGCGGGCGCCGTCGGCGAGCCTGCGCGACTGCGCGGGCAGGTCCGCGGTGGCGCTGCGGAGGGTGCCGAGCCCGGTCGCGAGCTCACCCGCGCCCGAGGACAGCCGGTCCGCCCCGGTCGCCGCGGTCCCGGCACCGGAGGCGAGGGTCCCCGCCCCGGTCGCGAGCCGGTCGGCGCCGCCGGAGAGCTGCGTCGCGCCGTCGAGGAGCCGGCGCTGCCCGGACGCGAGCTCGCCCGCCCCGGAGGCCAGCTGGCCCGCCCCGTCGTGGGCGGTCGCCGCGCCGTCGGCGAGCTTCCCGGCGCCGTCCGCGGCCTCCTGGGTCTTGGTGTGGATGGTGGAGAAGCCGGTGAGGAACCGGTCCGCGGCCTGCGTCCCGACCTCCTTGGCGACCGAGTCGCGGACCCGGGTGGTGAGGGTGTCGGCGATCGTGCGGGCCAGGTAGTTGTTGGCGTCGTTCGTGGTGAGCACGAGGATCCCCTGGCGCGGTGTGAACTCACTGGAGGACTGCAGGGCCGCGGTGAAGTCGTGCGGGATCGTCAGGGCGAAGGTGTAGATGTTGTCGCGCACACCGCGGTCGGCCTCGGCGGCGGAGACCCGGTGGAAGTCGAACGAGCCGGACTCGGTCAGCTCCGTCGCGACGTCCTGGCCGACGTTCTGCGCCTTCCCGTCGGCGTCGGTGCCACCCGTGTCCTCGACGACCAGCGCGGCGGGCACCTGGTCCAGGCGGGAGTAGGGGTCGCCGTTGGCGTAGAGGTAGAAGCCCGCGTAGAGCATCGGGATCAGCAGCAGGGCGAGCACGGCCAGGACCGGCAGCCGCCCGGCGGTGATCCGCCTCAGCTCGCTGATCGCCATCCTGACCGCGCTCATGAGGTCCTCTCCGTGGTGTCGTTCCCGCTGGTCTCGTTCCCGCTGGTCCCGCTGTCGGCCGTGGACCCGGGGGGTTCGGTGGCGTCGGGTGGCTCCGGGGCGGGCTCCGCGCCGGGCAGGATCGCCGTGCCGGCGTCCTCGGTGCCGGTGCCGGTGGCTGTGCCCGGTTCGGGGGCCGGCGCGGCCCCGGACGGGCGGCGCAGCAGCCACCGGGTCCAGCCCTGCGGCAGGTCGTCGGCCCCCTGCGGCGCGACGACGGTCAGCGGCCCCGTCGGGTCCTCGGGCCTGCTGTGCCGCCCGGGCGGCTCCGGGAACGCGCCGGCGTCGCCGCCGCCGAGCCGGACCGCCGGCACCCCCAGCAGCGCCGCCGACCCCTCGGTGCAGGTCACGACCACGGTGAACCCGGCACGGGCGTGCTCGGAGGCCACCTGCCACCAGGTCACCGGGGTGCCGCCGTGCCGGTCCGGCGCGGTGAGGACGAGCACCCGCACCCCGGGCCGGGACGCGGCGAGTGCGGTCATCAGCCCGATCCGCACGGGTGCGGGCACGTCCTCGAACCGCGAGCGCACCCAGCTCTCGGCGCCCCGCGCACCCAGCCACTCGGTCACCGCCCGCGGGGTGGTGCCGCGCCCGGCCATCGCCAGCTCCTCGCCGACGACGGTCCGCAGCGGCAGCACCGGCTCCGGCTCGCTGACCCCGGGCGTATCGACGACGGCGACGGCCCGGCGCAGCCGGCGGGGGTCGTCGTCGCCGTCGAGGGTGACGGTGCCCTGGTCGGGCCGCATCCGCCCGGCGAGCGCCAGCGCGAGCGCGGTGTGCCCGGACCCGGGGGTGCCCGCGACCAGCAGGACCGAGCCGGGGACGGCGCGCAGCGAGGTCGGCGCGAGCAGCACCCCGTGGGCGCCGTCGACGGCGACGCCCTCGGCGACGAGGGCCGCCTCCGGATCGGATGCGGAGGAGGGGGCGGACGAGGGGGCGGAGCTGGTCATGACGGTCCTGCTGTCCTGGGCGCCACGGGCCGCGCGACCCCCGGCGATCGCGGGTCCGCGCAGCTCACCGGCACCGGTCGGGGGTCGGGGCCACCGGCGCGCAGCGGTGCGTACGCACGGGCGCGACGGCGGCGGAAGCCTAGGCCGACGCCTGCTCCGGCGTCCGGCCGTCGCCCAGTGTGGACCCGATCGTGCGGGGCGACTTGACTTCGGACGACAGTGAGTTGACTCCGCGCGACACTGTGACGGCGGCGACGGCGGGCGTCCGACGCGCTCCGTCGCCGATGCCGTGGGACGGGCCCGACCGGACCGGACGGTGCAGCGGGGCGGTGGCCTCAGCTGCCGAGGGCGGTGCGGGGCAGCATCCCGGGGCCGCCGGGGGAGCCGGTGCTGGCCGGGCCGACCTCACCGATCCGGTCCAGTGCCGCCTTGATGTGCTTGTCGCCGACGTCGCGGTGGGTCATCAGCCGCAGCTTGCCCGCGATGGCACCTGCGCGGACCCCGGCCTCGGCGAACGTGGCGATCGTGCCGCGCACGTCGGCCACGTCCACCAGCACGATGTTGGTCTGCGGCTCGCGGACCCGCCAGCCGCGCTCGCGCAGCCCGGCGGCGAGCCGCGTCGCGAGGTCGTGGTCCTCGGCGAGCCGGTCGATCTCCTCCAGCGCGACGAGTCCGGCCGCGGCCAGCACCCCACCCTGCCGGACGCCGCCGCCGAGCATCTTGCGCAGCCGCCGGGCGTGCTCGACGAACTCCGTCGACCCCGCGACGACCGACCCGACCGGCGCGCCCAGCCCCTTGGACAGGCACACCGCGACCGTGTCGGCGCCGACGGTCAGCGCGCCCGGCGGGACCCCGAGCGCGACCGCGGCGTTCCACAACCGGGCGCCGTCGAGGTGCACCGACAGCCGGGCGGCCCGTGCCGCCGCGGCGACGGCGGCGTGCTCCTCCGGAGCGATCACGGTGCCGCCCGCGGAGTTGTGCGTGTTCTCCAGGCACAGCAGCACCGGGCGCAGCGCGGCGTAGGAGCCGTCGTCGACGGCGGCCCGGCGCACCGCCGCGGCGGTGACCTTGCCGGGGCCCGCGTCGTGCGGCAGCGGCCGCGGCATCCCGCCGGCCAGCCAGGCGGCCGTGCCCAGCTCGAAGTCGAGCACGTGGGCGCCCTGCGGGGCGAGGAACGCCTCGCCCCGGCCGAGCCTGCTCATCAGCGCGATCAGGTTGGCCATCGACCCGGTGGGGGTCCACAGCGCGTCGGCGGCGCCGAGCAGGCCGGCGACCCGTTCCTCCAGCTCGCGCATGGTGGGGTCGCCGTCGAGCACGTCGTCGCCGACCTCGGCCTCGGCCATCGCCCGGCGCATCGCCTCGGTCGGCAGCGTGACGGTGTCCGACCGCAGGTCGACGGGCTCGCCGGGGGCCGGGGCGGCCGCCGCGCCGCGCGTGCCACCACGCGACGACCAGCGGCTTCTGGGTGACGGGCGCACACCCACAGTGTGTTCCATACCGGTCACGGTGAGAACGGCAGGGTCACGAAACGGTCACGGTCCCCTGTCCCACCTGGGCGTCGAGTCCGGTATCTCACTCGTCCGGATGGGGCCGGTCTTGGCACTATGTGGCGATGGCGGCCCCGAAACAGACCGAGAAGGGTGAACGGCGCCGCGCCCTGCTGGTGGCGGCGGCAGCGGACCTGCTGGCCGAGAGCGGGTTCGACGCGATCCGCCACCGCGCCGTCGCCGAGCGCGCCGGGGTGCCGCTGGCCGCCACCACGTACTACTTCTCCTCGCTGGAGGACCTGGTGTCCGCCGCGCTCGACCGGCTGGCCCGCACCGAGCTCGCGGACGCCCACGACTGCCTCGCCCGGCGCGACGACCCGGCCGAGATCGTGCTCGACCTGCTCCTCGGGCCGCGCTCGCGCACCGACGGCCTCGACGCCGTCCTGTGCCGGTTCGAGCGGCTGATCGGTTCCGGCAGGCGCCCGTTCCTGGCCGGGCTGCTGCGGGCCCAGCGCGTCGAGTTCGACGCCCTGCTCGACGAGGCCCTCACCCGCGCGACCGGCCGTCGCCCGGGGCCGGGGGAGGTCCGCAGGCTGACCGCGCTCGTCGACGGTGTCGTCCTCACCGCGCTGATCGAGGCCGACCCCGACCCGCGTGCGGTCGGCCGGGTCGCGCTGCGCGAGGCGTTGGACGCGCTGCCCCGGACGTGAGCCCCCGGGTGTGAGCCTGTGCTCCCGGCCGTGGCGGGGCCGTGAGCAGCCATTACCATCGCGCCACGTGATTCCCAACGTGCTGGCCGCGCGCTACGCGAGCCCCGAGCTGGTCCGCCTCTGGTCTCCGGAGTACAAGATCCAGCTGGAGCGACGGCTGTGGATCGCGGTGCTGCGCGCCCAGCGCGACCTGGGCATCGAGGTGCCGGCGTCGGTGATCGACGACTACGAGGCCGTCGTCGAGCAGGTCGACCTGGATTCGATCGCCGCCCGTGAGCGCGTCACCCGGCACGACGTGAAGGCCCGCATCGAGGAGTTCAACGCCCTCGCCGGCCACGAGCACGTGCACAAGGGCATGACCAGCCGCGACCTCACCGAGAACGTCGAGCAGCTGCAGATCCGGCTGTCGCTGGAGCTCGTCGCCGACCGGACCGTCGCGGTCCTGGCGCGGCTCGGGCGTCGCGCGTCGGAGTACGCCGAGCTGGTCATGGCCGGGCGCAGCCACAACGTCGCCGCGCAGACCACCACCCTGGGCAAGCGGTTCGCCTCTGCGGCCGACGAGCTGCTCGTCGCGCACGCCCGGCTGGAGGACCTGCGCTCGCGCTACCCGCTGCGCGGGATCAAGGGCCCGATGGGCACCAGCCAGGACATGCTCGACCTCCTCGACGGCGACGCGGCCAAGCTCGACGAGCTGGAGCGGCGCGTCGCCACGCACCTCGGGTTCGCCGAGGCGTTCACGAGCGTCGGGCAGGTCTACCCGCGCTCGCTCGACCACGACGTCGTCACCGCGCTGGTGCAGCTGGCGGCGGCGCCGTCGTCGCTGGCCACGACGATCCGGCTGATGGCGGGCGCCGAGCTCGCCACCGAGGGCTTCGCCCCCGGCCAGGTCGGCTCGAGCGCCATGCCGCACAAGATGAACGCCCGTTCCGCCGAGCGCATCAACGGCCTCATGGTGATCCTGCGCGGCCTGTCGGTCATGACCGCCGACCTCGCCGGGTCCCAGTGGAACGAGGGCGACGTCTCCTGCTCGGTGGTGCGCCGCGTCGCGCTGCCGGACGCGTTCTTCGCCCTCGACGGCCTCTACGAGACCACCCTGACCGTGCTCGACGAGTTCGGCGCCTACCCGGCCGTGATCGCCCGTGAGCTCGACCGCTACCTGCCGTTCCTCACCACCACGGCGGTGCTCATGGCGGCCGTGCGGGCCGGGGTCGGCCGGGAGACCGCGCACGAGGTCATCAAGGAGCACGCGGTCGCCGTCGCGCTGGCGATGCGCGAGCAGGGCCAGGCCGACAACGACCTGCTCCAGCGCCTCGCCGGCGACGACCGGCTCGGCCTGCCCGTCGGCACGCTGGACCGGCTGCTGGAGGACCCGCTGCGCTTCACCGGTGCCGCGTCCGCGCAGGTCACCACCGTCACGGAGAAGATCGCCGCGATCACCGCGAAGCACCCCGAGGCCGCCGCCTACACCCCCGGAGGGATCCTGTGAGGCTCGTCCACTCCGGCAAGGTCCGCGAGCTCTACCTCGACGAGTCGCGCGACCCGGCCCAGCTGCTGCTCGTCGCCTCGGACCGGCTGTCGATCTACGACGTGGTGCTCCCGACGCCGGTCCCGGACAAGGGCGCGATCCTCACCGCGCTGTCGTTGTACTGGTTCGAGCGCACCGGCGACCTCGTGCCCAACCACGTCATCGGCACCGACGACATCCCCGCCGAGTTCGCCGGGCGCGCCGTCCGCTGCCGTCCGCTGGAGATGCTGCCGGTCGAGTGCATCGCCCGCGGCTACCTCACCGGCCTCGGGCTCAAGGAGTACCAGCGCACCGGGGCCGTCTCCGGCGTCACGCTGCCCGCCGGCCTGGTCGAGGGCTCGAAGCTGCCCGAGCCGATCTTCACCCCGACCACCAAGGCGCCGGTCGGCGAGCACGACGAGTTCATGACCTTCGACGACGTCGTGGCCCTGCTCGGCGCCGACACCGCGGCCCGGCTGCGGGACCTGACCCTGGAGGTCTACCGCCGCGGCGCCGAGTCCGCCGCGCAGGGCGGGATCCTCGTCGCCGACACCAAGCTGGAGTTCGGCCGGGACGCCTCCGGCGAGATCGTGCTGGGCGACGAGGTGCTCACCCCGGACTCGTCGCGGTTCTGGCCCGCCGACTCCTACGAGCCCGGTCGCGTGCAGTTCTCCTTCGACAAGCAGTACGTCCGCGACTGGTCCGCCGGTCTGGACTGGGACCGCACCGCTCCCGGCCCCGAGGTCCCCGACGACGTCGTGAAGGTCGTCCACGACCGCTACGCCGAGGTCTACCACCGGATCACCGGTACCCCCTGGACCTCACCCACCGCCTGACCCCGCGACGGACGTGGCGACCCACGCGCGGGGCACCGGGGAGGCCGCCGGCCGCCGTGGTGGCGGCGCCGAGGTGCCGGTCAGGCCGGGGGCAGGGCGTCGAGCAGGGCGCGGGCCGTCGGGGCGTCGGTGACCAAGCGGTTGAACAGGCCCGCCCTGGCCCCGCCGACGATGCTCGGCACCTTCTCCTCCCCGACGGCGACGGCGATCGTCCGCGGCACCCGGCGCAGCTGGTCCGGGGAGATCCGCACCATCCGGTCGCTGCCCGGGAAGGCGATCGGGCGTCCGTCGGCGCGGTAGAAGTTCAGGCAGACGTCGCCGACCCCGTCCTGCAGGCCCTCGTCGTCGAGCGGGACCGAGGTCGAGATCGACGCGCGGCCCGCGGGCGGGGCACCGACGCCGACCAGGGCGGCCTGGGCGCGCGTCCAGAACCCGGTGACCCGCCGGAACTCCGGGTCCTCGGCGAGCGTGCGGCTCATCGCCGGCGACGGCATGGCCTGGGTGAACAGGAAGTGCGGGCGCCCGTGTCCGCGTTCGGCGACCGACCGGACGATCTCGTTGGTCTGGTGCCACGCCTCGGGCTCGGCGACCCCGCCGACGGTCGGCACGATCTCGCAACCGGCCAGCGCGGGCAGCGCGGTGTGGCTGAGCTCCCACACGGTGCGCCCCGAGGAGACGAGCAGGACCTCGCCCGCGCGCAGTCCGGCCTCGCGCAGCGCGTCGCCGACCGGCTCGGCGAGCGACGCGCCGAGGTCGGTCGCGGTCCGCGGGGCCAGCCACACCCGGTCCAGCCCGAGCGCGGCGGCGAGCCGGGCCGCGTCGTCGCCGCCGGTCCGCAGCGTCTCCGGATCGTGCACGGTGATCTGCACGATCCCGACCCGGCGGGCCTCGGCGAGCAGCCGGGACACGGTCGGGCGCGACACCGTGAGCCGGTCGGCGATCGCGGCCTGGTTGAGCTCCTCGACGTAGTAGAGCCGTGCGGCCCGGTGCATCAGCCCCAGGTCGCGCCGGGAGAAGTCGTGCGGCGCCATCACCGTCCCCCTCCGTGGGTCGCTCCGATCGAACCCTACTGCACGTTTGTTCAAGTCGGAACCGATGTGTTGACGGATGTTCACGAGAGAACGCATGCTCACGGCCAGACGCATGCAGTAGCCCGCATGGCACCAACGGAGGTTTCGCCGTGGCAGAGAACATCCCCACCCGGATGCAGGCGGTCGTCGTGCACGGCCCCGAGGACTACCGCCTCGAGGAGGTGGACGTCCCGAAGCCCGGGGCCGGTGAGCTGCTCATGCAGGTCGAGGCCGTCGGCGTGTGCGCGAGCGACCTGAAGTGCTACCACGGCGCCGCGAAGTTCTGGGGCGACGAGAACCGCCCCGCCTGGGCCCAGACCGGCGTGACCCCGGGCCACGAGTTCGTCGGCCGGATCGTCGCCGGCGACGACGAGGGCCTCGCCCTGCACGGCGTGTCCGTCGGCGACCGCGTCGCCTGCGAGCAGATCGTCCCCTGCGAGCAGTGCCGCTACTGCCTGCGCGGCCAGTACTGGATGTGCGGCCCGCACGACATGTTCGGCTTCCGCAACTTCGACGGCGCCATGGCCCAGTACATGCTGGTCCCGACCCGCGCCAGGGTGCACCGGGTCTCGCCGGACCTGGAGCCCCAGCACGCCGCGTTCGCCGAGCCGCTGTCCTGCGCGCTGCACGCCGTCGAGCGCGCCACGATCTCCTTCGACGACGTGGTGGTCGTCGCCGGGTGCGGTCCGATCGGCCTCGGCCTGATCGCCGGCGCCCGCGCGAAGAACCCGCGCCTGCTGATCGCCCTCGACCTCGACGACGAGAAGCTGGAGCTCGGTCGCCGTACCGGTGCCGATCTCACGATCAATATCTCCCGCGAGGACGCGGTCGCCCGGGTCAAGGAGCTCACCGACGGCTACGGCGCCGACGTCTACCTGGAGGGCTCGGGCGCCGTCCCGGCCGTCGCGCAGGGGCTGAACCTGCTGCGCAAGCTCGGCACCTACGTCGAGTACTCGGTGTTCGGCTCCGAGGTCACCGTGGACTGGTCGATCATCTCCGACGACAAGGAGCTCGACGTCCGCGGCGCCCACCTCGGCCCGCACTGCTGGCCCGCCGCGATCAAGATGCTGGAGGACGGCAAGCTCCCGATCGCCGACATCTGCACCCACCAGGTGCCGCTCGCGGAGTTCCAGAAGGCCCTCGACCTGGTCGGCGACACCTCCGGTGCGTCGGTGAAGGTCTCGATCCTCCCGAACGCGTGAGGGCCGCCATGTCGACGACGACACCGCGCGAGACCTTCCTCGACCGCATCGGCATCCCGCACAGCCTGCGCTGGGGCTTCCTCGGCGTGCTGGTCTTCATGACCGGCAACGGGACCGAGTCCAACTTCATCTCCCCGCACATCGAGGCGGTGCTCGGCTCGCCCGAGGCCACCGTCGCGACGATCATCACCGGCTACAGCCTGGCTGTGCTCGTCGCCAGCTACCTCTCCGGAGCGCTCGCCGACCTGTGGGGGCCGCGCCGCGTCATGACCCTCGGTGTCGCCGTCTGGGTCGTGTTCGAGGTGCTGTTCCTGCTGAGCCTGCAGATCGGCAGCCTCCCGCTGGTCGCCGCCACCTACTTCCTGCGCGGCTTCGGCTACCCGCTGTTCGCGTTCGCCTTCCTGGTGTGGATCAACGTCGTCACGCCCTACTCGCGCAACGGCGTCGCCGTCGGCTGGTTCTACGTCATGTTCACCGGCGGCCTGCCCACGCTGGGCTCGCTCTTCGCACTCGGCATGATCCCGGCCTTCGGCGGGAGCACCGGCGGCGAGACCGCCGCGATGGTCGGCTCGACCGCGCTCGTGGTCGCCGGGTACCTGATCGCCCGCTTCGGGGTGCACGAGCCGCACGCCACGCAGCGGCTGGCGCCGGCGGGGGAGACCACCGGCCAGGTGCTGACCGCCGGGCTGCGGCTGACCGCGGCCAACCCGAAGATCCTCATGGGTTTCCTGGTGCGGCTGATCAACACCGCGCCGCAGTACGGCATGTTCATCATCCTGCCGGCGGTCATCGCGGTGGACCTCGGCTGGGGTCAGAGCCGCTGGCTGACCATGACCGTGTTCGTCTACGCGACGAACATCCTGGTCAACGCGGTGTTCGGGGCCGTCGGCGACCGGTGGGGCTGGCGTCGCACCGTGCAGTGGTTCGGCGTGTTCGGCTCCGCGGTCGGCCTGCTGCTCTGGTGGTACGTGCCGCAGCTGGTCCCGGCCGGGTCGACCTGGGGATTCTGGGTCTCGGTCGCCGCGGGCTGCGTCTTCGGCTGCCTGCTCGCCGGGTTCGTCCCGATGGGCGCGATCATGCCCGCGCTCGCACCCGACCACCAGGGCGCCGCGATGGCCATGTACACCACCGCCGCCGGTGGTGCGGCCTTCCTCGGTTCGGGTGTCGTCGCCCTGATGCTGGCGCTCGGCACCGGCAACGTCGGCGTCGTGTGGGCCTTCGTCGCCCTCTACGCCGCGGCCTTCGTGATGGTCTCGTTCCTGAACGTGCCGCAGGACGCACCCGAGCCCCGCGCCGCCGTCGCGACCCCCGTGAAGGAGACCTCGTGACCAGGATCCACGACGACCCCGCCACGTTCGCCGACGACCAGTTGGCCGGCTTCCTCGACCTCTACGCCGACCGTGTCCGAGGGGTGCACGGCGGTGTGGTCGCCCACCGTGGCGACGGCGGCCCGCAGGTCGCCGTCGTCATCGGGGGCGGCTCCGGCCACTACCCGGCGTTCTGCGGGACGGTCGGGCCGGGGATGGCACACGGCGCCGTCGTCGGCAACATCTTCACCTCGCCGTCGGCGGCCCAGGCCTACTCGGTCGCGAAGGCCGCCGACCAGGGCCGCGGCGTGGTCTTCAGCTTCGGCAACTACGCCGGTGACACGATCAACTTCGGGATCGCCGCCGACCGGCTGCGCGCCGAGGGGATCGACACCCGCGTCGTCGTGGTCACCGACGACGTCGCCTCCGCCGACGAACCGTCGCGCCGCCGCGGGATCGCGGGCGACTTCACCGTGTTCAAGGCGATGGGCGCGGCCGCCGCACGCGGTGCCGACCTCGACGAGGTCGAGCGCATCGGGAACCGGGCGAACGCCGCGACCCGCACGCTCGGCGTCGCGTTCTCGGGCTGCACGATGCCCGGCGAGGACGAGCCGCTGTTTACCGTCCCGGACGGTCACCTCGGTCTCGGCCTGGGCATCCACGGTGAGCCCGGCATCCGCGACGTCCCGATGCTGCCCGCCCGCGAGCTGGCGGAGCTGCTGGTCGACGACGTGCTGAAGCACGCGCCCGCGGGAGCGCCCGGCCGGGTCGGGGCGATCCTCAACGGGCTGGGCACCACCAAGTACGAGGAGCTGTTCCTGCTGTGGCGCCACGTCGCGCCGCGGCTGCGCGACGCCGGGTACGCGATCGTCGACCCGGAGGTCGGCGAGCTCGTGACCAGCCTCGACATGGGCGGCTGCTCGCTCACCCTGATGTGGCTCGACGACGAGCTGGAGCCGCTCTGGCGGGCGGACGCCTACACCCCCGCCTACCGCAAGTCCGCGGCCCCGGTGGCGGCGCTGCGCGAGCCGACCGCCGACGAGCTCGCCGAGGCCGACGCCGTCGTCACCGCACCCGCCGCGAGCGGGGCGGCCCGCGGGCTCGCCGGCACCGTGCGCACCGCACTGGCGGCGGTGGAGTCGACGATCCGCTCCCACGAGCACGAACTCGGCCGCATCGACGCCGTCGCGGGCGACGGCGACCACGGCCGCGGCATGCTCAAGGGCATCACCGCCGCCACCGCCCGGGTCGGCGAGCTCGGCGACGACGTCGGCGGCGGCTGGGCGCTCCAGCAGGCGGGACAGGCCTGGGCCGAGCGCGCCGGCGGCACCTCGGGGGTGTTGTGGGGCGCCGCGCTCGAGGCGTTCGGGCGGCACCTCGGCGACACCGCCGACGGCTACCCGGCCGCGACCGTCGTCGCCGGGACCCGGGAGTTCGCGACGACGATCCAGCAGCTGGGCGGGGCGCAGGCGGGGGACAAGACCCTGCTCGACGCGCTGCTGCCCTTCGTCGACGAGCTGGAGCGCCGGGTCGGTGCCGGCGAGGACCTGGCCGGCGCGTGGACGGCCGCCGCCGCGACCGCGACCGGCGCCGCCGCCGAGACCGCCGACCTGAGGCCACGGATCGGACGGGCCCGCCCGCTGGCCGAGAAGAGCGTGGGCACACCCGACGCCGGGGCGACCAGCCTCGGCCTGATCGTCACGGCCGTCGCCGACGTCCTGACGTCGCAGGAGGAGCAGACGTGAGCGAGAAGCTGCGCATCGTGGTGGGCGCCGACGACGCCGGCTACGACTACAAGGAGAAGCTGAAGGCCGATCTGGAGGCCGACGACCGCGTCGCCGAGGTGGTCGACATCGGCGTCGGCGCGGACGGGCACACCGCCTACCCGCACATCGGCGTCGCCGCGGCCCGCCGGATCGCGGACGGGGAGTCCGACCGTGGCCTGCTCATCTGCGGGACCGGGCTGGGCGTGGCGATCTCGGCGAACAAGGTGCCGGGGGTTCGTGCGGTCACCGCGCACGACCCGTTCTCCGTGGAGCGCTCGGTGAAGTCCAACAACGCGCAGGTCCTCTGCATGGGCCAGCGCGTGGTCGGCATCGAGCTCGCGCGCACGCTCGTCGACGGCTGGCTCGACCACCGGTTCGACCCGGCGAGCGCGTCGGCGGAGAAGGTCGCCGCGCTCGACTCCTACGACCGGCGCGACGGCGAGCGCCTCGCCGAGGCGGAGACCGTCGGGACGGACTGCTGATGTTCGACCTCACCGGGTCGGTCGCGCTCGTCACCGGGGCCGCGTCGGGGATCGGCGCCGAGGTGGTCCGGGCGCTCGCCGGGCAGGGCGCGGTGGTCGCCGCCGCGGACCTGCGCACCGACGGAGTCCCGGACGTCCGCGCGTCGACCCACGTCGTCGACGTCGCGGACCCCGACGCCGCGGCGGCCTGCGTCGACGAGGTCGTCGCCCGGCACGGCCGGGTCGACGTGCTGGTCAACTCGGCCGGGATCGCGCGCCTCGCCCCCGCCCTGGAGCTGGGGATCGACGACTGGCGCCGCACCCTGGACGTGAACCTCACCGGGTCCTGGCTGATGGCCCGCGCCGCGGGCCGGGTCATGGTCGGGCAGGGGTACGGGCGGATCGTGAACCTCGCCTCGCAGGCGGCGAGCAGCGGGCTGGAGCAGCACGCGGCCTACTGCGCGTCCAAGGCTGGGATCAACGGGCTCACCCGCACCCTCGCCGTCGAGTGGGGGCCGCACGGGGTGACGGTGAACGCCGTCTCGCCGACGGTCGTGCTCACCGACCTGGGCCGCGCGGCGTGGGACAACCCGGCCGGGGACGCGCACCGCGCCGAGATCCCGGCGCGCCGCTTCGCCGAGCCGTCGGAGGTCGCCGCGGCCGTCGTCTACCTGGCCTCGGCCGAGGCCGCCATGGTCAACGGGGCCGAGCTGCGGGTCGACGGCGGGTTCACGGCCCGCTGAGAACGCCCGCCGATCGTCGTCCGCGCGATCCGGCGGCTCCACCCGGGGTTCATCTCGGTCGGGTCGGATGGGGCCATGAGCACGCTGCTGGTCTCGCTGTCCGGCCTGACCGACTCCGACGACGCCGACCGCGCCCGCGCCGCCGCGTTCGCCGCGGAGCTGGACCGGCGCGGCGTGCCGCTGACCCATCTCGTGCAGCCCAAGGGTCCTGAAGGACCGCTGCGCCGCGGCGACGACCTGGTCCGCTGGATCGCCGGCCGCGTCCGAGCCGGGGACGACCTGCTCCTGCACGGCTTCGACCACACGAGCGACCCGGTGGGGGCCTGGCAGAACGGCACCGTCCCGCGGATCGGGCGGCGCACCGAGTTCGGCGCGCTGCCCCGGCACGAGGCGGGCCTGCGGCTGACCGGTGCCCGGCGCATCCTGCTCGCGACCGGGCTGTCCACCGACGGCTTCGCCCCGCCCGGCTGGATGGCCTCCGAGGGCACCCTCGACGCGCTCGCCGACCTCGGCTTCGGCCTGTGCGCCGACGAGACGACCGTCCGCGCGACCGGCGGTCCGGTGCTGCGCTCGCGGGTGCTCACCTTCCGCTCGTCCGAGCCCTGGCGGGGCGAGCGCCGTGCGGGGGAACGCCGTCGCGGACGGGCGCTGGAGCAGCAGGCCGTGCGTACCGCCGAGCGCGGAGGGCTCGTCCGGCTCGCGCTGCGGGCCAAGGACCTGCGCCGCGAGCACCGCGTCGAGGCCGCGCTGGCCGCCGTCGACGCGGCGCGCGGAGCGGGCGCCGTCGGCGCCGTGCACCGCACGCTGTTCCGCGCCGCGGCCCCGGCAGCCTAGGAGCTCCCCGGCGATCGGCCCGGTTGTCCACAGTGTGTGTTCCCCTGTGGACAACCGGTGCCACCTGTGGACAGGTGTCAGGTCCGCCGCTCGCCGAGCACGCAGAACTCGTTGCCCTCGGGGTCGGCGAGCACCGTCCAGGACACCTCGTCGGCCGGGACGCGGTGTTGGCCGACGTCGACCCGGGTCGCGCCCAGCATGAGCAACCGGGCGACCTCGGAGTCGCGCACGCCGTCCGGTCGCAGATCGATGTGCAGCCGGTTCTTGGTCCGTTTGCCCTCCGCGACCGGCACGAAGATCAGCCCGGGGGTGACACCCGCGGCCGGCTGGATCTCGAACTCCGCCGCCGAGGCGTTCGCCACCGTCCAGTCCAGGGCCTCGGCCCACCAGCGGCCGAGCCGGATCGGGTCCCGGGCGTCGACGACGACCTGCTCCCACTGCAGCGCCATCAGACGGTGATCGCCTTCTCCCGGTCGGGGACCAGGAGCGTGGTGGCGTCGGGACCCAGGTTGTCGAAGAACCGGTAGTGCAGCGCCGGGTTCGCGAGGGTGCCCTCGTGGATCGGGACGACCGTGCGCGGCGCGACCGCCCGCAGGTAGTCGACGGCCTCGGACACCTTCAACCACGGCGCGCCGGTCGGGAGCAGCAGCGTCGCCAGCTCCTCGACGCCCGGCGGGACGTAGGCGTCGCCGGGGTGCAGGAGCGCGCCGTCGACGAGGTAGCCGTTGTTCGCCACCAGCGGGATGTCCGGGTGGATCTGCGCATGGTCCCCGGACCCGACGACGGTCACCTCGGCGCCACCGAGGGCCAGCACGTCGCCGGGGGCGGCGGTGCGGGCGTCGATGCCGTCCAGCTGCTCGGCGGTCTGGCCGTCGGTGACCAGGGCGGCGTCGGGGTTGGCGCGCAGCAGTGTGCGCAGCGCGTCGGCGTCGACGTGGTCGAAGTGCTGGTGGGTGACCAGGATCGCGTCCAGGCCGTCGAGGGCCTCGAAGCCGGTGGAGAACGTGCCCGGGTCGAACAGGAGCCTGGCCGACCCGGTGTCGACCAGGACGCAGGCGTGGCCGTAGTGCGTCAGGTGCATGGGACCAGCATGCCCGGTCGGGGGGTGGGTGGCACGTCGCTCCGCTCAGCCGAGCGCTCGCAGCACGGCCCGTTCCTCGGCGTCGGTGAGCCCGGCCCGGCGCTCCCGACCGGCGCCGAGCCCACGGTCCCACGCCAGCGCGGCGCGGGCGGTGTCGGCGAGCGGGCGGGGGGTCAGGCCCGCGGCGAGCGTCGTGGTGACGTCCCGGTCGACCATGCCCCAGAGCTCTTCCGGCAGCCGGAGCGGCAACGACCGCGGGCCGGCCCAGATCCCCACGCCCTGCTCCGCCAGCGTCGGTTCCGGGATCCGGACGAGCTCCAGGTCGTCGGCGCCCACGGCGGCGGCGGTCTCGGCGAGCACCCGGTCCAGGGTGGACCGCGGGCCGGCGCCGTCGTGGGTGCCGGTGGTGCCGTCGGCCGCGCAGGCCACGATCCAGGCCGCGAGGTCGTCGACGTCGACGAGCTGCATCGGCTGGGCGGGCACGTCCGGGACGACCACCCGGCCCCCACGGGCGAACCGGTCCGCCCAGTAGCCGTAGCGGTCGGACAGGTCGCCGTGCCCGCACATCAGGCCGCCGCGCACCACGTGCGCCCGGTCGCCGGCCCGTTCCCGCACGGCCTGCTCGCTCGCGACCTTCGCGGCGCCGTAGACGTCCGGGTCCCGCTTCGCGAGCTCCTCGTCGGGCCGGCCGTGCAGCGGTGCCAGGGTCGGCTGCGCCACGGTCCCGCCGCGCAGCGACAGGTCGGCGTAGGCGTTGACCGAGGAGACGAAGGTCCAGTGCCCGAACCGGCCGTGCAGCGCGTCGAGGGCGTCGCGGACCCACGGCGCCGACATCGTCGCGACGTCCACGACGGCGTCGAACGTGCGCCCGTGCAGCGCCGCGGCCAGCGCCCCGGGCCGGGACCGGTCGGCGATCACCGCCTCCGCGCCGTCCGGTGGCGCCCCGGAGACACCACGGGACACGCAGGTCACCGCGTGCCCCGCGGCGAGCGCCGCCGCGGCGACCGCGCGGGAGAGGAACACCGTGCCACCCAGGACGAGGATCCGCATGGGCCGATGGTGAGGGCACGCACGTCGAGCCGTCGCCCCTGTTCACCGTAGGCTGACCCCGTGGCCAGAGTGGTGGTGGACGTGATGCCCAAGCCCGAGATCCTCGACGTGCAGGGTCAGGCCGTGACCCGGGCGCTCGCTCGGATCGGTGTGTCCGGGGTGAGCGGGGTGCGGCAGGGCAAGCACTTCGAGCTGGAGGTCTCCGACGGCGTCGACGACGAGACCCTGCACCGGCTCGCCGGTTCGCTGCTGGCGAACCCGGTGATCGAGGACTGGACGGTGACCCGGCTGTGAGCACCCGCGTCGGTGTGATCACCTTCCCGGGGACCCTCGACGACGCCGACGCCGCCCGCGCGGTCCGCCGCGCCGGCGCCGAGGCCGTCCCGCTGTGGCACGGCGACCACGACCTGCAGGGTGTGGACGCCGTCGTCGTGCCGGGTGGGTTCTCCTACGGCGACTACCTGCGCGCCGGGGCGATCGCGAGCCTGGCGCCGATCATGACCGAGGTCGTGGCGGGCGCCGGGCGCGGTCTGCCGGTGCTCGGCATCTGCAACGGCTTCCAGATCCTCTGCGAGGCACACCTGCTCCCGGGCGCGCTCGTCGCGAACGCCGGGCTGCACTTCCTGTGCCGGGATCTCGAGCTGACCGTGGAGAACGCGCAGACCGCGTGGACCGGCGACTACACCGCGGGGGACCGGCTGACGATCCCGCTGAAGTCGCAGGAGGGGCGCTACGTCGCCGACGCCGCGACCCTCGACGAGCTGGAGGGCGAGGGCCGCGTGGTGTTCCGCTACAGCGAGCCCGCCCCCAACGGCTCGACGCGTGACATCGCCGGCATCACCAACCCGGCGGGCAACGTCGTCGGCCTCATGCCGCACCCGGAGCACGCGACCAGCGGGCTGACCGGCCCGTCCGCCGACGGCCTCGGCCTGTTCACCTCGGTGCTGGCCCGGGCCACCGCCTGACCCGGCGCCCGACCCACCGTCGACGCACGGCCCGGCCGGTGGTCCCCGCGGACCACCGGCCGTCTCCGTCTCCGACCCCTCCCGGGGCCCGCTGTGGGGAACCCCGCCTGTGGGCCCCGGCACCGTGCCGGGACGTGGACCGGGGCGGTCCGTCTACCCTGGCCCCGTGACGCAGTCCCAGGTGCCGGTCGATTCCGTCAAGCACGCCGAGGCCACTCCGGAGCAGCCGCAGCCCTTCCGGGAGCTGGGGCTCAAGGACGACGAGTACGCCCGCATCCGGGAGATCCTCGGCCGCCGGCCCACCGACGCCGAGCTCGCGATGTACTCGGTGATGTGGAGCGAGCACTGCTCCTACAAGTCCTCCAAGGTCCACCTGCGCTACTTCGGTGAGACCACCACCGAACAGATGCGCTCGACGATGCTCGCCGGGATCGGCGAGAACGCGGGTGTCGTGTCCGTCGGCGACGGCTGGGCGGTCACCTTCAAGGTCGAGTCGCACAACCACCCGTCCTACGTCGAGCCCTACCAGGGCGCGGCGACCGGTGTCGGCGGCATCGTCCGCGACATCATGGCGATGGGCGCGCGCCCGATCGCCGTCGGCGACCCGCTGCGCTTCGGCCCGCTCGACGCCGACGACACCGGCCGGGTGCTGCCCGGCATCGTCGCCGGGGTCGGCGGCTACGGGAACTGCCTCGGTCTGCCGAACGTCGCGGGCGAGGTCGTCTTCGACCCGTCCTACGCGGGGAACCCGCTGGTCAACGCGCTGTGCGTGGGCGCGTTGAAGACCGAGGACCTGCACCTCGCGTTCGCCTCCGGCACCGGCAACAAGATCATTCTGTTCGGGGCGACGACCGGGCTGGACGGCATCGGCGGTGTCTCGGTGCTGGCGTCGGAGACCTTCGACGCCGAGAGCGGCGGCACCGGGCGCAAGAAGCTCCCGAGCGTCCAGGTCGGCGACCCGTTCACCGAGAAGGTCCTCATCGAGTGCTGCCTGGAGCTGTTCGCGGCCGGGCTGGTCGTCGGCATCCAGGACCTCGGTGGTGCCGGGCTGTCGTGTGCGACCTCCGAGCTCGCCTCCGCCGGCGACGGCGGCATGCACGTCGACCTCGACGCCGTTCCGCTGCGTGCCACCGGCATGACCGCCGCCGAGATCCTCTCCTCGGAGTCCCAGGAGCGGATGTGCGCGGTCGTGACCCCGGAGAACGTCGAGGCCTTCCTCGCCGTCTGCCGCAAGTGGGACACCATCGCCACCGTGATCGGCGAGGTCACCGACGGCGACCGCCTGGTGATCACCTCCCAGGGGGAGACCGTCGTCGACGTGCCGCCGCGCACCGTCGCCCACGAGGGCCCGGTCTACACCCGCCCGGTCGCCCGGGACGACGCGAAGCAGGACGCGCTGAACGCGGACTCGCCGGAGGCGCTGCCCCGCCCGGAGACCCCGTCCGAGCTGCGCGCGGAGATCCTGCGGATGGCCGCCGCGCCGAACCTCGCGTCGCGGGCCTGGGTCACCGACCAGTACGACCGCTACGTGCGCGGCAACACCGTCGCCGCGCACGGCGCCGACTCCGGGGTCGTGCAGGTCGACGAGTCCACCGGCCGCGGCATCGCCGTCGCGACCGACTGCAACTCCCGCTTCGTCGCGCTCGACCCGTACGTCGGCGCGCAGCTCGCGCTGGCCGAGGCCTACCGCAACGTCGCGACCTCCGGCGCCGTCCCGCTCGCCGTCACCGACTGCCTGAACTTCGGCTCGCCGGAGGACCCGCACGTCATGTGGCAGTTCGAGCAGGCCGTGCGCGGCCTCGCCGACGGCTGCGCGGTGCTGGGCACCCCGGTCACCGGCGGCAACGTGAGCTTCTACAACCAGACCGGGACGACGGCGATCCTGCCGACCCCGGTCGTCGGCGTGCTCGGCGTGATCGACGACGTCACCACCGCGGTCCGGTCCGGGTTCGCCGGTGCCGACGGCGACACGGTCGTCCTGCTCGGCACCACCACCGCCGAGTTCGGCGGGTCGGAGTGGGCGCACGAGGTGCACGGGCACCTCGGCGGACGGCCGCCCGCCGTGGACCTGGAGCACGAACGGCGCCTCGCGCAGCTCCTGGCGGCCGCGGCCGCGGACCGGGCCCTGACCGGAAGCCACGACCTGTCCGACGGCGGCCTGGCCCAGGGTCTGGTCGAGGCCGCACTCGCCGGGGGCCGGGGCGCCCGCGTCGACCTGGCCGGGGTGCACGAGGACTCCTTCACCGCGCTGTTCGCCGAGTCCGCCGGACGGGTGCTGGTCACCGTTCCCGCCGCCGGGGCCGACGCGTTCCTCGTCCGCGCCGCCGAGGCCGGTGTTCCTGCGCTGCGGCTCGGCGAGACCGGCGGCGACGTCCTCGACCTGGGCGACGCCGTCGGCGCGGTGCCGCTCGACGAGCTGCGCACCGCCTGGGAGGGCACCCTCCCCGCGCGGTTCGGCGCCGTCTCGGTCTGATGTCCGACCTCCTCGCGGACTGGGTCGACCGGGACGTCGAGCCGGAGCGGGCGGTGCGCAAGGCCGCGGTCAGGGAGTCACTGGACGAGCTGGCCCGGCGTGCCCCCGGCCGCAGCGTCGAGGTGCGGGTCCCGCCGTTCGGTGCGGTGCAGTGCGTCGAGGGGCCGCGGCACACCCGCGGCACCCCGCCGAACGTCGTCGAGGCCGATCCGCGGACCTGGATCGCGCTCGCCATCGGCCGCCTGAGCTGGGACGACGCCGTCGCCACCGGGCGGGTGTCCGCGTCGGGGTCGCGGGCGGGGGAGATCGCCTCGTTCCTGCCGCTGCGCACGCCGTGACCGGACGGGAGCGGTGTGCGACGCCGACGTGACCCCTGTCCCCGTACCTGGGGATGGGTGATCTCGGGGCGTACAGTCGTGCCCTGGTCCCGGTACGCCGCCAGCCGAGGAGCGCCGCGTTGAGTTCCGTCCGGAACGAGCACGTCAGCCCTGAACGAACCCTCTCCCTCACCCCTGTCGCCCCCCCCGCCCCCGAGCCCGACGAGTCAGGACCCCGCGAGGAGTGCGGTGTGTTCGGCGTCTGGGCCCCCGGCGAGGACGTCGCGAAGATGACCTACTACGGCCTCTACGCGCTGCAGCACCGCGGCCAGGAGGCCGCCGGCATCGCCGTGTCCGACGGCCGTCGCACCGTGGTGTTCAAGGACCTCGGCCTGGTCAGCCAGGTGTTCGACGAGCAGACGCTGTCCTCGCTGCGCGGGCACCTCGCCGTCGGGCACTGCCGCTATTCGACGACCGGCGCGACGACCTGGGAGAACGCCCAGCCGACGTTCCGGACCACCGCCGCGGGCTCGGGCCTCGCGCTGGGCCACAACGGCAACCTCGTCAACACCGCCGAGCTGCGCGACGCCGTCGCGAAGCTGGAGAACCGCAAGCGGTCCGGGCTGCGCGCGACCACCGACTCCGACCTGCTCACCGAGCTGCTCGCCGCGGGCGCGGCGGACCTCGGCGTCTACGAGGCCGCGATGCGGCTGCTGCCGCGGCTGCGCGGCGCGTTCTCGCTGACCTTCGCCGACGAGAACACCCTCTACGCCGCCCGTGACTCCCACGGCGTCCGCCCGCTGGTGCTGGGCCGCCTGGAGCGGGGCTGGGTCGTCGCGTCGGAGACGGCGGCGCTGGACATCGTCGGTGCCTCCTTCGTCCGCGAGGTCGAGCCGGGCGAGCTCATCGCGATCGACTCCGACGGCATCCGCAGCCAGCGCTTCGCCGCCCCGGAGCCGAAGGGCTGCGTGTTCGAGTACGTCTACCTGGCGCGCCCGGACACCACCATCGCCGGCCGCTCGGTCTACGACACCCGGGTCGAGATCGGCCGCCGGCTCGCCGAGGAGCACCCGGTCGAGGCCGACCTGGTCATCCCGGTCCCGGAGTCCGGCACCCCGGCCGCGATCGGCTACGCCCAGGGCTCCGGCATCCCCTACGGCCAGGGCCTGGTGAAGAACGCCTACGTCGGGAGGACCTTCATCCAGCCCAGCCAGACCATCCGCCAGCTCGGCATCCGGCTGAAGCTGAACCCGCTGCGCAACGTCATCCGCGGCAAGCGCCTGGTCGTCGTCGACGACTCGATCGTCCGCGGCAACACCCAGCGCGCGCTGGTGCGGATGCTGCGCGAGGCCGGCGCGCTCGAGGTGCACGTGCGGATCGCCTCGCCGCCGGTGCGCTGGCCCTGCTTCTACGGCATCGACTTCGCCAGCCGGGCCGAGCTCATCGCCAACGGCGCCGACACCGAGGGCGTCCGACGCTCGATCGGCTCGGACAGCCTCGGCTACGTCTCGGTCGACCAGATGGTCGCCGCCTCCGAGCAGCCACGCTCGCGGCTGTGCTGCGCCTGCTTCGACGGGGAGTACCCGATCCCGCTGCCGGAGGAGGCCCAGCTCGGCAAGCACCTGCTGGAGGACGTCCCGGAGCCGACGGCGTCCGGTGCGGCCTCTGGCGATCCGGGGCCGTTGTCCGTCGGATACGGTGCCGGGGAAGCGCTGACCCGCCCGTAGCGGCACCCGATCACGACCCCGCCCCGACCTGGAGAGACCACGCATGCCCTCGACCGAGCCCGGCCCCGCCAGCTACGCCTCCGCGGGGGTGGACATCGATGCGGGGGAGCAGGCGGTCGAACGTTTTCGTCCGTTCGCCGAGAAGGCGACCCGGCCCGAGGTGCGCGGCGGCATCGGCGGGTTCGCGGGCCTGTTCGCGGCGAAGTTCGGCAAGTACTCCGAGCCGGTGCTGGCCGCCTCGACCGACGGCGTCGGCACCAAGGTCGCGATCGCGCAGGCGATGGACAAGCACGACACCATCGGTCAGGACCTCGTCGCGATGGTCGTCGACGACCTGGTGGTCTGCGGGGCCGAGCCGCTGTTCCTGCAGGACTACATCGCCATCGGCAAGATCGTCCCCGACAAGGTGGCGACACTCGTGCGCGGCATCGCGGAGGGCTGCCAGACCGCGGGCTGCGCGCTGCTCGGCGGCGAGACCGCCGAGCACCCCGGCCTGATGGAGGAGGGCGCCTACGACCTCTCCGCGACCGGTGTCGGTGTCGTCGACGCCGAGAAGATGCTGCGACCCGAGCGGGTCCGCCCCGGCGACGTGCTGGTCGCGCTCGGCTCCTCCGGGCTGCACTCCAACGGATACTCTCTGGCCCGTCACGTGCTGCTCGACATCGCCCGGCTGCCGCTGGCCGGTGAGCTGGAGGAGTTCGACCACTCCCTCGGCGAGGAGCTGCTCGTTCCGACCCGGATCTACGCCAAGGACTGCCTGGCGATCACCGCCGAGACCGGCGTGCGGACGTTCTCCCACATCACCGGCGGCGGGCTGGCCCGCAACCTGGAGCGGGTGCTGCCCGACGGTCTCGCCGCCACCGTGGAACGCGGCTCCTGGACGCCGGCGCCGATCTTCAAGCTGATCCAGTCCCGCGGCCGCGTCGAGCGTGCGGAGATGGAGAAGACGTTCAACATGGGCGTCGGGATGGTCGCGGTGCTCCCGCCCGAGGACGTCGACCGCGCCCTGGCCGTCCTCACCGCGCGGCACGTGCCCGCCTGGATCCTGGGCGAGGTCGGCCGGATCGGCGACGTCGACGGTGCCGGTTCCGGCGAGCTCGGCGCCCGGGTGCAGCTGCGCGGGGAGCACCCCCGCTTCTGAGCGGCCCGTGCCGCCCGGTTCCGCCGGGGCCGGCAGTCCGGTGCGCTCGGTTCCGGTTCGGTGCCCGGCTCCGCGGCGCGTCCCTCCGCCATCCGGCGCGCTCCTCGTACCGTCAGCGTCGCGGCGTCGTCCCGGCCGCCGGCCGGGGACGGTCTCCGCGTGGGAGTCGCTTACCCGGTAAGCGAATTCGGCGCAGGGGGTGTCGCCGGCGCTCGGTCGGGCGTGGCTCAGCCGGGCGGCGACCCGGTCCGGGTCTCCTCGACCGTGCGCTACGCCGGTCCCGGCGGCGACGCCGCGTCCTGCGCGGTCGGTCGGTTCCCGGCGCGGTGCGACTCGCGCAGCATCGGGGGGTGCAGTGCGGTCGCCGGACCCCGGCGGAACAACCGGGGCGGACGCCCGCGGCCACCGGTGACCAGCGTCGTCGTCGGCACGAGGAAGCCGTCGGTGGAGGTCACCTTGCGCTGGAAGTTGCGCGGGTCGAGGGAGGTCTCCCAGACGGCCTCGTAGACCCGGCGCAGGTCGGTCACCGTGAACTCGTCCGGACAGAACGACACGGCGAGCGTCGTGTACTCGAGCTTCGACTTCGCCCGCTCCACACCGTCGGCGAGGATGCGCTGGTGGTCGAACGCCAGCTGCGGCACGTCGTCGACGGCACACCACGCGGATGCGGTGGCCCCGCCGCCCGGCGTCGGCTCCGGCATGTCCGGAAGGAGCGCGAGGTAGCCGACGGACAGGACCCGGCCGCGAGGATCGCGGTCGGGGGCGGCGTAGCTCGCCAGCTGCTCGAGGTGCCCGCAGACGGCGTTGCCGGTGTCGGTCCCGGTCTCCTCGTCCAACCGCCGACTGGCGGTGTGGACCAGATCCTCCTCAGGGCGCACGAAACCACCGGGCAGCGCCCAGTGCCCGAGGAACGGGGGCTCGCCCCGTTCGATGAGCAGCACGTGCAGGCGGTCCGACCGTACGGTCAGCACGACCAGGTTGACGGCGACCGCGAACAGGTTGCCGCGCATCTGCTGAACACCTCGGACGTGACGGGACCGGTGACCACGCCTCCCACGGGAGACAGGTCGTGATCTTGCCCTATCCGAGCGGCCAGGGGAAACCGGCCGGTGCGACCGGTCCGGCGAGCGGGCTCACCGGGTCGGCACGTGCCACGGCGCCCGGACCGTCGCAACACGACGGGGGCCGGGCGCCGAAGTGGCCGTCAACGCCGAGGGTCGTCGTCCTCGTCGTTGTACTTGGCGGCGAGGTCGTCGTACTCGCCGTAGTCGTCCTCGCGGCTGTCCGTCGTCGTCACCGCCGTCGCACTACCGATCTCCCGCTGCAAGGCGTCGAGATCCATAGAAGGGGAGCTGTACTTGAGCTCACGGGCCACCTTCGTCTGCTTGGCCTTGGCTCGTCCACGCCCCATGGCAGGTCCCCCTTACAACAGGGAAGGGGCGGCCGGTCATTGCGCACGACCCGGCGGCCCCTCTCGTCTCATCAATGTCGTGGGACCAACCGTACCCTGCTCACCCCGGAACATGCGACGCGGCACCGCCGTCGTCACAGGCGGACCCGGGCGCGGACCGGTGCGGGACACCCGGGTGTTCACCCGGTGGCCGTCCCACGGTGGTCCGGCCGGGCCGCGCGTCACCCCCGGCGCGCGGCGCCGCCCGTCCGTTCCCGGGCGGCACGGCCCGGCGGCGGGGTGTCCGGGTCCGGCTCGTAGGAGTCCGGGTCGATCGTGGCCGGGGAGACCCGGTCGTCGACGCCCGCGGTCAGCTCGGCGTCGACCGGGACCGACCGCTTGAGCAGCGCGAGCGCCACCGGGCCCAGCTCGTGGTGCTGGACGACCGTGCCCACCCGGCCGACCGTGCGGCCGTCGCGCACCACCGGGTCGCCGGTGCGGGGCAGGTCCTCGTCGCCCGCGTCGAGCATCAGCAGCACCGTGCGCCGCGGGGGGCGGCCCAGGTTCGCCACCCGGGCGACGGTCTCCTGCCCCCGGTAGCAGCCCTTGGTGAGGTGCACGGCGGAGCCGATCCAGCCGACCTCGTGCGGGATGGTGCGGTCGTCGGTGTCGCGGTGCAGGCGCGGCGCGCGCGACTCCACCCGCAGCGCCTCGAACGCGATCGTCCCGGCGGCCCGCGCCCCGGCGGCGGTGAGGTCCGCCCAGCGGGTGTCCTTCGTGCCGCGGGGGACGACGACGTCCGCCGCGTCCCGGCCCGGCCACGGCATCCGTCGCACGAACCCGCCGTCCGGCAGGGCCGCGACGCCGTTCGGCGCATCGGGCACCGGGAGCCCGGCCGCGGCGAGCACGGCGGGGGTCTCGGGGCCGACGACGGACAGCACGGCCAGCTCGGCGGTGACGTCGCGCGGCTCGACCTTCGACCAGAAGACCATCTTGGACAGGTAGTCGAGCAGGGCGGCGCCCTCACCGGGCTCGGTGTCGAGCCAGACCGTGTCCGCCGACGACGCGACGGCCATGTGGTGCAGCACCCGGCCCTGCGCGTCGAGCACCAGGGCCTCGGTGCCGGTGCCGGGCGGCAGCTCGCTGACGTGCTGGGTGAGCAGCAGGTGCAGCCAAGACAGCCGCTCCTCGCCGGTCACCGCCAGCACCTCGCGGTGCCCGCGGTCGACGACGGCCGCCGAGCGGGCCATCGCCCGCTGCTCGGCCGGCGGGTCGCCGTGGTGCGCGGCGACGGCGTCGTCCGGGTCGGGGGTCGAGCCTTCGGCGTCGGTGGTGTCCGGGGTCTGCTCGGATCCGGGAACGGTCACCGGTCTCCCTCCGCGCCCTCGGGGGGCGCCGTGTCGTCCTGCTGGGGGGCTCCTTCGGCGGAGTCCTCTTCTGTGGAGTCCTCGTCGTCGTGCGCACAGTCGACACACGTGCCGGACAGGGCCACGTGCGTCGCGTCCAGGCGGAATCCCAGGTCGGCGAGCGTGCGACTCGCCACATCGGAGAGCAGCTCGGTCGGCGCCTCGTCCACCCGGCCGCAGTGGTGGCAGACGAGGTGGACGTGGCGGTGCTGGTGCTCGGAGTAGGTCGGCGCCCCGTGCCCGAGATGGGCGTGCCGGACGACGCCGAGCTCCTCGAGCAGGTCCAGCGTCCGGTACACGGTCGTGATGTTCACCGCCGGTGCCGTCGCCTGGACCCGGGTGCACACCTGCTCGGGTGTCGCGTGCCCCAGCTCCCTGACCGCGTCCAGCACGAGCTGGCGTTGAGGGGTCATCCGGAGCCCACGCCGGTGCAACGTGCCCTTCAGTGTGCTGTCCACACCGCCGATGGTATTCGGTGTGGCCCGGTAGGATCGGGTCACGAGGGCGGTGACCGAACATCGTGTCACGGAACCGTCCGTCGCGGGGCCCGCCACGCCGACGGACGACCGGTGCACGCTGCGTGGTTCGCCGCGACCCCGTCGTCGTGACTACCCTGACCGGCGAGGTCGCGCCGGACCGTCGGTCCGCCGACCTCGAACGTGCCCGTCGAGGGCGCCCATGTCGACGACCTGAGGAGAGGCGATGACGGCAGACGGGGCGGACCGCCCGGGCGGTTCCCCGCGGTTCGACGTCGTTCTCCGCGGCTACGACCGGCGGCAGGTCGACGAGCACATCGTCGGGATGCAGCGGGTGATGGGCCGGATGCGGGCGGACATCGAGGCGCTGCGGAGCAGGCCGATCCCGCCGCCCATGCCGGTGCCGCCGCCCGGCGGGTTCGCCGTCGGGCCGGCGGGTGGGCCACCCCGCCCGGTGCCGCGTCCCGGCCCACGCCCCGTCCCGGGGCCGTCGGACTCCGACCGACACGGTGCCGTCGACAGCTTCTCCGACCGCATGCAGGCGATCCTGCAGAAGGCCGAGGAGGAGGCGGAGGAGATCCGCAACAAGGCCCGTGCCGACGCCGAGCGCGTCGTCGCGGAGGCCCGCAAGCAGGTCGACCGCGCCCGCGCCGACGCCGACCGTGCCCGTGAGCAGGGCGACAAGCTCCGCACGGAGGTCAGCGAGCTGACCCGTCGTCGCGACGAGCTGCGCGCCGAGGTCGGGAAGGACCCGGCCGCGGGGGACAAGGCCCGCCACGAGGTCCGACCGGTCCCCGGTCCGGCGCAGAAGCCCGGTGGACCGGCCGGCGAGGCGGCGTCGTCCGACGACCGTTCCGCCCAGGGCCGCTCCGACCAGGGCCGCTCCGACCAGCCCAAGGCCCGTCCCGACTCCGCGGACCAGCGGCCCGGTCGTCCCGGCCCGCGCCCGGGTGCCCCGGAGCCGCAGCGTCCCGGCTCCCGGTCCGGCGCCGAGGAGCGTCCGGGGGCCGAGCAGCGGCCCGGTCAGCAGGAGCGTCCCGGTCAGAAGGAGCAGGGCTCTGCGCGTCCGCAGAGTTCCCCGAACGGCCGCCCGCAGGCACCCGCGGCGGGTGTCAACGGTGCCGGGGTGAACGGCGCCCGACCGGCGGCCGCTCAGGCGTCGCCGTCGGCCGACGCGGCACCGCGTCCCGGTCCGCGTCCGCAGCCGGGCCCCGGCCCGGGCCGCCAGGACTCCGGGTCCCAGCCCCGGCCGGCCTCGGGTCCGGTCTCGCCCGGCTCCGGTGGGTCGGGCGGTGGCCGTCCGGCCGGCGCGCCGCAGCCCGCCCGGGCCGACGGCGCGGGACAGCGGCCGGGTGGTACCGACGGGGACAAGACCGAGGCGGACAAGAGCTCCGGTCCGCGCCCGGGCCCGCGGCCCGCACCGGGCCCGCGCCCGTCGCCGGCCCCCACCGGGCAGCAGGGTGGTGCCGAGCGTGCCACCGCGGCCCGCCCCGGTGACGAGCCCGAGCCCGCCGAGCTGTTCCGGCCCGCGTCGGGCTCCCGGCCTGCCGAGGCGGAGCCGAAGACGTCGGTGGTGCCGGTCCAGGACCCGCGTCCGAAGTCCGGCGGCGACGCCGAGCGCACGGTCGCGGTCGGCGCCGTCCGCCGTTCCGGTGACACCCCAACGGATGGTTCGCAGAAGCCGCCGGCAGGGGACAAGGGCACCGCGGCCGAGGGCGCGAAGGCCGACGTGGAGCCGCCGACGACCGCGAACCCGGCTCCCGGGCGCGGCCCGGCACGACCAGGTCCGGAGGGCGCGCGCAACGGCTCCGGCCAGGCCGGCCACGGTCAGAACGGTCGTAACGGTGCGTCGTCGGGGTCCGAGCCGTCGTCGCAGGGCGGCGGGAAGGGCAACGGCGCGACCCGCAACGGTTCCGGCACGGCCACCGGGGACAAGGGCCGGACGGACGCGGCGCAGCCCTCGACGGGGACGCGCAGCAGCTGAGGTTCCCCGCGCGGGGCCCGGGACCCCAATAAGGTCCGGGCCCATGCAGCTCGGCTCGTTCACGGTCCCGGTCCTGCCCCTCGTGGCGGTGCTGGGCGCGGGCGTGCTCGTGGTACTGGTCCTGTGGGGGGTGTGGCGTGCGCGCCGCACCTCCGCGCCCGTGCCGCTGCCGCTCGAGCCCCCGCGCACGGTCGCGGACCCGCAGCCGTCCTATGCGGACTGGACCGGTGAGGCGGCCGGTGGTCCGGCCGACCCGCCGCCCCCGGCGCGTGTACGGACCGTCGCCGACGTGGTCGCCGAGCGCGGCGCGGACACGGGTCCGCTGCCGCGGGTGCCCGCGTACGCCGGCGCGGCCGTCGCGTCCGGTGCGGCGCGGCACGCCGCTCCCGACGACGACGGGGACGACGGGGGCGACGGCTCGCTGGAGGCACTGTTCGCCCCGGCCGACGAGCTGCCCGACGCGGCCACCCTCGCCCGGGGCCGTGCCCCGGAGGCGACGGCCGCCGTGTCGCTCGCCGCGGTTCCGCCGGCGTCGGGTGCCGGGGTGTCCGGTGCCGGTGCGCCGGGTGCCGGAGCGTCGGGTGGAGGTGCGTCGGGTGCCGCGGGGGAGCCGCTGCCCCGGCCACGACCGACCCCGCGTTCCCGGTCGACCGGTCTGCGAACGGCCCGGCACACCGATGCCGCCGCCCTGACCGATGCCGCCGCTGACCGGGGCACCGCTGACCGGGCCGCCGCGGACCAGAACGTGCCGGTCCAGGACGCGGCGGACCGGAACGTGCCGGACCGGAACGTGCCGGGCCAGAACGCGCCGGACCGGAACGCCGCGGACCAGGACGCCGCGGACCAGGACACGACGAACCAGGGCGCCGCTGACCAGGACACGACGAACCAGGGCGCCGCTGACCAGGACGCAGCGGACCAGAGCACCACGCACCAGGATGCGGCGGGGACCTCGGACCACCCGGCGACGCCGTCGGCCCCGGAGTGGCCGGTCGCGCGGCTGCGCGTCGTCGACGACCTCACCGACGTCGTCGCGCCCGGCCCGGACGCCACGCCCGCCGCGGCCGAGCAGACCCCGGCCGGAGACGACACCGCGACCCCGGCGACGGAGCGGACCCCGGTCGACCGGCAGGACACCGCGACCGGTCCGCTGCCGCCCTGGTCGGCCGAGCGCACCGAACCGGCGTCCGAGGACCTCCCCGCGACGTCCGCGATGCCGGCCACACCGGTCCCACCCGCCGTACCGACCCCGCCCACCGGGGCCGCGTCCCGACCGACGCCCGAGCCGGTCTCCCGGGCCGTGCAGCAGGCCCTCGCCGCCCGGGCCGTGCAGCGGGCGCGTCTGCGCGGCGCCGACGCGGTCGTCGACCCGCAGCCCGATCTCCCCGGAGGGGAGCAGCAGGAGCTGCCGCTCGCCGTCGTCCCGCCCGCGGGGGCCCGCACTCCGACGGCCGGCGACGCGAAGGACCGGCTGCTCGGAGTGCTCATCGAGGACCCGGCCCGCGCCGTCGACGCGACCGAACGGCTCGACGACACCCGCGACCGCATCGCCGAGCTCGACGAGGTCCTGCGCCGCCGCCGTGACGACCTGGCCGGCGCCGTCCGGCGCCTGCACGAGTGCGGGCTCGACCCGGCGCAGATCGGCCGGCTCTCCGGGATGGCCGTCGACGAGGTCCGCACCATCCTCGACGGCGAGGACGCCGAGCGCTGAGCCTCAGCGCAGCACGGTGAACCGCACGCCCGTCCCCGGCGGGGCCTGGGCGAGCAGCGGCAGGTCGGCGGGGTCGACGACGCCGATCACCGGGTAGCCGCCGGTCGTCGGGTGGTCGGCGAGGAACACCACCGGCGGCCCGTCCGGCGGGACCTGCACCGCGCCGGTCACCATCCCCTCGCTCGGGAGCTCCCGGTCGCTCCACTCCGGACGCCGCCCCGGGGACGGCCCGTCGAGGCGGACCCCGATCCGGTTCCCGTCCGCCGTCACCGTCCACAGCGGACCGGCGAGGGCGCCGTGCGGGTCGGTGAACCAGTCGTCGCGGGGGCCGGGACGCACCCGCAGCCCGACCACGGCACCGGGCACCGACACCGGGACCGGCCCGGACACCGGGACCCGGCCCGACCACGGGCCGACCGGCAGCTCGTCGCCGTCGGCGACGGGGTCGGGGCCCAGCCCCGACAGCAGATCCGTGCTGCGGCTGCCCAGCGCGACCGGAGCGTCCACCCCGCCCGCGACGGCGAGGTAGCACCGCAGCCCGCCGACCGGCGTCCCGACCGCGAGCTCGGCGCCGTCGGGCAGGTGCAGCGCCCGGTGGGACCCGGCAGGCCGGCCGTCGACGAGCACCGGCGCGGGCGCCCCGGTGACGGCGACGGTCCGGCCGCCCCTGGCGCGCACCCGCAGCCCGCCGCCGAGCAGCTCCAGGCCGGCGGCGCCGTCGTCGTTGCCGACCAGGCGGTTCCCCAGCTCGTAGGCCGGCCGGTCCAGCGCACCCGACGGCGGGACCCCCAGGTGCGCATGCCCGGGATGACCGCGGTCGGTCACCAGCGCCTGCGGTCCGGCCCGCACCACCAGCAGCGCGTTCACCGGGGCTCGAACCGGACGCGGTCGCCGGGGGTGAACAGCGCCGGCGGGTCGGCGACGGGGTCGAACAGGACGGCGTCGGTGCGGCCGATCAGCCGCCAGCCGCCGGGGGAGCGACGCGGGTAGACGCAGCTGTAGACGTCGGCGATCCCGACCGAGCCGGCGGGCACCGCGGTCCGCGAGCTCTCCAGCCGCGGCTGCTGCAGCGGCTCGGGGAGGCCCGACAGATAGCCGAAGCCCGGCGCGAAGCCGCAGAAGTCCACCCGGTACTCGGCGCCGCTGTGCAGCGCGACCACCTCGTCGACGGACAGGCCCGCGGTCCCGGCGACGAGTGCGAGGTCCTCGCCGTCGTAGGTCACGGCCAGCGTGTGGACCGTGCCGGTGCCCGCCTCGCCGGCGTCGGCGTCCGCGGCCCGCGCCACCTGCACGACCCGCTCGGTGGTGGCCCCGGGCGCCACCTCGACGAGCACGGTCCGGGCGGCCGGGACCAGCTCCCGCACCTCGGGCAGCCCGGCGTCCCGCACGGCGGCGACGACGGCCGCCACCCCGGCGGCGTCGTCGACCTCCAGCAGCACCGCGTGTCCGCCGCAGGGGCGGACCCGGACCGCGACCAACTAGCCGACCACCCGGTGCAGGACGGCCGAGATGTGCGGCTGCATCGGCTGCCCGACCATCGCGCGCTCGTCGACGTAGGCGAGGTCGCCCTGGTTGACCAGGCCGTAGAGCCGCTTCGCCGCGGTGACCTCCTTGGCCGACGGCGTCCGGGCGACGGCGTCGGTCTCGATCTGCCAGGACCGCATGTCGCCCCGGGGGCCGTAGTAGACCTCGACGATGCCGGTGTTGTGCGCGATCAGCACCTCGATCGAGCCGTCCTCCTGGGGACGCCAGAACCCGGTCTCGCGCGCGGCCTGGCGGATGATGCCGCCGTCGTCGTCGAGCAGCCAGGAGCGTGCCTCGTAGGACAGGAACGGGCGGCCGTCGTGCGCCCAGGTGATCTGCTGGCCGAAGTGGAACGGGCCCTCGATCGTCGGGTAGACGACCTCGCCGGTGCCCCGCCAGGTCCCGACGAGCGGGAGCAGGCCGAGGCAGGCCTCGTGCAGGTCGGGGCCCTGCCGCAGGTTGGCGGTGTCGTCGTCGACGGGCAGGTCGGGCCACTGCGGCCGGTTGCGCTGCGGGGAGTCCGGGGCCGCGTTCTCCGGTCCGGTGATGGTGGTCTGCAACTCCTCGTCGGCGGCTGCGGCGGGCTCGGGGTCGGTCACGGGGTCTGCTCCTCGGTGTGGTGGTCGTCGGGGTCCCGTTCGGGATCGGGACCCGGCCCGGGCGCGGCGGCGGGCTCGACGACGAACAGGCGACGGAGCAACCATCCGGCCCAGGCGGCGGTTCCCGCGGACAGGGCGATCAACAGCCCGGTGGAGAACCAGTGCACGACCGGCCATTCTACCGCCGCCCCGGTCCGGGCACCGAGTGCCGTGCCGATGCCCCTGTCCACGCACGAACGGACCCCTCGTACGAAAGCTCTCGTACGAGGGGCCCGTTCGTGCGGTCGGGGGCGGCGGCCCCGCGGACCGGTCAGGCGACGGCGATCTCCGCGCTGTGCAGGCCCGGCCCGTCGGCAACGAGCTCGGACTGGCCGTTGCCCGAGCGCGACAGCGCCCGGACGGTCCAGGTGCCCGGGGCGGCGAAGAACCGGAAGTCACCCGAGGCCGAGGACACGACCTCCGCGGTGAACTCCCCGGTGCCGTCCAGCAGCCGGACGAAGGCCCCGGCCACCGGGTCGCCACCGGCGATGACGCGGCCGGCGAGCACGGTCTCCTTGGAGAGGTCCGTGTTCGGGGGCAGGGTCAGGTTCTGGTCAGGTGCGGCACACATGTCACTTCGCTCCCAGCTCGATCGGCACGCCGATCAGCGAGCCGTACTCGGTCCAGCTGCCGTCGTAGTTCTTGACGTCGGAGTGGCCCAGGAGCTCGTGCAGCACGACCCAGGTGTGGCTGGAGCGCTCGCCGATGCGGCAGTAGGCGATGGTCGCCTTGCCCTCGTCGAAGCCGGCCTCCTTGTAGAGGGAGGCGAGCTCCTCGTTCGACTTGAACGTGCCGTCCTCGTTGGCCGCCTTCGACCACGGGATGTTGATCGCGCTCGGCACGTGGCCCGGACGCTGGCTCTGCTCCTGCGGGAGGTGGGCCGGGGCCAGGATCTTGCCGGAGAACTCGTCGGGTGACCGGACGTCGACCAGGTTCTTGGTGTCGATCGCGTCGACGACCTCGTCGCGGAAAGCGCGGATCGAGGTGTCGGCCTCCTTCGCGGTGTAGGAGGTCGCGGGGCGGTCCTTGACGTCGGTGGTCAGGGTCCGGCCGTCGAGCTCCCACTTCTTGCGGCCGCCGTCGAGCAGCACGACCTTGTCGTGGCCGTAGAGCTTGAACTCCCAGTACGCGTACGCGGCGAACCAGTTGTTGTTGCCGCCGTAGAGCACGACCAGGTCGTCGTTGGCGACGCCCTTGGCCGAGAGCAGCTGCTCGAACTGCTCCTTGGTGGGGATGTCACGACGGACCGCGTCCTGCAGCTCGTCGGTCCAGTTGACCTTGACCGCACCGGGGATGTGGCCCCCGTCGTAGGCGGTGGTGTCCTCGTCGACCTCGAGGAACACCACCCCGTCGGTCTCCAGGTTCTGCTCCGCCCAGTCGGCGGTGACGAGGACGTCCTCGCGGCTCATGTTCGTTTCTCTCCCGAGTCGTGTCGAGGGTGGGTCAGGAACGCGCGGCGGCGGCGCCACCGCGCAGGCGGGCGAGGAGCCCGTACATCTCGCAGCCCAGGCAGAAGCCGAAGGCCGCGTTGAGGAAGGCCGCCACGAGTGCCGCCGCCGTGGCGACGACACCCAGCACGGTCAGTCCGGACAGGTAGCCGACCGCCGCGACGGCGGTGAACACCAGCCCGACGGTCTGCGAGAAGCGGACCGGGGCGGCGTCCTCGCGCTCGGCGGGCGGACCCAGCCGGGGCGCGACGAGGTGCCGGTAGACCACGCCGTACGGCGCGAACCGCATGCCGGCGAACGAGGCGACGGCGAACACGACGGCCTGTGCGGTGACGAGCACGCCGCTGCCGGACAGCAGCACCAACGCCAGCACGACGGTGGTGATCGCGGCGGAGAAGCGGACCCCGCGCGGGTCGAGCCGGGGCTCGGAGTGCGCGGATCCGTGGTCCGTGGCGGACATGGGACTCCAGTAACCGGGGTGGGAACCTCGGCGTCGCGGGACGCCGGGCTCAGGACACGCGGGTCAGGAGTCCAGACACAGGCAGCCGGCGAGGCGGCACAGATCAACCGTGCGGCGTCGGGTCAGCGGCCAGTTCACGTCACCGAGCCTAGCTCACGTTCGGCGCGGAGCCCAGCGGTCGGCGCCGACCGGACATCACACACACGTTCTCAGCCGGTGGGAAGGGCGGCGACGAGCTCGTCGACGCGCGGGACACCGGAGACCCGCAGGACCTCCGCGCCGCGGGCGTCGAAGACGACCGTCGTCGGGGTCCGCAGCACGCCCAGTGCCCGGGCGACGTCGACGTGCTCGGCCACGTCGACCTCCACGTGCGCCAGGCCCGGGTCCGCCGCGGCCAGGTCACCGAGGACGCGCGCGGTCTGCCGGCACGGCGCGCAGACCGGCGAGGACAGCTGCAGCAGCAGGGCCCGGCGCCCGTCCGGACCGGTTCCGGCCAGGTCCCAGCCCGGCCCGGCGCCGTCGGTCGCGCCGCGGTCGTCGCCGGTGGGCCGGAGCCGCCCGGACCGGTTGCGCAGCACCAGCCCCGCGAGCGTCGCCACCACCAGGACGACGACCAGCACCACTGCACCCGTGACGTCCACCGACGCCTCCTCTCGGCCCGCTCAGCCCGCGGAGCGGGACGTACCCGGTCCGGCGCCCACACTCAGGTCGCGCATCGAACCGGCGACCTGCAGCACGTTGTACTCCGGAACGCTCGCCGACGTCGCGGTGACGCCCAGTGGCAGCGGACCCGGGTCGATGTCCACGGCGAGCGCGCGCAGCATCGAGGTGCGCACCGCGTCCGGCACCGGCTCGTCCGAGCCGTCGAGCCGGACGTCGCGCGGGACGACCCGCATGGTGCCGTGGTCGACGACGAGCGCGGCCAGCACGGCCACCCGCGCGTCGGCCCCGTCCACCGGCATCTCCGCGACGAACCGTGCGGCGTTGCGCGGGTCGAGCCCGCGCAGCGTCGGGTCGCCGCCGGCCAGGATCACCGAGTCGATCGCGTTCGCGTCGACGGCCTCGACCGACAGTCGCGTCACCCCGGCGGCGGGCCCCCCGGCGTCGACGACCATCCGGCGGACGTCGTTCGGGCTGATCTGGACGATCCCCTCGGCCGCCGCCGCACGGAACCGGGCCGGCCCGGGACCGGCGAGATCGGAGAGGTCTCCGCGCAGGCCGTACAGCTGCACCTGGAGCTCGGGGGTGCGCAGCGGCCCGACCGGGACCCGCTGCAGCGTCATCTCGACGTGGTCGTAGCGGCCGGTCGCGGCCTGGGCCAGCACCGAGAAGCCGTGCACCTGCACACGGGGGTCCTCGGGGAGGTCGAGCCGGTCCCGCAACGCGCGCGAGATGCCCGACTCGACGGCCGCGCCGGTGGCGAGATCACCCACGACGAGCACGGCGGCCACCGCCAGGACGGCGACGAGCACGCGACGGACGGGGCGTCCCACGACCGGGCCTCCACAGGATCGGAATACGTCCTGACCAGGGTAGAGAGCCCCGCTGCCGGCCCGATGGGCGGCCCCGGGACCCCGGATCGGACCCGATCGGTGGTGAGAACGATCCAGATCGCGGCGTGAAACCCGTCGCTCTGCGGCTGACCGTGGGGTGACGTCCCGGTATCGTCTGCGTATCGCGAGAAGGGGGGAGTCCATGGAACTGCTCCTGCTGACCACGGCTCCGGATGCGGCAGCCGTACTGCCCGCCCTGTCGTTGCTGCCGCACAACGTGCGGACCGCGGCGCCCGAGGTGGCAGCACTGCTCGACGCCGGTCCGCACGACGCCGTCCTGGTGGACGCCCGCTCGGACCTGGTCGCCGCGCGCAGCCTGTGCCGGCTGCTGGGCAGCGCCGGGACCGACGCGCCGGTGATCGCCGTGCTGAACGAGGGCGGTCTGGTCGCCGTGTCCGGCGAGTGGGTGGTCGACGAGATCCTGCTCCCCGACACCGGCCCGGCGGAGGTGGACGCGCGGCTGAGGCTGCTGCGGTCGCGCCCCGGCGCCGAGTCCGCGTCCGGAGGTGGCGCGCTCGTCCTCGGTGAGCTCGTCATCGACGAGGCGACGTACTCGGCTCGGCTCAAGGGCCGGCTGCTGGAACTCACCTACAAGGAGTTCGAGCTGCTCAAGTACCTCGCGCAGCACGCGGGCCGGGTGTTCACCCGGGCCCAGCTGCTGCAGGAGGTCTGGGGCTACGACTTCTTCGGCGGCACCCGCACCGTCGACGTCCACGTCCGGCGGCTGCGCGCCAAGCTCGGCGGCGAGCACGAGCAGATGATCGGCACCGTGCGCAACGTCGGCTACAAGTTCGTCCGGCCGTCGCGCGGCGGGCTGTCGGCGCCGCCCGACCAGGACGACGCGGACCCCGAGCCCGTCCCGGACCGTCGGCCGTTGCCCGGCGCCCGGCCCTCGGCCGGCCCGGGACGTGGAGCGTGGGCACCGCGGTGACCTAGGGTCGGCGCTCGTGGACCCGCAGCAGCACTCCCGTCTCGACGCCGCCACCGTCTCCGCGGTGCAGGATCTGCTGAGGGCGGCGACCGCTGCCGACGGCGCCGAACCGCTCTCCGAGCAGTACCTGATGCACCTGCGCCCGGACACCCCCGCCGACGGCGTGACGCACCTCGTCGTCGCCGGTGACGACGGCGCGGTGGCCGGCTACGCCCAGGTCGACGGCACCTACGCCGAGCTGGTGGTGCACCCCGACGCGCGACGGCGGGGGATCGGCGGCGCGCTCGTCACCGCGGTGGAGAAGGTCACCGCCGACCCGCACGTGTGGGCGCACGGCGACCTCGACGCCGCGAAGGAGCTCGCCGCGGGCCGCGGCTACCGCCGGGACCGCGTGCTGTGGCAGATGCGCCGCACCACCGAGGCGGGCCCGCTGCCCGCCCTGACCGTCCCCGACGGCGTCACGATCCGCGCCTTCGAGCCCGGCCGCGACGACGACGAGTTCCTCCGCGTCAACAACGCGGCCTTCGACTGGCACCCGGAGCAGGGCGGCTGGACCGGCGCCGAGCTCGCCGCCCGGGAGGCCGAGGACTGGTTCGACCCGGCCGGGTTCCTGCTCGCGGTCGACGACGGCGGCACCCTGCTCGGCTACCACTGGACCAAGGTCCACCCGGCGACCGGCGACGAGCGCGCGATGGGCGAGGTCTACGTCCTCGGTGTGGACCCGGCCAGCCACGGACGAGGGCTCGGGAAGGTCCTGACCCTCGCCGGGCTGCACCACCTGCACGACCGCGGGCTGGACACCGTGCTGCTCTACGTCGAGGCCGACAACGCCCCGGCCGTGCGCGTCTACGAGCGCCTCGGGTTCGCCGTGCACGCCGCGGACGTCAACTACGCCCGGTGAGACCCTGTCACCGTTCGACTACGGGTGACCATGTTCCGTCGAACGTGTGATGCAGGTCCACCCGGTCGCCGACCCTGTTCATCCCACGTTCATCTTCCGTGGGGGTGGCGTCCAACGGCGGCTCCTAGCGTCTGCGGCCGGGTGGTCACCCCAGACCGCCGTACCGCAACCGGCTCGTTGCCGACTCGGAGGAAACTGCAGTGAAGACCAAGCGGCGTGCGCCCCGGGCGCGCCTGGCTGCCGTCGGTATCGCCACGTCCTGTGCGTTGTTCGTCGCCGGCTGCGGTGCGGCGAACGAGGGCGGCGGCTCGGACGCCCAGGGCTCGGGCGTCACCGGCCAGATCTCCGGTGCGGGCGCGAGCTCCCAGCAGGCGGCCATGCAGGCCTGGATCGCCGGCTTCGGCGGCGCGAACCCGGGTGCCACCGTCAACTATCAGCCGGTCGGCTCCGGCGGAGGTCGTACCCAGTTCATCCAGGGCGGTGTCCAGTTCGCCGGTACCGACGCCTACCTCAAGGACGACGAGCTGACCAAGGCGCGTGAGCGCTGCGGTGGGTCGGTCATCGAGGTGCCGAGCTACGTCTCGCCGATCGCCGTCGTCTTCAAGCTGAACGGAGTCAACGACCTGACCCTGTCCCCGGCCACCATCGCCGGTCTCTTCAAGGGCCAGATCACCACCTGGAACGACCCGAAGATCGCCGCGGACAACCCGGGCGTCCAGCTCCCGGCCACCCGCGTCACCCCGGTGCACCGATCCGACGAGTCGGGCACCACCCAGAACTTCACCGACTTCCTGAACAAGGCCGCCCCGGCGGTGTGGACCGACAAGGCCGCGCAGACCTGGCCGGTCCAGGGTGGCGAGGCCGCTCAGGGCACCTCCGGTGTCGTGACCGCCGTCGGCGGCGGCGACGGCACCATCGGCTACGCCGACGCCAGCCAGGCCAAGGACCTCGGCAAGGCCAAGGTCAAGCTGGGCGACCAGGCGGTCGAGCCGACCGCCGAGGCCGCCGCCAAGATCCTCGAGGAGTCGAAGCGCGTCGAGGGCCAGGGCGACACCTCGTTCGCCTTCGACCTCAACCGGACCGCCACCGGCGGTGCCTACCCGGTCGTGCTGGTGTCCTACCTGCTGGCCTGCCCGCAGTACCCGGACGCCGCCCAGGCCGACACGACCAAGGCGTTCCTGAACTACGTGGTCAGCCCGGAGGGGCAGCAGACCGCCGCTCAGAACGCCGGCTCGGCGCCGCTGTCGGACACCCTGCGCGGCCAGATCACGCCGGTCATCGACCAGATCAAGGCCCAGGGCTGAGCGTCTGAGTCGGATGTCATCTAGCCAGGAACCCCGGGCGGTCGTCATCATGGTGACCGCCCGGGGTTCCCGGCCGCTCGAGTCCCCTGCCCAGCGCGTTCCGCACCCCCAGGGATCACAGTGACCACCACGGAAAACTCGCCCGCGCCCGCTCCCGCGAAGCCGGTGACCCAGCTCGGGGACCGGATCTTCGCCGGGTCGGCCAAGGGTGCAGGCATCCTCATCCTCGTCGTCCTTGCGGGCGTCGCGGCCTTCCTCGTCAGCGAGGCGTTCCCTGCCGTCGTGGCCCCTGCGTCCGAGGTGCACGGAGGACTCGCCCTCTACATCGCGCCGCTCATCTTCGGCACGCTGGTCAGCGCGGTCATCGCGTTGATCGTGGCGTCGCCGCTGGCGATCGCGGTCGCGCTGTTCATCAGCCACTACGCCCCGCGCCGGCTCGCACAGACGCTCAGCTACGTCGTCGACCTGCTGGCCGCGGTGCCGTCCATCGTGTACGGCCTGTGGGGCATGGCGACCCTGGCCCCGGCGACCGTCGGGCTGATGGTGTGGCTGAACACCTACCTCGGCTGGCTGCCGTTCTTCGCCGGTCCGCCGTCGGCCACCGGCCGCACGATGCTGGTCGTCGGCCTCGTCCTCGCGGTGATGATCCTGCCGATCATCACCGCCGTCGCCCGTGAGGTCTTCCTCCAGGCGCCGAAGCTGCACGAGGAGGCCGCGCTCGCCCTGGGGGCCACCCGCTGGGAGATGATCCGGCTCGCGGTGCTGCCGTTCGGCCGCTCCGGGATCGTCTCGGGCGCGATGCTCGGCCTCGGCCGCGCGCTCGGCGAGACCATGGCGGTGGCGATCATCCTGTCGGTCTCCGGCGGGATCACGTTCAACCTGATCGGCTCCGGCAACCCGTCGACGATCGCCGCGAACATCGCGCTGCAGTTCCCCGAGGCGTCCGGCATCGACGTCAACGTCCTCATCGCGTCCGGTCTGGTGCTCTTCCTGATCACCCTGCTGGTCAACATGATCGCTCGCTACATCGTCGAGCGCCGCCGCGAGTTCTCGGGAGCGAACTGAGATGTCCACCGGGACCGAACGAAACCGCACCGACACCGAGGCGACCGTGACCGGAAGCACGCTGCAGGCCCCGGCCACGACGACGGCTCTGCCGCGTCGCAAGGGCTCCCTCCCGAAGTGGTCGCCGTGGGCCCTGGTCGCCGGATCGGCCGTGGTGGCGGCCGGTGCGACCGCCCTGGCGGGCGGCTTCGGCATCGGGCTGTGGGTCTTCCTGACCGTGGTGGTGTACCTGGTCGCCACCTACGTGGTGTCCCGCGCGGTGGAGGGCGCCCGCAAGGCCGCCGACCGGTTGGTGACGGCGATCGTCACGGGTGCGTTCCTGCTCGCGATGATCCCGCTGGTGTCGGTGCTGTGGACCGTCGTCTCGAACGGCTGGGCACGGTTCGACCCGACGTTCTTCAACAGCTCGATGCGCGGCGTCGTCGGGGTCGGCGGCGGTGCGCTGCACGCCATCCAGGGCACGCTCATCATCACGGCGCTCGCCGCGATCATGTCCATCCCGGTGGGTGTGCTCACCGCGATCTACCTGGTCGAGTACGGCAACCGGTCACGGCTGGCGCGGGCGATCACGTTCTTCGTCGACGTCATGACGGGCATCCCGTCGATCGTCGCCGGTCTGTTCGCGTTCGCATTGTTCGCGCTGTTCGTCGGCCCGGCGGTGCGGTTCGGCTTCGCCGGCGCGGTCGCCCTGACCGTCCTCATGATCCCGATCGTGGTGCGCTCCACCGAGGAGATGCTCAAGATCGTCCCGAACGAGCTGCGCGAGGCCGCGTACGCGCTCGGTGTGCCGAAGTGGCGGACGATCCTCAAGGTCGTCATTCCCACGACGGCCGGCGGTATCGCGACCGGCGTCATGCTCGCCGTCGCCCGCGTCATCGGTGAGACCGCCCCGCTGCTGGTCACCACGGGTCTCGCGCTCGGCGTCAACCTGAACCCGTTCTCGGGGCCGATGGCCACGCTGCCGGTGTTCTCGTACTACTCCTACGCCGTTCCCGGCATCCCGCGTGAGGCGTTCCTCGACCGGGCCTGGACCGCTGCGCTGGTCCTGATGCTCGTCGTCATGGTGCTGAACATCGTCGCCCGCATCATCTCCCGCATTTTCGCCCCGAAGACCCGATAAGGAATCCGCGACATGGGCAAGAGTGTCGAAGCCAAGGACCTGAACATCTACTACGGGTCGTTCCTCGCCGTCGAGGGCGTCAACATGACGATCAAGCCGAAGACGGTGACGGCCCTGATCGGTCCGTCCGGCTGCGGCAAGTCGACCTTCCTGCGGTCGATCAACCGGATGCACGAGAACATCCCCGGCGCCCGCGTCGAGGGCCGGCTCGAGCTCGACGGCCAGGACCTCTACGGGGCGAACGTCGACCCGGTCGGCGTCCGCCGCCAGATCGGCATGGTCTTCCAGCGGCCCAACCCGTTCCCGACGATGTCGATCTACGACAACGTCATCGCGGGGATGAAGCTGAACAACAAGCGGGCGTCGAAGGCCGAGTTCGACGACACCGTCGAGCGGTCGCTGCGCGGCGCGAACCTCTGGAACGAGGTCAAGGACCGGCTCGAGAAGCCGGGTTCGGGCCTCTCCGGTGGTCAGCAGCAGCGGCTCTGCATCGCCCGCGCGATCGCGGTGCGGCCCGACGTGCTGCTGATGGACGAGCCGTGCTCGGCGCTGGACCCGATCTCCACGCTCGCGATCGAGGACCTGATCAACGAGCTGAAGAACGACTACACGATCGTCATCGTGACCCACAACATGCAGCAGGCGGCGCGGGTCAGCGACTTCACCGGCTTCTTCAACATCGAGGGCACCGGCAAGCCCGGCAAGCTGGTCGAGCTCGACGAGACGAAGACGATCTTCTCCCAGCCGAAGCAGAAGGCGACCGAGGACTACGTGTCCGGCCGCTTCGGCTGACCTCGCAGTACGTCCGCACGGCGCGAACGCCCTCGACCCCTCGCGGGGGGCCGGGGGCGTTCGTCGTCGCGGGCCGGGTCAGAGGACCGGGAGCTCGTCCACGGTGCCGCCGGTGACGGCGTAGACGACGTGGTCGGCCAGGTGCACGCAGTGGTCGGCGTAGCGCTCGTGGAAGCGGGCCAGCAGCGCGGCGTGGACGGCGGCCGGCACGCCCGCCGTCCAGTCCGGGCCGAACATCAGCTCGAAGACCTGGCGGTGCAGCGCGTCGACGACGTCGTCGTCCTCGCGCAGCTCGGCGGCGAGGACGACGTTGTGGGTGCGGAGCACCTCGACGGCCTTGTCGCCCATGGCCGCGACCCGGGCGCCGTAGTCGGCGAACAGCGGGTGGGCCTGCTCGGCGAGCACCACGTGGTCCCCGCTCCGGACGACGGTGGCGGCGATGTGCCGGGCCAGGTCGCCCATCCGCTCCAGCTGCTGGGCGCACCGCAGAGCGGTGATCACCGCTCGCAGCGGAGCGGCCATCGGCTGGTGGATGTTCATGGTCTCGACGGCGAGGAGCTCGATCGCGTCGCGGTAACCGTCGATGACGGGATCGCGGGAGACGACCTGCTCGGCGAGCCGGGTCCGGTCGGACAGCAACGCTTCGGACGCGTCGCGGAACGCGGCTGCGACGAGCGGACCCATCTCGTCGAGCATGGACCGGAGCTGCGCGAGGTTGTCGTCGAGCGTCTCCCTGCGCATGGCGACGACCTTAGATCGGAGTTCGCGTCGGCTTCGGCCCGGGACCGGTGAACGCTCGGTGAACGGCGGGGTCAGGCGGCGCGGGCACGCAGGCCGACCCGCAGGCCGACACGGAAGCGCTCGGTGGAGCCGAGGACGGTCGACTGGACCCCGGTCACCTCGAACCACTCGAGGGCGTGTCCGGCGCGGCTCATGGCGTCCCGGATCGCAGCTTCGACGCTCTCGTCCGAGGTCCCGACGACCTCGGTGACGACGCAGCTCGCGTGTTCCATGCAGCAGACGTGCCCCCGGCATCTCACCGTCAAACCCGATCGGTCGACCGTTCGCCGAGTGGGGTGTATCGACTGCCCCGAACGGGCCAACGATGCTCTCAGACGGCGAGGGGACCGGGCATCTGGCCGGTGACGACGTACACGATCCGGCGAGCGACGGCGACGGCGTGGTCGGCGTACCGCTCGTAGAACCGCGCGAGGAGCGCGACGTCGACCGCGGCGGACACCCCGTGGGTCCAGTTGCGGTCCATCAGCACGGTGAACATGTGCTGGTGGATGTCGTCGACGGCGTCGTCGTCGGCCTCGAGCTCGTTCGCCGCGTCGAGGTCCCGGGTTCGGATGACCCGCCCGGCCTTCTCCGCGAGCTCGACGCCGACCCGGCCCATCTCGGCGAAGTAGGACTTCACCTCGTCGGGCAGCACGGACTGCGGGTGCCTGCGACGGGCGGCCTGGGCGACGTGCAGGGCGAGGTCACCCATGCGCTCGATGTCACCGGCACCGTGGATCGCGGCGACGACGACCCGCAGGTCGGTCGCGACCGGCGCCTGCAGCGCGAGCAGGCCGAAGGCCCGGTGCTCTGCGGCGGCACGGACGTCGTCGATCTTGACGTCCTCGGAGATGACCTGCTCGGCGAGCTGGAGGTCGGCCTCGAGCAGTGCGGTCGTGGCGCGCGCCATGGCACGTGCGACGTCGTCGCACATGTCTGCCAGGCCGGAGGCCAGCTCGTCCAGCTGCTCCTGATAGGTGTCGCGCATGTCCCGAGCCTAGGCCCCCGAGCGGCAACGTTCAGCCGCGGCGGGTGAACCCGCCGTGAACGCTGGACGACATACCCCGTTCGGGGGATACGGGCGGTTCAGTCGCAGTCGGCGTCGTCGGAGGGGACGGCCTGCACCGGAGCCGCATCACCGGCACCGACGACGAGCTCCAGCACCCGGCTCGCGGTCGGGTCCGGGACGGGGCGGGCACCCGGCAGCGCCTCCACGAGGGTGCCCGCGGCGTCGGTGTTGTCGGGGGAGTAGCGGACCTGCGCGCCCGGTGCGGCCGTTCCGGGGGTGACGCTGCCGATCTCGTAGCCGCGGTCGCGCAGGTCCGCGGCGATCCGGTCGACGGCACCGGGGCGACCGGTCGCGTCGACCAGGTTCACGACGGTGCCCGGCCCCGGAGCACCCGCGGAGCGGGAGGCCGGCGCTGTCGCGCTCTCGGGCAGCGGTCCGTGCTCGCGCAGCGCGGAGAACAGCGCGCGTGCCTCGGAGCGGCGCAGCTCCAGCTGGCCCCGGGTGTTCGGGGCGTCGCTGACCGGGACGGACAGGAACAGCGGGGCTTCCCCGTCGCCCGCGGCACCCGACCGGGCGAGTCCGCGGGCGAGGGTGAGGATCTCGCCGGCGTCGACCCCGTCCGCCGACAGCGCCGACGACACCCCCGCCGCGGAGCGGCCCGGCGCACCAGGGGTCAGCAGCGAGGTGGTCGAGAGCGCATCGCCCAGCGCCGCGGCGAGCACGCGTTGCTGGCGCCGGACCCGGTTGGCCGGGGAGCTGTCCGCGGTGCCCGCGGCGGAGGCGAAGCGGACCGCGGTGGCCCCATCGAGCTCCACGGTGCCCGAGCCCTCCACGACCGGGCCGAGCACCGGGTCCACGACCGGGCGCTCGGTGCAGACCTCGATCCCGCCGACGGCGTCGACGAGCTCCGGGGTCCCGGCCAGGTCGAGTGCGACGAAACCGCTCACCGGCATGCCGGTGAGCTGCTGGACGACGCCGACGCTGCAGGCGGGGCCGCCGACGTCGTAGGCGGTGGCGAAGGCGGTCCGGGACTCCGCGGGCACGGTGTCGCCGTAGGTGCCGGTCGCGGCGTCGAAGCGCCGGCACGGCGGCCGGGAGACCTCCAGCGTCGCGGGGATCGACAGGGTGACGGCCGGTCCACCGCCCGCGGGCCGGTGGACCAGCACTGCCGTGTCGGTGCGCGCGGACTCCGCGGTGCTCGCGCGGTCGGCCTGCAGACCCAGCACCAGGACGTTCTGGTCATCGGCCTGGGTGTCGGCATCGAGGATCGCGTCGGTGTCCGGGGCGAGGGCGACGACGTCGCGGACACCGGCGTGGACCTCGCTGCGCCCGGCGAACCCGAAGGCGGTGGTGACCAGGACGAGCACCGCGGCCGCCGCCGCGCCGATCCGCAGCGCACGGGCGCGGGGGTCGGGCCGGGCCGGTGGCGGGGTGCCTGCCGGTTCCGGCTCCGCGGAGCCGGGGACGGCCTCGTCCGGCGCGGCCTCCTCCGCCGTGGAGGCGTCCGTGGCGGGCGGGTCGTCCCGGTAGCGACGACGGCGGCGGCGCGGCACCAGCGCGTCGACGACCTCGGTGACGCGCGAGTCCGCGGCGCCGCGGCGTGCGGGGCGGGACGGCGCCGCGCCCGCCCCGGCCCGTCCGGCCTCCGCGGTGGCGGCGACCCCGGTGCTCCCGGTGGCCACTCCGCTCCCGGAGCCCGGGCGCGCTGTGGCGGCCGGGGTCGCCCGGGTTCCCGGGCCGGTTCCGGTGGTCGGGGTGGCGGGACGCGCGGTCTCCGGCGCCTCCGCGGGGGTGCGGGCGGGCCGGGTGCCGGCGCCACCGGGAGCGATGGGCGCCGGCGGGCGCGGGGCGCCGCCCGGGGGTGGCACCGGGGTGGGACGCGACGGGGCGGGCGCGGCGCCGTCACGCGGACGTGGACGCTGCGGCGCGGGCGGCTCACCGGGACGGCGCGGTACGGGACCGCCGCGCACGCGTCGCACGCCGGTCGGGGGGACCGGCCCCGGCGGGGCGTCGGCAGGTCGCGGCTGCGGCTGCGACGGGTGTGCGCCGGTCGCCGGGCGCGGCTGTGGCCCGGACGGATGCGGCCCGGAGCCGGGGCGCGGCTGGGCCCCGGAGGGCTGGGCTGAGGACGGCTGGGCCCCGGACGGCTGGGCCCCGGACGGGTGCGCACCGGGGCGCCGCTGCGGGCCCGACGGGTGCGCCCCGGGTGGCGGGACGGGCGGTCCGGGAGGGCCCTGCGGTGCGGGGGGCGCGGGCGGGCCCGCGTCGTCCGGGCGCCGACGCGTACGCCGGGACCGGCGCACCTCGTCGTCGCCGTCCTGCACCGGGCCTCCTCGTCGCGACCGCCGGAGCGGACGCGCGTGACGGGGCGCGGGGTGGGGGGCGCGCCCTTCCGGATCGTGCGGCCGCGGGGACCGCACGGCCGATCTTATTCGGCTCGGACCGACGCGGGTGGCGCGGGGCGCGACGCGCCCTGCTCCGGTTGGGGGATCGACCTGCGTCCGGCTGCCGCCCCGGCCAAGGTCACCCGGCCGTCGGCGTCGCGGTGGGCGACGGCGTTCCGTCCCGCCTGCTTGGCCGTGTAGAGGAGCACGTCGGCCTCGGTGACGAGGGCCTCGACGTCGTCGTCGCCCGGACGGGACCGGGCGACGCCGATGCTGATCGTCATCCGCAGGTCGGGGTGCAGGTCGGTCCAGTCGTGCGCGGCGACGCGCTCGCGGGCGGTCTCGCAGGCCGCGACGCCCTCCTCGGCGGTCAGCCCGGGCAGCACCAGCGCGAACTCCTCGCCGCCGTAGCGGGCGCAGAACGCGCCGGGCGGCAGGGCCCGGCCGAGCTCCAGCACCATCCGCTGCAGGACCCGGTCCCCGAACGGGTGCCCGTGGGTGTCGTTGACCAGTTTGAAGTGGTCGATGTCGGCGAGCGCCAGGCAGACGGGCAGGTCGGTGCCCGCGGCGAGCAGGTCGATCAGCCGCTCGTCGAGGTAACGGCGGTTGTACGACGCCGTCAGGCTGTCGCGGCGGCTCTGCTCCCGGGCCTCGGCGTGCTCGCGGCGGAGCCGGTCGAGCTCGTCGGCCGGGCTCGGCGCGCTGAGGCCGTGCAGGAGCCGGACGGCCTCGCGCAGGTGCAGGTAGGCCTGCTCGTAGCGGTGGTGCTCGGCGAGCCGCTCGGCGGCCGCGGTGTGCAGGGCCGCGCGGGCCGCGGGTGAGGCGGGGGCGAGGTCGTCGTCGTCCGGGGCGTCGGGCCCCTGGGCGGGCGGCGTCGGGCCGACGCGGCGGGCGGACCGCACGAGCCTGCGCACCGTCCATGCGGTGTCGGTCATGATCCACCTCCCCGTCGTCGTGCCGTTCCGGCGCCACTGGGACTGTTCATCGGTGACACCCCTGGGACGCTTGAGGCGTACGGGGTCGTCGGCACCCGTTCGGCGCCGTGGTTCCCCCGGGTCGGGGTAACGCGTTTCGCCCCGGGGTCGCCGCGATCAACCTCCGGAGTGCTCCACGTCCGCCCCGAAGGGGATCGACGGGTCGTCCGGGTCGTCGAGCCAGTGCTCGGGCAGCACGACGCGACCGGGTGAGCCCTGACGCCCCCGCGGCCCGTCGGCCTCGGCCGGGAACGGCTCGTCCGGGTCCAGCCCGGACAGCAGCTCGTCGAGGTGGTCGATCGACTCCACCATGCCGAGGCTGCGCCGCAGCTCCGGGCCGACCGGGAAGCCCTTGAGGTACCACGCGATGTGCTTGCGGACGTCGCGGATGCCCTTGTGGTCGCCCATGTGCTCGCACAGCAGGACGGCGTGCCGGCGCAGCGTCGCCGCGACCTGGCCGAGGTTCGGGGGTGCCGGCAGCTCGCGGCCGGCGAACGCGGCCTCCAGGTCCCCGAACAGCCACGGCCGCCCCAGGCAGCCCCGGCCGACCACGACGCCGTCGCAGCCGGTCCGGGCGACCATGTCCAGCGCGTCCTGCGCGGAGAAGATGTCGCCGTTGCCCAGCACCGGGACGTGCGCCGGGACGGCGTCGCGCAGCCGGGCGATCTCGTCCCAGTCCGCCGTGCCCGAGTAGCGCTGCGCGGCGGTGCGCGCGTGCAGCGCGACGGCGACCGCACCCTCGTCCACGGCGATCCGCGCGGCCTCGAGGTGGGTGTGGTGCTCGTCGTCGATGCCGATCCGCATCTTGACGGTGACCGGTCGGTCGCCGGCGCCGGCGACCGCGGCCCGCACGATCCGCCGGAACAGCTCCCGCTTGAACGGCAGTGCCGCCCCGCCGCCCTTCCGGGTGACCTTGGGGACCGGGCAGCCGAAGTTCATGTCGATGTGGTCGGCGAGGTCGCGCTCGACGATCATCTCCGCGGCCCGCTGCATCGACGCCGGGTCGACGCCGTACAGCTGCGTCGAGCGGGGGTGCTCGTCCGCGTCGAAGGCGATCATGCGGAACGTCAGCGGGTTCTTCTCGACCAGCCCGCGAGCGGTGATCATCTCGCAGACGTAGTAGCCGGCGCCCTGCTCGCGGCACAGGCGACGGAACCCGGGGTTGGTGATGCCGGCCATCGGCGCGAGCACCACGGGGGTGTCGACCTCGAACGGGCCGATGCGCAACGGCGGCAGCACGCGGTCACGGCGGGCGGGGGTGTCCGTCCGCGCGTCGCGGACGCTGTCCAACACGGTCACGCCTACCAGTGTCCCAGGCGCGCGGACGGGCGCCGACCTCGGCGTCGCTCAGAAGTCGACGGTGACGCAGGCGGGGCGTCCGCCCGCGGTGCCCGCGTGCCCGGCGTGGGAGGCGGTCGGCTTCTCGTGCAGGACGACGGACTCCGCCCGCCGGTCGTCCGGGAAGACCCACGGGACGGTGGCGGTCGACTCGCCTGCGCCGTTCGCGTCGGTGGTGACGTCGAGCCAGATCTCGTTCATCGGGTTGGCGTAGGACGGGTCGACGCTCGGTGTCACCGGGTCCTCGGAGAACTGGTAGTGCGGCCCCGCGTCGGCACCGGAGGCCGCGGTGCAGGGCCGCGTGTGCGCGTGCGCGCCATAGGTCCGGTTCGGCAGCAGCCCGGTCACCCGGAGGGTGGCGACGGTGGCACCGTCCTGCTCGGCGTGGGTGACCGCGACGGTCGAACCGACCGGGACGAGCGCCGGGTCGTAGGTGAACGCGGGCCCCTCGCCGCCCTGGGCGAAACTCGCGGACACCTGGGGCTCCGCGGCCGGTGGCTGCCCGCCGCTGCAGGCGGTGAGCAGGAGCGCGGTCATGAGCAGGAGCACGGGACGCTTCATGATCGTCAGTGTCGGAGATGTGAGGTTTCGGGGCGCGTCGTCGTGGGCCGGTTCGCCCGGACGGGTGTCGTGGTCGGGAAGGGGCCTCACGGGGCGCTCGACGGCCGTCGACCGTTCGTCCTCACGATCCTGTGCGACATGGGGTGTGGAGCGCGGGCGGCGATGCTCACGGACTGTAGGATTTCCTCAGGTTCCGCCGGGCGAGCACGGGGCGCGGGGGAGGGCCGGGGCCTCTAGCTCAATCGGCAGAGCAGCGGACTTTTAATCCGCGGGTTCGGGGTTCGATCCCCCGGGGGCCCACACAATCCGCAGGTCTCAGAGTCGCCCGAGCTGGTCACTGATCTTCCTGACAGTGACGTGCGAGTCGTCAAGGCGCCGCCTTCGGCAGCGCGGGGCCGGCCACGCCGGTCCCGCCGTCCGACCCTCTACCTCCGGCCCCGGGCGTGGCCGTCGGTGCCGGTTACCCGGCCGCGAGCCGCTGCGGCTGCCCTTACGCGAGGCTGCGAGCAGGGCGCCGGGCTCGGACGAAGAGGAAGACGGGGGCCGTTCGAAGTGTCGTTCTCAGTCCCTCGGGCAGTGGAGCATCAGCAACCGGCTGTGGCTCCTCGACAGCGTCGACGATGTAGCCCGCGTCCAGAAGCGGCCCGAAGATCGCTGAAACCGGGCGCCGGTACAGCGTGGCGGTGACCTCCTGGCCGTCCAGGTCCCACGTCTCGTGGACTTGCTCGGTCCGGTGGTAGTCGGCCTTGTCGCACAGCGCCCAGCCGTTGATCGGGTGGTGAACAGAGAACAGCAGTGCGCCACCGGGAGCCAGGCAGCGGCTGAGTTCGGCCAGTAACGGACGCCAGTCGGGAAGGTAGTGGAGCACGAGCGAAGCGATCACGAGGTCGATTGAGCCAGTCCCTACGCTGTCCAACGGCTCTTCGAGGTCCGCCACGGAGACTGTGGCCTGCCCGCTCGTTCGCTGCCGCGCCAGCTCGACAAGGCGTGGCTCTCGGTCCAGGGCGATCACGGCGGCGCCGCGCTCAATGAGCTGTGTGGTTAGGGCGCCGGCGGCGCATCCGAGTTCGAGTACCCGCTGCCCAGTCAGGTCCCCAGCAAGCCTCAGCATCGCCGGACGCTCGTAGTACGCGTTCGGGCCACTCCGATCGGAATGCTGCGCATAGATGTGAGCGTGGTCCTTGTATAGGGCATGGCTGACCATGGCTCGGACCCTACGAGCAGTTGCGTACCACAAGCTGAGCAACGCGACCCCGATGACGTCGTGCTGTCTCCCCTCGGCCGAAATCGTGCACGTCTCCACGGCGGCCGCAAGGGCGCCTACGGTGTCGCTTCGCGAGGGCGCAGGCCGCCACCCTTGCCCCCACCGCTTCGACGAGCAATCCTGCGGCCAGGACGAGGGGGACAGAGGAGAGCGGGCCCGAGCGCGAGACAGCCCCAACCACTGCGCCGGTCTCAATATGGGGGTAGACGCATCCTCATTTCGTCTCCCGATGATGCGCCGAGCCAGGAGCGGGAAACTCTCAGCCAGCAATCTCCCGTGCCGATATCACTGGGTGTCAAGGCGCCGCGGAGCCGGCCACGCCGGCCCTGCCGGCTCGCTCCCTACACCTCCGGCCCGTTCGCGGCCGCTCGGGGCCGGCCCGCTAGCCCCGAGCCACGGAGAAGGTGCCCTGATCTCAGGGGCTGATGGCCCGCATGTCGCACGCCATACTCGCCGGGTGTACGGACGCCTACATCACATGCAGCTGGCCATGCCCCGCGGTCGTGAGGACGACGCGCGGCACTTCTTCGCAGATGTCCTCGGTATGACGGAGATCCCTAAGCCGTCGGTGCTCGCAGCCCGCGGCGGTGCCTGGTTTCGGGGCGGAGGTGTTGAGCTTCATCTCGGCGTCGAGGATGACTTCCGCCCTGCCCGCAAGGGGCACCCGGGCATCCAGGTTGAGGATCTCGACGAAGTAGTCCGCAGGCTTGCGGCGGCTGGCCAGGAGACAACCTGGGACGCGGACTTTCCAGGATTCCGACGGATCTACGCGGCCGACCCGTTCGGGAACCGGCTGGAGTTCCTAGAGCCTGATGAGAACTGATACCGGGCTCCGCCCAGACCCGGCACCGCTTCGGAGATCAGGTGAGTGCAGCAGGGGTGGTGATCTCCTCACGGCGCGCCGAGATGGCTGTCGGTCCGAGGGGTGAAGCGCAAGGCGGGACTGAATACCTTGCACCCCACCCCTCGGCCCGGCAGGGACGAGCCCGCGCCGTGAGGAGATCACCACCAGAACCCGGCCGTGCGGGAGCATAGAGCGACCGTCACGGACTATGCACGGACGCAGACCACGGGACCGGGGCTCCATCGCAGGCCAGAGCGGATATGGCAGTTCTCTGTAGATCCGTCGCCTCCGGCGGCCGGGCTCCGCCCGAACTCGACACCGCTCGGAGATCAGGGAAGTGCGGCAGGGCTGGTGACCACCTCATGGCGCGCCGAGACGGCAGCCAGACCGAAGGGTGGGGCGCAAGGCTCGAACCCGTACTTTGCACCCCACCTCTCCTCATCCCACCCCTCGGCCCGGCTGGGGTGAACCCGCGCCGCGAGGACATCACCAGCAGGCCGTGCGCGTGGGGGAAAGCCCCCGCGTGGGACGCTTCTGGGACACGAAATGACCTGACAAGGGCCGGAGCCGACCCTGAACGACCACCAGGCCGGGGGTTGGAATCCCCAGTTCACAGCGTCGCCGATCTGTGCCGATCAAGATCGAGGGATTCTTGGGTCACTTTTCGTGCTCGGTGCTGTCGGTGGGGTCGATGCTGCGGCCGATGTGGCGATGCAGAACGGATGTCCGGCGGGGTCGATCAGGACCCGGAACCGTGCGGGGTCGGGCTGGACGGTCGCAGGGACGGCGCCCAGTGCGGACAGCCGCCGCTCAGCGTGATCGAGATCGTCGACTGCAATGTCCAGATGCGCTCGGAGAATCTGGCCGTCCGGCCACCGGCTGGGGCGGTGGTGAGGGACGCGCTGGAAGTCCAGGCGTGTTGTGCCGTCGCAGATGAGCACGACGAAGTCCTCGTTGGATGCGCGGAGCTGTCCGCCGAGGACATGTCGGTAGAACTCGGCCAGTTCGTGCGGATCGGGGCAGTCGAGAGTGACGGCGACCAGCCGGCCCAGAACGTGAGACATCAGCTCTCCTGCTCGCTCTTCGGGTTGCCGAACAATCCTTTTAAGACCCCTGCCGGCCGCCGACCCGTTGAGCGACGTCCGCGGTAGCAGTCCTGGGTCATGCCGATCTTCGAGTGCCTGAGCTGATGACTGATCTTTCAGACAGTGACGTCAGAGTCGTCGAGGTAGCTCGCGACCGTCTTGCGCGGGGTGTGGCTCACGAGCCCGTCCAGCTGCATCAAGGGCTTGTCGGCCCGTCTTAGAGGTCGCGCGGATTGATGGATGATCATGGGCGGCGGTGTGGTCGGCTGTCCCAGCGGTGCGTGGTCCAGGCCTGCCGGATCAGGCTACGGAGTGTGATGATGGTGTCGGCGAGGTCGAAGAACGCGTCGACGACGGTTTCGCGGCGTTCGTAGCAGCGCTGCAGCCGGTTGAAGCTGTTGTGCCAGGCGTTGGTGCGCTCGATGTGCCAGCGTTGGGTGGCCTGGATCGGTGCTTTCTCGCCCTTGCGCGCGATCTCGCTGTGCAGGCCCCGTTCGGTGAGTGTGTCGCGGGTCTTACCGGAGTCATAGCCGGCGTCGAGGTGCACGGTGATGTCGTCGGGCAGCGGGCCGAGAGCGTCGAGGTGGTCGAGAGTGGGGCCCAGTAGCGGGGAGTCGTGGCGGTGTGCCCCGGCCAGGACCCGGCCCAGTGGGATGCCATGGCCCTCGACGAGCACCGATCGCTTCATGCCCTGTTTACGCCGGTCAACCGGTGACGGTCCGGCGACCTCACCGCCGCCGGGGGCCTTGGTGATGGCGCCGTCGACGGCAACGTCGTCAAGCAACAGGCCGACGATGCGGTCGTAGGCGTCCAGGGCGATCCGGCGTAGCTGGGCGAAGACCCCGAGCCGGATCCACTCGTCACGGCGATCGCGGATGGTGGTCGCCGAGCAGGTGCTGTCGGAGACGCCCTGATACGGGCAGCCGAACCGCAGCACCTGCAGGAGCTTGTCGAACACGACCCGATCCGCGATCCGGCGGCGGTGACAGCCCCACGGATGAGTGGGATCGAACTCGACCCGGGGCGGCAGCAGCGCGGCGAACTGGTCCCACAACGGCTCGGTCAACCATGATGGCAGGGCGGGCACGCGGCCTCCAGACGATCACGAAGAGTCAACAACTTCATGATCGACAGGCCCGTGCCCGCCCCTCACCATCGACACCCGGCCGCGACCCAGCTGTGATCAATCCGCGCGACCTCTTACTCGGAGCCGGAGTCGTCGGACAGGGTGATTGTGGAGCTGTGTGGGCTCTCATTGGGATCTCTGCCTGCCAGCCGCACGAGCCCGAGGCCGTCCTGATCGACGCGCACGTAGAGAACGTACGGCCGCTGTGCGCCGTCGCCGTCAGCCCACCTGATCACCGCATGAACGTCGTCAGCGCCCCGGACCTCGTACTCGTCCGACGTCGTGCCCTCGTGGAAGTAAACGCGGTAGGTGGGCGAGTCGCACTCCCACCGCTGATCGCGCGGATCGACTCCCAGGATCTCCATCGGCGCAGCCTGCCCGCAGTGGGAACGCGCGGCAACAAGAGCGCCGACCCGGGCGACGCGGGGCCCTGGCCACGCCGGCCTCCCGAGGGCTGATGTGTCGCTGGTTCTCAGGACGTCTTCGACGCGTGCGCTGCGACGGCCGCGAGGACCTGCCCGACTGCGTTCGGACGTTCTCGCCACGGTTGGTGTCCCGCGTTGGCGATCTCATGGAACCCGGCGTTCGGGAGGATCGAGGCGAGCGTTCGGGGTCCGTCGGCCGGTCTCGGGTCGCCCTCGCCATGGATGATCCACACGGGGCACGTGACGGCGCCCCAGCGGCCGATCTCGTCGTCGATGGTCCAGGTTTTGGTCTCTGTGTTGAAGGCTCGGTTGCACGCGAGGTTGAGCGGAAGTGGTGTATTCGCGTCAGCGGCAGCCCATTCTCGGGCCCTTTCGGGGTCGACGAAGTCGGGCAGCCAAGAAAGGGTGCGCCATTCGACCTCCTCGTCCCACGTTCGGGTCTTCGCCGCCAGCTCGTTCAATCGCGCCCGCTCGGCGGTGGTGAGCCTCTGCTCCTGCTGAGCTTTGTAGACCGCTCGGTGGGTCGACCACCCGATCCCGAGCCCGCTGCAGTAGACGAGGCCGGCCACCCTGTGGCCGTGGGTCGCCGCGTACTCGATGCCGAGGGTGGCGCCGAAGGAGTGGCCGAAGATGTACCAGCGCTCGTAGCCGAAGTGCTCGCGAAGCTCGTCGAGGTCTGCCACATAGCGAGCGATGCTGTAGTCCTCGTCCGGCGAGGATCGACCGCAGCCCCGCTGGTCGTACCGGACCGTTCGGAACGACGCGGCGGCCAGGTCGGCGACAGGCCCCAGGTAGTCCCACATGCCGGCGCCGCCGTGCAGAAGGACCAAACCGGGTAGCCCGTCCTCGGGCTGGCCCTGCGCGTCCACTCACAGCATCGCGCCGTCGCGCAAGGGCAGCATGTGGCCGTCGGACCCGTCAGGCACGGTGTCACTGTACGAAGACCTGTGGGCTGCGGCGCTCATGCTGCCGGAGTGGCGCCGTATCGCTCGTGCTCACGTCCGCACGAGCCCAGCCAGCATCGGGTCGTAGGTGCAGCTCATGTGCGGCGCCACCACCAGGACAGCGACGGATCGACGGTGGGGTCGTTCAGAGTCTTGTCCGAGAACAGGGCGTCGAGTCGGGCGATCTGGCGGCGGAGCGATGCGCGACGACGCCGAGGCAGGGCGTGCAGAGCGTGTTCGAGGGCGTCCCGGGAGAACGGGCCGATGAACTGGACCCAGTCGTTGTTCTCCCGCTGGAGTGTGGAACGTGGTTGGAGGGCGACGCGGCGCCATGAGAGAAGATCGGTGCGGACCCTTCCGGAGGAGAGCTGTGGCCGGTCGAGTCGGTCGAGCGCACGGCTGGTCGAGAGCGGAACGCCGCGGATCGCGGTCGGGCGTGGCTGACGCTGGTTGCGGGCCCGTAGCTGGGCGGGACGCCTACGCGGCATGGACCTTTCGGATCGAAGTCATGCAACCAGCCTGCCAGGACACGGTTCTCATCGTGTTCTCCGGGTCGGCCGAATGCCGTCAGGCTTTCTTGTGGGATGGGGCGAATTCCCGTGGTCCGACGCGTCTCCCAGGTCGACCTCGATGCCTCCGACGGCCAGGTAGAAGGGCGCGGGAACCGGAGGCCGCCGACACCGCAGGAGCTGGCGGAGTATCAACCGCGGCCACCGAGGTGCGGCGCGTGTCCCGGTGACATGAACCGTTGCCCGGGTGCTGGTGGGATCAGCGAAGGACAGCGCAGGTCCGTACGTGCCCCGCGCCATCCATTCCGGGGTTCCCGCCGCATCGGTGTCGAGCAGTCGCTGCGGGCTGGACCAGTCCCGTCGGTCGGCACTCGGCCGTGATGCGGTGATCCACCACAGCCCCTGCGCGGGCAAACCCGGTGTGGCGTGGAGGTCGGAGCCACGGGCGAGGAGCATCACCCAGCCATCACCGCAGGGGGCGATGGCGTTGTCGAAGAAGCCCTCCGACGAGTCTGCGAACGTCACCGGCGGCGACCAGTCGTGGACGCCGTCGACGCTCTCCGTGCAGCGCAACTCGTAGTCGGGGAGCTCGCCGGGGCCGATCTCGTGAGGATTGGCCTGATACCACATCCGGTACCGGCCGTCGGTGTAGATGACGAATGGTTCGAGCACACTGGAGCGGGGCGGCGTGCCCTCGAGGACCGGCATCGGGTGTCGCTGCCAACGGCCGTCTCGGTACTCGAGGAAGCCGATCGCGTACCGGCTTCGCGGACCGTAATGCCGTAGGGAAGCCCGGCCGGTGTAGTACAGGCGCGCCCCGTTGCCGCCGGACGGAGGCACATAGCTGGGTGTGTGCATCCCCGCTGCGTCCCAGCTGCCGCGTGGTGGGTCCGGAGCCAGAGCGGCTGCACGTCCACGAGGATCGGCGTCGATTCGCCACGGCCCACGGGGTGAGCCCCCGGGTGCGACCGAGGCGCGGTACAGGCGGTTGCGAAAGCCGGTCGAGAAGCCGCCCAAGAACGTCGTCCAACGGCCGTCGATGCAGTGGACATCCGGGTCGCCGACGCCGAGAAGGCCCCGCGGCATGGGCCCGGTCACCATGTCCCACAGAACGTGCGCGGCCGGCGCGCCTTGCGTTCGCCACTGATCGGTGTGCGACGGATCCATGGAGATCGACCTCCTGTTCGGGGCCGCGCGAGAACGCGGTGACTCCCCTGTGGATCAGGTAGGTCGGTGTTTCGGAACATACCAGTCATATGCCGGCCGTCCAACCGTCCACGATGCCGCAGGAGGGCCCCTCATCTCTGGTCGTCCACGACGACGTCCAGCAGCCCGCGGAGGTGCGCCACACCTGCGTGGATGCACTCCCCGTCGGCTTCGCCGAGGTCACGGACAGCCCTGCACGGCGTGAACCGAACGGTGGTGTCCGTCGTGCCGTCTCCGGCAACGTCGACCAAGCCGCCGACAGGGAGCCCGTCGCGATACGTCTGCGACCATGCGCCGTCGTGCCGACGGTTCACGTGATCCAGCGTGGTGCTCAACGCGGCGACGACCGAGATGCCTCGGCGCGCGTGACCGTCACCGAGCAGCGGTGGGGTCTCCGCGTCGAAGAACCGGAGGTCACGCGTAGCCATGATCGGCTTGCGGACGACGGCTCCTGTCGGGCTGCGGCGAGTATCGGTGCCCCGTCCGTCGTCGACGATCAGGATGGACCCGTCCGGCGCCAGCTCGATGAGGCACCGGCCGCGACGGTGGCGTGCCTCGGCCTCGTCGGCCGCGTAGGCCACGACTTCCAGCACGAGGTGCAGGGCGCCCGTCGGTGCATAGCGCTCCGGCTGCTCCCGGACCTCACGCAGGTGATCGACATCGAGATCACGACTCCAGTCGTGCGTCGTGTTGGCCCAGGGACGGTCCGGCCGCGACACCTGTTCACGGTCCCACAACGAGCTCCCTTGCGGTGTCGGCACTCGACGACCTCCGCCAGGCGACGCCGTTGCAGGGTCGCGGGCGAGAGCTCGTGGCCGTGGAGGCTGCCGCCCTACGATCACCCATTGGCTGCGGCGACTCCACCTTCCCCGGACGCGGTCACCACCGCACTCCATGACCTCGCCGACGAGGTCCGACGCCACCCGTTCGCCGTCCTCACCATCGACGACACCGTCCCCGACTGCTGGCGGGTCGATCCGGCAACAGGCGCCGGCCTGTCGGTCGAGTGGGACGACGACGGGCAACGCTGGATCGCCATCGAGGTCGGCGACCACCAGGTCGCGGTCCTGCGTGACGTCGAGGCGGTGGCCTACGTGCGCGACATCGTCATGGCGGCCATCCACGGGACCATCACCGAGGTGAAGGCGCTTGGGCGAACCGAGATCAGAATCCCGCGGGCGGACGGCACGATCGCCCGAGACATCGGCTACGGCTTCCCGCTCAATCTCATCCCCCTGCCCGGGTGGGCACGGCGGGCGACTCCGATAGGACACCCCGCGTACGAGTAGGGCCACCCCACGAGAACGACCAGGGCATCGCGGGCCGGAGGGCGCGGAGTCCGTGCGCCGCTGTTCGCGCGCGGGAGGCGCGGTCGGTCACGCGTCCGAGGCGCTCCGGGCGCCCGTCTCCGCCGGCTCCCCGGCGCGGACACCGTCGTAGACCTCCCGGTCGATCTCCCCGTCGGGGTGCGCGACGAGCATCGCCACCAGGGTGTCGGCGTTGACGTTGAGGAAGGTCCGCAGGATCCCGGTGAACCAGTCGACGGCGATGAGGAGCCCGACGGCCGCGAGGGGCAGTCCGAGGGTGGTCCCGAGGAACAGGGCCACGACGGGGAACCCGCCCGGCACGGTGATCGTGCCCATGTTGAGCAGGATCGCGAGGACCATCCCGAATACGATCTGCCCGGCCGAGAGGTCGACGCCGCCGGCCTGGGCGAGGAACAGCACGACGATCGTGTAGTTGAGGACGGCGCCGTAGGAGCCCATGGTCAGCCCCACCGACAGCGTGAAGTTGGCGACCCGGGGGCTCACGCCGATCTTCTCGATCGTGGTGCGCAGGACGGTGGGGTAGGTGACGGCCGAGCTCGTCGTCGTGACCGCGACGGCGGTCTGCTCGGCGAGCTTGCGCGGCAGGCGGGCGGGGTTGAGCCGGGTGCGCCCGGCGACGATCGCCACGAACAGCGCGGTGAGCAGGACGACGCCCAGCAGGGTGGTGCCGAGGTAGGCCAGGGCCGACCCGACCACGGCGAAGCCGATGCGGCCGGACAGGTCGGCGAGCAGCGCGAACACCCCGATCGGCGCGACGTACATGACCAGCCGGATCAAGGTGAGCAGGACCTGCTGGAACTGCCCCACGACGTCGAGGACGAGTGTGTTCCCCGTCGCGGTGACGTGCCGGTGGAGGGCGACGCCGAACAGCAGCGAGAACAGGATGATCGGCACCATCGCCGCCTCGGCCATCGACTCGACGACGTTGGTGGTGAAGAAGCCGAGGACCGTGTCCTGCCAGCTCTCCGGGGCCGCCGCGGCCGGCAGTGCGGCGTCCGGCGCGGCCGTCGCGACCATCCCGGCACCCGGGCGGAACAGCAGCCCGAGCACCACCGCGACCACCGCGGCCACGACCGACAGGCCGATCATCCAGGCGAAGGTCCGCAGCGCGAGCCGGCCGGTGCCGGACCCGGTCATGGACCCGCAGGCCGCGATCACCGAGGTCATGACCAGCGGCACGATCGCCATCTGGACGAGCCGGATGAAGGCGTCGCCGACGACCTTCAGGTTGCCGGCCCACTCGCCGGTCACCAGGCCGAACGCGATCCCGGCGACCGCGGCGAGCGCGATCAGGACGGCGGGATGCTTCATCGCGGCGAGTCTCATGAGGTCCTCACGTCGAGGGTGGCCGGGCCGCGGCGGCGGTCCCGGGTGTCGGTGGCGAGCAGGGCGCGACCGGCGCGTTCGGTGACGATCTCCAGCGACGCGCCCATGTGCTGGTGCAGCAGGTGGCGGGCGGTGTCGAGCCGTCCGGCGAGGACCGCCTCGCCGACGGCGACGTGCTCGGACACGGCCGCCTCGACGCGACCGGGGAGCACGTAGTCGTTCATCCGCACCCGCCGGATCCGGCGGTGCACGTCGGTCAGCACCGCGACGAGCTCGGGGTTGCCCGACGCCGCGAGCAGCGTGCTGTGGAACCGTTCGTCCTCCAGCACGAAGCCAGGACCCGCCTCGGGTGGCTCTTCGAGCATCCGGTGCCAGCGGGCCAGCTCTGCGCGGAGCGCCCCGGCGTCGTGCACGGTGCCCGGGTTCTCCCGGCATCGGTCGATCCCGCGCAGCTCGACCGCGATGCGGACCTCCCAGAGGTCGCGCACCCCCGCCAGGTCGGGGACGACGACCGAGTAGCCGTAGTCCTCCTCGCGCTGCAGGAGCCCGTCGGCGACGAGCCGGCCGAGGGCCTCGCGCACCGGGGTGCGGGAGATGCCGAACCGCGCTGCGAGCTTCGGCTCGGTGAGGCGGGCCCCCGCGCCGACGGCGCCGTTGACGACGTCGTCCCGTAGGGCGGCGTAGACGCGCTCGCGCAGCGGTGGCGTGCCCGCGTGCTCGACGGCGCTCGACATCGACGATTCTCCCCACCTGTTGTGTCCAGGGCTGGATACAGCAGGTGGAGACGGTAGGAGCGGCACGTTGCGTCGGCGTCTCGCGCCGGTGTCGTCGTGTTTCGTGCGGGTGTGCTCCCTTCTATTCTGGTGCTAGAATAGCGGTCGTGGAGCTGACCATCGGCGAGCTCGTCGTCCTCGGGGCACTGGCCGAGCGCCCTCGCCACGGCTACGACATCGAGCAGGTCATCGAGGAGCGTGGCGTCCGTCGCTGGACCGACATCGGCTTCTCCTCGATCTACTACCTGCTCGACAAGCTGACCGCCCGCGGCCTGGCCGAGGCCGACGACGACCGCCCCTCCCCGAAGGCCCGCCGCGTCGTCCGCATCACCGACCGGGGGCGCCGCACCGCGGCCGCCGACGTCCGGGAGCTGCTCTCCGACGCCGGTGTCCCCGCCCGCTCCTTCCTCGCCGGCCTCGCCCACTCGACCCTGCTGCCCGCGCACGAGGTCGAGGAGGCGCTCCGGGCCCGGCTCGCCGGGCTCGACACGCGGATCGGCGCGGTCGTCGCGGCCCGGACCGCGCAGGAGCCCCTCCCGTCGGAGGCGCGCGACGTCTTCTCGTTCTCCCTGTCCCAGCTGCGTGCGGAGAGGTCGTGGCTCGCCGAGCGGGTCCAGGTGTCCGATGACTGATGCGTCCACCGGCGTCCCCTCCACGGGAGGCCTCCACTGCGAGACGACGGCGCTCGGCGCGCTCCTCGGGCACGCCGGCGTCCACCTCGACGAACCGATGCTGTTCGGGCTCGGTTCCGGGCTGTCGTACGTCTACTGGGACTCCAAGCGGCAGTCGGCGCCGTTCCTGGGCGGGCGGGTCAAGCCGTTCGAGCTGACCCGCACCCTCGCCCGCCGCCTCGATCTCGACCTGCGCGTGCAGGAGACCTCGTCCGCCCGCCGGGCGTGGGACCAGGTCCGCACCCTCGTCGACGACGGCGTTCCCGTCGGCCTGCAGCTCGACAGCCACGACCTGGACTACTTCGGCTCCCGGGTCCACTTCGCGGGCCACGTCGTCGCTCTGCTCGGCTACGACGAGGACACCGCGTACCTCCTCGACACCGCGCAGCAGGGCGGCCGGGTCAGCACGAGCCTGGACAGCCTGGCCCGGGCGCGCGCCGCACGGGGGCCGATGTCGGCGCCGCACCGGTCGTTCACGTTCGGACGGGTCCGGGAGCCGGTCGACCCCGGCCCCGCGATCGTGCCTGCGATCGTCGAGTGTGCCGAGGCGTTCCTGCACCCGCCGATCGCCAACATCGGGCACCGCGGCATCCGGACGACGGCGAAGCGCGCCGGGTCCTGGTTCGACCGCGTCGAGGACCCGCACCGGGACCTGCCGCAGATGGCGATGCTCATGGAACGGGCCGGCACCGGCGGGGCACTGTTCCGCAACCTCTACCGCGACTTCCTCACCGCCTGCCTGCCGCTGCTCGACGACGCCGGCCCGGGTGAGCGCGTCGCGTCGGTCGAACGGGGCCGGGACCTGTACGCCGAGGCGGCGACGCTGTGGACACGCGTCGCCGGACTCGTCGAGCGGGCCGGGCTGGACGAGGACCCGGCCGCCCTGACCGAGGCCGCCGGGCTGCTGCTGCGGATCGCGGACCTGGAGACCGCGGCGATGACCACGCTCCGGTCGCTCTGAGCGGGCCGGGGGTCAGTTGGGTCGGTGCTCCTCCCGCGGCGTCATCGGGCGGTGCCCCGGGGCTTCGCCATGTGGACCAGCGCGTAGGTCCCCGCGTCGGTCCGGTGGGTCTCCCGGAACCCGAGCCGGTCGTAGAGGCGCAGGTTCGTGACGCTGTGCTCGCCGGTGAACAGCTCGATCACCGACACGTCGTCGTCGAGCTGCTCCTCCGCGTGGCGGAGCAGGCCCGACCCCAGGCCCTCGCCCTGCCGGTCCGGAGCGACCACCAGCCGGCTCACGACGGCGGTGCTCCCCGACCGGGTGATCCGTACGGCGGCGACCAGCCGGCCGTCGTCGCGGATACCCCAGGCGGTCACCGACCCGTCGGCCAGCTGTTCGCGGATCTCCGCCAGGTGCTCGGTGAGCGGCGGCAGGTCGATGTCCTCGTGCGCCCGGGCCTCCGGCACGTAGGCCGCACGCTGCAGGGTCAGGATCTCGCCGGCGTCGGCGGGCCGGAGGCGGATGGTCCGTGCACGCGTGCGGTGGCTGCGGAGCTCCTGCGGCCGGGGTGCGTCGAGCAGCGCGCGCAGCTCGTGGAGCACCTCGGCCGGGTCGGCCCGGTCGTCGCCGAGGACGTCGTGGGCGGCGCCGAGACCGGCGTCGTCCACGAGCCCCTTCTCGCCCAGGACCCACGCACCCCGCCCGGCCATCACGGCGTGCGCGGCCTGGGCGGTGGCGCGGGTCATCATGCCGAGCGCGAGGGTCCGGTCGCCCCGGCGGACGTGCTGCTCGGCGATCGTCAGCGAGAACGCGGCGTTCCAGCGCCAGCGTTCCTGCGCCGCCTCGCGCAGGGCCGCGGGGTAGGCGACGGCCGGCAGCTGACCGGCGAGCACCTGGTTCACGGCGATCTCGCCGAGCGGGGTGTACGTGGGCAGCCCGGCGAGATGCCCCTCGACCTGGTCGATCTCGAACCGGCCGTGGTCGGCGTCGGCGCGCCAGACGTCGACGACGTCGAGGTCGCGCAGCAGCACGTCCACCGGTTCGCCCTCGACGGTCAGCCACGCCCCGCCGTTGACGATGCGTCCCCACTCGCCCGGCTGCGCGACGTGCCCGGCGAAGCCGAGGCGCCCGAGCGCCCGGGCGTCGAACCCGCCGCGGTAGTAGACGCCGAGGTCCCAGTCGCTGTCCGGGCGGTGGGTGCCCCGGGCCCGGCTGCCGCCCAGCGACACGGCGAGCACCCCGGGCAACGCGACGAGCCGCGGCAGGAGGACGTCCAGGACGGTCATGGGGCGATCGTCGACGGCGCCGCTCCCGGTGTCGACCGTGATCCGGGCCGCCGCCCGTCGCGGACACCGGCCCGCGGTGGAGGCCACGCACAGCTTCCTCACCCCGGACGACGTCGACAAGATCGAGACCGAGGTCCGCACGGCTGCCCTGCCCGCACTGTCGGTCCTGGTCGCGCAGCGCGCCGACGGCACCCCGGTCGGCTGGATCGGCACCGACGGCCACCGGGTCGAGGCGCTGTTCGTCGACCCGTCCGCGCACGGTCGGGGCGTCGGCTCCGCGCTCCTGGCCGCGGCCACCGTCGGCACGGCGCGGGTGGAGCTCGACGTGAACGAGCAGAATCCGGGCGCGGTCGGGTTCTACGAGCGCCTGGGGTTCGTCCGGACCGGGCGCTCCGAGCGCGACGGGCGGGGCCGGCCGTTCCCGCTGCTGCACCTGCGCCGGGACCGGCTCCCCGAGCCGTCCGACCCGGCTCCTTCCACGACCGCCCTGCTGCTCGGTTACGTCGACTTCTACCGTGACCGCGTCCTCGACAAGTACGCCGCGCTGCCCGAGGCCGAGCGCACGGCCAGCAGGCTCCCGTCGGGCTGGTCTCCCGCGGAGCTGCTGCACCACCTGCGCTGTATGGAGCGCCGCTGGCTGGAGTGGGGCTTCGTCGACGCCGACCTCCCGGACCCCTGGGCCGACCACGTCGACGGGCGGTGGGCGCTGCCGTCCGGGGTCGGCGCGGACGACGTCGCCGCCGCGCTCGCCGCGCAGGGCCGGCGTACCCGCGAGATCGCGGAGTCGGTGGGGCCCGGTGCTGCGGGGGTGCCGAGCGGGCGCTGGGCCGGCGCACCGCCCGCGACGATCGAGCGGACGCTGCTGCACGTCGTCCAGGAGTACGCCCGCCACCTCGGCCACCTGGACGTCGTCGTCGAGCTCGCCACCGGATCCACCGGCGAGTAGCCGCCTCAGGGTGCGACGCGGTGCAGGTCCCAGCCGTCGAGCGCGACGCCGGGGCGGCGCCAGGCGTGGCGGACGGCGGCGGTGTGGGCGAACACCGGTCCGGGCAGGTCGTCCGGGTCGGCCCAGGCCCAGGCGTCGATCGCGTGCGGCTCGGTCACCCGCAGCTCCGCCCCGGCGGGTGCGGGCACGTGCACCGCGAAGGTCACCCCCGCGCCGTCGAGCCGGACGCACACCGCGACCAGCGTCCCCGTCGCCGCGACGACGCCGGTCTCCTCCGCCAGCTCGCGCAGCGCCGCGGCGACGACCGGCTCCCCGCCCTCCAGGTGGCCGCCCGGGAACGACCAGCTCGGCGTCTCCCCGGCGGTGACCCGGTGCCCGACGGCGACCGCGCCGTCGGCGCGCTCCAGGACGACGCCGACACCGGACAACGGACGCGGAAGGCTCACCACCGCAGTCTGCCGGGGCGCATCCTGGGGTGGTGGACCCCACCACCCTCGCCGCCGCCCGCGCCCGTGCCCAGGAGTGGGTCGGCTCGCTGCGCCACGAGCTCGACGACCTCGCCGACCAGCAGGCCCTGACCAGCCACGACGACGAGCACGACCCCGAGGGCGTGACGATCGCGGTGCAGCGCGCCCAGCTCCAGGGGCTGCTCGCCGCCGCGGAGCAGGAACGCGACGACCTCGACCGGGCGGCGGAGCGCCTGGCCGCGGGCGGTTACGGGCGCTGTGCGGTCTGCGGCGGACCGATCGCGCCGGAACGGCTGGAGGCGCTGCCCGCCGCGACGACCTGCATCAGCTGCGCGTCGGGCCCGCGCCGTCGTCGTCGGTAGCCGGCGCGGGCGGCCGGGTCGGGGTCGGGGTCGGGGTCGGGAGGACCGTCACCGTCGGGGTGGGGGCGGTCGTGCCGGCGGGTGGGGCGATCGGCTCCGGCTCGTCGTCGAGGGTCACCCCGCACCCGGCGACGAGCAGCAGCCCCAGCGCCGCGGTGCACAGCCGGGTCCTCACGTGTCCACCCCCGGCAGCTCGACGACGACCCGGGTCCCGCCGCCGGGGCGTTCCTCCACCCACACCCGGCCGTCGTGCCGGCGTACGTGCGCGGCGACCAGGGACAGCCCGAGACCGGTGCCGCCGCCGTCGCCGCGGCTGCCGGCCAGGGTGCCACGGGCGAACCGTTCGAACACCGCCCGCCGCTGCTCGGGCGGGATGCCGGGGCCCGCGTCGTCGACCTCGATCCGGGCGGACCGGCCCCGGCGCGCGACGCCGATCCGCAGCGCGCCGCCGCCGTGCGCGTCGGCGTTGTCCAGCAGGTTGCCCAGGATCTGGTCGAGGCGACGGCGGCCGACCCGCACGGTCACCGGCTCCGGGGCGTCGACCTCGGGGACGTGCTCCCCGCCGCGGACCGCGACGAGCCCGCGGACCAGCGCACCGAGCTCGCCGTCCTCCCGCTGCAGGGTGTCGCTGCGGGAGATCTCCAGCAGGTCCAGGACCATCCGGCGGAAGCGCTGGATCTCGCCGTCGAGCAGCTCGACGGCCTCCCGTGCGGTCGGCGCGAGCTCGGCGCGCCGCCGGGTCAGCACCGCGGCCGCGTTCACCAGGGTCGTCAGCGGTGACCGCAGCTCGTGCGCGACGTCCGCGGCGAACCGGGCGTCGCGCGACACCCGCTGCTCCAGGTCGTCGGCGGTCCGGTTGAACGTCGCGACGAGCGGGGCGAGCTCGGCGTCGGTGCTCGACGGCAGCCGTGCGGTCAGGTCGCCGCCGGCGATCCGCTCCGCGGCCCGGGTCACCGCGGTGAGCGGCAGCAGCGCACGCCGCCCGGCCCACTGGCCCAGCGCGAGCCCCAGCAGGGCGCTCACCGCGACCCCGGCGAACAGCACGACGCTGAGGAACTTCAGGTTGGCGTCGAGCCGCTGCATCGGGAAGACCTCGACGAACACGTCGCCGCCGGACATCGGCGCCGCGACGACGACGCTCGGCATCCCCGCCACCATCACCCGCTGCCGTGCCCCGGTCCCGTTCCCGGCCATCGCCAGCAGCCCCGCCGGCAGCGCCTCGGGATCGACCTCACGGCCGCTGGTCGTCCACGTCCCGTCGCGGCGCAGCGCGACCGTGGTGCCCGGGGTGCCCGCGAGGCCGGTCAGCAGGTCGTCGAGACCGCCGACGTGCGTGTCGTCGACCATCGCCCGCTCGACGAGCTGGAGGTTCACCGCGAGCTGGCGGGTGGCGCTCTCCACCCGCTGCTCCACCAGGTAGTACGACGCGAGGTTCCAGGTGACCGCCGCGAACAACCCGGTCACCACCATCGACACCCCGGCGAACGCGACGCCGACCCGGTGACGCAGCGGAAGCCGGCCCAGTGGCAGTCGATCCAGTGGCAGTCGGTCCAGCGGCAGTCGGTCCAGCGGCAGTCGGTCCAGCACGGACCGCATCCTGCCGCGCACGCTCACCCGCCGCGGCCCGACACCGGGACGACGCCCGGCAGCGCGGCGTCCGGTCCGGCGTCGCCGATCTTGTACCCGGCGCCGCGCACGGTCAGCACGAGGACGGGCCGGTCCGGGTCGAGCTCGACCTTGCGCCGCAGCCGTCGCACGTGGACGTCCAGCAGCCGGGTGTCGCCGTGGTACTCGTAGCCCCACACCCGCGACAGCAGCTCGTCGCGGGTCACGATCCGCCCGCCCGCCGCGGCGAGCTCGGCGAACAGCCGGAACTCGGTGCGGGTCAGGTGCACCGGGACGCCGTCGCGGAGCACGGTGCCCTCGTCCGGGCGCAGCTCCACGTCCCCGACGGTGATCCGGCGTGGTGCCGCCGGTGCCGGACGCCGGCGACGCAGCAGCGCCCGGATGCGGGCGGCCAGCTCCCCGGCCACCAGCGGCTTGGTCACGTAGTCGTCGGCGCCCGCCTCCAGCCCGGCGATGACGTCGGCGGAGTCCGAGCGCGCGGTCACCATGATGATGGGCAGGTCACCGGTCTCCCGCAGCCGCCGGCAGACCGTGAGGCCGTCGATGCCGGGCAACATGAGGTCCAGCAGCACCACGTCGACGTCCGGCCGGGCGGCACTGACCAGGGCCTGCTCGCCGGTGTGCACCGCCTCGACGTCGACGCCCTCGTCGCCCAGGGCGAGACCGAGGGCACGCCCGATCCGGACGTCGTCGTCGACCAGCAGCACCCGGGTCCGGCCGTGTTCGCTCATGATGACGGCGATTCCACCGGATCCGGGCCGGTCCCGTCGACTCGGGCGCCGGGCCGGAGACGATCGTCAGGCGATCGCAAGCCGGACGGGTGCGTGACGGCGGCGCCGCAGCGCCAGCAGGTCTGCGGCGGCCCGCCGTCGCCGGTGGGGGAGGGCATCGCCCCGCAGTCCGTGCATAGCCGGTCCAGCCAGCACACCGGGTCGCCGACCTCGGCCTCGTGGCCGTGGTCGGGGTGTCGTCCGGTGACCGGGGTCCCGGCGGACGGTGTGTCGGACACACCGCCATCGGACCACGGGGGTCACGCCCCGTCCAGGTATCAGGCCGCGGCGGCTCCGCGGCGGGGCGGGCGCACCACGGGGCGGCCACGCAGCAGCGTCGCGCAACCGATCATCGCGACGGCGACGACCACCAGGGCCGCACCCACGACGTCCGGGGCGACGGCGGCGCTCAGCAGCGCGATGACGCCGCCGGCCGCGAGCAGCACCCGCGACGCGACACGGGAGCGCGCGCAGACCAGTCCGGCCAGCCCGGTGGCCAGGTGCAGAACGTTCTGCAGCACCGACACCGGCAGCAGCCCGGCGAGCACCGCGGTGCCGCCACCGGGCAGCACGGCGAGTTCGCCCGAGGTCACTCCCGGGACGAATCCCAGGGCTCCGACCAGCAGGAACGCCACGGCGAACGCCGCCGCGACCGGCTGTACCGGGGTGAAGGGCCGGGAGAACCCGCCCGTCGTGCGCATCATCGACCCGACCTCCTCGGTCCGTCGTCCTCCGGCGCGCCGCTGCGCCCTGTCGGACGGCGGTTGCCCGGCCGGACCCGCTCCCAACCCCGGGAGCGACGCACCTCACGTGGCGGCGCGGGCCACCAGGACGGAGTTGACGACGTCGGTGCGCGGGTGCACCTCGAGGAGCACGTCGAGCGCGGGCAGGTCGGCCGGGACGATCTCGGGGTAGAGCAGCGTCCGCAGCCCCGCGGCGGACCGGACGAGCAGGGTCGCGTCCGGGCCGGTCGCCGTGACCAGCCGGGCGGTGATCGCGGCCTTGGCATCGGCGTCGGCACCGACGAGTGCCCCGACGAGCACGAGGTCGGCCCGGCCCAGCTCGTCGGCGAGGGCGGGGGACAGCCGCGGATCGTCGAGGTCGGCGACCAGACTGCGGACCCGCCCGTCGGTCCCGAGGGCGGCGGCGACCGCGTCCCCCGCGGCGGCGGCAGCCCGGTCCCGGTCGACGTGCAGCACCTGCGCGTCGTGCTCGGTGGCCAGCACCAGACCGGTCAGGGGCAGCGGCCCCGACCCGAGCACGACGACGCGGCGCGGCGCCGGCAGGCCGACGGCGGTCAGCGCGGCGAGCTCCAGCCGGACGAGGTCGTGATAGTTGCCCAGGTAGGGGAACCGTTCCAGCTCGGCCCGGGCGTCGGGGGCGGCGGCGATCCGGTTCGCCCAGTGGCTCTCCATGTGGCCCTCGCCGGTCGCGGCGAGGGTCCGCAGGGCGTCCAAGTGCGGGGCGACCCGCGCCAGGACGCCCTCGGTACAGCCCGCGGGCGGAAAACAACAGAGCCCGACGAGCTCGCCGAACGCGTCGTCGGTGTCCGGGGCGGGCCGCAGGTCGGTGCGCTCCAGTCGTCGTCGCAGGGCCACGAGGCGGGACGCGACGTCGGCGACGGAGCCGTCGTCGCGCGGACGGCGGGGTGCGGGGAAACCGGGCGCGGTCGTCCGACTGCTCTGCGTGGTCACGATGATCCACCGTAAGCCAATGACAATCATGTCGGGCTCGTTCGTCCGGGTGGCAGAAAACCTGAGCGATCGCTCTACAATGTGGCCGGTAACGGACGGATGGGGAGGAGCCCGGCGATGTGGGGATGGCTCGCGCTCGCGATCGGCGCCGAGGTCACCGGAACGGTGGCGCTGCGGTTCTCGCAGGGTTTCAGCAGGCTGGTGCCGTCGATGATCACGGTGGTCGGCTACGGGCTGGCGTTCTGGTCGCTGTCCCAGGCGCTCGGCCGCGGGATGTCGCTCGGGGTCGCCTACGGCACCTGGGCCGCGGCGGGGGTGGCGCTCGTCGCCCTGATCGGGGTGTTCTTCCTCGGTGAGTCGCTGACCTGGGTCCAGCTCGGCGGGATCGGGCTGGTGATCGCCGGGGTGCTCGCCCTGGAGCTGGGTGGTGCGACCTCGCATGCCTGATCCGGCGGGACCGGACACCCCCGGGGGCGACGGCCGCCGCCGTCGGGGGGACCGGCGCCGTCGCGAGCTGGTCGAGGCCACGCTGCGGCTGGTCGGCGCGGGTGGGGTCGCCGCGGTCAGCCAGCGGGCGGTCGCGGCGGAGGCGGGGGTGCCGCCCAGCGCGGTCTTCTACTACCACCCCAGCGTCGACGCGCTGCTGGTCGCGACCCTCACCGCGGTGAACGACCGCTGGATCGCCCGGCTCGACGCGGTCACGACCCCCGACGACCTCGTCGCGCTCGTCGAGGACTGCGCCCGTCAGGAGCGGGTCACCGCGATCGCCGAGTACGAGCTGTTCCTGTTGGCCGCGCGGCGCCCGGACCTGCGCGGAGAGCTGGACCGCTGGGACGCCGCGCTCGACGCGGCCGCCGCCCGGCTCCTCCCCGACGACGCCGACCGGCGCGCCCTGCTGGCCGCCGCGGTCAACGGGCTGACCCTCGGCGGGGCGCTCGGCTCGCCGGTCGACGCCGGTCTGCTGGCCCGGCTCTGCGCGGCCGGAACCGCCTGAGTCCCCCGCGCCGGGATACCGTGGTGGCATGAGCGCCGAGCGCCTCTCGGAGTCCGTGGAGAACTACCTGAAGACCATCTTCCTGCTCTCGGAGCGGTGGGAGGGGTCGGTCGGGGTCTCCGCGCTGGCCGAGCGGCTGCAGGTCTCGTCGCCGTCGGCGTCGGGGATGGTGCGCAAGCTCGTCGACGCCGGGCTGGTCGACCACGCCCGCTACGCCGGGATCACCCTCACCCCGGCCGGGCGGGCCTCCGCGCTGGCCGTGGTGCGCAGGCACCGGCTGCTGGAGATGTTCCTGGTCACCGAGCTGGACCTGGCGTGGGACGAGGTCCACGAGGAGGCGGAGGCGCTCGAGCACGCGGTCTCCGACCGGTTGCTCGACCGGATCGACAGCCGGCTCGGGCATCCCCGGTTCGACCCGCACGGCGATCCCATCCCGGCGAGCGACGGCACGATGCCGGTGGTCCACGCCCGCCGGCTGCCGGACCTGCGCTACGGCGAGGGCGGCACCCTGGTCCGCGTCGACGACACCGACCCCGAGGTGCTCCGCTTCCTCGACGCGCACGACGTGCGCCTCGGCGACCGGGTCGACCTGCTGACCCGCAAGCCCTTCGAAGGGCCGTTCGTGGTGCGGCTGCGCCGTGACCGCGAACAGACCTGTCCCGCACCGGCCGAGGTCGAGCACGAGTGGGGCCCGACGCTGGCGATGGCCCTGTGGGTGGGCGCCGTCGAGGGGGCCGGCTCGGGCTGAGCACGACGGAGGCCCGGCCCCGCACGACGGCGGGACCGGGCCTCGGGATCGAGCGGCGGGAAGGTCAGCGCGCGGCGTCGGCCGCGCCCGCCTCACCGTTGCTGCCCTGCGTGTTCAGCGAACCGTCGGCGTTCTCCAGGTGCGCCCGGACGAACCACTGGTACTGCTCCAGCTCGCCCGCCTGGGCGATGAGCATGTCCTCGGTCACCGGGTCGAGCGCGCCGACCTTCTCGATCTGGGTGCGGTGGTCGGAGATGACCCCGGTGTAGACGACGTCGAGCGCGCCGAGGTGGGCGATCGCCTGGTCGCGGCCGATCGAGTAGTCGTCCCAGGTGCGGTCCCTGACCAGAGCGCCGGGGGTGCCGTTCGGCGAGCCGCCGAGGGTCGCGATGCGCTCGGCGACGTCGTCGACGAACCCGCGGACCGCGTCCACCTGCGGGTCGAGCATCTCGTGCACCGCGATGAAGTTCGGGCCGATCACGTTCCAGTGCACGTGCTTGAGCGTGAGCTGGAGGTCGTTCAGGGCGTGCAGGCGGTGCTGCAGGATGTCGACGACCTGCTCGGCGTCGCCGCGCTCGAGGCCGGGGACGGTGTAACGGATCGTGGCCATGGTCTGTGCAGTCCTTCCGTAACGGGTGCGTTGCTCAGGACGCCGCAGTGCGGGGGTCGTCGTCCTCGACGGGCTGGGCGGCGAGATGGACGCCGTCGCCGTCGGGGGTCTCGTCGACCGGGGTGTCGCTCTGCTCGGTCGGGACCGGGTTCTCGTCGTGCTGGTCCTTCTCCGGCGTCGTCATGACAGGCGGGTACCCGGTCGGCGGGATTTCATGTCCGCCGTCGCCACGCCGGCCGAGGCGGCTCAGGTGTCGAGCTTCTGCTCCCGCGCCGACCCGCCGGCGCCGGTGAGGTGCTCCAGGGTGCTGGTGACGCGCAGCAGCCGCTCCAGCGCACCGGAGCGGTTGTCCAGGTGCAGCGCGACCCCCGCGGCGTGGGTCCGCCTGCGGACCATCAGCAGCGACGACAGGCCGTAGGAGTCGCAGTACTCGATCCCGGCGCAGTCGATCCGCAGTTCGCGGATACCGGGCCGCTCGTCCAGCAGGGCGGCGACGGCGTCGGCCAGGGCGTCGGAGGTGGCGTAGTCGAGGTCACCGTCCGGCGCGACCGTCACGACGTCGGGCGCGGGGCTGGTCCAGGTGAGGGACAGCTCTCGCGGGGCGCTCATGCGGGCCTTCCGGTTCGGTGCAGGGTCACGGCGTCGGGGTCTGTGTCGGTGCCGGAGCCCTCGGTGACGGCGACGGTCGGGACGGGGGAGCCCGGGCCGCGGGTGAGCGCCGCGGACGCGGCCGCGTGCCGCAGCAGCGCCGCCGCCCGGGTGAAGTCGCGCAGCTCGTCGCCGAGCAGGTCCAGGACCGGGCGCAGGACGGCCACCGGGACCGACCGGGCCTCGAGCACCTCGGCGGTCCAGCCGAGGAACTGCTCGAACAGTTCGGCGTCGCCGGTGTAGAGGGCGACGGCGAGGAAGTCGACCACGTGCCGGACGTCCTCGGCGGTGTGCCGGCGCTGGTCGTCGTCGTAGTCGGCCATCGCCGGGACACGCTCGGGCAGGCGGTCCAGCACCGCGGCGACCAGCCGCGGCGCACCACGGGTGACCAGCGTGTACTCCTGGTCGGACAGGTGCGGCAGGTCGTCGAGCGGCTGGGCGTGCGGGTGCGCCGGGGCGGGCAGCCCGTCGGCGAGGGTCCGTGCGGCGGCCCGTGCGTCCGGGGCCCAGGCGTCGGCGCCGAGCAGCCGGGCGTAGCGGCCGTCCGGCCCGAACGCCCCGCCACCGACGATCACCGGGACGCCTGCGGCCTGGCAGGCCGTGATGGTGGCGTGCGCGGTCGGCAGCCGGGTCGCGATCGACGACGACAGCGCCACCGCGTCCGGGCCGGTGCGGTGCAGGTGGGTGACCAGGTGCGCCGCGGGGACCTGCGCACCCAGGTAGTCGACACTGAACCCGCGCAGCCGCAGCACCTCGGCCAGCAGCCGGGCGGGCAGCGCGTGCCACTCGCCGTCGACGCAGGCGACGGTGATCCGGCCCAGGTCGCCGCGGCGACGCCCGCTGGACAGCGCCAGGGTGCTGATCACACGCTCGTTGATCGCGGTCGCGGCGTGCTCCTGGGCCACGGAGATGCGGTTGGCCGCCCACTCGCGCCCCACCCGCCGCTGTACCGCGCCGATCACCTCGAGCAGCACCGTCTCGGCCTCCAGGCCGTCGCGCAGCGCGTCCACGACGACGTCGACCGCGGTGTACTCGTCGCTGCGCAGCACCGCGTCCCACAGCAGGTCGGTGTAGCGCCCGGCCGTCATGCGGTGTACCTGCCCCGGCTCGAACCACCCACCGCGGTGAGGTGCCGGCCGCGCGGCGCGGTGACCGCGAGGAGGGCCATGTCGTCGTGGGCGTTGCGCCCCACCCACTCGGTGGCGAGCATCTGCACCCGCTCGACGACGGCCTCGGCCGGCATCCCGGCGCACTCGGCCGCCGCGCGACGCAGGCGCTCCTCGCCGAACTGCTCGCGGCCCAGCGGGCCGCCCTGGGCCTCGGTGATGCCGTCGGTGTACAGCAGACAGGTCTCGCCGGGCGCGAGCCGGGTCTCCCACGTCGACGCGTGGACCTCGGGCAGCGCCCCGATCAGCGTGCCGAGCGTCGCCGCGTCCTCGACGCGGCCGTCGGCGCGGATGATCATCGGCGGCGGGTGGCCCGCGCAGGTCAGGCGCAGCCGGACGTCCGCCCCGGCGCGCGACACCGACGCCAGCACCAGCGTCACGAAACGGGCGTGGTCGTCGGACAGCAGCGCGTTGTTGAGCAGGCGCAGCAGCCGCAGGTGGTCGTCGGCCATCGGCAGCAGCGCGTGCACCGCGCTGCGGATCTTGCCGGTGAGCACGGCGGCCTCCAGGCCCTTGCCGCACACGTCCCCCAGCACGGCGAGGGTCTCCTCGGCCCCGTCCACGCCGGAGTGCACGTCGTAGAAGTCCCCGCCGACCCGCTCGGAGTCCTGCGCCGGCCGGTAGCCGCCGGCGTACTCGACGCCGCAGACGTGCTGCAGCGACGGCGGCAGCAGCTCGCGCATGAGGACCTCGGTGATCGAGGCCTGCTGGGCGAACATGCGGGCCGCGGACATCGCGAGTCCCGACCGGGCGGCGAACTCGCGGGCGGTCGCCTCCTCGCCCTCGCTGAACGGCCCGGTGTCGGCGCGGCGCAGGAGCACGATGGCGCCGGCCGGGATGCCGTGCCCCGGCAGCGGGGTGACGACGATCGAGCCGACGTCGCCGAACCCCTCCGGTGTCACCCAGGCGGGAGCGACGGCGGGGTCGATCCAGCGCGAGGGCACCGGCGGGTAGCCCTGCAGTGCCTCGGCCAGGCCGGGGACCTCGTCCGGGTCGACGTGCAGCATCCGGTGCCGCAGCGGGCCGCCGCCGACGGCGTCGACGACCTCGAACTGCCCGCGGGTGCCCGGGGTCATCACGAGCGCCCCGTCGGCCAGCCGGGTCACGGCGAGCTGGGCGGTGACCTCCATGCAGCGACGGAGGTTCAGCGAGCCCAGCAGCGCGGCCGAGGCCTCGGACAGGAACGCGGCGCGGGCCTGCTCCAGGTGCAGCTCGTCGCGGATCGACCGGACGTCGGTGACGTCGAACAGCCACCAGGTGACCGAGCCGTCCTCGTGCCGGACGGGCTGTGCCTCCAGCGCGCGGCCGTCGACGACGTCGGAGAACGCCCGGGGGACGCTCTGGTCGCCGCCGCCCGCGGTCGCCAGCTACGGGGCGACCCGGGACACCGGGTCCCCGACGCGGACCCGGGGCAGCAGCGGGCGTGCGGCGTCGTTGGCCTGCAGCACGGTCCCGTCGGTCCCGACGGTGAGTGCGGCACAGGGGGCGTTGGTCCAGCGCCGATCGACCACGGCCGGCGCGTCCGGAAGTACGGTCGCGTCGCCGGTCGTCGGCTCCAGTTCGGTCACATCAACTCCTGGCCCGGTGCGGGCCGCTTGTCGGCGCCCGGGGAGACCCGGGACGCGGAACGGCCCCACCGTACCCCTTATCCCCCCTGCGCCCCTCCGTGGCGCGCAGCCCGCACCGGCACCCGAGTCCCGGGAGGGGCGAATCGGCAGGGGCGCAGATCAGACCGGGCCGGGGAGCGCGGCCGGTCCGGGGCCCTCGCCGCGCAGCGGCCGCGCCGACCGCGGGTCCAACGGGTCGACGGTGCCCGCGTCGCGCAGCGTCCCGTCGCCGGGCCGGCGCAGTGAGCGGACCCCGGCGTCGGCGAGGGTCACCAGCGGCACCGCGAGCAGCGCTCCGGGGACCCCGCCGACGATCAGACCGGCGCTGATCGGCAGCACCACCGCGAGCGGGTGCAGCCGCACCGACCGGCCCAGCAGCAACGGCTGCAGGATGTAGCCCTCGACGTTCTGCACGATCAGGAGCAGACCGATCACGAGCAGCGCGTCCACCCAACCGCCGGAGGCGAGCGCGACCAGCACCGCCACGATCCCGGTCACGACCGCGCCGACGGTCGGGACGAACGCGCCGAAGAAGATCAGCGTCGCCAGCGGGACGACCAGCGGGACCCCGATCAGCCACAGGCCGACCGCGGCGGTCACCGCGTCGACCGCGGCGACGACGACCGTCGCCCGGGTGTAACCGACCAGCGACGCGAACGCCCGCCGGCCCGCGACGTCGGCCCGGCGGCGCACGTGCTGCGGCACCGCACCGAGGACGAACCGCCAGATCCGCGCTCCGTCGTGGATCAGGAAGATCAGCACGAACAGCATGAGCAGGGTCTCGGCGGCCAGCTCGCCCGCGGTGCCCAGGGCGCCGATCACGTTGTTCGCCAGCGCGGCCTGGTTGCGTTGCAGCGTGTCGAGCACCGATTGGAAGACGGCCGCGAGCTGGGTGTCGTCGAGCCGGAACGGCGGGCCGGCCAGCCGGTCCCGCAGTGCGACGACGGTCTCCCCGATGCTCGCCGACAGGCTCGGCAGCCCGTCGAGGAACGCCGCGACCGCCCACCACAGCACCCCGACCGCCACCGCCAGCCCGCCCGCGACGACGACGCCCGTCGCGACGCCGCGGGGCACCAGCGGCACCCGGTTCACGACCCGGGCCACCGGCGCGAGCAGCGCGGTCAGGATCAGCGCGAGCACCACCGGTACGACGAGCACCGCGAGCTGCGCGATCAGCCACAGCACGACGGCGACGGCGGTCGCGACGAGCAGACCGCGCCAGGCCAGGCTCGACGCGGTGACCAGACCCCGGGGGATCCGCGGTTCCTCGGTCACCGCGGCCTCCTGGAGCGGGTGTCGTCGGGCTGGCGCTTGCGTGACGTCACGACGGTAGTCCGCCGCCCCCGTCCGGGCCCGTCACGGGCAGGGTGAGGACGAAGGTGGCGCCGTCGTCGTCGGGCGGGCAGGTGAGGTCGCCGCCGTGCGCGCGGGCGAGGCCGCGGGCGATCGCCAGGCCGAGCCCGGCGCCCCCGCTGTCCCGGTCGCGGGCGTCCTGCAGCCGGACGAGCCGGTCGAAGACGCGCTCGCGGTCGCCGTCGGCGATCGGGGTGCCGGTGTTGCGCACCGAGACCGAGACGGTCCCGGCCGCCGGGTCGGCCCGGGTGACGACGTCGATCCGTCCGCCGGCGGGGGTGTGCCTGCGGGCGTTGTCGAGCAGGTTGGCGAGGATGCGCGACACCGCCTGCGGGTCGGCGCGCACCGTGGCGGGCTCCCCGCGGCCGTCGACGGTCAGGCCGGGCGCGAGCACCGCGGCCCGTTCGGTCTCGGCGCGGGCGATCCCGGCGACGTCGACCTCCCGGGGCGCCACCGCGGTGCCGCCGTCGATGCGGGCGAGGTCGAGCATGTCGGTGACCAACCGCCCGGCCCGGCGCGTCTCGCCGAGCAGCAGCTCCAGGCGTCGGGCCCGCCGCGCGGGGTCGGCGTCGAGCCCGGACCGCTCCAGCGTCTCGGCGACGGCGGTGATCCCGGACAGCGGCGTCCGCAGCTCGTGCGCGGCGTCGGCGAGGAACACCCGGGTCCGCTCGGCCTCCTCCCGGGAGCGCCGCTCGGCGTCGGTGAGGGCGTCGAGCATGCCGTCCATCGCCGCGGCCGCGGTGCCGAGGTCGGTGTGCGGGCGGTCGGGCCGCAGGCGTGCGTCGCGTTCGCCGGCGGTGATCCGCCCGGCGAGCGCGGTCATCCGGTCCAGGGGACGCAGCGCGGTCCGCACGACGAACGACACCGCCCCGAGGGCGACGAGCAGGGTCAGCAGCACCGACCCGGCCAGCACCGCGCGCAGGCCGTTGCGGACCTGGGTGACGTCGGCGGCGTCGGCGACGAGCTCGACCTCCGCCCCGTCGGTGGCGTCGAGGGTCACGGTGCGGCTGCCGATGTCCGGCGGGACGGGTGGGCGCCCGCCCGGGACCGGGGCGGCCGGCACGACGGCGGGGTCGTCGGTGTGCTCGTCCCCGGCGTGGTCGGTGGTGTCGCCCCCTGTGTCGTCGCCCCCGGTGCGGTCCCCATCGGGGCCGCGGTCCCGGCGACCGCCGGGCGGCGGGGTGCCGGGTGGGCTCAGGCCGGGGTCGCCCGTGACCTTCCCGTCGGCGGTGGTCACCTTGATCCGGATCTGCTGCCCGGAGAGGCTGGTGACCAGCTCCTCCGGGGTGGCGCCCGCGGCGATCAGCTGCTGGGCCTGCACCACCCGGTCCCGCAGTTCGGAGTCCAGATCGGACTCCAGACGGGCCCCGAGCAGCACGTCGACGAGCACCACCACCAGGACCAGCAGCACCGCCACCACCCCGAGCACCGCGGCGGTGACCCGGCGGCGCAGCGACGGCGTCGCGGTGCGGGCCCGTGCTGTGGGGCGGGCCGGCGCGGCGGCGGAGCTCATGCCGGTCCGCGCAGCGAGTAGCCGAGGCCCCGCACGGTGTGCAGCAGCCGGGGACCGTGGGCCTCCAGCTTGCGACGCAGCGCCGACACGTGGACCTCGACGAGGTTGGGGTCGTAGGCGTCGTAGCCCCAGACCGACCGCAGGATCTGCGCCTTGGACACGGTGCGTCCGCGCTGCTCGGCGAGGTAGGTGAGCAGCCGCAGCTCGGTCGCGGACAGCTCCAGCACCGTCCCCCCGCGGGCGGCGACGGCGGCGTCCGGGTCGAGGACGAGGTCGCCCACCTGTACCGCGGACGGCAGCCTGCCCCGGCGACGCAGCACCGCCGCGACCCGGGCGATGAGTTCGTCGAGCGCGAACGGCTTGAGGACGTAGTCGTCGGCGCCGGCGTCGAGCCCGCGGAGCCGGTCGGCCAGCGCGTCGCGCGCGGTGAGCATGACGATCCCGGCGTCGCCGTGCCCGCGCACGACGTCGATCAGCTCGAATCCGTCGCGCCCGCCGGGGAGCATCACGTCCAGGACGACGAGGTCCGGCCGGAACGCGGCGAGCCGCTCCTCGAACGCGACGCCGTCGACGACGCCCTCGGCCACGTGCCCGGCGTCGGCCAGCGCGTCCACGACGGACTCGCGGATGGCGTCGGAATCCTCGAGCACCAGGACCCGGGTCGTGGGGCCACGGCTGTCGTCGTCCTGGCGTGTGCTCACCGGACAAGGGTGCGCCGTGAGGCTGAGGGGGAGCTGAAGGACCCGCCGGATTCAGGTCCGTCTCAGGTGCCGCGGGCACTGTCGAGCCGGACACCGAGACGACGGGCCACCCGGCCCGCGGCACGGAGAGGAAGAGATGACCCTGCTCGACGTGATCGTCCTGATCATCGTGCTGGCCGCCGCGATCGGCGGGTTCCGCCGCCTCGGCGGCGTGGCCCGCGCCGGGCGCCTGCTCGGCCTCGTGGTCGGCGCAGGCCTCGGCGCCGCCTGGGGCTCGAACCTGGCCCGCTACGGGGACACCCCCGACTCGGCCTGGCTGTGGGGCCTGGCCGGGGTGATAGCAGGCCTGCTGCTGGGCTCGCTGGTCGGCGGGTTCCTCGGCGGACTGGTCAGCCGGGTGCTCGCCCGCGGCAAGCTGTCCTTCCTGGACCGCGTCGTCGGCGCCGTCACCGGCGCCGTGACCGCCCTCCTGGTGATCTGGCTGGTCTCGTGGGTGGTCCCCGCGGTCGTGAGCGCCGAGGCACTCGCCCCGGTGACGACGGTCGTGCAGTCCCAGGGCGGCAGCCGGGTCGTCGACTCGGTGTCCGAGCTGCTGCCCGCGACGACGTCCGCCGCCCGCGACGTCGTCGACGCCGCGCGGCCTCCCGCCGGCTGATCCCACCCGACTCCCAGCGGTCCGTCGTCCGGCGGTCCGCACCCGCCGCTGCCCTGATCCGGGCCCGGCACGTTCCGAGGAGAACCATGAACGACGAGAACCGCACCCCCGGCGACGACGACCGCCCCACCGACCGGCAGCCCCCGGTCCCCGCCGACGAGACCCCCACCACCCGGACCCCGACCCCGCACGTCGGCGACGACGCGCACGGGGAGGAGCCGGTGGCCGCCGCCTCCGACGCGGGTGCCCCTCCGCGACGACGCCGGTTCGCCGCCCTGCGACGCCGTTCCGCGCTGCCCGTGGTCGCGGCCGGCGTGATCGGCCTGGTCGTCGGGGCCACCGCGAGCGGGCTGATCGTCGGGACCGCGTTCGCCGGTCCGGGCGACCGCCCCGACCGGACGGCCATCGCCGCCGACGACCGTGGCCCTGGTGGCCCTGGTGGCCCTGGTGGCCCTGGTGGGCAGGGTGGCCCCGGTGGTCCCCGTGGGGAGGGCGGCGGTCCGGGCCGCGGGCCCGACGGTGCCGGCCCGGGCGGTCCCGGCGGTCCCGGTGCCTGCGGTCCGGCCGGTGGACCGGGTCGTGACGGCGGAGCACCGCCCGCGCCGCAGGCCGGTGCTCCGGTGCCGCCCGTCCCGGCAGCACCGGGTGCCACGGCCCCGGGTCAGGGCCGCGCCCCTGCCCCCGCGGCACCCGCTGCTCCGGGCGCGCCCGCTGTTCCCTCGGCACCCGGAGCGCCCGCTGTTCCCGCGGCACCTGCCGCTCCGTGACCCCGGGCGCGCGGTGGCGCCGACCGGTGTCACCCGCACGGGAAAGGAAAGGGAGTGCTCCTCGTCGGATCGCGTCGCGCATTCGCCCCCGACGCGCTGCAGGATCCGACGAGGAGCACTCGACGGACCAACGCGCCGGAACGGGCACGGATACCCCCCTGATGCGGTGAAGACGCCGCGCCGGAGACCACCATCGGTCGTCCTCGCAGGTCAGACGGGTCGTCCCCCTGTCGTCGTGACGACAAATCCATGGGCCGTGCGAGCCACCGCGCATCGATCGCGCCGAACCGAGAGACCGGTGCCGTCCACTGCGAGCTCCCGGGACACGGAACAGGCCCGCGACGGTCGGGCTCAGGAGCCCGGCCCGCAGCCGCCGGGGTCGCCCCCGGGCCACCGCCCGTCGGAGGCCTCATCGACCCGTTCCGCAGGACGTCGGCCGACGGTTGCCCACGGGACCGCAGCGGACGGTTCCGCCTCGAGGTGGATGACGATCGCCGGCGGTGGGCAGGACCGGAACCCGCTCTCGTCGCCCGCGAGGGGGCCTATGGGCAGGTGCGGGGTCGGGCCGCCCGGTCGACGGCCGACCGGGCTCGGCGACGCCGGACAAGAACGTGTCAGCACACTGCGACGGTGACCTGACTGCGCAGGTCACGGGCCGATTCACGACCTGAACGGATGGTGGCCCGACCACCGAGAAGACCACGTCGACAACCCATCGCGAAGAGACCGTGGTCGGCGTCACACAGATCGGTGATCGTCGGTATCGCCAGGTGAGTGGGTGTCGGTAACTCGGAGTTCGCCCTCGTGTCCCGCGATGACCTGCGACGACGCCTGATGTTCGCCCCGTGGACCCCCCGGTTTGACGGCCCCGGACACCGTGCCGTAACTTTCTTCCTGTCAGCGAGTGAGCCGGACAGAACGGGCCCTGAGTGGTTCGGTCAACAGGCCCCGCGGACAAGCTGACCCCCTGGTGGTTCGCCGAGTTTCTCGGTGTGGTTGTCTTGGTGGGTCGAGGCGATCCGTCTTCAGGATCCCGCTTCCTTGTGTGGGGGTTGGGTGATTGCGGTGCGGGTGTCTTTTGAGAACTCAACAGTGTGTCGAGCTATATTGAATCGGTTTGGCGTTTTGTGCCAGATTGTTTGTTTGGTTGCAGCATTCGATCCCGTCGGGTGTTGTGGCCAGTGTTTGTTTGTCAGGGTTTTGTTGGAGAGTTTGATCCTGGCTCAGGACGAACGCTGGCGGCGTGCTTAACACATGCAAGTCGAGCGGTAAGGCCCTTTCGGGGGTACACGAGCGGCGAACGGGTGAGTAACACGTGGGTGACCTGCCCTCCACTCTGGGATAAGCCTGGGAAACTGGGTCTAATACCGGATAGGACCACTGGCTGCATGGTTGGTGGTGGAAAGTTTTTTTCGGTGGGGGATGGGCCCGCGGCCTATCAGCTTGTTGGTGGGGTGATGGCCTACCAAGGCGGTGACGGGTAGCCGGCCTGAGAGGGCGACCGGCCACACTGGGACTGAGACACGGCCCAGACTCCTACGGGAGGCAGCAGTGGGGAATATTGCGCAATGGGCGGAAGCCTGACGCAGCGACGCCGCGTGGGGGATGACGGCCTTCGGGTTGTAAACCTCTTTCGCCAGGGACGAAGAGTGATTGACGGTACCTGGAGAAGAAGCACCGGCCAACTACGTGCCAGCAGCCGCGGTAACACGTAGGGTGCGAGCGTTGTCCGGAATTATTGGGCGTAAAGAGCTCGTAGGCGGTGTGTCGCGTCGGCCGTGAAAACTTGGGGCTTAACTCTGAGCGTGCGGTCGATACGGGCATCACTTGAGTTCGGCAGGGGAGACTGGAATTCCTGGTGTAGCGGTGAAATGCGCAGATATCAGGAGGAACACCGGTGGCGAAGGCGGGTCTCTGGGCCGATACTGACGCTGAGGAGCGAAAGCGTGGGGAGCGAACAGGATTAGATACCCTGGTAGTCCACGCCGTAAACGTTGGGCGCTAGGTGTGGGGACCATTCCACGGTTTCTGTGCCGCAGCTAACGCATTAAGCGCCCCGCCTGGGGAGTACGGCCGCAAGGCTAAAACTCAAAGGAATTGACGGGGGCCCGCACAAGCGGCGGAGCATGTGGATTAATTCGATGCAACGCGAAGAACCTTACCTGGGTTTGACATGCACCAGACATCCCTAGAGATAGGGCTTCCCTTGTGGTTGGTGTGCAGGTGGTGCATGGCTGTCGTCAGCTCGTGTCGTGAGATGTTGGGTTAAGTCCCGCAACGAGCGCAACCCTTGTTCCATGTTGCCAGCACGTTATGGTGGGGACTCATGGGAGACTGCCGGGGTCAACTCGGAGGAAGGTGGGGATGACGTCAAGTCATCATGCCCCTTATGTCCAGGGCTTCACACATGCTACAATGGCTCATACAGAGGGCTGCGAGACCGTGAGGTGGAGCGAATCCCTTAAAGTGAGTCTCAGTTCGGATCGGGGTCTGCAACTCGACCCCGTGAAGTTGGAGTCGCTAGTAATCGCAGATCAGCAACGCTGCGGTGAATACGTTCCCGGGCCTTGTACACACCGCCCGTCACGTCACGAAAGTTGGTAACACCCGAAGCTGGCGGCCCAACCCTTGTGGAGGGAGCTGTCGAAGGTGGGACTGGCGATTGGGACGAAGTCGTAACAAGGTAGCCGTACCGGAAGGTGCGGCTGGATCACCTCCTTTCTAAGGAGTCCCATCATGTGATGGGGCATCACATGGCTCTGCAGGGTTTTGCTCTGTGGGTTTCTGTGGTTCCTTCATTGAATCGCATCATCAGCTCCGTCTGTGGGTTGGGTGCGTTGGGTGGAACGCAGTTCGTTGGACCGGTTTGGCTTGGCACACTGTTGGGTCCTGAGGAGACACCTGGTGAACGGGTTGTTTTCTTTGGCCGCTCTGGTCGGGGGCTTCCTAACGCCTGCTTGTGGTGGGTGGTGGTTGTTCTTGGTTGGGTGTGGTTGTGGGTTGAGTGTTGCATAGTGGATGCGAGCATCTTGTTGTGGTCAAGTTGTTAAGAGCACATGGTGGATGCCTGGGCATCAGGAGCCGATGAAGGACGTGGGAGGCCGCGATAGGCCTCGGGGAGCTGTCAACCGAGCTGTGATCCGAGGGTGTCCGAATGGGGAAACCCAGCGCCCGTCATGGGGCGTTACCCGTACCTGAATTCATAGGGTGCGTGGAGGGAACGTGGGGAAGTGAAACATCTCAGTACCCACAGGAAGAGAAAACAATAGTGATTCCGTGAGTAGTGGCGAGCGAAAGCGGATGAGGCTAAACCGTGTCCGTGTCAAGCCGGCAGGCGTTGCGGGTGCGGGGTTGTGAGGCGTGTCGTTCATCTTCTGCCGAGGGTGGGACAGCATGAACCGGTGTTAGCGGAACGATTCTGGGATGGTCGGCCGTAGTGGGTGATAGCCCCGTACGCGAAAATGTTTGGTTCTGTTGTGGGCATTGTTCTCGAGTAGCAGCGAGCCCGTGAAATTCGCTGTGAATCTGGCGGGACCACCCGTCAAGCCTAAATACTACCTGGTGACCGATAGCGGACAAGTACCGTGAGGGAAAGGTGAAAAGTACCCCGGGAGGGGAGTGAAATAGTACCTGAAACCGTGTGCTTACAAGCCGTCAGAGCCTTGCGGGGTGATGGCGTGCCTTTTGAAGAATGAGCCTGCGAGTTATGCTTCGTGGCGAGGTTAACCTGTGTGGGGTAGCCGTAGCGAAAGCGAGTCCGAATAGGGCGGTTGAGTCGCGGGGTGTAGACCCGAAGCGGAGTGATCTACCCATGGCCAGGGTGAAGCGTCGGTAAGACGTCGTGGAGGCCCGAACCCACCAGGGTTGAAAACCTGGGGGATGAGCTGTGGGTAGGGGTGAAAGGCCAATCAAACTTCGTGATAGCTGGTTCTCCCCGAAATGCATTTAGGTGCAGCGTCGTGTGTTTCTCGCCGGAGGTAGAGCACTGGATGGCCTAGGGGGCCGACAAGCTTACCGAAGTCAGCCAAACTCCGAATGCCGGTGAGTGAGAGCGCGGCAGTGAGACTGCGGGGGATAAGCTTCGTGGTCGAGAGGGAAACAGCCCAGATCACCGGCTAAGGCCCCTAAGCGTGCGCTAAGTGGGAAAGGATGTGGGATCGCCCGGACAACCAGGAGGTTGGCTTAGAAGCAGCCACCCTTGAAAGAGTGCGTAATAGCTCACTGGTCAAGTGGTCCTGCGCCGACAATGTAGCGGGGCTCAAGCGCACCGCCGAAGCCGTGGCAATGACATCTTTGTGGTGTTGTTGGGTAGGGGAGCGTCCTGCGTCTGGTGAAGCCCGGGAGTGATTTACGGGTGGAGGGTGTGGGAGTGAGAATGCAGGCATGAGTAGCGAATGCAGAGTGAGAATCTCTGCCGCCGGATGACCAAGGGTTCCTGGGCCAGGTTGTTCCGCCCAGGGTGAGCCGGGACCTAAGGCGAGGCCGTCAGGCGTAGTCGATGGACAACGGGTTGATATTCCCGTGCTCGTGATAGTGCGTCCATGCCGAGGCTGGTGATGCTAACCATCCGAACCCACCTTCGCTCCTTCGGGAGTGTTGTTTGTGGGGGAGCGTGGGATCCGATCTGGTAGTAGGCAAGTGATGGGGTGACGCAGGAGGGTAGCTCCGCCACGCGGTGGTTGTCGTGGTGTAAGCCTGTAGCCTGATCTCCTAGGTAAATCCGGGGGGTCGTGAAGGGTGAGAGGTGATGCGTAGCCGATTGAGGCGAAGAGGGTGATCCCATGCTGTCGAGAAAAGCCTCTAGCGAGTGCTGTTGCGGCCCGTACCCCAAACCGACACAGGTGGTCAGGTAGAGAATACCGAGGCGATCGAGCGAACTGTGGTTAAGGAATTCGGCAAAATACCTCCGTAACTTCGGGAGAAGGAGGGCCGGTTGTCTTGATGCCCCGTGCGGGCTAGGGATGGCCGGTCGCAGAGACCAGGCCCAAGCGACTGTTTACTAAAAACACAGGTCCGTGCGAAGTCGCAAGACGATGTATACGGACTGACGCCTGCCCGGTGCTGGAACGTTAAGAGGACCTGTTAGTCCCCTTGTGGGGCGAAGCGGAGAATTTAAGCGCCAGTAAACGGCGGTGGTAACTATAACCATCCTAAGGTAGCGAAATTCCTTGTCGGGTAAGTTCCGACCTGCACGAATGGCGTAACGACTTGGGCGCTGTCTCGACCACAGACTCGGCGAAATTGCACTACGAGTAAAGATGCTCGTTACGCGCGGCAGGACGGAAAGACCCCGGGACCTTTACTATAGCTTGGTATTGGTGCTCGGTTCGGCTTGTGTAGGATAGGTGGGAGACTGTGAAGCTATCACGCCAGTGGTGGTGGAGTCGTTGTTGAAATACCACTCTGGTCGAATTGGGTGTCTTAACCTCGGGCCATGATCTGGTTCAGGGACAGTGCCTGGTGGGTAGTTTAACTGGGGCGGTTGCCTCCCAAAGAGTAACGGAGGCGCCCAAAGGTTCCCTCAGCCTGGTTGGCAATCAGGTGTTGAGTGTAAGTGCACAAGGGAGCTTGACTGTGAGACTGACGGGTCGAGCAGGGACGAAAGTCGGGACTAGTGATCCGGCACCACCTTGTGGAAGGGGTGTCGCTCAACGGATAAAAGGTACCCCGGGGATAACAGGCTGATCTTGCCCAAGAGTCCATATCGACGGCATGGTTTGGCACCTCGATGTCGGCTCGTCGCATCCTGGGGCTGGAGTAGGTCCCAAGGGTTGGGCTGTTCGCCCATTAAAGCGGTACGCGAGCTGGGTTTAGAACGTCGTGAGACAGTTCGGTCCCTATCCGCCGCGCGCGTTGGAGACTTGAGGAAGGCTGTCCCTAGTACGAGAGGACCGGGACGGACGAACCTCTGGTGTGCCAGTTGTCCCGCCAGGGGCACGGCTGGTTGGCTATGTTCGGGAGGGATAACCGCTGAAGGCATCTAAGCGGGAAGCCTGTTCCAAGATGAGGTCTCCCACCACCTTTGAGTGGGTAAGGCTCCCAGGAGATGACTGGGTTGATAGGCCGGAGATGGAAGCCCTGTGAGGGGTGGAGTTGACCGGTACTAATAGGCCGAGGGCTTGCCACAACGAGTTGTTCGCATCCACTGTGTGACCCTGAGCCCACAACCCTGTGCGGGTTGTGTGTTCGTAGGTCCCCCCATGTTTGTGTGGGGGTTTGTTGAATAGTGTTGTCGGTGGTCATTGCGGTAGGGGAACGCCCGGTCCCATTCCGAACCCGGTAGCTAAGCCTTCCAGCGCCGATGGTACTGCACTCGCCAGGGTGTGGGAGAGTAGGTCGCCGCCGACATTCAACATGATCAGGAAACGCCCCGGACTTCATTGTCCGGGGCGTTTCCTGTTTTCTGGGTTCTGTTCCGGTCGGCTCTCCGTAGGCTGCCAGGGCACGACAGCGCTGCCCACAGTGCGCCCGGCGGGGTGCGGGGCGTTGTGTGCCTGTGCTCTGGGCCCGCTTTCGGTTGTGGAGTCGGTCCCGTCCCGTCCCGTCCCGTCCCGTTCTGTCCCGTTCTGTTCTGCGCCGGCTGTGAGCCGGGCGGGGCACGGGGCACAGGTTTCTGTGACCTCGCATCTGCTGCAGGGTCTGCGAGGTCGTAGGACGGTGTGCGAGGTCGAACGCACCCGCGGCGATGGATGAGGCGCGGTAAGGCAGGGCGATGCGGGGTGAGAGTGGGCGGGGACTCGGCCCGGGGCCGGGGCCACGGCGACCCCCGGTCCACCGATGACGCTGCTCCGCCGATGACGCTGCTCCGCCGCGACTTCGCACCGTCGATAAGCCGTGACCCTGCACCACCGGCTAGCCCGCGACTCTCCACCACCGGCGAGAGAGCACGCCAGGGCCAATAAGGCACACACAGGCGGAGTCTCGCTTGTGAGGCACCCAGTCGGCCGAGAACAACCGCCGGCAGCAACACCAGCCACCCCCGGCGGCAACACCAGCCACCAAAGCCCTCAGAGATCGGCACCCACAGCGTCGTCGACACACGAGAAACCGTCGGCGCGCAGCAGCGCCGCGAGCTCCCGGTGGACCCGCGCGGGCCAGAGCAGACCGCCGTAGATGAACCCGGTGTAGGCCTGGACCAGCGCCGCACCGGAGCGGATCCGTCGGTAGGCCTCCTCCGCGTCGGCGATCCCACCGGCGGAGATGACGACCTGGCCGTCGTCGAGCCGAGTGCGCAGCTGGCGGACGACCGACCGGGCACGCTCGGTCAACGGGCGTCCGGACAAGCCGCCGGCACCGGCCGCGGCGACGACGTCGGGAGCGGTGCGCAGGCCGTCGCGTGACACGGTCGTGTTCGTGGCGACGACCCCGTCGAGGCGCAGGCGCCGGGCCAGGTCGGCCACGGCGTCGAGGTCCTCCGGAGCCAGGTCCACGGTGATCTTCACGAGCAGCGGGACACGACGACCGCCGGAGACCCGGTCCAGCTCCTCGCGCACCGCGACGAGCAGCGGCTCCAGCACGTCGACCTGCTGCAGGTCCCGCAGACCGGGGGTGTTCGGTGAGCTGACGTTGACCACGACGTAGTCGGCGTAGGCGCCCAGCGCCGCGGCGCTCGCGCGGTAGTCCGACGCCGCGTCCTCGGCGGGCACCGCCTTGCTCTTGCCGATGTTGACCCCCAGCACCGGCATCCCCGGCCGGGGGCGGGTGCGCAGCGCGGCGAGGCGCGGCCCGACGGTCCCGGCACCGGAGTTGTTGAAGCCCATCCGGTTGACCAGGGCGGCGTCGTCGACCAGCCGGAACAGGCGGGGCCGTGGGTTCCCGGGCTGCGCCCGCCCGGTCACCGTCCCGATCTCTACCGCTCCGAACCCGAGCCTGCCGAGCGCGAGAACACCCTCGGCGTCCTTGTCGAAACCGGCGGCCAGACCGAGTGGGCCGGCGAACTCCAGACCCAGCGCCCGGGTGCGCAGCACGGGGTCCGACGGAGCGAGCCGCTCCGCGACCCGCTCACCCACGACGGGCGCGGTCCCGAGTGCGCGGACCACACCGAACCCCATCCGGTGCGCGGGCTCGGACGGGAGGTGCCGGAGCACGTGGCGCATGAGGGCGTCGTACATGCCCCCATCCTCACACCGGCCTAGGAGGTGCGGCGGGACAGCCCCAGCTGATCGAGCATCCGGCGGTCGCGTTTCGTCGGACGCCCCGCCCCGCGGTCGCGGTGGGCGAACAGCGGCTGCCCCGCGGCGGTCGGCTCCGGCGGGGTGTGGTCGATGTAGCACTCCTGCGCGATCGGCGCGCCGACCCGCTTCTCGATCACCCGGGTGACCTCGACGATCCGGTTCCGGTCGTACACCCGCACCCGTACCCGGTCGCCGACCTGCACCGTCGCCGCCGGCTTCGCGGGCCGGTCGTTGATCCGCACGTGCCCGCCGCGGCAGGCCGTCGCGGCGTCGGCGCGGGTCTTGGCCAGGCGCACCGACCACAGCCACCGGTCCACGCGGGTCCCCTCCATCCGACCATCGTGCCATCCGGGAGGGCACTCCGGGCCGATCCGGCGCTGCGGGCGGGCGGCGGCGGTCCGCCCGCCGGGCCTCAGTAGTGCACGACCCCCGGTGTCCCTCCACCCGCGGCGACGGCGTCCCCGGTGACGGCGACCGAACGGGGCGAGCAGAGGAAGGTGATGACGTCGGCGACCTCCGCGGCGGTCGTGATGCGGCCGATCGTCGTCGTCGCGTCGAGCTCCGCGCGCGCCTGCGCCTCGGTGATCTCCGCCGACTCCGCCCGCGCGGCGAGGGCGGCGGGCGTCCGCTCGGTCTCGGTGGCACCGGGGTGCACGACCGTCACGTTGATGCCGTGCGGACCCAGCTCCTGGGCGAGTGCCGCCGTCATCGAGGCCACCGCGACGTTGCGCACCGACCCCACCAGCGACGACGACTTCCGCGCGTTCAGGCCGCTGACGTTCACGATCCGGCCCCACCCCTGCGCGCGCATCAGCGGCGCGACGGCCCGCGCACACCGCAGGTAGCCGAGCACCTTCGTCTCCAGCTCGACCCGCACCGCGTCGTCGGTGATGGAGGCCAGGTCGGTCGGCGGGCCCGCGCTCGCCGGTCGCGCGGCGGCGTTCACCAGCACGTCCACCCCACCGAGCCGGTCCGCGACCACGGCGACGCCGTGGCGGACCGCGTCGTCGTCGGTGGTGTCGACCGCGACGGCGAGCACCTCCGGTGCCCCCTCGGCGCGCAGCGCGGCCGCGGCGGACTCCAGGGCCCCGGCGTCACGCGCGAACAACGCGACCCGGGCACCCTCGGCGGCGAGTGCCCTGGCCGTCGCCAACCCGATGCCGCGGCTCCCGCCCGTCACGATCGCCCGACGCCCGTTCAGTTGCAGATCCATGACTCCCACCGTGCCGCAACGGTGGCGGGGCCGCAGGCGTCTACGGTGTGCGCGTGGCTGAGCCGATCGACTCCGTGCTGGTGGTCTTCAACCCGGGCAGTACCGGGGATGCCGATGTGCTCGCCGAACAGCTGCGCGACGAGCTCCACGCCGCCCGGCCCGAGCTCAGCGTGCGGCTCGTACCCACCGAGTACGCCGGGCACGCCCGGGTCATCGCCAGGGACGCCGCGTCCGCCGGTGGGCGCCCGCTCATCGTCTCGGCGTCCGGCGACGGCGGCTACAACGAGGTCGTCAACGGGATCATGGACGTACCGGGCACCGCCGCCGCGGCCGCCGTGCTGGCCGCCGGGAACGCGAACGACCACGACCGCGTCACCGCACGTCGTCCGCTGGCCGAGGCGATCCTCGACGGCCGCCCCGAGCCGATGGACCTGCTCGAGATGCACCGCGACGAGGACCCGCCGCGCTACGCGCACTCCTACATCGGGTTCGGGCTGACCCCGGTCGTCGCGCTGCAGATCGAGAAGGGCGGCAAGGGCAGCATCCGGGAGGTCATCACCACGGTGCGGGCGTTCTGGGCGTTCACCCCGTTCGAGGTGGAGTTCTCCCGCGGCGACCGGCGCCGGATCGACAACCTGGTCTTCGCCAACATCGGCGAGATGGCCAAGGTCGCCGAGCTGTCGGCCACCAGCCGTCCCGACGACGGCCGGTTCGAGGTCGTGCTGCTGGAGCACCGTCCGAAGTGGAAGCAGCTGTGGGTGGCCGCCCGGGCTGCGTTCTCCGGACTCGGTCGGCAGCCGTCCACATCGGACTTCCGGTTCACCGCGTGCGGGCCGATGCCGGTGCAGATCGACGGCGAGGTCGACGAGGTCGCGGCCGGGACCGCGATCCGCATCCGCTGCGCGGCGGGGGCGTTGAACGTCGTGCGCTGACGCCCGGCCGGTCACGAGGCGAGGCTGAACTCCACCGAGCCGAGGTCGTCGCCGAAGCTCGCACGGACCCGCGCGCCGCGGTGCACGGGCACGGGGGTGGTCGTCGTCCCCGTGGTGACGACCGTGCCCGCCTCCAGCCGGAGCCCGTAGCCGGGCAGGACGTCGGCGAGCCAGGCCAGTGCCGCCCACGGGTCGCCGAGGACGGCCGCGCCGGAGCCGGTCGCCGTGGCGTCGTCGACCCGGAGGGTGGTCGGGGTCGACGCGAGGTCCAGGTCGAGGGCACCGGGCAGCTCCGGGCCCAGCACGAACCGCCCGGCGCAGGCGGCGTCGGCCAGCATCGACGGCGCCCCGGCCGCGACGAAGTCGGTGAACCGCGACTCGGGCAGCTCCACCGCGCCGTGCACGGCGGCGACCGCGGCCCGGAGCTCCTCGCGGGTCGCGTCGGCGCCGACCGCCGCGCCCATGACGAACGCGAACTCCGCCTCGGCGACGGCCATGTGCAGGTCGTCGGAGGGCACCACGTCGCCGGGGGAGTGCCGGAACCGCTCGAACAGCGCCCCCGGCAGCGGGGCGTCCACACCGATGTGGGTCTGCCCGGCGGGCGCGGTCGCCGCGAGCTTCCAGCCGTAGGACGGCCCGGCCCGCTCCGACAGCCTGCGCTGCGCGCTGAAGCCCTCGGCGAGGCTGCGCGGGCGCAGCAGCTCCGGCAGCGCGGCGATCCGTTCGCCGGTGGTCCAGGCCTGCCACAGCGCACCGGCGGTGCCGTCGGCCCGCACGAGGTCGACGGCGGTCGGGTCCATTCCCGCGGAGGTGTTCTCGACGCTCATCGGGGCGGCATCCTGCCAGGGCCGCGGGTCAGCCGTCGTCGCCGGTCCGGGCGCGCAGCACCTCGGCGACGCGGCGGACCCGGTCGTCGGCGAGTGCGTCCTCCAGCGACACCGGCAGCGGGATCCGCCAGTTCGGGTATTCGTCGACGGTGCCGGGCAGGTTCGGCTGCCGGGTCTCGCCCAGCACGTCGTAGAGGGAGGCCAGGACCAGCCGCGACGGCGCCGACGCCAGCAGCGCGTGCAGCGCGACCACGATCGTGTCCTCGTCGGTCTCGTCCGGGGAGTCGAGCAGCCCCTCCGCGGTCAGCAGCGCCAGCAGCTCGTCCCGCTCGGCGCCCGCCTTCGCCTCCTCGGTCGTCGGGTCGTCGAGCAGCCCCAGCTCGGCGCGCACCCGCACCTGCTCGCCGGCCAGGAACCCGGGCGCGGTCGGCAGGTCGTGGGTGGAGATCGTCGCGACCGACCGCTCCGGCCAGCGGCGCGGCGGGCGCAGCGGACCGTCGTCGCCGCCGGTCACGGGGTCGGGGTCGCGGGAGAACCACAGCACCGTCGAGCCCAGCAGGTTCCGCTCGGCCATGTCCTCGCGGATCCGCGGTATCACCGTGCCCAGGTCCTCACCGACGACCAGCGCGCCCGCGCGGTGGGCCTCCAGCAGCAGGACGGCGAGCATCGCGTCGGCGTCGTAGTGGACGTAGGTGCCGCGGTCGGCGGTCTGCCCGGAGGGCACCCACCACAGCCGCCACAGCCCCATGACGTGGTCGATCCGCAGGCCGTCGGCGTGCGCGAGCAGCGCGCGGGTCATGTCGCCGAACGCGGCGTAGCCGGTGTCGGCGAGCCGGTCCGGGCGCCACGGCGGCAGACCCCACGTCTGGCCGCGCTGGTTGAACGCGTCCGGCGGGGCACCGACCGTCGCGTCGAGCGCGAGCACGTCCTGCAGCATCCACGCGTCGGCGCCCTCGGGATCGCAGCCGACGGCGAGGTCGTGGATGACCCCGACCGGCATGCCCGCGTCCTTCGCGGCGGCACGGACCGCGGCCAGCTGGGCCTCGGCCTGGCGCTGCACCCACGCGTGGAACGCGACCCGTGGGGCCAGCTCCTCGCGGGCCGCGGCGACCCCGGGGCCGTCCGGCCGGCGCAGCTCCGCAGGCCACAGCGACCAGCGGCCGCCGTAGCGCTCGGCGAGGGCGCAGTAGGTCGCGAAGTGGCGCAGGTCGTCGTCGGGATCGCCGTCGGGGTGGCCGGCGCTGCGCCACAGCGCCTCCAGCGCGGACCGCTTCGCCGCCCACACGCGGTCGTGGGCGATCCGGTCACCGGTCGTCTCCGGACGCAGCGCGTCGACCTCGGCGCGGGTGGCGGCGTCGGCGGCCGCGTAGGCGGGCAGGTCGGTGATCCGCAGCGCCAGCGGGGTGGCGTAGCGGCGCGAGGACGGCGTGTACGGCGAGGGCTGCACCGGCGGCACCGGGGTGATCGCGTGCAGCGGGTTGAGCAGCACCGCGCCCGCCCCGTGCCCGCCGCGGATCAGCGTGGTCAGGTCGCCCAGGTCGCCGATGCCCCACGACCCGCGCGAGTGCAGGGCGTAGAGCTGCAGCATCCATCCCCAGGTCCGGGGCGGGTCGGGCAGCGTGGGCGGTGCGACGACGACGTGGGCCCGCCCGGCCGTCGTCTCCAGCGCGTAGCGGCCCGGCTCCAGCCCGGCGGGGAGCTCGCCGTCGACGTCACGGGCCCAGCCCTGCTCGCCCCGTGCGCCGTCGACGGCGGTCAGCCGCCCGCGGCCCGGCACGGCGCGGGAACGGTCGCTGCGCAGCCCGATCGTCGGCGGCAGCGCCCCGGCGCCGGCGCGCTCGCGGGCCCCGGCGAGTGCCACGCGTTCCGCGTCGGGGGAGGCGACGTCGACCTCCAGCAACCCGAGGACGGTGCGGACCACCTCCGCGTCGATCCGCTGCTCGGTCCTGCTGCCGTCGAGGTACGAGGTCGCGACGCCGTGGGCGTCGGCGATCTCGGCGAGCTCGGGGGTCACCGGGTCGCTGGTCATGGGTCGATCCTGGCGGATGAGCAGCGGTCCGGCCCGGCCGCACGGGGTGAGACGGGCAACGTCGGTGACCGACACGCGGGACGCCTCCGCTCACCCCCGGTCAGGGGGTCCGCGGTGCTACGGTGCGTCGCCGGATGCGCCGAGCGGGTCACCGTGACCGGCCGGGCAGCGGGGCCCGGCGACGGGCACCTCCTCCTGGGCCGCACCGTGTCGTGGACGACGGTTCGCGCAGCTCCGGCAGGAGGACTTCCAGATGTCGACGTGGGCCCTGCTCGGGCTGGTTGTGGTGGTGGTGCTGGTGGCCGTCGGGATCGCCGGGTTCCTGCGGTGGGGACGGGGCCGGGAGGACGACGTCGCGTCGTCCGAAGAGGACCGTCCGCGCACCGTCGCCGATCTCGTCGACCGCCGCGCCCGCGGCCTCGACGGCGGGTCGCGCAGGCCCGCGCCCGACCCGTCGCCGGCACCTCCCGCGTCCCCTTCCCCGGTGTCCCCGGTGGACGAGGACCTGCCGGAGCCCGAGGCCGACGAGGAGCAGCCCACGGACCGTGCGGACGCCGGGGCCGCCGCCGCGGTGGACGACGATCCCGCTGACGCGGCCTCCGCGACCACGCCCGTCGCCGTGGTCGGCCCGCGGGAGGAGCGTCCGCGGACCCCCGCCGTCGCGGACACCGTGGAGGAGTTCGGCCCCTCGTCGTCGGCGCCCGACATCACCGAGGCGGTCGACGCGTCCGACCCCACCGACGAGCTGCCGGCGGTCCCGCGGGTCACCCCCGACGTGAGCGCCGGGCCGGTCGGCCCGCCCTGGTCGCGCGGGTTCAAGGACGGCAAGCCGCTCGAGCCCGTCGAGCCGGCACCGGTCCGGCGGACCCCGGCCCCGACGCCGTTCGTGCGGCGACGGGCCGTCGCGGACCCGGCCGCCCGTGCCGCCGACGAGGTGACCGTGGCCGGCGGCCCGGGCCCGGACAGCTCGGCGCCGGACATCAGCACGCCCACCTCCGGCAACGCGGTCGGCGGGGACACGTCGACGACCGCCACCGGGGAGCCCGCCGCCGCGTCCTCGGAGGACACCGAGGGTGCCGCGTCCGCCGGGACCCCGTCCGCTGGTGCCACCGCTGGTGCCACCGCCAGGGCCACCGCCGCGGGGATTGCTGCGGCCGGCGCCGCCGCCGGGGCCGCCGCCGACGAGAAGGCCGCCGACGAGGGCGACGACGAGGTCGACGAGGCCCAGCCCGCCACCACGGTCCAGGCCCGCGCACCGTTCGACCCGGACCTGGTCCGGCGGGTCACGGCACTGCCGTCGGAGCGCACGGCGGTGCGCGCCCCGGCCGACCCGGACACCGAGCGGGAGTTCCGCGAGGCCCGGGACCGCATCTCGACCCCGCACACCTGGGCGGGCCGCGTCCCCGAGCAGGCCGGCGCGCCCGAGACCGCCACCGACACCTCCCCGGTGAGCCGGATCCCGTCGATCGGGCTCGCGGCCGCCGGCGGCCGCGCCGCGCGCGAGACCGGCGACAACCCCGAGCCGCCGCCCCGGCCCGCCCCGCGGGTCCTGCGGTCCGTGCGCCCGGGGAGCGGGCCGCGGCACCTCGCCCCGTCGCTGCGCGGGACGCCCGCTGCCGACAGCAGCCCCACAGAGGACAACGCGGAAGACACCGCCGACGCCCCAACGGCTCCCGATGACACCGCGGCTCTCGACGACACCGCGGCCCCCGAGGTCGCCCCTGTTCGAGGACCGATGGGGGACGGCCCGACGGAGGACGGCACGACTGCCCCGGCCCCGCTCCACCGGGAGCCGCACGAGCAGGGACCAGAGGAGCAGGAGCCGCGGGAGCAGGGACTGCAGGAGCAGGATCAGCAGGCCGAGGCCCCGACCCCGGACCCCACCATCCCGGAGCGGTCCACGACCGCCCCGGAGGCCGAGGAGGCCCTCGTGCACGCCGGCCCGACCACCGCCGTCCGCCCCGACCGCGCCGAGGACGTGGCCCTGTCCGTTCCCCGGACCGGCCCCGCGCCGTCGACGGTCGTACCGGGCACCGCGCCGCAGGACGTCGAGGTCCGCGTCGTCGACGCCACCGACGCCCCGCTGCGCGGCGCCGAGGTCGCGCTGCGCGACCGCTCCGGCGGGCCCCTCGGCTCCGCGACCACCGACGCCGACGGGACGGCGCAGGTCACGGCGCCGGGCGCCGGGGCGTTCGTCGTCGTCGCCCGTGCCGACGGGTACCTGCCCGGCGTCGCCACCTGCACCGTCGGCGACGACCAGGCCGGCACCACCCTGCGCCTGGTCGCTGCTGCCGCCGTTCACGGCTCGGCGCCCGCGGGCAGCGTCGTCGTGCTCTCCCAGGACGGCGACCCGGTCGCCTCGTCGACCGCCGCGGCGGACGGGACCTACCGCCTCACCGACCTCGACCCCGGCCGCTACCTGCTCACCGCGGGCGACGGCCCTGGCGTGGAGGTCGAGCTCGTCGCCGGCGACGACGTGCGGCACGACTTGGCGGGCTGATGACCGGCACCACGGAGGTCCACGGACGGCTCCCCGGGGTCGGTGGCATCGAGCTGTTCTGGCAGGGCCGCCTCCCCGCCGAGGAGCCGACCGGCGTCCTGCTCGTCAGTCACGGCATCGGCGAGCACTCCGGCCGCTACGCCACCGTCGTCGACACCCTGGTCCCCGACGGCTGGGCCGTGTACGGCCTCGACCACCGCGGCCACGGCCGCTCCGGCGGCACCCGGGTGCACGTCCGCCGCTACGACGACCTGCTCACCGACTTCGAGACGTTCCGTCGCGAGACGATCGCCCGCCACCCCGGCATCCCGGTGTTCCTGCTCGGGCACAGCCTCGGCGGCCAGATCGCGCTCGCCTACGCGCTGCGCCACCAGAACCGCCTCGACGGACTCGTGCTGTCCGCTCCCGCGCTGGCCTCCGACGCCGTCCCGGCCGCGCTCGTCCCGCTGCTGTCGGTCGTCGCGAAGGTGCTGCCCACGGTCCGCCCGGTCGGGATCGACACGTCCGCGATCAGCTCGGACCCGGCCGTCGTCGCCGACTACGACGCCGACCCGCTCGTGCACCACGGCCGCCCCACCCTGGCCCTCGGCGCGGAGATCTACCGGCAGATGGCCGAGCTGCCCGTCCGGGCCGCCGAGCTGCGGATCCCGCTGCTCGTGCAGCACGGCACCGCGGACCGGCTCACCGACCCGGCGGGCACCCGGCTGCTCGACGAGCGCTCCGGGTCCGCCGACACCACCGTGCTCTGGTACGACGACTTCTGGCACGAGATCTACCACGAACCGGGCCGGGCGGCCCCGCTCGCGGACCTGCGGGACTGGCTCGACCGGCACCGCGACGCGGCCCGTCGGGTGACCTGACCCGAGCGATCTCCCGCCTCACCGCGCCGGATCCGCACCGGTGGTGCGATCCTGGGGCCGGAACGGCAGAACGGGGTGGCGCGCACGGTGGATCGGTTCGACCGGCGGACGGAGGATGAGTACGTCCCCGTCCGCGACCTGCTGGCGACGATCGACTGGTCGGCGACCCCGCTCGGCGCGCGCGACACCTGGGACCGCGAGCTCGAGGACACCATCCGGTTCATCCTGGAGAGCCGCCAGCCGCTCGTCGCGTGGTGGGGACCCGAGCTCGTCGTGTTCTACAACGACGAGTTCGTCCCGCACGCGGGCCTGCGTCATCCCGGGGGCTTCGGCACACCGCTGCGCGACGCCTGGCCCGAGGCCTTCGCTCATCTCTCCGGAGTTCTGGAGGAGATGCTCGGCGGCCGGCGCGACGGCATCTACCGGCGCGACGACCGCCTGGTGCTGCGGCGGTGGGACGTGCCGGAGGCGACGTGGTGGACCTACTCCGCCACCCCCGTCCGTGGCCCCGACGGCGACGTCCGGGGTCTGATCGTCTTCACCGCCGAGTCCACGGCCCAGGTGGTCGGCGGCCGGCGCATGACGATCCTGGCCGCGCTCGGCGAGGTGTCCCGTGACGCCCCGACCCTCGACATCGCCGTCGAACGGCTCTGCACGGTCCTGACCGACCTGCCCGACGACGTCGGCTGCGCCGTCGTGACGGCGATCGGCGCCGACCCCGGCCCACTGGCCACCGTCCGCATCGACGCGCCGCCCGCGGGCTGGCTCCCGGACGGCCTCGACTCCGACCGCGCCACCGACGTCGAGTTCCTCGCCGTCGACCCGGTGGAGGTCCACGGCAACGACGGTGCCCCGGTCACCGACGTCGTGCGGTCCACGGTGTACACCCCCGACGGGTCGACCGGCGTCGCCGTCGTCATCGGGGCGCCGCCACTGCTCCCGCTCGACGACGACCACCGCTCGTTCCTGCGGCTGATCGCGGGCACCATCGGTGGCCTGCTGACCGCCGCGCTCGCCCGCGACCGCGAGCGCGACCGGCGCGACGACGCCGGCCTGGTCGAGCAGGCCCGTGCCGAGTACTACGCCGGTCTCGGCGACGAGTTCCGTGACCCGCTGACCCTCGTCCTCGGACCGCTGGAGCGGCTGCGCGACCACGACGACGCCGCCGTCCGCACCCAGGTGGAGCTCGCGCAGCGCAACGCCCAGCGGATGCTCAAGCTCGTCGACGGTCTGCTGGACGTCTCCGCCCTGCAGACCGGCAGGTACGACGGCATGTTCGCGCCGACCGAGATCGGGAAGACCACCGCGGCGCTCGTCGACGCGTTCGCGCCAGTCGTCGAACGGGCCGGGCTGGAGCTGTCGGTGACCTGCCCGCCGCAGGCCCGGCCGGTCTGGGTGGACCGCGACGCCTGGGAGAAGATCGTCCTCAACCTGCTCAGCAACGCGGTCAAGTACACCCGCGAGGGCGGGATCACCGTCGACCTCGCCCAGGACGGCGAGCAGGTCGTGCTGCGGGTCTCCGACACCGGCGCCGGCATCGAGGACGGTGAGCTGAAGGCGGTGTTCGACCGTTTCCACCGGCCCACCCGGCGGCACGGCCGCAGCGGCGACGGCAGCGGCCTCGGCCTGCCGCTGATCCGCCAGCTGGTCCGCCTGCACGGCGGCACCATCGGCGTGACCAGCGACCCCGGCGCGGGCAGCACGTTCACCGTGCGGCTGCCGCTGGGCTTCGCCCATCTGCCCCCCGAACGCCTCGTCCGGGCCCGGGTCGGGTCCCGATCCGCCCCGCAGCTCGCCGCGCCCTACGTCGCGGAGGCGCTGCGCTGGCTGCCCGACGAGCCCGCCGACGTCCCGCCGGTCCTCGCCCGCGGCCGCTCGGTGGACGGGTCGGTCGTCGACGGGCTGGAGGTCGACCACCGAGACCGGGTGCTCGTCGTCGACGACGACCGCGAGATGCGTGGCTACCTGCGCGACCTGCTCACCGAACGCTGGACCGTGCGGGTCGTCGCCGACGGCTCGGCCGCGCTGGAGTCCGCCCGCACCGACCCGCCGGACCTGGTCGTCGCGGACGCGGCGCTGCCCGGCAACGGTGGCATCGAGCTCCTGCGGGCGTTGCGGTCGGACCCCCGCACGGTCGGGGTGCCGGTCGTGCTGCTGTCGTCGCGGGCCGGGGAGGAGGCCGCCGTCGAGGGCTTCGCCGCCGGCGCCGACGACTACCTGGTCCGCCCGTTCTCCGCCCGCGAGCTGCTCGCGAGGGTCGCGAACCACCTGCATCTCGGCCGGGTCCGCCGGGCCGCCGAGCTGCAGTTCCGCGCCATGGCCGACTCCACCCCGGCGCTGATCTGGGTCGACGACCCCGGCGGGCACCGGCTGTTCGTCAACCGCGGCTGGCTGGACTTCACCGGCGTCGAGGACGCCGCGCAGGAGCTGGGCCACGACTGGCGCCGCCGCATCCACCCCGACGACCGCGAGCGCTACCGCTCGGTGACCTCCGCCGCCGCCCGCGCGCACGCGCCGTTCGAGGTCGAGTACCGGCTCCTGGACCGGGCGGGCCGCTACCGCTGGGTGCTCGACCGGGGCGCTCCCGTGCGCGACGGCGAACGCTCCGCGGGCTACGTCGGCGGTTGTCTCGACATCGACGTCCAGCACCGTGAGCAGCGCCGGCACCGCATCTACTCCGAGGTCGCCGAGTCCCTGGAACGGGAGATCACCCGCACCGGACGCACGGATCAGCTCGTCCGGGCCGTCGTCGAGGACCGGCTCGCCGACATCGCGGTCGTCCACGACGGCGACGCGGTCACCGGAACCGGCACCCTCGCCGTGGCCGCGGAGCGCTCGGCGCTGGAACCCTCACTGTGGCGGCTCGCCCCGCTGGTCCCCGCCGCCGACGACGGCCGCCCCGAGATCCTCGACGCCGCCCACCTCGACGAGGTCCTGAGCCGGCTCGCACCCACCCAGCGCCGGGCCTGGACCCGGCTGCGCATGACCTCGGTGATGGTCGTGCCGCTGCCCGCTCGCGGCCGCACCAGCGCCGTGCTGACCGTCGTCCGCACCGAGACCGGCGACCCCTACACCGACGACGACCTGGACCTGCTGTCCGAGATCGGCCGCCGGGCCGGGCTGGCCGTCGACAACGCCCGCCTGCTGGAGCAGGAACGCGCCTCGGCCCAGCGCCTGGGCCTGCTGCACCGGGCCACCGCCAAGATGTCGGCCGCCGCGACCCCCGGTGAGGTCGCCGCCATCGCCGCCGACCACATCGTCGACCTGCTCGCCGCCGACCACGCCGGGCTCTGGGAGGTCCGGGGCGAGTGGCTGCAGGCGCTCACCGGGCACGGCTGGGACCGCGACATGTGGCAGCGGGCCGCCCGGATCCGGACCGACGCGCCGCTGGCGTTCACCGAGGTCCTGTCCGGGCACGAGCCGTTGTGGTTCACCACCGCGCACGAGTGGGCGACGCGCTACCCCGCGGCCATCGGCATCGCACCGGACCACGCCCAGACCATCGGCTACCTGCCGCTCGTCGCCGGTGGGCGCTCGCTCGGGGTCCTCGCGGTCGCCATGCTGACCGAACGACGGCTGTCCGACGCGGACAAGGAGGCGGCCGTCGCCGTCGCCGAGCTCGCCGCGCAGGCGCTGGACCGGGCCTCGATGCTGGAGGCCGAGACCGAGGCCCGCCGGCTCGCCGAGCGCCTCGGCGCGGTCGCGACCGGGCTGGCCAGGGCCACCGACCTGGAGTCGGTCGCCGAGGTCGTCGTCGAGCACGGCCGGATCTCGATCGGGGCCGAGGCGGTCGCGGTGCTCGTGGTCGACGAGGGCGGCACGCTCTCGCTGCTGCGCGAGTCCGGCTGGCCGGCCGACGGCCCGCCGATGCGCACCCCCGGCCGCGCGCACCCGCTGAGCCGCGCCGTCAGTAGCGGCGAGCCGATCTGGAACGCCGGCGAGCCCGCCGAGGGCGAGGTCCGGCGCTACCCGGTGCAGACCGCGGTGCCGCTGATGGTCGCGGCCCGCCCCATCGGCGTCATCGGGCTGCGGTTCCCGGTCGAGCCGGTGTTCACCCCCGAGCAGCGCAGCTTCGTGCTCACGCTGGCCAACCAGTGCGCGCAGGCGATCGTCCGCGCCCAGCTGCACCAGGCGGAGCACGAGGTCGCGGTCACCCTGCAACGCAGCCTGCTGCCCCAGCGCCTGCCCGACATCGAACGGCTGTCGCTGGCCACCCGCTACCGCCCCGGCACCCAGGGCACCGAGGCCGGAGGCGACTGGTTCGACGTCCTGGACCTCGGCGACGACCTGGTGGCGCTCGTCGTCGGCGACGTCGTCGGCCGCGGCCCGGCGGCGGCCGCGGTGATGGGGCAGCTGCGGTCCGCGGTCGCGTCGAACCTGGTCAACGGCCAGCCCCCGGCGCGGGCCCTCGAGCAGCTCGACCAGTACGCGCTGCGGGTGCGCGGCGCGATGGCCAGCACCGTGGCCATCGCGACGATCGACACCGGGTCCGGCGAGATGCGTTACGCCAGCGCCGGGCACCCCCCGCCGCTGGTCGCCGGCCCGGACGGGGTGCGGACGCTGTCCGAGGGCCGCGGCGTGCCGCTGGGGATCTCGGGTCGGCCCCCGTTCCCCGAGGCCGTGGACCGGATGGAACCCGGCGAGACGATCCTGCTCTGCTCGGACGGTCTGTTCGAACGCCGTGACGAGGTCATCGACGACGGCCTGGCCCGGCTGTCCGCCGCGTTCGACGAGCTGTCCGCCGCGCAGCCCCGCGACATGGCGGACACGCTGCTGCACCGGATGTCCGAGGGGATGGTCATCCCGGACGACACGGTCGTCGTCGTCGCCCGGCTGATGCCGCCGCCGCTGCGGATCGCGATCGAGGCCGACCCGAAACGGCTCGCCCCGCTGCGTCGCGCGGTGGCGGCCTGGGCCGCGCGGTGCGGGATGGGCCCGGACGCGGTCAGCGACCTACAGCTGACCGTCGGCGAGGCCGCCACCAACTCCATCGAGCACGCCTACCTGCCCGAGGACACCGACGGAGGTGCCGGTGTCGACGTCGACCTGGCGTTGACCGCGGACGGCTCGGTCGCGGTGCGCGTCACCGACGGCGGACGCTGGCGGCCCCCGCCGGCCGACCCCGGCTACCGCGGCCGCGGCATCGCGCTCATCCGCGAGCTCGCCGGTGACGTGCACATCGACGCGTCGGACTCCGGCACCACCGTGCGGTTCCTGCTGCCCGCGATCCCGGTCGAGGTGGGCACCCCGGGCGCGGGTCCGCCGGTGGAGTTCGTCGCCGGGGAGCCCGAACGGGACCGCGACCGGGACGACACCTCGTCCGGCGAGGGTGACGACGGCACCGTCCGCGCCCGGCTGCGTGCCGTCCCGGACGCGCACGGCGTGCGGATCGGGATCGTCGGCGACCTCGACCTCGGTGGGGTCTCGGCGATCCGGGCCCCGCTGATGGAGCACGTCGACCGCGGGCTGCCGATCACCCTGAACCTGCCCGGTGAGGCGTTCGTCAGCAGCGCCGGGATGGCCCTGTTGTCGGAGGTCGCGCGCCGGATGCGGGCAGGAGGGGCCGCGCTGACCCTCGTCGCGCCCGCCGGCAGCCAGGCCCGTCGTTCGCTGGTCCTGTCGGGTCTCGACACCGTCATCGGCATGTCCGACGACGACGGCGCCTGACCCGACCTGTCCGGACACCCGCGGGGTCCTCCCGCGGGTCGGACGGCGGGTTGAAACGGTGCCCGTCGCTGTGATGGCATGCGGGACATGAGTCAGGCAGCGACCCTCGGACCCCTGTGGGGGACCCGTCGCGCCGACCACTTCGACCAGGGCTGTCGCCCGAGCTGAGTCCCTCGACCACGCTCGCCCGACCTCTTCCTGGAGTACTCCCGTGTCCGCGCCTGCCTCCGTGCCCACCGGTCTGTCCGTTCCCCGCTCGACCCGTCCCGGGCACGGTCCCGCCCGCCCCCGGCCGCGTGTCCCGCACGCGCGGCCCGTCACCGCGCCCACCCCGTACGGCCTCGAGGACCTGCAGGAGCTGACCCGCGAGATCGCCGCCGAGGTGCGCGCCGGGCAGCACGAGGTCGTCGTCGACCCGGACCGTCGCTGGTACCGGCTGCTGCGCAGCGACGGCTTCGTCGACGTCTGGCTGATCAGCTGGGCCACCGAGCAGATCGCGGAGCTGCACGACCACGCCGGCTCTCTCGGCGCGCTGACCGTGGTGTCGGGCTCGCTGACCGAGCGCCGCTGGAGCGGCCCGTCCGGGCTGCGCACCCGCACCCTGCGCCACGGCCGCGGCGCCGGGTTCCCGCTGGGCCACGTGCACGACGTCGCCAACACCGCCGAGGCCCCCGCGGTGAGCGTGCACGCCTACTCGCCGCCGCTGTCGGCGATGTCGTACTACGACGTCGAGGAGGTCGCGGGCACCACCGGGCACCACCGCCTGCGCCGCACCCGCACGGAGCTCGTCGAACCCGGGCAGGGTGTCGGATGAGCCGCACCGTCGCCGACCTGCTCGTCGCCGCCCGCGCCCGGCTCGACCGGCCCACTCCGCAGCGTGCCGCGGAGCTCGCCGCCGCCGGGGCGCACCTGGTCGACACCCGGCCGGGCTGGCAGCGCCGCGAGGAGGGGCAGATCCCCGGCGCGCTGGTGATCGAGCGCAACCACCTGGAGTGGCGGCTCGACCCGACCTCCGACGCTCGCGTCCCCGAGGCCGTCGACCACGACGTCACCTGGGTGCTGTTCTGCTCGGAGGGCTACAGCTCCAGTCTGGCCGCCGCGTCGCTGCAGGACATCGGACTGCACCGGGCGACCGACGTCGTCGGCGGGTTCCGCGCATGGGCCGCGGCCGGACTCCCGGTCGAGCCCGGTCAGGACGGCCCGTCGGACGCCACCCGCCCACCGGACAGGCGCGCGTCCAGGTAGCCCGCCACCAGCGCGGTCAGCTCGTCGACGACGACCTCCCGCGCGAACCCCGGCCGCTCCAGCACGTAGCCGGTGGTCAGGTGCTCGACGGTCCGCACGACCGTCCACGCCGCGGCCCGCGCCGCGTCGGTGTCCCCGGCTCCGCGGGTCAGCAGCACCGTCGTGACCAGGTCGTCGATCCGGCCGGCGAACGCGGCGCGGCGCCCGCCGGGGGAGCGCGGCAGCTGCTCGACGATCACCCGCAGCAGGTCCGGCTCCTCGCCGAACGTGTCGAGCAGCGCGTCCAGCGTCGCGCGCACCGCCGTGGCGGTCCCGGCGCCCGGCCCGGCCGTGGCGACCGAGTCGAGGAACGCGCGCGAGACGCGAGCCTCCATCGCGTCGAGGTAGCGGTCCAGCACCTCGGTGAGCACCGCGTCCTTGTCCGGGAAGTACTGGTAGAGCGACCCGGGCGACACCCCGGCGACGGCCGCGATCCGGTTCGTCGACGCGCCGTCGTACCCGCGGGTGACCAGTACCTCCCGGCCCGCGGCGACGATCCGCTCCACCATCGCCCGGGACCGCTCCTGGCGCGGCTCGCGTCGCCGGGCCCGGCGGGCGGTCACCGGGTGCCCCGGAACGCGCGTTGAAAGCGAGCATTTGCTCGTGTCAGCATTCGTCCATGCTGGCAGAGCCGCCCGTCGCCCCGCGACGCTTCCACAGTGCGCCCGAACGCGCGGCGCGCATCGCCCGTCCGCTCGGCCTGGTCGCCGGGGTCCGCGACCCCGACCCGGCACTGCTGGCCGAGATCGGCCGCCGGATGCTCACCCGCGACGAGACCGGCGCCGCCCTGGCCCGCGCGATGGGCCGCGACCGAGACGACCCGCAGCGGGTGGCCATGCGCGCCCTGCACACCGCGCTCGCCGCGGGTGCCGCGCCGGCCGACGCGCCGCCCGCGCTGCGGGACTTCTTCGCCGCCGTCACCCCGGACCCGGACTGGCTCGACCGGGACCTGCTCGAACGCGGCGCCCGTGCCTACCGCAGGCTCGGCCGCAGCCGCGACGACGTCCTGCTCGGCCTGTCGCTGATCGGCGGCTACCGCTACGGCGGCCCCACCGAGCTGCTCGTCCGCACCGGCGGGCTCACCGGCGCCGGCGCCATGCGACGCCTCGGCGAGACCCAGGCGTGGGCGTTCGCCGTCAGCCGCCCCGGCGGCATGGAGCCCGGTGGGGAGGGCTGGGCGGCCACGCTGCACGTGCGTGCGATGCACGCGCTCGTCGCGGAGCGGTTCGAACGCGGCGACCGCTACGACGTCGACACCCACGGTCTGCCGATCAACCAGTCCGACGCCGCGGCCACGCTCGGGCTGTTCAACAGCACCGCGATCCTCGGCTGCCGCCTGCTCGGACGGCACGTCCCGCGTGCCGACGGCGCCGCGATCATGCACCTGTGGCGCTACGTCGGGTGGCTCATCGGCGTCGACGACGACTGGCTGTTCGACAGCGAGCGCGAGCAGAACGCGTTCAACCACCACATCGTGCTGGCCCAGGGCGAGGTCACCCCGGCAGGCCCGCAGCTCGCGGGCGCCCTGGTCGAGGGGCTGCGCAGCGAGCGGACCGGCGGCCGGATCGACCGGCTCCGCGGCGCCTGGGAGCGGCGACGGCTGCTGTCGCTGCTGCGGGTGTTCCTGCGCGCCGAGGGCCTGCGCGACCTGGACCTGCCGGTGACCGCGCCGTGGATGTGGCCGTCGCAGGTGCTGCGCAACCTGGTCGAGTCGTTGCTCGTCGCGCGGACGGCCCGGGGGCGGCGGTGGCTGGAGCGGCGCTCGGACCGCCGTGTCGAGGCCGACCTGGCCCGCCGGTTCGGCCGCGAGAAGCCCGGCCCGCGCGACCTGCCCGCCTGACCTGTGCCGGCCGGGATCAGGTGAACGCGCTGATCCCGGTCACGTCGCGGCCCACGATGAGGGTCTGGATCGTCTCGGTGCCCTCGAAGGTGTGGATGGCCTCGATGTCGGCCCAGTGCCGCACGACGTGGTGCTCCAGCAGGATGCCGTTGCCACCCAGCAGGTCCCGTGCCTCGGAGAGGATCTTGCGGGCGGTCCGGGTGTTGTGCATCTTCGCCAGCCCCGCGACGGTCGGGGACAGCTTCCCCGCCTCGGCCAGGCGCGCGGACTGCATGCAGTAGAGCTGCATGCCGGTCAGGTCGGCGAGCATCGCGACGAGCCGCTGCTGCACGATCTGGAAGCTCGCCAGCGGCTTGCCGAACTGCTCGCGTTCCAGGGCGTAGCGCAGGGCGGCGTCGTAGCCGGCGGTCGCGTGGCCCAGTGCCATCCAGGCGCAGGTGCCCCGGGTGGTGGCCAGCACCGCGGCGCAGTCGGCGAACGTCCGGGCCCGCGCCAGCCGGTTCTCCTCCGGCACCCGGACCCCGTCCAGCTCGATGTCGGCCTGCCAGAGCGCCCGCAGCGACACCTTCCCCGGGATGACGGTGGCCCGGTATCCCTCCGCCGGGGTCTCGACGACGAACCCGAGCACCTCCCCGGAGTCGGTGTCGCGCGCCCACACGACCACCAGGTCCGCGACGCTGCCGTTGCCGATCCAGCGCTTGGACCCGCGCAGCACCCAGTGGTCGCCGTCGCGGGTCGCGGTGGTCTCCAGCGCGACCGAGTCCGAGCCGTGCATCGGCTCGGTCAGCGCGAACGCGCCGAGGGAGTCCATGGTCGACATCGACGGCAGCCAGCGCTGCTTCTGCTCCTCCGAGCCGCACATCGCGATCGCCTTCATCGCCAGGCCCGCGTGCACCCCGAGGAACGTGCCGAGCGAGCCGTCGCCGCGGTGCAGCTCCATGTGCACGAGGCCGAGCGCGAGCGGGCTCATCCCGGCCGCCCCGTAGCCCTGGATGTCCTCGCCGACGACCCCGAGCTCCGGCAGCCGCCGGAACAGGTGCCAGGGCAGCTCGGCGCGCTCCCAGTAGTCGTTGATGTCGGGGAGGACCTCGGAGTCGACGAACGTGCGGGTGTCGGCGAAGCGCTGCCACTGCTCGTCGGTGAACTGGTCGCGCACCGAGAAGAAGTCGGTGCCCAGAGCCTCGCCCAGCTCGGTGTACGGGGTGGTCGGTGCGGTCATGATCGCGGGCCCCTCGCCGTCGACGGAGACCTGATCCTCACACCGATCCGCCGACCCCGCCGGATTCGTGCGGTGGCGAACGCATCCGGTTCCGGTGCGGGCGCCGGCCCGCACCGGTCATCCGGCCCGGACCGGCCCGAACGCTTCCAGGGCCACGTCCTGCCAGCGCTCCCATTCCGCGATCTGTGCCAGGTACTGCGCTCGGACGGCCTCGAACGACCGGCCGAAGAACACCCGCAGCGGCGGGTCCTCGGCGTCGACGACGGCGAGCAGCGCGGGGACCGTCGCCTCCGGGTCCCCGACGTCGAAGGTTCCCGCGGAGTCCCGGACGTGGTCGTAGTCCGGCAGCGGCGCGCTGTGCCGGGTGGCGTCGAGCCACCCCGTCGCGTACGGGCCGGGCTCGACGTTCGTGACGCGGATCCCGAGCTCGCGGACCTCGCCGGCGAGGGACTGCGTAAGCCCCTCCACCGCCCACTTCGACGCGTGGTACGCGCCGATCCCGGGGAACGCGCGGACGCCACCCTCGCTCGTCACGGTGACGAGATGTCCGCTGCGCTGGCGGCGGAGGACGGGCAGGGCGGCTTGCAGCACCCACAGTGCGCCGAAGAAGTTGGTCTCCATCTGCGCACGGATCTCGTCCTCGCTCAGCTCCTCGACGGCACCGAAGTGCCCGTACCCCGCGTTGTTCACGACGACGTCGAGCCGGCCGAAGTGCTCGACGGTCCGGCGGACGGCGTCGATCACCGCCGGGCGGTCGGTGACGTCGAGCGAGATCGGGAGCACGGCGTCGCCGTGGGCGGCGACGAGGCCGTCGAGCGTGCGCACGTCCCGCGCCGTCGCGGCGACCCGGTCACCGCGCCGCAGCGCGGCCTCGGCCCACAGGCGCCCGAAGCCCCGCGACGCGCCGGTCAGGAACCACACCTTGTCGTTCGTCATGGGTCCAGCGTGCGTCGCTCCAACACATGCGACAAGCGAGACCTGTGCACAACAGACATGAGCAGAACGCATACCATCGACTCATGGCCGAGCTGACCGTCGCCGGGTTGCGGACCGTGTTCGAGGTGGCCCGGCAGGGCTCGTTCAGCGGCGCGGCGACCGTGCTCGGGTACACGCAGTCGGCGGTGTCCCGGCAGGTCGCGGCCACGGAGGCGGCCGCGGGCTCGGAGCTGTTCGAGCGGTTGCCGCGCGGGGTGCGACCGACGGCCGCCGGTGAGGTCGTCATCCGGCGGGCGGGCCGGGTGCTCGCCGAGCTCGACGGCGCGCTCGAGGAGGTCGCCGGAGTGCGCGACCGCTTCGCCGGGAGTCTCGTGGCGTCGGGGTTCCCGACGGCGACGGCGGTGCTGCTGCCGAGGGCCGTCGCCAGGACGCGTGCCCGGCACCCGGGCCTGCGGGTCGCCCTGCAGGAGGCGGCGAGCCCTGTCCAGGTGCGACGGTTGCGTGCCGGACAGGTGGAGGTGGCGGTGGTCGCGGTGGGCGACGGGCTCCCCGCGCCGGACCTCGACGGCCTGCGTGCCGAGACACTGCACGTCCCCCGTGGCTCGGGAGTCGCCGTCGGCCGGGCGCACCGGCTCGCCGACCGTGACGTGCTCGACGTGGAGGACCTGGTCGGCGAGACCTGGGTGGCCGGAGCGGGCCCGGCCGGCGAGCCGCAGTTCGGCGCGTGGCCGGGCCTGTCCGAGCCGCACATCGGCTACGAGGCGCGCCACTGGGCGACCCGGTTCGGGCTGGTCGCCGCCGGGCTGGCCGTCACCGTGGTGCCCGGCCTCGCCGCGGACTCGGTGCCGCGTGACGTGCGCTGGATCCCGGTGCGCAACCCGGTCGTGCCGGACCGTGCGCTGCTCGCGGTCACCGCCGGCGCGCCGTCGGGCGCGGCCTCGGCTCTCGTGCGGGCGATCCGCGAGGAGGCGGCGGCATTGGGTGCGCCCGCTACTCCTTGACCAGGCAGAACGGGTGCCCGATCGGGTCGAGGAACACCCGGAAGCTCGCCGGCGCGGGCTGGACGTCGTGCTTGCGCGCCCCGATCGCCAGCACCGCGGCCTCCCCGGCGTCGAGGTCGGGCACGACGAAGTCGACGTGTCCGCGCTGCGGGCGCACCTGCCCGGGCCACTCGGGCGGGGTGAACTCCCCCTCGGAGATCTGTTGGAACGCCAGCGTGGCGCCCGCCCCACCCGGGTCGAGCTCGACCCAGTCCGGGTCGGCGTCGGTGGGACCGATCACCGGCCAGCCGGTGATCGCCGAGTAGAACCGGGCGAGCTCCATCGGGTCCGGGCAGTCGAGTGCGAAGAGACGGAACATGGCGATCGGCGCATCGGTCATGGTCGCAGTGTGCCCGCGACCCCCGACAGTCACAGCTCGTCGATCGCCCGCTCGATCCGCCGCACCGACACCGGGTGCCGGGTCTTCATCGGGTGGGCGTAGAGCGAGATGCGCAGCTCCTCGACCATCCAGCCGATCTCCCGCAGCGCCGGCGACGGCTCGGTGCCCTCGGGCAGCGCGGCGAGCAGCCCGCGGTACTCGGCCTCGACCGGAGCGATCTCGGCGGTCCACCGGGCGTCGCGGGCGGGGTCGGCGCGCAGCTTCTCCAGCCGCAGCTCGCAGCCCTGCAGGTAGCGCTTCACGTCGCCGAGCCGGTTCGCGCCGGCGGCGGTGACGAAGCCCGGCGCGGTCAGCCGGCCCACGACCGCCGTCACGTCGGCGACGCCGTCGCGGGTGGCCGGGCCGCGCAGGTCCGCCAGCGCCGCACCCACCCGGTGCCACACCTCCAGCACGCCGCGGACGGCGTCGAGGACCTGCAGCGTCGTCGACGGCAGCCGCATCCGCAGCAGCTCCGCGAGCCGCGCGTACTGCGCCTCGTCGAACGGGTCCCCGCCGCCACGGACCATCAGGTGGTCGGCGGCGGCGGTGGTGCAGTCGTCGAGCAGGGCGTCGAGCGAGCCGTGCGGGTTGCGCGACAGGGCCAGCCGCGCCCGGTTGTCCAGACCGCGCTGCACCTGCTTGCCCGGGTGGGTGGTGTTGCGGAGCAGGAGCCGCCGGGCGCCGCGGTGGTGGGCTGGGTCGCGCTCGGACGCCGTCGCGTACACCCGGACGTCGGCGCTCGTGCCGCGGTCGCGCAGGCCCGGGTAGCCGGTGACCGTGTGCGCGCCGCGCCGGATCGGCAGCTCGCGGGGGAGCTCGCCGATCGTCCACGACGTCAGCCCGGTCGCCTCGACGTCGCTGCCCGCGGCGGCCAGCTCCTCCCGCACCTTCGGGGCGAGGGCGCGGCGCAGCCGGTCCAGGTCGGTGTCGCGGGCCAGCTCGGCACCGGACTCGTCGAGCACCCGGAACGTCACCGTGAGGTGCTCGGGCAGCCGCTCCAGCTCCCAGTCCTCGCGCCGGATGTGCACGTCGCGCATCCGGCCGAGCTCGTCCTCCAGGACGTCCAGCAGCGGGCGTCGGCCGGTCTCGCCGCGCAGCCGGGCCAGCACCGCCTTCGCGTGGTCCGGGGCCGGGGAGAAGTTGCGGCGCAGGTTCCGCGGCAGCGTCCGGATCAACGCGGTGACGAGCTCCTCACGCAGCCCCGGCACCTGCCAGGTGAACGGCGTCGGGTCGACCTGGTTCAGCGCCGCCACCGGCACGTCGACGGTCACACCGTCCTCGTGGTGGCCCGGCTCGGACGCGTAGGACAGCGGCAGCGTCAGCCCGCCCGCCTCGACGTGGTCGGGGTAGTGGTTGCGGTCGACCTGCTTCGCGGCCTCGGTCGCGAGCATCTCCTCGGTGTAGGTCAGCCGGTCCGGGGATCGCTTCGACTCCCGCTTCCACCAGCGGTCGAAGTGCGCACCGGAGACGACGTCGGCGGGAACCCGCTCGTCGTAGAAGGCGAACAGGGTGTCCTCGTCGACGACGAGGTCGCGCCGCCGGGCCCGGTGCTCCAGCTCCTCGACGCTGTCGAGCAGCTCCCGGTTGGCGTGGAAGAACGGGTGCCGGGTTTCCCAGTCGCCCTCGACGAGAGCGTGGCGCAGGAACAGGTCGCGGCTCACCTCGGCGTCGATCCGGCCGTAGGCGACGGTGCGGTCCGCGACCAGCGGCAGCCCGTGCAGGGTGACCCGCTCGGTCGCGACGGCGCTCCCGCGCTTGCGTGACCAGCGCGGTTCCGAATATGTCTTCTTGACGAGATGTTCGGCGAGCGGCTCGATCCAGTCCGGCTGCACCGGTGCGACGGTCCGTGCCCACAATCTCGTCGTCTCGACGAGTTCGGCGGCCATCACCCAGCGCGGGGGCTTGCGCGCCAGCCCCGAGCCGGGCCAGATCGCGAACTTCGCGCCGCGGGCTCCGAGATAGTCCTTCGGCCCCTTCCGCTCCTTCTTCCCGTCTCTGCCGTTCCCCGTGCCCTTCCCTGTGCTCTTCTCGGAGAGCGGGTCCTGCATGCCGACCTGCGACAGCAGACCGGCGAGGACGGACTGGTGGATCCGGTCGGCGTGCCGCGGCCACTCGGGGTCGTGGTCGTTGACCTCCATGCCGGAGCTGCGCGCGGCCTGCCGGAGCTGGCCGTGCAGGTCCCACCACTCGCGCACGCGCAGGTAGTGCAGGAAGTCCTCGCGCAGCTCGCGCCGGAACCGGCTGCCCGACAGCTCGTCGCGGCGCTGCTGCAGGTGGTCCCACAGCCGCAGGAACGCGAGGAAGTCCGAGCCGTCCTCGGCGAAGCGGCGGTGCCGCTCGTCGGCGGCCTGGCGCTGCTCGGTCGGCCGCTCGCGAGGGTCCTGCACGCTCAGCGCGGCCGCGATGACCAGCACCTCGCGCAGGCAGCCGTTGCGGTGCGCCTCGACGAGCATCCGGCCCAGCCGGGGGTCCACCGGCAGCCGCGCCAGTGACTGCCCGACGGCGGTCAGCGAGCGCCGGTCCGGACGCAGCGCACCGAGCTCGTGCAGCAGGTCCAGACCGTCGGCGACGGCGCGCCGGTCCGGCGGCTCGACGAACGGGAACTCCGAGATCTCGCCCAGGTCCAGGGCGATCATCTGCAGCACGACCGACGCCAGGTTGGTCCGCAGGATCTCCGGGTCGGTGAACTCGGGGCGGGCGTCGAAGTCGTCCTCGGCGTACAGCCGGATCGCGATGCCGTCCGAGGTGCGGCCGCAGCGACCGGAGCGTTGGTTCGCCGAGGCCTGGGAGATCTTCTCGATCGGCAGCCGCTGCACCTTGAGGCGGCGCGAGTAGCGCGAGATGCGCGCGGTCCCGGTGTCGACGACGTAGCGGACGCCGGGGACGGTCAGCGAGGTCTCGGCGACGTTGGTGGCCAGCACGACCCGGTTGCCTGCGTGCGGCGCCCACACGCGCTGCTGCTCGGCCGTCGACAGGCGGGCGTAGAGCGGCAGGATCTCGGTGTTCCGCAGGTTGCGCCGCTCCAGTGCCTCGGTGGCCTCCCGGATCTCGCGCTCACCGGGCAGGAACACCAGCACGTCGCCCGGGCCCTCGCGCTGCAGCTCGACGACGGCGTCGCCGATCGCGTCGTCCAGCTGCCGGTCGGGGTCGGCGTCGGGGTCGTCGGGGTCGACGACGGGCCGGTACCGCACCTCCACCGGGAACGTGCGCCCGGAGACCTCGACGATCGGCGCGGGGGTCGGCTCGCCGCTCTCCGAGGCCGTGCCGAAGTGCCGGGCGAAGCGCTCCGGGTCGATCGTCGCGGAGGTGATGACGACCTTGAGGTCGGGACGGCGGGGGAGCAGCCGGGTCAGGTACCCGAGGATGAAGTCGATGTTGAGGCTGCGCTCGTGCGCCTCGTCGATGATCAGCGTGTCGTAGGCCAGCAGGTCCTTGTCCCCGGCCAGCTCGGCCAGCAGGATGCCGTCGGTCATCAGCTTGACCATGGTCGAGTCGCCGACGGCGTCGGTGAACCGGACCTTCCAACCGACCGCCCCGCCGAGCTCGACGCCCAGCTCCTCGGCGATCCGGGTGGCGACGGTGCGCGCGGCGAGCCGCCGCGGCTGGGTGTGCCCGATCATCCCGTGCACACCGCGGCCCAGCTCGAGGCAGATCTTCGGCAGCTGCGTCGTCTTCCCGGAGCCGGTCTCCCCGGCGACGATCACGACCTGGTTGTCGCGGATCGCGTCGGCGATCTCCTCGCGGCGCGCGGAGACCGGCAGCGTCGCGGGGTAGGAGATCCGCGGCAGCGCGGCGCGCCGGCGCGCGACGCGGTGCTCGGCCTTCGCGACGGCGTCGGCGACCCGCTGCTGGGCGCGCCCGTCGCGGGCCCGGTCCAGCCGGCCGCGCAGGCGCTCGGCCTCGGCCGGGCCGAGGGAGTCGAGGCGCTCGCGCAGGGCGGTGAGCTCGGCGTCGTCGAGCGGGGGGAGCGGCGGCTCGGCGTCGCGGCCCCCGCCGGTGCCCCGGCGCGGCCGGCCGGCGTCGGTCTCTGCGGCCGGGGTGGGGCCCGAGGGGTCCGGGCCGTCGCGGTCGGGGCCGCGACGGCCGGGCTGGTCGGGGCCGGGCGCCGTGACGGCAGCGCGCCGACCCCGAGGCCCGCGGCGGCGCTGCGTCGATGCACGGCGGCGCTGCTGATCGCGGGCCGGGACGCCGCGCGCGGCGCCCTCCGTCCCGGGGGCGGCCTGCGCTGCGGCGAGGTCCGATGAGGTGGTCTCGTGTGGAGGTGTGTCCTGCGGGGTGCCGGAGTTCCCGCCGCGCGGCTGGTGCTCGCCCCGGGCGCCGGGTCGGCGGCGGGGTCGGCGCGGTCGGTCGTGCGACGACGGCTGTGCGGAGGTCGGAGACGGGACGGGTTCGCTGGACATCGTTCGTTCAGTCTGCCTGCTCGCCCGGGACCGGGCGCGCGCCGACCATGGTGACCGGCCTCGCAGGCGTCGTCGAATGGATTTCGAGAAGGGGAGGTATGGGGTCCGAACCGGACGCCGGTCGCCTCGCGGCGAGTGGCGCATCGTGGCTCCAGCCGAACGGAACTCCACGGTGGCGGTTATCTATTGCGGCCCGGGGACTCGGTTCGCCCGGCTCGGACAGTCGTTCCAACGGGCGGGGGTCGCGGTTCATTCCCGCCCCGGGTGAGGAATCCCGGACGACTCCCCGTCCCCGTCGGGCTCTGCCGCGGCGAGCCGGGCCAGCAGGTCGCGCAGCCGGGTCCGGTCGGCCCCGTCGAGCGGGGCGAGGAACTCGGCGGCCAGCGCGCGGGCCTCGGTCGCGGCCCCGGCGGCCAGGCGTTCGCCCTCGTCGGTGAGGTGGACCAGCCGACGTCGCTGGTCGGTCTCGGACCGGGTGCGGGTCAGCCAGCCGTTGCGCTCCATCCGGCGCAGCAGCTCGGTGGTGGTGCCCTTGTCGGTCGCCGCGAGCGACCCGAGCGTGACCTGGTCGATCCCGGGCCGGCGGCGCAGCGCGTCGAGCATCGCGTACTGCGGCTTGGTCAGCTGCGGGACGCGTTGCTGCCAGGCCGCGGTGTGGGACTGCAGGACCCGGCGGAGCAGGTGCACGACCGCCTCGTCGGCACCCGGGTTGCGCTCGATCATGCGACGAGTATAGTTCGTATTCAAACAGTTAGTATACGAACTAGTTGGGAGGTGGCCCGGTGCGACTCGTCGTGGGGATCACCGGCGCGACCGGCGCGATCCTCGGGATCCGTCTGCTGGAGGCGCTGCGCGAGGCCGAGGTCGACACGCATCTCGTGCTCTCCAAGTGGGCGCGGGCGACGATCGTCGAGGAGACCGGCTGGACGGTGCCCGAGGTCGAGGCGCTGGCCGGGACCGCACATCCGTTCGGGGACCAGGCCGCGTCGATCTCGTCCGGCTCGTTCCGGACCGACGGGATGGTCGTCGTCCCCTGCTCGATGAAGACGCTCGCGCAGATCCGGCACGGGATCGCCGACGGGCTCGTCGCCCGCGCCGCCGACGTCACGATCAAGGAGGACCGGAAGCTGGTCCTCGTGCCGCGGGAGACCCCGCTGTCGGAGATCCACCTCGAGAACATGCTGGCCCTGCGCCGCACCGGGGTGCGGATCGTCCCGCCGATGCCCGCCTTCTACAACCACCCGGCCGGACTGGACGACGTCGTCGACCACGTCGTCGCACGCATCTGCGACCAGTTCGACCTGCCCGCCCCGCGGGCCCGCCGCTGGACCGGCGGGTCCGCCCGTCAGAGGAGGAGCGCCTGATGGACACCTTCCGCGACTACCTGGCCGAGCTCGAGCGGCACGGCCAGCTCCTGCGCATCGACGACGAGGTGAAGGCCGAGCCCGACCTCGGTGCCGCCGGTGCCGCCGCACCGAAGCTCGGCGACCGAGCCCCCGCGCTGCTGTTCACCGACGTCGCCGGGTTCCGCGACCCGAACATCGTGCTCAACGCGCACGGCTCCTGGGCCAACCACGCCGTCGCGCTCGGGCTGCCGCCGGAGACCCCGGTGCGTGAGCAGGTCGAGGAGTTCGGCCGTCGCTGGGACGCCTTCCCGGTGCCGGTCGAGCGGCGCGCCGACCCGCCGTTCGCGGAGAACACCGTCGCCGGCGAGGCGGTCGACCTGTTCGCGCTGCTGCCGCTGTTCCGCATCAACGCAGGCGACGGCGGCTTCTACATCGACAAGGCCGCCGTCGTCAGCCGCGACCCCGACGACCCGGACTCCTTCGGCAAGCAGAACCTGGGCATCTACCGGATGGAGGTCCAGGGACCGCGCACGCTCGGGCTGCAGCCCGTCCCGCAGCACGACATCGCGCTGCAGCTGCGCCGCGCCGAGGAGCGCGGCGAGGACCTGCCGGTCGCGATCACGCTCGGCAACGAGCCGACGATCCCGCTGGTCGCGGGCATGCCGATCGCCTACGCCGACAGCGAGTACGAGATGGCGGGCGCCCTGCGCGGCTCACCATGCCCGATCGCCACCGGCCCGGAGACCGGGCTCGACGTCCCGTGGGGCTGCGAGATCCTGCTGGAGGGCGTCGTCCTCGGGCGCGAGCGGCACTTCGAGGGCCCGTTCGGCGAGTTCACCGGGCACTACTCCGGCGGCCGGCGCATGCCGCAGATCCGCATCGACCGGGTGTCCTACCGGACCACGCCCTACTTCGAGCACCTCTACATCGGCATGCCGTGGACCGAGTGCGACTACCTCATCGGGCCCAACACCTGCGTCCCGTTGCTCAAGCAGCTGCAGGCCGAGTTCCCCGAGGTGCGCGCGGTCAACGCGATGTACACCCACGGGCTGCTCGCGATCGTCTCGGTCCGCAACCGCTACGGGGGCTTCGCCAAGGCCGTCGGGATGCGGACCATGACCACCCCGCACGGCCTCGGCTACTGCAAGGTCGTGATCTGCGTCGACGACACCGTGGACCCGTTCGACCTGCCCCAGGTCATGTGGGCGCTGTCGACCAAGATGCACCCCGCGCACGACCTGGTGATCCTGCCCGACATGCCGGTGCTGCCGCTGGACCCGGGATCCGACCCGGCCGGCATCACCCACAAGCTGATCATCGATGCCACCACGCCGACCGCCCCGGACGACCGCGGGCACTACTCCCAGCGCGTCGTGCCGCCCGACGACACCGCGGCCTGGGTCGAGCGTCTGGGCCGGCTCGTCGCCGGCGACCGGAAGGAGAACCGCTGATGACCTGCCCCCGCTGCTCCACCGACGGCGCCGCCGTGCTCGCGACCTCCCCGGTCCCCGGGGTGTGGACCGTGCACCGCTGCGGGTTGTGCGGCTTCGTCTGGCGCGACACCGAGCCGCCTGCGGTCCGCGACGCCGCGCACTATCCGGACCGGTTCCGGGTCACCGCCGCCGACGTGGCCGCCGCGGTCGACGTGCCGACCGTGCCGGCGCGCCGGACGTGACCCCGACCCTGATGTGGGAGGCCCGCGCCGCCGACGGCCGCCGCGACGAGCTCCTCGACCACGTGCGCGAGCGGGCCGCCGTCGCGCTGGCCGGTGCGCAGCGCCACGAGCTGTTCGTCGCCGACGGCGGTCGGGTCGTCGTGATCGCGGTCGGGGTGCCGGCCGGGACGACGCTGCCCGAGCCGCCCGGCGAGCTGCTGGCCCGGCCGCCGCACTCCTGGGGCTTCGACCGGGTCGACCCCTGACCTGCCCTCAGCCGGCCGCGAGCGCCGCGAGCACCCCGTCCGTCCACGGCGTCCACGCCTCGACCGCCCACGGCCCGAAGTCGCGGTCGGTCAGGACGACGGCCGCGGCGCCCGCGTCCGGGTCGACCCACAGGAACGTGCCGGACTGCCCGAAGTGCCCGAACGTCCGCGGCGACGAGTGCACCCCGGTCCAGTGCGGGGACTTGCCGTCGCGGATCTCCAGGCCCAGGCCCCAGTCGTTCGGTCGCTGTCGGCCGTAGCCCGGCAGCAGCCCGTCGAGACCGGGGTAGGCGACCGTGGTCGCCTCGGCGACGGTCCGCGGGTCCAGCAGCCGCGGGGCCTGCAGCTCGGCGGCGAAGCGGGTCAGGTCCTCGACGGTCGAGACGGCGCCGGAGCCGGCGGCCCCCTCCAGCCGGGTGTGCCCCATCCCGAGCGGGGTGCAGACGGCCTCGTGCAGGTACTCGGCGAACCCGATGCCGGTCGCGGCCGCGATGGCGTCGGCGAGCACGGCGAAACCGGTGTTGGAGTAGATCCGCTTCTCCCCGGGGGCGGCCTTGACCTCGTCGGTGTCGAACGCCAGGCCGGAGGTGTGCGCGATCAGGTGCCGCACCGTCACACCCTCCGGGCCGGCCGCGTCGTCCCAGTCGACGGCACCCTCCTCGACCGCGACGAGCGCCGCGTAGGCCGAGAGCAGCTTGGTCACCGACGCCAGCGCGAACTCGCGGTCGACGTCGCCCGCAGTGGCGAGCACCGTGCCGTCCGCGGCGACGACGGCGGCGCCCACGTGGTCGACCGGCCAGTCCAGGACCCGGCGCACCGCCGGGGCGAGCTCGGTCACGACTCGAGGTGCGGTCGGGTACGCATGACGTCCATCCTGGCAAACGGGCGGCCGTCCGGCCGCCCCGAGACCGGCCCGGGAGGACGTCGTGCCCCTGCACCACGAGGTGACCGGGTCGGGGCCGCCGCTGCTGCTGATCCAGGGCGGCGCGTCCGAGGCGGGCGCGGCGCGGATGCTCGTCGACGAGCTGGCCGTGACCCACCGGGTGCTCACCTACGACCGACGCGGGATCGGGCGCAGCCCGGCCGACGACGGCCCGGTCCCGCTGACCGCGCACGCCGACGACGCGGCCGGGCTGCTGGCGGGCACCGGGCCCGCTGCCGTCGTGGGGGTGAGCATCGGCGCGGTGATCGGGCTGCTGCTCGCCGTCCGGCACCCGGGCCTGGTCACGACGCTCGTCGCGCACGAGCCACCGCTGCCCGGCCTGGTCCGCGACGCGGCCTTCGAGGCCGCCATGGACCGGGTCGAGGACCTCGTCGCGCGCGACGACATCGGCGCCGCGATCCGGACGATGGCGGAGCTGACCTCCGGCGACGACCCGGTCGAGCCCGGCTACCGGCCCGAGCCGCCGTCGGGGGACCCGCAGCCCGCACTGCGCCGCTTCCTGCGCCACGACGTCCCGGCCGTGCGGGCCGCCCGGATCGACCCGGCCGACGTGACCGCCAGCGGGGTACGGGTGATCCCCACCGGCGGCTACGAGTCGCGCGGGCGCTGGGAGCACCGGTGCGCCGAGGCCCTGGCCGCCGGGATCGGGCGGGGCCTGGTCGAGCTGCCCGGGGGCCACAACGGCCCGGTGACCCACCCGGTTGCGGCCGCCGCCGCGCTGCGCGGGCTGGTCGGTGGCACGTGAGTGGGACGCCCCGGGCCGGCACTGTGCTGGTCGGGACATCGGGGTGGCGCTACCCGCCGTGGCGCGGCACGTTCTACCCACCGGGGCTGGTGCAGCGCCGGGAGCTGGAGTACCTGTCCCGGCAGGTCACCTCGATCGAGATCAACGGGTCGTTCTACTCGCTGCAACGCCCGGAGAACTACCGCGCCTGGGCCGAGCAGGTCCCGGCCGGGTTCGTGTTCGCGGTGAAGGGCCCGCGCTTCGTGACGCACCTGAAGCAGCTGCGCGACGTCGCGGTGCCGGTCGCGAACTTCCTCGCCTCCGGGGTGCTCGGACTGGGCCCCGCACTGGGCCCGGTGCTGTGGCAGCTGCCGCCCCGGATGCGCTTCGACGCCGACCGGGTGGCCCGCTTCCTGGAGCTGCTGCCGTCGACCACCACGGCCGCCGCCCGGGCCGCGACCGGACACGACGAGCGGCTCGACGGCCGGGCGCTCGTCGAGACCGACGCCGACCGCCCGCTGCGGCACGCGGTCGAGCCGCGGCACCCGTCGTTCCGGGACCCGGCGTTCACCGCGCTGCTGCGCGAGCACGGCGTCGCCCTGGTGCAGTCGGACTCGGCGGGCACCTGGCCGGTGTTCGACGAGGTCACCGCCGATCTCGTCTACCTGCGGCTGCACGGCCAGGGCGAGCTCTACGCCGGTGGCTACACCGCCGCGGCGCTCGACGGCTGGGCCGCCCGCATCCGGGCCTGGCGCGACGCCGGGCACGACGTCGTCTGCTACTTCGACAACGACGCGAAGGTCCACGCACCGACCGATGCTCGGGCCCTGCTCGACCGGCTCGGCTGACCTGTTCGGTCCTGTACCCGCACGGCCGAACGGCCCTGTCCTCAGATTTGTTGATAAGTGCGGACCAGCTGATACGCGGGCCGCCGTCGCCGCGACAGCCGTGACGTGACCACTCCGCAGAACCGCCACGGTGCCCCGGACCTCTCCGGCCCGCCGCAGCAGCAGTCCGGCCCGCACCGCGTCCCGCAGCAGTACCCGGGCCCCCAGGGCCCCGGACACCACCGGCAGCAGTACGCGCAGGACCCGCGCGGCGCCGCGCCGCAGGGCCGGGCGCCGCACCACCAGCCCCGGCCGCAGCACTCCGGCGGGTACCCGAACCCGTACTACGACGGCAACCCCGACGTCCCCTTCGGCGGACCGCCCTTCGGGCGCACCAACCCGGGCGGGATGCCGCAGCAGCAGGCGCCCGCCGGCGCCCAGCCCTGGCCGAGCGCGGCCCAGCGCACCGCCGTCCCGCAGCAGCGCACCGCGGCCCCGGCCGTCGCCGCCCCGGCCGTCGCGCCGCGCAACGGCTTCGGCGTCACCGCGCTGGTGCTCGGGATCCTCGGCCTGCTGTTCTCCTTCATCCCGTTCATCGGGGTGATCGCCTGGCCGCTGGTGCTACTGGGTCTGCTGTTCGGCGTGCTCGGTGTCGTCCGGGCGAGCCGGGGCCGTGCGGACAACCGTGGGGTCGCGATCGCGGGCACGGTGCTCTCGGCGATCGGGCTGGTCATCTGTGTCCTCTACGCCTCGGTGTTCGCCGCCGCGGTGTCCGGCCTGCCGACGGCCTCCTCGACCGGGACCCCGCCGGCGGCCTCCGGCGACGCGGCGGGAGCCTTTCCCGGTGCGACCGCCGACGACGTGGTCGGCGACGCCGGCGGCACGCTGACCGTCGGGAACCTGCAGATCGCGGCGAGCCCGCTGACGCCGGGCGACTCGCCCATCGGCCAGACCCTGTGCTCGGACGTCACCTACACCAACACCGGATCCGGCACGGAGTCGTTCAACGGAGGCTTCGACTGGAAGCTCCAGGACCCGAACGGTGCAGCGTTGATGACGACACTGCTCGGCTCCGACACGCTGCTCACCGCCGGCCAGCTGGCGCCCGGCGGCACCATGACCGGCACCGTCTGCTTCGACCGGCCGAGCGGCGCGACCGGACAGTACGTCCTGCTCTACGACGCGATGGACTTCTCCAGCAGCCGTGGAGCCTGGCTCAACCAGGTCGGCTGACCCCCACACGTACGCCGGGACGCTCCCCAGCGACGTGCTCCCGCAGTCGCTGGAGTGGTCACACACGACGAGCGTCCCGACGGACGACGAGGCCCTCCCCGGGGACGCCAGGGGAGGGCCTCCCCATCCGGGCTCGGGTCGCCGGCCCTGCCGCCAGGCCCGGCACGCCGGGGCCGGCGGCAGTGCTGTCGGCAGCGGTGCCGTCAGCGGCTCGCGGCCCGCCGGTACTGCCAGCTCGCCAGCGGCGCGAAGACCGCGACGATCGCGACCGACCAGATCAGCACGTAGAGCACCGGATGCTGCAGCGGCCAGGCGTCCGAGACGGACGCGGACGCCGGGATCGCGCCGTCGTTGCCGAACAGGGACCGTGCGGCCGCGGTCACCGCCGAGACCGGGTTCCACTCGGCGAACACCCGCAGCGGGCCGGGCAGCGAGTTCAGCGGCACGAAGGTGTTCGCGAGGAACGTCAGCGGGAAGATCACGACGAACGAGGCGTTGTTCACCACCTCCGGGCTCGGCACGAGCAGCCCGACGAACGCCATCACCCAGGAGAAGGCGTAGGCGAACACGATCAGCACGGCGAACCCGGCGAGCGCCTCCCCGACCGAGGTGTGGATCCGCCACCCGACCAGCAGCCCGGTCAGCGACATCACCACCAGCACGATCAGGTTGTTCACCACGTCGGAGAGGGTCCGGCCGGTCAGCACCGCCGACGACGACATCGGCAGCGACCGGAACCGCTCGATGATGCCCTTCTTGACGTCCTCGGCGAGCCCGGCGCCGGTGTTCGTGGCCCCGAAGATGACGGTCTGGGCGAAGATCCCGGCCATCAGGAACTCGCGGTACCCGGCCCCGCCGCCGGTCGGGTCGATCGCGCCGCCGAAGACGTAGGCGAACAGCAGCACGAACATGATCGGGGACAGGGTCGTGAAGACCAGCAGGTCCGGGACCCGCTTGATCTTGATCAGGTTTCGCTTCGCGACGACGGAGGCGTCGGCGAGCATGGTGGCGGCGGCGTTCACGGGGTCGGCTCCTCGGCCTGGTCCGCCTCGTCGGCGGGGCGCCCGGTCAGGGTGAGGAAGACGTCGTCGAGCGTCGGGCGGCGCAGCCCCGCGTCGTCGACCTTGGTGCCGGAGTCGGCGAGCCGGTCCAGCGCGGCGCGCAGCACGTCGACCCCGCCGCTGACCGGCATGGTCAGCGAACGGCGGTGCCGGTCGAGCACCGCCTCGCCGACGCCGAGCGGAGCCAGGTGCGCGGCGGTCGCGTCGAGGTCCGCGGCCGCGCTGACGGTCACCTCGAGCCGCTCCCCGCCGACCTGGGACTTCAGCTGGTCCGCGGTGCCGCGGGCGATGACCCGGCCGTGGTCGATGACCACGATCTCGTCGGCCAGCGCATCGGCCTCCTCCAGGTACTGGGTGGTGAGCAGCAGCGTCGTCCCGCGTGCGACGAGCCCGCGGATCACGTCCCACAGGTCGTTGCGGCTGCGCGGGTCCAGCCCGGTGGTCGGCTCGTCGAGCAGCAGCACCGGCGGGTCGGCGACGAGCGCCCCGGCCAGGTCCAGTCAGCGGCGCATCCCGCCGGAGTAGGTGCGGGCAGGCCGGTCCGCGGCGTCGGTCAGGCCGAAGTCCGCCAGCAGCTCGCGGGCACGGTCCCGGGCCCGGCGACGCCCCAGGTGGTAGAGCCGCCCGACCATCTCCAGGTTCTCGAAACCGGTCAGGTACTCGTCGACCGCGGCGTACTGCCCGGACAGGCCGATCCGGCTGCGCACCGCGGCGGGGTCGGCCAGCACGTCGACGCCGGCGACGGTGGCCGTGCCCGCGTCCGGTGTCAGCAGTGTGGTCAGCACCCGGACGACCGTGGTCTTCCCGGCGCCGTTCGGGCCCAGCAGGCCGAGCACGGTCCCCTCCGGTACCGACAGGTCCACCCCGTCGAGTGCCCGCAACGACCCGTAGGTCTTGACCAGTCCCGTGGCGCGGATCGCGTCCGGCATCGTGAAGTCCCCCTCGAACGACGTGAGCGGACGCCACTGTGCACCACGACCCTGACAGATTCGGCCCTGTTTCCGCTCAGCGCCGCGCGTGCGCGATCAGCATCCGGCGCCCGACCAGCATCAACGCCGCCGACACCAGCATCACGACGGCGTTGACCGTCCACGCGGTCGGGAAGCCGGCGTGGGTGGCGAGCGAGCCGAAGACGATCGGCCCGGCGAAGCCGCCGGCGTAGACGCCGACCTGCACGATCGACGTCGCCGCGGCCGGGGCGGACGGGTTGAGCCGCACGACGGCGAACTGCAGCAGGCCCGGCCACGCCCACCCGAGCCCGAACGCCAGCACCACGCCGACGACCAGTGCGGGCGTCCCCGGGACGGCGAGCAGCACGAAACCGATCGCGCCGGACGCGAGACTCGCCGCCACCACGGCCACGTGGCCACCGGTGCGACGGTCCGCCAGCCACCCGTGCAGCAACCGCGCCGACAGGCCCACGACGCTGCCGAGGGTCAGCACCAGCCCGGCGAGACCGGGGTCGATCCCTCGGTCCACCGCCGACGCGACCAGGAAGATGCCGAGCGCCGTCGCGGTCCCGGCGGCCAGCCCGGAGGCCGCGCCGATCACCGCGAGCGCGCCCGTCGCCCGGTCACCCTTCCCGGCGCGGGCCGGCGGCCGGGCGTCGGCCCGCGGGCAGGCGAAAAGCGCGGCGAGGGCCAGCAGGGCGCCGATCCCGTAGGCCCAGCGCCAGCCCACGGTCAGTGCCACCGCGGGGACGGCCAGCCCGGCCAGCAGCGTCGCCGCCGGGATCGCGGCCTGCTTCACCCCGAACGACAGCCCCATCCGGTGCGCGGGCACCGAGCGCGCGAGCGTCAGGTTCGACGACAGCTGGCCCATCACGTTGCACCAGGCGCCGCAGAGCAGCAGCACGACGAGCGCGACGTAGGACCGCGCGCCCAGCCCCAGGGCCGCCATCAGCACCGCCGCCCCGACGACGGCGATGCGGCTGGTCACCCGCGACCCGAACCGCTCGACGACCATCCCGACCGGCAGCGAACACAGCGCGCTCACCCCGAAGTACAGCGCGACGACCAGCCCCAGCCCGGACGGGTCGAAGGCCAGGTCGCGCGAGAGCTGCACCGCCAGGGCACCGGTGAGGAACACCGGCAGCACCGACGCCGTCGTCACGATGACCGCGCCGGTGGCGACGCGGAAGGCGGACGGTGCCGCGGTGTCCGTCGTGCCCGTTTCGGTTGCGATGCTCACGTTCAGCAACGCTAACCGATATGCGTCATCCCTGGATGCGGGAGCTCCCGCGACCTGCCCACTCCTTCTCGCGCAGCTCGAACTTCTGGACCTTGCCGGTGGAGGTCTTGGGCAGCTCGTCGACGATCTCGACGTACTTCGGCGCCTTGTAGCGGGCGATCTTCGTCTTGACGTGGTCGATGAGCTCCTGCGGCTCGGCCGAACGGCCTGCCCTGAGCACGGCGAAGCCCTTGCAGACCTCGCCCCACTTCTCGTCCGGCACCCCGACGACGGCGGCCTCCAGCACCGCGTCGTGCGACACGATCGCCTGCTCGACCTCGACGGTGGAGATGTTCTCCCCACCGGAGATCACGACGTCCTTGGCCCGGTCGCGCAGCTCGACGTACCCGTCGGGGTGCACGACCCCCAGGTCCCCGGAGTGGAACCAGCCGCCCCGGAACGCCTCCGCGGTCTTCTCCTCGTCGCGGTGGTAGCCCTTCATGACGTTGTTGCCGCGCATCACGATCTAGCCCATCGTGGCGCCGTCGCGGGGGACGTCGGCCATCTGCTCGTCGACCACCCGCACCCGGTCCGCGCACACCATGCCGACGCCCTGGCGGGCCTGCAGCCGGGCCCGCTCCTCGCCGTCGAGGTCGTCCCAGGCGTGCTGGTACTGGTTCACCGCGTACGGCCCATAGGTCTCGGTGAGCCCGTACACGTGCACGATCCGGAACCCCATCCGCTCCATCTGCAGGATCGTCGTCGGCGACGGCGGCGCCCCGGCCGTGGTGATCACCAGCTGGTAGTCCAGGGTGACGGCCTCGGGCGCGTTCATGATCGTCGTGACGACGGTCGGGGCGCCGTTGAGGTGGGTGACCCCGTGCTCGCCGATCAGCCGCCAGATGGTGTCGCCGCGAACCTCGCGCAGGCAGACGTGGGTGCCACCGACCGCCGTCACCGCCCACGGGGTGCACCACCCGTTGCAGTGGAACATCGGCAGCGTCCACAGGTAGACGCTGTCCGCGCTGTGCCCGGAGTGGACGATTTCGCCGAAGGAGTTCAGGTACGCACCGCGGTGGTGGTACTCGACGCCCTTCGGGTTGCCGGTCGTCCCCGAGGTGTAGTTGATCGTGATGGTGGCGCGCTCGTCGTCGACGGCCCACGGCCGCGGGGCGTCCGAACCGCGGGCGAGCAGGTCGGCGTAGCCCAGACCGGAGCCGACGCCGTCGCCGGGCGCCGCCGGGTCGACGACGGTGACGATCTCGCGGACCGTCGCCAGCTCGTCGGCGACCGGGCGGACCGTCTCGTACAGGACGGCGTCGACGACCAGCACCGTGGCCGCCGAGTGGTCCAGGATGTAGCGGACCTCCTCGGTCGACAGGCGCGTGTTGATCGCGACCAGGACCGCGCCCGCGAGCGGCACCGCGAAGTGCGCGACGAGCATCTCCGGGACGTTCGGCAGCAGGTAGGCGACCCGGTCACCGGGTTCGACGCCCGACGCGGCCAGTGCGTTCGCCACCCGGGTCGCCTCCGCCGCGAACTCGGCGTAGGTGTACCTGCGGTCGCCGTAGACGATCGCCGTGGACTCCGCGAACACCTCGGCCGAGCGGCCCAGGAAGGCCAGCGGGGTGAGCGGGGTGGTCCAGACGTCGGTCGTCGCGCCCTGTGTCACGGTCGGCTCCTTCGCAGGCGGTGCACTCGTCGCCGCGATCCTGCTCGCCGCGGGGAGTACCCGGCAACCTGCTGCTCCGACCGCCGACCGCCGGGGGCGCGCTGTTGCTTTGCCCCTCGACCGCCGGGGCTCGTGCCGCTGCTTCGCCCCTCGACCGCCGGGGCTCAGTCCTCGATCGTGATGGCGGCCTTCGGGCAGCTCCGTGCCGCCTCCTCGACCTTCGGCCGCAGCGCCTCGGCCGGGTTCTCGTCGAGGATGTAGAGGTAGTCGTCGTCACGCACCTCGAAGACCTCCGGCGCGACACCCATGCAGACCGCGTTGCTCTCGCAGCGGTCGAAATCCACGATGACCTTCATGGCACCCATGGTGCCCCCGTCGGGTCGACGCCGCAGGACTGAGGGCCCCCTGACCTGCGGTTATGCTTCCCTTCCTCGGCCGGGAAGGCTGCAGGTCAGCGGCTGTCGCCGGTCCGGGCGGCGGTCGGCAACGGCTGCGGAGCGAGGTTCGCGCGGGCCTGCACGGGCGTCGGCGGCGGGGTGGTGTGCGGTATCCCGGTGAGGAGGGCGGTCGTCGCCCGGGTGGTCACCGGGATGTTGCCGACCGACGGCATGCGCACGTCGTCGGGTTCGAGCATCGCGGCCACACCGAGCACGACGCCGAGCGCCACCGGGGCGGCCAGTGCCGCGAGTCGCAGTCGCGCCGAGTCCACGCACACCTCCACGTCGACGACCGCGCGGAAGGATGCCGGGGAGCGGCAGCGGCCGTCGACCAACCATCGGGACGCGGCCGCCCGCCGTTACCGCCATCGGGTGATCCGGGTCAAGCGGAACGCCTCCGGACCACCCGATGGAGAGCGCTCACTCCCTGCGCAGCACCGGACGCAGCGTGTCCAGCACCGACGCGTCGTCGATGGTGGAGGGCACCGGCTCCTCGACACCGTCGGCGATCCCGCGCATCGTCTTGCGGAGGATCTTGCCGGAACGGGTCTTGGGCAGGGCGGGGACGATCGCGACGTCCTTGAGCGAGGCGACCGCGCCGATCTGGTCGCGCACCATCTGCACGAGCTCGGCGCGCAGCCCGTCCTCGTAGCCCTCCGCGTCGCTGTCGACGCCGGACTTCAGCACCACGAACCCGCGCGGGATCTGCCCCTTCATGGTGTCCGCGACGCCGATCACCGCGCACTCCGCGACGTCCGGGTGCGAGGCCAGGACCTCCTCCATCCCGCCGGTGGACAGGCGGTGGCCCGCGACGTTGATGACGTCATCGGTGCGGCCCATGACGAAGACGTAGCCGTCCGCGTCGAGGTGGCCGCCGTCGCCGGTGAGGTAGTAGCCCTCGAACGCCGACATGTAGGAGCTGACGTAGCGCTCGTCGTCGTTCCAGAGGGTCGGGAAGGCGCCGGGCGGCAGCGGCAGCTTCGCCACGATCGCGCCGTCGACACCGGGCTCGACCGGGTTGCCCCGCTCGTCGAGGACCTGGACGTCCCAGCCGGGCATGGCCCGGGTCGGCGAGCCGGGCTTGATCTCCAGCAGCTCGATGCCCGCCGGGTTGGCCGCGATCGGCCAGCCGGTCTCGGTCTGCCACCAGTGGTCGATGACGGGGATGCCGAGCAGGTCCGAGGCCCAGCGGTGCGTCTCGGGGTCGAGGCGCTCGCCGGCGAGGAAGAGGTACGTCAGCGACGAGACGTCGTACTGCGCGAGGAACTCGCCCTTCGGGTCCTCCTTCTTGATCGCCCGGAACGCCGTGGGCGCGGTGAAGACCGACTTCACCCCGTTCTCCTGGACGACCCGCCAGAACTGGCCGGCGTCCGGCGTGCCGACCGGCTTGCCCTCGTAGAGCACGGTCGTCGCCCCGGCCAGCAGCGGCGCGTAGACGATGTAGGAGTGGCCGACGACCCAGCCGACGTCGGACGCGGTGAAGATCGTCTCGCCGGGGCCGACGTCGTAGATGTTGGGCATCGACCAGGCCAGGGCGACGGCGTAGCCGCCGGAGTCGCGCACCACGCCCTTCGGCTTGCCGGTGGTGCCGGAGGTGTAGAGCACGTAGAGCGGGTCGGTGGCCTTCACCGGGACCGGGTCGGCCGGCGTGGCGCGGGCGACGGCCTCGGCCCAGTCGACGTCGGTCGGGCCCAGCCGCGCGGTGGCCTGCTCGCGCTGCAGGATCACCGTGGACGCGGGCTTGCGCTCGGACAGCTCGATCGCCCGGTCGAGCAGCGGCTTGTACTCGATGACCCGCTTGCCCTCGATGCCGCAGGACGCCGAGACGACGACCTTGGGTCCGGCGTCGTCGATCCGGACCGCGAGCTCCTTGGCGGCGAACCCGCCGAAGACCACCGAGTGGACGGCGCCGAGGCGGGCGCAGGCGAGCATCGCGATCGCGGCCTCGGGGACCATCGGCATGTAGACGACGACCCGGTCGCCGTGGCCGACGCCCTGGTCGCGCAGCACGCCCGCGAACAGCGCGACCTCGTCGCGCAGCTCCGCGTAGGTGTAGGTGCGCCGCGACCCGGTGACCGGTGAGTCGTACACCAGTGCGGTGCGGTCGCCGTTCCCGGCGTCGACGTGCCGGTCGAGTGCGTTGTACGCGACGTTCAGCTCCCCGTCGGGGAACCAGCGGTAGAACGGCGGGTTCGACGCGTCGAGCGCGCGGGTCGGGGCGACGTCCCAGTCGATCCCGTCGGCCGCGCGGAGCCAGAAGCCCTCACGGTCGTCCACGCTGGAACGGAAGATCTCCTCGTAGGCGGTCACCGTCGTCCTCTTCCCCTGGCGATCCCGGCGGCCCACGGTGGCCGCCCCTCGTGTCGCCGACGACCCTAGGACGGGGCACCGACAGTGCGCAGCCCTCGCCCGGCAGGACCGATCCCGAGGGGGAGGCCGCTCGCCGACCACGGGGCGCCGATCGTCGCAGTGTGACCGGACGGATCCGTAACGTGATCGGGTGACGGCTCGACACAGCGCGTGGGGCACCCGTCCGATCCGCGGGCGGGGCGCGTGGAGGAGAGGCGGTGCCGGTGCGGCCCGACGACGGTGCGGTCCGGTGGCGTGCGCGTCGCGGGCCCGCCGGCACGGCGGTGCTCGGAACGCTGCTCGCCGGACTCGTCGCCGTGGGCTGCGGCCCGGCCCCGTCGGTCGTCCCGGCCGCCGTCGCGGCGACGACGTGCACGCCCGGCTGGACCGCCGCCTGGCACGCCGCGCAGCAGGCCGTCCCCGGCGACAGCCTCGCCGGTCGGACGCTGCGGATGGTGGTGCGGCCCGGCGCCGCGGGGGAGCAGCTGCGGCTGCGGCTGTCCAACCGGCACGGCGACGGGCCACTGCGGATCGCGGCGATGACCGTCGGCACCACCGGTCCGGGTGCCGCGGTGACCCGGCCGGTCCCGCTGACCGTCGGCGGCGCGCCCGTGGCCGACATCCCGGCGGGCGCCGAGGTGCTGACCGACCCCGCTCCGGTGGCCGCCGCGGCGGGCGTGCCGCTGACGGTGAGCCTGTTCCTCGCCGAGGTGCCGCGCACGATCGGCTCGCACCCGGTCGCGATGCGCACCGCCTGGCTGTCCGGGCCGGGGGACCGCACCGCGGCCCCGGACGCGGCGGGCTTCGACACGACCCTGCAGTCCTGGCCGGTGCTGACCGGGCTGGAGGTGCTGGCGCCCCGTCCGGACGGCGCGGTCCTCGTGATCGGGGACTCCCTCGTCGACGGCGTGGGTTCCACCCCCGGTGGCGACGACCGCTTCCCCGACCAGCTCGCCGCCCGGCTGTCCGCGGCGGGCGGCGACCGGCCGATGACCGTGCTGAACGCGGGGCTGTCGCGCAACCAGCTGCTGCAGGACGACCCGCCGGCCGGCGGCGACGCGCCGTCGACCCGCTGGGACGACGACGTGGCCGCCGTCCCCGGTGTACGCGACGTGGTGCTGCTCGTCGGGACCAACGACCTCGCCGCGGGCGCGGCCGGCGGCGACCTCGTCGCCGGGATGCAGGAGTTCGCCCAGCGGGCCCGGGCCGACGGTCTGCGCGTGTTCCTCACCACCATCCCGCCGTCGGCCAGCGGTGGTCGCGCCGCACCGTCGGCCGTCGCGGCCCGGGACGAGGTCAACGACTGGCTCCGTTCGGACGGCCGTCGCTGGGCCGACGGGGTGATCGACGCGGCCGCCGCACTGGGCGACCCGGGTGACCCGCTCCGGCTCCGTCCCGACCTGGACTCCGGCGACGGGCTCCACCCGTCGCCCGCCGGGTACCGGGCGCTGGCGGCATCCGTGCCGGTCGGGGAGCTGTCCGGCAGCCCCTGCCGGACCTCCCCGGATCGCTGAGACGCACCCGCCCTCCGCAGCTCCGCGTGACCGGCCGTCACCCGGGAAGGGGCGTGCAGGGTCCACACACGATGGGTAACGTCTTGGTCACAGCCACAGCACGTGGCGGTACCGACGGACACCGGCTCGCGGCGCGCCCCACCGGACGTGCCCGGAGCAGGTCCTGACGGCCTACGGGGAGGCCTCGTGACCATCGGCGCGAAGCGCGGCATCGACGACGACACCAGTTCCATTCCGGCGCCGCGGAACGCGGCCGACGCCTTCAAGGTGTCCGACGAGCAGGTGCAGCGCGCCCGGCTCGTCGTCGCACGGAACTCCGACGACTCCGAGGACCTGCGCGAGCTGCTCGACATGCTGGGGCTGATCTCCGGCAACCCGGAACAGCCGCCACCCGTGGCTCGCTGACCTGCGGCGATGCCGGAACCGGGGGGTGGTTGCAGGGTCCCCCGGGCCGGTGTCGTAAGGTTTACTCACTCCCAACGGACAGCCGTTGAGGGAAGGTCGAGGCCCACGGGTCTGGTCCCAGCCCCCATCGTCTAGCGGCCTAGGACTCCGCCCTTTCAAGGCGGCAGCGCGGGTTCGAATCCCGTTGGGGGTACCGGGAGAGGTGTCGGATACGATGCTTCTCGCAAGAGCAAGGCCCAGTGGCGCAGTTGGTTAGCGCGTCGCCCTGTCACGGCGAAGGTCGCGGGTTCGAGTCCCGTCTGGGTCGCTCCACTCTCTGGATCTCCGGTTTCCCGGAGGCCGGGGCCAGGTAGCTCAGTTGGTACGAGCGTCCGCCTGAAAAGCGGAAGGTCGGCGGTTCGACCCCGCCCCTGGCCACACCTTCTGAACAGCAAATTCTCCGCTCAGCGCCGTCCCGATCTCCCCGGTTGACGGCAACCGTGAGGCAGCGGACGTCAGGGCAGCAGAGTGAACGCCTCGACGTGGGACGGACGCACGGCGGCGAAGTGGCGCCGGTCCGTCGTCAGGAACGTGGTGAGCGAGAGCCTCTCGGCGATGGCGATCACGCTGGCGTCGGAACCTCCGAGCGGAAAGTCCGCGTAACGCACCACCAGATCGGCCATCCGAGCGAAGTCGGAGACGACGAGTTCGGCGAGGACGAGGCTGCCATCGCTGAAGGAGCGGAGGAACGCTGCTTCCCCCTCCGCGCCGAACTTGTGGCGGGCGATCATGTAGCAGACCTCGGCCACGATGGTGCTCGGGACGAGTAGCGGACCCGGCAGAGTCGTCAGCAGTTCCGAGCAACGGTCGTGCCACGTGTCGCTGCGATCGAAGCCGGCGATCAGTGGGCCTGCGTCGACGACGATCCCGCTCAGGACTCGCGTCCCATGCCGTCGCGGATATCGTCCTTGGCCCGCTCGCTGAGATCGCCCTCGCCAGTGGCGACGCTGCCCAGCCAGCCGAGGCGACGGCGGGGTGTGGGCGGCGCGGCTCCGCCTTCGATCACCTCGAAACGGACTCGGTCTCCCGTGTGCAGGGGCAGGCCCAAGCGCTCGGCAACCTCCGCCAGCTCCGGTGCGACCACGAACTCGTGCTGCTCGCCCGCGGCAGGCATGCTCATGGCGTCCACCTCCTTGGTTGTCCAGTGTCGCATCTGGCGGCCCAGAGCGTCTCGAATGACGACCCTGACGGCAACGCACCCGGTCGCAGCGGGTCTGGTCCTGGCCGACCCGGTGGCGGACGAAGTGCAGCCCGGGCCTCGCGGTGCCTGAGAAGTAGAAGGTCGGCGGTTCGACCCGCCCCAGGCTCGCCACGCTGGGCAGGATCAACCAGCTGATCAGCAGGTTGGACGGCGTTTACGGTCTACGGTGCTCGTGAATCACCGATCCGGCCCGGGGAGTCAGCGATGCGCACGAGGATCGCGCGCGACCTTCGTACCTGGTACTGGAGGAAATCGCGGGGGCGAGCATGACCAGCAGCATGATCAGGTTGGTGACCGAGGCCCCGGACGGGTTGTCGATCACTCGCCAGGCACTGAATGCGCCGTAGACAAGGATCAGTGCCGCGGCCCATGGCCCGGCTACCCGGACCGAGTGCAGGTGCTGGCGTGCCCCTGCGACGGCCACCGAGCGAAGCCGCGGCGGGAGATCGGCGACCTGTTGCGGATCGGTGTGGGCCTTGGCGATCCGGTTCTGCTCGCGGAAGGTGAGCTCATCGAACCCGGTGGGGTGGGCCCGCCGGGCCCGCACGGCCTGCCACGTGGCGACAGCCATGAGCACGAGGTACACGACGGCGGCCGTGATGACAGCGCCACGTTCGTCGAGGAACGCGTGTGCGGCCAGCATCGCGCTCACGGCAGCGACGACCGCCAGCATCGCATCGCGCATCACCGGCATCGAGACGAGCCGCTCGGCCGAGACCGTCCCCGAGGCCGGCGCCTCGACCGGCCCGGCAGTCGGCAGCGCATCGCCGCCAACGCCTGAGTCGGGTTCACCGTTGCACACAGGCACGACCTTCCGTCGGTGTCCAGGTTAGCGGCCACCGCACCCGTCGAGGGCGGCATCAGAGGCTTCCCCACGGTCCTGACCCGACAGCACGGCCGGTCCGGCCGGTGACCTGGGTGCGGTGTCCGTGGTCCTTCTCCGCCGCATCCCGGATGTAGGCCTCGGCGAACCCCGCCCCCCACCGGTCCATCACCTCGACCACCGGCTCCAGGGTCCGCCCCAGCCGGGTCAGCCGGTACTCCACCCGCGGCGGCACCTCCGCGAACACGGTCCGATGCACGACGCCGTCGCTCTCCAGCTCCCGCAGCTGCCGGGTCAGCGTCTTCGTGTTCGCCGAGGGGACGAGCCGGCCGAGTTCGTTGAACCGGCGGGGCCCGTCCAGCAGGTGCTTGACCAGCGTCAGCTTCCACGTGCCCCCGAGGACCGACACGGCGACCTCGACCGGGCACACCTCCAGCGCGCGGATCACGGGCAGGCGCACGACAACCCCCAAGCGACAGAAATGTCCGTACTGGCCAGGTCGACCCTGCGCGTCGACCATCGCAGTATGCCGTCCGTCCTGTGGTTGAGCGCCCACCCCGAAACCTCCTCGCTGAACGGTGAGCTGCGACGAGCCGGCGTCGACCGGCTGCGTTCCCGCGGCCACGACGTGGTCGAGTCCGACCTCTACGCGATGCACTGGGACCCGGTCCTGCGGCCGTGCGACGGGGGCGTCGACAGCGGCACGTTCCGCGTCGGAGCCGACACCCGGGCCGCGTACCTCGAGGGCCGGCAGGCGCCCGAGGTGGCCCGTGAGCAGGAGAAGCTGTGCCGGGCCGACGCGCTCGTCGTCCAGTTCCCGCTGTGGTGGTACGGGATGCCCGCGATCCTCAAGGGCTGGTTCGACCGCGTCCTGGTCCACGGGTTCGCGTTCGGGACCGACGCCGCCACCGGCCGGCGCCTGCGGTTCGAGCAGGGGCGCCTCATCGGCAGGCGTGCGCTCGTCCTGACCACCCTCGGCGATCGTCCGGCCGCGATCGGGCCGCGCGGCATGTCCGGCGAGCTGCATCAGCTGCTGTTCGGCCTGCTGCACGGCACCTTCGCCTACACCGGGATGGACGTCCTCCCGCCCTGGGCGCTCCCGAGCGCCGACCACGTCGAGGACCTCACCGCGGTCCGGGCCGACCTGTTCCGGCGGCTCGACGGTCTCTTCGACGACGCCCCGATCCGCTACCGGCCGCAGTTCACCGGGGAGTACACCGGCGGCTGGGAGCTCGCCCCGCACATCCGGCCGGGGGAGACGGGGCTGGACGTGCACATCGCGGGCTGAACCGGGTCGAGGGGGCCATGATCGGAGCATGAGCGCCCACCCCCACGACATCACGGTTCCCGGTCCGCCCCGGCTGGAGGAGGTCTCCGAGGGGCTCTACGCCTACGTCCAGCCCGACGGCACCTGGTGGATCAACAACACGGGGCTGCTGGTCGGGCCGCAGGGCGCCGTCGTCGTCGACTCCTGCTCCACCGAACGCCGGACCCGGGCGTTCGCCGCCGCGATCGGCGAGGTCACCGACCGGCCCGTGCGCACGCTGGTCAACACCCACCACCACGGGGATCACACCTGGGGCAACGCCCTGTTCTCCGGTGCGACGGTCGTCGCGCACGAGCGGGCGCGCGTGGAGATGATCGCGTTCGGGCCGCCCCGGGACCTGCCGTTCTGGGACCACGGCGACTGGGGCTCGCTGCCGCTGGACCCGCCGTTCCTCACCTTCACCGACCGCGTCGCGCTGCACCTGGGGGATTTGCGGGTCGACATCGTCCACACCGGGACGCCCGCGCACACGACCAACGACGTCCTCGTCCACGTGCCCGACCGGTCGGTCCTCTACTGCGGCGACCTCGTCTTCCACGGCGGCACGCCGTTCCTGCTGATGGGGTCGGTGACCGGGGCGATCGACGTCCTGGAGCAGGTGGTGCTGCCACTCGGAGCCGCGACGACGGTGCCCGGCCACGGCCCGGTGTTCCAGGGCGACGGGCCGGTCCGGGACATGCTCGACTACCTGCGCTTCGTCGTCGACCTGGCCGAGCGCGCCCGCGACGCCGGCATCCGCCCGCTGGAGGCCGCCCGCGACACCGACCTCGGCCGGTTCACCGACTGGCCGGACGCCGAGCGCATCGTCGGGAATCTGCACCGCGCCTACGCCGAGCTCGACGGCGCCGAGCGTGGCGCCCCGATCGACGTCATGACCGCCCTCGCCGAGATGGTCGAGTACAACGGCGGCCGCCCGCTCACCTGCCTGGCGTGAGCACCGGCGGCGGCGACGACGACCGCGCCCGGATCCGACGGCCGCCGGAGGTCGGGACCGTCCCCGCGGACCAGCTGGAACCGAGCGCGCCCGGCATCCGTTGTCCACCCGTGTCCGTGATCGTCGACCGAGCCCTGCGTACCGCCGTCACCGTGCTGCCACGGCGGTGGCGGACCGACCGGCACTCCGCCCTGGTCGGGCTGACCGCGCTGCGCCCGCACCTCGGCGTCGCGGGGCTGGGGGTCGCCGGCCTCCTGCGACTCGCCGGGCTGCGCCGCACCTCGACGGCGGTGGGCCTGGCCGGCGCAGCGGCCGCCGCCCCCGCGCTGCGACGGGTGCTGCCCCGGCCCGCCGGTCCGCTGCCGGACGGGCCCGAGCTGACGGTGCTCGTCGCCAACGTGCTGCTGGGGCGTGCGGACCCCGGTGCGCTCGCCGCGACGGTGACCCGGGAGCGGCCGGACGTCGTCGTGCTGCCCGAGGCGGGCGTCGCCTACCTCGACCGGCTCCTGCCCCTGCTCGCCGGCTACCGCGGGTGGTCGTCGGTCCCGAGCGGCGTCCCGGACCAGCGCGGCACCGTGGTGCTGGCCGCGCCGAGGGCCGGGGACGTGGACGTCCGGCCCGGGGAGGGCATGCGGCTGCCGCACCTGGAGGTCACCGGCGGGCTGCTCGGCGCCCGGACGCTGTACGCGGTGCACACCTCCGCCCCGACGAACCCGCGGTGGACCGAGCTGTGGGCCGGTGAGCTCGCGCTGATCGGGGAGTGGACCAGCGCCCGGCCGACACCGGTCGTCGCCGGGGACCTCAACGCCGTCGTCGACCACCGGCGGCTGCGCGACGCCGCCGGTGGCTGCGTCGACGCCACCGACGGCACCGGGCGGGGGCTCGTCGCGACCTTCCCCTCGTCGCTGCCGCGCTGGGCCGGCATCCGCATCGACCACGTCCTGGTGCCCCGCGGGTCGGTGACCCGCCGCCACGTCGTCCTCGACACCCCGGGCAGCGACCACCGCGCGGTGCTGGTGACCGTGCGGCTGCCCGACGCTCAGGAACCGTTGCGGTAGAGCTGCGCGGAGCGGCTCTCCTGGGCGATGCGGCGCAGGGCCGCGAGCAGGGCGTCGCCGAGGACGGTGCCGATCAGCGCGGTCTCCGCGGCATGCTCCCGGCCGGTGGTCCGCCCGATCGCGGCCATGTCGCCCTCCGCGGCGCGATCGGCGGCCTCGGCCCACGCCCGCAGCGTGGTCTCGCCGGGAGCCAGGCCCAGCTCGCGCATCCGGGCCAGCACCGACCGGGCCCCGGCCAGGGCGGGTGCTCCCTGCTCGACCTGCCAGCCCACGTGGGTCATCGCCTGCTCCAGGTCCGCCTCCGCCTCGTCGAGCGAGCCGGACGCCCCGACGTCGCCGGTGATCGCATAGACCGTCCGGCCGAGCATGGCGTGCAGGCTGACCGCGGGGTCGTCGACGGCCGACAGCACCTCGCGGACGGTGGCGATCGGCAGCCCGCCGACCTCGACGAGCGCCCGGATCAGGCGGAGCCGGCGCAGGTGGGTGTCGTCGTAGCGGGCCTGGTTCGGTGACGTCGTCTCGCCGCGGGGGAGCAGGCCCTCGCGCAGGTAGTACTTGATCGTCGCGACGGGGACGCCGGACGACCGGGACAGATCCGAGACTCGCACCTGCGAGACTCTAGCTATCCGTTTCGAACCCGGGGCTCCGACAGCCCGTCGACGAGGCCGAGGGTCGCCGCCTCCGACGCCGACAGCCAGCGGTCCCGGGCGTCGTCGGGCAGCGGGGCGCCGCAGTAGGTCGCGGTCAGCGACTCGATCTCGCGACGACGCCCGGCGAGGTGGTCGGCCCGGACCCGCACGTCGCCGGGGTGGGAGCCGCGGACCGGGCCGTCGGCTGTCGGGAGGAACGCGGCGTGCGCGCGGGCGAGCCGCTTGCCCGGTGTCCCGGACGCGACGAGGAACGGCACCGGGCCCGCGAGCGACCCCGCGGCGACGGTCGCGACGTCGACACCGAGCGTGCGGATCGTGTCGTGCACGGCCATCGCCGCGACCGGGGAGCCGCCGGGGGCCAGGACGTGCAGGGTGACGTCGCGTCGCGGGTCCTCCGCGGCGAGCAGCAGCAGGCGTGCGCAGGTCTCGGCGGCGACCTCGTCGTCGAGCTCGCGGGCGAGCAGCACGATCCGCTCGCCGAGCAGGCGGTCGGCGGGGTCGGACGGGGTGGACAGGACGGGCATCGGATCTCCGCTCCTCGGGTGTCCGCCCGACGCTAGATCCGGAACCGGCCTCTGGACCTGCGGTTACGCCGATGGCGGACGGGGTTCGCCGTCGGCGGAGGTCGGGTCGGTGCCCGCGGTCGCCACTCGGCGCAGCAGCGTCCGGAGCGCGGTCTGCTCGTCCGCGGTGAGCGGCGCCAGGATGTGGGCCTCGGCGCTGCGCATCCGCTTCTCGGTGTCGCAGAGCAGCGCCCGGCCGGCCTCGGTGAGCACGATCCGGCGGGCACGGCGGTCGGTCGGGTCGGGGCGGCGCTCGATCAGGCCCGCCTCCTGGATCTTGTCCAGCAGATAGGTCATGACGGTGCGGTCCACCCCGAGCTTGCGGGCCAGCGCGAGCTGGGTGGGCGGGTCGTCCGCGGCCGCGGCGGCGAGCACCTGGAAGCCGCGCTGTCCGCCGGGCAGGGCGGCGACGACGCACTGCACCGCGGTGGCGTGGTCGCGTGCCACCCGGGTCAGTGCCCACGCCAGGTCGCACTCGACGCTCTGCGGGGCGGACGGACCGGACATCGTCACAGGATACGTGCTTGCCAAGGTCTTCTCCTGTGAAGATACTCTGTCAGACAGAACATCTTCTTCTCAGACTGACCGGGAGGTCACCGTGTCCCTGTTCCGACTCGACGCGAGCATCCGCACCGAGGGCTCCGTCAGCCGCGAGATCGCCGACGAGGTCGAGCGCACCTACCTCGATGCGCAGCCGGGCGCCGAGGTCGTCCGTCTCGACCTGGGTACCGCGCCGCTGCCGGCCGACCTGTGGACGACCGCGGTCGCGGCCGGGTACGTGGCCGAGGCCGACCGCACCCCGGAGCAGCGCGGGGCCCTCGCGCGCATCGCGGAGCTGGCGGACGACGTGCTGGCCGCCGACGCCGTCGTCATCGGTTCTCCGCTCTACAACTTCGGCATCGCCGCGCACCTCAAGACCTGGGTCGACGCCCTGATCACCGACCCACGGTTCGCGCCGGGTACCACCCCGCTCGCCGGCCGACCGGTCGTGCTCGTCGTCTCCCGGGGTGGCGGCTACGGGCCGGGCACTCCGCGCGAGGGATGGGACCACGGCTCCGGCTGGATCACCCGGATCCTGCGCGACGTCTGGGGCGCCGACGTGACCGTCGTGGAGACGGAGCTGACCCTCGCCGACGTGGTGCCCGCGATGAGCGAGCTGCGCCCGCTGGCCGCGGAGAAGCGCGAGCGCGCCCGCGTCGACGCCCGCGCCGCGGGGGAGCGGATCGCCGCGGTGACGCCGGCGGCCTGAGCGCCGGGCCCGAGCACCGGGCCGGGGCGGTCGGACGCCGCCCGGCCCGGCCGGGTCCGGGTCAGGCCACCTTCGGCTCCCACAGCTCCGGCCGGTCGGCCAGCTGCAGCGGCAGCCCGAAGTAGCCGAACAGCTCGGTGTTGAGGAAGATGCTCAGCCCGGTGACGACCCCGTCCTCGATCCGCAGGGCCGTGATGCCCCAGGCCTCGAACTCGCCGTTCGGTCCGGACGGCTTCCACTGAGCGAAGCCGACCGTCCCGTTGATCTCCACCGGAGCCACCCGCGACCCGCGACAGCCCTGCCCGGGGCCGGTCGCCATCCAGGCGATGACGTCGTCCCGGCCGCGGAACCACAGCTCCAGCGGCGGCATGTTCTGCTCGACGTCCTCGTGCAGCAGCGCGGTCAGCGCCTCCATGTCGAACGCCTCGAAGGCGGCCATGTAGCGCATCAGCAGCTCGGTCTGCGCCGGGTCCATCGCCGGGGAGGTCTGCGGCGCGGTCTCGGAGATGCCCTGCTCGGACAGGGTGGCACGGGCGCGCTGCAGGGCGCTGTTGACCGAGGCGACCGTGGTGTCCAGCAGCTCGGCGACCTCGGCGGCCTTCCAGCACAGGACCTCGCGCAGGATCAGCACGGCACGCTGGCGGGCCGGCAGGTGCTGCAGCGCCGCGATGAACGCGAGCCGGATCGTCTCCTTCGCGACGGCCTTGTCCGCCGGGTCCCCGGCCGGCGTCGACACCCGGGCGTCGGGCATCGGTTCGAGCCACTCGGCGTCGGGCAGCGGCTCGCGCAGGGACTCGGCGACCGGTGCGCCGGGGCCGCCGATGTCCATCGGGACGGCGCGACGCTTGCGTCCGTTCAGCGCGTCGATGCAGACGTTGGTGGCGATGCGGTACAGCCAGGACCGCAGGGAGGACCGGCCGTCGAACTTCGCGACGCCCTTCCAGGCCCGGACCATCGTGTCCTGCACCGCGTCCTCGGCCTCGAACGCCGAGCCGAGCATCCGGTAGCAGTAGCCGGTCAGCTCGCGTCGGTGGTCCTCGAGGCGTTCCTCGGGTGGCCGCTCGTCCACGGTGGCGTCGGCAGCCCGTGCGGGTGCGCTCATGGTTCCCCCTCGACGTAGCCGTCCGGGTGGGTCCCGGTCCGTCTGGTCGCGAGTGTGCCGCGACACACCGACAAAGTGGAGGGCTCGCGCGACGAACGGCCGCCGAACAGGGACGACGCGCGCCGACGGGCCGACCGCGACGTGGGATGATCGGGGCCGACGGCGCTCCGCTCGACCCTCCCGGTCCGCCGGTCGCACGCACGACGGAGGAGTCGGGGAGCACGGCGGGGCGACGATGTCAGCGGTGACCGAGAACGACGGGACCGGGACTACCGGCGGGAGCGGCACACGCCGCGCCGGCCGGCGTCCGGTCACCTCCCGCTCGGAGATCGAGCACATCGCCCTGGAGATGTTCAGCGACCAAGGGTTCGAGAACACGACCGTCGACGACGTCGCGCACGCGGCGGGCATCGGGCGTCGCACGTTCTTCCGGTACTTCGCCTCCAAGAACGACATCGCCTGGGGTGCCTTCGACGAGCAGCTGGTGGGGATGCGCGCGGTGCTCGCGGCCCAGCCGCCGGACCTGCCGACGCTGGAGGGGGTCCGTCGCGCGGTGCTGGAGTTCAACCACGTCGAGCCGGCCGAGCAGCCCTGGCACCGGCGTCGGCTGCGGCTGATCCTGCAGACCCCGGCGCTGCAGGCGCACTCGACGCTGCGCTACGCCTCGTGGCGGGAGGTCGTGGCCGACCACGTCGCCGAGCGCCGCGGCGAGGCCTCCTCGGGGCTCGTCCCGCAGAGCGTCGGGCACGCCTGTCTGGGCGTGTGCATCGCCGCGTACGAGCGCTGGCTGGCCGACGACACCGCCGAGCTCGCCGACCTGCTCGACGAGGTGCTGCGGTCGTTGCAGCGGGGCTGGGCGACCGAGCTGCCCTGAACGCGCCGCGACGGCGCCCCGGTGCGGGGACGCCGTCGCGTGGCGATGCGTGCGGTGCCAGGTCAGCGGGTGGTGCCGAAGAGCCGCTCCCAGAGGCTCGGGCGAGTGGGGGCGGTGTCCTGGGCCGTGGCGTCGGCCGGAGCCTGCGGAGCGACGGTGCCGCCCGGGGTGGTCGCGTCGGCCGGGGCGGTGGCGACGGCCGGTGCACCCGGGGCCGCCGGCACGGTGGGAGCAGCCGGGGTCGCGGGGGCGCCCGGAACGGCCGGGGCCTGCGGAGCGGTCGGCGCACCGGGCACCGCCGGGGTCGCGGGCGCACCCGGGACGGTGGGCGCTGCCGGGGCGGCGGGGGCACCCGGGACGGCCGGGGTCACCGGCGCCTGGGGGAGAGCCGGGGCCCCGGGGGCGGCGGGAGCCTGCGGGACGGCCGGAGCGCCCGGGACGGCCGGCGGCTCCGGGATCTGCTGGCCCGTGGCGTCCGTGGTGACGGCCACGGCCGGGGTTGCGGAGGTGGCCGGGACCGCGGGGGCCGCCGGGGCGACCGGAGCCGTGGGCGCGACCGGAGCTGCCGGAGCCACCGGAGCTGCCGGAGCCGCGGGCAGGGCGGCGGCGCCGGGAACCGCCGGCGCGACGACCGCGGGCACGGTCGGCGCGGCCGGGACGGCGGGGACCTGCGGCGCCGCCGGTGCGGCCGGAGCGCCCGGGACCGCGGGGGCCTGCGGTGCGGCCGGAGTACCCGGGACGGCGGGGACCTGCGGCGCTGTCGGAGCGCTCGGGACGGCGGGGGCCTGCGGGGCGACCGGCACGCCCGGAGCGGCCGGGACTCCCGGTGCCGCGGGGGCACCCGGTGCCGCGGGGGCCGGCACGTCCTGGACGGGGACGGCGGCGTCGGCGGGCGTCGCCGGCGCGGTCGCCGCGCCGTCGCCGAAGAGCGTGTCGAACAGCCGGTCCAGCGGGCCGTCGGACGGCGTTGCGGGTGCGTCGGCGACGGTCGCGGCCGGCACGACCGGGATGGAGGCATGAACGGGCTCGGCCGCGCCGGCCACGCCGGCGCCGTACACACCCAGGGTGCCGATCATGAGGGTCAGGGCGACGGAAGTGGTGACTCGGGATCGCACGGTCTCTCCAGTTCGCTGTGCTGCTGCACGGGGTGACGGACAGCGCTGAGCTTGCGGTCACGGGGCGTCGTCCACCAGTGACTCGATCGTGGCCACACGCGTCACAGGGGTCCCATCGGTCACGCTGTGGCCGTACCGGACAGCGCCAGACCCGGAACGGGCGACCCCGTCCGGGTTCACGGGCGGCCGCCGAGCGGGTCGGAACCGCCGTCGCCACCCGAAACGGGGAGTGGGGACGCCCGGTGCTCACTCGACGGCGTGGAACGTGTGTCGTGCTCACTCGTTCGGGGTGGTGATGACCGCCCGTCGTCGATCGGCGGCCCGAATCTCACGCGGCGTGGTCGCTCGGGGTGCCGCGCGGCGGGTGGTCGGTGCCGCGGAACCGGCCGTGCGGGGGGTCGAGTGAGGACGGTCGACGTGTCACGGAGCCGTGGTAGCGTCCGCGGCGGTTGCAGTCGTTCTTCTCCGATCGCCGTCGAGCGTCCGTTGAAGTTGTGACGGTGGGCGTCGTCGATCGGTGCTGAGGTGCCGCGGCGGTGTCCACGCGACCTCCGGCTCTTGCTGTGAGGGCCGGAACCGCTCCATCTGAGAAGGACACACGCTATGCCGCAGGGCACCGTCAAGTGGTTCAACGCCGAGAAGGGCTTCGGCTTCATCGCCACCGACGACGAGGGACCGGACGTCTTCGTCCACTACTCCGCCATCGAGTCGAACGGATTCCGCACGCTGGAGGAGAACCAGCGCGTTGACTTCCAGGCCAGCCAGGGCAAGAAGGGCCCGCAGGCCGACTCGGTCCGCGTGATCTGACTTCTGCGCGGGCACGACCCGCGCAACGCGACGGCGCCGGCTCCCCTCGGGGACCGGCGCCGTCGTCGTTCCCGGGGTCAGCCGAAGGCCGGTCGCAGCCCCTCCCGCGCTCGCAGCACCGCCGCGACGACCACGGCGGTCACGCCGAGCACCGCGACCACGGTCACCGGCACCGTCCCGGTCGCGGCGGACTCCACGGCGACCCAGACCAGCGCCCAGGCCGCCGTCGCCGCGTACGGCAGTGCCGCCGTCGTCCGCCGGGTCGCGACGCCCGCGCCCAGCGCCCCGACCAGGAGCAGCGCCGCGGCCGCCACCGGGCCGAGCGGCGCGCCCCAATAGGTCAGCGTCACCGAGAACCCGGCCACGGTCGCCAGCGACACCCAGCCCGCGTAGAACGCGAGCGGCCCGTGCAGCAGTGCTCGGTCCGCCGTCCCCTCGGCCGGGAATGCAGCGAGCCGGCGCAGCACCACCGCCAGGGTCACGAGCAGTGCCGCGATCAGCAGCTGTGCGGTCCCCAGGAACTCCTGGGAGAACACGACGATCCAGCCCGCGTTGAACACCGCCGTCGCCACGAACAGCCAGCCGGTCGCCCGGTGCACCGGGCGTGACCGCTGCCCGGGCAGTGACTGGTACACCGCGTACACGAGCAGGGCCAGGTAGATGAGGCCCCACACGGAGAACGCCACCGTCGCGGGGGTGATGAGTGAGGGGTAGCGGTCGCTGAGCACCCGCTGCGACTCCCCGAACGTCCCGCTGCCGCCGAGCGAGCCCGCCACCGCCTGCAGTACTGCCGCGGCGAGCACCGCCCAGGTCCGTGCCGTGTCCATCCCGGTGGCCGGGCCGGCCGTGCGGCCGGCCCTCGCCGTCGTCGACGCCATGTCGGTCCTCTCGATCTCGCGAATATCTCTATCGTAAAGATAATCGATGCAAGAGGCATGTCGAGCGGTGCGACGACCGGCACCGCGCCGGACGGCGTGGAGGTTGCCGCCGGTCGTCGGTCCGCTGCGCCCGGTCACCTGCCGTTCACCGGTGGTCGTGGCGTTGTGCGGTCGGCGTTCCCCGCTCGTCTCGCCGCTGCGCACCCTCGTCGCGTACCCCTCGCGAAGTCGTGCCCGGAGCCCGCATCCTGGTGTTGTACTTCACAGGTGAGCGGCACCGCAGGGGTTGTCGCACAAGCGGAAGGAAGTGACCTCCATGTCCTGGTGGGACAGCTACCGAGCCGTCTACGGCGCGGAGCTGCGAGCGGCCGCTCGCGAGTACGCCGACCACGGTTGGCCGCTCGTGCCGGGGCCGGGCGCGGAGGTCATGCTGGCGACGGGCGACGTGCTCGACGTGGTCGAGGTTCCCGCGGTCATCGGTCGCCAGGTCTGCCGGACGCTGCGTGAGGCCGGCGAGGTCGTGCCGGTCGCCGCGACGCCCGAGGACACCTGGTGGTTCCCGATGAGCCCGCGGCACGCGCTGCCCGCCGAGCTGAGCCTGCACTCCGACGTGGTGCTGCACACCGACGGCATCGGTGTCGTCGCCCCGCCGACCGAGCGTCCCGAGGGCTGGGTGCAGTGGCGCGTGGCTCCGGCGCGGGTCGGCTACCGGGTGCCGGAGGCCGCGGTCGTCGTCGAGGCGATCTGCGACGCGGTGCGCCGTCGTTCCGGCGAGCAGGTCCTCCCCGACGAGCACGAGGTGCGTGCCGAGCGGTCCGGCATGCCGGGCGCCCTGCGCCGCTGATCCACCCGCGCGGCCCGGACGGAACCGAGGATCCGGCCCGCGCGACCGCGTACCGCCCGCCCGGGCGTCTCGTCGCCGTCCCCGCTCGTCTGGAGTGCGGACGCCGACACCGGCCGGGTGGTGCGCAGCGGAGGCGGCGCCCGAGGGGGCACTTCTCCCTCGCCGAGCAGCCGCTCCACCGGCCACGGCCGGGTCCGGCGGGACATCGCCGGACCCGGCCGGGCCCCGCTCCGGGCGCCCCCGCCGCCCGATGTCGGTGTCCCCGGGCACTATGGGTGTGTGCAGACCTCCCGCGCGCCGGAGCGCCCGACCCCCGTCCCGCAGCGGGACCGCACCATCGGGACCGTTCCCGCCGTCCCCCTCGGTGGCTTCGGGCCCGGTGACGAGCAGAAGCGACGCGACCTGCGGCGCATGAAGGCCGTCGCCACCGGGTTCCTCCTCGGTGCGACGGTCGTGTTCTTCGTCGCGAAGTACTTCGAGGTCGTCCGCGGCGTCCCCGGGGCGGACTACGTCCGGGCCGCCGCCGAGGCCGGCATGGTCGGTGCGTTGGCCGACTGGTTCGCCGTGACGGCACTGTTCCGGCACCCGCTGCGGATCCCGATCCCGCACACCGCGATCATCCCGCGCAAGAAGGACACGATCGGCGACGCCCTCGGCGACTTCGTCGGCGAGAACTTCCTGTCCGAGTCCGTCGTCCGCGACAAGCTCGACCGGATCGGGGTCAGCGAGTCGGTCGGACGCTGGATAGCCGAGCAGGGCAACGCCGACCGCGTCACCACCGAGCTGGCCACCGCCGCGCGGGCGGTCGTGACCGTGCTGCGCGACGAGGACGTGCAGAACGTCATCGAGACCGTCGCGGTGCGCAAGCTGATGGAGATCCCGGTCGGGCCGCCGATGGGCAAGGCGTTGGAGGGCGTCCTGGTCGACGGCGCCCACCGCAGGCTGGTCGACCTCGTCTGCGACCGCGCCTACGACTGGGTCGCCGACAACCAGGAGATGGTCCTGCGGGTCGTGCACGACCGCGCGCCCTCCTGGACCCCGCGCTTCGTCGACGACCTCGTCGCGGACAAGCTGTTCGCCGAGGTCCGCGGCTACGCCTGGGCCGTCAAGACCGACCCCGAGCACCCGCTGCGGCACGCCGTGGACCGCTACCTCGCCGAGTTCGCCCGCGACCTGCAGTACGACGAGACGACCATGGAGCGCGCCGAGCAGGTCAAGCGCCAGGTCGTCGAGCACCCCGAGGTGCAGCACTTCATCGGCCGCGCCTGGACGGTCGTGAAGGCCATGGTCCTCGACGCCGCGGACGACCCGTCGAACGAGCTGCGCCTGCGCGTGCGCGACGGCCTCATGGCCTTCGGGCGGAGGCTGGGTCGCGACGCCGAGCTGCGCGCGAAGCTCGACGGCTGGCTGGCCGACGCCGCGTCGTACGTCGTGCGGCACTACCGGCACCAGATCACCACGCTCATCACCGACACGGTCGCCCGCTGGGACGCGGAGGAGACCTCGCGCAAGATCGAGCTACAGGTGGGCCGCGACCTGCAGTGGATCCGGATCAACGGCACCGTCGTCGGGGCGCTCGCCGGCCTGGTCATCCACGCCGTGGGGGAGCTCGTCATCGGGTGATCGGTCAGGTGTCCCCGCAGGACATCGCGCCGTCATCGCACCGTCATCGACGTGGCGCACACCACGTGACCAGCGCTAGCACCCTGCTTGCAGGAGCTAGCGGCGCCGCGTACGGTCGATTCCGTCAGTGAAGAACGGATCGAGGCGGAGGTGAGACGGATGGCCACCGAGCGCAAGCCCGGAGACCGTGAGTCCGTCGAGCCCGCCGAGCGCGTCGCGCAGGCCGTCGAGAGCGTCGGTCAGACCGTGGGGCACGCGGTGGAGGACATCGGGTCCTACATCCGCGCCCAGCGCGAGGCCGCCCAGGTCTCGATGCGGCAGCTGGCCCGCACCGCGGGCGTCAGCAACCCGTACCTGAGCCAGGTCGAGCGCGGACTGCGCAAGCCGTCCGCCGAGATACTGCAGCAGATCGCCAAGGGGCTGCGCATCTCGGCCGAGGCGCTCTACGTCCGCGCCGGCATCCTCGAGGAGCGGCCCGCCGGTCAGGTGACCGACGCGGTGCTCACCGATCCGACCCTCAGCGAGCGGCAGAAACGCGTGCTGCTCGACGTCTACGAGTCGTTCCGCAGGGAGAACGGTCTCACCGCCGATCCCGACGACACGTCCACCGAATCCAGGAAGTGATCATCATGGCCGTGAACCTCCCCACCAGCGCCGACGTCCAGAAGCTGCGTGAGCAGACCGCCGAGCAGGCCGAGGTTGTCCGCACCCCGCTGCTCGCCGTCCTCGGTGCCGGCGACTACGCCTACAGCACCGTGACCAAGGTCGTCACCGACGCCCGCGAGACCGCCACCAAGCGCGCCGAGGAGGTCCAGACCCGCGTCCAGGAGCTCCCCGAGGAGCTCAAGGAGCTGCGCGGCAAGCTGTCCTCGGACAACATCCGCAAGCAGATCGAGGAGTTCCGCTCCGAGGTCGAGGGTGTCTACGTCGGCTTCGCCCAGCGCGGTGAGAAGGCCTGGGGCCGCATCCGCAAGCAGCCGCAGGTCAAGCAGGCCATCGCGACGGTCGAGGACCTGACCGAGAAGTTCGACACCCGCGTCGACGAGTTCGTGGACGAGACCCACGAGGTCGCCGTCAAGACCCTCGGCGCCGTCACCACGCAGACCCGCTCGGTCGGTGAGAAGGTCGCCCGCCGCGCCCAGACCGCTGCGGGCGAGGTCGCCGAGGCCGTCACCGAGGTCTCGAAGGAGGCCGCCGAGGCGATCGAGGAGGCCGGCGACGAGGTCGCGTCCACCACGCGTTCGACCGCGCGCCGCGCCGCCGCCAAGACCGACCCGAAGACCGCCACCGGCGCGAAGGTCCCGGCCCGCAAGCCGACCACCCGCCGTGGCACCTCGAGCGCGTCCGCCGCGAAGAAGTGACACCCGCCGGGCCCCGCGCCCGGTGAGCACGCACCGCGCCCCCGGCCGATCCTCGATCGGCCGGGGGCGTCGTCGTGTGCGGGGCCGTGGATCGGGCCGCCCGGGATGTGGCGCCGGACGTGACCAGCGCCCGGGTTGTCCGTACTCTGGCCGCGTGCTGTCGCTGCCAGGTGCCCCCGATGAAGTGATCATCTTCGTGATCAAGTGGATCATGGTGGTGGTCGGCGGGTTCTCGTTCGGGCACGCGCTGAGGCAACGCGCCGACGCCTTCACCGCGGCGGGCAAGCTCACCAAGAACGCCTGGTTGGGCATCACCGGCGTCGCGCTGCTGCTCCTGCTCGTCACGGGCGGCCCGATGTACGGCGGGGCCATGTTCTGGCTGGCCGCCACCGTCGCGACGCTGGTCTACCTGGTCGACGTCAAGCCCGCGGTGATGGAGGTCCAGGGCGGCGGACCGCGTTGGTGACCCACCCGGTCCTCGGGGTGCTCACGGCCGTCCCGGCCCGCCGAGGTCCGCGTTCGCCCTGAGCGGACACGACTCAACTCCGGGAAGCGGAGGGCCCTCCGCGTGGTTGTGCCGGGCATGAGTGACGTGCTGACGCTCCCGGTCCTGCCCCTCGACGACGCCGTGGTCCTGCCCGGCATGGTCGTCCCCGTCCGCCTCGACGACTCCGACACCCGTGCCGCGGTGGACGCGGCCACCGCCGCGGCCCAGGACCGTGACGACGGGAGACGGGTGCTCGTCGTCCCCCGCATCGACGGCCGCTACGGCGCCATCGGCGTCGTCGCCGTGCTCGAGCAGATCGGCAGGCTCCCCAACGGGGACCGGGCCGCCGTCGTGCGCGGTGAGCGGCGCGCCCGCATCGGGTCGGGGGTCTCCGGTCCGGGCGCGGCGCTCTGGGTCGAGGCCGAGCCGATCGAGGCCGGTGCGCCCACCGGCCGCACCCAGGAGCTCGCCCGCGAGTACAAGGCCCTGGTCGTCGGCATCCTGCAGCAGCGGGGCGCCTGGCAGGTGATCGACTCGGTCCAGCAGACCGACGACCCGGGTGCGCTCGCCGACCTCGCCGGGTGGGCCTCGTGGCTCGACGTCGCACACAAGGCCGAGCTGCTCGCCGAGACCGACCTCGACGCCCGGCTGGAGAAGCTCCTGGAATGGACCAAGGAGCACGTCGCCGAGCAGGAGGTCAGCGAGAAGATCTCGAACGACGTCCGCGAGGGCATGGAGAAGCAGCAGCGTGAGTTCCTGCTGCGCCAGCAGCTCGCGGCCATCCGCAAGGAGCTCGGTGAGGACGACCCGGAGGGCTCCGACGACTACCGCGCCCGCGTGGAGGCCGCCGACCTGCCCGACGACGTCCGCAAGGCCGCGCTGACCGAGGTCGGCAAGCTGGAGCGCGCCTCGGACCAGAGCCCGGAGTCCGGCTGGATCCGGACCTGGCTCGACACGGTCCTCGACATCCCGTGGAGCACCACGACCACCGACTCGTCGGACCTGGCGGAGGCCCGTCGCATCCTCGACGCCGACCACGCCGGCCTCGACGACGTGAAGGAGCGCCTCGTCGAGTTCCTCGCCGTGCGCGCCCGTCGCGGACGCAAGGGGCTCGACACGATCGGCGGCCGCGGCTCGGGCGCGGTGCTCTCGCTGGTCGGCCCGCCCGGCGTCGGCAAGACGTCGCTGGGGGAGTCGGTCGCCCGCGCGCTCGGACGCAACTTCGTCCGCGTGGCGCTCGGCGGCGTGCGTGACGAGGCGGAGATCCGTGGCCACCGGCGCACCTACGTCGGCGCGCTGCCCGGCCGCATCGTCCGCGCGATCCGCGAGGCGGGCTCGATGAACCCGGTCGTGCTGCTCGACGAGATCGACAAGGTCGGCAGCGACTTCCGCGGTGACCCGACCGCGGCGCTGCTGGAGGTGCTCGACCCGGCGCAGAACCACACCTTCCGCGACCACTACCTGGAGGTCGACCTCGACCTGTCGAACGTCCTGTTCCTGGCGACGGCGAACGACGCCTCCGCGATCCCCGGCCCGCTGGCCGACCGGATGGAGATCGTGACGCTCGACGGCTACACCGAGCCGGAGAAGGTCGCGATCGCCCGCGACCACCTGCTGCCGCGTCAGATCGCGAAGGCCGGTCTGGACGACGGCGACGTGGAGTTCACCGACGTCGCGCTCTCGATGATCGCCGCCGAGTACACCCGGGAGGCCGGGGTCCGGCAGCTGGAGCGGGGCCTGGCGAAGGTGCTGCGCAAGGTGGCGGTGCAGCTGGACGCGTCGGACACGGCGCGCCCGGTGCACGTCGACGCCGACGCGCTCGTCACCTACCTCGGACGGCCGCGGTTCACCCCGGAGTCCGCCGAGCGGACCTCGGTGCCGGGCGTCGCCACCGGACTGGCGGTGACCGGCGCCGGTGGGGACGTGCTGTTCATCGAGGCCACCGCAATGGAGGGCGAGCCGGGCCTGCAGATCACCGGGCAGCTGGGCGAGGTCATGACCGAGTCGGTCTCGATCGCCCTGTCCTACCTGCGCTCGCGCGGGCTGGCCGGTGACCTCGCGTCGCGCAAGCTGCACGTGCACGTCCCGGCCGGTGCGGTCCCGAAGGACGGCCCGTCCGCCGGCGTCACGATGACGACGGCGCTGGCCTCGCTCGCCTCCGGCAGGCCGGTCCGGTCGAGCGTGGGCATGACCGGCGAGGTGACGTTGCAGGGCAAGGTCCTGCCCATCGGCGGGGTGAAGCAGAAGCTGCTCGCCGCGCACCGGGCCGGACTGACCGACGTGATCATCCCGAAGCGCAACGAGCCCGACCTGGACGACGTCCCGGAGTCGGTGCGCGCCGAGCTGCGGGTGCACCCGGTCGCCGACGTCGCCGAGGTGCTCCGGATCGCTCTGGAGCCGGCCCACGAGGCGGCGGAGGCCGAGCAGCCCGCGGCCTGACCCCCGTCAGACCGGCGGCGTGAGCCGCACGAACCGGCGCCCGTCCCGCATACGCGGGGCGGGCGCCGTCGTGTGCGCGCCCGTCCCGCGCCGCGCCGCCCCTCGTCGCACCCGCCCCTCGCCGCGCCGCGTGCCCCGCTGGGCTCCTACCCGAGAAGCTCGCCGAGATGCAGCTCAGCGGGAACTGTCGATCTCCACGGCCCGCTGAGCTGCATCTCGACGACTGTGGTCGAGCACCTGGCGCACCTCGGCGACGATCTCGTCGGGCCGTCGGTGCATGTCCAGGGCCGTGTAGCGCAGCACCCGCCACCCCGCCGCGACGAGACGGGTGTGCCGCCCGGCGTCGGCGCGGGCCGCCTCGGGCGTCGCGAAGTGACCGCCGCCGTCGTACTCGATGCCGAGTCGGTGGTCGGGGTAGGCCAGGTCCAGCCACAGCGCCGTGCGCCGGGCGTCGTCGAGCACCGGGTGCTGGGGTACCGGCCGCGGCAGGCCACCCCGGACGAGGACCAGCCGGAGGCGGGTCTCCGGCGGGGAGCCGGCGCGGGGGTCGGCCCACACCAGCGCGTCGACCACGCGCCGGACACCACGGGCATGGGTGTGCCGGGCCGCGAGGTTCAGCAGTACGTCCGGCGCGAACGACCCGCGGGACAACGCGTCGACGGCGACGACACCCTCGGTCGGGCCCGACCACCGGGCCAGGTCGAAGGCGGTACGCAGGCGGGTCGTGACGCGGACACCGCGGACGCCGGTGACCTCGTCGGGGTGCAGGACGTCGCGCCGGACCACGACGCCGTCGCGGGATCGGGGCCCGGCGCGCACCGCGGTCACCGCGACCTCGGCGGGCGCGGCCCGCGGGGCGCAGGACGCGCCCAGGAACTCGGCGGCGGAGTACCCGCAGAGCACCGCGTCCGGTCCGGCCCACAGGTACGCCGCCAGCGACCGCAGCCGCAGGTCGGCGTGGGCGTCGGCGGGGGCGTAGGTGTCCGGGAGCAGCCGGCGGAAGCGGGGCCCGCGCAGGAGGTCGGGCGTGACGAGACCCGCCGCCAGGGCCGCGGTCCCGCGGAACACCTCGGGCCATCCGGGGATCGTCATGCACCGATCGTGCTCCGGGCGCTGCGCCCGCCGGACCGGATCAGCCGGACTCCGTCGCCATCGCGAACGAGGACGTACGCCGAGATGCGGCTCAGCGGGAATAGTGGATCTCCGCGGCCCGCTGAGCTGCATCTCGGCGCCGGTCCGCCACGCTCCTGCGGGCCGCGGCCCGTTCCGCCGTGCTCCGGCGGGCTGGGGCCCGGTCCGCCCCGCGCGGGACATACCGCGCCGCACGGTGCGCGTGACGCACCGCCCGGGCGCGGCTCGGGCCTGCGACCTCAGCGGAAGACGACGGTCCGGTTGCCCTGGATCAGGACGCGGTCCTCCAGGTGCCACCGCAGCCCACGGGCCAGCACCAGGCGCTCGATGTCGCGGCCCCGGCGCACCATGTCGGCCGCGGTGTCCCCGTGGTCGACGCGGGCGACGTCCTGCTCGATGATCGGGCCTGCGTCGAGGTCCGCGGTCGCGTAGTGACAGGTCGCGCCGATCAGCTTCACCCCGCGCCGGTGGGCCTGGTGGTAGGGCCGCGCCCCGGCGAAGGACGGCAGGAAGCTGTGGTGGATGTTGATCGCCCGCCCGGCCCAGGCCTCGCACAGGTGCGCGGGCAGGACCTGCATGAAGCGGGCGAGCACGATCGCGTCGGGGTCGTCGGCGTCGACGAGCTTGCGGATCTCCTCGAACGCGGTGACCTTGCCCTGCTCGCGGGCCGGGTCGCCGGGGGCCGGGAACGGCACGTGGTGGAACGGCACCCCGTGCGCGGCGACGACCGGCTCCAGCGACGTGTGGTTGCCGATCACCCGGGTGATCTCCACCGGCAGCTCGTCGGCCCACACCCGGCCGAGGATGTCGTGCAGGCAGTGCTGGTCGCGGGTCACCAGGAGCACGGCGCGCTTGCGGACGCCGGTGTCGGAGATGCGGTGCTCGCCGCCCAGCTCGGCGGCGACCGGGGCGAACCGGGCGCGGAGCTCGTCGACGTCGAAGGGGACCGACGCGGCGTCGACGACCTGGCGGGTGCAGAACACCCCGGCCTCGACGTCGGCGTGGTAGGCGGCCTCGGTGATGGAGGCGCCCAGCTCGGCGAGGAAGGTCGAGATGCGCGCGACGATGCCGGTGCGGTCCGGGCAGGACAGGGTGATCACGTAGTGGGACATCAGGAGATCCGGGAGAGGGTGAACTGGGTCTCGGCGGCGAGCAGCTGTTCGATCTGCCCGGCGACCGCCTGCTCGATCCTCCCACCCACCAGCGGGACCTTCACCGTGACCTCGGCCCGGATCCGGACCTCGCTGCCGCCGTCGACGTCGGCGATCCGCATCACCGACCGGGCGGTGGCGGGGGTGCCGATGACCTGCACGGACCCGGTGCCGTCGTAGACGCCGGAGTCGCCGGCCCGCCACTGCTCGGTGCGGTCGATCTGCAGGTCCCCGCCGGGCACGAAGGAGGACACGATCGACGGCAGGTGCTCGCCGGGGATCCCGTGCCGCAGCGTGTAGCGGACGCCGTCGGGAGTGGTCTCGTACGCGGTCACCCCGGCCCCGGGACCGCCGATGTGGCGCAGCTGCTCCTCCAGCAGATCGCGGTCGACCATCGCCGCGTAGACCGTCGAGGACGGGTGCGCGGACGTTGCGCGGTAGTCGATCGTGCGCGGCATGGGCGAAGGCTACCGTTGCGGTCGTGAGTTCCCCCGCTGCGACGACGGTCGACCCGATGCTCAGCGCGCACACCACACTGCGCCTCGGCGGACCGGCCTCCCGCATCGTGCGCACCGAGGGCGCGGCCGAGGTGGTCGAGGCCGTGGCCGGCGCCGACCGGGCGGGGGAGCGGGTGCTGTTGGTGGGCGGCGGGTCGAACCTCGTCGTCGCCGACGCCGGGTTCGACGGCACCGCCGTGCTGGTCGCCGGGCAGGGTGTCCGCCACGAGCGCGACGGCGACCGGGTGCTGCTGACCGTCGAGGCGGGCGTCGACTGGGACGAGCTGGTGGCCGGCACCGTCGCCGACGGGCTCGGCGGGCTGGAGTGCCTGTCCGGGATCCCTGGGCGAACCGGCGCGACCCCGGTCCAGAACGTGGGCGCCTACGGCGTCGAGGTCGCCGACCTGCTCGTCGACGTCGACCTCTACGACCGGCGCACCGGGACCGTCCGCGAGCACGTGCCCGCCTCGGACCTGGGGCTCGCCTACCGCACCAGCATCCTCAAGGGCAGCGACGACGCGATCGTCCTGCGGGTGCGCTTCGCCCTGCAGGCCGACGGCCGCTCCGCCCCGATCCGCTACGGCGAGCTCGCCCGCACCCTCGGCGTCGAGCCGGAGATGCGGACCGACCCGGCCGCTGTCCGCGAGGCGGTGCTCGCGCTGCGCCGCGGGAAGGGCATGGTCCTCGACGCCGACGACCACGACACCTGGTCGGCCGGCTCGTTCTTCACCAACCCGATCCTGCCCGTCGACCGCGCGCCGCAGGTCGACGGCCTGGCCGCCTGGCCCGCGGGGGAGGGCCGGGTCAAGCTCAGCGCCGCCGGGCTGATCCAGAACGCGGGATTCGGCCGCGGGCACGCCGGCCCCGGCGGCCGGGTGTCGCTGTCCACCCGGCACGTCCTGGCCCTGACCCACCGCGGCGGCGGGACGACGGCCGACCTGCTGGCCCTGGCCCGGGAGGTCCAGAGCGGCGTCGCCGAGCGGTTCGGTGTGACCCTGCACCCCGAACCGGTGCTGGTGAACTGCGCCGTCTGACACCCTCTGTGGTACGGCGTCCGGTTCGTCTTACGCCGCACGGGGGAGTGCCGTCCTCCTGCCGGTCGGAGGCGCCGGATCCGGGCGTACGGTCGGTGTCCAACGCAGGAGATCGAGTACGCGGGGGAACGGTTGCGACGGGTACTGATCGTCGTGGTGGCGCTGATCGGCGCGCTGGGCATCGTCGGGGCGGTGGCCCTGGCGGCCTCGCCGCAGGACCCGGCGGCGCCGCAGGCCGCACCGCCCCCGGCCGGGCCGCAGGTGAGCTACCAGCCACCCGTGCGCAGCGCAGGCGGAGCGGGCACCGACACCGTCTCGGCGGCGGCGACGGCGAACCCGGCGCAGCCGGTGTCGGTCCGCACGGCGGGCGGCACGCTGGACGGGGTGTCGCTCACCGACCCGGACGGCGACGCCGTCGACGGCGCGCTGTCCCCGGACCGCACGACCTGGACCAGCAGCGGTGACCTGGACTTCGCCACCACCTACACCTGGCACGGTCGCGCCGTCGCCCCGGACGGCACGGCGACCCCGGTGCAGGGCACCGTCGCGACGCTGAAGCCCGCCCACACCGTGCGCGGCACCCTGAACATCGGCGACGACCGCACCGTCGGCATCGCCGCGCCGATCGAGATCCAGTTCGACCGGCACGTCCAGGACCGCGCCGCTATCGAGAAGGTCCTGAAGGTCACGACCTCGAAGCAGGTCGAGGGCGCGTGGGGCTGGCTGCCGGACGAGAACGGCGGCTCGCGCGTGCACTGGCGGCCGAAGGAGTACTGGCCGTCGGGCACGAAGGTCACCGTGGACGCGCCGCTGAAGGGCGTCGACTACGGCGGCGGCAGCTACGGCGCCGAGGACCTGAGCACCTCGTTCACCATCGGCCGCGCCCAGATCGTCAAGGCCGACGCCCGCTCGTTCCGGATGATCGTGATCCGCGACGGCAAGCAGGTCGCGGACTACCCGGCGTCCTACGGCCTGGCCGACGACCCGAACCGCAACACCCGCTCGGGCATCCACGTCGTCACCGAGAAGTTCACCGACAAGCGGATGGTGTCCGCGCAGTACGGCTACGACGTCGTCGAGAAGTGGGCCGTCCGGATGAGCAACAACGGCGAGTTCATCCACGCCAACCCGGTGTCGGCCGCCGCGCAGGGCACCGCGAACGTCACCCACGGCTGCGTGAACCTGTCGATCGAGAACGCCAAGGCGTACTACGACACCGTCCTCTACGGCGACCCTGTCGAGGTCACCGGCACGCCGGTGCAGCTCTCCGCCCGCGACGGCGACCTCTGGGACTGGACGCTGTCCTGGGACGAGTGGAAGGGGTTGTCGGCGCTGTCCTAGCGGGTACCCGCCGGGCATGAGCGTTCCCGACGACCGCGCCGCCAGCCGATCCACCCCGCTGCCGGAGGAGGAGGGCACCGAGCCCGACGCCTCGCAGATCCTCGGCGAGTCCGAGGAGCGGATCGCCGGCGCCGTCCGGGGCGAGAGCCCCGGCGACGACGCCGACGAGAACCGCCGGTCGGAGGAGACCCTCTAGCGACGGTGCCGCCGGGTGCCCGACGCCTGGTCGCGCGGCTTGAGCACGATCTGGTCCAGGTTGACGTGCGACGGCCGGGTCGCGGCGAAGACGATGGTGTCGGCGACGTCGTCGGCGGTCAGCGGGGTCAGGCCCTCGTAGACCTTCGCCGCCTTCTCGGCGTCGCCGAGACGCACCTGCGAGAACTCCGTCTCCACCATGCCGGGGCAGATCTCGGTGATCCGGATCGGCTCGCCGAGCAGCTCCCCGCGCAGGGTGCGGTGCAGCATCGCCTGGGCGTGCTTGGCGCCGGTGTAGCCGGCGCCGTTGTCGTAGAAGTCCAGCGCGGCGATCGAGGTCACGGTGACGATGTGCCCGTCGCCCGAGGCCCGCAGCTTCGGCAGGAACGCCTGGGTGAGGCGCAGCGTGCCGGCGACGTTGGTCTCCCACATCCAGCGCCAGTCCTCCTCGTCGGCGTCCGCGACGGGCTCCAGGCCCTTCGCGCCGCCGGCGTTGTTGACCAGCAGCTTCGCCTCGGGCACCGCATCGGCGAACGCGCGGACGGACTCCCGGTCGGTGACGTCGAGGGGCAGCGCGGTCCCGTCGATCTCCTTCGCGATCTCCTCGCAGCGCTCCACCCGGCGGGCTCCCAGCACCACGTGGAAGCCCGCGGCGCCCAGTGCGCGGGCGGTGGCGGCGCCGATCCCGGAGGAGGCGCCGGTGACGACGGCGGTCGGACGGTCGTTCGCGGTCATGCCGTCGAGCCTATGACCTACCTCGGCTCGACGCCGCGCTGCGCCGACCGGTCCCCGCGCCGGGCGGCGGCCCGCTGCGCGGAGAACACCGCGGCCCCGAACAGGCCCACCCCGGTTCCGGCGACGCAGGTCCAGAACCAGGCGCCGGCACCGTTCGCGGGGTCGAACCCGGAGCCGGTGACCATCGCGACCACGGCGGCGACGCCCGCGCCGATCGCCCACAGCAGCATCCCGCCGAGGATCACCGGCGGGGACTCGTAGAAGCGCGCCGGCAAGGGCGGCGGGGGCGGTGGATCGCTCGCGCGCTCGCTCTCGTGGGCCGTCACGGGGCCGTAGCCTAAACGGTGCACGGACGGAACCCGCAGCGTTGCGCCGCGTCTAGGGTGTCGCCGTGATCGAGCGCCTGTTCCGCGTGTCCGAACGCGGCTCCACCGTCTCCCGCGAACTGCGCGGGGGACTCGTCACGTTCATGGCGATGGCCTACATCATCGTCCTGAACCCGCTGATCCTCGGCAGCGTCACGCCGGGAGACCCGTCGGCCAAGGCCGACGCGCTGGGCGGGATCCTCCCGGTCGCCCAGGTCGCCGCGGTGACCGCCCTGGTCGCAGGCGTGATGACGATCCTCTTCGGCGTGATCGCGAACTACCCGTTCGCGATCGCCACTGGCCTGGGGATCAACACCCTGCTGGCCGTGACCATCGCGCCGATGATGACCTGGCCCGAGGCGATGGGCCTGGTCGTCATCAACGGCATCATCATCGTGATCCTCGCCCTGACCGGCTTCCGGACGGCGGTGTTCAACGCCGTCCCCACCGAGCTCAAGACGGCGATCGCGGTCGGCATCGGCGCGTTCATCGCGCTGATCGGCCTGGTCGACTCCGGCTTCGTCCGCCGCCTGCCCGACGCGGCCAACACCACGGTCCCGGTCGGCCTGGGCACCGGCGGCTCCATCGCCTCGTGGCCGACGTTCGTGTTCGTCATCGGGCTGATCATCGTCGGCGTGCTGGTCGCCCGCGGCGTGCGTGCGGGCATCCTGATCGGCGTCGTGGTCAACACCATCATCGCGATCGTCGTCGAGGCGATCGTCCGGGTCGGCCCCGGTGGCCCGACCAACCCCGGCGGCTGGTCGCTCGCCGTGCCCGCGATCCCGGACCGGATCGTCGGGCTGCCGGACCTGTCGCTCGTCGGCCAGGTCTCGCTCGGCGCCTTCACCCGGCTCGACATCATCACCGTCGTCCTGCTGATCTTCACCCTGGTGCTGGCGAACTTCTTCGACGCCATGGGCACGCTCACCGGCCTCGGTCGCCAGGCGGGCCTGACCGACTCCGACGACAAGCTCCCGAACGTCGGGAAGGCGCTGGTCGTCGAGGGTGCGGGCGCGGTCGCCGGTGGTGTGGGGTCCGCGTCGTCGAACACGATCTTCGTCGAGTCCGCGGCCGGTATCGCCGAGGGCGCACGGACCGGGCTGGCGAACGTCCTGACCGGTCTGTTGTTCCTGCTGGCGATGTTCTTCACGCCGCTGTACTCGATCGTCCCGGTCGAGGCCGCCGCCCCGGCGCTGGTCGTCGTCGGCGCGCTGATGTTCCGCCAGATCACCTCGGTCTCGCTCGACGACCTGCGCACCGCGATCCCGGTGTTCCTGACGATCACCGTCATGCCGTTCACCTACTCGATCGCCAACGGCATCGGCGCCGGGTTCGTCAGCTATGTCGCGCTCGCGGCGGCCACCGGGCGCGCGAAGCAGGTCCACCCCCTGATGTGGGTGGTGGCGGTGCTGTTCGTGGGGTACTTCGGCGTGGGACCGTTGCGGGAGCTGCTCGGCTAGAACTTTCCGCCCACCACTCTTGCTTACTTAGGCAAGGCTGCGCTAACTTACAGAAGTCGCTTCGTGGTGGGAGCGGCGCGTCAGTTCGGGACAGGAGAAGGCCCCGGACCCCACAGGGTCCGGGGCCTCCTTCTTTCCCCAGTCACACCCGTCCCGCCGCCGAGCGGGTCAGGGCGCGTAGATGCGGACCCAGTCGACCTGGAAGTCCAGCGTCTCCGGCGAGGTCGCGTCCGGCGCCGGGATCCAGTCGTCGCCGTAGGGGCCGATGTCCTGCTGCATCGCCAGGTGCATCGACCGCGGCGGGATCTGCTCCGGATCGGTGGTGCGGAAGACCTCGGCGCCGTCGATGTAGAACACGACCCGGTCGGGCAGCCACTCGACGGCGTAGGTGTGCCACTGCGTGAAGTCGCCGCGGATCGTCTTGCCGACCTGGCTGTTGTCCTCGCCGTAGTGGACGATCGTGTGCGTCTCGTTCCGCTCGGGCTTCGGGATCTCCATGAAGTTGAGCTCGCCGCCCTCGGGCCAGTCCTCGGCGTCCGGCCAGAGCAGCGCGACGTCTCCGTAGCCGACGCCGGGGTTCGTCTTCGCCCGGATCTCCCAGCGGCCGTACTGCTGGCCACCCCGCCAGGCCAGCCCGGCGGAGGTGCTCCCGCGGCTGGTGAGGACGAGCTCGCCGTCGCGGACCGCGATGTTCTCGACCCGGTGCCGGCCGTTGCCCCCGGTGGTCTCGCCCGTGTACGGGCTCCAGCGCGTGCGGTCGAGCGCGGTGCCGTCGAACTCGTCGTGGTCGGTGAGGCGCCAGCCGTTGCGCACGGCCGCCTCGGTGTCCGAGCGGGACGCGGGGTCGAGCTCGCCGACCTCGGTGGGCCGCTCCTGGTCGTGCATCCCGCCCGGCGACGGCGGTGCCGCCGGTGCGGGGGTCGGCGAGGACGAGCCGGTGAGCAGGGACGGTTCCACGGCGACCGTGACGATCCCGGTCAGTACGGCCAGACCCGCCACGAGGCCGACGACCGCGGGCCAGCGGCGACGCGCCGGGGCCTCGGGGTCGTGCTCCTGCTCCGTCTGCTCCTGCACGACCCACTCCTTGATCGTCGACGGCGGGTCGGCGGCAGCCTAGGAGCGCTCGGCTGTGGGGGAGCTGAGAGGCCCGGGCCACCGCGCATCGTGCACCGGGCCGGGGCGCCCCGCGAGGTGGCTGCATGATCGACCGTTGTGGAGCGGAGAGGTCGTCCTGTGCACCTCCGACTCCCCAACCGGTGATCATGCTCGGGTGGGGGCCGCCCGGTCAGCCGGCCGAACCCGGTGCCGCCCCGCCGTCGGTCGTGGCGTCGGGCGAACCCCCGTCGAGGGTGTACTGGCGGACCCAGTCGACCTGCATCTGCGTCTCCTTCCCCGAGCCGCCGCCCTTGGGGAACCAGTCGAGCTGGATGCACAGGTGCATCGGCCCCGGCGGCTGCACCTTCTCCTCGGTGGTCTCGAACCACTTCTCGCCATCGACGTAGGCGGTGATCCGGTCCGGCGTCCACTCCAGGGCCCAGTTGTGCCACTGCGTCGCGTCGACCTCAACGGAGCCCTCGACCTGGGAGTTGTCCGCTCCGTAGTGGAAGAATGCGTTGGTCTTCTGCCGCTGCGGGTCCATCATCTCCATGAAGTCGAGCTCGCCGCCCTCGGGCCAGTTCTCCGCGGTGGGCCAGAGCAGCAGCAGGGCGTTGTACGACGGGTCCCCGACCGGCGCGCGCACCCGGCCCTCCCAGCGTCCGTACTGCTGCGAGCCCTCCTTCCACGCCATGCCCGCGGTGTTGCCCTGGCTGTCCCCGGTGATCGTCAGGACGCCGTCCGCCACGCTCGCCGCGTCCGGGGTGCGGCGGCCGTTGCCCGCGTGCCCGGCGCCGTCGTAGATGCTCCAGCCCTCGGTGCCGTTGTCGAACTCGTCGGCCCGGACGGGCTGCCCCCAGCCCAGCTTCGCCGCCGCCGTGGTGCCCTCTGCGCTCCCGGTGGCGGGTGCCGGGTCGGTGCCGCCGGTGCCGCTGGGGCGGCAGGGCGGCGGTGTCCGGGAGCCGGAGGTACCGGATCCGCCGGTGAGGAGCCCTGCGGCCGCGTCGTCGCTCGTGCCGTAGGCGGTGGCGCCGGACTCGTCGGGGGCGGCGGTGGTGCCGCTGCCGGAATCGCGGCCCGTCCCGCTGTCGGAACCGGAGGAGGAGGCGGTACCGCCACCGCGCTCGGAGTCGTTGGAGCCGGAGCCGGAGCCGGAGCCGGAGCCGGTCGCATCGCCCGACCCGCCGGAACGGCCGCTGTCGTCGGACCCGCCCGCCCCGCCGTCGCCCCCGCCGCCGCGACGGTCCGTCGAGCTGCCGTCGGAGCTGCTGTCGGAGTCGCCGGCGGAGTCGTCGGCGCTGCCGGACCCGCTGTCACGTTCCCCGCCGCCGGAGCTGTCGGAGCCGGAGCTGTCGGAACCCGAGCTGTCGGAACCCGAGCCGTCGGAACCCGAGCCGTCGGAACCCGAGCTGGAGTCCGAGTCGCCGGAACCCGAGCCGCTGGACCCGGACCCACCGGAGCCCGAACCGGACCCCGTGCCGACGCACACCTCGCCACCGGCCCCCAGCTCCAGGTCCGGCCGCGGCGCACCGGCGGCGTCCTGCCCGGAGCTCGTCGACGGCGTCGCGGAGCCCCCGGGTTCCACCCCCACCAGCTCCCCGGCGGGCCCGAGCGCCAGGAGGACGACCGTGACCCCCTTGGCCAGCAGGGACTTGAGCAGCTGCTCCAGCTCGTCGGCGGTCATCGCCCACTCCAAGGTTCGGTCACGTCAGTCGTCCACATCGGGGGTGTCGGTGGTGATGGGGGTGTCGGCGGTGACCAGCCAGTGGCCCGCCGCGTCGAGAGCCAGGACCACCCGGGTGCGCCAGCGGCGGACCTCCGGTGCCGTGCCGGGCCCGGACGTCGTCGTGCGGACGGTCGCGACGAGCGCCGTGCGTCCGCGGGCCCAGTCGGTGGCGCCCTCGTCGAGGTCCTCGACCTCGGCGGTCCGGCCCGAACCGGGTGGCGGCGGGTCGAGGACGGGCGCTCCGGCGGCGGCCGGGCTGCCGGGCAGCGCGTACGGGGTGCCGTCGAGGGTGGTGCCCCCGGCCGCGCCGGCACCGGTGCCGTGCGCGGCGACGAGGTAGGCGCGCGCCACCGCCCCGGGCGACGACGGCCGCGTCGCCGGCACGGCCGGCTCCGGTCCGCGGACGGGGCCGGGATCGCCGAGGGCGTCCCGGTCGGCCGAGGTCAGCACCGCCTGCGACGGCGGTCCGGGCAGCAACGCGGGCACCAGCAGGGCCAGGGGCACCGCGAGGACCGCGGCGAGCACGAGCAGCGGCAGGGAACGTCGCACGGGGTCACTCCGCGAAGCTGATGTGGATGTGGTCGTAGTGGCCGCCGGTCGCGTCGGCGGTGTCGTAGACCCCGCCGCCGGTGTAGCGACGGCCCCAGCCGGAGCCGTCGGCGCGCACCGAGGGGTCCCAGTAGCGGCCCTGCCAGATCAGGTACTTGACCTTCAGCGGGGCCGCGTTGCGTTCCAGCCAGTGCGCGATCGCCCAGCCCTCGTCGAGGTCGGCGCCCTTCGCGAACGCCCCGGCCTTCCCGGTGAACACGTCGCAGGCCTTGCCCTTCGGATGGTCCGACCGCGGGTTCTGCAGGTGCTCGTCCCAACAGCCGACCGTCTCGATCGTCGGGCCGAACACCGCTTCGACGGCATCGAGGCCGTGCTTCGACGCGCCGGTGAGACAGCCGTCGGAGCGCACCGGGTCGGGTTCGTGGCACCCCGTCGCACCGCCGGTCCAGGCGGGCGCCGGCGCCGATGCGGCGTCCTTCGCCGGTGCCTTCGCCGCGGGTGCCTTCGCCGGGGCGGCCTTCTGCGGCGGTGGCGGGGACGACTCGCGGTCGTCGACGGCCGTCGTGCCGGAGTAGTCGGCGACGAAGCCGTGCACCGCGTCGAGGTAGCGCCGGATCGCCGACGCGCACGCCTGCGAGCAGTTCGCCTCCCCTGCTGCCGGCACCCCCGACCTCGACCCGGTGACCCGGCTGCAGCCCGCGATGTGGCAGACCAGCATCGCGTCGAGCACCGGGACGTCCTTCGGGGTCGTCGCGAGATACCCGGCGGCGGCGCGCAGCGTCGAGCAGAGCCACGGCACGACGACGCGCAGGTGCCCCTCCGGCTCGGTGAGCGCCGCGTCCGGCCAGGGTGCGCCGCCGGCCGCGACCCAGGTCCGTTCCGAGACCTGCAGCAGCCCGGCGGCGGTGCCGGTGCGCAGCTCCGGGTCCCAGCCCGACTCCGCCTGCACCTGCGCGACCACCCAGGCCGGCGGCAGCTCCGGGCAGCCCTGCGAGGTCAGCTCCGTGACCAGGTCGAGGTAGGGCCGCGCCGCCTCCGGCACCCGTGCCGCGTCGATGCCCGAGGTGACCGGATCCGCGGTGGGGGCAGCCAGGACCTGACCCGCCGTCCCCAGCAGGAGCGCGACGACGACCGGCACGATCAGCAGCGCGCGCACGGCTCACCGGCCCGGCCCGGTCGGGAGGGCCAGTACCCCACGCATCGGTCGCAGCCCACCGACGCCGGCCGGGGTGAGCGGCCGGTCGAGTCGTCCGGACGTGGTCAGCGCGGTGACGACCCGGCCGATCGCGTCGGCGTAGCGGCGGACCGCGGCCGAGGGCCCGGGCCGGGTGAGGACCCCGGCCGCGTCCGACCACGGGTCCGCCGAGCGGGCCCAGCCCGGCACCGCGGGCAGCGCGACGACGGCTGCCCAGCCGGGCCCCGCGGCGTCGGCGTCGATGCCGTCGGGGTCGGCGGTGCCGGGGTGCAGGACGAGGACCGGTGAGCCCGGCCCGGGCGCCGGGGCGACGCGGGCCGCGGCAGCCAGACCGGCCGCGGTGTCCCGGGTGACGACGACGTCGGGCAGCAGGTCCGGCCCGCACACGCGCCCCAGGTCACGGCCGTGCAGGGCCCTGGCGACGGTCGTCGTCCCGACCCCGCCGGCCAGGCCCCCGACGACGGGGACACGCCCGGTCACCGCACACCGCCCCGTGCGAGGTCGACCGGCGACGGCCGCCGGGCCGGCTCGGCCGCGGGCCCCGCGTCGACGACGAGCCCGTCGTCGGTGAGCGCGACGGCCACCTCCAGCCGGACCCACCGCGCGGCCAGCCCGCGCCAGCCGCGCGCAGCCGGGGCGGGGGCCCCGGCGGGCGCCCCGATCGGGTCGTCGGGCTCGGGCTCGGGCGCGGCCGTCCCACGGGCGTCGACACGGCGGTAGGGCACGACCCGCACCCGGACGTCGACGACGGCCCGGTCGGCATCGGCGCGGACGCGGCCCGGCAGCACGAGGTCGGCCCGCTGACGTCCGGTCCCGGTCCAGCCGAGCAATCCGTCGGCCGCGGTGGCGGGCAGGTAGGCGGCGAGGACACGGGCGCGGCGGTCGACGTCGTCCTCGTCCCAGGACAGCAGGTCCGCGGCGAAGGCCCCGGCCAGCGCGGACGCCTCGGCGGGGTCGACGAGGGGCGGCGGGGCGGTCCGGACGGGGGAGCCGGTGGCGGGCCGCGCCCCGGCGTGGCGGGAATCCGGTCCGGCTGGGACCGGCGACGGGTCGGAGGGGCCGGGCGACGGGTCGGCAACACCGCGCGGCAGGTCGGCGAGACCGGGTGACGGGTCGGCAGGGCCGGGCAACGGGTCGGCGTCGCCGGGGAACCGGTCGGCGTGGCTGGAGGAGGGGTCGGCGTGGCCGAGTGACGGGTCAGCGGGGCCGGGCGACGGCTCGGCATGACCGGGTGACGGAGCGGGAGAGCTGGGTGACGGGTCGGGGGAACCGGCCGAGGGGGCGGCGGGGGCGGATGACGGGGCAGCAGCGGTGCCGGGCGCGGTCCCTGTCGTTGCGACCGGGGCTCCGGCGGGGCGGGCAGCCGGACCGTGCTCGGGGCCCGACGGCGCCGGACCCGGCGCCGCGGTCGTCGTGCCGGTCGTCGTGGTGGGCGGCGTGCTGGGTGGAGTGACGGGGGCCGGCGACGCGGCTCCGGACGCTGCACGATCCGCCCCTCCCTCGGCCGGGGACACCGCGGCAGGCGCCCAGGCCGCCCAGGCCGCAGCGACCTCGTCGGAGGCGGAGGCGGAGACAGGGGCGGGGGCCGAGGTGGCGGCGGCAGGGGGCGGTACCGGCGGGAAGCCGAAGGGATCGGTGACCGGCTCCGGCTCGGCGATCGGCTCCTGCGGCGGCCGCCGCGGCGTCCAGAGCGCCGGTCGCGCCGCCGCGGTCGCGGGACCCTCGGCGGGCAGCGCCGTCGCACCCGTCGTCGGCGCCGGGGGCATCCCGCTCGTCGACGGCGCCGGGAAGGCCTCCCGGGCCCGGGACGGGACGGGCCGCGGCGCCGGTGCGGGAGCCGGGTCGTCGAGCCAGGGGTCGGGACCGTCGTCGAGGAGGTGCTCGTCGCGGGAGGTGCGGCCGAACAGCCGGAACGGGGACATCGTCGTCGCCCGGGTCATCGACGCCGGTCGGGCTGGTGCTGGATGGACATGTCCCTCCGTCCCGTACGCGCACCCGGGGCGGGTGTGCGGAGGGGGACGGTAGGAACGCGAGGGTGGTGAGCGGGCCCGGTCGCGGAGAATGCTTCGCGATGGCGAAGCCGATCAGTCGGGGATCTCCCAGGTGTGGACGGGCTGGTTGGCCGTCGAGTGCGCCAGGTAGCGCTCGAGCATGCCGCGCAGGGCGGTCATCCGGTCCGCGCCCCGCGCCTCCAGCGCGGCGACGGTGTCGATCTGCCACGACGACCCGGTCTGACGCGTGACGCAGCGCCGCTCCAGCACCGTCAGGTACCGGTCGCAGACCGCGCCGGAGACACCCCAGCGGGCGAGCCCCTCGTGCGCCAGGGGGAGCAGCTTGCGCAGGGCGAGCTCGTCGGGGAGCACCCAGCCGGTGCCGGGCCAGTACAGGGGAGCGTGCATGCCGTGCTTGGCCGCGGTCTGGAAGTTCTCCCGGGCCGCCTCGAACGACACCGCCCGCCACAGCTGCTGGTCGGCCTCGACCAGGGTGCGGAGCAGGCCGTAGAAGAACAGCGCGTTGGCGACCATGTCGACGGTCGTCGGCCCCGCGGGGAGCACCCGGTTCTCCAGCCGGACGTGCGGGGTGTCGCCCGTACTGTCGTAGATCGGCCGGTTCCAGCGCCAGATCGTGCCGTTGTGCAGGGTCAGCTCCGGCAGGTCCGGGAACCCCTTGTCGCGCATCTGCGTCGCCGGGTCCACGTCCGAGGTCAACGGCATCAGGGCCGGGAAGTAGCGGGCGTTCTCGGAGAACAGGTCCAGCACCGAGTCGATCCAGCGCTCGCCGAACCAGACCCGTGGCCGTACCCCCTGGTTGTGGAACTCGGGGGTCCGGACGTCGCAGGACTGCTCGAACAGCGGGATCCGGGTCTCCGACCACAGCTGCGACCCGAGCAGGAACGGCGAGTTCGACCCGAGCCCCAGCTGGACGCCGGCCAGGCACTGCGCGGCGTTCCAGTAGCGCCCGAAGTTCGCGGGGGAGACCTGCAGGTGCAGCTGCATCGACGTGCAGGCCGCCTCGGGGATGATCGTGTCGAAGTCGGCGTTGACCCGCTCCTCCGGCGAGCAGCCGGCGATGTCGATCCGGATCGGCTCGCCGCGCGCGGTGAGCATCTGGTCGTTGAGCGCCTCGTAGCGGTCCTCGGGGGAGATCGCCTCGGCGGTCATGTGCCCCGGGTCCAGCGTCGGCAGGATCCCGATCATGACGAGCTGGGTGCGCAGGTCCCCGGCCTTCGCCCCGGCGCCCGCGAGCAGGTCGAGCAGCTCGTGTTCCAGCTGGCGCCACTGGTCGCCGGGCAGCGGGCGCGGCGGGAGGTTCAGCTCGAGGTTCCAGCGGCCGAGCTCGGTCTGCCACTCGCCGGAGTTGATCGTGTCCAGGACGTCGGTCCCGTTGAGCGACGGCGCCAGCTCTGGACCGACCAGGTTGAACTCGATCTCCACGCCGGTCATCGGCTCCGTGTCGGAGAACGGGTAGCTGCTGAGCAGGTCACCGAGAGTGTCCAGACAGCGCTGCACCTTGATCCGGTACCGCTGGCGGTCGCGCCGGCTGAACGTCGTCCGGTCGACCACCTGACCCATGCGCGAACCGACCTCCATCGAACGGGGAGCGCCTCCTCACCCGCACGGCGGAGGGCCGTGCCGAGGGAGGCGGCACTACACCGTGTCATATCGCCGGACCGGGCGGTACCGGCTGACCGGGCGACCAGACGCGGCGAACGGTCAGTGACGTGGGACGATCGGGCGTCGTGGCCATACTCACCACGGTCGAGCACCCCGACGACCCCCGTATCGACGATTACCGCGACCTCACGACCGCCGATCGGCGCCCCGATCGGCCCGGTGGGCGCGGGCTGGTGATAGCGGAGGGTGTCGTCGTCGTGCGTCGTCTGCTCGACTCTCCGTATCCGGTGCGGTCCCTGCTGGGGGTCCCGCGCCGCCTCGACGAGCTGTCCGACGACCTCGCCGGCGTCGACGTGCCGGCCTACGCGACCGACGCCGACACGATGGCCCGCGCGGTCGGGTTCCATCTGAACCGGGGGGTGCTCGCCGTCGCCGACCGTGCTCCCGCGCCGTCCCTCGACGACGTGCTGGCCCGCGCCCGCACGCTGGCGGTCTGCGAGGGGGTGGGGGACCACGAGAACCTGGGGTCGTTGTTCCGCAACGCCGCCGCCCTCGGCGTCGACGCGATCCTGCTCGGCCCCGGCTGCTCGGACCCGCTCTACCGGCGCAGCGTCCGCGTCTCGATGGGGCACGTGCTGCGGGTCCCGTTCACGACCCTCGACGGCGCGTGGCCCGCCTCGCTGGACCGGCTGCGGGAGGCGGGGTTCACCGTCGCGGCACTCACCCCCGCCCCCGACGCCGAGCCCCTCGCCACGGCGGGCCTGGGCGGCCGGAAGGTCGCTCTGCTGCTGGGCGCGGAGGGCCCCGGGCTCACCGACGAGGCACTGGCCGCCGCCGACCGCCGTGTCCGGATCCCGATGGCGAGCGGCGTGGACTCGCTCAACGTCGCGACGGCCGCCGCCGTCGCCTTCCACGCCGTCACCGGCGGGAGCTGACCCCGGCCGTGTTCCCACACCGGATCCGGGCTCCCACACGGGACCGGATCCGGTGTGGGAGGTCGGAACCCGTGCGGGAAGGTGTCAGCGCTGGCCGCGGACGCCGAGCAGGACCTCGTCCCACGACGGCATGACCGGCTTGCCCTTCTTCGTCCGCCGCGATCCTGCGGTGGATGGGCGGCGCGGGGCCGCGGTCTCGGCGTCCTGTGCCGGGGTGGGGTCCGTCTCCTGCTCCGACGTGGCCGGGGTCTCGGTGGTGGCCGCGGCGGGTGCCTCGGTGCGCTCGTCGGCAGACCCGTCGTTCGTGGCGGCCCCGTCGTTCGTGGCGGTCCGGCGGTCGTCGGTCGCGGGACTCGCCGCGGCGGAGTCCGTGTCGGTGCCCGCGGGCCTCTCAGCGGAGTGCGCCTCGGTGGACCGCGCCTCCGCGGACTGCGCCTCGGTGGACTGTGCCGCGGTGGACGGCGCCGCAGCGGACGACCCTGCGGTGCTCGTCGCCGCCTCCGCGGTCGTGTCCTCCGGAGTGGCCGATGCGGTGGCGGCCGGTGACGTGCCGGCGGGGGCCGGGCTGCCCGCTGCGTCGGTGTCCGACGCCGAGGTGGCCGCTCCCGTCGACGTCGCCGCCGCCGAGGCGGTCGCGTCCGTCGCGTCGTGCGCGGGCCCGGTGGCCGACGAGCCCGTACCGATTGCGTCCGTGGCGGTGGCCGCCGGGGCCGGGACGACCGGGTCCACGCCGTCCGAGCCGGTCGAGCTCGCGCCGCCGGAGGTCGTGCCGCCCGGGGTCGTGCCGTCCGCGGACACACCGTCCGAGGCGGGTCCGCTCGACGCGGTGTCGGTCGCGCCGGCCGACCCGGTCCCGTCGGTGGCGTCGGTGCTGTTGATGGCGTCGGTGCCCTCGACCTGCTCGACGCGCTTCGGGACCACCGGCGCCGCGGCGGCCGGGGCCCGGGTGTCGTCCGGGCGGGTGCCCACGGTGCGACCGGGTGTCTCGACGCGGGTCCGGGGCGGCGGCGGGCTCGCCCGACGCTGCTCGGGCGCGATCCCGCGCCCGGCCCAGGCCTCGGGCTGCTGCCCACCGGCCGCCGCGACGGCGCGCGCGGGAGCGGCGGTCGTCGGCGCCTCGGGGGCGTGGTCCTCGTCGCGGGCCATGTCGACCACCGACCCGAGCGGGCGCAGTGGACGTGCGGGCAGACCCTCGACGAGGTCGGAGGCGTGCTCGTCCAGCGCGACGACGGTGCCGCCGTGGGCACCGGGCTGGAACGCCCAGTGCGCGGCGTTGTCCGAGCGGCCGGTCTGCCAGGTCAGGACGACGACCCACTTGCCGTCCTCGCCCTTCCAGGAGTCCCAGCCGGCCCCGGCGTAGTCCTGTCCGCGCAGGCCGAAGGTGTGCGCGACCGTCTCACCGAGCGTGCGTGAGTCGGGGCCGTCGGCGCGCTGCGGATGTGCACTCTGGGCCAGCTCGGCGGTCCGCGACCGCTCGAGCAGGACGGGATAGGCGAAGCGTTCGATCTTCTGGGTCGGGACGCCGGCCGCGGCTGCGACCTCGTCGACCGACGCGCCACCCCGGATGCGGGCCTGGATCTCCCGTGGGCGCAACTGGCTCTCCAACTCGATCGCGATCTGGCCGAGCCGGGTCACGTCACCCCGTGCCGCGGCCCGCAGCTGCTCGTCGGCCGGCACCGTGTAGCGCTCGCGGCGGCCCGGGTCTTCGAGGACGACCGAGCCGTCCCCGGTCACCCCCACGACCCGCAACGCGCGCATCGACCTGACCTCCTGCTGTCGTCCCCGTCCGGGTGACGGTAGATGGCGAGGGGTCCGTGCCGGGTGAGGCGCGCCGGGCGAGTTCTGCCTGGTCGACAACACCTACTCGCCCGGGGGACCACCGGACCTTTCTCACTGACCGTGCTCAGCGTCGCACAGTTCGTGACGCACGAGGGAATTGGGGCGAGTGTTGCGCGTGTGACTACAACGAGTTGCTATCGATCACGCAACGACGCTGCGTGGCAACGCAACCCCCACACACGACGACGGCCGCCCCCAGGTGGGGACGGCCGTCGCGGTTCGTCGACGAGCAGGTGTCAGGAACCCAGCCGCTCCACGACCCAGTCGATGCACGCGGTCAGCGCCGAGACGTCCGACGGCTCGACCGCCGGGAACATCCCGATCCGCAACTGGTTGCGGCCCAGCTTGCGGTACGGCTCGGTGTCCACGATCCCGTTCGCGCGCAGCGCCGTCGCCACCGCGGCGGCGTCGACGGCGTCGTCGAAGTCGATCGTGCCGACCACCAGGCTCCGGTGTGCCGGGTCGGTGACGAACGGCGTCGCGAAGCTGCTCTTGTCCGCCCAGGTGTAGAGCCGGTCGGAGGAGTCGCGGGTGCGCGCGACGCAGCCGTCGAGCCCGCCGCGGGCGTTCATCCAGCGGATCTGGTCCTCGAGCAGGAACAGCGTCGCCAGCGACGGCGTGTTGTAGGTCTGGTCCTTGCCGGAGTTGTCGACGGCGGTGGCCAGCGACAGGAACGGCGGGATCCAGCGGTCCGACGCGGCCAGCTCGGCGACCCGCTCCAGGGCCTTCGGGCTCATGATCGCGAGGAACAGGCCGCCGTCGGAGGCGAAACCCTTCTGCGGGGCGAAGTAGTAGACGTCGGACTGGGTGATGTCGACCGGCAGTCCGCCGGCGCCGGAGGTCGCGTCGATCAGCACGAGCTGGTCGTCGGTGGTGCCCGCGGGCCGGTTGACCGGCACGGCGACTCCGGTCGAGGTCTCGTTGTGGGCCCAGGCGATGACGTCGACCGACGGGTCGCTGACCGGCTCCGGCGCGCTGCCCGGGGCGGCCTTGACGATCACCGGGTCGGCCAGGAACGGCGCGCCGGTGGTGGTGTCGGCGAACTTCTGCGAGAACTCGCCGTAGGTCAGGTGCAGCGACCGCTCGCGGACCAGGCCGAACGCCGCCGCGTCCCAGAACGCGGTCGAGCCGCCGTTGCCGAGGACGACCTCGTAGCCGTCGGGCAGCGAGAACAGCTCGGCCAGGCCCGAGCGCACCCGTCCGACGAGCTCCTTCACCGGCTTCTGCCGGTGCGAGGTGCCCAACAGGGAGTCGCCGGTCGCGGCGAGGGCGGACAGCTGCTCGGGGCGCACCTTGGACGGACCGCATCCGAAGCGGCCGTCCTGCGGAAGGAGATCGCCGGGGATCTTCAGATCGGCAGGAGAGGTCACGGTCCCAGTGTCGCAGCAGTACCCGTGGTGACGTGCGCCCAGTGCCGCGCGGATCACGCGCCGGCGGGTGCCCGGTGGGCGCGCCGGTACGCCAGCGGCGCCATCCCGATCTCGGCGTGCAACCGCTGCCGCAGCGCCGCGGTGGTGCCGAACCCGGCGCGCGCGGCGACCTGCTCGACGGGCAGGTCGGTGGTCTCCAGCAGGCGGCGCACCAGCTCCAGTCGGCGCGCGGCCAGCCAGCGGGCGGGGCTGGTGCCGGTCTCGGCGCGGAAGCGACGGGTGAAGGTCCGCACGCTCATCGACGCCTGCGCCGCCAGCTCCTCGATCGGGAGCGGCCGGTCGAGGCGGTGCAGCGCCCACTCCCGGACGGCGTCGGTGGCCGGGCCGCCGGGGTCCGGGACGTGCGAGGCGACGAACTGGGCCTGCCCGCCCTCCCGCCACGGTGCGACGACGTTGCGCCGCGCGGTCGCGGTGGCCACCGCGGCGCCGTGGTCGCGGCGGACCAGGTGCAGGCACAGGTCGATGCCCGCGGCCACGCCCGCCGAGGTGAGGATGTCGCCGTCGTCGACGAACAGCACGTCGGGGTCCAGCTCCACCTGCGGGTACAGCGCGCGGAAGGCGTCCACGTGTGCCCAGTGGGTGGTGGCGCGGCGACCGTCGAGCACGCCGGTGGCGGCCAGGGTGAACGCGCCGGTGCAGATCGCCACGACCCGTGCGCCGCGGTGCACGGCCCGGCGCACCAGGCCGAGGACGGCCTCGCCCGGATCGTCGGTGTTCGGGCCGCGCACGGCCGGCACCACCAGGGTGTCCGCGCGCTCCAGTACGTCGATCCCGTGTTCGGGCAGCACCCGGTACCCGGCGCTGGTGCGGACCGGGCCGCCGTCGACGGTGGCGACCCGCACGTCGTAGAGCGGGATGCCGTCCGCCGTGGTCGTGGTGCCGAGGATCCGTTCGGGGATGCCCAGCTCGAAGGCGATCACCCCGTCGACGGCGAGCACTCCGACCCGGTGCATGGCCGAATTCTTGCACATGTCGTCCGTCCGGCCACTGTTGTGTGCCGCACCGCCCCCGCACGATGACCCCCATGACGACGGCGCCCACGACGGCGGACACACGAGCACGCCGGGTGCACCCGGCCTGGTGGGCGGCGGGGGCGACGTTCCTCGCCCTGCTCGGCGCGGCCGGGTTCCGGTCCACCCCCGGGGTGCTGGTCGAGCCGCTGCACGCCGAGTTCGGCTGGGGCATCGGGTCCATCTCCTTCGCGCTCGCGGTGAACCTCGCCCTGTTCGGGGTGACCGCGCCGTTCGCGGCGGCGCTGATGGAGCGCTTCGGCGTGCGCCGCGTGGTCGCGACCGCGCTGGTCATGGTCGCGGTCGGTGCCGGCACGACCGTGTTCATGACGGCGGTCTGGCAGCTGGTGCTGCTGTGGGGCGTCGTCGTCGGGCTGGGCACCGGCTCGATGGCGATGGCGCTGGTCGCGACCGTGGTGAACCGCTGGTTCGTCGCCCGCCGCGGCCTCGTCTCCGGGGTCCTCACCGCCGCCACCGCCACCGGGCAGCTGGTGTTCCTGCCCCTGGTCGCGGCCGTCGTCGAGTCGGGCGGGTGGCGGCCCGCGGCGTTGATCACCGCAGGCGCGGCACTGGCCGTGGTGCCGGTGGTGTGGCTGTTCCTGAAGGACCGGCCCGCCGACGTCGGGGTCCTGCCCTACGGCGGCACCGAGGCCGACGTCGTCGCGCCGCAGCGCACGGGCGCCGCGCGGCTGGCGGTGCGGGCGCTGGCCGACGCCGCGCGCACCGGCACGTTCTGGCTGCTCGTCGGCGGGTTCTTCATCTGCGGCGCGACGACGGCGGGGCTGGTCCAGTCCCACTTCGTCCCGGCCGCGCACGACCACGGCATGCCCGCGACGACGGCGGCCTCCCTGCTCGCCCTGGTCGGCATCTTCGACCTGCTCGGGACGATCTTCTCCGGCTGGCTGACCGACCGGATCGACCCGCGGCTGCTGCTGGGCGCCTACTACGCGCTGCGCGGGCTGTCGCTGTTCCTGCTCCCGCCGCTGTTCGGGACCGACCTGAACGCCAGCATGCTCGCGTTCGTCGTGTTCTACGGCCTGGACTGGGTCGCGACCGTCCCGCCGACGATGGCGCTGGCCCGCGAGGCCTTCGGCGCCCGCTCGGCGGTGGTGTTCGGCTGGATCTTCGCCTCGCACCAGATCGGGGCGGCGTTCGCCGCGCTCGTCGCGGGTCTGGTCCGCGACGCCCTGGGCAGCTACGACACGGCCTGGTACGGCGGCGCCGTCCTCTGCGTCGTCGCGGCCGGGCTGTCGCTGGCGATCCGGCGCCACCGGGCCCCCGTGCCGTCGCCCGCGGGCTGATCACCATCTGCTCACGATCGTCCCGATCCGCCGCCGACGTGCCCTGTGTCCGGTACGACACGGGGAGTCGACGAGAGGGGCGAGTCGTGACCGAGAACCATCCCGGCCCGGGGGAGCCCGTGCCGCCGCAGCCGGGGATCGTGCCGCTGCGACCGTTGGACGCGGGGGAGATCGTGGGCGGGGTGTGGCGGTTCCTGCGCCGGACCCCGTGGACGGTCCTGCCCGGCCTGCTCTACGCCGTCGTCGTGCTCGGGACGCTGTGGCTGCTGCAGCCGGTCGGTGCACTGCAGCCGGCGAACCCGTTCGACCTGGTCGGGACCTTCCTGGAGGCGACGCTGTCCGGCCTGCCCTTCGGGCTCGTCGCGGCCGCCGTGGCGCCGCTCGTGCTCGCCGCGGTCCTCCCGGCGGTGACCTCGGCGGTGTACGGCTCGCGGACCGGGATCGCCGCGGCCTGGGCACAGGGCCGCCCCCGGCTGCCCGCCCTCTACGGCGTCCAGCTGGCGCAGCTGGTGATCGGGCTCGTCCCGATCGCGGTCGGCGCCTTCGTCGCGCTGCCGCTGTGGCGTGCGGGCGGGGTGGCCGCGGTGGCCGGGCTGCTCCTCGTCGTCGTGTTCTACGCCGCGCAGACCTGGATCGCGATCCTGCTGTCCCTGGCGTCGCCCGCGGTCGTCGCCGAGGGCCTCGGTGCGCGGGACGCGCTGTGGCGGTCGGTCGAGCTGGTCCGTGGTGCCTGGTGGCGCTGCTTCGGCGTGCTGATGCTGGTCGGGCTGACCGTGGCGGCGGCCGCGATCGTGGTGATGATCCCGGTGTTCGCGGTGACCTTCGCCCTGATGTTCACGGTGAGCCCGACGCTCGGGCTGGCCGTCGCCGGGGTGGCCTACGTCCTGCTGCTGGGCCTGGTGCTCCCGGTCTCGGTCGCCGCGCCGGCGCTGCTGCACCACGACCAGCGGGGCCGCCGCTCCGGGGTGGTCGGCCCCCCACCGGGGGAACAGCCGTAGCGCGCTCGGCCACGGGAGTTCCCCCGGGGAAGGGGGATCAGCGGGCGGAGACCGAGTCCCAGCCGTCGACGTCCTGCGGCCTGCGCGGGCCCGGGCCGATGTACTGCGCGCTCGGGCGCACGAGCTTGCCCTCGCGCTTCTGCTCCATGACGTGCGCCGACCAGCCGGCGGTGCGGGCGGAGGTGAACATCGCGGGCATCATGTGCGGCGGGACCTCGGCGAAGTCGAGGATCACCGCCGCCCAGAACTCGACGTTGGTCTCGATCGGGCGGTCCGGGCGTCGCTCGCGCAGGATCGCCAGCGCGGTGCGCTCCAGCTCGGCGGCCACCTCGTAGCGCGGGGCGTTCAGCTCCTGGCAGGTGCGGCGCAGCACGCGGGCCCGCGGGTCCTCGGCCCGGTAGACCCGGTGCCCGAAGCCCATGAGCTTCTCCTTGCGGTCCAGCAGGCCCGTGACCAGCGCCCGGGCGTCGCCGGTGCGCTCGACCTCGTCGATCATCGGGAGCACCCGGGCCGGGGCGCCGCCGTGCAGCGGGCCGGACATGGCGCCGATCGCGCCGGACAGCGACGCGGCGGCGTCGGCACCGGTGGAGGCGATCACCCGGGCGGTGAAGGTCGAGGCGTTCATGCCGTGCTCGGCGGCGGACACCCAGTAGGCGTCGACGGCGGCGACGTGGCGCGGGTCGGGCTCGCCGCGCCAGCGGGTCATGAAGCGCTCGGTGATCGTGGAGCACTCGTCGATGCGCGACTGCGGCACCGCGGGCACGCCGATGCCGCGGGCGGACTGGGCGACGTAGGACAGCGCCATCACCGAGGCGCGGGCCAGGTTGTCGCGGGCCTCGGCGTCGTCGATGTCGAGCAGCGGACGGTAGCCCCAGTACGGGGCGAGCATCGCCAGTGCGGCCTGCACGTCGACCCGCACGTCACCGGTGTGCACCGGGATCGGGAACGGCTCCGCCGGCGGCAGGCTCTGCCCGAAGCGGCCGTCGACCAGCAGCGCCCAGACGTCGCCGAAGGTCACCGTGCCGGCGAGGTCCTCCAGGTCGACGCCGCGGTAGCGCAGTGAGCCGCCGTCCTTGTCGGGCTCGGCGATCTCGGTGCGGAACGCGACGTGGCCCTCCAGCCCGGACCTGAATCCGGGGGGCGGCGGGGGCACCTCGTGCGCGAGCGTCTCGGTCACCGGGTCTCCTTCGGCTCGGATGGTCGTCGCCACCCTGCTCCGAACGGCCGGGGCGGGGCAACGCGACCGGCCGGTGGTGTCGATCACGAACCGGACACCCGTGCGTGAACGGTGGCCGTGTGCGGGACGGCGGGACGCCCCGCACACGGTCCGCGCGCCGCGGTCAGTCGGTGAAGTAGACGGGGACCCCGGTGACGATGTTCTGGCTCAGCGCCTTGACCGCGGTGGTGGCGATGATCTGGGTCCCCGCCTTGCCCCAGTGCACCGTCCCGTGACCGCTCTTGCCGCAGCCGAGTGACACCCAGTACTCCTTGCCGTCGCTCCACCGGAACCCGCGGGCCTTGACGCAGGCCTGGCCGGAGGAGAAGTTCGGGACCTCCCAGGACACCGTGATGTACGGCTTGCTCTGCCGGGCGATGTGTCCGCAGCTGCCGTTGTAGGTGCGGCTCCACTTTCCACCGATCGGCGCGTAGGCGGCCCGGTCGATCTTGCCGCACGACACCGTGCGCACCGTCGCGGTCACCTCCCGCTCCGGCGCCGCCGCTGCCGCAGCCACCGTCCCCGTCCCCGCCGCCGACGGCGCCGCCACCGGCGCGAGCGCCACGGCCCCGGTGAGCAGTACGGCCAGCGCCGTCGCGACCGGCGCGAACATCCTCGTCACACGCATCGTCTTCCCTCTCGTCATCCGAGCGGGGGTCGTCGTACGTACCCACCATCCCCCCGATCGGGTGGGTACGGATCGACTATTGATTGCGGGATGCAACGACGTCAACGGGTGATCCGGGCGGTCGGGGACCGAACGGCGGGTGCGCGGGAGGCGGGCGCGTGCCTACGGTCGTCGGCGGCACCGACCGTGAGTGAGGGGAACCGATGACGGACGCACCCGCGCTGGAGAGGATGCGGATCGACTACGCGAGCCGACCGCTCGACGTCGACGACCTGGCTCCGACCTGGTACGAACAGCTCACCGCGTGGCTGGAGCAGGCCCGTGAGGCCGGGCTGACCGAGCCGAACGCGATGGTGCTGGCGACTTCGGATCCGGACGGGCTGCCGTCGTCGCGCACCGTCCTGTGCAAGGGCCTCGACGCCGGCGGCATCGTGTTCTACACGAACTACACCTCCGCCAAGAGCCACGACCTCAATCGCACGCGCGTCGCCTCGGTCACCTTCCCCTGGTACGACCTCCAGCGTCAGGTGCAGCTCTCCGGTCGCGTCGAGCGCTGCTCCGAGGCCCAGTCCGACGCCTACTGGGCGCTGCGCCCGCGCGGGTCACAGCTGGGGGCGTGGGCGTCGGCGCAGTCGACGATCGTCGCCGGGCGCACGGTCCTCGACCAGGCGCTCGCCGGGGTCACCCGGCGCTTCGAGGGCGTCGAGGAGATCCCGCGACCGCCGCACTGGGGTGGCTGGCGGATCGTGCCGTGGCAGGTCGAGTTCTGGCAGGGCCGCGCCGACCGGATGCACGACCGGCTGCGGTTCGAGGTCGGCCGCGACGACTCCTGGTCGGTGCGCCGGCTCGCCCCCTAGGGGCAACCCGGAGGCGTGATGTCGGGGCGTCCGTGTACACCTTGACATCGTGAGCACGCGCAACGATCCCGGTGAGGGGCCGACGCAGCCGGTGCCGGGCGCCGAACGGGACACCCCGACCCGCCCCGTCCCCTCGCCCGCGGACGAGGGGCCGACGGTCCGCACCCGCGCGTCGCGGCTGACCGGGCTGCTGCGGTCGACCTTCGCCGACACCACCCCGCTGCGCACGCCCGCCTACCGGCGGCTGTGGGCGGCCGGGATCGTGACGGTGATCGGCGCCCAGCTGTCGGTCGTCGCCGTGCCGATCCAGATCTTCCAGCTGACCGGGTCGTCGGCCTACGTCGGGCTGACCGGTCTGTTCGGCCTGGTCCCGCTGGTGGTGTTCGGGCTGTGGGGTGGCGCGATCGCCGACGCCGTCGACCGGCGGGTCATGCTGCTGTTCACCGGGTCCGGCATCGCGCTGAGCTCGCTGGCGCTGTGGGTGGTCTCGGCCAGCGGGGCCGGGAACGTGTGGGTCGTGCTGGTGCTGTTCGCGTTCCAGTCGGCGATGCTCGCGATGAACCAGCCCACCCGCAGCGCGGTCATCCCGCGGCTGCTGCCCGCCGAGCAGCTGCCCGCCGCGAACGCGCTGAACATGACCGTCGTGCAGGTCGGCGCGGTGCTCGGGCCGCTCCTGGCCGGGGTGCTGATCCCGTTCATCGGGCTGTCGACCCTCTACCTGGTCGACGCGATCTTCCTGCTGGCGACGCTGTGGGCGACCTGGCGGCTGCCCGCGCTGCCGAGCTCCGCGCAGCGGGTGGACGGTGAGCGTCCGAAGGTGGGGCTGCGCGCGGTCGTCGACGGCTTCCGCTACGTCGGTACCCAGCGCATCCTGCTCGTCTCGTTCCTGGTCGACGTGATCGCGATGGGGCTGGGCATGCCCCGGGTGCTGTTCCCGCAGATGGCGGTGGACACCTTCGGCGGTACGGCCGACGGGGGTGTCCAGCAGGGCCTGCTGTACGCGGCGATCCCGATCGGGATGGTTGCCGGCGGCGTGCTGTCGGGCTGGTTGCAGAAGGTGCAGCGCCAAGGCGTCGCGGTCGTGGTCGCGGTGTGCGTCTGGGGCGGTGGGGTCCTGGTGTTCGGTCTGACCGGGTCGTTGTTCCTCGCGGTGCTCGCGCTGGCCGTCGCCGGCGCCGGCGACCTGGTCAGCTCGGTCTACCGGTCCTCGATGCTGCAGACCGTCGCGACCGACGAGATGCGCGGCCGGATGCAGGGCGTGTTCATCGTCGTCGTCGCGGGCGGGCCCCGGCTGGCCGACATGTGGCACGGCTCGGCGGCGTCGTTGATCGGGCCCGGTGTCACCGCGACGCTCGGCGGCGCCGCGGTGATCGTGGGCGTGCTGCTGTGCGTCTGGCGCTTCCCGGAGTTCCTCCGCTACCGCGCGCCCCGCGACGGAGGGTGAGAATCGTCGCCGCGTTCTGCGGATTCGCCCCGGCGGGCTAGCGTGTGCCCGAGACCCGATTGATCCCCGCTGTGAGAGGGAACCTCCACATGTCCGACGAGACCGCCGCCAAGTCCGACACCGCCGTACTCCGGTATTCGGGCGGCGAGTTCGAGACCGCGGTGCACACCCCGACGGAGGGGTCGCAGGCCGTCGACGTCAGCAAGCTGCTCGGCAAGACCGGCCTGGTCACCTTCGACCCGGGCTTCACCAGCACCGCGGCCTGCTCCTCGGCGATCACCTACATCGACGGTGACGCCGGCATCCTGCGCTACCGCGGCTACCCGATCGACCAGCTGGCAGGGAACTCCACGTTCCTCGAGGTCAGCTACCTGCTGATCTACGGCGAGCTGCCGAGCCAGCAGCAGCTCGACGCCTTCACCACCCGGATCAGCCGGCACACCCTGCTGCACGAGGACCTGAAGCGCTTCTTCGAGGGCTTCCCGCGGGACGCGCACCCGATGCCGGTGCTGTCGTCCGCGGTCAGCGCGCTGTCGACCTTCTACCAGGACTCGCTGGACCCGCACGACGAGGAGGCCGTCGAGCTCTCCACCGTCCGGCTCATGGCGAAGGTCTTCACGATCGCCGCCTACGCCTACAAGAAGTCCGTCGGGCAGCCGTTCCTGTACCCGGACAACTCCCTCGGCCTCGTCGAGAACTTCCTGCGGATGACCTTCGGGTTCCCCGCCGAGCCCTACGAGCTGGACCCGGACATGGTCCGCGCGCTCGACACGCTGCTGATCCTGCACGCCGACCACGAGCAGAACTGCTCGACCTCGACGGTGCGTCTCGTCGGTTCCAGCCAGGCCAACCTGTTCGCCTCCATCTCCGCCGGCGTGAACGCGCTGTTCGGCCCGCTGCACGGCGGCGCCAACCAGGCGGTCCTGGAGATGCTGACCCGCATCAAGGACGTCGAGGGCGGCAACGTCGACGACTTCGTCAGCCGGGTCAAGAACAAGGAGCAGGGCGCGAAGCTGATGGGCTTCGGGCACCGGGTCTACAAGAACTACGACCCGCGCGCGAAGATCGTCAAGGAGCAGGCCGAGACGATCCTCAAGAAGCTCGGCGTCAACGACCCGCTGCTCGACATCGCGATGACGCTCGAGGAGAAGGCGCTGGCCGACGACTACTTCGTCGAGCGCAAGCTCTACCCGAACGTCGACTTCTACACCGGCGTCATCTACCGGGCGATGGGCTTCCCGGTGAAGATGTTCACCGTGCTGTTCGCGCTCGGCCGGCTCCCGGGCTGGATCGCGCACTGGCGCGAGATGATGAACGACCCGCAGAACAAGATCGGGCGTCCGCGCCAGCTCTACACCGGTTCCGCGGAGCGTCTCTACGTCCCGGTCGGCCAGCGCTGACCACGTAGCACCACCGCACCGGCCTCTCTGCACGAGCGGGCCGCTCGTACGACCTCGTCGTACGGACGGCCCGCTCGTGCGTTCCGGGGGCGGGAGCGCGACCGGGGGAGGGGGCGCGGCTCGGCGGGCGGGTGGGACGTGGCGGCGCTAGCGTCGACCGGCATGGCGCCCAGCACTGCCGTCGTCTGGTTCCGACGAGACCTCCGGGTCGCCGACCAGCCCACCTTCCTCGCCGCGGCCGACGCCGCCGACCGCGCGCTCGCGCTGTTCGTGCTGGACCCGGCGCTGTTGGCACCCTCCGGCGCCGCGCGGGCGAACTTCCTCTACGGCTGCCTGCGCGAGCTCGACGAGGCCCTGGGCGGGAAGCTGCTCGTGGTGAAGGGGGACCCGGCGGACGTCGTCCCGCGGATCGCGACGGCGGTCGGCGCCCAGACCGTGCACGTCGCCGCGGACTACGGCCCCTACGGCCGCGAGCGCGACGAGCAGGTCGAGAAGGCACTCGCCGAGGACGGCGTCGAGCTCGTCCGGACCGGCTCGCCCTACGCCGTCGCGCCCGGCCGGGTGGAGAAGGGCACCGGCGGGCCGTTCAAGGTGTTCACCCCGTTCAGCCGAGCGTGGGCCGACCACGGCTGGCGCGCCCCGGCCGGGACCGACGCGTCGACGTGCAGGTGGATGGACCCCGCCGACAAGAACGGTGGACCCCGCGCGGTGCAGATCCCCGACGACCAGCCGGTCGAGGCCGAGCTGCCCGAGGCGGGGGAGTCCGCGGCGCGGGCCCGCTGGGCGGACTTCCTCGACGAGGGCGTGGCGGACTACGGGTCCGCCCGCGACCTGCCCGCCGAGCGCGGCACCTCGGGCATGTCGCCGTACCTCAAGTACGGCTGCGTCCACCCGCGCACGCTGCTCGCGGACCTGGCGAAGCAGAAGGGGGACTCGGTGAAGACCTACCGCACCGAGATCGCCTGGCGGGAGTTCTACGCCGACGTGCTGTACCGGCGGCCGGACTCCGCGCGCGAGAACTACGACAAGGCCTTCGACCACCTGCCGCTGCGCACCGGGAAGGCCGCCGACGCCGACTTCGAGCGCTGGTGCGAGGGCCGGACGGGCTTCCCGATCGTCGACGCCGGGATGCGCCAGCTGCGGGGCGAGGCGTGGATGCACAACCGAGTGCGGATGATCGTCGCGTCGTTCCTGGTCAAGGACCTGCACCTTCCGTGGTGGCGCGGCGCGCGGCACTTCATGGCGCTGCTCGTCGACGGCGACCTGGCCTCCAACCAGCACGGGTGGCAGTGGACGGCCGGGTCGGGGACGGACGCGTCGCCGTACTTCCGGATCTTCAACCCCATCACCCAGGGCGAGCGGTTCGACCCCGACGGGGACTACGTGCGCCGCTGGGTGCCCGAGCTCGCCGAGGTCGGGGGCAAGGTCGTGCACCAGCCGTGGAAGCTGCCCGGCGGCATCCCGGAGGGCTATCCGGAGCCGATGGTCGACCACAAGGCCGAGCGTCAGGACGCGCTCGCCCGCTACGACCAGGTCAAGGCCGCCCGGCCCTGAGCGCGTCCCGCCAGCGGACCCGCGCCCCGGTGCGCAGCACCGAGTTGCGGTACACCCGTGCCGACAGCAGCACCATCCCGGCGAGGGCGGCCAGCGCCAGCAGATAGGCGAGCACCGGCTCCCACCACGCGGTGACGCCGAGCGCGGTGCGCGCGGGCATGAGCGTCTGCGACAGGTACGGCACGAACGACAGCACCGTGGTGACGGGGTTGCGCGGGTCCACGGGCAGCACGGCGACGGCGAGCAGGAACGGCACGAGCAGCACGATGGCGATCGGCGCGGTCACCGACTGGAGCTCCTCCTGCCGGGACACCAGCGCGCCCGCCGCCGCGTAGAGCGTCGCGAACAGGAAGAACCCCACGAGGTACCAGGCCAGCGCGGACACCAGCGTGGGCAGCAGCAGCGCCGGGACCGCGAGCACGCCGGTGCCCACCGCGACGGCCGCGCCCACCCCGCCGAGGATCAGCAGCTGCAGCAGCCCGACCAGGCCGAGCCCGAGCACCTTCCCCGCGAGCAGCTGCCGCGCCGGGACGGTCGCGAGCAGCAGCTCGACCACGCGCCCGGCCTTCTCCTCGACCACCCCCTGCGCGACGGCCGCGCCGTAGGCGGTCACCGAGAAGAACAGCAGGAACGTCGTCACGAACGCCGTGCCGATCCGCTGCCCGAGCTCGGTGTCGACCGGTTCGAGTGTGCGCACCCCGACCCCGGACAGTGTGCTCACTCGGTCCGGGTCGGCGCCCGCGGCGAGCAGCGACTCGCGCACGGCCTGCTGCTCCACCACGTCGGCGACCAGCGACCGCAGCCCGGGAGCGACGTCGTCGAGGCCCACGAGCTGGTAGGTCCCCGGTGCCCCGGTGAGCATCGCGTCGGCCTCGCCGGTGCGGACCATCGACTCCGCGGTGTCCCGGTTCCCGGCCTCGGTCACGCGCAGCGTGGTGCCCAGCCGGTCCGCGGTGCCCTGCAGCTCGCCGCGCAGCTCGCGGGCCGGCCCGTCCAGCACCAGCGACGACGACGAGCCCTGCGTCCCGGCGAACACGATCACCGCGCCGTAGCCGCCGAAGACCAGCAGCATCAGCAGGATCCCGACGACGAACGTCCGCGACCGCAGCTGGGTGGTGATCTCGCGCCGCGCGACGAGCAGCACAGTCTTCATCGGGCGCGGTCCGTCGGGAGGGCGCGCTCCGTGGGGAGGGCGCGGTCGGTGGGGAGGGCGCCGTCCGTGGGAAGGGCGGGGTCCGCCGGGACGGCGCGGTCGCGCACGGCGTCGCGGTACAGCTCGGTCAGCGGCGGCCGGTACGGACCGAACGCGTGCACCGGCCCGGCGGCCAGCGCCGCGGCCAGCAGCACCTGGTCGTCGGTGCCCGGCGCCAGCTCGACGCGGGTGCGGGCACCGTCGACGTCGAGGACCCGCACCCCGGGGAGGTCGTCGGTCCAGCCCGGTGGCGGGCCGGTGACGTCGTAGCGGTCCGCGGCACCGGCGCGCAGCCCGTCGACCGTGCCGACCGCCACCATCCGGCCCGCCGAGATGATGCCCACCCGGTCGCAGAGCCGCTCCACCAGCTCCAGCTGGTGGGAGGAGAACACCACCGGCACCCCGGCCGCGGCGCGCTCGCGCAGCACCGCCCCCAGGGTGTCGACGGCCGCCGGGTCCAGCCCGGAGAACGGCTCGTCGAGCACCAGCAGATCGGGGTCGTGCACCAGCGCGGCGCACAGCTGCACCCGTTGCTGGTTGCCCAGCGACAGCTTCTGCACCTCGTCGCCGCGGCGCCCGGCCAGCCCGACCCGCTCGGTCCAGGTCTCGGTGGCCGCCTGGGCCTCCGACCGTGACATCCCGTGCAGCCGGGCCAGGTAGACGAGCTGCTCGGCGACCCGCATCCGCGGGTAGAGACCGCGCTCCTCGGGCAGGTACCCGATCCGGCGGCGTTCCGCGGGACCGAGTGGCGCGCCCTTCCAGGTGACCGCACCGGCGTCGGCGTCGAGGACGCCGAGCACGATCCGCATCGTCGTCGTCTTGCCCGCCCCGTTGCCGCCGACGAAGCCGAACACCTCGCCCGCACCGACCGTGAAGCTCACCTCGTCGAGGGCGGTGGCAGGGCCGAACCGCTTGGCGAGGCCGTCGATCGCCAGCACGTCGGCGACGCTACACGGAGCGGAGGTCGCGCACCGGTCTCGATCAGCGGGCGTGGGTGGCAGGTCCCCTTTCCGCTCTGTAGGCTCCGCACACCGCAATGGTGCTGGGATATGTCGATCGTGTAACGAAATGCGCTTCCGGTAGCGGTTTACGCATTGCGTGAGTGGGGGTCCTCGAATGTCATCGGTTCCGGCAGATGCTGGTCAACAGAGTGGCGAGAACGACGTGGAGCCCTCCGTACTGCGGAGGGCGGTCGCCGCGTCGGCGATCGGGAACGCGACGGAATGGTTCGACTACGGCATCTACGCCTACCTGACCGTCGAACTGACCAACGCGTTCTTCCCGGGCGAACTGGGCTACCTGGGAACGCTGCTGGGCTTCGCGATCTCCTTCATCCTGCGGCCGCTCGGCGGCTTCGTGTGGGGGCCGCTCGGGGACCGCATCGGCAGGCAGAAGGTCCTGTCGATGACGATCATCCTGATGGGCGTCGCGACGTTCCTGATCGGCGTCATCCCGTCCTACGCGACGATCGGCTGGGCCGCGCCGGCGCTGCTGTTCCTGCTGCGGATCATCCAGGGCTTCTCCACCGGCGGTGAGTACGGCGGCGCCGCCACCTTCATGGCGGAGTACGCGCCGGACCGCAAGCGCGGGTTCTGGGGCAGCTTCCTGGAGTTCGGCACCCTGGCCGGCTTCACGCTCGCGGTGCTGGTCGTCTTCGGCCTGGAGACCGCGATCGGCGAGCAGGCCATGCTCGACTACGGCTGGCGCATCCCGTTCATGATCGCCCTGCCGCTGGCGATGATCGGCCTCTACATCCGGACCAAGCTCGAGGACACCCCGGTGTTCCGTGACCTGGAGGCCGCCGGCGAGTCCGAGTCCGCCGCGACCGGCGCGCTCAAGGACCTCCTCGTCCGCTACTGGCAGCCGATCCTCGCACTGTTCGGCCTGGTCATCGCGCTGAACGTCATCAACTACACGCTGCTGACCTACATGCCGACCTACCTGCAGACGACGCTGTCGATGGACTCGGCGAGCGCCGACACGGTCGCCGTGGTCGGCCAGGTCGTGATGATGCTGCTGATCCCCTTCGCAGGGGCGCTGTCGGACCGGATCGGCCGCAAACCGTGCTGGTGGATCTCGCTGGTCGGCATCTTCGTGCTGGCGATCCCGATGTACATGCTGATGGCGGTGAGCGTGCCGCTGGCGATCCTCGGGTTCACCGTGCTCGGGCTGATCTACCTGCTCCAGCTCGGGACGATCTCCGCGACGTTCCCGGCGATGTTCCCGACCCACGTCCGCTTCGCCGGCATGGCGATCTCCTACAACGTGGCGACGGCGGCGTTCGGCGGCACCGCGCCGCTGATCAACGAGTCGGCGATCGAGGGCACCGGTGACGTCCTGTTCCCGGCCTACTACATGATGGGCGCCTGCGTGATCGGCATGATCGCGCTCTACTTCGTCATCGAGACGAAGGGCGTGTCGATCTCCGGCCGGGAGATCCCCGGGCTCGCCGAGCACCGCGCACGGCAGGCCGCGAAGACCGCTTCCTGAGTCGGAGCACCGGTCCACACCGGGCCCGTCTCCGTCGGGGACGGGCCCGGTCGGCGTCAGGGCTGGGACCAGCCGTGTGGCAGCGGCACGTGGCCGTCCCGCGCCGCGGTCCACACCCAGGCCCAGCACACGGTGCCGTCGTCGAGAACCACCCGGGACCGCGCGTAGTCCGGGCCCTCGTAGGCGTCGAGCGCGGCCAGCGCGGTCTCCGGGTCGGCCAGCTCGACGACCCAGCCGGGCACCCCGTCGCCGGTGTCGAGGGTCAGCGCGGGGTACCCGCGGCCGGTGTCGGCGACCGCGCCAGTCGGCAGCACCACCGGCTGCGGCAGCACGTCGGAGGCGTGCCCGCGCAGCATCCCGAAGGCCCGGCGGCCGGGCATGAGGGTGCCGTAGACGAACACCCGAGACGGCCACTGCTCCGGCACGGGTACGCCGTCGACGGACGTGGCGTCGAGACCGTCCGGGCCGGGTGCCCCGGACAGCGCGACGGCCCCGGCCTGGGCGAGGTCGGCGCAGCGGACGGGGGCCCCGTCGACGTGCAGCGGACGGCGGTCGGTGCGGGCGTCGCCGGTGGGGACCTCCGGGGCGAGGTAGGCCCACGGCCGGTCCAGCACCCCGGCGGCGTCGACGAGCGTGACCCGCCCGGTCGCGACCCGGGCCAGCCGGTAGCGCGGCGGGTCGGCGTCGCGGCCCTCGACGGCGTCGAGCGCGGCGAACTGCTCCGGCGCGACCAGCCACACGGTGTGCTCCTCGACCGCCCCACCGACGGCGGCGAGGGTGGCCGGGCGCTGGTCGTCGACGACCCGGCGGCCGGCCGACCAGACCGCCGCCATGCCTTCGGTGCGCACCCGCAGCACGACGACCGGCCCGGTCAGCCCGCGGGCCTCGCGCATCCAGGAGATCTTCGACGGGCAGGCGTTCGAGCCGTAGGCCAGCAGCGGTACCCGCCCGGCCATCGGCGGCGCGTTCGCTCCGGCGAGCACGTCGTCGAGACAACGACCGTCGACCCGCCATCCCGAGGGCGTCGACGGGTCGGCCGCCAGGGGGTGGGTGCGGCCGTCGACGTGCAGGAACGAGCACGGCGGCCGAGCACCCGGATAGGGGTCCGCGGGGAACGCGGAGTCCGGCCACGGTGCGGTGATGTCCGTTCCCGTCATGGGCACGGACCGTAGATCAACAGCCCGGGGTCAGCGGGGCGCGTCCGGGTACCGCCGCCGTAGCAGCGCCGTCGCCACCGCGAACAGCACCAGGACCGACAGCACGGCCGCCACGACGATCACCACGGTCGAGGTGCCCGCGGGCAGCAGTGCGAACGGCCAGAGTCCGGAGACCAGCACGGTCAGGCCGCCGACCGCGCCGCGCAGCAGGGCCGGGGTGCCGTCGGGGAACACGAACAACCGTCGGAGTAGTGCCATGGACCGACGGTAGGGGCCGAACGGGGGTTGCCGCAGCCCCGGACGGACCTCACCGTGCCCCGCCGTCTGCCCCGCTACCGGGCCATCCCCGCACCCTCCGGCGTCGCGATGCCGTAGCCGCGGATCTTGCGGTAGATCGTCGCCCGGCTCATCCCGAGCCGGCGCGCCGCCTCGGCCTTGTTGCCGTCGGCGTCGAGCAGGGCGTCGACGATGGCGTCGCACTCGATCGACTCGAGCGGGGTCAGTACCCGCCGGGCCAGCACCCGCGTCTCCGGCGGCAGGTCCTCCAGCCGGATCACCCCGGTCCGGCGACGACTCACGACCTTGCGCAGCACCTGGTAGAGCTGCTCGACGTTGCCCGGCCACCGGTGGCGCATGAGCACCCGCAGGGCCTCCGGCGCACAGGTCAGGTCGGCGCCGCGGGTCAGCCGGGCGAGCAGGTAGGGCACCAGCTCGGCGACGTCCTCCACGTGGTGGCGCAGCGGCGGGACCTCGATGGTGCGCGGGAAGCAGTCCAGCAGCGACGCCAGCTCGGGCGAGTCGGTCGTCCGGGAGCTGCCGCGGGTCGCGACGACCCAGGCCCGCTCCGGGTCGGTCGACTCGCGGTGCGGCTCCAGCGCGTCGGCGAGCGCCGCCGCGGCGGCCGGGGGCAGCCGGTCGACCTCGCGCAGCACCAGCGTCCCGCCGCCCCCGCCGAGCTCGTCGGTCACCTCGGAGAACCAGCGCGGGCCCACGTCGCCGGCGTCGAGCACGCGGACGTGCCCGGCGGGGGAGTGGAGGTGGTGGGTGGCGCGGGCCAGCGTGGTCCGGCCGGAGCCGGGCTCGCCCTGCAGCACCAGCCACTCGTTGGTGCGGAAGTGCCGGTCCACGGCCTGGGCGCACTTGGTCCACAGCGCCCCCGAGCCGACGGCGGTCGGCAGCGCGGTGGTGATCGTCGGCGTCGCGGAGCCGCGGCCGACGGTCTCGCGGTGGGTCAGGCTCACCTGCAGGATGCCGCCCGCCGAGCCCGCCTCGTTCCAGCTGGGCCGGCACTGCACGCGCGCCGTCGCCCCGCTCGGCAGGTCGACGACGAGCTGGCGGTTGCGCCCGGCCCGCAGCGCGTCGGTCGCCCCGGCCAGCAGCGGGGCCTGGTCGCCGGGGGCGATGAGCTCGCGGGCGCGGTCGTTCATCATCACGAGGTCGTCGCCGACGGCGAGCACCGCGGAGTCGCCCCCGCGCTGGACCGCGGTCAGGTAGTCGTGCAGCAGCGTCAGCTCGTGCCGCCCGGACGCGGCGAGCAACGCCTCCTCGATGCGGCGGGCCGTCGTCGCGGCGGTGGCGACCATCAGCGCGTTCGCCTCGGTCCGCCAGCAGGTCAGATCGATGACGCCCAGGATCTTGCCGGTGACCGGGTGCCGGATCGGGGCGCCGGCGCAGGCCAGGTCCTCCAGGTGCTCGACGAAGTGCTCGTGCCCGAACACCTCGGTCGGCCGCCTCCCCTCCAGCGCGGTGCCGATGCCGTTGGTGCCGACGTGCTGCTCGGCGTAGGAGAAACCGGGGACGAGCCACACCCGGTCCAGGTGCTGACGCAGCGCGGAGTCGCCGGTCCGGCGGTCGAGGACGACACCGTCGGAGTCGCAGAGGATGAGGCTGACCGGCTCGGTGGCGAACTGGTCGCACAGCTCGGAGACGATCGGGGTGGCCGCCCGTACCAGCGGGCTGTCGGTCTCGCGGCCGACCTCGGGCAGGTCGATGGAGTCCGGCGCCACGTCGCTGTCCCGCGACCGGATCCAGGACGCCAGGATCGGTGGGCGGACCGCGTCCTCACGCATCTGCTCGTGGTGCAGGAACGCCTCGCGGGCGGCCGCGATCCGTTTGGCCGCGGTGCTGGTGGCGGTCCTGGACACGGATGTGGGCGCCGAGCCGGTGGCGGAGACGTCAGATCCGTCCCCGGGGTGTCGCGGGCGCGGCGTCGGCCGGCCCGCCCGGGTGGCGCCCTGCGCGCCGTCGGGCAGGGGTCTCACACACGGCCTCCTTGCCAGTGTCGAGCTCGGGACACGACCACCGGGGATCCGCGTGCGACAGCGGTGACCTGCCCGGATCCCGTGGCCACGGCGACGGTACGCGCCGTGAGAGCAAGATCACCACAGGTGGCGGGGCGGAAGAGTCTCATATTGAGACCTCGAATGCCTGCCGGACCATGTGTGATTCGCAGCACGGAGGACAGACGGCACCGGCGCCGCGGCACCCACCCACGTCACCGGGTCGTCCGACCTCCGCGTTCGACCACGACATCGGGCTACCCGCGCTCGCCCGCTGATCCGACCACAACCCACCACCGTGAGGAGACGACGTGAGTCGGCAGAGTTTGGCGAAGGCTCACCAGAAGATCCAGGAGCTTTCCTGGGAGCCGCAGTACCACGAGCCGTACATGAAGTACGGAACCGACTACACCTTCAAGAAGGCGGCGAAGAAGGACCCGCTCAAGCAGGTCCTGCGCTCGTACTTCCCGATGGAGGAGGAGAAGGACCACCGCGTCTACGGCGCCCAGGACGGTGCCATCCGCGGCAACATGTTCCGGCAGGTGCAGGAGCGCTGGCTGGAGTGGCAGAAGCTCTTCCTGTCGATCATCCCGTTGCCGGAGATCTCGGCGGCGCGCTCGATGCCGATGCTGTTCCACGTGGTTCCGAACCCGGAGCTGCACAACGGCCAGGCGATCCAGATGATCGACGAGGTTCGGCACAGCACGATCCAGCAGAACCTCAAGCGCCTGTACATGAACAACTACATCGACCCGGCGGGCTTCAACAACTCGCTGCGGAACTTCCAGTCGGACTACTGCGGCACGATCGGCCGCCAGTTCGCCGAGGGGTTCATCACCGGTGACGCCATCACCGCCGCGTCGATCTACCTGACCATCGTCGCGGAGACCGCGTTCACGAACACCCTGTTCGTGGCGATGCCGGCCGAGGCGGCCGCCAACGGCGACTACCTGCTGCCGACGGTGTTCCACTCGGTGCAGTCCGACGAGTCGCGGCACATCTCCAACGGCTACGCCACGCTCCTGATGGCGCTGTCGGACGAGGACAACCGCCAGCTGCTCGAGCGCGACCTGCGCTACGCGTGGTGGAACAACCACCGCGTCGTCGACGCCGCCATCGGCACCTTCATCGAGTACGGCACGAAGGACCGCCGCAAGGACCGTGAGTCCTACGCGGAGATGTGGCGCCGCTGGATCTACGACGACTACTACCGCAGCTACCTGCTGCCGCTCGAGAAGTACGGCCTGGTGATCCCGCACGACCTGGTCGAGGAGTCCTGGAACCAGATCTGGAACAAGGGCTACGTCCACGAGGTCGCGCAGTTCTTCGCCACCGGCTGGTGCGCCAACTACTGGCGCATCGACGGCATGACCGACACCGACTTCGAGTGGTTCGAGTACAAGTACCCGGGCTGGTACGACCGGTACGGCAAGTGGTGGGAGAACTACAACCGCCTCGCCAAGCCGAACGGTCACCACGCCATCGTGGCCGAGGACGTCGACTACGTGTACCCGCACCGCTGCTGGACCTGCATGGTCCCGTGTCTGGTGCGCGAGGACATGGTCGTCGACAAGGTGGACGGCCAGTGGCGCACGTACTGCCACGAGGTCTGCCGCTGGACCGACGCCGAGGCCTTCCGGCCCGTGTACCAGGGTCGCGAGACCCCGAACATGGGCAAGCTCGTGGGTCACCGCGAGTGGGAGACGCTCTACCACGGCTGGAACTGGGCCGACGTCATCCAGGACATGGGCTTCGTCCGTGACGACGGCAAGACGCTGACCGCTCAGCCGCACCTCGATCTCGACCCGAAGAAGATGTGGACGCTGGACCACATGCGGCGCATGCCGCACCTGGCCAGCCCCAACGTCATCCTCAACGAGATGAGCGACGCCGAGCGCGAGGCGTTCGTGGCGGACTACAACCGCCAGGGGCCGGGAGGCCGGCCCGCGCCCACCGACGCCTGAGCGCGGGTCAGGCGAGGGGAGAGGGTTCCCGTCACTCCATGACGGGGCTCTCTTCCCGCGGCCCGGCCGGGGGGTCGTCTTCCCCGGCCGGGTCACCCCGGGACCCCTGTCCGTCGGGCGGGGCCCGGGGCGACGCCTGCCCACGTCTGTCCGATTGGTCTTTTTTCTCACGCCATTCGTCACGCCAAGAGAGGTGGTCTGCGCTCGTGGGCGACAAACACGTCGTGCGGTTCGAGCCCGTCGGCATCGAGATCGAGGTCGACGAGGACCAGAACATCCTCCGTGCCGCGGCCGAGCAGGGCGTCCAGCTCATGCACGGTTGCAAGGAGGGCCAGTGCTCGGCCTGCAAGTCCTTCGTCCTGGAGGGCGAGGACATCGAGTACGACAGCTACTCGACGTTCGCGCTGCCGGACTACGAGAAGGACGAGGGGCACACCCTGCTGTGCCGGGCACACGCCTACGAGGACCTGGTCATCGAGCTGACCAACTACGACGAGGAGATCATCCGCTCCGGCCTGCCCCTCACCAAGGGCGTGGTCGAGGTGGTGTCGGTCGAGGCCGTCACCCACGACATGCGGCACCTGACCGTCAAGCTGGTCGAGCCGTCGGAGATCAAGTTCTTCCCCGGGCAGTACATGGACCTCGTCTGCCCCGGGACCGAGGAGAGCCGCTCGTTCTCCATGGCCAACACCCCGAACCGGGACGGCACCTACGAGTTCGTCATCAAGGTCTACCCGGGCGGGCTGTTCGGGACCTGGCTCGACGAGAAGGCCGCCCCCGGTGACCGGCTCGACGTCGAGGCGCCCTTCGGCACCTTCACCCTCCGGCAGAACCGCAGCTCGCCGATCGTCTTCGTCGGCGGTGGCGCCGGGATGGCGCCGGTGCTGGGCCTGCTGCGGGCGATGGCCGAGGGCGGGGTCGAACGACGAGCCACCTTCTACTACGGCGCGCGCACCGCGGCCGATCTCTGCTTCGAGAAGGAGATCGCCGAACTGGCGCCCCAGCTGGGCGGCTTCCGGTACGTCCCCGCCCTGTCCGACGTGGACGGCGGCGCGGACTGGGCCGGCGAGACCGGCCTGATCACGGAGGTGGTCAGGCGCAACGAATCCGATCTGAAGGGAGCGGATGCCTACGTCTGCGGTCCCCCGCCGATGGTCGACGCGGCGATCGCGACGCTGACCCAGCTGGGTGTGAGTGAGACCAACATCTTCTACGACAAGTTCACCACGACCGGTGAGCAAGAAGGCGAGGACGGACAGCAATGACTCAGTCCCCCACCACGCAGGACACGTCGTCCGGTTCGCAGCGCAGCGTTCCCAAGCCCGTCTTCACCGACGCGGAGGCCGGGGCACGGGAGTTCCCCGACTCGAGCTCGAACGCGCGCCGCTACAACTACTACGCGCCCGCCAAGCGCAAGCAGACGCTGTACGAGGACACCACCGTCGAGGTCCAGCCGGACCCGCGGCACTACCTCGCCCAGGGCTGGATCTACGGCTTCGCCAACGGCGAGGGCGGCTACCCGCTGCACTGGACCAAGCTCAAGGCCTGGGGCGTCGACGAGCCGGAGCCGCAGCGCGGCGTCGGCACCGGCGGCCTGCACGTGAAGAACTGGCCGGCCCACGGCTGGCACGAGTTCCGCGACCCGAACGAGGAGTGGGAGCAGAGCCTCTTCCGGTACAACGCGAACGTCGTCCGCCAGCTCACCCAGAACATCGAGAACGCCCGGAACGCGAAGGCGTTCGAGCTGTGGAACCCGAACTGGGTGCGCTTCGTCGAGCGCAACGTCGGCGCCTGGATGCACATCGAGCACATCCTCGGCCTCTACGTCTTCGCGTCCAACGAGCGGTCCGCGCCGACGAACATGCACAACACCGCGCTCGCCGCGAACTCCACCCGCAAGATCCGGTTCGCCCAGGACCTCGCGCTCTACAACCTGACGCTGTCCGAGGAGATCGACGGTTTCGACGGCACCGCCCACCTCGACGCGTGGGACAACGCGCCGGAGTGGCAGGGCGCCCGCAGGATGACCGAGGCCCTCACCGCGGTCCAGGACGACTGGGGCGAGGCGATCTTCGCGGCGAACTGCGTGTTCGAGCCCCTGGTCGGCGAGCTGTTCCGGTCGAACCTGGTCATGCAGTCCGCCGCCACCAACGGTGACTACGTGACCCCGACGGTCATGGGTGCCGGCGAGTTCGACTACGCCCAGCGCGACCTGCGCTGGTCGATCGCCTGCTTCGCGCCGCTCACCCAGGACCGCGAGTTCGCCGACCACAACCGGGAGCTCGTGGGCGGCTGGCTCCGGACCTACGTGCCGCAGGCGCTGGAGGCCGCCCGGACGATGCAGCCGATGTGGTCCCAGTCGGACTCCAAGCCGCCGACGTTCGAGGACTCCCTCGACCGCGCCAAGAACCGGTTCGCCGGGATCTGCAGCGATCTCGGTCTCGACGTCCCCGAGGAGCTGAAGCAGTGACCAGCACGGACAGCCCGTTCAAGCAGGACAGCACCGCGTCGAACATGTGCGGATTCACGCTGATGAACAACCAGATCGGCGCGGTCATCGCGACGGTCCTGGACCGTCAGGACAACGTGACCGTGCAGCACCTGCCCTCGATGATCCGCGTCGACGGCACCGGCAAGTTCGAGCTCGACTACGAGGCGATGGACGAGGAGGCCGGCCAGGAGGAGGGCTGGTTCGACGCCGCCCAGTTCGAGGAGAACATGTCCACCCACTACGGGCGGATGGTCCACCTGGACGACAAGACGATCATGTTCGCCAATCCCGAGGACGCCGCCGAGTACATCGACTTCGACCTGAAGCCGGTGTAGGACCCGCTCCTCACCCGGATCGCACCGCCCGGGACGACGACCCGTCCCCGGCCCACCACGGTCGGCGACGGCCCGGGCGGTGCGTTCCACCCGCGCAGCGCGCCTGGACGGCGCCTCGGCTGCGCACGTTGATCCACACCCGCGCACCTGGACCGACTCTCTCCGGGAGGACCCACCATGGCCAAGGAACTCCGCTTCGGCGCCGAGGGCCGTCATCTGCTGCAGGCCGGCGTCGACCAGCTGGCCGAAGCCGTCAAGAGCACGCTGGGCCCCAAGGGCCGCAACGTCATCCTGGAGAAGATCACGGGCTCGCCCGAGGTCACGAACGACGGCGTCACCATCGCCCGCGAGATCCACCTGCGCGACCCCTTCGAGAACATGGGCGCCCAGCTGGTCAAGGAAGCGGCGGTCAAGACCAACGACACGGTCGGCGACGGCACCACCACCGCGACCGTCATCGCCCAGGCGATCGTCAAGCAGGGCATGAGCGCCATCGAGGGCGGCGGCAACCCGGTGCTGGTCAAGCGGGGCATCGACATCGCGGTCAACGCGCTCGTCGACCGCCTGCAGACGGTGTCGCACCCGGTCAGCACCGAGGAGGACTACGCCCGCGTCGCCTCCATCTCGGCCAACGACGACTACACGATCGGCGGGGTCGTCGCGAAGGCGCTGCACACCGTCGGCGACGACGGCGTCGTCACCGTCGACGACACCCCGCTGCCGGGCGTCTCGGTGGACTTCGTCGAGGACTTCGAGTTCGACAACGGCTACGTCTCGCCATACATGGTGACCAACCCCGGCACGCTCGAGGCGATCGTCGACGACCCCTACATCCTCTTCACCGCGCACAAGATCAAGGACGTCCAGCAGATCATGCCGGTGCTGGACCGGATCATGCGCAACGACCGGCGCCCGCTCGTCATCGTCGCGGAGACGGTCGAGGGCACCGCCCTGCAGATGCTGGTCCACAACCACGTCAACGGGCACTTCCAGGCCGTCGCGATCAAGGCGCCCGGCTTCGGCGAGAAGCGCATCCACCTGCTGGAGGACATGGCCGCGCTCTGCGGCGGACAGGTGCACTCCAAGAGCTCCTCGTTCTCGCTCGAGCAGATCGACGTCGAGCACCTGGGGCGCGCCGTGCAGGTGCGGGTCACCAGCGAGGGCACCACGATCATCGGCGGTGGCGGGGACAAGCAGAAGCTGGAGTACCGGCTGTCGCAGCTGCGCGCCGAGCTGGCCCGCGCGACCATCGGCACCGACGAGGACTTCTTCTCCGACCGCATCGCCCGGCTGTCCGGGAAGGCCGCGATCATCTCGGTCGGGGCACCGACCAACGCCGAGGCCCGCGAGATCCGGCATCGCGTGGACGACTCGCTGCAGGCGACCCGGGCCGCGGTGGCCGAGGGCATCGTCGCCGGTGGCGGCGCGGCGCTGCTGCACGCCGAGCCCGCCCTGGACGAGCTGGACGTGACCGGGGACTACCGGATCGGCGTCGAGATCGTCCGGCAGGCGCTCACCGAGCCCGTGCACCTCATCGCCTCCAACGCGGGCTACGACGGCGACGAGGTGGTCAAGCAGGTCACGACCATGGGCGTCGACGAGGGCTTCGACGCCCTGGAGGGCCGCTACGGGGACATGGTCGAGATGGGCATCATCGACCCGCTGCGGGTCGTGCGCTCCGCCCTGCAGAACGGCGCCTCGGTCGCCGGGCTGATCCTCACCACCAACTCCCTGGTGGCCGAGGAGGTCACGCCCTGGAACAAGGCCCTCATGACCGAGTTCGGCCAGCTCGACGAGGGCATCCCGCAGCCCAGCCCGGACTCGAGCACACCCCAGTCGATGGGGCTCGGCCCGTCGGTCGGGTAGGTACCGGCCAGCCTGGTCACAGGGAACCCAGGGGAGCGGCCCGGCACGCGCTGCGCGTGCCGGGCCGCTCCGCGACAGTGGAGGTGGTCGTCGTGGACCGGTGCTGCCCAGCGCCCCCGGGGCGTGGTGGTCTCCCGGCGGTCGTCGACGCCCAGGTGCACGGCTGGGACGGCAGGCCGCACAACCAGTCGGGCCCGGCGGGGGAGCAGTTCGTCGCCGACCTGCTGCACCGCCACCGGATGGTCGACCCCTCGCCGCGGCCGCTGTCGGCGGACGCGTTCGAGCTGGTCACGCCGCAGGCACTGGCTGCGCACGTGCTGTCCGCGGTGGACCGCGCGGTGCTGGTCCCTGCCGGGTTCGAGGACCTGTTCGTTCTCGGGTTCGCCGCGCCTGCCTGGCACGCCGAGCTCGCCGCCGAGCACCCCGGTCGGCTCGCGCTGGCCGGCGAGCTCGATCCCGCCGACCGGGCCCGTGCCCGTGGCATCGGCGCCCGGGTCGGTCGCGACGGTCTGCGCGCGCTGACCGTGCTGCCGGCCCGTCGTCCGGAGACCGCGCTGTCCCTGCGGGCACCGTGGCTGCGACGGACCCTGATCCGGGCGGAGCAGGCCGGCGCCGGGGTGGTCCACATCGGGGTCGCACCGACCGCGCGACCGTCGCGCGCGGCACCGGACTGGGCGCACGCGGGCGTCGTCGCCGAGGGGGAGGCGGCTCCGCGGCCCCGGTGGCCGGAGTGGGCCGAGCCGGTCCGCGCCGGGTCCGCCCTGCCGGTCCGGGTGCGCAGCGCGGGGCCGCTGCCGGCCGGGGCCGTCGACGTCACCGAGGTCGCCGCGCTGGCCACGGCCCTGCCCAAGATCCGGTTCGTGGTGGGCGCCGCCTGCGCCCCGACCGCGTCGCTGATCCGGCTGGCCCGCGTGCCCAACGTCTACGTGCTGCTCACCGACCTGCTGATCGCGTTGCGGCGACACCGGGTGCCGGCCGCGGAGGCGCTCGGTGAGCTGCTGGCCGCCTACGGCCCGGACCGGCTGATGTTCGGGAGCGGCTACCCGCTGGTGCGTCCGGCGCGGCTGATCCGCGACCTCATGACCTTCCGCTATCCCGACGAGCTGCGCGGACGGTTTCCCGAGCTCGACGACGACGTGCGCGCCGCCCTGCTCGGCGGTACCGCAGCGCGGGTGCACGGGTTCGACCTCGGCTGCGCCACGCCCCGCACCGGCCCGCGCCGCAGGGGCGCGCTGAGCCCACCTGAATGCAGCACAGGCAAGCCTAAGTTCGTGTCCTAGCATTCCGCCGGACGAGCGGAAGGAACGGACATGGGACTGACCCGGCGACAGATGCTCCTGGGGACGCTGGCAGCGGCCGGTGGCGCCGCCCTGGCGGGGTGTGGCGGGGGCGGCAGGTCGGAGACCGGCACCGGTGCCGCGACGGGGAGCGCCGGATTCCCGGTGACGATCGAGGGCAAGCTCGGCGCGGCGACGATCCCACAGGCCCCGCAGCGCGTGGTGTCCGTGGGCTACACCGACCACGACGCGATCCTCGCGCTCGGGGTGGCGCCGGTGGCGGCCCGCTACTGGTACGGCGACGAGAAGGTCGTCGTGCAGCCGTGGGCCCAGGCGGCCGCGCAGGCGGTGGGCGCGGCACCGGCGGTCCTGAACATGTCCTCCATCGAGCCCGAGAAGATCGCAGCACAGCGCCCCGACCTGGTGATCGGCCTCTACTCCGACCTCGACGCCCAGAGCTATCCGGTGGTGAGCGCCGTCGCGCCGACCGTCGGGCCACCGCGGGGGTTCGACGACTACGGCGCACCGTGGCAGGAGTACACCCGCGAGACCGGGCGGGCGCTGGGCAAGGAGGCCGAGGCCGAGAAGCTGGTCGCCGACCTGGAGGCCAGGTTCGTCGCCGCCCGCGACGCCGATCCACAGTGGAAGGGGCGCTCGGTCGTCGTCGCGAGCCGCAGCGCGGACAAGATCAGCGTGTTCTCCTCGCAGGACCCCCGCTCACGGTTCTTCACCGAGCTGGGGTTCACCGTGCCGCCGCGGATCGACCAGCTGGCCGCAGGCAAGTTCTACACCGAGTTCAGCTTCGAGCAGGCGAGCGAGCTCGACCACGACCTCATCGTCTGGGACCAGCTGTCGTTCACCCCCGGCGGGAAGGCGACGGTCGTCGGGGATCCGCTGCTGTCGCGGTTGCCCGCGATGCGCGACGGGCGCACCGTGTTCCTGGAGGGGGCCACCGAGCTGGCCTTCGCCTGGCAGACCGTGCTCAGCCTCCCGTCCGTGCTCGACGCGGTCGTCCCCGAGCTGCAGCGGGCGATTCCGAAGGCCTGACCCGCTCCCGTCGGGGTGGGGCGTGCCCCGGCCCCGGGGGCCGCCCTGCCACGCGACGCTCCTGCCGGTGGCGTCGCTGCGGGGTCCTCGTGGCGGTGGTCAGGCGCGACGACGGCGGACGGCCGGGGTGAGCAGGAACAGCACCGCGGCCGTCGTGCCGAAGGCGGCGGCGAAGCCGAAGGGCTCGGCGATCGCTCCCAGCCCGGTCGCCCCCAGGCCGGTCCCGGCGTCGTAGGCGATGTTCCAGACGGCGCTCGCCGGGCCGTAGTGCAACGGCCCGGCGGCGGCGAACAGGGCGACCATGGCGTCGTTCTGCACGAGCCCGAACCCGGCGCCGACAGCGGCCGCCCCCGCCACCAGCAGGACCGACGCGAACGGAGCGGTGAGCACCCCGAGCAGCCCGACCGTGGCGCACGCGGTCCCGACCGGCAACAGGGCCCCGGGACGTCCGCTGCGGTCGGTGAGGGTGCCCGCGACGCCGCGGCCGAGCAGCGCCCCGAGCGCGGTGGCGAACAGCGCAGCGGGCACCGCGACCGTCGCCCCCGGCGCGACGAGCGGGGCGAAGGTGATCACGCCGCCCTGCGCGGTGGAGCAGCCCAGCATCGCGAGCACCGGCGCGGCGGGGAGTCGCCTGCGGGTCGCGCGGGGGTGCGGGACGGCGTCGTCGCGGCGGGGTGCGGGGGCCCGCCGGGGCCCGCGCACGAACGCCACCACCAGCGCCCCGGCGACCGGGGTGATCCCGGCGAGCAGGAACACCCCGGTGAACCCCAGCGCGTCGACGACCGCGACGCCCGCCGGCAGGAACAGCAGCTGGGGCAGGCCGACCGCGTAGCCGTAGCGCGCCGCCGCGCGACCGTGTGCGGACGGCTCGACCAGCTCCGCGACGAGCGCGCTCCCGGCGACCGTGGCCATCCCGAACCCGAGCCCACGGACGGCGGAGATCGCCAGCACCGGACCGAGGTCGGCGGTCAGCGCGAGCAACGGCGTCGGGAGGCCGAGCAGCAGTGACCCCACGACCAGCACCGGACGGTGCCCGACCCGGCGCAGCATCGCGGGCACCAGCAGCTGGGTGCCGACGGTGGCCGCCATCAGTACGCCCGTGCTCAGCCCCGCTCCGAACTCGCCGGAACCGCCCCGGGACACCCACAGCGGGACGACCGGCAGCAGCAGGGCGTACCCGCCGAACGCGAGCGCGGTCGAGGCGAGGAGCAGACGGAACGGGAGCGACGACAGCGAGCGGGGCACGCCCCACCGTGTCAGACGCACGCGTCGCGGCGCGTCCCGCGCCCCGGCTCCACGCTGCCCCTCGTCCCGCGCTGTCCGCTCGACCGCTCGCCGAGATGCAGCTCAGCGGGATCCGTGGCTCGTCCGAGCCCGCTGAGCTGCATCTCGGTGTAGGAACCGCTGCGGCCCGGCCCCTGGGTGTGAGGGGCCGGGCCGCAGCGGGGGTGTCGGGTCAGGATCGGTTGCGGATCCATTCGTCGAGGTGGGGTGCTTCGTCGCCGATGGTGGTGGGGTCTCCGTGTCCGGTGCGGACGCGGGTGTCGGCGGGGAGGGTGAGCAGGGTGGTGCGGATGGACTCGATGATGGTGTCGAAGTTGGAGTAGGAGCGTCCGGTGGCGCCGGGTCCGCCGTGGAACAGGGTGTCGCCGGTGAACACGATGCCGAGTTCGGGTGCGTAGAGGCAGGACGAGCCCGGTGAGTGGCCGGGGGTCTGCAGCACCCGCAGGTCGATCCCGCCCGCGGTCAGGGTCTGCCCGTCGGACAGTTCCTGGTCGGGTGTGCGGTCGGGCCAGGTCATGTCCCACAGGACGTGTTCGGCGGGGTTGAGCAGGATCGGTGCGTCGAAGCGGTCGGCGAGGGTGGGTGCTTGGTTGATGTGGTCGTCGTGGGCGTGGGTGCACACGATGGCCTTCACGGTGCGGTCGCCGACGGCGTGGGTGATGGCGTCGGCGTCGTGGGCGGCGTCGATGACGAGGACTTCGTGGTCGTCGCCGATGATCCAGACGTTGTTGTCGACGTCGAAGGATCCGCCGTCGAGGTTGAAGGTGCCGGAGGTGACGACGTGGTCGATGGGGGAGTCGGTCGGGGCCATCAGAGGATCACGACCGATCGGAGGACGTCGCCGGCGTGCATTTTGTCGAAGGCGGTTTCGATGTCGTCGATGCTGATGGTTTCGGTGACGAATTTGTCGAGGGGGAGGCGGCCTTGGAGGTAGAGGTCGATGTAGGTGGGGAAGTCGCGTGAGGGTAGGCAGTCGCCGTACCAGGAGGATTTGAGGGCGCCGCCGCGGCCGAAGTAGTCGATGAGCGGGATCTGGGGGGCGTGCAGGTCGGGGGTGGGGACGCCGACGAGGACGACGGTGCCGGCGAGGTCGCGGGCGTAGAAGGCCTGTTTGTAGGTTTCGGGTCGTCCGACGGCGTCGATGACGACGTCGGCGCCGTTGCCGTCGGTCACGGACTGGATGAACTCGACCGGGTCCTGTTCGGTGGCGTTGACGGTGTGGGTGGCGCCGAACTCTTCGGCCCACTTGAGTTTCCGCGGGTCGGTGTCGACGGCGATGATGGTGGTGGCGCCGGCGAGTGTGGCGCCGGCGATGGCGGCGTCGCCGACGCCGCCGCAGCCGATGACGGCGATGGAGTCTCCGCGCCCGACGCCGCCGGTGTTGATGGCGGCGCCGAGGCCGGCCATGACGCCGCAGCCGAGGAGGCCGGCGGCTTTCGGGTCTGCGTCGGGGTTGACCTTGGTGCATTGTCCGGAGTGGACGAGGGTCTTCTCGATGAAGGCGCCGATGCCGAGGGCGGGGGACAGTTCGGTGCCGTCTTCGAGGGTCATCTTCTGTGTCGCGTTGTGGGTGTCGAAGCAGTACTGGGGCTTGCCCTTGTTGCAGGCGCGGCACTGTCCGCAGACCGCGCGCCAGTTGAGGACGACGTAGTCGCCGGGGGCGATGTCGGTGACGCCGTCGCCGACGGTTTCGACGATGCCGGCGGCTTCGTGGCCGAGGAGGAAGGGGAACTCGTCGTTGATGCCGCCGAGTTTGTAGTGCAGGTCGGTGTGGCAGACCCCGCAGGCCTGGATCTTCACCACGGCCTCACCGGGGCCGGGATCGGGGACGATGATCGTCTCGACGGTGACCGGCTCACCCTTGGCCCGGGCCACGACGCCGCGTACCTGCTGTGCCATAACTCGTACTCCCACTCGTCCTCGATGCCGTCCGCTCGGGACGGATGCTCGGATGGCGACTCTGGCATGGGTGACCGGACGGTGCCAGGTCGGCTCCGGCTCTGCAACAGGTGTTTCGGCATGTGGGGGAACAGAACGGCCCCGGCCCACGGATCGCGTGGGCCGGGGCCGTCCCGGGTGGGCTCAGAAGTCGAAGTCGCCGCCCATGTCGAACCCGCCGCCGTCGTCGAAACCGGGGTCCTCGGCGGCCGGCTCCTCGGCCGGGGGCTCCTCGGCCGCGGCCACGTCCTCACCGGCACCGGCGTCGTCGAACATCGCTCCCGCGATCGCCGTGCCGATGAAGGCACCGGCGACACCGGCCAGCAGCGACCCGGCGATCATGCCGCCCATGCCGGGCGCACGGCCGCCGCCGAGCGACCGCTCCATGGTGCCGGGGTTGCGCATCTCCGCGCGGGTCGCCATCCGCGCCAGCTCCTGCGGATCGGTCGAGCGGGCCCGCTCGGCCTCGGGCACCTGCCCGCCGACGTCCTCGAGCACCTTCTGCCGCTGCTCGGGCGTCAGCTTCGCGAACGCCTCCGCGTGCGCCTGCTCCACCTGCTCGGGCGGTGCGGTGCGGAGCATGTAGCGGTAACGCTCGATCGCCTGCTGGTCGGGGTCCTGCTGCTGCGGTGCCGCGCCGAAGCCCTGCTGCGGCGTCGGGCCGGGCCCCTGCGGCCCAGCACCCCCGAAGCCCTGCTGCGGCTGTGCCTGCGCGCCTCCGGTGAGGCGCTCCTTGAGCTTGTCGAGCAGACCCATCTGCGGGTGTCCTCCTGCGTTCCGGTTCGAGTCCGGTTCCCGCCCGATCCGGACGGACCGGGCACACCGGTCGTAACGTGCGACCGTCACGGTGAGTTCCCCGCCCGCGCCGTCGCCGCATCGCCTACGGTCGGGGACCGTGACGACCGCGCCGCCGCCCGTTCCCGCCCTCGCACTCGGCGCCGTCGCCGGGAAGGGACGCCCCGGCGGCTCCCGCATCGCCTGCCCGCTGCCCGACGGCGGTCTGCTCGACGTCGGCTCGCTCGCCACCGCGCAGCGCGGCCCGTACCCGGACCTGCTGACCGCGCCCGACCTGACCCGGCTGCTCGACGCCGGCGCCCCGGCCTGGCGCGAGGTCGTCGAGTGGCTGCGCGAGTGGCGCGCGGACCACGAGCGGGCCGCCGCGCACCGCCTGCCCGACGAGGGGCTGGTCCCGGTGCTGCCCTTCGCCGTCGCCGACTACGTCGACTTCTACGCCTGCGAGCAGCACGCGCGGAACGCCGGTCTGATCTTCCGCCCGGACGCCTCGGACCCGCTCACCCCGAACTGGCGACGGATGCCGGTCGGGTACCACGGCCGCTCCGGCACGGTCCGGGTCACCGGCACCCCGGTCGCGCGTCCGTCGGGACAGCGTGGGCCCGAGGACTTCGGCCCCTGCGCCACGCTCGACTTCGAGGCGGAGCTCGGCTTCGTCCTGGGCGGACCGGTACCGGGACCGGTCGGGATCGACGACGCCGCCGACCACGTCTTCGGCGTCGTGCTGCTCAACGACTGGTCCGCCCGCGACATCCAGTTCTTCGAGTCCCGCCCGCTCGGCCCGCACCTGGGCAAGTCGTTCGCGACGTCGATCTCGGCCTGGGTGACCCCGCTCGACGAGCTGTCCGCGGCCCGGGTCCCGCTGCCCGTGCACGATCCCGCGTCGCTGCCCTACCTCACCCCGACCGGCCCCGCGCTCGGCCTGGACCTCGACCTCGCCGTGCACCTCAACGGCGAGCTGATCGCGTCCCCGCCGGCGAGGGACCTGTACTGGTCCCCTGAACAGATGGTGGCCCACCTGACCTCGGGCGGGGCCGGGCTGCGCGCCGGTGACCTGCTCGGCTCGGGCACGATCTCCGGTGCGGAGCGCGGGGAGTTCGGCTCGATGCTGGAGCTGTCCTGGAACGGCCGTGACCCGGTCGCGCTCCCCGGTGGTGCCTCACGCGCCTGGCTGGAGGACGGCGACGAGGTCGTGATGACCGCGACCGCGCCCGCCCGCGACGGTGGCAGGATCGCCCTCGGCGAGGTCCGCGGCCGGATCCGCGGCACCTGACCGGATCAGGGCCGCAGCGGCATCAGCGGCTCGGGATCGCCGAGCGCGTTGTGGATCAGCGCCGGGATCTCCTGCTTGCCGCTGCCGTCGACGGCGATCACCACGTAGACGGTGCGGCAGTCGCAGGTGACGGTGCGCTCGCCCGTGTCGTCGAGGGCGCGGACCTGGAAGTCGAGCGCGAAGCTGGTCCGGCCGATCCGCGCCGTCGACACCGCGACGACGACGTCCTCGCCCCACCCGACCCCGGCCCGCCAGTCGAGTTCGGTGTGGACGAGCTGGATGTCGTAGCCGGCGTCGAGCATCGCCCGGTAGGTGAGGCCGCGGTGCTCGAGGAACTCGGTCATCGCCTCGTCGAACCAGGCGAGGTACCAGGCGTTGAACACCACACCCTGGGCGTCGACCTCGTGGTAGCGCACCCGGACCGGGAACTCGAAGTTCGCCATGGACCGATGCTACGACCGCCCTGTCGCGCTCACCCCTCCTGACGGTCGGCCGTGGCGCGACCGGAGTCGACGCGTTCGCGGATGGCCCGGTTGACCGCCCGCCCGAACGCGGCGACGACGCCCTGCACGGTGATCGGCTTGAGCCGGGAGAACGCGGCGGCCAGCCGTCGTCGCTCCTCGGCGGGGCGGCCGCGGTCCCGGTAGGGCTGCAGGACCTCCTCCTGGAACAGCGTCATCAGGTCCTCCGCGAGCGCGGAGGTGTGCCGCTCGATGAGGTCGTGCGAGCGCTTCCACAGCTCCGGCGGCAGGCCCGCGTCCAGCGCCTGCAGGGCCGAACCGAGCGCGACCATCCCGTGCAGCCGCACGGAGTCCGGTCCCGCGTCCGGCAGCCGGGTCAGGGCGCCGAGCTGCTCCAGGGTGGTGACCTCGTCGTCGGACAGGCGACGCCCGGCGCGGCGGTCCAGGCCGGCGCGGTCGAGCTCCTCGTCGACCTCGGGCAGCCAGGGGGTGAGCAGTGCCCGCTGCAGGGCCAGCTCCTCCGGCGCGGTCTCCAGCGGCACCTGTTCCAGCTGCCGCTCGATGGCGGCCAGTGTGAACCCGAGCCCGGTGAGCTCGCCGATCAGCTCCAGCCGGGCGCGGTGCGCCGCGTCGTAGAGGCCGGTGCGGCCCCGCAACCGGGGCGCCGGGATGAGCCCCTTGCCCGCGTAGAAGCGGATGGTGCGCACCGAGATGCCGGTCCGCTCGGCGAGCTGGTCGACGGTGAGCAGCTCGGGGGAGCCGTCGTCGCTCGAGGCATCGGTGGCGGCGGACATGACCGCAGGTTACGGGCCGGGCGTCCTATGCGACAGTGGTGGTGTGACATGGTCGCTGTCACGTTCTTCGACGGCCGTCTTGACCCATGTGACAGTGCTGCTGTAACAAAAGCTACTAGTAAGTAGGGGCAGTGCCGCCCGGCCGCCCCGGCGCCGACCACCCACGAGAGGTTCGGATGAGCGAGATCCCCGAGGCCTACATCTACGACGCGATCCGCACACCCCGCGGCCGGGGCAAGGCCTCCGGTTCGCTGCACGAGGTCAAGCCGATCTCGCTGGTGACCGGCCTGATCGACGCGGTCCGCGAGCGGAACCCGCAGCTCGACACGAACACCATCGACGACCTGGTGCTGGGTGTCGTCTCGCCGATCGGCGACCAGGGCGGTGACATCGCCAAGACCGCCGCGATCGCGGCCGGGCTGCCCGACACCGTCGCCGGTGTGCAGCTCAACCGGTTCTGCGCGTCCGGCCTGGAGGCCGTGAACACCGCGACCCAGAAGGTCCGCTCCGGCATGGAGGAGCTCGTCCTCGCCGGTGGCGTCGAGGCCATGAGCCGCGTGCCGATGGGCTCCGACGGTGGCGCCTGGGCGATGGACCCCGACACCAACTACCGCACCGGCTTCGTGCCCCAGGGCATCGGCGCCGACCTCATCGCCACCATCGAGGGCTGGTCCCGCGAGGACGTCGACACCTTCGCCGTGGAGTCGCAGACCCGTGCGGCCAAGGCGTGGGCCGACGGCCGCTTCGCGAACTCGATCGTCCCGGTCAAGGACCGCAACGGGGTGACCGTCCTCGACCGCGACGAGCACATCCGGGCCGGCGCGACCGTCGAGACGCTCGGTGGGCTCAAGCCGTCGTTCGAGATGATGGGCCGCGACGGCGGTTTCGACGCGGTGGCGCTGCAGAAGTACCACTGGATCGAGAAGATCGACCACGTCCACCACGCGGGCAACTCCTCCGGCATCGTCGACGGCGCCGCGCTGACCCTGATCGGCACCGAGGCGGCCGGGAAGGCCAACGGCCTGACCCCGCGGGCCCGGATCGTCGCCACCGCGCTGTCCGGCGCGGACCCGACCATCATGCTGACCGGCCCGGCGCCCGCCGCGCGCAAGGCGCTGGCCAAGGCCGGGCTGTCGGTCGGCGACATCGACCTCTTCGAGATCAACGAGGCCTTCGCGGCCGTCGCGCTGCGTTTCATGCGCGACATGGACATCTCGCACGACATCACCAACGTCAACGGCGGCGCCATCGCCATGGGCCACCCGCTGGGCGCCACCGGCGCGATGATCCTCGGCACCCTCGTCGACGAGCTGGAGCGCCGTGACCTGCGCCGCGGCCTGGCCACGCTCTGCGTGGGCGGCGGCATGGGCATCGCCACCATCGTCGAGCGCGTCTGAATCTCCCGGAATCTCGGAAGGACTGAACAGCAGTGAGTGAGCAGAAGGCCGTCCGCTGGGAGAAGGACGCCGACGGCATCGCCGTCGTCACCCTCGACGATCCCGCCAGCAGCGCCAACACCATGAACGACGCCTACCGCGACGCCATGCGGGAGGTCGTCGACGACCTGGTGAAGCACAAGGACGACATCGTCGGTGTCGTCATCACCTCGGCCAAGAAGACCTTCTTCGCCGGCGGGAACCTGGACCAGCTCATCGCGGCCGGCCCCGACGACGCCGAGCAGATCCTCACGATGGTCGCCGAGGTCAAGGGCCAGCTGCGCACGCTGGAGACCTTCGGCCGTCCGGTCGCGTCCGCCCTGGTGGGCGCGGCGCTCGGCGGAGGCCTGGAGATCGCGCTGGCCACCCACCACCGGGTCGGCGTCGACGCGAAGGGCGTGGTCTACGGCCTGCCCGAGGTCAGCCTCGGCCTGCTGCCCGGCGGTGGCGGCGTCACCCGCGTCACCCGCATGCTGGGCATCGCGAACGGTTTCATGAACGTCCTCGCGCAGGGCCAGCGGCACAAGCCGGCCAAGGCGCTGGAGCTGGGCCTGATCGACGAGCTCGCGGCCACCCGCGAGGAGGCGTTCGACAAGGCCCGCGCCTGGGTGCTCGCCAACCCCGAGCACACCACCCAGCCCTGGGACCGGCCGAAGTACAAGATCCCCGGCGGCACGCCGTCGAACCCGTCGCTCGCGTCGATCCTGCCCGCGTTCCCGGCGAACCTGCGCAAGCAGCTCAAGGGCGCGCCGATGCCGGCGCCGCGCAACATCCTCTCCGCGGCCGTCGAGGGCAGCCAGGTCGACTTCGACACCGCGCTCAAGATCGAGGGCCGCTACTTCGCGGAGCTCGTCACCGGCCCGGTCGCGAAGAACATGATCAAGGCGTTCTTCTTCGACCTGAACGCGATCAACGGCGGCAAGTCCCGCCCCAGCGCGCCGGAGAAGTGGCAGCCCACCAAGGTCGCGGTGCTCGGCGCCGGGATGATGGGTGCTGGCATCGCCTACGTCTGCTCCCTCGCCGGCTGGGAGGTCGTCCTCAAGGACGTCTCGAAGGAGGCCGCCGAGAAGGGCAAGGCCTACTCCCAGGGGCTGGTCGAGAAGGGCGTCGCGCGCGGCAAGACCACGCAGGAGAAGGGCGACGCGCTGCTCGGCCGGATCCTGCCGACCGACGACTACGCCGACCTCGCCGGCTGCGACGTCGTCATCGAGGCCGTGTTCGAGTCCGTGGAGCTGAAGCAGGAGGTGTTCCGCGAAGCCGCGAAGTACATCAACGCCGACGCGCTGCTGTGCTCGAACACCTCGACGCTGCCGATCACCGAGCTGGCCAAGGGGGTCGACCGTCCGGACGACTTCATCGGTCTGCACTTCTTCTCGCCGGTCGACAAGATGCCGCTGGTCGAGATCATCAAGGGTGAGCGGACCGGCGACGAGGCACTGGCCAAGGCGTTCGACCTGACCCTGGGGATCAAGAAGACCCCGATCGTCGTCAACGACTCCCGTGGGTTCTTCACCAGCCGGGTCATCGGCACCTTCATCAACGAGGGCGTCGCGATGATCGCCGAGGGCATCGACCCGCAGACGATCGAGCAGGCGTCGTCGCAGGCCGGCTACCCGGCCCCGGTGCTGCAGCTGATGGACGAGCTGACCCTCACGCTGCCGCGCAAGATCCGCGAGGAGACGAGGAAGGGCGTCGAGGCCGCCGGCGGCACCTGGACCCCGCACCCGTCCGACCCGGTGATCGACCGGCTCGTCGACGAGTTCGACCGCAAGGGCAAGAGCTCCGGCGCCGGGTTCTACGAGTACGAGAACGGCAAGCGCACCCGCCTGTGGCCGGGCCTGCGCGAGCAGTTCGGTGCGACGAACCACGACGTCGACCTGCACGAGCTGTCCGAGCGCATGCTGTTCATCGAGTCGATCGAGACCGTGAAGTGTGTCGACGAGGGCGTGCTGACCACCGTCGCCGACGCCAACATCGGCTCGATCTTCGGCATCGGCTTCCCGGCCTGGACCGGTGGCGTGCTGCAGTACATCGAGGGCTACCCCGGTGGCCCGGCCGGCTTCGTGGCCCGTGCCGACGAGCTCAAGGCCAAGTACGGCGAGCGCTTCGAGGTCCCGCAGTCCCTGCGTGACCGCGCGGCGAAGGGGGAGTCGGCCACCGCGGCCGCCTGATCCCGTCCGACACCGACCCCCGCCGGCCCCTCGCCGGCGGGGGTCGGTGCGTTCCGGATCCGCCGCGCGCCGTTCTCGCCGCGCTGCTCGTCGGTCGAGCGGATCCGGCCCGCCCGTCGGGACCGGTCGAACCGGACCAACCGGGCGATCTGATCTTCAGGCACCATGGGGTGCGTGACGCAGTGGGTGTTCGACATCGTGGACCGGCTCGGCGCCGCAGGCATCGGGTTGCTGATCTTTCTGGAAAATGTGATCCCCCCGATCCCGTCGGAGGTGATCCTCCCGCTGGGCGGCTTCCGCGCCTCGACCGGCGCGATGAGCCCCATCGGCGTCTGGGCGGCGGCCACGATGGGGGCCGTCGCCGGTGCGCTGGTGCTCTACGCGCTGGGGCACTGGCTCGGCTACGAACGGGTGCACCGGCTGTGCGGCCGCCGTTGGTTCGTCGTCTCCAGCCAGAAGGACCTGGAGAAGGGGCTGGCCCTGTTCGAGCGCTGGGGGAACTGGTTCGTCCTCGGCGGGCGCTGCATCCCGATCGTGCGCAGCCTCATCTCGATCCCGGCCGGGATCGCCCGGATGCCGCTGCTGCGGTTCACCGCGTTGTCCGCGATCGGCAGCGGTGTCTGGAACGCGCTGTTCGTCTACCTCGGCTTCGCGCTCGGTGAGCGCTGGGAGGTCATCGAGGTCTACATGTCGCCGATCAGCAAGGTCGTCGCCGTGCTCGGCGCGGCGGTGATCGTGTGGCTGGTCGTGCGGAAGCTCCGGCAGCGCCGCAACCGCGACGCCGCGGTGTCGACCGGGACCGGCTGAACGCGCCGAGCCGACGCCCGGCTGCGCCGAACGGGTGATCTCGACAGCCCTGCGTACCGCCCCCGCCACGGGCCGTACCGCCGTGCCACCGCCGGCCCGGACGGCCGCGCCGCTGTGCGAACCTGATCGTCACGCACGCGGGAGACGAGCGGTGGAGGTGGTCGGGTGCGCCTGGTCGGGATCCACCACACCCACCCGTCGGGGGCGGTCGCGCTGCGCGGCGCCGACCTCGACGTCGACCCGGCCGTGCCGACCGTCGTGCGGGGCGGCAACGGGGCGGGCAAGTCCACGCTGCTGCGGATCGCCGCCGGCGCGCTCGCCCCGACCGCGGGTGAGGTCGAGGACGTCCCCGAGGTCGTCGGCTACCTGCCCGACCGCTTCCCGGCCGCTCGCAAGCTGACCCCGCGACGCTGGCTCGACCACATCGCCCGAGTGCGCGGCGTGGACGTCGACGACGCCGCCGACCGAGCCGATGAGCTCCTGACCGAGCTCGGGTACGACGGCGACGACGACGAGCCGATGGCCGACCTGTCCACCGGCAACGCCCGCAAGGTCGGGCTGGTGCAGGCGCTGGCCTGCGAGCCGGGGCTGCTCGTGCTCGACGAGCCCTGGAACGGCCTCGACGACGACGCCGCGGACGCCCTGACCAGGCTGCTCGCCGCGCGCGCCGCCCCGACCCTGCTGACCGACCACACCGGCACCGCGGCGGGCCTGCCCGGCGCCCGCCTGCACAGGCTGCGCGAGGGCCGGATCGCGACTGCCTCCGACCCGGACTCCGTGCCGCTGCCGACCGCGCCGCCGCCCGGGGCGATGATGCGCTTGGACATGGCCTGCGCGGGCGACCCCCGCCCGCTGCTGGAACGGGTGCTGCCGCCCGCCCGCGTCGAGGGCGCGGCGCCGGGCCGGTTCACCGTGCGGGTCCCCGCCCCCGAGAGCGACGCCTGGCTGGCGGCCGCGCTCGCCGCGGGCTGCGCGGTCCGCTCGGTGCGGCCGGTCCGTCCGGCTCCCCCGAGAGGCCGCCGGTGACGCGGCGGATGCGCTCGGCCTTCGCCGTCGCGATGCTGCTGGGCGAGGACGTCGGCCGCACCGAACGCTTCGTCGCCCCGCTGGTGCTCTACGCCGGCGCCCTCGCCGTGCTGTTCGGCGGGGCGCCCGGCCCGCTGCCCGCGCCGTGGGCGGCCAGCGCGCTGCTGCTCTACCCGGTCGGGGCCTGGCTGGCACACGCGCTGGCCGAGTCCGAGGACGACGACTCCCGCGCCGTCACCCTGTCCGCCGCGGGGGGCCCGTGGCCGGTCGCGGCCGGCGTGCTGATCGCCGCGACGGCCGGCGTGGCGCTGCTGGGGCTGCTCGCGGTGGTGTGGGGCGTGATCGCCGCCTGGGGCACGGCGACGACCGGGAGCCTGCTCGACGGCCTGCTCGCCCACCTGGCCTGCGGGATCACCGGCGCCGCGGTGGGGTCGGTGTTCTCGCGGCCGGTGATCCGCAACGAGGGTGTCGCGCTGATCGGTGCGCTGGTCGTGCTCGTGGTGACCGGGACGCAGCCGTGGCTGCCGCCGGTCGGGACCGCGGCCGCGGCGCTGGGGAGCGGGCGCCTCGGGGTGGGGCCGTTCGGCGACCTGATCGTCGCGCTGCTGGTGGCGGTCGCGGCGACGGCGCTCGTCGTCCGGGTCGAGCAGGGCGGGGTGCCGGGCGACCTGGGCGCACGCCTCCGCCGGCTCGCCGGGCGGCTGCGCCGCTGACCTGAGCCGCTGACCTGCGCCGCTGACCTGCGCTGCTCACCCGGAGCTAGTTCGACCGGCATCGGGCGGCGCCGCTCCTCGGGCCGGGGGAGCGCTCAGAGCAGGCCCGCGACCCGGCCCAGGCGTTCGACGGTGCCCGCGAACAGCGCGTCGCGGGCGTCGACGGCGTTCTCGAACTGGCCGAACAGCTCGAAGGACAGGTGCCCGAACAGCCCGGTCCATGCGGTGAGGGCGGCGAACACGGCCCCGTCGGACAGGTCCGGGAGGCCCAGTGCGGCGCGGACGCGGTCGGCGTCGGCGGCGAGCGCGGGGTCCGGTTCGGGCGCGTCGACGAGCGTCCCCGCGGCATGCGCGGTGGCCAGAGCGCGGGCGAGCGGCTCCAGGACCCGGGCCGCGACGGGGACGGTGCCGGTCGGCGCGTGGTAGCCCGGCACGGGGGAGCCGTAGATCAACGCGTACTCGTGGGGGTGAGCCAGCGCCCAGCCGCGCAGGGCCTGCGCGATCGCCCGCCACTGCTCGGCCGGGCTTGAGCCGGGGTCGGCCGCGGCGAGGGCGTCGGCGAGCGCGTCGTAGCTCTGCACGATCAGCGCGGTGAGCAGGTCGTCGCGGGTGGGGAAGTAGCGGTGCAGTGCCGAGGACACCATCCCGATCTCGCGGGACACGGCACGCATGGACAGCGCCGCCGCGCCGGTCTCGGCCAGCTGGCGGCGCGCCGCCGCGGTGATCTCGGAGACGAGCTCGGCGCGGGCCCGCTCGCGGGCGGTGCGGGAGGCGTTCACCGGGTCACCGTAGAGCACTGCATGAACAATGGTCGACGACGAGAGCGATGCTCTGCCAAGCGGAAGGTAGCGGCCGCCCCTGGACGCGGCGGCCTCTTGGCTCTATGGTTCATTACATGAGTAATGAACCACCGAGCTACGACACCGTGAGGCCGCCGTGATCGACGACGGCCGCCCGTTGTTCGCGCAGATCGCGGAGGACATCGCGTCCGCCGTGGTGGACGGGACCTACCCGGAGGAGACCCAGGTTCCGTCCAGCAACGAGCTCGCCGCCTTCCACCGGATCAACCCGGCCACCGCGGCGAAGGGTCTCAACCAGCTGGTCGCACAGGGTGTGCTCTACAAGAGACGGGGGATCGGCATGTTCGTCGCGCAGGGGGCGCGAACCCGGCTGTTGGAGAGCCGTCGCGAGGACTTCGCCCGGCAGTACATCGCTCCGCTGGTCACCGAGGCCCGCAAGCTCGGGATCGACCCCGAGCAGCTCAAGAAGATGATCGACGTCTGGGGGGACGACCGATGAGTACGAACGTGATCGCCATGCACGGCGTCACGAAGCGCTACGGCAGCGACGTGACCGCGCTCGACGACGTGACGTTCGCGCTGGAGGAGAACCGCATCCACGGGCTGCTCGGCCGCAACGGCGCCGGCAAGACCACCGCGATGCAGATCCTCACCGCGCAGAACTTCGCGTCCTCCGGGCGCGCTGAGATCTTCGGCGAGCAGCCCTACGAGAACGCACCGGTGCTCGCCCGCACCTGCTTCATCCGCGAGTCGCTGAAGTACCCGGACTCCTACACCGTCGGGCACGCACTGCGCGCCGCCGCGACCGTGTACCCGCACTGGGACCAGGCGTTCGCCGACCAGCTGGTCGAGGAGTTCGCGCTCCCGCGCACCCGGCGGGCCAAGAAGCTCTCCCGCGGCCAGGTCTCCGCCGTCGGCGTGATCATCGGACTCGCGTCGCGGGCCCCGCTGACCTTCTTCGACGAGCCCTACCTCGGTCTCGACGCCGTCGCCCGCCAGCTGTTCTACGACCGCCTGCTCGCCGACTACGCCGAGCACCCGCGCACCGTGGTGCTGTCCACGCACCTCATCGACGAGGTGTCCGACCTGATCGAGCACGTCGTCCTGATCGACGGCGGCCGGGTCCTGATCGACTCCGACGCCGAGGACCTGCGGGGGAGCGCCGTCACCGTGACCGGGCCGGTCGAGGCCGTCGAGCGGTTCGCCGGCGGGCACGTCGAGCTGCACCGCGAGCAGATGGGTGGCTTCCTGCGCGTGACGCTGTCCGGCGCGGTGTCCGAGCCCACGCTGCCGGAGCTGCAGTTCGAGCCGGTCTCGCTGCAGCAGCTCGTCGTACGCACCACCCAGCAGAACTCCGCCGCCCGCTCCGACCGGAAGGTCCTGTCATGACCACCGCCGCTGCCGTCGCCGAGGTCGACCGTCCCGTGACCACCGGGAGCAGGCTGGCCGCGGTGCTCCGGATGAACCTCGTCGACGCCCGCAACCGGGTCGGCATGCCCTGGGTCATCCTGGCCGCCATCTTCGCGATCAACGTGGCCGTCTTCTGGGCCGTGCGTGCCGGTACCGGCTCCCCCGAGGGCGGGGTCACCGGTGCGCTCGCCGCGCTGTTCTTCATCGTGGGGTCGCAGTACCTGGTCACGATGACGCAGGTGATGCCGTTCGCGCTGAGCCTGGGCATCACCCGGCGGCACTTCTACACCGGGGTGCTGTCCCTGCTCGCGGTGGAGACCCTGCTGCACTCGGTGCTGCTGACCGTGCTGTTGGAGATCGAGGGGGCGACCGGCGGCTGGGGTGTCGGGATGCAGTTCTTCGCGGTGGGGTTCCTGTCGGGGCAGAACGTGCTGCTGACGATGCTCTGCTACTGGGTCCCGATGTTCGTGGTCGGCGCCGTGTTCCTGCTGTCCGGAGCGGTCTTCCGGCGCTGGGGGCAGCTCGGGGTGTGGGCGCTGGGCGTCGGCGTCGGACTGGTGGTCGGGGTGGCAGTGGTGCTGGTGACGCTGCAGCAGGCATGGCCGGCGGTGGGCCGGTTCCTCACCGGGGCGCCGGTGCCGCTGCTGCTCGCCGGCTACCCGCTGCTGGTGGGGGTGCTCGCCGCCGTCGGCGGCTACCTCGTCGTCCGGCGCGCCCGGGTCTGACGGCGCGGCAGGGCCCGGCACCCTCGTGGGGGGTGGTGCCGGGCCCCGTCCGCGTTCACCCGTGCAGGACGACCTCGGCCCGCTCCGGGGCACCCCCGGAGCGGGCCAGCTCCTGCTCGGCGCGGCGCCAGCCGTCGCGGAACGGGGCGTACCCGGGCCAGTCCGCCCGATCCCGCAGTCGCCGCTCCCGCTCGTCGGCGGGCGCGTCCACCCAGATCGCGAGCGCGGTCACCGGCGCGAGCTCGGCCGCGCCGCTCCCGCACCCTTCCAGCACGACGACGGGTGCCGGTGCGAGCGTCCGCTCTGGACCCGGCCGGTCGTGCACCCAGTCCCACGACGTCCAGCGCAGCGTCGTCCCGGCGGCCAGTGGGTCCCCGATCCCGCGCCGGGCCAGTGCCGGGACCCTGGCCAGGCCGTCCCAGCCGGGGCACAGGTCCTCGATCTCGAGCAACGGGGCGGCGAGCCGGTCGGCCAGCTCCCGGGCCCGGGTCGACTTCCCGGCGCCGGAGAAGCCGTCGACGGTGACCAGCCGGTTCCCGGCCGGGCCGGCGGGCGCGGTGGCCACGAGCCCGGCGACGACGTCGGTCCACCCGGGACCGGCGGCGAGCCTCACGGACGTACGACCACTTTGACCTGCGACGGGTCGGGGGACAGCGCGTCGCCGACGTGGTCGAGGTCGACGTGCCCGGTCACCAACCGGTCCAGCTCCACCGCACCGGTGGCGGCCAGGCGCACCGCGGTGGGCCAGGTGTTGGCGTAGCGGAAGGTGCCGGTCAGGGTGATCTCGCGGGACTGCAGCGCCGACACCGGCAGCGTCATCTCGTCGGCGCCCATCCCGACCAGCACCGCGGTGCCGCCGGGGCGGACCGAGGGCAGCCCGCCCAGCACCGCCGCCGGCACCCCGGAGCAGTCGACGAAGGCGTCCACCCCGGACACGTCGGTACCCGGGGCGACGACGTCGGTCGCCCCGAAGTCGCGGGCCAGCGCGGCACGCGCCGGGTCCGGGTCACTGACGACGACCTCCGCGGCCCCGAGCACCGCGGCCACCTGCGCGACGAGCAGACCGATCGGCCCGGCACCGGCGACGAGCACCCGCGACCCGGCCCCGGTGCGCGCCTTGTGGTGCGCCCACAGCGCGACCGAGAGCGGTTCGAGGAGCGCGGCGGCGTCGTCGGAGACGTGCTCGGGGACGGGGTGGGCGAAGTCGTCGGCGACCGTCACGTACTCGGCGAACGCGCCGTCGACCGGCGGGGTCGCGAAGAAGACCATGTCCGGGCACAGGTTGTAGGCGCCGGTGTGGCAGTAGCGGCAGCGCCGGCACGGCACGCCCGGCTCCAGCGAGACCCGCTCGCCGATCCGGCCGGTGTCGACGCCCTCGCCGACGCCGACGATCCGCCCGGACGGCTCGTGCCCGAGCACCATCGGCTCACGCAGCACGAACTCCCCGATCCGGCCGTGCCGGAAGTAGTGCACGTCCGAGCCGCAGGTGCCGACCGAGGCGACCCGCACCAGCACCTCGCGCGGGCCGGGGCGGGGGACCGGGCGCTGCTGGACCTGCAGCTCTCCGGCGGCACGCAGCACGCTGCACCGCATGGACTCGGGGACCTCGGCGATCGTCGTCACGCGGCCGACGGTTCCACGCCCGGCCGGGGGCGGGCAACGCGACACACACCGACCGGGCGGGACGTGCCGGTACCCGTGCGGCCGATCATGGGACGGCGGCCGTCCGCACCCCGGGCGGGCGCCGGTGGTGTACTGCACCGCGACGAGGAGCAGGCCCGGTCATCCCGCGGGTGGCCGGCGAGGAGAAGGACGCCCATGGGTTCGGCCATCGAACGACCGGCGGTCACCGGCTTCCACCACGTGTCGGCCGTCGTGACCGACGTGGAGTCCAGTGCGCTGTGGTACCAGCGCGTCCTCGGGCTGCAACGGCTGCCGATGACCTTCCCGCACCACGGTGCGGGCGGTGGCGACCCGGAGAAGGCGGCCCTGCTGCTCGACGCGGTCACCGGGGTGATGATCGAGCTGCACGCCGACGGCGACGGCAGCCCGGTCCGCGGGGCCCTGGACCACCTGGCGTTCGGCGTCGCGGACCGGGCCACCCTCGACGACTGGGCCGCCTGGCTGGACGCGCTCACGGTGCCGCACGGCGGCGTAGTCGACCGGACCGACCCGACCGACTACGCCACCCTGGAGTTCCGCGACCCGGACGGCATCACGCTGGAGTTCATCCACTTCCCCGGGCGCGGCTGATCAGGCGCTGCCCGGCTCCACGCAGACCAGGCCCCACGGCCGGTCCTCGACCCGGGTCATCACCACGGTCGCGTGCCGCGACCCGCGGCCGCGCAGCCTGCGGGCGAGCGCCTCGACGTCGCCGGCCAGGCCGCGGCGGCGCACGTCGACCGCCCCGACGTCCAGGTCGCGGAGCAGACGCGGCAGCCGCTTCTGGTCCCACGGGCGGGAGTCGAGCACCCGCAGCGGGCGGGCGAACGGGGTGGGCGGGGGCTCGTCGTCGCCGGTCAGGAACGCGATCCGCGGGTCGATCCGCGACGTCGAGGTGGCCCGCGCGAGCGCCGACACCAGCCCGGCGCGGGTGACGGCCGGGTTCGGGTCCAGCAGCCACCCGCCCGGCTCGCCGACCGCGATCCCGGTGTCCCCGTCCGGCGGGTCGGGCTCGCCGGAGAGCTGGTGCACCCCGTCGTCGTGGACGACGGTGGCGCGCGTGCGGGCCCCGGCCACCGCCGGCGACCAGGCGCACGCCTCCTTCAGCTCGCGCCCGAGCGCGAGGAACTCGATCTCCCAGCCGGCCGGGACGGTGTCGTGGTCGATGCCCGGGGCCGCCTTGACCCCCACCGCGCCGACCCGGCCGGTCAGCCCGACGCACCACTCCAGCGGCGGCTCGGACTCCCCGGTGCGCAGCCGGCCGCCGCCGGTGCGCCGGGCGGGGTCGACGAAGACACCGTCGGCGCCGGACAGGTCGACATCGCGGACGTCGGAGCGCACCGTGCGGGCCCGCCCCCCGTGTACGGCGGCGTTGCGGGCCGCCATCCACAGGTGCACCGGGTCGAGGTCGACGCCGGTGACGTCGTGCCCCGCGGCGACGAGCGACACCAGGTCCCCGCCGATCCCGCAACACAGGTCGAGCACCGTGCGGCCGGCGAACCGCGCGGCGCGGTGCCGTGCGATCACCTCCGACGACGCCTGTTCGAGCCCGTCACGGGTGAACCACATCTGCCGTGCCCGTGCGAACTTGCGGGCCGCCCGGTCGCGCAGGTCGGCCTGGGCCATCGCGTCGGCTACCAGCTCGGCGTCGTGCTCGCGGCGCAACGCGGTACCCAGTCGCAGCGCGGCGTCGCCGCCACGATCGGCGACGGCGAGCCGGTCCAGCAGTGCGGTGCCCTCCGGCCCGGCGAGCCGCTCCAGCCGGGCGATCGGATCGTCGATCACGACCCCAGTGTCCACTGGTACCGGCGGCACCGCTCCGGCCGGCGGCCACCGCTGGTGGCCGGAGCACCTGCGGCGGGCTGGAGCGACGGGCCGGCGTCCGCCGTGACCGGGGCGCCGTCGCGGGTCGCGGTGCTGGTCCGGGGGCAGGCACCGGAGACATCGCCCGCCCGGCCCTGACCAGCGGCGATCTGTGGCGACCGCTCGAACGGAGCAGCGGACTCATCCCCGTCGTCCCACTGATCCCGATTATTCCCGCGTTCCTTTGTGTCACAACGCAATCGGAGCACCGGATGGATTCGGGTGACCGCCGTGAGGGTGAGTTCGTCCCTCATACAAGTGGCGGGAGTGGCTGTTGTGCACTGTGTGCTTCTAGTTTCCTCGATATCGGACAAGGCGGACACCGATGGGACGGGAACGGGGCCAATGAGGCGTGGACTGGCACGACGCACAGTGATGAGCGCTGCGGCGGTGGTGACGGTGAGTGCCGTCTTCTATACCGGAGGGGTGCTCCTGATCACCGACGGCGCGCCTCTGCCCGCGGCGAGCGCACCCGTCGTGTCCGGCGTCGCCCCGCAGCCGGCGCTGCCCGCGGCGCCCGGCGTGCTCGCCGAACCGATGTCCAGCCCGTCGGGGAGCTCGGGGAGTCCGGTCGACTCCGCTCTGCGATCGTCGTCCTGGGCCGCAGGCGCCGGGACGACGGCGAGCGAGACCGTCGTGCGGGGCGCCGAGGACACGACGAGCTCGGCCGCACCCGAGGGGGCGGCCGTCGGTTCCGCGCCTGCCGCTTCCGTGCCGCCCACGCGGGCCACCCTGGGCGCTCCGTCCGCGCCCTCCGGGAAGGCCGCGGACGGAGCCACCGCTCCGGCTCCTCCCGCCAAGGCTCCGACCGTGCCGGTGACCGCGTCCGCTCCACGGGATCCGGCCGCCGCAGCGGTGGTCCCCGTGGCAAAGCCCGTCCCGGCAGCCGGGACCGCCCCCACCGCTCCCGCGGCGCCGGCCGGGAAGCCCGCCGCTCCGGCAGTGGCTCCGGCTCCGGCGGCCAAGCCCGCTCCGGCTGCGGCTCCGGCCCCGCGGCCCGCTGCTCCGCCGGCTGCTGCTCCGCCGGCCAAGCCTGCTCCGGCGGAGAAGCCCGCTCCGGCTGGGGCGCCGACTGCGGCCCCCCAGCCTGCGGGTCCGCCGGCCGCTGCTCCGGCGGAGAAGCCGGCCCCGGTCGACACACCTGCACCGGCGGAGAAGCCCACTCCGGCCGACACACCTGCACCGGCGGAGAAGCCGGCGACCCCGCCGGCAACGACCCCGCCGGCAACGACCCCGCCGGCAACGACCCCGCCGGCAACGACCCCGCCGGCAACGACCCCGCCGGCAACGACCCCGCCGGCTCCGGCCCCGGGTGACACCCCCACGGCCCCGGCCGAGCAGCCCGCCCCCGACCCGGCGGAGACTCCGTCCACGGAGCCGGCCACCCCGCCGGTCGACAAGCCCGCGTCGCCGGGAGACCCGGCTGCCCCCACGGAGGAGCCCGCCGTGACCGACCCCTCGGCCCGACCGGCCGACCAGAGCAGGCCCCGCCCCGGCGCCACCAGCGCGGCCGAGCGCTACGGCTGGGGCGTGCCGCTGCCGGCGTCGGACGAGTTCGACTACACCGGACCGCCCGACCCGGCGAAGTGGAACCAGGCCGGCGAGTGCTGGCCCGGTCACGCCGGCAACGGCGGCCGCTGCGCCAGCCGGTCCACCGTGAAGGACGGCAAGCTCGTCCAGACCGGGCTCCGCAACGGCGACTCGGCCTGGATCTCGTCGAAGTTCAACCAGCAGTACGGCCGCTGGGAGGCACGCGTCCGCTCCGAGGGCACCGGCCCGAACAACGGCAGGCAGTACCACCCGCTGCTGATCATCTGGCCGCAGTCGGACCGCTGGCCCCAGGACGGCGAGTACGACTTCCTGGAGAACGGTGCCCCCGGCGAGCGGTGCGCCGAGGCGTTCATCCACTACCCGCACGGCCGCGGCGCGGTCCAGCAGGAGCACGCCAAGGAGAGGAACTGCGGCGCACCACTGAGCGAGTGGCACAACGTCGCGATCGAATGGACGCCCGACCACGTGAAGGGCTTCATCGACGGCAAGGAGTGGTTCTCCTTCTCCGACGGCGCCCGGTCCGGCCGCAGCAACATCCAGGCCATGCCGAGCGGGCACCTGACCATCCAGCTCGACAACTTCTTCGGCGGCAACATGCAGCCGGCGACCTACGAGGTGGACTGGGTCCGGATCTACTCCCTCGACCCGGAGTGACCGGCTAACGCCCGGACGTCGTTGCGCGATGGGACGGGTGTGTCGCTACTCACGCGCAGGACCGCGGGATGGCTGCTGGCGGGCGTCGTCGTCGTGGAGGCCGTGATCCCCGCGGTCGGTCTGCTCACCACGGACCCGCCGCGCCGCTACTCGTGGAGCATGTTCGTCGCCTCCTCGACGGAGTACGCCTACTCCGGACGGACCGCCGACGGCGCCCTCCGGAGTCTCGACACGGCGGCGCTGCCGTGGCCGCAGCGGACCGTCCACTACGGGTCCACGGTCCCGGACCTGCTGTGCGCGGCGAACCCCGACCTCACCGCGGTGTCCCGGACCTGGGACGGCCGTCCGGAGCGGGAGCAGTCGTGCTGAGGATCCCCGACACGCTTCCGGCGCGGCCGCTGGCCGGGTACCGCATCCTGGTCGGGCTCGTCGCCGGGGCGAAGGCGCTGGAGCTCGGCGTGAGCCCGCTGCTCGGGACCCGGGCCGGGCCGCTCTTCGGGGTCGGCCCGGTGCTGCCCGCGCCGGTCTGGCTCGCACTCGGCGCGGTGATGGGGCTGGCGGCGCTGGCCCTCGTCGTCGGGTGGAACGCGCGGGTGGCGGCCCTGGTGGTCGCGTCGTGCACCGCGGGCTTCGTCTGGGGCGCGGGCTACTACTCCAACCACACCTACCTGCTGTTCACCGTGGCTGTGCTGCTGTCGTTCACCGACTCCGACGCGGCCTGGTCGGTCCGCTCGTGGCGTGACCAGGGGACCTGCCGGGTGTGGGCGGCGCCGGTGCTGGTGCTCCGGGCGCAGATCACGATCGTCTACGTCTACGCCGCGCTCTCGAAGATCCGCCCGGACTTCCTGTCCGGCAACGGGCTGGCGTCCTGGGCGTGGGACTCGGTGCTGGTCCCGGCGGCGATCCTGACCCCGCTGTTCCTGGTGCCGATGGCCTTCGGTGCGGTGCTCACCGAGCTGTTCGTGGCGTTCGGCCTGTGGTCGTCGCGGCTGCGGCCGGTCGCCGTCGTCGCCGGGCTCGGGCTGCACCTCGGCATGATCGTGATGCTGTCCGACGGGGTGCACGCCGCGGTCGAGCTCGGGCTGTTCGCCACCCTCACCTGCGGCGGCTACCTGCTGTTCGTCGACCGTGTCCCGGTCGTCGACGGGCTCACCGGCCCGGTCGTGGTGCCCCGGCAGCGCCGGTCGGAACCGGCGCTGCCGAGCACGGTCACCCGGCGCTGACGCCCATCGCCTCGGCCAGCCGCAGGTGCGGTGCGGCCTCGTCGTGACGCGAACGGCGCTGCAGGGTGCGCCCCAGGAGCAGGTGGGCGTAACCGTCGGCGGGCTCGCGCTCCACCAGCTCGCGGAGCTCGGTCTCGGCCCGGCCGAGCTGCGCGGAGTGGTAGTACGCGCGGGCCAGCAGCAGCCGGACCGCGGTGGCCTCGGGCTGCTCGGCGACGAGCTCGGCGAGCACCGTCGCGGCCCCCGCGGGGTCGCCGGAGTCGAACAGGTACCCGGCGTGCTCCCACCGGTCGGCAGGCCCTGCTTCCGTCCCGGTCATCCAGGACAGCGCGTCGATCCTCATCGGTGCGGCCTCCTTCCGGCCCGTTCGGTTGATACGTCAACCACAACCGCGGCGCCGGTCGTTCTGTTCCCGGCTCAGGCCAGGGAGGCGCGGACCAGCTCGGGCATCCCGGTCGCCGGACGGCCGAGCAGCGCCGCGAGGTCGTCCGACGGCTCGGCGAACAGCCCCGACGAGATGAGTCCGCCCAGGAACGCGAGGTCGCCGGCCTCGTCGAGCGGGATCCGGCGGTGGGTCACCGGCCGCCCGGACTCCGCGGCGATGGTCGCGGCCAGCTCGTCGTAGGTCCACAGCGGACCGCGCAGCTCGTAGGCGCGCCCGGCGTGCTCGCCCGGCCCACCCGCCACGACGACGGCGGCCGCCCGCGCCAGGTCCGCGATCGTGGCCGTGTTCAGCGCCCGGCCGCCGTCCGCGGCGACCGTCTCCCCGGCCTCGATCGCCGCTCCGACCACGGCCGGGTTGACGAACATGTCGGAGTAGAAGGTGTTGCGCAGCGGTGTCGCCGGCAGCCCGGAGTCGCGCAGCAGGCCCTCGGTGACGGTGTGGTCGGCGAGGAAGCCGGGCGCGTCGGGCCGGTCGGCCCCGACGGCGCTGGTGTAGACGACGTGCCCGACGCCGGCCTCGGCCGCGGCCCGGACCACGTTGCCGTGCTGGCGCTCGCGCACCCCGGGGGTCACGTCCGAGCCGGACACGAAGAGCAGACCGTCGGCACCGGCGAACGCCGCCTTCAGCGAGGCCGGGTCCTCGTAGTCGCCGACATGCACCCGGACCCCGGCCGCTGCCAGGTCGGCGACCTTCTCCGCGGACCGGGCGAGCACGCCCACCTGCTCCGTCGGCACGGTCTCCAGCAGCGCCCGCACGGCCGCGCCCCCCAGCTTCCCGCTCGCCCCGGTCACGATGATCATTGCTGTCTCCCCATCTCGTTGTGGACGGTGGCCACACTGCCGGATAAGCTTTCGATCGGTAAGTACGTACCTAGGGGTAAGTAGGTGGTTGCACGGTGAGCACGCAGGTGGAACGGCGCACGGGGCTGTTCTCGGGTGACGCGTTCAACAGCAGCTGCCCGTCGCGGTCCGTCCTCGACCACGTGACGTCGAAGTGGGCGGTGCTCGTCCTCGTCGTCCTGTCCCGTGGGGACCACCGGTTCTCCGCGCTCCGCCGGGCCGTCGGCGGGATCAGCGAGAAGATGCTGGCGCAGACCCTGCGCACCCTGGAGAGCGACGGGTTCGTGCACCGTGAGGTCGTGCCGACCACCCCGCCGCAGGTCAGCTACGGCCTGACCGAGCTCGGCCACGGCGTGACCGGTCACCTCGCGGGGCTCGTCGGCTGGATCGAGGACCGGATCCCCGAGGTGCTGGCGGCGCGCGGGCGCTCCTAGGCCCCGGCCTCGGGGCTCGTGGCGGGTCTGCGGCACCGGGCGGGGCCCCGTCCGGGGTGGCGCGCCCCACACTCCGTGGTCCCCACAGGTCGGTCTCAGCGTCGTCACAGCGACGGTGAGCAGGATGGGGCTCATGGCGACGACTCCCGACGTACCGACCTGGGTGGGTGAGCTCGACCGGCTCGCCCCGGCCCGCGACCTCGAGGTCGATCCGCGGTTCGCCGCGGCACGGCTGCTGGTCACCGTCGGCGGCACCCCGCAGGGCCAGGTCACGGTGCCGCTGAGCGGCGGCCGGGCGACGGCCGCGGAGCTCGCGCTCGCCGTGGGCGGGCTGCCCGCGGCCGACACCGTCGCCGCCGCGCCGTCCGCGACCGACCCGGTCACCGTGGTCGTCGCGACGCGCAACCGCCCCGAGTCGCTGGCCCGCTGCTTGCGCGCGGTCCTCGCCTCCGATCACCCGGCGCTGTCAGTCGTCGTCGTCGACAACGACCCGGACGACGAGCGGACCGAGCTGGTCGTGCGTACCGCGGGCTCCGACCGGGTCCGCTACGTCCGCGAGCCGCGTCGCGGCGCGTCCATCGGGCGCAACCGGGGTCTGGCCGAGGCGCGCACCGAGATCGTCGCCTTCACCGACGACGACACCGAGGTCGACCCCGCCTGGGCCTCCCGCATCGCCGGCGCCTTCGCCGCCGACCCCGAACTCGCCTGCGTCTCCGGCCCCGTCCTGGCCGCCCGCCTCGCCAGCCCCGAGGAACGCGCCGCCGACGTCGCCCTGGCCTGGAACAAGGGCTTCACCCCGCGCCGGTTCACCCTCGCCGAACCCCCCGCGGACTCCCCGATCTTCCCCTTCGCCCCCGGCCTGTTCGGCATCGGCGCCAACCTCGCCGTCCGCGCCAGCGCCGCCCGCGCCGTCGGCGGCTTCGACGAGGCCATGGGCCCCGGCACCCCCACCCACGGCGGCGAGGACTGCGAGTTCCTCGTCCGCATGATCCTCGCCGGCCACGTCCTGGGCTACGCACCCGGCGCCTACCTGTGGCACCACCACCGACCCGACCAGGCGGCGCTGACCGCCCAGCTCGAGGGCTACGCGATCGGGCTGGGCAGCTTCCTGGCGAAGGTGGCGCTGTCCCCGCAGGGCCGGTCGGTCGCACTGCGCCGACTCCCCGCCGCGGTCGCCCGGCTGCGCCACATCTCCGACCGCGAGGCCGGTGCCGGCGACGCGATGCCCGACAGCGGGTTGGTCGAGCGCGGCAGCCGGCTCGCCCGTGGCGGCTGGGCCTACCTGCAGCGGTCCCGTGAGGTGCGCCGCAACGGTGGCGCGGTGCCGCCGATGCGGCTGCCCGAGCGGTCTGCGCTCGTCCCGGCGCACATCCGCCGTGCCGCCGAGGCCGCGCGGGTACGCGCCGAGGCGGCCGCCCACGTCGGCCCGACGGCCGTCCCCGCCCCGCGCCCCGACCAGCAGGCCGAGGCGGACGACGACCGCGGGGCCGCGGAGCTCACCCGGAACTCCGCGGCCTGAGGCCTACAGCCCGTAGGACTTGCCGATGATGTCGCGTTGGATCTCGCTGGTCCCGCCGTACACCGTCGAGACCACGCTCTGGCGCAGCAGCCGCTCCATGCCGTACTCGGTGGCGTAGCCGTAGCCGCCGAGCATCTGCATTCCCTCCAGGGACAGGTGCTTGGCGAGTTCGGTGGCCTTGAGCTTGGCCATCGAGGCCTCGCGCGGGAACAGCGCTCCGGCCGGGGCCTCGTCGATCACCCGCGCGGTGTCGTGCACCAGGAGCCGGGTCGCCTCCAGCTCGGTGGCGTTGTCGGCGATGCGGTGGCGCAGCGCCTGGAAGGTGCCGACCGGACGGCCGAACTGCTTGCGCTCCTTGACGTAGGCGACGGTGTCGTCGAAGGCGCGGCGGGCGAGCCCGAGCATCAGCCCGGCGAGCATCATCCGCTCCAGGTTCAGGCCGGCCATGAGCTGGCGCCAGCCCTGCCCCTCGGTGCCGACGACGGCGTCGGCGGGCAGCTCACAGGCGTCGAAGTAGAGGTCGTTGACCTCCTTGCCGCCCATCGTCTCGATACCGCGCACGGTCAGCCCCGCGGCGTCGGCGGGGACGACGAACATGGTGAGGCCGTCGTGCTTGCCGCCCTCGGTGGAGGTGCGGGCGACCAGCAGGATGTGCGACGCGATGTGCGCGTTGGAGCACCAGGTCTTCTGCCCGTCGATCCGCCAGCCGGTCTCGGTCTTGGTCGCCTTGCACTTCAGACCGCCGACGTCGGAGCCGGCCTCGGGCTCGGACATCGAGATCGCCAGGACGTTGCCCCGGCACATCCCGCCGAGCAGCTCCTGCTTCTGGTCCTCGGTGCCGAACTTCTCGATCGCGGCCGCGGTGATGGCGGTCGTGCCGAACCCGGCGATGGGGGCCTGGCCGTAGGCGGTCTCCTCCAGGAACACGAGCAGCTCCCGCATGCCCTGGCCCGCGCCGCCGTAGGCCTCCGGGGCCGCGATGCCGACCCAGCCCAGCTCGGCCATCTTCCGGTACAGCTCGTCGGAGTGGGCGTGCCGGCCGCCGTCGGTCAGCTCGTCGCGGCGCTCCTTGGAGCCGACCTCGCGGCGGCAGAACTCACCGATCGCGGTGGCCAGGGCGGCCTGCTCCTCGGTCAGGGTGACGGGCATCAGATGACTCCTTCGTCGTGGTGGGTCCACATTCCGGTGCGGTCCAGGTGTGCGAGCAACAGGTCGCGGCCGTCGAGGACGTGGCGGCGCATCGCAGCCCGTGCCGCGTCCGGGTCGGCGGCGCCCAGTGCGTCCAGCAGGACGACGTGCGCGTCGACCGCGCCGGTCCGCCAGGCGGGCGAACCGGTGTAGAAGTGCGCCGGTAGGTAGTGCGACGAGCGCCCCACCAGCCAGGCGAGCTTGCGCGACCCCGCCGACCGGTTGATCTCGGCGTGCAGCCGGTGCTCGGCGGACACGAGCGGGTCCAGCTCGGCCGGGTCGTGGGTCTCGGGGGTGTGTTCGCACAGCCGGGCGATCCGGTCGGCGAGCTCGCGCAGCGGTGCGAGGTCGGCGGGGGACAGCCGCTGCGCGGCACGCGCGGCCAGCGTCCCGGTCAGGTCGGCCTGCACCTCGAACAAATCCGCGACGTCGTCGCGGGTCAGCTCGGCGACGACGAACCCGCGCCGCGGCACCGCGTGGACCATGTCCTCGGCGCGCAGCGACTGGAGCGCCTCGCGGACCGGGGTGTGGCTGACGCCGAGGTCGGCGGCGATCCGGTCCATCCGCAGGAAGGTGCCCGGTCGGAGCTCGCCGGACAGGATGCGGTCCCGCAGGACGAGCGCGATCCGGTCGGGCAGCTGGGGGGGGCGACCCGGTGAGAGGTCGAGCACGGAGTCGGCCGTCGACACGGCGACTATCATATACGATTCCGTCGAACCTGCGTCACCGACGACCGAGGGAGAACGACGTGCCAGGTCAGAGCTCTGCCGAGGACTTCCGGCTCACCGACATCCTGGCCGATCCGGCCCGCGCGGACCTCGTCGCGCTGTCGGTCGACGGCGTCGCCACGACCTACGGTGAGCTGGAGCAGCGGGCCGGGCGGACCGCGGCGGCGCTGCGCGACCTCGGTCTCGGCGCGGGGGACCGCGTCGTGTGGATCGGGAAGAACCGGCCGGAGTTCCTGGAGCTGCTCTTCGCCGCCCCGCGGATCGGCGCCGTGTCGGTCCCGCTCAACACCCGGCTCACCGAGGCCGACCTGCTGGCGCTGGTCGACGACGCCCGCGCCGGGCTGGTGGTGCTCGGCCCGGACTTCGCCGGGCTGCGCGCGGCGTTCGGAGAGCGGCCGGTCGTCGTCGTGGGGGAGGACCACGCGGCCTGGCGCGATGCCGCGACCACCGTCCTGCCGCCGTCGCCGCCTGCCGGATCCGGCCCGGACGACACGGTGCTGCAGCTCTACACGTCCGGCACCACCGGCCTGCCCAAGGGTGTGCTGCTCGCGCACCGGCAGTTCAGCGCGCTGCTGCTCGCCGCCGGGCACTGGTCGATCGACCACACGTCGTCGGCGCTGGTCGCGATGCCGCTGTTCCACATCGGCGGGGTCGGCTATGCGCTGGTGTGCCTGGCCGCCGGCGCGCGCTGTGTGCTGGTCGCCGACATCGTCCCCGGCCCGCTGCTCGACACGATGACCGACGAGCGTGTCACGAACGCCTTCCTCGTCCCCGCCGTGCTGCAGATGTTGTCCGCGGTGCCCGGTGCCGCCGACCGGGACTGGTCGGCGCTGCGGTCGATCGCCTACGGCGCCTCGCCGATCACGGTCGGCGCGCTGCGTGCGGTCGTCGAGACCTTCCGGGCGCCGCTGTTCCAGGTCTACGGCGCGACGGAGACCACCGGTGCGATCACCCAGCTCGACCCGGCCGACCACGACCCGGACGGCCCGCGGGCACACCTCATGCGCTCGGCCGGGCGGCCCTACCCGTGGGTCGAGCTGACGATCGTCGACCCGGCGACCGGCCGCGTACTCGGCCCGGGCGAGGTGGGGGAGGTACGGATCCGCTCCGACCAGGTCACCGCCGGCTACTGGAACCGGCCGGAGGACACCGCGGCCGCACTCGGCGACGACGCCACGCTGCGCACCGGCGACGGTGGCTACCTCGACGCCGAGGGTTACCTGTTCCTCACCGACCGGATCAAGGACATGATCGTCACCGGCGCGGAGAACGTGTACCCGATCGAGGTGGAGAACGTGCTGTCTGAGCATCCCGACGTCGCCGACGTCGCGGTGATCGGGGTGCCCGACGAACGCTGGGGCGAGGCGGTGAAGGCCGTCGTCGTGCCGCGGCCGGGGGCGACGGTCGATCCGCAGGAGATCATCGAATGGTTGCGCCCACGGATCGCGGGCTTCAAACGGCCCCGCTCGGTCGACGTCGTGGAGGCGTTGCCGCGCAACCCCAGCGGCAAGATCCTCAAGCGCGAGCTGCGCGAGACCTACCGCAAGGCCTTCACCTGACCGAGATCATCGGTTAGCCTCGCCTCAGTCCCGGTGAGGGAGGGCTTCATGTCTCTGCGTCTGCCGACCGGCAGCATCACGGTGCTGCTCGGACCGTCGGTGCAGCGTCGCCGCACGATGAACCGGCTCGACGACGCGAGTGGTCGGTGCGCGGACGGGCACGATGCCGTGGTGCGCAGGCTCGGCGCGCGGGCGACCGAGTCGGCGGCCGACCGGCTGGCGTCGGTGGAGGCGGTCCGGCGGGGTCCGACCGCGATGGTCCTCGCCGACCGCCTGACCGACGGCCTCGACGCGCACGACCGCAGCACGGTGCTCTTCGCACTGCGGGCGGTCGCCGCGGACGGGGTCGCCGTCCTCGTCGACGACATCGACCCCGTCGCGGCCCTCGCCGTCGCCGACGGCGCGTTGCGCGTCGACGAGCGCGGCGAGGTCCGGATGGAGGAGCTGGCCTACTTGGCCTCGTAGGTGAGGCAGTCGGCGGCGTCGGCGCCCGCGCCGATGTTCACCGACGACGCGGTGCACTCGAGCTTCTCGTTGAACCGACAGTCCGAGCGGTGACAGGCACCGACGAGACCGTTGCCGCTGCCGCCGCGGAACGAGATCTCGACGAAGGTGCCGCAGTGGGCGTGCTCACCGGAGATCGTGATCGCCCCCGCACCGCAGCTGGAGTCGGAGTTGTAGGAGCAGCTGGTGGCGGCGCACTGCTGAACCTGGGGCATGTCCTGAGCCGTGGTCATGGCGCTCAGGTTGTCGGGGTCGCGTGACGCGCGCCAGGCAACAGAGGCTCGCCTGACCGGCGGTGCGGGCCGCCTCACTTGCGCCCCCGACCTGGGCGTCTGTTGCGGCACACCTCTCAGTTGAGTGGTGTGAATCACATTGCGCACCCGTCGGATGGGTGATTCGCGGTGGTCGTGAAGATGGCCGGGCGATGGCGCGCGCCTGTCGGCCGGCCTGCGCCGATCCACGGACGCGACACCGTGGCGCGGCGCCGACCGCGGTCAGGCTGTCGCCGGGCGTGGAGCGGTCCGTCCGGTGCCGTAGGTGAGGCGGCGCAGGAGGGCCTCGGCGGGGCCTCGTCGGCCGGCGCGGTCCAGGGCAGCGGCGATGACCACGGTGGCCACCCACGTGGCGACGGCGACGGCGGCGGCCGTCGCGGCGCCGAGCCGGCCGCCGAGGTCGAGCAGTGCCGGCTCGGTGGCGACGAACCAGACCGGTGACTGCGCGATGTAGAAGGTCATCGACCGGCGACCGCAGGCGACCAGTGCGTTCGTGATCGGTCCGCGCCGCTGGCCGAGCCGGTCCGCGACGAGGGCGACCGCGGCCATGTAGGCGAGCCCCCCGGCGATCCCGGTCGCCGCGAACGTGGCCTCGGCCAGTGCGCCGGCCGCGCTCGAGTCCGGGGTCCACACGCCCACCGCCTGCAGCGCGACCGGCTGTGCGCCCAGAACCGCGATCGGGAAGCCGAGCAGTACGACCCGGGTCAGGAGCCGCCGGTAGCGGGCGGGTTGCTCGAGCAGTCGCATCCGGCCGGCCCAGACCCCGATCAGTACCGCGGGTGCGACGCTCAACCCGGCCAGGGGCAGCACGGCGAGTGCGGACGTGCGCAGCGCCATGCTGTCGAGCAGGGTCGGCCCGACTGCGAGCGGGGCATCCGCGGTGACCAGCTGCAGGGCGGTGGCTGCGGCGATCCCGAATGCGAGCGTGATCGCGAACACGGTCCACAGTCGGCCGCTCGACCAGGTCACCACCCCGGCGAACAGCAGGGCGAACACGCCGTAGGAGCCGATGATGTCCCCGCTGTAGAGCAGGACGACGTGGGCGATGCCGAACACGATCAGCCAGGCACCGCGGCGGCGGATCAGCCGTCGTGCGTTGGCCGGGTCTGCGCCGGGTCCGGTCTGTCGTCGGGTCATCTGCACGAGGCCGTAGCCGAACAGGAGTCCGAAAAGGGGTGCGGCCCGCCCGTCGACGAAGGAGGTCAGGAGCCACTGGACGGCGACGTCCACCGGGCCGCCACCGGCAGGTCTGGCGAGCAGGTTGCCGCCCGCGTGCAGCATCCGGGAGTGGGCGAGGGCGATGAGCAGCAACATCACCCCCCGCGCCAGGTCCGGCGCCAGCAGGCGCTCGGAGACCGGTGTCGGCGAGACCCCACCGACCGCGGGCCGACCACGTCGCGACATGGAACGGAACGGTATGCACCCGGCCGGTTCCGCACATCGGTCCGCAGGAGGGCTCCGCTCCTCCGGAGGGCGGAGCCGCGTCACCGTTCGACCCGTCCTCCGGAGGACGGAGCCGTGCGCGACGGTCGAGCGGTGGTGGGCGATGATCCTGTCTCCGGACCCGGTGGACCGGGCCCGGAGAGGGAGGCGACGTGGACGAGGACCTGATGGGCCGGCTGATCCGGTTCGCCGACCTGACCGCCTGGCCGGCGTTCGCGGCGCTCGGGGTGCAGGAGGAGTCGATCGACCGGTTGCTCGCGACGACCGCGGGCCTGGACCCGTCGGCCGTCGCCGGGGTGCGTGCCGGGCTCGCTGCACGGGTCCGGTCCGCGGCGCGGGCACTGCGGAACGAGCCGCCGGTCGCCGACGGGCTGCACCGGATGGGGCTGCGTCCGGGCGAGCGGGTCGTGGTCGTCGGGGACTCCCTGTCCGCCGACCGGCTGAGCTGGGCACGATTGCTCGCCGAGCTGGTCCCGATGGTCGAACCGGAGACGACGGTCGAGGTGCTCGCGCTGTCCGGCCGGACCAGCTCCGAGGCGCTCGCGCTCGGCCCGGTCCTGGTCTCCCGGGTACCGACCCGGGTGCTGGTCATGCTGGGCACGAACGACATCCGCCGGGAGGGCACGACCACCGGGATCCGGATGGTGTCGATCAGCGAGACGGCACGGAACCTGCGGGCGCTGCGCCTGCTGCTGGAGACCGAGAGCGGCGCCCGGGTGCGGTTCGTCGTCCCGCCGCCGGTCGACCCCCGTCGGGTGGCCGCCACCCGCGAGCTCACCGGCGAGTGGTGGGACCCGGCCGACGTCCCCGGACTCGTCGCGACGGTCCTGGAGGTCGACCCGGATGCGGTCGACCTGTCCGGGATGCCGGTGCGGCCCGACTTCTGGGAGGACGACGGCCTGCACCCCAGCCCGATCGGCCAGGTCGCGATCCTGCGGGCGGTGCTCGCCCGGATCTGACCGGCGCGCCCGGCCGCGGTGCCGCCCTGGCCCCGACCCCGGCCGGACCTCGGTGTCCGGCCGGGTCGGGTGCGCCGTCGGATCAGCCGCGCAGCGCGGCGACGGCGGCGCGGGCCGCGGCGGCGACGGCGGCCTCCCCGCGCGGCTTGTCGGCCGGGTCGGCCGGGACGGTGAACACCGTCAGGACCAGCGGTGCGCCGTCCGGCGGGTAGAGCACCCCGGAGTCGTTGCGTTCCCCGAGCGGTCCGGAGCCGGTCTTGTCGCCCACGACCCAGCCCGCCGGGACCGCCGCGCGGATCTGCCGGTCGCCGGTGGTGTTCGCGCGCAGCCAGCCGGCCAGCCGGTCGCGCTGCGGGGCCGGGAGCGCGTCGCCGAGGACCAGGGCGCGCAGCGTGGATGCCAGCGCGGCCGGGGTCGAGGTGTCACGCTCGCCGTCGCGGTCGTTCAGCGCGGTCTCCGCGCGGTCGGAGCGGGTGACGGTGTCGCCGGTGGTGCGGAGCCAGGCGGTCAGCTCGGCGGGGGAGCCGACCTCGCGCAGCAGCAGGTTGTGGGCGGTGTTGTCCGAGACGGTGACGGCGGCCTCGCACAGCTGGGCCACCGTCATCCCGGTCGCGAGGTTCCGAGTGGTGACGGGCGCGTACTCCAGCAGGTCCGCGCGTCCGTAGCGGACCGGGCGGGCGAGCAGGCCGGGGTCGGACAGCGAGCGGTGCAGCGTGAACCCGGCCATGAGCGCCTTGGTCACCGAGCACATCAGGAAGCGGTCGCCGTCGCGGTGTCCGGCGCTGCGGCCGGTGCCGGTGTCGAGCACGTGCACCCCGATCGTGCGGGCGTAGGTGCGCTCGACGTCGGCCATCGCGGGGATCGGCGCGGTCCCGGTGTCCGGGACCGGCGGAGCGGCTGCGGGAGGAACGGGTGCGGGCGGTGCACAACCGGTCAGCGCGGTGCCGCCGAGTGCGGTGCCGCCGAGTGCTGCGCCGGCGAGGAGCAGGGAGCGACGGGAGATCGTCATGGGCGCACCGTGGCCGATCCGCGGCGATAGCGCGAATACAATCGAGCTGCGCGTGTGATACCCGTTCGATATGAGGCGAGGCCGGTGGACCTGCTACGGCACCTGAGCTTCTTCGTCGCCGTCGCCGAGGAACGGCACTTCGGCCGCGCGGCCGCCCGGCTCGGCATGGCGCAGCCGCCGCTGTCGCAGGGACTGCGCCGGCTCGAGATCCGGCTCGGGGTGGTGCTGTTCGACCGCGGACCCGGTGGCGTCGCGCCGACGGCGGCCGGGCGCGACCTGCTGCCCCGCGCCCGTGCGCTGCTGGAGGACTCCGATGCGCTCGTCCTGGCCGCCGTCCGACACGCCGAGGCCGCCCGGGTGCTGCGGCTCGGGGCCGTCGCCGACCTCGGGCCGGCCGCGACCGCACGGCTGGCGGCCCGCGCGGCGGCGGTGACCGGGTTGCGGGTCGCGCCCACCGTCGCCACCACGGTGGCCCTGGTCGACGCGGTGTCGGACGGGACGCTCGACGTCGCCGTCGTCGCGCACCCGGCGGTGCTGGAGTCCGCGCGCGCCGGTCCGGTCGTGGCGTTGCCGACCACGCTGCTGCTGCCCGCCGGGCACCCGGCCGCCGCGGGGCCCGGGCCGGTCGTGCTGCGGACGCTGCGCGGCCTGGAGCTCGCGACCACACCGCGGGCGCACGCCCCGGCCGCCCACGACCTGCTGCTCGACACCCTCGACGTCCGTGGCTGCCCGGTCACCGCGGCCGGGGCCGCGTCGCCGTCGGAGGCGCTCGCGCTGGTCGCGACGGGTGCCGCGTTCGCGCTCACCCCCGATCCCGGCCTGGGTGCCGAGGGCGTCGCTCGCCGGTCGACGGCGGGGGAGCCGGTGCCGTTCCGGGTCCGGGTGGTGCACCGCACCGAGACACCGGAGGGCGTCGTCGACGCGCTCGTCGCCGCGTTGCGGGAGCCCGGGTGAGCCCCGCCGACGAGGTCCGCGCGGTGTTCCGCGACGCCGGGGTGCGCGGCTGGCTGCACGCCCGCCCGGTCTCCGGGGACGGCCCGCACCACTCCGCCCGCGACGTCGACGCCGGTGCCCACGCCCCTGTCGTGATGGCCTCGGTCTACAAGCTGTTCGTGCTGGTCGCCTACTGCCGGGAGGTCGACGCGGGCACGGTCGACCCGCGGGAGCCTGTCGTCGTCCCGGTGCCGCGCACGCCAGGGCTCACCGGCATCTCCGCCCTCGCCGACCCGGTGACGATGAGCTGGCGGGACCTGGTCACGTCGATGGTGACGGCCTCGGACAACGCCGCGGCCGACGTCGTGCACAGCCGGGTCGGCCGGGACCGGGTCGCCGCGCTGCCCGCCGAGCTGGGCCTGTCCGGGACCCGCATCCGCGGCGGCACCGACGACGTGTTCGCCGACCTGCTCGCCGACACCGGCACCGACGACGTCGCCGCGGCCTTCGGGGTGCTCGCCGACAACGACGTCCCGGTCGAGGTCCGCGCGCTCAGCCCGGTCTACGGGTCGGCGACCACCGCCGCGGACGTCACCGCGCTGCTCGCGCTGCTGTGGCGGGGCGAGCTCGCGTCCGAGGCGTCGACGGCGTTCGCCCGCCTGCTGCTCGGGGCCCAGATCTGGCCGCACCGGTTGCGTGCCGGGTTCCCCGCACCGACGCAGGTGGCGGGCAAGACGGGCACGGTCGGCGCGGTGCGCAACGACGTCGGGGTGGTGACCTACCCGGGCGAGCACCCGGTCGCCGTCGCCGTGTTCACCCACTCCGCCCGCAGCGACACCACCGTGCCGCGCGCGGACGCCGCGATCGGCGCCGCCGCGCGGGTCGCGGTGCACGCGCTGCGGGCCCCCGCGCTCTGAGCCGCCGCCTCAGTTCACCGGCAGCCACTCCCGCGCCGCCGCGACCAGCGCCGCGACCCCGACCGACAACGTCGGCTCGATCACCGGCGCGTAGCGGGGGGAGTGGTTCGACGGCAGCGATGCGCTCCGCTCCCGGATCTCCGCGACGCCGGCCGCGCCCTCGAACGCGCCCGGGTCGGCCCCGCCGAGCAGCCAGAACACGCACGGGACCCCGGCGGCGACGGCGAACCGCCCGACGTCCTCGCTCCCGGTCACCGGCCCCGGGTCGACGACCGGGAGCGGGGTGACGGTGGCCAGCGCGGCCCGGGTGCGTTCCGCCGCGTCGGCGTCGTTGACCACCGGCGGGAACGACTCCAGCAGCCGGACCTCGGGGTCCCTCGGTGCCCCGGAGGCCGCGGCCTCGCCGCGCACGGTCCGCTCGATCCCGGCGAGCACCCGCCCGCGCACCGACGGGGTGTACGAGCGCACGGTCAGCCCCAGCTCGGCGGAGTCGGGGATGACGTTATCCTTGGTGCCCGCCCGCAGCATCCCGACGCTGAGCACCGCGGTCTCGGTCGCGGCGATCTCGCGCGGGACGACGGTGTGCAGCCGCAGCGTCGTCGCGGCGGCGAGCAGCACCGGGTCGACGGTGGTCTCCGGGCGCGCCCCGTGCCCGCCCACGCCGTGCAGGGTGATCCGCAGGCTGTCGCTGCCCGCGAAGGCCGGCCCGGCGGCGACGGCGAGGAGCCCGGCGGGCAGCGGCGCGACGTGCTGGCCGAGCACGACGTCGGGTGTGCCGAACCGGTCGTAGAGGCCGTCGTCGAGCATCGCGTCGGCCCCGGCGCCGAACTCCTCGGCGGGCTGGAACACCACGAGCAGCGTGCCCCGCCAGGTGTCGCGGGCCGCGGCGAGCTCGGCGGCGGCACCGACCAGACAGGTCACGTGCATGTCGTGCCCGCAGGCGTGCGCGACGGCGGTCTCCTCACCGTCGCGGCCGACGGCGCGGACGGTGCTGGCGTAGTCGAGGCCGGTGTCCTCGGCGACGGGCAGTGCGTCCATGTCGGCGCGCAGCAGCGCGGTGGGGCCGTCGCCGTTGCGCAGCACGCCGACGACGCCGGTCCGCCCCACGCCCTCGGTCACCTCGTAGCCGCACCGGCGCAGCCGTTCCGCGGCGATCCCCGCGGTGCGGGTCTCGGCGAAGGAGAGCTCGGGATGGCGGTGGAGGTCGCGGTACAGGTCGGCGAGGTCGTCGAGGTTGGCGAGGTCGTCGTCGAGGTCGTCGAGGCCGGCGCCGGGGTGACTGTCGCTCACACCCGGCGAACGTAGTCCGGAACCCGTTCGAGCGACACGGGCGGCGCAGTGGAGTGATGGCGACACCCTCACCCGATGTGGTGAAACCGCCATCCCGGGGACAACCGGATGACCGGTCGGGTTAACGGTTTGTTCAAGTTCGCCCTAGGATCAGCCCATGACGCAACCGGCTGGAGCGCCTCGATGACCCTGGAACAGGTCCGTCCGACCGGTCCGGACACCGGTGACCGGTGGCGCGGCCTGGCCGTGTTCGTGGTCCGCTCCGCGGCCGCTCCGCTGCTCGACGAGGCCGTCGCGGGGGTGGCCCGCGGGCTGGAGATCCTCGACGTCGTCGTCCTCGACGACCAGCAGGTCACCCGGGTCCGGGGCCAGGTGCCCGCACCGCCCGCCCGGCCGGTCCCGGCCGGCGCGCCGTACGCGCTCGTGGTCGCCTGCGACGTGGTCGCCCCGGTCGGCACCTCCGGGGTGCGGGCCACCCAGGACCGGGTCGCCGCCGTCCTCGACTACACCGAGAAGCGGGTGCTGCGCCGCGTCCCGCCGCGCGAGCACTACCTGCCGGTGCAGGCGTCGTCGTCGCCGGAGCACGCCCTCGCCCTGCTCGACGCGCTCGGGGACCCGGGGATCCTGCACCGCATCGCCGGCCCGGTCGCCGATCTCGGCCGCCGGTGCGCGATGCCCTTCCCGGTCGTGCGGATGCTCGGCGGCACCTCGCCCGGGTTCCGCGCCCGTGTCGCACTGGTCCGCCACCCGGTGCACGGGCCGTCGGTGTGCAAGGTGTTCCGTCCCGGGGCGCGCGAGGCGTTCGAGCGCGAGCTGCGTGCCCGCCTCGAGCTCGGTGACCTCCCGGAGGTCCCGGAGCTGCTCGAGCGCGGGGAGAACTGGCTGCTCACCCCGTTCTACGGCGACACCGGCCGGCACGTCGTGCGCCGGCTGCCGGGCGAGCTCGCACAGCTGCGCCCGGAGGTCGTGCGGACGCTGCTGCGGTTCTGCCGCGACCTGCACGAGCGCGGCCGTTTCGTGCTCGACCTGTCCCCGCACAACCTGGTGTGGGACGAGCGCGCCGGGCTGAAGGTCCTCGACCTGGAGTTCGTCCTCGACTACCCGGGCGAGCCGCCGTCGTGGTCGGACTGCTGGAGCCTGCGCGGCGTGCCCGCGGAGTACCGCGCGTCGGTGGAGGGACTGCCCGACCTGGTGCTGACCCGCGGCGTCGGGAACTCGGTGTTCCATCCGGCGATCTCCGGGATGAACCGCGCCCGGCTGCTCGCCGAGCCCCCTCGCGGCGACGCCGCGCACAGCGGGGCCACCCAGCTCGCCTGGTACAGCGCGCTCGGTACCGTCGGCCGGTTGCATCCCGCACTCCGCGGGAAGCGGCACTGACGGCGCGCCCTCCGACGCGCCGACCCGCCCCGACGACCGGAGGACCCGCGTGACCGGACCCGGCGGCGACCTGCCCGACGACCCGACCCGGCCCCTGCGGCCCGTCCCGGCCGACCCACCGCCCCCGGGCGGTCCGCCGTCGTCGCCGGACCGGGCGACGGGCGGACCCTCGCTCACGACGCGGACCGCGCGCGGCTTCGCCTGGGCGTTCACCGGCACCGTCGGCCAGGCGGTCCTGCAGATCGGCGCCACCGTCGCGCTCGCCCGGCTGCTGACCCCGGACGAGTTCGGTGCCGCCGCGGCCGCGCTGCTCGTCGTCGGGCTGACCCAGCTCGGCGTCGCCGCGTCGCTGGTGCACCGCGAACGTCTCGACGACCGCGACGTGACGGCCGCGTTCTGGTTCTCGGTGCTGGTCGCCGCGGTGTTCGCGGCCGTGCTCGCGGCCGGCTCTCCAGTGCTCAGCCCGCTCGTCGGGCTGCCCGCCGACTCCGGGCTGCTGCCGCTGCTGTCGGTGGCGCTGTTGTTCGCAGGTGCCGCCGCGACGCCGCTCGGGCTGCTGCAACGCGACCTGCGGTTCCGCTCGATGGCCACCGTCGACCTCGTCGCGGCCGGGCCGGCGCTGATCGGGGTGAGCGTGGCGCTGGCCGCGGCCGGGTTCGGTGCCACCGCGCTCGCCTACGGCGAGATCGCCGCCGCCGTCGCCAAGTGCGTCGGCTACCTGGTGCTGACCCGGCCCCGGTTCCGGCCCGAGGGCCCTGCCGCGAGCTGGGCCCGGCTGCGTCCGCTGCTCGGCTACGGCGCCGGTTTCTCCCTCGCCCAGCTCGGCAACTGGTTCGCGCTCAACGCCGACAAGCTCGTCGTCGCCAACGCCCTGGGCACCGGCCCGCTGGGTGTCTACGGCCGTGCCTACAACCTGCTCTCCGAGCCGGCCAACATCATCGGCGGGGCCGCGGACAAGGCGCTGTTCCCGGCGATGGCCCGGGTCCGCGACGACGGCCCCCGGCTGCGCGCCGCCTACGTCCGCAGCGCCAGCCTCGTCGCGCTGGTCACCGTCCCGGCCGCGGTCCTGCTGTGCGTGCTCGCGCCCGAGGTCGTGCACGTGCTGCTCGGCGACCAGTGGGACGCCGTCGTGCCGCTCGTGCAGCTGTTCGCGCTGGTGCTGCTGCCGCGCACCTCCTACAAGATCAGCACCTCGCTGACCCGGGCCACCGGCGCGGTCTACCGGGCGGCCTGGCGGCAGTGGCTCTACGCCGGCTACGTCGTCGTGCTGACCGTGACGGGTGGGCTGCTGTGGGGCCTGGTCGGCGTCGCGGCGGGGGCCTCGCTCGCCATCGTGATCCACTTCCTGGTGATGCTGCAGTTCTCCGCACGGGTCTCACCCGGCCTGATGGGCGCGGTCCTGCGGATGTACCTCAAGCACGTCCCGGCGCTGGTGCTGACCGTCGCGGCGACCTGGGGCGTCGCGACGCTGGTCCGCCCGCTCGGGATCGACCTGGTCACGCTCGCCGTCGCCGCCCTGGCCGGCGGGATCGCCACGCTCGGGACGCTGGTCGTGCTGCGCGGACGGTTCGCCGCCGAGCTCGGCGTGGTGCGCAGCCTGCGCGGGGGCGGGGCTCCCCGCGGGCCGCGCCCGGCCGGCTCCGGATCCGGCCCCGTCGTTCCCACAGCCCCCACAGCCCCCGCGGTGCCTGCCGGACCCGCGCTCCCGACCGGGCCCGCCGCTCCCGCGGCCCCGGTGGACGACTCCACCGTGCAGCTGCCCGCCGTCGGCCGCGGTGACGCGCCGCGGACGGTCGGGACGCCCGCCGACCGCCGCTGAGCCGACGCCCCGCGTGCGCCCGGACACGCCCTGCGGGCAGGGTTGTGCACGGTCCGACGACGACGGAGGTCGTCGACCGTCGGTGTCCCGGAGATCCCGGGACGCGTGCGAGGGAACGAGGTGCTCATGGAGCGCGTAGGCGTCGTCGGCTGCGGCCAGATGGGATCCGGGATCGCGGAGGTCGCGGCACGGGCCGGGTACGGCGTGCGGGTCGTGGAGACCTCCGCCGCCGCCGTGGAGGCCGGCCGGGCGCGGCTGGAGTCGTCGCTGGCCCGGGCGGAGAAGCGCGGCCGGATCGACTCGGCGGAGGAGGTCCTGGCCCGCATCGAGGTGATCGAGGGCCTGGACGCGCTGGCCGACCGGGAGCTCGTCGTCGAGGCGATCGCCGAGGACGAGGCCCTCAAGACCGGCGTCTTCCGGGAGCTGGACCGGCTCGTCACCGACACCGGCGCGGTGCTGGCGTCGAACACGTCGTCCATCCCGATCATGAAGCTGGCAGTGGCGACGAAGCGGCCGGAGAAGGTCGTCGGCATCCACTTCTTCAACCCGGTGCCGGTGCTGTCGCTGGTCGAGCTCGTCCCGAGCCTGATGACCGCCGACGACACGCTCGCCGCCGCCCGCACCTTCGTCGAGGAGGGGCTCGGCAAGAAGGCGATCGACTGCCAGGACCGCGCCGGGTTCGTCGTCAACGCGCTGCTGGTGCCGTTCCTGCTGTCGGCGATCCGGATGATGGAGTCCGGCTTCGCCACCGCCGAGGACATCGACGAGGGACTGGTCCGCGGCTGCGCGCACCCGCAGGGCCCGCTCGCGCTGTCCGACCTGATCGGCCTGGACACCGTGCAGGCCGTCGCCGAGTCGATGTACGCGGAGTTCAAGGAGCCGCTGTACGCGCCGCCGCCGCTGCTGGCCCGCATGGTCGACGCCGGGCTGCTCGGCAAGAAGGCCGGGCGCGGCTTCTACACCTACTCCTGAGCCACCTGCTCCACAGCCCCGGACCCGGGGAGCGCGGTTGTGCTCCCCGGGACAACGGGTGTGCTCCCCGGGCCAAGACCGCAGGTCGTCGGACGGCCAGTCTCGTGGGCGACGCCATCCCACCACGAGGCGAGGAGCATCCATGACCGCGACGCACGAGGCCCCGGCGACCACCGTGACGGAGAAGGTGGTCAAGGCCGCCTGTCCGCAGGACTGCCCGGACACCTGCGCGATGCTGGTGACCGTCGACCGCGAGGGGAAGGCCACCTCGGTCGTCGGAGACCCGGACCACCCGTACACCAACGGCGGTCTGTGCGTGAAGGTCAACAACTACCTGGACCGGGTCTACGACCCGGGCCGCGTGCTGTTCCCGATGCGCAGGACCGGACCGAAGGGCAGCGGCCGCTTCGAGCGGATCAGCTGGGACGACGCCGTCACCGAGATCGCGACCCGGTTCCGGGCGATCGCCGACGAGCACGGCCCCGAGGCCATCATGCCGGTGAGCTACCTGGGCACCCAGGGCATCCTCAACGGCCTGAACGTCGGTGACCCGTTCTTCGCCAAGCTGGGTGCCACCGTCGCCGAGCGCACCTACTGCGACTCCGGCTCCTGCACCGCCTACGCCATGACCATCGGCGACACCGCCGGCGTGGACCCGGAGAGCCTCGTGCACTCCAAGTTCATCCTGGTGTGGGCGTGCAACATCATGAGCACCAACCTGCACCTGTGGCCCTACATCGCGAAGGCGAAGAAGAACGGGGCGAAGGTCGTCGTCGTCGACCCGGTCCGCACCCGCACCGCGGCCGCCGCCGACCAGCACATCGCGATCCGCCCCGGCACCGACGGCGCCCTCGCACTGGCCATGGCGAACGTGATCATCGCCGAGGGCCTGACCGACGACGACTACATCGCGAACCACACCGTCGGCTACGACGAGTTCGCCGAGCGCGTGTCCCGCTACACCCCCGAGTGGGCCGAGTCCGAGACCGGCGTGCCCGCCGAGACGATCCGCACGCTGGCCCGCGAGTACGCCGGCGCCCAGCCGTCGGTGATCCGGATCGGCGTCGCCGTCGAGCGGCACGCGGGCGGCGGCCAGACCGTGCGCGCGCTGTCCTGCCTGCCCGGCCTCGTCGGCGCCTGGCGCAAGCCCGGCGGTGGGATCCTGCAGCTGCCGCTGTGGGCGTTCCCGGTCAACTGGGGCGCCTTCATGCACCCGGAGATGCTGACCCCGGGCACCCGCGTCATCAACCAGTACCGGCTCGGTGCCGCGCTGTCCGGTGACCTGCCGGCCGGGCCGCCGATCAAGGGCCTGTTCGTCTACAACTCCAACCCGGTCGTCACCACCCCCGACCAGGACCGGTTGATCGCGGGGCTGCAGCGCGAGGACCTGTTCACGGTGGTGTCGGAGCAGTTCATGACCGACACCGCGGAGTACGCCGACATCGTCCTGCCGGCCACGACGCAGCTCGAGCAGGACGACATCATGTTCTCCTGGGGCCACCTCTACGTGACCTACAACCACCAGTCGATCGAGCCGCTCGGCGAGGCCGTCCCGAACACCGAGATGTTCCGCCGGATCGCGGCCGCGATGGGCTTCGACGACCCGGTCTTCCGCCGCACCGACGCCGAGATGATCGCCGAGGCGTTCGACTGGTCCCACCCGCACATGGAGGGGATCACCGTCGAGTCGCTGAAGGAGCAGGGCTGGCAGCGGCTCAACGTCCCCGCCCCGGACGCCTACGCCCCGCACGCGGAGGGCGGTTTCCCGACGCCGTCGGGCAAGGTCGAGTTCGTCTCCTCCGCCGCGGCGGGCGGCAACTTCGTCGTCCCGCTGTTCCGGCAGGGCTCCAACGACCACCAGCCCGGCGAGCCGGTCGACCCGCTGCCGCACTACATCCCGCCGCGCGAGTCCGCCGCGGCGGACCCGGAGCTGGCGGCGCGCTACCCGCTGAACCTGCTCACGCCCAAGTCGCACGCGTTCGTGAACTCCAGCTTCGGCAGCCACGAGTTCCACCGCCGCGTCGCGAACGAGCACACCCTGATCGTGCACCCGGACGACGCCGCCGCCCGCGGCATCACCGACGGCTCCCCGGTGCGGGTGTTCAACGACCGCGGTGAGTTCACCGTCCTCGCGTCGCTGCAGGACACCGTGTCCCCCGGCGTGGTCGTCAGCCCGATGGGCGGCTGGCGGAAGAACTCCAAGGCGGGTTCCACCCTGGCCGCCGTCAACCCGACGGTGTTCGGCGACCTGGGCAACGCGCCCACGTTCTCCGACACCCTCGTCGAGGTCGAGACCGCCTGAGCCACGCGGCCCGGCCGGAGCCCCCCTCTCCGGCCGGGTCGCCCACCCACCTGCCACCACCGTCCACATCGGAGGAAAGACCCCGTGGCCTACGTCGTCACCGAAGCCTGCATCGACGTGCAGGACCGTGCCTGCATGGAGGAGTGCCCGGTCGATTGCATCTACCCGGGGGAGCGGATGATGTACATCCATCCCGACGAGTGCGTCGACTGCGGCAAGTGCATGCCCGCCTGCCCCAGCGAGGCCATCCACTGGGAGCACAAGATGCCCGCCGAACAGCTCGACTTCGTCGAGGCGAACGCGCTGTTCGTACGCGAGCAGGGCTTCTCCGGCGGTGGCGAGGACGCCGACGCCGCCGACGGCGACCACCCGATCGTCGCTGCGCGGAAGCCCCGGTGAGCGGCGAGCTCAGCGCGGACCTGGTCGTCGTCGGTGCCGGACCGACCGGGCTCTACGCCACCTACTACGCCGGCTTCCGCGGGCTGTCGGTGGTCGTGGTCGACGCCCTGGACCAGCTCGGCGGGCAGATGTCGGTGCTCTACCCGGAGAAGCCGGTCTTCGACGTCGCCGGCTTCCCCCGGGTCCGCGCCCAGGACCTGGTCGACTCCCTGATCGAGCAGGCCGCCCTGGCCGATCCGACCTACCTGCTCGGGCACGACGCCGTCGGGCTGGAGCAGTTCGACGACGGCGTCGCCGTCACCACCGACCGCGGCGTGCGGATCCGGGCGGGCGCGTTGCTGGTCACCGGCGGGATGGGCCGGTTCACGCCGCGCCCGCTGCCCGCGGGCGGCGACTACGTCGGACGCGGGCTGCGCTACGCGGTGCCGCGCCCGGCCGAGCTGACCGGCAGGGACGTGCTGATCGTCGGCGGCGGGGACTCCGCGGTCGACTGGGCGCTGTGCCTGGAGCCGCTGGCCGCGTCGGTCACCCTGGTGCACCGGCGCGACGCCTTCCGCGCGCACGAGCGCAGTGTCACCGAGCTGCGTGCCTCCTCGGTGCGGATCCTGACCCCCTACGAGGTCGCCGACGTCCGCGGCGACGACCGGGTGGCCGAGGTCGACGTCGCCGGCCCGGACGGCGTCGAGACGCTGGAGGTCGACGAGCTCGTGGCCGCGCTCGGCTTCAAGGCCGACCTGGCCGCGCTGTCGAGCTGGGGGATCGGGATGAGCCGGCGCCACATCGCCGTCGACCGGTCCATGCGCACCACGCTGCCGCGGGTGTTCGCGGCCGGGGACATCACCGACTTCGAGGGCAAGGTCCGGCTCATCTCGGTCGGGTTCGGCGAGGCCGCGCTGGCGGTCAACAACCTCGTCCCGCTGGTGCGACCGGACCTGCCGGTCGTGCCCGGCCACTCGAGCGACGCGGCATGAGCGCCCCGGTCGCGGGGCCCGGCGGCGGGTGGTCGCCGGGCACGGTCGGGCGGGCGATGATCGGCTGCCCGAAGACCTGCGGGCGCACCACCACGGTGCACCAGGCACGCGAGGCCCTGCGCGACGGACACGTGCACGCGCTGCTCGTCGTCGACCGGGGGGTGCTGCTCACCGTCGTCGAGCGGGCCGACCTGGAGGGGCGCCCCGCCGCCGCGCCGGTGCGCTGGCTCGGTGGGCTCTCCGGCCGGACCGTCGCCCCGGCCGCCGACGCCGAGTCCGTACGGGGCGCGATGGCCGCGGCCGGCCGGCGGCGCCTGGCCGTCGTCGACGACCGGGGCCGGCTGCTGGGCCTGCTCTGTCTCAAGCGCTCCGGGGCCGGGTTCTGCACGGAGGAAGGGGTTCGGGCGCGCGCCGCGGAACGCGTTCCTCACATCGGAGCTACACGATCGTGACGTGCGCGTGCGATGCTCGGGTATGGCTTTGGTCACGCTCGACACCACCACCGTGGCCGAGACCGACCGGTTGGACTTCTGGCGCTCGACGGTCTGCGACCAGTTCGTGCCCCTCGACGTCAGGCCCTCCACCGGCGGCCTGGTCTCCGGACGAGTGACGGCGGCGTCCGTCGCGGGTACTCACCTGCGGCGGATAGCCTCGGTTCCGCACCGCTTCGACAGGACTGTACGGCAAGTTCGTTCCGCAGACGAGGACTTCCTCCAGATCGCGCTCGCCCGCCGTGGACGCACCCTGGTCGTCCAGGACGGGCGGGAGGCGGTGATCGGCCCCGGCGAGTTCGTGATCTACGACAGCAGCCGGCCGTTCACCTTCGTCACCTCGGACTGCTTCGAGTACCAGGTCTGCCTGCACCCGAAGGGCGCCCTGCCGCTGTCGGCCGCCGAGACCGCCGCCGTCACCGCGATCACCTTCGACGGCCGGCGCGGCATCGGCGCGATGCTCCCGCCGCTGCTGTCGTCGCTGAACCGCGCGATCGGCGACGACGTGCCCGAGGCCGCCCAGGAGGCCGTCGCCCGCACCATCGGGGATGTGTTCGTCGCGCTGGTGCGCAGCACCGTACCGGCGGCCGCCCCGGAGAACCTGCACGTCACCCGGGCCCGCGGGTTCATCCGCGAGCACATCGCCGACCGGGACCTCGACCCCGCCGGGGTGGCGGCCGCCTGTGCGATCTCGGTCAGCTACCTGCACAAGCTGTTCGCCGAGGAGGGGACCACGGTGGCCGGGGCGATCCGGGAGGAAAGGCTCCAGGGCGCCTGGGCCGACCTGCGCCGCCCCGAGCTCGCGCACGTCGGGGTCGGCGCGATCGGCGCCCGATGGGGCATGCCGGACCCGGCGGCGTTCAGCCGGGCCTTCCGGACCCGGTTCGGGCGGTCCCCGAAGGCGCACCGCGAGTCCTGAGGGCAGGCCGGGCGGGGAGGCCCGCCCGGCCGCTCCGCTCAGATCCGCTGTTCGCCGAGGAACCCGGTGACCAGCTTCGTCAGGTCCTCGGGCCGCTCCAGGTGCATGCAGTGGCTGGACCCCGGCCCGGTCACCAGCTCGAAGCGGGCGCCCGGGATGCGCTCGGCCACCGCACGGGACTGCCATGGCGGGGTCAGCAGGTCCTGCTCGCCCACCGCGACCAGCGTCGGTGCCGTGATCGCGTCCAGCCGGTCGAGGGTGTCGTGGCCGAGGTCGGCGGCCCACTGCTCGACGGTCACCTGCATCTGTGCTTCGTCCTGCGGGAACGCCGGCAGCAGGGCCTCCAGCAGCGCGCCCACGTTCGGGTCGTCGAGTGCCTGCGGGGAGAACGCGAGCCCCGACGCGGTCAGCGCGGACTCCATGTCGCGGTGCACGTAGGGCAGGCGCAGCGCGCTCAGCACCGCGCGCTGGAAGCCGTCGGTGCGGCCCCAGGTGCCGTAGAGGACCTGCGCGGCGACCTGCCCGGGGCGGGTCAGCGCGATCTCCTGCGCGACGGCCGAGCCCAGCGACCAGCCGAGCAGGTGCGCGCGCGGGATCTCCAGGGCGTCGAGCAGCGCGGAGGTATCGGCGGCCATCGACCCGACCGTGATCGGCCCGGACCCGCGGTCGCTGCCGCCCAGCCCCCGGTTGTCGAAGGTGATGACCCGGTGGGTCTGGGCCAGCCGGTGCGCGAGTTCGCCCCAGAGCGGGATCGCGCCGGACGTCCCCATGATCATGAGCAGCGGGTCGCCGTCGCCTGCGGTCTCGTAGTGCAGCTCGACGCCGGTGGACACGGTGATGCGGGGCACGGTGGGTCTCCTCGGGGGTGTGCGGTCGGGTCGGCGGTGCTCAGGGGTGCTCGGCGGTGCTCAGCGGTGCTCAGCGGTACTGGAGGCCGTCGTCGAGGTCGGCCTTCGGCAGCTCGACCCGGTCGACGTCGTGCTCGTGCATGTGGGTCCACGGTTCGCGGTCGCCCTGGCCGAACATCCGGTGCGCGGACCGCCCGATGTAGCCGGGGTTGAAGTTCTCCTCCGAGACCCACGGCAGGCGCGGCATGTCGGCGTCCTGTGGTGCGACGGTGGGGACGACGACCTGGTGGCCGCGCTCGTCCATGCGCGCGAGGATGCGGCCGATCAGGTCGTTGACCAGGTCGATCCGCAGCGTCCAGCTGTGCCGGAAGTAGCCGAAGGCGTAGGCCATGTTCGGGATGCCCTCGATCATCAGCCCGCGCCAGGTGACATGGCGGGTGAAGTCGACCGGCTCGCCGTCGACGGTGAAGGGGATGTCGCCGAACACGGCCAGGTCGAACCCGGTCGCGGTGACGACGACGTCGGCCTCGATGACCTCCCCGGAGTCCAGCTCGACGCCCTTCTCGGTGAACCGGGCGATGGTGTCGGTGACGACCGACGCCTTCCCCTCGCGCATCGCGGCGAAGAAGTCGCCGTCGGGTACGAACGCGATGCGCTGCTGCCAGGGGCGGTAGCGGGGGACGAAGTGCTTCTCGATGTCGGTGCCCTCGGGGAGCAGTGGCCGGATCGACTCGATCAGGAACTCGTGCAGCGCGTCCGGGTCGTCGCGGCCGGTGGTGGCCAGCCAGTCGAGCTGCTGGACGTAGGTGCGGCGCAGGATCTCGTGGGTCCACTCGGCGGGCAGGTCGAGGGGCTCCAGCATCGTCGCGAGGTCGTGCACGGTCGGCGCGGGGAACCAGTACGACGGCGAGCGCTGCAGCATCGTCACGTGCTCGGCGGTCGCCGCCGTCGCCGGGACGACCGTCGCCGCGGTGGCGCCGGACCCGATGACCAGCACCTTCTTGCCCGTGACGTCGAGGTCCGACGGCCAGGACTGCGGGTGCACGACGGTCCCCGCGTACTGCTCGAGGCCGGGCCACTGCGGGGTGTAGGGCTCGTCGTGGTTGTAGTAGCCCTGGCACATCCACAGGAACGACGCGGTCATCGACAGGGTCTCGCCGGTGTCGGTGCGCGTCACCTCCGCGGTCCACCGGTTCTCCGCCGACGACCAGCTCAGCGCGGTGACGCGGTGGTGGTACCGGATGTGCCCGGCCAGGTCGTCCTCATCGATGACCTCGTCGAGGTAGGCCAGGATCTCTGCGCCCGCAGCGATCGACGGCCCCGTCCACGGCTTGTGCCGGTAGCCGTAGGTGAACAGGTCGCTGTCGGAGCGGGCCCCGGGGAAGCGGTGGGTCCACCAGGTCCCACCGGGGGCGTCCTGGGCCTCCAGCAGCACGAAGCTCCGGTCCGGGAACTCCTCGCGGAGCCGGTGGGCGGCGCCGATGCCGGACACCCCGGCCCCGACGATCAGGACGTCGACGTGCTCGCTGGTCGTGGCGGCCATGGGTCCTCCGGGTGCAGGTGTGACGGCGGTCTCTCGACGCTAGGGCGGCCGGCCCGGTCCCCGGGTGTCCGAACTTCGGACACCGGGGGGTGTTGACCGGTGCCGCATCATGTGATGACGAGCACAGAGAGGTGCGTCGATGGGGGATCTGCTCGCACGCCGTCGCGAGCTCGTGTCCGCGCGGGCCGAGCTGCTCGACCGGCCCGACGCCGCACCGCCCGGCGTGCCCGGTCACGTCGTCGCGTCCTGGCGGCGCAGCATCGCGGGTGGGGTGGACCCCGCGACGATCGCGAACCGCTTCCACCCCGACCTCGACACCGGTTCCCGGCTGGTCCGGTGCGCGCGCCCGGTCATGGAGCAGCTGGCCGAGCAGGTCGCCGGGATCGGGGTGTGCGTCGCGCTCACCGACGACCGTGCCCGGCTGCTGGTGCGCCTCGACACCGACGCGGTGATCGCGCGGTCCGCGGACGTCAACGCGTTCGCCGCGGGCTTCGGCTACGCCGAGGGCGCGGTCGGGACCAACGGGGTCGGGACCGTGCTGGAGTCCGGCCGGCCGGTGCACATCGTCGGCGCCGAGCACTTCGTCGAGCAGCTGCACGACTACGCCTGCGCCGGCGCCCCCGTTCGTGACCCGGCGACCGGGCGGGTCGAGGCGGTGCTGGACCTGTCCTGCCGCGCGGAGTACTCCTCGCCGCTGCTGCTGTCGCTGGTGCGCTCCGCGGCCGCCCGCATCTCCGACGCCCTGCTGCACGACCGCGACCCCGCCCAGCAGGCCCTGTTCGACGCCTACGCCCGCACCGAGTCCCGCACCCGGCGGGCGGTGCTCGCCGTCGGGCGCCGCACGGTGCTGGCGAACACCGCGATGCAGACGTTGCTCGACGCGGACGACCACGCCGCGCTCACCGACCACGCCAGGTTCCTGCTGCTGCGCGGCCCCGGCGTCGACGACCGGGTGGAGCTGCCGTCGGGGACCCGGGCGCGGCTGCGCGGCGCGGTCGTCCCGGCAGGCGGGTCGGTCGCCGGCCTGGTGGCGGTGGTGACGCTGCTGCGCGAGCCCGACGGCGGCGACCCCACCGGACCGGTCCCGGTGACCCCCCGGCCCGCCGCCGACGGGGCGAGCCCGGCCTGGCGGACGGCGCGGGCCGCCGTCGTCGCGGCGCTGGGGGCGGGGGCGCCGCTGCTGGTCACCGGCGAGCCCGGCTCCGGGCGGGCGCGGCTGGTCACCGACTCCTGGCCCGGCCCGGTCGTCGAGGTCGGGCCGGACGACGACGGCGCCGACCTCGACGACCGCGTCGGGCGGGCCGGGGAGCGGGTGCTGGTGCTGCTGCGCGACCTCGACCGGCGCGACGCCGGTGTGCCGCCCGCCGTCGCGCGCGGGGACCTGCCGATCGCCGGCACCCGCGCGGACGCCGCCGTCCCCGATCCCGTCCGGGACGCCGTGCTGGCCCGGTTCCGGGTGTCGGTGCCGGTCCCGCCGCTGCGCGGCCGCCCCGGTGACCTCCCCGGTCTGGTCGCCGCGCTGCTCGCCGAGCTCGCGCCCGGCCGCGACGTGCGGCTGTCCGCCGGGGCGCTGCGGACGGTGAGCAGGCACCCGTGGCCGGGGAACGTGACCGAGCTGCACGACGCGCTGACCGTCGCCCTCGGCCGGCGGCCGGTGGGTGTGGTCGAGGCGACCGACCTGCCCGAGTCCTGCCAGAGCGCGCCGTCCGCGACGCTGCGGGCGGTGGACCGGGCCGAGCGGGACGCGATCGTCGCCGCGCTGCGGGACACCGACGGGAACCGGGCCGCGGCGGCCGCGGTGCTGGGCGTGGCCCGGTCGACGCTCTACCGGAAGATCGCGCAGTACCGGATCACGGACTGACCCCCCGCACCGGTCACCGGGTCAGGAACGCCGCCAGCTCGCGCGCCACCTCCTCCGGCCGCTCCTCGGGGAGGTAGTGGTCGGCGTCCAGGGCCGTCCCACGCACGTCCGTGGCGTAGCCGGCCCACACCGCGGGCACGTCGTAGGACCGCCCGACGAAGGAGTGCGCGCCCCACAGGGCCAACAGCGGTGCGGTGACCCGGCGGCCCGCGTCGGCCTCGTCGTCGACGCGGTCGATCCCGGCCGCGGCCCGGTAGTCGGCGCACGACGCGGCGATCGCGGCCGGGTCGGCGAAGCAGCGGACGTACTCGGCGACGGCACGCTCGTCGAACGGGGTGCCGCCGTGGTGGCGCGACCGCACCCGGGCGGTGACCCAGAACTCCGGGTCGCCCGCGATGAGGCGCTCCGGGATCCCGGCCGGGGCGGTCAGGAAGAACCAGTGCCAGTAGCCGAGCCCGAAGGTGGCGTCGGCGGTGTCGAACGCGTGCCGGGTCGGGACGATGTCGAGCACCGCCAGCGCCGACACCGCGTCCGGCGCGTCCAGGGCCAGCCGGTGCGCGACCCGTCCGCCGCGGTCGTGCCCGGCGACGGCGAACCGGTCGAACCCGAGCACCCGCATGACGGCGAGCTGGTCGGCGGCCATGGCGCGCTTGGCGTAGGCGGCGTCGCCAGGGCCCGGGGCGGGTTTGGCGCTGTCGCCGTAGCCGCGCAGATCGGTCGCGACGACGGTGAACCGGTCGGCGAGCAGCGGGGCGACCCGGTGCCAGATCGCGTGGGTCTGCGGGTAGCCGTGCAGGAGCAGCAGCGGAGGTCCGGCACCGCCGACGACGGTGTGCACCGCGGTCCCCGCGGCGTCGACCGTGCGGGCGGTGAACGGGGCGGGCAGCAGGGTTCGTGGGCTCATCGCGCCGGACCTCCGTGGACTGGGGTAGGACGGATCCCGTGCCGACCGACCCCGTGCGACCCGACGCCGCGCTGCCGGACACCGTCCTGCTCTGGGACGCCGACGAGGTCGCCGACCCGCCCCAGGAGCCCTGCTGCCTGGCCGGGACCGCGCCGGGCGACCGGGCCGTGGTCTACCGGACCGGGCCGGGCGGCGGCGTGACGGCGCTGTTCGCGTTCACCGGTCCCGCCGAGCCGCACCCCGGCGGACGGCACGCGGCGGGCGTCGTCGTGCCGGTCGGACGGCCGGTACCGCGGGCCGAGCTGCTGGCCGACCCGGTGCTCGCGCCGGTGTTCCGGCACCTGCGCGGCCGTCGCAGGCTGCCGCCCGACGCGGCCCGTCGCCTGGTCGCACTCCTCGCAAGCTGAGCCGCGCCGCCCGGTCGCCGGGGCGCGCAGGCCAGGGCCCGACGGGCTCATCCCCGCACGACCGCGGCGATCGCCGCACCCAGCTCGGCGGTCGTCGCGGTGCCGCCCAGGTCCGGGGTGACGGTCGCGCCGCCCCGCCCGACGACGTCCTCGACCGCGGCCAGCACGGCCGCCGCGGCCTCGTGCTCGCCGAGGTGCTCCAGCATCATCGACCCGCACCAGATCTGGCCGACCGGGTTCGCGACGCCCTTCCCGGCGATGTCCGGTGCCGACCCGTGCACGGGTTCGAACAGGCTCGGGAACTCCCGCTCCGGGTTGATGTTCGCGCTCGGCGCGATGCCGATCGTGCCGGTGCAGGCCGGGCCGAGGTCGGACAGGATGTCGCCGAACAGGTTGCTGGCCACGACGACGTCGAAGCGTTCCGGGCTCATCACGAACCGCGCCGCGAGGATGTCGATGTGGGCGGAGTCGACATCGACGTCGGGGTACTGCGCCGCCATCGCGGCCACCCGCTCGTCCCAGTACGGCATGGTGATCGCGATGCCGTTGGACTTGGTCGCCGAGGTGAGGTGCCGGTTCGGGTGGCGGCGCGCGAGCTCGAAGGCGTAGCGCAGGATCCGGTCGACCCCGATACGGGTCATCACGGTCTCCTGGATCACCACCTCCCGGTCGGTGCCGGAGAACATCCGCCCGCCCACCGAGGAGTACTCGCCCTCGGTGTTCTCCCGGACGATCAGCATGTCGATGTCGCCGGGTGCGCGGTCGGCCAGCGGCGCGGCGACGCCCGGCAGCAGCCGGGCCGGGCGCAGGTTGACGTACTGGTCGAAGCGGCGCCGGAACTGCAGCAGGCTGCCCCACAGCGACACGTGGTCGGGCACCACCTCCGGCCACCCGACGGCACCGAAGAACAGCGCGTCGAAACCGGACAGCTGCTCGAACCAGTCCTCGGGCAGCATCGTGCCGTGCTCGAGCCAGTGGTCGGCGCTCGCGAAGCCGAACTCGGTGAACTCCAGCCCGATCCCGAACCGCTCCGCGGCCGCGGTCAGCACCCGGACGCCCTCCGGGACGACCTCCTTGCCGATCCCGTCCCCGGGGATGACGGCGATGCGGTGCGCGGTCATGTCATGTCCTCCTCGACTCGGTTGCTTCTATCCTGATCGGCGAACCGGATGCGGTGAACCGTCGTCCTGGCCGGACAGTCTTTCCGCAGGGGAAAGGAGCAGGTGTGGAGCTGCCCGAGTTCGACGACCTGAGCTTCTTCGCCGGGGTCGCCGCCGCAGGCACACTGACGGAGGTGGCGCGCCAGTGGGGTGTGTCGGTGTCGGCGGTCAGCAAGCGGCTCGCCCGCCTGGAACGACGTCTGGGCGTCCGCCTGGTCAACCGGTCCACCCGCCGGCTCACCCTGACCGACGAGGGCCGCCGCTATGCCGAGGGCGCCCGCGACGTGCTGGGCCGGATCGACGACCTGGAGGACGAGATCGGCCGTCGTCGCTCGGGACTGCACGGACGGATCGCGGTGCACTCGTCGATGGGGTTCGGCCGGGCGCACGTCGCGCCGCTGCTCGGCACCTTCGAGGCGGCCAACCCGGACCTGCGCATCGATCTGGAGCTGTCGCACCTGCCGGTCGCGGTCGGCGGCTCCGGCTACGACTTCGCGGTGCGCGTCGGACCGCTGCCCGACTCGCGGCTGCACGCCCGGGTGCTGCACCGCAACCGGCGCGTGGTGTGCGCGGCGCCGTCGTACCTGGGCCGCCGCGGCGTCCCGCGCACCCCCGCCGACCTGGGCGGACACGACTGCATCGTGATCCGGGAGAACGACACCGCCTATGCCCATTGGCGCTTCGGGACCGACGCCGACGCCGTCGGGGTCCGCGTGACGGGCGCGATGACCTGCAACGACGGCGAGGTCGCGACGGCGTGGTGCCGGGCCGGGCGTGGGCTGGTGATGCGCTCGCTGTGGCAGGTCGCGCCGCTTCTCGTGTCGGGGGAGCTGGTGCAGGTGCTGGCGGACATCCCGACGCCGTCGGCGGACCTGCTGGCCGTGCACGGGGCGGACCCGCCCCGGCGGGTCCGCGCAGTGCTCGACCACCTCGTCGACGGGCTGGCGCGGCGGCTGCCGGTCAGGCCGGCTCCCGCTCCCGCTCCCGCCGCCGCGTCCACGGCCACGTGATCACCGCCCACCCCACCGCCACCAGCACGAACTCGACCACCAGGTAGATCGGCCACGGCCCCAGCAGGTCCAGCGCGGAGGCGTTGGTCGGCTTGTGGGCGAGGAAGCCGTAGTTGGTTCCCGCGGCCAGGTTGAACGGCAGCACCACCGCCGCCCAGGCGATCGTCGCCGCCAGCGTCACGCCCATCCCGCGCCAGCTCGGCCGCACCCCGGCACCCCAGGTCAGGTACACCGCCGCCCAGGTCACCAGCAGGTGCAGCGCCCAGAAGTGCAGGAACGCCACGTGCGGGAAGTCGGGGGAGTCGGTGGCCGGGGTGAGCAGCGCCTGCGGGGTCAGCGTGAGACCCCAGTAGTACAGCGGGCCGCACGCCCACCAGCGACGCGTCCACAGGGCGACGGCGGCGGTGACCCAGGACAGGTCCGACAGCTGCAGCGGCAGCGAGATGTGGACGTCGAAGGTCTGCGGGGTCAGCAGCCGCAGCTGCAGCGGGACCAGCAGCACGACGACCACCACGGCGAACGCCCGGGAGACGCGCAGCTCGGCCGGGGTGCCGCGCAGTCGACGTCCGAGCACCACCAGCGCGACGCCGCCGAGGACGCCGACGGTCAGCGCGGCCCAGTGGGTCGCGCCGTAGGGCACGAAGACGCCGGTGTCTCCCATCGCCCGATGATGACCGACCCCGCCCGACCCCGCCCGATCGTGGCGGACCGGGGATCAGGCGTCGGCGGTCCCGGCGGCGTCGTCCTTCTTCCTCCGCTTCGGGATCAGGTGCGCCACGGCGACGATCACCGCGCCGACCACGACCCCGAGGATCGCCGAGCCGACGGTGTTGGTGAGCCAGCCCAGGAACCCGCCCAGCACGCCGGTCGCGTCGGCGACGGCCACCTCCAGGTGGTGCACCAGGTCGTAGATCGGGGAGAAGCCCAGCTCGTCCGTCCCGACGAGCAGGATGTGCCCACCGACCCACAGCATCGCCGCGACGCCGACGACCGAGAGCGTCGTCAGCACGATCGGCATGGCCTTCACCAGCCCGCGCCCGAACGACGCGACGGGGCCGGACCCGCGTTCGGCCAGTGCCAGGCCCACGTCGTCCATCTTCACGATGAGCGCGACGGCGCCGTAGACGAGCGCGGTGATCGCGACGGCGACCACGGCCAGGATGATCGCCCGGGCCACGATGCCCTCGGACGCCACCTCGTTCAGCGCGATGACCATGATCTCGGCCGAGAGGATGAAGTCGGTGCGCACGGCGCCGGAGACGACCCGGCGCTCGTTCTCCGCCGGGTCCGCGGCGACCTTCTCGTCGCGCTCCTCGGGGTGCTCGGAGTGCCCGGAGAAGTACTCCCAGAGCTTCTCCGCGCCCTCGTAGGCCAGGTAGCAGCCGCCGACCATCAGGATCGGGGTCAGCAGCCACGGCGCGAACTGGGAGAGGATCAGCGCGACCGGCAGGATGAAGACGATCTTGTTGCGCAGCGAGCCCTTGGCGATCCGCCAGATGATCGACAGCTCGCGCTCGGGCTTGAGGCCCTGGACGTAGCGGGGGGTGACGGCGGCGTCGTCGACGACCACGCCGGCGGCCTTGGCCCCGGCCCGCCCGGCCGCGCCCGCGATGTCGTCCAGCGACGCCGTCGTGAGGCGGGCCAGGGCCGCGATGTCGTCGAGCAGGGCGAAGAGTCCGCTCATCGGGTCACCGTCCGTTGCAGGGCCGAATCCGTGCGCACGCGCGGAGCCTACGGCCCGGAGCGGACGAACGGGACCGAACCCGCACCGATGTCGGGCTTGACCGTGCCGCGACGGCACGGTGTCCACTCGGGCGCATGGACGAGGACACCAGCGCCCCCACCAGCGCCCCCACCACCGCCCCGGCCGTCGACCCGGCCGACCCGGTCGCCGCCTTCTCCGGGCTGCGCGAGGTGGCCGCGGTCGTCGACATCCCGCTGGAGGTGCCCGGCCGACCCACCCAGCAGGGGCTGCTCGTGACCCGGGACGCCGAGGTCCGGGCGCTGCTGACCGACGACCGCTTCCGGCTCGACGCGGCCGCGGTGCCGCAGGCCGAGAACTTCCTGCGCAACGCCCAGACCGGGATCATCGGGCTGCCCGAGGACCTGGAGCTGCTGCGTCGCCCGATGCTGTCCCGGGACGGCGAGGACCACGCGCGGCTGCGCCGGCTCGTCTCCCGGGCGTTCACCGTGCGCCGGGTCGCCGGGCTGCGTCCGCGGGTCGAGGCGATCGTGTCCGGTCTGCTCGACGACATCGCCGCCGCCGGCGCCGACGGCAGCCCGGTCGACCTGGTGGAGACGCTGGCCTACCCGGTGCCGATCACCGTGATCTGCGAGCTCGTCGGGGTGCCCGAGGACGACCGCGACCGCTGGCGGGAGTTCGCCCGGCTGCTGATCCAGCCCGACCCCGGACGGATGCCGGACGTCGCGCGGGGGATGGTCGCCCACGTCCGCGCGCTGATCGAGGCCCGTCGCCGCGAGCCCGCCGACGACCTGCTGTCCGCGCTCGTGACCGTGCACGACGACGACGGCGACCGGCTCTCGGAGCAGGAGCTGCTCGACATGACGGTGAACCTCACCGTCGCCGGGTTCGAGACGACCGCGCACGTCCTGGCCAAGGGCACCCTCGCGCTGCTCAGCCGGCCGGACCGGCTCGACGCCCTGCGCGCCGACCCGCAGCTGTGGCCGACGGCGGTGCACGAGCTGGTCCGCACCTGCGGCCCGGTCCCGGCCGGCGCGCCCCGGTACGCGGCCGAGGACACCGAGATCGCCGGTACCCCGGTCCCGGCGGGGACGGCGGTGCTGCCCGGTCTGCTCTCCGCCAACTTCGACCCCCGCGTCGTCGACCGGCCCGACGAGCTCGACGTCCGCCGTCGCCCCGCCCGCGGCGAGGGGCACCTCGGGTTCGGGCACGGCGCGCACTACTGCCTGGGTGCCGCGCTGGCCCGGCAGGAGGTCGAGGTCGTGCTGTCGGCGCTGGTCACGCGCTTTCCGGGCCTGCGGCTCGCTGAGCCGGCGGACGGCCCGTCGCGGCTGGGTTTCGCGCGGCTGCCCGCTCTGCCCGTCCACGTGGACCGCCCGCCGGCGGAGCGGAGCCCCTCAGCGTGCGGCGCGGTTCTCGTAGAGCCGGCGTGACCACAGCAGGCTCCCGACGGTGATCAGCAGGCACCAGCCGACGGCGAGTGCGGCGTCGGTGCCGAGCCCGGCGCCGCTGCCCGGGCCGGCGCCGAGCAGCCCGCGCAGGGTGTCGATGACCGGGGTGAACGGCTGGTACGCCGCGAACCACCGGAGGGCGGTCGGCATCGACTCCACCGGCACGAACCCGCTGCCCAGGAACGGCAGCAGCATCATGAACATCGGGGTGTTGCTCGCCGTCTCCACACTGTCCGCGGCCAGCCCGAGCGCGACGGTCAGCCAGGTCAGCGCGACGGTGAGCAGCGCCAGCATCCCGGCGACGCCGAGCCAGGCCAGCGGCCCGGCGTCGCTGCGGAACCCCAGCGCCAACGCCACGCCGAGCACGACGACCAGGCCCAGCACGGTCTGCACGAACGCCCCGGCGACGTGCCCGGTGAGCACGCTGGAGCGGGCGATCGCCATCGTCCGGAAGCGGGCGACGACGCCCTCGGTCATGTCGGTGGCGACCCCGATGGCGGTGCCCATCGCGACGCTCGCGACGGTCAGCAGCAGCACGGCCGGGGTGACGTAGGCCAGGTAGTCGTCACGGTCCCCGCCCAGCCCGGCGCCCATCGTGCCGCCCAGGACGTAGACGAACAGCAGCAGGAACACCAGCGGCTGGGCGATCAGCATGATCGTCAGCGAGGGGTAGCGGCGCAGGTGCCGGATGCGGCGGCGCAGCATCGTCGTCGAGTCGGCGAACAGCCGGGGGCGGTCGGCCGGGACGAGGGTCGCGGTGCTCATGCCGCCACCTCCGCGGTGCCCGGGTGCCCGGTGAGGGCGAGGAAGACGTCGTCGAGGTCGGGGGTGTGGGTGGTCAGCCCCTCGGGGTCGACGCCGGCGTGGTCGAGCCGGTCGAGCAGCGCCCGCAGGTCGCGCGGACCGGTGGCGGGCAGCTGCAGCGTCAGCACCGCCGGGTCGGCGACGGCGTCGGGCAGCGCGGCGTGCGCGGCGGCCAGGGCGTCCTCGTCGGCGAGGTGCAGCAGCACGTGCCCGCCGGGCACCCGGGCCTTGAGCTGCGCGGGCGTGCCGCGGGCGACCAGGCGTCCGCCGTCGAGGACGGCGACGGAGTCCGCGAGCTGGTCGGCCTCCTCCAGGTACTGGGTGGTCAGCAGCACGGTGACGCCGCGGCCGACGAGCTCGCGCACCGCGGCCCACAGGTCGCGGCGGCTGCGGGGGTCCAGCCCGGTGGTCGGCTCGTCGAGGAACAGCACGTCCGGGTCCGCGACCAGGGTCATGGCCAGGTCGAGGCGGCGCCGCATCCCGCCGGAGTAGGTGCCGGCGCGGCGGTCGGCGGCGTCGGCGAGGTCGAAGCGCTCCAGCAGCTCCCGGGTGCGGGCGCGGCCGGTGCCGCGGGGCAGGTGGTGCAGGTCGGCCATCAGCCGCAGGTTCTCCGCGCCGGTGAGCAGGCCGTCGACGGCGGAGAACTGGCCGGTCACCCCGATCGCGGCCCGGACGCCGTCGGGGTCGGTCGCCGGGTCCCTCCCGGCGATCCGGATGCGTCCCGAGTCCGGCCGCAGCAGGGTGGACAGGATGCGGACCAGCGTCGTCTTGCCGGCGCCGTTCGGGCCGAGCAGGGCGAGCACGGTCCCGGCGGGGACATCGAGGTCGATGCCGCGGAGCACGGCGTGGCCGCCGTAGGACTTGTGCAGGGCGGCGACGGCGATCGCGGGCGGGGGTGTGGGCACGGTGGTTCCTCTCGTGGACGGGATCGCGGACGGTGGGTGTCAGGCGCGGCGGACGACGATGTCGCCCTCGCGGGAGCGGGCGTGGACGGTGACGGTGTCGCCGCCGTCCGGGGCCTCGCGCGGGTCCAGGTCGTTGCCGATCCGGCCGGTGGTGTCGAGGTCGAGCCAGGCGGCGCTGCCCTCGGCGACACCGACCTCCAGGCGGCCGTGCGTGCTGGTCAGCGACAGCTCACCGCGGCGCACCCGGCCGAGGCGGACGTCGCCGTAGGCGGTCCGGACGCGGGCGCCCGCACCGAGCTCGTCGACGTCGATCGGGCCGTGGGTGCTGGTCACCTCGACGTCGCCGGTCAGCTCGTCGGCGCGGACGACGCCGTGCTTGCTGCTCAGCGTCGCGCTGCCGCCGACGCGGTGGATCTGCATGCCGCCGTGGTCGGAGCGGACCGTCGCGTCACCGGTGACGGTGCCACCGATCCGGACGTGGCCGTAGGCGGTGCTCAGGTCGGCGGAGGCCGCGTCGTCGATGCGGATGTCGCCGTAGCGGGTCGTCGCGGTGCACTCGCCGAGGGCGCCTTCGGCGACGACCGAGCCGTGGCCGGTGCTCGCGGTCAGGGCGGAGCCTGCCGGGAGCGCGATCTCGACCTCGACGGTGCGGCCGGGGGTGCCCGGGGTGAACCGTTGCAGCAGCCCGAGTCGCGGGCCGGTGACACGCAGCTCGCGGCCGGTCAGCTCGACCCGGACCTGGTCCGCGTGGGCGCGGTCGGCCGCGGAGCTGTGGACCTCGACGACGGTGTCGGCGCGGTCCGAGGCGGTCACGCGCAGGTCACCGATCGCGAGGTCGACGATCGCGGTGACGGGCTCGGGGGTGTCGTAGCTGGGCATGGGGCATCGCCTCCTCGGCGTCGCGGTGACGCCGTGGGTCAGGTGTGGGTCGGTCAGGTGTGGGTCGGTCAGGTGTGGGTCGGTCGGGTGTGGGAGAAGGGGATCGGTCGCGGCTCAGCCGAACCAGCCGACGCGGCCACGGCGGGCGGCGTCGGGACGGTCGGACGTCGCGGCCGGGCGGTCCAGCGCGGCGGCGGCCACGCGGGTCAGCCAGGTGTTCACACTGAGGCCGTCCCGCCCGGCGGCCTCCTCGATCCGGGTCTTGAGCGTCTCCGGCGGCCGGAAGTTGATCCGGGCTACCGGCCCGGACTCGCCGTCGGTGACCGCCGGCGCCGATGGCGCCACGGGTGGCGCCTCCGTTGCCGCCGGGGGTGCCGACGGCGCGGCAGGTGCCCCGGTGACGACGAACTCGGGATCGCTGCCGCGCAGCCGCACGTGCACCGACCCCGGAGCGAGCTCGAGGGTGATCTCGTCGGCCGCCTCGGCCAGCGCCTCCAGCAGGATCAGGCGGGTCGTCGAGTGCAGGGGGGCGAGCAGCCGCTCCGCGACCGCCCGGGTCTCCTCGCCCGCTGCCTCGCCCAGGGCGGAGAACTCGGTGCGCAGGCGGTCGACATATCCGTCCAACTCCATGGCGCAACTATGGCGCATGATGGCGCCATCGTCAACCGGGTGGCGCCAGTTCTTGACCGTGCCGCGACGGCAGGGTGTCCGCTGGGTCCGGCGAGCCACCCGTCACGAGAGGAGAACGACGTGGACCGGACCACCGAACGCCGCACGACCGGGGAGGGCTGCCCCGTCGCGCGACTGGGGCGGCTGCGGGAGGAGGGACCCGTGGTGCCGTTCGACGACACCCCGATGGGGCCCGCGATGCTGGTCACCCGGCACGACGACGTCCACGCCGCGCTGCTCGACCCGCGCCTGCGCAGCGATCCTGCCGCGGTACCCGGCGCCGGGCGGGGCATCGCGGGGGTGTTCGCGACGCTCGGGTTCCCCGACGAGCTCGCCCACCTCGGGCGGGGTCTGCTCGTCCGTGACGGCGAGGACCACACCCGGCTGCGTCGGCTGGTCTCGCGCGCGTTCACCGTGCGCCGGGTCCGCGAGCTGCGTCCGCGGATCGAGGCGCTCACCGACGGTCTGCTCGACGACATCGCCGCCGCCGGTGCCGACGGCACCCCGGTCGACCTCGTCGCCGCGCTGTGCCACCCGCTGCCGATCGCGGTGATCTGCGAGCTGGTCGGCGTGCCGGAGGAGAGCCGGGAGGTCTGGCGGGCCCTGGCCCGGCTGCTCGTGGCCCCCGACCCCGCGCGGATGCCCGCGGCGGCCCACGCCGTGCACGACCAGGTGCACGAGCTGATCGCGGCCCGGCGCGCGGACCCGGCCGACGACCTGGTCAGCGCCCTGGTCGCGGTGCACGACGACGGCGACCGGCTCGACTCCGACGAGCTCGCGGTTCTGCTGTTCGACCTGGTGCTGGCCGGGTTCGAGACGACCGCGCACGTCCTGTCCCGGGCCGCGCTGGTCCTGCTCACCCGCCCCGAGCAGCTCGCCGTGCTGCGGGACGAGCCGGAGCGCTGGCCGGTCGCGGTGCACGAGATCGTGCGGACCTGCGGCGCGGTGCCGATGTCCACGCCGCGCTTCGCCGCCGCCGACCTCGACATCGGTGGCACGACGGTCCCGGCGGGCAGCACGGTCGTCGCTGGGCTGGTGACGGCCAACTTCGACCCGCGCCGTCACGACCGGCCCGAGGAGTTCGACGTGACCCGCGACCCGGGCCGCGGCGAGGGGCACCTCGGCTTCGGGCAGGGCGCGCACTACTGCCTGGGCGCGGCCCTCGCCCGCACCGAGCTCGAGATCGGGCTGCGGGCACTGGTCACCCGGTTCCCCGCCCTGCGCCTCGCCGAGGTCGTCGAGGGTCCCGCCGACCTGGGGTTCGTGCGGGCGGACGCGGTGGAGGTGCGGGTGGACGCGCTCCCCGCCCACCACCACTCTGCCGGAATGGGCGGTGTGGGCCAGGATGTCCGGTGTGACCCGTGATCGCATCGCCTCCCGTGTCCGCCGCGCCGGGACGGCGGTGGCGGCGGTCGTCCTGATGGGCGTGGCGGGCTGCGGCGCCGCGGCGCCCGCGGCACCGGCCCCCGCACCGCCCGCGCCGTCCCCGGCCCGGACCGGGGACGGCGGTCTGCGGGTCACTCCCGTCGCGGGCGGGTTCTCCCACGTCTGGAGCGTCGGTGTGCTGCCCGACGGGCGCGCGCTGGTCACCGAGCGGTCCGGGCGCCTCTCGCTGCTCGCCTCGCTCGACCCGGGCACCGCGGTCACCCCGGTCGCCGCCGACCTCGGCGACGTGTTCGCCCGCGGCGAGGGCGGGCTGATGGGGCTGGCCGTGCACGCCGACTTCGCGACGTCGAACCGGTTCACCACCTGCCAGACCCACGCCGAGAACGGGAACCCGGTGGACGTCCGGCTGGTCACCTGGACGCTGTCCCCGGACGGCGCCACCGCGACCCGGGTCGCGGACCCGCTGGTCGGCGGGCTGCCGATCGCCTCGGGCGGACGCCACTCGGGCTGCCGGGTCGCCGTCGACGACACCGGGGCGCTCGTCGTGGGGACCGGAGACGCGGCGATGCCCGCCACCCCGCAGGACCTCACCTCGCTCGGCGGCAAGACGCTGCGGGTCGACCCGGCCACCGGTGGGCCCGCGGCGGGCAATCCCTTCGCCGACGCCGCCGACCCGGCCCAGCGGCTCGTCCACACCTCCGGACACCGCAACGTGCAGGGCGTCGCGGTCGAGCCGGGCACCGGGCGGATCTTCACCGCCGAGCACGGCCCCACCCGCGATGACGAGGTGAACCTGCTGCGCCCGGGCGCCAACTACGGCTGGGACCCCTCGCAGGGCGGCACGGTGGCCAGCTACGACGAGTCGGTCCCGATGACCGACCGGGACCGCTTCCCCGACGCCGTCCCCGCCGCGTGGTCCTCCGGCAGTCCGCCCGAGGCCCCGGCCGGCGCCGCGTTCCTCGACGGCGACGCATGGGGTCCGCGGAACGGGATGCTCGCCGTCGCCGCGTTGCGCGGGCAGAAGCTGCTGCTGATGCGCGTCGGCCCGGCGGGCACCGACGGCGCGGTCTCCGACGTCGAGATCCCGACGGAGCTCGACGGGGAGTTCGGGCGGCTGCGCGGGGTCCACTCCGCGCCGGACGGGGCCCTGCTGGTCACGACGTCCAACGGCGACGACGACCGGGTCCTCCGGGTCGACCCGAGCTGACCCGCGCCGGGGCCGGCCCGGTCCGGGGGAGGACGCGACCGGGTCCGAGGTCTGAACCGTCCGGGACCGGGTACGCGGCGCGGATGGTCGTGTTCGAGGAACCCGTCCCGGTGTCGCTCCCGGTATCGCTCCCGGTGGCGGCGGCGCTGTCCGGGCTGTCCGCCTACGACGTCTGGGTCCGCTACGCCGGACTCGGCGGCACCGGCACCGAGCACGACGTCGCCGCCATGCTGGTCGACCCGGCCGTGACCGCCCCGGCCGACCGGGTCCTGCTCGCCCGGGTGCTCGACGCGCACCTGGTGGTGCTCGGGTGCCGTCGCCGGGTCCGTCCGGACACCGGCGACGACGCGGCCCCGCCCGCGGTGCCCTGAACCGGCCGGGTCAGCCGCGCACCGACCGGGCGAAACCGACGACGTCGCGCACGGCGTGGGCGTAGACGTCGGGCATGGCGTCGCGGAACAGGATCATGCCGACGTGGCAGAGCCCGGGGTACACCAGCCCGACCGAGGGGACCCCGGCGGCGAGCAGTCGCCGGTGGTGGGCAAGCCCCTCGTCGCGCAGCGGGTCCAGCTCCGCGCAGGCGATCACGTGCGGCGGGAGCCCGTGCAGGTCCTCGGGCCGGGCGGCCGCGGCCCAGCAGGTCGGGTCCTCGGCGTGCGTGGAACCCGGGTCGTAGACCTCGGCGAGCAGCGGGAACAGCTCCCGGTTGAGCCAGTAGCGGTCGTTCTCCCACAGCGACGCCAGGTCCGCGGGCGCCCGGTCCCAGGACCCCAGTACGTACGGGCACTGGGCGTACACCCCGGCGATCCGCCCGGCCCAGCCTTCGCGGCGGGCCCGGACCGCCAGCCCGAGCGCGAGGTTCGCGCCGCCGGAGTCCCCGGTGACCACGACGTGCGTCCCGCCCAGCTCCGTGAGGTGCTCGTGCACCCAGTGCAGGCCGGTGACGCAGTCGTCGAGACCCGCCGGGAACGGGTGCGACCCGAGCCGCCCGCCGCCGTTGCGGTACTCCACCCCCACGACGACGGCGCCCTCCGCGGCCAGCTCGTCGCGCCACCGCACGTACAGCGGACCCTCGGCGGCCAGCATGACCATCCCGCCGCCGTGCACCTGGTAGATCACCGGCAGCGGCCCGTCCACGCCGGTCGGGCGGTGGACGTGCAGGCTGATCTCGTGGCCGTCGGCCCCGGGCACGGTCCGGGTCGTACGGTCGATGCCCGACATCGGCGCCCAGCCCGTGGACAGCGCGGTGAAGAACCCCTCGAAGCCCTCCTCGGCGGCGTCGACGAAGCCGAGCAGCGCCGGGCGGCCCGCGGTGCGGTCCAGCGGGGCGTCGTCGGCATGCCCGGTCAGTCCGAAGCCCTCCAGTACCGCGACCATCCGCGGGTCGGCCCGCGGGTCGTCGCCGATCGTCATCGACGGGTTCCCGAGCCGGCCGGGTGCGCGGGTGGGGACGACGGCGTCGGTGCTCACGTGGGCTCCTCGGGCGGTGGGTGACGTCGATCGTGTCCTGAGTCACACCCGTCCGTCAACCGAGTCGTCGCTGCGCGCCGGGACCGCAGGTTCGAGCAGGTGGACCTCGCGTTCGAGGTCGCCCATCCGGTCCCGCTTCACCGGCGGCGGCTCGGGCACGGGGCCGCCCTCGCGCAGGACCCGCACGGTGTCGGCGAGCCGGTCCACCCGGCGCAGGATGCCGTTGCGGTGCAGGAACCAGGCCAGGAACCGGGTCAGCACGGCGACCGCGAGCGCGATGCCGACCGACAGGTAGTCGCGGACGCGGATCTGGTTGATCTCGGCGATGCGGTCGTCGAGCAGCTGCCGCTCGCCGGTCCGCATCTGGTCGACGCGGCTGCGGATGCCGTCCATGAGGTTCTTGCCGTAGGCCAGGTCCCCGCGGATCTCGCCGCCGGTGTTCCCGCCGTCGGCGACGACGTCACGCTGGCGGGCCAGGTCGGTCATCTGCTTCGACGTCAGGTCCCGCAGTTCGGCGATCCGGGCCAGCTTGTCCGTGCGCGGCTTCTCGCCGGGCTCCGCCGCGGCCAGCGACTCCAGATGCCCCAGGACCGTCGGGAGCTCCGCCGACGCGTCGGTGAAGGGCTCCAGGTACTCGGTGCGCCCGGTGAGCTGGTAGCCGCGGACGCCGGTCTCGGCGTCGACCATGAGCGTGGTGAGGTCACCGAGCGTGCCGGTCATCTCGAACTTGCGCTGGATGTCGGTCTCGATGTCGACGCGCTGCAGGTTCCCGGTCAGGGCCAGCCCGGCCGAGACCAGCACGGCCAGCAGCGGCAGCCCGATGGTGATGCGGCTCTGCACCCGCATGGGCAGGCCGTCCCAGTACCGCAGGGCGGGTCGCGCCGGAGCGCTCAGGGTGTCGCGAAGGCTCCTGGCCACCGACGGAGTGTACGGAGGGGCCACCCCGGCCTGCCCGTCCGAGCGGTCGCGGCCGGACCGTCGTCCCGAACCAGGTTCGTCGGCCTACGGCTCCGGGGTGCGGTCCACGGCGTCGGGGGCCGGGGTGGCGAGGACGACCGCCAGGACGGCGTCGACCAGCCGCGCGGTGTCGTGCTCGGGGTCGAGGGGCGCGCCGAGCTGGGCCCACAGGTACGCGGGGGCGATCACGAGCTCGACGAGCTGCATCCCGCTCACGCCCGTGACACCGGCCGCCTCCAGCATCGCCCGGAAGTCGTCGACCCGCGGCTGCACGATCGCCATGACGTCGTGCGGGTCCGTCGACGCGCGGGTGGCGGCGAGCAGCGCCCGGAGCATCCCGAGCGCGTGCGGGCCGCTCAGGCTCGTCAGGAGCCCGCCGACGTACTCGGTGAGGTCGGCACGCAGGTCGCCGCTGGCCGGCACCGGCGACGAGGTCCGCACGTCGCCGACCACGACCTCCAGCAGCAGCGACTCGATGGTCCGCCACCGTCGATAGACGGTGGTGGGGTGCACCCCGGCGCGCTGGGCGACCGCGGGGATGGTGAGTTCCGCGCCCGGTTCGCCGAGCGTCTCCCGGACGGCGGCGAGCACGGCCTCCCGGGTCCGCGCGGTGCGTCCACCCGGGCGTATCGATCCTGCGGTCTCGGGCACCCGCACATCTTAACGCATTGATAGTTGCGTTTGTCGACGCCGTCGGCCTACGGTTAACGCAATTCGAGTTGCATGAGTGAGGAGCACGCTGATGGCACACGCACTCGTCGTCGGGGCCGGGATCGCCGGCGAAGCACTGGCGGTCACCCTGGCCAGGGACGGATGGCGGGTCACCGTGGTCGAGGTCGCGCCCGAGCTCCGTACCGGCGGTCAGACGGTCGACCTGCGCGGTGACTCCCGTCAGGTCCTGGTCGATCTGGGGCTGATCGACGAGGTGCTGGCGCACCTCGTGCCGCAGCGGGGGATCGCGTGGATCAGGGCCGACGGCAGCCGGATGGCCGAGATGCCGGTCGAGGCCTTCGGCGGCCGGGGGCTGATCTCGTCCGAGGAGCTGCTCCGGTCCGATCTCGCCCGGGTGCTCCACGGGGCGGCGGGTGCCGCGGGTGTCGAGTACCGGTTCGCCGACACCGTCGAGCAGCTGACCGACACGGCGGAGGGCGTGGAGGTCCGGTTCCGCTCGGGGCCGGTGGAGGTGTTCGACGTCGTCGTCGGGGCGGACGGGTCGCACTCCCGCACCCGTTCCCTGCGGTTCGGCCCGGAGTCCGCCTACCGGAAGCCGCTGGGCCTGGCCCACGCCTGGTTCACCCTGCGGGAGGGTCCCGGGACACCGCCGCTGGACGGGTGGGCGCTGTCGTACAACGAGCCGGGGCGTCGCGGACTGACCGCGCGCCCCGGGCATCCGGGACAGCAGGAGATCGGGATGACGTTCGCCGCCTCGACCGTCCCCCGTGCGCACGACGCGCGCCTCGCCGTGCTCGACGACGCCTTCCACGGCGCCGGGTGGCGTGCCGCGGAGTTCCTCGCCGCGGCGCGCACCGCCCCTGACCTCGCACTCGACACCTACGACCAGATCCACATCGACCGAGGGCGGTCCGACGGGCGGGTCGTGCTCGTGGGCGACGCCGCCTGGTGCGCGAGCCCGCTGAGCGGACTCGGTACCGCGCTGGGGCTGCGGGGAGCCGCGGAGCTCGCGGAGGCGCTGCGACGGCACGGGGTGTCGGCGGAGCCGACCGCGGAGCGGATCCGGGCGGCCTTCTCGAGCTTCGAGCAGGTGATGCGCCCCCGCGCGGCCGCGGCGCAGAAGCTCCTTCCCGGACGGGTCCGCATGGTGGCGCCGAAGACCCGGTGGGGCATCCGGGCCAACGCCGTGGTGATGCGCGTCGTGCAGGCGCCCGCCTTCCTGCGCGTCGTGCGGTTCCTCGCCGGTGGTCGTGGCCACGGCGACGGCGCCGGTCCCGAGCCGTCCCACGCCGAGCGGTCCCGCCAGGCGGGGTGAGGGGTCTCAGACCCGGCGGTCCGCGAACGCCCCCGCGACGAGTGAGACGGCCCGGTCGGGGTCGGCGGCGAGCCGGCGCAGCGCGTCCCGCGGGCCCGGTCCGGGCAGCTCGACCAGTGCCTGCGCGACCCGGATGCGGGTCGCGGGGTCGGTCCCGTCCAGGTCGCCGGTGAGGGCGCCGAGGATCCGGCCTGCGCTCGCCGGGTCCGTGCGCGACAGCTCCGCGAGGACCTCCGCGGCCTCGACGTCGTCGTCCCCCGCCCGCACCATCGTGACCAGCTCCGGGACGGCGGCCACGGCCCCGGCCCGTCCTGCGGCCACCGCGGCGCGGCGGCGGACCCGGGGGTCCGGGTCGGCCAGCGCGTCGAGCAGCGCCGCGGTCGCCGACGGGACCGGTGCGGCGTCGGCGAGCGCGTCGACCGCGCGTCGCCGGACGGCCGGGTCGTCCGAGCCCAGACCGGCCGCGAGCGCGGCCGCGGCCGCGGCGTCCGGGTCGCCCGCCCGATCCAGCGCCGAGCGCAGCGCCCACCGCAGCGCCCCCGCGACGTGCGGGTCGGACTCGGCGAGGAACGAGCGGGCCAGCAGCTCCGCGGGCAGCGCCGGGCCGTCGGCCGTGGCCAGCGCGGCCTGCTGTCGGCGCCCCGCGGCCGGCGACCCGAGTGCCCGCAGCAGCCCGACGACGTCGACGACCTCGGTCCAGGTCCCCGCCCCGGCGGCGTCGACGGCGCGCAGCCGCGCGAGCAGCTCCCGTTCCCCTTCCAGGCGTTGTTCGGTGGCCCGGACCAGGTCCGCGACCAGCCCGGACGGGTCGAACCCCGGGTCGCGCAGGGCGTCGGCGACCTGGGCCAGGGACAGCCCGAGCGTCCGCAGGCCCTCCACGTGGAAGAGCCTGCGGACGTCGTCGGGGGAGTACTCGCGGTAGCCGCCGACGGTCCGCCCGGTCGGCCGGAGCAGACCGACGGCGTCGTAGTGGCGCAGCATCCGCACGCTCACCCCGCTGCGGCGCGCGACCTCACCGATCAGCACGCGGCCGCCTCGTGCCCCGGGCCGAGCGCGACCACCCGGCGCGCCTGTGCCACGGCGTCGTCGAACCCGGTGGTCGGGTCCTCGCGCAGCACCATCGTCGCCCTGGCGTGCGTGGCGACGTCCGGGTCGGGCCCTGCCGCGGCCCGGTCGAGGACGGTGTCGGCCGCCGCGCCGAGGTCGGCCAGCGCCCGGGACAGGCTCAGCCGCACCGCCCGGTCGCCGCGGCCCAGCTGCCGGCCGAGCTCCTCGGCGAGCCCGGCGCGACCGGCCTCGGGAACGAGCACGACGGCGGTGCGCCACGCGGTGCGGGCCACCTCGTCGTCGGGGTCGTGCAGCAGGGCGGGCGTGACCCGGTCCGCGGTCGCCGGGTCGGCGATCTTGGACAGGGTGTGCAGCGCCTGGGCCCTGGCCTGCGACGACGACGAGCCGAGCTCGGCATCGAGCCGGGGCAGCACGTCCGCGGCCGGGAGCCGGGTCAGCGCCCAGGACAGCATGTCCCGGACGAAGAAGTCCGGCTCCTCCCCGCAGCGGCGCACCAGGGTGTCGAGCAGGGCGGGGTCGGGGGCCGACCCGGCGGCGAGCGCGGCCCGCAGCCGGACCGACGGGTCGGCGGCGGACAGGGACGCGGTGATCTCCGGTGGTGTCATGACCACCACCCCAGTGCCTGTCACGGTGTCAGGGTCAAGTCCGTCGCTCCGTGGGCGCAAGGGGTGGCGACGACGACCACCGCGCGGGGCCCCGGCGCGGGCGGGGCCCCGGGAGCGACGTCAGGCCGGGGTGATGACCACCTTGAGCGCCTGGTTGGCCGCGGCGTTCTTGAACACGTCGTAGGCCTCGTCCATCTGGTCGAAGGTGAACGAGTGGGTGCCCATCTTCTCCGCCGGGATCCGCCCGCCCGCGACCATCTTGAGCAGCGTCGGGATGGACACGGTGTCGACCAGGCCCATCGTGAGCGTGACGTTGGAGATCCACATGTCCTGCATCGGCAGCTCCACCGGGGTGCCGTGGACACCCACGTTGGCGATCGTGCCGCCCGGGCGCACCAGCGACGCCGCGGTCAGCAGCGTCTCCGGGTAGCCGACGGCCTCGATCGCGACGTCCACGCCGAGTCCGTCGGTCAGCGCGGTCACGTCCGCGACGGTGCCCGGCCCCACCTCGACGCTGTCGGTGGCGCCGAACTCGATGGCCTTCTCCAACCGGAACTTGTTGGAGTCGATCGCGATGACCTTCGACGCGCCCCACAGGCCGGTCGTGAGGATCGCCGAGAGCCCGACCGCACCCGCGCCGACGACCGCGACGGTGTCGCCCGGCCGCACGTTCCCGGCGAGCACACCGACCTCGTAGCCGGTCGGCAGCGAGTCGGCGAGGAAGATCGCCTGCTCGTCGGTGACCGACTCCGGCACCGCGTAGAGCGAGGTGTCGGCGTAGGGGACCCGTACGTACTCGGCCTGGGTACCGTCGATGAGGTGGCCGAAGATCCAGCCGATCCCGCCGACGGTCTGGCAGTGCGACGGCATGCCGCGCTGGCAGTAGTCGCAGCGGCCGCACTTGGTGATCGCCGGGACGAGGACGCGGTCGCCGACGGCGAAGCCGGACACGGCGTCTCCGACGGCGGTGATCGTGCCGACGGCCTCGTGGCCGAGGATGCGGCCGTCGGTGACGGCCGGGACGTCGCCCTGCAGGATGTGCAGGTCGGTGCCGCAGATCGTGGTGGTGTCGACCTTGACGATCACGTCGGTGGGGTCCTGGATCGTCGGGTCCGGGACCTCCTCCCAGGACTTGGCGTCCGGTCCGTGGTAGACGAGTGCCTTCATCTGCTCACTCCGTTGGTCGCAGGGGGTGCCGAGGGCGTCGGCGGACCCGACGCTAATGCGGGAGTGCGCATGTGACTGTCCCGTTCTGGGACGACTCCGCGGGCGGCACGAGCCCCGGCGACGGCCGTGTGTCCCGCGCCCGGGACACCTCAGCCGATGTAGCTGATCCCGAACGCGTCGATCTTGCGGTAGAGCGAGGACCGGGCGATCCCCAGCAGCTCGGCGGCCTGGTAGCGGTTGCCGCGCGCCTCGTAGAGGGCCTGGATGATCACGTCGCACTGCGCCGCCTCCAGCATCGACATCCGCGGTGCGCCGCCGGTGAAGCACGACGACGGCAGGTCCGGTGCCTGCACGACGCCGACCGGCTTGCGGGCGATGACGTAGCGCAGGACGTCCTCCAGCTCGCGCAGGTTCCCCGGCCAGGCGTAGCCCTCCAGGACCCGCACCACCTGCATGCTCAGGCTCAGCGACCGGCCGCCGGACAGTGAGTGCAGCACCGACCGCGCGAGCTCCCCGAGCTCGTCGGCCCGGTAGCGCAGTGCGGGCACCCGGACCGTGTCGTGGAAGTGCCGCAGCAGCAGCCCGTAGGGCCGGGTGGCGTCGACCGATGGCGTGTCGATGCAGCCGACGACGGTCGGTGCCGCGGGCGTGGACACCAGGAGCCGCAGCGACTCGTCGAGGCGCCGCGCGGCGACCGACCCGAGCATCGCGAGCCGGCGCAGGACGAGCAGCCGTGGCCGGTCCTCGTCGGTGCCGCGGACCGTCGGCAGGAGGGGGCCACCGGACTCCGCGATCCGCGCGCAGTCGAGCACCTGCACCGTCCCGGTCGGGTGGCTGCGGCGGAACTGTTCGACGGCGAGGGTCTGCTTCCCGACGCCCGGCTCGCCGACGAGGAGCAGGTGCCTGGTCCGGGCGGCGACGGCGGTCGCGACGTCGCGGCGGGCGCGCAGGTAGGGGCTGAGGAGCTCCCGGTTCGCGCGTCGCCGCACCTCGGCGGCGGCGCCGTCGGCGTGCGCGTCCCGGAAGTCGGCCGCGAAGTCCCGGCGCGCGGTCGGCGCGACGTGTGACCCCTGGCGACGCATCGCGTCCGTCGTCCGGGAACCGGCCGGTACGCCGACGCAGCGCCGCCCGGCGCTGACGTGGCCCACGACGGCGCCGCCGTCCCGGACGACGGAGGTGGCGACGTCGTCGCGGCGGCCCGACGGCAGGTCGGCGGTGGACCCGGCGGGCGGCGGCTCGGCGAGGGCGGCGTCGGCGAGCGCCCGGTCGAGGAGGTGGTCCCGGTCCTCGCGGGGCAGGGCCCGGAACCCGGGACTGCACAGGGTCGCCCGGCCGTCGGTCGCGACGACCCACTCCGCCCCGGACCGTTCGCAGACGTCGTCGAAGCGGGCGTGCAGCAGCCGCCCGGCCCGGTGCGCGCGGTCCCGGACGTGCTCGCCGATCTGGCGGGCCAGCTCCGCGGCGACGGCCGCGCGCAGCGCCGAGCCGCCGCCCGGCGCCGACAGGTGCGCCACGACCACCACCGTCTGCGGGTCCGCGTCGCTGTCCGACGGCACCGGTGCGGCGGCCTCGGCCAGGCAGGCGAGGTCGGGGTGCAGGTGCTCGGGACCGTCCACCCGGGCGGCGCGACCGGTGGCCCGCACCAGCGCGGACGCCGTCGTCGCCACGTCCTGCTCGGCGATCCGGAAGCCCGGCGCGACCAGGACGGCGTCGAGCAGCGTGGCGAGGTCCGGGCAGGCGTCGCGGCGGACGCGGACCACCCCGTCGCCGTCGACGAGCAGCACCGAGCAGCCCAGGTCGTCGGCGCCGGCGAGGAAGCGGTCGAAGACCTCGTCGGCCTCGGCGACGGCGGCGTGCCCCGGCTCGTGCCCGACGTAGGTCGCGGACCGGGCCAGGTCGACGCCCAGGTCGAGCGCCCGCTGCCAGGACTCCGCGACGACCGGGCGGACGTGGGCGCCCGCGGCACCGACGTGCCGGGTGTGCCGCGCCCGCCGGGCGGCGGCCTCGACCCCGGCGCCGGTATCCACGGATCGAGCCTAGCCAGCCGGCGCCACGCTCCGCGAGGACCGCCGGCAGCCGGCGTCCGTCGGCCACGCTCACCGACCCCGGCAGTACGACCTCGTGGGGCAGCCCGGCTACACAGGGAAATCGGCGCTGCGCGACAGGTCTTCGTTCCTCCGGATCTCGGCCAGATCCTTCTCCAGAGTCTCGACCACGGCGTCGTATCCGCTGTTGCCCAGGACCAGCCGGCGGGGCGGCGGATCCTGCGACATCGCCGTGATCACCGCACGGGCGCCGCGGTGCGGGTCGCCGGGCTGCACGCCGTCCATCCCGACGAAGACGGCCCGGACCTGCTCCAACATCTCGTGGTAGACCGGGATAGCCTCCTCGACGGCTTCGTCGGCGAACCCGGTGTAGGCGTTGGTGCGGAACGCTCCCGGTTCGACGGTCAGTACGGAGACGCCCTGGGCGGCGACCTCGTCGCGCAGCGCGTCGGTGACGGCTTCGACGGCGAACTTCGTCGCGCTGTAGTAGCCGAATCCGGGCGCCGAGACGAGTCCGGCCACCGAGGACACGTTGACGATCCACCCGTCGCCGCGGGCACGCATCCCCGGCAGCACGGCACGCGTCACGGAGAGCACGGCGAAGAAGTTCAGCTCGAACATCGCCCGCATCGCGGACTCGTCCATCGCCTCGATGGATCCGTACCAGCCGCGGCCGGCGTTGTTGACCAGCACGTCGATACCGCCGAAGTGCTCCTCGGCCGTGCGAACGGCGCGCTGCACCTGTGCCGCGTCGGTGAGCTCCAGCGGCACGACGAGAACGCGGTTGCCGTACCGCTCCGCCCAGGTCGCCAACTCCGTGGGGCGGCGGGAGGTCAGCACCACGCGGTCACCGGTGTCGAGCGCGGCCTCGGCGAAGGCCATCCCGAAGTTGCCGGGTGTGCCACCGGTGATGAACCATCGCCGGGTCACGGCTCGATCACCAGCCGACGGATCGCCGCACCGTCGAGGGTGAAGCGGTAGTTCAGGTCGACGACCCCGCCCGGGAAGTCGCCCTCCAGGTGCTGTCCGACGTCGACGCCCGTGGCGGTCGTGGACGCACCGGTGAACTCGGCGGTGTAGGTGTACTCGGTGACCGCGGTCGCCAGCCAGGCCCTGATCTCGTCGGTGCCCGCGTGGTCGTGGCCGTCATCGGTCACCACGGCGTCGGGGGTGAAGGTGGCGAGCGCCCGATCGAACTCCCGGGAGTCGAGTGCGCCCATGAACGTTCTCACGGTCTCGGGGAGTGTTTCCCATTCTGCTGTGGACATGGCGCCACGATGGAGCTTCCCGTGAGGGGAAGGTCAACCCGTGATCGCGGGAATGCCGCGACGTTGACCTTCCCCCAGGGGGAGGGCCCAGGGTTGTCCCGCTCGACGCAGGTGACGCCACGCAGAGGAGGACGCCATGGGAGCCCAGGTCTCGATCGGTGACTTCGCGCTGATGAGCGGCCTGAGCCGCAAGGCGCTACGCCACTACCACGACATCGGGATCCTCGAACCGGCCCACATCGACCCCGACACCGGCTACCGCTTCTACGACACCGGCCAGGTCGACCACGCCCACATCATCCGCCGGTTCCGCTCCCTGGGCATGTCCATTCCGGACATCAAGGCGCTCCTGAGCACCGACGACGCCGGGGCCCGCACCGAGATCATCACCACCCATCTCGAACAGATGGAGGCTGCGCTCGCCCAGACCCGTGACACCGTGGGGGCCCTGCGTGAACTGCTCACCCCGGCGAGACCTCCCACCGACGTCACGTTGCGCCACGAGCCGGCGCTTCCCGTGTGGGCCATCAGCGCCGTCATCGACGTCTCCGAGATCGACGACTGGTTCACAGCGTCGCTGCGGACACTGCACCAGGCCGTCGCCACGGCACCGGGCGCGCCTGACGCGATGGTGCCGGGCGGCCTCTACGAGAGAGCACTGTTCCTCGAACAGCAGGGCCGCGCCACCATGTTCGTCCCCGCGCCACCGTCCATCGATCCGCCCGAAGCGGTCCAGGCCGAGGTCCTCCCCAGGACCGAGTTCGCGGTGCTCACCCATCCCGGCGGGCACGACGGCATCGACCGCAGCTACGCGGCCCTGGGGATCTATGTCAACGAGCATCTGATCAGCAGCCAGGGACCCATCCGCGAACACTACGTCGGCGGCACTCCCACGGATCCGGCCCGATTCACCGCCACCGAGATCTGCTGGCCGATCTTCGGCACCACCGCATCATCGGAATGAGCGGAGACCGCTGAGCGTCGTCCACTCGTACCCGCCGCCGTGAACCACCGGGGTCAGCCGGTGCTCGGCAGGTCCCGCACGAAGGTCAGGACGGCCTGCGCGAGCCGCTCCGGCTGGTCGAACGGGAGACCGTGCCCGGCGTCGTCGACCTGGTGGACCCGCAGGAGCGGGTTGAGCTCGCACAGCTCGGTGGCCACGCCGAGGGTGACCACGGGCTTGTCGCCGATGACGAGCAGCGTCGGCACGTCGAGCGCGCTGACCAGCTCACGGTACGGCGGGTTGGGCGGCGTCAGGACGTCGAACGCGGCCGGGCTCGTGCTCAGTCGCGCGTCCACCTGCAGCTCGACGAGCTCCGGTGAGCGATGTGCGTGCCGCGCGAGCGCGTCGTCCAGGAGCGCCGACCTCCCCTGGTGCAGGGCGTGGCGGTGCTGCTCTGCGACGTCGCTCTCGTACACCTGCTGTTGCCACTCGCTGCTCAGGAAGGTGGGATCCACGAGGACGAGCCCGCGCACCAGGTGACCGATCCGGGTCGCGGCCAGCGCTGCCGTCATGCCGCCCATCGAGTGACCGACGAGCACCGGGCGACGAAGGCCCAGCTCCTGGATCAAGCCGCCCACGTCAGCGGCGAGATCCGGGTAGCGGTAGCCGGAGTCCGGAGCACTCGAGCGCCCGTGTCCGCGCGCGTCGGGCATGATCACGTCCAGCTCCGCCTCGAGCACGCGAGCCACCGGCGTCCAGCCTGCTCCACTGCCCACCAGGCCGTGGAGCAGCAGGGCGGGAGGCTTGTCCTGACCGGTCCGGAGGTAGGAGATCGTCACGCCGTTCACCTCGGCGTCGTAGGTGGGCCAGGACGGCATGACGGGGATGCTACGCAGCGAGTGGCCGGCCCTGCGGCACGAGCTCGCCGAGTGCCTGTGGTGGCTCTTCGTGCTCGCCGACCGGCTCGACGTCGACCTCCCCGAGGCCTACGGCGCCACGATGCAGCGCATCGGGGACGGGCTGTGGCGCGCGGTCGCCGACGGGGCCGGATGACGCCGCGCCCGCGACTGCAGGCGAGGTGCGCGACGGGCCCTCAGCCCCCGGGGCGGCCGAGCCGGTGGTGCCGGATGCGCGCCTTCATCTCGGCGACGCCGTCGGCGAACCGCTGTGCATAGATCACTTCGACGACGGCGGCACCGGCCGCCGTGACCGCACCGTCGGCGTCGATCAGCCCGCGGTCGTGCAGCTGCCGGGCCACCGGGGCCCGCAGCTGGTCGACCCGGGCGTCCCGGCCGTCGAGCAGCTCCAGCGCCCGTGCCTGCTCGGTGGACAGGTACATCGGCTCACCCCCTGCCCTGGGTTCGTACCGGGGCCGGGGCAGGTTCACGCCGAAGCGCCGGACGGTCAGATCAGCCCTGCCGAGCGGGCCGCGATGACCGCCCGCGCCCGGTTCTGGGCGTCGAGCTTGCGCATGGCGCTGTGCAGGTAGGCCTTGACCGTCCCCACGGTGATCCCCAGCTGCGCCGCGATCTCGGCGTTGGTCGCGCCCACCGCGACGTGCTGCAGTGCCTCGATCTCCCGCGGTGAGAGGGCGGGAGCCTCTCCGCCCGTCCGGCCCGGCGCCGGGCGCGCCCCGGCGAGGCCGTCGTGGATCCGGCTCAGCCGTGTGCGCAGCTCCGGGTCGTCGGTGCTCTCGATCAGCGCGGCGAGCTCCAGCAGCGCACCGGCCCGGCTCTCGGCGTCCGCGACGACCGCGACGGTGGGCGGAGAGTGCTGGTCGAGCAAGGCCGTGGCGTCCCGGGCGATGGTGGCGGCCACGATGCCCGCGTTGCGGACCGCGACGTCGCCGATCGGCCGGTGCTCGCGCATCGCCCCGTACACCACGCCACGGACCGAGCCGTGGACGATGATCGGATAGGCCAGGATCGACGCGAGCCGCTCGTTCTCGACGACGACGTGATCGTAGTCGTGGGTGATCCCCGGGGTCGAGGCGTAGTCGCTCACCCGGCACGGGATGCGGCGGGCCATCGCGGCGCCGCCGAGGCCGCGCCCGGACAGGACGCTGAGCAGCCGCAGCGAGTCGCCGAAGGTGCCGATCAGCTGGTTGATCGTGAGCTGCAGGCCGTCGCGCACCGTCCGGGTCGTCCCACCGAAGACGACCGGCAGACCGGTCGTCGAGCTGAGCTCGTGGAGCCGGCGGGGCATGACCCGGTCCAGCGCACGGGCGACCGCGTCGTCGTCCAGCACGAGTGCTCCTCCCTGTCCCGTCGGCGTCCTCGCCGGCCCGGGCGGCCTCGTCGTGTGCAACGAGTCACGACTGGTGGGGTTCTCCCAGAGATCGCCGGGTCCGTCAACCGGATCCGAACACTGACTTCGGTTGGTAGCGGGCGGTGGGCCGGCGCGGCGAGTCTCGGTCCGTCCGCCAGGCCGCGCCCGACGAGGAGCCCGCATGCCCTTCCGTCACGACGTTCGCGGTGGCGTTCTCCGCCCGCCCGGTGACCGCCCCGACGGCGGTCCGACCGCCCCACCGACCCCGAGGACGTCCGCCCCATGGGCAACCACGACATCTACCGCGACGCCCGCGACCGGCTCGTCGCGCTGCACGGCGAGCACGAGAAGGCCGTCGCCGACTTCACCTGGCCGCAGTTCGACGGCGCCTTCCAGTGGGCGCACGACTGGTTCGACGTCATCGCCGACGGCGAGACGCGGACCGCGCTGCGCATCGTGGAGGAGGACGGCGCGGAGGGCGCCTGGACCTTCGACGAGCTGCGCCGCCGCTCCAATCAGGTGGCCCGCTGGCTGGCATCGCACGGGGTCGGGCGCGGGGACAGCGTGCTGGTCATGCTGGGCAACCGCGTCGAGCTGTGGGAGTCGATGCTCGCGGTGATGAAGCTCGGCGCGGTGATCATGCCGACGACCACCGCGCTCGGCGCCGTCGACCTGCCGGACCGGCTGGAGCGCGGCCGCGCCCGGTTCGTGATCGCCGACGCGTCCTGCACGGGCAAGTTCGAGGGACTCCTCGACGGGCGCACCGCGATCTCGGTCGGCGGCACCGCCGAGGGCTGGCTGGACCTCGCCGACTCCCGCGACGTGGACGACGCACCCGTCGAGCACCCGGGCACCACCGCCGACGACCGGCTGCTGCTGTACTTCACCTCCGGCACCACCAGCCGGCCGAAGCTGGTCGAGCACACCCAGGCGTCGTACCCGGTCGGACATCTGTCCACGATGTACTGGCTGGGCATCACCCCTGGCGACGTGCACCTCAACATCAGCTCGCCGGGCTGGGCCAAGCACGCGTGGAGCTGCTTCTTCGCGCCGTGGATCGCCGGGGCGACGATCTTCCTCTACAACTACAGCCGCTTCGACGCGGCGTCGCTGCTCGGCCAGATCCGGGACAAGGGCGTCACCACGTTCTGCGCGCCGCCGACGGTGTGGCGGATGCTGATCAAGGCCGACCTGTCCGGCGGGCCCGGCTCGCTGCGCGAGGTCATCGCGGCGGGCGAGCCGCTCAACCCGGAGATCATCGAGCAGGTCCGGGCGCAGTGGGGACTGACCCTGCGCGACGGGTTCGGCCAGACCGAGACGACGGCGTCGGTGGGCAACACGCCCGGCTCGGTCGTGAAGCCAGGGTCGATGGGCCGCCCGTTGCCCGGCGTCCCGGTGGTGCTGGTCGACGAGCTCACCGGGGAGGTCTCCGACACCGAGGGCGAGATCTGCATCGACCTCGCCCGGCGCCCCACCAGCCTGATGGTCGGGTACCTGGACATGCCGGAGAAGACCGCCGACGCCATGGCAGGCGGCTTCTACCACACCGGCGACACCGCGACCCGCGACTCCGACGGCTACCTGTTCTACGTCGGCCGCACCGACGACGTGTTCAAGGCCAGCGACTACAAGATCTCGCCGTTCGAGCTGGAGAGCGTGCTCGTCGAGCACCCGGCGGTGCTGGAGGCGGCCGTGGTGCCGCAGCCCGACCCGGTGCGGCTCGCCGTGCCGAAGGCCTACATCGCGCTCGCCCCCGGCCACGAGCCGACCCGGGAGACCGCGGTGTCGATCTTCGCCCACGCCCGGGACCACCTCGCGCCCTACCTGCGGGTGCGGCGCATCGAGTTCTTCGAGCTGCCGAAGACGATCTCCGGCAAGATCCGCCGCGTGGAGCTGCGGGCCCGCGAGCGCGACGAGGCGGGGGCGGCTGCGGGCGGGGAGTGGCGTTACGAGGACCTCCCGGAGCTGAGGGCCTGACCGGTCGTCCAGGAGTCCTCCGGACGGATCCGCCGTGCCGCCCGGGACCGGACGGCCGGCCCGTCTCCGGCGCGATGCCGAGACGGGCCGGTCGACTCGTGACCGGGTCGCGCCGCGACGTCACAGGTCCAGCTGCACCTCGGACCCCGCGGCCCGGGAGACGCACACGCAGAGCCGGTCCCCGGCGGCCCGCTCGTCGTCGGTCAGGTAGGTGTCGCGGTGGTCGACTGCGCCCCCGAGCACCGGTGTCACGCAGGTACCGCAGATGCCCTGTTCACACGAGGAGGGCACGTCGACGCCGGCGGCGGTGAGCGCCTCCAGCAGGGTGTGGTCCTCGCCGACCTCGACGGTCCGCCCGCTGCGCCCGAGCACGGCCTTGAACCGCCGGGCGCCCGCCGGGGCGGTCCCGGTGGCGACGAAGCGCTCGTCGTGCACCGTGCCCGCCGGCCAGCCGTGCGCCCGGGCCCGGTCGTGGACCGCGTCGATCAGTCCGGCCGGGCCGCAGACGTAGACGTGGTCCCCGGCTCCCGGTGAGGCCAGCACCCGGTCGAGGACGGCGCCGGTGCCGGCCGGGTCGAGCCCGAGGTGGTGGGTGGTGGCGGGGTCGGCGGAGAGCTCGTCGAGGAACGGCAGGTGCGCCTCGGAGCGGGCGAAGTGGTGCAGCTCGACGGACTCTCCCGCGGCGCGCAGCGCCCGCAGCATGGCGATCAGCGGGGTGACCCCGATGCCACCCGCGACGAGCACGTGCCGGGTCGCCCCGTCGGCGAGCGGGAAGGTGTTGCGGGGTGCGGAGACGGCGACCGGGTCGCCGGGCCGCAGTGCGTGTACCGCGGCCGAACCGCCCCGGGACGGCTCCTCGCGCTGGACTGCCAGCGTGTAGCGGCCGTCGCGGGAGTCGTCGCACAGCGAGTACTGGCGGACGATGCCGCCGGCGAGCCGCAGGTCGACGTGGCCGCCCGGCTCGCCCGGGGGCAGCGGGCTCCCGTCGGCGGCGGCGAGGTGCAGCACCCGGATGCCCACCGCGGCCTCGGTGATCCCGGCGACGACGGCCGGGGCCCACCGGGGCCGGGGCGCCGGGCCCCGGTCCTCGGCGATCAGCCGCTCCATGATCCGCCGCCAGCGTACGACGCCGGAGTCGGTCTCCAGCAGCACCGGCTCCGGCGCGGTGTCCTCGCAGCGGGCGAACGCGGCGATCGTCGCGTGCTGCGCGCGGATCATCGGCTCGTCCTGCTCCTCGAACGCGAACCGGCGCAGGTCGGAGATCTTCAGCCGCATCTGCGGGGTCTCGGTGCCCGGCCGCACGCCCCAGCGCGACGCCGTCGTGAAGTAGTGCGTGGTGCTCGCCGTCTCCGGGGTGAGGATGTGGGTACCGAGGTAGCCGACGCCCTCGGAACGCGGCCGTCCCGGCGTCGTGACGCCGACGTCGAGCAGCAGGTGCGACGGCGCGTTCCACCGGAAGTCGGTCCAGGTGTCGACCGGGGCGCCGTCGTCGTGGAACAGCATGTCGAACATGCCGGGGGGAGGCACCGACGCGGACTCCCGCACGACGTTGACCGTGTCGCCGTCCTGCCGCACGGTTGTCGCGGTGTCCAGCATGGCGCTGTTCCCGAGGATCCCGTCGTGCAGGAAGCTGGTGTGGCTGCAGTCGAGCAGGTTGTCGACGATCAGGTCGTACGGCACGTCCATGACCAGGTGGTCGCGCCGGGTCGTGGTGTCCTCGGCGTCGAGGGTGCCGAAGTCGGGCAGCAGACCGTGATCGGGCTCCCGGTCACCGGCCCACCACCAGACCGCACCGTGCCGCTCCACCACGGTGTGCGCGGTGACCGCGGCGGCCCGCGGGACCACCCCGGCGCCGTGCGGGTTGCGCACGCACGCACCCGAGGTGTCGAACTCCAGGCCGTGGTAGCCGCAGGTGATCGTCCGACCGTCGAAACGGCCGCGCGACAACGGCGCGAACCGGTGCGGACAGCGGTCGTCGAGGGCGACCGGTCGGCCGTCGGCGTCGCGGGTGAGCAGCAGCGGGCGTTCGAGCACCGTCCGCGACAGCATCGTGTCCGGGGTCAGCTCGCACGACCAGGCCACCAGGTACCAGGTGTTGCGCAGGAACTCCACGATGCGTCCGCCCTCTCCGTCGACGACGTTTCTGAACTCACTCGTTCATGAATGTGCGGCGACGGGTGTGCCGGGTCAAGGGGCGCGGCGATCCGGAGGCGATGTGTCCCGGTCCGGATGCGGCGCGTCAGGAGCGGGGGAGGAAACCCGGCAGGACGGCGTCGACGACGTCGGCCGCCCAGGTGTCGTCGAGGTCGCGGCCGGCGAGGTGGTCCGCGTAGAGGTTCCCGACCAGGGTGCTGACCAGCCGTTCGACGTCGACAGTGGGGTCGAGGTCGCCGCGTTCGACCCCGGCCCGGACCACGGCGGCGATGCCCGCCCGGCGGGGCAGCAGCGTGCTCCGCCGGATCGTCGCGAGCAGCTCGCCGGAGACGGGCTCGTCGGCCAGGCAGTTGCCGACGACGGCCATCCCGCCGACGTCGTCGTACTGGCGCCGCATGGCGTCGAGGTGGGCCACGAGATCCTCGCGCAGCAGACCGGTCGACGGCGGCACGTGGTCGACCTGCAGATGCTGCAGTGCTGCGGCGAGCAGCTCGGAGCGGCTGCGCCACCGGGTGTAGACGGTCACCTTCGACACCCCGGCCTCGGCGGCCACCCGGTCCATGGTCATCCGGGCCAGGCCCTCGGCGGCCAGCAGCCGGACCGTCGCCTCCAGCACCGCGACGTCCTTGGAGCGGTCCCGTGGGCGTCCCCGCGGTCGGTCGGTCACCGATTCAGGGTAGGTCCGGACGGGAGCGGTGGATGTCCCGGACGTCACCGTCCCCGTCGCTTGACCTTGATGGTGTCCAGGTCGGTGCAGACGGACCGCAGATCGCGCACGTCGGCGCCGAGGTCGCGGACGGCGGCCGTGGCCAGTTTCTCCGCCGCGACGACGACGTCGTCGATCGTGTCCTCGGCATCGGCCTTCACGACACAACGGAACGTGAAGGTGCGCAGGGACCGTTCGTAGGTGACGGTGCCCTCCTCGGTGAACTTCGACCGGAGCAGATCGTGGTCGTCGGCCATGGCCAGCAGCTCGGCTCGCTGGTCGTCGTCGAGTGTCGCGAACGTGCCATAGACGATGACCTGGTAGTTCTTGCGCGGCAAGGTGTGCTCCTCGGATGTCGGGGGACGGGGACGGTCAGGACGTGCCCGGTCGCCGCGGTTGCCGCGGCAGGAGGAACAGCAGGCAGATCACCGCGGCCGGGCTTGCGGACGCCCAGCAGAGCGCTTCGCTGAAGTGGCGGTGAACCTCGCGGAGTCGATGTCGGCCAGAGCGTTGCCGATTGCCTCCCGCGCGGCGGGGTCATCGGTGCCGGGGGCGCGGCAGGTCTCGGGCGCGCCGGTGAGGTCGGCCTGACTGTGGGCGTCGACGGCCGAGAGTCGCCTCCGCCGTCGTCGGCTTCACGTCCTCGCTCATGGGCTGTGGTCCAGTTCTTCGATGTGGCGGGCCGTCAGGCGGATCCGGCCATCGGCTCAGGGAGTGGTGCCGTTCTCCGGGGCGGGTGGTTCGGCGGGTTCGGCGGCGCTGCTGCGGGCCAGTGCGCTCCACGACCGCATCAGCAGATCCACCACGTCCATGACTCCTCCGGCCGGTCCGGCATCGGCCGAGAGCACGCGCTGGATGGAGAGTCCGTCGTCCAGGGCGTGCACGATCAGGGCGAGCAGCTCCACCGGTGCGGGCGGCGTGACCGACCGGGCGGCGAACCCCTGTGCGAGGGCCTGGGCCATCGCCTCCCGGGAACGGCGCTCGCGGTCGGCCAGTACCGACAGCACAGCCGGATCACGCATGCCGTGGAGCCACAGTTCGGTGCGCAGGGCCAGCCAGCTCGCGAAGTTCTCGTCCCGCTCGCGGTGCCAGTCACGCAGGTTCTCGATCGTCTCCTCGAACGAGCCGGCATCGGCGCTGAGTGCCTGCACCTCGGCCAGCTCGCGCTCGGTGCGCTGCTCCAGGAGGGCCAGGACCAGCTGCTGCTTGCCGTCGAAGTTGCCGTAGAAGGCGCCCCGGGTGTACCCGGCGCGTTCCACGATCTGTTCGACCGAGGTGCCGTTGACGCCGCGTTCGGCGAACAGGTCGGCCGCCGCCTGCAGCAGCTCCTGGCGCGTGATCTCCCGGCGCTCCTGCCGGGTGAGTCGTCTGCTGATGATGGCCTCCTTCCGGGTTCTCAGATACGGTACCGTATCCGGATGCAAGATCGTATCTGAATAGCCCAGGGTCGGCGGGTGGGCGATTCACGCCTCGTCAGCCGGGCCGGGTTGCTTATTTCTAATTCGGTTTCTAATCTGCGAACGTCCGGCCGTTCCCCGGCCCACGCAACGTCGCGGTGAGGAGTCCCGGTGATGCCCCGTCCCGACGGATCACGGCCGGACAGCCCTCGCCAGGGTGCGGCGTGACGGCGCCCCCGGCCCCGCCGGCGTTCACGGGCTGGCTCGGCGACCGCGTCCCCGGGCTCACCCCGCCGTTGCGGCTCGCCCGCGTCGGCGCGGGTCAGTCCAACATCACCTCTCTGGTCACCGACGCCGACGGGCGGGAGTGGGTCCTGCGCCACCCGCCTGCCGGCGCCCCGGCCGGGGCGCACGACGTGCACCGTGAGGCCCGTGTCCTGCGCGCCCTCGCCGGGTCGGGCGTGCCGGTGCCGACGGTGGTCGCCGAGGGAGCCGACGCCGGGGGGATCGACGGCCCGTTCTACGTCATGGACCGGGCGCCGGGCGCCCCACTGGTCGACGAGTCCGACGCCTCGGCCTGCACCGCGCGCCGGCGACGGGAGCTGTCGGTCGAGACGGTCGAGGTGCTCGCCCGCCTGCACGCGCTCGACCCGGCCGCCGTCGGTCTGGAGGGACTCGGCCGTCCGACGGGCTTCCTGGAACGCCAGACCGCCCGGACCGTCCGGAACTGGGCGGCGTGGGGGGAGGGCTCCGCGGCGACGCCCGCGTGGGAGGAGTGCCGCCGTCGCATCACCGCCACGGTGCCTCGCCAGCAGCGCACGGTGATCACCCACGGCGACTACCGGCTGTCCAACCTGCTCGTGCGGGACGGCCGGATCACCGCCGTGCTCGACTGGGAGCTCTGCACCCTCGGCGACCCCCTGGCCGACCTGGCGTGGCTGCTCGACGACTGGCGCTCCCCGCAGGAGCCCGCGATCGTCATCCCCCGTCCCACCCGGGCCGGCGGGTTCGCCACCCGCACCGAGATCGTCGACGCCTACGCGGCCCGTACCGGCCTGGACGTCGGCGACCTCGACCACTACTGCGCCTTCACTCACTGGAAGGCCGCGACCCTGCTGCAGGGGGTCCTCGTCCGCCGACGCTCCGGGAGCATGGGCGAGCACGGGGCCCTCGACCTGCGTTCGCTGCAGGACTCCGTCGAGCACCTGCTCGACGGGGCACTGCGCCTGCTGGGCCGCTGAACCGACACCCGAGACGCGGAGAGGACACCGTGCGCCCCGAGGACGACTACACCCACCCGGTTGGGCCCGAGCCCCACTTCAACGAGTCCATGTACGTGCACTTCAACGACCCGGTGGCGCGCCTCGGCGGCTTCCTGCGGATCGCGAACCGGCCCAACGAGGGCCGGGGCGAGGTCACCGTCTGCCTGTTCCTCCCCGACGGCCGCCTCGGCTTCTCCTACGCCCGCCCCGAGGTGACGTCGAACGAGGCGTTCGACAGCGCCGGGATGGCCTTCCGTGTCCGCGAGCCCTTGCGTCACCTCGACGTCTCCTACGCCGGGCCGCTCACGCTCGTCGCCGATCCGGCGGCGATGGACGACCCGCGCACGGCGCTGGGCGGCAGCCCGACGGTCGAGGCCGTCGTCGAGCTGGCGGTGCACGGCATCGCGCCCGTGTTCGACCACAGCTTCGACACCGACGGGGGCTCCTTCGCCCCCAACCACTACGAGCAGCCGCTGTCGGCGCAGGGCCGGATCGTGGTCGACGGGGTCGAGACCGCGGTCGGCGGCCACGGCCTGCGCGACCACTCGTGGGGCCCGCGGTCCTGGCAGGCACCGTGGTTCTACCGCTGGCTGCACGGAACCACCGACGGGTTCGCGTTCATGGGGGCGTGGTTCGGCAGCCCGGACGGTTCGTCGGTGCACGGCGGCTTCGTCTGGGACGGCGGGACGGTGCACGAGGTCGACGGGATGGAGATCGTCACCGACCGTGACGGCCGGGACGAGCAGACCGGCATCGGCCTGGTCCTGCGTTCCGGCGGGCGGGAGTGGCGCCTGCGCGGCCGCGCGGAGGCGACCGTGCCGCTGCGGAACCGGCGCACCACCGAGGGCGGCGACCCGGCGGTGACCCGGCTCGTGGAGAGCCTGATGACCTGGACCGGTGAGGACGGCCGCACCCTGGGTGGCATGTCGGAGTACCTGGACCAGATGGTCGGGGGCAGGCCGGTCGGCCTGGCGGTCTGACCGGCCACCTGCCGCGGTGCGGCGCCGGACGTGCGGTGCGCAGCGGTCGGGGTCACAGCAGTCGTGGTCACAGCGGCTCTGCGGCATCGGCGTCGAAGGCGTTCCGCAGCCGGCGTACGAACCGTGGGTCAGGGGCGAGCTCCCGGTGCCCGATCCCGGTGATCGGCACGGCGGGCGTCCAGGAGTTCATGACGACGGCGGACAGGCCGCCGAGGTCCGACGGGCGGACCTCCCGCTCGTCCTGCGGGACGCCGGCGAGGTGGAGCTGTCGGCGCACGATCTGCATCGTGGTCCCGACGAGCAGGTCGGCCCGAGGCCAGATCACGGTGTCGCCGTCGGAGAACGCCAGGTTCCAGATGGTGCCCTCGCTGATCCGGCCGGCCCGGTCGAGGAACACGGCGTCGTCGAACCCGCGCTGCCGTGCCCGGCGCAGGTGATGGGTCTTCGCGCCCTCCCCGACGTGCTTGATGTGCGGCAGGAACCGTTCGTGCTCGACGGCGTCGAGCAGGAACGGCCCGCGCGGTCCGTCCGAGGGGGCATCGGTCCGCACGGTCACGTCCAGCGGACGGTCGTCGTCGGCGGGCACGAACTCGCCCTCGGCCGGCCGGATGGTCACCACCATCGACAGGGACCGGGGACCGGCGGCGACCGCCTGACGCATCCGGTCACGGAGAAGCCCGTCGTCGACCGCGCGGCCGAACAGGTCGTGCGAGGCACGCTGCAGGCGGGCCAGGTGCAGGTCGAGCCCGCGCACCGCGCCGTCGGAGTTAGAAGGCCGGCCGTTCCGCCAGAGTCTCGCTGCCATGGACCCGACCGTAGAATCTGACATCGTTGTCAGGTTCAACCCGCGCGACGGAGAGGTGCATCACGTGCGGATCGGGGAGCTGTCCCGTGCGACCGGAGCCAGTCCCCGGTCGCTGCGGTACTACGAGGAGCAGGGACTGCTGCGCCCTCGTCGCGACGACTGCGGGTACGGGCACCGCCGGTACGACGCCGACGCGGTCGACACCGTCCATGCGATCAGAGCCCTTCTCGCCGCGGGAGTGCCGACCGGACTGATCTACGACCTGCTGCCCTGTGCGCAGGGGCCGGGACCGCAGCTGGAGCGGTGCGCCGAGCCGATGGTGCGGGAGCAGCTCGCCCGGGTCGACGCTCAGGTCGCGGCGCTGACCGAGGCCCGCGACCGGCTGCGCGCGGTCCTCGACATGGTCGGATAGCTCATCCCCGGAACCCGCCCGTCGGCCGCAGTACCGCCGCGGCGGCGGTCGCGAGCGTGCCGGCCTCGAACGGGAGGCGCGTCCGGTCGCCCGGCAGAGCGCGTTCGGTCAGCAGGCCGGAGAGCACGGTCAGGAGGAAGCGGGCATGGTGCTCGAGCCCGCCCGGGGCGAGCTGGCCCTCCTCCTGCAGGACGGCCAGCCACTTCTCCATGCGGTGCACGGCGAGCCGCTCGAGGGCCAGGTAGGTGTGGGTGGCGTCCTCGGACGGCGGGGTCGCGATGTAGGCCTCGTACTGGGCGCGCCAGTGTGCTCGCGCCTGTTCGCCCGTCCCGACCTGCGACACCATCAGTTGCAGGCAGGCCACCAGACGTTCGGCGGGCGTCCGGGTGGCGTCCTGCATCGGGTCCTCGGGCAGGTCGATGTCGTGGATCCCGGCGACCACGGTGTCGATCAGCTCGCGCTGGGTCGGGAAGAAGTGCCGCAGCGACCCGGTGCTGACCCCGGCCCGGGCGGCGACCGCCCGCACGCTCAACCTGGCCGTCGGGTCCTCGCCGAGCATGCTCGCCGCTGCGATGAGGATCTTGTCCCGCGTGCTCCGGGCCATCGGCCTCCTCGCTCCGTCCGGTGGTCGTCGACGCTTGTCTATCACACTGTGCTAGCTTCGATCGCGACTAGTACAGCGTGATAGTCGCGAACGGCGGCGATGCAGGAGCTCCCAGCGGGAGCTCCTGGCCCCTCGGCCGGATGTGTCGATCGCGTACCGGACGACGAGGAGTAGACGGATGACCACCCCCGACCGACCCTGGCTGCTCCAGGAGGACCGGCCCGCACCGACTCCCGGCGTGCCGGCCGGGGTCGAGTACCACCGTGTCCACACGGGCGAGAGACGACGCGTCCTGCGCGGGCTCGTCGCGATCGGGCTGCTCGTGGCCGGGTTCGTCGGGTTCGCGGTCCTGTTCCGGAGCCTGTCGGAGATCGTCGACGCGGCGCTGTTCGACCGCTCCGGACCGTCCACCCCGCTGCGCCAGGCCGCCGGTGCGCTGGCGCTGGCGTTGTTGATCCCGTACAGCATGCTGATCGAGCGTGTCCTCTACGGCGTCCCCGCCCGGTCGCTGCACTCGGTGGCGGGGCGATTCCGGTTCGGGGTACTCGGTCGCGCACTGCTGGTGTTCGGTCCGCCGCTGCTGCTCGTGATCGCGCTCGGGATGCCGGCCTCGGTGGACTCCGCGCCGTGGACGACCGCCGATCTGGTCTGGTACTTCGTCATCGGGATGCTGCTGACCCCGCTCGGTGCGGCGGGGGAGGAGTACGGGTTCCGCGGGCTGATGTTCCGGGTGCTCGGGGGCTGGACCCGCGGGGCCCGCTCCGGTGCGGTCCTCGGCATCGTCGTGACCACCGTCCTGTTCTCGCTCGCGCACGGAACGCTCGACCCGTTCCTGTTCGGCTCCTACCTCGTGCTGTTCTCCACGATGGCGATCGTGACCTGGCGGACGGGTGGGCTCGAGGTCGCCGTCGTGCTGCACGGGGTCTACAACGTGACCTTCCTCGTCCTCGGCACGACCTTGCACCTCGACGTCGGGGCGGAGCTCGCGAGCCGGGCGGAGGCGGTCGGCTCATGGGCGAACCTGGTCCCCAGCGCCATGCTGGCCGTCATCACGGCGGTCGTCTGGTGGACGACCCGCAGGGACGGACCCGCGCGGACGCCGGTGACCGGGTGGCCGGCGCGTGGTTCCCGCGCGGTCGAACCGCCCGGAACCCTGCCGGCGGCCACGACCGGGACGCAGCAGCGGTGAGCCCGAGTTGGAACGAACGCCGGCTGACCAGGCGGGCGAAGCCGGGCGACGGGAGACCGCTGAAGCCGTTCCGCTGGTGGCAGATGGTGCGACGCTCGGTGCTGTCGACCACCCTGACCGTCGACGGCCGGCCGGTCGTGCACACCGTCGAGGTCAAGCACGGCGGGGACGCCCACGACGGTGTGGTCCGTGCGCGGCTCTACCTCGACGGCCGTCTCCGGCTGGAGTCCGCGCTCCCGGCGCGCTTTCCCGTCGCGGGCGGTCACATCGAGGTCCGACGGAGCGAGGCGGGGATGCGTCGCTGCCACTTCGTCGGCGACGACGGCACCGTGCAGCGCCTCGTACCCGACCCCCGATCCGCCGAGGGGCGCCGCATGCGGTTCGCGCGGGAACGCCCCGCCGCGAGCGCACTCATCGGAGCCGTGTCCGTCCTGATGCTGCTCATCGGCGTCGGCCTGAACCTGCTGCAGATCGCGGAGCCGATCTCCCGGATCCCACCGATCGCCGCGACCGTCGGCACCTTCGTGTCCCCGGTGCAGCTGCCGCTGTGGCTCAACCTCACCCTCGGCCTCGGCGCGGCCGTCGGCGCCGTCGAACGCGCGATGCGCATGCGTTACCACTGGCTCCTCGACAGCGGCGCCGGCACCTGAGGGCCCACGTGGACGGGGCCGTGGCCCGCACCGCCGGACAACGACACGACGGCCCTCGGGAACAGGAGGAGTCCCGAGGGCCGTCGCCACTGCCGCGGCCTGGTGGCCGGTGCGTCGTGGCTCAGTCGACGCTGTCGCCGGCGCCGCCGGCCTGCGCGCAGGTGTCGGACTGGTCGGTGACCGAGTCGCCGGACTTGGCCTTGGCCTCGCCCAGGATGCCCAGGGCGCCGGTGAGGCCGTTGGCCGCGCCGAGGTCCTCGACCGGGACCTGCACGCCCAGCACGTTGACCGGGATGTTGTTGTTGCAGAACTGGATCGGGACATCGGCGTTGTTGCCGTTCAGGCCCGCGATCAGGCCCTTGGCGTCCTTGTCGATGCCGTCGCCGTGGTGGTGGCCCTCGGCGGCGAACGCCATCGGGGAGATGGCCATCAGGCCCGCCGCGGACGCGGCGACGATGAGCCCAGCCTTCTTCAGCACGTGTTCTCCTGGTGGGTTCGGGCCGCGCCGCCTGTCGTGAGGTCGACGCAACCTGTCCGTGCCGGCACTCGGAAGGGTGGGAGCCCGTACCGGCTACCAGTGAGAATGCGGCACCACGGAAGGTCATCTCAATTCCTGTCACACCATTGTGTGCCGGAACTACGGGGCGTGTGGATACTCGCCAAAACGGCGGAAGAACCGCGATTCGAAACCGGCGACGACGCGCGGCGGCGGTGACGCTGTGCGGCCGCGGACACTCGGCTGGGACGCTGATTGCAGACGCAATGGTGTCTGCGTGCTCGGTGGCGTGAATTCTCGCCGAGAACTGCTACCGACGGTGTTGTAGCCGTATTGCCATATCGGCGGCTATCAGGCGCTCCTCGGCCCGCTGGTAGGTCGCGTCGAACAGGGCCTGTCGCAGGTGGCCGGGCAGGGTGTCGGGAATGCGTGGTGGCCGGTGGAGCCGGTCCATGGCGGATTCCATGGTGTCGCCGGGGTACTCGCGACGCCCGGTGTGGGCTTCGAGCAGGACCAGGGCCAGGGCGTAGACGTCGACGGCGGGTGTGACGGCCTCGCCGGTGACCTGTTCGGGCGCGAGGTAGCTCGCGGCGCCGAGGAGCGTGTTGAGCTGGGTCAGTGCGGTGTAGCCCATGACGCGGGCGCTGCCGAAGTCCGCCAGGCGTGCCCGCCCGGTGCGGGAGCAGAGGAAGATGTTGGCGGGCTTGATGTTGCGGTGTACGACGCCGCGGGCGTGCAGGTGCGCCAGCCCCGACGCGATGTCGACCCCGACCTGTGCCGTCTCCTGCACGGTGAGGGGGCCCTGGTCGAGTCGTGCGGCCAGGGTCCGGCCCTCGACGAGCTCGGAGACCAGGTAGGGGTGGCCGGTGTCGACGCCTCCGTCCAGCAGTCGCACGAGGCTCGGATGGGACAGGTGCTGCATGGCGCGCAGCTCGCGGCGTTGCCGGTTCAACCCGGTGACGTCGCACCTGTCGAGGAGCAGTTTGACCGCGACGGCCCGATTCCCCGGTGGGTCCCAGGCTCGATAGACCGTCGCGGTGGACCCGCTACCGATGTGGGTCGCGAGGATGTAGCGCCCGGCGACCACATCGGTCGCCGGGACCGGTGACTCCGTCACTGCCATGGCACACTGTGCAGGCGACGTGCCCCGCAGTGTCCAGACCCTCGGCAGAAGTTCACGCTAGCGAGCGGAGAACTGCGTCCCGGATTCCAGCGCCGCGGTGCCGGTCTCGGTCACGGTGATCACATGAGTGGTGTCGCATTCGCTGCAGCTCGGTGGTTCGAGAGCGGGGCGGCCCTTTTCCCCGGCTCGGCGGAATGGATCGGGACGTCGACATGGCGAACGACGGCGGGTTCGGCCGCAGGCGGGCTCGACGGGCCAACGCTCCGGCCGGACCGGCTCGGGTCAGACGCGGTGGGCGGTGATGGCGTCGGTGTAGAGCTGCTGAGCGGTCGAGGCCGCGGTGGGGTAGTCGTCGGCGAGGAGCGCGACGAGGATGTCGACGACGGCGAGGTGGACGAGGCGGCTGGCCGTCGCTTCCAGGCCGTGTCGTTCGGGGGCACCGGCGACGACCGCGTGGCGGCAGAGCTCGGTGAACGGGGAACGCAGGTAGCTGGTGACCCCGATGGTGACGGCCCCGCTCTCGGTGGCAGCGCGCAGTGCGGTGAGGGTCTCCTGGGTCTGACCGGTGTGGCTGATCGCGAGACAGCATCCCCGGGGGCCCAGTGTGCGGGCGGCGAGGTGCTGCTGGTGCGGGTCGGTCAGTACTTCCGTGCGCACGCCGAGCATGCGTAGCCGGTATCCGGCATCGGCCGCGATCGGCGCGGACGTGCCCACCCCGGCGACGAGGACCCGCTCGGCCCCGCGCAGCAGGCGGACGATCTCGGCCAGCACGGCGTAGTCGAGGGAGCCGGGCAGCTGCTCGAGCCCTGCGGTCGCCGCGGCGAGGACGGCGCGCACCGTGTCGGTCGGGGTGCCGGGGGCCCGCACGCCTGCGTCGGCACTCGATGCGGTCTCGGCCGCCAGGCGGAGCTTCAGGTCGTGGAAGCCCTTCAGGCCGAGGTTGTCCTGGCAGAACCGCACGACACTCCCGACGGAGGTGTCGGTGCGGTCGGCCAGCTCGCTCACGGTCAGCCCCACGATCTCGGCCGGAGCGGCGAGCACGGCGTCACCGATCCGGGCTCCGGTCGGCGACAGGCTCGGCCGCAGCGCGCGGATGCGGGCCGTGACCGTGCCCACCAGGGCGAGTGCCGGACGCGCGTCGGTGTCCGGGGCGACGGGGGGAGGAACCGGTCGGGCCATGACTCGACCCTATGCGGACCGTCGCCCGACTTCCGCGGGTTCCACCGAAACCGGTGGGAAGTTCCATCCATCGTTCACCTCCGCTGAGGACGGAGTTTCATCGCGGTCCCTAGCTTCGGAGGGCGTGATGACGAGCCGCACAGACCGTGTTCTGACCACCCACACCGGCGGTGGATTCGACCCGATGCACTTCGTCGCGAAGCTGCGCGGTGAGGACCACACGGCACTGCCCGCGTACACCCTCGCCGAGGGTCCCCTGGCCCTGGGAGCGGTCGTGCTCGACATCGACCCCACTGGCGCGACCACGGCGATCACCCGCATCAGCTGAGCCCGCAGGCCGCGGAGCCCCTCGGGGCCGGGTCCGGGGCGGGGTGGAGGTGTGCTCCGGCGCGGGCCGGTCAGCCCACCAGGAGCCTGGGGAGCAGGTACACCACCGAGAACGCCTCGTAGTAGGCCCCGATCACGAGAATGACGATCGTCGGAAGCGCCAGCCAGGCGAGGCGCTGGAGGCCGATCACGTACGCGCGACGACGTGTGTCCACTCCGAGATAGCTCGGACGGATCCACCCGCGACCGAGCTGGTACACCCCGAACATGACGACGGCGTACCCGAGGAGCTCGATGAGGAGGGTCAGCGAGTGCGGGATGAGCACGGTCGCGGTCGTCGCATCGGTCGGTGCGATCGAGACGCCGACGTTGAACATGTACAGCGTGATGACGGGGATGCCGAGGAACGGCACGATCAGCGAGGGGATCACGATGCCGCCGACGGCGGCCACGAAGAGGTTGATCAGAAGGATCGTGGTCCCGAAGAGCCAGGGGTTCGTGATCATCGTGTTGACGAGCTCGTCGGACACCCCGCCGGCGACCAGCGTGGGCAGCTCGAGGCCGGGGAACAGGATTCCGGTTCCCATGCCGAGCAGCAGTGCTGCGAAGATCAGCACGACGAGCAGCGTCAGCCCGCGCGGGTCCGAGCGCAGGATCTCGATCGGTCTGCGGATCAGGTTCATGACGTCCTCTCACAGTGGTGGATGGTGCGATCGCAGCCCGGGCGCGTCTCGGTGCGGTGCCCGGTCCGGCGGAGGCCGATGAGGGGCTAGAAGCGGCGCACCGCGCTGCCCTGGTCCACCGGGAGCACGGCGCCGCTGATCCAGCGCGAGGCCGGGCTCGCAAGATAGAGGACGGCGTCGGCGACATCGGCGGGTTCGACCCAGGGTTCACCCATGGGCATGAGGGCACGGAACACGTCCGTGCAGTCGTCGAGGGACGGGGCGGCCAGGTCGGGCCGGAACACCCGGAGCTGTCCGGTGTTCTCGGTGACCATCGGGGTGTTCACGATCGAGGGGGCGATCACGTTGACCCGGATGTGGTCGGACGCGACCTCGTTGGCGACGGACGCGGCGAACGCGACGACGGCGCCCTTCGTCGCGACGTAGTCCGAGAGGCCGGGAGCGTTCTTCAACGCGGCCGCGGAGCTGGTGATGATCACCGATCCACCGCGTCCTCCGGCCTTCAGATGGGGGAGGGCGGCGGCGACCGTGTGGAAGACCCCGGTGAGGTTGATCCCGATGACGTCCGCCCACCGGTCGTCGGAGATGGACGAGACGTCGCCTGCCGGTGGGGAGACGCCGGCGTTCGCGACCACGATGTCGAGTCGCCCCCACTCCGAGACCGCGCGGGCCAGCAGGGATTCCACACCCGCGCGATCGCGGACGTCGATCGCGGACACCATGACTCGTCGTCCGAGTGCCTCGATCTCGCGACGCACGTCGTCGAGGTCCGCCGTCCCGCTCATCGGGTAGTCCATCGTGTCGACCGGCGCCGCGCGGTCGAGGCCGACGATGTCGGCCCCGTGCGCGGCGAGGGCGAGGGCGTGTGCGCGGCCCTGTCCACGCGCGATCCCGGTCACGAATGCCACGGATCCTGCGAGCATGTCTGTCGTCTCCGTTCATGGGGAGGTCTAGGGGTGTGTGCGGGTGTCCCCGGGCCCGCTCCGCGGGCGATCGCGGACGACGGTGGCCTGGCCACCGTGCTCAGCTGCCGCAGTGCGAGTCCTGCGGCGGGGTCGTGAGGTCGATGAGGTGGTCGGTGACGGCCGTGTCGACGCAGGCGTTGCCGCCGTAGAGGGCGATGCCGTGCTGCGCCGCATCGACGGTCAGCAGGCTGCTGCCCAGTCGGCGGGCCAGAGTGACGCCGCCCTGGTAGGGGGTGCCCGGGTCGTCGGTCAGCGAGACGACCAGCGTGGGTGGCACCCCGGCCGGGTCGGTGAGCCACGGGGTGGGTCGGCTCGGCGGCTCGGGCCACCCCTCGCACTCGTAGTGGGTCGGTCCGCCGGGGCGGCCGGGGTCGAGGAACGGGGCGGCTCGTCGCGCCTGGTCCCGCAGCTCGGTCTGCTCGGCGGGGCTGCGGGGGTTGTCCATGCAGCGGATGGCGAGGTTGGCGTCGATGTGGGTGGATCCGCCGTAGTGGCCGTCGGGGCCGCGCCCGAGTGAGGAGTCCCGCAGGGCGAGCAGCGTGTCGCCGCGGCCCGCGGCCAGTTCACGGAGCCCCTGGAGGATCTGCGGTCGTTGGGCGGGGGAGAACAGCGAGCTGTACACGGCCTGGGTCATGTCGGCGTAGGTGAGCCCGCGGCCGGCGGCGGTGGGGGCGGGTCGGTCGAGCAGGGGGCGGGTGAGGTCATGGAAGACCTCGGTCGCGCGGGCCGGGTCCGTGCCCAGCGGGCAGTCCGGCTCGGTGGCGCAGGCGGCGGCGATGTCGTCGAAGGCCTTCTGCCAGGCCTCGAACTGGGTCAGCCGGAACTGCGGTTCGGACTTCTCGGGGTCGACGGCCCCGTCGATGACCATCGCGCGCAGGTTCTGCGGGAACGCCTGGGCGTACATCGCACCGAGCTCGCTGCCGTAGCTGTAGCCGAGGTAGGTGAGCTTCTCGTCGCCCAGCGCGGCGCGCAGGACGTCCATGTCCTGGACGACGTTGCTGCTCCCGACACTGGTCAGCTTCTCCACACCACCGGTGGCCTCGGTGCACCGGACGGCGATGTCCCGGGCCCTCTCGCTGTCGGGGACGTCGAAGAGGTAGGTCGAGGGCGGTACGCCGCGGTCGGTCTCGGCGTCGGTGAAGCAGTCCACCCGCGGTGTCGACGCGCCGACCCCGCGCGGGTCGAATCCGATGACGTCGAAGCGCTCCCCGACCGGGACGTTGTCCCAGACCGGCCCCAGGGACGCCACGAAACTCGCCCCGGATCCGCCCGGCCCGCCCGGGTTGACCAGCAGTGATCCGATCTTCTCGCCGCGTGCCTTCGCCCGGAGCAGGGCGACCTGTCCGCGCGGGCCGTCGGGGTCGGCGTAGTCCAGCGGGACCTCGACGCGCGCGCAGTCGAAGCGGTCGTTCGCGTAGACGGCCCGGTCGGCCGCCGAGGTCGCGAAGGAGTCGCAGGGCTGCCAGGTGATCTGCTGGTCGTGGAAGGCGGCCAGCTCCGGCGCCGGTGCGGTCGCGGCCGTGGTGGCTGCGCCCGGTGGGGCGGGGGCGCCGCAGGCGGCGAGCGCCGTCAGCGACACGACCCCCAGGGCGAGCCGGAGCAGGTGCGAGCGGAACATGCCGTCTCCTCGGGTCGAGAATGTCGGCTTCCATCGCACCTGCCCACGCGCCGGTGGCACAGTGGCACGAGGTCACCGCAGCACATGACGCCGTGTCACTACCGTTGCCGAGGAGCGTGCCGGACCGTTGACGACCATGAAGCTGCTGGACCTGATCCTCACCGCTCTGACCATCGTCTCCGTGACCGTCGTCGTCGCCTACTTCGGACTGGCCTACGACACCGGGCTGTTCACCGTGCTGCCGGAGTCGATCACCGGGTTCTTCCTGCGTAACGACGCCCTCCAGTGGGTGGCGGTGGTCGTGCTCGTCGTGGGGCTGGTGGGCAAGCTCCTGGTCGGGCGCATCCTGAAGCGCCGCCGCCTGGAGCCGACGCGGGCGTGAGCGACATCAGCACGGGGAGCCCCATGACCGAGCCCGAGACCGAGACCGGCGGGACCGGCCCTGCCGGTGTCGACCCGGCCGGGACCGACAGGGGCGCCGGTGCGGACGTGGGTACCGCGGCCGCCCGGGTGCGGCGGGCCGCGATGTTCACCGCGCTCGCCGCGATCGCTCCGCTGTGCGTCGTCGGTGTCGCGCTCACGGCCAGCACCCGGTTGGAAGGTCTCATCGTCGCCGTCGGGCTGGTCCTGGCCCTCGGCGTGCTCCGGGAGTGGAGCCTCGACGGCTACACGCGCACCGCCGTGTTCACCCTGGCCTTCACGGGTGTGAACTGGCTCGTCGCCGCCCTGACCGCCGCCAGCCCGATCACCTTCGTGCCCTTCGCCCTCATCGGGTCACTGCTGGCGTCCGGCCGCCGGCGACACCGGAAGCTGTGGGTCGGTGCGCTCGCCGTGGTCGTCGCGGCATCGGGTGCCACGGCGCTCCTTCCCCGGCCGCCCACGGTGCCCCTCGTCGGCCAGTACGTGCTCCTGCCTCTGCTCGGCACGCTGTTCGTCGCCGGTGTCATCGTGGTCTGCGAGTACGGGTGGACCGTCGTTCGACGTCTGGAGCGGGCCCGGGAGACCGAGCGCGAGCTGGCGATCGCCCACGAGCGGATGCGCTTCGCAGGCGACCTGCACGACATCCACGGGCACTCGCTGCACGTCATCAAGCTCAAGGCCGCGTACGCGCAGACCCTCGTCCGCAGCGGTGACACCGCGGCGGCCGAGGCCGAGCTCGCCGAGATCCGTGGACTCGCCGCCGACGCCATCACGAGCACCCGCGAGCTCGCCCACGCACGCCACCAGCTCAACCTGCCCGCCGAGCTGGAGAACACCCGCCGCCTCGGCGAGGCCGCCGGCATCGCGGTCGAGATCCGGTACGACCCCGACGCCGACCGGGCCCACCCGCTCCTGGCGCAGGTGCTGCGCGAGGCCACGACCAACCTGCTCCGCCACGCCCACCCGCGCACCGTCGGCATCACCGCATCCAGCACTCGGATCGAGATCACCAACGACGGCCTCACCGCGGACGCGGACCCCGAACCCGAGCTGAGCGGGCTCGCCCGTCTGCGGGACCGTCTCGTCGCCGCCGGCGGCGACCTGCACGTGAGCACCACGCGGACGACGTTCTCCGTCGCCGCCCACCTCGACCGGTCCGCCGTCGGCGACCACCGCGACACGGGCCCGGGGACGGAGTCCCGATGACCGACCCGGCGATCGCCCGCATCGTTCTGGCCGACGACGAGAAGCTGCTGCGCAGCGCGATGGCGGCGCTGCTGCCCCTGGACGGGACGATCACGGTCGTCGCGCAGGCGGAGGACGGCGAGCAGGCGGTGCGCGAGACACTGGACCACCGTCCCGACGTTCTCGTCATCGATCTCGAGATGCCCGGTACCAACGGCCTCGACGCCGTCGCCCGCATCCGGGAGCACCACCCCGACCAGCCCGTCCTGATGCTCACCCGCCACGCCCGCCCGGGAGTCCTGCGCCGTGCGCTCAAGCTCGGGGTGCAGGGGTTCATGAGCAAGAGCGCCGACCCCGAGGACATCGTCCGGGTGATCCACGAACTCCGCGCCGGACGGCGCTGGATCGCCCACGAGGTCCTCGAGGCCTCCGTCATCGACGACTGCCCCCTCACCGACCGCGAGATCGAGGCACTGACCGAGACACGCGAGGGCTACTCCGTCGCGCACATCGCCCGCCGCCTCCACCTCGCCCAGGGGACCGTGCGCAACTATCTGTCCAGCGCGATGCAGAAGACCGGCACCCACACCCGCCACGACGCCGCCCGCCACGCCCATGAACACGGCTGGCTGTGACGGCCGAGGCCCTCGGCCCCGCTGTCGGGGCCGCGTCGGGCAGGCAGACGGTCTGCCGCTGACGGCTCGGTCAGCGAGTGCTCCTACGACCGTCGATCACGCCCCTCGCGGCTCGCGGAGCTCACGCTTGAGGATCTTGCCGGTGGGGTTGCGGGGCAGTGCGTCGATCAGTTCGACGATGGAGGGGCACTTGTAGTGCGCCAGCCTGTCGCGGCAGTAGGCGATGAGCTCGGCGGGATCCGGGGTGCTGCCCGGCTGCGCCACCACCACGGCCTTCACCGTCTCACCCCACTTCTCGTGCGGTGCGCCGATCACGGCGACCTCGGCCACCTGCGGGTGTGTGGCCAGCACCCGCTCGACCTCCGCGGGGTACACGTTCTCCCCGCCGGAGATGATCATGTCCTTGACGCGGTCCTCCAGGAACAGGTACCCGCTCTCGTCGACCCGCCCGGCATCGCCGGTCCGCAGCCAGCCGTCGACGAAGACGTCCGCGGTGGCGTCGGGCTTGTTCCAGTAACCGGCCATCGCCTGGTCCGACCGGACCCAGAACTCTCCGACCTGTCCGTCGTCGACGTCCTCGCCCGTCGCCGGGTCGACCACCCGGACGACGCTGCCCGGCAGCGGGCTGCCGGCCGAGGCGAGCAGGTGGGTGCGCTCGGGATCGCGGTGCTCATCCGGCCCGAGCACGCAGAACACCCCGGACAGCTCCGTCATCCCGTAGACCGAGTACAGGGGAGTGTCGAGCGTGGCGAGGGTCTTCTGCATGAGGGACGCCGGCATCGGCGACCCGCCGTAACCGAGGACCCTCAGCGAGGACAGGGCGGTCCGTGCCCGGTCCGGTTCGGCGAGGAGCATCCCGACCACCGCCGGGACGAAGAAGGCGTGGGTCGCGCGGCGCCGTTCGACGAGGTCGAGAATGGCGTCGGGGATCATCTCGCGTACGACGATCGTGCGGCTGCCCGTGTACATGCTGCCGAGCGCCCAGCTGGTGCCGCCGACGTGGAACAGCGGCATCGCGACGACGTTGACCGTGGACTCGTCCATGTCGTAGGCACGACCGACGGCCACGGTGTGGGCGGTCATGCTGCGCTGGGTGAGCAGGGCGCCCTTCGGCCAGCCGGTCGTCCCCGAGGTGTAGAGCTGCAGGAAGCAGTCGTCGTCGGTCGCGGGATGGCGGTCGGCGTCGGCGAGTGGCGTGGCCGCGGCGAGCCACTGCTCGTACTCGTCGGACTCGCCGCCGAGCACCACGACCGTGGCCAGACGCGGCAGCGTGTCGCGCAGGGCGGCCACCGTGTCGGCGAACTCGGCACCGACGACGGCGAGCACCGCACGCGAGTCGTCCACCACGTAGGCCAGCTCCTCGGGTGCGAGCCGGAAGTTGACGACCGCGTTCGCGGCACCGATCAGGGACGCCGCCAGGGTCAGCTCGAGACAGGCCGGGTGGTTCTTGTCGACCACAGCGATCCGGTCTCCGGGGGCGACCCCGGCCGAGCGCAGCGCGCCCGCGGCCCGGCGGACGCGCTCGTCGAGCTCCGACCACGTCCAGGAGCGGTCACCGAAGGCGAGTGCCTCCGTGTCCGGGGCCTTGGCGAGCCAGCGCTCGACGATGCCGTAGATGTGCGGCAGCTCCGCGGTCATGGGGCCTCCTCGGTGAGGTCAATCGGACGGACCGTACGTGCGGTCGATCTGGCGGTGGGGCAGTGCCACACGACGTCGGGAGCCGAGTCGGCGGCGGAAGGCGGGCACCGGCGCGCTCGTCGCCTGCCCGGATCGGGGCTCGCCGCCGGTCAGGCGGCCGGCCCGAGCATCACGGGCAGCTCGCGGTAGCCGTTGATGAAGTGGGAGCGGAACCGGGTGGGCTCACCGGCCACGCGCAGCTCGGGGAAGCGGGCGAACAGGCGCCCGAGCAGCACCCGCGCCTCCATCCGCGCGAGGCTGCTGCCCAGGCAGAAGTGGGCGCCCACTCCGAAGGCCAGGTGCTGGGTGGGGTTGCGGTCGATGTCGAAGCGCTCCGGGTTCGGGAAGACGGCCTCGTCCCGGTTGGCGGAGGCGTAGAAGATCACGACCTTGTCCCCGGCCGTGATCTCCTGCCCGCCGAGCCGGGCGTCGGCCACCGCCGTGCGCCGGAACTGGATCACCGGCGGATGGAAGCGCAGGATCTCCTCGATCGCCGGCTTGAGCAGGTCGGGCTCCGCGCGCAGCCGGGCCCACTGGTCGGGGTGCGCGTCGAGGGTGAGGACGGCCCCGGTGAGCAGGTTCCGGGTGGTCTCGTTGCCGGCGATCATCAGGAGCTGGAAGAAGCGCTGCAGCTCGTCGAGGGTGAGCCGCTCTCCGTCGACCTCGGCGTTGACGATCAGGCTCCACACGTCGTCGCCCGGATGCGCTCGCCGGATCTCCGTCTGCCTCTCGGCGTAGGCGAACATCTCCATGAACGCGGCGAGGAAGGCCGGCCGCCCGCCGTAGGCCGGGTCGTCCAGGCCGACCATCCGGTTGGTCCAGCTGTAGAGCAGGTGACGATCCTCGGCCGGCACGCCCAGCAGCTCGGCCAGGACGAACAGCGGCAACTCCGACGACACCTGCTCGACGAGGTCGATCTCGGTGTCGGGCGCCAGCCCGTCGACGATCTGCGCGGCGTAGCGGTCCATGGACTCGAACATCCCGTTGACCATTCTCGGGGTGAAGACCTTGCTGACGATCTTGCGCAGCTTCGAGTGGTCCGGCGGGTCGATGTTGAGCATCATCTGCTGCAGCGCAGCGAGATCGCGCGGGCGCTGATCGCGCAGGAACGTGGCGCCGGCGTGCGAGGAGTAGATCTCCGGGTGCCGGGAGACCTCGACGACGTCGGCGTGTCGGGTCACCGCCCAGAAGCCGGGACCGCCGTCGAAGCCCTCGTAGGCGGGCTCTTCGACCCACGCGACCGGTGCCTCGCGCCGGAGTCGGGCGAACTCCGGGTAGGGCAGCCCGGCGGCGTAGGTGTCGGGATGGCCGAGGTCGACATCCGCGGTCGGCACCGCTGTCTTCGTTGACGCCACGTGGTACTCCAGAAATTGACCGTCCGTACGGTCACTTTATGGTGCGACATCGGTGATCGGAAGGCAAGCTGTACCTCGTCGGCGGTTCAGGCGGTCGGTGAATCCCGGTCGGAGTTCGACGCCGGGTGTTCGCGGATCCGGGCCAGGGTGCTGCGCGCAGGTCTCAGGAGGCCTGTGCGGAATCCTCCGGCACGACCGCGTCGCGGACCGCCTCGCGCATGGATCGCGCGGCCGTTCCCTCGGCGGAGGCCAGGTCGGGCAGGGCGCTGCGGTCGACGAGCAGGCCCCCGAGCGCCAGGTCCACCAGGGCCGTCCCGATCTCCTCCACCGACTTGCTGCCCTCCGGGGTGAACCAGGTCCAGGCCCACTGTGCGGACCCGAACATCAGCAGGGCGTCGACTCCGGCGTCCACCGGGCGGAACACCTGGGAGTCGACGCCCGCCTGGATCACCCCGCGCACCCGGGCGAGGTAGCGCTCTCGCAGCTCCCGGCCCTTCGCCATCGCCGGCTCGTCCGCGAGACGGGCGATCTCTCGCTGGAACGCGACCGTCGCTGTCCGGTCCTCCACCTGGTAGTAGACGAAGGCGTGCAGGATCGCCGCGAGTTGGGTCTCCGGCTGGTTCAGGCGCTTCAGGATGAGCTCCAGCTCGGCGATCCTGCGCTCCATGTAGGACTCGTGCAGGGCGGCGAGAATGCGTTCCTTGGTGCGGAAGTGGTGCACGATCGTGCCCTTCGACACCCCGATCTCGGCGGCCACGGTGCCGAAGTTCGTGCCGTCGTACCCGACCTCCGCGATGTGCCGCGTGAAGGCGTCGAGGATCTCCGCGTAGCGGCCTGCGCATCGAGGCATGTGTCGCGTCTCCCGCCGTCATGTGTCGCCGTGCGCAGGGCGCGCTCGGGTCTCCCGAGCTTAACCGTACGAGCGGTCGGGTCGGGTTCGCCGACGTGTCCCGACGACGCGGGCTCGCTGCTCGTCATGCCGCGTGGTCGGTGCGAACCGTGCGCCCGTGCAGGGGCGCACGGCGGGCGTCACGCGACGTCGCCGGACCGGGCGTCGATGCCGGTGAGCAGGGTGACGAGCTGCCCGATGGCGGTGTCGCGGTCCATCGGGTGCCGCAGCGGTACGTCCGGGTGCAGCCGGTAGCGGTTGCCCCGTCCCTGGCGCGTGCGCTCCAGGTAACCCGCCTCGACCAGGTCGGCCACGATGCGCTGCGCCGCCCGCTCGGTGATGCCCACCATGTCGGCCACGTCGCGCAGTCGCGCCTCCGGGTCCCGCACCACGCACAGCAGTACGTGGGCGTGGTTTGTCAGAAACGTCCACCCCTGCATGGCATCCACTGTACCGACCCCGAGGTAACGCTTGTCACGCTTCCCAATACGCGTCATCTGTGTCGTACTAACCATGTCGCGTATTAGAACACGTGTAAACGACAGCGTGCTTGGGAGGTGGGTGTCATGGGCGACGACGAGATGGCGCACCTGTGCGGGACCGTGCCGGGGGCGTCCGGTCGGGTGGCTGACGCCGAGACGGCGCGCTCGGATCGGGAAGGTGCGCGGGGATGACGGGGATGATGCTGCTCGCCGTCGTGGCCGTACCCGCCGTCGCGGCCGCGGCCGGGTCGTTCCGGTGGCTGCGGGGTCGGGCACCCGTGCTGGGCGCCGCAGCGGCGCTGGTGGCCACCGCACTGGCGGGAGTGCTGGCCGTGACGGTGATGGTCGGCGGGCCGGTCGACATGGTGCTGGCCGACCCCGACGGGCAGGCACGGGCCGGGCTGGTCGTCGACCACGTCGGCGCGGTCGTGCTGTTGCTGGTGTGCACGGTCAGCGCCGTGGTCCAGGCCTTCGCCCGCCGCTACCTGCACGGTGACCCGGCTGCGGCCCGCTTCGTCGTCGCGGCGGGGGCACTGACCGCTGCGACCGCGGCGATGGTGACCGCGGCGACCCTGGTCACCCTCGCGGTGGCGTGGACGCTGAGCGGGGCGATCCTGTGCCGGCTGGTGGGCATGTACCGCCCGGCGCCCTCGGCCGTCGAGGCCACCCGCCGCACCGCACGCGCGTTCCTCGTGGGGGACGTCGTGCTGTGGCTCGGGGTCGGTCTCGCGGTCCTGTCGTGGGGGGATCTCGATCTGCGTCACCAGGACGACGCCGCCGTCGGCGGCGTGGTGGGCACGGTGGTGGCCTGTTCGCTGGTGATCGCCGCGGCCGTGCGGTGCGCGCAGATGCCCTGGCACCGCTGGCTGCCCGCGACCCTGGCGGCGCCGACCCCGGTGTCGGCGATGCTGCACGCCGGTGTGGTCAACGCCGGCGGGGTGCTGCTGGTGAAGCTGTCGCCGATCGTCGGCGCGTCGCCGGTCGCGACGCACCTGGCGTTCGCCTTCGGAGCCGTCAGCGTCGTGGCCGCCACCACGATCATGCTCGCTCGCCCCGACATCAAGGGTGCGCTGGTGCACTCCACGATCGGCCAGATGGGGTTCATGCTCGTCACCTGCGGGCTCGGCCTCTACGCCGCGACGGTGGTGCACCTGGTGGCACACGGGCTGTTCAAGGCGGCACTGTTCCTCGGCTCGGGGACCGCGGTGCAGCGCCATGTGACCCACACCCTGGCTCCACCCGCGCCTCGGCTGACTCGTGCGCGGACGGTGCAGGTCGCAGTGGTCGCCGGGGCCGTCGCCGTCGCGGCGGTGGGGGTCGCGGCCTGGTTGCTCCCGCTGCATGCCGGCAGCGCGGCGTTGCTGGTCTTCGCCGCGGTCACCGCCGCGCGGCTGGCGTGGGGCTGGCTGCGTCGTCACCCGACCCCCGGTGCCCTGGTCGCGGCCATGATCGTGGTGCCGGGTGCGGCCGTGGCATACCTGGCCGTGGTGGACGCGGTCACCGTGATCCTCGCGCCGAGCCTGCCCGCGATGGAGCCCGCCGCGGTGTCGGCCTGGGCCCTGGTGGCCGTGCTCGCCGTGCTGGTGACGGCGGCGCTGCTGTTCCAGCTGGCGCCCGCGATCGGTCTCGGCCCCTGGCGCGATCGCCTGTACGTGGCGGCGCTGTCCGCCGGCCAGCAGCGCACGCCGACCACCGCCCCGACGCACCTGCCGCGGCCGGTACCGGTCCCACGACCGGCGCCTCGGCCGGAAGGGGCGCGGGCATGACCCGCCGTTCACCGGCCGCTGGGCGCAGACGGCGCTTCCGGTTCCCCACGCCCGCACAGATCGCCGACGGTCCCGTCGTGCTCGCTCAGAAGGGTTCGCAGCCATGACCACCAGCCCCGCCACCGATCTGGACCTCGATGCGGTGACCGACGTCGTCACGCGGGCGGAAGCAGTGCGTGCCGAGATCGCCGACGCGGCCGCGTTCCTGGCCTCGACCTGGCCATTGGCCGACTTCATCGCCGTCAACCCGTTGTTCGGCCTGCTGGACCGCCCGTTCACCGAGGCGGCCACCCACGCCGGGGACCTGCTGGGCGCGCGAGCCACCCCGGACGAGACCTGGCTGCGGGCCGCGTGGCAGCGCGGCCGGATCACCGACGACGACCTGCGCGCTGCGCTGACCCGCCGCCACCCCGCGGTGCTGCGGCGGAGGCCGCTCACCCTCGGAGACCGTGTCCACGACCCGGTCGACCTGCTGCTGGCCGACCTGCAGCGGGGCATCGCCTGCCCCCCGCCGCACCGGCGGGCACGCACCGCCGCAGAGGCACTGGCCCCCGACCTCGCCGGTCTGCTCGACACCCACACGATCCAGTGGTGCTCGGCCTTCCTGGACGAGGGCCAGGCCACCTGGCGGATGCCGGGCCGTGACCGCGGCTTCTACCCCGCGTGGCGAGCACTGGCCGCCCATGACACGACCCTGCCCCGGCCGGTGCGGGAGCGGCTGCGGCACCTGCCCGAGCGCGCCGAGGAAGCGATCCTGGAGGCGCTGGCCGCGCTCGGTGTCCCGGACGACCGGAGGACCCACTACCTGCAGGCCCACCTGACCCGTCTCCCCGGCTTCGCCGCCCACGTCCGGTGGCGCGGGGAGCAGGCGGACGAGGGCATCGACCTCGTCGACTACCTCGCGCTGCGGTTGAGCGCCGAAGCCGCGATGCTCGCCAGCACCCATTCCCACGGCACCGCCTGGGCCCTGGCCCGCACCGACCGGTCCGAGGTCGGGCAGGCCACCGTCGATCCGCTCGGCCGGGCCCAGCACCTGCTGTCGGCGTTGGAGATCACGGGTACCGACGCCGCCCAGCGCACCGCGCTGGCGGAGCTCCTCGACGAGCTGCCGGTGCGTCAGCGGGCACTCGTCTGGCTGGACGCCTACGAGGACCACTACCGCAGCCGGCTGCTGCGCCTCCTCGACCGCCCCCTGCCCGAGCAGCCCGACGCCCGGCCGCAGGCGCAGGTGGTGTGCTGCATCGACCCTCGTTCCGAAGGGCTGCGCCGGCACCTGGAGACCCTCGGGAACTACCGGACCCTGGGCTTCGCCGGGTTCTTCGCCGTCGCCATGCGGTACCGCGACCTCGCCGGGGGCACCGCGCGGGCCCAGTGCCCCGGCCCGATCGCTCCCCGGCACACCGTCACCGAGCTTCCCTCTCCCGGCCGGCAGCGGGCGGCCGAACGGTCACTGGCCGGGCGGCGGGTCCTCGCCGCGGCCGAGAACTCCCTGCACGCCGCCAAGGACGACCTGGTGGCGCCGTTCGTGCTCGCCGAAGCCGCCGGGTGGCTGGCCGGACCACTGGCCGCGGCCAAGACCTTCGCCCCCGGTGCCGCCGGTGCCGCCCGCTCGTGGTGGGCCCGCCGCATCGCTCCCGCCCCGCAGACCGAGATCTCGGTCGCCGACGACCTCACCGTCGCCGAACGGGCCGCGACCGCCGAGACGATGCTGACGTTGATGGGCCTGACCGGCGGCTTCGCACGGCTGGTGGTGCTCTGCGGGCACGGTGCGCACACCGACAACAACCCGTACCAGGCGGCACTGGACTGCGGCGCCTGCGGCGGCCACCCCGGAGGCCCCAACGCCCGCACCGCCGCAGCCCTGCTGAACGATCCGCAGGTCCGCCTGCACCTGGCCGACCACGGCATCTCCGTCCCCGGTGACACCTGGTTCGTCGCGGCCGAGCACGACACCACCACCGACACCGTCCGCCTGCTCGACACCCACCTCCTGCCCGACACCCACCGCCCCGACGTCGACGCACTCACCGCCGACCTCCGCACGGCCGGTGCCTGGCTGGCCGCGGAACGGTGCGCCGTCCTGCCGGGAGCCCCGGTGCGCGCCCAGCCCCGGCGCGCGGCACGCCACACCCGTGCCAGGGCCCGGGACTGGGCCCAGGTCTTCCCGGAGTGGGGGCTCGCCGACAACGCCGCCTTCATGATCGCGCCCCGCGCTCGCACCCGCGGCGTCGATCTGCGGAGCCGGGTGTTCCTCCACGACTACGACGCCGACCTCGACCCGACCGGCTCCGTCCTGGAGACCATCCTCACCGCGCCGCTGGTCGTCGCGCACTGGATCAACAGCCAGTACTACTTCGCCGCCGTCGACCAGGACGCCTTCGGCGCGGGCAGCAAGGCCCTGCACAACGTCGTCGGCGGTGGCCTGGGGGTGATGTCCGGTCCCACCAGCGACCTCCGCGCCGGCTTGCCCTGGCAGTCCCTGACCGACGGACACCACGTCCGGCACGAGCCGCAACGTCTGCTCGCCCTCGTGCAGGCGCCGTTGTCCAGGCTGGACACCCTCATCGCCCGCCACACGGTGCTGCGCCAGATGTTCGGCAACGACTGGGTCGCCCTCGCCGCACAGGAGCACGCCGACGGCCCGTGGCACCGCTACACCCCCGGTGGGTGGCAGCCCTGGCATCCCGGTACCGACGCCCCGGCCGCGACGCCCCGCGCAGCCCACCCGTAGCCGCCGCGCCCGGGCTCCCTCGGGCCGCGCCGTCCGCGATGCCCGGCGCGGCCCGTCCCGGGGCTCGAGTGACCGAACGACATGAAGGAAGAGAGGGTCCGATGACCGCGCTTCTCCTGATCCCGAGCGTGGCCCATGCGGAGACCGCCGTCGAGCAGGCGAGTGAGTACTGGGTCCACCAGCGGCGCTACCGCGGTGACCCGGCCCGCAACGACGCCCTGCTCGGCATCTGGGTCCGCCGCGAGCTCGACGCCGACCTGCCGGCGCTGTGTCCCGGCGACGACTGCGGGACCGACACCGTCGAGGGCTCCTCGGCAGGGGATCCGTCCGTGGTGCCGGTGGGAATCCGCACGTCCTCCGCGGTGTCGGGGCTGTGGTCGATGTGCTGGCTGGACGGCCCCGCCCTGCGCGATGCGCACGACCCCCATCAGCGACGGCGCCGGATCCTCGATCTCCTGGTGCAGCCGGCCGCAGCCGTGTGCAGCACGCCGGGAGAGTTCTTCCCGGTCTTCGCACGGACCGACTCCCGGGAGTGCATCGACGCCCATCTCACCGAACTCGGCAGCCGCTATCCGTACCTGATCGCGTCGCAGTGGTACGTGGACGACCCGGAGCAGGGCATCAGCGCCCGATGAACCAGTGTGATGCGCTGCCACGACGAGCAGTCATCGGGCCGGCGGCCTGCCAGGAGCTGGTCAGGAGGGGTCTCGCCGATCGGCGAACGCCGTTTCGATCGTCTCCTTCATGAGTGCCACGGTGGTACGCATGGTGCTGGTGGCGTAGTCGACGACCGACGCGGGCGCGAACTCGGTGGTCCAGACGAGATGCACTCCCTCCTCGTCCTCGCGCACGGTCTGTGACCCCAGGTGGTGCGTCAGCGGCCCGCCCTCGGTCGCTCGGTAGGTGAGCCTTCGTGCGCCATCGTCGACCTCGACGATGCGCTCGGTGATCTTCATGTCATCGGCGAACGTCACCGTCCTGCTGTCCGGTTCCCTTTCCACGTGCAGAGCGAATCCCGGGAGGAGCCGGGTGTCCACTGCATAGACATCGCGCACGGCATCCCACGCGAACTCCGCGCTGGCATCGACGACGACATCGACCGTCACCGAACTCACGCCGGCTTCTTCGTAACGAACCTCCATGAGCAAGGTCATGGTGTTCCTCCTTCTCTCTTCTGATCGTCTGCTGCGGTGCGGGCCGTCACCGGCCCGGGTCGGTGCGGCTGGTGCTCCCCGGGGAACGTCAGGGCACCATCACGACCCGGCCGATTCGGCCGCGCTGCTCGGCGTAGCGGTGCGCGGCCGCAGCGTCGGCCAAGGGGAAGACGCGGTCGATCACGGCTTCCAGCTCGCCGTTCGCGATGCGGCGGACGAGGTCCGCCATGTACGCGTGGACCCGGGGCTCATGGAGAAGGGAGGCGAGCCCTACTCCGTGGAGCGTCGTGTTGCTGCGGATCAGGTTCACGACGTCGACCGTGCTCTCTTCGCGGGAAGCCGTGCCCAGCGGGACGATGTGCCCGCCGTGACGGGTGGCCTCGATCAGCTGCTGGAGCAGCGATCCCCCCACACAGTCGACGGCCAGGTCGACACCGCGACCGCCGGTCAGGGCCAGGACACGGTCACGGACGTTCTCGCCTCGGTAGTCGATTCCCTCGTCGAGGCCGTAACGACGCAGCTCCTCGAACCGCGCCGGGTTCGACGCGCTCCCGATCACGCGGGCACCCGCCGTCTTGGCGAGCTGCATCGCTGCCAGCCCGACCCCGCTGGCCGCCCCCTGCACCAGCACGGTGTCGCCGCTCGTGAGACGGCCGCGCTCGAACAGCGCCTCGTAGGCGGTCGAGAAGGTGACCGGCACCACGGCCGCCGCCTTCGGATCGACACCGTCCGGCAGTACCCAGCAGTGCTCGGGACGTACGACGCGCAGTTCGGCGTGGGAACCGGCCGGCAGTCCATGGGCCTGCCCGAAAGCGCAGACCTTCTGGCCGACCTCCAAGCCCGTGACCGCGGAGCCCACCGCCACGACCTCACCGGCACTGCTGTAACCGAGGACGAACCCGTCCGCCGGAGGGGGGACGAGGAGACGGCACATCAGGTCGCCGCCCTCGATGCTGATGGCCTCCGTCCTGACCAGAACCTCGTCGGTGCCGGGGACGGGGTCCGGCACGTCCTCGCAACTGAGCACTTCGGGGCCGCCGTTGCGGCGGTAGACAGCTGCCTTCACTCTTCAGGGCCTCTCTGGGGGTTGGGACGGCCGGCGGCAACGCCCTGCGGCGAATGCCGTGTCGGTCGACTACGGGTGGCCGTGGGCGCGCTCGGAGACGGGGGCCCATGCATCCCAGGTGGACAGGCGCGCGGCGTAGTGGCTGCGGACCTTGGGCAGGGCCGACTTGCCCAGAATCAGCCGGAGCGGGGGCTCGGCGGCATCGACCGCTGCCAGCACGGCCGGCGGCGTGGCGGCGGGGTCGCCGACGGCCGCGGGGTCGAAGTCCGCGTACAGGGCCTGGCGGGCCTCGTCGTAGGCGGGGTTCTCGGGTGACGCCTTGAGGGAGGTGGGGGACGAGAACTCGGTGGCATAGGGCCCGGGTTCGATGATGGTGACCTTGATGCCGAGGTGGGCGACTTCCTTCGACAGGGCCTCCATCATCCCTTCCAGCGCCCACTTGGGGGCGTTGTACAGACCGAGGGTCGCCTCACCCATCAGTCCGCCCTGGCTGGACACCGCCAGGACATGGCCGCCTCCCTGCGCGCGCAGGAAGGGAAGCGCCGCCTGCGTCACCCAGAGCGTCCCGAGCAGGTTGGTGTCGAGCAGCTCCCGCACATCGGCCTCCTGGACCTCCTCGAGGGCACCGCGGAGGCCGTGACCGGCGTTGTTGACGATCACGTCGAGTCGTCCGAAGTGGTCGTGGGCGGCGGCCACGGCGTCGAACACGGCGCCGCGCCGGGTGACGTCCAGCGGCAGGACCAGCAAGGAGCTGGGGTACGCCGCGGCCAGCGCCTCGAGCCTGCTGTCGTCGCGCGCGGTCGCGGCGACCTTGTCGCCCCGCTGTAGCGCGGCCTCTGCCCACAGCCGGCCGAAGCCGCGTGAGCAACCGGTGATGAACCAGACCTTCTCGGTCATGTGTGTCTCCTGTTCTTGTAGCGGGGTCCCGTCGGTGCCGGCCGCGTCGAACCCCTCCGGACCGGTGTTGGCGCTCATGCCGCCGCTCCTCCCAGGACGGACGGGGGGTTCGAGAGGGGCGAGGGCATGGCCGTTCCTCTCCACCGTCGACTAACAGTGTTAGTCGTTCTGCTCGTTAGACTAACACTGTTAACCGAAAGATGTGGAGGGGCATCCTCCCGGCGCTGCGGCGCCGGGCCATACGGCAGGAGCCCGGGCGGGCACATACGGTGCACACGGCGAGGAGGTGGCCATGGAGCAACAGGTCAGACGGGTGCCCAATGTGCGGGGCGAGGGGGAACGGCTACGGCAGGAGATCCTCGACGCGGCGACCCGCATCCTGGAGGAGACGGGACGCGAGGACGCGCTCTCCCTGCGAGGAGTGGCCCGCGAGGTCGGCATCTCAGCGCCCAGCGTCTATCTGCACTTCAAGGACAAGACCGAACTGGTCGCCACCGTGCTCGACGCCGCCTACTGGGCGCTGGCCGCAGCGATGGGCGAGGCGGGGAAAGCGGCCGCCGCGGCCGGCGCCGCCCCGTGGGAGCGGATAGGCGCCACCGCCGCCGCCTACCGCAGATTCGCCATCGACAAGCCCCGTCGGTACCGGCTGATGTTCAGCCTGGAATACGAACCCGAGCGTCAGTCCTCCGCCGACACCCCTCTCGGCACCGTGCTCCAGGCGTGGACCCACGCCGTGGACACCTATCTCGCGGCGATCGCGCCCGGCCGGCGATCGGAGGCGGAGACCATCGGCATCCACCTGTGGACCGCCTCGCACGGCCAACTGGTCCTCTGGCACACCCTGCCAGGTCACCACACCAGCAGCGAGGACATCCTGATCGAACTGGAACAGTCGTTGCTGCACCGGCTGCTGCCCATACCGGCCCCTCAGCCCTCGACCCCGACGCTCGACGCCGCACACAGCCGGCAAGGCAGTTGAGAACGCCGCACCGGACTGCGATGCGGTCCTCGTCACCCGGCGCTCCGGCGTCAGGTGTGATGGGGGAGGGGTACGAGCACGCCTTTCGCCAGCTGGGCGGTCCTCGCAGCGGTCGGAGGATCCCGGGGATGCCGCATCTCGGCGGCCCGGAGTCGGCTTCCGTGCGCAGCCATCAGGCTCGAACGGCAGCCCCGGGTGCTTCGGGCATGGCTACCGGCGTGCGGACGCATGCCACATCGGAACAGGGCTACGCGTCGTTGCTCGGCTTCGGGGGGACGTGGCGGTGCAGGAACTCCACCTGGTCTGCGACGACGGTGCTGAACAGGGGTTCGACGTAGGGGTCGAAATGGCCCCCGTCGTAGATGCGAACGGTCGAGTTCGGGATCCGGGCCGCTGCGCTCTCGGCGACTCGTCGGGGGGTGATCGTGTCCTGCGCGACGATCTGGACCAGGACCGGGCACTCGATGTTCCCGGCCCAGCGCCGGGGCGAGTAGAAGCCGATCTTCAGCGCGATGCGGGCTGCGACGGTGGCCGGGTAGTCGTCCTCGGTCAGCCCCGACTCGCGCAGGAGCGTGAGCATGCCGGGGCGGGCGTCGGGGGAGGTCATCATCGCCGTGTGGCCAGGAGGGCCGACACTGTCGATGAGGACGGGCTCACGACCCAGCCGAGCGGCAACCGCGTCACGGACGCCCGCTGCCGCTGCCCGGAGGGCGGCTCGGGGCTCTGCTGATCTCACCGCTGCCGGGCCGCTGACGTGCGGTACCTGGGCGATCACGGCAGCGAGCGGTTCTCCCCGGCCGGCGATGGTGATGACGTGGCCACCGGCGAACGAGGTCCCCCATGCCACGACGCGGTCGCGGTCGACTCCGTCGAGAGAACGGGCGAAGCGGAGAGCGGCGCGCCAGTCCTCGTGCTGCATGCCGATGTCGAGGAGCTGGCGTGGTTCGCCCCCGCTCTCGCCGAAGCCCCGGTAGTCGAAGACCACGACGACGTACCCGGCGGCGGCGAAGCGTTCGGCGTAGGCGTAGAGGCGCAGCGCGCGTGGTGAACCGAATCCGTGCGCCATGACGACGACGGGCGGTTCGTGGTCGGCGGTGGTCGGCCGGTAGACGCGGGCCGCGCACCGTGTGCCACCGGAGTCGAACCACTCGTCCGACGTTGTGAACGTGGCGCCGAACGGCTCAGTCACGGTGTTCCCCTCGACCGGTCGACAGCCTTGTTGATCAGTGATCACGAACGTAGCCAGCTCGAGAACGCCGTGCAAGATCAGGTGTCCTGTGCCGTGTAGCCGCTGTTCTCGCGATCGTGGGACCAAGCCCTCCGAGATCATCGAAGGAACGGCAGCACCAGACACGATCAGCTCCTCGCCAGGTTGCTCCTGGTGAGGGGCTGGTTCTGCTAGTGCCCCCGGCAGGATTCGAACCTGCGGCACCCGCTTTAGGAGCAGGGGAGCGTGTGCAGCTCCGTTGCTGCTCTGACTTGCGGAGACGGCCTCTCTCGCCCGCCATGGGGTCCTTCGTAGGCACGTATTGGGCACAGATGCTGTCCGGGGCCAGTTCAGTCTGAGTGACTGTCACCCGGCTGTCACTCCGACTGTCACTGCCGTTTCAGCAGGTCAGGTAGGCACTTGTGACATAGTGACAAGAAGAGTGTGGGGGTGAGTCACCGCCACTGGACGTACGCAGCCGTCGCATCATCACTGTTCTTGAGGCGCGGCCACCGCGCACCGTTCGGGTCATCGTGCTCGATCGTGCGAACCGTGTTGATCAGCTCGTCCGGTCCTTTCTCGTGCATGAGGTCGAGTGCTTCACGCCAGGTGCGAGCGTGGAATGTGTCGACGACGCGGCTGGCTCCATCGCTGAGTAGAGCTGCCCGGATTACTGAGTCCGCTGGGACCGAGCCTACGACCGCTTGACTCGCGGCTCGTGGATCCCCACCTGCTATCCAGTAGCCGCCATCGGCGTTACGAAGCGGCTTCTGCGCGGCGATGAGGTTCGATACTGCATGTTTTTGTTCGGGAGACCCCAAGGGGTGTCGCAGCGCCTCCTTGTGCTCTTTTCGAGAGAAGTGATCCACTCTGTCATCTGTGTGAAATTCAATACCTACAGTCGTCTCTATGGCTATCCGAGCGTCGGCCAGTACGAGGAATTGCACTTCCTGTGTGGAGCTGTGGTAGTGAAGTATTGCGACGGTTGCAGAAGGTGAACCGGGATGCTCGGTATTGCACCCTGGATGCCTGGATGCGACGTCAGTAATAGCGATAGAGAGGGCACTTCTCAGGTCGCGCTCGTCACTGCTGACGATTTCGAGCAAGCGGGAGCCAAGCTGATTGACGAACCACGGCGTTCCGTGCTTGCAGCCTGAGCGGGCGCCAGCTGCGGAGCTGAGGCCGTCGAGCAGGACGACGCTGTTCAGCGAAGCGCCCACCCAGTCTTCGTTCTCGCGTCCCGGGTCCCCCTGTTGGGTAGCCATTGACGCGCGCATCAGGCTTGGCCTCGGTCGCCGCGGTACAGGGGTGAGACCTGCTCGCTGGCTGTGATCGCCAGTGTCTTCGGGGCGAAGGTGCATTCGATCAGAGTGGAGAACCGCCCCTTCCTGACTTCGCGGTAGAGCTGAGCCATGTTGTGCTCAAGATAGTGGACAACGCCGGGAGCGCCGACGGCATGGATTCCGGCGATGTAGAGGAAGTGTCCGTTCCCGTCCAGGCGTGGTAGCCGGCCGAGGTAGGCGACATCCCGGGGTTCACCTGAGTCCATTGGTGAGCGATAGGTTTTTCCTGAGGCCAGGTCGACGAGATGCCACCCCTTTTCGTCCTCGCGGAACTTTAGATTCGGGTCAGACTCAAGAAGTTGGTTGATGATCGGCGACAGTCGAGGCCCGCAGACGACAATCAAATTGTCCCGGTTTAGATCGAGGAAGCCGGGCGGCTCGATTACCTCAGACTCTGCGCTCAGCTCCATCCCTGCGGCCATCTTGTGGAGTGCGTTGTATGCCGCAAGGTCTTCCTGGGCTAGAACTCGTCCAGAGCCGCGCTTGTTGGCCTCCTGCTTTCCTCCAAGCGCAATTGTGAGAGGACCGGATCCGAGGAACGCTCGCTCGGCTGGTGGTCCGGCCTTGACGATCTGGCCGATGCGGGCCCGGGTTGTTCCGAGAAGTTCGGCCACCTCCTTCTGGAGCATGCCGCCGGCGAGAAGTTCCTCGACCGCTTCACGCCGAATGCGCCCTGCTTCCTTCTGGGCGTCGTTGAACTCGGTCACGAGTCGACTCGCGACCGTGGCCCGTTCTCTTGGGTCGGCGATCTCGCCGGCCCGAACGACCTCGCTGTGCATCGTGGCCACCTCCGGGGCTAGGGGTCTTGCCTAGCGTAGCGCGAGAGGGGTTGCGCTCGGCGTGGTCGTCCGTCTACCTTCTGTGAGGCAAGTCCTCTTGCCTCGACGTAAGGGGGGTTGCATAAGGCGGAAGCGAGGAGCGGAGCGAGATGACAAAGCGTCCCGTTGAGCTGGCGGACTGCACGGTGCCGCTGGCCGAGGAGGAGGTCAGTGCGCTGCACGCGTACTGGGAGCAGGTTCTGGCGGAGGTATGGGGCGTGTCGCCCGAGGTGCCGGCGGCTCGTCGTTCGGTGGCGCCGGTCGTCGAGCTGCGTAGGCAGTCGATGGCCGGCGCTGTTCTGCGTGGAGGTGAGGCGGCGTGATCACGGTGGTGAATGCGCGGGAGCGGCGGGTTCTGGATCGGGTTCGTTCGGAGGTGCTCTACAGCGGGGTGCTCGCCCTGGTGCTGGCCGGGACGGCCGTGTTGGCGGGACTGGTGGTGGCGTCGGGTTCGGTCTCGTTCGGCTCGTGGGTCGTCGAGTCGTGGGCGTGGCTGGTGCCGGGGTTCCTGCTCGGTGGGGTCTACGACTTCGCTGGTGAGGCGGTCTCTGGGCTGCGGGAGCTGCGCCGGTTGCGTCGGGACTCGGCGTATCTGACGGCGATGGTCGCGGTCGACGCGGTCGACGCGGCCGAGGAGCGGGCGGAGTTCGTCCGCCTCGGCGGCCGGGACGACGAGGACGAGCAGCCGCCGGCGGGTGGTCGGTCGTGACCGGGCGGCTGGACCGCGAGGTCGAGCGGGCGGCGGCGAAGGCGTCGCGTGAGCGTCGGGCCCGGACCGTGCGGCCGGGGTGGTGGGTCTACAGCCCCGCGTTCGTCGGCTGGTCGTGGCGTCAGGTCACGAAGGTCTCGCTGTTCGGTGACCACGAGCGCTTGCAGGTGCGGCTGGACCTGGTCGACCTGGCGGGCAAGACCTCGTACGTGAAGACCTCCGCGAACGCGCCGGCGTGGTGCGTGTCGCCGTCGGTAGCCGAGCGGGTCGGGCTCGTGGCGGGTGAGCGCCGGCGCTGACCGGCCCCCGGTGGGGTGTGGCGGGGTCGTCCCGGTGAGACGTAATCGAAAGATCCACTTTGGACAGACAGGAGAACGGTGATGGGTTGGTTGTCGAGCACGGCGAAGGGCGGCGCCCGGATGGGTCGTGAGGCCGTGCGCCGGGAGGTGGAGGCGGCACAGCACGCCAAGCACCACAAGCGGGGCCGCCACACCGACCGGCCTGCGGGGACGGTCTGGTGCCGGTTCTGCGGGGTCAAGGTCCGTTCGGCGCTGGGCGATGTGTGCTCGCATCGCCGCTGCCAGCAGCGGGCGGCCCTGTGATGGGCGCGCCGGGGATGCGGGTGCGGGCCCGCTGCACCGTCTGCCGGCGGGCGTTCGAGCTGTCGGGCGATGGCGGTCCGGAGCCGCGGACGTGTCACCGGCACGGGTGCCGGCGCCGTTCAGGTGGGTCGCGGTGAGCGCGTTGAGCCGGCCGCCGCGGGCTCGGGCGGCGTACTCGCACCGGTTGTGCCCGGGGCGGGCCTACTACCGGACCCGGGACCAGGCCGACGAGGCCAGGCAGTGGATGGGTGGGGTCCCGACCGCGTGCAGCCGCTGCGGCGGGTTCCACCTGCCGATCCCGCGTCCGGGGCGATAGCTGCGCCTGGCCCGGCGGGACCACTCCGGGAAGAGATCACCCCGCCGGGCCAGGCAGTGCCCCTTCATCCAGCAAGCCAGACGAAAGGAGAGCGTGATGCTAGTCGACCTCGACGACACCGGCCGGTGCCCGACCGCGGCGACGTGCGCCGGGTGCGGTACCGGGCAGGGCGAGTTGACGGTGGTGACCGCCGGGAGCGGGGCCGGGGTGCTGTGCGTGTCACTGTGCCCGGACTGCCTGACCGACGACCTGGCCGTGCCCGGTCCGGCGGCGGCGCGCGGGGTGGCCGAGCACTGCGGCCACCTCGACATCGCCCTGTCCGACATGGACGCCGTGCTGGAGTCGGGGTGGTCGTGGTGAGTCGGGCGACGGCCCGGGACCGGGTGGCGCAGGCCCGGGCCGAGGGGATCAGCAGTGAGGTCTTGGCGGTCGCGGCGCACGAGGTCGGGCACGGGGTCGCGTTCGCTGCTGCCGGCTACGTCGCGGGGCCGGCGCGGATGAGATTCGGTTGGTTGCTCGGCTCGCCCTACGACGCCGGATGCAAGGTCGGGCCTCCGTCGACGACCAAGCGCACCGCGCCGGGGCTGCTGGTCGGCTACGCCGCTGGCAACGCTGCGCAGCGGCTGTTCACTGACCGCTACCTGGGCTGGTTCGGCGGAGCGGGGAACGGTTCGTATGGCGACCGTTCCCTGTTTGCCGAGACCGAGTCCTACTGGGAGAGCGGGCTCTCTTGGGAGCAGGCCGAACGGCGCGCGAAGACGCTGCTGCGGCCCCGCCTGGACCGGATCGCCGTTCTGGCTGTCGACCTCGCCCGCACCGGGCATCTACCCCGCGGCTCGTTCCGCTGACCCTCTGACCAGGGAGGAGACTGATCGTGTCTGGCACCAACGACTACGCACAGCGGCGCCGCGACGACCGCGCCGTGGCCGCCGAGCAGGCCCGTAAGGATGCCGCTGCGGCGGCGGATCGGGCCCTGCGCGCGGAGGCCGTGCGCGCCGAGCTCGCCGAGCGACGCCGCACCGAGCAGGCTGCCCGCCGCGCCGAGGCCAAGGCCGCCGCCGGTGCCCGGGCCGCGGCCCGCCGGGCCGCGGCCGGCGCCTGGATCGCCGCCCACCGGGTGGACCTGCTGATCTACCCGCTTGCTGTCGCGTCGGCGGCGATGGCGATCCCGGCCATGGCCACCTACGGCATGCAGCTCTACGGCGGCCCGACCGGCGCGGTCCTGCCGGTGCTGTCCGAGTTGGGGATGTGGGCGTTCGCTCTGGCCGTCCAGTCGCGGCGCCGGCAGGACCCGGCGGCGCCGGTGTGGTCGTTGCAGGTCGGGGTCTGGTCGTTCGCTGCGGTCGCGGCCGGGTTGAACCTCGCTCACGGCCTGGACGCCGGCCTGTCGGCCGGCCTGGTCATGGGTGTCGTGTCGGTGGCCGGGGTGGTCGCTCACCAGCTCGTCACCGCCGGCCCCCGCCGGCCGCGCCGAGCGCGTCGGACTCGCGAGCAGCGGGCCGCGGACCGTAAGACGCGTCGTGCGCGCCGTGCCGCGCTGGATGCCGCGGTCGCGGAGATCGACGCCGACGGCGGTGCCCGGCTGGTCATTGCTCCGGGCACCTACCGGATCCAGCGCGGCCGGTTTGGGCGGGTGCGGCTGGCCCCGCACACCACCCCCGGGCTCCCGGTCGCTGATGGTGGGGCTGCGGAGGATCTGGCGGCGGAGATCGGTGCCTGGCTCGCCGAGCAGCCGAGCGTCCCGGGCCCGTCGGTTGACGACGCCGCCGGCGGGCCCGGGAACCAGACCGAGGAGCACCGCGAGGACGGCGACCGGCCGGAGGGGCACGGCGTCGGCACGCTCGACCGCCCCGCGGGACGACCCGCCCGGCGCCGTACCCATCGGGTGCCGCGGGCCCGGTCGCTGGATCAGCTCCGCGCGGAGCTGGCCGCCGCGATCGCTTCCGGAGAGGTCGATCCGTCCTCGGCGGAGTCGATCCGCACCACCCTGCGCTGTGCCCCCGCACGGGCTCGCGCACTGCGCGACGAGCACACCACCACCACCACCGACACGACGACCGATCAGGACGGTGACCAGCGATGATCGAGGGGAATCGAGACATGAACACCGACCCGGACCACGACGAGCACGCCGAGGCGATCGAGGGGGTTCGACCCCGCCACACCAGTGCCGATGAGCACGGGCGCCGGCCCCCGGCCGGACGCCGCCGCGGCGCGGACGCCCCGACCGTGGTCGACGGTGAGGTTGTCGACGGCGAGCCCATCGAGCGCGACGACGGTGGTGTTGGGTCGGCTGAGGTGGTCTCGGCCGAGCGGGGTCCGCGGCGGGCGGCTCGTCGGGCTGGCGGGGTGGTGCGCGCCGGGACGCACGTGATCACCACCGCGGCCGGTGGGCCGGTGCGCCGCGTCGGTGCGGCGACGGTCGCGGGGGCGAAGGCCGCGCCGAAGGTGACCGCGCGGGCGGCGGTGACCACGGTGGCCGGGTACGGCTCGTTGACCCGGCGGGCGGTCGCGGCGGCGACCCACGGCGGGGCGCGTGAGCAGATCCGGGCCGCTCGCGCCGCCGGGGACGCCACGGCGGCGGCGGAGTGGATCGAGCGCCTGGACACGCTCAAGGACCACCGTGCGCAGCGGTTGCGGGACCTTCCCCGACAGGTACTGGCCGTGTTGCAGGTGGCCGGGATCGCACTGGCCGTGCTCGGTCTGCTGCTGGTGTCCGGTGGGGTCGTGTCGTGGTTGGCCCCAGGCGGGTTCGGTTGGACCTCGTGGTGGGACATGGTCGGGGCGGTCATCCGGTTCGCCACCGCCGCGGTCACCGTCGCAGCGACGGCCGCGCTGTGGGCGGCGATCCCCGCGCTGGTGCTGGCCGGCTGGTGGGAGGGCCGCCGACACACCGCCGGCCCGACCTGGCTGGCCACTGCCGGCGACGCCGAGGTGGACGCGATGATCGATGAGACCACGATCGCCCGCGCCCTGGACGCGCTGCGCATCGCCCAGATCAGCGCGTACCTCAAGGCCGGCACGCCGTTGCAGTTCCTGACCCCGACCCGGGTGGACGGGCGCGGCACCCACGCGGTGATCCGGTTGCCTGCCGGGGTCCCCGCCGAGCGGATCGCGCGGCGCCGCGCGGACCTGGCCACCGGGTTGCACCGGCTGGCGAAGGAAGTGTGGCCGACCACCGGCGCCGAAGCCGGGATCCTGGACCTGTGGGTCGCCGACAAGGGCGCACTGGCCGAGGGTGCCGGGGCATACCCGCTGCTCGACGACGCCGGCACGGTGGACGTGTTCAAGGGCGTCCCGTTCGGCCGGAACCTGCGTGGCACCCCGGTCGTGGCGCCGCTGATGGAGCGCAACACCCTTACCGGCGGGATGCCCGGACAGGGCAAGTCCTCGGCCGCGCGGGTCATGATGGCCGGCGCCGCCCTGGACCCCACCGCTGAGCTGCGGATCTGGGTGCCCGATGCCAACTTCGACTTCGAGGCGTTCCGCCCCCGCTGCTCGCGCTACGTCATGGGCGCCGAGGACGAGCGCATCGCCGAGATCGCCGAGCACCTGCGCGAGCTGCATGCCGAGGTCCAGACCCGCGGTGAGCTGCTGGTCCGCTACGAGATCCCCGCGGTGACCCGCGAGTACGCCTCCAAGGGCGTCGGTCTGCACCCGCTGTTCTGCCTGCTGGAGGAGGCCCACGTCGCGATCCAGCACCCTACCCACGGGGCGGAGGTGGCGAAGCTGATCGTCGACATCATGCGCCTGGGCCGTAAGCGCGGGATCCACCTGATCCTGTCCACCCAGGCCCCGACGAAGGACTCCATGCCCCGCGACGCGACCCGCAACGCCTCGAACGGCATCGCCTTCGCCGTCGGTGACCACGTCGCCAACGACGCCCTGCTCGGCCAGGGCGCCTACACCGCCGGGCACCGCGCCACCGAGCTGATCCCTGGCGTGGACCGGGGGACGGCGGTGGTCAAGGGGTTCTCCGGGCAGCGCTCGGAGATCGTGCAGGTCTACTTCCTGTCCGTGGACAAGGACACCCCGGTCGGGGACCAGGTCACCCCGCTGATCGAACGCGCCCTCGACGCGATCGAGCGCCGCGGCAAGGGCCTGCCCGGCGCCGGCCGCCCCGGTCCGCAGGTCCAGGTGCAGCAGCCGCGGGACCTGCTCGACGACCTCGACGCTGTCCTCGGTGAGGAGCCCGTGCGCACCGCCGACGTGCCTGCGCTGCTGGCCCGTCACGCACCCGGCCACCAGCCCTACCAGGCCATGACCGGAAAGGCCCTGCGCGAGGCCCTGGCGGCCGAGTTTGGGATCAAGGTGCCCTCCACCGGGAACCGCTGGCCCCTCGATCCCATCACCGTCCGTGATGCCCAGGTGCGGCGGGCGACCGCTGACCTCGACGACGACCAGGACCTCGACCGCAGCCACGAGTGAACCGGGCCCGGTCCGGGCTGACAGCGCCCCAGGCGGGCCACCCGGGCCGGGACACGGACCGGGTTAACCCGGCTAACTCGATAACTCGTCGCAGGTCAGCAGGTCAGAGCTGCATCGTCGGGCAGGAGTGAAAAACCTAACCCGCCGGGCGCCACCTCACCCACCGACCTCACTACCCGATCAGCACCCCGACACCGAGCCATCGGGCCGGTGCCGCGACCCCCTCCATGCCGAGAACAGGAGCACCCATGTCGACGCACAGTAACCGAGGCAACGGGCAGGGCCCGCCCACCACGAGCGAGGTCGTCGCCCTGCTGCGCCGCCTCGACGAGATCAAGGCCGCCGGGCACGACCCCGCCGAGCGGACCCGGTGGCTCGCCGACAAGGCCGACCTGATCGCCCGTATCGAGACCGCCAAGGCGAAGGGGGAGCTGTGAAGTTCCGCGCCCGTAAGACGTTCCAGTTCGGCCCGTTGCGAGCCACGGTCAACCAGTCCGGCCGCTGGTCGTTTGCCATCAAGATCGGCCCGGTCACCCACAACCTGACCCGGCGGACGACCTCGATCGACACCCCCGGCCCCGGCGGGTTCCACCACCAACACGGTCGTGGCCGCCGCCGTCGCCGCGCCGGTGATCAGCAGTGAGCGGGGTGCTGACCGAGCGGTGGGGCTGGCAACCCACCGCCCGCATGCACGAGGGGCTGCCGACGTGGCGGTGGCGTTCCGCCCCGCCCGGGCTGGTCACCCGCCGGCAGATGCGGGCCGCCGGCCGCGCCCCGGCCGGGGCCGTCCCGGTGGGGCGGATCGAGTGCCGGCGCGGTCGGCGGTGGGCGCTGCTGTGGGACCCCGCCGACCTCGGCCCGAAACGGGTTCCGACCCCGGCACAGCGAGCCGCGCTCGCCCGAGCCTTGGCCGCCCGCCGGTGGTGCCCGGTCTGTCGGCGCGACGTCGGCTACTGCATCCCGCGCTCGCTGGGGTGCTGCGTCGACTGCCATGAGGTGGAGCGGTGAACGCCGGGCGGGGTGAGCTGTGCTTGGTGGCGCTCGCGCTGGCTGAGCGGGGGTGGCCGGTGTTCCCGTTGCGTCCGGGCAGCAAGCGCCCGGCCCTGCACGGGCTCACGAGCTGCCGCGGTGTCGGGCCGTGCGCCGACGGGCACCGGGGGTGGGAGCAGCGGGCGACGACCGATCCGGGCCGGATCCGGGCGGCGTGGACGGCGGGTGCGTTCAACGTCGGCGTGCCGACCGGGCGGGCCGGGCTGGTGGTGGTCGACCTCGACACCTGCGACGACGGCGAGAACGCGCCGCCTGAGTGGGCCGTGCGCGGCGTCGTTGACGGCGCCGGGGTGCTGTCCGCGCTGCTCGCCGAGTGGGGCCGGAGGCTCCCGGCGACCTACGGGGTCGCCACGCCCTCGGGCGGCCGGCACCTGTACTTCCGGGCGCCGACCGGGGTCGAGCTGCGCAACACCGCCGGCGACACCGGCCGCGGCCTGGGTTGGAAGATCGACACCCGAGCCCACGGTGGCTACGTCGTCGCGGCCGGTTCACGGGTCCCGGCCGGGCTCTACGAGGCCAGGGGCGAGGCGGAACCGGCCGAGCTGCCGGGGTGGCTGGCCGACCGGCTTACCCCGCCACCACCCCCGGCTGTTCCAGCGGGTCCGATCCGGACCGGGGCGGGCCGCCGTGACCGCTATCTCGACGTCGCACTACGGGCTGAAACAGCACGGGTGACCGGGGCGCCGAAGTCCCAGCGCAACGCGTCGTTGTACGTGGCGGCGGTCGCGCTCGGCCAGCTCGTTGCCGGCGGGGCGCTCCCGGAGAGCGAGGCGTGGTCGACGCTGCGCAGCGCGTGCGCAGGGCATGTCGCGCTCGGCGCCTACAGCGCCGCTCAGGCCGACAAGACGATCACCTCGGGCCTGCGGGCCGGGGCGAAGCGACCCCGACGGATCGAGGACGCCGCATGAACTCCCCACCATCCCCAGCCCCACACACCAGCAGCCCCGCGAACGGGCCGCAGGCGGCGACTCAGGGCCCGCTGAGTGCCCCGCACAGCCCGGCCGACCGGCCCGGGTTCCCGCCGCTCGGGGCGGTGTCGGCGCCGCCACACACGGCCTGGACCGCACAGGAGTTGATGGGCATGGAGTTCCCGACCCCGCGATGGGCTGTGCCCGGGGTGATCTGCGAGGGCGTGACGCTGCTGGCCGGCCCGCCCAAGGTCGGCAAGTCCTGGATGAGCCTGGGTCTGGCGCTCGACATCGCCGCGGGGCGTCCGGCGTTCGGCCGCATCACCACCGAGCCCGGTTCGGTGCTCTACCTCGCGTTGGAGGACACCCCGCGCCGGTTGAAGTCGCGGATGGAGATCGCCCTCGGAGACCGGCCCGCACCGGCCGGGTTGACGTTGTCGATCGCCTGCCCACCGATGCCCTCCGGCGGGGATGTCCAGGTCGCCGAGTGGCTGGAATCCCACCCCGACGCCCGGCTGGTCGTGATCGACGTGTTCGCCAAGGTCCGCGGCACCCCCGCACCCGGGGTGTCGGCCTACGACGCCGACTACGCCGCGATGGCCCGGATCAAGCGCGTCGCCGACCACTACGGCGTGGCCGTGGTGCTGGTCCACCACGTCCGCAAGGCCGCCGCCGAGGACTTCCTGGCCACCGTGTCAGGAACCAACGGCCTCGCCGGCGCCGCCGACGCCGTCCTGGTCCTCGAACGCGCCCGCGCCCAAGCCGACGGGGTCCTGCACGTCACCGGCCGCGACGTCGACGAAACCGACTACCCACTCGCGTTCGACCCGGGCGCGGGCGCGTGGTCGCTGCTCGACGGCAACGCCGCTGACTACCAGATGCGCGACACCCGCTCCCTGGTCATCCGCTACCTGCGCGACTACCCCGGCCGCCGTCCGAAGGAGATCGCCGAAGCGCTGCGCCTCGACGCCGGGACCGTGCGCCAGACCTGCCGCCGGATGCAGAACGACGGCCAGCTCCGAGCCAACGCTGGCGGGGCCTACTGGGCCGCCGACAGCCCCGGGTCCGGTGACACGAGCGACAGCAGTGACATACACGCGACGGAACCGGTGTCACTGCTGTCACTGCGTCACTCCGACCCGGCTGACCTCGGAGAACACCAGTGACCCGGCCAACCAGGCACGGTGACACCCGGGCTCCACCATCACGGTCTCACCACTGTCACTGCGTCACTTCATGCGCTCTGACCTGCATCAACCGCTGTGACACCCCGAGTGACACCACGACCCCGGTGTCACTCCCGCCCCGGATGGAGACCCCATGAGCCGGCCGGCCGCCCGCCTCACCGTCACCGACCTCTGCGCTGAACTCGGCATCTCCCGGTCCACCTTCTACGACTGGCGCGCCAAGGGCCGCGCCCCCCGCTGCATCAAGCTCCCCAACGGCGAGATCCGCATCCGCCGCACCGACTTCGACGACTGGATCACCAGCCTCGAAGAACCGGAGGTCGCCGCCTGATGAACACCACCTACGACGTTCGTATATGGAAGATCAGCACGTACGAGGGCAAGCGTGGAACGACCTACATGGTGCGCTGGCAGATTGCGGGCCGCCGGAAGAAGGAGACGTTCAAGACGAGGGCGCTCGCGGACAGCTACCGCTCCGATCTGGTGAGCGCAGCCCGCCGCGGTGAGGCGTTCGATACCGGCACCGGCCTACCGATCTCCGCCGTCAAGCCCACCCAGGCGGTCAACTGGCTGGATTTTGCCTGTGACTACATCGATATGAAGTGGCCGGCCGCCGCGGCTACCTACCGGCGAGGCCTATCCGAGGCGCTGACGGCCGTAACTGTGGCGATGCTCGATGGCGAGCGGAACCGTCCGACGTCGGCAGCTCTGAGACGGGCCCTGCACCGATGGGCGTTCAACACCGCGCGACGTGGAGGCCCCAGTCAGTCGGCAGAAGTCGTGGAAGCTCTGGCGTGGGCCCGGCGGCACAGCCTGCCGGTCAGTGCACTTACTGATCCGGGGGTCCTCCGGTCGGTCCTGAATACGATCAGTACAAGGCTCGACGGGAAGCCTGCGGCCGCGACGGTGGTCAACCAACGTCGCCGGGTGCTCTACAACGCTGCGGAGTACGCGGTCGAACGGGGGCACCTCTCGGCGAACCCGCTCGTGGGATTGAAGTGGAAGGCCCCTAAGCCATCGGGGGCGGTCGACCGGCGGACTGTGGTGAACCCGATCCAGGCACGGACGCTGCTCGCTGCGGTGCGGGAGACGAGGCGCAGCGGGCCTCGTCTGGTGGCGTTCTTCGGGCTCATGTATTTCGCCGCGCTGCGGCCGGAGGAGGCAGTCAACGTGCGCGCCGTCAACCTGACGCTGCCCAACGGGAACGGGTGGGGTGAGATCCACCTACAAGAAGCGACGCCGCACGCCGGGACCGAGTGGACCGACGACGGGGAGCAACGGGACCGGCGGCAGTTGAAGGGCCGTGCCCGTGGCGAGCACCGTGCTGTTCCAGCGTCTCCCGAACTCGTAGAGCTGCTGAAACAGCATGTGGCGGAGTTCGGGCTAGGAGAAGACGGCAGGCTGTTTCCTGGGGGGCGGGTGGTCGAGCTGCCGAAGATCACCTATATACGAGCCTGGAAGGTCGCGCGGTCCATCGCCTTCACTCCCGAGGTCGTCGCGTCCCCACTCGCCGCGACGCCGTACTCACTGCGACACGCGTGCGTGTCGACCTGGCTCAACGCTGGCGTCCCGGCGACGCAGGTCGCGGAGTGGGCGGGCCACTCGGTCGAGGTGCTGTTGAAGGTCTACGCGAAGTGCATCGAGGGACAGGACTACGAGGCGCGCCGCCGCGTCCTACTGGCTCTGGGCTCTGATCGGTCGAGCTACGCGACGTAGGCACGTATTAGGCACAGAGACCCGCTCACAGCCGCTGACGGCCGGTACGAGTCGGACAGAACAAGATCAGCCCCTCACCGGGTTCTGCCTGGTGAGGGGCTGATTCTGTGGGTGCCCCCGGCAGGATTCGAACCTGCGGCACCCGCTTTAGGAGAGCGGTGCTCTATCCCCTGAGCTACGAGGGCGCGAGTGCAGGTTACCCGGAAGCCCCGGGCTCCACCTCGCCGCCGTCATCGCCCGGGACGGCGCCGGGGTGAGAACGCCGAACCGGAGCGGAGACCCCGTTTCCTTCGGGGGGGCGCGGAATCGCGGCGGCGCCCATTCGTGATATCGGCCACTACGACATCGGAAGGCTCCTGCGAGCGTGCGGCGACAGCGATTCGCTCGCAGCTCGTGCGCCCGTTCATGGGACGCTGACCAGCGGATTCGTGCGCAGTCGACGCGCCGGGCCGCTGTCGCCGAAAAGTCGCAGATCGCGTTGTCCGGCTGATGCTCCGCGCCGGCAACTGCTCCGTGGGGGCGATGGGGAAATCGTTCTAGGGTCCCCGCAGTCGACAGGGGAGGGTCAGTGCGATCGCTGTTCCGGAACACGCGGTTCCGTCGGTTGTTCACGGCCCAGGTCGTCGCGCTGGTCGGGACCGGGCTCACGACGGTCGCGCTCGGGCTCCTCGCCTACGACCTCGCCGGCGAGCGGGCCGCTCTCGTCCTGGGATCGGCGCTGACGATCAAGATGGCGGCCTACGTCGTCGTGGGGCCGGTGGTCGGCGCGGTCGCCGACCGGGCCCCGCGGCGGATGCTGATGGTCGGTGCGGATGTCGTCCGCGCTGCGGTCGTGCTCGTCCTGCCCTGGGTGAGCGAGATCTGGCAGGTGTTCGCCCTGGTCGGGGTGCTGCAGGTCGCCTCGGCGACGTTCACGCCGGTGTTCCAGTCGGTCATCCCCGACGTCGTGCCCGACGAGCAGGACTATGCCGGAGCACTGTCGGCCGCACAGCTCGCGAGTAGCGCGGAGACGGTGCTGAGTCCGTTGCTGGCCGCGGCGGCGGTCGCGGTGACGAGCTACTCGACGTTGTTCGTCGGCACCTGCGCCGGGTTCGTCCTCTCCGCGGTCCTCGTGGCGTCGACGGTCGTCCCGCCGGTTGCGGGTCGTGCCCAGGGTGACTTCGCGACCCGGCTGCTGCTCGGGGTCCGGCTGTTCCGGGCGGTCCCGCAGCTGCGGGGGCTGCTGGCGCTGAACGTCGTCGTCGCCGCGGTCGGGGTGGTGTCGCTCGTGACGACGGTGAACGTCGTCCGCGACCTGCTCGGGGGCACCGAGGCCGACGTCGGGCTGCTGCTCGCGGTGTCCGGCGCGGGGACGGCCGCGGCGGCGCTGACCTCCCCGTGGCTCGCCCGACGGCTGCCGGTCCGGACGGTGATGCTGGCCGGCGCGACGCTCTCCTGCCTGGCGGCCGGGGCGACCCTGCTGCTGGCGGCAACGCCGTCGTGGACGACCGCGACGCTCGCGTGGGCGCTGATCGGCTTCGGCCCGGGGTGGATCATGGTCAACACCGGTCGCCTGCTGCGCACCTCGGCGGGGCCCGGTCAGCGGCCAGCCCTGTTCAGCGCGCAGTTCTCGCTCTCGCACGCCTGCTGGTTGGTCACCTACCCGCTCACCGGCTGGCTGGCGGTCTCGGCCGGCTGGACGGTGACCTGGTCGGTTCTCGCCGCGCTCGCCGTCGTCGCGCTCGGGGTGGCGGTGACGGTCTGGCCGACGGCCGGCGCCGATCTCGTCCGGCACCGTCACGACCACGACGCCGATCGCGCCCATGTCGTCACCGCGCGCCGGTCGGTGCACGGCTGGACGCACGCGCACCGGCTCGTCGTCGACGACCAGCACCCGCACGGACCCGTCCCGGTGTGACCGTTCAGGCCGCCGGGAGCAGACCGTCGGCCACCTCCCGGGCCGCGCGGATCGGCCCCGGCCCGCGCTCGACCACCGCCGTCGCGACCGCGCCCTCCAGGAGGATCATCAGGGTCCCGGCGAGCGCGGCCGGTTCAGCCGTGCCCAGCCGCTCGACCTGGGCCTGCAGGTAGCTGCGCAGCGCGGTCTTGTGGTGCCGGACGACCTCGCGGGCCGGGTGGTCGAGCCGCGGCAGCTCCGAGGCCGCGTTGAGGAACGCGCAGCCGCGGAAGTCCTCCCGGGACTGCCAGGTCTCGTAGGCGTCGAAGACGGCGAGGATCCGGTCCCGCGGCGACGCGTGGTCGGCGGTGATCCGGTCGATGTCGGACTGCCATCGGCGGTCGCGGTCCCGCAGGTAGGCGACGACGAGCCGGTCCTTCGAGCCGAAGTTCGTGTACAGCGCCGTCTTGGTGACGCCCGCCTCCGCGGCGACGGTGTCCACCCCGACCGCGTTGATGCCGTCCCGGTAGAAGAGCCGGGACGCGGCGTCGAGCACCTTGGCCCCGGCGTCGCCACGCCGTGTGCGTGCCATGCGGCCCCCTCGGACAACCGAACGGTCTGTTCTATTCGCCGATCCTACCAGCGGCGACCGCTGCATCGGGCAGTTCGAGTTGCAAACAAACAGACAGGTCTGTTCACTAGCGGCATGACGGCGACCTGCGAACGCTCCGCGCCCACGACCGACCGGCCCTGGTGGACGATCGCGCTGCTCGGCGCGGGGGTGATCGCGCTCTGCTACGGCGTCGCTCGCTACGCCTACGGGCTGTTCGTGCCTCGCTTCACCGAGACGTTCGGCCTGACCCCGGCCGCGGTCGGCGTGCTCGGCGGGCTCTCCACGGCCGGCTACGTCCTCGGGCTGCTCGCCGCTCCGGCGCTGTCGGCGCGGTCGGCGCGCGGTGCCACGGTCGCGGCCGCCGTCTCCGCGACGGTGGGACTGCTGCTCATGGCCCTCGCCCCGGGAGTGGTGGTGTTCGCTGTCGCGATCGTGGTGGCGGGAGCTGGGGCCGGCATCGCCACCCCGGGGGTGGCGCAGCTCGTCGTCGAGACGGTCGGTGTCGCCGCGCGCACCCGGGCGCAGTCCTGGGCGAACACCGGCACCGGGGCGGGGCTCGCGCTGACCGCGTTCACGCCGCTGCTGCCGGGGGACTGGCGGGCCGTCTGGCTCGGGTTCGGCCTGGTCGCGGTCGTCGTCACCGTTGCCGCCGCATGGCTGCTGCCGCGGGGCGTTCCCGAGGCGGCGCCCACGGAGCGGGGGCGCGGCCGGGTGCTCCCGCTGCTGGTCGTCGCCGGGTTGCTGGGGGTGGTCAGCGCGCCGTACTGGACCTTCTCGACCGCGCGGCTCGACGAGGTCGGGGCCGGGCCGGTCCTCGGCACCGTCGCGTGGTGTGCGATCGGTGTGGTCGGCGTGCTCGGCGGCGCGGTGGGACGGGCGGCGCAGCGGCACGGCCTGCGGGCGGTCGGGCTCGTCGTCTGGACCCTGTTCTCGGCCGGGATCGCCCTGCTCGCCCTGCCGGAGCCGGGCCTTCTCGGCGCGGTCGTCTCGGCGGGCCTGTTCGGCGCGGGCTACATCGGGCTGACCGGGCTGTGCATCCTGTGGGCCGCCCACATCGTCCCGGGTGCTCCCGCACGTGCGGTGACCTGGGCGTGCCTCGCCCTGGGTGTCGGTCAGACGGTGGGCTCGCCGCTGGCCGGGGCCCTGGCCGGCCGGATCGGGACGGCGGGGACGCTCGCCGTCGCTGCCGCGCTGGGGCTGCTGGCCTGGGCGCAGCTGCACCCGCGGCTGGCGCCGCCGGACGCGTACCGGGCCTGAACGACGACGTCCCCCGGTGCGGACGTGCCGCACCGGGGGACGGGATCAGGCCGGGATCAGCGACGGCTCGGGGTGCGGCCGTGTGTGACGGCGTTCCAGGTGTCGATGCCCACCCAGATCTCGCGGAGCACGTTCCCGGTGCGCTGGGCGGCGTCCCGCAGGGTCTCGGGCCAGGACGGCGTCGGGGTCTCGTGGGTGGTCATCGGCTACCTCCTCGTAGTGGTCGACTCGGAAGCTGGTCTGTCCGATTCGCACCACGAGAGTAGCGAATGAGACTCCGATGTCTCAAGGGTTACGATCGTGTGTCACGCCTCATCCGCTCGGCGCAGCGGTCTCCACGACCCCGGCCAGCAGGGTCCGCTCGGTGACCCCGACGATCTCCTGCCGGGCGAGCCTGCCGTCGTGGGCGGCGAGCACCGACCGGGTCAGCAGGGCGTAGAGCGCCTCGGTCATCCACGTCGCGGACAGGGTCACGCAGAAGACCCCGCTCCGCTGGCCGCGCTGGAACAGCTCGACGAGCAGGGTGTCCATCTCGGCGTAGCGGGCCAGGACCTCGTCGCTGGACTGGATGCGCTCGGCGAGCACCCACAGGTCCACCGAGGGCAACAGGCCGACGATGACCCGGCGCACCGCCTCGATCGGGTCGCCCTCGTCGGTCCGGGCCTCCCGGATCGCGGTGATCCCGCGCTCCACGCCCATCTCGCTGAGCTCCTCGAGGAGCGCCTCCCGGCCGTCGACGAGCCGGTGCAGGGTCGCCCGGCTGATGCCGGCGCCGGTCGCGATCTCCGACATCGACGCGGCCGGGTTCTGCACGAGCACGGTCGCGGCCGCGAGGAGCACGTCGTTCCGCTCGATGGCCACGCCGGAGACGGTAGACCTCCGTGCGTCAGACCATCGCAGCCGTTCCGACCTGCGGATTCTCCCGGAAGAAGCGGACCATCGCGTCGACGTGCTCCTCGAAGGGCGGGCAGTGCACGCCCAGCGGGCCCAGCATCGCGGTTGTCGCGTCGGTGTCGTAGTGCGACGGGTGGGTCAGGTACTCCAGCGTGCTGGAGGGGACCTTGAACAGCCGTCCGACGCCGGGCACGTGGTCGATGGAGAACGCGGCGAGCCCGACCGGCATCGGCACCACGCGCAGGTGCTTGCCGAGCCGGTCGGCGAACACCTCGCACATCTCGGTCACCGTCGGCGGGGCCGGCTGGGCCAGCGCGAACGTCCGGTTCACCGCCGGACCGTGCCCGGCCAGCGCGGCGATCCCGTCGACGACGTAGTCCGAGGGCACCAGGTTGAACCGGGTCCGCGCCGCCGCCCGGGGGAGCGGGACGAACGCGGTCCGGCCCTGCCGGGCCATCAGCTGCAGCAGGTAGTACGGGCCGTCGAACTTCTGCGTCGCCCCGGTGACCGAGTCCCCGACGACGACCGACGGCCGGTAGATCGACACCGGCAGGCCGGCGTCGCGGGCCTTGACCACGACGCGCTCGGCCTCGTGCTTGGTGTGGTCGTAGTGGTTGGCGAAGGGCTGGCCGAGCTCCAGGTCGGTCTCGGAGAAGATGCCGTCGTAGCGGCCCGAGACGTAGCAGGTCGACACGTACTGCAGCCGGACCAGCTCCGACGCGGCCTCGGCGAACCGCACGACGTGCCGGGTGCCCTCGACGTTCACCGACCACGCGATGTCCGCCGGCACCGAGAGGTCGTAGACCGCGGCCAGGTGGAAGATCTCCAGCGGCCCACCGAGCAGGCGCTCCCGGTCGGCCTGCTCCAGCCCCAGCCCGTCGACGGTGATGTCCCCGACGACGAGGTCGGTGCGCCCGGCGATCTCCGGCGCCTCGCGCTCGATCCGCGCCAGGGTCGTGCGGGCCTGGCCCAGGAACTTGGCCTGCACCAGGGCGACCGCGCGCGAGTCCGGCGCGCGGCGCAGTGTCCGCGGCAGCAGGGCCGACCCGAGGAAACCGGGGAACCCGGTGAACAGCACGACACTCATCCCGGCACCGCCCTTCCGCGCGGCGTCCGTGCCGCGCCGTCGCTCCGCGGGACGGTATCCGGTACCGCCCGTACCAACCGGGTGACTGTGACCGACATCAGCCGACCGGGGCAGCCGACCGGGATATGCCCGCCGGGATCGGCCGTCCGGGATCAGTCGGCCCGGATCAGCGACGCGGCGTGGTCGGGCACGTCGCGCTGCACCTCGCGCGGCGGACGCTCGTAGCCCGTCGACGGCACCCGGTCCGGCAGGGTCAGCACCCGTCGCTCCACCGGCTCCCAGGGGATCGAGCCCAGCAGGTGGTGGATCATGTTGATCCGCGCGTTGCGCTTCTCCTCGGCCTCGACGATCCACCACGGCGCGTGGTCGGTGTCGGTGTGGATCAGCATGTCGTCGCGGGCGCGGGAGTAGTCGTCCCACCGGGTCATGGACTCGAGGTCCATCGGCGAGAGCTTCCACTGCTTGAGCGGGTTCTCCAGTCGCTCCGCGAACCGCCGCGCCTGCTCCTTTGCGCTGACCGAGAACCAGTACTTGCGCAGGTGGATGCCGTCCTCGACGAGCATGTTCTCGAACACCGGCGCCTGGCGCAGGAAGCGGCGGTACTCGGCCTCGGTGCAGAACCCCATCACCCGCTCGACGCCGGCGCGGTTGTACCAGGACCGGTCCATCAGCACGATCTCGCCCGCCGCGGGCAGCTGCTCGACGTAGCGCTGGAAGTACCACTGCCCCTTCTGCCGCTCGGTCGGAGCGGGCAGCGCGACGATCCGCGCGAACCGCGGGTTGAGGTACTGGGTGACGCGCTGGATCGCACCGCCCTTGCCGGCGGCGTCGCGCCCCTCGAAGACCACGACGACCCGTGCGCCCGAGGCCCGGACCCACTCCTGCATCTGCAGCAGCTCGCCCTGCAGGCGGAGGAGCTCGGCGTCGTAGATCTTGCGCGGCAGTTTCCTGGTCGCCATCGGGACACCCAACCAGATCGATGCACCCGTCCCTAGCGACCCGCCCGGCGCAGCGCCTCGGAGAACACCTCGGCGATGGCGGCGTAGCCACGGTCGTTGGGATGGAACCGGTCGGAGGCCAGCTTGCCGCGCCAGTGCCGGGTCCGCGGATCCCGCAGCTCGGCCAGAACGAGCCCACGGTGCCGCACGGCGTCGTCGATCAGGCCGTTGACCTGCAGTGCGGCCGCGAACGTTCCCGGTTGGTTCCCGATGACGGTGCCCGGGGGAAGCCGGTCGACCAGCGCCGCGTACCGGTGCCCGACGCCGTCCTGGTGCCGTGGCTGCATCAGGTCGTTGGACCCGACCAGGCACAGCAGCAGCTCGGGGTGCAGTCCCTCGGCGACGGGGAGCTGGGCGTCGAGGACGTCGTCGACGCGGGCGCCGTACTGGGACAGGTTCACCAGCCGCCACCCGGGCAGCCGCCCGATCAGCTGCCCGGCCCACCCGCGCTCGGGGTGCGAGGCGCCGATGCCCTGGGCCATCGAGTCGCCGAGGACGACGCAGAGCGGGCCGGTCCGGGACAGCTCGGTGCGGTTGCGTTCCTCCCAGTGCGCCGCGTACGGCTCGATCTGCTGCTGCACGCGGCGGATCCCGGGCACGAACCGGGAGACCGCGGTGATGATCCGGCCCGGCGGGCGCCCGGTCCGGTTGGAGAAGACGGGCTCACCCGTGTCGGCCACGGCCCCAGTGAAGCAGGTTCCGCGGCGACGGTGACCCCGGCGGGACCACCGTCGCGGATCTACCGTGGACGCCATGACGACCGTCGCACTGCTGGGGACCGGGATCATGGGCGCCGGGATGGGGCACAACATCCTCGCTGCCGGGCTGGACCTGCGGGTCTGGAACCGGACCGCGGCCAAGGCGCAGCCGCTCGCCGACGCGGGCGCGGCCCTGCACACCGACCCGGCCGACGCCGTCCGCGGCGCCGACGTCGTCGTGACGATGCTGGGGAACGCCGACGACGTGACCGCCGTCCTGGAGCAGGCCGCCGACGGTCTCGCGCCGGGCCAGGTGTGGCTGCAGACCACCACCGTCGGCGTCGAGCCGTTCGACGGGCTCCGCGCGATCGCTGCGCGCCACGGCCTGACCCTGCTCGACGCGCCGGTGCTCGGCACCCGCGCGCCCGCCGAGGCCGGGCAGCTGACCGTGTTCGTCGCCGGCGACCCCGCGGCGCGCCCGGTCGTCGACCCGGTGCTCGACGCCGTCGGCCGGCAGACCGTCTGGGTGGCCGAGGACTGCGGGTCCGCGCAGGCGAGCCGGCTCAAGCTCGTCGCCAACAGCTGGGTGCTGGCGATCACCGCCGCGACCGGGGAGTCCGTCGCGCTCGCCCAGGGGCTCGGGGTGGACCCGCAGGCCTTCCTCGACGCCGTCGCCGGCGGCCCGCTGGACCTGCCCTACCTGCAGAACAAGGCGAGGGCGATCCTCGACGACGACTTCACCCCCAGCTTCACGGTGGACAACGCGGCCAAGGACGCGGGGCTGATCGTCGCCGCGGCCCAGGCCTCGGGCACCCGGCTCGACGTCGCGCCCGCGGTGCGGGACCGGCTGCTGCGGGCGTCGGAGCGCGGCCACGGCGGCGAGGACATGGCCGCCGCCTACAAGGCGTCCTGACCGCCGGGCCCTGATCACCATCCGCCGATCAGGGCCTGCTCAGGTTCCTCTCAGAGCCGTCGGCGAGACTGGCGCCCATGCGCATTCTGGTCGTCGACGACGACAAGGCGGTCCGGGACTCGCTGCGTCGTTCGCTGGCCTTCAACGGCTACCAGGTCGACCTCGCCGAGGACGGCCAGGTCGCGCTGGACAAGATGCTCACCGACCGGCCCGACGCGCTCGTCCTGGACGTGATGATGCCGCGCGTCGACGGTCTGGAGGTGTGCCGGCGGCTGCGCAGTGCCGGTGACGCGCTCCCGATCCTCGTGCTGACCGCCCGCGACGCGGTGTCCGACCGGGTCGCCGGGCTCGACGCCGGCGCCGACGACTACCTGCCCAAGCCGTTCGCGCTGGAGGAGCTGCTGGCCCGGCTGCGCGCGCTGCTGCGCCGCCGCACCCCCGACACCGACGACGACGCCGGCACCAGCCCCGCGCTCACCTTCGGCGACCTGTCGCTGGACCCCGACACCCGTGAGGTGACCCGCGGCGGACGGTCGATCAGCCTCACCCGCACCGAGTTCTCCCTGCTGGAGCTGCTGCTCGCGCACCCGCGCCGGGTGCTGACCCGCGCCCAGATCCTCGAGCAGGTGTGGGGGTACGACTTCCCGACCAGCGGCAACGCCCTGGAGGTCTACGTCGGCTACCTGCGCCGCAAGACCGAGGCCGAGGGCGAGCCGCGGCTGATCCACACGGTGCGCGGCGTCGGCTACGTCCTGCGGGACACCCCGCCGTGACCCAGCCGCTCCCGCTCGACGAGGAGCGGGCCGAGCGCTGGTGGCGCCGCGGGCCCGCGGCCGAGCCGGACCGCGAGCGGTTCACGCTGCGCGCCCGGATCGGGGTGCTGGCCGCACTCGTCGCCGCCGCGATGGTGCTGCTCGTGTCCGCCGCCGCGTTTCTCGTGGTGCGCCAGAACCTCACCAGCTCGCTGGACGAGACGCTGTGCCAGCGTGCCTACGCCGCCGCGCAGAGCGACCTGATCGACCCGCGGCTGCTCGCGGCGCTCCCGCCCGACGTGCTCGGCGCCGCCGACCTGCACATCGCGCTCGTCTACTCCTCCGGCATTGCGACCTCGGCCGACGAGTCGTCGCGGCCGCCGCTGGGGGAGCCGGAGGTCGCCGTCGCCCAGGGCGGGCCGACCCAACCGGGGCGCACCGCCGATCTGGACGGCGTGCCGTACCGGATCGTCGCCGTCCGGGCCGGGGACGGTCGTGCGCTGGTGCTGGCCCAGCGGCTCGACACGATGACCCGGGTGGTGACCCGGATGGGCACCGCGCTGCCGATCGTCGGGCTCGGCGGTGTCGTGCTGGCCGCGCTCGCCGGGGTCGCGGTCGCCCGGACCGGGCTGCGGCCGGTGCTGCGGCTCACCGCGGCGACCGAACGCGTCGCCAAGACCGGTGACCTGCGCCCGATCCCGGTCTCCGGGTCCGACGAGCTGGCCCGGCTCACCCAGTCGTTCAACACGATGCTCGGCGCGCTGGCCGCGTCGCGGGAACAGCAGCGCCGGCTCGTCGCCGACGCCGGGCACGAGCTGCGCACCCCGCTGACCTCGCTGCGCACCAACCTGGAGCTGCTCGCCTCCGCCGACCGGCCGGACACCCCCGACCTGCCGGCCCAGGACCGCACCGAGCTGCTCGACGACGTCCGCGCCCAGGTCGAGGAGCTGTCCCACCTCGTCGGGGACCTCGTCGAGCTCGCCCGCGACGACGCCCCGACCATGACGAGCGAGGCACTGGAGCTCACCGAGATCGTCGACCGCGCCCTGGACCGGGTGAAGCGACGGGCGGGGGAGGTCGAGTTCGAGGTCCACCGGACCCCGTGGATCCTCGACGGCGACGCCAGCGCGCTCGAACGTGCCGTCCTCAACCTGCTCGACAACGCCGTGAAGTGGAGCCCGCCCGGCGGCACCGTGCGGCTGTCGATGGTGCCGATCTCACCGGAGTGGCTGGTCATCGAGGTCGCCGACGAGGGCGACGGGATCGCCGCCGAGGACCTGCCGCACGTGTTCGACCGCTTCTACCGGGCCGACACCTCGCGCACCATGCCCGGCTCCGGGCTGGGGCTGTCCATCGTCGCGCAGGCGGCGGCGCGGCACGGGGGAGAGGTGCGGGCCGGGCGCGCCCCGGAGGGCGGCGCGCTGCTCTCGATGGCCCTGCCGGGCCGGTACGTGGCGGAGCCGGACAGCCCATAACCTGGTGCGACACCCCGTGACGGGGTGGTGCTCCTGTGAGACGACGGACGGTGGACGCATGACCCAGGACAACCCGCCCGACGAGCCGACCCGCACCGGAGCGGGGACGTCCGGCGGGGACTCCGGGGACGGATCCGGCCGCGACGGCAGGGCCCCCGCCCCCGCGGGACCGGCGGGGCCCTCCGGCGACACCGACACCGAGCAGGACCGACCGCGGCCCTCCTCGTCCGGGGCCCCCGGTGACGGATCTGCGTCGGACGGGTCCGCCGACGGCCCGGCCACCGGCTCACCGGGCGCTGCCGGGGAGGGTGCCGACGCGGGCCCGGCCGGTGACATCGCCGCGGCCGGTCCGGGTGAGGAGTCCGCGACGGCACCTGCGGCCGCCGACGGCGGCGCGTCCACCGGCTCCGGCGCGACCGCCGCGTCGACGGCCGGCGCGACCGGTGTCTCCGGGACGGCCCCCGCGTCACCCGGCACCCCGGCCGACGAGGACGCCGGCCCCCAGCCCGACCACGGCCCCGACACCGAGGCCGTCTCCACCCAGGACCCGCCCACCGACCGCTGGGCCGTGCCCGCCAACCCGTGGGCCCGCCCCGGCTCCACCGCCGCCGACGCGCCCGCCGCGGGCTCCGGAGGTGCCGCGCCCGACGCGGACACCCGGGACAGCCCGACGGACACGACGCCGGTGCCGGCGGACGGCACCCGGGAGCTCCCGGCGCACCCGGACGCGACCGGCACACCCGCCCCCGGCGGGCCCACCCCGCCCCCGTGGGCGGTCGGCGCCCCACCCGCCCCGCCGCGTCCGCCCGGCCGCGGACGCCGGGGAGTCGTCCTGGTCGCGGCCGGGCTGCTCATCGCGCTGGTCGCGGGTGCCCTCGGCGGGCTGGTCGGCGCGCGCATCGCGGGCGGGTCCGGGGGTGCGGCACCGGCCGGATCGATCGAGGCCGTCGCCGAGAAGGTGCTGCCCGCCGTCGTCCAGATCAGGGTCGACGGCGGTGCGGGCAACGTCGGTGACCGCGGCGAGGGCTCCGGCATGATCGTCGGCAACGACGGCCTGATCCTCACCAACAACCACGTCGTCGCCCCGGCGTCGCAGGGCGGGACGCTGCGCGTGGTCCTGCAGGACGGCCGCTCCGCCATCGGGTCGATCGTCGGGCAGGACCCGCAGTCCGACATCGCGCTCGTGCGCACCGACCTGCCGGGCCTGAAGACGGTCGAGCTCGGCGACTCCGACCGCGTCCGGGTCGGTCAGCAGGTCACCGCGTTCGGGTCGCCGCTCGGGCTCGGCGGTTCGGTCACCACCGGCATCGTCTCGGCCGTCGACCGGGCCGTCGGCATCCCCGCCGAGTCCGGTGCGCCGGGGGCCAGCGACACGGTGCTGAACGCGATCCAGACCGACGCCGCCATCAACCCCGGCAACTCCGGGGGCCCGCTGGTGGACGCCGACGGCCGGGTCGTCGGCATCAACTCCGCGATCGCGACGGCCGGGCCGGGCGGTGGCTCGATCGGCGTCGGCTTCTCGATCCCGATCAACCAGGCCCGCCGCATCGCCGACCAGCTGCGTTCCGGAGGCAAGGCCACGCACGCCGTGCTCGGCGTGACCGTCGGCAACGACCCGCAGCTGCGCGGCGCGGTGATCCAGGAGGTCACCCCGGACGGCGCGGCCGCGAAGGCCGGGCTGCGGTTGCAGGAGATCGTCGCCCGGCTGGGTGACCAACGGGTCACCACCGGCACGGACCTGCAGGCCGCGGTGCGGTCGCAGCCGCCGGGCAGCGTCGTCCAGCTGGAGGTCCTCGACGCGGGCGGGGCGACCCGGACCGTCGAGGTGACGCTGGGCGAGCAGTGACGGCCCGCCCGGGTGGACGTCGTCCGACCGGACGGGGCCGTGCGGGTGGTGCGAACGGCAGGTCGTTGACGGGTGAAGAACCGTCGTGATGGGGTGGTTCGGCATTCGGTGGTGCCCCATCGAATGCGCCCGGAGTGTCGTGCCGGTGCCGGTCCCCCCTCCCGGCACCGGCACGGCCTCCCCCGGCGTGGCCCCGGGCCGGCGCTAGGGTGACGGCATGGAGATGTCGGGTCCGCAGATCGGCCGTGCTCTCGTGGTGATCGTCGACGACCGGGTCAGCGCGGGTGAGCGGTCCGACGGCACCGGTCCGCTGGTCACCGAGCTGCTGGAGGAGGCCAACTTCCTCGTCGACGGCGTGGTCTCGGCCCCCGGCGACGTGGTGGCCATCCGCAGCGCGCTGAACACCGCCGTGATCGGCGGCGTCGACCTGGTCGTGACCGTCGGCGGAACGGGCGTGTCCCCCCGCGACGTCACCCCGGACGCCACCACCGGTGTGCTCGACCGGCCGGTGCCGGGCATCGCCGAGGCCATCCGCGCCTCCGGTCTCGCCGCCGGAGCGGTCGACGCCGGAGTGTCCCGTGGCGTCGTCGGCGTCTCGGGCAGCACGCTGGTGGTCAACCTGGCCGCGTCCCGCGCGGCCGTCCGCGACGGCATGGCCACACTGACCCCGCTCGTCCCGCACGTCATCTCGGAGCTGTCCGGCCTCGACGACTGACCCGGTCACACGGCCGGTCCCACGACGGGAACGGGCCCCGGCGGATGCCGGGGCCCGTTCGTCGTGTGGTCAGCTCGCCGGGGGCACCGGCGGGACGCCGCCGTCGTCCTTGCGCTCCGGCGGGACCGGCGGCACGGCCGGCGGCTGCTGCGACGCGGCCGGGTTGCCCTGCGGCTTCAACGCGTCACCGCCGGGCGGGGCGGGCGGCACCGGCGGGACGGCGTCGCCGTGCGTGCCGGCGCCGGGAGCGGCCGGGTCGTGGTGCCCGAGCGCGCCCTCGACCTTGCCCTTCACCCCGTCGATCTGCTCCGAGTACTTGCCGCCCGTGGCCTGGTCGACCTTCTCCGCGGCCTTCCCGACGAGCGGGCCCGCCTTCTCCTTGGCCTTCTCCAGGTGCGGGCCCGCCTGCTCCAATGCCTTGTCCAGGTGCGGCTTCGCCTTCTCGATCGCGTTCTCGGCAGCCTCGCGTGCCTTGTCCAGGAACCCCATGAGCGGTCCACCTCTCCTGTCGCCGCCCGGGGACCCCGGGCGGATGCGTACGGCTGCCTCCATGGTGGCACCCGGACGCGTCGTCGTGGGGCCCCGCGAGCCCGGCACGGCACGGTGACGCGGGATCGGTGTCCACCCGCGCCGCCCGCGCACGGCACCATGGAGCCATGAGCGAGCCCGCGGACCGGATGCGCCGACGGATCGAGGAGATCTTCGGCGACGACCCCTCGACCACCGCCGACGAGCGGGCCGACTACGGCGCCGCCGACGAGCGCGACTCCGCGGACCCCGACCGCTGGTTCACCGAGAACCGCCCCCCGCACCACGGCGGCTGACCCGCCGGGCCCGGCGGGTCAGAGACCGAGCGCGGCCCGCACCGCCGGGACGGCGCGGCGCGACACCGGGATCCGTTCGGCACCGGCCCGGTCGGTGGCCACCGTCATGCCGTCCGGTCCGCGGTGCACGCTCCGGATCCGCGCGGCGTTCACCAGGTGTCCACGGTGCACCCGGAGGAACCCGGCGGGCTCCAGCTCGCGGGCCAACCGGTCGATCCCGCGGTGCGCCGCCCGCAGCACGCCGACGTCGGTGACCAGCCAGACGTCGTGGCCGTCGGCGCGGGCGTGCCGGACGTCGTCGCAGGCCAGCAGGTGCAGCCGCCCACCCCGCCCGACCGCGGCGACCCGGTCCGGCGTGTCCCCGGCGGGAGTGGGAGCCGGGACCGGCAGCACGTCGTCGGTGCCCGCCCCGGCGCCGTCGGCGACGGCGACGGCGAGGAAGCCGACCGGACCCGCGTCACCGGGCACCGGGCGCAGCCGGAACACCAGCGGGTCAGCGCCGCCGGCGCCGCCGGCGCCGCCCGTGTCACCCGCGGCGCCGACGACGACCGTCCCCGACCAGGTGTCGCCCCCGCAGGCCCGGACCAGCGCAGGTGCGACGGCCCGGCCGAGCGCCCGGCCACCGTCGGAGCGGGGGAGCAGGCCCCGCCTGCGGGCCGCCGAGTTCGCCGCGACGACCCGGCCGCCGCCGTCGAGCGCGAGCAGCGGTCGCCGTTCGCGCCGGTCCAGGTCGACGAAGGCACCCGCCAGCACGGCGCTGGAGCGGGCCGCGGCGTCGCACAGCACACGGAGCGCGGGGCCGGTGGCGAGGAGCAGGTCGTCGGGGCGGACCGGCAGGCAGTGACCCCGGGTGGAGACGGTCAGCGCCGCCACCGCCGTGCCGAGCACCGGGTCGCACACCGCCGTCGACACACAGCTGTGGTCGTGCAGTGCCGAGCTCCAGTGCTCCGGCCCCCGCACGCAGACCGCCCGCGGGTGGGCGAGCGCCGTCCCGGCACCGTTGGTCCCGGCCCGCGCCTCGGCCCAGACGCTGCCCGGGGCCGGGGCGCACTCGCCCGAACCGCGTGCCGCCCACGAGGCCAGCACCCGGCCGTCGCCGTCGGTGACCGCGGCGACGCACCCGTCGTACCTGCCGGCGATCCCCGCCGCGACGGCGCCGAGCATCGTGAACACCGAGGCGTGCTCCCGGCGGTAGACCACGTCGTCCCGCACGGGGGCCTGCACCGGCGCCAGCGGGTCGAGCCGGTGGCGGTCCCGGCAGCGCAGCCAGGACAGCGCGATCGACAACGGCACGTCCGCGGGCACCTCGTCGCCCGCCGCGAAGCGCTCCCACGCGTCCCGGGTGCGGGTGAAGGCCGATGAGCCGTCCCGGTCGGGCATCAGCGCACCCCCGGAACGGTGCCGATGCCCTCCATGGATCGGGTGAAGGGGAGCGGGTCGCCGTCGGCGAAGACGTCGGGGTCGTAGCCGGGGTCGGCCATGACGCCCCAGGTGCGACGGCGCTGCATGGCCAGGTTGCCGGCGTCGTAGAGGGGGAAGACGGCGGCCTCGCGGTAGAAGCGCTCCATCGGGAACCGGCGGTCCAGGACGTTCACCCCGACCACCCGCATGCAGTCGTTCACCACCTGGCTGACGAGCTCGGTGCAGAACGTCTTCGACATCCCGGCGAGCGCCTGGCCCTGCCCGTCGTGCCGGTCCAGGTAGTGCGCGGCCTTCCAGCACAGGTAGCGGGCCGCCTCGATCCGCGCCGCGACGTCGGCGAGCAGGTTCCCGACCGCCTGGTGCTCGATCACCGGCGCCGAGCCGCCGCCGGTGAAGGTCCGCGCCCACTTGAGCGTGAACTCGAAGGCGGCCCGAGCGACGCCGACCGCGGCGATCCCGGCGATCGGGCCCGACCAGGTGAAGGCCCGGTTGATGAGCAGGTCCCCGTCGCCGTGGGCGAAGACGTTCTCCTCGGGGACACGGACGCCGCGGAAGGTCATCGTCACGTTCTGGCAGGTGCGGTGGGCCATCTTGTCGATCACCTCGAACGACAGCCCCGGCGTGCCCCGCTCGACGACGACGGCGCTCAGCGCCGAGGTCCCGCCCGCGGTGCGGTCGGTCCGCACGATGCAGACGCTCAGGTCGGCGCCCCGCAGGTCCCAGCCGCCCGCGTTGCACGGCCAGTGCTTCTCCCCCTGCAGGACGTACTCGCCGCGGGCGCGGTCGTGGGTGGCGACGAGCTGGATGCCGGCCCGCCGGTCGGGGTGGTCGAAGTTCGCGGTCCCGCCCCGCTCGCTCACCGCCCACCCGGCCAGGAAGCGGCCGGTGGGGTCACCGGTGGCGCGCCGGATCCACCGGTCGCGCAGCTCCTCGGGGGCGGCCCAGAGCAGCGGCTTCAGGGCGAGGCCGTTGACCAGCAGGGTCGTCGCGAAGCCGGGGTCGACCGCGCACAGCTCCTCGACCGCGATCAGGAAGTCCACCTGGGACAGCCCGCCGCCGCCGAGCTCACGGGGCAGGAACAGCGTGGTCAGCCCCGCGGCGTAGGCGGCCTCGTAGGCGGGTCGGGTCGCCCGGAACGCCTCCTGCGGGTCGGGCAGCGACTCGGCCCGCTCGACGACCGGGCGCAGCACCTCCCGGGCGAACTCACGAGCCCGGCGCTTCAGGTCGCGTTGGGAACGGGAGAGCGTGAAGTCGACGGCCATCGGTCACCTCCTGCGGCTCCGGTCACCGGGGGGAGCCGGGTCCGTGGCCGCGGAAGCCGGTCCCGGTGAGCTCGAGGGCTCCGCGCAGCCCGATGTCGTTGTCCGCGATGTCATCGAGGGTCGCGGCGTCGAGCACCGCGAAGTAGGCGTCCAGCGCGTCGGAGAAGACGTTCCGGGCCCCGCACACCCCCGCGATCCGGCAGTAGCGCGCCGGCCCCAGGCACTCGACGACGGCGAAGTCGCTCTCCATCGCCCGCATCACCGCCCCGACCGTGATCGACGACGGCCGCGCGGCCAGTCGCACACCGCCGCCCCGCCCGCGGGAGGTCGCGACGAGCCCGGCGGCGGCGAGCCGCTGGACGACCTTCTCCAGGTGGTGGCGGGAGACGCGGTGGGCGTCGGCCATCTCGCCGACCGAGCCCCGCCCGCCCGGGGCGACCCGGAGGTACATGAGGACACGGAGGGCGTAGTCGGCGTGGCTGGTGTGTTTCACGGGCGCGTGTGCTCCTCGTCGCCGGGGATGAAAGCAGTATTCGATCTACCGGTTACCGCTGTGTTTCCCCAGGTGAAGCTCGTGTGGCGGCCCTCGGACCGGTGCCGTCGACGCCGCCGTGGCACTCCCGGGCGTTGCACGAGGGTGTCGCGACACCGCACGTGACCGGGGTGGCGCCGCTCGTGACACGGACCTTCCGTCGACGGTGCCGCGGGCCCGATGGTCGGCGGCCACCGAGCCAGTTCCGAACCGGTACGCCGGGTACCGGTTCCGGCTCGGTGCCGTCCCCGATCCCGATGCGAAGGGAAGCGCCATGCCTGTCGACTTCACCTTGTCCGACGAGCAGCGCAAGCTGCAGCACGACGTCCGTGCGTTCTCCGAGAACGTCCTTCAGCCGGTCGTCGCGGCGGCGGACGCCGAGCCCGACCCGCTCGAGGGCTTCCGGATGACCAAGGGCGCCTACGTCGAGGCGTACAAGGCGGGCATCGCCATGTGCATGCTGCCCGCCGAGTACGGCGGCGGAGGGGTCTCCTGCGTCGACCTGGTCATCGCCGCCGAGGAGATCTGCGCGGTCGACCCCGGCTTCGCCTGCACCGTGCTCTGCAACGGCCTCGGCCTCATGCCCATCGCCTGGTACGGCAGCGACGAGCAGAAGGAACGCATCCTGCGGGCCGCCACCTCCGACCCGACCGGCACCTACCTGGGCGGGTGGACCGCGAGCGAGCCGCCCGGCAACCCGGCCGGCACCGCGAACTTCGACATCCCGCTGCCGCGCCCGGCCGGCGTCGGACTCACCGCCGTCCGCGACGGCGACCACTTCGTCGTCAACGGGCGCAAGTACTGGCCGTCCTCGGCGGGGTGGGACGAAACCGGCGTGAACGCCGGGACCCTCATCGTCCGGACCGACTCCGAGGCGGGTGGCACCGAGGGACTGTCCGCGCTGATCCTGGAGGGCGGCACGCCGGGCGTCACCTTCCGCCACCTCGACAAGATCGGTCACCGGCTCGCGTCGAACGCCGAGATCGTGTTCACCGACGCCCGGATCCCGGTGGAGAACCTCCTCCCCGGCGCCGAGGGCAACGGCGACCTCGTGATCAACCGGAACTTCGCCTGGTCCGGGCCGGTGGCGGCGATCGCGGCGGTGGGCATGGCCCGCACCGCCTACGAGACTGCCCTGGACTTCGCCCGCAACAACACCGCGGGCGCCCTGAAGCCGATCATCGAGTTCCAGAACGTCGGCTACGTGCTCGGCGACGTCGCGTCGAAGATCGAGATGGCGCGCTACTTCTGCTGGCGGGCCGCCGACTACCTGGACAAGCACGACCAGCACGCCGAGCTGGTCGGCGCGATGAACAAGATCCAGGTGACCGAGATGATGATCGACTGCGTGTACAAGTGCATGCAGATCGTCGGCGTCAACAGCCTGGAGACCGCCAACGGCTTCGGCAAGCTGCTGCGCGAGGTCGCGGTGCTCCCGATCTACGACGGCGGCAACATGGGCATGCAGCGCCGCCGCGTCCACGGCATCCTCGCCGACCCGCTGTTCAACCCCCGGGCGATCATGGACGACGACATGGTCGTCTTCGGCAAGCAGCACGAGTCGATCGGCACGATCGCCGGCTGACCGACCGGGTGCCCGGCCGCGTGCCGGGCACCCGACGCCGGCGGCCCGCGGTGCCGCCGCGGTCATCGCAGGGTCACCGTGACCTCGCCGGTCAGCGTCGCCGCCGCCACCGCGGTCGCCTCCGCCTCGGGCAGCGCGACCAGCACCAGCGGCCCCGGGTCCGCCCGCGCTCCGGCCGCCCCTGCGGCGGGCGGCAGCACCGCCACCACCCCGGCCCGGGCGGCCAGCACACGCGCGCCGTCCGGGCCGCCCGCCACGACGTCCACCCGGGAGCCGGGGGACAACAGCGCGGCCACCGCCGGGTCGGCCGGGCGCAGCGGCACCGCCGAGGCGCCCGGCCCTCCGGTGACGACGGCGAGCGCGGACCCGACCAGCCGCAGCTCACCGATCGGCTCGCCCGCGGCCACCGGTCCGGCGAGCAGCCGCCCGGCCACGGCGGCGGGCGCGGTCAGCGCACCGGCGGGGGCGAGGGCGGGCGGCCAGGCGGCCACGACCACGTCGCCCGGGCCCAGCGCCGTGCCGGGGGCGAGGTCGCGCGCCGCGACCAGCACCGGGACCCGCTCGTCACCCGCGGCGGGGAGCAGCGCCACCACCACGGCCGCGACCGTGAGGGCAGCGGCCAGCACGCGGCGGGCCAGCAACGCCCGTGACCAGGAGGGCCGCCGCAGCAACCGCTCCCACGGGCGGTCCGCCCGCTGTGTCTCCTCCGCCATGACCGTCCCTCCGCCGTCGTGGTTCCGACGCTAGGGCGGGACGCGGCTCAGAACGGGCCGATCCACCGGCCTGTGGACAACTCGGCCGGTTGTGGACGGATCAGGAGGCGGCGGCCTTCGAGGACGAGGCGCTGGACGACGTCGAGGACGACGAGCCGGCCGAGTCCGAGGAGGACGAGGAGCCCGACGAACCCGACGAGGAGGAGTCCGAGGACGAGCTCGACGAGGAGCTGTCGGACTTCGTCGACTCGGAGGAGGACCCGCTGCTGACCGAACCCGAACGGGAGTCGGTGCGGTAGAAGCCGCTGCCCTTGAAGACGATGCCCACCGAGGAGAAGACCTTGCGCAGCTTCCCGCCGCAGTTCGGGCAGGTGCTGAGGGCATCGTCGGAGAACGACTGCACCGCCTCGAAGCGGTGGTCACACGCGGTGCATGCGTACTGGTAGGTCGGCACAACATCCTCCGGACGAACTGGGGCGGTGCCCGCCCATGGGCTGGCACTCGACGAGAGCGAGTGCCAGCATACTCCGCGGCGACGGGCGGGCCGACCCGTCCACACGGTCAGGGCGAGAGATGCACCACCCCGTCACCGGGCAGGACGACCGCTCCCACCGCCACGTCGTGGTCCTCGGCCGGGACCTCGTCGTGCAGCTCGCCGTCGTACAGCGGGACGACCAGCAGGGCGCCGGGCGCGGCGAGCACGAGCGTCCGGTCGTAGAAGCCGCCGCCGCGGCCCAGTCGTCGTCCGCGCCGGTCGACGGCCAGCGCGGGCACCACGACCAGGCCCGCCGTCGCGAGCGCGGCGGGTCCGAGCCGGGGACCGGTCGGTTCGACGACCCCGAGCGGCCCGGGCGCCAGGTCGTCCGGGCCCCGGTAGACGGTCCAGTCCAGCGGCCCCGGCTCGTCCGGCACCACCGGGGCGAGGACCTCGTGGCCGGCGGCGACCAGGGCGTCGGGCAGTGACGGCACCCCCGATCCCGCACCGCCGGGTTCGGTGCCGATCGGCAGGTAGCAGGCCACCGGGCCGGGCGTCGCGGCGGCGAGCGCGCACAGGTGCACCGACAGCGCGGCGGTCGCCGCCGCCCGGTCGGTGACCGGGCGCCCGCGACGCTCCGCCAGCAGCAGCCGCCGCAGTGCCCGCTTGGCCTCACCGGGTCGTCCACCCTGATCAGGCGACGATCCACCCCCGTCCCCCGCGCGAGCCGTCACGGCTCCAGGCTAGAGCTGTGGCTAGGCTCGCCGACCATGAGCGTGCAGACGTCCAGCGGCACCGGGGCCTTCCGCACCGCCGTCGTCCCGGCGGCGGGTCTGGGCACCCGGTTCCTGCCGACGACCAAGGCCGTGCCGAAGGAGCTGCTCCCCGTCGTCGACACGCCCGGGATCGAGCTCGTCGCCGCGGAGGCCGCCGAGGCCGGCGCACAGCGGCTGCTGGTCGTGACCTCTCCGGGCAAGGACTCGGTCGCGGCCTACTTCCGCACCGACGACGAGCTGGTCAAGACTCTGGAGGGCCGGGGCAAGGGCGAGCTGGCCGACAAGGTCCGCCGCGCCCCCGGCCTGCTCGAGGTCGAGTCGGTGTACCAGTACGAGCCGAAGGGCCTCGGCCACGCCGTCGCCCAGGCCGGCCCGGCGCTGGCCGACGACGAGCAGGCCGTCGCCGTCCTCCTGCCCGACGACCTGGTCCTCCCGACCGGGGTCCTCGCCCGGATGGCGCAGGTCCGCGAGGAGCACGGCGGCAGCGTGCTCTGCGCCTTCGACGTGCCGCGCGAGCAGATCTCGGCCTACGGCGTCTTCGAGGTCTCCGACACCGGCGCCGACGACGTCAAGCAGGTCCACGGGATGGTCGAGAAGCCAGCCCCGGACGAGGCGCCGTCGACCCTGGCCGCGGCCGGTCGCTACCTGCTCGACCGCGCGATCTTCGACGCACTGGACCGGATCACCCCCGGCGCGGGCGGTGAGCTGCAGCTGACCGACGCCGTCGCGCTGCTGATCTCCGAGGGGCACCCGGTGCACGTCGTCGTGCACCGCGGCGGGCGCCACGACCTGGGCAACCCCGCCGGGTACGCGCGGGCCTACGTCGACTTCATGCTGCAGCACCCGGAGTACGGCGAGGATCTGCGGACCTGGCTGAACGAGCGACTGAAGGACTGAGAGTGCGCACGGTCACCGATCACCTGTCCCGGATCCTGGACGTGGCGGTGCGCCCGGCCCCGGTGCGCGTCGCGATCACCGACGCGCAGGGGCTGCGCAGCGCCGAGGAGGTCGTCGCGGCGCGTCCGCTGCCGGTCTTCGACCAGGCGGCGATCGACGGCTACGCGGTGCGCAGCGTCGACGTCGCCGGGGCCAGCGACGCCTCCCCGGTCACCGTGCCGGTGGTGGGCGAGATCGCCGCCGGGTCGCGCCAGCCGCTGCGGCTGCAGCCCGGCCAGGCCGTCCGTGTCGCGGCGGGGGCGCCGCTGCCGACCCTCGCCGACGCCGTCGCCCCGCTGGGGTGGACCGATGGCGGTGCCGCGCGCCTCACGATCCGCCGCGGCGTGCCGTCGGCGGGCTTCGTGCGCCGGGTGGGGGAGGACGTCCAGTCCGGTGACGTCGCCGTCCGCGAGGGTGACGTCGTCGGCTCGGCCCAGGTCGCGATGCTCGCCGCCGCGGGCCGGGACAAGCTGCTCGTGCACCCGCGGCCGCGGGTCTCGGTCGTCTCGGTCGGCGACGAGCTGGTGGAGGTGAGCCGCTCGGCGGCGTCCGGGCAGGTCGCCGACGTCTGCTCGCACGCGGTGGTCGCCGCCGCCCGTGAGGCGGGCGCGGAGACCAACCGGCCCCGGACCGTCGGCGGCAGCGCCGCGGAGATCCGCGGTGCGGTCGAGGACCTGCTGCCGGCATCGGAGATCGTCGTGGTCTGCGGGGCGGGCGGCGGGACGACCGCGGCCGAGGCCAAGAGCGGGCTGGCCGACCTCGGCGGCATCGACGACACCCGCGTCGCGATGCACCCCGGTTCCGCGCAGGGCTACGGCCGGCTCGGCCCGGACGCGGTGCCGGTGTTCCTGTTCCCGTCGCACCCGGCGACGGCGCTGGTGCTGTTCGAGGTGTTCGTCCGGCCGCTGATCCGGCTGGCGCTGGGCCAGGAGCCGCTGCGGCGCACCTGGACCGCGCGGCTGACCTCGCCGATCGTCTCGCCGGCCGGGCGGCGGTCCTACATCCCGGCACGGCTGCTGCGGTCCGACGACGACGGCGAGCTGCTCGCCCAGCCGCTCGGCGCGTCGGGTACCCACCTGCTGGCCGTGCTGTCCGAGGTCAACGCCCTGGCGGTCATCGACGAGGACGTCACCGAGATGACCGTCGGTGAGCACGTCGAGCTCGTCCCCCGCGGGCGGAACTGAGCCGAGTGCCGCCGCCCGTCGTCCCCGAACCGCCTGGCGGCCACCCCGGCTGGCCCGCCGTGCTCGGGCCGCTGCGGGTGCGCGGGCACGAGGTGGGGCTGCGCCCGGTCCGGCTGCGCGACGGCGGTGACTGGGCCCGGATCCGGGTGCGGGACGAGCACTTCCTGCGCCCCTGGGAGCCGACGACCTACGGCGGGTGGGCCCGCCGCAACTCCGGTGTGGAGTGGCCCGGCCGGTGGTGGCTGCTGCGTGGGGCCGCCCGGCGCGGGTTGTCGCTGCCGTTCGCGATCACCGTCGACGGGGCGATGGCCGGGCACGTCATGGTCGGCAACGTCGTGCGGGAACCGCTGTTGTCGGGCTACGTCGGCTACTGGCTGGACTCGACGCTGGGCGGGCGCGGGATCACCACCGCGGCCGTCGCGCTCGTCCTGGACCACTGCTTCGGCCCGGTCCGGCTGCACCGCGTCGAGGCCACGGTCCGCCCGGAGAACGCGGCCAGCATCGCCGTGCTCGCCCGGCTCGGGCTGCGCCGCGAGGGACTGCTCCAGCGCTACCTCGACGTCGACGGCGCCTGGCGCGACCACTACGCCTACGCCGTGACCGCCGAGGAGGTCCCGCCGGGCGGTTTCGCGGCCCGGCTGGTGCGCCACGGCCGCGCGTCGCGGTCCTGACCCTGCGCAGCCCCCGCACCTCGTTCGATCACTCACCGGAGTCACACGTGTACCGCACGTCTCTGGTTTCGCACCGTCCGTCCGGGGGACCACGGCGCGTCGCGGCCCGGGTACGGGCACACGCCCGATTACGGTGATCAGTGGTGGCGCGGGTCGGGGCCGTTCCACCGGGTGGACTGCGCCGGTCGGGGAGGAGGCAGCCGTGCCCAGCTCTGTGATCTTCGTGGGTCTGGTCGTGCTCTGGCTGCTGATCCTCGTTCCGACCGTCGCCCGGCGCCAGCAGGAAGTGGCCCGGCTCAGCCCGGCGCTGCTGTCCGGGCGGGTGCTGGAACGTCCCGCGCGGCATCGACACCCGGAGGTTCTTGTGACACAGCGATCCGGTCCGACCACGGTCGGCGAGCTGGCGGAGGCGCGGGACGACGTCCCCGCTCCCCGTGGGCGCTCCGACGAGGCCGACCAGTACGCCTACGACGACGCCGAGGACGTCTACGACGACGCGGAGATCGACGACGACGGCCGGGTCCGCGGGCCCGGGGGCGCCGATCTCGACGACCGCGACCTCGACGACCTCGACGATCGCGATGACGATCTCGACCGCGCCGATCTCGACCACGACCTCGTGGACCACGACGACGCCGGCCTTGACGAGCGGGTCCGGTCGGACCGGGAGCGCGACCCCCGGTCCGACGAGGACCACGCACCCGCCGACCTCGTCGACGCCGACGACGAGCACGGGATCGACGCCGACGGGATCGGCGAGGTCGACGAGGACGGCTGGTCCCGCCCGCCGGCCCGCTACCGGCCCGGCCGCGGGGGCTTCGACCCGGAGGCCGCCGCCGCGGCCGCGCACGCCAAGTACGCGTTCCGCCAGCGCGTCGTCCTCGGTCTGCTCGTGCTGCTGCTCGCCGCCGGCGCGGCCGCGCTGCTGGTCTCGACGGTGTTCTGGTGGGTCACCGGCGCCGTCGGCGTCGGCCTGGTCGGCTACCTGACCTACCTGCGTCGCCAGGTCCGCATCGAGGAGGGCATCCGGGCCCGCCGTGCCGCACGCCTGGCCGGCACCCGGCAGTCCCCGGCCGCCGACGACCCCGAGCTCGACGAGTGGGCCCACCGCGGCCGTGAGGCCTCCACCGGACGGGCCGACGACGAGATCCGCGCGACCGCCGCCCCCGACACCGCGGGCGCCGACGAGGACGACGACTGGACCGCCGACGACGGCGAGCCCACCCGCGTCCGCGGCACCGGCGAGCCGCTGGGCGTGCTCCCGGCCCGCGGACGCACCGTCGAGGGCCCCGTCGGGACCGAGCACGAGTCGTCGCTCCCGCGCCTCGCCGCGGCCCCGCCGCCGCCCGTCCCGGCCGGGACGTCGCTGGTCGACGTGGACGCCGAGGAGGAGCCCGACGAGTTCGACGCGGGTACCCCCCACCGGCGTGCGGTGGGGGAGTAGGGGTCTGTTAGGGTTCTTCAGGTCGGCCCGCGAGGGCGGGCCTGATACACCTGGGGCTGTAGCGCAGTTGGTAGCGCGTCTCGTTCGCATCGAGAAGGTCAGGGGTTCGATTCCCCTCAGCTCCACCAAAGCTAGATTATGCGAACCCTGACCGTCGTCATCCCCGTCCGGATGGCGACGGTTTTCGTTTGCATCTGTTGCCTCTGACACCCAGGTGTCAGACGCCAGCAGCACCCGGAACGGCTCGGTCAGCTCGGCTTTCTCGACGGCACCGTCCTGTCCAATCCAGAGCTTTTCGAAGAAGCCTTGGTTGATCTGTTGCCGCACGAACGGCGGGGCGGCCTCGTAGTGCTGGTAGCAGCTACCGGCCACGATGAGCGCTTGCTCCAGGATCTTCTCGACGTCGGCCAGTTCGGCGTTCGCGAAGGCGACCTCCTGCTCGGTGGCAGAGATGGCTCGGGGGAGCCGGTTCATCTCGGCCTTGAGCATCTCGAGGGAGATGGCCTCGGCGTAGTGGGCCTGCATGAGCTTGGCGCGCACTTCGCCGAGGGCAGCCAGGCGGCGGTTGGCCTGGGCGGCGTGCCGCTGGGAGTCGGCCGACTGTCCGGCCATTTCGGCATGCGCGGCGGTGCGTAGCCGCTGGACCTCGTCGGCCGGGAGTTGGAGGCGGCGGTACAGGTTGGCGATGCCGTCCTCGATCTTGTCCAGCCGCACGATCTTGCTCGCGCAGTTGCGCGAGGCCGGCGCTTCTTGCCACAGCCGTAGTAGCGGTAGCACCCGTCTCGGCCGTTGCGTTGGGTGTAGACGAGCCGCTCGCCGCAGTGTCCGCAGTAGATGGTGCCGCGCAGGTAGTGCGGGTGCTTGCGCTCCTTCCCGCTGCGTAGAGGCTGGGTGTTCGCCAAGTCCGGCGTGGCGTTCGTGTAGGTGCTGGAGGACGAGGTGACACCAGACGCGGGCCAGGAGCGAGGCGCCGCGTAGATGGCCGTCGCCGGAACTGTCGGTGCCGTGCGGGAGGATATCGGGGTAGCCGCGGTCCAGCCCGAGAGGATCTTCGTCTGTGCAGGTCGATTACGTGTCATCGCAGCCCGAGCCGGAACAGGAATTCCTGTCATGTGGGCAGGGGAACACGTCGCGACGCATCTGCCTCGGGATGTCGTGATGCTGGAGCCCACGACGCTAGACGAGCGGCAAGAGCGTGTTGCCAAGTGCCTGGAAGAGCGGGGCTCCAGATTGGCAGGCATGTATCGGTCAGCGCTGCACTTGCTCCGGGGCAAGCCGGAAGTCGGCTTTGAAGTAGCACGGGTATCCATGATTTGCCATTGCATACGCGAACTAATGATCAACCTTCCAGTGCTGATCCTGGACAAGCTTGAGCCGCGACCAGATCCTTCCTCGGGTTCTCTAACTAGGAAGTTGCCGCGCTTGCTTGCGGAGCATCCGGATCTGGATCTGTCTGCGGATCAGGATATTCTCCCCGTCCCAAGGGCCGTCGCGCAGGCGTTTGACTCTCTGATCAAAACTGCGGCGAAAGAGGATGGGCGCAACACGCGAAATGCGGCCGCTCTGCTGGCCGGGGATGAAACCGCCAAGGTACCCGTGCTGAAGCAATGGAATGCTACCTATGGCTTCTTTGTTTCGTGGGCCCATCTCGACCGCGACTCCGAAAATCATCGAGATCTGCCAAGCGATGAGGACCTGCTTACCAAGATTCGCATTGTGGAGGACGTAATCGAGGTGCGGGCGGGTGTGTTCTTTGAGAATGTTCGTACTGTGCGAGATCTTCTTGATGATATTAACTATACCGGTGAGGAGCGCAGCTAAATGGAGAAATACCGAGAACCAACCGACGAGCAACTGAAGGAGGTGCTTCGGCGCATCCCCACCCTCCAGCTCAGACGTGCATTCTTCGAGGGCCTGAAAAATCCTCTATGGGTGAAGGCTCTCGCGAAGCAGGGCGCCTTCGCCAATCCCCCTGAGCCAAAAGTGCTTGACGACGGGAGTGTCCGGGACATCTACTGGCCAGAGATCGACTATCTTGTCCGCGTCTCCAATGAGGTGCCAGTTGATGTCGTCGACGTGCTGGTGAAGCTCACTAAGAGTAATAATGCTTGGGTGAAGCGGGCCGTGTTCGAGGTCGGATCTTCGATCCCGGCCGATCAGGCGGTGAGGCTGCGCCCTCTGATTAATTTCTGGGTGTCGACTGGCTTCGGCTGGAGAACCGACCCGAGACATCTGGTCGGCTTCGCCACGAATCTCCTGAGCGGCGGCCAACGCGAGGCGGGGATATGGTTTGCCAATCTGCTCTTTAAGCCTATGAAGACCAAGCGCCTCGACAAGACTGGCACAGCTTTGGAGGAATATTGGTACGCGCACGAGTTGCCCCGGCTCGTCGAGAAGCTCGGCGGTGGGGGCCTTGCTGTCGTACTGCCCTGGCTCGTGGTGTTCGAGCGTAGCAATGGACACTTTAGTAAGAAGTCGGATATATCCTACTTCGCGAGAGATTCCATACGGGTAAGTGACCGCGAGTACGAAGATGTCGAGCAAGCGCTTATCGATGCAGTTCGCGATTTGGCAATAACGGCAATGAAGCAGGACCCGCAGAAGTCGAGGTCGCTGCTTCTCGATACGAAGATGATTCTGGCTAGAAAGATTGCACTGTTCTCGCTAAGCGAGGCAATCGAGCAGGACGTTGACGAATCCGGCATGGCTCCCCTGTTGGATGTAGCGTACGAGCTTCTCCTAGACGAACCGTCCCTATCTGAAGGATGCCGAATCGACTACGCCGATCTTGCACGGGCATTCGCTAAGCGACGTCCCGACTCTCTTGAGAAGCTTGCCACTGCGCTCGACTTGGCTTGTGCGCGACTAGACGACGAACGTCTCCGTGAGTGGCTCGCACGCGAGACCGACGATCCGGCCGCCATCAACAAGAGCGTCTTGCAGTACCAAGACGCTTGGATGCACCGGTGGCTTGCGGCGATAGGCAGCGACGCATTACCTGCTGAGTTGCGTGACAGGCTAGCTGAGCTGGACGCTCGGCTTGGAGTAATTGAGTCGCCACGAGAGCCGTCGAGCACGATCACTTCTTGGACGGGGCCAAATAGTCCGATCACTCAGGACGAGATGTCGTTAATGAGTCCCAACGAGCTGGTGGCTCATCTGGAAAGCTGGCACGATACTGGCAATGGGTTTGGGCCTGAGCCGTCGCATGAGGGTCAAGGCCGGAGTGTCGCCGCGCTCTTGACTACGAGCCCAGACGCGATCGCTGGCGTTGAGGGTCTCGTAGATCGGCTACGCCCTACGTACCTGCGGAGCATTATGCAGGGCTGGGAAGCGGCAGTTAAAGCGGGTCTGACGCTGAATTGGGAGCAAGTGCTCTTGACGGCGCGCCAGATTCTTGCACACAGTGATGAGTCTGGATTTCCGGCCGAAGGGGGAAGATTTGATGAGGATCTGGACTTTCGGCCAGCGAAGGAAGCCGTTGTGGGGCTTCTTGAGGAGCTCGCAAAGAAGCGAGATGAAGGCAGCAACGTACTGGTACCGGTAAGTATTCTGAATCAGGTTGCTGAGCTTCTTCTTGGGGCCGCCAACGATAAGACGGAATTCTCGCGGTATGTCGTCGGCGCTAAAGACAGCAGCATGGATGCGCTGACCCTATCGCTCAACTGGCGCTGGCCAGTCTGGCTGCGTGGTCTCACTCATCTAATAGCGCATGGGTCTGAGACGGGCTGGTTCGAGGCAGCTCGTTCCGCGTTTGAGGACGAGCTCGCCAGAGATGACCCGTACGGGGCATCCCGCGCCGTGCTGGGTGAGGGGTTGGCCCGACTCTTCATTGCTGACCAGGAGTGGGTCGAGTTGCGGCGCGGGGATTGGTTTGGCGCTGAGGAAGACTCAAGCAGGAATCAGCAATTTGCACTCAGCGTTGCAGTAGCGACTCATCGGCACCACAAGCAGTTGCTCGAATTGCTTGGTCCTGCCATGATCGGAGCAATCAGGTCGACTGAGGCAGTCGCAGTGGGATGGCGAACGGAAACCGATCCGCTTCAGGAAATTGGGGGCTGGCTCGTCGAAGCAGTCATTCGTGGCGAACAGACTCTTGACGATCCAGTAGTGACGGTCTTCTTCTCCGAGGCGCCAGTTGACGTGCGGGGTGGAGCGATGGGACATGTAGCCTGGCGTTTCATGCGTGCAGACGAGGTTTCGTCGGGAATTCGTGACAAATTCGCCACCTTGTGGGACAACAGGCTTGAACATGTGCGGGAGCATCCTGCCGACAAGGAGGAGCTGAGCGGCTTCTACTGGGTGGTCAAGAGCGGGAAGTTTGAAACTGGCTGGTGGCTGCCAAGACTCAAGGAAGTGGCGTCGCTCGATCCTACGCTTGGTAGGCAGCGATACATGATCAGCGAGGAGCTGGGGTCCTCGGCGTCCCTAGATCCCCATGCGGCTTTCGATGTGCTTCGCTTGCTGCTCGCTGTCCAGGACGAGGATGGTCTCACGAGCTATGGTCTTATGCGTGACGCGGTTCCGCAGATATTGGCTGCTGCTATCACATCTGGTGACGCGAACTTGAAAGCGGACGCGGAGCGGTACATGAACCAGCTTGGTGAGCAAGGAAACCTACAGCTCGAATCGGAAGTCCGGGCGTTGACATCGTGAGTACGGATGAGTCCGCCGGGTCTCCGTCTGATCGAAGGCTAAAGGTCTATGGCGTCAACGACTACGGTGCGTATTGTCAGGTGGAAGACCCTGTCGAGCTTCCTGAAGGTTTCGGACGTACTGAAGTAATATCGTCGTGACTGACGTAATTGAGCTCTACAATGCCCAGTAGTTTATCAAGCACGGCCTCTTCCCTGCGTCGTTCACGGAGCGACGTGCAGCACTCCACGCCGCAGTCCCTCAGGTGCGCCAAGTCGTGGCGAAGTTCTTGAACAGCATTGATGATGCCAGCCTTGAGAGCTCGATCATCTGCCGTACGACTACCATTCGGATCTGATCACTGGCTCCCGTCGCTCAAGGCGTACAGCTCGTGGAACGCCGACGGGAGCTCGCGGTGAATCGCGTGTTCCACCGCGGCCACTCGGTCGTGCGGGGCAGGCGGGTTCGGGGCGTGCATGTCATCGCTTGCGGCCCACGCGCTCAGGACGCTGGAAATGCGGAGTGACACGACGAGACCCTAGCTGGTCGTGACCGGACCCCGTCCTGATCGGATGACGACATCGGTGATGCCGACCCGGCCGCCGCGCACCAGGACACGGTGGCGCTCACGAGTCGGGACGGTCTCCCGGTCGGCAACCCGCGAATCGCGTCCTGTCCGTGGCGGCTCGCCCGGTGGTCATCGTCCGGCCGTCGCGGCGCGTTCGCGGTTGGCGCGGATCTCGTCGTGGTGGTCGGCAGCCCAGCCGATCAGCGACGTGACGATCTCGTGGAGGCCGTGCCCCAGCGGGGCGAGGGCGTACTCGACGCGCGGGGGGACCTCGGCGTAGGCGGTGCGGGTGATCAGGCCGTCCTGGTGGAGCTGGCGCAGGGTGAGGGTGAGCATGCGCTGGGAGATGCCGGGGACCTGTCGTTGCAGGTCGGTGTAGCGCAGTGGTCCTGACTGCAGGACCGCGATGATCAGCAGGCTCCACTTGTCGCCGACGCGGTCGAGGGTCTGGCGGATGAAGTCCATGTGTTCGGCAGGAATGGCCGCACACGGCCCGATCGCCGCCGCTCCTGCCGCCGTCTCTCGTTCCGCGGTCGTCTCCATGACGCACATTCCTCTCCGGCACGCACACCGATGTGCCTTTTGTATCGCCTCCCATGCTGGTCCATCATGGCGTTACGCACAAGTCGTAAGTAATGGAGGCGCGTGATGAAGGTGGAGATCTGGTCCGATGTGACCTGCCCGTGGTGCGGGCTGGGGAACCACCGGGTGGCCAGGGCCATCGAGCGGTTCGAACACGCGGACGAGGTGGACCTGGTCCATCACTCGTTCCCGCTCGGCGGCAGCTTCCCGGAGGGGCGCACCTTCTCCGTCCGTGAGGCCCTGCTCCGCCAGCACGGTATCGGCGGCGACCGGGCCGAGGCCTCGACCCGGCGGATCGAGAAGCTCGCCGAGAGCGAGGGCCTGACCCCCTACCGGGTGTTGGACAACGAGGTCGGCAACACCGATCTGGCGCACGAGTTCCTCGCCCACGCCAGCGCCCAGGGCTGCAACCGCGAGGCCTGGGACCTGATCTTCGGGACCTACTTCGGCAGGGCCGAGCCGGTCTTCTCCCTGGAGGACCTGCTGGGTCTGTCCGACGAGCTCGGCCTGGACCGCGAGCAGACCCGCCAGGCCCTGACCGACCGCCGCTACCGCCGGCAGGTCCGCGACGACGCGGCCCGCGCCCAGCGCCTGGGGGCGACCGGTGCGCCGTTCATCGTCGTCGACGGCCGTTACGGCGTGCCCGGCGCCCAGGACAGCGACAGCCTCCTCGAGCTGCTGCGCACGGCCTGGGACGACAGCCACCCCCTGACCCTCGCCACCGCCGGCGGCGATGCCCCGGTCTGCGGGCCGGACGGCTGCGCCGTCCCCGAGCGCGCCTGATCCACCCCTGAACTCCACCCCTGCACTCCTCGAAAGGCACTGCGATCACCATGAGCACCCTGCTGGTCCTCGGCGGCAGCGGCCGCACCGGCGCCCACGTGCTGGAGCACGCGGCCCGGCGCGGCCACCTCGTCCGCGCGCTGGTCCGCAACCCCGACGCGGTGCGGGCGCCGGCCGGCGTCGAGCTGGTCCAGGGCACCCCCGCGAACATCGACGACATCCGCCGGGCCGCGAAAGGCACCGAGGCGGTGATCAGCGTGCTGAACAACGCCCGCGCGTCCGACAACCCGTGGGCCAAGCCGGTCAGCCCGCCGACGTTCATGACCGACGCCGCCCGCGACACCCTCACCGTCATGGGCGAGCAGGGCATCCGCCGCATCGTGCTGACCTCCACCCAGGGCGCGGGCGACGACTGGGCCCGGCTCAACCCGCTGGTCAAGGCGTTCATCACGCTGTCGAACGTCAAGGTGGGCTTCGACGACCACACCGGCGTCGACCAGGTCGTGCGCGCCTCGTCCGACGTCGACTGGACCCTGGCTCGCGCCGTCGCCCTGACCGACAAGCCCGCCTCCGGTCCCGTGCGAGCGGCCGAGGCCGGCACCGAGAAGCCCGGCACGACGATCAACCGCGCCGACCTCGCCCGGTTCCTCGTCCAGACCGTCGAGGACGACGCCTGGATCCGCCAGGCGCCCCTGGTCTGGAACGCACGCCGCTGACCCACTCCGTGATCCACATCCGCCTCATGCGCAACAGCGCTCCGAGCTCGGATGCGCCGTCCGTCGATCGCGACGCCGGACCGGAGTGACCTGACAGCAACCGGCACCCCACCTCCCGAGGACCGCGAGGACACCAGCATGACCAGCACGCTCAGCGGCAAGACCGCCCTCGTCACCGGATCCAGTCGCGGCATCGGCCGGGCCATCGCCCTCGGCCTCGGCCGGGAGGGGGCCCTGGTTCTCCGCGATCGGCTTCAACGCCGTCCTGCTGGTCCTCGCCGTGCTGGTGGCCTGGAGCCGCTTCGGCCCGTACGGCCTCTGAAGCCGCCCGTCACGAGAAAGAGAGTTCCCTGGATGAATGCCGGACGGGTCAACGCCGATCGATCCTCGAAGAAGGCTCGGTTCATCAAGCTCGGGCCGGGCGAGGCCCTGGAGACCCGCGTCGACATCGCACCGCTCTACCTGCTCAAGGCGGGCGCGGCTCACACCGACGGCCAGTACTCGGTCCTCGAGGTGTCGGTGGGTCACGAACTCCCGCTCCACATCCATGAGACCGCCGACGAACTCTTCTTCCTGTTGGACGGCACCCTCCGGGTGACCTTCGACGACGAGCGGCACGAGGTCGGCCCGGGCAGCTTCATGTTCCTGCCGGCCGGGGTTCCCCATGCGATCAAGCCGGTGGGGGAGACCGTGCCGCGTGTTCTGCAGATCTCGGTTCCCGGAGGTTTCGAGCACTTCATCGAAGACATGGTCGAGCTCCAGGCCAAGGGTGACGCGATGGAAATCGATTCCGAGGAGTTCCGGGAGTTCGCGCGCAAGCACGACTGGACCCTGATCGGGTCGACCGGAAGCGCCGATCCCGACCCCGACCGACCGCAGGCCTCGTAGCCGCGGACGACGACCCACCGCCAGAAGGCCGGGCCCGACGGGGTCCGGCCGTACGGCGTCGCGGGCTACGGTCGCCGCATGGTCGCCCCGTCCGCACCCACCGTCCGTGCCGCCGTGCCGGCCGACGCTCCCGGCATCGCCGACGTGTGCACCCGGGCCTACCGGGCCACCTACCGGGACCTGCTGCCGGAGTCGTTCGTCGACGACGTCGTCGCCCGCTTCTACGACGAGGCGCGGGTCCGCGCCGAGACGGTCCCGGCCCCGCCGCACTGGCTGGGCTACGTGGTCGCCGAGGAGACCGGCTCCGTGGTCGGCGCGGCAGGCGGAGCGGTCACGGGCGAGTGGGTCGGCGAGCTCTACGTCCTCTACCTCGACCCGGACCGCCGGGGCGAGGGGATCGGCACCCGGCTGCTCGACCACGTCACCGGGCAGCTGCGCGGCCACGGCGCGACCGAGATGTGGGTGAGCGTCGCCGAGGGCAACGACCTGGGCATCCCGTTCTACCGGGCCCGTGGCTTCGTCGAGCACGACCGCGTCCCGATGCACACCTCCGACGTGGCCGACGGGCTGTGGTCGCTGCGCATGCGCAGGGACATCACCCGCCCGGACTATTGATGAGCCTAACCTCACCTGATGGGGTACGACGGCGCCGGCGAGGGACGCCGCCGTGGAGGTGGCGCAATGGTGCGGGCACGGGCACGACTGGGCGGACTGATCGCGACGGTGCTGGTCGCCGTCGTCCTGGCGGGGTGCGGTGGACCCGCCGCACCCGCCGCGGCACCCACCGGGGCGACGATCGAGCACCGCTACGGCACCACGACGGTTCCGGCGCAGGCCGAGCGCGTCGCCACGGTCGGCTGGAACGACCAGGACTTCGTGCTGGGGCTCGGGGTCGTCCCCGTCATGACCCGCTCGTGGTTCGACGCCTACTGGAGCTTCCCGTGGGTGCGGGCCGTGACGAAGGGGGCCGAGGTCCCGCGGTCCGGTGAGGACGGCATCGACCTGGAGGCCGTCGCCGCGAGCCGGCCGGACGTCATCATCGCGATCTACGAGGACATCGACGAGGACATGTACCGGAAGCTGTCCGCGATCGCGCCGACCGTCGTGCAGTCCTCCGCGTACCCGCCGGAGAAGACCCCGTGGGACGTGCAGCTGCTCACCACGGGCAAGGCCATCGGCCGGGAGGACCTCGCCGAGCGGCGTGCGGCCGGAATTCGTGACCGGATCGCCGCGGTCCGCGCGGCCCACCCGTCGTTCGCCGGGAAGGTGCTCGTCGAGGACTTCGGGCCGGAGAACGGCGGGCACTACCTGATCCCGGCCGGCGACCCGCGGCGCGCGCTGTTCGACGCGCTCGGCTTCGCGACGCAGGAGCACTCCGGGGACGTCAGCGAGGAGCGGCTGGACCTGCTCGACCGCGACGTGCTGTTCGTCAACGGCGCGACCGAGCAGCAGATGACGGCGTCGGTGCCGTTCGCCCGACTCGACGTCGTCCGCGAGGGCCGCACGCTCTACACGACGTTCTCCGACCCGCTGGGCGGCGCGTTGTCCTACGGCGGCCCGGACGCGTTGCTGTACGCGATCGACCAGCTGGAGCCGCAGCTCGCCGCCGCGACGACCCGCTGACCGCTCAGGCGGTGTGGGTGAGCGTGGCGGCCACCCCGGTCGCCCCGGCCAGCACCAGCACCTCCACTGCGGCCCACACCAGCACCGGGAGCCGCCCTGCCCGCAGCCGGGACCGGGTGATGCCACCGAGCGCGGCGGCGACCGCGAGCAACACGACCTTGGTGGCCACGACCGCGCCGTAGGCGGTCGTGACCAGCTCGACGGGTGCGGAGAGCCGTGCGGTGGCGGCCAGCGCCCCGGACACCCCCAACGCCACCACGGCGCCGAGCGCGAGCCGGGAGAACCGCGGCAGCGCGACCGCGAGCACGTCCGTGTCGCGAGCGGTGACCAGCACCGCGCCCAGCCCGCCGAGCCACAGCAGCGCCGCCGCGACGTGCACGACGACCGCGGGCACCGCGAACCAGGCGACCGTGGACGCCGCGGTGTGCCCGGTCGCCACCGGGGCCGCCGCTGCGACGACGACCAGCACCAGCGCGAGCGCGGCGGGCCCCGGCCCGGTGCCCGGCCGCGCGGGCCGCGACCCGGCGACCCCGGCCAACGCCAGCGCCGCGGCCACCGCGACGAGCTGACCGGTCCCGGCGCGGGGCCCGGTCAGGAACTCCAGCACGTCCGGTCCGCGGACCTCGGTGAGCCTCCGACCGGACACCAGCGCGCCGCGGACGAACGTCTCCGCCACCAGCACGGCCGACCACAGCGGGGCGGCGGCGGTCAGCACCCGGTCGGCACCCGGCGTCCGGCCGGGGGCGAGCAGCACGGCCAGTGCCGCCCCCGCCGCGACGACTGCGAGGAGGTCGGCCGCGGCCCGTGCCAGGGTCTGCGCGAGGTCCGCGGCGACCCCGTCCGGCCCGATCCCGCGGGTGACCACGGCGACGACGACCGCAGCCCCGAGCAGCACGGCACCCCACCCGGCGACGGCCGGAGCGGGCTCGCGCACCCGGCCGCCCGGCGTCCCGGCGCCACCGTCGCCCGGCACACCGTCGCCCGGCACACCGTCTGGCGGGATGCCGTCGGCCGGGACGCCGTCGCCGTGGACGGAACCGGCGATGGTCAGCCCCGCGACCGGCGCAGCGCGAACGCCGCCCCGGCCCCGATCACCACGACGGCCGCCACGCCCCACGGCCAGACCGGCGGGCCGCCGTCGTCGGCCGCGGTGGGGACGGTCTGCGGCGCGGCCTCGGGCTCGGCGGCGGTCGCAGCCGCGGAGGTGCGCCCCGGGGTCGCGGCGGCCGCGCCCGGCCCGGGGGAGGTGAGGGTGAACGGCACCGTGCCCGAGACGGGGTGGCCGTCGTCGGAGACCACCCGGTAGGTGATCGTGTAGCCGCCGGCCGCACCGAGCGGGCGCAGCGGCACGGTGAGGGTGGCGCCGTCGCCGGTGGCGGGGCCCGCCGCGTAGTCGGTGCCGCCGGGGCCGGTCACCGAGACGGTGGCGTCGGCGGCCGCGATCTCCTCGGAGAAGGTCAGCGACACCGATGTCGGCGCGGTGCCGACCTGCGCGTTCGCGGCGGGACTGCTGGACTCGAGCTCGGTGTGCGCCCAGGCCGGCGAGGCCCCGACGAGGAGGGCGAGCAGCACGGCGGGGAGGGCGACCGCGAGGCGGCGGAGTACGGGGCTCACGCCGGGTTGGTCGTCGCGCGGTCGGCGCGGGTTCCGGAGGTCACCCGCACGGAGCAGCCGTCAGCGCCAGGACGGGAGCCACAGCTCGGCCTGCCAGTGCGCCGCGGTGATCGGGTCACCGACCAGGATCGGCCACAGCCACACGAAGTTGACCCCGATCAGCGCCACCCACGTCGCGACGACGAGCAACCCGTTCCGCCGCCGGCGTGCGCTCATCCGGGAGTGGCCCAGCATCTGCCCCATCGCCAGCACGACGCCCAGGACCAGGAACGGCACCACCGGCATCATGTAGAAGAAGTACATCTGCCGGTCGAGGTTGAGGAACCACGGGAGGAACCCGGCGCCGTAGCCGACGAGCACCGCCGTCCAGCGCCAGTCGACCCGGGTCACCGCCCGCCACAGCCCCCACAGCAGCACCGGGATCGCCGGCCACCACAGCGCCGGGGTGCCGATCAGCATGACCGCCGAGACGCACTCGGTCTCCCCGCAGCCGGTGGCGTCGTCGGCGTAGCGGTAGAGCATCGGGCGCAGCCCCATCGGCCACGTCCAGGGCTTCGACTCCCAGGGGTGCGCCCCCGCGGACCGGGTCGTCAGGTTCTCGTGGAAGGCCAGGGCCTGGCCGTGGTAGTACCAGAGCGAGCGGAGCGCGTCGGGCACCCAGGCGAACGCGCCGCCGGTCCCGATCTCCCGGCCGACCTGGTGCCGGTCGATCCCGGTCTCGCTGCCGAACCACGCCCACCAGGACCCGACGTAGGTCAGCACCGGGATCAGCACGAGCGCCCACAGCGCAGGGGCGACGTCGCGGACCATCGTGCCCACCCACGGACGGGCGACCCCCGCACGGCGGCGCACCGACACGTCCCACAGCACACAGAGCAGCCCGAACGCGGCGACGTAGTAGGCGCCGTTCCACTTCACCGCCGACGCCAGGCCGAGCGAGACGCCCGCGGCGAGCCGCCACCAGCGCACCCCCCACCGCGGGCCCCAGACGGTCTCGGCGACCCGCCCCTCGGCGACGACCCGCGCCATCCGGGAGCGGACGTCGTCGCGGTCGGCGAGCAGCGCGGCGAACGCGGCCACCACGAACAGCGCGGAGAAGACGTCGAGCATCCCCATCCGCGACTGCACGTGCGACAGCCCGTCCGCGCACAGCAGCAGCCCCGCCAGCCCACCGAGCGCGGTCGAGCGGGTCAGCCGACGGCCTGCGCGGACGACCAGCAGGACCGTGAGCACCCCGGCCAGCGCGGCCGAGACCCGCCAGCCGACGCCGTCGTAGCCGAACACCATCTGACCCAGCGCGATCAGCTGTTTCGCCAGCGGTGGGTGGACGATCTTCTCGTAGCCGGGGTTGCTCTCCACCCCGCCGTTGCGGACCATGTCCCACGCCTGCGGGACGTAGTGCTTCTCGTCGAAGACGGGCGTCCCGCGGTCGGTGGGCTCGCCGAGGTCGTAGAAGCGCAGCAGCGCCGCGACCAGCACGACCCCCGCGGTGACCAGCCATCCACGCAGCCGGTCCGACGGCGGCGGCGCACCGAGCCGCGCGGCCGGGCCGGGATCGGCGCGGCGCAGCGTGGGCGGGGTGCCCCGCGGGATCAGGCCGGGCTCGGGTGCCGCTCCGGCGACCCGGCTCCCGGGATCGGCGCTCGTGGTGGCCATCGCGTCCGATCGTAGGCTGGCCCGCGTGACTCCCGCCCCCGACTCCACGCCCGACACGGCCCCGACGACCGGTCGTCTGGTCCTGGCCGCGACCCCGCTGGGCGATCCGCGGGACGCGTCGCCGCGGCTGCGGGAGCTCATCGCCACCGCGGACGTGATCGCCGCCGAGGACACCCGCCGGTTCCGGCACCTCGCCGCGGCGCTGCCGGTCACCTACACGGGCCGGATCGTGAGCCACTACGACGCCGTCGAGGCCGAGCGGCTGCCCGGCCTGCTGTCCGCGGTCCGCGACGGCGCCACCGTGCTCGTCGTCTCCGACGCCGGGATGCCCGCGGTCTCCGATCCCGGATACCGGCTGGTCGCCGCGGCCGCCGCCGAGGACCTGCCGGTCACCTGCGCCCCCGGACCGTCCGCGGTGACGACGGCGCTGGTGCTGTCCGGGCTGCCGTGCGAGCGGTTCTGCTTCGACGGCTTCCCCCCGCGGCGCTCCGGTGAGCGCCGGCGCTGGCTGGAGACCCTGCGCGACGAGCGCCGTGCGGTGGTGTTCTTCGAGTCGCCGCGGCGCACCGCGGACACCCTCGCCGACGCCGTCGCGGTGCTGGGCGCCGACCGCCGCGCCGCGGTCTGCCGGGAGCTGACCAAGACCCACGAGCAGGTCGTCCGCGGCACGCTGGGCGAGCTGCACGAGTGGGCGGTCTCCGGGGACGTGCTCGGTGAGGTGACCGTGGTGCTGGCCGGTGCCGAGGCCCGCGAGGCCCCGCCGGTGGAGTCCCTGGTCGACGCCGTGCGCGAGCGCACCGACGACGGCGAGCGCCTCAAGGACGCCGTGGCCGCCGTGGCGGAGGCCGCGGGGGTGCCCAAGCGCGACCTCTACAACGCCACCCTCGCCGCACGGGACTGACGCCGCACCCCGCGGGCGGCCGTCGCACCCGTCGCGGCCGGTGCGAGGACGCCCGTCCGGGGTGCGCCGGCGGGCCGGGACGGGCGCGCCGTCAGGCGGTCGCGGGCGTGCGCGTCGGGAGCGCCCGCATGACGGGCTCGACGCAGCGCGCGGCGATCGGGCCCAGCACCGCCATGATCAGCACGTACGCCGTGGCCAGCGCGGACAGCTCGGCGGGCACGGCGGCGTAGCCGACGGCGAGCCCGGCGATGACGATGGAGAACTCCCCGCGCGCGATCAGTGCCGCCCCGGCGCGCGCCCGGCCCATCCGGCCGATCCGCGCCCGCTTCGCCGCCCACCAGCCCGTGGCGTACTTGGTCGCGGTGGTCGAGACGACGAGCACCAGCGCCCAGCCGAGCACCGGCGGGATCGCCCGCGGGTCGGTCGAGAGCCCGAACACCACGAAGAACACCGCGGCGAACAGGTCGCGCAGCGGCTCCAGCAGCTTGGTGGCGTTCTCCGCGGTGGACCCGGAGATCGCGATGCCCAGCAGGAACGCCCCGACCGCGGCGGAGACCTGCATGGCCTGGGCGAACCCGGCGACGAGCAGCGCGGCACCGAGCACCTTGAGCAGGAAGACCTCGCGGTCGTCGGAGTCGACGACCGCCGAGACGTAGCGGCCGTAGCGCAGCGCGACGACGAGCACCACCGAGATCACCGCGAGCGACACCGCGACCGCACCGACCCCGCCCCACAGCGTCACGCCGAGCAGCAGCGCGGTGAGGATCGGCAGGTACAGCGCCATGACGAGGTCCTCGAACACGAGCACCGACAGCACCACCGGCGTCTCCCGGTTGCCGAGCCTGCCCAGGTCGGACAGGACCTTCGCGACGATCCCGGAGGAGGAGATGTAGGTGACTCCGCCCAGCACCATCGCCCCGACCGCGCCCCACCCCAGGACCAGCGCGACCGCGACGCCGGGTGCCGCGTTGAGCACGATGTCGACGATCCCCGCGGTCCAGGACCGGCGCAGCCCGGTGACGAGCTCGACCGCGGAGTACTCCAGCCCGAGCAGCAGGAGCAACAGCACGACGCCGACCTCGCCTGCCAGCGAGGTGAAGTCGCCGATGTCGCCCAGCGGGACGACCCCGCCCGCCCCGAACGCGAGTCCGCCGAGCAGGTAGAGCGGGATGGGGGACAGACCGATCCGCTGGGCGAGCCTGCCGAGCAGTCCGAGCCCGAAGAAGACGGCGCCGAGTTCGAGCAGTTCGAGTGCGGTGTGGTCCACGGCTACCGGGGCGGCCTCAGCCGCGCGCGAGGATGTCGGCGGCCTGCTCCAGCTTCTCGGCCGTCCCGACGGCGATCACGATGTCCCCGGCCGCCAGCACGTGGGCCGGCGTCGGCGACGGGATCACCTGGCCCGCGCGCATGATCGCGACGACCGAGACCTGGGTGCGGGTGCGCAGCGCGGTGTCGCCGAGCGGACGGCCGTCGAACGGGCTGTTGAGCTTGATCGGCATCTTGCGGGTGGTGATGCCCGGCAGGTCCGCGTGCTCGTCCTTGAGCTGGTTGACCAGCTGCGGGGCGCCGAGCAGGTTCGCCAGTGCGCCCGCCTCCTCGGTGGTCAGCGGCAGCTCCGCGACGCAGGCGTCCGGGTCGTCGGCACGGGAGAGGATCAGGTCGATCTTCCCGTCGCGGTGCGCGATGACCCCGACCCGGCGGCCGCTGCGCAGCTCGATCTCCTTCCGCACCCCGATCCCGGGCAGCGGCGTCACGTCGACGTTCACCCCCGCAACGGTACGCCGCGCACGCCTGCCGGTGGAAACACGCTCGTGACCGGCACCGCCGAATGAGCGGGTCCGGCCGGGGGTAGCCGGAGACCATGCCTTCGGACCTGCCCCCGCACGTGATCGTGCTGTTCGGCGCCACCGGCGACCTGGCGAAGCGCAAGCTCTTCCCGGGCCTGCTCCACCTGCGCAACGAGGGACTGCTGCCCGAGGACTTCCGGGTGATCGGGTCCGGGCGGCACTCGCCCGGTTCCGACGACGAGTTCCGCGACCGCATCCGCGACGCCCTGCCCGACGACACCGGCTGGGACGCGTTCGCCCCGCGGCTGAGCTTCGTCGTCTCCGACGCCGAGGACGGTGCCGACCTGGCCGACGCCGTGCGCGCCGCGGAGAAGGAGCTCGGCGGCGACGACGCCGACGTGCGCCGGCTCGTCTACCTCTCCGTCCCGCCGGCCGCGATGACCCCGATGGTCGCGATGCTCGGGGAGACCGGGATCGCCGAGCGCTCCCGGCTGGTGCTGGAGAAGCCGTTCGGCACCGACCTGGAGTCGGCCCGGGAGCTCAACGCGGGCCTCAAGGAGGTCTACGACGAGCAGGACATCTTCCGCATCGACCACTTCCTGGGCAAGGAGTCGCTGCAGAACGTGCTCGCCCTGCGCTTCGCCAACGGCCTGTTCGAGCCGGTGTGGAACCGGCAGAACATCCGCTACGTGCAGATCGACGTGCCCGAGGAGATCGGGATCGAGGGCCGGGCGTCGTTCATAGAGTCCACCGGCACGTTCCGGGACATGATCTCCACCCACCTGTTCCAGATCCTGGGCTTCGTGGCGCTGGAGCCGCCGTACGAGATCGCGCCGGACGCGCTGCACGCGGAGAAGGCGAAGGTCTTCCACTCGATCCGCCCGCTCGACCCGTCGCGGGTGGTGTTCGGCCAGTACGCCTCCTACCGCGACGAGGAGGGCGTCGCCGACGACTCGACCGCCGAGACCTTCGTCGCGCTGGAGACCTACGTGGACAACTGGCGCTGGTTCGGGGTCCCGTTCTTCCTGCGCACCGGGAAGCGGATGGGGGCGACCCGGCGCACCGTCACCATCGGTTTCGACGAGCCGGCGCTGACGATGTTCCCGGGCGGCTCGTTCACCGGCGCCGCCACCGGCAGCGCGCCGACCGAGCTGGTCGTCGAGCTGGCCGACCAGGTCACCGCCGAGCTCGACGTGCGGGCGAAGGTCCCCGGCCCGGAGCTGAAGGTCGGACGCGGGCGGATGCGGCTCGACCTCGACGGGATCGGCGACCCCGACGACGCGCTGGAGGCCTACGAGCGGCTGCTCCTGGACGTCATGAAGGGCGACCGCACGCTGTTCACCTCGACCGAGGAGGTCGAGCGGCTCTGGGAGCTGTGCGACCCGGTGCTCGCCGACCCGCCGCGGACGCAGACCTACGCCGACGGGTCCTGGGGCCCGCAGGACGCGCTCGACCTGCCCGGCCCGCGCGGCTGGCGGGTGCCGGAGTGAGCCCCACCCGTTCCGACGACTACCTGCCGATCGCCGAGCACGGCATCGTCGGGGACCTGCGTTCGGCGGCGCTGGTCGGCACCGACGGCACGGTCGACTGGTTCTGCCCCGGCCGGTTCGACGCACCCAGCGTGTTCGCCTCGCTGCTCGACGCCGGCCGCGGTGGGCACTGGCGGCTCGCGCCGTGCGTCGACGGGACCGAGCTCGCCAGCCAGCAGCAGTTCTACTACCCCGACTCCAACATCCTCATCACCCGCTTCCTCACCTCCGACGGCATCGTCGAGGTGCAGGACTTCATGTCGTTGCTGGGCCCGCACGACCCGGACCACCGCCAGCGCCTGGTCCGCCGGGTCACCGGCGTCCGCGGCTCGGTGCCGATGACGGTCGAGGTCGTGCCCCGGCCCGACTACGCCCGGGAGACACCGAAGGTGGAGACCGCCGGGGCGGGCATCCGGTTCACCGGCAGCGGCGTGACGCTGGACCTGACGTCGTCGGTGGAGCTGGAGGTCACCGACCACGCGGCGGGCGCGGAGTTCCGCACCGCCGAGGGCCGCACCGAGGTGTTCGTGCTGGAGGTCGACGCGACCGACGAGCCCACGGCCTGCGACGACGCCGCGGAGGAGCTGTTCACCGGGACGGTCGCGTTCTGGAAGGACTGGCTGGCGCACTCGTCGTACACGGGGCGGTGGCGCGAACGGGTGCACCGCTCGGCGCTCACCCTGAAGCTGCTCACCCACGAGCCGACCGGGGCGGTGATCGCGTCGCCGACGATGGGGCTGCCCGAGCAGCTCGGCGGCGAGCGCAACTGGGACTACCGCTACGTGTGGATGCGCGACGCCGCGTTCACCCTCTACGCCCTGCTGCGGCTCGGGTTCACCGAGGAGGCCGGGGCGTTCATCGGGTGGCTGTCCGGGCGGTTCGGCTCCACCCGCGACGGTGAGCAGGGCCCGCTGCGCGTGATGTACACGATCGACGGCGACGAGACCCCCGACGAGGTGGAGCTCGACCACCTCGAGGGCTACCGCGGCTCGCGCCCGGTGCTGGCCGGCAACGGCGCGTCCGCGCAGCTGCAGCTCGACATCTACGGCGAGATCATCGACTCGGTCTACCTCTACGACAAGTACGGCGACGGCGTCGGTCACGCGGACTGGTCCCACCTGTGCACGATCCTGGACTGGCTGCGCGAGCACTGGGACTCACCCGACGAGGGGATCTGGGAGACCCGGGCGGGACGCCAGGACCACGTGTTCCCCCGGCTGATGTGCTGGGTCGCGGTCGAGCGGATGATCCGGATGGCGCGCCGGCGGGGACTGCCCGGCGACGTGGGGGCCTGGACCACCACCCGCGACGAGATCTACCACCAGATCATGGACCGCGGCTGGGACCCGGACGTGGGACCGCGCGGGTCGTTCGTGCAGCGCTACGGCGCCCGCACGCTGGACGCGTCGGTCCTGCTCATGCCGATGGTGAAGTTCTGCGCACCCACCGAACCGCGGTTCCTCGCCACCCTGGACGCGATCAACGACGACCTCGTGGTCGACACCCTGGTGTTCCGCTATGACGTCGAGGACTCGCCCGACGGCCTCGACGGCGAGGAGGGGACGTTCTCGATGTGCTCGTTCTGGAACGTCGAGGCGATGACCAGGGCCGGGTGGCTGGAGCAGGCCCGGATCGCGCTGGAGAAGATGTTCTCCTACGGCAACCACCTGGGCCTCTACGCCGAGGAGATCGGCCTGACCGGGGAGCAGCTGGGCAACTTCCCGCAGGCGTTCACGCACCTGTCGCTGATCAGCTCGGCGATCAACCTGGACCGGGCGCTGGGGTGAGGCTCAGCGGGTGAACAGGCACGCCTCGTAGAGCCGGGCCCCGTGCTCCAGGGCCTGCTCCCGGGTGACCGGGCTCTCCGGGTCCAGCCAGGCGAGCACGGTCTCGCCCATCCCACCGAGGCAGAAGTGCCCGGCGACGCGCAGGTCGTCGGGCTCGATCCGGCTGTCGGCGGCGCCGGCGACCATGAGTTCGGCGAAGCCGCGGTTGGCGCTGCGCCGGCGCGCCACCAGCTCCGGGCAGCCGACCGCGTCGATCAGCGCGACCACCCGTCGCGGGTCGCGGTCGACGTCGTCGAACCACGCGGTGAGGGCGGCCCGGATCTGGGCGGCCGGGTTCGGGGCCGCCGACTGCACCGCGGCCATCGTGGCGGCGGCGCGCTCGTCGACGACGTGGTCGAACACCGCACACCCGAGCTCGACGCCCGAGGCGAACTCCGCCGCGGCCGAGGCGGGCAGCCCGGCCCGCTCCGCGGCGGCTCCGGGGTCGACGGCGGACCAGCCGCCGTCCACCCACTGCTGCAGGGCCGCGTCGAGGAGGGCCTCGCGGTCCCGTTCACCCCGCTCCATGGGCGTCACTATGGCACCGGCCGGGCGGGTGGCCCCGGTTTCCGGGCCCTATCACCATCTTTGGTGATGTGCCGCCGCAGAAGGCGTTGGCGGCGATGAATACGCTGGAGGGCATGAGCAAAGCCGTGCTGACCGCCGTGGCGTGGCCCTACGCCAACGGCCCCCGGCACATCGGCCACGTGTCCGGCTTCGGTGTGCCCTCCGACGTGTTCGCCCGGTACCGGCGGATGGCGGGGGACCGGGTGCTGATGGTGTCCGGCACCGACGAGCACGGCACCCCGATCCAGGTCCAGGCCGACGCCGAGGGGCTGACCCCGCGCCAGCTCGCCGACAAGTACAACGACGTGATCACCGACGACCTGCAGGGTCTCGGGCTGAGCTACGACCTGTTCACCCGCACCACGACGTCGAACCACTACCGCGTGGTGCAGGACATGTTCACCGCGCTGTACAAGAACGGCTACGTCGTCCCGAAGACCCAGCTGGGCGCGATCAGCCCGTCCACCGGCCGCACGCTGCCCGACCGCTACATCGAGGGCACCTGCCCGATCTGCGGCTACGACGGCGCCCGCGGCGACCAGTGCGACAACTGCGGCAACCAGCTCGACCCGGCCGACCTCAAGAACCCGCGCTCGCGGATCAACGGGGAGACCCCGAAGTTCGTCGAGACCGAGCACTTCTTCCTCGACCTGCCCGCCTTCTCCGAGGCGCTCGGCAGCTGGCTGTCGACCCGCACCGACTGGCGGCCCAACGTGCTCAGGTTCTCCGCGAACCTGGTGGAGAACCTCAAGCCGCGCGCCATCACGCGGGACCTGGAGTGGGGCGTGCCCGTCCCGCTCGACGTCTGGTCGGACAACCCGCTCAAGAAGATCTACGTCTGGTTCGACGCCGTCATCGGCTACCTGTCCGCCTCGGTGGAGTGGGCCCGCCGCGGCCCGGACCCGGACGCGTGGAAGCAGTGGTGGACCGACCCGGCCGCCGAGGCCTTCTACTTCATGGGCAAGGACAACATCACCTTCCACTCGGTGATGTGGCCGGCGATCCTGCTCGGGCAGAACGGCGCGGGCGACCGCGGCGGCGAGCCCGGGCCCTACGGGACGCTGGACCTGCCCAGCGAGGTCGTGTCCTCGGAGTACCTGACGATGAGCGGGTCGAAGTTCTCGACCAGCCGCGGGACCGTGATCTACGTCGGGGACTTCCTGCGCGAGTTCGGTCCGGACGCATTGCGCTACCACATCGCCGTCGCCGGGCCGGAGAGCCAGGACGTCGACTTCACCTGGGACGAGTTCGTCCGCCGGGTCAACTTCGAACTGGCCAACGAGTGGGGCAACCTGGTCAACCGCTCCATCTCGATGGCCCACAAGAACGTGGGTGCGATCCCGACCCCGACGGCGCCCCGGCAGGCCGACGCCGAGCTGCTCGCGTACTCCCGGGCCGGGTTCGACACCGTCGGCGGGCTGCTCGCCCGGAACCGGTTCAAGCAGGCCGCGGGCGAGGCGATGCGCGTGGTCACCGCGGCGAACCGGTACCTGTCCGACCAGGAGCCGTGGAAGCGCAAGGACGACCCGGAGCGCCGGGACACGATCCTGCACACCGCGCTGCAGGTCGTGCAGGACGCCAACACGCTGCTCACCCCGTTCCTGCCGCACGCCGCGCAGAAGGTGCACGAGGCGCTCGGCGGCACCGGGGTGTGGGCCGCGCAGCCGGAGAAGACGACCGTCGACGACCTCGGCGACGGCCCCGCCTACCCGGTCCTCACCGGTGACTACGCGGCCGAGCAGGCCCACTGGGGCTCCTCGCCGATCGAGGTGGGGCGTCCGCTGGCCAAGCCGTCGCCGATCATCGCCAAGCTCGCGCCCGAGCTGGGGGAGACCGGGCCGGAGTGGGCCCCGGTCCAGAAGTGAGCTCCGCGACGGGCGGGGACGCGGACCGGCCACCGGCGGGCCGGCGTCCCCGCCCCGAGCCGCCCGAACCGCTCGCCGCACCCACGATCGACAGCCACACCCACCTCGACGCCTGCGGCTGCGAGACCGACGCCGACGTCGTCGCCGCGATGGACCGGGCAGCGGCGGTCGGCGTCGTCGGCGCGGTCACCGTCGCCGACGACCTCGACGGCGCCCGGTCCGCGGTCCGGGCCGCGCACGCCGACGACCGGGTGTGGGCGGCCGTCGCGCTGCACCCCACCCGGACGGCGCGGGTCACCGCCGGAGATCTCGCCGAGATCGAGCGGCTGGCCGCCGACGAGCGTGTCGTGTCGATCGGCGAGACCGGCCTGGACTACTACTGGGACCACAGCCCGCCCGCCGCGCAGCAGGACGCGTTCCGCTGGCACATCGGGCTGGCCAAGCGCACCGGCAAGCCGCTGATGATCCACGACCGGGACGCCCACACCGACGTCCTGCGGATCCTGCGCGAGGAGGGCGCCCCGGAGACGGTGGTCTTCCACTGCTTCTCCGGGGACGCCGCGATGGCGCGGGAGTGCGCCGACGCCGGGTACGTCCTGTCCTTCGCCGGCCCGGTCACCTTCAAGCGCAACGACGAGCTGCGCGCCGCGGCGGCCCTCGTCCCCGCCGGTCAGTACCTCGTGGAGACCGACGCGCCGTTCCTCACCCCGCACCCGCACCGCGGCCGGGCCAACGAGCCCTACGTGCTGCCGTGGACCGTGCGCGGGGTCGCCGCGACCCGCGGGGAGCCCGAGGCACTGGTCGCCGAGACGGCCCGCCGCAACGCCGAACGGATCTTCCGGCTGCGCACGACCGATTGACGCCGTCCGCCGTGATGAGCGGCGGGGTTGTCGTCACTCACCGTCGATCCCCGGCCGCTCGTCGCCACGCGCGCGTCGGACACGCTGCTCCGGGTCACGGTCCGCTAACGTCCGTCGTCGTACCCGCCGGGACGGGGTCGCTCCCCCGACCCGCGGGACGACGACCGGTCCGCTCCCCAGCGACGGTTCCGCTCCCCGGCACCGCGCCGGTCGTCGTTCCCGCAGGTCATGACTCCTTCCCGGACAGCCGAGACCCCGGGAAGTCATGTCTTCGCGTCACGCCGCACCGCTCGCCGACGACGAGCTCACGCGACCGTTCCCCGCCGTCGCGCCCGCCGGTCTCGCCGGCGACGAGGCCGGGTTCGTCACCTACGAGGGCCGTCACCGCCCGGCCGCCGCCCGCTCCCGGGCCGGGGTCCGGACCGCCGCCGCGGCCGCGCTGTTCTCGGTCCCGACCGGTGGGCTCGCCGCCGCGGTGCTCTCCGCCCCCGCCGAGCAGCCCGCCCAGGAGCTCCATGCGGGGCTCGCCGCGAACGCCACCGATCTCGGCACGGCGTCGATGAACCTCGACCGGGCGTCCTCCCCGGCGTCGTTCGCCCCGGTCACCGCCCCGACCACCGGCTCGGACATCGTGAACGCCCAGATCGTCGAGTCCCAGAAGCTCCCGGTGCCGGAGCAGGAGGTGCAGGACCCGTCGCTCGACGAGGGCACCCGCACCGTCGTCGACCCGGGCCGCGAGGGCGCCCGCAGCATCATCTGGCGGGTCACCTACGACCAGGGCCGCGAGGTCGCCCGCGAGCGCATCGGCGCCGGTCAGGACACCCCGGCCCTGCCGCGCGTGGTGAAGGTCGGCACCAAGAAGAAGGTCGAGGAGATCGTCGAGAAGGCCGGCGCGAAGGCGACGTCCTCGGCGCCCGCCGTCTCCAACGGCGCGACCTGGGACAAGCTCGCCAAGTGCGAGTCCGGCGGGAACTGGAGCATCAACACCGGCAACGGCTACCAGGGCGGGCTGCAGTTCAACAAGCAGACCTGGCAGGCCTACGGCGGCGGGCAGTACGCCCCGACCGCGGACAAGGCCTCCCGCGAGGAGCAGATCGCGGTCGCCGAGAAGGTCAAGGACGACCGCGGCGGGTACAGCGCCTGGCCGTCCTGCTCGTCCAAGCTCGGCCTGAGCTGATCCCGCACGCATCCCGCCCGGGGTGCCCCGCGAGAATGGTTCCGTGAGCGACCACGGGACCGACGGCGGCCGGAGCCGCAGCATCGACGCCGACGGCGACCGGAGCACCACCACCGCACGCCTGCTGGGCCCGGCCGACGTCCGGGTGCTGGCCGAGCGGCTCGGTCTGCGTCCCACCAAGAAGCTCGGGCAGAACTTCGTCCACGACGCCAACACGGTCCGCCGGATCGTGAAGTCCGCCGGCGTCGACGGTGACGACGTGGTCCTCGAGGTCGGCCCCGGGCTGGGCTCGCTCACCCTGGCGCTGCTGCCGGTCGCGGCCCGGGTGCACGTCGTCGAGATCGACCCGGTGCTGGCGGGGCTGCTGCCCGAGACCGTCGCCGAGCGTGCCCCCGGGCTGGCCGGTCGCCTCACCGTGACCGGGGCCGACGCCATGCGGGTCGGCGCGGACCGGCTGGCGGCCGACGCCGGGCCCGGGGCGTCGCCGCCCACCGCGATCGTCGCGAACCTGCCCTACAACGTCGCGGTGCCGGTGATCCTGCACCTGCTCGCCGAGCTGCCGTCGCTGCGGACCGGGCTGGTCATGGTGCAGGCCGAGGTCGCCGACCGGCTCGCCGCGGGACCCGGCTCGCGCGAGTACGGCGCCCCCAGCGCCAAGCTCGCCTGGTACGCGGCGGCCCGCCGCGCCGGGCCGGTGCCGCGCGCGGTGTTCTGGCCGGTCCCCGGCGTCGACTCCGGACTGCTGGCCTTCACCCGGCACGACCCGCCCGCCGACGCCGACCGGGCGGCGACCTTCGCGGTCGTCGACGCGGCGTTCGCCCAGCGTCGCAAGGTGCTGCGCGGGGCGCTGTCGGGCTGGGCGGGTTCGGCCGCGGCGGCCGAGCAGGCCCTGCGCGCCGCCGGCGTCGACCCGACCGCGCGCGCGGAGACCCTCGCGGTGTCCGACTTCGCCCGGATCGCCCGGAACCGCCCGGCAGGGGACCCTCCCGCCTGAACCGACCGGCCCCGGGGCAGCGCATGATGGCGTGGTGACACGGTCGAGGGAACAGGTGGTCAGCGCCGACGGGACGAGCCCGTGGCCCGCGTTGTGGGCCCTGGTGATCGGGTTCTTCATGATCCTGGTCGACGCCACAATCGTCACCGTCGCGACGCCCGCGCTGCTGACGTCGCTGGACGCCGACGTCAACTCCGTGGTCTGGGTGACCAGCGCCTACCTGCTCGCCTATGTCGTCCCGCTGCTGGTCACCGGCCGGCTGGGGGACCGGTTCGGGCCCAAGCGCGTCTATCTCTGCGGGCTCGCGGTGTTCACCCTGGCCTCGCTGTGGTGCGGGCTCACGTCGACCGTCGGCGCCCTGATCGTCGCGCGGATCGCCCAGGGTCTCGGCGCCGCGATGATGACGCCGCAGACCATGGCCGTCATCACCCGGACCTTCCCGGCGGCCCAGCGCGGACGCGCGATGAGCCTGTGGGGCGCCGTCGCCGGCGTCGCGACCCTCACCGGGCCGATCGTCGGCGGGCTCCTCGTCGGCGGCCTCGGCTGGGAGTGGATCTTCTTCGTGAACGTGCCGGTCGGGGTGATCGCCTTCGTCGCCGCCTGGCGGCTGGTCCCCTCGCTCGAGACCTCGCGCCGCCGGTTCGACGTGGTCGGCGTGGTGTTGTCCGCCGTGGGCATGTTCCTGCTGGTCTTCGGAATCCAGGAGGGGCAGAAGTTCGGCTGGAGCGTCGGCATCTGGGCGCTGATCGGCAGCGGGGTCGTCGTGCTGGTCGCGTTCGTGTGGTGGCAGCGGGTCACCACCAGCGAGCCGCTGGTCACGCTGCGTCTGTTCCGAGACCGGAACTTCTCGCTGGCCAACATCGCGATCTGCACCGTCGGCTTCGCGATCACCGCGCAGGGCTTCCCGCTGATGATCTACGCGCAGAGCGTGCGCGGCTTCAGCCCCACCGAGGCGGCACTGCTGCTCGCACCGCTGGCGATCTTCTCCGGCGCACTCGCCCCGTACACCGGGCGGTTGACCGACCGTGTCCACCCGCGGCTGATCGGCGGATTCGGGATGTCGACGTTCGTCATCGCGCTGGTCTGGCTGGCGGGGGTGATGGGCCCGGACACCCCGGTCTGGCAGCTGCTGCTGCCGCTCACCCTGCTCGGGATCTCCAACTCCTGCGTCTGGGCGCCGATCTCCACCAGCGCCACCCGCAACCTGCCGATGGACCAGGCCGGATCCGGGTCGGGCGTCTACAACACGACCCGTCAGGTCGGCGCGGTGCTCGGCAGCGCGGGCATCGCGGTGCTCATGGAGTCGCGGATCGCCGCGCTCGTCCCGGGCGCGTCGACGACCGGCGGTTCCCCGGAGGTCGCCGCGGCCGGCGGGCCTCTGCCCGAGGCGCTGCGCGATCCCTTCGCGACGGCGATGGCCCAGTCGATGCTGCTGCCCGCGGCCGTGCTGGTCATCGGTGTCGTGGCCGTCGCCTGCTTCGCGACGCCGCGCCACCTGTCCGAGCGCCGCGCCGCCGCCGCGGAGCGTGCTGTCTCGGAGGACTCCCTCACCCGGTAGGCGCAGGCAGCACCGTCGTGCCACTCGCCGGGAACGGGCGTCGGCGTGGGCCGGGCGTCGGTCCTACCGGGTGCCGGTCGTACGGATTCGCTTACCCGGTAAGCGAGTTCGCACGAGAGGCGGTGTCGGTGTCGGCGGCGTCAGGTGGGGCGGTGGCCGGCCTCCCGGTTGTCGCGGGTGCCGGTCGTACGGATTCGCTTACCCGGTAAGCGAGTTCGCACGAGAGGCGGTGTCGGTGTCGGCGGCGTCAGGTGGGGCGGCGGTGGCCGGCCTCCCGGTCGTCGCGGGTGCCGGTCCTCCGAGTTCGCTTACCGGGTAAGCGAGTTCGCCGGAAAGGGGTGCTCGTGGCGGGCCGGCCCGCCCCTGCCGCCGGGTCGGGGGCGCGTCGCCCGGAACCGGTGAGCCCGGCCACCCCGAGCGCCGGGCGGCGGCGGTCCGTCCCGTGCTGCCCGTAGGGTTGAGCAGTGCTGTCCGCCGTGCCGCGACCGGTCACCGTCCGGGTTCCCGCGAAGATCAACCTGCACCTCGCCGTGGGCGGGGTGCGGCCGGACGGCTTCCACGACCTGGTGACGGTCTTCCACGCCGTCAGCCTGTTCGACGAGATCTCGGTCGAGCCGGCGCAGGAGCCCGCGTTGGAGGTGCACGGCGACGGCGTGGCCGAGGTGCCGCTGGACGCCACCAACCTGGCCTGGCGGGCGGTCGAGCTGCTCGCGGAGCGGGCCGGGCGCGCCCCGGACGTGCGGGTGACCCTGCGCAAGGGCATCCCGGTCGCGGGCGGGATGGCGGGCGGCTCCGCCGACGCTGCGGGCACGCTCGTCGCGCTGTCGTCGCTGTGGCGGCTGGAGCTGGGCCGCGACGATCTCTCCGAGCTGGCCGCCGAGCTCGGATCGGACGTCACGTTCGGTCTGCACGGCGGCACCGCGCTCGGCACCGGCCGTGGCGAGAAGATCATCCCGGTGCTCGCCCGGCACCGGCTGCACTGGGTGATCGCGCTGGCCCGCGGTGGGCTGTCCACCCCGGCGGTGTTCGCCGAGCTGGACCGGCTGCGCGGCGACGGCCCGATCACCGAGCGGCCGGTCGAGCCCGTCCTGGAGGCACTGTCCTCGGGTGACCCGCGCCGGCTCGCGCTGAACCTGGGCAACGACCTGCAGGTCGCCGCCGTCTCGATGGCCCCGGACCTGCGCCGCACCCTGCGCGCCGGGGTCAACGCCGGAGCGCTCGCCGGTCTGGTGTCCGGCTCCGGGCCGACGTGCGCGTTCCTGTGCGCCGACGCCGACTCCGCCGTCGAGGTGGCGACCGAGCTCGCCGGCATGGGGGTGTGCCGCACGGTGCGGGTCGCCCACGGCCCGGCCGGCGGCGCCCGCATCGTCGACACCTCGGAGACGGGCGGCGACCACCCCCCCGACCGCGGCGGCCCCTCGAGCTCCGGCTCATGGCCCCCGGTCCGTGCCTGACCTTCCCGACGGTGGAGACGTAGTTGCCCGAGAACCTGCTCAACCTGGAGAACGTCACCGCACACGTGCCCGGTGACGCCTCCCGCGTCCTGCTCGACGGCGTCTCGCTCGGCGTCGAGCGCGGCGACCGGATCGGCGTCGTCGGCCTCAACGGCGGCGGGAAGTCGACCCTGCTCGACGTGATCACCGGCGACCGCCCGGTCGAGGGCGGCCGGGTCAGCCGCCTCGGCGGCCTGCGGATGGCGCACCTGGTGCAGCACGACCGCTCCCCCGCCGGGTCGACGGTGCGTGACATCGTCCTCGCCGAGTACGGCGCCGACCACGAGTGGGCCGCCGACGCCCGGGTCCGCGACGTCCTCGACGGGCTCGCCATCTCCGACATCGAGCGGCCCACCGACGGCCTGTCCGGTGGCGAGAAGCGCCGGGTCGCGCTCGCCGCGGCGCTGATCGGGGAGCTCGACCTCGTCGTCCTCGACGAGCCGACCAACCACCTCGACGTCGAGGGCATCGGCTGGCTCGCGACGCACCTGACGTCGCGGCGGATCGCACTCGTCGTCGTCACCCACGACCGCTGGTTCCTCGACACCGTCTGCACCCGCACCTGGGAGGTCGCGAACGGCCGGGTCGAGTCCTACACCGGTGGCTACGCCGACTGGGTCTACGCCCGCGCCGAGCGCGGCAGGCAGGCCGACGCCGCCGAGCAGCGCCGCCGCAACCTGGCCCGCAAGGAGCTGGCCTGGCTGCGCCGCGGCCCGCCCGCCCGGACGTCGAAGCCCCGGTACCGGATCGAGGCCGCCGAGGCCCTGATCGCCGACGTGCCCGCGCCGCGCGACACCGTCGAGCTGATGGCGTTCGCGACGAACCGGCTCGGCCGCACCGTGCTGGAGCTGGAGGACGTGACCGTCTCCGTCGCCGGGCGCACCCTGCTCGACGGCGTGACCTGGCGGCTCGGCCCGGGCGACCGGGTCGGCATCGTCGGGATCAACGGCTCCGGCAAGACGACGCTGCTGCGCGCACTGTCCGGGGAACGCGCGCTCGACTCGGGCAGGCGCATCCAGGGCAGCACCGTGAAGATGGCGCAGCTGTCCCAGGAGCTCGTCGACCTGCCCGCCGAGATGCGCGTGCTGGAGGCCACCGAGGCCGTCGCCAAGTACGTGCGGTTCGGCAAGCAGGAGATGACCGCGTCGCAGGTGCTGGAGCGGCTCGGCTTCCCCGCGGCCCGCCAGTGGACCCCGGTCGGACGCCTGTCCGGTGGCGAGCGCCGGCGGCTGCAGCTGACCCGGCTGCTGATGGACGAGCCCAACGTCCTGCTGCTCGACGAGCCCACCAACGACCTCGACGTCGACACCCTCGCCGGGCTGGAGGACCTCCTCGACGGCTGGCCGGGCACTCTGGTGGTCGTCAGCCACGACCGGTACCTCACCGAGCGTGTCTGTGACCAGGTCGTCGCCCTGTTCGGCGACGGCCGCCTCACCCACCTGCCCGGCGGGATCGGCGAGTACCTGACCCGCCGCGCCGCCATGGGCCGTGGGCCGGCCGGGGCCGCACCGACCGCGCCGGTGCCGGCGGGAGCGCCCGTCGCGCAGGCGGCCGGGCCGAAGGCGAGCGCCGCGGAACAGCGGGCCGCCCGCAAGGACGCCCAGCGCCTGGAGCGGCGGATGGGGCAGCTCACCGCGCAGGAGGAGAAGCTGCACGCCAAGCTCGCCGAGGCCGCGACCGAGCCCGGCCGGCTGATGGAGCTGGACCGGGAGCTGAAGGCCGTCGTCGCCGAGCGCGAGAGCGTCGAGCTGGAGTGGCTCGAGGCCGCCGAGCGCGCCGAGGGGTGAGGGGTCTCTCCTACCCTGGTAGGAGAGACCCCGGGTAAGAGATCGGTAGTTCGACCGATCCGCGGCCCCTGGCGCGCCGATACCGTCGTACTCGCGTCACGGCGGGCTGGGGAGCCTCGCCGGAGGCGCGGGGGGATGGACGGGCCGGTTCCGTCGCCACGGTCGGGGGGTGGCGACGGGACCGGGCCCGTGCCGACACCACCCGCAGCCCAGGGTCCGCGGCCGTCGCCGCGATGCCACGGTTCTCTGCCGCCGCCTCTCTGCCGCCGACGCGGTGCCACAGCCGTGCCAGCGCCGTGCCAGGGCCGTGTCAGCGCCCGGGCGCACGCTCGGCGGCATGAACACTCCCGCAATCGAGGTCGACGGCCTGGTCCGGACCTTCGGTGAGGTCCGCGCCGTCGACGGGATCTCCTTCTCCGCCGGGCGCGGACAGGTCCTGGGCCTGCTCGGCCCCAACGGCTCCGGCAAGACGACGACCGTCCGCATGCTGGCCACGCTGCTCCCGCCGTCGGCCGGCCGGGCCGCGGTGCTCGGCCGCGACGTCGTCGGCGACGCCGCCGGGGTCCGCTCCCTGATCGGCCTCACCGGCCAGTACGCCGCCGTCGACGAGGCCCTGACCGGCCGCGACAACCTCTACCTGATCGGCAGGCTGCTCGACCTGCCACGGTCGGCCGCCCGGGCCCGCGCCGCCGAGCTGATCGACCGCTTCGGGCTCACCGACGCCGCCGGGCGCCGCGCTGGCACCTACTCCGGCGGCATGCGCCGCCGGCTCGACCTGGCAGCGAGCCTCGTCGGACGCCCCGAGGTGCTGTTCCTCGACGAGCCCACCACCGGGCTGGACCCGCTGCACCGCAACGAGGTCTGGGACGCCGTGCGGCGACTCGCCGAGGACGGTGTCACCGTCCTGCTCACCACCCAGTACCTGGAGGAGGCCGACCAGCTCGCGCACGACCTCGTCGTCCTGGACCAGGGGCGGGTCATCGCCTCCGGCACGGCCGCCCAGCTGAAGTCCCGGGCCGGCGGCCGGCGCCTGCACGTCCGCGCCGAGCTGCCACGCGAGGTGCCGCTGGTCGCCGCCGTCGTCGCCCAGGAGACCGGCGCCGAGCCGACGGTCGAGCCGTCCGGGGAGGTCACCGCGGCCGTTGCCGACCACGGCGCGCTGCGCCGCACCGAGGACCGGCTGGTCGCCGAGGGCGTCGCCGTCGCCGAGATCGGCCTGCGGCTCCCCAGCCTCGACGACGTCTTCCTCTCCCTCACCGGCCACGCGGCCGAGACCACCTCCGGAGGCCCCCGATGACCGCCACCCTCGACACCCCGCCCACCACCCCGAGCTCCGGCCGGGCGTCCACCTCGGCCCCGCTGCTGCCCTCGACGCTGAGGCACGGGCTGTCGCTGGCCCGCCGCGGGATCGTGAAGACGATCCACTCGCCGGAGGCACTGATCGACGTCACCCTGCAGCCGGTGATCTTCCTGCTGCTGTTCGTCTACGTCTTCGGCGGCGCGATCGCCGGCAACAGCACGGAGTACCTGCACTACGCCCTGCCCGGTGTGCTGCTCCAGACGGTGGTGTTCGCCTCCGCGGGCACCGGCGTGGGATTGGCCGAGGACCTCAAGACCGGGATCTTCGACCGTTTCCGCAGCCTGCCGATCTCCCGCGCCGCCCCACTGGTCGGCGCGATCGGCGCGGACCTCGTCCGCTACCTGACCTCGGGGGTGATCATGCTGGCGTTCGGGTTCGCGCTCGGCTACCGCACCCCGGCGGGTCCGCTCGGGATTCTCGCCGCGTTCGGGCTGGTCGTCGCGTTCGCGTTCGGCCTCTGCTGGGTGTTCACCGCACTCGCGATGGTCGTGAAGCAGCCCCGCTCGGTGCAGGGGCTGTCCGCGCTGATCATGCTGCCGCTGACCTTCGCCAGCTCGGTGTTCGTCCCGACGCAGACGATGCCCGGCTGGCTGCAGGGCTTCGTCGCGGTCAACCCGGTCTCGCGGACCGCGGACGCCGTGCGAGCCCTGCTCGACGGCGCGCCGGCGGGAGGCGCGGCGACGGTGTCGCTGCTGACCTCCGCGGGCCTGGTCGTGGTCTTCGCGCCGCTGGCCGTGGCGCTCTACCGGCGCCGCACCTGAGCGCTCACGGCACCGGGGGCGCGTCCCGGCTCCAGGCCCGGCCACGGTCGACCGCAGCGTCGGCCGCGGCCGGGCCCAGCCGCGCGCGGACCCCCTCCAGCGTCGCGACGACCTCGGGCAGCCCCAGGTGCAGCGCCCCACGGCGGGCCAGGGCGACGCCGAGCAGCTCACCGGCCCGCTCCGCGTCCCCCGCGTCCAGGGCCCACCGGGCGGAGGTCTCGGCGACCACGCCGAGGACCGGCCCGTCGTCGGCGGCGACGGCGGCCTTCCCGGCATGCTCCAGCCGCTCGCGGGCCTCGTCCGGGCGGCCGAGGGCCATCAGTGCCGACGCGATGAGCGTGTGGGTCGCGGCCTCCCGCTGGAACCGTCCGGGACCGGGCAGGACCGGCACGTCGCACTCGCGGAGCAGCTCCAGGGCCCCGTCCGGGTTCCCGAGCCGCAGCTCGACCTCGGCCCGTCCCCACCGCAGGGCGAAGCTCGCCCGGAGGTCGTCGGGGATGTCCTGGGCGAAGGCCAGGCGCAGGTGCTCGCGGGCCACGATCTCGTCGCCGCGGCGGGCGGCGAGCCGGGCCAGCTGCAGGTTGAACTGCGGGACGTCGTCGGCGTTGCCGAGCTCCGCGGACAGCGCCACCGCCGCGGACCAGGCCCGGCGAGCGGCATCGGTGTCCCCGGCGTAGTCCTCCAGCTCGCCGAGTGCGAACGTCGTCATCCCGAGCCCGAAGCGGTCCCCGGCCCGGGCGAACAGGTCGCGTGCGGCCCGCAGCCGGACTCGCTGCACCCCGAGGTCGCCGGCGTTCTCGGCGTGCGCGGCGATGATCTGCGACGCCGCCGCCCGCAGCCAGGTGTCGCCGTCGCCGTCGGCGATGGCCGCGAGTGCGGAGCGGTCCCCCTCGCCGAACAGCAGCCCGGTGGGCGGGGCGAGCTCGACCACCGGGTGCCGTGGTTCGGGCAGCTCCGGCCACAGCGCGACGACGGCGTCCAGCTCCGCCTGGGCGGCACCCTGATCGTCGCCGAACCCGATGTGGACCATCGCGCGGATCGTGCGGGTGACCGCGACCGCGGCGGCCGGCGCTGCCGCCGGGACCGTCGCGACCCGGTCGGACCAGGGCTTCAGCGAGCCGAGGTCGCCGCGGACCATCCAGCTCCAGGCCAGGGCCGCGAACAACCGGTGCGCCCGGGGGCCGTCGCCGGCGTCGACGGCGCGGTCCAGCGCGCGGACGGCCTCGCCCTCCACCCGCCGCACGACGGCGAGCTGGTCGAGCTGGTCACCGCCGCGCAGCCGCGGCTCCCCGGGCTCCAGCACCGCGAGCAGGTGGTCGGCGTGCGCCGCGGTCACGGCGTCGTGGTCCGGCGCGTCGGCCAGCCGCGCGGCCGCGTACTCGCGGATCGTCTCCAGCATCCGGTAGCGGGTCGCACCGTCCTCCGCCCCGTCCACGGGGACGACCAGCGACTTCTCCACCAGCGCCGGGAGCAGGTCGAACGCGTCGTCGCCGCAGACGGCCTCGACGGTGGCGGCGTCGACCGGGCCGGCGAACACCCCGAACCGGGTCGCGAGCGCACGCTCGGCGGGGGAGAGCAGGTCCCAGCTCCAGTCGACGACCGCCCGCAGCGTCTGGTGGCGGGGCAGCACGGTCCGGGCACCGGAGACCAGCAACCGGAAGCGGTCGGCGAGCCGGTCGGCGATCTCGGCCGGGCTCATGCTGCGCACCCGGGCCGCCGCGAGCTCGATGGGCAGCGGCTGACCGTCGAGACGACGGCAGATCTCGGCGACGGCCGGGGCGTGGTCGGCCGGGTCGAAGTCCGGCCGGACGGCGACGGCGCGCTCGGCGAACAGCCGCGTCGCCTGCGCCGGATCCAGCGACCCGAGCGGGTGCAGGACCTCGCCCGGTACGCCGAGGGGCTCCCGGCTGGTCGTCAGCACCCGCAGCCCGGGAAGCCGGGCGAGCAGCTCGTGGACCAGGCCCGCGACGTCGTCGACCAGGTGCTCGCAGTTGTCCAGCAGCAGCACCAGCTCGCGACCGGTCAGCGCGGACACCAACCGCGCCAGGGCGTCCGGCCCGTCCCGGTCCGCGACCGACAGCTCCGGCCCGCCGACGGCGTGCAGCGCGGCCGGAACGACCTGGTCACCGCCGGTCAGCGCGGCCAGCTCGACCACGGCGACGGCCGGGCCGACGTCGCGGACGGCCTCCTGCGACAGGCGGGTCTTCCCGGCCCCGCCCGGCCCGACCACGGTGACCAGCCGCGCCGAGCCGAGCAGCGACCGTACCCGGGCCAGGTCCGTCTCGCGGCCGACGAACGAGGTGAGCGCCACCGGCCGGGGCCGGTCCGGCGGGGGAGCCGGTCGCCGTACGGGGATCGCGGTGGCGGGCGGGTCGTCGCGCAGCAGCTCGGTGCGGGTCCGCAGCAGCTCCGGGCCCGGGTCGACGCCGAGCTCCTCGGCCAGCGCGGCCCGGGTCCGGTCCAGCACGGCCAGCGCGTCGGCCCGCCGCCCGGACCCGTGCAGCCCGCGGGCGAGCGCGACGGCGGTGGTCTCCCGCAGCGGCTGCTCGGCGAGGACCGCGGTCAGCGCGTCCAGACCCGCGGTGGGGGTCCCTGCCGCGAGCCCGCGGGCGGCCAGCTCCTCGGCGGCGCCCGCGCGGGCGTCTGCGAGCCGGGTGGCGGCCGGCCCGGTGAACGCGAGCCCGTTCAGCCCGCCCAGCGGCGGACCGTGCCACAGGCCCAGGGCCTCGGTGAGCAGGGCGCCGGCGCGGCCGTCGTCGGGTTCGGCCGCCGCGGCCCGGCGGAGCGCGGCGAACCGCAGCGCGCCGACCTCGTCCGGGTCGACGGCGAGCAGGTAGCCGCCGGTCGCGGTCCGCACCCGCTCGGCGCCGATCGCGCGGCGCAGCCGGGTCGCCAGTGACTGGAGCGCGTTCGCCGTCGACGGTGGGTCGTCGCCCCACAGCGCGTCGACCAGCGTCGCGGTGTCGACGGGGTGCCCGGCGTCGAGCGCGAGCCGGGCGAGCAGACCCCGTACCCGGGCGCCGGCGGGCAGCAGATCACGCCCGCCGGCGTCGGTGACGGAGACGGGGCCGAGCAGCCGGATCGACATCACCGGCCATTCTGCCCCGCGACGGCGACCGGGTCTCCGCCGATCGGGTCAGCTCGACCGCCGGACCACCTGCGCCAGTTCGTCGAGCTTCGTGAGGGTCTCGGACTCCGGCAGGGTCGGGAGCAGGAAGGTGACCCGCTCGACGCCCGCCTCGGCGTACCCGGCGACGACGTCGGGGTCGGGCTTCCCGCCGAACACCGTCGTCGGCACGTCCGGCTTGCCACGCTCGGCCAGGTCGGCGCGGACCCGGCGGATCTCGTCGACGGAGGTGTGGGAGCGCGGCAGCCAGGCGTCGCCGACCTCGGCGAGCCGGTTCAGCGCGGCCTCGCTCTCGCCGCCCAGGTAGATCGGCGGGGTCCGGACCGGCTTCGGCCAGCAGTACGAGCGCGCGATGTCGACGTGCTCGCCGTGGAACTCGGCCTCGTCCTCGGTCCACAGTGCCCGCAGCGCGTGGAGCTGCTCGGTCATGAGCGGCCCGCGGACCCGGGGGTCGACGCCGTGGTTGCGCATCTCCTCGCGGTTCCACCCGGCCCCGACGCCGAACAGCAGCCGCCCGCCCGACACCAGGTCCAGGCTCGCGGTCTGCTTGGCGGTGTGGATGACGTCGCGCTGGGGCAGCAGCGCGATGCCGGTCCCGAGGAGCAGGTCGGTGGTCGTCCCGGCCATCGCGGTGAGCGCGACGAACGGGTCGAGCGTGCGGTAGTAGACCCGCGGCAGGTCACCGCCGCCGGGGTAGGGGGACTCGCGGCTGGTGGGGATGTGCGAGTGCTCGGCGAGGAACACCGAGTCGAAGCCGCGCTCCTCCAGCGCACGGCCCAGCGGTCCGGGGCGGATGCCCTCGTCGGTCACGAACGTGGCGATGCCGAACTTCATGACCGCGGGTACCCGCCCGGCGCGGCCCGCACGCGGGGCGCGCCCCTCAGCCCGACGACGCGGCCGATGGACCGCTCCCGCCGAGCCGGGCGGAGAGCTCGTCGGACGCCTCGCGGAGCATCGGGACGAACCCGACGAGCTCGTCGCGCCCGGCCCGCACGGCCGGCACCGACACCGACAGCGCGGCGACCGCCCCGGTGTGGTCGAAGACCGGCACGGCCACGGCCACGACCCCGGGGACGCGCTCCTCCAGCGAGATCGCGTAGCCGTCGTGGCGCACCTGCTCGATCTGCCGGTCCAGCCGTTCCTGCGCGGACGGGTCCCCGGCGAGCCGGCCGCGGGCCGCGGCGAGCCGGCCGGGGTCGACGTGGGCGAGCAGCGCCTTGCCGGGCGCGCCCTCGTGCGGGGGCCGCGGAGCACCGAGGTCGGTGTAGATGCGGCGCAGCGGTTGCTGGGACTCCACCTGGGCGATGGTCCGGCGGCTGGGCTCGGCGTCGAGCACGTGCAGCCCGACGGTCTCCCCGGTCCGGTCGCGGAGCCTCGTCATGATCGGGACGGCCTGTGACTCCAGCGACAGCTGCTCGCGGGCGACCTCGCCGAGTCCGAGCAGCCGCGGGCCGAGGGAGTAGGCGGTCGACCCCGGCGCCTGGGCCATGAAGCCGTGGCTGGCGAGCGCGCTCACCAGGCGGTGGGTCGTGCCCCGGGTCAGTCCCGTGAGCCGGGCGATCTCGGTGATCCCGGCGATCGGCCGGGCACGGGAGAAGACGGACAGGATCGCGACGGCCCGGTCGATCGACTGGACCCCGCCCCCGGTGGCCTGCTCCCCGGCGTCGTCGCGTCGTGCCTCCACGGGGCCGGAGCTTAACGACGTCCCGCAGGACCGACCGTTGCCCGGGCGCCCACCCGTCGTCTACGGTGCCTGTATTACGAGACATCGTTCCGGAAGCTGGGCACTATGGCAGTGCAGTCAGGGCCTCGCGCCGATGCGGCGGAGGCACCCGAGGCGGACCGGTCGACCGGGACCAGCCGTTTCGACACCGTGCGCGCCCGGATCGGGCTGCCCGTCGGGCCGCTCGGGTTCCTCGCGGTCCTCCTGCTCGCGGACGGGCTCGTCTGGCCCCAGCGGGCACTCGCGGCGGTGTTCGTGCTGGTCATGGTCTGGTGGGTCACCGAGGCGCTGCCGCTGGCGGTGACGGCGGTCTTCGCGGTCCTGCTGTGCGTCTTCCTCGGCGTCGCCGACGAGGAGACCGTGCTCGGGGCCTTCGGGACCGACACGATCTTCGTGTTCCTGGGCGGCTTCGTGATCGCCCGGGCGATGAGCGTGCACGGGCTCGACCGCCGGATCGCCCTCCGTGCGCTCTCGGTCCCGGGCATCGCCGGGTCCCCGGTGCGGACCATGATCGCGTTCGGCGTGCTGGCGGCGGCGATCTCGGCGTTCGTGTCCAACACCGCGACGGTGGCGATGCTGCTGCCGATCGGGATCGGCATCGTCCGCTCGGTGAGCACGGTCAGCACCCGCGAGGGCGGCCCGGACCTGTCGCGCTCGCGCTGGGCGACGTCGGTGATGCTGATGATCGCCTACGGGGCGTCGATCGGGGGTCTCATCACGCCGGTGGGTGCGCCGCACCAGCTGATCGGCCGCGACCTGATCGAGTCGCAGACCGGCCGCACCATCGGCTTCGTCGAGTGGGTGACGATGTTCCTGCCCATCGTGCTGGTCATGTTCGTGGTGCTGGCCGTGCTGCTGCTCCTGCTCAACCGGCCCGAGGTCACCCGGCTGGAGGGCGCCGCCGAGTTCGTCGCCGAGCAGCGGGCGTCGCTGGGCGGTGTGACCCGCGGGGAGAAGAACACCGTCGTCGCGTTCGGTGTCGCCGTCGTGCTCTGGACCACCCCGGGTGTCCTCGGGGCCGTGATCGGCGAGGACACCGCGCCCGTGCTCTGGCTCACCGAGCACGTGACCGAGGGGGTCGCGGCCGTCTTCGCGGCCACCCTGCTGTTCCTCCTGCCGGCGCGGTCCGCGAACGGTGGTGGCCTCGTCCCGACGCTCACCTGGGCCGAGGCGGTGAAGATCGACTGGGGCGTGATCCTGCTCTTCGGCGCCGGCACCGTGCTCGGGTCGATGTCCTCGGAGACCGGCCTCGCGCGGACCTTCGGCGACGGCATCGCCACCGGGCTCGGGGTGTCGTCGCTGGTGGCGGTGACGGTGCTGGCGGCCGTCATGGCCCTGCTCGTGTCCGAGACGACCAGCAACACCGCGAGCGCCGGGATCGTCGTGCCGATCGTGGTCCCGATCGCGGTCGCCATCGGTGTCGACCCGCTGATCCCCGGGCTCGTCGCGACCGCGGCGGCCGGGTACGGGTTCATGCTCCCGGTCTCGACCCCGCCCAACGCCATCGTCTACGGCTCCGGCCTCGTCCCCCTCACGAAGATGATCCGCAGCGGCGTCGTCTTCGACGTCGTCGGCGTGGCGGTGCTCGTCGTCGGAGTCCTGCTCATGGCCCCGCTGGTCGGACTGTGACCGGCCGCCCCACCCCGCACCCCACGACCCAGGAGAGAACCGTGTCCCACCCCCTGCAGACCCTCGTCCGGCGGATCCTCGACCGGACCGGTCCGCTGCCGGACGAGGTGCTCGCCGCCGCCCGGCGCACCATCGCCAACGTCGCCGCCACCGCTGTCGGCGCGGCCGGCGCCCCGGCCGTGAACGCGGTCGTCGCGGCGTCCACCGCGATGGCGCCGGGCGGCGACGCGGTCGTCCCCGGCCGTCCCGAGCGGCTGCACCCGCTCGACGCCGCCCTGGCCACCGGGCTCGCCGCGCACCTCGACGACTTCGACGACACCCACCTGCGCACCGTGATCCACCCCGGCGCCGTCGAGCTGGCGACGCTGGTCGCCCTGCAGGACGGGCCGGCAGCCGGCGACGCCGACGAGGTGCTCACCGCCGTCGCCTGGGGCGTCGAGGCGCAGCTGCGGCTGGGCAACGCGATCTCGCCCGAGCACTACGACGCCGGCTGGCACATCACCGGCACCTGCGGCCCGGTCGGCGCCGCGGTCACGGCGGGCCTGCTGCGGGGGCTCGACGCGGACCGCCTCGCCGTCGCGGTGGCGCTCGCGGCGGGCGGCCCCGTCGGCAACCGGGAGGGCTTCGGGTCGATGACCAAGCCGTTCCGCCCCGGGCAGGCGGCCGTCGTCGGGCTGCGTGCGGTGCAGGCCGCCCTCGACGACGCACCGTGGCCGGGTGACGTCCTCACCGGCCCGGCGGGACTCGCGACCCGGCTCGCCGCCGGGGTGTTCCGGCCCGGCGAGCTCCTCGACGACCTCGGCATCCGGTGGGAGCTGTGCGCGAACACCTTCAAGCCCTACCCCTGCGGCATCGTGACCCACCCGGCGATCGAGGCCGCCGAGGCGCTGCACGCCGGGCTCCCGGGCGGTGACACCCGCGTGATCGAGGAGATCGAGCTCGTCTGCCACCCGCTCGTCCCCGAGCTCACCGGCAACCCCGACCCCGCCGACGGGCTGCAGGCTCGCTTCTCGACCGCGCACGGCATCGCGGCCGGTCTCCTCCTCGGGCAGGTCGGCCTCCCCGCCTACGACGACGACCTGGTGCGCAGCGACGAGGCCGTCCGGCTCCGCTCGCTGGTCCGCTTCGACGCCGTCGACGACTGCGCCCGCGACGCCGCCCGCCTGCGGATCCGGATCGGGGACGCATGGCGCCACCACGACGTCGAGCACGTCCGGGGGAGCCTGGCCCGCCCGATGACCGACGACGACCTGGCGACGAAGGCCCGCGCGCTGGTCGAGCCGGTTCTGCCCGGGCGCGCCGCGGAGCTGGAGCGGGCGTGCGGGGCCACCGGCCCCGGCTGGGTGCCCGCGCTGCTGGCCGCGACCACGCCCGACCGGGAGCTGCCCCGCCGGGCACCGGAGTCCGTGGTCCCGGTCGTCGGGGCCGACCCGGCGCTGGCGCAGCTCGTCGCGGAGCGCGCGGTCCGGCCCGGCCCGCGGGCCGCGGAGCTGCTGGGTCACCTGGCCGACCGGGGACGGTCCGCCCTGGACGACACCGAGCACGAGGCCGACCCGCGTCGCCGGGCCCTGGTGGTCGCGCGTGCGCTGGGGAGCGAGCACGACCCGGCGGTCACCGCGGCGGTTGCCGCCGCCCTGGCCTGCGGGGACGGCACCGACGCGGTGGCACCCGCCGTCGCCGGGGCCGGCGTCGCCCTCGACCTGGCGCGGGTGCTGGAGGTGCCCTCCCGCGCGGTCGTCCGGGTGGCCGCGGCGCTGGCCGCCGCCGTCGCGGCAGGCTCGTCGCCCCGGGTGGTGCTGCACGCCCTCGGGCTGTCCGCCACCCAGGTCACCGGGGTGGCGGGCGATGCCGGGGGCGACGCGCTGCACGCACGGTCCCAGGCCGACGCGGTGGTCGACGGCGTCGCCGCGGCCCGACTGGCCGCGGCCGGGGTCACCGGCCCGGCGCAGCCGTTGCACGGCAGGCGCGGCGTGCTCGCCCTGCTGGGCGCCGGGGACGCGGGGCGGTGGGAGTCGACCGCGGCGACCGCGTCGGCGGCGCTGGAGGAGGCGGCGTCGCCGGTCGCGGCCCCGCTGTGACGGGTCCGGGCGCGGCTCTCAGCCGCGCCCGCCCAGCCGCGCCAGCAGCAGTGCCTCGGCCAGCACCCCGCGCCCGAACATGCCCAGGTGCAGGCTCTCGTCGATCCCGTGCCAGCGGCTGGCCGGGTCCCCGACGCCGGTGACCAGCACCGCCGCGCCCGGGAACGTCCTGGCGAACTCGGCGATGAACGGGATGGACCCGCCGATGCCGGTCTCGACCGCGTCGTTGCCGTAGGCGGCCGAGAACGCGGCGCGGGCGTGGTCGTAGACCTCACCGGTCGAGGACAGGCTGAACGGCTCCGCGACCCCGCCGCCCGGGGTCACCGACACGTGCGCGCCCCACGGCACGTTGCGCTCCAGGTGCCCGGCGAGGGCCTGCTGTGCCTCGCGGGCGTCCTGGCCGGGGGCCAGCCGCATGCTGACCATCGCCCGGGCCCGGGGGAGCAGCACGTTGGAGGCCTCGGCGACCTTCGGCGCGTCGATCCCCAGCACCGCGACGGCGGGGGCGTGGTTGACCCGGTCCGGGATCGACCCGGTGCCGAGCAGCTCGACACCGTCGAGCAGGCCGGCGTCGGAACGGTAGGTGGCCTCGTCCGGCTCGGGGGCGTCGGAGCTGCCGCGCACCAGGCCGGGGACGGCGACCTCGCCCTTGTCGTCGTGCAGGGTGGCCAGGGTGCGGCACAGCGCGGTGAGCGCGTCGCCGATCGGGCCGCCGTAGACCCCGGAGTGCACCGGTCGTTCCAGCATCGAGACCTCGACGACGACGTCGACCAGGCCGCGCAGGCTCGTGGTCAGCGCGGGGACGTCGACGGCCGGGTTCGCGGCGTCGGCGATCACGATGACGTCGGCCGCGAGCTTCTCGTGGTGCTCGGCGAGCAGCGCGGTCAGGGTGGGGGAGCCGGACTCCTCCTCGCCCTCGATGAACAGCACGACCCCGACCGGGGGCTTCCCGTCGTAGGCGCGCAGCACGGCGAGGTGGGTCATCACGCCGGCCTTGTCGTCGGCGGCGCCGCGACCGTAGAGCCGGCCGTCGCGCTCGGTCGGGGTGAACGGCGGGCTGGTCCACTCGTCGTCGCCGCCGGTGGGCTGGACGTCGTGGTGGGCGTAGAGCATCACCGTGGGCGCGCCCTCGGGCGCGGGCCAGTGCGCGACGACGGCCGGGGCCCCGCCGTCGGCGGACAGGATCTCGACCGAGGCGGCACCGGCGTCGCGGGCCAGCGCGGCGACCGCGTCCGCCGAGCGCCGGGTGTCCTCGGCGTGTGCCGGGTCGGCCCAGATGCTCGGGATGCGGACCAGCGCCTCGAGATCCGTGCGCGCGCCCGGCAGGACGGCGTCGACGGCAGCGGAGAGCGCTGCGGGAGCGGGGTCGGTCTGCGGCTCGGCCATGCGTTCGGATGCTACGCGGGCCCGGCGGGGCCGCACCGGTCGCCGATCGTGCCGCCACGCACGGGCGGTTCGTCGCTACATTCGGGCGCATGTCCCGATTCCTGGCGACGTTGCTGGAGTCCGCGACCGGTCCCGACGGGTCCGCCCGCGGGATGACGACGGGGGAGCCGCGCGAACCCGTGCGGCGTTCCTGGGCGGAGGTGCACGGGACGGCCCGCGGGATCGCGGACGCCCTGCGACGCCCCGGCGACGACGGTGGCCCGGCCCTCCCGTTCGGCGGCGCGGTCGGGGTGCTGGCGGGGGAGCCCGCGGCGATCGCCCCGGCCGCGCAGGCGGTGTGGCTGTGCGGCGGCAGCGTGACGATGCTGCACCAGCCGACCCCGCGCACCGACCTGGCCGAGTGGGCCGCCGACACCGTCGCCACGCTGACGATGATCGACGCCGCGATGGTGCTGCTCGGCCCGCCCTTCGACGCCCTCGCCCCGGTCCTGACCGAGCGCGGCATCCCGTTCCGGATGCTCGACTCGTTGACCGGCGACCCGACCGCGTTCGTCGCGGACGCCGCCGTCGCCGACGAGGGCGACACCGCGTTGCTGCAGCTCACGAGCGGTTCCACCGCGGCCCCGAAGGCCGTGCGGATCACCCATGCGAACCTGCACGCCAACATCGGGGCGATGGTGACCGCGTCGGCGCTGGACGTCGCGACCGACCGGATGGTGTCGTGGCTGCCGCTGTTCCACGACATGGGCATGGTCGGGTTCCTGACCGTCCCGATGACGGTCGGGCTGGACCTGGTCACCGTCACACCCGCGGACTTCCTGGGTCGCCCGCGACTGTGGGCCGAGCTGATCTCGTCCTACCGCGGCACCGTCACCGCGGCCCCGAACTTCGCCTACGCCGTGCTGGCCCGCCAGCTCGCCCGGGTCGACGACGGCGCGCTCGACCTGTCCACGTTGCGCATCGCCCTCAACGGCGCCGAGCCGGTCGACCCGGCCGCGGTGGCGGCGTTCACCGACGCCGGCGCCCGCTTCGGACTCCGGCCGGAGTCGGTGCTGTGCGCCTACGGGATGGCCGAGACCGCGCTCGGGGTGTCCTTCGCGCCCGTCCACACCGGACTGACGGTCGACCGGGTCGACGCCGAGTCGCTGGAGTCGCACCGGCGTGCCGAGCCCGCGGGCGCCGGTCCGGTGCGGGAGTTCCCCGAGCTCGGACCGCCGCTGCCCGGGATCGAGGTGAAGGTCGTCGGCAGCGGTGGTCGCGTGCTGGGACCCCGGGAGGTCGGGGTGATGCACCTGCGCGGCGACGCCGTGACGCCCGGCTACCTCACCGTCGACGGCCCGGTGCCCACCCAGGACCGGGACGGCTGGTTCGACACCGGTGACGAGGGCTACCTGACACCCGAGGGCGCCGTCGTCGTGTGCGGCCGCACCAAGGACGTGATCATCATGGGTGGGCGCAACATCTACCCGACCGACATCGAACGGGCCGCCGGTGCGGCCGAGGGCGTGCGCGCGGGCAACGTCGTCGCGGTCCGGATGGCCGCGGGGCAGGGGCGGCACCGGGAGTCGTTCGCCGTCGCCGTCGAGGCCCGTGGGGACACCGATGCCGACACCGTGCGCAGGATCCGCGACGACGTGATCCGCCGTGTCGTCTCCGCGGTGGGGGTGCGACCCGCCGAGGTCGCGGTCCTGGCTCCGGGAAGCCTGCCCAAGACCCCGTCCGGGAAGCTCCGCCGCGCCGCGACGGCGGACCTGCTCACCGCCCGCCGCTGACCCGGACGCACGAGAGCCCCGGTCCCAGCGGGACCGAGGCTCTCGTGGAGGACGGGCTCAGCCCGACAGCGGGTGGAACCGGTTCTGCGCCGGCTCCAGGCCCTCGGACAGCAGGGCCTCGGCGGCGTCCGCGGCGAGGTCCAGACCGAGGTCGAGCTCCTTGTTCTCCACACCGGAGAACCGCTTGAGCACGTAGTCCGCCGGGTCCTGACGACCCGGTGGGCGACCGATGCCGAACCGCACGCGCAGGTAGTCCTTCGTGCCGAGCGCCTTGCTGATCGAGCGCAGGCCGTTGTGCCCGCCCTCGCCGCCGCCGCGCTTGAGGCGGATCACGCCGAAGTCGAGGTCCAGCTCGTCGTGGACGACGATCACCTCGGTCGGCGGGATCGAGAAGTACTGCACCAGCCCGGCGACCGGGCCCCCGGAGAGGTTCATGTACGTCCGCGGGACGGCCACGGTCACCGGGCGACCGGCCAGCCGGCCCTGCGCGATGTCGGCGTTCGACCGCTTGTGCGCGGAGAACCGGCCGGCGCCGGCCCGCGTCGCCAGCAGCGCGGCGACGCGGGTACCGACGTTGTGCCGGGTGCCCTCGTACTCCGGACCCGGGTTCCCGAGTCCGACGACGAGGGCCGGCCCCGGCACGGGGCTCACTTGTCGGAGGACTCGGAGTCGCCCTCGGAGTCCGCGGAGCCCTCGGCGGAGTCGCTCTCGCCCTCGGCGGCCTGCTCCTCGTCGGACGGCTCCTCGACCACGCCGGCACCCTCGGTGTCGACCTCGGCCTCGAGGTCCTCCTCGGTCGGGGCCGCGACGACCTGCACGACGAGGTACTCCTCGTCGGTGCGCAGCTCGACGCCGCCGGGGAGCTTCAGGTCCTTGGCGAAGTACTGGGTGCCGATCTCGGCGTCCTCCACGGAGATCTCGATGTTCTCCGGGATGTTCAGCACGTCGGCCTCGACCAGGACGGTGTTGAGGTCCTGGGTGACCAGCGAGCCGGGGGCGGCCTCGCCGGTGACGACGACGTCGAGCTCGACCTCGACCTTCTCGCCACGCTTGATGACGAGCAGGTCGACGTGCTCGATGTAGGGGCGCAGCGGGTGCACGACCACGGTCTTGGTCAGCGCGAGCTGCGGCTGCGCACCGTCGACGTCGAGCTCCAGCACCGCGTTGCGGCCCTGCTCGCGGACGACCGCGGCGAACTGCAGCGACGGCAGCGACAGGTGGACGGGGTCGGTCCCGTGGCCGTAGAGGACGGCGGGGATCTTGCCGGCACGACGGGTGCGACGGGCGGCGCCCTTGCCGAACTCGGTCCGGGTCTCGGCGGGAATGCGGGTCTGGGCCACGGCTGCTTGCTCCTCGAAAGACGTTCTGCGACAGGTGCGCGCGGCGAGGAGCCGACCGGGATCGGCCCACGTCGATCACGGCGGGTCTAGGTGCACCCGCCCTCGCCGCGGAGATGCCGAGAAGAGTACGCCAGGCCCGTGGGCGTCCCGGGGTCAGCCCCCCCGCGACGACCACGGGCCCCGCTGGTCAGGCCACCGAGTGGGGGACTCCCGGACCCGGGTCGATGCGGTGTGGGCCGTTCTTGCCGGGCTTGACGTCGAAGTCGAAGATCCCGGTCGGGAGGTAGACCGTGGAGCAGGAGTTCGGGATGTCGACGACGCCGGAGAGCCTGCCCTCGATCGGTGCGGCCCCGAGGATCATGTACGCCTGGATCGGGGAGTAGCCGAAGTTCGTCAGGTAGTCGATCGCGTGCAGGCAGGCCCGCTGGTAGGACAGGTGCGAGTCGAGGTAGCGCTGCTCGCCGTCGAGGGTGACCGAGGTGCCGGAGAACGCGATCCACTCGCTGTACTGCGGGTCGGTGTTGCCGGGCACGAAGATCGCGTTCTCGCTCACGCCGTAGGTCGCCATCCCGCCCTTGATGACGTCGACGTGCAGGTCGATGAAGCCGCCCATCTCGATGGCGCCGCAGAAGGTGATCTCACCGTCGCCCTGGGAGAAGTGCAGGTCGCCCATCGACAGGTTCGCGCCGTCGACGAACACCGGGTAGAAGACCCGGCTGCCCTTGGTGAGGTTCTTGATGTCCTGGTTGCCGCCGTTCTCCCGGGGCGGTGCGGTGCGCGCGGCCTCTGCGGCGGCCCGGTCGAAGTCGGCTCCGGTCAGCGAGCCGAGGATCGCCGAGCCGGGGTTGGGCGGCAGGGCCAGCGGCGGCACCCGGTCCGGGTCGGTGTCGATCAGCGCCTGCTCGCGGGCGTTCCAGCGGCCGAGCAGCTCGGGCGAGGGCGCGGTCCCCATCAGTCCGGGGTGGACGATCCCGGTGAACGACACCCCCGGGACGTGCCGGGAGGTGGCCGTCCCGCCCCGGAAGTCCCAGATGACCTTGTAGGCGTCGGGGAACTGCTCGGTGAGGAAGCCGCCGCCGTTGCGGGTGGCGAACACGCCGGTGTAGCCCCAGCCCTGCCCGGCCAGTGGTCCGGAGTCCTCCTGGGGGATCGGGCCGACGTCGAGGATGTCGACGATCAGCAGGTCACCCGGCTGCGCCCCCTCGACGGCGATCGGCCCGGACAGCACGTGCACCCCGTCGAGCGGGGCGTCGAGGATGTCGTCGGCGGAGTCGTCGTTGTGGATGGCGCCGTCGAACCACTCGCGGCAGTCGACGCGGAAGGTGTCCCCGGGCTTGACGTGGACCTGCGCCGGGATGTCGGGGTGCCACCGGTTGTGGCCGGTCAGCTGCTGGTCGGTGAAGGACCTGGTGCTGTCGAGGGGGAAGACGTTCCTGGGCATCGGGCACTCCCGGGGTCGGTGCGGACGCGGGCGGGGCGGTCAGGGTCGCGGCAGGCCGCGGGTGGCCGGGTGCAGCGGCGGCCCGCCGGGGCGCAGCGGACGCGGCGGCGGGGCGGAGACGACCTGGGGCTCGTGGGCCGTCGCCGTCGTGCGGTCGATCAGGGCGACGCGGCCGCGGTCGGCGAGGCCGAGCATCGGCGCGGTGATGACGCGCGGGGACGCCTCCCCGCAGGTGGGGCAGCGCGCCGTCGCGGGGGCGCTGCCGATCGGGTGCCGTTCCTCGACGGGGCCGTCGGCCCCGCACCGGTAGACGTAGAGCGCCACGGTCGTACCTCCCGGCACGTCGGGCGACCCGACATGCATCCGAGGAAATAATTTCCTGGGAAAGTACGACCGACGGGCCGGGGTGTCAACGCGGGCGTCAGAGTTGCTGGACGACGTCCCACGCCACCCCGTCGGCGACGGCGAGGAACACCTGCTGGCGCAGGTGCCGGCCGTGCACCTCGACGGTCCCGCGCGGGCTCTCGTAGGCCAGCCCCTCGGCGACCGCGGTCATCGCCGGCACCTCCGGCGACCCGGCCCGGCGCATGAGCTCGGTCAGCAGCCGGACACCCTCGTAGCAGGACTCGCCGAGGCTGTTGAGCACCGGTGCGTCCGGGCCGAAGCGGTGGGCGTGCGCGGCCGCGAAGTCCAGCCCCGACGCCGTCGCCAGGTCCTCGAAGTAGCCGGTCGAGGTGAGCAGGCCGCGGGTGTTCTCCGGGCCCGAGGCGAGCAGCACGTTCTCCTCGATCAGCGAGCTGAAGCGCAGGATCTCCCGGTCCAGCCCGACGGCCCCGAAGGCCCGGTTGAACTCGACGGCGTCGTTGCCGATCAGGAGCATCAGGACCGCGTCGCAGCCGCTCGCCTCGACCCGGTGCAGCACGCGGGAGAAGTCCTCGGTGCCGAGCGGGACGTACATCTCGTCGCAGACCGTCCCGCCGATCCGGCGCAGGTGCTCGGTCGCGACCCGCGCGGACCGGCGGGGCCACACGTAGTCGTCGCCGACGATCGTCCAGCGGCGCACCCCGGCGGCCGCGGCGAACCAGCTCAGCGACGGGCCCAGCTGCAGGTCCGGGGTCTCCCCGGTCAGGAACAGCCCCGGCCGCTGCTCGCCGCCCTCGTACAGCGCCGTGTAGGCGTAGGGCACGCGCCCGCGGATCCGGGGTGCGACGGCCTCGCGGACCGCCGAGATGTGCCAGCCGGTGACCGCGTCCACGGCCCCCGCGCTGACCAGTGCGTCGAGCTCCGCGGCGACGACGGCGGGTGGCGCACCGCCGTCGACCGGCACCAGGTTCAGCTCCCGGCCGAGCACCCCGCCCGCGGCGTTGACCTCCTCGGCCGCGAGCGTCGCGCAGGACTCGCACGACGGGCCGAAGATGCCGGCCGGACCCTGGAGCGGGACGACCAGCGCCACGTTGAGCACCTCGCTCCCGCGCGCCGGCACCGCCGTCGCGCGCCCGGGGGCCGGGGTCGGAGTCATGCAGGTGACGCTATCCATCGTGGCCTCGCCCACCCACCCCCTCGGGCGAAAACGTCCGGTTACGATGCGCTCATGGCGGAGCCCGCGGAGCACGTGCGGCCGTCCGGGGACGAGTCGCTGCGGCTGCTCTGCGCGGTGGGCCGGGCCCTGGACCAGGAGCTCGACGACGCGCTGCAGGCCTGTGGCTCCGAGGTCGAGCAGTGGCGGGTCCTGGGGTTCGTGGCGCGGGGCGGCGCGACGATGAGCGCGCTCGCCGAGCACGCACTGCTGCTGGCGCCGCGGGCGACCAAGCTCGTGGACCGGATGACCGCGGCGAACCTCGTGCACCGCAGGCCGGACGCCGTCGACCGGCGCCGGGTGCTGGTCGTCGCCACCGAGCGGGGCCGCGCGGCGCTCGCGGAGTGGGACGCGGCGGCGGCCGGGGTGCTGGAGCGCTACCGGGACCTGCTGGGCCCCGACGCCGCCCTGTTCGACGACGTCCTGGGCCGCCTGCAGGGCGCGACCGGGCGGCCCGGTGTGCCGGGGCAGGCCGGGCTCGTCGCGACCGAGCGCTGACCCGGACGACCGACGGCGCCCCACCCGGAGGCGGAGCGCCGTCGGCGGACGCGCGGGGTGCTCAGGCGTTGCCGTCGAACAGGCTCGTGACCGAGCCGTCCTCGAACACCTGGTGGATCGCCTCGGCCAGCAGCGGGGCGATCGGGAGCACGGTCATGCTGTCGAAGCGCTTCTCGTCCGGGATCGGCAGCGAGTCGGTGAAGATGACCTCCGACGCGCCGCAGTTGGCCAGGCGCTCGGTGGCCGGGCCGGACAGCACACCGTGGGTGGCGGCCACGATCACGTCCGAGGCGCCCTCCTTGAGCAGCACCTCGACCGCCTTCGCGACGGTGCCACCGGTGTCGATCATGTCGTCGATGACCACGCAGCAGCGGCCCTCGATCTCACCGACCACCCGGTTCGCGACGGCCTCGTTCGGCTTGCGCGGGTCCCGGGTCTTGTGGATGAACGCCAGCGGGGTCCCGCCGAGGGTCTCGGCCCAGCGCTCGGCCAGGCGCACCCGGCCGGAGTCGGGGGAGACGACGGCGAAGTTCCCGTTCGGCCGGGTGCTCTTGATGTGCTGGGCGAGCACCGGCAGCGCGAACAGGTGGTCGACGGGGCCGTCGAAGAAGCCCTGGATCTGCGACGTGTGCAGGTCCACGGTCAGGATCCGGTCGGCACCGGCGGTCTTGAACATGTCCGCGACGAGGCGGGCCGAGATGGGCTCGCGACCGCGGTGCTTCTTGTCCTGACGGGCGTAGCCCCAGAACGGCATGACCGCGGTGATCCGCTTGGCCGACCCGCGCTTGAGCGCGTCGACCATGATCAGCTGCTCCATGATCGCGTCGTTGATCGGGGCGGAGTGCGCCTGGATCACGAACGCGTCGCTCCCGCGGACCGACTCCTCGAAGCGGCAGAAGATCTCACCGTTCGCGAAGGAGTAGGCGGACTGCGGGGTGACCGTGACGTCGAGCTCCTTCGCCACGTGCTCGGCGAGCTCCGGGTGCGCCCTCCCCGAGAACAGCATCATGTTCTTCTTGGGAGTGCCTGCGATCGCGCTCACCGTGCGGTGCCTCCTCGGCTGAGGTCTCTCGGGTCTGTCGTACCGGCGGAGGTGGTGTGACCTGCGCCGTCGCTGCTGGTCGTGCCGTTCGTGGACGGGTCGCTGCCCGCCCGCTGTGCCGCCTCGGCGGCGGGGGTGCCGGGCCGCTTGCGCGGCACCCACCCCTCGATGGTGCGCTGTGGCCCACCGGACACCGCGAGCGCCCCCGGTGGGACGTCGGCGCGGAGCACGGTCCCGGCGCCGGTGTACGCGCCGTCCCCGACCGTGACGGGGGCGATGAACATGGTGTCCGACCCCGTCCGCACGTGGGATCCGATGACGGTCCGCTGCTTGCGGACGCCGTCGTAGTTGACGAACACCGACGAGGCGCCGATGTTGCTCATCTCGCCGATCGTGGCGTCGCCGACGTAGGTCAGGTGCGGGACCTTGGTGCCCGCGCCGATGTCGGAGTTCTTGACCTCGACGAACGTGCCGATCTTGCCGCGCTCGCCGAGGACGGCGCCCGGGCGGAGGTAGGCGAACGGCCCGACCGAGGCGCCGGGGCCGATCCGGGCCTCCGACCCGTGGGTGCGGACGACGCTCGCGCCGGCCCCGACGACGGTGTCGGTGAGCGTCGTGTCGGGACCGATGACCGCGGCCTCGCCGACCTCGCACGCACCGTGCAGCTGGGTGCCCGGGTGCAGCACGACGTCGGGTGCCAGCCGCACGTCGACGTCGACCCGGGTGGTGGCGGGGTCGACCACGGTGACCCCGGCCAGCATCCACTCACGCAGCACGCGGCGGTTCAGCTCGGCGCCGAGCTCGGCGAGCTGGACGCGGTCGTTCACGCCGCGCACGCGCCACTCGTCGTCGCAGCGGAGGGCGTGCACCGTCCGGCCCGCGGCGACGGCGGCGGCGACCAGGTCGGTGAGGTAGAGCTCCTGCTGGGCGTTGTGCGCGGCCAGGCCCGTGATGCCCGCGCGCAGGAACTCCGCGTCGAAGGCGTAGACCCCGGAGTTGATCTCGTTGATCGCGCGCTGTTCCGGGGTCGCGTCGGCGTGCTCGACGATGCCGGTGACGGAGCCCCCGCTCCCGCGCACGATCCGGCCGTAGCCGGTGGGGTCGGGGACCTCGCAGGTCAGCAGGGTGACCGCGGCGCCGTGGTCGGTGTGCTCGGTGACCAGCGCGGACAGGGTCGCGGTGTCGAGCAGCGGGACGTCGCCGTAGGTGACCAGGACGGTGCCGGTCAGGTCCGCGGGGAGCGGGGTGAGGCCGCTGCGGACCGCGTCGCCGGTGCCGAGGCGCTGCTCCTGGACGGCGGTGGTGGCGGTGCGTCCGAGGGTGGCGGAGATGTCGCGGACGGCCCGCTCCACCCGTTCACGCTCGTGTCCGACGACGACCACGAGGTGCTCGGGTGCGGTACCGGCCAGTGCGTGCGCGGCGTGGCCGAGCATGCTGCGCCCGCCCAGCTCGTGGAGCACCTTCGGCGTCGACGACCGCATCCGCGAACCCGCACCCGCCGCGAGGACGATGCCGGCCGCGACCGCCGCCGTTCCGGGGGCCGGTCGGTCACCGGTGCCGGCCCGGTCGGGTTCGGGCATGTTCGGTTCCTCCTGCCGGACTCGCCGCCCGTGCCGGGCGGTGGACGCGGGACGCGCCGTGCCGGTACGGCATCGTACGGGGACGGCCCCGGGGAACCCGGCGGGCCCGTCGCCCGGTGGTGACGGCGTCCAAACCCAAGATCAACCCTTCGGGTGGTAACCGGTCGGTCGCCGGTCTCGTTCCACGGTTCAGACGACGGCGACCGACCGGTCACCGTCCGCGATGCGGATGAGCGGAGTGCGATGACGCGCGAGGTCGAGGGACGCCGTCGGCGGCCCCGGGTGATGACGGTCCTGGCCACGGTGGTGGCCCTGGTGCTGGCCGGGCTGACCGCCGGGATGATCGGGACCGCGTCCGCGGCGCCGACGGAGTCCGACGCCGGGCCGGGCCGCACCGAGGGCACGCCGTGCTCGGCGGCCGCGCGCGCCTGCGTCGACCTCGCGAACAGCACGGCATGGCTGATCCGCGACGGGAAGATCGAGGCGGGACCGGTGCCCGCGTCGTTCGGCAAGAAGGGGCAGCGCACCCCGGCGGGGGTCTTCCAGGTCCAGTGGAAGAACAAGGACCACCGCAGCCGGGAGTTCAACAACGCGCCGATGCCGTTCGCGGTCTTCTTCGCCCCCGGCGGCATCGCCTTCCACGAGGGCAATACCGAGACCGAGTCCGCGGGCTGCGTCCGGCTGTCGCGGGAGAACGCCGAGCGCTGGTTCAACTCGCTGCAGGTCGGCGACCGGGTCGAGGTCACCAACATTCCGCAGTGACGTGTGGCGTTGTTTCCGCCCCAGGGGTGGCGGGAACGGCTCGGGCGGAGAACACTTCCGACTGATCGGTTGTGCAAAACCGATTCTGACGACACGGAGGACTCATGCCCACGCGCAGCGCCCGCACCGCCTGGAACGGCACCCTGGAGCAGGGATCCGGCCAGGTGGAGCTGTCCAGCTCCAAGGTCGGCACCTACGAGGTCAGCTTCCCGAAGCGTGCCGCCGACGAGGCCGGCGGCACGACCAGCCCGGAGGAGCTCATCGCGGCGGCCCACTCGGCCTGCTTCGCGATGCAGCTCTCGGCGAACATCGCCGAGGCCGGCGGGACCCCGGAGTCGCTGGAGGTGTCGGCCGACGTCTCGCTCGGCCCGGACAAGGACAACGGCGGCTTCAAGCTGACCGGCATCACCCTGAAGGTGCGCGGTGAGGTCTCCGGCCTCGACGCCGACGGCTTCGCCAAGGCCGCCGACGCCGCGAAGGCCGGCTGCCCGGTCTCCAAGGCACTGACCGGCGTCGACATCACGCTGGACGCCGCTCTCGAGAGCTGAGAACACCCCCGCGACGCCCCCGCCCGGACCTCGGACGGGGGCGTCGTCGTGCCCGGGGCGGTCGCCGTCGGACATCCGCCGCAGCACGGCGACCGCGCAGGCGGGCTCCCCGGGGCGGGCTCAGCGACTACGCAGCAGCCGGTCCAGCGTGCGCAGGCCCAACCTGCTCAGCGCCGGGGCGGAGGTCCGGTAGTACCAGCCCAGGCCCATCGCCTGCGCGAACGCCCAGGCCCGTCCCCGCGCCCACTCGACGGGGCCGCAGCCCAGCTCCGTGCGCAGCAGCTCCCGCGGCCCGTCGTCGAGCAGGTGCCACGCCGCGACGAGGTCGAGCGCAGGGTCGGCCGGGCCGAATCCGCCGCCGTCGAGGAGGCCGGTGAGCCGGCCGTCGGCGACGACCACGTTGCCGGGGATCAGGTCGCCGTGGGACATCACGTCCGGCCCGGCGCGGGGCAGCACCCGGAACTCCGCCCACATCCGACGGAGCGGGCCGACGTCGAGCAGGTCGGCGGACTCGGCGAGACACGTCGCCATCCAGGCGTCCTGGTCCGGCAGATGCCCGCCGCGGCCGTCACCCGCGAACCGGCGCCCGCGGGTGTCGGCGGCGCGCAGGCGGCGCAGCAGACCGGCCAGGTCGACGGCGAATGCGGCCGACCGGCCGGGGTCGTCGGCGTCGGCGGTGCGGCCCGGCACCCAGGTCTGGACCGACCACGGCAGCGGGTAGCCCCGTGTCCGGGGTTGCCGATCCCGACCGGCTCGGGCGTCGGGACCGGGCTGCAGGCGGCGAGCTCCCGGGCCGCGGTGGCCTCGGCCACCAGCCGCTCGCGCACCGCCGCGGTGTCGTGGCCCTGCAGCGGGAACCGGGCCGCGAGGCCGTCCCCGACCCGGTGTATGGCGTGCACGGTGCCGCTGCCGGGGGCCGGGCGCACGGGCAGGTGGCGCAGCGCGGGGAACGAATCGTCGACCAGACGGCGGGCGGTGGTGGCGTCCACCCGCGCCTCGTCGATGTGCATCATCGCGGGGGAGTGCACCACCGGGACGGTGCGGCGGGCGAGCGGATTACGTCCGCGGGCGGAGGTGTGGGTGCGCGGCTTGCTCCGCCGCCAGGATTCGAACCTGGACCATCGGAACCAAAATCCGAGGTGCTGCCGTTACACCACGGCGGATCGTGGGCCCCGCCATCGTGACACGTGCGCGACGGCGTCCTCGCAGCGCACCCGCCCCGCGCAAAGCCTGTGCATGGTCCTGATCACGGACAAACACCCACGAATGGGTGACATTCACCCCGGGCGTGCCGCCCGCGCGTCGAGTTGTCAGACTCGCTGCGTGCTGAACACGGATGCCTCCGGGACGACGTCGTCGATCGGGTCCGGAACCGCGTTGACGTGCCGCCTCTGCGGCACGACCGACCTGCGCAGCTTCTGCGACCTGGGTGCCACGCCGCCCTGCGAGCTGTTCCTCACCGAGGAGACGGCACAGCAGCCCGAGCAAACCTTCCCGCTGCACGTGCGGGTGTGCAACTCGTGTCTGCTCGCCCAGCTGCCGCCGGAGATCAGCCCGGAGGAGACGTTCTCCGAGTACGCGTACTTCTCCTCGTTCAGCTCGTCGTGGGTGGAGCACGCCCGGCGCTTCGTCGACTCCGCGCAGCAGCGGGCCGGGCTGGACTCGGGTTCGTTCGTCGTCGAGGTCGCGTCGAACGACGGCTACCTGCTGCAGCACGTCGTCGCGAAGGGCATCCGCTGCCTGGGGGTCGAGCCGAGCGTGAACGTCGGGGAGGCCGCCAGGGAGAAGGGCGTGCCGACGCTCACCGCGTTCCTCACCCCGGAGACCGGCGCCCGGGTGCGTGCCGAGCACGGCCCGGCGGACCTGGTCTGCGGCAACAACGTGTTCGCCCACATCCCCGACGTCGTCGGCTTCGCGCAGGGACTGCGCGCCATGGTCGCCGACGACGGCTGGGTCTCCATCGAGGTCCAGCACCTGCTCACGCTCGTCGAGCGCAAGCAGTTCGACACGATCTACCACGAGCACTTCCAGTACTACACGCTGCTCACCGGGCAGCGGGCGCTCGCCGCGGGCGGGCTGACCCTGGTCGACGTCGAGCTGCTCGACACCCACGGCGGCTCGATCCGCATGTGGGCGCGCCCGGCCGAGATCGCCGGCGAGCCGAGTGCGAAGGTCAGCGAGGTCCTGGCTGCCGAGGCAGCGGCCGGGCTGCACACGCCGGAGGGCCACGACGGGTTCGCCGAGGCCGTCTCCACCATCCGCGACGACCTCGTCGCCTTCCTCATCGACGCCCGCCGCCAGGGCAAGCGCGTCGTCGGCTACGGCGCCCCGGGCAAGGGGAACACCCTGCTCAACTACTGCGGCATCCGGCCCGACCTGGTCGAGTACACCGTCGACCGCAACCCGTACAAGCACGGGCGGCTAACGCCGGGGACCCGGATTCCGATCTCTGCCCCGGAGCGGATCGCGCAGGACCGCCCCGACCACGTCCTGATCCTGCCCTGGAACCTGCGCACCGAGCTGATCGAGCAGCTGTCCTACGTCCGTGAGTGGGGCGGCACGCTGGTCTTCCCGATCCCGTCGCTCGAGGTGGTCTGACGTGAAGGTCGTCCTGTTCTGCGGTGGATACGGCATGCGGATGCGTGACGGCGCCTCCGACCTCCCGAAGCCGATGCACCCGGTGGGCCCGCGGCCGCTGATCTGGCACGTGATGCGCTACTACGCCCACTTCGGCTACACGGACTTCGTCCTGTGCCTGGGCTACGGCGCGCACCACATCAAGAACTACTTCCTCCACTACGACGAGACCGAGTCCAACGACTTCGTGCTGCACCAGGGCGAGGTCGAGCTCATGGGCAGCGACGTCCAGGACTGGAACATCACGTTCGTCCACACCGGTCTGGACTCGCCGATCGGTGAGCGCCTGCGCCGGGTGAAGGCGCTGGTCAAGGACGAGGAGATGTTCCACGCGAACTACGCCGACGTCCTCACCGACGCCCCGCTTGACCGGATGGTCGAGCAGTTCGCCGGCACCGACGCCGTCGGGCAGCTGATGGCGGTGCCGCCGCAGTCGGCGTTCCACTGCGTCGACGTCGACGACAACGGCAGGCTCGAGTCGATCACCACGCTGCAGGAGATGCCGATCTGGGAGAACGGCGGCTATCTCATGTTCCGGCCGGAGATCTTCGACTACCTGGAGAAGGACTGCGACCTGATCGCCGACGCCGCCGCCCCGCTCGCGCGCAAGGGACGCATGTCGGCCTACCGGCACCGCGGCTTCTGGCAGCCCGCCGACACCGTCAAGGAGCGCAACGCGCTGGAGGCGGCGTACCAGAGCGGTGCGCGGCCGTGGATGCTGTGGGAGTCCTACGAGGCCGACCAGGACCCGCTGCAGGCAGCCATCGCCCAGATGCACCGCAGCAGCCACCAGCGCGACTGAGCGAGCCGTCGGTACGAACGACCACTGCTCGCGGAACTCCGGGGGGAACGAGAGACCGTGCTGAACCTGCTGCCCGAGCGGTTGGACCGCATCCTGCTGCTCGGCGCCCACTGTGACGACATCCCGATCGGGGCCGGCGGGATGCTCCTGGAGCTGTGCCGTGCCTACCCGGGGGTGCACGTCACCGCGCTGGTCCTGACCGGTGCGGGGTCGCTGCGCGAGGAGGAGGAACGGGCCGCGCTGGCCGCGTTCACCCCCGGCGCGCACCTCGACGTCATCGTCATGGACCTGCCCGACGGCCGCGTCCCGCAGCACTGGGAGCGGGCGAAGATGGCGCTGGAGGACCTGCGCAGCCGCAGCGAGCCGGACCTGGTGATCGGCCCGTCGCCGCACGACGCCCACCAGGACCACCGGACGCTGTCGCAGATGATCCCGACCGCGTTCCGCGACCACCTGACGCTCGGCTACGAGATCCTCAAGTGGGAGAGTGACCTCGCCCAGCCGACCGTCTTCCTCCCGCTGTCGGAGCCGGTGCTCACCGAGAAGATCGCCAAGCTCCACGAGCACTACGGCAGCCAGCGCGACCGGACCTGGTTCGACGACGAGACCTTCCGCGGCCTGGCCAGGGTGCGTGGCGTGCAGTGCCATGCCCGCTACGCCGAGGGCTTCCACGTCCAGAAGCTGACGCTGTCGCCGGCGCCGATGGTCGGCTCCGAACCCGGCGGCTTCTGACCCCGCACACACTCCGAGAAAGGGACATACATGCGCGTACTGCTCACCGGGCACCAGGGCTACCTCGGGACCGTGATGGCGCCCCTGCTGGCGGCCGCGGGTCACGAGGTGACCGGCCTGGACTCCGGGCTGTTCGCCGACTGCGTGCTGGGTTCGCTGGACACCCCCGACGTCGAGGGCTTCAGCACCGACCTCCGCGACGTGACCGTGGAGCAGCTCTCCGGGTTCGACGCCGTCGTCCACATGGCCGCGCTGTCGAACGACCCGCTGGGCTCGCTCGCGCCGGAGATCACCTACGACATCAACCACCACGCGTCGACCCGGCTGGCCCGGCTGTCGAAGGAGGCAGGCGTCGGCCGCTTCGTCTACGCCTCCACCTGCTCGGTCTACGGCGCCCAGTCCGGCGACGACCTCGTCGACGAGGACGCCCCGCTCAAGCCGGTCACCCCGTACGCGATCTCCAAGGTCCGCGTCGAGGACGACCTGGCCGAGCTCGCCGACGCCGACTTCGTGCCGGTCTCGATGCGCAACGCGACCGCGTTCGGGTTCTCGCCGCGGCTGCGCGCCGACATCGTGCTGAACAACCTGGTCGGCCGCGCGATCCTGACGAACGAGGTCACGGTGCTCTCCGACGGCACCCCGTGGCGCCCGCTCGCGCACGCCGAGGACATCGCCGGCGCGGTGGTCGCCGCGCTGGCGGCTCCGGCGGACGTCGTCCGGGCCCGGGCCTACAACGTCGGCACCGAGCGGAACAACCGGACCGTCGCCGAGATCGCGCAGGCCGTGATCGACGCCGTCCCCGGCTCGACGCTCAACATCACCGGCGAGGCCGGCAACGACCCGCGCAGCTACCGGGTCGACTTCGCCCGGGCCCGCAAGGAGCTCGGCTTCGAGGCGTCCTGGACGATCCCGGCCGGTGCCGAGCAGCTCGCCACCGAGTACCGGAACCGCGGCCTCACCCAGGACGCGTTCGACAAGTCCTTCACCCGGCTCGCGGTGCTCAACCGTCGTCAGGCGGCGGGGGAGCTCGACGGGTCGATGCACGTCGTGAAGTAGGACCGCTCGGCCGACGGCCCGTTCCGCGCTACGGTCGCGGGGCGGGCCGTCGACGTCTCCAGGAGCCGGGTCTTCAGGGGCCCGCGGCCCGGCTCACGTCTCCGGATCGATCAGGATGACGCGGGTACTCACGCCCCCACGTGCAGGTCGACGACGATGCCGGTCTCGTACCGCCCCGGCTGTGGCACCCCTGCGAAGAACCGCTGTCCCGACCGGGCCGGGGCGCCCACTCGCGGCGCGGGCCGGGCGAACCAGCGCGGGCTCGCGTCGACGTCCCGGACGGCCACGCTGCCGGGGACGGGGCTCAGCGCGTACGTGCCCCCGGGATCGGCTGCGAGCTCGTAAGAAAGGACCCGGAGACGGCGCACCCGGCCGGTCACCGGGGGGAGGTCCTCGGGGAACACGTGAGCGGCACCGGACAGGTGGCCGCGCAGGCGGTGCTCACCGGGTGGCGGTGCCGCAGCGGTGTGGCCGCCGCCCCAGGCCGCGACCACGCCGTCGCGGTGCAGTCGGGGCGCGGGATCGTGCGGCACGACGGACCACAGGTGTTCGGCGGAGAAGGGGTGATCGGTGGACGGGACGAAGAGCACCCGCCAGGTGGCCTGCTCACCCACCACGGGCGGTGGGGCGCAGCACTCGATCTCCCAGGACTCGACGACGATCTCGATGACAGGGTCGGACATCGGTGAGAAGCCGGCGCACTCGACGAGCCGGGGCGCGACGGCCCCGGGCACCGGGGCCACGACGGTAACCCGGCCGGTGCCCCCGTGGCACCCCGGTTACTGCGTCGACCGGCCGCCGCGCGCTACCGTCGCGGGGCGGGCCGTCGACGTCTCCAGGGGGAGCCATGTGCCGCAACATCCGGACCCTGCACAACTTCGAGCCGCCGGCCACACCCGACGAGGTGGATGCCGCCGCGCTGCAGTACGTCCGCAAGATCTCGGGGGCGGCGAAGCCCTCACAGGCCAACGCCGAGGCGTTCGAGAGGGCGGTCGCCGCCGTCGCCGAGGCGACGAGGGAGCTGCTCGACGGGCTCACCACCACCGCCCCGCCGAAGGACCGCGAGGTGGAGGCGGCGAAGGCCCGGGCGCGGGCGGAGCTGCGTTACGCGCGCTGATCCAGCGCGAGGTCGAGCAGCAGGCCCGTCTCCGTGCGGCCGGGGCCGGTCGTCCACGCGAACCGGTCCGGTCCCTCGGCGACGTCGCGCAGCTCGACCGATCCCGGGACGCGCTCGAAGGCGTTCGTGCCGTGCCACGGGGCCCGGCGCATCTCGTGCGACATGACCCGGATTCGCTCGATCCGGCCGCGCACCGCGCCCGGGTCCTCGGGACGGCGACCCCCGTGCGCGGTCGCGAACAGCGCACCGTGCAGCAGTCGGATCCCCGGGGCGGGTGGCGGTTCGTACTCGGACAGCCAGCGGGCGTGGAGGCCGTCGCCGCCGTCGAGCCAGATCTGACCGCCCCGGGCCGGGGTGTCGTGGGTGACGGTCCAGAGCAGCTCGCATGCCGGGTCGTAGCCGGGGCAGAGGTCGAGCCACCACTCGGAGAGGTCCCCGAGCCGCGGAGGCGGCAGGCAGCAGCCGTACTCCCACTCGCTGACCTGGACCTCGACGACGTGACGCGGCACGTGTGGAGCCTCGCACGCGACGGACCACCGCTCGACACCCACCGAGACGCACGTTTCCGCCCTGCCGGGGGCGAGAACGTGCGTCTCCACGAGCCCTACGCGGCGGGAGCGGCCAGGGCGTCGATCTCCACCAGCATCTCGGCGTGGGGCAGGCCCACGAAGACCGTCGTCCGTGCGGGGAGCGCGGCGCCCTCCGGGACGTAGCGGGAGACGAACTCGCCGTAGGCCTCGTTCATCGCGGTGAAGTGCTCCCGCTCGGTGAGGTACACCCGGAACATCAGGACGTCGCCGACGGACGCGCCGCCCGCCTCCAGGATGGCGCGGACGTTCTCCAGGGTGCGCAGGGTCTGGACGTGCACGTCGCCGGGCGCGATGTACTGCTTCGTGGCCGGGTCCATCGGGCCCTGGCCCGAGACCTGCAGCAGCCCGCCCCGGCGGACGCCCTGGCTGAAGGTGTGCGCCGGCGCGGGCGCGTCGGGGGTGGAGACGGCGCCGTCGGCGGTCGTGCTCATACGGGGGGTTCCTCTCGGGTCGGGCGCCAGCCGAGGTCGCGGGAGATCGTCCCGGTGACGGCCAGCAGTGACGGGACCAGCTCCATCAGCTGGTCGTAGCCGGCGACGATGGTCGGTACGGACACCGACACCGCCGCGACGACGGTTCCGGCCGGTCCGCGGACCGGCGCCCCGATGCAGTTGATCGAGGCCTCGTTCTCCTCGCGGTCCTGCGCCCAGCCCTGCTCGCGCACGCGGGCGAGCTCGGCCAGGTAGGTCTCGCGGTCGGTGATCGTGTTCGGGGTGCGGGTGGGGAAGTCGATCTCGTCGAGCACCCGGTTCCGCTCGGCGGCGGGCAGGTCGGCGAGCAGCACCTTCCCGGCGGCGGTGGAGTGCACGGGTCCGCGCAGACCGACCCGCGACGCCATGCGCACGTTGTCGAGGGACTCCAGCTTGTCGATGTAGACGATCTCGTCGCCGTCGCGCTCGGACAGGTGCACGGTGTGGCCGTGGGCCCGGTTGAACGCCTGCAGGTGCGGTGCGGCGACCGTGCGCACCTCGCGCTGGTCCAGCCCGCGCGAGGACAGCTCGAACAGCCGCGAGCCGAGCCGGTAGCGGTGGTGGTCGTCGCGGTGCACGAAGTGCTCGTCGGCCAGGGTGCGCAGCAGGCGCAGGACGGTCGTCTTGTGCACCTCGAGCGCCGTGGCGAGCTCGTCGAGCGAGGCCGGGCCCTCGCCGAGGAGCACCAGGATCCGCAGCGCCTTGGTCAGGCTGGTGCTCACCCGGCCCACCGGTCGGCGGTCACGCGCAGGGCCGCCCAGGCGTCGTCGTCGAGGTCGAGCAGATGCTCGGGCAGTGGAGCGGCGGAGTCCCCGGGGACGACGAGCACCGCGGCGGCGCCGAGGTGGCCGCGGCGCAGGCAGCGGCCCACGTCCTCGCCGCGGACCAGGCCGGTGAGCAGACCGGCGGCGAACGCGTCGCCCGCCCCCACCGGCTCGACGACGTCGACGACCAGCGCCGCGCGCTCGGTGACCGCGCCGTCGCGGTGCACGGCCAGCGCGCGCCGAGGACCGTCCTTGACCACGACCAGCTCCGGATCGGGCAGCAGTGCGCGCAGCCGCGCCGGGTCGTCGGTGCCGAACACCCGTTGCGCCTCGTCCGCGCCGACCAGGAGGACGTCGGCCCGGCCGGCCAGCGCGACCACCGGGGCGGGGTCGCCGTCGGGCCACATCTGCTCGCGCCAGTTCACGTCGAACGACACCCGGTACCGGCGCGGGTGGGCCAGCAGCGTCTCCAGCGTCGCGGCACAGGACGGCGACACCGCGGCGGTGATCCCGCCGACGTGCACCCAGTCCGCGTCGGCGATCCGGTCGCGCACCGCGGGCGTCTCCAGCAGCTCGGGGCCGGCCGCCGAGGCCGCCGACCCGGCCCGCCGGTAGGTCATGACGGTGCTGCCGTCGGGGCCGGGGGACTTGGCGTAGCGGCCGGTCGGGTGGTCCGGGTCGACGCCGATCCCGCCGGTGTCGACCCCGGCGGCGGCGAGCGTGCGCGCCACCAGGTCGCCGTGCGGGTCGGCGCCGAGGCGACCGACCCATGCCACCGTGACTCCGGCGGCGGCCAGGTCGAGCGCGGCGTTGACCTCCGCGCCCGCGGCCTGTGCGGGGGCCCGTGGGTCGTCGACGGCGGCCGCGTCGGGGACCAGGGCGAGGGCCTCGCCGAAGCACACCACGGCGCTCCGGCCCGGGATGTCCACTGCTGGGTTCTCCTCCGCCGTCGTTGACCGATCCGTCGCGGCGATGCTAGAACAGCCCGACCAGAATACGCAACTAGCGCTGCGAAATACGCAACGCTCCTGCTCGTAGGGGGGAGAACGGGATGCTCCGGTACGCGTCGCTCGGCGCCGAACGGCCCGGACCGTACGCCAAGTCCGTCCCGCCGCTGCCCGGCACCGTCGACGAGTGGCTCGCCGGTGGGCCGCGGCTGTCGGACCTGGCGACACCCGTCCTCACCCTCGACCGGGCGGCCCTGCACGCCAACGCCGAGCGGATGGCCGGCTGGTGTGCCGCGCACGGCGTCGACCTCGCCCCGCACGGCAAGACGACGATGGCCCCGGCCCTGTGGGACCTGCAGCTGCGCCACGGCGCCTGGGGGATCACCGTCGCCACGCCGTGGCAGGCGCGGATCGCGATCGACGCCGGCGTGCGACGGGTGCTGCTGGCGAACGCGCTCGTCGACCCGGCCGGGGTGCGCGCCGTGGCCGCAGCCCGTGACGCCGACCCGGACCTGGAGGTCCTCAGCTGGGTCGACTCGGTCGACGCCGTCGCCGCGATGACCGCCGCGGCGGGATCACCGGCACGGCCGCTCGCGGTCGCCGTCGAGCTGGGGGCCCCTGGCGGGCGGACCGGTGCGCGGACCCTCGACGAGGCCGAGCGGGTCGCCGCGGCCGTCGTCGCGAGCCCGGCGCTGGTGCTGGCCGGGGTCGGCGGCTACGAGGGGGCACTCGCGCACGACCCGTCCGCGGAGTCGCTGGCGACCGTCCGCGCCTACCTCGAGGACCTCGCCACGCTGCACCGGCGGCTCACCCCGTCCTACGGGACCGACGAGGTCGTGGTCACCGCGGGCGGCAGTGCCTACTTCGACCAGGTCGTCGCCGCGCTGGCCGGGCTCGCCGACGCGCGCACCCGCGTCGTGCTGCGCTCGGGCGCCTACCTCGTCCACGACGACGGCTTCTACCGCGGCATCTCCCCGCTGGCCCGCGACGACGAGCAGCGCCCGTTCCGCTCGGCGATGCACGTGACCGCCCGGGTGGTGTCCACCCCCGAGCCCGGCCTGGCGCTGCTCGACGCGGGCAAGCGCGACGTCCCGTTCGACGAGGGGCTGCCCGAGCCGCAACGCATCGCCGACGACCTCGGGGCGCCGTCGCGGCCGCTGACCGGCACCGTCACCGCCGTCAACGACCAGCACGCGTTCCTGCGCACCGAGGAGCCGGTCCGGATCGGGCAGGTCGTCCGGCTCGGACTCTCGCACCCGTGCACCGCGTTCGACAAGTGGCGCTGGATCCCGGTGCTGGACGGTGCGGATCCCGACCCGCAGGTCGTCGAGCTCGTCCGGACGTTCTTCTGATGGGCACACTGCTGCGCGGCGGCACCGTCGTCGACGGGACGGGTGGGCCCCGGTACACCGCGGACGTGCTCGTCGAGGGTGACCGGATCGCCGCCGTCGGACCGGACGCGGCCGGGCGGGCCGGGCGGGCCGACCGGGTCGTCGACGTGGCCGGACTGGTCGTCGCCCCCGGGTTCGTCGACATGCACGCCCACTCCGACCTGCGCCTGCTCACCGAGCCCGCGCACCTCGCGAAGGTCTCGCAGGGCGTGACCACCGAGGTCCTCGGCCAGGACGGGCTGTCCTACGCCCCCGTCGACGACGCCGTGCTGCCCGTGCTGCGCCGCGCGATCGCCGGCTGGAACGGCGATCCCGGCGCGGACTTCCTCACCTGGCGCACCGTCGCCGAGTACCTGGACCGGCTCGACGAGGGCATCGCCGGCAACGCCGCCTACCTGGTCCCGCACGGCACGGTCCGTGCGCTGGTCTGCGGCTGGGACGACCGGCCCGCCACGCAGGCGGAGATCGCCCGGATGGCCGACGTCGTCCGCACCGGCATGGCCCAGGGCGCGGTCGGTCTCTCGGCCGGGCTCACCTACACCCCCGGTATGTACGCCGACGGCGCCGAGCTCGCCGCCCTGTGCGCAGCGGTGGGGGAGCTGGGCGGCTTCTTCTCCCCGCACCACCGCAGCTACGGCGCGGGCGCGCTGGAGGCCTACGCCGAGATGGTCGACGTCGCCGAGCGGTCCGGGTGCGCGCTGCACCTGGCCCACGCCACGCTCAACTTCGGCCCCAACAAGGGCCGGGCCGGGGAGCTGATCGCGCTGCTCGACGCCGCCGTCGCCCGCGGCGTCGACATCACCCTCGACACCTACCCCTACCTGCCCGGCGCGACGACGTTGTCGGCGATCCTGCCCAGCTGGTGCCAGTCCGGTGGTGTCGACGCGGCCCGTGAGCGGCTGCGCGACCCGGCGGCGCTCGCCCGGATCCGGGAGGACCTGGAGGTCCACGGCTCCGACGGCTGCCACGGCGTCGTCGCGGAGTGGGAGACGATCGAGATCAGCGGGGTCACGAACCCCGAGCTCGCCGGGCTGGTCGGGCGGACGATCGCCGACATCGCGGCCGCTGCCGGACGGGACCCCTTCGACACCTGCGTGGACGTCCTGCTCCGCGACGACTTCGGGACCGGGATCCTGCAGCACGTCGGACACGAGGAGAACGTCCGCGCGATCATGCGCCACCCGCGGCACACCGGCGGCAGCGACGGCCTGCTCGTCGGCGCGAAGCCGCACCCGCGGGCCTGGGGGACCTTCCCCCGCTACCTCGGCCACTACTGCCGCGAGCTGGGGCTGTTCTCCCTGGAGGAGTGCGTCCACCACCTCACCGGACGCGCCGCCGACCGGCTGCGCCTCGCCGACCGCGGCCGCGTCCGGCCGGGCCTGGCCGCCGACCTGGTGGTGTTCGACCCGGACACCGTCACCGACACCGCCACCTTCGCCGAGCCGGCCCAGCAGGCGGCAGGCATCCCGTACGTGCTGGTCAACGGGGCCTTCGCGATCGACGGCGGGGAGCGCACCGACGCGCTGGCCGGCCGCGCGCTGCGCCGCCGGGCCGACGGCCGGACAGCACCGGGCACCCATCTCACCGGAGGACACCGATGGCCTTCCTGAACTGGCTGCAGAACGACACGGCCGGCCTGTTCACCCTCGCCGCCGTCAGCGTCGCGCTGCTCCTGGTGCTGATCATGCGGCTGCGCCTGGAGCCGTTCATCGCGCTGATCGTGACCGGCGTGCTGGTCGCCCTGGTCGCGGGCGTGTCGGTCACCGAGCTCGTCGGCACCCCGATCAAGGCGTCGGACTCGCTGTTCGAGAAGGGGTTCGCCGGGATCCTCGGCCACATCGCCCCGATCATCGGCCTGGGCACCGTGCTCGGCGCGATCATGGAACGCTCCGGTGGGGCGGACGCCCTGACCGAGCGGCTGCTCCGGCTGTTCGGGCCGAAGGGCGCGCCGCTCGCGATGGGCATCACCGGGCTCGTGCTCGGCATCCCGGTGTTCTTCGACATCGGCATCTTCGTGCTCGCGCCGCTGGTCTACGTGGCCGCGCGCCGTGGCGGTCGCTCGCTGGTGCTCTACGCGATGCCCATGCTCGCGGGCCTGTCGATGACCCACGCGTTCCTGCCGCCGCACCCCGGGCCGGTCACCGCGGGCGGGCTGCTCGGCGTCGGCATGGGCTGGGTGATCGCGATGGGCCTGCTCTGCGGCATCCCCGCATGGCTGGCCGGCGGCGTCTGGTGGGGCTCGTTCATCGGGCGGCGGGTCCAGGTCGACGTGCCCGAGGACCTGCCCGGCGGGAGCGGTCCGGCCGCCGGCCCGTCCGGTCCCGCCGGTACCGCGGTCGCGGTGACCGCGCCCCCGTCGGTAGCGCTCATCTCCTCGATCATCGCGGTCCCGCTGGTGCTCATCCTCGCCGCGACCGTCGCGGGGGTGGCGCTGCCCGAGGGCACGGTGCTCCGTGACGTGCTCGTGCTGCTCGGCACCCCGGCCATCGCGCTGACGCTGTCGGTGCTGCTCGCGCTGTACCTGCTCGGCATCCGGCGCGGGACGTCGATGGCCGAGCTCGGCCGCATCTCCGGCGAGTCGCTGCGCCCGGTCGGGATGATCCTGCTCGTCGTCGGAGCGGGGGCGTTCTTCGGCAAGGTCCTGCAGACCACCGGCGTCGGCGACGCACTGGCCGGCTCGATGACCGCGATCGGGCTGCCGGTGATCGCCTCGGCGTACCTGATCAGTGCGGCGCTGCGGATCGCCCAGGGCTCGGCGACCGTCGCCATCGTGACGACGGCGGGCATCATCGGCCCGACCGTCGCCGCGGGCGGCTACAGCCAGCCGCAGCTCGCGCTGATCGTCGTCGCCGTGTCGGCCGGGTCGATCATCGCCAGCCACGTCAACGACGGTGGGTTCTGGATCGTCGCCAAGTACTTCAACATGACGGTGAAGCAGACCCTGATGACCTGGACGGTGCTGGAGACGATCCTGTCCGTCGTCGGGTTCGCCGCGGCCGCGCTGGTGTGGGCGCTCGTCTAGGGGCCCAGCGGGTCGGCGTCGAGCGTGACCGGCGCGCCGTGCGGGGTCGCGACGGCGGCGCGCAGCCAGGCGCCGGTCCGCTCGTCGACCGTGTCGCGGTCGGCGACGCCGAGCCCGTCGAGCAGGTGCTCCAGCGCGGCGAGCCAGGCGTCCCAGTAGTCCAGGCCGGTGTCCAGCTCGGCCCCCAGGGTCTCGGCGAACTCCTGCCGGTCCAGCGTTCCGGTGTCCTGCAGGGCCACGGCCAGCGCGAACGCGTTCGCCTGCCAGGGCTCGTCGAAGACCGGGCCGTCAGACGGGCTCAAGGTAGGACTCCCAGGCGTCGACGGAGACGGTCGTGGTGGGGTCGGCGTCCGGGCCCCACAGCTCGGGACCGGTGAACACCACGGTGTAGAGCGGCTCCGGGCACTCGCCGAGGCCGTGCGCGCGGGCGTCGGGCAGCACGTGGGTCCCGCGGTGCGCCTCGACGGTCCCGCTGCGGCCGCGGACGTAGCGGGGGAGCCGGGTGTGCCCGCGCGGGTGCATCACCCGGGCCCGCACCCGGTCGCCGGGGGCGAACCGCGGCGTGCCGGCGGCGTCGCGTTCGGTGGGGGCGCCGGTCGCCAGCACCCGGGCGACGGACCCGGCGTCCAGTGCGGCGGGCGCGTCGGCCCGCGGGCGCAGCGGGCGGCCGGCCTCGAGCTCGTCGGCACCGACCAGGCCGTGGGTGACCAGCAGCTTCTCGGTCGCCGCGAGCCAGATCTCGTAGTAGGTCAGCGTCAGGTAGACCGGCGGGGGGAGCGACTCGCGGGCGTGCCGGGACTCGTCGATCGACCAGCAGCCCGGGCGGGCCGCGGCGAGGGTCAGCGCCAGCACCAGCGGTTCCCAGCCGGCGTGGAACCGGACGTCCTCCGGCTCGGGCTCGACGGGCCCGAAGCCCATCGCGCCGCCGAGGTCGTGCGCGCCGTTCACGCCGACACCAGCCGGGTTCCGATCATGGCGTCCCGGGAGACGATCGCGGCGAGCTCGTCGACCGACCAGCCGTCGGTCCCGGCCGGGCGCTGCGGGACGACCAGGTAGCGCAGCTCGGAGGTGGAGTCGTGGACCCGGATCGCGACGTCGTCGCCGAGGGTGGTCCCGAAGTCGGCGAGCACCCCGCGCGGGTCCAGCACCGCCCGCGACCGGTAGGCCGGCGACTTGTACCAGACCGGCGGCAGACCGAGGACCGGCCACGGGTAGCAGGAGCACAGCGTGCAGACGACGAGGTGGTGCTCGCCCGGTGCGTTGAACACCGCCGCGAGGTGCTCGCCGCCCCGGCCGCCGTAGCCGAGTTCGGCGACCGCAGCGGTCGCGTCCTCGGCGAGCCGGGCCGCGAAGTCCGGGTCGGTCCACGCCCGGGCGACGACGTGCGCGCCGTTCCGCGGGCCCACCCGGTGCTGGTAGGTCTCGATGATCTCGTCGAGCGCGGCCGGGTCGACGTAGCCCTTCTCGACCAGGATCGACTCCAGGGCCCGGACGCGGGCGTCCACCGGCCGCAGCTCACCGCTCATCGGGCCGACGGTAGCCAGACCCGGTCCGGCCGTCGAGAGCACGACGGCCCGGCACCCACGCGGGGCACCGGGCCGTCGGACGGGCGGGGTCAGGCGTTCGTGAGCGCGTCCTCGAACTCCTCGACCTTCAGCGGGGCCAGGTCGGAGACCCGCAGGAAGTCGCCCAGCGTGGTGCCGGTCGCGCCGGAGTCGACGTTCTTCGGTCCGCGGCCGGCGCGCACGTCGTCGAGGTTGATCGTGCGCAGGTCGTAGGAGAACCGGGTGACGTCGGAGGTGTTCGGCGCCGACGCGTGCAGGTGGTTCGAGGAGAACATGAAGACGTCACCGGACTGCGCGGCGATCCGGATCTCGCCGCGGGACTCGAAGTCCTCCAGCGGGAGGGGGTGCGGACGGGTGTCGGTGGTCTTCTCACCGGCGGCCGCGGTGCGGTGCTTGGCGACCCACTCGTCGTAGTCGTACTGGTTCGAGCCGTTCTTCACCGGGCGGTCGAAGTAGTCGGTGTACATGCTCATGACGTTCTCGCCGACGACGTCGTACACCGGGGTCCAGTAGTTCACGAGCTGCTGCGGGTGGCCGTACCACATGTCGCGGTGCGCCTTGTAGTTGTAGGACACGCCGGCGGTGAGGAACTGGTCGGCCGGGATGACGCGCAGCCGCGGGATGTCGAAGTAGGTCCGCTCGGGGTCGACACCGAAGTCGACGGCGAACTGCTGGCAGAGCGACTTGGTCTTCTCACCGTTGGTGAACTCGTGCTTGAGCGGCTCGACGCGGCGGATGAACTCGTCGACGTCCATCTCGTACTGGGCGCGCTCCGGGTCCATGCCCTCGAAGGCCTGACCGATGAGGTCCTTGGCGTGGTCGGCGAGGGCGTTCGCGCCACCGATCCCGGTGTAGAGATGGAAGTCGCCCCGGAACAGGGACTCGCGGCGCGCGTCGTCGTCGATCCGGCGGTTCAGGTAGACCGTGATCACCGCTTGCTCCTCCGTGCTGACTCGGGTTCGACACCCGTCTGACACCTGCTGACGCTAGCGGACACGATCGGGTGGTTGTCCACTATGCAACGTAGTAGAAGGGACTCTGCGACACCGTGACCGAAAGGTCCGGTTGATGCCGCCCTCCTCTCCGTGATTAGGTGAGCCTCACCTATGGGGAGGTGGCGATGTCGGTCGTGACCGAGGACCGCGCGGCGGTCCGTGTGGTGGGCCTGCAGCGGGTCTCGGACGTCTTCGTCCGGGCCCGGCTGGAGGGGGAGGCGTTGGCCGGTCTCGACCTGCCCGGCGTCCCCGACGAGGCCTGCGTCTTCCACTTCCCGCTGCCCGACGGCGGCCGCGACGACCACGGTCGCTGGTACACCCTGCGCGAGGTCAGCCCCTGCCGCACCCGGGTGTCCATCGACCTGGTCTGCCACCCCGGCGGGGTCGGCGCGGGCTGGGCGCGGCGGGCCCGCGTCGGCGACGAGATCGAGGTCTCGCACACGAACAGCTGGTTCAAGCGCCCGGCCGGGGTCGGCTGGCAGATCCTCGTCGGCGACGCGGCGGCCCTCCCGGCGCTCGCCCGGATCGTCACCGAGACCCCCGAGGGCATCGACACCGAGGTCGTCCTGGAGATCGACGAGGTGCCGGCCGACTTCCCCGCGCGGGCCCGGGTGCGTCGCGAGCCCGCGAGCGAGACCGGCAGCCGGCTGGCGGAGATCGTCGCCGGGCTCGTGCTGCCGGAGGGGCCCGGCTACGTCTACGTCGGCGGTGAGGCGTCCGCGACCCGGGCTGCCCGCAAGCACCTGCGCCACGAGCGCGGCCTGCCGCCCGGCGCCTACGGCGTGCTCGGCTACTGGCGGCGCGACGCCGACACCTTCCGTCGCACCTGGCGGGCCAACCAGGAGCGCTTCGAGAAGGCCTACGCCGACGCGGCCGCCGCCGCCGAGGGCGACGACGAGCGGATGCTCGACCTCTACGAGGCGACCCTGGAGCGCGACGGGCTGATCTGAGCCGGGCTCACCCCTGGGCCGTCGGCCGGACGACGAGCTGGTTGACGTCGACCCCGGCGGGCTGTTCGAGCGCGAAGACCACCGCGCGGGCGATCGCGGCCGGGTCGAGGGCGATCTCGTCGCGCTGTGCCCGGTAGTCCGCGCGCAACCGCTCGTCGCCGATGCCCTCGACGAAGTCGGTCGCGACGAACCCCGGCGAGACCTCGGTGACCCGCAGCGCGGGTCCCGCCTCCTGGCGCAGCCCCTCGCAGAGGGTCCGGACGGCGTTCTTCGTCGCGGCGTAGACGACCTGACCGGGGACGACCCGCAGGCCGGACGTGGAGGCGACCACGACGAGGTGGCCCGCCTCCTGGGCGCGGAAGACCGGCAGCGCCGCGGCGAGCCCGTACAGGACGCCGCGCAGGTTGACGTCGATCATCTCGTCCCACTCCTCGACCGGGAGCTCGTCGAGCGGACGGACCCGGCCCACCCCCGCGTTCGCCACCAGCACGTCGAGCCTGCCGAACTCGGCCCGTGCGCGGTCGACCAGCGCGGTGTGGTCGGCCCGGTCGCGTACGTCCATCGGCACGGTGACCGCCGTCCCGCCCGCGGCGCGCACCCGGTCGGTCACGGCCTCCAGCCGGTCCGCCCGACGCGCCCCCAGGATCAGGCGCGCCCCGCGGGCCCCGAGCTCGACCGCGGTCGCCGCGCCGATGCCCCCGCTCGCGCCGGTGACGGCGACGACCCTGCCGGTGATGGTTTCCTGCGTGTCCACGGTGTCTCCCGACTCGAAGTGATAACCCACTTACACGCTAATGTGATAGCCCGATCACAGCAAGGAGGGCGCATGGCTCGGCGGGCGAGGTTCCATCACGGCGACCTGCCGGGCGCACTCGTGCGTGCCGGCGTCGACCTGCTGGCCGAGGTGGGCGTGCGCGGGTTCTCGGTCGCGGTGCTGGCCCGCAGGCTGGGGGTGAGCACGGCCGCGCCGTACCGGCACTTCGCCGACCGCGACCGGCTGCTGGCCGCGGTGGTGACCGCGGCGGCCGGCGAGCTGGCGGAGCAGATGGAGACCGCGGCCGCGCGGGCCGGGGACGACCCGGTATCGCGACTCGCCGCCGCCGGCGGGGCCTACGCCGGGTTCCTCACCGGGCGCCGGGTCGGGCTGGACCTCGTCTACGGCGCCGAGCTGCGGGCACTGGGCGACCGCGACCTCGCGGCCGTGGGACGGCGGATCGGGGACGTCCTGCTCGCCCCGGCCCTGGAGCTCGCCGACCCGGCCGCGGCGGTGTCGCTGATGGAGCGGGTGGTCACGACCGCCCACGGCTACGGCGCCCTCGACGTCGACGGCTTTCTCGCCGGCGCCGCGGTCGGCGGCGGCACGGTCGCCGAGCGTGCGGAGGCGGCCGTCGCGGCCGTGGTCCGCGGCACGGTGGGCACCCCGGGACCGGCGGCGGGCGGTCCGTGAGGCGGGCCCGCGCCAGCGTGCCGTGGCACACCGACGGTGCGGTCGGCGGCCGCGCGGGCCAGGCGTAAAGTCGAGGGTCGGCACCCCGACCGGGTCGGGAGCCCTACCGCGACCCGGGCAGGGGTCTGCCCTGCCCGCGGTCGGCCCCCGCCGCCGCGCGCACCGCCAGCCCACCTCCACCGAGGAGCCAGCGCCGTCGTGGCCATCCTGTCCGGTCTGCTCACCTCCGCCCTGTCCGACGCCGGTCTCCGTGCCGCCGTCGATGCCGCCCGCGCCGCGGACACCCGCGCCGGTGAGACCCCTGCCGTGCAGGTCGAGGGGCCCTCCGCGGTTCGCCCCCTGCTCGCCGCCGGGCTCGCCGAGACCTCCACGGTGCTCGCCGTGACCGCCACCGACCGGGAGGCCGAGGACCTCGCGGCCGCGGTGTCGGACCTGCTCGGCCACGGCGAGGCGCCGGGCGCCGCCGCCGACACCGTGCACGACTGCGCGGGCGCACCCGTCGTCGTGCTGCCGAGCTGGGAGACGCTGCCGCACGAGAAGCTGTCCCCGCGCCCGGACACCGTCGCCCGCCGGCTGACGATCTTCCGCCGGCTCGCCTCGGCCGAGACCGCCCCGCGGGTGGTCGTGACCGCGGCGCGCAGCCTGATCCAGCCCGTCGCGCCCGGGCTGGGCACGCTCGACCCGGTCTCGCTGGCCGTCGGCGAGGAGCACGACTTCGAGCAGCTCCTCGTGCGGCTGGTCGAGCTGGCCTACAACCGCGCCGAGATGGTGACCACCCGTGGCGAGTTCGCCGTGCGCGGCGGCATCCTCGACATCTTCCCGCCGACCGCCGAGCATCCGGTGCGCGTCGAGTTCTGGGGCGACGAGGTCTCCGAGGTGCGGTCGTTCTCCGTCGCCGACCAGCGTTCGGTCGGCGAGGTCACCCGGATCGACGTCCCGCCGTGTCGCGAGCTGTTGCTCACCACCCCGGTGCGCGAGCGGGCCGCCGAGCTGGCCCTCGAACAGCCCGAGACCGCCGGGCTCAACCGCAACCCGCTGCGCGAGCTGCTGGAGAAGCTGTCCGAGGGCATCCCCGGGGAGGGCATGGAGTCGCTGATCCCGGCGCTGGTCGGCGGGGAGATGCAGACGCTCACCGACCTGCTGCCGGACGGGACGCGGGTGCTGCTCGCCGACCCCGAGCGCATCCGGACCCGCTGCGCCGACCTCGTGCGCACCGGGCAGGAGTTCCTGGAGGCGTCCTGGCTGGCGTCCGGCTCCGGGGGCGAGGCCCCGATCGACGTCTCCGGGTCGGCCTACCGCGACCTGCGCGTCACGCTGGAGCACGCGACGGCGACCGGCCGCCCCGTGGTGTCGCTGTCGCCGTTGCTGTCGGGTGCCGACGACGTCGTCGTGGCGGGCGTGCACGAGATCGAGCCCTACCGGGGCGACACCGACCGCGCGCTGACCGACCTGCGCGCCCACGTCGCCACCGGCGGTGCCGCGGTGCTCGTGCTGGCCGGACAGGGCACCGCGGACCGCTCGCTGGAGCAGCTGCGCGAGGCGGAGGTCCCCGCCGCGGCCGTCCCGGTGCTGGCCGACGCCCCGGAGAAGGGGATCGTCACCGTCACCTGCGGGCGGGTGCTGAACGGGTTCACCGCGCCGGAGGTGGGGCTGGTCGTCGTCTCCGAACCCGACCTGACCGGCAGTCGCGCCGGGCTCGACACCGCGCCGCGCCGGACCACCCCGCGCAAGCGCAACGCCGTCGACCTGGCGGTGCTGCAGCCCGGCGACTTCGTCGTCCACAACCAGCACGGCATCGGGCGCTTCGTCGAGATGAAGGAACGCACCGTCCAGGGCGCCACCCGCGAGTACCTGGTGCTGGAGTACGCCAGCTCCAAGCGCGGCCAGCCCGCCGACCGGCTGTTCGTGCCGACCGACGCCCTCGACGAGATCAGCCGCTACGTGGGCGGCGAGCAGCCCGCGGTCAACAAGCTCGGCGGCGGGGACTGGGCCAAGACCAAGAGCCGCGCCCGCAAGGCGGTCAAGGACATCGCGGCCGGTCTGGTGCAGCTCTACGCGGCCCGCCAGGCCTCGCCGGGGCACGCGTTCGGCGCGGACACCCCGTGGCAGCGCGAGCTCGAGGACGCTTTCCCCTACACCGAGACCCCCGACCAGCTGTCGGCGATCGACGAGGTCAAGCGGGACATGGAGCGTCCGGTCCCGATGGACCGCGTCATCTCCGGCGACGTAGGGTTCGGCAAGACCGAGATCGCGGTGCGGGCGGCGTTCAAGGCGGTGCAGGACGGCAAGCAGGTCGCCGTGCTCGTCCCGACGACGCTGCTCGCCACCCAGCACCTGTCGACGTTCTCCGAGCGGATGCGTCAGTTCCCGGTGACCGTGCGCGGGCTGTCGCGGTTCACCGACCCGGCCGAGGCGCGGGAGACGATCGAGAAGCTCGCCGACGGGCAGGTCGACGTCGTCGTGGGCACGCACCGGCTGCTCCAGACCGGCATCCGCTGGAAGGACCTCGGCCTCGTGATCGTCGACGAGGAGCAGCGCTTCGGTGTCGAGCACAAGGAGCACATCACCGCGCTGCGCGCGCACGTCGACGTGCTGACCCTGTCCGCGACACCGATCCCGCGGACCCTGGAGATGAGCCTGGCCGGCATCCGCGAGATGTCGGCGATCACCACCCCGCCGGAGGAGCGGCACCCGACCCTGACCTACGTCGGTGCCTACGACGACAAGCAGGTCGCCGCCGCCGTGCGCCGCGAGCTGCTGCGCGACGGCCAGGTGTTCTACGTCCACAACCGGGTCAGCTCGATCGACCGCGCGGCCAAGAAGATCCAGGACCTCGTCCCCGAGGCCCGGGTCGCCGTCGCGCACGGGCAGATGAACGAGGACCTGCTGGAGCGGACCGTCAGCGCGTTCTGGCACCGCGAGTTCGACGTGCTGATCTGCACCACGATCGTCGAGAACGGCCTGGACATCTCCAACGCCAACACCCTGATCGTCGAGCGCTCCGACACCCTGGGGCTGTCCCAGCTCCACCAGCTGCGCGGCCGGGTCGGGCGTGGCCGCGACCGTGGCTACGCCTACTTCCTCTACCCGGCCGACCACCCGCTCACCGAGACCGCGCACGACCGGCTCGCCACCATCGCCCAGCACTCCGAGCTGGGCTCCGGCGCGGCCGTCGCGATGAAGGACCTGGAGATCCGCGGAGCGGGCAACATCCTGGGCGCCGAACAGTCCGGCCACATCGCCGGCGTCGGATTCGACCTCTACATCCGCCTGGTCGGGGAGGCCGTCGCCGCGTTCCGCAAGCAGGCGGGCGGGGAGATCGGGGCCGAGCCGGAGGAGCTGCAGGAGGTCCGGGTCGACCTGCCGGTCGACGCACACGTCCCGCACGACTACGTCGACGGCGAGCGGCTGCGTCTGGAGGTCTACCGCAAGATCGCCGAAGCGCCCGACGACGCCGCGCTCACCGCGATCGTCGAGGAGCTGACCGACCGCTACGGCGAGCCACCGACCCCGGTGCGGAACCTGCTGGAGGTCGCCCGGTTCCGCCAGCTGTGCCGGCGCCTCGGCATCCGTGAGGTCGCCTCGGCGGGCACCCAGCTGCGGATCGGGCCGATGCAGCTGCCCGACTCCGCCCAGCTGCGGCTGCGCCGGCTCTACCCGAAGGCGCAGTACAAGGCGGCCGCGCAGATCGTCACGGTGCCCAAGCCGATGCAGGGCAACCGGATCGGCGGGGCGGCGCTGCGCGACGTCGAGCTGCTCGGCTGGTGCGCGGAGCTGCTGCTGCAGATCGTGCCGACCTCCACCCCGGTGCACAGCTCGGCCTCCTCCTGACGCGGTCCTGACGCGATCCTGATGAACACCCGGTGTACCGCCGGGGAACTTCGGGTGTCGGCGTCCGTGCTGTTTCCGGGACGTAACGGGACGGACTCCGGCGAACCGGTCGTCGGAGTTGTCGGGATCAATCGCGCGACGTGGGTTCCCATTTTTTCCGGTGATCCACAGCACTTCGCGGACGCGATCCACACTGTTTTACGATCAGGTCAACGGCGCGTGAGAAGGCCGTTTCCGTCGTGGGCTCCCCGTTTCTGGGAAAGAGGTGTGTCCGATGTCCGATCGCCGGCCAGACTCCACCGATTCCGCCGATTTCTGCACTCCGTGCCTGGTGTTGGACATGGACACCGTCCGAGAACGGTATGCCGAATTCGGTGACGCCCTCCCCGGTGTGGACCTGTTCTATGCGGTCAAGGCGAATCCTGACCCGCGGCTCGTCGCATTCCTGGTCGGTCTCGGCGCACGATTCGACGTCGCCAGTCGGCCGGAGCTGGAACTGTGCCTGGCGGCCGGTGCCCGGCCCGCGGACATCTCCTACGGCAGCACCGTCAAGAAGGAACGCGACATCGCGTTCGCGCACCGCAGCGGCGTGCGCCGGTTCGCCGTCGACTCGGCCGCCGAGCTGGCGAAGATCGCCCGGTGCGCGCCGGGAGCCGAGGTGTTCGTCCGGGTCGCCTGCAGCGGCGCGGGCTCCTGCTTCCCGCTGGACCGCAAGTTCGGGTGCTCGCCCGCCGCGGCCGCGTCGCTGCTGCTCGACGCCGACGCGGCCGGGCTGCGCGCGGCGGGTGTGTCGTTCCACGTCGGCTCCCAGCAGCTCGACCCGGGAGCGTGGCGCGCCGGGATCGCCGACGCCGCGGAGGTGTTCCGCAGGGTCCGCGCCCGTGGTCTGCGGCCGTACCTGCTCAACCTCGGTGGCGGCTTCCCCGCGCACTACGACGCGCACGTCCTCCCCCTGGCGGACTACGGCGTCGCGATCCGGGACGCGGTCGCCGCGGAGTTCGGCGACGACCGGCCGGAGCTGATGATCGAGCCGGGCCGGGGCCTCGTCGCCGGCGCGGGGACGCTCTACAGCGAGGTCGTGCTCGTGTCCGACCGGGACGGCGACGCCGGTCCGCGCTGGGTCTACCTCGACATCGGCCGCTTCGGCGGGCTCGCCGAGACCGAGGGCGAGCTGGTCCGCTACCCGATCCGCACCGCACACGACGACGGTCCCCGCTCGCCGGTCGTCCTGGCCGGACCGACCTGCGACAGCGCCGACGTGCTCTACCGCAGGCATCCCTACCTGCTCCCCGACGACCTGTGCGCCGGTGACGTGGTCCGGCTGCTGCACACCGGCGCCTACACCACCAGCTACTCCTCGGTCGGCTTCAACGGGTTCGCCCCGCTGCGCTGCGTCTGCACCGGGGACCCCGCCACGGGCGGGTCCGGAACGTCGGTGCGTGCGGCTAACGTCGCCGTGTGAGCTTCCTGCGCCATCCCCACCTGTCGGGTGACACACTCGTCCTGGTCGCGGAGGACGATCTGTGGACGGCTCCGGTCGCGGGCGGGCGGGCCCACCGCCTGACCGCGGACGGGGTGCCGGTCACCGCGCCGCGCTTCTCACCCGACGGCGGGTCGATCGCCTTCGGGTCCCGGCGAGACGGTGCGCCCGAGGTGTACCGGGTCGACGCCGAGGGCGGCACGCCCACCCGGCTCACCTGGTGGGGCGAGGCGACGACCCGCGCGGCGGGCTGGACCCCCGACGGGGCGGTGGTCGCGTTGTCGGCGCACGGGGACGCGACCTCCCGGCTGTGGGCGTACGCGGTCCCGGCGACCGGCGGCACACCGGAGCTGCTGCCGCACGGCACGCTCTCCGCGCTCGCCCACCAGCCCGGCGGCCCCGCCGTGCTCACCCAGGTCGAGGGCGGGCGGGACGCGGCCCACTGGAAGCGCTACCGCGGCGGGCGCGCGGGCCGGCTCTGGCTCGACGCCACCGGGACCGGGGAGTTCACCCGGGTCCTCGCCGGTCTGGCCGGGCAACTGGAGTGCCCCATGATCGTCGACGACGGGTCGGGCCCGCGGCTGGCGTTCGTCTCCGACCACGAGGGCTGGGGGAACGTCTACTCCGTCCCGCTCGCCGACCCCGGCACCGACCTGCGCCGGCACACCGACCACGGCTCCGGGGGCGGCACCGACTTCTACGTCCGGCACGCGAGCACCGACGGGCGCCGGGTGGTCTACGAGTCGGCAGGGGAGATCTTCCTGCTCGACGACCTGTCCGCCGCCTCGCAGCCGCGCCGGATCGACGTCCGGCCCGGCGGGCCGCGGCGCGCCCGCGAGCCCTTCCGCGCGTCGCTGCCCGCCGACCTGGGCCCGGTCCGGCCGGACCGCACCGGACGGGCGAGCATCGTGTCGGTGCTCGGCACCGTGCACCGGCTCACCCACCGCGACGGCCCCGCCCGCGCACTGCTCGCCGAGCCCGGCGTGCGCGCCCGGCTCGCGCACCCGCTCGGCACGGACCGCGCCGTGTGGGTGGACGACGCGACCGGCGAGGACGCCGTGGTCGTGGCCCCGCTCGACGCGCACGCCCCGGCCGCCCCGGAGCGGGCGCGGTACGCCGCGGGCAGGCTCGGCCGGGTGCTGGAGCTGGCCCCGGCGCCGGACGGTTCCGCCGTCGCGCTCACCACGCACGACGGCAGGCTGCTGGTGCTGCACACCGGCGCCGAACCCGTGCCGGACCCGGTGTCCGGCCCCGACGAGCGACCCGACGACGGCGTGGTCGACGAGGCCGCCCCGGCCCGGCCGGCGGGGGAGCTGCGCGAGCTGCACCGCGGCACCGCGGGCGAGCCGTCGGACGTGTCCTGGTCCCCGGACTCCGCCTGGCTGGCCTGGTGCGACCCGACGCCCGAGGGGCTCTCGCGGATCGTGCTCACCCGGGTCGCCGACGGCGAGCACGCCGAGGTCACCCCGGCCCGCTTCCACGACAGCGACCCGGTCTTCACCGCCGACGGCAGGCACCTGGCGTTCCTGTCCCGGCGGGTGTTCGACCCCAGCTACGACGAGCACTCCTTCGACCTGACCTTCGGCACCGGATGGAAGCCGTTCCTGGTGCCCCTGGCCGCGCGGACGCCGTCGCCGTTCGGGGCGGGGCCGGACGGCCGCCCGGTGGACCCGGCCGACGAGGGCCCGGACGACCAACCCGCCACCCCACCGACACCCCCGGCCCCGCCGGAGCCCGGCGACGAGCCCGAGCCGCCCGGCGATGCCGCGGTCGGTGCCGCGGTCGACGGGGCGGTCGAGGGGGCGGTCGACGGGGCCGCCGACGGCGCGCGCCGCGCGGTGGCCGCGGCGACCGGGGCCGGGGCACCGGCCCGGGGAGGTGCGCGCGGCGGCCGTCGCGGGTCCGGGCGGGACGCCGACGAGGGGCCGCCGGAGGTCCTGGTCGACGTCGACGGGCTGGCCGACCGGGTCGTCGGTGTACCGGTCGAGGCCGCCCGCTACACCCGGCTCGCCGCGGTCCGGGGCGGCCTGGTGTGGCTGCGGCTGCCCAGCGGCACCGGCGTGCTCGGCGACAGCCTCCCCGACGACGACGCCGAGCCCGACCGCGCCGTGCTGGAGCGGTTCGACCTGGCCCGGCGCGCGGTCACCGTCGTCGCCGACCCGGCGTCGTCGTTCGCGGTGAGCGGTGACGGCACCCGGCTCGTCGTCCGGGACCGGGGCACGGTCCGGCTGCTGCGCGCCGACCGCGGCGGGTCCGCCGCCCCGGAGGACGACGCCGGCGGCGACGAGTTCACGATCGACACCCGTCGGCTCGTGGTCACCGTCGACCCGGTCGCCCAGTGGCGGCAGATGTTCGACGAGACCGCCCGCCTGATGCGCGACCACTTCTGGGTCGAGGACATGGCCGGGGTCGACTGGGCCGCCGAGACCGCCCGGTACCGGCCGCTGGTCGACCGGGTCGGGAGCCACGACGACCTGCTCGACGTGCTGTGGGAGCTGCACGGCGAGCTCGGCACCTCGCACGCCTACGTCATCGGCGGCCGCGCGGGCGGCGACCCGACCGGGCGGCCCGGGCTGCTCGGCGCCGACCTCGGGCCGGAACCCGACGGCGGCCCGGGATGGCGGGTCCGGCGTGTCCTGCCGCCGGAGACCTCCGCGCCCGCCGCACGCAGCCCGCTGTCCGGGCCCGGCGTCGACGTGCGGGCCGGTGACGTGCTGCTGGAGGTGAACGGGCGCCCGCTCGACCCGCACTGGGGGCCCGCGCCGCTGCTCGTCGCGACGGCCGGGAGCACGGTGGAGCTCACCGTCCGCTCCGGACCCGACCGGCCCGACGCGGGCACCGTCCGCCGCGTGGCGGTGCGCCCGCTGCACTCCGAGGACGAGCTGCGCTACCAGGACCGGGTGGCCCGGCTGCGCGCCGAGGTCGCCGAGCGGTCCGCGGGGCGGCTGGGCTACCTGCACGTGCCGGACATGATGGGTTACGGCTGGGCCCAGCTGCACCGCGACCTCGCCCGCGAGACCGCGAAGGACGGCCTCCTGCTCGACGTGCGCGGCAACCGCGGCGGACACACCTCGCAGCTGGTGGTGGAGAAGCTCGCCCGCCGCGTCATCGGGTGGGACCTGCCCCGGCACGGCGCACCCGCGACCTACCCCGAGCAGGCGCCGCGCGGCCCGGTGGTGACCCTGGCCGACGAGCGCTCCGGCTCCGACGGCGACATCGTCACCGCCGCGATCAAGCGGCTCGGGGTCGGCCCGGTCGTCGGGACCCGCACCTGGGGCGGGGTGATCGGCATCGACAGCCGCTACCGGCTCGTCGACGGCACCCTGGTCACCCAGCCCCGCTACGCCACCTGGTTCGACGACGTCGGCTGGACGATGGAGAACCACGGGGTGGACCCCGACGTGGAGGTGGTCGTGACCCCGCAGGACCGGGCGGCCGGACGGGACCCGCAGCTGGACCGGGCGATCGAGATCGCCATGGCCCGGCTCGCCGAGCACCCGCCCGCGCGGCCGCCGGACCTCGCCGGGCGGCCGTCGGTGGCCCGGCCCGCGCTGCCGGGTCGGCCGGGTGGGGGAGATCGGCACCACATCGCGTGAGAGGCTGACCGCCGTGCGCACTCGCAGGATCACCGCCGCCCTGCTGATCGTCGGGGCCGTCGCTGTCACCGGGGCCGGCTGCGGTGCCGGGCCGAGCCGGGTCGACTCCGCCGCGATCGTCGGCGAGAGGTCGATCCCGCTCGCCACCGTGCAGCCCGCGATCACCTCCGTGCTCACCCGGCCCGGGCTGGTCGACGGTCTGAAGGCCCAGGGCGGCTCCCAGGCCGACATCGGCCGGGCCGTGGTGTCCCAGCTGGTGATCCGCGACCTGATCGGCCTGACTGCCCCGGAGCAGGGTGTCACCGTGACCGACCAGCAGGTCACCGCGGCGATCGCCCGGCAGGGCGGCGAGCAGGCGGTGCAGGAGTCGTCGCTGGCGGTCGGCGGTGTGCAGGCCGCGACCCGGGACGAGCTGACCCTGACCGAGCTCGCCCGGCGTGAGCTGCCGCGGCTGTCGGTGACCGCGGACGTCGCGGTCGCCCAGGACCGGGCCCAGGCCACGACGCTGGCCCGCGAGGTCGCCGCCGGTGGGCAGCGGGCCGAGGCGGCGCTGGCCGGTGCCGGCACCACCCAGCGCGGGCTCGCGATCCGCCCGGCCGAGACCCCGCAGGCCGCGCTCACCCCGCTGATCGGCATCCCGGCCGGCTGGGTCGCGGCGTTCCCGCTGGGCAGCGGCCAGGGCTGGGTCGTGGTCCGGGTGACCGAGCGCGACCTCGGCGCCCCTGCCCCGGGCAATGCGGTCGGCCAGTTGGACCAGCGGTCGCTGTCCGAGGCCGGGATCCGGATGCTCACCCCCACCGCGCTGCGCACCGGGGTGCAGCTCAACCCCCGCTACGGCGTGTGGGACCCGATCCAGATGCTCGCCGTGCCGACCGCCGAGGACGCCTCCGTGGTGTTCCCGGTCGCCGCCGGCAACCCGACCCCGCCCGCCCCCTGATGGCCGCGACGATCGTCGTCTGTCCCCGTCGCGGGGCCGCACTCCCGGCCGCGGCGCTGTCGGTGCTGCGCTCCGCGACCGAGGTGCTCGCCGTGCCCGGTCTCGACGCCGGTGCCGCCGCCGGGGCCGTCGACTGGACCGGCACCGACCCCGCCGAGCTCGCCGACGGCACGGTGCTGCTCGTACCGGCGGGCCACCCCGCCGCCGCGCACCCCTGCGCGGTACCGCCGCCGACCGGGCACGCGGTGCTGGACGCCGTCGCGGTGATGGACCGGCTCCGCTCACCCGGCGGCTGCCCGTGGGACGCCGAGCAGACCCACACGTCGCTGCTGCGCTACCTCGTCGAGGAGTGCTACGAGCTGTACCAGTCCATCGAGGACGGTGACCGCACCGAGCTGCGCGAGGAGCTCGGCGACGTCCTGCTGCAAGTGCTGTTCCACGCCCGCGTCGCCACCGAGCACCCCGACGCCCCGTTCGGGATCGACGAGGTCGCGACCGGGCTGGTCGACAAGCTCGTCGGTCGCCACCCGCACGTGTTCGCCGCGGGGGAGCAGGTCGCCACGGCCGCCGACCAGGACCGCCGCTGGGACGAGCTCAAGCGCGCCGAGAAGCAGCGCGAGTCCAGTGTCGACGGCGTCGCGACGGTCCAGCCGGCCGTCGCGCTCGCCGCGAAGCTGACCTCCCGCACGGCGAAGGCCGGGCTGCCCGTGGACCTGCTGCCCGCCGGCGACGACGCCGGTGCGGCACTGTTCCGGCTGGCCGCGGCCGCGCAGCTCGGCGGCGGCGACCCCGAGGCCGCGCTGCGCACGGCCGCCCGCGAGTTCGAGGCACGGGTGCGGTCGGCGGAGAAGGCCGCCGCCGCGGACGGGCTCGATCCGCACACGCTGACCGCGCAGGACTGGCGTCGCTACTGGGCAGGCCCATGACCCAATCCCCGATCGGGTGATACCCGTCGGTAACGTGTGAGCGTGCGCACTCAGTCGCTCCTCGTGGCCATCGGCGGCATCGTGGCCCTGATCGTGGTCGTCTCGCTGGCGACCGGCCCGGACTTCGGGCCGTCGCTGCCCCGGACCCCGGTCGACCGGCAGTCCGCCCCGCCCGCGTCCGCGCCGCTGCCCGCGGACACCGACGTCGTCGCATGGGCCAGGGCCACCGCGGCCGAGGCGGACATCCCCGAACGGACCCTGCAGGCCTACGCGAACGCCGAGCTGCGCCAGCGCGAGCGCACCCCGGCCTGCCGGTTGAGCTGGGCGACGCTGGCCGGGGTCGGCCGGATCGAGTCCGGGCACGCCACCTTCCGCGGCGCCGAGCCCGGCCCGGACGGCCGCGTCGACCCGCCGATCATCGGCATCCCGCTCGACGGCACCAATGGCACCCGCCGGGTCGCCGACACCGACGGCGGCCGCCTCGACGGCGACCCGGTGCTGGACCGCGCGGTCGGGCCGATGCAGTTCCTGCCCGGGACCTGGGCGCGCTACGGCGCGGACGGCAACGACGACGGCGTCGCCGACCCCCAACAGGTCGACGACGCCGCGCTCGCCGCGGCCGGCTACCTGTGCGCGAACGGGCGCGACGTCGCCGAGGCGGGGGACTGGTGGCGCGGGGTGCTCGCCTACAACGCCTCCCGCGAGTACGCCGGCGACGTGTGGGCCGCCGCCGCGGACTACGCGCAGCGCACCGCCGCCCCCGCACCGCCCGCCCCCTAACGGGGCCGGCCCCGGCGTCGCAGGGTCAGGCGAGCAGCGCGCGGCCCCAGTGGTCGTCGCCCTCGGCGAGGCCGGGCGGGACCGCGAACAGCGCCGAGCCGCTGTGCTCCAGGTACTCGCTGAGCGCGTCGGAGCGGGCCAGCCTGCGCTGCATCGGCACGTACTGGCGCTGCGGGTCGCGCACGAACGCGATGAAGAACAGGCCGGCGTCGAGGTGCCCGTGCCCGTCGGAGCCGTCGACGAAGTTGTAGCCGCGCCGCAGGATCCGCGCCCCGCCGTTCTCCTGTTCGGAGGCGAGCCGGATGTGCGCGTCGTCCGGGATGACCGGCCCGGAGGCGTCGGTCGCGGCGAGGTCGGCGGTGTCGAACTCGGCCGTCCCGGTCAGCGGCGCGCCCTCGCCCTTGTCCCGTCCGATGGTGCGCTGCTGGTCGTCGAGGTTGGAGCGGTCCCACACCTCGATGTGCATCCGGATCCGACGCGCCACCAGGTAGGAGCCGCCGCGCAGCCACTCCGGGCCCTCGTCGCCGACCCACACGTGACGGTCCAGCAGGTCCGGTTCCTCGGCCTTGAGGTTGTTGGTGCCGTCCTTGAAGCCGAACAGGTTGCGCGGCGTGGCCTGCCCGGTGGACGTCGACGACGTCCGTCCGAACCCCAGCTGCGACCAGCGCACCTCGGTGACGCCGAAGCCCTCGCGGACCAGGTTGCGCACCGCGTGCACGGCGACCTGCGGGTCGTCGGCGCAGGCCTGGATGCAGAGGTCACCGCCGGAGCGGGCCGTGTCGAGCTGGTCGCGCTGGAACCGCGGCAGCGCGGCGAGCCCGGCCGGGCGCCGGTCGGTGATGCCGAGCCTGTCGAAGAACCCGGAGCCGACGCCGAAGGTCAGCGTCAGCGACGACGGCGGCAGCCCGAGCGCCTCGCCGGTGTCGGCCGGGGCGGTGTAGCGGTTGCCGGGCAGCGCGCCGCCCTCGGCGGTCTCCCGTCCGGCCGTCATCCGCTCGGCCGACGCCGTCCATCGGGCCAGCAGGTCGCGCACCGCGTCCCGGTCGGTGGTGGTGAGGTCCAGGGCCACGAAGTGCAGCCGGTCCTGGGCGGGGGTCACGATCCCGGCCTGGTGGGCGCCGCGGAAGGCGACGGTCCCGTCGCCCGCCGCGGCGCCGTTCCCGGACAGGCCGTACCCGGCGGCGACGCCCGCCCCGGCCAGGGCCACTCCGGCGCCGGTCAGGCCGAACAGTCCCCGCCGGGAGACGTGCAGCGGGCTCATGCGGTGACGGTGCCCGCGACCTTGCTGACCGGCTCGGCCAGCGCGTCGACGGCCGCGGCCATCTTCTTCGTGTCCTCGGGCGTCAGCTGGGTGTAGAGCTTGTAGCCGTCGCCGACGCGGTAGCCCTGCAGCAGCGTGTCGACGGCTTCGAAGCGCTGGTCGAGCAGCGGGCCCAGCGCAGGGTCCTTCTGGTCGATCACCGGGCGCAGCGCGGCGACGGCGGCCTGCGAACCCTCCACGTTGGCCTGGAAGTCCCACAGGTCGGTGTGGGAGTAGCGGTCCTCCTCACCGGTGATCTTGCCGGTGGCGACCTCGTCGAGCAGGCTCTTGGCGCCGTTGGCGAGCTCGGCCGGGGTGAGCTTCAGACCGGGGATGCGGCCCTGCAGGTCCTTGGTGTCGGTGACCAGGGTCGCGGCGATCTGCGGGGAGTCGGCCTTCAGGCCGTCGACCCAGAGGTCCTTCTCGAGCCGGTGGAACCCGGTCCAGGCGACGCCGGGGTCGCGCTCGTCGTCCTCACGGCCGTCCAGCTTCGGGTCGAGGTCGCCGAAGGACTCGGCGATCGGCTCGATCCGCTCGTAGTAGGTGCGGGCGACCGGGAACAGGGTCTTGGCCTTCGCGACGTCGCGGGCCGACACGGCGGCGGCGAACTCGGAGGTCTTGGTGACCAGCGCGTCGGACTGGGAGGACACGTAGCGCAGGTAGCCGGCGGTGGCGGCGGCGAGCTCGGCGTTGGTGTCGGTGGCGCGCTGTGCGGACCCGGTGACGGTGAACGGGGCGCGGATGCCGTCGCCGGACATACCGGGCTTGCACGCGGTGGTGTAGGTGCCGCCGTCGGGGACCTCGACGATCAGGTCGCGGGACAGGCCGGGGCCGATGTTCTCGACCTCGCCCATGATCCGGTCGCCGGTGGCGTAGAGGTAGAACTCAGTGACCTTGCTGCCGGCGTTGGTGATCCGGAAGGTGACGTTGCCGGCCGGGGCCTGCGGGGTCGACACCTCGCAGGCGGTGTCGGTGGCGTTCACGGTGATCGGGCCGCCGTCGCCGGGTCCCTGCGCCGCCGGGGCGGTCGAGGTGCAGCCGGCCAGCAGGGCGGCGGCGACGGTGAGCGACGCCAGGCCGGCAGCCGTGCGCGTGACGGGGGACATCGTGCGTACTCATCGAGGGACGGACACCGTGGACGGTGCAGGGTTCAGGCGCCGGTGGCGGCGGGGGTGCGCCGGCGGGCCGGGCGCAGGAACAGCGCCAGGACCACCACGACGTAGAGCGACCAGACGACGGCCTGCAGCACGGTCGTCTGCGGGGAGAAGTTGAAGATCCCCTTGAGGAGCGTGCCGTACCAGGAGTCGGCGGGGACGACGTCGCTGACGTCGAAGGCCAGGGTGTTCAGGCCGGGCAGGAGCCCGGCCTCCTGCAGGTCGTGGACGCCGTAGGCGAGGATCCCGGCGGCGACGAAGATCAGCAGGAAGCCGGTGACGGTGAAGAACCGCCCCAGGTCGATCTTCAGTGCGCCGCGGTAGATCGCGTACGCCAGCGCGACGGCGACCGCGATGCCGATCAGGAACCCGACCAGCGGTCCGGCGGTCTCGCCCGCGGCCTGCGCTGCGGCGAAGAAGAAGATCGCGGTCTCCAGGCCCTCGCGGCCCACGGCGAGCGCCGCCATCACGACGACGGCCCACGGCCCCATCGACACGGCCCGGTCCAGTGCACCCTCGAGCTCGCGGGACAGGGTCCGGCCGTGCGAGCGCATCCAGAAGATCATCCAGGTGACGAAGCCGACCGCGATGATCGAGAGGGAACCGCCGAGCGCCTCCTGCGCCTGGAACGTCAGCGCCTGCTGGGTCAGGGTCAGCCCGAGCGTGACACCGACGCTGACGGCGATGGCGAGCGCGACGCCGGCCCACACCCGGGGCAGCTCGGACCGACGCCCGGTGCGGACCAGGAAGGCCACCAGGATCGCCACGACGAGCGCGGCCTCGAGTCCTTCGCGCAGCCCGATGAGCGCGTTTCCCAGCATGCGACCTCCAGCGGCACGGACACCACGAGCAGTCGCCAGGTGAGGGTGAGCTGCCGGGCGGGAAGGCTAACCTCACCCGATCGAGGAGGGAAGTGTCGCGAGGCATTCGCCCCGGAAGATCCGTTTTCGCAGTTCAGGGGCGGTCGGGCGCGAGTGCGATGCGGGCCCGCACCTCACCCAGCGCCTCCTGGTACTCCGGGCGCGGGTCCATCGCCGAGGCGATCTTCAGCTGGGTCTCGGCCTCGCCGAGCCTGCCCTGCCGTTGCAGTGTCTTGCCGAGCGCGAAGCGCGCGTAGTGGTCGGCCGGATCCATCTCGACGACCCGCACGAACGCGGCCTCGGCCTTCCGCAGCTGCGCCGAGTCCAGGTAGGCGCGGCCGGCGAGCAGGTGCACCGAGGCGTCGCCGGGTTCGTCCGGACCGTGCGCGTCGAGGACGGGACGGAGCGCGTCGAGGGCCTCGAGCGGGCGGTGCCGGGAGAGCAGGCGGTCGGCACGGCGGAACGCGGCGACCGGGTCCTGGTGGTTCGCACGGGGACTGCTCATGGTCACCCCCACGTTAGGTGCGATCCGGGCGGGATGCGAGGCCTTGACAGACCACCGGTGCGGAGCAGGGTGACGCAAGCGTCCCCCGCCGGGGGCCGACCGGTGACTACGCTGACGCACCGGACGACACCCGCGATCAGAACAGGAGTCACGGTGGCGGTCATCGAGCAGGTCGGGGCACGCGAGATCCTCGATTCCCGGGGCAATCCCACGGTGGAGGTCGAGGTCGCGCTGGACGACGGCACGCTGGCGCGTGCCGCGGTCCCGTCGGGCGCCTCGACCGGTGAGCACGAGGCCGTCGAGCTCCGGGACGGCGACAAGAACCGCTACGGCGGCAAGGGCGTCGAGAAGGCCGTCGCGGCCGTCCTCGACGAGATCGGGCCGGAGCTCGTCGGCGTCGAGGCGGTGGACCAGCGACTGGTTGACCAGCGCCTCGTCGACCTCGACGGCACCCCGGACAAGTCGAAGTTCGGCGCGAACGCCCTGCTGGGCGTGTCGCTGGCCGTCGCGAAGGCCGGGGCGGAGTCCTCGGGCCTGGAGCTGTTCCGCTACGTCGGCGGCTCCAACGCGCACGTCCTGCCGGTGCCGATGATGAACATCCTCAACGGTGGTGCGCACGCCGACACCTCCGTCGATGTGCAGGAGTTCATGGTCGCGCCGATCGGTGCGGAGACCTTCCGCGAGGCGCTGCGCTGGGGCGCGGAGGTCTACCACGCGCTCAAGTCGGAGCTGAAGGACAAGGGCCTGTCGACCGGCCTCGGCGACGAGGGCGGCTTCGCCCCCGACGTCAAGGGCGGCACCCGCGGCGCGCTCGACCTGATCGCCGCCGCCGTGCAGCGCGCCGGCTACACGCTGGGCACCGACGTCGTGCTGGCGCTCGACGTCGCCGCGACCGAGTTCCACGAAGGCGGCAAGTACTCCTTCGAGGGCAAGAAGATCACCGCGGACAAGCTGTCCGAGGTGTGGGCCGAGCTGGTGGCCGCCTACCCGCTGGTCTCGATCGAGGACCCGCTGGACGAGAACGACTGGGACGGCTGGGTCGCGCTCACCGAGTCCATCGGCGACAAGGTGCAGCTGGTCGGCGACGACCTCTTCGTCACCAACCCGGAGCGGCTCGAGGACGGCATCGCCCGCGGCGCCGCGAACGCGCTGCTGGTGAAGGTCAACCAGATCGGCACCCTGTCCGAGACCCTCGACGCGGTCACGATGGCGCACAACGCGGGCTACCGCTGCATGATGAGCCACCGTTCCGGGGAGACCGAGGACGTCACCATCGCGGACCTCGCTGTCGCGACCGGCTGCGGCCAGATCAAGACCGGCGCCCCGGCCCGGTCCGAGCGGGTGGCGAAGTACAACCAGCTGCTGCGCATCGAGGAGCTGCTCGGTGACGCCGCCCGCTACAACGGCGAGCTGGCGTTCCCGCGGTACCAGGTGCCCGGCCAGAGCTGAGGCTCCGGTTGTTCCCTCGTCGGTGACGGCGGTGCCGCCCGGATCGTCTGCGGACGGTTCGGCGCGGCACCGTCACCGGTGCCCGATCGGGCGGCATGCTGGACGGGCCGCCACGCAGCGGCACCGAGCAGCACTGGCGGGTGAGGGAACCCGGTACGGACGGGAGGGTGCATGGCGGACCGTCGGGGACGTGGACGGGACGCTCGCGCCCGCACGACCGGCACGGGTCGTGGCCGGGCCGCGGCGAAGCCGCGGAGCACGACCGGGCGCTCGGCGCGGGCCCCCGCGTCGACGGGCGGCTCCGGTGCGCGGTCGCGTCCGGCCGGCCCCCAGGGCGCCCGGCCGCGTCTCACCCGTGCCCGGTCCCGCGCCGGCGAGGTCGTCGCCCGCACGACCGGCCTGCTGGGCCTGTCGTCGACGAAGCGGGCCGCCATCCTGGCGATCGTGGTCTGCGCACTCGCGCTGACCGTCGCGGTGCCGCTGCACAACTTCGTCGCCCAGCGCCAGGAGCTGTCCGACGTCTCGGACCGGCAGCAGGCGCTGGAGGCCGACGTCGCGCGGCTGGCCGCCGACCGTGCCCGGCTCTCGGACCCGGCCGAGGTCGAGGCCCAGGCCCGGGCCCGGCTCGGGATGGTCGAGCCGGGGGAGACGCCCTACGTGCCGCAGTTCCCGGCCCCGCCGGCGCCGGTCGTCGAGGACGGTCAGGCCGAGCCCGGCGTGCCCTGGTTCCACACCCTGTGGAACGACGTCGTGGGCGACCCGCGACGATGAGAGCGTGAGCAGCACTCGTTCCCGTCCGCCCGGTCTGGAGTCGGGCCCGGTCGCCCAGGCCGACCTCGACGCCGTCGCCGACCAGCTCGGTCGCGCCCCGCGCGGGGTCCTCGCGATCGCCTACCGCTGCCCCTCCGGGCACCCCGCGGTCGTGCAGACCGCCCCGCGGCTTCCCGACGGCACCCCGTTCCCGACGCTGTACTACCTGACGTGTGCCCGGCTCGCGTCGCGGATCGGGACGCTCGAGGCCGAGGGCCGGATGAAGGAGATGGAGGAACGGCTCGCCGTCGACGACGAGCTGGCCGCCGCCTACCGCCGCGCCCACGAGACCTACCTCGCCGAGCGCGACGCGATCGAACCGCTGTCCACGCACCCCGACGTCACCGCCGGGGGCATGCCGGACCGGGTGAAGTGTCTGCACGTGCACGTCGCGCACGCCCTGGCGGCCGGGTCCGGGGTGAACCCGTTCGGCGACGAGGCGCTCGAGGAGATCGGGGAGTGGTGGCGGTCCGGGCCACCCTGCCTCTAGTACTGCAACGGCAGTTGATCAGCTCGGGGGTCGTTCGCCGCGTCGGCGGTAGTGGCAGTCGCGGGCCTGTTGTTGGCGTTCACGGCGCCAGGTCGACCAGTGCATGACGTGGTCGATGCAGGTGAGCGGGGTGAAGGCGAGCGCGGCGAGGAGACGGCGGATCTCGTTGCCCGACAGCTGAATCAATGCGCGCCGGCTGGCTGAGGATCCCCCTTTTCGGCCTCGCGTGCGTGTTCGGCGGCGCGGGTGACGGCGAGGTAGGCCGCGGTGAGCATGGCCAGGGTGATGTGGGCGTGCCAGGCTCGGTAGGAGCGGACTTGGTAGTGGTCGAGGCCGGCCTCGTTCTTCGCGGTCTGGAAGCATTCCTCAATCGCCCACCGCGCCCCGGCGACTCGAACGAGGTCGCGCAGCGGCGTGTTCGCCGGGGCGGCGCAGCGGTAGAACGCCAGCTCACGGATGGTCTTGCCCTCTGCGGGCTCGGTCTGGCGGCGCACCAGCAGCCAGTGCCCCCAACCCGCCGGGAGGCCGTCGATGGCCAGCGCAACCGCGGTCCAGTCATAGACCCGCATCCCGTGCGCGCCCGGCCCGATCGCGCGGCGCTCCCACCCGTCGTGCCCGGTGTCGAGATCACGCGCCCCGGCGATCGTGGCCAGGGCCTTGGCCGGGCGACGATTCCCGTCCGGGCTGGTGAGCATGTCGTCATTGCGGGTGGCCAACACGAACGGGATCTCCCGCTCGGTGAGCCAGTCGCGAAAGCCCGGGTTCTGCCCGTAGACCTCGTCCGCGGTCACCCACGACCCGGACGTGAGTGCCCCAGCGGCGTACGTGCGGGCCAGCATCGCCGTCCCCAGCTGCGGTTTCGTGGCGAACTCGACGTCATCGGGGACATCCGCGCGCTCGCAGCGTTCGCGGTCCTCGGTCCACGAGGTCGGCAGGTAGAGCTCCCGGTCGATCAACGCCCGCCCCCGCTTCGAGGCGTAGGCCAGGAACACACCGAGCTGACAGTTGTCGATCTTCCCGCTGGTGCCGGTGTACTGGCGCTGCACCCCGGCCGAACACAGGCCCTTCTTGATGAACCCGGTCTCGTCCACGATGAACACCCCCGACGCGGTGTCGGTGAGATGTTGCAGGACGTAGCCGCGCAGGTCGTCGCGGACCCCGTCGACGTCCCAGTCCGCGGTGCGCAGCAGCCGCTGCATCCCGTCCGGCGACATCGCCCCGGCGTGTTCGGCGAGGGTCCAGCCGTTCTTCCGCTCGAGCCCCGCGAGCAGGCCTCGCAGGTAGGTTCCGACCCGCCGGCGCGGCTCGACCCTGCGGAAACGGCCAGAGATCAGCTCCACCACCGCATCCAACGAGGCCACCCACCCGGCAAGATCAACCACGCGGTGATCATCACCGCCGAACGGCCGTCAGCCTCTCACCACACGCCGAACTGCCGTTGCAGTACTAGACCGGCTGTTCACGGCCCGGGCCGGGGGCGCGGAGGGCATCGACCGCGAGCCGGGCGAAGCGGGCCGCGTCGCGTGCGCGGGTCGCCTCCGGTGCGAGGGCCAGGCCACGCCCGGCCCGGAGGATCAGGACCAGGTCGTCCAGGCCGAAGTCGGCCCGCAGCGCACCGGCCGCCCGCGCCCGTGACACGAGACCGTCGAGCATGCCGAGCAGCTCCCGCCGGTGGCCGACGAGCAGGTCCCGGGCGGGCTCCGCGCTCGTCAACGCGTCGACGAAGCCCCGGTTCCGCACGTTCAGCGCGAGGAGCCGGTGCACGACCGTCCGGAATCCGCGCCACGGGTCGTCGTCGGCGACTCCGTCGACGACGATCTGCCGGCACTCGTGCATCTCCTCGGTGAACGCCTCGCGGACCAGGTCGTCGCGGGTGGGGAAGCGGCGGTACAGGGTCGCGGGGCCGACCCCGGCCCGCCGGGCGATCGCGCGCATCCCGACGTCCAGTCCGTTCTCGGCGAACAGGGCGCGGGCGGCGACGAGGATCCGGTCGCGGTTGTCCTGCGCGTCGGCCCGCAGACGAGGCAGCTCGCGGTCCATCCGTCTCACTTCCGCCGAAGTGGACGGGTGCGTCCACTACCGTCGCCAGGGTAGCGGGACCAGGGAGGACCGGCGATGCAGGCAGTCAGGATCCGCGAGTTCGGTGGCCCGGACGGGCTGGAGATGGTCGACGTCGCCGTACCGGAACCCGGCGCGGGGCAGGTCGTCGTCCGGACCGAGGCGATCGGTGTCGGAGGTGTCGACGCGGTGATCCGGCGCGGTGGTCTCGGTACGCGCTTCCCGGCCGGGATGGTGCCGGGCAGCGAGGCGGCGGGAGTCGTGACCGCGACCGGGGAGGGGGTCGACCCGGCGTGGACGGGGCGCCGGGTCTGGGCCTTCACCGGTACCGGCGGCGCCTACGCCGAGCAGGTCGCGGCCGCGGTCGGCGACGTGGTGGCCCTCCCGGACGCCCTGTCCGCGACCCGTGCGGTGACGCTCGGCAGCGCCGGGCCCGTGGCGCACTTCGCCCTGGCCCACGCCCATCACGCACCCGGTGAGAGCGTCCTGGTCCGGGGTGCGGCGGGGAGCATCGGCATCGCGACGGTGGAGCTCGCCGTGCGGGGCGGCGCGAGCACGGTCGCGGTGACGACCTCCTCGCCGGAGCGCGGCCGCCGGCTGCGCGAGCTCGGGGCGACCCACGTCCTCGACCGGTCCGGTGCGGGTGGGCCGGACTCCTACGACGTGATCGTCGACGTCGTCGGGGGGCCGGACGTCCCGGCGTTCCTGGACCGGCTCGCGCCCAACGGCCGGCTCGTCCTCGTCGGTGCGGTGGCCGGGTTCCCGCCCGCCGACGTGGGGTCCGCGTTGATCCGGGCGTTCCAGCAGTCGCGCTCGCTCGCCACCTTCAGCCTGGACACCGTCCCCCGTGACCGGCGGGACGCGGTCCGCGCCGACCAGTTCGAGGACGCCGTGCGGGGTGGACTCAGCACCGTCGTCGACGGGGTGCTGCCCCTGCGGTCGGCGGCGCAGGCACACCGCCGGATGGACGCGGGCAGCGTGTTCGGGCGGCTCGTGCTCGTGCCCGGCGACGGTGCCGCCCGGGCCTGACCGGCCGGTGTGTCAGCCGACGGGCGTCGCCCGGTCCAGCAACACCCCGACGCTGTCCTTGCCCGGCCGGGTCCCCGCGGTGCGCAGCGGCCCGTCGGCGTCGAGCCGGGTCGTGAGGAAGACGTCCGCGACGGCCGTCGGGGCGTGGCGGACCAGCAGTGACCCCTGCAGCGCCAGCGCGGCCAGCTCCGCGAGACGGCGGGCCCGCCGTTCCTCCGGCGCGGCCAGCTCGGCGCGCAGCGCGGTGACCGTCGCGTCCAGCCGCGGGTCGGATCCCGCGGCCAGGTCGATCTCGGCGAGCAGCGCCTCGACGGCGTGCGGCTCGCGGGCGATGGCACGCAGGGCGTCGAGCGCGGTGACGTTGCCCGAGCCCTCCCAGATCGAGTTCAGCGGCGCCTCGCGGTAGAGCCGGGGCAGGTCGGACTCCTCGACGTAGCCGTTGCCGCCCAGGCACTCCAACGCCTCGGCGACGAGGGTCGAGGCCCGCTTGCACACCAGGTACTTCGACACGGGCAGGGCCAGGCGCAGCAGCGCCGTCTCACCCCGGTCGACGGCGCCGGCCAGCCGCAGCGCCAGGACCGTCGCGGCCTCGGTCTCGGCGGCGAGTTCGGCGAGGACCTCGCGCATCAGCGGCTGGTCGGCCAGCCGGGCGCCGAAGGCCGACCGGTGCGCGACGTGGTGCGCGGCCTCGGTGACCGCGGCCCGCGCGGTCGCCGCGGAGCCGAGCACGCAGTCGAGCCGGGTCATCGAGACCATCTCGATGATCGTGCGGACGCCCCGGCCCTCGTCGCCGACCCGCCACCCGACGGCGCCCGCGTACTCGATCTCCGACGAGGCGTTGGACCGGTTGCCCAGCTTGTCCTTGAGCCGCTGGAGCCGGATCGCGTTGCGGGTGCCGTCGGGCAGGACCCGGGGCAGGACCAGGCAGGTCAGCCCGCCGGGGGCCTGGGCGAGGGTGAGGAACAGGTCGTTCATCGGGGCGCTGGTGAACCACTTGTGCCCGGTCAGGCGGTAGCTGCCGTCGGGCTGCGGGGTGGCGACCGTGGTGCCCGCGCGGACGTCGGAGCCGCCCTGCTTCTCGGTCATCGACATCCCCGCGAGCAGCCCGTCCTTGTCCGCGGGGACGGCGAGCCCTGGCGCGTAGGTCCGCGCGGTCAGGCCGGGCTCGTAGGCGGCGGCGAGCTCCGGGGCGTGGCGCAGTGCCGGCACCGACGCGTAGGTCATCGAGATCGGGCACAGGTGGCCCTGCTCCACCTGCGAGGTCAGGTAGAAGCCCGCGGCCCGGGTGACGTGCGCGCCGGTGCCGGGTGCCGCGGCCCAGGGGGTGGCGGCGAGACCGTGCTCGACGCTCGTGCGCATCAACGCGTGCCAGGACGGGTGGAAGGCGACCTCGTCGACGCGGTGCCCGGTGCGGTCGTGCGTGCGCAGCTCCGGCTCGTGGGCGTTCGCGGCGCGGGCGTGCTCGCGGTGCTCCGCGGTCCCGACGGCCGCGGCCACCGCCTCCAGCGCCGCCGCGTCCCCGCCTTCGCGCGCGAGCGCCTCGGCGACGGCCGGGTCCGCGGAGAGCAGATCGCCGTCCGAACGCGGCGGGACCTGGTTGAGGACCTCGTGGGTGCCGAGGTCCGACACCGGGGCGGGGGTGTGCGTCGTCGCCATTACCGGAGGGTAACCCGGACCGGCGGCTCCACCGAGTGATCGCGACTACGGTGAGGTCCGACGGTCGCCGAGAACAGGGAGTGCCGATGTCGCGGGTCGCCGCCATCGACTGCGGAACCAATTCGATCCGGCTGCTGGTCGCCGACGTCACCGAGGCGTTCGACGGCCAGAAGGAGCTGCGCGACCTGCACCGCGAGATGCGGATCGTGCGGCTCGGCAAGGGCGTCGACGCGACCGGCCGGCTCGACCCGGAGGCGCTGGAGCGGACCCGGGTGGCACTCGTCGACTACGCGGTCGCCGCCCGCCGCAAGGGCGCCGAGCGGGTCCGGATGGTCGCGACGTCGGCGACCCGGGACGCGTCGAACCGCGAGGACTTCTTCGCGATGGTCCGCGACACCCTCGGCGTCGAGGCGGAGATCATCTCCGGCGACGAGGAGGCGCGCCTGTCGTTCGTCGGCGCCGTCGGCGACCTCGACCCCGACGACGGCCCGTTCGTCGTCACCGACGTCGGCGGCGGGTCCACCGAGGTCGTCGTGGGCGAGCTGCGCGACGGGGTCGCGGTGGTGACCGCGGCGAAGTCGGTCGACATGGGGTCGGTGCGGCTGACCGAGCGCTGCCTGCCCTCCGACCCGCCGTCGGAGGCCGAGATCGACTCCGCGCGTACGGTCGCCGGTGAGGTGCTGGCCGAGGCGTTCGCGTCGGTGCCGGTCGAGACCGCGAAGACCTGGGTCGGGGTGGCCGGGACGATCACCTCGCTCTCCGGGATCGCCCAGGAGCTGCCCGCCTACGACCGCGAGCAGGTGCACGGCTCGACGCTGACCCGCGAGGACCTGCACCGGGTCGCGGACCTGCTGATCCGGTCGTCGCGGTCGGAGCGGGAGAAGCACGGTTCGCTGCACCCGGGCCGCGTCGACGTCATCGGTGCCGGATCGCTGGTCGTGCAGGCCCTCGCCGACGAGCTGCACGCGCGCGCCGGGATCGACCGGGTCGTCGTGTCCGAGCACGACATCCTCGACGGGATCGCGCGATCGATCGCATGAACCTGGCGGTCCTGGACCAGCGGATCTCCGAGTGCCGGGCCTGCCCGCGGCTGGTCGAGTGGCGCGAGCAGGTGGCCCGAGAGAAGCGGGCCGCGTTCCGCGACGAGACCTACTGGGGTCGGCCGGTACCCGGCTTCGGCCCGCCCGACGCGCGGATGCTGATCGTCGGGCTGGCCCCGGCCGCGCACGGAGCGAACCGGACCGGGCGCATGTTCACCGGCGACCGCAGCGGCGACGTGCTCTACGCCGCGCTGCACGCCGTCGGGCTGGCCTCGCAGCCGACCGCCTCGCACATCGGCGACGGCCTGGAGCTGTACGGGGTCCGGATCACCGCGCCCGTGCACTGCGCGCCGCCGGCGAACAAGCCGACCCCCGCCGAACGGGACACCTGCCGCGGCTGGCTGGAGCAGGAGCTCGACCTGCTCGCCCCGACGGTCCGATCGATCATGGTGCTCGGCGGCTTCGGGTGGCAGGCGCTGCTGCCGGTGCTCGCCGGGGCGGGGTGGACGGTCCCGCGGCCGGCCCCGAAGTTCGGGCACGGGGCGTCGGTGACGCTGGCCCCCGCCCGCCCCGACCGGGAGCCGCTTGAGCTGTTCGGCTGCTACCACGTGAGCCAGCAGAACACCTTCACCGGACGACTCACCCCGGCCATGGTGGAGCAGGTCCTGGCCGACACCGCATCGGCCGGCGGATTGACGCCGATCCGACGATAAGTCTCGTCGTCGCTGGTCGGGGTGAGGTCCGGGGTTGCTCTGCTCTGCTCACCGCTACGCAGCACCCTCCCCGCCGCGCCGCTGCCGTCGTCGAGATGCAGCTCAGCGGGGTTCCGGCGCGGGGTGCCACCCGCTGAGCTGCATCTCGGCGGGTGTCCCGGTAGCGGGGCTCAGTCGGTGGTGAAGCGGTGCAGCCGCATCGCGTCCTGCATGGCGGGGACGTGCCCGGCCGCCGACAGCAGCGGACGCAGCCACACCCGCGGCTCGCGCAGGGACACCTCGTCGTAGATCGAGACGTCGTCGCGCTCGGTCAACGACGGGTGCCGGTGCGCGAACTCGGCGGGGTTCCACGACCACCGGAACTCGGTGCCGACCGCGCGGAACGTCGGCGTCCAGCGCGAGGCGCGCACCGTCCACGGGGCGACGGCGTCGAACGCCAGCGTGGCCGCCGGGGTGCCGGCAACGACCCGGTCGACGGTGGCGTGCACGGCCTCGGCCGGGAGGTACATGAACAGCCCTTCGGCGACGACGAGCGTCGGCAGCGCCGGGTCGACGGCGGACCACCAGTCGTCGTCGACGACGGAGCCGGAGACCTGCTCGACGTTGTCGGGGAAGTCGTAGAGCCGACGGCGGACGTCCATGACCTCGGGCTGGTCGACGTCGACCCAGCGGCACGTCGACGGCACCCCGACCCGCAACGGCCTGCTGTCGAGCCCGCAGCCCAGGTGCAGGACCTGTCCGGCGGGCTCGGCGGCGAGGAACTCCCGCGTCCAGCCGTCGAGGATCGCGGCGCGGCACACGATGGTCGAGACGTCGCCGGTGAACTGCCAGAGGCCGTGGACGTCGTGCTGGATGCGGTCCCAGACGGGCTCCGCCCACGGGTCGCCGAGGATCGGGCGGCGGGACCGGGCGTCCAGGCGTCGCATGTAGAGGGTCATCAGCAGGGTCGCCGCGGCGCCCCGGAGGTCGACCTTCTCGGTGCTCGGCATGAGTTCTTCCCGCCCTGGCTACGCTGTCGCGGCGCCCCCGTAGCCCAACGGCAGAGGCAGGCCCCTTAAAAGGGTCCCAGTGTCGGTTCGAGTCCGACCGGGGGCACCCCGCTTCCACGTCGAGGCTACCCCTCTGACCAGCGGTGACACCCGCCCCGGCCACCGCGACGCGGGTCGCGGACGATACGCGGACGCGGGAGCGATGCGTGGTTGCATCGTAGGTCAGGGCCGGTGTGACAGCTCTCTGTAGTTCCGCCCTCCTCTTCGCTGTCGGAGGGTTGCGTCAGTACTTCCGCACGGTGCGTTCGGACAGTCCTGGAGTCCAGACGGTGATGTCGAGATGGCCATCGACGAGTTGAACGGCGGACGCACTCGTGATGTCGGCTGCGTAGAACGTCTCGAACTCCCGCCCCCGGATGTCGAGTCCGATCAGGGTGAAAAGATGTTCTGCGAATCGTTGCTGTTGTTCTCGGTCGGGTATGTGATGGACTCGACCCGACAGCTTCGCGTCTCCGTCGGTGGGGTGTGTGCTCACCGTCGCGCTGTGGAGGCAGAAGCGGGGGTCGGCCGCGAGATCGCCGAACTTCCGTGTGCCGGGCATGCCGATGATCCACAGCCGATCTTCGAAGATCCTGGGTTCCATCGGGCTGATCCGAGGTGACCCATCGGCGCGGACGGTTCCGAGCATGCACAGGTTGTCGGTGGCAACGTATCTACGTTCGAAGATCTCCGCGACGGTCGGTGCGGCGAGTACGAACTCGCTCCAGCTCATCATGCCCGTCCTCCGGCGGGCGGAAGGTTCTTCTCGTAGCGACGACACGGAACGACGATGGTCGCCTCACCAGCGGTCCTGGCCTCGTAGTCGATGGCCCCCACGTCTCGCCAACCCTCGCGCTCGTAGAAGCGACGGGCGCGCCTGTTTCCGGGGGCGACAGCAAGCCAGCATCGAGGGTGTCCGTCTGCGCTGATGAGTCCTTCACCGTGGCGCAGCAACTGCGCTGCCGCACCGGTTCCACGGGCTGCTCGCCCGACGTACAACTGCTCGATCTCGGCCTTCTTCACCGTCACGAAGCCGATGACGTCGTCGTGGTCGACGACGACTGTCGTGGAGGAGATCTGCGCCGGCGTGCGGTGGCGAAACGTTGCGGGAGTGCGGTGCCCCAGCAGCGCATCCGGCACGTGGCCGACATGTCCGTCCCGCCATCCGTCGTGCCACAGCTCTGCGATCGCCTCACGGTCAGCGGCGTTCGCCGGTCGTAGTGTCGTCGGGCTCGTCGAGGTTCTCATTCTGTACCGTCACAGACGTTAGGTGTTTGAGTCGTGACGAGGTTAGGAGAGTGCGCGTGACGGGTCAAGAGCAGTTCGATCGTTACGTCGACGCAGGGGTGTTCGTCGCTGTCGATCTCGTCGACCTGCGCCGTCAGGCAGAGGGCCCCGTCATTCCGGTCGTCGAACTCGCACGCATCCTCGCCGTGGATCCGGCGTCCGTGGAGCTGCTGGACAAGGCCGACGAGGCGGGTTTCACGGAGCTGGCCAACCAGCTCGGGGAGGTGTTCGCGGCGATCGATGGCGACCGACTCGACGAGGCAGCGGAACGACTCAACGTGCTCCTCGCCCTGTACCCCGCGCACCCGCATCTGGCCAAGGAGTTCGGGCGGTGGCGCCTTCACCACCATCCCCCGGACCTTCCGCTGGTTCCGATGTGGACCGCCATCTGCGCGGAGAACATCGCGCGCATCCTCGCTGCGGGCGAGGCGGCCCGGCTCGGCACGTGCGACGCACAGAACTGTAACCGGGTCTACCTCGACGAATCGAAGAACGCCAGCCGTCGCTACTGCTCCACCGCATGCAACAACCGGGCACGGTCGGCGGCCTACAGGCGCCGACGAGCGTCATGATGGACGGGCCAAGGTCCTTGCGGACCGGGGACCGACCGTCGACGCTGAAACAATGTCGGCGACGTCCCAGACCGTGACAGTAGACGGGCAGATCTTCCGCGTGAGCTGGCAACTCGGCACCCACAGCCGGTACGACTTCCGCTGGCTGACCGGCCCACACGACTATGGGTTCACCGCCTCCTACTCCAGCAGTGAGCCCATGACTCCGGCCGACGTCGAGGACGCGATCAGGGGCTTCCTGGCGCAGATCGATCCGGAGACCGGCTTCATCGACTGATGGCTTCCGGCGGCCGGGCTCGCCCGAACCCAACACTGCTCGGAGATCGGGGGAGCCGTGGTGGGGGTGCTCTCGTCACGGTGCCCGAACCGGCAACCGGGGGTGAACCCACGCCGCGAGGGATGACCTCAGCGGGCGGTAGGAGGGGACAGACGGTGAACGATCAAGAACGATGACCTCATGACCGACGAGTGGTTCGGGCCGGTGACCTACAGCGACGGCGAGGCCGAAGGATCGCCGTTCCTGGAAGCAGTGCGCAGGCTCGCGCCAAACAGACTCACCGGCTTGATCGAGCCCGACGCAACGGTCGTCAGCTCCTACCCTGTTGCGCCGTTCGTGCTGCTCTGCCTGGACGTCGCCCTCACCGAGGACCCGGGCGAGATCACACTCAAGGTTCTCTTCGATGGTCGTGGAGGCCTCTCAGGCACCTGGGGCGGCGATGACATCTGGGACGGCTTCGACCGGAAGCACCCCGACAACCTTCTCGTTCACGCTCGATCCTTCTCCGATGAGCGGCACGCAGTGATCGCGCTCGATTGGGTCGCCGCCCAACTCAACCGACCTCTTGTCGAGAAGCAATGGGTACGGCGGGGAAAGATTGTTGCGAGAGTCTGGGCTACAGGGGACACCGGGGACGTTCTCGAGGTGTCGGGTCGGCGGCGGTTCCGTGGTGAGGCGGACATCGTAAGAATCGTCCGGACAGGCATCTCTCGCTGAGCCGGGACCGCCCTCGGTGCGGCTGCCGACCGGACGAGCGCGCTGAATACGCGCCGAAGCTCGGCTGGCGAGACGCCGAGTGCGGGCATCCAAGCAGCTCAGAGGCCATGATCGGCGGGCAAAACGGCTCCCCCCAAATGAGGAGGGGCGTCTGACTCCAGAGGGGGATCGTCAGCGACCGCGAGCCTCGCCAGGACACGCCGACGCAGCAAGAGGTACTCGTCGACGCATCGACGGAGCTCGCTGGTTGGCGGTCGCTTGAGAGCCTCTCCGCCCACAACGACCTCATGGGCGGTGAACTGTTCGCGAGTCAGGTCGACGTCCACGAGGCCAAAGCGGTTCCACCAGTGGTAGTCGACGTGCGTGCCGTCTTTGTGTACTTCGCCGACGACCAGGTCTCCGCCGAGCAGATCGTTGACCACCAAGGCAGTGACGCCGCACTGATCGCGAGAGGGATTGCTGGGGTCCCATTCAGCCTGACACTCGGGAGGCCGCGTCTCGTCGCACCAGCTCTCACGTACCGCGCGCTCGACGTCGGCAAGGGTGTAGGTGGGCATGAGGCGAACGTGCCACGAAGCACCGACAACTTGGCCGACAAGCCCCGGACTCCGCCAGACCCGGTACCGCTCGATGACCGGGGGAGAGTGCGGTGGAGCTGGTGAACTCCTCGCGGCGCGCCGAGACGGCAGCCGGTCTGGCAGGGACGAGCCCACGTCGCGAGAAGATCCCAGCGGGACCGGACGTGGAGAGAGCGGTCAGGACGGCAGCAGGACGAGACCGTCGTGTTCGGCGACGTCGGCGAAGTCTCTGGTGTTCAGCGTCGCGAGCGGGACGTCGTTCGCGATGCAGGTGGCGGCGATCCACGAGTCGTCGCCGGGCGTGCGCGTCCGCGGAGCCGCGCGGCAGCGTTGATCCGCTCCCGGACCGGGAGACCGTCTCGTCGGAGTCCAAGACGACGACGTGGGCGAGCCAGTCGTCGAGCTGGTCGCGGGTCAACCCGCGTCCCTCACGACGGCACCTGGTCTTGTTCCACGCGGAGGATGGGCAGGGACACCGGAACGTCGTCACGCAGGCCAGTCGAGCTGTGCGTCCGGTACCCCATGCTGTCGTCCATAGTTCTCCGCGGCGCGACGGCCCTCAGCGTCGCCCCGCCGGTACCGAAACACCAGGTGGGGAAAGATGATGAGGGTCTCGTCGGTCGTCCTCATGTCGACATACCAACCGGGCTCGTCGAGGACGCGGGAAAGCTGGTTCGACAGTTCGGTGACCATGCTGTCGTCGGCCTCGAACGTGAGCAGGGTCCAGATTCGCGCTTGGGCCGCGATCGCCGAACGGGCCTCGAACCGCTGGATACGTGAGACACGGAGAGCGAGCTCTCCCAAGTCCGTCCCCAGCCGCAGACTCTCGGCGATCAGCGTGCCAGTCGCCATGTCGGTTCCCTCCTTCCCCGCACCGTCGTGCAGGCGATCTTCGGGGCGTGCCTGACAGTAGGCAAGGGGCAGCCGACATGGGGCCGGAGTTCGAACAGGCGCGGCAGTGGGTGCCCTCTGGAAGATCGCTGTCGCGGCCACCGTGGAGGAGTCGGCAGCTGGGGTGTGGTGCCGCGATCGGCGAGGTGCGACCGCAGCAGGACCGTAGGCGGTGGGGACCGTGGCCGGCCCCCGGGGGGAGAAGTGCTCAGTCCCCGACGCGGCGCCGCGTATTACACCGCGATCCTGTTGACGCCGGGTGTCCCATACTGTCCGAATGGGGCAGGCCACGTTGGAGACATCCCGACTGCTTCTCACGCCGCTGGCCGAGGAACATCTGGAGCTCGAGGTCGCAGTCGACTCCGATCCCGAGGTCATGCGCTATCTGACCGGGCGGCCCAGCCCCCGGAAGACGGTCGAGGCGCAACACCGGAGACGGCTCGCAATCTCCCAGAACACACCAGGATTCGGCCTGTGGGCCGGCTTCACCGCGGGACAGTTCGTCGGTTGGTGGCTACTCCATCCGTCTACCCGTCCCGAATCCGCTGCCGGCGAAGGCGAGGTCGAACTGGGGTACCGGCTGCTCCGTCGATTCTGGCGTCAGGGTTTGGCCAGCGAGGGTGCTCGGGAGCTGATCCGCCATGCGTTCGATGACCTTGGACTCTCACGGGTGTTCGCCGAGACCATGGCTGTCAACACCGCGTCGCGCGCAACGATGAACTCGGTGGGGCTCCACTACCAACGCACGGTGCACCGTGAGTGGGACTACCCATTGCCCGGCAGCGAGCGTGGCGAGGTCGAGTACGCGATCACCCGGACACAATGGCTCCGGCGCGCACGCTGACGATTCTCACCGCGCGGCCCCTCGGCCGAGAAGAATCCACGGTCAAGAGTGTGTATCTGCTCCGAGTGAGGAGCGGCACCCGTTGCGGAACGTGGGGTCATCTCGGTTGCCGGACACAAAGGCACAAGGGGAGGCCAAGTGCCGTCACGGCGGCGAGGGCGACGCCGAGTCCGGGGAAGCCCCCGAGGGACAGCCCAAGTCCGCCAACGGCCGAGCCCATGAACACGCCCAGGCTCATCGCGGCTGCCTGGAGCGAGAGGACCGTGCCTCGGGCAGCACCTGCTCTGTGAACGAGCATGGTCGTCACACCGGCAGCGATCGTGGCATGGGTCGCCCCGAGAGCCGCCGTGCCGGCGAGAACCACCACGAGGTCCGGCACGAGGTGCACGACAAGCATCGCCAGCGTGCCCGTCGAGAGGCCCGCAGCTAGAGCCAGCACTCCGCGTTCGCCATGAGTGGCCAGCCATCGGCCGGTCAGAAAGTTGGCAACGAAGAAGGAGGCCCCACTGAGCGTCCAGACAAATGCGAAGACCGTGGGTGCCAGATGGAACCGGAAATCGAACAGTGCTGCGAGATAGGACAGGTAACCCATGAACGCAGTGGTGCGAAGGAAGGCCATCGCTGTCAGTGGCAGCGCTCCCGGTATCCTGACGGCTATACGAAACGCGTCGAGGTATCCAACTCTCGGTTTGACCTCGTCGATCGTGGTCGCGCGCGAAAGCCGGACCAGCTCGACAGCCAGCACGGCCGAGACGACGGCCACCGCGACGTAGTCACCGCGCCAGCCCCAGAACTCGGCCGGCCAGACGACCAGCGGAGCGGCGAGAAGTGCGGTGAGCGATGTGGTCGCGGTGACAAGGGTCGCGGCCCGGCCGGCCTCCGCTGCAGTGGTGAAGTGGTCAGCAGCCGCGGCCATGAGCGCCGGGGTCAGTAGCGCGGTCCCGGCACCGGTGAGTAGGCAGAACACGATCAGTGCCTACAGGGTTCCGAGGGTCGCCACCAGGGACGATGCCGCTAGCACTGTCAGTGCGAGCGCGGCCGCGTAGCCACGCGGAACTCGGTCGAGTAGCGGAGCAACGAGGACTCCGACCGTGAGCGCCGCGATGCCTCCGAGTCCTCGTAGTGAGCCAACGACGGCTACATCGCTGGCCACCTGCTCGGCGATGGGGACGAGAAGAGTGCTGAAGATCGTGAACGGGACCAAGCCGACGACCGAGGCCACGAGGGTTGGCCAGATCGTGATCGCCATCCGGAGGTCGCCAGGCATGTCCGCGGCTTCGCTGGGGCCACGCTTCCAGGATCGCTCGATGTTCGGACGTGCTCGTCGCACCAGCCCCCCAGCTCGGAGCGTCAGTATCCACTTGTTGCCACATACTGGCAATAAGTGACGGTTGCGGTGAGGAGCTGCACCCCACCTCGTGAGGCAGCGACTGATTCCGCGGGTCGATCGACCGATGACTCCGCACAGTCCAAGCGGTCGACCCTCTCATGACCACTGCACGCAAGCCGGACCACAGCGGCAAGCTCGTGATCGCCGGCCCGGTCCACATCGACCCACGTCAGCGGCGAGCGTTCGTCGATGCTCACAAGGACCTCATCACCGCGGCCCGAGCCTTCCGCGGATGCCTCGACATCGCCGTCACGCCTGACCTCGTCGACCCCGCCCGGGTGTACCTCTTCGAACTGTGGGAGTCAGACGAGCGACTGCAGGCATGGCGAGCCATGGCGCCCGTGCCGGTCGACGTTCCTCCTGTCGTCCGCGACGAGGTACAGCTGCACCGGATCTCAGCATCCGGGTCGCCGTTCTGAATCCGTGGGCTCGGCCCACTCCCGATGCCGCTCGGAGATCAGCGGAGTGCGACAGAACCGGTGATCTCTTCACCGAGGGGGCGCTCACTGTGTCGCAGGTAAGGGCAGCTTTGGTAGCTCGCTGTCAATCCGGTGCCTGCAGGTCCGCTACGACCCGTTGCACGAAATCGTGCTTGGCCAGGGTGTAAGCCTCGCGATCCTCGCGGTGCTGTGCAGCGGCGCCGGTCTTCAGCCGGGCGTACTCGCGAACGAGATCCTCCGATGCACGGAGTCTGTCTCGGAACACGAGCTGTTGGCACCGCCTGGGCTGATCAACCGTCATGAGATGCAAGTGCGCGAGTCGATGGCTCTCGGACGTGTCGGTACGGACAACGAACCACCGCCAGGGGCGCTGATCCAGCTCTCGTGGAACGACGTGCCAACGCGCCGCCGCAAGAGCGTCCTTGCAGTCGGCGACGGCCTGGGCGGGGTCCACCGAGACGGCCTGCAGATCGATGATCGGCTTCACGGGCAGCCCCGGAACTGCAGTCGACCCCATGTGCTCGATCTGGCCGGCCAGCCGATCGCCCAACAGGCCGTGCAGCTCGTCGATGTACTGCTCAGCCACCACCGGCCAACCCGGGTCCGGCTCGGCGAGATGGACGGGCTCGTTCGCCCACGCTGGTACGGGCTCGTGCTCACCTGTCACCTCTCGACGGTGGCACACGAAGGAGGTCGAGACGAGCACCTGCCGGCGGTTCTGCGCCGGAGGTGTGCCGAAGTTGGAGACCGCCCGACCCGAGCAGGCGATCGGTGCGGGTCCGGCGCGCAGGTCAGAACCGGTCTGGCAGCTCTCTGTAAAACCACCACCCCCTTACGCGCGTGGCACGTACGCGACTCGGTCGCGACCCGGTGGCCTACCGTTGCCCCGTGGAAGAGGTGACCGCCCGTCTCGGTGTTCGTGAAGTCGACCTGACGGACTGGCGGTGGTTGCTGGGAGCGCTGCACGCCCGCTTCGACACTCGTTCGTTCGGCGACGGGGCAGCGTTCATCGATGCGGTTGCGCAGGCCTCCGGTGCGGACGATGACCATCTCAATGTGGACCTGCGTGTCGGACACGTCCGAATCGCGCTGCGCACGACCGACGTGGGCGGGGTCACCCAGCAGGACGTCCTCCTGGCCGAGTCGATCAGTCTCCTCGCCCGTGACCGGGGTCTGGTAGCGCGCCCACAGCGTGTGCAGGTGGTGGAGTTGGCTTTGGACACTCCCGTCGCCGACTCGGTGCGACCGTTCTGGGACGCGGTTCTTTCCGGGCGCGACGGGGGAGGTGACGTTGTCGATCCCGCCCAGGAGTTCCCGTCGTTGTGGTTCCAGGCAACGGACTCGACTGCCCGCGATCGGCAGCGCTTCCATCTCGACGTCACCGTCCCTCCGGAGGTCGCCGAGGAGCGGATCGCTGCGGCGGTGGCGGCGGGTGGACGCGTTGTCGACGACGGTCGTTCTCCGGCCTTCGTCGTGCTCGCAGATCCCGACGACAACGCGGTCTGCATCTGTACCGAACTGGGCCGAGAGTGAGCCTTCCCGCTGGAGCTCCCCGGACCAGGGGGGCTCGGCCCAGCACGGGACGCCGTGCCGAGTACGTACCGGCGTTTCGCCGCTCCCGGGGGATTCCGGGAACGTCGACGATCCCGGTGTCCGCGCGGCAGCGCCGCCGGTGACGGAGGGCACGGGACATTGCGTGTCCGGCCGAACGTCCGGTGCTTCACCCTGCGCTTGCGCGCTACACATCCGGCCCGTTCGCGGCGCCGTGGCTCGGCTATCCGGCCCCGTCCGTGGAGGAGTGCGCTTGCTCCCAGTGTCTGAACGTCGCGTCCTGGCGGACGTGGTCGGCTGTCAAGCCGACCACCACGGCGCCGAGGAGCAAGGACAGGAGCGGAAGGTACGTCGTGAACGCTGCCTGCGAGACGGTCTGGAATCCAGCCAGCCACATCACTCCGGTGTTGCGGAGGACGGTTGTTCGGTTCCGCTGGACGTGTACGCGCGCGAGATCGATCGACCGGCCGTTCAGCGGCTCGCGCCGTCGTAGCGCTCGCACGATGCTCTTCCTATCGTCCTTCGTGCTGGCGGACCGTGCCCGGGGCAGCTCGGTGTCCTTCAGGTACGGCCGCGTGGGCAGCCTCCACGTGAACGCCACCGCAGACAGCCCGAGCAGTACTCCGCCGCAGCACACCAGGATCTGGTAGATCGAAGGTCCCGGTGAAGGGGCCGCGAGAAGCGTGAACAGTGCGGAGGCGACGGTGAGGACAAGGCCGCCGACGCTCCCGGCGCGCCACCGCCGTGTGCGCTTACGTGTCGGGGGTTCGGCGACCGGCCATCGATCCGGCTCCTCGCGGGTGCGATCTGGGATCTCGGACCAGGGAAGAACGGCGGAGAAATCGACATGGTGTTCGGGCTGCTCGGACAGCCGTCGGCGGGGTTCCGGGCGATCGGGATGCCTCCCTGCGGTCACGGCACCGACCCCGGCTGCTTCTGACCGACGAGTTCCGCGTCGCCCCCGACCTCGTTCATCACAGTGGAAGCGATTATGCAGGTGTCCCCTCGGCGGCGAGAGACCATGACCGCGGCCAGCACCGATGGAGACACATGCCAGGAGAGCCTGCCTGCCACGGTCGCGTGGAACAAGCACGGCTCCGCCCGGACTCGGCACCGCCCGGAAACCCGAGGCAGTGGGGCGGAACCGTCACACGGCCCACGTGATGCTGTGGGGCAGATCGTTGTCGGCGACGTCCCACTGTTCTCGAATCCGGATGACGAGTTCGTCGACTCGGCCCGGCACGATCGTGGACACCCACTGACCGATGCGATCCGTGGTGGCGATGAGTCCGCGCTGCATCTCGGACACCAGCTCAGGCACGGTCGACTTCGAGAACTCGATGTGGGAATCGTCCGGTAGCGGGCCTCGATCATCGGTGTTCATGTCTTCGGTTGCCCACGCGAGGCAGATGTCGTCGCGCAGTGCGACAACGACTTCCGGGGCGTGTCCCATCACCACGGGCCGGCCATGGAGGAGGAGGTCGGTCCAGTCGGCCCAGTCACGGACGTGTGTGCAGCATCCTGGAGCGATGACAGTGCCGGTCGTGTCATCGGTGAGTCGTACGCCTCCCTGGCTCGTCAGATGGCGGGCATCGAGAATGCGGTCCAGGACCGCGCTGGGCTCTGCGAGCTGTGCCACCGTCGGCGGGTGTCGGCGAAGGAGCCTCTGGGCGATCGCCAGTTTGGGAGGCGTGGCCAGCCACGCGATGTTGGCGACGAGAAGCGCGATCTGCTCGTCGGGCTGATTCCCGTCCAAGACGATGTCGGGATAGCTGTCGGTCACCGGCCAAGCCTGGAATCCGTCCGGAACCCCGGCGTAGGCGACGACTTCGGCGCGAACCACGAACGTCCTCCTACGGGCGCGCGACCGGACTCCCGGATGTTGCGGCCTCCGCCGCGTTGCGCGGTGGTCCGCGGAACCGCCAGTTCACCACATACGTGCTGAGTACGCGTCGATGTTTCACCTGCGAGGGATCTACCTCCACGTCGTTCGAGGACAGAGGTGACGTTCAAAGGCGACCACGGTTCCCGTTGGCAGACTCCAGCGTCGGTCCGAGTCCGACTGAGGGCGCACTGCTCCCAGCGACGACGCTCGTCTCGGGCACCAGCGCCGTCGTCGAGCACTCCGGCAGCGAAGGGCCGGTCGTGAGGGGCATGTTCTCCTGCCGTCCGGCAGGCTGGCGCCGTGATCGACCTCAGCCCGTGGCCCGGTCTCAGCGTGACTGCACCACTCGGTGGTGGCCATCGGAACGATGTCTACGAGGTGCGCGGTCGGGACCGCCTGGTCGCGCGGCGCACCAGGCGAACAGCGCCGGCCCTGGATTGGGAACTCGATCTACTGGAGTTCCTGGAACACCACGGGTTCGTCGTGCCGCACACCGTCCCCACAGCGGACGGCCGACGCTCGGCGGGCGGCGTGGTAGTGCAAACCTGGCTGCACGGGCGGGAGCCCCTGGCCAGTGACTGGGCCCTTGTCGCTTCCGAGCTGGAGCGGCTGCACCGACTGACTGCGGGGTGGGCGAACCAGCGCCCCGGCTTCCGGTCGACCCGGGAGCTCCAGCGGGAGTCACGCGGAGGAGACATCGATCTCGAGGCCATGCCCGATCATGTCGCCCACCTTTGCAGGCGGGCCTGGGCCGCCCTCTCGGCCGGCCCGGACTGCGTCGTCCACGGCGACCCCGGCCCGGGCAACGTCCGGGTGAGTGGCGGCTGTGTCGGCTTCCTCGACTGGGACGAATCGCGAGTCGATCACGCCGACCTCGACCTGGCCGAGATCCCCGGAGGGCCACTGCGAGGTCACCGTGCCGCCGTCGCGAGCAACGCGATCGACGCGTGGGAAGCTGCCTGCGGATGGGCCAGTGAACCCGCCTACGCCCGCCGACGCTTCGATCGACTTCGTCAGAAGCTCAGCTAGACCTCCTGGCTCCGTCGCGATCCGACGAATCCGGGACAGAAGCGACGCGACGAGGGCCGGAATCGATCGTCAGCGACCCCGATCCGCTGACGGACATTCCCAGCCCGAACCGGGCTCGACGTTCCGTTGCCATCACCTCGCTGCGATCCGCGGGTTTGGCGGGGGTTGCCAGCTTCTCGAGGCTGGACGGCGACCACTACCGCGAAGCCTGCCGCGCCGCCGACTCGATCCGGCTGACGTACTGCTCCCACCACACACGGTCCCCGGGAGGCAGCGACGACGAACCTTCCTGATGCCCGGTCGCGCCGTCGAAGCCCTCACGGATGACGTCCGCCTGGCCCGCATGGCGGTTGGTCTCTGCGATCATCCGGATGAGGATGTGGTGGAGCGTCACGGTTGCCCGGTCCTCGGGCCAGTGAGGGACACGCCCCGTGTCGTCCAGCGACAGCTCGGTGACGACGTCGTTCGAGTGCGCACAGACGCGGCGGTAGCGCTCGACCACGTCTGCCCGGTTCTCGTCCGCCCGGGCCCACATGTCCTCGTTCTCCCACGGGTCGAACGCGTCGAGGTAGGCGAGATCCCTGGTCGGGCGGTCGAAGGTCTGGGCGAAGTAGGTCAGCTCGCAGCTAGTCAGGTGCTTGACCAGACCGAGGAGATTGGTGCCGGTGTCGGTCGCAGGCCGGCGAGCGGTGTACTCGTCGAGCCCGTCGACCTTCCACACGACGGCATTGCGCGCCTCGTCGAGGTAGCGGACCAGATCGTCCTTCGGGCTGCTCATGCTCGGGATGCTGACAGGGGCCACCGACAGCTTGGCCCGCTGTGCCTCGACCCGGCCAGTTCCGGCCACAGGGTCTCTACCCTCGGACCGTGACCGACGGATTCCGCATCATCTGCGAGATCGAGCCGCCGACCAGGCCCGACCTGACGCACGCCCGCCACCAGATCGGCGTCCTGACTCCGGTGTCGGATGCGTTCCTGATCCCCGACAACCACATCGGTCGGGCCACGGTGTCCAGCATCGCGGTGGCCAACGAGGTCCGGGCGATGGGCGGGGCCGGCATCGCCTGCGTGAACTCCCGTGACCGCAACCTGTTGGGCTTCCGCCGGGATCTCCTGACCGCCGCCGCCTACGGCGTGGACCAGTTCCTGTTCGTCCAGGGGGACAAGCCGTCGGTCGGAGATCGCACCGGCGAGCTGACCGTGCGGACCATGATCGAGGAAGCGCGTGCGGCGACCGGTCAGGATGCGTTCGCGGGGGTCGCGCCCTTCCGGCTCGGTGTGACGGCCGGCCACCGTCGTCGGATGGCGGCCTGGAAGCAGGCGGCCGACTTCGTGTTCGTGCAGGTCGGCTACTCGGTCGAGGCGTTCCTGCAGTGGCGCGAGGCCAACCCGATGGACCTGCCCGTCTATGCCGGTGTGATGGTCCTCGCGAGCGCCGGCATGGCGACCAGGCTGCGGGCGTCGATCCCGGACATCGACATTCCCGACGAGCTCGTCCACCGGGTCTCGGACGACCCGGCCGCGGGGGTCGACGCGGCGTGCGAGCAGATCCGCGCCCTGCGCGACACGGGAGCCTTCGCCGGGGTGCATCTCGTCCCGGTCAGCCGGTTCCGTGAGGTGGCCGCCCGCCTGGAGCGCGAGCGACGGTGACCGGCCGAGCGTGACGATTGCCCCGTCCCGTTCGAGTTCGACGTGCCCGCCGCCCCGTCGTCGCAGCGCGGGCGATGAGTTCCGCCGCCCCCGCCGGTCGACCATCTGAGCCACGTCCACCGAGGAGCCCCCATGTCCCGCACCCGGGTGCACAACCTGTTCGTCTCCCTCGACGGCTACGCCGCCGGCGACCACGTGAGCCTCGACGCCCCGATCGGCGACGCCGGGGCGCTCTTCGCCGGCTTCGACGGGCGGTTCATCCACGGGATCGGCGGTGTGGACGCCCCCGTCACCCCGGACCGCGCCCTGACCAGCACGTGGGCCCAGGGGATCGGCGCCGAGATCATGGGGCGGCGCAAGTTCGGCCCGCAGACCGGCCCCTGGACCGACGACGGCTGGCAGGGCTGGTGGGACGACGAGCCCCCGTTCCGCACCCCGGTGTTCGTCATGACCCACCATCCGCGGCCACCGATCGAGTTCGCGAACGGGACGAGCTTCCACTTCGTCGACGGGTCGGCGCAGGAGGTGCTGACGGTCGCGCGTGCGGCCGCGGGCGAGCTGGACGTCCGGCTCGGCGGGGGACCCTCGACGATCCGCCAGTTCCTCGACGCCGACCTGGTCGACGTCATGCACGTGGTGATCCTGCCGATCGTCCTCGGCCGTGGGGTGTCCCCGTGGGAGGGGCTGACCGGCGTCGAGGACCGGTTCACCGTCGAGTCGGTCGCCTCGCCGAGCGGGCGCATCCACCAGTTCTGGAACCGGAAGGGCTGACACCCATGGGCCTGGTCACCTACGCCATGAGCATGTCCCTCGACGGCTTCGTCGAGGACCCCACGGGCAGCATCGCCTTCGGCGACCCCGACGAGGAGGTGCACCGCCTGTCCAACGACCAGACCCGCGCGACGTCGGTGTTCCTGTTCGGCCGTGGCCTCTACGAGATCATGGAGGACTTCTGGACCGCCCCCGAGCGGGCCGACGGGCATCCGGTGGAGGCGGAGTTCGCCCAGCTCTACACCGCCGTCCCGCGGGTCGTGTTCTCCGACTCGCTGACCTCGGTCGCGCCCGGGTGCCGCCTCGTCCGTCGAGTCGGCGCACTGGACGAGGTGTCCCGGCTGAAGGCGGAGAACGACGGCGAGCTGGCCGTCGGCGGGCCGGGGCTGGCGGCGTCGTTGCTGGAGCTGATCGACGAGTTCCGCCCGCGGGTGGTGCCGGTCGTCCTCGGCGGCGGGAAGCCGTTCCTCCCGCCCGGTGCGGACCTGCGGCTGCGGCTGATCGAGCAGCGTGTGTTCGACGGCGGGACCGTGCACCTGCGCTATGAGCGTGTCCGCTGACCCCGGACCCATCGGTCGCGCAACGCGTCGTCCAGCGCGGTCGTCAGCGCGGCGAACCGGGTCACGACCCGCAGGTCGGCCATGGTGAGGGCGACGTCCCCCGGTCCGATCCGTGCCACCCCGGCACCTTCCCGCAGCGGGCGCGTCTGCGCCAGGACTGCCCTGCGCACCCGGCGGCGGACCGTCGCCGGCGCGTGACCGTTCAGACCGGCCGGTACCGGTAACGCCCCAGGTACACGCAGTACCCGACGATCCCGACGACCAGCAGGACGAGCACCACCCAGACCGGCCCGACCGGCAGCCGCGGCGGGTCGCTGCGGGTGGCGTACACCGCCGTCACCGGGACGACGGTGAGCAGCAGCAGCGTCCCGCCGAAGGTCCGTCCCATGTCCTCGGCGAGCATGTGGCGCAGCCTTCCGACCCGCTGCGGCGCCGTCCAGTAGTCGCGGTGCGGCACCGACACCCGCGCCAGCGACCCGGTCGTGACCAGGCGGTAGAGCCCCGCCCCGATCCCGGCGACGAGCAGCCCGAACAGCGTGCCGAGCGCCAGGAACCCGGCGCGGGTGCCGAACGCGGTCGGCACGCCCGCGGGGTCGAAGTGCAGCGGCACCCCGTCCTCCGGCAGCTCCCCGGCCGCCCACACCAGGGCGAACGCGTAGAACACCGAGCCGGCGAGGAGCGGGAACCAGGGGCGCACCGCTCGGATCATTCCGGGTCGCCGGCCGGTGCGCGCGCCGTGGCGGGGGCCAGCCGGTCGAGCATCGCGGTCAGGGTGCGCCGGGCGCGGTCGACGGGAGCGCCGTGCAGCGCGACCTCCGTGCTGAGCCCCGAGGTCAGGGCGAGCAGCGCGTGCGCGTCGGTGTCCGGATCGGGCGATCCGGCGTCGGCGACGACCCGGACGGCGAGGGCATGGATCTCGTCGTCGCCGTCGGTGAGGATCGCCCGCGCCCGCTCGTCGACCTCGCGGGTGGCGAAGGCGGCGTGGATGCGCAGCGCGTCGCGGGTCCGCGGGTGCTCGCCGAGCAGCTCGTCGAGGATCGTCGCGAGGACGGTCCGATCCCCGCCGCCCACGGCCCGGGCCCTGGCCTCGATCCGTTCCTCCATCTGCCGGTGCGACCGGTCCAGGGCGTGCAACAGCAGCGCGTCCTTGCTGGCGAAGTAGTGCTGCACGCGGCCCATCGAGATCCCGGCCTCGGCCGCGACCGAGCGCAGCGAGACCGCCTCGGTGCCCGACCGCGCGACGAGCGCGAGCACGGCGTCGGCGATCTCGGAGCGTCGGGCGTCGTGGTCGACGGAACGGGGCACCACGCCACTGTAGCAATGCGGTCGCATTGACAAGGCCCGATGGAGCTGTTGCAATGCGACTGCATTGCTACAGGGGGGCATGTGAGGACAGCACAGAACATCGCCGGGATCCTCGGGGTGCTCCTCGGAGCGATCCCGTTGCTGCAGTACCTGATCACCGGCGGGATCGGCCTGTGGACGGTCCCGCTCGGCGACGCACCGGCGCTGCCGTGGGCCTACCCGACGGTCGTGCTCGTGTTCACCGGGGCCGCGGTCGTCGTGCTGGACCGGCGGGAGAAAGCGGGCTGAGCGGATCAGTCCTGCAGCGGCGAGCCGTAGCGCAGCAGGTTGTTGTCCGGGTCGTGGTGCGCGCCCTCGCGCAGCCCGTAGGGGGTGTCGACCGGCGCCACCTCGCGGCCGCCGGCCACGGCCGACCAGCGGGCGTGCAGTGCGTCGGCGTCGTCGACGTGCAGGTAGGCGCAGCCCGCGGTGCGGGCCGGGTCGTGGTCGGGCAGCACCGAGACGTGCAGCTCCACGCCGCCGAGGGCGGCGAAGCCGTAGCCGTCGTCGTAGCGCTCGACGGTGAACCCGAGCGCCCGGTAGTGGTCCAGCCACCGGTCGAGATCGGTGGTGGCGAAGACCGGGGCGACCGAGCGCAGCGTGGACACCGAGGCAGTCTGCCCGCATGCTCGGCATCGTGACCAGTCGCCACGACGAGCTGAACCGGGCACTCGTGCACGGGATGCGTCCGGTCGTCGTCGAGCTCGCCGAGCCCGACCCGGCCTGGCCCGCGGCCTTCGACGCGGCGGCGGCCCGCCTGCGCGCGACGCTGGGGGAGCGTGCGCACCGCATCGAGCACATCGGCTCCACCTCGGTGCCGGGGCTCGCGGCGAAGCCGGTGATCGACGTCGTCGTGGCGCTCGACGACCCCGACGACGAGCCGGCCTACCTGCCCGACCTGCTCGCCGACGGCTACGACCTGCGGGTGCGCGAGCCCGGGCACCGCTGCCTGCGCGGCGCCGTCGGGGACCTGCCCGTGAACCTGCACTGCTACCCGCGGGGCAGCCCGGAGATCACCCGCTACCTGGTGTTCCGCGACCGGCTGCGCACCCACGACGACGAGCGGGCGCGCTACGAGGCGCACAAGCGTGGGCTCGCCGGTCGGGAGTGGGCCGACATGAACCTCTACGCCGACGCCAAGGGCCCGGTCGTCGAGGAGATCATCGGCCGGGCCGGTGGCCCGCCCCGGCCCTGACCCGGTCGGCTCAGCCGCCGGGGCGCTCCGCCCGCTCGGCGAGCATCCGCTCGGTCGCGGCCCGGACCTCGTCGACGCCGATCTCCTCGACGCCGTCGGCGGTCACCGTGATCAGGTTCGGGAAGATCGCGCGGGTGAGGTCGGGACCCGCGGTGGCGGTGTCGTCGTCGGCGGCGTCCCACAGCGCGTTGACCGCGAGCGCGATCGCGCCGGCCCGGTCGACGCCCGGGTCGTGCCGCTTCTTCAGCGACGCCTCGGCGAACTGCGAGCCGGACCCGATGCCGACGTAGCCGGACCGGGCGCGCTTGACGCTGCCGGTCGGGTCGTAGGTGACGATGCGGACCGGGTCGGGGTCGGTCGGGTCGTAGCCGACGAACAGCGGCAGCGCGACGAAGCCCTGCATCGCCGCGCCCAGGTTCTCCCGCACGATGCTCGACAGCCTGCGGATCTTGCCGTCCTGGCTGATCGGGGCGCCCTCGACCTTCTCGTACTGCTCCACCTCGGCCGCGAACATCGTCAGCATCTGCAACGCGTGACCGACCGACCCGGCGAACCCGGCGGCGGAGGTGTCGTCGATGCCGACGACCTTCACCAGGTCCTTCTGCGCGATCAGGTTGCCGGAGGTGGCGCGCCGGTCGCCGGCCAGCAGCACCCCGTCGGCCCAGGTCAGCGCGATGATCGTGGTGCCGTGCGGGACGTCCATGTCGGCGGGGACCCGCTGGGCGGGGTCACGCGGGAGACGCGAGGGCAGCAGCTCGGGGGCGTGCGCACGCAGCTGCTCGAGGAACGAGGGTCCGGTCATGAGGGGGAGCGGGCTCCTTCGCACTGCGGGTCGGGGTCGGGGTCGATCCTTCCTGTCCGCGCCGCCCCGGTCCACCCGCGGTGCAGTGGCACACTCGCGACGGTGAGCGCACGGAGCCGGGCCGAGTCCTTCTGCACACGCCACGGGCTGCGGGTCCCGGTCCTGGAGGCCCCGATGGCCGGGGCCTGCCCGCCGGAGCTGGCGGCCGCGGTGGCCGCGGCGGGCGGTATGGGTGCGGCGGGCGTCGTCAACGACACCCCGGAGGCGATCGCCGACTGGGCTGCCCGCTTCCGCGTCCTCGCCGGGACCGCTCCGTTCCAGCTCAACCTGTGGATCCCCGACTCGCCCACCGACGACGACGTGGGCCTCCAGACCGCCTATCTCGACTCCCTGGGCGGTGCGCCGGCTCCGCCCGGCGGCCCCGGACCGGCGTTCCCCGACCAGCTCGCCGCGGTCCTGGCGGCCCGGCCGGCCGTCGTCTCGACGATCATGGGGCTGTTCACGGCCGAGCAGGTCGCCGCGGTGCACGGTGCGGGCTGCGCCTGGTTCGCGACGGTCACGACCCGCGCCGAGGCCCTCGCTGCGGAGCGGGCGGGGGCCGACGCCGTCGTCGTGCAGGGGATGGAGGCGGGCGGGCACCGTGGCACCACCGACCCCGCCGACGCCGAGACCGTCTCGGTCGGGCTGCTCGCGCTCGTCCTGTGGGTGGCCGACGCCGTCGATGTCCCGGTGGTCGCCGCCGGGGCGATCGGCGACGGCCGGGCCCTGGCCGCCGCGCTCACCCTCGGCGCGAGCGCGGTGCAGGTGGGGACGGCACTGCTGCGCAGTCCCGAGGCCGGGATCGACGACGGCTGGTCCGCCCGGCTCGACGGCCTGGACCCCACCGGTACGACGACCACCCGCGCCTACACCGGCCGGCTGGCCCGCGGCATCGCCACCGACTTCGTCCGGGCCTGGACCGTGCCGGGCGCCCCGGCGCCGGCGCCCTACCCCCACCAGCGACGCCTGGTGGCCCGCTACCGCGCGGGTGAGCCCGGCGCGGTCGACCGGGTGAACCACTGGGCGGGCCAGGCCGCCGGACGCGCGACGACCGACCCCGCGTCCGAGGTGGTCGCCCGGCTGTGGCGCGAGGCGGACCCGCTGCTGCCGTGAGCCCGGCTCAGTCGCGGAAGGGGTCGACCATGTCGTCGAACTCGCCCTTCTTGGCGCCGTCGACGAACGCGGAGATCTCGGCCGGGGTGTAGACGAGGACCGGGCCCTCGGGGTCGCGGGCGTTGCGGACGGCGACCTGGCCGTCGTCGAGGACGGCGAACTCCACGTTCTGCCCCTCGGCGGCCCCGCCGGCCGGGCGACGCCACGTCACCGGGCCGAGATCTGCTGCGCGCGTGCCGTTCGAGTGGGACATGGGGGACCTCCGGATGTGTCCGCGGCGTCCGTTTGACTGCGGAGAGTGTCGAAAGACTGTGGAAGGGATCTTGCATCCGCAAGTGTGATCCGTGACGATGGAACGACTGACACGCTGAGGGGGCCAGAGAAATGCGCCGGTCGACGCACGGATCTGCCGTCGTGTGGGCGTCGTCGTGACCGCCGGACGGACGAACGACGCCGGCTGCCCCGATGTCCTGACGCTGACGTCGGTTCTCGACGGTCGTGCACACAAGGTGACCGACGCGGAACTCTGTGCGCCGCACTCGGTGCGGACCGGCCGCTATGCGGCGCTGTGCGGCCACCTGGTGTCCCCGGCCCCGCTGATCGACGTCGCCGGGGTGCCGTGCGGCCGCTGCGGACAGCTCGACCCGACGCCCCCGGCGGACGAGGCACCGCGGCGGCGCCCCGCCCGCCGGCGCGGCTGGGGTCTGCGCCGGATGCTGCCGGCCTGAGCGTGCGGCGCCGGCGCGGGAGTCGTCAGCGGGCGAGCCGCTCGGGGTCGGTCTGCTCGTGGCGGCGCAGCGGTCCCCGGCTGCGCCGCTCCAGGTAGCGGCGGCCCGAACGGATCAGCTTGGTCAGGGTGTTGGGGCCGCGGCGGCGCTCGACGGCGTCGCCGATCTTGCCCAGGAGCCAGGCCAGCAGCGGTGCACCGACCGCCAGCAGCAGCCACACGCGCAGGTGCCGGGAGAGCAGGGCCCACATATCCGGACCGTCCTTTCACTGGAGGGGCGACGGAGGCGCCGTCGCGAACGCGCCGAGAGTAGTGCGGCCCGCGCGGGTCCGCCCGCTGCGCGGTGACGGCCCGTGACCGACCCGCCACAGGATCGTTGTACGGCGCGAGGGTGGGTCCGGCTGCCCCCGGCCGGGCGCCCGCTTCTGCGAGGAGGTACGCCCGTGCTCGCTCCGGGTTCCAGCGGCGTGGTCGTCGCCGTCGCGTTGGTCGTCGTGGTCGCCGTGCTGGTCAGCCCGGCGGGACGCCGCGCCGCGGTGGCCGCGCTCGGTTCGGTCGGGCGCTGGCCGGCGTTGATCCGCGCCGAGATGCGCGGTGACGCGCCGCTGGTCGACGGGCGTGCCGACTCCGTCGACACCCTCGACTCCCTCGACACCGTGGACGACCGGCACGACGACACCACGCCCGAGATGCCGGCGGTGCGTGCCGAACCGCTGCCGACGACGTCGACGTTCCCGCAGGTGAGACTCCCGGGACGGTGATCACCGCCCGTTGTGGGGGACAGGACTGACGCCGGACCCCCGGACGCGGTAAATTTTCTTTTACCAGCGGGAACCCCCGGCTCTCCCTCGGCGTTGCACACGTGTGAGGGCCTGCCAGAGGTGGGCCCCGCACACGTCCGTCGAGGAGGATCCAGGTGCGCTCCACGAGCAACCCGGCGTTCCGCAACCTGCCTACACAGCAGCAGGGCGGCTACGCCACGTTCGACCGCTCGGGTGGCGGCATGATGGGCGGGGGCGCCGCCATGGCCGGCTCCCAGCCGTCCTACGTCGACCCGACCCAGGCCACGCAGGAGACGGGTCGCCCGATCACGGTCGACGACGTCGTCCAGAAGACCGCGATCAGCGCGGGTCTCGCGCTGGTCGCCGGCATCCTGACCGTGATGTCGGGGCTCTACATCCTGGCCCTGCCGGCGTTCCTCGTAGGCCTGGTCGTCTCGCTGATCGTCATCTTCAAGCAGAAGCCCAGCGCTCCGCTGACGCTGATCTACTCCGGCGCGATGGGTGTCGCCCTCGGCGGCATCACCGGGATGATGCAGCAGAGCCCGGCCCTGCAGGGGATCGGGATCCAGGCCGTCATCAGCACCGCCGGTGTCTTCTTCGGCATGCTGGTCGTCTACAAGACCGGTGCCGTCCGGGTCACGCCGCGCTTCACCAAGTGGATGATGGGCGCCCTGATCGGCGTCGTCGTCCTCATGCTGGCCAACCTGGTCGCGAGCTTCTTCACCGACGGTGGCTTCGGCCTCCGTGACGGCGGCCCGCTGGCCATCCTGTTCAGCATCGTCGTGATCGGTGTGGCGGCGTTCAGCCTGCTGATGGACTTCGACGCCGCGGACAACGCGGTCAAGGCCGGTGTCCCGGCGAAGTACTCCTGGTACCTCGCCTTCGGCCTCATGACCACGATCGTCTGGCTCTACATCGAGATCCTGCGCCTACTGAGCTACCTGCGCCAGGACTGACCGGTCACCCACGACCCGGCCCGTGAGGGCCGGGTGCGGCCGGAATCGCCCCCTCCGGTCGCGCGCACCGCGGACACCTCCGGTGTCCGCGGCGTCGTCGTGTCGGGGGTGGCCGGGCGGAGCCGGGAGTCGTAGCGTCGGTGCCGTGCCCGGGAACGACCCGGTCGTCACCGGGATCGCCGTCTTCCTGGCCATCGCCTTCGGCCCCGTGGTGCTGGTGGGGCTGTTGGTGCACCTGTCCCGGCTGGCGCGCCGGGCCGCCGCGCGGCGAGGCCGTCCGACGCCGCGCCCGATCGGGCCGCCACTGGAACGGCTCGTCGCCGACCTGCGCCGGCTCGACCGGCTGCGCCGCGGGCCGCAGCAGGCCACCCGGGTCCGGCGGCTGGCGCTGCTGGCCGCCTACGACGACGTGCTGCTCGACGTCTGCCGGGCCGTCGGCGTCGAGGACCCGCCGCTGCGCGCCCACGTCGAGATGGGTGGTACCCAGGGCGCGCTCGACGCCGACCGGGAGTTCGCCCGGTTGCGTACCGAGGCCGCGATCGAGACCACGGGTGTGCGCATCGACCCGCCCGGCCACGCGGCCTGACCTCGTCGCGCGGACGGGCCGGCCCGCGCGGGTCGGGCCGGCCCGTCCTGAGGACGCCGTGGGATCAGGCGAGGTTCTCGATCACCAGCGCCATGCCCTGGCCGCCGCCGACGCACATCGTCTCCAGCCCGTAGCGGCCGCCGGTGCTGCGCAGACCGTTCATCAGGGTCGTGGTGATCCGGGCGCCGGTCATGCCGAACGGGTGGCCCAGCGCGATCGCGCCGCCGTGCACGTTCAGCTTCGCCTCGTCGATGCCGAGGTCGCGCGCACTGGGCAGGACCTGCGCGGCGAACGCCTCGTTGATCTCGACGAGGTCGATGTCGTCGATCGTGAGGCCCGCGCGACGCAGTGCCTGCTGCGACGCCTCGACCGGGCCGTAGCCCATGATCTCCGGCGAGAGCCCGGTGACGCCGGTGGACACGACCCGTGCGAGCGGGGTGACCCCGAGCCGCTCGGCCTTGGTGTCGGACATGATCACCAGGGCGGCGGCGCCGTCGTTGAGCGGACAGGCGTTGCCCGCGGTGATCCGCCCATCCGGACGGAAGACCGGCTTGAGCTGCGAGATCTTGTCGTAGGTGGTGCCCGGACGCGGGCCGTCGTCGGTGTCGACGACCGTGCCGTCGGGCAGCGTCACCGGGGTGATCTCACGGGCGAAGAAGCCGTCGGCGATGGCCTGCTCGGCGCGGTTCTGCGACTGCACCGCGAAGCGGTCCATGTCCTCGCGCGACACGTCCTTGTACCGGGCCAGGTTCTCCGCCGTCTGCCCCATCGCGATGTAGGCGTCGGGCAGCAGGTTCTGGTCGCGGGGGTCGGTCCAGGTCTCGGCGCCCTTCTCCGCGGTCTCGGCGGTGCGGGCCTCCGCGTCGGCGAACAGCGGGTTGTGCGTGTCCGGCCAGGAGTCCGACGTGCCGCGGGAGAAGCGCGAGACGGTCTCGACGCCGGCGGAGACGAAGACGTCGCCCTCGCCCGCCTTGATCGCGTGCAGCGCCATCCGGGTCGTCTGCAGCGACGACGAGCAGTACCGGGTGATGGTGGTGCCGGGAAGCGAGTCGTAGCCGAGCTGGATCGCGACGATCCGGGCCAGATTGTTGCCCTGCTCCCCGCCGGGCAGGCCGCAGCCGAGCATCAGGTCGTCGATCTCGGCCGGGTCCAGCTGCGGGACCTGGTCGAGGGCGGCGCGGATCATCTGTACGGTCAGGTCGTCCGGGCGCATCCCGGCGAGGGAGCCCTTGTTGGCGCGGCCGATCGGGGACCGGGCCGCGGCGACGATCACGGCTTCGGGCATGGGACGTCCTCCTCCATCGCAGGTACCACTCCCATCGACCCTACTCGCCGGTAACCGATGATCGGGAGACGGCGTGACGAAACCGTCAGGGGTGCGCGGCATGCTCTCGTCCATGACGACGTGGGGAGACTTCCGGCGGGCCGAGCCCGCGTTCGCCGAGCTGTCCGAGCGGATCCTGCGGCGGGGGATCGCGCTCGTGATCGCGACGCTGCGGGCCGACGGGTCACCGCGCGTCTCCGGGATCGAGGTGGTGCTGGACGACGCGGCCGGTGACACCGAGCTCTCCTTCGGATCGATGCCGGGCGCCCGGAAGGGCTCCGACCTGCGGCGGGACCCGCGGTTCGCGCTGCACGCCGCGCCCGCCGACCAGTCCGGCGGAGATCTCGGCGACGGTGACCTGAAGGTGTCGGGCCGGGCGGTGCTGCAGGGCCCGCTCTCCGGGCCGGTCACCGGCGACGCGTTCCGCGTCGACCTGACCGAGGTCGTCTGGACCGGGCTGAACGACGCGCGGAACCGTCTCGTGGTCCGGTGGTGGACCCCGGCAGGCGGGATGCACGAGGTCTCGCGCGAGTGAACGGTGCGAGGATGCATGCATGCGTTACGTCGAGCACGTCGTCGACCTGGTCGGGAACACGCCCCTCGTCCGGCTGGGAGCGACGGCGGAGGGCATCGCCCCGCCGGTCCTGGCCAAGGTCGAGTACCTGAACCCCGGTGGATCGGTGAAGGACCGCATCGCCCTGCGGATGGTCGAGGCCGCCGAGGCCTCCGGTGAGCTGCGTCCCGGCGGCACGATCGTCGAGCCGACCTCGGGCAACACCGGCGTCGGGCTGGCGATGGTCGCCCAGCGCAAGGGCTACCACTGCGTGTTCGTGTGCCCGGACAAGGTCGGGGAGGACAAGCGCAACGTCCTCAAGGCCTACGGCGCCGAGGTCGTGGTGTGCCCGACGGCGGTCGAGCCGGACCACCCGGACTCCTACTACCAGACCTCCGACCGCCTGGTCCGCGAGATCGAGGGCGCCTGGAAGCCCAACCAGTACGCGAACCCGGCCAACCCGGAGTCGCACTACCACTCGACGGGCCCGGAGATCTGGGAGCAGACCGAGGGCCGGATCACGCACTTCGTGGCGGGGATCGGCACCGGTGGCACCATCTCGGGCATCGGGCGGTACCTCAAGGAGAAGTCGAACGGTGCCGTGCGGATCATCGGTGCCGACCCGGAGGGCTCGGTCTACTCCGGCGGGACCGGCCGTCCCTACCTGGTCGAGGGCGTCGGCGAGGACTTCTGGCCGACCACCTACGACCGCGACGTCTGCGACGAGATCGTCGCCGTCTCCGACGGCGACTCCTTCGAGATGACCCGCCGCCTCGCCCGCGAGGAGGCGCTGCTCGTCGGCGGTTCCTGCGGGATGGCGACCGTCGCCGCCCTGCGGGTGGCCGCGACGCTGCCCGCGGACGCGGTGGTCGTCGTGCTGCTGCCCGACGGCGGCCGCGGCTACCTCGGCAAGGTCTTCAACGACCGCTGGATGGCCAGCTACGGCTTCCTCCCCCCGTCGCAGGGCACGACCATCGGCGACGTGCTGCGGCGCAAGGACGGCGCACTGCCCTCGCTGGTGCACGCCCACCCCAACGAGACCGTCGCCGACGCCGCGCTCTACCTGCGCGAGTTCGGCGTCTCCCAGATGCCCGTGGTCAAGGCGGAGCCGCCGGTCATGGCGGCCGAGGTCGCCGGCTCGGTCAGCGAACGCGACCTGCTCGACGCGCTGTTCACCGGGCGGGCCAAGCTCTCGGACCGGCTCGAGGACCACATGTCCCCGCCGCTGCCGACCCTCGGCGCCGGCGAGTCGGTGCAGGACGCGATGGAGGCCTTCGCCAAGGCCGACGCCGCGTTGGTCCTGGAGGACGGCAAGCCCGCGGGCGTCGTCACCCGTTCCGACGTGATCGCCTTCCTCGGCGGCAACGCCTGATCCGGCCCGCACGGGCGCCGGGAGTAGCCTCGGCGCCCATGCAGGGCTTCTCCACGCGCGCGATCCACGCCGGCCAGGTCCCGGACCCGACGACCGGCGCGGTGACGACGTCGATCCACACCAGCTCGACCTACGCCCAGGACGGCGTCGGCGGGACCCGCGGGGGGTACGAGTACTCCCGCAGCGCCAACCCGACCAGGACCGTGCTGCAGGACCAGCTCGCCGCCCTGGAGGGCGGCCGGCACGCGCACGCGTTCGGCTCCGGGATGGGGGCGACGGACACGCTGCTGCGGGTCCTGCTGGGGCCCGGTGACCACCTGGTGATCCCGCACGACGCCTACGGCGGCACCTTCCGCCTGGTCGACAAGGTGCTGTCCGGGTTCGGTGTCGAGCACACCCCGGTCGACCTCGCCGACCACGACGCCCTGCGCGCGGCGCTGCGCCCCACGACGAAGGTCGTGTGGTGCGAGACCCCGACCAACCCGCTGCTCGGCATCGCCGACATCGCGGCGCTGGCCGGGGTGGCGCACGAGGTGGGCGCGCGGCTCGTCGTCGACAACACCTTCGCCTCGCCCTACCTGCAGACGCCGCTGGCGCTGGGCGCCGACGTCGTCGTGCACTCCACGACCAAGTACGTCGGCGGCCACTCCGACGTCGTCGGCGGCGCGCTGGTCACCGACGACGACGCGCTGTCCGAGCAGATCGCGTTCGTCCAGAACTCCACCGGCTCGGTGCCCGGCCCGTTCGACGCCTGGCTGACCCTGCGCGGTGCCAAGACCCTCGCGGTGCGCATGGAGCGCCACTGCGACAACGCCGAGCGCGTCGCCGAGATGCTCTCCGCGCACCCCGCGGTGGCCTCGGTGCTCTACCCGGGCCTGCCCGAGCACCCCGGCCACGAGGTCGCGGCCAAGCAGATGCGCCGGTTCGGCGGGATGGTGTCGTTCCTCGCCGCGGGCGGGCGCGACGCGGCGCTGCGGATCTGCGCGGGCACCCGGCTGTTCACCCTCGCCGAGTCGCTCGGCGGGATCGAGTCGCTGATCGAGCACCCCGGCGAGATGACCCACGCCTCGACCGCGGGGTCGATGCTCGAGGTGCCGGACTCGCTGATCCGGCTCTCGGTCGGCATCGAGGACGCCGACGACCTGCTCGACGACCTGCGGGCCGCACTCGACGCGGTCCGGTAGCGCCGCACGGGCTCAGCTGCGCGACTGCTCCGGCGACGGCGCGGGGGGCTGGACCACCGGCGGCGGCGGGACGACCAGGTCACCCGGGTCCACACAGCCACCGACCAGCGACCACGTGCCGTCGCCGCGGGCCTCGTAGCGGCCCGGGTCGGCGCAGCCCGCGTCGTGCACGGTCGCCACCGCGAGCGCCGCCAGTCCGGCGGCCAGCAGCAGCGGTGCCGTCGTGCGCAGACGCGTCATTCCCGAGTCCCTCCCGACACCGGGCGCGCAGGGGACGTCACGCCCGGTGAGACACCGGCGAGGTTACCCGGGGCGGTGCGAGACTGCCGGTATGGCCGCCCCCGTCATCCCCCCGGTCACCGCCGACGACGTGCTCTCCGCCCGCGAACTGCTCTCCGGTGTCGTGCGCACCACGCCCGTCGCCGGTGCCCGTGCCCTGTCCGACCTGACCGGCTCCCGGGTCGGTCTGAAGTGCGAGAACCTGCAGCGCACCGGGTCGTTCAAGATCCGCGGCGCCTACACGCGCATCGCCCGCCTCTCCGACGACGAGCGCGCGGGCGGTGTCGTCGCGGCGTCGGCCGGCAACCACGCCCAGGGCGTCGCGCTCGCCGCGCGGCTGCTGGGCGTGCGCGCCACCGTGTACATGCCCGAGCGGGCGGCGCTGCCCAAGGTCGACGCGACCCGCGGCTACGGCGCCGAGGTCGTGCTCACCGGCCGCACCGTCGACGAGGCCGTCACGGCCGCCACCGCGGCCGCCGAGCGGTCGGGCGCGGTGTTCGTGCACCCCTTCGACCACCCCGACATCATCGCCGGGCAGGGCACCGTCGGCTGCGAGATCCTCGACCAGGTCCCCGACGTCGGCACGGTGCTGATCTCCGCGGGCGGTGGTGGGCTGCTCGGTGGGACCGCCGCGGTCCTGCGCGCCGCGCGGCCGGACATCCGGATCGTCGGGGTGCAGGCCGCGGGTGCCGCGGCCTGGCCGTCGTCGCTCGCGGCGGGTGCGCCGATGCCGGTCGGCGGGATGCGCACGATGGCCGACGGGATCGCCGTCGGCCGCCCGGGTGACGTCACGTTCGCCCAGGTCAGCGCCCTGATCGACGAGATGGTCACGGTCTCGGAGGACGCGTTGTCCGCGGCGCTGCTGCACTGCCTGGAACGGGCGAAGATGCTCGTCGAGCCTGCCGGGGCCGCGTCCGTCGCCGCCCTGATGGAGCAGCCCGACCGGTGGCCGGGGCCGGTCGTCTGCGTGCTGTCCGGCGGCAACGTCGACCCGCTCGTGCTGCTGCAGGTCATCCGGCACGGCCTGGTCGCCTCGTCCCGCTACCTCACCCTGCACCTGCGGATGCCCGACCGGCCCGGCGCGCTCGCCGAGCTGCTGGCCCGGGTCGGGCGGCTCGGGGCCAACGTCACCGACGTCGCGCACTCGCGGATCAGGGGTGCGCTCGCGGTCGGGGAGGTCGACGTCGAGCTCAGCGTGGAGACGCGTGGGCCCGAGCACCGCGACGCCATCGTCGCCGACCTGCGCGAGGCAGGGCACGCGGTCGCCACGCCGTGACCTGCCCGGACACGCGAACGGGCCCGGCCGACCGGCCGGGCCCGTTCCGCGGGTGGGTGTGGATCAGCCGGTGAAGGCCTCCACCGACACCAGCGTCACCTTCATGGTCCCGCCGTCGGGCAGCTGGTACTCGCGGGTGTCACCCGGCTTCGCACCGAGCAGCGCCGCGCCGAGCGGGGAGTGCGGCGAGATGACCTGCAGGTCGCCGTGGCTGCCCTCCTCGCGGGAGCCGAGCAGGACCCGCTCGGCCTCGTCGTCGTCCTCGTAGCGGATCTCGAGCACGGTGCCGGGGGAGGCCTCGTCGGAGCTGGACGGCGCGGTGCCGACCTGGGCGGTGCGCAGCAGCTCCTGCAGCTGACGGATCCGGGCCTCCTGCTGGCCCTGCTCCTCGCGGGCGGCGTGGTAGCCGCCGTTCTCCTTCAGGTCACCCTCCTCGCGGCGGGCATTGATCTCCGCGGCGATGACGGGCCGGTTCTCGATCAACCCGTCCAGCTCGGCCTTCAGCCGGTCGTAGGCGTCCTGGGTCAGCCAGGTGGCCTGGGTGTCCGTCACCGTCATCAACTCCTCCAGGAAAGCAGGACGTGTCGCCGCCGGGACGCCTGGCGCCCGGCGGGCACACGGGGGTGGCGGCTCCGAGCAGCACGCCCCGAGTAAGGAAAAACACGACCCGCCTGCGGGTCGTGTGGGGCTCACCTTACCACGGAGCGTGCCGCTCGTCGCAGCCTTTCGGTGAACGGGTGCGGGTCCCGGAAAGTTCCCGCGGGAGAAGTATTCGCAGGTAGTGGGGTCGACGACGGCAGGGCAGCCGTACCGTCCCCGCCGGCGGCAACCGCCCGTCGCAGACCGGTCCACCGGCGGGAACAGATGGCGCCGGCGACGGCGTTGCGGATGCCGGTGCCCGTGCTCGGCGCGGTTCCTGTCGGCCCTCTCTGCCAGGATCGTCCCTGAGCACGCCTCGCCGCCCGCCGCCGGCAGACCACCGGCGCGGGACCCGAGTCCGGTGACCGTGGAGGAACCCGCCCCGATGGCTACGCAGTACACCCCGTCCGCCCCGCGCCCGGTCCAGCTGCCGGCGCCCGGCGAGCGTCCCCGGCTGATGACGGTGCACGCCCACCCCGACGACGAGTCCTCGAAGGGCGCGGCGACCACCGCCCGGTACGTCGACGAGGGGCACCAGGTCATGGTCGTGACCTGCACCGGTGGCGAGCGGGGCAGCATCCTGAACCCCGCGATGGAACGGCCGGACGTCCTGGAGAACATGACCGCGGTCCGCAGGGACGAGATGGCCCGCGCCGCCGAGATCCTCGGCGTGCAGCACGTCTGGCTCGGCTTCGTCGACTCCGGCCTGCCCGAGGGCGACCCGAAGCCCCCGCTGCCCGAGGGCTGCTTCACCCTGGGTGACGTCGAGGAGCAGACCGCGGCACTGGTGAAGGTCATCCGTGAGTTCCGCCCGCACGTCCTCGTCACCTACGACGAGAACGGCGGCTACCCGCACCCGGACCACATCCGCACCCACGTGATCTCGATGGCCGCGTGGGAGGCCGCCGGCGACCCGGCGCGTTTCCCGGAGGCGGGCGCCCCGTGGCAGCCGCTGAAGCTCTACTACGGCCACGGCTTCTCCAAGGCCCGGCTGGAGGCCTTCCACAACGCGATCGTCGAGTCCGGCCAGGAGTCGCCGTACGCGGAGTGGCTGGAGAACTGGACCAGCGACCGGCCCGACCCCGGCACCCGGGTGACCACCAGGGTCCCGTGCTCGGACTGGTTCGGCCGGCGGGACGACGCGTTGCGCGCGCACGCCACCCAGATCGACCCGAACAGCAGGTTCTTCTTCACCCCGCTCGAGGTGCAGGCCCGGGTCTGGCCCACCGAGGACTACGAGCTGGTCCACTCCCTGGTCGACACCGAGATCCCGGAGGACGACCTGTTCGCCGGCATCCCCGTCGAGGTCGGCGGGGAGCGCCGCCGCGCCGGCTGACGGCGCGGGCCCCGCGGGTAGCCTGGCCACCGGACCGTCCCGCAGCTCCGGGACGGTGCCGGTGACCCGGGAACCGGAGTACGGAGGCGCGTGGCGGTGCAGGTCGAGAACGTGACGGCTGTGGTGAACCAGGTCGTGACGGGCCTGCTCGTCCCGATGCAGGACCGTCCCCCGCCGCCCGGGCAGCTGCCGGAGTTCGGCAACGCGGCGCCGGCCGGGCTGGCGATCGTGCTGCTCCTGCTGCTCGCGACGGTCTTCCTCATCCGCAACATGAGCAAGCGCATCACCCGCCTCCCGGAGTCCTTCGACGGCGAGGGGACCGCCGAGGGCGGATCCGACCCGGCCGCGACCGACCGGGGCGAGCCCGGAACGGCCCGCTCCTGAGTCGCCGACCCGCGGGAGCGCGGGTCAGCGCAGCAGGACCAGCCAGATCGCGACGTGGTGGCAGGCCCAGGCCAGGACCGTCGCGGCGTGGAAGAACTCGTGGTAGCCGAACGTCGCGGGCCACGGGTCGGGCCGTCGTAGCGCGTACATGACCGCGCCGACGGTGTAGAGCGCCCCGCCGGCGAGCAGCAGGACGAGTGCGGCGACCCCGCCTCCGGCCAGCAGCCCGGGCAGCACGAACACCGCGACCCACCCGAGCGCGATGTAGATCGGCACTCCCACCCAGGCCGGCGCGGTCGGCCAGGCGAGCTTGAGTGCGACCCCGGCGAGTGCCCCGCCCCAGACGACGGCGAGCACCCAGGTGGCGGTGGCCGCGGGGAGCGCCAGCACCGAGACCGGCGTGTAGGTGCCCGCGATGAACAGGAAGATCATCGAGTGGTCGAGGCGCTTCATCAGCCGTCGCCGGGCCGGGTCGGCCCAGGTGTGCCGGTGGTACAGCGCGCTGATCCCGAACAGGCCGAACGTGGTCAGCGTGTAGACGGCCGTGGCCACGGCCGCGGAGGTCCCGACGAGCGCCCCCGCGACGCTGATCAGTGCGGCGCACGCGAAGACGGAACCGACGAGGCTCCACAGGTGCAACCAGCCCCGCATACGGGGCTTGAGCGGGACGGACGGGGCGATGCTCACGCGCCCCGAGGTTACGGGTCGAGACGGCGGGGGTCCCGTCCGGCGGACGAACGCCACACGCGGGACTAGGCTCCGTGTACGTGGCCCTCAGAGACCTGCTCTACACGGTGTACGAGCGCAGGATCCTGCGTCAGATCGCCGGGACCGAGCGGCCCAGGCACGTGGCGCTCATCCTCGACGGCAACCGCCGCTGGGCGCGGGAGGCCGGCCTGGTCGACCCCGCGGAGGGGCACCGCGCCGGCGCGGCCAAGATCGCGGAGATGCTCGGCTGGTGCTCGGAGGCCGGCGTCGAGGTCGTCACGGTGTTCCTGCTGTCCACCGACAACCTGGACACCCGCTCCCCGGAGGAGCTCAAGGACCTCCTGGAGATCATCGCCGGGGTCGTCGACGACCTCTCCGGTCCGGACACGCCGTGGCGGCTGCGGGTGGTCGGCGCGATGGAGCTGTTGCCGAGCAGCCTGGCCGACCGGCTGACCGCGGCGGTCGCCCGTACCAGCGACCGCGGGGGCATCCAGCTGAACGTCGCCGTCGGCTACGGCGGCCGGCAGGAGATCGCGGACGCCGTCCGCAAGATGCTGCTGACCCAGGCGGAGGCGGGACGGACGATCGAGGAGCTCGCGGAGTCGCTCGACGTCGACCACATCGCGGAGCACCTCTACACCTCCGGTCAGCCTGACCCGGACCTCGTCATCCGGACCAGCGGTGAGCAACGTCTGTCGGGGTTCCTGCTGTGGCAGTCGGCCCATTCGGAGTTCTGGTTCTGCGAGGCCTACTGGCCCGAGTTCCGCCGCGTCGATTTCCTGCGCGCCCTGCGCGACTTCGGCGCGCGACACCGACGTTTCGGCGGATGAACTCGGATCGACCGTGGCTCCCGGTCGACTCACTCGTCATGGCTCTCTCGGAGCCCCCGACGGTCGAGGCCTCGGCCTTGGTGCTGCTGTCGTCGATGTAGGCGTCGCCACCGTGCTCACCCGCGAACGCGAGCGGGCTCAGCGCGCCGTCCTGCTCCGGCTCGGCTGGCTCCACCTGTCGGGCTGCATGATCACCGGTTGTGGAGTCCGACGTTCGCGTTGCGGACGCTCCGCTCCACAACCGGTGATCATGTCCGGTGTCCGGTGTCCGGTGTCCGGTGTGCGTGGCCCGGTGTCCGGCACCGTCGTGCGCTCTGGAACGTGTCCGGGAGGAGGGCGGCCGGCGAGGCCGCCGGCCCGAGTACGGAGCGTGATCACGTCACTGGTGAATCAGATCGGTATCGGTGGCGTCGACACGACGGGGTGAACACGGCCGCGCGGACGCGGTGAACGGTGACCCGGCGGAATTTCGGTCACTCCGGCGGGTGCCCGGGGTGACACACGAGAATGCCCCGGAGCAGAAGCTCCGGGGCATTCTCAGATCTGCGAGGAGATCAGCCGATCGAGTCGCCGGCGCCGGCCTCCTGGCCGCAGTTGTCGGACTGGTCGGTGACCGAGTCGCCGGACTTCGCCTTGGCGTCGCCCAGGATGCCCAGGGCACCGGTGAGGCCGTTGAGGGCGGAGGCGTCCTCGACCGGGACCTGCACGCCCAGCACGTTGACCGGGATGTTGTTGTTGCAGGCCTGGATCGGCACGTTGAGGTTGTTGCCGTTCAGGCCGGCGATGAGGCCCTTGGCGTCCTTGTCGATGACGTTCTCGGCACCGTGGTGGCCGCCCTTGTGGCCGTGGTCGCCGTCCTTGTCGCCGGCGAAGGCGAGCGGGGACAGGGCGAGCAGGGACGCGGCGGAGGCCGCAACCACGATTCCAGCCTTCTTCAGCACAGTTTTCTCCTGTTGAGTCTCGAGTCCGCCCGAAGCCGGTCTCACGCGTGCCGGCACGCTGACGAGGGGGAGCCCGTACCGACTACCTGAAAAGCTACCGGTGTTATTCCGACGAAACAAATCTCGTGACCCAATCGAGGTACACTTTCACTGACGGTTCCGATACTCCCCAAATAGGTTGTTCTGGCCCCGCGCGTCCGAGCCGTCGCCGTCCGCGGATCGTGCACCCTGCGTGGCCGGATACGTCCGAACGGACGCGTCACCGGCCGCCCTCGCGGTCGTTCGGTTCCGGGCCGCCTACGCTCCGGGGGTGGACCTGCTGCACGCGACGGCGGAGCTCGCGTCGCGGCTGGACCGGCTGCGGCCGGGGGTGCTGGACGGGCCGCCGCCGTACCCGTCGATCGCCCGGCGGGTGGCCGCGGAGCCGCTCCAGGACCCGGCGGCCCTGGTCGTCACGGCCGGACGGCTGCGTGCGGAGGTCGCGGCCGCGGGACTCCCGGCCGACCGTCGCCGGTACCTGGAGGCGCTGCTGGTCGCGCTGCGGTGCCGGGCCCGGCTGCTCGCCGGCGACGACATCGGCTACCTCGAGCAGGTCCGCGACCTGTTCGGGGTGGTCCCGCGTCGTAGCGAGCTGGACGAACTGCACGAGGCGCACCGCAGGCTGGCGGCGGTGCTGCCCGGGCGCGGTCCGCTGGCCGCCCGGATGCGGGACCACCGGGCCGCCGACGTCGTCCCCGCCGACCGGCTGGCCGACGCGGTCGCCGCCGTCGTCGCGGAGCTGCGCGGCCGCACCCGCGACACGCTGGGGCTCCCGGCCGGCGAGCACGCCGACGTCGGCCTCGTCGGCGCGCGTCCCTGGACGGCGTTCACCCGCTACCGCGGCGGGCTGCACAGCCGGGTCTCGGTCGCGACGACCGGCCGGGTGCGCGCCGGGTCGCTGCTGCCGTTGCTCGCCCACGAGGTCTACCCCGGCCACCACCTGCAGTACTGCCGGGTCGAGATCGCGTCGGCGCGGCACCCGGAGCTGGCGCTGCGACTGGTCCACAGCCCGCAGGGGCTCGTCGCGGAGGGTGCGGCGGAGGCCGCCGTCGACGTGGTGCCCGGCCCCGGCTGGGGCCCGGTCGCCGAACGCGTCCTCGCGGGCGTCGGCGTGCGCCTCGACGGCCCGGCCGCCGAGCGGATCGAACGGGAGCTGGACCTGCTCGGCCGGGTCCGGCTCGACGCCGCCCTCATGCGCCACGTCGACGGCGCCGGCCCCGACGCGGTGCTCGCCCACCTGTCCCGATGGCTGCTGGTCGACGACGACCGGGCGCGGCGGATGCTCGACTTCCTCGACCATCCCCAGTGGCGCACCTACCCGGTCACCTACGCCGAGGGCGGCCCGCTCGTGCGCGCCCGGCTCGCCGCGGCCCCGGACGGTCCGGCCGCCGCGCTGGCGGCCCTGCTCGACACCCCGGTCCTGCCGTCGGATCTGGTCACCGACGGTGGCAGCGGACGCGGTCCGGATCGCGGCGGACTACCCTCGGCAGCGGTCGGATTGCTCCGTACGCCGGTCCCTGACTGAGCCGAACGGCTCGCAGCCGAACGAGGTGTCTCTACCCGACTTGACGCCGGACGGTACCGATCACACGATGAACGGCACGTTACGACTGTTCCATCAGGGGTCAACGTTGCGATCCGACGGAGCGTTGCTATTGACCGCACGAGGGTGACCACTAGTAGCGTCCATGTCGACGGGCTGTACCCGATGCGGCCCGTTCGGGAGGCCCTGGAGTGGTATCACACGCACCCGAGAGGGCCGGCACCCGGCCCTCGCGGGCGTGCCGGCCGGAGGACCGCCATGGTCCCTCCGCGTCGTCGCGGCCCGCACCAGGGCCGGCCGGCCCGACGCAGAGCAGGTGCGGTGCCGCGCCTGCGAGGGAGCACCCGTGACCGATCGTCGTCCCGCCCTCACCGACCCGACCTCCGCACCGCAGGGGTCCGTCGGGGACGCACCGGCAGGTACCACCCGCTGCTACGTGCTCGACACGTCCGTGCTGCTGTCCGACCCGTGGTCGCTGCAGCGCTTCGACGAGCACCAGGTCGTCCTGCCGCTCGTCGTCATCAGTGAGCTGGAGGCCAAGCGTCACCACCCCGAACTGGGCTGGTTCGCCCGGACCGCGCTGCGCCAGCTCGACGAGCTGCGCGTCAGGTACGGCCGTCTCGACGCACCCGTGCCGATCGGCGAGTCCGGCGGCACGCTGCACGTCGAGCTGAACCACTCCGACCCCACGGTCCTGCCGGCCGGGTTCCGCACCGACTCCAACGACTCGCGGATCCTGGCCTGTGCGCTGAACCTGAAGGCGGACCCGTCCGTGCCGCCGGACGTCACGCTGGTCACCAAGGACATGCCGTTGCGGGTCAAGGCCGCCGCGGTCGGTCTGGACGCCGATGAGTACCACGGCCAGGACGTGCTGTTCTCGGGCTGGACCGGCATGACCGACCTGGAGGTGACCGCGGAGGACGTCGACGCGCTGTTCCGCGACGGCGTCATCGATCACGACGAGGCCCGCGACCTGCCCTGCAACACGGGGTTGCGGCTGATCGGGGCGTCGAACGCGCTCGGGCGGGTCACCGCGGACAAGCGGGTCAAGCTGGTGCGCGGGGACCGGGAGGCGTTCGGGCTGCACGGCCGTTCCGCCGAGCAGCGGATCGCGCTGGACCTGCTGCTGGACAACGAGGTCGGGATCGTGTCCCTCGGCGGACGCGCCGGGACGGGCAAGTCGGCGCTCGCGTTGTGCGCGGGCCTGGAGGCGGTGCTGGAGCGACGGCAGCACCGCAAGATCGTGGTCTTCCGGCCGCTCTACGCCGTCGGCGGACAGGATCTCGGCTACCTCCCGGGCAGCGAGGTCGAGAAGATGCAGCCCTGGGCGCAGGCCGTCTTCGACACCCTGGGGGCGATGGTCAGCCAGGACGTGATCGACGAGGTCATCGCCCGCGGCCTGCTGGAGGTCCTGCCGCTGACCCACATCCGCGGCCGGTCGCTGCACGACACGTTCGTGATCGTCGACGAGGCGCAGTCGCTGGAGCGCAACGTGCTGCTCACGGTGCTGTCCCGGCTCGGGACGGCGTCGCGCGTCGTGCTCACCCACGACGTCGCGCAGCGCGACAACCTCCGCGTCGGACGGCACGACGGCGTCAACGCCGTCATCGAGAAGCTGAAGGGCCACCCGCTGTTCGCGCACGTCACGCTGACCCGCAGTGAGCGCTCGCCGATCGCCGCGCTGGTCACCGAGATGCTGGAGGGACCCAACTCCTGACGACGGCACACGGCCCCCGTCGGCAGCCGCCGACGGGGGCCGTGGTGTGTCTCAGTCGAACAGGTCCGGGTCGGTACGCACGACCTCGTCCCACAGCGGCTGGTAGGAGAACCAGCCGGCGTAGGGCGTGCCGGTCTGCTCGGCGGTGAACCGCGCGTTGGCGTGGTCGACGAGCGTCGGCGTCCCCGCGGCCTCGGCCAGCAGCTGGGCCTGGCAGTTGCGCTCGGTCGAGATGAACCACCAGGCGGCCTCGGCGACCGTCTCGCCGACGGAGAAGATCCCGTGGTTCTGGTGGAAGACCATCCGCCGGCCGGTCAGACCGCGGGCCAGGGCCCGGCCCGCCTCCGGGTCGAGCACGACCGCGCCGGCACCCTCGTGGACGACGCCGTGGTTCTCGTAGAGGGCGCAGGCGTCCTGGGTGATGGGGTCCAGCGGCCGGCCCAGCGACGACCACGCCTTGCCGTACACCGAGTGGGCGTGCGCGGCCGCGACGACGTGCGGGTGCGCCTCGTGGACGGCCGAGTGGATGACGAACCCGGCCTGGTTCACCGGGCGGTTCCCGTGCCGGACCGTGCCGTGGTGGTCGACCATGATCAGGTCCGAGACCCGGATGTGCCGGAAGCTCATGCCGAACGGGTTGACCCAGAACATGTCCGGGTCCTCCGGGTCGCGCACGGTGATGTGCCCGGCGACGCCCTCGCCGAAGCCGAAGCGGCCGAAGATCCGGAACGCCCCCGCGAGCTGCTGCTTGCGGTGCAGGCGCTCCTCGGCGGAGGTGGCGAACGTCGGTGGGACCGGCAGACCGCCGGTACCGCCGCCGCCGAGGGCGGCGGTACCGGAGCTGCTGGTGGTGGTGTCCTGCGTGGGGGCGGCCATGACCCGACCGTGCGCCGGATCACGCGCCGGGTCAAGGGGTGGCTCAGAGGCCGTGCGGGGTGCCCTCGGTGAACCCGGCGGTGGTCTGCACCCCGACGACGGAACGCTCGTGCAGCTCGTCGACCGAGCGGGCGCCGGCGTAGGTGCACGCGGAGCGGACGCCCGAGCAGATCTCGTCGAGCACGTCCTCCACACCGGGGCGGTCCGGGTCCAGCCGCTGACGCGAGGACGAGATGCCCTCCTCGAACAGCGCCTTGCGGGCCCGGTCGAACGCGTTGTCGCCCCGGGTGCGTGCGCTGACCGCGCGCTTGGACGCCATCCCGAACGACTCCTTGTACGCGCGGCCGTGCTCGTCGCGCAGCAGGTCTCCGGGGGACTCGTAGGTGCCCGCCAGCCAGGAGCCGATCATCACCGACGCCGCGCCGGCGGCCAGGGCGAGTGCCACGTCGCGCGGGTGGCGCACCCCGCCGTCGGCCCAGATCACGGCGCCGCGCTCGCGGGCCGCGGCGGCGCACTCGGCGACCGCGGAGAACTGTGGGCGCCCCACGCCGGTCATCATCCGGGTCGTGCACATCGCGCCGGGGCCGACTCCGACCTTGACGATGTCGGCGCCCGCCTCGACCAGGTCGGCGACACCCTCGGCGGTGACCACGTTGCCGGCGGCGACCGGGACCGTGGCCCCGGCCTCGTCGACCACACGGCGGACCGCGCCGAGCGCGTCGGCCATCTTCTCCTGGTGGCCGTGCGCGGTGTCGACGACGAGCACGTCCACCCCGGCGTCGAGCAGGGCCTTCGCCTTCACCGCGACGTCGCCGTTGATGCCGATCGCGGCCGCGGTGCGCAGCCGGCCGGCGCCGTCGAGGGCGGGGGAGTAGATCCCGGCGCGGATCGCGCCGAGCGGGGTGTGCAGGCCGGCGAGGCGGCCGTCGCCGTCGAGGCCGAGCGCGACGGCCTTGCGGCGGGTGTCGAGCTGCTCGAACACCTCGCGCGGCTCGGTGCCCAGCGGCAGCGCCAGCGGGTCCGGATCGAGGACGTCGGCGAGGCGGGTGAAGCGGTCCACCCCGGCGCAGTGCGCCTCGGACACGGTGCCGACCGGGCGGCCGCCGTCGTCGACGACCACGACGGCGTCGTGGGCCCGCTTGGGCAGCAGGTTCAGCGCGTCGGCGACCGCGTCGGAGGTGCGCAGCACCAGCGGGGTGTCCCACACCGGGTGCCGGGACTTGATCCAGGACACGATCTCGGCGACGGCATCGGTCGCCACGTCCTGCGGGAGCACGGTCAGCGCGCCGCGCCGGGCGAGCGTCTCGGCCATCCGACGTCCGGCGACGGCGGTCATGTTCGCCGCCACCACGGGCACCGTGGCCCCGGAACGGTCCGGGGCGGTGAGGTCCACGTCGAAGCGGGACGTCACGGTGGAACGGCGTGGGACGAGGAAGACGTCGTCGTAGGTCAGGTCGTGCTCGGGCCGGCGGTCGTCGAGGAAGCGCACGGTATCGAGACTGTACGCCTCCTCGATACACCCGACCGGCTCTCGCGGAGGTTGATCGGTCACTCATAGGGTTCGCCCCGCGCCGGCGGGTGATCGGCGTCCGAGAAAGGCGCGGATGCTCGACCCGAACAATCACCGTGGTTCTTTCGGCGAAGCGTACGTACGCGTGCTTGCCGCCGCCGCCGGGCTCACCGTCTACAAGGACGAGCTCGATCGGGACGGCATCGATCTCGGTGTGCGCATGCCGGCTCCCGGCCCCGGGTTCGCCCGCGCGGTCGAGATGCAGATCAAGACCACGGCGTCGCCGTCGTGGGGGGCCGGTTGCCTGACCTTCAGGGGTCTCGACCGCAAGAGCTTCAACCGGTTGGCCGGGGACCGGTTCCAGGTGGCGCGTTACCTGGTCGTGGTCGTCGTCCCTCGTGACACGGACCGGTTCTCGGACATGTTCACCTCAGGGCTGCTGCTTCGGACGATCGGGTATGTGACGTCGCTCCGCGACCGGACACTCTTCGCCGACGAGCAGGGTAGGGCCGGAACCACGGTCCGGTTGCCGCTGGCCAACGTTCTGACCCCCGATTCGCTCCGTCGACTCGTCGAGCTGGACCCGGTGGTCGCACGGTGACCGACGATCCGAGTGTCGACCAGCTCGCCGACTACCTGCGTGGAACCGGATGGACCGACACCGGGCTGGCATGGAGGGGAGCCGGCATCTGGGCCCTCGATGGTCTGGAAGTGCTGTTGCCAGGGTCCTCCGGGGTCGGGGACTTCCCGCAGCGGGTGTCGGAGCTGCTCCGGACCGTGGCACGGGCCGAGGGGCGCCTTGTCGATGACGTACGACGCGCACTGCGTCATCCCACCGTCGACGAGATCACCGTCCGCCGGAAAAGCACACTGACGATATCCGAGGGCGCATCCGCGCTCCAGGGGCTGCGCAGCTTCGTCCGGGAGTCGGCTCGGGCCGTCTCCGAGGGTCCGCACCTGCGATTCCCGAAGGGGGAGCCCCGACCGGTCCGTGATCTCCTCGATGCGGTCGATCTCGGTCCCGGACCACGGGACCTGCCCGGGTTCTCCTTGTTCTTCGACACTCGGGAACGCCCCGACAGGTCCAGCCATCGGGCCGTGTCGCTGCAGGTGCGTAACGCGGCCCGTGCGCTGGCCGAGACAGTGGGAAACCGCGGCGCCTCGTTCGAGGACGTGGCCCTACAGGGCGTCTCCCTGGAGTGTTGCTCGGCTCTCGCGAGGCTGGCGGGGGAGGACGACGACGCTTTCGAGTTCAGCTTCCGGTGGGCGATACGGACACCGGAGCAGGACCGGCCCGTTGCATCCGCGCGAGTCGAGAAGGTCGGCTTCGCGGCCGGAGCGGGCGAGGGGCTCAGAAAAGGGATGAGACGGCTGTCCAGGTCGGGAGTCAGCGGTCCGGCGACGGCCGCGGGCATGGTGGACGGTCTGCACGACGAGCCGGGATCGGACGACCGGTGGCGAGCGCGACTGTCGGGAGAGGTCGCACCGGCGCACGGTGCCCGGCGGGGCCGCACGATCTGGGTCCGGTTCCCGGACCAGTCCACCTATGAGCGCGTCGTGCGCCGCTACGACCGGTCCCGACCGGTCCAGGTTCGCGGTGAGCTGACCACCAGAGACGGCCGGATCGAGCTGATGGTCGACAACAGCGGGGGCGCGTCGTGACACGTTGCGGAATCGGAGGATGTACGTGACCAGGGTGGATTTGAACCAGCGGGAGCGAGCGGTGCTCCTCACGCTGCTCGCCGAGGGGCGGGAGCTGACCAACGCCCAGCTCCAGGAGGCAGGTGGCGTGAGGCTCGACGGTGAACCCCGTCGTCGCCTCAACGAACACGGTCTCGTCGACTCGAGGAAGGTCGGCCGGGGGTTCGTCCACGAGATCAGCGACGCCGGCACCGCCTGGTGCACGCAGGAACTCGGCGCCACGCGCCCGGATCGTGCGGGGTATCTCGGCGGCGCGCTCTACGCGATCCTGCACGGCATCGAGCGGACCGGTATCCCGTTGTCGGAGCTGTTTCCTTACCGACCCGACCCGCAGGCACGCATCCGTGACGCCGTGGCCCGACTCACGGAACCCGGAGGCTGGGTCGGCCTGTCGCGGCTGCGCAAGGAACTCGCCGATCTGTCCCGGGGTGATGTCGACGCCGCGCTCACCGACCTGGCCGTCTCACCCGGCGTCCACCTGCAGTCGGAACCCAACACGAAAGCACTGACCGCGGCGGATCACGAGGCTGCCGTCACCGTCGCCGGAGAACCGCGCCACATGATCATGATCGAGAACGGATGATCGGCGACGACCTCGCCGCCCTCGAAGCAGTGCAGTTCAGCTCTGCGATGACGGCGGAGGACATCTGGAGTCCCGTCGAACAGCACGTCGAGGGCCTGCACGCACCGGCGGCTCGCGCGCTGTGGGCCGCGGTTCCCAAGAGCGCCGCACGACGGGCCAGCCCAGTGGGCATCGTCCTGCAGGGCGAACGTGGTGTCGGGAAGACCCACCTGCTGCGCTGGCTGCGGCAGCGGGTCCAGGAGATCGATGGCTACTTCTTCCTGCTCCGGCTGATGGAGGGGGACGACTTCTGGCGCAACGCTGTCCACGGCATCCTGGACGGGTTCCAGGCGGGATCGGTGGACCAACTGTCACCGCTGCTGCGGCGGCTCGCGACGGCGTGCGGCCTTCCACCCGTCGAGGTGTCGCGAATCGCAGGGACGATTCCCGTGGCACGCGCGGATCTCGACTCCCTGCTCGCCGGCCTGCGCCGGCTCGACGCCCAGGTCTGGAACGACTGCCAGGACACGTTGCGTGCACTCGTCCTCTTCCGGGCCGACCGGCCAGAGGTGCACGAGGTCGGCAACGGTTACCTGAGCAACGACGGGGACGTCGAGGAGGCCGCGCGCGAGGAGTGGGGCTTCCGGCCCGCCCCTGCCCGGTCACGGAAGCTGGTGCTGCGCGACCTGTCCCGGTTACTCGCCCTGACCGGCCCGTCGGTGTTTGCCGTCGACCAGATCGACCCGCTGATCAGCCATTCTGCGTCCACCGCATTCGACGATGCACGAGCTCCGCAGACCACGGCCGCGCAGACGGTGGGCAACGTCGCGGACGGTCTGATGGAGCTGCGGGAACTCACCCGGTGCACCCTGACCGTTGTCGCCTGCCTGCCGACCTCCTGGACGCTGCTCACCGCCGGTGCGGTCGAGTCGGCCAAGGACCGCTTCCGGGTCCTGACCCTGCAGGGCGTCATGCCTGACGACGAGGTGGCCCGTGCAATCGTCGCCGAGCACCTCGGAGGCCTCTACGCCGAGGCAGGCCACGTTCCGCCGTACCCGACCTGGCCGGTGCGACCTGAGGCGTTCGACGGCATCGGTGCCTACACACCACGGCGCCTGCTGCGAACGGTGGAGGAACACGTCCGAGCCTGCCTGGAAGCCGGCCGAGTCAGCGAGCTGTCCGATCTGCAGGATGTCTCCCGCACGGCGTTGCCCGCGGTCGCCGCCGATCCTGAACGGCTGAACGGGCTCGACGCAGAGTTCGAGAAGCTACGGGCGGCTGCCGACGTGTCGGCGCCGTTCGACCCCGAGCAGGAGGACGAGCTGATGCAGCGCCTGCTCGCGGCAGGGCTCCAGGCCTACATCGTCGAGATGGGTGACGGCGGCAACGCCTTCAGCGTCGACACGGTCCGTGCCCGTCGCCCTCCGGTGCATGCCCGGCTCCGGCACACCCTCGACGACAGCACCGAGAACGAGGTGCACTACACCTTTCGGGCCATCGCGCACTCCAATGCGCGCGCGGTCCAGAGCCGGATCACGGCAGCCCGCACGGAAGCCGGAGTTGCCGGCGGGGCGCAGCGACGGGCTCTGGTGCTGCTCCGGAACCGCGACTGGCCACGTGGCCGGATCACGGCGGAGACCGTCGAGCGGCTGGAGGCCCAGGGCGGTGTCGCAGTCCCGCTCGGGGAGGCCGACATCCGGACCCTCACCGCGCTCGAGGCGATGCGTCGCCGTGCCGCTCCCGGGTGGAGAGACTGGCTGCTGACCCGGCGACCGGCGGAGTCCGTCGAGCTCTTCCGTAGATTCCTGCCCGGACCAGGTGCTCCCGCTGTGGAGCCCGGCGGAGTACACGACGCATCGGCCGGGTCCGAAGCCGTCCCCGCCCCACATGCCCAGCAACCGGACGCCGACGAGACCGACCCCCGACCTCGCGCACTCATCGGGACAGGGGCGGACGGGCTGCCGGTCGCGATCCCGGTCGAGGCCCTCCGCAAACACACGGCTGTCTTCGCGGGATCAGGGTCGGGCAAGACCGTGCTGCTGCGGCGCCTGGTCGAAGAATGCGCGCTGCAGGGCGTCTCCTCGATCGTCCTGGACATCAACAACGACCTGTGTCGGCTGGGGGACCCGTGGCCCCGACCGCCGGTCCACTGGTTGCCAGGTGACCAGGAACGGTCGGAGACGTACCTGGACGGGACCGAGGTCGTCATCTGGACTCCGGGACGGAGCCGTGGACGCCCGCTCACACTTCGTCCGCTTCCCGACTTCGCGGCGGTGAGCGATGACGAGGACGAGTTCCGCATGGCCGTCGACTCAGCCGTGTCCAGTCTCGAACCGCATACCGGACTGAGCGGCCGCAAACTCGCCCAGGGCAAAGCCGTGCTGCGCGAAGTGCTGACCTACTTCGTGGAACAGGGAGGGACCTCGCTCGGCGGGCTCGTCGAGCTGTTGGCGGAGCTGCCGGAGGACCTGACCACACTGCGCACCGGCGTCAAGCTGGCCGAGGAGATGTCGGAGGCACTGCGTGCGGCACGGATCAACGACCCGTTGCTCCGTGAGACGGGCGAGCCGCTGGATCCTGGTGTCCTGCTGACCCCGCCGCCGGGGCGCCGGGCTCGGATCTCGGTGATCAGCTTCGTCGGGCTGCCGGTGCCGGAGCAGCGCCAGGCGTTCGTCAACCAACTGCAGATGGCGCTGTTCTCCTGGATCAAGGCGAACCCGGCGGGAGAGCGTCCCCTGGGCGGGTTGCTCGTCATGGACGAAGCCCAGAACTACGCCTCCTCGGGAGCGCACACGGCCTGCACCGCCAGCACCATCGCCCTCGCCTCCCAGGCCCGCAAGTACGGGCTGGGGCTCATCTTCGCGACTCAGGCACCAAAGGGCCTGCACAACCAGGTGTCGGGCAACGCGGCCACCCAGTTCTATGGCTTCCTCAACTCCGCCGCGCAGATCTCCGCCGCCAAGAGCCTGGCCCGCGACAAGGGGGGCACGGTCAACGAGATCTCGCGTCTGGGCACCGGGCAGTTCTACCTCGCCACCGAGGGGCGGCCCTTCGACCTGATGCGCTCACCGCAGTGCCTGAGCCATCACCCTCCCAGCCCGCCGGAGGAGGACGAGGTCGTCCGCCGGGCCGCGGAGGGACGGACGGACTGACGAAGCGGCCGTCATCTGTGTGTGACCCGGCGTCAATGGTGGGGAAACGACGCCGTCCTACCGTCGGGTACATGCCGGTGCCGTCGCCGAACCCTCGTGTGCGTGCCGCAGACGTGCGCCGGCTCCGTGACCTCCTGCGCATCGCGGTGGCCGGGGGCGGGCGCCCCGGGGGCCTGCTGCCCGGCGAGGACGAGCTGATGGTGCGCCACGCCGTGCCGCGCGCCGTCGTCCGGGCCGCCCTGGGTCTGCTGGGCGAGGAGGGGCTGCTGCGGCCGGGGCCAACCGGGTACCGGATCGTCGCCCGCCCGCACTACCCCGGACGGGCCGCCGTCACGGGCACGGGCACCCGCCTCCCGCGCTGGCTGGAGCGCACCGGGATCGCCGCGCCCGACGTGCTCGCCGAGTGGCTCGGTGTGCCGGTCGGGGCGCCGTGCCTGCGCACCGAGTGCGTCTCGGCGACGGCCGGCGGCGGCGCGGTGCTGGAGACCCACTACGTGACGACCACGGCCGCGGCGCGGCTGCTCGCAGTGCCCGGGACCGGCCCCTTCGACCAGCAGCTGACCGAGGCAGGGCTGCACCCGGTGTGGGCGGACACCCGCTCCGGCCCGGTGCCCGCCGACCCGGACTCCGCGGCGCTGCTCGGTGTCGCCGCCGGGGCCCCGCTGCTGGGCGCCGAACGCACCCTGACCGGCGGCGACGGTCGGGTCCTCGCCGTCAGTGTGCTGCGTGCCGACCCGACCGGGACGGTGACCGCGGCCCGCGACGGCGCCGGGTCGGCTCAGTCGGACAGCAGCGCCCGCACCGCGTCGAGGGAGTCGGCCTCGGCCGGGGTCTTGTCCGGCCGGTAGCGCAGCACCCGGGCGAAGCGCAGCGCCACACCGCCCGGGTAGCGGGTGCTGCGCTGCGCGCCGTCGAGCGCGATCTCCACGACCAGCTCCGGGCGCAGGTGCACCACCCCGGCTCCCGGGACGTCTCGTAGTCGGGGAAGGTCGCTGTCTGCCAGGCCAGCAGCTCGTCGGTCATGCCCTTGAACGTCTTGCCGACCATCACCGGCTCCCCGCCGTCCGGGTCGCGGGCGCCGAGATGGATGTTCGACAGCGACCCGGTGCGCCGCCCGTAGCCCCACTCGGCGCCCAGCACCACCAGGTCCAGGGTGTGCACCGGCTTCACCTTCTGCCAGGCCTTGCCGCGCCGACCGGCCGCGTACGGCGCGGCCAGGTCCTTCACGACGACGCCCTCGTGCCCCGCCGTCAGCGCTTCATCGAGGACCGCGGCCGCCTGCTCCGGCGACGGCCGCCGGACCCCCGGCATCCGCAGCGCGGCGTGGACGTCGGCGGCCAGCAGCCCGGCGAGCGCGTCGAGCCGCACCTCGGTGGGCTCGTCGACGAGATCGCGGCCGTCGAGGTGGAGCAGGTCGAAGAAGAACGGCGACAGCATCACCTCGCCGCCGGACTCCTCGGTCCCGAACCGGCTCATCGTGTCCTGGAACGGGCGGGGGCGGCCGTCGTCGTCGAGGGCGAGGGTCTCGCCGTCGAGCACCGCGGTGTCACACGGCAGCCCACGGACCAGATCCACCATCTCGGGCACGCGAGCGGTGATCTCGCGCAGCGTCCGGGTCCACACCCGCACCTCGTCGCCGTGGCGGTGCACCTGGATGCGGGCGCCGTCGAGCTTGTGCTCGACGGTCACGTCGGCGCCGAGCCCGGCCAGCGCGGCGTCGAGCGAGTCACCGGGGGAGGCGAGCATCGGCCGGACCGGCCTGCCCACCTCCAGCGCCACCCCGGCGAGTGCCTCCTCACCGCCGGTCAGCGCGGTCGCCGCCGTCTCGGGGAGCCGCCCGGACAGCATGAACGCCCGCCGCACCGACGCCGCCGGCACCTCGGCCGCGGCGGCGACGGCGTCGACCATCAGCCCCTCCAGCGCGCCCTGACGCAGCTCGCCGGTGAGGAGGCGGTGCAGGAACCGCTGCTCCTCGGCGGTGGCGGCGCCGTACAGCTCGGTGAGCAGCTCACGGCGCCGGGCCGCCGAGCCCGCCCCCGCGGTGCCGGCCAGCTCGTCGAGGACTGCGTCGACCCGCTCCACCGTCAGCGACGGCCCCGCCGCGGCCGGCACGTCGACGCCCGACAGGGTCCGCCAGCCGGTGCCGATCCGGCCCTGCCGGGGCACTCCGGACAGCCACGCGACGACCGGCACGACCTCGACCGGCGCGGCGGCGCGCAGCAGCCCGGCGAGCGCGGCGGTCTTCTCCTTCCGCGCGCGGGTCGCCCCGACCGCGGCCGAGGTGGTGACGACGTCGGTGAACAGCACCGGGCCAGTGAAGCAGCGACCCCCGACACTCCGCGCGTCGTCGGGTCAGGCGGTGCGCACGACCTGCGGTGCCGGTGCGGGACGCGGGCCGCCCGCGGGCGGCAGGATCGCGCGGCGCCACAGCTCGGCGACCGGGACGACCCCGCGGCAGGTGCCGTCCGGTGCGACGACGACCAGGTCGTCGTAGCCGCGGGCCGGGTCGCCGGCCAGACCGATCTCCATCGCGCGGTGCAGCGGGGTCCGCTCGTCGACGGTCCGCGGCGGGTCCGCCAGCTCGGCCGCCGGCTTCTCGGCCCATAGCGCGTGGCCGAACCTGCCTGCCAGCTGGAGCAGGACGCGGCTGCGGTCGAGGTAGCCGACCGGCCGGTGCGCCCGGTCGACCAGGACGATCCCGGCCGACTCGGGGCGGGCGCGCAGCACCTCGCGGGCGGTGTCGCCGACGGCGTCGTCGGGCAGGGTCACGGCCGGGACGGCGAGCCCGCGCACCGGGGGACCGGCCGGCCGGGGTGTCGCGGGCCGCTCGGGGACCGACGGTGTGATCCCGGGCGGTGTGACCCCGGGCGGCGCGGACCCGGGCGTGAACGGCTGCGGCACCGCGCTCAGCAGGCCGAGCAGCTCCGCACGGGTCGCCGGGTCGGCCTCGGGGACGGCGCGCGCCCCGCCCAGCAGCGGGCCCTGGGCGAGGGCGACGCCGGTCACGAACAACCCGACCAGCCGGCCCGCGTCGTGGACCCCGGTCGCGGCGACCGGCGCCCCGGCCGTGCGGGACACCTCGAGCACCGCGCGGACGGCGGCACCCGTGCCCGCGTCGAGCACCCCGCCGCAGAGGTCGGGCTCCAGCTTCACCACGTCCGGCCGGACGGCGGCCACCACCTCGGGCCCGAACGCGCGCCCGGCCCCGTCGAGCCCGATCCGGAATCCCCACCGCCGCAGCTCGGCCAGTGCCGGGACGAGGTGCTCGGCCGGCGCCGCGGCGGCGATCGGCGGCCCCACCTCCAGCAGCGGGGCCACCGGGTCGGTGGCGTCGCCCAGCATGCCGCGCAGCCGCTCCCGCGCGTGCAGGACGGTGTCCGCGGCGACATCGACCTGGATCGGGACCGTGCCGCCGTGCGCGCGGGCCGACGCGACCGCCGAGACCGCGGTACCCGCGTCGAGCTCGGCGATCCGGCGGGCGTCCCAGCCGCGGTCGCGGGCCACGACGGCCACCGCGTCGTGCTGCCGGCGCGGCACCACCTCGACCCCGGCGACGCGACCGGTGCGCAGATCGTGCACGGGGACGTACGCGAAGCGCTGGTCGGCCATGGTGCGGTCCGTTCGAGTGAAAGTGATCGACTGGTGCTCACACAGTGTCACGTCGATGTGGACCGAACGGGGACCGGAGATGAACAGCGGGTGGACTGACCCGGTGCGCCCGGCCGGTGACCGGGCGCAGCCGGGGTCAGGAGCGCTTTTCGCCGCGGGTCATCGCCAGCACGTCCAGCGCGCGGTCCAGCTCGGCCTCGGTGAGCGTCCCGTTCGCCACGTGCCCGCGCTCGATCACGACCTCGCGGATGGTCCGTCGCTCCTTCAGTGCCTGCTTCGCGATGGCCGCCGCCTCCTCGTAGCCGATCTTCGAGTTCAGCGGGGTGACGATCGACGGCGAGGACTCGGCGTACTCGCGGGTGCGCTCGAGGTCGGCCTCCATCCCGTCGACGACCTTGTCGGCGAGCAGCCGCGCCACGTTCGCGATCAGTCGTGCGGACTCCAGCACGTTGCGCGCCATCACCGGCATCATCACGTTCAGCTCCAGGTTGCCCTGGCTGCCGGAGAAGCCGACGCACGCGTCGTTGCCCATGACCTGGGCGCAGACCATCATCGTGGCCTCGCAGATCACCGGGTTGACCTTGCCCGGCATGATCGAGCTGCCCGGCTGCAGGTCCGGCAGGTGGATCTCGGCCAGCCCGGTCCGCGGTCCGGACGACAGCCAGCGCAGGTCGTTGGCGATCTTGTAGAGCGACACGGCGACGGTGCGCAGCGCGCCGGAGGCCTCGACCAGGCCGTCACGCGAGCCCTGGGCCTCGATGTGGTCGGTGGCCTCGGCGAGCTGCTCCAGACCGGTGGTCTCGCGCAGCTTCGCGACGACGGCGGCGCCGAACCCGTCCGGCGCGTTCAGCCCGGTGCCGACCGCGGTCCCGCCGATCGGCAGGACGGCGAGGCGGGGCAGTGCGTCGCGGACGCGGTCGGCGCCGTAGCCGGCCTGGCTGGCCCAGCCACCCGCCTCCTGGCCGAGGGTGATCGGGACGGCGTCCATCAGGTGGGTGCGGCCGGCCTTCACGACCTCCGACCAGTCCGCGGCGCGGCGGCGCAACGCGGCCTCGAGGTGCTCCAGCGCCGGGACGACCTCGGTCGCCAGCGCCTCGGTGGCGGCGAGGTGGATGGTCGTCGGGAAGACGTCGTTCGACGACTGCGAGGCGTTGACGTGGTCGTTCGGGTGCACGTCCGTACCGGCGCGGGCGGCCAGCGAGGCGATCACCTCGTTGGCGTTCATGTTCGACGACGTGCCGGAGCCCGTCTGGAAGACGTCGACCGGGAAGTGGTCGTCGTGCCCGCCCGCGGCCACCTCGTCGGCGGCCGCGGCGATCGCGCGGGCCCGGTCGTCGTCCAGTACGCCCAGCTCGCCGTTCACCCGGGCCGCGGCCGCCTTGACCAGGCCGAGCGCGCGGATCTGGGCGCGCTCCAGGCCGCGGCCGGAGATCGGGAAGTTCTCCACCGCGCGCTGGGTCTGGGCCCGCCACAGCGCGTCGGCGGGGACCCGGACCTCGCCCATGGTGTCGTGCTCGATGCGGAAGTCCTCGCTCATGGGCGAAGGTCTACTCCTCCGCGACTCGTCCCGCAGTGTTAAGTGAGCCTAACCTCACGGCAGCGGCGGGGCCTCGCCCTCGACGCCGTCGAAGTCGACGGAGGAGAACTCGCGCAGCTTGGTGAGGCGGTGGTAGCCGTCGATCAGCCGCACCGTGCCGGACTTGGACCGCATCACGATCGACTGGGTGGTCGCGCCGCCGCCCCGGTAGTGGACGCCGCGCAGCAGCGGGCCGTCGGTGATGCCGGTGGCGCAGAAGAAGACGTTCTCGCCGCGCACGAGCTCGGCGGTGGTCAGGACCTTGTCGAGGTCGTGGCCCGCGGCGAGGGCCTTCTCCCGCTCGGCGTCGTCGGTGGGCCACAGGCGGCCCTGGATCTCGCCGCCCATGCACTTGAGCGCGGCCGCGGTGATGATCCCCTCCGGGGTGCCGCCGACGCCGTAGAGCATGTCCACGCCCGAGTTGGGACGTGCCGCGGCGATGGCACCGGCGACGTCGCCGTCGGAGATGAAGGAGATCCGGGCGCCGGCCTCGCGGATCTCGGCGACGATCTGCTCGTGCCGCGGACGGTCGAGCACACAGACCGTCACGTCGGCGACGTCGGTCTCCTTGGCCCGCGCGACCCGGCGGATGTTCTCCGCGACCGGCGCGGTGATGTCGATGACGTCGGCCGAGTCCGGGCCGACCGCGATCTTCTCCATGTAGAACACCGCGGACGGGTCGAACATCGCGTCGCGCTCGGCGACGGCGAGCACCGCGAGCGCGTTCGGCATGCCCTTGGCCATCAGCGTGGTGCCGTCGATGGGGTCGACGGCGACGTCGCAGAACGGGCCCTCGCCGTTCCCGACCTCCTCGCCGTTGAACAGCATCGGGGCCTCGTCCTTCTCGCCCTCGCCGATGACGACGACACCGCGCATCGACACCGACGAGATGAGCTGGCGCATGGCGTCGACGGCGGCGCCGTCGCCACCGTTCTTGTCGCCCTTGCCGACCCAGCGGCCCGCGGCCATGGCGGCGGCCTCGGTGACCCGGACCAGCTCCATCGCCAGGTTGCGGTCGGGCGCCTCACGACGGCGGGGGGCGGGGCTGGCGGACTGGCTCACGGATACGTCTCCATTCACGGGCGGCGTGCTCGTCGGCGACGTCCCCTCGCCCGGGTGGTGACCGGCGTACGGGGAGGCGCCCGGCGATCCTCGCACGTGGGGCGCCGGGGGAGCAGTGATGAGCGACCGACGCCATGCCTGGGACGATGGACACGTGAGCGCACGACCTGACCCGGGAACGCCGTCCTCGGAGCGCCCGGAGGCCTCGGGGCCCGGCGGGTCCCCGGCTGCCCCGAACCCGGCGTCCCCTGACCCGGCGTCCCCGGACCCGGCGCCGGGTCCGGTGGCCCCGGACGCGGACGCCGGGCCGGTCCGGGAGCCGGCCGCGGCCGTTTCCCCGGCTGCGGATCCGGCTGCGCACCCCGCTTCGGACCCGGATTCGGCTGCGCCTCCAGCTGCGGCCGCGGACCCGGCTGTGGCCGCGGACCCGGCTGTGGCCGCGGACCCGGCTGCGGCTGCGGGCCCGGCTCCGGCCGCGGACTCGGATCCGGCTCTCGCTGCGGCCCGGGCGGCTCCGGCCGCCGCGCCCGCGGGTGCGGCCCGGGCCGGACGGCCGCAGCCACCGCCGGTGACCCGCCGGATCCCGGAGGCCGGACCGCAGGCGATGCACAAGCCCGGCCGCGGCGACGCGTCGGTGCGCGACCTGATCTGGGCCTGCCTGATCCTCGTCCCGGTCGCGCTGCTGATCTTCTCGGTCGGCGGGTCGTGCTCGTTCTCGCCCGGCGGCCCGGCCGAGGACGCCGCGTCGGGACCCACCGTCGACGCCCCGGCCCGGATCGCCGAGTACGCCCGCGGCTCGACCTTCCCGCTGCGGCTGCCGGACGTGCCGTTCCGGGCCAACTCCACCGATCGGGGCCCGGTCGAGGGCGGCGGCACCGCCGTGCGCATCGGCTTCGTCACCCCCGACGCGGACTTCCTGAGCCTGGTCCAGACCGACGGGTCGGTCGAGGGCGTCCTCGCCACCGAGTCCGGCTCCGCGGGCCGCGGCGACGGACCCCCGACGATGCGCGGCACCGTGCAGGCGGGCGGCCTGACCTGGGAGGTCTACGGCGCCGAGGGCGGCGAGCCCTTCCGGATCGCGACGCTGCCCGGCCGTCCCGAGGTCCGGGTCCTGGTGACCGGCTCGGCGTCGGAGGACCAGTTCCGAACCCTGGCGGAAGCCCTCACCACCGCCCGAGTCTTCCCACCCGGTTCCTGACCCCGGTCTTACACGGGTTCCGGCGTCCCACAGGGGATCCGATCCCGTGTGCGACGCCGGAATCCCTGTGGGACGTGGTTGTCCACATTGCGGGGAGTTGTCCACAGGGTTCGGTTCGGGGGCGTTGGTGGGGGTGTTGCGGGGCAGGGTCGGGGCATGGACCTTCTGCCTGGTACGACGCCCGTGCGGCGCTCGGAGCTGCTCGCCGCGGGGATGAGCGAGGCCGAGATCCGCCACGCCGTCGGCTCGGGGGCGATCGTGCGGGTCTGCCGCGGGATGTACCGCGGTGCCGTGCCGTCGGGGTCGCCGGTGCTGCGGGGGGACCCCGGTCAACGCTGGGAGGAGCTCGTCGCCGGGCACGAGCGCGCCGTGCGCGGGGTGGTGCGTCGGCTCGAGTCGCCCGCGGTCGTCAGCCACGTCTCCGCCGCGGTCGTGCACGGCACCGAGATCTGGGACGTGCCGCTGGACCGCGTCCACGTCACGCGGTCGGCGCCGACCGGGGCTCGCCGGGGACACGACCTCGTCCTCCACGCGGTGCCCCTCGATCCCGCGGAGACGCTGCGGGTGCGCGGGATCCTGGTGACCGCGCCCGCCCGCACCGTCGCCGACGTGGCCAGGACGGTGCCGTTCGGTCAGGCGGTCGTCGTCGCGGACGGTCTGGCCCGGCGGTACGGGCTCCGGACCGCGGAGCTCCTGACCGCGGCGCGCCCGGAGCGTCGTCGGCGGGGGACGGCGGCCGCGGTGCGCGTCGCGCGGTTCGCCGACGGGCGCGCCGCGAGCCCCGGCGAGTCACGGAGCCGCGTGCTGTTCCACGCGGCCGGGCTCCCGGCCCCCGACCTGCAGCGCGAGGTCCGGGACGCCGGCGGCCGGTGGTGCGCGACCGTCGACTTCTGGTGGGACGGCAGCCCGCCCGTCGTCGGGGAGTTCGACGGCGAGGTGAAGTACGGGCGTCTGCTCCCGCCGGGGAGGACGGCGGGTCAGGTGATCACCGAGGAGAAGATCCGCGAGGACCGGCTCCGTGACCTGGGCCTGCACGTCGTCCGGTGGACCTGGCGCGACCTGGACGCCCCCACCGCCCTCCTGACCCGTCTCCGTACAAGGCTGCAGCCCCGGTGACCTCCCACACCGGATGCGGCGTCCCACACGGGGTCGGAACCCGTGTCGGACGCCGGTTCCCGTGTCGGAGGCTCAGGCGTCGTCGGGGTCGTCGGCGTCGGCGTCGGCGTCGGCCAGCTTCTCCTCGATGCGGGTGCGGGCGCCGGCGAGCTGGGCGTCGCAGCGCTTGGCCAGGGCCTCGCCGCGCTCCCACAGCGCGACGGACTCGTCCAGGCCGAGGCCGCCGACCTCCAGTGCGCGCACGACCTCCATGAGCTCGTCGCGGGCCTGCTCGTAGCCCAGGGTCTCCACTGCCGGTCGGTCGCTCATCGGGTCTCCGGGTCGGGGGTGGTGGTCACGGTGGCGGCGACGGCGCCGTCGGCGACCCGGATCCGCAGGCCGGTGCCGGCGGGCGCGTCGGTGACCGACCGCAGGAGCGGGGGCACGTCGTCGGTGCGGTCGGCGAGCTGCACGATCGCGTAGCCGCGCGCCAGGGTCGCGGTCGGGCCGAGCGCGGCGAGCCGGGCGCCCAGGTGCTCCAGCTCCGACGACGCCCGGTCCAGCCGGCGCAGCACCGCGCGGTGGGCGGCGGCGCGGGCGTCGGCGATCTCGCCCTCCCGGGCGGTGACCATGCGCAGCGGGTCGGTGAGCACCGGCCGCCGTCGTAGGTCGTCGAGGCGGTGCTGCTCGCGGTCGACCCAGCCGTGCAGGGCTCGGCGGGCCCGGTCGCGCAGCCCGGAGATCCGGGCGGTCTCCTCGGCGAGGTCGGGGACCAGGCTGCGTCCGGCCTCGGTCGGGGTGGAGCAGCGCACGTCGGCGACGTGATCGACCAGCGGGGTGTCCGGCTCGTGCCCGATGGCCGAGACGACCGGGGTACGGCAGGCGGCGACGGCACGGCACAGCGTCTCGTCGGAGAAGGGCAGCAGGTCCTCGACGCTGCCGCCGCCGCGGGCGAGCACGATGACCTCGACGTCCGGGTCGCGGTCGAGCGCCCGCAGCGCGCCGACGACCTGCTCCACGGCCAGCCCGCCCTGTACGGCGACGTTCTCGATCCGGAACCGCACCGCGGGCCAGCGCGCGGTGGCGTTGCGGACCACGTCGTGCTCGGCCGCGGAGTCGCGCCCGGTGACCAGACCGATGGTGTGCGGGAGCAGCGGCGGGCGCCGTTTGAGGGACGGGTCGAACAGCCCCTCGGCGGCGAGCAGCCTGCGCAGCCGCTCGATGCGGGCCAGCAGCTCACCGAGACCGACCGCGCGGATCCGGTCGACGCGCAGCGACAGCGTGCCGCGCCCCAGGTAGAACGACGGCTTGCCGTGCACGATCACCCGGCTGCCCTCGGTCACGGCGCCGCCGGCGTCGCGCACCAGCGACGACGGCGCCGTCAGCTGCAGGGAGATGTCGGCGGCCGGGTCACGCAGCGTCAGGAACGTGGTCCCGGAGCGGGCGTTGACCTGGGCGAGCTGGCCCTCGACCCACACCGCGCCGAGCCGGTCGACCCACTCGGCGATCTTGCGGGCGACCGTGCGGACCGGCCACGGGTCCTCCTCGGAGGTCGTGGCGCTCAACGGTTCTCGGACACCGTCGCGATCCGGTTCGTCAGCATCGTGACGTACGGCGGCCGGTTCTCGTGTGCGGTCTCCCAGGCGAGGAGGTCCGTGAGGTCGTCGAGGCTCAGCGTGCGGAGCTTGCCGCGCAGCTGGGGCACGGTCATCGTCGGGTACTCGGGCAGCACGGCCGGCGCGGTCGCGCTCGCCTCGGCCCGGTTCGACGCCGCCGCCGGCCGGGACGACGGGGACCGGTCGATCGGGATGCCGGTGCGGGCGGGTCGCAGCGACGACACGGTGCCGTTGCGGCCGGCCGGGGCGGCGGGCGGCAGCGGCGGGGCGATCGGCTCCGGGTCGGGCAGCGAGATGTCGGCGCCGTCGGCCAGGTCGTCGTCGAAGGTCGCCCAGCTGGGGACGTCGTCGGCGGGACGCAGGGTGCCCAGCGCGCGGTCACCCTTGATGGCCAGCTCGGTGATCCGCTGCTGGACCCGCATGGACACCTGCAACGCCTGGCTGACCGCGGTCACCGGCAGCTCGACGGCGTGCCGCGGCAGCTCTCGGGCCTGCTCGACGGCGGTCACGACGAGGCCGGCGGCGATCCGCACGGGGAACGGCAGCGGAGACATGCACGCCATTGTCCCCTGATCCGCGGTCGCCTGTCGCGCCGGGCGCCCGGTCGGGCCGGTCACGTGCGGCTGCCCGTTCCCGGGGTGGTCCGTACCCTGGGGGCATGTCCGGTTCTGCCAAGCAGGTCCTGCTCGCCAAGCCCCGCGGCTACTGCGCGGGCGTCGACCGTGCCGTCGAGGCGGTGGAGCAGGCACTCGACCAGTACGGCGCCCCCGTGTACGTCCGCAAGGAGATCGTGCACAACAAGCACGTGGTGGAGACGCTGCGCGAGCGCGGCGCGATCTTCGTCGACGAGGCGTCGGAGGTCCCGGAGGGCGCGCACGTCGTGTTCTCCGCGCACGGCGTTTCGCCCGCGGTCCGCGCCGAGGCCTCGGGTCGGAACCTGCAGACCATCGACGCGACCTGCCCGCTGGTGACCAAGGTCCACCAGGAGGCGAAGCGGTTCGCCCGCGAGGACTACGACATCCTGCTCGTCGGGCACGCTGGGCACGAGGAGGTCGAGGGGACCTCTGGTGAGGCGCCCGAGCACATCCAGCTCGTCGAGTCCGCCGCCGACGTCGACTCCGTGACCGTCCGCGACCCGGAGAAGGTCGTGTGGCTCTCGCAGACCACGCTCAGCGTCGACGAGACCATGGACACCGTGCGCGCCCTGCGCGAGCGTTTCCCGAAGCTGCAGAACCCCCCGTCGGACGACATCTGCTACGCCACGCAGAACCGTCAGGTCGCGGTGAAGACGATGGCGCCGCGCTGCGACCTCGTGCTGGTCGTCGGGTCGCGGAACTCGTCGAACTCGGTGCGTCTGGTCGAGGTCGCCCTCGGCGCCGGGGCCGGCGCCTCGTACCTGATCGACTACGCCCGTGAGATCGACGAGTCGTGGCTCGACGGCGTCACGACGGTCGGGATCACCAGCGGCGCGTCGGTGCCGGAGATCCTGGTGCAGGGTGTCGTCGAGTACCTGGCCGAGCGCGGCTTCGGCTCGGTCGAGGAGGTCGACACCGCCGAGGAGACGCTGACCTTCTCGCTGCCCCGTGAGCTGCGCCCGCCGCGTGGCCGGTCGCTGGGCCTGACCCCGGTGAACTGAGCCCGGTGAACTGAGCCCGTCACGCACGACGCAGGCCCCGGACCGACTCGGTCCGGGGCCTGCGTCGTACAGGGGGTGGAGCGGTCAGCCCGCCGCGCGGTCCGCCTGGACCTGCTTCGCCGACACGACCTGCACCTGGTCACCGATCTGCAGGGTGTCGAACCAGAGCTTCGCGTTCTCCGGGGCGAGCCGGACGCAGCCCGCCGACGGGGTGTCGGTGCGGCCCTCGTGGAAGGCGATGCCGCCGTCCTGGAAGAACACCGCCCACGGCATCGGGGCGGGCTCGCCGTTGGTCATCGTGTACTCGCCACTCTTGTGGAGCTGCTCCTTGCGGTACACCCGCAGGGAGTGGCCGATCGGGGTCTCCTTGCCCGGGCCGCCGATGGCGACCGGGACGGGCCCGTGGGTGATCTTCCCGTCGGTGAACAGCCAGGAGCGCTGCGAGTCGAGGTCGACACAGGCGCGGGCCGTGACGGTGCACGGGGTGCCCGCGACGAGCGGCTGGTCCCGGAAGGCCTGGGCGGCCGGGGTCCCGGCGATCGCGGTGCCGACGCCGATCAGCGCGACGGCCGCGGTGACCAGCGCGACGACGATCGCGGGTCGCGTCCTGCGGGGGCTGCGGGTGGTCGACATGGCGCTCCAGTGGTTCCGGCGTGCGTCGGGGGGAGCGGCGGGGTCACGCCGTGCCCCCGATGGGGAAGACGCTCGGGAGGGCAGTGGGTTGCTCCCATTGTCCGGTCCGTCGTCACCCGGGCGGTCTGCGGGGTACGTTCCGGCCGTCCACCTGGGCGGATGCATGCGGAGCGCCGGTTCCGCCGTCAGCGGGTGTCGCGGCGTGTCCGGCCGGTCGCCCCGCGCGTCGACCCGCGGGTGGGCTCGGAGCGGGACGGATCGACACGGGAGGACTCCGCGCGGGAGGAGCCGGAGCGCGCGGACCCGGTGGAGCGTGCCGCCGAACCGGTGCGCGAGATCCCGGTGGAGCGCGCTGCGGAGCCGGTGCGCGAGACCCCGGTGCCGGTGGACCCGGTGCGGGCCGTGTCGCGTCGGGCGGAGCCGGTCGGGGTCGACCCGGTGGCCGACCCGGTGCGGGCAGTGCCGGACGTGCGGGACCGGGCCGCGGTCGCCGTGCCGGGCGTACCCGCACCGCGCGGCGCCCGGGTCCGCCCGCCGGGCCCGTCCGGGTCGTACCCGCCCGGGTCGCGGCCCAGGCGCTGCCGCAGCCGGCCGACCGCGTCGTCCGGGCCGAGCCGCTGGCGCAGCACCCGCAGGCCGGCGACGAGCAGCACGACCAGCGTGGTCACCGCCATCGCCGGGAACGCGTTGATGAGCGGTGCGCCCGCCATGAGCAGGCTCTGCGCCGCGCCGCCACCGGACGGGGCGCCGATGAGCACCGCGACCAGCGGGACGACGACGGCGAGCAGCAGCGGCGGCTGCACGGCCGGCAGGAACAGGCTGCGCCGGCGGACCCAGGACACCGCGAGCACGCAACCGAGCAGGTAGCAGACCTCGAACACCCGGCCGACGGTGCCGATCCGCAGCAGGTCCACCAGGACCCCGAGAGCTGTGGTGCCGACGGCCAGGCCGGTCGCCGCCATCGGCGGGATCCCGAGGACCGGGGGGAGCAGGGACCGCTCGCGCACCGGCCAGCCACCGCGCGCGGGGGCGGACCCCCGGCCGGGCCGGCGGGCCGAAGTCGATCGGGCCGTGGTCACCCGGTCAGCCTAACCCCTCCCGCCACGGTGTCCCGGCCGCCTCGTCGTGTTCCGTGTCGCCGTCGCCGAACGTGCCCGGATGTGCGCCGTCGGGTCGGCCACCGCCGGATCGGGTGCCGTCCGTCCGGTTGTGGTCGGGCCGCCCGAGGTCCTCCAGGGACACCAGCGAGTCCCCGGCGGAGGCGACCAGCTCGGGTGCGGAGACACCGCGCGGGGTCCGGTCGACCGTCGCGGGGGTCTCCAGCTCGGTGTCGGACACCTGCAGCTCGGTGAACTTCCGGGCGCTCACCAGGACCCGGGCCTCCAGCGAGGAGACGGTCCGGTTGTAGCTGTCCACGACCGCGTCGAGGCTGCGGCCGAGCTTCGCGACGTGGGTGCCCATCGTCGCGAGGCGCCCGTGCAGCTCGCGCCCGAGCCGGTGCACCTGGGCGGCGTTGCGGGCCAGCGCCTCCTGCTTCCAGCCGTAGGCGACGGTGCGCAGCAGCGCGACGAGGGTGGTCGGCGTCGAGAGCACGACGTTGCGGCCGAAGGCGTACTCCAGCAGCCCCGGGTCCGAGCGGAGTGCGGCCTCCAGGAACGGGTCGCCGGGCACGAACAGCACCACGAACTCCGGTGTGGGCTCGAACGACTCCCAGTAGGCCTTGGCGGAGAGCTGGTCCACGTGGGTGCGCAGCTGCCGGGCGTGCGCGGCGAGCCGCTCGATGTGCACGTCCGGGTCGGAGGCCTCGACCGCCTGCAGGTAGGCCGCGAACGGCACCTTCGCGTCGACGACGACCTGCTTGCCGCCCGCGAGCCGGACCAGCATGTCCGGGCGGACCCCGCCGTCCTCCCCGGCGGCGGACACCTGGGTGGAGAAGTCGCAGTGCTCGAGCATCCCGGCCATCTCGGCGACCCGCTGCAGCTGCATCTCACCCCACCGGCCCCGCACCTGCGGCGCCCGCAGCGCGTTGACCAGCGCCTTCGTCTCGGTGCCGAGCCTGTCCGAGCTCGCCGCCATCGCCCTGACCTGCTCGCGGAGCCCGGCATAGGCGGACTCGCGTTCCTTCTCCACCGTCCGCAGCTGGCCCTCGACCCGGCCCAGCGCCGCCGAGACCGGGTCGAGCAGCTGCTCGACGGCCTTCGCGCGGGCCGCCTGGTCGCCGTCGGCCCTGGCCGCGAGCGCGGCGGTCGCCTCCTTGATCCGGCTCTCCGCCAGCGCCACGAACGCCTCGTTGTTGCGGGCCAGCGCGTCCTGCGACAGCGCGGCGAAGGAGTCCTTCAGCTCGGCCTCGCGGCGCGTCGTCGCGGCCTCGGCCTGCGCGCGGGCCTCCCGCTCGGCGCGCAGCGCGGCGGTGGCCCCGGCGGCCTCGGACTCGGCGCGCCGGGCCCGGTTCGTCGCGTCGTCGAGCGACTCGTGCAGCTCCTCGACCCGCTCGAGCAGCGCGGTGCGCTCGGCGCGCAGGCCCGCGGCGTCCGCCCGGGTGGTGGCGGCGGTGTTCGCGGCGGCGCGGGCCGCCTCGGCCGCCTCGGCACGGAACCGGGCGGCGGCCACCGACCAGACCACGGCGGCGGCGACCGCCGCACCGAGCATCGATCCGAGGAGCAGGCTGAGGACGTCCACCCCCGCAGCGTGCACCGCACCCCCGACAGTTCCGCGTCGCCGCAGGTCGGCGGCGTGTCCGGAGTCCGGTGTCGCGCACCGGATCGCAGGGGAGGTCTGCGGCCGGACGGGTTGCCCCGGCGAGACGGATGCCACGCGGGGCGAACTGGTTCGCTATGCACACGTCTTCTCCGGTGTCGGACCTTCGGGGGCCGACGGTCCGGGCCGGGGGCCCGGGCGCCGCGAGAGTGAGAGAGGTACCTGTGATGACCACCCGACTCGCCCGCACCATCGGCCGTACGGCCGCCACGACCACCGCCGCCCTGGCTGTCGCCGCCGCGGCAGTGCTCGTCCCGGCCGGGGTCGCCTCGGCCGCACCCGCGACGCCGGCGGGGGACCCGGCGCCCAGCGCCTGCCGGCCGGCGAACCAGCAGGCGACCATCCACCCGGCGCCGGCGAGCGCCGGGCACCGTCACTACTCGGTCGTGCTCAGCGCGGCCCCGGGCACCGCGCCGTGCCTGCTGTCCGGATCGCCGTCGGACCTGGTGTTCAGCCTGAACGGCTCGCCGCGCGCCTCCGAGGTCGCGGTGCCCTACGGCGACCAGACCCGCGCCGTCGAGTTCGGGCCGGGGGAGCCCGTGCAGTTCGACGTGCAGATCCGCAACTCCGCCGGGCCCGCCCCGGCGAACGAGCTGGAGTTCTCGCTGCACGGTCCCGGCGGCGACATCCCGGGCAGCTTCCTGGCCCGGGGACCGATCGGCGTCGACGCCGGGATCCAGGTCGGACCGGTCACCGAGGGCTGACCCGGGGGCACCGGTGCCGGGGCACCCGGCGGCCGCGGTGCGCGATCCGCGGTCGCCGGGGACGGTCTCAGACCGCCTCGTGCTCCAGCAGCCACCGCTTCACGGCCAGGCCGTAGCGGAACCCGCCCAGGGTCCCGTCGCTGCGCAGCACCCGGTGGCACGGGACGAACAGCGCCGCCGCGTTGGACGCGCAGGCGCCGGCCGCGGCACGCACCGCCGCGGGGCGGCCGGTCTTCTCGGCGTAGCCGGTGTAGGTGACCGGTGCCCCCGCGGGCACGGTCCGCAGCACGTCCCACGCCAGCTCCCGGTAGGGGCCGGACCGCTGGCGGACGGGCACGTCGTCGATCGCCGACAGCTCGCCGTCGTGGTAGCGGTCGACCGCCTCGCCGACCGCGCCGAGGTCGCCCTCGACCACGGTCGTCGGGGCCAGTGAGCGGTGCACCAGGGCGAGCAGCTCGTCGACCGAGGCGGTCCAGCCGGAGGCGAGGACGTGGCCGTCGTCGTCGACGACCGCGGTGAACGGCCCGGCCGGGGTGTCCCGTGTGGACCACGTTGCTGTGCTCATGCGCTCCTCCGAGCGGTGGTGGTGGCGGCGGACGTCGCGGCCCGCCAGAGATGGGTGGCGGCGTAGGACCGCCAGGGGGCCCAGGCGCGGGCGCGCGCGGTGAGCGCGGCCCCGTCGCAGGGCAGTCCGAGCGCCTCGGCGCCGCGGCGCACCGCGAGGTCGGAGGCGAGCAGCTCGTCGGGGTCACCCAGGACCCGCATGGCCAGGTAGCCGGCGCTCCAGGGTCCGATCCCGGGCAGCGCGCACAGCTCGGCGCGCAGGTCGTCCGGGTCGCGCCCGGGGTCGAGGGCGAGCGTGCCGTCGGCGAGCGCGGCACACAGCCCGCGCAGCGACGACGCTCGTCGGGCCGGGCCCGCGAGGTCGGCGTCGACGAGGGTTCCCGGCTCGGGGAACAGCAGGTGCGGCCCGCCGTCGTCGCACAGCTCCGCGGGCAGCGGCGTCCCGTGCGTGGCCGCGAGACGGGCCGCGGCGGTGCGGGCGGCGGCGACCGACACCTGCTGGCCCAGCACCGTGCGGACCGCCGTCTCGGCCGGGTCGACGGTGCCCGCCAGCCGGATCCCGGGCGTCGCGGCGACCAGGGGGGCGAGTGCGGCGTCGGCACCCAGCACGGCGTCGACGGCGAGCGGGTCGGCGTCGAGGTCGAGCAATCGGCGCAGCCGGTACACCGCGGGCCCGACGTCCCGCGGGTCGGACGCCCGCAGCGTCGCCACCACGGCGCCGGGCCGCGCGGTCAGGTCCAGTGCGACGGCGGCCGATCCGTGCGGGAGCCACAGCGTGCGGCGGTAGGTGCCGCCGCCGACGGTCTCGACACCGTCGACCGCGCGGGCCGCGAGGTGGTCGAGCAGACCGTGCGGGTCGAACGGGGACCGGTAGGGCAGCCGCAGCACGAGCGCCCCGGGCGGGCCGGGCTCGCGGTTGCGCGTGCGGCGTGCGGCCTCGGCGCGCAGCTGGGAGGGCGGGACGCCGTAGACGGCGCGGACGGTGTCGTTGAACTGCCGGACGCTGCCGAACCCGGCGGCGAACGCGACGTCGGCCAGCCCGAGCGGGGTGGTCTCGACCAGGATGCGGGCGGTGTGCGCGCGCTGCGCGCGGGCCAGGGCCAGCGGCCCGGCACCCACCTCGGAGGTGAGGATCCGGCCGAGCTGGCGGGGCGAGTAGCCCAGCCGCGACGCGAGCCCGGGGACCCCGTCGCGCTCGACGACGCCGTCGGCGATCAGGCGCATGGCCCGCCCCGCGGCGTCGGCACGCAGGTTCCACTCCGGCGAGCCGGGGACGGCGTCGGGCAGGCACCGCCGGCAGGCCCGGTAGCCCGCGGTCTGCGCGGCGGCCGCGGTCCGCAGGAACTCGACGTTGTGCGAGCGCGGAGGCGGTACCGGGCAGGACGGACGGCAGTAGATGCCGGTGGTGCGCACGGCCGTGACGAACTGGCCGTCGAACCGCGCGTCCTTGGCGGCGACGGCGCGGTAGCAGGAGTCGTGGTCGAGCAGCACGGTACCGACGATGCCACTGGGCGGCCGTCGCCACTGGCGGGAATCGGTCACCGGTGTCCGGGGCCGGTCCAGGGCAGGCGCACGACGTCCCCCTCGGTCCCGGTCGTCGGAGCTCGGCCCGGACGGGTGTGGTGCTCGGCCGTCCGGGTGGTGGCAGCCGTTCGACGATGTCCGTGTGTCACCTGTGCGCCGTGCGACGGAGCGTGCCTTACTCCCAACGGAGCTGTATCGACGACCGACGGTGCTCATCCGTGCCGGGTGTCGGCACGAGAGCGCTGCCCACGGTGCGCCCGTCCCGCAGCGGGTACGGGATCATGGTCACCGGCACGGACGAACTGGAGGCGATCATCGCGACCGAGGCCGTCGGGTCCGGCCCCGGGCCCCGCCGCGTCGGTCGGGCGATCGGGGCCCGCACCCGCATCGTCGGGTGGGTCGTGCTGCTGGTGCTGGCCTCGCTGGGCGTCGTCACGCTGCTGACCTGGATGCTGCTGATCGACGAGACCGACCGCCGGATCGACGGGGCGCTGAACTCCGAGATCGCCGAGTTCGCCCGCGTCACCGAGACCGGCATCAACCCGACGACCGGCCGGCCGTACTCCTCGGTCGACGAGATCCTGCGGTCGGTGATCGCCGCGAACGTCGCGCGGCCGAACGAGAAGTTCCTCGGCTATCTCGACGGGCGCTTCCGCTGGGAGTCCCGGCGGACGAGCCCGCGGGTGCTGCTGCGCGAGGACCCGGCGTTCACCGCGCTGGTCGCCGACGTCCGTCGTCCCACCCGCGGGTCCTACGAGAGCTCGGCGGGCGAGGTGCGCTGGTCGGCGTTGCCGGTCGGGCTCGCCGGCGACCCGCAGCGCGGCGTCATCGTGATCGGCTACTTCACCGACCGCGAGCACGACTTCGCCCACGAGGCCGCGCGCTTGATGGGGCTGGTCGGGTTCGGTACGGCGCTGCTGTCCGCGGTCGGGGCGTGGCTGGTGGCCGGGCGCATCCTGCGGCCGCTGCGCGACGTCGCCGCGACCGCGAACACCATCACCGGGCGGGACCTGTCGCGCCGGGTGCCGCAGCGCGCGCAGGCCCGCGACGAGATCGCCGAGCTGGCCATCACGCTGAACGCGATGCTCGACCGGGTGCAGAGCGGTATGGAGTCCCAGCGGCGGTTCGTCGACGACGCCGGCCACGAGCTGCGCACCCCGATCACCATCGTGCGGGGGCACCTCGGGGTGCTCGACCCGCACGACCCCGACGACGTCGTCGAGACCGTCGCCCTGGTCGACGACGAGCTGGAGCGGATGAACCGGCTGGTGTCGGAGATGCTCGCGCTGACCCGGGCCGAGCAGCCGTCGCTGCTCCGGACCGAGCTCGTCGACGTCGGCGCACTGACCCGGGAGCTGTTCGAGAAGCTGACCGGCCTCGCCGACCGGGACTGGCGGCTGGAGGCGGTGGCCGCGGTGCGGTGCCGGATGGACCCGCAGCGGATCACCCAGGCCGTCGTCGCGCTGGCCGACAACGCGACCCGCTTCACCGGCGACGGCGACCGGATCGCGCTCGGCTCGGAGGCGGTCGACGGGCGGGTGCGGATCTGGGTGGCCGACACCGGACCGGGCGTCGCGCCGGAGGACCGGCAGCGGGTGTTCCGGCGCTTCGCGCGCGGCGACGACGCACCCCGCTCCGACGGCGCCGGGCTCGGGCTGTCCATCGTCGAGGCCATCGCGACGACGCACGGCGGTCGCGTGCTGCTCGAGAGCACGCCCGGGCACGGGGCGACCTTCACACTGGACCTGCCGAGGAGCGAGACGTGACCAGCCGGATCCTGGTGGCCGAGGACGAGCCGCGCATCGCGTCCTTGGTGAAGAAGGGCCTGGTCGGGGCCGGGTTCGAGGTCACGGTCGTCGCCGACGGGGCCGGCGTGCACGACCACGCCGTGTCCGGGGGGTTCGACCTGCTGGTGCTCGACATCGGGCTGCCCGGGATGGACGGCTTCGAGGTCCTGCGACGACTGCGGGCGGCCGGCAGCAGCCTCCCGGTGATCATCCTGACCGCGCGCGACAGCGTGCACGACACCGTCGCCGGGCTGACCGGCGGTGCCGACGACTACATGGCCAAACCGTTCCGGTTCGAGGAGCTGGTGGCCCGGATCCGGCTGCGGCTGGAGCGCGCCCGCCCGGTCCCGGACCCGGATCTGCTGACCTTCCACGGACTCGAGCTCGACCCCCGCACCCGGCACGTGAGCGTGCACGGCCGCACCGTCGAGCTGTCCACGCGCGAGTGCGCGCTGGCCGAGACGTTCCTGCGCCACCCGGGCCAGGTGTTGTCCCGCGACCAGCTGCTCCGGCTGGTGTGGGGGCCTGCCGAGTCGGGGGCCTCGTCCAACGTCGTCGACGTCTACGTGCGCTACCTGCGTCGTAAGCTCGGCGCCGGTTGGATCGCGACGGTGCGCGGCGCGGGCTACCGGCTCGAACCGGGCTGAGGAGTCCCGACTACCCTGGTCGTCCGTGTCCCTCACCCTCGGCATCGTCGGCCTGCCCAACGTCGGCAAGTCGACCCTGTTCAACGCGCTGACCCGCAACGACGTGCTCGCCGCGAACTACCCGTTCGCGACGATCGAGCCCAACGTCGGCGTCGTCCCGCTCCCCGACGAGCGCCTGGGGAAGCTGGCCGAGATCTTCTCGTCGGAGAAGATCATCCCGGCGACGGTGTCGTTCGTCGACATCGCCGGCATCGTCAAGGGCGCGTCCGAGGGCGCGGGTCTGGGCAACAAGTTCCTCGCGAACATCCGCGAGTCCGACGCGATCTGCCAGGTCGTCCGCGTCTTCGACGACCCGGACGTGGTGCACGTCGACGGCCGCATCGACGCCGCGAGCGACATCGAGACGATCGCGACCGAGCTGGTCCTGGCCGACCTCCAGACGCTGGAGAAGGCGGTGCCGCGGCTGGAGAAGGAGGCCCGCACGCAGAAGGACCGCAAGCCGGTCCTCGACGCCGCGAACGCCGCCGTCGCGATCCTCAATGAGGGCCGGACGCTGTTCCAGGCCGAGGCCGACACCGAGCTGCTGCGCGAGCTGACGCTGCTCACGACGAAGCCGTTCCTCTACGTCTTCAACGCCGACGAGGCCGTCCTCACCGACGACGCCCGGCGCAAGGAGCTCACCGAGCTGGTCGCCCCCGCCCGGGCCGTGTTCCTCGACGCCAAGGTCGAGGCCGAGCTGCTGGAGCTCGACGACGAGTCCGCTGCCGAGCTCCTGGAGTCGATCGGGCAGGACGAGCCGGGACTGGCCCAGCTGGCCCGCGCCGGGTTCGCCACTCTCGGTCTGCAGACCTACCTGACCGCCGGGCCCAAGGAGTCGCGGGCCTGGACGATCCCGCAGGGGGCCACCGCGCCGCAGGCGGCCGGGGTCATCCACACCGACTTCGAGCGGGGCTTCATCAAGGCCGAGATCGTCTCCTTCGACGACCTGGTCGCCGCGGGGTCGATGAACGCCGCGAAGGCCGCGGGGAAGGTGCGGATGGAGGGGAAGGACTACGTGATGCACGACGGCGACGTGGTCGAGTTCCGCTTCAACGTCTGACCCGGCCCGCCGTCGCCACCGCACTGCGCCCGTGACTCCGCTGCATCCCGACCTCGCCCGAGCCGTACACGCGCGATGGCCCGACCGCGCACCCGCCTGGGTGGAGGCGCTCCCCGTCGAGCTGGCCGAGGTCTGCGCCGCACTCTCGGTCACACCGACCGGCACGACGTTCTCCTCCAGGTCGGCCCACGTGGTGGAGGCGACGACCAGCGCCGGCGCTCGGGTGGTCCTGCGGTCGAGCCCCGACCCGGACGCCGTTCACCAGGCCGCGGTGCTGGAGCAGCTCTCGCGAGCTGGTCTGGCGCCTGCGGTCCATCTCCTGCGGAACACACCCACGAGCACGTGGACCGCACTGGACGCGGTCGAGCCCGGCGCATCGTTCGCCGAGCGGGAGCCGCGGCCGCGGGACATCGAGGGCGCAGCCACGATGCTGCGCACCCTCGCCGACGAGGACGGCGTGCCCTCGGCGCCGAGCATCGTCCCGTGGCTCCGGGCACGGCTCACCGATCCGGCCGCCGACGTGGTTCTCGACCAGCTCGCCACCGACTCGCCGGCCGGACTGTGCCACGCCGACCTCTCACCGCCCCACGTCCTCCACGGCCGCGGTCGGCCGTGGTTCATCGGCCCGCGCGGGATGAACGGCGAAGCCGCCTACGACGTCGCCGTGCTCGCCCTGAAACTGAGCTACGACGACCTGGAGACGGCACACCTCCTCGGCCGCAGTGTCGCCCGATCCGCCGGTGTCGATGCCGATCGCGCGGCCGCCTGGGTGACGGTGGCCGACGCAGCGGCCGTCTGATCATCCCTTCCAACGTCTGACCCGCCCCGTCTGCGCACCCCCCGCTCATCAGAAGGGGTGACGATCCGGCGCCCACACTGACCGTTGTCGCGCCACCCACGACACTGTGCGCGAGGCCCCGGCGAGCGGGGCCGGTGTGACCGGCTGGGGGAACGACGATGGGCATGGGCCGCTTCGCCGTGGCAGCCGTCGTCGCCGCCGTGTTCGCCACCAGCGCGTGCGCCGCGGCGTCCGGGGCCGAGCCGAGCACCGTCCCGGAACCCGCGGTCGCTCCGGTGTCCGCCCGGTTCGCACCCGCCACCGGTGTGCTGCTCCGCGTCGGTCCGGCGGCGTCCGTGCCGGGCGCGGCGGTGGACGGGGCGCTCACCGAGGCCCGCCGGGCGATGGACCGGGCTGCGGCGGCCGAGGCGCGGGAGGCCGAGCGGAGCAGGGCGACGACCGCCGGTGCCGACTGCGCGGAGCGGGCGATGGCGGCCGGCCGGTTCGACCCGTCGTGCTCCGCCTACCAGGGGTACCTCGACCCGGGTACGTCCGCGGGCCGGGCACCGACCAGCGGCGAGACCCAGATGCAGTACCTGTGCGAGCGGGGCCTGGTGCCCCGGAGCGACTGCTGACCTGCCTTGACCTCCCCGTCGCGGCACGGGCGGCGCCGGTCGCCCGCGGCTACGCTGGCGGAGCGTGAACCTCCTCCAGCGCATGGCCCGGGTCGTCAACACCGTCGTCGCGCCCCTCGCGCGCTCGGGCAGGCTCGGTCCGTTGACGGAGATCAGCTACCACGGACGCCGATCCGGCACGGAGTTCCGGCTCCCCGTGGCCTTCCAGCCCGCTGGCGACGGCGGCGTCATCCGTGTCGAGCTGCCGGACCGGAAGAACTGGTGGCGCAACTTCACCGGCGAGGGCGCACCGCTGCGGGTCCGGGTCGACGGCGAGGAACGGCCGGGCCACGGTGTGGCGGTGCGAGACGGACGACAGGTCCGGGTGGACGTCCGGTTCGACGGGGCCCGGTAGCGACCGATCTTCCGACAGGGCGTCTCATATCGCGACGTCGGAGTGTGTCGTACGCCACTACCGCCGGGACGGCCGTGACGATCACCCGGGATCCGGGTCCGTGACGGTTCCACGCCCGTCTCCGGTGAGGCGGCCCGACCGACACGGGGGAACCACATGGCCGAGCAGGTCCACAGGCTGATCTACCGCAGCCACAGCACCGTGCCTCGCGACCGCCGCGACGAGGTCCTCGCCGAGATCTTCGACGTGGCTCGGTCGAAGAACAAGAAGGCCGGTGTGACCGGTGCGCTGTTGATCTCGGACAACTGGTTCGTCCAGACCCTGGAGGGCGACGAGGCAGTGGTCACCGGGCTGTTCGAGAAGATCGAGGCAGACGACCGGCACACCGACGTGTCGGTCCTCGAGTCGACGACGGTGGACTCCCGGGTGTTCTCCCGCTGGTCGATGGCCCGCATCTCCGCGATCGGGCGCTCGGACATCCCGCTGCACGACGTCGACGGCCGCATCCGGCCCGCGGCGCCGGACCAGCCCGGGCGGGAGCAGCAGGATCTGCTCACCCGGATGCGGAACACCATCGGCGCGGACACGGTCTGACGTCGTTCACTGCAGAGGGATGTCGACCCCCCGCTCGGAGTCGGGGCGCGGGCCGTGGATACGCCGCTCCGCCTCGGTGATCGGGACGTCGTTGATGCTGGCCTCCCGCCGCCGCATGAGCCCCAGCTCGTCGAACTCCCACAGCTCGTTGCCGTAGCTGCGCCACCACTGGCCGTCGGCGTCGCGGGACTCGTACTGGAACCGGACGGCGATGCGGTTGTCGTCGAACGCCCACAGGCTCTTGCGCAGCGCGTAGTCCTGCTCGCGCTGCCACTTCGCGGTCAGCAGCTCGACGATCTCCTGCCGGCCGGTCGCGAAGGTGTCGCGGTTGCGCCACACCGAGTCCGGTGTGTACGCGCCCGCGACGCGCTCCGGGTCGCGGGTGTTCCAGGCGTCCTCGGCGGCCTGCACCTTCTGTCGCGCGGTCTCCGGCGTGAACGGCGGGTAGGGCGGACGGCCTTCGGCCACGGCTGCCTCCTCGGTGGGTCGAGAACCATCGTTCTCGATGCGTTCCGGTAACGTAGGGAACGACCGTTCTCGATGTCAAGGAGGTCATCGGTGCCTGCGGCCATCACCGAGGAACAGGCCCGTCTCGACCGGGACGGCCTGCTGGAGGCGGCGGAGCTGCTGTTCTACGAGCGCGGCATCCGGGCCGTCGGGATGGACCAGGTCAGGTCGGCGTCGGGGCTCCCGCTCAAGCGGATCTACCGGGACTTCGCCACCAAGGAGGACCTCGTCGTCGCGGTGCTCCGTCGGCGCGACGAGCGGTGGCGCGCCGACCTGGCGGCGTACGTGACCCGGGTCGAGGACCCGCGGCAGCGGCTCCTCGCCGCCTTCGACTGGCTGGGGGAGTGGTTCGCCCGGCCGGGGTTCCGCGGCTGCGCCTGGATCAACGCCTACGGCGAGCTCGGCAGTACCTCGGAGCCGGTGCTGCGAGAGGTGCGCAGGCACAAGGAGCTGTTCCACCGGGAACTCGGGGAGTGGGCGTCGGCGGCCGGGGTGGACCCCGTCGAGCCGGTCTGCCTGCTCGCGGAGGGGGCGATGGTGACCGCGGCGATCGGCGGGAGCCCGGAGCCGGCGCGGCAGGCGCGGGCGGCGGTGGCGGCACTGCTGCCCTGACCGACGGTCACTGCGACCAGGCCGCCGTCATCACCGTGGACAGCGGCTCCAGCTCCGCGACCAGCTCGTCGAGCTCCGCGTCGGACAGGACCGCGTACGGCGGTGCGGCGAGCTCGTCGGTCAGCGCCTCCACGCGTGCCTTGACCTCCCGGCCCGGGTCGGTGAGCCACCCGTCGTCGTCGATCAGGCCGCGTCGCCGCAGCCCGGCCATGACCTCGGCCAGCCGGGCCGCCGGCAGGTGGTGCACGCGCCCGAACGTCTCCGGCGGGTGGATGCCCATGTCCAGCGCGGACAGCAGATGGGCCTCGGTGCCCCCGACCCGCTCGGCGAGCAGGGCGGTCACGTGCCCGTCGCCGCGGTGCTCGCGCAGCGTCGTCGCGGACTGCCACAACCGGGTCAGCGGGTCGGCGGGGACCTCCAGGGCGCGCATCCCGGCGTACATCACCCGGCCCTCGACGGGCGCGCCCGTCGAGGCGGTGGTGAGCAGGTCGGCCGCGCGGGCCACGCCGGGGGAGCCGGACATCTCGGCGCCGAGGATCCGGCGCAGCGCCGCGACGCTTCCCCGGCGCCACGCGGCGAAGGACTCCTCCGGCGGGGCCGTCGCCCAGGCGCTCGGGATGTGCCGGGCGGCCTCGCCGTCGGCGAAGCTGTAGAACGCCGCGTGCACGACCTCGGCCGGGACCCGGCCCAGCGGCGCGGCGCGGCTCGCGAAGTAGCCGTCCCAGTAGGTGCGGTGGCCGAGCGCGACCAGCTCCTCGTTCGGCTCGTCGGCGAGGTAGGTGGCCAGGCAGATCGGCTCGAGCAGCTCGAACATGCGGCGGGCGGTGTGTGCTGCGGACATGACCGGTACGACCGGGCGGGCGTCGGGAACTGAGCGGTCACCCGGGCCCGGGTGGTGAGCACCGGCCGCCGGTGCGGTCGCCCGCGGCGAGGACCGCCCTGCCCGCGTCGCTGCGCGGCCGCCCGGCAGCCCGGCCCCACCGGGCGTGCACGGCGTCGCCCTCGACGGTCACGCCCGCCCCGAGCCCGCGCAGCACCGCGACCGCCGCGCCGTTGTCCGCGGTGGTCTCCGCGACGACCGGTCCGTCGGCGCGTTCCACGAGCATCCGCAGCACGGTGGCACCGACGCCGCGGCCCCGCCACGGCCGGGCCAGCCAGATCCCGGCCTCCTCCCCGCCGTCGACCGGTTCCAGCCGCGCCGCCCCGGCCACCTCCCCGTCGACGACGACCGCCCAGGTCCGTTCGACCGGCCTCGGCGCCGCGACCGACCGCTCCCGGTGGAACGCGACGAACGCCGCGCGCCGCCGCACCGTCCACCCCGGCGGACCGGGCACCGGCGGCATCACCTCGAGCGGGTCCGCCCCGGCGGCCGCCGTGTCACACAACGCCGCCAGCAGGGGCTCGTCGAGGCGCCGCAGTCCGATGTGCACCCGCCCAGGATCGCGGTCGTCCGTCCCGCGCGACACCGGGTTTCCGGCCCGTGACGGCCGGGCGCGGCCGGTCCCCGCCGACCACGACCGTGGCTCCGGCAGCGACGTCGGCTCCCGGAGGACCCGTCCGGGTGTGGATCCACCCCGACAGCGTTACTCCGGACGGACCACGTCGTTGACCATCCTGAGGGCGCTGGCCGCCGCGCGACAGTCTGGTGCGAAGCGCTGTCCAGTCCCGTTCCGGGCCGCCGTTCGGCGATCGATACACACCCGGCAGCCGTTCCCCGCGCGACGAACGGTCGAGTCGCGTCCCGCCGTCCGGCCCATTCCCGCAGGTGGATGCGGTTATCGCGAGGTGTCCACCCGGCGCGGGCGGTGACTCCGGGGGCTAGAGACGCGCGTTCGCCCTCCCCGTTGCGCATCTGTGATTCATGCCACTTCCGAGACGCTTTCCGTAACGATCGGCGAGCTGCTGATTCTGCACGGAGAGTAGCTAAACGACACCTGGTGGATAGCACTCTGTGTAGCTGGTCAGCGGCGAGCGGTCGGTTCGGGCGCAGCGAAACGGACATAACGCTGCCCGAACGAGGGGGTTCTCTCGCTTGAGTGATCAGCCTCCGTACGTTCTGCGGCACCGGTCAGTGACGGAGTGTCAGTACGACGGCCGGATCACATCGCCACAGAAGGAGTGCCATGAACGCCCCCGAGACGACTCCCGCCCGCCGCAACGCCCGGCGGATCGCCGCCGCCGGCGCCCTGTCCGTCCCGCTGGTCCTGGGCTCGGCCGGAATGGCCTTCGCCGGTGACTACGGCGACGGCGGCAAGCACCACGACAAGGGTCGTGACTGCGCGCCGTCCTCGGCGTACCAGAAGGGCGGTCTGCTCGGCCTCGACGCCGCGGTCGACCCGCAGCTGAACGTCGGCGGCATCCTGAACCAGGGTGCGGTCTCCCAGCAGACCACCAAGCTCGACCGGTCCAACTCCGGCATCGTGCAGAGCGGCTGCGGCGCGGGCGACGCCGTGCAGGTCGACGACCTGGTCGGGCTGGGTCTGGACGTCAGCCCGTCGGCCAACATCGGCGGCATCCTGAACTCCGGCCCGGTGGAGCAGTCGACCACCACCGTCGACGACTCCAACAGCGGGATCCTGCAGTCCGGCGGCAAGCACGGCGGTGGCGGGCACGCCTCGCAGCGCGGCGGCCTGATCGACATCGCGGCCACTGTCAACCCGTCGATCAACATCGGCGGCCTGCTGTCCGGCGGTCCGGTGTCGCAGTCGACCACCACGGTCGACCAGAGCAACTCCGGCATCGTGCAGGGCTGAGCGCCGCGGAACACCCGTGAGGCGCGTACCGCCCGGGCCGCTTGACCCGGCCCGGGCGGTACGGCCGACCGGTTCCTCCGAGCGGAGCTCAGAAGTCCCGGCGGACCAGCATCCGCCACGCCCACCCGGCGGCGACCTCGGGTGGGGGCAGCGGATCGCGTTCCAGCCAGCTCGCCGCGACGCCGAGCAGCGTCCAGGTCAGGGCGGCGGCGAACACGTCCAGCGGCATGCCGAACGCGTCCTCGGAGACTCCGAGCCCCACCGTCGTGTCGGCGACGACCGACTGCATCCGCCGGCGCATCCCGGCCGCCGCGTCCGGCGCCGCGGCACCGCCGAGCGCCTGCCGGTACAACGGCGCGTGCTCCGCGAGGTGGTGGAACCAGCGCAGCAGCGCCGCCGGCGGCTCGGGCCCGATGTCGTCGATCGACAGGTCCGACAGATCCGCCCCGGCGTCCGCCGCCCGGTTGGCGAGCGCGTCGGCCAGCAACATCTCCTTGTCGGTGTAGTGCTGGTAGAAGCTGCTGCGGTTCACCGACGCGTGCTCCGCGACGTCCGCGATCGTGATCGACTCGAGGGAACGCTCCCTGGCCAGCGCGAGCAGCGCGTCCTGGAGACGCCGTCGCGTGCGCACCGCCCGGGGATCCACGCTCACCATTCTGCCGAACGGGTGACACCCGGTTGCGGCGACCCGGCATCGCGTCGCCCGCCGGGCGGGATCAGGGACATCCGGCCGCGGTCCAGGCTGCGGAACAGTCCGTGCCGGCGGAGGCGGGCCCGGCGACCACGGTCCCGAACAGGGTGACCACGAGGACGGCCCCGGCCAGCAGCAGGCGGGGCCCGGCGGGACGGGTACGGCGGTGCGGCGCGCTCATGCCGGTCCTCTCGCCGGACAGCGGGTCGATGTTGCGCCGTGCGGACCAGGCTCATCAGGATCGACGATCGCCGGACGGGCGGCGGGAGCGCCCCGGGGCGCTGCTAGGTTCGGCGCCTCCGTCCGTCCGGGAGGCCATGCGTGATCACCGTCCGGGAGCTGGGCCCCCACGACTGGGAGACCTGGCGCGACCTGCGCCTCGCCGCCCTGGCCGAGGCCCCCGACGCGTTCCACAGCCGGCTCACCGACTGGCTCGGCGCGGGCGAGCAGGAATGGCGCGACCGGCTGGCCGCGCCCGGTCGGTACCTGGTGGTCGAGGTCGGCGGCCGACCCGCCGGGCAGGTCGTGGCCGTCCCGCCGGACGACGACGGCGTCGCCGACCTCATCGCCCTGTGGGTCGCCCCGCACGCGCGCGGGGGCGATGCCGCGACCGCGCTCGTCGACGCGGTCCTCGACCGCGCCGCCGGGTGGGGCGCGCGGACGCTGGCGCTGCACGTGGTGGTCGGCAACGACCGCGCCGCGGCGTTCTACCGCCGGCTCGGGTTCGTCGACCGGGGCGTCGTCGAGCGCCCCGACGGCATCAGCGAGACCCGGATGGACCGGCCCGTCGGCCGTCCGGTCCCGCGGTGCTGACCGTCCGGGCCGCGGCGCCCGCCGACGACCCCGAGCTGACCCGGATCGATGCCCTGACCTGGACGGCCGAGGTCAGCCCCGCCCCGCCGCGGCCCGAACCGTTCCTCGACCGGACCCCGGTCGGGGACGTGCTCGTCGCCGACGACGACGGCGCCGTGGTCGGGTACGTGATCGTCGGGCCCGCGCCGCCCGCCGTCCCGGCGCGCGACCACGTCCACTACATCGGGGGGCTGGCGGTGCACCCCGGTCACGCCGGTCGCGGCGTCGGCCGCGCGCTGGTCGCCGCCGCGGTGGCCCGGGCCCGCGACACCGGCGGCCGCAAGGTCACGCTGCGGGTCCTCGGTCCGAACACCCGGGCCCGGGAGCTGTACCGCCGCTGCGGCTTCGTCGAGGAGGGCGTGCTGCGCGCCGAGTTCGTGGTCGACGGGGTCGCCGTCGACGACGTCCTGATGGCCCTGCACCTCGGCCTACCGGACCGCTGAGCTGCGGCGACGCGGAACTGTCGGGGGTCGCTCGTAGCGTCGGAACCATGACCACCGCCCCGCCGTCGCCCCCGGCCTCGCCACCCGTCCCGTCGCGGGTGGTGGCCGCGCTGCGCGCCTCCTGGAGCCACGACACCTGCGACGTCGCGGACGTCAGGGACTGGACGCCGGACCGTCCGTCGCGGGGCCAGTGCGGGGCGACCGCACTGGTCCTGCACGACCTGTTCGGCGGTGACCTGCTGCTCGCCGAGGTGTGGCACGCCGACGGCACGCTGCAGGGCTACCACTGGTGGAACCGGCTGCCCTGCGGCGCCGAGGTGGACCTGACCCGGGACCAGTTCGGCCCGGGCGAGACGGTCCACCCGCCCCGGGTGGTCGTGCGGCCGACAGGCCCGCCGCGGCGTTGCCGCGCGCAGTACGAGCTGCTGCGCCGCCGGGTCCTCGACCGGCTGGACGGCCCGGGGTGAGCGGCCCGGGCTCAGCGGCGGCCGCGGCGCACGGCGTCGGCGAGCGTGCCCAGCAGCTCGTCGGTGGTGGGCCAGGACATGCAGGCGTCGGTCACCGAGCGGCCGCGGATCATGTCCGGGCCCAGCTCCTGGCGTCCCGCTTCCAGGAAGCTCTCCATCATCAGCCCGGTCACGGCGCGCTCGCCGCCCGCGATCCGCTCGGCCAGCTCGGTGACGACGCCGGCCTGCCGCACGTGGTCCTTGCCGCTGTTGCCGTGGCTGGCGTCGACGACGATCCGCTCCGGCAGGCCCGCCGCGCGCAGGGCGTCGGCGGTGGCGGTGACGTCGGAGGCCGAGTAGTTCGGGGTGGCACCGCCGCGGAGGATGACGTGGGTGTCCGGGTTGCCGATGGTGGTGACCAGGCCGGCGAGCCCGTCGGCGTTGACCCCCATGAACACGTGCGACGCCGCGGCCGCCCGCATTCCGTCGATCGCCGCGCGGATGTCGCCGTCGGTGGCGTTCTTGATCCCGACCGGCATCGACAGGCCGCTGACCAGCTGGCGGTGCACCTGGCTCTCCGCGGTGCGGGCACCGATCGAGCCCCAGGTGACCACGTCGGCGATGTACTGCGGGGTGATCGGGTCGAGGAACTCGCAGCCGACCGGCAGCCCGAGCGCGGAGATGTCGAGCAGCAGCGTGCGCGCGGTCCGGAGCCCGCGGTTCACGTCGAAGGTGCCGTCCAGGCCCGGGTCGTTGATCAGGCCCTTCCAGCCGACGGTCGTGCGCGGCTTCTCGAAGTAGGTCCGCATGACCACGCACAGCTCGCCGGACAGCTCCTCGGCACGGGCGGCGAGGCGGTGGGCGTAGTCCAGGGCGGCCTCGGGGTCGTGCACCGAGCACGGCCCGACGACGACGAGCAGCCGGTCGTCGTCGCCGTCGAGGATGTCGGTGACCGCGGCGCGGCCGCGGGTGACGGTCTCGGCGACCCGGGGATCGCAGGGCAGGTCGTGGCGCAGCAGCGCGGGCGAGATCAGCGGGCTGATCCGCTCGATACGGCGGTCGTCGGTCGGGGCGACCTGCAGAGGGGTGGTGCTCGCACTCATCGGAGACGGTGGTCCTTACCCGGCGGACCGCCTCGGATCACCTCGACCGAGCCGGTCTGGAATGCCGGCTCGAGGGGATGGAGGTCAGCGCGCTACGGCACCTGCCAGCCCATCCCAGGCCGGCCGGCGAAACCAGTAGTACGCGTTCAGCACGCCCCGACCGTACCCCACGCGCGGGACCGGCGTGGTACGACCGGCACATGCGGATCGCCCTGGCCCAGATCGTGTCCACCCCGGATCCCGAGGAGAACCTCGCGGAGGTGGAGCGCAACACCCTCGCCGCCGCCGACGCCGGCGCGCAGCTGGTGCTGTTCCCCGAGGCCACCATGTGTTGTTTCGGGGTCCGGCTCGGCCCGGTGGCGCAGCCGCTGGACGGACCGTGGGCGACCCGGGTCCGCGAGCTCGCCGCGGCGGCCGGGACCACCGTCGTCGCGGGGATGTTCACCCCGTCCGGGGACGGCCGGGTCCGCAACACGCTGCTCGCCACCGGCGGCGGTGTCGACACCCACTATGACAAGATCCACATGTTCGACGCGTTCGGCTTCGCCGAGTCCGACACCGTCGAGCCCGGGAACGATCCGGTCGTGGTCGGGGTGGGCGGGGACGATCCGGTCACGGTCGGCCTGTCCACCTGCTACGACGTGCGTTTCCCCGGGCTGTACCAGCGCCTCGCCGACGACGGCGCCACCGTGCTGCTGGTCCCCGCCTCCTGGGGCACTGGCCCGGGCAAGCGTGAGCAGTGGGAGCTGCTCGTGCGGGCCCGTGCGGTGGACACCGGCTCGTTCGTCGTGGCGTGCGATCAGGCCGATCCGACCACGGTCGGCCGCGAACACGGCAAGGCCCCGACCGGGATCGGGTACAGCCTGGTCGCCGGCCCGCGCGGCGAGGTCGTCGACGCGCTCGGCGCCGAGCCCGGGCTGCTCGTGGTCGACGTGGACCCGGCGGAGGCCGCGACCGTCCGCGAGCAGATCCCGGTGTTGGCCAACCGGCGGTTCTGAGCCGCGCCCGGCCGCGTCCGGTGGCTCGGCGGTCGGGCGCCGCGTCGGGGTGCTGCGCCGGGGGGCCTCGCGGTGGGGGAGCGGTGCGTGGCCCGGCCCGGCCGTGGGTGGTTCAGCCGCCGGCGGTGCTGAGACGGTCGGAGATCTGCGCGGCGAGGTCGACGTCCTTCGCGGTCAGTCCGCCCTCGGAGTGCGTCGACAGCCGGAAGGTCAGCGTGGCGTAGCGGATGTCGATGTCGGGGTGGTGGTCGGCGGCCTCGGCGTCCTCGGCGACCCGGTCCACCACCGCGATCGCGGACTCGAAGTCGGGCAGGGTGGCGGTGCGGACGATCGAGTCGCCGTCGCGGTCCCAACCGGGCAGCTTCTGCAGGGCGTCGGCGATCTCGGCGTCGGTCAGCGTCGGGGTGGGCATCGGCCCATCGTGGCGCAGACGGTGCACCCCGTCGCGATGGAGGGTGTCCGGATCGTCCCGGAGCGCTCAGCCGTCGCGGCGGGTCAGGGCGAACACCACGACCCCCGCCCCGGCGACGGCGAAGCCGGCCGCCCGCGCCGTGGTCGCCCACAGCGCCGACGGGTCGGCGGGCACCGCGAGGATCCCGGCCAGGACCTCGTGCCAGTGTCCGGACGGCAGGACCGGCGCGACCGGCTCCCACAGCACGGTCGCCAGCGGAGCGACGGTCAGCGCGGCCAGACCGGTCGCGACGACCCCGGCGGGCCGCCGGACCAGCGCCGACATCGCCAGCAGGAGCATCCCGAGCCCGCACAGCTGCGCGGCGGCCCAGCCGGTGAGCACCACCGCGCGGAGCAGGGTGTCGCCCACCCCGAACGGGCCCGCGCCCAGGGCGAGCCCGCCGCAGACCAGGGCGGAGACGACCGTCGTCGTCGCGGCGAGCAGCGAGGTCACCGCGACCGCGGCGGCCTTGAGCCCGAGCAGCCGTCCCGGGCCGACGGGGGAGAGCCGCAGGGCGTCGAGGGTGCCGCGGGCCCGCTCCGCAGCGAACGCGTCGGCCGCCACGAGCACGACGGGCATCCCGAGCGCGAACGCCGCGGGCTCGGACAGCGCGACCGTCAGGGTCCCGAGCGCGAAGGACAGCCGGCCGTCGTCGGTGGCCAGCGCGATCGTCGCCAGCAGTGGGACGAGCGCCGCCGACGCGAGGACGACCGCCGTGCGCGGACGGAGCAGGGCGAGCTCCAGCTCCGAGCGGAGCAGCCGGCCGAAGGGGGCCGCGGTGGGGCGGCGCGCCGGGCGACCGGTCCTCGGCCCGGAGCGTGGGCGGGGGGAGCCGGCGGACCGCGGCCGTGCCGGTGCCTGCGAGTAGGCCGCCCCGTGGGGGATGACTGCCCTGGCTCCGGTCGTCGCCGGGGAGCCGCCGGTCCGGTCGCGCGGCGCGGGAGCGACCGCCGGGTCGCCCGGGACGGCGCCGGGGGAGCCGTGGGGTGCGGCGGCCCAGTCGTCGCCCGGGCGGGGGTCCGGGGCGCCCCAGGTGTGCTCGGGGCGCACGATCGCGCTCACCGCCCCGCCCCGGACCCGGCGCCCGTCGAGGCCGGTTCCTCGGTGAGCCGGGCGAAGAACTCCTCCAGCCGGGCCGCGGGCCGCGTCACCCCGTGCACGGCGACACCCGCGTGCACCAGCGTCGCGACGACGTCCGGCGTGGCGGGCCCGGCCGGCACGAACACCCGGTCCCGGGTTCCCTGCTCGGCGTCGATGCCCCGGGCCAGCAGGGCCGCGACGGCGCGCTCGCCGTCCGGCGTCGTCACCACCAGCGCCGACGGGCCCGAGTCGACCAGCTCGTCGAGCGGGCCCGCGCACAGCAGCCGCCCGGCCCGGAGCACCGCGACGTGGCTGCAGGTCGCCTCGATCTCCCCGAGCAGGTGCGAGCTGACGATCACCGTCGCGCCCGCGGCGTTCATCTCCGCGATCAGCCGGCGCACCTCCCGGGTGCCGGCCGGGTCGAGCCCGTCGGTCGGCTCGTCGAGGACGACGAGGCGCCGCCGGGTCAGCAGCGGCACGGCCAGCCCGAGGCGGCGGCGCATCCCGGAGGAGTACTCGCCGGCGCGGCGGTCGGCCGCCTCGGCGAGCCCGACCCGGCGCAGCACGGCGTCGACGGCGGCCGGGATCCGCGCCGAGTCCAGCAGCGGTTCGGCGGCCGCGGCCCGCAGCAGGTTCTGCCGACCGGTGCGGTGCGGGTGCAGCGCAGGCGCGTCGACCAGGGCGCCGACGTGCGGCAACACCTCCGACGCGCGGTGCGGCAGTCGCCGTCCGAGCAGCTCGACCTCGCCGTCGCTGGGGGCGAGGAGCCCGAGCAGCATCCGCATCAGCGTCGTCTTGCCCGCGCCGTTGGGGCCGAGCAGCCCGAGGACCGCGCCCATCGGCACATCCAGGTCCACCCCGTCGACCGCGCGCACCGCGCCGAAACCGCGGGACAGACCGATCGCGCGCACCGCCGGTGGGCGCGGCGCCGGGGGCGGCTCGGGAGGGTCGAGGGGAGCGGACGTCGGGTACACGGCACCCAGCGTGACCGCGCGGCGGCGCGAGCGGGCCGTTTTCGCCGAGTTCGGCCACTCCGGCCGGGTGCGGGGCCGGCGATCGGCCGCCCCGGGCGGCTGCGGGACCGGCTGCGAGGATCGACGGCGTGCCGGTGCTGAGCCTGGACCATCACGTGGACGGACCGCCCCGACTCGTCGCGGGGGTGCTGCGCGAGTCGGCCCCGTCGGCCCGCGCGGTCGCGCGGGTGGGAGCCCGGTTCACCGCGCCGTCGGCGCTGCTCGTGGCCGGGGACGAGGTCCGGGTCGCGCTGCCCGGCGGGTTCCTCGCCTGCCGGACACGGATCACCCGCGCCGGCGCCGGTGGGGTGTGGTCGGAGCTGGCGGCGGGTCCCGCCGCGGTGCTGCGGCACTCGACCCGGGTCGTGGCCGCCGCCGGGGGTGGCAGCCATGTCCGCGACGAGCTCACCTGGCAGCCGCCCCTCGGTGTGCTCGGCCGGATCTCCGACCCGGTGCTGCGCCGGTTCGGTGCGCGCCTGCTCCGGGCCCGCCGCGAGGTGCTCGCCGAGCGGGTCGCGGAGCTGGGCCGGGCCGGGGTGGTCGTCGGGGCGGCGATCGTCCGGGACGGCAGGCTGCTCGTCGCCCAGCGTTCCTACCCGGCCGAACTGGCCGGCCGCTGGGAGCTGCCCGGCGGTGGCGTCGAGGACGGCGAGAGCGGGCCCCGGGCCCTGGTCAGGGAGTGCGCCGAGGAGCTGGGTGCGCGGGTGGTGGTCGGGGAGCGGCTGGGCACCGACCTGCCGCTCGGGCGACGTGTGCTGCAGATCCACACCGCCCGGCTGGAGCCCGGCTCCCCGGAGCCGGAGGCCCGCGAGCACCGGGCGCTCCGCTGGGTGGGGCGCCGCGAGGTGGCGACCCTGGGCTGGCTCGACGCCGACCGGGCCGTCGTCGCCGAACTGGTGGAGCTGCTGCGGACCTGATGCGCGGTCCCCGGTGCCGGAACGACGATCACCGCCGGATCCGGTGGAACCGATCCGGGTCGGGCGTCGTCCAAGCCACATGAACCGGAACGCCGCCGCGCCCCTCCCGTCCGTCCTCCCGACCGCTGCGCACCGGGCGGCCCGCCGCTCCCGGGCCGCGCGTGGCGCCGACCCGCTCGCCCGGCTGTTCGCCGCGCAGGACGGCCTGGTCACCCGGGCCCAGGCGCTCGCCCACGGCCTGTCCACCGACCAGGTCGACCGCAGGCTGGCCGCCCGGCGCTGGATCCCCGTGCACCCCCGTGTCTACCGGCACGCCGCCCACCGGCCGAGCGAGCGGTCCCGGGTCCGGGCCGCCGTGCTCTGGGCGGGGGAGGGCGCCGTGCTGACCGGGGCCGCCGCGGCCTGGTGGTGGGGGCTGCTGCCCGGTGCTCCCGCGGTGGTCACGGTCACCGTGCCGCGCCGGCGGGCGCCGCGCTCGCGTGCGGGGGTCCTCGTCCGGCGCCGCGACCTGGACCCGCTCGACGTCACCACCCACGACGGGGTGGTCGTCGCCCGGCCGGCGGCCGCGGTGCTGGACGGTGCGGCCGACCCGGCGGTGCCCGGGGACGCGCTGCTCGACCACGTCCTCGGCACGGGCTCCGTCGGTGTGGCCGAGCTGGTCGAGGCGCACGCGCGCAACCTCGGGGCGCACGGCTCGGGCGTGGTCGGCCGGATGCTGGCCGGGGCGTCGCGCCGGATCGCCGTCCGTGCCCGGCACGGGCTGCGGGCGTTGCTCGCCGCCCGGGGGGTGCGGGCCTGGCGCACCGACGTCACCGTGGCCGGGGTCCTGCTCGACCTCGCGTTCCCCGCGGCCCGGCTGGCCGTCGAGGTGCACGACCCGGTCGACGCCGGAACGGGCGCCGACGGCTGCGGCTCCGCGTGGCGCCGGGCCGTGCTGCGCCGGCACGGGTGGCGGACACTCGTCGTCGAACCGGCGGAACTCCGGTGCCCCGAGGATCTCCTGGCGCGCCTCCACGAGGCCGTCACCGGGCATCCGGCCGGCCCCGGCGGTGCCGCGGGGCGGGCCGCGGGGTGAACGACCGGCGAACCCCACCACACACGGGGTCGTCGGGCCGCCCGGACGACTGTGATTCCGGCCATGTCGGGTCCGGGTGACGGACGCGTCGTCACGGCCCACGGGGTGATCACGAAGGCCGGTCCGGGGTCCGGGCGCACGAAGGCCCGGACCTGTCGGACCACGTCGACCGACCTTCCACCGCGTTACCTCACCGGCGGTGCGCACGCAACCCGGACCGCGACGTCGTCGCAGGTCAGCGGGTCATACGTCCGTTCAGTAGATGCGCGCGATCTTGATCGCGCGCGTGAGTGCCTTGCCGCTCAGATCGTCGGCACCCGCCTTGCGCAACCGCAGCGCGACGACCGGACAGCTCTTGCACCGCTTCGGCTTGGACCGGCAGCACTTCTTCTTGACCTTGCCCATGATGAGGTCAGGCTAACCTGCGCCCGGGGCGTGGTGAAGGACTTGCAGCGGATACCGTTGAGGTGTGACCATCCCTCGTTCCGCCTCGGCCCTCGATGCCCGTTCCTCGATCGAGAGCGACGCCGTCCCCGATCGGGCCGGCCGACCCGAGCTGCGCAACGTCGCGATCGTCGCGCACGTCGACCACGGCAAGACCACGCTCGTGGACGCGATGCTCCGCCAGTCCGGCGCCTTCGCCGAGCGCGCCGAGCTCGTCGACCGGGTCATGGACTCCAACGACCTGGAGCGCGAGAAGGGCATCACCATTCTCGCCAAGCACACGGCGGTGAACTGGCACGGCACGACGATCAACGTCGTCGACACCCCCGGCCACGCGGACTTCGGCGGTGAGGTCGAGCGCGGCCTGTCCATGGTCGACGGCGTGGTGCTGCTCGTCGACGCCTCCGAGGGTCCGCTGCCGCAGACCCGGTTCGTGCTCCGCAAGACCCTGACCGCCGGGCTGCCCGTCATGCTCGTGGTCAACAAGACCGACCGTGGCGACGCACGGATCGCCGAGGTCGTCGACGAGTCCCTCGAGCTGCTGCTGGAGCTGGCCGACGAGCTCGAGCTCGACGAGTCGGTCACCTCGCACCTGCTCGACCTCCCGGTCGTCTACGCCTCCGGCCGCGCGGGCAAGGCCTCCCGGATCCGGCCCGCCGACGGCGAGCTCCCGGACTCCGACGACCTCCAGCCGCTCATCGAGACCCTGCTCGACGTCGTCCCACCGCCCGCCGACGACGTCGACGCCCCGCTGCAGGCCCACGTCACCAACCTCGACGCGTCCAGCTTCCTGGGCCGCATCGCGCTCTGCCGCGTCCGCGCCGGTGTGCTGCGCCGCGGCCAGCAGGTCGCGTGGTGCCGCGAGGACGGCACCACGCCGCGCGTCAAGATCACCGAGCTGCTGCGCACCGAGGCGCTGACCCGCGTCCCCGCCGACGAGGCGCGCGCCGGTGACCTGGTCGCCGTCGCGGGCATCGCCGACGTCACCATCGGCGACACCCTCGCCGACCCGGAGAACCCGGTCGCGCTGCCGCGCATCCACGTCGACGAGCCCGCCATCTCGATGACGATCGGCACCAACACCTCGCCGCTGGCCGGCCGGGACCCGCACCCGGGCAAGAAGCTGACCGCCCGCCTGGTCAAGGGCCGGCTCGACGCCGAGCTGGTCGGCAACGTGTCCATCCGCGTCCTGCCGACGGAGCGCCCCGACGCCTGGGAGGTCCAGGGCCGTGGTGAGCTCGCGCTGGCGATCCTGGTCGAGACCATGCGTCGCGAGGGCTTCGAGCTGACCGTCGGCCGCCCGCAGGTGGTCACCAAGACCATCGACGGCAAGCTCCACGAGCCGTTCGAGCAGCTGTCGGTCGACGTGCCCGAGGACAGCCTCGGCGCCGTCACCCAGCTGCTCGCCGCCCGCAAGGGCGAGATGGGCGACATGGTGCACGGCGACGGCCGGGTCCGGATGGAGTTCCGCGTCCCGTCCCGCGGCCTGATCGGCTTCCGCACCGAGTTCCTGACGATCACCCGCGGCGCGGGCATCGCCAGCCACGTCTTCGACGGCTACGGCCCCTGGGTCGGCGAGATCCGCACCCGGAACAAGGGTTCGCTGATCTCGGACCGTTCCGGGCCCGTCACCCCGTACGCGATCGACCAGCTCGCCGACCGCGGCACGCTGTTCGTCGGCCCGACCACCCTGGTCTACGGCGGCATGGTCGTCGGCGAGTACACCCGCAACGAAGACCTCGAGGTCAACATCACGCGGGAGAAGAAGCTGACCAACATCCGCTCGTCGACCTCCGACGTGCTGGTCAAGCTGATCCCGCCGACGATCCTGAGCCTCGAGCAGTCGCTGGAGTTCTGCGCGACGGACGAGTGCGTCGAGATCACCCCGGAGAACGTCCGGATCCGCAAGATCGAGCTGGACCCGAACCTGCGGGCCCGTGCCCGGTCCCGTGCGAAGGCCGCGGCCAACGCCACGAAGTGACCCGCACGGCTCGTGCGCTGCGGTGTTGCGTATCGGTGAGCAGAGCAAAGCCTCGCCGACACCCGGTACCGCTGCGTATCGGTGAGCAGAGCGCAGGCGCCCGCCGGACCCCGTCCGGCGGGCGCCTCCGCCACGGTGGGGATACTGCGGACGTGAGAGCACGTCGATGCTTCCGGGCGCTCCCGGCGCTCCTGCTGGTCGCCCTGCTGGCGCTGACGGGCTGCGCGGCGGACCCGCAGCCGGCACCTCCGCCGGAGACGAACCGCCCGACCGAGCCGGTCACCGCCCCCACCCGGGTGGTGGTCGGTGTCGACGACCTGGGGCCCGGGTTCAACCCGCACCTGCGGTCGGACCAGTCGCCGGTCACCACGGCGATCGCGTCGATGACCCTGCCGTCGGTGTTCCGGCCCGACGACCGGGGTGTGCCGCAGCTCGACACGACCGTCGCCACGTCCGCGACGGTCACGTCGCAGAGCCCGTTCACCGTCAGCTACGAGCTCAACCGCGATGCCGGGTGGTCCACCGGCGCCCCGATCGCCGCCGAGGACTTCGTCTACCTCTGGCAGCAGATGCGCAGCCAGCCCAACACGATCGGCGCCGCGGGCTACCGCGAGATCACCGACGTGCGCTCGCGCGCCGCGGGCAAGGCCGTCGACGTGGTGTTCCGGGAGCCCTATCCGCACTGGCAGGAGCTGTTCGGCGACCTGCTCCCCGCGCACCTGCTCAAGGACGCGCCGGGCGGCTGGACGGCCCCGTTCGCGGGCGGCGTGCCCGCCTCGGGCGGCCCGTTCCGGCTGATGCAGGTCGACCGTCTCCGCGGTGAGGTGCTGCTCGCCCGCAACGATCCCTACTGGGCGACCGCCGCGGTCGTCGACGAGATCATCCTGCGCCGCATCCCGGCGAACACCCTGCCGACGGCGCTGGAGAGCCAGGGCGTCGACCTCGCCCTGCCCGACGCCCGACCGGAGATCACCCAGGCCATCGAGGTCCTGGCCCGGGGCCCGAAGCCCCCGACGGTGCAGCGCGGGCCGCGACCGGCCGTCGAACAGCTGGAGTTCCGCACCGCCGACGGCCCGCTGGCCGATCCCCGGGTCCGCGAGGGCATCGCGGCGCTGCTGGACCGCGACGCGATCCGGGAGCGCGTCAACCCCGACGCCGTGGCCGTGAACGCCTTCGGCGCCGCCCCGTCGGACCCCGGCTACGTGGCGACCGCGCCGGCCGGTGCACCCGGCAGACCCGACGCTGCCGCGGCTGCGGCCGCGTTCACCGAGGCGGGCTACGTCCGTGGTGAGGACGGCCGGTGGACCCTCGGCGGGCGCCCGCTCAGCGTGGTCATCGGTGCCGGGGCCGAGCGGACCGAGGACGTGAACGTCGCCCGCGTCGTGGCTGAGCAGCTCAAAGCCGGCGGGATCGGCGCCACGATCGTCGCCCCGCCGGCACCGGACCTGCTGACCGACCCGAGCGTCGCTCCGACGACGCCGACCCCCACCAGCACGCCCGCCCCGGGCGCGGGCCCGGTCGGCGGTGGCGCCGCACCGGTCACCACGCCCCCGCCCGCGACGACCACCGTTCCGACGACGTCCGGTGCCCCGGGGTCCGGTGCTCCGGTCGCGGTCGACGTGCTCGTCGCACCCCGGGCCGCCTACGGCGCGATCGGGCCGCGACTGGACTCCGACTACGGCTGCCCCGCGGACGCGGTGTCCGGCGAGCTGCCGGGCGTGGCCTGCTTCCCCGCGCTGCAGCCGTTGCTCGACGAGCTGTTGGTCGCCGACAGCCCGGACCCGGCCGTCGTCGCCGAGGCCGAGCGGGTGCTGTGGCGTCAGCTGCCCGCGCTGCCGCTCTACCAGGCGCAGGGTCTGGTCATCAGCAACCAGCAGACCGACGCGGCCACCCGGGTCACCCCCGGCCCGATCGCGACCGGTCCGATGTCGGGTGCCCGGACCTGGGCCGAGCCGGAGGGCTCGGGCGAGCGCCCGACCGGCGAGGACGACCCGAACTGACACCGTCGGGTGCGCCCGTTCGGGCGCACTCCGCTGCTGCATGGTGACGCCGAGTGGTACGTAAGTACCAACTATGTTTCGGCGTGCATCGAGGGCTGTGCGACGCAACGCTCCGTTGTTACTGTCCGGTTCGGCTGCGAGCCCGTCACGTCGTTCAATGGTCACCGTTTCGCCACGATCGGCGTCGGACCTCGCTGCTGGAGGGCCGCGATTCCTAGCGTGCCTCCCTGACGGGCCCCGGCACACATCCGGTGGTCCGTCGCGTCCCGGACGGGTGCGACAACGGCGTGCACCCACGACATCTCGAGAGGCACGGCAGATGAGGGGAAGAAGGGCGGCCGCTTCGGCCATCGCCCTGACCGCGGTCGTGGGGCTGGTCCTCACGGGTTGCAGCCAGCAGAGCAACACGGGAGGCAGCGGCAACACCGCCGCCGGGTTCGAGGAGACCCCTGACCAGCCGGAGGTGCCCGGCAAGCCGGGCGGCACGTTCCGGCTGGCGATCACCGAGCCGACCGCGATCGACCCGTACAACACCCAGGAGTCCGAGGGCACCCTCGTGAACCGGGCGCTGTTCACGGGCCTGATCCGGGTCAAGCCGAACGGTGACGTCTACGACGGCGTGGCCTCGAAGTGGACGCCGAACCAGAACTGCACGCAGTGGGTGTTCGACCTCAAGCCGGACCAGAAGTTCTCCAACGGCGAGGCGCTGAACTCCACCTCGTTCAAGCGGGGCTGGGAGCGCACCGCGGCGAAGGCCTCGGCGTCGGAGGTCTCGTACCACCTGGACGAGGTGCAGGGGTACGACCAGATGCAGGCCGGGACCGCCAACGCGCTGTCCGGCGTGGACGCGACCAACCCGAACCAGCTCAAGGTGACGCTGTCCAAGCCCGACTGCGAGTTCGAGCTGCGGACCTACCACCCGGCGCTGAGCCCGGTCCCCTCGACCGCGGGCGCGGCGGACAACAAGACCTACAACGACCTGCCGATCGGCAACGGCCCGTTCAAGATGGACGGCCCCTGGCAGCACGACCGCGGCATCCGGCTGGTCCGCAACGACACCTACACCGCGGGGACCAAGGCGAACCTCGACGCCGTCGAGATCACCATCGTCCCGTCCGGTGAGGGCGGCGGCGTCACCGCCGAGTACAACGGTTTCCAGAACGGCCAGTTCGACTGGGCGCGCATGCCCACCCCCGTCCTGAACCAGGCCAAGTCGACCTACGAGCCCCAGGGCAAGTGGCTGAACAAGAAGACCAACGGCAACAACTACCTGCTGGTCTCGGTCACCACCAAGCCGCTGAACAGTGCGGATGCACGCAAGGCCGTCTCGATGGCGATCGACCGCAACGCGATCGTGCAGGGTGTGCTGCAGAACTCGACCTCGCCGGCCGACGCGCTGATCCCGCCGAACTTCCCGGACGCCTACACCCCCGGTGTCTGCACCGCGTGCACCTACAACCCGGAAGAGGCGAAGCGGCTCGCGCAGCAGGCCGGTCTCACCCCCGGCACCGAGGTGAAGCTGCAGTACAACACCGGCGCCGGTCACGAGGAGTGGACCGCGGCGGTCAAGCAGCAGCTCGAGCAGAACCTCGGGTTGAAGGTCACCTACACCGGTGTGCCGTTCCGTGACCTGCTCGACAACGAGCAGCAGCCCGAGGCTTCCGGCCTGTGGCGTGCGGCGTGGAGCGCCGACTACCCGACCCCGGGTAACTATCTGTTCCCGCTGCTCGCCACCCAGTCGATCGGTGCCGCCTCGCCGAGCGAGCCGGCCCAGGGCGACAACCGTGGCCGCTACTCCAACCCGGAGTTCGACAAGCTGCTCGCGCAGGCCGCGCAGACCCAGGACGAGGCCGCCCGCAACGACCTCTACAAGCGGGCCGAGAAGATCGCCATCGGCGACGACCTCGCGCTGATCCCGCTCTGGTTCCGCCAGCAGTCCCGCCTGGTCAACACCGAGAAGTTCGGCAACGTGAACATGGACTTCTCCGAGGACCCGACGTTCGACACGATCACCCTCAAGTGACGTCCCGCTGACGCGGCCCGCGTCCCGGCGACCCCGGGACGCGGGCCGTCGTGCGGCGTTCCCACCACACGAAAGTCCGTGCATCCATGGGCCGATTCATCCTTCGGCGGCTGCTCCAGGGGATCCTGGTCGTCGTCGTCACCGCTTTCCTGATCTTCATCGCGACGTTCTCGCTCGGGGACCCCTTCGCCTCCACCGGGGAGAAGGTCGTCCCGCCGGAGGTCGCCGCGATCAACCGCGCCAAGTTCGGTCTCGACCAGCCGCTGCCGGTCCAGTTCGTGAACTACCTCGGCAACATGGTCACCGGCGACTTCGGCCTCGACTTCGACCAGCGGCGTCCGGTCTCCCAGCTCCTCGCCGAGACCGTCCCCAACACGATCCTGCTCGCCGTCGTCGCGCTGCTGTTCCTCGTCTTGTTCGGGGTGACGGCCGGTGTGATCGCCGCGGTGCGCCGCTACTCGTTCTGGGACGTGTTCGTCACCGTCGTCTCCACCATTGGCATCGGTGTCCCGGTGTTCGTCGTCGCGATCTTCCTGGTCGCGAACGTCTCGGGAGTCGGGCCGTTCCCGCCGGTACCGCGCAGCTTCCTCGAGGAGGTGCCCTGGTACTGGGACGTGATCCTGCCCGCGTTCACCCTCGCGATCATCGAGTCGGCGTTCGTCGCCCGGCTGATGCGGGGGTCGATGTTGGAGGTCCTGCAGGCCGACTACATCCGCACCGCGCGCGCCAAGGGTCTGTCCGAGCGGACGGTCATCGGCAAACACGCCATGCGGACGTCGCTGCTACCCGTCGTCACCTTCGTCGGGCTCACCCTGGGCACCTACATCGGTGGCGCGATCGTCACCGAGACGGTGTTCCAGTACAACGGCGCCGGGTTCCTGCTGGCCCGCGCGATCACGAACAACAACGCGCCGGTCATCATGGCGGTGGTCGTCTACAGCGTGGTGGCCTACGTGCTGCTCTCCATGCTCGTCGACATCCTCTACGCCTACCTCGACCCGCGCATCCGCCTGAGCTGACTGAGTGAGGCGATCCCTCGCATGAACCCACCACCCACCCCCGGCGCGCCGGCCACCGATCCGGCCGCCGCGCTCGGACTGCCCGGCGGCGACCCCGCCGAGGCCGTCACGCCGGTCCCCGACGGCCGCCGCCGTGGACGGTCCAATGGCCAGTTCGCCGAGATCTGGCGGCGCTACCGCCGCAACAAGCTCGCCATGGCCGGGCTGGTCATCGTCGCGTTCGAGATCGTCATGGCGATCATCTCGCCGTTCTCGACGCCCTACGACCCGTTCGAGCAGAACCTGCTCAACACGCTGCAGCCGCCGTCGTCGGCGCACTTCTTCGGCACCGACGTCCTCGGCCGAGACCTGTACTCCGGGATCATCTACGGCGTCCGGCTGGCGATGATCGTCGGTCTGTCCGTGGTCTTCTTCTCCCTCGTCCTCGGGCTGACGCTCGGTGCGCTCGCCGGGTTCAAGGGCGGCGCGTGGGACGCGGTCATCGCCCGGATCATCGACATCTTCCTTGCGTTCCCACCACTGGTGGGTGCCCTGGTGATCGTCCGCGCGGTCGGCGGTGGGACGCTCCCGGTCGTCATCGCACTCGTCGCGCTGGGCTGGATGACGACCGCCCGGCTGATGCGTGGCCAGGTGCTGGCCCTGCGGGAGGCCGAGTACGTCGAGGCGGCCCGCTCGATCGGGGCGGGCACCCGGCGGATCCTGACGCGGCACATCCTGCCCAACGCCGTGGCACCGGTGCTCGTGTACTCGTTCACCTCGATCGGCGTCGTCGTGGTCGCGATGGCGACCCTGTCCTACCTCGGTGTCGGTGTCCCGCCGGACGTCCCGGAGTGGGGCCGGTTGATCTCGCAGGCCTCCCAGTACCTGTCGGTGCCGGGCAAGAGCTTCCTGTGGATCTTCCCGTCCGCCGCCATCGCGATCACCACGCTGGGCTTCGCGTTCGTGGCCGACGGCCTGCGCGACGCCCTCGACCCCAAGCTGCGCGGGAGGAACTGACCCGTGACCGAGAACCGAAGCGAGCACATGCTCGAGGTGCGCGACCTGCGGGTGCACTTCTCCACCGACGCCGGCGTGGTCAAGGCCGTCGACGGCGTCAGCTGGCACGTCGACCGGGGCGAGACCCTGGCGATCGTCGGTGAGTCCGGCTCCGGGAAGTCGGTGTCGGCGATGAGCCTGATGGGCCTCGTCCCGACCCCGCCCGCGACGTTCCCCAGCGGCGAGGTGCTGCTGGAGGGCCGCTCGCTGCTGACGATGTCGGAGTCCGAGCAGCGCAAGCTGCGCGGCAAGGACATCGCGATGATCTTCCAGGATCCGCTGACCGCGCTGAACCCGGTCTACAAGGTGGGCGACCAGATCGCCGAGATGATCCGGGCCCACGACCGGCAGGCGGGCAAGGTGACCGCCCGCCGTCGCGCCGTCGACCTGCTCGGCGAGGTCGGCATCCCGAATCCGGCCACGCGGGCGTCGCAGTACCCGCACGAGTTCTCCGGCGGGATGCGCCAGCGCGCGATGATCGCGATGGCGCTCGCGAACGACCCGAAGGTCCTGCTGGCCGACGAGCCGACCACCGCGCTCGATGTCACCGTGCAGGCCCAGATCATGAACCTGCTCGAGAAGCTCCAGGAGCAGCGTGAGACGGCGATCGTCCTGATCACCCACGACCTGGGCCTGGTTGCGGCGCACGCCGACCGGATCATGGTCATGTACGCGGGCAAGGTCGTCGAGACCGGGACCAACGACGAGATCTTCGCCGAGCCGCGGCACGCCTACACCTACGGGCTGCTGTCGTCGCTGGCGCGGATGGACCAGGCCCGGCCGGAGAAGCTGGAGCCGATCCCCGGGCAGCCGCCGAACCTCGCGCACGTCCCGTCGGGCTGCGCGTTCCACCCGCGCTGCCGGTTCGCCACGTCGTCGTGCGCGGAGAAGACCCCGGAGCTGGTCCAGATCTCCGACCGGCCCGGCCACCTGCACGCCTGCCTGCACCCCGACGAGGTGGGCCAGGCCGCCGCCACGCCGCGGGAGCCGGCCGTCCCGGGATCCGAGGCGCGCGTCGCGGAGACGTCGGACGGCGAGCCGATGCTGCGCACCGCGGGGCTGACCAAGTCCTTCCCGATCCGCTCCGGGGTGCTGTTCCAGCGCACGGTCGGCGTGGTGCAGGCCGTCGACGGCATCGACCTGGAGATCCCCGAGGGGCAGACGCTGTCGCTGGTCGGCGAGTCCGGCTGCGGCAAGTCCACCGCGGCCCGGGCGATCCTGCGGCTGCACGAGCCCACCGCGGGCAGCGTGCACGTCAACGGCCGCGACGTGACCGCGCTCGGACAGGGGGAGCTGCGCTCGGCCCGGGAGGACATGCAGATCGTCTTCCAGGACCCGTACGCGTCGCTGAACCCACGCATGACCGTCCGGTCGATCCTGTCGGAGAAGTACGAGCTCCTCGGCGGTGAGCTCACCGACTCCACGATCCCGGAGCTGCTCGAGACCGTGGGGCTCTCGGCCGAGTACGCCGAGCGCTACCCGCACGAGTTCTCCGGCGGGCAGCGCCAGCGCGTCGGCATCGCCCGAGCGATCGCGCTGAACCCGAAGTTCGTGGTGCTCGACGAGCCGGTCTCGGCCCTGGACGTGTCCATCCAGGCCCAGGTGCTCAACCTCCTCGAGCAGCTGCAGCGCGACTTCGGGCTGACCTACCTGTTCATCGCCCACGACCTGTCGGTGGTACGCCACATCTCCGACCGCGTCGCGGTGATGTACCTGGGCAACGTCGTCGAGGTCGCCGACCGCGACGACCTGTTCGACCGGCCGCAGCACCCCTACACCCAGGCGCTGATCTCGGCGGTTCCCGTCCCGGACCCACAGGTCGAGCGGGTGCGCGAGCGGATCGTGCTGACCGGGGACGTGCCCAACCCGGCCGACCCGCCGTCGGGCTGCCGGTTCCGCACCCGGTGCTGGAAGCACCTGGAGCTGTCCGACACCGACAAGGCGCGTTGCATCGACGAGAAGCCGGTCCTGGAGATCGCGTCCGGGCCGGGGCACCGGGTGGCCTGCCACTTCGCCGAGGAGCGCGCGCTCCTGCGGACCTGACCGAGCGGACCCGCCGGACCAGGGCCCCACGGCCACGACACGCCACCCGGTGCGAAACTGGGTGGCGTGTCGCTGGTTCTGGGGATCGAGACGTCGTGCGACGAGACCGGTGCCGGTCTCGTCCGGGACGGGGTGCTGCTCGGCGAGGGGCTGGCGTCGTCGGCGGACGAGCACGCCCGTTTCGGCGGTGTGGTCCCGGAGGTCGCGGCCCGTGCCCACGTGAGCGCGGTGACCCCGATGGTGCGCGCGGCCGTCGAGGCGGCCGGGGTGTCGCTGTCCGACGTCGACGCCGTCGCCGTCACCGCGGGGCCGGGGCTGTCGGCGGCGCTGCACGTCGGTGTCGCGGCGGCGAAGGCGTACGCGGCGGCCCTGGACGTGCCGCTCTACGGGGTGCACCACCTCGCCGGGCACGCCGCCGTCGACGTCCTGGAGCACGGGCCGCTGCCCGACCGCTGCGTCTGCCTGATCGTGTCCGGCGGGCACACCTCGCTGCTGGCGCTGGGCGACCTGGCCCGCGATCCCGTCGAGCACCTCGGCGACACCGTCGACGACGCCGCGGGGGAGGCCTTCGACAAGGTCGCCCGGCTGCTGGGCCTGCCCTACCCGGGCGGCCCGTCGGTGTCGCGGGCCGCCCTCGACGGCGACCCGGCCGCGATCGCGTTCCCGCGTCCGATGACCGGCCCGCGCGACGCCGCGTTCGGCTTCTCCTTCTCCGGGCTCAAGACCGCCGTGGCCCGGCACGTCGAGGCGGCCCAGGATGCGGGCCGCGCGGTCCCGGTGCCCGACGTCGCCGCGTCGTTCCAGATGGCCGTGGTGGACGTCCTGGTCCGCAAGGCGCTGCGGGCGTGTGCCGAGCGCGGCGCGGACACCCTGCTCATGGTCGGCGGGGTCGCGGCGAACCGGGTGCTGCGCACCGAGATGGAGCGCGCCTGCGCCGCCGCCGGGATCACCCTGCGGGTTCCCGTACCGCGGCTGTGCACCGACAACGGCGCGATGATCGCGGCCCTGGGTGACCTGCTGGTCCGCGACGGCGTCGCGCCCGCGGGGCTGGCCGGGACCGCCGTCCCGACCGTTCCGCTGACCGGCGCGACGATCACGTTTCCCCCGGCGACGGGGGAGGCGGCGGAGTACCCGCTGCCCGTCGTGCCCCACGCCGCGGCGGGGTCGATCATCGCCCCGTAGGCTCCTCGGGTGCCTGCTCGTCGCCTCCTGCTCGTCCACGCCCACCCGGACGACGAGACCCTGACCACCGGCGGGACCATCGCCCGCTACACCGCCGATCCCGACTGCGAGGTCACCGTGGTGACCTGCACCCTCGGTGAGGAGGGCGAGGTGATCGGACCGGAGCTGGCCGAGCTCGCCCCGGACCGCGGTGACCAGCTCGGCGGTTACCGCATCCGCGAGCTCGACGCCGCGCTGGCCGCCCTCGGCGGGCCCCGGCACCGCTGGCTCGGTGGCCCCGGGCGCTGGCGCGACTCCGGCATGGTGCTGGCCGGGCACGGGACCCGCGCGGCGCTGCCGCCGGAGCTGCACCCGCGGGCGTTCGCCGCCCCGGAGCCGTTCGGCACCCAGCTCGCGCAGCTGTTGGAGATCATCGACGAGGTCCGCCCGCAGGTGCTGGTCTCCTACGCCTCCGACGGCAGCTACGGCCACCCCGACCACGTCCGCGCGCACGAGCTGGCCGTCGCCGCCGCCGGGGCGCGCCCGGACGTCGTCGCCAAGCTGTACTTCGCGGTCCGGTCGAGCGCGCTGCTCGACGCCGGGCTCGCCGAGCTGCACTCCGCCCTCGGCGGGGACCCGGACCGCACCGGGCTGCGCTGGCCGGAGCCCGACGAGCACCCCGGCCACGACGTCGGGGCCGTCACGACCCGGGTCGACGTCGACGCCCACGACGACGCACGCGTCGCCGCGATGCGGGCACACGCCACCCAGATCGACGTCCGCAGCGGCGACGGCTGGGTCGCGTTCGCGATGAGCAACGGCATCGTGCAGCCGCTGCTGGGGGTCGAGGAGTACGTGCTCGCCGGTGCGCCGCCCGGCACGATGGAGTCGGACCTGTTCGAGGGGGTCGACGGATGAGCGACGTGACGAGGCTCCCGCTCGCGCTGGTGCTGCTGGTGATCTCGGTGCTGCTGGTGGCCTTCGAGCTGATGTTCCAGATGCTCTACATCGGGCCGGTCCCGGTGCCGCTGGGCACGGTGATCGTGGTCGTCTCGCTGCCGTGGCTGATCCACACCACGGTCACCGAGATCCTCCCGACCCCGGCGGGTGCCGCCGCCCCGCTGGTCGTGTGGTTCGCGGCGGTGCTCGTGCTCGGCTTCTTCGGGCCGGGCGGGGACCTCCTGCTCCCGGTGAACTGGGAGTCGCTGCTGCTGCTCGTCGCCGGCGCCGTGACCGGTGTCGTGTCGTTCCGCAGGGCGCTCGACCGGCTGGCGGACGGCCGCGACCGTAGGGTCAGCTGATGACGATCTCCGACGACGATCTGGTGCGGGTCCTGCGCCCGTTCGTGCGGGCGACCCGGCCGGTGCTCGACGGGCTGCGTGAGTCCGACCCGTTCGGCCTGCGCGCCCGGGTGACGCCCGGCCCGGACCGCGCGGTGGACACGAGCGACGAGGAACGCTCGTTGGCCGACAAGATCCTCGACGCGCTGGCGTCGGTGAAGGTCCCCGGCACCTCGGCCTGGGCGGCGATGGACGTCCCCGCCCGCAGCGACTGGTGGGTCTACCGGGTCGGCCGGTTCACGACGCTGATCGCCGCGATCCCGGGCCTGGGCGGGGCGCTGGCGCGCACCCTGCCGGTGTCCGACGCCGTCGGCGCGGCGGGGGAGGGGTTGCTGCTCGTCGCGATCGCGGGCGAGCACGGGGTGCGCTCGGAGGACCGGCTCGTCGAGCTGCTGGCGTCGGTGCTGTTCCAGCGTGAGCTCGACCTCGCCGCCCGGGAGCTCACCGCGGCCGAGGACGCCGCGGCCGACGCCCGCGCCGAGGAGCTCACCGGTGACCTCGCCGGCGACGGCGGCAAGCGGGCCACGCTCAAGCGTGTGGGCAGCGCCGTCTGGCGCCTCGGACGGGCCCTGTGGGGTGTGGAGGACGAGCTCGACAAGCGTCCGCACGGCCGCTTCTACCACCAGTGGCTCGGGCTGCTGCCGGTCGTCGGCGTCGTCGGGAAGTACCTGGGGGAGTGGTCGGGGCTCAAGCGTGCCGCCAAGCAGGCCCGCGCCTGGCTGCTCGCCCGCGGGTTCGCCTGAGCTCCTGATCCTCCGGTCAGGCAGGCTCCGGGGGAACCAGGTAGTGGTAGCGGTGGTGGTCGGTCCAGCCGGTGCCGCGGTAGAGGGCGAGCGCGGCGGGGTTGTCGTCGGCGACGTCGAGCATCCCGTGCCGCGCACCGTGCGCCGCGCCCCAGGCCAGAGCCTGTCCGGTGAGCCGGGACGCGAGCCCGCCCCGCCGCGCGGCCGGGACAACCCACAGGCGTGACACGTAGACGTGGTCGTCGACGACGGCGGCGCGCACCGACGCGACCGGCGTCCCGTCGGCGTCGGCGAGCGTGCCGAACCCGACCTCGACGGGGTCCGTGCTCGTCCCTTTGCTCTGCTCACCGGGACGCAGCACCTCGGCAGGCGCCCCGGTCAGCACCGCCCACGCGGGCGCGCCGGGCGCGGGTTCCGGCTCGCCCTGCGCGGCCCACCAGTCGGGTCCGGGCGTTGCGGGCCACCGCGGTGCCGGGGCGTCGGACGCGGCGCGGGTGACGAGCACGCTGCAGGTCCCGGGGCCCTCGTCCCGCACCCAGCCCGCTTCGATCACCCGGTTCGACCAGGGCGCCTCCACCGGGGCCTGCACCACCGGGACGATGCCGTGCCGCCCGGCGAACTCCCGCACCCGTTCCAGGGCGCGTTCCACCGGCATCCCCGGGTCCCCGAGTGCGAGCGCGGAGTTCGCCCGCCGGGTCCAGCCGCCAGCCGCGCGCAGCAGCCAGCCGCCCAGCTCCTCGACGACCGGTGCCGGCCAGGCCGTCGCCCGCACGCGTTCCAGCCGGTCCACCGCCGCACGCGACGCCCGCCGGGCCGGGGCGGGCGGCACCTCCCGGACGGCGACGACGGCGTCGCGCCGCACGTGGACCGGCCCCGACCGGGTGTGGACGATGACCGCGTCGGGCCCGTCGGGCTCCAGCTCACCGACCGCGTCGGTCAGTCCGGGGCCCGGCGCGTCCTCCGGCGCGATGCGGTGGCGCAGGGCCACTCGCCGTCCTGCCAGCTCGTCGAGCATGAAGCCGACCACCTCACTCCTGCCCCGCCGGGGGCCGCGGGTTAACCTGCGAGCGTCCCAGTTTGACCGGGCACCCCACCACCACATGATCGCCGGGTGCCCGCTGCTCCGAGTGGAGGACCACCGAAGTGACCTACGTGATCGCCGAACCCTGCGTCGACCTGCTCGACAAGGCGTGTATCGAGGAATGCCCGGTGGACTGCATCTACGAGGGTGGACGGATGCTCTACATCCACCCCGACGAGTGCGTCGACTGCGGTGCGTGCGAGCCGGTCTGCCCGGTCGAGGCCATCTACTACGAGGACGATGTCCCCGACCAGTGGGCCGCCTACACCAAGGCCAATGTGGACTTCTTCGAGGAGCTGGGCTCGCCCGGCGGGGCGTCGAAGCTCGGCAAGGTCGACCGTGACGTGGAGCCGGCCAAGAGCCTGCCCCCGCAGGAACACGACGAGTGAGCAGGCTCGACCTCCCCGACTTCCCGTGGGACTCGCTGACCGGCGCGCGCGAGCGCGCGGCGGCGCACCCCGACGGCATCGTCGACCTGTCGGTCGGCACCCCGGTGGACCCGGTCCCCGGGGTGCTGCGGGAGGCGTTGGCCGGGCCGGCCGCCGCCGAGCCCGGCTACCCGACGACGCACGGCCCGGCGTCGCTGCGTGAGGCGGTCGTCGCCTCGTTGCAGCGGCGCTTCGGCGTGCCCGGGGTCGACCCGGCCGCGGTGGTGCCCACGATCGGCTCGAAGGAGCTGGTCGCCTGGTTGCCGACGCTGCTGGGACTCGGCGCTGGCGACACCGTCGTCATCCCGGAGCTCGCGTACCCGACCTACGAGGTCGGGGCCCGGTTGGCGGGGGCCGAGCACGTCCGTTCCGACGGCCTCACCGCCGCCGGTCCGGCACGGGTCCGGCTGGTCTGGCTGAACTCGCCGTCGAACCCGACCGGCCGGGTCCTGCCGGTCGAGCACCTGCGCAAGGTCGTGACCTGGGCCCGGGAGCGGGGCGCGGTCGTCGCCTCCGACGAGTGCTACCTCGGTCTGCCCGGCGACGCCGAGCCGGCGCCGCGCTCGGTGCTGCACCCCGACGTCTGCGACGGCGACTCCACCGGCCTGCTGGCGGTTCACTCGCTGTCGAAGGTGTCGAACCTGGCCGGGTACCGCGCCGGGTTCGTCGCCGGGGACCCGGCGCTGGTGTCGGGGCTGCTGGAGGTCCGCAAGCACGCGGGCATGATCGTTCCGCGTCCGGTGCAGGCCGCTCTGGAGGCGGCCGTCTCCGACGACGCGCACGTCGCCGAGCAGGCCGCCCGCTACGACGCCCGTCGCACCCGCCTGCGGGCCGGGCTGGAGAAGGCCGGGCTCACGATCGAGCACTCGCAGGCCGGGCTCTACCTGTGGGCGAGCGCGGACGAGCCGTGCCGCGACACCGTGGACCGGCTCGCCGGTCTGGGGATCCTTGTCGCTCCCGGCGAGTTCTACGGGCCCGCGGGCGCCCGGCACGTCCGGGTGGGGCTGACCGCGCCGGACGAGCGCATCGACGCCGCCGTGGATCGGCTCGGGACCGCCTGAACCCCCGACTGTCGTTGCGATAGGCAAGGACCCGGGAGAGGATCGGCGGATCAGTCACGACGCCGGTGCAGCGATCCGGCAGGCGAAGGAGCCGTCGAATGCAGGCACCGCGTCCCTGCAACCCCGGTGGCGCCGACCCGTCCGCGTCGTCCGGTCCCGGCACGGCCTCCGGGCCGGCCGCGCATCGCGACCCGGGTCCGGGGTCGGGGCGACCGGTCGGGAGGCACCCGGCCGTGCGACCGGCACTGGTCCTGTTCGGGGTGCTCGCCCTCGCGGTGAACCTGCGGGCCGGGCTCGCCGGCTACCCGCCCCTGCTGGAGACCGCCCGCGCCGACCTCGGGATCGGGGCGGGCGCGGCGGGTCTGGTCCAGGCCGGTGCGGTGCTGATGATGTCGGCGGGCTCGTTCGGCGCGGCCGCCGTCGCCACCCGGGTCGGCCGTGAACGGCTACTGGGTGTCGCCGTGGCGACGATCGGGGTCGGCAGCCTGCTGCGGTCGGTGGCGGCACTGCCGGCCCTGGTCGGCGGCTCGGTGCTGGTCGGGCTCGGCATCGGGGTGTCCGGGGTGCTGCTCACCGGGGTCGTGAAGGAGCACCTGGCCGAGCGGGCCGGCGCGGTGACCGGCGCCTACGTCGTCTCGATGATGATCGGCGCGACGGTCGCCTCCGCCGTCGCGGTGCCCCTGGCCGTCGCGCTGGGCGGATGGTCCTTCTCGCTCGCGGTGTGGGCGGTGCCCGCGGTGCTCGCCGTCGCGGTGTGGGCACCGGTGGCGAGCCGGATCGGTCGCGCCCGCCCGGACACCCCGGACGCGCGGGGAACGACCGACGACGGCCCGTCGGTCGCCGAGGAGGTCCGGGTCCGTCACGACCCGTTCGCCCGCCGCATCGCCTGCTACCTGGCGGGCTCGTCGACGATCTTCTACGGCTGGCTGACCTGGCTGTCCCCGTTCTACGAGTCCCAGGGCTGGTCACCGCAGGCAGCGGGGCTCCTTCTCGCGGTGTGGGGCATCGCGCAGATCCCGGCGGCCCTGCTGTTCCCGGCCGCGGCCGAGCGACGACGCCGGTGGCGGTTCTGGGCGGCCCTGACCGTGCTCAGCTCCGCCGCGGGGACGCTCGGGGTGCTGCTCGCCCCCGCGCCGGGTTCACCGTTGCCGTGGCTGTGGGCGGTCCTGATCGGCATCGGGGTCGGCGCGGGGTTCCCGCTGGGCCTGACGGTGATCGCCTGGCGCACGCCGACCCCGGCCCGCAGCGCCGCCGTCAGCGGGTTCGGCCTCGGGATCGGCTACTTCTGCGCCGGGATCGGGCCGCTGGTGATGGGGGTGGTCATCGACGCCGCCGGGTTCCCGCCCGCGATCGGGCTGCTCCTGATCGGTGCCGGGCTGCAGGGCGTCGCGGTGGTCCGGATCGGGGACCGCCCGCGCTGAGCGGTCCGGCTCAGAGGACCTCGGCCTGCTCGGCCAGGTGCTCCCACGCGGCCCACCACTGCTCGCGCAGCGCCTCGGCGCGGGCCCGTTCGCGCTCGACCAGCCGGCCGCCGACGAAGACCTCGTGGGCGTCGGGTCCGGGGCCCAGTTCGTCGAGCAGGGCGCGGATGCGGTGCTCGGCGACGCAGGCGTCCTGGTGGTCTCCCAGGACCTCCTGCAGCCCGGCGGCGGCCTTGAGCATCCGCCGGACCTGGCGGGCGTCCTCGGTGCGGGACCCGTCCTCGTCGCGCATCGCCGGCTCGACGAGCTCACCGGTGTAGCGCAACCGCTTGGTGCGGATCCGCAGGTCGTGCAAGGTCATGTCCGGCGGGTTCGGCCCGGCGCGACGCACCGCCTTCACGAGCTTGCGGGTCTCGGCCCGGACCAGCTCGATCAGCTCGGGGCGGGCGACCTCCGCCGGCGGCTCCGGCAGCGGCGCCGAGACGGCCTCGACCAGCGAGCGACGCAGTGCGGCGTACCGGTCGGAGTCGAGCTCGTCCAGCATCTCGGCGCGGGCACCGACCCGGTCGGCCTCCAGCACCGCGACCAGCCGCTCACCGGCGGCCAGCTCGGCCGGGGGCAGCGTGGACACCTCGCCGCGCAGGCGGTCGATCATCACGTCGAGGTCGCGCACCGGGCCGAGCGCCCGGCCGAGCCGGCCGAGCTCGGCCCGCAGCAGGTCCGCCCAGGTCTGATCGAGCAGGGGGCGGGCGGCCTTGAGCGCCGCCCGCATCCGCCGCACCGAGACCCGCATCTGGTGCAGGTCCTCGATGTCGGACCCGTCGCGTACACCGGGTTCGTGCCGCAGCATCGCGCGCAGCCGCTTGTCCAGGAGCGCACGGACGTGCGCCACCGCCGGGTCCTGCGGCCCGGCGGTCAGCGGCTCACCGAGGTCCGCGGCGCCGTAGAGGTCGTTCCCCGGAGGCTGCGCAGCCCCGTCCGTACCCACCATGTCCCTGCCGTCCTGCTCTTGTGGGTGTTCCGCCGTGAACCGCTGCCGGGCCGTCAGTTGGCGTGCAGCGCGGCGTTGAGGGCGATGCCGTCGCCGGTGCGGGCCAGCACCTCGACGGCGCCGGACACCGAGTTGCGACGCAGCAGCAGCCCGTTGCGGCCGGACAGCTCGCGTGCCGCGGTGGTGCTGCCGTCGGGCAGCGTGACCTTGGTGCCTGCGGTGAGGTAGAGGCCGGCCTCGACCACGCAGTCGTCGCCGAGGGAGATGCCCAGGCCGGCGTTCGCGCCGAGCAGGCAGCGGCGGCCGATCGAGATGACCTCCTTGCCACCCCCGGACAGCGTCCCCATGATCGAGGCACCGCCGCCGACGTCCGAGCCGTCCCCGACGACGACCCCGGCCGAGATCCGGCCCTCGACCATCGACGCGCCGAGGGTGCCGGCGTTGAAGTTGACGAAGCCCTCGTGCATGACGGTCGTGCCCTCGGCCAGGTGCGCGCCGAGCCGGACGCGGTCGGCGTCACCGATCCGCACGCCGGCGGGGATCACGTAGTCGACCATCCGCGGGAACTTGTCGACGTGGGTGACGGTCACCGGACCGCGGCCGCGCAGCTTCGCCCGGGTGAGCTCGAACCCGGGGACCGGGCACGGGCCGTGGTTGGTCCAGACGACGTTGGCGAGCAGCCCGAACTGGCCCTCGAGGTTCACCTGGTGGGGCTGGACGAGGCGGTGGCTGAGCAGGTGCAGTCGGAGGTAGACGTCGGCGGCGTCGGCCGGTGCGTCGGCGAGCGAGCGGATCTCGGTGCGCACGACCTCGGTGCGGACCTCACGCAGCTCGTCGGTCCCGACGAGGGGCTGCAGCTCGGCACCGTTGTCGGACGCGTCCCCGCCCAGCACCGGAGCCGGGTACCAGACGTCGAGGACGGTGCCGTCGGTCGTGACCGTGGCCAGGCCGGTTCCGGAAGCGCCTTCGCGGCGGTACTCGGTGCTCACGGGCCCCGAACCTACCGTCCCGCCGTCGCCCACGGCACGCCGCGGTGGGTGCGCCGGGACACGTCGGCATGATCGGCCGCCCGCACCGCGAGCAGCACCGCGGCGGCCTGCAGGTAGCGGAGCACCGCGGCCGGCGCGAACGGCGGCGGTGGTGGGTCCGGGAGCCGCCCGCACGCCCGGCACCGGGCCTGCAGCACCATCCAGTGCTCGACCGTCGGCGGTGGCGGCGCGGTGCGGAACTGCGCGACCCGCACCTCCCACACGCTGCGCCGCCGCATCGCATCGCGCAGCGCCCGATCCCGGTGGAACGTCTCCGGCGGGCGCGCGCAGCCGTACCGGTCGCCCCACCACTCACCGGGCAGCGGATCGAGGATCACGTCCAGATGCGACGGGAACCGGCGGCCCGCCCCGTCACGCAGGTCACCCGGCGGGTCCTCCATCGGCGGCACTCGCCGGTTTTCCGCGTCCACGACGACCATCCGCAGCCCCGCGACCGCCAGGATCGCCGCCAGCGTGTCCAGCGCCGGCGCGAGCGACCGGCTCTCGATCCGGGCGATGGTCGACGGCGCCAGCCCCGTCCGCTCCGCGAGCTCCCGCTGTGACAGGTCCGCGCTGCGCCGCACCCGCCGGACGAGCCCGGACAGATCGGGCACGACGACGTCGACCGGCGCCGGCGGCGGCTCCTCGGGCAACCGGTCGCCCTCGATGATGTCCATGCACCGACCCTGCGCCCACGAGCCCGGGATGCACCGGTGACCTGCGAACCTGTGGACAACTCGCCCGCTTGTGGACAACCGCCCGTCAGCGGTTCCGGCAACGGGCGACGCAGCGCCCGCGGCCCGGGCGGCCGTCCCGGCGGTGGTCGTCCGTGCCTCGCTTTGCTCTGCTCACCGATACGCAGCGGGCGCCCCGGGGTCGCCCCTGGAGGCGGCCGGAAACCGTTCGCAACGCCGGTCGTGCCCGGCAGCGGCAGGGACGTGCGAGACGCTCGTGGGCCCGTGCTGCGTATCGGTGAGCAGAGCAAAGCGACGACCGAGGAGCCCTCCCCGGCGGCGCGGCGGCGGCCCGGGGCACCGACCCGGCGACGCGCGGGACCGGTCCGGGGCTCCTGGGGGGCGGGCGGGTCGCGGGTGAGGGCTGTCCTGGTGGAGGGCCGTCCTGGTGGGTCGGTAGCGTCGCGCCGGTGACGACGACGCTGCCCGCGCTGGACCTCACGTCCGACCCGGTGACCCTGACCGCTGCGATGGTCGACATCGCCAGTGTGTCCGGGGACGAGCGGCGGCTCGCCGACGCGCTCGAGGTCGCGCTGCGGTCCCAGGCGCCGCATCTGGAGGTGCTGCGGTCCGGTGACGCGGTGCTCGCGCGCACGAACCTGGGGCGTCCGCACCGCGTGCTGCTGGCCGGGCACATCGACACGGTGCCGATCGCGGACAACGTGCCGTCGCGCCGTGCCGACGGGATCGTGCACGGCTGCGGCACCTCGGACATGAAGTCCGGCGACGCGGTGTTCGCGCACCTCGCGGCCACGTTGGCCGCGCCGCGGCACGACCTCACCCTGATCTTCTACGACTGCGAGGAGATCGAGGCGGAGCGCAACGGGCTCGGCCGCATCGAGCGCGAGCACGGGGACTGGCTCGACGCCGACCTCGCGATCCTCGGCGAGCCCACCGACGGTGCGCTCGAGGCCGGTTGCCAGGGCACCCTGCGCGTCGAGCTGCGGACCGCGGGGCGGCGCTCGCACTCGGCGCGCTCGTGGCTGGGGGACAACGCGATCCACCGGGCCGCGGAGATCCTGTCGCGGCTGGCCGCCTACCGGCCGCGGTGGGTGGACATCGACGGCTGCGAGTACCGCGAGGGGCTGCAGGCGGTGCGGATCGGCGGCGGGGTCGCGGGCAACGTCGTCCCCGACGAGTGCGTCGTCACGGTGAACTTCCGGTTCGCCCCGGACCGGTCCGCCGAGCAGGCCGTCGCGCACGTCCGGGAGGTGTTCGACGGGTTCCCGCTCGTAGTGACCGACCTCTCGCCGGGTGCGCTGCCGGGCCTGTCCGCACCGGCGGCCGCGGAGTTCGTCGCCGCGACCGGGGCGGTGCCGCGGGCGAAGTACGGCTGGACCGACGTCTCGCGCTTCGCCGCGCTGGGCATCCCGGCGGTCAACTACGGGCCCGGCGACCCGAACCTCGCCCACACCCGCGAGGAGCACGTCGCCGAGAACGCGATCACCGCCTGCACCGCGGTGCTGCGCCGCTACCTCGCGGGCGACTCCGCCTGATCGGAGCTCGCCTGGTCGGAGCTCGCCTGGTCGGAGACTGTCTGACCGAAGCCCGCCGGACGGCCCGCACCGGGTGACACCGCACCGGGTGACACCGCACCGACGCTGTGCCGACACCGCTGCCGACACTGCTGCCGACACTGCTGGGGTCACCCCGTCGGGCCGCCCGACACCGCCCACGACCCCACCGGCGCGGCCCGGCCGTCGCCGCCCGAATACCGTGATCACCATGGCCGACGAGAACGCCGATCCCCGGACGCTGCACGAGAAGCAGCCCGAGAAGCAGCGAGGCCCGGTGGTGCTGCGCGGCGAACGCAGCATCGAGCCGACCACCACCGACCAGCGGCTGCTCGACTCGCGCGGCCCGGCGGACTGGGTGCACACCGACCCGTGGCGGGTGCTGCGCATTCAGGCCGAGTTCGTCGAGGGGTTCGGGATGCTCGCCGAGCTCCCGCGCGCGGCCACCGTGTTCGGCTCGGCCCGCACGAAGGTCGGCTCCCCGGAGTACGAGCTGGGTCGCGAGCTCGGGGCGCGGCTCGCCGGAGCCGGGTTCGCCGTGATCACCGGGGGCGGTCCGGGCGCGATGGAGGCCGCGAACCGCGGCGCCTCCGAGGCGGGCGGGCTCTCGGTGGGGCTCGGCATCGAGCTGCCGTTCGAGCAGGGCCTGAACCCGTGGGTCGACCTCGGGATCAACTTCCGCTACTTCTTCGCCCGCAAGACGATGTTCGTCAAGTACTCGCAGGCGTTCGTCTGTCTGCCCGGCGGGTTCGGCACGCTCGACGAGCTGTTCGAGGCGCTCGTTCTCGTCCAGACCAAGAAGGTCACCAAGTTCCCGGTCGTACTGCTCGGCAGCGACTACTGGGGCGGCCTCTACGACTGGATCGCCAGGACCGTCCTGGTCGACGGCAAGATCAGCGAGAAGGACCTGGACCTGCTGCACGTCACCGACGACATCGACGACGCCGTCGACGTGGTCAACGAGGCCTACCACGCCTGGGAGGAGACGCACTGATGGCCGGTCCGGAGCCCGGGTTCGCCGTCTGCGTCTACTGCGCCAGCTCCGACGGCGTCGCCCCGCACTACCTCGCCCTCGCCCGCGAGGTCGGCCGTGCCGTCGCCGCCCGCGGCTGGACGCTCGTCTCCGGTGGGGGCCGCAAGTCGATGATGGGCGCGGTCGCGGCCGGCGCCCGGGACGGTGGCGGCCGCACCGTCGGGGTCATCCCGCGGTCCATGGTCGAGCGCGAGTGGGCCGACCACGACAGCGACGAGCTGCTCGTCGTCGAGAGCATGCGCGAGCGCAAGCAGCAGATGGAGGACCGCGCCGACGCGTTCCTCGCACTCCCCGGCGGCATCGGGACCTGCGAGGAGCTGTTCGAGGTCTGGACGGCCGGGACGCTCGGCCTGCACGGCAAACCGGTCGTGCTGCTCGACCCCGACGGCCACTGGGACGGCCTCGTCGAGTGGGTCGCCGGGCTCGTCGACCGCGGGTTCGCCTCGCGGGCCCCGATCGAGCGGCTGCGGCAGGTCCGCGGTGACGACGCCGCCCCGGCCGACCCCGCGGCGCTGGCCGGCGTGGCGCTCGACGAGTGCGCCCGTCCGCTCGTCTGAGCCCATGCCCCTCGCCGCTCGGCTCGCCGCCCGCAAGGACGGCCGTCGCGTCGCCGTCGTCCTGCCCGCCCTGGACGAGGAGGCGACGGTCGGTCCGCTCGTCGCGGGGCTGACCCGGCTGTGCGAGGGCGACCCCCCGCTGGTCGACGACCTCGTCGTCCTCGACTCCGGCAGCACCGACCGCACCGCGGAGCGCGCCGCCGCGGCCGGGGCTCGGGTGCTCGGCCGGGAACGGGCGGTGCCCGGTGTCCCGGTGCTGCCGGGCAAGGGCGAGGCGATGTGGCGTGCCGTGGTCGCTCTGGGGAGCGGGCCACGCCCGGCCGACCTGGTCTGTTTCGTCGACGCCGACCTCGTCGACCCGCACCCCGAGCTCGTCGAACGGCTCCTCGCCCCGCTGCTCACCCGGCCCGGGACCGCGCTGGTCAAGGGCTACCACCGGCGGCCGCTGACCGGCCCCGGCGGCTCCGTAGGCCCCGGCGGCAGCGACGACGCGGGCGGGCACGAGGGCGGCCGTGTCACCGAGCTGCTCGCCCGCCCCCTGCTCGCCGCCCTCCGGCCCGGGCTGCGGCACGTCCGCCAGCCCATCGGCGGTGAGTACGCCGCGACCCGGGAGCTGCTCGACCGGCTCCCGTTCGCGACCGGCTACGGCGTCGACATCGGCCTGCTGCTCGACACCGACTCCGACACCGTCGTCGGCGGGACCGCGGCCATCGCACAGGCCGACCTGGGCGTGCGCCGGCACCGCAACCGTCCGCTGCACGAGCTCGGCCACACCTCCCGGGAGGTCCTCGCCACGGCCCTGTCCCGGTGCGGGGTCGACGACTCCGGTGCCGGCCTTACCGCGTTCCTCCCCGACGACGTCGGCTCCGACGACGCCCGTCCCGGCCACGGCATGGAGACGGGATGGCGCGCCGAAACCCGTCCGCTGCGTCAGGTGGACCGGCCCCCACCAGGGCGGGTGCGCGACGGAGGGTCCGCCGAGCCGGTGGTCGCGCCCGCCGCCCGCGTGGGGTGGGACCCGTCGTCGGACCGGCGTGATGTGATGGCGGCATGGGGACCGCCCTCGCGTACGTGATCGTCCTGGCCGGCGTCGCCGCGCTGGTCTTCGTGTTGGCGGCCGCGGTCTTCGGCCGTGGGGAGGAGCTCGCCCCGCTCGCCCCGGACGCGACGCCCACCCGGCTGCCCGCCCGCGAGGTGTCCGGCGCCGACGTCCGCGACCTGCGTTTCCAGCAGGTGCTGCGCGGATATCGGATGGCCGAGGTGGACTGGGTACTCGACCGGCTGGCCGGCGAGCTGGACCGGGTCCGGTCCGACCGGCACGAGCTCGCCGACCGGGTGGCCCGGTTGGAGGCGACGATCGCGCGGATGCGCGCCGAGGAGGACCCCGGTGACGGGCAACGACAGCAGTGGTGACCGCGGGACCGCAGGCGGGGTCGGCGACCGGGCCCCGGGCGTTCGGCCGGCCGGCGGCGGCCGGGTGGAGCTGACCGTCCCGGTCGACGTCAACGTCCCCGCCGACGTCCTGTGGGAGGTCGTGTCCGACCTCGAGGGCCAGTCGGACTGGATGCTCGGCACCACCGTCGAGATCACCGCGGGCGACGGCCGCTCGGTCGGCACCGAGCTGCGCGCGGTCACCGGGGTCGGGCCGCTCGGCGTCGCCGACACGATGCGGGTCACCGAGTGGACCGAATCGCCCGTGGGGACGACGGGGCAGCGGCGGATCGTCGTGACCCACACCGGCACCGTGATCCGCGGCGACGGCGTGTTCGTCGTCGTCGAGCTCGGCCCGGCCCGGTCGCGGTTCCTGTGGACCGAGCTGCTCGACCTGCCGCTGGGGGCGCTCGGCCGGTTCGGCTGGCCGCTGGTGCGTCCCGCGTTCCGGGCCGGGGTCGCGCACTCGCTGCGGCGGATGGCCGAGGCGACCGAGGACCGCTACCGGGCGGGCCGGTGACCCGATGACGACGCCGGCGATCACGCCTCCCGACGACCGCGGCCGCTGCGACTGGGCGCTCTCGGCTCCCGACTACGTCGCCTACCACGACGACGAGTGGGGCCGGCCCGTCCACGGCACCGCGGCGTGGTTCGAGCGCCTCACCCTGGAGGGCTTCCAGTCCGGCCTGTCCTGGATCGTCGTGCTGCGCAAGCGCCCCGCGTTCCGGGAGGTCTTCGCCGGCTTCGACCCGGAGACCGTCGCCCGCTTCGGCGACGACGACGTGGTCCGCCTGCTCGGCGACGCCCGGATCGTGCGCAACCGGCAGAAGATCGAGGCCACCGTGGCGAACGCGCGCGCCGTGCTCGACATGGCCGACGCCGGCGACGACCTCGGCGCGTTCCTCGCGTCCTACGCACCGGACCCGGCCGCGCACCCGCGTCCGGCGACGCTGTCCGAGGTCCCCGGCTCCACCCGGGAGTCCACGGCGCTGTCGAAGGCACTCAAGAAGCGCGGCTTCCGGTTCGTCGGCCCCACCACCTGTTACGCGCTCATGCAGGCGACCGGTCTGGTCGACGACCACGTCGCGTACTGCTGGCGGGCCGGGGCCCTCCCGGAGGGCCCGCGGGGTACCGGACCGGGGTCGTCGTAGGGTCGCCGGGCCGTTGCGCTGCGTGAACGCCGCGGGTATCGCTCCCGAGCCGTGATCGCCTCGGTTGCACCTCGACGCCGGTGATGAGGGACAATGTGGTCTCACGGGTCGGCGCGCGCCCCGAGCGCGCACCCGGGGAAACGACAGTTGTGGATGTTGACGGAGGACGGACGAATGGCCGCGATGAAGCCCCGCACCGGCGACGGGCCCATGGAAGTCACCAAGGAGGGCCGGGGCATCGTCATGCGCGTCCCGCTCGAGGGTGGCGGGCGTCTCGTCGTCGAGATGACCCCGGACGAGGCCACCGACCTCAGTGAGGCGCTGAAGTCGACCGTCGGCTGACAGTAGACGACACGGACACGACGCGGCGGGGCCGGGAGACCGGCCCCGCCGTCGTCGTCTCCGGGGGTCCCGGCGACGGGCCTCAGGCCACCGACTCGTAGATCTCCAGCGTCCGACGGGCCATCTCGGCCCAGGCGAACTCGGCGACCGCGCGCTCCCGGCCCCGCTCGCCCATCGTCGCGGCCCGCTGCGGGTCCGCGACCAGCGCGTTGACCCCGTCGGCCAGCGCCGCCTCGAACGCGGCGGTGTCGGCCGGGTCGTAGTGCGCGAGCAGGCCGGTCACGCCGTCGTCGACGACCTCCGGGATCCCGCCGACGTCGGAGGCGACCACGGCCGTCCCGCAGGCCATCGCCTCCAGGTTCACGATGCCCAGCGGCTCGTAGACCGAGGGACACACGAACACCGTCGCCGCCGACAGCAGCTGGCGGACCTCGGTGGTGGCGAGCATCCGCTGGATCCACACGACGCCCTCGCGCGAGGCGGACAGCTCCGCCACCGCCCGCTCGGTCGAGGCCGCGATCTCCTTCGTGTCCGGGGCGCCCGCGCACAGCACGACCTGCGCCGACGGGTCGAACCGGTGCGCCGCCGCGACCAGGTGCCCGAGGCCCTTCTGCCGGGTGATCCGCCCGACGAACACCACCAGCGGCCGGTCCGGGTCGACGCCGTGCGCCAGCAGCGCGTCGCGCGCCGGGTCGGGCGCGTAGAACTGCGTGTCGATGCCGTTGTGCACCACGTGCACCAGCTCCGGGTCGATCGCCGGGTAGGCGTTCAGCACGTCGCGGCGCATGCCGTGCGACACCGCGATGACGGCGTCCGCCGCCTCGTAGGCGGTCCGCTCCACCCACGACGACAGCCGGTACCCGCCGCCGAGCTGCTCGGCCTTCCACGGCCGCAGCGGCTCCAGCGAGTGCGCCGTGACCACGTGCGGGCGCCCGTGCAGCAGGCCGCCGATGTGGCCGGCCATGTTGGCGTACCAGGTGTGGGAGTGCAGCACGTCGCAGCGCTCCAGCTCGGCGGCCATCGACAGGTCCACGCCGAGCGTGGTCAGCGCGGCGTTCGCCCCGTCCGGCAGCGGCGGCGCGGAGTGTGCGCGGGCGTCGGCCGGGGCGTCGCTGCCCGGCTCGGCGAAGCAGTGCACGTCGACGTCGACGAGCTCCCGCAGGGCGGGGACGAGATGTCCCACGTGGACTCCGGCACCGCCGTAGACGGCGGGCGGGTATTCACGGGTGAGAAGGCCGACGCGCACGGGCCGGGACGCTACCGGGGCGCCCGGACGCCGCGCGAGGAGTTCGTGCGCCCGATCCGGTCCGGTCGTGCCCGGGGTCGCGCACGGCGCACACGGCGCGGCCGGACGTATGGCCCCACCACCGAGCGGCCACTAGTGTTCACGCCATGCGACCGACCGCGCCCGGACGTCTTCCCGGCAGGGTTCTCGGCATCGTGCTGGCGGGCGGTGAGGGGAAGCGGCTCTGGCCGCTCACTGCGGACCGCGCCAAACCGGCGGTGCCGTTCGGTGGCAACTACCGGCTCATCGACTTCGTGCTGTCCAACCTCGTGAACTGCGGGATGGACCGGCTGTGCGTGCTGACCCAGTACAAGTCGCACTCGCTTGACCGGCACATCTCGACGACGTGGCGGTTGTCGTCGGTGCTCGACCAGTACATCACCACCGTCCCGGCCCAGCAGCGGCTCGGCCGGCGGTGGTACACCGGCTCGGCGGACGCGATCTTCCAGAGCCTCAACCTGGTCTACGACGACCAGCCCGAGTACATCGCCGTGTTCGGCGCCGACCACGTCTACCGGATGGATCCGGCGCAGATGATCGCCCAGCACGCCGAGTCCGGCGCGGGCGTCACCGTCGCGGGGATCCGGGTGCCGCGGGCCGAGGCGAAGGCCTTCGGCTGCATCGCCTCCGACGAGTCCGGTCGCATCACCGAGTTCCTCGAGAAGCCGTCCGACCCGCCGCACGTGCCCGACGACCCGGACGTCACGTTCGCCTCGATGGGCAACTACGTGTTCACCACCGAGGCCCTGCTCGACGCGCTGAAGGCCGACGCGGCGAACGCCGACTCCGACCACGACATGGGCGGGGACATCATCCCGGCGCTGGTCGCCAAGGGTGAGGCGCACGTCTACGACTTCGCCGACAACGTCGTGCCCGGTGCCACCGAACGGGACGCTGGCTACTGGCGCGACGTCGGGACCATCGACGCCTACTACGACGCGCACACCGACCTCGTCTCGGTGCACCCGATCTTCAACCTCTACAACCAGCGCTGGCCGATCCGCACCGCGGTGCCCGCCCTGCCGCCGGCGAAGTTCGTCGAGGGCGGCATCGCGCAGGACTCGATCGTCGGCGCGGGCACGATCATCTCTGGGGCGATCGTGCGCCGGTCGGTGATCAGCCCGAACGTGTCGGTGTCGGGCGGTGCGGAGGTCTCGGACTCGGTCGTGCTGCCGGGCGCCCGGATCGGCCGGGGCGCGGTGGTGCGGCGGGCGATCCTCGACAAGAACGTCGTCGTCCCCGACGGTGCCCTGATCGGGGTCGACCTGAACCTGGACCGCAGCCGCTACACGGTCTCCAACGGCGGCGTCGTGGTCCTGGGCAAGGGCGTCACCGCCCACTGAGCTACCTGCGGTGTGGATGCCGCGTTCGCTCCGCTCACCTGCGGACCGCGCAGAGCATCCCGTCCGCGACCGGCAGCAGCGCCGACAGCAGGCGCTCATCGTCGCGGACCAGGGCGGCGGTCTCGCGCAGCGCGGCCGTGCCCGGACCGTGCTCGGCGCCGGGCTCGGCGACCCGGCCGCCGTCGAGCACCCCCTCCAGCACGAGCATCCCGCCGGGGCGCAGCAGCCGGATCGCCTCGGCCAGGTAGCCGGGGTACTCGGCCGGGACCGCGTCGGCGACGACGAGGTCGTAGCCGCCGTCGGTCAGCCGCGGCAGCACCTCCAGCGCCATCCCGTTGATCAGCCGGGCCCGCCCCGGCCCGTACCCGGCGGCGAGGAAGGTCCGCCGGGCCGAGCGCTGCAGCTCCGGGTCGACGTCGATGGTCGTCAGCGTCCCGTCACCGGCCATGCCGCGCAGCAGGTACAGCCCGCTCACCCCGGCCCCGGTCCCGATCTCCACCACGGCCCGCGCGGAGATCGTCGCGGCCAGCACCGACAGTGCCGCCCCGCCCGCCGCGGAGATGGGGTGCGCGCCCGCCGCCGTGCCCAGTGCGCGGGCCTCGCCGCACGCGTCGTCCTCGGCGAGGTAGCCATCGGCGTACGCGGCCGCCCCCGCGGGTGTGCTCATGGAACAAGATTATCGCCGGACGATTTCACAGACTTCTCTCAGACGGGTTTCACATCCTCCTCATGGGTGGCAGGCAGGCTGTGCTGCAACGAACGAAGCTTCGCGGCCGATCGACTCCACGACACGGTCGCGACTCACGGAGGTGCCCCGCCCCGATGTCCGCCCCTCGCGCAACCGACGACGCCCCGTTCCGGGACGCCGCCGCCGGTACCCGCCCCGGTGAGGGTGCCGACTGGACCCCGCCCACCTGGGACGAGGTCGTCCGGGAGCACGCCGACCGCGTCTACCGCCTCGCCTACCGCCTGTCCGGCAACCAGCACGACGCCGAGGACCTCACCCAGGAGACGTTCATCCGGGTGTTCCGGTCCCTGGCGTCCTACAAGCCGGGCACCTTCGAGGGCTGGCTGCACCGCATCACCACGAACCTGTTCCTCGACATGGTCCGCCGCCGCGCCCGGCTGCGGATGGAGGGCCTGCCCGAGGACACCGACCGCCTGCCGGGCGGTGGCCCCGAGCCCGAGACCGTCTTCGCGATCAACCACCTCGACCCGCACCTGCAGGCCGCGCTGGACGAGCTGCCCCCGGACTTCCGGGTCGCCGTCGTCCTGTGCGACGTCGAGGGCCTGTCCTACGAGGAGATCGGCGCGACCCTCGGGGTGAAGCTCGGCACCGTCCGCAGCCGCATCCACCGAGGCCGGACCGCGCTGCGGGCGTCGCTGGAGCGGCACCGTGCGGCGGCTGCGGAGGAGCAGCCGGTGGCATCCGACCGTGGTCCGGTGGCAGAGTTGGTGCCGTGACCGAGCGACGGCGTTTCCAGGTCGTCCCCCTGGACTGGGGGGAGACGCATCTGACGCTCGAGGCGGTCGTCGCCTTCGTGGACGACGAGTTGGCCGCCGGTCCGCACGACCGTGCTGCCCGCCACCTCGAGCGCTGCCCCGACTGCGCGGTGGAGGTCGCCGAGCAGCGGCGGGCCCGCACCGCGCTGCGAGCGGCCGACGCCCCCACGCTCCCGCCGTCGCTGATGTCGGCGCTGCGCGCCATCCCGCAGGACACCGAGCTGCCCCCGCCGCCGGCGGGCCTCTCGCTCACCCCGGACGGCCAGCTCGTGTCGGTGCTGCGCCCGGCACCGGTCGAGGGCGACCACGGCCGTCGCGCCAGCCGGTCGCGACGCGTACGCCTGGGCACCGGCGCCGCCGTGTCCGGGCTGGCGCTCGGCGCACTCGCGCTCGGTCTGCCCCCCACCACGACCGGCACCCCGACCGCGCCGACCGTGCCCGGCCCGGGTGCCGCGGCCGTCGCCCGGTTCGCGGCCACCCCGGTGCCCGCCTCGTCGCGGCGGACGGCCGTCCCGGCGGTCAGCACCACGGCGGGCTCGACCGGCGCGTCGCTGTCGCCGACGACCTCGGCCACCCCGACCGGCGACGCCGGCCTCTCCCCGACGCCCTGACCCGTCACCGATACACCGACTTCACCGCCCGCCGGGCAGGCTGTACGGGTGTACTGGGTGGACGCCGTGCCGGCTGATCGATCGTCGGGAGCAGTCTCCCCGGGCTCCGGGGTGACCCGGTGAGCGACGACCGCGGCGCACGCCCGGACGGCGCGGCCGATCCGGACGCGCCCGGCTCCGCCCCGCCGCGACTGCGCCCCCGCCCGCTGGACCGTCCGGCGACCGACCCCGGCGAACGGGCGGCGTTCGGCCGCCCAGACGGCGTCGACAGCTCGTTCGCGCCGCCGTCGTCGCACCTCGGGGCGAACGGGTCGCTGCCGAGCGCGCCCCCGCCGACCGCCGCCGTCGCTCGCGCCTTCGGCCGGCCGGACCGCACATCCGACGGCGAGCCCGCCGGCGGTCTGCAACGCCCGCCCGGTGCGTCGGGCGACGCGCTGCGTGGGGGTGAGCAGAGCGCCGAGCAGGACCCGTTCTGGCCCGGCGGCTCGGCCGGCGACCCGTGGCGCGACCCGGGCACGCCGGTCGTCGCCGCCCCGCCCCCCGGCGACGGCGCCGCCCCCGCGGAGGGCCCTCGCCCCGACGGTCCCCGCCTCAGCGTCCGCGAGGTCCTGTTCGGCAGGCGGGTGCAGCCGCGCGCGCTGGCGCTGCTCGGCGTCCTCGCCCTGCTCGTCGGCGCGGCGGGCGGACTGGTCGGGTACTGGTCCGCGACCGCGGCGGGTGCCCTGACCAGCCCCGGAGCGGTGCTGAGCGCGACCGAGCCGGCTCGTGAACGGCCGCCCGGCTCGGTGTCGGAGGTCGCCTCGCGGGTGCTGCCCGCGGTCGTCTCGTTGGAGGTGACCGTCGGCAACCAGGCGGGCAACGGCTCCGGCGTCGTGATCGACCCCGCGGGCTACGTACTCACCAACGACCACGTCGTCGCGCCCGCCACCGGGCCGGGCCAGGGCACCATCGAGGCCCTGTTCTCCGACGGGTCCCGGGTCCCGGCCACCGTGGTCGGGGCGGACCCGATGACCGACCTCGCGGTGGTCAAGGTGCCCGTCGCGAACCCGACGGTCGCCGCGATCGGCCGCTCCGGCGAGCTCGCCGTCGGCGACGCGGTGATCGCGATCGGGTCGCCGTTCGGCCTGGCCGGCACGGTGACGACCGGGATCGTGTCGGCCGTCGATCGCCCGGTGCGGCTCGACCCGGAGGGCAGCGCGGGCGACGCGGTCATCGACGCGGTGCAGACCGACGCCGCGATCAACCCCGGCAACTCCGGCGGCCCGCTGGTGGACGCGACCGGCGCCGTCGTCGGCATCAACACGGCGATCCGCAGCGCGGACAGCGCCCAGTCCGGCGGGCAGGGCGGCTCGATCGGCCTCGGCTTCGCCATCCCGATCGACGACGCCCGCGCCATCGCCGAGGAGCTCATCCGCACCGGCCGCGTCGCGCACGCCGACCTCGGTGTCAACTCCCGCTCGGTCACCGACGGCGCCACCGACGGCGCCCAGGTGCAGAACGTCGTCGCCGGGGGACCGGCGGCCGCGGCCGGGATCGCCGACGGCGACGTCGTCGTCGACATCGCCGGGCGCCCCATCGCCAGTGCCGACGAGCTGGTCGTCGCCGTCCGCGAGCACTCACCCGGCGAGCAGGTCCCGGTCCGCCTCGTCCGTCAGGGACGACCGCTCACCGTGACCGTGACGCTCGGGCAGCGCTAGTACCCGTACGCTGGCGTCGTGTTCGAGAACATCGGCATGCCGGAGATCCTCGTCCTGGTCGTGGCGGGGCTCTTCATCCTGGGCCCGGAACGGCTGCCCGAGGCGGCGGCCTGGGTCGGTCGCGCGGTCCGGCAGGTCAAGGAGTTCGCGAGCGGCGCCCAGAACCACCTGAAGAAGGAGCTGGGCCCGGAGTTCGACCAGATCCAGCAGCCGCTCAACGACCTGCGCAGCCTGCGCTCGCTCAACCCGCGGACCGCGATCACCCGGAGCCTGTTCTCCGACGACGCCGCCACCCCGCCGGTCAAGCCCAACGGGTTCGCCCCGGGCCCGGGTGCCGGCGCCGCCGGGGCCGCAGCCCTGGGCGGGGCAGCGGCGAGCACCCCGGCCCCGGTCCGTCCGCCGCAGCCACCGCTGGCCGCCGACGAGCGCCCCCCGGTGGACCCGGACGCGACCTGACCCCGGCCCCTCCCTACGACGACGGCGCCGCTCCCCGGCCGGGGTGCGGCGCCGTCGTCGTGGACGGGGTCGGTTCAGCCCAGCAGCGGCGGCCGGCGCAGGTGGTGCGTGGTCGCGCGCTGGTAGGCGTGCGCGGCGGCCAGCACCGTGGCGTCGGCGTGCCGCGGTCCGACGACCTGCAGACCCACCGGCAGACCGGCGGAGGTGAAGCCGCACGGCACCGAGGTCGCGGGCTGCTGGGTCATGTTGAACGGGTAGGTGAACGGCGTCCACGACGTCCAGCGCGGGTCGTGCCAGCCCTCGGGGACCTCCCGGCCGCCCTCGAACGCGGTGATCGGCAGGGTCGGGGTGAGCAGCAGGTCGTACTCGGAGTGGAAGGCGCCCATCAGCGTCCCCAGCTCGTTGCGCACGGCCATCGCGCCCAGGTAGTCCAGCGCCGAGACCCGGGCCCCCTGCTCGGCGATCTCCACCAGCGCCGGGTCCATGGCCTTCCTGGCCTCGGCGCCGATGGGCTCCAGGGACTTCGCGGCGGCGGCGAACCAGAGCGTGTGGAACGGCTCGATCGGGTCGGCGAAACCGGGGTCGGCGTTCTCGACGGTCGCACCGAGCTCACGGGCGAACACCGCGACCGCCTCGGCGACGAGCGCCGCCACCTCCGGGTCGACGTCGACGAACCCGAGAGTGGGGGAGAACGCGATCCGCAGACCCGCCGCGCCGCCGGCGAGCCGCTCGACGGCCGACTCACGGGGCACGTCGAACACCCACGGGTCCCGCGTGTCGGGCTGGGCGACGACGTCGTACAGCAGCGCGGCGTCCTCGACGGTGCGGGTCATCGGGCCGACGTGGGCCAGGGTCCCGAACGCCGAGCCCGGGTAGTGCGCGATGCGGCCGTAGGTGGGCTTGTGCGCGACGGTCCCGGTGAACGCGGCCGGGATGCGGACCGAGCCGCCCGCGTCGGTGCCCAGCGACAGGGGTCCCATCCCCAGCCCGACGGCCGACGCCGAGCCGCCGGACGAGCCGCCGGCCGTCCTCGTCGGGTCCCACGGGTTGGTGGTGACGCCGGTCAGCGGTGAGTCGGTCACGCCCTTCCACGCCAGCTCCGGGGTGGTGTTCTTCCCGATCAGCACCGCACCCGCGGCGCGGACCCTGGCCACCGGCGGGCCGTCGACCTCGAACGGCCCGTCCGGCGACGTCGTCGTCGAGCCGCGGCGGGTCGGCCAGCCGATCGTCAGGAGCATGTCCTTGATCGAGGTGGGCACGCCGTCGAGCGGCCCGACCGGCTCACCGGCCTGCCAGCGCGCCTCGGAGTCCTTGGCCTGCGACAGTGCCGAGTCGGGGTCGACCAGGCAGAACGCGTTCACCGCGCCGTCGTGCGCCTCGATCCGCTCCAGCGCGTCCCGGGTGGCCTGCACCGGCGAGATCTCGCCGCTGCGGTAGCCCGCCAGCAGCTCGGTCGCGCTGAGGTCTGCAGTCGTCACAGCAGTCACACCTTTCCTGCGGATGAGCTCACGTACCCGCGCTCGGGGTCCACCACGTTGCGCAGCTCCCGGCCGTCCCGGAAGCGCGCGAGGTTGTCGGCGAACAGCTCGACGAGCATGTCCTTCCAGCCGACGACGTCACCGGACATGTGCGGGGAGAGCAGCACGTGCTCCATCGCCCACAGCGGCGAGGTCGCGGGCAGCGGCTCGACCTCGAACACGTCCAGCGCCGCGCCGGCGAGCCGCCCGGTCGCGAGCGCGTCGGTCAGGTCGTCCTGCACGACGAGCGCGCCCCGGCCCACATTGACGACCCTGGCCCGCTCGGGCAGCAGGGCGATCGTCCCGGAGTGCAGCATCCCGCGGGTCGCGTCGGTCAGCGGAGCGGCGAGCACCAGGTGGTCGGTGTCGGGCAGCAGGCCGGGCAGCTCGTCGAAGGCGTGCACACCGTCCGCGGCGCGCCGGCCGACCAGCCGCACCCGCATCCCGACCGCACCCAGCAGGTCGGCGACGGCGCGTCCGATCGGCCCGCTCCCGACGACCGTCGCGACCTTCCCGGCGACGGTCTCGGTCTCGCGGTGGCGCCAGGTCCGCTCCCGCTGCAGCGCGAGCGAGCGGGCGGTGTCCTTGGCGAACGCGATCACCGCGCCGAGCACGAACTCGGCGATGGGCCGGTCGAACACGCCGCGGGAGTTCGTCAGCGTCGCGCCCGAGGCGAGCAGGGCGGGGAACGCGACCCGGTCGACGCCGGCGCTGGCGGTGTGGACCCAGCGCAGCGCGGAGGTGTCGGTGGCGTCCCAGACGTCCTTGACGGCGTCGGAGGTGAAGTCCCAGGTGAGCAGCACGTCGCTGCCGGGCAGTGCGGCGGCGAGCCCGTCGGCGTCGGCGGCGAAGCGGAGACGTGCGTCACCGGCGTGGCGCTCGAGGCCGGGCGGGGTCTCCCCGCCGTGCAGCACGGCGACGGTGATCGGGTCCTGACCAGCGGAAACCGGCAACGGGAGATCCTGTCGGTAGGGAGGTCGGGCGGCGTTGACACGCTAAGAAGCGCACCTACGATTGTCAACAATCCGCGTATCGGACAGGGGGATCGGATGACCAAGCTGATCAGGATCGAGCTCGCGAAGCGGGGCGTCGCCTGCACCGCGGCACTGCTGGAGACCGAGGCGCCCCGCACCGCCGCGGCGGTCTGGGAGGCACTGGCCGACGGCCCGCAGGGCGGCGACGCGCAGCACGCCAAGTACGCCCGCAACGAGGTCTACACGATCGTCCCGCGGTTCGGCCCGCGGATCGGGCAGGAGAACCCGACGGTGACCCCCATCCCGGGCGACGTCTGCTACTTCGACTTCCACGGCGGGATGCTCGACAGCGCGTTCAAGGACGACCAGGGCATCGACGCCGCCGAGGGCGGGATCGACCTCGCGATCTTCTACGGGCGCAACAACCTGCTGCTCAACGGCGACGTCGGCTGGGTGCCGGGCAACGTGTTCGCCACCATCGTCGACGGTCTCGACGCGATGGCGACCGCCTGTCACGACGTGTGGCGCGCGGGCAGCGTGGGGGAGCGGCTCGTCTACTCGCGGGCGTCCTGACCCTTGCGGTCACCCCAGCCTCTGTAGGATTGTCGACAACATGAGCACGGTCGGATTCCTCTACCCGGGCTACTCGGCCGAGGACGACTACCCGCGCGCCGAGAAGCTGCTGGCCGATGGCAGCCGGCTCGCCCTCGTCCACACCGAGATGGCCACCGACGCCCACCGCGAGGACGCGCTGCTCGCCATCGGCGGCGACGAGGTCCTCGCCGAGGGGGCACGTCGGGTCGCCGCGGAGGCGGGCCCGCTGGACGCGGTCGTCTGGGCCTGCACCTCGGGGTCGTTCATCTTCGGCCCCGACGGTGCCGCCCGGCAGGTCGCGGCGCTGGAACGGGTGTCGGGCGTGCCGACGTCGAGCACGTCGTTCGCCTTCGTCGACGCCTGTCGACGGCTCGGGATCGGCTCGGTGGCGGTCGGGGCGACCTACCCGCCCGACGTCGCCGGCGCCTTCGTGCACTTCCTGACCCACCACGACATCTCCGTGCACACGCTGTCCGCGCGCGACATCATCACCGCCGCCGAGGTCGGGACGCTGCCGCCGGAGACGGTGCTGGAGTTCGCCGCCGCGGTGGCCTCGGACGCGCCCGGCGCCGACGCGGTGCTGCTGCCCGACACCGCGCTGCACACCGTGGACGTGCTCGACGCGCTGGAGGCGCGGGTGGGCAGGCCGGTGCTGACCGCGAACCAGGTGAGCATCTGGCAGGGCCTGCGCCTGGCCGGGGCCGACATCGACCGTCCCGGCCTGGGGACACTGTTCCGGAGAGGGTGAGTCGTGGGCCTGGACGTCTCGGAGCTCGAGCCGGTGAGCCGGCGCTCCACCGCGGAAATCGTCGCCGACCGGATCCGTGCCGCGATCATGCGCGGCACGTTCGCGCCGGGCACCCAGCTCGGCGAGGTGGACCTCGCGAACCGGCTCGGGGTGAGCCGCGGCCCGCTGCGGGAGGCGATGCAGCGGCTGGTCGCCGAGGGGCTGCTGCGCAGTGAACGCCATCGTGGCCTGTTCGTGCGCGAGCTCGGCCCCGACGACGTCCGCGACGTCTACCTGGCGCGCACCGCCGTCGAGCGGGCCGCGGCGCTGAAGGTGCTGGAGGGCGACCGGGCCGCCGCCGTCGTCGCGCTGGAGATCCCGCTCGGGGTGATGGCCGCCGCGGCCGAGGCGGGTGACGCCGTCGCGCTCGCCGACGCCGACCACGACTTCCACGCCGCGCTCGTCGCCGCCTCGGGGAGCCCGCGGCTGCGCCGGATGACCGAGGGGCTCCTCGTCGAGACGCGGATGTGTCTCGCCGCGTTCCAGCAGACCGCCCCGCCCGCCCGCGCGCTGCTCGCCGAGCACGAACTGCTGCGCGACGCCCTGCGCGACGGCCGCACCGAGCTGCTGCTCGACCGGCTGGCCGCGCACATGGACGACGCCGTCAGCCGGATCCTCGCCGCGATGCCCGGCGCGGCCTGAGTGCACCTGTGAACCGCACCGCCGGACACCCCGGGGACTAGTTCGCATACGTAACATGTCGGGACGTGGTGGGCGTCATCGAGGGTTTCCTGGTCATCGGCGTCGTCGTGACCGTCGGGTACGTCCTCGGCCGTGGCCGGCTGCTCGGCGACCAGGGCTCGAAGGTCCTCGCCCGCACCGCCTTCTTCGTCGCGACGCCCGCGCTGCTGTTCACGACCCTCAGCCACTCCGACGTCGGTGCCGTGCTGTCCTCGGGACTGGTCGTCACCGCGGTCACCAGCACCGTGGCCTGCCTGCTCTTCGTGCCGGTCGCGCTGCTCCGTCGGCGCCCGGCCGGCGAGGTCGTCGTCGGGTCGATGGCGTCCGGCTACGTCAACGCGGGCAACCTCGGCATCCCGATCGCGACCTACGTGCTCGGCGACTCCGCCGCCGTCGCCCCCGTGCTGCTGTTCCAGCTCGCGATCCTGACCCCGCTGTTCACGACCCTGATGGACGTCCTGCCCGGCGACGGCCGCGGCGAGCGGCCCGGGTGGGTCCGGGTCGCGTTCGCCCCGCTGCGCAACCCGATCGCGATCGCCACCGCCGCCGGGTTGACCGTCTCCGCGACGGGCGTCGTCCTGCCGGAGCCGGTGACCGCCCCGATCGAGCTGCTCGCCGACCTCGCGGTGCCCGCCATGCTGCTCGCGTTCGGCATCTCCCTGTACGGCGCCCGCCGCCCCGGGACGGGGGAGACCGCGGTCTCGGTGTGGATCGCCGTCGCGATCAAGAACGTGGCGCACCCGGTGATCGCCTGGGCCTTCGCCGCGGGGGTGCTCGGCCTGACCGGCCCGGCGCTGCTCGCCGCGGTGGTGCTGGCCGCGCTGCCCACCGCGCAGAACGTCTTCGGCTACGCCGTGCGGTACGACCGCGCCGTCCCGCTGGCCCGCGACGTGGCGCTGGCCTCGACGGTCGTCGCCGTCCCCGTGCTGCTGGTGATCGCCGCCCTGCTGGCCTGACCAGGGCTTTCCTCTTTGCTGCGTCCGAGATGAGGGGTCCTTCGCTCGTCCTTTTGCTCTGCTCACCGATACGCAGCACCGGCCCTGCGCCGGCGCCGGGTGGCGTCACGGCGGGCCGGCCACCCGTGTCGCGCGTGCGCCGAGATGCAGCCCAGCGGGCGGTGGAGATCGACAACTCCCGCTGAGCTGCATCTCGACGCCGCCGACGACGGCTGTCCGCACGCGACGCGGGCCCGTCCGGGACCGCAGCGCCGGGTCGCCCCGGGTGCCTGATGCGTATCGGTGAGCAGAGCAAAGGCGGGCCCGGACGACCCTTGCCCGGACCCACCCACCCGTGTTTCCCTAGGATTGTCGACAACTCGACAACCTGAGACGCACCACCCTCGACGCACCAGGAGCTGCGAACCCATGGCACAGCTGTCCCCGCTGCTCAAGCAGGCCACCCCGGTCCAGGCCGCCCGCGGTGAGGGCGTCTACCTGTACGACACCGACGGGCGCCGCCACCTCGACTTCACCGCCGGAATCGGCGTCACCTCGACCGGGCACTGCCACCCGAGGGTCGTCGCGGCGGCGCAGGAGCAGGTGGCCACGCTGATCCACGGGCAGTACACGACCGTGATGCACCAGCCACTGCTGGCGCTGGTCGAGCGGATGGGCGAGGTGCTCCCCGAGGGCATCGACTCGGTGTTCTTCACCAACTCCGGTTCCGAGGCCGTCGAGGCGTCGGTGCGGCTGGCCCGCCAGGCCACCGGCCGGCAGCTGATCGTCGCGTTCGACGGTGGCTTCCACGGCCGCACCATGGGTGCCGCGGCGCTCACCACCTCCGGGGCGAAGATCCGGGCCGGGATCGGCCCGATGATGGGTGGGGTGGCGTTCGCGCCCTTCCCCTACGCCTACCGCTACGGCTGGTCCGAGGAGCAGGCCGTCGCGTTCGCCCTGTCCGAGCTCGACCGCCAGCTGGCGAGCACCGCGCCGGCGTCCGACGTCGCCGCGTTCATCGTCGAGCCGGTGCTCGGCGAGGGCGGCTACGTCCCGACCCCGCCCGCGTTCCTCCAGGGGCTGCGCGAGCGCGCCGACCGGCACGGCATCCTGCTGATCGCCGACGAGGTCCAGACCGGCTACGGCCGCACCGGGAAGTTCTGGGGGCACCAGCACGCCGAGGGCCTCGTCCCGGACATCATCGTCACCGCCAAGGGGCTCGCGTCCGGCTTCCCGCTCTCGGCCATCGCCGCGCCCAAGGCCCTGATGGAGAAGGCGTGGCCCGGCTCGCAGGGCGGCACCTACGGCGGCAACGCCGTCGCCTGCGCCGCCGCGCTCGCGACCCTCGAGGTCGTGCAGGGCGAGGGGCTGGTCGAGAACGCCCGGGTGCAGGGCGAGAAGCTCCTCGCCGGTGTCCGGGACGCCGCGCAGGGGATCGCCGCCATCGGCGACGTCCGCGGCCGCGGACTCATGATCGGCATCGAATTCGTCGACGCCGACGGCAAGCCCGACGGCGCCACCGCCGCGACGGTGCACGCCGCGGCCGCCGCACAGGGCCTGCTGCTGCTGACCTGCGGTGTGTACGGCAACGTCGTCCGGATGATCCCGGCGCTGGTCGTGACCTCCGAGCAGGTCGACGAGGGGCTGGCGCTCTGGACCAAGGCGCTGAACGACGCGCTGTCCTGAGACCCGCCCCGGGGGACGGACGAGGCCCCGCACACCGGTCGGGTGTGCGGGGCCTCGTGGTGTCGGAGGGTGTGCGGGTCAGCGCCCGACGGGGGAGATGTTCAGGCTCATCCCGGCCAGGCCGCGGGCCTTCACGGTCAGCTTCTCCGCGATGGCGTCGAGGGCCTGCGCCGCCGCCGACTCCGGCTTCCCGAGCACGATCGGGGTGCCGGCGTCGCCGCCCTCGCGCAGCGCGACGTCGAGCGGGATCTGACCCAGCAGCGGCACCGTGGTGCCGACCGTGCGGCTCAGCGAGTCCGCGACGGTCTGCCCGCCGCCCGAGCCGAAGATCTCGTTGCGCGAGCCGTCGGGCATCTCCATCCAGGACATGTTCTCCACGACCCCGGCCAGGCGCTGGCGGGTCTGGGTGGAGATCGACCCGGCCCGCTCGGCGACCTCGGCGGCGGCCTGCTGCGGGGTGGTGACGACCAGCAGCTCGGCGTTCGGCACGAGCTGGGCGGTCGAGATGGCGACGTCGCCGGTGCCCGGGGGCAGGTCGAGCAGCAGCACGTCCAGGTCGCCCCAGAACACGTCGGCCAGGAACTGCTGCAGCGCGCGGTGCAGCATCGGACCGCGCCAGACGACGGGGGTGTTGCCGTCGGTGAACATGCCGATCGAGATGACCTTCACGCCGTGCGACTGCGGCGGCATGATCATGTTCTCGATCTTGGTCGGCCGGTCCGCGGCGCCGATCATGCGCGGGATCGAGTGGCCGTAGATGTCGGCGTCGACGACGCCGACCTTCAGCCCGCGCCGTGCCATGGCCGCGGCCAGGTTGACGGTGACCGAGGACTTGCCGACGCCGCCCTTGCCGGACGCCACACAGAAGACGCGGGTCAGCGAGCCGGGCTGGGCGAAGGGGATCACGGGCTCGTCGGCGTCGCCGCGCAGCGAACGACGCAGCTGGGTGCGCTGCTCGTCGCTCATGACGTCGAGCTCGACCTCGACCCGCTCGACGCCGGGGACCTTCGAGACGGCCTCGGTGACGCGGGAGGTGATCGTCTCCCGCATCGGGCAGCCCGCGACGGTCAGGTAGACCCCGACGTGGGCGAGGCCGTCGGCGGAGACGTCGACGCTCTTGACCATCCCCAGCTCGGTGATCGGCTTGTGGATCTCCGGGTCCTCGACGGTGCCGAGGGCGGCGCGCACGGCCTCGACGACGGTGCTGGTGCTGCTGGTGACGGACATGAGCTCCTACGACCTCTTTCCTCTCGCGTCACCCCATGCTACGTGGGCTGTTCCGGGGTATCCGGGTCACCGGCGGTGTCACGCGGCACCTCCGCGCTGACGGGGCGGTCCGGGTGTCTCTAGCATTCTTGCGATGGACGACACGACCGGCACCCCGACGCGCGAGCACCCGGTGCGCCGGCGCGTGGTCCCGACCCCGGCCGAGCTCGCGTCGTGGCGCAGCTTCCTGCGCGCGCACGCCGGCATCACCCGACGGCTCGAGGCCGAGCTGGAGAGCGAGCAGGAGCTCTCCCTGGCCGCCTACGACGTGCTCGTCCAGCTGCCCGAGGCCCCCGACCGCCGGTTGCGGATGACCGAGCTGGCCGACGCCGTGCTGCTCTCGCGTTCCGGGGTGACCCGGCTCGTCGACCGCCTGGAGCGGGTCGGGCTCGTCGCCAGGGCCAAGGTCGCCGACGACGGCCGCGGGGTCACCGCCCGGCTCACCGACACCGGCTACGAGCGCCTGCGCACCGCCGCGGTCACCCACCTGCGCGGAGTCCGCGCGCACTTCGTGGAGCGGCTCGACGCCGAGGACCTCGCCGCGCTCGAGCGCATCATGGGCCGCCTGATCCCCTGAGCGCTCAGCGTTCCTTCTTGCGCATCTTCTTCCGGGCACCCGGCTCGACCGGGGGTTCCTCGCCGCGGCTGCGGGCCACGGCGTCGTCGAGCCGGTCACCCAGCTTCTCCAGCTCACCGCGCAGGTAGTCCCGGCTCGCGGTCTCCCCGACGGCCAGCCGCAGCGCCGCCAGCTCCCGGGCGAGGAACTCGGTGTCGGCCTTCGTCCGCTCGGCACGCCTGCGGTCCTCGTCCAGCGCGATCCGGTCCCGGTCGTCCTGCCGGTTCTGGGCCAGCAGGATCAGCGGTGCGGCGTACGCGGCCTGGGTGGAGAACGCCAGGTTGAGCAGGATGAACGGGTACGGGTCCCACCGGCCCACCCAGGCAAACCCGTTCAGTGCGATCCACACGACGACGATCACCGTCTGGATGGCGAGGAAGCGACCCGTCCCGAGGAACCGGGCGATCCGCTCGGAGAACCGGGCGAACCCGTCCGGGTCCACCTCGAACCGCCGACGCCCGACGCGCGGCTGGTCCAGCCGCCGACCGATCCCCGGCTCAGCCACCGTGCACCTCCCCGTCGCGCGAGCGGCCGTTGCCGCCGTTCGCGGCAGCGGCCAGCGGGCCGCCGTGCACCTCGCCCGGGGCGAGGTCGCGGTCGCGCCAGCCCTGCGGCAGCAGGTGGTCCAGCACGTCGTCGACGGTGACCGCGCCCAGCAGGTGGTCCTCGGCGTCGACGACCGGGCCCGCCACCAGGTTGTAGCTGGCGAAGTAGCGGGTCACCTCGCCGAGCCCCGCGTCGGGGCCCAGCTGCGGCAGGTCGGCGTCGACCATGCCCGCGACCAGCTCGAACGGCGCCGCCCGCAGCAGCTGCTGGGCGTGCACGCAGCCCAGGTAGCGCCCGGTCGGGGTCGCCGTCGGCGGGCGGACGACGAACACCATCGACGCCAGGGCCGGCGGCACCTCCGGGTTGCGCACCCGGGCGAGCGCCTCGGCGACGGTCACGTCCGGCGCCAGGGTGATCGGCTCCGGGGTCATCAGGCCGCCCGCGGTGTCCCACTCATAGCGCATCAGGCGGCGCACGGGTTCGGACTCGTCGGGCTCCATGAGCTCCAGCAGCCGACCGGCCTCGTCGTCGTCGAGCTCGCCGAGCAGGTCTGCCGCGTCGTCCGGGCTCATCGCCTCCAGGACGTCGGCGGCGCGGTCGTCGTCGAGGTAGCCGAGCAGCTCGCGCTGGTCGGACTCGGACAGCTCCTCGAACACGTCGGCGAGCCGCTCGTCGTCCAGGGCGTCGACGACGTGCCGCTGCCGGTCGTCGGGCAGCCGCGACAGCGCCGCGGCGACGTCGGCCGGGCGCATCGAGTCGAACACCGCGAGCAGCCGGTCCGCACCCTGCGCGGCGGCGACGTCCAGCCCGGACACGGCCTCCCAGCCGTACACCTCGACCCGTGGCCTGCGCGCCAGCCGGGTCCGCCGGAACCGCAGCGCGACCTTGGTGATCACCCAGTCCCGGGTCCGGCTCGGCTCGATCGCGACGTCGACCACCGAGCCCTCGGTCCCGTTCTCGCGCACCGTCGCGGGGGAGTTCAGCAGCTGGCCGAGCACCCGGGTCTCGTTGGGGCGCTGGTCGAACGAGCGCAGGCTCACCGAGCCGCTGGCCAGCGTCACCGCGGTCGGGGCGATGTCGGCGACCCGCAGCATCGGCACGAAGATGCTGCGGCGCGCGGACAGGTCCACGACCAGGCCCAGCACCCGCGGCGGATGGCTGTCCACGCGCAGCGACACCACGACGTCGCGGACCTTGCCGATCCGCTCGCCGTCCGGGCCGTAGACGGCCAGGCCGGCCATCCGCGCGACGAACACCCGTACCGAGGCCATGGCGCCGAGACTAGGACCCCCGGCGGTCCCGCGGCCGCCCCGGCCGTGTGACTAGGCTCGCCCGCCGTGAACGACCCGCAGCACGATCCCGGCCGGGACCCCGAACCCCTCCGCTACGACATCGTCGACGTGTTCACCGACCGTCCGTACGCCGGCAACCCGCTGGCCGTCGTCCACGGCGCCGAGGCGCTGTCCACGGCCCGGATGCAGGCCATCGCGCGGGAGTTCAACCTGTCGGAGACCACGTTCCCGCTGGCCCCGACCGGCGACGCCGAGGGCGGCGCGGACTACCGGGTGCGGATCTTCACCCCGCTCGCCGAGCTCCCCTTCGCCGGGCACCCCAGTGTCGGCACCGCCTGGGTGCTGGCCCGCGACGGCGTCATCGGCGAGGGCGACCGCGTGCAGGAGTGCGGCGCCGGGCTGCTGCCGGTGCGGGTCGACGGGACCGGCGCCCGGGTGTGGGGCGGCACGCCGTCGATCGGCGCCGAGCTGGACGCCGTCCGCCTCGCCGCCGCGCTCGGCCTCGGCCCCGACGACGTCGACGGCGCCGCCGTGCCGGGTGTGGCCGGTGCCGGGACCGACTTCGCGATCCTGCTCGTCGTCGCCGGTGCGGTCGCCCGCGCGGTGCCCGACCCCGCGGCGCTGGCCGCCGCGGTCGCCGGCAGCGGCGCGACCGGGGTGCTCGTCGCCGCCGTCGACGCCACCGCCGAGCGGGTGCACGCCCGCATGTTCGGCATCGGGATCGGGGTGCCCGAGGACCCGGCGACGGGCTCGGCCGCCGTCGCGCTCGGGATCTTCCTCGCCGACCGCGGTCTGGTCACCGACGACGGCGAGCACTCCTTCGTCGTGACCCAGGGGGTGGAGATGGGCCGTCCGTCCACGCTCTACGCCGGCGTCCGCACCGAGGGCGGGCGGGCCGTCGGCAGCTGGGTCGGCGGGACCGTCGTCGCGGTGGCCAGGGGCTCCCTGACCCCACCTCCCGAACAGGGGTGACCGACGGGTAACCCCATCTGACCACCGGCGGGTGAGAAACCAATCACCTGCACGGGGCGCCGCGGCCGTCGTCGTGCCAGCATCAGTCCCCAGCCCGAGCGCCCGGGTCGTGACGACGTCGTCGCCGCGACGCGGGCGAGGACGAACTCGACGAGGAGCCCGCCTGTGAGCACCACCCTCCGCGCCCGCCGGTCCTGCCTGGCCGTGCCCGGATCGAGCCAGAAGTTCATCGACAAGGCGCGCACGCTGAACTCCGACCAGGTCTTCCTCGACCTGGAGGACGCCTGTGCCCCGCTGGCCAAGCCCGGTGCGCGGAAGACGATCGTGGAGGCCCTCAACGAGGGCGGCTGGGGCGAGAAGATCCGCGTCGTCCGGGTCAACGACTGGACCACCGAGTGGACCTACCGCGACGTGATCGAGGTCGTCGAGGGCGCGGGCGCGAACCTCGACGCGATCATGCTGCCGAAGGTGCAGACCCCTCAGCAGGTCGTCGCGCTGGACCTGCTGCTCACCCAGATCGAGAAGACGAACGGTCTCGAGGTCGGGAAGATCGGCATCGAGGCGCAGATCGAGAACGCGCTGGGCCTGACGAACGTCAACGCGATCGCCACCGCGTCCCCGCGCGTCGAGACGATCATCTTCGGCCCGGCCGACTTCATGGCCTCGATCAACATGAAGTCCCTGGTCGTCGGCGAGCAGCCCCCCGGCTACGACGTGGGCGACGCCTACCACCACATCCTCATGTCGATCCTGATGGCGGCCCGCGCGCACGACAAGCAGGCCATCGACGGGCCGTACCTGCAGATCAAGGACGTGGACGGATTCCGCCGGGTCGCCGGCCGCTCGGCCGCGCTGGGCTTCGACGGCAAGTGGGTGCTGCACCCCGGCCAGATCGACGCCGCCAACGAGACCTTCTCCCCGGCGCAGAGCGACTACGACCACGCCGAGAACATCCTCGACGCCTACGAGTACTTCACCTCCGAGGCGGGCGGCAAGCGCGGCGCGGCGATGATCGGCGACGAGATGATCGACGAGGCCAGCCGCAAGATGGCGCTGGTCATCTCGGGCAAGGGGCGCGCGGCGGGCATGACCCGCACCGACAAGTGGACCCCGCCGGAGGCGTGAGAGCAGCTTGCGCAACGAACCTCAGCGCTGAGAGCAGCTTGCGCAACGAACCTCAGCGCTGAGAGCAGCTTGCGCAACGAACCTCAGCGCTGAGGGCCCGACCGCCCGCCGACCGACGACGCTCACCGAGGAGTAACCAGCATGGCCCGGCTCGCCCAGACCGCCGGTCTGACCGACATCCAGACCGAGATCCTGTCGACCGTCCGCTCGTTCGTGGACAAGGAGATCATCCCGCACGCGACCGCCCTGGAGCACGCGGACACCTACCCGCAGGACATCGTCGACGGGATGAAGGAGATGGGGCTGTTCGGCCTCATGATCCCGGAGGAGTACGGCGGTCTCGGCGAGTCGCTGCTCACCTACGCCCTGGTGGTCGAGGAGATCGCCCGCGGCTGGATGAGCGTCTCCGGTGTGATCAACACCCACTTCATCGTGGCGTACATGCTCCGCCAGCACGGCACGCAGGCGCAGAAGGAGAAGTACCTGCCGAAGATGGCCACGGGGGAGACCCGCGGCTCGTTCTCGATGTCCGAGCCGGACCTGGGCTCCGACGTGGCGGCGATCAAGACCAAGGCCGTGCAGGACGGCGACGAGTACGTCATCGACGGCGCCAAGATGTGGCTGACCAACGGTGGCACGTCGAACCTGACCGCGGTGCTGGTGAGGACCGACGAGGGCGCCGAGCGCCCGCACCAGAACCTCACCACCTTCCTCGTCGAGAAGCCCACCGGCTACGGCGAGGTCGCCCCCGGCCTGGTCGTCCCCGGCAAGATCGACAAGATGGGCTACAAGGGGGTCGACACCACCGAGCTGGTGTTCAAGGGCCACCGGATCTCCGGTGACCAGATCCTCGGCGGGGAGCGCGGCAAGGGCTTCGCGCACATGATGGACGGCGTCGAGGTCGGCCGGGTGAACGTCGCCGCCCGCGCCTGCGGCATCGCGATCCGGGCCTTCGAGCTCGGTGTCTCCTACGCCCAGCAGCGCTCCACCTTCGGCAAGCCGATCGTGGCGCACCAGGCCATCGCGTTCAAGATCGCCGAGATGGCGACCAAGGTCGAGGCCGCGCACCTGATGATGGTCAACGCCGCACGTCTGAAGGACCGCGGTGAGCGCAACGACGTCGAGGCCGGCATGGCCAAGATGCTCGCCTCGGAGTACTGCAAGGAGGTCACCGAGGAGGCGTTCCGCATCCACGGCGGCTACGGCTACTCCAAGGAGTACGAGATCGAGCGCCTCATGCGCGAGGCGCCGTTCCTGCTCATCGGCGAGGGCACCTCGGAGATCCAGAAGACGATCATCTCCCGGGGGCTGCTGCGCGACTACAAGCTGCGCTGACCGCACCCGCGTCCACGGCCCCGTACCCCGTCCCGGGGGTGCGGGGCCGTGTCGTTCGGTCGGTGGGGTGTGACCTGCGGCTCCGCGACTAGTCTTCGGGGGACGTCGCGGTCCGGTCGAACGTTGCACCGACGACGAGACAGGACATCTTCCACGAGGAGCACGCCATGACCAATCCCTTCGGCGGCCAGACTCGTCCGGCTCCGGGCCTGCCGCAGCTGCCCACTCCGCCGACCGGGTGGCCGGTGGGTTCCTACGCCACCTACGAGGAGGCGCAGCGGGCCGTCGACCACCTCGCCGACTCCGACTTCCCGGTCGCCGACGTGACGATCGTCGGCGTCGACCTGATGCTCGTCGAGCGGGTCATCGCCCGCCTGACCTGGGGCCGGGTACTCGCCTCCGGCGCGGCGCAGGGTGCCTGGCTGGGCCTGTTCGTCGGGCTCCTGCTGTTCATGTTCTCCCCGGACGGCAACTTCCTGCCCATCCTCGTCGGCCTGGTGTCCGGCGCGGTGTTCTTCATGGCCTTCGCCGCGGTCAGCTACAGCGCGAGCAAGGGCCGCCGGGACTTCCAGTCCGCCAGCCAGATGGTGGCGGGCCGCTACGACGTCCTGTGCGAGCCGCGCAACGCCGAGCGGGCCCGCGAGATGCTGGCCAAGCTGGCGATGGGCAGCCCCGGCGGGGGTTTCTGACCGGCTCCGGCGCCCGCACGACCCCACGGCCGTCGTCACCCGACCGGGTGGCGACGGCCGTCGTGCGTCGGCGGTCGGACATCTGTTCCCACAGGCCACATTGCCTCCTATAGTTCGCGCGTCGGACATATCGGAGGGGCGCGATGACACAGGTGTCAGGCGGACCGGCGGAGCGCGAGCTCCCGCCGGCGGCGGTGGACGAAGAGGTGCTCCTCGCCGAACAGCGGGCGTGGACCCCGTGGAAGATCGCGGTGTGGGTGGGGATCGCCCTGCTGGGCGGTCTGGCGTGGGTGATGCTCGCGCTGGTCCGCGGGGAGACGGTCAACGCGATCTGGTTCGTGTTCGCCGCGGTGAGCACCTATGCGATCGCGTACCGGTTCTACTCCCGCTACATCGAGAACAGGCTGCTGCGTCCGGACGACCGGCGCGCCACCCCGGCCGAGTACAAGGAGAACGGACAGGACTTCCTGCCGACCGACCGGCGGGTCCTCTACGGCCACCACTTCGCCGCGATCGCCGGTGCCGGTCCGCTCGTCGGCCCGGTCCTGGCCGCGCAGATGGGGTACCTGCCCGGCACGATCTGGATCATCGTCGGGGTCATCGTCGCCGGTGCGGTCCAGGACTACCTGGTGCTGTTCTTCTCGATGCGCCGCGGCGGGCGCTCGCTGGGCCAGATGGCCCGCGAGGAGCTCGGCCGGGTCGGCGGCATCGCCGCGCTGATCGCGACCCTCGCCATCATGATCATCCTGATCGCGGTGCTCACCCTGGTCGTCGTCAACGCCCTCGGCGAGAGCCCCTGGGGCGTCTTCTCGGTCGCGCTGACCATCCCGATCGCCCTGTTCATGGGTGTCTACCTGCGCTTCCTGCGGCCGGGGAAGGTCTCCGAGGTCTCCTGGATCGGCTTCGCGCTGCTGATCGGCGCGATCGTCGCCGGCGGCTGGGTCGCCGAGACCGGCTGGGGCCAGGCACTGTTCACCCTGGACCGCACCACCATCGCCTGGGGCGTGATCATCTACGGCTTCGTGGCCGCGGTGCTCCCGGTCTGGCTGCTGCTCGCCCCGCGCGACTACCTGTCGACGTTCATGAAGATCGGCACGATCGTGCTGCTCGCCGTGGCGATCATCGTCGTCCGCCCGGAGCTGGCCGCGCCCGCGTTCAGCGAGTTCGCCGGCCGCGACGACGGCCCGGTCGTCGCCGGGTCGCTGTTCCCGTTCCTGTTCGTGACGATCGCCTGCGGCGCGCTGTCGGGCTTCCACGCCCTGATCTCCTCGGGGACCAGCCCGAAGCTGATCGAGAAGGAGCGCCAGACCCGCCTGATCGGCTACGGCGGCATGCTCATGGAGTCCTTCGTGGCGATCATGGCGCTGGTCGCGGCGCTGTCGATCGACCGCGGGCTCTACTTCGCGATGAACTCGCCCGCGTCGCTGACGCTCGGGACGGTCGAGGGCGCTGCCGCGTTCGTGAACCAGCTCGGGCTGATGGGCGTCAACATCACCCCCGACCAGCTCGCGACGACCGCGGCCCTGGTCGGCGAGGAGTCCGTCGTCTCGCGCACCGGTGGCGCCCCGACCCTCGCGGTCGGCCTGGCGAACATCATGGCGCAGTTCATCGGCGGGCCGGCGATGATGAGCTTCTGGTACCACTTCGCGATCATGTTCGAGGCGCTGTTCATCCTCACCGCCGTCGACGCGGGCACCCGGGTGGCGCGCTTCATGCTGCAGGACGCCATCGGCACCGTGGTCCCGCGGTTCGCCGACACCTCGTGGAAGCCGGCCGCCTGGATCTGCACCGCGCTGATGGTCGGTGGCTGGGGCGCGATCCTGGTGATGGGGGTGACCGACCCGCTCGGCGGGATCAACACGCTCTTCCCGCTGTTCGGCATCGCGAACCAGCTGCTGGCGGCGATCGCGCTCGCGGTCTGTCTGGCCATCGCGGCGCGGCGCGGGCACGTGCGCTACCTGTGGATCATCGTCGTTCCGCTGGCGTTCGCCGCCGTCGTGACGGTCACGGCGTCGATGTACAAGATCTTCTCCGCGAACCCCAAGATCGGGTACTGGGCACAGCACTTCGCGTTCCGGGAGGCCATCGCGTCCGGGGAGACGAGCTTCGGCACCGCGGGCACCCCGCAGGCGATGGCGGCGGTCGTCCGCAACACCTTCGTGCAGGGCACGCTGTCGATCCTCTTCGTGACGCTCGCGCTCGTCGTGATCGTCGCCGCGGTCCTGGCCGCCTGGAGGTCGATCGCGATGGGCGGCCGCCCGGACAACGAGGACGATCCGGTGCCCTCTCGGCTCTACGCCCCGGCCGGGATCATTGCGACCCCGGCGGAGAAGGAGCTGGAGAAGGAATGGACCGAGGCGGTCGGGACCCCGGCCCGGTCGGGGCACTGACCGTGGCGGCCAGGACGCTCACCCGGCTGCGGGCGCTGCACGACTGGTGGCGTGGAGTGATCGGGGCGGACCTGTACGACCGCTACCTCGACCACCACCGTCGCAGCGGGCACGACCACCCGCCGATGAGCGAGCGGGAGTACTGGCGGGTCCGCACCGCGTACCAGGAGAGCAACCCGCAGGGTCGCTGCTGCTGAGGTGGCGCCGTTCCGACCGGTCCCGTTGCGCCGCACGGGTGGCCGGGCATCCACGTTCGGCCCAGCGCGCCCTCCCGGGTGGGTGTCACACCCCACCGGGGAGGGCGCGTCGGGTTCCGGACTCGGGTCGGTGCGGGCAGGATCAGGCCCCGTGAGCGGCGAGGCGTGGCAGGAGAGCGACCAGATCCGCCCGGCCACGGTGCACCGTGCCTACGGGCGAGGCGCCGCGGGCTACGACGCCTTCGTCGCGACCCTGCCCGGCTACCGCACCCACCTGCGGGTGTCGGCCTCGCGAATGGGGCTGGGCGACGGCCACGGCCTGCGGCTGCTCGACGTCGGCTGCGGTACCGGGGTGTCCACCGAGGCGCTGTTGACCAGCGTCGGGGGTGCCGAGGTGGTCGCGGTCGACGCGTCCGCGGAGATGCTCGCCGTCGCCCGGCGGAAGAACTGGTCGCCCCGGGTGACGTTCGTGCACTCCCGGTTGGAGACCCTCGCCGAGGCCGGTGTCGAGGGCCCGTTCGACGGGATCCTCGCGTCCTTCCTGGTGACCAACCTGCCCGACGCCGAACACGGCCTGCGCCGGCTGCTGAGCCTGCTCGCCCCCGGCGCTCCGCTGGCGGTGCACGACTACGCCGTCAGCGGCCGGAGCCGGATGCGGTGGACGGCGGCGAACTGGACCTGGATGCTCCCGATGGCCTCGCTGCGCTGGGGGGCGGCGGATCTCGCGCGCTACCGGGCCCGGCGGATCGCGACGGCCGGTGGGCCCGAGCAGATGGTGCACCGGATGGAGCGCGCCGGGTTCGACGACGTGCGCGTCCAGACCGTCGGCGGGGTCCAGCAGCACCTCGTGCACACGTTCCTGGGGCGGCGCCCCGACGAGCCCGACGTGGTGGGGGAGCGGAAGGAACGCCGCGCCCGCGGTTCGGCCATCGCCGCGGCCGGGTGGCGGCCGCGGCGGGACGAGCCCGTCCCCGCCCACGGGGACACGACCGGGCCCGTCGACGAGGGCGGCCCCGAGGACCCCGGCTACGCCGAGACGCTCCCGGACCAGGTGCTCGACGGCGACGACGTCGAGCTGGGCGAGGGGGACGCCGCCGTGGTCCCCGTGTCTCCTCCTGGTGCGCCCGCCGGCCCCGCGGGGCGCACCGGCGACGACGACCGGGACGACACCGGCGACGGGCCGGACGACCAGGACCGGGGTGGGTCGGGCGCCCCCGACGGCCCCACCCCCGACGAGGACCCGGACACCCGTCCGCGTGGGCACGGCGTCGCCCGGGCGCTGCGGTACGGGCTGCCGGGATCCCGGCCCGACTCCTCCAGCCCCGGCGCGCGACCCGGCCCCGGCCCCGGCGCGGGACCCGGCCCCGACTCCGCTGGACCCGACTCCGCGGGACCCGACTCCGCGGGACCCGACTCCGCAGGACTCGACTCCGCGGACCCCGGCGCGGCCGGATCCGACCCCGCTGCCGCGGGACCCGGCCCTGGAGAGCCCGACCCCGGTGCCACGGGCCCCCGGCGTCCGACACCCGGTCCTCGTCCGCGCCGCCCGGTCGGGCTCCGCCGCCCCGGCCCCCCGCGGCCGCGCCCCGGCGAGGCGCCCCCGCCCGCCGAGGACGACGAGCCGCCGACCCCGCCGACGGGCACCCGCCGGGTCTGACCGGCGGGCTCCCCGGTCCACGGCCGGCCCGTTCTGCAGCAAGGTCGGCCTGGTCGCACTGCAGGCTGCCGGAGCAGCCGTTGCCGGTGTCGATATCCCAGTCACCGCCGGACTCGCATTGCGCGAGGCGATCCCACGTCGCCGACCGGCGCTCTCCGCCGCGGCGACGTCGTTGGTAGCCGTCTGGGGCTTCTCCGGGCCACGAGGCTGCTCCCCGTCCACCGACCCGGCAGCACCGGTCTCGCTCTGCCCACCGGGGGCAGGCAGAGCGGTCCGGTGTTCCGGAGTCATCCAGCTTCCTGGAACTGCGGTGCAGACGTCGCCGATGTGGCGAATGGTGACGGAGCAGGAGCTGAGTCGGCGTTCTTCTCGTATGCCTCGATGATCTCGACCGGGATACAGCCACGCTCGGCGATCCGGTATCCGTTCTGGCGTGCCCATGAACGGATCGCATTGCTGTGCTGGTGCCGTCCAGTCGATGTCGAGGTTGACACCGTTCGGGCGCGACGCGGCCGGGCAGCGCCACTGGGCGCACGGCGAGCTGCGGGCCGGGCGTCACACCTCGGTGCGCTCGGCGACCGGGCACGCGCCGACGCGACGTACGCCTCGTGCTGCTCGGACGCTGCCGATGACCGTCGCCGCGGTGTTGCCCGCCGGTAGCGTCCGGTGAAACGACGATGCGCCGCCCCAGATTCTGGGGCGGCGCATCACGTACAAAGCCCCGGCGACATGATCACTGAGGTGATCAGGGGCCATCCGGGGCTCTTCGCGGACCACGTTACACGAACGGGCGCCAACGGGAGCAGGGATGAGCGACTGGATCGATGACTGGCTGTCGACGCCCCGGTTCGACGTCTACCTCGCCGACGCCGCCGGCGACCGCGACCTCGCCCTCGCCCGCTACGACTGGAACGCCCGCGCCGCCGCCGCGTTCCACCACGACCTCGGGCACCTCGAAGTCGGACTCCGCAACGCCTACGACCGCGCGCTGCGCGCCGCCGCCCCCGACGGCCCGCACTGGGTGTTCGCCCCGGACCGGCACTTCTCCCCCCTGCTCGAACGCACCAGGCGGGGGAAGGTCTACGACTCCAACGAGACGTCCCGGAAGGTCATCGACGCTGCCGTGCGGTCAGCGCGCCGCGCGACCGGCACGAGCCGCCCCGACCCGGGGAAGGTCATCGCCGAGATCGGCTTCGGGTTCTGGCGGTACCTGTCCGCCCGACGACTGTCCGAGCGGCTGTGGGTGCCGTACCTGCACCACGCGTTCCGACCCGGCACCGGTCGCCCCGCGGTCGACGGCCCGGTCGGTCGGCTCCACGACCTCCGCAACCGGGTCGCGCACAACGAGCCACTGATCCGGCGCAATCTCGACGCCCGCTACGCCGACATCCTCACCGTGGCGGGGTTGTTGTCGGCCGAGCTGCGTGAGCACATCGCCGGTCAGTCCCCGGTCCCAGGGGCGCTCGCGGACCGTCCGTGAAGCCCCCGGGCATGACCTTGGCCAGCGAGCCGGCCCCGCACCATGGAGCCGTCCTGCGACGCGGTCTCGTCACCGCTCGCCGGCTTTCCACCGCCTGATCGCATCACGCATCGCCCACTGCGGGTCCTCGCGCCGCCGCCGCTCCGCAGCCTGGTGTTGATCCATCCGACGTCGACGCTGCTGGCGAAGCTCCGCGAGGTACGCCCGCCCCTCATCGGTCGGCCAGCCGTCTGCATCGACGAGCCCGTACCGGCGCAGCCACCGCAGCGCAGTCCGCGGCTGCGACTCAGGGCCCTGCCCTCCCTCGACGAGGCGGTGCAACGTCGCGTGCTGGAGCGGCGTCAGGTCCACACCCCAGATCCTCGCTCAGCACGTAGCCGCGCTGCTACCGGGGCGCGAACCTCACTGCGATTCCCGCACTCCGGCCCGCCAACGAGGGGACGGCCTCGTCGCCTTCGGCGGGTTAGGGCCGATCGGCGGGGAACAGCGTGGTCTGTTCCGGAACTCCGGCCTCCGGCGTGCCGGTGCGTGACGCGCACTTGCGGCACGTCACGGGATCGCTGGTGGCCAGGAGATCGCCGGCGGCGGCGAAGCCGGACCAGCCCTGGTGGCAGGGGGGCACCGGAAGGGACAGGTCTCCGAGCCAGGTCCGGAACGTGACGGCATGCACGACCCGGGACCGCCCGACGCGCAACTGGTGGTCGGTGAACCGCTCGACCTGCGCGCGGGCGAAGTCCTCAGGATCGACCCGACGCGGGAACAGCTCCAGAGCGATGGTCACCGCGCACCTCCTCCCACCGGCGTCCCGGCCTCACCTCGAAGCCTGACACAGGGGACCGACAGCGACCGTTCAGCACGGGTCGCAGAGTCTGGTCGAGCGGGTTGGGGCGGCTGCTGGCGGTGGCAGGTTGGCCCGCGGTCCCGGCCGGCTCGGCCGCAGGTACGCCGGGTCCCGTGAGAGGGCAGCTACCCGCCAAGAAGATCGGTCGTGCATCGGCGGGCGCGGTCGCAGGATGGGCGTACTCCACTATGGCCGAGCTATGGCCGATAAACGGGCAGAACGGATCAACGTCACGATCTTGCTTGTTCAGTTTCGGAACTTCGCAGGGAGTGCAGCGACCGCACGGTGGCTCCGCGACCGAGTGCGCGCGTGGCCGCCTCCTGAAGCACGGGGCCGTCGAGCATCGGGTCGGTGAGCGGCAGCCCGATCTCCACCGCGTCGGCGCCCGCAGCAGCGCACGCCCGCACATGATCGGTCCACGCCGGGATGACGCCGGTCTACAGCCAGCCGTTGCGGCGGAAGTTGCGGTACAGCAGCCCGCACAGCGTCGCGATGACGAGCAGGACCATCGGGTAACCGAAGTCCCAGTGCAGCTCGGGCATCGAGTCGAAGTTCATGCCGTAGACACCGGCGATCATCGTCGGCACCGAGATCAGGCCCGCGTAGGCGGTGATCTTCCGCATGTCGTTGTTCTGTCGCATGCTGATCTTCGCGAGGACCGCGTCGACCAGGGTGGTCAGCAGCTCGTTGAAGCCCGCCACCTGCTCGGCGACGCCACCGAGGTGGTCGTCGACGTCGCGGAAGTAGGACCGCACGTCGTGCGGGACCAGGGCGCTGTAGCCCTCGGCGAGCTTGCGCATCGGCCCGACCAGCGGCATCACGGCGCGGCGCAGGTCGAGGATCTCGCGCTTCATGACGTAGATCTGCTCGGGGTTCATCGTCGAGCGCGGAGAGAACACCTCGGCCTCGACGGCGTCGATGTCGTCCTCGATCTGCCGGCAGACCTCGATGTAGGAGTCCACGACGTGGTCGGCGATCGCGTGCAGCACCGCGGCCGGGCCGAGGGACAGCTGCTCGGGGTCGTCCTCCAGGCGTCGGCGCACCTCGCGCAGGCCGGTGTGGCGGCCGTGCCGGACGGTCACGACGAAGTCGCGCCCGAGGAACGCCATGACCTCGCCGGTCTCGACGATCTCGTTCGACGTCGTCGGGTCGGCGTGCCCGACGTAGCGGACGGTCTTGAGCACCATGAACAGTGTGTCGTCGTAGCGCTCGAGCTTGGGGCGGTTGTGCGCGTGCACCGCGTCCTCGACGGCGAGCTCGTGCAGCCCGTAGGTCTCGGCGATGCCGGAGATCTGCTCCTCGTCGGGCTCGTGCAGCCCGATCCAGACGAAGCCCTCGCCGCGCTCGCGCACCTCGGCGATGGCCTCGTCGTGTGTCCAGCGGCCGGGGAGCCGGTGGCCGTCGAGGTAGACGCTGCAGTCGACGACGTAGGCGGACAGGGGGACACGCAGCCGGACGGGCGGGCTCGCGGCGGCCCGCGCCGCGGCGCGCTCGGCGCGCCGGGACGGGCGGATGGTGGGGCGCAGCTGGGAGAGCGAGGGCATCACGAGGACCACCTCCGGGCGTGCCGGTGCGGCTCGGGGGACGAGCGGCACCGGATGACGGTGCGACCGCGCAGGGCGGCCGCCGGGCCGGAACTCGCCTCCCGCCGGGATCAGCCCCGGACGTACCTCGGGGCCGTGCGCAGCGGGAGGCGGCACCTACTGCTCGCCGGTGTCTGGGACGCGGACACCGCACTCACCTCCCTGCTGTTCGGCGGACCGTCCTGTGTCTCGTCCGTACGCCGGCCGACGTCACCGTGATGTGACATCCCCGACCGCGCACGTGTGAGCCGGACCGCCCTTCCTCGCGCGGGCCACCGGATAGATTACTCCCGCAACGAATCGACGGCGTGATGGGAGCGTGAACGGTGCAGTTCGGGCGCTACTACGAGGAGTTCGAGGTCGGTGCCGTCTACAAGCACTGGCCCGGCAAGACGGTCACCGAGTACGACGACCACCTGTTCTGCCTCCTCACCATGAACCACCACCCGCTGCACATGGATGCGCACTACGCGGAGGAGACGACCGACTTCGGCAAGAACGTCGTGGTCGGCAACTACATCTACTCGCTGCTGCTGGGCATGTCGGTGCCGGACGTGTCGGGCAAGGCGATCGCGAACCTCGAGGTCGAGTCGCTCAAGCACACGAAGCCGACCTTCCACGGCGACACGATCTACGGCGAGACCGAGGTCCTCGACAAGACCCCGTCGAAGTCCAAGGACGACCGCGGCGTGGTGTACGTCGAGACCCGCGGCTACAAGCAGGACGGCACCGTCGTCTGCACCTTCCGCCGCAAGGTCATGGTGCCGAAGCGGTCCTACGGCGACAGCCGCGGCGGCGAGCAGCCCGGCCGTCCCACGCCGCAGGTCTGACCCGACGGCCGCACCCCGGCGCACCGGCCCCCGACTCCCACCGGAGCGGGGGCCGTCGTGTGTCACCCACACGCATACCGCCGGGGCGGTCGGGCACCCGCCGTGGTGGTCAGGCCCGGGGCAGACAGTCCCAGCCGCCGAGGGTCTCGGTGAGGCCCTCGACGACGGCCAGCGCCGCGTAGCCCGCCCGGTCGACGAACCGGGCGTCGGTGGCGTCGTCGCCGGCCCGCGGCGCACCCGCGTCCGCCGCGAGGGCGCAGACGTAGTCGGCGATCCGGTACGGGCCTCGGAACACCACCCCGGCGAGCCGGCCGGGGACCACCGTCAGACCGGTCTCCTCGGCGAGCTCGCGGACCACCGCGTCGTGCTCGCTCTCGCCGGCCTCGACCCGCCCACCGGGGACCGACCACAGCCCCCGACCAGGCTCGTTGGCCCGGCGGACGAGCAGCAATCGTCCGTCCGGGTCGAACACGATTCCACCCACGCAGGCGACGTGTCGGCTACTGTCGGTCATCCGAAACGACGGTACGCTGCTCGGGTGCCGGTACCGGGGCCAGCCGGCCCTCCGGTACCAATGACATGTCTGTGTGTCCGACACACCGAGAAACGGGTGGGCAGGGAACGTGAAGAAGATCCTGATCCTGGTTGCGGTGGCGCTGGGGATCTTCCTGGTGATCACCAATCCCAATGGTGCAGCCGGTTCGGTCACCAACGTCGGCAACATCCTCTACGACGCCGCGCAGTCCGTCTCGGTGTTCGTCACCAACCTGATCTGAGCCCGTGCTCGCGCCCCGGGAGATCGACGAGTACCTGCTCCCCACGGAGCGGCGCGTCATCCGTGTGCGCCAGCACTGGGCGGTGATGGTCAAGCACATCTGGCAGACCGCGCTGTTCATCATCGTGGTCGTCGGGATCGAGCAGCTGCTCGACCGCCCCGGGACCGACCCGGTCCTGGACGTCGTCGTCGACAACCTGGCGTTCTACCTGGTCGTCGTCGCGGTCCTGCGCTACACGGCGCTGTCGATCCTCTGGTGGATCGAGCGGATCGTGATCACCGACAAGCGGGTGATGATCGCCCAGGGGATCATCGTGCACAACGTCGGCATGATGCCCCTGGGCAAGGTCACCGACCTCACGTTCCAGCGTTCGCTGTCCGGGCGCATGCTCGGCTACGGGACCATGGTCGTCGAGTCCGCGGGGCAGATCCAGGCGCTCAACCGCATCGACTACATGCCGAGGCCCGAGGAGATCTACGAGGCGCTCTCCGAGCTGGTCTTCGGGGAGAAGGGCAAGACCCGCGCGACGGGCATGCTCGCCAAACCACGCTGGCGGCGCTGACCCGCGTGTCCGTCGCGGGATGCGCGCGCGCCGCGCGGCGCTAGTGTCGGTCACGTGTCCGTCATCGACTTGCACGCCCACTCCACCGCGTCCGACGGCACCGACTCCCCGGCCGGGCTGGTCCGGGCGGCCGGCGCCGCGGGGCTCGACGTCGTCGCGATCACCGACCACGACACCACCGGTGGCTGGGCCGACGCGGCAGCGGCGCTCCCGCCGGGGCTCGCGCTGGTGCGCGGCGCGGAGTTCTCCTGCCTGAGCCCGACCGGCCGCACGGGCGAGCCGCGCTGCTCGGTGCACCTGCTGGGCTACCTGTTCGACCCCGAGCACGCCGCGATCGTCGCGGAGCAGGAGCGGCTGCGGGCCGAGCGCGTGCAGCGGCTGGAGACGATGATCGGGCGGATGGCCGCCGACGGGTACCCGGTCGACGTCGAGACCGTGTTCGCGCACCTGCCCGAGGGTGGTAGCGCGGGCCGGCCGCACCTGGCCCGCGCGCTCGTCGCGGCCGGCGTCGTCGGGTCGGTCGACGAGGCCTTCGCCGAGCTGCTGCACAACGACAGCCCCTACTACGTCCCGCGTGCCGACACCCGGGTCGAGACGGCCGTCGAGATGATCGTCGCGGCCGGCGGGGTCGCGGTGTTCGCGCACCCGCTGGCCCGCACGCGTGGTGTGGTCGTGGAGCCGTCGGTGCTCGTCGACCTGATCGGCTGGGGGCTGGGCGGGATCGAGGTCGACCACCCGAACCACGCCTCGGTCGACCGCGAGCTGCTGCGCGGGATCGTCGCCGAGCACGGCCTGCTCGCGACCGGCTCCAGTGACTACCACGGCACCAACAAGACGACCCCGCTCGCGCAGGAGACGACCGACCCGGAGGTCTACGCGGCCCTGACCGAACGGGCCACCGGCGTCCCCGTGCTGCACGGCTGATCCGGCGGCACCGCGTGACGGTGGGTCGCCGGGAGTGAGCGACGGTCGGTGACCGTCCGGGAGTACCGTGGCGCCCATGGCCCGGACCACCGCTCCCGCCACCGGGGCCCCGGACGGTCAGCTCGGCCTGGACCTGCTCGACCCCGGCTTCGGTGCGACCGCACTGCACCGGGTCACCCCGGCCCGGCTCGACACCTGGGACGCCTGCCCGCGCCGCTACCGGATGCTGCACGTCGACCGCCCGGCCCCGTCGCGGGGCGGCGGGTTCGCCCACACCACGCTCGGTGCGGTGGTGCACCTGGCGCTGCGCTCGCTGGCGGCCCTGCCCGTCGATCGGCGCACCCCGGAGCAGGCCGCGGCACTGGTGGACCGGCACTGGACCGGCGAGGGGTTCGCCGACGACGCCCAGGCCGCCCGGTACCGCGAGCGTGCCCGGGACTGGCTGGCCGCCGTCGTCGACGGCCCGGTCGGGCGGGACGAGCCGCTCGCGGTCGAGCGGTGGGTACGGGCCCCCGCCGGGCCGCTGCTGGTCGAGGGCCGGGTCGACCGGATCGACGAGCGCGACGGCGAGGCCGTCGTCGTCGACTTCAAGACCGGGCGCCGGGTGCCGACCGCGGCCGACGCCGCCGCGTCCCGCCAGCTCGCGCTCTACGCCGTCGCCACCGCCTCGGTGTTCCGCCGCCCCTGCCGCACCGTCGAGCTGCACCACGTGCCGACCGGAACCGTCGCCGTGCACACCCACGACCAGGTCTCCCTCGACCGGCACGTCGCCGCGGCCGCAGGGTCCGCCGACGCCGCCGCCGGGGCGACGACCGCGCTGGCCGACGGCGGCGACGCCGACACGCTCTTCCCGGTCCGCACCGGTGCGCACTGCGGGACCTGCGCGGTCCGCCGCCACTGCGCCGCCGGCCGCGCCGCCGTGCCGGAGCCGCGACCGTGGGACCTGCTCGCCCCGTGACCGCCGACCCGCAGTTCCCCGGCCCCCCGCGGCACGGCCGACCCCCGATCCCGCCACGCCCGCCGGGCGCGCCCGCCCCGTACCGTGCCGGGCCGTCGCACGGGCGCCAGCACCCCGGCCCCGACGGCTACGGCCCCCGCCCGCCGGTCCCGCCGTCCGGTCCGCCCCGCAGGCGCGGTGACGTCGGGTCCCCGGCCGGTCCACGCCCCACCGAGGCCCTGCCCGCGTCCCGCCGCGCGCCGCGCCGCGGTCTGTCCTCCGGTCCCGCCGAGCCGCCCCGCGACGACGAGCACCCCGCCGCCCGCGCGCCCGGCCGGCGGGCCGACCGCCGCCGCGCCGAGGAGAACGCACGTCGGGCACGGCGCCGTGCCCCCGGACCCGACGTCGACGGGGCAGGCGCCCGGCTGCTGCGGGGCCTGGCCGGGGTGCTCGCCGGCGGACTCGTGGTGCTCGCGCTCGGGCTGGTCGTCGTGGAGTGGGTGGCCGGGAGCAGCGGGGTCCCCGGCCCCGGGGCCGGTGCGATCGTCGCGCACGCGGGGGCGGCGGCCGTCGCCGTCGTGGGCCAGGTCGTCGCGGACCGGCGGCGCGACCGCACCGGGCTGCTCGCCGCGCTCGGGGTGATCGTGACGGCGTCGCTGGTGCTCGGGCTCGGCTGGTTCCTGTAGGGGAGCGCGGCCGTCCCGACTCAGCCGGCGGGCCCCAGCACGACGATCTCGCTGCCGCGCAGCTCGACCAGCAGCGCGCCCTGGGCGGCGAGCAGCACCGGTCCGGCCACCGGGCCGCGGTCCACCGGCAGGGTCCGGGCGACGACGCCGGTGGCCGGGTCGACGTCGGCGATCCCGCCGGGGACGGGCACGAGCAGCCGGTCGCCGTAGCGGGTGCCCGGGCCGAGGGTGCCCGGCAGGCTCCAGCGCGGCTGGAGGCTGCGGGTGTCCAGCGCGACGGTCGCCCCGCCGGTCCACCAGTAGCGGTTCCGGTCGTCGGCGGTCGTGCGGGCGACGCCGTCGGCCGGGGCGGCGACCGTCGCACCCGCCTCGACCGGGAACTCCCCGATGCCGCGCCCGCCTCCGTCGTAGAGGGCCAGGCGGGGGACGCCCGGCAGCAGGACGGCGACGCGCTCGGACGACGCGGCGATCACCTGCGCGCCGTCGGTCCCGATGACCGACGACGAGTCGAACGCGGGCCGGTCGCCCTCGGTGCGGCTGGGACGCAGCACCGTCAACCGCTCGGACGGCTCACCGGGGCAGCGCTCCAGGATCACGGCGCGGTCCTCGGCGGCGGCGAAGGACCCGAACGTGCACCCCGACCGCGGCTGCGAGCCGGGCTCCTCCAGCGCGCGCACCGTGCCGTACTCGGCGGTGCGGACCAGGTCGGAGCGGAAGGTCTCGACGTAGTCCTGGCCGGTCGCGAGCACCGGGTCCTGGCCGATCAACCGGGTGCCGGGCCGGGCGTCGAGGGTTCTGGCCGGTCCGCGGGCGCCGGAGTCGGGCTGGAGCGTGGAGAGCTCCGAGCAGTACTCGTCGTTGCGGTAGAGCGCGAGCACGCGACCGTCGGCGAACCCGGTGGTGCACAGCGGGAGGTCGCGTTCGTAGCTCCAGCGCTCGGCGCCGGTGCGCGCGTCGCGCCCGGAGACCCGCGACCCCTCGGCGACGGCGACGCCGTCCCCGACCGCCAGCGGCACCGGGGTGTCCGGGCTGGCCGCCCGCCACAGCTCGGTGAACCCGGCCGGGACCGGGCCGACCGGTGGTGGCGGGGCGGGGGCGGTCGCGGCCGTCACCGACTCGGTGTGCGCGGCCGGGCTCTGCACCGCGTAGAGCACCGCGACCCCGGCCAGCAGCAGCACGAGCACCGCGGCGACCAGTCGGTCGCCGCGGTGTCGTCGTTCGGCGGGGATGCCCGGGAGCGGGAGCCGGTCCCGCAGGGGGCGGCCGCGCAGCACGCGTGGTGTCAGCTGGCGGCCGCGTCGGCCCCGTCGGCGGACTCGCCGCCACCGGGTCCGCGCCGCGACCCGCCGCGGCGGCGACGACGGCGCGGCGTGGCCGCCCCGCCCTCGGCCGACGCGCCGGCGTCCGGCCCGTTCTGCGGGGCGCCCTCGGTGGAGCCCGCGGCGGCGGCACCCTCGGCGGTGGTCGAGGCACCCGCCTCGACCGCGACGCCGCCCCGGGTCCGGGAACGGGAGCGGTTGCGCCGCGGGCGGCGACCGCCCTCGTCGCCGTCGCCGTTGCGGCTGGCCTCGCGGCTGCCACCGTCACGGCCACCACCGTCACGGCCGCCACCGTCGCGACGGCTGCCGCGCGGCTTGCGGGCGCCCTGGTGGTCGCCGTCGGAGTCGATGTACTCGGCGTCGAGCCCGGCGCGGGTGCGCGCGGACAGCGGGAGCCGCCCGGACGCCGTCGTCGGGATGTCGAGGTCGGTGAACAGGTGGTCCGAGGTCGAGTAGGTCTCGACCGGCTCGTCGATGCCCAGCGACAGGTCGTCGGAGATCATCTTCCAGCGCGGGGTCTCGTCCCAGTCCACCAGCGTGACCGCGACGCCCTCGCGTCCGGCGCGGCCGGTGCGGCCGATCCGGTGCACGTAGGTCTTGGCGTCCTCGGGGCACTGGTAGTTGATGACGTGCGTGACGCCGCTGACGTCGATGCCACGGGCCGCGACGTCGGTCGCGACCAGCACGTCGACCTTCTCCGCGCGGAACGCGCGCAGTGCCTGCTCGCGAGCGCCCTGGCCGAGGTCACCGTGCACCGCCGCGGCGGCGAAGCCGCGCTCGGCGAGGTCGTCGGCGACGCGCTGGGCGGTCCGCTTGGTCCGGGTGAAGATCATGGTGAGGCCGCGGTCCTTGGCCTGCAGGGCCCGGGTGACCAGCTCGACCTTGTCCATCGCGTGCGCGCGGTAGACCAGCTGCTTGGTCCGCTCGTGGATGGAGCCCTGGTCGGCCTCCTCCGCGCGGATGTGCGTCGGGCGGGTCAGGAACGCCCGCGAGAGCTGCACGATCGGGCCTGGCATGGTCGCCGAGAACAGCATCGTGTGCCGCTCCTCGGGGAGCATGCGCAGGATCCGCTCGACGTCGGGCAGGAAGCCCAGGTCCAGCATCTCGTCGGCCTCGTCCAGGACGAGTGCCTTGACCCGGCCGAGGACCAGGTGGCGCTGCTCGGCGAGGTCGAGCAGCCGGCCCGGGGTGCCGACGATGACGTCGACGCCCTTGCGCAGGGCCTCCAGCTGCGGCTCGTAGGCCCGGCCGCCGTAGATGGCGACGACGCGCACGCCCAGGTTCTTGCCCGCGGCGGCGATGTCCCGGGCGACCTGCACGCACAGCTCGCGGGTCGGGACGACGACGAGCGCCTGCGGGACGTCCTTGGTGCGGTCGGCGGCCTCGCCCTCGGCGGTGGCGGCGGGGCGCTCACCGGGCGGGGTGATCCGCTGCAGCAGCGGGACGCCGAAGCCCAGCGTCTTGCCGGTGCCGGTGCGGGCCTGGCCGATGACGTCCTCGCCGGCGAGTGCCAGCGGGAGGGTGAGCTCCTGGATCGCGAACGTGCGCACGATGTCGTTCTCCGCGAGCGCGGAGACGATCTCGGGCCGTACGCCGAGCTCGGCGAAGGTCGGGGGGAGCTTCTCGCCGCCGGGGTTGGTCACGCCGAGCGGGGTCTCGCTGGGGGTGATGCCGGTGGGCAGGAAGCCCGGGTCGGCCTCGGGGGTGTCGGTGCTGTCGCTTCGGGACAGTGTGATCGCCTCTCTCCGCGCACAGGAGCCGTGGCGTGGCTCGTCGACCGGCCCCGGGCCGTCGGGACGGTCCGGGCGGGAGAGCAGCCGAGGCGCTGCGCGCACCAGTACGGGTGCGGGTCCCGGTGAGACGTGCTCGGCCGGGTCGGCCGCTCGTCCCGTTACCCGGTCCCCGCGCGGTGGGCGCGTCCCCGTGGAGTCCCATGAGCCCGAAATCCGGTGACGCGCTGACCGCATGGTACCCGCCACGGCGCCCGAACACGACGGCGCGGCCGTCGCCGGGTGGGGTGAGTTGCCTCGCGCCGTGGTCGCGACGGCCGTCGCGGGCCGCCCGGCCGGCCGGTAGGGCCCGGTTAGGGTGGCGTCCATGACCACTGGAGGCGACGCGCCGACGGCCGCGACCGTGGAGCTGCTCGGCGTGCTGGCCTACGGCGAGCTGTCGGCGTTCGACCGGCTCGCCGAGGACGCCCGGGCCGCGCCGACGCTGGCCGGCCGCGCGCAGCTGTCGACGATGGCCGCCGCCGAGATCGGCCACTTCCGCCTGATCGAGGACCACCTGGGCCGCAGCGGGATCGCCGTCGCGGACGCGATGGCGCCGTTCGTCGCGCTGATCGACAGCTACCACGCCTCGACCGCCCCGCGGAGCTGGCTGGAGTCGCTGGTCAAGGCCTATCTCGGCGACGGTCTCGGCGCCGACTTCTACCGCGAGGTCGCGGGCTGGGTGGATCCCGGCACCGGCGACCTGGTGCAGCGGGTGCTCGCCGACACCGGGCACTCCGCCTTCGCCGAGCGCGAGGTGCAGGCCGCCTGCGCCGCCAACCCGGCGCAGCGCGACCGGCTGGCCCTGTGGGGCAGGCGGCTGCTCGGCGAGGCCGTCACCCACGCCCAGCGGGTCGTCGCCGAGCGCGACGAGCTGGCCGAGTTCATCGTGCTCGGCTCGGGGGAGAAGGGCGGCGTGGCCGGGCTCATCCGGACGGTGCAGACCGCGCACGGCCGCCGGATGGGCAGGCTCGGACTCTCCTGAGTCCCGGCCCGGTGGTCGGGGTCGCGGCTCGCCGATGCTCCGGCCCGATCTCGACTAGCCTGGCGCGGGCAAGGTGATCAGAAGTGACGGATCGGGAGGACCACCGGTGAAGGTCAAGATCGGCATCGCGGAGACCCCGCGGGAGCTCGTGGTGTCCAGCGACCGCACGCCGGACGAGGTGGCCCAGCTCGTGAGCGGGGCGATGAAGTCCGACGACGGGCTGCTGGACCTCACCGACGACGAGGGCCGTCGCTACGTCGTCCCGGTCGCGCGCATCTCGTACGTGGAGATCGGCCCGTCCGAGGAGCGCCGGGTCGGGTTCGGCCTCAGCGGCTGAGCGCACCCGGGGTCGTCCGGGCCCGGTACCCGTCCGCGGGGCCGGGCCCGACGCGTGTCCGGGGGAGGGGGCCGGTCAGTCGGTCTCCGGCGGGGGCGGCCCGTCCAGGGCGAACGGCGGCCTGCCGGTGCCGGTGATCCGGAACCGGTCCCACACGTCCGGCTCGGACAGCGTGCCGACGGCCGTGTGCCCGGGCGTCCGGACCTCTGCGGTGCCGCCGCGGCTGCCCAGCAGCGCGGTGAGCCGGGGGTGCGCGGCGACCCGGCCCGCCCAGTGCAGCCTGCCGTCGAAGGGCTCGTGCCGGGCGTCGAGGAGCACCTCGACCTCGACCGTCTCCTCGCCCAGCACCAGGGTGGCGGGGCCGCGGTAGCCCTCGTCGCGGTCGTGGTCGTGGTCGTGGTCGGCGCTCACCGGTCCTGCACCGAGCCCTCGTGCACCTGTGGCTCGGGGACCAGCCGCAGGATGTCGGCGGTCGCGGTGGGGGAGTCGAGCCCGGCGACGCCGGCGATCCCGCCCCAGATCAGTGCGGACAGGTAGTTGGTGAGCGCGTCACGGCTCATCGTCCGGCGCTCCAGCCACCACTCGCCCGCGGTCTGGACCATCCCGATGATCCCGTGCGCCCACGCCTCGGCGCCGCCGGAGTCGCGGCCCTGGGCGCGCAGCCGCTCCCCGAACAGCGTGGTCAGCAGGGCGCCGATCTGGCCGCGCACGTCCTGCGCGATCTCGGCGCCCGGCACCGGCTCGGCCGGGTTCGCGACGACGAACCGGTACAGCTGGGGCTCCTCCTCGATCATCCCGAGGTAGGCGTCGATGACGGCGGCGACGTGCTCGATCGGCTCGGCGTCGATCGCCAGCACCGGGTAGATCCGCTGCATCAGCATGTCCGCGGCGTGCTCGCTGACGGCGCGCTGCAGGTCGGCGCGGTCGGCGAAGTGCCGGTAGAGCACCGGCTTGGTGATGCCGGCCGCGCCGGCGATCTGGGCGACCGAGACCCCGGCACCGTGTTCGCGGATCGCGTCGACGGCGGCGGCGACCATCTCGGTCCGCCGTTCCTCCCGTCGGCGGCTGCGCGCATCGGGCTTGACATCCCTCGGGTCCTGGGGCACGTTACCAGTGGTAACTGTTACTGGCGGTAACAGCAAGGGTTCCGGGTGTGGAACCCGCCACCGCAGGCCCCTCGTCAGGAAGGCGCGACCGATGAGCGCTCCCGCCCGGACCGGAAGCAAGGCCCACCTCGCGGACCGCGAGGACACCGCTCGGCGGCTGCTGAAGAGCTCGGTGACGACCTCCTACGACCCCTCGATCGACATCGACTGGGACGCCCCGCTGGTCGAGGGCAGGTACGGCATCGTCCCCGAGCGCGTGTCGCTCTACGGCACGCCGCTGTGGGACGGCCTCACCGAGGAGCAGCGGATCACGCTGTCGGTGCACGAGTTCTGCAGCGTCGCCCGGATCGGGCTGTGGTTCGAGATGATCCTCATGCAGATGCTGCTGCGCTACGCCTACGACCGCGACCCCCGTCGCGCGCACATCCAGTACGCGCTGGTCGAGATCGCCGACGAGTGCCGGCACTCGATGATGTTCGCCAAGGCCACCGAGCGCTATGGCGTGCCGGACTACGCCCCCCGCCGGCTCACCCACGAGCAGGGCCGGCTGATGAAGACCATCGGCACCGGCCCGGCGATGTTCGCCGGCACCCTGTTCGTCGAGGAGATCCTCGACCAGCTCCAGCGCGAGGGGATGCGGGACGAGCGTGTCCAGCCGCTGTCCCGGATGATCAACAAGATCCACGTGACCGAGGAGGCCCGGCACGTCCGCTACGCCCGGGAGGAGCTCCAGCGGATCATGCCGAGGACCAACCGCGCGGAACGTGTCTGGGCCCGCTACCTCACCGCGCGGATCGCGTTCGTCGTCGCCCGCAACCTCATCCATCCCGAGGTCTACCGCAGCATCGGGATCGCCCCGGCGGTCGGGCGGAAGGCGGCGCTGGCCAACCCGTACCACCACGAGATGCTGCGCTGGTCCTCGCGCAAGCTCGTGCCGTTCCTGCGCGAGCAGGGGATCGTCGGCGGCCCGACGGAGACCCTGTGGAAGCGCGCCCACCTGATCTGAGGAGGCATCCCGCGATGAGCACACGGATCGTCACCTGCGACGGGACCGGCCTGTTCGCCAGGGTCTCGGGTCCGGAGTCGGCACCGGTCACGGTGCTGCTCGCCCACGGCTGGACGCTCGACGAGCGTTGCTGGGCCCCGGTCGCCGACGCCCTCGCCGTCGGCGCGCCCGGTGCCGGCCCCGCCCCGCGGGTGATCCGCTACGACCACCGCGCGCACGGCCGCTCCGACGACACCCCCGACGAGCTCAAGACCCTCGACGTCCTCGCCGACGACATGGCCGAGGTGATCACCCGGCTCGCCCCGAGCGGCCCGCTGGTCATCGCGGGGCACTCGATGGGCGGGATGACGGCGATGGCGCTGGCCCAGCGCCACCCCGACCTCGTCGCCTCCCGGGTCGCCGGCGTCGCCCTCGTCGCGACCGCGAGTGGCGGCCTCGGTGCGGCGGCGACGCTGGGGATGACCGGGCGGCCGGCGAAGCTCTTCCTGGCCGGCAAGGACAAGGTGACTGTCAGTCCGCTGTGGACGGAGCGCCGGTCGCTGTCGACCCACCCGACCCTGCTGCGGGCCGGTCTGCAGCCGCTGCTGCTCGGCACCCGGCCGGACCGGCTCGCCGTCCGCGCGACCTGCGAGGCGATCGCCGACTGCCGTCCGACGACGATCTCCGGCTTCACCCCGACCCTCACCACTCACGAGCGCGACGAGGCGCTGGCGGCGTTCTCCTCGCTGCCGGTGGAGATCCTGGTGGGGACCCGGGACCGGCTCACGCCGCCGCGGTTCGCCCGACGGATCCACCGCAGCCTGCCGCGCGCCGAGCTGACCGTGTTCCCCGGTGCCGGGCACATGCTCCCGGTCGAGCGGGTCGGCGGGGTCACCGGCCGGATCGCCGCGCTGGTGCGCCGGGCCGCGGCGGAGCAGGTGGCCTGAGCCGCCCGCCCCGTCGTCGGCGGTGGGGCGTCAGATCTGGTCGAGGCCCTGCTTCGGGAACCCGGCGATGCCGCGCCACGCCAGCGACGCCATGAGCGCCACCGCCTCGTCCCGCGGGACCCGCTGGTCGGAGTCCAGCCAGAACTGGGCGCCGACCTGGCTCAGCCCGACGAGCCCGACGGCGAGCAGCCGCGCGCGGTCCTGGTCCAGCCCGGCGTCGGCGGTGACCGCGCCGGCGACCGCGTCGATGCAGCGGTCCAGCGCGCTCTCCACCAGCGCCGCGGCCTCCGGGTCCCCCCGCAGGTCGGACTCGAACACCAGGCGGTAGGCCTTGCCCTCGCCGGCGACGAAGTCGAAGTACGCGGCGACGGCGGCCTGCACCCGCTCCTTGTTGTGCTCGGTCCGCTCGATCGCGTTGGAGACCCGCTCGACGAGCTCCTCGGCGTAGGTCGTGAGCAGCGCCTGGTACAGCTCCAGCTTCCCGGGGAAGTGCTGGTACAGCACGGGCTTGGAGACACCCGCCCGCTCGGCGATGTCGTCCATCGCGGCGGCGTGGTAGCCCTGGTCGGCGAACACGTCGCGGGCGGCCAGCAGCAGCTGGGCGCGACGCGCGCCGTGGGACAGTCGTGCGCCCCGTGGCGTGGCGGTTCCGGTCATGGGCCCCCTACCTCTCACCGTCGTGGGATAACCCTACTAGCAGGTAACCGCGTTGACGAACGATCCGTGAACGGGTGTCGCCGCAGAAGGGTGACAACCTCTCACGATCGGCGGTGCGGTCTCCGTGCGGCGAGCCCGAGCGCACCCAGGACCGGCACGGCGGCCACCACGACCGCGGGCGTCCCCAGCACGGCGAGGACCACGCCGGCGACGGCGAGCACCACGGCCGCACGGACGTACGAGCGGGCCCGGGCCCGCGCTCGGCGGGCGATCAGCAGGGCGGCGGCCACCTCGGCGGGACCGCCACGGGCGCAGATCCTCTCCGACCCGTGCGCGGGCGCGACGACCGGGTCCGGACGCGCGGCCGGGACGTCGTCCGGGTGCTCCGCGGACCCCGGCCCGGTGCCGGTGCCGTCGGCGGCGGGCCGGCCGTCGGCGGTGGGCCAGGGGACCAGCTCGACCGCCAGGTCGGCGGCGGCCAGCGCGGCCTCGTCGGTGGTCGGGTCGCCCGCCACCGCGACCGTGCGGCCCCGTACCCGCAGCCCGGCGACGGCCGCGGCCCGTGCCGCCGGGTCCAGCCCCGGGCGGACGGCGTCGGGGTCGGCCGGGTCGAGACCGGCCGCCGCGGCGAGGGCACGGGCGGCGCCGTCGTCGTCGGGGGTGAGCAGGACCGGCGTGACCCCGGCCGCCACCAGCTCCGACACCCCCGGCCGGGCCTCGGGGTGCGGCGCCCGGGGCAGCGCGAGCACGGCGCGGGCGCACCCGTCCCAGGCGATGACCAGGACCGCCCGGCCCTCGGCGACCGCCCGCTCCCGCTCCACCGACAACGGCGGGGGCACCCGGATCCCGTGCTCGGCCAGCCAGTCCGGGCTGCCGAGCAGCACCGCGTGCGCGACGACGGTCGCGGTCGTGCCGCCGCCGTCCGGGCCGGGGTCCCGCAGCTCGGCCACCAGGCCGGACACCCCGAGGCCGGGCTGCTCGTCGGCCTCGGCGACGTCGGGCACCGGGCCGTCGACGGCCGCGGCCAGCGCCCGCGCCGCCGCGCGCAGGTCCGACCCGGGCCGCGCACCCGCGGCGACCGACGCGGCCAGCCGCAGCACCAGCGCCGGATCCTCGCCGCGGCCCGCGTGCACGGCGACCGTCCCGGGGGCGGTGCCGGTCAGCACGTCCGGCCCGGACAGCGCGACGGTGTCCACCCGGCCCACGAGCCCCGGGCCGCCGGCGGACCCGGTCCAGCCCACCGGATCGCGACGGCCGGGCCACGGCGCCGGCAGCCGCACCGCGTCGCCGCCCGCCCGGTCCGCGGCTCGCAGCGCCGCCGGCAGCGCGGCCAGCAGCGGCAGCGGGCAGGCCCCGACCAGGACCGCGATCCCGGCCGGGACCGCGGCCGGCCACGGGGTGCCGGTGCCCGCCGCGAAGGCGGTCACCGCGACCGCGATCAGCGCCGCGGGCGGGGTGAGCAGGGCGCTCCACCGGTCGGCGACTGTGCGCAGGCCCGCGCGGACCTCGTCGGCGTCCGCCCGCGTGTCCCCGCCGTGCGGGCCGGGTGGGCGCCCGGTGCGCTGCACCGCCGCCGCGACGACGGTCAGCACCGCGGCGACCCCGGGCAGCAGGACGGGCCCGGCGAGCGGGTCGGTCGGGACCAGGACCGGGCCCGCGGGCGAGACCGCCGCGACGGCCTGCACCGCCGCCGACCACCCCAGCGCGGCGAGCACCGCCGCCGCGACGCCGGTCTCGGCGGTCACCGTGCCCTCCCGCAGGCCGCGGGCGGCGACGCGCAGGCCGGGCCCGCCCGTCGTCGCGACGACGGCGAGGGCGACCAGCAGGGCCACCGCCGCGCAGCGCGGGGCCCACGCCGCGCCGGCCAGGGCGGGACCGGCGAGCGGCAGCAGCAGGGCGAGCAGGGCCGCCACCGCCCGCGCGGCGTACCGCAGGACCGGACGCAACCGCCGTCAGCTCCCCGGCGCGGTCGGGAGCGTGAACTCGCACGACCGCAGCACACCGCCGGAGCGGTAGTCGAGGAACAGCTGGTAACTGCCCGGAGCGGGGACCGACACCGCGAACGCCACCCCGGGCCCGGAGCGGTCGGTGGCGGCCGCGCCGGTGATCTCGGGGCGGACGGGGAACCGGGCCAGGTCGCCCTGGCGGACCGCGGTCATCCGGCCGAACGCACCGCCGTCGACGGGCTCGAGGTCGGTGACCGGGGTGCCGTCGCGCCCCACGGTCGCGAACAGCCGGGACTCCCCGCCGGGGACCAGGGCGCCGTCGAGGCGGACCTGCTGGTCGCTGCCCCCGCAGAGCCCCGCCCGGTTCTCGGCCGGGAAGGTGAAGGCGCCGTAGGTGCCGGGGACGTGCAGGTCGGCCCCGAGGTCGAGGTGCGGGCCGCCGGTCGGGGTGAACCCGGCGTAGAGCCGCCAGACGCCCTGGCCGGGGAACCGCACGGGTGCCCGCCACACGCCGTCGGGGCCCTGGGTGGCGCGCAGCCGCTGGTAGCCGGCGACGTCGCGGCGCAGCACGGCGACGTCCATGACCCCCGAGCCGTCGGAGGGGGTGTCGAACCGGGTCACCGGGGCGTCGTCGGAGCCGGTCACGGTGAAGGCGACCTCGGTCGGCTCGCGCCACGGGTAGACGATCCCGACCGGGGTCAGGGTGTAGCCGGCCGCGGTGGTGAGCACACCCCCCGCGCCGGTCGTCGCGTCGCCGGTGGCCAGGCCGGCGGCGAGGACACCGCCGTCGCCGCGCACGTCACCGGGGTCGGCATCGCCCGGCGCCCCGGCGGTCGGGGTCTCCGGAACGCCGCCCGCCGTGCTGCTCACCGCGCCGCCCGCCGTCCAGGCCGCGGTGAACACCAGCACCGACGCGGCGCCGAACCCGGCGAGCCGGGCCGCGGCCGATCCGCCGATCCGCCCCATGCCCACCTCCTCCGTCGCGTCGTCCACGGGGTACAACGTCCGGGGGGCCGTCACGTTGCGCTCCGTGGAGCGCCGGACGCGGACGGTGATCACAGCGAGACGGGCGTCACCCGGCACGGCGAGTGACGTGCGCGACACGTCATGCTGGTCGAATGGTCGCCGCCCGGTCGATGTCCGTTCACTCGCCCGTCACCGTGCCCGCCCCGGTGTCGGCGCCGGGTGTCGAGACGTCCCCGGGTGCCTCGGCGGAACGCCCGCCGTGGCCGGGCCGCGCGGTCACCTCCGGTGGGGTCACCCTGCACGTGCGCGAGACCCCCGGCTCCGCCGACGCCGATGCCGTCTACGTCCACGGTCTCGCCGGGTCGGCCACGAACTGGACCGACCTCGCCGGGCTCCTCGCGCCGCGGGCCGCCGGCCTGTCGGTCGACCTGCCCGGGTTCGGGCTGTCCGAGCCGACCGCCGTCGCCGACTTCGGGCCGGACGGCATGGCGGACGCGCTGCTGTGCTGGCTGGCCGGGCGCGACCGCCCGGTGCACCTGGTCGGCAACTCCCTCGGCGGCGTGATCGCGACGACGGTGGCGGCCCGCCGTCCCGAACTCGTCCGCAGCCTCACCCTGGTCTCGCCCGCGGTACCGGACCGGCGCCCCGACCCGCGACGGCTGTCGGACCCGCGGATGGCGCTGGCCATGGTGCCGCTGCTCGGGCGCCGCGCGCGCCGCGCGCTGGCGCAGGAGCCGCTGCGTGCCAGGGCCGAGCGGATCGTGAAGGTCTGCTTCGCCGACCCGCAGCGTGGCTCCACCCGCCGGCTCGAGGAGCTGATCTCCGAGCACGAGCACCGCGCGACGCTGCCCTGGGCCGGCGCGGCGACCGACGGCGCCACCCGCGGTCTCCTCGGGCTGTGGGCCGGGCGCGAGATCTGGCGCCGGATGGCCCGGGTGCGGGTGCCGTCGCTGGTGGTGTGGGGGGAGCAGGACCGCATCGTGTCCCCGCGGCTGGCCGCGCGGACGGCCGCCACGCTGCCCGGGGCGCGGCTGCTGGTGCTGCCCCGCGCCGGGCACGTCGCGCAGATCGAGCGACCCGCGGCGGTGGCTGACGCCGTCGCCGCGCTGTGGGACGCGGTGCCGGTCGGAGCCGGTGCGGGAAGATGACGCGCACGTGGCGCGTTGAGACGCCCTGAGACCCGCACGCAACCCGCGAGGAGTGGACGAGATGGCGCTACCGCCACTGGTGGAGCCGGCAGCCGAGCTCACCAAGGAGGAGGTGGAGCGGTACAGCCGCCACCTCATCATTCCCGACGTCGGGATGGACGGGCAGAAGCGCCTGAAGAACGCGAAGGTGCTGGTCGTCGGCGCGGGCGGCCTCGGCTCGCCCGCTCTGCTGTACCTGGCCGCCGCCGGTGTCGGGACCCTCGGCATCGTCGAGTTCGATGTCGTCGACGAGTCGAACCTGCAGCGTCAGGTCATCCACGGGCAGTCCGACGTGGGCCGCCCGAAGGCCGAGTCGGCCCGCGACTCGATCCGCGAGGTCAACCCCTTCGTCGACGTCCGCCTGCACAACGAGCGCCTCACCAGCGAGAACGTGCTGGACGTCTTCCGGGACTACGACCTGATCCTGGACGGCACCGACAACTTCGCCACCCGGTACCTGGTGAACGACGCCGCGGTACTGCTCGGCAAGCCCTACGTCTGGGGCTCGATCTTCCGTTTCGAGGGCCAGGCCTCGGTCTTCTGGGAGGACGCTCCGAACGGGCAGGGCCTGAACTACCGCGACCTCTACCCCGAGCCGCCGCCGCCCGGGATGGTCCCGTCCTGCGCCGAGGGCGGTGTGCTGGGCGTGCTCTGCGCCTCGATCGGCTCGATCATGGTCAACGAGGCGATCAAGCTGCTCACCGGCATCGGTGAGCCGCTGCTCGGCCGCCTGGTGATCTACGACGCGCTGGAGACCACCTGGCGTCAGGTGAAGATCCGCAAGGACCCGGAGACACCGAAGATCACCGAGCTGATCGACTACGACGCGTTCTGCGGCACCGTGACGCAGGAGGCCCAGGACGCGGCCGCCGGCAGCACGATCACCGTCGGCGAGCTCAAGCAGATGATCGACGCGGGCAAGGACTTCCAGCTCATCGACGTCCGCGAGCCGCACGAGTACGAGATCGTGCGGATCCCGGGCTCGGTCCTGATCCCGAAGGACCGGATCCTGTCCGGTGCCGCGCTCTCGGAGATCGCCCAGGACAAGCCGGTCGTGCTGCACTGCAAGTCCGGCGGCCGGTCCGCCGAGGCCCTCGCCGCGCTGCACAAGGCCGGGTTCCGCGACGCCGTCCACGTCGGCGGCGGGGTGCTGTCCTGGGTCAAGCAGATCGACCCGTCGCAGCCCACCTGCTGACCACGGTCCGACCCGCTCCGCACTACACCGACGGCCGCCGTCACCGGTACACCCGGGACGGCGGCCGTCGTGGTTCCCGATGTGGCACAGGGTGACCGCTCATCGATCGCACGCGACCGTCCGAGTGAACATGGCCCGTTCGACCCTGCTGTTCGCCCGTTAGGCGAAACATTCCCGCCGATCGCCGCGACATGGGGATGCACGCGATCGCCAGGATCGGGAGGACGCTCGGTGGACCACTCGTTGCGCACATGCGCCCTACAGGGGTGCGACGCACCGTTGGAGCCCACCGGAGACGTGTCCGGAGACCGCCCACAGCGGCGCTACTGCTCGGCCGCCCACCGGCTGGCGGCCCGCCAGGCCCGCCGGGCCGCGGCGCAGGCGGCGGGGGACCAGCAGCTCGCCGAGACGCTGCCGTGGCTGCGCGAGCCCGAGGCCGTCGAGGTCGACGAGCCCGCGGTGCCCGCCCAGCGGACGTCGACCCGGCTCGCCGCGGCGAGCCCGGCCGCGTCGTCGGGCCCGGACCGCCCCGGACCGTTGCGGGTCCCGCGCAGCCCGCTGCGGCACCGGCGCACCCTGGCCCTCATCGGCGCGACGGCCGTGCTCCTCGGCGGATACGCGCTGGCGACCTCGCCGTCGGTGACCGGGACCCCGGTGCCGCAGGACCGCACGGCCGACCAGTGGGCCGGACAGGCCCGGATCGCACTGGCGGCCCTCGACGACAAGCTCGGGACCCTCAACGCGAGCGAACGGACCTGGCAGGCGTCCGCGCACGAGACGGAGCGCACCCCGGTCGCGGTCGCCAAGCTGCAGCAGCAGCGCGACACCCTGCTCCAGCAGCGTGCCGCCCTGCAGTCCCAGCTGCAGGTCTACAGCTCCCGGCAGGACGCCGTGGACGCGCTGGCCGCCGCCGAGCAGCAGCTCGCCGAGATGGACCGGATCGTCGCCGCCCTGCCGCCCGCCACCCGTCGGACCCCCGACCAGATGGCCGCGGCCGCGTCGCTCGAGGAGCAGCGTGACCTGCGTGCCCGCAACCGCGACGCCTGTGCGGAGCGGCTGGCCGCCATCGACGACGGCATCGACCGGGCCCGCACCGCCCCCCTGCCCGGTGACGGCGACGAGACCGAGAAGGTCTCCGACGACGTGCTGGCCCTCGCCCGCGGCGAGGACCCCGCGCCCCCGGAGCCGTCCGGCGTGCGCCGCAACCCCGAGGTCCTGGCCGGTGGCCGGGAGACCGGCGGGGACCGCGAGCGCGCCGACGTCGGTACCGCCGGGCCGCCCGACCCGCGGGGCCCGCTGGACGAGACCCGGCCGCGCGCCGAGGGGCCGGAGGGTGCCTCGGCCCGTGGCCCGGGCAGCGCAGCCGGCCGGGACGCGGGGCCGGGGGAGAAGCTGGGCGGTGCCGTGTCCCGTGCCGCCGACGGCGTCGCCAACCTGGCCGGCGGCGCGCCGAGCCCCGGGGAGGGCGCTGGTTCGGGCGCTGGTTCCGGTGCCGGTTCCGACGCGGGGAAGAAGGCGAACCGGGCCGAGGTCGCACCGGCGTCGTCCGACGGTCCGGTGAAGAAGCTCGGCGACGGCGTCGGCGCCGCCGCACGGGGTGTCGGGGATGCCGCCGAGTCGGTGGGCAAGGGCGTCGACGACGTCGCGAGCGGGCTGACCGGGAAGAAGCCCAGCGGCCCCGGGGCCGGCGCCCGCTCCGGCGGCGACTCCGCTTCCGGTTCCTCCGACGACGCCCCCCGCCCGTCCACCCCTGCTCCGCCGGAGGAACCCGCCGCGCCCGCGGCCGCCTCGCCGGAGACCACCCTGCGCGCGCCCAGCGCGCCCGTGCTCAGCGCGCCCTCGTCGGTCGCGCCGTCGGAGGGGGCCGGCACGGAGCGGTCCGGCTCGGGGGCGCAGGGGGCCGGCGGCAGCGGCGGCTCCGGCGGCTCCGGCGGCATCGTCACCGCCGTGGCCGGGCCCTATGTCGAGTCCGCCCTGGGACCGGAGGCGGCCGCGCCGGTGCTGGCGGAGGCCGACCGGCAGGCGGCCGAGCAGATGGCCGAGCGCACCGGGTCCTCCGGTTCGCGCTCCGGCGGCGGGTCGGAGGGGTCCGGCTCCAGCCAGTCCTCGCGCAGCTCGTCTGACGGCTCCTCGGACGGTTCCGGCTCGCGGTCGTCCGCCTCGCAGTCCTCCGACCGGGGTTCCGACCAGGGGTCGTCGGGCTCGCGGTCGTCCCGGTCGTCGGACTCGGGCTCGTCGGGGCCCGGCTCGTCGGGGTCACGGTCGTCGGACTCCGGCTCGTCGGACTCCGGGTCCTCGGGGTCGCGGTCGTCCGGCTCCTCCTCGTCCTCGTCGGACTCGAGGTCGTGGGACTCGTCGTCGGATTCGGGTTCGTCGGATTCGGGTTCGTCGCGTGGCGAGTCCTCGCGGAGCAGCGGCTCGGACGACTCCCGCTCCTCCTCGTCGTCCTCCTCGGACTCGGACTCGGGGTCGCGGTCGTCGGGCTCGGACTCGGGATCCAGCTCGGACTCGGACTCCGGGTCGGGTTCCGGCGGCGGCAGCTCCTGGTAGTGGGGTGTCTCCCGTGGCCGGCTCCGCACGGAGCCGGCCACGCTGCTCGTGCGTGCGGGAGCCCCGATCGGCCAGCCGTTCACCCGATCGGTCGTGGCGCGACGCGCGGTTCGGGCGTGGCGTGACGAACGTGAGCCGGTGGCGCGGGTACCGTCCCCGCTGTGACCGCTGCCCGCACGCTCGCCACCGCGCCGGCCGCGAGCGTCCTGCCCGAGCACGTCCGCACCGCCTTCGGGGTGCGTGAGACGTCCCCCCGTCCCGTCGTGTGGGCGGGCCAGCGGGCCTGGCAGTGCGGGGAGGTGCTGCTGCGGCCGGTGTCCGACCACGTCGTCGCCGCCTGGTCGGCGACGGTCCTGGAGAACCTCGAGGTCGACGGTGTCCGCCTCGCCCGCCCCGTCCGCAGCTCGGACGGCCGGTGGGTCGTGGGCGGCTGGGCCGCGTCCCGGCACGTGCCCGGCGTCCCCGAGCCCCGGCACGACGAGGTCGTCGCCGCCTCGCTGCGGCTGCACGCCGCCACCGCGACCGTGCTGCGCCCGCGCCTGCTCGACGACCGCGACGACCTGTTGTCCCGGTCCGCCGCCGCCGCGTTCGGCGAGCGTCGGCTGGATCTGCACCCCGAGACCGGCGGCCGGCTGTTCGCCGAGCTCGCCGCGCACCGCCGCACGATCCGGCTGACCCCGCAGGTCGTGCACGGCGAGCTGTTCGGCGCCATGCTGTTCGACCCGACGGGGCGGCCCGCGGTACTCGACCTCGTGCCGTTCTGGCGGCCCGCGGAGTGGGCGGCGGCGGTCGTCGTCGTCGACGCGGTGGCCTGGGGCGGCGCCGACGAGGAGCTGGTCGAGCGCTGGTCGGAGCTGCCCGAGTGGCCGCAGTCGCTGCTGCGCGCGGTGCTCTACCGGCTGGCCCTGCACGCCCAGCACCCGGACGCGACGGCCGAGTCGCTGGCCGGGATCGAGCGGGTCGCGAGCCTGGTCAGCCGCCGGCTCTGAGGTGTCCGCTCCCGGCACGCTGCTGCTCACCGGAGCCGCGGGGAACATGGGGACGCTGCTGCGTCCCCGGCTGGCCCGCGACGGCCGGACCCTGCGCCTGTTCGACACCGCGGAGCTGCAGGCCGGACCCGGCGAGCAGGTCCGCACCGGCTCGGTGACCGACCGGGACGCGGTCGCGGCCGCGACCGACGGGGCCGACGCCGTCGTCCATCTCGCCGGGATCAGCGGTGAGGCGGGCTGGGACGACATCCTGGCCGTCAACGTCGAGGGGACCCGCGCCGTGCTCGACGCGGCGGTCGCCGCGGGGGTGCGGACCGTCGTGCTCGCCTCCAGCAACCACGCCGTGGGCTTCCGCACCCGCGACGACGGCGTCCCGCTGCCGGCGACCGTCGGGCACGCCCCGGACACCTACTACGGCTGGTCCAAGCACGCGATGGAGGGGCTGGGCAGGCTCTACCACGAGCGGTTCGGCCTGACCGTGGTCTCCGCGCGGATCGGCAGCTGCTTCCCGCGGCCGTCGAACGCCCGGATGCTCGCGACCTGGCTGTCCCCGGACGACGCCGCCCGCCTGGTCGAGGCGGCGGTCGACCCGGGCACCCGAGGGCACCACGTCGTGTGGGGCGTGTCGGCCAACACCCGTCGCTGGTGGTCGATCGAGGAGGGCGCCGCGATCGGCTACCACCCGCGCGACGACGCCGAGGTCCACGCCGCGGACCTGCTCGACGGTCTCCCGCCGGACCCGGCCGACCCGGTGCACCACCGGGTGGGCGGCGCGTTCTGCGACGCCCCGCTCGGCGTCCCGATGCGCTGAGGCGGCTCACAGCCGTCGCGGCTCCCGTGTGAGATAAGCGTTGCGGGGGTGTCACGTGAGGCCACCCGTCGGAAACTGTGGCTCCCTAGCGTCGTCGACGACGTGACCGCCGGCGATCAGGAGACCGATCCGTGACCACCACCTCCACCCCGGGGCGCCGCATCGGCGGCCGTTGGATCGACCACTGGGACCCCGAGGACGAGGGGTTCTGGCAGCGGACCGGCTCGGCCATCGCCCGTCGCAACCTCTGGCAGTCGATCTTCTCCGAGCACATCGGCTTCTCGATCTGGACGATCTGGTCGGTCCTCGTGCTGTTCATGGGGCCGGAGTACGGGTTCACCGCGGCGCAGAAGTTCTTCCTGGTCGCGGTGCCGACGCTGGTCGGGTCGATCCTGCGGCTGCCCTACACCTTCGCCGTCGCCCGCTTCGGCGGCCGCAACTGGACGATCTTCGCGGCGTCGCTGCTGATCGTGCCCACGATCCTGGCGATGGTGGTGCTGGAACCGGGCGTGTCGTACACGACGCTGCTGGTCGTCGCCGCGGTCGCCGGTGTCGGCGGCGGGAACTTCGCGTCCTCGATGGCGAACATCAACGCGTTCTTCCCGGAGAAGGAGAAGGGCTGGGCGCTGGGCCTCAACGCGGGCGGCGGAAACCTCGGCGTGCCGGTCGCGCAGCTGCTCGGCCTGCTCGTCATCGCCACCCTCGGTGCGGGCTACCCGCGGGTGCTGCTCGCGATCTACCTGCCGTTCATCGTCATCTCGGCGTTCCTCGCCTGGAAGCGGATGGACAACATCGCCGCGATGTCCAACGACACCGGCGCCTTCACCGAGGCCTGCCGCGACCGCCAGACCTGGATCATGTCGTTCCTCTACATCGGGACGTTCGGGTCGTTCATCGGCTACTCGTTCGCCTTCGGCCTGGTCCTGCAGAACCAGTTCGACCGGACGCCGCTGCAGGCCGCCGCGGTCACCTTCATCGGCCCGCTCATCGGGTCGCTGATCCGGCCCTACGGCGGAAAGCTCGCCGACCGGTTCGGCGGCGCCGTGGTCACCCTGTGGAACTTCGTCGGCATGGCCGTCGCCACCCTGGTGATCATCTTCGCCTCGGGGATCGAGTCGCTGACGCTGTTCACCATCGGCTTCATCGCCCTGTTCACGCTGTCCGGTGTCGGCAACGGGTCGACCTACAAGATGATCCCGGCGATCTTCACCGGCCGGGCCCGCGTCGCGATCGCCGGGGGCGCGGACCGCGAGACCTCCTTCAACACCGCGCGACGGCTGTCCGGCGCCGTCATCGGCATCGCCGGCGCGGTCGGCGCGCTGGGCGGGCTGTTCATCAACCTCGCCTTCCGCCAGTCGTTCATGACGGTCCAGTCCGGCACGCCCGCGTTCTGGAGCTTCCTGGTCTTCTACGTCCTGTGCATCGGCGTCACCTGGGCCGTCTACCTGCGGCCGCGCCCCGCCCTGGTCGGGAGCACCGACGCCGCCGCGATGGCCCGGGTCTGAACCGTGGGTCCGGACGACCGGACCGCCACCCACTGCCCGTACTGCGCCCTGCAGTGCGGGCAGTGGGTCGGCCCGTCCGGCGAGGTCGACGCCCGTGAGTTCCCGACGAACGCCGGGGGCATGTGCCAGAAGGGCTGGACCTCCGGCGCTCTGCTCACCCATCCGCAACGCCTGACGTCGCCGCTGGTCAGAGCCTCGCGCGACACCGGTTTCGTCGAGACCGGCTGGGACGACGCCCTGGCCGGCGTCGCCGCGAGGCTCGCCGCGCTGCGTGCCGAGCACGGGCCGGACTCGGTCGCGGTCTTCGGCGCGGGTGGGCTGACCAACGAGAAGGCCTACCTGCTCGGCAAGTTCGCCCGGGTCGCGCTGGGCACCAGTCAGATCGACTACAACGGCCGGTTCTGCATGTCCTCGGCCGCCGCCGCGGGCAACCGGGCCTTCGGCGTCGACCGTGGGCTGCCGTTCCCGGTCACCGACCTCGACGACGCCGAGCTGGTCGTCCTCGCCGGGGCGAACGTCGCCGAGACCATGCCGCCGCTGATGTCGCACCTGACCGCGGCGCGACTGGTCGTCGTCGACCCGCGGCGCACCCCGACCGCGGAGCGCGCGCTCGCCTCCGGGGGGCTGCACCTGGCGCCGCGTCCGGGCACCGATCTGGTCCTGGCGCTGGGGATGCTGCACGCCGCCGTCGTCGACGGGCACCTCGATCTGTCCTACATGGACGAACGCACGACCGGCTTCGACGACGTCTGGGCGATCGCCTCGCAGTGGTGGCCCGAGCGCGCGGAGCGGGTCTGCGGGGTCGCCGCCACCGACATGCGCACCGTCGTGCGGTGGCTCGCGGAGTCCACCCGGCGCTACGTGCTCACCGCGCGCGGTGCCGAGCAGCACGCGCACGGCGTCGACACCGTCGCGGCGTGGATCAACCTGTCGCTGGCGCTCGGCCTGCCCGGCCGCCCCGGCTCCGGGTTCGGGACGATCACCGGGCAGGGCAACGGCCAGGGCGGGCGCGAGCACGGCCAGAAGTCCGACCAGCTGCCCGGCTACCGGCACATCACCGACCCGGCCGCCCGCGCGCACGTCGCGCAGGTGTGGGGGGTGCCGGAGACCTCGATCCCCGGGCCCGGCCGCAGCGCCGTCGAGCTCCTCGACGCCCTCGGCCGCCCCGGCGGTCCGCGTGCGCTGCTGGTGTTCGGCTCGAACGTGCTCGTCTCCGCGCCCGACGCCCGCGCCGTCGCCGAGCGGCTCGACGCGCTGGACCTGCTCGTCGTCGCCGACGTGCTGCCCGGTGAGACCGCGATGCGCGCCGACGTCCTGCTCCCGGTCGCCCAGTGGGCCGAGGAGGAGGGGACCATGACGAACCTGGAGGGACGGGTGCTGCGCCGCCGTCGTGCGCTCGCCCCGCCGCCCGGGGTGCGCACCGACCTGGAGGTGATCGCCGGGCTGGCCGCGGCCCTCGACGCGCCGGGGGATTTCCCCGCCGACCCGCGGACCGTGTTCGACGAGCTGCGGCGCGCCTCGGCCGGTGGGATCGCCGACTACGCGGGCGTGTCCTACGACCGGCTCGACGCGGGCGAGGCGCTGCACTGGCCGGTCCCCGCCGACGACCATCCCGGCACCCCGCGGCTGTTCACCGAGCGTTTCGGCCACCCCGACGGACGTGCCCGGATGCTGCCGGTCGACCACGTCGAACCGGACGAGGGTGTCGACGACGGGTTCCCGCTGACCGTGACGACCGGCCGGGTGCTGGTGCACTACCAGTCCGGTGCGCAGACCCGCCGGGTCGCCGAGCTCGCGGAGGTGTCGCCGGAGGTGTTCGTCGAGGTGCACCCGGACACCGCCGCCCGGCACGGTCTCGGCGACGGCGACCTGGCCGACGTCGTGTCCCGCCGCGGGACGACGACGGCGCGCGTCCGCTGCGTCGCCACGCTGCGCCCGGACACGGTGTTCTTGCCCTTCCACTTCGGCGGCGTGGGGGCGGCGAACAACGTCACCAACCCGGCCCTGGACCCGGTGAGCCGGATGCCGGAGTTCAAGGTGGCCGCGGTGCGGCTGGAACCCGCCGGGACCGGGCGGGACACCACCGTCGGAGCCGCCGGAGCCGCTGACACCGCCGGAGTCGCGACCGACGGCCTGGCCCCGGCGCTCACGGTGGGGGCCGGAACGGCCGCCCGAGCGAGCCGGTCCGCGCGCTGATCCGTCGTTCGCGCGCGTCCGGACGCGCGCGGGCCGTGGATCACCGCGCGAACCGTGGATCACCGCGCGGGCCGGGGATCACCCATGGCGGGTGGTCCCCGCGGTGGCCGGACCCCTGGTGGCCGCGGCACCTGGCACGGGCTCCGCCGCACCTCGCACGCCCTCGGCCCGCCTCGTCGGTCCCGGCACGGGCGCCGAGGTGGGCGGAACCCGTGCGGGGTCCCGGCTCACGGTCTGCGCCCGCCGAGAATGAGGACCTCGTAACGCCCGTGCAATGGCGGGCGTTCCCCTCGTAACCCCCCGTTCCTACCGTCGATGGCATGAGCAGGCGCGTGGTGGTGATCGGGCACGGCATGGTGGGTGCCCGTTTCGTGGAGGAGGTCCGCCGGCGCGACCCCGACGGCGAGCGGGTGTCGCTCACCGTCCTCGGCGCGGAGTCCCGCCCTGCGTACAACCGGGTGCTGCTGTCCACCGTGCTCGCCGGCGGGCTGCGACCCGCCATGGTCGCGCTCCCCGTCGTCGACGGCATCGACCTGCACACCGGTGTCGCGGCGACCGGGATCGACCGGGCCGCGCGCGTCGTCCGCGCCGCCGACGGCACCACCCACCCCTACGACGAACTGGTCCTCGCCACCGGCTGCCGGGCCTGGCTCCCGCCGGTCGACGGCCTCGCCGACGCGGTCGACCGTGACGTGCCCACCCGCGGTGTGAGCCTGTTCCGCGATCTCGACGACTGCGAGCGCATCCTCGACGCGGCGGTGCCGGGCGCGCGGATCGCCGTCGTCGGGGGCGGGCTGCTCGGGGTCGAGGCCGCCCGCGGGCTCGCCGGACGCGGCGTCGCCGTCACCCTGGTGCACCCGCGCACCCACCTGATGGAGCGCCAGCTCGACCCGGGCGCCGGAGACGTGCTCGCGACCGCGCTGCGCGGGCTCGGCGTCGACGTCCGCTGCGGGGTCGGGGCCAAGGCCTGGGATCCCGACACCGGCCTGGACTGCGACGACGGCTCCCGGGTCGCCGCGGACCACGTCGTCGTCGCCGCCGGGGTGCGCGCGAACGCCGGGCTGGCCGCCGACGCCGGGCTCGCGGTCGACCGCGGGATCCTCGTCGACGACCGCCTCGCCACCGACGACGGCCGGGTGCACGCCGTCGGCGACTGTGCCCAGCACGCCAGTGCCCCGGGCGGGCTCGTGCAGTCCGGCTGGGAGCAGGCCGCCGTCCTCGCCGACCTGCTGACCGGCACCGACCCGGCAGCGCGCTACCGCGGCACCCGCCCGGTCACCCGGCTCAAGGCCCGCGGCATAGACCTCGCCGCCCTCGGCGACCCCACCGCGGGCGACGAGGAGCTGCGTGTCTCCGACCCACGCCGCGGCCGCTACGGCGTGCTCGCGCTGCGCGACGACCGCGTCGTCGGGGCCGTCCTCATGGGGCTCCCCGACGCCGCGGCCATGATCACCGAGCTGTACGACTCCGGCGCCCCGGCCCCCGAGGACCGGCTCGCGCTGCTGCTCGGCCGGGCCTTGCCGGGGGAGGCGTCCTCCGCCACCGACCCCGTCCGCATGCCGGGCACCGCCGTGGTCTGCCGCTGCAACAGCGTCACCAAGAACACCCTGGTCAGCGCCTGGCGCGCGGGCGCCCACGACGTCGACGCGCTCTCGCGGCGCACCCGGGCCGCCACCGGCTGCGGGAGCTGCCGCGACGTCGTCTGCGGGATCCGGGATTGGCTGGCCGACATCGACCCGCCGCAGGAGAGTGCGGCATGAAGGAGCAGAGCATGAGTCGTCTGGTCGTCGTCGGGAACGGCATGGTCGGCCACCGCCTGGTCGCCGCCGTACGGGACCGTGACACGGCGGGGGACTGGGAGATCACCGTCCTCGGCGAGGAGACCCGCCGCGCCTACGACCGGGTCGCCCTGTCCTCCTACGTGGACGGCAAGTCGGAGGAGGAGCTGCGCCTCGACGACGACGAGCTGCGCAGCGATCCGCTCGTCACCTACCACCTCGGCGACGCCGTGGCCTCGATCGACCGCGACGCCCGCCGCGTCACCACCGCGTCCGGCCGCACCCTGACCTACGACGCGCTGGTGCTCGCCACCGGCTCGTACCCGTTCGTCCCGCCGGTGCCCGGCAAGGATCTGCCCGGCTGCTTCGTCTACCGCACCCTCGACGACCTCGACGCGATCAAGGCGGCCGCCGCGGCGGCAGCCGACGACCCGGCCCGCAAGGGGCGGCCGTCGGCGATCGTCGTCGGCGGCGGGCTGCTCGGCCTGGAGGCGGCCCGCGCGATGCGGCTGCTCGGGCTGTCGCCGCAGGTCGTCGAGATCGCGCCGCGGCTGATGCCGGTCCAGGTCGACGAGGGCGGCGGCGCGCTGCTCAAGCGGCTGGTCACCGCCCAGGGCATCGCCGTGCGGACCGGGGTGTCGCTGTCCGCGGTGTCCGCCGACCGCGGTCGGCTCGTCGGAACGCTCTCCGACGGCGTCGAGCTCGACGCCGACCTCGTCGTCTTCTCCGCGGGCATCCGCGCCTCCGACCAGCTCGCCCGCGACTGCGGCCTGCCGGTCGGCGAACGCGGCGGGGTCTGGGTCGACGACCGCTGCCGCACCTCCGACGACGCCGTGTGGGCGATCGGCGAGTGCGCCGCCCTGGAGGGCCGCACCTACGGCCTGGTCGCGCCCGGCTACGCGATGGCCGAGGTCGTCGCCGACCGGCTGCTCGGCGGGCAGGCCCGGATGACGCCCGAGGAGCTGGACATGTCCACCCAGCTCAAGCTGCTCGGCGTCGACGTCGCGAGCTTCGGCGACGCGCACGCCACGACCGAGGGCGCGCTGGAGATCGTCGTCAACGACCCGGTCGAGGGCACCTACTCCAAGCTGGTCGTGTCCGACGACGCGTCCACGCTGCTCGGCGGGGTCCTGGTCGGCGACGCCTCGCGCTACGGCTCGCTGCGCCCGCTGGTCGGGTCCCGGCTGCCCGACGACCCGGTCACCCTCATCTCGAAGGGCGGGGCCGAGCCCGACGCGTCGGCGCTGCCGGACTCCGCGCAGATCTGCTCGTGCAACGCCGTCACCAAGGGCACGCTGTGTGCGGCGATCGCCGACGGCGCGCACACCGTGCCGGAGCTGAAGGCGTGCACCCGCGCGGGCACCACCTGCGGCTCGTGCGTCCCGGCGCTGGCCCGGATCCTGGAGCAGCAGGGTGTCGAGGTCTCGAAGGCCCTGTGCGAGCACTTCGACCACTCCCGCGCGGAGCTGTTCGAGATCGTCGCCGGGGCCGGCATCCGGTCGTTCTCCGACCTGGTCGCCCGCTTCGGCCGCGGCTCGGGCTGCGACATCTGCAAGCCGGTGGTCGGGTCCATCCTCGCGTCGCTCTACAACGAGCACGTCCTCGACGGTGAGCGCGCGACGCTGCAGGACACCAACGACCACTTCCTCGCCAACATGCAGCGCAACGGCACCTACTCGGTGGTCCCGCGGATCGCCGGTGGCGAGGTGACCCCCGAGGGCCTGATCGTGATCGGCGAGGTCGCCCGCGACTTCGGGCTCTACACCAAGATCACCGGCGGGCAGCGGATCGACATGTTCGGCGCCCGCGTCGAGGACCTCCCCGCGATCTGGCGACGCCTGGTCGACGCCGGGTTCGAGTCCGGACACGCCTACGGCAAGTCGCTGCGCACCGTGAAGTCCTGCGTCGGCACGACGTGGTGCCGCTACGGCGTGCAGGACTCGGTCGGCCTCGCCGTCGAGCTGGAGCTGCGCTACCGCGGGCTGCGCAGCCCGCACAAGCTCAAGTCCGGCGTCTCCGGCTGTGCGCGCGAGTGCGCCGAGGCCCGTTCCAAGGACTTCGGCGTGATCGCCACCGAGCACGGCTGGAACCTCTACGTCGGCGGCAACGGCGGCTTCACCCCGCGTCACGCCGAGCTGCTCGTCTCCGACGTCGACACCGAGACGCTCGTCCGCACCATCGACCGGTTCCTGATGTTCTACGTCCGCACCGCCGAGCGGCTGCAGCGCACCGCGCCGTGGATCGAGGCGATGGAGGGCGGGCTGGACCACCTGCGCGCGGTGATCGTCGACGACTCGCTCGGCATCTGTGCCGAGCTCGACGCCGCGATGGCCCGCCACGTCGACTCCTACGCCGACGAGTGGGCCGGCGTCCTGGCCGACCCGCAGAAGCTGGAGCGGTTCGTGTCCTTCGTCAACGCGCCCGACACCCCCGACCCCACCGTCCGCTTCGTCGAGGAGCGGGGACAGAACGTCCCGGCCCCCGGCCGTCCCGACGAGCCCGTCCTGATCGGCCTCCCGGAGGTGTCCTCCCGATGAGCACCCAGCTCGACGCGTCCACCACCACCAGCACCGCCAGCACCATCGCCACCAGCACCGGAGCGACCACGACCGCCGCGCCCGCCCCGGCCGGGACCGAGCCCACCGGCTGGCTCACGGTCTGCCCGGTGGAGCGGTTGCAGCCCGGCCGGGGTGTCGCCGCACTCGTCGGCGACACCCAGGTCGCGTTGTTCCGTCTCGCCGACGGCTCGGTGTACGCACTGGGCAACATCGACCCGTTCACCGGGGCCGCGGTCGTCTCCCGCGGCATCGTCGGCGACCGCGGCGGCGAGCCGACCGTCGCCTCGCCGCTGTACAAGCAGGTCTTCGCCCTGCGCGACGGCCGCTGCCTGGCGGGTGCCGACGAGGGCGACGCTGTGAGCCTGCCCGCGTTCGTGGTCCGGGTGATGGGCGAGGAGTTGCAGGTCGGGCTACGGTGAACACCCCTTCCCGTACCGTCGTGCCCACCACCACCCGCGACGCTCCCGGCCATCTCCGCGCGTCCTCCGCGCCGGCCGGCCGGGACATCGGAGGAACGGAGAACCGGTGACCCGATCCGCCGCACGAGACGTCGCCGCCGCGCCCGACGCGGCGGCGGTGCCACCGCTGGCCGGGTTCACCGTCGGGATCACCGCGGCCCGGCGCGCCGAGGAGCTGGCCACGATGCTGGAGCGCCGCGGCGCCACCGTCCAGCACGGGCCCGCGCTGCGCATCGTGGCCCTCGCCGACGACGCCGACCTGGAGAACCGCACCCGCGAGCTCGTCGCGGCACCACCGGACATCACCGTCGCGACCACCGGGATCGGCTACCGCGGCTGGATCGAGGCCGCCGACGGCTGGGGGCTGGGCGAGGAGCTGCTCGTCGCGCTCGGCCGGTCGGAGATGCTGGCCCGCGGGCCCAAGGCGCGCGGCGCGATCCGCGCCTCGGGCCTGGTCGACGCCTGGTCCCCGGAGTCGGAGTCCACCGCCGAGGTGCTGGAGCACCTGCTCGACCGCGGCGTCGAGGGGACCCGGATCGCTGTACAGCTGCACGGCGAGCCGCTGCCCGACGTCGTCGACGCGCTGGAGATGGCGGGCGCCGAGGTCGTGACGGTGCCGGTCTACCGGTGGGCACCGCCGCTGGACCTCGCCCCGCTGGACCGGCTGATCGACACCACCCTGACCGGCGGGATCGACGTCCTGGCGTTCACCAGCGCCCCCGCCGCGGCCGGGATCCTCGCCCGTGCCGGGGAGCGGGGTCTGCGCGAGGACCTCCTCACCGCGCTGCGCGGCCCCGTGCTGGCGCTGTGCGTCGGCCCGGTCACCGCGGCACCGCTGGAGGCGCTCGACGTGCCGACCGTGCAGCCGCAGCGCTCCCGGCTCGGCGCGATGGTGCGGACCTGTGAGTCCGTCGCCCCGGCCCGTGCCCGCAGGCTCCCGGTCGGCGGCCACCAGCTGGAGCTGCGCGGATACGCGGTGCTCGTCGACGGCAGGTTCTGCCCGCTCCCGCCGACGCCCATGGCGTTGCTGCGGCTGCTCGCCAGGCGGCCCGGCCGGGTCGTGTCCCGCGCCGAGCTGCTCGCCGCGCAGCCCGGTGGGGCGGGCGACGAGCACGCCGTCGAGAACGCCATCGCCCGGCTCCGCGCCGCACTCGGTGTCCCCGGCCTGGTGCAGACCGTGGTGCGCCGCGGCTACCGGCTCGCACTGGAACCCGAGCACGGCGCGCACTGCGCCGAGGACCCGGAGGTGACCCGGTGACCGGACTCCCGCTGCTGCTCGTCGCGCACGGGTCGCGCTCCGACGCCGCCGACGCGGTGATCCGGTCGCTCGCCGAGGCCGTCGCCGCGCGCGGCCCGCAGGTCGAGATCTGCTACGTCGACGTCCGCGGTCCGAAGGTCGTCGACGCCGTGATCGGGCTGCAGGACCGCGGCCACGACGGCGCCGTCGTCGTCCCCGCGTTCCTCGCCGCCGGCTACCACGTCCGCACCGACCTGCCCGCCCAGCTCGCCGAGGCCGGCGCCGACCCGGCCCGGTTCGCGGTGACCCGCTCCATGGGGCCCGACCCGCTGCTCGCCGCCGCGGCCCTGGACCGGTTGCGCACGGCCGGCTACCGCGACGGCGACGCCGTCGTCCTCGCCGCGGCCGGCTCGTCGGACCCGTCCGCGGTCGCCCAGGTGCACGCGAGCGCCGGGATGCTCGCCCGCCGGGTCGGCCGTCCCGTCCCGGTCGGGTTCGCCGCCACCGGCAGCCCGTCGGTGGCCGAGCTGGTCACCCGGCTGCACGACGCCGGGGAACAGCGGGTCGCGGTCGCGTCCTGGCTGCTGGCACCCGGTGTCTTCCAGACACGGCTGCTCGGATCGGGCGCCGACGTCGTCGCCGACCCGCTGGGCGTGCACGACGACGTGGTCGCCGCCGTCCTCAAGCGCTACGCCGCCGGGGCCGCCGCGGTGCTCGCCGCCTGACCGTGCCCCGGCCCGACCCGGACCTGGTCGCCCGGCTGCGGGCGGCGGGCTGCGTGTTCGCCGAGGACGAGGCGGCGCTGCTCGCGACCGCGGCCGACGGCCCGGAGCGGGAGGCACTCGTACGGCGTCGTATCGCCGGTGAACCGCTGGAACACGTCCTGGGCCGGGTGGACTTCGACGGGCTGAGGGTGCGGATCACCCCCGGGGTGTTCGTGCCGCGCCGTCGCAGCGAGGCACTGGTGCACGCGGCCGTCGCCGCGCTGCCGGACCTCGCTCCCGGGCACCGACCGCTGGTGGTCGACCTCTGCTGCGGCTGCGGTGCGCTGGGCCTCGCCGTCGCCCGCCGGGCCGCCGCCGACCGTCACGGCGCCGACCGTCATGTCGCCGACAGTCGCGCCGCCGACTCCCGCGCCGTCGATCTCCACGCGGCCGACGCCGACCCGGTCGCCACCGCCTGTGCCGCGGCGAACCTGGCCGGGATCGGGACGGTGCACACGGGCGACCTGTTCGCCGCGCTCCCCGGCCGGCTGCGGGGCCGGGTCGACGTGCTCGTCGCGAACACCCCCTACGTGCCCAGCGGCGCGATCGCGTCGATGCCCCCGGAGGCCCGCGACCACGAGCCCCGCGCCGCGCTCGACGGCGGCGCCGACGGCCTCGGCCCGGCCCGCCGCGTCGCCGCCGGGGCGGGGGAGTGGCTCGCTCCCGGCGGGACGCTGCTCATCGAGACCGGCACCGCACAGGCGCCGGTGCTGGCGGAGGTGTTCACCGCGCACGGGCTCACCGCCCGGATCGGCACCGACGACGACCGCGGCGCGACCTGGGTGCAGGGCCGCGCTCCCCGCTGACCGGGGCGTCTCGGTCGGCGACGACGGGTCACCCGGTGGTGATCACCAGGCGTCCGGGCCCGTCGGCGGTCCAGGCCCGCTCGACGTCGGCCAGCTCCGCGGTCCGCACCGGCACGTCGAGACCCTCGGTGACGACGGCGTCCAGCAGCCGCGGCAGCTCGGCGAACAGCAGCGCCGGGTCGATGCTCCCGCCGCCGCTGCCGGTGACCTCGATCCGGCGGGCGCGCAGGATCGCCGCGTCCAGCTCGACGGTCCGCCCGGCGAGCGAGCCGATCTGCACGTAGCGCACCGGCCGCCCGCCGTGCTGCAGGCTGTCCGAGCGCAGCGCGTCGAACGCCGCGACCGCGACCGGGCCCCACAGGTAGTCGAGGACGACGTCGGGACCGCCGTCGAGCGCGGCCACGAGCGCGGCCGTCGTCGCGGCGGGGTCCTCGCCGATCCGGATGCCGACGACGCGGTCGTCGGCGCAGACCCGCTCCAGCGCGGCGGGGTCGCGCCCGGCCGCGACCACCCGGCCCGCGCCGTGGTGCAGCGCGATCCGCACCGCCAGCGAGCCGGAGGCGCCGGTCGCACCCAGGACCAGGACCGTCCCGCCGGTCGGGACACCGCGGTCGGCCAGCGGCATCCACGACGACATCGCCGGGTTGACCACGGCCGCGGCGAGCTCGGTCGGCAGCGCGTCCGGGACGGGCACGGCCCAGCCGGCCGGGACCAGTGTGCGTTCGGCGATCGTCCCGTACGGGTCGGGGCAGCCACCGGTGTAGACGCGGCGGCCGTCGAGCTCGGCGATCCCGTCGACGCCGGCGACGAACGGCAGCCGATCCCCCGCGGAGTAGTGGCTGCCCGCGGCGACCGAGCGCACCAGCTGGTGCACCCCGGCGGCGAGCATGCGCACCTCGACCGTCCCGGCGACCGGATCGGGATCCGGGAAGTCGGCGTACGCGGGCGGGGTGGTGAACGACGTGACGACAGCGGCCTTCATGGGGCACCTCCGTTGAACATTGTTCAAATCCAGGTGGCCTACACTCCTCTGAACACTGTTCAACGTCAAGGGGGGCCGGTGGCGCTGCACCGCGAGGCCATCGTCGACGCGGCGTTCGAGCTGCTCGCCGACGGCGGGCTCGACGCGATCACCGCCCGCGCGCTGGCGGCTCGGCTCGGGGTGCGTGCGGGCGCGCTCTACTACCACCTGCCGGACATGGCGGCGCTGCGCGACGAGATGGCGACGCGTGTCGTGCGGCGGGTGCTGCAGCGCGTCGGGGAGGCGGCCGGGTCGGACTGGGCGACACTGTTGCGGACCGCGGCGGCCGGCACCCGGGACACGCTGCTGGGCTACCGGGACGGGGCGATGCTCGTCGCCGGCACCCGCCTGCTCGACGACGAGGCGCTGCGCTCCCTGGAGGTGCCGCTGGCCGCGCTCGTCGCCGCGGGGTTCGCCCCGCTCGACGCCCAGCGCGCGCTGGCCACGGTGAACGCCTACGTCGTCGGGTTCGTGATCGAGGAGCAGGAGCGCCGGGACCCGGTCCGCGGCGCCGCGTACACCGCCGAGCACCGCCGGGCCCGGCTCGACCCGGATGCGCAGCCGCTCAGCCACGCCCTGAGCGACGAGGTCGTCGCACTGCCGGAGGGGGCCTTCACCTGGGGGGTGGAGGCGATCGTCGCCGGGATCGGCGCGCGCCGTGGCGGGTGAGGCCGGTCAGCGCCTGCGGTGCTCACGGGGCAGCCGGCCGTCGACCATCAGGATCCCCTCGGCCCGCAGCCGGGCCGCCTGCTCGGCGGCGAGGTGCGGGGCCGAGCGCCCGTCGGAGCGCAGCACCCGGTGCCACGGCAGGTCGTGGCCGTCCTCGGCGAGGATCCGGCCGACCAGACGCGCCGAGCGGATCCCGGCGAGCTCGGCCACCTCGCCGTAGCTGAGGGTCTGCCCGGGCGGGATCGACCGGACGACCTCGCGCACCCGCTCCAGGATCTCGGAGTCCACGCCTGCAGTCTGACGCTGTCGGTGCCCCGTGGTCTCATCGCCCCATGAGCCGAACAGCCACCGAGCAGGCGTCGCCGCGCCTGGTGCGTGCGGACCCCCGGCCCGCTCCCGCGCGGGAGTGGACCGGTGCCGCCGCGCGGGTGCTCGCGCACGAGCGCGGCGCGCTGCGGGTGCTGGGCGGGCCGGGCACGGGCAAGACGAGCCTGCTGCTCGACGCGGTGGTCCGGCGCATCCGGGCCGGTGAGCCGCCCGGGTCGGTGCTCCTGCTGGTCGGCAGCCGCCGCGCCGCGGAGGAGCTGCGGGGCCGGCTGACGTCGCTGCTCACCGCGGGCGGCGGCGAGCTCGCCGGGGACTTCGGGGTGCGCACCACCCGTGAGCTGCTGGTGCGGACCGTGCACTCCTACGCGTTCGGGGTGCTGCGGCTGCACGCCGCGCGCCACGAGGACCCGCCGCCGCGGCTGCTGGCCTCGGCGGAACAGGACGTGGTGGTCCGCGAGCTGCTCGCCGGGGAGATCGACGGCTGGAACGGCACCGTCCCCGGCTCGGGCTGGCCGGAGCGGCTCGACCCGGCCCTCGGACTGCCCGGGTTCGCCGCGGAGCTGCGGGAGCTGCTGCTGCGGGCGGCCGAGCGCGGGCTGGGTCCGCGGGAGCTGGCCGAGCTGGGGCGTGAGCACGGGCGTGAGGAGTGGGTCGCCGCGGCCCGGTTCTTCCGCACCTACGAGGAGGTCACGTTGCTGCGTGGGTCGGCGGGGCGGGGCGCCCCGCAGGTCACGGCGCCTGCGCTGGACTCGGCCGAGCTCGTCGCCGCGGCGCTGGACACCCTGGCCGCGGACCCGGACCTGCGTGAGCAGGAGCGGCGCCGGGTGCGCCACCTCCTGGTGGACGACGCGCAGGACCTCGACCCGCAGCAGATGGAGCTCGTCGCGGCGCTGGCCGAGCACGCCGGTTCCACGCTGCTCGCGGGCGACCCCGACCAGGCGGTCCTGACCTTCCGCGGCGCGGACCCGCAGGGCCTGACCGTGCTCGACGCGCCCACCGAGGTCCTCACCGTCGACCACCGCCAGCGGCCCGGGGTGCGGGCGGCGGGCCTGCGGGTGGCGGAGAAGCTGCCGGGCGCCGGGGTGACCCGGACCCGGCGCGGCCCGGAGCAGGACGACGGGGCCCCCGAGGCCCCGGACGGTCCGGACGGCCCGGACGCGGCCGGGGTGGGTGAGGCCCTGCAGGTCCGGGTGTTCGGGTCGCCGTCCGCGGAGGCCGGCTGGATCGCCGACCGGCTGCGGCGCGCGCACCTCGTCGACGGGGTGCCGTGGTCGGACATGGCGGTGCTGTCGCGGTCCGCGCGGCGCACCCTGCCCGCGCTGCGCCGGGCTCTCGCCGCGGCCGGGGTCCCGCTGGCCGCACCACCGGACGAGGTGCCGCTGCCGCGCCAGCCCGCCGTCGTGCCGCTGCTGCTGGTGCTGCGCGCGGCCTGGCGACCGTCCGCGATCGACGCCGACCTCGCGACCGCCCTGCTCACCTCACCGTTGGGCGGCGGTGACCCCATGCGGATGCGACGGCTGCGCCGCGGCCTGCTGCGGATGCACGCCGCCGCGGGGCACGACGTCCGGACCTTCGCCGACGACGACCGCGTCGAGGCGGGTGAGGTCGACCCGGCCGCGGCGAGCAGCGATCCGCTGCTGGTCGAGATGCTGCGCGACGCGGTCGCGGGCCGGCCCGACCCGCTGCCGATGCTCTCGCCCGCCGAGGCGGCACCGATGCGCGACGTGGGCCGCCTGCTCGACACCGCCGCCCGCTCCAGCGGTGCGGGTGACCAGGTCGAGGAGACGCTGTGGAAGGTGTGGCGGCGCACCGGTCTGGCGAAGCGCTGGAGCGAGGCGAGCGCCCGTGGGGGGCCCGGCGGCGCGGCCGCCGACCGGGACCTCGACGCGGTGCTGGCCCTGTTCGACGCGGCCGCCCGCTACACCGACCGGCTGCCCGGTGCCGACGTCGGCGGGTTCCTGGAGTACCTGCTCGACCAGCAGCTGCCGGGGGAGACCCTGGCCCCGCAGGCCCCCCGGGGCGGCGCGGTCGAGCTGCTCACCGCGCACGGCGCCCGGGGCCGGGAGTGGACGGTCGTCGCGGTGCCCGGGGTGCAGGAGGGTCTGTGGCCCGACGTACGGCTGCGCGGCAGCCTGCTCGGCCACGAACGGCTCGTCGACCTCGTCGGCGGGGTCGCCGCCCCCGACGACGCGGTCTCCCGCACGGCGCCACTGCTCGCCGAGGAGCGCCGGCTGTTCTACGTCGCCTGCACCCGTGCCCGGACGACGCTGCTGGTCAGCGCCGTGCAGGGGGAGGACGAGCAGCCCTCCCGGTTCCTCGACGAGCTCGACCCCCGCCCCGCCGACGCCGCCGAGGCCCGCCCGGTGCACCGGCCCGAGCGGTCCCTGGTGCTGGCCGAGCTGGTCGGGGAGCTGCGTCGCGCCGTCACCGAGCCCGACCACGGCGACCCGGGGCGCGCCGCGCGTCGTCGCCGGGCGGCGACCCAGCTGGCCCGGCTCGCCGCGGACGGCGTCCCCGGGGCCCATCCCGACGACTGGTACGGCGTCGCCGAGCTGTCCGACGGCGCCCCGCTGCGCGCCGAGGGCGAGCTCGTCCCGATCTCCCCCTCCGACGTCGAGACGATCGCCGGCTGCCCCCTGCGGTGGGTGCTGTCCCGGCACGGCGGCGACGAGACCGGCGCGCTGTCGGCGGTCACCGGGTCCCTGGTGCACGCACTGGTCCAGGCCCGTGCCGCCGGGGCCGACCCGGCGGAGCTGGAGGAGGCACTGCGGTCGGCGTGGCGGCGACTCGACACCGGGGCCCCGTGGTTCGGGCGTCGCGAGCTGGTCCGGGTGCGCGAGATGCTCGCCGCCTTCGACGACTGGGTGCGCCGCAGCCGTGCCGAGGGGCTGGAGCTGGTGGCCGTCGAGCAACCGGTGCAGCTGGATCTGGACGCCGGGGACGACAGCGAGGGTGACGACCCGGGGGCGCCGGACGGCGGCACCGTCTCCGGTGGCGAGACACCGGACGGCCCCGCGCTGCTGCCGGTCGACACCGACGGCGGTCCGGGGCGCGGCGGCGGTGCCGTGCGGGCGGCGCGCCGGGTCCGGCTGCGCGGTCGGGTCGACCGGCTCGAACGCGACGACCAGGGGCGTCCGGTCGTCGTCGACGTCAAGACGGGGAAGACGGCCACCTCGGCGAAGGCCACCGCCGAGCACCACCAGCTGGCCGTCTACCAGCTCGCGGCCTCGCTCGGCGCGTTCGACGAGCTCGTCGGGGCAGGGGTGGAGCCGGGCGGGGCGCGGCTGCTGTTCCTGGCCGACCGCAAGGCGAGCGGCGAGGCCAAGGAACCGCAGCAGGCGGCGCTGCGCCCGGAGGAGATGGGGCACTGGCGGGACGTGCTGATGACCTGTGCCGAGGACTCGGCAGGGGCGGTGTTCGTCGCCCGCGCCGGGCCGGACTGCGACCGCTGCCCGGTCCGTACGAGCTGCCCCGCGGTCGAGACGGGCCGCACGGTGGTGGACGGGTGAGCGGGCCCGGCCCCACCGAGCGGACGCCCCGTCGGTCAGGGCCGGTGGTCAGGTCACGCGCGCCGGTCGGGCCCGGCGGTCGGCGACGCGGTCGATGACCAGCGCCGCACCCAGCCCGAGCGCGACCGCGGCGCAGAATCCGCCGACGGTGTCGGTGGCGTAGTGCGCCCCGAGTCGCACCATGCCCGCGCCGACGGTGCCTCCGGCCAGCAGCGCCGTCGCGGCCAGGGTGGCGACGGCAGGTCCGGTGCGGGCCACCGGCAGCAGCCCCACCAGCAGCAGGGCGACGACGAGCCCGATCGAGACCGCACCGCCGGTGTGGCCGGAGGGGAACGCGTAGCCGTCCGCGGTGGCGGTGCCGATGGTGCGCCCGATCAGTGGTTTGAGCACCGTCGTCGCGATGCCGGTCAGGCCGGGGCCGACGACGGCCAGCACGGCCAGCCGCGGTCGTCGCAGGTACAGGGCCAGCCCGGCGAGCAGCAGCGCGAACAGCACGACCGTCGGCGGGGAGCCGAAGGTGACCGCGTCCGCGAGCAGCGAGCCCGACCGGTGTCCCAGCGCGTCCACCACGGCGTCGGCGTCGCGGTCGATCCGCCCGGCGGTCGCGTCGCCGCGGTAGGCCCAGGCCAGGACCGCGAAGACGGCGACGGCCGCCGCCACGATCAGTGGCGCCGGCCGTCGCAACGGTCCCAGCAGGGACGGGTCGTCGGGAGTGGGGCGCACCTGGCCCAGGTTAGCCCGCGCTGGCGAGCCCCAGGGCGGTCGCCAGCCGTCGCAGGTCGCCCTCCGGCTCCGCCATCCCGGGCGTGATGAGCTGGGCGCAGACGTGGTCGGCGCCGGCGTCGAGGTGCTCGTCGAGCCGGGCCGCGACCTGCTCCGGGGTGCCGTGCGCGACGAGCGCGTCGATCAGGGCGTCGCTGCCGCCGTCGTCGAGATCGGACTCCGCCCAGCCGAGCCGCTTCAGGTTGTTCCGGTAGTTGACCAGGCTCAGGTAGGGCTTCTCGACGGCCGGGCGACCGAGGGTGCGCGCAGCGGCCGGGTCGTCATCGAGCACGACCTTGTGTTCCGGCGCGATCAGCGCCCCGGCGCCGTAGCGTTCGCGCGTGGAGCGGGTGTGCTCGGGCGTGGTCAGGTACGGGTGGGTCCCGGCGGACCGGTCGCGGGCCAGGTCGAGCATCTTCGGGCCCAGTGCGGCGACCGCGCGGCCGTCGGTGGGGACCTCGAGCTCGTCGAGCCGGTCGAGGTAGGCGACGAGTGCGGCGTACGGCCGGGTGTAGTCGCTGGTGGCCTCCGGGTGCCCGACGCCGATCCCCAGCAGGAAGCGTCCCGGGTGCCGCGCCTCGATGCGGTGGAACGACTCCGCGACCTCGTCGGCGGGGGTGGCCCAGATGTTCACGATGCCGGTCGCCACCGCCAGCGAGGTCGTCGCGTCGAGCAGCGACTCGGCCAGCGCGAGGTCGCCGGGCGGTGAGCCGCCGACCCACACCGCACCGAACCCGAGCTTCTCGATCTCCGCGGCGAGATCGGGGGACAGCCCCGTCTCGTGCCGCCAGACGCCGTACCGGCCGAGGGAAACACTCATGGTGGTGACTACCACCGCGCGGGTCCGATCATTCCCGGTCCTACGATGGTCCCTCCACTACGCGAGAGGCTGGAACAGCAGTGATCGACCTCAAGGCGGCCCGACAGGACCCGGACACCTTCCGCACGGCGCTGTCCCGTCGCGGCGCGTCCGCGGACTTCGACGCCCTGCTGGAGGTCGACGCCCGCTGGCGAGAGGCCACCGACCGCGTCGGCAGCCTGCGCGCCGCGGCCAAGCAGCGGCCCAAGGGCAGGCCCACCCCGGAGCAGGTGGAGCAGTTCAAGCAGGAGAAGGAGGAGCTGCGCGCGGCCGAGGACGCCCTCGCGGTGGCCGACACCGAACGGTCCGAGATCCTCGCCCGCATTCCGAACCTGCCCGACCCGACCGCCGCCGACGGCATGGCGGAGGAGGACGCGGTCACCGTCCGCACCTGGGGCACCCCGCCTGCCTTCGACTTCCCCCCGCGCGACCACCTGGACCTGGCGTCGTCGACGGGCCGGGTCGACATGGCCCGGGGTGCGCGGCTGTCCGGGTCGCGGTTCGCCTACCGCTTCGGCGACGTCGCGCGGCTGGAGATGGCGCTGTTCCGCTACGTCATGGACAAGCTCGCCGGCGAGGGCTTCGTCCCGGTGCTCGGCCCGGTCCTGGCGAACGAGCGGGCGATGTACGGCACCGGCTTCCTGCCGACCGAGGCGTCGAACCTCTACGAGCTGGAGAAGGACGGCCTCTACCTCACCGGCACCTCCGAGGTCGCGCTCGCCGGGATCCACATGGACGAGATCGTCGACCTCGACGCGCTGCCCGCGAGCTACGTCGCGTTCTCGACGAACTTCCGGCGCGAGGCCGGTGCGGCGGGCAAGGACACCAAGGGCATGTTCCGGGTGCACCAGTTCGACAAGGTCGAGATGTTCGTCTACTGCCTGCCGGAGAACTCCCGGGACGTGCACGAGGAGCTGCTCGCCCACGAGGAGTCGATCGTGCAGGAGCTGGGGCTGCCCTACCGCGTGCAGAACATCGCCGTCGGCGACCTCGGCAACCCGGCCGCGAAGAAGTACGACATCGAGGCCTGGTTCCCGGTGCAGGAGCGCTACCGGGAGATCACCTCGTGCTCCAACACCACCGACTACCAGGCGCGACGCCTCAACGTCCGGTTCCGCCGCGAGGCCGGGGCGCCCACCGAGAACGTGCACACGCTCAACGGGACCGGAGCCACCGCCCGCGCGATGCTCGCGATCATGGAGAACTTCCAGGACGCGAACGGGACGGTCACCGTGCCGGAGGTGCTGCGGGCCCACGGCGCCCCCGCGACGGTCGGCACCCCGCCGGCCTGATCGCTCTACCGCAGACGGGGTGACGCGCGCGACCTCCTGACGGAGCAACCGAACGGGGTCCCGTGCGTCCTGCTTGCGTGGAGAAACCGGGGAGTGGTGTGTCGCGGGGCGGGGAACGCCCGGACACCTCGCAGCACACCGCCGTCGGTGGTGGGCGCCCCCTCGGGCCCGACGCCCGTCGGCCGTCCGCCGTGCCGTCTCCCGAGCCGTCCGCTGTGCCGTCTCCCGAGCCGTGGCCGACCGGACGACGGGCCCGGGCGCGCCGCGCGGGCGTGACCTCCGGCGCCGAGATCGCCGAGGCTACCCGCGGGCCGTCCGCCGCCGCCCGGGGCGCCCTACCGGGGCCCGTGTCCCCGGTGCCGCGGGCCCGCGGGCCCGTCCGCGCCGACGGCACCGTCGCGGCCGCGAGCGTCGGGGACGGAGCGGAACGCACCGTGGAGACCCGCGCCGTCGCCGCGCGCCGGTCGACGGGCAGGCACCTCGCCCCGGACGCCGTGCCCGGTCCGCGCCGCGGGCCCCGGCCGCCCACCGCAGCCACGGCGGAGGTCGGTGGCACCGCAGCCAGGCCGGTCCCGCCGCGGACCTCGGCCGAGCCGACCCCCACCGCGCAGATCCCGAGAGCGCAGATCCCCACAGCGCAGATCCCCACAGCGCCGGCGCCGACTCCGCCGGCGTCGACCCCCGTGCTGCGGACCTCGAATGCACGGGTTCCCGCAGCCCCGGGGCCGATCACCACCACGTCCCGCCTCCGCCCCACCGAACGCGGAGCCCGGGCCACGGCCGCCCGGGCCGGCCGCCCGGACCGAGCCGGGCACCCGGACAGAGCCGTACGCCCGGACCGCGCCGTCACCGGCCTGCGCCGCCGGATCGCGCACGGCGCCGGGGCGATGGCGCTGGTGCTCGTCGCCGCCGCCGGGCTGACCTGGACCGTGCTCGTCCCGCCGGACGGCACGGCCGGCGCCGACCCGGCGACGTCCGCGCTGGACAACCAGCTGCCGCCCCCGCCGCCCCCACCTCCGCCACAGCAGTGGCGTCAGGTCGGCGGCGACGAGTTCGACGGCTCCCGCGTCGACCGCTCCACCTGGACCGTCTACAACTCGCCCGGCGGGTTCGGCAATGGCCTGCGCCGCCCGTCCGCCGTCGGCGTCGGCGACGGCCTGCTCACCGTCACCGCTCGCCCCCGGGCCGCGGGCGGGGGTGTCTCCGGCGGCGTCGCGATGCACGACGGACAGCTCTACGGCCGCTGGGAGTTCCGCGCCCGCACCGACGCCGGCACCGGGTACAGCCCCGCGATCCTGCTCTGGCCGGACTCCGAGCGGTTCCCCGACGACGGGGAGCTCGACATGATGGAGATCCCGTTCGGCGCCCGGCACGCGGCCACCGCCTTCGTCCACTACGGCGCGCAGAACCACATCCTGTCGACCGCCAGCCCCGGCGACTTCACCCAGTGGCACACCTTCGCGCTGGACTGGCTGCCCGACCGGATCAGCTGGTACGTCGACGGGGTGAAGAAGTGGGAGGTCACCGACCGCCGCGCGATCCCCACCACCCCGATGCACCTGGCCATCCAGCTCGACCAGGGCCCGGCCTCCGGGTGGATCCCCGCTCCGGACGCGTCCACCCCCGACGAGGTGCGACTGCAGGTCGACTGGGCCCGCGTGTTCGCACCCGTCGACGACGCCGGATAGCGCCCGAGACCGAACCGGGACGACGGCGGGGGCCGGGCACCGCTGTCGGTGGGGCCGGGTAGAACGGTCCCCGTGGACCCCACCCCCGCCGAGCTGGCACGTGCGCTCGGTCTGCACCCGCCGACCGAGGAGCAGGCCGCGGTCATCGCCGCGCCTGCCGGGCCCGCGCTCGTCGTCGCGGGGGCGGGGGCCGGCAAGACCGAGACGATGGCGGCCCGCGTCGTCTGGCTCGTCGCGACCGGCCGGGTGCTGCCCGAGCAGGTCCTCGGGCTGACCTTCACGCGCAAGGCGGCGCAGCAGCTGGGCACCCGCGTCCGGTCCCGGTTGCGCCGCCTCGCCGGGGCCCGGATCCTCGACGACCTGGACCCGTCGGGCGCCCGGCGCGCCGCGCTGCTGGCGGGCGAGCCGACCGTCGCCACCTACCACGCCTACGCCGGGCGCCTGGTCGGCGAGCACGCGCTGCGGCTGCCCGCAGAGCCCGCCGCCCGGCTGCTCGGCCCGACCGCGGCCTGGCAGCTGGCCCACCGCGTCGTCTCCACCTGGGCCGCGGACCTGGAGATCGACCGGGTACCCGCGACCGTCACCGGCTACCTGCTCTCCCTGGCCGGGGAGCTGGGGGAGCACCTCGTCGAGCCGGACCAGGTGCGGCGCCTCGCCGAGCGGATGCTGCCGGTGCTGCAGCACGCCCCGCCCGGCAAGCGGCAGCGCGCCGAACCCTCGGCCGGGTACAAGGCCCGCATCGCCGCGCAGCGGATGCGTTGCGAGCTGCTGCCGCTGGTCGAGGAGTTCGCCCGGCGCAAGCAGGCCGAACAGGCCATGGACTTCGCCGACCAGATGGCCCTCGCGGCCCGCATCGCCGAGGCCGACCCGGAGGTCGGGCGGATCGAGCGTGCCCAGTACCGGGCCGTGCTGCTCGACGAGTACCAGGACACCGGGCACGCCCAGCGGGTGCTGCTCCGCGCGCTGTTCGGCGTGCCGCCGGGGCTCGCCCCGGAGCCCGGCGACGACCCGGAGTACCGCTCGGTCACCGCGGTCGGCGACCCCTGCCAGTCGATCTACGGCTGGCGCGGCGCGAGTGCCGGGAACCTGGCGCGCTTCCGCACCGACTTCCCCGCCGCGGGCGGCGACCCCGCCCCCGTGCACGGCCTGCTCACCAGCTTCCGGAACCCGGCCGAGGTGCTCGTGCTGGCCAACCGGGTCTCCGAGCCGCTGCGGACCGCGCCCGGCGCCGTCCGGGTGGGGGAGCTGCGCCCGCTCGACGGTGCGGGCCCCGGCGACGTGCGGGCCGCCCTGCTGCCCGACGTCGCGGCCGAGGTCGCCTGGACCGCCGACGGCATCGCCGAGCTCTGGCACGCCGGCCACGCCGACGGCACCCCGCCCACCGCCGCGGTGCTGGTCCGGCGCCGCTCCGACATGGACGCGCTCGCTGCCGCGCTGCGCGACCGGCGGGTCCCGGTGGAGGTCGTCGGGCTCGGTGGGCTGCTGTCCACCCCCGAGGTCCGCGACCTCGTCTCCGCGCTGCGGGTGGTGTCCGACCCGCTCGCCGGGCCGGCCGCCGTACGGCTGCTCACCGGGCCCCGGTGGCGGCTCGGGATCGCCGACCTGGCCGCGCTGTGGCAGCGCGCCCGCGAGCTCGTCCCGCACCGCCCGGCGCGCCCCGGGCCGCTGTCGGCCGCCGACCTGGCGCTGGGGGCACTGCCCGGTGAGCAGGCCGAGCAGGCCGGTCTCGTCGACGCACTCGACGACCCGGGCGGCCCGGAGCGCTACTCCTCGGCCGGGTTCGACCGGATCCGGCGCATCGGCCGCGAGCTCGCCCAGCTGCGCGCCCGCACCGCTGCCCCGCTGACCGACCTGGTCGCCGACGTGGAGCGGACCCTGCTCCTCGACGTCGAGACGGCGGCCCGTCCCGGCCCCACCGGCCGCGCGCACCTCGACGCGTTCGCCGACGTCGTCGCCGACTTCGCCGCCGGCGCGGACGTGCCGTCGCTCCCGGGCCTGCTCGACTACCTGGAGACCGCCGAGCAGGCGGAGGAGGGGCTGACCCCCGGCGAGGTGGAGGTCGCCCCGGACCGGGTGCAGATCCTGACCGTGCACGCGGCGAAGGGGCTGGAGTGGGAGGTCGTCGCCGTCCCGCACCTGGTCTCCCAGGTCTTCCCCGGTCGCAAGATGTCCGGGTCCTGGCTGAAGGACCCGGCCGCGCTGCCGGTGCCGCTGCGCGGCGACGCCGACGACCTGCCCGGTCTGCACCTGCCCCCTCCGGGCGCCGACCGCAAGCAGGTCGAGACCGCGCTCGACGACCACGACGACGCCCTCGACGAGCGCCGCCTCGCCGAGGAGCGCCGGCTGTTCTACGTCGCGCTCACCCGGTCCGAACGGGTGCTGCTGGTGTCCGGGCACCGCTGGCCCGCGACGGGGGAGCGGCCGAAGGAGCCGTCGGTGTTCCTGACCGAGCTCGCCGAGATCCTGGAGGGGCCCGGCGGCTCCGAGGTCGGCGTGCTGGAGCACTGGGCGCCCCCGCCCGAGATCGACGCCGGGAACCCGGCGCTCGGCGTCGAACGGACCGCTCAGTGGCCGCCGGACCCGTTCGGCGACCGCGCCGACGACGTGCGCTCCGGGGTCGAGATGGTCCGCGCCGCGCTGCGCGCCCGGCGGCCGAAGCGGCCGCGCCGCGCCGCGCAGACCGACCAGCTCGCACTCGAGCTGCCCCCGGCCCCCGACCCGGAGTCCGGGGCCGGCGTGGTCGACGCGGAGGGGGATCCCGAGGGCTGGGCCGCCGACGTCGACGTCCTGCTCGCGGAGCGGGCCGCGGCCGCCCAGCGGCCCACGGTGTCGCTGCCCGGGCGGCTGTCGGTGAGCCGGCTCGTCGAGCTCGCCGACGACCCGGACGCGCTCGCCGTCCGCCTGCGTCGTCCGGTGCCGATGCCGCCCAACCCGCACGCCCGCCGCGGCACCGCCTTCCACGCCTGGCTGGAGCAGCGCTTCGGTGCGGAACGCCTGCTGGACATCGACGAGCTGCCCGGCGCCGCCGACGAGTCGGTGTCCTCGGAGGCCGACGCGACCGAGCTCGCCGAGCTGCAGGCGGCGTTCGAGGCGTCGGAGTGGGCGGACCGCCGGCCGGTCGAGGTCGAGGTGTCGTTCGAGACGGTGCTGGCCGGGGTCGCCGTGCGGGGCCGGATGGACGCGGTGTTCGCCGACCCCGACGGGGGCTGGACGGTCGTGGACTGGAAGACCGGCGGCCTGCCCGCCGAGGACCGCAGGCAGGCGGTCGGGGTGCAGCTGGCCGCGTACCGGTTGGCGTGGGCGGCGCTGCAGGATGTCGAGCCCGACCGGGTGCGGGCGGCGTTCCACTACGTCCGCGAGGGCATCACCCTGCGCCCGGCGGACCTGCTCGACGCCCGCGCGCTGCACGACCTCGTCGCGGGAGTGCCGACGGTCCCCGCCGAGCCATAGTCATGGTCCCACCGCGGACCGTCGCGGCACCGTCTCGCGGCATCGGCACCGTCTCGCGGCATCGGCATCGGGGCCGGCATCGGGGCCGGGCGCGGGTGCGGACGCCGGCCCCAGCCCCGGACAGCGGAGAGCCCGCGCCCCCGGTGACGGGGACGCGGGCTCGGCGCGTGGGGTGGTTCGGGTCGGTGTGGCTGTCGGTGTGGCCTGTCAGTGTGCCTCGGCCTTGGCGATGCCGGCACCGGTCAGGGACCGGACCTCCATCTCGGCGTACTTGCTGCCGTCGTGGCGCTTCTGCCCGATGTAGGTACCGACCACACCGAGCAGGAACGACAGCGGGATCGAGACCAGACCGGGGTTGGCCAGCGGGAACCAGGCGAAGTTCACGTCCGGGAAGATCGAGGTCTCGGACCCCGAGACGACCGGCGAGAACACGATCAGCACCAGGGTGCTGATCAGTCCGCCGTAGATCGAGTACAGGCCGCCGGTCGTGTTGAACCGCTTCCAGAACAGCGAGTAGAGGACCGTCGGCAGGTTCGCCGACGCCGCGACGGCGAAGGCCAGCGCGACGAGGAACGCCACGTTCTGGTCCTTGGCCAGGATGCCGCCGACGATCGCCACGATGCCGATCACGATCGCGGTGCGGCGGGCGACCCGGACCTGGGTGGCCTCGGTGTCCTCGACGTTCCCGCGCTTGATCACGTTGATGTAGACGTCGTGCGCGAACGACGCCGACGCGGTGATCGTCAGACCGGCGACGACCGCCAGGATCGTCGCGAACGCGATCGCGGCGATGATCCCCAGCAGCACCGGGCCGCCCAGCGCGGTGGCCAGCAGCGGCGCCGCCGAGTTCACCTTGCCCGGCGCGTTGTTGATCGCCTCCGGACCGACCAGTGCACCGGCCGCGAAGCCGATGACCAGCGTGAACAGGTAGAACAGGCCGATCAGCCAGATCGCGACCTCGACCGAGCGGCGGGCCTCCTTGGCCGTGGGCACGGTGTAGAAGCGCATCAGCACGTGCGGCAGGCCCGCGGTGCCGAGCACCAGCGCGATGCCGAGCGAGATGAAGTCGATCTTCGAGGTCAGCGACTTGCCGTACTGCTGGCCGGGGGCGAACAGGCCCTCGCCCTTGGGCGAGCCGTCCGCGGCGGCCTGCATGATCGCCGAGAAGTTGAAGCCGAACAGCGCCAGCGCCCAGATCGTCATGACCAGCGCGCCCGTGATCAGCAGCACCGCCTTGATCATCTGCACCCAGGTGGTGCCGCGCATGCCGCCGATGAGCACGTAGGCGATCATCACGACGCCGACGACGGCGATCACGACACCCTGGGCGAAGGCGCCGGAGATGCCGAGCAGCAGCGACACCAGCGCACCGGCGCCGGCCATCTGCGCGAGCAGGTAGAAGAACGACACCGCGAGCGTCGAGGTGGCCGCCGCGGCGCGGATCGGGCGCTGCTTCATCCGGAACGCCAGGACGTCGCCCATGGTGAAGCGGCCGGTGTTGCGCATCAGCTCCGCCACCAGCAGCAGCGCGACCAGCCACGCGACCAGGAACCCGATCGAGTAGAGGAAGCCGTCGTAGCCGTTGATCGCGATGGCACCCGCGATCCCCAGGAACGACGCCGCCGACAGGTAGTCACCGGCGATCGCGAACCCGTTCTGGGTGCCGGAGAAGCCGCCGCCCGCGGTGTAGAAGTCGGCCGCGGTCTTCTTCGCGTGCCGGTTGTTGACGTAGAACACGATCCCCAGCGTCACGACGACGAACGCCAGGAAGATCGAGATGTTGAGGGCGGGGTTGCTGTCCGCCGTCGCCGCCAGGACTGTCGTGCTCATCGGGTCCCCTCGATCTCGCCGCGGAGCTTCGACGACAGTGGGTCGAGCACGCGGTCGGCGTAGCGGATGTAGACCACGGTGATCGCGAAGGTCGACACGAACTGCAGCAGCCCGAGGATCAGCCCCAGGTTGATGTTGCCGAGCACCGGGGTGGCCATGAAGTCCGTCGCGAAGCTCGCGAGCAGCACGTACAGCAGGTACCAGGCCAGGAACCCTGCGGTCACCGGGAACACGAACCCGCGCAGCCGCCTGCGCAGCTCCTGGAAGTCGGGGCTCGCCTGTGCGGCGGCCCAGTCGGGAGCGCCCGGCGTCGGATCGCCGGGCTGCTCGTCGGACTCGGTCGTACTCACGTATGCCTCCTTGCACAAGCCACGCACGGCCACGGGACCGGACCCAGGAAAGGGCCTTCGGGCCGTGTGCGGAACCCCACACGCACGCTCCGGGCGACCCAAGATGCAAGCGGCCGACGACCGGACGATCGAGCGCGGCACCGGACGACGAGCGGTCTTGACGACGATGTCGCCGCTACGCTAAAGCGCTCACTCTCGATCGGCCAGATGGAGCCGTAGCATCGTAGCTTCCGCGTCCGACGGAGCGTGATCGCCCAGTGACACTGCGATCATGACGAGGAACGCGCAGGGCACCGACCACAGCGCCGGCTGGGCGAGCAGCATCCCCGCGGTCCCGCCGAGCCCGAGCGCGGCACCCAGTGCCATCGAGCCGAGCGTCGCGAGGAGCCCGGTGACCATCCCGGCGTAGGCGCCCCGCGCGGTGAGCCCCTTCCACCACAGGCCCAGCACCAGCAGCGGGCAGAACGTCGACGCCGCGACGGTGAACGCCGAGGTCACCGCCGCGCTGACGTCGACGCGCACCATCAGCAGGGCCGCCGGGACCACGGCCGCCGACGCGGCCAGCGCGGTCAGCCGCAGCCGGCGCAGCCCCGAGGGCATGAGGTCGTGTGCGAGCGCGCCGGACAGTGCGAGGAGTAGCCCGAGCGAGGTGGCCAGGAACGCGGCGAAGGCGCCCGCGGTGAGCATCGCGGTCAGTGCCGCCGCGGTGCCGCCGCCGGTGACCCGCCCGGGCAGCGTGACGATCGCGGTGTCGGTGCCCTGCGAGAGGTACAGCTCGGGGGTGAGCACCGTGCCGAGGAGCCCGTAGACGATCGGGAACAGGTAGAACGCGCCGAGCATCGCGACGGTGATCGCCGCGGTCCGCCGGGCCCCGCGCCCGTCCGGGCTGGTGTGGAACCGCACGATGATGTGCGGCAGCCCCATCGTCCCCAGCGCCGTCGCGACCAGTACCGACCAGGTCGTGAGCAGCGGCGAGGTGTCGACGGTGCCGAGCAGCGGCAGCGCCCACTCGGCGCCGCCGGGCACCGGCAGCGACGCGTGGTCGCCGCCCAGCTCGGGCACCGCGGCGCCGTCGGGGAAGACCCAGACGGAGTCGGCGGCGGCGTGGTGCGGGCCGGGGGCGAGCGGGACCGGCGCCCCGTCGACGACCACGACGGTCGGCTCGGTCAGCACCAGCTCGGTGTCGAGCCGGAAGTCGACCGGGGTCGTGGCGGTGAACCGGGTGAACTCCGGCGGTGCGGCCATGTCGGCCCGCAGCGCCGGGCCCGCGAGCAGCAGCAGCCAGATCGCGGGCCCGGCGAACAGCAGCAGCTTGAGCGCGAACTGGAACGCCTGCACGTAGGTGGCCGCGCGCATCCCGCCCAGCGCCAGGGTCAGCCCGACGGCGAGCCCGGACACCACGACCCCGACCCAGTAGTCGACGCCGGACACCAGCGTCAGCAGCTGCCCGGCCGCGACGATCTGCGGCACCAGGTAGAGGACCGCGATCACCACGACGACCACCGCGCAGAACCGGCGCAGCGACCGCGACCCGAGGCGGGCCTCGGCGAACCCGGGCACGGTCAGTGCGCCGGAGCGGCGCATCGGCGCGGCGACCAGCGCGAGCATCAGCAGATAGCCCGCCGCGAACCCGACCGGGTACCAGAGCGCCCCGGTGCCCTCCTTGATCACCAGCCCGGCGACGCCGAGGAACGAGGCCGCCGACAGGTACTCCCCGGAGACCGCGGCCGCGTTGAGCATCGGCGAGGTCCGCCGGGACGCGACGAGGAAGTCCGAGGTGGTCCGCATCGCCGCGACGCCCCGTGCCCCGATCAGCACCGTGACCAGCAGCAGGGCGACGACCGCGGCGGCCGTCACGGGCGTTCCGCGCGTTCAGCCCGGCGCAGGTGCCACCACGCCAGCAGCCCGAGCAGCGGATACGGCAGCCAGGCGACCGCGATCCAGCCCAGCGGGAGCCCGCCGACCCGCCACCGGGCCAGGTCCGGCGCGAGCCGCAGCAGCACCGGCAGCCCGAACAACAGCACCGCGGCGCAGGCCAGGGTGACCACGGCCCGGCGCAGCTGGGCCCGGCGCAGGCCGCGGGCCCGCTCGGCCAGCCCCGGGTCGAGCGCCGCGGTCGGCTGCGGGCGCGGTACGGCCGTGGCCCGCTCGGGTGGTGCGCTGACCGCGACCCGGCGCGGGCGGGAGCTCACGGCCGCCCCCGGCCGCTTCCCTGGCCGCCGTCGCCGTCGGGGCCGCGGTGGCCGTCGAGCGCCCCGGCGGTGGCCGCGGCGAGCAGCTGGTCGCGCAGGTCCCGGGCGTGGCGACGGCTGACCGGCACGTCACCGGCGTCGGTGTGGGCGAGGAGACCGCCGCCGGCGTCACTGCGCAGCTCGCGGACCGCGGGCAGGTGCAGCAGGAAGCTGCGGTGCACCCGCACGAAGCTGTGCGGGTCCCAGTGCTCCTCCAGCCGCGACAGCGGTATCCGCACCAGGTGCGAGCCCTCGGGCAGGTGCAGTCGCACGTAGTCGCCGTGCGCCTCGACGAAGCGGACGTCCTCGCGGCGGACGTAGCGGCTGCGCCCGGCGGCCTCCACCGGCAGCACCGCGAGCTCGTCGACACGGGGCAGCGCGGGCCCCGGCGGCTCCGGAGAGCGCACACCGGGGGCGCCCGGCCGGGCGGCCGAGCGGCCCGCCCGGGCCCGGTGCACCCGGCCGAGCGCGTCGGCGAGCCGGTCCGCACCGACCGGCTTGAGCAGGTAGTCGACGGCGCCGAGTCCGTACGCGGCGACGGCGTGCTCCTCGAACGCCGTCACGAAGACGATCTCCGGCGGGGTGGCCATCGCGGCCAGCACGCCGCCGAGCTCCAGGCCGTCCATCCCGGGCATGGTGATGTCGAGGAAGACGGCGTCGAACCGGCCGGTGGGGATCGCGCGCAGCGCCTCGACCGCGCCACCGGCCCGGGCGACCTCGCCGACGTCGGGCGCGTCGGCCAGCAGCGCGCAGATCTCGTCGAGGGCGGGGGCGACGTCGTCGACGGCCAGCACCCGCAGCGGTGCGGCGGAGGGGGCCACCTCAGATCACCACCCCGGGCTGGAACCGCGGGATCCGCAGCACGATCCGGGTGCCCGCGCCGGGCGCGGTCTCGATGACCAGGCCGTGGTCGGGGCCGTAGACCGCGCGCAGCCTGCGGTCGACGTTCACCAGCGCCAGCCCGGCCCCCTCGGCGGTCCCGGCCAGCACGTCGCGGGCGTGCTCGGGGCTCATGCCCGGACCGTCGTCGTCGACGGTGATGACGCAGACGTCCCCCTCGGCCTCGCCGCTGACCTGCACCAGCCCGCCGTCGGCGGAGCGCTCGACGCCGTGCTGCACCGCGTTCTCCACCAGCGGCTGCAGCGCCAGCACCGGGACCGGCACCGGCAACACCTCGGGCGCCACCCGTACCTGCACCCGCAGCCGCTCGCCCAGCACCGCGCGGGCGAGGGTCAGGTAGGCCTCGACCGACCGGAACTCCCCGGCCAGCGGCACGTAGTCGCCGCGTGCGGCCAGCGAGTGCCGGATGAACTCGGCGAAGGTCTCCAGCAGGTCGCGGGCGCGCGCCGGGTCCGAGCGGACGAACGAGGCGATCGTGGTGAGCGCGTTGTAGACGAAGTGCGGCGAGATCTGGGCCCGCAGCGCGCGCAGCCGGGCGGCCTCGGCCTCGGCCTCGCCGTCGGCGAGGCGGGCGCGTTCGAGGGCGTCGGCGACGAAGGCGGCGGCCCGGCGGGTGGCGGCGGACCCGACCTCACCGGCCAGGACGAGCACCGGCCCGTCGCCGACGGGCAGTGCTGTGCGGCCGGCCTCGGTGAGCCGCCGCCCGCGGGTCCGCCCGGCGAGCGCGAGGCCGTCCGCGCGGCCGGGGCCCCACCAGGAGTCGGGCAGGCCGGGCCGGACCAGGCCCGCGGCGTCGGCACCGCAGAGCCCGGCGAGCCGGCGCAATGCCTCGGTCGCGGCGGGGGACCCGGCCGGTTCGCGCAGGCCCGCGGCCACGGCGACGCCCGTCTCGAGCGTCTCGGTCGGGTCCGGACCCGGTGCGGCAGCACCGCGGAACCGGCGTGCGCTCAGCCGCGGCCGCAGCGACGTGCGCGCGGTCGGCGTCGCACGTTCGTGGTCCCCGTCGGCCGACACCTGGGTGAGGATAGGGCCCGCGCGGTCGGTGCGGCGCGACCTGGGCGCTAGCCTGCGCAGGTGATCGGCTCCACCCGGCTCAGCGCACTCGACCCGCATGTCGAGGGTGCGCTGCGGATGCCGGACACGCGGTCGGGTCCGGTGCGCTCGCTGATGACCCGCCTGGTGATCGCGGTGTTCGCGCTCGGCGCGACGACGTTGATCGTCTTCTTCGGGCGCGACGGCTACCTCGACAACAACGGCGCGGGCGAGATCTCGCTGCTCGACGCCCTCTACTACGCGACGGTGTCGCTGTCGACGACCGGCTACGGCGACATCGTCCCGGTCAGCCCGATGGCCCGCGGCATCAACATCGCGGTGATCACCCCGTTGCGGGTGCTGTTCCTGATCGTCCTCGTCGGCACGACCGTCGAGCTGCTCACCGAGCGGTCGCGGCAGTCGTTCCGGATCCAGCGCTGGAGGTCGCGCGTGCGCGAGCACATCGTCGTCGTCGGCTACGGCACCAAGGGTCGCGCGGCGGTGGAGACGCTGCTGGGCGACGACGTGGACCCCGGGAAGATCGTCGTCGTCGACACCGACCGGGCGCGGCTGGACGTGGCGTCGGGGCTGGGGCTGGTCACCGTGTCCGGCAACGCGACCCGGTCCGCGGTGCTGCGCATCGCCGGGGTGCAGCTGGCGACGACGCTGGTCGTCGCCCTGGACCGCGACGACACCGCGGTGCTGGTCACCCTGACCGCCCGCGAGCTGTCCAAGTCCATCTCGATCGTCGCCGCGGTGCGCGAGGCGGAGAACGTGCACCTGCTCCGCCAGTCCGGTGCCAGCTCGGTCATCGTGTCCGACGAGACGGCCGGCCGGCTGCTGGGCGTCGCGACCCGCTCGCCCGCGGTCGTCGAGGTGGTGGAGGACCTGCTCACCCCGGACGCCGGCTTCGCGATCTCCCAGCGCCAGGTCGAGCCGACCGAGGTCGGCGGCTCGCCGCGGCACCTGCCCGACATCGTGCTCGGCGTGGTGCGCGGCGAGCAGCTCCACCGGGTGGACTCCGCCGCCGTCGACGCGCTCGAGCGAGGCGACCAGCTGCTCTACGTCCGCAAGGCCACCCCGCCGGACGAGGAGTAGACCCCTCGGCCTGAATCGGCCCCTTGACCTGAATCGGACTTCAGGTCGCACGGTGGTGACCATGCGATCACCGACCGGCTACACCGACCTCGCCGGGCTCATGACCCGGTTGACCGGCGACGAGAAGCACGAGGCCGCCGCGACCTCCACCCTCGACGTCCTCTGGGTCCTCTACGACCGCATCCTGCGCGTCGACCCGCAGCACCCGGACGACCCCGACCGCGACCGGCTCCTGATCTCCAAGGGGCACGGCCCGATGGCGCTCTACGCCGTCCTCGCCGCCCGCGGCTTCCTCGACCCCGCGACCTTCGACCGGTTCGCCGCGTTCGACTCGAACCTCGGCCACCACCCCGACCGCACCCTCGTGTCCGGCGTCGAGATCTCCTCCGGCTCGCTCGGGCACGGGCTCGGCCTGGCCGTCGGCACCGCGCTCGGGCTGCGGCTGGCCGGGCGCGACGCACGCACCGTCGTACTGCTCGGCGACGCCGAGTTCGACGAAGGGTCCAACGCCGAGGCCGTCCAGTACGCCGGCCGGGCCGGCCTCGCCGGGCTGACCGCGGTCGTCGTCGACAACAGCTCGGCCTCGCACGGCTGGCCCGGCGGGATCGCCGCGCGCTTCGCGGTCGAGGGGTGGGCGACCGTCGACGCCGACGGCCGCGACCACGACGCGCTGGAGCGGGCGTTCCGCACCGACCACGCCGACCGGCCGCTCGCGGTCGTCGCCCACGTCGAGCCGAAGGGGAGCGTCCGATGACCGGCTTTGCTCTGCTCACCGATACGCAGCACGCCACCACCTCCGAGCCCGCGACCCCGCCTGACCTGCGGGAACGCTTCTACGGCCTGCTGCCGGAGCTGCTCGCGGCCGACCCGCGGGCCGTCGCGCTGCTGGCCGACATCGGCGCCGGCTACATCGACGCACCGGCCGCCGTCGCCGACCGGGTGATCAACCTCGGCATCCGCGAGCAGCTGCTGGTCTCCGCCGCCGGTGGGCTCGCGCTGGCCGGGATGCGCCCGGTCGTCCACACCTTCGCGCCGTTCCTCGTCGAACGGCCCTACGAGCAGCTCAAGCTCGACCTCGGCCACCAGGGCGTCGGTGCGGTGCTGGTGTCGGCCGGCGGGTCCTACGACATGGCGGGCGCGGGGGAGACCCACTTCGGCCCGCGCGACGTGCCGCTGCTCGACACCCTCGAAGGCTGGACCGTGCACGTGCCCGGGCACGCCGACGAGGCCGAGGCGCAGCTGCGCGCCGCCCTGCCCGGCGACGACCGGGTCTACCTCCGGCTGTCGGGCGCGTCCAACGCGCGGCCGTACGGCACCGGGCCGTCGATGACGGTGCTGCGCCGCGGGGGCCGGGGGACGGTCGTCGCCGTCGGGCCCCTGGCGGACCGGACGCTCGCCGCCGTCGAGGGGCTCGACGTGACCGTGCTCTACGCGCCCACGGTGCGCCCGTTCGACACGGCGACGGTGCGCGCCACCCTGTCCGAGCCGGACGTCGTGCTCGTCGAGCCCTACCTGGCCGGGACCTCGGTGCGGCCGGTGGCCGAGGTGCTGCGCGACGTGCGGCACCGGGTGCTCGGACTCGGGGTCGGCGCGGCCGAGCTGCGCCGCTACGGCAGCCCGGACGACCACGACGCCGCCCACGGCCTGGACGTCGCGGGTATCCGGCGATCGGTGACGCGCTTCCTCTCGTAGGGTCGGGGCCGTGCGTCTGGCCACCTGGAACGTGAACTCCGCGAAGTCCCGGCTGCCCCGGCTGCTGCCGTGGCTCGACGAACGGGAACCCGACGTCGTCTGCCTGCAGGAGACCAAGCTCTCCGACGACGACTTCGCCGCGAGCTTCGACGAGGCACTGGCCGAGCGCGGCTACGCGTGGGCGCACCACGGCCAGGGCCGGTGGAACGGTGTCGCCCTGCTGTCGCGGGTGGGGCTCGACGACGTCGTCCGCGGCCTGCCCGACGAGCCCGTCTTCACCGAGGGCGGGCTCGCCGAGCCGGACGCGCGCGCCGTCACCGCCACCTGCGGCGGACTGCGGGTCACCTCGGTGTACGTGCCGAACGGCCGCAGCCCGGAGGACCCGCACTACGCCTACAAGCTGCGCTGGCTCGCCGCGCTGCGCGAGCAGGTCGCGGCGGGCGACCCGGACTCGACGGTCGTCGCCGGGGACGTCAACATCGCCCCCACCGACGACGACGTCTGGGACCGGTCCCTGTTCGACGGCGCCACCCACGTCACCCCCGCCGAGCGGGCCGCGCTCGCCGCGCTGCTCGGGACCGGGCTGCGCGACGTCCTGCGCGAGCGCTGGCCCGACGAGCGGGTCTTCAGCTACTGGGACTACCGGGCCGGCCGCTTCCACCAGGACCAGGGGATGCGGATCGACCTCGTGCTGGCCGGATCGGGCCCGGCCGACCGGCGCGCCGCGGTGTGGGTGGACCGCAAGGCACGCAAGGGAAAGCTGCCCAGCGACCACGCCCCGGTCGTCCTGGACCTGGACGAGGCCCCCGACGGCGACGTCGGGCCGGTCGTCCCGCCGCCGTCGGCCCCGGCGCCGCTCAGCCGTCGGCGATAGCCACTCGCCGCCCGCCAGGTCCGCCGCGCGGTTGGAGCTGCGCCACATGGGGTAGGGCGATAGCCCATAAGGCCTAGCAGTGACTCCCGGGGGATGACTCGCATGACGCGTAGGACCATGACCAGCCCGCGCCGGATCAGCCGCACCGTCGGTGCCGCCGTCGCCGCGGCCGCGCTCGTCGCACTGACCGCCTGTGGTGGCGAGACTCCGCAGGTGCCGAACCTGCCGGACAACCTGCCGCAGGTCCCGGGCGTCGGTGACCCGCGCCAGGCGTTCGGCGACGCCCACCAGAAGGCCCTCGGGCTCGCCGCGCTCGGCGGCATCGGCCTGGAGCAGGGTGTCGGGAACACGGTCAAGGAGCTCGCGCCGCAGGTGCAGGGCGAGGGCCAGCAGCTCAACGACAAGCTGCGGGGGCTGGCGTCGGCGATCGGCGTCTCGCTGCCCGACCAGGTCTCCCCGGAGATCCAGGCCCAGGTCGACGACCTGAAGGCCCGCACCGGTGAGCAGTTCGACCAGGGCTGGCTGCAGGCCGCGCAGGCCCAGGTCGGAGCGCTCAGCGACCAGACCCAGCAGCTGCTGAACGTGCCCGGCCTGCCGCCGGAGCAGCTCGACCAGGCCCGGGCGCAGCTGACGAACCTGGGTGAGCTGAAGACCAAGCTGGACCAGGCCGCGGCCGAGGCCGGCGCCACGACCCCGGGCTCGGGCTCGGGCAATGCCGACGGGAACGGCTCCGGCGCCGACGGGAACGCCGCCGGAAACGGGACCGCGCCCGGCAACGGCTCCGGCAACGGGGCCGGCGACGGGCCTGCCTCCGGTTCCGGCTCGCCCGCCGTCGACGCCGGTACCGGCGGCCAGGCGGCGTCGGCCTCCGACGTCGCGCTGCCGGTCGCGCTCGGCGGCGCCGGGTTGCTGCTGCTCGTCGCCGGCGCCGTCCGGCTGCGTCGCGCCCGCGCGTGACCCGTCGGCGCCGGCGCCCGGCCGGGGGCGTCCGGGGAGCGGCCGCGCTGCTGCTCCTCGGCGTCGTCCTGCTGGGCTCCGGCGCCGGTCTCGCGCTCGGCGGTGACACCCGCCTGGAGGCGAGCGACCTCGGCGCGGTCCCCGCGGAACCCACCGCCGCGACGCGCGCGGTGCCGGTGGCCCGGGTACTGCCGGTCCTGGCGCCGCCCGACCCGGTCGCGGTCCCCGGGGCCCCGATCGCGCCGCGCGAGCCGTGGACCGTCTCGGCGGTCTTCCCGCGCCCCGCGGCCGAGCCCGGCGCCGCGGCGCCGCCGGTCGTCCCGGCCGTCCTGGAGCTCCCCGCGCGCGGCCTGGCCGCACCCGTCGACGCGGTCGGCACCGCCCCGGACGGCGGGATGGTCGTCCCCGAGCAGGTGCGCACGGTCGGCTGGTGGGCACCCGGCGTCCTGCCGGGCGGCACGACCGGGAGCGCCGTGATCGCCGGCCACGTCGACTCCCGCACCCAGGGCATCGGGTTCCTGTCGGTGCTGCCGCAGCTCGTCGTGGGCGAGCCGGTCGTCGTGCGTGGCGCCGACGGCCGCACCGCCGGCTACCGGGTCGTCGCGCGTCGCGAGTACGGCAAGCACGACCTGCCCCGCGAGGTGTTCCGCCGCGACGGCGACCCGCAGCTCGTCCTGATCACCTGCGGCGGGGTGTTCGACCCGGCCGCACGGAGCTACGAGTCGAACATCGTCGTCTACGCCGTCCCGGAGCCCTGATCCGTCGCCGGCCCTGCTGCGTCACGGTGAGCAGAGCGGCCACACCGGATACCCGGTCGGCCCCTCGCCGGCGACCGCCTACCCTGACCTGCGTGAGCAGCACCGTGACCGCCCCGCAGGAGACGACCGAGGCCCCGGAGTACGCCGCCGTCCGCGAGGCCGCGCAGCGCGCCCGGGCCGCCGCTCCGGCCGTCCGCGCGGCGGGCGAGGGCCGGATCGACGACGCCCTGCGCGCCGCCGCGTCGCTGATCCGGGACCGTGCGCACGAGCTGCTCGAGGTCAACGCCGCCGACGTCGCGGCGGCCGAGCGGAACGGCATGGCCGCGGGTCTGCTCGACCGGCTGCGCCTGGACCCCGAGCGGCTCGCCGGCATCGCCACCCAGCTCGAGGTGCTCGCCGCGACCCCCGAGCCGCCCACCGAGTGGCCGGTCCGCACGCTGGAGACCGGCGAGCGGGTGTTCGAGCGACGCATCCCGGTCGGCGTCATCGGCGCGGTGTTCGAGGCCCGACCGAACGTGACGGTGGACGTCGCCTCGCAGGTCCTCAAGGCCCGCAGCGCGGCCGTCCTGCGCACCGGGTCGGCCGCGCTCGGCAGCGCCACCGCACTCGTCGAGCAGGTGCTGCGCCCCGCACTGGCCGACGCGGGGCTCCCCGAGGCCGCCGTCCAGCTCGTCCCGCTGCCCGGCCACGCCGGCGCCGAGGCACTGGTCGGGCTGCCCGACCTGGTGCCGCTGGTCGTCGTCCGCGGGTCCGGGGACGTCACCCGCAAGCTGTCGGTGCTCGGTGCGACCGCGGGCACCCGGGTGCTCGCCCACGCCGACGGCGGCGGCGTGCTCTACCTCGACGCCAGCGCCACCGAGGCCGACGTCACCCGCCTGGTCACCGACTCGACCGACCGGCTCGGGGTCTGCAACCGGCTGAACCTGCTGCTCATCGACCGGCCCGTCTACGACACCCTGCTGCCGGTCGCGAAGGCCGCCCTCGACGCCCGCGGCGTCGCGCTGTCGCTGCCCCCGCACGACCACCCGCTCGGCCACGAGTGGGCCCTGGACTCCGGGGCGGAGGCGCACGTGACCGTCGCCGTCGTCGACGGGCCGGACGACGCCGCCGACACCGCCGCCCGGGAGACCTCCGGCCTGGCCGCGACGATCTGCGCCGCCGACGAGCAGGTCGCCCGGCGCTTCATCGACCGCTACACCGGCACCGGGGTGTTCTGGAACGCGCCGTCGCGGCTCCTCGACGGCTACAAGCTGCTCGGGCTGCCCGAGACCGGCATCAACGTCGACCACACCCCCGGCCCGCGCGGCCCGGTCACCTACCGCGACCTCGGGCTGCGCCAGTTCGTGATCCTGCCGCCCGAGCACGCCTGACCGGGCAGGTTGTCGGGGGTGGGGGATAGCCTCGCTCCCGTGTCCGTGATCGCCGACCAATCCGCTCTCGAGCTGCACCGGGCCACGCTGGCCAACGGGCTGCGCGTGCTCGTCGTCCCGGACCCGGCCACCCCGGTGGTCGGGGTCTCGGTGCACGTCGACGTGGGCTTCCGTTCCGAGCCGCAGGGCCGCACCGGCTTCGCGCACCTGTTCGAGCACCTGATGTTCCAGGGCAGCGAGAGCCTGGAGAAGCTGGAGCACTTCCGGCAGGTCCAGTCCGCGGGCGGGATCTTCAACGGCTCGACCCACCAGGACTACACCGACTACTTCCAGGTGCTGCCCGGCGCGGCGCTGGAACGGGCGCTGTTCCTGGAGGCCGACCGGCTGCGGGCCCCGAAGCTCACCGTCGAGAACCTGCGCAACCAGGTCGACGTCGTGAAGGAGGAGATCCGGCTCAACGTCCACAACCGCCCCTACGGCGGGTTCCCGTGGATCCTGCTGCCCCCGGTCCTCTACGACACCTTCCCGAACGCGCACAACGGCTACGGCGACTTCTCCGAGCTGGAGCAGGCGAGCCTGGACGACGCGGCCGCGTTCTTCGACACCTTCTACGCGCCGGGCAACGCCCTGGTCACCGTGCACGGCGACCTGTCCGAGCACGGTGTCGACGGCACCCTCGCCCTGGTCGAGCGGCACTTCGGGGACATCCCCGCCCGGCCGGTCCCGCAGCGGCCGTCGTTCGCCGAGCCCGCTCCCGGTGCCGAGCGCCGGCAGGCGGTGGCCGACGCGCACGCCCCGCTGCCCGCACTCGCGCTCGGCTACCGCGTCCCCGACCCGGCCGCCGAGCCCGACGCCTACCTCGCCCACGCCATGCTCGCCACCGTCCTGGCCGACGGCGAGGCCTCACGGCTGCAGCGCCGCCTCGTCCACACCGACGAGCTGGTCACCGACGTCTCCGCGTCGAACGGCCTGATGGGCGGCCCGTTCGACGCCCGCGACCCCGACACCTTCACGATCACCGCGGTGCATCCGGCCGAGGTGTCCGCGGACCGGGTCACCGCCGCCGTCGACCAGGAGCTGGACCGTCTCGCCGAGCAGGGTCCCGGCACCGAGGAACTGGAGCGCCAGACCGCCCGCTGGGTGGCCGCGCTGCACCGTGAGGACGACCGCGTGATGTTCCGGATGCTCGGGCTGGGCGCCCGGGAGCTGCTCTACGGCCGCGCCGAGCTCGCCGTCGAGCTCCCCGGCAGGCTGGCCGCCCTGACCGGGGCCGACGTCGCCGCCGCGGCCGCCCGGCTGCGGTCCTCCGGGCGGGCCGTCCTGCTGGTCGAGCCGGCCGCCGAACCGGCCGGGGACGGCGACGCGTGAGCGCCCCGACCCGTCCCGGCACCGTGAACCACACCGAAGGGGGCCCTGCGTGAGCGCCGCCCGCACCCACCGCAGCGCGGAGGAGATCGGCCGCACCGAGCGCGGCCCCCGCCCGCTGCCCGCGCTCGGCCGGACCAAGGAGGTGCCGCTGCCGGACGTGCTCACCGAGACCCTCCCGAACGGGCTGACCGTCCTGGCCGCCCACCGTCCGGGGGTCCCGCTGGTCGAGACCGTCCTGCGGATCCCGGCCGCCTCTCCGGAGCCGGTCGCCGACGCCGCCCGCACCGCGGGCACCGAGGTGCTCGCCGAGACCATCCTGACCGGCACCGCGGGCCGCGACCGGATCGGCATCGACGACGCACTGGCCTCGGTCGGCGGGGAGCTCGGTGTCGCCGTCGACCCGGAGTACCTGCAGGCGGGCGGCTCCGCGCTGGCCTCCGGGCTGCCGACGGTCCTCGACGTCCTCGCCGACGTCCTCACCGCCGCCACCCACTCCGACGCCGAGGTCGCCCGTGAGCGGTCCCGGCTGGCCGAGCGGATCGCGGTCGCCCGCGCGCAGCCGCGCACCGTCGCGCGCGAGGCGCTGATGCGCCGCCGCTTCGGCGACCACCCGATCGTCTCGGAGATGCCGACCGCCGAGGCCGTCGCCGCGGTGACCCCGGAACAGGTGCGGGAGCTGCACGCCGACGTCGTCGTCCCGGACGGCGCGAGCCTGGTCCTCGTCGGCGACATCGACCCCGAGGCCGCGATCGCGGAGGTCGCGCGCCGGCTGGGCGGGTGGACCGGCGACCACCCCGCGCGCCGGCTGTCCGCCCCGCCGGCGCCGCAGGCGGGTGACCTGGAGCTGGTCCACCGGCCCGGCTCCGTGCAGTCCCAGCTGCGGCTCACCGCGCCCGGCCTGGACCGCACCGACGAGCGCTACACCGCCTTCCAGCTCGCGAACCTCGTGTTCGGCGGCTACTTCTCCTCGCGCTGGATGGAGAACATCCGGGAGGACAAGGGCTACACCTACGGCGCGCACTCCGGCCAGGAGTTCGTGCCCGGCGGCGCGGTGCTCGGCCTCGACGCCGACGTCGCCTCCGACGTCACCGCCGCCGCCCTGCTCGAGACCCGCTACGAGCTCGGCCGCATGGTGGCGGTCCCGCCGGCCGAGCAGGAGGTCACCTCGGCCCGTCGCTACGCGATCGGCTCGCTGCTGATCTCGTTGGACAGCCAGTCCGCGCTGGCCGGCACCCTGTCCGCGCTGCACGCCGCGGGGCTCGACGTCGACTGGCTCCGGGACCGGCCGCGCCGGCTGGAGGAGGTGACCGTCGACGAGGTCGCCGAGGCCGCCACCGCGCTGTTCGCACCGACCCGGTTCACCGGGGTGATCGTCGGGGACGCCGACGTGATCGGGCCACCGCTCGCCGCGCTCGGCGGCGTGGTCCGCGGAGGCGGGCGATGAGCCGCGGGGACTTCTCCCTGACCGAGGAGCCGGTGCTGTCGCGCAACGCGCTGTCCCGCGACGAGAACCGGCGCCTCGACCCCGGCTACGTGCGCGACACCTGGGCGACGGCACGCGTCGTCGTCGTCGACGAGTCGGGCCGCACCCCGGTCGACTGGGAGGTCGAGCCGGGCCGCGAGTTCCGCGAGGTCGACGCCGCCGCCTGGGACGACGCGGCGGGCCGCGGCGGGCACGTCCGGACCCGCGCGGGCACCGACGTCGCCGTGGAGCCGCCGGCCGAGGCCGTGCTGCTCGGCGAACGCGACGGCGTCCCGTACTGGGCGGTGCGTGTCGGGACCGAACGCACCGCCGACAGCGACATCTTCACCGGCGAGGGGGAGTGGGCCGACCTGCGCGCCGCCGGCGCGTTCCTCGACCCGCTCGGATCGGGCCTGCTCACCGGTGCGGTCGCCACGCTGAACTGGCACGACCGCGCCCGGTTCTGCGCGATCGACGGCACCCGCACCCGCCCGCACAACGCGGGCTGGGCCCGGGTCTGCGACAACGGCCACGAGGAGTACCCGCGCACCGACCCGGCGATCATCTGCCTGGTGCACGACGGCGCGGACCGCGTCCTGCTCGCCCGTCAGCCGGTGTGGCCGGCCGGGCGCTACTCGGTGCTCGCCGGGTTCGTGGAGTCCGGCGAGTCGCTGGAGGCGTGCGTGCACCGCGAGATCTCCGAGGAGGTCGGCATCGCGGTGTCCGACGTGCGCTACCTCGGCAGCCAGGCGTGGCCGTTCCCGCGGTCGCTGATGGTCGGCTTCCACGCGATCGGGGACCCGGACGTCCCGCTGACCCCGCAGGACGACGAGATCGCCGACGCCCTGTGGATCACCCGGGACACGCTGCGGGCGGCGCTGGCCCGCGGCGACTGGGGCTCCCGGGACGAGCCCGACCCCGGCGACGGCCCGGTCGTCATGCTGCCGGGCAAGGTCTCGATCGCGCGCACCATGCTCGAGTCCTGGGCGGCCGCCGGGGGCTGACCCGCCGCAGACGAAGCGACGGCCCGCCCCCGGTGAGGTACCGGTGGCGGGCCGTCGCGCTCCGTGGTGGGAGATCAGGGGAGGTGTCAGACCCCGAGTCGGGTCTTCACCTCGGAGAAGCTGGGGTTCGTCGCGACCGACTCGTCCGGGAACACGACGGTCGGCACCGTGCGGTTGCCGCCGTTGGCCTTCTCGACGAACGACGCGGCGTCCGGCTCGCGCTCGATGTCGATCTCACGGTAGCCGATGCCGGCCTGGTCGAGCTGCAGCTTGAGTCGACGGCAGAAGCCGCACCAGCTGGTCGTGTACATCGTCAGGTCCGCCATGTCGGGTACAACCGGTCCGCTCCGCGGATTCTTCCCCGTCGGCTGTGACCTGCCCGGCACCCGGACGGGCGGGACGGGCGACCCGTGACCGTCGGGGGTGGGTGTCAGGATGGGTGGGTGCCGTCCCGATCCGCCGCCCGCCCCGCCCGTGCGACCCGCGCCGTGCCGGACCCGGCGGCCCCGGTCGGCGCGGACGGCCTGGACCCCGAGCAGCGGGCCGCGGTGTACGCACCGCGTGGCCCGGTGTGCGTCCTCGCGGGGGCGGGCACCGGCAAGACCCGCACGATCACCCGGCGGATCGCGCACCTGGTGACCTCGGGCCACGTCGCCGCCGGCCAGGTACTGGCCGTCACCTTCACCGCCCGGGCCGCGGGGGAGCTGCGCACCCGGCTGCGTGCCCTGGACGCGTCCGGGGTGCAGGCCCGGACGTTCCACGCCGCCGCGCTGCGTCAGCTGCGCTACTTCTGGCCGCAGATGGTCGGTGGCAGCCCGTGGCCACTGCTCGACGGCAAGCTGCGGCTCGTCGGCCAGGCCGCCGCCCGCGCCCGGGCCGGCACCGACTCCGACGCGCTGCGCGACCTCGCCTCCGAGATCGAGTGGGCGAAGTCCACGCTGGTCGCCCCGTCGGACTACGCGGCCGAGGCCGCCCGCCGCCGTCGCGACACGCCCGGCCCGGCCGAGCAGGTGGCCGCCGTCTACGCCGCGTACGAGGAGCTGAAGAACGCGAGCGAGCAGCTCGACTTCGACGACCTGCTCCTGCACACGGCGATCGCGCTGGAGGAGCACGGCGGCGTCGCCGAGGAGTTCCGGTCGCGCTACCGGTGCTTCGTCGTCGACGAGTACCAGGACGTGACCCCGCTGCAGCAGCGCCTGCTCGACGCCTGGCTCGGCGACCGCGACGACCTGACCGTCGTCGGCGACGCCAACCAGACGATCTACACCTTCGCCGGTGCCTCACCCCGCTACCTGCTGGAGTTCCCGCGCCGCTTCCCCGACGCCGCCGTCGTGCGCCTGCAGCGCGACTACCGCTCCACCCCGCAGATCGTCGGCTGCGCGAACCAGCTGATCGGCGCGGCCCGCAACCGGCCCGCCGGGTCCCGGCTGCAGCTCGTCGGGCAGCTCCCGCCGGGGCCCGACCCGGACTTCTCCGAGCACGAGGACGAGGCAGGGGAGGCCGCCGCCGTCGCGGGCCGGATCCTGACCCTGATCAACGATGGCACCGAGCCGTCGGAGATCGCGGTGCTCTTCCGGATCAACGCCCAGTCCGAGGCGTTCGAGCAGGCCCTGTCCGACGCCGGGGTGCCCTACCAGATCCGCGGCGGCGAGCGGTTCTTCAACCGGCCCGAGATCCGCCGGGCGATGCTCGCGTTACGCACCGCGGCGCCGGACCAGCGGCCGGGCACCGACCTCGTCGACGTCACCCGCGCGGTGCTGACCGCGCGCGCCGGGCTGACCGACGAGCCGCCGAAGGGTGCCACCCTGCGCGCGCAGTGGGAGTCGCTGCTGGCGCTGGTCGGCGTCGCCGAGGAGCTCGCCGCGGTCGAGCCGCAGGCCGACCTGCACCGGCTGTGCGTGGAGCTGGAGACCCGCGCCGACCACGCGCAGGCGCCGGTCGTCAACGGCGTCACGCTGGCGTCGCTGCACGCGGCGAAGGGCCTGGAGTGGGACGCGGTGTTCCTCGTCGGGCTCGCCGACGGCACCCTCCCCATCGGCCACGCGGGTGACGACGAGGCCGCCGTCGAGGAGGAACGCCGGCTGTTCTACGTCGGAGTCACCCGCGCCCGGCGGGTGCTGTCGATGTCGTGGTCGCTGTCCCGGGCCTCCGGTCGCGGACCGAAGCGACGCCGCTCGCGGTTCCTCTACGGACTGATCCCGGACTCGCATCCCGCGTCCCGGGTGGCCGGCGAGCGCCGCCCCGGGGGCGCCCGGCCCAAGTGCCGCGTCTGCGGGACGCCGCTGTTCGGCACCACCGCCACCAAGCTCCTCCGCTGCGACGACTGCCCGTCCGATGTGGACCTGGAGCTGCTGGACCGCCTGAAGCAGTGGCGGGCGGCGGAGGCGAAGGCGCAGGACGTGCCCGGTTTCGTCGTGCTCACCGACGCCACGCTCACCGCGATCGCAGAGCAGCGGCCGGCCGGCCCGTCGGCCCTGGTCGGCATCCCGGGGATCGGCGCCGCCAAGCTGGACCGCTACGGCGACGAGGTGCTCCGGGTGCTCGCCGAGCACGAGGCGGAGGGGGCGAGACCCCCTCTTCGGTAGGGATCTGCGTGAACTTCCGGCGAGACTTCGAATAATCGGTTGCCGTGCCGTGTGCAGCACTTCTAGTGTCGTCGGCACCAGGTGGAGCGCCACGCTCCCGACACAGACGCGTCGCGCGGGAGACCGCGGGCGGAACCGGAGGAGGTGACGAGATGGGCACGATCAACACGACCGACCTGATCGGCACCGCCCTGTCCGTTCCGGCCCCGGTGTGCGTCCCGGAGCAGACCGTCGTCGCGCACGACGTCGCTCACGCGGGCATCGCGGTCACCGCGGAGTCCGGCGTCCGTCGTCGTCAGCAGGGGGTGGCGCTGCTCGCGCCGTCGACGCCCCGTTCCACGGGTGAGGTGTACCCGCAGGGCGGCATGTCGGTCGCGGTCGCCGGCCCGATCTTCGATGACAAGTGCACAGCTGCGTTCGTTCCCGGGCGCCGAGGGGGTACCTGACCTCCTCAGCACCCAGCGAGTCCCATCGGGGCCGCGGAACCCACGCACACGGGTTCCGCGGCCCCGATTTTTTTGTCCCAGGTTCCGTCCCGAGAGATGACACACCCTGACCAGACCGGTCCTGACCTGTAGCAGAGAAGTTCGATCGAGGAGGTCGATCGTGTACGTGCGATCCGTTCCGTGTGACGGCGGAATGATCACCGAGCAGTCCGGCGCCGGCGTTGGACCCGACCAGGTGCGGCTCCGGTCGGTGCCGAGCGGGCCGTCCGGCCGCGGCTCGGCCCTGCCCTGCCGCAACGGCGACGCCGACCTGTGGTTCGCCGAGGCCCCGGCCGAGCTGGAGGAGGCCAAGTCCCGCTGCGGCGGCTGCCCGCTCCGGCAGGCCTGCCTGGACGGCGCGCTGGAGCGTGCCGAGCCGTGGGGCGTGTGGGGAGGCGAGATCTTCGACCACGGTCGGGTGATCCCGCGCAAGCGCCCGAGGGGGCGTCCCCGCAAGGCCGACCTGGAGCGCGACCGGGCACTGGCCCTGGCCGCGAGCCGCTGACCACAGCACCACCGGCGCGACCCGCACCGCGGCACCGCCGAACCACCAGACCCGAGGAGACCGACATGAACGACCTGAAGCCGGCACCGGCCGTGCGACCGACGTCCCACACCGACCGTTCGTCCCACCTCGTGAACCAGGAGAACGTGATGACGCTCATCCAGGAAGCGTTGGCGAGATCCCATCAGCAGGAAGCGCAACGGGTGGCGGCCGAGCACCGGCTCGCGCGCCGGATCACCGCGGGCCGCGGCTGGTCCTGGATCGCGGCCTGGGCCGCCTCCCGAGCCGAGCGGGCGCGGCTGCGCGCCGGCTGATCTGCGGCCGACCCCTCGGTGCCCCGTCCGGACTTGCGTCCGGGCGGGGCACCGTCGTGTCCGGGACCTGCCGTGCCGCGGGTGGGAGGGTGCCTGCTCGTCGCTGTGCTCTGCTCACCGATACGCAGCACCGCAGCTCAGGGGGCCTGCGAGCCGGAGAAGGCGTCGGCGAACTCCGGCGACGGGGCGATCTCGGTGATCACGTCGACCAGCACCCCGTCCGGCCCGGCGACGATGAAGTGCCGCTGTCCGAAGGCCTCGTCCCGCACCGGGAGCAGGGCCTCCAGACCGCCGCGGACGACGAGGCGGTCCCATTCGGCGTCGACGTCGTCGACCTCCATGTTCACCAGCATCCCGCCGGCCGACCGGCCGCGGTACGCCGCCGGGATCGTCGGATGGTCCCGGTCGAGCAGGGCGAGCTCGAAGCGCCCGCGCCGGAGGCTGACGTACCAGTCGGCGTCGAAGACGCTCTCGAATCCCATCGGCCCGGTCCAGAACGCGCGGGCGGCCGGGAGGTCGGCCGTCGCGAGGACCGGGTAGCAGCTGTGGAGCACGGTGCACCCTCTTTGCGTACCGTCGGTATGTGAGCGAGTTCAGCATACCATCGGTATGTCAATCGGGTGATGGCGCGGCCGTCCGGTCCGAGCGAACTGGCTGCCGAGTCGTCGGGGTGGCACCTGGTCGACGCGCCGGGAGAATCCGTCGAGCGCGCAGTGGTGGCGGCCCGGCCGGGCCGTGCTCGACCGGGCGTCCCCGCCTCCGCGACGAACCCGGAGACGGCGCTCACCTGCAGTGCTGCGTATCGGTGAGCAGAGCAAAGCGACGACAGCACACCCCTGCCCGGAGGACCGGTGGAGCGAGGGGAGGGGTCAGCCCGTCGGGGCGTCCGGCTCGAACATCTCCGGCTGCCACTCGGCGACGATCTCTCGCAGCCGCACGTGGGAGTCGAGCTGGCACAGGATGCCGACGGTCCCCATCGTCACCCGGTGCACCAGCAGGAACCGCGGGGGCAGGTTCAGCGACCGGCCGATGGCCGCCTCCGGGCTGCGGAGGTCACCGACCCGCTCGGCCTGCTGCTGGATCCACCGGCGGCTGAAGTGGAACTCCTCGGTCCCCAGCGGCTCGGTGAAGGGTGCGAGGTAGCCGAGGATCTGCTCGGACTCGATCCGGGCGCCGTCGCGGACGAACCCGGCCGAGCGCATCAGGGCCATCAGGTCGCCGCTGCGCCTCTCGAGCGCGTACTTGGTCATCGTGACCAGCTCGGGCGGCATGCCGTCGGGCATCCGGGCGACGGCACCGAAGTCGAGGACGAGCAGGCGGCCGTCGTCGAGGATCCCGAAGTTGCCGGGGTGCGGGTCGGCGTGCAGCAGGTGCGCGCGGTCCGGCGCGGAGTAGTGGAAACGGGCCAGCTGGTTGCCCGCGTGGTCGCGCTCCTCGCGGGTGCCGTCACGGATGATCGAGGCCAGCGGACGGCCCTGCACCCACTCGGTGATGACGGCCTTGGGTGCGGACCCGACGACGCGGGGGATCTTCACGTCCGGGTCGTCCTCGTAGAACGCGGCGAACTCGCGCTGGTAGGCGGCCTCGTCGCGGTAGTCGAGCTCCTCCTCCATGCGGTCCTTGAGCTCCGCGACCAGCGGCTTGATCTCCATCCCGGGGACCAGCGGCTGCAGGATGCGGCTCATCCGCCCGAGCTGGCGCAGGTCGGAGCGCAGCGCCTCCTCGGCGCCGGGGTACTGCACCTTGACGGCGACGTCGCGACCGTCGCGCTTCCAGACCGCGCGGTGCACCTGGCCGATGCTGGCCGAGGCGGCAGGGGTCTCGTCGAAGTCGGCGAACCGGGACCGCCACGACCGCCCGAACTGCTGGGTGAGCATGTAGTCGACGTCGGCCATGGGCATCGGCGGCGCCGCGGCCTGCAGCTTGGTGAGTGCCTCGCGGTAGGGCTCGGCGTACTCGTCGGGCACGGCCGCCTCGAACACGCTCAGCGCCTGCCCGAACTTCATCGCTCCGCCCTTGAGCTCGCCGAGCACCTCGAACAGCTGCTCGGCGCTCTTGGCCGCGAGCTGGGCGGCGATCTCGTCGCGGTCACCACCGGTGAGACGGCGCCCGAATCCTGCCGCGGCACGTCCGGCGACGCCGAGCGGGAGGCCGGCGAGCTTGGCGGTGCGCGAGACGGTCCGTCGGGGAATGTCGCTCACACCATGATTGTCCACCCGGCCGGGGTGGTCCCGCACGGCGCGGTGGGCCCCGACGCACCGTCCGGTACCGGCCCGGCCGCTGCGCCGCAGGGGCAGCCGGGGCGTCGGAACCCCGGTCGGGTGACGACCGTCGCCGCCTCCGCGCCGACCTCCAGTACCGCTCCCCACGACGCGGGCGGCGCCCCGCCGCGCACCGGCCCGTCGACGGCGGCGAGCACCTGACCGACCGCCACCGCCGCCGTCGCGACCAGCACGTGCGGTGCCGCCGACGACGGCACCCCGGCCGTGCCGGGCGCCCCGGCGCAGTCGGGACACGGCCCGCGGCCGGGCAGGACGAGCGGCCCGACCGCGCCGCAGCCGTCGCGCAGGGCCACGAACAGATGCTCCATCGGCGACTCCGGCGGCAGCGGCCCGTCGCCGACGAGCACCACCAGGTCCGCGGGGACCCGCCGGGGCGGATCGGTGCCGACGCCCGCGTCGCGCAGGAAGGCGCGTAGCTCGACCTCGCGGTCCCGGCCCGGCCCCACCGGCAGCCCGGCCAGGACGTCGTCGGCGCCCGTCACGCCGTGCACCTGCGGGTACAGCTGTCCGATCCCGGCCCGGGCCAGCCCGGCGACGACCGCCACGGCGAGTGCGTCCGCGCCGCGGACCTCGACGAGCGTGCCCTCCCGGCGCCGCCGGACCCGGTCCTCGACATCGGGGTCGGCGAGCAGCCCCGCCCGCCACAGGACGGCGAGCAGCACCGCGACCTCGTCGTCGCCCCGGGTGAGCGCGCCGGTCGCACACGGCCCGTCGACGAGCCGGTCCAGCGCGGCGACGGCGGCGGGGGACAGCTCCTCCAGCAGCCGGGCCCGCGGTGGGCCGGACCCGATCCGGCGGGACCGCGGCCCGGTGGGGAGGACGGCGAGGTGGGCGGCGAGCGCGAGCCGTGGGGGCAGTCCGGTCACCCTGGCCACGGTGCCCGGTCCGCGTGGCGACGGGGCCGGAACGCGTCCGCACCGTTCGCACCCGCGAACCGCGGCGGCCTACCCTGGAGCCATGGCGAGTCCCCCGGTAGAGGTCCGACGCAGCGCCCGCCGGAAGCGCATGGTGAGTGCCCGGCGGGAGGGGGAGCGGCTCGTCGTGTTCATCCCGGGCTGGATGTCCCCCGAGCAGGAACGCGACTGGGTCGCGGAGATGGTGAAGCGGGTCGAGGCGAGCGAGGCACGTCGCCGCTCACCGGGCCGCGACAACGACGAGGCCCTGATGCGCCGCGGCCAGGAGCTGTCGAAGCGCTGGCTGGAGGGGCGGGCGCGGCCGTCGTCGATCCGGTGGGTGCCGGTGATGCGCACGCGCTGGGCATCCTGCACCCCCGACGACGCCACCATCCGGATCAGCGAACGCCTGCGGGACGCACCGGGCTGGGTCGTCGACTACGTGCTGGTGCACGAGCTGGCCCACCTGCTGTCCGCCGCGCACGACGACGTCTTCTGGTCCTGGGTGCGCCGCTACCCGCGCACCGAGCGGGCCATCGGCTACCTGGAGGGCCTCAACGCCGCCGCCGAACTCGGCATCAGCGGTGTCGACGGCGACCCGGCCACCGCCGACGAGACCGACGGGTCCGCCGACACGGACGGAGAGGTCGGCGGGTTCGGCGGGACCGGCCCCGGGGTGGAGCCGGTCCGCGCGACCGGGACCTGAGCCGGGCTCAGGAGCCCGACCGGCCCGACCCGTCCTCGCCGTCGGTGCCGTCGGTGTCCTCCGAGGAGGGCTTCTCCGACGACCCGGACGAGTCCGAGGTGCCCGAGGACGAGGTGTCCGACGAGGTGCCGGACGACTCGGCCTTCTCCGCGTCCTTCTCCGCGTCGGCCGCCATCTGGCGCTCGAGCTCGGCGATCGGGTCGTCCGGGACGGCCCCGCCGGCCGTGCCGCCGCGCACGAAGGCGGCCGGGTCGTCCAGGTCGTCGGCCGACGGGATCAGGTCGGGGTGGGCCCAGACGGCGTCGCGACCCTCGACGCCGCGCTCGGCGCCCAGGAGCTTCCACAGGTCCGCCGCGGCCCGCAGCTTCCGCGGCCGCAGCTCCAGCCCGACGATCGTCGCGAACGCCTGCTCCGCGGGTCCGCCCGAGGCGCGACGGCGACGCATCGTCTCGCGCATCGCTTCGGCCCCGGGCAGGCGCTCGGACAGGGCCTCGGCGACGACGGTGTCCACCCAGCCCTCGATCAGGGCGAGCAGGGTCTCGAGCCGGGCCAGCGCCGCCTTCTGCGCCGGGGTGTCCTCCGGCTCGAACATGCCGGACTGCATGGCCTCCTGGATCGACTCCGGGTTCGACGGGTCGATCCCGCGGGCGAGCTCCTCGATACGTGAGGTGTCCACGGTGATGCCGCGGGCGTACTCCTCGACGGCGCCGAGCAGCCGCTCGCGCAGCCAGTGCACGTGGGTGAACAGCCGCTGGTGGGCGGCCTCGCGCGCGGCGAGGAAGAGCGTGACCTCGCCGGCCGGGCGGTCCAGGCCCTCGGTGAACCGGGCGACGGCCTCGGGCAGCAGGGCCGACGTGCGCTCCGGGCCGACCGGGATGCCGAGGTCGGTGGAGGTCAGCACCTCCTTGCCGAGCTGGGCCAGGCCCTGGCCCAGCTGGCTGCCGAACGCCATCCCGCCCATCTTGCCGAGCATCCCCAGCATCGGGCCGGCCGCGCCGCGGACCTCCTCGGGCAGTCCCTCGACCCAGGCCGAGGACAGCCGCGTCGCCACCGGGTCGCAGAGCCGCTTCCAGGTCGGCATCCCGGCCCGCACCCAGTCCGAGGGCGTCCAGGCCTTCACCTCGCCGCCGGAGGAGGGGAACGACGTCGCCGGGTCGAGCCACAGCTCCGCGAGCTTCACGGCCTCGGCGACCCCGCTGCGCTGGGCGTCGGTGAGCGACGACGTCGACTGCGCGAGCTGCTGGGTGGCGATCTGGGCGGCGAGGTCGTAGTCGACGGGCCCACCGTCGCCGGAGCCGCTGCTGGAGAGCATCTGGCCGAGCTGGGACAGCATCTGGCCGAGCTGGCTCATGTCGAACTGGCCGCCGCCGGGAATGCCCGGCATGCCGGGGAGCCCGCCCATGCCGAACGCCGCGAACGGGTTCTGGCCCGCGCCGCTGGACGGCCCCGAGGGGTCGTCGGACTGCGGGTGCGACCCGAAGCCGAACGGGTCCTTCGGGCCCTCGGGCTCACCCTTCCCACCCGTGCCCGACGCACCCCCGTCCTTGCCGGAGGCGTCGCCGGAACCCGAGTCGGGCTGGTCGCCGGGCTCGCGGTCGGGGTCACGGTCGGCGGGGCCGAAGCCGAAGGGGACGTCGCTCATGGCGTCCACCGTACGCGGGGCCGGGGGGTGGTCGCCGCCCCACGGCCGGTGGATCGGGCCTGGTGGGGCCGTGTTCGCTGTGGGCGGACCGGGGAACTAGGAGCATCCGGCGGGCGTACCGCCGGTGTCGAGGGTGGTCAGCGCGCCGACCGCCTCGTCGAGGGTCCCGACCCGCACCAGCTGCAGCCCGTCGGGTGCGTCCTCGGCGGCCTCGGCGCAGTTCGCGGCCGGCACCAGGAACGTCTGCGCGCCGACCTCGCGGGCCTTCAGCATCTTGAACCGGATGCCGCTGATCGGGCCGACCCGGCCCTCCGCGTCGATGGTGCCGGTGCCGGCGACGAACCGGCCGCCGGTCAGCGGGCCCGGGGTCAGCTTGTCGACCAGCGCCAGACTGAACATGAGGCCGGCCGAGGGGCCGCCGACGTCGCCCAGGGAGATGGTCAGCTTCTGCCCCTCGGCGGGCGAGGTGGCCGGGGTGATGCCCAGGAAGGCCCGCGCCGGGTCGTCCGGGTGGGCGGCCGGGGTGACGGTGACCCGGCTCGGCGCGGCGTCCCCGCGCCGGATCGTGAGCGTGACCGGCTCCCCGGGGCGCGCGGCGCCCATCGCGTCGAGCAGCCCCTGGACCGAGGTCACCGGGGTCGCGCCGACGGCGCGGATCTCGTCGCCCGGCTCCAGCACCCCCGCCGACGGCGAGCCGGGGGTCAGCGCGCCGACCGTGACCCGGGTCGGCAGGTGGAGGTGGTTCAGCGCCGCGGCCTCGGCGTTCGCGATCGAGCCGTCGAACTCCTGCTGGTTGGCCTGCGTGACCTGCTCGGTGGACTCGCCGGGCGGGTACAGCGACCAGCGCGGCGCGAGCCGGTAGGTGCCCGAGGCCCACATGCCCAGGGCCCGCAGCGTCGAGATCCCGTCGGTGACGCCGACGGTGGTCATGTTCAGGTGCCCGGTCGTCGGGTAGGTCGGCAGCCCCTCCGCCGACACCACGGGCGTGCCGTCCACCTCGCCGAGGGTGTCGAACGTGGGCCCGGGCCCGAGGGCGACGACCGGCGCGGGGACCACCGTCCCGACCGCGGTGAGGGCCAGCAGCACGAGGACCGCGGTCACCCACGTCGAAGATCGAACGCCCACGGGACGGAACCCTACGATCGTGCGACGGCGGGGGTGCGCCCGACCCCGGTCCGTCCTGCGACGATGCGGGTCGGGGTGCCGGTGCCGAGCTGCCCGATGTGTCGTTTTCGTCCCGACACGCCGGGACCCGACGGCGACTTCACCGAACCTCCGTACAGTTGCCCTCGGAGAACCGTGCCGTCACCCCAGCCGGCCGCGCTCTCCACGTGTCGTACCCGAACTGTGGAGTGTGCCCGTGTCGTCCATGCGGCCCCCTGTGGGAGCGCCGTCGCTGACCCGCCGAACCCGGATCCTGCTGGTCGCCGCGGGCGTCCTCGTAGTGCTTCTGCTCGGTGGCTCGCGGCTGTTGAACTTCTACGTCGACTACCTGTGGTTCGGCGAGGTCGGTTTCCGGAGCGTCCAGCTCACCCGGCTGTTCACCCAGATCGTGCTCTTCGGGGTCGTGGCCCTGGTGGTGGGTGGTCTGGTCGCGCTGACGCTGTGGCTGGCCTACCGGTACCGCCCGGTCTTCGTGCCGGTGTCCGGCCCCGAGGACCCGGTCGCGCGCTACCGGACCACGATCATCCAGCGCCTGCGCCTGTTCGCCGTCGGCGTGCCGGTCGTGATCGGGCTGATCGCCGGTCTCTCGGCGCCGGCGCAGTGGGAGACCGTGCAGATGTTCCTGCACGGCACCCCGTTCGGCCGGGCCGATCCCGAGTTCGGCAACGACATCGGGTTCTACGCCTTCACCCTGCCGTTCCTGCGGATGAGCCTGAACTGGTTGTTCGTCGCCGTCGCGATCTGCTTCGTGCTCGCGCTGGTGACCCACTACATCTTCGGCGGCATCCGGCTGTCGGGCCGCTCCGGCTTCGTCTCCACCGCCGCGCGGGCCCAGCTCGCCGTGCTCGCCGGGGTGTTCGTGCTGCTCAAGGCCGTCGCCTACTGGTTCGACCGCTACGACCTGCTGTGGTCCAACCGGAACGCGCAGACGTTCTACGGCGCCACCTACACCGACCTCAACGCGGTCCTGCCCGCCAAGCTGATCCTGCTGGTCATCGCGGTGATCTGTGCGCTGGCGTTCTTCGTCGCGGCGTTCCGCCAGAACCTGCAGATCCCGGCCGTCGCCGTGGTCATGCTCGTCGTGTCCTCGATCCTGGTCGGAACGGCGTTCCCGCTGGTGCTGCAGCAGTTCGTCGTCGCACCCAACGCGAACGTCAACGAGGCCCCGTCGATCGAACGCAACATCGCGGCGACCCGGGACGCCTTCGGCATCGGGCCGGACAAGGTCGACATCACGCCCTACGCGGGCACGTCGGAGGCCACACCGGCCCAGGTCCGGGCCGACACCGACACCATCCCCAACATCCGGCTGCTCGACCCGGGCAAGCTCAACCGCACGTTCACCCAGCTCCAGCAGCGACGGAACTTCTACGGGTTCTCGCCCAACCTGGACATCGACCGCTACACCGTCGGCGGCCAGACCCGCGACTACATCGTCGCGGCGCGCGAGATGAACGCCAACGGCCTGGTCAACAATCAGCAGGACTGGATCAACCGGCACCTGGTCTACACCCACGGCAACGGGATCGTGGCCGCGCCGGCGAACCAGGTGAACGAGGCGCTGGAGGACGCGGGCGGCTCCGGCGGCCTGCCGAACTTCCAGGTCTCCGACACCCAGCAGCAGGGCTTCGTGCCCGTCCAGCAGCCCCGCATCTACTACGGCGAGCTGCTCGACAACCAGTACTCGATCGTCGGCGCCGAGCCGGGCACCCCGCCGCGGGAGTACGACTCCGACGAGGCGCAGTACACCTACACCGGGGCCGGCGGCGTCCCGATCGGCGGGCTGTTCAACCGCACGGTGTTCGCGCTGGCCTACGGCGAGCGGAACATCCTGTTCAACAACTCGATCAACGCCGACTCGAAGATCATGTACGTCCGGAACCCGCGGGACCGCGTGCAGGCGGTGGCCCCGTGGCTGACGCTGGACAACGACCCGTATCCGGCCGTCGTCGACGGGCGGGTGCAGTGGATCATCGACGGCTACACCACGCTGCAGAACTTCCCCTACGCCGAGCGCGTGCAGCTGGGTGACGCCACGTCGGACTCGCGGCTCGGGCCGAACGGCCAGCAGCTGCCGAACGACACGATCAGCTACCTGCGCAACTCGGTGAAGGCCACCGTCGACGCCTACGACGGCACCGTGAAGCTCTACGCCTTCGACGAGACCGACCCGGTCCTGCAGACCTGGGAGAAGGCGTTCCCGGGCACGGTCGAGCCGCGCTCGGCGATCACCCCGGACCTGCAGGCCCACCTGCGCTACCCGGAGGACCAGTTCAAGGTCCAGCGTGAGCTGCTGACCCGCTACCACGTCGACGACCCGAACGAGTTCTTCTCCACCGTGTCGTTCTGGGACGTCCCGTCCGACCCGACCGTGCAGGGCGGCAACGGCGGCAGCCAGGACGCGCAGCCCCCGTACTACATCTACGCGGGGCTGCCGGGGCAGGAGGGCGCGTCGTTCCAGCTGACCAGTGCGCTGGTCAGCCTGCGGCGGCAGTTCCTCGCCTCCTACGTCTCGGCCAGCTCGGACCCCGACACCTACGGGAAGCTGACCGTGCTGCAGCTGCCGAACGAGACCCAGACGCTCGGCCCGCAGCAGGTCCAGGCCCGGTTCCTCGGCTCGCCCGAGGTGTCGTCGGAGCTGAACCTGCTACGGCAGAACCAGACCACGATCGACTACGGCAACCTGCTGACGCTGCCGGTGGCCGGTGGTCTGCTCTACGTCGAGCCGGTCTACATCGAGCGTGCGGGCGGGCAGGACAACTCGACCTACCCGCAGCTGGCCCGCGTCCTGGTGTTCTACGGCGACCGGCTCGGCTACGACGCGAGCCTGTCCCGGGCTCTCGACGAGGTGTTCGGCGCCGGCGCCGGTGCCGCCGCCGGCGGAGCCGCCCCGACGACCGGGCAGCCCGGCCGGCCGACGACGCCCACGACCCCGACCACGCCGAACGGTCAGGGCGCCCAGACCCCGGCGGCACCCAATGCGGCGCAGGCGACCGCGGCACAGCAGATCCGCACGGCGTTGAACGACCTCAAGGCGGCCCAGCGGTCCGGTGACTTCGCCAAGCAGGGCGAGGCGCTGGCGGCGCTGGACCGTGCGGTCGCGGCGTTCCAGAGCGCCGGCGGCTGATCGCGGCTGGTCCTCGTCGGGCCGGACCCCCCTGCGGGTGGGGTCCGGCCCGGCGTGTAGGGTTGTGCCTACAACACAGACGGAATGCACGCGGTTCCGTTCGGCGCGGGGTGGAGCAGCTCGGTAGCTCGCTGGGCTCATAACCCAGAGGTCGCAGGTTCGAATCCTGCCCCCGCTACCACTCACGAAGGCCCCCGAGGACACCTCGGGGGCCTTCGTCGTTGCGAGGTCCCCGGACACCGGAACCGACCCCCCCCGAGGGGCCGGTGAACGTCCGGTGTACGGTGGGGACACACCACAGAGGTGAGACAACACAGACGGGACCGCACGCGGTCCCGGACGGCGCGGGGTGGAGCAGCTCGGTAGCTCGCTGGGCTCATAACCCAGAGGTCGCAGGTTCGAATCCTGCCCCCGCTACCACTCACGAAGGCCCCCGGGGGACACCCCGGGGGCCTTCGTCCTGTCAGGGGGTCCGCGCGTACTCGGCGACGACCACGCCCGAGCGGTACGGCGTCGACCGCACCAGCTCCCAGGACCGCGGGTGGTACCCGCCGGCGTCGTCGAACAGGGACTTGCCCGCCCCGAGGACGACCGGGTTCATCTTGAGCACCAGCCGGTCGATCTCGCCCGCCAGCGCGGTCGCGAGCCGCCCGCCCCCGCAGAGCCAGATGTCGGCGCCGTCGCGGCGTCTCAGCTCGCGGACGAGCTCCACCGGGTCGCGCCCGGTCAGGGTGATCCCGGCGGGCACCGCGTCGGCGGGGCGGCTGCGGGACAGGACGTACTGCTCCAGGTGCGGATACGGGTCGACGGTGACCGACAGGCCTGCGGCATAGGTGTTCCACCCCATCAGCACGGTGTCGAAGCGGGTGTTGTCCGCGGTCAGCCCGAGCATCTCCAGCCCGACGGCCGGGATCGTGTCGGTCCAGTCGCGCAGGATCATGTCGATGTGGTCGCCGGTCTGCGGGAAGGCGTCGAAGGTGTCGTCGGGGGCCGCGATGCGGCCGTCGAGCGACACCGCGACGTAGTAGACGAGCTCACGCACGGGCAGACCTCCGGGGTCGATCAACCACGACTGCTGTCGTGGTTGATCGAAAGTACAACAGGCGTCGTGGTTCGTCTACGGTGCCCGTATGGCACGCAACGACGACCGCAGGCAGCGGCTGGCCGACGCCGGGCTGGCCGTGCTGGCCCGCGAGGGCGCCCGGGGGCTGACCCACCGCGCGCTGGACCGGGAGGCCGGTGTCCCGACCGGCACGGCGTCGAACTACTTCCGGACCCGCGCCGAGCTCGTCCGTGCGCTGGCCGACCGGATCGGGCAGCGGCTGGCGCCGGACCCGGAGACCGTCGCCGGGCTGCGGGCGGGGGAGGCGGGGCCTGCGATGTTCGCCGACCACATCCGCGACGTCGTGCGCCGGCTCGGCGCCGAACCCGAGGTGACGCTGGCGCTGTTCGAGCTGCGCCTGGAGGCCGCCCGGCGGCCGGAGGTCGCCGAGGTCATGGGGGAGTGGCTGCGCGCGGCGTTCGCCGGCGACGTCGCCTACAACCGGGCCGCGGGGCTGCCCGGCGGGCCCGCGGAGATCGCGCTGTTCCACTACGCGGTCGACGGCCTGCTCCTGGACCGGCTGACCCTGTCCATCGACCCGGACACCCCGACCGACGCCGTCGTCGACGCGCTCGTCGACGGTCTGCTCCCGCCCGCTCAGGGCGCCGGTGCGACCTCCAGCACCCGATAGCCGCGCTCGGAGGCGAGCCGGGTCGTCGGGAAGCCCTGCTCGTCGCTCAGCCACCGTTGCAGCGAGTCCGAGCCCAGGTTCTTCGCCACCACCAGGTAGGCCCGTCCGTCGGGGAGGAGCCGCGGGAGCCAGCGCAGCAGCAGCTCGTGCAGCGCGGCCTTGCCCGAGCGGATCGGGGGGTTGGAGTAGATCCCGGCGAAGGTCACGTCGTCGGGAACCTCCTCGGGCCGGCAGGCGGTCACGTTGCCCAGCCCGGCCGCCTCGGCGTTCTCCCGGGTGAGGCCCAGCGCGCGCTCGTTGAGGTCCACCGCCCACACGGGCAGCCGACGGCGCCGGCTGGCCAGCGTGAGCGCGATGGGGCCGTAGCCGCAGCCGACGTCGAGCAGCGGCCCGCGGACCGGCGGCATCGGCGCGGTGTCGAGCAGCACCTTCGTCCCGCGGTCGAGGCGGCTGTGCGAGAACACCCCGGTGTCGGTCACCAGCGACAGATCCACGTCGGAGGTGTGCAGGCGCACCGACCCGCGGTGGCTCGCGACGGACGGCGTGGCGCTGAAGTAGTGGTCACCCACGCCGGGTGATGCTACGGCGGGGACACTGGGTGCATGTCGACACCACAGCCGATCCCCGAGGACGTCCCCATCCGTGAGGAGCCGATCCGGATCGGCCAGTTCCTCAAGCTCGCCGGACTGGCCGAGGACGGCGCGGACGCCCGCGAGATCCTCGAGGCGCGCGAGGTCACCGTCAACGGGGCGCCGGAGCACCGTCGTGGCGCCCAGCTCCGCCGTGGCGACGTCGTCTCGGTGGCCGGGCGGAGCCTCCGCCCGGCCTGAGGCTCACCAGCCGAGGTGGTCGAAGGCCGTCGACAGGGTGGGGGCGAGGGTCTCGGCGTAGGTCGCGGTCAGGTGGTTGTCGTCCATGTAGACGAGCACGTTGCCCACCTCGCTGCGGCAGAGCGCCGGGTCGCAGATGCCGTCGGACACGTCGGCGAACACCACGTTCGGCGGGACGCCCGGGACCACCGACCACGGCGGGTACGGCTGGTACAGCGTGTGCCGGTCGACGTCGCAGTCCGGTGCGCCCCGGCCCTGCGTGGCGACGCAGTCGACCACGTTGAAGTCGAACCGCGGGTTGTCGCGGACCGCGACGACCGGGATCCCGGCCGCGTCGAGCCGCTGCCAGGCCTGCACGAACCCCTCGGGGGTCTGCTCGTGCAGCCCGGGACGCACGTCGCGACTGGCGAGGGTCAGGACGGCGTCGGGGTGCATCTCGACCAGCTGGTCGTGCACCGCGGCGTTCCAGTCGGTGCAGCCCTGGTCGTCGGCGACGGTCTCCGAGCGCACCGACATCGGGCAGGCCCCGCGGAACATGCCCACCATCGACCAGTTGCGCTGCTCGGCGATCACCGCGAGCGCGGCGGCGTACTGCTGGGCGTGCGAGTCGCCGACCACGGCGACCGTCCGCTCCGAGGTCTCCGGGTCCGGCGCGGGCACCGTGCAGACCTCCAGCTCCGCGCCGTGCTCGGACGGCCCGCAGTCCCAGCTGGTGCCGTGGTAGCTCCAGTCGTCGGGCGCCTGCACCAGCGACGGGGTCAGCTCGGCGTCGGCCGGGTCGAGCGAGGCGAGGTCGAACTGCGGGGACAGCGCCCCCGCGCCAGGGTGCGACGGCGAGCCCGCCAGCACCGGCGTCGACGCCCGCGCGGTGGCCAGCCCGTACCAGGACCCCGCGGCGACGAGCACCGTCAGCGCCAGCACCCCGCCGGTGCGCAGCGCGCGGCGTACGTCGAGCGCGGCGACCCGCTGCTCGACGAACCGGTGGGTCAGCCAGGCCAGCACGAACGACACCGCGATCACGGCGGCGCCTGCTCCAGGTCCAGTCGGTCCTGCCCGGTGCGCACCAGCGTGAGCGTCAGGATCGGCCAGTGCCACAGGTACAGCGGGAACGAGAGGTCGCCGATCGTGCGCAGCACCCGTCCCGACAGCAGGTGGTCGACGCCGAACCGGTGCCCGGACCGCCCGGCGACCAGCACCATCGCCGCGGCCAGCGTCGGCCAGAGCGCGGCCCAGCCGGGGAACGCGCGGTCCACCTGCAGCAGGATCCCGCAGGAGACCAGCGCGACCACGCCGCCCCAGCCGAGCACGGCGCGGGTGCCGGGGGTCAGCTCCGGCCGGTCCTCGATCCGGGAGATCCACAGCGCCAGCAGCCCGCCGAGCGCGAACTCCCAGATCCGCGTCGCGGAGTGGAAGTAGGCCAGCGGCTGGTTCACCAGCGTCAGGTACCCCGAGTACGCGAACGACGCCCCGCCGACGGCGAGCAGTGTGCCGGTGAGCCGGCGGTGCAGGTCGGCCCCGTCCCGCCGGGTCGCGATCGCGACGCCGGCCACGACCAGCGGCGCGAGCAGGTAGAACTGGCCCTGGATGGACAGCGACCAGAAGTGCTGGACGATGCTCGCCGCGTTGTCGCGGGCCGCGTAGTCGACCGAGTTGTGCGCCAGCTCCCAGTTCTGCAGGAACAGCAGCGACGCGACCGTCTCCCGGACGGTCGGCATCCACCGGTTCTCCGGCAGCAGCCAGAACCCGGCCACCACCCCCGCGGTCAGGACCACCGTCATCGCCGGCAGGAGCCGGGAGAACTGCCGTCGCCAGGTGGCGAGCACGTCGATCCCGCCCCGCGCCGCGGCCCGGTACAGGCCACCGGTGATGAGGAAGCCGGTGATCAGGAAGAACACGTCGACGCCGCCGGAGACCCGGCCGACCCAGACGTGGTAGACGACCACCAGCAGCACCGCCAGGGCGCGCAGGCCCTGCAGCTCCGGACGGAACCGGGAACGCGTGGCACCGCCGGCGGTCGTTCCGGTGCGGGCGGCGGGTGCTCCACCGGGAGACGTCACGAGTGGCAGCTCCTCGTTCGGCACGGTCGGGTAAAGGAAAGTTTACGTCCCGGCCGCTCAACGACGACGGCGGTCACCGGGTTCCCCCGGTGACCGCCGTCATGGGTCAGGGTGTCGCTCAGTATCCGATGTATCCGCCGTGGCTGCCGACCCGGCCACCCGCGTCGAGCGTGTCGATGCCGTAGCGGTCGATCATGTACCGGACGCCCGCGGTGATGTTCGCGATCGGGTCGGTGATCGACCGGTCCGCGAAGTCCGGGTGCACGTAGGCCGCGAACGTCGAGGGGATGACCTGCATGAGGCCCTCGGACGGGTTGCCGGCCGCGGCGTTGGAGTCCCAGTTGTTGATGGCGTTGGGGTTGCCGTTGGACTCCTTGAGGATGATCCGCTTGAGCCCGGCCGCGTAGGACTGGGACAGCCCCATGTGGTCCAGGGCCTCGGCGATCCAGCCGTCCAGCCCGCCCTTGGCGACGATCGCGTCGATCCGGGCCTTCTCGGCTGCGCGCGCCTGCTCGGCCGCGGCGGCCTTGGCGTGCTCGGCGGCGATCTTCGTCGCGATCTCGTGCGCCTTGCCCAGCGACGCGAGGTCGGCGTCGGCGGCGGGGGCCGCGGACTGCAGCGTGCCCGACGCGGCGGACGACTGGACGAAGGAGACCGGGCTGAAGAAGCCGGAGGTCGAGCCGTCGGTGGCCTTCGTGGCGGACGGGATGTTCGCGGAGTACGCGGCCAGCGTCGTCGCGGCGGTGGTGCCGCCCTCCTCGGCGTCGGCCTGCGCGGAGGTCCCGTCCAGAGTGGTCGGGACGATCGCGGCGAACGCGCCGGAGGCGAGCACGCCGAACGCGGCGCCGGTGGCGGCCGTGCGGGTGCCCGCACGCCGTGCGGCGTGCGCGGGGCCACCGTGCCGCGGCGAGCGGAGGGACGGCGCAGCGGCCGTTGCTGCGGGTGTGGTCGCCACGGATCGGGGGAACCCGTGGTGGCCACCGGGGGAGCGGTGTCCGGTCAAGGAAACGCCTTTCAGATCACGGACGGCACCGCGCACGAACGGCCGGGTCGGGGGTCCCGGGTGAGCCGGTCGGGGAGTCCGGCTCCAGCCCGCTCGTGATCGGGCCGTGATGACTGGGGACAACCGTAGAGGCCCCCGCCCCGGGGGTCCAGCACCGGGGTTGTCGGTCGCCGCGCGACAGGCACCGTTCACCGGTTTCGTGATCTTGAGCGTGTGCGCGAGGCAACCCGATGGACGGTGCAACCCGGCCGACGGACGGTGGTCTCCGCAGGTGGCGGGCAGGCGACGAACGGCGCAATACTTGAGTTGGCTCAAGGTTTTCACGGGCCGTCCCCGTGCGCGGAGCGGCGCGCGGGGACGGCCGCGGCGGGGTGGCGGACGGGGGACGGGGATGGACACGGGCGACCTGTTGACCATCGGGGAGATCGTCGAGCGCAGCGGGTTCCCGCACTCGGCGCTGCGCTACTACGAGCGCGAGGGGCTGATCTCCGCGACCCGGACCTCGGGCAACCAGCGCCGCTACCGGCGCAGTGTGCTGCGCAGGCTCGCGTTCGTCCGGGCGGCCCGGTCCATCGGGATCGGGCTGGAGGAGGTCCGTACCGCCCTCGACGCGCTCCCCGCCGACCGCACACCGACCCGGTCGGACTGGGCGCGGCTGTCGCGGTCCTGGCGCGGCAGGCTCGACGAGCAGATCGAGGCGCTGACCGCCCTGCGCGACGGCCTCGACGGCTGCATCGGCTGCGGCTGCCTGTCGATGACGACCTGCCGTCTGGTCAACCCCGACGACGCCGCCGCCGCGTACGGCGACGGCGCCCGGACGCTGCCCGCCGCGCTGCGTCGCCCGCCGGTGCACGGCCGGTGAACCCTGGGTCGCGACCGCTGCCGTGGCGGGCCGGGATGCCTAACCTGGGGTCGTGACCGATCTCGTACCGGACCGTTGGTTGACCGTCGACGGCCTCGCCAACGCCCGTGACGTCGGCGGCCTCCCGCTCGACGGCGGGGGCCGCGTCCGCACCGGCGTCCTGCTGCGCACCGAGTCCCTGGAGGGGCTGGGCCCGGCCGCCGTCGCGTACCTCACCGACGAGCTGGGCGTGGTCCAGGTGCTGGACCTGCGCACCGACCGCGAGCGCACGACCTACGGCCTCGGTGCGCTCGCCGACGCCGGGGTGCCGGTGCACCGGCTCAGCTTCATCCCCGAGACCGGCATCGCGCTGCCGGAGACCGGGGACGCCCACGCGGCGCTCGACCCGATGCTCGGCCACTACCTCGCCTACCTGGAGGGCCGGGGGGAGTACGTCGTCGACGGGGTCCGCCGGATCGCGGCCCTGGACTCCGGCACGACCGTCGTCCACTGTGCCGCGGGCAAGGACCGCACCGGGGTGCTCGTCGCGCTGGTGTGCGCCGCGGTCGGGGTGCCGCGGGAGGAGATCACCGCCGACTACGCGCTGTCCGCGACCCGGATCGACGCCCTGTTCGAGAAGTGGACGACCGCCTCCGGCGAGCCCATGCCGCCCGCCGACGAGCTCGACCGGCACCGCCCGCGGGCCGAGGTCATGGCCGAGTTCCTGCGGCTGCTCGACGAGCGCCACGGCGGCCCGGTCGGCTGGCTGCAGGAGAACGGCCTCACCGACGACGAGCTGGCGCGCCTGCGGGCCCGGCTGCGCGAGGAGAGTGCCTGAGCACCCTCAGGGCAGCTCCTCGATCGGCACCATCGGGTCGAGCTTGCGCAGCGACCCCGGGTCCCCGGTCACCGCGGGCCAGCCCCGGCGCCGGGCGGCGGTGACGACCTGGCCGGTCACGATGTCGTCGAGCCCCTGGGAGGCGAGCAGCAGCCCGGCCTCCTGGGCGCTCTCCGGGGAGAGCTCGTGGATCACGGTGTTCGGCAGGCCCAGTAGGACCTGCAACGCGGCGTGGTGCTCGGCGTCGACCATCGACCAGGCGCGGCCGAGGGCGGCGCTGGGCACCGCGAGCACGATGTTCTCCTCCACCGCGGCCCACACCAGGGCGCGCATGTAGACGGGACGACCGGTCGCGAAGGCCGCCAGAGCCGAGGCATCGAGGACGCGTCCGCCGATCATCGCGGGCTCAGCCGACGGCCACGGGCGGAACCGGGCGCAGCGAACGGCGCGCGGCATCCAGCTCGTCGGCCGGCGGGGGACCGCCGTAGAGGTCCGCGAGGGTGGCCAGGGAACGGTCCCGGTCCTGCCGTGCCTGCACGGCTTCCGCCACGTAGGCGGACAGGCTCGCCGCCGATCCGCGGGACACCGCGTCCCTCGCCTCTGCCACCAGCTCGGCCGGCAGCGTGACCGTCACCCGCTCGCTGCGCATACCGGAATGGTACTCCGCGCATACCGCCACCGGCCACGGGCACGCCGTGGGAAGCAGGTTACCGGCGGGTATGGAAGGCTCCGGGGCGGGACAGTGCCGACCTCACACGCAGAACGGGTGCATCCATGGACCTGACCTTCACCCCCGCCGAGGAGGAGTTCCGCGAGGAACTGCGCTCCTGGCTCCGCGCCCACATCCCCGACGAGTGGACCCGCCCCGGGTTCTGGGAGTCACTGGAGGACTCCGAGAGCTTCCGGCTGCGGCGCGACTGGGAGCGGGACAAGGCCGACGCCGGGTTCGCCGGCATCCAGTGGCCCGTCGAGTACGGCGGTCGCGGCGGCACCCCCGGCATGAAGGCCATCTACGACGAGGAGACCGTCCGCGCCCAGGCGCCGCGCACGGTCAACCCGCTCGGCCTGACCTTCCTCGCGCCGACGGTCATGGCGATCGGCACCGACGCGCAGAAGAAGGAGATCATCGGCCCGCTGCTGCGCAACGAGGTCGTGTGGTGCCAGGGCTTCTCCGAGCCCGGCGCCGGCTCCGACCTCGCCGCGCTGTCCACCAAGGGCGTCCGCGACGGCGACGACTTCCTCGTCAACGGACAGAAGGTCTGGACCACCAACGCCGTGCACGGCGACAAGATCTTCACCCTGGTCCGCACCGAGGCCGGGTCGGAGAAGCACCGCGGCATCTCGATGCTGCTGATCGACATGAACCAGCCCGGCGTCACCGCGCGGCCGCTGCGCCAGATGAGCGGGGCCAGCGAGTTCGGCGAGGTGTTCTTCGACGACGCCCGCGTCCCGGTCACCGACTGCCTCGGCGAGATCGGCGACGGCTGGCGCACCGCGATGCTGCTGCTGTCCTTCGAGCGCGGCGCGTCCGGCATCTCCCAGTACACCGAGTTCCGTCGTCAGTACGACGAGATCGCCGCCGTCGCGCGGAAGCTGGGCCGTGCCGACGACCCGGTGATCCGCGACGACCTGGCCCGCGTCCTGACCGAGCTGGAGTGCCTGAGGCTGCACTCGATGCACGTGCTCACCCAGGTCGAGCAGGGCCGCGACCTCGGCTTCGAGGCGTCGATGACCAAGCTGCAGTGGTCCGAGGCGTTCCAGGACCTCTGGGAGGTCTACGACCGGATCCTCGGCGAGGACGCCACGCTGGACGCCCTGCCCGACGGCACCGACCTGCGTCCGCTGCACGCCCAGGCCATGTGGTCGCGCTCGGTCACGATCTGGGGCGGCTCGTCCCAGGTGCAGCGCAACGTCACCGCCGAGCGCGTGCTCGGCCTGCCCCGCTGATCCGCAGGAGGAGCCACCGATGTTCTTCGCACTCACCTCCGACCAGCAGGAGTTCGGCGCCGCGGTGCGCGACTACCTGGCGCAGCGGTTCGACCTCGCCGCCGTGCGGACGGTCGTCGAGAACCCGTCCGACGACGGCAACCCGGCGTCGCTGTGGCGCGCGGCCGGCGAGCAGGGTTGGACCGCGGTCACCGTCGACGAGGACCACGACGGCCTCGGTCTCGGCCTGGTCGAGGCCCAGGTGATCGCCCGCGCGCTCGGGGCGGGCGTCGCGCCCGGCCCGTGGCGCGGCACCGTGCTGGCCGCCGACGCGATCCGGCTCGCCGGCTCCGACGAGCAGAAGGCGGCCTGGCTGCCGAAGCTCGCCGCGGGCGAGGCGGTCGGCGCGTTCACCACCCGGGGCAGCGCCGCGACCGGTCTGCCGGTGGTGGAGTACGGCGCCCTGGCCGACGTCGTCGTCGCGCCGGCCGAGGACGGCCTGCCCGGGCTGGCGCTGGTCACCGGAGCCACGGCGTCGCCGGTCGGCAGCTACGACGGCACCACCCGGCTCGCGTCGTGCAGCGGCGGGACCGCCGAGGCGCTGCCCGGCACCACCGTCGAGCTGCAGCGGCTGCTCACCGACCGGGCGACCGTGCTGGTCGCCGCGGACCTGGTGGGCATCGCCCGCGAGGCGCTGACCCGCACCGTCGCCTACGACCGCGAGCGCACCCAGTTCGGTGTGCCCGTCGGGTCGTTCCAGGCGCTCAAGCACGCGCTGGCCGACCTGCACGTCGGGGTCACGATGGCCGAGCACGCGGCGCTCTACGCCGCGCACGCGGTGGACACCGGGCTCGACGACGCCGAGCTCGCCGTCGCCGTCGCCAAGGCCAAGAGCAGCGACGTGGCGCTCCAGACGACCGCGGCGATGATCCAGTTCCACGGTGGCATCGGCTACACCTGGGAGCACGAGGCGCACTTCTTCTACAAGCGCGCCAAGCGGCTCGCCGGCCAGTACGGCGACGTCGCCGTCTCCCGCGAGCGGATCGCCTCCCTGACCGTCGGCGCCTGACCCGTCCACGGGCCGCGCTTCGTCCGGCCCGGCCCGCTCACCGCGGCCGGGCCGGAGGCCGGCGCGAGGCCGGCGCGAGGCCACAGTGCACGCCGTCTGCTCAGGGCGGATGTGCGCTGTGGACTCGCGCGCCCGGCCCGGACGTGGGACCGTCGGACGATGGCACCCGTCACACCGGTCAACGCCACCGCCGCCGCTCTCCTCGGCCTGCTCCACGGAGGGCCGATGACCGGCGGGCAGCTGGTGGCAGCGGCCGGTGAGCGGTTCGGGCTGTTCTTCTCCGTCACCCGCAGCCAGGTCTACCGCGAGCTGCCCGCGTTGACCGAGGAGGCGCTGCTGCGTCTGGGCAAGCAGGGCCCGCGGGCCAGCCAGCAGTACGTGATCACCGCGGCGGGCAAGCGGTCGTTCAAGCACTGGCTCGCCACCGGCGGCGACGCCGACGCCGTCCGCAGCCCGCTGGTGCTGCGGCTGCTGCACGCGGGGACGCTGACGGTCAAGCAGCGCACCGAGCTGGTCGCGGCCGCCCGTGAGGCCTACGCCGAGCGGCTCGCGGTGGCGCGTGCCGCCGCCCGCGCGACCGACGACCCCTACGGCCGCCCGGTCGCGGACTTCGCCGTCGCCCACACCCGGGCGATGATCAAGCTGATCGACGCGATCCCCCAGGACTGAACCGGGGCGCACCCCGCGTACCCTCGACCGTTGTGAACTCCGACGTCCAGGCCGACCTGAAGGACCTCGACACCACGCTGTCCAGCATCGAGGCCGTCGCCGACGTGCCCCGGCTGCGCCAGGAGATCGAGGAACTGTCCGAGCAGGCGGGCCGGCCGGACCTCTGGGACGACGTCGACGCCGCCCAGCAGATCACCAGCCGGCTGGCCTATGCCCAGGGCGACCTGCGCCGGCTGGACGACCTGCGCCGCCGGCTCGACGACCTGCCCGTGCTCTACGAGCTCGCCGAGGACGAGGGCGACGAGTCCGCGGTCGCCGACGCCGACGCCGAGCGCGCGAAGCTCCGCAGCGAGATCTCCTCGCTGGAGGTCCGCACGCTGCTCTCGGGCGAGTACGACGAGCGCGAGGCCCTGGTGACCATCCGCTCGGAGGCGGGCGGGGTCGACGCCGCCGACTTCGCCGAGATGCTGCTGCGCATGTACCTGCGCTGGGCCGAGCGGCACGGCTACGGCACCGACGTCTACGAGACGTCCTACGCCGAGGAGGCCGGCATCAAGTCGGCCACCTTCGCCGTCCACGCCCCGTACGCGTTCGGGACGCTGTCGGTCGAGGCCGGCACCCACCGCCTCGTGCGGATCTCGCCGTTCGACAACCAGGGCCGGCGCCAGACGTCGTTCGCCGGTGTCGAGGTGGCCCCGGTCGTCGAGACCTCCGACCACATCGAGATCGACGAGAAGGACCTGCGGGTCGACGTGTTCCGCGCCTCCGGGCCCGGCGGTCAGGGCGTCAACACCACCGACTCCGCGGTCCGGCTGACCCACATCCCGTCCGGGATCGTCGTCGCCTGCCAGAACGAGCGCTCCCAGCTGCAGAACAAGGCCTCGGCGATGGCCGTGCTGCAGGCGAAGCTGCTGGAGAAGCGGCGCCAGGAGGAGCGCGAGCTGCGCGACTCGTTCAAGGAGGCCGGGTCCTCCTGGGGCAACCAGATGCGCAACTACGTGCTGCACCCGTACCAGCTGGTGAAGGACCTGCGCACCGAGCACGAGGAGGGCAACCCCTCGCAGGTGCTCGACGGCCAGATCGACGAGTTCATCGAGGCCGGCATCCGCTGGCGCAAGCAGACCGAATCCGCCTCGTGAGCCGGGGTCGTCGCGCGGCCGCCGCCTGCGGCGCGCTCGTCCTGCTCGCGCTCGCCGGGTGCACCGGCGGTGCCCAGGAGCCTGCCGCGGACGGCGCCCCGCCCGCGGCCGTCGCCGCACCGTCGGCCCAGGACGCCGTGGCCGCGGCGGGCACCGCGCTCGTCGACGCCGGCTCGGCGCGGGTCGACGTCGAGCTGGACTCGGTCACCGGCCCGGTGCGTGCCTCCGGTCCCGCCCGCTTCACCCCGTTCGCCGCGGACCTCACCGTGGCCCTGGGCACCCGTGGCGCCCAGGTCAGGGTGCTCGACGACCGTGCCTGGGTCCGCTTCGGCGGGAGCGACCGCTGGCAGCCGCTGTCCACCGGGCTCGTCCCGGTCGGCGCCGTCGGCGGGATGCTGCACGCCGCCCCCGGCCTGCGCGACGTCGTCGCCGCGCCGGGGACCACCGACGTCGACGGCGTCGCCGCGACGACCTACACCGGGTCCGTGGACCTCGCCGCCGCACGGGCCGGTGCCCCGGACCCGGCGGTCGGGACCCGTCTCGACGAGCTCGCCGGGCTGGTCTCGCCGACCCCGCGGTTCACCGCCTGGCTCGGCGCCCCCGACGCCGCCCCCGCCGACCGCGGACGGCTGCTCCGGCTGCGTCTGGAGCCACAGGCCCCGGCCACCGGGACGCGGACAGCCGGTGCCGCCGTCCCGGGCGCGGTCACGGTCTCGTTCGCCGACCCCGGGCTGCCGGTGGAGATCACCGCCCCCTGACGACGCTCCCGCGTCCCGTCGTTCGCCCGCCTCGCGTCTCGTGCCTCGCGCCTCTTGCCTCGCGCGTCGCGGGGTGCGCGTCGCGGTCCGCGCCGCGCCCCGGGTCGGTCGCGGTGCGCCGAGATGCACCTCAGCGGGCCGCAGAGATCGACAACTCCCGCTGAGCTGCATCTCGGCGCGCGTCCGACGCGCGGCGGGACGGATCGGCGGTGCGGCGGGTCGGTCGGTGCGGCGGGTCGGCTCGGCCGGGCGGCGCGGCGGGGCGGTGCCGCGGGCGAGCCCGGGCGGGCTCAGTCGGCCGCGGTCGCCCCGCGGGTCAGGGCGGCGAGCGACACGGCGGAGAGCGCGGCCGCGGTCAGCATGGTCACGGCCATCGCCGTCGCGCTCGACCCGACCAGCGGCGAGACCAGGGCCCCGAGGCCGAACTGGGTGGCCCCCAGCAGGGCCGAGCCGGCCCCGGCGCGGTCACGGACCTCACCGGTGGCCAGCGCCGCGCTGTTGCCCATCACGAAGCCCAGCGTCGTCAGCGTCGCGAACAGCAGCACCAGCACCGGCCAGCGCGCCGCTCCCAGCAGCGCGACGACCAGCAGGGCCGCGCACAGCACCACCAGTCCGCCGACGGCCGTCACGAGCTGGCGCCGTGGGGCGATCCGCGCGGCGAGCCGGCCGCTGACGACGTTGCCCAGCACCAGGCCGGCCGCGTTCGCCCCGAAGGCGAGGGCGTACTGCGTCGTCGAGAGGCCGAGGGTCTGCTGCAGCACGAACGGCGACCCGGAGATGTAGGCGAACATCATCGAGAACGCCGTGGCGAAGGCCAGCACGTAGCCGACGTAGCGACGGCGGCGCAGGAGCGCGCCGACGTCGGCGAAGGTCCGTCGCACACCGCCGGTGCTGCGGGCCGTGACCGGCAACGTCTCGTGCACCGCGACCAGCGACGACACCAGCATCAGCAGGGCCAGCCCGGCCAGCACCACGAAGATGCCCCGCCAGCCGACGACCCCGCCGAGCGAGCTGCCGATCACCGGTGCCACCACCGGCGCGATCCCGTTGATCGCCATCATCAGTGAGAACAGCTGCGCGGTCCGCGCACCGGTGGTGCGGTCGGAGATCATCGCCCGGCTCAGCACCAGGCCGGCCGCCCCGCCGAAGCCCTGCAGGAACCGGGCGACGACGAGCACCGCGACCGACGGCGCGACCGCGCTCGCCAGGCACGCGACGAACAGCAGCACGGTGCCGGCGACGACCAGGCGTCGCCGCCCCCAGCTGTCCGAGAGCGGGCCGATCACCAGCTGCCCGACGGCCAGCCCCACCAGGAACGCGGTCAGGGTCAGCTGCGACGCCGACGCCGAGGTCCCCAGCTCGGCCGCCACCGTCGGCAGCACCGGCAGGTACATGTCGGTGGCCAGCGGCGCGACGGCCGTCAGCAGCGCGAGGACGCTGATCCACACGCCGTCCGGGACGGTGCGGCCCCGCACCGTCCTCGGCGCGGCCTGCTCGGTACCCACGGTCATGACTGTCCTCTCCTGTGACGATTACCTATGAAGGTATATATGACCTGTCGCGTAGTATCGCGTCTGTGACCGAGGTCAAGGAGCGTGACGACGACTGGGCGGCCATGGTGGACGCCGTGCACGACCTGTCGCGCGTGCTGCGGGCGGCGGGTGAGCACGCGGTCGGGCTGGACGCGATCACCGGGTCCGAGCACGAGGTCCTGCGGTGGGTCGCCGCGCGTCCCGGGCATCCCGTCTCGACGGTGGCGCGCGGGCTCGGCCTGCAGGCCAGCAACGTCAGCACCACCGTCCGATCGCTGGTCGAACGTGACCTCGTGGAGCGCCGGGCCGACCCGGCCGACGGTCGTCGTGCCCTGCTCCACCCCACGGCGCGGGCCGCCCGGCACCGGGAGCTGCTGGTCGCGGCCTGGTCGCGGCAGATCCGGGTTGCCCTCGACGACCTCGACGACGCCGACGCCGTCACGCTGCGGGCGGCGGCCCCGGCCCTGGACCGGCTCGCCGGTGCGCTCGACCCGTCGCGGGCCCCGGTCGTCGCCGGACCGGACTGACGGGCGTGTCGTCACCGCCCGTGCACTCCGGGCGGCGGTACCGTCCCGCTCCGTGATCGAGCTGCGGGACGTCACCAAGCGGTACCCGACGTCCGGGCGTCCGGCGCTGGACCGGGTCTCCGCGACGGTCGGGGCGGGCGAGTTCGTGTTCCTGATCGGACCGTCCGGGTCGGGCAAGTCGACGCTGCTGCGGCTGCTGCTGCGCGAGGACGTCCCCACCTCGGGATCGATCCTCGTCGACGGCCTCGACGTCGCTGGGCTGCCCCGGCGCAAGGTGCCGCGGCTGCGCCAGCGGATCGGCTGCGTTTTCCAGGACTTCCGGCTGCTGCCCAAGCGCACCGTCGCCGGCAACGTGGCGTTCGCGCTCGAGGTGCTGGGGCGCAAGCCGTCGGAGATCCGGATCGCGGTCCCGGAGCTGCTGGAGATGGTGGGGCTGCAGGGCAAGGCCGAGCGGCTGCCGCACGAGCTGTCCGGCGGCGAGCAGCAGCGCGTCGCGATCGCCAGGGCGTCGGTCAACCGGCCCCCGCTGCTGCTGGCCGACGAACCCACCGGCAACCTCGACCCCGAGACCGGGCGGGAGATCATGCAGGTCCTGGAGCGCATCAACCGTGGGGGCACCACGGTGCTGATGGCCACCCACGACTCGTCCATCGTGGACGCGATGCGCCGCAGGGTGATCGAGCTGGCCGACGGCGCCGTGCTGCGCGACGAGGCCCGCGCGGTGTACGGGGCGGGCCGGTAGATGCGCCCCGCCCTGCTCACCCGTGAGGTCTCCTCCGGCCTGCGCCGCAACGTCACGATGACCGTCGCGATGGTGCTGACCACCGCGGTCACCCTGATGTCGGTCGGTGCGGGCCTGCTCGTGCTGCGCACCATCGACGACATCTCCGCGCTCTACACGAACCGGCTCGAGATCCAGGTGGCGCTCACCCCGGACGTCTCGGAGACCGATCCCGACTGCAGCGGGCCGACGTGCGCGTCGCTGCGCAGCGCGCTGGAGGCCGCCCCGGGCGTCGGCGGGGTCACGTTCGAGTCCCAGCAGCAGGCCTACACCCGCTTCCGCGAGCTGTTCGCCGGGCAGTCGGTCGCCGACGTCGCCCGGCCGCAGTCGCTGCCCGCCACCCTGCGGGTCACCCTCACCGACCAGCAGGCGGGCGCCGCGGCCGCCCGGGCCGCCGTCGAGGGCAGGCCCGGGGTGCGCGGGGTGATCGACCAGCGCGACGTCGTCGGGACCCTGTTCGACTTCCTGAACGGGGTGCGCAACGTGGCGTTCGCACTCGCCGTCGTGCAGGCGCTCGCGGCGATCCTGCTGATCTCCAACACGGTCCAGGTGTCGGCGTTCATGCGGCGCACGGAGGTCGGCGTGATGCGCCTGGTCGGGGCGACGCGCTGGACCACACAGCTGCCGTTCCTGGTCGAAGCCGCCATCGCCGGTGCCGTCGGCGGGGCGCTCGCCGGGATCGGTCTGGTCGCGGCCAAGTACGCCGTCGTCGACGACCTGTTCGCCGCGATGGGGCAGGCCGGGGTGATCCCGCCGGTCCGGATCTCCGACGTGCTGGTGGTCTCGGCGCTGCTCGTGCCCACCGGTGCGCTCGTCGCGGGGATCACCGGCTACGTGACGCTGCGGGCCTACGTGAAGGTCTGAGCGCTCGGCCCCGCGGGGGCGAATGCCGCGGCGTGGTCGCGGGCGAACTCCTCCAGGGTGCGGGCCGGGTGGCCGGTGAGGACGGCGACGGCGTCGTCCACCCGGGCCGCCTCGCCGCGCGCGTAGTGGGCGTAGTCCTCGACCAGTCCCGCGGCCTGCCAGGGTGGCAGCACCCCGTCCAGGGCGGCGGCGAACGCCTCCGGGGTGAGGTCGTCGAACGACACCGGGTGTCCGGTCGCCTCGGCCAGGGCCGCCGCGATCTCGGCGTGGGTGACGGCACGCGGTCCGGTCAGGTCGTGCACCACGCCGTCGGATCCGGCGCCGGTGAGCACCGCCGCGGCGGCGTCGGCGATGTCGCGCACGTCGATCGCGCTCACCGCGGCGTCGCCGATCGGGGTGCCGAACCGGCCGGTCGCCGCGACCAGGGGGGCGAAGGCCAGCAGGCCCTGCAGGAACAGGTTCGGCCGCAGCACCACGTGGCCGATGCCCAGGTTGCGGACGTGCTGTTCCACCGCGGCGTGCCAGCGCAGGAACCGCACCGGGGAGTCCGCCCGCGCCGCGAACTGAGACAGCAGTACCAGCCGGTTCACCCCGGCGGTCGCGGCGGCGTCGGCCACCGCGATCTGGGTCGTCGCGGCGTCGGGAGCCGAGGGGGAGTTGAGGAACGCCGCGTCGACCCCGTGCAGCGCCGCGGCGACGGCGCCCGGGTCGCGCAGGTCGCCCCGCACGACCTCGACCCCGACGCCGGCACCGGCACCGGCCAGGCGGTCGGGATCGCGGACCAGCGCCCGCACGGTCACGTCCCGGCCGGCCAGCGCGGTCAGCAGATGCCCGCCGATCCCACCGCTCGCCCCGGTCACCAGCACCGTCGTCGTCATGCCCGCCTCCTGTGATCATTGGTCCGATACGAGAGCAGTGCTCTCGCAGATGAGTCTGCACGCGGCGTCGCCGAAGTGCAAGAGCACTGCTCCGGCGATGCCGCGGTCGGATACCGGTGGCGCACCGCGGGTAGGCTGGTGGTGTGAAGGAACAGGGCCGGAAGGTGATCGCGCAGAACCGTCGGGCCCGGCACGACTACGCGATCCTGGAGGAGTTCGAGGCCGGGGTCGCGCTCAAGGGGACCGAGGTGAAGAGCCTCCGTCTGGGCCGGGCGTCGCTGGTCGACGCCTTCGCCACGATCGACGACGGCGAGGTCTTCCTGCGCAACCTGCACATCCCGGAGTACGTGCGCGGCAGCTGGACCAACCACGAGCCGCGCCGCACCCGCAAGCTGCTGCTGCACCGCGGGGAGATCGACCGGCTGATGGGCAAGACCCGCGAGGGCGGGCTCACCCTGGTGCCGCTGTCGCTGTACTTCAACGACGGCAAGGTCAAGTGCGAGATCGCGCTCGCCAAGGGCAAGAAGGACTACGACAAGCGCCGCGACCTGGCCAAGAAGGACGCCCAGAAGGAGATCGCGCGTGCCGTCGGCCGCGCGGCCAAGGGGCGGGCCCGGGACCTGCGCGGCTGAGCCACGGCCCGCCTAGGGTGGGGCCGTGGATCTTCCCGTCCCGCCGGTCGACGATGCCGACGTGCCTCGCTGGACCGCCGAGCTGGGCCTGCCCGGCCTGGTCGACGTGCACGTGCACTTCCTGCCCCAGCGGATGCTCGACAAGGTCTGGGCCTACTTCGACGCCGCCGAGACCCACTACGGCACCCCGTGGCCGGTGCACTACCGGCTGCCCGAGGACGAGCGCTATGCCGTCCTGGAGCGGCTCGGCGTGCTCGCGTTCGCCCCGCTGACCTACCCGCACAAGCCGGGCATGGGGGAGTGGCTCACCGGCTGGGCGGGCGAGTTCGCCGACAGCCACCCGCGTGCGGTGCGCACGGCCACCCTCTACCCGGAGCCCTCGGTCGTGGACTACCTCGGCCGTGCCGTCTCCGACGGGGCGCGGCTGGTCAAGGTGCACGTCCAGGTCGGCGGGTTCGACCCGCGGGACCCCCTGCTGCGCGACGCCTGGGGGCTGCTCGCCGACGCGGGTGTCCCCGCGGTCGTGCACTGCGGCGACGGGCCGATCCCCGGCGAGTACACCGGGCTGCAGATCTTCGCCGAGGTGCTCGAGGCCCACCCGGACCTGCGGATCGTGCTCGCCCACGCGGGCATGCCGGACTTCCGGGGCGCGCTGGAGCTGCTCGACCGGTTCCCGAACCTGGTGCTCGACACGACGATGGTCGGCACCGCGTTCTCCCAGCGGCTCTCCCCGCTGCCGTCGGGCTGGCCGGCGCGCCTGGCCGAGTACCCGGGCCGGATCGTGCTCGGCACCGACTTCCCCAACATCCCCTACGCCTACGCCGAACAGCTCGCCGCGATCGCCGACTGGGCCGCCGCCGAACCCCGCCTCGGCGCGCCGTTCCTGCGCTCGGTCCTGCACGACGCCCCGGCCGCGCTGCTGGGCGTCGACGACACGAGGAGTTCCTAGATGGTCAGCCCACAGCACGACCCGACCGGAGGAGCCGCCCCGGGTGAACCGGTCGACATCGCCCTCTACGGCGCGACCGGTTTCGTCGGCGGCCTCATCGCCCGCCACCTCGCCGAGCACGCCCCGCCCGGGGTGCGCATCGCGCTGGCCGGGCGTTCGGAGGCCAAGCTCGCCGCGACCCGGGCGTCGCTGCCCGGGTCGGCCCGGGACTGGCCGCTGATCGTCGCCGACGCCGCCGACCCGGCCGCGACCGACCGGCTCGCCGCGGGCGCGCGCGTGGTGCTGAGCACGGTCGGCCCGTACGCGAAGTACGGCCTGGGGCTGGTCGGGTCGTGCGCGAAGGCCGGTACCCACTACGCCGACCTCACCGGTGAGGGGCTGTTCGTCCGCGAGGCGATCGACCGCTTCCACGAGACCGCCCGCGCGAGCGGTGCGCGGATCGTGCACTCCTGCGGCTACGACTCCGTCCCCTCCGATCTGGGGGTGTGGCTCGCGCACCGGGCCGCGCAGGCCGACGGCGCCGGCGGGCTCACCGAGGTCCGCACGGTCGCGACGATGCGCGGCGGGGTCTCCGGCGGCACGGTGGACTCGCTGCGCGGGCAGCTGGACACCGTCCGCACCGATCGCGACGCCCGGCGTCTGGCCGCCCGTCCGCACTCGCTGAGCCCCGACCCCGCGGCCGAGCCGACGCCGTCGCAGCCCGCGGACGCGGGGCCGCCGGCCCGGCTCCCGGACGGCACCTGGACCGCGCCGTTCGTGATGGCGTCGTACAACACCCGGATCGTGCGCCGCTCGAACGCGCTGCTCGACCACGCCTACGGCCGCGGCCTGCGCTACGGCGAGCTGCAGGGCTGCGGGCGCGGGGTGTCCGGCGCGGTCGCAGCGGCGGTGGTCACCGCCGGGCTCGGCGCGCTGGTCGGCGCGTTCATGGTCCGGCCGATCCGCCCGCTGCTGGACCGGGTGCTGCCCGCGCCGGGCACCGGGCCGTCGGAGCGGACCCGCGAGCGCGGCTGGTTCCGGATGGACGTCCGCGCCGAGACCGAGTCCGGGCGTCGCTACCGGGTGCGGGTGTCCGGCCCCGGGGACCCCGGCTACGCGGCCACCGCGGTGATGTTCGCCGAGGCGGGCCTCGCCCTGGCCCTGGGCGGGTCCGCGCTGCCCGACCGCGCGGGCTGCCTCACCCCGGCCACCGCGCTGGGCGACGTGCTGGTCGACCGGCTGCGCGCCGCGGGGCACACCTACGAGGTCGCGGCCGGGTGACACGCCACCCACCGGCAACCGGAATGTCCGGGCGGGCGCGGGGCGTTATGCTGTGCGTCCGTCCGGGTACGTCCGGGCGGAGTGCAGATGGACCGCGGGTCCCGCGGGACCCGACCAGGGGGTGAACGGTTTCGACTCCGATCGTTGATCGAGGTGAAGCGTGCCGAGGAAGGCGACGATGATCTCGTTAACCATGCGTCGCAAAAAAATAAGTGCCGACAACAGTCGCACTGCCCAGAGCGCTTACGCGCTCGCTGCCTGATCACCAGGTAGGGGCTGTCGGGCCGGAGGCGTCCCCGCTCCGGGTCCCGACATCATTCAGGGGACTCACCCTGCGGTTCGGCCGCGGAACCGCAGGGGACATCCAACAGCGGCTGGGATCGTCACACCGGCTTGTTCGCGTGACCGGTGGATCCGAGTAGAGACACAGCGGACTGCGCACGGAGAAGCCCTCGTGAACCGACGGAGGACCCGGGTTCGATTCCCGGCACCTCCACCGCCCAGCGGCCCCGTCCCGACCCCGGGACGGGGCCGTTCCCGTCTCCCGGGAGGGTCGCTCCCCGGGAAGGATCGTTGCGCGGCGAAACTGTGCATTGCTAACATCTCTGGTGGGAGTGATGCCGATGACCGCCGTGACCCAACCCGTGCCCACCTACCCGATGGCGCGTGAGTGTCCCTTCGACCCGCCCGCCGAACTCGCCCGCATCCGTGAGGACGAGTGCCCCGCCGGGGGGTCGGGCGTCGCCCGCGTCCGGATCTGGGACGGCAGCACGCCGTGGCTCGTCACCCGCTACGACGACGTCCGCACCGCGCTCGCCGACGAGCGGCTGTCCGCCGACGCCGACCGCGAGGGCTACCCGGCCACGTCGCGGTCGCGACACGTGCGGTCCCAGGGGCGCCGCCGCAGCTTCATCATGATGGACGGTCCCGAGCACGCCCGGCACCGGCGGATGCTCATCGGCGAGTTCACCGTGCGCCGCATCGAGCGCCTCCGGCCGCTGATCGAGCAGACCGTCACCGAGCTGCTGGACGCCATGGAGGCCGGGGAGAACCCGACCGACCTGGTGCAGGCGTTCGCGCTGCCGCTGCCGTCGCTGGTGATCTGCCACCTGCTCGGGGTGCCCTATGTCGACCACGCGTTCTTCGAGGCCCAGAGCCGGATCATGGTCGACCTCACCTCCAGCGCGGAGGCCTCGGCCGCGGCGTCGGACGCGCTGCAGGACTATCTGGCCGGACTCGTCCGGGCCCGGCTGGCCGAGCCGCGCGACGACGTGCTCGGCGGCATGGCCGCCCGGGTCGCGGCCGGGGACCTCACCGTCGACGAGGCGAGCGCCTCGGCGCTGCTGCTGCTCGTCGCCGGGCACGAGACGACGGCGAACATGATCGCCCTCGGCACGCTGACCCTGCTGCTCCACCCCGACCAGCTCGCCGCCGTCCGCGACGGCGACGCCACGCAGGTCCGCGGCGCGGTCGAGGAGCTGCTGCGGGTCCTCACCGTCACCCACATCGGCCGTCGCCGGGTCGCGACCGAGGACCTGGAGATCGGCGGCGTCACGATCCGGGCGGGGGAGGGCGTGGTGCTCGCCGCCGAGGCGGCCAACCGCGACCCGAGGCAGTGGCCGCACCCCGACGAGGTCGACGTGTCCCGCGGGACGAACCGGCACGTCGCGTTCGGGTTCGGGGTGCACCAGTGCCTCGGGCAGCCGCTGGCCCGCCTCGAGCTGCAGATCGCCTATCCGGCGCTGCTGCGGCGCTTCCCGGGGCTGCGTGTCACCGTGCCGGACTCGGAGATCGCGTTCCGCGACGACATGGCCGTCTACGGCGTGCACGCGCTGCCGGTGGCATTCTGATGTCCATGCGCGTGATCGTGGACAAGGAACTGTGCATCGGGGCCGGCCAGTGCGTGGTGACCGCGCCCGACGTCTTCGACCAGGACGACGACGGAATCGTCGATCTGCTGACCGACTCGCCCGCCGAGGGCGACCGGGACGCGGTGAAGGAGGCCGAGCACGTGTGCCCGGCCCGCGTGATCAGCGTCGAGGACTGAGCCCGCTCAGGCGGCGCTGACCCCGATGAGCATCCCGACCAGGTAGGTCGCACCGGCCGCGATCGCGCCGAACGCCAGCTGGCGCAGCGCCGCCGCCCACCACGACCGGGAGGTGAACCGCGAGGTCAGCGCCCCCGCGACGAGCAGGCCGAGCCCGCCGACGGCGAGACCGAGCGCCAGTGAGCCGTAGCCGAGCAGGAACGTCAGCAGCGGGATCAGGCCACCGACCGCGAACGCGGCGAACGACGACGTCGCCGCCACCCACGGCGAGGGCTTGTCGTCCAGGCTGACGCCCAGCTCCTGGCTGACGTGCATCCGCAGCGCCAGCTCAGGGTCGCGGTGCACCTCGCGCGCGACGGCGTCCGCCGTCTGCCCGGTCAGTCCCATCTCGCGGAACCGGGCGGCCAGCTCGTGCTCCTCGGCGCGCGGGTGCAGCACGAGCTCGCGGCGTTCGACGGCGGCCTCGGCGTCGAGCGCGTCGTTCTGGGTGCCGACCGAGGCGAACTCGCCCAGGGCCATCGAGAACGCCCCCGCGACGACGCCCGCCAGTCCGGTCAGCACGATCAGGTCGCGGTCCGCCCCGCCCCCGCCGACGCCCGCGATCAGCGCGATGGTGGTGACCAGGCCGTCCATCGCGCCGAACGTCGCGGCGCGCAGCCAGCCGCCCGAGACGTCCCGATGGGAGTGGTCGTGGCTGTGGTCGGCGAGTTCCGCCTCCAGCTCCGGATCGTTCACGCCCGCAACGATAGGACGGATGCGGTCGCCGCGCGGCGGTGCGCGACCGGCCCGACACTGGGTCGATGTCGTCCGATGACACGGCTCCGCTCTGGCTGTTCGCCGACCAGCTCGGTCCGCACGTGTGGGACACCGAGGAGTTCGCCGACCGCGAGATCGTGATCGTCGAGTCCGCGCGGGCGCTGGGCAGGCGTCGCCACCACCGCCAGAAGCTGCACCTGGTCCTGTCCGGGATGCGCCACCTCGCCGAGCAGCTCGGCGACCGGGCCACCCACCTGCGCACCGACACCTACCGCGAGGCACTGGAACGCGTCGGCCGCCCGGTGGTGGTGCACCAGCCGACGTCGTTCCCCGCCTCGGACATGGTCCGCCGCTTCGTGCGGGAGGGGCTGGTCACCGAGGTCCGGCCCACCCCCACCTTCGCGCTGGGGAAGGACGAGTTCGACGCCTGGGCCGGTGACCGCGAGACCTTCCGGATGGAGGACTTCTACCGCGCCCAGCGCGAGCGGTTCTCCGTGCTGATGGACGGGGAGGAGCCCGTCGGCGGGACGTGGAACTACGACCACGACAACCGCGAGTCCCCGCCGAAGGGCGCCCGGACACTCGACGTCGAGCCGCCCTGGGAGCCTCGCGAGGACGACGTCGACGCACGCGTGCGGGCCGACCTCGACGCGGCCGGGTACCCCACCGTCGGCCGGGACGGACCGCGCCGCTTCGCCGTCACCCACGAGGAGGCGACCGCGGCCCTGCGGCACTTCGTCCGGCACCGTCTGGACACCTTCGGCCCGTACGAGGACGCGGTGCTGGAGCAGGACTGGGCGATGGCGCACTCGTTGCTGTCGGTGCCGATGAACCTGGGTGCGCTGCACCCGCTGGAGGCGGTGCACGCCGCCGAGCAGGCCTACCGCGACGGGGACGCCCGGCTGTCCAGCGTCGAGGGGTTCGTCCGTCAGATCCTCGGCTGGCGGGAGTACGTCTGGCAGCTGTACTGGCGTTTCGGGCGCGGCTACACGCGTCGCAACCACCTGCGGGCCCGCACGCCGCTGCCGGACTGGTGGACCGACCTCGACGCCGACGCCGTCACCGCGAACTGCCTGTCGCACGCACTGGGCGGGGTCCGCGACCGCGGCTGGACCCATCACATCCCGCGCCTGATGATCCTCGGCAACCACGCCCTGCAGCGCGGCTACCGGCCCGCGGAGCTCAACGACTGGTTCGCGACGGCGTTCGTCGACGGGTTCGCCTGGGTGATGCCCGCCAACGTGATCGGGATGAGCCAGCACGCCGACGGCGGACGGATGGCCACCAAGCCCTACGCCTCCGGCGGCGCCTACATCAACCGGATGACCGACCTGTGCTCCGGCTGCGCCTTCGACCCGACGGTGCGGGTGGGGGAGAAGGCCTGCCCGTTCACCGCGGGCTACTGGCAGTTCGTGCACCGCCACGAGGAGACGATGGCGGGCAACAACCGCACCGTCCGTGCCGTCGCCACGATGAAGCGGCTGACTGACCTCGACGCGCTGCTCGAGCAGGAGTCCGCCCGCGAGGAGTTCTGACCCGGCGGGATCGCTAGGCTCCTCCGTCGTGACCGCAGCCCGCCCGCTCGACGTGCTGGGCACCGTGCTGCGGCTGGGACTCGCCGCGGTCTGGCTGGTGTCGGGAGCGGTGAAGCTGAGCGAGCCGTTCACCACGGCCGTCGCCGTCGCCGCCTACCGGGCGCTGCCGGACGCTCTCGTCGTGCCGGTGGCGACCCTGCTGCCGCCGCTGGAGATCGCGCTCGGCATGCTGCTGCTCGCGGGCCTCGCCACCCGGCTCGCCGCGGTGGTGGGCACCGTGCTGCTGCTCGCGTTCGTCGCGGGGCTGGTGCAGGCGTGGGCCCGCGGGCTGGCGATCGACTGCGGCTGCTTCGGCGGCGGCGGGCCGGTCGACCCCGACGACACGAGCTACGGCCCGTCCCTGCTGCGCGACCTCGCCTTCACAGCGGCCGCGGTGTTCCTGGCGGTGCGCCCGCGGACGCTGTTCTCCCTCGACGGGCGCGGGGACCGGGCCGGGACACACGACCACGACCGGCGGGCGCCGGCGGACGCGACGGAGGAGCACTGATGGGACAGAGTGAGCGCGAGCGCCGGGAGGCCGCGCAGGCCCGGCTGCAGGCGGCCGGGATCAGCCCGCCGCGGACCTCGGGCGGGCTCGGTCGCAACCTCGGGATCGGCGCCCTGGTGCTGGTCATCGCCCTGGCCACCGGCGTCTACGTGCTGTACCAGAACTACCAGCAGGCGACCGTCGCGACCTACCCCGTGACCCGCGACGGCGTCGTCGTGAAGGCCGGGAACCAGGCCGCCCCGGTGACCGTGGACCTCTACGAGGACTATCTCTGCCCCGCCTGCAAGCAGCTGGAGAGCGGCGTCGGGAACCAGCTCACCACCGCGGTGAACGAGGGCAAGGCGAAGATCAACTATCACCACATCGTCATCCTCGACGAGCGCTCGACCCCGCCCGGCTACTCCACCCGCGCCGGCAACGCCGCACTGTGCGCCGCCGACGCCGGGATCTTTCCCGCCTACCACTCCCGCCTCTACACCGACCAGCCCGCCGAGGGCAGTGCCGGGAAGTCGGTGCAGGAGCTGATCGCGCTCGGCACGGAGCTGGGCGCCAAGGGCGACTTCGCCGGCTGCGTCACCCGCCAGGCCAACAGCCAGGCGATCGCCGACGCGACCAGGGCCGCCGTCGCCGACCCGGCGGTGGCGCCCGGTGGCCGGTTCGGCACCCCGACCGTGATGGTCGACGGGGTCAAGATGGATCTGAGCAACGGGAACTGGCTGTCGAAGGTGACGGGCTGACCGCACCCACGCTCACACGCGGCAGGAACCACTGCACCAGCGGCCCGACGGCGAGCGCGTAGACCACCGTCACAGGGCCGAAGACACCGCCGAGCGACCACCCGACCAGCACGACCGTCACCTCGATCGCGGTCCGCACCAGCCGTACCGACAGGCCGGTGCGGGCCGCGAGCCCGGTCATCAGCCCGTCCCGCGGGCCCGGTCCCAGCCCGACCCCGATGTAGGCGGCCGTCGCCACCGCGTTCAGCACGATCCCGGCGACGGCGAACCCCACCCGCAGCCACAGCGCCTCCGGGGCGGGCAGCACCGCGAGCGCCAGGTCCACCGTGACCCCGATGACGACGACGTTGGTCACCGTGCCAATCCCCGGCCGTTCCCGCAGCGGGATCCACAGCAGCAGCACCCCGACCGCGACGACGACGGTCACCGCGCCCACCGACAGCGTCGTACGGCCGGCGACGCCCTGGTGGAACACGTCCCAGGGGGTCGACCCGAGGGTCGCGCGCATCGTCAGCGCCATCGAGACCCCGTAGGCGACGAGGCCGGCCACGAGCTGGGTGAGTCGCCGGGTGCGCCGCGGCATCCGCAGCGACCAGCGGGAGTTGTCGATCGTCACGAGATGGCATGCTGCTTCCACCGGTGGCCTGTCGTCACCGTGCCACTCGAGCGAAAGTGGATCGGGAATGACGCAGGGGATCGGGGCGGAGCGCCTCGCCGCGCTGTGCGGCGACGTCCACGGCGGGCGCGGCCCGGCGTACCGGGTGCTGGCCGATGCGGTGCGGGTGCTGACCGGCGACGGCCGGCTGCCCTCGGGCACCCGGCTGCCGGCGGAGCGGCCGCTGGCCGAGGCACTGGGCGTCAGCCGGGTGACGGTCGCCCGTGCCTACCGCGAGCTGCGCGACGACGGCTGGGCCGAGGCCCGGCACGGGGCGGGCACCTGGGTGCGGCTCCCGGACCGGACCGGTGGCGTCGACGGGGTGTGGGCACCCGGGCCGGTGGACCGTGGCGCGATCGACCTCGCCCACGCCGCCCCCGCCGCGCCCGCGGTACTGCCCGACCTGGTCGCCCGCGCCGTCGAGCGGGGTGCCGCGGAGCTGGCCGGACACGGCTACGGGCCGGACGGCCTGCCTGCGCTGCGGGCCGCGATCGCCGACCGGTTCACGACCCGGGGGCTCCCGACCGGGCCGGAGCAGGTCGTCGTGACGGGCGGGGCGCTGCAGGCGATCGGGATCGTCCTCGCCGAGCTGGCCGGGCCGGGGGACCGGGTGCTCGTCGAGCATCCCACCTACCCGTCGGCGCTCGACGTCGTCGCCGACGCGGGAGCGGTCGCCGTCCCGGTGGCGGTGGACGGCGCCGGCGCGACGCCCCAGACGGTGCTGCCTCGGGCCGCCCGGCAGACCGCGGCGCGGGCCGCGTACCTGATGGCGGACTTCCAGAACCCCACCGGCCGTCTGCTCGACGACGACGCCCGCGCCCGGCTGGTGCAGCGCCTCGCCCGTCAGGGCACGGTCGCCCTGGTCGACGAGACCTTCGCCGAGCTGGACCTGCGCGGGGGCGCCACGGGGCCGCTGCCGTGTGCCGCGCACGCCGCCGGACCCGACGACGTCGTCACCGTCGGCGGACTCAGCAAGATCGCCTGGGGCGGGCTGCGGATCGGGTGGGTCCGGGCCGGCCGCGAGCGCGCGGCCCGGCTGCGACGACGACTGGCCAGGGCCCAGCTGGCGCTGCCGGTGCTGGAGCAGCTGGTCGCCGTCGAGGTGCTGGAACGGCTCGACGTGCTGCGGGCCGAACGGGTCGGGGTGCTGCGCACCGGGCGCGACCTGCTGGCCGCCGAGCTCGCCGCGACCCTGCCGGACTGGCGTTTCACCGTCCCCGACGGTGGGCTCGCGCTGTGGTGTGACCTCGGTGCCCACGTCTCGACGGCGCTGACCGCGGCGGCCCCGCGGCACGGTCTGGTGCTGGCGCCCGGCCCACGGTTCGGGGCCGGGCACGCGTTCACCGACCGGCTGCGGGTGCCGTTCACCCACCCCGGACCGGTGCTGACCGAGGCGGTGCGCCGGCTCGCCCGCACTGTCGCCGACGTCGACGGACCCGGGTCCCGGGCGACCGCCGCCGACCCGGCGACCCGGGCCGGCGTCGTCGTCTGAGCGGGGTCAGATCACCAGGTCGATGAGCAGCACCAGGACCAGGCCGGAGACCGAGATGACGGTCTCCATGATCGACCAGGTCTTGATGTTCTGGCCGACGGTGAGCCCGAAGTACTCCTTGACCAGCCAGAACCCGGCGTCGTTGACGTGGGAGAAGAACAGCGAGCCCGCGCCGATCGCCAGCACCAGCAGTGAGGTCTGGGTCGGGTCGAGCGTCGGCAGCAGCGGCACGAGGATCCCCGCGGCGGTCACCGTCGCGACGGTCGCCGACCCGGTCGCGAGCCGGATCGCCACCGCGACCAGCCAGCCCAGCAGCAGTGCGGAGATGCCGGCGCCGGTGGCCCAGCCCGCGATCATCGCGCCGATCCCGGTGTCGACCAGGGTCTGCTTGAACCCGCCGCCCGCGGCGACGATCAGCACGATCCCGGCGATCGCGGGGAGCGACCTCTCCAGCGAGCCCATGATCCCGGCGCGGTTCATCCCCGAGCCGGTGCCGAGGGTGACCATCGCGACCAGCACCGACAGCAGCAGCGCGACCAGCGGCGTGCCGACGAAGTCCAGCGCGGCGCGCACCGGGTTGCCCTCGGGTGCGGCGATGTCGCCGACGGCCTTGCCCATCATGAGCACGACCGGCAGCAGCACCGTGAACAGGGTGGCGGCGAACCCGGGGCGCCGGGTGGGACCGCCGTCCGGCACGTCGCGGCCGGCACCGGAATCGGCACCGGCGTCGGAATCGGCACCGGACCCGGGACCGGCGTCGGCACCCGCGCCGGTCCCGGCCGATCCGGCGGACGCGGCGGACGCGGTGGTGCTCCCGGCCGCGACCGGGGACTCGAACAACGCGGGCGGGGAGACGTCGACCCAGCGGGCCGCCAGCGTCGCGAACAGCGGCCCGGCCAGCACGACGACCGGGATCGACACGAGCACGCCGAGGACCAGGGTGATGCCCAGGTCGGCGTCGAGGATGCCGATCGCGGCGAGCGGGCCGGGGTGCGGCGGGACGAGACCGTGCATCGCCGACAGCCCGGCCAGTGCCGGGATGCCGACGGCGATCAGCGAGACCTGGGCCCGGCGCGCGACCAGGAAGATCACCGGCATCAGGATGACCAGACCGATCTCGAAGAACATCGGCAGGCCGATCAGTGCCCCGACGGCGGCCATCGACCACGGCAGGGTCCGCGGGCCGGAGCGGGAGACGATCGTGTCGACCAGCCGGTCGGCACCGCCGGAGTCGGCGAGCAGCTTGCCGAACATCGCGCCCAGCGCGATCAGCGTGCCGACGCTCGCGGCGGTCGAGCCGAACCCGTCGGAGAAGGCCGCCACGGCGTCGCCCATCGACATGCCCGCCACCGCCGCGACCAGCAGCGAGCCGATGGTCAGGGCCAGGAACGGGTGCAGCGAGAACTGCGTGATCAGCAGGACCAGCGCGACGATCCCCACCAGCGCGGCGGTCACCAGGCGGCCGGCGGACGCGACCGGCTGGGCCTGCTCCGCGGCCAGGACGAGTGCGGGGTGCAGCGTCATCGCGGGGCCACCTCCGACCCGGTGGCGGCGACGGCGCCCGCGACGATCTCGTCGACCGGCCTCCGGATGTCCAGGGTCGTCCCGGCCTCGTCGGCGGCCAGCGGCTCCAGGGTGGCCAGCTGGGAGTCGAGCAGCGCGGTCGGCATGAAGTGCCCGGAACGTCCGCCCATGCGCTCGGCGAGCACCGCCGCGTCGCCGGAGAGGTGCACGAACACCGTCGACGGCGCGTGGGCGCGGAGCCGGTCGCGGTAGGTGCGGCGCAGCGCCGAGCAGGCGACGACGAGCCCGGTGCCGGTGTGCTCGGCCAACCGGGCGCCGACGGCGTCGAGCCAGGGCTCGCGGTCGGCGTCGGTGAGCGGTATCCCCCGGGTCATCTTCGCGACGTTGGCGGCCGGGTGCAGACCGTCGGCGTCGGTGAACGGGACACCGAGTGCGTCGGCGAGGGCGGCACCGACGGTGGACTTCCCGGAGCCGGACACCCCCATCACGACGACGAGGGGGCGGGGTGGTGGCTGGTGTGTCGCCGGCTGTTGCGTCACTGCATCGGCTCCTCACGGTGTGGCGGCATCGGCACGCGGACCGGGAGTACCCGGGCCGTTGTGGGTCCAGAGTCGGTCAAAAGTATTACTTTTTCAATACCGGATCGGTTCAGATATGCCTTTTCCGGTGCCCGGCATCGTGAGGTGGCACGATTCGACCGTGAGCGGCGCGACGGAGGGCACGGGACTGCACGCGGACGTCCTGGACCGGCTCGGGACCGCGATCGCCGCAGGCACGATCGGCCCCGGCGAGGTCCTGCGGGCCGAGGAACTGGGCGACCGCTACGGGGTGTCGCGGACCGTCGTCCGGGAGGCCGTGCGGGTGCTGGAGTCGATGGGCCTGGTGCGCAGCAGGCGCCGGGTCGGCACCACCGTCTCCCCGCGCGGGCAGTGGAACGTGCACGACCCGAGGGTGATCCGCTGGCGGCTCGACGGCCCGGGTCGCGACGAGCAGCTGCGGTCGCTGTCCGAGCTGCGCTGCGGCGTCGAACCGCTGGCCGCCGAGCTGGCGGCCGACCGGGCCACCCCGGAGCAGTGCGGGGTACTGGTCGGCGCGGTGATGGACATGACCGCGCACGGCCGCGCCGGGGACCTGTTCGCCTACCTGGAGGCCGACCAGCTCTTCCACCGGACCCTGCTCGCGGCCTCGGGCAACGAGATGGTCGCGGCGCTGGGCGACGTCGTCGCCGAGGTGCTCGCGGGGCGGACCCGGCACCACCTGATGCCCAGTCGTCCGGAACCGGAGGCGATCCGGCTGCACCGCGACGTCGCCGACGCCGTCCGGGCGGGTGACGCCCCTGCCGCCGGAGCGGCCATGCGGGAGATCCTCCGTGAGGCGGATGCGGCGATGCGGGCCGGCGTGACGCGCGCGCCCGATCAACGATTGTGATGATGGTGCGGATTCGGGCGTATCGATCGGTCGCCCGCGATCGACCTGGGGAGTGGACGCGGCGAGATGTCGCGGGACGGTGACGAACGATTGAGATGATCTTGTAATGGCCGTACGTCGGGTGACGGAAGAGCTCCAGCGACTGGGCTTGTCGGGCTACGAGGCCAAGGCCTACGTGGCGCTGGTCAGCGCGGGCGAGGCGGTCAACGGGTACGAGGTGGCGAAGCGGTCCGGGGTGCCGCGCAGCACCGTCTACGAGACGCTGGGCAAGCTCGTCGGCCGCGGCGCGGCCTTCGAGGTCCGGGCCGCCGACGGCACCGGCTACGTCCCGCTGCCGCCCGCGACGCTGCTGGAGCGGATGCGCCGCGACTTCGACCGCACACTGGGCATCCTGCAGAACGAGATCCCGCGGCTGACCGCGCCGCCGCAGGTACGGCTGGTGCACTCGCTGACCGAGCGCCGGATGCTGCTCGAACGGGCCGAGGACGTCGCCGCCGCGGCCCGCTCCGAGCTGTACGTGCTCGGCTGGCCGGAGGACGTCGAGACCCTCAAGCCCACGGTCCGCCGGGCCGAGGAGCACGGCGTCGACGTCGCCACGGTCGTCTTCGGCGTCGACGACGACCCGGTCGGCTGGCACATCGAGCACCGCTACTCGGCCCCGTCGGCGGTCGAGGACAACCTCGGCCGGCGGATGCTCGTCGTCGTCGCGGACCGGGACCAGGCGGTGATCGGGGGCCTCACCGCCGACCGCACCTGGGGCCTCTACACCGACGACCCGGCCGCGGTGCTGCTCGCGCACCTCTACGTGCGCCACGACATCGCGATGCACCGCGTCGCCGACCGGTTCGCCGAGCACGGGTTCGACGAGTTCTGGGCCGACGACCCCGCCCTGCGACGGCTGCGCGAGCCCGTCGGCGAGCCGGTCCGGGCCGCCGACGGCGCACCGCGCTCGGTCGGCCCGGAGACCGACACCGTCGGCGGCCTCGGTGACGTCGGCGGCGTCGACGATCTCGGCGACGCCGCCGACCCCGACGGGGACGACGGCCGGAGCCGGGCCGGCTGAGCACGGCCCCCCGCGCCCTCGGCCCGCGCCCTCAGCCCGCGGGCACCTGCGCCGGCCTGCGCCCGCCGAGGTGCCGGCCGAAGAAGTCGAGGATGATCTGCGCCCGCTGGACTCGGTGGCGCGGCGACCCGTCCCGCGACATCCCGTGGCTCTCCTCCGGGAACCGCCAGTACTCCACCGGCCGCCCGAGCAGCCGCAGCGCGACGAACAACGCGTCGGCCTGCTCGACCGGACACCGCAGGTCGTCCTCGGAGTGCAGGATCAGCATCGGCACGTCGATGCCGCGGACGTGGTGCAGCGGGGACATCCGCCGGTACTCCTCCGGCGCGTCCAGCCACGAGCGGCCCAGCTCGTGGCCGAACCACCCGGCCGCGTCGGAGCTCCAGTCCAGCGACTCCAGGTTGTTCACCGCCCGCTCGCTGCAGGCGGCGGCGAACCGGTCGGAGTGGTGGGCGGCCAGCCACGAGGTGAGGTATCCGCCGTAGGACCCGCCGAGCACGCCCACCCGGTCCCGGTCGAGCTGGTCGAACTCCGCGAGGGCGCCGTCGAGCGCGGCGAGCACGTCGTCGGCGTCGATCCCGCCCCAGCCGGTCCCGGGTGCGGTCTCCGCCAGCGGGCTGCGGATCGCCCGTACCCGGTCCTGGGTGTAGCCGGTCGATCCGTGCGGGTTGCACCACACGACGGCGTAGCCGGCGACCGCCCACAGCCGGAACTCGTCGAACCAGGCGTCGGCGTACTGGGTCATCGGGCCGCCGTGGATCGACAGCAGCACCGGCAGCCGGCCGCCGGCGCCGGTGGCGGGCTCGTCGGGCAGCAGCACCCAGGTGTCGATGTCGCCGTCCCCGGCCGGGGACGGCACGGCCAGCCGGTACGGGGTGCGCCCGCGCGGCACGGCGTCGTGGAAGGGCTCGGTGAGCGCGGTGAGCCGGCGCAGCGACCCGTCGTCGGTGACGTGCAGCTCCCCGAGATGGTCGTGGTCGGTGACCAGCACGACGGTGCTCCCGCCCGCCCGGTCGTAGGCGGCGACGGCCCGCGCGCCGGTCAGCAGCGCCTCCGCGGTGCCCGCGCCCGGTCCGTCGGCCGCGACCCGGTACAGGTGCACCCCGCCGCGGTCCTCGCAGGACACCAGCAGGTGCCCGTCGTCCCAGATCGGGGCGCGGGCGCCGGGGAAGGGCCGCCAGGTGCGGTCGATGCCGGTCGCCAGGACGTCCTCGCGCCCGGTCGCGATGTCGACCAGCGCCGGCGACGCGTGTGCCGGGGCCGCCAGGTGGTCGTCGGAGGCCAGGGTGGCCAGCCGGGTGCCGTCCGGCGCCCAGGACGGGTGCGTGTGGTGGCGACCGCTGCGGGTGAGCAGCCGCGGCTCGCGGCCGCCCGCCGCATCTCCGCCCGCCGCGTCTCCGCCCGCCGCATCGACGAGGTAGATCCGCGCCGTCTCGTCCAGGTCCCACCCCGGCTCGCGGTCCGCGACGACGGCGAGGGTCCGCCCGTCGGGCGACCAGGCGGGCGACGAGTGCTCGTACGGCCCGCCCGCGACGGCCACCGGGTCGCCGCCCCCGGCGTCGACGACGAACACCGTCGACGGACGGTCGATGATCCAGCCCTCCCCGTCCAGCCGGCTGAACAGCCGGTCGATCCGGCGGGGTTCGCGGGCCCGGTCGTCGTCGCCGGTGGCCCACCGGGCCGCCCGCTCCCGGGACACGAACGCGATCCGGGTGCCGTCCGGCGACCACACCGGCTCGGAGATCCCCTCCGGACGCTCGCAGACCACCACCGGCTCGCCCGGGACGCCGATCGGCAGTACCCGCAGCCGTGCGCCGCCGCCGTCGCGCCCGGTGACGACGGCGAGCCGCGTCCCGTCCGGCGACCAGGCGGGGGAGGAGTCTCCGTGCTCGGAGCCGGTCAGCCGCCGCGGTGGACCGCTGCCGTCGGTCGGCGTGAGCCAGATCGCCGTCCGGTACCGGTTGGCGCCGAGGTCGACGCGGCGGACCGCGACGGCGACGTGCGCGCCGTCCGGGGACACTGCAGGGGGGCCGAGGGTGACCAGTCGTCCGATGTCAGAGGGCTGCACGGGGTCGACGGTAGGGCGCGACGCCGGGAGGGGCACCCCCCTTTCCGGGCCGGAAACCGGCCGGTGTAGTGTTCTTCATGTCGCAAGGGGCTGTGGCGCAGCTGGTAGCGCACTTGACTGGCAGTCAAGGGGTCAGGGGTTCGAATCCCCTCAGCTCCACCCTTCTTCACCAGGCCAGGACTAACGTCCCGGCCTTTTTCTTACCCGGATGCAGTCGTTGTGAGTGATCAGCCGAGTGTCCATGCCGGGCGGTCCGATCGGCGGCTGACTTGCGCTGTGTCCGACGGGATCACGGTGCGCCGACGGGCGCAGATGGTCCGGGGTCGCGGGAGGTGCAGAGGGTGCGGGTTCCGGCGACGAGCTATGCCGGCCGATGGCCGCGCCGTGGTGTCGTGACGGTGACCCCGGATGAAGTGGTCTTCGAGCCGAACACGGCAGAGAAGCGGCTACGCGCCGACGGTTTCTCGGTCCCGGCACACGACATTCGGTCGGTGTCGGTCGAGCCCCGGAGCATCCGTCGACCGACGTCCTGGGGCAGCCATCGCGTGCTGTGCATCGAGACGCCAGGGCGTGAGAGTGTGCTGAGGCTCGGTGTGGATCACGGTAGGCACGTGGCTCCACTGGTGTCGGCGATCCTCACCGGGGCCGAGGACGAGCGGGCCGTTCGCAGAATCGGGCGGAAGGTACGGCACCAGTTCCCGACCGTGTCGCTCTGGGGACAGACGTTCGCAACGTCGCTGCTTCTTCTGGCTCAGCTCGGCCCGGCGCTGTTGTGGGGCGATGCCCCGCTCGACGCAGGCCGTATCAGCCTGAGCATCATGATCGCGCTCCTGATGAGCGTCTACCTGGCCGTACTGGTCCACAGGGGTGTTCAGCGGTCGTCCGCGTGATCGTCAGGAGCGGCGAGAGTGCCACCGCCGACGGGTTGCTCACGAGGATGTCCGCGTACCGACCGAGGACGAAGGCGGGTAGGGGCGACGCCGTCGCTCAACGTGGTCCGTCCTCGTCGCGCGGTCCGTGGCGGGCTCGGCCCCAGGGGCGGTGGGTATGGCACTCCCAGGATCGTCGAGTCCTTCCTCCCGATCCGAGGATTCGCAGAATGAGAGGGGACGCACGGCTCACCAGTGGAAGCAGGAAACCGTGTACCCCACACACCGGTCGAAGGAGAACCCCATGACGAACAATCGCACGGCCCTGGTCACCGGCGCGAATCAAGGCATGGGGAAGCACGTCGCCACGGGCCTGGTGGCAGACGGGTACACGGTGTACATCGGTTCCCGGGATCTGGGTCGGGGCGAGATAGCCGCCAAGGAGATCGGGGAGGGCGCGGTGGCCGTTCAGCTCGAGGTCACCGACACCGAGTCGGTCGCGGCGGCGGCGAGGCGGATCCGTGAGGAAGTCGGCAGCCTGAACGTGCTGGTCAACAACGCGGCGATCTCCACCACCCGCCCGGGCAGGGGCGACCTCGAGTCGAGTCGCGCCGCGTCCATGGCCAGCGTGGTCCCGCTCGACGAGGTGCGGGGTGTGTGGGAAGTGAACGTCATCGGCGCGCTGGCCGTGTACCAGGCCATGGTGCCGCTGCTGCAGGCGGCCACCGACGCCCGGGTCGTCAACGTCACCAGCGCCCTCGGATCCCTGACCCTTGCCGAGAACCCCGAGCTCGACCTCCGGGCCAACTTCAGCACGTCGTACGCCGCGTCGAAATCGGCACTGAACGCGGTGACGCTGGCCATGATGATCGAATCTGAGACGACCGGCATCAAGGTCAACCTCGTGTCACCCGGCTTCGCGAACACCCAACTGGTCAACTTCCAGGGGACGGACACGATCGAGGACGCCGCTCGCGAGATCCTCCGCGTCGCCCGGCTCGGTCCGGACGGAGCGCACGGCACCTTCACGACGTGGGAGAACCTCGCCCTCCCCTGGTGATCGCCGGTCCCCTCCATCACGATGAGGCTTGCCCTAGACCTACACAATGTAGCCTCAGAGCATGGCGGCTCGAGGTGAACGACCCGACGGCCGGACCCGCCCCCGCGAGGTCCAGGGCTTCCGCCACGGTCGGGTCCCGCGGGCGGTACGCGCACGACAGCTCGTGGAGTGCGCGGAGGCGTTGTTCCTCGAACGCGGACTGCAGGCTGTGTCGGTCGAGGACGTCTGCCGGGCGGCGGGGGTGAGTCGGCCGGTCTTCTACGACCACTTCGACTCCCTGACCGGCGCCTACATCGCCTGCGTGCGCCGGATCCGCGTGGAGTTCCAGGAGATGGTGGTTGCCGAGATGGCCGGGACCGAGACGGCGGAGCTGTCGGTCCTGTTCCAGGTCGCGGGGGAGGCGTTCTTCTCTCTCATCGAGCAGGATCCGCGCCGCTGGGCTCTGTTCTACGGCTTCCCGGGTCTGTACGGGGAAGCGGCCGAACAGCTGGAGAGCCTGCGTGAGGACAGCGTTCAGGTCATCGCCGCGCTGATCAGTGCTCGCCGTCCGGAGCTGAGCGAGGCCGATGTCATGGTCGCCGCGCAGATGATCTCCGGTGGCGGCGAGCAGCTGGGCCGTTGGTGGCTCCGACACCGTGGCGAGGCCTCTCGCGACGACGTCATCGGCGCCTACCGCCGCTACACCAGCGCCGCGCTGCACAGCATGTGACGGGCCGATCCTGCGTCGATCGCCCTCGGGCTGCAGTGTTCGGACCTGCCGACGTCAGGCGCACGAGAACGACGCGGAACCGGCTAGGACGGGGATCAGGATCTGGGGCGGCGCCCCCCGCCCTCACCGCGGCAGGCCTACCCGGAGCGGGTGTCGGTCACGGCGATGACCCCCGTCGTCGAGCGGCAGGGGCATCCAGTGGCCCGGCGAGTTCCGCGTGCATGACCTCGACGTAGCCGTCAAGCGGGTGATGCGACTTTGCTCTTTCCGGGGTGACCGACGCTGTGTAACCTACACAGCGTCGGTCAAGCAGTGGGCCGCAGCCAGCAGGTGAACCGGGCCTCGGTGCCCGTCCACCTCACGAGCACACGATGCGGCGATGACGGCCGGTTCCGGCGCACCGGACCCTCCGAGTGCGACCGCGACGATCCGGCTCGACGCCACTCCCGGACGGAGGAGCGACGATGCACGACCAGCACGAGCAACTCGGGCCACCTCGGGCATTCGTCGCCCGGATGCGCGAACGACGGCGACGCCACACCCACACCCCGACCGAACGCGACGACCCCGCCCGCGCCGACGGTGCCGAGGTGCGGGTGGAGTCGTCGACGACATGGTGGGCCTGGCTCTGCGGCGCGGCGTCCTGCGTCGTGGAGATCGGCTCGGCGGGCGGCGGGCACACCAGGGCGGGAGCCGGGGCCGCACGCGGGGACTACATCGTCGTGGAAGGCGACCGGGACTCCGCCGAGGCCACACGGCGGCACCTGCACCTCGACGGCCTCGACCGCGCCCACGTCCACTGCCCGACCGGCGACGGGGCAACCGCGCTGCTGGACCTGGCCGGGCCGCTGCTCACCGGCTGCGACCTGGTCAGGTTCGACCTGACCGGGACCGGTGCAGCCACCCTGCCCCAGCTCCTGCCCCTCGTGGAACAGCGGCGCCCCATCGTGTTCCTGCACGGCTACCACCGCTGTTCCTCGCTGGACCAGCTCCTCGAGCGGCTCGTCGGACGCGGGTTCGTCCGACTGTCGTTGTCCGACGGCCTGCGCAGCAGCTGCTCCCATCCCGGCCTCGCCGGCAGCCCGACGGTCCTGCTCGTTCCCGCCGAGCAGTGCCGCAACCTCCCCCGTCGACAGACCCGAGCAGCAACCGACACCGACCCCGCCGACGACGGGCACACCCCGGCGCGGCTGGTCGGCTGAGGCCGGAGGCGACGAGTGAATCGGGCTCTGGCACGTCCTGCTCGGTCGGCGGTTCCCCGCGTTCCGAGCGCAGGATCCGTGGAACGCACTGGTCGTGGTCCGGGTCCTCGGCACCGCCCCGAGCGCCCGGATGCCGTCGGGTCGGCTGCGACCGCGGTGTGCGTGGGCCTGGTGCTGTGGTCGGTGACGTCGCTCGGCGGCTCAGGTCTGGCGTCGGTCCCCGCTGCGATCGATGATCAGAACCCGGCTTCCCCGGCATCGGCGCCGTCGTCCCTCGGTTCTGGCCCCGGTTTCGTGTCAGAAGCAGGGCCACCGTCGACAACGTCCACTGTGACGGCCGGCGTCGAGCCAGCGGCCGCCACCACTGCCATGCCGGACCAGCGCGCGAGGATCGCGGTCGAGGTCGCGATGAAGCAGATCGGGCTGCCCTACATCTGGGGCGGGAACGGCCCGGAGAACGGGCACCGCGGATTCGACTGCTCCGGGCTCACCACCTTCGCCTACGACAAGGCCGGGGTCGAGCTGCCGCGCACCGCGCACACCCAGTTCCGCCAGGGCCCCCGCGTGCCCGACGGCACCCTGCTGCAGCCCGGGGACCTGGTCTTCTACGGCACCTACAGGAAGGTGCACCACGTCGGCATGTACATCGGCTCCGGACGGATGGTGAACGCGCCGACGTTCGGCAAGCCGGTGCAGACCGCCTGGTACCGCTACAACGGCGACGACTACATCGGAGCCACCCGCCCCGCCGCGACAGGCACCGGCGCCCTGCCTACTGTCCCGAATCCTGCCGTCCCGGAGCTCCCGGACCCGACCATCCCCGACGTCACCGAGTTCCCCGCACCACCCGCACCACCACTACCACCGGCCCCGAACCCCTTACCCGAACCCGCGCCGAGGCCGACCGCGATCGCGATGCCGGCCCCGACGGTGGCGGCGCCCGCTCCGGTCCCGACGCCGGCGCCCGCTCCGCTTCCCGAGGGCCGCCCGGACGCTGCCGTAGCGCCCCGGCCGCGTCCGACATCACCTCCCACCCCGACCCCCACACCGAATCCACCGCCCAGCCCGCCGCGACCGACCCCCACCACGTCGGTCCCCACGCCACCACCCACCCCTACGTCCACGGCTGTTCCCCCGACGACCCCGGTTGCTCCGCCCACCACCCCGACCGCCTCCACGGTGGTGCAGGCGGTCTCGCTGACCGACCCGACCGGCCAGACACACCCGGCCACGCCCGTGACCACCAGCGCCAGTGGCCTACCCACCACGACGGGGTCCTGGGCCGGCCCCGACCGATGGGTCCTACGCGTGGCTGCAGCACTGCCCGCAGCGACACCAGGGGCCGGCCTGGTGTTGCACCTGGCCGACGGGACCACCCGCACCTTCACCGTGCAGACCACCCGCAACACGACCACCGCGGCCGCCGCATCAACGATGAGTCCACTGGTCGTCCTGGCGCCGGCAGGACCGGGGGAGTGGGTCGTCACGACCGCCCGATGAGCAGACGGGCGCCTGCTACTCGCCGAACGCGCGGGCCATGGCGGCGGCCTCGCGGCCGTCGTGGGTGTTCGGGGAACCTCCCGTGCCAGTGGCTCACCGGCCCGCCGCGGCCAGGGCCGGCCGGTCGGGGCGCGGTCGGGAGGCGCCGGCGGGCGGCACCACGGCGGGGCTCGATCGACGGACGCTTCATGGGGGCAGATCACGTGACCACACCCAGACGAGTCGGGCCGGGTCAGTCGGCGTCGCGGAGGAACAGGACGGCGTCGAGTTCGTCGAGCAGGTCGTCGTCGATCGGGAAGTAGCCGGGGTGGCTCGTCGCTCGTGCTGCGCGTCCGGTGCGCAGGTCGCGCAGCTCCTGCCCTGCGACGAGCTGGCGGTCCGGCGGGCGGGTGGCGAGAGCGCCCCCTGCCGTCGACGGGTCGGGCTCGCCGATGCCGTGTTCCCCAGCGCTGCCGACGGCCGTCGCGACCACGGCGTACCCGTCGCCGAGCCGGGCGGCCAGATGCGCTCCGGCGGGCTGCCAGCGCAGCGTCGTCGGCGGGACGTGGACGCCTGCGATCGTGACTCCGCCCCAGGCCATCGTCGACGTCCCGGTGCGCAGGTGTTGGTGGTGGGCGAACAGCAGCACCGGTGTGCGCCGGGCGAGTGCCGCCACGTTGTCGGCCATCATCGTGTCCCGCAGCGCGCACAGGAGGCCGGCGCGGTCGTCGGATGGGCGGGCCATCGCGGCGTGGTGGGCGAGCAGACCGGTCGCGGTGCGCGCGGCCAGCTCGGCGTCATCGAGGCCGGGGTCGCCCGCGCGGCGCAACGCCGGTGCCTCGGCCTCCAGGGTGCGGGTGAGGTCGTCGGCGAGCAGTCGCACCTCGCGCACCCGCTGCTCGCCGCCGACCGAGCGGTCCGGGTCCAGCATCGCCATCGGCTCGGCCCACGGTTCGTCCGCGCCGAGGAGCCGGGTCAGCGTGTCGCGGTCGCACGGCAGAGCACGGTCCAGGTCTCGGCCGCTCAGGTAGTCGTAGAGATGCAGCAGCGTGGCCCGCGGGCTCGGGGTGGCGACCATCTCCATCGGGCCGTCGAAGCCGGTGACCCGCACCTGGTCGCCGGTCGGGAGACCGGCGTTTCGCTCGCGCGCCCAGCGCACCAAGTCCCGGTTCGCCGGCGAATCACCGAATCCGTGACTGAACCCGTGGGCCATGACCTGGTCCTCGGTCAACCCCTCGCAGCCCGGGGCGTGGCGGACCCAGGCGTCCACGAGGCGACCGGCCCAGGCGTCGCTCTCCAGTGCGATCGTCCGGAAGCCGGCGTGCTCGACGATGTGCTCGAACACCTCGTTGCGCACCCTCGGGAACGCCTCGATGCCGTGTACCGGCTCGCCGAATCCGAGCACCCAGGGCATCGTGCGGCGTTCGGTCAGTAGGCGGTACACGAGCGCGGCCGGGTTCGAATCGTGTGTCGTAGTCATGTCCCTGAACGGTATCCTTGAACCTCCAGTGGGGACTTTGCGCTTATCAGCACTGGGAGACTGCCCAAAACCCTCAACCGGAGCGATAGGATGCGTTCGATCGACCTGGCCCGTGAGCACGGTCTGTCGACGCAGGCCGTGCGCAACTACGAGGCCGCCGGCATCCTGCCTGCGGTGCGGCGCACATCCTCGGGATACCGGGCCTACACCGAGCAGCACGCCCGCGCGCTGCGGGCGTTCCTCGCGCTGGTGCCAGGGCACGGACACGGCACCGCGCGGGCGATCATGGTCGCCGCCGTCGATGGGCGGACCGCCGACGCGCTGGAGCTCATCGACCGCTCACACACGGACCTGGCAGAACGACGCAGGGTGCTGGACGGTGTGCGACGTACCTTGTCCGGGCTGACCGATGTGGACCTCCCGCCCGGGCCGGGGATCCCGATCGGCGCGCTCGCCCACCGGCTGCAGGTGCGGCCTGCGACGTTGCGGCGCTGGGAGGCTGTCGGGCTGCTGCGACCTGCGCGCGACCGCGCGGGGCACCGCACCTATCACCCAGCCGACGTTCGGGACGGGCACGTGGTCCGGGAGCTGCGTCGTGGCGGGCACCCGATCCCTCGCATCGCCCCCCTGCTCGACGAGCTCCGCGCTGCCGGGGACGCGGCCGCGCTGTCGGCGGCCCTGGACGAACGGCGTGGAGCGCTCACCGCTCAGGCTCGCGCCATGCTCCGCGGGGCGGGCCTGCTCGATGCGTTCCTGTCGGACACGGCATGTCTCCCGATGTCGTCGTCCTGATGTGAGAGCGCGGCTTCGCGACATCGCCGTTGTTCTTGGGCGCCGCGCGTGCCGGGCAGGGGCTCAGCGCGGCGATGCGGCGACCTCGACGATGGCGCTGATCATGAGCATCTATGCGGAGGCTGTGAGGCGCCGCCGCGCCGGCGCCGTCTACCCGGTCGCCGGAGGGGGCGGCCCACTCCGCCAGTCCGACCTGCATGCACTGCACCGCATGTGTGCCGGTCCGGTCGTCATGGCAGCTGCGCCTCGACGGCATCGGCCCCAGCCACGGTGCCACCGCCGTCGCGGGCCCGGGTGCGCATCCGGTCGATGCTGTCGCGGATTCGCGGACTGGAGGTGAGCTCTCTGACGCCCCATCGCGCGTCCTCCTTCTCGGCTACTGCCAAGTCTGGAGGTGCCTGGGCATCGGGGGTCACTTCAGGAGCGTGACCGGATGGGGCTCTGCGGCGGCGTGGTCAATCGCCATCGGTGATGCGGGTGGTCGGTGATGGCTGCGTCCCGGGGGTGCCGGTGGTGACGTGCCAGTGCCCTTCGCCTGCGGGAGTGAGGACGGTCAGCGGGGCGGTGCTCGTGGCTGCGTCCGCGGTCGCGAGGGTCTGGGTGCCGGTGATCGAGACCGGGACCGACGTCCCGTCGGCGAAGCGCAGCACGAGTTCGCCGCCGGTGGAGGTTGTGCTCAGCGGGTGTGTGAGCCGGACGAGAATCCGCTGGTCCGAGGTCCACGCGCCCGGTTGGGCGGGGAGACCGTCGCTGCCGCGGTCGACCGCGGCCAGTCCGATCACCGACCCGGAGTCGACCAGTGCGATCGGCGGGTGCCCGGTGCCCCACACCGTTGCGGGTGGAGCGGTAGACGGCGCGGCGTCGTCTGGAGCAGGTACCGGTGATGCAGACGTGTCGGGACTGGCAGGCGAGGTCATTCCTGTGGTGGGGGCCGGTGCCGGGTTGGGGGTGGGCATGATCGGTGCCGTGGTGGCAGAGGGGCGGGGGCTCTGCAGCGATGGCTTCGCGCCCGCAATCGGTGTCGTGGGTGCTGCGCTGACGGTGCCGGTCTCGGGCGCGGGGGTGGGTGCTGCGGCATGGCCTGTCGAGGCGTTGGGCAGTGTCGGCGTCAGCGGGGGCGTGGGGACGGGCAGCGGTGGAGCGGGCGGGGCGCGGAAGATCGGCTGGTCCGGGATCCGCGGGTCCGGAAGCTCGGGAACGGCGGGGTCGGGCAGCGACACCGCGCCTGTCCCGGTCGTGGCGGAGCGGGTGGCGCCGATGTAATCGTCGCCGCCCCACCGGAACCAGGCGGTCCGCACCGGCTGGCCGAAGGTCGGGGCGTTCACCATGCGCCCTTGTCCGATGTACATGCCGACGTGGTGGACCTTGGCGTAGGTGCCGTAGAAGACGAGGTCTCCGGGCAGTAGCTCGGTGCCGGCCGGGACACGGGGTCCGTGGCGGAACTGGGTGTGGGCGGTGCGCGGTAGCGCCACACCGGCCTTGGCATAGGCGAAGGTCGTGAGTCCGGAGCAGTCGAATCCGCGGTGCCCGTTCTCCGGCCCGTTGCCGCCCCACACGTAGGGCAGCCCGATCTGCTGCAGCGCAACCCGCACCGCGAGCTGTGCCCGCTGCTGTTCAGATGCCCCGCCCACCGCTGCCACCTCGACGACCGCGCCGGTCGGCTCCACGTGGCTCACATCGTCGGTGTGGAGCGCCTCATCGATTCGCGGCCCGAGTACCGGCCCGAGTGGGTTCGGTAGCGAGTTACCGGCTGGCGAGGGCGGGCGCGCCTCGAGTACCGCGGCCGGTGCTGGTTGGGCGATCAGCGTGCCATCGATCGGGGACAGGAACAGCGCCGCGTACCACCACACCAGCCCGGCCGAGATCGCTGCCACGGCGACCCACACTCCCCGTTCTCCACGCTCGACCGCCTCTGGCCGACGAGTAGCGGTGCTTGGTCTGCGGGGTCTGCGGCGGGCGATCACCGTCGACTTCCTTCACCGCGGAACTGCTGGACCTGCCGGCCGGTCATGTCAGGAGTTCCCTGCCGGGTAGAAGGCGACCCACTCGAACTCCGCCCGAGCTGGTACCGCGTCGGCTGTGGGGGAGGACTGGACCCACAGCCTGAGCTGTACCGGGTGCTCACTGGTAGCGGGCGCCGGGACCAGCGGAGCTTCCTGGAGCAGGCGCCCGTCGAGGAACAGCCGGGTCGACGAAGCCGTGCGCTCGACAGCCCAGTGCTGCCACGCAGGCGTCCCGTGAGCGACGGAGGCCTGTTCGACCATCCGGGAATCCAGATGCGGCTCCTCGCCTAGACCGGCGACCTGGCTCTCGATCCCGCCGACGGGCACAAGATCCATGCCCACGACGGCGGACGGATCCGCACTGGGCTGGACCCGGACTCGCATCTCCCATCGGCCGACCGCCGCCTGCGGCGCCCAGACCGCGACTGTCGCCCCGCTGGGTGCGGCTGCTCCCGGCGTCTCGGCAAGGGAGGCCAGCGGCCCGTGCAAGATGGTGACCTGGTCGTCGACGGTGAGGCGATCAGATCCGGATGTCATTGCGCCGTCGATGTCGGTCAGTACTGCTGTCCAGCGAGCGATTCCTGCCTCCACACGATGAATCTCGGCCGGAACGCCCCACGGCGTCGCGCCTGCCGCCGTCCCGGGACCTCCCGGGAGCACCGGCTGGACCGAGGGAACGGGCGATGCAGAGGGCATCGCTGAGGGCGAAGGGCGAGGAGGCACTGGTGCTGGGGCGGTGCTGCTCGGCTGTGAGTGGGGAGTGGGGGAAGGTGGCCTCGGAGCCGGAGCCGGAGCCGGAGCCGGAGCCGGAGCCGGAGCCGGAGCCGGAGCCGGAGCCGGAGCCGGAGCCGGAGCCGGAGCCGGAGCCGGAGCCGGAGCCGGAGCCGGAGCCGGAGCCGGAGCCGGAGCCGGAGCCGGAGCCGGAGCCGGAGCCACGACCTGCCCTGCCGCCACCGTGCTATCGCCGAGAGGCGGACCGGACGGCGCAGGAGGGACCTCAGGACCCACCGCGATGACTTCGTAGCCGGGCGCCGCTGCTGGCGGGCTATCACTGTCAACCGTCGGCCCCGATATCACCGCCGACGGCACACCACCGTCAGCAGGGGCTGGCATGGCGACTGCGGGCGGGGGCACCTCGCTCCACGTCCCTCCTGTCCCATCTGGCCCAGCCGCGGCCGGCCCTACTGGTACGACTGCCATCGCTTCCCAGTCGGTTGTGGTGTCAGGTGGGGAAGACTCGGTAGCTGCTCTAGGAACTGTTGCGCCGACAGGAGAGGGAGAACAGAACAGGAGGACTATAGTCGCGGAGATCGCGAACAAGAATTGCAAACCTCCCGCAGTTCCGTTTGGTGTGCGCACTCGTCGTCTCCTGTTGAGCGAGATATCCGGAAAGAGTGACCAGGCTTGCTTTTCGCCATTGTGGATCGCGGAGCGCGCAGCAAGCATGCTCAGTGCGAGTTGTGCGAGATCGTCCAGACCGATACCTGAGATGGCATAATTCGGCTACGAGTTCAGCTCAACGCTGGTGCGGTACTAATCAAAGTGGTCGATACTTGAGTATCGGAGCTCGGGTTCTCGTTGCCGACGCTCGGAACCCTGACTCACTGAGGTCGGCCACCGGTCGGGGAGCTAGCTGCTTTAGAGGCTAGGGCGTGGGATTCTCCGCTTCTGTGCATGGGTCAGCATCATCGAGCTTAAGGTCTACATCTGATGCCAAGGAAGATCTGAGTCTTCGAATAGCATTCTCCAAGTGGTGACTGGGAAGCTCTCTGACGGCGGCTTGAAATCATCCAGGGTGCGCTCCAGGTCGGTCGCAGTTAGAACCGCGTAGCCATTGCGTACGAGGATGCGAATAATCTCCTCGCCGCGAGTGGACAGTGGCTGCGTTGTCTCAGTAAGAATGTCTTCGCGTCGGATCTCGTCGACTTCGGGTGGGGTTTCCACGGCTAGAGAGAACGGTCCGACTCGGGATATCCAGATTGTCCATTGAGGCTGACGGGAGAGGCTTAGTCTGCGTGGTGGGTCAACAGTAACTCGAAAGCTGACTCCATCGTCCTCGTCTGTCCAGTCGCGAACCCGGCCAATCTTGCCCAGTTCAGGGATGACCGAAGTCCAGATCTTCTCCCGCTGCCTCTCGGTCAAGAACTGGAAGTTTGGAGCCTGTAGATCTCCGTACGCTGCACGTGCGGCTTTGAGAATTTCTTCTTGTCTTCTAGAGAACTCTATCGCCATGGTGATCCATGAATCCCTCCTGTTTTAGGGTTCTGGCTGACGCGAACAGACTTCTGCATCCTACCTCCAGGCGAGACCCGTCCGACTGGCCATGGAAATCTCATCACTCGGATGTGTGAGGCGCTCCGTGCCTTACGCCCGAGCAGCCAAGCTATTCGAGTATGGACGTTCGCCCAGCGCCGACCGAAGAAGAAGAACGAGTTCTTCTTTCCTGGCCTGGTCTTCAGGCGATTACGGTATTCGGAAGTTCCACGAATGTGGCCGTTCTGGCGGGCAATATCGATCCTTGAGCTGATTCGTCTGAAGCCTGCACGGAAGCCTGCTCTGGCGTGTGAGGTCTTACCTGCGACCCGGATAATGCGAAGGCCAACCTTGACGGCGGCTCCAGCTCCGACGGCGTTAGCTGCGCCTACTAGTGCCATCTGGGCGGCTCTTCGCCAGTTTCCGGTTGACGCGTAGCTAATTGCGGCTACTCCTGCGCCAATCATTCCGATGGGGCCTGGAACCCAACTGGCCAACTCTCCGACTCGTGCAGCGACGCGAGCGACAGAGCGGAAGGCGGACCGCCAGCTCCACTTGCCGTCCAGGTCGCTGCAGTTGATGGGGTCGCCGCTGCAGTAGTCGTAAGCGGTGGCGTTGCCTCCAGGTTCGGAGTCGGCCTGCAGGAAGCGGCCGGATCCGGGGTCGTAGACCCGGGCACCCATGAGAACGGTGTCGCCGAGCGTCTCGCTGGATCGTTGCTTTCCGCCAAGCCATCCGTAGCGAGTGGTTCCGGCGGCAGGAGTGTCGCTGGAAGGTGCTCCGAACTCGTCGCTGTCGAGCACCGTCGCGGCACCGGTGGTGCCGGCGGAGTCGACGGGGACGGTGGTCATGACGTCGCCGTGCAGGTTGAGTAGCTGCAGGGTGATGTTTCCGTCGAGGGCGGTGGTGGCGGCGAGGTCGCCGTCGGGGCCTTCGATGTTGCGGGTGAGGTTGTCGGGCTGGGTGATGTCTTCGGCGATCCAGCGGGGTTCGTCGTTGTCGGCGCCGTAGTGGTTGATCTTGGTGTAGTTGTTCAGCCAGTTTCCACTGACGTTGCGTTCGCTGGTGATCGCTCGGAAGCGGTGTCCGGGGTCGAGGGTCCAGGACATGCGCTGGTCGCCTTGTTGTTGGGAGGCGACGAGGTCGTTGGTGTAGTAGGTGCTGGTCAGGCCTGCGGGTGTGGTGGTGATGCGGCCGAAGGCGTCGTAGGTGTAGCCGGTGTCGGTGATGCGGTCAGCGGAGTCGTAGGTGTGGGTCTCGGATTGCGCGGGGTCCCCGGAGGCGGGGCAGACCCCGGCGGAGCTTCCGGTGCGGGTGGTCTTGCCGGTGCGGTTGGAGCGCCGGTCATAGGTGTAGTCGCGGATGGTGCAAGCGCTCGTGGACAGTGCAATCTGAGTCGCCGAGGTGAGCCTGCCCCAGCGGTCATAGGCAAGAGTCTTGTTTGATCCAGGGCCGGTGAGCGAGATGATCTCGCCACGAAGATTCTCGACGCTGTTCGACGAGGCGATGATCATGTTGTCGCTGGCACGGATGTAGGTGCGGCCGGTGACCTCGCCTGCCGGGTCCTGGGTACTGAGCATGCGGACGCCGCCGGGGAGCCCCTGTTCGAGGAGTTGTGAGTCCGGGCCGTAGCGGGCGGTGAAGGTGCCGGCGATGCTGTCGGTCATCGAGGTGAGGAGGCCGCGGGGGTCGATGTCGCGGTCGTAGGTGAAGGTCTGGGTGGTGCCGAGGCTGTCGGTGATCTTGAACGGTTTGCCGTACTGATCGAACTCGGTGGTGGTGGTTGCGCCGTCGGCATCGGTATAGCTGCGCAACCGGCCAAGAAGGTCGTAGCCGCGGGTGATGGTCGCGCCGTCGGGCAGAGACGTGGTGATGGCATTGCCCGAGACGGAGTCGTAGTTCGTAGTGACCTTTCCGACCGAGGTGCCGACATTGCCGGTGAGCTCGACGGCGGTCACGCGGTCGGCGAGGTCGAAGGTGGTGATGGTGGTGCGAGTCTCGTTCGCGACGGTCTCGGATACCCGAGTGGCTTCGCCGAATCGGTTGTAGGACTCGACTCGCTTGGAGGGAAGTAGGGTGGTCATTCTTGCTGGATCGTGTCCAGCTACTGCCCCACCGACGGTGGTCATGCACGCGGATCCGGCCCATTCAGGGCGGTTTCCGCAGCCTGCGTCGGCTGAGTTGGTGCCGGCGGTGTAGAAGACAGCTTTCGTGGTGCCGGCGTCGGTGCCGGTGGCGTCGATCTTGCGGGATTCGATGGCGCGGCCGCGGTCGTCGAGCTTGACCTGGGTCGTGAGTGGTGCGCCGGTGGGCCCTTCCGCGTCGAGGGTGGTGCTGGTCGCGGCGCGCATGGCCCAGCCAGAGACACCGCCGAGGGCGGCGTCGTAGCCGGTCTTGGTGACCCGGACGTCCTGCAGGCCGGTCATGCCGATGGACCGTTCCCGATCTTGTAGACACCGGTCGTAGACTGCCGCTGATCGCAGCGGAGGGGATCGCGTGGCGACACGCCGCCATTTCACCCAGGAGTATAAGGACCAGGCCGTCAGTCTTGTCCTCGATTCCGGCCGAACAATCGCCGAGGTAGCGAAGAGTATCGGCGTCCACGAGATGACGTTAGGCAAGTGGGTGAAGAAAGCACGCGAATCCGGGCAGGTCCCGGACACGGACCTGTCCGAACCGGAGCGGGCCGAGCTGGAACGGCTCCGCAAGGAGAACACGACCCTGCGAATGGAGCGGGACTTCGCAAAAAAAGTAGCGACCTGGTTCGCGAAAGAACAGCCGTGAAATACGCGGCGATCGCGGACTGGGCAACCGAGGGCGAGTATCCGGTCACGTTCATGTGCGCCCAGCTCGGCGTGGCCCGACAGGGCTACTACCGGTGGCTCAAGACCGGACCCAGCCAGCGGGAACGCACCGACGCCGAGCTCACCGACACGATCCGAGAGATCCACCACGACCTGCGCGGTGACCCCGGCGTGCGCCGGGTGTGGGCCGAGCTGGTCGCTCGCGGCCACCGGACCGCCCGCAAGCGGGTCTGGCGGCTCATGCGCGCCGCCGGCCTGCAAGGCCGCCACCCTCACACCTGGCGCAAGACGACCGTCGCAGGTCTACGCCCGATCGACGCCCCGGACCTGATCGGGCGTGACTTCACCGCCGAGGCTCCCGACACCCGCTGGTGCGGCGACATCACCTACATCCAGACGGTCGACGGCTGGGCCTACCTCGCCACCGTGATCGACCTGCACTCCCGCAAGGTCGTCGGCTACGCCGTGGCCGACCACCTGCGCACCAACCTGATCATCGAGGCCCTCGCCGCCGCCCTGCTCACCCGCCGCCCACCAGCCGGAGTGATCATGCACAGCGACCGCGGGACGCAATACACGAGCCGGGAGTTCACCGACTTCTGCGCCGCCAACAATGTGGCCCGATCGATGGGCCGACGCGCCACCTGCTTCGACAACGCCGTCGCCGAGTCGTTCTTCGCCAGCTACAAGAAAGAACTCATCCACACCCGGCCATGGAACGACGTCACCGAGGTCCGACAGCAGACATTCGCGTGGATCGAGAGCTACTACAACCGTCGCAGACGGCACTCCACCCTCGGATACTTGACACCCACCGAATACGAGCTAGGATTCAGGAAAATAACCGACTTGGCAGCCTAAACCGGCGTCAAAGAAATCGGGAACACTCCACGACGACCTGCGCTCCGCTGCGTTCAGTAGTGATTAGGTGGTAGTTGGTGCCGTCGGGTTTGCCTTCGTCGTAGGTGTTCACGACCTGGGCGCGGGCGTTGACCAACTCGTCGGGGTCGGCGTTGAACGCGAGCCGCTGGATCGGGGCGAGGGAGCTGATCGGGTCGAGGCCGTCGGCGGAGTAGGTGTTCTGAGTGTCGAGCCAGGTGGCGCGGGTGCGGGTGTCGTACTGGGCGAGGCCGAGGTCGGCGAGCTTGGTGTCGGAGTCGGGCAGCTGGCCGAGTGCCAAGGCCCGGTTGGATGCTTCGAGGACGCGGGTGGTGTTGCCGAAGCGGTCGTACTCGACGGTGTCGATGTATCCGCCGGGCGTGGCGGTGTTGACCTCCTTCGCCGAGGCGTTGAGGTAGTGCACCGTCGCTGCGGCGTAGCCGTCAGGGCCGGGGGAGGAGCTGGTCGCGGTGGGTGTGTTCGTCGGGTCCTCGGGGCCGAACACTGCGGTGGCGTCTGTGGGTAGGTCGGCCTGGGACCAGGCCGCCGCGGAGGGGCCGTCGAGGTCATACGGGCCGCCGGCACCGCGGGTGAGCGGCACGTTGTAGACGATGGTGGTGGCGATCTCGTCGCCGAGCTGGTCGGCGGTGCCGGGGACGAGGCTGGGGCGGCGGACCTTGAGCAGCCGGCCCGGGTTGGTGTCGGGGACCGGCGAGATCCCGAGGGTGCCGGCGGCGCCGTAGTCGTAGTTCCACGGCAGCTCACCGGTGGCCGATGCCGAGGTGACGCGGCCGTCGGCGTCGTAGCTGTAGACGGTCTTGATGGGCTGCGGCAGGCGTGGGTCCCATGCTTCGCGCAGCCGGCCGAACTCGTCGTAGGCGTAGCGGGCGACGTCGATGCGCTCCATCGCCCCGTTGGCCGGGTTCGTCGTCCAGGCCGCGACCGCGCGGACCTGCCCGGCGGTGTCGCCGAGCTGGCCCGGGGCCGCGGTGGTGGCGGTGGCGTAGGAGTACTCCAGCGCCTCGCAGCCCCGGGCCGGGGTGGTGGCGGCACAGTCGCCGACACCGGTCTCGGCGGGTGCGATGACCCGGCGGACGCGGACGACGTCGTCGACGGTCTCGTAGACGTAGCGGGTGGTGGCGGCCTGGATCGGCGGCGCGGTGGATGAGACGAGGTACGGGCCGATGGCAGCGGCACGGTCGAAGGTGGTCAGGGTGCCGTCGGTGTGGACCGTTCCCGATCTTGTAGACACCGGTCGTAGACTGCCGCTGATCGCAGCGGAGGGGATCGCGTGGCGACACGCCGCCATTTCACCCAGGAGTATAAGGACCAGGCCGTCAGTCTTGTCCTCGATTCCGGCCGAACAATCGCCGAGGTAGCGAAGAGTATCGGCGTCCACGAGATGACGTTAGGCAAGTGGGTGAAGAAAGCACGCGAATCCGGGCAGGTCCCGGACACGGACCTGTCCGAACCGGAGCGGGCCGAGCTGGAACGGCTCCGCAAGGAGAACACGACCCTGCGAATGGAGCGGGACTTCGCAAAAAAAGTAGCGACCTGGTTCGCGAAAGAACAGCCGTGAAATACGCGGCGATCGCGGACTGGGCAACCGAGGGCGAGTATCCGGTCACGTTCATGTGCGCCCAGCTCGGCGTGGCCCGACAGGGCTACTACCGGTGGCTCAAGACCGGACCCAGCCAGCGGGAACGCACCGACGCCGAGCTCACCGACACGATCCGAGAGATCCACCACGACCTGCGCGGTGACCCCGGCGTGCGCCGGGTGTGGGCCGAGCTGGTCGCTCGCGGCCACCGGACCGCCCGCAAGCGGGTCTGGCGGCTCATGCGCGCCGCCGGCCTGCAAGGCCGCCACCCTCACACCTGGCGCAAGACGACCGTCGCAGGTCTACGCCCGATCGACGCCCCGGACCTGATCGGGCGTGACTTCACCGCCGAGGCTCCCGACACCCGCTGGTGCGGCGACATCACCTACATCCAGACGGTCGACGGCTGGGCCTACCTCGCCACCGTGATCGACCTGCACTCCCGCAAGGTCGTCGGCTACGCCGTGGCCGACCACCTGCGCACCAACCTGATCATCGAGGCCCTCGCCGCCGCCCTGCTCACCCGCCGCCCACCAGCCGGAGTGATCATGCACAGCGACCGCGGGACGCAATACACGAGCCGGGAGTTCACCGACTTCTGCGCCGCCAACAATGTGGCCCGATCGATGGGCCGACGCGCCACCTGCTTCGACAACGCCGTCGCCGAGTCGTTCTTCGCCAGCTACAAGAAAGAACTCATCCACACCCGGCCATGGAACGACGTCACCGAGGTCCGACAGCAGACATTCGCGTGGATCGAGAGCTACTACAACCGTCGCAGACGGCACTCCACCCTCGGATACTTGACACCCACCGAATACGAGCTAGGATTCAGGAAAATAACCGACTTGGCAGCCTAAACCGGCGTCAAAGAAATCGGGAACACTCCAGTGTCGGCGAGGGTGAAGGTGTTCCCGTTCTGGGACAGGGTCAGGTCCTCGGCGCCGGGTTCGGGGAAGTAGACCCCGTTCGCGGCGCGGGTGAACCACACCTTCCCGCCGTCGACCATGTCGATCTGCACGACGTTGTCCAGATCCACGGTCAGGCGGGAGTAGTCGACCTCAGCAGCCTCGACTGAGATCCCGCCGAGCCACTGCGGCCCGAAGGGGGCGACGAGCTCGCGCACCGACAGGTCATCGATCAGTACCGTCTTGCCGGAGCCGGGGGCTTGGCCGTTGTAGAGGCGGATGAACGCCTCGGTAGCACCCGCGGGGATCGGAACCTCGACCTTCAGCTCGACCCAGGCATCGGTGACGGTGGGCTTGGGTGTGGAGATTGCCTGGTAGGCGCCGGCGGCGTTCTTGATGACCACGGTGATGGTCTGGCCGCGCGGGTCGGGCGGGTTGATGCCGGTGGCGGCGGGGACATACATCCAGCCCGAGACGCGGTAGAGGCGTCCGGCGCGCATCCCGAGGCGCATCGCGCCGGCGTCGGCCTCGATCGCGGCGAAGGTGTCGGTGCCGGTCCCGGTGGCGGGTGGGGTGATCTGCAGGGACTCGGTGCTCTCGTGGCCGCGGTCGGTCACCCGGGCCAGCGTCGAGGCCGTGGGGGCGAACCCGGCGGTGTCGGTGCTGATCTTCTGCTGGTTGACGGTGAGACGTTCGCGCTGGGGCTGGTAACCGGCGCGGGGGTCACGTGAGGAGGCCGAGCGGGTCACCGAGAGGCCGAACTCTTCGACGTCGGTGGAGGCTTGGTCGAGGTCGCCGGTGAGCAGGTTCAGCGATGCCCCGCCGATGTCCTCGGCTTCGGCGCCGTCAGCGTCAGGGTCGACGATCGCGGTCTGCCACGCCGTCGAGTACGGGTTCGACCCCTGGGCGTCGGTGGCGAGGATGGCCTTGACCTGCACGACGCCGGTGACCGAGCCGAGGGTGTCGGTCGCGGTCCAGACCGCGAGCCCGCCCGGGGCGGGTCCGCCGAGGGAGGCGAGGGGGACAAATCCGGGGTCCATCGGTGCGCCGTCGCCGCGGCGCAGGTGCGGGGTGGGGATGTCGGCCTCGATCGCCGCGCCGGGGCCGCGACGCCACAGGAACTTCACGTGGGTGAGCTCGGGCGGGGCCTGGACCTGAATCGGAAGGCGGGACACGGTGCGCTGGGACTCGGTGGGTTGCAGGAGCCCGGCGCGGCCGATGTTGAACCGCCACGCGACGACTGCGGACAGGTTCCCGGCGCGGTCCTTGCTGCGCACGTTGAGCACGTGCGACCCGTCCGAGGGCGGGGTGATCGATGCGGTCGCGACGCCGGAGCTGTTCGCGGCGACCTCGGTGGCCGGGGTGGTGTCCAGGCCGTAGACGAACCCGGTCACATCCGGGGAGTTCGAGGGGCGGGTGAAGGTGAACGACCCGGCCTGCCCGGCGCCCTTGTTCCAGCTGCCGTCGGCGGGGTAGTCGCCCGAGGCGACCAGCGGTGCGCCGGGGGCGGTGGTGTCGACGGTGAAGTTCAGCCACTGGACCGTCGCACCGGCGTAGGGGCTGAGGACCATCTTCCAGGTCTGGCAGTTGTTGGAGACCCGTTCCCAGATGACCAGCCTGGTGCCGTTGGTGGTCGAGCAGCTCTGGTCGAGGACCTTGTTCGCGTTCTTCACGGCGAACTTGTAGATGCCGTTGGTGGCGCCCTGGCGCTCGATGCGCCATTTCTGGCAGTCGCCGTTCACCTGGTCGTAGGTGGAGATCGGGTTGCCGTTGGCGGTGGCGCAGTTGGTGTTGTCGATGACCTGTCCGGAATGGCGGACCCGGAACTGGTAGAAGCCGTCGCCGGTGCCCCAGGGGAAGAATTTCTGGCATTCGGCGCCGTTTCCGGGCCATTGGTTGATGGGGGAGCCGTTGGTCTTCGCGCAGCCGCCGACGTCGGCGAACTGGCCGGATCTCTCCGAGCGCAGGGCGACCCAGCCGTCGTCGGCGATGTTGCGGGACCCGTCGATCGTGGTCGCCCGGAACCGGTAGGTCTTGCCCTCCTGCAGCAGCCCGGCCGGGACCTTCCACTGGGCGACGCTGCCCGAGGGCACCCCGGAGCGCCAGTAGTCGGTGATCAGGGTGTCGCCCTCGTAGATGTAGAAGGCGGCGGTGACCGCGTCGCCGTCGGGGTCGACCGGGGTGAACGACAGCGTCGGGGTCAGCGAGCGGGTGTAGACCGCGCTGTTGGTGCCGCCGCGGTCGGAGACGTTCAGGCCGGTGGCGGGCTTGGGGCGGGTGTTGTAGGTGACCGTCAGGTGCGGGGTCGCGCCGCCCTCGGCGCTGGAGAACTTCTTCCACCCCAGGGTGTCGGACTCGTTCTCGGCCTTGAGGACCATCGACCCGGTCGCGACGTTGATCGAGGCCCAGTAGTCCAGCAGGCGGGTCACGTCGTTCTGGGTCCAGGTCGGGCCGCAGGCGTTGTTGCCGCGGGTCACGTTCGACACGGCCCAGCGGGTGTAGGGGTTGGGCTGGTTCGACCAGCGGGTCCCGGTCCCGACCAGCGCGGTGTCCCAGACCTCCCAGTTGCGGGGCTGACAGCCCGAGGAGTGGATCGCGTACAGGTTCAGGTTGGACTGCAGGACCTTGTTCCCGCGGAAACGGGAGACGTCGAAGTGCAGGTAGGAGCGAGCTTTGGTGGTACCGCCGTCGTAGCTGCCCAGGCGGAGCTCGGTCTGCCCGGACTGGTCGGTGTTGGCGATGTTGGACTGGGTGAAGGTGTCGAAGTTCGTCCAGATGGTGATGCCCGGGTCGATCGTCACCGGGTACTGGCGGGCCGGGTCGGCGAGGAACGCGGCGTCCGCGGTCACCGTCGCGGCGACCACTCCGGTCCCGGCGACACCCTGACCGGGGGCGCGGGGCTGGGAGCGCTGCTGCTCGGTCTGGGGCGGTGCGCGCCCCGAGGGCTTGTCCAGCTCGAGGGTGCCGATCTTCTTCACCGTCGCGGGGCTGCCGGAGGCCTCGTCGACGCGGGCGTCCCACATCATCGGGCCGGGGAGCGCGCCGATCACGCTGCCGTCGTCGTCGATGATCTGGGTGTTGCCGTCGGCGTCCGCGCGGGTCTGCACGCCCTTCGCCCGGATCGGCAGGGTGAAGGTCAGATCCCCTGCCGCGGGGCGGGACTTCACCACGAAGAACTGTTCGAACCCGGTCCGGGTCGCCTTCACCTGCAGGTCCACCCCGGGCCGCACCTCCGGGTAGGTCGCCACGTTCCCGGTCAGTACCGGGGCCGGGAGCTTCCCGGGATACTGGACCGCGACCTCACCGGCTGCGCCGGTCACCGCCGCCAGGTCCTGGGCCTTCCCGTCCTGCCCACCAGCACCGGCGAGCACCAGCCCGCGTGGGTGCGCCCCGGGGCGGACCTTGCCGTCCGCGCCGGCCACCAGATCCAGGTTCAGCGGCACCCAGCCGCCCTCACGCTGCACACGGATCGGGCCCGCGTTGAGCTCGGTGGTCTGCGAACCGTCCGGGTTCACCCACGTCGTCTCGGTCTCGGTGCGCTCGGACAGCGCCTCGATCCGCCGGTTCTGCAGCCGTGCGGTCACCCGCGCCGAGTCCACGTCCGCAGCCTCGGCAGGGCCCAGTCGCTGCGCAGTCGTCACTTCCGGAGATGGCGCCGCCGAGGCTTCCGACGGGTCCAGCACGATGACCACACCAATGGCCACGATGAACGCCAGAAACGTCGACATGATCCGCATGCCGGGATGCCACCCCGACTCGTCACTGCCGATCGCCAGGAAGAACGAGAAACGTGAAGGACGAACCGGATCCACTGTAGCCACCCAGAAAGCCGGACCACGGAATCCAATTCCGGATCGATCAGCAGGACACGTTCACCGAGCAACGGAAGCTAAGCCGGGAAACAGGGTGAAGCGCACTCACCCCAAGGGCTACGAACAGGACCGAAACCGACAACCCCACCAGTCGCCTCAGTCCCAAGTGGACGCGCGCAACCCCCGATCGTGTCGTTTGGACGATCGCGAGGCGGTAACCCTCGACGCCGCCAAGGACTGTGTGACAACGCAGCTGTCGCGTTCGGACACTGCGGGCACCGATTGCGCGGCAGCGCGACCGGGATGTGTGGGGGCCGCCGGGGAGTCCGAGCACGCGTCCTCGGCTGCCCACACGGGCGGGCCGCACGGTGGCTGACGAGCTCCGGGACGTCCTTCGAGCGCTCAGTGACAACGACTCCGGCCGCCCGCTCGCGGTCGGCGCTACCCCACCAGACGGGCCACCGTCGCCGCCCCGGCGATGACGGCCGGTAGCCCGAACATGGCCGCCAGACCCCCGGGGCTCAGCTGTTCACGGACGTGGAACATGTAGTCCCCCCACCCCTCGGCCTGCTCGGTCCCGCGGATCACGATCCAGGACGGCCGCCACCAGCAGATGACGAGCCAATCGACGATCACCAGGTCGATCAGGCAGAACGCCAAGAACGTCGCGAACGCCATCCCGTAGGCCTGCAGGAAGCCCTCCGCCCGCACACCGTCGATCCAGGTCCAGGTCGTGACGAACACGGATCCGAGCAGCGTGACCAGGAAGATCGTCGAGAGGGCGATCCCGCGTCGGCGCTCCGCGGGGGTGAACTCGGGCAACAACGCCTTCACGTCGTCCGGGACGTCCCCGGCGAGCGCCGCGAACCCCCACCTGGCGGTGACGAACAGCGCTGCCGTGGGGATCAGCAGCAGCGGCAGTCCGACTCCGACGACATGGTTCCACCACATGACGACTCCTCACTCGGTCGACTCGGTACGACTCCTCTCCGTCAGTCCGGGACCGATGAGCATGCCGGACGCGAGCGGTCGGACGGGTGTTCCGTGCGACACGGCCGGCCCCGCGCCGTGGCTGCCGACGGCGCAGTGCACCGTGCCCTCCCGGGGCACGGCCCGGGCTCTGCCGGGACATCGCCCGGCAGTGGGTCGACCTGCGCGCCCAGTCCGGTACGGAGCACGTGTCTCGGTGGCCACCCGGCAGCGGGTCAGCCGGTGACCACTCCGCCCGAGTCGCCGACGGGACCACCGACCGCCGGTCGTCGGCGGCTCCGGTAGGCGGCGACGCTGGCGCGGTGGGCGCAGGTCCGTGTGCAGTACTGCTTCGAGCCGTTGCGGGAGAGGTCCGCGAACGTGGCCCGGCACGACGCCCCGGCGCAGACCCCCAAGCGGTCCGGACCGAGCGTGGTGATCACGGCCGCGAGCGCCCCGAGGGTGACGGCGGCCAGGTGGGCCGCAGGGCGGTCGGCGTCGGCGACGACGTCGGCCCACCATCCTTCCTCGTCCCGGCGGATCGTGGGGACGACGCGGTGGTGACGTAGTCCGGCGTTGACGATCTCCGCTGCGCGGTCGGCGTCGGAGCCGGCCGTCTCGAGCACGGTGCGCACCGTCGCTCGCACCGCCCGGACCTCCGTGAGGTCGGCGTCGCTGAGCGGAGGCGACGCATCGCGCTCACCGGCCGGCAGATGGTCGACGAGGAAGGTCCGCAGCTGCGGCAGGGTCTCGAGATCGTCCTCGCCACGGACCGGCCGCCAGGTGTTGGCCAGGTCCACCGCCGTGGCCACCCTGGCCGGGGTGTAACAGGCATTCCGCATTCGACGTATCTCCCGGCGCCTTCTATCGTGACACTCGTAGCAGCTTTAGCGTGTCACAGGAAGGGGGCGACGTGGCTGTCGAACGGTTCGAGGTCACCGTCACCGACGCCGAGATCGCCGATCTGCGTGACCGGCTGCGTCGGACGCGCTGGCCCGAGCGCGAGCCGGTGGCGGACCGGTCGCAGGGCCTGCCGCTCGCCGAGGCGCAGGAGCTGTGCCGCAGCTGGGCCGAGGACTACGACTTCGGGTTCGCCGAGCGGGTGAACGCCTTCCCGCAGTTCCGCACGACGATCGACGGCCTCGGCATCCACTTCCTGCACGTCCGTTCGCCCGAGCCGACCGCGTTCCCGCTGGTCCTCACGCACGGATGGCCGGGATCGGTGCTCGAGTTCCTCGATGTGCTGGGCCCGCTGACCGACCCGCGCGCGCACGGCGGGGACCCGGCCGACGCGTTCCACGTCGTCGCGCCGTCGCTGCCCGGCTACGGATGGAGCGACAAACCCGCGACGACCGGCTGGGGTGTCGAGCGCACGGCCCGTGCCTGGGACGCGGTGATGGTCTCGCTGGGCTATCCGCGCTACGGAGCCCAGGGTGGTGACTGGGGTTCGGCGGTGTCCGGCGCGTTGGGCGAGGTGGCTCCCGACCGGGTCGCCGGCGTCCACGTCAACCTCGGCTCGGTCGCGCTGGGCGGGTTCGACGACCCGACGCCGGCGGAGCGCGCCGCCGCGGAGGCCGAGCAGGAGTTCGCCCGCTCCGGTCGGGGCTACTCGGCGCTGCAGTCGACCCGCCCGCAGACGATCGGCTACGCCCTCACCGACTCTCCCGCAGGTCAGGCCGCCTGGATCGCCGAGAAGTACCTGGCCTGGACCGACGGGACGAGCGCGGTGTCACGACGGGCGCTTCTCGACGAGATCTCGGTCTACTGGTTCACCGCCTCGGCCACCTCGTCGGCGCGCCTGTACTGGGAGAGCTTCGCCCGGTTCCGCGACCCGGTGCACGCGCCGTCCGGACTGTCGGTCTACCCGCACGACATCACCCGCCCCTCGCGACGGGAGGCCGAGCGGCGGTTCACCGACCTGCGCTGGTTCGCCGAGCTCCCGCACGGCGGCCACTTCGCGGCGCTGGAACAGCCGGCGTCGTTCGTCGAGCAGGTGCGCGGCTTCTTCCGTCTCGTTCGGTGAGCGGTGCTGCGCGGCATGGCCTCCCGGCCTCGGGCGGCAGTCGGGGTGCCGGCGCGGGCCGGTCGTCCCGGTGGTCACCGGTTCCTGAACTCGCGCGGTGAGACGCCGAACCGCCGATGGAACACCCGGCTGAAGTGCGCCGGATCGGGCAGTCCGCACCGACGCCCGATCGTGGCGACGGACTCGCGGCGACTCCCCGGGGAGGTGAGCGCCCGCACCGCCGCCTGCAATCGCTCCTCCCGGATGAGCGCGGCGACCGTGTGCTCCTCACCGGCGAAGACCCGGTGCAGGTGGCTCACGGAGATGCCGCACGCCGCGGCGATCGTCGCGGGGGACAGGTCCGGGTCCCGGAAGTGACGCCGGACCAGGGCACGGACGAGGGCGACGGGGACCCGGGAGGGCTCGCCGGCCGGGGCGGTGGGGACCAGGCGGGAGACCGCGGCCAGCAGCGGCTCCTGCAGGGCCAGGGCGTCCTCCGGGTCGGCCCAGGTCCGGTCGGGCAGGACGAGGGAGTCCACGAGGTGGCGCACCGCCCCGGCCAGACCGTCGCGGGCGGACCCGGGCCGGACCGTGCAGGTGGTGTCCACTCCGTCGGGCAGCCCCAGGAGGCCCTTGGGCATGAGCAGGATCGTGTAGTCGAGGGAGCCCCGGGTGCGGAACTCGAAGGGCCGGGCACTGTCGTAGAGCAGGAAGTCCCCGGGCGTGAGCGTCGCCGTCCGCCCGTCCTGCTCGACGACCGTCGTGCCGCGGTTGACGAAGAGGAGGTTGAGCTCCTCGGGGTCGCCACCCCGCCGGATGTCGCTGTCCCGGCGCCGGAACGTGTGCTCGGTCCCGGCGATGCGTCGGACCCTGGTGTCGCCGATCTCGCGGAACCGGATCCGCCCCTGCACCTGCTGGCTCGCCGGGACGACCAGGAGCGGCACGAAGCGGTCGCACACGCACTCGTGCCAGTACTCCAGTCGCTCGCGGGCGGGAACGACCCTGGTGTCGACCTCCACACCGACCAGTGGACCACCGGGCGCGCCGGTGGGGGTTGCAGCGGCGTGACATGTCTTGTCAATGCGTCGCCTCACGTTGACGCATCGAGAGTCGAGGTCGGAGGGTCGCGCCATGACCGACGCAGCAGACCCCACCACCACGACCCCCACCACCGACGACCGGCCGCTCTACGACCGCCTGGGCGGCTTGCCGGTCGTCACCTTCCTGGCCAAGACGCTCGTGCAGCGGGCCATGCTCAACCCCACCATCGGCCACATCTGGAACCACAAGACCCAGTCCGAGGTGCAGGAGGAGATCACCAGCTTCGTCGAGTTCCTCGGGGAGCACTGGGGCGGCCCGCACACCTACACCGGCCGCGACATGGCCACCGCGCACCGCGGGATGGGCGTCACGGAGGAGTACTGGACCGCGCTCTTCGACGAGATCGTCACGCCCGCCTACGCCGAGTTCGGCCTCCCCGAGCGCGAGGCGAAGGAGATCGACGAGTTCCTCCGCTCGTTCAAGGACGTCGTCGTCGGCAGCCCCACGTTCAAGGACGTCCTCGTCGCGAACCCCGAGATGGACGTGTTGGCCGGCATGGAGAGCGTGGGCGTGCACTGGCCTGCTTCCCGCGCCGCGGGCTGACGAGGCACCGGGAGCACCGCATGGGTGAGCACCGCATGGGTGAGCACCACAGGGGTGAGAACGGACGCGACGGCGACCCGACGGCGTGGCGGATCGACGTGTCACGGGGCTGCATCTCCGCGGGCCTGTGCCTGGCGATCGCGCCGGACCACTTCGAGTTCGTGGGGGTCCGGGCCCGGCCCACCGGCGAACCGCTCGACGAGGAGGGCGCCGCGGCGGTCCTCGACGCCGCGGACCGGTGCCCGGCCGCCGCCATCACGGTGGTCACCGGGTCGTCCCCGGCCTGAGCCGTCCGGCGCGCAGAGACCGACCTCCGCGGGCCGGCACCATGCCCGCGACCACCCGGTCCGCACCGGCGACCCGGCCGCGCAGTGGGAGGGGCGGGCGTGCCCGGGGACGCCCGCCCGCCCCTCCGTGCGCCGGCGGCCGCCCCTGCCACCACGTCGGACGGGGCGGCGCCCGGCTGCTTCTTCTTGTGATCACCAAGGATTCTTGTGGTCACTAAGGAAAGTCCGGGCGGTCGTCCTCGACGATCGGAGGTGTTCGGCCTGTCCAACCGAGAGGGACGACGCGTGAACACCAACCCTGTCCTCGTCATGCCCGGAACGGTGCCCGCGCCGCGCGGCGGGATCCTGCACGATCTGCACGCCCGGCACGACGGCGTACGCGAGGTACTCGCCCGGATCGACGCCGCCGCCCGCGGCCTGGACCTCCCCGCGGTGTCGCCACGGCTCGTCGAGGGCGGCGAGGTGGCTCCCGGGCGGGGCCCCGACCTGCAGTACGTGGAGATCTTCGCGGTCAGCATCGCCACCCACCGCGCGCTGGTCGGGACGGGTGTCGAGCCGGGGGCCCTCGTCGGCCAGAGCGTGGGGGAGCTGTGGGCGCTCGCCGCGGCCGGGTACATCTCGGTCGAGGACACGGTCCGGCTCGCGGTGGCCCGGTCCCGCGCCCTCACCCGGCAGGACTGGCAGGGCACGATGCTCGCCGTCGGGGTGGACGGCCGCCGGGCCGAGCACCTCGCCGGCCTCTTCGGACACCCCGATCTGGTGCTGGCCTGTGAGAACGCGCCGCACCAGAGTGTGCTGAGCGGGCCGACCGCGCTCACCGCCGACATCGAACGGGTGGCCGCGGCGGCGGGCTGGCCCACGAACCGGCTCGACGTGCCCCACCCCACGCACTCGCCCGCACTGGCCCGGTCGGCCAGGGAGCTCCGCGCCGGTGCGCCCCGTGTGCCCTACGGCGGTGGCCGGGTGCGGGTGTGCTCGCCGTGGCTGGGCCGTGACGTCGCCGACGACGACCCCGTGGAGCTCATGGCCGGTGCCCTCACCGCCCGCGTGCGCATCCTGGACACGATCCGCGAGCTGCACGCTTCCGGCGCGGACGTGTTCGTCGAGTGCGGCGAGCGTGCGGTCGTCGCGAAGATGATCCAGGCGAGCGTTCCGGGCGTGCGGTGCACCGTGCCGTTGGCCGAGCGCGACGCCCCCGCCGTCCTGGCCGGGCTCACGACCGGCACCCCGTCACGGAACGGCGCGCACCCGGGTGCCCCGGTCGTCGTGCGCCCCGAGCCGACCGTCGCCGTACCCACCCCCGCGACGGACCCGCCGGCCGCGGTCCGGCCACCGTCGCCGGCCGCGGTGGCCACACCGGCGGCGCGTCCCGAGCCGGTCGAACCCGCCCCGGCCCCCTCCGCCCCGGCCCCCTCCGCCCCGGCCCCCTCCGCCCCGGCCCTCTCCGGCAGAGCCCCCTCCGCCGGGGCCCGCGACTACGACGCCGTCCTGGCGCAGTTGCGTGACCTCTACGGCGGCTACCTCGGCTACCCGCCGGACCTCCTCGGCGAGGACGACAGCCTGGAGGCCGACCTCGGCGTCGAGTCCCTCAAGCAGGTCGCACTGCTGGGTCAGGTCGCGGACCTGTTCAACCTGCCCGACCTGCGCTCGAACGCCTCGTTGCTGGGCTTCGGCTCACTGCGGCGCATCGCGGACGCCGTCGTGGCCGGCGGAGCGGTCGGCGAGGCTGCATGAACGGGCACGAGGGCTCCCCGGACGACCTGACGGGGCGGATCGCGCTGGTCACCGGCGCGGCACGCAGTCTGGGTGCCGACATCGTGCGGAGCCTGGCCCGCCGGGGTGCGCACGTGATCGTCAACTACTTCCACTCGGTCGAGGCGGCCCGGGAGCTGGAGGCGGAGCTGCGTGCCGCAGGCCGCTCCTGCGAGTTCATCCGCGCCTCGGTGGCCAAGACCGCCGAGGTGGACCGGATGTTCGACCTCGTCCGGGAGCGGCACGGTGGCCTCGACATCCTGGTGAACAACGCCGCGGCCGGCGCCTTCCTCCCGCTGCTCGACGTCGACGACGTCTACTGGGAACGGGCCTGGCGCACCAACGTCATGGGGCCCTACCACTGCGCGCGGCGGGCGGCCGAGCTGATGGACGGCCGTCCGGGCGCGGCGGTGCTGTGCCTGTCCGCCGTGGGGTCCCACCTGCCGGTGCCCGGCTACGGGCCCGGGGGCGTGACGAAGGCGGCCGCCGAGTCGCTGGTCCGCTACCTGGCGCTGGAGCTGGCCCCGCGGGGGATCCGGGTGAACACGGTCCTGCTGGGCTCGGTGGCGAGCGACATCGTGAGATCACTCGCCGACCCGGACACGATCGGTGACCGCTCCGACGACGAGCGGCTGCTCCGGCGCACGATCTCGACGCCGGACGCGGCCGACCTGATCTGCCACTTCCTGCACCCGCACGCCGGGTTCGTCACCGGGCAGACCCTCGTCGCCGACGGCGGCATCGGCCTCACCGGGATGCAGACGCTCTCGTTGCACAGCAACCTCGCCGCGCACGCCGCTCCCGTCCGGGGGACGTCGCCCGCACCCGCCGGACCGCCGAGCGGGGACCCCGAGCCGGCGGGGACCGTGGCCGGGTCCCCCTCCGAGGAGACCCGCACCGACACCGACACCGTCGCTGCCGACGACGACGCCGTCGCCGTCGTCGGGATCGGGGTGGCACTGCCCGGCGCGAACGACCGTCGCGAGCTGTGGGACCGGCTGCGCGAGGCCACGCTGCAGGCGAGCGAACCGACCGGCTTCGCGCTCGAGCACTTCCACGCCTCCGACCCCACGGTGCCCGACCGCTTCCACGCCCGCCGGGCCGGCTATCTCACCGGCTTCGTCCCGGATCCGCGCTCGCTCAGCGAGCCACACGGACTGCGCGACCACCCCGGGGTGGCACCGACCGCGCGCTGGTTGCGGCACTGCGCCGTCCAGGCACTCGACGGGGTGCGCCGCGGAGCGGGTGACCGGTGGCTCGCCGTCACCACGGGAGCGCACGACCACATCGGGCTCGGCGGCCAGGCCCCGGTGCTGGGGGCGCAGTACGCGAGCATGCTCCGCGGGGCCACGGCAGCCGACCCGGACGGTGACTGGCTCGGTGAGATGGCCGAGCACGCGGTGCTCGCCCACTACTCCGGCAGCGGTGCCGACCCGCTCATGCACCAGCCCGCGTCCGTCTCACGGATGGCACTCGGCGGGCTCGTGCCCGACGACGCCCGCCACCTCACGCTCGATGCAGCCTGCGCCAGCGGCCTCTACGTGCTCGACGCCGCCGTGAAGGCACTGCGGGAGGGCTCCTGCGACGTGGCGCTCGCCGGCGGCACCTCGGTGGCCGAGCCGACCCTGCTGACCCTGTTCTGCAAGGCCCAGGGCATCACCCCCAGCGGCCGGGTGCGCCCGTTCGACCGGGACGCGGACGGGACGCTGCTCGCCGAGGGTGCGGTGGCGCTCGTGCTGAAGACCCACGCGAGGGCCGTGGCGGACGGCGACGAGATCCTGGGGCTGGTGCTCGGCACCGGCCTGGCCGCCGACGGCCGGGGCAAGGGCATCCACGCCCCGGCCGAACGCGGTCAGGAACTGGCGATCTCCCGCGCCTGGTCCGACGCCGGTGTCGGAGCGGACGACCTCGACTGGGTCGTGGCCCACGGCACCGGCACACCGACCGGTGACGAGGTCGAGGTCCGAGCCCTGCTGGCGCGGCTCGGGCAGGGCCCGCGCACCTGCCTGCTCAGCTCCAACAAGCAGGTCTTCGGCCACACCGGTGTGCTCGCGGGGCTCGTCTCGGTGGCGCACGCGCTCACCGCGATCGAGCACGGGGCGATCCCGGCCCAGACGGACCGGATCGTCCCGCACGCGCTGCTGGACGGGGAGGAACGGCTCGGGGTGCCCGTCACCGAGGTCGACTGGCGGCCCTCGGACCGGCCACGTGTCGTCGGCGTCTCGTCGTTCGGGCTCGGTGGCGCCGACGCGCACGCCGTGCTGGCCGACCGCGTCCCGACCCCGCGGCCCGCCAGGGCGATCCCGGAGGACCTCGTCGTCGTCGGCTGGAACACACACCTGCCCGGCTCCGACCGCGACGCGACCGCTGCCTGGCTGGCGGGTACCGGGCCCGGTCCCTCGGCGGGGTTCGGCGACCCGTTCCCCGTCCCGTCGCCGCGCGAGGTGCGGATCCCGCCGCGCACCACCGCGCACATGGACCCGAGCCACCTGATGATGCTGCAGGCGGTGGACCCGCTGCTGGCGCAGCTGGGCGACGCGGCCGCTGACCTGCGTCCCGACACCGCGCTGCTGATCGGGTCGGCGCTGCCCAGCAGGCACGCCACCCGGATGGCCGTGCGGGTGCACGCCGCCGAGTGCGCCGACGCGCTCGGGCTGCTGCCCGACCCCGGCATGGTCGCGACGCTGCGTGAGCGGCTCGCGGCCGCCGTCGACGCGTCCGCTCCCGACATCAGCGAGGACGACTTCACCGGTGCCGTCTCCTGCATCGCGGCCGGCCGGGTGACCAACTACGACGACCTGCAGGGATTCGGCGTCGCCGTCTACGACCACCGGGACTCCGGCACCGCCGCACTCGACCTCGCGATGCGTCAGCTCCGCCACGGGGCCTGCGAGCTGGCGCTGGTGGGGGCCGTGAGTGTGGCACCGGTCCGGGGCTGGGACGGACATCTCGGTCCGCTCGTACCGGACGGGGCGACGATCGCGGAGGGCGCCGCCGTCGTGGCACTGGCCCGGCGCTCGACCGCCGAGCACCACGGTCTGCCGATCCTGGGAACGGTCGCGACGGCCGGTCCGGCGGCGGTGCCGCCCGCGCCCCCGGCGCCCGATCGCACCTACCTCGCCGTCGACGCGCTGTTCGCGCTGCTGCACGGTGTCGTCACCGGCCGCGGGACGATCGTCGGCGCGAGCGACCCGGCCACACCGGGCCTGCGCTTCACCGGTGTACGGCCCGCCGACGCACCGGAACCCGACATCGGTACCCGGGGCACGGTGGACCTCGTCGACATGGCCGTCCCGACCGGGGCGACCCCGCCGCACCCGGTCCCGCCGGGCACCGTCGTCGTCACCGACTCCACGGACGTCGTGGCCGCGCTGGAGGGCTGCGTCGACGTCGCCGTGTGGACGACCGACGCCGTCGCCGCGGAGGACGCGGCCGGCGCGCTCGCGGAGCTCCCGTTCGTCCCGGCCCACGTGCGGGTACTGACGCGGTTCACCGACCGCGGTGACGCCCCCACCGACGCCCTGCGCGCCGAGACGCTGCAGGACCTGCTCCTGACCACGACCCAGGCCCTGCTCCCGGCCCTGCGCAACGGCGGAACCGTCGGCGCCGCGCTGCTCGACGCCCTGCCCGGCGACCGTCCGCACCCGCTCGCCGGTCTGTTCACCGGGTTCGTCCGCTCGGTCCGGGCCGAGATCACCCAGTGCGGGGGAGCCGCGCTGCTCACCGCGTCGCCCGACGCGCTGACCGCGCTGCACCAGCTGGTCCGCGCGAGCGGCGACGCCGGTCCGCTGCACACGGTCGCGGCCCGCGGGGACGGGAGCTGGGCCCGGATGGACATTTGCCCGGACGGCGTGCCCGCCGGCCCGGGCGCGACCCCGCTGGCCCCGGGCTCGGTCGTCGTCGCGTTCGGCGGCGCACGCGGGATCACGCCGGAGCTGCTGCACGCGCTCGCCGTCCGCGTCGAGCGGCCGCACGTCTACCTGATCGGCCGCACCCCGGTCCCGGACGGCCCGCCCACCGAGCCGGCACCCCAGGCGGAGTTCATCGCCGAGCAGCGACGCCTGCATCCCGAGCTGAGCCTGCGCGAGCTCAAGGCGCGGTACGACCGTCTCGACGCCGCCCGGGAGGTACGGGCGACACTGCGGCGGCTCACCGAGGTCTGCGGTCCCGACCGCGTGCACCACCGCGTCTGCGACGTGCTCGACGGCGAGGCCACCACCGCCGTCCTCGACGAGATCCACGACCGGCACGGCCGGGTCGACCTCGTGGTGAACGCCGTGCTCGACCTGCGTCCCCGCGCGCTGCACGCCAAGGCGCTCGCCGACTTCCGGGCCGTGCGGGCCACGAAGGCCACCGGCTACCGCAACCTGAAGCACGCCCTCGCCGGACGACCACCGACGATCCTCGCCACCTTCAGCACCCTCGCCACGGTCGCGCCGGCGCCCGGCGACGTCGACTACTGCGCGGTGAACTCCTACCTCGAGTACGCCACGGCCGCCGCCGACCGGGACCTGCCCACCGGGCACCGGGAGATCGCGATCCTCTGGAGCGGCTGGAAGGACGTCGGTGTGGCCAGCAGCGTCGCCATGGAGGAGACGCTGCGGCGCAACAACATGGACGCCTACATCACGCCGGCCCAGGGGTGCGCGCAGTTCCTCTCGTCGCTGGCCCACCCGCCGGCGAACGGGCTGACGTTCTTCTTGCGCGGGCCGGAACGGGCCATGCTCGCCCGCCGGGGCATCGGACCGGACGCCCCGCCGATGCCGCCCCCCGACGTCCCGGACCCCGCCGTACCGGGTCCGGAACCGGCCTCGCCGCTCCTCGACGGCATCACGATGGAGGGCCGGTCCTGGGTGGTCGCGACGAAGACGTGGGACCCCCGCACGCTCGACGAGCGGGACGGGCGGTGGATGCGCCACCACCGGGTCAACGGCGCCGTCGTGCTCCCGGGCACGTTCGCGCTCGAGGCCGCCGCGGCCGCCGCGACCCGGCTGCGACCGGACATGGTCGTCACCGGTTTCCGTGACCTCGCCTGCCACGCCTCGGTGACGGTGCGGCCCGACGGTCCTCCCCGCACCGTCACGGTCTCCGCGCGGGTGACCACCGAGGATCCCGCCGGGGCCCGGGTCTCGGTCCGGGTCACGACGAACCGGGTCAGCGCGACCGGGAAGGTGCTCCGGTTCGGCGACCTCTGCTACGAGGCGGACGTCCTGCTCGCCCCGGTCCGCCCCCACCTCGGCCCGGCGCCGGACCTGCGGGGGCACACCCCCGTCCCGGGGTTCCGGATGCCGATCTACGACGGACATCCCGTACTGGCGCTGAGCGGGCCGTTCGCCGGGACCTCGGCCCACGCCCACGGGCCGGGCGGGACGAGTGCACTGTTCTCGTTCGACCACGCGGGGTTCTCGGCCGAGCTCGGCGGGACGACGGTGCCCTCGATCCTGATCGACGCGCTCGCCCACCTGCTGCTCGTGCCGCGGGACGGGGCCGAGGGCGAACCACCGGTGCCGGGCCCCCTCGCCGGTATCGCCGAGGTCGATCTGGGGTGTGCCGGCAACGACTGCGACCTCGCCGCTCGCCACCCGGTCGTCCGGCTCGGCCACGACACCGCGTCCGGAGTGCTCACCGCGGCCGCCGACGGCCGGGTGCTGGTCCGGGTCCGCGGCGTCACCGCCTTCTCGAGCGGCGAACCGGGGCGCCTGGTCCGTCCGGGCGCCGACGACCACCGGCCCGTCCCCGCCTGAGGAGGCACTCGTGCTCTGGTCCGACGTGAACATCGCGGGCAGCGGGTCGTGGATTCCGCCCATCCGGCCGCGGGCAGGTGCCCGGCCGGACACCCCCTCGGCGGCCGACGCCAACGGGTTCGGCTCCGCCGCCGTGGCCGCGGGCGACACGGCCGTCGGGATGGCGGCACGCGCGGCGCTGAAGGCCCTGCGGCACGCCGGTGCCGTCGGCTCCGACCTGAGCCTGCTCGTGCACGCGAGCTTCCAGGACGTCGACCACTACACCCCCTCGCCCTACCTGCTGCGCGCCCTGGGCACCACGGTGGCGACGGGGATGGAGATCGGCGCCGCGAGTGACGGCGGTGCGGCCGCGCTGGTCACGGCGGCCGAGCACCTCACCGCACGTCCGGACGCACGGGCGGCGATGGTCACCGCGGGGTCCCGCTTCCCCGCCGAACGCTGGGACTTCGTCCACGAGATCGGCTACCTCGCCGGTGACGCGGGCGGGGCCGCGGTGCTCACCCGCGCGCCGGGCCGGGCCCGGCTGGTGGCGACCGCACACGCCGCGGTGCCCCGTCTGGAGGAGATGAGCAGGGCCGCGGCCGGCGTGGCGGGCGGGGCGACGGGCCGGCGCATGGCGGTCGAGGAGACGGGGCTCGCCCCGCACGTCACCTCCCTGCAGGAGGCCACGCGCTCCTGCGTCGAGCAGGTGCTGGACGAGGCCGGTCTCGCACCGGCGGACGTCGCGCACATCGCCGTCGTCGCGATCGGGTCGGCGGTGCTGGACGTCCTGCTGTCGGGGCCACCGTTGCACGCCCGTGCGGCCGACACGAGCTGGACGTTCGGACGCCACGTCGCCCATGCCGGACCGTGCGACCTGCTGCTGGCCGTCGACCGGCTGCTCCGCGGCGGAACGGTCGTGCCCGGCGACCGCGTGCTCGTGGTGAGCTTCGGGCTCGGGTTCCGCTGGACCGCCGCGGTCCTGGAGATCACCGCGCCCGTCCCCGGACGGACCGCGGCATGACCGCCCCGATCCCCGAGTTCCCCCTGCCGCGTGCGGCCGGCTGCCCGTTCGACCCGCCGCCGGAGCTGCTCGGACTGCATGCGCGCGGACCGGTCGGCCGGGTCCGCATCTGGGACGGCAGCACGCCGTGGTTCGTCACCGGACACGCGCTGCAGCGCGAGCTGCTCAGCGACCCGCGGGTCAGCGCCGACCCCACCCACGACGGCTATCCGCACGTCACGGCAGGGATCAAGGCACGCCACGCCGACGCGCGCTCCTTCATCACCATGGACGATCCGGAGCACCGGCGGCTGCGCCGGATGCTGACCAGCCTGTTCGCCGTACGGCGGGTCGAGGCCCTCCGGCCCACGATCCGGCGGATCGTCGACGAGCGGATCGACGCGATCCTCGACGGACCGCGTCCCGTCGACCTCGTCACGGCCTTCGCACTGCCCGTGCCGACGATGGTGATCTGCGAGTTGCTCGGGGTGCCCTACGCCGACCACGAGTTCTTCCAGCGGTCGAGCCACGTGCTCATCCACCGGTACTCGACGGTGGAGCAGGTGCTCGCGGCGCAGCGCGGGCTGGTCGGGTACCTGGAGGACCTGATCGCGCGGCGGCTCACCGACCCGGCCGAGGACATCCTGTCGCGGATGGCCTCCCGGCACGTCGCCACTGGGGAGCTGACCTCGTCCGAGCTGGCGTCGATGCTCCTGCTGATCCTCGTCGCCGGTCACGAGACCACGGCCAACATGATCGCGCTGGGCACGCTCGCGCTGCTCGGCCACCCCGAGCAGCTCGCGGCGTTGCGCACCACCGAGGACCCCGCGCTGGTGGTGGGCGCGACCGAGGAGCTCCTGCGGTACCTGCCCATTGTGCACTCCGCGCGGCGCCGGGTGGCGCTGGCCGACATCGAGCTCCCCGACGGGACCACGGTCCGCGCCGGCGACGGCATCGTGCTGCCCAACGACGTCGGCAACCGCGACCCCGAGGCCTTCCCCGACGCCGAGCGGCTCGACATCCGCCGCGACGCCCGGCACCACGTCGCGTTCGGCTTCGGCCCGCACCAGTGCCTCGGTCAGCCGCTCGTGCGGGTCGAGCTGCAGGTCGTCTACGGCACGCTCTACCGCCGCATCCCCACCCTGCGCCTCGCCGTCGAGCCGTCCGAGGTGCGGTTCAAGCACGACGGCCTGATCTACGGCGTCCACGACCTGCCCGTCACGTGGTGACCGGACCCTCCGAGACAACGAGGTGACCATGCCCCGCCCCCCGTCGATCCCGCTCGCACCCGGCGCGCTGCCGGTGCTGGGCCACGCGGTGCCGCTGCTGCGGGACGCGCTCGCGTTCACCTCGTCGCTGCCCGCGCTCGGGCCGCTGGCGCGGATCCGTCTGGGCCCCTTCTCGGTCGTGATGGCCTGCGACCCGGACGTGACCCGCCAGGTCCTGCTCGACGACCGCACCTACGACAAGGAGGGCCCGGTGATCGAGCGGATCCGCGAGGTCGCCGGCAACGGCCTGTCGACCTGTCCGCACAGCAGCCACCGCCGGCAGCGGCGGTTGTGCCAGCCCTCGTTCCAGAACGACCGGTTCCCCGGCTACGCCGAGGTGTTCGCCGCGACGGCCGAGGCGAGCAGCAGCGCGTGGCACACCGGGCAGCACCTCGACGTCACCCGCGAGATGATGACTCTCACCGCCCGCGCGACCATGGAGACGATCTTCAGTGGTGAGCTGCCCGCGGATGTGGTCGACCGGAGCATCGACGACACGACGACGCTCGTGCGGGGTGTGTTCCGGCGGATGCTCACGCCGCCGCTGCTGAGCCGGCTGCCCATCCCGTTCAACCGCCGGTTCGACGAGGCCCGCGCGCGGCTCCTCGACGTCGTCGCGACGATCGTGGCGAACCGCCGCGCCGACCCCACCGATCACGGCGACCTCATGTCCTCGCTGCTGGGGGCGGTGGACGACGGCGCGACCCTCACCGATGCCGAGCTGGCCGACCAGGTGCTCACGTTCTTCATCGGCGGCACCGAGACCGCCGCGAACACGCTCGCGTGGGCGCTGCACCTGCTGGCCACCCACCCCGACGTGCAGGAGCAGGTCACGGCGGAGGCGCGGGCAGCGGACGGAGTCCGGCCGCCGCCGCTCGACGGTGTCACCGGCCGGGTCCTCACCGAGACCCTGCGGCTGTTCCCGCCCGCGTGGCTGTTCACCCGCACCCTGACCGCGGACACCGAGCTGGGCGGGGTCGAGCTGCCGCGCGGGACCGTGGTGGCCGTCAGCCCGTACCTGATCCAGCACCGCGGCGACCTCTACCGCGATCCCGATCGGTTCGATCCCGGCCGGTGGGTCGGCCGGGCTCCCGACCGCAGTGCCTACCTCCCCTTCGGCGCCGGGGCCCGCAAGTGCATCGGCGACCGCTTCGCACTGACCGAGATGGTCACCGCGCTGCACGCGGTCCTCCGGCGGTGGCGCGTCGAGCCGCTCTCCCCGGAGCCGTTCCGGCCCGCGGTGGAGGCCACCATCACCGCACGCGGCCTGACCCTGCGGGTCGTGGCACGGGACGCCGCACCGGCGGTCGGCGAGCCCTCGGCAGGGGCCGGGTGCCCGGCATGACGGCGGGCTACGGAGCGGGTCACCTCGACCACGACGAGCCGCTGGAGCTGCGCAGACTCCGGGCCCACGAGGAGTTCGCCGACGCAGGTTCCCGACGGGCCCTCGACGGACTGGACCCGATGCCCGGCTGGCGATGCCTGGAGCTGGGCGGGGGGACCGGGTCGGTGGGGCGCTGGCTGGCCCGGCGCTGTGCGCCGGGCGAGGTGGTGGTCACCGATCTCGACACCACCCTGCTCCCGACCGACGTCGCGAACCTGACGCCGTTGCGGCACGACGTCCTGCACGACGACTTCCCGGCCGCCTCGTTCGACCTCGTGCACGCCCGCGCCCTGCTGGAGCACCTGCCCGACCGGGCCGCCGCGCTGGCCAGGATGGTGGGGTGGACCGCGCCGGGCGGGTGGGTCTGCGTCGACGCCACGCTCCGCATCACCCCGCCCGGCGGCAGCCGCACCGCCTTCCACCGCTGCCTGGAGGGGCTCTCCCGGCTCGCGTCCGGCCGGATGGGCGCCGACATCGGGTGGGCCACCGGCCTGCCGCTGATGCTCGCCGAAGCCGGGCTGGTGGAGGTCGGCGTGCTCTGCACCCCCGGCGTCGTGGGGTCGACCGGCAACGCCACCAGCCTCGTGCGTGTCTCGCTGGCGCAGTTCGGCCCGCTGCTACGCGAGCACGATCTCGTCTCCGACGACGACATCTCCGACTGCCTCGCCCTGCTCGACGACCCCGGGCATGCCGACCTGCCGTTCCTGCTGATCTCCGCCTGGGGCCGGCGGCCCCGCCCGTGAGCACCCCCACCACCACGGAGGACCTGCGATGTCCGGTCTCACCCGCTACGTCCACGACGACTCCGGTCCCGCCCGCGCCGATGCGCTGACCGCGACCGCCACCGCGACCGCGCTGCCCTATCCCGACGGCTGGTTCTGCCTCGCCTTCTCCGACGAGCTCCCGCCCGGTGGCGTCCTCACCCGCACGCTGATGGGGGAGGAGGTGGTGCTCTTTCGCACCCGCGGGGGAGTGCTGCGGGCCGTGCGGCCCTACTGCCCGCACCTGGGAGCACATCTGGGGGCGGGCGGCGCGGTCGAGGGCGAGAACATCGTCTGCCCGTTCCACCGGTTCGCCTTCGACACGAGCGGGACCTGCGTGGCGACCGGCTACGGGCTGCAGCCGCCGAAGGCCGCGCTGACGCGGTACGACGTGTGCGAGGTGAACAGCTCCGTCTACGTGTGGCGGCATGCGCTGGGAGAGCCGCCGACCTGGGAGGTGCCCGCCCTGCACGGCCCGCGGCCCAGCGTCTTCCGGCACACCACGGTCGACCTCGCGGGCCATCCGCAGATGATCGTCGAGAACGCGTTCGACTTCGGGCACCTCACCCAGCTGCACGGCCTGAGCGGGCTCACCATCGACGCCGATCCGGTGATCGGGGAGCCCACCTGCACGATCCCGGTGACCGCGGGCGGGCGGGCGTTGGTCCCCAGCGCGTCCTACGAGCTGACCGTCGTCGGCCTCTCGACGTTGGCGGCCGTGGCGCGGCTCGGCCCGCTCGGTGACATGTACGTCCTGCTGCACGCGACCCCCACGGCGCCGGGCAGGCTCCACCTTCGCCTGGGCGCCACCGTGGCGCTGGAGAAGGTCCCGTTCGTGCCCGACGTCCTGGGCCGGCTGATCACCGACCCGCTCTCGCAGCTGTTCAGCCGCCTGGCGCACCACATCACCCTCCGGGACGCCGCTCCCGACTTCCCGGTGTGGAACCACCAGATCTACGTCGAGCACCCGAAGCTCGCCCCCGGTGACGGGCCCGTCGGCCGCTACCGGCGGTGGGCCCGGCAGTTCTACTCCGCTCCGGCCGGCGGGGACGTTCCGGTGGCCCCGCCCCGGACCTGACCCGGCCGACCGGCCCGGCGCCCGCCTGCAGTCGGGGCGGCTCGGCCTCGACGGGCCGGTCGGTGTCCCCTCCTGCGACGGGCGGGGTCGGCCGTCACGGGCGGAACAGCGGGCCCGCCGAGGCCGGGGGACGACGTCGAGCGGGGAGCCGCCTCAGCCCCGTGCCCGGTCCGTGGCGGCCAGCGAGCCGAGCAGCCGCAGGGCGTCGCCGGAGGCGCCCGGCTCACCGTGGTAGACGACGAGCTGCTGGCCTGGGGCCGAGCGGACGTCGAAGGTCTGCACGGTCAGGGTCAGCGGCCCCACCCGGGGATGCCGGAGGCGCTTGCGCTCCAGCGACTTGCCCCGCGCGTCGTGCGCCGCCCACAGCGCCTCGAACTCCGGGCCGCTCGAGAGCAGCCGGTGCAGGACCGCCCTGATCCGCGGGTCCTCCGGGGCGCGGCCGTGGTGGAGCCGGAACCCCGCGACGGTGTTCGCCGCGACGGCGTCCCGGTCGACGTAGAAGCGGCGGGCGGCCGGGTCGCAGAACACGATCTCCATCAGGTTCCGCGAGAACGACCAGCCGTCGAAGAGCGCATCGGCGATCTCGTTGGTCGCCAGGACGTCGAAGGCCCGGTTGTGGACCAGCGCCGGGTTGTCCGGCCACGCGTCCATCAGCTGCCGCAGCGCGGGGTCCACCCGGTCCGTCGCGACGGCCGTGGCCTTCCTGGGTGTGGCCCCCGCCAGGGCGAACAGGTGCGAGCGCTCGTCGGCGTCGAGCTGCAGGACCGTCGACAGCGACTCGAGGACCTCCGCCGACGGGCGGCGCTCGCGCCCCTGCTCCAGGCGGACGTAGTAGTCCACGCTCATCCCGGCGAGCATCGCGACCTCCTCCCGGCGCAGCCCCTGGACCCGGCGTAGCCCCGCCGAGGGCAGACCGACCGCGTCCGGGGTGATCCGGGCGCGCCGGGTGGCGAGGTACGCGCCGAGCTCCGAAGCCATGGCGCACACGGTAGGAGGTCCGCCGCGGCCGTGGGTGGGTGTGGCACACCCCCGGACGACCGGGGCCTGCCGGTGCGTGCGCGCACCGGCGACGGTGGGCCCATGACCACACAGAAGATCATCTTGGTGACGGGGGCCAGCAGCGGGATCGGGGAGGCGGTGGTGCGCCGGCTCGCGGGCGAGGGGCACGTCGTCGTGGCCGGGGCGCGCCGTACTGACCGGCTCGCCGCGCTGGCCGACAGCGCGGAGGGCGCTGTGGAGGCCGTGCGCGTCGACGTGACCGACCGCGACGACGTCCGGGCGTTCGTCGACTCCGCCCGGGAACGACACGGCCGGGTGGACGTCCTGGTGAACAACGCGGGCGTGATGCCGCTGTCCCGGCTCGACGCCCTGCTCGTCGACGAGTGGGACCGGATGGTCGACGTGAACCTGCGCGGTCTGCTGCACGGCATCGCCGCGGCCCTGCCGGTGTTCACCGAGCAGGGTGGCGGGCACTTCGTCACGACCGCGAGCATCGGCGCGCACCAGGTCGTCCCGACGGCGGCGGTGTACTCGGGCACGAAGTACGCGGCGTGGGCGATCACCGAGGGCCTCCGCCTGGAGAGCGACCCCTCGATCCGCGTGACCACCCTGACCCCCGGCGTGGTCACGTCCGAGCTCGCGGACTCGATCTCCGATCCGGACGCCGCGGGCGGGATGCGCACCTACCGCGCCCACGCGATCGACCCCGATGCCATCGCCCGCGCGGTGTCCTTCGCCCTCGCCCAGCCCGAGGACGTCGACGTCAACGAGATCGTGGTGCGGCCCGCCAGTCAGCGCTGACCGCTCGCCCCGGCGCGGGCCCGCGCCGGCCCGGTGCCGCCCGCGCCGTGGTCGCGCGCCGGCGGCGCCGGGACCGGGTCCGCGTTCCCCCCGCCCAGCACATCGGAGGGGCTGCGAGCTTCTTCCCGGCGCTACGCTGCCGCCCACGTCAGCCGTGCCTCGCCGGGGTACCGGTCCGGCCTGTGACGTAGTCGTGACTGCACGCGCCCGCTTCCGGCATTACCTTCCGAAAGACCCACGACCGGTGCGAGCGACGAGGCACGCGCAAGATCGAGGAGAGTGCATGAGCGACAGCCCTGAGCCGTCGGGACCGGTGATGCGGATCGGTGTGGCCGCGGAGTCCGAGCCCGAGACGCGCGTGGCGATGAGCCCCGAGACGGTCGCGAAGGTGGTCGGTCTCGGCTACGCCGTCACCGTCGAGTCCGGGGCCGGTGCCCGGGCCGGGTTCACCGACGAGGCCTACGCCGAAGCGGGCGCCGACGTCGCCGACGGCCCCGTCTGGGACACCGACGTCGTGGTGCGCATCAACGCCCCGCAGTCCGACGAGATCGGCAAGCTGCGCGAGGGCTCCGTGCTGATCGCGATGCTCGCGCCGCGCTTCGAGGAGGAACGCACGGCCGCGCTCGCCGCCCAGGGCGTCACCGCCCTGTCGATGGACGCGGTGCCCCGGATCTCGCGGGCCCAGTCGATGGACGTGCTGTCGTCGATGGCGAACATCGCGGGCTACCGGGCGGTGATCGAGGCGGCCCACGTGTTCGGCCGGTTCTTCACCGGTCAGGTCACCGCCGCGGGCAAGGTCCCGCCGGCGAAGGTGCTCGTGGCCGGGGCGGGCGTCGCCGGGCTCGCCGCCATCGCCGCCGCCAACAGCCTGGGCGCGGTGGTCCGGGCGACCGACCCGCGCTCCGAGGTCGCCGACCAGGTGCGGTCGCTCGGCGGGGAGTACCTGGCCGTCGAGGTGGAGCAGGAGGCGTCCACCGACGGCTACGCCAAGGCGACCTCGGCGGACTACGACAAGCGTGCGGCCGAGATCTACTCCGAGCAGGCCGCGGACTGCGACATCATCATCACCACCGCTCTCATCCCGGGGCGGCCCGCGCCGAAACTGATCACCGCCGCGGACGTGGCGTCGATGCGCCCGGGCAGCGTGGTCGTCGACATGGCGACCTCACAGGGCGGCAACGTGGAGGGGTCGGTGGCCGGCGAGGCCGTCGTCACCGACCACGGCGTGACGATCATCGGCTACACCGACCTCGCCGCCCGGTTGCCCGCGCAGGCGTCGCAGCTCTACGGCACGAACGTACTGAACCTGCTCAAGCTGATGACCCCGGAGAAGGACGGGCGGCTCGCGCTCGACCTGGACGACACGGTGGTCCGTGGCATCACGATCGCGCATGCGGGGGAGACGCTCTGGCCCCCGCCCGAGGTGAAGGTGAGTGCGGCGCCCGCGGCCCAGCCGGCCGCCGAGCCCGTGGCGACGGAGCCGGAGAAGCCACGGTCCCCCTACACGGGGCTCGCCGCCGGCGTCGTCGGCGCGGTGGCGCTGTTCGCGGTCACGGCACTGGCCCCGGCCGAGCTCGCAGGGCACCTCACGGTGTTCGTGCTGGCGATCGTCATCGGCTTCTACGTCATCGGCAACGTGCACCACGCGCTGCACACGCCGCTGATGTCGGTCACGAACGCGATCTCCGGGATCATCGTCGTCGGCGCGATCCTGCAGATCGGCACCGGCGGCGACGCCCTGGTCATCGGGCTCGCCGCGGTCGCGGTGCTGCTCGCCGCCATCAACATCGTCGGTGGCTTCGCGGTGACGCGCCGCATGCTGCAGATGTTCACGAGGAGCTGAGCCGTGCAGACGTGGACCACTGCGGCGTACCTGATCGCCGCCATCCTGTTCGTGATCAGCCTCGCCGGGCTGTCGAGGCACGAGACCGCCAAGTCCGGTGTGCTGTTCGGCATCACCGGCATGACCATCGCCCTGGTCGCCACCGCCGTCGTCGCGCTGGGGCAGGCGTCCGGGCTCGGCGTCGCGCTGCTGCTCGCGGCCGTCGTCGTCGGTGCGGCGATCGGGCTCTGGCGGGCACGCGTCGTCGAGATGACGGGCATGCCCGAGCTCATCGCGCTCATGCACAGCTTCGTCGGCCTCGCCGCGGTGCTGGTCGGCTGGAACGGCTTCCTGGAGGTCGAGGCCGGGCACCTGGTGCTGGAGGGGCCGCTGCTGGGCATCCACCACGCCGAGGTCGCGGTCGGGGTGTTCATCGGGGCGGTGACCTTCACCGGCTCGGTGATCGCCTACCTGAAGCTGTCGGCGAAGATCAAGTCGGCGCCGCTGATGCTGCCCGGCAAGAACGTCCTCAACCTCGGCGCGCTCGTCGCGTTCGCGGTGCTGACGGTGTTCTTCGTCATCACGCCGCAGATGTGGATCCTGGCCGTGCTCACGGTGCTGGCGCTGCTGCTCGGCCTGCACCTGGTCGCCTCGATCGGCGGCGGTGACATGCCGGTCGTGGTGTCGATGCTGAACTCCTACTCCGGATGGGCCGCCGCGGCGGCGGGCTTCCTGCTCGGCAACGACCTGCTGATCATCACCGGCGCGCTCGTCGGGTCCTCCGGTGCCTACCTGTCCTACATCATGTGCAAGGCGATGAACCGGTCGTTCATCTCGGTCATCGCCGGCGGCTTCGGGGCCACCTCCTCGGCGGCCGCGGCGGTGGAGGGCGAGCACCGCGAGATCGACGCCGACGGCGTCGCCGAGCTGCTCGCGAACGCCGAGAGCGTCGTGATCACCCCCGGCTACGGCATGGCGGTCGCCCAGGCCCAGTACCCGGTGGCGGAGCTGACCCGGTCACTGCGCGACGCCGGCGTGAACGTGCGCTTCGGTGTCCACCCGGTCGCGGGACGGCTCCCCGGCCACATGAACGTGCTGCTCGCCGAGGCCCAGGTGCCCTACGACATCGTCCTGGAGATGGACGAGATCAACGACGACCTCGCCGAGACCGACGTCGTGCTGGTGATCGGCGCCAACGACACGGTGAACCCGGCCGCCTCGGAGGACCCGGGCTCGCCGATCGCCGGGATGCCGGTGCTGCGGGTGTGGGACGCCAAGGACGTGATCGTCTTCAAGCGGTCGATGGCCACCGGCTACGCGGGCGTCCAGAACCCGCTCTTCTTCCGGGACAACACCCAGATGCTGTTCGGCGACGCCAAGGAGCGCGTGCAGGACATCCTGGCCTCGATCAAGAGCCTCGCGAGGACGGGCTGACCGTCGGGCGTCTTCACCCGGGCGGGGCGCAGGTGTTACCGAGCCGACTCCTGCGCTCCGCTTGCCCGGAACGTCCGGTGGGCACCCTGTGACCATGAGTGAGAGCAGCACGCAGCACGCGAACGAGACCTGGCCCCACCCCGAGAGCGAGCAGGCCCGACACGACGGGCGCTACACCCCGGTCGCCCGCGGGGGCCACCGCGGCCACCGGTCCGACGACCCGTCGACCGCCATGTGGGACTGACCCGACCCCACCGCCCGGTCCGCGACGGATCGGGCCCGATGAGAACCGGTCGCCGTCACCCGCCCTCGGGCGTGGGGTGCGGCGACCCTGTCGTTGCGGGGCCTGTCGTTGCGGGGCCCGTCGTAGGCCCGGGCGTCTCAGGACGCGGGGGTGCACAGCCCCGGGCAGCGGCCGATCCGGCCCCGGAACGTGACGGTGGTCCCGTCAGGACCCGGCTCCACCCGCACGTCCTCCGCGACCGCCTCGATCATCCCGATGCCCCGTCCACGGTGGCCGGGGTCGGTGGGCGGGTCGCGCCAGCACCCGCGGTCGCTGACCTCCATCCGCACCCGGTACCCCTCGGCCTCGCCGTGCAGCAGGACCGTCGCGGCGCCCTCCGAGCCCGTGTCCTCCGAGCCGGCGGCCCCGTAGGCGTGCTCGATGCAGTTGGACACGGCCTCGTTCACCGCGAGGACGAGGTCCTGCACGGTCGGGCACTGCTCGTCGGTCCCGCACAGCGACGCGAGCCACCTGCCGGTCTCCCGGCGGGAGCGACCTGCCGACGCGGGTTCGACGGGCAGCTCGACACGCAGAGTCGGGGGCATGGGGCAGCAGTACCCACCAGGTCGCCGTGCAACTCATCGGAGTGACCGCCGATCGAAAATGTCGACCAGGTCACGCGAAGTTCGACGTGCGGGCCCGCGGCCCGCGGCCTACCGTCGATCGGTGATGGCAGTCGATCGTTGCCGGCCGCGGAGACGGCATGGCTGAGCCGAGTACGGACGCGGACACCCGCCCCGACGAGTACACCCACCTCGTCGAGCCTCTCCGTGCCTTCGCGGCCGCCGGCCCCGGGGACCCGGAACGGGAGCGGCTGCGCTCCGAGCTGGCACAGGGCTTCCACCCGGTGGTCCGACACATCGCCGGGCGCTACCGGCACCGCGGCGAGCCCGTCGAGGACCTGGAGCAGGTCGGCGCGATCGGTCTGCTCAACGCGCTGGACCGGTTCGACCCGGACCAGGGCACCCCGTTCCTGGCCTACGCCGTCCCCACGATCACCGGGGAGATCCGCCGGTACTTCCGCGACCGCACCTGGTCGATGCGGGTGCCGCGGCGGCTCAAGGACATCCAGAGCCGCATGACCCGCGCCCAGGAGGAGCTGGCCTCGCGGCACGGCCGCGCCCCGAAGGTCTCCGAGCTCGCCGAGCACCTCGACATCAGCCGGGAGGAGGTCATCGAGGGGCTGCAGGCCCAGGACTCCTACCGGTCGGACTCGCTCGACAAGCTCGTCGGCGACACCGACAACCCGCTCGGCGAGATCGTCGGGGGGATCGACGCCGGGATGGACGCGGTCGAGGCCCGCGAGTCGCTGCGCCCGGCCCTGCGCAAGCTCCCCGAGCGGGAGCGGACCATCCTCATGCTGCGGTTCTTCGGCAACCAGACCCAGACCCAGATCGCCGCCCAGGTGGGGCTGTCGCAGATGCACGTGTCGCGGCTGCTCGCCCGGGCCCTGGTGACCCTGCGCGGTCATCTCGCCGACGACCAGGACCAGCACGACGGGGTCCCCGAGGCGGGCTGACCGCCCTCCCGCTACGACGGTCGGGTGCCCGCGATGGTCCGACCGGGGCAGCCGGGCCGGTCGTCGTTGCCTCGCCGTCACCTAGGCGTTTCCCCGCCGGTCTCCGGGGGCACCCTGTCGTGTTCCGCGCACGCCGCCGCCCGTTCACCGGGTCGCGGTGCCGCGCATCCGACGATGTCGGCGAGACCGTCGTCCCGCGACCCTCACCTCAGCGCCCGGCCGGTGTCCCCGTCGGCCGGTCCCGCGTGGTGCCGTCGGTCGCGAGGACAGGAGAGGACCCGGGTATGGCCGTGCAGGAGAAGAAGTCCGTGAGCAAGAAGAGCACGAAGAGCAAGAAGGGCAAGAAGAGCGGCCGGGAGGCCGTCGAGGCCGCGAAGGCCGAGACGAAGAAGGCCCGCCGCGCGGAGGAGAAGGACGCGGAGAAGGCCGTCCGCGCCGCCCGCAAGGCCGAGAAGAAGGCCCGCGAGCAGGCGAAGGCCGCGCGTGCTGCGCAGAAGAAGGCGGCGGCTGCCGAGAAGAAGGCCGCCGCGAAGGCGAAGGCCGCGCGGCTGGAGAAGGTCGCCCAGCGCGACGCCGCCGCGAAGGCGGAGAAGAAGGCCCGGAAGCTGGCGAAGGAGCGGGTCGTCGCCGGGCAGCCGGGCAGCGGTGTCGGTACGCCCGAGACCACGCCCGCCGAGCGGGAGCAGCGCCGTCGTGAGGCCGAGCAGGCGGCCGGCCGGCTCGCCGCCGCGGCCGAGCACAAGGCCACCGCCGAGCGCCCCGCCGAGGTGCACCACACCAACGGCGCGCGCGTCTGACCACCGAACAGGACACCGCAGCACCGGCGACGCCCGGACCCGGCCGGGTCCGGGCGTCGCCGTATGTCAGATCCTGCACACCTGTCCGGATATTCAGGCTTGCACGAGCCAACGGCGGGACCGTAACGTTCGCCCGTGCACATCGCCGAGGGCTATCTCCCGCCGCTGCACGCGGCGGCCTGGACCGTCGTCGCCGCGCCGTTCGTCGTGCACGGCGCCCGGGCCGTGGTACAGCGCGTGCGCGAGGATCCGGACACCAAGCTGCTGCTCGCCGCGGCCGGCGCGTTCACCTTCGTCCTGTCCGCGCTCAAGATCCCGTCGGTGACCGGGTCGTCGTCGCACCCGACCGGCACCGGGCTGGGCGCGGTGCTGTTCCGACCACCGGTGATGGCGCTGCTCGGGACGGTGGTGCTGTTCTTCCAGGCCGTCCTGCTCGCCCACGGCGGGCTGACCACGCTCGGCGCCAACGCGTTCTCGATGGCGATCGCCGGGCCGTGGATCGCCTACGGCGCCTACGTCGTGGTCCGCAGGCTCGGGGGGTCGCTGGGGCCCGCGGTGTTCGCCGCGGCCTTCCTCGGTGACCTCGGCACCTACACGATCACCAGCGCGCAGCTGGCGCTCGCGTTCCCCGACCCCACCTCCGGGTTCGGCGGAGCCTTCGTCACCTTCGCCTCGATCTTCTCGATCACGCAGATCCCGCTGGCCGTGGCCGAGGGGCTGCTGACCGTGCTCGTCGTGCGGCTGCTCGTGCGCATCACCCCGGACGAGCTGCGCCGCCTCGGCGTGCTGCGTCCGGCCACGAGCACGGCCACGACGACGAGCACGACCACCGACACCGGTGGCGCCGCCCCGGCCGCGACCGCGCAGGGCCCGGAGAAGGAGGCGTCGGCGTGAGTCGCTCGACCGTCGTGAACATCCTGCTGGTCGTCGCCGTCGTCGCGTTGTTCGCGGTGCCGGTGCTGTTCGTGCCCGGCGAGTACGCCGGGTCCGACGGCCAGGCGGGTGAGGCCATCGAGGCCACCGGCTACCAGCCGTGGTTCAGCCCGGTGTGGGAGCCGCCGTCGGGCGAGATCGAGTCCGGGATCTTCGCGATGCAGGCCGCGGCCGGCGCGGGTGTGCTCGGCTACTGCATCGGCGTCGCCCGCACGCGCAGCCGGGAGAAGGCCGCCCGGCAGACCTGATGCTGCTGATCGACGAGACCGCCCACGCCAACCGCTGGCGGTCCCGGCACCCGGGGGAGAAGGCGTTCCTCGCGCTGGGGCTCCTGCTGCTCGCGGTCGTCCTCCCGCCGTGGCCCGGTGCCGTGCTGACCGGTGGCGCGGCGCTGGTGCTGCTCCTGGGTGGGGCCCGGGTGCCGTGGCGGACCGCGCTGCGGCTGCTCGCCCTGCCGCTCGGGTTCGTCGTCGTGGGGGCGCTGCCGCTGCTGGTGACCGTGGGCGGGGACCCGTGGCTCGCACTCGCATCGGGCGGACCGGCCCGGGCGGCCGCGCTCGTCGGACGCTCGCTGGCGGCGGTGGCCTGCCTGATCCTCTTCGCCGCGACGACGCCGCTCGCGGACACCCTGCCGCGGCTGCGGTGGGTGCCACCCGCCGTCCTGGAGATCACCCTGCTCGTCTACCGGATGCTGTTCCTGCTGCTGGACTCGCTGACCGCGGTCCGGGAGGCCCAGTCCCTCCGGATGGGGTTCCGGACGCGGCGGACCACCTTCCGGTCGCTGGCCGCGCAGGGGAGCGCGGTGTTCGTCCGGGCCTTCGACCGTGCCCGCCGCCTCGAGGCGGGCCTCGCCTCCCGCGGCTACGACGGATCGCTGCGCGTCCGGGTGCCCGCCCGCACCGTCTCGCCCGCCTTCGTCGCGGCGAGCGCGGCGCTGCTCGTCGCCGTCCCGCTGACGGCACTGGTGGTCCTCCCGTGACCGCGGTCCTGGAGGCCCGCGGACTGGTCTTCGCCTACCCGGACGGGCCGGTCGTGCTCGACGGGGCGGACCTCGCCGTCGACCCGGGGCGCAGGCTCGCCGTGCTCGGACCCAACGGCGGCGGCAAGACCACCCTGTTCCGGCTGCTGCTCGGGCTGCTCGCCCCGGCGGCCGGAGAGGTACTGCTCGACGGTGAGCCGGTCCGGCGCACCCGCCGCGGGCTGGTGCGGCTGCGCGAGTCCGCCCAGCTCGTCCTGCAGGACCCCGACGACCAGCTGTTCTCCGCCGACGTCGCGCAGGACGTGTCGTTCGGGCCGCTCAACCTCGGTCTCGACGGGGCCGAGGTCGACGCCCGGGTGCACGACGCGCTGGCCGCCGTCGGCATCGCCGACCTCGCCGACCGGCCGACGCACCGGCTGTCGTTCGGACAGCGCAAGCGGGTCGCGATCGCCGGTGCCCTCGCCGTCCGGCCCCGGGTGCTGGTGCTCGACGAGCCGACCGCGGGCCTGGACCCGGCCGGGGTGGAGGAGCTCGTCGTCGTGCTGGAGGACCTGCAACGCGCCGGGACCGCGGTCGTGCTGTCCACCCACGACGTCGACCTCGCCCACCGCTGGGCCGACGACGTCGCCGTCGTCGCGCGGGGGCGGGTGCGGCGCGGTCCGGCGGCCGAGATCCTCGGCGACGCCGCGTTGCTCGCGGACGCCCGGCTCGGCCCGGCGTGGGCACCGGCCGTCGCGCGGCTGCTCGCGCTGGTGGGCCTCCCGGGCACGACCCCGGCCACGGCGGCGGAGCTGCACGAGGTCCTGTCGGGACTTGCGGCCAGGGAGACACCGGCGGGAGGGTGAGGTCCATGACCGTCCCGGAACCCGCACCCGTCCCGGTGGACGAGATCGACCTGACGCTGCCCAACCCGGCGCGGATCTACGACTACATGCTCGGCGGCGGCCACAACTTCGCCACCGACCGGGAGTTCGCCGAGCGCCTGCTCGTCGCGCTGCCCGACACGCGGGAGCTCGCGCTCGCCAACCGGGCCTTCCTCGGCCGGGCCGTGCGTGCCTGTCTCGGCCGGGGGGTGCGCCAGTTCCTCGACCTCGGCTCCGGCATCCCCACCGCCGAGCCGGTGCACGAGATCGCCCACCGTGCCGACCCGACGGCGCGTGTCGCCTACGTCGACGTCGAGCCGGTGTCGGTCGCGATGAGCCGCCAGCTCCTGACCGGTGTGGAGGGTGCCTCGATCACCGCGGCCGACCTCACCGACGTCGAGGCCGTGCTCGCCGCCCCGGGCGTGGCGGGCCTGCTCGACCCGGCCGAGCCGGTCGCCGTGCTCGCGGTCTCGGTGCTGCACTTCGTCGGCGACGACGACCTGCTCGGCGCCCTGTTCGACCGCTACGCGACGGCGTTCGGACCCGGCAGCATGCTCGTCGTCTCGCACGGCAGCACCGATGTCGACGACCCGCGCATCGCCGAACGGATGCGCACGGTCGAGCGGTTCACCCAGGACACCGCGCAGCCGGCCCGGTCCCGGGACCGGGCCCTGCTGCGCAGGCTGCTCGTCGACCGGCCCGGGCACCGGCTGGAGCTGCTGGAGCCGGGCATGGTCGACGTCGCCGACTGGCGGGCCGAGGCCGGGCGGTCGCCCGCCGGCCCCGCCGGGATGTACGCGGTCGTCGGTGAGGTCGTCCCGCGACGGTAGGGCGGATCAGTCCCGGAAGACGCCCTGGCGCTTCTCCATGAACGCGGTGACGGCCTCGGTCAGGTCGGCCGACACGAGCTGCCCGCCGTTCCAGGTGGCGATCTGGTCGAGCCCGTCGGCGACGGAGTGGTCACGGGCGTAGGTGATCGCGTACTTCGTGCCGCGCAGCGCCAGCGGGGACTTCGCCGCCAGCGACGCGGCGAGCTCGGCGACACCGTTCTCCAGCGCCTCGGCATCGTCGTACACGCCGTTGACCAGGCGCAGCTCCTTCGCCTCGGTGCCGGACACCGGGCGGCAGGTGTAGGCCAGCTCGCGGGTGACGCCCTCGCCGACGATGCGTGGCAGCCGCTGCAGGACGCCGACGTCGGCGGCCAGGCCCATGTCGACCTCCTTCAGCACGAACGACGCGTCGGCGGTCGCGTAGCGCAGGTCGCAGGCGACGGCCAGGTCCAGGCCCGCGCCGAGGCAGACGCCGTGGATCGCGGCGATCACCGGTGTGCGGCAGCGCTCGATCGCGGTCAGGCAGTCCTGCAGATCGAGGATCGTGCGGCGCAGCGCGTCGGCGCCGTGACCCACCGAGTCACCCGAGGCCTTCTCACGCAGCCCGCCCAGCATCGACACGTCGATGCCCGAACAGAAGTGCCGCCCGTTGCCGCTGATCACCACGACCCGCACGGCGGGGTCGGCGTCCAGCTCGCGCACCGCGTCACGCAGCCCGAACCACATCGGCTCGTGCAGCGCGTTCGCCGCCTTCGGGCGGTCCAGGCGCAGCCGCGCGACCCCGTCCGTCACCTCGACCGCGATCCCCGTCGGCTCGCCCATCGGTCCCACCCTCCACGTGTCCAGCCCGGTCACCGGGAGGTTACCCCGGAGTAGGACGGCGGTGTCCTAGGCTCGTCCGGTGCCCGACCTGACCAGCACCGCCAACCCGCGCGTCAAGAACCTGGTCCGGCTGCGCACCCGTCGCCACCGCGACGCGGCGGGCGTCACCGTGATCGAGGGGCACGACGAGCTGGCGCTCGCGCTCGACGCCGGCGTCGAGCCGAGCGAGGTGTACTGGGCGCCGGAGGTGGTGCGGTCCGACGCGCTGCTGGCCCGGATGCCGTCGGCGCGGGTGTTCTCGGTGAGCCGGGAGGTGTTCGCCCGGATCGCCTACCGTGAGTCCCCGGACGGCTGGCTCGCCGTCGCACCGGCCCCCGGCCGCCCGCTCGACGAGCTGGACCTCGGGCCGGACCCGCTCGTGCTGGTCGCCGAGGGCGTCGAGAAGCCCGGCAACGTCGGGGCGATGCTGCGCACCGCCGAGGCGTGCGGGGTGGACGCGGTGGTCATCGCGACGCCGGAGCGGGGCGGCACCGACTTCGCCAACCCCAACGTCGTGCGCGCGTCCAAGGGGACGGTGTTCGCGGTGCCGGTCGCGTCCGCGTCGACCCCCGAGGTCCTCGACTGGCTCGACCGGCGCGGCATCGCCACCCTCGTCACCACTCCTGCGGGGACGACCGGGCTCGCCGCCACCGACCTGACCGGGCCGAGCGCGCTGGTCATCGGGACCGAGGCGACCGGGGTGACCGACGCGTGGCTCGACCGGGCCGACGCCACGGTGGTCATCCCGATGCGCGGGCGGGTCAACTCGCTCAACGCCTCGATCGCCGCGGCCGTGGTGCTCTACGAGGCGGTCCGTCAGCGCGGCTGACCGGCGAGCTCGGCGCGCAGCCGCTTCTTGTCGGTCTTGCCGATCCCGGTCAGCGGGATCCGCTCGACGAACTCCACGGTGCGCGGCACGTACATCGCACCGGCGCGGTCGGCGACCAGCTCGGTCAGCTCGTCCGCGCTCGGGGACGGGGAGTCGGTGACGACGGCGGCGTGCACGGTCTCGGTGCCGTCGTCGTCGGGCACCCCGAAGACCGCGGCGTGCCGGACGGCCGGGTGCTCCATGAGCAGGTCCTCCAGCTCGGAGGTGTACACGTGCCCGCCCACGACGACGATCATGTCCTTCACGCGGTCGAGCAGGTGTAGGTAGCCGTCGCCGTCCTGGCGGGCGACGTCACCGGTGCGGACCCAGCCGTCGACGACCGTCGCGGCGCTCAGCTCCGGCTGCTTCCAGTAGCCGTCCATCTCCATGCCGGTGTGCACCCACAGCTCGCCGCGCTCGCCCGGGGCGACGGGCCGGCCGTCGGCGTCGGTGATGGCGATCGTGGTGGTGGGGATCGGCCGCCCGACGGTGCCGAGCAGGTCGGGGTTCCGGTGCTCCTCGGCGGTGAGCACGCTGATCCCGCCGGCCTCGGTCTGGCCGTAGAACTGGGTGAACACCGGGCCGATCCGGCGCAGCGCCTCGGCGATGCGGCGCGGGTTGGCGGGGGCACCGCCGTAGACCAGCGACCGCAGCGACGACAGGTCGGTCCGGTCCAGGTCGGGGTGGTCGAGGAGGCGGTAGATCAGCGGCGGCAGCAGGAAGGTGTGGGTGATCCGCTCCCGCTCGATCGCGGCGAGGAACGCACCCGGCTCGAAGGAGTCCTGCAGCACGACGGTGCCGCCCTCGGCCAGCGTGCGGTCGGCCATCGAGCCGCCGACGTGGGCGACCGGGGTGGCCACGAGCAGCCGCCCGCCGGTGGCGCCCGCGCCGAAGTTGCCGGCCCGGCGGCGCATCTCGGCGCCGCGCCGGTGGTGGTCGAAGGTGTAGGTGATGCCCTTCGGGTGCCCGGTGGTGCCGCCGGTGTGGCGGATCTGCTCGACGTCGTGCGGGCGGGCCCGGCCCCGGACCGGCTCGGCCGACGCGGCCGCGGCGAGCTCCAGCAGGTCGGTGCCGCCGTCGTGGGCACCCAGCCAGAGGACCTCGACGCCGTCGACGAGAGCCAGGACCGCCTCGGCGGACGCGGCGGCGTCGGCGTCGGCGAGCACCATCGGCGCCTCGACGTCGGCGACGATCCGGGCCGTGGCGGCGGCCGACAGGCCCTCGTGCGGCTGGGTGATCCCGGCACCGAGCAGGGTCACCGCGAGCCGCGCGACGACGGCCTCGGGGGTGTTGCCCGCCAGCAGCGCGACGACCGATCCCCGCTCGACCCGCCCGTCGAGGACGTGGGCGAGCCGGTGCACCGTGTCCACCAGCTCGCCGGCGCGGATCCGGCGGTCGCGGTGCACCAGCGCCTCGCGGTCGCGGTCGGCGGCGAGGGCGTCGAGCAGCTCCTCGACGTCGCTGTACAGGCCCCCGCCGTCCGGGACGGCGCCGTCAGGGACAGCGCCGTCCAGGACGTCCTCGTGCAGACCGGTGGTCATCGCGGGTCTCCTCCCGTCGGGATCGTTGTTTAACGCAACGATCAACTCGGAGGCAGGCTTCCCAGAGGTGATCCGATCGACACCTCTCGTTTACACCGGAGTGCTCAGGCGGCCAGGGCGAGCTCCGCGCGCCGCTCGGCGCGCTCCATTCGCACCGCCTGCCACAGGGCGACCAGGCCTAGCAGCGGCAGCACCGTCGCGACGGCGGCGGGCGAGGTCCAGCCCCACCCGGCGGCCAGGACGAGTCCGCCCAGTGCGGCACCGAGGGCGTTCGCCACGTTGAACGCCGCGTGGTGCAGCGCCGCGCCCAGCGTCGGGCCCTCGCGGCCGGCGTCCATCAGCCGGGTCGCGAGCGCCGGGGTGGTCGCGGTGGTGGTGAAGGCCAGGGAGAACAGCGCCAGCAGCGCGAACACCGGCGAGGACGCGGTGAGCGCGAACAGGGCCATCGACACCGTGGCGGCGCCGAGCCCGGCCGCGATCGTGCGCACCGGTGCCGCCTCGGCGAGCCGGCCGCCGACCTGGTTGCCCAGCGTCATTCCGAGGCCGAACACGGCGAGCGCGAGCGGCACGGCCGCGGCGGCCAGGCCGGACACCTCGGTGAGCACCGGGGTGATGTAGCTGTACACCGCGAACGACCCGCCGAACCCGGTCGCGATCACCGCCATGGTGATCCACACCTGGCCGCGGCGCAGCGCGGAGAGCTCACCGAGGATCGAGCCCCGGCGCTCCTCGCGGACGTCGGGGACCAGGCGCCACACGGCCAGCATCGTGACCACCGCGACGACGCCGACGGTCAGGTAGGCGGCCGGCCAGCCCGCCGCCTGCCCGAGCCAGGTCGCCCCGGGCACACCGACGATGTTGGCGATCATCAGCCCGCTCATGACGGTGGCGATGGCGCGCGGGCGCCGCTCGCGCGGCACCAGCGAGGCCGCGAGCACCGACGCGGTGCCGAAGTAGGCGCCGTGCGGCAGTCCGGCCAGGAACCGGGTCACGACGAAGGTGCCGAAGGTCGGGGCGAACGCCGACGCCACGTTGGCCACCGCCAGCGCGCCCGCCAGGGCGAGGAGCAGGTGCTTGCGCGGCCACCGTGCGCCGAGCACGGCGAGGACCGGCGCGCCGACGACGACGCCGATCGCGTAGGCACTGATGGCGGTTCCGGCCTGCGGCACGGTGGCGCCGAGGTCGGCGGCGAAGGCGGGCAGGAGGCCCATCGAGGCGAACTCGGTGGTGCCGATGGCCAGGCCGCCGAGGGCCATCGCGGCGAGCGCGAGCCCGGTGGTGGGAGACTGGGGCGAGGTGAGAGCCTTTTTCATCGTGACACGAGGATAAATCGTGGCAGGCCGGAGGTGTCAACGACGATGACCGCGATGTCGGCGGGTTCACGTTCCGGGCCCGCCGCCGATCCGGGTGAACGCCCCGGACGGGCCGAGACCGACCGCTGGCGTGCCACCGCCGAGGTGCTGGCCGAGGTCCGGCGCGAGCCCGGCCTGACCCGTGTCGAGCTCGCCCGGCGGCTGCGCCTGGCCAGCGGTTCGGCCACCGAGATCGCGGCCCGGCTGCGTGACCTGGGCTGGGTCACCGAGGAGCGCGCCCCCGGCGGTGGGCGCGGGCGGCCGACCACCACCCTGACACCCAACCCGGACGGGCCGGGCGTCGTCGCCGTCGACGTGCGGTTCGAGGGATGGCGGGCCGGACTCGCCGGGCTGGACGGCGTGCCGTTCGCGGTGCGGTCGGGCCCGCACCGGCGTCGCGACCCGGACTCCGTCGCCACGGAGCTGGACGGGGTGGTCGGTGAGCTGGTCGCGCAGGCACCCGGACCGGTGGTGGCGGTCGGGGTCGGTGTGGCCGCGACGGTCGTCGACGAGCACTTCGCCGAGACCGGTGGCGGCCAGGGCTGGAGCCCGCTGGACGTGCGCCGGATCGGCGCCGGGCCGGGCCTGCCCGTGCTGGTCGGCAACGACGCCAACCTCGCGGGCATCGCCGAGGTCCGCGACGGTGCCGCGGCCGGTGCGGGAACGGCGCTGTTCCTCACCGTCGAGGTGGGCATCGGCGGGGCGCTGCTGCTCGACGGGCGCGCCCAGGCCGGTGCCCGTGGCGCGGCGGGGGAGCTGGGGCACCTGCCCTTCGGTGACCCGGCGGCCCGCTGCGCCTGCGGCGCGCGGGGCTGCTGGACCACCGGCGTCGACGGCCGGGCGCTGGCCAGGATGCTGGGCGAGCCCGAGCCGGACGCCCCGTACAGCTACGCCCGCGCCGTGCTCGACCGTGCCGCGGCCGGTGAACCCGGCCCGGCGGCCGCGGTCACGAGCGCGTCGGCGTCGCTGGCCCGTGGGACCGCCGGGCTGGTCAACGCGCACGACCCGGAGGTCGTCGTGCTGGCCGGGCTCGGCCCCGCGCTGCGGGCCGCGGCGCCCGAGGCGTTCGCCGTCGCCTACGACGACGGGCTGATGGCCTTCCGTCGCGCCCTCGCGCCGCCGGTGCACGACGACGCGCACGGCGAGGACGGCGTGCTCCGGGGCGCCGCCGCGATCGCGCTGGACCACGCGGTCTCGGCCCCCGGGCTCGCCGCCCGCGCCGGCTGACGCGCCCCGCTCAGGGGCGCGGGATCGACCGCAGGTTGCTGCGCGCCAGCTCGACCATCCTCCCGACGCCGCCGTCGAGCACCGTGCGGGTCGCGGCGAGGGCGAACCCGCGGACCTGCGCGGCGGTGATGTGCGGCGGGATGGACAGCGCGTTCGGGTCGGTGCGCACGTCGACCAGCGCCGGGCTGCGGTGGTCCAGCGCCCGGCGCAGCGCGGCGCGCACGTCCGACGGGTCGTCGACGGCCTCGGCGTACAGGCCGGCGGCGCGGGCGATCCCGGCCAGGTCGGCCGGGCCGTGGTCGGTCTGGAACGACGGGTAGCCCGCGACCATCATCTCCAGCCGGATCATGCCCAGCGACCCGTTGTTGAACGCGACGACGGTCAGCGGCAGGTCGTGCTCGGCCGCGGTCAGCAGCTCGCCGAGCAGCATGGTCAGCCCGCCGTCGCCGGACAGGGACACGACCTGGCGGTCCGGGTACGCGAACTGCGCACCGATCGCGTGCGGCAGGGCGTTGGCCATCGTCCCGTGCCGGTAGGAGCCGATGATCCGGCGCCGGCCGTTGGGGGACAGGTAGCGCGCCGCCCACACGTTGCACATGCCGGTGTCGACGGTGGCGATCGCGTCCTCGGCCATCTCCTCGTCGAGGACCGCCGCGACGTGCTCGGGGTGGATCGGGCGAAGGTCGGAGACCTTGCGGGTGTAGGCGCCGACGACCTTCTCCAGCGCCTCCGCGTGCTTGCGCAGCATCCGGTCGAGGAAGGAGCGGTCGGTCTTCTCCGCGATCCGCGGCAGCAGCGCGTCCAGGGTGGACGCGGCGTCGCCGTGCACGCCCAGCTCCAGCAGGGTGCGACGCCCGAGGCGTGCGGGGTCGACGTCGATCTGCACGGTGCCGCGCTGGGGCAGGAACGAGTCGTAGGGGAAGTCGGTGCCGATCAGGATCAGCAGGTCGGCCTCGTGCGTCGCCTCGTAGCAGGCGCCGTAGCCGAGGAGTCCGGACATGCCCACGTCGTAGGGGTTGTCGTACTGGATCCACTCCTTGCCGCGCAGCGAGTGGCCGATCGGCGCCTTCACCCTGTCGGCGAGTGCGAGCACCTGCTCGCGGGCGCGCTCGATGCCGGCCCCGACGAACAGCGTCACGGTGTCCGCGGCGTCGACGAGCCGGGCCAGCTCGGCCACCTGCTCCTCGGACGGTCGCACGACGCCGGTGGGCGGGGACAGGTGCGAGGAGCCGGTGTCGTTCGGGGCATCGAGCGCGCTGACGTCGCCCGGCAGGACCAGCACCGACACGTCGGACTCGGCGAGCGCGGTCTGCATCGCGATCCGCTGCATCCGGGGCATCTGCTCGGGCCGCGAGATCAGCTCGCAGTACGCCGAGCACTCGGTGAACAGCCGTTCCGGGTGGGTCTCCTGGAAGTAGCCGGTGCCGATCTGGACCGACGGGATGTGCGAGGCGATCGCCAGCACCGGCGCACCGGTGCGGTGGGCGTCCATCAGGCCCTGGATCAGATGCGTGTTGCCGGGGCCGCAGCTGCCGGCGCAGACCGCGAGCCGCCCGGTGAGCTGGGCCTCCGCCGCGGCCGCGAGCGCCGCGGCCTCCTCGTTGTGCACGTGCACCCACCGGATGCGGCCGTCGCGGCGGATCGCGTCCGCGATCGGGTTGAGGCTGTCGCCCACCAGGCCGTAAATCCGTTCGACGCCGGCCTGGTGCAGCAGCTCGATCATCTGGTCGGCCACGGTGCGGCCCATGTCGTCCTCCTCGCGCTCGGGTGCGAGAGCCGTGTTCCCCCTCCGGCGCCGGGCCGAACCGTTCCGGCGTGTGACGGTCCCCGCGTACCGCCCGGCGCACGGCAGGTCACGAATCGGGCATCGGAATCGATTCCCGCGCTGCGGAACCATCCGGACGTGAGTACTTTCCCCTCACATTCCTGGGAGGGGACGCGAAATGATCATTCTTGGTCTGATCCTGCTGCTGGTGGGCTATTTCACCGGTATCTCCATTCTCTACTACCTCGGCGGCCTGCTGGTGATCGTCGGTGTGGTCCTGCTGATCCTGGGGGCGATCGGACGGCCGGTGGGAGGACGCAAGGCCTGGTTCTGACCGGGCCGGCCGGACTCGGTCACGGGAATCCGCGGACCGGGTGACGGCCGGCGTCGTTGCATTCTCCGCGGGGGTGCGTGTCCGGGGGACCGGAACGCACCCCCGCGGTGTGTCGTGGCGAAAGGATTACCGGGTGGGCCGGATTCCGGGAATGTCGCGGGCGGCGGGGGGCCACGACCGCTGCGGTCGTAGGCTCGCCGCTGTGATCGGCAGACGCGGTACCGCACTGGCCGGGGCCGTCCTGGCCCTGGGGCTGTTGGCCGGGTGCGGCGACCAGCCCCTCCCGCTGACCGAGGGTCCGCCCGGCGCGTCCCCGGCCGACGGGCTCATCCGGATCGTGGAGCTGTCCGCGCAGCGCGCCCGGATCTCGGACCAGGTGGCCGCGGCGAAGTTCGGCACTGCAACGGCCGTCACCGACGCAGGCCGGGAGGCGGCCGTCGTCGCCGAGACCCGGGCCGACGCGACCCGCGACGGCGTCGACCCCGACTGGGCGGCCCGGATCGTCGCCGACCAGATCGCGGCGAGCACCCAGGTGCAGAACGACCTGATCCGGCAGTGGACCGACCGGCCCGACACCCGTCCCGCGCAGCGGCCCGAGCTGGCCCGGGTGCGGCCGCAGCTGGACCGGATCGGCGACGAGCTGGTGGCCGCGCTGAAGCTGGCCGGCCCGGCCCGGGCGAACGAGGAGTGCCCGTCGACCCTGGCCCAGGCCGCGGTCGAACAGGCCCGTGGGCTCGACGAGGTCCACCGCAACGCCCTCGGGCGGTCGCTGAAGTCCGTCTGCGACGGCGCCCCCGGCTGATCCGTCCCGTGTGACGGTGCCGTTTCCGCTCGTCGCAAGGTATTGCGTATCCGGATAGTACGTGCTCGGATTAATCGGACGAGACACGGAGGTGCGCGATGGACCAGAACCTGTTCAACGACATCTGCCTGCAGCAGCTGACGCTGTCGGGCGTGCACGAGGGGGAGACGGTCGTCGTCCTCACCCGGGGCGCGGAACGGACCGAGTACGCCGACGCCTTCCTCTGGGCGATCCAGAAGCTGGGTGCGACCGGCTACCACATGCGGCTGCCGTCGCCGGCGAGCGCGGGCGGCGCCTGGGCGGTCGGCGACTCCGGCCTGGGCAACATCCCGCTGGCCGTGGACGCGCTCAAGGCCGCGGACATGGTCGTGGACTGCACGTTCCTGCTGTTCAGCAAGGAGCAGTTCGCGATCCAGGACGCGGGCACCCGCATCCTCACCGCCGTCGAGCCGCCCGAGCTGCTGGCCCGGCTGATGCCGACCACCGGGCTGCGCGAGCGCGTCGAGACCGGCGCGGAGCTGCTGGCCAAGGCGTCGACCATGCGGATCACCAGCCCGCACGGCACCGACGTCACCTACCGGCTCGGCATGTACCCGACGATGAGCGAGTACGGCTACACCGACACCCCCGGCCGCTGGGACCACTGGCCGGCCGCGTTCGTGTTCACCGGCGGTGCCGACGACGGCGTCGACGGGAAGATCGTCCTCGCCCCCGGCGACGTGCTGCTGCCGTTCAACACCTACGTGCAGACCCCGGTCGAGATCACCATCGAGGAGGGCTTCATCCGCGACATCCGCGGTGGCGCGGGCTCCTCCGGGCTCGACGCGGACCTGCTGCGCTCCTACATCGAGAGCTTCGACGACCCGCGCGGCTACGGCATGAGCCACGTCGGCTGGGGCCTCGACGAGCGCGCCCACTGGCACGGCCTGACCCAGTTCGGCGGGGGCATGGGCATGGAGCTGCGCAGCTTCTACGGCAACGTCATGTTCTCGATCGGCCCGAACAACGAGCTCGGCGGCCCGAACGACACCGCCTGCCACTTCGACATCCCGATGCGCGGCAACTCGCTGTTCCTCGACGACGAGCTGATCGTCGACGCCGGGGAGCTGACCGTCCCGGAGATGCGCCCGGTGGGGAAGCGATGACCGACCACCACGTGGGGATGATCGTCCCGAGCTCGAACCTCACGATGGAGACCGAGCTCCCGCGGATGCTGCGCGCCCGCGAGGACGTGCTGCCCGACGACCGGTTCGTCTTCCACGCGGCGCGGGCCCGGATGCAGCACGTGACGCCCGAGCAGCTGCGTGCGATGAACGCCCAGGCCCGGCGGGCCGCGGCCGAGCTGGCCGACGCCCGCCCGGACGTCGTCGCGACCGCCTGCCTGGTGGCGATCATGGCGCAGGGCCCCGGCTACCACTGCACCGCCGAGGACGACATCACCGCCGCGCTGCGGGCCGAGGGCTCGTCGGCGCCCGTCGTGTCCAGTGCGGGGGCGCTGCTGTCCGGGATCGCGGCGCTGGGTGCGACCCGGGTCGCGATCATCACGCCGTACCTGGAGCCGCTGACGAAGGCGGTCGTGGACTACATCGAGGACGCGGGGGTGCGGGTCGTCGACTCGCTGTCGCTGGAGGTGCCCGACAACCTCGCCGTCGCCCGGCTCGACCCGGCCGACCTGTGCGAACACTGGCGCAGGCTGGACCTGGCCGGTGCCGACGCGCTGGTGCTCAGCGCGTGCGTGCAGATGCCGTCGCTGCCCTCGATCGAGGCCGTGCAGGAGGAAGTGGGGATCCCGGTGCTGTCCGCGGCCACCGCGACGGCGCACCGCATCCTCACCGAGCTCGGGCTGGAGCCGCGGGTGCCCGGGGCGGGGGCGCTGCTCGCCGGCTGAGCCCCGTGGGGCCGGGACCCGCGTGCCGCACCGGCACGCGGGTCTCCGTCGTGTCCGCGGCCCGACCGCCTCCGTAATCGCCGGGTGTGGAGCGCGGGGGTCGCCGGGCCGGCGTCCGCACTCCCCACCCGGCGATCACGAGATCGGGACCGGTGCCGACGTGGGGGTGGACGGGGACGCCCTGCTGCTGTACATGTTTGTACATGTCTGAACAGGGTGGCCGCTCCAAGAGGGCGCGCCTCGTCGAGGACCTCGCCGGGCGGATCCGCTCCGGCCGGTTGCCGAACGGTGAACAGCTCCCGGGGGAGAACCAGCTCGCCCGCACCTACGCCGTCTCGCGCGGCACGGTCCGCAGCGCGCTGGCCGAGCTCGCGCGGCGCGACCTCATCACCACCGAGACCGGTGTCGGCTCGTTCGTCACCTTCGACGGGTCGCCCCTGGACCAGCGGCTCGGCTGGGCGCAGGCGTTCGCCGCGTCCGGCGCGGCCGTCCGCACCGAGCTGCTCGGCATCGCCGCCGGCGGCGACCCCGGTCCCACCGGGTACGAGGGGCCGCTGGTCACCGTGCGCCGGCTGCGGCGGGCCGGGTCCGACCCGGTCTCGCTGGAGACCGCCTCGCTGCCCGCCACCGGTGACCTCGCCCGGCTCCCGGAGACCGGTCTCGTCGACGGATCGATCACCGCCACCCTCGCCGCGGCGGGCCTGCTCGGCGTCGCGGGGGAGCAGTGGATCTCGGTCGCCCCGCTCGACACCGCCGACGCCGTCACCCTCGAACGCGAGCCCGGCGAGCTGTTCCTGCGCGCCGTCCGGGTCACCCGCGACGCCCGCGGCGGGCTCGTCGAGCACGTCGTCAGTCTGCTGGATCCGCAGCGCTTCCGGTTCCACCTCGCGTTCGGGGAGCAGCGGTGAGCGACCCGCACGACCGCGCCATGGGCGCGCTGCTCGGCCTCGCCGTCGGCGACGCCCTCGGGATGCCCACCCAGTCGCTGTCCCGGGCCGCGATCACCGAGCGCTACGGCGTCGTCGACCGGCTCCTCGACGGCGCCGACGACCAGCCGATCGCCCCGAAGCTCCCGGCGGGCACCGTCACCGACGACACCGAGCAGGCGCTGCTGCTCGCCCGGATCCTGCTCGACCACGGGGGCCACGTCCCGGCCCGGGTGTTCGCCGGTGCCCTGGAGGCGTGGGAGCAGGACATGATCCGGCGCGGGTCGCTGGACCTGCTCGGCCCGTCCACCCGCCGGGCCCTGACCCGGCTCGCGGACGGTGAGCCGCCGGAGCTCGCGGGCCGCGACGGCGTCACCAACGGCGCCGCGATGCGCGTCGCGCCGGTCGGCATCGCGCACACCGGTCCGCGGCTCCTCGACGCCGTGGTGGAGTCCGCGGTCGTCACCCACCACACCGCACCCGGGATCGCCGCCGCCGCCGCGGTGGCCGCCGCGGTGTCGGCCGGGGTGTCCGGCGCGGGGCTCCCTGCCGCGCTGGACGCCGCGCTCGACGCCGCCCGGGCCGGTGCGCGACGTGGCGGCTGGGCGGCGGGCGCCGACGTCGCCGCCCGCCTCGACGTCGCGTTCCGGGTCCTGCCCGGGCTCGACCGCGCCGCGCTCGCCGACACCGTCGTCGACGTCGTCGGCACCTCGGTCACCGCGACCGAGTCCGTCGTCGCGGCCCTCGGGCTCGCCGCCGCCCTCGGCGACGAGCCCCGGGCCGCGCTGGTCACCGCCGCCTCGCTGGGCGGTGACACCGACACCGTCGCCGCGATCTGCGGCGCGGTCCTCGGAGCGGTGCACGGCGCCGCCGCACTGCCCGCCGACCTCGTCGGCACCGTTCGCCGGGTCAACGCCGCCCTGCTCGATCCCCTCGACGACGTGGTCGAGGGGCTGCTCCGCCTCCGCCTTCCATCCTGACAGGAGGCCGACATGGCCACCAGCACGACCGACACCGGCACCGCCGGGACCGGCACGCTCGAGACCCGCGGCATCGAACCCGTCCCGGTCGCCGAACGGCACGGCCGCCCGGGGCAGCTCTTCTGGGTCTGGTTCGCCGCGAACATCTCCATCCTCGGTCTCCCGCTCGGCGCGACGCTGGTCGCCTCCGGGCTGAACATCACCCAGGCGGTGATCGCCGCGGTGCTCGGCAGCGTCGGGTCGTTCGCGATCGTCGGCGCCGTCTCGATCGCCGGGCGGCGCGGCGGGGCCCCCGGGCTGACGCTGTCGCGTGCGGTGTTCGGCGCCCGCGGCAACATCGGCCCGACCCTGGTGTCGCTGCTGTCGCGGCTGGGCTGGGAGACGGTCAACACCACCACGGCCGCGTTCGCGCTGCTGTCGCTGGTCACGATCATCGCGGGCACCAGCCCGTCGGCGAAGGACCACCCGGTGATCACGATCGTCTGCATCGCGGTGTTCGTGCTGTGCACGGTGCTCGTCGCCGGGCTGGGGCACGCGGTGCTCGTCGCGGTGCAGCGCTGGGCGACCTGGGTGTTCGGCGCGCTGAACATCGTCGTCGGCGGGTTCCTGGTCGCCACCGTCGACTGGGCCGCGGTCGCCGCGGCCGCCCCCGCGCCGTCGGGTGCGGTCGTCGCCGCGGTCGGGGTGATCGCGGCGGGCACCGGCATCGGCTGGGCCAACGCCTCGGCCGACATGTCCCGCTACCAGTCCCCGTCGGTGCGGGCCGGCTCCCTGGTCGCCTCGGCCGCCGCCGGTGCGGGCATCCCGCTGGTGCTGCTGATCTCGCTGGGCAGCCTGCTCGCCGCCGGTGACCCGACCCTGGCCACCGCCGAGGACCCGGTCGCCGCGATCCGCGACCTGCTCCCCGCGTGGATGGCGATCCCGTACCTGGTCGCCGCGTTCGGCGGGCTGCTGCTGTCCAACCACCTGTCGGTCTACTCGGCCGGGCTGACCACGCTGACCCTGGGCGTGCGGCTGCCGCGGGTGTACGCCGTCGTCGTCGACGTGCTCGTGACCTTCGTCGGCGCGATCTACTTCATGCTGATCGCCGACGGCTTCTACCCGCCGTTCATTGCCTTCATCAGCGCCCTCGCCGTGCCGATCACCGCCTGGGTCGGGGTGTTCGCCGTCGACATGCTGCGTCGCCGTCACTACGACCCGGTGGCCCTGATGGACACCTCGCGCAGCAGCGGCTACTGGTACCGCGGCGGGATCGAGCCGCGGGCGACGGCGGCCTGGGCGCTGGCGATCGTCGTCGGCTACCTGTTCGCCACCGTCGGGCCGTCGTCGGAGCCGTGGTTCACCGGGCCGCTCGCCGGCACCTGGTTCGGCGAGAACGGGCTGGCCTGGGTGATCACCTTCGTCGTCGCGGCCGGGGTGTACGCCGCGCTGGGCGGGGCCCGGGAGCAGCGGTGACCGGCCAGCTCGTCCACTCCGGACAGGTCCTGGTCGACCTGGTCATGCAGGTTCCCGCGCTGCCTCCGCCGGGCGGTGACGTGCTCGCCACCGGCACCACGATGCTGCCCGGCGGCGGGTTCAACGTCGTCGCCGCGGCCGCCCGGGCCGGGGCCGAGGTCCTCTACGCCGGCGGGCACGGCACCGGTCCGCACGGTGACCTGGTGCGGACCGCGCTGGCCGCGGAGGGTGTCACGGTGACCGCGCCGCCCGACCTCGGTGGCGACACCGGGATCTGCGTGACCCTGGTCGACCCGTCCGGGGAGCGGACCTTCGTCACCGGCAGCGGTGTCGAGACCGCGCTCCCCGCCGGGCTCCCCGCGACCACCGCCGACGACGTGCTCTACGTGTCCGGCTACAGCCTGCTCGTCCCGGACAAGGCCGGGGCGCTGCTCGCCGCGGCCGAGGAGTCGTCGGCGACGGTCCTGCTCGATCCGGGGCCGCTGGTCACGGACGTGCCGGACACGCTGTGGGAGCGGATGCTCGCCGCGACCGGGGTGCTCAGCACCAACGCGCGGGAGGCGCGGCTGCTGACCGGGGAGCCGACCGCGGCGCGCGCCGCCGAGGCGCTGGCACGGCAACTGCGCGACGACGCGGCCGTGGTCGTCCGCGACGGAGCCGCGGGCTGCGTGGTCGTCCGCGACGGGGCGGTGGAGGCCGTCCCGGCGCCGGTGGTGGACGCCGTCGACACCAACGGCGCCGGGGACGCGCACTGCGGTGTCCTGGCCGCGGAGCTGCTGCGCGGCACCGCGTGGTCCGAGGCGGTCGCCCGGGCCGGTGCGGCCGCGGCACTCGCGGTCACCCGGCACGGGCCGGCCACGGCGCCGACCCGGGCGGAGCTGGACGCGTTCCTCACCGGGGCTGCCGCGGGGTGAGGGTGTGCGCCGTCGCCGCGGGACGGCGGTGTGCTCCGTCGCCGCGGGATGGCGGGGCCGCTCCCGCCGCGGGCTCGCCGGTCGACGCGCCGGGGCCGGCCGGGGTGCGCGTCGCCGTTCCATGATCGCCAGGAGTGGAGCGTGGAGGTGGGCGGACTGCGCTCCGGACTCCACTCCTGGCGATCATGGACGGCGCAGGGCCCTCAGGTTCCGGCGCCCGCCGCCGTCGCCATGCCCTGGACGGTCTCCTGGACCGCGCGGAACGCCGGGCCGCAGACGGTGGCCTCGCCCTCGGCGAGGGTTCCCGGGTCGGCCTGGCAGCCCTTCGCGGCGAAGTCGTCCAGCGCCTTCCCGACGAGGTCGGCCTGCGTGGCCGCGGCGGGTGCGTCGTGGCGGACCTGGGGCAGCACGTTGCGGATCTCGGTGGTGAACCGGCCGCAGCGCGGGAAGACCTTCGCCGCGTCGCCCGTCCAGCAGGGGTCCTGGGCGTAGAAGCGGAACTTGGTCCGCAGCGCCTCCAGCCCGGGGGCGCCGACCCGCTCCGAGGCGGTCTGTCCCGGCCAGGGCTCGGTGTCCTGCGCCGACGAGGCGGCGGGACGGTCGGCGGAGCAGCCTGCCAGGAGCAGGGCGGCCACCAGCAGGACGGCCGCCCGCAGCAGGGACGTGATCGGGCGCGGGCACGGTTGCACACCGAGACGGTAGGCCCGCGCCGATCGCCCCGGGAGCCGGGGCGGCGTAGGGCGGGGCGGGGTCAGCCCCGGAGGAGCCCGGTGAGCGTCGTGCGCAGCAGCTCCAGCGCCTCGGCCGGGTTGTCCCAGAACACCATGTGCCCGGCGTCCGGGACGGCGACGAGCCGGGAGCCCGGCCGGGCGGCGGCGAGCTCGGCGACCCCGGACGCGGGCACGACGGGGGAGTCCGCGCCGTACAGCAGGGTCACCGGCGCCGGGACGCTCGGCCAGACGTCGAAGAAGTCCTCGGACTCGAACCCGGCGTGCGTCGCGGCGATCGCGGCCTCGTCGCAGGAGGACAGCCAGCGTGCGCGCAGCTCCTGCTCGCGGCGGGGCCAGCGAGGCCAGGACCGCGCGACCCCGTCGGCGTCGGTGCCGTGCTGTGCCTCGTGCAGCTGGCCCAGGAACGCCTCCAGCGTCGTCGGGTACGGCGCGCGGCCGGGTCCCGACAGCGGCGGGTCGACGAGCACGGCGCCGCCGACCAGCCGTCGCGTGGCGGCGACGGCGGCGATCCGGGCGCCCATCGAGTGCCCGAACAGCACCGTGTCGGGGCCCAGGTCCAGCGCGTCGAGCACGGCCACGGCGTCGCCGGCGTAGTCGTCGAGGGTCCAGGAGCCGCCGGTGTCGGACAGCCCGCGACCGCGGACGTCGAGCACCACCGGGCGGCACAGGTCGACGAGCTCGCGGGCGACGAAGTCCATCGTCACCGCGGGGCTGGTGATGCCGGGCAGGACCAGGACGGCGACGCCGTCGCCGCCGTAGTCCAGGGCGTGCAGCGCCAGGTCGCCGTGCCGCACCCAGCGGGACACGGCGGGGACGTCGGCGAGGTCGGCGAGCGCGTCCTGGCGGACCTGCCGGAGGCGGGTGGACGTGACGGTCACAGGAGTCCCTTCAGGTAGGCGAGCGCGTCGTCGAGACCGATCACGTCGCCGTACTTGGCGTGGATGTCGAACAGGTTCGCCTCGTGCGGCCCGGCCGCGCGGTCGCCGACGCACTCACGCGGCACCAGTACGCCGAACCCGGACTGGACGGCGTCGACGGCGGTCGCGCGGACACAGCCCGAGGTGGTGGCCCCGCACACCAGCACGGTGTCCACACCGGAGGACTGCAGCAGGGTCGCGAGCCCGGTGTCGAAGAACGCCGAGGCACCCTTCTTGGTCAGGGTGTGGTCGGTGCCGCGGACGTCGAGCCGAGGGTCGAAGCCGACGGCGGCCGAACCCTCGACGAGCGAGCGCATGCCGGGCGCCTTCACCAGCCAGGGCAGGGTGTCGAGCTCGGCGGGGGTGTAGGCGATCGTCGTCCACACCACCGGGGCGTCGAGGGTGCGGGCCGCCCCGACCAGGGTCGACGTCGCCGCGACGACCTCGGACAGCTCGCTGCCGGTGGGCAGCGCGGGGTCGGTGAACCCGACCGTCAGGTCCACGACGACGACCGCGGGCCGGGTCCCGCGCCGCGCGGCCGCGCCGAACCCGGCGGTCGCATAGGTCGCGTCGGTGCCGGCCCCGTGCGGACCGGTGGCGTGCGGGCTCATGCGGATGCTCCGTCCAGTGCGGACTGCGGGGCGGACTGCGGGGCGGAACGGGGTGCGGAGTCCAGTGCGGACTGCAGCGCGGCGCGGCGCCGGCCCGCGCAGTCCTCCACGGCGTCGACGATGGTCTGGTAGCCGGTGCACCGGCACAGGTTCGACGCCACGACCTCGCGGATCTCCTCGCGATCCGCGTCGGGGGACTCGGCGAGGTAGCCCTCGGCCAGCATCAGGAACCCGGGGGTGCAGAAGCCGCACTGCAGACCGTGGTGCTCGCCGAAGCACTGCTGCAGGTCCGACAGCCCGCCGTCGGGCCCGGACAGCGACTCGACGGTGCGGATCGCTGCGTTCTCCACCTGCACGGCGAACAGCAGGCAGGCGCGGGCGGGCGCGTCGTCGACGAGCACGGTGCACGCCCCGCAGATCCCGTGCTCGCAGCCGACGTGGGTGCCGGTCAGCCCCAGGTCGTGGCGGAGCACGTCGGCCAGCGTGCGGCGCGGCGGGATCGCCAGCTCGTGACGCTCGCCGTTGACGGTCAGCTCGACCAGCTGGACGTCGGTCACGATGCCTCCTGGTTCAGGGCCGCGAAGAGGGCGGCGCGGGGGATCGGGGTGGAGTCCAGCTCGACGCCGGTCGTGCGCAGCGCGTCGTTGACGGCGTTGAGCACGGCCGCGGGGGCGCCGATCGTGCCGCCCTCGCCTGCGCCCTTCGCGCCGTCGGCGGTGAACGCGCACGGTGTCTCGAGGTGCTCGATGCGCACGTCGGGGATCTCGGCGGCGGTCGGGACCTTGTACTCCATGAAGCTCGGCGCGAGCGGCTGGCCGAGCTCGTCGTAGACGACCTGCTCGAACAGCGCCCCGGCGATGCCCTGGGCGATGCCGCCGCGGGCCTGCCCCTCGACCACGCGCGGGTGGATGGCGACGCCGCAGTCCTCGACGCAGACGTAGCGCAGGATCTCCACGCCGCCGGTGCCCGGGTCCAGCGCGACGACGCAGCCGTGCGTGGCGTTGGAGAACGTGCCGTCGCCGCCGACGTCGAAGCTCGCCGTCGCGGTCAGGCCCGGCCCGACCTCCTTGGGAAGCAGGTGCGCGCGCAGGTAGGCGACGTCGGCCAGCTCGGCGTAGGAGAACGTGCGGTCCCCGGCGCGGACGCCGCCGCGGCCGTCGAGCTCGGCGGAGTCGACGTCGCTCCCGGCGAGGTGCGCGGCCAGCGCACGGAGCTGGTCGCCCAGCTTCACCGCCGCCGCGGCCGCCGCGGACCCGCCGATCGTCACCGAGCGGGACGCGAACGAGCCCCAGCCGTAGGTGATCCGGTCGGTGTCGCCCTGGACGATCGTGACCTTGTCGTAGGGCAGGCCGAGCCGGTCGGCGACGATCTGGGCGAAGGTCGTCTCGTGGCTCTGGCCGTGCGAGAGCGTGCCGGTGGTGACGGTGACCGTGCCGTCCAGGTCCATCGTGATCTGGGACAGGTCGAACCCGGGGACGACCTGCATCTTCCGCGCCGCGAACGCGCCGGAGCCGTAGCCGGTGCGCTCGGAGAAGCAGGAGTAGCCGATGCCGAGGACCCGGCCGTCGGACAGGGTGCGCCCGGGCCAGCCCTCGTCGCGCAGCACCTGCTCGCACAGGTCCAGCGACTCCCGGTAGGACCCCGGGTCGTAGGTGATCGCGTTGACCCCGCGGTAGGGGAACTCGGTGATCAGGTTGCGGCGGCGGACCTCCAGGGCGTCGAGCCCGAGCTCGCGGGCGGCGCGCTCCATCAGCCGCTCCATCACCATCACGTACTGCGGCCGGGACACCCCGCGGTACGGCGCGGTCGGCGCTTTGTTCGTGGTGACCGCGCGGCCGCGCACCCGGTAGGCCGGCACCCGGTAGACGCCGGGCATCTCCGCCGAGGCCATCAGCGGCTCGATGCCCGCGGTGAACGGGTAGCAGGAGTAGGCGCCCATGTCGCAGACGACGTCGGACTCCAGGGCGAGGATCTCCCCGTCGGCGGTGAACGCGGCGCGGGCGGTGTAGTGCTGCTCGCGGGCCAGGAAGCTCGCGGTCAGCGCCTCGCGCCGGTCCTCGATCCACTTCACCGGACGGCGGAGCCGCTTCGCGGCGGCCGCGGCGGCGATCTCCTCCCGGCCGACGACGCACTTCTGCCCGAACCCGCCGCCCATGTCCGGCACCAGGACCCGGACCTGTCTCTCGTCGAGCCCGGCACAGCGGGCCAGGACCGTGCGGACCTGGTGCGGGACCTGGGTGCAGGTGCGCACGACCAGCTGCTCGTCGCGGTCGTCCCAGTCGGCGACGACGCCGCGGGTCTCCAGCGGGAGCGCGTTCTGCCGACCGGTCCGTGCCTCGACCGAGACGACCGTGTGCGCGTCGGCGAACACGTCGTCGATGCCCTCGGTCGCGAACAGCGACACGTCCACGAGCACGTTGCCGGGGGCCTCGTCGTGCACCGGCGGGCCGGCCGCGGCCAGCGCGGCGGCCTCGGTGACCACCGGGTCGAGCGGGTCGAGCTCGACGACGGCGGCCTCCACCCCGTCCTCGGCGGCGTAGGGGTCGGTGGCGAGCACGATCGCGAGCGGTTCGCCGACGTAGCGGACCTTCTCCCCGGCCAGCACCGGCATCGAGGTCGGGACGAACTCCTCGATCGGCCGGTCGAGCAACGCGGTGATGTCGCGCAGGGCGAGGTCGGCGGCGGCGAACGCGGCGACGACGCCGGGGACCGCACGGACCTCGGACAGGTCGACGTCGACCACCCTGGCGTGTGCCTCGGTGCTGCGCACGAACGCGGCGTGCAGCATCCGGGGCAGCGTGATGTCGTCGACGAACCGGCCGCGGCCGGTGAGCAGCCGCGGGTCCTCCCGGCGCGGGACGGACGCGCCGACCCAGCTGCCGTCGCGGCGGAATCCGGGCTCAGCCACCGGCGGCCTCCTCCCGTGCCCGGGCGACGAGGGTGCGGACCAGGCCGCGGCGGTACGCCGCGGGGATCCCGGCCTCGTCGCGCAGCTCCAGCCCGTCGGCGACCTCCGACGGCGTCCCTGCCGGGCCGACCAGCACCGGGACGGCGCCGACCCCACCGAGCACGACCTCCTCGGTGTCCAGGTCCACCCCCGCCGCGACGACGGCGAAGTCGCCACGCCGGTCGGCGTACTCGGTGAGCGCCGCCCGCGGCGCGGGCCGGGGGAACACGACCTCGACGATCACCTCGTCGGGGGCCAGGGCGGTGGTGAACGGGCCGAGGAAGAACTCCCGCGCCCGGATCTCGCGGCGCCCGCCCGGCCCCTCGGCGACGACCACGGCGTCGAGGAGCACGGCCAGCAGACACCACTCGGCGGTGGCGTCGCCGTGCGCGATCGACCCCCCGACGGTGCCGCGGGTGCGGATCGGCAGGTGCCCGACCCAGCGCATCGCGGCCGACAGGACCGCGAAGTCCGGCCCGAGGTCGGCCCGCTCGACGGCCCGGTGCGTGGTGAGTGCGCCGATCCGGAGTGCACCGCCGGTGCGGCGGATGCCGGCCAGGCCCGGCACGTGCGTGAGGTCGATCAGGTGCCCGGGGCGGGCCATCCGGTAGTTCATCATCGCGACCAGGCTCTGCCCGCCGGCGAGCAGCTTGGGCTCGTCGTCGGCCAGCTCGGTCAGCAGGTCGACCGCCCCGCGCACCGACGACGCCCGGTGGTAGGTGAACGCGGCGGGCTTCACGCCTTCTCCACCCGCTCCACGGCCGGCGCGTCGAGGGTCTGCTCGTCGCCGGTGATGCGGTCCAGCTCGCGGCCCCGGGTCTCGGGGGCGCCGAGCGCCATGAACGTCACCGCGGCCAGCACCAGCAGCGCCATCAGCGTGAAGGTCAGCGGCAGGCCCAGCACCGGCCACAGCAGGCTGCCGAAGATCAGCGGGACGAAGCCGGTCACCGCCCGGCTCGACGACGACGCCCAGCCGAAGCCCGAGGCCCGCAGCTCGGTGGGGTAGAGCTCGGAGACGTAGGCGTACATGACCGGGATGACGACCAGGGCGAAGAACCCGAACACCGCGATCATCGCGACCGCCGCCGTGGACGAGCCCATGACCAGCGAGAACACGACCAGCGACAGTGCGGCGCACGGTCCCGCGACGCCGATGACCCACTTGCGGCCGACGACCTCGACCAGCAGCACCGAGGTGATGACCCCGAGGATGCCGACCGCGTTCATGACCGTGGTGGAGGCGAACGCGGCCACCTCGCCCATGCCCTGGGCCCGCAGGATCGACGGCATCCAGGACAGCGCGGCGTAGTAGACGACCATGACGGTGATGAACAGCGACCAGGCGACGCCGGTGATGCGCGGGTTGAACGACCACACCATGCGCAGCTGCTCGGCCAGCGCGCCGAGACCGCGGCGGCGCGAGGTGGTCGGCTCCGGCGCGGCGGCGGTGATCGTGTACTGCTCGACGGGGGCGCCGGTGCGGCGGACCATGTCGTCGATGACGGCGCGGGCCTCGGCCTCGCGGCCGGTCCGGGCCAGGTAGAGCGGGGACTCCGGGACGCCGCGGCGGACCCAGACCAGCAGCAGCGCGGGCAGCACCATCAGCGCGAGCATCCAGCGCCAGTTGCCCTCGACGGGCACCAGCAGGGTCGCCGACAGCCCGGCGAGGGTGGCGCCGATCGGCCACCAGCCGTCCATCGCGGCGAGCACCTTGCCCCGGTAGCGCCGGGGTGAGAACTCACTGACGATCGCGTAGTCGACGGGGATGCAGCCGCCGAGCCCGATGCCGGCCAGGAAGCGCAGCGCCAGGAAGACCTCCCAGCTGGGGGAGAAGGCGCCCAGTACGGAGAACAGGGCGAAGATCAGCAGCGTGATGCTGAAGACCCGCTTGCGGCCCATCCGGTCGGCGATGGTGCCGAACGCGACGGCGCCGACGGCCATGCCGATGAGGTTGGCCGTCGCGACGAGGCCGCGCTGGCCGGTCGAGAGGTCGAACTCGACGCCGAGCAGTGGGGTGAGGAAGCCGTTGAGGGCGACGTCCCAGGCGTCGAACATGTAGCCGAGGCCGCCGATGAGGAAGATCTTCCCCTGGACGCCCCAGCGCCAGGGCAGGTCCTGGACGACCTGGTCTCCGGTACGCATGTCGGTGCTCCTCTATCGGGCGAAGGGGTAGGTGACGGACTCGTCGTCCGGATCGTTCAACGGGGAACCCCGCCACAGCCAGTCGTAGGACACGTCGGACTCGCCCTGGAAGCGGCGCAGCTTCTCGTCGCGTTCGCGCTGCTCGGGGCCGTCGGGCAGGTGGTAGAAGTCCATGTTCTGCAGCGAGGCGTCCTGGACGACGCCCGCGTGCTTGGCGCGGCGCTGCACGTACCGCGCGAGCGCGGTGTCGATCCCGCCGCGGCCGGCCGCGCCGAGCTCCTCGGCCAGCACGGCGGCGTCCTCCATCGCCTGCGAGGCGCCCTGGGCCTGGTAGGGGAGCATCGCGTGGCAGGCGTCGCCGAGGAGGACGACCCGGCCGTCGAGCCAGACCGGGTCGCGGCGGCGCCGGTACAGCGCCCACACCGAGACGTCGTCCTTGGCCTTGGACAGCATCGCCGGGACGCGGTCGTCCCAGTCGGCGAAGTCGGCGACGAGGTCCTCGGCGGTGGCGGGGGCGCTCCAGTCGCGCTCGACCTGCTCGGTGCAGGGCACGATCGCGACGACGTTGAGGTACTCGCCGCGGCGGATCATGTAGTGCACCAGGTGCTTGCCGGGGCCGTACCAGATCGTGGAGTGGTAGCGGTCGAGCAGGAACCGGGTCGCCGGGTCCGCGGCGATCAGCTCGCCGGGGATCAGGGCGCGGTAGGCCATCTCGCCGGAGAAGGCGAGGGTGTCGTCGAACCCGGCGAGGTCGCGCACCCCGGACCGGATGCCGTCGGCGCCGACCAGCACGTCGCCCGCGACGCGCAGCCCGCGCGCGGTGACCGCCACCGGGCGGTCCGGGTCGCTGCGGTCGAGCTCGACGACCTTCGCGTCGGTGTGCACGGTCACGGCGGGGCCGGGGCCGTCCGGGTCGAGGCAGGCATCGAGCAGGACGCGGTGCAGGTCGGCGCGGTGGTAGTGCCAGTACGGCGCACCGTAGGCCTCGACGACCTGCTGCCCGAGCGGGAGCTGGGCGATGATCGAGCCGTCGGCCCAGCGCCGCCGCACCTGGTCCTGCGGGGCGGTGTGGATCCGCTCCAGCGACCGGCGCAGCCCCAGGCCGAACAGGATGCGGCTGGCGTTGGGGGCGGTCTGGATCCCGGCGCCGACCTCGCCGAGCTGCGGCGCGGCCTCGAGCACGGTGGCCCGGAAGCCCTGGCGGCGCAGGGCCAGTGCGGCGGTCAGCCCGCCGAGGCCGCCGCCCGTGACCGTGATCTCCAGGGACTGGCTGGGTGCCACGACTACCTCCTCGCATCCGGCGGACCTGTGACGTGGCCCGCACGAGAAGTAATCCGAGCACGTACTATCCGGATACGCAAGGTTCTCGCGGGAACGACCCGGAAGGGAAACCGGGACGTAACGGGGCGGGCGGGTTCAGTCGTCGCCGGGCAGCGACGTCCGCTCCGCGACCGCCTCCCAGTGGGCACCGAGGGTGTTGAGCAGGCCGGCGATCTCCGAGCGCCGGTCCTGCGGGACCGCGGCCAGCAGCTCCGCGTCCAGGCGCCGCGTACGGCGGGTGACCTCGGCGAGGGCAGCTGTGCCGTCGTCGGTGAGGGAGAGGATCTTGCGCCGGGCGTCGCGGGGGGACTCGGTGCGCTCGATGAGTCCTCGGCGCTCCATCCGGCGGCAGACGTCGGCCATCGTGGAGGTGTCCAGGGCGACGGCGCCGGCCAGTGAGCTCTGGTCGGACTCCGGGTAGGCGCGGATCGCCGACAGCACCGCGAACTGCGGGCCGGTCAGCACCGGGTCGACGTGGCGGCTCCAGGCGGCGAGGTACGCCTGGTACATGCGGCGCGCGCCGTAGCCGGGGGCGGCGACCAGGTCGGCCGGCGGAGCGGTCGCGACGGCCGGGCGGCGGTGTTCCCCGCGGTCCGTTCCGCGGCGCAACGGCTCGCCCATGATGCCTCCGTGCTCGTCCGGGCCGGTGCCCTCGTCCGGGACGGATCCTACGTGTCCGGACGATCACCCCGGGTGCCCGGGCCGGGGCTCAGCGCGGACGCAGGCCGTCGACGAGCAGGTCCAGCAGCCGTCCGGCCTGCTCGCGAGCCTGTGGGTCGGCGACGGCCATGCAGATCCCGCTGGTGCCGACGAGCACGTCCGCGGCGTCGACGTCGTCGCGCAGGGTGCCGTCGGCGACGCCGGCCTGCTGGAGCAGGCGGACGGCCTCGACCATCCGCTCGCGACTCTGGGCGAACGGGTTGTGCCCGCAGGCGACGAGGGCGTGCAGCGAGTCCGCGAGATGCTTCTTGGTGATCACGTAGTCGACGAAGCGGTCCATCCAGGCCCGTAGTGCCTGGTCCGCGGGCAGCTCGGTGCGCAGCTGTTCGGCCGCGGCGCAGAGCCGGTCGAGCTCGTTGCGGTAGACCGCCTCGACCAGGGAGTCCCGGTTCGGGAAGTGCCGGTAGAGCGTGCCGATGCCGACGCCGGCGTCCTTCGCGATGCCGTCGAGGGTCGTGGCGGGGCCGCCGCGGCTCTCCGCGGTGAACGCGCGCACGGCCGCGGCCAGCAGCAGCTCACGGTTGCGCGCGGCGTCCGCGCGCAGGCCGGAACGTGTGCTGGTGCCCATGACGGTGCCTCCTCGGGTGGACTGACGATCCCACGATACGTCTTGCGATCCGGAGGATGCTCCGGATAGAGTCCCGAGTCATGCGGAGGATCCTCCGCTTACTTGTCCCCGGGGACACGGCGACGCAACGACGACGTCACCGACCGCGTACCCGGTGCTCAGAAGGGATCACGCCATGCTGTTCCGCTCCACGACCGACCGATCCCGTCCCGTCTCCACCATCACCTCGACCACCTCGACGGCGGCCGCCGTCCTCCCGGTCGCACCGGCCGCGGCCACCGCCGCCGACGTCCTCGCCGGCGTCGACCTCACCGGGCGGCGCGCCGTCGTCACCGGTGCCACCACCGGGGTCGGCCTCGCCACCGCCCGCGCACTGGCCGCCGCCGGGGCCGAGGTCACCCTCGCCGTGCGCGACGCCGAGGCCGGGGCCGTCGCCCGCGACGGCATCGTCGCCGACACCGGCAACGAGCGCGTCGCCGTCGGCGAGCTCGACCTGTCCGACCAGCGCTCGGTCGCCCGCTTCGTGCGGCTGTGGGACGGCCCGCTGCACATGCTCGTGCACGCCGCCGCCGTCGCCGGTGCCCCGCTGACCCGCACCGTCGACGACTGGGAGCTGCACCTGGCCGTCAACCACCTCGGGCCGGCGTCGCTCACCTCGGGGCTGCACTGGGCGCTCACCGCGGTCGACGGCGCCCGGGTGGTCACCGTGACCTCCGCCGCCCACCGGGACGCGGCGTTCGACCCGGAGGACCCGCACTTCTCCGACCAGCGCTACGACGCCCACCTCGCCCACGCCCGGTCCCGGAGTGCAGCGCTGCTGCACGCGGTCGAGGCCGCGCGTCGCTGGTCGGGCGACGGGATCGCGGTGAATGCCGCCGACCCCGGCCCGGTGGGGGTCGACCCCGAGCAGGGGGCCGCGACGGTCGTACTGGCCGCGGCGTCACCGCTGGTCGGGGGGATCAGCGGGCGCTACTTCGCCGGGCTCGCGGAGGCGGGACCGGTCGGGCCGGGAGTGGCGGGCGGGGTCGCCGCCCACGCGCTCGACCCGGTCGTCGCGCGGCGGGTCTGGCGCTGGACCGAGCGCACGCTGCGCGAGGTCTGGTTCGCCGGGCTGCCCATCGTGGCCTGAGCCGCCGACGGCCGGGCCGGGCACCCGCCCGGCCCGGCCGTCGTGGTGTGGACGGTCAGTGACGCAGCTCAGTGCCGCAGCTCAGTGGCGCAGCCACACCGCGGTGTCGGAGGGGACCTCGCCGCGCGCGGTGAGCGGGCCGCTGGCCAGCATCACCTCGGCGTCCTCGGGCAGTGACACCGGCGCGGAGGAGACGTTCACCAGGCAGGTGAAGCCGCCGTCGCCGGCGTCGGAGGTACGGGTCAGGGCCAGCGTGCCCTCCGGCGACTCCTGCCAGGCCAGGGTGCCGCCGCCGAGCGCGGGGTGGGCGCGGCGGATGGCCAGCGCGTCGCGGTAGAGGTGCAGCACCGAGTCCGGGTCGGCCTCCTGGGCGTCCGCGGCGTGCCGGGCGAAGACCGCGGGCTGGGGCAGCCACGGTTCGCCGGACGGGCCGAAGCCGAAGCCCGGCGCGTCCGCGACCCACGGCAGCGGGACGCGGCAGCCGTCGCGTCCGCGCAGGGTGTGCCCGGACAGCTCCCAGGTCGGGTCGTCGAGCCGGTCGGTCGGGATGTCCTCGACCTCCGGCAGCCCGAACTCCTCGCCCTGGTAGAGGTACGCGGTGCCGGGCAGCGCGAGCATCAGCAGCGTCGCCGCCCGGGCCCGGCGCAGCCCGAGCTCCGGGTCGGCGGGCAGGGCGATCACGTCGTCGAGGTTCCAGCCGCGTCCGGCCTCGGGCTTGCGGGCCAGCCGGCTGGGGTGCCGGCAGACGTCGTGGTTGGACAGCACCCAGGTCGCCGGTGCGCCGACCCGGGTGTTCTCGGCGATCGCGTCGTCGATGTTGGCGCGCAGGTCGTCGGCCAGCCAGGCGGCGGTGAGGAAGTTGAAGCTGAACGCGGTCTGCAGCTCGTCCGGGCGCAGGTAGCGGGCCAGCCGCTGCGGGTCCGGCACCCAGGCCTCGGCGACGAACACCCGCGGCGGGTCGTAGGTGTCGCCGATCCGGCGCCACGACCGGAAGATGTCGTGCACGCCGTCGCGGTCGAGGTAGGGGTGGCTGCCGTCCTGGACGTCGTTGACGCCCTCGACGATGTCGGGCAGCCCGGGTTCCTTCACCATCGAGTTCGCGACGTCGACGCGGAACCCGTCCACACCCCGGTCGAACCAGAAGCGCAGTGTCTCCTCGAAATCGGCGCGGATCTCCGGGTGCTCCCAGTTCACGTCCGGCTGCCGGATGTCGAACAGGTGCAGGTACCACTGCTCCGGGGGCCCGTCGGGGGAGACGACCCGCTCCCACGCGGACCCGCCGAACATCGACTGCCAGTTGTTCGGCGGCAGCGCGCCGTCGGTGCCGCGGCCGTCGCGGAAGATGTAGCGCTCGCGCTCCGGCGAGCCGGGGCCGGCGGCCAGCGCCTGCCGGAACCACACGTGCTCGTCGGAGTGGTGGTTCGGGACGATGTCGAGCAGCACCTTGATGCCGCGCTCGTGCGCCTCGGCGATCAGGGCCTCGGCCTGCGCGGTGTCGCCGAACATCGGGTTGATCGCGCGGTAGTCGGCCACGTCGTAGCCGCCGTCGGCCAGCGGAGACGGGTACCAGGGGTTGATCCAGATCGCGTCGACGCCGAGCCGGTCGAGATGGTCGAGCCTGCTGCGCAGGCCGGTGAGGTCACCGGTCCCGTCGCCGTTCCCGTCGGCGAAGCTGCGGATGTAGACCTGGTAGACGACGGCGTTGCGCCACCAGTCCTGCTCGTGCACGGACATGATGCTCCCGGGGACGGATCGTGGGCGGGGCGGTGTTGCAGAGTGTTTCATCCGGTTGCAACCGCTGTCGAGAGGCGGGCACGATGACCCCCGTGACGGACGAGCCGGTGCGCGAGGTCGTACGCCGGGTGGGTGTCCGGCGGGTCGCCGAGCTCGCCGGGGTCTCGCCGGCGACGGTGTCGCGCGCCCTGCGCGAGGGCACCCCCGTCTCGCACGACACCCGCGAACGCGTCCGGCGGGCGGCGGCCTCCCTCGGCTACTCCGTCCCGGTCCGGCCGCTGACGGTCGCCGTGCTCGCCCGCTTCCCGACCCGCTGGTTCTTCGCCGAGGCCGTCGCCGGGGTGGAGGGCGTGTTGTCCGCGGCCGGGCACGTCACCCAGCTGCACAACCTCGGCGACCCGCAGGCGCGGGCGCACTTCTTCGCGACGCTGCCGGTGCGCGGTCGCGCCGACGGGCTGATCGTCGTCGCCTCGGCCATCGACACCACCGAGGCCGCGGCGCTGGACGCGCTGGGGATCCCGGTCGTCGTACTCGGCGGGGACATGCTCGGGCGGCCGCGGATCGGCATCGACGACCGCGCCGGTGCCCGGACCGCCGTCCGTCACCTGCTCGGGCTCGGCCACCGCGGCGTCGCGCTGGTGTCGTTCGACCCCGACGAGGCCAACGGCCGCGCCACGACGACCGACCGGCGCGACGGCTGGGCCGACGCGCACGCCGAGGCCGGGCGCCCCCGAGGCCCGGTCGTCGCCACCGGGGCCGGGGTGGCCGACGGCGACGCCGCGGCCGCCGAGCTGCTCTCGCTGCCGGTGATGCCGACCGCGGTGTTCGCGATGTCCGACGAGCTCGCAGTCGGCGTGCTGCGCACCCTGCGCCGCGCCGGCGTGACGGTGCCGGGACAGGTGTCGGTGGTCGGGTTCGACGACCACGACTCGGCCGCCGTCGCCGAGCTCACCACGGTCGCCCAGCCGGTTCGCCGCCAGGGTGAGCTCGCCGCCCGGGCGCTGCTCGCCGCGCTGGGCGGCGGCGTCCCCGGCGGCGTCTCCGGTGATGTCCCCGGTGATGTCGAGGTGCCGACCCGGCTGGTGGTCCGGGCGACGACGGCGCCACCGCGGGTCAGCTGACCAGCCGGTCCGGGCGCAGCTCCACCCGGCGCAGCAGCTGCGCGTTCAGCGCGACGACGACCGTCGACAGGCTCATCAGCAGCGCACCGACCGCGGGCGGGAGCACGAACCCGACCGGGGCGAGCACTCCGGCCGCGAGCGGCACCGAGACCAGGTTGTAGCCGGCCGCCCACCACAGGTTCTGCAGCATCTTCCGGTACCCGGCGCGGGACAGTGCGATCACCGACAGCACCCCGCGCGGGTCGGACGAGGCGAGGACCACCCCGGCCGAGGCGACGGCGACGTCGGTTCCGGCCCCGATCGCGATGCCGACGTCGGCCCGGGCCAGCGCCGGGGCGTCGTTCACGCCGTCGCCGACCATCGCCACGACCGCGCCGCGGGCCTGGAGCCGGGCCACCGCCTCGTCCTTGCCCTCGGGCAGCACCTCGGCGACCACCTCGTCGACGCCCAGGTCGCGGGCGACCGCCTCGGCGACCGGGCGCGCGTCGCCGGTGAGCATCACGACCCGCACACCGCGGGCGTGCAGTGCGTCGACCGCGGCCCGGGACTCCGGGCGGACCGCGTCGGCGAGCGCGAGCGCGCCCACCACCTCGCCGGGTTCCGCACCGGTCACCACGTACAGCACGGTGGCGCCGTCGTCGCCCCACCGGCGCACGTCGCCGGCGAGCTCCGCGGGCACACCGAGACCGCGCTCGCGCAGCAGCGCCGGGCCGCCCACCGCGACCGGCCGCCCGTCGATGGTCGCGGAGACACCGCGTCCGGTGTACGAGCGGAACCCCTCGGCGACCGGGACGTCCCGCCCGCCGGCCGCGGTGACGACCGCCCGGGCCAGCGGGTGCTCGCTGTCGGCCTCGACGGCGGCGGCCAGGGCCAGGGTCTGCTCGGCGCCCGCGGTCCCGACGACCCGGGGGCTGCCGGTGGTCAGCGTGCCGGTCTTGTCGAACAGCACCGTGTCGACGGTGCGGGTGCGCTCCAGCGCGAGCCGGTCGGTGACCAGCACCCCCGACCGCGCCGCGCGGGCCGTGGAGATGGCGATGACCAGCGGGATCGCCAACCCGAGCGCGTGCGGGCAGGCGATCACCAGCACGGTGACGGTACGGGTGACCGCCTGCGCGGTGTCGCCGAGCAGCGTCCACGCGGCGAAGGTCGCCACCCCGGCACCCGCGGCGAACCAGAACAGCAGCGCCGCCGCGCGGTCGGCGAGTGCCTGGGCCCGGGAGCGCGAGGCCTGCGCGTTCGCGACCAGGCGGCGGATGCCCGACAGCGCGGTGTCCTCGCCGACGGCGTCGACCCGGACCCGCAGTGCGGAGTCGGTGGCGACGGTGCCCGCGACCACGCGGTCGCCGGTCCCGCGCGCGACCGGCCGGGACTCGCCGGTGATCATCGACTCGTCCACCTCGGCAGCACCGTCGACGACCGTGCCGTCGGCGGGCACCCGGGCGCCGGACCGGACCAGCACGACGTCGCCGACAGTCAGGTCGGCCGGTGCGACCGCGCCGATCGTGCCGTCGGCCCCGATCCGCTCGGCGGTGTCGGGCAGCAGCGCGGCCAGTGCGTCGAGGGCTCCGGACGCCTGGCCGAGCGCACGCATCTCGAGCCAGTGCCCGAGCAGCATGATCACGACCAGCAGCGCCAGCTCCCACCAGAAGTCCAGCCCGCCGACGCCGAGCGAGCTCAGCAGGCTCGCCACCCACGCGACGCCCACGGCCATGCCGATCAGCAGCATCATCCCGGGCCGGCGCGCCCGGATCTCGGCGACGGCGCCGGACAGGAACGGCCACCCCGGCCAGAAGAGGATCACGGTGCCGAGCACCGGTGGGGCCCACGCCGACCACGTCGGTGGCGTGTACCCGAGCAGCATCCCGGTCATCGCGCTGAACCCGACGACGGGGACGGCGAGCACCAGCGCGACGACGAACCGGTCCCGGAACGCCGCCGCGTGGTCGGCGTGTCCGTGTCCGGTGTGGTCGGCGTGCCCTCCGTGACCACCCCCGGGGTGCGTCCCGTGCTCCTGCGGGGCCGAGGCCGCCCGTGGCTCGCCGTGCATCGTCTACCTCCCGACGTCGTGGACGCCCGCTGGAGCGCTCATACCCCCCCAGGGTATTCCCCCGGGGCGGTTCCCGCGGGGTACGGTCGCGGTCGTCCCGCGGGGACACCACGGGAGGTGGTCGGCGTGGTCCGGGTCGAGGGGCACTGGCGCAACCGCAGCTGGGTCGCCGCGCACTACCGGCACCCGATGCGGCCCGGTGCCGACCAGACGGTGCTCGTCGCGCCGCCCGCCTGGTCGGTGTGCATCGACCTGTCCGCACACGGCGGACCGTTCCCCGCCGAGCCGGTGGACGGGCGCCCCGCGCCACCGCTGCCCGCACCCCGACCGCCCGCCGAGCACTGAGGCGGCAGGATGGTGCGGTGCCGAAGCTGATCGAGAACGCCAGCCGGGTCACCGCCGCCGGGACCCCGCCCAAGACCATCGACGAGTACGTGGGCCGGGTGAACTCCGGCGACGACGCGGTGTCGGTCGCCCACATGCGCAGCCCGTCCGGCTGGGCCGAGCCCGGCCAGACCCCGGAGTTCGACGAGTACACCCTGGTCCTGCGGGGCGCGCTGCGCGTCGAGTACGACGGCGGCGAGCTCACCGTGGCCGCCGGGCAGGCCGTGCACACCGCGCCGGGGGAGTGGGTGCGCTACAGCTCGCCCGGTCCGGAGGGGGCGGAGTACGTGGCCGTCTGCCTGCCCGCCTTCGAGATCGGTGCCGCGCACCGCGACGACGAGGCCGGGAGCTGACCGCCCCGGCCGGGGCCGCGATCCGGTACACCGGGGAGGTGACGAACCGGACAACTGCACTCGCCGCACTCGCCGCCGCCGCGCTCGTCCTGTCCGGCTGCGGTGCGGCCGGCGATCCCGACGGCGATCCCGACGGCGCGGCGGACCGCGACGGCCCGCGCGCCGCCGAGGCCTCCGACCTCACCGGCGTGCGCTGGCTGCCCGCCGACGGCACCGCGCAGGGCCGCGCGTTCGCCGAGTTCGCCCCGGACGGCACCTGGACCGGCTCGGACGGCTGCAACGGGCAGAGCGGCGAGTGGACCCTCGGCGGCGACGGCGCCCTGCGCGCGACGGCGGGCCCCAGCACGCTGATCGGCTGCGAGAACGTGCCGGTCGCGCGCTGGGTCTCCGGGGCCGTCCGCGTCGAGACCGACGGTGAGGCCCTGCTCCTGCACCCCGCGGCGGGCGAGCCCGTCCGCCTGGTCCCCGCGCCCCGCTGACGCCCCGCCCCGCCCTGCCCTCACCGCGCCGAGGCCCGCACTCCGGCCGACGCCGAGTCGCACGTTTCCGCCCCGCGCAGGGCGGAAACGTGCAGCTCGACGCCGGCCGCGACGGTCGAACGCCGCGGGACCGGGGCGGGGTCAGCGGGGGAGCGGCAGCCAGTCCAGGACGTCGCGGATCCGGGCCTCCCAGTAGCCCCACTCGTGCTCGCCCGGGCCGAACGAGGAGGTCACGGCCACCCCGGCGGCCCGGGCCCGCTCCGCGAACCGCACCGACTGCGGGTGCAGCGGGTCCTCGGTCCCGGCACACACGTACAGGGCGGGCGCCGCTCCCGGGGCGAGCCGGTCGAGCAGCGCGAACAGGTCGGCGTCGCTCCCGGCCACCGGGGCGCCGTCGAAGATCCGTTCCCAGATCCGGGGGTCCTCCTCGCGCGGCGGACCCGCGGCCAGCGCGGCGAGGTCCAGCGCCCCGGACAGCGACGCCGCTGCCGCGAAGCGGTCCGGCTCGGACAGCGCCCAGGACAGCGCACCGTAGCCGCCCATCGACAGCCCGGCCACGAACGTCTCCGCCGGGTCGGCCGACACCCGGAAGAACCGCGCCACCAGCGCGGGCAGCTCCTCGGTCACCCAGGTGCGGTAGCGGCCGCCGTAGGCCTGGTCGGTGTAGAAGCTGCGGTGCACCTGCGGCATCACCACGGCCAGCCCCAGCTCGTCGGCGTAACGCTCGACGGAGGTGTAGCGGGTCCAGGCGGTGTCGTCGTCGGACAGGCCGTGCAGCAGGTAGAGCACCGGCGGCGGGGCGTCGAGGTCGCGCACCCCGCCCCCGATCCGGGTCCGCGACGGCTGGGGCAGCAGCACCGTGACCGAGGTGGCCAGTCCGAGGGAGTCGGCGACGACGTCGCAGCGCAGCCGGGCCATCCGGCGATACTCGTCGGCGCGTCCCGGGCCGGTCAAGGCACACTCGGGTGGTGCACGTCCTCATGTCGACCACCGCCGCGCACGGCCACGTCCACCCGAACCTGCCGGTGATGGCCGAGCTGGTCGCACGTGGCCACCGCGTCACCTACCCGGTCTCCGAGCGGTTCGCCGAGGCCGTCGCCGCGACCGGGGCGACCCCGCTGCGGATCCGCACCGACCTGCCCGACCCGGCGAAGGGCGAGCAGTGGCCCGACGGCGGCGTCGTGGCGATGCGGCTGTTCTCCGCCGAGGCCCGCTCCGCCTACGCGCAGATCGCCGACGCGCTGCAGTACGAGCACCCCGACGTCGTCTGCTACGACGGTTCCGGCTGGGCCGGGCACGCCTTCTCCCGGGTCCGCGGCATCCCGCGGATCGAGCTGGCCCCGCACATGGTGGCCTGGGACGGCTTCGAGGCCGACATGGCAGAGGCCTTCGCGTTCCTGGAGACCCCGGAGGGGCTCGCCTGGCGGGCCGAGCTGGACGCCTGGCTCGACGAGGTCGGCGCGGGCGTCGGGAACCGGGAGTTCCTCGGCCGGCCGGACCGCTCGGTGGTGCTGATCCCGGAGGCGATGCAGCCCGAGCTCGACCGGGTCGACCGCGACCGCTACACCTTCGTCGGCCCGGTCATCGGCGACCGCTCCCACCAGGGGCTGTGGCCCAAGCCGAAGGCCCCGTTGCTGCTGGTGTCGCTCGGCTCGGCCTACACCGACCGGCCCGCGTTCTGGCGGGACTGCATCGAGGCCATGACCGGCACCGGCTGGCAGACCGTGCTGGCCACCGGCCCGCACGTCTCCCCGGCCGACCTCGGCGCGATCCCCGACGACGTCACCGTCCGGGAGTGGGTGCCGCAGCTGGCGGTGCTGGCGCACGCGTCGGCGTTCGTCACCCACGCCGGGATGGGCGGCTGCACCGAGGGCCTCTGGCACGGGGTGCCGATGGTCGCCGTGCCGCAGGCCGTGGACCAGTTCGGGAACGCCGACCGGATCGCCGCGCTGGGGGTGGGGGAGCACCTGCCCGCCGACGCGGTCACCCCGCAGAGCCTGCGCGACGCGGTGCTGCGGGTGTCGTCGTCGGAGGAGGTCGCTCGCCGCTGCGCCGAGGAGAAGGCGAGCGCCCGTGCTGCCGGCGGGGCCGCGGCGGCCGCGGACGTCATCGAGGGACTGGTGCCGTCCGCACGGTGCGCGACCTGCGCGCTCGTCGGAGGTTGTGGCGGTCGAGGCTGAGACGTCCGTTTCTCGTTGATCCGTTCGGGCTACCGTCGGGCGTGGCGATTGTGGACGCAGCGTCGCCGGTGGCACGGTCTGGCTCTCGGTCGGGGGGCGGGCGCGTGCGCCCGGAGAGGTGGAGCCGGTGCGCAGGACGATCATCACGCTGCTCGTCGCCGTGGGGGTGACGTTCGGGACCGCCGGTCCCGCCGTCGCCGCGCCGGCGGCACCCGCGCCGCCCCCGCCGGGGGCGGGCATCGTCTGGGGCGCGTGCACCAGCCCGTCGCTGCAGCAGGCCAAGGCCGAGTGCGGCTTCCTGAAGGTCCCGCTGGACCACGCGAAGCCCGCCGGCAAGAAGATCGAGATCGCGGTCTCGCGGATCCGGCACACCGTCCCGCAGGCGCAGTACCAGGGCGTCGTGCTCGTGAACCCGGGCGGACCGGGCGGCCCCGGGCTGGGCCTGTCCCGGCTCGGCGCCGCCGTCCCGAAGAACGCCGGCGCCGCCTACGACTGGATCGGCTTCGACCCGCGCGGGGTCGGCACCAGCCGGCCCGCGCTCAGCTGCGACCCCGACTACGGCGGCTACGCGCGCCCGGACTACCGGCCGGAGAACGGCGCCGAGAAGGCGTGGCTCCCGAAGGCCAAGGCCTACGCCCAGGCCTGCGGGAAGGCCGGCGGCGAGCTGCTCGCGCACCTGCGCACCGAGGACACCGTCCGTGACATGGACCTGATCCGCCAGGCGCTCGGCGCGAAGCAGATCAACTACTACGGCTTCTCCTACGGCACGCTGCTCGGCCAGGTCTACGCGACGATGTTCCCGGACAAGGTCCGCCGGATGGTCCTCGACGGCGTCGTCGACCCCCGCGACTGGTGGTACCGGGCCAACCTGAACCAGGACGTCGCGTTCCAGCGCAACATCGAGACCTTCTTCGACTGGGTCGCCAAGAACGATGCCGTCTACCACCTCGGCAACACCGGTGACGCCGTCGAGAAGCGCTTCTACGCGCTCTACGACGAGTTCCGGAGGGCCCCGCTGGGCGGGAAGATCGGCTCCTCGGAGTGGACCGACATCTTCCTGCGGGCCGGCTACAACGTGGCGGAGTACACCTCCGTCGCCGACGCGTTCGTCGCGGGGGCGAAGAAGGACGCCGCGACGCTCAAGGCCGCCTTCGACCAGGCTGGCTCGCCGACCGACGACAACAACTACGCCGTCTACCTCGCCACCCAGTGCACCGACGCCCCGTTCCCGCGCGACTGGGCCACCTGGAAGCGCGACAACACCGCCACCGACCGGAAGGCGCCGTTCGAGACCTGGGGCAACGCCTGGTACAACGCGCCCTGCCGGGACTGGCCGGTGAAGCCCGGGCCCGCCCCGAAGGTCGCCGGGACGCTGAAGACCGGTCCGCTGCTGATCTCCGAGACCTACGACGGAGCCACCCCCTACGCCGGCGCGCTGCAGGCCCGGCGGACCTTCCCCGGCTCGTCGCTGATCGAGGGTGTCGGGGGGCACACCCACTCGTCGTCGCTGTCGGGGATCGCCTGCACCGACGACGCGGTCGCCGACTACCTGCTCACCGGCGTGCTGCCGAAGCGGACCGGCGGGGACCGGTCGGACAAGCAGTGCCCGCCGCTGCCGCCGCCGTCCCCGACGACCGCGGGCAGCTGAGCGGGGCTCAGCCGGCGAGCAGCACGAGCGCCAGCGGTACCGGGACGGCGACCAGCGCCAGCAGCACCGCGTTGGCCACTCGGTACTCGCGCAGCACGGCGACGAACTCGCGCAGCACCGCGCTGGGCCAGTAGTAGCCTGCGGTCGGCGCCCCGACGGCCTGGGCGTCGATGCCCAGCCGCCGGGCCAGCAGCGCGGCCCGCAACGCGTGGTAGTTGCTGGTCACGATGACCCCGGGGCCGTCGCCGACCAGCACCGAGCTGAACCGCAGGTTCTCCTCGGTGGTCCGCGAGCCGGTCTCCGCGGTCAGCACCGCCGGGTCGGCGCCGTGCGCCGCGGCCCAGCGGGCCATCGCCTCGCCCTCGGCGAGCCGCTCGTCGTCGCCCTTGCCGCCGGACAGCACCAGCCGCCCGGCGCGACGCCGGGCCAGCTCGTCCATCCCGGTCGCGATCCGCGACGCCAGCAGCGGTGGCACCTCGCTGCCGTGCAGCCCGGAGCCGAGCACGACCACCCAGTCCGCGGGCCGGTCGCGCACCAGCCACCGGTGGAGCCACGCGTAGCCGAGGAACGCGGCGAACTGGAACGCCAGGAACGCCGCCGCGGGCAGGCAGGCCAGCCACAGCGCGCGCAGCACGAGCGAGTCCAGCGCCAGCACCGGCCAGACGGCGACGAGCAGGCCGATGATCGCCAGGCCGGTGAGCAGTGACAGCGAGTTGCCGAGCGAGAGACGCTCCCGGCGGAGCATGACCGCGCCGTTGAGGACGCAGAACACCGCGAACACCAGCGTGATCAGTGGCGACAGCACCACGGCGAGCACGAGCGCGCCGAACACCGGGTTGCCGCTCGACCCGGCGATCGAGAGCACCCACCCGAGGAGCACCGCCGTGGCGAGCAGCCAGTAGGCGTTGCCCAGCCGCCGGGGATCGCGCCGGATCCGCCGCACGGTGACCACCGTGACGACGACCGCGACGACGACGGGCAGCACGACCGCGAGGACGGTCACGAGCAGGAGGAGGTTCGACTCGGACATCGACGTCGATCCTCGTCGCCGCCGCGCGGACCGGCCCCGGGCGGTGCGGACGGCCACCCGGTCGTGGCGGTCGGTGGTCGCGTCTGCGCGCCGAACTCCGGGTCCGGCGACGGCGCCGCCTGGCGGTCGGGGAGGATGACCACACTGTGTCATCCCTCTTCGCCCCCACCGTCCGGGTGCCCGGTGGCCGCTTCAAACCGGACCCACCGGTCCCCGCACGCGACGTCGCGCGCGCCGACCGCCGGGTCCGCCGTGCGACGGGGGTGCTCGCCGCCCTGGCGGTGCTGCTCGTCATCGCCTGGTGGGTCGACGGCGGTGGCCCCACCGGGCTGCTGGAGGGCGGCACCAGCGCGGTCGCCGAGACCGGACGGCTCTGTGGGCTGCTGGCGTCGCTGCTGCTGCTCGGGCAGGTGCTGCTCGCCGCCCGGATCCCGCTGCTGGAGCACGCGTTCGGCCAGCGGCACCTCATCGCGCTGCACCGCGGGACCGGCATCGCCTCGTTCGCCGGGGTGCTGGCGCACGTCGGATGCGCGAGCTGGGCGCACGGCCCCGCCGGCGCCGGTCGTGTCCCCGCCGGCTTCTGGGAGCTGACCTGGACCTGGCCCGGGATGGCGGTCGCCTCGCTCGGGACCGTCCTGGTGGTGCTGGTCGTCGTGACCAGCGCACGCTGGATCCGCACCCGCCTGCGCTACGAGTGGTGGCACCTGCTGCACCTGTGGGGCTACGCCGGGGTGTTCCTCGCGCTGCCGCACCAGCTGTGGGCGGGGCGGGAGTTCACCACCTCGCCGTCGCGGACGGTGTTCTGGTGGGGCCTGTGGATCGCCGCGGTGCTCGCCGTCGCGGTCTGGCGGGTCGCGGTCCCGGTGGTGCGGTCGCGCCGGCACCGGATCACCGTCGCCGCGGTGCTGCCCGAGGGCGACGGCAGCGTGTCGGTGCACATGACCGGCGAACGGCTGCGCGAGCTCGGCGCCTCGGCCGGGCAGTTCTTCGTCTGGCGGTTCCGGTCCGGGCGCGGCTGGCCCGCGGGCAACCCGTACTCGCTGTCGGCGCCGCCCACGGCCCGCTCGCTGCGGATCACCGTCAAGCAGCTCGGCGACGGGAGCGCCGCCGTCCCGAACCTGCGGCAGGGCACCCGGGTCTACATCGAGGGCCCCTACGGCAGGCTCACCCCGCGCACGCGGACCAGCCCGCGGGTCGCCCTGATCGGTGCCGGTGTCGGGATGACCCCGTTGCGGGCGCTGGCGGAGAAGTTCCTCAACGAGTCCGCCGACGTCGTGGTGGTGCACCGCTTCACCCGCGAGCCGTTGTTCGCCCGGGAGTTCACCCGCCTCGCCCGGGAGCGGAAGCTGCACGTCGTGACCTCGCCCGGGCCACGCCGGCGGTCGGGGTCGTGGTTCGGCGCCGACGCGGGCCGGGCCGACGACCTCGCCGCGCTGCGGGCCCGGATCCCGGACATCGCGGTGCGCGAGGTGTACGTGTGCGGGCCCGGCCGGTGGACCGCGATGGTCCGGCGCACCGTCCTCGCCGCCGGGGTGCCGGAGCGTCGCGTGCACGTGGAGAACTTCGGCTGACGGGCGGTCCGGGAGCCCCCCGGGTCAGGCGAGGTGGACGTACTCGTACTCGACGGGCTTGCCGTTGATCCCGTTCGACGGCGGCGCGATCCAGCCGGCGATCTTCCCGGGCTCGTAGACCGGGCGCATCAGGTTCTGCACGAACGTCCGGTCCGCCTCCGACGGCAGCCAGTCGTCCCGGCGGGACGCCCACACCTCGGACGAGATCAGGTCGCCCTTCGGGGTCAGCTCGTGCCCGGAGAACAGCCCCACCTGCCGGTTGAACCCGACGTGCGGGAGGTAGACGCGGTCGTCGAACCCGTTCTTCTCCAGGATGCGGTTCCAGCGCTTCAGCCCGGAGCCGCAGTCCTTCACGTACTCGTTGCGCAGGTCCAGGTTGAGCGCCAGCAGGGCCGGGACCTCGTCGGTGACGACGCGGCCGTCGCGGACCTGCTCCATGCCGTAGCCGTCCTCGGTCAGCACGTGGTCGTCGCGGCGCCGCTCCTCCTGCCAGCGGCCCTTGAGCCCGGCGGTGAAGTAGTTCGCGGCGTTGGTCGACTGCTCGGAGCCGAACAGGTCGAGGCTGACCGAGTAGTGGAAGTTGATGTACTTCTGGATCACGTCCAGCGGGATGCCGCCGTGCGGGGCGATGTCGGCGGTGTCGTGCTCGCGCATCAGCTCGCAGGTCCGCTGGATCACCCGGTCGATGCCGGTGGTGCCCACGAACATGTGGTGGGCCTCCTCCTTCAACATGAACTCGCAGGTGCGCGAGAGCGGGTCGAAGGCGGACTCCTTCAGCGTGCCGAGCTGGTACTTGCCGTCCCGGTCGGTGAAGTAGGTGAACATGAAGAACGACAGCCAGTCCGGGGTCTCCTCGTTGAACGCGCCGAGGATGCGGGGGCTGTCGAGGTCACCGGAGTTGCGCTGCAGCAGCGCCTCGGCCTCCTCGCGGCCGTTGCGGCCGAAGTAGGCGTGCAGCAGGTACACCATGGCCCAGAGGTGGCGGCCCTCCTCGACGTTGACCTGGAACAGGTTGCGCAGGTCGTAGAGGCTGGGGGCGGTCTCACCGAGGCGGCGCTGCTGCTCGACCGAGGCCGGCTCGGTGTCGCCCTGGATGACGATCAGGCGCTGCAGGTCGGCGCGGTACTCGCCGGGGACCTGCTGCCAGACCGGCTCGCCGCGGTTCTCACCGAACGCGATCCGGCGGTCGTCGCTGCGCTCGGCCAGGAACACGCCCCAGCGGTACTCCTCCATCGCGACGTGCCCGAACTGCGCCCAGCCCTCCTTCCCGACGTCGACGGCGGTGCGCAGGTAGACGTCCTGGGTCGGCACGGCCGGGCCCATCGTCTTCCACCAGGTGAGGAAGTTGGGCTGCCACGACTCCAGTGCGCGCTGCAGCTTGCGGTCCCCGGCGAGGTCGACGTTGTTGGGGATCTTCTCGGAGTAGTCGATGCTCATGGCTCACACCCGCTTGCGGTCGAAGTCGGCCCTGCGGCCCGTGCCGTACTTGCGCAGCGCGCCCTCCGGCCCGGAGGCGTTCGGCCGCACGAAGATCCAGTTCTGCCAGGCGGTGAGCCGGCCGAAGATGCGGCTCTCCATCGTCTCCGGCCCGACGAACCGGTGGTTGGCCTCCATCCCGGTCAGCGCGTCCGGCGACAGCGAGGCCCGCTCCTCGAGCATGATGCGGACCTCGTCGTCCCAGTCGATGTCGTCCGGGGCGTCGGTGACCAGGCCCAGCTCCAGCGCCTCGCCCGCGGTGAGGCGGCGCCCCACCTCCTTGCGCAGCACGGCGACGTGGTCGTCGTCGCCGTGGAAGCGGCTCGCCAGCCGGGACGGCCCGTTGGGCATCGGGAACGTGCCGAAGTTCGACGCCGTGAGCATGATCTGGGCCTCGTCGCCCTGCTCGTCGCCGTCCTCGTCGAGCGTGCCGTCGAGCATGTACTGGCGGTCGCAGGCCAGAGCCAGCTCCAGCAGCGCCCCGGCGAAGCAGGAGCCCGGCTCGATCAGCGCGATCAGGCTGCGGCTGGTCACGTCCAGGCGCTTGAGGGTGCGCTTGAAGTAGTGCCGGATCTCGTTGACCAGCCAGTCGTCGCCGGAGTGCTGCTCGATGACGCGCTCGAACGCCAGCGCGTCCTCGACGTCGCCCCGGGTGCGGATCACCCAGGTGCCCAGCTCCGGTTCGTTGCTGCGCAGCCGCAGGACCAGGTCGTCGAGCTGGCGGGTCACGGCCAGCGGCCAGAAGTCCGCGCCGAGGGCGTGGACGCGCTCGATGCTCTCCGGGACACCGCCCGCGGGACCGTCGACGGTGATCTCCACGAGGCCGCGGTCGCGGTCGAACTCCGCCCGCACGTGCGGGTAGGTGATGCCGTCGGCGGTCTCGGTGCGCTCCAGCGGGGGCAGCTCGATCCCCTCGCCCGCGGGCAGCCGGGTCGACGCCGCCGCGGCCTCGACCGCCCGCTCGGCCACCGTGGAGTCCCAGCGGCGCTTCGGGATCACCTCGTCGACGAGCTTCCACTCGACGGCCTGCTTCCCGCCGAAGCCCTCGGGCTTCGTCGCGAACACGTCGGCGCGGTCCTTGCGGACGCGGCGCTTGTCGGTGACACGGGTGAGGCCGCCGGTGCCGGGCAGCACGCCCAGCAGCGGGACCTCGGGCAGGGAGACGGTGGAGGAGTTGTCGTCGATCAGCAGGATCCGCTCGCAGGCCAGCGCCATCTCGTAGCCGCCGCCGGCGGCAGTGCCGTTGACGGCGGCGATCCAGGTCTGGCCGGAGTGCGCGGTCGCGTCCTCGATGCCGTTGCGGGTCTCGTTGGTGAACTTGCAGAAGTTCACCTTCCACGGGTGCGAGGACCCGGCGAGCAGCCGGATGTTCGCGCCCGCGCAGAAGTTGCGGTCCTTCGCGCTGGTCAGCACGACGGCCCTGACCTGCGGATGGGTGAAGCGCAGGCGCTGGGTGATGTCGTGGAGCTCGATGTCGACGCCGAGGTCGTAGGAGTTCATCTTGAGCTCGTAGCCGGGGACGAGGCCGCCCGCCTCGTCGACGTCGAGCCGCACGTACGCGACCCTGGGGTCGTCCGGGTCGATCGCGAGCTGCCAGTGCCGGTAGCCCGACGGGTCGCGGTCGAAGTCCACCCGGGGGACGTCCGTGCCGGCGGCCGGGTCGTCACTGCTCATGGAGTCCACTCCTCCTCGCGTCGCTGCGACGCTGTAAAGACTACAACCAAGCGACGCTGCGACGGAAGAGTGTGGAGTGTTTGGGGTCACGGACGGTGCCGGTGTCAGTCCGTCCACATGAGCCACCGTTCCGGTGAGCTCCGAGGTCACGGGGTGGATCTCCGCTAGCGTCCACGGGCATGACGGTCACGGCAGCCGGCCCGGTGCGGCGCACCACGGTCGACGGGGTCCCGGTGCTCTGGGTCGATACGGCGGGGCCGCTCCACGCGGAGCTCCTGTTCGGGGTTGGCCGTGCCGACGAGACGTTCCGGACGACCGGCATCACCCACCTCGTCGAGCACCTGGTCATGCGCTCGCTCGGCGATCTCGACCACGACGCGAACGCCGGGGTCTCGCTGCTGACGACCGGGTTCGAGGTGAGCGGGCCGCCCGCGGTCGTCGTCGACCACCTGCGTCGCCTGTGCGGGGCGATCGCCCGGCTGGACCTGGACCCGATCGAGGCCGAACGACGGGTGCTGCTCGCCGAGGAGGAGACCCATCCGGCGTCGTCGGTGCCCGCCTGGCCGCTGTCCCTGCGCTACGGCTGCCGGGGGCCGGGCCTGGCGTTCCAACGCCAGCTCGGCGTGTACCTGGTGTCGCCCGACGCCGTGCGGGACTGGGCGCAGCGATGGCTGCACCGCGACAACGCGGCGCTGGTGCTCACCGGGCCGCCGCCGCCCGGGCTGACCCTTCCGCTGCCCGACGGGCCGGCGCCGCAGCACTCCATGCCCCCGCCGCTGCCGCATCCGACACCGGCGTGGATCGAGCAGGTGATCGACGGGTTGATCGTCGCGATGATCGGTCCGGACACCGCGGAGACCACCGCCGCGCTGGCGATTCTCCGTGACCGCCTCACCCGGGCGCTGCGCCACGACGCCGGCCTCGTCTACGACGTCGACACCGAGGTCGAGCGGCTGCCCGGAGACCTGGCCGCGATCGGGATCGGGCTGGGCATCGGCGGCCGCCCCGAGCACGCCCCGGCGCTGCGCGACACCTTCCTCGCCGTCATCGACGAGCTCTGCGCGTCCGGGCCGACCGACGCGGAGCTGGAGCGCAACCGCCGTCGGTGCCTCGCCGAGGTCGACGACGAGCACGACACGCTGCAGTGGCGCGCCTACGAGGAGGCCAGGACCCTGCTGGTCGGGACGGCGGCGGGCTGGCCGCGCATCGAACGCACCCTGGCCGGCGTCGCCGCCGAGGACGTCCGTGCCGCGATCGTGGCCCTGCGTGCGTCGATGACCCTCGGGGTGCCCCTGGACGGGGGAGTGGCGTCGCTGCCCCGGCGGCACGCGCCGCATCCGTGGCCGGCAGGGGGCCGGGTCTTCCGGCGGGCCCTGTTCGGCGCCTACCTGCCCCGGGGGTCGCAGCTGATGATCGGCAGGTCCTCCGTCACCCTGCAGATCCCGCAGGAGTGCCCGGAAACCGTCGCGTTCGCCGACGTGGTCGGTGTGGGGAGCGAGGACGGGCCGGGCGGCGACCGGGACCCGATCCTCGTCATCCACGGCGTCGACGGTACGGCTCTCATCGTCCGTGCGAAGGACTGGCGCGGCGGTCACGAGGCACTGGAGCTGCTCCGCGCGGCGCTGCCGCCGGAGGCCGTGTACACGACGCCGGAGCCGTTGCGCGTCATCGTGTCCGACTGAGTCGGTGCCTGCGGATCCGCCGGCTTCGGTGCCCGTCCGTCCACATGAGCCACCGGTTCCGGTGAATCCCGAGGTCGCGGACGGGATCCGCGCTAGCGTCACCGGGTATGACGGCTACGGCTGCCCACCCCGTGCGCCGCACCACGGTCGATGGGATTCCGGTGTTCTGGGTCGACCTGCCGGGGCCGCTGCACGCCGAGCTCGTGTTCGGTGTCGGGCGGGCCGACGAGACGTTCCGGACGACCGGCATCACCCACCTCGTCGAGCACCTGGTCATGCGTCGGCTCGGGGAGCTGGACCACACGGCGAACGCCGCCGTCTCCCTCCTGCTCACCGGGTTCGAGGTGACCGGGGAGCCGCAGGTGGTGGTCGACCACCTCACCCGGCTGTGCGGGGCGATCCGATGGCCGGATCTCACCGAGATCGACCGCGAGCGCAGCGTGCTCGTCGCGGAGGAGCTGGCCCACCCGACCTCGCCGCTGGCGTCGCTGCCGCTGGCGCAGCGCTACGGCAACCTCGGACCCGGCCTGGCGTTCTGCCGACAGCTCGGGGTGCACCTCGTCACGTCGCAGGACGTGCGGGACTGGATGGCGCGGTGGCTGCACCGGTCCAACGCGGCGTTGGTGCTCACCGGCCCGCCGCCGCCCGGACTCGGGCTGCCGTTGCAGGACGGCCCGGCACCTCGTCGAGCGCTCCCGCGGCCGCTGCCCGGGATCACGCCGAGCTGGACCGAGCTGCCGATCGACGGTGTCCTCGCGACGATGCACGGACCGGACACCGCGGAGACCGCGACCGCGCTGTCGGTCCTCGACGACCGGCTCACCCGACGGCTGCGGCACGAGGCCGGACTCGTCTACGGCATCGACGTCGCGCTCGAACAGCTGCCCGGCGGCGTCGCCATCGGCCTCGGGCTGGGGCTCACCGGGCGCGCGGAGCACGTGCCGGTGCTGCGCGACACCTTCCTGTCCGTCCTCGACGAGCTGTGCGTCACCGGCCCGACCCCCGCGGAGCTCGAGCGCGACCGGCAGCGGTGCCGGTCCGACATCGCCGACGACCGCGACATCGCCTGGTTGCGCGCCTACGACGAGGCCGCGGCGCTGCTGGCCGGCACCGTCCGCAGCTGGGACCGGGTGGAGTCGACGCTCGCCGGGCTCACCCGTGAGGACGTACGGGCCGCCGCCGGGACGCTGCGGGCGTCGATGACGCTCGGCGTTCCGGAAGGGGCGCAGCCCGGGTCACTGCCGGAACGGCGGGCGGCGCACCGCTGGCCCGCCACCGGGCGGCTGTTCAGACGGTCCCGCTTCAGGTCGTGGATGCCACGGGGCTCGCAGCTGACGATCGGCCGCTCCGCGCTGTCGCTGCACGTACCGGGACAGCCGGTGACGACCATCCCGTACGGCGAGGTGGTCGGGATGGGGACCGAGCCCGGCCCGGCGGGCGACGACGACCGCATGGTCGTCGTCCACGGTTCCGACGGCGAGATGATCGTCGTGCGGGCGTGGGACTGGCGCGGCGGCTCCGCGGCCCTGGACCTGCTGCATGCCGCCGTCCCGAGCGAGGCGGTGTTCGCGACCCCGGAGCCGCTGCGGCTGCTGGCCGACGACGACTGATCTCACCCCCGTGGACTTCCCGGATCGGCCGTGCCCGCGACCCCGGCCGGGCATGATCCGGGCCGTGATCCACACGATGCACCGCACCCGGCTCGCGGGCCTCGCGCTCGCCACCCTGACCGTGGCCCTGCCCCTGCTCGCCGGCTGCGCCGGCGCTGGCGGCGGATCCGCCGTCGCCCCGACGGCAGACGCCCCCGCTGCGGCGAACCTCTCGGTGCCGCCCTGCTCCCTCGTCCCCGACGGCGAGCTGTCCGGCCTCGGCCTCACCGGGCCGGGGAAGGCCACCGGGCAGCCCGCGCCCAGCTGCCGCTGGGACACCGCCGGCACCGGCGGGGGCACGACCGGGTTCTCGTACTCGATCCCGACCACGCTGATCGTCGCCGCGCAGCCCGGCGCCTACGACGCCGGTCTCGCCCAGCTGCGGGCCCAGGGCAGCACCCTCACCGAGGAGGCCCTCGACGGGCGCCGCGCCGCGGTGTCGGAGACCGAGGGCACCTGCATGGCCGTCGTCGACGCCGGGTCGGGGGCGCTGTCGGTGGTCGCGTCGGCCCCGACGGATCCCTGCGGCGCGGCCCGGCGGATCCTGGAGACCGCGCTGCGGACCGCCGGGGCCTGAGTCGCCACCGGGGTCCCAGTCACCCCCGGGGTCCGGGTCTCAGCCCCGGTTGCGCACCGCCGCGGACGGGACCTGCTTGCGCAGCTCACCCGTGTCGTTGCGGACGAAGCCCCGTGCGGTGAGCCAGCCGGTCACCGGCTCGGGGTCGGGGTGGCCGTGCGGCACGACGTTGTAGAGGTAGTTCAGCCGCCGCCGGCCCGCCTCGGCCTCCAGACGCTCCAGCACGAACGAGCCGACGCCGGTGTGCCGGGCCGCGGGGGCGACCAGGACCAGGATCTCGGCGTCGCCCCAGCTGCCGTCGAGCCTGCCGTAGGCGACGGTCGCGCCGTCGGCGTCCTCGACGCGCCACCACTCGTCGCCGAGCGGGTCGCCGTCCCCGGGCCGGCCGAGGCCGAACAGCGCGGGGTCGAGCCCGTCGAGCACCCGGCGCTTGCGGTCGTCCCAGGTCGCGGGGGTCTCCGGGATCCAGTCCCACGTGTCCACGCCGCCTCCTCGCCGTCGGTGCATCCGGTGAGTGAACCCCGCCGGGTCACTCCGGGTCGAGCGAACGTCCTACATCGAGACACCCCGGGGGCCTCAGACCACGGTCTCCGGGGTGCCGGGGTGGCCGGTGGCCCCCGGCAGGGCGGCGGCGTGCGCGCGCAGCCGGTAGCGCTGGATCTTCCCGGTGGGGGTCTTGGGCAGCTCGTCGACGGTGACCACGGCGCGCGGCCGCTTGAACGCGGCCAGCCCCTCGCGGCAGAACGCGACCAGCTCGCTCTCCGACGGCGCCGCCGCCGGGTCGCGGGGCACCACGAACGCGACCGGCTTGTCCAGTCCGTCGTCGTCCGGGATCCCGACGACGACCGCCTCCACGAGCCCCGGGTGCTCCAGCAGGCGGGTCTCGACCTCGCCGGGGGAGACCCAGATGCCCCCGACCTTCAGGACGTCGTCGGCCCGGCCCAGGCAGGTCCACGACCCGTCCTCGCCGCGGACGTACTGGTCGCCGGTACGCATCCAGCGGCCCTGGAACACCGCGCGGTTGACCTCGGTGCGACACCAGTAGCCGGTGCACACCGAGTCGCCCGCGACGTAGAGCATGCCCTGCTCGCCGGGGCCGTCGATGACGCTGCCGTCCGGCCGTCGCAGCTCCACCTCGTAGCCGGGGACCGGGAAGCCGGAGCTGCCCGGGACGACCTCGCCCGGCCGGTTGGAGATGAAGATGTGCAGTGCCTCGGTGGAGCCGATGCCGTCGAGGACCTCGAAGCCGTAGCGGTCGAGCACACCGTGGAACATCCGCGCGGGCAGCGCCTCGCCCGCCGAGGCGCCGCGGCGCACGGTGGCGAACCGCTCGCGCGGCAGCTCGGCGGCGATCATCGGGCCCCAGAAGCTGGGGACGGCGAAGAACAGCGTCGCGCCGTGCTGCTCGACGAGGCGGGAGTAGTGCTCCGGGTCCGGCCGGGACGGTTCGAGGACCGTGCAGGCGCCGACCGACAGCGGGAAGAACATCGAGTTGCCGATGCCGTAGGCGAAGAACAGCTTCGCGACCGAGAGGCAGACGTCGTCGCGGCGGATGCCGAGGACCTGTCGGCCGTAGGTGTCGGCGACGAACCGGATGTCGTCGTGCCGGTGCATGGCGCCCTTGGGCTTGCCGGTCGTGCCCGAGGTGTAGAGCCACAGCGCCTGGGACTCCGGCCAGGTCGGGTGCGGCTCGGGCAGCGGGTCGGCGCCCTCGAGCAGTGCGTCCCAGGTGAGCGAGGTGACTCCGGTGACCAGCGGGTCCGCCCCGGTGAGCACCACGCGCTCCAGGTCGGGCGCCTGCGCGACGGCCTCGGTGAGGTGCGCGGCGAAGGCCTCGCCGCCGATCACCGTGGTCGCCCGCGAGTCCCGGACGAGCACGGCCAGCTCGCGCCCGGTCAGCATCGTCGAGCAGGGCACGGCGACCGCGCCGGCCCACAGGGTCGCGAGGATCGCGGTGAACAGCTCGACGTCGTCGGGCATCACGAGCAGCACCCGCTGCTCGGGCCGTACGCCGGCCCGGCGCAGGGCCCCGGCGACGAGCCGGACCCGGTCGGTCAGGGCGGCGTAGCTGAGCGAGCCGCCGGGGTACCGGACGGCGGTGCGGGCGCCGTCCCCGGCCTCGACCCTGGCCGCGGTCAGGTGCGCGGCGGCGTTGAAGACCGGCGCCTCCTGTGCGCTGCGGGGGACGGGCACGGTGGTGCGGCGGGAATCGACGTTGTCGACGCTGACGACATCGGCCATGGTGGGTGGCTCCTGTGCCGGTTCGGGGAGCTGTGATGCTACACACATCCGACGGCGCGTCAACGGTCTGTAGATCGACGACGGCCCGGTGCGGGGCGGGCGGGGCCGGCTCCTAGGCTCACCGGCGTGGGGACCCTCGTCAGCTTCCATGCCCATCCCGACGACGAGTCGATCGGCACCGCGGGCACGCTCGCCAAGGCCGCCGCGCTCGGCCACCGCGTCGTCCTCGTCTTCGCCACCCGTGGCGAGCTGGGGGAGCCGGTGCCCGGCGTCCTGGCCGAGGGGGAGCAGCTGCCGGTGCGCCGCTCCGCGGAGTGCCACGAGTCGGCCCGCGTGCTGGGTGTGGCCCGCGTGGAGTTCCTCGGCTACGTCGACTCCGGGATGATGGGCGAGCCGTCCAACGACGCCCCCTACTGCTTCTGGCAGGCCTCGGTGGAGCACGCGGCCAAGCGGCTCGCGCTGATCCTCGAGGAGGAGGAGGCCGACGTCCTCACCACCTACGACGACAACGGCGGCTACGGCCACCCCGACCACATCCAGGTGCACCGGGTGGGTGCCCGCGCGGGCGAGCTCGCCGGGGTGCCGGTCGTCGCGCAGAACACCACCAACCGGGACTGGCTGCTGCGCGGGATGAAGGGACTGCGCGCCGACGGCGGCGCCGACTTCTCCCTCGACATCCCCGACGACCCGTCGTTCGGCAAGCCCGAGTCCGAGATCACCCACCGGGTCGAGGCCGTCGAGTACGCCGAGGCCAAGCGCGCCTCGATGCGCGCACACGCCAGCCAGATGGGGCCCGACCACTTCCTGCTGGCGATGCCGGACCCGGTGTTCGCGATGGGGCTGGGCACCGAGTTCTACATCGTCGACGCCCAGCCCAACCCGGCCAGCGCGCCGGAGCTCTGGACCGAGGTCTTCGAGCCGCTGCGGTGACGCCCCGCGCCGGTTCCGGGCAGTGCCGGGCGCGCCACGCCGCCACCGTCGCGGGCCCTCGCCCACCTGCCGGTCCGGCGAAGGGCGCCCTGAGTGCGCGGTCGGGGACTGTCGGTTCTACTCTCCGTAGAGCACAATCGGCGCGCGCCGTGCGACGAGCCGGGACCCACGAAGTGGATCTCCCGGACCGGACGGGCGCCGCTCGCCGGTCGGGAAGTAGAGTCTGCCCGTCCGCGAGGACGTGCTCAGGTCAGGCAAGTGCATGGAGGCCCAGGTGACAGCCGTCGAGCCCAAGCCGATCTCGACGCGCCCGTATCCGGCGCGGCGTGAGGGCAAGGGATCCACGTTCCTCAAGATGTTGAGGACGACGGACCCGAAGGACATCGCGATCCTCTATCTGACGACGTCGTTCGGCTTCTTCGCCGTCGGCGGTGTCATGGCGCTGCTGATCCGCGCCGAGCTCGCACGGCCGGAGCTGCAGTTCCTGTCGACCGAGCAGTACAACCAGCTGTTCACCATGCACGGCACGATCATGCTGCTGCTGTTCGCGACGCCGATCGTCTTCGGTTTCGCGAACTACATCGTGCCGCTGCAGATCGGTGCCCCCGACGTCGCGTTCCCGCGGCTCAACTCGTTCTCCTACTGGCTGTACCTGTTCGGCGGCATCATCGTCGTCTCCGGCTTCCTGACCCCGGGCGGCGCGGCGGACTTCGGCTGGTTCGCCTACACCCCGCTGTCGGACGCGGTGCGGTCGCCGGGGCCGGGCGGTGACCTCTGGATCATGGGTCTGGTCGTCTCCGGTCTGGGCACGATCCTCGGTGGCGTCAACTTCGTGACGACCATCGTCTGCATGCGTGCGCCGGGCATGACGATGTTCCGGATGCCGATCTTCACCTGGAACATCTTCATCACCGCGCTGCTGGTGCTGATCGCGTTCCCGATCCTGACCGCCGCGCTGCTCGCGCTGGCCGCGGACCGCCACCTCGGCGCCCAGATCTTCAACCCCGCCAACGGCGGTGTGGTGCTCTGGCAGCACCTGTTCTGGTTCTTCGGCCATCCGGAGGTCTACATCGTCGCGTTGCCGTTCTTCGGCATCGTGTCCGAGATCTTCCCGGTGTTCGCCCGCAAGCCGATCTTCGGTTACAAGGGCCTGGTCTTCGCGACCATCGCCATCGCGGCGCTGTCGGTCGCGGTGTGGGCGCACCACATGTACGCCACCGGCGCGATCATGCTCTCGTTCTTCGCCTTCACCACGTTCCTCATCGCCATCCCGACGGGCGTCAAGTTCGTCAACTGGATCGGCACCCTGTGGAAGGGCAAGATCACCTACGAGACGCCGATGCTGTTCTCGGTCGGCTTCCTCGTCACGTTCCTCTTCGGCGGCCTGACCGGCATCCTGCTCGCGATGCCGCCGGTGGACTTCCACGTGTCGGACACCTACTTCGTGGTCGCGCACTTCCACTACGTGCTCTACGGCACGATCGTGTTCGCGACCTTCGGCGGGATCTACTTCTGGTTCCCGAAGATGACCGGCCGGTTCCTCGACGAGAAGCTCGGCAAGATCCACTTCTGGCTGACCTTCGTCGGGTTCCACCTGACGTTCCTGGTGCAGCACTGGCTGGGCAACGAGGGCTACCCGCGTCGCTACGCGGACTACCTGCCCTCTGACGGCTTCACGACGCTGAACACGATCTCCTCGATCGGTGCGTTCATCCTCGGTGCCTCGACGCTGCCGTTCTTCTACAACGTCTTCAAGAGCTACCGGTTCGGCCGGGTCTGCACCGTCGACGACCCGTGGGGCTTCGGCAACTCGCTGGAGTGGGCGACCTCGTCGCCGCCGCCGCGGCACAACTTCACCGAGCTGCCCCGGATCCGCTCCGAGCGCCCGGCGTTCGACCTGCACTACCCGCACCTGGTCGAGAAGGCGCGCGCCGAGGCGCACGTCGGCAATCGGGCGCACCCGAGCGAGGTGCTCGCGCAGGAGGTCGGCAAGGAGTCCATGCCGGACAGCGACCCCAAGTCGAAGTAGTGACCCCAGTACTTCCCGGTCCGGCCCGGCCCACCGTGCTCGTCACGGTGACCGGGCCGGACCGTCCTGGTGTCAGCTCCGTGCTGTTCACCGCGCTGACCGCGGCCGGTGTCGAGCTGCTCGACCTGGAACAGGTCGTGGTCAACGGCCGGCTCACCCTGGGCGCGCTGGTCGTGCCCGAGGGGGACCCGGAGGATCTGCAGGACACGGTCGGCGCGGCGATGGACTCCATCGCCATGAGCGTGCACATCGAGATCCAGCGCGACGGCCGCCGGGCCACCCGGACGCCGTCGACGCACGTCGTCACGGTGCTGGGCCGGCCGATCACGGCCCGCGCGTTCGGCGCGATCGCCGCGGAGCTTGCGGCGGTCGGCGCCAACATCGACTCCATCCGCCGGGTCGCCGACTACCCGGTGACCGGGCTGGAGCTGCTCGTCTCCCCGGTCCCCCAGGGTGACGCCGACGCCTACCCGCCCGGCACGCTGCGCAAGCGGCTGGTCCGGGTGGCGCGGCAGGCGGGCGTCGACGTCGCGGTGTCCCGGGCCGGGCTGTCCCGGCGCAGCAAGCGGCTCATCGTGTTCGACGTGGACTCCACCCTGATCCAGGGCGAGGTCATCGAGATGCTCGCCGCCCGTGCCGGGGCCGACGTCGAGGCCGAGGTCCGCCGGGTCACCGAGGAGGCCATGGCCGGCCGCCTCGACTTCACCGAATCGCTGACCCGGCGCGTCGCAGCCCTGGAGGGGCTGCCCGCTTCCGTCGTCGACGAGGTGGCCGCCGAGATCGAGCTGACGCCCGGTGCCCGCACCACGATCCGCACGCTGCGCCGGCTCGGCTATCGCTGCGGCGTCGTATCGGGTGGGTTCACGCAGGTCATCGCCGGGCTCGCGCGCGAGCTCAAGCTCGACTTCGTCGCCGCGAACGAGCTGGAGATCTCCGGGGGGAAGCTGACCGGACGGGTGGTCGGCGAGGTCGTCGACCGGGCCGGGAAGGCCGTCGCGCTGCGCCGGTTCGCCGCGGCCCACGACATCCCGCTGGAGCAGTCGGTCGCGGTCGGCGACGGCGCGAACGACATCGACATGCTCTCCACCGCCGGGCTCGGCGTCGCGTTCAACGCCAAGCCGGCGCTGCGCGAGGTCGCCGACACCTCGGTGTCGGTGCCCTACCTCGACGTCGTGCTGTTCGTCCTGGGCATCACCCGTACCGAGGTCGAGGCCGCTGACGCCGCCGAGGGCGTGCTGCGCCGGGTCCCGCTGGCGTGACCGCTCCCGCACCGGTGCTGGCGCTGCTCGCGGGCCGTTACGGAGCCGGGGCCCGCGGCCGGGACATCGCGCCGGAGGCCGACGGCGTCGTGCGGGCGATGCCGGTCGTGCTGCGCATCGAGCGCGACCCGCTGCCCGTGCGCACCGCGCTGCTGGAGGCGGCGGCCACCGCGGCGCTCGCCGTCTGCACCGACCCGCGGGCCCAGCCCGGTGGCGACTGGCACGATGCCGTCGCCCCGTGGGTGGACGGACGCATCCGCAAGATCGCGCGGCGGGCCCGTGGCGCGCACTGGCGCGCCGTGGCGGAGCTCCCCGGCGTGACGGTGCGGGTCGGTGACGCCGAGGTCCGCGCCCTGCTGCCCGGCCCGGTCGACGACGTGCCGAAGGTCGTCGCACGGCTGCAGATCGGCGGTACAGAGCTGCCCGCCGACGAGCCCGGCCCACCCGACCCGGACGCCCCGCTGGTGTTGCTGTCACCGCACGCCGAGATGACCGTTGGCAAGGCCGCCGCGCAGGTCGGGCACGCCACCATGCTGCTCGGTGCGGCCGCCGGGTGGCCGGTCGGCGCGGCACCGGTGTGCGCGGTGCGCACCGCGGACCCGGCCACCTGGGCGCGCCTGGCCCCGCCCGCCGACGACGGCACCGACGGCGTCGTCGGGGTGCGCGACGCGGGTTTCACCGAGGTCGCCCCGGGCACCATGACCTGCCTGGCAGTGGCTCACGCCGCGTTTGCGGCCGGACCACGGCGGTGATCCACCGGGTGTGACCACACACCCGCCTGCCGGCGCCCGGGACTGGGGCGGCCGGCTGCCCCGCAACGAGACCCTCGACCTCGACGACGAGCAGCGCGCCGCCGTCGACCGGATCCGCTCCGGCACGGCCCGCTGGGCCGAGGAGTCCGGCTTCGCCGCGACCGACGACGAGGGCGGCCTCATCGGCCCGTTCAACGCGTTCGTGCTGCGCCCGCGCCCGGGCACGGCGTTCAACCGGTGGGTCGCGACCGACCAGCAGGAGTCGTCCCTGCCGGCGACCGTGCGCGAGGTCGTCATCCTGACCGTCGGCGCGGCCTGGGGCGCCGCCTACGAGCTGTACGCGCACACCGCCGTCGCCCGCTCGGTGGGGCTGGACGAGAACGCGGTGCAGGCCCTGCTCGACGGAACCGCGGCCCAGGTGCTGACCGGCGACGAGCTCGTCGTGCACCGGTTCGTCGACGAGCTGGTCCGCACCCACCGGGTCACCGACGACACCTACGCCGCGGCCGAGGCCGCGATCGGCCGCGACGGGGTGCTCGACACCGTCCACCTGACCGGCATGTACCTGTCGGTGTCGGCGCTGCTCAACGCCTTCGAGATCCCGGCGCCGGACGGTCCCTGATCAGACCGTGGCGGTGAGGGTGACCTCGACGTTGCCGCGGTTCGCCTTCGAGTAGGGGCACACCTGGTGCGCCGCCTCGACCAGCTCGTCGGCGGCCGACTGCTCCAGGCCCGGAAGGTGGGCGGTGATGTCGGCGGCGACGTGGAAGCTCACGTCGTCGGGCTGCAGCTGGATGGTCGCGGTGACCTGTGCGTCGTCCGGGACGGCGACCTTCGCCTTCCGGGCCGCCAGCCGCAGCGCGCCGTGGAAGCAGGCCGCGTAGGCGGCGGCGAAGAGCTGCTCGGGGTTGGTGGCGCCGCCGGGGCCGCCCAGCTCCGGCGGCATCTTCAGGTCCTGGTCGATGAAGCCGTCCTCGCTGCGGATGTGGCCGTCGCGGCCGCCGCCGGTCGAGGTGGCCTCGGTCGTGTAGTTCGCCATGGGTACTCCTCCGATTTCATTGGTTGTGCACAATCTATCTCGGGAGGAGGGTCGTCCGCCGTATGGAGCCGGTCACGAGGACCCGCGCAGCCGGCGCAGCGCGCCGTGCACCTTCTCGCGGTCGCTGGTCTCCCAGAACGGGGGCAGGCTCGCCCGCAGGAACCCGCCGTAGCGCGCGGTCGCGATCCGCGGGTCCAGGATGGCGACGACGCCGCGGTCGTCGGTGGCGCGCAGCAGCCGCCCGGCGCCCTGGGCGAGCAGCAGCGCCGCGTGCGTCGCCGACACCGACAGGAAGCCGTTGCCGCCCCGGGCGTCGGTGGCCTTCTGCCGGGCCGCGACCAGCGGGTCGTCCGGGCGGGGGAACGGGATGCGGTCGATGATCACGCAGGACAGCGACGGGCCGGGCACGTCGACGCCCTGCCACAGCGACAGCGTGCCGAACAGCGAGGTCTCCGGGTCTTCGGCGAACCGTTTGACCAGCAGCATCGTGGAGTCGTCGCCCTGGCACAGCAGGGGCGTGTCGAGCTTTCCGCGCAGGGCCTCGGTGGCCTGCTTCGCCGCGCGGATGGAGGAGAACAGACCCAGCGTGCGGCCCCCGGCGGCGCGCACGAGTCCCTCGATCTCCTCGAGGGTCTCCGGCGCCAGCCCGTCGCGGCCCGGGTTGGGCAGCCGGCGCGCCAGGTAGAGGATCCCGGACTTGGCGTGCGCGAACGGCGAACCGACGTCGAGGCCCTGCCAGCGCGGCGCCTCCGGGTCCTGGACGGGGCCGTGCCCCTCGTCGACGCTCGACGGCGGGGTGGAGCCGGCCTCCTTGGGCTGCGCGGCGGGCAGGCCCCACTGCCGGGCCAGCGCGTCGAACGACCCGCCCAGGGCCAGCGTCGCGGAGGTCAACACGGTGGTACGGGTGTTGAACAGCCGCTCGCGCAGCAGCCCGCCCACCGACAGCGGTGCGACCCGCAGCACCTTGTGCCGGGACCCGTCCGGCCCCTGTTCGCCCAGCCAGACGACGTCACGGCGCTTGGCCGCGTCGGTCTCCTTGAACGTCTCGAGCAGCCGCGCGGCGGTGTCGACGACCTCGTCGAGCACGGCCTGGGCGAGCTTGCGGGCGGCCGCGCCCTCCGGGTCGGAGTCGTCACTGCGCTTGTTCGCGCCCATCGCCTGCCGGCAGCCCGCCCCGGCCGACAGGATGGCGTTCAGCGCGCCCGCGGCGGCGGTGGACAGCGACTCCCAGCGCCCGGGGGGCATGTCCTCCAGCACCGCCGCCAGGCCCTCACCGGCCTCCGCGAGCCGGTCCGCGGTGTCCTGGTCGACGAGCTTGCCGCAGCGCCGGGCCGCGGTCGCGACCGTGCCCGCGGTGAGCTCGGCGGTCGCCGCGCCGGTCACCCGGTCCACCAGCTCGTGCGCCTCGTCGACGATCACGACGTCGTGCTCGGGCAGCACCTGCGCCTCGCCCATCGCGTCGATCGCGAGCAGCGCGTGGTTGGTGACGACGATGTCCGCCCGACCCGCCTCGGCCTTCGCCTTCTCCGCGAAGCAGTCCTCACCGACCGGGCAGCGGCTCGCGCCCAGGCACTCCCGCGCCGTCACCGACACCTGCCGCCACGCGGAGTCCGGGACGCCGGGGACCAGCTCGTCGCGGTCCCCGGTCTCGGTGTCCGAGGACCACTCGTGCAGCCGCTTCACCTGCCGCCCGAGCGCCGAGATGGCGAACGCGTCGAACAGCTGGTCCGCCTCGTCGGCGGTGTCTCCCATGTCCCCGTGCAGCTTGTTCATGCACAGGTAGTTGCGCCGCCCCTTGAGGATGGCGAACGTGGGCTCGCGACCCAGCACCTGCTTCAGGCTCTTCGCGACGCGCGGCAGGTCCCGGTCCACGAGCTGGCGTTGGAGCGCGATCGTCGCCGTCGAGACCACGACCGTGGTGTCACGGGCGATCGCGTGCCGGATGGCGGGCACGAGGTAGGCCAGCGACTTCCCGGTGCCGGTGCCCGCCTGCACGGCCAGGTGCTCCCCGGACGACAGCGAGCGGCGCACCGCGTCGGCCATCCGGTCCTGACCCTCGCGGCGCGCACCGCCGACCGAGGTGACGGCCACCTCGAGCAGCTCGTGCACACCGGGCAGGTCCTGGGTACGCACGGGGGCCGTCGAGGGGGGAGGCACGTTCGGCAGGTTACCGAGCACCTCCGACAGGCCCGGCCGTGACCGGGCCGCCCGGCACCCGGGACCGCGCACCCGGTGTATCCGGACAGCTCACCAGGTGTGATATCCGACGGCCGGTTGCCGGTGAGCGGCGACACAGCGTCACGATGGAGGGGTGACAGCAACCATCACCACGCCGACCGTGCCCGAGCCCGGGATGTTCCCGGTGCTGATCGAGCACGAGGCCCGGTACGCCGACCTCGACCCGAGCCGCCGGATCGGCCGCGACGCCCTGGTGCGCTGGTTCGAGGACGCCCGCGTCGCCGTCGAGCGCGACACCTTCGGCGCCGACCTCGTCGCCCGCCTGCAGTCCCGCGTACGACTGCTGCTCGCCGCCATCCGAGTGGACGTGCTGGCCCCGCTGCGGGTCGCCGGCTCCTACCGGATCGGCGTCGGCGTCAGCCACATCGGCACCACGTCGTTCTCCTACCGCTACGCGGTCTTCGCCGGCGACGAGTGCGTCGCCACCGGTGAGTCCACCTCGGTGCACACCGACGGCACCGCCCCGGCCCCGCTGACCGACGAGGTCCGCGGCGCCCTGACGACGCTGCGCATCGACGCCCCGGCCCCGAGCCGTCCCGACCGCGGTGAGGCCCGCGCGGTCCGTGAGAACTACCCGTTCCGCTGGGACGTGCGGACCCGCTTCACCGACCTGGACACCAACCGCCACGTCAACAACGTCGCGCTGGCGGCCTGGTACCTCGACGGCCTCGCCGAGCTGCACTCCGACGTGCTCGGGTACCCGGCGGGCGGCCCGCTCGACGGGCTGTCCCCGTCGTCGCTGTCGGTGCAGTACCTCGAGGAGGTCCACTACCCGGGCATCTACCAGCTCCGCGTCGCGGTCACCGACATCGGCGAGGACACCGTCCGCTACGTCTGCGGCCTGTTCGACGAGCGCCGGCTGATCGGTCTCGCCGAGGCCGAGGGCTTCCACCACGCCCCGGGCGAGGACGGCGACCCGGTCGAGCTGGCCGAGAAGCTCGCCCCGTTCCGCTTCCGGGGCTGAACCGCCGGGGGCCGTGCCCCGTCACGGCCCCCGCCCCTCGCCCTCGGCCGCCCCTCGTTCCGCCGACCCTCGTTCGGCGCCGCCCCCCGTTACGCGCTGCCCGCCGCCCCGCGCTGTCCTCGTTCCGCGCTGTCTGCTCGACCGGTCGCCGAGATGCAGCTCAGCGGGGTCCGTGGCTCACGCGAGCCCGCTGAGCTGCATCTCGGCGCAGGTGCTCCCTGCGACGTGCAGGCCCGGGCCGTCCGCGCGCCCGCCCCGGCTGTGCCGGCCTGTCCCCGCTCTCCGGCCGCGTGCGCGCGCCCTCCGGCGGCACGTCCGGCCGTGAACCCCGGCCGCGGTCCTCGGCTGCGGTGCTCGGGTGCGCTGGGGCGGGTCCGTCCGGTCGCGCCGTACGGCGTGCTCAGCTCATGCGTGGTGCTTCCCGTTGCCCGGGTACCCGGCCGCTGTCACGACCCGTTTCGGCGCTGTGGGCGGCCCGGCGGCCGTACCGCTGTGCGCGGCGCAGCCGGCGCGATCGTCGCAGTTCGTGGGCGACCAGCCGATGTTCGTGGAGTACCCGGCCGGCCGCTTCGCCCGGCGGGTCCCCGTCGGGCCTGCTCCCATGCCGGTGGTCGGTCGCCGAGATGCAGCTCAGGGGGAGTCGTGGCTCGTCCGAGCCCGCTGAGCTGCATCTCGGTGTAGGAACCGCTGCGGCCCGGCCCCTGGGTGTGAGGGGCCGGGCCGCAGCGGGGGTGTCGGGTCAGGATCGGTTGCGGATCCATTCGTCGAGGTGGGGTGCTTCGTCGCCGATGGTGGTGGGGTCTCCGTGTCCGGTGCGGACGCGGGTGTCGGCGGGGAGGGTGAGCAGGGTGGTGCGGATGGACTCGATGATGGTGTCGAAGTTGGAGTAGGAGCGTCCGGTGGCGCCGGGTCCGCCGTGGAACAGGGTGTCGCCGGTGAACACGATGCCGAGTTCGGGTGCGTAGAGGCAGGACGAGCCCGGTGAGTGGCCGGGGGTCTGCAGCACCCGCAGGTCGATCCCGCCCGCGGTCAGGGTCTGCCCGTCGGACAGTTCCTGGTCGGGTGTGCGGTCGGGCCAGGTCATGTCCCACAGGACGTGTTCGGCGGGGTTGAGCAGGATCGGTGCGTCGAAGCGGTCGGCGAGGGTGGGTGCTTGGTTGATGTGGTCGTCGTGGGCGTGGGTGCACACGATGGCCTTCACGGTGCGGTCGCCGACGGCGTGGGTGATGGCGTCGGCGTCGTGGGCGGCGTCGATGACGAGGACTTCGTGGTCGTCGCCGATGATCCAGACGTTGTTGTCGACGTCGAAGGATCCGCCGTCGAGGTTGAAGGTGCCGGAGGTGACGACGTGGTCGATGGGGGAGTCGGTCGGGGCCATCAGAGGATCACGACCGATCGGAGGACGTCGCCGGCGTGCATTTTGTCGAAGGCGGTTTCGATGTCGTCGATGCTGATGGTTTCGGTGACGAATTTGTCGAGGGGGAGGCGGCCTTGGAGGTAGAGGTCGATGTAGGTGGGGAAGTCGCGTGAGGGTAGGCAGTCGCCGTACCAGGAGGATTTGAGGGCGCCGCCGCGGCCGAAGTAGTCGATGAGCGGGATCTGGGGGGCGTGCAGGTCGGGGGTGGGGACGCCGACGAGGACGACGGTGCCGGCGAGGTCGCGGGCGTAGAAGGCCTGTTTGTAGGTTTCGGGTCGTCCGACGGCGTCGATGACGACGTCGGCGCCGTTGCCGTCGGTCACGGACTGGATGAACTCGACCGGGTCCTGTTCGGTGGCGTTGACGGTGTGGGTGGCGCCGAACTCTTCGGCCCACTTGAGTTTCCGCGGGTCGGTGTCGACGGCGATGATGGTGGTGGCGCCGGCGAGTGTGGCGCCGGCGATGGCGGCGTCGCCGACGCCGCCGCAGCCGATGACGGCGATGGAGTCTCCGCGCCCGACGCCGCCGGTGTTGATGGCGGCGCCGAGGCCGGCCATGACGCCGCAGCCGAGGAGGCCGGCGGCTTTCGGGTCTGCGTCGGGGTTGACCTTGGTGCATTGTCCGGAGTGGACGAGGGTCTTCTCGATGAAGGCGCCGATGCCGAGGGCGGGGGACAGTTCGGTGCCGTCTTCGAGGGTCATCTTCTGTGTCGCGTTGTGGGTGTCGAAGCAGTACTGGGGCTTGCCCTTGTTGCAGGCGCGGCACTGTCCGCAGACCGCGCGCCAGTTGAGGACGACGTAGTCGCCGGGGGCGATGTCGGTGACGCCGTCGCCGACGGTTTCGACGATGCCGGCGGCTTCGTGGCCGAGGAGGAAGGGGAACTCGTCGTTGATGCCGCCGAGTTTGTAGTGCAGGTCGGTGTGGCAGACCCCGCAGGCCTGGATCTTCACCACGGCCTCACCGGGGCCGGGATCGGGGACGATGATCGTCTCGACCGAGACCGGCTTGCCCTTCTCGAGGGCGACGACGCCCTGGACACGCTGCGGCACAGTGGGTTCCTTTCCGTAGGGGAGCGGGTTCAGAGGACCGCGCGGACGGCGGTCTCGAAGCCGAGGACGTGCTCGCGGCTGACGGCCTCGGCGCGGTCGGCGTCGCCGTCGGCGATCGCCTCCAGCAGCGCGATGTGCTCGTGCACGTGGTGGCCGACCTGGTCCATGCGGTCGACGAACAGGCAGTGGATCCGGGTGGCCAGGTGGTAGTAGCGGGTGAGCGTGTCCTCCAGGTACGGGTTCCCGGCGGCCCGGTAGACCGACCGGTGCACCGTCACGTCCCACCGCATGAGCTCGATCCGGCTCATCCGCGGCGCCTCGAGCGCGGCGACCCGCCCGGCCAGCTCACGCAGCTCCTCGCGCCGCCACGCCGGGGCGACGGCGGCGGCCCGCCGGGCAGCGGTCGGCTCCAGCACCGTCCGCACCTCGCCGACGTCGCGCAGGTCGGAGATGTCGACGGCGGTCGCGAACGTCCCGCGTCGCGGATAGGACACGACGAGCCGCTCGGTCTCCAGCCGCTTGAGCGCCTCGCGCACCGGGGTGCGGCCCAGGCCGAGCCGGGTCGAGAGGGCCTCGTCGTCGATCGGGGCCAGCGGCGGGATCTCCAGCATGATCAGCTGGTCCCGGATGGCCACGTAGGCCCGGTCGGCCAGCGACCGCGGGCTGTCGAAGTCCACGAACACGTCCTCGGTGATCGTCATGCCGGCTGCCCCTCGGGGACGGCCGCGCGGTCCAGCCGCGACGCGACCGCGCCGGGCAGCCGGAACGACCCGGTCACCACCACGGGGTCGCCCCCGCCGGTGGCCAGCGCGTGGTCGACGGCGTCGGCCGGGTCCGCGACGGCGACGGCCGACATCCCGGCCGCCGTCGCCGCCGCGGCGACCTCGGACGGGCTCCAGTGCCGCGACGGGTGGTCCCCGCCCGGCAGCCCGGTCGCGACGACCCGCGCCCCGGTCCCGGCGACCGCCCGGACGGCCTCGCCCAGGTCCTTGTCCCTGGCCAGCGCCAGCACCCAGGTCACCGGGGCGCCCGGGTGGGTCTCGGCCACCGTGGTGGCCAGCGCGGACAGCTTCAGTGCGTCGTGCGCACCGTCGAGCACCACCGGGGTCCCGGCGACGGTGCGCCGCTCGAACCGCCCCGGCAGCGAGGTCAGCGCCAGCCCCTGACGGACGGCGAGCGGGTCGAGCCGCCAGCCGTCGCGCCGGGCCAGCACCGACACCGCGTGCAGGGCCAGCACCGCGTTCCCGGCCTGGTGCCTGCCGTGCAGGCCCAGCGGAACGTCCGACCAGCCGGCCAGGTCCACGGTGGTGCCGCCCGGACCGATCCGGGCCAGCGCGGCCGCGGCGGCGACGTCCACGACGTCGACCAGGGTGTCGCGGCGCGCCGCCTCCCTGGCCACAGCCGCGTCGGTCTCGGGGCCGCCACGGGCCAGCACCGCGCGGCCGCCGACCGGCAGGATCCCGGCCTTCTGCGTGGCGATCTCGCCGAGCGTGCTGCCGAGCATGTCGACGTGGTCCAGGCCGATCGCGGTGAGCACGGCCAGCTTGTCCGTGCGGGCGACGACGTTCGTCGGGTCCAGCCGGCCCCCGATTCCGGTCTCGACGACGGCGTAGTCGGCCCGCCCGGCGACGGCGGCGAACCCGAGTGCGGTCACCACCTCGAAGAACGAGCAGCGCTCACCCCGGCGCGCCTCGACCGCGGCCACCGAACCCGCGACGGCGGCGAGCCGGTCGTCGAGCACGTCCGCGCGGACCGGGAGGTCACCGAGGCGGAACCGCTCGCGGATGCCGTAGACGTGCGGCGAGGCCTGCACCCCGACCCGGAACCCGTGCCGGGTCAGCAGCGACGCGACGAACGCGCACACCGACCCCTTGCCCGCAGTCCCCGCGACGTGCACGGTCCGCACGGCCTCCTGCGGGTCACCCAGCCCGGCCAGCACCTCGCGGGTGCGCTCCCGGGGCGCGTCGGGCGCGGTGCCGTTGCGGCGCCCGGTCGCCGGCCGCGACAGCAGGAACCGCTCCAGGTCGTCCTGATCGGAGAACACGGCTCAGCACTCGACGATGTTCAGTGCGAGACCACCGCGGGCGGTCTCCTTGTACTTGTCCTTCATGTCCGCACCCGTCTCCCGCATCGTCTTGATGGCCTTGTCCAGCGAGACGTGGTGCATCCCGTCGCCGTGCGCCGACATCCGCGCCGCGGTGATGGCCTTGATCGAGGCGACCGCGTTCCGTTCGATGCACGGGATCTGCACCAGCCCGCCGACCGGGTCGCAGGTCAGACCCAGGTTGTGCTCGATGCCGATCTCGGCGGCATTCTCGACCTGCTCGGGTGTGGCGCCCATGATCTCCGCGAGCCCGGCGGCCGCCATCGCGCAGGCCGACCCGACCTCGCCCTGGCAGCCGACCTCGGCGCCGGAGATCGAGGCGTTCTCCTTGAACAGCAGCCCGACGGCTCCCGCGGTGAGCAGGAACCGGACGACGGAGTCGTCGTCGAAGCCGGGCAGGAACCGCTCCGCGTAGTGCAGCACGGCCGGGACGATCCCGGCGGCGCCGTTGGTGGGGGCGGTGACGACCCGCCCGCCCGCCGCGTTCTCCTCGTTCACGGCGAGGGCGTAGAGGGTCACCCACTCCATAGCGTGCAGCGCGTCCGGCTCGCCGGTCGCCGCCTCCAGCCGCTCGCGCAGCGCCATCGCCCGGCGCCGGACCCTGAGCCCGCCGGGCAGCGTGCCGCCGGTGCGGGCGCCGCGCTCGACGCACTCCTGCATCACCGACCAGATGTGCAGCAGCTCGCTGCGCACCACGTCCTCGGTGCGCCGGGACAACTCGTTGGCCAGCATGATGTCGGAGATCGACAGGCCGTGGGTGCGGGTGAGGCCGAGCAGCTCGTCGCCGGTGGTGAAGGGGTACGCGACCGGGGTCGCGTCCGCCACCAGGACGGGGCGGCCCGCCTCGTCGGAGTCGAGGACGAAGCCGCCGCCGACCGAGTAGTACTCGCGCTTGTCGAGGACGGCGCCGTCGGCGTCGAAGGCCTGCAAGAGCATGCCGTTGGAGTGGAAGTCGAGCCGACGGCGCCGGTGCAGGACGACGTCGTCGTCGGCGGCGAAGACGATCTCGTGCTCGCCGCCGAGGCGGATCCGGCCCTCGGCGCGCACCCGCTCGACCATCGGGTCGGCGGCGACCGGATCGACCAGGTGCGGCTCGTGCCCGGCCAGGCCCAGCACGACCGCCTTCACGCTGCCGTGGCCGTGCCCGGTCGCGCCGAGCGAACCGAAGAGCTCCACCCGCACCGACGCCGTCCGGGTCAGGTCGCCCGAGGCCCGCAGCCGCCCGACGAAGCGGGACGCGGCCCGCATCGGCCCCACGGTGTGCGAGCTGGACGGGCCGATGCCGACCTTGAACATGTCGAACACGGAGATGCTCACGGTCGCTCCGATCCACGCCGGGCTCTGGTCATGCCGACGATGTTAGACTGATATATCAATCGTGCCAAGAGGGGGCGCGGGTCGGCCCGCACCGGTGCCGCGGGCGGGTCAGTGCGTGTGATCGTAGGGCTGCTCGAGCGGGATGCCGTCGGCCGACATCGGCGGCGGGGGCAGGTCCGCGCTGGAGGTCAGCGGTGCCGCGCCGGCCAGCGGTCGGCCCGCGGACTCGGGCAGGAACACCACGGCGACGACGCCGACCAGACCCGCGGCGACGAGGAAGTACCCCGGCCAGTCGAGGTTGCCGGTGGCGGTCACGGCGGTCTCGATCAGCGTCGGTGCGGTGCCCGCGAACAGCGACACCGACAGGTTGAACACCACGCCCAGGCCGCCGTAGCGGACCATGGTCGGGAACTGCGCGGGCAGTGTCGAGGGCAGCACCGCGGCGAAGCCGACCAGGACCACGGCCAGCAGCAGCAGCCCGACGAACTGGCCGACCATGCCGTCGCGCATCAGCCAGACCGCGGGCAGTCCGACGGCCACGAGGGTCAGGCTCGTGACCATCAGGACCGGTTTGCGGCCGATCCGGTCACTGAGCCTGCCCACCCCGGTGATCACGCACAGCATGAGCAGCATGACCGCGACGAGCATGGCGCCGGTGGCGGCCCCGGAGGCGCCGTGCTGGCCGTGCCGGGGGAGCGTCCCGGTCAGGTAGGTGGGCATGTAGTTGGTCAGGACGTAGTTGGTGACGTTCCAGGCGACGGCCAGCGCCGCGGTCACCAGGGCCGGCACCCGGTAGCGGCGGACCAGGATCTGCATCGCCCGCCGGTAGGGCATCGTCGCGAGCGCGGGGGAGCGTTCCATCAGCTGTCGGAACGCCGGGGTGTCCTCCAGGCGCATCCGCAGGTAGATGCCGGCTATCCCGAGGGGGAGGGCGAGCAGGAACGGGATCCGCCAGCCCCAGTCGAGCAGGTCCTGCTCGGGCAGCACCGCGACGAGCGCGCCGCAGACACCCGCGCCGAGCATGTAGCCGGTGATCGTGCCGAACTCCAGCCAGCTGCCGAAGAACCCGCGACGGCGGTCGGGCGCGTACTCCGCGACCAGGGTCAGCGCACCGGTGTACTCCCCGCCCGCGGAGAAGCCCTGCAGCATCCGGATGAGCAGCACCAGCAGCGGCGCGGCGACCCCTGCCGTCTCGTAGGAGGGCACGAGGCCCAGTGCGAGCGTCGCGACGGTCATCAACAGGACCGTGAACGCGAGCACCCGGGTGCGGCCGATCCGGTCCCCGAGCGGGCCGAACACGAACCCGCCGAGCGGCCGGACGACGAACGCGGCAGCGAACGTCGCCAGCGTCAGCGTCAGTGACCATTCGCCGGCCTCCGGGTAGAAGACCCGGTTCAGCACCACCGCGGAGAGGAAGGAGAAGAGGCCGAAGTCGTACCACTCGGCGATGTTGCCGACCGATGCCGCCGCAGCCGCCCGGCGGACAGTGCGCTCCTCCTCGACCGCGACCGGACCGCGACGTCGGGGCCTGCGCGGTCCCTCGGTCATGGTCCCCCCTCGGATCGATCGGCCGCGTCGCGGCAGCCACGCCGACGTGGCGATGCAGTATCGCCACACCATCATTCTCACGGCCATGGTGTCACGTGTCCACGAGTGATATATCTTTCGTCGACGGGCGGCCCGGAATGTGCCGGTGCCGGTTTCCGGGCCCTTTCGGTCACTGGGGACAGCCGCTCACTTTTCCACGTCGTGACGCCGATGCCCCTCGCGGCCGGTCGAGAAAATCCCTCGTTGACGGCTGCGACCTGCGGCCTCACCATACGGTTGCGCATGGCATGGCGAGTTTCGCGATAGGCAACAGTGGAGGAACCATGATCTTCGTGGGCGAGCTGTCCGACATCCCCGTCGGGGAGTCCGTTCGTGTCCAGGGGACGGTGCCCATCGCCGTCTTCAACGTCGACGGCGATCTGTACGCGATCGACGACACGTGCACCCACCAGGACGCCTCGCTGTCCGACGGATGGCTCGAGGACTGTGCGGTGGAGTGCCCGCTGCACGCGGCCTGCTTCGACCTGCGGACCGGGATGCCGAGCGGCCCGCCCGCGAAGACACCCGTCCGCACGCACCAGGTGGTGGTCGCCGACGGCGTGGTCCACGTCGTCGAGTCCGTCCCCGCCTCCGGCGTCGCGACCGGCGCCCGTCCGGGCGTACAGGCCGGAACCTGATGCGCGACGTCACGGTCGTCGGTGCCTCGCTCGCCGGTCTTGCGACCGTGCGCGCCCTGCGCGCCCAGGGGTTCACCGGGACGATCACGGTCGTCGGGGACGAGAAGCACCTGCCCTACGACCGCCCTCCGCTGTCCAAGGAGTTCCTCGCCGGGAGCTCCGACGAGGACGCCATCGCCCTGACCGAGGACGACGACGCCGCGCTCGGCGTCGACTGGCGCCTCGGTCGCACCGCACTCGCCCTCGACGGTCCGACCCGGACCGTCACCCTCGACGACGGCTCGACCCTCTCGGCCGACGCCGTCGTCCTCGCCACGGGCGCCCGCGCCCGGAACCTGCCGGGCGAGCTGCCCGGCGGGGTGCACACCCTGCGCACCCTCGACGACGCCCGCGCGCTGCGCGCCGACCTCGTCCCCGGCCGGCGTCTGGTGGTGATCGGCGCCGGGTTCGTCGGGGCCGAGGTCGCCTCGACCGCACACGGCCTCGGTCTGGAGGTCACGATCGTCGAGGCCGCGCCGGTGCCGCTGCAGCGGGCTCTCGGGCCCGAGATGGGCGCCGCCTGCGGCCGCCTGCACGCCGCCGCCGGGGTGCCGCTGCTCCTCGGGGCGGGTGTGGCCCGGCTCGTCGGTTCGCCCCGGGTCACCGGGGTCGAGCTCACCGACGGCCGGGAGCTGCCCGCCGACGTCGTCGTGGTCGGGATCGGCGCGCTGCCCAACGTCGAATGGCTCGAAGGCTCCGGCGTCGAGCTCGACGACGGCGTGGTCACCGACGCCGAGGGCCGCACCAACCTGCCCGGGATCGTGGCGGTGGGGGACTGCGCCAGCGCGCACCGCGCCTACACCGGCAACCGGCTGCGCCTGGAGCACTGGACCAACGCCCTGCAGCAGCCCGCCGTCGCGGCCGCGGCGTTGCTCGGCGCCGAGCACTCGCTGCCCGCGCACCACGCGGTGCCCTACTTCTGGTCCGACCAGTACGGGCACAACATCCAGTTCGCCGGCCACCGGGACGCCGACGGCACGGTCCGGATCGACGACGGCGACCCCGAGGGCGACGGCGGCTTCCTCGCGGTGTTCCTCGACGCCGAGGGCGAGGCCGTCGGCGTGCTCGGCGTCGACCGTCCCCGGCCCTTCGGGCGGATGCGCCGGGAGCTGGCGAAACGGATCCGCTGACCCGGCTCGTCACCTGCGGCGCAGGTCCTCGTGGGGACCTGCGCCGCAGGCGTGTCCCGGCCCGGTCGCACGGGCCACGATCAGCCTCTTGACCTGCCGGGACCGCCCGTGCGACGCTGAACGCAGACAGTTGATATATCAGTCCGCTGGAGAAGATATCTGGAGGTGCCCATGACGACGTTCGCCGTGGATCGGGGTCCGTCGAACGGTGCGGCGGGGGTCCTCGACGGGACGCTGCGCGACGTGGACCCGGAGGTGCACGCGGCCGTCGCCGCCGAGCTGGGTCGCCAGCGCGGCACCCTGGAGATGATCGCCAGCGAGAACTTCGCGCCGCTGGCCGTGATGCAGGCGCAGGGCTCGGTGCTCACCAACAAGTACGCCGAGGGCTACCCCGGCCGCCGCTACTACGGCGGGTGCGAGCACGTCGACGTCGTCGAGCAGCTCGCCATCGACCGCGTGAAGGCGCTGTTCGGCGCCGACTACGCCAACGTCCAGCCGCACTCCGGTGCCCAGGCCAACGCCGCCGCCATGGCCGCGCTGCTCGACCCGGGCGACACCATCCTGGGTCTCGACCTGGCACACGGCGGGCACCTCACCCACGGGATGCGGCTCAACTTCTCCGGCCGGCTCTACGACGTCGCCGCCTACCACGTCCGCGCCGAGGACCACCGGGTCGACATGGCCGAGGTCGAGCGCCTGGCCCACGAACGCCGCCCCAAGCTGATCGTCGCCGGGTGGTCGGCCTACCCGCGGCAGCTCGACTTCGCCGAGTTCCGGCGGATCGCCGACGCGGTCGGTGCCCGCCTGATGGTCGACATGGCGCACTTCGCCGGTCTCGTCGCGGCCGGGCTGCACCCGTCGCCGGTGCCCCACGCCGACATCGTCACCAGCACCACGCACAAGACCCTCGGCGGCCCGCGCGGCGGCATCATCCTGGCCCGGGCCGAGCTCGCGAAGAAGCTCAACTCGCAGGTCTTCCCCGGCCAGCAGGGCGGCCCGCTGGAGCACGTGATCGCGGCCAAGGCCGTCGCGTTCAAGCTGGCCGGTGAGCCCGCGTTCGCCGAGCGCCAGCAGCGCACCCTGGAAGGTGCCCGGATCGTCGCCGAGCGGCTGGTCCAGGAGCCCGGCGTCGGCGTGGTCTCCGGCGGCACCGACGTCCACCTGGTCCTGGTCGACCTGCGCGACTCCGAGCTCGACGGCAAGCAGGCCGAGGACCGGCTGCACCGGGTCGGCATCACCGTCAACCGCAACGCGGTCCCGTTCGACCCGCGCCCGCCGATGGTGAGCTCCGGGGTCCGGATCGGCACCCCCGCACTGGCCGCCCGCGGCTTCGGCGCCGAGGACTTCACCGAGGTCGCCGACGTCATCGCCCGCGCGCTGCGCCCCGCCGCGGGCGACGCCGAGCTCGACGAGCTGGCCGCCCGCGTCACCGTCCTCGCCGACCGCCACCCCCTCTACCCGGAGCTGACGGCATGAGCACCGAGCACACCGGCACCGAGAACGCGCCCCCCGGGGCCCACCTGCCCGAGCACCCCGACGCCCTGTGGCGCAACCCCGAGCCGAAGCGCTCCTACGACGTGGTCATCGTCGGCGGCGGCGGGCATGGCCTGGCCACCGCCCACTACCTGGTCAAGAACCACGGCATCACCAACGTCGCGGTGCTGGAGAAGGGGTGGCTGGCCGGCGGCAACATGGCCCGCAACACCACCCTCATCCGCTCGAACTACCTGTGGGACGAGTCGGCCTTCATCTACGAGCACGCCCTGAAGCTGTGGGAGGGGCTGGAGGAGGACCTCGGCTACCCGATCCTGTTCTCCCAGCGCGGCGTGCTGAACCTCGCCCACACCGAGCAGGACGTGCGCGACTCGGTCCGCCGGGTCGAGGCGAACAAGCTCAACGGGATCGACGCCGAGTACCTCGGCCCCGACGACGTCGCGAAGATCTGCCCGATCGTCAACGTCTCGCACGACATCCGCTACCCGGTGCTCGGCGCGACCTACCAGCCCCGTGCCGGCATCGCCAAGCACGACTACGTGGCCTGGGGCTTCGCCCGCCGCGCCGACGAGGCCGGGGTGGATCTCATCCAGGACTGCGAGATGCTGGACTTCGTGACCGAGGGCTCCGTCGAGGACGGCACGGCCCGGGTCACCGGGATCCGGACCAGCCGGGGCGACATCGCCTGCGGGCAGGTCGCGCTCTGCGCGGCCGGGCACACCTCGACCCTGCTCGACCGGCTCGGCGTCGACACCCCGCTGCAGTCGCACCCGCTGCAGGCGCTGGTGTCCGAGCTGCTGGAGCCGGTGCACCCGACGATCGTCATGTCGAACGCGGTGCACGTCTACGTCTCCCAGGCGCACAAGGGCGAGCTCGTGATGGGCGCCGGCGTCGACTCCTACAACGGCTACGGCCAGCGCGGCGCCTTCCACATCATCGAGCGCCAGATGGCCGCCGCGGTCGAGCTGTTCCCGGTGTTCGCCCGGGCGCACCTGCTGCGCAGCTGGGCGGGCATCGTCGACGTCACCCCGGACGCGTCGCCGATCGTGGGCCGCACGCCGTACACGAACGTGCTGGTCAACTCCGGCTGGGGGACCGGTGGGTTCAAGGTGACCCCCGGGCTGGGCTGGTGCCTGGCCCACACCATCGCCACCGACGAGCTGCACCCGCACATCGCCCCGTTCGCCCTCGACCGGTTCGTCACCGGCGCGCTCGTCGACGAGCACGGCGCCGCCGGCGTCGCCCACTAGGAGCCCGACGTGCAACTCATCGACTGCCCCTGGTGCGGCCCCCGCGAGGAGGTCGAGTTCCACTACGGCGGACAGGCCCACGTCGCGTACCCGGCCGCACCGGCCGAGCTCGACGACGAGCAGTGGGCGCACTACGTGTTCTTCCGGGACAACCCGAAGGGCCCGTTCGCCGAGCGCTGGAGCCACTCCGCGGGCTGCCGCCGCTGGTTCAACGCCGTCCGCGACACCCACACCTACCGGTTCCTCGCCGTCTACCCGATGGGCGAGGCCCGGCCGCAGATCCCGGGGACCCGCACATGACCCGCATCGACGGGTACGGGCGCATCGACCGCACCCGTACACTGACCTTCGTCTTCGACGGCACCACCTACACCGGTCACCCGGGCGACACGCTCGCCTCGGCACTGCTCGCGCACGGCGTCACCGTGCTCGGCGGCTCGGTCAAGCTCGGCCGCCCCCGCGGCATCGGCGGGGCCTGGACCGAGGACCCGGTCGGCCTCGTGCAGATCGAGGAGCCGTTCCCCGAGCCGATGCTGCAGGCCGCCACCGTCGAGCTGTACGACGGCCTGGTCGCCCGCGGGCTGAACGGGCAGGGCCGGCTGGCGACCGTGCCCGACACCGCGCGGTACGACCGCCGCCACGCCCACTGCGACACCCTGGTGGTCGGCGCCGGCCCGGCCGGGCTGCTCGCCGCGCGCACCGCGGCCCGTCGCGGCGACCGCGTGGTGCTCGTCGACGACCGTCTGGAGGCCGGCGGCTCGCTCGTCCCGACCGACCGGATCGACGGCCGCGCCGCGCACCGCTGGGTCGCCGACGTCGTCGCCGAGCTGGCCGAGAACCCCGAGGTGCGCCACCTGCAGCGCACCACCGCCTTCGGCCACTACGACGACGGGTTCGTCCTGGCCCTGGAGCGGCGCACGAGCATCGGCGCCGACCACCTCGGCACAGCCCCGGCGCACCGGTCCCGCCAGCGGGTGCACCGCATCCGCGCCGGGAAGGTCGTCGTCGCGGCCGGCGCGATCGAGCGCCCCGTGGTGTTCGCCGACAACGACCGGCCGGGCGTCATGCTCGCCTCCGCGGCGCGCGAGTACCTGCACCGCTACGGCGTGCTCGCCGGCCGCGAGGTCGTCGTGTTCACCACCGACGACGCCGCCTACCTGGCCGCCGCCGACCTGGCCGGTGCCGGCGCCCGGGTGACCCTCGTCGACGCCCGCTCCGAACTGCCCGCCGAGCGCGCGCGGGAGTGCACCGAGGCCGGGGTGGCCCTGCGCGCCGGGGCCACCGTCGTCGGCTCCGACGGCGACGACGCGGGCCGGGTGTCCGCCGCGCACGTCGCGACCGGCGACGGCACCGAGGTGCTGGCGTGCGACCTGCTGCTGGTCTCCGGCGGCTGGACGCCGACCGCGCACCTGTTCAGCCACGTCCGCGGCCAGCTCGTCTACGACGCGGGCCTGGGCGCCTTCCGTCCCGGCGCCGCGGTCGCGGGCACCGAGGTGATCGGCGCCGCCAACGGCACCCTCGACCTGGCCGGCTGCCTGTACGACGGCGCGGGCGGCGACGCCCCGAGCTCGGCACCCGAGCCGGCGCGCACCCCCGGCCTGGTGCTGTGGCGCACCGCGGGCGACTCCACGCGCCAGTTCGTCGACATCGCGCGCGACGCGACGGTGGCCGACATCGAGCGGGCCGTCGGCGCCGGGCTGCGCTCGGTGGAGCACGTGAAGCGCTACACCACCATCGGCACCGCCCACGACCAGGGGAAGACCTCCGGCACCATCGCCTCCGGGATCACCGCGGAGCTGCTGGGCCGCCCGGCGGGCGACCTCGGGACCACCACGTTCCGCCCGCCCTACACCCCGGTGTCGTTCGCCGCGCTCGCCGGCCGCGAGCGCGGGGACCTGTTCGACCCGGTCCGCACCACCGCGGTGCACCCGTGGCACGTCGCCCACGGCGCGGTGTTCGAGGACGTCGGCCAGTGGAAGCGACCGCGCCACTACCCGCTGGCCGGGGAGGACATGGACGCCGCCGTGCTGCGCGAGTGCGCCGCGGCCCGCCGCGACGTCGCGATCATGGACGGCTCCACGCTGGGCAAGATCGACGTCCAGGGACCGGACGCGGGGCAGTTCCTCGACCTCGTCTACACCAACCTGATGAGCAGCCTGAAGGTCGGCCGCGTCCGCTACGGCGTCATGTGCGGCAACGACGGCATGGTCACCGACGACGGCACCGTGCTGCGCATCGCCGAGGACCGCTTCCTGCTCACCACGACCACCGGCGGCGCGGCCTCGGTGCTGGACCACCTCGAGGACTGGCGCCAGACCGAGGTGCCGCACCTGAAGGTGAACCTCACGTCGGTCACCGAGCACTGGGCGGTGTTCCCGGTCGTCGGGCCTCGCTCGCGCGACGTGATCTCCGCCGTGTTCCCCGGTGTCGACGCCTCCGCCGCGGCGTTCGAGTTCATGACCTGGCGCGACACCGAGCTCGACGGCGTCGGGGTCCGGCTGGCCCGGATCTCCTTCTCCGGCGAGCTGGCCTTCGAGGTCAACGTCGACGCCCGGTACGGCCTGGCCGTCTGGGAGCGGCTGATCGCGGCCGGCGAGCCGTACGGGATCACCCCCTACGGCACGGAGACGATGCACGTCCTGCGCGCCGAGAAGGGCTACCCGATCATCGGGCAGGACACCGACGGCACCGTCTCCCCACACGACCTGGGGATGAGCTGGGCGGTGTCGAAGAAGAAGGTCGACTTCGTCGGCAAGCGCTCCTTCGCCCGCGCCTCCAACACCGACCCGATGCGCAAGCACCTGGTCGGGCTGCTCCCGACCGACCGCGGCACCCGGCTGCCGGAGGGCGCGCAGATCGTCGAGTTCTCACCCGACGGCACCCTGCCCCCGCCGCCGGTCCCGATGCTCGGCCACGTCACCTCCAGCTACCTGTCCGCGGAGCTGGAGCGGCCGTTCGCCCTGGCCCTGCTCAAGGGCGGCCGCGACCGCATCGGCGACGTCGTGCACGTCCCGCACCAGGGGGCGCTGGTCCCGGTCGAGATCACCGGACCCGTCCTCGTCGACCCGGAAGGAGCCCGCCGTGACGGCTGAGTCGATCCCGCTGCCCACGACCCACCCGCTCGACGCCCACATCCCGGCGCTGGCCGCCCTGTCCCGCGACACCGGGGGCGATCTCACGGTCGAGGTGCTCCCGGTCGCGCAGTCGGTGACGCTGCGGCTCGACCCGTCCGCACCGGCCCGTGCCGGTGTCGACGCCGCGCTCGGGGTCCCGCTGCCGGTCCGGCCCAACACCTGGGTCGACACCGGTGACGGCGAGGTCGTCTGGCTCGGCCCCGACGAGTGGCTGGTCACCAGCCACACCGGGAACCGGGGCGTCGGCGAGGCTGCGCTGCGCGCACTCGTCGCCGGTGACACCGGCGTCGGGGGCGCCGCGACCGACACCTCCGCCCAGCGCGTCGTCCTGCGGATCGGCGGCCGGCTCGCCCGCGAGCTGCTGTCCTTCGGCTGCGCGCTCGACCTGCACCCGCGCTCGTTCCCGGCCGGGAGCAGCGCCCAGACGCTGCTCGGCCGGGCCGCCGTGCTCCTGCTGGCCCGCGACGACCGGTCCGACGCCGACGGGGGAGCGGTGTTCGACCTGCACGTGCGCAGCTCGTTCGCCGGCTACCTCGCGGACTGGCTGCTCGACGCCGCCCTCGAGTTCGGCGGCTCCGGCGTCCCGTCCCTCGCCCGCTGACCCGCCCGACGACCACGCACAAGGAGACCACCATGACCCCCCGTGTCGTCATCATCGGAGCCGGGATCGTCGGGGCGAACCTGGCCGACGAGCTCACCACCCGCGGCTGGACCGACGTCACCGTCCTGGACCAGGGGCCGCTGCCCCTGACCGGCGGTTCCACCTCGCACGCCCCCGGCCTGGTCTTCCAGACCACCGGGTCGAAGACCATGACCGCGTTCGCCACCTACACCGTCGAGAAGCTCCTCGGTCTCGACGACGGCACCACCGCGGACGGCTGGTGCTTCAACCAGGTCGGCGGCCTGGAGGTCGCGACCACCCCGGAGCGGCTCGCCGACCTGCACCGCAAGCAGGGCTGGGCGATCTCCCGCGGTGTGCCGGCCGCGGTCGTCGACGCGGCCGAGTGCGCGCGGCTGCACCCGCTGCTCGACCCCGACCAGGTCCTCGGCGGCCTGCACACCCCCACCGACGGCCTGGCCAAGGCCGCCCGCGCCGTCGTCGCGCTGGCCCGGCGGGCCGAGTCCCGCGGCGCGGTCTTCCGCGGCTCGGTGCGGGTCACCGGCATCGCGCAGTCCGGCGGCCGGGTCACCGGCGTCGAGACCGCCGACGGCGAGACCGTCCCCGCCGACATCGTGGTGTCCTGCGCCGGGTTCTGGGGCCGCGAGCTCGGGAAGCTCGTCGGCATGCGGGTGCCGCTGCTGCCGCTGGCGCACCAGTACGCCCGCACCACCCAGGTCGAGCAGCTCGTCGGCCGCAACGGTGCCGATGCGCGCTCCGCCGGGGCTCCGCACGGTGAGTTCGTCGAGGCGCGGCTGCCCATCCTGCGCCACCAGGACGCCGACCTCTACTACCGCGAGCACAACGACTGCCTCGGCATCGGCTCCTACGCCCACCGCCCGATGCCGGTGTCGATCTCCGAGCTGCCCGAGGTCGGCGACGGCGAGGTCGGCGAGCGCACCCAGCCCTCGATGCTGCCCTTCACCGAGGAGGACTTCGCGCGGCAGTGGGAGCAGAGCCAGCAGCTGCTGCCCGGTCTACAGCGCTCGAAGATCGAGCACGGGTTCAACGGCGTCTTCTCCTTCACCCCCGACGGCGGCCCGCTGATCGGGGAGTCGCCCGACGTCGCCGGTTTCTGGGTCGCCGAGGCCGTGTGGGTCACGCACTCCTCCGGCGTCGCCCGCTCGGTCGCGCAGCTGCTCGTCGACGGCCGCAGCGAGCTCGACCTGCACGGCTGCGACGTCAACCGGTTCGACGAGGTCGAGACCACCGACGCCTACGTCGACGAGACCTCCCAGCAGAACTTCGTCGAGATCTACGACGTGCTGCACCCGCTGCAGCCCAAGCTGTCCCCGCGCGGCATCCGGACCAGCCCGTTCCACGACCGGCAGCGGGAGCTGGGCGCGTTCTTCCTGGAGTCCCACGCCTGGGAGCGCCCGCACTGGTACGAGGCCAACGCCGCCCTGGCCAAGGACATGCCGCCGCAGTGGCGCGCCCCGTCCCGCGACGCCTGGTCGGCGATGTTCCACTCGCCGGTCGTCGCGGTCGAGGCCTGGAAGACCCGCACCGCGGTCGCGATGTACGACATGACCCCGCTGACCCGCCTGGAGGTCTCCGGGCCGGGGGCGTGCGCGTTCCTGGAGGGCCTGACCACCGGCAAGATGGACAAGTCCGTCGGCGCCGTCACCTACACCCTGATGCTGGACGAGGCGGGCGGCGTCCGGTCCGACCTCACCGTCGCCCGTCTCGGCGAGCAGCTGTTCCAGGTCGGCGCGAACTCCCACCTCGACCTCGACCACCTGCGCCGCGCCCTGCCCGACGACCACTCGGTGGCCGTCCGTGACATCACCGGCGGCACCTGCTGCATCGGCGTGTGGGGGCCGCTGGCCCGCGACCTGGTCCAGCCGCTGTCGGGCGAGGACTTCTCCCACGAAGGCCTGAAGTACTTCCGCGCGATGTCCGCGCACATCGCCGGGATCCCGGTGACCGCGATGCGGCTGTCCTACGTCGGCGAGCTCGGCTGGGAGATCTACACCAGCGCCGAGTACGGCCGGAAGCTGTGGGACGTGCTCTACGAGGCCGGGCGCCCGCTCGGTGTGGTCGCGGCCGGGCGCGCGGCGTTCAACAGCCTGCGCCTGGAGAAGGGCTACCGCTCCTGGGGTGCGGACATGTCCACCGAGCACAACCCCTACGAGGCCGGGCTCGGCTTCGCGGTCCGCCCGCACACCAAGGGCGACTTCGTCGGCCGCGAGGCCGTCGAGAAGATCGACCCGGACGCCGTCACCCGCAGGCTGACCTGCCTCACGGTCGACGACGGCCGCAGCGTCGTCCTCGGCCACGAGGCGGTGCTGGTCGACGGCGAGCCCGCCGGCTACGTCACCTCCGCGGCCTACGGCTACACCCTGGGCACCCCGATCGCCTACGCCTGGCTGCCCGCCGGGCTGCCGGTGGGGGCGACGGTCGAGATCCAGTACTTCGACCGCCGGATCCGTGCCTCGGTCGCGGCCGAGCCGCTGTTCGACCCGGAGATGAGCCGCATCCGGCGCTGACCCGGTGGGGCGGGGGCGGCCCGACCGGCCGCCCCCGCCTCCGCACCCGACGACGCACCGTCGCTCCGCCGCACGGAAGGACCCCCATGCGTTCCGACACCCTCGACCGGTTCCTCTGGGACCTGGCCGCCCGCGTCCCCGCCCCCGGCGGCGGCGCGACGGCCGGCCTGCACCTCGCCCAGGCCGCGGCCCTGCTCGGCATGGTCGCCCGCTACACCGACGGCGAGCGCTACGCCGAGCACGCCGAGACGGTCCTCGACGTCCGCAACCGGGCCGACGCACTGCGCATCACCGGCCTCGGCCTCGCCGAGGACGACGCCCGCGCGTTCGGCGCGGTCGGCGCGGCCTACAAGCTCCCGCGCGACACGGACGAGGCGAAGCAGGTCCGCAGCGCGGCGATCGCCGCCGCGACGGTCGAGGCGGGACGGATTCCCGCACAGGTCATCCGCGCCGCCGAGCAGGTGGTCGACCTCGCCGAGCGGCTGCGGCCGATCGGCAACCCCAACGTGATCAGCGACGTGGGCGCGGCGGCCGACGCCGCACGGGCCGCGGCGAGCACCGCCCGGCTCAACGTCGAGATCAACCTGGCGGGCCTCACCGACCCGCAGGCGCGCACCGAGCTGTCCGCGGCGCTGACCGGCGTCGACGACCTGCTGCGCCGGGCCGACAAGGTGACCGACGACGTCCGGGAGCAGATCCGCCGATGACCCCGCCACCCACCACCCGGCCGGCCCCCCACCCCGACCACGTCGTCCTCGACGGCACCGCGCGCGCCCGCGAGCTGCGCCAGGGGGTGCAGGCCGAGGCCGCCGCGCTCACTGTCCTCGGCGTCGTGCCGCGGCTGGCCGTCGTCGTCGCCACCGCCGACGAGGGCGCGGGCTGGTACGTCCGCTCGCTGTCCGGGGCCGCCCGCCGGGTCGGCGTCGAGTGCGAGGTCCTCGACCTCGGCCCGGACGCCGACGCCGAGTCCATCACCGCCACCCTGGCCCGGCTGAGCAGCGACGACACCGTGCACGGCATAATCCTGCAGACCCCGCTGCCCGACGGTGTGCGGGTCGAGGAGCTGGCCGCGTCGATCGTCCCGGAGAAGGACGTCGACGGCGCCAACCCGCTCTCGGCCGGCCGGCTCGCCGCGGGCCTGCCCGCCTACCCGCCGGCCACCGCGGCCGCGGTGCTCGAGCTGCTCGACCACCACGGCGTCGAGCTGGCCGGGCGCAGCGCCGTGGTCGTGGGGCGCTCGCTGGTCGTCGGCAAGCCGACCGCCCAGCTGCTCCTGCAACGCGACGCGACGGTCGGCATCTGCCACCGCCACACCAAGGAGCTCGCCGAGCACACCCGCACCGCGGACGTGCTCGTGGTCGCGGTCGGGCGGATCGGGCTGATCCGCGCCGAGCACGTCGCCGAGGGCGCGGTCGTCGTCGACGTGGGGACGAACACCGCCCCCGACGGCAGCCTGGTCGGCGACGTCGACGCCGCCGACGTCGCGACCCGCGCCGGTGCGCTCACGCCGGTGCCCGGCGGCGTCGGACCGGTGACGACGGCCCTGCTGCTGGCACACACCGTCCGCTCGGCACGCGCCCACGTCTGAGCCGGGTCAGACGACCTCGCGGACCGCCTTCTCGAACCCGATGACGTGCGCGCGGGCCCGGTCGGCCGCCTCGTCGGCCTGCTGCCCCGCGATGGCCCGCAGCAGGCCCGAGTGCTCGCCGACGTGCTGGTCGAAGTGCGTCATCCGGTCCAGGAACAGGCAGAAGATCCGGGTCGCCAGGTTGTCGTAGCGGATCAGGGTGTCCTCGAGGTGCGGGTTGGCCGCTGCCTCGTAGATCGTCCGGTGGACGTGCAGGTCCCAGCGCATCAGCGCGTCGCGGTCCAGGGTGCGCACGTCGATCCGGTCGATGGTGTCGGCCAGCTCGGCGAGGTCGGCCCGGGTCGTGGGGCCGGCGTACTCGGCCGCGCGGCGCGCCGCGAGCGGCTCCAGCTGCACCCGGATCTCGGAGATGTAGGCCAGGTCGGTGATGTCGACCCCGGTCGCGAACGTGCCCCGCCGTGGGTAGGAGACGACCAGCCGGTCGATCTCCAGGCGCTTGAGGGCCTCCCGCACCGGTGTGCGACCGACATCGAGGGACTTCGCGAGGGCGACGTCGTCGATCGCGGTCATCGGCGGGATGTCGAGCATGATCAGCCGGTCCCGGATCACCGTGTACGCCTTGTCGGCGAGCGAGGTGTACTCCGGCTCGGCGTCGTCGGGCAGTGCGGTCACCGTCGCATGTTAACCCGTCATGTGTGCGTAACAGTTCTCGGACATGCCCACACCTCTTGACTATGACTGATATATCAATGCACCATCCAGGGGTCCGTGGTCGCCGCGGACCGCGTCCGACCCGAGGAGAGGCCGCCGTGTCCCGTTCCTTCATCCTGACCCTGAGCTGCCCGAACCGCACCGGCATCGTGCGCGCGGTCAGCGCCTTCCTGTTCGAGCACGGCTGCGACATCGGCGAGTACCAGCAGTTCGACGACCCGCTGCGCGGCCGGCTGCACCTGCGCACCCAGGTCGGGGCGGAGCACGAGGTGGACCTCGACGTGATCAGCCGGGACTTCGAGGCGGTCGCGGCCGAGTTCGGCATGAGCTTCACCTTCCACGACGGCGCCCCCGCCCGGATCCTGGTCATGGTCTCCAAGCTGGGGCACTGCCTCAACGACCTGATCTTCCGGTGGCGGGCCGGCAGCCTGGGCGCCGACATCGTCGCGGTCGTGTCCAACCACCCCGACCTGCGCCCGATGGCCGAGGCCGCCGGGCTGCCGTTCGTGCACGTCCCGGTGACCGCCGAGACCAAGCCCGACGCCGAGGCCCGGCTGCTGTCGCTCGTCGACGAGTTCGACGCCGAGCTGGTCGTGCTCGCCCGCTACATGCAGGTGCTCTCCGACGAGACGTGCAAGGCGCTCGAGGGCCGTGCCATCAACATCCACCACTCGTTCCTGCCCGGTTTCAAGGGTGCCCGCCCGTACCACCAGGCCTACGAGCGCGGCGTGAAGCAGGTCGGCGCCACCGCCCACTACGTCACCCCCGACCTCGACGAGGGCCCGATCATCGAGCAGGAGGTGATCCGGATCGACCACTCCTACGACCCGAAGGCCCTGCAGATGGTCGGCCGCGACGCCGAGGCGCTGGCCCTGTCCCGCGCGGTCCGCTGGCACTGTGAGCGCCGGGTCCTGCTCACCGGCGGCAGCACGGTCGTCTTCCGGTAGCGCCGCGGCGGCTCTCCCACGGCCCCGTCCCCGCACCGCGGGGGCGGGGCCGTTCCGCGTCCGGTGGCCGCCCTGCTGCCCGGCCGCTGTCCCGCTTGCTCAGCTGCGGTCCCGCCCGCGGGGGCACGGCGTGGCACCTCCCCGCGTCCCGCCGCACCCCTCGCGTGGGGTGCGGGGGGGTGGTGACGGGGTGCCACGGCACCCCTCCGTGCCGGCCTGATCCGGTCGGGCCCGGGGGCATGCGCGAACGCCCCGCGCCGGCGGGGCCGGGCGGGGCGTTCGTCGTGGTGCGGGGAGTGCGGTGAGGCGCGGTGCGGTGCGGTGCGGGGGATCAGCCCACCCGGTCGCGCACCCAGTCGTGGAACTCGCCGATGTGGTGCTCGCTCGGCACGAGCACGCCCCCCTTCTCGTAGGAGCGCGAGTCCATCGCGAGCTGGCAGCGCTCGCAGGCGTCGAAGTCCTGCACGTTGACCCGGTGGAACAGCTCCACCGAGCGGTCGATGTCGGCGCCGGAGTCGACGACCTCGGGGAGGTAGAGCCAGTCGCAGACGACCAGGGTGCGCTCGGGGGTCAGCGGGAACATGCGGTGGAACACGACGTGGTCGGGGACCAGGTTGATGAACACCGAGGGCCGCACCGTGATGGCGTAGTAGCGGCGGTCCTGCTCCTGGGTGATGCTCGGGATCCGGGCGAGCCCCTCGGAGCCGTCGACGGTGAAGCCCTTGATCTCCTCGCCGAACTCGGCGCCGTGCCCGACGAAGTACTGGGCGGCCAGGCCGTCGGCGAACTCCGGCAGCACCTCGGTGAGCTCGGGGTGGATCGTCGCGCAGTGGTAGCACTCCATGAAGTTCTCGACGATCTGCTTCCAGTTCGCCTTGACGTCGTAGGAGATGCGCCGGCCGAGCTTCAGGTTCTCGACGTCGTAGCCCACGATCGCGTCCGGCGAGCCGAGCCGGGTGGTGACGTCGCCGATCACGGTCTCGGTGAACGACGGCGGCTCCTCGGCCAGGCTCAGCCACACGTAGCCCAGCCACTCGCGGACGTGCACGGTGTGCAGGCCGTACTCGACCTTGTCGACGTCGGGCATCGAGTTGAGGTTCGGCGCCGCGATGAGCTTGCCGTCCAGGCCGTAGGTCCAGGCGTGGTACGGACACTGGAACGAGCGCCTGACCTCGCCCTTCTCCTCCGTGCACAGCCGCGCGCCGCGGTGTCGGCAGACGTTGAGGTAGGCCCGTACGGAGTTGTCCCTGGCCCGCGTGACGATCACGCTCTCACGTCCGATCTGGACGGTCTCGAACGCGCCGGGCTTGTCCAGGTCCGCGGCCAGCACCGCGCAGAACCACGTCTTGTGGAAGATGTTGTCCTGCTCGGCCCGGAAGATCGCGGGGTCGGTGTAGTAGTGGCCGGCGAGGGTCTCTCGCAGGCTGTCCGGGAGGCTCTGCCCCTCGGTGGTGGGGTTCGACAACTCGCCGGTCGTCATGGCGGTACTCCTCGTGGGCGACGGTCGGTGTGGGGCGGCTGGCGGGTCTGGGGCGAGATCGGGCGCGCCGGCGGGGGTCGCCCTCGCGGGTCGAGCTCGGGACCGGTGCGACGGCATCGGTTCGTTACGGAGGCCGGCGCCGCGGGACCGGGGGCCCGTGCGACGACCGGGCGCCGGAGGCGGCCGGCGTGCGGTCGCGGCAGAACCGTTGCGGCACAGCGGATCACCTCCTGCAGTGGGGTTGGGCGCGATGACGACGACGGCGATCGGGGCCGCGGTAACACACGAGAAACACCGAAACTGTTGCGTAACAAGCAACGAGTCGCTCAATACGCACCACGATGGGAGCGCGTCGCCCTGGTCGGTGTCAAGGGGCTGCAACGGTGGTGTTCGTGCAGGCCCGAGGCGTGGGCCGGTCGCCGCGGGTCGGGCATCGGAACTGCTGGGGGCACGGTGGCGACTCCGGTGTCCTCGGGCTCCGGGCGACGGATCGGGTCTTGACCGCCGCTCCGGCCGCATCATAACGTGCACAGATATATTAATCGAGTATCTGAGGGGGAGCAGGTGGTGCCGAGTCCCGGCCGACCGCCGCCCGACCGTCGCCCGTCCCCGGGTCGGCGGCACCCGCTGCCCGTCCACCCGTCGCGCCGGTGATCCCGGCCGCGGATCCGCACGACCCCACGGAGCGGCGCACGTACCGCACTTTCCCCGCACCGGACAGAGGTGGAGACGTCATGACGCAGGTCGATCCCCGGTCGTGTACCGAGGACCCCGGAGCACCACCGGAACGCCCCCGCACGGACCGGACGGTCTTCGGGATCGGTGCCGCGTTGGCGCTGCTGTTCGTCGTCTGGGGGGTCGCGGCGCCGGAGAGCCTGCGCACGACCGCGTCCACGATGATCGGGGCGCTGATGCGTGGCGGTGGCTGGGGCTTCATCCTCGCCGCGACCGCCTTCGTCGCCTTCGCACTGTTCCTGGCCTTCAGCCGGTTCGGACGCGTCAAGCTCGGCGCCGACGACGAGGAACCCGAGTTCCGCACGGTCTCCTGGATCGCCATGATGTTCTCCGCCGGCATGGGCATCGGACTGATGTTCTTCGGCGTGAACGAGCCGCTGACCTTCTTCCGGTCACCGCCCCCCGGCTCCGCCGAGCCCGGCACCGTCGACGCGCTGCAGACCTCGATGGCGACCTCGCTGTTCCACTGGACGCTGCACCCGTGGGCGATCTACGCCGTCGTCGGCCTCGCCATCGCCTACTCCACCTTCCGCAAGGGCCGCCGGCAGCTCATCAGCCAGGCCTTCGTCCCGCTGATCGGCCGCAAGGCCGCCGAGGGCTCCATCGGCCGGGCCATCGACATCCTCGCGATCTTCGCGACGCTGTTCGGCTCCGCCGCCTCCCTCGGCCTGGGCGCCTTCCAGATCGGCGGCGGCATGCAGACCGTCGGCTGGGTCGACGGCCCGGTGAGCCCCTGGCTGCTCGCCGCGATCATCGTCGTCCTGACCGCCGCGTTCATCCTCTCCGCCGTCTCCGGCGTCGAGAAGGGCATCCAGTGGCTGTCCAACACCAACATGGTGCTGGCGGCGGTGCTCGCGTTCTTCGTGTTCGTCGTCGGCCCGACGGTGATCATCCTCGACCTGATCCCGACCTCGATCGGCGCCTACTTCTCCCAGTTCTTCGAGATGGTCGGGCGCACCGAGGCCGTCGGCGGCGAGCCGATGCTCGAATGGCTCTCCGGCTGGACGATCTTCTACTGGGCGTGGTGGATCTCCTGGACGCCGTTCGTCGGCATGTTCCTGGCCCGGATCTCGCGCGGGCGCACCATCCGCGAGTTCGTCGGCGGGGTCATCCTCGCACCCAGCCTGGTCTCGCTGGTCTGGTTCTGCATCTTCGGCGGCACCGCCATCACCCAGGCCCAGCAGGGCACACAGTTCTCCGACGACTCCAACGTCCAGCTGTTCCAGGTACTCGGCGCCTACCCGTGGGCGACCGTCACCGGCCTGCTCGTCATGGTCCTGGTCGCCATCTTCTTCGTCTCCGGCGCCGACGCCGCGTCGATCGTCATGGGCACCCTGTCCCAGCGCGGCACCATCGAGCCCAGCAAGTGGGTGGTCGTCTTCTGGGGCGCCGCGATGGGCGCGGTCGCGGTGCTGATGCTGCTCACCGGGGGCGAGGACGCACTGTCGGGCATCCAGAACCTCACGATCCTGGTCGCGGCACCGTTCGTGGTGATCATGGTGCTGCTGTGCGTGGCCCTGCACCGCGACGTCCGCCGTGACCGGGTCATCCTGCGCGCGGTCAAGAGCGCCGAGGTGATGGAGCAGGCCGTCGACTGGGCGACCGACAACCACGGCGACGACTTCTACGTGAAGGTCGGCTCCTTCGCCAAGGACGACGGGGCCACCGACGCGGACCCCGGGGGAGCGGCCGTCCCGGTCGCGGCGGTCGACCCGCTGAGCGTCCCGGCGGACCCGCAGCGCCCCGACCGCGACGCGGCTCCGGCGGACGGCGACGCCACCCCGGTGGACGGCGACCGGGCTGCCCAGGTCACGACGGTCGAGCGCCACTGAGAGATTGGCACTGAGACATCGGCACCGGCCGGGACGCGCTCCCGGCCGGTGCCGGGCTCAGGCCGTGCGGAGCTCCACGCCGGCCTCGGCCAGCTCGGCCAGCGCCCGCTCCGTCGTCTCCGGGGAGACCCCCGCGCAGTGGTGCAGCAGCACCGTCGTCGCGAGTCCGAGCCGTGCGGCGTCGAGCGCGGTCGCCCGGACGCAGTGGTCGGTCGCCAGGCCGACGACGTCGACCTCGGTCACCCCGCGCCCGCCCAGCCAGTCGCCCAGCGGCTCGCCCGACTCGTTGGCGCTCGCGCCCTCGAAGCCCGAGTAGGCAGCGGTGTAGGCGCCCTTGTCGAAGACGCACTCGATCGGTGCGACGTCCAGCGCCGGGTGGAACGACGCGCCCGGCGTCCCCGCGCGGCAGTGCGGCGGCCAGGAGTCGACGAAGTCCGGGGTGTCGGAGAAGTGCGGCCCCGGGTCCACGTGCACGTCCCGGGTGGCGACGACGTGGTCGTAGGCCGTGCCGTCCCGGCCGCCGGTCGCGAGCGGCCCGATGCCGGCGGCGACGGCGGCCCCACCGGCCACCGCGAGGGCGCCGCCCTCGCAGAAGTCGTTCTGGACGTCGACGACGATCAACGCTCGGGCCATGGCTCAGCTCCCGGTGAGGAAGGTGGTCGGGATCGCGGGCTCGCCGCGGGACAGTTTCAGCCCCTCCCACGGTACGGCGATCAGTGCCGTCCGCAGCCGCTCCCGGGCGGACTCCAGACCGGTGACGGAGTCGTCGGCGACGACCTCGCCGCCCCGTACCAGCGGCTCCGGCAGCACCCGGTCGTGCGGGCCGGGGGCCGGATCGGTGCCGTAGGGGTACACGACCTCCTCGACCGCGGTGCCGGTCGGCTTGAACCGCCGCAGCGCCGCCTTGCGCCCGCCGCGGGACTCCTTCGCGCTCGACCGCTTGGACACCGGGCGCCCGTCGACCTCGACGAGCTTGTAGACCATCCCGGCCGTCGGTGAGCCCGACCCGGTGACCAGGGAGGTCCCCACGCCGTAGGAGTCGACCGGCTCGGCGCGCAGCGAGGCGATCGCGTACTCGTCGAGATCGCCGGACAGCACGATCCGGGTCCCGGTGGCACCGAGCGCGTCGAGCTGGTCGCGGGCCTGGCGGGCCAGTACGCCGAGGTCCCCGGAGTCGATGCGGACCGCACCCAGCCCGGGGCCGGCGGCCGCGACGGCGTGTGAGATGCCGCGGCGGATGTCGTAGGTGTCGACGAGCAGCGTGGTGTCGGTGCCCAGGGCGGCGACCTGGCTGGCGAAGGCGGACGGCTCGTCGTCGTGCAGCAGGACCCAGGCGTGCGCGGCCGTGCCCGCGGTCGGGATGCCGTGCCGGGCGCCGGCGGCGAGGTTCGACGTCGTCGCGAAGCCCGCCAGGTAGGCGGCCCGGGCGGAGGCCACGGCGGCCTCCTCGTGGGTGCGCCGCGAGCCCATCTCGATCAGCGGCCGCCCGGCCGCCGCGGTCACCATCCGCGCCGCGGCCGAGGCGATCGCGCTGTCGTGGTTGTAGATCGACAGCGCGAGGGTCTCGAGGATCACCGCGTCGGCGAAGGTGCCGGTCACGGTGAGGACGGGGGAGCCGGGGAAGTACAGCTCGCCCTCCGGGTAGCCGTCGACGTCGCCGGAGAAGCGGTAGTCGCGGAGCCGGTCCAGGGTCGCGGAGTCGACGACCGGGGTGAGGAACTCCAGGTCGGCGTCGGAGAAGCGGAAGCGCGACAGCGCCTCCAGCAGCCGCCCCGTCCCGGCGACGACGCCGTAGCGGCGCCCGTCGGGGAGGCGGCGCGCGAACAGCTCGAAGACGCAGTGCCGTTCGGCGGTGCCGTCGGCGAGGGCCGCCGCCACCATCGTCAGCTCGTAGCGGTCGGTCAGCAGGGCCGTGCCGGTCATGGTCGGGAGCCTACGGCCGCGCCCGCCGCCGCGGTCGGGGCCGCGCTGGTCGGTGCCGGAGCGGTCGGGCCGGGGCCGGTGTCGTGGCCGGTGTCGGGGGCTGTGCGGTCGGGCCGGGACCGTCGTCCCGGCTGTGCCACCATGGGGCGCATGTCCGCGCCGTCACCAGCGCCGTCCCCGGCGCCCACCGAGCAGGTCACGCCCGACCTGGACGAGTCCGCCGGCCCCGACACGCCGTGGCAGGCCATCGTCTGGAACGACCCGGTCAACCTCATGTCGTACGTGACCTACGTGCTGCAGAAGGTGTTCCACTACCCCGAGGCGAAGGCCACCGCGTTGATGCTCGACGTGCACCACAAGGGACGCGCCGCCGTGTCGGCCGGTGACAAGGACACCGTGGAGGGGCACGTCGCCCAGCTCCACGCGGCCGGCCTGTGGGCCACCATGCAGCGGGCCTGAGGGTGAACGGCTGGAAGCGCAGCGGCCGCGGTGACCGCGTCCGCTACACGTCCGGGTTCTCCGGCGAGGAGGCCGTCGTCCTGCGGGGGCTGTTCACCGAGATCCGCCAGATGCTCGCCGGTCGCGCCGAGCTCGCGTCCACCGACGAGCTCGCCGAGCTCACCGGCATCCGCACCGGCCCGACGTCGCGGCCGACCGACCGGGTGCTGGCCCGGCTGCTGCCGGACTTCACCACCGAGGACTCCGACCTCGCCGGCGGGATGCGCTCGCTGCACGAGCCGTCGCTGATCGAGGCCAAGGACGCCGCCGCGGCGACCGTGCTGGACACCCTGCCCGAAGCGGGCGGACGGCTGGAGCTCACCGAGGCCCAGGTCGACGCCTGGCTGGCCGCCCTCAACGACGTGCGGCTCGCGCTCGGCACCGCCCTCGACGTCAGCGAGGACATGCCCGAGCAGCTGCCCGACGACGACCCGAGGGCCCAGCACCTGGGCGTCTACCACTGGCTGACCTACGTGCAGGACTCCCTGGTCCGGGTTCGCGTCCGGGGGCTCTGACCCGACGGGCCGGGCCCCGTCACCGCCGCACGATCCGGTCGGTGGACGGCGGGGTCAATCCCGGGTTCGCGCCCAGGTACGCGACAAACGCGTCGAGGTCCACCGGCCCGCCGATGAGCTCGGTCCCGGCGGTGAAGGTGTCGAAGCCGTCGCCGCCCGCGGACAGGAAGTTGTTCGTCGCGACCCGGTAGCGGCCGCCGTCGGTGACCGGGACACCGCCGATCGCGATGTCGCCCACCTGGTTCCCCGTCACCGTGTAGCGCAGGTTCGACGAGCTCTGCAGCACCGTCGGGCCGTCCTCGACGGTGAACTGCTGGTCGAGCACCGCCCGCAGCTGGGCACCGGTGAGCGTCATCGTCTGCAGGATGTTGCCGAACGGCTGCACGGTGTAGGCCTGCCCGTAGGCGACCCGGCCGCCCGCGTCGGGCACCAGGTCCGCGCGCACCCCGCCGGGGTTGGTCAGCGCGATCTGCGCGCCGTCGCCGCGGGAGGCGGCGAGCTGGGCGTCGGCGATCACCGTGCCGAGGGGGGACAGCCCGGTCGGCCCGGCCGTGCGCAGCAGCGGCCTGGCCACCGTCCCGACCGGACGCTCGGCCAGCGGCCGCGACTGCGCGACCGCACGGTCGACGACCTCGGCCACGCCCGGGTCGGGTGTGACGTCGCGGGTGACGACCTCGTTGCGGGCCGTCGTCGCGCCGCGGTCCACGTCGCCGTCGCCGGTCAGGGCCAGGTCGACCACCGACAGCAGCCTGCCGAACGACAGGCCCTGCACGAACGGCCGGGGGTTCCCGGCCGGGTCGGTCGCCGAGCACAGGTACTGCTGGTGGGTGTGCGCGGAGAACACCGCGTCGACGTCGGCGGACACCGCGGCCGCGATCCGCGACGCCGGCCCGCCGGGCTCGATCGCACAGGCGTCCGGGCCGCCGTCACCGGTCGTCTCGTCGCCCTGGTGCAGCAGCAGCACCTGCGCCCGCACCCCCTGCGCGGTCAGCCCGCGCGACGCCGCGTCGACCGCGGCGACCTCGTCGCCGACGGCCAGGCCGCGGATGCCGTCGGGGGAGACCAGGTCGGGCAGCTCGGACAGGGTGGCGCCGATGACACCGATCCGGGTCCCGCCCGCCTCCACCACCGTCGACGCGGCGAGCGCCGGCCGCCTGGAGCCGTCGGTCACGTTGGCGGACAGGATCGGGAAGGACGCGCCGTCGTAGGACGGGGTGAAGCGGCAGCCGTCGGTCGGGTGGCAGCCGCCGTGCTGCAACCGGCGCAGCTCGGCGATGCCCTCGTCGAACTCGTGGTTGCCCGCGACGGACGCGGCGACACCCATCCGCTCCAGCACCTCGACGGTCGGCTCGTCGTGGAACAGCGCCGACGCCAGCGGGGACGCGCCGACGTTGTCGCCGGTGGACAGCACCACGCTCGCCGGAGCCTGTGCCCGCAGCGCCGCGACGTGCGCGGCGAGGAACGCGGCACCCCCGGCCTCGACCTGCGCGCCGGCGTCGTCGGTCACCCGGCCCGAGGATCCCGAGGGCGGTTCCAGGTTGCCGTGCAGGTCGTTGAGCGCGATGAGCCGCACCGTGCCGGGGCCGGGGGCACCCGGGGCGGAACGGCCGGAGAGCGTCACCGCCTCGACGGTGACCCCCACCGCCAGGACGACGGCGAGCAGGGCGGCGAGGACGATTCCGACACGGCGACCGGGGGAGGACACGCAGGGCAGTATGGAGGCACCGCCGACCGCCGGGCCGTGGCCGGGATCACAGACCGTGGTGTTGAGTGCGTGAACGCCGGGTGCGGGCCCGGCGGGTGTTCGGTCCCGCCGCCGGGGCCGCGTATCCTCACGTCGTGCTCGTCCTCCGGTCCGACCTCCTCGATGCGATCGTCGCGCACGCCCGCCGGGACTTCCCGGTCGAGTCGTGTGGGCAGCTCGTCGGTCCCGAGACCGGTGAGCACCCCGAGCGCTACGTGCCGATGACCAACGCCGACGAGGTGGCGAGCGACTTCGCCTTCTCCCCGGCCGAGGACATCCGCCTGGAGCGCGAGCTGGACGCGTCCGGTGAGCGCCGCATGCTCGTCGTCCACTCCCACACGCGGCTGCCGCGGCGCCCGGTGGCGCACACCGGCTTGCCCGAGGCCTACCCGTCGCCCAAGGACGTCGCCCAGATGGAGTGGACCCCCGACCAGCACTGGCTGATCGTGGGCCTCGCCACCGCCGACGCCGAGCCCGAGGTGCGCTCCTACCACCTCGCCGACGGCGAGGTCGTGGAGGACGAGCTGGCGGTCGTGGAGTCCTACATGTTCTCCCACACCGGCTCCGACGACGTCCCCGACCGGGCCTGATCGACCCTCTCGCGCACCCGCGCCGGAGGTCGCGCGGGAATGTCGCCGTACTCCGGCCGCGTTGCCGCGTGCAGAAGTCCACGCCAGAGCGACCCCACCAGGAGTGATCACCGACATGGCCGTCTCCGTGTCCGTCCCCACCATCCTTCGCACCCACACCGGCGGCGAGAAGACCGTCGAGGCGAAGGGCGACACCGTCTCCGCGGTCATCGACGACCTGGAGTCGCGGCACAGCGGCATCAAGGACCGTCTGATCACCGACGGCAAGCTGCACCGCTTCGTCAACATCTACGTCGACGACGAGGACATCCGTTTCGCCGGCGGCCTGGAGGCCCCGGTCAAGGAGTCCTCGACGTTCACGATCCTCCCGGCCGTGGCCGGCGGTCGCTGAGCCCCACCGGAGATCGGTGCCGGGCGGCCCGCCCGCCCGGCACCGGCGCGTGAGGAGATCCCGTGCGTTACGACTCGCTGCTGCACGCCGTCGGCGACACCCCGCTCGTCGGGCTGCCGTCCCTGTCGCCGTCGGAGGACGTGCGGCTGTGGGCGAAGCTGGAGGACCGCAACCCCACCGGCTCGATCAAGGACCGGCCCGCGCTGGCCATGATCGAGGACGCCGAGAAGCAGGGGCTGCTCACGCCCGGCTGCACGATCCTGGAGCCCACCTCGGGCAACACCGGCATCTCGCTGGCGATGGCCGCGAAGCTCAAGGGCTACGAGATCATCTGCGTGATGCCGGAGAACACCTCCGAGGAGCGTCGCCAGCTGCTGGCGATGTACGGCGCGCAGATCATCTCCTCGCCGGCGGCCGGCGGGTCGAACCAGGCCGTCGCCCTCGCCAAGCAGCTGGCGTCCGAGCACCCGGACTGGGTGATGCTCTACCAGTACGGCAACCCGGCCAACACCGACGCGCACTACCGCGGCACCGGCCCGGAGATCCTGCGCGACCTGCCGTCGATCACCCACTTCGTCGCCGGGCTCGGCACTACCGGCACCCTCGTCGGCGCCGGGCGCTACCTGCGTGAGCAGAAGCCCGACGTGCAGGTCGTCGCGGCCGAGCCCCGCTACGGCGAGCTCGTCTACGGCCTGCGGAACCTGTCGGAGGGCTTCGTCCCGGAGCTCTACGACGAGACCGTGCTGACCGGTCGCTTCTCGGTCGGTTCCTACGACGCGCTGCGCCGCACCCGCCAGCTGGTGGAGCAGGAGGGCATCTTCGCCGGGATCTCCTCCGGCGCGATCCTGCACGCCGCCCTCGGCGTCGCGAACAAGGCGCTCGACGCCGGTCAGCGCGCCGACGTCGTGATGATCGTCTGTGACGGCGGATGGAAGTACCTGTCCACCGGCGCCTACTCCGGTGACCTGGGCACCGCCGCGCAGGGCATCGACGGGCACCTCTGGGCCTGAACCGGTCACAACGGGCATAGCGGGCGGGCGCGCCGGTACCGTGGACGGCATGACCGCACCCCCGGACGGCCGCCCCGCCCGTGTGCTGCCGCCCGCGCCGGTGCGCGCGGCGGTGATCATGCTGGTGTTCACCGCCGCGCTGTACGTCTTCGAGGCCGTCGACCAGGCGTCGGGCGGCATGGTCCAGTTCGCCGCCGCGATCTACCCGCGCAGCACCGAGGGCCTCGTCGGGATCCTCACCGCACCTCTGCTGCACGACGACTGGGCGCATCTCGCCGCCAACAGCCTGCCGTTCCTGATCTTCGGGTTCCTCGCGATGTCCGGCGGCATCGTGCAGTGGTTCGCGGTCACCGCGACGATCTGGCTGGTCAGCGGGCTGGGGGTGTGGCTGACCTCGCCCGCGGCCGTGATCGGGGCGTCCGGGATCGTGTTCGGCTGGTTCCTGTTCCTGCTCGTCCGCGGCTTCTACGCCCGCAACGGCAGGCAGATCCTGCTCGCCGTCGTGCTGTTCCTGTTCTACGGCTCCATCCTCTGGGGTGTGCTGCCCTCGGACCCGTCGGTGTCCTGGCAGGGCCACCTGTTCGGCGCGGTCGGCGGCGTGCTCGCCGCCTACTGGGTGTCCCGGGCCGACCGCCTACCCTCCTAGGGTGTGAGCGACGCACCCGGGCTCGACGCCCCGATCGGCATCTTCGACTCCGGGGTCGGCGGTCTGACCGTCGCCCGCTCGGTCATCGACCTGCTGCCCGCCGAGCAGATCGTCTACGTCGGCGACACCGCGCACAGCCCGTACGGGCCGCGCCGGCTCGCCGACATCCGGCGCCTCGCACTCGGCATCGGCGACGAGCTGGTCGACTCCGGGGTCAAGGCGCTGGTCATCGCCTGCAACTCGGCCTCGGCGGCGTGCCTGGCCGACTTCCGCGAGCGCTACCCGGTGCCGGTGGTCGAGGTCGTCCGCCCGGCCGTGCGTCGCGCCGTCGCCACCACCCGCAACGGCCGGATCGGTGTCATCGGCACCGCCGCGACGATCGCCTCGGGCGCCTACGCCGACGCCTTCGACGCCGCCCCCGACACCGAGATCACCTCGGTCGCCTGCCCCCGGTTCGTCGACTTCGTCGAGCGCGGCACCACCAGCGGCCGCCAGGTCCTCGGCGTCGCCCAGGGCTACCTGGAGCCGCTCCAGCGCGCCGGGGTCGACACCGTCGTCCTGGGCTGCACCCACTACCCGCTGCTGTCCGGGGTGCTGGAGATCGTCCTCGGCCCGGACGTGACGCTCGTGTCCTCGGCCGACGAGACCGCCCGCACCCTGGTCCGGACCCTGCACGCGCACGACCTGCTGCGCGACGACACCGCCCCGCCCGCACCGCACCGCTTCCTCGCCACCGGTGACCCGGAGCCCTTCGCCCGCCTGGGCCGCCGGTTCCTGGGCCCGGAGATCGGGTCGGTCGTGGGCCGCGCGGGTGCCGCGCTCCCGTCCGCCTGACGGCCGGGGGTGTGGATGCCCACCGGCCACGACGGTGGGTCCGGCGCCGTGTCGGAGGGGCGCGGGGGTAGCGTTCCCGCCGTGATCGGAACGCTCGTCCTGGTGATCACTGTGGCGCTCTCGGCCACCGCGCTGTTCGGGCTGGTCACGACGGCGCTGAACCGGCCCCCGAGCCGGGTGCACGCCGTCGCCGTCGGCGTCTGTGTGGCGCTCATCGTCGTGCAGGCCGCGATCGCGGCGTACCGGGTCCTGCTCGGCGGGGTCACCCTGCCCGAACAGTCGACCTTCCTCATCTACCTCGCCGTCGCGGTCTGCGTCCCGGTGATCGCGCTGCAGTTCGCCACCGCCGAGCCGAGCCGCTGGGGTGGGGCCGTGATCGCCGTCGGCGCGATCGGGACGCTCGTCGCCGTGCTGCGCCTGCAGGGCCTGTGGATCCCGGGGGTGCCCGGTGCCTGAGCCGCACGCCCCCGGGCCCCGCGCCACCGCCACCGGCCCCGGTCGCATCCTCATCGCCGTCTACGGCATCTTCGCGCTCTCGGCCTCGGCGCGGGCCGGCGTGCAGATCGCCGAACGCTTCGGCGAGGCACCGCTGGCGTACTCGCTGTCCGCGCTCGCCGGGTTCGTCTACATCCTGGCCACCGTCGGGCTGGCGGGCACCGGGCCCGGCTTCCGCCGTCTCGCCTGGTCCGCCGTGGTGTTCGAGCTCGTCGGCGTGCTCGGGGTCGGCGCGTTCACCACCTTCGTCCCCGCCGACTTCCCCCGCGAGACGGTCTGGTCGCACTTCGGCGCCGGCTACGGCTTCGTCCCGCTCGTCCTGCCGTTCGTCGGACTCTGGTGGCTGCGGCGCACCTCACGAACGGGTTAGGGTCGCGCATGCGGCTGATCGTTCTCGGGTGCTCCGGCAGCGGCCCCGGACCCGAGTCCCCGGCATCGGGCTACCTCGTCGAGGCCGGGTCGACCCGCCTCACCCTCGACCTCGGCAACGGCACCCTCGGCGCACTGCAGCGGCACGCCGACCCGTTCTCCCTCGACGCCGCGGTGTTCAGCCACCTGCATCCCGACCACTGCGCGGACTTCCCGTCGCTGGCGGTGCACCGTCGCTACCATCCCCGGCCCCCGTTCGACGCGACCGCGCGGAAGCTGCCCGTGCACGCCCCGGCCGGTGCGCACGCCCGCTTCGCCCGTGCCGACGCCGTCACCGAGGCCGACTACGCCCGCACCGACCTCACCGACGTCTTCTCCTTCCACGACCTCGTGGCGGGGGAGCCGTTCACCGTCGGCGCCGGCGACGACGTCGTCACCGTCACCGCGTACGAGGTCGTGCACGTCTGCCCCGCCTGGGCGCTGCGCCTCGAGCACCGCGGCCGGGTGCTGACCTACTCCGGGGACACCGCCGCCTGCCCCGGACTCGTCGAGGCCGCCCGCGACGCCGACCTGCTGCTCTGCGAGGCCAGCTGGCCGCACGCCGAGGCCGGACCGCCCGGGGTGCACCTGTCCGGACGGGAGGCGGGCGAGCACGCCGCGGCCGCCGGCGCCCGACGCCTGGTCGTCACCCACGTCCCGGCTTGGTTCGACCGCGAGTCCCTCGGCGCCGAGGCCAAGGCGGCCTTCGGCGGAACCGTCGAGCTCGCCCGGCCCGACGCGGTGTTCGAGGTCTGAACCGGCTTCCTACGATGGTCGGGTGACACGAACCGAGGGCAGGGCCGACGGCCGGGCCGACGACGAGATGCGGCCGGTGACCATCACCCGGGGCTTCCAGAAGCACCCCGCGGGATCGGTGCTGGTGGAGTTCGGTGACACGAAGGTGCTGTGCGCCGCCAGCGTCACCGACGGGGTACCGCGCTGGCGCAAGGGATCCGGCCTCGGCTGGGTCACCGCCGAGTACGCGATGCTGCCCTCGGCCACCGACACCCGCTCGTCGCGAGAGTCGGTGAAGGGCCGGATCGGCGGCCGCACCCACGAGATCTCCCGGCTGATCGGCCGGTCCCTGCGTGCCTGCATCGACCTGCGCGCGCTCGGCGAGAACACGATCGCGATCGACTGCGACGTCCTGCAGGCCGACGGCGGCACCCGCACCGCGGCGATCACCGGCGCCTACGTGGCCCTGTGCGACGCCGTCACCTGGCTCGGGGAGCAGGGCAAGCTGTCCGACCCCAAGCCGATCTCCTGCCAGGTCGCCGCGGTGTCGGTCGGCGTCGTCGACGGCCGCGTCCGGCTCGACCTGCCCTACGAGGAGGACTCGCGGGCCGAGGTCGACACGAACGTCGTCGCCACCGAGACCGGGACGCTGATCGAGGTCCAGGGGACCGGCGAGGGCGCCACGTTCTCCCGCTCGACCCTCGACGCGATGCTCGACTCCGCGCTCGCCGGGATCGCCGAGCTGTCCCGCCTCCAGGTCGAGGTGCTCGCCGCGCCGCACCCGAAGATCGTCGCGCAGACCGCCCCCGCCGCCCCGGGCACCGCGGGGGAGGGCGACGCGTGAGGATCCTGCTCGCCACCCGCAACGCCAAGAAGCTCGTCGAGCTGCGCCGGATCACCGAGGCCGCGGGGCTCTCCGGGGTGGAGATCGTCGGGCTCGCCGACGTCCCCGAGTTCCCCGAGGCCCCCGAGACCGGCGCGACCTTCGCCGCGAACGCGCTCGCCAAGGCCCGCGACGCCGCCGCCGCGACCGGGCTGCCCGCGATCGCCGACGACTCGGGCATCACCGTCGACGCCCTCAACGGCATGCCGGGCATCTTCTCCGCCCGCTGGTCCGGCCGGCACGGCGACGACGCGGCCAACCTGGCGCTGCTGCTCGGACAGACCGCCGACGTCCCCGACGAGCGCCGCGGCGCCGCGTTCGTGTGCGCCGCCGCGCTCGTCACGCCCGAGGCGGTGGCCGGGCTCCGTGACACCGACGACACCGACGACACCGACGACACCGACAACGCCGACGGCCCCGATGCCACCGGCGGCCCCGACGCGGAGGAGTCCGTGCCCGGGCGCACCGTGGTGCACGGGACGTGGCGCGGCACCCTGCTGCGCGCCCCGCGCGGGGAGAACGGGTTCGGCTACGACCCGATCTTCGCCCCGGAGGGCGACACCCGCTCCTCGGCCGAGCTCAGCGCCGAGGAGAAGGACGCCGCCTCCCACCGCGGGACCGCGCTGCGCGCACTCGTCCCGCACCTGCAGGCGCTGCTCGCCCGCGACTGAGGTCTACTCGGGGGCGGGCTCGGCCAGGACGCGCTGCGCGATCCGGAACGCCGAGTTCGCCGCCGGGACCCCGCAGTAGATCGCGGTCTGCAGGATGATCTCGACGATCTCGTCGGTGGTCAGGCCGTTGCGCCGGGCCGCCCGTACGTGCAGCTCGAACTCCTCCCAGTGCCCGTGCGCGACCAGTGCGGTCAGCGTCACCGCCGAGCGCATCCGGCGCTCCAGCCCGGGACGGGTCCAGATCTCGTTCCACGCGTAGCGGGTGATCAGCTTCTGGAAGTCCGCGGTCGTGTCGTCGACGCGGCCCAGCGCCGCGTCGACGTAGTCCTGGCCGAGGACCTCGCGGCGCACGGCCAGCCCGTCGGCGTCCAGTTCGGCGGGATCGATACCCGAGTCGCTCATGGTCGGCAGCCTCTCACGGCCCATCCCCACGGCACGCCGGCCGAGGTCGCCCGACGACCGGCGGCGGGGACCGGCCGGTGCGGCGACGCGGCCGACGGCACCGGCGCGGGGCTCGGTACCGTGACGTCCGTGCGGTGGTGGCGGTTTCTGCTGGGCTGCCTCGGGCTGGTGCTCGCGGCCGCACTCGTCGTACTCGTGGCCCGGTCGCTGGGCCTGTCCGCGTTCCCCCGGTTCGGTGAGCTGCGCCGGGCCGTCGAGTCGGCAGGGCTCTGGGGCCCGGTCGTGTTCGTCCTGCTCCAGGTCGCGCTCAACGTCCCGCCCTTCCCCCGGACGGTGTTCACCGTGTCCGCCGGGGTGCTGTTCGGTGCCGTCGGCGGGGCCGCGCTGACCCTGTTCGCGACCGCACTGTCCGCGGTCGTGGCGTTCGCGCTCGTCCGTGCCACCGGCGGGGGGCTCGTCGCCCGCTACGCGCGCCACCCGCGCGCGGTGTGGGTGCGCCGCAGGCTCGACCACCACGGCGTGCTGGCGGTGACGTCGCTGCGGCTGATCCCGATGGTGCCGTTCGCGGTGCTCAACTACCTGTCCGGTCTGTCCCAGGTGCGGTTCTGGCCCTACCTGGTCGGCACCGTGATCGGGTCGGCGCCGAGCACCATCGCCGTCGTGGCCCTCGGCGACGCGGTGACCGGGCACGTGCCGCCCGCGCTGCTACTGGTGTCGGGGATCTGCGCGGTGCTCGGGCTCGGCGGGGTGCTGCTCGCCGCCCGCCGGCCGCTGCCCGACGAGCCCGAGGGCGTCGCGCCCGGGGGTGCCGGGCCGACCGGGACCGCGCCGCCCGCCGGGTGAGGCGGGCGACGCGACGCGTGCCGGCGGCGGGATTCGAACCCGCACTTGCACGGACCTAAACCGTGTCTCTCTGCCAGTTGGAGTACGCCGGCTAGTTCTTTCGGCCGCACCAGGTGTCGGTGAGGGCGTGGCAGTTCGCGCACAGGATACGAAGGTTCTCGAGCCGGTTGTCGGTGTGGTCGCCGTTGACGTGGTCGAGCTGGAGTGGGACGGGCCGTCCCCGCCACTCGGTCAGGCCACACTCCTCGCACCGGGCGGCCTTCAGCCCCTCCGCGACGAGCCGCCGGCGCAGGGTCGCGCTGCTGCGGTAGCTCGAGCCGCGGACCAGGATGTCCGCCAGCGGACGGGCCCGCCGCCCCGGGAAGGTCCGGCCCCGGGCCCAGGAACGGCCCGTGAAGTGCGTCGTGTCGAGCTCGAGCGCCCGGATGTGCGCGACCACCGCCCGGAACATCCCGCCGCTGGGCTCGTACCCGAGCCGCCGGAGCACGGCGTACACGCTGACCTCCGCCTCGACGGCCGCCCGCAGCGCCTCGTCGGTGTAGCGCCGGCGGTGGTTGCGGTGCCCGGGGTCGAGCGCCCCCGGGATGTGGCTCGCGTCCACGCCGGTCCGGGCGATGTGCGCCCGTAGCTGGTCGTACCGGCCGGGCCGGATCCCGAGGCGGTGGCACACCTCGCTCAGCCGCTGCGACGCCGCCACCGCGGCGACCAGCTCCTCGTCGGTCCACCGGCGGGCGCGGGGCACGCCCGCTCACCCCGCGCCCGCCGGCCGGGCCGGCATCAGACCTTCCAGTCCCGGCGGAGCTTCGCCACGTGCCCGGTCGCCTTCACGTTGTACTGCGCGTCGACGATCGTGCCGTCCTCGCCGACCAGGAAGGTCGACCGGATCACGCCGGTGACGGTCTTGCCGTAGAGCTTCTTCTCCCCGAAGGCGCCCCAGGCGGTGAGGACCTCGCGGTCGGGGTCGGACAGCAGCGGGAAGGTCAGCTTCTCGTTGTCGCGGAAGGTCGCGAGCTTGGCGGGCTTGTCCGGGGAGATGCCCAGCACGTCGATGCCCGCCTCGTTCAGCTCGGCGAGGTTGTCGCGGAAGTCGCAGGCCTCCTTCGTGCAGCCCGGGGTGCTCGCCGCCGGGTAGAAGTAGACGACGACCTTGCGGCCGCGGTAGTCGGCCAGGGAGACGGGCGTGCCGTCGGCGTCGTCGAGGGTGAAGTCGGGGGCGGGGTCGCCCGCCTGCAGCCGTGTGCTCATGTCGATCAGCGTGCCACCCGCCGGCCGCGGCGCCGCCACGAGTGTGGTGCCTGTGGACGTACCGGCCGGTTGTGGACGGATGCGACACCGACGACCGTCGGGCGCACCCGATCGGCGGCGCGCCGGTGGCCGGGCGCGCGGTCCGCCCCCGTCGGTGGCTACGGTGTGTCCCACGCCGCTCGCGGTGCCCGGACAGAGCTGTCGGGGCAGCGTCGGGCGCGAGCAGCAGGAGTCCCGGACGCGGACGCGTACCGGCCGAACCGGAGGTGGACGTGGTGGCCCGCGACCCCGAGAACATCCAGCGCGAGATCGAGAAGACCCGGGACGCGCTGGCCGAGAGTCTGGACGCCCTGGCGGACCGGGCGAACCCGAAGAACCTCATCGAGGGCGGCAAGGCGCAGCTCGCCGAGCGGCTCGCCGACCCGAAGGTCAAGTACTCGCTCATCGCGGTCGGCGCGCTGGTCGGACTGGCGATCGTCCGCTCGATCTTCCGCTAGACCGCCTGCACGTCACGCCCGGCCGGTGCACGAACCGGCCGGGCGTCGGTGTGTCAGGACAGCGAGTCGCGCAGCTCCAGCACCGCGGCGCGGTCGGCGCCCTCGGCCAGTGGACGGCGGTAGCGGGCGACGAGCCGGGCCGCGCCGAACCCGGCGACGGCGACGAGGTCGTCGCCGCGCAGGTAGCCGAGCACCGTGCCCTTCACCGGGCCGTCGCCGAGACCCTCGCCGTGCAACGGCAGCAGCGAGTCCGCGCGGTCCGGCCACCCCACGAGCTGGATCTTCATGCCGAACTGGTCGGACCAGAAGAACGGCACCGCGGCGGGCGGTAGGTCGGTGCCGGTGATGTCCGCGGCGACCGCGGCGGCCTGGTCGCTCGCCGAGGTCCAGTGCTCCAGCCGGGTGCGCTCGCCGGTGTCCGGGTCGGTCCAGGCGGCGGCGTCGCCCGCCGCCCACACCCCGGGCAGCCCGTCGACCCGGCCCCGGTGGTCGCACGGGATCCCGGCGGAGACGTCGACGCCGGTGGCCTCCAGCCAGCCCAGGTCGAGCATCCCTCCGACGCCGACGACGATCTCGTCGGCCGTCACCGTCGACCCGTCGGAGAGGGTGGCACCCGAGGACGTCAGCTCCGACACCGCCACCCCGGTGCGCAGGTCGACCCCGGCGTCGACCATCAGCCGGGCCACCACCGCACCGGCCTGCTCGCCCAGCAGCCGCGCCATCGGCACCGTGCCGGTCTCGACGACGGTGACAGCGACACCCCGGTCCCGGGCGGTGCTCGCCACCTCGGCCCCGATGAACCCGGCACCGACCACGAGCAGCGACGACGCCGAGGCGAGCGCGTCGCGCAGCCGTTCGGCCTCGTCGACGGCGCGCAGCAGGTGCGCGGAGTCCGGCTGGCCGTCGAGCAACCGGGAGGTGACCCCCACGGCGAGGACGACGGCGTCGGCGTGCAGCACGGTGCCGTCGTCGAGCTCGACCTCGGAGCCGTCGGCCGGGCCCTCACCGGGCCGCAGGGCGACCGCGGAGCGGCCGAGATGGGTGCGCGCGCCGAGCTCGGCGAGGTCCTCGGCGGTGCACAGGTCGATCTTGGTGCGTTCCCACGCCCCGGCGAGGAACTGCTTCGACAGCGGGGGGCGGTCGTAGGGGAGGTGCTCCTCGGCCCCCACCAGGCTGATCCGGCCCTCGTAGCCGTCCCGGCGCAGGTTCTCCACCGTCCGCAGCCCGGCCAGCCCTGCGCCGACCACCAGCACGTGTTCCGGCACGCTCATCTCCTACCTCCCCGCTCCGGGGCCGGACGGCGCGCCGGTCCCGTCCCGATCTTCGCGGACGGCGTGCGACGCGGCCGCGCGGCCCGGCCGTCAGAAGGTGCGGTCGTCCGGGTCGAGCCGGTTGCGCAGCCGCGACAGGGTCTGTGCGAGCAGCCGGGAGACGTGCATCTGGGAGATGCCGACCTCCTGGGCGATCTGGGTCTGTGTGCGGTTGCCGAAGAACCGGAGCATCACGATCGTCCGCTCCCGTGGCGCGAGCTCGGCGAGCAGCGGGCGCAGCGACTCGCGGTAGTCGACCCGGTCGAGCTCGGCGTCGGCGTCGCCGACCAGCTCGCCCACGGTCGCACTGCCGTCCTCCGACGACAGCATCTCGTCGAGCGAAGAGCTGCGGTAGGCCTCGGCGGCCTCCAGGCCCTCCAGCACCTCGCCGACGGGCAGGTCGAGGTACTCCGCGAGCTCCGAGGGCCGGGGCGCGCGACCGAGGGTCTGGGACAGCTCGGACACCGCGCCGTTGATCGACACGTGCATGTCCTTGAGCCGTCGCGGTACCCGCATCGACCAGCTCTGGTCCCGGAAGTGCCGGCGCACCTCACCGGAGATCGTGGGCACGGCGAAGGAGAAGAACTCGCCGCCCTTCTCCGGGTCGAACCGGTCGATGGCGTTGATCAGCCCGACCGTCGCGACCTGCACGAGGTCGTCGAGGGGCTCGCCGCGGTGGTTGAACCGGCGGGCGATGTGCTGGGCGACGGGCAGGTAGCCGGTGACGAGCTGCTCGCGCAGCCGCTCCCGGCGGGGATCACCGTCGTCGAGGCCCGCGTACTGCTCGAGCAGCGGGGTGAGGTGGGCGTACTGGGGGTCCACCGTCACGTCACAGTCCGTGACCTGCGAGCTTGTGCAGCCGGATGGTGAGGGCGGGGCGGCCGCCGTCCTCCTCACCGGTCTCGACGGCGACGTGGTCGGCCAGGGTCTGCAGGACCCGCCAGCCGAAGCTGTCGGTGGGCAGCTGCGCGCCGCTGCCGGTCTCGACCCGGGCGGTGACCTCGATGCGCTCGTCGGACACGGCGAAGGTGCACCGCAGCGGCGTGCCGGGAGTGGCCATCGCGACGAGCGTCGCACACGCCTCGTCGACGGCCATCCGCAGATCGGAGACCGCGTCCAGGTCGAAGTCCGCGCGCGCGGCGAGGTCGGAGGCCACCGCGCGGACCGTGGGGATCAACGCGGGCCGCGCGGCGACCCGGATCTCGACGGTGTTGTCGGTGCCGGCGGGGTGCGCCGTGCCTGCCACGTCCTCCTGGGCCACGCTGACGAGTCCTTTCGTACGACGGGGGGGTGTCGGGCCGGATCATGTCGCCTCCGGCGGGGATGTGCAGACCGGGTGCCCGCTCAGGCGCCGGGAATGCCTTCCTGATCGGGCAGGACGGTGAACAGCTGGGCGGAGCCGGTGACCTCGAGCGGCCGGAGCACGGCCCGGTTGGTGGCGACGACGAACAGCCGCCGTCCGTCCCGGGCGGCCCGACGGGCGGTGTGGATGAGCACGCCCAGGCCGCTGGAGGCGAGGAACGTGACGCCCTCCAGGTCGACGGCGAGGTCGCGGCCGTCGCCGTCGGGCGGGAGGTTCAGCAGCTCGTCGAGGGCCGTCTCGAGACGCGGCGCGGTCAGGGTGTCGACCTCGCCACGCACGGTGAGCACGGTCAGGCCACTGCGCGGTGAGGACAGGCGGACCCCGAGGTGGGCGGAGTCGGCGGGGTCCAGCTCGGCGTCGCCGTCCCCCCGGGACGGTTGCGCCGGCGCGGATCCGGGCAGGGTGATCACCTCCGTGTCGGGCGCCGGGCGGCGCGGAAGCGTGGTGGAGCGCCGCCGTGCTCTCGACGGGCAGATGCCTTCTCGCATCGCGACGACGCACCGGGGGTGCGGCGGAGCCTTCCTGGCCCGCACCGGTCCGGTCCACCCACGACAGGAGACCGGGACCGACGATACCGGCCGGGCTCGGTGCGCCCGGCACGGCGCCTGCCCTTAGGCTCGCCAGGGTGACGCGGTATCCCGATCTCGGTTCCGACACCCCCGCCGGCCCGCCCGGCGACGCGGTGGACCGGGCCGTCGACCAGGCGGTCGCGACCTCGGTGGAGTCCTTCGGTGAGCAGCCGAGCACCCCCGCGATGCCGTACGTGCGCGGCGGGACCCAGGTGGCCGTCCTGATGATCGACATCGCGGACCGCCGGATCGTCTACGCCAACACCACCGCGCTGGAGCTGGCCGGCGACCGCCCGGTGCGGCTGCCGATCGGGGTCCGCGAGTGGAGCGAGTCCGTGCGGCTGACCGATCTGGACGGCCGGCCCTACACCGACGAGGGGTCACCGCTGTCCCGCATCGCCGCGGGCGACGCGGTGTCCGGCGAGCCGGTGGCACTGCACGGACCGGGCCTGATGCCCGACCGCGACGGCGTCCCGGTCCCGGGTGAGGGCGCGACGGCCAGCAGCACGCTGGTCTGGGTGACCGGGTTCGCGCTGTCGGACCCCGGCGCCCAGGGACAGGGCGCGTTCGCCCAGCCCTCGACCACCGGGCCCGGCCGGGCGCTGGCCGTGCTGCTGCCGCTGTCGGACTCCGAGGTCGGCCAGGGCGGGGACCGGGACCGGATGGGGTTCCTGCGCGACCGCGCCGTGCTGGCCACCGAGATGTCGTTCACGATCTCCGACCCGCAGCGTGAGGACGACCCGCTGGCCTGGGTGAACCCGTCGTTCGAGCGGCTGACGGGCTATCCGCTCGACGAGGTCGTCGGGCGCAACTGCCGGTTCCTGCAGGGGCCCAACACCGACCGGTCCGCGGTCCGCCGGCTGCGCGAGGCGCTGCGGGAACAGCGGCCGATCACCGAGGTGCTGCTCAACTACCGCCGCGACGGCACCGCGTTCTGGAACCAGGTGTCCGTCTCGCCGGTGCACGACGGCGACGGCGAGCTGGTCAACTTCGTCGGGGTGCAGAGCGACGTCACCGAACGGGTCGTCGTCGAGCAGGAGCGGCGGGCGGCGCTGGCCGACGCCGAGGCGGCGCGGGCCCAGCTGCGGCTGCTCGCCGAGGCGACCACCCAGATGACCTCGGCGCTCGACGTGGCCGACGCCTGCCGTCGGTTCTCCCGGATCGTGGTGCCGGAGCTGGCCGACCTGTGCACGGTGGACCTGCTCGACACCCCCAACGGGGCCAGCCGCGAGCGGATGGCCGTCGCGGCCCGCGATGCCGACGACGAGGCGCTGCTGTCGCGGTCCGGTCCGCTGGGGGCCGTGCGGATCGAGCAGCAGGCCGAGACCGCGGTGCGGACCGGCAAGCCCTACCTGGTGCAGGAGCTGCCCGACGACGGACGCGAGGTCCATCCGGACGACCCGGAGGCGGCCGACGCCTACGAGCGGCTGCGGCTCCGCTCGGCGATGGTCGTCCCGCTGCTCGGCCGCGGCCGGGTGCTCGGCCTGGTGACGCTGTCCACCCAGTTTCCCTACGGCCGTCGCTGGACCCAGCGCGACGTGCACCTGGCCTCGGACCTGGCGGGCCGCGCCGGGCTGGCCGTCGACAACGCCCGGCTCTACGAGGTGGAGCGGGCCGCGGCGGCGACCCTGCAGCACAGCCTGCTCCCGGCGTTGCCGCAGGTCCCGGGGATGCGGGTCGCGGCCCGCTACCTGGTGGGCGCGGACGGCAACCAGGTCGGCGGGGACTGGTACGACGTGCTGCCGATGCCGGACGGCTCTGTCGGTGCCGCGGTGGGCGACGTGGTGGGCCACGACCTGTCGGCGGCGGCCGCGATGGGGCAGCTGCGCGGTGTGCTGCGTTCCTATGCCTGGGGCGGCGACGCGCCAGGGCCGGTGCTCGACCGCTGCGACCAGCTGGTGCAGGGCCTGGACATCGCCGCGATGGCGACCGCGGTCTACGCCCGGTTCGGCCCGGCGGGCCCCGACGGCGCGCGCGAGCTGACCTACGCCAACGCCGGGCACCCGGCGCCGCTGCTGCGCGATCCGCAGGGCCGGCTGCACCGGCTCGACGCGCACCACTCGCCGATGCTCGGGGCGGTGCCGGAGTTCGGGCGGGCCACCGGGGCGCACCGCGACGGGGCCACCGTGCCGTGTGCGGCGGGGTTGCTGCTGGTCTTCTACACCGACGGCCTGACCGACATCGTCGGTGAGGACGCCGACGCCCGCACCGAGCTCATCGAACGCACCGTGGAGCAGCTGCCGTCCGACGCGGACCCGGAGCGGGTCGTCGAGCGGGTGCTCGAGGTGTGCCTGCCGGACCGGCTCGACGACGACATCGCGCTGCTCGCGATCCGCCTGGACCGCCCCGCCTGACGTACCGCCCTGACCGGCCGCCCTGACCGGCCGGCGCCGTTCGACCGTCCGGCCCCTCCGTACTACCGGTGGGCGGGCCGAGGTCACGGCGGAGTTGCGGTCGGGGCCGTCCGGGGGTTCGGGACAGGGGGTCGTCTCCCGCTCGTGGAACGGGTGACCCCACTCGTCCGTCCGGGTGGGTAATCGGCGATCGATCGGGGGACCCGGGCGTTGTACTGGACGGACGAGGACGTGCGGGATCGACGGGGGCGAGCGTGGGGCAGGGGACGACGCGACCGCGGAGGCTGGTCGCCGTGGCGCTGACCGCTGCGGAGTCGGAGAGGGCGGGGGGACCGCTCGCGGCGCTCTCCGGCGCGGCGGGGGAGACCGACCTGCTGGTGGTGCGGGACGACCCGGCCCCCGTCCGGCGTCCGCTGACACCGGCGCAGGCGCGGGAGCTGCTGGCGGCCGAGGACGACCTCGATGACGACACCCAGGACGGCACTGGGGACGGCACTGAGGCCGCGCCGGTGGTGATGCTGCCGGTCGAGCGGGTGCGGGTGCACCGCCTCGGGCTGCGCTGGGCGGTGCAGGACGGCGACGAGGCGGACCTCGTCGCGGCGCTCTCGGAGCTGGTCGGGTTCGACCCCGACGACGACACCTGGTGCGTGGCCCCGGCCGCCGCCGGACCGGTGTCCGACCCCGAGATCGAGGTGGTCCGTCGCGCGGTGCGCCGCGTCGCGCGGGTCTACGGCCTTCCGGTGCTGCCCTACCGACCCGCGGGCCCCGTCGCGGAGGACATCACCGAGGACATCACCCGGGACATCACCGGGCCGGAGGCCCTGCCCTCCGCGGTGTGACGCCCGGAGATGTGGCAGAACGTCCGGGCAGCAGGACGGCCCGCCCGATGCCCGGGCGGGCCGTGCCGGATCGGTGAGCCGTCGAGCAATGCCGTCAGACGACGGCGGCGAGGCCCGGGCCCTGCTCGGCGACGATGCGCTCGGCGTCGCGGCGCTCGATGATGGCGCGACGCTCGGACTCGCCCAGCCCGCCCCACACGCCGAACGGCTCACGGCTGGCCAGCGCGAAGCGGCGGCACTCCTGCAGCACGGGACAACCCCGGCAGACCTGCTTCGCGCGCTCGGTGCGACGCGACCGGGAGGGGTTGCGCTCGCCGTCGGGGTGGAAGAACACGGCGCTGTCCATGCCGCGGCACGCGCCCAGTCGCTGCCACTGCCACACGTCGTCCATCGGGCCGGGAAGCCGGGAAACGTCGCTCACGTGCTCACCTCGTCGCTCGGGGCCCGGGCGGACCGGGTTGGCTCCCCAACCCGGTTCCCGAGGGGGTCCGAGATCAAACCTGCGGGGTGGCGGGACCGGTGCCGGTGATCGGCCGCGTGCGGCCCCCGGGGGCGGGCGGTCGATCGGACCGACCGCCATCACCCCTGTTCACGACACCACCCCGCACCTGCGCGCTGCGACCGGCACGCCGGTATCGGGCGGAATCGGACCGACGATGTGTGACTCACGTCACCTGTCAGGAGGCCAGTGCGGCCTGCACGTCGTCGTGGATGTCGAACAGATGGTGCAGCCCGGCGATGCCGATCGGGCGCAGGACACGCCGCTCGGTGCACGCCAGACGCAGCTCGACGCCGGCCCGGTGGGCCTGCTCGCGCAGCTCGATCAGGGCCGCCAGTCCGGACGTGCCGAGGAAACGGACCCCGTCGAGGTCCAGCACGACCAGCGAGGACACCGAGATCTGCTCGGCCACCGAGTGCCGCAGCTCCGGCGCGGTCAGCATGTCCAGCTCGCCGGTCACCGCGACGACGACCGTCCCGTCCGCGGGCCGGGTGGTCTCCAGTCGCAGCCCGTCGCAGCTGTCGGTGACATCGGGTGACGCCGTGCCCGAGCCGTCGCTGGTGCCGGCGCCGGGTGGACGGGGGTCGGTCATTGGGTCGACGGTAGGCACCGCGGCACGGCGTCGCCACTCGGAGCCCGCTCGGTGCCCGCACGGTGCCGGCGACGCGTCCCGTCGGGCGACCGCACCGTCCAGGCTCAGGACGTCCGCTGCGCGCTGCCCTCGGAACCGGCGGCGGAGGAGGCGGGGGCTGCGGCCGGTGACGGCTCGGCGTCCCGCTGCTCCGGCAGCACCACCGCCGGGAGCGCGGCGGCCTCGTCCCGGTCCGCGACGGCGTCGGCGGCGACGGCGTCGGGGACCTCGTCCGGCCCGGCGGTCTCCCCGGTGCGCAGCGCGTGCGCCGGGCCGCCCACCGGGCGCCGGACCCGCTCGCCCTGGTCGGCGCCCCGGGAGGCGCGGGCGGGCGCGTCGAGCCTGCCCAGCTCGGCCCCCAGCATCGCGTGCAGCCGGGCGATCTCGTCGCGCACCGACGAGCGCAGGCCGGACACGTGCGCGTGCATCGACGCCGCGGTGTCCGCGACGAGCTCGCTGTCCCGCCGTGCGGCCGCCCCGGCCGCGCGCAGCCGGTCGACCTCCGCGTGGGCCTCGTCGACCATCCGGGCGGCCTCGTCGCGGGCGGCGTCCACCAGCTGCGCGGCCTCGACCTCCGCGCCGCGCCGCCGCATCGCGGCCTCGTGCTCGGCCATCCGGAGCACCTTGTCCGCGCGCATGCCGAAGGTCTCCGCGGGCCGGGAGCGGGCCTCCTCCAGCGTGGCGGCGAGCGCGTCGGCCCGGCGCTCGGCGGTGTCGCGCGCGTGCTCGGCCGCGGCGAGACGGACCATCAGGTCCTCGACGATGTGCTCGACGGTGCGGGCACCGTCGCCGCCGCGCGGGCTGCGCTGCGGCAGTCCGGCGGCCGTGGTCCCCGGGGGCGCGGCCTCGGGAACGCGCCCGGTCGGGGGGCGTCGCGTCCCCGGGCCGGGTCGCCTCGTCGTCGCGCACGTCCTCGGCCGTCACCTCGGCACCGGTCTCCGTGACACCGTCGGTCACCTCGTCGCACTCCCCGGGCAGATGTTCACGGTGCGTCAGTCTCCGGCTCCGTGACGCACCCCGACAGCCCCCGTTCGGCGGACGGCGCCGGTGCGGCGGTCGACGGTGTGTGACGTGCGCGATCACGGAGCCCCGATGCGGGCACGGGGGCGCGGAGGGCGGCGCGGGGCGGGCCGCGCGGGCACGACGTGACCCGGATCGGCGCCGTGGCCGAGGGACCGGGCCGGGCCGGCTCCGAGGCCGATCTAGGGTCGGGGGAGTGCACCCCGTCGACCGTTCCTGTGCCCGTACCCGCGCCTGGGTCGACGAGGCGATGCGCCGCGTCCAGGCCGACGCGAACCGTTCCGCCGACACCCACCTCCACGTGCTGGACCTGCCCGCCGAGTGGGGTGTGCAGGTCTACCTCAAGGACGAGTCCGTGCACCCCACCGGCAGCCTCAAGCACCGGCTGGCCCGGTCGCTGTTCCTCTACGCGCTCGCGTCGGGCTGGATCACCGACGGCACCACGGTCGTCGAGGCCAGCTCCGGGTCGACGGCGGTCTCCGAGGCCTACTTCGCCCGGCTGATCGGGGTGCCGTTCGTGGCGGTCATGCCTCGCTCGACCAGCCCGGAGAAGATCGCGCTGATCGAGCGGGAGGGCGGGCGCTGCCACTTCGTCGACCACGGCGGTGAGGTCTACGCCGAGGCCGAGCGGCTCGCCGCGGCCACCGGCGGGCACTACCTCGACCAGTTCACCTACGCCGAGCGTGCCACCGACTGGCGCGGCAACAACAACATCGCCGAGTCGATCCTGGCCCAGCTCGCCGAGGAGCCGCACCCGGTGCCGGAGTGGATCGTCGTCGGCGCCGGGACCGGGGGCACCTCGGCGACGATCGGCCGCTACCTGCGTTACCGGCGGCTCGCGACCCGGCTGGCCGTCGTCGACCCGGAGGGCTCGGCGTTCCTGCCCGGCTGGACGGCGGGGGACCCGTCGTACGCGACGGGTGCGGCGTCGCGGATCGAGGGGATCGGGCGGCCCCGGATGGAGCCGAGCTTCGTCCCGTCGGTGATCGACCGGATGGTCCCGGTCCCCGACGCCGCCAGCGTCGCCGCGGCCCGCCACCTGCGCGACCGCACCGGCCGGTGGGCCGGCGGGTCGACCGGCACCAACCTGTGGGGCGTCTACCAGGTCGTCGCCGAGATGCTGCGTGCCGGACGGTCGGGCAGCGTCGTGACCCTGCTGTGCGACGGCGGCGAGCGCTACCGGCACAGCTACTACGACGACGCCTGGGTCGCCGCCCAGGGGATGGACCTGGCGCCCTACACGGCGACCCTCGACCGGTTCGTCGCGACCGGGGTCTGGTCCCCGCCCGCTGACTGAGCGGCTCCGCCGGGCCGGGTCAGCCCTCGGCGAGCAGGGCGGCGGTCGCGAGCAGCCGTCGCTCCGACCCGGGCCGCCCCACGAGCTGCACGCAGCCGTGCTCCCCGGGCCGGTGCACCGGCGCGACCAGCGACGGCAGCCCGGCCAGGTTCCACGCCGCCACCCCGGTGGATCCGGCACCGGACGCCCCGGGCGGGGCGGGCAGCAGGCCGGCCTCGGCGCCGGCGTCGTCGAGCCAGGCGACCATCCGCTGCCGCCACGACGCGGGCGTCGCGGGACGCAGGCCGCCCAGGCGCCGGACGCGGCGGCCGCGCCGGACGAGGCTGCGGGCGCTGCGCGGCAGCTCGGCCGGGTCGAGGCCGAGGTCCTCCACCCGGCGGGCGAGCCCGGCCTGCCGGCGGCGGGCCGAGTGGACGACCAGCACGGCCCGGTACGGCGGGTCGGCGGCGACGAGGCCCAGCCCGGCGTCCTGCAGCAGCGTGATCGCCGTGTGCACCGCGGACGCCGCGTCCGGCCCGGCGAGCCGGGTGCGTCCGGTCCGCAGCGACGCGGCCAGGGAGGAGACGGGCGTCGCGCCGGACCCGGGGCCGGGACCGGTCGGGGCGGTGAGCCGCAGCACCGACGACGGCGCGGCCGGCCCCCCGGTGCCGCGGGAGAGGGCGTCGAGCACCACGGTGAGGTCCTCCGCGCACCCGGCGATCAGGGTCGGCTCGGCCAGCCCGCACCAGCGGCGCTCGGCGGCGTCGGGCAGCGGGAGCACCCGGCGGCCCGGCTTGAGCGCGGCGATCCCGTGGGCGGCGGCGGCGCAGCGCAGGGTCCCGTCGCCGTCCACGCCGATCCCGAGCGGGACGACACCGGAGGCGACCACGGTCGCGGTGGCCCGGCCGCCCGGGGTGCCGTCGAGGCCCACCTCGTGCTCGGCTGTCCGCGCCCGCCCGGCGACGAGCGCGCCCGCGGCCCGCAGCCTGCGCACGACCTCGTCCCCGCGACCCGCGACGGAGATGCCGTCCTCGACCACCACCGGGACCCCCGCCAGCGGCAGGGCGAACCGGTCGGTGCGCCGGTCGAGCGCCGCGGCGGCCGCGCGCAGCGGTCCGGCGTCCACCACGAGCCCGGCGCCCACGGGTACCGCGTCGTCGAGGGCGGCGAGGAGCCGCTCGGCGACGGTGGCCGCGCTCAGCCGTCCCTCGCGCACCGCGGCCGCGAGCCCCGACACACCGGACGGGCCGTCTCCCGAGGTGGGGGACGGCTCGTCCAGGTGCAGAGTGCTCATCGCGGTGGGGCTCGTCGTCCCGGTCGTCGGAGGGAGTGGTCGGGGAAAAGGACGGGAATCGCACCCGCCCGGCCGAGATGCTCGGCCACGTCGGCGTCGAGGACCGCGGGCGCCACCGGGCACCCGTGGACCCCCGGGGCATCAGGCCGTGCGGAGTGCCTCCGGCACACCGTCGGCCACGTCGAACAGGGACATCAGGTTGGTCGCCTCGAGCGCCCGGGTGACGGCGTGCGACCCGCAGACCAGCCGCAGCCGGCTGCCGGCGTTCTCCGCCTTCTCCTTGCCCTCGACGAGCGCCGCCAGCCCGGCCGACCCGAGGAACGTGACCCGGGTCAGGTCCACCACCAGCAGGCTCGCGGAGCCGATCCGCTCGGCGAGGCGTTCGCTCAGCACGGGCGCCGTCATCGTGTCGATCTCGCCGTGCACACCGACGACGACGGCGCCGTCACCGTGCTCGGTCACCTCGAAGCGGACGACCTCGCCGACGTCGGGGCCCTGGTCTCCCCCCACCCCGGTGGGCGTCTCACTGCTCATGTGTCGTGCTCCCTCGCGAGTCGTCGCCGTCGGCGCCGTCGACGTGCTCGTGGTCCGGTCCCGGACACGCCGTCGACTTCACCGTGAGTGACAACCGGCCGCCGTTGCTTGACGTGCCGCTCGTGCTGCCTCCGCACCAGCCTAGTCAGCGCGGTCACCCACCCTACGACCGCGGTCGGCGGTGGCACAAACGTTCCGCGACGTGGTCCGGTGCGTCGGCGGGGGTGGTCCGGCCCGGCTGGCAGGGTGGCCACCATGAGCGTCGAGATGCCTCCGCCGTTCGGGGTCCGGATCGGTGTCCGCAGCTATGAGATGGACGTGAACGGGCACGTCAACCACGCCGTCTACCACCAGTACGGCGAGCACGCCCGGATGGAGCACTTCCGTGCGGCCGGGTTGTCCCAGCACGCGCTCGGGGCGCACGGCCTGACGATCGTGCTGCTGTCGACGACGGCGCACTTCCGGGCCGAGCTGCGCGCCGGCGACGAGCTGTGGATCGACTCGGCGATCGCGTTCACGACCCGCAAGCCGTTCACGATGCGTCACCGGATCGTCCGGGAGACCGCGGCCGACGGGGCCCGGACGGACGATCTCGCGGCCGAGGTGGAGTGCACCCTCGGGGTGCTCGACACGACGACGCGACGCCTGGTCGCCGACCCGCACGGCCGGCTCGTGGCCGCGGCGTCGGACCCGGCCCTGCTGGGGCCGGGCCCGGAGGCCACGACGCCGTCGTGACGGCGGGGGCGCGCCCTCGCGGCGGGGGCGTCGAGGTGCCGGAGGCTCCGTGGCGGGGTGCCGCCGGCGCCGGCCCGAGACGGCTCAGCCGCGCCGGGCGGGGTCCGCGCCGTACGGGCCGCCGGTGCGGGCGGGGACGGGCCGGTACCCACCGCTGTCCTGCGGACGGGGTGCGGCGGCCGGACGGCCCCCGGTGCCCTCGGCCCCGGACGGAGCGACCGCGGGATACCCGCCGGTGCCGTGCGGCCGGGTGGGCGTGACGGCCCGGTGGCCGCCGGTCGCGAGGATCTTGTGCGGGGCGGTGGTCCCGGCCCGGGCCGGGCCGACGAGCGGCGGCACCGCTCCGCCGGCCCGTCGGACCGCGCGGCGCGACCGGAGGTAGGCGCGCGGGCCGGTCAGCAGTCCCCGGTTGCGCGTCTGGTCGGCGTCGGCGGGCATCGCCACGCCGGCGCCGGCCTCGCGGTCGGAGATGTGGCGCAGCCGGGCGACCGCGGCGGGGAGTCGGCGCAGTGCGACCGACCGGCCCTGCGGGGACAGCGCCACCTTGGCCAGGAAGCTGCCCAGCCCGACGGCGTAGCCCTCCATCTGCTTGCGCAGGGCGGCCTGGTCGGGGCGGTGGTGGTGCCACAGGTAGGCGCCGGGTGCGTAGCCCAGGACGTGGCCGGCGAGGATCATGCGGACGAGGAACTCGCAGTCCTCGCCGCCGTGGGTGGGGGTGCCGGGGCCCATGGCCTCGTCGAAGCCGCCGACGGCGCGGGCGGCGCTTGCGCGGACGGCGAGGTTGGCGCCGATGCCGAACAGGTCGGGGGCGAAGGGGAAGATCGGGGAGTCCGCGGGGGGTTCGGCGAGGGTGAACCGGCGGGGGGTGAAGCCCTTGTTCCAGGCCAGGGCGACGTCGGCGGCGCGTTCCTCGGGGCTGGCGAGGCGGGCGGCCAGGACGGGGCCGGAGACGCAGGCGAGTTCGGGGTCGGCGGCGAAGGCGCCGGCGATGCGGGAGGCCCAGGCGGGGTCGACCTCGGTGTCGTCGTCGGTGAAGGCGACGATCTCGGTGCGGGCCTCGGCAAGTCCGCGGTTGCGCCCGACCGAGGCCCCGCGGCGCGGCTCGCGGACGTAGCGGACCCGTGGGGACCCGGCCGCGGCGACGGCATCGCGGGTGAGCTCGTCCGGCGGATCGTTGTCGACGACGACGACCGACAATGCCGGGTGGTCCGAGGCGAGGACCGCGCGCAAGCAGCGGGCCAGCGACTCGGGGCGGTTGCGCGTCGCGATCACCACCGTCACCGGGTCGCTCGCCACCGGTGCCGGGGTCACCTCCTCGGGCGGCCCCAGGGTGATCAGCGCGGATCGCAGCTCTGCGATCGTGGCCCGTCCGCCACGCAGCGGCACGGTCACCTGACCCTGTGGAGTGCCCCCGACGGTGACGAGCAGACGGGCGGCGTGGAAGCCCGGGTCGACCCGCAGATCACGCAGCGGCCCGAGCCGGTCCAGTTCACCCACCCAGGTCGCGGCGTCGTTCGGCGCAGACATCGCTGACATGGGTCACAGTGTCGGGTATGCGAGCTGTGCTCACACTGAGAGTGCGCGGTTGCCGGATTTCGGACACTGTGCGTGTGCGCGGTCGCGGAGTTCACCGGATGCGGTGCGACGGACGGCGTCGGCGCAGGTCGGAGCCGTGGCGCCCGATCATGCGCCGTACGGGTGATGACGGCGGCCGCGCAGCGCGGTTGCCCACGGCGGTGCCGGGGCGCGACGAGCGGCAGTGGTGCTGCGACGACACGCCGTGGAAGCCCGGTTTCGGGCGTGTCGCGCCTCTCTCATCACCCGAACGGGCGCGAAGTCCACACCGGACGATCCCCCGACGCCCCGGACCAGCACCGATGGTGAGCTCGCGCGGGACGGGGTGCGGGTGTCCGGGCGCGGGTAGGTTCGGATCATGAGCGAGTCCCGCCCCACCGCCTCGGTCCTGGTCACCGGGAGCGAGCTGCTGACCGGCCACGTCGCCGACGCCAACGGCCCCTTCGTCGCCCGCTCCCTCGGCGAGCTCGGCTTCGCCGTCTCGCGGGTCCTGCTGGTGGGGGACCGCGCCGAGGACCTGCGCTCGGCCCTGGAGTTCGTCGCCTCCGACGATCTCGTCGTCACCTCGGGCGGGCTCGGACCGACCGCCGACGACCTCACGGCCGAGGTCGTCGCCGAGTTCGCGGGAGCGGAGATGGAGGTCGACACCGCGCTGCAGGGTCGGATCCATGACCGGGTCGCCGGATGGGCGAGCCGCGCCGGCTGGGCCGGCCCCGCGCTCGACGCGGCGACGGCCAAGCAGGCCAGGGTCTCGCGCGGGGCGAGCGTCCTCGAACCGGTCGGGACCGCGCCGGGGCTGGCCGTGACGCGGCCGGGCGGGCCGCTCGTCGTCGTGCTCCCGGGGCCGCCGCGGGAGCTGCAGGGCATGTGGCCCGCCGCGTTGGAGTCGGCCCCGGTCGCTGAGCTGCTGACCCGGGTACCCCGCGCGGAGGCGACGTTGCTGCGCTTCGCGGGGCTGCCGGAGTCCGAGATCGCCGAGACGCTGCGCGTCCTGGAGACCGAGCTCGACGTGTCCGGCGTGGAGGTGACCACCTGCCTGCGTCGCTCGGAGCTGAAGGTCGACCTGCACCCGCTGCCCGGGGCCGAGCCGGCGGCCCGCGAGCTGGCCGCGCGGATCGTCGACCGGCACCGCCGCGCGCTCATCAGCGACGACGGCAGCACCACCGACGAGCTGCTCGCCGCGGCGCTGGGCGCGAAGGGCTGGACGGTCGCGACCGGCGAGTCCTGCACCGGTGGGCTGCTCGCCGGGCGGCTGGTCGACCGGGCCGGGTCGTCGGCCTACGTCGCCGGGGGCGTGGTCGCCTACTCGAACGAGGCGAAGACCGCGCTGCTCGACGTCCCCGCCGCGCTCATCGAGGCGCACGGGGCGGTGTCGCCGGAGGTCGCGCGGGCACTGGCGGACGGTGCGCGGGCGCGGTTCGGGGCGGACGTCGGCGTCGGGATCACCGGCGTCGCGGGCCCCGGTGGCGGTACCGAGGCCAAGCCCGTCGGCTACGTCTGCTTCTGCGTGACCACCGCCGACGGCCAGGTCATCGCGCGCGACCCGCAGCTGCCCGGCGGGCGGGCCGACGTGCGCGAGCGCTCGGTCGACCTGGCCATGCACCTGCTGCTGCGCGCCACCGGCGTCACGGGGCCGGGCGCGCACCGCTGAGCGCACCCTCTGTGCACGACGCCCCGCCCGGGGGACCCGGACGGGGCGCTGCGCTGTGCGGGGAGGCTCAGCCCTTCGCGGCGGCGAAGCGCTGGGCGGCGTCGGCCCAGTTGACGACGTTCCACCAGGCCTTGACGTAGTCGGGCTTCACGTTCTTGTACTGCAGGTAGAAGGCGTGTTCCCACATGTCGAGCAGGACGATCGGGGTCTGTCCGGCGGGGAGCTGGGACTGCTGGTCGTAGAGCTGGTGGATCAGCAGGCGGTCGCCGAGCTGGTCGTAGCCGAGGATGGCCCAGCCGGAGCCCTGGATGGTGGTGGCGGCGGCGGTGAAGTGGGCCTGGAATCCGTCGAAGGAGCCGAAGTCCTCGTCGATGGCGGCGGCGAGGTCGCCGGTGGGCTTGTCGCCGCCGTCGGGGGAGAGGTTGTTCCAGAAGGCGGAGTGGTTGACGTGGCCGCCGAGGTTGAACGCGAGGGTCTTCTCGAGTCCGACGATGGCGCCGAAGTCGTTGCGGTCCCGGGCCTCGGCGAGCTTGTCGAGGGTGGTGTTGAGGCCCTGGACGTAGGTGTTGTGGTGCTTGGAGTGGTGCAGCTCCATGATCTCGGGCGCGATGTGCGGGGCGAGCGCGGAGTAGTCGTAGGGCAGGTCCGGAAGCGTGTACTCGGCCATGGTCCTCTCCTGGGTCGGGAACGCGCGGCGGTGTGCCACGCGGATTCACTTGCCACTATGTAGCAACTGCCGACTACCCGCGACCGGCCACGCGCACGCGTGGACGGATCGATCCGCCACATGTACTCTGCTGCAAGTCACTTGCAGGAATGCCGGTGACGCGGTGGAGATCGTTCTGGCAGCTCGACATCCGCCGCCGACGGCGCCGTGGCGTCGCGTCCGATCGGGCGCGGGCCACGGCTTCGTCGCGTCTCGTCCCAGGAGCGTTCCGCCCAGGAGTTCTCAGCCCAGGAGGTCGGCGAGCTTCCGGACGGTGGCGAGGTTGCGCATCGTGCCGCCCTGGTCCGGCGCGGTCGTACGGGCCGAGATCCGGGTGGCGAGCTCGCTGCGGCCCAGCCCGTCGGGCAGGTGCAGCCACACCGTCCGGCCACGGACGACGGCGTCACCCCGGCCGCCCTTCGCCCGCTCGGCCGCCAGCGCGGCCGCGATCCGCTCGTGGTCGTCGGGCCGTGGACCGGCCCGGAACAGGACGTGCAGCTGCTTCGGGTCGGTGACCTGCGGGAACGGGTTCGCCGCCACCGCGGTGAGGTAGTCGGCACGGCCGAACACGACCACTGGGCGCTCGATGCCGAACTCCTCCACCAGCGCCGCGGCGATCGTCGCGGCGACCTCGTCGTCGCCCGCGGGGCTGGTCAGGGCGACGTTGCCGGACTGGATGTGGGTGACGACGTCGGCACAGCCGCGTCCGCCGAGCACCCGGCGCAGGTCGGCCATCGGGACCTTCCCGTGGCCGCCGACGTTGATCCCGCGCAGCAGCGCGATGTGGGTACGCACGCCGGGAATGGTGCCCTGGCTACGCGGCGGCCAGGACGGCGTCGGCCAGCTCCGCCGGGGTGAGCCGGTCCGAGCGCAGGACCAGGGTCCCCGCCGGCTGCCGGCCCGCGGCGGTCGGGTCGAGTCGGCGCAGGGCCCAGTCGAGGGTCGACCCGTCCGGTCGGTGGTCGCCGGGTGGCGGCGTACGGGCGCGGAGCCGGTCCCGCAGCACCTCGGGGGCGGCGTCCAGGAAGACGTGCAGAACCTCCTCGCCCGCGTCGGCCAGGCCGTCGAGGATCTCCGCCCGGTAGCCGTCGCGCAGGAGCGACATCGGCACCACCAGCGTCCGCGCGTGGTGTCTGCGCAGGGACAGGGCCGTCGCGACGACCAGCTCCCGCCAGCTCGGCAGGTCCTGGAAGTCCTCGTTCGGCGGTAGCCACTTCCAGAGCATCAGGCCGACGTCCTCGGGGTCGTACACGACCGCGTCCGGGAGACGGCGGTGCAGCTCGGCGGCCAGGGTCGTCTTGCCCGCCCCGAACCCGCCGTTCAGCCACACGATCACCGGGGCACCGTAGCGCCGGGGTCCGGAGTCACCGCGGTGTCGGGGCTCCTGACCCGAGCACCGCACGGTAGTGCGCGATGAGGGCCTCGTCGGGTCCCGGTGTGGTGTCGGGGTCGCTCCCGCCGAGGTGTGCGGCGAGTGCCTCGAAGCAGCGGTCCCACCCGGCGGCGGTGTTCGCCGACCAGCGGGGGTCGAGCACGGTGTTGCTGAGCCGCAGCACGCAGCCGTCGCCGTCGGGTTCGAGGGTCCAGCGCAGCTTCTCGTCGGCCCAGGTGAACCCGAACGCCGTCGGTGGCTCGAGCTCGGTGATCTCGGCGTGGTCCTGCTCGCCGCCCTCGAAGGTCAGCGTGATCGTTCCCCCGACGCGCATCTCCGCCTGCACCTCGCAGGGGAACCAGCGGCTCATCTGGGCGGGTTCGGTCAGTGCGGCCCAGACCTTCTCGATCGGATGCGGATAGCGGCGTACGAAGCGCAGGACCGGGCCGTCGGGATCGACGGTGACCTGGATGCTCATGACGGTTCCTCTCCGGGGGGACTGTCGAGTGAGTCGAGGTGTGCGCCCAGGGCGTCGAGTCGTTCCTGCCAGAAGGCGCGATGCGGCGCGAGCCAGGTCTCGATCTCGGCCAGCGCATCCGCCCGGAGTACGTAGCGACGGCGCTGGGACTCGACGACCACGTCGACCATGCCCATGTGGCGCAACACGCGCAGGTGCTTCGACACCGCGGTCTGGTTCAGCTCCAGCGCGGTCGCGAGCTCTCCGACGACGCAGCCCTGCGGCGTCCGCAGCCGGTCCAGGATGGCTCGTCTCGTCGGGTCCGCCAGGACGTCGAAGGAATCACGCACTCGATGAACATGCCACAGCGGGCATATGCCGGTCAAGGCATATAGCTGTGACTGTGCCTCGGAGACGACAACGGCGCTGACCGACGGGAGATGGTTCCCGCTGGTCAGCGCCGCTTCAGGGCCTGTGATCAGGCAGCCTGCTTGGTCTCCCAGAAGATCTTGTCGATCTGGGCGATGTAGTCGAGCAGCTCCTGGCCGGTGGCCGGGTCGTTCGAGCCCTTGGTGCCCGACGCGCCGGCGGCCTTGGTGGCCTTGTTGAACAGCTCGTGCAGCTCCGGGTACTTCTCGAAGTGCGGCGGCTTGAAGTAGTCGGTCCAGAGCACCCAGAGGTGGTGCTTGACCAGGTCGGAGCGCTGCTCCTTGATCTCGATGGCGCGGGCCCGGAAGTCCGCGTCCTCGTTGCCCTGGTACTTCTCCTGGATCGCCTTGACCGACTCGGCCTCGATCCGGGCCTGGGCCGGGTCGTACACGCCGCAGGGGAGGTCGCAGTGCGCGGTGGCCTCCAGTCGCGGACGGAGAATGCGGGACAGCCGCATGAGTGTCCTCCCTGGTGGGGTGATCGTTCTGGCACCGGCGACCCTACCCTCGCGACGGTGGTCGGGCAGGACGACCACGTCACGAGAGATCCACTCTGGAGGGAGTCCGCGATGCGCCTGCGGCGGGTGACGGTGCGGGGGCCCTCGATGTCCCCTGCCCTCTCCGACGGCGACGTCGTGCTGGTCCGGTTCGGTGCACCCGTCCGGCCCGGCGACGTCGTCCTCGTGACCTGGGAGTCCCGCCCCGGGCAGCTGTCGGTGAAGCGGGCCGTGCACCCCGACGGCGACGGCTGGCACGTCCGCGGCGACAACCCGTTCGGCTCCACGGACTCGACCACCCTGGGCCCCGCGAGCGTCCACGCCGTCGCCCGCTACCGCCTCTGCCCCCGCCCCGGCCGCATCCCCGCCCCTCGCCGCTGAGTCCCACACGGGATCCGGTCTCCCACACGGGATCGGGACCCGTGTGGGACGCCGGATCCCGTGTGGGAGCGGCTTGCTGACGTAGCGTCGGGGGCGTGGTGGTCGGTGGGGGCACTCGGGTGGGCGACGGGTTGGCCGTGGGGCCGGATCTCGTCGGGGCCGCGGAGGTCGCGACGGGGCAGGCGCTGGCGGCGCTCGGTGCGGTCCCCGACCTCGTGGCGTTCTTCGTCTGCCCCGGTGCCGGGCCCGCCGCCCCGGTCGAGGAGGCCGAGGCCGCGGGACTGCGGGTGATGGAGCTCGCCGGACCCGGCGCGACGATCGGGACCACCGCGCACGGCGTGATGGCCGACGGCCGCGGCGTCGAGGGCGAGCCCGCCGTCGCCGTCTGGGCGGCGTCGCTGCCCGGCACCCGGGTCCGGACGTTCTTCCCGGTCGCACAGCGCCGCCCCGGCGCGGGACCGGACGGACGCGACGCGATCGCGGTGCGCGGCCTGGTCCCACCCGCCGAGGACGACCGCGTCGCCGTCCTGCTGGCCGACCCGTCCGTGTTCCCGGTCAGCGGGGTGCTGGACCGGCTCGCGTCGACCCATCCGGGGTTCCCGGTGACCGGGGGCCTGACCGGCGGACCCGGCGGACCCGGGGCCGACCGGCTGTTCGCCGGGGGCACCGTGCACCACGGCGGGGCGGTCGGGGTGCTGCTCGGCGGTGCGTCCGACGCGCGGGTCGTCGTCAGCCAGGGATGCCGCCCGATCGGGCCGCCGATGGTCGTCACCAGCGCCCGGGACAACCGGATCGCCGAGCTCGCCGGGCGGCCCGCCGCCGAGCGGCTGCGCGAGATCGTCACCGCCCTGCCGCCCGAGGAGCAGGAGCAGGCGCTGACCGGGCTGCACCTGGGCGTCGCCGTCGACGAGTACGCCGAGTCCCACGACCGCGGCGACTTCCTGGTCCGCGCGGTGCTGGCCGTCGACGTCGGCGACGGCGCCGTCATCGCGGGTGACCTCGTCGAGGTCGGCACCACCGTGCGCTTCCAGGTCCGCGACGCCGCCGGCGCCGCCCAGGACCTGCACGAGCTGCTCGCCCCGGTGCGCCGCGCCGCGCCGGCCGCGGGCGCGTTGCTGTTCTCCTGCAACGGCCGCGGCGCCGGCATGTTCGGCGACGCCGACCACGACGTGCACGCCGTGCGCGTCGGTCTCGACCCGCACGGGACCTCCCCCGGTGCGACGGGCCCCCGGGTGGCCGGCTTCTTCGCCGCCGGCGAGATCGGCCCGGTCGGGCCGGGCAGCCACCTGCACGCGTTCACCGCGTCCGTGCTGGTGGTCTGACCGCTCAGCGCAGGGTCCGGAAGAACCCCCGCACCTCGTCGACGAAGGACTCCGGCTGCTCCAGCGACGGGAAGTGCCCGCCGACGTCGGGGCGGGAGAACCAGCGCAGGTCGGTGTAGCGGCGCTCCAGCCAGGACCGGGGGAGCTTCACCATCTCCTGCGGGAACTGGGCGACACCGGTCGGGACGTCGACGTCGTCGAGGCGGCGGCGGGCGAAGCTCTCCCAGTAGATCCGCGCCGACGACGCGCCGGCCGACCCCAGCCAGTACTGCATGACGTTGTCCAGCAGCCGGTCCCGGCTGATCACGTTCTCCGGGTGGCCCGCGCAGTCGGTCCAGTCCCAGAACTTCTCCACGATCCACGTGCACTGCGCGACGGGGGAGTCGGCGAGGCCGTAGCCGATGGTCTGCGGACGGGTGGACTGCTCCGCGGAGTAGCCGGAGCCGTACCGCGAGAACTCCTTGGAGAAGCGGATGTCGGCCTTCTCCTGCGCCGACAGGGCCTCGGCGTCGTCGGGCTTGGGGGCCAGTGCCATCGTCAGGTGGATGCCGATCAGCATCTCCGGGGCGGCGGTCCCCAGCGCCGAGGTGATCATCGAGCCCCAGTCGCCGCCCTGCGCGGCGAAGCGCTCGTAGCCGAGGCGGTCCATCAGCTGCGCCCAGGCGACGGCGATCCGCTCGACCCCCCACCCGGTCGTCGTGGGCTTGCCGGAGAACCCGAACCCGGGCAGCGTCGGCACGACGACGTGGAAGGCGTCGGCCGGGTCCTCGGGGTCGGTCAGCGCGGGCAGCACGCCGAGGAACTCCACGAGCGAGCCCGGCCAGCCGTGGGTGAGCAGCAGCGGCATCGCGTCCGGGTGCTTCGACCGGGCGTGCAGCACGTGGATCTCGACCGCGTCGTCGCCGCCGCCGTCGAGACCGGTGCGGAACTGCGGCCACGCGTTGATCTCGGCCTCGACGCGGCGCCAGTCGTAGCGGGTGCGCCAGTAGTCGCAGAGCTCACGGGCGTAGTCCAGCGGCACGCCCTGGGACCAGCCGTCGACCGTCGCCGGGTCCGGCCAGCGGGTGCGGGCGAGCCGCTCGCGCAGGTCGTCCAGCTCGGCGTCGGGGATCTCGATCCGGAAGTCGCGCACCCGGCCACGGTGACACGGAACGTGACGACGGGCGCCGTGGCCACGGCATCGGAACGATCACGATGCGGCGAGGGCCCGGCTGATCCCGCGGGCCGCCGCGCGCACCGCGGGCACCAGGGTGTGCGGGTTCGTCGCGGCCGGAACGACGATCGACAGCCCGGCGACGACCGGCCCGTCCCCGCCGCGCACCGGCGCGGCCACCGACATCGACACCTCCTCGATCTGCCGGTCGGACACCACGAACCCGCTGGTCCGGGCCTGGGCGAGCAGCGCACGGACGCCGTCGGGGCGGCACACCGTCCACGGGGTGAACCGGCGGATCGGGCGGGCCAGCACCGTCTCCACCGCCGCCGGGTCGGCGTGCGCGAGCAGCACGAGCCCGACCCCGGTCGCCGTCGACGGCAGCCGGGACCCGGTCCGCGAGACGATCGAGACGGCGCCGCGGCTGGACAGGCGCTCGACGTAGACGACCTCGCCGGGGTCGTCCGGGTCGAGCACGGCGAGCGCCACGTTGTGCCGGGTGACCTCGTGCAGGTCCTCCAGGAACGGCATCGCCGCCTCCCGCAGCCCGTGGCTGGCCGGGGCCAGGTGCGCGATCTCCCAGAGCCGCAGCCCGATCCGGTAGCGGCCGTCGTCGCCGCGGTCCAGTGCCCCGCCCGCGGCGAGCTCACCGGCGATCCGGTGCACCGTCGTCAGCGGGATCCCGGTGCGCCGGGCGATGTCGGTCAACCCGAGCACCGGGGCCTGCGCGCTGAAGGCGCCCAGCACGTCCAGCACCCGCGCGGTGACCCCCGACCGGACCGGACGTGTCGCCATGACCGGGCATTCTTCCGTAGAGCGGAAGCGTGGTCGAATGCTCCGGTGCCCAGGCGGGAAGGTGACGCCCATGACGCAGCGACGCGAGACCCGGACCCAGGTCGGCATCGTCGGAGCAGGCCCCGCCGGGCTCGTCCTGGCGAAGCTGCTGGCGCTGTCCGGGATCGAGTCGGTGGTCCTGGAGTCCCGCGACCGTGCCTACGTCGAGGCGCGGGTCCGCGCCGGCGTGCTGGAGGCACCGACCGTGGAGCTGCTCCGGGAGATGGGTGTCGCCGGCCGGCTGGACCGCGAGGGCATGCCGCACACCGGCATCGCGCTGCGCTTCGCCGAGGCCCCCGGCGCACCCGCCGCCGACCACCGCATCGACTTCGCCGACCTCGTCGGCACCGGCATCACCGTCTACGGCCAGCAGGAGGTCGTGAAGGACCTGCTCGCCGACCGCGTCGACGCCACCGGGCTGCCGGTGGAGTTCGGCGTCACCGGCGTCGCCCTGCACGACGTCGACACCGACACCCCGTCGATCACCTACGCCGCGGCCGACGGCACCGAGCACGTCCTGCGCTGCGACGTCATCGCCGGCTGCGACGGCTTCCACGGCGTCTCCCGCCCGCTCGTCGCCCCGGAGATCGCCGAGCGCGTCTACCCGTTCTCCTGGCTCGGCGTGCTCGCGAAGGCCGCCCCCACCACCGACGAACTCGTCTACGCCCACCACGACGACGGCTTCGCGCTCTACTCGATGCGCAGCCCCGAGGTGACCCGGCTCTACGTCCAGGTCCCCAACGACACCGACCCGTCCGACTGGTCCGACGCCCGCATCTGGGACGCCCTGCACACCCGCCTGGCCTGCGACGGCTTCACGATCAACGAGGGCGAGTTCATCGAGAAGCCCTCGGTCACCCCGATGCGCAGCATGGTCGCCTCCCCGATGCGCCGCGGACGGCTGTTCCTCGCCGGCGACGCCGCGCACATCGTGCCGCCCACCGGCGCCAAGGGCATGAACCTCGCCATCGCCGACGTCCGGGTGCTCGCCGACGCGGTCGTCCGCGCGCTGCGCGACGGCGACGACGCGGGCCTCGACGGCTACTCCGAGACCTGCCTGCGCCGCGTCTGGCGGGCCGAGCACTTCTCCTGGTTCATGACCTCGATGCTGCACCGCTTCGACCCCGCCACCGAGGGCGGCGACGCGTTCGGCGTCGGGCTGCAACGTTCCCAGCTGCGCTACACCGTGACCTCCCGCGCCGCCGCGACGAGCCTCGCCGAGAACTACGTCGGCCTCCCGCACGGCGCCGTCTAGACCCACCCACCACGAGGAAGGACCGCCGATGCAGGGCTACGCCCCCGTCCCGGCCGGGACCCACGCACCGCTGCTCTCACCGGACTACCGCAGCACCGCGCTGCGGGCGCCGTCCGAGCAGCCGGTGATCCTGCCCCAGCGGCTCACCGAGATCACCGGGCCGCTGCTCACCGGGCCCGTCCGCCCCGGCGACGACGACCTCACCGTCGGTGCGCACGGTGAGGCCCAGGGACAGCGGATCGTCGTGTTCGGCCGGGTCCTCGACTCCGACGGCCGCCCCGTCCCGGACACCCTGGTCGAGGTCTGGCAGGCCAACGCCGCGGGCCGCTACGCCCACCGCTGGGACAACTGGCCCGCCCCGCTCGACCCGAACTTCACCGGTGGCGGCCGGGTCCTCACCGACGCCCACGGCGGCTACTCGTTCACCACGATCAAGCCCGGCGCCTACCCCTGGGGCAACCACCACAACGCCTGGCGCCCCGCGCACATCCACTTCTCGCTGTTCGGGCGCGCGTTCACCCAGCGGCTGGTGACCCAGATGTACTTCCCGGACGACCCGCTGTTCGCCCAGGACCCGATCTACAACGCGACGCCCGAGCAGGCGCGGACGCGGCTGGTGTCCACCTTCGACCTGGAGGCCACCCGCCCGGAGTGGGCGCTGGCGTTCCGGTTCGACATCGTGCTGCGCGGCCGCGGCGCCACCCCGTTCGAGGAGCCCCACGCATGAGCCTGCCGCTGACCCCGACCCAGACCGTCGGCCCCTACCTCGCGCTGGGCCTGCCCTGGCCGGACGGCCCGGACGTCGTGCCCGACGGCACCCCGGGCGCCGTCCTGATCGGCGGGACCGTGTTCGACGGGAACGGGGCACTCGTCCCGGACGCGCTGGTCGAGACCTGGCAGGCCGACCCGGACGGCCGCTTCGACCACCCCGACGACCCCCGCGGCGCGGCGAAGCCGTCCGTCGAGGGCTTCCGCGGCTTCGGCCGCTGCCCCACCGACGACGAGGGCCGGTGGTGGATCCGCACCGTGCTGCCGGGTGCGCTGCCCGCCGAGGCTCCGCAGGGTGCTGATGCGGGCTCCGCTGGGGCTCCGCAGGGTGCCGATGCGCGCTCCGCCGGGGCTCCGCACGGTGCCGATGCGCGCTCCGCCGAGGCTCCGCACGTGAACGTCTCGGTGTTCGCCCGCGGCCTGCTCGACCGCGTCGTCACCCGCATCTACTTCCCCGAGCACGCCGCGGCGCACGCCACCGACCCGCTGCTCACCGCCGTCCCGGCCGACCGCCGGCACACGCTCGTCGCCGTCGCGGACGGGCCGGGCCGGTACCGGTTCGACATCCGGCTGCGCGGTGAGGGGGAGACCGTGTTCCTCGCGTTGTGACGGCGCCCGGCCGCGCCGGCACCCGCCCGGGACCTCACCGGTGTGGCGGGTGTGACGGGTCCGGTTGATTCGGGTGATCCTTCGGGGGTACTCCTGCGAAGATCTACCCAGCAGGGGCGGGAGGACCGGTGGACGCAGCGCAGTCGGCACACGTGCCGTTCGGTGATCCGGCGCAGTCCGCCGCCCGGGTACACGGGCGCGTGACGGGCGCCGTCGCCGCCGTGTCGCGGCGGTACCCCCTCGCCGTGCAGCTCGCCCGCTACGCCGTCGTCGGCGGCGGGGCGACCGCGCTGAACGCCGCGCTGTTCCTGCTGTTGCGCCCGGTGCTCCCGGCGGTCCCGGCGAACCTGGTCGCGCTGGTCCTCACCACCGCGGTCAGCACCGAGGCCAGCCGCCGCTTCGCTTTCGACGGCGCCCCCGCGCACCGGCTGCGCGAGTGGGTGCACGACGCGGGCACCGTCGCGTTCTACGCGACCTACACCTCCGCGGTGCTGCTCGCGCTGCACCAGGTCGCCGGGGACACCACACCGGGAGAGGAGGCGGCGGTCGTCGCCGCCGCCAGCCTCGTCGGCGGGCTGCTGCGGTTCGCGGTGCTGCGGTTCTGGGTGTTCGATGTGGCACGCCCGGCTGCCGCCGGTGCGCGAGGCGACCAGGAAGGACGGCACCCGTGCCCGGAACAGCCGAGTTCGACGCCCTCGACCTGACCGTCGGGCCGCCCGAGGAGCGGGTCGTCGTCCACGGGGTGCGCGGCGGACAGGGCCCGCCGGTGCTGCTGCTGCACGGCTTCCCGCAGACCCACGCCATGTGGGGGCCGCTCGCGGCGGACCTGGCGCGCGACCACACCGTCGTCGCGACGGACCTGCGGGGATACGGCGAGTCCGGCCGCCCCGCCGACGGCGAGAACCACGCCGGCTACTCGTTCCGGGCGATGGCCGCCGACCAGGTCGACGTGATGGCCCGCCTCGGCTTCGACACCTTCGCCGTCGTCGCCCACGACCGCGGCGCCCGCGTCACCCACCGGATGCTGCTCGACCATCCCGAGCGGATCACGCGGGCGGCGTTGCTGGACATCCTCCCCACCGCCTACGTCTACGCCCACACCGACCGGGCGCTGGCGACGGCGTACTTCCACTGGTTCCTGTTCATCCAGCCCGCCGACCTGCCCGAACGGCTCATCGCCGGGGACCCGATCGGTTTCCTGCACTCGTTGCTCGGCGGCTGGGGCTCCGGGCTCGACGCGCACCCGCCCGAGGCGCTGGCCTCCTACGAGCGCGCGTTCGCCGACCCGGCCGCCCGGCACGCGATGCTGGAGGACTACCGGGCGGGCGCCTCGATCGACCTCGACCACGACGCCGCCTCGGAGCGGGCGGGGGAGCGGATCGCCGCGCCCACTCTGGTGCTGTGGGGCGAGCGCGGTGTCGTCGGTGCCAACGCCGAGAGCCCCCTGGAGGTGTGGCGCCGCGCCGCCGCCGACCCGGACCTGGTCACCGGTGAGGCGCTCACCGGGGCCGGGCACTTCCTCGTTGACGAGCAGCCCGCCGCGACCACCGCCGCGGTCCGCGCGTTCCTGGGCGGCTGACCGCTGGCGGTCCTCAGGACCGGACGGCGTGCACGATGCCCCAGGTGAGCTTCCCGGCCCGCCCGCCGTCCACCCAGTGCTGCAGGCCGGCCTTCATCGCGGTCAGGTAGGGCCGCGAGATCGACGACGACAGCTCCTCCTCGTGCGCGACGAGCTCCTCGCGCACCCGGCGGTAGTGCGTCGGCAGCTGCCCGGCGTGGTCGTGGAACCGCACACCGGTGAAGCCGCGTCGTTCCAGCCCGTCGGTGTAGAAGCCGGGTGTGCCCATCGTGGACAGCGCGATCCGGTCCAGGATCGGCTGGATCGAGGACTGGTCCAGCCCGTCGACGGCCATCGGGTCGGTGAACACCACCTGCCCGCCCGGGCGCAGCACCCTGGCGACCTCGTCGAGCACCCGGTCCCGGTCGCCGGAGTGCAGGAACGCGTCCTGGGACCACACCAGGTCCACCGAGGAGTCCTCGACCGGCACGGCCTCGTAGCTGCCGGTGGTGACGGTGACCTGCTCGTCCAGCCCCTGCTCGCGGGTCATCCGCTCGTTGCGGGCGTTCTCGACGGGGGAGAGGTTGAGGCAGTGCACCGCGGCCCCGTGCCCGGCCGCCAGCCTGCGGGCCGCGCCGCCGTAGCCGGCTCCCAGGTCCAGCACCCGGGTGCCCGGGCCGACCCCGGCGACCTGCGCCATCCGGGTCACCGTGCGGGCGCTCGCGACCGAGATCAGCTCCTCCGGGTCCTCGTACACGCCGACGTGGATGTCCTCACCGCCCCAGACCCGCGCGTAGAAGGTGTCGGCGTCGTCGGAGTCGTAGTACGACCGGGCGGTGTGTTCGGCAGTGTGCTCGGCGGTGTGCTCGGGCGTCCGCGTCACGCGACGTCCTCCTGGTCGAGGTAGGCCTTCTCGGCGATGTGCACGAAGAAGTCGGGCTCGTCGTCGGCGTAGGTCGACTGGAAGTCGCCGTAGGTGTCGATCCGCTGGAACCCGACCTCCTGCATGAGCCGCCGGGTGTAGTCCTTGCGCAGCGGGAACATGTTGAGGTGGTAGCGGGAGCCGTCCGGGAAGCTGTAGCGGAACCGGGCCAGGCCGTCGTCGACGTACTCCGGCTCGGCCACCACGTCGTCGCCGCAGTAGTAGTACTGGTGCTTGGAGCTGAAGCCGTTGTCCAGGATCGCGTCGTAGTTGCGCTGGTCGAGGATCAGCACACCGTCGTGGGAGAGCATGGCGTAGAACTCGGCGAGCGCCTTGCGGCGGTCACGCTCGGAGAACAGGTGCGTGAACGAGTTCCCGAGACAGATGATCGCGTCGTACTCGCCGTGCACGTCCCGGTTCAGCCACCGCCAGTCGGCCTGCACGACGCGCAGGACGTGCCCGCCGAACTTCATCCCGTTGGCGAAGGCCTTCGCCAGCATCTCGGCGCTGCCGTCGGCGGAGACGACGGTCTCGAAGCCCTCCTCCAGCAGCCGGACGGAGTGGAAGCCGGTGCCGGTCGCCACGTCGAGGACGCTGGTGACCCCGCGCCTGCGGAGCTGTTCGACGAAGAACTTCCCCTCGCCGGCGTAGCGGGCCCGCCAGTCGATCAGTTCGTCCCACTTGTCGACGAACGTCTGCACGTACTCCTGCCGGTAGTGGGTGGACTCGCGGACCTCGGTCGGCGCGTCGCCGAACTCCTGGTCTGCCGTCATGTGGCGCGCCTCCTCGGCGCTCGGGTGCTGGACGGCCCGACCGTAGGTGCCCCCGCGGCCCCTGTCCGCTCACCGAGGGTGATCCTGGATCGGCCGGCCGCGTTGTGCTATGCGCAACGCGGCCGGTCATCCGGGGTCTCACCGGACGGCCGCGGCCGGGCCGGGACAGGACCGGGCGGCGCGCGGGCCCACCAGTGACGTCATACGGCCGTCACACGCCGTCGGTCCGGTGGGGACGCGGAGTCACCGAGGCCCGGCCACGACGGGCCGCGCCCGGGGCGGCGCCCATCCACTCACCCCGGGTGATGGATGACTCCGGTCACACCATGGATTCGAGTTCATCCGTCCGGCGCAACGGCGCCGCCCCACAGGGAGCTCAGCGCGTGCCGCCGTTCGCCGCGGCCGAGCCCCCGCAGGTCCGCCGTACCCCGGTCGGTGACGACCACGTCGACGTCGTGCGACGGCGTGGTGACCGGCCCGCCGAGCCGCTCGACCAGCGTCGGGCGGCCGCGGTGCGCCGACGGCAACGCGATCACCGACAGGCCTGGCCCCCGGGCCGCGGCGGCCGCGAAGTCCGGGTGCCCGCCGATCATCCCGGCCGCCGACCCCGCGACGCCCTCGACGTTGACCTGGCCGTCGAGGTCGATCTCCAGGGCGGTGTTCAGCGCGACCAGCGGCCCCGGGGCCGAGGTCAGACGGGAGACGTCGTGGGTGTACTCGATCGGGCGCACGGTCGCCCGCCCGGCCCGGCCCAGCCGGTCGGCCCAGTCGTGCAGCCGGGGGCTGCCGTAGAGGGCCGTCGAGGTCGGGGTGCCGCGCAGCAGCCCGCGCTCGTCGAGGTCGACGACCGGGTCGGCGAGCAGCCCGGAGTCCACCGCTACCGGCACGTCCAGGGCCGCGACCAGCGCCGCGGCCAGCCGGCCCGGCCCGAACTGGATCCGTGCCCCGGCCGGGACCAGCGCGGCGACCGCGGCCGCGACGGCCCGGTCGGCATCGGTCGGGGCCGGGGTGCCGACGGTGTGTGGCGCCCCGATCGGTCCGTCGACCTCGCCGAGCACGGCCACCCCGCGCAGCGGCGGTCCGGTGTCGGCGTGCGGGGCCGAGGCCGACACCAGCGCGGCGACCGGGACACCGGCCTCGGCCAGACCGCGCATCCAGGACACCTCGGCGCCGAACCGCAGGTCACCGGCGTCGTCGCGGACGACGGTGGCGAGCAGCAGGTCCGGCCGCAGCGGACCGGCGAGCAGCGCCGGCACCGCGGAGAGCCGGGCGGGCACCCGGTGGGCGTGCCCGGCCTCGATCAACACCCGCGCTCCCGGCCCGCCGACGACGGTGCGGATGTCGGCGAACGCGTCCGGGTCGAGATCCGGGGCCGGGCCGGGCACCCAGCCCAGGACGAGCCGCACACCCCCGGCCCGGGCCGCCACACGCGACAGCGGACGGGCGAGCGCGTAGGGGAGCCCACAGCCGTCGGCCAGTGCCACCCGGGAGCCCGGCGCGACCAGGTCGGACAGACCGCGTTCGAGGTCACCGTCGACGCTCATGCGCCCATCCGACCACAGGGCTAGCGTTGGCGGGCATGGGGACCGACCAGGACAGCGGTGAGTTCGTACGGGAGGCGCTCGGGGTGGCCGAGCGGATCACGGCCGACGGGTCGTCGCCGTGGCCGGTCGAGGCGGGCCGCTACCGCCTCGTCGGTGCGCGCGCCTGTCCATGGGCGAACCGGGTGATCATCACCCGGCGGCTGCTCGGGCTGGAGGACGCGATCTCGCTGGGCATCGCGGGCCCGCTGCACGACGAGCGCAGCTGGCGCTTCCACCTCGACCCCGGGAACGTCGACCCGGTGCTCGGGATCGAGTACCTGCGCGAGGCCTACGAGAGGGCCGTCCCCGGCTACGCCGAGGGCGTCACCGTCCCCGCGATGGTGGAGGTCGCCTCGGGGAAGGTCGTCACCAACGAGTACGCGCTGCTGGAGCGGGACCTGTCCACCGAGTGGCGGGAGTTCCACCGCGACGGCGCACCGGACCTGTGGACCGACCCGGAGGCGATCGAGGAGATCGGGAAGGGGATCTTCCACGACGTCAACAACGGCGTCTACAAGTGCGGGTTCGCCTCGTCCCAGCGTGCCTACGACCGCGCCTACGACGCCCTCTGGTCCCGGATGGACGAGCTGTCGCAGCACCTGTCGACGCGCCGCTACCTGGTCGGGGACTCGATCACCCAGGCCGACATCCGGCTGTGGGTGACCCTGGTCCGCTTCGACGCCGCCTACCACGGCCACTTCAAGGCCAACCGGCACAAGCTGACCGAGCTGCCGGTGCTGTGGGCCTACGCCCGGGACCTGTTCCAGACCTCCGGCTTCGGCGACACCATCGATTTCGAGCAGGTCAAGCAGCACTACTACGGCGTGCACGCGTCGGTGAACCCGACCGGGATCGTCCCGAAGGGGCCCGACCTCGCCGGCTGGACGACCCCACACGGCCGCGAGGAGCTGGGCGGGCGCCCGTTCGGCGACGGCACCCCGCCCGGTCCGCCGCCGGAGTCCGAGCGGGTCCCCGCGATCGGCTGACCGCGGCGTCGGAGTCCCCGCCGTGGCGACGGCGGGGCGTCCGGGCACCGGCGGGAGGGCCCGGCCGCGTGCGGTCCGGGCGAACCGGTGGCGGCGCGGCGGGGGTGCCGGACCGGCGAGGGCCTGTCACGATGGTCGCGATGCGAGTGCCTGGACGACCCCACCCCGTGATCCGGCAGCGACGTCGTCGCAGCACCGGACTGCTCACCGCCGCCGTCGTGGGCGCGCTGACGGCGGGGCTCGTCGCCGTCGCCGGGCCGCAGCTCACCGCGAACAGCACCGGCGTCCCACAGCCGGACGCCGGTCCGGATGCGGTGCAGGCACAGCCGGCGCCGGACCCGGACACCTGCGCCCCGATGGTGGCGGCGCTGTCCCCCCGCGACCGGCTCGCCCAGCGTCTGATGGTCGGGGTGGACGCGGCCGATCCGGCCGGCGCCACCGCGATCGTGCGGGACTCGCAGGTCGGCGGGGTGTTCCTCGGCGGCAACGCGACCGCGCTGCTGCAGGACGGCCGGCTCGCGGCGCTGCAGGAGGCCTCCCGCACGCGGCTGGCCGTCGCCGTCGACGAGGAGGGCGGCCGGGTCCAGCGCATCGACGAGCTCGACGGCGACGTCCCCAGCGCCCGGCAGATGGCCGCGTCCGACAGCCCCGAGCAGGTCACCGAGATCGCCCGCGAGCGCGCCGAACAGCTGAAGGCCCGCGGCGTGACCTGGAACCTCGCGCCGTCGGTGGACGTCTCCGACCAGCCGCGCACCGCCGTCATCGGGGACCGGTCGTTCTCCGACGACCCGGCCACCGTCACCCGCTACGCCGCGGCCTGGGTGCAGGGCCAGGAGGCCGGCGGGGTGTTCGGCGTCCTCAAGCACTTCCCCGGCCACGGGCACAGCTCCGGTGACTCGCACAAGGGGTCGGTGAGCACCCCGCCGCTGGAGGAGCTGCGCGCCGGTGACCTGCGGCCCTACGCCGACCTCGTCGGACCGGGGAAGCCGCTCGACGGGCGGGTCGGGGTCATGCTCGGCCACCTCGACGTCCCCGGCCTGACCACCGACGTGCCCACCAGCATCGCCCCGGCCGCCTACCGGCTGCTGCGCGAGGACTACCGGTTCGACGGTCTCGCCATGACCGACGACCTCGGTGCGATGAAGGCGATCACCGACCGCTTCGGGCTGGCCGAGGCCACCACCCGGGCCCTGACCGCGGGCGCGGACATGGCGCTGTTCTCCAACGTCACCCCGGTCGCACCGCTGCTCGACGCCGCGGAGAAGGCGCTGGCCGACGGGCGGATCACGGCGCAGGACAACGACACCGCCGTCGCGCGGGTACTGGCGGCCAAGGGCCTCTGCCACCGCGGCTGACCCGGGTACGCACGAGGGCCCCGCACGACTCCGTGCGAGGCCCTCGGCCGGGGAGAACGACGGTCAGGACGCCATGTCCAGCCCGCCGTTCACACTGATCACCGAGCCGGTCACGTACCCGGCGCGGTCGTCGACGAGGAACTGTACGGCCCGGGCGATCTCGTCGGCCTGGCCGAGACGGCCGACCGGGATCTTCGAGACGATCTTCTCGAGCGCCTTCTCCGGCACCGCGGCGACCATCTCGGTCTCGATGAAGCCGGGTGCGACGCAGTTGACCGTGACGCCCTTCTTCGCGACCTCCTGGGCGAGGGACTTGGAGAAGCCGATCAGGCCCGCCTTGGAGGAGGCGTAGTTCGCCTGCCCGATCGAACCGATCTGGCCGATCACCGAGGAGATGTTCACGATCCGGCCGAACTCGTTGCCGGTCATGTGCTCCAGCACGGCCTTGGTCATGTAGAACGCGCCGGACAGGTTGATCCGCAGCACGGCGTGCCAGTCGTCGACGGTCAGCTTGCGGACGGTCTTGTCGACGGTGATGCCGGCGTTGTTGATCAGATAGTCGACGCGGCCCTTCTGCTCCAGCACCTCGGACACGACCCGCTGGCAGTCCTCGGGCGAGCCGACGTTGCCCTGGTGCACCGAGATCGACGCGCCCTCGGCCTCCAGCTTGCCCTTCAGCTCGTCGGCGGCCTTGGAGTTGGACGAGTACCCGGCGGCCACGTGCACGCCGGTGCGGGCCAGCGCGGTGGTGATCGCCGCACCGATCCCGCGCGCACCCCCGGTCACGATGGCGACGCGCTGCTCCGGGTTGGTGTCGGTGATCGCGGTCATGCGGTTCCTCCAAGGGTGTCGAGTGTGCGCTTCATGCCCCGCTGGACCGCATCGGCCAGGTAGGGCCGGAGCTGGTCGGGGCTGACGATCCGGTGCACCGAGCCGACGGACCGCGCCCGCTCGATGGAGTGCTTGGTGTCGAACTCCTCGGCGACCTGGCCGAGCTTCTCGGAGCGGACGTCCGGGCGGAGCGTGGCGAGGTCCCCGCGCAGCCGGGCCGCCGTCGCCTCGTCCCCGTCGGTGACGGCCCGGGTGATCCGGGCCTCCAGGTCGGTGATCCGCTCGTCCTTGGCGGTGCGGTCGTTGACCTCGCCGGCGAACACGACGGCCGCCGCGGGCGCCCCGCCGAGCACGGAGGCGTAGGAGCCGGTGATCGCGGCGACCTCCATGTTGTCGTTCAGCGTTCCGGAGAACACCACGAACGCGCCGCCGTGGTAGCGGGAGACCACGCAGAACACGATCGGGCCGTCGAAGTTGACGATGGCCCGGCCGATCTCGGCGCCGTTCTCCAGCTGCAGGCCGCGCAGCGACTCCGGCGAGCCGTCGAACCCGGACAGGTTCGCCAGCACGACCAGCGGCCGGTTGCCCGACGCGGCGTTGATGGCCCGCGCGCACTTGCGCGAGGAGCGCGGGAACAGCGTCCCGGCGGTGAACTGGGACGGCCCGTCGACCGGGCGCGGCCCGCGCCGCGGCAGCGGCCGCGACTCGATGCCGATCATCGCGATCGGCTGGCCGCCGAGGTGGGCGTCGAGCGCGACGACCGACTCGGCGTCGTGCATGTCGGCCCAGCGCTCCGACGTCGGGTGGTCGGCGTCGGCGACGCCGCGCAGCACCGAGCGGATGTCGAACGGCTTCTTGCGCTCCCGGTTGGTCTCCGGCGCCCAGATCTCGCCGAGGGTGGTGAACTCGCAGTTGGGCCCGGAGTGCGGGGCGGTCGTGACGTCGCGGGAGACCGGGTCGGTGGTCGGGGCTGGCCGCGGGAACCGCTCGCCCGGCTGGGTCCAGGTGTGGGCGTAGTGCGCCAGCAGCACGCCGACGGCGCCGCTCAGGTCCGGCGCCCAGTACTGCGCCTGCCCGTTCGGGCCCATGATCCGGTCGTAGCCGCCGATGCCGAAGTTGTCCTCGGCCGACACCCCGCCGGAGAAGTCCAGTGAGTGCTTGCCGGTCAGCACCATGGCCGAGTCCGGCGTCATCACCAGGATGCCCTTGGTGTGCATGAGCATCGTGGCCTCGGCGTTCCAGTAGGGCTGGGCGCCGACGTTGATGCCGGTGACGACGACGTTGAGCTCCCCGCCGTCCTGGGTGAACTCGATGATCCCGCGCAGCACCCGGGAGATCCAGTCCATGTTCTCGGTGCCGGAGTCCATCGCGATCTTCGCGCCGGCCGAGACGGCGAACCACTCGATCGGCACGTCCAGCTCGCGGGCCAGGTGGATCGCGGCCAGCACCCGGCGGCACTCCGGCTCGGCGATCGCGCCGAGGGCCCGGGTCGGGTCGCCGAGCAGCACGACCCGCTTCATGCCCTCCGGGTAGCGCCGGGTCGGCACCGAGACGACGCCGAGCACGAGGTTGGCCGTGTTGCCGCCGGGCGCGCGGTCGACCGGCACCGGCAGGGCCGGGTCGCCGGAGTCGACGAGGTCGTACTCCTGCCAGGTGCCCGGGCCGGCGTCGATCGGGGCGGTGAGCAGCGGGACGATCTCGTACGGGTAGACGGCACCGCGGCGACGGGCCTTGAGCACCTTCTGGTCGTAGGCGTCGAGCTCGCGCATCGGCTCGGTCGGGGGCTGGTCGAGCTTGACCTGCAGCCCCGCGCCGGGCGGGCGCGACATGCGCAGCAGCATCGAGCGCGGACCGCCCTGACCCCCGGTGACCTGCGGATCGGCCGTGCGGAACTCGACGAGGACCTGCTCCAGGCCGAGGTTGGCCGTGCGCGGCGCGAGCCGCCGGACCACCGAGTCCAGCTCGGCGAGCGGGACGTCGACCTCCGGCCACACGTAGAGGGCGATCCGGTTCCACGACATCCGGGCCAGCGTGCGGTCCCCGGCGCGGGCGGCACGCAGCGAGTTGATGCAGGCGTCGAGCGCCCGCTCGAACTGCGGCAGCGAGCGGACCTTGCCGGTCTCCTCGTCGCGCAGCACGGTCAGCTCGCGGACGTCGGCCATCGCGACGAGCCGGTCGTCGGCGGTGACCTCGCGGCCGGTGGCGCGGAACAGGTGCACGTCGGTGGCGGCGGGCAGGCGGTGCAGCTCGAAGTCGCGGAAGCGCCACAGCCGCAGCCGGTCCGCGACGAGCGGGTGCATGCCGCGCAGCGTGCGGTCCTCGACCAGCTCGCCGGTCTCGTCGGGCCGGAAGGTGAACCAGGTCGGCGGCTCGGCCTCCTCGCTCGCCGTGCCCGCGGCGCGCGGGTTCGGGCGGACGGCGACGGCGACCCGGTGCAGGTGCGCGGGCACCTTCCCCAGGGCGGCGCGGACGCGCTCGGCGCGGGCGTCGGGGTCGCCGCCGTCGTCGGCCTTGGTCGAGGTGACGTAGAGGTCGACGAGCGCGGTGCGGTCCCCGTCGAGCTCGCCGACGCGGCGGCGCAGCTCGTCGGACACGGCCTGCGCGGCGGCCGGGTCGTTGTTGTCGATCACCGAGGCGAAGAGCGTGCGGTCCCGGCCCAGGTGCTGGTAGCGGGCGGTCAGCAGCGGCTTGCCCGCGTGCTCGACGAGCTCCAGGTCGCGCAGCACCCGCACCCGGTAGTAGCGCCGGGTCATGACCTCCAGCAGGACGGCGTCGTGCCGCTCGCCGAACACGCCGAGGATCGGTTCCGAGGACCTGACGAGCGCGTCGATCCGGCGGGCCCGGTCGTCGGCGTCGGGGTTCTCGGCCAGCACGTCGAGGCTCTCCCGGACCTCGGCCAGCGCCCGGTCCCGCTCGGCCGCGACGACCGGCGCGTCGAACGCGCGGTAGCGCACCAGCCGGGCGGTGTCGCCGACGACCGGGTGCCGCAGCTGGGTGGCGACGACGACCTCGTCGAGCGTGCGCAGGTAGTCCTCGCGCGCCGCGGGGGACAGGTGCGCGACCGACTCCGGGTGGCGCAGCCGCCAGTTCAGCAGGTCCAGCACCACCGGCACCTGCTGCGGTGCGCGGCGGTGGGCCAGGAACATCCGGTACAGCGCCGGGCCGAGATCGTCGGCGCGGGCCGCGCCACCGTCGATCTCGGCGACGCCGTAGTGGGCCAGCGCCCGGCGCAGCTTGGCCTGGAAGGACTCGGGCAGGCCCTCGTCCTCGGCGTCGCGGGAGCGCAGGTAGGCGTAGAGGTACTCCTGCGGATTGCGCTCGGTCTCGCCGGTCTCGTCGTCGGTCTCGGACCGGTTGCGCGAGAGCTGGCACAGGTCGGCGAAGATCTGCAGGACGGCGGTCTCCCCGGCCAGCACGGCCGGGTCGTCGGCCGCCAGCCGTTCGCGGGCGCCGGCGAGGCGGCGCAGCTGCGGGCGGGCCTGGCGCTCGTCGACGTCGAAGCCCAGCACCTGGAAGCGCAGCGCGGACAGCGCGTCGGCCGCGGTCGCGGCGGGGTCGGTGTCGGCGCCGGTCGCGGCGAACGCGGACAGGTTGGCGCGCTCCCCGCTGGGGGCCGCGGCGTCCGCGTCGGCCGACGGCTCCAGCCGCACCAGCTTCGTGCCGCCGTCGACCTGGGTGTTGGCCGGGACGAGGATCTCGGCGACGGTGCCGTCGAACGGCGCCCGCAGCGAGGTCTCCAGCTTCATCGACTCGACGATCGCGAGGGTGTCGCCCTCGGCCACGGTCTGGCCCGCGGTGACCGGCAGCGCGACGACCATCGCCGGGGCGGGGGCGCGGACGATGCCGGCCTCGCCGCCGGAGATGCGGTGCACGGCGCCGTCGACCTCGACGAGGTAGTCCGCCTCCTGCGCGACCGACAGCACGGTCCAGGAGTGGTCGCCGACGGTGAGCCGGCGCTCGTAGGCGCCGTTGCGCTCGACGTCGACGTCGACCGACTGCGTCGAGGAGCCGCCTCCGGCGGTAGGCACGTCCAGCTCGACGGTGTAGCGCCCGGCGCGGGTCCGGGCGACCTTGAGCTTGTAGGACTGCCCGGCGACGGTGACGTCGGTCTGGTGCCAGGTCTCGTAGCCCACCTCGGGCCGGCCGGCCTCCGCGGAGCGGAACAGCCGCTCCTGCTGGCGGGCGACGTGGCCGTCGTGGCTCAGCACGGCGGTGGCGAGCAGCGCGACGTCGAGCCGGCGGGGCGGTGCGTAGCCCTCGGCCATCATCGCGTCGAGCCAGGTGGTCTGCAGCTCGCCCGAGCGGAACTCGTCGCGGTCGAGCAGGTCCAGCAGGAACGCCTTGTTCGTGGAGCCGCCGTCGATCACCGCGGCGGTCTGGCGCAGTGCCCGGGACAGCCGCGCGCGGGCCTCGTCGCGGTCGCGGCCCCAGGCGATCACCTTGGCGATCATGGAGTCGAACTGCGGCGGGATGACGTCGCCCGCTGCCACGCCGGTGTCGACCCGGATGCCGGGACCCGACGGCAGTGCCAGGTGCTCGATCCGGCCCGGGGCGGGGGCGAACTCGCGCTCCGGGTCCTCGGCGGTCAGCCGGGCCTCGATCGCCCAGCCCTGCGCCGCCGGCACCTCGCGGGCGACCTCGGCGAGCGTGCCGCCCGCGGCGACGTGCAGCTGCAGCTTGACGATGTCGACGCCGGTGCAGGCCTCGGTGACCGGGTGCTCGACCTGCAGCCGGGTGTTGACCTCGAGGAAGGAGAGCAGCTTCTCCTCGGGCTGGTAGAGGAACTCGACGGTGCCGGCGTTGACGTAGCCCGCGGCGCGGGCCAGCTCGGCGGCCGAGCTGCGCAGCAGCTCCTCCTGCGTGGGGTCGAGCGCGGTGGAGGCCGACTCCTCGATCACCTTCTGGTTGCGCCGCTGCACCGAGCAGTCGCGCACCCCGAGGGTCCAGACGTCGCCGGTGGCGTCGGCGACGACCTGCACCTCGACGTGCCGGCCGCCGGACACCGCGCGCTCCAGGAACACGGTCGCGTCGCCCGCGGTCCTCGACGCCTCCGACGCGGCCCGCTCGAAGGCCTCGTCGAGCTGCTCTGGGCCCGCCACGTAGCGGATGCCGCGCCCCCCGCCGCCCGCGGTGGCCTTCACCATGAGCGGGTAGCCGACGGTCTCGGCGGTCTTGCGGGCCGCCTCGACGTCGGCCACCGGGCCGCCCGACCACGGCGCCATCGGCACCCCGACCGACTCGGCCAGCTGCTTGGACGCGATCTTGTCCCCGAGCCGGCGCATGACCTCCGCCGACGGCCCGACGAAGGTGATCCCCAGCCGCTCGCACAGCTCCGCGAACTCGGCCTTCTCCGACACGAAGCCCCAGCCGGGCCAGACCGCGTCGGCGCGGGTGACACGCAGCGCGCGCTCCAGCTCGGCGTGGTCGAGGTAGGGGCTCGCGCCCATGTGGTCCGGGTCGTCCGGACCGATCAGGACGGCCTCGTCGGCCTCGCGGACGTACATCGCGCGGCGGTCGACGGCGGTGTGCAGCGCGATCGTGCGCAGGCGGCGGTCGGGCCCGTTCTGGGCGTTCCACTCACGGACGGCGTTGATGAGCCGCATGGCGGGCTCGCCGCGATTGACGATGGCGATGCGCGAGAACATGGCTGGGGTTCACTGCTCCTACGAGTGCGACGACGAGGTGGCGGCGGGGTGCCGCACCGACATCGTCGTCGTGCGGTCGGCGGGTCGGTACGGACGGTCGCCCGGGCTGTGCCGGAATGCGGGCGGGCTCACCTCTCGGACAGGGATCTTCCCGCCCACTGTGGCCCGTGTCACCCGGTCGTGCTACTCGCCGAAGGCGATGCGGACGTCGTCGGAGGTCGGGGCGACGGCCGGCTCGGCCACCGCGGCGGCCGTCGGGTCCAGGTGGACCTCCGGCGCCATCACGGCCGGGTCGATCTCCAGCACCGCGTAGCCGCCCACCGCGCCGGCCCCGAAGCCGGGCGCGAAGACCCGGGTCCGGCCGGCCACCACGCCGTCGGCCACGGAGTCGAACAGCGCGATCGGGATGGATGCCGCGGACACGTTGCCCATCGACTCGATGTTGAAGTACAGCTGGTCGGCCGAGAGCCCCGCCTTGCCCGCGAGCTGCAGGATCATCGTCTTGTTCGCCTGGTGCGGGACGATCAGGTCGACCGCGTCGAGCATCGTGCCCTCGCCGTCGGGTCCGGCCTGCTCGGTGAGCTCGTCGATCATCTGCGCCAGGTAGCGGGCGACCAGCGCCTTGACCTCGGGGCCGTAGACGGTGATGTCGTTGTCGAACTCCGGGTTCGGCCAGATGATCGAGTTCACCTGGGTGTCCGGGCCCGACGCGTAGGTCTGCAGCAGGTCGACGTCGCCGCGCTCGCCCTCGGCGGCCGGGGCGATGACCATCGCGGCCGCGCCGTCGCCGAAGATCATCCGCGAGGTGCGGACGTTGCCGATCTTGTCGGAGAACTTCTCGACGCAGACCAGCAGGACCGGCCGGTTCACCTCCTGCAGCTGGCGCACGGCCTCGGACAGGCCGTAGGGCAGCCCGGCGCAGGCGGCGATGATGTCGGCCGAGCAGTGCGTCTGCAGCAGGCCCAGGCGACCGGACAGCCACGTCGACAGCGACGGGATGAGCCGCTCGCTGGTGCAGGTGGCGACGAGCACGGCGCCGATCTCGGAGCGGTCGCGGCCGGAGTGCTCCAGCGCGCGGACCGCGGCGGCCCAGGCCAGGTCCTCGATGTCGAGCTCGGTGTAGCGGCGCTGGTCGATGCCGGTCTTGGCAGCGATCTCGTCGGCGCTCATCGGTGACCAGGAGAACGCGGAGTTGCGGACGACGTCGTCGTTGGAGCAGACGTGCTCACCCCGGACGACGGCGAGGGCCTCCACCTTCGGCTGCACCGCGAACGCCTCGCGCACCCGGATCGGGGGCAGCGGGGTGACGGGCTCGACCGGGTCGGACTGGGTGGAGAGCCGGCCGCGACGCGCCGGACGGGCGCCGGTGGCGCGGTCCAGGAACTGTTCGACGTCGCGGTTGCGCGGGTGGAAGGCGATGACGTACTCGTCGTCGCCGATCTCCTCGGCGGTGCGCAGCTCGGTGGCGGCACGGTCCCAGGGGTACTGGTTGTGCAGCACCATCGCCCACCGGGTCAGGGCCTCGAGCTCGGGGCGCTCGGCGTGCGCGTCGAGGATCTCGGTGAAGGAGAAGACCGGGTAGTCCGGGTCGTGGTGGGGCACGACGAAGGTCTGCGCGCCGGGCGTGGTGAGGAACTGTTCGACGGTCGGCTTGACCGCGGGCAGCTCGGTCGCGTGGTGACGGCGGTTGCCGTAGACGTCGAAGAGGAGCTCGAAGATGCGGCGCTCGGTCTCCTCGTCCCAGGTGGTGGGGAGCGCGGCGAAGGCATCGGCGACGGCCCGGATCTTCTTGTCGCCGTCGCGCCAGGGGGTGAGCAGCGGGAGGAAGACGTCGGCGCGGTGGCGGGGGAGGTCACGCCAGCGGGTCGGGCGCTTCTCGAACATGGTGAGCGTGTACCGGTTGACCCAGAACAGGTTCTGGCTCATGTCGCGCAGCAGCGCGAAGCGACTCTCGTAAGCACCGTTGGTGACCCGCTCCAGGATGTCGGTGCCGGTGGGCGCCTTTGCCTCGAAATCGCGACCGACGATGGCCGTGAACTGTTCCAGGTCGTCGATGACGGAAAAATCGAGTTCACCGAGAAAATTGGCGGGAAAGACCAGTCGGTCGTGGTTGTTGACCACGAACGGTTTCATGTGACGACCTCCAGCAGCGGCGACGACCGGCGGAATCGCCAGGCGGGACGCGGTGCGGCCTGGTCGATCGGATCGGTTGCGGTGCCTGCAACGCTATCGATGAACAGTCACGATCGGAATGTGATCCAGCCGCCGAGTGTGCGCTCTCACGGATGGTCGGTCAACTCCGACTGTTACTGGCGAGAATGTTACCGGTCGGTCTACTCGCCGGTTCTCGGAAAGAGCTCCGCAGACCCGCAGGTTGACGGGCGGGCTCGTCCACAGTGGAACGATCACCGGGCGTGGCCGGTCGGTCCCGGCACGTGCACGCCCCACAGGGGGCATGGTCGTCGGCGTCACAGTCCGCGCGGTGATCGTCACCCGCGCTCCGGGGGGGGGGGGGGGGCACCATCGTCCGAACGGGGGAGGACGGGGCTCGTCCTCCGATGTGGACGGTCGTACGCTGGCGCCGCGGCGGCCGCCCGGCGGCGCACGGTGGGAATGCGACTGCGGAATGCGATCCCGAATTCCCGGACACCGTTCCGGGGCGCTCCGGTGTTCAGCCGTGGGCGGTCGCCGGGGCCGGGGCCGCGACGGTCTCCGCCTTCGGCGCGGGCGTGAGCAGCACCAGGACCGTGGCGAGCAGCCCGGCGGCGCCCGCCGCGACGAAGGAGATCGTGTACGCCGTGGCCGAGGGCGGTCCGCCGTCGCCGAGCACGTAGGTCGCCGTCACCGCGGCGACGACCGCGGTGCACGAGCTCGTGCCGAGCTGCCGGGCCAGGGTGTTGAGGCTGTTCGCCGCGGCGGTCTCCGACTCCGGCACCGCCCGCATGATCGTCAGTGGGATCGCCGAGTAGGCGAGCGCGGCGCCGACCGCGGCCACGGTCGAGGCGGCCATCAGGAGCGGCACCGTCGAGGGCATCGCGGCGAAGGCGAAGTTGCCCGCCCCGAGGAGCAGCGTGCCGACCACCAGGGTGGTGCGCGGGCCCCGCAGCCGCGACAGCCGGGCCGAGGCCGAGGAGAACACCACCATCGACCCGCCCATCGGCAGCAGCACCAGCCCGGCGACGACGAGCGAGAGCCCGAACCCGTAGCCGGTCGAGACGGGGGCCTGCAGGATCTGGGTGGCGAGCACGAAGCCCGCGAACATCGCGAAGCCCACCAGCACCGAGGCGAGGTTGGTCAGCAGCACGGCGGGCCGTGCCGAGACCCGCAGGTCCACCAGCGGCGCGGGGACGCGCAGCTCGTACCAGGCGGTCGCGGCGACCAGCACCACGGTGCCGGCGAACAGGCCGAGCACGGTCGCCGACGTCCAGCCCCAGTCGTCGCCCTTGGAGATCGCCAGCAGCAGGCACACCAGTGCCCCGCCGACGCCGAACGCCCCCGGCACGTCGAACCGGCCGCCGGTGCGCAGCCGTGACTCGGCCACCAGCCGCCGGACCAGCAGGATCTGCAGCACGCCGAGCACCGCGGCCCCGGCGAACAGCCAGCGCCAGCCGGCGAACTGGGCGACGACGCCGGTGATCGGCAGCCCGATGGCCCCGCCGAAGCCGAGCGAGGACGACATCAGCCCGACCCCGGACCCGACCCGGTCGGCGGGCAGGACGTCGCGCATCAGGCTCATCCCGAGCGCGATCACCCCGAACGCGGCGCCCTGCAGCACCCGGGCGACGAGCAGCAGCTCGATCCCGGGCGCCAGCGCGCCGAGCAGCGACCCCACCCCGACCAGGCCGAGCGCCACGAGCAGCATCCGGCGCTTGCCGAACATGTCGCCGAGCCGCCCCAGCACCGGCGCCGACACCGCGCCGGCGACGAGGTTGGCGGTGATCAGCCACGACGCCGTCGACCCGCTGACGTCGAGCAGCTCCGGGAACCGCGGCAGCAGCGGCACGACCATCGTCTGGACCAGTGAGACGAGCAGTCCGCAGGAGGCCAGGACGGCGATCGCGACGCCGGGGCGCGGCGGCGCCGGTGCGGTTCCCCCGGGGTGGGTGCTCTCGGGCTGCTGGTGCGGACGGCGTGCCCGGAACACTCGACCTCCGTGGTGGGGTGACGGATCGTGCTGACGGCGGACCCCCGCCGAAGCGGGAGTCACCCATCAGATGAGCACGCCGGTCACCCGTCCGGCAAGCCGGGTCACTCCGCGCGCGGCGGGACCGGCTCGGGCGGCGGCGGGCCGTCGTAGGCCGCGGAGGGACGGATCAGCCGGCGCTGCGCGGCCTGCTCCAGCACGTGTGCACACCAGCCGACGACCCGGCTGACCGCGAACGTCGGCGTGAACATGCTGCGGGGGATCCCGCAGCCCTCCATCACCACGCCCGCGTGGAACTCCACGTTCGCGAACAGCGGGTGGTCCGGACGCAGCTCGGCGAGGGTGGCGGCGACCCGCCGTTCGACGTCGGCGGCTCGCGCGGGCAGCGGCCCGCCCAGCTCCGCGGCCACCTCGCGCAGCAGCGCCGAGCGCGGGTCCGGCCCGCGGTAGACGGCGTGGCCGAACCCCATGATCCGCATCCCCGCGGCGAGCCGGTCGGCCACCCAGCGCTCCGGCGAGCCGCCGGCGTCACGGTCGATCGCGTCGAGGCTCTCCAGCGCGCGGTCGGGGGCGCCCCCGTGCAGCGGCCCGGCGAACGCGCCGAGCGCGGCGACCACGCAGGACGCGACGTCGGCGCCGGTGGAGGCGACCACCCTGGCGGTGAAGGTGGAGGCGTTGAAGCCGTGGTCCACCGTCGCCACGAGGTAGGCGTCGAGCGCGCGGACGTGCGTCGGCGCGGGCTCGGCGCCGGCCAGCATCCACAGCCAGTTCGCGGCGGACGACAGGTCGGTACGCGGGGCGACCGGGTCGAGGCCGTGACGCAGCCGGTGCAGCGCGGCGAGGACGGTCGGTGTCGCGGCACAGACGGTCGCGGCGTCGCGGGGGCCCGCCGTCGGGTCGTCCCAGAGCGGCCGCATCCCGTGCTGCGGGCCGAGCAGCGACAGGGCGGTGCGCAGCCCGGCGAGCAGGTCGGGCCCGCAGGCCTCGGCGATCGCGGGCAGCTGCGCGGCGACGGCGTCGGGCAGGACCCGGCGCTGCGCGGTGGTGGCGGCGAACTTCGCGAGCTCGGCGGTGCCCGGGAGGCGGCCGTGGACGAACAGGAACCACACGTCGTCGAAGGTGCGGGTGCGCGCGAGGTCGACCGCGGAGTACGGGCCGTAGTGGTAGAAGCCCTCGTCTCCGCGGACGTCCCCGATCCGGGTAGTGGTGACGGCGACGCCGCGCAGGCCCGGTGGGACCTGCGGGGCGGCGGTGCCGGTGCTGTCGGTGCTGGTCATGACCGGACCGTCCGCCCGTCGGGAATCGTTGTCAATATTGATCGGATCAATGTTGATACGGTCCATCTCGTGGAGTACCTGACCGTCGCCGAGACCGCGGAACGCCTCGGCGTGAAGCGGGAGACCGTCTACGCCTACGCCAGCCGCGGGCTGCTGACCAGCGTGCGCGGCGCGCAGCGGCGGGGCAGCCGGTTCGCCCAGGACGAGGTGGAGGCCCTCGCCGCGCGCGGCCGGGAGGCGGGGGAGCCGTCCGGGACGGTCGAGCGCATCAGGACGCGGATCACACTCGTCGCCGACGGGGGGCCGTGGTTCCGCGGGGTGGCGGCGCCGGCGCTCGCGGGGTCGGCGGACCTCGAGCAGGTCGCGGCGCTGCTGTGGGAGGTCCCGGGCCGGGTGTCGTTCGACGCCGCCCCGGACCTGCTCGCCCCGGCGCGCGCCGTGCTCGACGCCGCCCCCGCCGGGGCACGGGCGACCGACCGGTTCCGGCTCGCCGTCGCCGCGGTGGCCGCGGCCGACCCGCTGCGTGCCGCCGCCCGGCCGGGCGCGGTGGTGGCGACGGCGTCGGCGCTGCTGGGGACGGTCGTGACCGCACTCGCCGGGGACCCGGGGTCCGGACCGTCCGACCTGGCGGAGCGGCTGCTGCCGGCGCTGCTGCGTGACCCGGGCCGGGCACCCGCGTCGGCGACGGCCGGGCACGTCCGCGCCGCGCTGGTCCTGCTCGCCGACCACGGCCTGGCGTCGTCGACGGTCGCGGCCCGGGTCGCCGCGAGCACCCTGGCCGACGTGCACGCCGTCGTCTCGGCCGGGCTCGGCGCCCTGGACGGGCCCCGCCACGGACTGGTCAGCGGGCTCGCCCACCGCTTCCTCACCGAGGCCCAGGACGACCCGTCCGGCGTGCTCGCCCAGCGGCTGCGGGCCGGCGAGCGGGTCCCGGGCTTCGGGCACTCGGTGTACCGGGGCACCGACCCGCGCACGACGGTGCTGCTCGACCGGCTCCGCGCGGACCCGGCCGCGGACCGCGTCGTGGCCTGCGTCGACGCCGTCGTCGCGGGGATGGACCGCGGTGGGGACGGCCCCGCCCCGAACGTCGACCTCGCGCTCGCCGCGCTGATGCACGCCCACGACCTGAGCCCCGACGCCGGCGAGCTGCTGTTCGCCTGCGCCCGGACCGTCGGCTGGGTGGCGCACGCCCTGGAGGAGTACGCCGAGCCCGGCCTGCGGTTCCGGCCGACCGGCGTCTACACCGGGCCGCGACCCGGGTCGACCAGCGAGGCGAGCACCACCACGTTGTCGGTGTAGCTGCGCACGCCCCGGTCGAACGTCCCGCCGCAGGTGATCATCCGCAGGCCCGCGCCGGGCAGGTCGCCGTAGACGGCCGCGGTGGGGAAGCGGTCCTTGGCGTAGCGACGGACGGCCTGGACCTCGAAGGTCGCGGCGGTGCCGTCGGCGCGGTCGACCGACACCAGGTCACCGGGGGCGAGCGCGTGCAGCCGGAAGAACGGGCCCGGCTCGTGGTCCCAGTCGACGTGTGCCGCGAGCACCGCAGGCCCCCGGGAGCCCGGCGCGGGGGCGCCGGTGTACCAGCCGGTGGCGGCACCGTCGGGTGGCACCTCCAGCGTCCCCCGCCCGGTCAGGCCGAGCGGGACGAGCCCGCTGTCGAGCCCGATCGAGGGCGCCCGCACCCGCACCAGGTCCGACGGCGGCAGCGGGGCCGCCGCCGGGCGGAGCGTGGTCGTGGGCAGCGGCGGAACCGTTCCGCCGATCGCCACCGGCGGCGCCCCGAGCGGCACGGCCAGCGCCAGCACGACGAGCACCCCCCACCACACCCGTCGCACCCCGCGCGGCCCGCGGCGGCCGTGTGGCCCGGGCAGCTCCCGCGGACCGGCCCCGCACGCGGGGCCGCAGCGCCCGCGTCCGACCGGCCTCGTGCCCGGCGGACCGGTGTGCGCGGGGGTGCGGGTCACGAGTGGCGGGTGGTCAGGGGGAGCGACGCGCGGCCGGTGCGACGCCCGCTCCACACGACGACACCCGCCCCGGCGGCGAGGACCGCACCGGTCCCGACCAGCAGGAACACCGTCGGGTCGACCCCGGCGCCGCCGGAGCCGTCACCGGCCTCGACACCGCCGCCGGGGACCGCGCGCACCTGCCCGGTGCCGGCCGCCGCGACGAGGTCCGGGCCCTCGCAGGCCCGGCCGTCGCCGTCGCGGTCCAGGTTGTTCGGGTCCGAGGGGTCGGCGGCGAGCACCGCCTGGGCCTGGGCGCGGGAGAGGTCGACGCAGTCCAGGTCGCTGCCGCGCCCGGTGGCGGGAGCACCGGCCGCGGGAGTGGTCGTCTGCGGAGCCGTGGTCGTCTCCTCGGGCGCCGTCTCCTCGGGGTCGGTGGCGTCCGGGTCGTCGTCGGCCGGCGTCGCGTCGTCGGTGGGTTCCTCGGTCGGCGGCTCCTCGGTGTCCTCCTGGGCCGGGGCCGTGACGACGCTCGTCACCGGGGTGGCGGCCGGTTCCGCGGCCGACGCCGCCCCGGCCAGCGGGAGCCCGGCGAGCGCGGCGAGGGTGACGGTGGCGGCGACGGCGCCGGTGCGGCGGACGAGCGAACGTGCGGTCATGATCCACTCCCTGTGACGAACGTGATCCTCGTGACCGGTGGGGCGAACGGGACGCCCTGTCCGATGGCGGAGAGTGAAGCGACACCCGGTCGGCGGGGCCAGACAAGTCGCCCGTACGGGGATCACCGGGGCGAGTGGTGTCGCCCGGAGTGACCGGCTCCTCGGCGTGCCGGGCGCGCCCGGGGCGTTGCGACGTCCAGGATGGCGACGTGACCACCACCCCCGTCCCGCCCCGTCGCCGTCGCCGGTCGCTCGACGACGGCGTCTCCGACGCGTTCGTCGAGCTCTGGTCCCAGCGCCGGCCGTGCGTCCTGGTGACCCTGCGCCGCGACGGCACCCCGCACGCGGCGCCGGTGGGGGTGACCGTCGACGTGGCCGAGCGCACCGCCCGGGTGATCTGCAGCGGCGGGTCGCAGAAGGCGCGCAACGTCGCCGCGGCCGGACCGGACGGGGCCCGGGTCAGCGTCACCGTCGTCGACGGGCGTACCTGGTCCACCCTGGAGGGCCGCGCCGTCGTGCGGGACGAGCCCGACGTGGTCGCCGACGCCGAGCGCCGCTACGCCGCCGAGTACAAGCAGCCCCGGCCGAACCCCCGGCGGGTGGTGCTGCAGATCGCGGTCGACCGGGTCCTCGGCAACGCCTGAGGGGATACTCGCCGGTGTGGACCTGCCGGAGACGACCTTCCTCGGCCACAGCACCCTGCGACTGCGGATCGGTGGCCGCACCGTCCTCACCGACCCGGTGCTGGCGAACTCGGTCGGACCGTTGCGCCGTACCGCGCCGGCCGTCGACCCGGCGGGGCCCGCGGGGGTCGACCTGGTCCTGATCTCCCACCTGCACGCCGACCACCTGCACCTGGCCTCGTTGCGCCGGCTGCCGCGGTCGGTCGAGGTCGTGGTGCCCACGGGGGCGGGCGACTGGCTCCGCCGCCGCGGCGTCGCCCGGGTCTCCGAGCTCGCCGTCGGGCAGACCCGCGTCGTCGACGGGCTGCGCGTCACCGGCACCCCGGCCGACCACTCCGGGCACCGGTGGGGGCCACGGTTCACCCACGGCCCGCAGGCCGACGCGATGGGCCACCTGCTGGAGGGCGACGGGCTGCGCGTCTACGTCGCGGGGGACACCGGGCTGTTCCCCGGGCTCGACGACGTCGCCGCCCAGGGTCCGATCGACCTCGCCGCGCTGCCGGTGTGGGGCTGGGGCCCGAACCTGGGGCCGGGGCACCTCGACCCGGCCGGCGCCGCCGAGGCCGTCCGGCGGCTCGCACCGGCCGTCGCGCTGCCGGTGCACTGGGGGACCCTCGCCGTGGCCGGGCTGTGCTCGGTCCCGGGGCGGACCGGGTCCCGGATGCGGGAGCTGCTCGTGCGCCCGCCGCACGACTTCGCCGACGCCGTCGCCGCGGCCGGGCTGCCCACCCGCACCCTGGTGCTCCCGCCCGGTGCCGCCGTCGGGACGCCGGCGTGAGCGCGCTGCAGCTGCTGGCCGCACCGGCGCAGGACTGGCTCGAGGCCGAGGTCAGTCCGGACGCCGGGCGGATCGCCTACCTCGTCGTCGCCGGCGGAGTGCTGCTCGGATCGGTGCTGCCGGTGGTGCCGACCGGCGCGATCGTCGGTGCCGCCGCCGCGACGGCGATGACGAGTTCCGCGCTGTCGCTGCCGGTGGTGCTGCTGCTGGCCTTCGCCGCGGCCCTGCTGGGTGACCTCGTCACCTTCGCCGTCGCGCGGCTGGCCGGTGACCCGGTCCGTGCCGCGGTCGCGGGCGGGCGGCTCGGTGGTGCGCGCACCGCGGCCCGGATCGAACGCATGCGCGGCGCGTTCGCCGAGCGCGGCTGGCTGGTCGTGCTGGTCGGACGGGTCGCCCCGGCGGGGCGGGTGCCGACCCTGATCGCGGCCGCGGTGTCGGGGATGACCTGGGCGAAGCTGGTGCCCGCCGTCGCGGCCGGTGCGGTGCTGTGGACGCTGCTCTACGGCGTGCTCGGGGTGCTGACCGGCAACCTCACCGACTCCCCGGTGGTGGCGGCGCTGCTCGCGGTCGGGCTGGTGGCCGTCGTCGCCGGGGTCACGGCGCTGGCCGGACGGGTGCGGTCCCGGCTGCGGGCCCGCCACCGGGTCGGCTGAGACCGGACGGCCCACCGGCGCACAGGGAACCGGCCGGGCGCGAGGGGAGGGGGGTGTCGCGCCCGGCCGGAGTGGGTGCCCGGGGCGTGGCGTCGCCCCGGGGAGATCGCATCAGTTGCCGTCGCCGAAGGGGTTGATGCCGAACGGCAGCTCGCCGGAGGAGCCGTCCTGCGGCACGGTCCGCGCCCCGTTCTGGGCGGTCGCGGCGGCGGTGTCCTTCACGCTGCCCAGGGTCACCGGCACCTCGCGGGCACCGGAGCCGCTGCCGACGGTCAGCGTGACCTGCTGGCCGGGGGCGAAGTTGCCGACCCGGGCGATCAGGTCCGCGAAGCTCGACACCGGGTACTCGTTGACCTTGGTGACCACGTCGCCCGCCTTGATCCCCGCGGTCGCCGCGGGCGAGTTCGGCTCCACCGCCGCGATCTGTGCGCCCGCGGTCTCGCTCGGGGCGCTGCGGGAGGCCGACACCGCGCCCTGCACACCGAGCTGCGGCTTGGTCGCGACGCCGGAGTCCATCAGTTCCTGGGCGACCCGCTTGGCCGTGTCGACCGGGATCGCGAAGCCCAGTCCGATCGAGCCGGAGCTCTGGCCGGCGGTGGCGATCGCGGAGTTGATGCCGACGACCTGCCCGGCCAGGTTGACCAGCGGGCCGCCGGAGTTGCCCTCGTTGATCGGGGCGTCGGTCTGCAGGCCGTTGTAGACGACCAGGGGCTGGCCGTCGCCGCCCGCGGTGACGGTCCGGTTCAGCGCGGAGACGATGCCCGCGGTGACGGTGCCGGACAGGCCCTGCGGGGAGCCGTTCGCGACGACCTGCTCGCCGACCTGCACGCTCGAGGACTCCCCGAGGGTGGCGGGCTTGAGGTCCCGGGCGCCCTGCAGCTTGATGACGGCGAGGTCGTAGCTGGGGGAGGTGCCGACGACGGTCGCGGTGTACTGCCTGCCGTCGGAGGTGGACACGGTGATCCGGCCGCCGTCGGCGGCGTTCGCCACCACGTGGTTGTTGGTGAGGATCTGGCCGTCGGAGGTCAGGATGACCCCGGAGCCCTCCGCGAGACCCTGCGCGGTGCGGACCTGGATGTCCACCGTGCTCGGGGTGATCGCGGCCGCGGCGCCGGCGATCGAGCCGTCGGCGGGGGTGGCCGGGGTGCCGGGTGCGGAGGCGCTGGTCAGCGTGGCCTGCGAGGAGGGGCCGTCGAGCACGAGGTAGGCACCGCCGACCCCGGCCGCGCCGCCGACCAGGGCGGCCGTCAGCGCGACGGCGGCCAGGCCGGCGCCGAACCGGCGCGGCGGCTTCGGTGCCGGCCCCTGCTGGGGGAACGGCGGGTAGACCGAGGTGGGCGGGCTCCCCGCGCCGTACGCCGGGATCGTGGGGTTGCTCGTCGTCGCCCACGGCGGCGGGGTCTGGGGCCCCTGGCTGCCGCCCTGCTGCCGGTGGTCGGTGTCGGTCACGGTGGTCGCCTCCTGTGCGCGGGTGCCGTCGTCGCCGGTCGGGTGGGCGGGGGCCGCCCCCTCGTGACGCGGTGCGGGCCGGACGGGGTCGGTGGCGCCGCCTGCGGTGGAGGTCCGTCCGTCGGACGGCTCGCCCGTTCCCGGCCCGTTCTCGGTCATGGTGCAACTGTGCGCCGCGACCCTGAGACGACCCTGTGACCGTGCTGGGAATCGCTCGGGCATCGGGTGAGAGTGCCCGTCGCGGCCCCGTCGGTCGGTCGGGACGCCCTGGTCAGGAGAGGGCGCCGTCCCACGGTGAGGACCCGGCCCCGGCGCGGCGAGCGCGGCCCCGCCGAGGACCCCCACCCACAGCACGGGGCGGAACCTGGACGGTCTAGGCGACCAGCTCCACGATCGTCGCGTTGGCGGTTCCGCCGCCCTCGCACATGGTCTGCAGCCCGTAGCGGATCCCGCGGTCGCGCATGTGGTGCACCAGGCGGGTGAGCAGCACGGTGCCCGAGGCGCCCAGCGGGTGCCCGACGGCGATCGCCCCGCCGAGCGGGTTGAGCACGGCGTCGTCGGCGCCCAGTTCGGCCTGCCAGGCCAGCGGGACCGGCGCGAACGCCTCGTTGACCTCGCACGCGCCGATGTCACCGATCGACAGCCCGGAGCGCTTCAGCACCTTCTGCGTCGCCGGGATGGGGCCGGTCAGCATCCGCAGCGGGTCGGCGCCGGACACGGCCCCGGAGTGGTAGCGGACGATCGGGGTCAGGCCGAGCTCGCGGGCCTTCTCCGGGGTGGTGACCAGCACCGCCGACGCGCCGTCGGAGATCTGCGAGCTGTTCCCGGCGTGGATCACCCCGTCCGCGGAGAACGACGGCTTCAGCGCGGCCAGGGTGTCGGTGGTGGTCCCGCGGCGCAGGCCCTCGTCGGCGGCGAACCCGGGCGCCCCGGGTACCTCGACGAGCTGGTCGTCGAACGCGCCGGCGTCGATCGCGGCGGCGGCGAGCTCGTGGGACCGGGCGGCGTAGGTGTCGAGCCGGGTCCGCGACAGCGTCCAGTCCCGGGCGATCCGCTCGGCGCCGACACCCTGGTTGAAGTCGCCGTTCGGGAACTCCCCGGACTCCAGGTCGGCGCGGTAGCGCTCGCGCACCAGCGGTCCGTAAGGACGCCCCAGGTCGCGGCCCGCGCCCAGCGGGACCCGGGTCATGGATTCCACCCCACCGGCGACGACGACGTCGTACTGCCCGGCCAGCACCATCCCGGCCGCGAAGTCGAACGAGGACTGGCTCGACCCGCACGCCCGGTTCACCGTCACCCCGGGCACCGACTCCGGCCAGCCCGCGGCGAGCAGGGCGTAGCGGCCGATCTGCGCGGCCTGGTCGCCGACCTGGTTCACGCAGCCCCACACGACGTCGTCGACGACGGCGGGGTCGATCCCGGTCCGCTCGACCAGGGCGGTCAGCACGGCGGCGGACAGGTCGACCGGGTGGACCTCGGCCAGCGAACCCTTCCGCTTCCCGATCGGTGTGCGGACGGCGGCACAGACGACGGCCTCGGGCATGACGGGTCCTCCTCGGTCACCGGTGACACGACTCGTTCGCGACGCTAAGCCATCGCAGGGGGTCGGCGCTGAGAGGGCGGTCACACCATCGGATGCGCATCAGGTGTCGAGCCGCTCTGGATCGATGAGGTACCGTCTCCTCGTACGCGAAGGGGAGTAGCTCCCAACGCTGCGCTCGACATACTGGTCCGCCTCGTCCTGCGACGGCCGACCCGGGCGCAGCGGCCTGACCACCACCAGGCGAGCGAGACCTTCGATCCGGATACACCGGATCGAGGGCACCCATCCTCGGTCCGGTCGAGATCGAGGGATGGACATGGATGGATTCCTGATCGCGTTCGCGGTCAGCTTCGGCGTCATCTTCGTGGCCGAGCTGGGCGACAAGTCGCAGCTCATGGCCCTCACGTTCGCGACGCGCTTCAACGCGATCCCGGTCCTGATCGGGATCACGATCGCCACCTCGGTGACCCACCTCGTGTCGGTCGCCGTCGGCTACGGCCTGGGTGCGTCGATCCCGACCGGCTGGATCGCGCTGGTCGCCGCGGTCGCCTTCCTGGCGTTCGGCGCCTGGACGCTGCGCGGTGACAGCCTCTCCGAGGACGAGGAGGCCAAGGCCAGGCGGGCCGGCGGGTCCGCCGTCGTCGCCGCGTCGGTCGCGTTCTTCCTCGCCGAGCTCGGTGACAAGACGATGCTCGCGACGATCACCCTGGCCGCCCAGCACGGCACCCTCGCCGGGTCGATCGGCATCTGGGCCGGATCCACGGCCGGCATGGTCGCCGCGGACGCGCTGGCCATCGTCGTCGGGCGCCAGCTCGGCAAGCGGCTCCCGGAGCGGGCCATCTCGATCGGCGCCGCGGTGATGTTCTTCGTCTTCGGCGCCTGGCTGCTGTACGAGGCCGTCCCGCAGGTGTGGGGCGAGAACGCCTGGGCCCGCGTGTTCGACGTCGCCGGGCACCACGGGCTCGGGTGGGCCGCGCTGGTGTTGGGGGCGCTCGCCGTGGGCGTCGGGCTGTGGTTCCGCGGTCGCGCGCACCGTGCCCGCGGGGAGCGCAGGCTCGACGTCGCCCGGAACCCGGGCAGCCCGGCCTGGTGGGCCCGCACGCTGTTCGTGCTGGCCGCGGTCCTCGGCTTCGGGGCGCCGCTGCTGGTGGCCCTCGACGTGCTGCAGCCGATCTCGGTGCTGGCCCGGCCGGCGGTCGCCGTCGTCGGGGCGGGGCTGCTGCTGCTCGGGTTCGCCGTCGTCGCGGTCGCGATGCTGCAGCTCGGCACGGTGTGGCGCCGCTCGGCCGCCGAGGCCGGTGCGGCCGCGGCCGGGGACCCGGACGCCGCACGACGCCCGGTGCTCGCCACCGGCGGGATCTACCGCCGTGTCCGCAACCCCGCGCTGACCGGCCTGATCGTCGGGTGCGCCGGGATGCTGTTCATGGCCCCGACCCTGCTCGGAGTGCTCGCCGGGGTGCTGATCCTGGTCGCGGTGCAGATCCAGGCCCGCGCGGTCTACGAGCCCGGCCTGGGCAGTGCACTCGGCCCCGAGTACGCCGAGTACCGCGCCCGGACCGGGCGGTTCCTCCCGCGGGTCCGCACCGACCGCACCCCCGCGGGAGAGGGCGATCGCACGACCGTCGGCTGAGCGCCCCGCCGACGGCCCCGCCGACTCCACGGCCCCGCCGACTCCACGGCCCCGCTGACTCTCAGACACCGATGACTCCGCGGCACCGCCGCGCGACGACACCGCCCGCCCCAGTGCGACCGGGGCGGGCGGTGTCGTGTCCGGGGGATCCCGGGATCAGGTGTACCAGGTCGGCTCGGGCAGCTCGTCGCGCAGCACCCACGCCCCGACCTCGCGCCGCTTGTAGGCGACCGGGTCGTGCAGGGTGTGGGTGCGCACGTCGCGCCAGAAGCGGTCGAAGCCGAGCTCGGTCCGGGTCGCCCGCGCGCCGAGTCCCTCGAAGATCCCGCCGGTGATCTCCAGCGCGACCTCGGTGGCCCGCGCCTTCACCGCGGCGACGCGCACCTCGTGCTAGCCGCGCTGCTCGGCGGTCACGGCGTCGGCGTCGTCGTGCAGCCGCTGCTGCTCGGCCGCGACGGCGTCGGCCAGCGCCTCCACCGCCCAGAGCTTGGCCGTGTAGTCGCCGTAGAGGTCGAGCTGGTAGGGCTCGTCGACGGCCCGCTCGTGGCCGCCGTAGAGCCACGGCCGAGTCCGGGTGCGGGTGTACTCCGCGCCCGCCTCCAGGGCCCCGCGCGCGATCCCCAGGTAGAACGCGACGAACACCAGCTGGATCACCGGCACGTTGAAGGTGTTGTAGACGCGCGGGGCGAACACCTTGTCGGTGAACCCGGCGGCCGACGCCCACGGCACCCGCACACCCGAGACCGTGACGCTTCCCGACTCCGACAGGCGCAGGCCGATGTTGTCCCAGTCGTCGCCGTAGACGATGCCCTCCTGGGCGCTCGGCACGATGGCGAACACGTGGGTGTCGGTGTTCTCGATGACGCCCTCCAGCACGGTCACGTCGGAGACCCGGCTGCCGGTGGAGAAGCTCTTGCGGCCGTCGTAGACGAGCTCGTCGCCCTCGTCGCGGATGGTCAGGTCCTCGTCGCGGGGGTTGACCGCGCCGCCGAAGAACCAGCGTTCGCGGGTCGCCTGCTCCTCGACCGCCGCGATCTGCTCGGGCGTGCCGACCAGGCGCGCGGCCCAGAACCACAGCAGGTGGTAGCCGAGCAGCTGCCCGATCGAGCCGTCGCCGGCCGCGACCTCGCGGATCACCCGGTAGGCGACGGTCCAGTCCTGGCCCCCGCCCCCGTGCTCGACCGGGCCGAGCAGGGTGACCAGGCCGGAGGCCTTCAGCAGGGCGACCTCGGCGTGCGGGGTGGCGCCGGCGCGCTCGCGGGCGGCGGCGTCGCGGGCCAGGACGGCGCGGACCTCGCCGGCGCGGGCGATCCAGCCCGCGGCGTCGGTGGGTACGGGGTCCCAGGACTCGGTCACGGTCTCGGGACGGATCTCGGTGGTGGTCATGGGTGACTCCTCGTCGTGCAGGGAGCCGGGCACCTCGACGGCACGCCACGGGCGCCCGGGTGCGGGCGCGCCACGACGGTGCGCGGGGGAGGGGGCCCGGCTGCGGGAACGGTGCCGGGCGATCACCGGCGGGACGGACGCCCGCCGGCCGTCACACGCGGAGAGGTGCGACGGGGACGCCGGTCAGCGACAGAGCGAGGAGGTCACACGCGAGAGGTCGACGTGGCGTCGACGGGTGAGCTCGGTGTTCGGCACGGTCCCAGTGTTCGGGTAGGTCACCGCGGAAGTCAACGAGACGTTCCCGGAAATGGGACGCGGCGCGGGATGTCCGGTCAGGACGGTCCCCGGGGACGCGCACGGGCCCGGCGACGACGGTCGCCGGGCCCGTGCGGGCAGGTGTCGGTCGGACGCCGCCGGTCAGACGGCGGTCAGCTGCGGCTCGCGGGCGGCGAGCTCGGCCTCCTTCTCCCGGATGATCGGGAGCACCTTCGCGCCGAAGTACTCGACCTCCTCCTGGAAGTGCAGGAAGCCGAGCAGCAGCAGGTTCGCGCCGCGCCGCTTGTACTCGATCGCGCGGTCGGCGATCTGCTCCGGGGTGCCGATGAGCTGGGTCCGGAAACCGTCGTTGTACTGGACGAGGTCCTCGAAGGAGGAGTCGGCCCACATGCCGCGCTTGTCGCCGGTGGAGTTGCCGGCCTGCTGGACGGCGTCGCGGAAACCCTCGACGGCCGGCCGGTTCGCCTTCTCGATGATCTCGCGCAGGGTGTCCCGGGCCTCCTTCTCGTCGTCGCGGGCGATCATGAAGCCGTTGAGGCCGAACCGGACCGGCTGCAGACGCTCGGCGGTCTTCGCGTGGCCGAGGACCTCCTCGACCTGCTCGGAGAAGCCGTCGTAGTCCTTGCCGTTGGAGAAGTACCAGTCCGACACGGTGCCGCCGTTGTAGCGGGCCGCGGTGGAGTTGCCACCCTGGAAGATCTCCGGGTGCGGACGGCCCGGGACATCGAGCGGGCGCGGCTTGAGGTCGAAGTCGCGGATCCGGTAGAAGTCGCCGGCGAACTCGGCGCCACCGTCGGAGGTCCAGATCTCGCGCAGCACCCGGATGAACTCGTTGCTGCGGCGGTAGCGCTCGTCGTGCTCGAGCCACGGCTGGCCCATCGCGGTGAACTCGGCCTTCAGCCAGCCGGAGACGACGTTGACCGCGAGCCGGCCGTTCGTCAGGTGGTCGGCGGTGGCGACCCACTTGGCCAGCACCGAGGGCTCCCACAGGCCGGGGTGGACGGCGGCGATCACCGTGAGCCGCTCGGTGGCCAGCCCCAGCGCGAGGGAGAACGCGGTGGCCTCGTGCTGGTGGTCGGCGCCGTAGCTGGCCATGTAGCGGATCTGGGACAGCGCGTACTCGAAGCCGTTGTTCTCGGCGGTCTGCGCCAGCTTCTTGTTGTACTCGAAGCCCCAGTCGGTGCGCTGTTCGATGGTGCTGGTGACCAGCCCACCGGAGACGTTCGGGACCCAGTACGCGAACTTCAGCGGCTCCTGGATCCGGGTGTTGGGCGTGGTGTCGAGAGCATCGGACACGGGAGACTCCTCGGGGGTGTGCCGGGCACGGCAGACGGGCGCACGACGGCGCCGGAAAGAGAGGAAAGAGGGAGGAAACGGACCTGCGGTGACGCGATCAGCGACAGGCCTGGCTCACGACGACGAGGTTGTCGACGTGACGGCGTCGGGTCAGCAGGAAGCCGGTCACGGTCCCACCGAACCCGCAGAGCCGGTGGGTGTCAACCGGATGCCGGGGAGATCACCGCGGGGCCCCCACCGAGATCCGCGAGGACGTCGTCCGCGGGACCCACGCCGGCCACCACGGGCCGCCCTAACCGACGTGCACCACGGGGCGCCGGGCCACGTCGGGCTCGGCCTTCCGCAGGATCTCCCGGGTGATCGGCGCGACCTCGCCGACCCCGGTGAACAGGTACCGGCCGAAGTGGCGCACCGGGTTGCCCTCGGTCCAGTCGAAGTAGGCGTGCGGGGCGGTGCCGGTGACGTCGCGCAGGTGCAGCAGCAGCGCGGCGATCGCGTTCGGGACCGAGGGCGCCGACGTCGTCAGCACCCGGTAGGGGCCGCGCCGCTCGCCGCGCACGGTGATGCCCGACTCGAACTCCGACGGGTCGGTGACGGTGACCTCGACCAGCACCACCCGGTCGGGGTCGGGGATGTGGTGGTCCTCGGTCTCCTCGGCGAGCTTCTCCCGGTACTCCTCGTCGCGGGCGACGCTGTCCCGCTCACCGGGGCGAGGCTCGTGCGCGACCAGGCGCAGCGGCCGGCCGGAGCCGGAGCACTCGTCGAGGAACCCGCGGGCGGTGTCGTCGAGGGTGACGTCGGTGACGCGCAGCTCGAACGCGCGCAGGGTGCGCGACAGCAGCGACACCACCAGGATCCCGGCGATGAAGCAGGCGGCGATCTTCACCCCCTCCGGCCGTTCGACGACGTTCGCCACCGTCGTGTAGACGAACACGAGCGCGATCAGCACGAACGCGACGACGGCCGGGCGGCTCCCGGTGCGCCGCACCGACAAGGCGACGGCGACCGCCGCGGAGGTCATCAGCACCAGCACGCCCGTGGCGTAGGCCCCGCCCTGGGCGTCGACGTCGGCGTCGAACAGCACGGTCACCCCGAACGCGACGACCAGCACCACCAGGACCAGCGGCCGCGCGGCCCTGGCCCAGGACGGCGCCATGCCGTAGCGGGGCAGGAACCGGGGCACCAGGTTGAGCAGGCCCGCCATGGCCGAGGCCCCGGCGAACCACAGGATCGCGATCGTGGACAGGTCGTAGACGGTGCCGACGACGTTCCCCAGGTCGCGGTGGGCGAGGAACGCCAGCGCCCGGCCGTTCGCCTGCCCGCCGGGGGCGAAGTCCGCCTCGGGGATCAGCAGCACGGTCACGACGCTGGAGGTCACCAGGAAGGTGCTCATGATCAGCGCGGCGACGGTGAGCAGCCGCCGGGTGCCCGCGATCCGGCCCTCCGGGCGGTCCTCGGTGTCACCGTCGCGGCCCCGGACCAGCGGCATCACCGACACCCCGGTCTCGAACCCGGACAGGCCCAGCGCGAGCTTGGGGAACACGATCAGCGCGATCCCCACCATCAGCAGCGGGTCCGGGTAGCGGGACACGAGCAGCGCCGACCAGTCCGCGACGACGTGCGGCGCCGTGACGATCCGGACCAGCCCGTCGACCACGACGACGGCGTTGAGCACCAGGTAGACCGCGACCAGCGCGACCGCGATCCGGATGGCCTCGGAGAACCCGGCGAGGAACACCCCGCCGAGCAGCGCGAGCAGCAGCAGCGTGATCAGCACGTTCTGCCCCTGCAGCGCGGCGGGGGCCAGCGGGTTCTGCACCAGGTGCGCGGTGGCGTCGGCCGCGGACAGCGTCATCGTGATGAGGAAGTCGGTGGCCGCGAACCCGAGCAGGACCAGGACGAACACCTTGCCGCGCCACCCGGGCAGCAGCCGCTCCAGCATCGCGATGGAGCCCTCGCCGTGCGGGCTCTCCCGGGCGACGCGGCGGTAGACCGGCAGTGCGCCGAGCAGCGTCACCGCGACCAGGACCAGGGTGGCGACGGGGGAGAGCACGCCGGCGGCGAGCGCCGCGATCCCCGGTTGGTAGCCCAGCGTCGAGAAGTAGTCGACGCCGGTCAGGCACATGACTTTCCACCAGGGATGGCGCGGGTGCTCCGGCTCGGGCCGGGTGTGCGGCCCGTGCCGTTCGGGCCGGTGCGCGTCCTGCAGGAGCCAGGAGCCCACCCGGTCGCGGACCCGTCGCGGGGTCTTGGTGATCGCCACCGGCCCAGGATTGCGCCCCGACACGGTCGTCGCCAGCCATGACGTGATCCGCTGCGCGCGCGGTGATCCGTCGTGCGCGTGCGTCCGGATGCGCGCGGCGAACGGATCACCGCGCGCACCGTGGGCAGCGCTGTCGTGCCGACGACGCCCCGCGGCCGGTGCGGCCGCGGGACGTCGTCGGGGTCGCCGTCCGGGTCAGACCGTCTCGGACTCCCGGTCGCCGCGCTGGGCGCGGACCGCCCGGAGCACGACCGGGGCGACCAGCAGGATCGCGATCAGCGAGTACACCACCACCGCCAGCGGGGTGGAGACCAGCGTCGTGACGTCGCCATCGGCGATCTGCAGGGCGCGGCGCAGCTGCAGCTCCGCATCCGGGCCGAGGATGACCCCGATGATCGCCGGCAGCACCGGCAGCCCGAACCGGCGCATCAGGAACCCGATCCCGCCGATCGCGAGCAGCACCAGCAGGTCGACCGGCTGGCCGGACACGGCGTAGGCGCCGACGCAGGCGAAGAACAGGATCCCCGCGTACAGGTACGGCCGCGGGATCCGCAGCAGCTTCGCCCAGGCCGGGGCCAGCGGCAGGTTCAGCACCAGCAGCATGACCAGGCCGATGAACAGACTCGCGATGAGCGTCCAGACCAGGTCCGGCTCCTTCTGGAACAGCAGCGGGCCGGGCTGGATGCCGAACTGCTGGAACGCGGCGAGCATGACGGCGGCGATCGCCGTCGTCGGCAGGCCGAGGGTCAGCATCGTCGCCAGCGTCCCCGCCGACGACGCGCTGGCCGCCGACTCCGGCCCGGCGACGCCCTCGATGGCACCCTTCCCGAACTGCTCCGGGTGCTTCGACAGCTTCCGCTCCGTCACGTACGCCATGAACGTCGACATCTCGGCGCCGCCGGCCGGGATCGAGCCGAAGCCGAACCCGATGAACGGTCCGCGCAGCCACGGCTTCCAGGTGCGCCGCAGGTCCTCGCGGCCCAGCCACGGACGGCCGACCGGGATGACCTCCTGCGGGCGTCGTCGCAGGTGGGCGGCCACCCACAGCGCCTCGCCGATCGCGAACAACCCGACCGCGACGATGATGACGTCGATGCCGTCGGCCAGCTGCGGCACCCCGAAGGTGAGCCGCGGCTGCCCGGAGATCGGGTCGAGCCCGACCAGGCCGATCGTGAGGCCCAGCGCGAGCGCGGCGAACCCGCGGACCCGCGAGGCGCCCAGCACGCCGCTCACGGCGACGAAGGCCAGCACCATGATCGCGAAGTAGTCCGGGGCGCCGATGTCGACGGCCACCGAGGCGATCAGCGGGGCGACCAGGACCAGCCCGGTCACGCCGACGATGCCGCCGATGAAGTGCCCGATCGCGGCGGTGGCGAGCGCCTGGGCGCCGCGCCCGGACTTCGCCATCGGGTTGCCCTCGATGGCCGCCATCACCGACGCGGACTCGCCGGGGGTGTTGAGCAGGATCGACGTCGTCGAACCGCCGAACATGGCCCCGAAGTAGATGCCGGCGAACATGATGAACGCACCGGTCGGGTCGAAGGCGTAGGTCACCGGCAGCAGCAGCGCCACCGCCATCGCCGGGCCGATGCCCGGCAGCACGCCGATCGCGGTGCCGAGCAGCACCCCGAACGCGGCGAACAACAGGTTCTGCGGGGTCAGCGCGTGCGCGAACCCGTTCATGAGCAGGTCGAACGTGCCCATCAGCACTGCACCTCGGTCATCCCAGAACCCCCATCAGCGGGCCGCCGGGCAGGTCGACGCCGAGCACGGCGTCGAACAGCACCCAGGTCAGCAGTGAGACCCCGGCGGCGATGCCGAGGTCGCGGAGCACCGCGCGCGAGCCGAGCGCGTAGGTGGCGCCCGCGAACAGGACGGTCCCGGCGATCGGCCACCCGGCGAGCGGGATCAGCGCCGCCGTCGCGACGATCACCCCGGCCAGCATCCCGACCGTGCGCAGGTCCATCGGCACCTCGAGGTCGACGTCCTCGCCGCCCTCGGCCTCGCCGCGGCCGCCGCGCAGGACGTCGACGGTCAGCAGCGCGGCCAGCACCAGCAGCGCCGCGCCGAGCACGAACGCGACGGTGCGCGGCCCGAGCGGGTCGGACGCGGTGCCGCCGCCGCCCTCGGCGAGGGTGTCGCCGAGCACCAGCAGGCCGGTGAGGGCCAGCAGGACCGACACACCCAGCTCGGAGTGCTCCTTCCACCAGGAGCGGGCGGTCCCGGTGTTCCCGGTGTCCCCGATGGTCGTCACGTCAGCCCCAACCCGGTCAGCACCCGCTCGACGCGGGCGTCCTCGTCGGCCAGGAACCGGCCGAACTCCGGCCCCGGCAGGTAGGCGTCCTGCCAGCCGTTGCGTGCCAGCACCTCGCGCCACTCCGGCGTCGTGTGCAGCTCGGCGTAGGCGCGCTCCAGCTCCGCGACGCCCTCGGGGTCCAGCCCCGGCGGCGCCACGACGCCGCGCCAGTTGGTGAACTCGACGTCGATGCCGGACTCGCGCAGTGTCGGCGCATCGAGGCCGGGCACGCGTTCGCCCGCGGTCACCGCGAGCACCCGCAGGTCGCCCGAGGCGATCTGGTCGGCGAACTCGCCGAGCCCGGACACCCCGAACGCGACCTTGCCGCCGAGGACCGCGGCGAGCAGCTCGCCGCCGCCGTCGTAGGAGATGTAGTTGACCGCACGCGGGTCCACCCCGGCTCCCTCGGCCATCAGCATCGGGGCCAGGTGGTCCGGGCCGCCGGGGGAGGAACCGCCGCCCACCGGGGTCTTCCCGGGCGCCGCCCGCCAGGCGGCCAGCAGGTCGCCCACGTTCCGCAACGGCGAGTCACCGGGGACGACGACGATCTCGGTCTCCTCGGTCAGCCGCGCGATCGGCGTGGTCTGCTCCAGCGTGGCCGGCGAGTCGTTGGAGTACACGCTGCCGACCACACCCAGGCCCATGCTCATCACGAGCCGGTCGTCGCCGGCTTCGTTGACGGTCCGGCCGAGCCCGACCGTGCCGCCCGCACCGGGCAGGTTGAAGACCTCGACCGACCCGGTCAGCCCGGCGTCCTCCATGGCCTTGGCCGCGCTGCGGGCGGTGACGTCGTAGCCGCCGCCGGGGGCGTTGGGGACGAGCATCCGCAGTCCGCGGAGCTGGGTGCCGTCGCCACCGCCGCCGATCGCACCGACCGCGGGCGGGACGAGCAGCAGGGCGGCCAGGACGGCCAGGACCGTGCCGACGAGAGGTCCGACCCGGGGCCGCGGCACGGGCGGCGCGGGGTCGTCCGGCGTGGGCCGGTGGTGCGAGGGCGGTTCCTGCGACTGCGGAGGGGCCGTCGACTGGGGCATGTGCGTCCGATCTCACCGTTGCGAAGCGAACGCGCTGAAGTGTGCGGGGTCACCCGACCGGTGTCTCCGTAACGGCTACAACGGTCCTTGTGGTCGTTTCGGTCATCGCGGACACGGCGCCGCGTGCGGGCCCGAGCGGTCAGCGCGACCGCAGGCCCAGCCCGCCCAGGACGTGCTCCACCCGTTCGTTCTCGGTGGCGGTGAACCGGGCGAAGTCCGCGCCCGGGAGCCAGGCGTCGTGCCAGCCGTTCGCGGCCAGCACCTGCCGCCACTGCGGGGTGGCACGCATCGCGGCGACGGCGTCGGCCAGCGCGGCGCGGTCGGCTTCGGACAGCCCGGGCGGCGCGACCAGCCCGCGCCAGTTGCTGAACTCGACGTCCACCCCGGACTCGCGCAGTGTCGGCACGTCGAGGCCGGGCACGCGTTCGCCGGCGGTCACCGCGAGCACCCGCAGGTCACCGGTCCCGATCTGGTCGGCGAACTCGCCCACCCCGGACACCGCGAAGGCCACCTCGCCGCGCAGCACCGCCGCGAGCAGCGGACCGCCGCCGTCGTAGGACGCGTAGTGGACCCGGGCGGGCGCGATGCCGGCGCCCTCGGCCAGCAGCATCGTCGCGAGGTGGTCCGGCCCGCCGACGGTCGAGCCGCCGCCGACGGTGAGCCCGCCGGGAGCGGCGTGCCAGGCGTCGAGCAGGGCGCGGACGTCCCGGTAGGGCGAGTCCGCGGGCACGACCACGATCTCCGACTCCTCGGTCAGCCGCGCGATCGGAGTCGTGTCGGCGAGCGAGAGCGGGGTGTCGCGCGAGGCGGTCGCCCCGACCACCCCGAGCCCCATGCTCATCAGCAGCCTGCCGTTGCCGGCCTCGCCCTCGACCCGGCCGAGCCCGGCGATCCCGCCGGCACCGGACAGGTTGAACACCTCGACCGGACCGGTGATCCCGTTGTCGGACAACACCTTCGCCGCGCTGCGGGCGGTGACGTCGTAGCCGCCGCCCGGCGGGTTGGGCACGAGGATGCGCAGGTCGGACAGCGGCCGGGGCCCGCCGGTCAGCACGATCGGGACGACGACCGCGGCGAGGGCCAGCACGAGCACCGCGACCAGCGCGGCGAACGGGCCCCGGCGGGCGCGGCGGGCGGGCGGCGGCCCGCCGGGGCGCGCCACCGTCCCCACCATGCCCGCCCCCGTCGCCGTGTCGCTGCCGTGCCGTTGCAGCGCCGCTGTCGTGCCGCTGTCGTGCCGCTGCCTGCCGCCGCCGTCGGAGTCTGCGCGCCCGCGGCCGGGCCGGTCCACCGAGGGTGAGCCGCGCGACGCGTCGTCGTCCGCGGGCTCGGTCCCACGGTCCGCAGTCCCGCGGGCCGCGATCCATGGACCGTGCCCACGGATCGCAGTCCCACGGATCGCAGTCCCACGGATCGCGGTCCCACCGGTCGCGCGGTCGCCGCCGCGGGCACGCGCCCTACGCTGGGCGCATGCGACGGAGCGCCGGGGGGACCGGAGGGCCACTGGCCCGCCAGTTCCTCGTCTGGCAGCTGGTGGTCGTGGTCGTGCTGCTCGGCGCGGTCGCGGCGCTGGCCGCGGTGCAGTCGTCGGAGTCGTTCCGCGAGACCGAGGGGCGCCGGATGCTGTCGGTCGCCGAGGACGTCGCGTCCGTGCCGACCGTCCGCGAGGCGTTGCAGACCCGCCGCTACGACCTGCTGCCGTCGTTCGCCCGCAGCGCGGAGAACCTGTCCGGGGCCGACGAGATCGAGATCGTCGACGCCGGGCTGGTCGTGCGCACCTCACCCGACCCGTCCCGGGTCCGGCAGCGTTTCGATCCCGGCGCCAGCACCGCGCCGCGGGGCCGCGCCTGGGTCGGCAACTCCGACGGGCGCACCGTCGTCGCCCAGGTGCCGGTGATCGACGACCGGGGCGCCGTCGCCGGGCTGGTGTCGGCGGGGATCCGCGCGCCGTCGCTCTGGGAGTCCCTCGCCGGGGCCCGCGCCGAGACCGGCGCGCTGCTCGGACTGGCCCTGGGCCTCGGCGTCCTCGGGTCGCTGCTGCTCGCCCGCCGCGTCCGCCGCCAGACCCTCGGCCTGGAGCCGGACGAGATCGTCGAGCTGGTGCAGCGCCGGGAGGCGATGCTGCTCGGGATCAAGGAGGGCGTGGTCGGGCTGGACACCGCGAACCGGATCACCCTGCTCAACCCGGTCGCCCGCGAGCTGCTGCAGCTGCCCGGTGCCCGGGAGGGCGACGCCGTCGCCGACCTGGGGCTGGACGACCGGCTCCGCGAGGTCCTCACCGGCGCCGCCGACGGCGAGGACCAGCTCGTCCTGCTCGACACCCGGGCCCTGGTGCTCAACCGCCGCCCGGTCCGCGTCGACGGCCGCGACGTGGGCGCCGTGGTGACCCTGCGGGACCGCACCGAGCTCACCACCCTGCAGCACCGTCTCGACGCCTCGCACACCGTCACCGACACCCTGCGCGCGCAGGCCCACGAGTTCTCCAACCGGCTGCACACCATCGCCGGGCTCACCGAGCTCGGCGAGCACGACGAGGTGCGCCGGTTCGTCGCCGGGATCGTCGCCGCCTCGGAGGGCTGGCGACGCGAGGTCACCGCCAGCGTCGGCGACCCGGCGACGGCCGCGCTGCTCGTCGCGAAGAACAGCCAGGCCGCCGAGCGCGGCGTCGAGCTGGCCCTGGACCCGGAGTCCCGGCTCGACCCGACCGATCCCGACCACGACCCGGACCTGTCCGCCGACCTCGTGACCGTGCTCGGCAACCTGATCGACAACGCGATCGACGCGACCGCCGGGCACGAGGGCCCGCGCCGGATCGAGATCGGGCTCGCCGGCGGCGGCGACACCGACGGCGACGAGGTCTGGATCGAGGTCCGCGACTCCGGTCCCGGGATCGCCTCGGAGCTCGCCGAGGAGGTGTTCCGGGCCGGCTACTCCACCAAGGCCGCCGAGATCGGCGGCCGCGGGCTCGGCCTGGCCCTGGCCCGGCAGGCGTGCCTGCGCCGGGGTGGCACCATCGCGGTGCGGCCGGCGCCGGCCGGCAGGGCCGGTGCGGTCTTCGAGGCGGTGCTGCCGGTGGCGCCGACGGGGGTGCGGGTGTGAGGGTCCTGGTCGTCGACGACGACTTCATGGTCGCGAAGGTCCACTCCGGCTACGTGGAGCGGATCGAGGGCTGCACCGTGGTCGGCGTCGCGCACAACGGCGCCGACGCCCTCGACGCCGCCGCCCGGCTCCGCCCGGAGCTGGTGCTGCTCGACGTCTACCTCCCCGACATGTCCGGTCTGGAGGTGCTGACGCGGCTGCGCACCGGGGCCGCCGACGACCCGTTCGTGCTGGTCGTCACCGCCGCCGACGACTCCGACACGGTCGCCGCTGCGCTGCACGGCGGGGCGCTGCACTACCTGGTCAAGCCGTTCGACTCCGCCGCGCTCGCCGCCCAGGTGCACCGCGCGACGCGGATCCGGCGCGACCTGGACCGGGTCCGCGACCAGTCCGACATCGACCGGATCTTCGGCGGCACCGGTGCCGCCCCCGCCCGCACCCCCGGCGGCCCGGAACGCATGCCGAAGGGCCTCACCACCCCGACCGCCGAGCTCGTCGCGGGCACCCTGCGCGACCACTCGGGGACCGACGCGGAGGCCGACCTGTCGGCGACCGAGTGCGCCGAGGCCACCCGGCTGTCCCGGGTCAGCGCCCGCCGCTACCTGGAGCACTTCGTGTCGACCGGGCAGGTCACCGTACGGCTGCGCTACGGCGGCACCGGCCGCCCGGAGCGCCGCTACCGCTGGGTCGGCTGACCGGCCCCCGGCGGCGCCTGCTCCGCCTGCTGTGCTGCCGGGACGGCGTCCGCATCCGGTGTCGCCGGGTCGGCGTCCGCCTCCGGTGTCGCCGGGTCGGCGTCCGCCTCCTCGGCCTCGGCGGCGTGCTCCAGCAGCACCGCCGCGATCGGCTCGCACAGCAGGTCCGGCAGCGCGTGCCCCATCCCGTCGACGGTGACGAGCTGCGCCGCCGCCCCGATCCGCGCCGCCAGGTGGTCGGCGTGCGGCGGCGGGTGCACCGGGTCCTCCGGCGCCTCGACGACGAGAGTCGGCACCGTGACCGAGCCCAGCTCGCCGCCGCGGTCCAGCCCGTCGAGGTCGGCCTGGGCATGTGCGGTGCACGGCTCGACCCGCCCGGTGTGGTCCATGATCCGCCGCTCACGTGCGGCGAACTCGGCGCCGTCGAACGGCAGCACCCCGCCGGAGACCCGCCGCCAGTACTCGACCCGCCAGGCCAGCTCCCCGGCCTCGTCGCGCGGGTCGCCCAGCTCCTGCCACATCCGCCGGACGTCGCGGGTCGGGCCGGGCAGGTCGGCGTCGCCGGTGTCGAGCGCCGCGGAGCACGGCAGCGCCGCGGAACACAGCAGCGCCGCGCTGACCATGCGGTGCGGCGCGTCGAGCGCCAGCAGCTGGACCAGCGTCCCGCCCAGCCCCATCCCGACCAGGTGCGCCCGGCCGATCCCACAGCCGTCGAGCACCGCGAGCGCGTCGGTCGCGAGGTCGGTGACGGCGTAGGGCCGGTCCTCGAACGCGTGGGTGGAACGCCCGGTGTCACGGTGGTCGTAGCGGACCACCCGGTGCCGCTCGCGCAGGGCCTCGACCAGCGCGTCCGGCCAGCCGTACCCGGCCGAGCCCGCCCCGTTCACCAGCAGCACCGGCGCCGCCGGCGTCGGCCGGTGCGCGGGCAGGTCCTGCACCCAGAGGGTCACACCCGGCTCGGCCTCGACCGTACGCACGGTGCCCTGCGGCTCGACACCGGGCCGCTCCACACCGGGGCTGTTCACACCGGGCAGGCTGCCAGACCGGCACGGACGCCCCGCCGGGGCCCGGCCCGGAACGCGCGACGGCCCGGTCCGCACAGGGCGGGCCGGGCCGTCGCGAGGCGCTGGGGGAAGGTCAGCCGACCTTCTCGATCAGCGCGGCGCGCTGACGGTCGCCGAGGCCGGCGGCACGACGCGACACGTCGATGCCGGCCTCCTCCATCACCTTGGAGACCTTCGCCGGGCCCCAGCCCGGGACGCTCTTCAGCAGATCGGCGACCTTGGTCTTGCCGACGATCTGGTCGGTCTTCGCGCGACCCAGCACAGCGGGGATGGTCTCCTCGCCGCTGGCGATCTTGTCGCGGAGCTCCTTGCGGGCGGTACGGGCCGCAGCCGCCTTCTTGAGCGCCTCGGCGCGCTGCTCCGGGGTCAGGGTGGGCAGAGCCATCGCTGACAACTCCTCTCGGTTCACGCACCCCGCTCACCGGGGTGGACTGCTATCTCCGATCGCGGTACAGACTGGCAGAGACATCGCCACGACCTGCGGGAACCCCCTCTTCAGGGCGTGTCGGGCCTGGTCACGGCCTTCCGTGGCGCTGTTCACCGCACCCGGGCGACCGCCCGTCGCACATTCGACGAGTGGGGCTGTTGCCGCAGGTCAGCGCGATGATGCAGCGGAAGCGGTGACGACGGGCTCACCCGTCGAGCACGGAGCGCAGTCCCGCGAGATCCCAGAGGGTCCGGACCTCGTCGATCCGGCCCTGCCGGACCCGCACCAGCTGCACCGCCAGCACCTCCGCCGCGCGCCCGGTGGGGGCGAGCCCGGGCAGCAGCCACGGCAGCTCCCGGTCGTGGGTGAAGCCGACGCGGACCTCGTCGACGACCCGGCGGACGTCGACGGTGCGGGACAACCGGGTCCGGGTCAGCCCGGACGGCCGGGCACCGGCGACGGCGGCCAGGTGCGCGGCGACCGCGTCCCGGCCGTGGCCCCCGGCGCGGGTGGGCAGCTCGGTCCAGCGCACGTCGGCAGCCAGCGCGGCCGTCGCCGGGCCGGGGTCCCCGTCGTCGTAGAGCGCGCCGGCCGCGGTGTCCCAGAGCCGCGCGATGTCACGCATCAGGACCTGCATCGCCGGGGTCACCCGAGCACGGTGCCACGTCGCGACCCACCCCCGCACGCGACGACGCCCGGAGGCGCGTGCCCCCGGGCGTCGGTCGTGGTGCGTGGGCCCGTTCAGGCCGTGGCGGCCGGGCGCTCGTCGGGCGCCGGTGGCGAGCCGGGCGAGACCCGCGGGTCCAGCTCGGCGCGCTCGTCGGTCTCGGCGCCCAGCGGCTTCTCGGGGTCGACCGCCTTGTCGTAGGAGGCGGTGACGCTGATCAGCCGGTGCCCGCGGTAGCGGGCGTAACGCAGCGACCGCAGCCAGTTGTAGAGCGTGCCGAAGCGGTTGCCCCAGCCGATCAGGAACATCACGTGCACGTAGCACCAGATGAAGTACCCGATCCAGCCGGTGAGCTTGATGCCGCGCACGTCGGCGACGGCCTCGCGCGCGCCGATCGTGGCCATCGAGCCCTTGTCGAAGTAGCGGAACGGGGCCGGGGTGGTGTCGTCGCCCTTGGCCCGCGCCTTGATCAGCTTGCCGACGTAGGTGCCCTGCTGCATCGCGACCTGCGCGACACCGGGCAGCCGGTCGATGGTGGAGACCATGTCGCCGATGGCGAACACGTCGCTGCGGCCCGGCAGGCTGCAGTCCGGGTCGACCGCCAGGCGCCCGGCCCGGTCGACCTCGCCGCCGGAGGCCTTCGCGAGCAGCTCGGCCAGCGGGGACGCCTGCACACCGGCGGCCCACACCTTGGTGCGGGCGACGATGCGCTCCTCGCCGTTCGGGCCCTTGACCGTGATGGAGTCGGCGTCCATGTCGGTCGCCATGGTGTTCAGGCGGACCTCGATGCCCTTCTTCTCCAGGGTCTTGCGGGTGTAGTCCTGCAGCTTCTTCGCGAACGGCGGGAGCACCGCCGGCGCCGCGTCGAGCAGGATGATCCGCGCGGAACGGGTGTCGATCGACCGGTACTCGCGGGGCAGCACGTACTGCGCCAGCTCGGCCAGCTGACCGGCCAGCTCGACACCGGTGGGGCCGGCGCCGACGACCACGAAGGTCATCCACGCCTGCTTCTCCTCCTCGGTCGTCGCGACCTCGGCGAGCTCGTAGGCACCCAGGATGCGCGAGCGCAGCAGCCGGGCGTCCTCGATCGACTTCATGCCGGGGGCGTGCTCGGCCCACTCCGGGTGCCCGAAGTAGGCGTGCGTGGCGCCCGCGGCGACGACGAGGGTGTCGTAGGGCAGCGTGATCCGTTGTCCGTCCGGCGCGGCCGCGTGCACGACCTTGGCCTCGAGGTCGATGTCGCCGACCTCGGCGAGCAGGGTGCGCACGTTGCGCTGCTTCTTCAGCACCCGGCGCAGCGCCGGGGCGGTCAGGCCGGGGGACAGGATGCCCGTCGCCACCTGGTAGAGCAGCGGCTGGAACAGGTGGTGGTTCGTGCGGTCGACGATGGTCACGTCGACATCGGCGCCCTTGAGCGCCTTGGCGGCCTGCACACCGCCGAACCCTCCGCCGACGATCACGACCTTGTGCCGGCCCTGCCGCTCGTCGTGCTCTGCCGTGCTCACCTGAGTCCGCCCCTTGTCGGTCGGTCCTGGCGCGGCGTCACCGCGCACCTGCTCGATGGCCGGTGTCGGTCCCCGCCTCCGGACCCTGAGTCCTGGTGTCGGCGGTGGACGGCGGCCGTCCTGGCCGGTCTCCGACCGTACGAACCCTCGGCCGCCGGGGCAATTCGGATCGCTCCGGAAACGCCTTTCAGAGTCCGAACTCACACGGTGGGGGAACGGAAGCCGGATGCGGGCTCGCCGACCGTGCGACGATGGAGCCCATGTGCGGGATCGTGGCTGCGTTCGGTGGACCCACGGCATGGCCGGGCGGTGAGCCCGCCGACCCCGAGAAGTACGAGCGGATGCTCGCCAGGGTGGCGCACCGCGGACCCGACGACACCGGCGTGCAGGTCGTCGGGAACACCTGGCTGGGCCACCAGCGCCTGTCGATCATGGACGTCAGCGGCGGGCACCAGCCGATGTCCGACGCCGCGCGTACTGCCTGGATCGTCGGGAACGGCGAGATCTACAACCACGAGCGCATCGCCAAGGCGTTCCCGGACGGCACGGTGCGCACCAAGTCCGACACCGAGGCCGCGCTGCACGCGGTGATGTGGGACGGCCAGGCCGCGGTCGCCTCGCTCAACGGCATGTTCGCCGTCGCCATGGGGCGCACCGACGGTCCCGGGCTCGTCGCCCGGGACCCGTTCGGGGTCAAGCCGCTGTACTGGGTGCCGCCGGCAGAGTTCCGTGACGGCGGCGGTGCCGCCGGGATTGTCCCGTACACCGCGCCGGACCCGTCGGAGACGGTGCTGTTCGCCAGCGAGCTCCGTGCGTTCGACCCCGAGGACCGCCCGTACGTGCGCTCGTTCCCGCCCGGCTGCCTGTGGAGCCCGTCGTCGGGGCTGGTGCGGTTCGCCGACGCCGTGCCGGTCGAGGTCCGCCCGGCCCGCCGCGCGATCCGCCCCGGCTGGGACGACGCCGACCTGTCCCGGGTGCGCGAGGCCGTGGTGTCCGCGGTGCGCCGCCGGATGATGTCCGACGTCGGCGTCGGGGTGTTCCTGTCCGGTGGCCTCGACTCGGCGCTGGTCGCGGCCATCGCCGCGCAGGAGGCACGGGCTCGTGGCGAGCAGCTGCCCACCTTCGCCGTCGGGACCGCGGAGTCCGGCGACCTGATCGCGGCCCGCAAGGTCGCCGCGCACATCGGTTCGGACCACCACGAGGTCCTGGTGACGCCCGAGGACATCGCCGAGGCCCTCGACCACGCCGTCGAGGTCATCGAGCACTACGACCCGGCCCTGGTCCGCAGCGCCGTGCCCAACCTGATCCTCGCCCGCGAGGCGGCGAAGAAGGTCAAGGTCGTGCTGACCGGGGAGGGCGCCGACGAGCTGTTCGCCGGCTACTCCTACGTCCACGGTCCCGAGTACGCCGACCCGGACACCCTGCAGGCCGAGCTGGTCCGCTCGCTGGAGCAGCTGCACCACCTGAACCTGCAGCGCTGCGACCGGACCACCATGTACTTCGGGCTGGAGGCCCGCGAGCCGTTCCTCGACTCCGGCCTGGTCCGCGCCGCGCTGGCGCTGCCGCCGGAGTGGAAGCAGCGCCCCGGCGGCCGGCCGGAGAAGGCGATCCTGCGCGAGGCGTTCGAGGGCTGGCTGCCCGAGGACCTGCTGTGGCGCGGCAAGGAGCAGTTCGGCGACGGCTCCGGCGCCGGCACCGTGCTGGCCGAGCTGGCCGCCCGCAAGGCCGCCGCCGCGGCGGCCGCCGGGCTGACCGACGAGGTGCCCGAGCACCCGTCCGACTCCTGGCCGCTGCGCAGCGAGGAGGAGGTCCTCTACCACGGGATCTGGCGGTCCCACTTCGACGGGATCCGGCCGGACCACGTGCTCGGGGCCTTCGCGACGGCCTGAGCCCCGCTCACACCCGCGCGGCCGGTCCGACGGTGTCGGGATCCTCGGCGCGGCTCGCGCGGTCGGCCCGGGCGGCGTCGGCCAGCTCCTTCACCCCCGGGACGTCGTCGCCGTCCCAGCTGTCGGGGTCCCACAGCCCGGCGGCGGCGAGCGCCCGGCCGCAGTGCACGTAGGCGTCGTGCACGTCGACCAGCAGTGCGAGCGGCGGCGGCCGGTGCGCGGCCGGGCCCTGGCCCTCGGCGTCGGCCGGGCCCCACAGCGCCAGCACCGCGGGGTCGCGGGTCACCCGGGCGCGGCCGTGCACCCGCAGCACGTGCGTGGCGCGCGGCACGCAGAAGGTGAGTCCGATGCCGTCGTGCGCGAGCAGGTTGCGCATGCTGTCGACGCGCCGGTTGCCCGGCCGCTCCGGGACCGCGAGGCGCCGGCCGCCGTCGAGCACCCGGACCGAGCCGGGTGCGTCGCCGCGCGGGGTCACCGTGACCGTGCCGTCCGGCGCGGTGGTGCCCAGGAACACCAGCGGGGAGGCGGCGACGAACCGGGCGGCGACCTCGTCGACCCGGTCGGTGGACTTGCCCGCGACCATCGGGTGCGGCGCGGCGACCACCTCGCGCAGCTCGTCCTCGGTCCGCACCGCGTCCGGTTCGGGGGCCGGGGCGGCCGGCGTGGGAACCGGGTGGTGCCGTCCGACGGGCACGATCATCGGGGTGCCCGCGACCGGGTCGGGCACCACCCGCGACTCCATCCCGAAGACCCGGCGCACCAGGTCGGCGGTCATCGTCGTCGCGGGCGGGCCCTGCGCGACGATCGCACCGTCGGCCATCGCGATCAGGTGGTCGGCGTAGCGGCAGGCCAGGTTCAGGTCGTGCAGGACGACGACGACCGTGCTGCCCCGCTCCCGGTTCCGGTCGACGAGCAGGTCCAGCACCTCCACCGCGTGCGGCAGGTCCAGGAACGTCGTCGGCTCGTCGAGCAGCAGGGCCCCGGTGTCCTGGGCCAGCACCATCGCGATCCACACACGCTGGCGCTGACCGCCGGACAGCTCGTCGACCGGGCGGTCGGCCAGCTCCAGCACCCCGGTCGCGCGCATCGCCTCGGCGACGGCGGCGTCGTCGGCGTCGCCGCGGCCGCCGAACCAGCCCTGGTGCGGGGACCGGCCGCGTTCCACCAGGTCGGCGACGGTGATGCCGTCCGGGGCGGTCGGGGACTGCGGGAGCAGCCCGAGCCTGCGGGCCAGCTCGCGGCCGGACAGCGACCGGACGTCGGTGCCGTCGAGGCGCACGGTCCCGGCGGCCGGGGCGACGATCCGGCCCAGCCCGCGCAGCAGGGTGGACTTGCCGCAGGCGTTCGGGCCGACGATCACGGTGATCCGGCCGGGCGGGACGTGCACGGTCAGGCCGTCGACGACGACGCGCTCGTCGTAGCGCAGGACCAGGCCGTCGGCGTCCAGTGCGGGCCCGGCGGGCACGGTGGCGGGGGTGGTCACGGGGTTCCTCCGGTCCGGGAGCGGGCGAGCAGCCACAGCAGGTAGGGGGCGCCGATCGCACCGGTGACGACACCCGCGGGCAGGGCGACCTCGGCGATCAGCGTGCGGGCGACGACGTCGGCGAACAGCACCAGCGCGGCCCCGACACCGGCGGCGTGCGGCAGCGACGCCCGCCCGGGGCCGGCGAGCCGGGCGGCGAGCGGCCCGCTGACGAGCGCGACGAACGACACCGGCCCGGCCGCGGCGACCGCGGCCGCCACGAGCAGGACGGCCACCGCCAGCAGCGCGCCCCGGGCCCGGCCGACGGGCAGCCCGAGCGCGGTCGCGGTGTCGTCACCGAGCTCCAGGCGGGGCAGCGCACGGGCCAGCAGCAGCGCCGCGGGTACGAGCACCGCGCAGGCCGTCGCCAGCGGGACCGCGGTCGACCAGCCGGTCTCGGTGACGCTGCCGGTCAGCCAGACCAGTGTCTGCTGCGCCGTGGTCAGCGACGCGGTGATCATCAGGTAGGAGACGACGGCCATCGCGGCCGACCCGATCCCGACCCCGACCAGCACGAAGCGGGTACCGCCGAGGCCGTCGCGGCGGGCCAGGACGGCGACGAGCAGCGCCGCCGCGACGGCGCCCAGCACCGCACCGGCCGAGGTCCCGGTGGCGGACAGACCGAGCACGATCGAGGCGGTCACCGCACCGACGGCGGCGCCGGCACCCACACCGATCACGTCCGGGCTGGCCAGGGTGTTGCGCAGCACCCGCTGGAACAGCGCCCCGGCCAGGCCGAGGGCCGCGCCGACCAGGAGCGCGGTCAACGCGCGCGGCATCCGCAGCCGCAGCACCACCAGCTCGGTGCGCGGCGTGCCGAGCCCGGTCAGCGCGGCCAGCACGTCGCCGGGCCCGAGGCCCTGTGCACCCACCGAGAGGGAGGTGACGAACGCGGCGAGCACGGCGACGGTGACGGCGAGCCCGGCCGTCGTACGACGGCGCCGGGCCCGGGCCCGGATCCGGCGCAGCACCGCGGTGGGATCCCCGACGGGGACGGTCCCGGTGCTCATCGCAGGAACCTCCGCCGCCGGACCAGCGCGACGAACAGCGGGGCGCCGACGACGGCCGTCACCACCCCGGCCTGGACCTCGCCCGGCGGGGCGACGACCCGGCCGAGCACGTCCGCGGCCAGCAGCAGGACGGGTCCGGCGAGCGCCGCCAGCGGCAGCACCACCCGGTGGTCGGTCCCGGCGAGGCGGCGCACCAGGTGCGGCACGGCGAGCCCGAGGAAGGCGATCGGCCCCGCGGCTGCGGTCGCGGCCCCGGCCAGCACGACCAGGGCCACCCCGCACACGGCGCGGTCGGTCCCGACCGGGCGGCCGAAGGACCGGGCGACGTCGTCGCCGAGCGCCAGCGCGTTCAGCCGCGGACCGCAGGTCAGGGCCAGTGCGAGCCCGGCGACGACGAACGGGGCCGCCTGCGCTGCGATCCCGAGGTCCCGGCCGGCGACCGAGCCGACCTGCCAGAACCGGTAGTCGTCGAAGGCCTGGGGGTCGGTGAGCAGGAACAGGATGGTGATCGACTGCAGGCCCGCGGCGAGCGCGGCGCCCGCCAGGGCGAGTGTCGCGGGGGAGACGCTGCCGCGGCGGCCGATGCCGGCCACCCCGGCGACGACGACGGCCGCCACCGCCGCCCCGGCGAAGCCGAACCAGACGTAGCCGCTGAGGGTGTCGACGCCGAGCAGCGCGATCCCGAGCACGACGGCCAGGGCGGCGCCGGTGTTGAGCCCGAGGATGCCGGGCTCGGCGATCGGGTTGCGCGTCATGCCCTGGGCGAGCACTCCGGCCACACCGAGCGCGGCCCCGGCCAGGACCGCCAGCACCGTGCGCGGCAGCCGCACCTCGGTGACCACGAGCGCGTCCGGGGAGGTCCGGTCGACGGCCCCGGTCAACACGTCCAGCACGAACCCCGGCGCGAGCGGCCGGGCACCGACCAGCAGGCCGAGCGCGGCCACGGCCAGCAGGGCGACGGTCAGGCCGGCCACGGCGGGCCACCGCCGCCGCTGGACCGTCGCCGGCGCATCCGGAGGGGACGGGACGGTGGGCGTGGCCGTCGGGGCGGTCACCGCGCCTTCGCCGCTGCGTCCGCGAGCTGGCCCACGGTGCGGTCGAGGGCGTAGCGCCAGCCGTCGACCGAGGCGCTGGAGAAGGCCTGGGACACGTCGCGGTCCGACAGCAGCACACCGCGCCCCGCGGCGACCGACGGCACGGCCTTCCACAGCGGGTCGTTCGCGATGGCCGAGGTGTCCTTCGAGATCGCCTGCATGACGGTGACGTCGGCGTCGAGGAGGTTCATCCGCTCCCGCGAGATCGGGACCGAGAAGCCGTCGGTGCGCTGCGACTCGATCTGCGGGGCGTTGACCATGCCCAGCTCCTTCAGGAACGCCAGGCGCCCGGAGTCGCCGGTGTAGGCGGCGTACTCGCCGAGGGTGTTGCGGGCCCCGGACACGACGGTGGCGCCCTGCAGCTGCGGGTGCTGCGCGCGGGCGTCGGCGAAGCGCTGCTCCAGGTCGGCCTGCGCGCGCGCCGCCTCCTGCGGCTTGCCGACCGCGGCCCCGACCATGCGGAGCTGGTCGCGCCAGGTCGTCTTGTAGTTCTCGCCGCCGGCCGGGATGCCGATCACCGGCACGCCCAGCTGGGTCAGCCGGTCGTGGCGCTCCCGGTCGCCGGAGGAGCGGGTGTCGAGGATCAGGTCCGGGTCCAGGGCCGCGACGGCCTCCAGGTCGACCTCGAGCGTGCCGAGGATCTGCGGCGGGGTGGTGTAGCGGGCCTGCACCCACGGTCCGAGGCCGTCACCGCCGACGGCCAGCCAGTCCGCGGCCCCGACCGGCTCGACGCCCAGGTCCAGCGCGGTCTCGGCGTCGCTCCACCCGAGGGCGACGACCCGGCGGGGCTGCTCGGGGACGGTGACGTCGCCGAACGCGGTGGGGACCGTCACCGGGAACGCACCGTCCCCGGACGGGGTGGTCCCCGACGGTGTGGTCCCGGGCTCTGGTGAGCCGCATCCGGCCAGCAGCATCAGCACGATGAGCAGGCCGGAGAGCAGGGGGAGCGTTCGTCGCACGGAAGGGCCGCCTTTCCACTTCACAGGTGACCCTCACTTCATCATCTCGGTACGGCGGACGGAAGAGCGGACCGCAGCCGTGTGTGCCACAGATGCCGCCGGGCGGCCGCAGCGGGGCTCCGACGGCCTCGACCGTGACGGCTCGGCTGCGGCGGGCTCAGTTCTGGTCGGGGCGGAGACCGTCGACCTGCTCGGAGCCGGTCGCGGACGGCTCCTGCGAGTTCCCGGGCTCGGCCCCGGCGGGGACGTCGGCCGCGCCGGTCGCTGCGCAGGACTCCTCGACCGACTGCGGCCGGGCCGCGGCCGGGTCGGGGGTCGGCGACGCGCTCGACGAGGACGACCGGGACGACCGGGACGACTCCGAGCTCGTCGACGGCTGCGTCGTCGGGGCGGCGAGTGACGGTGCGGTCCCGGGCGCCGGCTCCGGGGGCGGGTCGGCGATGGCGTTGCGGACGACCTCGCGCATGTAGGGGACGTCCGGGTCGGCGGTGACGAAGTAGCCCGTCGAGGAGTTCGGGTCCGGCAGCGACGGGTCGAACGCGACGCTCTCCAGCCGGAACCCCTCGTCGGCCAGGACGGCCAGCGCGGGCAGCACCTGCTGGGGCATGTCGGTGGCCACGTTGTCCCGGGTCACCGCGGCGATGCTCTGGAACCGGGAGATCAGCTCGGTCGCGGTCGTCTGCGAGATGACGGCCTGGATCAGGCAGCGCTGGCGGCCCATTCGCTGGTAGTCGGTGCCGTCACGGCGGGAACGGGCGAACCACAGCGCGTCCTCGCCGCCCAGGGTCTGCACCCCGGGGCTGATGTAGCGGTCCGGGGTGACGTGCCGGCCGAACGCGGTGACGCCACCGACCGGGATCGGCTCGGGCCCGACGTTCACGGTGACCCCGCCGACGGCGTCGATCATGGAGGAGAACCCGGCCATGTTGACCTCGAGGTAGTAGTCCAGCGGCAGGCCGGTCATGTACGCGATCGAGGACTGGAGCAGGTTGATACCGGGCGAGGAGGTCGGTCCCGACGGGGCGATCTCCGGGTGCTGCTCGGCGTAGGCGTAGATGGCGTTGAGCAGGTAGTCGCCCGACAACGGCTGCGACGGGTCGTGGAAGCCGTTCGGGAACTTCTCCGCGGCCGGGCTGCCCGGCGGGAACTCGGCCCGCTGGATGTTGCGGGGCAGGCTGAACAGCGTCGTCCGGCCGGAGCGGGTGTCGATGCTGGCGACCATCATGGTGTCGGTACGGGTGCCGGTCCGGTCGTCGCCGGCGTCGCTGCCCAGCAGCAGCACGTTGAGCCGGGGCTTGCCCAGCGCCTCGGCCGCCGAGGTCCCGCCGCCCTGGAACAGCGAGTTCAGCAGCCCGCGCTGGGAGTTGACCAGCTCGACGCCGTAGCCGAACGGGACGGCGACGGCGAGGCACAGCAGGGCCGCTGTCCCGGTGCCGACGATCTTCTGGCCGAGCGGCATCCCGCGCGGCCGGGCCAGCGCGTAGGTCCGCGCGACCTGGGCGATCCAGGCGATGCCGGCGACCACCAGCGCGCCCGCGATGACGGTCAGCGTGGTCGTCGACAACAGGTTCTGCAGCAGCGTCGACCGCCGGGCCAGCAGCGCCACCGCCGCCAGCCCGACGACGATCGCGACCAGCGTGCCGAGGATCAGCCCGCCGGTACGACGACGGCGCAGCGCGAGATGGCCGCTGCCGGGCACCACGGTGGACGCCGCGGTGAGGCCGAGTGCGGCGGCGAGGGTGCGCCGCGCGGGGTCGGGCGCGGCCGGCGGGCCGGCGGGCGGGGCCAGCGCGGTCTCGCCGTCGCCGTAGTCGTCGTCGCCGTGGCCGTCGACGCTGCCGTCGTCGCGGCCGTCCCGGGCGGGCCGGTTCCAGGATGCCGCGGCGCCGGCCGCTGCGGAGCCTGCCGTGCCTGCTGTGCCTGCCGCGGCACCGGCGGCCAGGCCGGGGCGCGGCGGCCGCGGCGGGGCGGGACGTGCGGCGTCGCGCGCGGGTTCCGGTGTGGCGCCACCCGGACCGGCCGGGCGTGCGTCGGCAGGTCGCCCCTGCGGGCCGTCCGGCCGGCCGCCTTCGGGCCTGCCGCTGTCGGGCCGGCCGGGGACGGCGTCCGGGCGGACCGCGCCGGAGGACCGCGCACCGGATCCGGCGGGGGCACCGGGGGCACCGGGGGCACCGCCGGGCCGGCCGCCGGAACGCGGGTCGGGGCCGCCGGGGCCACCGGGACGGGCGTCACCGGGGTGCCGGGGCCCACCCGGCGGCACCGGCCCGGGTCCGGACCGCCCCGGGCCGCTCGGGGCCGAGGGTGCGCCGGGGCGCGACGGTGCGTCCGGGCGCGAACCACCGGACACGGCGCCACCGGACACGGCGCCACCGGGACGGTCGCCGGGCCGGCGCGGGACGATCGGCAGCTCGCCGCTCAGCCGGGCCGCGCGGTCGCGCTCCTGCGGCGGGGCGTCGGGCTCGGACGCGCGGTGCCGCCGGTGCTCGGCGGCGGTGTCCGGCCGGCCGGGGACCTTCACGGTCTCTCCGATGCCGCGGCGGGTCGCGCGGATGGACCGGATGTCGGTGGGCCTGCTGTCGCTGTGCCCACCACGGCCCGGGGCCTCCGACCGCGTCGACCGGGACGTCCAGGCGGCGGCCCGCCGGGCGGCGGCCCGGGCCTCGCGCTCGCGCCGGGGGAGCCAGGACTCGTCCTCGGCGGGACGCCCGGCTCCGTCCGGCCGGCCGGGACGCCCGCGGTCGGGACGCGCCGCGGGACCGGTTCCCGGGCGCTGGTCACCGGCGGGCGGACGCGGCGCACCGGTGGCGGGCGGCCCGGGACGTCGCGGGCCGCCCGACGGCTCCTGGGGCGGCCTGCCGGATCGGGGTGGTCTGCGGTCGCCGGGCCTACCGGACTGCGGGGCCGGGGCCCCGGCAGACCCGGGTGGGGGAGCGGCGCCGCCACGGGGGTGCGGCGGCGGGGTGTCGCGACGGTCGTGCGGCGGGACCTCGGCGCGGTCCCGGGGCGGCGGGCCGCCGTGCCGTGCCTCGTCCCGCAGGTGCGGACGGTCGTCGCGGCGGGCGTGATCGGGAGGGCCGGGTCGTCGTGGCCGGTCCGGACCGGTCGGGCGGGAGCCCTCCGGCGGTCGTTCGTCCACCCGGAGCACCCCCTTCACTGGTCGGCACGGGCAGGACGGCCGTGCCGCGCGGAGGAGCGGCACGTGCCTGCGCACCCGGCGGCGACGACGGCGCTCGGGTTCCGGTGAGAGTACTTGCCGTGATCACGATCTCGATGGGCGGCCACCCACCCGGGAGGGGCTTCCGGACAGGGGGGACACACCCGTCACTGGTAGGACACGAAGACCGGCGACTCGGGCCGGACGGCATAGGTCTCACGCGGGGTGAAGGTCGGCCGGTCCTCGTCGATGAAGTTCTTCCAGCCCCACCACAGACCCTGCGGGCGGGGCGCGGCGTGCAGCGCGTTCCAGGTCTCGGTCTTCTCCTGGCGGGTGCCGTAACCGTCGGCGTGCAGCACGGTCGCGAGCTCGCGGTGGGAGGTGACCACGGTCTGCCGGTCGGAGATCATGGAGACCCGGAACTGGTGGATCAGGAACACCTTCTGCGGCAGCCCCTTCTCGCGCACCAGCGCGGCCAGCCACTCCGAGGTCCGGTTGATCTCCGCTGCGGTCACGGACCCGATCTGCGCGCCGTGACGCTGGCCCGGCTCCAGCCGCCACTCGGGGTCGAGCGCGAGCCCGACGTGCGGCTGCGCGAGCAGCTCGGCGTAACGCTTCGCCTGGGTCGTGAAGTCGGTGGTGCCGGGCTGCAGGTCCAGCACCACGTAGACGCCGGCCTTCCCGGCCTGCTCGACCCACGGCCGCAGCTCGTCGACGCTCATCTCCGCGGAGTAGTCGCCGTCCGGGCCGGGGACGCGGTCGGCGACCGTCGTGATGATCTCGAACGCCGGCACGACGGGCTCGCGTACGAGCGGCTGGAAGTCGGCGGCGAGGTCCTTCGCGCGGGCGATCGAGCGCGGCAGGTCCTGCTCGCCGAGGACGCCCATCGACGGGGTGCCCGGGTGGCCGTAGAGCGCGGCCATCCGGCGGCCCGGGAAGACCTCGGTGCCGCCGCCGGGCAGCTCCGGCACCGCGGGCGCGGCGGAGGTCGGCGCCGGCTGCGCGGGGGCCGGCGGGGGCGGCGCGGCCGGGGCCGGGGCAGCGGCGGAGGAACAGCCCGCGACCACCGCGCAGGCCGTCAGCAGCGCCAGGAGCAGCACCGGCGGACGTGCGCGCCACCCGGGGCGACGACGGTTCGTGACGGACAGGACGTGCGAGGACTCACCCGAGATGGACACCGGTCACCAGGCTAGGCGACAGGATCACGCACGGCAGTCCGAACGGTCACCGGGCGTGTCGGTGATGCGACGGGCCGTGGCCCGCCGCGGTCATCCGCCCCGGGTCAGCGCGGGACGACGGGCCCGTCCGGGCCGTCCTCGGGCCCGCGCTGCGGCCGCGGCGGCCGGCCCCGCAGGATCCGCTTGAGGCCCGCGGTGTGCCGGCGGCTGACGGGCAGCTCGACCGCGCTGGGCCCGTTGCCGAGGCGGACGACGTACCCCGACCCGGACATGCGCAGCTCGGTGATCAGCGGCAGCGACACCAGGTAGGCACGGTGGATCCGGACGAACCCGGCCTCGCCCCAGCGCTCCTCCAGCACCGAGACCGGGATGCGGACCAGGTGGCTGCCCTCGTTGGTGTGCAGCCGGGCGTAGTCGCCCTGGGCCTCGACGAACCGGATCGAGGAGCGGGGGACCAGCTTCGTGGTGCCGGCCAGCTCCACCGGCACGACCTCGTCGTCGGTGGTCGCGGCCGGGGCGCCCCGGCGGGCGACCGGTGGCGCGGCCGCGCCACCCGGATCGGCGCCGTGGCGGGCGGGCGCCGCGGGCGGGCCGTTCTCGGCCCGCCGGGCCGCGCGCAGTGCCAGGGTGCGGTCCAGCGAGCCGGACAGCCGCTCGGTGCGCAGGGGCTTGAGCAGGTAGTCGACGGCACCGACCTCGTAGGCGTCGACGGCCCGGTCGTCGTGGGCGGTCACGAACACCACCGGCGGCGGGTCGGCCATCGCGTTCAGCACCCGGGCGAGCTCCAGGCCGTCGAGGCCGGGCATCCGGATGTCGAGGAACACGACGTCGACGGTCGGGGTGGTCGCGTCGGCCTGCGAGCCGTGCAGGATGCGCAGCGCCTCCGTGGCGTTCGGCGCGGTCAGCGCGGTCTCGACCCGCTGGTCCTCGCCGAGCAGGTGCGCCAGCTCGAGCAGGGCCGGTTCCTCGTCGTCGACGGCGAGGACGGTGAGCCGGGTCCCCGCCGGGGCGGCGGGGGACGGCTGCGGCGGCTCCGGGGCGCGGAGCTGACCCGGGACCCCGATGGGCCGGTGGTTGCTCGCGGCGCCGTACCCGGGCTGCAGCACATGGCCGACCGGGCCGGGCGTCGCGCCCGAAGCGTGCCCACCCCGCGCGTGGCTGTACACGGCTCCTCCTTGCCGCGGGCACACCGCCCGCTGACCGGTGACTGCGGGCACACCGTAGCGAGACCGCGGAGCGTCACCGACGGCCGGTCCCGCCTCGCGCCCCACACGATCCGGGGTGGGCCGTCGGAGGGGGCGTGACAGCGGAGCGTCACGAGTCGTGGCTGCCGGTCGTGTCAGCGGCGCCGTCCGGCCGGGGGGAGCGGACCGGGTCGGCGTCGTGGCTGGTCGGGCGGAGGGTCGTACCCTCGCCGATCGGACGGGCCGTGGGTGGGTGTCATTGTGGCACTCGGTGCCGAAACGCTACCGTGCGTGAGAACCGCCACGTGGGACCGTTTCGTATCCGGTCGGCGTGTCGGACCGGCCGTGACCGACGACGGCCGGGCGCACACCTCCGACTGCGAAGGGGCAGCCATGGCGAGCACGAAGGACTGGTTCGAGACGGTCGCGGAGGCGCAGCGACGGGCGCGCAGGCGCCTGCCGAAGTCGGTCTACTACGCGCTGGTCGCCGGCGCGGAGCAGGGGATCACGCTGGCGGACAACGTCGCCGCCTTCGACGAGCTCGGCTTTCGCCCGCACATCGCGGGGCTCCCGCCGCAGCGGGACCAGAAGACGACCGTGATGGGCCAGGAGATCGACCTCCCGGTCCTGATCTCGCCGACCGGCGTCCAGGCCGTCGACCCGGAGGGCGAGGTCGCCGTCGCGCGGGCCGCGCACAGCTCCAACATCCAGAACCCGCTGAACCCCGAGCAGACCGTGTCGACGGCCATGGGGCTGTCGTCGTTCGCGTCCCGCTCGGTCGAGGACGTCTGCGCCGTCCACGACAAGGTCTTCTTCCAGGTCTACTGGGCCGGGTCCAAGGAGGACATCCTCGAGCGCGCCCTGCGTGCGAGGCGGGCGGGCGCCAAGGGCCTCATCGTGACCCTCGACTGGACCTTCGCCACCCGCCGTGACTGGGGCAGCCCGCCCATCCCGGAGAAGGTCGACGTCAAGGCCGCGCTGCAGTTCGCGCCCGAGATGATCACCAAGCCGCGTTACCTGCTGGACTGGGCGAAGTCCGGGAGGATCCCGGACCTGAAGGCCCCGAACATGGCGCCCCCCGGCGGCGGTGAGGCCCCCACCTTCTTCGGCGCCTACGGCGTCTGGTGGACCACCCCGTTGCCGACCTGGGACGACATCGCCTGGCTCCGCGAGAAGTGGGGCGGCCCGTTCATGGTCAAGGGCATCATGCACCCCGACGACGCCCGCCGCGCCGTCGACGCGGGCGCCACCGCGATCTCGGTGTCCAACCACGGCGGCAACAACCTCGACGGCACCCCGGCCGCGATCCGGGCGCTGCCCGCGATCGTCGACGCCGTCGGGGACCAGGTCGAGGTCGTGATGGACGGCGGCATCCGCCGCGGCGGCGACGTCGTCAAGGCGCTCGCGCTCGGGGCCCGCGCGGTCCTCATCGGCCGCGCCTACCTGTGGGGCATGGCCGCGCAGGGCGAGCGCGGGGTCACCAACGTCCTGTCGGTCCTCTACAAGGGCATCGACGAGGCGCTGCTGGGCCTGGGGAAGAAGTCGATCCACGAGCTCTCCCGCGACGACCTGATCGTCCCGGAGAACTTCACCCGCGTCTCCAAGTTCTGAGCGTCCGGCTGGTGCGGGGCCCGGCGCGACCGGGCCCCGCACCACCGTCGGTTCAGAGCGGGAACGTGACCCGGGTCAGCTCCTCGGCGCGCTCCCAGAGCGCCCGCTGCATCCGCCGGTCGTGCGAGGCCGCGGTGGACCCGACCGGGCGCGGGTTGCCGCGCGTCTCGCCGATGCCGTCCGGTCCGATGTAGGCGCCGCCGGGCAGATCCGGGACGGTCGCGGCGAACAGCGTCGGCAGCGCCCCGGCCGCCGCGGACTGGGCGACCACCTTGTTGAGCACGCCCATCAGCGCGTCCTGGACGGACTCGGTGCGCGACTGCAGGTTGGTCGCCGCGTACCCGGGGTGTGCGGCCATCGAGCGCAGCCGCGACCCGGCCGCCACGAACCGGTGCTCCAGCTCGTAGGCGAACATCAGGCAGGCGAGCTTCGACTGGCCGTAGGCGGTCCAGCGCTCGTAGCGGCGACGCTCGAAGTTCAGGTCGTCGATGCCGATCCGGCCCATCCGGTGGACCACGCTGGACAGCGTCACGACGCGGTCGGTGATCCGGTCGGCCAGCAGACCGGTCAGCGCGAAGTGGCCGAGGAAGTTGACACCGAGCTGGGTCTCGAAGCCGTCCGCGGTGCGGGAGAACGGCACCGCCATCAGCCCGGCGTTGTTGACGAGCACGTCGGCGGTGCCCTCGAACCCGGCGGCGAACTCGCGGACCGAGGTGAGGTCGCCCAGGTCGAGCCGGCGCACCGAGACCGCACCACCCAGCTCGGAGGCGATCTCCTCGCCGCGCGTGGTGTTCCGCACGGCCAGCACGACGCGTGCACCGGCCTGCACCAGGGCCCGGGTGGTCTCCAGCCCGAGGCCGCTGGTGGCGCCGGTGACGATCACGGTCCTGCCCTGCTGGGGCGGGATGTCCGCCGTCGTCCAGGGGGCGGGTGAGGTCCGGAACACGGGGGGACTCCTTCACGGGGGACGGGTCCCCAGGTCTACCCGGTCGGCCCGGGTCCCGCCCGCCCACACCCCGGACGGGTCAGCCCGCCACTTCGGCGGCCCGCCGATCGCGCCGGGCCGAGACCAGGGCGTCGACGAGCAGGAACACGATCAGCGAGACCCCCAGCACCGGCAGGACCAGCCCGGCCGCCACCGCGGCGAACCCGACCAGCGCCACCGCGGCGGGGGAAGGCCGCTCCCGCGACCCGGGCGGTCCGGCGAGGCCACGCGAACCGTCAGGCCGGGTCGGTCTGCGCAGCCACCACATCCGGTAGCCCCACACGACCAGCACGACCACGGCGCAGGCGAGCGCGGCGAGCGCCACCAGGTTGACCGTGCCGAACAGCAGGCCCATGTGCGCGTCGATGCCCCAGCGGGCGAGCTTCGCCGCGACCGGCCAGTCCGCGAAGGCGAGCCGGTCGGTGACCGTCCCGGTCGCCGGGTCCACGGCCACGGAGTCCTGCTGCGACGGCCAGCTGCGCACCGTCTGCTGGACCTTCCAGGCCTCCCCGGGGTCGCCCGGGGTGAGCTCCACCGGCCCGGCGAGGCCGTCGGCGCGGGCGGCGTCGAGGACCCGCTGGGCGACGGCGGGGACCGCCTGCGGGGCGACCGCGCCCGTCGCGGAGCCCGCCACGGGCGCGGTCGCGTCGCCACCGGCGGCGGGCAGCGTGCTGCTGACCGACGGCGTCGTCCAGTCCAGGGCGGTGCGCAGCGCGCTCACGTTGGCCCCCGCGAACTGCGACCAGGTCAGGCCGGTCGCGGCGAGGAACAGGAACCCGACCGAGGCCCAGACGCCCACCGCGCCGTGCCAGGACCGCAGCCGCGACCGCGACGAGCCGCCGGTCCGCGGCAGCAGCCGCTCACGGCGTCGTCGTACCCGGCGGGTCACCTGCACAACGAGGCCGGACAGCGTGAGCACGGCCAGCCAGGACGCCGCGAGCTCGGTGTAGACCTGCCCGGGCGGGCCCAGCAGCAGCGAGCGGTGCAGGTTGTCGATCACCCCGCGGGCCGGGAGCCACTCGGCGTAGGTGTCGAGGGTGGCCCGCACCTGCGCGGTGTACGGGTCGACGAACACGGTACGGCTGTAGCTCTCGGGCAGGTCGGCGTCGAACGACACCCGGGTCGTCGCACCGGGCTCGCGCGCGGGCCGGATCTCGGTGACGGGCAGGCCCGGCTGGGTCGCGACGGCCGCCTCGACCTGCCGGGACAGCGGGAGCTCCGGGCCGCTGACCGGGGCGGTCAGCGCGTCGGCGTAGAGCCAGCGCTCGATCGGCGGCGACAGCGTGTAGAGCAGCCCGGTCAGGGCCGCGACGAGCAGGAACGGGCCGACGAACAGCCCGGCGTAGAAGTGGATCCGGGTGACGAGGCCCTTCAGGCCCCGGAACAGCGGCGGGCGCCCGGGCGGCGGGACGGGAGTCCCGGGCCGGGTGTCGAGGCCGGCGCTCACCAGCCCGCCACCATCGCCGCGAGCATGACGACCATGCCGAGGCTCATCGCCGCGTGGCAGGCGGCGTCGGAGCGCGCGCCCAGCCGGCGCGCCGGTGCCGTCGGGGCCTCGACCCGCTCGGCGACCGCGGTGGTCGTGCCCCCCGTGCCCGCTGTGCCCGTCGCCTCTGCCGTCCCACCGACCTCGGCCGGCGCCGTCCGCGCGGCACCGACCGCCGTGCCCCCGGCGGGGTCGGCGCAGTCGCAGGCGGCGGGGTCGGTCGCGTCGCCGGTCGCGCGGGCGTCGTCGGGGGTCAGCGGGTCCCCGGCGACGCGGTCGTGGCTCAGCGCGCGGGCACCCCAGTACCCGGCGGCGGCCAGCAGCACGGCGCACAGCGCCACGGTCACCGAGACCGCCCATCCGGCCGGGCCCGCCGCGTGGGCGGTCCCGGACATGTCCATGGCGTCGCCGCCGCCGTGGTGGGCGTGGGCACCGCCGCCGCCCGCGGCTTCCGCCGGCGAGGCCATGATCAGCGGCATCGCGGCCAGCATCCAGACCATCGCCGCGGCCATCAGCGCGTGCGCCGCGCCCGCGAGCCGTCCCGAGGGGCCGCAGGGAATCCCGCGGGAGGCGGTGACCAGGAAGAACACGCCCAGGACACCGAACAGGACGATCTGGGTCCACAGGCCGGCGCTGCCGTACCAGGTCCAGGTCATGACGACCATCGCCGCGCTCATCAGCAGGTGGGCGAGCTCCGCGGTGCGGTGCGCGGCGGAGCGGCGCTCCGAGACCGCGGTGGCCCAGCGGGCCAGGGCGTAGAACCCGGTCGCGGCGAACAACGCCGTCAGGGCCCAGGCCAGCGGCAACGACGAGATCACAGGTCCTCCTCGGGGGCGGGGGAGGTGCGGGGGCGCACGACGGGAGTGGTCGTCGGCGCGGCCCGTCCGGTTCCCGCCGGTACCCCTCCGGCGGGTGCGACGCCGGTCACCCCCGTCGTGGGGGGACGGCACGCGGCGGCGGTCCGGGTGGAGCGGTCGGGCAGAGCGGGCCGGGGTGGAGTGGGCCGGGGCGCGGCGCGGGCTCAGGTGCGGGCGGCGCGCCGGACACCGGAGGCGGGCGCCCCGGCGGTCCCGGTGCCGTCCTCGCCGAGGGCGCGCAGCAGGTCCTCGCGGGCCCGGGCGACCCGGGACCGGATCGTGCCGACCGGGCAGCCGCAGACCTGCGCGGCCTCGGCGTAGCCCAGGTCCAGGACCTGCGTCAGGACGAACGCCTCGCGACGCTCGTCGGGCAGCGCGTCGATCAGCGTCCGCAGCAGGACGGCCTCCTGCGCGCCCGTGCGGGGCACCGCGCGCTCCAGCACGTCCTGGGTGTCCTCGCCGAGGTCGCGCACCCGGGGCCGCCGGACCGCGGTGCGCACCGCGTCGACGGCGACCCGGCGGGCGACCGACAGCAGCCAGGTGCGGGCGGTGGAGCGGCCCGCGAACGAGGGCAGCGACCGCAGCGCCCGCAGGAACGTCTCCTGCGCGAGGTCCTCGGCGTCGTCGCGGCCGGCGAGGTGGACGAGGAAGCGGTGGACGTCGACCTGGGTCGCCCGCACGAACTCCGCGAGCGCGGCGGTGTCACCGGCCCCCGCGGCCAACGCCCACGCCGTCACGGTGGCGTCGTCGTGGCGTTCGGGCACGCTGGTCACGGTAGCCGTCGCCCGTTCGGGGACGAAGCCCGACCCGGTCACCGTCCGCTCCATGGGAACACGGTGCGTGACCGGGCCAATGCTGTCCGGACGCGACCGCCGCGGGGTGTCCGACATGTGGATCAGTGGTTCCGCGGCGTCGCCGGAGGTGGCCCGCCGGGGAGGAGGATCCCGCCGGCAGGGCGCGGGCGGCTTAGCCCGCGGTGCGGGAGGCGAGCAGTCGGAACGCCGGCGTCGGCAGCTCGGGAGCGAGGTCGACCACGCAGGTCCGGGCCAGGATCTCCAGCGTGCGCGGGCAGGCGCCGGGGCCGTGGTCGATCTCGGTGCCGTTCGCCGCGTACGGGTCGAACCCGGGGTGCAGCGGGTTGCGGGCCTGCAGCGAGCGCCAGTTCGTGTAGACGTGCCGCCCGGTGTCGATCAGCCGGTGCACGCCGCGGCGGGCACCGAACTCCGCGGCCGCCTCGGGGGTCGCGAAGGCCAGCGCCAGCCCGGCGGCGTTCGCCGGGTCGTGGTGCGGCACCGGCTGCAGGTCACGCCCGATCCGGTCCGACAGCGCCGAGAGCATGATGTCGCGGTGCCGCCTGCGCCGGGCGATCTGCGCACGCAGCCCGGCCAGCTGCGGCCGCAGCACCGCCGCGGACAGCTCGGGCATCCGCAGGTTGACCCCGACGATCAGGTCCGCGTCGGCCCCGGCGAACCCGGCGCGCTCGTAGCTGCCGACGTCGTGGTACATCGACGCCCGCTCGAACAGCTTCGGGTCCCGGGTGACCAGGGCGCCGCCCTCGCCGGAGCGGATGTTCTTGTGCTGGTTGAAGCTGAAGGCCCCGGCGTGGCCGATCGACCCGGCCGGGCGCCCCCGGTAGGTGACGCCGATGGCCTGGCAGGCGTCCTCGATCACGACGAGGTCGTGGGCGGCCGCGACGTCCATGATCGCGTCCATGTCGGCGACGTGGTTGAGCATGTGCACCGGCAGCACCGCCCGGCTGCGCGGGGTGATCCGGTCCTTGAGGTCGGCCGGGTCCATGGTGAGCGAGGCGTCGACCTCGACCAGGACCGGCACGGCGCCGACGGCGAGCGCCGCGGCGGCCGTCGACACCCAGGTGTAGGCGGGGACGAGCACCTCGTCGCCGGGGCCGATCCTGGCGCCGACCAGCGCCGCGACCAGGGCGCTGGTGCCGCTGTTGACGGCCAGTGCGTGCGGGGTCCCGAGGAACCCGGCGAGCTCGGACTCGAACCGTGCGACCTCCGAGCGGTCGCCGCCGGTGAAGCGGCCCAGCTCCCCGCGCCCGAGGACCCGGACCGTCGCGGCTATCCCCCGTGCGGTCGTCGCCATGGCGGCGAGTCCCATACCGTGCTCCTCCGGATACGAACCGTGTGAACCGGGCAACACGGTACCGGGCGGGGTCGGCACGACCGGGGGACGGGAGGGTAGGGGCAGCCACAGCGTCCTCACAGCGGAGCCGGGGCACCATCAACGGCAGTACCGCACCACGTTCGGAAGGAACCGCCCTCCATGCTCATCGACACCCGGCGCGCGCTCCCCGGCTCCATCTTCGAGGCCGAGGTCTGCGTGATCGGCAGCGGTCCGGCCGGGGCCGCGGCCGCGACCGAGCTGGCCGACCGCGGCCTGCGCGTCGTCGTCCTGGAGGGTGGCGGCCCGGGCCTGAGCCGTACGGCCCGCGACACCTACCGGGGGATCAGCGGGCGGGGCAAGCACGACCCGGTCGACGCCGTCCGGCAGAAGCGCCTCGGCGGCACCTCGCTGGTCTGGGGCGGCCGCTGCGCCCCGCTCGACGACATCGACTTCGCCGACCGCGAGTGGATGCCGGGCGCCGCGTGGCCGATCCCGCACGACGAGCTGCGCGCCTGGTACCCGGTCGCCCAGCGGCACCTCGACGCCGGTGCCTGCGAGTACTCGGCCGCCGAGTCGGGCTTCCCGGCGCCCCCGCCCGGGCTCCGCAGCGACACCCTGCGCTGGGACGACCTGTGGCGCTGGAGCCCGCCGACGTCGTTCGCGCCGACGGTGGAGAACATGGCGAAGGCCGGCCGGATCCGGCTGTTCCTGCACGCGACCGTGGCCCGCCTGGAGCGCGACCCGGTGTCGGGCACCGCGACCGAGGCCGTCGTCGTCCCGCGGCCGGGGTGCGACATCCGGATCCGGGCGCAGCACTTCGTCGTCGCGGCGGGTGGTCTGGAGTCGGTCCGGATCCTGCTCGCCTCCGACGGCTACGGCGGCACCGGGACCGGGGCCGGGATCGGCGACGAGTACGGCCAGGTCGGGCGGCACTACATGACCCACCCGGTGGGCGAGGTCGGACGGCTGCAGCTGACCACGGCCGGGCGCGCGTTGGGCCTGGGCTACCTGCCCACCGACGACGGCGTCTACGCCCGCCGGATGCTCTCGCTGTCCCCGCAGGCCCAGGCCGACCACCGGTTGGGCAACCTGAAGGCGGCGCTGTGGTTCGCCGACCCGAAGGACGCCGAGCACGGCGACGCGCTGCTGTCGACGTTCGCCCTGACCTACTGGGGCCTGGGCAAGCTCCGTGCCGGGTTCAAGGCCGCCGGGACACACGCCCAGTACAGCCACACCACCGACATCGGCCACCACATGCGCAACGTCGCCGCCGACCCGCTGCGGGTGGCGCGGTTCGCCCGCGGCTGGGCGCGGCCGCGGATCACCGGGGAACGGCGGCTGCCGTCGTTCATGCCGCTGGACTCCGCGCACTGCCGGCTGCGGTTCGACGCCGAGCAGACCCCCGACCCGGCGAACCGGGTCACGCTCGACCGCGAGCGCGACGCGCTGGGCCAGCACCGGCTGCGGGTCGACTACCGGGTCTCCGCCGGCGACCGGGAGGCGATCGCGACCTCGCTGTCGCTGATCGGCAAGGAGCTGGAGCGGACCGGGATCGCCCACGTCGACCTGTCCGACGTGGAGCGCGTGCACGACATGGACATGACCGACGGCACCCATCAGATGGGCCTGCTGCGCATGTCGGACTCGCCGCGCAGCGGGGTCGTGGACCCGGCGTGCCGGGTGCACGGCACGCCGAACGTGCACATCGCCTCCAGTGCGGTGTTCCCGTCGGCCGGGGCGGTCGGGCCGACGCTCGCGCTGGTCGCGCTGGCCTGCCGGACCGCAGAGCTGATCGCGGTCGACGTCCGGGGCTGAGCCCCGCGGTCGGCGTGACCGGGTGGTCGCCGCGGGAACCTCGCGTCGCCGCTAGGCGGGCGGAGCTGCGACCGGAGACGCGGGGCGACCCCGCAACAGGGCGGCGGCGAGTGCCGCGCCGACCGCGAGGAGCCCTGCCCCGATCGTCATGGCGACGGTGAACCCCGGCCCGAACGACGCCGGGTCGGCCGGGGCGTCCCCGCGGATCCCCGCGATGGCGGGCACGGCCGCCACCGCGAGCAGGCCGGCCGCCCGCGCGATCGCGTTGTTGACCCCCGACGCGACGCCGGCGTGCCGGTCCGCCGCCGCGTCGAGCACCGCGGTGGTCAGCGGCGCGACGGCCGCGGACAGCCCCAGCCCGACCAGCGCCGTCGCCGGGAGCACGTCGGTGAACCAGCCCGCTCCCGGCCCGATCCGTGACGCCAGCAGCATCCCGGCCGCGGCCAGTAGCAGCCCGCCGGTGACCAGCGGTGCCGGGCCGGTGCGCGTCGCGAGCCGCCCGGCGCGGGCCGACAGCAGCAGCATGAGCACGGTGACCGGCAGCGTCGCGGTCCCGGCCAGCAACGGGGAGAACCCGGCCACGATCTGCAGCTGCACGGCGAGCAGCACGAACAGCAGGCCCAGCGCCGCGTAGACGGCCACCGTCACCACGTTCGCGCCGGTGAACCGGCGCCCGTCCCCGGCGTCGCCGGTGCCGGTGAACAGCTCCGGCGGGACCAGCGGGGACCGGCTGCGCCGCTCGACCAGCGCGAACGCCACCAGCGCCGCCACCCCGGCGACGCCCGCGCCCCACACCTGCAGCCCGGGCGACGCACCGGAGCCGGCCGCCGTCCCGGCCCAGGTCAGCAACGCCAGCCCGGCGACGGCGAGCACGCTGCCCGGGACGTCGAGCCGGTGCGCGGCGTCGGGGTCACGCGACTCGGGCACGTGCCGCACCGCCACCGCGACGACGACCGCAGCGAGCGGCAGGTTGATCAGGAACACCGCCCGCCAGGACCACTCCACGAGCGTCCCGCCGACGAACGGGCCCAGCGCCCCCGCGACCCCGCCGAGCCCGGACCAGGCCCCGATCGCCGCCGCCCGGTCCGCACCGTGGAACGACGCCGAGATCAGCGCCAGGCTGCCCGGGGTCAGCAGCGCACCGCCGACCCCCTGCAACGCCCGGGCCGCGGCGAGCACCTCGACGCTCGGCGCCAGCCCGCACAGCAGTGAGGCCAGCGCGAACCACACCGCCCCGGTCACGAAGATCCGCCGCCTGCCGAACCGGTCACCCAGTGAGCCGCCGAGCAGGATCAGCCCGGCCAGGGTCAGGGTGTAGCCGTTGACCGTCCACTGCAGCCCCGCGAAACCGGCGCCGAGGTCCTCGGCGATGCGGGGCAGCGCGATCGTGACGACGGTGTTGTCGAGCATCGCCATGCCCGAGCCGAGCACGCAGGCCGTGATGACCCAGCGGCCGGCCGCGGTGCCGGTGCGCAGTCCGGTGTCCATGGTCGGCCGAACACCGCGGCGCCCGGGTCTCTTCCGCGGCCACGCCGATCGCCGAGGCCCCCGGCCGGGTCAGCCGGTCACGACTCCCGCCCGCCGCCCGGCCTCGGTGAGCCGCTCGGCCAGCAGCGCCGCGGCGGCCTCGTCCACCCGCCCCACCGACAGCCGCAGCATCTGCCGGTCGTCGGGCAGGAACGCGGTGCCCGGGATCGTCAGGGTGTCGTGGTCGAGCAGCAGTGTCCGGACGACGTCGAGGGTCGGGCGGTCCGGGAACGGGTGGCGCACCCAGGCGAAGAAGCCGCCGAGCGCGGCGATCTCGAACCCGCCCGGCCGGTCGGCGAGCGCGGACCCGACCCACTCCCGTCGCCGGGCGATCTCCGCGACCCGGTCGGCCCGCCACGCCCCGGCCCGGGTGAGCCCGGCCACCGCGGCCTCCTGTCCGGCCCGCGGTGCGCAGATGGCGACGCAGTCGAGCAGCTTGAGCACCTGGCGTCGCAGCTCGGGACCCGCGATCACCGACCCGACCCGGTACGCCGGGATGGCCAGGTCCTTGGAGTAGGAGTGCAGGCTGACCACGGTCGAGCGCCACGACGGGTCGGCGAACAGCGGGTGCGCGGGGGCGTGCGCGTCGGGCCGGAACGAGCGGTAGGTCTCGTCGACGACCAGCGCGAGATCGTGGCGGCGCGCCAGCTCGGCGAACGCGACGATCTCCTCCGGCGGCACCGTCACCCCGCTCGGGTTGCCGGGGCTGACCAGCACGATCGCCCGGGTCCGCGGGGTGATCAGGGCTGCGGCGTCGGCGGCCCGGGGAACCAGGTCCGCGTCCGGCTCCAGGTACACCGGGGTGACGCCACGCATGCGCAGCCACATGTCGTGGTTGAAGTAGTAGGGCAGCGGCGAGATCACCTCGTCGCCCGGCCCGGCGAGGGCGTCGGCGACCACGGCGAAAGCCTGGTTGCAGCCCGCCGTCACGACGACGTCGTCCGGCGTCACGTCCCCGGCGTAGTCGCGCGCCAGCTCCTCGGCGACCGCGCGGCGCAGCGGGGCGATGCCGGGCACCGGCGCGTAGCCGGACAGGGCAGGGTCCCGGGCCACCTCCACCACCCGTTCGACGACCTCCGGTGCCGGCGGGTACGGCGGCGCGGCCTGCGACAGGTCCAGCAGCGGGTGCGTCGCGTTCCGGGCCGGGTCCCGCTCACCGGCGAGCGCCAGCGCCGCGCCGATGGGGGAGTCGCTGCCGGCCGCCGTCGTGGGGTCGAGTCGCACCGTCGGGTGCCGCCTTCCGGGTCGTCGTCGGATCCTGTGGGAACCGATCGTCGCCGACGCCGTACCGGGCGGTCCAGTGGCCCTCCCGCGACCGTGATCCGAGCCCTCAGCCACCACCGAGAACGTCGGCGGCGCCGTCGGCACGCACGTCGCTCGCGGCATCGAGCACCCCGGCCCGCAGGCGTGCGACCTGCACGTGTCCCGCGTCGTCGTGCAGCTCGGGCACGGTGTCCACGTCGAGTGACAGCGCACGGGCCGCGGCGGACAGCCCTTCGGCGTCGGGGACGCCCGGCTCCAGGACGAGTGACGGCCGCTCCCGGCCGAGGTCGCGTGATCCGATCACCCAGCGCGGGCGTGCCAGGACCCCGGCCGGATCGGAGGTGCCGAGCACGTCCTCGGCGGTCTGGGCCAGGATCCACGCCTGCGCTCGGCCGCCCTGACAGCCGAGCGCGACGACGTCGTCGCCGCGCTCGGCGAGCACCGGGCACAGGGTGTGCGGGGGGCGGTGTCCGGGCCGGACCGCTCCGGGGTGCGCCGGGTCGAGGGCGAACGCCGATCCGCGGTTGTGCAGGACGACACCGGTCTCCGGTTCCAGGATGCCGGCGCCGAAGCTCTGGTAGACGCTCTGGATCAACGAGACCGCGGTACCCGTGTCGTCCACGGCCGTGATGGCGACGGTGTCCCCGGCCGGTCGGGGGCCGGGGGCGACCGGCGTCCCGGCCGGTTCCCGTTCCAGCAGCAGGCTGGCGACGTCGATCGGTCCGCCCCGTGGGTCACCGAGCAGCGTGTCGCGCGCCAGCTCCGCCCGGCGGGCGGTGGTGAGTCGGTCCCCGTCCGACCGGAGCATCGCGAGCAACGACGCCCCCTGGCTCGGCGGCGGTGCCACCGACCAGGTCGCGCCGAGCGCGTCGCGGCACAGGGCCGGGCCGTCCTCGGCGGCGTGGGCGGCCATGTCGTCGGTGGTAAGCGGGCAGCCGAGCTTGCGCAGGCCCGCGACCAGGCGGGCACCCACCGCGCCGGTGTAGAACGTGCGCCACCCGGCGCCGACGGCGGTCAGGGTGGCGGCGAGTGCCGGCTGCGTGATCGTCGTGCCGAGCCCCCGTGGCCGGCCGGCGTCGTCGAGCAGCAGCGCGGACAGGCCGGGATCGGCCTCGACGACGGCGCTGCGGCGGGAGATCGCCCTGGCGAGTCCCGCGCTCACGCCCACGCCGCGACGGGCGAGCTCGACCGCCGGTGCGACCAGCTCGGCGAGGTCGAGGCGAGCGCCGAGCCGGTGCACCGCGGCCCAGCCCGCGACGCAGCCCGGCACGGTCACCGACAGCGGGCCACCGGGTGGCATCCGTGGGCCGGCGGCCCGCAGCCCGCCGACGTCGAGCCCGGCCGGCGCCGCACCGACGGAGAGCACCGCGCGTGGGGCTCCGCCCGCCGGCCGCACCACCGCGACGAGATCCCCTCCGACGGAGCACTGGTGCGGATAGGCGACCGTCAGCGCTGCCGCGGCCGCGATCACCGCGTCGAGCGCGCCACCGCCGCGGCCGGTGACGGCCCGCGCCGCGTCGACCCCGGCGACGTGCGGTGCCGCGATCGCGACCCGGGTCGTCACACCCGATCCCGCTCGATCAGGATGGCGCGGGTGAACGAGCCGTCCGCGCCCGCGAGCTTCGCCGGGAGGCAGACCAGCTCGTAGCGGCCGGGCTCGACCGCGTCGAGATCGGCGTTCTCGAGGATCAGCACGCCGTTGCCGAGCAGTTCGTGGTGGACGTCCCAGCTGTCGGTCCGCGAGTGGCCCTCGATGGTCAGGTAGTCGATCGCGATCAGCTCGACGCCGTGCGCGACGAGCCACGTCGCGGCGTCCGGTGCCAGCCCGATCCAGCTGGGCGCCCGTTCGGTCTCCTTGAGGATGCCGGCCGAGTTGGACGTCTTGAGCAGGATCCGCCTCTCGCCCGCCACGCCGGCGGCCTCCAGGTCCGCGGCGGTGACGTCGGCGGTCAGACCGGTCATGTCGACCACCACGGCCTGCCCGACCAGCGAGTCGAGCGAGACCTGGTCGATCGGTGTCGCCCCGTCGACGAAGTGCGCCGGCGCGTCGACGTGGGTGCCGGTGTGGGCCCCGATCCGCCAGCGGGTCACGTTCGAGGCGTCACCGGCCGCGAGTGACTCGACGACCTCGACCTCGGGCTTGCGGCCCCAGTGCAGCATCTCGGGGTGGATGGGCAGGGTGATGTCGTAGATCTTCATGACGGTCTCTCCTCCGGGACGATCAGGGACGGTGCGACGGGTCCGGCCACGGCTCGCGCACGGCGGCCGACACCGCGGCCGCGGTGGTGCGCACGCAGCGGTCGAACTCGGCGCTGCCCTGCGCGGCGTTCGCCTCGGCCACGTCGCGGCCCCAGACGCCGGTGTCGCTGACCTGGTCCATCCGGTAGTCCCAGAACGAGTCGACGTCGCGGTGGGACACCGCGCGCTCCATCCGGACCAGGTCCGGGAACAGGTGCAGCATCACCGAGGTCTCGAAGAAGTTGGCGTGCATCAGGCCGCGGCCGTACGTGACGTGTCCGTCGACCTCGGGGCCGGGGTACATCGTCACGTAGCCCAGCGCCCGGACCCGGGCGTCACCGTGTCGGACCCGCAGCTTCTCGGCGGACACGTCGAGCGAACCGTTGTTCCAGATGTGGCCGTTGAGCAGCACGAACTGGCGGACCCCGGCGCGGTACAGCGAGTCGACCAGGTCCTCGACCAGGGCGATCATCGTCTCGGGGCGCACCGAGACGGTCCCGCCGAACCCGCCGTGCGAGCCGGACACCCCGTAGGTGAGGGTCGGCACGACCGGGACGCCGGTCAGCGCCGAGACCCCGTGCGCGACGGCCTCGCAGATCATCGAGTCGACGGCCAGCGGCAGGTGCGGCCCGTGCTGCTCGGTGGCTCCCACCGGGATGATCACCGAGTCGGCCCCGGTGACCGCCTGCTCGGCCTCGGGCCACGTCATGCGGTCCCAGAGCACCGGGGATCCGGTGCCACCGAGCTCGGCGGCGAGTCCGGCGACCTCGGGCCCCAGGGGTGGTGCAGTGATCACGGGAACGGTCCTCTCCTCGCCGGCGCTCACCAACGCCGGTCCGACTTCTCGGGCAACAGGTCCAGCGCTCGGCGGACGACGACGGCGTCGTCGTCCGGGCGGGTCAGCCACACCCGCGCGTCCGGTGCGTAATCGCTGATGAGCTCCCGGCACACCCCGCACGGGGCGATGATCCGGAACCGGTCCGCCGGCTTGACCTGCACCGACACCACGGCCTCGACGGTCGCGAGGGACACCCCGGCGGCCCGGGCGGCACCCAGCGCCACGCCCTCGGCGCAGACCGAGCTGCGCCGGCAGGAGCCCTCGACGTGCACTCCGGTGTGGACCGTGCCGTCACCGGCGCGCAGCGCGGAGGCGACCTCGTGCCGGCCGGGCACGACGACCCGGCCGAGCTGGGCCTGGGCCGTGTCGAGCAGCGCGGCATCGGCGGCGGTCATCTCGGCGGGCGGCGTGACCCGCAGCAGTGCGGCGGACGCGGCGGCGCTCATCGGCCGAGTCCGAGCAGGCGGGCGTAGTTCCCGCCCTCGACCAGGGCCCGGTCGTCGTCGTCGGGGATCGCCTTGGCGATCTTCATCCGCTCCAGGTCGAAGTCGGAGCCGGGCCACTCGCTGCCCATGAGGATCTTCTCCGGGCCCAGCCGGGAGTAGGCCCGCCTGACGTCGGAGACCAGGGTCGCCGAGGTCTCCAGGTACACGTGCGCACGCCGCTCCGCGACGATGATCGCCTCGGGGACGTTCCACACCGCCCCCATGTGCGCGATGATCGTCGGGACCCCGGGGTGGTCCTTGGCGATCTCCTCGATCGCCAGGGGCGCGCAGAACGCGTCGTCCAGGGCGTTGATCAGGATCGGCAGGCCGAGCCGCGCGCAGAGGTCGAACACCGGGTCGAGCAGCCCGTGGTCGGCGACGTGGTAGCCGTGCATGCTCGGATGCAGCTTCAGCCCCCGCAGCCCGGCCGCGGCGATCCGCTCGATCTCCTCCAGCGCGTCGTCGTCCTGCGGGCGGACCTGTCCGAACCCGATCAGCCGGTCCGGGTGCTTGCCGACCAGCTCGACGAGGAAGTCGTTCTCGATCCGCTGGGCGAGCGAGCAGACCATCGCCATGTCGACGCCGGCGGCGTCCATCCGGTCCAGGATCCGCTGCGGGTCGAACGGGGTGTACGGCGGCGGCGCCTGGCCGGGACGGGCGCCGGTCAGGTAGTCGGAGCGGCCCCGGACGTCCTGGGTGGTGTTGTAGGCGTCGATGATCACGGGTGGACGGGCCTCCTGGGGGCGGAGCCGGCCGGTGCGGCCGGGCCGGGGACGGGTGGGGTGAGGTCGAGCAGTGGCAGGTGGCAGCGGACCGAGCGGCCCTCGCCGATCGGCCGCAGGGCGGGTTCCTCGTCGGCGCAGCGCCGGACGGCGTGCCGGCAGCGGGTCCGGAAGCGGCACCCCGACGGCGGGGCGGCGGGGTCGGGCAGCTCGCCGGACAGCACGATCCGCTCCCGGGTCCGTTCCAGCACCGGTACCGCGGAGAGCAGCGCCTCGCCGTAGGGGTGCGCGGGTGCGGAGAAGAACGCCCCCCGCGGGGCCACCTCGATGATCTGCCCGAGGTACATGAGCGCGATCCGGTCGGCGATGTGGCGGACCACGCCCAGGTCGTGCGAGATGAACAGCAGGGTGAGGCCCTCGTCACGGGTCAGCCCGGTCAGCAGGTTGATCACCTGGGCCTGGATGGAGACGTCGAGCGCCGAGACCGGCTCGTCGGCCACGACGAATCGCGGCGACGGCGCGAGCGCCCTGGCGATGCCGATCCGCTGCCGCTGCCCACCGGAGAACTCGTGCGGGCGCCTGCTCCCGGCGGCCCGTCCCAGCCCGACCCGCTCCAGCAGCTCGCCGACGCGCTCGTGGGCCGCACCCCGGGACATGCCGCGGGCCCGCAGCAGCGGTTCGGCGACGATGTCGGCGACCGTGCGTCGCGGGTTCAACGAACCGAACGGGTCCTGGAACACCATCTGCATGTCCCCGCGCAGCGGCCGCATCCGGGTGCTGGTCAGGTCGGTGATGTCGCGCCCCCGGTAGTGGATGCGACCGCCCGAGGGATCGACCGCACGCAGCAGCGCCCGGCCCAGCGTCGACTTGCCGCAGCCGGACTCGCCGACCAGGCCCAGCGTCTCGCCCTCGAGGATGTCGAGATCCACCCCGGCGACGGCGCGCACCGGGCGGCCCCCGCCGTCGCGGTAGGAGACCTGCAGGTTCTCGGTACGCACGAGTGGCACGCTCACCGGGCACCCCCGTTCCCGGCGGTCGCCGGCTCGCGTACGCAGGCGTCGAGGTGTCCCGAGCCGGGCTCTCGGGGCCGTAGCGGCGGGCGGGTTCCGCACTCCTCGACGGCGTCCGCGCAGCGCGGTCGGAACGCGCACCCCTCCGGCCGGTCGACCCCGGTCAGCGGGGCGCCGGGGATCGCGAACAGGGACTCGGCCGGCGGGCCGTCGATCCGCGGGACCGATCGGAGCAGCCCGACGGTGTAGGGATGGCGGGGCCGGCGCAGCACCTCGTCGCGGGTGCCGTGCTCGACGACCCGGCCCGCGTACATCACCGCGACCCGGTCGGCGACCTCCGCGACCACGCCGAGATCGTGGGTGATCAGCACGATCGACGAGTCGTGCTCGGCGCGCAGCCGCCGCAGCAGCTCCAGGACCTGGGCCTGGATGGTGACGTCGAGCGCGGTGGTCGGCTCGTCGGCGATCAGCACGGCGGGCTCGTTGGCGAGCCCGGTCGCGATCATCACCCGCTGACGCATCCCGCCGGAGAGCTGGTGCGGGTAGGACCGGGCGGTGCGTGCGGGGTTGGCGATGCCGACGTCGTCGAGCAGCTCCTCGGCGCGCTCCCAGGCCGCTGCGCGGCGCAGCGGCTGGTGCAGCCGCAGCATCTCCGAGACCTGTGCGCCCGCCCGGTGCAGCGGGTTGAGCGCGGCCAGCGAGTCCTGGAAGACGACGGCGACGTCGCGGCCACGGACCTCGCGCAACTCGGCCTCGCTCGCCTCGACCAGGTTGCGGCCCCCGAACTCGACCTGCCCGCTCACGTGCGTGCGCGGGCCGCGGTTGAGCCCGACCAGGCTCATCGTCAACGCGGACTTGCCGGAGCCGGACTCCCCGACCAGGGCCAGGATCTCGCCGCGGCGCAGGTCGAGGTCGACACCGTCGACGGCGGGCAGTCGGCCGTCCGGGGTGTCGAAGCCGACGCGCAGGTCACGGATCCGCATGACGGTCTCCGGCGGCCCGGTCACGGTCCGCTCCGGACGCCGGTCAGCTCCGCGACGGCCGTCCCGATCACCGTGCACACCTCGTCGGCGTGCACCAGCGGGGAGAAGTGGCTGCCCGGGACCGAGCTGGTGGTGGCGCCGGCCCGCGCGGCCATGTCCCGCTGGGCGGCCGGGAGCAGGGTCGCATCGCCGTCGGCGACCTGGTACCAGCTCGGCAACACGCGCCAGGCCGGCTCACCGGTGGGCTCCTCGAAGATCTTCCTGTCGGCGACCCGGTTCTCCGCGATGCGGCCGGCGCGCAGCTCCGGGCCGAGGTCCCAGCCGATCTCGGCCCAGTAGGCCGCGCTGCGTTCGGAGCGCCACTCGCCGTCCGGCCCGCGCCGCATGTGCGCCGAGACCGGCGCGGGGTCGTAACGCTCCACGATCTGCTGCACGGTCTCGCCGGCGTCCGGGGCGAACGCGGCGATGTAGACGAGCCCGGCCACCCGCGGGTCCCGGCCGACGTTCGTGATCACCGCCCCGCCGTAGGAGTGGCCGACGAGCAGCACCGGTGCCTGCAGCGCGTCGAGGGCGGTGGTGGTGTGGGCGACGTCGTCGGTCAACGACGTCATCGGGTTGGTGACCGTCGTGACGTCGTGGCCGCGGCGCCGCAGCTCTGGCAGCACGGCGTCCCAGGTCGCCGGCGTACCGCCGGCGCCGTGCACGAGCAGGATCCGCACGGGTGACTCATCCCTTCCGCAGACGTGGGTCGAGAACCAGGTAGAAGAGATCGACGGCGAGGTTGACCAGCGTGTAGAGCAGGGCGATGGCCAGCGCGGCGCCCTGCACCACGGGGTAGTCGCGCTGCAGCACCCCGGCGACGACCATGCCGCCGACACCGGGATAGGCGAAGACCGTCTCGGTGATGACCGCGCCGCCCAGCAGCGAGCCGAACTGCAGCCCGAGCACGGTGACGATGGGCAGCGCCGAGTTGCGCAGTACGTGCCGGAGCAGGATCGCGTTCTCGGTCATGCCCTTCATCCGGGCGGTGCGCACGAAGTCCTCGCCGCGCACCTCCAGGACCGACGCCCGGACGATGCGGGTGATGAAGCCGGCCATCGAGAGGGCGAGCGTGGTGGCCGGCAGGATCAGATGGGCGATCCAGGGCAGGACGAGATCCGGGCGGTTCTGGAGGATCGCGTCGAGCAGCACGATGTTGGTCGTCGGCTCGTAGCCCAGCGAGTTCGGCAGCCGGCCCAGGACCGGGAGCCAGCCCAGCCACACCCCGAACACCACGACGGACAGCACACCGAGGGCGAACCAGGGCAACGAGAAGCTGACCGTGCCGACCGCCCGGATCAGGGTGTCGATCCAGGTCCCGCGGTACACCGCGGCGACCAGGCCGGTGACCCCGCCGATCAGGACGGCGATGCCCATCGCCGCGACGGTGAGTTCGAGCGTGGCCGGGAGCGCGGCGCCGAGCAGGCCGAGCACGTCGTTCCCGCCGAAGAACGAGCTGCCCAGGTCGAGCCGGACCAGGTCGCCGAGGTAGGTCAGGTACTGGGCCAGGAGCGGCCGGTCCAGCCCGAGCGACTCGGCGATCCGTTGCTGGTTCTGCGCGATCTGCTCCGAGGACAGCCCGTCGCCGGCGCCGCCGAGCGCGGTGGCCGCCGAGCCGGGGATGAGCCGCATCGCCAGGAAGACCAGGGTGGCCAGGACGAGCAGCACCACCGGTACGGCGAGCAGCCTGCGCACGATCAGCCGGGTCAGCCCGGAGCCTCCCGGCCGGACGGCGGGGCGCGCCCGTCGGGTCGTCGTCGTGGTCGGGGCGCTCACGGTGTCCCCTTCCGGTCGAGCGCGTCGCGGACGTCGTCGCCGACGAAGTTGCAGGCGACCACGAACACCAGGGTGGCCAGCGCCGGCAGCACGACCAGCGACGGCGCGGTGTAGAGGAACTCCTGACCGGACTGGACCATGTAGCCCCAGTCCGGGGTGGGGGGCTGGATGCCGAGCCCGAGATAGGACATGCCGGCCGCGAACCCGGCGGCCACCGACAGCGTGGTGAGCACCTGGACCAGCAGCGGTCCGACGGTTCCGGGAAGCACCTCGGTGAGTGCGATCCGCAGCCCGCCCGTCCCGGCCATCCGGGAGGCGAGCACGTGGTCGCGCGCAGACTCGCGCGCCGCGAGCGCCCGCATCAGCCGGGCGATCCCGGGGGCCAGCGCGATGCCGACGCCGACGACCAGGCTGGACGTGCCGGGCCCCGCCGCGGCGACCAGCAGGATGATCAGCAGGACGGACGGGAACGCCAGCGCGACGTCGGTCAGCCGCATCAGCAGCTGCTCGGCCCGGCCCCCGAGGTAGCCGGCGGCGAGCCCGATCGCGACACCGACGACGGTCGCCAGCGCGGTCGCGGCGAGGGCCACCATGAGCAGCGGCTGCGCACCGTGCACCAGCCGTACCAGCTGATCGCGGCCGAGGTCGTCGGTCCCGAGCAGGTGCCCCGGCGACCCCATCGGCAGCAACGCCGACGGCGACTGGCGCAGCGGGTCACCGGTCACCAGCAGCGGACCGGCCACCGCGAGCAGCACGTAGGCCAGGACCAGTGCCCAGGACACGACTGCGACCGGTGTGCGGGCGAACCGGCGCCGTGCCCCGCGCCGCACGGTGCCCGTGCCGCCGACGGCCGGCGCGGTCATGCGCCGCTCACGCTCGCGTCATCGAGGAAGCAGCGGTGGGTGCTGAGGGCGTTGACGTTCACACCGCTCACGCTCGCGCCGGTGACCACCAGGTTCGTGGAGTGCACCAGCATCGAGAGCACCATGAAGTCCTCCGCCCAGCGGCGCTGGATCGCCGAGTAGGCGGCGGTGCGTTCCGGCCCGATCGGCATGTTCCGGGCGGCGACGGTGTCCTCGGTGAATCGCGCGGTGCCGGGCAGGGTGTCGAAACCGGTGGCGCTCGATCCGTACACGCCCCGCGGGACGGCCATGTTCCCGACCGTGTTGTCCGGGTCGGGGACATAGGAGTTGCGCTCCCACACGATGATCTCGTGGTACGGGTCGTCGGTGTCCATGACGCGGCTGAAGAACGCGGCCGGGTCGACGGAGTCGGAGACCACCCTCAGGCCGATGTCGGTGAGGTTCTGGGCGATCACCTGGGCGGCCCGCGGGTGCCAGGTGTCGCTGGCCGCCATCAGCCGCACCTCGCGGCCGACCGCACCGGCCGCCTCGATCAGCCGGCGGGCCTCGGCGACGTCGGTCCGGCTCAGGTCCGCCAGCGACGGGTCGTGGCCCGGCATCGACGGCGGTACCGCATACCCCGCCGGCAGGGTGCCCACTCCGAAGAAGGCCTGGTCCAGGATGGCCTGCCGGTCGATCGCGAGGTTGATCGCCCGACGCACCCCGAGCTCGGCCAGTGCCGGTCGGCGGACGTCCATCAGCAGCATCGCGTCGTAGCAGTAGGGCGTGTCGTGCACGGTCACCGCGTCGTTCGCCCGCAGCTGCCCGACCGCGGAGTACGGGGTGAACTGGGTGACCGAGACGGCTCCGCTGATCAGCGAGCCGATCATCGTGGATGAGTCCTGGACCTGCTGCATGACCACCCGGTCGACCGGCGGCCGCCCGCCGGTGAAGCCGTCGAAGGCCTCGAGGGTGACCGACTGCCCGGCGGTCGCGGCGGTGAGGCGGAACGGGCCCGTACCGACCAGGTTCTTGCCGATGTCGGCGCCGTGCCGGTCGAGAGCCGCCTTCGAGATCACGCGCGCCCCGATGTCGGACAGCCGGGCGAGCAGCGTGCCGTCCGGGCCATGCAGGACGATGCGTACGGTCCGCTCGTCCGGGGCGTCGAGGGAGACGAGGTTGCGGCCCAGGCTCTGGAACGGGCGGGAGGCACCGTCGGGCAGGGTCGGGTCGTCCGCGTTCAGCTGACGGTTCAGGCTGGCCAGCACGTCGGCGGAGGTGAAGGTCGTCCCGTCGTGGAAGGTCACCCCCTGCCGCAGCGCGAACTCGTAGGTCAGCCCGTCCTCGGAGACGGTCCAGCTCTCGGCCAGCTCCGGTCGTGGCTCGGGATCGGTGAAGTCGCAGAAGGTCAGTCCGCGGCAGACCGAGTCGACGACCATCCAATCGCCGAGGGTGGTGTAGAACGCCGGGTCGAACACCCCGCTGGTCGCGTCGGTGCCCACGGTGAGCGTGCCTCCCGCCGTGCCCCCGCCGCCCCCTCCCGGGGAGGCCACGCCACAGGCGTTCAGCAGGCTCGTCAGGCCGACGCCGAGACCGAGCGCGCCCGCACCGCGGAAGAGGCTGCGGCGCGACAGCTGCCGCCGATCGGTCGGGGTGGTGGGCGGCATCGCGATCTCCTCGGAGGACGTGTCGGTGGCGTGGATCCAAAACACTACGAGTGGTATCCCGGCTGAAGTCTAGGTCGGGACCTGTTTCCGTTCCTTTACGTCGTCATGAACGGGTGGGCGGAGGGCATGGCGTGCACCACGTGCGGTGCAGCGCGCGCATGCGGTGTCACGGAACGTGGAGCGCACCTGCTGTGACCGTGGCCAGGACGCGTCCCCCGGGCAGCGGGCCGGCGGGCCCCAGCGGGTCGACGTCGGTCACGGCGAGATCGGCCGGTCCGCCCACCCGTAGCCGGCCGAGCCCGTCGAGGCCGGCGACCGCCGCGGCCCGGGTGGTGAACAGGGCCAGCGCCTCCTCGGCGGTGATGGCCTCGCCGGGGCCGACCGGGTGCTCGGATCCGCGGATCCTCCGGGTGCGCGCCTGCCACATGCCGTGCAGCGCCGACAGCGGTGGCCCGGGCCCGTCCGAGCCGCCTCCGACGAGCACCCCGGCGTCGATCCAGGAACGGAGCGGGTTCGACCGGGCGGCCACCGCCTCGCCGAGCCGGTCCACGACGGACGCCCCGGCGTTCCACCAGAGAGCAGGGTGGGCCGAGAGGGCCACCCCCAGCGATGCGGTGCGCCGCATCGCCCGTGCGCTCGGTTCGAGGTAGGCGTGGATGAGGTGGAAGCCCAGACCGGCCACCGGTGTCCGCCGGTCGACCTCCTCCAGCGCGTCCAGCACGAGGTCGACGGCGGCGTCGCCGACGGCGTGGATCCCGACCCCCCGCCCGGCCGCCGCGGCGCTCCGGCAGTGTGTCCGCAGCGCCTCGACGCTCAGCGTCCGGTTGCCGGTGTAGCCGTCGGTGCCCGGCCACGGGGTCGACCGCCAGGCCGTGCCGAGGGATCCGCCGCCGTCGAGGAACAGCTTGGTGGGGCCCACCCGCAGCCGGCCGGGATCGGCGCCGGCGACTCCGGACCGTCGTACGGCGGCCTGCAGCGCGGCGTCGTCGAGGTGGTCGTCGCCCAGCGGCATCACCACCACCCGCGTGGCGAGGCGCCCGGAACGTGCCGCGGCGGCGTAGGCGGCGAGCTCGCCGGGGCCGACGGCCGGGTCCATCACGCCGGTGAACCCGTGCCCGCGCAGCAGACGGGTGCCGGTCTCGATCCACCCCGCGCGACGCGCGTCGTCCGGCTCGCCGATCGCGGCGCGTGCGAGATCGGCGGCCGGATGCTCGACGAGCAGGCCGGTCGGCCGGCCGTCGCGGGTGTGCTCGATCCGCCCGCCCGGCGGGTCGGGGGTGGTGGCATCGATCCCGGCAGCCTGCAGACCCGCGGTGTTGACGATCGCGTCGTGCCCCTTGCGGTCGAGGAGGACCGGACGGTGCGGCACGGCGGCGTCGAGGTCGGTGGCGGTGGGCAGCTGGCCCTCGGCCAGGTCCCCGGGGTCGAAACCGGCCTCGGCCTCGATCCAGCCCGTACCGGGGTGGCGGGCGTCGTGCGCGAGAAGGCGGTGCCCGATCTCGGCGATGCTCGTCGCATCGTCGAGGCCGACCCGCTCCTGCGCCCGTCCGGCCCACAGCACGTGCACATGACTGTCGACGAACCCGGGCAGGACGAACCCGCCGGCGTCGTGCTCGACGACGCGACCCCGGCCCAGCTCGCGCCGTACCTCGTCGACCGACCCGAGCGCGACGATCCGGTCGCCCCGGATCCCCACCGCGCCGGCCCGTGGGCGGGCCGGGTCCATGGTGCGGACGTCACCGACGACCAGCAGTGCACCCACGTCGTTCACCGGGCTGGTCACAGCAGGTCGAAGTACTCGCGCTGCTCCCAGGCCGACACGTCGGCCAGGTAGCGCTCGAATTCCGCCCGCTTGAGGTGGACGTACCAGTCGACGACGACGTCACCGAGCTCGCGCCGGAACAGGGCACTGGCGTCGAGCGCGTCGACCGCGGCACCCAGGGTGCGCGGCAGCCGCGGCGCCTCGTCGCGGTAGGGCGAGTCCGACGGCTCCCCGGGCGAGAGCCCGCGGTCGATCCCGTCGAGACCGCACACCAGCTGGGAGAGGATGTAGAGGTAGGGGTTCGCGCCGGGTTCCCCCGAACGGTTCTCCAACCGGGCGGCCGGGTCGCCGGCCGAACCGACCACCCGCACCATCGCCCCCTTGTTGTCGGCCCCCCACAGCACGCGGTCCGGGGCCAGCGAGTGCGGCTGGTAGCGCTTGTACCCGTTGACGGTGGGTGTGCCGAAGACCGCCGCGGCGACCGCATGCTCCAGCAGGCCGGCGAGGTAGGACCTGCCGAGCGGTGAGAGGACCGAGTCGGTCCCCGCCCCGGGGAACACCGGGGCGCCGGTGTCGAGATCGCACAGCGACTGGTGCAGGTGCCAGCCGGTGGAGGCGGTCTCGGACCCCTGCGGCCGGGACATGAACGTGGCGTGCAGGCCCATTCGTGCACACAGCTGCTTGATCGCCGTGCGGGCCAGCACGACCTGGTCGGCGACCACCGCCGCCTCGCCCGCCTCCAGGGTGATCTCGAACTGGCTGGGCCCGAACTCGAGCTCGATCGAGCGCAGCGGCAGGTCCAGCCGGGTCAGTGTCCGGTGGATCCCGGTGACCAGTTCGTCGCAGCGGTCCAGGCCACCGATGTCGAGCAGCTGGGAGCCGGGGGTGAGCGGCCGGACCACGGGCGCGGTGCCCGGCGCGCCGGGCCGGCCGACCTGCGCGGGGTCCATCGCCGGGTCCGCACGGGCGAACACGTGGAACTCCAGCTCCGGGCCGACGGTCAGGCTCATGCCGCGCCCGGCCAGCGCGCCCAGCTGCCGACGCAGCAGACCCCGCGTGCAGAACGGGACCACCCCGCCGTCGGGGTAGTGCAGATCGGCGAGCAGCAGCCCGGTCCGGTTCTCCCACGGCAGCACCCGGAAGGTGGCCGGGTCGGGGACGAGCACCACGTCACCGGCGCCGGAGAAGCCGCGGTGGCCGTCCAGCCGCAGCCCGTCGAACACCGCGAACGTCGAGCGCCCGGACGGGTCCTTCAGCAGCAGCGACGACGGCGCGGTCAGTCCGGAGCGCAGGACGCCCGGCAGTGCGGTACTGGTGATCGACTTGCCGCGCAGCACCCCGTGCTGGTCGACGAAGCAGACCCGGACCAGCTCGATGCCGAGCTCGTCGACCACCCGGCGCAGCTGCGCCGCGGCGGCGTACTGCTGCTCGGACCACAGTCCGTGCCGTTCGACGAAGCCGCCGCGGTCGGCGTCGAACATCGGGCGGGCGGAGTGCCCGCCGCCGCCCTCGGCCACCGGCCGCTCGTCGACGCTACGCATCGGCGGTCGCCCCCGCTCCGGCCGCCGTGTCGTCGGACAGTGCGGGGGAACCGAGCGGTGTCGCCCACGGGGACTCGGCACGGCGGCGGGCGTCGTGGGCGGCCCACTGCCCCTGCCACCCCGTGGTCGGGCCGACCATGTCGACGGCGACCGGACCCACCAGCCGCGCGGCGCCGTCGGCGTCCAGGGGCTGGGCCGGCAGCGGGGAACCCGCCTCGAAGGCCTCCAGCGACTTCAGCAGCAGCCGCCGGTTCGCGGTGACCGCCCGGTCGGAGACCCCGAGCCGCTCGACGGTCCGATCCTGGACCCGGCCCATGCTCTCGACCGCCCACTGGTCGTGGACGTTGATGTCCAGACCCATCCCGGTGTAGGTCAGCTCGCTCTGTTCGGTCGCGTCGAAGCCCCAGTCGTTGCCGCGGTTCTGGATCGGCCGGTAGTCGGGGAGGGTCACCTCGGCCAGCCGCTGCGCGAGCAGGGTCTCGGCGTCGGTCCGCTCGGCGAAGTCGTAGAGGACCATGTACCAGTAGTGGTTCTCGTCGTCGATCGGCACGTGCCACTGCGCGAAGACCTTGTCGTTGCCGAACGGCACCACGAACGCGTTCGGGAACATCAGGTTCGTGATCCGGACGTGTGTGCGCTCCCCGTCGAGCTCACGGATCGCGAACACCCGCAGCCCGTGCTCGGCCCGCTCGACCTCGATGTCCGGGCGGACGTGGTCACCGACCAGCTTGGACAGCTTCTGCCCGGTTCCTGCGACTTCCTCGCTGAACTGCCGGCCGTAGACCTCACGCGGGTCTTCACCCACGAAGCGGTGCAGGAACGAGACGTGGCTCGGATCGATCCCGCCCTCGACGCCTTGGAGCCAGTTGCACTCCCAGAGCCCCTTGAAGGCGAAGGTGTAGGCCTGTGGCGCGGTGAAGCAGTCGAACGCCGGGAACGGCGGCGGATCGCCCGCGCCGAGGTAGGCGAAGACGATGCCGTTGCGCTCCTCGCAGGGGTAGCTGCGGATCCGGATCTTGTCGGCGAAGGTGCTCGACGGCGGCTCGGCCGGCTGCTCCCGGCAGCGGCCGTCCGGCCCGTAGAGCCAGCCGTGGTAGAGGCAGCGCAGGCCGCCGTCCTCGAGCCGGCCGTAGGACAGGTCGACGCCGCGGTGCGCGCAGAACCGGCTGATCAGGCCCCAGCCGCCGTCGTCGCGCCGGAACAGCACGAGGTCCTCGCTCATCAGCCGGACGGCCTTGACCGGCCGGTCCTCCGGCATCTCGGAGACCAGCGCGGCGGGCTGCCAGTAGGAACGCATCAGCCGGCCGAGCGGGGCGTCCGGGCCGGTACGGGTCAGCTTCTCGTTGTCCTCGCGCTTCAGCACGACGGGCCTCTCTCGCGTCGGGATCGGTTCACGGGTCGAGTTCCGGCCGCGGATCGCGCGCCGGGCCGCCCGCGCAGGGCGGCCATCAGTGGCAGCACCCGTCGCCGGACCGGGCGGGGGCCGGGGCCGGCAGGTCGAGCGAGGGGTTGCGGTCGAAGAACCCGTCGGGCTCCATCCGCATCCCGATCCGGTGCACGGCCATGACCGGCCACTCCTCGGGACGCGGGTCGTGGTGCACGCCGACGACCGGCCAGAGCACCAGCTCGGCGTCGTCGAGCCGACGGTCGGCCCGCTGCCACACGTGCACGCCGTCCTCGCCCAGCGGGCCCTGGTTCGGGTACTCACCGGCGATGAAGCGCTCGTCGGGGGCATAGGCACTGGCCCAGAGCGCCCGGGACACGAACGGCGCCTTGCGTTCCACGACGCTGCCGGGCCGGGCGAACAGCCGGGTCGTGTTCGGGAGCACCAGCCGGTAGCCGGTGGGGTCGCCGAAGCGGTTCGTCCGTTCGGTGCTCTCGACCAGCCAGTGCACCGCGCGGGACGGGTCGGCGCTCCGGGCGCCGGCCGCCTCGCTGGTGATCGGCGTGCGGACCATCCGGCAGGCGTTGCCGTACGGGTCGAGCTCCGGGTCGGGCTCGACCTCGGCGTGGATCTCGCTGAGCCGGTTCCGGGGCCCGTCGACCGCGGTGTCCAGACGCAGCCCGAAGTAGTGCTGGTGGTTCGACGCCTGCACGTCGGCGCCGACCCGGCGACCGTGCCGGGCGGCCCCGTCCGGTCCGAGCCCGGTGACCGACATGATGCCGGTCAGCTTGATCTCCAGGTCGATCGTGCCGTCCTGGTGGAAGGACCAGTAGAAGCCGTAGTCGTAGTTGGCGACGGTGGCGAAGGAGGAGACGACCATCTTCCGGCTCCGGCGCACCTCGGCGTGGCCGGTGCGGGTGTTGACGTGCTTCCAGAGGATCGAGGCGTCCTCCTCGTGCAGACACACCGCGTTCCGGACGGTCCGCGGCTCGCCGTGCCCGCCCAGCACGGCGGCGTCGAGGTAGCGGATCTCGCCGAGGCAGTCGCAGCCCAGCGCCAGCGACGCCGTGAGCGGGCCCGCGCCGTACTCGCCCCAGTCGAAGAAGTTCTTCCGGTACGCCGTCGGGTCCGGGTCGAGGTAGGGCACGTACATCTCGTTGACCGCGGCCCGGCGCAGCACCGTGCGCTCGCGGTCGCCGTCGAGGTAGCGCACGTCGTGCAGCACCATGCCCTCGCGGTGGGTGAAGCCCACCCGGAACGACCAGTTCTGCCAGCGCACCAGGTGCCCGTCGACGGTGAAGCCCGGCCCGTCGGGCTGGACGATCTCCAGCGGGGCGACGACACGGTCCGGGCCCCAGTCACCGGATCGGTAGTTCCCGGCCTCGGCGGTGGGCGGGCCGGAGTCGTGGTCCTCGATCCGCAGGACCTCGAAGGTCTCCATGTCGACGATCGGGACCAGGCCGGGGACCGGGCGCGCGTAGCCGTTGTCCTCGGGGTGCTCGCGGTGCCAGACCGCCCCCCAGGACAGCCGCCGCCCGGCGAACTCCGGGGGCTCGAAGCCGGTGATCGACTCCGGGTCGACCCAGACCAGCGACGGGTCGGTGATCCCGCGGCGGGCCAGTGCCGCGCGCATCCCGGGATCGTCCCGGCAGGCCTGGGCCATCATCCGGGCCTCCTCGCTGGAGATCCCGGGCCGGCGGGCGTCCACCGGGGTCCAGGTCTGCAACGACGCCGGCCGGTCGACCCCCGACGTCCAGCCGGTGACCTCCCACGCGGCGTGCGCGTCGGGGTTCATGACGATCGACCGGACCGGCCGACCGACGCCCGCCGGCAGGTCCCGGGCACGGTGCTCGTCGACCGACACCCCCCAGAACCGGGGGTGCTCGCCGATCCGCGGGTCGGCCTTCACCAGGTCGACGATCTCGGCGATCTCCGACTCGGCGAGGGGCTCGGTCCAGTGCCGTTGGGCCGGGGACGGTGGGGTCTGCCGGCCGAACCGCGGGCCGCTCCCGGCTCCCGGTGTCCGTTCCGGTCCGGACGCGGCCACGCCCTCGATCACGCTCATCGGGTCGGTCCTCCTCCACCGGGTGCCCGGACGAGTCCGGAGCGACCACGGGTCGACGGTTGGTATCCATGACGGATTAAAGTGGATCCGAAAGTGACGGCTGTGGCTCGACGACGACGGCGGACGGCCGCCCGCGGAACTGATCCACGACCCACGGGTTGGGATCCATCCCGGGTGAGCACGCACCCGTCGGCTATCGTTTCGGGTCCACCGGCGCGGTATCGCCGCCACGCGACGGCGCTGAGGACGGGGGGACGGGCATGGTCCGGCGTACACCGGAGACCGACGGGACCGAGGGTGGGGCCGCGCAGGGAGCGCCGGGTGCCACGCTGGTCGACGACCTCGCCGCCCGCATCCGGGACATGATCATGGGTGGGGACATCCCGATCGGCGGCCAGCTGCGTCAGGCCGAGCTCGCCACCCTGTTCGGCGTCAGCCGCACCCCGATCCGTGAGGCGATCCGCCAGCTGCAGAACGGCGGGCTGATCGCGGTGCACCCGCACCGCGGCGCGGTCGTGCGGGTACCCGCGCCGTGGGAGGTCCGGGAGGCCTACGAGGTGCGCGCCGAGCTCGAGGCGCTCGCCGCCCGCCGCGCGGTCGCCCGGATCACCCGCGAGCAGCTCGACGAGCTGGAGAGCGACAACCGGGAGATGTACGAGCAGTCCGCCGCCCAGGGCGAGGGCCGCACACCGGTGCACCGGGCGGCCAACGACGCCTTCCACACCCTGATCTCCGAGGTCGCGGGCAACGCCCGGCTCACCCGCTCCATCGAGGACATCAACGGCGCGTTCCCGCGCAACGTGTCCTCGCAGCTGATCGTCAACGACAGCCGGCACCGCGACGAGAACTTCGCCGAGCACGAGCGGATCATCGCCGCGCTCCGCGCCGGAGACGCCGACGCCGCGGCCGCCGAGATGCGGGCGCACGTCATCGCGGCCGGTGACGCGCTGGCCCGCTGGTACGAGCAGCGCTCCGCCACGGTGTTCGTCGGCTGAGACGGATCCGCCGCCCGTCGCGGTCATGCTGCGGTCAGTCGTCGGGTGACGCCGACGAAGTCGAGGTCGGGACGGTCGATCCCCTCGCACAGGTCGGCGGCCGCCTCGCCCACGGCGGGCCCGAACTTGAACCCGTGGCCCGAGCAGGCCGCGGCGACCACCACCTGCGGCGTCGCCGGCAGCCTCCCGATGACGAAGCGGCGGTCCGTCGTCATCGTGTAGAGGCAGGCCCTCGCCTCGGCGACGTCGGTGGACGGGTGGGCGGGCACCTCCGGTACGTGCCGGGACATCAGGGTGCACAGCGCGGCGACCTCGTCCGCGGCCGCCGGCTCGACGGGACGCTCGGGGTCCCAGATCCGTTCGGTGTCGGTGCCGGCCTTGTAGCCGCTGCCCGCCACGTCGGGCAGCCCGAACATCAGCCCCTGTGGCCGGTGCACCGAGAACGCGGGGAGCGACGGGGGAGCGGCGGCGGGGTGCCCCGGACGCAGTGTGACGGTGAGGATCCGCCAGGTGCTGAACAGTCCGCCGAGCTCGGGTACCAGATCGGGGACCCAGCCCGCGGTGGCGACGACCAGGCGTCGGGCCCGGACGCTGCGTCGTCCGGTGTGGACGACGACGCCCGCGTCCGGCCCGGAGCCGACGGGCGTCCAGCCCAGCACGGGCTCGTCGAAGATCAGTTCGGCGCCGTCCGTGCGGGCGGCCGCGCGGGCCGCGCGCAGCGCGGCCCCGGCCTCCAGCACACCGGCGTCCGGGTCGGAGACGGCGTGCCAGCCGTCCGGCAACGACAGCCCCGGGGCGAGCTCGCGCAGCCGGTCGGGGTCCGAGACGGTCTCGCAACCGGGGCCCTGCAGCTGTCCGGGCTCGGGGTGGGCGTAGAGCCCGCCGGTGCGGTGCAGCAGCGTCTCGCCGGTGCGCCGCTCCCAGCGCCGCCAGCCGACGTAGGCCCGCTCGACCAGCGGGTTCCACACCGGGTTCGGGTAGGCGCGGCGGATCATCCGGGTCCGCCCGTGCGAGGAGCCGCGCAGGTGGCCCTCGCCGAACCGGTCGAAGCCGATCACCCGCCGGCCGCGCGCGGCGAGCTCGTACGCCGCGGCGGTGCCGTGCACGCCCAGCCCGGCGACGACGACGTCGGCGTCGAGCACGGTGCGGGTCACCGGTGCCCCGCCGTGATCGTGTCCACGACGGACAGCAGGGCGTCGAGGTCGTCGGTGTTGTTGTAGACGTGCACCGAGGCGCGCACGACCGCGGGAACCTCGCGTGCGCCGAGATCCCACTGACCGTGGCTCGCCGGGACGGTCACGACCCGGACCCGCGCCGCGGCGAGCCGGTGCTTGACCTCGGCGGGCTCGACGCCGTCGACGGTGAAGGTCACCATCCCGGAGGTGCTCGCGGCCGGGTCGCGCACGGTCACCCCGGGCCGCGACCGCAGCTGCTCGCGCAGGTCCGCGCCGAGTGCGACCAGATGTGCGGTGGTGACGTCGAGACCCCGCTCGACCGTCTCACGGACCGCGACCCCCAGGCCGAGCCGGCAGGCGACCGAGTGCTCCCAGGTCTCGAAGCGGCGTGTGGTGCCGGCCAGGGTCCACTCGCGCTCCGCGGTCCACGCGGCACCCCGCACGTCCGGGGCGCCCGGTTCGAGGGTGGGCAGCACGGCGGGGTGCACCCAGGCGAAGGCCGTACCCCGCGGGGCCCGCAGGAACTTCCGCCCGGTCGTGACCAGTACGTCGCAGCCGATCTCGCCGACGTCGACGGGCAGGTGGCCGACCGACTGGGTGGCGTCGACGACGAGGCGTGCCCCGTGCCGGCGGGTCAGCGCGCCGAGCGCGGCGACCGGCTCCACCAGCCCGGACGACGTCGGCAGGTGAGCGACGAACACGATCGCCGGTCCACCACCGTGCAGGCTCAGCGCGAGGGCGTCGAGGTCGACGGCACCGGTCGCGGGATCGACGGGGAGGATCTCGAGCCCGGTCCCGGTGCGCCGGGCGTGGGCCATGAGGTGCAGGGCGTGGCTCACGTAGGCCGAGCGGCTCACGAGCAGCCGCGGTGTCCCGCTGCTCACGAGCGCGTCGACCAGCACCCGCAGGCCGGTGGTCGCCGTGTCGAACAACGCGATCTCCGCCGCGCGGGCACCGACGAGCTCGGCGACGTCGTCGTAGACGGCTTCGACCGCCTCACCCACCGCGGCTGCGGCCTCGTAACCACCGTCGCGCTCCTCGCGGCGGAGGTGCTCGACCACGGTGTCGACGACAGCTGCGGTCGGCAGGGCCGCGCCGGCTGCGTTCAGGTGGTGCGACTCGGTGACACCGGGGGTGCGGGCCCGTTCCGCGGCGACGTCGATCCCCGGCGCGGGTGCCGTCCCGAGGGCCGGCCGGGGGGCCGGGCCGGCGATCGACTCGGGGCTCACAGCGCCACCACGACGGCCCGGGACTCGACGAAGCCCTGCAGCGCCTCGTCACCGAGGTCCCGGCCGAGGCCGCTGTCCTTGACCCCGCCGAACGACAGGGCCGGGTCGAACACGTTGTAGGTGTTGACCCATACGGTCCCGACCTCGAGACGCGCGGCGATGCGGTGGGCGCGACCGAGGTCCCGGGTCCAGACACCGGCGGCGAGCCCGTAGGTCGAGTCGTTCGCGAGGACGAGTGCCTCGTCCTCGTGGTCGAAGGCGAGGACGCCGAGGACCGGGCCGAAGATCTCCTCCCGGGCGATCACCATGTCGTTCGTGACGCCGGTGAACAGGGTCGGTTCGACGTAGTAGCCGGGCCCGTCCGGACAACCCCCGCCCACGACGAGCTCGGCCCCTTCCGCCCGGCCCTTCTCGATGTAGCCGAGCACCTGGCTGCGCTGCTCGTGCGAGACCAGCGGTCCGACCGAGATCCCGCCGGCGAGCCCGTCGCCCATCGGGACCCGCCCGACGGCGGCCCGCAGTCGTTCGGTGAGCTCGGGCAGGATCGAGCGCTGCACGAGCAGTCGGCTGCCGGCGGTGCACATCTGGCCGGAGTGCCCGAAGGACGCACGCATCGCGGTGGTGACGACGGCGTCGAGGTCGGCGTCGTCGAAGACGATGTTGGCGCTCTTGCCGCCCAGCTCCAGCGTCGAGTGCGCGAGCCGGCCTGCCGCGGCGACACCGACCTCCCGGCCGACGGCGGTGCTGCCGGTGAACGACACCGTCGCGACGCCGGGGTGGGCGGTCAGCGCCGCGCCGACGCGGCCGTCGCCGGTCAGCACGTTCACCACTCCGGGGGGCACGCCCGCCTCGGTCAGCAACTCGGCCAGGCGCAGCATCGTCAGCGGTGTCTGCTCGGCGGGCTTGACCACCACCGGGCAGCCTGCGGCCAGGGCCGGGGCGAGCTTGAACGCGGCGGTCATGATCGGGAAGTTCCACGGCAGGATCAGCGCGGCCACCCCGACCGGCTGCAGCGTCGTGTAGACGTGGTGGGCCCCGCCGTCGATCGGGACGGTGCTGCCGGTCAACCGGCTCGGGGCGCCGGCGAAGTGCCGGAACGTGCGCGCCGCCTGGCCGGTGTCGGCCCGTGAGCGTTCGATCGGCTTGCCGTTGTCGCGGGTCTCGAGGATCGCGAGGTCCTCGAGGTCCTGCTCGATCAGGTCGGCCACCCGGTTCAGTACGGCCGCCCGCTCCAGCGGGGCGAGTCCGGACCACCGGCGGTCCCGCAGCGCGGTACCCGCGGCGGCGACGGCGGCGTCCACGTCGGCGTCGTCGGCCTGCACGGCGTGGGTCAGGACCTCCTCGGTGGCGGGGTCGACGACCGGGAACGAGGCCCGATCGCCGGCCGGGATCCGGGCCCCGTCGATGTACAGCCCGGCCGACGGCGCGAGCGAGGGCAACGAAGAACGCACGGACTCTCCTGACCTGACGTAGATTGGATCCAACATTAGGATTCTTTGGATCCGATGTGCAAGAGATTCCACACACACCGTGCGCGTGGTCGAACGACGCCGGCACGAGACGTGCCGACGGGCCGCACGGGCCGTGCGATCCGGCGGTGGTGGTGGCCGAACGGCCGACGCGGCGCAGGTTGCCGGTGGTGCCGCGTGGGGCTCGACCGGACCAGGGGTGCCGACCTGCTCTGGCTCGCCCTCGCCCGAGTGGTCGCCCCGTCGATCCGGGCGGCCGCTGCGGATGCGGCCGGGGTCACGCGCGCGGGTCCGGAGAGCACGGGACCGCCCGAAGGCCCGTGACCGGATTCGGAGGATCTGTGTCCGAGCCGGCGTCGCAGGACCGTGGAGTCGTTTCGTGGCCAGTGGATCGTGCTGATATCGCGTTGCCGCCGAAGTGGTCGCCTGCTAGCGTCCTCGTCGGCATTCAATGGTGGGCACGATGTCCTGTGTGAGGATGTGATCGGTCAAGAAGTACGAATGAAGAGGACCGGGGTCCTCCGGCAGAGCCGGACGACAAGGACCCGCGGTTGAGGAGAGCGAAGCCACGCTCGGTCAGGTCTCTGTCTCGCTGTATTCGCGCGAGAACGCAGAGGTCGAGACCCCACTCCGGCGCCACCGCGCGCTGTCTTTTCGTCTACTTCTGACCATGCCGTTGACCTGGTGTTCGTGCTGAGGGCCGAGCGCCGGTCGACCATCTCGTAGGGATGTCGTCGTGTCCACGCCTCGTTCCGGTTCGCTGACGGCGGATCTGTCCTCCACTCGGGTGCGCACCATCATGGTGGCGCTGATGGCCGCCGTCTTCCTGTCATTGCTCGATGCTCAGGTCGTCGCCACCGCGCTGGTACGCATCGTCGGCGACCTGGGTTCCCTGAACCAGTTCGGATGGGTCACCGCGGGTTATCTCATCGGTGGTACGGTCGCATTACCGATCTGCGGCAAGTGGGGTGACCTGTTCGGCCGCAAGCAGGTGCTGGTCGTTTCCGTCGTCGTCTTCCTCGTCGGTTCGACCGGTTCCGGTCTCGCGCAGACCATGGGGCAGCTGGTCGCGTTCCGCGTCGTCCAGGGCGTCGGCAGCGGCGGTCTGTTCGTCTGCGTGCTCGCGATCATCGGCGAGATGTTCTCGCCGCGAGCGGGCGCGAGGTACTACGGCTGGATCTCCGTCACCGTCGGGGTCGCCTCTCTGGCCGGGCCGACCGTCGGTGGTGTCGTCACGGACCTGTTCGGCTGGCGCTGGACGTTCCTGATGAACCTGCCGATCGGGCTGGCGGTGATCGCGATCGTCTCGGCGACGCTGCACCTGCCTCCGCGATCCGCGCCCGGTCGAGTGCGGATCGACCACCTGGGCGCGGTGCTGCTGACCTCGGCCATCGTCGCGCTCAACCTCCTGGCGAACCAGGCCGGCAGGTCGGACCCGCGGAGCCCGGGCGTGGTCATCGGTCTCTGCATGGCCTCGGTGCTGCTCGTCGTCGCGTTCGTGCTGTCGCAGCGGCGCGCGGCCGATCCGGTCATCCCACTCTCGCTCTTCCGGAACCGGACGATCAGCGTGGTCTCGGTGGTCGACGTCATCGCCGGGTTCGTCGGCCTCGGCAGCATCAACTACCTCGTGCTCTGGCTGCAGTCGGTCGACCGGCTGGGTGCGGGCGAGTCGGGCGTGATCCTCGCGGCGATGATGCTGGCCGTCGTCGTGAGCCAGTACGGGAGCGCCCGGCTCATCGGGCGCACGGGCTCGTTCCGCTGGTACCCGCCGGCGAGCATGGCTCTCTTCGCCCTGACGGCGCTGCTCTTCGTCACCGCCGGTCCGGCGACGCCGCTCCCGCTGACGATCCTGTACCTGCTGATGTTCGGCGTCGCGGCCGGGCTCAACCAGCAGGCGCTCACCGTCGCCGCGCGCAGCGGCGGGGGAACCCACGACATGGGCGCGGTCCACGGCGTCACGACCATGCTGCGGCAGATGGGCAGGTCCCTGGGGGCCTCCGTGTTCGCCGCGATGGTCCCGGTCGTCGTCGTCGGGTTCGTGGTCTCGCTGTTCTTCCCGAGCACCCGACTGCCCGAGGACGCGACGGCCGACGGTGCGGCCCCCGACGGTGCGGCCCCCGAAGGTGCGGCCCCCGACGGTGCGGCCCCCGGCACGCCCTGACCCCCACCTCCCCCTGTTCCACCCCTCCACGAAGGAGACACCCATGTACCTGATCACCGGTGCCACCGGCACCGTCGGCTCCGAGCTCGTCCCGCAGCTCGTGGCCGCCGGCGAACCCGTCCGCGCGCTGACCCGGTTCCCCGAGAAGGCCGACCTCCCCGAGGGGGTCGAGGTCGTCGGAGGTGACCTCGAACGCCCCGAGAGCCTGGACGGCGTGTTCACCGGCGTGGACACCGTGTTCGTCGTCCCGCCCGGCTACGGGCACGAAGGCCCTGTGCACGAGACGAACCTCGTCGCGGCGGCCCGAGCGGCCGGCGTCGGCAAGCTCGTGAAGCTCTCGACCAGCGGGGTCGAGTTCGGCGCCACCGACCCCCTGAGCCTCGGCCACAGCAGCGGTGAGGACGTGGTGCGGGAGTCGGGCATGCGGTGGACCATCCTGCGACCCGGCACGTTCATGTCGTTCGTGGGTCAGTACGCCCGGTCCGTCGCGTCGGACGGCGTCGTCCACACCACCCAGGGGGATCCGACGTCCGCCATGGTCCACCCGCGTGACATCGCCTCGGTGGCGTACCGGGCGCTCCTCACCGACGACCACCTCGGCGCGGCTCTGCCGATCACGGGCGGTGAGGCCATCTCGCCGGCCCGCATGGTGGAGGTCGTCGCCGAGGTCGTCGGCCGGCCCGTCGCGCACGTCGAGCGAACCCCGGCCGAGGCCCGGGCCGAGTACGCCGAGCGCGGCTGGGGCGGGCCGCGGCTCGAGGCGCTCCTCGAGCTGAAGCGCCAGTCGGTCGAGTGGGACCGGACGGTGTTCGACACGGTCGAGCGCGTCACGGGCCGGGCGCCGCTCACCCTCCACGACTGGGTCACCGAGAACATCGCGCTCTTCCGCTGACGGGCGACGCGGCGTCGAGCCGGGTGTTCGTGGTTTCCACGAACTCGTGGCCCGGAAAATCGTGGTCGAGTGCATTACCCGGTCGGCCGTCGAGGGAGACGCTGGGTGCATGTCGCAGCATGTGGAGGTCGGGATCGGAGCCGGACCGACTCGACGGCGGTCACTCGGCTTCTTCGCGGTGTGCCTGGGCAACTTCGTGATCATGCTGGACACCAACATCGTCAACCTGGCGGTCCCGCACATCCAGGAGTCGCTCGGCGGCTCGTTCAGCGGGCTGCTGTGGGTCGTCAACGGCTACACGCTGGCGGTGGCCGCGCTGATCCTGTGCGGTGGCGCGATCGGAGACCGGCTCGGCAACGACCGTGCCTACCGGTTCGGTGTGCTCGGCTTCGCGGTCACCTCGCTGCTGTGCGGCCTGGCGCCGGGCCTGGAGCTGCTGATCGGCTTCCGGCTGCTGCAGGGGGTCGCGGCGGCACTGCTGCTGCCGGCCCTGCTCGGGCTGATCCCGCACCTGTTCGCCGACCCGGCCGCCCGGTCGCGCGCCGTCGCGATCTGGGGCAGCACCGGCGCGGCCGCGCTCGCCGCGGGCCCGTTGATCTCCGGACTGTTCATCGACACACTCGGCTGGCGGGCCATCTTCGTGGTGAACGTGCCGATCTGCGTCGGGATCTACCTGCTGGCCCGCCGCACGATCACCGACATCCCGCGCGGGCCGCGCCGTCCGATCGACGGGTGGGGGCAGGTGCTGGCGATCGCGGCGCTGGGCGCCCTGGCGTTCGCCCTGATGGAGGGCCCGTCGTACGGCTGGACGTCGCCGTTGATCCTGGCCGCCGGGGCGATCGTCGTGCTGGCGGTGCCCGCGTTCGTCGTCGTCCAGGCCCGCAGCGCCCATCCGCTCGTCCCGCCGCGGCTGTTCAGCGATCGCCGGTTCACCGTCGCCGCCGTCAACGGGCTGGTGTTCCAGTTCGTCTTCTTCGGCACCCTGTTCCTGCTCGCGATCTACCTGCAGACCGTGCACCGGACGAGTGCGCTGGTCGCCGGCCTGCAGCTGCTCCCGATCACCATCGCGACGGCGCTCGCCCCGCCGTTGCTCACCAGCCGGCTGATGATCGAGCGCGGGCTGAGCGTGCCGGTCTACCTGGCCGCGCTGGTCGGGGTGCCCGGCTTCCTGCTCATGTTGCTGTGCGATGCCACCTCGCCGTACTGGGTGCTCGGCGCCGCGATGGCCCTGCAGGGCCTGTGGAGCGGGCTGGCACTCCCACCGACGGCCTCGCTCGCGGTGGTCAGCCCCCCACCGGGCCTGACCGGCACGGGCAGCGGCGTGTTCAACGCCAGCCGCCAGCTCGGCGGAGTGCTGGGCGTCGCGGTGCTGGGCGGCATCATGAGCTCCGCCGATTCAGTGGTGACCGGCATGCACATCGGCATGGTCATCTGCGCGGTCGGCGTCGGCGTCATCGCGTTGCTCGTCCGGTACGCGACCGTTCCCGCATCCGCAGGGTGATCCACGAGTTCAGCAGGCCGCGCACCTCGCGCGGATCCCAGCCGGTCAGCTGTGTCCAGCGGTCCAGGCGGTACTTCACCGAGTTCGGGTGCAGGTTCAGCGACTTCGCGGCCGACGTGATCGAGAACCCGCACTCCGCGTACCCGAGGACGGCGTCGGCGAGATGAGGGTGATCGGCGGCGACGTCGCTGCCGACCTGCAGCAGCGGTGCGAGCCGTGGCCCGTGCGGCAGCAACGTCGCGGGCAGCCACTCCTCGCCGAACAGCACCGCCTCGCCGGCGCCCGCCACGGCCAGCGCCCGCTCGGCATCGACGATGCTGGCCTCGGCCCCGGCCAGGCCCGGCCGGGGCAGACCGATGCCGACGGCCTCCCCGGGGAGCGCCTCGTGCACCGTCGCGGTCACCAGGTCGGCCGCGGCGGCCTGGCACAGCACGACGCCGTGCGTTCCGCGGGTGGCGGAGTGGATCGTGCCCGGCAGCCGCCGCAGCCGTTGGCGCAGCTGGTCGAGCCCGTCCTCGGGCCGGCTCGGCAGCAGGAAGCAGACGGCCTGGAACGACCCGTCCGGGTCGAACGTCAGCGCACGGGCGAGGTGCACGGCCTCACCCGACGGGTCCTCGCCGGCGCGCAGGATCTCCAGGAACCGGTGCGTCATGGTGATCTGCACGGCGTGCTGGGAACGCAGGGTCTCGGCGTGCGCATCGGCCGAGGCACTGCTGATCAGCCGGATCCACGTCCACCACAGGTCCACGACGCGCACCAGGTGCGCCGCGAGCGGTGGCTCCCGCTCGTCGGCCCTGGCCAGCAGCACGTTCCACATCTCGCGGTAGCCGACGTGGTACGCGCCGATCATCTCCTCGACCCGCACCCCCTGCCGGGCCCGTTGCCGCCCCAGCTCCCGGGCTGCCTCGGTCTGCGCCGCCGTGGGCGGGCACCGGGCGGCGAGCCCGTCGAGCAGGCCGCGGAACTGCTCACCGACGTGCTTCTCGTGGTCGGCGCGCGGGACGTGCTCGTAGTCGGGCGACGCCGCCCGGATGTGCGTGACGATCTCCGGGACGATGACGGGCACGTCGCGGCGCACCTCGGCACACAGCCCGCGGACCTCGGGCCAGTCCTCGTCGAGCGCGCTACCCACCTCACGACCGTTCCAGCTGGGCCCACGCCAGCGCCAGCCGATCGACGAACTCGGCGGCCACGTGCGACGGTTGGGTGAACGGGACGCGGATGTGGGTGTCGTCGCGACCGGTGGCGTCCAGCGCGGGGCCGGGCAGCACCTCCACGCCGTGGCGCAGGGCGAGCTGGGCGTAGGCGGTGGCGTTCGGCCGCGGCAGCGTCACCCACAGCGCGATCCCGCCGTCGGGGCGGCGCCAGCGCCAGCTCGGCAAGCGATCGCGCAGCAGTTCCTCCAGCACGTCGAGCCGGTGCGACAGCTCGGCCGAGCGGGTCGCCATCGGCCAGCCGTGACGGCGCAGCAGCCGGGCGGCGATGGCGTGGTCGAGCAGCGGGCCGCCCAGGTCGATGAGGCTCTTGCGGTAGGTCAGGGAGTCGATGATGTCGGCGGACGCCCGCAGCCAGCCGACCCGCAGTCCTCGCCAGACGGCGTTGTCGAGCGACCCGACGGTGAGGACCTCGGCCTGCGGAGCGCCGTACGCGGCGATCGGCAGTGGTGGCGTGTCGCCGTGGGCCAACCCGATGTAGGAGTGGTCCTCGATCACCGGGACGCGGTGGCGCGCGGTGATGCGGGCCAGCGCCTGCCGGCGGGCCTGCGACATGAGGATGCCGGTGGGGTTCTGGTAGGTCGGCATCACGTAGACGAACGCGGGCGGCCGCTCGGCGAGCGTGCGGTCCAGCTCGACGGCGTCGATGCCCTCGTCGTCGAGCGGCACCCCGACCAGCTGCGCACCGGCGTTGGTGAAGATGTCGAGGTAGCCGGGCCAGCTCGGGTTCTCCACGACGACGCTCACCCCCGGCCGCACGTACAGCTGGGTGGCCAGCAGCACCGCGGGGTGCGCGCCGTTGGTCACCAGGATCTGGTCGGTGCTGGTGGGCAGCCCGGCACGGGTGTAGGAGTCGGCGACCGCCTCCCGCAGGGTGAGCAGGCCGCGCGGCTGGTAGCCCGTGCCCGACAGCAGCTCCTTGAGGTCGGACTCGACCGTCTTGCGGACCGCCTGGCCGATCCCCGCGCTGTCGTCCCAGTCGGGGATGGCGAGTGAGATGACGTCCTTCTGCCCGGTGATGAGCCGGCGCACGATCGAGGTGGTGCGGCCCTCCGGCACGGCCGCGGTGAACTCGCGCCGGGGCCGCGCCTCGAGGCTCACCCGGGTGCCGCTGCCGCGCCTGCTCACGAGCAGGCCCTCGCCGCGCAGCCGGTCGTAGGCCGCGACGACGGTCGTGCGGCTCACGGCCAGCTGGTCGGCGAGCTGACGCTCCGACGGGAGCCGCCGCCCGGGCAGCAGCGCGCCGGACTCGATCGCGTCGCGGACCGCCGCCGCGATGCGCAGGTGGAGCGGCCCGCTGCCGGCCGACCAGTCTCCGAGCACGCCGAGGATATCGGTCGGAAAACGGTCCATTTCCGATGTCATTGGCCATATCCAAAGGTGCGCGCCGCAGGAAGACTCGCCGATGGTAGTCGACGGGGGCGGCGCCGGCGAGTGATCGCTGCGCCACATGTTACAGCTGACACAAGGTTGTGTTAATTCGTTAGGCAGACTCCTTGACGGAACGAGGCTCCTATGTCTGATGCGATGACGATATCGGCGAGGCTGGACCGAATGCCGATCACCCGGCTGCACGTCATGGCAGTGGTGTGCGTCGGCCTCGGACTGTTCTTCGACACCTACGAGGTCTTCCTCGCCGGCACGCTCTCCGGCGTGCTCAAGCAGCATTTCGAGCTCGGCGCGGACCCGTTGAAGGCGGTGTTGGCGAGCGCGTTCGTCGGCCAGTTCATCGGAGCTATCTTCCTCGGCCGAGTGGCCGACCGGATCGGTCGGCGGCGGGCGTTCCTGCTGAATCTCGGGATCTATTCGTTCTTCTCGCTCGTGGGTGGCCTCGCTCCGAACGTCGAGGTGCTCGTGGTGTCGCGATTCCTCGCCGGAGTGGGCCTGGGTGCCGAGCTGGCACTGGCCGATGCCTACCTGGCCGATCTGCTGCCGGCCAGGCTGCGCGGCCGGTTCACCGCGCTCGCCTACACCGTGGGTTTCCTCGGCGTGCCGACGGCCGGGTTCCTGGCCAGCATTCTCGTGCCATTGAGCCCATTCGGCGTCGACGGCTGGCGGTGGATGTTCATCCTCGGTGCGCTCGGTGCGTTGATCGTCTGGGTGCTGCGGCGGATGCTGCCGGAGTCACCCCGCTGGCTGGAGGCCGTCGGTCGCCACGACGAGGCGGACGCGCTGATGACGAAGTGGGAGGACGCTGCCCGCGCGAGCGGAAAGGTGTTGCCGGAACCCGAGCGGAAACCGGAGAGTCCGACCGTTGCCGAGAAGATGCCGCTGTCGGCCATCTTCGCCCCTCGCTTTCGGCGCACCACCACCATGGCCTGGGTGCTCAACTTCTGCTCGGCGTTCGGCTACTACGGATTCGGCACCATCGCCCCACTGGTGCTGGCCGCGAAGGGCTATTCGATCGTCGCCTCCCTGGCCTATCTCGGGTTCATCTTCATTGGTTACCCGCTCGGCTCGGCGCTGTCCCTACCGATCGTGGAACGCGTGGAACGCAAGGTGCTGATCGCGGTGACCGCGGGTGGCATGGCGGTGGCCGGGCTGCTCTTCGGGTACGCCCAGTCGCCCGCCACGATCATCCTGTGGGGATTCATCTTCACGCTGGTGAGCAACATCTACTCGAATGCCTACCACGTCTATCACGGCGAAATCTATCCGACGGCCCTCCGGGCGACCGGTGCCGGCGTCGCGTACTCGATCAGCCGGCTGACCACGGCCGCACTGCCTTACGTCCTGCTCCCCGCGTTGGTCATCGGGCCGGAGTTCGTGTTCGGCGTGGTCGCCGCCGCGCTCGCCGTCCTGATCGTGAACGTGCTGGTGCTCGGCCCGCGGACCACCGGCAGGTCGCTGGAGTCGGTCACACCCGCGGTCGAGGGGCCCGGCCCGCTCACGGAGGTCGACCTGCCGAAGGGCCCCGCTCGATGAGCGCGCCGATGAGTGCCGAGGACGAGGCCGTCTCCATCTGCCGCGACCTGATGCGGTTCGACACGTCCAACTACGGCGACGACCGCGGGCCCGGTGAGCGGCTCGCCGCCGAGTACGCGGCGGGGCTGCTGACCGAGGTGGGTCTCGACGTCGAGCTGATCGAGCCGCGCCCGGGCCGCACGACGGTGATGGCGCGCTGGCCCGGGGCCGATCCCGAGCGGCCCGGCCTGCTGGTGCACGCCCACACCGACGTCGTGCCGGCCGAGCCCGCGCTCTGGCGCCACCACCCGTTCGGCGGGGAGATCGCCGACGGCTGCCTGTGGGGCCGTGGGGCGGTCGACATGAAGTACTTCGCGGCGCAGATGCTGGCGGTGGTCCGGGCGCGGATGCGGGCGGGTCGCCCGCCGGCGCGCGACGTCGTGCTCGCGTTCGTCGCCGACGAGGAGAACGGAGGTCGGCTCGGCGCGCGATGGCTGGTGGACAACAGACCGGAGCTGTTCGAGGGGTGCACCGAGGCGATCGGTGAGGTCGGCGGCTTCTCGGCGACGTTGCCGAACGGCCGCCGGCTCTACCTGGTGGAGACCGCGGAGAAGGGGGTCATCTGGTTCCGGGTGACCACGAAGGGGATCGCCGGGCACGGCTCCATGCTCAACTCCTCCAACGCGATCGCGCAGCTCGGTGAGATCATGCACCGGGTCGGCGAGCACCGGTTCCCGGTCCAGCTCACACCGACGACCCGGCAGTTCATCGACGCGCTGTCCGCCGAGCTGGACGAGCAGTTCCACCCGGACGACCCGGACGCGCTGCTCAAGGCGATCTCCCCGCTCGAACGGATCGTGGGCGCGTCGCTGCAGAACATCGCGTCGCCGACGTTGATCAGCGCCGGCAACAAGACCAACGTGATCCCGAGCCTGGCCAGCGCCGAGCTGGACTGCCGGTTCCTGCCGGGGCACGAGGACGAGTTCATCGCGTCCTTCGTCGCGCTGGTCGGGCCGAACGCGACGTGCGAGATCTTCTATCGGGACGTCGCGGTCGAGACGGACTTCCCGACCCCGCTCACGCACGCGATGGCGGCCAGCGTGGCCCGCCACGACCCGGGCGCCGGTGTGATCCCGTACCTGCTGCCCGCGGGTACGGACGCGAAGCACTTCAGCCGGCTCGGCATCGCCTGCTACGGCTTCGCCCCACTCAAGCTGCCGGCCGACTTCGATTTCCCGGCCGCCTTCCACGGTGTCGACGAGCGTGTTCCGGTGGATGCCCTGCGTTTCGGCGTACCCGTGCTCGACGACTTCTTCGACCGGTGCTGAGTCCCGCCCGAGAGCGGTCCAACAGTAACCGACGCGTAACGTTGACCGCCATCCAGGAAACGTGAGAACCGTATTCTGGACAGTATCTTCGAGTGGATCCGAAAGGGGCTTCGGTGAATCAGTTGCGCCTGGCCCTCGTCGACGGCAACACGTTGTTGCGGGAGTGTCTGGCCGAGCTCTGCGACATCGAGCCCGATCTGCGGGTGATCGGTCAGGCCGACGGCGGCCCTGCCGCGGTGGCGCTCGTGCGGCGCGACCGGCCCGATGTCGTGCTGCTCGACGCGGAGACCGCGGATGGGCCCGTCGACGTGCTTCACTCCCTGGTCACAGCGCCGTCGGCGCCGCGTGTGGTCGTGCTCGGCGTCCACGGGCACACACGTGCCGTGCGCAGGCTGATGGCGGCCGGCGCCCACGGATACGTCTCGAAGCGGTCGACGCGGGCAGAGTTGCTCGCCGTCGTCCGCACGGTCGGCGCACGCAGCGACCAGGTGCTCCTCGCGCTGCCGGCAATCGCCGTCCACCGGTTCGGTGAAACACCTCGCGGACCGCTGTCGCCCCGCGAGGTGGAGGTGCTCGACCTGGTCGCGCAGGGGCTCAGCAATGCCCAGGTCGGCGCCCGGCTGTCCATTTGCGCCGGCACGGTGAAAAGGCACCTCACAAACATCTACGCCAAGTTCGGGGTGCATTCACGGACGAATGCCATCAACCGGGCGGCGGCCCTGCAGATCCTCTGAACGGCCCACTGTCCGACATGGGGAGACGACGAATGACCACGAATTCAGTCCGAGAAATCGCCGCCGATCTCGCGGCCGACGCCGCGCTCTTGGAGATCGCCGAGAACGTCGGCATCTCCACGCTGCTCGACGGGGAGGCCCCGTTCTCCCTGGCCGAGGTCACCGCGCTCGCCTCGGTCCCCGAGGCCGGGGCACGGTCCTTCCTCGGGGCGCTGGTCGCCGCCGGCCTGCTCGATCCCGCGGGCGAGGACAGCTTCACCCCGTGCGCCGACATGGCCGACCGGCGCTACGCCGCGGGCTACCTGTCCTGGTCGCTCACCGCGAATCGGCCCTACCTCGACCACGCGGCGGAGTTCCTGCGCGAACCCGACGCTGTGGCCGGCAGGTACAGCCGGGACGGGCGCAGCGTGGCGATCTCGTCGCGCTGGATCGGCTCGGCCGGCTTCTATCCCGGCCAGGTCGCGGAGATCCTCAGCCGCAAGCCGCAGCGCATCGTCGATCTCGGGTCCGGCGCGGGCGGGCTCCTGATCCAGCTGCTGACGGCGCTGCCGACCAGCACCGGCCTGGCCCTGGACATGAGCGCGGGCGCCTGCGAAGCGGCCGAGCAGGCCGCGGAGCTGGCCGGGGTGAGCGACCGGCTCACGATGGTCAACCGGCCCATCGAGTCGCTGCTGGAGCACCCGGAGCCGGTGCAGGGCGCCGACGTCGTCCACGCCGGGTTCGTCATGCACGACACCGCGGCGCAGCCGGAGGTGCTCGAGGGGATCCTGCGCACCTGCCGCGAGGGCCTCGCCGAGGGTGGGAGCGTCATCGTCACCGACTGCGTCCCGTACGCCCAGGATCCGCGGGAACGCGCCTTCAGCGCGCTGTTCACCTACCTGCACGCCGCATCCATGGAGGTGAACCTCCCGACCGAGACCGAGTGGCGCGCGGCGTTCACCCGTGCCGGGTTCGGCGACGTGACGCTCACCCCGCTGCCGATGCCGGGCAGCCGCCTGATCATCGCGAGCCGATGATCGCGCCCGACGCGCGCAGCCGCGCCGAGATCCTGTACGAGGCCCGCGCGACGCAACAGCCGGTCGCCCCGTTCACCGACAACGACCCGACCCTGGGCGCGGCCGAGGGCTACGCCGTCCAGCGGGAGCTGACGGCGTTGCTGCTGGCCGACGGCGACAGCGTCGTCGGCTACAAGGCGGGGCTCACCTCGGCTCCGATGCAGGAGATGTTCGGGGTCGACACCCCCGACTTCGCCCCGGTGTTCGGCTCCACCCTCCACGCGGACGGCGCCGTCCTCGACCGCGGCAGGTTCATCGCGCCCAAGGTGGAGGCGGAGATCGTGTTCCGGCTGGCGTCGCCGCTGACCGGGCCCGGCGTCGGCGTCGAGCAGGCGCGCGGCGCGATCGGTGAGGTCGCGGCCGGGCTGGAGATCGTCGACTCCCGGATCGTGGACTGGCGCATCCGCCTGGCCGACACGATCGCCGATCTCGCCTCCAACGGGGCGGCCGTGCTGGGCTCCTGGGCGGAGGCCACGTCCGGCACCGACTACCGACGACTCGGTGTCACGTTCCGCCGCAACGGCGAGGTGGTGGCGAGCGGGAACGGCGCCGCCGCACTCGGCGACCCGGTCGCGGTCGTCGCGTGGCTCGCCAACGTGTTCGGCGAGCACGGGATCACCCTCGAAGCCGGGCACCTGGTCATGACCGGCGCGCTGCACGCCGCGGTCCCGCTGGAGCACGGCGACACCTGCACCGCCGAGTTCGACCAGCTCGGCGCGATCACCGTCCACGCGGGACGGGCCGTCCCACCGGATGAGAAGAGGGGGATTCCCCGATGAAGCGAACAGGCGGGCTCTCCACAGCAGTGCTCGGCGCCGGGCTCATCGGTGTCGACCTGGCCGACAAGATCATGCACTCGGATGTGCTGGACCTGGCCCTGGTCGTGGGCCGCGACGGAGCCAACGCCGGCCTCCGCCAGGCCGCCCGGCTCGGCATGCCGATCGCGGACCGCGGCATCTCCTCGATCATCGAGGTGGACGAGCCCTTCGACGTCGTCTTCGACGCCACCAACGCCGTCGCGCACACCGAGCACGCCGAACGGCTCGCGCCCTTCGACACGATGCTGGTCGACCTGACCCCGAGCCGGGCCGGGCGGATGGTCGTCCCGACCGTGAACGGGGCGAGCGCGGCGGGCCTGCGCGACATCAGCATGGTCACCTGCGGCGGGCAGGCCGCGATCCCGGTGCTGCACGCGATCACCGCGGAACACCGCGTCGACTACGTCGAAGTGGTCACCACGGCCGCGACGCTCAGCGTCGGTCACGGCACGCGCATCAACCTCGACGAGTACGTCGACACCACCCAGGACGCCGTCCGCACCTTCACCGGCGTCGGCGACGTGAAGGCGATCCTCAACATCAGCCCGGCCCGGCCCCCGGCGACCTTCCGGGTGGCCATGTCCATGCTGGGCTCGGGCTTCCGCGAGGACTCGGTCCGAGACCTCGCCGAGGGCGTGGCCAAGGAACTGCGCGGGTTCGTCGGCGGGTTCGTCGTGTCGGCGTGCTCGGTGCAGGACGAGCGGGCGTTCGTCGCCGTCGAGGTCACGGCCTCCGGCGAACGGCTCCCGCGCTACGCGGGCAATCTCGACATCATCAACTCCGCCGCGCTCAGCATCGCCGAGCGATGTGCGGACGACCGGCGGTCGATCGCCGAGGCGGAGGCGTCATGAGTGCGGCACCGGCACGAACGATCCAGATCCACGACCCGACGTTGCGCGACGGCCACCACGCGGTTCGCCACCAGCTCGACGCGCAGCAGCTCCGGGGGTATGCCGAGGCGGCGAACGCAGCCGGGGTGCCCGTCGTCGAGGTCGGGCACGGCAACGGCCTGGGCGCGTCGTCGCTGCAGGTCGGACGGGCCCTGCTGAGCGACGACGAGATGCTCGCGACCGTCCGGGAGGCGCTCACCACCAGCAAGATGGCGGTGTTCATGCTGCCGGGCTGGGGCACCGTGCGCGATCTCGACGACGCCGTCGCGCACGGTGTCGATCTCGTGCGCATCGGCACCCACTGCACCGAGGGCGATCTCGCCGAACGCCACCTCGAGCACCTGCGCGAGCGCGGCGTGGAGGCACACGCCGTGCTCCTGATGAGCCACATGGCCACCCCGGAGGGCCTCGCCGAGGAGTGCGCCCGGCTGGTCGGGTTCGGCGCCACCGGAGTCGGGATCATGGACTCGTCGGGGCACTACCTGCCCGGCGACGTCACGGAGCGGATCACGGCCATGTGCGCCGCGGTCGACGTTCCGGTGATGTTCCACGGGCACAACAACCTCGGCATGGCCGTGGCGAACTCGGTGGCCGCGGCCGAGGCCGGCGCGTCGATCCTGGACGCGTGCGCCCGCGGTTTCGGCGCCGGCGCCGGCAACACCCAGCTCGAGGTGCTCGTGCCCGTCCTGGACCGGATCGGGTTCGACACCGGCATCGATCTCTACAAGCTCCTCGACGCCGCCGACCTCGCCGAACGCGAACTCATGACCGCGCCGCCGGCCGTCGACTCGGTCGCGATCGTGAGCGGGCTCGCCGGAGTGTTCTCCGGGTTCAAGACCCGCGTGATCGAGGTGTCGGCCCGTGAGGGCGTCGATCCGCGCGATGTGTTCTTCGCCCTGGGCCGGCTCCAGGCGGTCGCCGGTCAGGAGGACCTGATCGTCGACGTCGCCCAGACGATGGCCCGTGCCGCCGCAGAGAAAGTGAGTGCGTGATGATCTCGACCTACTCGGTCCTCACCGAGATCCTGGTGGACGAGTTCCAGCTCTGTGCCGAGGACCTGAGCGCGGATGCGCGGTGCGGCGAGGTGGGGCTGGACTCCTTGACCGCCGCCGAGCTCGCAGGACTGCTGCGCAGCCGCCTGGGCGTCGAGGTCCAGGACTACGAGCTGCTGGAGCTGCCCACGCTCGGCGACGTCGCCGCGCTGGTGGAGACGCGCCTGCCGGCCGACCAGCGGCAGGGCTGAGGCCGTGCAGACGGTCAACACGCTGGCCCGCCGGGTGATCGTCTCGCCGGGGATGTGCAGCGGCGGCTCGCTCGTGTTCGGCGAGGTGGGGGACTGGACGTGGGAGGCCGTGGCCGCGGCGTGCCGCACCAACGTGCATGCCGCCCGTACCGCGACCGGCGACCCGGCCTACCTGTCGTTCTACTACTACCGGGTCCGCGGCGGGAAGGTCGTCCACCCGCACGGGCTCGCGTTCGGCGACGAGCTCGACCTGACCTCGCGGGTGTTCCAGTTCGGCAGCCAGTCGACGTTGACGCTGCACGTGCTGGCGCCCGCGGGCCTCGACCGGGCCGACGTGCCGCTGGAACCGGAGGAGTTCTACGAGAACCCGCACCCGGACTGCATGTACGTGGAGAACTGGAACCGCTGGATCGCGCGCACCCGGCCGGGGACCAACGCCGATCTGGCCACCACGGCGCCGCCCGACTTCGAGTTCGCCGACCTGCCGCGCATCCCGAACCGGTTCTCCCCGCGCGGCGTCGTCGGACGGGCGCGGGAGGCGGGCACGTTCTGCACCGACCCACCACCGGGCTTCGTCGCCGGTCCCACCACCAGCCACACCTACCCGCTCGACACGGTGCGCGACGTCAACGGCGCCGGGCTGGTCTACTTCGCGTCCTACTTCGCCATCTTCGACACCGCCCTGCTGCGCCTGTGGCGCGAGCTCGGCCGCGACGACGCGCGGTTCCTGGAGCGCCGCGTGGTCGACCAGAAGATGGGCTACTTCGGCAACGCCGACCTGGGTGCGGTGTTCACCGTGAACGTCCGCCGATGGACCAGCGAGACACGGCCGGAGGTCGAGATCGCCGACCTGAGCCTGCACGACTCGACGACGGGCAAGCTGCTTGCGGCCACGTCGATCGAGGCGGAGGTGGCGGCCGGCTGAAAGGGTCCACTTCGGCTGCGGGTGGCCATTTCCGAACCTGGTCGACGCGGCCAGAGTTGCTCCATGAACCTGTTCGACACGATGGCAGCGATGGAACACGAGCAGGTGGTCTTCTGCTCGGACCCGAACAGTGGCCTCCGTTCCATCATCGCGGTGCACAATACGGCCCTGGGACCCGGCATCGGCGGAGTGCGGATGTGGCCGTATCCCGACGAGCAGACGGCGCTCGACGACGTCCTGCGTCTTTCCCAGGGAATGACGTACAAGGCGGCGATCGCCGGTGTGAACTTCGGCGGCGCGAAGAGCGTCATCATCGGTGATCCGGCACGGCACAAGACCGAGGCGCTCCTGCGCGCGCACGGGCGTTTCGTGCAGAGCCTCGCCGGCCGCTACATCCCCGGCGTCGACGTCGGCACCAGCCAAGCGGACATGGACGTGCTCGCCGTCGAGGCCAAGCGCGTCTTCTCCGGCACTCAGGACCCGTCGCCGCTGACGGCGCTGGGGGTGCTGGAGTCGATCCGCGCCGCCGTCGAGTTCGTCGACGGGTCCCCGGTGCTGGAGGGACGCCGCATCGCCGTGCAGGGCGCGGGCCACGTCGGCGAGCCGCTGATCAGGCACCTCACTCAGGAGGGCGCGAAGCTCGTCATCTCCGACGTCGACCGCACGAAGGTCGAACGACTGGCCGTCGATCTGCCCGTCGAGGTCGTCGATCCGGACGAGATCCTGGGCGTCGACTGCGACGTGTTCGCCCCCTGCGCGCTCGGTGCGGTCGTCGACGACGCCTCGATCCCGGCACTACGCTGCCGCATCGTCGCAGGTGGGGCCAACAACGTGCTCGCCGAGCCGCGGCACGCGGTGGCCCTGGCCGATGCCGGCATCCTGTACGTGCCCGACTACGTGGCCAACGCCGGTGGCCTGCTGCTCTACGTGGGCAACTGGCTGGGGAACGACCCCGAGCAGACCCGTGCGACGGTGCTGCGGATCGGTCGTACCACCGGCGAGATCCTGGCCGCGGCCCGCGCCGACGGCATCGACACGGCGACGGCGGCCGAGCAGCTCGCGAAGCGGCGCATCGAGGCGCTGCGCCACGTCGGCCCGCCGCTGGTCTCCCAGGCCTGACGGGGCGGTGCTGTCAGACCGCAGGCACGAAGAAGTGGCTGCGGCGCACCTTGATCGCACCGTCCTCGAACAGGTAGATGTCGGCGAACCCGAGGGTGACGGGTTCGCCGTCGTTGCGCACGGCCTCGATCCGGCCCCACGCGGCCGCTCGTTCCTCCTCGACGATCGCGCCGTCGAGGGTGTGGCGCCCCTTCGCGATGACCCGTTCTTCGCGGTAGAAACGCATGATGCGATCGCGGCCGACGAACGGATCGTATCCGGGCCGCTCGTAGACCATCTCGGGATGGAAGAACTCCGACAGCTCGTCCCAATTCCGGGTGTCGATGGCCGCGAACATTCCAGCGACCCGGTCACCGTGTGCGCCCATGGCTGAAATGTAAATGTGCGGCGACCGCAGTAGAAGCCCCGATCGGCACACGTCGCTACCCCGAAAGTCACATGCCGCGGACGACGGGAGGGCAATGGTCGTGGCCGCTGCCCCGGTCGGCCGCGTGGTGAGGGGGAGTGGCACGCGCAGTGAGGTGCCGTGACGCGATGCGACCGCAACGGCTGCCGGGGCCAGCAGCGGCGTGACGGGCCCGGCGCCCACTGGATCCGGCGGCACCTGGCGGCCCGGCCCCCGCAATGGGGTCGGAGTGCCGTCCACCACCGGTGCGCCAGGTGTGGCGCGAAAGCCGTGAAACTGTGTCCGAGGGGGGACTTGAACCCCCACCCCCTTATACGGGGACTAGCACCTCAAGCTAGCGCGTCTGCCATTCCGCCACTCGGACGTCGCGATCTCTCGATCGCGTCGTGGGGGAAGCATAGCCGAGGCCGGCGACCGGGTTGCGGCGGGGTCGGTACGGGCACCCGGTGGTAGAACGACGCCCATGACCGCTCCAGCGAACGACCACCCGACCAGCGCCGAGGACGAGGTCGTGCAGCTGTGTTCCGAGCTGATCCGGATCGACACGACCAACACCGGCGACCCCGAGACCCTGGCCGGTGAGGCCGAGGCCGCCGACTACGTGGCGGACAAGCTGCGCGAGGTCGGCTACGACGTCGAGCTCGTCGAGTCCGGCATGTCGAAGCGGATGAACGTGATCGCCCGGCTGGAGGGCTCCGACCGCACCCGCGGCGCGCTGCTGATGCACGGCCACCTCGACGTCGTCCCCGCGGACGCCAGCGAGTGGTCGGTGCACCCGTTCTCCGGCGCGGTCCAGGACGGCTACGTCTGGGGCCGCGGCGCCGTCGACATGAAGGACATGGACGCGATGATGCTGGCGGTCGCCCGCCGCTTCAAGCGTGAGGGCGTCGTCCCGCCGCGGGACATCGTGTGGGCCTTCGTCGCCGACGAGGAGGCCGGCGGGAAGTGGGGCGCGCAGTGGCTGGTGGAGAACCGGCCGGAGCTGTTCGAAGGCTGCACCGAGGCCGTCGGTGAGGTCGGCGGGTTCTCCCTGACCCTCGGTGAGGACCAGCGGGCGTACCTGATCGAGGCCGCGGAGAAGGGCATCGCCTGGATGCGGCTGCGGGCCAAGGGCAAGCCCGGCCACGGCTCGTTCCTGCACGACGACAACGCCGTCACCATCCTCGCCGAGGCCGTCGCCCGGCTGGGGAACCACACGTTCCCACTCACGATCACCGACACGGTGCGGGCGTTCCTGGACCGGATGACCGAGCTGACCGGCGTCGAGTACCCGGAGGACGACCTCGAGGGCGCCCTGGCCAAGCTCGGGCCGATCTCGCGGATCATCGGCGCGACCGTCCGGGACACCGCGAACCCGACGATGCTCAGCGCCGGGTACAAGGCCAACGTCATCCCGTCGACGGCGGAGGCGGTCGTCGACTGCCGGGTGCTGCCGGGCCGCGAGGAGGCGTTCCTGCGCGAGGTCGACGAGCTGCTCGGCCCGGACGTCGAGCGCGAGTGGGTCACCGACCTGCCCGCCGTCGAGACGCCCTTCGAGGGCGCGCTGCCCGACGCGATGCAGGCCGCGCTGCGCACCGAGGACCCGACCGCCGAGATCGTCCCCTACATGCTGTCCGGGGGAACCGACGCGAAGGCGTTCTCGACGCTGGGCATGAAGTGCTACGGCTTCGCGCCGCTGCGGCTGCCCCCGGAGCTGGACTTCGCGTCGCTGTTCCACGGCATCGACGAGCGGGTGCCGGTGGACGCGCTGACGTTCGGCACCCGGGTGCTCGACCGCTTCCTGCGGACCGTCTGACCTCCGCCCGGCGCCGTGACGTACCCGGCCCGCGGGTGGCAGGGTGGCGGCATGGATCTCTCGGGCAAGGTCGCCCTGGTCACCGGGGGCGCGTCGGGCATCGGCGCGGCCGCGGTGGACCGGCTGGTGGCGGCGGGTGCGCAGGTGGTCGTCGTCGACCGGGACGCCGATGGCGCCGCGGCCGTCGCGGAGAAGGCGGGCGGGCTGGCGTTCCCGGCCGACGTCACCGACCCGACGGCGCTGCCCGCCGCGGTGGCCGCGGCGGAGGAGCGGTTCGGGCGGCTCGACGTCGTGCTGCTCAACGCCGGCGTCACCGCGGGCCAGTCCGGCGTCACCGATCTCGACCTGGACGGCTACCGGCGCATCCTCGGGGTGAACCTCGACCACGTGGTGTTCGGGCTCACCGCGGCCGTCCCGGCACTGCGGCGCGCCGGGGGCGGGCACGTGGTGGCGACCGCGTCGCTGGCCGGGCTGATCGGCCTGCCCGGCGACGCGCTCTACACCGCGACCAAGCACGCCGTCGTCGGCTACGTCCGGGCGGCGGGCCCGGCGCTGGCGGGGGAGGGCATCCGGGTCACCGCGGTGTGTCCCGGGTTCGCCGACACCCCGCTGATCGGCAACGTCCGCGCCCAGTTCGGCGACTTCCCGCTGCTGAGGGCCGACGACGTCGCCGCGGCGATCGAGCAGATGATCGAGCGCGGTGAGCCGGGGGAGTGCTGGTACGTCCAGCCCGGTCGCGAGCCCGCGCCCTACGGGTTCCGCGGGGTGCCCAGCCCGCGCGGGGCCGGCACACCGCCGGAGGTCGGCTGGCAGGACGCCTGATCCTTACGGCGGGCGAACGCCGGGCCGTCAGAAGGTGGGCTCGGGCAGCAGGCCCTGCTGGGCGCCCAGCCGTCGTCGCAGCACGATCTTGCGCACGCCGCCGGGGTAGAGACGCAGCCGGGACAGCTCCCAGCCGGAGAACTCGGCCTGGATCGCCAGCCGGACCGACGCCGTGAGCCGGGAGACGTCCCCCTCGATGCGCACCGGGCGGTACTCGTACCGGTCGTCGGTCCAGCCGTCGCCGTCCCGAGTCCCGGCCACCCGATTCCCGGCGGCGGAGTCCTCCGACCCGTTCCCAGCGCCCTCGGTCATGCGTGCCTCCCGGTCGTGCCGTGCTCGTCGGTGCCCACCGGGTGAACGGTGGGTGTCGCGTCGGGCATTCCCACTGTAAGGGGCACCAGGGCCGGCGGGGAGGCTCAGACGGGATCGCTCACGTCGTCCAGCGCGGTGCGGATCTCGGCGGGCAGCACCAGGTCCTCGGCCGCGAGCGAGGCCCGCAGCTGGGCCGCGTCCCGCGCCCCGACGACGGCCGAGGCCACCCCCGGACGGTCCCGCACCCAGGTCAGCGCCACCGACAGCGGCGAGGTCCCGAGCCCGTCGGCGGCGGTGAGGACCGACTGCACGATCCGCGCCGAGTGCTCGGTGCGGCGCGCCTCCACGTACGACGCCAGCAGCGCACTCGCGCCCCGCGAGTCCGCCGGTGTGCCGTCGGTGTACTTGCCCGTCAGCACGCCCCGGCCGAGCGGGGCCCAGGCCAGCAGCCCGAGGCCGTGGTGCCGGGCGGCGGGCAGGAGCTCGGCCTCCGGCTCCCGGGCGAGCAGCGAGTACTCCACCTGCGCCGACACCGGGCGGCAGACGGCCGGGTCGGGCCCGGCCGTGGCGCTGCCCGCGACCGTGGCCAGCTGCCAGCCCGCCGGGGCGACCAGCCCGGCGTAGCGGACCCGTCCGGAGTAGACGGCGACCTGCACGGCGGACAGCGTCTCGTCCAGCGGCACCCGGGGATCCCAGCCGGGGAACTGCCACAGGTCCAGGTGCTCGGTGCCCAGCCGGCGCAGCGTGCGGTCCAGTGAGCGCAGCAGCGCGGTCCGCGAGGCCCGCTCACCGGTGTCGGGGGTCGCCGTGCCGCGCCCGGCGAGGACGATGTCGTCGCGACGCACGGTGCCCCGCAGCAGCCCGCCGAGGACCTGCTGGGCGGCGCCGCCGCCGTAGTCCTCGGCGGTCTCGACGAATGTCCCGCCGGCGTCGACGAACGCCCGCAGCTGGTCCGCCGCGTCGGCGGGGCAGGTGTCCTCTCCCCAGGTCATCGTGCCCAGGCCGACCCGCGACACCTCGAGGCCGCTGCTGCCCACCGGTCTGCGTTGCACGGTCGCCGAGCCTAGGCGCGCGGGCCCGCCGGACCGGTGAGGGCGCGCAGAGTGACGCCCGTCTCGGCGAGTACGGTGACGGCCCGTGATCACCCAGGAGTCGAGCCACCAGGGCCGGACGACCCCCGACCGGGACACCACCGCCCGTGGCCGCGACGGGAGCCGGTCGTGAGCTGGATCGAGGTCGTCGTCCTCGGGATCGTCCAGGGGCTCACCGAGTTCCTCCCGGTGTCCTCCTCGGCCCACCTGCGGATCGTCTCGGCGGTCGGATTCGGCCGGGACCCGGGCGCGGCGTTCACCGCCGTCACCCAGATCGGCACCGAGGCGGCGGTGATCGTCTACTTCGCCAAGGACATCTGGCACCTGTTCATCACCTGGGTGCGCGGGTTCGGCAACGCGGAGGTCCGCGCCACCGACGACTACCGGCTGGCCTGGCTGGTCATCATCGGCTCGGTCCCGATCGCGGTGCTGGGGGTGCTGTTCAAGGACCAGATCGAGGGCGTCGCCCGGAACCTGTGGCTGGTCGCGGTCATGCTGATCGTGTTCGGTGCCCTGCTCGGGCTGGCCGAGCGCTTCGGCTCGCAGGTCAAGCCGATGGAGAAGATCACCTGGCGGGACGGTGTCCTGCTCGGTCTCGCCCAGGCCATGGCGCTGATCCCGGGTGTCTCGCGGTCCGGCGGCACGATCACCGCCGGCCTGTTCCTGGGCCTGACCCGGCCCGCGATCGCGCGGTACTCGTTCCTGCTGGCGATCCCGTCGGTGTTCGGGGCCGGCCTGTTCACCCTGCCCGACGTGTTCGCCGGCGACGGCCCGTCCGGACCGCAGATGCTGGTGGCGGTGGTGGTCGCGTTCGTCGTCGGCTACGCGGTGATCGCCTGGCTGCTCCGGTTCGTGCAGAACAACACCGTCTACGTGTTCGTCGCCTACCGGATCGCGCTCGGTGTCGCCCTGCTCGCCGCCCTGTCGCTCGGCGCGGTCAGCGCGTACTGACCGGCGCCGCGCCGCGTAGCCTCGGTCGGCGTGACGACCTTGATCCTCCTGCGGCACGGCCGGTCCACCGCGAACACCGCGGGCGTGCTGGCCGGGCGCACCCCGGGCGTGGAGCTCGACGACCGCGGATGGGAGCAGGCCGCGGCCGTCGTCGACCGCCTCGCGGCCCTCCCGATCGCCTCGGTCGTGACCTCCCCGATGGAGCGGTGCCGCCAGACCGTCGCGCCGCTCGCGGCGGCCCGCGGGCTGGAACCGGTCGTCGAGGACGACCTGGCCGAGGTCGACTACGGCACGTGGACCGGGCAGAAGATCACCGACCTGCTGAAGGAGGATCTCTGGAAGGTCGTCCAGGCGCACCCGTCGGCCGCGACCTTCCCCGGCGGCGAGTCCCTGGCCGGGATGCAGGCCCGCTCGGTCGCAGCGATCCGCCGGCACGTCGCCCGGGTCCGCGCCGAGCACGGGGAGGACGCGATCCTGCTGGCCTGCAGCCACGGCGACGTGATCAAGGCCGTCCTCGCCGACGCGCTGGCCACCCACCTCGACAACTTCCAGCGGATCGTCGTCGACACCTGCTCGGTGAGTGTCGTCACCTACACCGAGCTGCGGCCGTTCGTCGCGCGGATGAACGAGCAGTCCGGCGACGTCGCGAGCCTGATCCCCAAGCCGAAGCCGAAGCCCGCCGACGGCGAGGAGCAGCCGGTGAGCGCCTCCGACGCCGTGGTCGGGGGATCCACCAACGCCTGAGGCGGAGTGATCCACCTCGCATCGCCGCGATGACGGCACCCGCGGGTGACCGCGGGGATGCCCCCGGAGCCGGATACGCCTACCCTGGGAAGGGTCATGGCACGCGTCATCCACGTCTTCCGCCGACCCGACCGCTTCGTGGCCGGGACCGTCGGCGAGCCCGGCGATCGCGCCTTCTACCTGCAGGCGATCGAGAGCAGCCGCACGATCAGCGTCCTGCTGGAGAAACAGCAGGTCTCGGTGCTGGCCGAACGCATCACGGCGCTGCTCGGCGAGGTGTCCAAGCGCTTCGGCGAGGACAACCTCCTCGGCGCGACGGTGGCCACCGGCTCGTGGGACAACGACCCGCTCGCGGTCCCGCTGGAGGAGGAGTTCCGGGTCGGGACCATGGGTCTGGGCTGGGACGCGGACTCGAGCTCGATCGTCGTCGAGCTGCTCGCGGTGACCGAGGAGGAGATCGACGAGTCGGTCGTCCTCGACGACACCGAGGAGGGCCCGGACGCGCTGCGCGTGTTCCTGTCCCCGACCGCGGCGAAGTCCTTCGCCGAGCGCGCCGAGAAGGTCGTCGACGCCGGCCGAGCGCCGTGCCCGCTGTGCGCCGAGCCGCTCGACCCGGAGGGCCACGTCTGCGTGCGCCTCAACGGCTACCACGACCGCAACCCCGTGGCCGGGACGGAGTGACGCTCGACCTGCGCGATCCGGCCGTCCCGGAGATCCTCCTGCGCGGCCGCATGGAGATCACCGGCCGGATGGTCGACGCCTCCAACGCCACCCTGTTCGGCACCGTCTCGCTCGACGGGGTCGACCTGCGCTGCGTGTACAAGCCGGTGCGCGGCGAGCGTCCGCTGTGGGACTTCCCCGACGGCACGCTCGCCGGTCGCGAGGTCGGCGCGTACCTCGTCTCGCAGGTCTCCGGGCTCGACGTCGTGCCGCCGACGGTGCTGCGCGAGCAGGCCCCGTTCGGTACCGGCATGGTGCAGGCCTGGGTCTGCTCCGGCGACGAGAGCGCTCTGTCCGAGCCCCCCGGCGACGGCACGGACGGCGACACGGACGACGGCACGGACGGCGAGCAGGCCGGCGACATCACCGAGGAGACCATCCAGCTCGCCACCGAGTCGCTGGTCGAGCTGTGCGAACCGCACGAGATCCCGAGCGGCTGGCTGCCCGTGCTCCGTGCCCGTGACGGCGCCGGGGACCCGGTCGTGCTCGTCCACGCCGACCACCCGCAGCTGCGGGCGATGGCGCTGTTCGACGTCGTCGTCAACAACGCCGACCGCAAGGGCGGGCACGTGATCCTCGCCGGTGACGGCGGGGTCTACGGCGTGGACCACGGCCTCACCCTGCACAGCGAGCCGAAGCTGCGCACCGTCCTGTGGGGCTGGGTCGGCGACGAGCTCGGCGAGGAGCACCTGGCCGCCCTCAAGGAGCTGCGCGCCCGGCTGGCGGACTCGTTCGCCGACGTCCTCGGCGAGCACGTCACCCGCCGCGAGGTCGCGGCGCTGCGCTCCCGGATCGACCACCTGCTCGCCGAACCGTGCTTCCCCGGGCCGGACGGCTACGGCCCGGCCATCCCCTGGCCCGCCTTCTAGCCCGCCACCTCCAGGATGCCGAGGCGCTGCGTCGCGCGGGTCATCGCGACGTAGAGGTCCGCCGGGTCGGCCGCCCGGATCCGCTCCGGGTCGACGATCACCACGGCGTCGAACTCCAGGCCCTTCGACGCCGCCGGGGTGAGCACCGGCACGTCCCGCGCACCGAGGTCGGTCCCGGCCGGGGCGATCACCGCGACCGTGCCGCGCCCGGCACGGGCCCGCTCGTCGGCGACGGCGGCGTGCACCGCGTCGGCCAGCCCGGCGGCGGTGACGGTGCGGGTCCACGGCGGCTCGCCGGTGCTGCGCACCGACTCCGGCGGGCGACGGTCCGGGGCGTAGGTCGCCAGCACCTCCGCGGCGGCGTCCATGATCTCCGACGGCGTCCGGTAGTTCACCGTCAGCGTGCGGTGCGTCCAGCGCCCGGCCAGGTGCGGGGCGAGCACGTCGTCCCAGGCCCGGGCGCCGGCCGGGGCACTGCGCTGGGCGAGGTCGCCGACCGCGGTGATCGACCGCGACGGGCAGCGGCGCAGCAGCACGTGCCAGTCCATCGGGGACAGCTCCTGCGCCTCGTCGACGACGAGGTGCCCGTAGCGCCAGTCCCGGTCGCCCGCCGCGCGCTCGGCCACCGTCATCGGCACCCCGGCGACGTGCCGGCTCGCCAGCATGTCCGCGGTCACGAAGTCGGTGGGCCGCAGCTCGTCGGGGTCCTCCCCGGCGAGGGTCCGGTCCGCGGAGTCCAGCACGGTCAGGACCTCGGCGGCGTAGGCGGCGTCCGGCCCGGGGGCTGTGGCGGGGGAGTCCTCGGGTACCGGGCCGAGCAGCTCGGCGAGCTCGTCGAGCAGCGGGGCGTCGGCCACCGTCCACGGTGTCCCCGGCGGGCGGCGCAGCGCGGACAGGTCCCGTCCGTCGCCCGCGGTGGCCAGCCGGTCCGGGTCGGCGTAGAGCTCGGCCAGCGCCCGCTGCGGGGTCAGCACCGGCCACAGTGACTCGACGGCGGCGTGGAACCGCGGGTCGGTCCGCACGCCGTCGCGCAGCTCGGCGCGCATCTCGGCCGACACCTCGGCCGCCCCGGCGGGCTCGATCTCCGGGATGTTCAGCCCCGCCAGCAGCTCCGCGAGCTCCGGCGGGTCCTCCAGCCCGACCTCCAGCCGCTCCAGACCCTGGTCGACGAGCAGCCGCCCCAGGGTGTCGCGGAAGGTCGTGCGGGCCTCGTTGTGCGGACGGCCGGTGGCGCGGGCGCGGCGGCGCGCCTCGGCGGCCAGGGCCGTGTCGATCTCGACGGTGACGTCGTCCATCTCGATCGTGATCGGCCGCCCGGGCAGCTCCTGGCGGTCGTCGACGGCCCGGCGCAGCACGTCGATCATCGCCAGGTCGCCCTTGAGCCGGGCCGTCTCCGGCGGGTCGGTCGCCTCCGCGACGACGCCGTGCGCGAGGCGTCCCGGGGTGGTGAACACGACCGCGGACTCGCCGAGTGCGGGGAGCACGCCGCCGACGTAGTGCACGAACCCCGCACTCGGCCCGACGACGAGCACGCCGCTGCGGGCGAGCCGGTCGCGGTGGGTGTAGAGCAGGTACGCGATCCGGTGGAGCGCGACGGCCGTCTTGCCCGTCCCGGGGCCGCCCTCGATCACGACGGTGCCCGACAGCGGCAGCCGGATGATCTCGTCCTGTTCGGACTGGATCGTGGTGACGATGTCGCGCATCCGGTCCCCGCGCGGCGCGGTGAGCGCGGCGAGCAGTGCCGGGTCCGACGCCGACGCGGGGTCGGCGTCGACCGGGACCGCACCGGTGAGCAGGTCGTCGTGGTACGCGGTGACCCGCTCGTGCGGTGCGGTGCCCGCGACCTCGTAGTGCCGGCGCCGGGTCACCCCCAGGGGCGAGACCGGGGTGGCGCAGTAGAACGGCCGCGCGGCGGGTGCCCGCCAGTCGACCAGGGCGCTCTCGCCGTCGGCGGGGTCGGTCAGCCCGATCCGGCCGACCCGGATCGGGTCGGCGCCGTCGGCGTGGTCGAGCCGCCCGAAGCACAGGCCGGAGCGGGCGGCGGTGAGCGCACGCACCCGCTCCTGCCAGCGGTGCACCGAGACGTCGCGTTCCCAACGGGCGCTGAGCTCCTCGCCGGCCCGGGTGGCCTGGGCGCCGCGGGAGCGTTCGGTGGCCGCGGTGAGCTCGTCGTCGAGCAGGGCGTGCAGCCGGCGGAGCCGGTCGGTCTCGGCGGCGAGTTCGGCCTCGTACGGGGAGCGCGGACTTGACGGGCGGGGGGCTGGTGTGTCCTTGCCCCTCGTGTTATGATGAACGTGCACGGATGTGTTCTCGGATTCGAAGCGCACCCCATAGGTTAGCGCGTCTCCGCCCTCCTGTGCACCTTTCTCGCGCGATGGTCGTGTACCAGCGCTGCGGTTGCCGTCAGCGCCGCCCCGGCGGGCGCGGTCGGGGGAGCCCGACCCCATCGGCGGGGCGGGTTACGGTCACGGCCATGACGCTGCCCGAGCCCCGGCGGATCACCGTCCCCGGCACGACGCTGCCCGAGATCACGCTGTCCGTGCACGACACCGGCGGCGTCGGCAGCCCCGTCCTGCTGCTGCACGGCTGGCCGGACCGGGCCGCCCTGTGGGCCCACCAGGCCGCGGCGCTCGCCGGGGCCGGGTACCGCGTCGTCGTCCCGGACCTGCGCGGCTTCGGCGACTCCGACCGGCCCGCCGAGGTCGAGCACTACCCGATGCGGGCACTGGTCGCCGACGTCCTCGGCGTCGCCGACGCGCTCGGGATCGACCGGTTCGCCCTCGCCGGGCACGACTGGGGCGCCTCGCTCGGCTGGGCCGTCACCCTCGCCTCGCCGCGGGTGACCCGCTACGCCGCGTTCTCCGTCGGGCATCCCGCCGCGTTCGCCACCGCGGGGTTCCGGCAGAAGGCGATGTCCTGGTACATGCTCTGGTTCCAGTTCCCCGGCGTCGCCGAGCAGGTGATGCCGGCCGAGGACTGGCAGTTCCTGCGCGGCTGGCTGCACGCGACGCTGCCCGACGGGCACCCGATGGCCGCGCGGCACGTCGCCGACCTGTCCCGGCCGGGTGCGCTCACCGCGTCGCTGAACTGGTACCGTGCCAACGTCGACCCGGCGAGGTTCGTGCCCACCACGATGCCGGAGCCCCCGCGGATCACGGTGCCGACGATGGGGGTGTGGAGCGACGGCGATCTCGCGCTCACCGAGGGGCAGATGCGGGGGTCCTCGGCCTACGTCGACGACTTCCGCTTCGAGCGGGTCGAGGGCTGCGGGCACTGGATCCCGGAGGAGGCGCCGGAGGCCGCGAGCGCGCTGCTCCTGGACTTCCTCGCCGGCGGCCGGGAAGGGTGACCGAGGGGACAGCCGTCCCTCGCTGCGCGGCCGGGGGTCGCGGGCCAGGATGGGTCGGGTACAGCGGCGTCGCAACGACACGGAGGAAGCACTGATGGCGGAGAAGAGCCGGATCGGGGTCACCGGGCTGGCGGTGATGGGAGCCAACCTCGCCCGCAACATGGCCCGCCGCGGCTTCCCGGTGGCGGTGCACAACCGCACCACCTCGAAGATGACCGAGTTCATGAAGGACTACGGCGACGAGGGCGCCTTCACCGGTGCCGAGTCGCTGAAGGAGTTCGTCGACGCGCTGGAGACCCCCCGCAAGATCGTCGTCATGGTGAAGGCCGGCAAGCCGGTCGACGCCGTCATCGACGAGCTCGCCCCGCTGCTCGACCAGGGCGACATCATCATCGACGCCGGCAACTCGCACTTCCCCGACACCGACCGCCGCGCCGCGTACTGCGCCGAGCGCGGGCTGCGCTTCATGGGCATCGGTGTGTCCGGCGGCGAGGAGGGCGCCCTCAACGGGCCGAGCATCATGCCCGGCGGCCCGCAGGAGGCCTACTCCGAGGTCGAGGAGATCCTCACCGCGATCGCCGCGAACGTCGACGGCACCCCGTGCTGCACCCACGTCGGCCCCGGCGGCGCCGGGCACTACGTCAAGATGGTGCACAACGGCATCGAGTACGCCGACATCCAGCTCATCGCCGAGGCCTACGACCTGCTCACGCACGTCGCCGGGCTGTCCGCGCCGGAGATCGGGAAGATCTTCGAGGAGTGGAACACCGGTGATCTCGAGTCGTTCCTGATCGAGATCACCGGCATCGTGCTCGCCAAGACCGACGAGAAGACCGGGAAGCCGCTCGTCGACGTCATCGTCGACCAGGCCGAGCAGAAGGGCACCGGTCGCTGGACGGCCATCGACGCCCTCGACCTCGGCGTGCCGCTGACCGGCATCACCGAGGCGGTGTTCGCGCGGACGCTGTCCAACCTGCGCGACGAGCGCAAGGAGGCGTCGACCACGCTCGGCGGCCCGACCCCGGGCTCGGGCGCGAACCGCGAGGAGCTCGTCGAGGACATCCGCCAGGCGCTCTACGCGTCCAAGGTCGTCGCCTACGCCCAGGGCTTCGCGCAGATGCGTGCCGCCTCCCGGGCCAACGACTGGGACCTCGACCTCGGTGCGATGGCCCGGATCTGGCGCGGCGGCTGCATCATCCGGGCCCAGTTCCTGAACCGGATCACCGAGGCCTACGAGTCGCACCCGGACCTGGACAACCTGCTGATGGTCCCGTACTTCACCGAGGCCGTGGCGAACGCGCAGGACGCGTGGCGGCGGGTCGTGGTGACCGCGACCGAGCAGGGCGTGGCGATCCCCGCGTTCTCCTCCAGCCTGTCCTACTACGACGGCTACCGGCGCGAGCGCGGTCCGGCCAACCTGATCCAGGGGCTGCGCGACTACTTCGGTGCCCACACCTACGCGCGCACCGACGCCGACAGCACGTTCCACACCCGCTGGAGCCAGGACGGCAGCGAGGTTGCCACGGGCTGACCCCGCGGTCCCCGCCCGGGCTCAGCTCCGGGCGGGGACCGGGACCGCCACGTCGGCCTCGTCGTCGACGTGGTGGTACTTCCCGCCGCGCAGCGCGCTCGCCACCGCGGCGACCAGGCAGGCGACGGCGGCGAACCCGAGGGCGAGGGTCAGCCCGTCGGCGAACGGGCCGGAGATCAGCTGCGGGAAGAACTGCCGTCCGGTCAGGTACGCCGACTGCGTGGGCGTCAGCGCCCCGAGGACCTGCGGACCGAGCAGCGTCGCGATCGGGTTGTAGCCCAGCAACGCCGCGAACAGGATCCCGACCGGCGGCAGCGCCGCGACCCGGTCCGCCGCGAGCTCCGGCACGCCCTGGGCCATGAGCCCGTCGTGCAGGGACGCGGGCAGCGTCGTCGACAGGCCCGCGATCAGCAGGGAGAAGAACACCCCGATAGACAGCACCGTCGCCGCGTTCTGGAACGTCGAGGTCATCCCGGCCCCGGCGCCGCGCTGGTGTGCCGGCAGCGAGTTCATGATCGCCGCCCGGTTCGGGGAGCTGAACAGGCCCATCGCCAGGCCGTTGAGCGCCAGCAGCACCGCGAACGCGCGGTAGTCGAAGTCCACCGGCAGCGCCAGCAGCGCGAGGAACGTCGCTGCCGCGCCCACCATCCCGACGGTGGCGAAGGCACGGGCGCCGTAGCGGTCGGACAGGACGCCCGACACCGGTCCGGCGACGAGGAACCCGATCGTCAGCGGGACCATGTAGATGCCCGCCCACAGCGGCGTCGTCTCGAACGGGAAGCCGTGCTCGGGCAGCCAGATGCCCTGGAGCCAGATGATCAGGATGAACTGCAGCCCACCGCGGCCGAGCGCGGCCAGCAGACTCGCGACGTTGCCCGCGGTGAACGCGCGGATCGAGAACAGCGAGACGTGGAACATCGGCTCGGCCACGCGACGCTCGATCCAGGCGAACAGCGCCAGCACCGCGATCCCGCCGCCGATCAGGCCGAGGACGAGCGGGCTGGTCCAGCCCATGACGTCGCCGCCGTAGGGCTGGATGCCGTAGGTGATGCCCATCAGGACGGCGACGAGCCCGACCGCGAACGTCAGGTTGCCCCACCAGTCGATCCGCGCCGCGCGACGGGCGCCGGTGTCACGGAGCCGGGCGTAGGCCCAGACCGTGCCGAACACCCCGACCGGCACCGACACCAGGAACACCAGGTGCCAGTTCACCGGGGCGAGCACCCCGCCGACGACGAGCCCGAGGAACGAGCCGGCGATGGCCGCGACCGAGTTGATCCCGAGCGCGAGCCCGCGCTGGTGGACCGGGAAGGCGTCGGTGAGGATCGCGGTCGAGTTGGCGAGCAGCAGCGCACCGCCGACGCCCTGCAGCACCCGCATCGTGATCAGCCAGACCGCGCCGGCGTCGCCGTGGAGCCAGGTGGCGGCCAGCAGCACCGAGAACACCGTGAAGACGGCGAAGCCCAGGTTGTACATGCGGGTACGGCCGTACATGTCGCCGAGCCGGCCGAAGCTGACCACCAGCACCGCCGTGACGACCAGATACCCCATGATCAGCCACAGCAGGTAGTCGATGTTGTCCGGCGCCAGCGGATCGATCCCGATGCCGCGGAAGATGTCCGGCAGTGCGATCAGCAGGATCGACATGTTGATCGTCACGATCAGCACGCCCATCGTGGTGTTCGACAGCGCCACCCACTTGTACCGGTCGACCGGCCCCGTGTTGTTGAGCATCGCTAATCAAAGTACTCTCCGGCGCGGGTTCGCGCTACGGTCTCGCCCGGCTCGTCCGGTCCGTCCCGATCCTCCCTCGGGTAAAGGAACTCCCAGGTCGGGCGGGGTCTACAGTCCCCGCATGGCTAACGTCCGGTCCGACGGTCCGACGGCCACGACGCCCGCGGCCCGCCGTACCGAGCAGCTGTTCCGCGTCGCCCTGGTCGTGAAGGGCATCGACGGGGCCGCGGAGCTGCTGGGCGCCGTCGCGCTGGTGCTGGTATCGGGTGACTGGCTGCACCGGGTCGTCGCGCAGATCCTCGCCCGCGACCTGATCGGCCCGCCCGACGGCACCCTGGCCCGGCACCTGACCGAGGGCGTCGACCGCTTCGCCGGTGGGGACCGCACCTTCGTCGTCGTCTACCTCGGGTTGCACGGGGTGCTCAAGCTCGGCCTGGTCGCGGCGCTGCTGACCCGCTGGCGCCCCGCCTACCCGCCCGCGGTGGCGATCCTGGCGGTGTTCGTCGTCTACGAGCTGGTCCACGCCTGGCACACGCACTCCATCGTGCTGCCGTTCCTCGCCGCGCTCGACATCGCGATCATCGTGATGGTCGTCCGGGAGTACCGGCTGCTCGGCCGGGAGGCCGACGGGTCAGGCGCCGGTCGCGACGGGTAGCCGCGCCAGGACGTCGCGGGCCGCCGCGCGACCCGCCCGGTCCGCGCCGATCGTGCTCGCCGAGGGGCCGTAGCCGACCAGGTGCAGCCGGGGGTCGGCGACGACGCCGGTGTCGAGCGGCTCGCCCATGACGATCCCGCCGCCCGGCCCGCGCAGCCGCAGCGGCGCGAGGTGACCCAGCGCGGGTCGCCAGCCGGTCGCCCACACCAGCACGTCCGCGGGCTCGCGAGCGCCGTCGGGCCACTCCACGCCGTCCGGCACGACCCGGGCGAACATCGGCCTGCGGACCAGTACACCGCTCGCGATCCCGGCCCGCACCTCCGGCGTGCGCGGCAGCCCGGTAACCCCGACGACACTGCGCGGGGGCAGCCCGGCCCGGACCCGCTCCTCGACCCGGGCGACCGCGGCGCGACCCTGCTCGGGCCCGAACGGCGTGTCGATCCACTCGGGCTCCCGGCGGGTGACCCAGGTCGTCGCGGCCGCGTACGGGGCGATCTCCAGCAGCAGCTGCACCGCGGTGATCCCGCCGCCGACCACGACGACCCGCTTCCCGGTCATCGTCTCCGGGCCCGGGTAGGTGCGGGCGTGCAGGCTCGTGCCGCGGAACGTCGCCAGGCCCGGGTAGGCGGGGACGAACGGGCGGGTCCAGGTGCCGGTGGCGTTGACCAGGTGGTCGGTGACCCAGGTGCCACGGTCGGTCTCGACGGTCAGCGGCCCGGCGGTGTCGTTGGTCGGCGGCCCGCCGGTGCTGATGGCCGGCGGCCCGCCGGTGTCGGACACCCGGTGGACGTGCACCGGGCGCACGACCCGCAGGTCGAGCTCGCGTTCGATGCGCGCGAAGTAGGCCGGCACGGCGTCCCGCGCGGGCAGGTCGGGGTCGGCGCCGGGGTCGTCGAAGCCGGAGCGGATCCCGGCGACGTCGTGGACGCCGTTCACCGTGCGCATCCGCAGCGTCGGCCAGCGGTGCCGCCACGCGCCGCCGGGGCCGTCCTCGCCGTCGAGCACGACGAACCCGGGGCCCGGTTCCAGCCCGCCGCGCCGCAGCCCGGCCGCCGTCGACAGGCCCGCCTGGCCCGCGCCGATCACCACGACCCCGGTCCGCTCCACGCCCGCGTCAACGCCCCGGACGCACGCGGTCATCCCGCGGTGATCGCCGGTGGTGGAGTGTCACGCCCGCCTCGCGGATGCTGGCCTCCACCACCGGTCGTCACGGCTGCGCGGCGGCGCGGACCACGTCGGCGACGTCGGCGTTGGCGCCGCAGACCACCAGGGCGAGCCGGGCGTCCGGGTGCCGTTCGACGATCCGGCGGGCGGCCGGGACCAGACAGCCCGCGGCCGGCTCGGCCCAGATCCCGGCGTGCTCGGCGAGGGCGAGGGTGCCACGGACGGCCTCGGCGTCGTCGACGACGAGGACCTCGTGCACCAGCGCGCGGGCGTGGTCGTAGGTCAGCTGCGACACCGACGGCGCCGAGAGCGTGGTGATCGCGGAGGTGATCGTCACCGGGGTCGGGCCGCCGGCGGCCAGCGCCGTCGACATCGACTCCGCGCCGACGGTCTCCACCCCCCAGACCCGGGCGCGGGGCAGCAACGCGCGGACCGCGACCGCGATCCCGGAGACCAGCGCCCCACCGCCGACGGAGACGAGCACGTCGGTCGGCGGCTGCCCCAGGGCGACCGCGTCGTGGGCCAGCTCCAGCCCCACGGTGCCCTGAGCGGCGACGATCACCGGGTCGTCGAACGGGTGCACCAGCGTCCGTCCGGCCCGCTGCAGCTCCCCGGCCAGCGCGAACGCGGCCGCGATGTCCGGGGTGAGCCGCACGTCGGCCCCGGCCGCGCGGGCCGCGGTCACCGAGCGGGCCGGCGCGTTCTCCGGCATCACGACGACGGCGTCGACCCCGGCCGCACCCGCGACCTCGGCGACGGCGAGCCCGTGGTTCCCGCCGGAGACGGCGACGATCCCGGCGGCGCGTTCGTCGCCGGTCAGCGACGCGAGCTTGGCCAGCACCCCGCGCGGCTTGAACGACCCGGCCCGCTGCAGGTGCTCCAGCTTGAGCAGCACCGGGGCGCCGAGGGCCGCGGACAGCCCGGGGGAAGGGACGGTCGGGGTGCGCACCACGCCCCCGGCGATCCGCTCCGCCGCCGTCTCGATGTCTGCGATGCTCACCTGGTCCGCCACCGCCGCAACGTAACCCCGGCCCCTCGGCCCGGTCAGGTGCGGGGGCGGAAGCGGTCGGCGAGCTGCGGGTCGTCCTGCCACCACAGCCGGGACGGGGCGGGCTCCGCGGCGGGGTCGGACCCGGTGGCCTCGGCGGCGCGGGTCCGTGCGGCGCCGAGCTCGGCGGCGCGGGCCTCGGCCGCGTCGAGCTCGGCGTCGGTCGCGCGGGCCCGGCGTGCGTCCTCCCGGGAGAACAGCCACAGCACGACCCCGAGGAACGGCAGCCCGACCACGTCGCCGCCGATCCACAGCACCCCGGCGCCGAGCACCTGGTCGATGTGCGGGTCCGGCCCCCAGCCGCGGTGCAGCCCCAGGTAGTACGCCGCCGCGAGGGTCGGGCCCAGCCACAGCACGATCCCGAGCACGGCGTCGCCGACCATCTCGGCGATCGTGAGCACCAGGGTCACCGGGTACGGCGTCGACGCGGGCGTCGGGTCGATCCGCAGCCGGGTCCAGAAGTAGACGAACCCGCACACCACGAGACCCGCTCCGACGGCACCGGACACGACGCCGTCGCGCAGGGTCGCGACGTAGAGCGGGGTGAGATACAGGACCATCAGGGGCGCGACGAGCAGTACGGTCGCCGCGAACGGGCCGGTCAGCAGCCGCGCGGCCCGGGAGCGCAGCACCCGGCGCCAGGCCGGCCGCCGATCCCGGGGCACGCTCGCCGCCAGCAGCGTCAGCGGCGCGCCGAGCGCGAGCAGCATCGGTACCACCATGAGCAGCAGCAGGTTCTGCACGGCGCGCACCCAGAACAGCGTGTCGTCGTACACCCCGACGAACGACGACCCGGCCAGCACGGTGACGACCAGCCCGGCGCCGAACGCGACGGCACGGCTCCGGGACCACCCCGGGCGGGACCGGGCGGCGACCCCGTAGCCCACCGCCGCCGCGGCGGTCGTCCCGAGCAGCAGGGGCGCGAACCGCCACGTCGTGAACAGCCGGAGCGCCGTCAGCGGCGGCAGCAGCGCCGCGGCCGTCACCGTGGGATCGCGGGGGAGCGGGTCACGGCGCCATCCTGCGCCGACCCGGCTGCCGGCGGAAGGGACGGTGGGCGGGTCGGCACGCATGCGTCGAACCCGCCCGGGATCCGTTCGGCGACGTTCGCCCGGGTCGTCCCGGCCGCCGCCGCGCCGGTGCCCACGGGCCGTCGTGCCCGGGGCTCAGCCCATCGTCCGGGCGCCGTCGATCGCCTCGCGGATGATGTCGGCGTGGCCCGCGTGCTGGCTGATCTCGGCGAGCACGTGGATCGCGACCCGGCGCACCGACCAGGAGGTGTTCGGCTCGAACCAGGGGGCGACCGGCAGGGCGTGTGCGCTGTCCAGGTCCGCGGTGCGCAGGACCTCCTCGGTGCGTGCGGCGACCTGCTCGACCCGGGCCCGCAGGTGCTCCAGGGTCTCGTGGTCGGCCAGGACGAACCGGGTGTCCACCCACTGTTCGCCGGAGGCGGACCAGTCGCCGCCGTTGGCGTCGGCCTCGGCGTCGACGGCGTCCCAGTCGACGGAGTCGTTGTAGACGTCGACCTCGCCGAACGCGGCGGCGCCCTCGACGGCGAAGCGGAACCACTGCTCCTCGGTGTCCGCGACGTGCTTGAGCAGCGAGGCGATCGTCAGCGCGCTGACCGTGCTGCGGGTGCGCGCCTGCTGCTCGGTCAGGCCGTCGGCGGTCTGCAGCAGGAAGCCGCGGTGGCGCTCCAGGGTGCTGATCAGCTCGGCACGTTCGCCGGTCAGGGCCTGCTTCTCGTCGGTGGCGTTCATCCGGGGCCGCCTCTCCGGTCCGCGGACCGGGCGATCCCGGTCCGACGGGAACGACGATAGGACCGATCGCGGACAGGTCCGGTCCTCGACGAGGGGCCGTCCGTGGCGATCAGTCCGCCAGGTCGCGCAGCGCGGTCTCCCAGCGTTCGCGGCGGGCGTCGTCGTCGAGGTCCCACCAGGGGGTGCCGCGCTCGCCGAGTCCGTGCTTGGCGGCGGACACCCGCGTCCTGGCGGCGGCGACGCGGTCGTCGTCGCCCGTCCGCCGCCCCGCTCCGATCTCGGCGCGGGCCTTCCCGAGGTGCTGCTGCAGCGCGGACCGGACGTCGTCGGGGATCGCCGGGTCGGTCGCGCGCCACCGGCGGCCCCGGACGACGACGTAGCGCCCGTCCGGGGTCCGCTCGGGTCCGCTCACGCGAGGACGGCGGTGCTCAGCCGACGACCGGGACCACGTCCGGCGCGCCGAGGCGGGCGGCGTCGGCGGTGGCGTCGTCGGGCATCTTCTGGCTCTCCCGCTCGGCCTCGACCCGCTTGACGTAGTGGTCGACCTCGCGGGCGATCTGCTCGTCGTTCCAGCCCAGGACCGGGGCGACCAGCTTCGCGGTCTCCTCCGCGGCACCCACGCCCCGGTCGAACGTCTCGATCGAGATCCGGGTGCGGCGGGCCAGGATGTCCTCCAGGTGCCGCGCGCCCTCGTGCGAGGCACCGTAGACGACCTCGGCGCGCAGGTAGTCCTCCGCGCCGGTGAGCGGCTCGGCGAGGGTCGGGTCGGCGATGAGGAGGTCGAGAACCTCGTCGATCAGCGAGCCGTACCGGCCGAGCAGGTGCTCGATCCGCACCGGGTGCAGACCGCTGCGCGCGGCCAGCTGGTGGGTGGAGTTGCGCAGCGCGGTGAAGCCCTCGGCGCCGAGCAGCGGGATCTTCTCGGTGCAGGAGGCGGGCACCTTCGCGTCGAGCGAGTGCACGGCGGCAGCGACCGCGTCGCGCGCCATCACGCGGTAGGTCGTGTACTTGCCCCCGGCCACGACGACCAGCCCGGGTACCGGGGTGGCGACGGCGTGCTCGCGGGACAGCTTCGAGGTCGCCTCGGACTCGCCGTGCAGCAGCGGGCGCAGACCGGCGTAGACGCCCTCGACGTCCTCGTGGGTCAGCGGCTGCTCCAGCACCTCGTTGACGTGCGCGAGCAGGTACTCGATGTCGGCCGCGCTCGCCGCCGGGTGCGCCTTGTCCAGGTCCCAGTCGGTGTCGGTGGTGCCGATGATCCAGTGCCGGCCCCACGGGATGACGAACAGCACCGACTTCTCGGTGCGCAGGATCAGCCCGGCGTCACCACGGATCCGGTCCCGCGGGACGACCAGGTGGATGCCCTTGGATGCGCGCACCTTGAACTGGCCGCGCTCGCCGGCGAGGCCCTGGGTGTCGTCGGTCCACACCCCGGTGGCGTTGATGACCTCCTTGGCGCGGACGTCGAACCGGTCGCCGGACTCCAGGTCCTGCACGGTCGCGCCGATCACGCGGCCGGAGTCCTTCAGCAGCCCGACGACGCGGGCCCGGGTCGCCACGTGCGCACCGTAGGCGGCCGCGGTGCGGGCGATCTCCATGGTGTGGCGGGCGTCGTCGACCTGGGCGTCGTAGTACTCCAGGGCCCCGACCAGTGCGTCCTTGCGCAGCGACGGCACGACCTTGCGGGCGCCGCGACGGGTCAGGTGCCGGTGGTGCGGCAGGCCGCGGGCCCGACCCGACAGCAGCCCGAGCGAGTCGTAGAGCGCGACGCCGGCGCCGGCGTAGAAGCGCTCCCACACGTGGTGCTTGAGCGGGTAGACGAACGGCACCGGACGCACGAGGTGCGGCGCGAGGGTCTGGATCAGCAGGCCCCGTTCCTGCAGGGCCTCGGCCACCAGGCGGAAGTCGAGCATCTCCAGGTAGCGCAGGCCGCCGTGGATGAGCTTGGAGGAACGGCTCGACGTGCCGGACGCGAAGTCGCGGGCCTCGACCAGTCCGGTCGTCAGACCGCGGGTGGCCGCGTCGAGGGCTGCGCCGGTGCCGACGACGCCACCGCCGACGACGAGCACGTCCAACTCGCGGTCGCCCATCGCCTGCAGCGCCGTGGTACGGGCCTCCGGGGAGAGCGCCACCGATTTCATGATCAGACCTTCCTGAGTGGTTCCTGCTCGCGGGTGTCCCGCCGGGGAGTACCCGGTGAACACCCGTCCGATCGCGGGTGTGCCCGGTGTCGCCCCCACGTGTGGTGAGGGCGACACCGGACGGGGGTCCTACTCGACGTCGACCCAGTCCAGGGTCCGCTCGACGGCCTTCTTCCAGCGGCCGTAGCCCTCGTCGCGCTGCTCCTGCGACCAGGTGGGCTCCCAGCGCCGGGCCTCGTTCCAGTTCTCCCGCAGCTCGTCGGTGTTCTTCCAGAACCCGACGGCCAGCCCGGCCGCATACGCCGCACCGAGCGCGGTGGTCTCGGCGACGACCGGCCGCGAGACCGGCACGCCCAGCACGTCGGCCTGGATCTGCATGCACAGCTCGTTCTGGGTGACGCCGCCGTCGACCTTGAGCGTCTCCAGGGTCACCCCGGAGTCCTTGGTCATGGCGTCGCTGACGTCGCGGGACTGGTAGCAGATCGCCTCCAGCGTGGCCCGGGCCAGGTGCGCGTTGGTGTTGAACCGGGACAGGCCGACGATCGCGCCGCGGGCGTCGGAACGCCAGTACGGCGCGAACAGGCCGGAGAACGCGGGCACGAAGTACACGCCCCCGTTGTCGGAGACCTGGCGGGCCAGCGACTCCGACTGCGAGGCCCCGGAGATGATGCCGAGCTGGTCGCGCAGCCACTGCACGGCCGAGCCGGTGACCGCGATGGATCCCTCCAGCGCGTAGACCGGGCGCTCGCCCTCGAACTGGTAGCACATCGTGGTGAGCAGGCCGGACTCCGAGCGGACCAGCTCGGTGCCGGTGTTGAGCAGCATGAAGTTGCCGGTGCCGTAGGTGTTCTTGGCCTCGCCGGGGGCGAAGCAGACCTGGCCGACGGTCGCCGCCTGCTGGTCGCCGAGGTCACCGGTGATGGGGACCTCGCCGCCGAGCGGACCGTTCGCGAGGGTCTTGCCGAACGCGGTCGCCGACGACGACGGCTTGATCTCCGGCAGCATCTGCCGCGGGATGCCGAAGAAGCCGAGCAGCTCGTCGTCCCAGTCGAGGGTCTCGAGGTCCATCAGCATGGTCCGGCTGGCGTTGGTCACGTCGGTGACGTGCAGTCCGCCGTTCGCGCCACCGGTGAGGTTCCAGATGACCCAGGTGTCGGTGTTGCCGAAGACCGCGTCGCCGTTCTCCGCGGCCTCGCGGACGCCGTCGACGTTCTCCAGGATCCACTGGATCTTGCCGCCGGAGAAGTAGGTGGCGGGCGGGAGGCCTGCCTTGCGACGGATGACGTCGCCGCGGCCGTCGCGGTCGAGCGCGGTCGCGATCCGGTCGGTGCGGGTGTCCTGCCAGACGATCGCGTTGTAGTACGGGCGCCCGGTGCGCCGGTTCCACACGACGGTGGTCTCGCGCTGGTTGGTGACGCCCAGCGCGACCAGGTCGGACGCGGTCAGCCCGGTCTTGGTGAGCGCCTGCTGGAGACAGGTGTTGGTGCGCTCGATGATCTCGATCGGGTCGTGCTCGACCCAGCCGGCCTGCGGCAGGATCTGCTCGTGCTCCAGCTGGTGGCGTCCCACCTCGTTGCCGCCGTGATCGAAGATCATGAAACGGCTGGAGGTGGTGCCCTGGTCGACGGCGCCGACGAACTCGGCCATGAGTTCTCCTGTGTGTCTCGAGCGGGTGGATCGGGGATGGGAGCGGTGGGTGCGCTCAGCGCATGTCGCCGACCTCCTGCGGAGCGTCCTCGACGGGGATGTACCGGTCGATCAGCAGCTTGAACAGGCCGCCGCCGACGAGAGCACCGATCACCGGCGCGACGATCGGCAGCCACCAGTAGGGCGTGCCGTCGCTCGTCACCCAGGCGGTGTCGTAGCCGGTGATCCAGGAGGCCAGCCGCGGCCCGAAGTCGCGGGCCGGGTTGATGGCGTAGCCGGCGTTCGCACCCCAGGCCATGCCGATGCCCACCACCAGGATGCCGATCATGAACGGGGCCATGTTGGCCAGCGGGCCCTTGTTGCGCGGGTGGACCAGCGCGAAGATCACGAACACCAGGATCGCGGTGCCGACGACCTGGTCGAAGAACGCCGTCGTGATCGTCGTCGGGGTGCCCGGCGAGGTCGAGAAGATGCCCTGGGTCTCGGTCAGGTTCGGGTCGACCGAGCGGATGAAGTCCGCGTAGACGAACCGGACGATCAGCGCCGCGACGAACGCGCCGAGGGTCTGGGCCAGGACGAACGGGGCGACCTTGCGCCACGGGAAGCCCTCGTACACGGCGAAGGCCAGCGTGACGGCCGGGTTGAGGTGTGCACCGGAGATCCGGCCGGCGACGTAGACGCCGAGCATGACGCCGAATCCCCAGGCCCAGGCGATCGAGTCGTGCCCGCCGTTGCTGCCGTCGGGCGTGGTCACGACCTGTGCGACGACGCCGACGCCGAACAGGATCAGGATCATCGTCCCGGCGAACTCGGCACTCAGCTCGCCGAGCAGCGACGGCGCCTTCTCGGCGGTCGCCGGGGTCGCCCGTGTGGTCTCCCGTGTGGTCGTTGCCGCGGGTGCGGGATCGCCCGCGCTGGTCTCGGAGCTCGTCATCGAACCCCCTCCTGGTGAGTCCCCCTCGCGGGACCGGGCGGCCCCGCCATGTGCTGCGCGACGCTAGGAGCGTGCGCGCCGGCGGGCAACGCGATCCGTTCGACGATGCCGAACGTTGCGGGTCGATCGGCCCATGATCGAGTCCGCCGGGCCCCCGGACGGCCTACGATCGCTGCGTGGCACGGGCGATCCAGTCGGTGGAGCGGGCGGCGGCGCTGCTGCGGCTGCTCGGCGGCGCGGGGCGTCCGCTGGCGCTGGCCGAGCTGGCGGCGGCGCTGGACCTGCCGCGCCCGACGGCGCACGGGCTGCTCCGCACCCTGCGGGAGGAGGGCCTGGTGGCGCAGGAGTCGTCGGGCCGCTACCTGCTGGGCGAGGGGCTGGGGCGGCTGGGCACCCCGTGGGACCGGCACGACCTGCGCGCGCGGGCGATGAACTGGGCCGACGCGCTGGCGGCTGGCACCGGCTGCGCGGTCTACCTGGGCGTGCCGTCCGCCGACGGCGCCGGGGTCGACGTGGTGCACCACGTGTTCCGGCCCGACGACACGCCGCAGCGGTTGCGGACCAACACCACCCAGCCGTTGCACGCGACGGCGTGGGGGCGGTGCTTGCTGGCGTTCGCGCCGGCATCGGTGCGGGCGGTCGAGCCGCTGGCGGCCTGGACCCGGGCGACCGTGACCGACCCGGCGGCGCTGGCCCGCGAGATGACCGCGACGCGGCGGCGCGGCTGGGCGGCCGACGCCGGCGGCTGGGAGCCGGGCGTCGGCGGGCTCGCGGTGCCGGTGCGCAGCGGGGGCGGGCTGACCGTCGCGGCGCTGGGGGTCGGCGCCCCGGTCGAGGAGCTGTTCGCCGCCGACGGCCGCGCCCGGCCGGAGGTCGTCGTCGAGCTGGTCGCCGCGGCCGCCGAGATCGCCGACGGGCTGGAGGGGCTGACGTGAGCGGCCTGTCGGCGGGGGAGCGGGTGGTGGCCGCGATCGACCAGGGGACGACGTCGACGCGCTGCCTGCTGTTCACCCGCTCGGGCCGGATGGTCGCGGTCGCCCAGCGCGAGCACCGGCAGCACTTCCCGAGCCCGGGCCGCGCCGAGCACGACGCGTCGGAGATCTGGCGGGCGGTGACCCGGGTGGTGCCCGCGGCGCTGCGCCGGGCCGGGCTGGGCCCGGAGAACGTCGTCGCGCTCGGTATCGCCAACCAGCGCGAGACGACGGTGATCTGGAACCGGCGCACCGGGGTCCCGCTGGCGCGGGCGATCACCTGGCAGGACACCCGGACCACCGACATCGTCGCCGGGCTCGCCGCCGACACCGACGCCGCCCGCTGGGCCCGGATCAGCGGGCTCGGCCCGGCGACGTACTTCGCCGGACCGCGGCTGCAGTGGCTGCTCGACCATGTGCCGGGCGCGCGCGAGGGCGCGGAACGCGGTGAGGTCCTGTTCGGGACGATGGAGTCCTGGCTGATCTGGAACCTCACCGGCGGCCCCGACGGCGGCGTGCACGTCACCGACGTCACCAACGCCAGCCGCACGATGCTGATGGACCTGCGCACGCTGGAGTGGTCCGACGCGCTGTGCTCGGCGCTGCGGGTGCCGCGGGGCATGCTGCCGACCATCGTCCCGAACGCCCGCGTCTACGGCCGGTGCGCGGGCCTGCTGGACGGGGTGCCGGTGGCCGGTGCGCTCGGCGACCAGCAGGCGGCGCTGGTGGGCCAGACCTGCTTCGCGCCCGGCGAGGCGAAGTGCACCTACGGGACGGGCGCGTTCCTGCTGAAGAACACCGGCTCGCGGATCCCGGGTTCGGAGGCGGGGCTGATCCCGACCGTCGGGTACCTGTTCGGTGGCCACCCGGTCTACGCGCTCGAGGGCTCCATCGCGATGACCGGCTCGCTGGTGCAGTGGTTCCGCGACGCGCTGGGCATGATCTCCACGGCGGCCCGGATCGAGACGCTCGCACTGACCGTCCCGGACAACGGCGGCTGCTACGTCGTCCCCGCCTTCTCCGGTCTCTACGCCCCGCACTGGTACCCCGACGCCCGTGGCGTGATCGTCGGCCTGACCTCCTACATCCACCGCGGACACCTCGCCCGCGCGGTGCTGGAGGCGACCGCGTGGCAGACCCGCGAGGTGCTCGACGCGATGAACGCCGACTCCGGCCTGCCCGTCACCCGCCTGAAGGTCGACGGCGGCATGACCGCAAACCACCTGCTCATGCAGTGCGTCGCCGACGTCCTGGACCTCACGGTGGAACGTCCCCTGGGCTCGGAGGCTGTGTCGCTCGGCGCGGCCTACGCCGCCGGCCTGGCCGTCGGCTACTGGCCGGACCCGGAGGTGCTGCGCCGCAACTGGCATCGGGCGGCCGCCTGGGAGCCGACGATGGACCCCGGCCTGCGCCGCCGCGAGCACGACAACTGGCGCCGCGCGGTGCAGCGGAGCACGGGGTGGGCGCGGTCGGACTGAGCCGCGACGGGCCGCACCCCCGGTGCCGTGTCCCCCGTGCCGCGCGCCTCAGTGCTCCGCGGCCCGCTGCTGATGCCGCCGTCGTCGGACCTGGTCCCGGTGCTCACGGTCGCGCATCTCCTGGGTCCGGCGCACGGCGACGTCGAGGATCCGCCCGGCCACCGGCCGGAACCAGTCGACCCACTCCGCCGGGACGCCGGTCACCATCCGCCGGGCACCGGTGTCGGTGACGTCGCCCCAGAGGATCTCGTGGGCCCGGGTGGTCACCAGGACGAGCAGCCGGCGACCGTCGTCGGGGTCCGGCTCGCGCTCGATCAGGTCGCGCTCCTCCAGCCGCGCGAGCAGCCGGGTTGTCCCCCCGGTGGCGAGTCCCACGGTCTCCGCGACCTCGGCGCCGGTCATGGCACGGCGGGCGAGCAGCAGCTCGGCGAGCACCGTGTACTCGTGCACCGTCAGCCCGAAGCGCTCGGCGACGGAGCGGATCCGGTAGAAGCCGAGCAGCTCCGCTCGGGCGAGGAGCGGTCCGAGCGCCTCCGCGGTCTCGGCTCGCGTCCGCCGGTCCTCCTCCGGCCCGGTGGTGGGGCCGGGGCTCCCCGGAGGGGTCTCCCGCCGAACTCGCTTACCGGGTAAGCGAATTCGGTCGGCCTCCTCACCGGGAGGCGGGGTCGGCGGGGGCTCCGCGCCTGGCCGTTCGGACCCGGCCCCGTGACCGCCGTGATCGCCCTGGCCGCTGTGATCGCCGTGGCCGCCGTGGCCGCCGTGGCCGAGTGTGGCGCCCGGATCCGGCGGTGCCCCGCCGTGCGACGGCCCCGGGGACCCGGTTCTCGGAATTCGCTTACCCGGTAAGCGAGTTCGCGGAACAGGGGTGTCCCTCAGATCCCGGCCGGGTCCGTCGCCTGCCGTGGAGTGGTCCGTGCCGGTGGAATGGTTCGTGGCGGTGGAATGGTCCGTGTCGCGCTGCACGGGCGAAGCGGTAGCAGCCCGGTCGGACCGCCGCGGCGGATTCCGCGTGAGCGGTTCGCGATCGTGGCGCCGCTCGGCGGGTGAACGCCTAGGTGTAGGCCCGGACGGCGTGACGTGCCCTCAGCGCCCCTGCCGCGGGGTGATGACCCAGGTCCGGTCGCCCGTGAGCTCGCGCAGCTGCGCGACCCGGGCGACGACGTTGCGCAGCTCGACGTAGAGCGGGGAGAGCAGCAGGTACCCCAGGAACCAGCCGGGCCGGCGCAGCTCCGGCGGCGCCGCCCGCCAGGCGAGCAGCGTCTGGCCCGGGCCGACGGCGAGGGTGTAGACCGTCGTCGCGAGCAGCAGCGGCACGACATCGCCGGGGCCGTGGTGGTGCAGGCCGAACGCCAGCACCGGCACCATCGCCAGGGTCACCCACGGGCACAGCTCCCGCCAGCCGAGCAGGAACAGCAGTCCGAGCCGGGCGCGCGCGGGCAGCCCGCGGGTGCGCAGCGCGGTGCGCAGGTGCCGGCGCGAGACCTGGAACCAGCCCTGTGCCCAGCGCAGCCGCTGGTGCCACCAGGCGCGCACGGTCAGCGGGGCGAGCTCGCGCGAGAGCAGGCCCGGGTCGACGACGCAGCGCCGCCCGGCCAGCAGCGCGCGGACCGATGCGTCGATGTCCTCGGTCAGCATCTGTGCCTGCATCCGGGTCGCGCGCAACGCCTCGGTCCGCCAGTACCCGTTGGAGCCGCAGAACAGGCCGAACCCGAACAGCCCGGCCCGCCCGGGGTGGCTCACGCCGTAGATGCAGGTGAACTCCACCGAGACCGTCCGGGCGACCCAGGACGCCGTGCCGTTGCGGACGCTGCAGTGCCCCTGCACGACGTCGGCACCGTGCGACAGCGCCCGCCAGGCCCGGCGCAGCGCGTCGGGTGCCGGGTGGTGGTCGGCGTCGAGGATGCCGGTGACCTCGCCGTCGGCGGCCCGCAGCGCCGCGTTGACGTTCTGTGCCTTCGTGGTGGAGTCCGCCACCTCGACGACGACCAGCCGCGGGTCGGCCGCGGCGAGGGTCCGCAGCTGCGCCTCCACCGGCTGCGGCCCGGGGGTGTTGTAGGCGACGACGACGGTCAGCGGACCGGGATAGTCCTGGGCCAGGGCGTGCGAGACGGTGTCGAGGATGGTCCCGGCCTCGTTCGGCAGGTACGCCGGGACGACCAGCACCGCGGGCGGCCACGGCGCGGCGGGTGCTGCCGGGGGACGGTACGGGCGCAGTGCGCGCAGGCCCTCCAGCCACACCGTCGTCGCCGTCATGACCAGTGCCGCGACGACGACCAGGTACGCCGGCCTGGTCAGGTCGGTCCCGAGCCGCCAGGCCGCGTCCAGTACCAGCAGCGGGAGACCGACCCCGGCCGCGGTCGTCGCGAGGATCTGGACCGGGGTGCGGAGCAGGTCGCGCAGCCGTCGGCGGGCCACGGGCGCCGGCCGGTGCGCCGGGCGCCGGCCGCCGTCGGACGGGACCGGCGGGACCGGCGGGGCCGGCGGAGCAGCCGGTGCGGCGGGGCCGGACGCGGGGAGCGGCGGGTCCGCGGGCCGGTCGTCGAGGGGCGGGGGCATGGCCCGGCCACGCTAGCCGGGAGACACTTTGCGTGATGATCATGTCACGCAGAGTGTGTCCGTGTGGGTGAGCCGGCACTGCTCGGCATCCTCCGATCCTCCCGACTAGCGTCGCGGTCATGAACGACACCGCCGTCGCCGCCGGGCGTCTCGCCCGAGGGCTGGAGCCACTGCACTCCCAGGTCTACTTCGCCGTCGAGGCCGAGCCGGCCTACACCGCCGCGGGGCTGGAACCGGGCCGGATGAGCTACTTCGCCCCGCGCGCCGCGCCCATGGGCGCGGTCGGACCGTCGGTGGTCACCGCGACGTTCTACAACTTCTCCCCGAGGCTGGTCGCGAAGTCGGTCCCGCGGGCCTGGGAGCTGGCGTCCCCCTCGGATCTGCTCGACGTCCGGTTCGCCGTCGCCGACGCCTCGCTGCGCCGCACCCTGGGCGACGACACCGTCGCCTCGCCGGAGATGGCCGAGGCCGCCGGGCTGGCCCGGACCGCGGCCGAGGCCGTCACCCCCGACGGGCGTCCGCTCGCCGCCGGGCACCTCGACGTGCCCTGGCCGACCGCGCCGCACCTGGTCCTCTGGCACGCGTTGTCGATCCTGCGCGAGCACCGCGGCGACGGGCACATCGCGCTGCTGGTCGAGGCCGGGCTGTCCGGGCTGGAGGCCCTGGTCACCGCGACCGCGACGGGCACCGGGTTCACCGTGGCCTTCGCCCGCGGCAGCCGCGGCTGGTCGGCCGCCGAGTGGAACGCCGCCGTCGCCGGACTCGCCGACCGCGGCCTGCTGCAGCCGGCCGACACGGCCGGGGACGACGCCGTCGAACCGGTCCTGACCGAGGAGGGCACGGCGCTGCGCAAGCGGATCGAGAACGACACCCACCACCTCGGCGCCGCGCCGTGGACGGCACTCGGCGCCGACGGGGCCGCGCGGCTCGGTGAGCTCGGCGGGGCGTTCGTCCGGACTGCTCTGGCGAACGGCGCGTTCCCCGCCGAGGGGGTCTTCGCGGCGCGTCCGAAGGGCTGATCGTCGTCCGCGCCCGGCCTCACGACGGGCGCGGTGTCCTGGCTGCCCGATATGGTGCGCTCCGCGACCGGCCACCGTGGCCGGCGCGGTGACCTGCAGGAGGACCTCCGGTGCTCGAGATCAGCGGCCTCGAATGGGCCGTCACGATCGGCGTGATCGTCGCGCTGCTCGCGTTGGACCTCGTCCTGGGCTGGCTGCGGCCGCACCGGGTGGGATTCACCGAGGCCACCGCGTGGTCGGTGTTCTACATCGCGATCGCGATCGTGTTCGGGCTGGTGTTCGCGACGATGCACGGCTGGGACTTCGGCACCCAGTACTTCACCGGCTACATCGTCGAGAAGAGCCTGTCGGTCGACAACCTGTTCGTCTTCGTCGTGATCATGACGACGTTCGCGGTCCCGGAGGAGCACCAGCACAAGGTGCTGACCTTCGGCATCGTGCTCGCCCTGATCATGCGTGCGATCTTCATCGCGGTCGGGGCGACGCTGCTCAACCTGTTCTCGTTCATGTTCCTGGTCTTCGGTCTGCTGCTCCTGTGGACCGCGGTGCAGCTCTACCGGCACAAGGACGAGGACCCCGACATCGAGGACAACATGGTCGTGAAGGGCGCGCGCAAGCTCTTCCCGGTCACCGAGGAGTACCACGGCGGGAAGCTGTTCACCCGGGACAACGGCCGCCGGGTCGCGACCCCGATGTTCATCGTGCTGGTCTCGATCGGCGGCATCGACCTGCTGTTCGCGCTGGACTCGATCCCCGCGGTGTTCGGGGTGACGCAGGAGGCGTTCATCGTCTTCACCGCCAACGCCTTCGCGCTGCTCGGTCTGCGGGCGTTGTTCTTCCTGGTCAAGGGCCTGCTGGACCGGCTGGTCTATCTGTCGGCCGGGCTCGCGGTCATCCTCGCGTTCATCGGCGTGAAGCTGATCCTGCACTGGCTGCACGTCGACATCTCACCGGCCGTGCCCGAGATCCCGACCATGGTCAGCCTCGTCGTGATCCTGGGGATCCTCGCGATCGTCACCGTCGCCAGCCTGATCAAGACCAAGGGCGACCCGACGGCGACCGCGCACGCCGGGTCGCTGCGGGCCCGCAAGGAGCGCCCCGAGCAGCACGACTGAGCCGGTCCGGCCGGCCCGGCGCTCAGCCGGGCAGGCCGGCCAGGCCGGGCCCGCCGAGCGGGGTGACCTCGATGTAGTCCGGCGGCGCGGTGAGCAGCGCCAGCACGTCGCCGAGCCCGCTCTCGCCGATGTCGCGGCTCAGCGCCGCCTCCGACGACGCGGCGTCGGACCACATCTCGGTGACCCAGACGACGTCGGGCTCGTCGGGGGTGGCGTTCACGACGTAGGCGAGGCAGCCGGGCTGGGCGGCCATGTCGTCGGCGACCCGCAACAGCGCGCCCGCCAGCTCGGTCCCCTGTCCCTCCAGGGCCACCATCCGCACGTACCGGCCGACCCGCTCGCTCGTGTCCACGGCGGCGACCGTAGACGGCCGGTCCGGGCACCCCGGGGTCGGGGCGGGCTCGCCGACCCGCATCCAGGACAGGAACCGACCGCGATCGGGGGCACACTGGTCGTCGTGATGGGGACATCGGCGCGGCTGCTGCGCCTGCTCGGGCTGCTGCAGGTGCCGCGCGACTGGACGGGGCCCGCCCTGGCCGAGCGCCTGGAGGTCGACGTGCGCACCGTCCGCCGCGACGTCGACAAGCTCCGCACCCTCGGCTACCCGGTGCACTCCACACCCGGGGTGACCGGCGGCTACCGGCTCGGCGCCGGGGCCGCGCTGCCACCCCTGCTGCTCGACGACGACGAGGCCGTCGCCGTCGCGGTCGGGCTGCGGACCGCCGCGGGCGGGTCGGTCTCGGGCATCGAGGAGACCTCGGTCCGGGCCCTGGCCAAGCTGGAGCAGGTCCTGCCGAACCGGCTGCGCCGGCGCGTCGCCGCGCTGGGCACCGCGACCTCGACACTCGCCGCGCGCGGCCCGACCGTCGACGCGGACGTGCTGTCCGCGCTGGCCGCCGCCTGCCGCGACCACGAGGTCCTCCGGTTCGACTACGTCGCGGGGGACGGGACCGAGACCCGTCGCGTCGCCGAGCCGGAAGGGCTCGTGCACACCGGGCGCCGCTGGTACCTCGTCGCCTGGGACACCGGCCGCGACGACCGCCGCACCTTCCGGGTGGACCGGATGCGCCCGAAGCTGCCGGCCGGGCCGCGCTTCACCCCGCGCCCGGAACCGGAGGGCGGGATCGCCGCGTTCGCCCAGCGCGGCATCTCCTCCGGCGCCTACCCGCACCGGGCGCGAATCGTGTTCCACGCCCCGGCGGAGCGGATCGCCGAGCACGTCACCCCGGCGTCGGGGATCGTGACCGACCTGGGCGGGGACCGCTGCGAGCTCGCGGCCGGGGCCTGGACGCTGGAGTCGCTGGCGGTGTGGCTGTGCTTCTTCGGCGTCGACTTCGAGGTGGTCGAACCGGTCGAGCTGGTCGAGCACCTCGACGCGGTCGCCGCCCGCCTCGGCCGGGCCGCGGACCACGCGCGTACGGGCGGCGCGGGCTGACCCGGTGCCCGCGCAGGAGCGGGGGGCCGGGGTGTCCCCGGAGCGGGGCGGGCGGCTCAGAGCAGCGCGCGGACCGCGCCCACGGGCGTGCCGTGGCCGAGCACGTCGGTCCGGGTCGCCCCGGTGAGCGCGGCCGACCCGGCGCCGAGGGACTCCAGCACCGCGCGGGCGACGACCGGCAGCGGCCGCGGCGACCCGTCCAGCACGGTGACGGCGAACGCCCGCCCGTCGGGCAGCGCCGCGGCCAGCACGCCCTCGGCGCCGTCCTTGGCGACCAGGCCCGGCACCGCGCCGGCGAGCCGGGTCACCGGCCGGTCCGTGCCGCCGACCCACCACGGGTGCGCGCGGACCGCGGCCCCGACCCGCCCCTCGACGGTGTCCGGGGCGGCCGTCGCGAGCGTCGCGAAGGCCCGGGCCAGCCCGGCCGGGGTGCTGCCGAACAGCGGCGCGCCGCAGCCGTCGACGGTGGTGACCCCGACCGGCACCCCGGTCAGCTCGGCGACGGTGTCCCGGACCAGCCGCTGCAGCGGGTGCGCGGGATCGCGGTAGCCGGCCGTCGGCCAGCCCGCGGCCACACAGGCGGCGAGCATCCCGGCGTGCTTGCCCGAGCAGTTCTGCAGCACCGGCGACGGCGACGTCCCCGCCGCGCGGGCGTCCGCGGCGGCCGCCGTCCCCAGCGGCAGGTCCGGGGTGTTGTCCAGGTCGGTCTCGTCGAGTCCGGCGCCGGCGAGGATGCGCCGCACACCGTCGACGTGGTCGGGCTCGCCGGAGTGCGAGGCGCAGGCCAGCGCGAGCAGCTCTCCGTCGAGGTCCAGCCCGGCCCGCAGCATCGCGACCGCCTGCACTGGCTTGAGCGCCGAGCGCGGCAGGAACACCACGTCCGGGTCGCCGTGGCCGGTCACGGTGCCGTCGGGGTGGTGCACCGCCACGGTGCCCAGGTGCACCGACTCGACGGTGCCCTGCCGCTCGACGACGGCCAGCGGGACGGCGGCGGCGACCCCGGGCGGGACGACCATGTCAGCTCGCCGAGCGAGTGTCCTGCCCGCCGAGGGAGTTGAACTGGGGGAGCGGTCGCCGGCACAGGAAGGTGCGGGCGGGCGGCGGGTTGCGCCACTCGGTCGCGGTCTCCACGACCTCGTCGAAGTGGGTGTCGAGCAGGTCGCGCAGCACCCGCACGCGGTTCGGCAGCGCCATCCAGGTGATGATCATGCTCATCACCCCGCCCGGGGTCAGCCGGCGCGCGATCGTCCCCATGACCTGCAGGCGCAGGGTCTGCGGGAACACCGCCCACGGCAGGGTCGAGACGAACGCGTCGACCTCGGTGATGCCGGCCTCGTCGAGGATCCGGTCCAGGTCGGCGACGTCGCCCTGCACGACCTCCAGCCACGGCTTGTGCCGGCGCAGGTGGGCGACCAGCTCCTCGTCGATCTCGATCGCGAGGTAGCGCGCGTGCGGGCCGAGGCGCTCGCGGATCGGCTCGGCGAGCACGCCCGGCCCCGCCCCCAGCTCGACGACGACGCCGTTCGTGCCGCGCGGCACCACCCCGGCGAGCTGGCGGCACAGCCGCCGCCCGGTCAGGAACGGGGTCGCGAGCTGGTCCATCTTCGAGAACGAGCGCTTGAAGAAGACGGCGTGGTCGGGTCGGGCCATGCGCACCATCGTGGCGGCCGCGGGCTCCGCGGTCATGTCGGGGCGACCCGGGTCACTCCGCCGCGGCCGCGGCGACCGTGTCTCCTGCCGTGTCTCCTGCCGTGTGTTCCTGCTGTGTGTTCTGCGGTGTCGGTCCTGTTAAGCGCGACGGCAGGGGCTTTCGTACACGCTGGATCCACCGTATACAGAACGCATGGCATCGGATGACGCGCTGGTCGACGCCCTGCGTCGCGCGATCGTGGAGGGCGTGTACCCGCCCGGTCACCGGCTGGTGCAGGAGGAGCTCGCAGACCGCTACGGCGTGAGCCGCATCCCGCTGCGGGAGGCGCTGCGCACCCTGGTGGGGGAGGGGCTGCTGCGCAGCGAGCCCGGCCGCGGCACCTTCGTCACCGAGCTGGACCTGGCCGAGATCGACGAGATCTACGACCTGCGCCGGATGGTCGAGCCCAGCTTCGCCCCGCACGTCGCGGAACGGGTGTCGCGGCGCGACGTCGCCCGCTTCGACGGCATGGCCGGTGAGATGGACCGGGTCACCGACACCGGTGCCGCCGCCTGGTCGCGCACCAACCTCGCGTTCCACCTGGACATGTACCGGCTCGCCGGGTTGCCGCTGCGCTACGAGCTGATCTCCCGGCTCTACCACCGCCTGGAGCCCTACTCCCGGTTCTACGTGCACGGCACCGGCGCCTACGACCGTGTGCAGGACGAGCACCGCGGGATGGTCCAGGCACTGGCCGACGGCGACGCCGACGAGCTCCGCCGTCTCGTGCTCGCCCACATCGACGGCGGCCAGGACGGCCTGCACGCGGCCTGGTCGGCCGACCGCGGCGAGCTGTCGGCGTTCTGGGCCGGACGGGACGCGCGGTGATCGCGCTGAACACCGACGTCGGGGAGGGCTTCGGCGCCTGGGTGCCGGACGACCGGCCGCTGCTCGACGTCGTCGACGCCGCCAACGTCGCCTGCGGCTTCCACGCCGGCGACCCGGACGTCATGCGCCGCACCTGCGACGACTGCGCGGCGCGCGGCGTGGCGGTCGGGGCCCACGTCTCCTACCGCGACCTCGCCGGGTTCGGCCGCCGCTTCGTCGACGTCGCCCGCGACACGCTGGTCAACGACGTCGTCTACCAGATCGGCGCGCTCTCGGTGTTCGCCGCGGCGGCCGGCACCCGGGTCGGGTACGTCAAGGCGCACGGCGCGCTCTACCACGCCACCGGCACCCACCCCGACCACGCCGACGCCCTCGTCGAGGCGGTCCGGCTCGTCGACCCGGGCCTGCCGTTGCTGTGTCTGCCCGGCACCGAGGTGTGGGATCGCGCGCTCGCGGCCGGTCTCGGCCCGCGCGCCGAGGCGTTCCTGGACCGCGGCTACACCGCGGCCGGGAGTCTCGTCCCGCGCGGACGGCCCGGTGACCTGGTCCGCGATCCCGCCGAGGCCGCCGCCCGCGCCGTCTCGGTCGCCCGCGACGGGACGGTCACCGCCGTCGACGGGACCGTCGTCAGCGTCCGCCCGCCCGGCGGCGCGGTCGCCGCGCTGTGCGTGCACGGCGACACCCCCGGCGCCGACGCACTGGCCCGCGCCGCCCGCGACGCCCTGTCCGCCGCAGGGATCGGCTGCGGTGCGGCCCCGCTCGCAGGGGCGGCCCGGTGACCGCGCCCGCCGTGCACCGCGCCGGCGACCGGTCCTGGATCGTGGACTGCCTCCCCGGGACCGTGCGCGCGGTCGCCGACGGCGCCGTGACCGACGGCTGGGACGCCTGGGTGACCGACGTCGTCCCGGCCGCGGCCACCGTGCTCGTCGTCGCGCGCCCCGGCACCCGGATGGCCGCGCTGCGCCGCCACCTGCGGACCCTTGCCGTCGGCGCCGCCGCCACCACCGTCACCGATGCGGGCGCCCCCGTCCCCCCGGCCCGGACGGTCGAGGTCGGCGTCCGCTACGACGGCGCCGACCTGCCCGCCGTCGCCGACCGGCTCGGGACCACCCCGGCCGAGGTCGCCCGGGCGCACGCCGCCGCGACCCACCAGGTCGGCTTCTTCGGCTTCGCCCCCGGTTTCGCCTACCTCGACGGGCTCCCCGACGCGCTGCGGCTGCCGCGGCTGTCCACCCCGCGGCCCCGGGTGGAGGCCGGCGTCGTCGCGATCGCCGGGAACCAGACCGTGGTCTACCCGGGCGGGACGCCCGGTGGCTGGCACCAGATCGGCACGACCACGGCGGTCCTCTGGGACGTCGACGCCACCCCGCCCAACCGGCTCGGGCTCGGCGACCGCGTCCGCTTCGTGGAGGTGCCCGCATGACCGCGCTGCTCGACCCGCCCGCCCGCGCCGCCACCGTCCCGCCCGCCGCGGGACCCGGACCCGGCCCGCGGCTGCGGGTGCTCGACGCCCGGCCGGGCGCCAGCGTGCAGGACCCGGGCCGCCCCGGGCTCGCGCATCTCGGCGTCACCGCGTCCGGGCCGGTCGACCGGGCCGCCTTCGCGACGGCGAACCGGCTGGTCGGCAACCGGCCCGGAGAGGCCGCCGTCGAGGTCACCCTGGGCGGTCTCGCGGTCGTCCTCGACGTGCCGCGCTGGGTGGCGGTCACCGGCGCCCCGGTCCCGGTCACCCTCGACGGCCGCCCGGTCGCCGACCCCCGCTGCGTGCGGGTACCGGCCGGAGCGCGGCTGCGGCTCGGCACCCCGCCGCGCGGGCTGCGCAGCTACCTCGCCGTCGGCGGCGGGATCCGACCCGCCCCCGTGCTCGGGTCCCGCGCCCGGGACTCGCTGACCGGGCTCGGCCCGCCCGCCGTCGCCCCGGGCGTCGACCTGCCGCTCGGCCCCGTGCCGGGCGAGCCGCCCGCCGTGCCGGTCGAGCTCGCCGCGCCCCGGCTGCCCGGTCCCGCGACCCGGGTCCGGTTCCACTGGGGCCCCCGCGACGGCGTCCTCGGCCCTGCCGACCGCGCCCTGCTCCGGCGCGCGCCGTGGCGCGTCTCCGGGCACTGCGACCGGGTCGGCATCCGGCTCACCGGCGCCACCCTCGCCGTCGGCGACCGGTCGCTGCCCAGCGAGGGCGTGCCGCTCGGCGCCGTCCAGGTCCCGCCGTCGGGCGAGCCCATCCTGTTCCTCGCCGATCACCCCGTGACCGGCGGCTACCCGGTGGTCGGCGTCGTCGCCGACGCCGACATCGACCTCCTCGGCCAGCTCCGGCCCGGGGACCCCCTGCGTCTGGACGCCATCCCGTCCGGGCGCGACACCGAAGGATGAGAGGTACCCCTGTGTCCGCACCGACCACGGAATCCGCCGCGATCGTCACCTCCGTGCGCCTGCCGTTCCACCTGGCGATCCCGGTGGACGACATCGAGGCGGCCCGCGAGTTCTACGGCACCCTGCTCGGCTTCCCCCGCGGCCGCTCCGCCGAGCGCTGGACCGACTGGAACGTCGCCGGCCACCAGGTCGTCACCCACCAGGTCGGCGAGCCGTCGGACACCCCGCGCGCGGGCGTCGCCGGCACCAACCCCGTCGACGGCCACGACGTGCCGGTCCCGCACTTCGGGCTCGTGCTGAGCGTCCCGGAGTTCCGCGCACTGGCCGAGCGGCTGACCGCCGCCGGCACGCGGTTCGTCATCGAGCCGTACGTGCGGTTCGAGGGGGAGCCGGGGGAGCAGTGGACGATGTTCTTCCTCGACCCCGCGGGCAACGCGCTCGAGTTCAAGGCCTTCGCCGACCCCGAGCAGCTGTTCGCCGTCTGATCCCCACACGGTCGCGGCCCGTCCCCGGACGGGCCCGCGGCCGGGGTCATCGGCGGGATGCCGCCCGCCGATGACCCGCTGTGCCACCGGTGTCGCCGTCTCGCGCGCGCCGGGTCTGCTCCACCCACCACACCGCGATCACGCCTGCCCGCAGCAGCGGGACCCCCACCGGGAGACACCCATGACCCTATCAAGCGACGCCCCCACCGGGCGGGCCGCCGAGACCCCCCCACCCCGTCGCCGAGCTCGGCCCGGTCCCGCCGCGCGGCGCTCGCCGCCGCGTCCGGGACCGCCGTCGAGTACTACGAGTTCGGCGTCTACGGCTACCTCGCCGTCGTCATCGGGCCGCTGTTCTTCCCCAGCGCCGACCCGGTCGCCTCACTGCTGTCGACGCTCGCGGTGTTCGGCAGCGCGTTCCTCATGCGCCCGCTCGGCGGCATCGTCCTCGGCCGGCTCGGCGACCGCCTGGGCCGCAAGCCGGTCCTGGTGTTCACGATCACCGGGATGGGCACCGCGACCGCCCTGGTCGGGCTGCTGCCGACCGCGGCCACCGCCGGCCTGCTCGCCCCCGCCCTGCTGGTCCTGGCCCGGCTCGCCCAGGGCTTCTTAGAGGTCGCGCGGATTGATCACAGCTGGGTCGCGGCCGGGTGTCGATGGTGAGGGGCGGGCACGGGCCTGTCGATCATGAAGTTGTTGACTCTTCGTGATCGTCTGGAGGCCGCGTGCCCGCCCTGCCATCATGGTTGACCGAGCCGTTGTGGGACCAGTTCGCCGCGCTGCTGCCGCCCCGGGTCGAGTTCGATCCCACTCATCCGTGGGGCTGTCACCGCCGCCGGATCGCGGATCGGGTCGTGTTCGACAAGCTCCTGCAGGTGCTGCGGTTCGGCTGCCCGTATCAGGGCGTCTCCGACAGCACCTGCTCGGCGACCACCATCCGCGATCGCCGTGACGAGTGGATCCGGCTCGGGGTCTTCGCCCAGCTACGCCGGATCGCCCTGGACGCCTACGACCGCATCGTCGGCCTGTTGCTTGACGACGTTGCCGTCGACGGCGCCATCACCAAGGCCCCCGGCGGCGGTGAGGTCGCCGGACCGTCACCGGTTGACCGGCGTAAACAGGGCATGAAGCGATCGGTGCTCGTCGAGGGCCATGGCATCCCACTGGGCCGGGTCCTGGCCGGGGCACACCGCCACGACTCCCCGCTACTGGGCCCCACTCTCGACCACCTCGACGCTCTCGGCCCGCTGCCCGACGACATCACCGTGCACCTCGACGCCGGCTATGACTCCGGTAAGACCCGCGACACACTCACCGAACGGGGCCTGCACAGCGAGATCGCGCGCAAGGGCGAGAAAGCACCGATCCAGGCCACCCAACGCTGGCACATCGAGCGCACCAACGCCTGGCACAACAGCTTCAACCGGCTGCAGCGCTGCTACGAACGCCGCGAAACCGTCGTCGACGCGTTCTTCGACCTCGCCGACACCATCATCACACTCCGTAGCCTGATCCGGCAGGCCTGGACCACGCACCGCTGGGACAGCCGACCACACCGCCGCCCATGATCATCCATCAATCCGCGCGACCTCTTAGCCGGCGGTGAGGTGACCGGGTCGGCCACCTACCTCGCCGAGTCCTCCCCGGCGGGCCGACGCGGCTTCTTCGGGTCCTTCACGCCGGTCGGGGTCGCCCTCGGTGGCGGCACCGCGGCGTTGGTCGCGGGGGTCACCTCGACCCTGCTGACCGCCGAGCAGCTGAGCGCGTTCGGCTGGCGGATCCCGTTCCTGCTCGCGCTGCCGCTGGTGGTGCTCACCCTGATCGCCCGGCACCGGCTGGAGGACTCCGAGGAGTTCGAGCACAGCCGCGCGGCGGGCGAGCTGCCCAAGGCCCCGGTGCAGGAGGTGCTCACCCACCACCGGCGCGCGCTGGTGACCGTGCTGCTGCTGGCCACCGGGTCGAACGCGGGCTACTGGATCGGCCTGATCTTCATGAACATCTACCTGACCTCGGAGCTGGGCTACCCGAAGTCGAGCACGTTCTGGCTGATGGCCGCGATCGGGCTGTTCGTGGCGTGCCTGATGCCGCTCGCCGGAGCGCTGTCGGACCGCTACGGCCGCAAGAAGCTCATCGTCGCCGGGTTCCTCGGCTACTCCGTGCTGATCCTCCCGACGATGGCGTTGATGGGCACCGGCGACTTCACCCTGGCCGTCCTCGGCATGTTCCTGCTGGCCCTGCCGATGCCGGTCGTGCAGGCCGTCACCTACCCGACCTACGCCGAGCAGTTCCCGACCCGGGTCCGCTACACCGGCCTGTCCCTGGCCTTCAACGGCGGGACGATCATCGGCGGCGGTCTCACCCCGTTCCTCGCGACCTGGCTGACCTCGGTCACCGGCGACCCGCTCGCACCCGGCTACCTGCTGATGGTCGCGACGGTCGTCGCACTGCTGACCCTGCTCACCGTCCGCGAGACCGCCCGCCGGGAGCTGGCCCGATGACCGCCGCGACGACGGCGCCCGCCACCCCGGCCGAGCTGCGGGCACTGGCCGCCGCCGGGGGCTGGACCGGGCCCACCGCGGGCCTGTTCGGCGGGTACCAGCAGGCCAACCTGGTGGTGGTCCCGCAGGCGACGGCGTACGACTTCCTGCTCTTCTGCGTGCGGAACCCGACGCCGTGCCCGCTGCTCGGTGTCGGCGACACCGGCGACCCGGTCGTCACCGTCGGGGACACCCGGGTCGACGTCCGCACCGACTTCCCGCGCTACCGGACCTGGCTCCACGGCGTCGAGGACGGCGAGCCGACCGACCTGCGCGACCGGTGGCGCGCGGACTCGGTGGCGTTCCTGCTCGGGTGCAGCCACACCTTCGAGGAGCCCCTGGAACGGGCCGGGGTCCCGGTGCGGCGCAACCCGCGCTCGTCCGCGCCCGCGGTGTACGTCACGACCTGCCCGACCGTGCCGGCGGGCCGGGTGCACGGACCGCTGGTGGTGAGCATGCGCGCGGTGCCCGCCGCGCTCGTCGACCGGGCCGTCGAGGTGACGGCGCGCTACCCGACCGGGCACGGCGCGCCGGTGCACGTCGGGGACCCCGCCGCGATCGGGATCGCCGACCTGGCCCGGCCGGACTTCGGGCCGGAGCCGGTGGTCGAGGAGGGTGACGTGCCGGTCTTCTGGGCCTGCGGGGTCACCCCGCAGCTGGCCCTGCCCGGCTGCGGTGCCGAGTACGTGTTCACCCACGCGGCCGGGCACATGGTCGTGCTGGACCACTCCGTCGACGCCGCCGCGGGCGCCGCTCCGCACGGATGACGCCGCCGTCCCCCGCTCAGGCCGCGCGGGCGGGGGACGACGGTGCCGCGGGGAACAGTGCCGCGACCCGGGCCGCGGACGCCTGCGCCCGCGCCGTGGTCCCCAGCACACCGAGCACCACGACCACGACGGTCAGCGGCACCACGACCGCCCACGCCGTCGCCACCCCGGCGGCGGTGCTCGCCGCGGTGGCGACCACGGTCCCGCTGATCGCGACGCCGAACGACTGCCCGGCCTGCCTGCTGGTCGAGGCCACCGCCGCGGCGACGCCGGCCCGCTCGGGCGGCATCCCGTTCACCGCCGTGTTCGTGATCGGCGGGTTGAGCAGTGCGAACCCGCAGCCGAACACCCCGTGCGCGACGAGCACGAGCCACAGCGGGGTGGCGGGGGAGAGCTGGGAGAAGGTCAGCGCGACCGCCACCATCGCCGTCCCGCCGAGGACGAGCGGCAGCCGGGCCCCGCGCGCGGCGACCATCCGCCCGGCCAGCGGCGCGACCACCGTCGTCGCGACGGCGGCCGGCAGCAGCGTCAGCCCGGCCTGCAGGGCGCTGAGCCCCCGCACGTCCTGCAGGTAGAGCGCGGACAGGAACAGCAGCGAGCCGAACGCCGCGAACGCGCAGACCGCGATCACCGTCGCCGAGGTGAACGGGGCGCTCCGGAAGAACCGCAGCTCCACCAGGGGCTCGGGGTGCCGCCGCTCCCAGACGACCAGCAGGACCAGCGCGCCGACGGCCAGCGCCGCCAGCCCGAGCACCCCCGCCGACGACCAGCCCAGCCGCGGCCCCTCGATCACCGCCGCCACCGTCGACCCGAGCAGCGCCACCACCAGGAGCTGCCCCACCGGGTCGGCCCGCCGCGGACGGGCGGCCCGCGACTCCGGGACGAGCCGCGCCGTCAGGACCCACGCCGCCAGCACCACGGGGATGTTCACCCAGAAGATCGCCCGCCAGCCGACGGTGTCCACGAGGAGCCCGCCGAGCACCGGGCCGAGGCCCAGCGAGATGCCGACCATCGCGCCCCACACCCCGATCGCGCGGGCCCGCTCCCGGACGTCGGTGAAGACGTTGGTGATGATCGACATGGCGACCGGGTTGAGCATCGCGCCGCCGAGCGCCTGCACCACCCGCGCCCCGATCAGCCAGCCGACCGTCGGAGCCAGGCTGCACAGCAGCGACCCGATGCCGAACACGACGAGCCCGGTCCGGAAGACGCGGCGGCGCCCGACCCGGTCCGCCGTCGCGCCGGCCAGCATCAGGAAGCAGGCCAGGACGACGGTGTAGGCGTCGACGGTCCACTGCAGCTCGGTGATCGAGGCGTGCAGGTCCGCGACGAGCGCGGGCAGTGCCACGTTGACGATCGTGACGTCCATCGAGACGATCAGGATGCTGGTGCAGAGCACGGTCAGGATCAGCAGCCGGTGCCGGCGTCCGGCGGGACCGGCCGGCACGACGACGTCGTTCCCCACGGCATCTCCTTGTCCGGAGCTAACGAACTGGGAGCGACGATAGCCTGCCCCGCGGTGCCGGGTGCGGCGGTCGGGCCCGATGCCTACAGGTGGGTGGAGTAGAAGCCGGCGAGCCGGTCGACCGCGGCGTCGACGTAGGTGGGCTCGTCGTACATCTCGTAGTGGCCCGCCCCGTCGACCACCATGAGGTCCACGGGGTTCGGGGCCGTCTCCCAGAGCCGCATGCCGGCCTCGGAGGAGCCGGTGGTGCCGACGCGGCCGGCCAGGACGACCTGCAGGGGTTGGGTCATGAGCGGGTCGACCAGGTGGAACGCGTCGTACCCGAGCAGCAGGGAGTCCCCCCGCGCGAGGCGACGGTTCGTCGAGTACTCGCTCCCGCCCCGTCCGGTGCGGTAGTACCGGATCGCCTGTGTCGTGTCGATGTCGTCCACTCCGAGCGCGGCGGCCTCCTCGGCGTTGTCGGGGAGCCACTTCTCGCGGGTGAGGTGTCCTGCGCGGTTCTCGGCCGAACGGGCGTCCGCCATGGCGTCGAGTGCGGCGACGGGGCCGTCGGACGCGCCGCGGCGGAACGCGGTGCCGATGTCCACGGGGACGACCACGCCCACGGCCCTGATGCGGTGGTCGGTGCGGGCGGTGTGGACGGCGTACCCGCCACCGGCGCAGATGCCGAGCACGCCGATGCGCCGGGGGTCGATCCCGGCCGTGGTGTCCAGTGCGTCGAGCGCGTAGCTGATGTCCTCGCCCCGCCGGTACGGGTCCTCGAGGTCGCGCGGCTCGCCACCACTGCGCCCCTGGTGGGCCGGGTCGAGGACGAGCGCGGCGATGCCGCGGTCGGCGAGGCGGCGGGCGTACTCGGCGCCGATCTGCTCCTTGACGCTGCTGCCCGGGGTCGACAGCACCACGGCAGGCCGGGGAGTCGACCCGTCGGTGCCGGGGGGCAGGTGGAGATCGGCGGCGAGCCGGATGGGCCCGCGCGGGATCGTGATGTGCTGCAGTGGCACGGGAGCCCCTCCGTCTAGGGTCGACAGCGGTCGAAGTTCGACATGCAGGTAGTTCGACTTCGACTCTGTTCGACATCGTACGGAATGGGAGGTGCTCGTGTCGGTCGACGCCGCGCAGCTGTGGTCGCTGAACCATCGGCTGCTGACCGTCGTGCTGGAGGAGTGCGTCGCCGACCTGGCGGAGCTGGGCCTGGAGACGAAGGAGTTCTTCGTCCTCGCCGAGGTCGCCACGTCCCCCTACCCGGCCCAGCTCGCCGCGACGCTGGTCATCCCGAAGGCGAGCGTGACGGCGTACGTGCGCACCCTGGTCGGCCTCGGTTACCTGCGCCGGGAGATCGACGACGCCGACCTGCGCCGCCACCGGCTCGTCCTGACCGCCGAGGGGGAGGCCGCCCGCGACCGGGCCCTCGCCGCGCTGGCGCGGGAGTTCGACCGCAGGCTCGCGCGGATCCCGCCGCAGGACCGGGCCGAGCTGGCGCGGATCCTGCTCGCCCTGCTCGGGCCGGTGGGGTAGACCGCCGGGCCGGGACCTCGCAGGATCTCTCGTCGTGGGCCGGCAGCCCCGTGGCCCGCTAGCCTCGACGTGCCAGGCACGATCGACCCGTCCGGGACGGAGGCCGCGATGCGGATCATCGCGCTCGAGGAGCACTTCCTGGATCTCGACGTCGCGCGGGCGAGCAGGCCCGAGGCCGAGCGGCTCAGCCCCGGCTCCACCGCGGCGTACGCCCCCGGGACGGGGTACCCCTACACCCCGGCGCCCGAGGTTCTCCTCGATCTGGGCGAGGGGCGGATCGCCGACATGGACGCTCACGGCATCTCCGTGCAGGTCCTGTCCACCCTCTCCACCCAGCAGCTGCCCGCCGACGTCGCCGTGGAGCTCGTCCGGAAGGTCAACGACCGCACGGCGGCGGCCGTCGCGGCGCACCCGGACCGCTTCGCCGCCTTCGCCGCGCTGCCGACGGCCGTGCCGGAGGCCGCCGCCGACGAGCTCGCCCGCGCCGTCGGTGAGCTCGGGTTCGTCGGATCCATGATCAACGGCCGGACCGGGGGCGGGTTCCTCGACGAGCCCCGGTTCGACCCCGTCCTGCGGCGGTCGGCGGAGCTGAGGGTGCCCATCTATCTGCACCCGGGCGTCCCGCCGGTCGAGACCTCCCGGTCGAACTACGAGGGCGGGCTCGACCCGATCGTCACGGCCCGGCTGCAGACGAGCGCCTGGGGCTGGCACGTCGAGACGGGGACCCACTTCCTCCATCTGGTCCTCGCCGGGGTGTTCGACCGGTACCCGGACCTGCAGCTCGTCCTCGGCCACTGGGGCGAGATGGTCCCCTTCTACCTCGAACGGATCGAGGAGGCCCTCCCGCAGCGGATCACCCACCTGGACCGTCCGGTCGGGGACTACTTCCGGGAGAACGTCCACATCACCCCGAGCGGGATGTTCAACCAGGCCCAGCTCCGGTTCTGCGTCGAGACGGTCGGGGTGGACCGGATCATGTTCAGCGTCGACTACCCGATGCTGGGCAACGACGGCGCCCGGGCGTTCCTCCGCGAGGCGGACCTGCCCCCGCTCGCGATGGAGAAGATCGCCCACCTCAACGCCGAACGGCTGCTGGGGCTGCCGGGATGAGCACGGCCGGGAACCGTCGGCACCATGAGCTGCAGGGGACAGGACGAGCTGTGGGGGTAGGACGATGACGTCCTACCCCCACAGAATCGGTGGTGCGCCGTCAGGGACTTGAACCCCGAACCCGCTGGTTAAGAGCCAGCTGCTCTGCCAATTGAGCTAACGGCGCGTGCTATTCGGTTGTGATCGTGCGTGCGCCGTCAGGGACTCGAACCCCGAACCCGCTGGTTAAGAGCCAGCTGCTCTGCCAATTGAGCTAACGGCGCATGTGTACTTGTCCGTCGCACGGCTCTGCTGCTGCAGAATCGGCGACCGGGTGAGTGACGGGACTTGAACCCGCGGCCCCCTGGACCACAACCAGGTGCTCTACCAACTGAGCTACACCCACCATCGCGATCTCCCGGACTCCCGGAAGCGCTGGAGAAACTATAGACCGGGGTCCGCGGGAGCCCTCAGCCGGGGGTCGTACCGGTCTGCGGGGGTGCCGCGACGTGCGCGACCGCGGCCGCCGCGGCCTGCGCCTGCTCGGTCGTCGGACCGGGCGGGGCCACGAACAGCGCCTGCCGGTAGTAGGCCAGCTCGCGGATCGACTCGCGGATGTCGGCGAGCGCGCGGTGCGCGAGGCCCTTCTCCGGCTTGGCGTAGAACACCCGGGGGAACCAGCGCCGCGCCAGCTCCTTCACCGAGCTGACGTCGATCATCCGGTAGTGCAGGTACCCGTCGAGCTCGGTCATGTCCCGGGCGATGAAGCCCCGGTCGGTGGCGATCGAGTTGCCGGCCAGCGGCGCGGACCGGGCGTCCGGGACGTGGGTGCGGACGTAGTCGAGCACCATCTTCTCGGCCTGCTCGACCGTGACCGTCGCGCGCCGGACCTCCTCGGTCAGCCCGGACCGGGCGTGCATGTCGCGCACGACGTCGGGCATCGCGTCGAGCTTCGCGTCGTCGCAGGCGATGACGACGTCCACGCCCTCGCCGAGAATGTTCAGGTCGCCGTCGGTGACCAGGGCTGCGATCTCGATGAGGGCGTCGGACCCCAGATCGAGCCCGGTCATCTCGCAGTCGATCCACACCAGCCGATCGGTCATCGTCACAGCCTAGGTGACATCGGTGCGACGGGCGCGAGCCTCGCCCACCACCGTCGGGGGTGTGCCCTAGGCTCGCGCCGTGGCTGACGACACACCCGCTCGCACCATCGCCGCCGGATACGCCACCGACGGACCCGCGCTGGAGCTCGGCACCGTCCTCGTCGACGGCGTGTGCGACCCGCAGGCCAGGGTCCGGATCCCGCTCGCGACGCTGAACCGGCACGGCCTGGTGGCCGGGGCGACCGGCACCGGCAAGACGAAGACGCTGCAGGCGCTGGCCGGGCAGCTCTCCGACGCCGGGGTCCCGGTCCTGCTCGCCGACGTCAAGGGCGACCTGTCCGGCATGGCCCGGCCGGGTGAGCCGAACGACAAGGTCACCGCTCGCGCGACCGACACGGGCGACGACTGGGTCCCGACCGCGTACCCGGTGCAGTTCCTGTCCCTGGGCGACGGCGGCGTCGCCGTCCCGGTGCGGGCGACGCTGACCCAGTTCGGCCCGATCCTGCTGGCGAAGGTGCTCGGCCTCAACGCCACCCAGGAGTCCACCCTCGGCCTGATCTTCCACTGGGCCGACCAGCGCGGGCTGCCGCTGCTCGACACCAAGGACCTGCGCGCGGTCATCACGCACCTCACCTCCGACGAGGGCAAGGCCGACCTCAAGGGCATCGGCGGGGTCTCCCCGGCGACGGCCGGGGTCATCCTGCGGGCGCTGGTCAACCTGGAGGCCCAGGGCGGCGAGGAGTTCTTCGGCGAGCCCGAGTTCGAACCCGCGGACCTGATGCGTCAGGTCGACGGGAAGGGTGTCGTCACCCTGCTGGAGCTGGCCGAACGCGCCGCGAACCCGGTGCTGTTCTCCACGTTCCTGATGTGGCTGCTCGCCGAGCTGTACGAGGAGCTGCCCGAGGCGGGCGACCTGGACCGGCCCAAGCTGGCGTTCTTCTTCGATGAGGCGCACCTGCTGTTCACCGACGCCTCGAAGGCGTTCCTCGACCGCATCGAGCAGACCGTCAAGCTCATCCGGTCCAAGGGCGTCGGGGTGTTCTTCTGCACCCAGCTGCCCACCGACGTGCCGAACGAGGTGCTGTCCCAGCTGGGCGCGCGGATCCAGCACGCGCTGCGGGCCTTCACCCCGGACGACCAGAAGGCGCTGTCGCGCACGGTGCGGACCTATCCGAAGTCCGAGGTCTACGACCTGGAGTCGGCGCTGACCTCGCTGGGCACCGGTGAGGCGATCGTCACGGTGCTGTCCGAGCGCGGCGCGCCGACACCGGTCGCCTGGACCCGGCTGCGGGCCCCGCGCTCGCTGATGGCCGCCCTGCCGGTCGACGACGTCCGCGCCGACGCCGCCGCCTCGCCGTTGCAGGCGAAGTACGGACAGATGGTGGACCGCGAGTCGGCCTACGAGAAGCTCACCGCGAGCATCGCGGCCGGGCCGGGTGGCGAGGCGACGCCGGTCGGGGCGCCCGCCCCTGCTCCGGAACCGGGCCAGGCCCCGCCGCCCCCGCCGCAGGACTCGTCGGGCGGCGGGATCTTCTCCAAGATCGGGGACTTCCTGCAGTCACCGACCGGTCGTCAGCTCACCACCACGGTGACCCGCGAGATCACCCGCAGTCTGTTCGGGACCCGCCGGCGTCGCTGACCCGCGGCGGGACCCGGAACGGCGCGACCGGGTCCGGGGTGACCGCGGCCATGAGCGCGACGGCGTCGGCGGGGTCCAGGTCCAGCACCTGCACCGAGCCGCCGCCCGCGGCGGTGGTCGCCTCCAGCGTCAGCACCCCGGCGCGGCGCTGGAACAGGCTCTGCCGTATCCGCCAGCCGATGACGCCGTCGCGGCGCAGCGCGGTCGTGGTGCGCAGCAGTGACCCGTGTCGGGCGACGAGGTAGTGCTCGTCGAGTCGGTGGCCCAGGGCGCGGTAGCGGTCCAGCGCGAGCGGTACGGCCACCACGACCAGCGCTGCGCTGATCACCATCGGCCCGACCACGACCGGCCACACCGCGGCGTCGAACCAGGCGAACACCCCGAGGGCGGCGGCCGGGACGAGCGCAGGGCCGACCGCGCGCACCAGGCGCCGGGTCCGGGCCCGCGGCGGGTGCGCCCGCAGGGGGCCGTCCGTGACCGGGCCGGTCGCGCGGGTGGCCGTCGCGGCGACCGTGTGGGCGTGCGCGCGGCGCACCGGCGGGCCGAGCGCGCCGCTGCCGGAGTCGGCGTCGTCGCCGGCCAGGCCGACGGCCAGTGCCCCGGCCTGAGCGCCGCCACCCAGGGCCCGCACCAGTAGCGGCTCGGACACCGTCACCCCGCGCAGCCGCTGCTCGGACACCGACAGCGAGCGCTTGGTCAGCAGGCCGCGGCGCACCCGCAGCGTGCCGTCGGGCTCGCGGCTGAGCCGGTAGTCCCACCAGCGTTCGACGAACAGCACGATGCTGCCGACGACCATGACCAGCAGCAGGGCACCGACCGCGACGAGCACCGTCGCCCAGACCGGCGCGGTCGACAGTTCCCCGGCGACGGTGTCGGCACCGGGCAGCGAGCGCGGGTCGAGACCGGTCTCGTTCAGCAGGTTCCAGCCCGCGCCGGCCAGCGCGCCGATCGCGGCCAGCGAGCTGACCGTCAGCGGGGCGTAGCGCAGCGAGGACCAGTCGATCCGGTCGAGCTCCTCGCCGGCGGGCTCCTCCTGGTCCGCCGGGCCGCCGGCGGAGCCGTTCCCGTCGGCATCCCTCCCGTCGACCCCGACGGGCGCCGTCCCGGTCCCGCCGGGGTCGCTCCCGGTGGCGGCCGTCGCCGGGCCGGCCGCCGCCGTGGCGGGCCGGGCGAGCAGTTCGCGGCGCAGCCGTTCGGCCTCGTCGGTGGTGACGGCGTCGAGGTCGAGGCCCGCGTCCGACCTGCTCTGCCCGGAGCCGACCTTCACCACCGACAGCCCGACGATCCGGTGCAACAGCGGTGCGGTCAGGTCGACGGTGCGGATCCGGTCCCGCGGCACCGAGCGGCGCTGCCGGATCAGCAGCCCGCTGTGCAGCTCGACCCGCTCGTCGGTGATCCGGTAGCGGGTCGTGCGCCACCGCACGACACCCGCCGCGACGGTGACGACGACCGCCGCCCCCGCGATCCAGACCTGGGTCGAGTTGCCGCTGCCCGCACCGAACAGGACGAGCACGACCAGCGCGGGGGCCAGGCGCAGCAGCGCGGTGGCCGGGCCGACGAGCAGCATCTGGACCGGCAGCCGTCGCCACTCGACCTCGTCGGGGGGCGTGCCGGTGCCGGTGCCCGTGGCGGGTGCGTCGGGCTCGGTCACGTCGCGTCCCCGCTGTGCCGCCCGGTCGTCTCGGTGAGCCGTCGGGCGAGCTCGGCGGCGGCGTCGGCGTCGAGCCCGGCGATGCGGACCGGGCCGCGGGCCGACGCGGTCGTGACGGTCACCGTCGCCAGGCCCAGCGCCTGCTGCAGCGGCCCGTGCTCGGTGTCGACCGTCTGCACCCGGGGGATCGGCGCGATCCGCCACTCCCGGACCAGCCAGCCGGACCGGGTGTAGACGGCGTCCTCGGTCACCTCCCAGCGGTGCAGCCGGTACCGCAGACCGGGTACGACGAGCGTCCCGACCAGCAGCCACAGCACGGTCAGCACCCCGGTCGCGATCAGCAGCCCGTGCCAGGGGACCGCGGGCAGCAGGAACCACGCGACGACCTGGCCCACGAGCAGCACGAGAGGGACCGGCACCGCCGAGAGCCGCCACCACCAGATCGCGCGGGGGTCCAGCCGGTTCGCGGGTGGGCGCAACGGGAGCGGCAGCGCGTCGGTCGGGATCCCGGGTCCGGGGTCGCCGGTGCGGGGGCCGGTGGCGGTCATGGCCCCACTCTGCCGAACGGAGCGCGCCGGGAGCATCCGCGCGCGCCGTCGGGGCAGCACACTGTGGCCGAAAGTGGGGTGCAGCCGAGTGGCACACCAGCTGCACCCGTCGACCGGTGACGGGTACCTGGTGTGCCACTCGGCGGGCGACGACGGTCAGTGGGCCTGCGCGGACAGGTCGTAGACCGTGGTGCCGTCGACGGTCGTCGCGGTGTAGTGCTGCGCGACCCAGGCGGTGATCTCCGCCCCGGTGCCGCGAGCGCCGCCGGGGCCGCCCCGCTGGCCGCCGCTGACGAAGTACCGGATGTCGCCGTTCGCGACGTACTGCCGGAACTGGTCCAGGGTGGGGGAGGGGTCGCTGCCGGAGAAGCCGCCGATCGCCATGACCGCGGTGTCCCCGCCCGCGGCGAGCATCATCGACGCCGCGCCCTGGGAGCCGATCGTCGCCGCGGCCCAGCGGGCCGGACCCGCGTCCCGCAGCAGCGCGACGAGCTGCGGGCCGGTCCGCTCGGTCCCCGGACCACCGCCGAACATCCCGCCCGGCCCACCCGCACCGGTCTGTCCCGCACCGGTCTGTCCGGTACCGGGTTGCGCGGCACCGTCCGGGAGACCCCCACCGGCGTCGGCCGGGGCCCCGGTGGCCCCGGGCGCGGCGGTCCCGGCACCGTCGGCCCGGTCGCGATCGCCCCGCCCGTCGCGGAACCCGCCCGGGCCCCGGTCGGCCCCGGCGACCTCCGGCCCCGCGGTCGGGATGGAGCCCTCGTGCGGGGTCGCCACGGTCTGGACGGCGTAGGCCGCCGGCGCGGCCACACCGCTCAGGACCGCGACGCCGACCGCCACGGCGAGCCACCGCCGTCCCCGCGCGGGGGCCAGCAGCGCCGCACCGGACACGACGCCCGCCACCAGCACCACCCAGCGCAGCCAGGGCAGGAACTGCGGCGACCAGCCGAGCAGCACGAATGTCCAGACCGCGGTCCCGACGGTGGCGACGGCGAGCACCCCGCGGACCCACCGGAGGTCACGGTGTCCGAGCAGCTCGCGACCGCCGACCGCGATCAGCGCCGCGATCCCCGGCGCCAGCGCCACCGTGTAGTACGGGTGGACGATCCCCTCCATGAACGACAGCACCAGCACCGTCACCAGCGTCCAGCCGCCCCACACGAGCAGCGAGCCGCGGACGGCGTCGATGCGCGGTGCGCGGCCACGCAGCACCAGCGCCGCGACGAGCAGCAGCAGCGCCGCCGGGAGCAGCCAGGAGACCTGGGTGCCGAACGACGTCCCGAACATCCGCAGGAACCCGGCCTGACCGCCGAAGACCGCGCCGCCGGGGCCACCCGGGGGCATGCCGCCACCGCCGGGGGCACCACCCGGGAACGCACCGCCCGGGAACGCGCCGCCGGGGAACGCACCGGCCGCGGCGTCGCGCGCGGTGTCACCGCCCCGGCCACCCTCGCCGCCGACGATCCGGCCCAGCCCGTTGTAGCCGAAGGCCAGGCCGAGCGGGGTGTTGTCCCCGGACCCGCCGATGTACGGGCGGGCGTCGACCGGCCACAGCGCGACGGCGAGCAGCCACCAGCCGGCGCCGACGACGATCCCGGCACCCCCGACGAGCAGCTGCCACACCCGTCGCCACGGACGGCCGGGCGCGGCCCACAGCCAGGCCAGGGCCAGACCGGGCAGCACCAGGAACGCCTGCAGCGACTTGGCGAGGAACGCGAACCCCAGCACCAGCCCGACCGCGGCGATCCACCGGGTCCGGCCGTCCTCCAGACCCCGGACCAGCAGGTACGCCGCCAGGACGAGCAGCAGCGTGAGCATCGCGTCGGGGTTGTCGAAACGGAACATCAGCGCCGCGACGGGCGTGAGCGCCAGCAGCGCCCCGGCCAGCAGCCCGGCGCCGTGCCCGGACACCCGGCGGACCGCGGCGTACAGCAGCCCGACCGCGGCGACGCCCATCAGCGCCTGCGGCACCAGCAGGCTCCAGGACGAGAACCCGAAGATCCGTGCGGAGATCTCCATCGGCCACAGCGATGCGGGCGGCTTGTCGACGGTGATCGCGTTCTCCGGGTCGAGGGACCCGAAGAAGAACGCCGTCCAGTCGTTCGCCCCGGCCTGCACCGCGGCGGCGTAGAAGGAGTTGGCCCAGCCCGAGGCGGCCAGGTTCCACAGGTAGAGCGCGCCCGTCGCGACGAGCAGCGCGACGACCGAGACGGGTCGTGTCCAGCGGCGTGGACCGTCGGACGGGGGCGGAGGAGCGTCGGACCGGGTGGGGAACCGGTCGAGGGTGCTGGTCACGCGGCGGTCGCCTTCTCGAGCTGGGAGGGAGTGGACCGGGTGCGGAACACCCAGGACCGGAACAGGACGAAGCGCAGCACCGTCGCGACCAGGTTGGCCGCGACGATCACCGCGGCCTCGACGGCCAGGTGCGCGCCGGGGGCGAGGGCGCCGAGCACAGCGAGGGCGCCGGTGGTCAGGACGAGGCCGAGCGCGAACACGATGAGACCCTGGAACTGGTGGGTGACCGCGCGGTCCCGACCACGGACGCCGAAGGTGAACCGCCGGTTCAGCGCGGTGTTGGCGACCGCGCAGACCAGCAGCGCGACGACGTTCGCCGCGATCGGTCCGAGCGTCCCGCGCAGCGCGAGGAACAGCAGCAGGTTCGCCACCGTCGACGCGACGCCGATCGCGGCGAAGCGGGCCAGCTGGAACGGCATCGCCCGCGGCACCCCGGGGACCTCCGGCGGGGCCAGCGGCGCCCGCCCGAGCTGCGCGCGGACCTCGGCCAGCGGTAGCGCACCCGTCGCCAGTGCCCGGCCGACCCGCCACACGCCCTTCAGGTCCGCGACGGCCGTCGCCACGATGTCCACACTGGAGTTCGGGTCGTCGACCCAGTCGACGGGCACCTCGTGGATGCGCAGCCCGGACCGTTCGGCCAGCACCAGCAGCTCGGTGTCGAAGAACCAGGCGGTGTCCTCGACCAGCGGCAGCAGCCGCCGGGCCACGTCGGAGCGGATCGCCTTGAACCCGCACTGGGCGTCGGAGAAGCGGGCCGAGAGCGCGCCGCGCAGGATCAGGTTGTAGCTGCGCGAGATGAACTCCCGCTTCGGTCCGCGCACCACCCGTGACCCGCGACCCAGCCGGGTCCCGATCGCCAGGTCGGAGTGCCCGGACACGAGCGGGGCGACCAGCGGGAGCAGCGCGCCGAGGTCGGTGGAGAGGTCGACGTCGCAGTAGGCGAGCACGTCGGCGTCGGAACCGGACCAGACGTGGCGCAGCGCGCGGCCGCGGCCCTTCTGGTCCAGGCGCACCGTGGTGACCTCGGCGATCTCGGCGGCGAGGCGCTGCGCGATCTGCGGGGTGGCGTCGGTGCTGGCGTTGTCGGCGACGGTGATCCGGAACGTGTAGGGGAACCCGGAGGAGAGGAACTCGTGCAGGCGCCGCACCGAGGACTCCAGGTCGCGCTCCTCGTTGAAGACGGGGACGACGATGTCGAGCACGGTCCGGTCGCGGTCGGACGGACGCGCTCCGGGGCGTCCCGGGTGGGTGCCGGTTGCGGGGCCGGTGACGACTGTGGTCATGGGGTCGACGATCGGGTCCCGGGCTGTCGTGGTTGTGTGATCGACCTGTGCGTCGGCTGTGAGCCGGGCGTCCTGTCGTCGGGTCACGACGCGCCCAGGTCGTAGAGGGTGACGCCGTCGACCGTGCGGGCCGGGAACGTCGCCGCGACCCACTCGGCGATGAGGCGCGCGTCGTCGCTGCCGCCGGAGGCGGTGGAGATCATCCCGGTGCCCGCGGAGCCGATGAACCAGTGGATCCGGTGCTGCGCCACCATCTGCTGGAACTGCGCGAGCGTCGGGTAGAGGTCGGTGCCGTTGAACCCGCCGACGGCGAGCACCGGTGCCCCCGACGCGAGCTGGTAGCCCGCCGCCTGCATTGAGCTCACCGTGGCCGCGGCCCAGGTGAAATCGCCCGCGCCCGCCGAGATCAACCCCGTGACCTGCGACGACGGCGTGGGCGCGCCGAGGATGCCCCCGGGGCCGCCGCCGCGCCCGCCGGCACCGCCCGGACCCCGGGTGGGTCCGCCACCGGCCCACCGGGCGCCCGGCCCACCCGGCCCGCCCGGCCCGCCCGCCGTCGCGGCACCCGGTGCGCCCGCGGACGCACCGGACCCGGCCCCGGCCCCGGTCGCGCTGGCGCCCGCGGCCGCTCCGCTCTGCCCGGCCGCGCCCGCAGCCGCTCCGCCCGGTCCGGTCGCGCCCGGTGTCCCGGCGGCCCCACCGGTGATGGCTCCGGCCGCGCCGGACGCGCCGCCCGGGACGCCGGAGCCGGCCCACGGCCCGCGCATCGTGCCGTGACCACCCCGGCCCCCGCCCGGGCCGGACGCGTAGCCCGCCGGGCCGGAGCTCGGGATCGCCCCGGTGTGCGGCGTCGCCGCCGTCGCCAGCGCCCAGGCGGTCGTCCCGCCGGCGCCGGCCAGCAGCGCCGCGGTGAGCACCCCGGCCGCGAGCACCCGCGGCATCCGGTGCACCCCGAGCAGCGCGAACGCCGCGCCGAGCCCGACGACGAGCACCGCGGGGCGCAGCCACCAGAGCCATTCCGCGGGCAGCAGCTCGAACGCCCACACCGCCGTCGCCGCGACCGCAGCGGCCAGCCACCACCGGGCGGCCGCGGACGCACGGTCGTGCCACAGCGTCGCCCCGCCGATCCCGACCAGCGCGGCGACCGCCGGGGCGAGCGCGACGGTGTAGTAGCTGTGCACGATCCCGGCCATCAGGCTGAAGGTCAGCCCGGTGACCAGCAGCCAGCCGCCCCACAGCACGGTCGCGGCGCGCAGCGGGTCGGTGCGCGGTGCCCGCCGGGTCCGCCACAGCAGCACCCCGAGCAGCACCAGCGCCGCGGGCAGCAGCCAGGACGCCTCCCGGCCCATCTCCGAGCCGAACAGCCGCAGCAGCCCGGTCTCGCCCCAGCCACCGGCGCGTCCGCCCGCGCCTCCGCCGACGGAGCCGACCTCGTCGCCGGTGAGCCGCCCGACTCCGTTGTAGCCGAGGACCAGCTCCAGCACGCTGTTGCCCTGGGAGCCGCCGATCCAGGGCCGGTCCGCGGCGGGCCACAGCTCCACGACCAGTACCCACCAGCCCGCCGAGACCAGCAGCGCGGCCCCGGCGGCGAGCAGCGCCCGGATCCGCGGCCACCAGGCGAGCGGGGCGGCGAGCAGCCACACCGCGGTGAACGCCGGCAGCACCAGGAAGGCCTGCAGCATCTTGGTGAGGAAGCCGTAGCCGACCAGCAGGCCGACGAGCACCAGCCACCGGGTGCGACCCTGCTCGACCGCCCGGGTGAGGGCGTAGGCGGCGCCGGTCAGGACGAGCACGAGCATCGCGTCGGGGTTGTCGAAGCGGAACATCAGCACCGCCACCGGGGTGAGCGCGAGCGCGGCCCCGGCGAGCAGACCGGCCCCCGGCCCGGCGATCCGCCGGACCGTGGCGTGCAGCAACGCGACCGCGCCGACGCCCATCAGCGCCTGGGGCACCAGCACGCTCCAGCTCGACAGCCCGAACAGCCGCACCGCCAGCCCGATCGGCCACAGCGCCCCCGGCGCCTTGTCCACGGTGATGCCGCCGGCCGCGTCGGAGGCGCCGAAGAACCACGCCGACCAGCTCTGCCCACCGGCCTGCGCGGCCGCGGCGTAGAACGCGTTGGCCCAGCCCGAGGCCGACAGCCCCCACAGGTACAGCGCGGCCGTCGCGGCGAGCAGCACCGCGAGCGGCAGGTGCCGCCACCGGCGGGTCGGCGGGGGAGACGGGGTGGGGGCGGGCCGGGGCCGGGACAGGGTGCTCGTCACCCGGGCGACGCTGCTCCGCCGCGCTGTGCGGAGCCGGTGATCGACCTGTGAACCTCCTGTGCCGGTCCACCCCCGGTCCGTCGATCAGTACATGAGCGCGGTTCGTCCGCGCTGCGACAGCCCTCACGTACTGATCGACGTCGGGACGCCGGCATCCCAGCGGCGGTTGCGGCGGGCCGGTGCCGCGCGGGGTGGGCGGGCCCGGGGGAGGATCGACGGCGTGCCGATCTCCGCCCCGCTCCCGGCGTCGGTCCCGGCGGGCCCGCGGCTGGTGCTCCCCGGCTGGACCCCGGAGGTCGCCGCGGCCGTCGTCGCCGGGGTCCGGCGCGCCGACTGGGCGCCGGACTTCCCCGCCGAGGGCGACCGGATCGTCGCCCGGCTGCTCGCCCGCGACCCGGGCGGGCCGGGCTGGGGCGAGCTCGGCCACCGGCTGCTCGTCGAACGCGACGGCGGCACGGTCGTCGGCGGTGCGGGGCTGTTCCCCGCCCCCGACGACGGCCCGGCCGCCGTCGAGCTCGGCTACGGCGTGGTGCCGTCGCGGCGCGGCCGCGGCTACGCCGTCGAGGCCGCCGGCCTGTTGCTCGCCCTGGCCCGCTCGGCCGGGGCGTCGCCGCTGGTCGCGGGCGTCGAGCCCGGCAACCGGGCGTCGGAGCGGGTGCTGGAGCGGATCGGGATGCGTCCCACCGGGACCCGCGACGGCGTCGCCCGGTTCCGGCTCGACGTAGGGTCGGGGACGTGATCCGGCTGGTCGCGCTCGACATCGACGGCACCATCGTCCACGGGCGCAGGCCCCCGAGCCCCGCGGTCCTCGACGCGATCGCGCTCGCCGGGACCCGGGCCGAGGTGATGCTGTGCACCGGCCGGACCGTCGTCGGCGTGGCCGGTGCGCTGGACGCGATCGGGCTGCGCGACGGCGTCACCCTGACCTCCAACGGCGCGGTCGAGATGGAGACCGCGACCCGCCGGGTGCTGACGATGGAGCGGCTCGCCCCCGAGGCCGTGACCGCCGCCATCGACACGATGACCGAGCTGTTCCCGGGGGCGGTGTTCGCCTGCGAGCACGTCGGCGTCGGGCAGCGGGTCAGCGCCCCGTTCCCCGACGGCGTGCTCGCCGGCACCGTCACCGAGGTCGGCCGCGCCGCTCTGCTCGACGAGCCGACACCCAAGCTGGTCATGTACTGGCCGGGGCACGACCCGGCGGAGACCGCGGCCCGCGCCTCCCGGCTCCGGGTACCCGGCACCGAGCCGACGCTCGACCACGAGCTGCCGTGGGTGACGCTGGTGCCGGCCGGGGTGTCCAAGGCGTCCGGGCTCGCGCGGGTCGCGGCCCGGCTCGGTGTCGACCGCTGCGAGGTCCTCGCCGTCGGTGACGGCGACAACGACCGCGCGATGCTGCGCTGGGCGGGCCGCGGGATCGCGATGGGGCAGGCCCCGCCGGACGTGCACGCCGACGCCGACGAGTCCACCGACACCGTCGAGCAGGACGGCCTGGCCCGCGCCCTGGAGCGTGTGTTCGGCTAGTGCTCGACGGGGGTGCCGGCGACCAGCGGTGTCGCCGCCTCCAGGGCCGCCCCGCAGGACGGCGGCCGCGGCGGCAGCGTCGTGTCGGTCGTGACCGGCACCGTCCAGCTCCGGCCGTCGCGGGAGCGCACGGTGACCAGGTGCCCGTCCGGGCGCTCGCCGTCACCACCCACGCTCGGACCGGCGGCGTCGACCAGCAGCGCCGTGGCGTCCCCGATCCCGGTGTGCTCGCGCACGGCGAGCTCGGCGAGTTGGCCGACCGGGTCCAGCCCGGTGTGCCCGCGACAGCACCACGGGTCCACGCCGCCGCCGGCCGCGGCCTTCAGCGCGGCCAGCGCGCCGCCGGTGTCGAGGCGGCCGTAGGCGTAGCCGGTGGGCAGCACCAGCGCGGTCGGCGCGAACCGGTGCCCGCCGAGATGGGTGCACTCCCACACGTCGGCGCCCTCGGCGGCCAGGTCCCCGGCGAGCGCGCGGCCACGGACGGCGCAGCAGACGTCACGCCTGCCGTGCGCGCACACCAGCATCACCGGGTCGAGCACCGGTGTGCCCGCGCCCGGGTCGAGGTCGATGCCGGCGAGGTCGTCGGTGCTGCGCACGGTGCGCGACCACGCCCGTGAGCCGCCCGGGGTGAGGTCGGCGACGTAGACGGTGCGGGCACCGTCGGCGTCGCAGCGGCCCTCGCGGCCGGGGCGGCGGATCAGCAGCAGGATGACGTCGTCGGCGCGGAGCCGGTCGAACAGCGCGGACACGGCCGGGTCCGGGTGGTCGGCGACCTTCCGCGGCCAGGCGCCGATGTGCTCGACGGCGACGAGGCGACGCACGTGCGGCGCGGTGCCGGTCATCGGCTCGCCGAGCGCCTCGCTCAGCCCGGAACAGCCCGCGACGGGCGCCCCGGCGGGACCGCCGGGTGCGCCACGTGTCGCGGTGACCGTCATCGGGCCATCTTAGGGAAGGTTTGCCTGAGTTCAACCCGGACCGCCCGGACGGGTCACTCCCGGCCGGGCAGCTCGGCGCGCAGCACCTTCCCGGTCTGGTTGCGCGGCAGCTCGTCGAGGAAGTGCACGTCCCGCGGTGCGGCGAACTTCTCCAGGTCGGACTTCACCCGGCTGCGGATCGCGTCCGCGGTGACGTCGGCACCCGGCTCCAGCACCACCCAGGCGGCGAACCGCTGGCCGTACTCGTCGTCGTCCACCCCGAGGACGCAGGCCTCGCGCACCCCGTCCATCCCGGAGATGAGCTCCTCCACCGGGCCGGGGTGCAGGTTCTCCCCGCCCGAGACGATCATGTCGTCGGCCCGACCGGTGAGGAACAGCCGTCCGGGCTCGTCGAGGTGCCCGACGTCGCCGGTCCCCAGCAGCCCGTCGTGCTCCTCCAGGCCCTCCTCGCCGCCGGTGTAGCCCTCGAACGGCAGGTCGTTGCCGACGAACACCCGCCCGTCGACGCCTGCCGGGGCGGGCTGGTCGTCCTCGTCGAGGATGACCAGGGTGGTCCCGGCCGGGGCGCGGCCCGCCGTGCCGGGGGCGTCGCGCAGGTCCTCCGGTCCGGCGATCGAGACCCAGGAGACCTCGGTGGATCCGTAGAGGTTGTAGAGGCAGTCGCCGAAGCGGTCCATGAACCGGTTGGCCTGCCCGCCGGGCAGCGCCGACCCGGAGACGGCCACGATCCGCGGGCCCGCCGGGTCGTCCCGGCCGTCGCCCCAGCCCTCGGCGCCGGACTCCAGGACGCGCTGGAGCATCACCGGCACCGCGAACACCGTGGTGCACCGGCGCTCGCGCACCGCGGCGAGGAACCCCTCCGGGGTGAACTTGCGGCGCAGCACGACGGTCGCGCCGTGCAGCGAGGCGAGCAGCAGCCCGGCGTTGCCCCAGGTGTGGAACAGCGGAGCGGCGATGTGCGTCGGCTCGCCCGCGCGCAGCGGGATCGCCGAGAGGATCGACGCCGCCGGGGCGAGGGTCGACGGGTGCGGCCGCTTGGCGCCCTTCGGCGTCCCGGTGGTGCCGGAGGTCAGCACGATCTGCTTGGACGGCTCCGGCTTGAACGGCAGCTCGCCCGGTCCGCCCCGCTCCACCATCGCGTCGAGGTCGTCGAGCACCCGGTCGCCGGCCGGACGCGGCCCGTCGGGGGTGGAGGTGAGCACGACGCGCGGTCCGGGCGGGACGATGTCGAGGAAGTCCGGGTCGGCGACGAGCGTGTGCAGCTTCTGCTGCTCCTGCACCCCGCGCAGCTGCTCGGCGGAGAGCCCGGTGTTGACCAGTACGACGTCGGCGCCGACCTTGCCCGCCGCCACCATCGCCTCGATCGGTGCGCGGGCGTTGCGGCACAGCACCCCGACCGGGGCGCCCGGTCCGGCGCCCGAGTCGAGCAGGGCCAGCGCGAGGCGGTCGGTGCGTTCCTCCAGCTCGGCGTAGGTGGTGACCCCGTCGTCGTCGACGACGGCGAGCCGGTACGGGTGGCGGGCCGCCCCGACGGCGAACGCCGCGGTGATGCTGTTGCCGTAGCGCACCAGTGCCCGGCCCATCCCGTACAGCTTCCCGGGGCCGAGCGGGCGGACGACTCCCGAGCGGGTCAGGGCCACGGCGGCGCGGGCGGTGCCGCTGCCCAGCTCGTAGGCGGTGCGGGCGGTGCCGGAGAGGTTCTGGAGCAGCGGGGAGCCAGCCATGCGGCGCAGTCTGGCAGGGCGACCCGCCGGGCCGTCGGGTCCGGTGGGGGGATCTGTGTCAGAGGTCACTGAGTATGTCCGTCATGTTTCGTAGGGTGAAGACGATGTGTCCTTCGGTGGCCCACAGGTCGCCGAACTCCACCACACACCGTCGGGGATCCTGATGCGCCTGTACCTGCCCACGCACACGTCCGCTTCCGGCCGCACGCTGGTCCGTGCGGGACGTCCGACCAAGTCGATGCCCGGGTTCGGCGGCATCGCCGGCGTCTGCCGCTGCGGTGCGGCCCGCCCCGCCGACTCGCGCAGCCTGCCGTGGCGCGACTGTCCGTCGTGTACGCCGCAGCGGGCCCGGGTCGGGCGCTGAGCGCACCGGCCTCGTAGGTTCCCGGGGCGACGGGCACGGTGCCCGTCGACCGCGGAGGCCCCCATGAGCACGACCACCCCCGAGATGCGGCTGCGCGCCCTGGAGCGGGAGGACCTGCCGTTCGTCCACGGGCTGTCGAACGACTCCGGGATCATGTCGTACTGGTTCGAGGAGCCCTTCGAGTCGCTCGTCGAGCTGCAGGAGATCTTCGCCCGGCACGTGCACGACAACCGCGAGCGGCGGTTCATCATCGACTGCGCGGGTGAGCGGGCCGGTCTGGTCGAGCTGGTGGAGATCGACTACATCCACCGCAACGCCGAGTTCCAGATCATCGTCGCCCCCGCCTTCCAGGGCCGGGGACTCGCCGCCCGCGCCACCGCCGGGGCCCTCGACTACGCCTTCGGCGTGCTGAACCTGCACAAGGTCTACCTGGTCGTCGACATCGAGAACACCCGCGCCGTGCGTGCCTACGAGCGCACCGGCTTCGTCGTCGAGGGGGAGCTGCGCGAGGAGTACTTCGCCAGCGGTCGCTACCACGACGCCTACCGGATGGCGGTGCTGCAGCGCGACCATCTCGGCCGCACCGTCGACGGACCGCAGTGAGTAGACGGGCCGCACCGAGCTGACCGGACCGGCCGGCAGGGAGGGGGACCCGTCGGCCGGCCCGGCGTGCACCGGCCGCGGGCATGCGACCGGAGTCGGGCGCGTCGACCTTGATGACGACGACACCCGAGAACACTACTATCTCGACACGTATTCGTGTCAACGTTCGCCATGGTGCTCCTGTGACCAGCGGGAATCGGGTGCTGGCCGGTGTCGGACCGATGTCGCGGTGCGGATCGGCCGACCGATGACATCGTTGATCGTCGGCGAGTGCCCGCGACCGTCGTCGCGGTGGGTAACGGGGTGGTTGCGGTCCGCTCGTCGTCACCGTGCGCGCCCGGCCGTCGCGAGTAGGATCTGCCCCGATGTCCGGAACCCCGACGGCCGGGGACGAGTTCCCGATCGACACACTCGCCGCACGTGCCGGTATGACCGTCCGCAACGTGCGCGCCCACCTGTCCCGCGGCCTGCTGCAGCCGGGGGAGATGCGCGGGCGCACCGCCTGGTACGGCCCGGTCCACCTGGCCCGGCTGGAGCTGATCGCGGGTCTGCAGCGGCGCGGGTTCTCCCTCGCCGCGATCGGCGTGCTGATCAACCAGACCCCTTCCAGCAGCGCGGAGGAGGCGCTGCGCCTCTACCGCGGCATGCTCGCGCCGTGGCAGCCGGAGGAGGCGGTCGAGCTCGCCGAGGAGGACCTGGCCGAGTGGGCCGGCGCCTGGACGTCCCCGGAGTTCGTCGAGCGGCTGGCCGCGTCCGGGCTGATCGAGCGCACCGGCCCGGGTCGGCTGCGTGTGCTCAACCCGTCGATGGTCCGGTCCGGGGCGCACGCCGTCGCGCTCGGGCTGGCACCGGAGGCGGTGCAGCAGGTCGGCGAGGAGCTGCTGTCCCGCACCCGGGAGATCGCCGAGATCTTCGTCGAGCTGTTCCGCGAGCAGGTCTGGGCGGCGCACGTCGCGGCCGGGCTGCCCCGGCACGGCGTCGCGGACCTGCGCACGGCGGTCGAGGCCCTGCAGCCGGTCGCCACCCAGTCCCTGCTCGGTGCCTTCCGCCAGACGATGCAGCAGGCGATGGACGACTTCATCCGCCGGCTGTCCATCGACCTCGCCCCGGCCGACCTGCGCGCCGACCCCGAAGCCGACTCCGAGGCAGCCCAACCGTCAGCGGACCGGTAGCTCGACGGTGAACACCGTCCGGCCGGGGGCGCTGTCGACCCCGACCGTCCCGTCGTGGGCGGCGACGACCGCCGCCACGATCGCCAGGCCCAGCCCGGTGCTGGGGGTGTCGTTCCCGGCGCGGGTGCGCCCCTCCGCGCCGCGGGCGAACCGCTCGAACACCCGGGGCAGCACGTCCGGGGCGATGCCGGGGCCGTCGTCGGCGACCTGCAGCCGGACCCGGCCGGGGACGGGGTGGCCGAGGGTGACGGTGACCGTCGTGCCGGGCGGGGTGTGGGTGCGGGCGTTCGCGAACAGGTTGGTGACCACCTGGGCGAGGCGGTGGGCGTCGCCGGTGACGGTGACCGGCTCGTCGGGCAGCTGCGGGAACCAGCGGTGGTCGCGGCCCGCCACGTGGGCGTCCCCGACGGCGTCGAGGACCAGCCGCGTGAGGTCCACCTCGGCGCGCTCCAGCGGCCGGCCCGCGTCGAGCCGGGCGAGCAGCAGCAGGTCCTCGACCAGCGTGGACATGCGTTCGGCCTGCGAGCTGATCCGGGCCAGCGCGTGGGTGGTCCGCTCCGGGACCGGCTCGCGCTCGCGGCGCGACAGCTCGGCGTAGCCGCGGATCGCCGTCAGCGGGGTGCGCAGCTCGTGGCTGGCGTCGGCGACGAAACGGCGCAGCCGCGTCTCGGACTCCTGGCGGGCGGCGAGTGCGCCCTCGACGTTGTCGAGCATGTGGTTGAGCGCGGTGCTGACCTGCCCGACCTCGGTGCGCGGGTCGGGGTCGGGGACGCGTGCGGCGAGGTGCACCTCGCCCCGGTCCAGCGGCAGGTTCCCGACCTGTGCGGCGACGCCGGCGACGCGTTCGAGCGGGCGCAGCGCGCGCCGCACCAGCACGGCCGCCGCGCTGCCCGTGAGCACCACGGCCCCGCCCAGCACGACGAGCTCGATGACGACGAGCCTGCTCACGGTGGCACCGGCGTTGTCCGGCTGCGCGATCAGGTAGGTCGTCGTCCCCTCGGTCCAGCCGATCGCCCGGTAGTCGCCCAGCGACAGCGTCACGTCGCGGGCGGTGGTGTCGGCGGGCACCGAGCGCAGCGCGGCCAGGTCGGCCTCGGGGACGGCGGTGGTGGTCCCGCCCCGCTGGGCCAGGCGGGCGCTCACGACGCGGCCGTCGTCCAGCACCGCCCCGATCGCGTTCGTGCCGGGGCCCGGGCCGAGGAACATCCCCCGGGCGGGCCCCCGCCCTGGCCGCCCGGCGTGGGGGTGCCGTCGTCGTGGGTGAGCCGGCCGGGGGCGCGCCCGGTCTGCTGGGCGACGAAGCCCTCCAGGGAGAAGGACAGCTCGCGGTCCTGCCGGGTGGACAGGTAGCGGTCGAGCGAGAGGGTCGTCGCGACGCCGATCGCCACGCACGCCACCGTGAACAGCAGCAGCACCGTGCCGACGAGCCGGGCCCGCAGCGAGCGGACCTGACCGGAGACGCGGGTGACGACCATCGGGTCAGTCCGCGGCGGGTCGCAGCACGTAGCCCGCGCCGCGCACCGTGTGGATCATCGGCCGGCGACCGGCGTCGATCTTCTTGCGCAGGTAGGAGACGTAGAGCTCGACCACGTTGGACTGGCCGCCGAAGTCGTAGTTCCACACCCGGTCGAGGATCTGGGCCTTCGACAGCACCCGGCGGGGGTTGCGCATGAGGTAGCGCAGCAGCTCGAACTCCGTCGCGGTCAGTTCCACCGGCTCGCCGGCGCGGGACACCTCGTGCGCGTCCTCGTCGAGCACCAGGTCGCCCACCACCAGCTCCGAGGAGCGCTGGGCGGCGGCCATCCCCGCGCGGCGCAGCAGCCCGCGCAGCCGTGCGACCAGCTCCTCCAGCGAGAACGGCTTGGTGACGTAGTCGTCGCCACCCGCGGTGAGGCCGGCGACCCGGTCCTCGACGGCGTCGCGCGCGGTCAGGAACAGCACCGGCACCTCGGGGGTGTCGGCGCGGACCCGGCGCAGCACCTCGAAGCCGTCGACGTCGGGCAGCATCACGTCGAGCACGATCGCGTCCGGGCGGAAGTCGCGGGCGTGACGCACCGCGGACATCCCGTCGGCGGCGGCGCGGACCTCCCAGCCCTCGTAGCGCAGGGCCATCGAGAGCAGGTCCGACAACGTGGGCTCGTCGTCCACGACGAGCACCCGGATCGGGCCGCCGTCGGCGCGGCGCAGCGGGTCGGCGTCCCGGTCCATCACCTCGGTCATGCTAGGAGCACACCGCACGGACCTGTGCGGCGGCTGTGTGTCCGCTGTCGGTTCACCGCGCGCGCCAGTACCCCGTGGCGTAGACGGCGCGCCGGTCGAACCCCCGTTCGTCGAGCAGGTGCGCGCGCAGCTCCTTCACCGCGGCGGACTCCCCGGACAGCCACGCCTGGCCGCGGCCGTCGGGCAGCTCGGCGGCCCGCACCGCCGCGACCAGCGGCTCACCCGCCGGGGCGGCGCCGCGGTGCACCCAGGTGACGGCGACGTCGCCGGGCAGGGTCTGCTCCTCGCCGGCGTCGGCGACCTCGGCGACGACCCGGACCGGCACCCCGGGGGCGGCCTCGGCGAGGGTCTCGCACACGGTCGCGATGGCGGGCAGGGCTGACTCGTCGCCGATCACGAGGTGGTGCGCGGCGGCCGGGTCCGGCTCCCAGCGCCCGCCGGGCTCGGACACCCCGACCCAGTCCCCGGGGGCGGCCGACACGGCCCAGGCGGCGGCCGGCCCGTGCCCGGCGTGGACGACGAAGTCGACGTCGAGCTCACCGTGGCCGCCGGCGTCGGGGGCGAAGCGGCGCACCGTGTAGGTGCGGATCGCGGGGCGGGCCTCACCGGCTGGCCAGACCGGGCCGCCGGTCGAGGCGCGCGGCACGGCGGGCCGTTCCTGGCCCTCGACCGGGAAGAACATCTTGATCCGGCGGTCCGGGCCGTGCCCGGGGAACCCGGCCAGCTCCTCGCCGGTCAGGGTCACCCGGACCATGCGGGGGGTGACCCGCTCGGTGCGGGCCACCTGCAGCAGGCGTGGTGCGGTCGTGCTCATGGCCGGGAATTGTCCCGGACGCGCGCTCAGGTCCGGTCGCCGAGGCCCGCCAGGCCGGTCCAGACCAGGTCCATCAGGTACTCGGTGGCCTGGTCCGCGGTGACCGCCTCGTCCTGGCCGCGCCAGACGGCGAGCCGCTCGCAGGCCCCGACGATCACCTGCGCCCAGCCGGTCAGCCGGGTCGGCTCGGTGCCGGGGACCTGCGCGGCGAGCAGAGCGGCGATGAAGTCGGTCTGCTGGGCGCGGATCTCCTCCAGCGCGGTGTCGGTGACCCCGGCCTCGGAGCAGAACAGCTGCCAGGCCGGCGCCCGCCGGTCCAGGTAGTGGAAGAAGGCCAGCGTCCCGCCCCGCAGCATCGCCTCCGGCGAGTCCGCGGCCCCCGCCGCCTGCGCGACGACGTCGAGCAGCTCGGCCCGGGCCCGCGCGATCGCGGCCAGCAGCAGGCCCTCCTTGGACCCGAAGTGGGTGTAGAGCACCGGCTTGGTGACACCCACCCGCTCAGCGACCTGCTCCATCGAGACCTCGGCGTAGCCCCGCTCGCCGAAGACGGCGACGGCCGCGTCGACGATCTGACGCTCGCGCTCCGCCCTGGGCACGCGGCGGCGGGGGCCGGGTACGGTCTGCGCGGTCACGCCGGAGACTTTACCCTCAGTAAGTTACTGACGGTAGGAAGTGAGCGGGAATGGACGTCTACTCCCTGCCGATGACCACCCGGTTCCGCGGCATCACCGTGCGCGAGGGCCTGCTGCTGTCCGGCCCGGCCGGCTGGGGCGAGTTCTGCCCCTTCCCCGAGTACGACGACCGCGAGGCCGTCGCGTGGCTGGCCGCGGCTCGCGAGGCGGCCGGGACGGGCTGGCCGGAACCGGTGCGCGACCGGGTGCCGGTCAACTGCACCGTGCCCGCCGTCGGGCCCGAGCAGGCCCAGCGGATCGTGCGCGCCTCCGGCTGCACCACCGCGAAGGTCAAGGTCGCCGACCCGGGTGCTCCGCTGTCCGAGGACCTCGAGCGCGTCGCCGCCGTCCGCGACGCGCTCGGCCCCGCCGGGCTGGTCCGGGTGGACGCCAACGCCGCCTGGGACGTCGCGACGGCCGTCGCCGCGATCGGCGAGCTCGACCGGGCCGCCGGGGGCCTGGAGTACGTCGAGCAGCCCTGCTGGGAGGTCGACGACCTCGCCGCCGTCCGCCGGGCGGTGGACGTGCCGATCGCCGCGGACGAGTCGATCCGCCGCGCCGAGGACCCGATGCGGGTGGTGCGGGCCGGAGCGGCCGACGTCGTCGTGCTGAAGGTGTCGCCGCTGGGCGGGGTGCGCCGGGCCCTGCGGATCGCCGAGGAGGTCGGGCTGCCGGTCGTGGTGTCCTCGGCGGTGGAGTCGAGCGTCGGTCTCGCCGCCGGGCTCGCGCTGGCCGGGGCGCTGCCGGAGCTGCACCACGCCTGCGGGCTCGGGACGGTCTCGCTGCTGGCCGCCGACGTCGTCGCCGAGCCGTACGTCCCCGAGCGGGGGTTCCTGCCCGTGCCGCGGGTCGCGCCCGAGCCGGTGCACCGGGCCGGGGTCGCGGCCGATGCCGACCGCGCCGCCTGGTGGCGCGACCGGCACGACCGCGTCGCCGCGCTGCTCGACGCCGCGGCCGGGGCCGACCGGGTCAGTACTGGTTGACCCGGCTGTCGCGGCGCATGGCCGCGTCGATCACCCGCGCCGGGCCGGGCATCCGGTACTGGCCCTTCACCAGCTTCCCGGCGCTGGGCACCGCGCCCCGGTCCGGCCAGGTCGCGGTGTCCCACAGCGACGAGCGCAGGAACGCCTTCGCGCAGTGCAGGAACAGCTCGTCGACCTCGACGACGATCGCCACCTCGGGCGTCGAGCCCTTCACGGTGAGCCGCTCGGCGAAGTCCGGCCGGTACACGATCCGGGCCCGTCCGTTGATCCGCACGGTGTCGTTGGACCCCGGCACGACGACGATCATCCCGACCCGCGGGTCGTGCAGGATGTTGCGCATCGAGTCGAGCCTGCGGTTCCCCTTGCGGTCGGCGAAGGCGACCGTGTGCTCGTCGAGCACCAGCAGGCAGCCCGCCGGGTCGCCCCGGGGCGAGACGTCGACGCCGTCCGGCCCGGTCGTCGCCAGCAGGAAGAACGGCGACGCCGCCAGGAACTCCGCGGTCACCGGGTCGATGCGCTCACGCGCCTTGTCCCGGATGAACGCGGGCACCTCGCCGATGATCTCGCGGAGTCTGGCCTCGTCGGTCACGTGTTCCATCGCATCCCCTTCGCTCTTAGGTCACCCTAACCGTGAACATGCTTCACTGGCGACCCCCGCCTAGGGTCCCGGGGATGGGCGTGATCGTGATCGGGGCCGGCATCGCCGGGGTGACCTGCGCCGCGGAGCTGGCGGCCCGCGGTGTCGACGTGACGGTGTACGAGCGGTCCCGCGAGGTCGGAGGACGGCTGGCGGTGCACCGCCACGGGGGCCGCCCCGCCGACATCGGTGCCGCCTACTTCACCGTCTCCGACGACCGGTTCGACGCCCGCGTCCGACGCTGGCGCGACGACGGCCTGGTCCGCGGGTGGACCGACACCCTCGCGGTGTTCGACGGCGCCACCCGGGGCCCGGACAGCCCCGGCCCGCTGCGGTTCGCGGCACCGGCCGGGCTGCGGTCGCTGGTCACCGACACCGCCCGCGGCCTGGACGTCCGTACCGGTCGGACCGTCGAGCGGGTCCTCCCCGGCCCGGACGGCCCGACCGTCGACGGCGAGCGCGCCGACGCCGTCGTCCTGGCGATGCCCGACCCGCAGGCGGCCCGGCTGCTCGACCCGGACACCCCCGCGGGCGCCGCCGTCGCCGGGCGGGTGTGGAACCCGGTGCTCGCCCTGACCGCCGGGTTCGCCGGCCGGGACTGGCCGCGGCTGCCCGCGGCGTTCGTCAACGACCACCCCGTCCTGTCCCTCGTCGCCGACGACGGCGACCGCCGCGGCGACGACGCGCCGGTGCTCGTCGCGCACTCCACCGGTGACCTCGCGCGCGCCCACGACGCCGATCCCGCCGGCGCGGTGCCCGCGATGACCGCCGCGGTCCGTGAGCTGCTGGACATCACCGCCGCGCCGGAGTGGACGCACGTGCACCGCTGGCGCTTCGCCGCCCCCGCCGCGCAGCGCGAGCAGACCTTCCACCTCGGCGACGACGGCGTCGCCCTGGCCGGGGACGGCTGGGGCCGGTCCCGGGTGCAGACGGCTTGGCTGTCCGGGTTGGAGCTGGCGGAGGAGCTCACGGGGCGCCTGGGCCGCTGAACCCGCACGCACCGCCCCAGGCCCGCCACGCCCCGTCGCCGAGATGCGGCTCAGGGCTGTCGCGGCGGGCAGCCCTGAGCCGCATCTCGACGAACTTCGACGAGCCCCGACAGGTCCCGGGGAGGGTGGGTAGTGGCGGGCCCTGGCCGCGTGGGCGTCGGCGACCTACCGTCGGGTCATGCCCGACCGCGTCACCGCCGCCGCCCCCGTCGTCGTCGCGCCGGAGGGGCGGCCCTTCGGCGGGTCCACCGCGCCCGTGGAGCTGGACGCCTCCGGCCCGGACGCCGCGGGGCGCGCGGTGCTCGCCGAGCTGGCGGCCGCGCTCGACGCCGACCGGGTCCTGACCGACCCCGACGTCGTGCGTCCCTACGTGCACGACGAGGCCGAGTGGGCCGAGTACGGCACGCCGCTGTGCGTGGTGCGGGCGCGGACCACCGCCGACGTCGCCGCGACCGTGCGGGCCTGCGCCGCGCACCGGGTGCCGGTCGTCGCGCGGGGCGCGGGCACCGGGCTGTCCGGCGGGGCGAACGCCGTCGACGGCTGCGTGCTGGTCAGCCTGGAACGGATGACCGCGATCCGGGAGATCTCGGCGGGGGAGCGGCTCGCCGTCGTCGAACCGGGGGTGGTCAACGACGACCTGCGCGCCGCCTGCGCGGAGCAGGGCCTCTGGTACCCGCCGGACCCGGCGTCGGCGCCCTGGTCGACGATCGGCGGCAACGTCGCGACCAACGCGGGCGGGCTGTGCTGCGTCAAGTACGGCGTCACCCGCGACTACGTGCTCGCCCTGGAGGTCGTCACCGCCACCGGTGAGGTCGTGCGGGTCGGGCGGCGCACCGCGAAGGGCGTCGTCGGCTACGACCTGGCCGGGCTGATGGTCGGCTCGGAGGGGACGCTCGGGATCATCACCGAGATCACCGTGAAGCTGCGCCCGGCCCGCCCGGCCGCGCCGCGCACCGTCGTCGGGTTCTTCGACTCCCTCGCCGACTGCGGGGCCGCGGTCGCCGCCGTCACCGAGCAGGGGCTGCAGCCCGCGGTGTTCGAGCTGGTCGACCGGGAGTGCCTGGCCGCGGTCAACGCCTGGCGCAACGCCGGGCTGCCCGAGGGGGCCGCCGCGCTGCTGCTCGCCCAGACCGACCTGCCCGAGCCCGCCGCGACCGCCGAGGCCGACGCGATCCTCGCGGCCTTCGAGCAGCACGGCGCGACCGAGGCGATGGCCGCGACCGACGCGACCGAGTCCGAGGCGCTGTTCGCCGCCCGCCGGATGGCCTACCCGGCGCTGGAGCAGCTCGGGATGGGCATGCTGACCGAGGACGTCTGCGTCCCCCGCCCCCGGATGGCGGAGATGCTCGCCCGGATCGAGGACATCGGCCGCCGCCACGCGGTCCGGATCGCGACCGTCGCGCACGCCGGCGACGGGAACCTGCACCCGCTGATGCTCACCCCGCACGACGACCCGGACGCCCGGGAGCGCACCCGCGCCGCGTTCGACGAGATCATCGACGCGGCCGTCGAACTGGGTGGGACGGTCACCGGGGAGCACGGCGTCGGCCTGCTCAAGCGCGACGGCATGGAACGCGAGCTGGGCCCCGGGGTGCTGGCCCTGCAGCGCTCGGTGAAGGCCGCGCTCGACCCGGACGGCATCCTGAACCCGGGCAAGGCGGTCTGAACCGCGGGTGTCGCCCGGATGGCCGCGCGTGGTCGCCGGGAGAGCGGGAACACTCTTCGATGAGCACCACCGACCCGGCCCTCGTCCCCTCCGCCCTCGCGCTGACCTACCGCGGTCCGTCGCACACCGGTGCGCCGCGCCTGACCGGCGTCGCCGGGGTCGCCGAGGTCGTGCCGGTGGTCGAGGCCGAGGTCCGAGAGGTGGAACGGGTCGACACCGCGGACCTGCGGCTGGTCGCCGCGGGCATCGAGCTCGTCGTCGAACACACCGTGCCCGACCGCGCGTCGGCGGTGCCGCCGTCCACGACCTGGGTGCTGCGCCTGCCCGACGCCGACGAGCCGCTGCGCGTGCCGCTGCCCGCGAGCGAGGTCGAGGGAGTTACCGGTGAGCGCGCCGTCCCGGACGGTGTCGACGCCCTGGTCCGCGGGGTCCGCGGCGACGCACCACTCGTCCCGGTCGGTCGGGTGCACGTGACCCGCCGGGTCGACCGGCTGCGCGACGCGACCGGGACGGACCTCGCCACGCTGGCCCGCGAGCAGGTCGACATCGCGCTGCTCGGGGAGGTCGCGACCGTCGAGAGCTGGACCGAGGCCGTCGTGGAGCCGGGGGCGGCCGACACCGCCGGGCTCCGGCAGCTGGACGAGGCACTGCGCGACACCGGACTCGTGCGTGCACCGCGCGGCGCGCACGCCCGGCTCGCCGCGCTGCTCGCCGCCGCCGCGCCCGCCGACCCGCCGCGCCGCACCGGCCGGAAGGGCAGCGCCGGGGCACTGCTCCTGCGCTACCTCGGCGACCAGGTCGACACCCTGGCCGCCCGCGAGGCCGACCTGCGTGCCGACCGGCCCGACGCCGTCCACCAGATGCGCATCGCCGCCCGCCGGCTCCGCAGCGCGCTGCGCACCTTCGGCGGGCTCCTGGAGGGGCCGCGGGTCGGGCACCTCGTCGGCGAGCTGCGCTGGCTCGGCCGGGCCCTGGCCGGAGAGCGCGACGCCGAGGTGCAGGAGGAACGCCTGACCGCCCGGCTGGCCGCGCTGGAGCCCGAGCTGCTGCTGGGACCGGTGCAGGCCGCGGTCACCCGGCACTTCGCCCGTACCCGCGCCGAGACCGGGGCCGCCGTGCTGGAGGTCGTCGACGGCGAGCGCTACGCCGCACTGCAGGGTGCCCTGCGCCGGTTGCTCGCCGACCCGCCGTTGTCGCGCCGGGCCCGCAGGCCCGCCGCGACGGTCGTCCCGGCGATGGTGGGGCGCACGGCCCGCAAGCTGGAGCGGCGGATGGAGCGGGCGCTGGCCGACCTCGACGCCGGCCACGTCGCCCCCGAGTCGCTGCACGACGCCCGCAAGACCGGCAAGCAGCTCCGCTACGCCACCGAGGTCGCCCGGCCCAGCGTCGGGAAGGAGGCGCGGGCGTTCGCGAAGCGGCTCAAGAAGGTCTCCGACGTGCTCGGCGAGCACCAGGACGCCGTCGTCTCCCGCGAGACCCTGCGGACCCTCGGGGCCCGCGCCGGCGCGGAGCACGGCAACGGGTTCACCTTCGGTGTGCTGCACGGCCGGGACACCGCGACCATGCTCGACCTCGAGCGCAGGCTGCCCACGGTGTGGGAGACGGCGTGGACGCGGCGCGCCCGCCGGTGGATGCGCCGCTAGCCTGCGCGGCGTGAGAGACGCCGTCGCCGACCTGCGCCGGATCGCGTTCCTGCTCGAACGCGCGCAGGAGTCGACCTACCGGGTCCGCGCGTTCCGCACCGCGGCCGCCGCCCTGCGCGGCCGCAGCGCCGAGGAGCTGGCCCGGCTGCACGCCGCGGGCGGCCTGACCGACCTCAAGGGCGTCGGCGAGGTGACCGCGCGCTGCGTGGGGGAGTCGGTCGCCGGGGAGGAGCCGGTCTACCTGCGACGGCTGGAGGACGCCGTCGCCCGCGCCGACGCCACCGGGATCCCCCTGGCGGAGGCGGCGCTGCGGCTGCGCGAGTCCCTGCGCGGGGACTGCCACAGCCACACCGACGCCTCCGACGGCGGCTCCCCGCTCGCCGAGATGGCCGAGACCGCGATCGGGCTGGGCCACGACTACCTCGTGATCACCGACCACTCGCCGCGCCTGACCGTCGCCAACGGGCTGTCGGCGGACCGGCTGCGCCGCCAGGTCGAGCAGATCGCGGAGCTCGACGAGCGGATCGCCGCGTCCGGGTCGGACTTCCGGGTGCTCACCGGCATCGAGGTGGACATCCTCGACGACGGCGCCCTCGACCAGTCCGAGGACCTGCTCGCCTCGCTCGACGTGGTGGTGGCCAGCGTGCACTCGAAGCTGCGGATGCCCCGCGACGAGATGACCGAGCGGATGCTCACCGCCGTCGCGAACCCGCACGTCGACGTGCTCGGGCACTGCACCGGGCGGATGGTCACCGGCCGCCGGAAGCGCCCGGAGTCGGAGTTCGACGCGCCCGCGGTGTTCGCCGCCTGCGCCGCGAACGGGGTCGCGGTCGAGATCAACTCCCGGCCGGAACGCCTGGACCCGCCGAAGCGGCTGCTGCGCCTGGCCGTCGAGGCGGGGTGCGAGTTCACGATCGACACCGACGCGCACGCCCCCGGGCAGCTCGACTGGCTCGACCACGGCTGCGCCCGCGCCGTCGCCTGCGGGGTGGACCCGGAGCGGATCCGCAACACCCGCGACCGGGCCGGCCTGCTGCGCCGCTGAGCCCGTCCCCTCAGCGCAGCTCGAAGTCGGCGACGTCGAAGCCGGGGGAGACGACGCAGCTGACCAGGACCGGCCCCGGCCCGACCGGCTCCGCCCGCTGCCACACCCCGGCCGGGACCTCCTGCTGCGGGCTTCCCGGCCCGAGCCGCAACCGGGCCGCGGGGACGGGGTCCGGCCCGTCGCCACCGAGGACCAGGTCGGCCTCCGGGCCCGAGTGCCGGCACCACAGCTCGGTGGACCGGACGCGGTGCCAGCGGCCGGGGGCGTCGAACAGGTAGAGGATCGCCGTCGCCGAGGGGCGCGGACCGTACGGGGTTTCGACGACGACCGGCGAGGTCCAGGTCCGCCGGTACCAGCCGCCCTCCGGGTGCGGGGCGAGGTCCAGCGCGACGGCGAGGTCGGGACGTGTCACGCCGCCACTGTGGCAGGCGGACGCACGGTCCGTCCCCGGGTCCCCACCTCGTGGTGCCCCGGGGGCATCGGCCCCTGGGGCGCGTCGCACCCCTGGTGCGGTCGCCGCACCCGTCGCGGCGGGTGCGGGAGTCCCCGCCGGGGTGCGACACCTCCGTCCGCGGGGCGCCCCGCGCGGCGACGGGTGCCACACCCGCCGTCGCACACCGGCCGGTCACCCGACGTCACCGGTGCCCGCAGGAGGATCACCTTCCGTGCACGGGCGACCGCATCACACCCGTGCGCGCGCTCCCCGGACGGGTGGTTCGACTGGTGCTCCTCACCCACCGCACGTGAGATGGGACCGCAGGTGACCGAGTGACAGGAGTGATCCACGGTGCGGACCAGGACCAGGACGACGGTGGCGATGCTGGCCGCGACGCTCGCACTCTCGGCGGTCACCACGGCCGGGGCGTCGTCGGCGTCGGCGGCACCCGCCGGTCCGGCGGGCGTCGTGACCCGGACCGTCGCCGACCCCGCGGCACCCCCGGCGTCGTCGCACTGCACCGAGACCGCGGCACAGAAGCTCGGCTGGGGCGCCCCCACCCGCGAGTCCGACTTCGACGGCACCACGGTCCCTCCGGACTGGCATCCCTACGGTCCCGAGCCCGGCCACAACAAGAAGGGCACCCGCACCCCGGAGGCGGTCACCGTCGCCGACGGGGCGATGAGCATCTCCGCCGACGCCGACGGCAACACCGGCGCCGTCAGCTGGCACCCCGGCCAGCGCTACGGCCGGTGGGAGGCCTGCGTGAAGTCGGACGAGGGACAGGGCGGGATCAACGCGCTGCTGCTGCTCTGGCCGGTCGCCGAGGACTTCCCGGTGGGCGGCGAGATCGACTGGATGGAGATCATGGACGACTCCCGCCAGAAGACCAGCTTCTTCCTGCACTACGGACCCGACAACGACCAGGACTACGGGTCGGTCAAGCACGACTCGACGCAGTGGTCGGCCTACGCGCTGGAGTGGACCCCGGAGAAGATCACCGGGTACGTGAACGGGAAGGAGTGGTACTCCAACACCGACACCGACCAGTTCCCGCCCCGCGCGATGAACATGACCATGCAGCTCGACTACTTCGGCAACGCCGGCGGCCCGACCGCCATGCACATGGACTGGGCCCGGCAGTGGGCGCTGCCGCAGAGCAGCGCGGCCACGCTGAGTCTGCCGCCCGGCTCGGCCGCGACCGGGCAGCCCCGCGACTTCCCGGGCCGGAAGCCGCGCGAGCTGTCCGGGTCCGAACAGCAGGCGCAGACCGCGATGCTCGCCCGCGAGCAGCGCTGAGGCCGGACCGCGGAGCCGGACCGCGGGGTCGGAGTGCGGCGTCGGATCGTGGCGTCGGACCGCGGTGTCAGATGGCGGCGTCGAGCTCCGCCCGGGTGGGCGGGTTCGCGCCGTGCCGCGAACAGGTGATCGCCGACGTCGCGACGGCCTCGGTCAGCACGGCCTCCAGCGTCGGCCGGTCGATGCGGTAGAGGTCGTCGCGGGCGGTCGCGCCGAGCAGCCCGCGTCGGTGCAGTCCGGCGAGCAGCGCGGCGGAGAAGCTGTCCCCGGCCCCCACCGTGTCGACGACCTCGACGGTGCGGCCGGGCAGCACCAGGTGCAGCCCCGACGACGTCCCGGCCAGCACCCCGTCCGCCCCGAGGGTGACCACGACGACCGCCGGGCCCAGCTCGAGCCACTCGCCGACGACGTCGCCGGGCTTGCGGCCCGGGTGCAGCCAGGCCAGGTCCTCCTCGCTGACCTTCACCACGTCGGCCACGCCCAGCAGCTCGTGCACACCGGGCAGGACCTCCTCCGGTGAGCCCATCAGCATCGGCCGGAAGTTCGGGTCGTAGCTGACCGTCGCGGTGTCCACGGCGGAGGCGAGCAGCTCGCGCAGCGCATCGTGGCCGGGCGCGGTGGTCAGCGCCAGCGATCCCGAGTGGACGGCGACGACGGGGCCGGTCGGGCCGTCGTCGAGGGCGCCGGCGAGCTCGTCGTCGGTCCACTGCCAGTCCGCGGTGCCCGCGATCCGGAAGTCGTAGGACGCCTGCCCGTCGGCGGCCAGCTCCACGATCGCCAGCGACGACGGCTCGGCCGCCTCGACCGAGTGCGACAGGTCGACCCCGTTGTCGGCGAGGTGGGCGCGCAGCTTGCGGCCCAGCAGGTCGTCGGCGAGGCGGGCCAGCATCCGGGCCGGCACGTCGAGGCGGGACAGTCCGACCGCGACGTTCGCCGGGCTGCCACCGGGCGCGAACTGCCAGTACTGCTCGGCGGAGGTGCGATCCGCCTGCGTCGGCGCGGGGACGATGTCGACGAGTGCTTCTCCGGCGACGGCGATCACTCCGCGTCGCGGGCGTCCGGCGGCTGTGTCGGGCATGGCGGCACTGTAGTGGTCCGATCGGGGGCTCCGGTGGGGTCCGTGACGGGTCACGCCCGCGTCACGGTGCGTCGACACGCTCGTGGTAGGCATGACGGATGCCCCGGAAGATCCCGGTCGTGGTGCTGGCCGGATTCCTCGGAGCCGGCAAGACGACGCTGCTGAACCACCTCCTCGCCGCGGGCGGGGACGCGCGGATCGGCGTGGTCGTCAACGACTTCGGGTCGGTCGGCATCGATGCGATGCGCGTGGCCGGACAGGCCGGCGACGTCGTCGGGCTCGGCAACGGCTGCCTGTGCTGCGAGGTCGGCGAGGGTGGCGTCTCCTCGGTGCTGGAGACGCTGACCCGCCGCCGCGACGAGATCGACGTCGTCGTCATCGAGGCCAGCGGCATCGCCGAGCCCGGGACCCTGGTCCAGCTCGTGCTCGACGCACTCGGCCAGCACCTGAGCTTCGGCGGGCTCGTCGTGGTCGTCGACGCCGCGGAGTTCGAGACCTCGCGGCGCCGTCACCCCCAGCTCGACAAGCACGTCGCGATGGCCGACCTCGTCGTCCTGAACAAGATCGACAGGGTGGGGCCTGGGCCGCTCTGGCGGGTCCGCAGGCTGTGCCGCGAGGCGAACCCGCGGGCGCCGATCGTCCCGGTCCGCGACGGTGCGGTGGACCCGGCGCTGCTGTTCGACATCGAGATCGTGCCGGGACGGCAGCTGATGCTCGGCGAGCGCGTCGACGAGCCGCACGCCCAGCACCTGCACGCCGGCTACCAGAGCCTGACGTTCCTCAGCGACGAACCGCTCGACGCCGCCCGCCTGCAGGACCTGCTCGACGCCAGGCCGTCCGGGCTGTACCGGATCAAGGGCTCGGTGCGCTTCGCCGCCGCCCCGGCCCGGGAACGCTGGGACCTCCACACCGTCGGCCGGTACGTGCGGTTCCACCGGACCCGGTGGGACGTCGACGAGCCCCGGCGCACCACCCTGGTCCTGATCGGCACCGGTCTCGACTCCGACGCGCTGCAGCGGTCACTGCGGGCCTGCGTCGCGACCGACGCCGACCGCCGCGACGCCGACGCCCTGCTCCCGGTCGCCCGCTACGCGGTCTGACGGCCCCGGGGGAGTGCTCAGACCGAGGTGAGGTCCGGGCCCGTCGCCGGCTCGGCCAGCTGGGTCAGGGCCTCGGCGGCCCAGGCCTCCCCACCGGCGACGGCGGTCCACAGCAAAACACCGAGGCTGCGGGACGGGTCGATCCGGCCCGCCTGCCACGACGGCGTCGCCGCGAGCCGCTCGGCACGCGCGCAGAGCTGCCAGGAAGCGGCGTCGGACTCGGTGATGTCGCGGGCGAAGCGGGTGTGCCCGGTGCGGGCACGGTAGGCCCGGACCGGGTCGGTGACCGCGTGGATGATCGACAGCACCCCGATCACCAGCCCGAGCGCGAGGGGCAGACAGACGAGGAACGCGAGCGCTGACCGGGACCAGCTGTTCTCGCCCACGGTGAGGGCCACCACGACGGCCGCGACGACGGCGGTGCCGGTCAGCGCGCCGGCCGGGAGCCGGGTGTAGACGAGGTCGCCCGCGTCGTCGACGACGTAGTCGGTGCCGGCGATCAGGGCCGGGTCGTACACGCGGTACCCGGTACGTGTGCGGACGAGGGTGGGCAGGCGGTCGGCGGGAGCGCCGGCGACGAAGTCGTTCATGGTCGTGCTCGATCTGTGAGAATGCTGCTGCTCGCGGCCCACCTGATGGCCGTCTCGCCCGGTCAGTCGCCCACGATGCCGGTCCGTGTTACGGATTCACAACGTTCCTCGGCGCGTTCCGTCTGTGATGTTCGCCTCCGCCACTTGCGAGCAACCTGCGAGGCTCACTCGGGTGGCCAGGCGTCGCCCCACGCCGTGTCACGGGCGTGCCGGAACAGCTCCCGACGACTGCGCGGGACGGGGGTGTCCCGCAGCGTCCCGTCCGACTCGCAGACACGCAGCGTCACCAGACCCTTGCGGGTCTGCGGGTGCCGGACCACGCGGCCCGGGGCCCGGCCGACGCTCCCGTCGTCGTCGTCGCCGCCGTCACGCACGCCGACGACGTAGGAGAACTTCTCGTCCTCGTGCCCCAGCGAGCCGGCCTTCAGCACCCGGTGCCGCGAGCTGCGTCCGACGCGGACGGCGAAGTGGCACCAGTCGTCGCCGGTCACCGGGCAGGCCCCGTCGTGCGGGCAGGGCGCGGCGACGGTGAGGCCCGCGGCGAGCAGGCGGGCGCGGGCGTCGAGGATGCGCGCGTGCCCGGCCGGCGTCCCCGGTTCGACGAGCACGACGACCCGCGCGGCCCGGGCGGCGGCGTCGACGACGGCGTCGCGCACCGGTGCCGGCAGCTCACCGAGCAGGTAGCAGGCGGTCAGCAGGTCGGTCTCCGGCAGCACCGGGGCGGTGCCGAGCACCGCGGCCTCCCAGCGGGCCGCCCGCAGCAGCGGCGACGGCGCACCGGAGGCGAGCCTGCGGCCCAGCGCCCGGGCCGGCGTGGCGGCCTCCAGCACCGTGGCCCGCTCCAGCGACGGCCACACCTGTGCCGCCGCCCACACCGCGGCGCCGGTCCCGCCGCCGAGGTCGAGCAGCGACGCCGGCTCGGGCGCCCGCGCGGCCGCCCGCTCCAGCACGTCGAGGACCGCCGCGTACGTGGCGGGCATCCGGTACGCGGCGTAGGCGGCCGCGTCGTCGTCGGTGCGCAGGATCGGCGCGGTGGGCACCGTGCCGCTGCGGTAGTCGCGGATCAGCCGCTCGACCACCGGCGCGAGCCGGGCGGCGGGGACGCGGTCGAGTGCGTCGTCGAGGGCGGCGGCCAGCGCGTCGGACAGGTCGTGGGACAGCGCGGAGGACGGCTCGGGGACCACCTGCCCATTCCACCAGTCCCGGGTTCAGCCCCGGGCGCCGACCAGCAGCGGGTCGGCCAGCGCGTCGAGCAGCGGGGCCTGCAGCCGGGCCCACGGCGACAGCCCCGAGTCCGGGTCGTCGGCGGCGGCGCGGAAGCGCGACCAGCTCCACCAGGCCAGGTCCTCGACCTCGTCGGGGCGCGGCTCGGGCTCACCGGTGATCCGGGCGACGAACACCGGGCAGAGCTCGTTCTCCTCGATCCCGTCCTGCGACGCGCGGTAGCTGAAGTCCGGCAGCACCATCCGCAGCTCGGTCGCGCGGACGCCCAGCTCGTCGGCCAGCCTGCGGTGCACCGCGTCGGCCATGTCCTCACCGGGTGCGGGATGGCCGCAGCAGGTGTTGGTCCAGACCAGGGGGAAGGCGGTCTTGGTGCGGGCGCGCCGGGTCACCAGCAGCCGGCCGGCGTCGTCGACGCCGTAGCAGGAGAACGCCAGGTGCCGCGGGGTGCTCGCACCGTGCACGGTGGCCTTGTCCGCGACGCCGACCGGGTTGCCGTCGTCGTCCAGCAGCACAACCTGTTCCATGCCGTCCTGTCTACCGGAGCCCGGCCGCGGCGGCTCCTGGGACGGGACCGGCTCACACGCCCGAGCGGGCGGCTGCCCGGCGCCGGACCACGGCGCCGAGCGCGGCAGCCGGCAGGTGCGCGGCGACGACCGCGAGCGCGGCGGGGGACACCGTGCCCCGCGCCAGCCCCAGCCCCACCGCGCAGTCGAACACCCGCTGGTGCCGTGCGGCGGCGCCGATCGCGGCGTCGAGGAACGCGGGGCGGGCCGCCAGCCGGGCGAGCGCACCGACGTGGCGGTGGTGCCGGGCGAAGGTCTGCTCCATGGCGGCGCGGTGGGCGGCGCCCGCGTCGTCACCGCGCAGCGCGCTGCGCCCGGCGAGGATCCCGGAGGCGACGGCGTCGAAGATCCCCTCGCCGGTCAGCGGGTTCACCTTCGCCGCGGCGTCACCGGCCAGCAGCACCCGTCCGTCGGGCTGGAACCGGGGCGCGGTCGACAGCGGGAGGTGGTGCGCGCGCAGCGTGGCCGGGTCGGGTTCCTGGCCGGGCAGCAGAGCGGCCAGCCGCTCCAGCAGCGACGCCCGGTTCCCGGCGCCGCGCTCGTCGAACACGCCGTAGCCGACGTTGGCGCCGCCGCCCGCGATCGGGAACGACCAGGCGTAGGCCGGGACGGCGCCGCCGGCGTACTCGATCGACAGCGTGCCCGGCTCGGCGGCCACCGGGGCGTACCCGCGGATCGCCACCGCCGTCGACCACGGCGGCACGGCCGGCGCGCCGAGTGCGCGGCGGACCACCGAGTTCGCCCCGTCGGCGCCGATCACGACCCGGGCGGCGACGTCGTCGACCAGCACCCGGTCCCCGCGGGGGACGACGGTGCGGACCCGGTGGCGGCGCAGCTGCGCCCCGGCGGCGACGGCCGCGTCGACCAGCGCCGCGTCCAGCTCCCGGCGCGGGACCACCCGGTTCGGCCGGCGCGCGGTGCGGTGCACGACCCGGCCCGCCGGGGTGCGCAGGCGCAGCCGCGGCGCCGCGACGCCGAGCGTGCGCACCCCGGTGGCGCCCAGCTCGTCGAGCAGGTCGAACACCTCGGCCGCGACGCCGTCTCCGCAGGTCTTGTCGCGGGGGAAGGCCGCTGCGTCGAGCAGGAGCACCGACGCCGACGGCCGCAGCCGCAACACGTTGAGCGCCGCGGCGCAGCCGGCGGGACCCGCCCCGACCACGACGACGTCGTAGGTGGACATGGCGCCATTGTCCCCCCGGCGCCGGGCAGAAACGGTTCGCCGTCGCCCGCCCGGCCGTGGTCCACTCCCACACCGCCACCCCGTCGCCCGGCCGCGACGGGTACCGGCGCCGTGCCGTCGGTGCCGTGGGTGGCGCGTCCGTCCCGTCCACGAGGAGCACGTTGTGACCACCGAGCCGGCCCCCGACCGCGACACCGAGCGGCTGCCCGCCGGAGCCCTGCTGATCATCGGGCTGCTCGTCGGCTCGGCGTTCGTGATGATCCTGAACGAGACGATCATGAGCGTGGCGCTGCCCGCCCTGATCGCCGACCTGCGCGTCACCCCGGCAACCGCGCAGTGGCTGACCAGCGGGTTCCTGCTGACGATGGCGGTGGTCATCCCGATCACGGGGTACCTGCTGGGGCGGTTCCCGCCGCGGTCGGTCTACCTCGCCTCGATGGGTCTGTTCAGCGTCGGGACCCTGCTGTGCGCGGTCGCGCCCGCGTTCGGGTTCCTGCTGGCCGGGCGGGTCGTGCAGGCCACCGGCACCGCGGTGATGGTCCCGCTGCTCATGACGACGATCCTGCGCCTGGTCCCGGCGAGCCGCCGCGGGCAGACGATGGGCACGATCTCGATCGTCATCGCGGTGGCGCCCGCGGTCGGCCCGACGCTGTCCGGGGTGATCCTCTCCGCGCTGGGCTGGCGCTGGATGTTCTGGATCGTGCTGCCGATCGCCCTGGTCGCACTGGTCGCGGGTGCGCTGCGGCTGCGGGTCGAGGCGGAGACGACGCGGGCCCCACTCGACGTCGCCTCGGTCCTGATCTCGGCCGTCGCGTTCGCCGGGATCGTCTACGGGCTGTCCGCGATCGGCGAGTCCGCCGCCGGGGGCGCGCACACCGCGGTGCCGCCGTGGGTGCCGCTGGTGCTCGGCGCGGTGGCGCTCGCGGTGTTCGTGCACCGCCAGGTCCGGCTGCAGCGCGGCACCGGTACGGCCCCGCTGCTGGACCTGCGCCCGTTCACGGTCCGCCGGTACACGTTGTCGCTGGTGCTCGTCGCGACCGGGTTCATGTCGCTGTTCGGCGCGATCATCCTGCTGCCGCTCTACATCCAGGACGTGCTGGGTGACAGCGCGTTCGTCGCGGGCCTGGTGGTGCTGCCGGGCGGGCTGGTGATGGGGCTGCTGGGCCCGTTCGTCGGCCGCGCCTACGACCGGTTCGGCGCCCGTCCGCTGGTGCTGCCCGGCGCGGTGCTGCTCGCGGTCGTGATGTGGGGGTTCACTACCCTCGCCGCGACGACGCCGCTCTGGCTGGTCGTGGTGCTGCACGTGGGCCTGTCCGCGGCGCTGGCGCTGATGTTCACGCCACTGATGACCGACTCGCTGGGATCGCTGCCGGGCGAGCTGTACTCGCACGGCAGCGCCATCCTCACCACGCTCCAGCAGGTCGCGGGCGCGGCGGGGACGGCGCTGTTCATCACCGTGATGACGCTGGCCTCGGCCGGCGCCGGTGTCGACGCGGCCGGGGTGCACGCGGCGTTCCTGGTCGCGGCGGTCGTGTCCCTGGTGACGGTGGTCGTCGCGGTCGTCGCGTCCCGGCTGCCCGCCCCGGCGTCGGACCCGCAGGACGCCCGGGTCTGAGGCGGCCGGGCCGCCGCGCCGCTGAACACCCGGGCCGTGACCGCGGGCGGACACCGGCGCGGGCCGGCGGTCAGCGGGTGGCGGCGCCCTCGGTGGTCCCCGCGGGTGCGGGGACGTCCGGGCCCGTCAGACCGTCGCGGGCGGTCTCGCGCAGCGCGAGCACCGACCCGACCGAGACCAGCGCGAGCAGCCCGATCACCGCCGACAGCACCCCGGTGCCGAAGCCGGCGGCCTGCAGCGACGCGAACAGCACCGGCGACAGCCCCGCGCCCATCCCGGAGATCTGGTAGCCCAGCGATGCCCCGGTGTAGCGCGAGCCGGTGGAGAACATCTCCGAGTACAGGGCCGCGGAGGGCCCGAACCAGGCCGCGTGCGTGACGCCCTGACCGACCACCACGGCCAGGGTGAGCAGCACCGCCGAGCCGGTGTCGATCATGGGGAAGATCGCGACGCACCACAGCCCGGTCGCGACCGCCCCACCCAGGACGACCGGTCGGCGTCCGACCCGGTCCGACAGTGCGGAGAACCCGATGATGCCGACGATCGCGACCACCGAGGACAGGGTGAGCGCGTTGAGCACGGTCTGACGCTCGAACCCGGCGCGCACGGCGTAGGCGATGAGGAAGGTGGTCAGCGTCCCCTGCGCGACGAAGGCCCCGAACCCCACGCCGACGGCGAGCAGCAGGTTGCGCGGACGGGACAGCACCTCCAGCAGCGGCGCCCGGCGAGGCGTCGTCGGCCGGTTTGCGGCGGACGCGGCGAACACCGGGGTCTCGGTGACCGACAGCCGCACGAACAGCCCGATGCCCAGCAGCACCACGCTCAGCAGGAACGGGATCCGCCAGCCCCAGGTGAGGAACGCGTCCCCGGTCAGCGACGCCGACAGCGCCAGCACCAGCGTCGAGAGCACCATGCCGCTCGGCGCACCGGCGTTGGTGAAGCTGGCCCACAGCCCCCGCCGCGACGACGCGTGCTCGGCCGACATCAGGACCGCGCCGCCCCACTCCCCGCCGACCGCGACGCCCTGCACGACCCGCAGCACGATCAGCAGCACCGGGGCCAGCGCGCCGACCTGCGCGTACGTGGGCAGCACCCCGATCAGGGTGCTCGCCACACCCATCAGCACCATGCTGATGACCAGCATCTTCTTGCGCCCGACGCGGTCGCCGAAGTGGCCGAACACGATCCCGCCGAGCGGGCGGGCCAGGTAGCCGGTGGCGAGCGTCCCGAACGCGGCGACGGTGCCGACGAGCGGGTCGAGGTCGGAGAAGAAGACCCGGTTGAACACCACGGCCGAGGCCGTCGCGTACAGCAGGAAGTCGTAGTACTCGATCAGGCTGCCGAGGTAGCTCGACAGGACCGCGCGTCGGCGCTGGGTCGGGGAGAACCGGGGGTGCGTCATCGCAGCTCCGTGCCTTCCGTGAGATGGAAAGCAGCTTTATAGCAAGGAACTTGTGATCGACGCCATGGTCGTTAGGATCGCGCACGTGACGGATGCGGCGTCGGTACCGACGGGAACGCGCGGGCAGCGGCTGACCTACCTGGTCAAGCGTCTGCAGATGGCCGAGCGCGCTCGGATGGAGGAGGCGCTGCGCCCGCTGGGCGTGACGCTGGCCCAGTACACCGCGCTCAGCGTGCTGGAGCGCCGCGGCGGGCTGTCCTCGGCGCAGCTCGCCCGGCGGCACTTCGTGACCCCGCAGGCGATGCAGCAGCTCGTCGCCGGGATGGAGCGCGACGGGCTCGTCGAACGCCGCGCGGCGCCGGACAACCGCCGGGTCCTGCAGGTCTGGCTCACCGCCCACGGGGACGAGGTGCTGGCCGACTGCCACTCCGCGGCCGGGGTCGTCGAGCGCCGGATGCTCGGCGCGCTGGAGCCCGACCAGGCCGAGGTGTTCGCCGACGCCCTCGAACGGTGTCTGGTCGCCCTGGTCGATCGCGACCCGATCCCGCCGGACGGCGACGCTTGACCTCATGGCAAGGACCTTGCTATCAACTTGATTGATATCAAGGAGCGAGGGAGCCCCATGAGCCCGATCACCGGTCCCGGCCTCGGGCTGGGCACCTGGCCCGCCCGCCGGGCGCGGATCAGCCCGCGCGCCCCGGCCCTGTCCGACGGGCACCGGGCGGTCGACCACGCCGAGCTGGCCGAGCGCGTCGCCCGGATCGCGGGCGGCCTGGCGGAGCGGGGGGTCGGTCGGGGGGACCGGGTCGCCTGGCTCGGGGTGAACGCCGTCGCCACCCTGGAGACCTGCTTCGCCGCCTGGCGGCTCGGCGCGATCGCGGTCCCGCTGAACTTCCGCCTGGCCCCCGCCGAGATCGGCTACATGCTCGACGACTGCGGCGCGACGCTGCTCGTGCACGGCCCCGACCCCGACGACCCCGGCACCGACGACCTCGTCGCCGCGACCGCCCCACGGATCCCGGTCGTCCGCGGCGTCGAGGACCTGGCCCGCGGGCCCGCCCGCGACGACGCCGGTGCCGGTCTCGACGACCCGGCCGTGCTGCTCTACACCTCCGGCACCACCGGCCGTCCGAAGGCGGCGGTGCTGACCCACGGCAACCTGACCTGGAACACGGTCAACCAGCTCGCCCACGTCGACGTCTGCTCCGACGAGCGCACGCTGTGCATCTCGCCGCTGTTCCACTGCGTCGGGCTCTCCCAGGTCACGCTGCCCACGCTGTTCAAGGGCGGCAGCGTCGAGCTCGTCGCCCGGTTCGACCCGGTGGCGGTCCTCGACCGGATCGCCAGGGCACGGATCACCAGCTTCGCCGCCGTCCCGACGATGCTGCAGATGCTGTGCGAGTCCCCGGCGTGGGAGCGGACCGACCTGTCGTCGCTGCGCACGGTGGTCTACGGCGGCTCCCCGGTGCAGGAGCGGGTCGCGCGGGCCTGGCTGGAGCGCGGCGTCGCGCTGCAGCAGGGCTACGGGATGACCGAGGCCTCGCCCGGGGTGCACATGGCGACCCGCGAGGGGACGGCCGCGCACCCACCGACCTCGGTCGGGGTGCCGCACTTCTTCACCGACGTCGCCGTCGAGCGCGACGGCGAGCTCGTCCCCCTCGACGAGGAGCCCGGCGAGCTGCTGGTCCGCGGGCCGCACGTCAGCCCGGGCTACTGGAACCGTCCGGCCGAGACCGCGGCGTCGCGGCGGGGGGAGTGGTTCCGCACCGGTGACGTGCTCCGGGCCGGCGACGACGGCTGGGCGTTCGCCGTCGACCGGGTCAAGGACATGATCATCTCCGGCGGCGAGAACGTGTACCCGGCCGAGGTCGAGGCCGTCGCCGTCACCCACCCCGACATCGCCGACTGCGCCGTCGTCGGGGTCCCCGACCAGCGCTGGGGCGAGGTCGGTGCCGCCTACGTGCAGCTGCGCCCCGGCGCCGACCTCGACGCCGACGCCGTGCGCGCACTGCTCGCCGGGCACCTGGCCCGGTACAAGGTCCCGAAGTACGTGCGGTTCGTCGAGGAGCTGCCCCGCAACGCGTCCGGCAAGGTCCGGCGCGTCGACCTGCGTGCGGCCGCGGCCGCCGGGGAAGAGGTGTCGTGATGGGACTCCCGGAGTCGCTGACGGTGGAGCGGCACGACGAGGTCGCCGTGCTGCGCCTGTCCCGGCCGCGCAAGCGCAACGCCCTCGACGACGCGACCGTGCTCGGCATCGAGGACTTCTTCGCCCGCCCGCCCGAGGGGGTGCGCGCCGTCGTCCTCGACGCCGAGGGCGACCACTTCTGCGCCGGGCTGGACCTGTCCGAGCTCGGCGACCGCGACGTCGTCGCGGCGATGGAGCACTCCCGGATGTGGCACCGCGCGTTCGCCCGGCTCGCCGAGGGACGGCTGCCGGTGGTCTCGGTGCTCAAGGGCGCCGTCGTCGGCGGCGGGCTGGAGCTGGCCTCGGCCACCCACCTGCGGGTCGCCGAGGACTCCACGTTCTACGCACTGCCCGAGGGCCAGCACGGGCTGTTCGTCGGCGGCGGCGGGTCGGTGCGGGTGCCGCGGCTCATCGGTGTGCACCGGATGACCGACATGATGCTGACCGGCCGTGTCCTCGATGCCGACGAGGGGCACGCGCTGGGCCTGTCGCACTACCGCGCCGGGCCGGGGGAGGGGCTGGCGCGCGCCTGCGAGCTGGCCCGCACCGTGGCCGGGAACTCGGCGATCACCAACGTCGCGGTGCTCCAGGCGCTGCCGCGGATCGCCGAGGCCTCCCCGGACCACGGCTTCATGATGGAGTCGCTGGTCGCTGCGGTCGCCTCCTCGAGTGCCGAGGCCCAGGAGCGGATGCGGGCCTTCCTCGACGGCCGCGGTGGGAAGGTGCGCCGGTGAGCGAGCTGCTGCGCCCCGTCGCCGACGACGTCCGGGAGACCACGCAGATCGGCCGCTTCGTCACCGCGGTCGAGCGCGAGCACGGCCTGGCCCTGCCCGACTACGCCGCGCTGCACCGCTGGTCGGTGGCCGAGCCCGAGGCGTTCTGGTCGGCGGTCGCGACCCACCTCGGGGTGCGGTTCGACACCCCGCCCCGGGCGGTGCTCGGGCGCCGGGAGATGCCGGGTGCCGAGTGGTTCCCGGGCGCGACCCTGAACTACGCCGCGCACGCCCTGGACGGGCCCGACGACCGCACCGCCGTCGTCGCGTACTCCCAGACCCGCGACCGGGTCGAGCTGACCTGGGCGCAGCTGCGCGAGCAGGTCGCCCGCGCCCGGGCCGGGCTGCGCAGGCTCGGTGTCGGCCGCGGCGACCGGGTCGCCGCCTACCTGCCGAACCTGCCCGAGACGGTCGTCGCGTTCCTCGCGACGGCCTCGCTCGGCGCGGTCTGGACCAGCTGCGCACCCGAGTTCGGCGCGCGCAGCGTCCTCGACCGGTTCGGCCAGGTCGACCCGGTCGTGCTGCTCACCGTCGGCGGCTACGGCTGGGCCGGACGCGACGTCGACCGCCGCGACGAGGTCGCCGCCCTGCGCGCCGGGCTGCCCGGGGTGCGCCACGTCGTCGCCGTGCCCTACGGGCCGCACACCGTGCCCGACGCCATGACCTGGGACGCACTGCTGGCCGCCGACCCGGAGCCGGGCGCGGACCCGGTCCCGTTCGACCACCCGCTGTGCGTGCTGTTCTCCTCCGGCACCACCGGGCTGCCCAAGGCGATCGTGCACGGCCACGGCGGCATCCTCCTGGAGCACCTCAAGAACCACGCCCTGAGCTGGGACCTCGGTCCCGGCGACCGGATCCTCTGGTACTCCACGACCGCCTGGATGATGTGGAACGCGCTGGTCTCCGGGCTGCTGCGGCAGGCGTCGATCGTGCTGATCGACGGCAACCCCGCCCACCCCGACCTCGGCTGGCAGTGGCGCCTGGCCGCCGAGACCGGCGCGACGCTGCTGGGCGCGAGCCCCGGGTTCCTCATGGCCTCGCGCGCCGCGGGGTTGCGCCCGGCCGTCGAGCACGACCTGTCCGCGGTCCGCCAGATCGGCGCCGCCGGGAGCCCGCTGCCGCCGGAGGGCTACCGCTGGGTGACCGAGCAGTTCGGGCCGGACGTGCTGCTCAACGTGGGCAGCGGCGGGACCGACGTCTGCTCCGGCATCGTGCAGGGGAGCCCGTTCCAGCCGGTGCGCTCCGGCGAGATCTCCGGGCCCTGCCTCGGGGTCGACGCCGCCGCGTTCGACGACGCGGGCCGCCCGGTCGTCGGCGAGCTCGGCGAGCTGGTCATCCGGGCCCCCATGCCGTCGATGCCGGTCGGCTTCTGGGGCGACGACGACGGCAGCCGCTACCGCGACACCTACTTCGCCACCTGGCCCGGGGTGTGGCGGCACGGCGACTGGGTCCGCTTCTCCGCCGACGGCTCCGCGGTCGTCCCCGGCCGCTCCGACGCCACCCTCAACCGGGGCGGCGTCCGGTTGGGGACGGCCGAGTTCTACCGCGTCGTGGAGGAGCTGCCCGAGGTCGAGGACTCGCTCGTCGTGCACCTGGAGGACCCCGCCGGCGGCAACGGCGAGTTGCTGCTGTTCGTGCAGCCCGCCGCCGACACCTCCCTCGACGACGCCCTGGTCGCCCGCATCCGCACCGCGCTGCGCAGCGAGCTCACCCCGCGCCACGTCCCGGACCGGGTCGAGGCGGTGCCGGTCGTGCCGCGCAACCGCACTGGCAAGAAGCTGGAGGTCCCCGTGAAGCGGATCCTGCTCGGCGCGGCCGTCGACGACGTCGCCTCCCGCGACGTGCTCGCCGACCCCACCGCGCTCGACGCGTTCGTCCACCTCGCCTCCGGGACACCGGCGTGAGCGCGCCCGGGAACCCCGCCGGGACCGTCGACGGCACCGGCACCGGCACCGGCACCGGCACCGGCGACGACACCGGCGAGGGCACCGGCGGGGCGGCCGGGATCGGCACCGTCGCCGTCGTGGGGACGGGCGTGATCGGCGTCGGCTGGACGGCGCTGTTCCTGTCCCGCGGCCTGCACGTGCGTGCCTTCGACCCCGCCCCGGGTGCCGAGGACCGGCTGCGCGCCGACCTCGCCGCGCTCGGCCCGTTCCCCGGCCACGACGGCCCGCTCCCGGTCGGCAACCTGACGTTCGCCGACAGCGCCGGTGCCGCCGCCGGGCCGGCCGGGTTCGTGCAGGAGAACGGCCCCGAACGTGAGGACCTCAAGCACACCCTGTTCGGCGAGCTCGACGAGGCCGCCGCACCCGGTGTCGTGCTCGCCTCCAGCTCCTCGGGCCTGCTGCCGACGACGATCGCCCGCGGCGCGGCCCGGCACCCCGAGCGGGTGCTCGTCGGGCACCCGTTCCACCCGCCCCAGGTCATCCCGCTGGTCGAGGTCGTGCCTGGCGAGCGGACCGCGGAGGCCGCCGTGGACATCGCCACGGCCTTCTACACCGCGCTGGGCAAGCGACCGGTCCGGCTGCGGGCCGAGGTGCCCGGCCACCTGGCCAACCGGCTGCAGGCCGCGCTGTGGCAGGAGGCGTACTCGCTGGTCGAGCGGGGTGTCGCCACCGTCGCCGACGTCGACGCCGCCATCTCCCACGGGCCCGGCCTGCGCTGGGCGGTGCTCGGCCCGTTCGCCAACCAGCACCTGTCCGGCGGCCCCGGCGGGCTCGCGCACATCCTGGAGCACCTCGGTCCGCCCACCGAGCGGTGGTGGCGCGACCTCGGACAGGTCACGCTCACCCCCGAGCTGGCCACGACCCTGGTCGACGGCGTCCACGCCGAGCTGGGCGACCTCGACGGCCCCGCGCTCGCCGCCCGCCGCGACGCCGTCCTCGCCGCGCTGCTCGAGGTCAAGTCCCGTACCGAGCTCCCCTGACGGAGGTTCCCCGCATGCCCATCGACCCCGCCGGCGTCGTCGCGATCGACGTGCACGTCCACGTCGAGCAGGACGGCCACGGCTGCCTGGCGCTGGACCAGGAGCTGCTCGACGCGTCGGCCGCGTACTTCAGGGCCGACCAGGACCGCACCCCGACGATCGACACGATCGCCGAGCACTACCGGGCACGCCGGATCGCCGCGGTCGTGTTCACCGTCGACGCGCCGTCGGGCACCGGGCACCCGCCGCTGTCCAGCGAGGAGATCGCCGCCGCGGCCGCCGCGCACGCCGACGTCCTGATCCCGTTCGGCTCGGTGGACCCGCACACCGGCAAGGCCGCCGTCGCCCGCGCCCGCTGCCTGGTCACCGAGCACGGGGTCCGCGGCTTCAAATTCCACCCCAGCCTGCAGGCGTTCGAGCCGAACGACATGCGCTTCTACCCGCTCTACGACGCCATCGCCGAGCTCGGCGTTCCCGCGCTGTTCCACACCGGACAGACCGGGATCGGCGCCGGGCTGCCGGGCGGGCGCGGGATCAAGCTGCGCTACTCGAACCCGATGCTGCTCGACGACGTCGCCGCCGACCACCCCGACCTCACCGTGGTGCTCGCCCACCCGTCGGTGCCCTGGCAGGACGAGGCGATCTCGATCGCCACCCACAAGTCCAACGTGTACATCGACCTGTCGGGATGGTCGCCGAAGTACTTCCCGCCGCAGCTGGTGCGCGCGGCGAACACGATGCTGCGCCGCAAGGTGCTGTTCGGCTCGGACTACCCGGTCATCACCCCGGACCGGTGGCTCGCAGACTTCGAGACCCTCGAGATGAAGCCCGAGGTCCGGCCGATGATCCTCAAGGACAACGCCGTGCGGGTGCTCGGCCTGGGGTGATCGGCCCCGGTGAGGGGTCCGGTGCCGTATCCGGCACCGGACCCCTCACCCGTCGCGACCACCGCCTCGGACCGCGGCAGGACGCCGGATCCGGCTCGCCACAGTCCCCACCGGACGACCAGGTGTCCGGACTTCTTCCCGTAAAGATCATCAACAGCGACGTCGTCGCAGGTCAGCGGCGTGGAGCGATCCGGTTCCCGACGTCGTTGACACGATCGGGTGATCTGTTCTGCCGCGTTCCGATGCTCTGGAGTGGGTCGTCCCGGTCCGTCCGGAGTAGTCCAGGTCACCCCCCGCGCCCGTTTCGGGGGCGCTGCGGGCCCGATCTCACGATGTGGACCGATCCGGTGTGGGGTTACTCCGAACGGGTCTGTTTACTGGTCCGCATGCACCTCGTCTCCCGGTTCGCGGTTCGGCGTCACGTCGACCTGCGCCGCCAGGCGAGCGCGCTCTGTTCCGGCGCCTGACCGCGCCCGGCTCCCGGGGCGCGCCCGCGCTCCGCCGCTCGCCGTCCCCGCCACGGGGACCGCGGCCGCGGTAGCCACGGGACCGCCCCAGTACCCCGCTTTCCCGGTCGACCACCGCGCCCCCGCGCGGACCCTCCCGCCCCGCCGTCCGGCGGCCCGGGAGGTCGGAGTCCGACGCCCACCGCACGTCCGCGCCTGCCCGCGCCCCGCGACACCATCCATACCGGACGGTGCCGCGGTCCGCCGCTCGACGGACGTCCACATCGGCCCCGAACCGCTCCCCGTCACGAAAGAAGGAGACACGTCGTGCCTCAGCACCGCGCACGGTCCGCCTCCCGGATCCGGCTGATCGCCGGTGGCGCCGCACTCGCCGGCACCGCCCTGATCGGCCTCTCCGGCGCGGCCCAGGCGGCCACCCCGGACCTGGTCCCCGACCTCGGTCCGATCCTCAGCGCCCCCAATGACGACCAGCCCGACCCGGCGCCGACGGCACCCCCGGTCGAGTCGTCCTACGAGGCGTTCGACTCCGACCAGCCGATCCAGCAGCTGCGCGACTTCGCCCCCGCGGGCGTCCCCGTCGCCGGGCTGGTCGACGTCGTGTCGAAGGCGCCGAAGCAGATCACCCCGACGTTCCTGAGCGGCGGGGCCGGCGAATGAGCCTGCTCCCGCAGTCCCGCTGGGCGCGGCGGGGGCTGATCGCCCTCGCGAGCGCCGCCGTCGTCGCCGGGGTCGTCGCGATCCCCGCGTCGGCCCAGGGAACGATCGACAAGGTCAAGTCCGAGGTCACCGGCGCCGACGGCAAGAACTACTGGGTCGAGAACAACCTCACGCCGGAGGCCCGTCAGCAGTCCGCCGACGGGCCCAAGAAGGAGTACGCCCTGGTCTGGGCCGGCGACGAGAACATCGCCGACACCGCCGTGGCGGACGTGCGCAACCTGCCCGGGTCGCTGCTCGACCCGGTCGACAAGGTCCGTGACGCCCTGCCGGGTCCGGACTTCCTGGCCGTCGTCGACGTCACCAAGGGCACCCCGGACTACGGCAAGGTCGTCAACACCGCGACCGTCGGCCCGCTCGTGGAGAACGAGCCGCACCACATGCAGTACTCGTGGCGCAAGGGCGACAAGATCTACGCGGGCGGCCTGTTCACCGCGGCGACCTACGTCTTCGACGTCGCCGCGCTGCCGGAGATCAAGCTCTCGGGCATCTCGCTGCCGTCGCAGACGCTGTGCGGGTCGGTCCCGGACGCCTACTGGGTCCTCAAGGACGGCACCGCGTACGGCACCTACATGGGCGGCCCCGTCGCCCCGGGTCCGTGCCGCTACACCAACGGCGAGGTCCGCACCGGCAACGGCTTCGCGGGCGCCCCGGGCTCGGTCATCCGGTTCGACCAGGAGGGCCGCAACCTCGTCGAGGCCCCGGCCGCGACGGAGACGCCCGAGGACCCGACCCAGTGCCTCAACATGCCGGCCCTGGGCAACCCCACCTGCGCGAACCCGCACGGGATCCAGGTCCGCGAGGACCTGAACACCATGATCACCAGTGACTACGCCGAGCCGCGGACGATCATCCTCGACCCGGTGAAGAACCCGTCGCCGTACCTGCGGCGGCCCACGGTGCGCACCTGGGACATCTCCGACCTGAACAAGCCGAAGGTCAAGTCGGTGCAGTACCTGCCGACCGGCCCGCGCAGCAACGGTGTCGACCCGCTGCGCAACGAGAACCGCGCCGTCATGGAGACCACGGTCACCAACCGGCCGGAGCACAAGGGCGCCTTCGCCCAGACGATGCAGGGCGGCGCGATCTTCTACACGCCCGACATCACCGCCGACAACCCGGAGTGGAAGGAGGTCTTCGACCTGGGGACCGCCGCGCCGCACCTGGGCGTCGGGGGCGAGAACGGTGGCCCGAGCGCGAACGGTGGCTGGATCCAGACCAGCGCCGACGACAAGACGCTCTACCACGCCACGATCGGCCGCAAGGCCGGCACGCTGGGCCCGGACGACAAGGGCACCGCTGGCGGCGTCATCGCGCTCGACATCGAGAAGCTGCTGGCCTCGGGACCGAACCCGAGCTGCTCGATCGACACGATCGAGGAGACCACCGCCGGTGGCGCCGAGGCCGACTGCCCGACCATCAAGGGCACCGTCGGCATCAACTCCGACCAGACCGGCGCCGGCCCGCACTGGGGCGCGCTGGACAACCTGGAGCTCGGTGACGACGGCTACTACCACCACACCGACCAGCCCAAGCGCCTCGCGACCGCGAACTACTTCGTGGCCCGCACCGGGCTGGACGGCGACCACCGCCTCTGCATGACCGACATCGCCCCGGACGGCTCGCTGTCCCTGGACGAGTCGTTCAAGGACGAGGACACCGGTGAGACCTGCGTCAACTTCAACCGCGAGAACTGGCCGCACGGTGCGTTCGGCAATGCCAAGCCGCACTCGATGCTGTTCGTCGCCGCGGACGAGGACATCAAGGACTGATGACGTCCGTGTCGTTCTCGACGTCGTTCGCGACACTCGTGCCGGCCGGCGGGCTCCTGCCCGCCGGCCCGGCCGGGGACGCCCCCGCCCTGCTCCGTGCAGTGGCGGGGGCCGCCCCGGCGGTCCTCGCCGCAGGACCCTCCGACGGTGTGCCGTTCGTGGACACGGCCCTGCGCCTGGTCCTGCTCACCGCGCTCGCCGTGGTGGCCGGGTCCGGCCTGGTGCGTGTCCTCGCCGACGCCCCCGGACGCGCCGAGCGGGTCGTCGCGGGAGTCGCGGCGCTCGTCGCCGTCTCCGCCGCGGTTGCCGCGGTGACCCGGTCCGGCGCCGGGATCTCCGGCTGGACCCTGCTGCTCCTGCTGGCGACGGTGGCGGTGCCCGCGCTGCTCGCCGGCCCGCGGCCGGTGCTCGCCGTCGCCCCCGCGCTGGTGGTGACCGGTCTGCTGGCGATCCAGCTGGCCGGGACCCCGTCGGCGCCGTGGTTCGTCCTCGACGCCGGGTACGCGGTCGCGGGTGCCCTGGCCGCCGGTGCCGCGCTGCACCTGGCCACCGCGACCGACCCGGCGCCGCGGGCCGCCCGGGTGCGGATCGTCGGCATCGGGGCGGGGACGGTCGGGGTGGTGCTCGCCGCGGTCCGGGTCGCCCTCGCCGGACCGTTCTCGCTCACCGACCTGCACGGCACCGGCTACGGCCGGGCGGTGCTGGTCACCGTGCTGGCCCCGGCCGCGGTCGTGGCCCTGCTCGCCGTGCAGGCGTGGGTGACCCGCCGTGCGACGGCCGGGACCCGCTCCGACGCGGTGCGGGCCGCCGAGCTGCGCGACCGTCTCCGCACCCCGGTCGTGCTGGCCGCCCTCGCCGCGGTCGGTGCGGCGACGCTGCCGGCCGCACTGCCCGCCCCGGCCCCGGGGGCCACCCCCGGCCAGGCGCTGCTGCGCTCGGTCGACCTCGGCGCGGGCCCGCTGACCCTGGCGGTGTCCCCGATGCGCCCCGGACCCAACCTGGTGCAGCTCACCGGCGGCGGGGTCGAGGTGACCGGCCCGGACGCACGGATGCCAGCCGGGCACGGTGGTGACCCGGGCGCCCCCGCCGGGTACGCGGTGCGGGTGGGGGACCGGGTCGTCCCGTTCACCGCCCGTACCGAGGTCCGCGGCGGCTGGGCCCTCGTCGACCTGCCCGCGGGGGCCTCGTCGATCACCCTCACCGCGGGTGGCCTGACCCGCTCGGTGCCGGTCGACGTCGGCACCGAGCGCACCGCCCCGGCCGGCGCGACCGGGCCCGACGCCCCGGAGTGCCTGTCGGCCACGGTCGGGCGGATCGTCGCCGGTGGCGACGCCACCGTCGGGAACTGCCCGTCCGAGGCGCTCGACCCCGCCGACGCCGGTGCCCTGCGTGGCATCGTGCGTGCGCTCGGGGGCCAGGGCGCGCCGGGCCTCGCGATCGCCGGCGACGCGTCGCCGCGCTCGCGGGCCGCCGCCGACGTCGTGCGGGCCGAGGCCGCGGCCGCCGGACTGCCCGTCCGCCCGTCCGCGGGCCCCCAGGACGCGCTGCTGGTCGTGTCGGGCTGGCAGCTCGCCGCCACCACGGTGCGCGACACCGCCCGCGCGGCGCTCACCACACCCACCGCGCTCGGCGGGACCTACCTGGCACCCTGGCTGCTGACCGGCGGCGTGCTCGGCCAGAGCCCGGGCACCCTGCTCCCGCTGGACTTCGGTCCGCAGGAGCCGGCCCCGCAGCGCTACGTGCGGCTGCTGGCCGCCGTCGCCCCGGGCTCGGCGCCGTCGCTGTCCGGGCTGCGCGCCTGGGCCGCCACGTCCGGCGAGACCTACGCCGACCCGGTGCCGTCGCTGTACGCCGCCGCACCGGTCGACGTGCCCATGACCGCCGACACCGACGGCGGCCACCACGGGTCGCCCAACGAGGCGGCGTGGTTCCCGGGCGGCGCGGTCGTCCGGATCGGCTCCGCACTCGACACCGGTCCCGGCACCCCCGCCGGCCCGACCCCCTGACCGCCACCCACGAGGAGACTCCCGTGTCGATCACGAAGGATCCGCCCGGCCGGTCGCCGGGCTCCCTGGTCCGTGCCCTGCGCGAGCTGCCCGCCTCCGGGCGCACCGCCTACGGCCCGCAGGACCGCGAGGCCGCCCCGCCGCAGTGGCCGGTGGTCGCGGTCGGCCTGGTCCTGGCGGTGCTGTTCCTCGTCGGGGTGGGCGCCGTCGCCCCAGCGACGATGGTGGGCACCGCCGCGCTCGGCCTGGCCCTGGGCTTCACGCTGTTCCACTCCCGGTTCGGCTTCACCTCCGGCTGGCGGCAGCTCGTCGCCGTCGGGCAGGGCGCCGCGATCCGCGCGCACATGCTCATGCTGGCGACGGCGTCGGTGCTGTTCGCGGTGATCCTCTCGTCCGGGTTCGCGCTCGCCGGGGACCCGCGGGGCTTCACCAACCCGATCGGCATCGGGCTCGTCGTCGGCGCCTTCCTGTTCGGCGTCGGCATGCAGGTCGGCGGGTCGTGCGCGTCGGGGACGCTGTTCGCCGTCGGCAGCGGGCAGTCCGCGATCGTGCTGACGTTGTTCGGGTTCATCGTCGGGTCGATGTTCGCGGTGTTCACCCACACCTTCTGGACGCAGACCGTCCCGCAGGGTCCGAGCATCAACCTGGCCCAGCTGCTCGGCTACCCGGGTGCGGTCGCGGTGACGCTGCTGGTCACGGCGGGGATCACCGTGGTGACCTGGGTCGTCGCCCGGCGCCGCACCCCGCCCCCGGTCGAGCGGCCGCCGTCGGCCCGCGGTGCGGCACGCGTGCTGCGCGGCTCGTGGCCGATGTGGGTCGGCGCGCTCGTGCTCGCGGTGCTCAACGCGGCCGTCCTGTTCGTCTCCGCCGCCCCGTGGGGTGTGACCTCGGCGTTCGCGCTGTGGGGCTCGAAGGTCCTGCAGGCGGTCGGGTTCGACATGGCGGGGCTGGCCTACTGGCAGGTCCCGGCGAACGCCCGGTCGCTGGCCGCGCCGGTGCTCGCCGACCGCATCTCCAACCTCGACGTCGGCATCATGATCGGCGCGCTGGTGGCCTCCGCGGTGGGCGGCGCGTTCGTGCTGCACAAGCGCATCCCCTGGAAGCTCGGCCTCGGCGCCGTCCTCGGCGGCATCGCGATGGGCTACGGCGCGCGCCTCGCGGGCGGCTGCAACATCGGTGCCTACTTCTCCGGCATCGCCTCGTTCAGCCTGCACGGCTGGATCTGGGCCGTCGTCGCACTCGGCGGCACCTGGGTCGGGCTGCGGCTTCGGCCGCTGTTCGGCCTGACCAACCCCAAGCCGGTCGACTCGCTCTGCTGAGCAGGCCGGACGCTCCCCCCACCAGAGAGGTTCACACCATGACCGCACGCACCACCGCCCGCGCACTGGCCGCCGTCGCCGGCGCCGGGGCGCTGGCCACCCTGGCCGGCGGGCTCGCGCACGCCGACGAGGGCCACCAGCGCCACGGCCACGGAGACGCCCACTACGACGGCACCGTCTGGCACTACGACGGCGAGGCGACCCCGAGCGACTCGGCCGAGCTGAACCCGTCCGCCGGTGACCGGCCGGGTGGGAACACCCCCGTGTACCTGCTCAAGGACGTCCCGGCGGCGCCGCTGCCGAAGGACCTGCTGACCCCGGTCGACCTGACCGCGCCCGTGTTCGGGGCGCTCGACGGCCTGAGCTGACCGGTCCGCCCCGGACGGTCGTGCACAGGGCCGCCCGGGGTGCAACCGGCTCGCACGGGGCAGGCGGGCCGGGATCGCCCCGTCCGGGATCTCCCGGGCGGGGCGATCACGCGTGCGGAGCCTCCTGCAGGACGGCCTGCACGTCGAGGTCGATCCGCAGCGTCCGCCCGACGGCGAGCACGCCGGCCAGCACCGACTGGTTCCAGTCGATCGCGAACTCGTCGCGGGAGATCTCGGTGGTGGCGGTGAACGCCGCCCGGGTGCCGCCCCACAGGTCGGGGCCGGTGCCGCCGTAGGTCATGTGCAGGTCGACCGGCGCCTTGACGCCCTTGAGCGAGAGCATCCCGTGCACCGTCCAGCGGGTGGCGTCGACCCGGGTCAGGCCGTCGCCCTCGTAGCCGATGGCCGGGTGGGTCTCGACGTCGAGGAAGTCCGCGGTCCGCAGGTGGGAGTCGCGGTCGGGGTCGTCGGAGTCCACCGATCCCGCGTCGATCGACACACTGACCGAGCTGGCCTCGAACGGGTCGGCCACCCGCAGGTCGCCGGAGAACCGGCGCAGCCTGCCGTGGATGCGGCTCATACCCAGGTGCAGCGCGGTGGCCCGGATGCTGGAGTGCTGCGGGTCGATCCGCCACAGCCCCGGGGTGGGCAGCACCGCGCCGCCGGCCCTGGCGTGCTCGACGCGGCCCAGGTCGACGCCGTCCCCGGCGAGGGAGACCGCCCGCGCGGAGGGCTCGTACCCCGCCGCGGCGACGACGACCGTGTGCGGCCCCGGCGCCAGCTCCGCCACCGCGAACCCGCCGTCGGCCCGGCTGGCCGCCCGGCCCCGCTGCACGCCGGTGGCGTCCATGACGGTGACCGTCGCGCCGGTCACCGGCCAGCCGTCGGGGGTGCTCAGCCGTCCGTAGAGCTCAGCCATGTCCGTGCTCCGTCCGCGTCGGGCCGCCGATCCGGTCGTCGTCGGTCGGGTCCGGGGCGCCGAAGCGCACCTCGACCGGCGTGGTCGCCCCCCGTGCCACCTGCACCGCGACGACGACCGGCGCCCAGCCGCTCGCGGTCAGCTCGTGCCGTCCGGGCGGGAGCCCGTGCAGCTCGTAGCTGCCGTCCCGGCCGGTGGTGGTCTCGGCGACGGTGCGGCCGTCGCTGTCGCCGATCACGATCCGAGCCCCGGGCACCGGGCGGCCGTCGCCGCTGCGGGCGACGCCGGCGATCCCGGCCAGGGCGGGGAAGCGCAGCTCCACCGGCGGCGCGGCCGGGTCGGCGTCGACGGTGCGGGCCAGCGGCCCGTGCCCGGGTGCGGTCGCGGTGAGGGTGTGCGGGCCGGTGCCGGGGGTCTCGACCAGGAACCGGCCGGCCGGGTCGGTCGGCGTGTGCGCGACGACCTCGCCCGCGGTGTCGATCAGTGTGACGGCGGCGGCACCGACCGGGTGGCCCGTCGCGTCGGTCAGGGTGCCCCGCACCGTGCCGCCGCCGGCGACGGTCACGTCGTGCCGGGCGGGGGACGCGCCGACGGCGACCAGCCCGGCGTCGGGCCCGGCGCCGTCGGTGCGGGTCACCACCAGGTACGTCCCGCCGGTGCCCAGGGGCACGGCGTAGGTGCCGTCGTCGCCGCTGGCGGTCCGCCCGTGCTGGCGGCCGTCGAGGTCGGTGACGGTGACGGTCGCGCCCGGCACGGGGGTGCCGGACCGCCCCCGCACGGTGCCGACGACCGCAGGTCCGTCCCGTTCCGGTGTCACGTCGCGACCTCCCAGTTAGTTGCGCATCGCAACGATAACCCTCCCGGGTGGGCGGTGCGTCACCCGCACCGGTGTCGTCGGCCGGTGATCGGGCCGCCGTGCGCTCGGGGGGCTTGCGTCACGTGTAACCGGTGGTAACGTTACCGGTGGTTACAGCATTGACGTCGTTGTCTGCGAGGAGTCGACATGACCGCCACCGTTCCGGAGCACGGGCTCGAGGCCGGGAACGACCGGCACGCGGAGGATCGGCACGACACCGCCGAGCGCCTCCTGCGGTCCTCCGAGGAGCTCTCGTTCGACCCGGCCACCCAGGTCGACTGGGACACGCCGCTGGACCGCGACTACCACGGCATGAGCCCGGAGTGGAGCAGCCTCTACGGCACCGCCTACTGGGCCGAGCTGACCGAGGAGCAGCGCAAGGAGCTGACCCGCCAGGAATCGGCGTCGGTCGCCTCGACCGGCATCTGGTTCGAGATGATCCTGCAGCAGCTGATCCTGCGGGACTTCTACGCGAAGGACCCGACCGACCCGGCGTTCCAGTGGGCGCTGACCGAGATCGCCGACGAGTGCCGCCACTCGATCATGTTCGCCCGCGGTTCGGCCAAGCTCGGCGCCCCGGCCTACATCCCGAAGAAGCGTGTCGTCGCGATGGGCCGGCTCTGCGCGGCCGTCTACTCCGGTGAGGCCGCCTACGCCTCCATCCTCGTCGCCGAGGAGGTCCTCGACGTGATGCAGCGGGACTGGATGCGCGACGAGCGCGTCGTCCCGTTCGTCCGGACGATCAACAACATCCACGTGGTCGAGGAGTCGCGGCACATGAAGTTCGCCCGCGAGGAGACGCGTGACCGTCTCCGCGGGGCGGGCCCGCTGCGCCGCCAGGTCCAGGCCCTGTTCGTGGCCCTGGCCGCCTACGAGATCGTCACCGCCATGTGGAACGAGGACCTGTACGAGAACGCGGGCCTCGACCGGAAGCGCGCGCTGCGCGAGGCGCGGAACAACGAGCACCACAAGGCACTGCTGCGGTCCTCCTGCGCCGGGCTCATGGAGTTCCTGTCCTCCTGCGGCCTGCTCACCAAGCCGGCGCTGGCCCTCTACCGTCGCGCCAACCTGATCTGATCCGGAGCCGGCCGTGCCCTTCGCGATCACCCAGACCTGCTGCACCGACGCGTCGTGCGTCGCCGCCTGCCCGGTCAACTGCATCCACCCCACGCCGGACGAGGCCGACTTCGCCACGACCGACATGCTCTACATCGACCCGCGGGCGTGCATCGACTGCGGGGCCTGCGCCGACGCCTGCCCGGTGGACGCGATCTTCCCGGTGGAGCGGCTGAGCGCATCGCTCGCCGGGTACGCCGAGGTCAACGCGGACTACTTCGAGGGCAAGCCGGTCGCCGGGAAGCTGGAGGGCGACTCCCCGCTGTTCCACGAGTGGTACCCGCTGAAGTTCACGCGGTCGCTGCCCGCGGACATGGCCCCGCTCGACGTCGCCGTCGTCGGGACCGGGCCCGCGGGGATGTACGCCGCACAGGACCTGCTGCTGCACACCTCGTCGACGGTCACGCTCTACGACCGGCTCGACGTCGCGGGCGGGCTGGTGCGGTTCGGGGTCGCGCCCGACCACCCGTCGACGAAGGGGATCGGGGAGTCCTTCGCCCGGTTCCACTCCCACCCGCGGGTGCGGATGCGGCTGGGCACCGAGGTCGGCCGGGACGTCTCGGCCGACGAGCTGGCCGCCCGGCACGACGCGGTGGTCTGGGCCGTGGGCGCGCCCGCGCCGCGCGACCTGGGCCTGCCGGGGGAGGGGTTGCCCGGCAGCATCGCCGCCGACACCGTCGTGGGCTGGTACAACGGCCACCCCGACGTGCCGCGCGACGCCGTCGACACCTCCGTGGAGCGTGTCGTCGTGGTCGGCACCGGCAACGTCGCGATCGACGTCGCCCGGGTCCTCACCGCGTCGGCCGCCGATCTGGAGGGCACGCCGATCGACCCGGCCGCGCTCGCCGCGCTGCGCACCGGTGCGATCACCGAGGTCGTGCTGCTCGCCCGCCGTGGCCCCGAGGCCGTCGCCGCGACCGCACCGGAGCTGCGCGAGCTGCTCGGCCGCAGCGGCGTCGAGGTCGTGGTCGACGAGCACGACCCGCGCATCGCCGAGTCCCTCGATGGCCCCGCCGCGTCCCCGTCGCACGCGCTGCTGCGCGGCGCCCGCCGGGAGAAGATCGACTGGTCGGTGCCGGCCGAGCGCCCACGGGTGGTGTTCCGGTTCCACTCGGCGCCCGAGCGGATCGACGGCACCGTCCGGGCCCAGGGGGTGCACACCGCGGACGGGACCGACATCCCGGCCGGTCTGGTCGTGCGCGCCGTGGGGCACCGCGGCCGTCCCGTCGCCGGCCTGCCCTTCGACGACGACCGTGGCCTCGTCCCGCACGACGCCGGCCGCGTCGAGGGCCGTCCCGGCCACTACGTCGTCGGCTGGATCAAGCGGGGCCCGTCCGGAGGGATCGGCACCAACCGCACCTGCGCGGCCGAGACGATCGGTTCCCTGCTCGACGATGCCGTTGCCGGCCTGCTCCCGTCGCGCCGCCCGACCTCGCGCCTGGGCGCCATCACCCGGCGGCTCCGCCGGAGCTGACCGCCCGCCCTGCGCGTCGATCAGTACCTCAGTGCTGTCCCGCGGTCGGACGACGACGCTCAGGTACTGATCGACGTGCAGGCGGCTCGGGCACGGGCGGGCACGGGCAGCTGTTCCGGGTCAGCGGCTCAGGTCCAGCAGGGACAGCGCGCCGCGCAGCACGTCGTCGATCCGCGCGACCGGGACGCTGCGGCGCCACTCGTCGAGCGTGCCGCGCACCAGGATCCTTCCGGGGGCGAGGTCCAGCCCGTGCAGCCGCAGCGCGCCGGGCAGCCCGGGGAGTTCGGCCCGGCCCGAGCGGATCGCCGCCAGCGGGCTGCGGTCGACCATTGCCCGCACCGAGCGACGGGTGTCCGCCGAGCGGGGTGGACCCATCCACCGCCCGGCGACGGTCAGGCCGGTGACCTTCCAGGACAGGGTGTGCCCGTCCACCGACACCGCGAGGTCGGCGGCCCCGAGCCCGGGACGGCGCCGCAGCCGGGCCCGGGCGACGCCGTCGTCGTCGACACCCACCTCGACCTGCGGGAGGTGCTCCCGCAGCCGCCCGGCGACCCAGGCCGGGTCGAGCTCGGCCTCGATCTCCACCGGGCCGGTCACCAGCTCCGGCGCGAGGCCGGGACGCAGCCGCACGTCCGCGGCGGTCACGGTGAGCCCGCGCAGCGTGAGACCGGGCCGGACGACGTCGCGTGCGGCAAGGGTGACCGTGGCGAACCGCCCGGTCGTCAGCGCCCGGGCACCGAGCCCCGACGACGCGACGGCCGTCGGCACCAGCCGCACCTGGGCCCCGCGGGAGCGCAGCGTGGTCGGGCGTCCGACGTAGCGCAGCCGCGCGGCCTCCAGCAGCGCACGCAGGAGCAACGCCGATCCGGGCGCGGTCCCCGCGTCGAGCAGGGCCGTCGCCGCGGAGGGGCCGGCGGGCGTCTCGACTGCCATGACGCTGCTGGCTCCCTCGAACGGTGGACACGGTCGGTTCGAGCGTCGCAGGCCGGGCGCTCCTCCGCGCGGCCGCGTCGGGGATGTGCGACGACCCGCACGCCGTCGTCGGCCGGTGGCACGACGGCGGTCGGTCGGCACCGGCGCACGGCACGGCCCGCCGTCGACGGTCGCCCGGTCGCGTGCCGCGGTCGACACCGGCCGGGGGCGGGCACCCCGTCTCCCGGGTGTTGTCCCGCAAGGCATCCGGTCCGGGAACAGCCCCATCGGGGCGTTTAGGACAACCCGGGAGAGTGATGGACCTGCTCCGGTCTGGACACGGGCCCGGGTGGTGGCGGCACCGTCTGTCATGGCAGTGATGCGCTCTGCGGTCCCGGAGACCGACGTGATCGCCGGCCGCTACATCCTCGCGACCCATGTCGGCATCGGGTCGACCGCGACCGTCTACCGGGCCTGGGACCCGCACGAGGACCGGGCGGTCGCGGTCAAGCTGTTCCTCGACCGCTGCGAGGACGGCAGCCTCGACCGGCTGTGCCGCGAGCTGCGGACCATGGCGCACCTGGACCACCGGAGCCTGGTGCCGCTGCTGGGCGGGGGCGTCGACCGCGGCCGCCCGTTCATGGTGTCCGAGCTCGTCGTCGGCGGGACGCTCGCGGCTCGGCTGGCCCATGGTCCGTTGCCGGTCGAGCAGGTCGCCGGGATCGGTGCCGACATCGCGTCCGGCCTCGCGCACCTGCATGCCCGTGGGGTGGTGCACCGCGACGTCAAGCCCGCCAACATCCTGCTCTGCGCCGAGACCGGCCGGGCACGTCTCACCGACTTCGGCGTCGCCCGCGTGCTGGGCTGCTCGGCGCTGACCCGGACCGACGCCGTCCTGGGCACCGCGGCCTACCTCGCGCCCGAGCAGGTCGCCGGTGAGACGGTCGGCTCCGCCGCGGACGTGTACGCCCTGGGCCTGGTCCTGCTCGAAGCGCTCAGCGGGGAGCGGGAGTACCTGGGGACCACGGTGGAGTCCGCCGTCGCCCGGCTGCACCGGCCTCCGCGGGTCCCCGGGGAGCTGCCGCCCCGGCTGCGCCGGGCGTTGTCCGCCGCGACCTGCCGGCACCCGGACGAGCGGTCGGCCGCCGACGACCTCGCCCTGCTCCTCCGGCACCACCGGCGACCGATGGATCTCCGGCGAGCCGGCGGCCCCGGACCGTCGTAGCCTGCGCGGGTGCCGGACATCACCACCTTGATCCTCGACGACCACGCCTGGTTCCGCCGACAGTTCGCAGCCCTGGACGAGCTCCAGGCGCGCGACGCCGACCCCCGTGAGCTCGCCCGCCTCTGGGAGCCGCTCGCCGCGCGCCTCGACGTGCACGCCCTGGCCGAGGAGAAGATCTTCTACCCGCAGCTGCTCGCCCACGGGGAGGACCCGGAGGACGAGACGCTCGACGCCATCGGGGACCACAACGAGATCCGTGACGGTGTGGCGCAGGCCGAACGCAGCCCCGTCGGCAGCGGCCACTGGTGGGAGGGGGTCTGGGCGGCCCGCCGTGCGAACGACGAGCACATGGGCGAGGAGGAGAACGAGGGCCTCGCCAACTTCCGCCTGAACGCCACCACCGGCCTGCGCGACGCCCTCGGCCAGCAGTTCGCGGAGTTCCTCGACGCCCACCCCACCACCGCGGGCCTCGACAACTCCGACAAGGACCCCGAGAACTACGTCGAGGCGATCCAGGCCGAGATCGACCCGTCCGACCCGACCCGCGACGGGCTCGGCATCGGCAGCCTGAAGGGAAAGTAGACATGGCCGTGCACGACCACCTCATGCGGGAGAAGGCGCCGATCCCCACGACGGCCTGGAAGGCCGTCGACGACGAGGCCCGCGAGCGCCTGACGCCGCTGCTGGCCGGGCGTCGCCTCGCGGACTGGACCGGGACCGCGGGCTGGCAGACGTCCTCGGTCGACCTCGGCCGCTCGCAGCGGCTCGACGGGCCGCCGCCCGGTGTCGCCGGCGACGGCGTCACCGCCCGCCTGCGCCGGGTGCAGCCGTTCGCCGAGTTCCGGGTCCCGTTCACGGTCTCCCGCGACGAGATCGACGACCTGCAGCGCGGTGCGAAGGACCCGGAGTTCGACGACCTCGCCCGCGCCGCCCGCGCGGCCGCCGCGATCGAGAACCGCGCGATCTTCCACGGCTGGCCCGAGGCCGGCTTCGAGGGCATCGCGGGCGTCTCGCCGTACGACACGGTGGCCCTGGGCGACGACCCCGAGACCTACCCGGGGGCCGTGGCCCGTGCGGTGGACCAGCTGCGCCGCAACGGCATCGAGGGCCCCTACGCGATGGCGATCGCGCCCGAGGGCTACACCCGCATCGTGGAGACCGCCGAGCACGGCGGCTACCCGCTGTTCGAGCACCTGAGCCGGATCCTCGGCGGGCAGATCCTGCGTGCACACGGTCTCGACGGTGCCGTCGTCGTCAGCCAGCGCGGCGGGGACTTCCTGCTCGACGTCGGCCAGGACCTGGCGATCGGCTACTCCGACCACGACGCCCGCGAGGTGCACCTCTACCTGGAGGAGAGCTTCACCTTCCGCGCCGTCGAGCCGGACGCTAGCGTGCGCCTGCGCTGACCTGCCGCTCGTGCGCGAGACCGTGCCCCGTCGTCGTCCGGCGGGGCACGGTCGTGTGTCGGGGGCGGGCCCGCACCTCCGTGGCTCCGCGGATCCGCGCCCCATCGCCGCGCACAACCCGGACGGATTCCTTTCTCCGGCAGGTGCATGGGCGGTGGCTCCGGTCGCTCGCACGATGGGTGTGTCCCTGCGGTCGGTCCGGCAGCGCACGGATCCCGCGGCCCCCTCCCGAGTCGGAGATCCTGATGTCCCCAGCTACCGACCGACCGCCGCCCGCGTGGACGTGGGACGACGAGATCGCGACCGCACTACGACTGCGCTTCCTGCAGTGGACCCGGTGCAACTCGTCGGGACTGGTCGACCAGCTCGAGCAGTACCTGCACCCGGCGTTCCTCTACGTCAGCGTCTTCGGCCGCCGCTACGACCGTGACGGCTACCTGACGCTCGTCCGGAGCCTCGAACCAGGAGCGACCTACATCGTCCACCGCGCCGCGGCCCGGGTGAACGGCCCGATCGCCCAGCTCGACGGCGACTACTTCACCCTCTCCGTGACCAACGACGGCGAGGACCTCTCCGCGCACACCCGGTTCACCGCAACCTGGGTTCACGGGAGCGACGGCTGGCGGTGCCTGACGCAACAGGGAACCAGCTACGAACCCGATGAGTACACGCGGGACGAGGTCGCCGCACTTCTCCGCGACCGGCAGGGCCGGTGAGCGGTCCCGCCGAGTGACGTGCCCGCGTCTGGAGGCGATGTACGCCGACGACGAGCACACCCGTGCCGGGAGCAACCGACTCGGTGTGTAGGTGAGTGCCCCCGGCAGGATTCGAACCTGCGACCTAGAGATTAGAAGGCTCTTGCTCTATCCAGCTGAGCTACGAGGGCCGGCCGCCCCGGACCTCGTCCGGTGCGCCCCCACCGTAGCGAGGAGGGCAAGCGATCACAGCTGCGGCTCCGCCGTCACGAACCACCCGATCCGGCCCGTGCGCAGGGCGTAGCGCCATCCGACCGGTTGAAGCACACGCCGAACGGGCCTCGCCTGCGACGCTGACGGACCGTGACGTCCATACTGTCCCCATGGTGCTGGGACTGCGATCCGCGCTCGGGTCGGATGTGGGCCGTCGCCGGACGTCGAACCAGGACTCCGGAGCGACGACCGGCCGACTGCTGATCGTGGCCGACGGGATGGGCGGTCATGCCCACGGCGAGATCGCGAGTGCGACGACGGTGTCGGTGTTCACCGAGCTGGAGTCTCGACTCCCGCAGGACCTCACCGACATCGACCTCGCGGCCGAGATGATCGAAGCGCTCAACGACGCCACGGACCGGTTGGCCCGCCGCGCCGCGGACGAGCCGGAGATGCGGGGGATGGGCACGACCGTCGTCTCGCTGCTCCTCACCGGTGACCAGCTCGCGCTCGCCCACATCGGGGACTCCCGGATCTACCTGCTGCGGGACGGCGAGCTGAGCCGGCTCACCCACGACCACACGATGGTCCAGCAGCTCGTCGACCAGGGGCAGATCACCATCGAGGAGGCGGCGCACCACCCGCGCCGCTCCGTCCTGATGCGCGCGCTGAGCACCGACCACGCGCCGGAACCGGACCTCGACCGTGTCGACATCCTCGTCGGGGACCGCTATCTCCTCTGCTCCGACGGTGTGACCGCCGTGCTCGACGACGACGTCCTGCACCGCGAGCTCGCCTCCGGCGCCGAGCCGGAGCAGGTCGTCGACGAGCTCATCAGGCTCGCCAACGAGGGCGGCGGGCCCGACAACATCACCGCGATCGTCGCCGACGTCGTGGAGGTCGACGACGCCGGCGGCCCGGGTCAGGATCTGCGGATCGCCGGGGCCGTCGCCGAGATCGCCACCGCGGACTGATCCTCAGCGCCGGGCCACCACCCGCCGCAACCGGACCGTCCGCAGCGCCGTGCGGTGCGCCGCGAGGTCCGCACGCGCCCGGTCCGGGAGATCGGGCGGGTAGACGCCGGCCGCGCACAGTTCGTCGGCGCCGACCGACGCTGCGTCCCCGTCGAGGGTGAAGTCGAGACGGTCGTCGGCGAGTACGGCGAAGTCCGCGGCGGCCGCCAGCCACTCCGGGTGCTCGACGGCCGCCCTGTGCCGCCACGCACCACGGACCGCCTTCCGCAACGCGGACCCGTGCCAGCCGAACGACCGCGGCGCCGGCACCAGGACCGAGATGAGCCCGTGCGGTGCGAGGACCCGCCGCAGCTCCGCGAACAGACCGTCGATGTCCCGCAGGTGGGGGAGCAGCATCGGGACGGCGACCCGGTCCACCGACCGGGTCCGGAGGGGAAGCGCCACGGGCGACGCCGTGATCCGGAGGGGCTCACTGTCGCCCGCCTCCACCACGAGCTGCCCGGCGACGACGGTCGCCCGGACCCGGCCCGTCGCACCCGGGGTGCGGCACCAGGCCGCGGCGGTGAGCTCCGCGCCGGCACGCAGCCGGTGCAGGACAGGAGGGAGGACGTCTCCGTCGGAGTGCACGCGCCGAGTCTCGCGTGGCGATGCACCGGGCCTACGAGACACCACGACGAACGGCCACCCGCGGTCGACGATCGTGATCAACTCCCTGAGCCCGTCGCCTCCGGCGACGACCTTCCGCCCACCGACCGCTCGTCGCGGCCGGACACCGCGACGGGCGGTCGAAAAAAATCTTGAAAACAGTTGGCGTGCAGGCAGGCGTGGGACGAACGACGGGTGGAGCTCCGGTTCGAACCCCCACCGTGAGCTTCCACTTGCGCGATCGGCGCTGGTCAACCAGTATCCGAGGTGAGCTCGTCAGGGCGACCGTTCGTCGCTCGGCAGGGTCGGGCTCGACCGCGGTGTCGTGCGGCCCGGAGACGGGTTTGCGCAGGTCATCGGGTGTTTCCGACTCCGGTTTGACGTGCCCGAATCGCATGGCGTAACTTTCTTCCTGTCAGCGAGTGAGCCGGACAGAACGGGCCCTGAGTGGTTCGGTCAACAGGCCCCGCGGACAAGCTGACCCCCTGGTGGTTCGCCGAGTTTCTCGGTGTGGTTGTCTTGGTGGGTCGAGGCGATCCGTCTTCAGGATCCCGCTTCCTTGTGTGGGGGTTGGGTGATTGCGGTGCGGGTGTCTTTTGAGAACTCAACAGTGTGTCGAGCTATATTGAATCGGTTTGGCGTTTTGTGCCAGATTGTTTGTTTGGTTGCAGCATTCGATCCCGTCGGGTGTTGTGGCCAGTGTTTGTTTGTCAGGGTTTTGTTGGAGAGTTTGATCCTGGCTCAGGACGAACGCTGGCGGCGTGCTTAACACATGCAAGTCGAGCGGTAAGGCCCTTTCGGGGGTACACGAGCGGCGAACGGGTGAGTAACACGTGGGTGACCTGCCCTCCACTCTGGGATAAGCCTGGGAAACTGGGTCTAATACCGGATAGGACCACTGGCTGCATGGTTGGTGGTGGAAAGTTTTTTTCGGTGGGGGATGGGCCCGCGGCCTATCAGCTTGTTGGTGGGGTGATGGCCTACCAAGGCGGTGACGGGTAGCCGGCCTGAGAGGGCGACCGGCCACACTGGGACTGAGACACGGCCCAGACTCCTACGGGAGGCAGCAGTGGGGAATATTGCGCAATGGGCGGAAGCCTGACGCAGCGACGCCGCGTGGGGGATGACGGCCTTCGGGTTGTAAACCTCTTTCGCCAGGGACGAAGAGTGATTGACGGTACCTGGAGAAGAAGCACCGGCCAACTACGTGCCAGCAGCCGCGGTAACACGTAGGGTGCGAGCGTTGTCCGGAATTATTGGGCGTAAAGAGCTCGTAGGCGGTGTGTCGCGTCGGCCGTGAAAACTTGGGGCTTAACTCTGAGCGTGCGGTCGATACGGGCATCACTTGAGTTCGGCAGGGGAGACTGGAATTCCTGGTGTAGCGGTGAAATGCGCAGATATCAGGAGGAACACCGGTGGCGAAGGCGGGTCTCTGGGCCGATACTGACGCTGAGGAGCGAAAGCGTGGGGAGCGAACAGGATTAGATACCCTGGTAGTCCACGCCGTAAACGTTGGGCGCTAGGTGTGGGGACCATTCCACGGTTTCTGTGCCGCAGCTAACGCATTAAGCGCCCCGCCTGGGGAGTACGGCCGCAAGGCTAAAACTCAAAGGAATTGACGGGGGCCCGCACAAGCGGCGGAGCATGTGGATTAATTCGATGCAACGCGAAGAACCTTACCTGGGTTTGACATGCACCAGACATCCCTAGAGATAGGGCTTCCCTTGTGGTTGGTGTGCAGGTGGTGCATGGCTGTCGTCAGCTCGTGTCGTGAGATGTTGGGTTAAGTCCCGCAACGAGCGCAACCCTTGTTCCATGTTGCCAGCACGTTATGGTGGGGACTCATGGGAGACTGCCGGGGTCAACTCGGAGGAAGGTGGGGATGACGTCAAGTCATCATGCCCCTTATGTCCAGGGCTTCACACATGCTACAATGGCTCATACAGAGGGCTGCGAGACCGTGAGGTGGAGCGAATCCCTTAAAGTGAGTCTCAGTTCGGATCGGGGTCTGCAACTCGACCCCGTGAAGTTGGAGTCGCTAGTAATCGCAGATCAGCAACGCTGCGGTGAATACGTTCCCGGGCCTTGTACACACCGCCCGTCACGTCACGAAAGTTGGTAACACCCGAAGCTGGCGGCCCAACCCTTGTGGAGGGAGCTGTCGAAGGTGGGACTGGCGATTGGGACGAAGTCGTAACAAGGTAGCCGTACCGGAAGGTGCGGCTGGATCACCTCCTTTCTAAGGAGTCCCATCATGTGATGGGGCATCACATGGCTCTGCAGGGTTTTGCTCTGTGGGTTTCTGTGGTTCCTTCATTGAATCGCATCATCAGCTCCGTCTGTGGGTTGGGTGCGTTGGGTGGAACGCAGTTCGTTGGACCGGTTTGGCTTGGCACACTGTTGGGTCCTGAGGAGACACCTGGTGAACGGGTTGTTTTCTTTGGCCGCTCTGGTCGGGGGCTTCCTAACGCCTGCTTGTGGTGGGTGGTGGTTGTTCTTGGTTGGGTGTGGTTGTGGGTTGAGTGTTGCATAGTGGATGCGAGCATCTTGTTGTGGTCAAGTTGTTAAGAGCACATGGTGGATGCCTGGGCATCAGGAGCCGATGAAGGACGTGGGAGGCCGCGATAGGCCTCGGGGAGCTGTCAACCGAGCTGTGATCCGAGGGTGTCCGAATGGGGAAACCCAGCGCCCGTCATGGGGCGTTACCCGTACCTGAATTCATAGGGTGCGTGGAGGGAACGTGGGGAAGTGAAACATCTCAGTACCCACAGGAAGAGAAAACAATAGTGATTCCGTGAGTAGTGGCGAGCGAAAGCGGATGAGGCTAAACCGTGTCCGTGTCAAGCCGGCAGGCGTTGCGGGTGCGGGGTTGTGAGGCGTGTCGTTCATCTTCTGCCGAGGGTGGGACAGCATGAACCGGTGTTAGCGGAACGATTCTGGGATGGTCGGCCGTAGTGGGTGATAGCCCCGTACGCGAAAATGTTTGGTTCTGTTGTGGGCATTGTTCTCGAGTAGCAGCGAGCCCGTGAAATTCGCTGTGAATCTGGCGGGACCACCCGTCAAGCCTAAATACTACCTGGTGACCGATAGCGGACAAGTACCGTGAGGGAAAGGTGAAAAGTACCCCGGGAGGGGAGTGAAATAGTACCTGAAACCGTGTGCTTACAAGCCGTCAGAGCCTTGCGGGGTGATGGCGTGCCTTTTGAAGAATGAGCCTGCGAGTTATGCTTCGTGGCGAGGTTAACCTGTGTGGGGTAGCCGTAGCGAAAGCGAGTCCGAATAGGGCGGTTGAGTCGCGGGGTGTAGACCCGAAGCGGAGTGATCTACCCATGGCCAGGGTGAAGCGTCGGTAAGACGTCGTGGAGGCCCGAACCCACCAGGGTTGAAAACCTGGGGGATGAGCTGTGGGTAGGGGTGAAAGGCCAATCAAACTTCGTGATAGCTGGTTCTCCCCGAAATGCATTTAGGTGCAGCGTCGTGTGTTTCTCGCCGGAGGTAGAGCACTGGATGGCCTAGGGGGCCGACAAGCTTACCGAAGTCAGCCAAACTCCGAATGCCGGTGAGTGAGAGCGCGGCAGTGAGACTGCGGGGGATAAGCTTCGTGGTCGAGAGGGAAACAGCCCAGATCACCGGCTAAGGCCCCTAAGCGTGCGCTAAGTGGGAAAGGATGTGGGATCGCCCGGACAACCAGGAGGTTGGCTTAGAAGCAGCCACCCTTGAAAGAGTGCGTAATAGCTCACTGGTCAAGTGGTCCTGCGCCGACAATGTAGCGGGGCTCAAGCGCACCGCCGAAGCCGTGGCAATGACATCTTTGTGGTGTTGTTGGGTAGGGGAGCGTCCTGCGTCTGGTGAAGCCCGGGAGTGATTTACGGGTGGAGGGTGTGGGAGTGAGAATGCAGGCATGAGTAGCGAATGCAGAGTGAGAATCTCTGCCGCCGGATGACCAAGGGTTCCTGGGCCAGGTTGTTCCGCCCAGGGTGAGCCGGGACCTAAGGCGAGGCCGTCAGGCGTAGTCGATGGACAACGGGTTGATATTCCCGTGCTCGTGATAGTGCGTCCATGCCGAGGCTGGTGATGCTAACCATCCGAACCCACCTTCGCTCCTTCGGGAGTGTTGTTTGTGGGGGAGCGTGGGATCCGATCTGGTAGTAGGCAAGTGATGGGGTGACGCAGGAGGGTAGCTCCGCCACGCGGTGGTTGTCGTGGTGTAAGCCTGTAGCCTGATCTCCTAGGTAAATCCGGGGGGTCGTGAAGGGTGAGAGGTGATGCGTAGCCGATTGAGGCGAAGAGGGTGATCCCATGCTGTCGAGAAAAGCCTCTAGCGAGTGCTGTTGCGGCCCGTACCCCAAACCGACACAGGTGGTCAGGTAGAGAATACCGAGGCGATCGAGCGAACTGTGGTTAAGGAATTCGGCAAAATACCTCCGTAACTTCGGGAGAAGGAGGGCCGGTTGTCTTGATGCCCCGTGCGGGCTAGGGATGGCCGGTCGCAGAGACCAGGCCCAAGCGACTGTTTACTAAAAACACAGGTCCGTGCGAAGTCGCAAGACGATGTATACGGACTGACGCCTGCCCGGTGCTGGAACGTTAAGAGGACCTGTTAGTCCCCTTGTGGGGCGAAGCGGAGAATTTAAGCGCCAGTAAACGGCGGTGGTAACTATAACCATCCTAAGGTAGCGAAATTCCTTGTCGGGTAAGTTCCGACCTGCACGAATGGCGTAACGACTTGGGCGCTGTCTCGACCACAGACTCGGCGAAATTGCACTACGAGTAAAGATGCTCGTTACGCGCGGCAGGACGGAAAGACCCCGGGACCTTTACTATAGCTTGGTATTGGTGCTCGGTTCGGCTTGTGTAGGATAGGTGGGAGACTGTGAAGCTATCACGCCAGTGGTGGTGGAGTCGTTGTTGAAATACCACTCTGGTCGAATTGGGTGTCTTAACCTCGGGCCATGATCTGGTTCAGGGACAGTGCCTGGTGGGTAGTTTAACTGGGGCGGTTGCCTCCCAAAGAGTAACGGAGGCGCCCAAAGGTTCCCTCAGCCTGGTTGGCAATCAGGTGTTGAGTGTAAGTGCACAAGGGAGCTTGACTGTGAGACTGACGGGTCGAGCAGGGACGAAAGTCGGGACTAGTGATCCGGCACCACCTTGTGGAAGGGGTGTCGCTCAACGGATAAAAGGTACCCCGGGGATAACAGGCTGATCTTGCCCAAGAGTCCATATCGACGGCATGGTTTGGCACCTCGATGTCGGCTCGTCGCATCCTGGGGCTGGAGTAGGTCCCAAGGGTTGGGCTGTTCGCCCATTAAAGCGGTACGCGAGCTGGGTTTAGAACGTCGTGAGACAGTTCGGTCCCTATCCGCCGCGCGCGTTGGAGACTTGAGGAAGGCTGTCCCTAGTACGAGAGGACCGGGACGGACGAACCTCTGGTGTGCCAGTTGTCCCGCCAGGGGCACGGCTGGTTGGCTATGTTCGGGAGGGATAACCGCTGAAGGCATCTAAGCGGGAAGCCTGTTCCAAGATGAGGTCTCCCACCACCTTTGAGTGGGTAAGGCTCCCAGGAGATGACTGGGTTGATAGGCCGGAGATGGAAGCCCTGTGAGGGGTGGAGTTGACCGGTACTAATAGGCCGAGGGCTTGCCACAACGAGTTGTTCGCATCCACTGTGTGACCCTGAGCCCACAACCCTGTGCGGGTTGTGTGTTCGTAGGTCCCCCCATGTTTGTGTGGGGGTTTGTTGAATAGTGTTGTCGGTGGTCATTGCGGTAGGGGAACGCCCGGTCCCATTCCGAACCCGGTAGCTAAGCCTTCCAGCGCCGATGGTACTGCACTCGCCAGGGTGTGGGAGAGTAGGTCGCCGCCGACATTCAACATGATCAGGAAACGCCCCGGACTTCATTGTCCGGGGCGTTTCCTGTTTTCTGGGTTCTGTTCCGGTCGGCTCTCCGTAGGCTGCCAGGGCACGACAGCGCTGCCCACAGTGCGCCCGGCGGGGTGCGGGGCGTTGTGTGCCTGTGCTCTGGGCCCGCTTTCGGTTGTGGAGTCGGTCCCGTCCCGTCCCGTCCCGTCCCGTCCCGTCCCGTCCCGTCCCGTTCTGTCCCGTTCTGTCCCGTTCTGTTCTGCGCCGGCTGTGAGCCGGGCGGGGCACGGGGCACAGGTTTCTGTGACCTCGCATCTGCTGCAGGGTCTGCGAGGTCGTAGGACGGTGTGCGAGGTCGAACGCACCCGCGGCGATGGATGAGGCGCGGTAAGGCAGGGCGATGCGGGGTGAGAGTGGGCGGGGACTCGGCCCGGGGCCGGGGCCACGGCGACCCCCGGTCCACCGATGACGCTGCTCCACCGATGACGCTGCTCCACCGATGACGCTGCTCGGCACCCGACTCTGCACCATCGATAAGACGTGACCCTGCACCACCGGCTAGCCCGCGACTCTCCACCACCGGCGAGAGAGCACGCCAGGGCCAATAAGGCACACACAGGCGGAGTCTCGCTTGTGAGGCACCCAGTCGGCCGAGAACAACCGCCGGCAGCAACACCAGCCACCCCCGGCGGCAACACCAGCCACCAAAGCCCTCAGAGATCGGCACCCACGGCGTCGTCGACACACGAGGAGCCGTCGGCCAGGCCCGCACGCTTTCCAGGCCAAGTGTGGTCGCGGCACGGTGGTCCGGAGATCAGCGTGGGCGCAGTAGGTCCTGCCGCGCTGCCGGCCATGTCCGTGAACCGGTGATCGATCCCTGGTGGTCGCATGCTCCACCGCGGGGCCACCACCGGGGCCGGTCGTAGCGCATCTCCGTGACGTGCCCCGTCAGCGCTCTACTGACGATCGCACCGGGAACCCCGCTGACCCCCCGGCATCTCAGTTCTGTGCGGACAGTGGCCCTCGTCCGGCGTGACCGGATCATGAGGGTGGTGGACGCGCGACGGTGCCCGCTCCGCTGGGCAGAGGGTCCTGCGTGCATCCAGGCCCATCGGAGATCCGCGACGTGAGGATTCCGTGCGGCTGTCGTCGTCGCTGCTCACGGGAGTGTCGGCCACCACGCTGGACACGTCGGGGTAGGCGAGAGGCCAGGGCAGGCACAGCGGCCCGACAATCTCCGTGGCTCCGTCCAGATGGGATGGCCACTCATCCCCAATGGGCGCAGTTGTCCACAGACAGCGAAGCGACCCCGTCGACGGGGCGTGGGCGGGTGAAGCTCATGGGGACAACGCACCCGAGAGCTCCGGAGGATCCGATGAGCGACAACACCGCCACCATCGTCGGCAACCTGACCCGCACCCCCGTCCTGCGCTACACCGCGAACAACATCCCGGTCACGGACCTGATGGTCGCGGTGAACCACCGACGCAAGGACCCGATGACCGAGCAGTGGCGCGACGTCACCTGCACCTACTACACGGTGACGTGCTGGCGGACCCTGGCAGAGCACGCGGTACGGACCTTCGAGAAGGGGCACCGCGTCATTGTCATCGGCCGGATGTACGTCGAGGAGTGGACGGGCCGGGAGGGCGACGTGCGGCAGAGCATCCGGATCGAGCCGTCGAGCGTCGGGCTCGACATCCGCTTCTCCCCGGCGGCCGTCGCGCCGCGTCCGTCGGTGCACTCAGGTCCGTCGGTTCCGTCGGTCCGCGACGCCGACGATGCCGTCTCCCGGTGGGGAGTCCCGCCGACCGAGGCGCCGGACCACGACGGGTACGACGACGAGCCGGACGAGGCAGAGAGTGCGGAGGTCGAGGAGCTCGCGCGGCTGACGACCGCACCGGCCTCGAGCGGCTGAGCCGGCCCGATCTACCATCGCATCGTGGCGGATCTGATTTACACGATGCGGAACGTGCGTAAGGCGCACGGCGACAAGGTCATCCTGGAGAACGCGTCGATCAGCTTCCTGCCGGGGGCGAAGATCGGTGTCGTGGGCCCCAACGGGGCCGGGAAGTCGACCGTCCTCAAGATCATGGCAGGGCTGGAGAACCCGAACAACGGCGACGCGTTCCTCAAGCCCGGCGCGACGGTCGGCATCCTCCAGCAGGAGCCCCCGCTCAACGAGGAGAAGACCGTCCTCGGGAACGTCGAGGAGGGCCTCGGCGACGTGAAGGTCAAGCTCGACCGGTACAACGCGATCGCCGAGGAGATGGCGACCAACTACACCGACGAGCTGATGGAGGAGATGGGCCAGCTCCAGGAGGAGCTCGACCACGCCGACGCGTGGGAGATCGACTCCCAGCTCGAGCAGGCGATGGACGCGCTGCGTTGCCCGCCCGGGGACGCCCAGGTCACCCACCTCTCCGGTGGTGAGCGCCGGCGCGTCGCGCTGTGCAAGCTGCTGCTGTCCCAGCCCGACCTTCTCCTGCTCGACGAGCCCACCAACCACCTCGACGCCGAGAGTGTCCTGTGGCTCGAGCAGTTCCTCGCGAGCTACCCGGGCGCCGTCCTCGCGGTCACCCACGACCGGTACTTCCTGGACAACGTCGCGGGCTGGATCCTCGAGCTCGACCGGGGACGCACTTTCCCCTACGAGGGCAACTACTCCACCTACCTGGAGAAGAAGGCCGAGCGTCTCGCCGTCCAGGGCAAGAAGGACGCGAAGCTCCAGAAGCGGCTGAAGGAGGAGCTGGCCTGGGTCCGCTCCAACCCGAAGGCGCGTCAGGCGAAGAGCCGCTCGCGGCTCGACCGCTACGAGGAGATGGCGACCGAGGCCGAGCGGCACAAGAAGCTCGACTTCGAGGAGATCCAGATCCCGCCGGGCCCGCGTCTGGGCAGCCAGGTCGTCGAGGCCTCCCACCTCGACAAGGGCTTCGACGGCCGCCAGCTGATCAAGGACCTCTCCTTCACGCTGCCGCGCAACGGCATCGTCGGTGTGATCGGTCCGAACGGTGTCGGCAAGACGACGCTGTTCAAGACGATCGTCGGGCTGGAGCACCCGGACTCCGGCGAGGTCAAGATCGGCGACACGGTCAAGCTGTCCTACGTCGACCAGAACCGCGGCGGCATCGACCCGAAGAAGACCGTCTTCGAGGTCGTCTCCGACGGACTCGACTACATCCAGGTCGGCAACACCGAGATGCCGTCGCGCGCCTACGTCGCTGCGTTCGGGTTCAAGGGCCCGGACCAGCAGAAGCCGGCCGGGGTCCTGTCCGGCGGTGAGCGCAACCGGCTCAACCTGGCGCTGACGCTCAAGCAGGGCGGCAACCTGATCCTGCTCGACGAGCCGACGAACGACCTGGACGTCGAGACCCTCGGTTCGCTGGAGAACGCGCTCGAGCAGTTCCCCGGCTGCGCCGTGGTCATCTCCCACGACCGCTGGTTCCTCGACCGGACCTGCACGCACATCCTGGCGTGGGAGGGCACCGACGAGAACCCGGCCGCGTGGTTCTGGTTCGAGGGCAACTTCGAGGCCTACGAGAAGAACAAGGTGGAGCGGCTCGGCGCGGAGGCGGCGCGACCGCACCGGGTCACCCACCGTAAGCTCACCCGCGACTGATCACCGCCCGGTCCGGACCTCGCCATCCGGTCGGTCCGGTCCCCGGAGACGGGTGACCGGCTCGCCGGGAGGTCCGGACGGTGGTGTCACTCACGGGAAGCGATGTGACGTTCGACCTGGGAGGTCGGGCCGCCGGCGCGACGACGGCCGAGCTGCGCACAGCGGCGGCCCTGCGCTGGCAGCGGCCGCTGCTCACCGCGGAGCTGGCCGAGCAGGCGTGCGGGCGAGCCGTCGCAGACGGTGACGATCTGCGCTGGCTCCAGGCTGCGGGCTGGCTGCTCGACGGTCACGCCGCCAGCGGGGACGCCCGTGACGTCGCCACCGCCGTCGTCGCCGGGGTGACCGGTCACGTCACCGCGGGTGACACCACGGTCCCGGTCCCGGTCCCGCTCCGCGCGCCCGGTACCGAGGTGCTCACCCGCCCCGAGGGCGCTCGTCTGCGGGTGGAACTGGCGGGGGTCGCCCAGGCCGACGGTGAGCTCGAGGCGGCTCGGGCACTCGTCGTCGGACTGCCGGACGACGCACCGGGCGAGGACCCGGGGCTGCTACGCCTCGACCGGCTCGCGGTCGAGGTGCGCTGCGCACTGGCCGGGGCCTCCGCCGCCGAACTCGAGCGGCTGCGCAGCGACGTCGACTCCTGCGGGTCCGGCTTCGGTGGTGAGCCCGCGGCGTACGCGGACCTCGTCGTCGGATCGGTCCACCGGGCGCGGCGCGAACACGACGCCGCCGTCGACCGCGCGCTGCGCGGCCTGGCCCAGCTCGGCTGGACGCCGGAACGGCCCGGGGCCCGCCCCCTGTCGACCCACCTCGCCGCGGCGCTGCTCAGCCAATGGATCACTGCACTGCTCGACTCCGGACACGTCCCGGCCGATGCGGTCGCCGCGGCCGCCGCACAGCGCGATGCCGCGGCCGCCGGCCGTCAGGGCGTCCTGCTGCGGCTCACGCTCGCCCGGGTGCAGGCGGGCCGTGCGGACCACGCCGCCCGCGCCCTGGTGGAGGCCGCTGACGGCGCCGAACAGGCGGGCGTCCCCGCGCTGGTCGCGGCCTGCCGTACCGCCCAGTCCGAGCTGCACGAGGGCTCGGGCCGGTACCGCGATGCCCTCGAGGCGATGCGGGCCGCGATGGAGGCCGACCAGATCGATCGCGACCGCGGCACGCGCTTCCGCGCCGCGATGGCGGCGTTGCTGCCGCTCGCGGACGTCCTCACCACCGCCGAGCGGCCCACCCCGTTCCCGCGCACGGGCGGAGTGCCAGCCGCATCCGCGGAGCGTCCGGCTGCCACCGGAGGCACCGTCGCCGGGGCCCCGAGCGGTGGGCCCGGTGCCGGGGCCCGGGAGGACGCCGGTCGCGGTGCGTCGGAGAGCGGTCTCGCCGGGACCGGCTCCGGCAGGGCCGTGTCGCCGTCCGGAAGGGACGAGCGGGCCGGGGACGACCGGTCCACCGGGACGCCGGTCGGGGACCAACCGGTCGGTGCGTGGGTCGGGACCGACCGACCCGCCGGAACCGGACCCACCGAGTCCGACCGCGGCCGTCCTGCCGGCGACCGGCCCGGGGAGGACCGCTCCACCGGCACGCCGAGCAGGGACGACCGTTCGGGCGGGGCCAGGGACGGCCGGCCGGCCCGGCCCGGGAACGACGACGCCGCGGGACCCGGGGATGCGAACGGCCGTCCGGCGAACGACCTGCCCGGACGCTTCCCGCTGCGCTGGGCGCCCTCGGCGAGCCTGCTCCTGGGCCCCGGCACGGCGAACGATGCCGGACCTGCCGATCCGTCACGCGACGACCGCACCGTGGACCGGTCCGCCGGCGCGAACCGGAACGGTCGCGGTACCGGCGACGCCGGCGTCGCACCAGGTACGTCGTCGGCGACCGGTGCGCCGGACACGACGATCCCGGACACGACGATCCCCGGGGACACGACGGGTCTCGCGGACACGACGGGCCCCGCGGAGACGGCTGCCGCGCCGGACACCACGGACCCCGCGGAGACGGTCGGCCCGCCGAACACCACCGGGCGCCCGGGGACAGCCCGTCCGGACACGACGAGCACCACGGAGGCGACCGGACCCGACCCTGCGGGCCCTGCGGAGGCAGCCGGGGCAGCCGACCGTGGGGTCGACGGCACCACGAGCAGCGGCCGCGAACGACCCACGGGCATCGACCCCGCCGACCCGCTGGGTATCTCCGGTCTCCTCACGGACGAGCCGGCGTCGACGGCACCTCGGGATCCCTCGTGGACCGGTCCGTCGTGGACCCCCGACGCGGCAGGTGGCTCACCGCTCGCCGATGCCCTCCTGGCCGAGTGGCGTACCCCCGAGCCGCCTCCCGCCGCGCCCCGCAACGGGTCCCACGTCCCGGCCGAGTCCGGACGACGGAACGGAACACGACGCAACGGGGCCCACCGGTCCGGCGAGGACCACGGCGCGGATCGCGCGGACGACCCAGGCCGCGCCGGCGACCACCGGAACGGATCTCCCGTTCCGGAGCCGACCGTCGTCGCCGATCGGGCGGCGCCCGAGCCGCCCCCCGCCGACACCGGCACGCGCACCGATCAGGGGAGCGGGCGCGCTGGGGGCCGTGCTCCGGAGACGGGTCGGGCTGCGACCCCGGCCGCCCCTGCGACCCCGACCGGGCCACCGGGTCCGGCGGAGCGGTCGATCGTCCTCGACCTGGTCGACGGCGATCTCGAGACGATCACCGGCACGGCGGCGGTGGGGGCCCTGCACGACGTGGTCGTCCGGACCCGCCGGCTGGTCCCGCCGTCGGGGACCACGCGTCGCGACGACGACACGGTGCGGGTCATCCTGCCCGACGTCGACCACGTCACCGTCCTGCTCTGGGCACGGTCGCTCGCGACGCACCTCGGCGCCCGCGTGCGCCGGGGCGGGCTGCCGGCGGGGGCGTCCCTGCGGATGCAGGCCGTCGGCCCGCACGGTGTCGAGGGCGAGGAGATCGTCACCGAGCTGACCGGGCCGGACACACCGGCGCCCCTCCCCGAGGCCTCCTCGGTACGCGACCGGGCCGACGGACACTCCGGCACGACACGGAACGCCGAGGCGGACCGGTCGGACGGCGGTGGGTCGTCGGCCCCGGAGCCGGTCGCCGGGCCGGCACTGGCCACACCGCTGGACCTGACCGGCGGAGGCGCGGGCCGGGGTGGGCGTCGACGGGCCGGTGGTGACGCGGCGAGGTCGTTGAGCGCTGTCGGTCTCACCGTCCGGCCCGGGAGCGGCGGGCGGCGGCGCTCCGACGGACCCGTCGGGAGCCCGACGCCCCCCGACCGGACCGCCCGGGACCTGGCCGGCCCCGGCCCCGGTGGCCGGGACCGCGCCTCCGGGAGCACCGCGGAGCCGCGCCCCTCTGCCGGGGACGACGCCGTCCGGGCCCCGTCCGACCGCGGTGCGGCGGGCACGGACTCCACCGACCCGGAGAGCACCACGACGTCGCAGGTGTGGGGCGGTTCCGCTCCGGTGGACCGCACGTCGGCACCGGACCCGCTGGACACCCGGTTCGCGCTGCCCCCGGAACCGGACCGGCGCCTCGCCGAGGCCGTGCGGGCCCACCTCGACCTCCCCGGGACGGACGGCGCCGCCTCCCGGCACGACGGCCCGGCCCGGGAACGTTCCGGACTGCCGGTGCGGTGGTCCGGGGTCGACGACGGGGCGGGAGAGTCCGCGCTGCCCCGTCGTCGTGAGCGGGATGTCACTCCGCCGACCGACGACGGACACGACGGGACCGCAGGACTGTTCGACGGGAACGGGACCACCTCCGTCCGGGGCGGTGGCCACCGGAACGACAGCGCTGCGCACGGTGCGTCCGGGAAGCCCGACGGGAGCGGCGCGGGGACCTGGACACTGCGTACCGCGGCCGGACCGACCGTCGTGCGGGGTACGCCGGCCGTCGTCGCTCCGGGGACCGACGACGGCGCCGCCACGAGCGGACCGTCCGCCACGAGCGGACCGACCCCCGTGAACGGCCCGGGCACCGCGAACGGATCCACCACCGCGAACCGTCCGGCGACCGAGCCGCAGCACGGCGAGGCGGGCACCCCCGCGACCTCGGACGACGCGCCATCCGCGAGAGCCGAACACACGGGTGCGACGGAGCCGGGGACGACCGAGCGTCCGGGGACGACGGAGTATCCGGGGACGACGGAGCACTCGGGGACGACCGAGCGGCCGGAAACGACAGAACGCCCGGAGACGACGTCGTCATCGACGGACGAGACGCCGGGCGCCTCGGCGACACCTGCCCCGTCCGAGCCCGCCGCGATCCCCGAGGACATGGGCCTCGCCGATCTCCTCGCCGGGGCTCTCGCGGCCTACCGCGAGATCTGACCGGACGCGGGGAACCGTTCGCCCGGTCGTCGCGAGCGCGGCCGTCGGCGGTCCGCCGGTGGCGTCGGTACCGCGGGATAGGGTGACTGCCGTCAGCACACGCACGGGGCCGGAGTGGATCGTGAGCAGCGGTACGACGGGGCAGACCGGGAACACCACGAGCACCGACGGGCCGGGCGGTGATCCCCGCCCCGGGAGCGGTGCCGCCGCGGACCTCGTCCGTCTCTACGCCCGGCACACGCCCGAGACCGACACGGCCGGCGGCACGGAGCTGCCCGGCCCGGCGACCGTCGTCGACACCCACCTCGGGCTCGGCGCGCACCGCGAACCCGGCCGGGCCGCCGTCCGGGTGACCACCGGCGGGGGCGACGCCGTGACGGTCGACATCGTCACCGACGACATGCCCTACATCGTCGAGTCGGTGCTCGCCGGGATCGGCCGGGCCGGAGGCACCGCGCGGCGCGTCGTGCACCCGATCCTGGTCGTGCACCGCGCCGACGACGGCACGCTGACCGGCGTCGACACCGACGCCGACCCGACCGACCCCACCGAGGGGGCCTCGGTCGAGTCGTGGATGCACGTCGACGTCGTGTCCTCCGGGGATCTCGACCCGGACGCACTGCACGCCGAGCTGGAGCGCACCCTCGCCGCGGTCCGGCAGGTCGTCGACGACACCGCCGCGATGACCCTGCGCGCCCGTGCACTCGCCGACGACCTCTCGGGTGCCGGTGCCGCCACGGCCGTCGAGGCCGACGAGGACGACGTGCACCCGGCCGAGGTCGCCGACCTGCTGCGTTGGCTCGTCGACGACCACTTCGTGTTCGTCGGCTACCGCCACTACTCGCGGCGCACCGACGGCGAGGGCGGCCCGGAAGGGCAGCTGCGGCCCGACACCGACACCGGCCTGGGTGTGCTGCGCCCCGGCGACGCCGGCGCGAACGTCTTCCTCCCCGAGGAGACCGGCGCCGCCGACCCCGCGGGCCTGCTGCTGTTCACCCGCGCCAGCGAGCGCAGCCGGGTCCTGCGCGCGGTGCACCCGTACTACGTGGGCGTCCGCACCCGGGACGCCGACGGGACCGTCACCGGCGAGCACCGCTTCCTCGGGATGCTGACCGTGCCGGCCCGGCACGAGTCCGTCCTGGACATCCCCGTCGTCGCCCGGCGCATCCGCGGCGCGATCCGGCGCGCGGGCTTCCCGGCCGACTCCTACTCCGGGCAGCAGATGCTCGAGGTGTTCTCCCAGCTGCCCCGCGCGGAGCTGTTCACCTCGTCGCAGGAACGCCTGCACGACACCGCGGTCGGTGTGCTGGAGGCGGGCGCCCGCCGCGCGGTGCGCCTGTTCGTGCACCCCGACCCGTACCGACGCTTCCTGTCCTGCCTGGTCTACCTGCCGCGCGACCGCTACACGACCGCGACCCGGCTCAAGATCACCGACATCCTGCGCACCCGGCTCGGCGGCACCGACGTCAGCTACACCGCCCAGGTCGGCGACGCCGAGCTGGCGCTGCTGCACCTGACGATCACCACCGACCCCGGCGCCGAAGCGCCCACGGTGGACCTGGCCGAGCTGCAGGACCACGTCGCCGAGGCGACCCGGACCTGGGACGACCTGCTCGTCGCCGCGCTCGGCGACGCCGGGCCCGCTGCCCGCCCGATGCTCGCCGGCGTCCCCGAGTCCTACAAGGCCACGGTGACCCCGCTGCGGGCCGTCGAGGACCTGCGCCGGCTGATGACGCTGGGGGAGAAGGGCGAGGACGCCTTCGACCTGCGTCTCTACCGCAGCGTCGAGGGCGACATCCGGTTCGCGCTCTACGTCGGCGACGACCCGGTCACCCTCACCGGAGTGCTGCCGCTGCTGCAGCAGCTCGACGTCGAGGTCGTCGACGAACGGCCCTACGAGTTCCGCCGCCCCGACGGCCGTCGCTGCTGGCTCTACGACTTCGGGCTCCGGCCCCCGCAGCCCGCCGGTGCGCCCGCGGTCCCGACGGTCACCGTCGAGGACGCCGGTCGGCGCTTCGAGGAGGCGTTCGCCGCCGCCTGGCGGGGCGACGCCGAGTCCGACCGGTTCTCCGCGCTCGTCCTGCGGGCCGGTCTGCACTGGCGCGAGGCCGCCGTCCTGCGGGCCTACAGCCGCTACACCCGCCAGCTCGGCGGGCTGTTCACGCTCCAGTACACGGCCGGGGTCCTGGTCGCGCACCCGCAGGTCGCCCAGGGGCTGATCACCCTGTTCCGGGCCCGGTTCGACCCGGCCACCGCCGACCCCGACGAGCGCCAGGCCGCCCACCAGCGGGCCCTGGAGAACGTCACCACCCTGATCGACGAGGTGTCCGGTCTCGACGCCGACCGCATCCTGCGGGGCCTGCTCGCCGTCATCGAGGCGACGCTGCGGACCAACTGGTTCCGGGGTCGCCCGTTCTTCTCCTTCAAGCTGGACCCGGCCGCCGTGCCGGACATGCCGCTGCCGCGTCCGCGGTTCGAGATCTTCGTGTACTCGCCCGCGGTGGAGGGCGTGCACCTGCGGTTCGGCCCGGTCGCCCGGGGCGGCCTGCGCTTCTCCGACCGCCAGCAGGACTACCGCACCGAGGTGCTGGGCCTGGTCAAGGCCCAGGCGGTGAAGAACGCCGTCATCGTCCCGGTCGGGGCGAAGGGCGGGTTCGTCGTGCGCCGGCCCGCACCGGCACCCGAGCACGTCCGGGACTGCTACCGGACCTTCATCTCCGGGCTGCTCGACGTCACCGACAACCTGCTGACCCGCGCCGACGGCTCCACCGAGACGCTGCCGCCCACCGACGTCGTCCGCCACGACGGCGACGACTCCTACCTCGTCGTCGCCGCGGACAAGGGCACCGCCACGTTCTCCGACCTGGCCAACTCCGTCGCCGAGTCCTACGGCTTCTGGCTGGGCGACGCGTTCGCCTCCGGCGGCTCGGTCGGCTACGACCACAAGGCCATGGGCATCACCGCCCGCGGGGCGTGGGAGTCGGTCAAGCGGCACTTCCGCGAGCTGGGCGTCGACACCCAGCGCGAGGAGTTCACCGTCGTCGGTATCGGTGACATGTCCGGCGACGTGTTCGGCAACGGGATGCTGCTGTCCCCCCACATCCGGCTCGTCGCCGCGTTCGACCACCGGCACGTCTTCGTCGACCCGACGCCGGACGCCGCGACCTCCTACGCCGAGCGCCGCAGGCTCTTCGAGCTGCCCCGCAGCTCCTGGGCCGACTACGACACCTCCCTGATCAGCGCCGGCGGCGGGGTGTGGCCGCGGACCGCGAAGTCGGTGCCGGTCGGGCCGGCGATGCGCGCCGCGCTCGGGCTGGCCGACACGGTCACCGCGATGTCCCCGCCCGAGCTGATCCACGCGATCCTGCTCGCCCCCGCCGACCTGCTGTGGAACGGCGGGATCGGCACCTACGTCAAGGCGTCCGGCGAGACCGACGCCGAGGTGGGGGACAAGGCCAACGACGCCATCCGGGTGGACGGCCGCGCCCTGCGGGTGCGGGTCGTCGGCGAGGGCGGCAACCTCGGGCTCACCCAGCGCGGGCGGATCGAGTTCGCCCGCCACGGCGGCCCGGACGGTCTCGGCGGGCGGATCAACACCGACGCCATCGACAACTCCGCGGGCGTCGACTGCTCCGACCACGAGGTCAACATCAAGATCCTGCTGGACCGCCCGGTCGCTGACGGCACCCTGGACCGCGACGCCCGCAACGAGCTGCTCGCGTCGATGACCGACGAGGTGGCCGAGCTCGTGCTCGCCGACAACGTCGCGCAGAACGAGGTGCTCGGGGTCGCCAGGGCACACGCGCCCGGCATGGTCGCCGTGCACGCCCGGATGGTCACCGACCTCGCCGAGCGCACCGGGCTCGACCGCACTCTCGAGGTGCTGCCCGACGAGGCGGGGTTCGCCCGGCTCGCCGCCGCCGGCCTCGGCCTCACCGGTCCCGAGCTGTCGACGCTGCTTGCCCACACCAAGCTGGACCTGACCCACCGGCTGCTGCAGACCGACCTGCCCGCGTTCGCGCCCACGCTGCCCGCCTACTTCCCGCACCCGCTGCGGGAGCGCTTCGCCCACGCCGTGCGCAACCACCCGCTGCGCCGGGAGATCATCGGCACCTCGCTGGTCAACGAGATGGTCGACGGGGCCGGGATCAGCTACGCGTTCCGCCTCGGCGAGGAGATCTCCGCCGGGCCGGACGACGTCGTGCGTGCCTGGACCGTCGCCACCCGGGTGTTCGAGCTGCCCGCGCTGTGGGACGCGGTCCGCCGGGCCGACGTCCCGGTCGCCGTCGCCGACGGTGTCGTCCTGCAGTCGCGACGGCTGCTGGACCGCGTGTCGCGCTGGTTCCTGACCAACCGACCGCAGCCGCTGGCCGTCGGCGCCGAGATCAACCGGTTCGCCGGGCCGATCGCCGAGCTGCGGGCCCAGCTGCCCGAGCTGTTGCAGGGCCGCGAGCTCGACGCCGTGCAGGCCCGCGCCGCGGAGCTGCGTGACTGCGGAGTCCCCGCGGAGATGGTGGACCCGGCGGCGCTGTCGCTCTACACCTACGGGCTGCTCGACGTGGTCGAGCTCGTCGAGCTGTCCGACCGGGAGGCCGAGCCGCGGCCCGGCGCCGAGGTCGCCCGGCTCTACTACGCGCTGTCCGAGCACCTCGGGGTCGACCAGGCGCTGACCGCGGTGTCCCGGCTCGACCGCGGTGACCGCTGGCACGCGCTGGCCCGGCTCGCGCTGCGCGACGACCTCTACGGTTCCCTGCGCTCGATCACCCTCGACGCGCTGCGCGAGACCCCGCCCGGCACCGACGTCGACGAGGCCATCGCCGCGTGGGAGCAGGCCAACGCCTCGAAGCTGTCGCGCGCGCGCAGCGCGCTGGAGGAGATCGGGGCGTCGGCGTCGCTGGACCTCGCGACGCTGTCGGTGATCTCGCGTCAGCTGCGCGGGCTGGCCCGGTAGGGGCGCTCGTGACCGCATTCGTCGCCGAGGTCCCGCTGCGCTGGACCGACCAGGACGCCTACCGGCACGTCAACCACGCCCGGATCGTCACGCTCATCGAGGAGGCCCGCGTCGCGCTGGCGTTCACCGCCGCCGGGCGGGAGGGGCTCGCCGGGTTCTCCTCCGGGCTGCTCGTCGCCGGGCTGCACGTGGACTACAAGCGGCAGCTGCCGTGGCGGCCCGAGCCGCTGCGCTGCGCGATCACCGTGCGGGAGCTGCGGGCGGCGTCGTTCGTCCTCGACTACGCCCTGCACGACGGGCCCGGCGCGGACGACCCGGTCGCGGTCACCGCGTGGACCCGGATGGCGCTCTACGACCTCGGGGCGAACCGGGTCCGCCGGCTCACCGCCGACGAGCGGGACTTCCTGAAGCGTCACCTGGGAGACGTGTCGTGACCCTGCGGCTTGCGGACGCGACCGAGCGGGACGATCTCGGCGCGTTCACCGCCCGCGTCGTCCGGCTCGACCAGACCGCCGCCGTCCGGCTCACCGCGGGTGTCGGCCGGGTCACCGCGTGGGCCCGCACGCCGTTCGACGTGCTCGTGACCCGCTCCGTGGCGGGCGAGCTCGACCCGGCGGTGCCGGTCACCGCGCAGGCGTCGACGCTGCTGACGGCGCTGGCCGTCGACCGCTCCGCCGCGGTCGACCCCGGCCCGCCAGCGCCGTGGCTCGACGAGCTCCCGCCCGACGACGGCTGGTCCCGGGTCGACGACGTCCCTGCCGCGGAACTCGACGAGCTCGCCGACCGGGGGCTGGCACTGGCCCGGGAGCACGCGGGCCCGATGGGCCCGCCGGCGTCGCTGCTGGACCAGACGGTGCTGACGGTGTCCCCACCGGACCAGGGCCGCCCGGTCACGGTGCCGATGCGGGTGCTGTTCGCGATGTCCGGGATGGGGTTCCTCGGCTCGGCACCGCAGGAGACCGACGGCCCCCGGGTACGGGTCTCCGCCTCCGGGTCGTGGATCCGGCTCGACGCCCGGTACGGGGCGGTGGTGAAGCGGCGCGTGGTGTCGCTGCCGCTGTCGGTGGCGCCCTGAACCGTTCCCGCCGCGGGGACCGGCTCAGGTCAGGTTCAGGACGCTGACCGCGCCGTCACCGGTGACCCAGCCGGTCCGGCCGTCGGGGGCGACGGCGACCCCGGTCGGGTTCGGGGCGACGTCGGTGGTGCCGGTGACCTGCCAGGTCCCGGTGTCGACGGTGACGAGACCCTGCCGGGTCGCGACGTAGAGGTGACGGCCGTCGGGGGCGAAGGCCATGCCGGTGGCGCCGCCGTCGACCTGCACGGTCGCGATCTCGCGCCCGTCGGCGGGGTCCAGGACCATCACGGTCCCGGACTCCGGCCCGCCGACCGCGACCATGGTCCGCGGGACCGATGCGGGGCTGACGGCCAGGGACTCGGCACCGCCGCGCACCGGGAAGCTGCCGAGGACGGTGAGACTGTCCGGGTCGAGCACGGTGAGCTGGTCGGCGCCGCGGGTGGCGAGGTAGACGCGGTCGCCCGCGGCGTTCGTGGCACCGGCGTACGGGTCGCGCGACACCGGCACCGTGCGGGTCACGGTGCCCGCGTTCGGGTCGAGCTCCTGCACGGTGCCGTCCGTGCGCGACGGCACGTAGAGGAACCGGCCGTCGGGGGAGACCGAGGCCGCACCGGGATCCCCGCCGACGGCCGCCGTGCCGACGACGGTCCGCCCCGGCACGTCGACGACGGCGACCTGCCCGCCACCCGGCCCACCGGTGCTGACGTAGGCACGGGTGCCGTCCGGGGACGTCACCAGCCCCTGCGGCGCCGCCGGCAGCCCGACCTCGCCGGTGACGGCGTCGGTCGCGGTGTCGACGACCGCGAGCCGGTTCGCGTCGCGGACCGCGACGAGCGCCGTCGCGCCGTCCGGGGCGGCCGCGACGGCGACCGGGGCGCCGGGGACCTGCACGGTCGCCCGCACCGTCGGCTGCGCCAGGCTGGTCCCTGCCGCGGCCACCTCCGGCCGCGGCCCCGTCCCCGGGCCGGCCGAGACGGCCGGCCGGGTCGCGTTCGCACCCGGGGTGGACGTGCTGGGCGACAGCATCGCCCACAGGGTCAGCGCGCCGAGGAGCACGATCGCCAGCGCGATCGCGAGCCCGGCCGCGGACGGGCTGCGACGGCCGTTGCGCGGCTTCGCCGACATGATCGCCTCGTGGCGCGGCGTGACCGGCTTGTCCCCGGTCGCCGCGGCGTGGGCGGCGGCCTCCGCGGCCGCGGGCTGGACCGCGGTGCTCTCACCGGTGTCCTCGACCGTGCCGTCCCGGCCGGACGCAGCGCGGGCGGCGGCCACCGAGACGGCCCCGACCGAGGCCGCGGCGGCGGCGTTGCGACGGGTCGTCGCGGCGTCCGGCTGGTCCGGGTCCGACGGACCGGCCGTGCCGTCCGCCGGTGCCGGAGCGTCCGGGTGCCCGGTGGCCGGGGCGAGGCCCCGCAGCGTCGGCGGCTCGTCGTCGGTGCCGACGGCCCGCAGGACCACGGTGGTCTCGGTGTCGGACGCGGAGCCGGACGCAGTGTCGGACGCGGGGTCCGGTCGCGCTGCGGTCCGACCGTCCGGTCCTGCTGGGCCGGGGCGGTCGGGGGCGGGCGCCCAGGAACGGGCACCGGGGTCGCGCGGGGCGGGCCGGGGGCCACCGCCCGCGGGGAACGTGCCGGTGCCGGGGGCGCCGGGCCCGTGCGGCGGGGGGACGGCGGTACCGGGTCCGCCAGGGCGGCCACCGGCCCCCGGGCCGCCGGGCCGGTCGGTCGGATACGGCCCCGGGCCCTGCCCGCCCGGTCGGCCGACGGGGTACGTGCCCGTGCCCTGCCCACCGGCGCGGTCGGTCGGGGACATGCCGGCGCCCTGTCGCTCCGGCCGGCCTGCCGGGTACGTGCCGGTGCCCGGCCCGCCGGGCCGACCGTCGGGGTACCCGTGCTGTCCCTGCCCGCCGGGCCGACCGTCCGGGTACCCGTTGGTGCCCTCTCCGCCGGGCCGCTCGTCCGGACCCGCGCCGAGGCCGGGGAACGCCCCGGTCCGGGGCGGTCCGGAGAACGCGGCGGCTGCCGGGCCCGGGACGTCGCCCCGGGCAACGGAGTCGTCCCGGACGGAGTCGTCTCGGAGGGAGTCGTCTCGGAGGGAGTCGTCTCGGAGGGAGTCGTCTCGGAGGGAGTCGGCGCGGTCGACGTCGTCGGGGGAGTCGTCGGGGGAGGGGCGGTCCGCGTCGGGGGTGGCGGCCGCGCCGTCGGTGCGGGAGTCCTGTGGGTCGTCGGCGCGGCTCGGGAGCCGGCCGAAGCCGCTGCCCGGGTCGCCGCCGACGGTGGCGAACAGGTCGTTGCCCGACAGACCGGCCATCGCCGGACCGGACGGGACACCACCCATCGCCGGACGGGGCGCCTGACGCCGCTCCGGGCCCGCGGGGGCGGGGGGCCGGTGGCCGGGCATGGTCGGACGGCTCCCGGACGGTGGGGTCGAGGGCCGCGCGGGCGGCTGCTCGGCCCGGCCGTCGGTGGAGCCCGTGTTCGGGTAGTGCCCGATCAGCGCGCCGGGGGGCAGGATGTCGGTCTCCGGGCCGTCGGCGCTGCTGCGCGCCGGGCGTGGCGGCCACCGCTTCGCGGTGTGCTGTTCCGCGGTGTCCCGGCCCTCGTCGTCGGACCCGGTGGCGCCGGAGCCCGTGCTGTCTCCGGCCGAGGGCGACGGCGTCGGGTCCTGGTTCGGGGTGGGGCCCGCGGCGGGGCGGGCGTCGTCGCCGAGCGGCCGCGGGGTGGGCGCGATCGGGGGGACGACGGTCGGTGCGGGCTCGGTGACCGGCACACCGTCCGGCCCGGGGCCGGCGTCGGTGCGACGGCCGCCCTCCGCCGGGGTGGCGACGGGGTCCGGCCGGTCCCCACCCGTCCCGGTGACGGGGCTCCCCGCCTCCGGCGCGGGACCCGACGGGGCGTCCTCCGCCCGGGAGGAGTCCGACGGACCGGGCCGGGGATCCGGCTGAGCAGCGTCCACCGGAGCGGGCCGGGGCGGCGTCGGAGCGCCGTCCGGCGCGGGCGTCGTCGGCCCGTCCGGTGAGTCCGGCGCGAACGACGGCGGCGGCGCGAAGCGGTCCGCCGGGGTGTGCAGGGGGTCGAGACCGTCGTCGCCGGGTTCGTCGGGCAGCGGCCCGACGCCCAACGGGTCGTCGCCGAGGTCGCCGAGGTCGGCGTAGTCACCCGGATCCGACGGCGGTTCGGGGGCGGCGGGCCGCGGACCCGGGGTCGGACGTGCCGAGGGCGCGGGACCGCCGTCCCGGGACACCAGTTCGGTGAAGCCCGTCGGGGTCGGCTCGCGCCGGGCGCCGTCGTCCTCGGACGTGGCCTCCTGCTCCGGTTCCTCCCCGGAACCCGACCGCATGACCAGATCGACCAGGGAGCCGGGGACCACCGGCACGCGGCCGGTCCGGATCGCCTCGCCGAGCCCGTCGGGGTTCGGATCGGGGCCCGACGGGCCGTCGGCACGCCGGGGGGAGCGGTCGTCGGGGCCCGGGTGACCGGGCGCCGACGTCATGCGTTCTGCGGCGGTCGGGTGCACATAACGATTCGATTATCGCGAGCGTCGTCCCGGGCCCGGACCCCGGGTCGCCCCCCGCCCCGTCCGGGTCGTCCCGCCTGCGGCGTCTGTCCTGGTCCGGGGCTGGTCACGGCCCGTTCCGAGATCACCGAACGGGAGGACCCCGATCGAGGTGAGCGAGATCGGGGGGATGCGACCGACGGTGGTGCTGTCGGCGTCCTCCTCGGCCGGGCGGCGACCGGGGCCGAGGAGCAGGGAGCCGGTGACGGGCGCGTCCTCGTCGTCGGTGTCGTCGTCGGTGCCGTGGTCCGTGCCGTGGTCGGTGCCCGACCCGGAGAGGGGGTCGGCGGGGTCGATCGGTGACCGGGAGCCCAGCTCCGACACCGACGCGATCGGGTCCCCGTCCGAGGACGACGCCGCGGACGAAGCCGGGGAGGACGACGAGACCGACGACGGCCCCGGGAACGACGACGAGAGCGACGACGTGAGCAGGGCCGGCGGGGAGAGCGGTGCCGGGCCGAACAGGGCGTCGTCGAGGGCGGCCGAGACCGGCTCACGGTCCAGCTCCTCGGCGAGGGTGCGCTGCACGCGGGTCAGCTCGTCACGGACGTCGTCGCGCAGCGCGGCGAGCCGCTCGACCTCGCGCACGACCGCCGACCGCCGCTCCCCGGCGCCCTGCTCGGCGTCCCGCAGCAGCGCGGCGGCCTCGGCGCGCGCGGCGGAGAGCGTCTGCTCGGCGTCGGAACGGGCGTCGGCGAGGATGCGCTCGGCCTCGGTGCGGACGTCGGACAACCGGTCGGACACGGTGCGCTCCCGCTCGGCGAGATCGCGCTCGCGGCGGTCGGCGTCGCGCTCGCGGTCGTCGAGGGTGCTGCTGCGGGAGGTGAACTCGCGGTCCAGGGTGGCGGCGCGGCCGAGCAGTGCCTCCTCGGTGCGGGAACGACGGTCCTCGGCCTCGCGGCGGGCGCGTTCCACGATCTCCGCGGCCTCGTCGGCCGCGCGCCCGCGTAGCTCGGCTGCCTCCTGCTCGGCGGCCTGCAGGACGCGCTCGACGCGCCGGCCGAACCCGGCCTCCTCGGCGCGGCGGTCCTCGCCGGCCCGGGCGGCGGAGTCGTTCTCCAGCTGCTCCTGCAGTCGCCGGATCTGCGCACGGGCCGCGGACAGCGACTGCTCGGCGGCGTCCGCGCGGCGGATCTCGTCGTGGATGCGGTGGTCGAGCTCGGCCAGCCGGCTGTCGACCTCGCCACGGTCGTAGCCGCGCAGCACGACGGTGAACCACGAGCCGTCCTCGCCGTCGTGGCGGTCGGGGTGGGCCCCGGCGTCACCGCCGGGGTGCGCGTGCCGCGACGACCCGTTGGACGACCCGTTGACCGGCTCGTGCCGATGCGGACCGGACGGTGCGGGAGAGACGCTCACGATGAACCCCCAAGACGGGTGACTACGAGCCGCCCGACGTGCCGCGGCGGCGATCCGTCCAACGAGCCCGGACGCGTTCGGTCACGTTCGGCGGTGTGTCAGCCCGGAAAGCGTCCGAACATCACTCGAATGGCCGTCGGACGAACGGGCAGATGATCACGCTGTGTGGTAATGCCCCTACCGAGGTCAGAACTCGGAGTTCTGCATGCTCGCCGCGGCGTACTGCAGGTAGTTCCACAGCTGGTCACGGTGCTCCGGGGAGAGGTTCTCCTCGTCGACGGCGATCCGCATGCAGCGCAGCCAGGCGTCGCGCTCGATCGGGCCGATCCTGAACGGCACGTGCCGCATCCGGAGCCGGGGGTGGCCGCGCTGGTCGGAGTAGGTGCGCGGGCCGCCCCAGTACTGCTCCAGGAACAGCCGCAGGCGCTCCTCGGCCGGGCCGAGGTCCTCCTCCGGGTACAGCGGCCGCAACACCTCGTCCCGGGCGACCTCCTCGTAGAACCGGTGGACGATCCGGTGGAAGACCGGCGCGCCGCCCACCTCGGCGTAGAAGTTCTGCGGTGCACTCACGCCGACCAGTCTCCCAGGATCTGTCAGTTCTGCTTCTGGGCCGGGCCGTCGAGGGCCGCGCCGGGGAACACCATCGGCCGGGGGATGCCGTGGTCGTCGAAGGCGTCGGTGATCGCGCCGTTGAGCGCGCGCTGCACCGCCCACTGCCGGCCCGGGCTGACCCGCACGGTGATCCGCAGCGTGACGCCCTCCGGGCCGATCTTGTCGACGCCGAGCACCTCGGGGACCTCCAGCACGTCCCCGGCGATGTCGTCCTGGGCGGCGCGCTCGGTGGCGGTCCTCCCGGCCAGCTCGGTGGCCTCCTCGACGTCGGCGTGGTGCGCGATCGGCAGGTCGACCACCGCGACCGCGTAGCCCTGGCTCATGTTGCCCACACGCAGGATCTCGCCGTTGCGGACGTACCAGACGGTGCCCTTGATGTCGCGGATCGTGGTGATCCGCAGGCCGACCGCCTCGACGGTGCCGACGGCCTCCCCGACGTCCACGACGTCACCGACGCCGTACTGGTCCTCCAGCAGCATGAACATGCCGGACAGGAAGTCGCGCACCAGGTTCTGCGCACCGAAACCGATGGCGAGCCCGATCACCCCGGCGCCGGCCAGCAGCGGGCCCAGCGGGTAGCCGAGCTCGTTCATGACCATCATCACCGCGACGAGCAGCACCACCGCCGAGACGATCGACCGCAGCACCGAGCCGATCGTGCGTGCCCGCTGCGCCCGTCGCTGGGTGCCGGGGTCCGCCGGGGCGGCGGCCCCACGGCCGCCCGGCCGCAACCGGCGGGCCCGGCCGACCAACACGGTGAACCGGCCGTTGGTGGCGCCGTCGACCATCCGCCCGATCGCCCGGTGCGCCAGCCAGCGGAACAGCACCGCGACCACGACGATCACGGTGATCGCGACGGTCTTGCTGACCAGGGTGTCCGCGTGCTGGGCCAGGAAGTCGTTGCTGGTCCAGCGGTAGAGCGTGGCGCACCACGAACCCGCGTCCTGGACACAGTCGGGCATCAGCGACACGTCCTGCAGAGGGATGTCGGGCAGCACGTCGGGGGTCACGAGTCCTCCTCGGGGGCGGTGAGGGCTGCGTCGGAGCCCTCGAGGCTACGTCACCCTCCGGTGTGACGGCGGTCGCGCACGTGGTCCGGAACCGGCCGGTGTCCCTGCAGGTCAGGGGCGGTTTCCGGAGGCCCTGCGACGGTTCGCAGCGGCACCACGCCGGCCCAGGCGAGACCGGCGGCCACGTCGGCGCCGTCGTCCGACGGCGGCCCGGAGCGGCTCTTCACGCTCGCCTCGGCCAGGTCGAGGGCGAACACCGCGGTGGCGGCCAGCTCCCGGCGGTCCGGGCGGCGGGCGTGGTCCCAGGCGCCCGGGGCGAGGTGCTCGACGATCACCCGCAGTGCGTGCAGACGCTCGTCCTCACCGGTGACGCGGCGGGCGTCGCCGTGGACGACGGCGCTGCGGTAGTTCATCGAGAAGTGCATCAGTGCGCGGGCGTGCACGATGCCGTCGAGGTGGGTCACGGTCACGCAGCAGGACAGCGTGTCCCCGGTCAGGTAGCGGGCCCCGGACGAGCCGTGCAGGAACAGCGTGTCGCCGTCGCGGCCGTAGGCGGTCGGGAGGACGACGGGTGCGCCGTCGCGGACGAAGCCGAGGTGGGCGACGAGGCCGTCGTCGAGGACCGCGTGCAGGTCGGCCCGGTCGACGGCGGCCCGGTCGCGCTTGCGGCCCAGCGTGCTGCGGGTGGTGGGGGAGAGCGTCACTCCCCGAGCATGACCGGCGACAGTGGCATCCTGGAACGGCCACTTCCGTCCTTGTACGAAAGGCCACTGTGCCGGATCTCCCGATCGTCCTCGACCGCGCCGGGGCGACCCCGCTGGCGGTCCAGCTCGCCGACGCCCTGCGCGCCGCGGCGGCCGGCGGTGCACTGCGGCCCGGTGACCGGCTCCCGTCCACCCGCGGGCTCGCGACGACGCTGCGGGTGTCCCGGACGGTCACCGCAGCGGCCTACGACCAGCTGCTCGCCGAGGGCTGGGTCACCGGTCGGGTCGGCGCGGGGACGTTCGTGACCGCGGTCCCCGGGCCCGCCCCCACGGGCCCGGGAGCGACCACCGGGCCCCGGCCGCGGGCCGAGCCGTCGGTGCTGGACCCGGGGCGGCCGTGCGTCGCGGCGCTGGACCCCGCGATGTGGCGCCGTGCCTGGCGGGCCGCCGCCGACCCGCCCCCGGACGACCGCCCCCGCGCCGACGGGCTGGCCCCGTTCCACGAGGCCGTCGCCGGGCACCTGCTGCGCCACCGCGGACTCACCCCGGTCGCGGACACCGTGCTGGCCACCGCCGGGACCTCCGCCGCCGTCGCGGAGCTGGCCCGGCTGCTGCCCCCGGGGGCGACCGTCGCGGTGGAGGAACCGGGGTACCCGCGGGCGGTCAGCGCGCTGCGGGCCGCCGGGCTGCGGGTCGTCGGCGTGCCCGTGGACGACGACGGCCTGGTCGTCGACGCCGTCCCGGCCGGATGCGCGGCGGTCTACACCACCCCCGCACACCAGTTCCCGACCGCGGTGCGGCTCTCCGCCGCCCGCCGGGTCGCCCTGGTCGAGCGGGCCCGCACCGAGGACCTCCTGGTCATCGAGGACGACTACGACGGCGAGCTGCGCTACGACGTCGCCCCGCTGCCCCTGCTGGCCGCGCTCGCCCCCGGCCACGTCGTGCACCTGGGCACGGCGAGCAAGATCCTCAGCCCGACGCTCGGGGTCGGCTGGGCGGTCGCGCCACCCGCCGTCGTCGACGCCTGGCGGGACCTGCGCGCCCGGACCGGCACCCGGCCGTCGCCGGCGGGGCAGCTCGTCCTCACCGCGCTCGCCGCGCACGGCGACCTCTCCCGGCACCTGCGACGGCTGCGCCGCGAGCTCCGCGAGCGCCGGGCCCAGGTGCTGGCCACGGCCCGCGCGGCGGGCTGGGCGGTCCACGGGGACCCGGCCGGGGCGCACCTGGTGCTGCGGCCGCCCGAGGGTGAGCGGGCCGCGATCGCGGCGGCCGCCGGGCGCGGCGTCGCCGTGCGCGGGCTGGCCGACTACCACCAGGGCACGCCCCGCACGTCCGGGCTGGTCGTCGGGTACGCGGCCGGGACACGGGCCGAGCTGACCGCCGCGCTGGCGGCGCTGATGGGGTGAGCTGCCGCCCGGCGGTGTCGAGGGCCGGGCCGCCGCCCGGCTGTGTCGAGGGCCGGGCCGCGGCCCGGTTGTGAGCCCCCGCGCAGCCGCCGCCTACCCTCGGGCCCCATGAGTGCCGACCGGGTGAAGGTCGCCGTCGTCTTCGGCGGCCGCAGTTCCGAGCACGCGATCTCGTGCGTGTCCGCGGGCAGCGTGCTGACCCACCTCGACCCGGAGCGGTTCGAGGCCGTCCCGGTCGGGATCACCCCGGACGGCGCATGGGTGGCCGGCCCCTCCGACCCCGCCCGGCTGGCGATCTCCGGCCGGGAGCTCCCCGAGGTCGACGGCGCGGCCGAGTCCCTGGTGCTGCCCGGCGAGCCGGGTCGCGGCCTGGTCCGCCTCGACGCGCGCGAGGCGCTGACCTCGGTCGACGTCGTCTTTCCGATCCTGCACGGCGCGTTCGGCGAGGACGGCACCATCCAGGGGCTGCTGGAGATGGCCGGCCTGCCCTACGTCGGCGCCGGCGTGCTGGCCTCCGCGGTCGGCATGGACAAGGAGTTCGCGAAGAAGCTGCTGCGCGCCGAGGGCCTTCACGTCGCCGACGGTGTCGTGCTCCGCCCCGGCACCGACATCGGGTTCGCCGACCGCGACCGGCTCGGGCTGCCGCTGTTCGTGAAGCCGGCCCGCGCCGGGTCCTCGATGGGCGTCACCCGCGTCACCGACCCGGCCGCGCTCGACGCCGCGGTCGCCGAGGCCCGCCGGCACGACCCGAAGGTGCTCGTCGAGGCGGCCGTGCCCGGCCGGGAGATCGAGTGCGCGGTGCTGGAGTTCCCCGACGGCAGCGTCCGCGCCAGCCTGCCCGCCGAGCTGCGCTACACCGGCGAGTTCTACGACTTCGAATCCAAGTACCTCGACACCTCCGACCTGCAGATCCCCGCCAAGCTCGACGACGAGATCACCGAGTCGCTGCGCTGGAAGGCGATCACCGCGTTCCGCGCGCTCGACGTGCAGGGGCTGGCCCGGGTCGACTTCTTCGTCACCGACGACGGCGACATCACCGTCAACGAGGTCAACACGATGCCCGGTTTCACCCCGAGCTCGGCGTTCCCGAAGATGTGGGCGGTCACCGGCCTCGACTACTCCGAGCTGCTCAGCACCATGATCGACACCGCGCTGGCCCGCGGGACGGGGCTGCGGTAGCTAGCGGACCCGCACCGGCTGCGGCGGGAGCGTGTCGACGACCGCGTCGGACACCGCCTGCAGCGGCCCCGGGCCGGTCTCGGTGGGTGCGGACAGCTCCAGGTACACCCCGCGGTCGACGACGGCGTAGGTCGTGGCGAGCGCACCCTGCGGCGTGCCCAGCGGCAGCCAGCTCACCCCGTTGACCACGATCAGCGGCGAGGTCGGCCCCAGCTCGGCGGGCCGCTCGGTGCCGCAGCGCAGCACGACCGGCTCGGGCTCGGCGACCCAGGCCCGCGCGCCGGGGACCGGCGGGTCGATCTCGCGCGGCGCGAGGTCACCGGTGTCACCGGGGAGCCCGGTGGGCAGCGCCCGCAGCACCGCCTCGCACGACGGCGACGACGCCTGCGGTGCGGCCCGTGCCGGCAGTTCCAGGGGACCGGTGTCCGGCCCCGTCGTCAGGCGGGCCCAGACCGCGAGCCCCGCCACGACGACGGCGAGCAGCAGGGGCAGCGCGAGTGCCACCACGACCGGTGGTGACACGCGTGCCCCTGCCACGTCTGTCCCCGTCTCAGCTCAGCTTGACCACGGGGCAGGTGAGCGTCCGGGTGATCCCGTTGACGTTCTGCACCCGGGCCACGACCAGCCGGCCGAGCTCGTCGACGTCGTCCGCCTCGGCGCGCACGATCACGTCGTACGGGCCGGTGACGTCCTCGGCCGAGACGACGCCCGGCAGACCCCCGATCTCGGAGGCGACCGAGGCGGCCTTGCCGACCTCGGTCTGGACGAGGATGTATGCCTGCACCACGGCGTGCCCCTTTCCGGTAACTGCCGACCTGCCGGATGGTTGACGGCAGGAATGTCGGACGCAGAACCTACCGGAGGCCGCCCCCGTGTCCCCATCCGCGATCACGCCCGAGGGCGGTTCCGAGACCGGTGTCTCACTCCGGGAGGTCGGTGAGTTCGCCCTGATCGACCGGGTCACCACGGACCGTGTCCAACCGGCTACGACGGAGCTCGGTCCCGGTGACGACTCGGCCGTCGTCACCGCGGCCGACGGGCGGGTCGTCGCCTGCACCGACGTGCTCGTGGAAGGTGTGCACTTCCGGCTCGACTGGTCGAGCCCCGAGCAGGTCGGACGCAAGGCCGCGGCCGCGAACCTCGCCGACATCGCCGCGATGGGGGCGGTGCCCACGTCGCTGCTGGTGGGGCTGGCGTGCCCCTCGTCGACGCCCGCGGCGCAGCTCGAGCAGCTGGCCGACGGGCTGTGGGCCGAGGCCCGCTCGACCGGGGCCGGGCTCGTCGGGGGCGACCTGACCTCGGCGCCGGTGATCGTGGTCTCGGTGACGGCACTGGGGGACCTGCAGGGCCGCGCGCCGGTGCTGCGCTCCGGCGCGCGGCCGGGCGACCGGGTGGCGGTCTGCGGGCGGCTGGGCTGGTCCGCGGCCGGGCTGGCGGTGCTCGGGCGTGGGTTCCGGTCCCCGGCGGTGCTGGTCGACGCGCACCGGGTCCCGGAACCGCCCTACTCCGCGGGTCCGCAGGCCGCCGACGCCGGCGCCACGTCCATGATCGACGTCTCGGACGGCCTGCTGGCCGACATGGCGCACGTCGCGCGGGCCTCGGGGGTGACGCTGCGGCTGCGGTCGCGGGCGTTCACGGTGCCTGCGCGGCTGGCCGAGATCGCGTCCGCGTTGGGCCTGGATCCGCTGCGCTGGGTCCTGACCGGCGGTGAGGACCACGCGCTCGCGGCGACCTTCCCCGCCGACATGCCGTTGCCCGAGGGCTGGACCGAGGTCGGGGCCGTCGAGGCAGCGGACGCCGAGGGCCCCGCGGTCACCGTCGACGGCCGCCCCTACGACGGCGACGCCGGCTGGGCCCACTTCACCCGCTACTGACCGCGGCCACCGACCGCGGCACGCGCACACGACGGCGGCCCGGCCCCTCGGTGAGGGACCGGGCCGCCGGAAGATCGGGGCTCAGGCGCCGCGGCGCCAGAACAGCAGCGCCCGGCGCAGCCGGTTGCGCAGGCTGGGGTGACCGGGGACCGACCGCTGCGGGGCCGGGAACTGCCGGAACTCCGCGGGCGGCGGGGTCAGGTGGGCCGCCGGGAGGGTGGGCGGGTCCATCGCGACCAGGGTCTGCGGGAAGTGGCGCGCATCGGGCGACGGGGTCTTCTCGGGGTGCACGGTCGTCTCCTCCACGGCCGTTCCATCGCTCGCGGTGGCTCGATCGTTACCGACCAACTGCTGCATCTCCGGCCTCCTCACGGTCTCGGGCGGGGTACATCGCCGGGTCCCGTGCCCGCCGGGGCCGGGGTCCCTCCGCGCGTGCCGCATTCGTGACGGGCCACCGCGGGGCCCGGGAAGGGGAGCGCGGGGCGGCGGTGCCTGCCCGCCCAGGGTACCGACGTGACGTGTGCCGGAGACGTGTGCGGTGGCTCACCGGGCGGGCCGTCGGGCACCCGGGTGCTCGCTACGGTGAATGCCGAGCAGGCGGGACGAGTGGACGGAGCGGGTGTGTCGGGGCTGGTGGCGGTGGTGGCGTGGGCCGCCCTGGCGGGATGGATCGCCGCCGGCGTGCTGCTCGTGCTGGCCCACCGGCGGCTGGAACGGCTGGAGCGGGAACACACCGCCCGCAAGTGGGACATCGTCGCGCTGCGTGCGGAGCTGCGGGCGCTGCACCGGCGACCGGACGACGGCTCCCGACCTGCAAGCGGCTCCCGCACTGCCGGAGGCTCCCGCCCGGCCGGCGGCGACACCGGGTCCCCGGTCCCCGCCGGCGGGGCGCCCGGACGTACCCGGACGGCCGGCGCCACGGCATGGCGCCGGTCGCACCGGCGCCCGGAGGGCCGCACCCGGCGGGGCCCCTCCTGAACGGGGCGGCGTCAGGCGGTGACGTGCGAGGACGACAGGGTGGCCGCCACGTCGAGCGCCGATCGGCCCTCGGGGTTCAGGTCGAGCACCACGAGGTCGGTCGCGCCGGCCTCGGCGAACCGGGCGAACTCCCGCGCCAGGAGCTCCTCCGATCCGGCCACCACCGTCTCCTCCGGCCCGCGGAGCCCGCTGCGGTCCAGCAGCGCCCGGTAGCTGGGCAGCGTCCCGACGGCGGCGAAGTCCTGCGCGACCGAATCCAGCATCCGGTCCGGGTCGGTGGTCACACCCACCACCACGGAGACCACGATGCGAGCGGTGTCCGGGAGCGCGGGCCGCAGGTGGTCGCGCACGAAGTCCGGGCGGACCCAGGTCACGACGGTGCCGTCGGCCAGCTCCCCGGCGATCTCCAGCATCCGGGGACCGAGGGCCGACAGCAGCACCCGCGGCGCCGGCACCGGCCGCGGCAACGTGAGCTGTGTGTCGACGTCGAGGAACCGGCCCCGGTGGGTCACCCGCTCCCCGTGCAGCAGCGGGATCAGCACCTCCAGGTACTCCCGCGTCCGGGCGGCGGGCGCGTCGAACGGCAGCCCCAGCTCACCGGTGAGGTAGGGGGCGTGGCCCGGGCCCACCCCGAGCGTCAGCCGGCCGTCGAGGGCCGCCTGCGTGGTCAGCGCCTGGGCGGCGAGCGCGACGGGGTGCCGGGGACCGGTCAGGGTGACCGCGGTGCCGAGCTCGGCGGGCCCGGTACCCGGCTCCGCCGCGGCGAGCAGGGTCAACGGGTCCCAGCTGCCGGGCATCTGGTTGGCCCAGACCGCGTCCAGGCCCCGGCGGCCCGCGTCGAGCACGGTCTCCCGGACGGCGGCAGGGCCGTCGGGGGTGAGGTTCAGGGTTCCGATCCGCATGCTCTCCAGTGCAGCCGCGCCGGGCCCGGGGAACCAGACCGGAACAACCCGCACAGCGATCGGCGTTCGTGATCGACAGAGGTCGGGGAGGGTGTGGGATGGAACTGCGCGGTTTGCGCTACTTCGTGACGGTGGCCGAGGAGCTGCACTTCGGCCGGGCCGCCGAGCGGCTGCACATCGTGCAGCCCGCGGTGAGCCAACAGGTGGCCCGGCTCGAACGCGAGCTCGGGACCCGGCTGTTGGACCGGTCCTCGCGCCACGTCCGGCTCACCCCCGCCGGGCACCGGGTGCTGGCCGCGGCGCGGGAGGCGCTGGCGGCGGCGGAGCGGGTGCGTGCGGTCGTGGACGCGCCGGCGACCCGGATCCGCGTCGGCACCGCGCCCGGGCTCACCGGTCGTCTGGAGCTGGCGCTGCGCCGGCTGCAGGAGTGCTCCCCGGATCTCGAGGTCCAGCTGTTCGACCTGCCGGTGCCCGAGCGGCTGTCGGCGGTGGCCGACGGCCTCCTGGACCTCGCGGTGGCCCGGGGGGAGCCCTCGGGATCCGGCCTGGTGGTGCGCCCGGCGTGGAGCGAGCAGCTGCACGCGGTCGTGTCCGACCGGCACCCGCTGGTGCGCCGGTCCTCGGTGCGGCTGTCGGCGCTGGCCGCGGCCGGGCCGTTCCGACCGCCGTGCCGGGACACCGACCCGCCCTGGCACGACGCCCTCGCCCGGATGGTCGCCCCGTCCGGGGCCCGGATGGGCCGGCCGGTCGGGGTGGGTGAGGCCGTCGTCGCGGAGATGGGGGCCGATCCCACCGGGTGGACGCTGCTACCCGCCGGGCGGGCCGCCGCGTCCGGGGCGTCGCGGGTGCGTGAGATCCCGCTCGACCCACCGGTGACGGTCACCGGGTCGGTGGTCGCGCCGTCGTCGACGACCCCGGGCTGCCTCGCCGCGGTCGTGGACGCGTTCCGCGACGCCGACCTCACCGATCTGGCGTCGGCCTGACGGGGCATCGGGTCCGGCGCCGCGTCAGCGCCGGGGGACGCCCGCCCCGCGGATGCTCGCGTCGAGCAGCTGCACCGGGTGCAGCAGCGGGACGTCGGCGACGTCGTCGCTCGGCAGGTACTTCCCGATCTGCAGCAGGCAGCCCGGGTTGGCGGTCACCACGACGTCGGGCCTCGCCTCCCGGATCTTCTCCGCCTTCCGCACGCCCAGGTCGGCGGCCGCGTCCGGCTTGACCATGTTGTAGATGCCCGCCGAGCCGCAGCACAGCGACGCCTCGGCGATGTCGACCAGCTCCAGCTCCGGGATGGTCCGCAGCACCTCGCGGGGCTGGCTGCGCACACCCTGGGCGTGCCCGAGGTGGCAGGCGTCGTGGTAGGCGACCCGGCCGGGGACCGGCGTGCGCGGGGCACGGGGGCCGCCGTCGTCGTCGCGGGAGTACAGGTCCGCGAGCACCTCGTGCACGTCGCGGCAGCGCGCCGAGAAGGCGGCGGCGCGGTCCTTCCACTCCGGGTCGTCGGCGAGCAGATGGCCGTAGTCCTTCATCGACGAGCCGCAGCCCGCGACGTTGGTGACGACCGCGTCGACGTCGAGGGTCTCGAACCGGGCGATGGTGCGCCGGGCCCGGTCCAGGGCGGACTCCTCGCGCCCGGCGTGCACCTCCAGCGCGCCGCAGCACTGCTGGTCGCGGGGGACGAGGACGTCGCAGCCCTCGGCGGAGAGCACCCGCACGGTGGCCTCGTTGACCCGGTGGAAGAACACGTCCTGCACACATCCGGTGAGTAGCGCGACCCGGGCCCGGCGGGTGCCGACGGCCGGGGTGTGCACCGGGAGCCGCGCGAACGCCTCGCGCACCGAGACCGGCGGCAGCAGCGACTCCATCGCCGCGAGCTGGCCGGGCAGCTTCTCGGCGAGCCTGCGGATCGCGGGGACCTTGCGCAGCTGCTGGTAGAGCGCGCCGGGCAGGGCGGCGGCGCGCAGCCGTCGCTTGTAGGGGAACAGGGCGAAGATCGCGTCGCGGAACAGCTTGTCCGACGCGCTGCGGGGCACGTTGCGCTCGATCTGCGGGCGCACCGACTCCAGGAGCTTGTCGTACTGCACCCCGGACGGGCAGGCGGTCACGCACGCCATGCAGCCCAGACAGTTGTCGATGTGCTCGGTGAACGGGCCGTCGAGGGTGATGTCGCCCTTCTCGGCCAGGTCCATCAGCAGGATCCGGCCGCGCGGGGAGTCCATCTCCTCGCCCCACAGCACGTAGGTGGGGCAGGTCGGCAGGCAGAAGCCGCAGTGCACGCAGTCGTCGAGCAGCTCGCGCTGGGGCGGGTGGACCGGGTCGAACGCGCTCGGCCCCTGCTGCGGGATCTTGGTCTCGGCCGCTCCGGCGGGGGTGCCTGCGGGCTCGTGGGTGCTCGTCATGCGTGCCTCACATCCAGGGGGCGAAGCGACCGGCGGCGAACCGGGCCTCGGGGTCGAGCTGGTTCTTGATCGCCTTCAGCAGCGCGAGCGCGGACGGCGCGGGGCCCCACGCCGGGGCGTCCAGCGCCTCGGGGCGGTCGCGCAGCATGCTCGTGCCGCCGACCGCGGCGACGGCGTCGTGCACCTCGGTCACGGCGGCCCCCGGCACGGTGACGGTCGCGACGCCGGTCGCGAGCCCGGCCGTGACGGCGGTGGCGGGAAGCTGCTCCACCAGCGGCGCCAGCCGGGTCGGGGCGCACCCGATCCGGACGACGGCGCCGTCGCGGGCGGGCCGGTCGGCGTCGCCGCCGGCGTGCGGGCCGTCGGTCAGCGACGCGTGCGCGTCCCACGCGTCCGGACCCACCTCCCTTGCGTCGGCGCCGAGGAGCTCGCGCAGCCGCTCCACCCGCGCCGGCAGGGTCCCGGCCCCGCCCTCCAGCCGGACCAGCAGACGTCCCGGGTCACCGGAGACCCACTCGACGGCGATCGGCTCCAGCGGGCTGGCCATCAGCTCCAGTACCCGCGACGCGGCCTCGGCCACCGGGCCGTCGACAGCCACGCAGGCGACCGCCTTCGGGACCGGGTGCAGCCGCAGGACGACCTCGACCACCGGGCCGAAGGTGCCGTGGGAGCCGTGCAGGAGCTTGGCCATGTCGTAGCCGGCGACGTTCTTGATGACGTGCCCGCCGGAGCGGACCATCGTGCCGTCCGCGAGTACCGAGGTGGTGCCGATGACCAGGTCCCGCAGACCGCCCCAGACCAGGGCGGACGGGCCGGCGTCGGCGGTGGCGAGCAGCCCGCCGACGGTGGCGCCGCGGGCGACCCGGGCGGCGTCGAACGCGAGGCGCTGGCCGTGCTCGGCCAGCTGCTCCTGCAGCGCGAGCACCGGGGTCCCGGCGTGCACCGAGACGGTCATGTCGCCGGGGTTGTGGTGGATCACCCCGGACAGCCCGGAGAGGTCGAGCGTCGCGGCGACGTCGTCGTCCGCGCGTCCTGCCCAGCCGGCGGCGGTGCCGGCGCCGGCGATCGCGAGACGGCCGGGGGTGTCCAGGACGGCGTCCCGGACCTCCTTGGCCGAGGTGGGGCGCAGCGTGGTGGGAGCGGCGCGTGTCATGTCGTCGGGCCCTTCCGGGTCGCGTGCGGGTCGGTCGGACAGGTCGGCCGGGCGGGTCACAGCCGTTCGATCAGGCCCGCCTCCTCCAGCGGGTGCGGGCGGTAGCGCCCCGGCTTCTCGCCGCACAGCCGCGGGGTCGGCAGGAGCTTGCCGGGGTTGCAGATGTGGTCGGGGTCGAAGCCGTCGCGGATGCGGCGCATGACGGCCAGGTCGTCCTCGCCGAACATCCGCGGCATCGAACAGGCCTTGTCGGTGCCGATGCCGTGCTCGCCCGACAGCGACCCGCCCATCTCGACGCACAGCTCCGCGATCCGCGCCGACAGGTGCTCGGCCTCGTCGGTCTGGCCCTCCGCGGCGGAGAACAGGACCAGCGGGTGCAGGTTGCCGTCGCCGGCGTGGAACACGTTCGCGACGCGCAGCCCGGCCTCGGAGCCCATCTCGTCGATCCGTTCGAGGATCTCGGCGAGCCGGGTCCGGGGGACCACGCCGTCCTGGACGATGTAGTCCGGCGAGATCCGGCCGACCGCGGCGAACGCCGCCTTGCGGCCGCGCCAGATGTTCGCCCGCTCCTCCGGCGATCCCGCGATGTGCAGCCGGGTGCAGCCGTGCCGGTCGCAGATCTCCTTGACCAGCGCGAACTGCTCCTCGCACTCCTCGACGGTGCCGTCGAGCTCGACGACGAGCGCGGCCGGGGTGTCGAGCGAGTAGCCGGCGCCGGTGGCGCCCTCGGCGGCCTCGATCGCCAGCGCGTCCATCATCTCGACCGCGGCGGGGACGATCCCGGCCGCCACGATGTCGGAGACCACCTGGCCCCCCGCCGACACGGACGGGAAGTCCGCCAGCAGCGTGCGCATGACCTCGGGGGTGCGCAGCAGCCGCACGGTCACCTTCGTGACGATCCCGAGGGTGCCCTCCGACCCCAGGAACACCCCGCGCAGGTCGGGCCCGGACTGCTCCATCGAGTCCGACCCCAGGGTCACGACCTCGCCGTCGGGGAGCACGACCTCCATCGACAGCACGTGGTTGGTGGTGAAGCCGTACTTCAGGCAGTGCGCGCCGCCGGAGTTCTCCGCGACGTTGCCGCCGATCGTGCACACCTGCTGGCTCGACGGGTCCGGGGCGTAGTAGAGCCCGTGGGGCGACGCGGCCGCGGTGATCTCCAGGTTGGTGACGCCGGGCTCCAGCACCGCGCGCCGGTTCTCCGGGTCGACCTCGAGCACCCGGTTGAGCCGGTTCAGCCCGATGACGACGCCCTCGGCCACCGGCAGCGCGCCGCCGGACAGGCCGGTACCGGCGCCGCGGGCGACGAACGGGATCCGGTGCCGGGCGCAGATCCGTACGCACCCGGCGACGTCGTCGGCGGTGCGGGGCAGCAGGACGAGCTCGGGGACGACCCGGCTGCCGGTCAGGCCGTCGCACTCGTAGGTCCGGGTCCGGACGGGGTCGTCGAGCACGTCCGCGGCGCCCAGGAGGGCGACGAACTCGTCGTGGATCGAGCGGGCCAGAGGCATCGCTGGACTCCCTTGCTGCGCGTGGCGGGGCTCACGGGAGGGTACGTCGACACGGTGACGCCACGCCTGTTCGACGTCACGGACAGGGTCCGCATCACTTCCGTGATGCGGAAAAGATAATCCACTGGTAGAAATACGACCAGTTCCGACATCCACACGGAGAGGGTGGTCACAGATGGCCGACACCGCCGGCCTGCAGGTCGACGAGCACCTGAGGTCCTTCGTCGAGGGCGAGCTCCTGTCCGACGTCGACCTCACGGCGGACGACTTCTGGGCGACCCTCGCGCGGCTCCAGGAACGCTTCGCTCCCAAGATCGCCGACGCACTGGCCCGTCGCGACGAGATCCAGGCACGCATCGACGAGTGGCACCGCGAGCACGGCACCGGCTCGGTCGAGGACTACGAGAAGTTCCTCACCGACCTCGGCTACCTGCTCCCGGAACGGTCCCCGACCATCGACGTCGACCGGGTCGACCCGGAGATCGCCGAGATCCCCGGCCCGCAGCTGGTCGTGCCCTCCACCGTGCCCCGCTACGCGCTCAACGCCGCCAACGCGCGCTGGGGCTCGCTGTTCGACGCCTTCTACGGCACCGACGCGCTGCCGCAGGACCACGAGCTCGCCCCCGGCTACGACGAGCGCCGCGGCGCGCAGGTCATCACCGCCGCCGACGAGCTGCTCGACGAGCTGTTCCCGCTCGCGAAGGGCAGCCACGCCGACGCCACCGCCTACCGGCCGTCGACCGACGGGCTCGTCGTCGACACCGCCGCGAACGGCACGGTCGGGCTCGCCGACCCCGCGCAGTTCGCCGGCTTCCGCCCGGTCGACGGCGACGGTCGCGGCGCCGTCCTGCTGACCCGCAACGGGCTGCACCTGGAGATCACGATCGACCCGACCACCCAGGTCGGCACCCAGCACCACGCCGACGTCGCCGACGTCGTGCTCGAGTCCGCGGTCACCACGATCGTCGACCTCGAGGACTCGGTCGCGACCGTCGACGGCGAGGACAAGGCCCTGGCCTACCGCACCTGGCTCGGGCTGCTGCGCGGCGACCTGACCGCCGAGTTCCGCAAGGGCGGGAAGACCGTCATCCGCCGGGTCAACCCGGACCGCGAGTACACCGCGGCCGACGGCTCCGCCCTCACCCTGCCCGGACGGTCGCTCATGCTGGTCCGCAACTGCGGCCACCACATGACCACGAACGCCGTGCGCACCGCCGACGGCGGCGAGATCGCCGAGGGCGTCCTCGACGCACTGGTCTCGGCCGTCGCCGGGCTCTACGACCTGCAGGGCAAGGGCCCGCACACCAACTCCCGCGCGGGCAGCGTCTACATCGTCAAGCCCAAGCAGCACGGGCCCGAGGAGGTCGCGCTCACCGTCGAGCTGTTCAGCGCCGTCGAGGAGGCCCTCGGACTGCAGCCGAACACCCTCAAGATCGGCATCATGGACGAGGAGAAGCGGACCTCGGTCAACCTCTCCGCCTGCATCGCCGAGGCCGCGAACCGGGTCATCTTCGTCAACACCGGCTTCCTCGACCGGACCGGCGACGAGATCCACACCTGCTTCGCCGCGGGCCCGGTGCTGCGCAAGGGCGACATGAAGTCGACCACCTGGCTGAAGACCTACGAGGACCGCAACGTCGACGTCGCGCTCGCCGCCGGGTTCGCGCACACCGCGCAGGTCGGCAAGGGCATGTGGGCCAAGCCCGCCGCGATGGCCGAGATGATCGAGCAGAAGATCGGCCACCCGAAGGCCGGTGCGAACTGCGCCTGGGTGCCCTCGCCGACCGCCGCGACCCTGCACGCGCTGCACTACCTGCGCGTCGACGTGCACGCGGTGCAGGACGAGATCGCGTCCCGCACCACCGCCGACCGGCGCAGACTGCTGGAGGTGCCGGTGACCGACGCGTCCTCGCTCCCGGCTGACGCCGTGACCCACGAGCTGGAGACCAACGCCCAGTCGATCCTCGGCTACGTGGTGCGCTGGGTCGGGATGGGCATCGGCTGCTCCACCGTGCCGGACCTGGAGGGCGTGGGGCTGATGGAGGACCGCGCCACCCTGCGGATCTCCGCCCAGCTGGTCGCGAACTGGCTCCGGCACGGCGTCGTCGACGAGGCGGTCGTGCGCGACACCTTCGCCCGGATGGCCGCCGTCGTCGACGAGCAGAACGCCGGCGAGGACGGCTACCCCGCGATGGCCAAGGACCTGGAGTCCAGCGAGTCGTTCCAGGCGGCGCTGGAGCTGGTGTTCAGCGGGGCGACCGAGCCGAACGGCTACACCGAGCGGACGCTCACCCGCTGGCGTCAGCGGGCCAAGGCCGCGGCCTGAGGTCGCATCACCGTCACCACCACCGTCGACGACGACGCCCCCGGGACGCGTTCCCGGGGGCGTCGTCGTGATCAGGGAGGACGAGGATCGTGAAGCCGTGGATGCGGCCCGCGCTGGTGCTGTTCGGCGTCGGCTACGGCGCCAACCAGTTCAGCCCGCTGATGGTCATGTACCGCGAGCAGGGCCACTACTCGGCGACCGTGGTCGCCGCGTTCTTCGGCGTCTACGTGCTCGGTCTCGCCCCGGGTCTGCTCGTCGGCGGACCTGCGTCGGACCGCTGGGGGCGGCGCCGGGTGCTGCTGCCCGCCACGGCCGCCTCGATCCCGGCCAGTGCCGTCATCGCGCTGGGGGCGTTCTCCGAGCCCCTCCTCTACATCGGACGGCTGCTGTTCGGCCTGTGCATCGGCGTCGCTATGGCGGTGGCGACGACCTGGGTCAAGGAGCTGTCCGGCGAGGGTGAGGGTGCGCGGCGGGCCGCACTCGCGCTCACCGCGGGGTTCGGCCTCGGCCCGCTGGTCGGCGGGCTGCTCGCGCAGTTCGCGCCGCTGCCGATGGAGCTGCCCTACCTGGTGCACATCGTGCTCATGGTCCCCGTCACCTGGTGGCTCGTGGCCGCCCCGGAGACGGTCGAGCCGGGCCGCTCCCGGTCCTGGCTGCGCGACCTGCGGGTGCCCGCCGCCGCCCATCCGCGCTTCCGGTGGCTGGTGCTGCCCGCCGCGCCCTGGGTGTTCGGCGCCGCCGCGCTGTCGTTCGCGGTGCAGCCGACCGCGCTCGGCGACGTCCTCGGCGGCTACGGGCTGCTCGACGCGACCCTGCTCACCGCCGTCACCCTGGGCTGCGGGTTCCTCGCCCAGTCCGCCGCCCGCGCCGTCGACGCCCGCTCGCCGCTGGCCGCCACCCGGATCGGGCTCGCGCTCGTCGTCGCCGGGACGGTCGTGGCGGCGTTCGGCGCCGCCGGGCGCAGCATCCCGGTGGCGTTCGTCGCGGCCGCGCTGCTCGGTGCCGGTTACGGGTTCGTGCTGCTGTCCGGGCTGCAGGAGGTCCAGCGGATCGCCGCGCCGGAGCACCTGGCCGGGCTCACCGCGGTGTTCTACTCGCTGACCTACCTCGGGTTCCTGCTGCCGATGCTGCTCTCGGCCCTGACCGGGGTCGCGGGGTACCCGGTGCTGCTGCTCGTCGTCGCCGGGGTGCAGGCGCTCTGCCTGGTCCTGGTGTGGGCCGGAGCCCACCGGGTGGCGGAGCCGGTCCCCGCGGCTGATCCGCTCCGCGCGCGCGGAGCGGATCATGCGGCCGGCCGCGGATCCACCTGATGTCCACCTCCGGGCGGAGGCGGGTGCCGGCCCGCGCTCGTAGCGTCGGGCGGGTGACCACCACCACGGATTCCGACGCCACGGACCTGCCGCGCCTGCCGTTCCCGCGCCACGACGTCCTCGACCTCCCGCCGCAGTTCGACCACCTGCGGGACCGGTCCCCGATCACCCCGGTCCGGACCCCGGCCGGCGATGTCGCGTGGCTGGTCACCGGCTACGACGAGGCCCGTGCCCTGTTCGCCGACGACCGGCTCGGCCGCAGCCATCCCGCGCCGGAGCGGGCCGCGCGCATCTCCGACTCGATGATCTTCGGTGGGCCCAGCGGCGACTCACCGGAGACCGAGCGGAGCAACCACACCGCCATGCGCAAGTTGCTCGCGCCCGCGTTCTCGGCGCGGCGGATGCGCAGGCTGTCCGACCACGTCGCCGAGCTGGTGCACAGCCGGCTCGACGTCGTCGAGGCCGCCGGGCCCGGCTGCGACCTGCACGAGCTGTTCTCCTTCCCCCTGCCGGTGCTGGTCATCTGCGAGCTGCTCGGCGTCCCCTTCGACGACCGCGAGGAGTTCCGTCGCTGGTCCGGCGAGCTCGGGCTGCTCCACGACCGGCCCCGCGCCGAGGCCGCGGCGCAGGCGTTGTTCGCCTACGTCCGCGGCCTGATCGATCGCAAGGACGACGAGCCGGGGGAGGACGTGCTCTCCGACTTCGCCGCGCTCGGCTCGGCGCCGGAGCAGCGCGACCGGCTCGCCGCGCTCGGCGCCGGCCTGCTGTTCGCCGGGCACGAGACGACGGTCGGGCGGATCGACACCGGCACCGTCCTGCTGCTGGACCGGCCGGGGGAGTGGGCGGCGCTCGCCGCGGACCCGGAGCGGGCCGCGGGCGCGGTCGAGGAGGTCCTGCGGCTGGCCGTGCCCGGCGGGGGCAACGGCGGCATCCCGCGCTACGCCCACGCCGACATCGACATCGCCGGGGTGCACATCCGTACGGGCGACGCGATCCTGCTCGCGCTCGGTGCCGCGAACCGGGATCCGCGCCACTTCGACGGGGCCGAGGACATCGACGTCACCCGGAAGCCGACGCACCTCGCGTTCGGACACGGGCCGTACTTCTGCGTGGGCGCGAGCCTGGCCCGGGTCGAGCTGACCGAGGTGTTCCGGGCGCTGCCCGCCCGGTTCCCGTCGCTGCGCCTGGCCGTGCCGCGCTCCGAGCTGGAGCTGCGCACGGACGTGCTCACCGGGGGCCTGCGCGCGCTGCCGGTCACCTGGGACCGATCATGAGGGTGTGGGGGAGCTCGAACTGAGGGTGTCCGGGATCGACCATCCGGACGTCACGCCGCTGATGCGGCGGCTGCAGGCGTTCTACGGCGAGGTCTACGGCGACGGTGACGTCACGCCCGTCGTCCCGGCCGACTTCCGCGCCCCGTCCGGGTTGTTCCTCGTCGGCTACGAGGACGGCGTCCCCGTCGCCACCGGGGCGTGGCGCGCCGTGGACGCCGACCCGGCCGACCCCGCGCGCCGCGACGGCGACGCCGAGCTGAAGCGGATGTACGTCGAGCCCGCCGCCCGCGGTCGGGGACACGCCCGGACGGTGCTCGTCGCGCTGGAGCGCGCGGCGGCCGCCGCCGGGCGTCGTCGGATGATCCTCGAGACGGGTGACCCCCAGTCCGCTGCGATCGCGCTGTACGAGAGCAGCGGATACCGTCGGACCAGCAGATTCGGTGTGTACCGGAACGACCCCCGCTCCCGGTGCTTCGCCAAACCGCTGCCGGGGTGAGCCTCGGTACGGTCACGGGCGAAACGTCCGGTTGCGCCGATAGGATGACCTCGGCGTCGTCGCCGCGTCCCCTCCGGTGAGCGTGCGGCGGCCTCTTCCGGCGCTCCCCGTGTCCGGCCGTGACGTGAGCGGAACCGCTGGTCCGAACGACCCCGTGACCCCAGGAGGTGTCGGTGCTCGCCGTCGTGGCCGCCCATCTCGTCCTGGCGCTGTGCCTGCCCGCACTCGCCCGGTACCACCGGCGGCTGGCGTTCGGCGCAGGCGCCGCCCTGCTCGCCGCCACTCTCGTGTGGACGACGGCGCAGGCCTCGACCGCGCTCTCCGGCGGGGTGACCGACCGCATCGAGTGGGCCCCCGAGCTGGGGCTGACGCTGAGCCTGCGGATGGACGCGCTCGCGATCGCGATGATCGTGCTCGTCTCCGGCGTCGGAGCGCTGATCATGATCTACGCGGCCTGGTACTTCGGGCCGCGCTCCACCGACGCGGCCCGCTCCGCGGCGCTGCTGGTCGCCTTCGCCGGGATGATGCTCGGCCTCGTCCTGGCCGACGACCTGCTGACCCTCTACGTGTTCTGGGAGCTGACGTCGCTGACGTCGTTCCTGCTCGTCGGACAGGGCGGCCAGTACCGGGAGAACCGGCGTGCCGCGGTGCAGGCGCTCGTCGTCACCGTCTTCGGCGGGCTGGCGATGCTGCTCGGGATCGTGCTGCTGGGCCAGCTGGCCGGCACCTACTCGATCCCGGAGATCACCGCGGCCGCGACCTCCGGCACGCTCGCCCCCGACAGCCCGGTCGCGCTCTCGGTCTCGCTGGTGCTGATCCTGCTCGGTGCGCTGACCAAGTCCGCGCAGCTGCCGTTCCACCCGTGGCTGCCGTACGCGATGGCCGCCCCGACGCCGATCTCGGCGTACCTGCACGCGGCGTCGATGGTGAAGGCCGGGGTCGTGCTCGTCGCGCGGCTCGGGCCCGCGTTCTCGGTGCACCCCGTGTGGTGGGCACCGGTCATGGTGCTCGGTCTCGCGACGATGGTGCTGGGCGGCTGGCGCGCGATGCGCCAGACCGACCTCAAGCGGCTGCTGGCCTTCGGCACCGTCTCCCAGCTCGGGTTCCTCATGGTGCTGTTCGGGTCCGGCTCGCGGGTCGCCGGTCTCGCCGGCATCGCGATGCTGCTGGCGCACGGCCTGTTCAAGGCGCCGCTGTTCATGGTGGTCGGGGCGATCGACAAGGCCTGCGGCACCCGTGACCTGCGGGAGCTGTGCGGGCTCGGACGCCGCCGGCGCGGTCTGGCCGTCGTCACCACGCTCGCCGGGCTGTCGATGGCGGGGCTCCCGCCGATGCTCGGCTTCGTCGGCAAGGAGGCCGCGTTCGAGGCGTTCGTGCTCGAGGGCGGCGTCCGTGGCTGGATCACCGCGATCGGCCTCGTCGCGGGCTCGCTGCTGACCGTCGCCTACACCGCACGGTTCCTGTGGGGGGCGTTCTCCACCAAGGGGCTGCACCCCACCGGTGGCGACCCGGTCCCGCTCGGCCTGTCCGGCCCGGCCTGGCTGTGCGCGCTGACCGGGATCGCGGCCGGGTTCGCCGCGCCGCTGGTCCAGCAGCTCGCCGCCTCCTATGCCGCGTCGCTGCCCCCGGTCGGCGACGCCTACGCCGCCCGCTACGAGCTGGCCCTGTGGCACACCCCGGGGCTGCCGCTGCTGTTCACCGGGGTCGCGCTGGTCGGCGGACTCCTCCTGCACCGCTACGGGCAGCCCCTGACCGGGCACCTCTCGGTGCCGCACGTGTCGGCGCAGCGGGGGTACGAGGCCGTCGTGACGGGGCTGGAGCGCTCGGCGATCGCGGTCACCGGCCGGCTCCAGATCGGGTCGCTGCCGGTCTACCTCGGCTGCATCCTCGCGACCCTGATCGCGCTGCCCGGCCCGGTCATCGCCGTCACCGGGACGTGGCCGACCGACCAGGCCCCGTACCACTCGATCATGCAGGTCCCGGTCGGACTGATGGTGATCATCGCGGCGATCGCGCTCTGCCTGGCGCACCGCCGGTTCACCGCGGTGCTGCTGGTCGGTGCCGTCGGCTACGGCATCGGCGGCCTGTTCGTCATCGACGGCGCCCCCGACCTGGCACTCGCCCAGTTCCTGGTCGAGACGCTCACCCTGGTCGCGTTCGTCTTCGTGCTGCGACGCCTGCCCGCCCACTTCGACGAGCCGGACACCGAGCGCCGCGTCCGGGGCCCCAAGGCCGCGGTCGCCGCGGTCGGCGGCCTGCTCGTCGCCGGGATGGCCGTGATGCTCTCGGGGGCCCGCACCCTGCCGCCCGCCACCACGGAGCCGTTCATCGCGGGCGCACCGGAGGCCGGCGCGACCAACCTGATCAGCGCGATCCTGGTCGACTTCCGCGCACTCGACACGGTCGGCGAGATCACCGTGCTGCTGATCTGCGCGTCCGGCACCGCGAGCCTGGTGCTCGCGACCCGGTACGACAAGAGGCAGAACGGCAAGGTCGTGCGCAGCGGCTCGGGATCGCCCAAGCACGAGAAGGAGGTGCTCGGATGACGACCTCGCAGGAGAAGCCCGCGTCCCCGGCCGGGGACGCCGAGAGCTGGGCCAGGATGGACCAGCCCAGCGGCCGATGGATGCTCACCGGCACCTGCCCGGACGTCCGCGAGCGGACCCTGGTGCTGGAGTCCGCGGCCCGGCTGCTGTTCCCGGTGGTGCTGGTGTTCTCGGTGTTCCTGCTGCTGGAGGGCCACTACGGTCCCGGCGGCGGGTTCTCCGGCGGCCTGGTCGCCGGGCTCGCGTTCGTGCTGCGCCACATCGCAGGCGGCGACGACAACCTGGGCTCCCGGTTCCGGATCCGCCCGCCCGTGCTGGTCGGCACCGGACTGATCATCGCGGTGCTCACCGCGCTGGCCCCGGTGGCCTGGGGCGACCCGGTGCTCGCCTCGGTCAAGTGGACGATCACCTTCGGTCCGTTCGGCTACCTCGACATCGTGAGCAGCCTGCTGCTCGACGTCGGCGTCTACCTGCTGATCATCGGCGTGGTGCTCGACCTGCTGCGCTCGCTCGGGTCCGGCATCGCCCGCGACGCCCGCGAGGCGGGCGAGGACCTCCCGCGCGGGGGTGGCCCGAGGTGAACACCACCATCAACCTGAGCATGGCGATCGTGCTCGCGGTGCTGTACTCGGTCGGTTTCTACCTGCTGATGCAGCGGTCGCTGATGCGCATCCTGATCGGCATCGTGGTGCTCGGGCACGGCGCGAACCTGCTGCTGCAGGTCTCCGGCGGACCGCCCGGGCGGGCCCCGATCCTCGACGCGGTGCTCCCCGAGCAGATCGCCGACCCGCTCCCGCAGGCGCTGGCGCTGACCGCCATCGTCATCACCTTCGCCCTGACCACGCTGCTGCTGGCGCTGGGCTACCGCTCCTGGGTGCTCGTCGGGCACGACGAGGTGCAGGACGACGTGGAGGACCGCCGCATCGCCGACCGGCAGAAGCCCAAGGGCGCGATGGAGGAGGGCACCGCGGACGAGACCGACGCCGAGCCCGAGGACACCGCCGACTCCCACGAGCTCGAGGAGGGCCGCAAGTGACCCCGCTGCAGGCCCTGGTCACGCTGCCGGTGCTGCTGCCCATGCTGGGCGCCGCGACCAGCGTCGTCGTCAGCCGTCGTGCCTCGGCCCAGCGTGTCATCGGCGTGGTGACCCTGGCGCTGGTGTGCGTCGTCGGCGCGGTGCTGCTGGTGGCCGCGGACACCTACGGGCCGGTCGTCGCCGAGCTCGGCGGCTGGCCCGCCCCGATGGGCATCGTGCTCGTCGCCGACCGGATGTCGGCGCTGCTGCTGCTCATCTCCTCGGTGGTGACGCTCGCGGTGCTGGTCTACGCGATCGACCAGCGGATCTCCGACTACGGCCGGGAGACCGCCAGCACCACCTTCCACCCGATCTTCCTGCTGCTGTCGACGGGTGTGTCGCTGGCCTACCTGACCGGTGACCTGTTCACGCTGTTCGTGGCGTTCGAGATCATGCTGGCGTCGAGCTACGTGCTCATCACCCGGCGGACGTCGGCGTCGCGGATCCGGTCCGGCATGACCTACGTGATCGTGTCGCTGACCTCGTCGCTGCTGTTCCTGACCGCGGTCGGGCTCGTCTACGCCGCCACCGGCACGGTCAACCTGGCCGACCTCGCCGGGCGGATGGGCGCGCTGCCGGAGGGCCTGCGCGCGGTGCTCGCCCTGGTCCTCATCGTGGTGTTCGGCATCAAGGCGGCGATCGTGCCGCTGCACTTCTGGCTGCCCGACAGCTACCCGAACGCTCCCGCCCCGGTCACCGCGCTGTTCGCGGGCCTGCTCACCAAGGTCGGCATCTACGCGCTGCTGCGCACCCAGACCCTGGTGTTCCCGCAGGACAGCCCCTCGACGCTGCTGCTGGTGATCGCCGCGGTGACGATGGTGGTCGGCGCGCTCGGCGCCGTCGCGCAGGACGACCTCAACCGGCTGCTGTCGTTCCTGCTGGTCAGCCACATCGGGTTCATGGTGTTCGGGCTGGCTCTGCACACCCCCGACGGCATCGCCGGGACCGGGCTCTACGTCGTCCACCACATCACCGTGCAGGCGACGCTGTTCCTGGTCAGCGGGCTCATCACCCGGCGGACCGGCACCGTGTCGATCTCCCAGATGGGTGGGCTCGCCCAGCAGGCACCCCACCTGGCCGTGCTGTTCGCGATCCCGGCGATCACCCTGGCCGGGCTGCCCCCGACCTCGGGCTTCGTCGCGAAGCTCGCGTTGCTGCAGGCCGGTGCGGGCGCGGGCCTCGCCGGGGAGCTGGTCGCCGCCGTCGTCGTGCTGGCGAGCCTGCTGACCCTCTACGCCGTCGCCCGGGTCTGGGTGCGGGTCTTCTGGGGCGCCCCGAAGGAGCCCCTCGCCGACGACGACCCGAACGACGAGCTCGTCGTCGGGACCGCGCGCAGCGCCCGCGGCATGTACGTCGGCGCGTCCACGCTGGTCGTGGTCAGCGTCGCGATCGCGGTGTTCGCCGGCCCGCTGTCCGGGGTGACGGCCAGGGCCGGGGTGGACCTGCACGACCGGACCGGCTACACCGCCGCCGTCCTCGGGCCGGGCGCCGACCCCGGGGGTGACGGGACCATCAGCGCGAGCGGACGGTCCGGTGACCTCGCCGGGGACACGACCGTGCGGACCGCGGCCGGCGACACCCCGGAGGTGACCCCGTGAGCGAGCAGACCCCGAGCCGCGGTGGCGCGGGCACGACCGACGGCCCGGACCCGCAGGGCCGCCCCGACGGCGACGACCGCGAGGACGCCGTGCTCTCCTCGCCGGAGGCGCGCCGCGAGGCCGAGATGGGCGCGGCCGAGGTCGGCGAGCCGCCGGAGCCCGACCACGCCCGCACCCCCGCCCGGGTGCCGCCACCGGTCCCCGACACCGTCGCCGAGCCGATGGGCGGGTCCGCCCGCGGCGGGAGCGTGCGCCGGCGGATCCCGCAGGTGCTCGCGCTGGCGCTGGTGTGGGTGCTGCTGTGGGGGAGCGTGTCCGCGGCCGCGATCGTCGGCGGTCTGCTCGTCGGCCTCGCGGTGACGGCGATCTTCCCGCTGCCGCTGCTGCCCGAGCGGCTCCCGTTCCGCCCGTGGAAGCTGCTGCGGCTGCTGGCGTTCCTGGCCTCGGACCTGGTCGTCTCCGGGATCCGGGTCAGCATGGTGACGCTGCGGCACGGGCCGCGCGCCCGGTCCGGGATCGTCGGGCTACCGCTGTGTACCGGCTCGGACCGCACCGCGACGACGATCGTCGCGGCCTGCGCGCTGTCCCCGGGCAGCTTCACGCTGCAGATCGACCGGGCCCGGCGTCGCTGGTACGTCTATGCACTCGGCCTGCACCGGCCCGGCGCCGTCGAACGGCTCCGCCGGGACATGATGCGGCTGCAGCTGCGGGTGATCGACGCCGTCGGCAGCCAGGAGGACCGGGACCGGTGCGCCGCCGCCGTCGCCGCGGTCGCCGCCGGGGACACGGGGAGGAACGACCGGTGACCGTCGTCCACACGCTGGTACTGATCATGTTGACCGCCGCGGGGGTGCTGACGATGTGGCGGCTCCTGAAGGGCCCCACGACGCTGGACCGCATCGCGGCGCTGGACGTGTTCGTCGTGCTGATCGTGGCCGCGGCCGCGGTGTACGCGGCGATCTACTCCGACGGGTCGAACATCCCGCTGCTGGCCGCGGTCGCGCTGATCGCGCTGGTCGGCTCGGCGACGGCGGCCCGCCTGGTCGAACGATGGGAGCGGCACCGCTGATGGGCCTGCACGACGTGCTCGACGTGGTCTCTGCCGCACTGATGCTCGCCGGCGGGCTGTCCTGCCTGCTCGGTGCGCTCGGGCTGGTCCGGCTGCCGGACCTGCCCGCCCGGCTGCAGGCCACCACCAAGCCGCAGACCCTCGGCCTGCTGCTGATCCTGCTGGGCGTCGCGGTCAACCTGGAGTTCGAGAACTCCTCGACGCTGATCCTGGTCGTGCTGTTCCAGGTGCTGACGGCGCCGGTCATCTCGCAGGTGGTCGGGCGCTCGGCCTACCGCAGCGGCGCGATCGACCGGGACGCGCTCGTCGTCGACGACCTGGGGGAGGACATCGACAGCGACGCGCGCGCCCGGGAGGTGCGGACGGTTCAGCCGTCGTCGCCGGAGCCGGGGTCGTCCTCGCGCAGCGTGGACGGGGTCGACGGGGCCCCGGACCGGTAGGCGGCGTGCCCGATCGCGAAGCTGGCGATCGGGATCGTGAACAGCTGCAGTGCCACGGCCACGCCGAGGGTGAGCAGCACCCCCGGTTCGGGCACCAGGATCGCGACCCCGACGAGGATCGCGACGATCCCGAGCCCGGCGGCCTTGGTGACGGCGTTCGTGCGGTTGTAGACGTCGGGCAGGCGCACCAGGCCGACCGCGCCCGCCGCCACGAGCAGGACCCCGGCACCCAGTACGACGCCGCCGATCGCGTTCTGCACGGGCCCGCCGGTGAGCACGGTCCCCAGGCCGGCGTCGACGCCGCTCATCTGCGAGCCCCCTTCTCCGCCCAGATCAGCCGGGCCACGGCGACCGTGGTCAGGAACCCGACCAGCGTCGCGACGACGACGAGGTCCAGCATCGCGACCGAGCCCAGCCGCAGCGCCAGCAGCGCGATCAGCCCGACGACGACCACGAAGCCGTAGTCGACGGCCAGCCCGCGGTCGGCGTCGGTGGGCCCGGCCAGGACCCGCCAGACCGCGACGAGCAGGCCCAGGGCCAGCAGGACGATCCCGGCGTCCAGCAACAGGGTGCTCACGGCGTCTCCTCCGGATCGCGGTCGACCACACCCGGGGTGGGGCGGCGCAGGAACGCCAGCAACCGGTCCTCCATCTCGTGCACGCTCGCCCGCAGCTGCTCCGGGTCGGACGCGTGCATGCCGTGCACGAGCAGCTCCGGGCTGCGCGCGCCGGTGGTCAGGTTCAGGGCGAGGGTGCCGGGCGTCAGGCTGAGCAGGCTCATGATCGACGCGATCTCGACCATGCTCCGCGACCGCAGCCGGACCCGGACCACCGCCGGGTCGATGCCGTGCCCGGGGGTGAGGACCTCGCGGAGCACGACGGCGTTGGCGCGGAGGAACTCGCCGGTGAACCACAGCAGGAACCCCACCGCGGCGCGCAGGCGCCCGCCGCGCCCGGGTGCACGTCGGCGGGTGGTCACGGCGCCCCCACCGCCCCGACGTAGGCGGCGGTGTCGGCGAGCCCCTGCCCGGCGACCGTCGAGAGCGCCAGCAGCGGCTCCGCCCACAGCCCGAGCAGCAGCGACAGCGCCCCCAGCGCCAGCGCCGGGACCCCCGCGCGGACCGGGACCGCCACGGCGACCACGGTGCCCGCACCGCCCCCGGGGTCCGGTGCGGGGGCCTCGCCGCCCCAGAACGCGCCGTTCCAGATCTTGAGCATCGACAGCAGGGTGACCACGCTGACCGCGACGGCGACGACCGCCGCGGCGACCATGCCGGCCTCGACCGCGCCGAGCACCAGGGCGAACTTCGCGACGAACCCGGACAGCGGCGGGATCCCGGCCAGGCTCAGCGCCGACACCGCGAACGCGACCGCGGTCGCCGGGTTGCGGGCGGCGAGCCCACCGAGCCGGGACAGCGTGTCGGTGCCGGCGTACTGCTCGACGGCACCGGCGACCATCAGCAGCGCCGCCTTGCCCAGCACGTACTGCACCAGGAAGTAGATCGCGGCGGCCAACCCGGCCGGGGTGGAGATCGCCAGGCCGAGCACGATGTAGCCGATCTGGCTGACCATGTGGAAGGTCAGGATCCGGCGCATCCCGCCGGCGCCGACCGCGCCGAGCACCCCGACGACCATCGTCAGCAGCGCCGCCACCAGGACGACCGGCAGGAAGCGCGGGTCGCCGTCGTAGACGAGGGCGTAGATCCGGAACAGCGCGTACACACCGACCTTGGTCAGCAGCCCGGAGAACAGCACGGTGACCGCGGCCGGCGCGGCGGTGTAGGCCCGCGGCAGCCAGTTGTGCAGCGGCACCAGCGCGGCCTTCACCGAGAGCGCCAGCAGGATCACTGCGGTCGCCGCGGCCAGTGCCGGGTCGGTCACCGCGCGCCCGGCGAGGTCACCGAGCTGCACGGTCCCGGCGACGCCGTAGACCAGGCCGAGCCCGGCGAGGAACACCGTCGAGGCCAGGAGGTTCACCGTCAGGTACAGCCGCGACGCCGCGATCCGCTCCGGGCCACGGCCGGTCGCGATGAGCACGTAGCTGGGGACGAGCATGACCTCGACGAACACGAACAGGCTGAACAGGTCCGCGGTGAGGTAGGCGCCGTGCACCCCGGCGAGCAGGAGCAGCGACTGCGGCAGGAACGCCCGGTCGGTGTCGGAGCCGGTGACCGCGGCGAAGGCCAGGCAGGCGATCCCCAGCACCCCGGTGACGGTCAGCATGATCGTGCCGAACGCGTCGGCGGCCAGCGGGATCGCGATGCCCGCGGGCCAGTTCCCGAGCCGTTGCACGATCACCGCGCCGTCCGCGGTGGCCGCCAGGAGGACCGCCGACACCGCCGTCGACACCACGAGCGCGGTGAACGCGACCACCCGGCGCGCCGTCATCGGCAGCAGGAACGGTCCGCCCCCGCCCGGTGGGCGCGCGGTGAGCAGGATCAGCAGGCCCGCCGCGGCGAGCGGGACCAGGATCGGTACGACGACGAGCGCCTCGAGACCGGTCACCGGGGCTCGTCCTCCTCGGTGTCGGCGGTGCCACCGGCCTTCAGCAGGGCCAGCAGGTACACCGTGATCGCGAAGGCGATCACGATCGCGGTGAGCACGAACGCCTGCGGCAGCGGGTCAGCCATCTGCGCCCGGTCCTGCTGGCCCAGCAGCGCGGGCTCGCGGGTCGCCATCCCGCCCGCGGAGATGATCAGGACGTTCACCCCGTGGCCGAGCAGCACGAACCCGAGCACCGTGCGCAGCAGCTCGCGCTGCAGCATCAGGTAGACCCCGCCCGCGACGAGCACGGCGACGACGACCGCGGCGGTCACTCGGAGCTCCCCAGCACGGAGCCGGTGCGGGCGCGCCCGCCGATCCGGTCGGTCGCGGCCACGATCAGCCCCACCACCATCAGGTAGATCCCGAGGTCGAACACGAACGACGACAACAGCACCCCGCCGGGCAGGTACACCGGCGTGAGGAACGGCAGCCCCAGCGGGTACACCGCGATCCCGGTGAGCAGGCTCAGCAGCAGCCCGGACCCGACCAGCGGCTCGGGCCGCAGCCGCAGTGCCCACGCGTTGCCGCGGTGGGCGAGCCGCAGGAACACGATCGCGACGCCGCCGACCAGCGAGGAGATGAACCCGCCGCCGGGCTCGTCGTGGCCGCGCCAGAGCAGGAACAGCGACATCAGGAGCATCAGCGGGGCCAGCACCCGGCTCGCGACCCGCATGACGATCGTGTCGGCCGGGCCGTCGGTGGCGACGCGCTGCCGCGGGCTCGCATCGGCCCCGGCCTCGCCGCGGCGGATCAGCACGAGCAGGCCGAGCGCCGCGGCCCCGACGACGACGGCCTCACCGAAGGTGTCCATGCCGCGGAAGTCGACGAGGATCGTGTTGACCACGTTGGTCCCGCCGGTCGCGGCCTCCGCGGTGTCGAGCAGGTACCCGCCGACCGGCGACGGCGCGCGCCGCCCGGTCAGGACGTAGGTCGCCGCCCCCAGCGACAGGCCCGCGGCCAGTGCGGCCACCGCGGCCGGGACCCGCCGCCACCGCGCCGGGCGGCGCAGCCGGACCCCGCGTCCGCGCAGCACCAGCACCGCGACGACCGTGGTCAGCACCTCGACCAGCAGCAGCGTCATCGCGACGTCCGGGGCGCCCGCGAGCAGCAGCCACAGCGCCGTCGCCAGCCCACCGAAGCCGGTCAGCGCCAGTGCCGCGGTGACCGAACGGGTCGTCACGGCCCCGGCGACGGTGGCCGCCACGAGCACGACGACCACCCAGTCCAGCGGACGGGTCACCGGCCCGGGGAACGGTGCCGGTGCGGGCAGCGCCACCCAGGCGACGACGGCGAGCACCGGCAGCGCCAGCACCGGGCGGACCAGGACGGCGGCGGGGGAGGGGTCGGTGTCGGGCCGCCCCACCCGGGCGCCGAGGTCGAGCACCCCGGCCCGGATCCGGTCGAAGACCGCGGCGCCGTCGGGCACCGGGAGCCGCTCCAGCGCCCGGTCGACGCGGCCGCGCCAGTGGAACAGCGCGAGACCGGCGGCGACGGTGAGCACCGACAGCACCAGGGCGGTGCCGAACCCGGGCCAGAGCACGAACGTGACCGGCTCCGAGCCCGGGTCGAGGTCGCGCGCGGCCCGGTCGGTCAGCGGGTTGAGGACCCGCACCGCCGGCCCGAGGACCAGCCCGAGCAGCGCGGCGACGGCAGCCGGTGCGAGGAACGCCCACGACGGCTCGTAGAGGCCGGGCTGGGTGAGCCTGCCGCCGAACGCGCCGTGCACGATCCGGGCGGAGTAGGCGAAGGTCAGCGCCGAGGCCACGACCGCGACGGCCGCCGCGACCGGCCCGGCACCGGGCGCGAAGTCGGCCTCCAGGAAGCCCTCGTAGAGGTTCTCCTTGGACACGAACCCGAGCAGCGGCGGCACCCCGGCCATCGACAGCGCGGCGACCCCGGTCAGTGCCGCGGTGACCGGCATGACCTTCCACAGGCCGCCGAGCTCGCGGACGTCCCGGCTGCCCGCCTCCTTGTCGATGATCCCGACCAGCATGAACAGGGTCGCCTTGAACAGGGCGTGGGCGAAGGTGTGCAGGACCGCCGCGGACAGCGCGTAGGACGTGCCGACGCCGATCGCGGCGGTGAGCAGGCCGAGCTGGCTGACCGTGGAGTGGGCGAGCATCGCCTTCAGGTCGTGCTCGCGCAGCGCCAGCACCGCGCCGACGACGGCCGTCGCCAGCCCGAGCGGGACGAGCACCGCCGACCAGGCCACCGACGGCACGTAGATCGGGGTGAACCGCATCAGCAGGTAGATGCCCGCCTTCACCATCGTCGCGGCGTGCAGGTAGGCACTGATCGGGGTCATCGCGACCATCGCGCCGGGCAGCCAGAAGGTGAACGGCAGCTGCGCGGACTTCGTCGCCGCGGCCAGGATCAGCAGCGCCCCGGCGGGCAGGGCCAGGGGGCTGGTGAGCACCGCGCCGGGGTCGGCGAGCACAACGTCGAGGCTGGTGCTCCCGGCCGCGACGCCGATCATCACCACCGCCCCGAGCAGGGCGAACCCGCCCATCGCCGTCACCACGAGCGCGCGGCCCGCCGGCAGCGCCGCCGCCGGACCGGCGGTGTTGATCAGCAGGAACGACAGGACGGTCGTGAGCTCCCAGAACACGTAGAGCAGCACGAGGTCGTTCGCGGTGACCAGGCCGATCATGGCGGCGGCGAACCCGGTGAGCAGGCCGTAGACCGTGCCGATCGGGTAGTACGCCTCCAGGTAGCGCGGGCAGTAGGCCATCACCAGCGCGCCCACGCCCAGCACGATCGTCACGAACAGCAGCGACAGGCCGTCCATGCGCAGGCCGAAGGAGACGCCCAGCGACGGCATCCAGGACACGCCCGCGGTGGGGACCTCCCCGCGGACGACCTCTCCGGCGGCGGTGTTCGCGTACACGGCCAGCGCGGCGAGACCCGCGGCCAGCGGGTAGCCGGCGTTGCGGCCGAGCAGCCGGGCGAGCACCGGGGCGAGCAGCGCCAGCGCGACCGCCCCACCCAGGGTGACCAGGGGGATCACCGGGCAGCGCCTCCGTCCAGGGGGCCGGGGGTGCCAGGCACCCTGATCATGACTCGGGAGCTTCTACCCGTTCGACGGGGTTTCCACACCGAGGTTTCCGGTCACTCCACCCGGTTGCGCCGCGCACGGTTTCCCGGGGTGGGTGGGCCCCCGGCGTGGCGGTCCGCGGGGGCTTCGTACCCTCCCGGTGTGCCTCTGTACGCGCTCGGTGACGCCGAACCGGACATCCACCCGACCGCCTACGTCCATCCGGACGCCGTCGTGATCGGCAACGTGACGCTGGGCCCGGAGTCCACCGTCTGGCCGACCGCGGTGCTGCGCGGCGACGACGGCCGGATCGAGGTCGGCGCCCGCAGCAGCATCCAGGACGGGTCGATCATCCACACCACCCTGCAGCAGCCGACGATCATCGGGGACGAGGTGACCGTCGGGCACAACGTGCACATCGAGGCGGCCACCATCGGCAACCGCGCGCTCGTCTCGTCGGGCTCGGTGGTGCTGAACGGGGCGACGGTCGGCGAGGGCGCGGTCGTCGCCGCGGGCGCGGTCGTCTCCCCGAAGGCCGACGTGCCCGCGTACCGGATGGCGCTGGGCGTACCCGCCCGCGTCCGCGACGGCTACGAGGTGCCCGCCGACCGCTGGCGGTACGCCGTGGAGTCCTACGTGGACCGGGGCCGCCGGTTCGCCTCCCAGCTGCGCCGGTTGGAGGGCTGATGGCCAAGCCGCTGCACGAGGTCGTCGAGGCCGGGTGGGCCAGGGCCCTGGAGCCGGTCGCCGAGACGATCACCGCGATGGGCGAGTTCCTGCGTGCCGAGATCGCCGCGGGCCGTCGTTACCTGCCCGCCGGGGCGAACGTGCTGCGCGCGTTCCAGCAGCCCTTCGACGACGTCCGGGTGCTGCTCGTCGGCCAGGACCCGTACCCGACCCCGGGGCACGCTGTCGGGCTGTCGTTCTCCGTCGCCCCCGGGACCCGGCCGCTGCCGCGCTCGCTGCAGAACATCTTCCGCGAGTACACCGAGGACCTCGGGCACCCGGCGCCGAGCTCGGGCGACCTGACCCCGTGGACCGAGCAGGGCGTGCTGCTGCTCAACCGGTGCCTGACCGTCGCACCGGGAGAGCCGGCCTCGCACCGCAACAAGGGCTGGGAGGAGGTCACCGAGCAGGCGATCCGCGCCCTGGTGGCCCGCGACGCCGCGCCGATGGTGGCGATCCTCTGGGGCCGCGACGCCCGCAACCTCGCGCCGCTGCTGGAGGACGTGCCGACGATCGAGTCGGCGCACCCGTCGCCCATGTCGGCCGACCGCGGCTTCTTCGGGTCGCGGCCGTTCAGCCGGGCCAACGACCTGCTCGAGGAGATCGGCGGGGAACCCGTCGACTGGAAGCTGCCCTAGGCTGGACCGGGTGGACGACCCGGGGGACATGCGCATATCGGACGCCGACCGTGAGGCGGCGGCCCGCCGGCTGCACGACGCCCTCGGTGAGGGCCGCATCACGCTGGCCGAGCTGGAGGAACGGCTCGACGCGGTCTACGCCGCCCGCGTCGCCCGGGACCTGCGGCCGCCGCTGGCGGACCTGCCCGAGGGCGGCACCGCCGACGTCGACGGCACGAAGGCGTCCTGGGGCGAGGTGAAGACCAAGGTGCCCTCGACGCCCGGGGCCGCCGGGCCGCACGTCGTGGTCCACGGCAAGGTCGGCATGGGGTCGGTCACGGTGCGCGGTCCCCGCCGCAGCTGGTGGCGGTCCATGGTCGAGTGAGCCGCCCCGGGAACGACGAAGGCCCGGTCCCCAGGGGACCGGGCCTCGATCGTGGTTCGGGTCTCGCGCACTCAGACGCGGGTCACCTTGCCCGCCTTCAGGCAGGAGGTGCAGGCGTTGATCCGACGGCGGTTGCCGCCGTTGATCGCGGCGCGCACCGTCTGGATGTTGGGGTTCCAGCGGCGGTGGGTGCGGCGGTGCGAGTGCGAGACGGACATGCCGAAGCCCGGACCCTTGCCACAGACGTCGCAGACGGCAGCCACGTCGGACACTCCTCGGGTTGACGAACAGATTCACGAACAGATTCTCGGCACGGACGTGCCGAGGCTCGGCCTTCAAGTCTAGCCACCCCCGTGTCGCGACCGGCGCGCGGGGCCGTCCCGCGGCACCGGGGGCCGCCGCGCACCTAGTGTGGTGCCCGTGGCCTCGCCGTTCGACCCCGCGCTGCTGCGCCGTTGGATCGACGCCGCCGCCGAGCGGCTCACCGCCGGGCGGGCCGAGATCGACCGCATCAACGTCTTCCCGGTCGCCGACCACGACACCGGGTCGAACCTGCTGCTGACCGCCCGCGCGGCCGCCTCGGCCCCGCTCGACGGGGACGCGGCCGAGGACGTCCGACCGGTGCGGGCCGCGTCGGCCCTGGCCGCGGCCGCCGTGCGCGGAGCCCGCGGGAACTCCGGCCTGATCCTGTCCCAGCTGTTCCGGGGCCTGGCCGAGGAGCTGGAGGCCGCGGCGGCACGACGCCCGAACACCCCCGCCGGTGAGCTGCTCGCCGGGGCGCTGCGGCGGGCGGCGGCGCTGGCGGCCGTCGCGGTGTCCGCGCCGCGTCCGGGGACCGCACTCACCGTGCTCGACGCCGCCGCCGCGGCCGTCGCGGCGCGGGTCGCCGCCGGTACGGCGTCCGGGCCTGCGTCCGAGCCCCTGGTCCCCGGTGCGACGCCCACCCGGGTCGCCGGCCCCGCCGACCCCGCGGACCCCGCCGACGCGGGACACGGGACGGACGCGGGACACGGGACGACCGTCGCCCTCGCCGAGGCCGCGCGCGTCGCGGCGGACGCGGCGCGGGCCGCGCTGGCCCGGTCCACCGGGCGCCCGCCGGAGCTCGTGCGGGCCGGGGTCGTCGACGCGGGCGGGCTCGGCCTGGTCGTCGTCCTCGACGCGCTGGTCGCCGCGGCCGGCGGTGATCCGGCGCCGCCGCCGTCGTCGCAGGTGGCGGGGCCTGGTCCGGCCTCGACGGTCACCGCCGACGGCGAGCTCGTGCCGTGGGTGCCCCAGCCGGTCTACGAGGTCACCTACTGGCTGCCCGCCCCCGACCCGGCGGCGGTGGAGACGCTGCGCGCCCGGCTCGCCGGGCTCGGGGACTCGGTCGGCCTCGCCGGCGACGGCGGCGGCGGCGGGGTGATGGTGCACGTCCACACCACCGAGGCCGGGCCCGCGGTCGAGGCGGGGCTCGCGGCGGGGCGCCCGTCCGGGATCCGGATCGAGGCGCTGCCGCCGGCGCGGCCGAGTCGGGACCGCGCCGTCCTGCTGATGATCGAGAGCAGCGGGGCCGGGGCGCTGGCCCGGGCCGCGGGTGGGAACGTGCTGGTCGCCGACCCGGACCCGACCGTCGACGAGGTCCTGGCCGCGATCCGGGCGACCGGTGCGGAGCACGTCGTGGTGCTGCCGTGCGCGACGCACCGGCGCACGGTCACCGAGACCGCGGCCGAGCGGGTGCGGTTCGAGGGCATCGACGTCGTGGTGGTCCCGGCGAGCTCGGTGCTGCAGGGCCTGGCCGCGCTCGCGGTGCACGACCCGGCCCGTCGCGCCCCGGACGACGTCGTCGCGATGGCCGAGGCCGCGGCCGCCACCCGGACCGGTGGGCTCGCCGTCGCCGAGGCCGAGGCGCTCACCTGGGCCGGTCCCTGCCGTCCGGGGGAGATCCTCGGGATCTCCGACGGCGAGGTCGTGCTGATCGCCCCGGATCTCGCTGTCGGTGCCCTGTGGTTGGCTCACCGCATGCTCACTCCGGGTGGGGAGCTGGTGACCGTGCTGCTCGGCGCGGCCGCCCCCGACGAGCTCGGGGAGCGGCTCGCCGAGGACCTGCGCCGCACCCACCCGGAGGTCGACGTCGTGGTGCACCGGGGGGAGCAGGGCGACTACCCGCTGGTGCTGGGAGTGGAGTAGATGGACGACGGGTTCGACCTCGACAGCCGGCTCGACGGGCCGCTCGGGCGCAAGGCCGCCGACGCGCTGGCCCCGCTCGGGCTGGAGACCGTCGGCGACCTGCTGCGGCACTACCCGCGCCGCTACGTCGACCGCGGCAGGCTCACCGAGATCGCCGGTCTCGTCGCGGGGGAGCACGTCACGGTCGTCGCGCAGGTCGCGCGGGCCGAGCTGCGGGACATGCGCAACCGGCGCGGGAAGATGCTCAAGGCCGTCATCCGGGACGAGAAGGGCGGCGAGCTCGACGCCACCTTCTTCAACGGCTGGAAGCTGCAGGGCTTCATCAAGCAGGGCGTCGTCGGGGTGTTCTCCGGCAAGGTCGGGGTGTTCAACAACCGGCTGCAGCTGACCCACCCGCAGTTCGAGGAGATCGAGGAGAGCGACTCGCTGCGCCCGTTCCTGTCGGTCTACCCGGCGAACGCCAAGGTGACCTCGCAGGCGATCGCGCGGTCGGTCCGCCAGGTGCTGGACCAGATCGACGACCCGACCGACCCGCTGCCCGAGTCGCTGCGCGAGCGGGAGAAGCTGCCCGAGCTGGGGCGGGCGCTGCGGCGCATCCACGTCCCCGAGACCGAGGCCGACCTCTTCGCCGCTCGGCACCGCCTGGTGTGGGACGAGGCGCTCGGTGTGCAGCTGGCGCTCGCGCTGCGCCGGGAGGCCACCGTCGCGCGGCCGGCCCCGGTGTGCCCGCGCCGCGACGACGGCCTGCTCGCCGCGTTCGACGCGAACCTGCCGTTCCCGCTCACCGAGGGCCAGCAGGAGGTGGGTGAGCAGGTCGCCGCGGACCTCGCCCGGGAGCACCCGATGAACCGCCTCGTGCAGGGCGACGTCGGCGCGGGCAAGACGATCGTCGCGCTGCGGGCGATGCTGCAGGCCGTCGACGCGGGCACCCAGGCCGCGATGCTGGCCCCCACCGAGGTCCTCGCCGCCCAGCACGCCCGCTCGCTGCGGGCGATGCTCGGCCCGCTCGGGCGCAGCGGCGAGCTCGGCGCGGCGGAGAACGCGACCGCGGTGACGCTGCTGACCGGGTCGATGGGGGCGAAGGCCAAACGGCAGGCGCTGCTCGACGCGCAGTCCGGGGCGGCGGGGATCGTCGTCGGGACCCACGCGCTGATCCAGGACACCGTCGGGTTCGCCGAGCTGGGGCTGGTCGTGGTCGACGAGCAGCACCGCTTCGGCGTCGAGCAGCGTGACGCGCTGCGCGCCCGCGGGGAGAAGGCCCCGCACATGCTGGTCATGACGGCCACGCCGATCCCGCGCACCGTGGCCATGACCGTCTACGGCGACCTGGCCGTGTCCGAGCTGAAGGGGCTGCCGAAGGGCCGTTCCCCGGTCGCGACGACCGTCGTGCCGCTCGCGGAGCACCCGTCGTGGATCGAGCGGGTCTGGCAGCGGATCCGCGAGGAGGTCGAGGCCGGTCACCAGTGCTACGTCGTGTGCCCCCGGGTCGGCGGTGCCGAGAAGGAGGGCGCCGAGAAGGAGGACACCGAGGAGCCCCCGCCGGACGACGACGGCGGCGAGGAGCGGCGCGCCCCGCTCGCGGTGCTCGACATCGCCCCGCTGATCTCCGAGAAGCTGGCCGGGCTGCGGGTCGGGATCCTGCACGGCAAGCTCCCGCCGGAGGAGAAGGACACCGTGATGCGGGCCTTCGAACGCGCCGAGCTGGACGTGCTGGTCGCGACCACGGTGATCGAGGTCGGCGTCGACGTGCCGAACGCGACCGGGATCGTGCTGCTCGACGCGGACCGGTTCGGGCTGTCCCAGCTGCACCAGCTGCGCGGCCGGGTCGGCCGGGGCAGCGCTCCCGGGCTGTGCTTGCTGGTCACCGACATGCCCGCCGCGACCGCCGCCCGCGAGCGGCTCGACGCGATCGCCGGGACCACCGACGGCTTCGAGCTGGCCCGGCTGGACCTGGAGCTGCGCCGCGAGGGCGACGTGCTCGGATCGAGCCAGTCCGGGTCCCGCTCGGGGCTCAAGCTGCTGTCGCTGCTGCGCCACGGCGAGGTCATCGAGAAGGCCCAGGTCTACGCCCGGCACCTGGTCGCCGAGGACCCGGGCCTGGCCGGCCACCCGCGGCTGCGGGCCCTGGTGGCCGAGACCCTCGGCGACGAGGAGCGGGCCGCCTACCTGGACAAGTCCTGACCGGTCACGGCCCGGGGAGCTCACCGCGGGCCGCGGCGTCGAGCCGGGCGCGGGCCGGGCGGGGCAGGTGCACCCGCCCGGACCGCTCGAGGCGGTCCAGCTCGGCGCGGGCGCGGCCGTAGGCGGCGAGCCGTTCTGGTTCGGAGTCGGAGTCCCGCGCCGTGGTCAGCAGCTTCACCACGCGCTCGACGGTGCGCCGCTCCTCGGGGTCCAGCCCGGCGAGCCGGATCCGGTCGGCGGCGGCCACCGCGGCGGTCCAGGCGCGGCGGGCGGCGTCGACGGCGCGCACGTGGGTCGCGGCGTGCGGCTCGCCCGGGTAGCCGTCGGTGTCCAGCGCCTGGGCCTCGGCGAACGCGTCGACGAACCGGGCGGTGGCCGCCACCGTGGTGTCCGACAGCGCCGGGCGGCGCAGCACGGCCAGCGGGTCGGCCTCGTGCGCGGCGAACTCGCCGCGCAGCCGCTGGAACTCGGCCCGTGCACGTCGCCACGCCTGCTCGGCGGCGACGGCGTCGGGCGACAGCGCAGGCCGCGGGACCGGTTCCGCCACCGGACCGTCCGCCGGGCCGCGGTCGGCGCGCAGCCGCCGGTAGGCGCCGACCACGGCCATCACCAGCAACGCCAGCGACAGGAGCTGGACCACCACGGTCAGCACCGGCACCACCGCCCCGGACCACCGTCCACGGTGCCCCAGGTGGGCGGATCGCGCCACGTGCCTCACGGAGCCGGGCGTCGTCCCGCTGGGTGGGCACCCCGTCCCGAGCGGTGGTCGGGACCGCTCCGATCGTGTCAGGATCACGCGTCCGTCGCGGGGGAACCCCTGTCGCGACGGGGTTCGTCGCCGACCGTGATGAGGAGACCGATGTTCCGCAAGGTGCTGGTGGCCAACCGGGGCGAGATCGCCATCCGGGCGTTCCGGGCCGCGTTCGAGCTGGGTGTCTCGACGGTGGCGGTGTTCCCGTACGAGGACCGCAACTCGCTGCACCGCGCGAAGGCCGACGAGTCCTACCAGATCGGTGAGCAGGGTCACCCGGTCCGCGCGTACCTGTCGGTGGAGGAGGTCATCCGCGCCGCGAAGAAGGCCGGCGCGGACGCGGTCTACCCCGGATACGGCTTCATGTCGGAGAACCCCGACCTCGCCCGTGCCTGCGCCGAGGAGGGCATCACCTTCGTCGGCCCGCCCACCGAGGTCCTGCACCTGACGGGCAACAAGTTCCGCGCCGTGGCGGCCGCCCGCGAGGCCGGCGTGCCGGTGCTGGAGTCCTCCGACCCCTCCGACGACGTCGAGGAGCTGCTCGCCGCCGCCGAGAACATCGACTTCCCGATCTTCGTCAAGGCCGTCGCCGGCGGCGGCGGGCGCGGGATGCGCCGGGTCACCGAGCCCGGCGACCTGCGCGACGCGATCGAGGCCGCGAGCCGGGAGGCGGAGTCGGCCTTCGGCGACGGCACCGTGTTCCTGGAGCAGGCGGTGGTCAACCCCCGCCACATCGAGGTCCAGATCCTCGCCGACGCCGAGGGCAACGTCGTGCACCTCTACGAGCGCGACTGCTCGGTGCAGCGCCGCCACCAGAAGGTCGTCGAGATCGCCCCGGCCCCGAACCTGGACCCGGAGCTGCGGGACCGGATCTGCGCCGACGCGGTGAACTTCGCGAAGACGATCGGCTACGTGAACGCCGGCACCGTGGAGTTCCTGCTCGACGAGCGCGGCAAGCACCACTTCATCGAGATGAACCCGCGGATCCAGGTCGAGCACACGGTCACCGAGCAGGTCACCGACCGCGACCTGGTCATCGCCCAGCTGCGGATCGCCTCCGGGCTCACGCTGCCGGAGCTGCGGCTGACCCAGGACGACATCACCCTCACCGGTGCGGCGATGCAGACCCGCATCACCACCGAGGACCCGGCCAACGAGTTCCGCCCCGACGTCGGCACACTGTCGGTCTACCGCTCCCCGGGCGGCCCGGGCGTGCGCCTGGACGGCGGCACCGTGCACGTCGGCGCCGAGGTCTCGGCGCACTTCGACTCGATGCTGGTCAAGCTGACCTGCCACGGCCACGACTTCGCCAACGCCGCCCGGCGCGCCCGGCGCGCGCTGGCCGAGTTCCGGATCCGCGGTGTGGCGACGAACCTGCCGTTCCTGGCCGCCGTGCTGGAGGACGAGGACTTCAAGCAGGGCCGGGTGACCACCAGCTTCATCGAGGAGCGCCCGCACCTGCTCAAGGCCCGCCCGTCGGCCGACCGCGGCTCGCGGATCCTGCAGTACCTGGGCGAGGTCACGGTCAACAAGCCCAACGGTGACCGGCCGCTGGTCGTGGAGCCGGTGGACAAGCTGCCCGTCGGTGTCGACCTGGAGACGCCGGCGCCGGACGGCTCCGCGCAGCTGCTGCGTGAGCTCGGTCCCGAGGGCTTCGCGCGCCGGCTGCGTGAGCAGACCGCCGTCGCGGTCACCGACACGACGTTCCGCGACGCCCACCAGTCGCTGCTGGCGACCCGGATCCGGACCCGGGACCTGCTCGCGGTCGCGCCGTACGTGGCGCGCACCATGCCCGAGCTGCTGTCGCTGGAGTGCTGGGGCGGTGCGACCTACGACGTCGCGCTGCGCTTCCTCGCCGAGGACCCGTGGGACCGGCTCGCCGCGATCAAGGCGGCGGCGCCGAACATCTGCACCCAGATGCTGCTGCGCGGGCGCAACACGGTCGGCTACACGCCGTACCCGACGGAGGTGACCGACGCCTTCGTGCAGGAGGCGGCGGACACCGGCATGGACGTCTTCCGGATCTTCGACGCCCTCAACGACGTGTCCCAGATGCGTCCGGCCATCGACGCCGTCCGCGGCACCGGCACGGCGCTGGCCGAGGTCGCGCTCTGCTACACCGCGGACCTGTCGGACCCGGGGGAGAAGCTCTACACCCTGGACTACTACCTGCGCCTGGCCGAGGAGATCGTTGAGGCCGGTGCGCACGTGCTGGCGATCAAGGACATGGCCGGGCTGCTGCGCCCGCCTGCGGCGCGGACGCTGGTCACGGCGCTGCGGGAACGCTTCGACCTCCCGGTGCACCTGCACACCCACGACACCGCTGGCGGTCAGCTCGCGACGCTGGTCGCGGCGATCGACGCCGGGGTCGACGCCGTCGACGGCGCGGTCGCCTCGATGGCCGGCACCACGAGCCAGCCGTCGCTGTCGGCGCTGGTCGCGGCCACCGACCACACCGAGCGTGCGACCGGGCTGAGCCTGGCCGCGGTCGGGGACATGGAGCCGTACTGGGAGGCGGTGCGCAAGGTCTACGCGCCGTTCGAGTCCGGGCTCGCGTCGCCGACCGGGCGGGTCTACCACCACGAGATCCCCGGCGGGCAGCTGTCGAACCTGCGCCAGCAGGCGATCGCGCTCGGCCTCGGCGACCGGTTCGAGCTGATCGAGGACTGCTACGCCGCCGCGGACCGGATGCTGGGCCGGCTGGTGAAGGTGACGCCGTCGTCGAAGGTCGTCGGTGATCTGGCCCTGCACCTGGTCGGGGCCGGGGTGGAGCCCGCGGACTTCGAGAAGGACCCGGCGAGCTTCGACATCCCGGACTCGGTGATCGGGTTCCTGCGCGGTGAGCTGGGTTCGCCGCCCGCGGGCTGGCCGGAGCCGTTCCGGACCCGCGCGCTGGAGGGCCGCAGCCCCGAGGCGGAGAAGGCGGAACTGTCCGGCGACGACCGCGAGGGCCTCGCCCACGACCGGCGCCGCACGCTGAACCGGCTGCTGTTCCCCGGCCCGACCAAGGACTTCGACACCCACCGCGAGCAGTACGGCAACACCGCGGTGCTGTCGTCGAAGGACTTCTTCTACGGGCTGGAGGAGGACCTCGAGCACACCGTCGACCTCGAGCCCGGCGTCACGCTGATCATCGAGCTGGAGGCCGTCTCCGAGCCCGACGAGCGCGGCTACCGCACCCTGCTGACCACCCTGAACGGCCAGCTGCGCCCGGTGTCGGTGCGCGACGAGTCGGTCGCCACCGAGGTGAAGGCCGCGGAGAAGGCGGAGAAGGGCAACGACGCGCACGTCGCCGCCCCGTTCGCCGGTGTCGTGACGCTGCAGGTCGAGGAGGGCGACACCGTCGACGACGGCCAGACCGTCGCCACCATCGAGGCCATGAAGATGGAGGCGTCGATCACCGCGCACCGGGCCGGCACCGTCACGCGGCTCGCGATCGGGAAGGTCACCCAGGTCGAGGGCGGGGACCTGCTGGTCGAGCTGGACTGAGCCGCACGGCACGATGGAGCGATGACCAGGCTGATCGCGGGCACGGCGGGCGGACGACGGCTCGCCGTGCCGCCGTCGGGGACCCGGCCGACGTCGGACCGGGTCCGGGAGGCGCTGTTCTCCGCGCTCGACCACGACCCGGGCCTGCACGGGACCGCCGTGCTGGACGTGTGCGCGGGCTCCGGCGCGCTGGGGCTGGAGGCGCTGTCCCGGGGCGCCGCCGAGGCGCTGTTCGTCGAGTCGGACAAGCGGGCAGCGGGGGTGCTGCGGCGCAACCTGGCCGCGGTCGGGCTCGGCGGGACGGTCGTCGCGGGGCGGGCCGGGACCGTGCTGGCCGGGCCCGCGCCGCGGGCGTTCGACGTCGTGCTGGTCGACCCGCCCTACGCGGTGCCCGACGACGAGGTCGCGGGCTGGCTGAGCGCCGCCGCCGCCCACGGGTGGCTCGCACCCGGGGCGGCCGTCGTCGTCGAGCGGGCGAAGGCGTCGGGGGAGTTCGGCTGGCCGGAGGGGTTCACCGCGGGCCGGTCGCGCCGCTACGGCGACACCGTCCTGCACCACGGCTCGCTCGTGGGCTGAGCCCGGATCAGGCCGCCGGGCCCAGTAGCCGGTCGGGCGTCAGGTCGGGCACCGTGCGGTGCGCCCCGGCCGCGGTCAGCTCCGCGTCCCCGGCCGTCGTCCGTACCCCGACGATGGTGCCCATCCCGGCCGCGACCAGCGAGGACACCCCGGCGACGGAGTCCTCGAACGCGACGCAGCCGCCCGGTTCGGCGGCGAGCCGGCGGCATGCGGCGAGGTAGCCCTCCGGGTCCGGCTTGCCGCGCACCACGTCCTCGGCGGTGACGACCAGCTCGACCAGCGGGGCCGCGCCGAGCACGTCACCCAGCACCCGGTCCGCCCAGCTGCGACGGGCGCTCGTCACCACCGCGAGCCGGTGCCCGCGCTCGGCCAGCGAGCGGAGCAGCGCGGGTGCGCCGGGGACGACGTCGACGTCCTCGGCGAGGGCGGAGCCGTGCCCGGCCAGCTGCGCGGCGAGCTCGTCGGGGTCCTGGCCGCGCCACGGCCCGACGACCTCGCGCAGTACGTCGACCGCGCGGCGGCCCATGAACCGGTGCCGGTAGGTGTCGTCGTCGACCTCGGCGCCCCACTCGGCGAAGAACCGGGCCCAGATCCGGCGGTGCACGTGCTCGCTGCGCACGAGGGTGCCGTCGAGGTCGAAGACGACCGGGGCCCCGTCGGGGACGGTGGCCACTGCATCGGCGCCGCTCACAGGCGGAACAGCTCGTCGCCGGCGCGCACGGTGTGCCCGGTGGGGGCGCTCACCGACCCGGCGGGTGAGTCCAGCACGACGACCGGGCAGGTCGCGGCCAGTCCGGCAGCCCGCACGGCGGCGAGGTCGACGGTCAGCACCGGGCTACCCGGGTCGACCGCGTCGCCCTTCGCGACGTGCACGGTGAACCCGGCCCCGCCGAGCGAGACCGTGTCGATCCCGACGTGCACCAGCACCCCGGGCCCGTCGGCGGGGGCGACGACGAAGGCGTGCGGGTGCAGCGCCGCGACCGTCCCGCCGACCGGGGCCAGCACGACCGCCTCGGTGGCGTCCGCGGACGGTTCGACGGCCGTCCCACCGCCGAGCAGCTCGTCGCGGAACACCGGGTCCGGCACCCCCGCCGGCCCGACCACGGTCCCGTCGACGGGCGCGAGCACGGAGCTCACAACAGGTCCCGGACGTCGTCGCAGAGGTTCTCCGCCTCCGGCCCGATCACGACCTGCACGACGGTCCCGGACCGGACCACACCGTGCGCCCCGGCGGCCTTCAGCGCGGCGTCGTCGACCAGGCCGGGGTCGCCGACCTCGGTCCGCAGCCGGGTGATGCACGCCTCGATGTCGGTGATGTTCCCGGGCCCGCCCAGCCCCGCCACGATGTCGTCGGCCCTGCTCATGGGGTTCCTCCGCTCTCCGGTCACTACTGGTCATGACCAGTGTCTTGACAGTGCCGCGATCGCCCCGCACCCTCACTGGTTATAACCAGACCGTACCGGCTGACGCGGCGGCTCCACAACGCCCGCGCACCGGTCCCGGTCGCCGACACCTCACGAGGAGTGCGAGCCCATGAGCACCTCCACAGCGGAACCGGTACGACGACGGGCCGGGCTGGCCGGCCTGCAGCGTCTCGGCCGGAGCCTGATGCTCCCGATCGCCGTCCTGCCCGCGGCCGGTCTGCTGCTGCGTCTCGGGCAGGACGACCTGCTCGGCGGGGTCGAGGCGCTGAAGCAGCCCGCGGCGGTGCTCGCCGCGGCCGGCGGCGCGCTGTTCGACCACCTCCCGATGATCTTCGCGGTCGGCATCGCGATCGGCTGGGCGCGCCGCTCCGACGGTTCCACCGCGCTGGCGGCCCTCGTCGGCTACCTCGTCATGGACGGGGTGTTCACCGCGCTGTCCCCGGTGCTGCTGCCCGGGGTGCTCGACTCGAAGGGCGAGCAGGCCACGATCGACTTCGGGGTGCTGGGCGGCATCGTCGCGGGGCTCGTCGCGGCGCTGCTGTGGCAGCGCTTCCACCGCACGACGCTGCCGACCTTCCTCGGTTTCTTCAACGGCCGTCGGCTGGTCCCGATCCTCACCGCGGTCTCGATGATGGTGATCGCGTCGGTGATGAGCCTGGTCTACCCGGTCTTCAACGCCGGGCTGACCGGGCTGGGCACCGTGGTCGGGGAGAACGCTGTCGTCGGCGGCGGGATCTTCGGCCTGGTGAACCGGCTGCTGCTGCCGATCGGGCTGCACCACATCGTCAACAACGTCGTCTGGTTCCTCATCGGGGACTACCAGGGGGTGCACGGCGACCTGCAGCGGTTCTTCCAGGGTGACCCGACCGCGGGCACCTTCATGACCGGCTTCTTCCCGATCATGATGTTCGCGCTGCCCGCCGCGGCACTCGCGATCTGGCACGAGGCCCGCCCGGAGCGGCGCAAGCTGGTCGGCGGGATCATGGTGTCGGTCGCGCTGACCTCCTTCGTCACCGGCATCACCGAGCCGCTCGAGTACGCCTTCGTCTACGTCGCGTGGCCGCTGTACCTGATCCACGCGGTGCTCACCGGCACCTCGCTCGCGCTGGTCAACGCGCTCGACATCCACAGCGGGTTCGCCTTCTCCGCCGGCGCGATCGACTATGTCCTCAACTTCGGCCAGTCCACCCGGCCGCTGTGGCTGATCCCGATCGGGCTGGCCTACGCCGTCGTCTACTACGTGCTGTTCCGCTTCGTGATCCGCCGCTGGAACCTGCGCACCCCCGGCCGGGAGGACGACGAGACCACCGGCACCGAGACCACACCGGCCACCGTCACGGCCGCGACCACCGAGAGCGCCGGGACCACCGGGGCCGCCGGCGACACCGACACCGCCGGGCGGGCCGACCGGTGACCACCCACGAGGAGCAGGAGAGCACCGTGCACACCCGCACCGCCGTCGTCGCGTCCCGGGTGGGGCTGCACGCCCGCCCGGCCGCGCTGTTCGCCCGCGCGGCAGGCGCCACCGGACTGGACGTCACCGTCGCGACGCAGGGGAAGGACCCGGTCGACGCCCGCAGCGTCCTCGGGCTCATGACTCTCGGCGTCGTCTTCGGCGACGAGGTCGTCCTGCGGGCCACCGGCGACGACGCACCCGCCGCGCTGGACGGCCTCGTGGCGCTGCTCGAGACGGACCACGACGCGTGACGGCGGACCGCGTGCTGCGCGGCACCGTCGTCACCGACGGCCGGCTGCTCCCGGACTCGGTCGTCGCGATCGCGGGGGACCGGATCGTCGCGGTCGTCCCGGCCGCGGCGTACGACGGTCCGCTCCCGCCCGCGTCGTCGTCGCTGCTGCTGCCCGGGCTGGTCGACGTGCACGACCACGGCGGTGCCGGACACGGCTTCCCGGACGCGACGGCGGCCGGGGCCGCGGCGGCCGTCGCCCACCACCGGGCGCACGGCACGACGACGACGGTCGCCTCGCTCGTCTCGGCCTCGCCGGACGTGCTGGCGGAACGGATCGCGACGCTGCGCCCGCTCGTCGTCGCCGGGGACCTCGCCGGGATCCACCTGGAGGGCCCGTTCCTGGCCACCGCGCGGTGCGGCGCGCACGACCCGCGCGCGATCCTCCCGGGCGACCCCGTGCTGCTCGACGAGCTGCTGACCAAGGCCGACGGCGCCGTCGCGTCGGTGACCTACGCGCCGGAGACCGCGCACGCGGCGGACCTGCTCGCGGTACTCGCCACGCACGGCGTGCTGCCGAGCATCGGCCACACCGACGCCGACGCCCGCACCACCGCGTCCGGGATCGAACGGGCCGGCGGGGCGCCGATGAGCGCCACCCACCTGTTCAACGCGATGCCCCCGGTGCACCACCGGGCGCCCGGGCCGGCCGCGGCGTGCCTGGCGGCGGCCGCGCGGGGCGAGCTCGTCGTGGAGCTCGTCGCGGACGGGGTGCACCTGGCCGCGGAGACCGTCGCCGCGGTGTTCGACCTCGTCGGGCCGGACCGGGTCGCGCTGGTCACCGACGCGATGGCCGCGGCCGGGATGCCCGACGGCCAGTACCGCCTGGGCACGATGCAGGTCCGGGTGGACGACGGTGTCGCCCGGATCCCGGACGGGCCCATCGCCGGCGGCACCGCGTGCCTGGTCGACGTCGTCCGGGCCACGGTGCGCGACGCGGGGGTCCGGCTGCCGGACGCGGTGCTCGCCGCGACCCGCACGCCGGCCCGGCTCCTCGGGCTCGACGGCGAGGTCGGGTCGCTGGTCCCGGGCCACCGCGCCGACGTGCTCGTCACCGACGCGGACCTGCGGCCGCGCCACGTGCTGCGTGCCGGGGAGCCCGTCATCGGTGGGGGTGCGTGATGGAGATCGTGGTCCTCGACGACCCACGGGCCTGCGGGCGGGCGGTCGCCGACGCCGTCGCCGAGGTCCTGGCCCGTGACACCGGCCGGCCGGCGACCCTCGGGCTCGCCACCGGAAGCTCCCCGCTGCCCGCCTACGCCGAGCTGATCCGGCGGCACCGCGAGGAGGGGCTGTCCTTCGCCGGGGCGCGGGCGTTCCTGCTCGACGAGTACCTGGGCCTGCCCGCGGGGCATCCGCAGTCCTACCGCGAGGTCATCCGCCGGGAGCTGACCGACCACCTCGACATCGACCCGGCCGCGGTGCACGCCCCCGACGGCACCCGCGCCGACCCGGAGGCGGCCGCCGCAGACTACGAGCGGCTGCTCGCCGCGCACGGCCCGGTGGACCTGCAGATCCTGGGCATCGGCGGGAACGGCCACATTGGGTTCAACGAGCCCGGCTCGGCGTTCGACTCGCGCACCCGGGTCACGACGCTGACCGAGCGGACCCGCGCCGACAACGCACGGTTCTTCGACCGTCCGGCCGATGTGCCGCACCGGGTACTCACCCAGGGGCTGGCCACCATCACCGGCGCGCGGCGGATCGTGCTCGTCGCGACCGGGGAGGGCAAGCGCGCAGCCGTGGCGGCGACGGTGTCCGGACCGGTCACGACCGACGTGCCCGCGACCGTGCTGCGCACCCACCCGCACTGCACGCTCGTGCTCGACCGGGCGGCCGCCGGGGAGCGGGCCGGGCCCGTCGCGGCCGGGCAGGTCGGCGCACCGGGACGGGGGCGGTAGTGGCTACGGTGGACGGCACCATGAACGGCGAGGTCCGGATCGGCGACGGGGTCGTGCCCAAGCACGAGCAGCTCCGCACCCTGCTCGCGGAGACGATCGCGCGGGACTTCTCACCGGGCGACCCCTTCCCCAGCGAGCGCAGGCTGTGTCTGGACCACGGCGTGAGCCGGGTGACGGTGCGGGCCGCCGTCGGCGAGCTGGAGCGCGACGGGCTGCTGACCCGGGTCCGCGGCAAGGGCACCTACGTCGCCGCCCGCACCGCGCGCTCCCGGCTGCACCTCGCGTCCTTCCACGACGACATGCGCCGGCTCGGACTCACCCCGACCACGGTCGTCCTCGAGGTCGCCTGCACCACCGGGCCGCCGGAGGCCGTCCGTGCGCTCGGCCAGGGTCCCGACGACCGGTGCTGGCACCTGCGGCGGCTGCGTGTCGCCGAGGGGGTGCCGATGTCGATCGACGACGCCTGGTACGACGCCGAGCGGGTCCCCGACCTCGACGCCCACGACCTCAGCGGCTCGGTCTACAAGATCCTGCAGGACCACTACCGGCTCCCCATCGACCGCGCCGAGCAGACCGTCGCCGCCCGGCAGGCCGACGAGGCCTCGGCGGTCCTGCTCGGGATCCCCGCCGGGCACCCGGTCCTGGTGTTCGACCGGACCGCCAGCTCCGGCGACCGGCCGGTCGAGTACACCGTGTCCCACTACCGCGGTGACCGCTACGAGCTGCACATGTCGCTCGACCGGAGCTGGGCCTGACCGGTGATCACCGGCTGATAGGTTCCGCCCCATGCCCGAGGTCCGCCGCGCCGTCTGCCCCGGTTCCTACGACCCGCCGACGGTGGGGCATCTCGACGTCATCGCCCGCACCGCGGGGCTGTTCGACGAGGTGTTCGTCGCGATCCTCGTGAACCCCCGCAAGGAGGGGCTGTTCTCCGTCGACGAGCGTGTCGTGATGCTCACCGAGATCACCGCGGACCTGCCGGGCGTGCGGGTCGAGTCGTTCCAGGGCCTCGTCGTCGACTACTGCCGTGAGCGCGGCGCCCGGGCGATGGTCAAGGGCCTGCGCGGCGCGACGGACTACGACTACGAGCTGCCGATGGCGCACATGAACCGGCACCTGACCGGGGTCGAGACGCTGTTCCTGCCCGGCGCGCCCGGTCAGGTCTACGTGTCGAGCTCGCTGGTCAAGGAGGTCGCCCGCGGCGGCGGCGACGTCACCGCGTTCCTCCCGCCGAGCGTGCACACCCGGCTGCTGGAGCGCCTGTCCGGCTGAGCCCGGACCCCTGCAAGGCTCACCCGGTCGGAACTTGACACGCGGGAGCGGCGCCGAATAACGGGTCCGCGCCCGCGACGGTGAGAGGATCGCTCGCGTGTACCGGGTCTTCGAGTCGCTGGACGCGCTGGTGACGATCGTCGAGGAGGCGCGCAGCGTCCCGATGACGTCGAACTGCGTGGTCCCGCGCGGCGACGTGCTGGAGCTGCTCGACGACGTCCGCGAGGCGATCCCGGGCGAGATGGACGACGCCCAGGACGTGCTCGACCGGCGCGACGACATCGTGTCCGAGGCCGAGCGCGAGGCGGAGGAGACCCGGACCGCGGCGAACTCCGAGGCCGAGGAGACGCTGCAGAACGCGCGCACCGAGGCCGAGCGGCTCGTCGCCGAGGCGCAGGAGGAGGCCGGGCGCACCCTGGCCGAGGCCCGCCACGAGGCGGAGCGCGCCGTCGCCGAGGGCCGCCGTCAGTACGCCGAACTCACCGACCGGGCCCGTGACGAGGCCGAGCGGATGAGCCACGCCGGCCGGGCCGCGCACGACCGGCTCATCGCCGACGGGCAGAACGAGCAGACCCGGCTGGTGTCCCAGACCGAGGTCGTCCGTGCCGCGCACGCCGAGGCCGGCCGGATCGTCGACGGCGCGCACGCCGAGGCCGACCGGCTGCGCCGCGAGTGCGACGACTACGTCGACACCACCCTCGGCGAGCTGGAGACCACCCTGAACAACGCGCTGGGCGTCGTCGGGCGCGGGCGCAGCCAGATCTGGCGCGGTCAGTACGGCCCGAACTACGGCGGCGGGCTGCCCCCGGAGCAGGGTCGCACCGGCACCGGGATGGACCTGATCGACTGACGGCCGCCGACACCGGGTCGGGTCAGTCCGGCCCGCGGTAGGTGTGCCCGGTGGGTGTCGTGGTCGTGACCCCGTCCGGACCGCGGGCCACGTGCCATCCGGGTTGTTCGCGGATGTGGTTGTGGAACTCGCACACCCCGCGTCCGTTGTCGAGTTCGGTGTGTCCGCCGTCGGCGGCCCGGTGGATGTGGTCGATGTGGCGGGCGGGGGCGTCGCAGTAGGGCTCGGTGCACCGGTTGTTCGCTCGGGCTTTGACGAGGGTGGCGAGGAGGCCGGTGAAGGTGCGTTGGCGTGAGTCGCCGCCGATGACCAGGCCGTGGTCGGTGAGTAGCCGCCGTAGGGATGCGGTGCCGTCGCTGGTGGCGAGCAGGTCGGCGGGGACGGGTCCGAGTCCGGGGATCTCTGCGGGGAGTGGGGAGGTGGGGTCGAGCAGGGCCTGGACGGGGACGGTGACCTGGACCTCGAGGTTGACCGCGGTGGCGGTGGCTTGTCCGGTGACGCGTTCGACCAATGTGTCGGCGTGTACCTGTCCGCGGCTGCGGGTCAGCGGTGCCGGGTCGACCTGGGCCTGCACGAAGGCTTTCTGGAGTGCGGCGAGGCAGGCGGCGCCTTGTGCGGCGGTGAGGTAGGCGGTGAGGTAGCTCATCGCGTCCGGTGCCGGGCGCAGGGTGACTCGGCGTTCGGCTGTGGCGGTGTGGACGCGGGCTCGGAAGCGTTCGGGCGCGATCTCGGCGACCATGCGGCGGGTCATGGTGCGGAGTCGGCCGATGCCGAGCCGGGTGAGGTCGTGTGTGGCGAGGCGGGTGTCGAGGTGTCTGCGCTGGTGTGGGTCGAGGTCGCGGCATTCGACGGCGATGGCGGTGACTTTGGCGGCGCTGAGCTCCCCGGCGGTGTGCAGGCCGCGGACGTGGTCGAGCCCGGAGTGCAGGTCGCGGGTGTTGGCCACGCGGGTGCGGGCTTCGGTGGTGGAGATCCGGCAGGCGAGCTGGATCTGGGCGACGACGCTGCGGTGGAGCCGCTCGGGGGCGGTCCGGGCGCGGTCGGTCCCGTCGGTCTGGTCGTCGGTGAGGTGGTTCTCGACGTGGGCTCGGGCGAACGCCCGGATGCGGGTGGACTGGAGTGCGGCGAGGGAGGCCTGGACGGACTCGATCTGCTGGATCTGGTCGATCAGGTCTGTCTCGGAGAGCAGGGTGGTGTCGTCGCCGATCGCCTGGTCTATCAGGAGCTGGATCAGGGCGAGGTCACCGGAGCGGAACCTGCCGGAGCCCACGCCGGTGGCGTGGGCGGGTGGCTCCTGGGTCGCGGTCACCTCGTCGATGGTACTCGAACATTAGTTCGATCTCTAGTTCTCGTTCACCATTGCGAACTCGTGAGCTGCGAGAACGGTGCCGGTCCCGCGTGGCAGGTACGGGCGGGAACACGATGCGCCGGCACCCCGGACCACGGCAGGGCCGAGGCCCCGGCCGGCCCTGCCGTATGCCGTCGGCGGCGGCCGGGACGCCGGCGCGCCGATCGGGGCCCCGCTCGCCCCACCGTCAGCCCTGCTCCGCCGCCCACTCGGTGACCCGCCGTGCGCTCTCCTCCGGCGACAGGTCCTCCACCCGGGTCATCACCGCCCACCGCACCCCGTACGGGTCGACGACCGAGCCGAACCGGTCCCCGGACACGAACGTCGAGACCGGCTCCCGCACGGTCGACCCGGCCTCGGCCAGCGTGGCGACGGCCGCGTCGGTGTCGGGCACGTACACCGCGAGCGACAGCGACACCGGGTGGTCGCCCGCCGGGGCGGCGACGAGGCCGTAGTCGGGCATCGCGTCGGAGACGGTGAACCGGCCGGCCGCCAGCTCCAGCTCGGCGTGCCCGATCATGTCGCCCATCTCGGTGACCGAGAGCACCCGGGCCCCGAAGGCGGCACAGTAGAGTTCGATCGCCGCGCGGGCGGGCGAGGCCACCAGGTGCGGGGTGATCGAGGTGACCCCGTGCGGGCGGCCGTCGGTGGTGTGGGTGCCGGTGACGCTGCTCGTGAGCTCCATGGGACGAGCGTGCCCGCCCCGCGACACAGGCGGATTGAACATTGCCGACAGGAGTGGCCGATGACCGTCGAGTCGCGCGGGCACCTGAACCCGGGCGCCCCGGAGGTCGCGCTCGACCGGGTCCGGATCGGGCTCGACGACCTCGTGCGCTGGGTGTGGACCGCCCGCTGGGACGTGCCGCCCGGGCGCACGGTGCGCCAGCGGGTGCTGCAGTACCCGGCGTTCAACCTCGTCACCGACCCGGTCACCGCGATACTGCACGGGCCGCGCACCGGCGTCGACGTCCGGGAGCTGACCGGGCGGTCCTGGGTCGTCGGCGTGCTGCTCCGGCCCGGCGCGACTCCGCTGTTCACCGCCACCGCACCGGCCGCACTGCGTGGCGCCGACGAGGAGGTCCACCCCGCGCCGGTGGCGGAGCTGACCACGGCCGTGGCGTGCGGCGACCCGGCCGCGACGGTGCGGGACTGGCTCGCCCCGCTGGCCGACCGGGTCACCGACGCCGGACGCCTGGTCAACCGGGCCTGCGCGCTGGCCGAGTCCCGCACCGACGTCGTGCGCGCCGACCAGCTCGCCGAGCTCGTCGGCGTCGCGCCGCGGACGCTGGAACGGCTGGTCCGCGGCCACATCGGGCTGACCCCGCTGTGGCTGATCGAGTGCCGTCGCCTGCAGCACGCCGCCGCGGTGCTCCGGACCGACCCGGACGCCGCGCTGGCCGGGCTGGCCGCCGAACTCGGCTACGCCGACCAGGCCCACTTCACCCGTCGCTACCGGGCCGTGCTCGGCGAGACCCCCGGCGCGACCCGGCAGGCGGCCCGCGCGGCCGGGTGATCGCGGCAACGGCTGCGGCGCAGGTGCTTCACCGCGGGCAGTCACTGTGATCGGATACGCCGGAAGCAGGAATCCAGGTCACCCGCCGTACTACTCTCCCGCGCATGGCACGCTGGCCCGAACCCGACCCGACGACCTGGTGGGAACGCTATGGGCACCGGCTGGAAGGACCCCCCGTGACGAACCCGGCCCCGCCCCCCGAGGCCCCGCGTCCCGAGCTGCCCCGCTCCGAGGCTCGGCGTGGGAACGCCGGGGCGGCCGCGGCGGACCTGCGTGAGGACTCCATGCTGCGGCCCCGGCCCGACCGGCCGCGCACCGGTTGGCGTCGTGCCCTCTACGACATCACCGGTGGCCGGGTGAACCCCGGCCCCAGCGACGCCGAGGAGCTCCGCACCGGGATGCTGGCCCGGGTCCGCGCACCACTGGCCGGTGCGCACCGGGTGGCGGTCATGTCGGTGAAGGGCGGCGTCGGCAAGACCACGGTCGCGGCCTGCCTCGGGCAGGCGCTGGCCGAGCACCGAGGGGACCGGGCCGTCGTCCTCGACGCGAACCCCGACGCCGGCACGCTCGCCGACCGGCTGACCGGCGACTCCCGGATCACCGTCCGCGAGCTGCTGAACGACCTGGAGGGTGTCGGCACCTGGACCGACGTGTCCCGCTACACGAGCCTCGCCGGGCGCCTGCAGGTCCTGGCCTCGGAGCAGGACCCCGCCTCCGGTGAGGCGTTCTCCCGCGACGAGTACGAGCGCGTTGTCGACCTGCTGGGCCGCTTCTTCAACATCATCATCACCGACTCGGGCACCGGGATGGTGCACTCCACGATGCAGGGCACCCTCGCGCGCGCCGACTCGGTGGTCGTCGTGGGAGCCCCCACCGTCGACGGGGCGGGCCGGGCCAGCAAGACGCTGGACTGGCTGGTCGCGCACGGCCCCACGGCGACCTCGTCCGCAACGCGGTGGTCGTGCTGTCCTGCGACCGGCGCAGCGCCGAGGTCGACGCCGCCCGGATCCGCGAGCACTTCGCCCAGCGGGTGCGCGGCGTCGTCGAGGTGCCGCACGACCCGCACCTGGCCACCGGCGGGCGGATCGACCCGGCCCGGCTCCGGCCGGCCACCGCGGACGCGTTCCTGGAGCTGGGCGCCCTGGTCGCCGACGCGTTCGACGTGCGACGACGCGACTGACCGGGCCGCGTACGCTGGTCGGCGAGATGAACACCGCGCGCAGCCAGAACCGTCCCGACGACAACCCCTGGGTCCTCTCCACCCGCGAGCTGGCCCGCCGCCCCGGCAACCAGCGCACCGTGGCCCGCACGGTCCCCGCGCCGTCCGGCGACGCCGAGATCGGCTTGACCGGGGTGATCACGGTCCCCGGCGGGTCCGACGTCGAGCTCGACGTGTCCCTGGAGTCGGTGACCGAGGGCGTCTACGTCGCCGGCACCGCCGACGCCCGGCTGGCGGGGGAGTGCTCGCGCTGCCTGGAGCCGATCGGGGAGGACGTGCAGGTCCGGATCGGCGAGCTGTTCGCCTATCCGGACTCGGTCACCGAGGAGACCACCGACGCCGACGAGATCCCGCGCCTGGTCGACGAGCGCATCGACCTCACCCAGGCCGTGCGCGACGCGATCGTGACCGAGCTGCCGATGGCACCGCTGTGCCGCGAGGACTGCCCTGGTCTGTGCGTCGAGTGCGGGGAGAGGTGGGCCGATCTCCCATCGGATCACGGGCATGAGACACTGGATCCTCGTTGGGCGGCGCTCCGTGAGCGCCTGCCCTCCACCGACTGAGCGGCGGCTCCCCGTGAGCCCGCTCCCCGGTGGGCAGACCTGATCGTTCGAAGTACCGAGGAGTGTCATCATGGCCGTTCCCAAGCGCCGGATGTCGCGGTCGAACACGCGTGCGCGCCGGTCGCAGTGGAAGGCCACTGCGCCGACCCTGGTCGCCTGCTCGAACCGCGCCTGCCGTGAGCCGAAGCTGCAGCACATCGCCTGCCCGACCTGTGGGCAGTACGACGGTCGTCAGGTCACCAGCCCGGCCTGATCGCAGCAGTGGGCGACAAGAGTGTGACCGGTCCGGTGACGGACCGGTCACCTCTGCTGTCCGCACTCGGTGTGGACCTGGACGAGACGCTGCTCACGCTGGCGCTGACCCACCGGTCCTACGCCTACGAGCACGGTGGACTGCCGACCAACGAGCGCCTGGAGTTCCTGGGCGACTCGGTGCTGTCGATCGTGATCACCGAGCGGCTGTACCGGGACCACCCGGAACTCCCCGAGGGGCAGCTGGCGAAGCTGCGCGCGAGCGTGGTCAACATGCACGCGCTCGCCACCGTCGCCGTGGCGTTGCCCACACCGGACGGTGTGCCTCACGGCCTCGGCGCGTACCTGTACCTGGGGCGCGGTGAGGAGCTGACCGGTGGCCGGTCGAAGGCCAGCATCCTGGCCGACGCCACCGAGGCGCTGCTCGGCGCGGTGTACCTCGCGCACGGCCTCGAGCCGTCCCGCGAGCTGATCCACCGGCTGTTCGCGGACCTGCTGCACAGTGCCCCGTTGCTCGGCGCGGGCCTGGACTGGAAGACCAGCCTCCAGGAGCTCACCGCCGCCGGCGGGCACGGTGTGCCCGAGTACCGGATCGACGAGGAGGGCCCGGACCACCTGAAGGTGTTCACCGCGACGGCCGTCGTCGGGGGTCGTGACCTCGGCAGCGGCGCGGGGCGCACCAAGAAGGAGGCCGAGCAGAAGGCGGCCGAGATCGCCTGGCACGCGCTGTCCGACGAGAGTGCCGGCTCCGGGCGGTAGCCGCGATGCCGGAACTGCCCGAGGTCGAGGTCGTCCGCCGCGGCCTCGCCGACCACGTGCTGGACCGGCGGATCGCGCGCGTCGAGGTGCTGCATCCGCGCGCGGTGCGCCGGCACCCCACCGGGGCTGACGACTTCACCGCCCGGCTGGCCGGGCGCACGCTGTCCGCGGCCGCCCGGCGCGGCAAGTACCTCTGGCTGGAGCTGGACACCGCAGGCCCCGGTGACGACGCGCTGCTCGCGCACCTGGGCATGTCCGGGCAGATGCTCGTCGAACCCCCGGACGCGCCCGACGAGAAGCACCTGCGGGTCCGCGTCCGGTTCGACGACGACGGCCCCGAGCTCCGCTTCGTCGACCAGCGCACCTTCGGCGGGCTGTCGGTGCACCCCCTCGCCGCGGCCGCGGGCGGCGGCCTGGTGCCCGAGCCGGTCGCCCACATCGCCCGCGACCCGATGGACCCGGCGTTCTCGGCCGACGACGCCGTCGCGGCGATGCGTCGCCGTCGCACCGAGGTCAAGCGGGCGCTGCTCGACCAGACCGTCGTCTCCGGGATCGGCAACATCTACGCCGACGAGGCGCTCTGGCGGGCCCGGCTGCACGGCACCCGGCCCACCGAGAAACTGACCCGGGCCCAGGGCCACACCGTCCTCGACGCCGCGACGACCGTCATGCACGAGGCGCTCGCCCAGGGCGGCACCTCCTTCGACGCGCTGTACGTCAATGTCAACGGCGCCTCGGGCTACTTCGACCGCTCCCTGAACGTCTACGGCCAGGCGGACCGGGCGTGCCGTCGCTGCGGCACCCCGATCCGCCGGGACGCGTTCATGAACCGCTCGTCGTTCACCTGCCCGCGGTGCCAGCCGGCCCCGCGGCCCCGCCGCTGACCGGCGCTGACCGGGTGCCGACCGGCGCGGGGCCTCAGGAGCAGTCGCGGCGCAGCAGGTCCTCCGGGGTGTCGCGGCGCAGCAGCGGCAGCGACGCCCCCGCGGCGACGGCGACCACCGGCGGGCGCGGGACCTGGTTGTAGGTCGAGGCCATCGAGGCGTGGTACGCGCCGGACACCGGCACCGCCAGCAGGTCCCCGGGGGCGACGTCGGCGGGCAGCCGGACGCCGTCGGCGATCACGTCGGAGGACTCGCAGTGCCGCCCCGCCACGCGGACCGACTCCAGCGGTGCCCGGGTGGCGCGCCCGACGAGCCGGACCGGGTAGCGGGCGCCGTAGAGGGCGGGGCGGGGGTCGTCGCTCATGCCGCCGTCGACCAGCACGGTGGTGCGGCCGTCGCCGCAGCGCTGCACCGCGCCGACCCGGTAGAGCGTCACCCCGGCCCGGGCGACGATCGCGCGCCCCGGCTCGACGAGCAGCCGCGGCTCGTCGATGCCGTGCGCCGCGCAGGCCCGGGCCAGGGTGCCCCGCACGGCCCGGCCGAAGATCGCCGGGTCCAGGCAGGGCTCGCCCTCGGCGTAGCCGACCGCGTGCCCGCCGCCCAGGTCCAGCTCGGCGACGGTGACCCCGTACCGCGCACGCAGCGCCGCGATCACGCCCACCATCCGGACCGCGGCCCGCTCGTAGCGCGACACCGACGGCACCTGCGAGCCGAGATGGCAGTGCAGCCCGGCCAGCTCCAGCTCGGGGCGGGCCAGTACCCGTCCGGCGACCTCCAGCGCCTCGGAGGGCGGCATCCCGAACCACGACGACGCGGTGCCGGTGGTGAGCCCCGGGTGGGTGCCGGCGTCGACGTCCGGGCTGATCCGCAGCAGCACCTTCTGCCGGCGCGGCGCGAGGGAGGCGATCCGGTCGACCTCCGCCGCCGAGTCCAGCACGATCCGCCCGACGCCCGCGGCGAACGCCGCCTTCAGGTCCTCGTCGGTCTTGACGGTGCCGTGCAGCACGATGCGGTCACCGGGCAGCCCAGCGGCCGCGGCCACCGCGACCTCGCCGCCGGAGCACGCGTCGACCGAGCAGCCCTCGTCGGCGACCAGGCGGGCCATCCCGCGGCAGAGGAACGCCTTGCCGGCGTAGACGATCTCGGCGTCGGGCAGCGCGGCCCGGTAGGCGCGGCAGCGGGCGCGGACGTCGGCGGTGTCGAGCACCTGCACCGGGGTGCCGAAGCGGGCGGCGAGCTCGGTGAGGTCGACCCCGCCGATCTGCAGGGCGCCGTCGGAGGTCGTGCGGGTCGTGACCGGCCACAGGCCCGGCTCGAGGCGGGCGGCGAGCGTCGGGCGGAGGGAGGGGAGCAGGTCGGCGAGGGTCACCGGGATGACTCCTTGGTGGCGGGCGCCCGGTGCGGGCGCCGTGCCCCTCCGTTGTCGCCCCGCGGAGCCGCGCGCGTCCGCCGTCGCTACGCCGCCCTGACGCCGTCCGGCGCAGGACTGGCGGCCCGTTGACACCCGGCCCCGACACCCGGCTCCGACCCCCGGCTCGACACGCGCCCGGTGCAGCGGTGCGCGGACTACTGCGCATCGCGTAGTAGTCTGCGAAGCGTAAGGAGGTGCGATGGACACCAGCCAGCTGCTCAAGGGAGTGCTCGACCTCGCGGTGCTCGCGGTCCTGGACCGCGCGGACGGATACGGCTACGAGGTCGTCCGGGCCCTGCGCGGCGCCGGCCTCGCCGAGGTGGGGGACGCCTCGGTCTACGGCACGCTGCGCCGGCTCTACGGCGCGGGCCTGCTGACCTCGTACGTGGTCCCCAGCGAGGAGGGGCCGCACCGCAAGTACTACGCGATCAACGAACCGGGCCGGGTCCGGCTGCGGGAGACGACCGAACGGTGGCGTGCGTTCGCCACCACGATGGAAGGCCTGGTGGGCACGTGAGCACCGAGCAGAGCGGGGGCGGCCGCGGCGGCGGCAGCAACGGCGGCAACGGAACTGACACCGACGTCACGGCGCGCATCGGCGACCCGGTCACCGACGACTACCTGGTGGGCCTGCGGGTCGCCCTGACCGGCCTGCCGCACACCGAGGTCGCCGAGATCGTCGACGACGCGCGCGGGCACCTCGCGGAGCTCGCCGAGGAGCTGGGCGCCGGCTACGGCCGCGACGCGGTGCACGCCCGGCTCGGCAGCCCGCAGGACTACGCGGCCGAGCTGCGCGCGGCGGCCGGGTACCCGCCAGCACAGCAGGAGCCCGTGGAGCGCCCGCGCACCGGGCGGGCCGGGTTCGCCCTGGCCGCGCTCGTCGTCGCGACCGCCGCGGCGGGGGCCGCGGGGCTCGCGGTGGGGCAGGTCGGGCCGTCGACGGTGGCGCCGCTGTTCCTCGCGGTGCCGCTCGCCGCTGCCGGTGCGCTGGCCGCCTGGTCCGACGGGCCGGCGCAGCCCGCGGCGGCGTCGCTGCCGTCGGTCGTCGCGCTGCGCGAACGGCTCGCCCGGGCCCGTACCGACGGCGCGGCCGGGGGGTTCGTGCTGTCCCTGCAACCCGGCTGGTGGGTGCTGCGCGCGCTGGTCGCGGCCGGGGTCATCGGGTGGGCGTTCGGCGGCGGCGGGTCCGCCGTGCTGGTGACGGCGCTGGTCCTCGCCGTGCCCGCGGTGCCGTTGTCGGTGCTGCTCGGCCCGCGCAGTGCGGCCGACCGGCGGCTGCTGTGGGCCGTCGTACCGCTGAACGCGTTCGCGGTGGGACTGCTGGTGGCCGCGGTGCTGGGACTGGGGCAGGACCGCAACGGGGGCGCGGTGTCCTACGCGCCCCCGGCCGGGCTGAGCCTCGACGGCACCTCCGTCGCCGACGTGCGGCCCTTCGACGCGAAGGGGAGGCCGCTGAGCGGGGTGTACCTGTTCGACGAGAACGGCCGCCCGCTCGCGGTCGACGACCACTCCTGCGTCGACGAGGGGGTGGACGGGGGGTATGCCGCCACGTCCACCCCGCCGGCCCCCGGGCCGTACCCGCGGGGCGTCCGCACGATCGACCCGACGACCGGGCGCTGCGTGACCCGGCCGCCGCAGCCGCTGGTCGTGACGATCCCGCAGACCACGGCACCCCGTCCGACGAGCGCGGCGCCCGCCCCGTCGCCCGCGCAGTCGACCGCGCCGGTGCCGGCCGCGCCGACCACGACGGGCTGACGCCGGGGCCGGGCGCCCACGGGGGGTGGGCGCCCGGCCCTCACAGCCAATCGTTGTGCTTGAACGCCACGTACAGCACGAGGCCGAGCAGCAGCATCAGCCCGATGGCCATCGGGTAGCCCAGGGCCCAGTGCAGCTCCGGCATCTCGTCGAAGTTCATGCCGTAGATGCCGGCGATCAGGGTCGGCGCGAACAGGATCGCCGCCCACGACGACACCCGCTTCATCTGCTCGTTCTGCGCGTAGCCCGCCTCGGTGAGCCGGGTCATCTCCTCGTTCTGGCGCTGCGCGACGAGCGTCGAGTTGACGGTCAGGATGTTGCCGAGCAGGTCCCGGAAGCCCTCGACGCGCTCCCGCACACGGGTCGCGTGGTCGATCACGTCGCGCATCGCGCGGCGCAGCTCCAGGTCCGGGGCGTCGCCGGACTTGGCGAACCGGGCCCGCAGCTCGATGAAGATCTCCTGCAGCGGCTCGACGGCCCGCTGGAACGCGATGACCTGCCGGGTCAGCTGGTAGATGCGCCGCGACACGTTCGGGTCGCCGCGGAACACCTCCTCCTCGATCCCGTCGATGTCGTCCTGCAGGCCGTCGAGGACGGGGAAGTAGTCGTCGACGACCCGGTCGAGCACCGCGTAGAGCACCGCCATCGGGCCGTGCGCGAGCAGATCGGGGTCGTTCTCCAACCGGTCGCGGACCTCGCTGAGCTGCGGCTCGACGGCGTGCCGCACGGTGATCACGAAGTCGGGACCGAGGAACAGGTGGACCTCGCCGATCTCCACGACCTCGTCGGCGTCGACGTAGCGGGCGGGGCGCAGCACCACGAACTCGGTGCGGCCGTAGCGCTCCAGCTTCGGGCGCTGGTGGGCGTTGACGGTGTCCTCGATCGCGAGCGAGTGGAGATCGAACTCCCGCGCTACCTGGTGGAGCTCCTCGACGTCCGGGCGCAGCATCCCGATCCAGCAGAACGCCGTGGAGTCCTCGCCGTGGTCGGCGCGGCAGCCCTGCAACACCTCGACCGCGCTGTCGACGGACTCCGGCGCCGCGGCGCGCTTGCCGTCGACGTAGACCGCGTTGTCGATCACGGACATGCGTGGGCCTCCTCCGGTCCCGGCCGGGGAGCGCCCCCGCCGTCACCGGGAAGGGTATCCAGCGGTGCGGTCCGCAACCGTGCGACGACGAGCGGGCCGCCGACGCCCCACCGCCGACGGTGCGACCGTCGCGGCACGGGTGAGCAGCGCGGCCCCGAGCAGCACCGCCAGCAGCCACAGGTCCGGGCCCGCGAGGTGCAGCTCGGCCAGGTGGTGCAGGCCGAAGCCGTCGCTGAACCCCCAGCAGACCACGGCGACGGCGAGTGCGCCCACCGCCGTCGTCGCGGCGGCCAGGAGCACGGTTCCCACCCCGGCGACCACGACCGCGGCCGCGGCGGACCCGCCGGGCCCCGCACCGGCCAGGGCCGCGGCGCCGGCGCTCAGGCCCGCGGCGACACCGGCGGCGATCCCCGCGACGAAGCCTGCGCCCCCGGTCAGGGGCGGCGGTGGGACCGGACGGGCGGGGCGGCGCTGCAGCATGCGCGGGAGGGTGCGCCCTTCACCGGGCCGCCGGCCGGGCTCCTGACGCGGTGTTGGCGTCGTCACACGCGTGTGTTGACGGGTTCCTGAGACCGACCGCCCGTCCGGGGGACGTGATGGCCACCACCGGGCGTCAAGAACGCGTCAACGCGGGAGCCGGTGGGCGTCAATCCGCCGTCATCGACCGGTCCCGCGGGACCTCGTTCGGCGCACGATCCCCGGCGGCCCGCCGGAGATCCCCGGCGGGTGAGCACGACCGAGGAGAGTCCCGTGGCCGACCTGGCCTACATCGCGTTGCTGGTGGCGTCCTTCGCCGTCCTCGCGCTCACCCTGCGCGGGATGGAGAAGCTGTGATCGCGACCGTCGTCGAGAACGCGGCCGGGGGCCTGCTCGCCCTGGGCCTGCTGGTGTACCTGGTCATCGCGCTGCTCCGCCCGGAGCGGTTCTGATGGCCGGGCTCGCGCAGGCGGCGGCGCTGGTGGCGCTGCTCGCCGTGACCTGGAAGCCGCTGGGCGACTGGATGGCGCGGGTCTACACCGACACCCGGCACTGGCGGATCGAGCGGCTCGTCTACCGGATCTGCCGCATCGACGCCACGTCCACGCAGCGCTGGACGACCTACACCGCGGGCGTGCTGGGCTTCTCGTTCGTCTCGATCGTGCTGCTCTACCTGATGCAGCGGCTGCAGGCCTTCCTCCCGCTCGGCTTCGGCCGCGGCACCGACGGCGGCACCTCGGTGTCCCCGGCGATGGCGTTCAACACCGCGGTGTCGTTCGTGACCAACACGAACTGGCAGTCCTACGTGCCCGAGCAGGTGCTCGGCCACACCGTGCAGATGGCCGGGCTGACCGTGCAGAACGTCGTGTCCGCCGCCGTCGGCATGGCGGTCGCGATCGCGCTGGTCCGCGGTTTCGTGGCCCACGGCGCGACCGGCGACGACGAGGGGGGCCGGATCGGGAACTTCTGGGTCGACCTGACCCGCGGCGTCGTCCGGATCCTGCTGCCGCTCGCCGCCGTCGCCGCGGTCGTGCTCGTCGCCACCGGGGTGGTGCAGTCGCTGCGATCCGGCGTCGACGTGACGACGGTCGACGGCAGCACCCACACCCTGGCGCTCGCCCCGGTCGCCTCGCAGGAGGCGGTCAAGGAGCTCGGCACCAACGGCGGCGGCATCCTCAACGCCAACTCCGCGCACCCCTTCGAGAACCCGAGCCCGCTGTCGAACCTGCTCGAGATCTTCCTGATGCTCGTGATCCCGGTCGCCCTGACCCGCACGTTCGGCGTGCTGGTCGGACGGGTCCGCCAGGGCGTCGTGCTGCTGTCGGTCATGGGCGGGCTGTGGGCGCTGTTCCTCGCCGCGACCTGGCTGGCCGAGCTGCACCCCAACGGCCCGGCCGCGCTCGCCGCGGGCGGGGCGATGGAGGGCAAGGAGGTGCGGTTCGGCATCCCCGGCTCCGCACTGTTCGTCGTGTCCACCACGGGCACGTCCACCGGCGCGGTGAACTCCACCCACGACAGCCTCACCGGCGCGGGCGGTGGCGTCGCGCTGCTGAACATGCTGCTCGGCGAGGTCGCACCCGGCGGCGTCGGCTCCGGGCTCTACGGCCTGCTGGTCCTCGCGGTCATCGCGGTGTTCCTGGCCGGACTGATGGTCGGGCGCACCCCGGAGTACCTGGGCAAGAAGCTCGGCCGGCGCGAGATCACCTACGCCGCCGTGTCGATCCTGGTCATGCCGGCGTTCGTCCTCATCGGCGCCGGGTTGGCCATCGCGCTGCCGGGCACCGCCGACGCGCTGGGCAACTCGGGGGCGCACGGCTTCTCCGAGGTCCTCTACGCCTGGGCCTCGGCCGCCAACAACAACGGCTCCGCGTTCGGCGGGCTTACCGCGACCAGCGACTTCTTCCAGGCCGGTCTGGGGCTGGCCATGCTCTTCGGACGGTTCGTGCCGATGCTGGCGGTGCTGGCGCTCGCCGGCTCGCTGGCCCGCCAGCGCCGCGTCCCGGCCGGTGCCGGGACCCTCCCGACCGACGGGCCGCTGTTCGCCGGCCTGGTCGGCGGCACCGTGCTGCTGGTGTCGGCGCTGACCTTCTTCCCGGCGCTCGCGCTCGGCCCGATCGCCGAGGCCCTGTCGTGACCGCCACCCACCACCACCGTGCCGAGTCGGAGGAATCCGTGTCCGTGACGACCGAGCCGCAGGCGGCGCCGCAGAGCGCGGCGCCCGTCGCCGCCGGGGCGTTCGCGCCGCGCCAGCTCCTGGCCGCCCTGCCCGAGGCACTGCGCAAGCTCGACCCGCGCGTGCAGGCCCGCAACCCGGTCATGTTCGTCGTCTGGGTCGGGTCCGTGCTGGTCACGGTGCTCGCCGTCGCCGACCCGAGCGTGTTCGCGGTGCTCGTCGCGGTGTGGCTCTGGTTCACCGTGCTGTTCGCCAACCTCGCCGAGGCCGTCGCCGAGGGACGGGGCAAGGCCCAGGCCGCGTCGCTGCGCGCCACCCAGCGCGACACCGTCGCCCGCCGCCTGCTGGGCGCCGACCCGGCCGACCCGGCCGCGGCCGAGGAGCAGGTCCCCGGCGCCACGTTGACGCTCGGCGACCTGGTCGTCGTCGAGGCGGGGGAGACGATCCCCGGCGACGGCGACGTCGTCCACGGCATCGCCTCGGTCGACGAGTCCGCCATCACCGGCGAGTCCGCACCGGTCATCCGGGAGGCGGGCGGCGACCGCTGCGCCGTCACCGGCGGCACCACCGTGCTGTCGGACCGGATCGTCGTGCGGATCACGACGAAGCCGGGGGAGTCCTTCGTCGACCGGATGATCGCCCTGGTCGAGGGCGCCGCCCGGCAGAAGACCCCGAACGAGATCGCGCTGACCATCCTGTTGTCGGCGCTGACGATCATCTTCCTGCTCGCCGTGGTCGCGATCGCGCCGATGAGCGCCTACGCCGGCACCCAGGTGCCGCTGCTGGTGCTCACCGCGCTGCTGGTCTGCCTCATCCCGACCACCATCGGCGCGCTGTTGTCGGCGATCGGCATCGCCGGGATGGACCGGCTGGTGCAGCGCAACGTGCTCGCCACCTCCGGGCGCGCCGTCGAGGCCGCGGGCGACGTCGACACCCTGCTGCTCGACAAGACCGGCACGATCACCTTCGGCAACCGGCGCGCCACCGCGCTGCACCCGGTCGGCGGCACCGACCTCGACGAGCTGGCCCGCTCGGCGCGGCTGTCCAGCCTCGCCGACCAGACCCCCGAGGGACGCAGCATCGTCGAGCTCTGCGCCGCCGAGCACGGCCTGCCCCCCGAGGCCGACGCGACCGAGGCCGTCGCCGAGTTCGTGCCCTTCACCGCCCAGACCCGGATGTCGGGCATCGACCTGCCCGGCGGCGTCGTCCGCAAGGGCGCCGCGGCCGCGGTCCTCGACTGGGCCCACGCGGGCGACCGCGCCGAGGTGGACCGGCTGGTGGAGACCATCTCCGACGGCGGCGGCACCCCGCTGGTCGTCGCCAGGGCCTCCGGGCCGGCCGGCGCCGACGGGCGGGTGCTCGGCGTCATCGAGCTGTCCGACGTCGTGAAGCCCGGCATGGCCGAGCGGTTCGCCGAGCTGCGCGCGATGGGCATCCGCACCGTCATGGTCACCGGCGACAACCCGCGCACCGCGGCCGCGATCGCCGCGCAGGCCGGCGTCGACGACCACATCGCCGAGGCCACCCCGGAGGACAAGCTCGCCTACATCCGCCGCGAGCAGGAGGGGGGCCGGCTCGTCGCGATGACCGGTGACGGCACCAACGACGCGCCCGCGCTCGCCCAGGCCGACGTCGGCGTCGCCATGAACACCGGGACCTCCGCCGCCAAGGAGGCGGGGAACATGGTGGACCTGGACTCCGACCCGACCAAGCTCATCGAGATCGTCGAGATCGGCAAGCAGCTGCTGATCACCCGCGGCGCGCTGACGACGTTCTCCGTCGCCAACGACCTCGCGAAGTACTTCGCGATCCTGCCGGCGATGTTCGTCGCGCTGTACCCGTCGCTCGGACTGCTCAACGTGATGGGCCTGGCGACGCCGGAGTCCGCGATCCTGTCCGCGGTGATCTTCAACGCGCTCGTCATCGTCGCGCTGATCCCGCTGGCGCTGCGCGGGGTGCGGTACCGGCCGTCGTCGGCGGCGTCGCTGCTGCGGCGGAACCTGCTGATCTACGGCCTCGGCGGGGTCGTCACCCCGTTCGTCGGGATCTTCCTCATCGACCTGCTCGTCCGCTTCGTCCCGGGGATCTGATGCTCACCACCCTGCGCCGCCAGACCGCGACCGGTCTGCGCGTGCTCCTCGTCATGACCGTGCTGTGCGGCATCGTGTACCCGCTCGCGATCTGGGGGGTCGCCCGGATCCCCGGGCTGTCCACCGCCGCGGAGGGCTCGGTGCTGCCGGGCGGGACCGGCTCGTCGCTCATCGGGATCGACCCGGTCGCCGCCGACCCGGCCGCCGACCCGTACTTCCACACCCGGCCCTCGGCGACCGCGGAGGCCGACCTGGGTCTCGGCCCGGCCGACACCACGACCTCCGGGGCGTCCAACAAGGGCGGCTTCGACACCGGGCTGCTGGACACGGTCCAGCAGCGCCGCGCGGCGATCGCCGCCCGGGAGGGTGTCGCGCCCGCCGCCGTCCCCACCGACGCGGTGACCGCGTCCGCCTCCGGACTCGACCCCGACATCAGCCCGGCCTACGCCGTGCTCCAGGCACCGCGGGTCGCCCGGGTCACCGGGCTGTCGCTCGACCGGGTGGAACAGCTGGTCGCCGACGCGACCAGCGGCCGCACCCTCGGCTTCCTCGGCGAGCCCAGGGTGAACGTCACCGAACTCAACCTGTCCGTGCGGGACGCGCGGTAGTGGGGCGGGACCACAATGGCCGGGTGAGGGGAGAACTGCGCATCCATCTCGGTGCCGCACCCGGGGTCGGGAAGACCTTCGCCATGCTCGGCGAGGCCCACCGGCGGGTCGGCCGCGGTGCCGACGTGGTCGTCGGCGTCGTCGAGACCCACGGCCGCGAGCGCACCGCCGGGCTGCTCGAGGGACTGGAGGTGGTGCCGCGGCGCACCGTCCTGCACGGCGGGACCGAGCTGCACGAGATGGACGTCGACGCGGTGCTGGCCCGCCGCCCCCAGGTCGCACTGGTCGACGAGCTCGCCCACACCAACGCGCCCGGCTCGCGCAACGCCAAGCGCTGGCAGGACGTCGAGGAGCTGCTCGATGCCGGCATCGACGTCATCTCCACGGTCAACGTGCAGCACCTGGAGTCCCTCGGCGACGTCGTCGAGACCATCACCGGGGCCCGCCAACAGGAGACCGTCCCCGACGAGGTGGTCCGCCGCGCCGAGCAGATCGAGATCGTCGACATCACCCCGGAGGCGCTGCGCCGCAGGCTCGCGCACGGCAACGTCTACCCGCCCGAACGCGTCGACGCCGCCCTGGCGCACTACTTCCGGGTCCCCAACCTCGTCGCGCTGCGGGAGCTCGCGCTGCTGTGGATCGCCGACGAGGTGGACGTGGTGCTGCGCCGCTACCGCACCGAGCAGCAGGTGTCCGACGTGTGGGAGACCCGCGAGCGGGTGGTGGTCGCGCTGACCGGCGGCCGGGAGTCCGAGACCGTGCTCCGCCGCGCAGCGCGGATCGCGAAACGCTCCGGCGGCGCCGACCTGATGGCGGTGCACGTGCTGCGCGGCGACGGCCTCGCCGCCACCGGTGTCGGGGCCGCGGACCGGGTCCGGCGGATGGCCGAGGGGGTCGGCGCGAGCTTCCACACCGTCGTCGGGGAGTCCGTCGACGACGCCCTGCTCGACTTCGCCCGCGGGGCCAACGCCACCCAGCTGGTGCTGGGCACCTCCCGGCGCTCCCGGCTGGCCCGGGTGTTCGACCCCGGCATCGGGGCGCGGGTGGTGCAGGAGTCCGGACCGATCGACGTGCACATGGTCACCCACTCCGCCGCCGGGCGGGCCCTGCGCCTGCCGAGGCTGCGCAACGGGCTGCCGGCGGGGCGCCAGGCGCTCGGCTGGGCGACCGCCGTGCTCGCCCCGGCGGCGGCGACCGTGATCGGGATCGCGCTGACCGACTGGGTGGACCTGTCCACCGACGTCGTCCTCTACTTCCTCGCGACCGTGCTCGCCGCGCTGGCGGGCGGGCTCGGTCCGGCGCTGCTCGCCGCGCTGCTCGGTGGGCTGCTGCTGAACTTCTTCCTGTCCCCGCCGCTGTACTCGCTCGCGATCGCCAACCCCGGCAACGTCATCACCGTGTCCACGATGCTGCTGGTGGGGGTGCTGGTGGCGCTCGTCGTCGACCGGGCGGCCCGGCGCGCGGAGCAGGCGGTGCGGGCCAGGGCCGAGGCGGCGCTGCTGGCGTCGTTCGCGCGGACCGTGCTGACCCGGTCCGACCCGCTGCCGCGGCTGCTGGACCGGGTCCGCGAGACCTGGGCACTGCAGTCGGTGGCCCTGCTCGAGCAGGGCGAGGACCGGGTGTGGCGCCGGGTGGCGTGCACCGGCGACGCCGGGGCGTGCGACCGGCCGGAGAAGGCCGACGTGGACGTCGTCGTCGACGAGGGTCTGCACCTGGTCGGGACCGGCCGGGCCCTGCCCGCGGCCGACCGCAGGCTGCTGGAGGTCGTCGGCGGGCAGGCGCTGCTGGCGCTGCGCGGGCAGCGTGCCGAGGCGGGCGCCGCCGACGCCGAGCGCCGCGCGGCCGCCAACGAGACCCGGGGAGCGCTGCTCTCCGCCGTCGGACACGACCTGCGCAGTCCGCTGACCTCGATCAAGGCCGCCGCGGGCAGCCTGCGCGACGAGCACCTCCCGCTCGGGCCCGACGACCGCGCCGAGCTGCTGGCGACCGTCGAGGAGTCCGCGGACCGGCTCACCGGCCTGGTGGACAACCTGCTCGACTCCTCCCGGCTCGCCGCGGGCGCGGTGACCCCGCTGCTCGCCCCGGTCGGCTACGACGAGGTGGCCGCGACCGCGCTGCTCGGTCTGGAGGGCGCCGACCGGGTCCGGGTCGAGATCGACGAGGACCTGCCCGACGTGCTCGCCGACGCGGGCCTGCTCGACCGGGTGCTCGCCAACGTCGTCGACAACGCGCTGCGGCACGGCGGGACGGAGGTGGTCCTGCGCGCCAGCGCCTACTCCGACCGGGTCGAGCTGCGCGTCGTCGACCGGGGCCGCGGTGTCGCCCCGCGCGAACGCGACGCGCTGTTCGCCGCCTTCCAGCGCCTCGGTGACCGCGACGCGACGTCCGGGCTCGGCCTGGGCCTGTCGGTGGCGCAGGGGCTGACCGTGGTGATGGGCGGCGAGCTGACCGCGGAGGACACCCCGGGCGGCGGACTCACCGTGGTCGTCTCGCTGCCCGCCGCGCCGGTGGGGGCGGCCCGATGAGCGGGGGCGGGAACGGGGTGCGGGTGCTGGTCGTCGACGACGACCCGCAGATCCTGCGGGCCCTGCGGATCAACCTCACCGCGCACGGCTACACGGTGCTCGTCGCCGCGGACGGCTCGGCGGCGCTGCGGGTGGCCGCGGACGGGCACCCGGACGTCGTCGTGCTCGACCTGGGGCTGCCCGACCTCGACGGCACCGAGGTCGTCGAGGGGCTGCGCGGCTGGAGCACGGTGCCGGTGATCGTGCTGTCCGCGCGCACCGACTCCACCGACAAGGTGCGGGCGCTCGACGCCGGCGCCGACGACTACGAGGTCGCGCGGATTGATGGATGATCATGGGCGGCGGTGTGGTCGGCTGTCCCAGCGGTGCGTGGTCCAGGCCTGCCGGATCAGGCTACGGAGTGTGATGATGGTGTCGGCGAGGTCGAAGAACGCGTCGACGACGGTTTCGCGGCGTTCGTAGCAGCGCTGCAGCCGGTTGAAGCTGTTGTGCCAGGCGTTGGTGCGCTCGATGTGCCAGCGTTGGGTGGCCTGGATCGGTGCTTTCTCGCCCTTGCGCGCGATCTCGCTGTGCAGGCCCCGTTCGGTGAGTGTGTCGCGGGTCTTACCGGAGTCATAGCCGGCGTCGAGGTGCACGGTGATGTCGTCGGGCAGCGGGCCGAGAGCGTCGAGGTGGTCGAGAGTGGGGCCCAGTAGCGGGGAGTCGTGGCGGTGTGCCCCGGCCAGGACCCGGCCCAGTGGGATGCCATGGCCCTCGACGAGCACCGATCGCTTCATGCCCTGTTTACGCCGGTCAACCGGTGACGGTCCGGCGACCTCACCGCCGCCGGGGGCCTTGGTGATGGCGCCGTCGACGGCAACGTCGTCAAGCAACAGGCCGACGATGCGGTCGTAGGCGTCCAGGGCGATCCGGCGTAGCTGGGCGAAGACCCCGAGCCGGATCCACTCGTCACGGCGATCGCGGATGGTGGTCGCCGAGCAGGTGCTGTCGGAGACGCCCTGATACGGGCAGCCGAACCGCAGCACCTGCAGGAGCTTGTCGAACACGACCCGATCCGCGATCCGGCGGCGGTGACAGCCCCACGGATGAGTGGGATCGAACTCGACCCGGGGCGGCAGCAGCGCGGCGAACTGGTCCCACAACGGCTCGGTCAACCATGATGGCAGGGCGGGCACGCGGCCTCCAGACGATCACGAAGAGTCAACAACTTCATGATCGACAGGCCCGTGCCCGCCCCTCACCATCGACACCCGGCCGCGACCCAGCTGTGATCAATCCGCGCGACCTCTACGTCACCAAGCCGTTCGGGATGGCCGAGCTGCTGGCCCGGCTGCGGGCCGCCGTGCGCCGCGCCGCGGTGTCGTCCGTCGACGGCGAGGCCGTGGTGACCACCGCGGACTTCACCGTCGACCTGGCGGCCAAGACGGTCGTGCGCGCCGACGGCGCCGAGGTGCACCTGACCCCGACCGAATGGGGGATCCTGGAGCTGCTGGTGCGCCACCGCGGGAAGCTCGTCGAGCAGAAGCGGCTGCTGCGCGAGGTCTGGGGGCCGCAGTACGGCACCGAGACCCACTACCTGCGGGTCTACCTCGCCCAGCTGCGGCGCAAGCTGGAGCCGGTGCCGTCGCGGCCGAAGTACCTGATCACCGAGGCGGGGATGGGGTACCGGTTCGACGGCTGAGGCGGCGTGTCCCTCAGCGGCCGAAGTCCTGGGTCCAGTAGCCGTCGGCCAGCCCGACGCCGATCGTGGTCAGGGAGCAGTCGAGGATGTTCTTCCGGTGCCCGGGGGACTCCATCCAGTCCGCGACCACGGTCGCGGCGTCCGGCTGTCCCATCGCGATGTTCTCCGCGCCGGGGGAGGGGTAGCCCGCCGCGGTGATGCGGTCGGCGAAGTCGCGCCCGTCGCGGCTGTCGTGGGCGAAGTAGCCCTGGGCCGCCATGTCCTCGCTGTGGCCCTGGGCGGCCGCGCTGATCCGCGGGTCGGCCCGCAGCGCGCCGCATCCCGCGGCGGCCCGCTCGGCGTTGGTGAGCGCGACGACCCGGGCGAGCTCGCCGGACAGCCCGGCCACGACACCCGTCGCCGACGGGGCAGCCGGGCGGGCCGCGGGGGCCTGACCGGCGGCGGGGCCGGTCGTCCTCGCGGCGGCCGCGGTGGCGGCGGCCTCGTGCGCGGCGAGCGCGTCGAGTGCGGTGCGGACGGAGGAGCCCGGGGCGGCCGGGGCCGCGGCGAGCGCGCCGCGGACGAGCGCGGCGCCGTCGACGGGGGCGCCGTCGACCGCGGGGCGCGCACCGGTGCCGGTCGGGGCCGTCGTCGCGTACGCGGCACCGACCGCCCGGAGGGGCACGGTGTCGGACGCCCGTCCACCGGCCCGTTCGGCGTCGGTCCAGCCGGCCGCGGTGAGCGCCGGTGCGGCGAGCGGGGCGGCCATGGCCAGCACGGCGCCGGCCCCCACCCCGCCGAGCACGGCGCTCGTGGCGCGCGGTGTGCGTCGTCGGGTCACGGCCGGTAACGTATCAGCACTGTGAGTGGCAACACAGATTCGACCGTTCGGCTGATCGCATGGGTCCAGGGGGAGGTACAGGGCGTCGGTTTCCGCTGGTGGACGCGGTCGCGGGCGCTCGAGCTCGGCCTCGTCGGCCAGGCCCGCAACCTGTCCGACGGCCGGGTCGCGGTGACCGCGGAGGGTGACCGCGCCTCCTGCGAGCGCCTGCTGGAGCTGCTGCGCGACGGGGACACCCCGGGGCGGGTGACGTCGGTGTCGGAGCAGTGGGCTGAGCCGTCCGGCGCATTCTCCGGGTTCGTCGAGGCCTGACCGCTCAGTTCTGTCGGTGCCGGGGTCTACACCTGTGTCCACACCGAAGCCGCCGACACCGATCCCCGGAGGTCCCGATGCCCGTCCAGATGACCCCGTACCTGCACTTCGACGGCCGTGCGCGCGAGGCGATGGAGTTCTACCGCTCCGTGCTGGGAGGGGAGCTGCAGATCATGACCTTCGGTGACATGGGGGCCGAGGGCCCCGTCCCGCCGCCGGACGGCGTGATGCACTCCTACCTCGGCACCCCCGACGGGTTCGCCCTGATGGCGTCCGACGGTGACCCGCAGCGCCCGACCGGGGCGCCCTCGGGCATCTCGGTCAGCCTCTCCGGCGACGAACCGGAGAAGCTGCGCGGCTTCTTCGCCGGGCTCGCCGAGGGCGGCGTCGTCGACGTCCCGATGGAGAAGCAGACGTGGGGCGACGAGTTCGGCCAGCTCACCGACCGGTTCGGGGTCCGCTGGCTGGTCAACGCCTCGGCACCGGCCGCCTGAGGTCCCCCGCTACCCTGTGGACCCCCGCGCACCTGGAGATCCCCGCCCGTGCACCTGAAGACGCTGACGATGAAGGGCTTCAAGTCCTTCGCCTCGGCCACCACGCTGCGCCTGGAACCGGGGATCACCTGCGTCGTCGGGCCGAACGGCTCGGGCAAGTCCAACGTCGTCGACGCGATCAGCTGGGTGCTCGGCGAGCAGGGCGCCAAGGCGCTGCGCGGCGGCAAGATGGAGGACGTGATCTTCGCCGGCACGTCCGGCCGCGCGGCGCTGGGCCGTGCCGAGGTCACCCTCACCATCGACAACTCCGACGGCGCCCTGCCGATCGACTACTCCGAGGTCTCGGTGACCCGGCGGATGTTCCGCGACGGCGCCGGCGAGTACGAGATCAACGGCTCCCGTGCCCGGCTGCTCGACGTGCAGGAGCTGCTCAGCGACTCCGGCATCGGCAGGGAGATGCACGTCATCGTCGGGCAGGGCCAGCTCGACGGGGTGCTGCAGTCCAAGCCGGAGGACCGCCGCTCCTACATCGAGGAGGCGGCCGGGGTCCTCAAGCACCGCAAGCGCAAGGAGAAGGCGCTCCGCAAGCTCGACGCGATGCAGGCCAACCTCACCCGGCTCACCGACCTCACCGCCGAGCTGCGCCGCCAGCTCAAACCGCTGGGCCGGCAGGCCGAGATCGCCCGCCGCGCCCAGGCCGTGCAGACCGAGCTGCGCGACGCCCGGCTCCGCCTGGCCGCCGACGACTACGTGACCCTGTCCGAGGAGACCCAGCGCGAGGAGGCGTCCCAGGAGCAGGCCCGGCGTCGCCGCGCCGAGGTCGAGGAGCAGCTCGACGTCGCCCGCGAGCGCCAGGAGGAGCTGGAGACCGCGCTCGCCGCGGACGCGCCGCGGCTGCAGCTCGCGCAGGACACCTGGTACCAGCTCTCCGCGCTGGCCGAGCGGCTGCGCGGCACCGTCCGCCTCGCCGAGGAACGCGTCCGCCACCTCACGTCCTCGGCCGAGGCCGGGCGCACCCCCGGCCGGGACCCGGACGAGACCGAGGCCGAGGCCGACGCGATCGCCGAGCAGGAGGAGGAGCTGGTCGCCGCCGTCGCCGAGGCCCGGCGCCGGCTCGACGAGGTCGTCACCGAGAAGGCCGAGCGCGAGCGGACCCTCGCCGCCGCCGAACGCGAGCACCTGGCCGCCGTGCGCGCCATCGCCGACCGTCGTGCCGGGATCGCCACCCTCGCCGGGAAGGCCGACGCGCTGCGCTCCGGCGTCGCCGCGACCGCCGAGGAGATCGAGCGGCTGTCCGAGGCGCTCGCCGAGGCGGGCGCCCGCACCGCCGAGGCCGAGGCCGAGCTGGAGACCGCGCGGGAGTCCCTCGGCGTCTCCGGGGACGCGGCCGACACCGACGCGCTGGCCACGCGGGTCGAGCAGGCCGAGGCCGCGCACCGCAGCGCCGCCGAGCGGGTCGCCGAGCTGGTCGCCGCCGAACGCGACGCCGAGCAGCGTCGCGCGCACTGGCGGGCCCGGGTCGAGGCCCTTCAGGTCGGCCTGGTCCGCCGTGACGGCACCGGCGCCCTGCTGGACTCCGGCGCCGACGGCGTGCTCGGCGCCGTCGCCGAGCTCGTCGAGGTCGAGCCGTCCGGTCGGGCGGCGGTCGCCGCGGCGCTGGGCGAGCTCGCCGAGGGCGTCGCCGTCGCCTCCGTGGTGTCCGCGGCCGACGCGCTGCGGTCCCTGCGCCGTGGCGACGCCGGCCGGGCCGCGCTGCTCGTCGGCGCCGGGTCCGCCGGGGCCGACCGCTCCGCCGGGCGGGTGCCGGTCCCGGTCCCCGATGGCGACCCGCCCGCCGGGCGCTGGGCGGCCGCGCTGGTCACCGCACCGCCCGCGCTCGCCCCGGCGCTGGGGGAGCTGCTGGCCGGGGTGGTCGTCGTCGACGGTCTGGACGCCGCGGCCACCGCCGTGGGGGCCCGGCCGGGGCTGACCGCGGTCACGACCGAAGGGGACCTGCTCACCGCACACGCCGCGCGCGGAGGCACCGGCGCCGGGGAGGGCGCGCTGCAGCTGCAGGCCGCCGTCGACGACGCGCTGGCCGCACGCGACGCCGTCGACGCCGAGCTGGAGTCGCTGCGCCCCACCCTCGACGGTGCCCGCGCCGAGGAGGCCGCCCGCGGCACCGACCTGACCGCGGCCCGCGCCGCGGTCGCCGACGCCGACCGTCGCCGCGCGGCCGCCGCCGCCCAGCTCGGGCGGCTCGAACAGGTCGTCACCTCGGCCCGCGCCGAGGCCCAGCGGCTGCGCGAGCGCCGCGACACCGTGGAGCGGCGGCGGTCGGACTCGCTGATCGAGCTGGAGGCCGCCGAGCACCAGCTGTCGCTGGCCTCCGACGCCCCGGTCGACGACGAGCCCGACACCGAGCTGCGCGACGAGGCCGCCGAGCGCGTGGAGGAGGTCCGCTCCGAGGAGGTCGAGTGCCGTCTCGCGCTGCGCACGGCCGAGGAGCGGGCCCGCGCCATCGCCGGGCGCGCGGAGACCCTGCGCCGCCAGGCGCACGGCGAGCGCGTCGCCCGGTCCCGGGCCGCCGCCGCGGCCGCCGAACGGGAGCGGGCCTCGGAGGTCGCCCGGCTCGTCGTCGACGCCGGGCACGTCGCCGCCGAGCGGATCGAACGCTCGCTGGCCGCCGCGGCCGCGGAGCGCGACGAGATCCAGGCCGCCCGCGCCGAACGGGAGCGCGCACACGCCGAGGCCCGCGACACCACCACGAAGCTGACCGCGCTGCTGGAGAAGCTCACCGACGCCGTCCACCGCGACGAGATGGTGCGCCAGCAGACCCGGATGCGGCTGGAGCAGCTGACCGAGAAGATCCTCGGCGACCACGGCATCGGCGTCGACGACCTCGTCGCCGAGTACGGGCCCGAGGTCCCGGTGCCGCCGTCGGCCGACGAGACCGCCGAGTACGAGGCCGCCCGCGAGCGCGGCGAGCAGGTGTCCGCGCCGCCGCCGGTCCCGTTCGACCGGCCCACCCAGGAACGCCGCCTCAAGCGAGCGGAGAAGGACCTGTCGCTGCTCGGCAAGGTCAACCCGCTCGCGCTGGAGGAGTTCGCGGCGCTGGAGGAGCGCTACAAGTTCCTGTCCACCCAGCTCGAGGACCTCAAGAACACCCGGCGTGACCTGCTCACCGTCGTCCGCGAGGTCGACGACAAGATCCTCGAGGTCTTCACCACCGCCTACCACGACGTCGCCGCCGAGTTCGAGACCGTGTTCGCGACGCTGTTCCCCGGTGGCGACGGCCGGCTCGTGCTCACCGACCCCGACGACATGCTCACCACCGGCATCGAGGTCGAGGCCCGCCCGCCCGGCAAGAAGGTCAAGCGGCTGTCGCTGCTGTCCGGTGGGGAGCGCTCGCTCACCGCGATGGCGCTGCTCGTCGCGATCTTCCGGGCCCGTCCCTCGCCGTTCTACGTGCTCGACGAGATCGAGGCGGCCCTCGACGACGTCAACCTGCGCCGGCTCATCTCGCTGATGGAGGAGCTGCGCACGACCAGCCAGCTCATCGTCATCACCCACCAGAAGCCGACGATGGAGGTCGCCGACGCCCTCTACGGCGTCTCCATGCGCGGCGACGGCATCACCCAGGTCATCTCCCAGCGCCTGCGACCCGCCTCCTGACCTGCTGACCGGCCCGTCCTGCGCGGCGCGTCGGCCGGGCGTGGCAGGGTGGCGTCGTGACCACGCAGACCCTCTGGATCGTCGTCGCGATCGTCGTGGCGGTGTTGCTGATCGCCGTCGTCGCAGGGCTGGTGATCGCCCGCCGACGGCGCATCAGCCTGCGGTCCGACGAGCAGCAGCGCGAGCTCGGGACCGGTACCGACGAGCCACCGCGCGCCGGCGGCGGCTACCAGGCCGGGAGCGGGTTCGCCTTCTCCTCCGGGACGGCCACCGCACCCGAGCGGCCGCGCGCCCCCGGCGACGACGCACCGACCGCCGCCACCCCGACCGCCACCCCGTCCGCCCCGGCGTCGCCCGCCGACGCCGCCGCCGACGCGCCGACGGCCGCCACACCGACCACCACCCCGTCCGCCCCGGAGGCCCCCGCCGAGGCCGCCGACGCGCCCACCGCCGACGAGGTCCGCACCCCGCCCGGTGGCACCCCCGTCGTCGACGTCGCCACCGAGGCCCGCACGCCGCCCCGCGGCGTCCCGGTCAGCACCGCACCGCCGGTCCCGTCGACCGCGCCCCCCAGCAGCCCGCCCGTCCCGACCGAGCAGACCGGGACCGTCACCGGCACCCCGGACGCCCGCGTCATCGACACGGCCGAGGCCAGCAAGGACCCGGCCACCCGGCAGCTCCGCCGCCCCGAGGGCCCCGCCGGGACCGCCGGGACCGACGCACCCGCGGCGAGCGCGCCCACCCAGCCGGTCGCCCGCCCGGAGGCCGCGCCCCCGCCGGCAGCACCCACCGCGCCGACTGTGCCGTCCGCGCTGACCGAGCCGTCTGCACCGACCGAGCCGGTCGCGCGCCCGGGGACGCCGGACACGCAGGCCCCCGGCACCCCCACCGAGGAGATCGCCCCGGCCGAGGGTCGGATCGGCCGGCTGCGCGGCAGGCTGTCCCGGTCGCGCTCCGGGCTCGGCCAGAGCCTTCTGGGCCTGCTCGGCGCGGGTGACCTCGACGAGGAGTCGTGGGAGGACGTCGAGGCCACCCTGCTGCAGGCCGACCTGGGGCCCGAGACGACCGCCGAGATCGTCGACGCGCTGCGCGAGCAGATCGCCACCCGTGGTGTCCGCACCGCCGAGCAGGCCCGCGCCGCCCTGCGTGACGTGCTCGTCGAGGCCCTCGGCACCGGCCAGGACCGCTCCGTGCACGCCCTGCCGCACGACGGGCGCCCCGCGGTGCTGCTGATCGTCGGGGTCAACGGCACCGGCAAGACCACCACCACCGGCAAGCTGGCCCGGGTGCTGGTCGCCGGGGGGCATCGGGTGACCCTGGGTGCGGCCGACACCTTCCGGGCCGCCGCCGCCGAGCAGCTCGTCACCTGGGGCGAGCGCTCCGGGGCGGGCGTCGTCCGCGGGCCCGAGGGCGCCGACCCGGCCTCGGTCGCCTTCGACGCCGTCACGCGCGGCACCGACGACGGCGTCGACGCCGTCCTGCTCGACACCGCCGGCCGGCTGCACACCAAGACCGGGCTGATGGACGAGCTCGGCAAGGTCAAGCGCGTCGTCGAGAAGCAGGCCCGGGTCGACGAGGTCCTGCTCGTCCTCGACGCCACCACCGGCCAGAACGGGCTGACCCAGGCCCGGGTGTTCGGCGAGGTCGTCGACGTCACCGGGGTGGTGCTCACCAAGCTCGACGGCACGGCCAAGGGCGGCATCGTGTTCCGCGTCCAGCGCGAGCTGGGCGTGCCGGTCAAGCTCGTCGGGCTCGGTGAGGGCCCCGACGACCTGGCCCCGTTCGAGCCCGCCGCGTTCGTCGAGGCACTGCTCGACTGAGGTCGTGGCGCGGGTCGCCCTCCCGGACGACCCGCGCCGTGCGCCACGTCACGAACCGGACCATTCGGATGACCTTCGGTCCTCCGGATCCGGTTGAGTAACGCAACCGTCATCTTGCTCGGCGCCCTGTTAACCGGTGCGAAACGGACAGGCGTCGAATGCGAAACACGCGATCATCATTCTTCCTCCCCAGTCGGACTAACGACAGACGTGGGAGGGACTAACCCGTGGAAGGCCTCAACAGCGGTGATACCGCCTGGCTCCTGACGAGCGCAGCACTCGTCATGCTCATGACTCCGGGGGTGGCGCTGTTCTACGGCGGCCAGGCCCGGTCCAAGAGCGTGCTCAACATGTTCATGATGTGCTTCAGCGCCCTGGGCGTCGTCGGTGTGCTGTGGATCCTCTACGGCTACTCGACGGTCTTCGGCACCGAGCTCGTCGGCGGCGGTCTGCTGGGCAACTCGGCCGAGTACTTCGGGCTCACCGCGCTGCTGCCCGACGACGAGGCCACCGAGACCTACCCGGCGCTGGCCTTCGTCAGCTTCCAGGGCATGTTCGCCATCCTCACCGTCGCCCTGATCGCCGGTGCTGCGGCGGACCGCATGAAGTTCGGCGCCTGGGTGCTGTTCTCCGGTCTCTGGGCCACGCTGGTCTACTTCCCCGTCGCCCACTGGGTCTTCGACCTGGAGCAGGGCTGGATCCCGGTCATCCTCGGCGCGAAGGACTTCGCCGGTGGCACCGCGGTCCACATCAACGCCGGTATCGCCGCCCTCGTGCTCTGCATCGTCCTGGGCAAGCGCCGCGGCTGGCCGCGTGAGGCCATGCGCCCGCACAACCTGACCATGGTCATGCTCGGTGCCGGCGTCCTCTGGTTCGGCTGGTTCGGCTTCAACGCCGGTTCGGCCACCTCGGCCGGCTGGGCCGCGGGCTACGCGTTCGTCAACTCCCTCGCCGCCACCGCCGCCGCCATCCTCGGCTGGCTGCTGGTCGAGAAGATCCGCTACGGCAAGGCCACCTCGCTGGGTGCCGCGTCGGGCATCGTGGCCGGTCTGGTCGCCATCACCCCGGCCTGTGCCTCGGTCTCCCCGCTCGGCGCGCTGGCCATCGGTGCCATCGCTGGTGCCCTCTGCGCCTGGGCCGTCGGCCTCAAGTACAAGCTGGGCTACGACGACTCCTTCGACGTCGTCGGCGTGCACTTCTTCGGTGGTCTCTGGGGCACCCTGGCCATCGGGTTCTTCGCCACCGACGTCGCCCCCGACGCCGTCAACGGCCTGTTCTACGGCGGCGGATTCACCCAGCTGGGCCTGCAGGCGGTCGCCGCGCTCGCCGTCATCGCCTACACCGCGATCGTCACCACGATCATCGTCTTCATCGTCAAGTTCACCATCGGCCTCCGGATCGACGACGAGGTCGAGCAGAGCGGCATCGACGAGGGCGAGCACGCCGAGACCGGCTACGAGTTCTCCGGCCTGCGCGGCGGCAGCGGCATCGGCTCCTCGCCGAAGCCCGCCACCGAGGCGAAGGCCACCCCCGCCGCGAAGCAGGAGGTCTGATCTGTGAAGCTCGTGACCGCCATCGTCAAGCCGTTCGTCCTCGAGGACGTCAAGGGCGCCCTGGAGCAGATCGGCGTGCTCGGTCTGACCATCAGCGAGGTCCAGGGCTACGGCCGCCAGAAGGGCCACACCGAGGTCTACCGGGGCGCGGAGTACTCGGTCGACTTCGTGCCGAAGGTCCGCGTCGAGGTCGTGGTCGACGACACGCTGCAGGACAAGGTCGTCGACGCGGTCGTCGAGGCCGCCCGCACCGGCAAGATCGGTGACGGCAAGGTCTGGGTGACCCCGGTCGAGACCGTGGTCCGCGTCCGCACCGGGGAACGCGGCGCCGACGCCATCTGATCGACGAACTCCTCGCGACGGCCCGTCGCGCTCCCTTCCCGGAGTGCGGCGGGCCGTCCGCCGTCCAGGCTCGAAACGGACATCACGACATGTATGCGGTCGACTACTCGAACGAACAGGAAGCGGGTGGCGCAGGGCGATGACGGTCCTGGGGTCGGGCGAAGCGGCGGACCTGGTCAAGGCGAAAGCGGTCCTCCTGGAATCCAACGGCCGGCACCACCACGGTCCGGAGGCGTTACGGGCCGCGCTGGTCGACCTGCACGACTTCTGGCTCTCCTCCCGGTGCGCAGCACTCGGGGTCGGCGGTGAGGGGAGCGGGACGGCGCTGGCGGCCGTCGGCGCGCTCGGCCGGCGCGAGCTCTGCCCCTGGTCCGATCTCGACCTCGTGCTCCTGCACGACGGCCGGACCGACGTCGACACGCTCGCCGAGAAGCTCTGGTACCCGCTCTGGGACGCCGGGATCGGCCTCGACCACTCGGTGCGCACGCCCGGCCAGGCCGTCCAGGTCGCGGCGACCGACCTGCGGGCGGCCTTCGGGCTGCTGGAGCTGCGGCACGTCGCCGGGGACGCGGCGCTCACCGGCAAGGTCCGCGACGCCGTCCGCACGGCCTGGCGGGCGGGGATGCGCAGCCGCTTCGACGAGATCGTCGACACCACCACCGACCGCTGGCAGCGCAACGGCGACGTCGCCCACCGCGTCGAGCCGGACCTGAAGAACGGCCACGGCGGCCTGCGGGACGTTCAGCTGCTCGACGCACTGGCCACCGCCCAGCTCGTCGACCGGCCGGGGGCCGACGTCGTCGCCGCCCGGTCGCTGCTGCTGGACGTGCGCACCGAGCTGCACCGGCTGTCCGGGCGGGCCCGCGACGTCCTGCGGGCCCAGGAGGCCGACGAGATCGCCGCGACCCTGGACGTCGGTGACCGTTTCGACCTGGCCCGCGCCCTGTCCGGAGCGGCCCGCGCGGTCGCCTTCGCGACCGAGGTCGGGCTGCGCCAGGCCCGCAACGCGTTGCCCCGCCGGGGACTCGCCGCGCTCCGCCGCGCGCCGGTGCGCCGGCCGCTGGACTCCGGCGTCGTCGAGCACGCGGGGGAGGTCGGGCTCGCCCGCGACGCGTCGGCGACGAAGGACCCGGCCCTGGTCCTGCGGGTCGCCGCCACCGCCGCCCGCACCGGGCTGCCGATCTCGGCGGGCACCCTGTCCCGGCTCGCCGACACCGCCCCCGAGCTGCGCGCGCCGTGGCCGCGGACCGCGCTGGCCGAGCTGCTCGCCCTGCTCGGGACCGGCAAGGCGGCCGTCGCGGTGATCGAGTCGCTGGACCGCACCGGGCTGTGGGGACGGCTGTTCCCCGAGTGGGGCGCGGTCCGTGACCTGCCGCCGCGGGACCGCACGCACGTCTGGACGGTCGACCGTCACCTCGTCGAGGTCTGCGCCGAGGCCGCCCGGCTCACCACCCGGGTGGCACGCCCGGACCTGTTGCTGGTCGGGGCGCTCCTGCACGACATCGGCAAGGGCCGCGGCGGCGACCACTCGGTGGTGGGGGAGTCGCTGGTCGGCCAGATCGGCGAGCGGCTCGGTCTGCGCGAGGGTGACCTCGTGCTGCTGGCGGCGATGGTGCGCCACCACCTGCTGCTGCCGCACACCGCGACCCGTCGCGACCCGGAGGACCCGGCGACGGTGTCGCGGGTGCTGGACACGCTGCGCGAGGCGGTCGCCCCCGGCGGCCGGGGCGACGCCGACGTGGCGCTGCTCGTCGAGCTGCTCGACGCCCTGGCCGAGGCCGACTCGCTGGGCACCGGGCCCGGTGTCTGGACCCCGTGGCGGCGGACCCTGATCCACGGGCTGGCCGGGCGCTGCCTGTCCGCGCTCGACGGCCGTCCGTTCGTCGAGCCCGGTCCGCCGGATCCGGCGCACCACGAGATGGTCGAGGCCGTGGCGGAGGGGGGACCGCAGGTCCGTTTCACCGGCGACGGCGACGTCTCCTCGGTCACCGTCGCGCTGCCCGACGGGCGGGGGGTGCTCTCGGCCGTCGCCGGGGTGCTGGCCCTGCACTCGCTGCAGGTGCACACCGCCGACGTGACCGTGTCCGACGGGGTGACGGTCGAGACGTTCGCGGTGACCCCGCGGTTCGGCGGTCTGCCCGACCCGGCGCTGGTCCGCTCGGACCTGACGCGGGTGCGTGCCGGAACCCTGGACCTGGCGCAGGCGCTGGCGCGCAAGGAGCGCGACTACGCGCCGTCGACGCCGGAGGTGGAACGGACCGCCCCGCCCCGGGTGCTGTGGTTCGACGACGAGGCCACCGGGGCGGTCGTGCTGGAGCTGCGCGGCACCGACCGCATCGGGCTGCTCCACCACGTCACCGCCGCGCTCGAACGGGCCGGGGTGGACCTCGTCTGGGCCCGGGTCGAGACGCTCGGCGCCTCGGTCGTCGACTCCTTCGGCATCGGCGGGTCCCCGGACGGGGCGGCCCGCGCCGCCATCGAGTCCGCGGTCCTCACGGTCGCCGCCGGGCAGGGCGAGGCCCACACGGGCACGTGACGCAGCACGGTGCGGCGCGGCGCGGCGCGGTGCGGCGCGGCGCGGTGCGAACGGAACGATTCGGGCGACCTGACCGTTTCACCACACATGACCACCGCCCGTGCCGTGCCGACCGGCGCCGTCCCGCCGACCCGCGCCACCGAGCACCGCCCCGCCGACCCCGGTCCGCCCGGCGGCCCCGGCGCGGCGCCGCGCGTCGGCCCGGTGGCCGGCACCCCGTCCGACGACGATCCGGCGGCGCCGCTGGTCGTCGTGCTGCCGGGGCGGTCGCTGCTGCTGGTCGCGGGCCTGCCGGGAGCGGGGAAGTCCACCCTGCTCGCCGGGCTCGACGCGCCGGCGGACACCCGGGTCCTCGACTCGGGGGCCACCCGGGCCACGCTGGCGCGGCTGCTCCCGGCCGCGACGCCGTACCCGGCGTACCGGTGGCTGACCCACCTGGCCCACCGCGCGTCGGTGGTAACGGCGGTGCTCGGGCCCGCGGGCACCGTCGTCGTCCACCTGCCCGCGACCTCGCCGCGGGTACGGGCCGCGGTGCGGGCACTGGCCAGGCTCGGCCGCCGCGCGCCGCACCTGCTGTGGCTCGACACCACCCCCGACCAGGCACTCGACGGCCAGCACGCCCGGGGACGGGTGGTCCGCTCGCGCCCGTTCGCGACGCACGCGCGGCGTGCCCGCGACACCGTCGACGCCCTGCGGGCGGGCACCGAGACCGGCTGGTCCTCGGTCCGCCGCACCGATCGCTCCGGTGCCCGTGGGGGACTGGCACTGGCCAAGTAGGCTGGTAAGGGTGTTCGACTCCCTCTCCGAGCGGCTCGGATCCACGCTGCGCGACCTGCGCGGCAAGGGCCGGCTCTCCGACGCCGACATCGACGCCACCGCGCGCGAGATCCGGATCGCGCTGCTGGAGGCGGACGTCGCCCTGCCGGTGGTCCGCGGTTTCATCGCGCGGATCAAGGAGCGGGCCAAGGGGACGGAGGTCTCCCAGGCCCTGAACCCGGCCCAGCAGGTCGTCAAGATCGTCAACGAGGAGCTCGTCGCGATCCTCGGCGGCGAGACGCGGCGGCTGAACCTGGCCAAGGAACCGCCGACGGTCATCATGCTGGCCGGTCTGCAGGGCGCCGGGAAGACGACCCTGGCCGGCAAGCTCGCCCGCTGGCTCCGGGGCCAGGGCCACACCCCGCTGCTCGTGGCGTGCGACCTGCAGCGTCCCAACGCGGTGAACCAGCTGCAGATCGTCGGCGAGCGCGCCGGCGTCCCGACCTACGCACCGCACCCCGGTGCCACCGGGTCCGGTGAGCTCCCCGAGGGCCCCGGCGACCCGGTCGGCGTCGCCCGCGACGGCATCGCGCACGCCCGTGAGAAGCAGTACGACGTGGTCATCGTCGACACGGCGGGCCGCCTCGGTGTCGACGAGGAGCTGATGCGCCAGGCGTCCGACATCCGGGACGCGGTACAGCCCGACGAGGTCCTGTTCGTCGTCGACGCGATGATCGGTCAGGACGCCGTGGCCACGGCCGAGGCGTTCCGCGACGGCGTCGGCTTCACCGGTGTCGTGCTGACCAAGCTCGACGGCGACGCCCGCGGTGGAGCCGCGCTGAGCGTCCGCGAGGTCACCGGCCAGCCGATCCTCTTCGCCTCCAACGGCGAGAAGCTCGAGGACTTCGACGTCTTCCACCCCGACCGGATGTCCTCGCGCATCCTCGGGATGGGCGACCTGCTCACCCTCATCGAGCAGGCCGAGCAGGTCTTCGACGCCGAGCAGTCCGCGGCCGCCGCGGCGAAGATCAGCTCCGGTGAGCTGTCCCTGGAGGACTTCCTCCAGCAGATGCTGCAGCTGCGCAAGATGGGGCCGATCGGCAACATCCTGAACATGCTCCCGGGGATGAACTCCGGGCAGGCGAAGGCCGCGCTGGAGCAGGTCGACGACCGTCAGATCGACCGCCTGCAGGCCATCATCCGTGGCATGACCCCCGCCGAGCGGGCGGACCCCAAGATCATCAACGCGTCGCGCCGCCAGCGCATCGCGAACGGGTCCGGTGTCTCCGTCTCCGACGTGAACGACCTGGTCAACCGCTTCTTCGAGGCCCGCAAGATGATGAAGCAGATGGCCGGCCAGTTCGGCTTCGGCGGTGGCGGGCGCAGCGCGACCAAGAAGGTCCCGAAGAACCCGCGCAAGGCTCGCCAGGCGAAGAAGGGCCGGCGCAGCGGCAACCCCGCGAACCGCGCGGCCGCCGGCGCGCCGGACCTGTCGAACCTGCCGCCGAGCCTCCAGCAGCTCCCGCCCGGGCTGGGCAACCTCGACCAGCTGCCGCCCGGGTTCGACCCGTCGAAGCTGAACTTCGGCAAGAAGAAGTAGCTAGGGTCGCCACCCATGACCGATCTCCCGGCCGTGGGGTGGCGGCTCCGCGGGACGCTGCTGGGCCCCGACGGTGCCGCGGGCACCGACCTGTACGTCGACGGCACCGGGCGGATCAGCCCGGAGCCGCTGCCCGGCGCCCAGGACCTGGTCACCGACGGCTGGATCGTCCCCGGTCTGGTCGACGCGCACTGCCACGTCGGGCTCGGGCCGAACGGCCCGGTCACCGACCTGGAGGAGTGCGCGGCCCAGGCACGCACCGACCGCGACGCGGGCACCCTGCTGCTGCGCGACTGCGGGTCCCCGGTCGACACCTCGCCGCTGCAGGCCCGCGACGACCTGCCCGAGATCATCCGCGCCGGGCGGCACGTCGCCCGCCCCAAGCGCTACATCCCCGGCCTCGCCGCCGAGCTCGACGACCCGCGCCTGCTGGTCGACGAGGTCCGGACCCAGGCGGCCCGCGGCGACGGCTGGGTGAAGCTCGTGGGGGACTGGATCGACCGTTCGGCGGGCCCCGACGACGCCGACCTCGCCCCGCTCTGGCCGGACGAGGTACTGGCCGAGGCGATCACCGCGGCCCACGGGGCCGGCGCCCGCGTCACCGCGCACGTCTTCGGCACCGAGGCGCTGCCCGGGCTGATCCGGGCCGGGATCGACTGCATCGAGCACGGCACCGGGCTCTCCGACGAGCTCATCGACGAGATGGCCGCCCGTGGCACCGCCCTGGTGCCGACGCTGATCAACGTCGAGACCTTCCCCGGCATCGCCGAGAAGGCGACGAAGTATCCCCGCTACGCCGGCCACATGCGTGACCTGCACACCCACGCCTGGGAGACCGTCGGACGCGCGATCGAGGCCGGGGTCCCGGTCTACGCGGGCACCGACGCCGGCGGCGGCATCCGGCACGGCCGGATCGCCGACGAGATCGCCGAGCTCGCCCGGGCCGGGCACCCGGACCCGATCGGGGCGGCGAGCTGGGCGGCGCGGTCCTGGCTGGGCCGCCCGGCCGGCCCGACGCCCGGTGCGCCTGCCGACCTGGTCGTGTACGACCGTGACCCGCGGGGGGATCTCGGCGTGCTGCGGGCCCCGTCGGTGGTCCTGATCCGCGGACGTCGGGTATCAACGGGGGCATGAGCAGTTCGCCCGGTTCGCCGCGGGGATCACGCGGAGCCTCCGCCGACGACCCGGACGGCTCGAGCCCGTCCGGGGCCGCGGCACCGTCGCCCGCCGGATCGTCGCCCGCCGGATCGTCGTCGCCCGCCGGACCGCCGCCCGCCGGGTGGCCGGGCGGGCCCGGGCCGAACGGTGCAGGCGGGCCCGGCCCGTACGGCCCGGGTGGGTCGACGCCGTACGGACCGGGTGGCCCGGCGCCCTGGGGGCCGGGTGGACCCGGGCAGCACGGCCCGGGCGCGCCGTACGGTCCGCCGCCGCGGCGCGGGCTGTTCGGGATCGAGCCGTCCCCGCCCCCGCCGCGCCCGTTCCGCGGGCTGCTCGCGTTCCTCGTGGTCGAGATCGTGTTCCTCGGCTCGTCGTTCCTGCTGGCCGTGGGCCTGGGGGAGGTCGACTCGGCACAGGAGGTCCTGCTCGCGATCGTCGTCCCGACGATCCTGGCCGCGCTCACCTGCGTCGTCTGGACCCGGGTGTTCGGCAGCGGTCCCGTCGCCGACCTGGGCCTGCAGTTCCGCTGGGAGGACGTCGGCATCGGGCTGCTGATCGGCGTCGCCGGGCTGTTCGTGACGATCCCCGCCGCGCTGGCCTACCTCTACCTGGTCGGCCCGGACCTCACGACCTCGGTCGGCGTCGCCTTCGAGGGCATCCGCACGACGTGGCCGGTCGCGCTGGCCGTGATGGTCGGCGTCGTCGTGATCGCGCCGGTCTGCGAGGAGATCGTCTACCGCGGCCTGCTGTGGAACGCCGTCGCCCACTGGATCGGCAACCGCTGGGTCGTGTTCGTGCTGACCACGGCGGTGTTCGCCCTGGCCCACCTGGAGTTCCTGCGTGCGCCGCTGCTGTTCGTCGTCGCGCTGCCGTTGGGGATCGCACGGCTGCTGACCGGCCGCGTCACCGCCGGGATCGTGGCGCACGCGGTCAACAACTTCCTGCCAGGGCTGGCCCTGGCCCTCATGCTGGTCGGGGCCTTTCCCGCGGTCTGAACGACGTCTGGCAGAATGGTCGATCGGGTCCGTGGCCGGCCCTCTACCTGCCACGGCCGACACCTACGAGTGAGCGAGCCCGTAACCCCACGCGAGGCAGGCTGACTCATCGCAGCACGAATCGACATTCGCGAGGAGCACCACAGCGTGGCCGTCAAGATCAAGCTGATGCGTCTGGGCAAGATCCGTCAGCCGTACTACCGCGTCGTCGTCGCGGACTCCCGTACGCGCCGCAACGGCCGGGCCATCGAGACGATCGGCAAGTACCACCCGAAGAACGAGCCGAGCCTGATCGAGATCGACTCGGACCGTGCGCAGTACTGGCTGGGCGTCGGCGCGCAGCCGACCGAGTCGGTGCAGAACCTGCTCGAGATCACCGGCGACTGGCAGAAGTTCAAGGGCCTGCCGGGCACCGAGGGCACCCTGAAGCCGCAGGCCGAGAAGGTCGACAAGCTGGCCCGCTTCAACGAGGCGCTGGCTGCGGCGAACGAGGAGCCGACCACCGCGGCCACCACCCCGAAGAAGAAGGGTGGCGACCGCGCCGGCAAGGCCGCTGACGCCGCCCCGGCCGAGGCCGCGACGAAGAGCGACGACGTCGCCGACGCGACCAAGGACGCGGCCGCGCCGGCCACCGAGTCGACCCAGTCGTGACTCTCATGGCGGACGCGCTCGAGCACCTCGTGCGCGGCATCGTCGACCACCCCGACGACGTCCGGGTGGACCTGGTCACCGGGCGTCGCGGTCGGATCCTCGAGGTCCGGGTGCACCCCGACGACCTCGGGAAGGTGATCGGCCGGGGTGGTCGCACCGCCACCGCCCTGCGCAACGTCATCGGTGGTGTGGGCGGTCGCGGCGTGCGCGTCGACGTCGTCGACACCGACCGGTGACGAGTTCCGCACCCGACGACGCCGGCCAGGTCCTGGTCGGCGTCGTCGTGCGTGTACACGGTCTGCGGGGTGAGGTCGTGGTCGAGCCCCGCACCGACGACCCGCGCACGCGGTTCGCGCCTGGTGCCGTCCTACAGGGCCACCGGACCCGCGGCGCGGGTCCCGGGCCGCTCACCGTCACCGGTGCGCGTGCCCACTCGGGTCGCTGGCTCGTGCTCTTCGAGGGCGTCGCCGATCGCGACGCCGCCGAGGCCCTGCGCGGGGTCCAGCTCAGGCTGCCGACCTCCGCGCTCGCCGAGCCGGAGGACCCGGAGGAGTTCCACGTCCACCAGTTGACCGGCCTGCGGGCCGAGCTGGCGGACGGGACCGCGGCGGGCACTGTCTCCGACGTCGTGCACGGGCCCGGCGGGTCCCTGCTGGTCGTCACCCGGCCCGCCGGACACGAGGCGCTCGTCCCGTTCGTCGAGGCGATCGTGCCCACCGTCGACCTGGCGGGGGGACGCGTGGTCCTCGACCCGCCCGACGGGCTGCTCGACCCCCAGGACTGATCGCGGCCCGGCACCCTCCCGTGGTGCCGGGCCGTTCTCGTGGCGCCGGTGTCAACCAAGGTTGACATCGAGTGCGTTGTCAACCTACATTGACACCATGAGCGATGCGACGGCGGTGGCCGCGGCGGCGTCCAGCACGGATCCGGCCGTGGGGCTGCGGGCGGTGGTGGCCCTGCGTGAGCTGCAGGAGTCCCTGGAGGAGCTGCAGGTCACCAACGCCCGCGACCAGGGGTGGTCCTGGCAGCAGATCGCCGACGCGCTGCGGATCAGCCGGCAGGCGGTGCACAAGAAGTACCGCCGGCTCGGCCTGTAGAGGGGGAGACACACATGTTCGAACGGTTCACCGACGAGGCCCGCAGGGTCGTCGTCCTGGCCCAGGAGATCGCCCGGACGAGGTACGCGGGGCGGATCGGGCCGGAGCACCTGCTGCTCGGGGTCCTGGGGTGCCCCGGTACGCCGGGGGAGGAGATCCTCTCCGCGGCCGGGGTCGACGCCCGCACCGTCGCCGAGGAGCTCGACCGGGTGGACGGCGCGCCCGGTGGCGACGCCGACGCCCTCGCCACCCTGGGCATCGACCTCGACGCCGTCCGGAACGCGGTGGAGGCGGGCTTCGGCCCCGGCGCGCTCGACCGACCGCGGCGCGAGCGGTGGCGGGCCGGGCACATCCCGTTCGAGAAGTCGTCGAAGAAGGCGCTCGAGCTGGCGCTGCGCGAGGCGGTCCGGCTGGGCGACCGGTTCATCGGGACCGAGCACGTCCTGCTCGGGCTGCTGCACCCGGACACCACGGCCTCACAGGTGCTCGACCGGTGCGGGGTGACGCTGTACGGCACCCGGGAGGCCGTGGAACGGCGGCGGCCCCGCCGGGCCGGCTGAGCCACCTGGCCGGGTCGCCCGTCCGGACGTCGACGCGCAGGTCATCGGCGTTCACGTCGTCGCTGCTCAGTCGTCGGCGCTCAGTCGTCGGCGCGGTCCGGGTCGTCCGGGTCCTCCGTCGGGTCGACCCTGGTCTGGGCCGAGCGCACCCCGTCGGTCTCCGACAGCGCCGCGGCCAGTCCGTTCAGGTCACCCCGGCCGTCGAGCCGCAGGGTGAGCGCGGCGACCCGGCCGCCGTCGTCGGTGTACGAGCCGCGGTGCACGGACACCCCGGCGACCGAGAAGCCGGCCGCGGTGCAACGCTCCAGGACCCGGCGGAGCACGCCGTGGCCGTCGTCGTAGCGGATCCGCAGCACCGGCGGGCGACGACGGTGCCGTCGCACCACCCGCGCAACCGGCTGCAGACCGCGGGTGACCAGGAAGTGCGCCGCCGTCGCCAGGACGGCCAGCGGGGCCAGGCCCGCGCCGCACGCCGTCCCGACCGCGGCGGCCAGCCAGATCGTGGCCGCGGTGGTGAGCCCGCGCACCACGTCCTGCCGGACGAAGATCAGCCCCGCGCCGATGAACCCGATCCCGGACACGATCTGCGCCGCGATCCGGGACGGGTCCAGGGCGACGTGCTCGGTCGTGAGCAGGTCGGCGAAGCCGTACTTCGAGATGACCATGAACACCGCCGCGCCGACGCCGACCAGCACGTGCGTGCGCAGTCCGGCGCTCTTCGCCCCGGCCTCGCGTTCCAGACCGATCGCCGTCGTCAGCAGTAGGGCGAGCAGCACCGGCGGCAGCAGGCTCCACTGCGCCGCCGTCGACCAGAGCGGCTCGGTCCAGGATTCCGACATGCGCGACCTCCTTCGGGGCGGGGGGACGGGCGCCTGCGACGATCCGCGCCGTGCGGATCGACGTCGTGACCATCTTCCCGTCCTACCTGCAACCGTTGCGCGAGGCACTGCTGGGGCGGGCGATCGACCGCGGGCTGCTGGACGTCGCCGTGCACGACCTGCGGGACTGGACCCACGACGTGCACCAGGCCGTCGACGACTCCCCGTACGGCGGCGGGCCGGGCATGGTCATGCGCCCCCAGGTGTGGGGCGAGGCCCTCGACGACGTGCTGGCCACCCCGGACCTGCCCGCCCGGCTGGTCGTCCCCACCCCGGCCGGGCGGGCGTTCACCCAGGCCACCGCGCACGCCTGGGCCGCCGAGGAGCGGCTGGTGTTCGCCTGCGGCCGCTACGAGGGCATCGACGAGCGCGTGCTGCTCGACGCCCGGGCCCGCGGCATCACCGTCGACGAGGTCTCGATCGGGGACTACGTGCTCGTCGGCGGGGAGGTCGCGGTGCTCGTGATGGTCGAGGCCGTCGCCCGGCTGCTGCCCGGCGTGCTGGGCAACCCGCGCTCGGCCGCCGAGGACTCCTTCTCCGACGGGTTGCTCGAAGGCCCGTCCTACACCCGTCCCGAGGTGTGGCGGGGGCTGGCCGTGCCGGAGGTGCTCCGCGGCGGGAACCACGCCGCGATCGCCCGCTGGCGCCGCGACCGGGCCCTGGAACGGACCCGGGACCGGCGCCCCGACCTGCTCGACGCGCTCGGGCCGGACGCCCTGGACGCCGCCGACCGCGCGGTGCTCGCCGCCGGGCGCCCCGACGACGACGCCGACGGCCCCACCGGCTGAGCGTTCCCGCCGGTCGCGTCCCCGGCCCGGCACCGCGGGGCCGGCCCAGGGCCGTGCGGGGGACCGTCCGGCCGTCGCCCGGCGGGCCCCCACCGGCGACCGGCGGTGCCCGGTGCGTCCGGTACGACCGGCCCCGCGGAGCCGTTCCCGGAGGCCCCGGACCACCGGGTGTCCGGGGCGATCTGCCCGTCTGGCACCATGGACGGGTTGCCAGCGCCGCGTGTGGCGCCCGGTGACGGTCACGTGTGCCCCCGGTCCCGCCGGTGGTGCCGGCCGTACCGAGCCCGCCACGTGAGGAGCGTCGTCGCCAGTACGGCACGACCGCCCCGTGGCCCGGGCGCGATCCCGGATCGACCCGGGACCGGCACCGCACGACCCGCACGAACGACACACGAGGACGGACCGTCGACATGAACACCCTGGACGCACTGGACGCGGAGACCCTGCGCTCCGACATCCCGAACTTCCGCCCCGGGGACACCCTCAAGGTGCACGTGAAGGTCATCGAGGGCAACCGCACCCGTACCCAGATCTTCCAGGGCGTCGTCATCCGTCGCCACGGCTCGGGTGCCCGCGAGACCTTCACCGTGCGCAAGATCTCGTTCGGCGTCGGCGTCGAGCGCACCTTCCCGGTGCACACGCCGAACATCGAGAAGATCGAGGTCGCCACCCGCGGTGACGTCCGCCGGGCGAAGCTGTACTACCTCCGCGACCTCCGCGGCAAGGCCGCGAAGATCAAGGAGCGCCGGGAGACCACCGCGTCCTGACCGTCACCCAGTCGTGACGGACCGGTGACGTAATCTCGAAGCGTGGCCTTCCCCGAGCTCCCCGACGACCGCCGGGCCCGCCCCCGGCGGTATCGCGGCAGCGATGTCCCCGAGCGCCCCGGTCGGCGGCGGGCCCCCGAGGACCCGCCGCAGACCGGTGGCGAACCGGGTGGTGACGAGCCGCAGTGGCTGCTCGGCACCGCATTGCAGCACGGGGTGCCCGCCCGGGACGGCTCCGCGGACGGTGAGCCCGAGGGCGCACCGCGCGGGGTCCGTACCCGGCACACGGGCCCGGAGGACGGCGCTGACGGCGCAGGCCCCCGTGGACGTCGCTACCGCAACGGGTTCGACGAGCTCGCCGCCGGGCGCTCAGGTCGGCACGGCGTCGACGGGGCCGCCCCGGCCCCCGCGGACCGGCCCGCCCCGGCCACCGAGGGTCCGGACACGCTGCAGGCCCGCTACGCCGCCCGGCTGAACCGGCCTGACGGCCCCGAGGCCGGCGCCGCACCGAACGGCAGGTCGTGGCCACCTCCCGGCAGCCGCCCGGAGCACGCCCCGGAACCCCGGTACCCGGCATCGCCGGCCGGACGCCCCGAGGGCGCCGGCCGCCACGGCATCCGCCCGGCCCCCGACCAGCCCCTTCCCGACGGCGGGCACGGTCGTCGCGCCGCCGGGTACGACCCGAACAGCGCCGCCGGTCTCGACCCGAGCCGTACTGCGGGGTTCGATCCGAACCGTGCCGCGGGGTTCGACCCGAGCCGTCCTGCCGGGTTCGAACCGAACGCCGCCCCGCCCGTCCGCGGCCCCGGGGCACCTCGTCGCAACGGCCGGCCGGAGGGCCGTTCCCCCGAGGGCCACGCGCCCGACGGGTACGGCCGCCCCGACCCGCGTGGTCGTGGGGCCGGCCGCCCGCCGCTGCGCGGCCCGTCCGGCGAGTACACCAACGGTGCCCACCCGGACCAGCGCCCCGACGGAGCCGCCCCCGGTCAGCCGGACGGCACCGGTGCGTTCGGCGGTCCCGAGCGGTCCGCTCCGCGCGCCGGCCGCCGCCCCGCCGGGCCGCTCGCCGACGGCGCCGTCCCGCCGTCGCGCCGTCCCGTCCCGCCGCCGGTCGACGGCGTCCCGACCACACGTCGCCCCGTCCCGCCGGACGCCGACGCGACCACGCGCCGCCGGGTGCCGACCGAGGCCGACCCGCGGCGTACCCGCGCCGCCGCGGCCCCGGCCGGCGACGACGTCGACCCCGGCGCCGACCCCGAGACCGCCGCCGTCCCGCACCCCGGCTCCGATGCGCCGCCGCGGCCCCCCCGACGCCGCCGTCCGGCGGCCGCGTCGCCGGAACCGCCCGAGGAGCCCGACGAGAACCCCGCCGAGATCCCTGCCGAGCCGGAGGACGGGACGGACGAGCCGGAGCGCGCCACGGGTGGACGCGCCGCACGCCGCAACCGCCCCGTCGGCATCGGCGGCCGGATCGCCGCGCTCACCGGGCGCGGTTCCGCCGCGGCCGCTGCGGGTGAGGAGAAGCCCAAGACGGCGTTCTGGAAGGAGATCCTGCTCCTGGCCGGGGTCGCCATCCTGCTGACGGTCCTCATCCAGACCTTCCTCGCGAAGGTCTACGTCATCCCGTCGAGCTCGATGGAGACGACGCTGCACGGCTGCACCGGCTGCAACAACGACCGGGTGCTCGTCGACAAGGTCACCTACAACTTCACCGACATCAGCCCGGGCGACATCGTGGTCTTCCGCGGCACCGACGGCTGGGCCAGCGAGACCTACAGCGGCGAGGGCAGCGAGAACCCGCTGGTCAAGGGCATGCAGACGCTCGGCTCGCTGGTCGGGATCGCCCCGCCGGACGAGAAGGACTTCGTCAAGCGGGTCATCGCCGTGGGGGGCCAGACCGTCTCCTGCTGCGACGCGCTCAACCAGGTCGTCGTCGACGGGCAGCCGCTGACGGAGCCCTACATCTACTACCTGCCCGAGGCGGGTCCGGCCCGGCAGATCCCGTTCGGCCCGATCACCGTCCCCGAGGGCCAGTACTGGATGATGGGCGACTCGCGGAACAACTCCGCGGACTCCCGGGCGGCGGGGCACGGCCCCATCCCCGAGGCCAACATCATCGGCAAGGTACGGCTGATCGTGCTGCCCTTCGACCGGTTCGGCTGGGTCAGTGCGGTCGACCCGCAGACCACGGCCGACGCGGCCGGGCTGCCGGGGCTGCCCGACGGTCTGCCGCTGGCACTGGGCATCATGGGGACACTGCCGCTCGCGGCCGGTCGCCGACGGGCCCTGCTCGCCCGCGCCGAGGCCGAGCGGTTCCTGCCCGCGACGCGCCCCCCGCACGGGTGGCGCCGGAGAACCTGACCGGGAGCACCGTGCCGGTTCCGCCCACCCGCGCCCGTCCCGCCGGACGGCCGCGTGCCCGCCGACGCCCCGTACGGGTCCTGCCCGACGGGCTGCGTCCGCCGCGTGCCGTCGTCCGCGACGGCGGCACCTGGACCCTGCAGACGGTCCTGCAGCGCCACGGGCTCGGCCCGGTCGCCGGCGTCGACGAGGCCGGTCGCGGTGCCAGCGCCGGACCGCTGGTCGTCGCCGCGGCGGTGCTGCGGCCCGCGGACGCGAAGGCCCTCGACGGGCTGACCGACTCGAAGCTGCTGACCCCGGCCGCCCGTGACCACTGGTACGACCGCATCCGGGCCCGGGCGCTGGACCACGCCGTCGTCGTGATCCCGGCGGCGGAGGTCGACCGCCGCGGGGTGCACGTGGCCAACATCGAGGGCATGCGTCGCGCGGTGGCCGCGCTGACCGCGGTCACGCCCGGCTACGTCCTGACCGACGGCTTCCCGGTCCGCGGCTTCGGCAGCCCGGCCCTCGCGGTGCCGAAGGGCGACCGGGTGGCGGCCTGCATCGCGGCGGCGTCGGTGCTGGCCAAGGTGACCCGGGACCGCATCATGACCGCACTCGACGCCGAGCACGACCGCTACGGCTTCGCGGTGCACAAGGGCTACAACACCCCGGACCACGAGGCCGCGCTGCGCGCACACGGGCCCTGTCCGGAGCACCGGTTCTCCTTCGCGAACGTCGCCGCGGTGGCCGGGCGCGAGGCCCCGGCGGGGCTGGTCCACAATGGGGCGCTCCCCGAGCAGGAACCCGACCCCGGAGACCCGGGGGACACGGTCGGGGCGTGGGAGCCGTTGGAGATCGTCACAGGAGGAGCGGGCCGGTGAGCGCCGAGGATCTCGAGAAGTACGAGACCGAGATGGAGCTCACGCTCTACAAGGAGTACCGCGACATCGTCGCCCAGTTCTCCTACGTCGTGGAGACGGAGCGCCGGTTCTACCTGGCCAACTCCGTCGACGTCGCCCCGCGCAACGCCGACGGCGAGGTCTACTTCGAGGTGCGCATGTCCGACGCGTGGGTGTGGGACATGTACCGCCCGGCGCGGTTCGTCAAGAACGTGCGGGTCGTGACGTTCAAGGACGTCAACATCGAGGAGCTCGACACCCCGGACCTGCGGCTCCCCGACGACGACCAGTTCCCGGGCTGAGCGGGTAGCAGACCCCACCGACGGTTCCACCGTCCCGGCCGCGCGGCCGACGGTGCCCGTCCACAACCGGCGGATCCGTCCACAGCCGGCCGATCCACCCCCGCGACGGGCCCACCCGGCCCGATCGTGGACCCATGGCAGCGAAGGACGAGCTCGGGCGCCGCGGTGAGGACACCGCCGCCGAGTACCTCGAACGGGCACACGGGATGGTCGTGCTCAGCCGCAACTGGCGGTGCACGCACGGCGAGATCGACATCGTCGCGGTCGACCCGCAGCAACGGCTGGTGTTCTGCGAGGTCAAGACCCGTTCCGGTCTCCGCTACGGCGAACCCGCCGAGGCGGTGACCCCCCGCAAGACACGCCGGATCCGGATGCTGGCCAAGGCGTTCATGGCCGCCCACCGGGTCAGCTGGGTCGAGATCAGGTTCGACGTCGTGGCGGTCCTGATCCGACCCGGCCGGCCGGTCACCCTCACCCACTACCCGGCGGCGTTCTGATGCGGCCCCCGGCACGCATCTGGTCGGTCGCGCTGCACGGCGTCGACGGCGTCCCCGTCGAGATCGAGGCGGTCATCGGCGGCGGGATGCCCGGCGTGCACCTCGTCGGCCTGCCCGACGCCGCGCTCAACGAGTCCAAGGACCGGGTGCGGTCCGCGATCGTGCACTCCGGCCGCACCTGGCCCAACGAGCGGATCGTGCTCGCCCTCTCCCCGGCGACACTGCGCAAGACCGGCAGCCGCTTCGATCTCGCACTGGCGCTCGGCGTCCTGGTCGCCGCGGACGCGGTGCCGCCCGACCGGCTGCGCGGCACCGTGCTGCTCGGCGAGCTCGCTCTCGACGGCAGGCTGCGCCCGGTGCGCGGCGTGCTGCCCTGCCTGCTCGCCGCGCGGGACGCCGGGATGATCCGCGCCGTCGTGCCCCGCGCCACGCTCGCGGAGGCCGCGCTGGTCGACGGCATCGAGGCGTTCGGCGCCGACAGCCTCGGCGACGTCCTGGACTGGGCGACGGGCAACCGGCTGCTGCACCGGCACGACGGCGGACCGGAGGAGGCCCCGGCCGCCGTGGCCCCCGAGCTGGCCGACGTGCTCGGCCAGCACGACGCCCGGCGCGCCCTGGAGATCGCCGCCGCCGGCGGGCACCACCTGCTGATGGTCGGCCCGCCCGGCACCGGCAAGACGATGCTCGCCCAGCGGGTGGTGGGGCTGCTGCCCGAGCTCGACCGCTCCGAGGCGCTGCAGCTCGCCGCGATCCGCTCGGTGGCCGGGCGGCTCGGCGACACCGGGGCGCTCAGCACGTGCGCGCCGTTCGTCGCGCCGCACCACTCGGCGTCGACCGCGGCGCTGCTCGGCGGGGGAAGCGGCGTCGCCCGGCCCGGCGCGGTGTCGCTGGCCCACCGCGGGGTGCTGTTCCTCGACGAGTGCCCGCACTGGCCCGCCTCGGTCCTCGACGGGCTGCGCACCCCGCTGGAGGAGGGCGAGGTCCGGCTGTCCCGCGCCGACGGCACCGTGCGCTATCCGGCCCGTTTCCAGCTCGTCCTCGCAGCGAACCCGTGCCCGTGCGCCCCGCCGATCGACCGTGACTGCACCTGCCGCCCCGACGTCCGCCGCCGCTACCTGTCCCGGCTGTCCGGTCCGCTGCTCGACCGGGTCGACCTGCGGGTGGCGATGGAGCCGGTGACCGCGCTGCGGGTGACCGAGCAGCGGGGCGAGGACACCGCGACCGTCCGCCGCCGGGTGCTCGACGCGCGTGCCGCCGCCGTCGCGCGGTGGTCGGAGCACGGGTGGCGGTGCAACGCCGAGGTGCCCGGCCCCGCCCTGCGGACCCGCTTCCCGCTGCCCGCCCGCGTGATCGCACCGCTGGAGGCCCGGTTGCGCGCCGGTGACCTCAGCGCCCGCGGCGCGGACCGCGCGCTACGGGTCGCGTGGACGCTCAGCGACCTCGCCGGGGCCGACCGGCCCGACCGCGGTCTGGTCGACGCGGCGCTGTACTTCCGCGAGCGGGGTGCCGCGTGAGCGCCCCGGGCCCGGCCGCCGGCACGGGCACCGACATCGCCCGGGGCACCGACATCGGCCGGGGCGTCGGCAGGGTGCCCGAGGAGGTCCTGCGCGCCCGCGCCTACCTGATGCGCTGCGTCGAACCCCCGAACCGGCACCTCGTCGCGCTGGTCGACCGGTACGGGCCGGTCGAGGCGGCCGACCGGCTGCGCCGCGGCGCGGTCCCCGACGAGCTGCTGCGCGCCGCCGCGGCCCGGCGGGGCACCGACCGGTCCGAGGCCGACCTGGAGGAGGCCGCCCACGCCGGGGCCCGCCTGCTCGTGCCGGAGGACCCGGGGTGGCCGTCGTGGCCGTTCCGGTCGTTCGCCGAGGCCCCGCGGGCCGACCTCGCGCCCCCGATCGCGCTGTGGGCCCGCGGGCCGGGGGAGATCGCGACGCTCGCCGACCGGTCGGTCACCGTCGTCGGCTCGCGCGCCGCGACCCCGTACGGGTTGGGCGTGGCCGCGGACTTCTCCGCGACCCTGGCCCGGCGCGGCGTCGCGGTCCTGTCCGGCGCCGCGTTCGGCATCGACGCGGCCGCGCACCGGGGGGCCCTCGCCGTCGACGGTGCGACGGTCGCGGTCCTGGCCTGTGGCCCGGACCGGGTCTACCCGGCCGCGCACACCGGTCTCCTGGAACGGATCGCCGCGACCGGTCTGGTGCTCACCGAGTACCCGCCCGGCACGATCCCCGGGCGGCTGCGGTTCCTGGTCCGCAACCGGCTGCTGGCCGCACTCGGTGTCGGGACCCTCGTCGTCGAGGCCGGGGCGCGCAGCGGGACGAAACGGACCGCCGCCGACGCGACCGCGCTCGGGCGCCCGCTGATGGCGGTGCCGGGCCCGGTCACGTCGGGGATGTCGGTCGGCTGCCACGAGCTGGTTCGCTCGCACCAGGCGGGCCTCGTCGGGCGGCCCGAGGACGTCCTGGAGGTCGTCGGCCGGCTGGGCGTGGACCTCGCCTTGCCGCCGCAGGGGGAGTCCCGCCCGACCGACGGGCTCGACCCGCGGGTGCTCGCGGTCCACGACGCGCTGCCCGCCCGGGCCGCGTGGCCGCCGGGACGGATCGGCGAGGCCGCGGGCGTCGGCCCCGACGAGCTGCGCGCGGCGCTGACCGAGCTGGAGGACCGTGGGCTCGCCGAGTACCACCAGGGGCTGTGGCAGCGCCCGGCACGCCGGGCGGGTCCTTGACCGGCGGCCCTCAGCAGCGGACCGTCCGGTCATGGCGCGCACAGAGTCCACCGGTCCCGCGGCGCCCTCCGGTCCCGCGGCGTCCTCCGATCCCGCAGCCGAGCCGGGCCCCGGCGCGGTCGCGCGTCCCGACGACCGGACCCGGACCGAGGCCGACGGCCCGCCCGCGGACCGGGCGGGCGCTCGTGCTGCAGGCGACCGGACCGCCACCGGTGACGGGCTCGCCCCGGACGTCGCCGCCGCGCTCGAGGAGTTCACCGGGCACCTTCGCCTCGAGCGGAACCGCTCGCCGCACACCGTCCGCGGTTACCGCTCGGACCTCACCGACCTGCTCCGTGGTCTCCCCGGCCTCGGCGCGCTCGACCTGGACCACCTGCGTCGGCGGCTCGGCGCGACGCACGCCGCCGGCGCCGGGCGGGCCACCGTCGCGCGGCGCACCGCCGCGGCCCGTACGTTCTGCGCCTGGGCGGTGCGCACCGGGCGGCTCGACCACGACCCGGCGGCCCGCCTCGGGTCACCGCGCGCGGGCACCGTCCTCCCGGAGGTACCCGCCGCGGCGGAGACCGCGGCGGTGCTGGACGCGGTGACCTCGGGCGCGGCGGAGGACGCCCCGGAGGCCCTGCGCGACCTGCTGGTCCTCGAACTGCTCTACGCGACCGGGATCCGGGTCGCCGAGCTGTGCGGACTCGACGTCGGTGCGATCGACGAGTCCGCCCGTACGTTGCGGGTCCGGGGCAAGGGCGACCGGGAACGGACCGTGGTGTTCGGGGTCCCCGCCGCGCGCGCCCTGCGCCGCTGGCTCGACCACGGCCGACCGGCGCTGGCGACCCCGTCGTCGCCGCCGGCACTGCTGCTGGGCGTGCGGGGCGGGCGGCTCGACCCGCGCGTCGCGCGGACCGTCGTGCACCGCGCGATCCGGGCGGTACCGGGCGTCCCCGACGTCGGGCCGCACGGTCTGCGGCACGCCGCGGCGACGCATCTGCTCGAGGGCGGAGCCGACCTTCGTTACGTACAGGAGTTACTCGGTCACGCTACGCTGTCGACCACGCAGCTCTACACGCACGTGACCGTCGACCGGTTGAAGGTGGTTCATGACCAGGCGCACCCTCGGGCGTGAGGTGTCCCCGACGACACCGCGCCGGCCCGACGCGTTCCCCGCCGCCCTGGCCACGGCCCTCGACCGGGTCGCCGCGGGGGCCGACACACCCCGCGCGGCCGTCCTCGGACCGGTCCCCGACCCACCCGGGTCCCCGCGTCGCGGTCCCCTCGAGGCCACCTCGGGGCAACCGTCGGCGGACGTGGCCCCGGGGTGCATCGCGCTGGTCCCGTCGACGGGCGGGTCGCCCCGCGACACGCCCGACGGCGTCCGAGGTCACCTGAACGAGACCGTCGAGCCGGCGGTCGTGCCGCTGTGGCGCGAGTTCCTCGCCACCCGCGCCCCCGCCGCTCGGCGACGCCTGGTCGAGCACCACGCCCCGCTGGTGCGCGGCGTGGGCACGAAGCTGGCGGTACGGCTGCCGTCGTCGATCGAGCTGGCCGACCTGCTCCAGTCCGGGACGTTCGGCCTGATGGAGGCCGTCGACCGGTTCGACCCCGCCCGCAGGATCCGCTTCGAGGCCTATGCGGCCCAGCGCGTCCGGGGCGCCATGCTCGACGAGCTGCGCGCCCAGGACTGGGTGCCCCGCACCGTGCGGGCGCGCAGCCGCGAGGTCGAGCGGGCCCGCGAGGCGGTGCAGCTCCGGGCCGGGCGCCCCGCGACCGACGGGGAGCTCGCCGCGGAGCTGGGCGTCGCGGTGCGCGAGCTCCGTCAGGCCCGGCGGCCGATGTACCTGGTCAGCGCCGAGGACCTCGGTGCGGGCGGTTCCGCGGGCTCGCCGCTGTCCACGCTCGCGGCCGACGACTCGGTGGACCCGGTGACCGCGGCGGTCCGGCGGGAGACCGGGGCGGAGCTGCGTGCCGCGATCGGTCTGCTGGGGGAGCGGGACCGGCTGGTCCTGCACCTCTACTACGTCGAGAACCGGACACTGGCCGAGATCGGCGGGATCCTCGGGGTCACCGAGTCCCGGGTCTGCCAGCTCCATGCCCGGACGATCACCCGCCTGCGGGCCTCGTTGGAGCCGGCGCTGGCGGGCTGACCTCCGCCGGAGCGTCCTCCGTGGGCTCGGGTGCCCCCTCCCAGGGCAGCAGCCGCACCCGGGGAGGGCGCAGCAGTACCAGCGGATCGAGGTGGTCGAGCCGCTCCCGTCGCACGCCCCAGTGCAGGCAGGCCGCGACCGGGCATCCGGTGTGCCCGGGTTCCAGCGTCCCCACCGGGTCGCCCCCGGCGAGCCGCGCCCCGGCCACGACGCCGGCGGTCACCGGCTCGTAGGTGCTCCGCAACCCGTCGGGGTGGTCGACCGAGACGACGCCGCGCCCGGCGATCCGGCCGGCGAAGACGACGACCCCCTCCCGCGCGACGAGCACCGCCTGTCCGGGGGAACCTGCCAGGTCGGCGCCGCGGTGCCCGCGGCCGTAGCGGAACGCGGGCTTGCGGAACACCGCCGTGACCGCCGGGGGCGGGAGCAGGGGCCACGCGTAGTCCGCCCCCGGTGCCGGGATCCCCGCCCCGGGTGGCCGCGGCGGTGCGGGCGCGGGGCCGACCCCGTCCGGGGGGCCGCCCGGAGCGGGTTCGACGGGCGCGGGGTCGACGGACGCGGGCGCCGCGGACGCAGGTGCGGCGACCGCCGCCCCCGGCGGCACGAGCGCGACACCGATCACCACCACGGCGAGCAGCACCGCCCCCGCCCGCAGCCCGGCCCGCCATCCCGGCGGGCGGGACACGGGGCGCGGGCTCCGGGGCAGGTCGTCGAGCGGGGGAACGGACGGGACGGGCAGAGGCACCCGTCCAGCCTGCGGCGGCGACCGCTCGTCGCCGGGGTGGACCGCCGTCCTGTGGACGTACCGGCCGGTTGTGGACAGCCGCCGTCGGAACCGGGCTCCGCCGCGATCGGCCCGGAGGCCCCGGCGTACACTGGATCCCGCACCACGTCCGTCGTGGTGACTTCGCGCGCCCGCTCGCCCGTCGCGCCGTTCCCCAGGGTACGGCGTCGGGAGCGGAGGCCGGGCGGTCCTGCGATCCCGACGTCACGCTCACGTGTGGCCAGGGGGAGCGGGTCCGGCTCCGCCGCGGGCGCCAGGGTGGTCCACCGACCGGTGGGCCCACGAACCGCCTGCGCGGCACCCGCCGCGCCCGACCGAGAGGTGAACGCAGGCCATGGCCGTCGTCACCATGAAGCAGCTGCTCGACAGCGGCGTGCACTTCGGGCACCAGACCCGTCGCTGGAACCCGAAGATGAAGCGCTACATCCTCACCGAGCGCAACGGCATCTACATCATCGACCTCCAGCAGACGCTGTCGTACATCGACCGCGCCTACGAGTTCGTGCGCGAGACCGTCGCGCACGGCGGGACGATCATGTTCGTCGGCACCAAGAAGCAGGCCCAGGAGGTCATCGCCGAGGAGGCGGCCCGGGTCAACATGCCGTACGTCAACCAGCGCTGGCTGGGTGGCATGCTCACGAACTTCCAGACCGTGCACCGTCGCCTGCAGCGCCTCAAGGAGCTCGAGGCGATGGAGCAGAACGGTGGCTTCGAGGGCCGCTCGAAGCGCGAGATCCTCACGCTGACCCGTGAGAAGGACAAGCTCGAGAAGACCCTCGGCGGTATTCGCGACATGTCCAAGGTCCCGTCCGCCGTCTGGATCGTGGACACCAAGAAGGAGCACATCGCCGTCGGCGAGGCCCGGAAGCTCAAGATCCCGGTCGTCTCCATCCTGGACACGAACTGCGACCCGGACGAGGTCGACTTCCCGATCCCGGGCAACGACGACGCGATCCGCTCGGCCGCGCTGCTGACCAAGGTCATCGCCAAGGCCGCCGCCGACGGTCTGGTCTCCCGTGGCCAGCGCCGTGGCGAGGGTGGCGAGGCCGCCGCCGAGCAGCCGCTCGCCGAGTGGGAGCAGGACGTCCTGGCGGGCAACGAGGTCGGCTCCGACGGTGCCAGCCTCTCCGCCGCCGGTGGCGACGGTGCGGCCGCTGCGACCGCCCCGGCGTCGACCAGCAACGGCACCCAGAACTGAGTACGCGCACCGGGCGGGCCCGCTTCCGTGGGCCCGCCCGGTGCGACCCGGTGACCCATTCCCGTCACGACCCAGAGGACGAGAGACACCCGATGGCGAACTACACCGCCGCCGACGTCAAGCGGCTCCGTGAGCTCACCGGCTCCGGGATGATGGACTGCAAGAAGGCGCTCGAGGAGTCCGAGGGCGACTTCGACAAGGCCGTCGAGCTCCTCCGCATCAAGGGCGCGAAGGACGTGGGCAAGCGCGCCGAGCGCGCCACCGCCAACGGCCTGGTCGTCGCCGACGGCGGCACCCTGGTCGAGCTGGACTGCGAGACCGACTTCGTCGCCAAGTCCGACGACTTCATCGCGCTGGCCGAGAAGATCCTGGCCGCCGCGGTCGCCGAGAAGCCGGCCGACCTCGACGCGCTGCGCGAGACCAAGCTCGACGACGGCACCGTGGGCGAGGCCGTGCAGGCCCTGTCCGCCCGCATCGGCGAGAAGTTCGAGCTGAAGCGCTACGCCCGGGTCGACGGCCAGGCCGCCGTCTACCTGCACAAGCGCGCCACCGACCTGCCCCCGCAGATCGGCGTCCTGCTCGCCTACGAGGGCGACGACGCCGAGGCCGCCCGCGGTCTCGCGATGCAGGTCGCGGCGGCCCGGCCGGAGTACCTGACCCGTGAGCAGGTCCCCGCCGAGATCGTCGAGAACGAGAAGAAGATCGCGGAGGCGACCGCCCGCGAGGAGGGCAAGCCCGAGCAGGTCCTGCCCCGCATCGTCGAGGGCCGGGTCAACGGCTACTACAAGGACGTCGTGCTCCTGGAGCAGGCCTCCGTGGTCGACCCGAAGAAGTCGGTCAAGGCCGTCGCCGACGAGGCGGGTCTGACCATCAACGACTTCGTCCGTTTCGAGGTCGGCCAGAACTGATCCTCCCCGCCCCCGCCCGGGTGGTGCTCCGCGCACCGCCCGGGCGGCGGGTGAGAGGATCGTGACCGCCAGCGAGTACGACCAGGCCGGGGGATGCAACCGTGATCGAGGAAACCCTCTTCGACGTCGAGGAGAAGATGGAGAAGGCCGTCACGGTCGCCCGTGACGATCTGGCGTCGGTGCGTACCGGCCGGGCCACTCCGAACATGTTCTCCAGGATCGTCGTGGACTACTACGGCGCGTGGACCCCGCTGAACCAGCTCGCCTCGGTGTCGATCCCCGAGGCGCGGATGGCGGTCATCAAGCCCTACGACGCCAGCCAGCTCAAGCAGCTCGAGAAGGCGATCGCCGACTCGGACCTCGGCGTCAACCCGTCGAACGACGGGCAGATCATCCGCGTGATCATCCCGCAGCTCTCCGAGGAGCGGCGCCGGGACATGGTCAAGGTCGCCCGGGGCAAGGGTGAGGACGCGCGCGTCGTGCTCCGTGGCCTGCGCCGCAAGGCGATGGACGAGCTGCACCGCATCCAGCGTGACGGCGAGGCCGGCGAGGACGAGGTCGCCCGCGCCGAGAAGGAACTGCAGGGCGTCACGGACCGCTACGTCGCGCAGATCGACGAGCTGGTCAAGAACAAGGAATCCGAGCTCCTCGAGGTCTGAGCCCGGTGCCCTCCTCCTCCGACGCCGCCGTCCCCGTGACCTCCGACCTCCCCGGTGACGGGCCCGCCGGCGTGTCGGCGACCCCGGACGTGCCGAAGCCCGTCCGGGGACAGAAGGGGTACAAGCGGTCCCGGCTGGGTCGCAACCTCGTCGCGGCGATCGCGGTCGGCGTCGGGCTCGGCGTCGTCATCCTGCTGAGCCTGCTGATCCATCGTCAGGGCTTCGTCCTGGTGCTCGCCTGCGTCACCGCGGTCGGGACCTGGGAGCTCGCGGGTGCGCTGCGCCGGGGCGCCGACATCCGCGTGTCGTTGCCGGTGCTGCTGGTCGGCGGTCAGGCCGTCGTCTGGTTGTCCTGGCCGTTCGGCCTGCACGGCGCCGCGATCGCCCTCACCGCCACGGTGCTGGGCTGCCTGCTGTGGCGGATGCGGAGCGGGGCGGCGCACTTCGTGCGCGACATCAGCGCCTCGCTGTTCGTCGCCGTCTATGTGCCGCTGCTGGTGGCCTTCGCCGTGCAGCTGACCGTCGCCCCGGACGGCGTGGGCCGGGTCCTGACCTTCCTGCTCTGCGTGGTCGCCTCCGACGTCGGCGGGTACGCCGCGGGCGTCGTCGCGGGCCGGCACCCGATGGCCCCCACGATCAGCCCGAAGAAGTCCTGGGAGGGCTTCGCGGGCTCGCTGATCGCCGGCATGGCAGTGGGCTCGCTCTGCATGGGGCTGCTGCTCGACGCGCCCTGGTACTGGGGACCGCTGGTCGGCGCGCTGCTCGTCGCGACGGCCACCCTGGGCGACCTCGTCGAGTCGCTGGTGAAGCGCGACATCGGGGTCAAGGACATGGGCAACCTGCTGCCCGGGCACGGCGGTCTGATGGACCGTCTGGACTCGCTGCTGCCGGCCGCGTTCGTCGCCTGGGCGATCCTCGGGATCGTCGTCCCGATCGCGTGAGGCGCACCTACCAGGGGTTCGGCGGACAGCCGAAGCCCGGCCCGGCCATCCCCAGCCCGAACATCTGGAACCGGCCCGAGGTCTACGAGACCGAGAACCGCGCCCAGGACGCCGACGGCGAGCTCTGGGCGGCGCTGTGGGCCGAGACCGGGGGCTGGGCGGGCGCCGACGTCGTCGACGTCGGCTGCGGCGACGGCTTCCACCTGCCGCGCTTCGCCGAACGGGCCGCCACCGTCACCGGTGTCGAGCCGCACCCGCCGCTGGTCGAACGGGCACGTCGGCGCGTCGCCGACGACCCCCGCATCACCCTGCACACCGCGGGCGCCGAGCGGCTCCCGTTGCCGGACGCGAGTGCCGACCTGGTCCACGCCCGCACCGCCTACTTCTTCGGGCCGGGCTGCGAGCCGGGGCTCGCCGAGGCCGAGCGGGTGCTCCGCCCGGGCGGGGTGCTCGCCGTCGTCGACCTGGACTTCACGGCGCGGCCCTATGGGACGTGGCTGCGCGCGGACCTGCCGCGCTACGACGCGCCCGCGGTCGACCGGTTCTTCGCCGCCCACGGCTTCGCGCTGCGCCGGGTCACCTCGACCTGGCGGTTCGACTCCCGCGCGGACCTGGAGGAGGTCCTGCGCATCGAGTTCTCCCCGCGCACCGCGCGCCGGGCGATCGACGACGTCGCCGACCGCACCGTGCGCGTGGGCTACCGGCTCCACACCCGGCGCCGCGCGGACGGCCTCGTGCTGCCGTCCTGAGCCGCGGCGCCGGGAGCGGGCTCAGGACAGGGTGATCGACCCGTCCGCGACGGTGACCTGCCGCGGGTCGAGCGGCCGCTGGGCCGGTCCGTCGAGGACGGCGCCGTCGAGGGAGAAACGGCTGTTGTGGCACGGGCAGACGATCTGCCCGTCGGTGATCTGGCTGACGGCGCAGCCCTGGTGCGGGCAGACCGCGGACAGCCCGGTGAACGTCCCCTGCTGCAGCTGGGTGACGACGACCTGGGCGTCGGTGAAGATCGCGCCGCCGCCGACCGGTACCGCGGACGCCGGGCCGAGGACGGTGCCGGGGGAGCCCTGCGGGGCGTCCCCGCTCTGGGCCTGACCACCGTTGTCGGTGGTGGTGGAACCGCTGCCGCCACCGCAGGCGGCGACCGCGCCGATCGCGGCCACGCCGGCGCCGGCGATCATCGCGCGGCGACCGAGGGCGGGACCTCCGGCGCGCGGGGCGGGCTCGGGGTCGGTGGAGGACGTCGTGGGGAGGGTCATGGCTCTCCTGGGGGAGGCCGGGCGGGGCCCGGCGGTGTGGTGGTGGCGGCCCGGGGGTTCGGGGACCCGGGCACGTGACGAGCCTCCCATGATGTCCGGTTCGAGGGAGGACGGGTGTGTCGTTCCGCCACACCCGCGCCGTGTCCCGGGGCGCTCTCGCTACCGTGGGTGCATGCCGTACACGATGCGCCAGCCGTCGCTGGGCGTTCCCGTGCCGAGTCTGGAGATCGTCCTGGGCCTGCTCGCCTGGGCGGTCGGCGCGGGTGGCCTCGGGAACGGGTTCGCCACCGTCCTCGTCGCGCTCGGGATCTTCCTGACCGCGTACCTGTGGATCGTGCGCCGGCGCAACGCCGCGATGGCGGTGACCCTGCACCCCGAGCGCAAGCGCCGGATGCAGCGGCTGATCGTGATCGGCGTCGCGGGGATCGTGCTGCTGCCGTTGCTGCTGTCCCTGGTCGGCTACGGCGAGCTGTCCACCCCCCTGTCCGCCGCGCTCGTCGGGGTGCTGCTGATCCAGGCGTCCACCGTGCTGGAGGAGCGCAGCCTCGTCGCGACCGGCGGCCTGGTCCTGCTCATCGCCGCGTTCGGCGCCTTCCTGGCCCTGACCTACCAGGGGCAGGGGACCGGGTCCGCGGTGCCGGTGACCGGTCTCTGCGCCGGGATCGTGCTGTGGGTCGCGGCCGCGCGCAGGCTCGGGATCCTGGAGGACCTGTCCCGGCGCTTCAACGTGCGGATCCCCGGGATCCGCTGACCCGCGACCGGGCTGGCACACTGGGGGGTGCCATGTCCAGCCTCCCGCTCGTCTTCGACGCACCCCGCCGCGGTACTCCGCCCCGCCACCTCGCCGACCTCGACCCGGCCGACCGTGCCGCCGTCGAGCAGGAGCTCGGCGTACCGCGGTTCCGCCTCGACCAGTTGGCCCGCCACTGGTTCGGTCGTCTCACCGACGACCTCGACGCCATGAGCGACCTCGGCGGTGACGTCCGGGAGAAGCTGCGTCCGCTGCTCCCGCCGCTGGTCACGCCGTTGACCGAGAAGGCGTGCGACGGCGGCGCCACCCGCAAGACGCTGTGGCGCGGCCACGACGGCGTGCTCGCCGAGAGTGTCCTGATGCGCTACCCGGACCGGGCGACGGTCTGCATCTCCAGCCAGGCGGGCTGCGGGATGGCGTGCCCGTTCTGCGCGACCGGCCAGGGCGGTCTGCAGCGCAACCTGTCGACCGCCGAGATCGTCGACCAGGTCCGCCGCGCCGCGGCCCAGGCGCGCGACGGGGTGCTGGACGAGCCGACCCGGTTGTCGAACGTCGTGTTCATGGGGATGGGCGAGCCGCTCGCCAACTACAAGCGGGTCGTCGCCGCCGTCCGCCGGATCACCGAGCCCGCCCCGGACGGGCTGGGCATCTCCGCCCGCGGGGTCACCGTGTCCACCGTCGGGCTGGTCCCGGCGATCGACCGGCTCCGCGAGGAGGGCATCCCGGTCACCCTGGCGATCTCGCTGCACTGCCCGGACGACGAGCTGCGCGACACCCTCGTCCCGGTCAACAACCGGTGGAAGGTCGCCGAGGTCCTCGACGCGGGCCGCCGCTACGCCACCACGACCGGCCGCCGCGTCTCCATCGAGTACGCGCTGATCCGTGACGTGAACGACCAGCCGTGGCGCGCCGACATGCTGGGGAAGGTCCTGCGGCAGCACATCGGGACCTCGAGGGTGCACGTCAACCTGATCCCGCTGAACCCGACGCCGGGCAGCGAGTGGGACGCCTCGCCCAAGCCCGTCGAGGAGGAGTTCGTGCGCCGGGTCCGCGCGGCCGGCGTCGCCTGCACCGTCCGCGACACCCGCGGCCAGGAGATCGACGCGGCCTGCGGCCAGCTCGCCGCCTCGCACCCGGGCTGACCCGCCCGGCGGCCCCTCGTGCCGCTCGCCGCGTCGCATCCGGGCCGGTCTCCGCCCGGCGGCCCCCTCGCGCCGCCGGGCAGAGCCGCTCAGAGCCGGTCGCCGGTCTCCGGGTGGAACAGGTGCAGCCCCTCGGTCGAGGGCGTCAGCGCCACCCGGTCCCCGCGCCGTGCGCCGGTGCGTCCCGCGGTCCGCACGACGACGGCGTCGTCACGCGAACCGGTCAGCGAGGCCGTCGCCGACAGGTCACCGGCGACCTCGGCGAGGGTGCCGTAGAGGTAGGCGTCCGATCCCAGCTCCTCGACGACGTCGACCCGGGCCGGGATGCCCTCGCCGCCGTCGGGGGAGACCGTCCACTGCTCGGGACGGATGCCGAGGGTCACCTCGGTGAGCCGCTGCGCCCCGATCGTCGACCGGGCGTCCTGGGGCAGGGCGATCTCCCGCCCGGCCAGGGTCACCCCGCGCTCGGTCACCCGCGCGGTGAACAGGTTCATCGCCGGCGAGCCGATGAACCCGGCGACGAACGCGTTCTGCGGCCGGTCGTACAGGTCGGCCGGGGTGGCGAACTGCTGCAGCTTGCCGTCGGCCAGCAGCGCGACGCGGTCGCCCATCGTCATGGCCTCGACCTGGTCGTGGGTGACGTAGACGGTGGTGACGCCCAGCCGCCGCTGCAGCGCGGCGATCTCGGTGCGGGTCTGCACCCGCATCTTCGCGTCGAGGTTCGACAGCGGCTCGTCCATCAGGAAGACCCGCGGCTCGCGCACGATCGCCCGGCCCATCGCGACGCGCTGGCGCTGGCCGCCGGACAGCGCGCGCGGCTTGCGGTCGAGGTAGTCGGTCAGGCCGAGGATCTCGGCGGCCTCCTTGACCTTGACCGCACGCTCGGCCTTGTCGATCCCGGCCATCTTGAGCGGGAACGCCATGTTCTCCCCGACGGTCTTGTTCGGGTAGAGCGCGTAGTTCTGGAACACCATGGCGATGTCGCGGTCGCGCGAGGGCACCCCGACCATGTTCTCGCCGTCGATCCGGATCGAGCCGCCGTCGATCTCCTCGAGGCCCGCGAGCATCCGCAGCGCCGTCGACTTGCCCGATCCGGACGGCCCGACGAGCACGACGAACTCGCCGTCCTCGATCGTCAGGTCCAGCCGGTCGACGGCAGGCTTCGCCCCGGGGGTGTAGATCCGAGATGCCTGGTCGAACACCACGTCAGCCACGGCGGGCTCCCATCCTGTTCACGAACACGATCACTTGACGGCCCCGAAGGACAGGCCCTGGACCAGCTTGTTCTGGGCGATCCAGCCGGCGATGACCACCGGCAGCGCGGCCACGGTCGCCGCGGCGCACAGGCTGGCGAAGTAGAGGCCCTCGGAGGTGATGAACCCGACGAGGTACACGGGCACGGTCGCGGCCCGGGAGGCGGTGAGGTTCACCGCGAAGAAGAACTCGTTCCAGGCGAAGATCATGCAGATCAGCGCCGTGGCGGCCATGCCGGGCGAGATGATCGGCAGCACGACCTCGCGGAGCGAGCGCCACAGCGACGCGCCGTCCATGCTCGCGGCCTCCAGGAGCTCCTTGGGGACCTCCAGGAAGAACGACCGCATCATCCACACCGCGATCGGCAGGTTCATCGCCGTGTAGAGCACGACGAGCGTCCAGATGTTGTCCAGCGCGCCCAGGTAGTTCACGACGACGTAGATCGGCACGATCGCGGCGACGACCGGCAGCATCTTGGTCGAGATGAAGAAGAACAGCACGTCCTGGGTCTTCTTCACGGGCCGCAGCGACAGCGCGAACGCGGCCGGGGTGCCCAGCAGGAGCACCAGGACCGTCGAGGCGACCGTCGCGAACAGCGAGTTGAGCAGGTAGGGCCCGACGCCGCCGCCGAACACCTCGGCGAAGTTGTCGAAGGTGGGTGCGAAGAACACCGTCGGCGGGATCGTGACGGCCTGCGCCTCGGTCTTGAAGGCGGTCATCACCATCCACAGCACCGGGAAGAAGAACCCGAGCCCGACGATCCAGGCCAGGACGCCCAACAGCGGCCCGGCCCCGCGCGGGGCCTTCCGCGGCGTCGTCGCGGGGGTGGAGGTCCGTTCGGCGACTGCGGTCATCACGCCTCCTCGGCGGCGGAGAAGCTGCGGAAGATCAGACGCAGCGCCAGGGTTGCCACGATGATCGTCGCCACCACGGTGACCACGCCCATCGCGGCGGACTCACCGATGTCGAAGCCCAGGAACGCCCGCTGGTAGATGTAGAACGGCAGGTTCGCCGACGCCGTACCCGGACCGCCCTGGGTCATCATGTAGATCGTGTCGAACGTGTTGACCAGGTAGATCGCGCCGAGCACGACACCCAGCTCGATGAACCGCTGCAGGTGCGGCAGCGTCACCTCGCGGAACACCGCGAACCCGGTCGCCCCGTCCATCCGGGCGGCCTCGAGGACCTCCTGCGGCTGCGAGCCGAGCCCGGCGAGGATCAGCAGCATCATGAACGGCGTCCACTGCCACACCAGCGCGATGATCACCGCGGCCCGCGGGAAGGTGGACACCCAGTCGGTCTGCCCGGCGCCGAACGGCGAGAGCAGGAAGTTCACCAGGCCGTAGGTGGGGTCGAACAGGACCGACTTCCACAGCAGGGCACCGGCGACCGGGGTGATCAGGAACGGCGTGATGATCAGCGTCCGGACGATGCCGCGGCCCAGGAACGCACGGTTGAGCAGCAGCGCGATCAGCAGCCCGAGGACCATCGCGATGGCCACCGACCCCAGGGTCAGCAGGATCGAGTTCAGCGCGACCCCGCGGAACTGCGAGTCGGTGAACACCGTCGCGTAGTTCTCCAGCCCGACGAAGCGCTGGCTGCCGGGGCGTACCAGGTTCCAGGACTGCAGCGAGTACCAGATCGTCACCAGGAACGGCAGCTGCGTGATGATGATCGTGAAGATCAGCGCGGGCAGCAGCGGGGCCCGGCGGATCCAGCCGTCGCGGCGCTGTGCTGCCGGCGAGGTCTGCCGTTCCGGTGCCGCCTGCGGTGGTGCCTCTGTGGTCGTCACCGGTCGCCCCCGCTCTGCTGGTAGGACTCGCCGACGGTCTCGGCGTAGCTCTGGGCCTCGTCGAGGGCCTCGTCGGCGGTCTGCTGTCCGGCGATCGCCGCGGAGATCTGCTGGCTGACCCGGGTCCCCAGGTCCTGGAACTCGGGGATCCCGACGAACTGCAGCCCGGTGTACGGGACGGGGTCGCGCGTCGGCCGGTCCTGGTCGGCGGCGTTGATCGCGGCAATGGTCTGCGGCGCGTAGGCCTTCGACGCCGCGACGTACTCGGGGATCCGGTAGGTCGACTGGCGGGCGCCGGGCGGGACGGAGGTCCAGCCGAGGTCCTCGCCGACCATCTCCTGGTACGGCTTGGACGTCATCCAGGACAGGAACTTCCAGGTCGCGTCGACCTGCTCGGGGCCCTTCTCCGCGGTGGTGCGGGGGATGGCCAGCGCCCACGAGTACAGCCAGCCCGAGGACAGGCCGTCGACGCCGGTCGGCGCCGGCGCGTAGCCGACCTTCCTGGCGACGTTGGACTGGGCCGGGTCCTCCAGCAGGCCCGCGGCGACGGTGGCGTCGAACCACATCGCCGTGTTGCCCTGGCTGAACTGGTTGCCGCACTCGGAGAACCCGGAGCCCGCCGCACCGGCCTGGCCGTCGCGACGGAGGAGATCGACGTAGAAGTTGACCGCCTTGCGCACCTCGGGCGAGGTCAGCTGTGCGTTCCAGTCCTGGTCGAACCAGCGACCACCGTAGGAGTTGATCATCGCGTCGACCGGGGCCATGACCTCGCCCCACCCGGGCTTGCCGCGCAGGCAGATGCCGCCACGGCCCTGCTGGCGGTCGGTGAGGCGGTCGGCGAACTGCGCCACCTGGTCCCAGGTCGGCTTCGCGGGCATGGTCAGCCCGGCCTGGGCGAAGAGGTCCTTGCGGTACATCAGGAACGCGGACTCGCCGTAGAACGGCACCGAGTACATGTGCCCGTCGGGGCCGGACAGGGCGCCGCGGATCGTCGGGATGAAGTCGTCGCGGTCGTAGCCGGGGGTGGCGTCCATCAGCGGGTCGAGGTCGACCAGCCAGCCGTTGCGGGCCCACTGGGGGGTCTCGTAGTTCGAGATCATCACGGCGTCGAACTCGTCGCCGCCGGTGGCGACCGACTCGGTGATCTTCGCGCGGGCCTCGTTCTCCGACAGGCTGACGAAGCGCACGGTGATGCCGGGGTTCTCGGCCTCGAACCGCGGGCTGAGCTCGATCGCGTCCTCCATCTGGGGGTTCGACACGATCGCGATCGTCACGATCCGCGTACCTTCGGGCAGGCCGAACGTGCCGGCACCGGCGCAGCCGGTGAGGGCGAGGCCGATGACCGCCAGTAGCGCGGTGAGAACGGCGGGACGCGACCTGGTTCTCGGGCGCACGGGCACTCTCCTCGTCGAGGGCTCCGACGGGTGTGCAACGGTGTGATCCGGGACACGTCCGTCCGGTATGACCGGTGCACGGTAAGTGCGGAGCAACCGCTTGCGCAACCGGTTGCCTGTAGCCTGTCGCCAACCCGTGACCCGCGTCGGAGGTGTGTGATCGCGACCATGGCCGAGGTCGCCCGGCTCGCCGGGGTGTCCACCGCGACCGTGTCCCACGTCCTCAACGGCACCCGGCCGGTCCGGGAGGCCACCCGCGAGCAGGTGCTCGCCGCGATGGCGCAGGTGCAGTACACGCCCAACGCCGCGGCCCGCTCGCTCGCCACCTCCCGCACCCGCACGCTCGGGCTCGCCCTGTCGGCGATCTCCAACCCGTACCTGGGCGAGCTGCTGCACGCGGTCGAGGACGAGTCCGCCGCGGCCGGGCACACCCTGCTGCTCGCCGACCCGCACGACGACCCGGGCTACGAGGCGACGGCCGTCACGCAGCTCCGCAGCCGCGTCGACGGCGTGCTGTTCGCCCCCTCGGGCGACTCCACCGCGACCTTGGAGGCGCTCGCCGCGCAGGGCGTGCCGACGGTGCTGGTCGACCGGATGCTCGACGGCGTCCTGGACGAGGTCGGCTCGGAGAACGTGGAGCCCGTCGCGGGGCTGGTGACCCACCTCGCCGAGGCTGGGCACGGCCGGATCGGCTTCGTGATGGGTCTCCCCGGGCTGTCGACGACCGTCGAGCGGCTGGAGGGCTACCGGCTCGGGATGCGCCGGGCGGATCTCCCGCCAGGGCCGGTGGTGGAGGGACGCTCGGACAGCGAGCCCGCCCGTGCCGTCGTGCGCGAGCTGCTGGCCTCGCCCGACCGGCCCGCCGCGCTGGTCACGGGCAACAACGCGATGACCATCGGCGCTGTCCAGGCCGCCCACGACCTGGGGCTCACCATCCCCGGGGACCTGGCGCTGGCCGCCTTCGACGACTTCCCGTGGGCGGACGCGTTCAGCCCGCGCCTCACCGTCGTCGCGCAGCCGTTCGCCGACATCGGGCGCGAGGCGGTCCGGCTGCTGCTGCGCCGCATGGCCGAACCCGACGCCGAGCGGCGTTCGCTGCGGCTGCCGACGACCTTCGTGCACCGGGAGTCCTGCGGCTGCCGGCCGTGATCGCCGATCACCCGTGCCCGGCGAGGACCTCCGCGAGGTCGAAGGTCACCGGGCGCTCCAGCTGCTCGTAGGTGCACGAGGCGGGGTCGCGGTCCGGGCGCCACCGCACGAACTGGGTGGTGTGGCGGAACCGCTGGCCCTCCATGTAGTCGTAGCGGACCTCGACCACCCGCTCCGGGCGCAGCGGGACGAAGGAGAGGTCCTTGCCGGCGTTCCACCGGCTCGTCTCGGACTTGCGCGGGGTGCGCTCGCCCTCCAGCTGCTTCGCCCAGGCCCACGGGTGGTCGTCGAAGTCGGTGACCAGCGGCTGCAGCTCGGTCATGAGCTCGCGTCGGCGCGCCATCGGGAACGCCCCGACGACGCCGACCGACACCAGCACGCCGCGGGCGTCGTGCAGGCCCAGCAGCAGCGACCCGACGGCGTCCGGCCCGGACTTGTGCACCCGGTACCCGGCGACGACACAGTCCGCTGTCCGCTCGTGCTTGATCTTGGTCATGACGCGCTTGTCGGGCTGGTAGGTCCCGGCCGGGTCCTTGGCGATCAGGCCGTCGAGCCCGGCGCCCTCGAACTTCTCGAACCAGCGGCGCGCGGTCCCGGTGTCGTCGGTGATCGGGGTGAGGTGCACCGGCGGGGCGACGCCGGCGAACGCCTCCTCCAGCAGCGCGCGGCGCTCGGCGAACGGGCGTGCGGTGAGGTCGTCGTCGCCGAGGGCCAGCAGGTCGAAGGCGACGAACGACGCCGGCGTCTCGGTCGAGAGCAGCGTCACCCGGCTGACCGCGGGGTGGATCCGCTGCTGGAGCGCCTCGAAGTCCAGCGCGTTCCCCGAGGCGACGACGATCTCCCCGTCGACGACCGCGCGCGGCGGGAAGTGCTCCCGCACCGCCTCGACGACCTCGGGGAAGTAGCGGGTCATCGGCCGCTCGTTGCGGGAGCCGATCTCGACCTCGTCGCCGTCGCGGAAGACGATCGAGCGGAAGCCGTCCCACTTGGGTTCGTAGAGCCTGCCGTCGGGGATGGACGGGGCGGGCTTGGCCAGCATCGGCTTCACCGGGGGCATCACGGGCAGGTCCACGGCGGGGAGTCTCCTCTCGGGGCGCGGGCGCGGCATCCCGGCTCGCCCGTCCGTGGACAGACCGTTCGCGCGCCCGGAATCCATCGGTCCCGGGCGGCGGGCCCCGGTGCGGTCGTGGTCGGATGACCCTCGTGCCCCGCCTGCCCGACCGCGACGCCCTCGACCGCGCCCGGGACTCCACGATCGACGACGTCCTGCCCGGCCCGGACGACCCGCCGCTGCGGGTGCTGTTCTGCGGCATCAACCCGGGCCTGGTGTCGGCGGCGACCGGGCACCACTTCGCCCGCCCCGGCAACCGCTTCTGGCCGGTCCTGCACTCCTCCGGGTTCACCCCGCGCCTGCTGGCGCCCGCGGAGCAGGGCGAGCTCGCGGGGCTCGGTCTCGGCATCACGAACATGGCGCCCCGGGCCACCGCCCGCGCCGACGAGCTGACCGACGACGAGCTCGTCGCCGGTGGGGTACGGCTGCGGGCGCTGGTCGCGGCGCGGGAACCGGCGTGGCTGGCCGTCGTCGGGATCGGTGCCTACCGGACCGCGTTCGGGCGACGCGGCGCGGTGGTGGGGGAGCAGGCGGAGCGGCTGGGTGCGACCGGGATCTGGGTGCTGCCGAACCCGTCGGGGCTCAACGCGCACTGGTCGCGCGCGGCGATGGTCGCCGAGTTCGCGAGACTGCGGGCCCGCGCCCAGGAGCCCGGGCCGGGCCAGGTGTCCTGCTAGGACTCCGGGGTCGTCGCGCGCAGGAACAGCCCGAGCGCCAGCCCGACGACGAGGAAGAGCAGCAGCCACCACCACGTGCCCGACAGCACCCACACGGCGGACCCGACGGCGAGGCCGCCGCCGATCCCGTACCCGAGCCGGGTCAGTCTGTCCTTGCGGGGCCCGTCGTCCATGGGCGCCGAGCCTAGCGGGCGCCCGCGTCGAGATCGGGCAGATCGGGTGTCGCGGCGCCGTCGCGCTCGTCCCGGGCGGCCCACTCCAGCAGCGGCTCGATGCCGAACACGGCCTCGTCGATGCCGGCGTGCAGGTCGCCCAGCTCGGCGTAGCGCGCCGGGACGGTGGCGATCGTGAAGTCCCGGGGCTCGCAGTCGTCGATCTCGTCCCAGGTCACCGGGGTCGACACCCGCGCGTCGGGGGTGCCGCGCACGGAGTAGGCGCAGGCGATCGTGTGGTCGCGGGCGTTCTGGTTGTAGTCGACGAACACCGTCGACGGGTCGCGGTCCTTGCGCCACCACGACAGGTCGACGCGGTCGCAGCGACGCTCCACCTCGCGGGCGAAGGCGTGCGCGGCGCGGCGGACGTCGGCGAACCCGTGGTCGGGTGGGATGCGCACGTAGACGTGCAGCCCGGAGCCGCCGGAGGTCTTCGGGAAGCCGGTCGCGCCCAGTTCGTCGAGGACCTCGCGGACGACGCCGGCGACGCGGCGGACGTCGGCCCAGGACGCCTGCGGCATCGGGTCCAGGTCGATGCGCCACTCGTCGGGGGACTCGACGTCGGCCGCGCGGGAGTTCCAGGGGTGGAACTCGACGGTGGACATCTGCACCGCCCAGACGACGTCGGCCGGGTGGGTCACGCACAGCTCGTCGGCGGTGCGGTTGTACCGCGGGAAGGTCACGCGGACGGTGCGGACCCAGTCGGGGGCGCCGCGCGGCAACCGCTTCTGGTGCACCTTCTCCCCGGTGACACCGGTGGGGAAGCGGTGCAGCATGCACGGCCGGTCGCGCAGCGCGCGGACCACACCGTCGCCGACCGCCGTGTAGTACGCGGCCAGGTCCCGCTTGGTCTCGCCCCGCTCCGGGAAGTAGACGCGGTCGGGGGTGGACAGCCGCACGACCCGGTCGCCGATCGTCAGCTCGACCGGCTCACCCGCGTCGCGCGCCATCCGGCGTCGGCCCGGTGCCGCGCCTCAGAGACGACGGCGGCGCTGGTGGAGCGGGTACGCGATCGCGCCGATGAAGCAGACGACGGCGGGCACCGCGGAGAACAGGAACTCGGTCCAGCTCACCGGGTGGCCGATCGTGAACAGCAGCAGCACGACGCCGACCACGGCGGCCGCGATCGGCACGCCCCGGTGGAAGTTCTGGTGCCAGCCCCAGTCGACCGAGGGCTCGTCCGCCGGGTCGATCCCGGACGCGACGGCGATCTCGCGGGTCTTGCTCGTCGTTGCGCTGTGCGCGACTGCCTTGCTGGCCACCGTGTGTCCTCCTGGTCCGGCTCCGTGCGGGGTCATCGTCGCACAGCTCGCGGGGCGAGGATGATGTGCCGTGATGAAGTCACTCGTCGTGTTGGGCAGCACCGGGTCGATCGGTACCCAGGCCCTGGACGTGATCACCCGCGCCGGCGGGTTCACGGTGTCCGGGCTGGCCGCGGGCGGATCGGACGTGGACCTGCTGGTGGCCCAGGTCCGTGCGCACCGCGTCCGGCGGGTCGCGGTCGCGTCCGCCGCCGCGGCGGTGCGGCTGCGGGCGGAACTGCCGGGCGTCGAGGTGCTCGACGGCCCGGACGCCGCGACCGAGCTGGTCACGGCGTGCCGCGCCGACATCGTCCTGAACGGCATCACCGGCTCCCGCGGCCTCGGCCCGACCCTGGCCGCGCTCGCCACCGGCGCCCGGCTCGCGCTGGCGAACAAGGAGTCGCTGGTCGCAGGCGGTCCGCTGGTGTCGGCGGCGGCCGCACCGGGGCAGATCGTGCCGGTCGACTCCGAGCACTCCGCGCTCGCGCAGTGCCTGCGCGGCGGACGGGAGTCCGAGGTCGACCGGCTCGTCCTCACCGCGTCTGGCGGCCCGTTCCGCGGACGGACCCGCGCGGAGCTGGCGGGCGTCACGGTCGAGCAGGCCCTGAAGCATCCGACCTGGGACATGGGCCCGGTCATCACGATCAACTCGGCGACGCTGGTGAACAAGGGTCTCGAGGTGATCGAGGCGCACCTGCTGTTCGGGGTGCCCTACGACCGCATCGACGTCACCGTGCACCCGCAGTCGATCGTGCACTCGATGGTCACCTTCACCGACGGCTCGACGATCGCCCAGGCGTCGCCGCCGGACATGCGGCTGCCGATCGCGCTGGCGCTCGGCTGGCCGGAGCGCATCGCCGGCGCCTCGGCGCCGTGCCGCTGGGACACCGCGCAGAGCTGGACCTTCGAGCCCCTCGACGACGACGCGTTCCCCGGGGTGCGCCTGGCCCGCGCCGCCGGCACCGCGGGCGGCTGCCTGCCCGCAGTGCTCAACGCCGCCAACGAGGAGCTCGTCGAGGCGTTCGTCGCCGGGACGATCGGCTACACCGGGATCACCGACCTGCTCGGCGAGGTGCTGGAGGCGGCCGACGCCTGGACGGGTGACCCGGCTACCGTGGACGACGTGCTGGCTGCCGAGACCTGGGCCCGGGCCCACGCGCGCGAGAAGGCCCACGAGCGGGAGAAGACGCGGTCGTGACCATCGTGTGGACGGTCGTCGGGATCGCGATCTTCTTCTTCGGGCTGCTGCTGTCGATCGCCTGGCACGAGCTCGGGCACTTCGCGACGGCCCGCTGGTTCGGGATCAAGGTCCCGGAGTTCATGGTCGGGTTCGGCCGCACCGTCTGGTCGGTGCGCCGCGGCGAGACCGAGTACGGCATCAAGGCCATCCCGCTGGGCGGCTACGTGCGCATGATCGGGATGCTGCCGCCCGCGAAGGGCGGCACGCTGGGCCGCAACCGACGGACCGGCCCGTTCCAGGGGCTGATGGACGACGCGCGGCGCCAGAGTCAGGCCGACGTGCTGCCGCAGGACGCGGACCGGCAGTTCTGGACCCGGTCGCCGTGGAAGCGGATCATCGTCATGTTCGCCGGGCCGTTCATGAACCTGATCCTGGCGGTGGTGCTGTTCTCGCTTGTCCTGATGGGGATCGGCGTGCCTGCGGCCACCACCCAGATCGAGTCGCTCGAGAAGTGCGTGCTCCCGGCCGTCGCGGTCCAGAACGGCGTCCCGAAGGAGTGCCCGGCCGGAGCGCCGCTCGCGCCGGCGCTCGCGGCCGGGGTCCAGCCCGACGACCGCATCCTGTCCGTCCGCGGACAGGAGTTCGGCCCGGACGACGGGACCGCCCTGCAGGACGCGATCCGCGCGTCGTCGGGACCCACGCAGATCGTCGTCGAGCGGGCAGGCCGGCAGATCCCGCTGACCGTCGACGTCATCCCGAACGTCCTCCCGGCCCGGGACTCGGCCGACCCGTACGCCACGGTGACGGCGGGCTATCTCGGTGTCGCCCTCGACACGAAGTACATGCAGCTCGGCCCGGGCGACGTGGCCGCGCAGATCGGCAACGGCGTCGTCCGCACGGCGGAGGCGATCACCCAGATCCCGGCCCGCGTCCCGGCCCTGTTCGGAGCCGCGTTCCTCGGCGAGGAGCGGAGCCAGGACAGCCCGATGGGTGTCGTCGGCGTCTCGCGGATCGGCGGTGAGATCCTCGCCCAGCAGGACGTCCCGTGGCAGGCCGACGTCAGCCGATTCCTGATGATGCTCGCCGCGGTGAACCTGTCGCTGTTCCTGCTGAACCTGCTCCCCGTCCCGCCGCTGGACGGCGGCCAGATCGTCCCGGCGATCTGGGAGGCGATCAAGCGGAACACCGCGAAGCTGCTCGGACGCCCCGACCCCGGGCCGGTCGACGCGGCGAAGCTGCTCCCGGTCGCCTACGTGTTCGTGATCGTCTTCCTGGGGTTCTCGGTCATGGTCGCGATCGCCGACATCGTCAACCCGGTGCGGCTGTTCGGGTGAGCGCAGCACCCGAGGGCGCCCGTCCGCTGGCGGTCTTCGACATCGACGGCGTCCTCGCCGACGTCTCGCACCGGCTGCACTACCTCGACGTGCACCGGTGGGAGACGTTCTTCGCCGCCGCGCACGCCGACCCGCTGCTCGACGAGGGCGCCGAGCGGCTGCGCGCGGCCCAGGCCGAGTACGACGTCGTCTACCTGACCGGCCGCCCCGAGCGGAACCGCAGGTTGACCGAGACCTGGCTGGAGCGCGTCGGCCTGCCGACCGGGCCGCTGTTCATGCGCCCCGACGACGACCACCGCCCCGCCCGCTACGTCAAGCGCGAGGTCCTGCGGCTGCTCGCCCGCGAGCGGGAGATCGCGATGATCCTCGACGACGACCCCGCCGTCGTCCGGATGCTGGCCGACGACGGCTGGCCGGTCGAGCTGGCGACCTGGCTGCCCCACAGCTCGACGCTGCAGGATGCGCAGGAGAAGCACGGCCGCACGTGAGTGCCCCTCCTCACCGGGTACGGCGGACCGTGCCACACGGTGGGATAGTGGAGGTCGTGAGCGTCTCCCTGGGTATGCCGTCCGCGCCCGCGCCGACCCTGGCCCCGCGCCGGAGGACCCGGCAGCTCCAGGTCGGCCCGGTCGGTGTCGGATCCGACCACCCGATCTCCGTCCAGTCCATGACGACCACCCTGACCTCCGACGTCAACGCGACCCTCCAGCAGATCGCCGAGCTGACCGCGGCCGGCTGCGACATCGTGCGCGTCGCCTGCCCGTCGGCCGACGACGCGGAGGCCCTGCCCGCGATCGCGCAGAAGTCGCAGATCCCGGTGATCGCCGACATCCACTTCCAGCCCAAGTACGTGTTCGCCGCTATCGAGGCCGGCTGCGCCGCGGTGCGGGTGAACCCGGGCAACATCCGCAAGTTCGACGACCAGGTCAAGGAGATCGCCCACGCCGCGAAGGACCACGGCACGCCGATCCGGATCGGGGTCAACGCGGGCTCGCTCGACAAGCGACTGCTGGAGAAGTACGGCAAGGCGACGCCCGAGGCGCTCGCCGAGTCGGCCTTGTGGGAGGCGGGCCTGTTCGCCGAGCACGACTTCCACGACATCAAGATCTCGGTCAAGCACAACGACCCGGTCGTGATGGTGCGGGCCTACGAGCTGCTCGCCGAGCAGTGCGACTACCCGCTGCACCTCGGCGTCACCGAGGCCGGGCCCGCGTTCCAGGGCACGATCAAGTCGGCCGTCGCGTTCGGGGCGCTGCTGCGCCAGGGCATCGGCGACACCATCCGGGTGTCGCTGTCCGCGCCGCCGGTCGAGGAGATCAAGGTCGGCCAGCAGATCCTGGAGTCGCTGAACCTGCGCCCGCGCAAGCTGGAGATCGTGTCCTGCCCGTCCTGCGGGCGGGCCCAGGTCGACGTCTACACCCTCGCCGACGAGGTCACCGCCGGACTGACCGGCATGGAGGTCCCGCTGCGCGTGGCCGTCATGGGCTGCGTCGTCAACGGCCCGGGTGAGGCCCGCGAGGCCGACCTCGGCGTCGCCTCCGGCAACGGCAAGGGGCAGATCTTCGTCAAGGGCGAGGTCATCAAGACCGTCCCCGAGCACAAGATCGTGGAGACGCTGATCGAGGAGGCCATGCGGCTCGCCGAGGAGATGGGCGAGAGCGCGGAGGGCGTGACGGGTGAACCCCAGGTGACCGTCGGCTGAGCGAGTACCGGTACCGGACGGGCCTCGACGTGGCATCATGAACCCGTGCTGAGGGTGGCCGGGGCACGGCTTCTCGACGATCGTCACCGCTCCGGGGTGCACGACGTGCTCGACGCCGACCCCGTCGCCGCGTGCATGGTCGCCTCCCGCATCGAGGCGGTCGGCCTCGACCCGTGGCGGCTGGGCGGTGAGCTGTGGTCCCACGGGGCCCCGGCGGACGGTCTGTGCTTCTCCGGGGCGAACCTGGTGCCGCTGCGCGGTGACCGGGCGGCGCTGCGTGCCTTCGCCGACCGCGCGCGCCGGGCCGGGCGGCTGTGCTCGTCGCTGGTGGGGCGGGCCGAGCTCGTCCTGCCGCTGTGGGAGGAGCTCGCACCGGGCTGGGGCCCGGCCCGCGAGATCCGGCCCGACCAGCCCCTGATGACGCTCGAACGGCCGCCGATGGTCGCGCCCGACAGCCGGGTGCGTCCGGTCCGCATCTCCGAGCTGGACCGGTACCTGCCGGCCGCCATCGCGATGTTCACCGAGGAGGTCGGCGTCGACCCCCGCGAGGGCGACGGCGGGGCGGGCTACCGGGCCCGGGTCGCCGAGCTGATCACCTCCGGGCGGGCGTTCGCCCGGTTCCACGACGGCGAGGTCGTGTTCAAGGCCGAGATCGGTGCCCTGTCGCGCACCGTCGGCCAGATCCAGGGGGTCTGGGTGAACCCGGCCTGGCGGGGACACGGGCTCGGCACGGCCGGGACGTCGGCGGTCGCGGTCGCGCTCGCCGGAATGGGCCGGCGCGCCAGCCTGTACGTCAACGCCTTCAACGCCCCGGCCAGGGCCGCGTACCAGCGGGTCGGGTTCGTGCAGGTCGCGCGGTTCGCGACCGTCCTGTTCTAGACCCGGTCGGGTACCCCGACTTGACCGTGCCGTAGCGGCACGGTGTCGACTCGGTGCCTGCCGCGGGCATCCGCCCCGGCGCCACCGCACCGGGGAGGCCCCGTCGTGTCCCGTTCCCGCTCCGCAGCACCCGTCACAGCGGGGAGCCCGTCGAGTCCCGGGTGGGGGGAGATCGTCGTCGGGCTGGTCGTGCTGGCCGCGGTGGCCTACGGAGGTGGGCCGCTGGTGCTGCGGACCCTCGACCTCGGGCCGCTCGCGGGAGGCCTGTTCCTCGCGGCCCTGTCGGGGATCGCGGGCATCGCCGGTTTCGCCGCGGCCGTCGCCGTCCGGCGTCGCCCGCTGCCCGAGTTCGGCGTGCGGGCGACGACCGTGCGCTGGCTGGTGATCGGCGCGGCCGGGGCGATCCTGGCGTTCGTCGTCAGCAGGCTGCTGGCGATCGGGATGGTCCTGGTCGGGATCGAGCCGGAGAACATCCAGGGCGCCTACGCCGACGCGGGCAGTGGCGGGGCGTGGTCGGTGGCGTTGTCGCTGCTGTTCCTCGCGGTGCTGACCCCGCTGGGGGAGGAACTGCTGTTCCGCGGGGTGGTCACCTCGGGGCTGCTGCGCTACGGGGCGGTCGTCGGTGTGGTGGGCAGCGCCCTGGTGTTCGCGCTGGCGCACGGGCTGAACGCGGTGTTCGTGACCGCGCTCGTCGTCGGTCTGGTCGCGGGGGAGCTGCGACGGCGCAGCGGCTCGGTGTGGCCCGGGGTGGTCACGCACGTGGTGCACAACACGATCGCCCAGGTCGTGGCGTTGGCGTTCGCCGGGGTGCTGTGAACGACGGATCCGTACCAGGCCCCTGACGGCGCCGATGCGTGCACGACGAGGACATCTCTCTCCGGGAGCGGGGCTCCCACCGGGTGGGGTGCTCGCCGAGCTCGCCTCCGCGAACGGGCCGGCGCCCGGACACCCGGGCCTCACACCGGGGGCGGCATACTCGGTGATCGTGATCGCCACCCTGCGGAAGCGCCCCCTGGTCCTGGCCGCCGCGATCGTCGTGCTCGTCGCGGTGGGTGTCGTGGTGGCGCTGCTGCGCCCCTGGGGTGGCGCCGGGACGACCGCCGAGCGGTACGTGACCGCGTGGGCCGCCGGTGACGCGCCGGGTGCCGCCGTCTACACCACGGACGCGGAGACGGCGGGCGCCTACCTGCAGAAGGCCCGCGACGACCTCGCGCCGACCGGGATGACCGCGCGGATCACCGGCACCCGCACCGACGGCGACCGCGCCACGTCGACCGTCGAGGTCGCCTGGGACCTGGGGCAGGGCCGGGCCTGGAACTACACGCTCGACCTGCCGCTCGTCGCCGCCGACGACACCCCCGGCAACGACACCGGATGGGCGGTCGACTGGTCGCCCGCCGCGTTCGCGCCGGGCCTCACCGACGGCCAGCGGCCGGTGACCCGCACCGTCACCGCGGCGCCCGCGCCCGTGCTCGACGCCGGTGGGGCCACCCTGCTCGCGCCCACCCCGGTCGTCACCGTCACCCTGGACAAGGCGCAGGTCGAGCAGGCCGCGAGCGGTCTCGGCTCCGCGCTGGGGTCGATCGACCCCGCCATCACCGCGTCGAGCATCAGGGCGGGCGCGAACGCCGTGCCGGACGGGCAGGCCTACACCGTCGTCGTGCTGCGGGAGCCCGACTACCAGCGGGTCCGGGACCGCATCTACGACCTGCCCGGCGTCCGTTTCGTGTCCTCGACCCGGCTGCTGCCGCCCGACCAGGGCTTCGCGGGCCAGCTGATGCAGGGCGCCCGCGCGGACATCGAGAAGGCCGCGGGCGGCACCCCCGGCTGGTCGGTCGACGTCGTCGGCCCGCGCGGCGAGACCGTCCGCTCGGTCGCCGGGCAGCCCGCCGGGCCCGGGAGGCCGGTCACCCTGGAGCTGGACCGCACCGTGCAGAACGCGGCGCAGGACGCCGTCGACGCCGACTCCCGGCAGGCGATGATCGTCGCGATCCGGCCGTCCACCGGGGCGGTGCTCGCCGTCGCGCAGAACGCCGCCGCCGACCGTGACGGCGCACTGGCCCTGACCGGCCGCTACCCGCCCGGCTCCACGTTCAAGATCGTCACCGCGTACGGGGCGATGCCGGCGGAGAACCTCACCCCGCAGTCCCCGGTCGAGTGCCCGGGCACCACCGTGATCGACGGGCGCACCATCCCCAACGAGAACTCCTTCGTCCTCGGCACCGTGCCGCTGACCGAGGCGTTCGCCCAGTCCTGCAACACCACGTTCTCCCGGCTGGCGCTCGGGCTGCCCGCCGACGGGCTGCCGACCGCGGGGAAGGCGCTCGGCTTCGGCGCGGACTGGAAGATCCCCGGGATGACGACGATCACCGGCACCGTCTCGCCCGCCACCGACGACCTGCAGCGGGCCAGCGACGGCTTCGGCCAGGGCGACGTGCTCGCCTCCCCGTTCGGCATGGCGATGGTGTCGGCGACGGTCGCGCACGGTGCGCCCGTCACCCCGTCGCTGATCCGCGGCACGACGACCGAGGCCGCCGTCGCGCCGGGCACCCCGGACCGCGCGGTGCTCGACCAGCTGCGGCCGATGATGCGCGCCGTCGTCACCTCCGGGACGGCGCGGGCCGCCGCCGGGCAGGGCGAGGTCTTCGGCAAGACCGGCACCGCCGAGTACGCGGGCCCCGACGGCAGCAACCGGTCGCACGGCTGGTTCACCGGCTACCGCGGTGACCTGGCCTTCGCCACCCTCATCGTCGACGGCGGGTCCTCGGGGCCCGCGGTGCAGATGACGGCGCGGTTCCTGTCGGGCCTCCCGCGCTGAGCGACCCGGGAGGGACCGGCCGGGCGGCGGCGGGCCGGCGCCGCGTGGGGCGTCCTACCCTGGTCGTCGTGCACCCCAGCCGGATCCCCGCCCTGGCGTTCGTGGCCGACCTCGTCGCCGTCGTGGTGTTCGCCGCCGTCGGGAGGATGAGCCACGCCGAGGCCGACAGCGTGCTCGGCCTGCTCGGCACCGCGCTGCCGTTCGCGCTGGGTGCCGCGGCGGCCTGGGCGACGCCGTGGGTGCGGTCGGCGCCGGCGTCGCTGCGTGCCGGGACGGTCGTGCTCGTCGGGGCCGTGGTCGTCGGGCTCCTGCTCCGCCTGGGGTTCCTGGGGCGGCTGCCGCTGTCGTTCGCCGTCGTCGCGACGATCTCGCTCGCGGTGCTGCTGCTGGGCTGGCGGGGGATCTCCGCGGCCGTCGCGCGGCTGGGGGCCCCGCGCACCCCGACCCGCTGACCGAGCCGGACGTACGATGGGGTCATGTCGACCCGCACGCTGCTCGTCCCCGGTACACCGACCCCGAGTCGCGAGGTGCCGGCGCACATCCCGCGTCCGGAGTACGTCGGCAAGCCGGCCCCGGCGCGCAGCCGTCGCGGCGACGTCCAGACGCCCGAGACGATCGAGCTGATGCGGCACGCCGGGAAGATCGCGGCCCGGGCGCTGCAGCTCGCCGGTGAGACCGTCCGCCCGGGCATCACCACCGACGAGATCGACCGCGTGGTCCACGAGTTCCTCGTCGACCACGACGCGTACCCCTCGACGCTGGGCTACCGCGGCTTCCCCAAGTCCTGCTGCACCAGCCTCAACGAGGTCATCTGCCACGGCATCCCGGACACGACCGTGATCAACGACGGCGACGTGGTCAACGTCGACGTCACGGCGTTCGTCGGCGGGGTGCACGGCGACACCAACGCGACCTTCCTCGCCGGTGACGTGTCGGAGGAGGCACGGCTGCTCGTCGAGCGCACCCGCGAGGCCACGATGCGCGCCATCAAGGCCGTCCGTCCCGGGCGCGAGCTGAACGTCGTCGGCCGGGTCATCGAGTCCTACGCCAGGCGCTTCGGCTACGGCGTCGTCCGCGACTTCACCGGCCACGGCATCGCCCACGAGTTCCACTCCGGGCTGGTCGTGCTGCACTACGACCAGCCCGACGTGCACACCGTCCTCGAGCCCGGGATGACCTTCACCATCGAGCCGATGATCACCCTTGGCGGGATCGACTACGACACCTGGGACGACGACTGGACCGTCGTCACCAAGGACAAGTCGTGGGTCGCGCAGTTCGAGCACACCATCGTCGTGACCGACGACGGCGCGGAGATCCTGACCCTGCCCTGAGCCCGTCGCCCCGGCCTGCGCGGCCGGGGCGCCCGGGTCAGGCCGCGGTGCGCTCGCGCAGCAGGGCCAGCGCCTCGTCGGCGTGCTTGTTCATGTCGGTCTCGGAGCCGATCTCGGCGAGGATCCGGCGGTCCGGCCCGATCACGAACGTCTTGCGGCGGGTGTGGAAGTTCCCCGGGAGCCAGGCCCGGTAGGCGCCGAAGGACTTCGCGACGGTGTGGTCGGCGTCGGACAGGAGCGGGAAGCCGAAGCCGTTCGCGGCCGCGAACATGTTCTGCTTGTCCGGCCGGTCCGAGGAGATCCCGACCGGCTGCGCGCCGACCTCGGCAAACTCGGCCGCGAGGTCGCGGAAGTGGCAGGCCTCGGCGGTACAGCCACCGGTCATCGCGGCCGGGTAGAAGAACAGGACGACGGGCCCGGCGGCCAGCAGGTCGGACAGCCTGCGCGGTGTGCCGGCCTCGTCGGGCAGCTCGAAGTCGGTGGCGGTGTCGCCGACGGCCATGGTGTCTCCTCGGGTCGGGGGTGCGGGGTGGGTCAGGAACGTGGGGGCAGCGGGAGGAACCCGCTGGTGCGGCGGACGTAGTCGGCGTAGCCGGGGCGCCGGCCGGCGATGTCGCGTTCCAGCAGCGCCGCGCCGGTGCCCTTCACCAGGTTCGCGGTGATCACGGCGACCCCGACCAGGCCGATCAGACCTGCCGGGTGGTGCAGCGCGAGGATGCCCAGACCCCACCAGACGCAGGCGTCGCCGAAGTAGTTGGGGTGGCGGGTGTACCGCCACAGCCCGCGGTCCATCACCTCGCCGCGGTTCGCGGGATCGGCGGTGAACCGGGCCAGCTGGGCGTCGCCGACGGACTCGAAGGCGAACCCGACCGCCCAGACGAGCACACCGAGCACGGTGACGGCGACCAGCCATCCCGTCGCCGCGCTGCCGTACTGGGCGAGCTGCACGGGCAGCGACACGACCCACATCACCGCACCCTGGGTGAGGTAGACGCGACGGCCGATCGCACCGCGCTCGCGCAGCTCCACGTACCGCCGGTCCTCCGGCTTCCCGTGGTTGCGCCGCGCGATGTGCCGGGCCAGCCGCCCGCCCCACACCGCGACGAGCACGACGACCAGGGCGCGCCGCCAGCCGTCGCCCGTCGGGTCGAGGGCCGTCGCGGTCACCGCGGTGACCAGCGCGACCCACACGAACCCGAGGCCCCAGACGACGTCGACGCCGTCGTGCCTGCCGCGCCGTACCCCGATCGCGTAGGCGAGGGCCATGAGCACGGCCACGGCGACGGCGGTGACGCCGAGGTTGACGGCCCACGCGGCCCAGGGGAACGGGTTCACGAGATCATGCTGTCGCGGCCGGCGACGGCGCGCCCGCCGGGGCGTGCCCGACGGCCGGGTCGAGCCCCAGGATCCCGGTGCGGCTGCGCGGCAGACCGGAGGTGCCGTCGGCGCCGGGGCGCACGGTCAGGATCTGGTGCACACCCATCCGGTTCTCCTCGAACGCCAGCGCCGCGCCGGCCAGGTACAGCAGCCAGATCCGCCACTGCTCCGCACCGATCATCCGGATCGCGATCTCGCGGTGGGCCTGCAGCGTCTCCAGCCACGGCCGGACCGTCCACACGTAGTGCTCGCGCAGCGAGTGCACGTCCACCACCTCGTGCCCGGCCTGCTCCAGGAACCCGAGGGTCTCGCCGAGCGGGCGCATGTACATGTCCGGCGCGACGTAGGCCTCCATGAACGCGCCGCCGCCGGGTGCGGTGTTCGCCCCGACCGAGCCGCGCGACATCTGCTGCAGCAGCAGGCGTCCGTGCGGGCGCAGCATGCGGTGCAGCTGCGCGGCGTAGACGCCGTAGTTCTCCTGGCCGACGTGCTCGCCCATCTCGATCGAGGCGACCGCGTCGAAGGGCTGGTCGGAGATCTCGCGGTAGTCCTGCAGCCTGATCTCCACCCGCTCGGACAGTCCAGCCCGGCGGACGCGCTCGACGCCGTAGTCGCGCTGCTGCGCCGACAGGGTCACCCCGGTGGCGTGCACGCCGTAGTGCTCCGCGGCGTGCACGAGCAGCGACGCCCAGCCGCAGCCGACGTCGAGCAGCCGCATCCCCGGCGCCAGGCCGAGCTTGCGGCAGATCAGGTCCAGCTTGTCGCGCTGGGCGTCGACGAGGGTGTAGTCGGGTCCCTCGTCGCGGGTCCAGTAGCCGCACGAGTACGCCATCTGCGGGTCGAGCAGGAAGGCGTAGAACTCGTTCGACAGGTCGTAGTGGTGGCTGATCGCGTCGCGGTCGCGGCGGCGGCTGTGCCGCCGCCCGCCCAGACGGGCCTCCGACGACGGCGGCCGCGGCGGCGGGCCGACGGCGCCGAGCCGGGCCGCGGTGCCCAGTGCCCCCAGCTTCTGACGCAGGTCGAGCCGCACGGCACCGGTGCCCGGCCGGGCGAGCGCCCAGAACCGGGACAGGCCGTCGGCGATGTCGCCGTCGAAGGACAGGTCGCCGGAGACGAACGCCCTGGCCAGGCCGAGCTCGCCCGGCGCCCACAGCAGCCGGCGCAGGGCCCGGCGCCGGTGGACGATCACCGTCGGCGGGGTCGGGTCGTCGGGCGTGCCGGTCCGCCCGGCCTCGCTGCCGTCCCAGGCACGCAGCCGCACCGGGAGCGGGGCGCGCAGGACGTCCTCCAGGAGCGAGGCGAGGCGCTCCGCGGGGGTGGTGGTCATGGGGCCTCGATTCAGCTCGATTCAGAAGGACGGGCGGCGCTGCAGCGAGAACTGGAAGACGTCGAGGTAGCCGACGCGGAAGCCCGCCTCGCAGTAGCCGAGGTAGAACTCCCACATCCGGCGGAACGTCTCGTCGAAGCCGAGCGCCTCGACCTCGTCCCACCGCTCGAGGAAGCGCGTGCGCCAGTGGCCCAGGGTGCGGGCGTAGTCGAAGCCGAGGCTGCGCCGCTCGGCGACGTGCAGGCCGCCGGTGTGGTCGGCGAGGTTCTGCTCGATCGCCTCGACCGACGGGATGATCCCGCCCGGGAAGACGTACTTGTGGATCCAGGTGTAGTCGTCGCGGGCGACCATCATCCGGTCGTGCGGCATGGTGATCGACTGCAGGCCGACCCGCCCGCCCGGCTTGAGCAGCCGGTCCAGCGCGGCGAAGTACGTCGGCCAGTACTCGACGCCGACGGCCTCGATCATCTCGACCGACACGACGGCGTCGTAGGAGCCCTGGGCCTCGCGGTAGTCGCGCAGCAGCACCTGCACCCGGTCGGCCACGCCCGCCTCGGCGAGCCGCGCCTCGGCGAGGGTCTTCTGCTCCTGCGAGATCGTCAGTGTGGTGACCCGGGCGCCGCGCTGCGCGGCCCGCGTCGCGAGCCCGCCCCAGCCCGTTCCGATCTCCAGCACGTGCATCCCGGCCCCGACGCCCGCCATGTCCAGGATGCCGTCGATCTTGCGTTCCTGGGCCAGGACGAGGTCGTCGGAGCCGTCGGCGAACCAGCCCGCGGAGTAGGACATGGTGTCGTCGAGGAACAGCGAGAACAGCTCGTTGGACAGGTCGTAGTGGCGGTGGATGTTCTCCCGCGACCCCTCCACCGAGTTGACCTCGGCGGTGGGCCGGCGGGCCTCGGCGAACCGGCGGCCCAGCCGCTGGAGCGCCGGTGGGATCAGCGTCGACAGCCGGGACGCGAACGGGGTCAGCAGACCGGGCAGGTCGCTGGTCGTCCAGTCACCCACCATGTAGGACTCGCCGAACCCGATCTTCGAGTCGGCGCCGAGCCGGTGGAAGAGCGCCGACGGCCGCTCGATCCGCATCACCGGGGAGTCCGGGCCGCCCGACCCGATGCGCTCCCCACCGGGGAACACCACCCGGACCGGCAGCGACCGGACGGCGTTGCGGAACAGCGACTCCGCGATCCTGGCCTTGACCGGGGCCACGGGCGGCGTCGCCAGCCCGGGCCACACTCCCTCGTTGGGGCGGGGGACGGCGTGGGTGCGGGGCCGGACGCCGCGCGCCCCGCCGGTCACCGGCACGGCGATCCCGTCGTGCTGCATCGTCATCGCGAGAGCCCTTCCTGAGGCAGATCCTGTACGGGGTGTTCGTCGGGCAGGCCCGCGCGGTTCTGTGGTGGACGGGCCGGTTTCGGCACGACCGGGAGCCGGGTCCACAGCGCGATGCCGTGCCGCCGGATCAGCGCCGCGGTCCGCTGGGTGACCAGCGGGCGCCGCAGCACCGTGCGCGCCACCTGCCGGGTGGTCGCGGGCCTGCGGGTCCCGGCCAGGGTGGCGACGAACGCGGGCGCGCCGTCCTGGTGCAGCGTGATCGCGATGCCGAGCCGGTCGCCGGGTTCGGGCAGGCGCATCGCGTAGTGGCCGTCGACGGTGAGGAACGGCGAGACGTAGAACTCCTTGTCCACGCTCGCCCGCCCCGACGGGTCGGGGTGCAGCAGGTAGCAGTGCCGTTCGCCGTAGGTGTTGTGCACCTCCGCGATCACGCAGGCGAGCGTGCCGTCGGCGCGGTGGCACCAGAACACCGAGATCGGATTGAACACGTAGCCGAGCACCCGGGCGTGGGCGAGCATCAGGACCCGGCCCCCGGCCAGGTCGATGCCGTGCGCGGCCAGGTAGGTGTCGACGTTCTCCCGGATCCCGCGACCGGGGTCGCCGAGGTGGTCGCGGGACTCGAAGCGGGCGAACGGGCGCAGCCAGAACGGCAGCCGCGGCAGCGCGTCGAGGTCGACGAGCCAGTAGTAGATCGGGTGCGAGAACGACGACTCCAGGTCGCGCCGGCGGGCGTGCCGCACCTCGGCGTCGTACAGCGCCGGGGTGCTCACCAGCTCACCCCGAGCGCGCGGGCGGCGCGTACCCCCGAGGCACAGCCGTCCTCGTGGAAGCCCCAGCCGTGGTAGGCGCCGGCGAAGGCGGTGACCGGGGTGTTCAGCTCCGGTAGGCGGCGCTGCGCGGCCACCGAGCCCGGCGTGTACACGGGGTGCTCGTAGGTCATCCGTGCGACGACGGCGTCCGGCGCGATCCGCCCGGCGCCGTTCAGCGTGACCACCCAGTCGTCGGGGTCGGTGAGGCGCATCAGCCGGTTCATGTCGTAGCTGACCAGCACCGGAGCCTGGGCGGAGTCGGCGCAGGCCGGCTTGAGGTAGTTCCACGACGCCCGGGCGCCGCCGCGGCGCGGCAGCAGCGAGGTGTCGTGGTGCAGCCAGGTCTCGTTGCGGGAGTAGGTGAACGCCCCCAGCACGGCCCGCTCGTCGGCGGTGGCGTCGTCGCCCAGGACCGCCAGCGCCTGGTCGGGGTGGGTGGCGAGCACGACGTGGTCGAACGCGGCGACGGTGTCGGAGTCGTCGCGGACCTCGACGCCCGCGGCCGAGCGCACGACCGAGCGGACCGGTGTCGCGGTGCGCACGGCCGGGAGCTGCTTGACGACGCGCTCGACGTAGGAGCGGGACCCGCCGGTGACCGTCCGCCACTGCGGCGAGCCGCCGATCCCGAGCATGCCGTGGTGGTCGAGGAAGGTGAACAGGTAGCGCGCCGGGTAGTCCAGCGACAGCGCCGCGCCCGCCGACCACACGCAGGACACCACCGGGATCATGAAGTGCTGGACGAAGTAGCGGGAGTAGCCACCGATCGCGAGGAACGCCCCGAGCGTCACGTCGCCGGCGGAGGACTCGGCCAGGACCCGGCGGGCGTGGCGGTGGAACCGGACGACCTCACCGAGCATCCGCAGGTAGGCCGGCCGGGCCAGGTTCGACGCCTGGGGGAACAGGCCACCCAGCTTGCGGGCACCGGCGTACTCCAGCCCGCAGCCGTCGCAGCGCACCGACATGGACATGTCGGAGTCCTGGGTGGCCACGCCCAGCTCGCCGAACAGCCGCAGCAGGTTCGGGTAGGTGCGGTCGTTGTGGACGATGAAACCCGAGTCCACGTGGGTCGTCCCCCCGTCCGACGAGGCCAGCTCGTGGGTGTGGGCGTGCCCGCCGGGGCGGTCGTCGGCCTCGTACAGCGTCACGTCGTGGCTGCGGGACAGCAGGTGGGCGGCCGTCAGACCGGACACCCCGCTGCCCACCACGGCAACGGTCGGACGCGCCTGCACTGCACTCACCTGTGGACTCCTTCGAGCGCGACCCGCAGCCCGGCCGGGGCGGGTTCCGCCATGGCGTTCGAGATGACCGGGTCCCGGGGTTCGGCCCCGAGCTCGCCGAGTGCGAAACGTCGCACCAGGGAGGTCCAGTCACCGGCGCGGCGGAGCATGGGGTGGCCGTCGCCGAGGACGTCGAAGCGGGCGACCCGGTCGGTCACCGACCGGGCGTGCAGGGCGTAGGCGTAGGACGCGGCGGGGTCGGTCATCCGGTCCCGGTCCCCGTGCGCGATCAGCACCGCGCGCCCGGCGAGCTGCTCGACCGGGTCGGATCCCTCCAGCCAGGGGGCGAGCCCGCACACCGCGACGACACCGGGCGCGCCCGCCGCCCGCAGCACCGCACGGCCACCCATCGAGTGCCCGACGAGCACGATCGGACGCCCCGGGTAGCGGCGGGCGAGCTCGTGGACGGCCCACTCGGCGTCGCGGTAGGCGTCCATGGCCGGGCCGTTCCAGCCCCGCACCCGGTAGCGCAGCAGGTGCACCGCGACGCCCGAGCCCAGCTCGGTCCGGTGGCCGCGCCCGCCGCGCTCCAGGGAGTGCGCGAACGGCAGCATGCGCAGCAGCGCCAGCCCGCGCCGGGCGGGGGCGGTGGAGTGCGACTTCCCACCGTGGGCGACGAGCACCACACCGGCGGGGTCGGGGTGGCGGTCGCCGGCGTTCTCCAGCCACGGACTCGGATCGGGCACGGGGCGCCTCGCAGGGGACGGGGTGCACGGGGCACCGGGACGGTCTCGGCGCGTGTTCGTCCGGCGGCCCGGTGGTGGCCGGTCGGTGGGACCGTCCTCACATCGGGTCGGCCCGGACACGGCCCGCGGCCGGTGCGTACCCGTCGACCCTAGATCGGGCCCCGGTACCTTGCTCGTCGAGACATCTCGGCGCGCGGGCCGCTCGAACGAGTGAGGTGCACATCACCTCGGGTGGTCACGGCGTGGGTGGGTAGGACCACGGACGCACCCGGCCGCGGGAGGCGCGAAGATGTGCGTGCGCCCGGGAGCCGGGCGCCGCGGACGGGCGGGGAGAGGACGACGACGATGGGCGTGCCACCGGAGCTGACGGTGTGGCAGAAGGTCGTGGCGACGGTGCGACGCCGGCGTCGCGGGTCGGGTTTCTGGTTCGGCCTCGCGATCGCGGTGATCTGGCCGTTCGTCGTCTTCGGGACCCGGCTGGGCTGGCGCGGTGCGGAGCACCTGCCGCGCACCGGCGGCGCCCTGCTGGTCGGCAACCACGTCTCGTTCTCCGACCCGATCTTCGACATCGCCTTCGGCACCGCGCACGGCCGGATCCCGCGGTTCCTGGCCAAGGGCGAGCTGTGGTCGGTGCCGGTGGTCAAGTGGGTGCTCGGCCACGGCGGGCACATTCCGGTGTACCGGTCGTCGAAGCGGGCGTCGGAGTCGTTCACCGGCTCGATCGACGCCCTGGAGCGCGGGGAGATCGTCGCGATCTACCCGGAGGGCACCTACACCCGTGACCCCGAGCACTGGCCGATGAAGCCGAAGAACGGCGTCGCCCGGATCGCGCTGCGCTCCGGCGTCCCGGTGATCCCGATGGCGAACTGGGGCACCCAGGACTTCCTGCCCGCCGACGGGAAGCCGGCGCCGTTCCCGCGCAAGCGCGTCACGGTCGCGCTCGGCCCGCCGGTGGACCTCTCGGAGTTCGTCGGGAAGCCGCTGACGAAGACCACCCTCGACGCGGCCACCGCGAAGATCATGGACGCGGTGACCGGGCTGCTGGAGGAGCTGCGCGGGGAGACCCGCCCGGCGACGCCCTACGACCCGCAGGCTCGGCCGCGTCCGGAATCACCGGGCGAGCCGGCGGACCCGGCGCAGCGGGCGGCGTCCTGACCCGGCCCCGCGGGTGGCATCTCGTTGGTAGCCTGATGGTATGAAGGCCTCCATCGACAATGCCGGGCGTCTGGTGATCCCGAAGCAGCTGCGGGACCGCCTCGGCCTGGTCCCGGGCGAGGTGGATGTCGAGGCCGACGGTGCGGACCTGAGGGTCCGTCCGGTCGCGCAGGACACCCTGGCGGAGGAGGACGGCTGGCTCCTGGTCCCGTCGTCGGGAACTCCTCTCACCGACGACGACGTGCAGCAGCTCCGTGACGCCGACCAGCGCTGACCCGCAGCTGCTCGTCGACACCAGTGTCGCGGTGGCGCTCAGTACCGCCGACCACGAGGCACGGGCGGCATGCCGATCCGTCGTCGAGGGACGACGGATCGGCCTGTCCGGTCACGCGGCGTTCGAGACGTTCTCGGTGCTCACCCGGCTCCCGGCGCCGAGCCGCCGCACCGTCGCCGCGGTCGCGACGCTGATCCGGCACAACTTCCCGCACACGGTCTTCCTGTCGCCCGCCGCGTCCGCGGAGCTGCTCGACCGGCTGGCGGGCACGGGGGTCTCCGGCGGGTCGGTCTACGACGCCCTGGTCGGTGGCTGCGCCGCGTACGCCGGGGTTCCCCTCGTGACCCGTGATCGTCGTGCGCTCGGCACCTACCGGGTGCTCGACGTCGACGTCGTCCTGGTGACCTGAGCCGTCAGATCTCCAGCCCCAGAAGGGCGTTCTCGATGACCTCGGGCAGCGCCGGGTGGATCCAGTACTGGCCGGTCGCGATCTCGGTGACGGTCTGGCCGAAGGCCATCGCCTGGATCAGCTGCTGGACCAGCGTCGATGCCTGCGGCCCGAGCAGGTGGGCGCCCAGCAGCCTGCCGGTGCCCTTCTCCGCGATCAGCTTGCAGATGCCGGTGCGGTCCTCCATGGCCCAGCCGTAGGCGACGTCGCCGACGTTCTGCACCTTGACCGCGATGTCGAACCCGGCGTCGCGGGCCTCGGCCTCGGTCAGGCCGACCGAGGCGATCTGCGGCTCGGTGAACACCGCGGCCGGGACGAGGTCGTGGTTGGTGGTGCGCAGGTCGTCCGGGTGCGCCAGGTTGTGACCGACGATCTTGGCCTCGTGGTTGGCCACGTGCTTGAGCTGGTGCGGGGAGCTCACGTCGCCCAGCGCCCACACCCCCGGGGCGGAGACGCTGCGCTGGTACTCGTCGACGGCGACCCGGCCGTCGGCGTGCACGGTCACGCCACCGCGGTCCAGATCCATCCGGTCGCCGTTGGGCACCCGGCCGGTGGCGACGAGCAGCGTGTCGGCGACGACGGTGGAGCCGTCGTCGAGGGTGATCTCGACCTCGCCGGGGCCACCGCTGCCGTCGCCGGACAGCGCGGTGACCTGGCGTCCCAGCCGGCAGTCCCAGCGGGCGGTGGCGATCTCGGTGAACCGGTCGGACAGCGTGTGGTCGAGGTGGCGCAGCAGCTTCGGCCCGCGGGCGATCACGGTGACCTCGGCGCCGAGCGCGGAGAACACGTGCGCGAACTCCGACGCGATGTAACCGCCGCCCAGGATGGCGAGCCGGCGCGGCACGTCGTCGACACGCATCACGGTGTCGGAGGTCTCGAACGGCACACCGGCCTCGGCGACCAGCGGCGGGATGCTCGGCCGCGACCCGGCGGCGATGACGATCCGGTCGCCGCTGACCGTGACGGTGCCGGAGCCGTCGGTGCGCTCGATGCCCAGCTCGCGCTCGCCGGTGAAGCGGGCGTGCCCGAAGTACACGGTGACGTTGGGGCTGCGGTCCACCCGGTAGGAGCGTCCGCCCTCGGAGATCGGGTCGATCCGCCCGAACACCCGGTCCCGGATGTCGGTCCAGCGGATCTTGTCGACGGTGCCGTCGACGCCGTAGGTGTGCGCGTGCCGGATGGTCTCGGCGACGTCCGCGGCGTAGACGTACATCTTCGTCGGGATGCAGCCGACGTTCAGGCAGGTCCCGCCGAACACCCCGTGCTCGACGAGCGCGACGTCGAGCCCGGCGAAGCGTTCGTCGAGGAAGGTGTTTCCGGAACCGGTGCCGATGACGACCAGATCATGGTGGGCCACGTCGCGAGGCTAACCGCTTCCGCGGGTCGGCGGCGTTCTGGTACCCCTCTGGAGATGACCGTCCCCACACCGGCCGCGGCGGCGGCCCCCACCCTGCACCGCGCCTGGGCCGCCGACCTCGACCCGGCCACGCTGTACGCGCTCCTCGCGCTGCGCACCGCGATCTTCGTCGTCGAGCAGGAGTGCCCCTACCAGGAGCTCGACGGGCGTGACCTCGAACCACGGACCCGGCACCACTGGCTGGCCGAGGGCGCGACGGTGGTCGCGACCCTGCGGCTGCTGGCCGAGCCCGGCGGGGTCATGCGGATCGGCCGGGTGTGCACCCGGGCCGAGGCGCGCGGGCGCGGGCTGGGGCACCGGCTGATGGACTCGGCGCTCGCCGAGGTCGGCGACCGCCCCTGCGTGCTCGACGCCCAAGAGGTCCAGCAGGTGTTCTACGCCCGGCACGGTTTCGTGCCGGCGGGGGAGCGGTTCGTCGAGGACGGCATCCCGCACGTCCCGATGGAGCGCCGTCGCTCCTGAGCGGGGCCCGGCCCGCGGCCCGTGTGCGCAGGTCCGGCGGGGACCGTGCGGCGCACGACCGGACGAGGGGCGTGCTCCGCGCGTCGCCGTCGCCGGGGCGCCGAGTGCGCGATACTCCCGCGCGTGCTCCGACCGAGGGTGCACGAGCGGACACGCTGGGAGAGGAAGGCGGAACGGATGAGCGAGGACCGACGGGGCGGCGACTCCCCGGCCTGGGGGCGGGTCGGACCGGCGGACCCGACGGCGGACCCGGCGACCCATCCGGCGCTGCGCACGCCCGACCCCACGGCCGAGCAGCCGACCGTGGCGGTGCCGGTGGAGGGCGGACCGGACTCCGAGGCCACCACCGAGAAGCGCGCGATCCCGCACACCCGCGCCGGCGGGCTGTGGGCCGCACTGATCCTCTCGGCGGTCGTGCTGATCTTCCTGCTGGTGTTCATCCTGCAGAACACCGAGCCGGTCGCGATCACCTTCCTGTGGATGACCGGGACCCTGCCGACCGGGGTGGCGCTGCTGTTCGCCGCGATCGCCGGGATCCTGCTGGTCGCCGTGCCCGGGACGGGCCGGATCCTGCAGCTGCGCCGGCAGGCGCGGCGGGGCTGACCCGCACGGGTCGCGGCCGGGTGAGGCGGCCGCGACCCGGGGGAGGTCAGCGCCGGCGGCGCGGCCGGTCGGAGCGCGCGGCCCCGCCCGCGGCCGGGCGACGGCGCGGGGTGGGCTTCGGCGGCTTGGCGACGATGATCGGCTCGCCGGATGGCTCCTGCGCACCGGTCACACGGACCAGGTCCGGGTGCCCCGGACGGACCGTCGAGACCTCCGTGGAGACCCCGGCCTGGCGGGTGAGCAGGTCCACCTCGGCTCGCTGCTCGGGCATCGCCAGCGTCACCACGACGCCGTCCTCCCCGGCCCGGGCGGTACGCCCGGCACGGTGCAGGTAGGCCTTGGGGTCGGCGGGCGGGTCGACGTGCACGACGAGCCCGACGTCGTCGATGTGGATGCCGCGGGCCGCGACGTCGGTCGCGACGAGGACCGGCACCGCGCCGGAGCGGAAGTCGTCGAGCGCGCGGTTGCGCTGGCTCTGCGAGCGGCCACCGTGCAGCGGCCCGGCGGCGACGCCCTCGCGACGCAGCACCCGCACCATCCGGTCGGCGCCGTGCTTGGTGCGCACGAACAGGATCGTCCGGCCCTCCCGGGCGGCGATCTCGGCGACGACGCGGGGCCGGTCGTCGCGGTCGACGACGAGCACGTGGTGCTCCATCGTCGCGACGCTGCCGGTCGGCGGGGCGACCGAGCGGGTCACCGGGTCGGTGAGGTGGCGCCGGACCAGGGTGTCGACGTCGCCGTCGAGGGTCGCGGAGAACAGCAGACGCTGCCCGTCGGCCGGGGTGCGGTCGAGGATCGCGCGGACCTGGGGCAGGAAGCCCATGTCGGCCATGCGGTCGGCCTCGTCCAGCGCGGTGATCGTGACCTCGGACAGGTCACAGGTGCGCTGCTGGAGGTGGTCGGACAGCCGGCCCGGGGTGGCGACCAGCAGGTCGATCCCGCGCCTGAGCTCGGCGACCTGCTTGTTCATCGACATCCCGCCGACGATGTCGGTCACCCGCAGGTCGACCGCCTTCGCCAGGGGCTTCAGTACCTCGACGACCTGGGTGGCGAGCTCGCGGGTCGGGACCAGCACCAGACCGCGCGGAGCGGTGGGGCGGGAGCGCTCCCCGGCCAGGCGGGCCAGCAGCGCGAGCCCGAAGGCGAGGGTCTTGCCGGACCCGGTCTGGCCGCGTCCGAGCAGGTCACGCCCGGCGAGGGTGTCGGGCAGCGTGGCCGCCTGCACCGGGAACGGGGCGGTGAAACCCTGCTCGGCCAGCGCCGTGGTCAGCCGCTCGGGCAGGCCCAGCGCGGCGAACGACGGCATGCCGTCCTCGGGCTCGACCCACTGCGGCTCCGGCTCGGCCTTCGGCGCGGCGACGGCGGCGCGGGCCGCGGCCGGACGGGACGCGGCGCCGCCATTGCCACCGCCACCGCCGCCGCGGCGTCCGCGGCGGGAGGCCGGACGGTCGCCGTTGCGCTGGGAGGACCGGGCGGGCCCGCGGTCGACGCGGCTGCCGTCCTGCAGGTGCTCGCGGCGCTCGGCGCGGTTGCCGGTGCCGCCGTCGCCGGAGCGCTCGCCCCGGGCGGTGCGCTCGCCGCGGGGAGCGCCGGAGCGCTCACCGCGGGCGGGGCCGCCGGTACGGGCGCCCCGGGCCGGACGTGCGGCGTCGCGGCGGTCGTCGTCCCGGGCGGGACGGTCGCGGCGGTCCTCGCCACGGAACTCGCCGCGGGTCTCGCTGCGGAACTCGGTGCGGCGGTCGTCGCGTCGGGTCGACCCGCGCTGGGCGCCGCCGTCTGCGGACGGCCCGGACGGGCGGGTGGCCCGCCGACGGGCGGGACGGTCGGTGGCGGTGCCGGCGTCGGACGACGGCGGGCGGAACTGCGGCCTGGTCAAGACAGGTCTCCTCGAGAACGTGGCACGTCCTGCGGAGACCTCGGGGGAGGTGTGCTCGGCCGACGGGCCCGGGCGCGGCAGGTGCGTCGTCGCGGTGCGCGCTCCGTGATGGAAGGGCTCGGCCCGGTGACAGAATGCCCGGGCGCTCGTCGATCGACACTACGCCCCGCGCCCGGCCCGGACGACGGCGGGACCTCCTCCGCCCGCCGGGATGCCGCCCGTGGTGTCCGGGCCGCACCCCGGCGACCGGGGTCGACCGTCAGCCGATCCGGGAGCGTTCCCGCAGGTCCGACAGCAGGTCGGCGGGGGCGGCCGGGTCCAGCCCGTGCGCGACGAACCACTCGCCGATGCGTCGCACGTCACGGTCGAGGAACTCCGGTCCCTGCGGGTTCCCGACGACGTCGACCACCTGCGGCAGGTCGATCAGCACCGCCCTGCCGCGGTGGACGAGCACGTTGTAGGCCGACAGGTCGCCGTGCGCCCACCCGAGATCGGCGAGCACCCCGAGGGCGTCGACGAGGTCGCCCCACAGCGCGGCCAGCTCGTCGGGGTCCGGGCGCAGCGCGGCGAGCCGGGGCGCGGCGCGCCCGTCGGCGGTGCCGAGGAACTCCAGCAGCACCTCGGTCCCGTCGACCGAGACGGGGTAGGGCACCGGCGCCCCCGCGCCGTGCAGCCGGGCGAGCGCGGCGAACTCCGCCGCCGCCCACTGCCCGGCGATGAGGTCGCGGCCCAGCACGGTGCGCCGCGCCATCGCGCGGGTCTCCCGGGAGCGCCGGACGCGGCGCCCCTCCAGGTAGCCGGCGTCGCGGTGGAACATGCGGTGTGCGGGGTCGCGGTAGCGCTTGGCGGCGAGCAGCACCCCGTCGTGGCCGGGGAGGCCGCGTTCGACGAGGTGCACGTCGGCCTCCTTGCCGGTCTTGAGCACCCCGCGCTCGTGGTCGACGGCGCCGGCGTCGGTCACCAGCCAGCCGGGGCGGGGGTGCGGACCGCGGGACCCGGCGGGCAGCCCGGTCCAGGTGGACCAGCGGTCGGCACCGCCGGGGATCTCGGCGGTGTCGGGGTCGTGCCCGGCACGGCCGTCCAGGTCGAGCGCGGCGGTGTCGGCGCGGCCGGGACGGGGGCGGGGCTCGTCGTCGTCATTGTGGTCGTCGAAGCGGCGGCGACGGCGGACGGGATCGGGACGGTCGGAGGAGTACACGTGCGGCTCCGGAGGCAGCGAGGGGTGCCGCGCGGAGCCGGTCCTCAGGGACCGGTCGTGCCGCGCGACGGGGACGGTGCGGTGGGGCGCGCGTTGCGCACCCGGACACGACGGACGGCCATCGGTACGCACCTCCCCGCTCGCACCGCGCGGTCCTGCCGCGCCACCGGTCCCTCCGGCCGGTCGTGACCCTGCCGGACGCCGCCCCGGCCCGCCACGGGTTTTCCGGGGTCCTCCGCGCCGCCGGCCGACGGCGGCCGCCACGCGTGCCGGCCGGGCCCGGCCGCACCGTCACGACCGCACCGTCACGGCCGCACCGTCACGGCCGGGCCGGCACGACAGCGCTGCCCGCGGTCACGACCGGGCCGTCACGACCGGGACCGTCACGACCGGGACCGGCACGACCGGGACCGGCACGACCGAGGGCCGGCACGGCGGGCGTGTCCCCGGCTCCGGGGCCGGGGTCAGGCCGGGATGACGAGATCGAGGTGGTTGCCGTCGCGTTCCACCAGGTGCCCCGCCCGCCGCGCGATCCGGGCCACCGCGCCGGCGTCGGCCGGCTCGGCCCGCGAGGTCGCCAGCAGCCGCGCCAGGCCGCCCTTGTGCGACTTGTTGTGGTGGCTGACCACCGAGCGCGACCCGTCCGGGCGCTGGGCCAGCACGTTCACCGTGACCGCGCCGGGGACCGTGCCGAGCGCGGCGTAGCCGCCCGAGCGCAGGTCGACGACGAGCTCGCCGTCGGCGATGCGCGCCAGCAGCGGGTCGAGCGCCGGGCGCCAGCGCGCCGCGAGCGTGCCGGAACCGGGCAGCTTCGAGCCCGCCGAGAGCCGGTAGGGCGGGATCGGGTCGTCGGCGGAGAGGAGCCCGAACAGCGCCGAGCACACGGCGAGCCGGGACCGGGCGCGGTCCCGGGTGGCGCGGGTGAAGGACCCGGCGTCGAGGGCGTCGTAGAGCACCCCGGTGTAGCGGTCCAGCGCCGGGAGGGTCGGGTTCGTGCGCAGCGCGGCGTTGCGGTCGATCTCGGCGTCCTGGCGCTGGGAGACCCCGAGCGCGGCACGCGCGGCCGGACGGTCGCCGGCCAGTGCGACGAGTTCGTCGCAGAGCTCCGTGCGGACGGGGCCGAGGTCGGCGTCGTGGGAGAGCGCGGTGAGGTCGAGCGGCGGGCCGTCGCCGCCGTCACGCTTGGTCTCCGAGGGCGGCAGCAGGACGAGCACGGCGCCACAGAGTAGTGATCACCGCGGACGGCCGTTGTGCCCGCCGGGGGACCGCACTACGTTCGGGTGTGTGACCTGCCTGGTGGCGCGCATCCACGTCGACTGCATGCGGATCACGAGCGCGTCCTGTCGCCCCTGTCGCTGACCCGCGCTCGTCCGAGGGCCCACGTACGCGTCCGCCCCGCCACAGTCCTGTAGCTACCCCTGTAGCCGCCGCGATCGACCGACCCGGGCACGGCCCGCCTCGGCACGCTCACACCGGCGGTCGACCCGAAGAGGAGTCCCACCGTGACCGACCCCGACATCACCGCCAACTGGTCGTTCGAGACCAAGCAGGTGCACGCCGGCGCCGCACCCGACCCGACCACCAACGCCCGGGCGACGCCGATCTACCAGACGACGTCCTACGTCTTCCGCGACACCGACCACGCCGCGAACCTGTTCGGGCTCGCCGAGTTCGGCAACATCTACACGCGGATCATGAACCCCACCCAGGACGTGCTGGAGCAGCGCGTCGCCGCGCTGGAGGGCGGGGCCGCGGCCCTGGCCGTCGCGTCCGGGCAGGCCGCGCAGGCACTGGCGATCCAGAACATCGCCGAGGCCGGGGACCACATCGTCTCCAGCGCCTCGCTCTACGGCGGCACCTACAACCAGTTCCACTACACCTTCCCGAAGCTGGGCATCGAGGTCACCTTCGTCGACGACCCGGACGACCTGGAGGAGTGGAAGGCCGCGATCCGGCCGAACACCAAGGCCCTCTACGGCGAGACGCTGGGCAACCCGCGCGGCAACATCCTCGACATCGCGGCCGTCGCCGGCGTCGCGCACTCCGCCGGGGTCCCGCTGATCGTCGACAACACCGTCCCGACCCCGTACCTGGTGCGGCCGATCGAGCACGGCGCCGACATCGTCGTCGAGTCCCTGACCAAGTTCCTCGGCGGCCACGGCACCTCGGTCGGCGGCATCATCGTCGACTCCGGGAAGTTCGACTGGGTCGCCAACAAGGACCGGTTCCCGGGCCTGACCAGCCCCGACCCGAGCTACCACGGCGCGGTGTTCACCGACGCCGTCGGCCCGATCGCCTACATCATCAAGGCCCGCGTGCAGCTGCTGCGCGACCTCGGCCCGGCGATCTCCCCGCAGAACGCGTTCCTGATCCTGCAGGGCATCGAGACGCTGTCGCTGCGCATCGACCGGCACAACCAGAACGCCCAGGCGCTGGCCGAGTGGCTGGAGGGTCGCGACGAGGTGGAGAAGGTCCACTACGCGGGCCTCCCGTCGAGCCCGTGGCACGAGCTGCAGAAGAAGTACCTGCCCAAGGGCGGCGGCGCGATCGTGGCGTTCGAGCTGCAGGGCGGGGTCGAGGCGGGCAAGAAGTTCGTCAACGCCCTCGAGCTGCACAGCCACCTCGCCAACATCGGCGACGTGCGCAGCCTGGTCATCCACCCGGCGTCGACCACGCACAGCCAGCTGTCGGCCGAGGAGCAGATCGCGTCCGGGGTCACCCCGGGCCTGGTCCGGCTCTCGGTCGGTCTGGAGGGCATCGAGGACCTCAAGGCCGACCTCGACGCCGGGTTCCGCGCCGCGAAGGGCGCATGAGCGCGGATCTGATTACCTGGTGTCCGTGAACGACATCGAGCCCCCTCCCGCCAGCGGTGCCTGGCGGGAGGGGGACGACCCCGGCCGCCGCCGGTTCCTCGACCTGCCGGCGCCGCTGAAGCTGGCGGCCGGCGGGGAGCTCCCCGGTGTACGACTGGCCTACGAGACCTGGGGCGAGCTCGCGCCGGACGGCTCCAACGCCGTCCTGGTTCTGCACGCCCTCACCGGCGACGCGCACCTGGAGGGCCCGGCCGGCCCCGGGCACCCGACGCCGGGCTGGTGGCCCGGGCTGATCGAGCCGGGCGGCCCGCTGGACCCGGCGCGCTGGTTCGTCGTGGCGCCGAACGCGGTCGGCGGCTGCCAGGGCAGCACCGGTCCGGCGTCGCGGGCCCCGGACGGCCGGACCTGGGGCAGCCGGTTCCCGACGGTCACCGTGCGGGACACCGTCGCCGCCGAGCAGTACCTGGCCGACGCGCTCGGCATCGACGCGTTCGCCTGCGTGATCGGCGGCTCGATGGGGTCCATGCGCTCCCTGGAGTGGGCGGCGACCGAGCCCGACCGGGTACGGCGGCTGTTCCTGCTCGCCGGGCCCGCGGCGTCGTCGGCGGACCAGATCGGCTGGGCGAGCCCGCAGATCCAGGCCATCACCTCCGACCCGCACTGGCACGGCGGCGACTACCACGACACGCCCGAGGGGCCGTGGCGCGGACTGGGCGTCGCCCGGCGGATCGCGCACCTGTCGTACCGGTCGGGCGTCGAGCTGGCGACCCGCTTCGGCCGGGACCCGCAGCCGGGTGAGGATCCGCTCGACGGCGGCCGCTACGCCGTGGAGTCCTACCTGGACCACCACGCGGACAAGCTGGTGCACCGCTTCGACGCCGCGTCCTACGTGCGGCTGACCCAGGCGATGAACCACCACGACGTGGGACGCGACCGGGGCGGGGTGGCGTCGGCGCTGTCGCGGGTGAGCGCCCGCACCTACGTCGCCGGTGTCACCTCCGACCGGCTGTACCCGCTCGCCGAGCAGCAGGAGCTGGCCGACGGGATCCCGCGCGCCGACCCGCTGAAGGTGATCGACTCCCCGTACGGGCACGACGGGTTCCTGGTGGAGACCCCGACGGTCGCCCGGATGCTCGGCGAGCTGCTGGACGAGGCGGTCTGAGCCGCTCGGGCCGGGGCGCGCGGGCCCACCCGTGCACCCCTGCCCGACGTGGGGCTCAGCCCAGGTTCTCGCCGTAGACGCGCTGCACCCGCATCGTCATCAGCACCCGCCGGTCCCGGACCATGACCTCGCGGTACTCGTCCCAGTCCGGGTGCTCCCCGGCGGCGGCCCGGTACCAGTCGACCAGTGCCTGCACGGCCGGTCCGTCGGGCGAGTCGTCGGGGCCGACGAGCTCGACCGGGCCCTCGGCCGTCGCCCACGAGCGGCCGTCGGCGCTCTCGACCGACAGCGCCGCCCGCGGGTCCCGCCGCAGGTTCGCGGTCTTCGCGCGCCCCTCGGTCATCGACACCTGCACCGTGCCCGCCGCCCGGTCGTAGTACGGCGTCACCGGCGACAGCTGGGGCATGCCACTGCGCTTGATCGTCGCGAGGACGCCCTGGCGTGCCCCCGCGAGCAGCTCGTGCTGTTCGTCTCCCATGCCCCGAGTCTGCCCGCTCCGGAACCGGGATGAGGAGCTCCGGGGTCCCTCGCTACCCTTCTGCAGGTGTTGACCCGGATGTCGTCGCTGTTCCTGCGCACCCTGCGTGAGGACCCGGCCGACGCGGAGGTGCCCAGCCACAAGCTGCTGGTCCGCGCCGGCTACGTCCGTCGCGTGGCCCCGGGCGTGTACTCCTGGCTCCCACTCGGCCTCACGGTGCTCCGCCGCATCGAGAACGTGGTGCGCGAGGAGATGAACGCCATGGGCGCCCAGGAGATCCAGTTCCCGGCGCTGCTGCCGCGCGAGCCCTACGAGGCGACGAACCGGTGGACCGAGTACGGCCCCAACCTGTTCCGCCTGCAGGACCGCAAGGGCGGTGACTACCTGCTCGGCCCGACCCACGAGGAGCTGTTCACCCTCACGGTCAAGGGCGAGTACTCGTCCTACAAGGACTACCCGGTCATCCTCTACCAGATCCAGAACAAGTACCGCGACGAGGAGCGGCCCCGCGCGGGGATCCTGCGCGGCCGCGAGTTCCTCATGAAGGACTCCTACTCGTTCGACCTCACCGACGAGGGCCTGTCCGAGTCCTACCGCAAGCACCGCGACGCCTACGTCAAGATCTTCGACCGGCTCGGGCTGCGCTACGTGATCGTGTCCGCGACCTCGGGCGCGATGGGCGGCTCGGCGTCGGAGGAGTTCCTGGCCGAGTCCGAGACCGGCGAGGACACCTTCGTCCGCGGCCCCGGCGGCTACGCGGCCAACGTCGAGGCCGTCACCACGCCCGCGCCCCCGGCGATCCCGCTCGAGGGGCTGCCCGCCGCGCAGGTGCACCACACCCCGGACACCCCGACCATCGCGTCGCTGGTGGACTTCCTCAACGCCAACACCGAGCGCACCTTCACCGCGGCCGACACGCTCAAGAACGTGCTGGTCAAGACACGGCAGCCGGGCGCGACCGAGTGGGAGCTGCTGGGGATCGGCGTTCCCGGGGACCGCGAGGTCGACATGAAGCGCATCGAGGCGTCGCTGGAGCCGGCCCAGGTCGAGCTGCTCGACGAGGCCGACTTCGCCCGGAACGCCTTCCTCGTCAAGGGCTACATCGGCCCGGGCGCGCTGGCCACGAACGGCGTCCGCTACCTCGTGGACCCGCGCGTCGTGACCGGCACCGCCTGGGTGACCGGCGCGGACAAGGCCGACCACCACGTCGTCGACCTCGTCGCGGGCCGGGACTTCACCCCGGACGGCACGATCGAGGCCGCCGAGGTCCGCGCCGGGGACCCGTCCCCGGACGGCACCGGGGTGCTGGAGGCCGCCCGCGGCATCGAGATCGGGCACATCTTCCAGCTCGGCCGCAAGTACGCCGACGCCTTCTCCCTCGACGCGCTCGGCCCGGACTCCAAGCCGGTCCGGATCACGATGGGCTCCTACGGCATCGGCGTCTCCCGGCTGGTCGCCGCGATCGCCGAGCAGTCCCACGACGACTCCGGCCTGGTGTGGCCGCGCTCGGTCGCGCCGTTCGACGTGCACGTCGTCGTCGCGGGCAAGTCCGCGGAGCTGCTGGAGGGCGGCGAGGCCGTCGCCGCCGAGCTGGAGGCCCAGGGCCTGTCGGTCGTCCTCGACGACCGCAAGGCGAGCCCCGGCGTGAAGTTCGCTGACGCCGAGCTGATCGGGGTCCCGACGATCGTCGTCGTCGGGCGGGGGCTCGCGGAGGGGAAGCTGGAACTCAAGGACCGGGCCACCGGCGAGCGGAGCGAGATCGACCGCGCCGGCGCCGCGGAGCTGGTCGCCGGGATCGTCCGCGGGGCCTGAGCCGCACCGCCGCCGCACGGAGCGGGTCCCTCGCCGGAGGGGCGCGCTCCGTGCGTTCCGGGGTCAGCCGGGGCGGACCGCCGAGGCGGCCAGGTCGGTGAGCGCGGAGCGGGGCACCGCGTCGCCGGGGCCGCCGCCCACGTCCGCCGCGACCACCAGCATCGCGACACCGACCGAGCCGTCGCGGGCCTGGGTCCGCGGCACCGCGAGCACCCCGACCGCGCCGTCGGTGCGCACGGTGGCCTCCACCCAGGTCCCCGGCTCGTCGTCGCCCGGGCGTGGCCCGGGCGGCCCGACCGCCACCTGCGGGGCCGAGCCGGCGTAGGCGGACTCCCCGGCGCCGCGGGCGAAGGCCTGCGCGGCCTGCTCGACGCTCGTCCCGGCCGGGACGGCGACGAGCGCCGCGGCGGCGACCCCGCGCGGTGCGGCGCCGACGGGGCAGTCGCCCGCGGCGAAGGGCGGGGCCTCGGCGAGCCGGGCGAACGGCACCCCGAAAACCTCCAGCGCGGGCGCCCCGGGTGCCGGAGCGGTCCATCCCGGCGGGGGCGTGACCGCGAACGCGGCGGGCTCCACGGCCGGGGGCGGGGCGGGCGCAGGGACGGCCGGGGTGGCCGGGCGGATGCCACCGAGCCCGGCCGCCGCGCCTGCCACGACCAGCACGGCGACGGCGGCGGCCAACGCGGGACGCAGCCGTCGCCCGGAACCGGGGGAGGGCCCGCCCTGCCGCGACGACATCGCGGCAGCCGGGCGGTCGGTCGTCGTCCGGCCGGAGGTCACCGGCGCAGCGTACGGCGCTGTCGTCCGACCCCGGCGCGGCGTTCCGACGGGCGGCGGGCCGCGGTCGCCCGGCGGTCCTGAGCAGGTGCCGCGGGGCCTCAGCCCGGCAGCAACGTCAGCCGCACCGACCGCGTCGGGTTGTCCACGTTGGTGTCGACCAGGCAGATCGACTGCCAGGTCCCCAGCGCGGGCCGGCCGTCGATCACCGGGACCGTCGTCGACGGCGGCACGAACGCGGGCAGCACGTGGTCGCGACCGTGCCCGGCGCTGCCGTGCCGGTGCCGCCAGCGGTCGTCGGCGGGCAGCAGCTCGCGCAGCTGCGCGAGCAGGTCGGAGTCGCTGCCCGCCCCGGTCTCGATGACCGCGATCCCGGCCGTCGCGTGCGGCACGAAGACGTTGAGCAGGCCGTCGTCGGCACCGCAGTCGGACAGGAAGCGTTCGATCCGGTGCGTCAGGTCCACGACCGTCTCCTCGGAACCGGTCCGGATCTCGATTAGCTCGCTGTACACACCCCGAGACAGTAGGACCGTCGGTACGGTCGGGCAGCGTGGACGACTCGGTCACCTTTGCCGGATGGGAACTGCCACACCGGCCCGGCTACCTGAACACCGCGAGCATCGGCATCCCGCCGCGACGGGCGTCGGCGGTGGTCGCCGACGTCGTGGCGCGGTGGGCCGTCGGCGGGACCTCGCCGAAGGACTTCGACGACGCCGTCGAGACGGCCCGTGCCGGGTTCGCCGCGATCACCGGGGTGCCGGCCGCCGACGTCGCACAGGGCGCCACGACGTCCGGTCTCATCGGTCCGCTCGCCGCGTCGGTGCCCGAGGGCACCCGGGTGCTCGTCGCCCGGGGCGAGTTCTCCTCGGTGACCCGGCCGTTCGCGGTGCAGGCCCACCGCGGGGTCCGGGTGACCGAGGTGCCGCTCGCCGAGCTGGCGGCACACGCCGCCGACCACGACCTCGTCGCGGTGTCGGTGGTGCAGTCCTCCGACGGCGCGATCGCCGACGTCGACGCGCTGCTCGCCGCCCGCGCCCGCAGCGGCGTGCGGCTGCTGTTCGACGTCACCCAGGCCGCCGGATGGCTCCCGCTGCGCATGCACGACGCCGACGCCGTCGTCGGGTCGGGGTACAAGTGGCTGCTCGCGCCGCGCGGCACCGCCTGGCTGGCCCGGCGGCCGTCCTGGGTCGACGGACCGCCCACCGGGGCGCGCTGGCCGGAGCCCACCCCGCACTCCGCGGGCTGGTACGGCACCCGGGACCGCTGGGGTGGTGGGCTCTACACCCCGGACCCGCCCGCACGGCCCGGACCGGCCGGGGGCGAGGAGGCCCCCGTCTGGTTCGCCCATGCCGGCGCCGCGGTGACGCTGCCGTGGCTGGCCTCGCTCGACCCCGAGGCACTGCGCGCGCACTGCGTCGGCCTCGCCGACGGCCTGCGCGAGCGCCTCGGGATGCCACCCGCCGGGTCGGCCATCGTGTCGGTGCGCGCCGAGGGTGCGGCCGACCGGCTGGCCGCGGCCGGGATCACCGCCGCCGTACGCGACGGAGCCGCCCGGCTGGCGTTCCACCTGTCGACCACCCTCGACGACGTCGAGGCGGCCGCCGCCGCGCTCCGTTGAGCGTTGCCGAGCGGCGCGCCCCTCAGCTCCGGCCGGGGAACACCGGCACGACGGGGGACCGCTCGGTGACCCCGCGCCAGTACGCGAGCCGGCCGGTGCACTCGACCATCGCCTTCAGCCCGGCCTCGCGCAGCGGGACCGACGACGACCGCTCGGTCACCGACCGCCACGCGGCGATCGCGTCGGTCTCGGCCGACACCAGCAGCGCCCCGGCCGACACGCCGTCGACGACGGGCTGCGGGGCCGCGTACGCCGGCTGCGCCGAGACCGGCCGCTGCCCGATGTCGGACAGGGTCTGGGTGATCTGGCCGCGCAGGGTGGTGTGGGCCTCGATGTCGCCGCGGGCCCGGGTCGCCCACTCCGGCGGGATGAACGCGAGCGCCATCTTGTACGCCCACAGGGCCGCGTGCTCGCAGGCGAGCGCCCGCTGCAGCGCGTCGACGGTGACCTGGGGGACCTGGGGCTCGTCGTCGGAGGACTGCCGCGGCAGCGGACCCGCGCTCATGCCGGGGCCCCGGTGAGGATCGCCGCGTAGGTGGCGCAGCAGGCGGCGACCTCGGCGACCAGCCCCACCTGCAGCGCCGAGGCGCGGGGGACGACCTCGCCCGCGCTGCGGGCCGACCCGGCGACGGCGTCGCGCACCGCGGCGAGGTCACCCGACGGTGGCGTCGCGGGGGAGGCGATCTGGCCCGGGGTGCGCCCGCCCGCCTGGTCCAGCGCGGCGGCGTGCTCCATCCGGGCCGCGCGCAGCGGCTCCAGCCGGCCCGCGAGCGACGGGTCGCCGGTCACCGCGGCGACGATCAGCGCGGCGTCGGAGCGGGCGGCGTCGGCGAGCGCGAGCAGGGCGTCCGAGGCGTCCTGGGTGCGTGTGGTCGCGCGGGAGCAGCCCGCCAGCGGCACCGTCGCGGCCACCGCGGCCGCGGTCACCAGCACCTGGCGTCGGGTCGGGCGGACACGGCGGGGGCCGGTCACCGACGACGGGACCGGCGACGACGGCGGCCCGGTCGGTGACATCCGGGGGGACACCCCGGGTGACACCCGGGACGACACGGATGGCTGGCGGTCGTTCACGTCGGGTCATGCTGCCAGCACGCGCCGGGCCGCGCGGCACCGACCGTGCCCGCACGGGCCGCGGACGACCGCCCGCCGGCGGGCCACCGACCGTCGGCCCGCCGGGCGGACGCGCTAGGCTCGTCGGCCGTCCCCACCGTCACCGGCACCGCTCGGTCCCGTCCGGACGCGTCGCGGTGTGCGGCGCCGCTGTCGGATGCCGTCCGCGAGCGTCCGACGTGCCCGCCCACCGGCGGTCGCGACACCACGATCGACCCCAACCGGAGCCCTGCCGACCGGTCGTCACCCCGGCAGGCCCCCCACACGAGGAGAGTCACCCGATGCGCAGTCCGGACCCCGCACAGCTGGCAGACCAGCTGCGCGGCGTGCTCGAGCCGGTGGTCCACGGGGCCGGGCTGGAGATCGACGCCGTGGAGGTCCGCTCCGCCGGGCGACGGCACTCGGTCAAGCTCGTCGTCGACCTGCCCGAGTCCTCGCCCGAGACCGGCATCGACCTCGACGTCATCGCCCGGCTCAGCCGTTCCGCGGCCGCCGAGCTGGACCCGCACGAGCACCTCATCGAGGGTTCGTACACGCTCGAGGTGACCTCGCCCGGGATCGACCGGCCGCTCACCGAGCCCCGGCACTGGCGGCGGGCCTACCTGCGCCTGGCGCGGCTCACGCTGACCGACGGCTCCGTCGTCGACGCCCGGGTCGGCCGGCTCGACGGCGACACGGTCGCCGTCGCGGTCCCCGGCCGGAAGTCCCCGGAGCGGCGCGACATCCCGCTCGCGGAGATCCGCCACGCCCAGGTGCAGGTCGAGTTCAAGCCCGCCCCGCCCGCGGAGACCGCACTGCTCGACCCGGACGCGCTGTCCGGCAGCACCGACGGGGCCGACGGGGCCCCCACGAACCACGACGGCCCTGACGGCCCTGACGGCCCTGACGGCCCTGAGGGCACTGCCCGCGACGAGGAGAACCGGTGAACGTCGACATCCCCGCGCTGCGCGCGATCGAGCGGGACAAGGAGATCCCGTTCGAGACGGTCCTCTCGGCCATCGAGACGGCGCTGCTCACCGCCTACAAGCACACCGACGGTCACCACCCGGACGCCCGCGTCGACATCGACCGCAAGAGCGGTGTGGTGCGGGTCATGGTCCGCGACGCCGCCGACGCGTCCGAGGACGGCACCCCCGGCCCGGAGTTCGACGACACCCCGGACGGCTTCGGCCGGATCGCGGCGACGACCGCCCGCCAGGTCATCCTGCAGCGGCTGCGCGACGCCGAGCACGAGCGCACCTACGGCGAGTTCTCCACCAAGGAGGGCGAGGTCGTCGCCGGCATCGTTCAGCGCGACGCGCGCGCCAACGCCCGCGGCGTCGTCGTGGTCGAGCTCTCCGGCGGCACCGAGGCCGTGCTGCCCGCCGCCGAGCAGGTGCCGGGCGAGGTCTACAAGCACGGCGACCGGATCCGCTGCTTCGTCATCGGTGTGAACCGCGGCCCGCGGGGCACCTCGATCACGCTCTCGCGGACCCACCCGAACCTGGTGCGCAAGCTGTTCGCCCTGGAGGTGCCCGAGATCGTCGACGGTTCCGTCGAGATCGTGTCGGTGGCCCGTGAGGCGGGGTTCCGCTCCAAGATCGCGGTGCGCTCGACCCGCTCCGGGCTCAACGCCAAGGGTGCCTGCATCGGTCCGATGGGCGCCCGGGTGCGCGGCGTGATGGGGGAGCTGGCCGGTGAGAAGATCGACATCATCGACTGGTCCGAGGACCCGGCCGAGTTCGTCGGGAACGCGCTCTCGCCGTCGAAGGTGGTGTCGGTGACGGTGCTCGACGAGCGCGCCCGGATCGCCCGCGTCGTCGTGCCGGACTTCCAGCTGTCGCTGGCGATCGGCAAGGAGGGGCAGAACGCCCGTCTGGCCGCCCGGCTCACCGGCTGGAAGATCGACATCCGCAGTGACGCCGACCCGCGCGACCCGGTCACGCCCGACGGCGGGCCGGCCGACCCCGCCGGAGAGCCGTCCTGACCGACGGAGATCAACAGCAGGGGTCGGGCGAGGGAATGCCCGACGACCGCCCTGCGCTACACTCGTCATCGGCCCGCGGTCGCGGACCGTCGCCCACGCACACCCGGTCGGTTCCGATCCGGACCTGTGTGGGGTGCCGGACCCGGGAACGGGCCGACGTACTGTTGCGGGTGGTCGTGGAGAACGGACGTTGCATTCCGGATCCGCGCCGCCGTCTCCCCGGACGGGGTGCCTGGTTGCACCTCTCGACGGGGTGCCTGGACAAGGCCGAGCGACGCTCGGCGTTCGCCCGGGCGTTACGCGTCCGTTCGGCACCGGACGTCACCGCCGTCAGGCGGTGGCTGCAGGAGTCGCACGACCCGCTGGGGCTCGGGAACCTCTCGGACCCGTCATCGGAAGAAAGCAAGGTCGACCAGTCATGAGCCAGCAGTGAAGATCGCACCATGAACGTGCTTCGACACTAGGTTCGAGGTCGAGCGGGATGCTGCCGCCCGGCCTCCGGTCAGGATGAGGAGAGCAGTGGCAGGCAAGGCCCGCGTGCACGAGCTCGCGAAAGAGCTCGGAATCAGCAGTAAGCAGGTCCTCAGCAAGCTGCAGGACCTCGGGGAGTACGTGAAGTCCCCCTCCTCCACCGTGGAGGCCCCGGTCGTGCGCAAGCTGCGCGACGCGATGGCCTCCGGTGGTGGCCCCGCCGGCGGCCAGCGCCGCGGTTCCGGCGCGCCCGGTGGCGGTCGTCCGCGTGCCGGTGGCTCCGGCGCCCCGTCGCCGTCGCGCCCGACCCCGGGTGCGGCCCCCAAGCCCGGCCCGCGTCCGGGTCCGCCGGCCCCCGCGACACCCACCCCGGGTGCCCCGTCGCCGTCGCAGCCCGCGGCGCGCACCGACGCCCCGAAGCCGGGACCGGCCGCGCCCAAGCCCGGCCCGCAGGCCCCGGCGGCTCCGGTTGCCCCGGCCGCCCAGACTCCCGCCGCGGCCGCCGAGGCCCCGGCCGCGCCGAAGCCCGCCTCGACCCCCCGTCCCGGTCAGGGCCAGGGCGGCCAGGGCGGTGGCGCCCCGCGTCCCTCGGGTCAGCCCGGTGAGCGTGGTGCCCGTCCGGGCCCGCGCCAGCCGCGCGTCGGCAACAACCCGTTCGGCGTCGGCCAGGGTTCGCCCAAGCCGGGCCCGCGTCCCGGTGCGCCGCAGCCCCAGCAGGGCGGTGGCCAGCAGGGCGGCCGTCCCGAGGCTCCCGCCGCGCGTTCCGGTGAGGCCCCGCCGCGTCCGCCCCGTCCGGGCGGCGCTCCGGGTGCGGGCGGTCCCCGTCCGAACCCGGGCAACATGCCTCCGCGGCCGAACCCGGGCATGATGCCCGCGCGTCCGGCTGCCGGTCGCCCCGGAGCCGGTGCCGGTGGCCGTGGTGGCCCCGGCGGCGGTCGTGGTGGCCCCGGTGCCGGTCGTGGTGGCCCCGGTGGCGGTCGTCCCGGTGGCGGTGGCGGCGGTTTCCGTCCCGGTGGTGGCGGTCCCGGTGGTCCGCCCCCGGCCGGTGGTGGATTCCGCGGTCGTCCCGGTGGTGGCGGTGCGCGTGGTCACGGCGGTGCCGCGGGTGCGTTCGGCCGTCCCGGCGGTCCGGCCCGCAAGGGTCGCAAGTCGAAGCGGCAGAAGCGCCAGGAGTACGACGCCATGGCCGCGCCCTCGGTGGGCGGCGTCCGCCTGCCCAAGGGCAACGGCGAGACGATCCGGCTGCCGCGTGGCGCGTCGCTGACCGACTTCGCCGAGAAGATCAACGCCAACCCGGCCTCGCTGGTACAGGTGTTGTTCCACCTCGGTGAGATGGTCACGGCCACCGCGTCGGTCTCGGACGAGGTCCTGGAGCTGCTCGGCCAGGAGATGAACTACCGCGTGCAGGTCGTCTCCCCCGAGGAGGAGGACCGTGCGCTGCTGGAGTCGTTCGACATCGAGTTCGGTGACCCGGGCGACGAGGACGCGCTCGAGGCCCGTCCGCCGGTCGTGACCGTCATGGGTCACGTCGACCACGGTAAGACGCGGCTGCTGGACACGGTCCGCAAGGCGAACGTCCGCGAGGGCGAGGCCGGCGGCATCACCCAGCACATCGGCGCCTACCAGGTCGCGGCCGAGCTCGAGGGCGAGGAGCGGCTCATCACGTTCATCGACACCCCGGGTCACGAGGCGTTCACCGCCATGCGTGCCCGTGGTGCGAAGTCCACCGACATCGCGGTCATCGTGGTGGCGGCGGACGACGGCGTGATGCCGCAGACCGTCGAGTCGATCAACCACGCCCAGGCGGCCGGTCTGCCGATCGTCGTCGCGGTCAACAAGATCGACGTCGAGGGTGCGAACCCGCAGAAGATCCGTCAGCAGCTCACCGAGTACAACCTGGTGGCCGAGGAGTACGGCGGCGACACCATGTTCGTCGACATCTCCGCGAAGCAGGGCACCAACATCGAGGCCCTGCTCGAGGCGATCCTGCTGACCGCCGACGCGGCGCTCGACCTGCGGGCCAACCCCGAGATGGAGGCGCAGGGCGTCACCATCGAGGGTCACCTGGACCGCGGTCGCGGCCCGGTGGCCACCGTGCTGGTCCAGCGCGGAACGCTCCGGGTCGGCGACTCGGTCGTGGCCGGCGACGCCTCCGGGCGTGTCCGGCGCATGGTCGACGAGCACGGCCAGGACGTCACCGAGGCGCTCCCGTCGCGCCCGGTGCAGGTCATCGGTCTGACGTCGGTGCCGGGTGCGGGCGACACGTTCCTCGTCGTGGACGAGGACCGGGTGGCCCGCCAGATCGCCGACCGGCGCCGCGCCCGCGAGCGCAACGCCGAGCTGGCGAGCCGTCGCAAGCGCGTCAGCCTGGAGGACCTGGACGCCGCGCTGAAGGAGACCAACACCCTCAACCTGATCATCAAGGGTGACAACTCGGGCACCGTCGAGGCGCTCGAGGAAGCCCTGATGAAGCTGGACGTGGGTGAGGAGGTCGAGCTGCGGGTCATCCACCGCGGCGTCGGCGGCATCACCGAGGGCGACATCAACCTCGCCATCGCGGACAACGTCATCGTCATGGGCTTCAACGTCCGTGCCGAGGGCAAGGCCACCGAGCTGGCCAACCGCGAGGGCGTCGAGATCCGCTACTACTCGGTGATCTACCAGGCGATCGACGAGATCGAGGCAGCCCTCAAGGGCATGCTCAAGCCGGAGTACGAGGAGGTCGAGCTGGGCCGCGCCGAGGTCCGCGACGTCTTCAAGTCCTCGAAGTTCGGCACGATCGCCGGTTGCCTGGTGATGAGTGGGGAGATCCGCCGGAACGCCCGGGCGCGCCTGCTGCGCGACTCGAAGGTGATCCACGAGAACCTCCCGATCTCGTCGCTGCGCCGGTTCAAGGACGACGTGGTCGAGGTCCGCGAGGGCTTCGAGTGCGGTCTGACGCTCGGTACCTACAGCGACATCAAGGTCGACGACGTCATCGAGACGTTCGAGATGCGGGAGAAGCCGCGCGACTAGCGGTTGACGAACGCGCTCCGACGGGGCGGCCGGTCACCGGCCGCCCCGTCGGCGTCAGTGGAGGTGTGTGTGTACGTCGGCTCCCTGGAGTGTGACGTCCTGCTCGGCGACGTCCGGTCGCTCAAGCAGAAGCGGTCGATGGTCCGTCCGCTGCTCGCCGAGCTGCGCCGGTTCGAGGTGGCTGCCGCCGAGGCCGGCCACCTGGACCTGCACCGGCGCGCGCTGATCGGGGTGAGCTGTGTGGCCGCCGACACGGGCCACGTGCACGCCCTGCTGGAGCGGTGCGAGCGACTCGTCGCCGCCCGTCCCGAGCTGGAGCTGCTGTCCGCGCGGACACGGCTGTTCGGCCCGGACGACGACTGACCGCCGCCCCGCTCGGGCGCGGCGCAACCCCGCGACCCGTGCCTAGACTCGGGCTCGCACGACCCGGTGGAAGGAGCAGGACATGGTCGACCAGGCCCGCGCCCGCAAGCTCGCGAAGCGGATCTCGCAGATCGTCGCGGAGGCCCTCGAGCACGAGGTGAAGGACCCGCGGCTGGCGATGGTGACGATCACCGACACCCGTGTCACCGGGGACCTGCGCGAGGCGACCGTGTTCTACACGGTCATGGGTGCCTCGCTGGAAGAGGAGCCGGACACCGCGGGCGCCGCCGCGGCGCTGCAGAGCGCGAGCGGAGTGCTCCGCAGCCGGGTGGGGCAGCAGACCGGGGTGCGGCACACGCCGAGCCTCGCGTTCGTGCTGGACGCGGTGCCGGACACGGCCCGCCGGATGGAGGAGCTGCTGGCGCGCACCCGCGCCTCCGACGAGGAGGTGGCCCGGCTGGCGGCCACGGCGTCCCCGGCGGGGGACCCGGATCCGTACAAGGCGCCGCGGGAGACCGACGACGAGTGACCGGCGTCGTGCACGAGACCGTCCCGGGCCCCGGTCCGGTCGATCCGGCCGGGGCCGCGGCAATCCTGCGCCGGGCCCGTGACGTGCTCGTGGTCGGGCACGTCCGGCCCGACGCGGACGCCGCGGGCAGCGCCCTGGCCCTGGCCACGGCGCTGCACCGCGCGGGCACCCCGGTCACCGTGTCGTTCGGTGGGCCGGACCAGGTGCCGGCCGCGCTGGTCGACAGCCTCGATCCCCACGGGCTCGTCGTCGCCTCGGTGGACGCGCCGCGCTCGCCGGACCTGCTGGTCTGCTGCGACATCTCCGCGGCCCGTCGGCTCGGGGACCTGGAGCCGGTGTTGGACACGGCCGGGTCGTCGCTGGCGGTGGACCACCACGCGTCGTTCGCGGCGTTCACGGACCGGTACCTCGTCGACCCGGGGGCCCCGGCGACGGTGACGCTCGTCCGGGAGGTGCTCGCCGAGCTGGGCACCCCGTTGGACGCGGTCCTCGCCCGGTCGCTGTTCGCGGGGCTCTACACCGACACAGGCGGTTTCCGGCGCGGCGGTTCGGACGCGCTCCGGCTGGGCGCCGAGCTCGTCGACGCCGGCGTCGAGCCCGCCCCGCTGCTGCGGGACATCGGGGGACCGGTGCCGTTCGCGTGGCTCGCGGCGCAGGCCACGGTGCTGGCCGGGGCCCATCGCGAACCGGGCGTCGCCGCCGGGGCGGACCTGGTGTGGGCCGCCGTCGACGTGGCGACCGCGGCCCGGTTCCGGGACCGCACGGTGACGCTGGTCGGGTCGCTGCAGGCCGCGGCCGGGGGCGGGGTCGCGGCGTTGCTGACCGAGACGGCGCCGGGTGAGTGGTCGGTGTCGCTGCGCGGCAGCGGTTCCCCGGACCTGTCCCGGGTGGCGACGGCGCTCGGTGGCGGTGGGCACGCCGGTGCGGCCGGGTTCGAGCGCGCCGGCACCCGCGACGGCATCCTGGCGCTGCTGCGTGCGGAGCTGGCCCGCTGAGAACGCCCGGTTGACCGGGTTCATCCCGGGTACACGGCCCCGACATCACGACCGGGTACACCTCGGGGCGGTCCGGCGTCACGGCGTCGGGGCACGTAGCGTGTCCCGCGAGACCAGGAGGTGTGCGGTGCGATCCGAGCCCGCTGCGGCCCGCGGGGGCGACAGTCACGGCAACGCGTCCAGCGGGTGGCCGGAGTTCCTCCGTGCCTGGCTGCGCAACCCGGCCCGGGTGGGTGCGGTGTGGCCGAGCTCGCCGCGGCTGTCGGCGAAGCTGGCCCGCATCGCGCCGGGGCACGGCGCCCCGGTCGTCGTCGAGCTGGGGCCGGGCACCGGCGCCGTCACCACGCAGGTCAGCAGGCGGCTGCCCCCGGAGGGGCGGCATCTCGCCGTCGAGCTCGACCCGGGCATGGCCCGCTACCTCCAGGAGCGCCACCCGGGCGTCGAGGTCGTGAACGGCGATGCCCGCAAGCTGGGGGCGCTGCTCGCCGAGCGGGACATCACCTCGGTCGACGCGGTGATCTCCGGGCTGCCCTGGTCGCTGTTCGACCGCGTGATGCAGCAGGAGATCCTCGACCAGGTCGTCGGGGCAGTGGGGGAGACCGGCGCGTTCGCGACGTTCGCCTACTCCCACACCCTGCCGATGCCCTCGGCGCGGCGGTTCAAGGCGACTCTGCACGACACGTTCGACGAGGTCGTGATGACCCGGACGGTGTGGCGCAACCTGCCGCCCGCGTTCTGCTTCCTCTGCCGCCGCCCTCGTCGGTGACCCGGCCCGCCCCTCTCGCGGGCGGGCCCCGTGACATCCTCCGGCTCGCCCTGCCCGCTCTCCCGGTGCTGGCGGCCGAGCCGCTGTTCCTGCTGGTCGACACGGCCGTCGTCGGACGGCTGGGTGGGCTGCCGCTGGCCTCGCTCGCCGTCGCGGCGGTGCTCTTCGCGCAGGTCACGACCCAGCTGACGTTCCTGTCCTACGGGACGACGGCGCGCGCGGCCCGGTTCTACGGCGCCGGGCGCCGCTCGGCCGCGGTGACCGAGGGAGTACAGGCGACCTGGCTGGCGCTGGGCGTCGGGCTGCTCGTCGTCGCGCTCGGACAGCTCGCCGCCGCACCGTTGGCGGGGCTGCTCGCCGGGGACCCGGCGATCGCCGAGGGCGCGGTCTCGTGGCTGCGCATCGCCCTGCTCGGTGCCCCGCTGGTCCTGGTGACGCTGGCCGGCAACGGGTGGATGCGCGGGGTGCAGGACACGCGTCGTCCGATGTGGATCGTGATCGGCGGCAACCTGCTGTCCGCGCTGCTCTGCCCGCTCCTGGTGCACGGGGCGGGGGACTGGGCGGGCTGGGGGCTCGAGGGCTCGGCGATCGCGAACGTCGCGGGGCAGGCCGTCGCGGCGTCGCTGTTCCTGCGGGCGCTGGTCGTCGAACGACGGCGCGCCCCCGCCGGTGACCCGGTCCGCTTCGCCCCGGACACCGCGGTCCTCCGCTCCCAGGCGACGATGGGCCGCGACCTGATCGTGCGGTCGCTGGGGTTCCAGGCCTGCTTCCTGTCCGCGACGGCGGTGGCCGCCCGGTTCGGGTCCGAGTCCGTCGCCGCGCACCAGATCGTGCTGCAGCTGTGGGTGTTCCAGTCCCTGGTGCTCGACGCGGTCGCGATCGCGGCGCAGTCGCTGGTCGGGGCCGCCCTCGGTGGTGCTGCCGGCGAGCAGGGTGCTGCCGGCGACCGTGCTGCTGACGACCGTTCTGCCGACGACCGCGCCGGGGGCGACCGTGCGGACACGGGTCCGGCGCGGGCGCTCGCCGCCCGGGTGACCCGTTACGGCCTCGTGCTCGGCTGCGGGTTCGGCGTGCTGTTCGCCGCGCTCTATCCCGTCCTGCCGCCGGTGTTCACCCGCGACGCGGCCGTCCTCGCGGCGATCCCCGCCGCGTGGTGGTTCTTCACCGCGCTGCAGCCGATCGCCGGGGTGGTGTTCGCCCTGGACGGTGTGCTGCTCGGCGCCGGTGACGCGGCCTTCCTGCGCACCACCACGCTGCTCGCCGCACTGGGCGGGTTCCTGCCGATGATCTGGCTGTCCCTGCTGTTCGGGTGGGGGCTGGCCGGGATCTGGACCGGGCTCGCCGCGTTCATGGTGGTCCGCCTGGTCGCGGTGGGGCTGCGGGCACGGTCGGGGCGCTGGGCGGTCCCGGGGGAGATCCGGGCCTGACCGTCCGACCTGCTGCACCCCGCGATGTGGCCCTCCCCGGGCTGCGGGCCCCGGTGGCTCGGTGGCCGGCCTGCTCGGCCCGCAGGAGATGTCCGCCCGGTCGCCGGGGTCGTCGGCCTCGGCCGGGCAGGACGAACGAGTCCGCACCCCTCCGTCGCCGCGACGGGGCCCGTTCGCCGCGGTGCGTGGAGCGACCCGTCGACGGAGTCCGGACGGCCGAGTGGCACACCAGGCACTCTGTGGTGGGGCCCGGAGGTATGTGACGTGCCACTCGGCGCCTCCGGGACGGGGCACCGGACGGGATGTGCCGGGCTGTGGTCGCGTTCCCCGCGGGCCGGGATCCGGTGGCGGCAGGTGGTCAGCCCCGGCCGGTGGCCGAGGTCTCCGGCCGGTGGCCCGGGGCGTCCGGCCGGTCCACCCGGGCGTCCGGGCGGTGTACCGGGGCGTCCGGCCGGTGTACCGGGGGGCCGGGGTCCTCCGGCGGTCCGGTGTCCCCGGGGGGCGCGGCCGGGAGCGGCAGCCGCACGGTGAACACGGCGCCGGTGCCGTCGTCGCGGGCACCGACCGTCACCGACCCGCCGAGGCGGCGGGCGATCCGGTCGACCAGCGCCAGCCCGATGCCGCGGGGGCGGCCGCCGGGCGTCGCACGGGTGCTGAACCCGAACGTGAACAGCTCGCGGGCGGTGTCGGGGGGCACCCCGGGGCCGCTGTCGGCGACCTCCAGGAGCAGCTCGCGGCCGTCGGGCCCGGTGCGCAGGACGACCGCGACCGACCGTTCCCCGGCGCGCCCGGTGACGACCTCGACCGCGTTGTCGACGAGGTTGCCGACCAGCGAGACCAGGTCGTTCGCGGCGAAGGGCAGCCGCAGCTCCGGCAGCACGTCGGGGTCGCAGGCGTCGGTGACGGAGAAGGTGACGTCGTGCTCGGAGGCCTGCCACGCCTTGTCGGCGAGCAGCGCGGCCAGGACCGGGTCGTACACCTCGGCCACGATCCGCGCGCCGGGCCCGCGGGTGCGGTCCAGCGCCGCGGTGCCGGCCGCCGCGGCGTCGGCGGTGTCGCCGAGCTCGATCAGGGTCAGCACGGTCTGCAGCCGGTTGCCGAACTCGTGCGCCTGCCCGGACAGCGCGGCGACGGTGTCGCGGGCCTCGTCGCGCTCGCGCAGCACCCCGGCCAGCTCGGTGCGGTCGCGCAGGGTGAACACCCGCGTCCCCGGGCCCGCGGCCGGCCCGGCGTGCCTGCTGTTGACCAGCAGCACCCGCTCCCCGGCCAGCGCGGCCCGGTCGCGCAGGTCCGAGCGCAGCCCGCTGGTGAGCACGGCCGCGACGGCCGGGTCCATGCCGAGCCCGGTGAGCGGCCGGCCCGGGACGGCGGGGTCGCCGGGGGAGTCGTGGTCGGGCAGGCCGAGCAGCCGCCGGGCCTCGGCGTTGACGACGACGAGCCGCCCGTCGCCGTCGACGACCAGCAGCCCCTCGCCGACGGCGTGCAGCACCGCCTCGTGGTGGGTGTAGGCGGCGGTGATGTCCTCGGGCTCCAGGCCCAGGGTCTGGCGACGCAGCCGCCGGGCCAGCACCACCGCCAGTCCCGAGCCCACGAGCACCGCGACCACGGCCGCGGCGAGGATGCCCGGCAGCCAGCGCAGCGCGAGATCGCTGATCCGGGTCTGCAGCACGCCGACGGACACGACCGCGGCGACCCGGCCGTCGACGAGCACCGGGGTGACGGTGCGGACCGAGGGGCCCAGGGTGCCGGTGTAGACCTCGGTGGAGGTGCGTCCGGCCAGTGCCGGGACGATGTTGCCCTGGTACGGCCGCCCGATCTCGTCGGGGTTGTAGTGGCTGTAGCGGATGCCCTGCGGGGACATGACGACGACGAAGCTGCTGTTCGTGGCCCGGCGGACGCGTTCGGCCACCGGCTGCAGCCGCCCGGCGAGGGTGGCGAGCCCGCCGCCCTCGCCGACCGCGGACACGACCTCGGGATCGGAGGCCAGCGACAGCGCGGTGGCGGTGGTGAGCCGCCCGGCGGCGTCGTGCTCCAGGCGGGTCGCACCGACGACACCCAGCGCGGCGAGCCCGCCGACGGTGAGCAGCACGGTGACGACCTGGAGCAGGAACAGCCGCCGCACCAGCCGCGACCGCCGCAGCGGTGGGGAGGAACGGAACGGCCGGCGCACGGGCCCAGCCTGCCACCGCGGGAGTGGCAGGGGGACCCGTGCACCGGCCGGGACGTCGGCACCCCCGCGGGCCTGCCGGCTCCGCGGGGGTGCGACGGTCATGGGAGGAGGACCCGCGCCGTGGTCAGGAGCCCGCGCCGACCTTCTCGCGGGAGCCGGACTCGGGCTTCTCGGCGCCCTCGGCGGCCTGCTCGATCTGCTCGTCGGCGGCACCGCCCCCGTGCGCGGCCTCCATGTCGGCCTCGACGAGCTTCGGGTCGTCCAGCACCGCGGCGAGCCGCTCGCGGTCGAGCTCGCCGTTCCAGCGGGCGACGACGAAGGTCGCCACGACGTTGCCGATCGCGTTGGTGAGCGCACGGCCCTCGGACATCATGCGGTCGATGCCGACGATCAGCGCGAGACCGACGACGATGGCCTCGGGGGTGAAGAACTCCCCGCCGAAGGCCTGCAGCGACGCGGCCAGGGTGACCAGGCCGGCGCCGGTGACGCCCGCGGCGCCCTTCGAGGTGAGCACCATGAGCACGGCCAGCGCGATCTGCGCGCCGATCGGCAGGTACTCGTTGCCCGCCTGGATGATGAACAGCGCACCCAGGGTCAGGTAGATGCAGGTGCCGTCGAGGTTGAACGAGTAGCCGGTCGGGATGACCATGCCGACGGTCTGCTTGGACGCACCGGCGGACTGCAGCTTGGTGAGGAAGCGCGGCAGCACCGACTCCGACGACGAGGTGCCGAGGATGATCAGCAGCTCGTCCTTGATGAGGCGGATGACCTTGAAGATGTTGATGCCTGCCATCCAGGACACCGCACCGAGGACGACGACGATGAAGAACAGGCAGGTGCCGTAGAAGACCAGCATCAGCTTGAGCAGGTTGATGAGCGACGCGCCGCCCATCTGGCCGACGGTGTAGGCCATGCCGCCGAACGCGGCGACCGGCGCGGCCCACATGATGATCTTGATGATGCCGAAGATGACCTGGGCGATGCCCTCGATGCCGCCGACCAGGCGGCTGCGCAGGGCCGGGTTCAGCGAGGAGATGGCGCAGGCGGCCAGGATGGCCAGCACCAGGACCTGCAGGACCGAGTTGTCCACGAACGGGCCGAAGAAGCTCTTCGGGAGCAGCGAGTCCTGGATGAACGGGATGACACCCGACTCCTGGGCCCCGGTCTCGAACTGTCCCTCGGCCCGGGTCAGCTCCGCTGCGCTCGGTTGCCCCTCGAAACCGGCACCCGGCTGGAAGACGTTGCCGGCGATGAGGCCGAGCGTCAGCGCGATCACCGTCATGATCAGGAAGTAGCCCATGGCCCGCGCGGCGAGCCCCCCGGCCCGGGCGAGGTTGCCCAGCGAGGCGATGCCGACGATGACGGTGCAGAAGATGACCGGGCCGATGATGACCTTGATCATCTGGACGAACGTGTCGGCGAGCCACTTCAGCTCACCGGCGAAGCCGGGAGCGAGGAACCCGACCGCGATGCCGGACGCGATGCCGACGAGCACCCAGAACCAGAGCTGGGTGTAGACCTTCTTCTTGGTCCGGGTGGGGGTGGTGGACCCCGTCCCGGACGAGCCGTCTGCGTTGGCGACCTCGGCCATGTCCGTCCTCCTCGACGTGTTCGGTGCGGACACGATGGAGCCGGGGCGTGTCGTGGGGCAACCGCGGGGGCACCGAGCTTGAGGAAGCTTTGAGGAATCGTGACTAGGGTGGGTCCGTGCGGGTGCTGCTGGTCGAGGACGACGCGGTCCTCGGCGACGCCCTGCGACGCAGCCTCGTCCGCCAGGGATACCCGACCGACCTCGTGACCAGCGGGTCCGCGGCCATCGCCGCCGTCGCCGAGCGGGAGCCCGACGTCGTGCTGCTCGACATGGGCCTGCCCGACCGCGACGGCATCGGCGTCTGCCGGGAGATCCGGGAGCGGTCCCGGGTGCCGATCCTCGCCATCACCGGCCGCGGCGACGTCGCGGCGCGGGTGCAGGGACTGCGCTCGGGCGCCGACGACTACCTGGTCAAGCCGGTCTCCACCGACGAGCTGGTGGCCAGGATCGAGGCCGTCCTGCGTCGTGCCACCGGCGCGGCGGTGGCCGCGACGGTGAGCGTCGGCGACGTCGTCGTCGACCTCGACCGGCGGGCGGTGACCGCGGCCGGCACCGAGGTCGCGCTGACCCGCAAGGAGTTCGACCTGCTCGCCGCGCTCGCCCGCCGGGAGGGAGCGGTGCTGCCGCGCACCGAGCTGCTGGAACAGGTGTGGGGGACCGCCGACGCGTCCGCGGCACGCACGCTGGAGGCGCACGTGGCGTCGCTGCGGTCGAAGCTGGGGGCCCGCGACGTCGTGGTGACGGTCCGTGGAGTCGGGTACCGGCTGGCGCGTTAGCGTCCCGGCGTGCCCGCACGCAACCCGCCCCCGCCGCCCGGCCTCGTGATCGTCGACAAGGACCGGGGCCCGACCAGCCACGACGTCGTCGGGAAGCTCCGCCGGATCATGGGCACCCGCAAGGTCGGCCACGCCGGGACGCTGGACCCGATGGCGACCGGGGTGCTGGTCGTCGGCATCGAGCGGGCCACCAAGCTGCTCGGGCACCTGTCGCTCGACACCAAGGCCTACACCGCGACCGTGCGGCTCGGGCAGGGCACCGACACCGACGACGCCGAGGGCACGCCCGTCGGCGAGCCCGTCCCGGTCGGGGCCGACGACGACGCCGTCCGCGCCGCCATGGCCGCGCTGACCGGGGAGATCATGCAGGTCCCCAGCGCGGTGTCCGCGGTGAAGATCGACGGAAAGCGCGCCTACCAGCGGGTCCGCGACGGCGAGACCGTCGAGATCCCGGCCCGCCCGGTCACCGTGTCGGCGTTCGAGCTGCTCGCGGTGCGCCGTGACGGCCCGTGGTGCGACCTCGACGTCGCCGTCGACTGCTCCTCGGGCACCTATGTCCGCGCGCTCGCCCGCGACCTCGGCACTGCGCTGGGCTCCGCCGGGCACCTGACCGCGCTGCGGCGCACCCGGGTCGGACCCTTCACCCTGGAGCACGCGCGCACCGTCGAGCAGCTCGAAGAGGAACCCGGGCTGTCGCTGGACCTCGCCGCGGCCGTCGCGACGGCGTTCCCGCGGGTCGACCTCGACGCCTCGGCCGCCACCGACGTGCGGTTCGGCAAGTCACTGCCGGCGGCCGGGATCGCGGGCACCTACGGGGTGTTCGCCCCGGACGGCGCCGCGCTGGCCCTGATGGCCGACCGCGGTGCCGCCGCCCGCCCGGTCGTCGTGCTCGCGCCGGCCGGCTGACCCTGCGGGCCGAGCGCGGTCGCCCGCTGCGCGGGACCCGGCCCGGTTCGCCTAGGCTCGCGCCCGTGCAGCGGTGGCGTGGTCTGGAGGCGGTTCCGCCCGGCTGGGGCCGGTGCGTCGTGACCGTCGGCGTGTTCGACGGGGTGCACCGTGGACACCGGCAGCTGATCTCCCGCGCGGTGGAACGGGCGCACGAGCGCGGCCTGCCCGCCGTCGTCGTGACGTTCGACCCGCACCCGGCCGAGCTGATCCGGCCCGGCACCCACCCGGCGCGGCTGTCCACACTCGACCGGCGGGCCGAGCTCGTGGCCGAGGTGGGCGCGGACGTCTTCTGTGTCATCCCGTTCACCGAGGCGCTGTCCCGGATGCCGCCCGCCGGGTTCGCGCACGAGGTGCTGGTCGACCGGCTGCACGCGGCCGTCGTCGTGGTGGGCAGCAACTTCACCTTCGGCCACCGGGCCGAGGGTGACGTCGGGACCCTCGCCGAGCTGGGCCGTCGCTTCGGGTTCGCCTGCGAGGCGCTCGACCTGGTCTCCGACCACGACGTGACCTTCTCCTCCACCTACATCCGGTCCTGCATCGACGCCGGGGCCGTCCGCGACGCCGCGCACGCGCTGGGCCGCTGGCACCGGGTGGACGGCGTGATCGTGCACGGCCACAAACGTGGCCGTGACCTGGGCTACCCGACCGCGAACGTCGCCACCCCGCCGCACACCGCGATCCCCGCCGACGGCGTCTACGCGGGCTGGTTCCGCATCGGCGACCGTCGTCTGATGGGGGCGATCTCGGTGGGGACCAACCCGACGTTCTCCGGGCGGGTGCGCACCGTCGAGGTCTACGTCCTCGACGTCGACGAGAACTTCTACGGCCACGAGGTCAGCGTCGAGTTCGTCGAGCGGCTGCGCGGCCAGGAGCACTACGACGGCGTCGAGGCGCTCGTCGCGCAGATGGGCCGCGACGTGGAGACCTGCCGCGAGATCCTCACCGCGGCCGGCGACGCCACCGGACCCGACTGGGTGCCGGATTAGGTGAAAACCCCCTGCCGGGGCCGAACGACCGCGCCAAACCGCGTGGTCACCGAGGCTGGCAGGCATGGACGACCCCCGCACCGTGGACCCGGTGGCGCAGGAGATCGCGCGCAACCGCGACCGCCAGAGCGCGATCTACGGCGAGCCCCTCGACGAACGCATCCGCCGGCTCACGACCGGCCTCGGCATCACCCAGGCCCGCCTCGCCGCCGCGATCGGGCTGAGCCCGGCGATGCTGTCCCAGCTGGCGGGCGGGCGCCGGGTCAAGATCGGGGACCCTGCGGTGCTGGGCCGGATGACCGCGCTGGACCGGCGGCTCGCGCACGGTCCGGTGCCCGAGGCCGAACGCGAGGTGCTGCTGGCCAGGGTCCGGCAGGAGCCGACGCCGGGTGCACCGACCGGTGCCTGCCGCTGCGCCGGGCAGGCACCCACGACCGGGCCGGCGGTGCCGCAGCCGCGACGGGCCCCGGCCGAGCCGACCGCGGAGGACGCGCTGCGCGGGGTGAGTGCGCCGGCCCGGCTCGTCGCGGCGGCGGCCGAGCTGGCCGCGGCGTTCCCGGAGATCGCCGAGGTGCTGCGCCGGGCCGCCGCCGGACGGCGCTGAGCCCGGCTGCCGACCCCGGGTGCGGACGCGGTGGGGTGACCCGCATCGGTGGCCGCGGTGGTCCACCGGGTCCCGCCGCGTGCCGGGACACCGGAGCACACAACGCCGGGACACCGGACCACACACCGGGGTGACGCGGGTCGGCGGCGGTCGGCGCACCCGTCGCTGGTACCGTTTCACCTCGGGTCCGGCTGCAGTCCGTGGCGGCCGCGACCGACTTCCTGCCGTCCCGCCGGTTCACCCGGGTTTCGTCGGACGTCACGGCCCCACGGACCGTCTCAAGGATGAAGGAGTTGAGCAGTGGCACTGACCACCGCCGAGAAGAAGAGCACGCTCGAGCAGTACGGCACCCACGCCACCGACACCGGGTCCCCCGAGGCCCAGGTCGCGCTGCTGACGCAGCGCATCGTCGGCCTGACCGAGCACCTGAAGCAGCACAAGCACGACCACCACAGCCGGCGCGGCCTGCTGCTGCTGGTCGGTCGTCGTCGCCGGCTGCTCAAGTACCTGCGCGAGGTCGACGTCGCCCGCTACCGCGCGCTGATCGAGAAGCTGGGTCTGCGCCGCTGACCCGCCTGGGGCGACCCGGCACCGGTTCCCGGTGCCGGGTCGTTCCGTAACACCGAGCGACACAACTGAACAGAGCCCGCCACGCGAGGCGACCGGACATCCGCCGGTCCTCGGTAGTGGCCCCCGGAGCGCGACGCGCGGCCGGGGGCTTCGATCGAAGACCGGCCCAGCAGGGGATCGAGCCGGCGCCACGGTGGTGGGGGTAGACGAAGACCACTCCCAACGACGAGGAGAACACCCCCGTATGACTGACGTCATCTCCGAGGACGGCGTGCACGAGAGCACCGCCGTCATCGACAACGGCACCTACGGCACCCGCACCGTCCGGTTCGAGACCGGCAGGCTCGCGCGCCAGGCTGCCGGGTCCGTCGTCGCGTACCTCGACGACGAGACCATGCTGCTGTCCGCCACGACCGCCTCGAAGCGGCCGAAGGACCAGTTCGACTTCTTCCCGCTCACGGTGGACGTCGAGGAGCGGATGTACGCCGCGGGCCGGATCCCCGGCTCGTTCTTCCGCCGCGAGGGCCGCCCGGGCACCGACGCGATCCTGACCTGCCGCCTCATCGACCGCCCGCTGCGCCCGTCCTTCGTGGACGGTCTGCGCAACGAGATCCAGGTCGTCGTGACGGTCATGTCGCTCGACCCGAAGGACCCCTACGACGTCGTGGCGATCAACGCCGCGTCGGCGTCCACCCAGCTCGCCGGCCTGCCGTTCTCCGGCCCGGTCGGCGGCGTCCGCGTCGCGCTCATCGCGAACGAGGCGGGCACCGACACCCAGTGGGTCGCCTTCCCGACCCACGACCAGCTCGACCGCGCCGCGTTCGACATGGTCGTCGCGGGCCGCATCGTGGGCGACGACGTCGCGATCATGATGGTCGAGGCCGAGGCCACCGAGAACACGATCGAGCTGATCGCGGGCGGCGCCACCGCCCCGACCGAGGGCGTCGTGGCCGACGGCCTCGAGGCCGCGAAGCCCTTCATCCGCTCGCTGTGCATCGCCCAGCAGCAGCTGGCCGACGTCGCCGCCAAGCCGACCGGCGACTACCCGGTGTTCCCGGCCTACCAGCCGGACGCCTTCGAGGCCGTCTCCGAGGCCGTCGAGCAGGAGCTGGCGCAGGCGCTGACCATCGCCGGCAAGCAGGAGCGCGAGACCCGCACCGACGAGATCAAGGCGTCGGTGCTCGAGAAGCTCGGCGAGCGCTTCGTCGGCCGCGAGTCCGAGCTCGGCAACGCGTTCCGCGCGCTGAACAAGAAGCTGGTCCGCCGCCGGATCCTGACCGACCAGGTCCGGATCGACGGCCGCGGCCTGACCGACATCCGGCCGCTGTCGGCCGAGGTCGAGGTCGTCCCGCGGGCGCACGGCTCGGCGCTGTTCGAGCGCGGCGAGACCCAGATCATGGGTGTCACCACGCTGAACATGCTCCGCATGGAGCAGCAGATCGACCAGCTGGGGCCGGAGACGCGCAAGCGCTACCTGCACCACTACAACTTCCCGCCGTACTCGACCGGTGAGACCGGTCGCGTCGGCTCGCCGAAGCGCCGCGAGATCGGCCACGGCGCGCTCGCCGAGCGGGCCCTGATCCCGGTCCTGCCGAACCGCGAGGAGTTCCCCTACGCGATCCGCCAGGTCTCCGAGGCCCTCGGCTCGAACGGCTCGACCTCGATGGGCTCGGTCTGCGCGTCCACGATGTCGCTGCTCAACGCCGGTGTGCCGCTGAAGGCGCCGGTCGCGGGCATCGCGATGGGCCTGGTGTCCGACGAGGTCGACGGCCAGACGCGCTACGTCGCGCTGACCGACATCCTCGGCGCCGAGGACGCCTTCGGCGACATGGACTTCAAGGTCGCCGGCACCAAGGAGTTCGTCACGGCGCTGCAGCTGGACACCAAGCTGGACGGCATCCCGTCCGAGGTGCTCGCCGCCGCGCTGAACCAGGCCAAGGACGCCCGCCTGACCATCCTCGAGGTGATCGGCGAGGCCATCGACGGCCCGGACGAGATGAGCAAGTACGCGCCGCGGGTCACCGCGGTGAAGGTCCCGGTCGACAAGATCGGCGAGGTCATCGGCCCGAAGGGCAAGATGATCAACTCGATCACCGAGAAGACCGGCGCCGACATCTCGATCGAGGACGACGGCACGATCTACGTCGGTGCGAACGACGGCCCCTCCGCGGAGGAGGCGATCGGCATGATCAACGCGATCGCCAACCCGCAGCTGCCGAAGGTCGGCGAGCGCTTCCTGGGCACGGTGGTCAAGGCCGCCGCGTTCGGTGCCTTCGTCTCGCTGGTCCCCGGCAAGGACGGCCTGGTCCACATCTCGAAGCTCGGCAACGGGAAGCGGATCAGCAAGGTCGAGGACGTCGTCAAGGTCGGCGACAAGCTGCGCGTCGAGGTCACCGACATCGACAACCGCGGCAAGATCTCGCTGATCCCGGTGGTCGACGAGTCCGCGGTCGCGGAGGCGCCCGCCGAGGGCGTCGTCGACGCCGAGGCTCCGGCCGAGGCCGCCGCCAACCCGAGCTGAACTGTTGGCATCTGAGAACGACCACGCGACGGCGGCCCGGGACTCCTCCCGGGCCGCCGCCCGTGTGTCCCCGCTCCCCGACGCCGACTCCGGTGACACCGTCCGCCGCAGCGATCTGCCCGGCGGGGTGCGGCTGGTCACCGAGGCCGTGCCCGGGGTCCGCTCGGTGGCACTCGGCATCTGGATCGGGATCGGCTCGGTCGACGAGACACCCGAGCAGGCCGGCGCCGCGCACTTCCTGGAACACCTGCTGTTCAAGGGCACCCGGCGGCGCACCGCGGCGGGCATCGCCGAGGAGATGGACGCCGTCGGCGGTGAGCTGAACGCGTTCACCGCCAAGGAGCACACCTGCTACTACGCCCACGTCCTCGACACCGATGTGGCGCTCGCGGTGGACGTGCTGGCCGACGTCGTCACCGACGCCGAGCTGGCGCACACCGACGTCGAGCTGGAACGCGGCGTAGTGCTCGAGGAGATCTCGATGCGCGACGACGACCCGGAGGACCTGCTCGGCGACCTGTTCGACGAGACCCTGTTCGGCGACCACCCGCTGGGGCGCCCGGTGATCGGCTCCGAGGAGTCGGTCCGGGCGATGAGCCGCGACACCCTGCACAGCTTCTGGCGCGGGCAGTACACGGCGCCGCGGATGGTCGTCGCCGCGGCCGGGAACCTCGACCACTCCCACGTCGCCGAGCTCGTGGCCGCCGCCCTCGGCGCGGCCGCGCGGCACCACGAGGGGGCCCGTCCGGTGCCCCCGCGCAGCGCCACAGGTGTCCGCCCGGTCCGCACCGGTGCCCTCGGGCTGCTCGACGACGAGTCAGAGCAGGCCCACGTGATGCTCGGCGTGCCCACCGCGGGCCGCGCCGGCCGCGGCCTCCCGGTGCTCGCCGTCCTCAACTCCGCCCTCGGCGGGCGGGGGGGGGGGGGGGGGGGGGGGGGCTGTCCTCGCGGCTGTTCCAGCAGGTCCGGGAGCAGCGCGGGCTGGCCTACCAGGTCTACTCCTCGACGGTGCGCTACGCCGACGCCGGCGCGCTGTCGGTGTACGCCGGATGCGCCCCCGAACGCCTCGGCGAGGTCGTCGCCGTGGTGCGCGACGTGCTCGGCGAGGTCGCGGCCGACGGACTGACCGAGGCCGAGGTCGTCCGTGCCCAGGGCGCCCTGCGCGGGGGACTGGTGCTGGGCTGCGAGGACACCGCGTCGCGGATGAACCGGCTCGGCCGCGCCGAGCTGGACCACGGGCGGCAGCGGTCGCTGGCCGACAGCCTCGCCCGCATCGACGCGGTCACCCCGGGCGAGGTCGCGGCGCTGGCCGCGGACCTGCTGGCCCAGCCGCTGACGGCGGCCGTCGTGGGGCCCTACGCCGACGTCGACGACCTCCCGGTCGCCCTGCGGGACCTGGCCTGACCCCACCCTTTCGGCCGCCTCGCCGGGCGGCTTCCTACGCACGAACGGGCCCCTCGTACGAACTTCCGTACGAGGGGCCCGTTTCGTGTGTCGAGGAGGCAGAGGCGGAGCCCCGGACCCGGTGCGGGTCCGGGGCTCCGTCGGTGTGGTGCGGGGTCGCTCAGGATCCGTTCTGCCAGCCGAGGGTCTCGGGCAGCGGGTTGAAGGCGAACAGGCTTGCGCCCCAGTTCGCGAGCCCGGGCTTGGTGGCCCAGATCGCGGGGCCCGAGTAGACCGGGAGCAGCCCGTACGTCGCGAATGCCTTCTTCTCCACCGCGTTCGCGGCGGCGTACTGCTCGTCGGCGGTCGGCAGGGTGTTGACCTTGCGCAGCTCCTCGTCGAGCGCGGCGGTGCCGGTGCCGGTGCCGGACTTGTTCAGCGTCGAGTCCGAGCAGTACTGCTGGCAGATGTAGGCGACGCCGTACGGGTCCGAGGACTTGAATCCGCTGAAGACCATGTCGAACTCCTTGTTCGCCATGACCTTCGAGAAGTCGGTCGAGGGTACGACGCGGACCTTGAGGTCGACGCCGATGTTCTTCAGCATGGCCACCATGGCACCCGAGGACGCCCGCTTGGTGGGGGTGTCTCCGGTCTGTACGTAGGTGAAGGTCAGTGGCTGACCGCCCTTGGTCCGGACGCCGTCCGGGCCGGCGACCCAGCCCGCGGCGTCGAGGCCCTGTTTCGCGCGCTCCGGGTCGAAGGCGACCGCGGCGGCGAGGTTGTCCTCGTAGCCCTTCTGGTAGGGCTGCAGCACCAACGACCCACCGGGGTCCTCGGTGTAGTCGAGCCCCTGGAACGCGATCTTGGCGAGCTGGGTTCGGTCGATGGCGTCGAACACCGCCTTGCGGACCGCGGGGTCCTTGAGGACCGGGGTGGTGCTGTTGAGCGTCAGCAGGAAGTTGGCCGGGGTCCCGGAGATGCGGATGTCGGCGTTCGGCACGCTGCGGGCCTGGGCGAGCAGGTCGGCGGTTTCCGCCTCGGCGGCGTCGATCTGCCCGTTGCGGAAGGCGTTGACCTTCGCCTGCGTCTCCATCTGCACCAGGGTGATGCGGTCGAGCTTGCCCTTCTTGCCCCACCACTTCGGGTTGCGCTCGAAGGTGAGCGTCGAGTTCTGCTTGTCGAAGTTCGACAGGACGTACGGGCCGGCGCCCCACTCGGGATGCGGGTTGTTCAGGTAACCCTTGTTGAAGACGTCCGGGGTGGCCGCCTTCGGGTGCAGCAGGTTGTTGAAGAGGCCCTGCCACCACGGGTTGGGCCCGTTGAAGGCGACGACGGCCTGCTTGTCGTCGGCACCGCGGGTCACCGAGGTGATCCGGTCGTAGCCGTCGGTGGAGTTCGGGATGAAGGCGCTGTCCTTGCCGTTGTTGGCCTTCCAGGTCGACTCGAAGGCCCGCCAGTCGATCGGCGTGCCGTCGTTGAAGACGGCCTTCGGGTTGATCGTGTAGGTGACGGTGGTCTTCCCGCCGTTGTCGACGGCGTCGGCCTTGGTCACGTAGTCCGGGTTGATCACCGGCTCACCGGTGGGGGTGAAGGTGATGACCATGGGGTTGTAGAAGCCCCAGGCCAGACGGGTGTCCGTCGTCATGTCGCCCTGGAACTGGTTGAACTGCGGGTTCAGGTCCGAGCGGAACGGCAGGGTGACCTGGCCGCCGTCCTTGACGTTCTCGTAGGGCTGGGCGTTGTACGACGGCGTCGTCGACAGCGACTCGGCCGTCTGCGCGGGCCCGCCGGAGCCACCTCCGCCACAGCCCGCCAGCACCAGGGCCAGCGCCGCGACGGCGGCGGTGGTCGCCCCGCGTCGGATGGGTCTGCGCATGTCTCTCCTTCGTTCGGTTCCCCGGTCGGGGTTGAGGTGGGTCAGCGGAAGTGGCAGGCGTTGCGGTGGTCGGAGTCTGCGTCGCTCGCGCCGTCCTTGACCAGGAGCTCGGGGGTCTCGCCGGCACAGCGCGAGCGCTCGTGCTCGGACAGCGTCCGGGCCAGCGGGCAGCGGCCCAGGAACGCGCAGCCCGGCGCGTCGTCGGTCGGGCTGGGCAGGTCCCCGGAGAGCACCACCCGCTGCCGGGTCCGTTCGACCTGCGGGTCCGGCACCGGGATCGCCGACAGCAGCGCCTGGGTGTAAGGGTGCTGCGGGTTGCCGAACACGTCGGCGACCGCGCCGGACTCCACGATCCGGCCCAGGTACATGACCGCGACCCGGTCCGCGACGTGCCGCACCACCGACAGGTCGTGCGCGACGAACAGGTAGCTCAGCCCCAGCTCGCGCTGCAGTGCGGTGAGCAGGTTCAGCACCCCGGCCTGCACCGAGACGTCGAGGGCGGACACCGGCTCGTCGAGCACCAGCAGCGACGGCTTCGTCGCCAGCGCGCGGGCGATCCCGATGCGCTGGCGCTGCCCGCCGGAGAACGCCGCCGGGAACCGGTCGACGTGCTCCGGGTCCAGACCGACCAGCGCCATCAGCTCGTCGACCCGGGTGGCGACCCGGTCCCGGTCGGTCCAGCCGGCCGCCCGCAGCGGTTCGGTGAGGATGTCGCCGACCGTCATGCGCGGGTCGAGCGCGCCCATCGGGTCCTGGAACACGATCTGGATCTCGCGACGCAGCGCGGCGATGTCGCTGCGGCCGCGCAGCGTGGCGACGTCGGTTCCGGCGATCTCGATCGTCCCGCTCTCCGGCGGGAGCAGGTTCATGATCTCCAGCAGCGTCGTGGTCTTGCCGCAGCCGGACTCGCCGACCAGGCCGAGGGTCTCACCGCGGCGGATGTCGAGGTCCACGTCGGCGACGGCGTGCACCGTGCCGACCCGGCGTCGCACCAGGGACCCCTTCATCAGGGGGAACGTCCTGCGCAGGTGGCTCACCGACAGCACCGCGGGACGGGTCTCGCGGTCGCCGGCGCGGTCGTCGTCGAGGAGGAGGTCCGGAACGGCGAACACGGGCTCGCCGTCGATCGCACCGTCGACGATCTCGCCGGTCCGCACGCAGGCGGCGGCGTGGCCGTCGCGACCCGGGACGGGCCGAAGCGGCGGCTCGGCGGTGCGGCAGGCGTCGACGGCGACCGGGCAGCGCGGCGCGAACGGGCAGCCCGTCGGCAGGTCGGTCGGTGCGGGCGGGCTGCCGGGCACCGGGACCAGCGGGCGCCGCTCGACGCTGTCGACGCGGGGGACCGCGCCGAGCAGACCGATCGTGTACGGCATCCGCGGCGCGGCGAACAGCTCGTCCACCGGGGCCGTCTCGACCGGGCGCCCGGCGTACATGACGAGCACGTCGTCGGCGACCCCGGCGACCACTCCCAGGTCGTGGGTGATCATGACGACGGCGGCGCCGGTCTCGTCACGCGCCACCTTCAGCACGTCGAGGATCTGTGCCTGCACGGTGACGTCCAGGGCGGTCGTCGGCTCGTCGGCGATGATCACCGACGGGTCGTTCGCGATCGCCATCGCGATCATCACGCGCTGACGCATGCCGCCCGAGAACTCGTGCGGGAAGGCGCGCACGCGTCGTCGAGGATCGGGGATGCCGACCAGGTCGAGCAGCTCGACCGCACGTTCGCGGGCCTTCGCGCGGCCGATGTCGCGGTGGATCTGCATGGCCTCGACGAGCTGGTCGCCGACGGTGAAGATCGGTGTCAGCGAGGACAGCGGGTCCTGGAAGACCATCCCGATGTCGTTGCCGCGGATCCCGGACAGCTCCTCGTCGGACAGTCCGACCAGCTCGCGGCCGGCCAGGGTGATCGAGCCCGTCACCGACGCCGTCTCGGGCAGCAGGCCCATCACGGCCAGCGAGGTCACCGACTTGCCGGATCCGGACTCGCCGACGATGCCGAGCGTGCGCCCGGGCAACAGGTCGAAGTCGACGCCGCGGACGGCCGCCACCCGGCCGGCCTCGGAGGGGAACGCGACGGTCAGGTCGCGCACGGACAGCACGGGGGCGTTCATGCGCTGCCTCCGGCCCGGGACGTCGGGTCGAGGGCGTCGCGCAGGCCGTCGCCGACGAACGCGAGCGACGCGGTCAGCAGCACCAGCAGCACCGACGGCACGATGAAGATCCACGGCGCGGTCGCCATCGACGAGCCGCCGTCGGCGAGCATCGTGCCCAGCGAGACGTCGGGGATCTGCACGCCGAACCCGATGAACGACAGCGCGGTCTCGCTCTGCACGGTGCTCGCCACGTTCAGGGTGAAGGTGACGATGAGCAGCGAGCCGATGTTCGGGATGAGGTGGCGGAAGACGATCCCCGGCCCGGACACCCCCATGAAGCGGGCGGCCGAGACGTACTCGCGTTCGCGCAGCGTCGTCGCGACGGTCCAGACCACGCGGGCGGTGGTCATCCAGCCCAGCAGGGTCAGGGCGACGATCAGGATCCGGTAGTCGCCCGACCCCCACTGGGAGGCCAGCGCCAGGATCAGGAACGACGGCACCACCATCAGGAAGTGGACGACCGTGAGCAGGACGCGCTCGCCGCGCCGGGCCCAGGTCCGCCCGCCGCCCAGGTAGGCCGCGCCCGCCCCGACCACCGCGGCGATCAGGGTGGTCAGCAGCGAGACCGTGACGGCGATGGTCAGTGAGCGCTGCAGGCCGTGCACGGCCTGGGCGTAGACGTCGTTACCGCCGGCCGTGGTGCCCAGCGGGTGGTCCAGCGACGGCGCCGCGGTCAGCGCCGCGAAGTCGACGTCGGTGTGGTCGTAGGGGGAGAGGAACCCGCCGACCAGGGAGAACAGCACCAGCAGACCGAAGACGACCAGACCTGCCATCGCGGGCCGGTTGCGCCGGTAGCGACGCCAGACCAGCGCGGCGCGGGCACCCCGGCGACGACGGGGTGCGCCCGGCCCCGGGGCGCCGTCGGCACCGTCGGAGACGGTGGGGGCGAGCTCGGGCATGTTCAGGCTCATGTCAGCCCACCCGCACCCTCGGGTCGAGGGCGACGACCGCGATGTCGGCGAGCATGGCGCCGACCGCCGTCGTCACCGCGCCGAACGCCGCCGTGGCGACGACGCCGTGGATGTCGTTGGTCGAGATGGTGCGGATGAAGTAGTCGCCCATGCCCTGCCAGGCGAAGGTCTTCTCGGTGATCACCGCACCGGTGAACAGCGCCGGGATCGCGAACGCCACCTGAGTCGCCACCGGGATCATCGAGCTGCGCAGCCCGTGACGCCGGATGGCCTGCCTGCGGGTCAGCCCCTTGGCCCGGGCGGTCCGCACGTAGTCGGAGTTGACCACGTCGAGCAGCATCGAGCGCTGCAGCAGGTGGTAACCCGCGTAGGAGATGATCAGCAGCGAGATCGTCGGCAGTACGAGGTGCTGGGCCCGGTCGACCAGCAGCGGCCAGAACCCGGTGACCCCGGGCGACTCGGACCCCGCGACGTAGAAGAGCGTCCCGCCGACACCCTGGTTGATCGCGATGGCGACGAACACGACCGCCAGCGCCGCGACCGCCGACGGGATGTTCAGGGTGAACACCGAGGTCAGCTGGGCGGCGCGGTCACCGAGCCGGTACTGGCGCTGGGCCGAGTAGACCCCGAGCGCCACCCCGATCACGATCGACAGCAGCAGCGAGAAGAACACCAGCTGCCCGGACACCACGACGCGGAACGCCACCTGCGCGTTCACCGGGTCGCCGATCGGGCTGGTGCCCCAGTCCCAGCGGGTCACGATCCCGGTGATCCAGATCCACCACCGCTCCAGGACCGGGACGTTCGAGTCCAGGTTGTACTGGCCCAGCGACCGGGCGATCTCCGCGTCGGTGCGCGGCGGTCGCAGCTGCAGGTAGTTGACCCGGGGGTCGAGGAAGGAGTTCGCGAGGAAGTAGACCAGGTTGGTCGCGACGACGATCATCGCGAGCCACCCGGCGCCCCTGCGCAGGAGGTACCGGAGCACGCTGCTCTTCTCTGTTCGTCCGCGGTGCGGTGGTGACCGGCAGCGCGCGGGTGGTGGGACGACCGCAGGTGAGCGGGTGTCACTGTTTCGGGTGACATCGAGGCTGGCACGCCAGTACCAGAAGTTGGTAGTCCCGGCTCACAGCGTTTACCCACTCGTGATGATGACACCCTCCCGGCACCGCGGGTTCGTCCGAGGGAACCGCCGGACCTGCTGGCAGGCTGGGCGCCATGACCGCCCTCGCCGTCGTCGCCGGCCTGATGATGCTCGTCGGACTGGCCGGGATCGTGCTGCCGGTCCTGCCCGGGCCGCTGCTGATCGTCGGCGGGGTCGCGGTCTGGGCGGTCCCGCGCGGCGATGCGGTCGGCTGGTGGGTGCTCGGCATCGCGGTGCTCGTCACCGTCGCCGGCCAGGTCGCGAAGTACCTGCTCCCGGGACGCCGGCTCAAGGCCGCCGGGGTCCCGACCCGCACCCTGTTCGCCGGGCTCGTGCTGGGCGTCGTCGGGTTCTTCGTCGTGCCGGTGGTCGGGCTGTTCCTCGGGTTCGTGCTCGGGGTCTGGCTGGCCGAGCTGGCCCGTCTGCCCGACGCCGCCACCGCCTGGCGCTCGGCACGCGAGGCGCTCACCGCCGTCGGCTGGAGCATCCTGATCGAGCTCGCCGCGGGGCTGGTCACGGTCGCGGTGTGGATCGGCGGCCTCGTCGTAGGGTGAGTCCTTCGGCGTGGACTGCCCGCTCGGCATGCCCGGATATCGTCAATTCGCATCATGTCCGACGTTCGGGGGGAGCGAACACTACGAGGGCGAAGACGCGAATCCCAGGACGAGGAGCAGCTCTCATGCCTGATGCTCACAAGAACTCCGTCGCCGAATACGTCAATCGACTCGTGACCGACGAGGCCTATGCGGAGGACATGCGCACCACCTTGAACAAGGTCGTGAGCGGCACGGCCACCACCGACGACCTGCGGCGCAAGATGGCGCTCGATCCGGCCGGACTCGGGAACCTCACCCAGGCGGCCGGGAATGAAGCCGAGTTCTCGACGACCGTCACGACGGCGACGACGTGCACGCTGACCAGCCCGACGACCGTGACGACCGCAACGCTGACGACGTTGACCGCGGTGCAGGAGGCGTAACGGGCGTGCACCTCGCTGACGACTGGCTGCGGGAGTCGTCGCGGACCTTCCCGTGCGAGCGGGGCGAGTGGCGATTCACCTCGCCGCCCGAGGACGCGGATCTTCCCCATGCCGGGTGGAAGATCCATGTCTCGGCCACGGTCATGACGGTGCCCGTGATCCTCGATCGGGTCGCGCAGATCGTGCGGGAGTACGGCGTCCTCGCGAAATGTCCGCGGACCCTCGCTGGAGTGGCCCGGCTGAACCAGGGAATAGGACCGACGTACTCTCAGATCGGCAAGATCTTCACCGTTTATCCGTCCTCCGACGAGGAGTTCGTCGCACTCGGGGACGCACTCGTCGCAGCCACCGAGGACTGCGATCATTGGCCCGCGGTCCCCTTCGAGAAGCAGCTGGCCGCGGGTCGTCCGGTCTTCTACCGGTACGGCGTCGTCGACCCCTCGGTCGACACGACGCTCGGGGCGTGCCACCTGAGGGGCCCCGACGGGCAGGTCGTGCCCGACCGTCGTTCCGACACGGAGCCTCCGGCGTGGGTGCGGGACCCGGTTGTGTGGCGGGCCCGGACGGTGCACCGACAGGAGGCGATGTCGTTCGTCGGGCTCCGGGCCGTCAGCCAGCGGGGTAAGGGCGGCGTCTACCTCGCGGTGGATCGCAATGCCGGTCGGCGCCACCTGTGCATCGCCAAGGAGGGGCGCAGGCACGGTGAGACCGACTTCGACGGTGTCGACGGCCGTCGACGGGGCCTCGACGAGGCGGATGCGCTCACGGCTCTGCGCGGACTGGGCTGCATGCCGGTCCTGACCGGCGTCGAGACCGCAGGTGGGCACGTCTACCTGAAGATGGAGCCGATCGCGGGTGTGGACGTCGCGCAGATGGTCCACGGACACGTTCCGGCACACACACTGCGTGCCATCGTGCTGCGCCTCGCCGAGTCCGTGCGGTCGGTACACACCCACGGCTGGATCTGGAACGACTGCAAGCCGGCCAACATCGTGGTCGGATCCCGGGGGCGGGTGCACCTTCTCGACTTCGAGGGCGCCTGTCCCATTGCGTCGCCGAGGCTCTCCGGCTATGCCTCGCCGGGCTACGAGCCGCCTCGTCCGCACGGCCGGGAACCGACCGCCGTGGAGGACGACGTGTTCGCCCTCGGCGTCGTCCTGCACGAGCTCTACGGCGGCCGGTTGGTACCGGGGGCCCACGGGGCTGCGTTGGTGGGGCGAGCGTGGCGGGCCTCGGCGGACCTGCAACGGCTGCTCCAGGCCATGCGGGACCGTCGGCGATGGCGGCGTCCATACCTGGTCGAGGTGATCGATCGCGTCCGCCGCGACCCGCTCCCGGCCTGCTGACGGCCGTGCGCCCGCCCGTGCCCGTGAGCACGGATCGGGCGCCCCCGGGGCGGTGTGGGACCGGCTCCGTGGCACCCCGGCTCCGCTGCCTAGACTCCCGACGGTCGGTGGGATCGGACGGAGTGAGGAGCGCGGGTGAGCGAGACGATCAAGGTGGCGGTCCTCGGCGCGAAGGGCCGGATGGGCAGCGAGGTGTGCCGGGCGGTCGAGGCCGCCGAGGACACCGAGCTGGTCGCCGCGCTGGACGCGGGCGACGACCTGTCCGCCCTCGACGGCGCCGACGTCGCCGTCGACTTCACCCACCCCGGCGCCGCGATCGCCAACATCCGCGAGTGCCTGGCGCGCGGGGTCGCCCCGGTCGTCGGGACCAGCGGCTTCGACGCCGCCAAGTTCGACGAGGTCCGCGCGATCCTCGACGAGCACGGCTCGGGCAGCGTGCTCGTCGCCCCGAACTTCGGGGTCGGCGCGGTGCTGATGATGCACTTCGCGGCGCAGGCCGCCCGCTTCTTCGACTCCGCCGAGGTCATCGAGCTGCACCACGCCGGCAAGGTCGACGCCCCGTCCGGCACCGCCGCGCGGACCGCGTCGGTGATCGGCGCGGCGCGGCGCGAGGCCGGTCTCGGCGAGGTTCCCGACGCCACCACCGACGACCCGCACGGCGCCCGTGGCGCGGTCGTCGAGGGCATCCACGTGCACGCGGTCCGGATGCCCGGGCTGATCGCGCACCAGGAGGTCGTCCTCGGCACCGACGGTGAGGTGTTCACCCTGCGCCACGACTCGATGAACCGGACCAGCTTCATGCCGGGCGTGCTGCTCGCGGTGCGTGCCGTACGCGAGCGCCCGGGGCTGACGATCGGGCTGGAGCCGCTGCTCGGGCTCGGATGAGTCCTCAGTCGACCAGGTGCAGGTCCAGCGTCCCGGCGTGGCGGACCTCGCGCAGCGTCGAGGATCCGGTGTCCAGCGTGCGCACCGCGCCGTCGGGCGCCCAGCCGGCGCGGCTGTAGAAGTTCCGTGAGGCGGTGTCGGCCTCGGGCACCCAGGTGCGCCCGGTGTCCGAGCCGGACGCCCGCAGCGCGGCCGCCACGGCGGCGAGCAGCCGCCCGCCGTGCCCGCGCCTGCCCCAGCGCGGCTCCACCAGCAGCGTGCTGACCTCGGCGATCGCCAGACCGTCGGCCCCGGCGTAGCGGGCGGCGGCGGCGAACCCGACGGTCTCGTCCCCCTCGACGGCGACGAACAGGTGGTAGCCGTCGCCGGCGTGCACGGCGTCGCTCCAGTGCGAGCGCGCGGCGTCCGAGGTGAGTCCCGCGAACGCCTCCTCGGGCAGCAGCCCGGCGTAGGCGGTGCGCCAGGTGCGGTCCTGGATCGCCATGATCGCGCCCACGTCGTCGTCGGTGGCGGGGCGGACGGTCGCGGTGGCCATGGGTCATGCCTACCGTGCGACCCCGCGGGCCACGTCACCGCCCGGGTCCACAGCGGGTCCACAGGGCGGTGCGATCCGGGGCCCATGTCCGGTTCCTACCGTCGTTCTCGTTCCGCACGACAGTCCCGCACGACGACGCACCGGAGGACCCGCCATGCCGCGCTACCAGGGCCGTGCCCTGCCCCGCCCCGCCGACGAGGTCGTCGACCAGGGTCTCGGGTTCGACCTCGGCACCCTGCTCAGCAGGCGCCGCATGCTGGCCGTGCTCGGCGTCGGCGCCGTCACCGCCGGGCTCGCGGCCTGCGGCACCGCGGCCCCGTCGGCGACGACCGCGACCTCGACCGGCGAGATCCCGGACGAGACGGCGGGCCCGTACCCCGGCGACGGCTCCAACGGCGCGAACGTGCTCACCGAGTCCGGGGTGGTGCGCAGCGACATCCGGTCGAGCTTCGGCACCGGCTCGGCGACCGCGGCCGGAGTGCCGATGACCCTGGAGCTCACGATCACCGACATGGCCGCCGCCGGCATGGCCGGTGCCGCGGTCTACGTCTGGCACTGCGACCGGGAAGGCCGGTACTCCCTGTACTCCGAGGGGCTGGAGGCCGAGAACTACCTGCGGGGGGTCCAGGTCGCCGGCAGCGACGGGGCGGTGCGCTTCACCAGCATCGTCCCGGCCTGCTATGACGGCCGCTGGCCGCACATCCACTTCGAGGTGTACCCCGCGCAGGCCGACATCACCGACGCCGGCAACGCGGTCGCCACCTCCCAGGTGGCCCTCCCGCAGGACGTGTGCGCCGCCGTCTACGCCACCGCCGGCTACGAGCAGTCGGTCACCAACCTGGCGAAGGTCTCGCTCGCCTCCGACAACGTCTTCGGCGACGACGGCGGGGCCCTGCAGCTCGCCACGGTCACCGGCGACCCGACCTCGGGCTACACGGTCGCGCTGACCGCAGCCGTCGACGTCACCACCCAGCCGGACGCGGGAGCCGCCCCGGGCGGTGGCCGGCCGGGTGCCGGTGGCCCCCCGCCCGGCAGCTGACCGGCCGGAGGTCACCCGACGCCGTGCCGGATCCTGTCGGTGCCCCGTGGCAGCATCCCGGCCGTGCGCACGATCTCCGCCGACGTCGCCCGTCGGACCTTCCTCGCGGCCCAGGGCTTCACCGATCCACGGCCGTCCGGGCCGGTCACCCGCCGCCACCTCGGCCGGGTGCTCGACCGGGTGAAGCTGCTCCAGCTCGACTCGGTCAACATCGCGGTGCGCGCGCACTACATGCCGCTGTTCAGCAGGCTCGGTGCCTACCCCACCGCCCTCCTCGACGACGCGGCCTGGTCACCGAGCGCGCGGCGACCGCGCCTGCTGGCGGAGACCTGGGCGCACGAGGCGAGTCTGGTCCCGGTCCAGGACATGCCGCTGCTCTCCCACGAGGCGCTGCCGCGGCGCTGGTGGAAGCACTACGGCCCGCTGCTGGAGAAGCACCCGTCCCTGGCGGGGGACATCCTCGACGTGGTGGCGGAGTCCGGGCCGCTGGGCGCCGGTGCGATCGAGAAGGCGCTCGCTCCGCACGGGCGGGCCGGTGAGGTGCGCCCGCGCCCGCCGGGGGCAACCTGGTGGGAGCGGTCGGAGGTCAAGCGGGTCTGCGAGTACCTGTTCGCCGTCGGCGAGCTGGCGGTCGGCACGCGTGTGCACTTCGAGCGCCGCTACGACCTGCCCTCGCGGGTGCTGCCGCCGGAGATCCTCGCGCTGCCCGCCCCCGACCCGGCCGACGCGGCGCGTGAGCTCGTCGCGCGGTCCGCCTCCGCACTGGGGGTCGGTACCGAGACCGACCTGCGCGACTACTACCGGCTCGGCCCGGAACGCACCCGCACCGCGATCGCCGAGCTGGTCGACGCGGGTGCCCTGGAGCCGGTGGGCGTGCGCGGCTGGGACCGGCCCGCCTACCGCGACCCGGCCGCCCGGGTGCCGCGCACGGTGATCGGGCGGGCGCTGCTGTGTCCGTTCGACCCGCTGGTCTGGGAGCGTGGCCGGACCGAGCGGATCTTCGGATTCCGCTACCGCATCGAGATCTACGTGCCGGAGCCGAAGCGGGAGTACGGCTACTACGTCTTCCCGTTCCTGCTCGACGGCGAGCTCGTCGGCCGGGTCGACCTCAAGGCCGACCGGGCGGCCGGCGTGCTGCGGGTGCCCGGGGCGTTCGCCGAGCCCGGGGCGACCGCCCCGCGCCCGCGGATCGCCGCCGAGCTGGCCGGTGAGCTCGCGACGATGGCGGGCTGGCTCGGGCTCGACGGCGTCGCCGTGGGGGAGCGGGGCGACCTGGCCGCGCAGCTGCGTGCCGAGGTCGCCGCCCGCTGACGGCTCAGGCGGGGTCGAGACGGAACACCGCGATCGCGTCCAGGTGCTCGGCGACCTGCTCCTCGGTGGCGTCGGCCGGTACCGGGAACGCCGCCAGGGCCCACGGCACGTCGAGCGCCCGCAGGTAGCCGACGACGGCCGCCGCGGCCTCGGCGCGGTCGGGCTCCACCGCCCGGTGCGGCTCGTCGCCCGCGGCGGAGCGGATCGCGCACTCCGGCGTCGCCCGCAGGTTGCGCACCCAGTCCCGCCCACCGGTGGGGGAGACCAGGTAGGTGGCACCGTCGTGCCCGACGACGCCGATCGGGGTGTCGCGCGGCTCCCCGCTGCGCCGCCCGCGGGTGCGCAGCACACGCAGTGCGTAGCCGCCGTCCGGGACGGGGGCCGGAGGCATCTGCAGGACCCGGGCGGTCATGGAGGCGTTCGTCGCGGCGATCTCGGTGCGGTCCACGGCGCCGATCCTGCGCCGGTATCTCGCTCACCGATCATCTCGACGAGCGAGATACCGAGTGTGGGTCAGACCGCCACGGAGGCGCGGGTCACCAGGACGTCACCGCTGCCGGTGCGCCCGGACAGCCGCACCGCCGGCGCCGTCGGCGGGGCGTCGTGGCGGACGTCGAGCTCGGAGCGGGCACGGCCCGACCCGGTCGACAGGTCCAGCTCGGCGGCGACACCGGAGTGCACCCCGACCCGGACCGACCCCGACCCGGTGCCGAGGCGGACGTCACCGGACACCGCATCGGCGACGACCACGTCCCCCGACCCCGAGCGCACCTCCAGGTCCGCCGTGAGCTCGCCGACACGGATGTCGCCGCTGCCCGTTCGGATGCGCGACGCGCCGCCGAGCGATCCGGCCTCGACCCCGCCGGAGCCGGCACGCAGGTGGGCCCGGCCGGAGCACGTGCCCAGGTCGATCGACCCCGCACCGGTGGTGACGTCGGCGTCGCCGTGCACCTCGGCGAGCCGGGCCGCACCGGACCCGGTCCGCACCGCGGCCCAGGACGCGCGGCCGGTCAGCTCGACCGAGGCCGCGCCGGTCCGTACCGCGGGCCGCGACCCGGCGGGCGCGGAGATGGTCACCACCAGCGGCACCGCGCCGAGGGCGGCGTCGTCCGGACCGCGCACCACCAGGCGTCGCGTCTCCGCCGACCACTCGACGGTGACGGCGTCGACGGCGTCGGCCGAGGGATCGCCGGTGGCCTCCCAGGGGGCACCGACGATCGGGTCGAACCCGCGCCCGGACCAGCCCGCCCCGGCCTGGGGGACGCCGGCGCGGCCGGTCATCGAGCTGCCGATCCAGTCCAGCAGCCCACCGAGGCCGCCGGACCAGGGCGCGGCGCTGCGGTCGGCGGTGATCTCCGCGCGCACCTCGTCGGCTCCCTCGACCAGGTCGATCCGGACCCGGCCTGCGCCGGTCGTCACCTCGATCTCGGCGGCACCGGCGCAGTCGAACCGCTCGCTGCGGGAGGGCGTGCCGGTGCCGGCGTCCCCGGTGCCCGCACCGCCGGGGGCCGTGTCGCCGGTCGACGAGTGGCCGGTCGGCGGGTGGCCGGCGTCGCCGTTGCTCGCACCGGTGGCGCCGGCGCCGGTGCCGTCGGTGTGGGCGCCGCCGTCGTGCGTGGCGTCAGCGCCGGCGTCGTCCGGCTCGACGGGGCCGGTCTGCTCGTCGCTCATCCCTGCACCCATCCCTTCAGGCTGCGCCCGTCGCGGTGCGGTCGGCCGGTGCGCCCCTCCGCGCCGGCCAGCGCCCCCTGGACGGCCTGGGACACCCAGGTGTTGAGCGAGACGCCCTGCGACTGGGCGGCCCGCTCGGCCTGGGCCTTGATCTGCTCGACGATGCGCAGGGTGACCCGGCTGATGTCACCGGCGTCGCCGGAGAACGGCGAGCCGCCGGTCGCCGGGCCTCCGGAGGAGGTCGGACCACCGGAGGCGGCGGTGCCGCCGAACGGGAAGCCGCCGAAAGGGGACGTCCCCTCGCCCGCCGGGGTGGGGTCCGGGGTGGGTGCGTGTCCGGGCTCCGGGTCGCCGCCGGACACCGACACGCGCACCTCCCGGCCGTGCAGGCGGACCTCGACAGAACGGTCGCCGAGCGCGGCGGTCGCCTCCGAGGCCAGGTCCGACAGTGCGTTCATGATCGCGAGCCGGGCTGCGGGCTCGATCGCGGAGCCGAGCAGTGCCGCGGTGCGGCGGGTCTGCTCGTCGCCCGCGGCCGCCGCGGCGGCGAGGTCGTCGCGCAGCTGCGCGACGTACGGCGTGAGGTCCATGACACCACTATGGCGTCACTGATGACATCACGCCACCGGTTCGTGGCGTCGGCCGCGACGTCGCAGCGTACCGGGGGTGCCGTGGCCGCCACCGTGGGTGCGGGCGCGGGGCCCGGCGGGTGCCGGGCACGCCGGTCGTTACCCTCGCGGCATGCCGGAGACCGCGCCGAAGACCGTCCCGCTGACCGTGCAGCTCGTCGCGAAGACCGAGTTCACCCCGCCCGCGGACGTCCCGTGGTCCACCGACGCCGACGGCGGCCAGGCGCTGGCCGAGTTCGCCGGCCGCGCCTGCTACCAGTCGTGGGGCAAGCCGAACCCGCGCACCGCGACCAACGCCGGCTACATCGCCCACATCCTCGAGGTCGGGCACCTCTCGGTCCTCGAGCACGGCTCGGTCAGCTTCTACCTGACCGGCATCTCGCGCTCGCTGACCCACGAGCTGATCCGGCACCGGCACTTCTCCTACTCCCAGCTCTCCCAGCGCTACGTCCCCGAGCGGGACGCCGCGATGGTCGAGCCGGACGTCATCGCCCAGGACCCGGAGCTGCACGAGCTGTTCCTGCAGGCCTCGGCCGACGCGCTCGCCTCCTACGAGAAGCTCCTCGAGGGGCTCGAGGCGCGCTTCGCCGACGTGCCGAACGGGACGCTGCGGCGCAAGCAGGCCCGTCAGGCCGCGCGGTCGGTGCTGCCGAACGCGACCGAGACCAAGATCGTCGTGACCGGGAACTACCGGGCGTGGCGGCACTTCATCGCGATGCGCGCCTCCGAGGCCGCCGACGTCGAGATCCGCAAGCTCGCCGTCGAGTGCCTGCGCCAGCTGCAGGCCGAGGTGCCGAACGTGTTCGCGGACTTCCAGATCCAGACCCTCGCCGACGGGACCGAGATCGCCTCCAGCCCGCTGGTCGCGGAAGGCTGAGCGAGGCTTGCCGAGCGAGCATCGGTGCTGAGCGAGGCTTGCCGAGCGGGCATCGGTGCTGAGCGAGGCTTGCCGAGCGAGAGCTCAGGCGAGGACGGCGTGCACCCGTCGTCACAGGTCCGGCAGGTCCCGCACGACGAACCCGCGTCCCTCCTTCTCCAGCAGGCCCTCGGCGACCAGTCGGGACAGCTCCCGGCTGGTCGTGACCCGGGTGAGTCCCACGAGCAGCCCCAGCTCGTCGACGGCGGGGCGGATCGACAGCCGGGCCACCTCGTCGAGCGCGATCTCGCCGTAGGCCTCCACGAGGTGGCCGAGCAGCAGGATGATCCGCTCGCGGGCGGGCAGTCCCTCGATGAGCACGTGCAGCTGCATGACCCGCTGTTTGTAGGCGATCCGACGGGTGATCTCGAGCAGGAGTTCCGGCTCGTCGCGGGCAGCGGTCAGCAGCGCGTCGCGGGTCACCGAGACGATCTCCGACGGCAGGGTGCAGACCGAGGCGAGGTGGCGGGGCCGTCCGTCGACGCAGGCCGCCTCGCCGAGGGTGGCGCCGGGCTCGGCGTAGGCCAGCGAGCGTTCCGAGCCGTCGGGACGGTGCAGGTAGATCCGCACCCGCCCGGAGACGACGAGGTGGAACCGCGACGACAGCTGGCCCTGGGTGTAGACGTGCTCGCCACGGGCGTAGTGGCGGGGGCTGCCCAGCTCCGCGATCCGGGCGGTCACCGAGGTCCACGGTGCGGTCAGGAACGGTGAGACCGGGTGGTCGTCGGGATCGGGTGCGGGCAGCGCCCGCACGGTGCCGTCCGGCCTCCGCGCCGCGCTGCTCATGGTCCCGCCTCCCGGCCGTCGCCGATGGTTCGTCCGGACGGTAGCGGGCCGGGGCGCCCGCGGGTAGGCGGACGGCCCGGACGCCGAGGGGTGCGTCCGGGCCGTCGGGTCCGGGGGTGCCGGCCGGCGGCCGCCGGCACCGGGTGGGTGCGGGGCGGCCCGCCCGGACGGGCCGCCCCGGTGGCCGGTCAGGCGGCCGCGAGCTGCGCGTCCTGCTCGGCGAGGGAGTCCGCGTCGGTCTGCGGCAGGGCCAGCGTGCAGAGCAGGCTGAGCAGCGAGACCGCCGAGAGCAGCAGGCCGATGCCGAGGCTGCCCAGCGTCGACGCGGCGAGTGCCGCGGCGAACAGCGGGACCACGCCGCCGCCGAACACGCCGGCGAGGTTGTAGGCGATCCCGGCGCCGGTGTAGCGGAAGCGGGTCGGGAACAGCTCCGGCAGCTGGGCGCCGATCGGCCCGTAGGCGATGCCGACGACGCCGAGCACCAGCGACAGGCCCAGCCCGAACGACCACACCGTCCCGATGTCGATGATCGGGAACGCGACCAGCCCGGCGGCGACCGAGGCGATGTTGCCGCCGACGACCATCTTCCGTCGCCCGACCCGGTCGGACAGGATCGCCGAGGCGATCGTCGTCAGGGCGAAGACGATGCCGCCGACGATGCCCATGGCCAGCACCGACGGGCGCGGCAGCTGCAGCTGCTGGGTGCCGTAGCTGGTCAGGTAGGTGACGCCGATGTAGAAGAAGGCGAACACCGCGGTGGTCGAGCCCGCCCCGAGGAGCACCGCGGCCGGCCGGGTGGTGAACACCTCGGTGATCGGGAGCTTCGTCGACACCGGGCCGCTGTTGCGGAAGCCCGCCGTCTCCTCCAGCGCGAGCCGCACGTAGAGCCCGACCGCGACGAGCAGCACCGAGCCGATGAACGGGATGCGCCAGCCCCAGGCCAGGAACGCCTCGTTGCTCATGGTCAGCGCGGTGACCAGGAAGGTCGCCGAAGCCAGCGCGAAGGCCACCGACGGGCCGAGCTGCGGGAACAGCGCGTACTTCCCGCGGGCCTTGGTCGGCGCGTTCTCCGCGGTGAGCAGGGTCGCCCCGGCCCACTCGCCGCCGACGGCGAGGCCCTGCAGGATGCGCAGCACCACGAGCAGGATCGGCGCCAGGACGCCGATCGTGCCGGTGGTGGGCAGCAGGCCGATCGCGAGCGTCGAGAAGCCCATCAGCAGGAGCGTGGTGACCAGCGTGCCCTTGCGGCCGAGGCGGTCGCCGAAGTGGCCGAACAGCACCGACCCGAACGGCCGCGCGACGAAGGCGACACCGAACGTGGCCAGCGCGAGTGCGGTACCGGCCGCCGCCCCGAGCTCGGGGAAGAAGACCTTGTTGAACACCAGGGCCGCGGCGGTCCCGTAGATGAAGAAGTCGTAGAACTCGATGACCGTGCCGGTCATGCTCGCGAGCGCGATCCGGCGCATCGACCGCGGTGGCTGCGTGGTGGCAGCGTTCGTCACGTGTGTTCTCCCCGTCGAGAAGCGATGAGTGGGACGGATCGGAGTATCCGTACACGGACGGGTGAGATCTGTATCACCAGCTACACAAGACGTGCGTTGCGTCGGATTTCTGTCGACCGTCGTCGCGGTGCGGTCGCGCACGTCCGGCACTACGTTGGGGACGGTGAGCCTCGCCACCGCCGAACGTGCCGCCCTCTGCGCCGAGTTCGAACGCTCCGGACCAGACCGACCGACGCTCTGCGAGGGCTGGAACGCCCGCGACCTGCTCACCCACCTGCTGGTCCGGGAGCGGCAGCCGTGGAGCGCCGGGGGGATCGTGCTGCCCGCCCTGTCGGCGATGACCGACAAGGCGATGGACGGCTACGCGTCCGCGGCCTGGCCGAACATGATCGACGACCTGCGCAAGGGCCCGCCCGCATGGTCGCCGTTCAAGGTCGGCAAGATCGACGAGATCGCCAACGGTGCCGAGTTCTTCGTCCACCACGAGGATCTGCGCCGCGGGGAGCCCGGCTGGGAGCCCCGCCCGTCCGACCCGGGGCGCGACGGGCAGCTGTGGAACCTGCTGCACACCCAGGCCAGGCTGCTGTTCCGGCGCAGCCCGGTGGGCGTGGTCCTGGCCCGCCCGGAGGGCGCGACCCAGGTCGTCGCGACCGGGTTCGGCGTGGTCACGGTGACCGGCGAGCCCGCCGAGCTGGTGCTGCACGCCTTCGGTCGGGACGCGGCGCGGGTCGAGGTGACCGGTCTGCCCGCCGACGTGGAGGCCTACCGCGGCGCACCGACCGGGATCTGACCGGGATCCGTCGGTACCGGGCGGTACCGTCACCAGTCATGAGCACCGGTCCCGATCCCGCCCCCGGCGGGCAGCAGCACCCGCCGCGCCGACCGTTCGGCGAGGTGCTGACCGCGATGGTCACGCCGTTCGACGCCGACGGCGAGCTGGACCTGGCCAAGGCCGAGGAGCTGGCGACCCACCTGGTGGACCTCGGCAACGACGGGCTCGTCGTCAACGGCACCACCGGCGAGGGCCCGACCACGTCGGACACCGAGAAGTCCGAGCTGATCCGCGCGGTCGTGTCCGCGGTGGGGGATCGGGCGACGATCGTCGCCGGGGCCGGTACGTACGACACCGCGCACTCGATCGAGCTGGCCCGCAGCGCGGAGCGCGCCGGTGCGCACGGGCTGCTCGTGGTCACGCCGTACTACTCCCGGCCGCCGCAGGAGGGCCTGCTCGCGCACTTCACCGCGGTCGCCGACGCGGGCGACCTGCCGGTGATGCTCTACGACATCCCGCCGCGCAGCGTCATCGGCATCGACGTCGACACCTTCCAGCGCCTGGCGCAGAACCCCCGCATCGTCGCGGTGAAGGACGCCCGCAACGACCTGCGCGTCGGCACCGAGGTGCTGGCCACCACCACGCTCGCCTACTACTCCGGCGACGACCCGGTGAACCTGCCGTGGCTCTCGGTCGGGGCGGTCGGCTTCGTCAGCGTGATCGGCCACGTCGTCGCCGACCGGCTGCGCGCCATGATCGACGCCTACCACGCCGGTGAGCACCAGCGGGCCCGCGCGCTGCACTACGCGATGCTCCCGGTGATCCGCGGGATGGGTCGGGTCGGTGGCGCGGTGTTCGCCAAGACCGCGCTGCGCCTGCGGGGCATCGACGTCGGTGACACCCGGCTGCCGCTGCCGCCCGCCAGCGAGGACCAGATCGCCGCGATCGCCGGGGACCTCGCCGTCGCCGGGGTGGCGCTCGACCCGCAGGCCCGCCCGAACCTCCCGCTGTACCAGCCGGGCCACGGCGCCCTGGGCGGCCGCACCGCGGCGGACCTCGGCGCCGAGGTCGCCTACCACCGGACGTAGGTCCCCCGGTCGCCGTCGCGCGCCCGGCCCGACCCGCGGCGCCGCGACCCGACCCCCTGACACGAACCCGAGAACACGAACCCATGTGAGGCACGAACCCCTGTGAGTCCCCAGCGCAACGACCGACGCAACCGGCCCGGCCGGTCGCTCTCCGCGCCGCCGGAGCACATCGAGCGTCCGGAGCTCCCGGACGGCCCGCCACCCGCCCTCGCGCAGGGCGGCCTGCGCGTCTACGCGCTCGGCGGCATCGGTGAGGTCGGTCGCAACATGACCGTCTTCGAGTACGAGGGCCGGCTGCTCATCGTCGACTGCGGCGTGCTGTTCCCCTCTGACTCCGAGCCGGGCATCGACCTGATCCTGCCCGACTTCCGCACCATCGAGGACCGCCTCGACGACATCGACGCGCTCGTGCTCACCCACGGCCACGAGGACCACATCGGTGCCGTGCCGTGGCTGCTGCGGATGCGCCCGGACATCCCGGTCGTCGGGTCCCGGTTCACGCTCGCCCTGGTCGCGGCGAAGTGCAAGGAGCACCGCCTGACCCCGCACCTGCAGGAGATCCGCGAGGGCGACCGCGTCTCCCACGGCGGGTGGGACTGCGAGTACTTCGCGGTCAACCACTCGATCCCCGACGCCGTCGCCGTCGCTGTCCGCACGCCAGCCGGGCTGCTGCTGCACACCGGTGACATCAAGCTCGACCAGCTCCCGCTCGACGGGCGGCTCACCGACCTGGGCGGGTTCTCCCGGCTGGGCGAGGAGGGCGTCGACCTGTTCCTGGTCGACTCCACCAACGCCGAGGTGCCGGGCTTCGTCACCCCCGAGGCCGACATCGGGCCCGTCATCTCCGACCTGGTCCGCCGGGCGCCGTCGCGCATCATCCTGGCCTGCTTCGCCAGCCACGTGCACCGTGTCCAGCAGGTGCTCGACGCCGCGCAGGCCCACGGCCGCAAGGTGTGCCTGACCGGACGATCCATGGTCCGCAACATGGGCCTGGCCGACGACCACTCGCTGCTGAACATCCCGCCGGGGCTGCTCGTCGACATCGACGAGGCGATGCGCCTGCCCGACGAGAAACTGGTCCTCGTCTCCACCGGATCGCAGGGTGAGCCGCTCGCCGCGCTGTCCCGGATGGCGCGCGGGGACCACCGCAGCATCACGATCCGCCCGGACGACACGATCATCCTGGCCAGCTCGCTGATCCCCGGCAACGAGACCGCCGTCTTCGGCGTGATCAACGGGCTGACCCGGCTCGGCGCCACCGTGGTGCACCAGGGCAACGCCAAGGTGCACGTCTCCGGGCACGCCCCGGCCGGCGAGCTGCTGTTCCTCTACAACGCGGTGCGCCCGTCGAACGTCATGCCGGTGCACGGGGAGTGGCGCCACCTGCGGGCCAACGCCGCGCTCGCGCGTCGCACGGGGGTGCCGGAGGAGTCGGTGGTCATCGCGGAGAACGGCGTGGTCGTCGACCTCGTCGACGGCCGTGCGGCGATCACCGGCCGGGTCGAGGTCGGCCAGGTCTACGTCGACGGGCTGTCGGTCGGCGATGTGGGGGAGACCACGCTCGGTGACCGCATCGCGCTCGGCGAGGGCGGTTTCATCGCGATCAACGTGGCGATCGACCACAAGACCGGCCGCGCGCTGTCGCGCCCGACGCTGTCCGGGCGCGGGTTCTCCGACGACCCGAAGGCGCTCGACGCCGCCCAGGCGCTGGTCGAGGACGAGCTGTCCCGGCTGGAGAACGAGGGCGTCACCGACCCGCACCGGATCGCCCAGGGCGTGCGGCGCGTGGTCGGCCGCTGGGTGTCCGACACCTACCGTCGCCGCCCCATGATCGTCCCCACGGTCATCGCGGTGTGAGCGTGTGGAGGGGTCGTCGACCCCTCCACAGCCGCGTCGGTCCCCGGTTCGATCACCGAACCGGGCTACCGTGTGTGACATGGCAGGACGCACGGGCACGGGCAGGACCACCACGACTGCGGCCGCGGGCCGCGGCTCGGGGCGGTCGGGCTCGCGTGCGTCCACCGCCCGCAGGCGTCCGTCGGCAGGCCGGAGGCCGCCGGCCCGGCGCCAGGGCCCCGACCTGGTCGACCGCGGGATCGACGCGGTCGGCCGGGGGGTGGCCAAGACCGTCCGCGCCTCCGGGCGCGCGGTCGGGCGCACCCGCGAGATCGACCCCGCGCACCGCCGCGACGGCATCGGGTTCGGCATGCTCGTGCTCGCCGTCATCGCCGCCGCCGGGCTGTGGTGGCAGGCCGGCGGCTCGGTCGGCTACTGGTTCACCTTCCTCGTGCAGGCGGTGATGGGGCAGGCCGGCGTCGCGCTGCCGGCGATCCTGCTGGGCATCGGCATCGTGCTGGTCACCACCGAGGGGCACCCGGAGGCCCGGCCGCGGATCGTGACCGGCAGCCTGCTGCTCGCCCTCGGCGTGCTCGGGTTGGTGCACCTGGGCGCCGGAGCGCCCGCCGAGCCCGACGCCTGGCGCGGCGCGGGCGGCGCGCTCGGCTACGTCGCGGGGACCCCGCTGAAGGCCGGGCTCAGCCTGTGGACGGCCGTCCCCGTTCTCGTCCTGCTGACCCTCTACTCGGTGCTGCTGGTCACCGGGATCCCGGTGCGGGAGCTGCCGGACCGTGTCCGCAGGCTCACCGGGCAGCTGCCGCCCGAGCAGGACGGCGAGGGCGAGTCCGGCGCGGACCGCCCGCGCACGGTGGCCGACGCCGTCGCCGAGCGGGAGAGCCGTGCCGAGGACGCCGACCAGACCCCGAAGCGGCGTCGCCCGGCGCGGCGCAGGCAGGGGGCCGCGGAGGCCGACGCGTTCCGGGTGGAGGAGGGCGAGCACGCCCCGGCCCCGGTGGACCCGTCGCTGCCCGGTGCCCCGGAGGAGGACGTCCCCGCCGCCGTCCCCGCGGCCGCCGCGCCGCCGGCGAAGAAGCCGCGCAAGCCCGTCGTCGAGACGCCGCAGGTGGCCGACGAGCCGATCGAGGGCGAGCAGCTCTCGATGGCGATCCGCCAGCCGCAGTCCGACACCGAGTACATCCTTCCGCCGGCGGACACCCTGGAGTCCGGCCCGCCGCCGAAGTCCCGCAGCTCCGCCAACGACGCGATGATCGAGGCGATCACCGGGGTCCTCGACCAGTTCAACGTCGACGCCCAGGTCACCGGCTTCACCCGCGGCCCGACGGTCACCCGCTACGAGATCGAGCTCGGCCCGGCGGTGAAGGTCGAGAAGATCACCCAGCTGCAGCGCAACCTCGCCTACGCCGTCGCCAACGACAACGTGCGGCTCCTCGCGCCGATCCCCGGCAAGTCCGCCGTCGGCATCGAGGTGCCCAACACCGACCGCGAGATGGTCCGCCTCGGCGACGTCCTGCGCTCGGGCAACGCCCGCGCCGAGCAGCACCCGATGGGCATCGGCCTGGGCAAGGACATCGAGGGCCACTACCTCGTCGCGAACCTGGCGAAGATGCCGCACCTGCTGGTCGCGGGCTCCACCGGCTCCGGCAAGTCCAGCTTCGTCAACTCGATGCTGGTGTCGCTGCTGACCCGGGCCACGCCGGACGAGGTCCGGATGATCCTCATCGACCCGAAGATGGTCGAGCTGACGCCCTACGAGGGCATCCCGCACCTGATCACGCCCATCATCACCCAGCCGAAGAAGGCCGCCGCGGCGCTGGCCTGGCTGGTGGAGGAGATGGAGCAGCGCTACCAGGACATGCAGGCCAACCGGGTCCGGCACGTCGACGACTTCAACCGCAAGGTCCGCACCGGGGAGATCACCGCCCCGCCCGGATCGGAGCGGGTGTACCGGCCCTACCCGTACATCATGTGCATCGTCGACGAGCTCGCCGACCTCATGATGACCGCCCCGCGCGACGTCGAGGACGCGATCGTCCGGATCACCCAGAAGGCGCGTGCGGCCGGGATCCACCTGATCCTGGCGACCCAGCGGCCGTCGGTGGACGTCGTCACCGGTCTGATCAAGACCAACGTCCCGTCCCGGCTGGCGTTCGCGACGTCGTCACTGACCGACAGCCGGGTCATCCTCGACCAGCCGGGCGCGGAGAAGCTGATCGGCATGGGCGACGCGCTCTACCTGCCGATGGGCGCCGGCAAGCCGGTCCGCATGCAGGGCGCCTTCGTCGACGACGACGAGATCTCCAAGGTCGTCGCGTTCACCAAGGAGCAGGCCGAGCCCAGCTACACCGAGGGCGTCACCGCGCAGAAGGCCGGCGAGAAGAAGGAGATCGACGCCGACATCGGCGACGATCTCGACCTGCTGCTGCAGGCCACTGAGCTGATCGTCACCTCGCAGTTCGGGTCGACGTCGATGCTGCAGCGCAAGCTGCGGGTCGGGTTCGCGAAGGCGGGCCGGCTGATGGACCTGCTGGAGACCCGCAACATCGTCGGGCCCTCGGAGGGCTCGAAGGCCCGCGACGTGCTGGTCAAGCCGGACGAGCTGGAGGGCGCGCTCCTCCTGATCCGGGGCGGCGGGACCGCCGACGGCGGCGAGGTCGCCGCCGACGACGAGTGACCCCCCGCCGGGTGACGGTCTCGGGCGGTGATGATCCCGACACCGCCGGTGATCGACATTTCGGGCTCACGGCTTAACGGGACGGTCACGTTCGTGCCACAGTGGCCTCGGGTCGCCGTCCGGTGATCGCACGTCGTGCTGCCCGTCGACGCCGGGCAGGGGAGGTACTGGCTGGTGTTCTGGAGGAAGAAGGACCGTCGTCGCCCGGCGCGGGGCACCACCGACCGGCACGCCCTCGTCCCGATTCCGCTGACCGGCGGGGTGCTGTCCGGCCAGGTCCGCGACCAGCAGGGCGGTGCGCTGGCCGGCACCGAGGTGTCCGTGATGGACCCCGCGGACCGGCGTGCCGTGTACGTCGAGACCGACCCGTTCGGCCGGTTCGCCGCGTCGCTGATGCCCGGCCGGTACCGGGTGCGGGTCGAGGCGGGCGGCTACCAGCAGGTCACCGACGTCGTCGAGGTGTCCTGGGGCGAGCACGCCGACATGGGCCACATCGTCCTCGGTGAGGACCCGGCGCTGCGCCCGCCGCGGCCCGGTGTCTTCGTCATCGACGGCGACCACAGCTCGGTCCGCTTCGTCGCCCGGCACATCGGGATGTCCAAGGTGTACGGCCGGTTCAACCGGTTCCAGGGGCAGATCCGGATCGCCGAGCCGTTCGAGGAGTCCTCGGTGGACGTCGTGATCGACGCGGCCAACGTCGCCGCCCGCGACACCCACCTGCGCTCCGCCGACTTCCTCGACGTCGAGCGCTTCCCCGAGCTGCGCTTCTCCAGCGTGCGCTTCGCCGCGCACGGCGGGAACCGGTGGACGGTGGACGGCGACCTGACCCTGCACGGCCTGACCAGCGACGTCTCGCTGGACACCACCTTCCTGGGCTCGGCGGAGTGGAACGGCGACCGGGTCGGTGCGATCGCCACCACCCAGCTGCACCGGGAGCACTACACGCTCAACTGGCAGCAGACCATCGCCAAGGGCCTGCCGGTGGTCGGGTCGACGATCCGGATCCAGCTCGACGTGCAGGCGGTCCGGCAGTCCTGACCCCGCACGGCTCGGTACTCGAGGCTCGGTACTCCGCGCTCAGTACTCGGGGAGCGTGAGGGCCGTCGCGGCGGTCGCGGCCCAGTGCTCGACGAGCCCGGGCGCGGCGGCGTCCGGGGCGGTGAGGTCCCGGACCCGCGCGGCGTTGGTCAGCGCGAGCTCCTGGTTGGCCTCCACCCAGTCGCGCATCCGCCGTTCGTGGGCGGCGGCCGCCGGTCCGGGATCGCCGCCGGAGCACGCGAGCTCCCCGGCCAGCACGTAGGCGCCGACCACGGCGAGCGTGGTGCCCTGACCGGACAGCAGCGTGGGGCACCAGGCGGCGTCGCCGAGGAGCGCGACCGGACCGCGCGACCAGGTCGGCAGCCGGACCTGGGTGATCGGGGTGAGGTACAGGTCCTCGGCGCGGTCCATCCCCGCGAGCAGCTCGGGCAGCCACCAGCCCCCGCCGGCGAAAAGCCGTGTCACCAGCGCGCGCTGCGCCCCGAGGTCGCGGTGGTGGTAGGTGGCGTCCGGGTCGGAGAAGCCGAGCATCACCCGGACCTCGGTGTCGTCGCGGGCGGTGTAGAGCCCGGCCATCGCGTCCGGCCGCTGGAGGAACACCTGCCAGCGGCTCAGCCCGAAGGTGTTGGGCAGGGTGAACACGGCGACGTGCTGGCCGAGGGGGACCAGCCGGCCGTCGTCGTCGGGGCCGAGAGCCAGGCGCCGGACGCCGGAGTGCTGGCCGTCGGCGCCCACCACGAGGTCGTAGTGCTCCTCGGTGCCGGAGGCGAAGCGCACCCGGGCCCCGCCCGCCGGGTCCGGATCGAGCGCGACGACCCGGTCGCCCCACCGGTGCTCGACGCCGTCGAGCGCGCCGGTGAGCAGCGCGGCGAGGTCGTCGCGGAGGATCTCGACGTCGTCGCTCGCGACCGGCCCCCCGGTGAGTGTCACCTCGGTGCTGCGGAAGACCTCGGTGCCGTCCTCGTCGACCAGGGACATGCCGTCCATCGCGGTGCGGGCGGCGCGCAGTGCGGCTCCGAGCCCCATCCGGTCGACGACGGTCAGCGCGGGCCCCCGGACGTCGACGGCCTGCCCGCCGGGCCGCGGCCTCGGCGCCGACTCGACGACGACCGGGTGGAACCCGTGCCGGCGCAGCCACCACGCGAGCGTCGTCCCTGCGATACCGGCCCCGCTGATCAGGATGTCGGTCATGTGTCCTCCTCGGTACGGTGTACGCATCGACGATGCCGCTGCGAGCTGGGATGACGGGTGTCGTGTAGCGGCACAGGTGGTACAGGGAGGTGGCCGGTGGACGGTTCGCCCACGGATCGGGTCGCGGCCGCGGTGCGTGCCCGTGTCGAGTCGGGGGATCTGCGGCCCGGGGACCGCGCGCCGTCGGTGCGCGCGCTGGTGGCCGAGCACGGTGTCGCGATGTCCACCGCGGCCCGGGCGCTGTCCCGGCTGCGCGAGGAGGGTCTGCTGCGGACGACGGCGCGGGTCGGGTCGGTGGTGGCGGAACGGGCCACGCCTGCGGGCACCGCTCCGCCACCGGACACGGCCCGGCTGGTGCGGACCGCGATCGGCATCGCCGACGACGAGGGCCTGGCCGCGCTGTCCATGCGGCGCCTCGCCGGGGCGTTCGGCGTGCCGACGATGTCGCTGTACCGGCTGGTGCGCAGCCGGGACGAGCTGCTGCTGGCGATGCTCGAGACGGTCTTCGCCGAGCTGGTGCTGCCCCCGGCCGACGGGCCGTGGCGGGCCCGGCTGGAGGGCGCTGCGCACGCCCAGTGGCGGGTGCACCGGCGGCACCCGTGGCTGGCGCGGGTGCTGTCGCTGTCCCGGCCGCAGGCGCTGCCGTCGCTGCTGCGCTTCGCCGAGTTCGAGCTGGCCGCGCTGGAGGAGGTCGTCGCGGACCCGGTGGAGCGGTTCGACCTGCACCTGGCGCTGACCGGATTCGTGCGGGGGATGGCGCTGACCCTGGCCGCGGAGCAGGAGGCGCAGGCCGACACCGGCGTCGACGCCGACACCTGGTCCGAGCACGACCCGGGGCTGCGGGCCGCGCTGCGCCGTCACGGCGGGCCCGCGCTGCGCCGGGTCGGCGACTACCCGTACGACCTGCAGCGGGTGTTCGACACCGGGATCGCCCGGCTCCTCGACGGGATCAGCTGAACCCCTGCTGCCGCCACGCCTCGTAGACGGCGACGGCGGCGGCGTTGGCCAGGTTCAGCGAGCGGTTCGACGGCCGCATCGGCAGCGCCACCGTGCCCGTCACCCAGTCCGCCGCCGCGACCTCGGGCGGGAGTCCGGTCGACTCGCGGCCGAACAGCAGCACGTCCCCGCAGGAGTCGGCGACGTCGGTGTAGCGGACCGGCGCACCCGGCACGAACGCGAACACCCGCGCCCCGGCGGCCCGCACCCAGCCGGCGAACGCGGCCGTGTCGTCGTGCACGACGATCTCGGCGAGATCGGCGTAGTCGAGCCCGGCCCGGCGCACCGAGCGTTCGTCGAGGGAGAAGCCGAGCGGCCGGACCAGGTGCAGCTCGGCGCCGGTGTTCGCGGCGAGCCGGATCGCGTTGCCGGTGTTCGGCGGGATCTCCGGGGTGTGCAGGGCGAGGCGGACCACGCGCTACTCGTACCAGGTGCCCGCGCTCCAGTGGCTCCCGTCCGGGTCGGCGATCTCGAACAGACGGCTGCCGTACTCGGCGTCGAAGGGCGCGTGCACGACGGTGGCCCCGGTCGCGACGGCGCGGGCGAACAGGGCGTCCGGGTCGTCGCAGACCAGGTGGACGGCGGCGCCGCCCGGCGGGCGGCACCCGTCGTGGGTGGGGCCGAGCATCACGCCGCCGGGGGCGCCGGTCGACCCGGGGCGTACCAGCTCGGCGTGGACGATGGCGCCGTCGTCGCCGGTGTGGACGGCACGCTCGGTGAAGTCCAGCGCCGAGGTCAGGAACGTGACCAGGGCGCGTGGGTCGGGGCTGGACAGGCTGGGCCAGAGGCCGGGCAGGTCGCTCATGAGGACGAGGGTGCCGAGGCCGCGCGGGCCGGTCGTGGACGAATCGGAGCCGCCGGCGCGACCCGCTCGGCCCGCCAGCTCAGCGCGGTCGTCCCCGCGAGCTCGCGGAAGTCGCGGGCCAGGTGCTGCTGGTCGCTGTAGCCGCAGGTCGCGGCCAGCTTGGCGAGTGGGGGAGCCGACGGGCGGCGCAGCAGCGTGCACGCCCGCTCGAACCGGATGACCCGTGCCGCGGCCTTCGTCGCGAGCCCGGTCTCGCGTCGCAGCCGTTCACCGAGGTGGCGTGGCGACCAGCCGACCTCCCCGGCGACGTCGGCGACACGCGCCGTCCCGCCGCTGCGGACCAGCAGCTCCCAGGCGTGCACGACCTCCGGCGCCGGCTCGCCGGGGCCGTCCCGGGCGTCGGCGACGCGGCACAGCGCGGCGTCGAGCAGTGCGCACCGCCCGGCCCACCCCGGCTCGGCGCGCAGTCGGTCGAGCAGGGTGTCCAGGTCGGGGAGGAGCAGCGCGAGGTCGACGACGTCGCCGGCCAGCTCGCCGGCGGGCAGCCCGAGCAGCGTGCGGGCGCCGCGCCAGGTCATCTCCAGCTGCATCCCGGACTGCGGGGCGCCGGCGGCGAGCAGCGCGGGCGCGGTGTGCAGACCGGCCGCCGATGCGGTGAACCGGCCCGGGCCGCGTCGCGGGTCCGGAGCCGCGAGCAGGTCGACCGTGCCGTCCAGGCAGAGCACGACGGTCAGGTGGGCGCTCGACACGCCCTGGTGCGTCCCCGCCGGACCCGCGGGCGAGGACCAGCACCAGATCCCGGAGACCAGCGGGCGCAGACGTGCGGAGGGACGCCAGCGCCGGGCCCCGTCGGACATGCGGGCCAGGGTAGCGGCGCGGGCGGGGTCAGAGCGTGAGCAGCATCCGCACGTTGCCCAGGGTGTTCGGCTTGACGTGGGCGAGGTCGAGGAACTCGGCGACGCCGGCGTCGTAGCTGCGCAGCATGGCCGCGAACACCTCGGCCGACACCGGCGTCCCGTCGATCTCGGCGAAGCCGTGCCGGGCGAAGAACTGCTTCTCGAAGGTGAGCACGAACAGCCGCTCCAGGCCCAGCTCGCGCGCGCCGTCGATCAGCGCGGAGACGATCCGGTGCCCCACCCCGCGACCCAGCACCGACGGCGACACCGCCACCGTGCGGATCTCGCCCAGGTCCTCCCACAGCACGTGCAGCGCGCCGCAGCCGACGACCACGCCGTCGACCTCGGCGACCAGGAACTCCGGGACCGCCTCGTAGAGGGTGACGGTCTCCTTGGCCAGCAGGACGGTGCCCGCGTACTCGTCGACGAGCTCACGGATCCGGCGGACGTCGCGGGTGTGGGCGCGGCGGACGATCACGTCGGGGACCGGGGCGGACACGGGGTCGGGCACGGCAGGAGAGCCTAGACCGGGGTCGCCGACGGCGCCGTCTACCCTGGTATTCGTGGCTTCCCCCGAGACTGCGCCCCGGCGCGCCGCCCTGCTGACCCTGGGCTGCGCGCGCAACGAGGTCGACTCCGAGGAGCTCGCCGGTCGTCTGGCCGGGTCCGGCTGGGAACTGGTCGACGCCGAGGACGGCAGCCCCGACGTCATCGTCGTCAACACCTGCGGGTTCGTGGAGCAGGCGAAGAAGGACTCGATCGACACGGTGCTGGCCGCGGCGGACGTGGCACGGCCCGCCGGGGCGAAGGTCGTCGCGGTCGGGTGCCTGGCCGAGCGCTACGGCGCCGAGCTCGCCGCCGACCTCCCCGAGGCCGACGCGGTGCTCGGCTTCGACGCCTACCCCGAGCTCGCCGAGCGGCTCGGCGACGTCCTGGGCGGGCACGCCCCGGCCCCGCACGTCCCCACCGACCGTCGCAAGCTCCTCCCCATCTCGCCGGCGGAGCGCCCGGCCGCGACCGCGGACGTCTCGGTCCCCGGCCACGACTGGGTGCCCGACATCGCGCGCACCCGCCTGTCCGGCGGGCCGGTGGCCTCGCTCAAGCTGGCCTCGGGCTGCGACCGCCGCTGCGCGTTCTGCGCGATCCCGAGCTTCCGCGGCAGCTTCGTGTCCCGCCCGCCGGCCGACGTGCTCGGCGAGGCGGCCTGGCTCGCCCGGCAGGACGTGCGCGAGCTCGTGCTGGTCAGCGAGAACTCCACCAGCTACGGCAAGGACCTCCCCGGCGGCACCCGCGCGCTGGTCGACCTGCTCCCGCAGCTCGCCGCGATCGAGGGCGTCGAACGGATCCGGGTCGCCTACCTGCAGCCCGCCGAGCTCCGGCCCGACCTGCTGCGCGTCATCGCGACCACGCCGGGCGTCGCGCCGTACTTCGACCTGTCGTTCCAGCACGCGTCGGCGCGGGTGCTGCGCCGGATGCGCCGGTTCGGGTCGCGCACCGACTTCCTCGACCTCTGCGAGCGCATCCGCGCGCTGGCGCCGGAGGCCGGGATCCGCTCCAACGTCATCGTCGGGTTCCCCGGCGAGACCGAGGAGGACCTCGCCGAGCTGGAGGCGTTCCTGGCCGGCGCCCGGCTCGACGCCGTCGGGGTGTTCGGCTACTCCGACGAGGACGGCACCGAGGCCGAGGGCTACGACGGCCACGTCGATCCGGCCGAGGTCAGGGCCCGCGTCGCGCGGATCTCGGCGCTGGTCGACGAGCTGATGGAGCAGCGTGCCGAGGAGCGCATCGGCACCGAGGTCGTCGTGCTGGTCGAGTCCGCCGAGGGCGACGAGGACGACTGCACCGGTCGTGCCGCCCACCAGGGCCCCGACGCCGACGGCGAGTGCACCGTCGTCGCGGCGGCGCAGGACGGCCCCGAGCCGGACTCGCTGCGTCCCGGTGACCTCGTCCGCTGCCGCGTCGTGGACACCGAGGGCGTCGACCTGCTGGTGGAGGCCCTCGAGCTGATCGACCCGAACGCACCGGCCGCCGCCGTCCCGGCGGCCTCCGCGGCCGGATGAGCTCGCACCCGGCCGGGGGCGCCGCCGGAGTCGGCGACCCGCCCCTGCTGAACATCGCGAACGCGCTGACGGTCCTGCGGCTGCTGCTCGTCCCGGTGTTCGTGGTCGCGCTGTTCGTCGGCGGCGGCGAGGACGTGGTGTGGCGGCTGGTCGCGTTCGCGGTGTTCGTCGTCGCGGCGGCCACCGACCGGCTCGACGGCCAGCTGGCCCGCAGCCGGGGGCTCGTCACCTGGTTCGGCGCACTGGTCGACCCGATCGCCGACAAGGCCCTGATGGGCGCGGCCCTGATCGGGCTGTCGATCCTCGGTGTGCTGCCCTGGTGGGTGACGATCGTGATCGTCGTCCGCGAGCTGGGCATCACCGTGCTGCGCTTCGTCGTCATCCGCCGGCACGGCGTCATCCCGGCCAGCCGCGGCGGCAAGGCCAAGACCGTCGCCCAGACGGTCGCGATCGGGCTGTTCCTGCTGCCGCTGCCCGAGCTGCTGGGCCCCGGCACCACCGCCGCGACCGCCGTGCTCGTGCTCCAGTGGGCGGTGATGGCCGTCGCGCTGGTGCTCACCGTGGTGACCGGCGCCGACTACGTCCGCAAGGCCGTCCGGCCCCGGGCCGCCTGACCTGCGGGGACGATCCGGCGCCCGTGCGGCGTTGAGGTGTTCGCCGTGGGCGTACAGCGTCACGGCGCGGAGGAACCGGAGAAGTCGGTACGGTGAGACATCACCGGATGTCCGGGGAGCAGTCGAGGAGGGCACATGCTGCTGCGGGAAGCGATCGGCAGTGGGCTGCGTGAGGTGCGCACGGCGCGCCGGCGCACGCTGCGCGACATCTCGCGGGCCGCGCGGGTGAGCCTCGGGTACCTCTCCGAGGTCGAGCGCGGGCGCAAGGAGCCCTCCAGCGAGCTGCTCGCGGCGATCTGCGAGGCACTCGGGGTCTCCGTGCCGGACCTGCTGACCACCGTCGCCGCCGAGATGGCGACGGCGACCTCCGCCGCGGCCGCGAGCCGCCGTGACGACGTGCTCGTCCCGATCGGGCAGCGTCACGCCGAGCTGCGGCTGGCCGGCCGGCCGGGTTCCGTGGTCGCCGCACCGGCGTCCTCGGGCGGCCCGGTGGCCTCGGCCGCCTGATCGCACCGCCGACCCCGGCCGACCGCTCCTGCGCGGTAGGGTGCGGGCAGACCGGCAGCGATGCCAGGATGGACAGGGCCGGAGGCCCGGTTCCGACCACGGGGGGAACGCGGGGTCGGTCCGGGGTCCGCACGCCCGCCGTGGTGGCGGGCACGGTCGCGAGCGAACGCAGGCGGAGGACGCGCAGAGATGGCCAACGGATTCACCAAGTTCTTCAGCTATCTGTCGGCCCTGTTCTCGTCGAAGGTCGACGAGCACGCCGACCCGAAGGTGCAGATCCAGCAGGCCATCGAGGACGCCCAGCGCCAGCACCAGCAGCTGTCGCAGCAGGCCGCCGCGGTGATCGGCAACCAGCGTCAGCTGGAGATGAAGCTGAACCGGCAGCTGGGTGAGATCGAGAAGCTGCAGTCGTCGGCGCGGCAGGCACTCGTGCTGGCCGACCAGGCCCGCTCCCAGGGCGACGAGCAGAAGGCCCAGCAGTACGAGCAGTCGGCGCAGACCTTCGCGACCCAGCTGGTGACCGCGGAGCAGGGCGTCGAGGACCTCAAGACGCTGCACGACCAGTCGATCGGTGCCGCCGCCCAGGCCAAGCAGGCCGTCGAGCGGAACTCGATGATGCTGCAGCAGAAGATCGCCGAGCGCACCAAGCTGCTCAGCCAGCTCGAGCAGGCCAAGATGCAGGAGCAGGCCGCGAAGTCGCTGCAGCAGATGAGCGAGCTGTCCGCGCCGCGCAACGCGCCCTCGCTCGACGAGGTCCGCGACAAGATCGAGAAGCGGTACGCCACCGCGCTCGGGTCCGCGGAGCTGGCCCAGAACTCGGTGCAGGGCCGGATGCTGGAGGTCCAGCAGTCGACCACCGACATGGCCGGCATGTCGCGGCTGGAGCAGATCCGGGCGTCGATGTCCGGGGCGCCGATCGCCGGTGGCCAGCAGGCCCCGCAGGTCGGCCAGGGCGAGGCGACCCAGCAGCTGCCGTCCTCGCCGGCACCGGCCCAGCAGCAGAACACCCAGAACCAGCAGCAGCCCGGCACCGCCTGAGCCGCTCAGCCGTTCCACACCGTCCGCCGCGGTCCCGATCCCGGGGTCGCGGCGGACGTGTGTCCGGGCCCGCCCGGGCCGGTCGATGCGGCTCCGGGCCTGCTCCGGCCGTCGGTCGCGACGTGGCCGACGTGGTCAGGGCGTGCGGGCCGCGCCGGGCGGCGGCCGCCCGGGTGCGCCGCGGCGCGGGCCGGTGCCGCGGCGCACCGGGCGCGGCGACGGCCCGGCCTGGCAGCGCGGGCACCAGTAGGTGACCCGGGCCCGGTGGTCGTCGCCCTGGTCGGCGGTCCGGATGCGGGTGCCGCAGCGGCGGCACGGCCGCCCGGCCCGTTCGAACACCCAGTGCGCCTCGCCCGCGGCCAGCGAGCCGGTAGTGGTCTGCTCCGGGCGGTCCTTGTTCGACGACAGCAGCCGCCGCGACAGGTCGATGACCCCGGGCAGGTCGGGTACGTCGCGGACCGGCACCCACGGGGTGAGTCCGAGCAGGAAGCAGATGTCGTTGCGGTAGAGGTTGCCGAGGCCGGCCATGACCCGCTGTTCGAGCAGCACCAGCCCGAGCGGGTGGTCGGCGCGGGCGGTCATCCGGCGCAGCGCCTCGGCGTCGTGGGCGGGCCCCCAGGCCGGGTCGAGCAGGTCGGGTCCGAGATGCCCGACGAGGGTGTGCTCGTCGTCGGTCGGGAGCAGCTCCAGGTCGTGCAGGGCGAACCCGACGGCGACCCGGTCGGCGGTCGCCAGCACCGCGCGCGCCTCGTGGGCGACCCGGCGCCAGCGCATCCCGGGCCGGTACAGGTGCCAGGAGCCGTCCATCCGGAAGTGGCTGTGCAGGCTGCGGCCGTCGTCGAAACGGGTGAACAGGTGCTTGCCGACGGAGACGACGCCGGTGACGGTCAGCCCGGCCAGGTCGTGCTCGACCAGCCGCGGGTGGCGCAGCTCGCCGCGCAGCAGCTCGTGCCGGGCCAGCGCGGCGTGCAGCCGCTTGCCGGCCAGGTACACGGTGTCTCCCTCGGGCACGATCGCGACGCTACCCGGGCCGGCCGGACCCGGCCCGGGCTCGGCGGACGACCCGGCCGGGCCCGGGCGCCCGGCTGGGTCGACGGCTGGGTCGACGGCTCAGTCGAGCACGAGTGTCCGCAGCTGCGGCCACACCTGCGACCACGGATGCGTCATGCCCTCGCCCAGCCAGATGCGGTTGCCGTCGCCGAGGTCGGCGACCGGCCGCAGCGCCACCCCGGTGGGCGCGAGCAGGCCGGGGTCCTTCCCGAGGAAGATCACGACGTCCTGGTCGTCCGGGGGCGGGTCGAAGTAGCCGTAGCTGCGGTTGCCGCTGTACCCGGGGGGCAGGCCCAGCGCGGGGTCGGCGGTGTCGACGTAGGCGGCGAAGATGTAGGAGTCGCCCACCACGACCGCACGGTCGCGCCGGTCCGGGGGCAGCCCGTCGCGCACCCGGGCGACCTCGGTGACGATCCGCTCCGGCACGGCGGGGTCGGCCGCGGCGACGCTCGCGGACAGCATCGCCGTGGCGAGGGCGACCGACAGCACCCCCGCGGGCCACGCCATCCAGGACCACCGTCGTCGCCCGGCCTCGCGCCGCTGCTGGAACCACACCGCACCGAGCGCGGCGACGGCGCCGTGCAGCCCGCAGAGGTAGTAGGCGCGCCCGACGGTCACCGCGAACACGACCCACAGCAGCAGGAAGGTGACCGCCACGAAGCGGTAGGGCCGCAGCCGCGGCGCCGTGAACGCCGCGACCGCGCCGACCACCACGAGCACCGTGCCGAGCAGGCCCGCCAGCAGCAGCATCGCCACCGCGTTCGGGCCCGGCCCGCCGAACAGGATCGACTCCTGCGCGACGACCGCGGTCATCCGCAGCTGCGGCCAGCCGTGCACGGCCTGCCACACCAGCGTCGGCGACGCGATCAGCGCCCCGACCAGCGCGGCCCACCAGAACGCCGGCCGGCGCAGCATCGCCCGCGGCCCGGCCACGCCGATCGCGACCACCAGCACCGCGCCGAGCAGGATCACCTGGAACTTCGTGAGCGCGGCCAGGCCGAGCAGCGGCCCGACGGCGAGGAGCAGCCGGTCGTCGCGGACCCGGGTCCAGCGGACCAGCAGCCACAGCAGCAGCGCCCACTGCAGCGGTTCGAGCGAGTACGGCGTCACGAAGTGCCCGAACATCGTCACCCACAGCCCGGTGGCCTGGGCGAGCGCGGTGAGCACCTGGGCCCTGCGGTCCCCGCCCAGCTCGCGGGCGATCAGCGCCGCGACGACGACCGCGCCGGCCGTCGACAGGGACGGCACGATCCGCAGCACCCCGTTCACCCCCGGCGCGAGGGCGTCGGCGAGCCCGGCCAGTGCCGGCGCGACCGGCGGCTGGTCGGCCGATCCCCAGTCCAGGTGGTGACGCCCGATCGCGAGCATCAGCGCCTCGTCGAACCAGTGCCCGCGGCCCAGCGCCCCCATCACGAGGTGGACGGCGGCCACCACCGCGGCGACGATCCCCACGGGCAGCCGCGCGAGCGGAGGGACGGCCGCGGGTGCGGCGTCGGAGTCCCGGACCGTGGTCGACGACGTCATGTGTCCCCCCGAGCGACGACGTGGGCGCCGTCGGTCCCGGGCCCGGCGCCATCAGACCCCGGCGGGTCCCTCCGGCGCAGCGGGCATCGGGTGGTCGACGATCGACTTCGGTCTACCGGCGGCCCATCCTCGGGTCAGCCGCGCGGGGCGCTGCGGGCGATCCGGAGCGCCCACAGCACCAGCGGGACCTGCAGCGGCAGCCGCCCCCAGCCGATTGCCCGGTACAGCGGAGCCTTGCGGTTCCAGTGCAGCGCCATCGACACGTTCGCCGGGAACACCGCCGCGAACAGCGCGGCCGCGGCCCAGCCGCCCGCACGCCGGGTCCGCGGAAGCGCGACCGCCGCGGCGACGGCACCCTCGGCGAGCCCGGAGGCGTAGGTCCAGAACCGGGGCTCACCGGGCAGGCTGCGCGGCACGATCGAGTCGAACGGCTCGGGCCGCACCGCGTGCAGGACGGCGGCGGTGCCGAGCAGCCCCGCGAGCCCGACGGCGAGGCGCCGGTCGCGGGACGGGGTGGTGGGGGAGCGACGGATCATGACCGGGATGGTGCCACCCGGCCGGGCGGTCAGCCGATCGGCGCCGGGAGCCGGTCGACCTCGTAGGTCAGGCCGATCGTGTCGCCGGTGGCGGGGTCGTGCAGCTCCACCCGCCAGGCGTCGGCGAACTGGTCGACCCCCGCCTTCATCGCGACGGTCCCCGACAGCAGGACGGTGCCGGGCACCAGCCAGCCGCGCTCGCGCAGCACCTCGACCCAGTAGGCGGGCGGCAGCAGGGCTGCCAGCGTCGCGTCCTGCACGAGCGCCTCGGTGCCGTCGTGGTCGCCGCCGTGACGGACCCACGCGCGCAGGGTGATGTCGTCGAGCCGGTCGGCGACCTCCGAGAGCCGCCAGGCCTTGCGCCCCAGGACGTCGAGACCGGCGTTCTTGCTCCAGGCCACACCGTGCACCTCCAGCGCGCGGTCGGTGTGGTCGCACGCGACGGTCAGCAGCGGGTCGGTGACGTCGTCGCCGACGACCAGTGCCCACTCCGCCTCGCCGGAGGTCCGGTCGTGCTGGGCGGGGACCCGGTCGGTCTGCGACGCCAGGTACGGCGAGACCGGGTACAGCGCGGGCACCGTGTCCGGGGCGGGCACACCCAGCTCGGCCAGCTCGGCGACGTGCGCGGCGACCTCCTCCTGGGCGCGGCCGGCGTAGCCGGCGTTGAAGACCCGGTGGACCTCCACCGAGCGGGTGTCGCCGTCGGGCAGGGTCAGCTCGAGCGTCACGGGGGACCTCCGTCAGATGTGTACGTCGCGTTACCGATGCGCACGAGGGTTGCGCACACACTGTGTATACAGCAAGTATGAGCCTCGTCCACCCCACCGCCCCGACCCCGGGAGCCCGCGATGACCTCGCCCTCCGCCTCCTCGTCACCACCGGTCGACCGCCGTGACCTGCGCAAGGCCTTCGTCGCGAGCCTCACCGGCACCTCGCTCGAGTGGTACGACTTCGCCGTCTACTCCGCGGCGGCCGCGCTGGTGTTCCCGGTGCTGTTCTTCCCGGCCGCGGACCCGGTGACCGGTCTGCTGCTCGCGTTCTCCACCTACGCCGTCGGCTACGTCTCGCGCCCGCTCGGCGGTGTCGTGTTCGGCAGGCTCGGCGACGTCATCGGCCGCAAGCAGGTCCTGGTCATCACGCTCGTGCTGATCGGCGTCGCGACGTTCCTCATCGGGCTGCTGCCGACCTACGGCACGATCGGCGTCGCGGCACCGATCCTGCTGGTGCTGCTGCGCTTCGCCCAGGGCGTCGGCGTCGGCGGGAGTGGGGCGGCGCGGTCCTGCTCTCCAGCGAGTTCGGCGAGCCGCGCCGGCGCGGGTTCTGGGCCTCGGCCGCCCAGGTCGGGCCGCCCGCGGGGAACCTGCTGTCCAACGGCGTCCTGGCCCTGCTCACCCTGCTGCTGACCGACCAGCAGTTCCTGGACTGGGGCTGGCGGCTGGCGTTCCTGCTGTCGGCGGTGCTGGTGGCGTTCGGGCTGTGGATCCGGCTCAAGCTGGAGGACACCCCGGTCTTCCGCGCGATCGCCGAGTCCGGTGACCGGCCGTCGGCGCCGGTGCGCGAGGTGTTCACCGCCGAACGCCGCCCGCTGCTCGCCGGGATCCTCAGCCGGATCGGTCCGGACGTCAGCTACGCCCTGTTCACCGTCTTCGTGCTGACCTTCGCCACCACCCACCTCGGATTCTCCCGGTCGGAGGTGCTCGGCGCGATCCTGATCGGCTCGGCGCTGCAGCTGCCCGCGATCCCGCTGGCCGGGGCGCTCACCGACCGGTTCAACCGGCGCCTGGTCTACGGCGTCGCCGCGGTCGGGGGAGCGGTGTGGCCGTTCGTCTTCTTCCCGATGATCGCGGGCGGCTCGTTCGCGCTGCTCGTCGTCGGCATCGTGGTCGGGCTCGGCCTGCACTCGTTCATGTACGGGCCGCAGGCCGCGTTCGTCACCGAGCAGTTCTCACCGCGGCTGCGCTACACCGGCAGCTCGCTGGCCTACACCATCGCCGGCGTGGTCGGGGGCGCCGTCGCGCCGCTGGCGTTCACCGCGCTGTCCGGCGGGTCGGGGAACTGGGTGCCGGTCGCGGCCTACCTGGCCATCGCCTGCGCGCTGACCGTCGTCGGGCTGGTCATCGGTCGCGACCCGGACCACGACGAGGACGAGGCCTACCTCGCCCTCACGCCCTGAGCAGCACGCGCAGGGTGAGCTGCAGGTGCTCGTCGATCGCCTCCGCCGCCGCGTCCGGGTCGTCGCCGGCCAGCGCCGCGACGATCCGGTCGTGCTCGGCACAGACCGCCTGCCGCCGGTCCTCGGTCCGGAACAGCGCGGTCACGCCCACCCGGCGCTGGCGCACCCGCAGCCCGGCGTAGGTCCGCGAGAGCAGCGCGTTCCCGGTGGCGTCGACGAGCGCCTGGTGGAAGACCATGTCGAGCTCGATGAACTCGGCCGGGTCCCCGCCGGCACCGGCGAGCTCGCGCTGCCGGTCCAGGGCAGCGTTCATCGCCTCGAACGGCACACCGTCGGCGCCCATCGCCGCGCGCGCCGCGTGCTTCTCCAGGACCCCGCGCAGCTCCATCAGCTCGGAGATCTGCCGGCCGGTCAGCGGCGGCACGTAGGCGCCGCGACCGGGCAGCATCTCGACCAGGCCGTCGGCCACGAGCAGCAGCAACGCCTCACGGACCGGGGTTCGCGACACCCCGATCCGGCCGGCGAGCTCGTTCTCGTTGAGGAACGTGCCCTGCACCCGCGGGTCCACCAGGACGGTCTCGCGCAGGTAGTGCAACGCGCGGTCGCGACCGGACTCCCGTGACGTCGGCATACGACACGTATACACCGAACCACCCCAGGAGACGCCATGCGGATCGCCCTCGTCCAGATCGCCGCCACCACCGACCCGGCGGAGAACCTCACCCTGGTCGCCGACGGCGTCGCCGGTGCGGCCGCCCGGGGCGCGCGGCTGGTCGTGTTCCCCGAGGCCACCCAGTGCCGCTTCGGCGTGCCGCTCGGCCCGGTCGCCGAGCCCCTCGACGGCCCCTGGGCGTCCCGCGTCCGCGAGATCGCCGCCGGTGCGGGGGTCACCGTGGTCGCCGGGATGTTCACCCCCGCCGACGACGGCCGCGTCCGCAACACCCTGCTCGTCACCGGCCCGGGCGTCGAGGAGCACTACGACAAGATCCACCTGTTCGACGCGTTCGGGTTCGCCGAGTCCGACACGGTCGCCCCGGGGGACCGGCCGGTCACGGTCACCGTCGACGGGGTGACGGTCGGCCTCGCGACCTGCTACGACCTGCGGTTCGCGGGCCTGTTCCAGACCCTCGGCGACGCCGGTGCGCAGGTCGTCCTCGTGCCCGCGTCCTGGGGCGCGGGGCCGGGCAAGCGGGAGCAGTGGGAGCTGCTGGTGCGCGCCAGGGCCCTCGACACGACGGCCTTCGTGGCTGCCTGCGACCAGGCGGACCCGGAGGCGGCGGGGCGCCCGGTCCCCGGTGGCGCCCCGACCGGGATCGGGGCGAGCACGGTCGCCGGCCCGACCGGCTCGGTCGTCGCGGCGCTGGACGCCGCACCGGGGACCCTGGTGGTGGACCTGGACCTCGACGCGGTCACCGCGGCCCGCCGGGCGATCCCGGTCCTGGCCAACCGGCGGTACTGACCCGGGGTGCGCGGTGTCGCCGGTCAGGCCCGCAGCCGCAGCCCCTTCGGCGTCACCCGGAACCCGGCCTCGGTGAGCACCTCCGACAGCGCCGAGGCCAGCGAGTCCTGTCCGTCGGCGCGCTCGACGGCGAGCGATCCCAGCCAGCCCTCGTGCACCGCCCCGGCGAGCGACTCGGCCCCGGCGCGCAGCTCGTCACGGTCCTCGGTGAACGACAGCAGCGACTTCCCGCCGCGTTCGACGTAGAGCGCTGGCGCCCCGTCGACGAGGGTGACCAGGGCGCCTGCCTTGCGACCGGGGCGGTGCCGGGTCTCGCCGGTCGTGTCCGGCCACGGCAGGGCGGCGCCGTAGGGCTGGGCGGGGTCGGTGGCGGCGAGCACCACCCGGGACAGGTCGCGCCACGCCTCCCGCGGCGCCTGCGGGCGGCGGCCGGCGCCCCCGTCGAACTCGGCGTGGCGACCCGCGCCGCCGAGCCCGCCCAGGCCGCCGCGCAGGTCGTCGGGCACCCCTGCGTACGGGTCGTCGGTCCCGGGGGAGCCGGACGCGTCACCGACGAGGTCGCCAGGCAGCGGGTCCCCGTCCCCGGCGTCACCGGCGGACCCGGTGGGATCCGGATGGCCGTCGTGCGGGGCGTGGCCGCCGGGCTCCGAGAGGTCGTCGGGGTCGGGGACGGACGGGCCGGGACGGTCGGCGGGGTCGGCGATGACCGCCCCGGGACCGGCGCCGAGGCGGCGCGGGCCGGTCTGCGGGGAGGTGGAGGGGGCGTCGAAGGTGCCGGCGAGGGCCCGGACCCGGTCGATCGCACCCGGTACCGCGAACTGCGCCGCGCCCAGCCCCTCGACGATGTAGCCGCGTCGGCACCGGCCGGACTCCTCCATCGCCCGGAGCACCTTGTAGACCGCGGCGAACCCGCCCGTGACCCGCTCGGTGCCCAGCGCGCCCCGGGTCAGCACGCCGTGACGCTCCAGGAACGCCTCCGCCGCAGCGTGCGCACGGCGGGTCGGGTCGGGCTCGCGCGGCACCGCCACCGACCAGCGCCCGCCGACCGACGGCGGCCCGGTCCGGCTGGGCATCGACGGCCGCCCCGCACGCAGCTGTGCGTAGCGTCCGCGGGCCGGTCGCCGCGCCGTGCGATGCGCCCCGCCCTGCCGCCCGGAGGCGCCCCGTCGTGAGCCGCCCCCGGACAGCCGGGCCCGCAGCGGGCCGAGCGTGTCGTTGGTGAGCGCACCCGCCCAGACCAGGTCCCAGACGGCGGCGACGACGTCGTCGTCGGAGGGGGCCGGCTCGCCCTGCTCGGTCAGCAGGACCCCGGCCCGGGTCGCGAGCTCGCGGAAGAACAACGCACCGCCCCCGGAATCGGGCGCCGCCCCCGGGTCGGTCAGCGCGGCCGGGTCGGTCAGCCCGAGCGCGGCCAGCACCGCGGTGTGCAGCGGGGTGCCCGCGGTGTCGAGGTCCGGGGCGGGCAGCAGCAGGTCCGCCACGTCGGCCGGGGCCAGCGCGAGCCAGCCGTCCTGCCCGGACAGCGCGCCGCACCCGACCCAGGTCACCTCACCGGCGGCGGTCAGCTCGTCGAGCAGCGCGGGGGTGTAGCCCGGCAGCCGGGCGGGCAGCACCAGCGACTCGACCGCGCTCGCCGGCAGCGGCGCCCCGGCGAGCTGCTCGACCACACCGAGCACGTCCTCCGCGCCCGGTGCACGGCGCACCCGGCCGCGCCGCTCGGAGCCCGACCGCACCTGCACGCCCTGCCACTGCGGCAGGAACCGCCCCAGCGCCCGCTGCTCGACGGGCTCGACCTCGTGGCGCAGCTTCGCAAGCGACGCGCGCCGCAGCCGGCGCAGCACCTCGGCGTCGCAGTACTCCGGCTCACCGCCGGACCCGGCGGGCACCGAGGCCTGCGGCCGCAGCTCGCCCTTCATCAGCCGCCCGGTGCCGGTGAGCCGTTCCAGCACCCCGGCGACCACGGCCACTCCCAGTCCGAAGCGACGGGCGAGCTCGGCGGCGGTGAACGGTCCGTGCGTACGTGCCCAGCGCAGCACGAGGTCCCCGAGCGGGTCGGGCACCGGCTCGGTGAAGGCCTCCGGCACCCCGACCGGCAGCGCCGTGCCCAGCGCGTCCCGGATGCGCCCGGCGTCCTCGATCGCGATGAAGCGCTCCTCACCGGCGATCCGCACCCGCAGCGCCCGGCGGTCGCGCTCCAGCTGCTCCAGCCACGCCGGGTCGACGCCGCGGGCCCGCGCGTCGGCCTCGGACAGGTCACCGACGAAGCGGAGCAGGTCCGCGGCACCCTCCACGTCACGGGCGTGCCGCTCCGGGTCGGTGCGCTGCAGCTGCCCCTCGATCTCGGCCAGCATCTCCGGGTCGAGCAGCTCCCGGATCGCCTCGGAGCCGAGCAGCTCCGCCAGCAGTGTCGAGTCCAGCGACAGGGCGGCCGCGCGCCGCTCGGCCAGCGGCGCGTCGGCCTCGTAGAGGAACATCCCGACGTAGCCGAACAGCAGGCTGCGCGCGAACGGCGACGGCTGCGCGGACTCGACCTCGACGACCTTGACCCGGCGCGCGGCGACGTCGCCCATCAGCTCGCGGAGCCCGGGCAGGTCGTAGACGTCCTGCACGCACTCCCGCATCGCCTCCAGGGTGATCGGGAACTGCTCGAACTTGCCCGCCACGCCCAGCAGCTGTGCCGAGCGCTGGCGCTGCTGCCACAGCGGGCTGCGGCGGCGCGGGTCGCGGCGGGGCAGCAGCAGCGCCCGCGCGGCGCACTCCCGGAACCGGGAGGCGTAGAGCGCCGAGTTCCCCAGCTCCGCGACGACGATCTGCTCGATCTCGCCCGGTTCCAGCAGCACGTCCTCCGCGTTCGGGACGACCTCGGTGCCGTTGTCGTCGACCGCGTCCGGCAGGCGCAGCACGATCCCGTCGTCCGCGCCCGACGCGCTCACCTCGACCCCGCGTCGCTCCCGCATCCGGGCCGCGATCGCCAGTGCCCACGGCCCGTTGACCTGAGCACCGAACGGCGAGTGCACGACGAGACGCCAGTCGCCCAGCTCGTCGCGGAACCGCTCCACCAGGATCGTGCGGTCGCTCGGCACGTGCCGGGTCGCCTCACGCTGCTCGCGCAGATAGGACAGCAGGTTGTCGCAGGCCCACGCGTCGAGCCCGGCCGCGGTGGCGCGCTCGCGGGCCTCGGCGTCGGCCAGCCCGGACATCTCGCGCACGAACGCGCCGACCGCCCGGCCCAGCTCCAGCGGCCGCCCGATCGACTCGCCCTTCCAGAACGGCATCCGGGCGGGCACCCCCGGCGCCGGGGTGACGATCACGCGGTCGTGGGTGATGTCCTCGACCCGCCACGACGAGGTCCCCAGCAGGAACGTGTCCCCGACGCGGGACTCGTAGACCATCTCCTCGTCGAGCTCACCGACCCGCGACCCGGCGCCGTCCGCGCCGCCCGGGGTCATCACGGTGAACAGGCCGCGGTCGGGGATGGTGCCGCCGGAGGTGACGGCCAGGCGCTGCGCGCCCGGGCGCCCGCGCAGCTCGTCGGTGACCCGGTCCCAGGTGATGCGGGCGCGCAGCTCGCCGAACTCCTCGGACGGGTAGCGCCCGGCCAGCATGTCGAGCACCGAGTGCAGCGCGGAGTCCGGCAGTGCTGCGAACGGGGCCGCCCGACGGATCGTCGCGGCCAGGTCGGACAGCTGCCACGGCTCCATCGCGACCATCGCGACGATCTGCTGGGCCAGGACGTCGAGCGGGTTCCGGGGATAGCGGGTGGACTCGATCGACCCGGTCGTCATCCGTTCGGCGACGACGGCGCAGGACACGAGGTCCCCGCGGTACTTCGGGAACACGACACCCTCGGACACCGCGCCCACCTGGTGCCCGGCGCGCCCGACCCGCTGCAGCCCGGACGCGACCGACGGCGGTGCCTCGACCTGCACGACCAGGTCGACCGCGCCCATGTCGATGCCCAGCTCCAGGCTGGACGTCGCAACGACGCACGGCAGCACGCCGGACTTCAGCTCCTCCTCGACCAGGGTCCGCTGGTCGCGCGACATCGAGCCGTGGTGGGCCTTGGCGACCGTCGGTGCGACCCCGCCGCCCACCCCGGACTGCCCGACCGCCTCGGCAGGGAACGCGCCCGGCGCGGTGTCGAGGTCGGCGGCCTCCTCCAGTGCGGTCTCCTCCAGTGCGGCCGCCTCCTGCTCGGCGGCGAGCTCGTTGAGCCGGGAGGTCAGCCGCTCGGCGAGCCGGCGGGAGTTGGAGAACACGATCGTCGACCGGTGCTCGCGCACCAGGCCGAGCAGCCGCTCCTCGACGGCGGGCCAGATCGAGGGCCTGCGTGCGGTGCCCGCGGCGGACCCGACGACCTCCTCGTCGGTGCTGCCCGGCGCGGGCCGCTCGTCGAGCGCGGCCAGGTCGGGCACCGGGACCTGGACCTCGACCCGGATCGTCTTGGGGATCGTGGGCTGCACGACCTCGACCGGGCGCGTACCGGACAGGAACGTCGAGACCTCGTCGACCGGGCGCACGGTCGCCGAGAGCCCGATCCGCTGCGGGGTGGCCTCGGTGATCTCCTCGAGCCGTTCCAGCGACACCGCCAGGTGCGCCCCCCGCTTCGTGCCGGCGACGGCGTGCACCTCGTCGAGGATCACGGTCGTCACCCCGCGCAGCGACTCCCGCGCGGCCGAGGTGAGCAGGAGGAACAGCGACTCCGGAGTGGTCACCAGCACGTCCGGCGGGGTGCGCTGGAACTGGCGCCGCTCGTCGGCCGGGGTGTCGCCGGTGCGCATCCCGACGGTGATGTCCGGCACCGGCTCGTCGAGCCGCTGCGCGGCCTGGCGGATGCCGGTCAGCGGCGAGCGGAGGTTGCGCTGCACGTCGACGGCGAGGGCCTTGAGCGGGGAGACGTAGAGGACCCGGCAGCGGTGCTTGCGTTCGGCGGGCGGTGGCGTCGCCGCGAGCCGGTCGAGCGCCCAGAGGAACGCGGCCAGGGTCTTGCCGGACCCGGTCGGCGCGACGACGAGGGCGTTGCGCCCGGCCTGTGCCGCGGACCAGGCGCCCTCCTGGGCCGCGGTGGGCGCGGCGAAGGCCCCCTCGAACCACTGGCGGGTGGCGGGGGAGAAGCCCTCGAGTGCGGTCACGCCGACCATCATGCGGGTGGGGTCCGACAGTCACCCGCCGAGCACCCGCCGAGCTCCCGTCGGACCGGGCGTGACCTGCGAGGTCAGCGGGCGGCGTCGGCCCTGGTACGGGGCCAGACCTCCGCGGCGTCCTCGGCCGGGAACTCCGCGACGACCGCCGCGACCGTCCAGACCATCGACGCCAGGAAGTCCACGCCCAGGGCGTCGACGTAGTGCGAGGTCTCGCGGGCGTCGGCCGGGTCGACGAGCGGGGCGATGGTGTAGCGCGCCCGGGCCGCGTAGCGCGGGCCCAGGTTCTGCCCGATCCAGGCCAGTGCCCGCTCGGAGCGGTCGTCGTGGTCGACCAGCGCGGCGCGGGCGGCGTCGTACCAGTCGGCCAGCACCAGGAAGGCCAGCGACCAGCCGGGCGGCGTGGTGTCCGGCGGCACGTCCCGGTCGACCGCGGTCAGCCGGCGCACGGCGAACCGGGCCGGATCGGGCCCCGGCGCGGCGAGCGTCTCGCGGACCGCCCCGGCCAGCACGTCGGACACCATGCGGTAGGCGTTCCGCAGCTCCGCGTCGTCCGCGCCCGCCGACCTGCGTGCGTTCGGGGTCGTCCCCGCCATGTCCACCGTCCTCCGCTCGTGTGGCCGGGCCGGAGCGTAACGCCCTGGCGCACGGCGGCCGTCGCACGGCAGCATCCGTCCGTGACCGCCGCACCCGACGCCGTCTCCCCGCCCCAGAACCCCGCGCAGCCCCGGCTGCTGACGGTTCTCGCGATGGTGCAGGTGCTCGGTGGACGTGGCGATGAACCTGGCCGGTGCCGCCGCCGGAATCGTGGCCGGGGTGCTCGTGACGGTGTCGTCCTACGCGCTGCTCGGCGCGGTGGCGGTCGTGGTGACGGTGCCGTTCCTGCTGGTGGCGGTGCGTTCGGCCGGTGCGGGACGCCCGGCGGCCGGCTGAGCGAGACCCTCAGCGACGGCGCTGGTGGAGCCACCAGCGCACCAGCACGACCAGTGCGGACAGCAGCGCGAGCAGGGACACGATCTGCCACGCCAGTGGCGAGCCGATGCCGGTCGTCGCGAGGACCTCGTCGGCGACGTCGACCGGGACGGTGGCGAGCAGTTCGGACATATCACCCAGGCTACCTGCTCCGGGGCGTCATCGGGCGGACGCCGCACGGAACGGGTGACCCGTCTACCCTCGCGGACGTGCGACTGAGCCACTTCCGGGAACTGATGGAGGGCGAGTTCGGGCCGGTGCGGGCGGCGTCGCTGTCCCGCGACCACGTCTTCTCCGAGCTCGGCGGCCGGACCGTCGAGCAGGCGATCGAGGCCGGCGTCGACCTGCGCCGGATCTGGCGCGCGGTGTGCGCGGCCTACGAGGTCCCACCCGCACGGCGGTAGCGGCGTTCCGGGCGGTCGTGCTGACCGCTCGGCTCCCGTGGGCGCCCGGTCGGCGTGTCGCGGTGTCGGATCGAACGCGTGTTCGTCTACGGTTCCGGCAGGGCTTGCGGTACCGGTCCTGCGGCGTGGTGCCGGACGAGTTGTCCACAGGCGCCGATCCGGGCCCGAAACTGTCAGGGGTACCCCATACCGTTGTGGTGTGCCTCCCCGAAAGACACCAGCAGGACCCGACCGTCGACCACCAGCGAGGAGTCAAGAGATGTCCGCTCCGGACCGCGGCAAGGCGCTCGAACTCGCCCTCGCCCAGATCGAGAAGAACCACGGCAAGGGATCGGTGATGCGCCTGGGCGACCAGGCCCGCGTCCCGATCAGTGCCATCTCCACGGGCTCCATCGCGCTCGACGTCGCGCTCGGCGTCGGGGGCATCCCGCGCGGCCGGGTCGTCGAGATCTACGGCCCGGAGTCCAGCGGTAAGACCACGGTCGCGCTGCACTGCGTGGCGAGCGCGCAGGCCGCGGGCGGTGTCGCCGCGTTCATCGACGCCGAGCACGCGCTCGACCCGGAGTACGCCAAGGCGCTCGGTGTCGACACCGACGACCTGCTGGTCTCCCAGCCGGACACCGGTGAGCAGGCGCTGGAGATCGCGGACATGCTGATCCGCTCCGGCGCGCTCGACATCATCGTCATCGACTCGGTGGCCGCGCTCGTGCCGCGTGCCGAGATCGAGGGCGAGATGGGTGACAGCCACGTCGGTCTGCAGGCCCGGCTGATGAGCCAGGCGCTGCGGAAGATCACCGGTGCCCTCAGCAACTCCGGCACCACGGCGATCTTCATCAACCAGCTGCGCGAGAAGATCGGCGTGATGTTCGGGTCCCCGGAGACCACGACCGGTGGTAAGGCGCTGAAGTTCTACGCGTCGGTCCGCATGGACATCCGCCGCATCGAGACGCTGAAGGACGGAACCGACATGGTCGGCAGCCGGACCCGGGTCAAGGTCGTGAAGAACAAGGTGGCCCCGCCGTTCAAGCAGGCGGAGTTCGACGTGCTCTACGGCGTCGGCATCTCCAAGGAGGGTTCGCTGATCGACGTGGGCGTCGAGCAGGGGATCATCCGCAAGTCCGGCGCCTGGTACACCTACGAGGGCGACCAGATGGGGCAGGGCAAGGAGAACGCCCGCAAGTTCCTCAAGGAGAACCCGGACGTCGCCGCCGAGGTCGAGAAGCGCATCAAGGAGAAGCTGGGGATCGGCGCGGTCGTCGACGCCGAGGAGACCAGCCCGGTCGAGCCCCTCCCGGCCCCGGTCGACTTCTGAGCGTGACCGGCGACCACGACGGGTCCGGAGGCACGTCCGGACGGGACGGTGCGGAGCCGACCGGGCCCCGCACCGTCCCGCTCGACGACCTGTTCGGCGTGACCCCGTCGGGTGCCGACGCACCGGATCCGCCTGCGATCCGGACCGTCGATCCGACCGGCGACGAGCCGGGGGAGCCCGCTGCGGAGCCCTCGTCCGTCCCCGGGTGGGACACGAGTCCGCATCAGGTCTCCTTCGCGACGCTCAGCGGCACCGACGGGTCCCCCCCGACGATCACCGACCCGTCGGCGGCCCGGCCGACGGATCCGGCGGCCGACGCTGCGACGGACGGGGTGGCGGAGCCCGCCCCGGTCCGCAGGCTGACCTTCGACGACCCCGCCCCCGGCCCCGCTGCGGGCAGCGGCACGGACGGTGGTGGCGACGGATCCGGCGCGCCCCGCGTGGTCTCGTTCGAGGAGCTCTCGGGACGGGGCACACACCGCGGCGGAGCCCGCCGCGACCGTGCGACCCCCCGCCGGCGCCCGACCACCGCAGCGGCCGTGACCGGTGCGGGTACCGCGGCGGCCACGACCACTCCGCACGCCGCGGCCGACCTGTCCCGGAGCACCGGACCTGCTGGGCCGGGCACCGAAGCGACGGGCACCGAGAAGACGGGCGCCGCCTCCCGTGGCCGTCGTCGCGGCGAGGGTCGTGGCCGGGGGAGCCGCCGGAGCGAGGAGCGCACCCCGCGCGTCGAGACACCGCAGGAGCAGGAGAGCCGCGCCCGCGACATCTGCCTGCGCCTGCTCACCGACCGCGCCCGCACGGTCAAGGAACTCGGCGACGCGCTGCGCCGCAAGGAGATCCCCGACGAGGTCGCGCACCGCGTCCTCGAGCGGTTCGACGAGGTCGGCCTCGTCGACGACCAGGCCTTCGCCGAACAGTGGGTCCGGTCCCGGCACCGTCACCGCGGCCTCGGCAAGCGGGCGATCGCGATGGAGCTGCACCGCAAGGGCGTCGACCGCGAGATCGCCGACGAGGCACTCACCGGCATCGACGACGCCTCCGAACGTGACCGGGCCCGTGAGCTCGTCGTGCGGCGGTTGCGGAGCCTGCCCGTCGGGAGCCGCGAGGAGCGGCAGTCCAGTGCCCGCAAGCTGGTCGGCATGCTCGCGCGCAAGGGCTACGGCCCCGGGGTCGCCTACGGGGTGGTCAAGGAGGAGATCGCCGCCGCCGGTGCGGACGCCGACGAGCTGGGTGAGGCCCCGCCCGAGGACTGACCCGTCCCCGGCGGGACCCGCCGGCCGGTCACGACCGCAGGTACCAGGCGAACCAGTCGCGCATCGTCGGCGTGAGGTAGTGGGTCGGCGGCACCTGCTCGGCCGGGAACAGCGAGAACCCCTGCGGGGCGTGCCCGGGCCGGTCGTGGAAGTAGGTCCCGCTGACCCAGGCCGGGTTGATGTCCAGCTCCATGCCGCGGACCACCCCCGCGTCGGCGAGCAGCCTGCCCAGCGTGCACACCGACAGGGCCGGCCCGGCGACGTAGACCTCGGTGCCGTCGGCGGTCACGCCGAACCCGGAACGGTGGACGAACGCGTTCTGTCCGATCGTGCTGCCCCACTCCGCGGTGCCGCCCGTGGCGCACGTCGGGTTCACCGCGCCGTCGTCGACGAGCGGGAGCAGGTTCTGCCGCACGCTCGCGACGTCCGGTCCCATCCCGACCTCGGTACCCCAGGCCCCGACGTCGGCCCGGCCGTCGGTGTGCAGGACCAGGCTGGCCTTGCCGGGCAGCAGCGGCGCGACCGTACGGCCCTCGGCGTAGTAGCCGTTGTGACTGGGGTCGGACAGCTTGAACCCGCCGTTGAACGCCACCGCCACCCCGTCACCGGCCCGTCCGGCCAGCGACGTCGACGCACGCCAGTGCCCGGCCGGCTCGCCGACGCCCGGATGCAGGGTGCCCCGCACCAGCGCGGGATCCATCCGCAGCACCCCGGCGAGGTAGGAGGTGTGGGTGTCGTCGACCCGCAGGGTGGTCACCTGCACCGCGGGCCGCCCGTGGTCGGCGACCACGGTCTGCCACACGCCCTCCCCGGGCAGCGGAGCACCGGCCGCGACCGGGGCGAGCGGCGGTGTCGTCGCCGGGTCGGGCAGCGCACCCGGAGCCCGCGGGATCCCACCGGCCGGGGTACCGCCCTCGGACGGCGCGTCCGCGGCGTACTGGAGCTTTTCCAGACCGGTCACCAGCCAGTTCAGCCCGTGGTCGCGGGCCCACTCGGCGGTCGCCTCGATCGGACCGGTCCCGGGGGGCGCGGCCAGGGTCACCGCGCCGATCCCGGCCCCCGCGCCGCCGAGCAGCACCACGAGCACCGCCAGGGCCGCGCCCGCCCGGCGCCGACGCCGGCGTCGCCGCGAGGGCCCCGACGCCGGAGCGATCTCGACGGTGGTCTCGACCGCGCTCATCGCCGCACCGCCGGATCCGGGGTGGCCCCGTCCCGCCCGCCGGTGGCCCCCGCCGTCGTACCCGGGGCCACGGCCCCCGGCGGGACCAGCGTCTCCAGCACCATGCGCCGTCGTCCTCCTGCGTCGTGGCGGCATGATCCGCCGCCGCGGTGGAGCCTTCCGGTCGTTGCGCAGAGCAACCCCAGAGAACGCTGAGCGATCACTGAGAGTCGGCGACCGGGCCACGGCGCGGAGAACCGGCCCTGCGTGCCGATCGGTGGTGTGCAGTGGGCGATTGCGTGCATAAGATGCCCGCCGAGCCGCAGTTCGTGATCCATGAACGGCGCGAGGTGTCGATCCCGGGAGGGTGTTCGTGAGGATCCGAGGACGAGTGGCCGGGGCCGCGCTGGCGGTGACGGCGCTGTTCGCAGTGGCGGGCTGCGGCGGGGGAGACGGTGACGGCGGGACCGCCGCCCAGCCGAGCGGGCAGGCGCAGGGCGGCACGCTGACGGTGTTCGCCGCGGCGTCGCTGACCGGCACCTTCGGTGACCTGGAGAAGAAGTTCGAGGCCGCCAACCCCGGCACCGACGTGGTGTTCAACTTCGCCGGGTCCTCGGCCCTGGCCCAGCAGATCAACCAGGGCGCCCCGGCCGACGTGTTCGCCTCGGCCGACCAGAACAACATGACCAAGGTGACCGACGCGGGCAACGCCCAGGGGCAGCCCGAGGTCTTCGCCACCAACACCCTGCAGATCGCGGTCGCGCCGCAGAACCCGAAGCGGATCGCGTCGCTGCAGGACCTGACGAAGCCGGACCTGCGGACGGTGGTCTGCGCCCCGCAGGTGCCGTGCGGCTCGGCGACGGAGAAGGTCGAGCAGGCCGCCGGCGTGGACATCAGGCCGGTCTCCGAGGAGCAGGACGTCAAGTCGGTGCTGCAGAAGGTCACCACCGGCAACGCCGACGCCGGGCTCGTCTACCGGACCGACGTCACCGCGTCCGGCGGGCAGGCGCAGGGGGTCGACATCCCGCAGGCGTCGCAGGCGGTCAACGAGTACCCGATCGTCGTCCTGAAGAACACGAGGAACGCCGAGCTGGCGCAGAAGTGGGTGCAGTTCGTGAACGGCGACGAGGGCCGTCAGGTCCTCGGGGCGGCCGGCTTCGGCGCCCCGTGACCCCGGGTCAGGGCGCGGGGACCGACACCCGTCCCACGAGCCAGGGGTAGGAGTCCGCCAGCGCCTGGGAGAACAGGTCGAAGTCGTGCCCACCCCCGGGCACGATCACCAGCCGGTTCTCCACACCGGCCCGGGTCGCCACCGCCGACAGGGTGCGTGCGGCGGCGGCCGGGTCGGTGTCGGCGTCGCCCGCCTCGAACCAGCCGGCGATCCCGGGGGCGCGGTTCGCGGCCAGCAGCGTCGCCGGGTCGTGCGCGGCGAACGCGGCCTGCGACCCGCCGAACAGCTCGGCGACGGTGTCCGGGACCCCGCCGTTGGAATCCCCGACCCGAGGGCCGAGCAGCCCGGCGTAGTCGCCGAACGTGGCGAAGACCGTGGGGTGGCGCAGTGCCAGCATCACCGCGCAGCTGCCGCCCTCGGACAGTCCCGCGACCGCCCACGCCGGTCCCGGTGGCCGGGTCCCGAACAGCCTGCTCACCACCCGCGGCACGTCGCGGGTCAGGTAGGTCTCGACCTTCGCGGTCGGGGAGTCGACGCACTCGGAGTCCGCGGTGTAGGTGCCGTTGACGTCGGGCATCACCAGGATCGGCGCGACCCCGTGGTGCTGGGCGGCCCAGGCATCGGCGACGTCGGCGGCGCCCCCGGAGTCCACCCAGTCCACCGGACGTCCGGGGGTCCCGTGCAGCAGCACGATCACCGGCAGCTGCGGCCGGGGTCGCTGGTACCAGGCGGGCGGCACCCACACGACCGCGGGCCGGGCCGCGAAGTGCGACGCCGTCCCCGGGATGGGGACCTCCACGACCTGACCGGTCGCCGGGACCTTCCGGCTCAGCAGCAGCTGCGCGACCCCGATCCCCTCGGCCGGTCCGGTCCCGGCCACGTCACCGACGGTCCGGAGGTAGTCCAGCGCGGCGTTCACCCCGACCAGGGTGTTCGCCAGCAGCACCACCGCGACGACGCCCGTCGCGCCCAGCCGGGCGAGGATCCGCAGCGACCGGTGCCGGGACCGCCCGGCCCGCCGCCCCCCCCAGGACGACCAGCACGAGGACCACCACTCCGGCGCGGACGAACCCCGTCACGAACGGCCACGTGGTGATCGGGACCGCGTCGATCCCGGTGGTGCCGGCGTCCATGGACGGTTCTCCTCGTGTCGTGCCCGCGAGATCATCCCGTGCCGCCGTGAGGCCCGGGTGAGAACCCGGTGAGGATCCGCTGAGTTCACCGTCCCGACGGGTGATGCCGGTCCGGTCGCCGCGGACGTGGCGTCGACGATCACAGGGCAGCCGGTGAGAGGCCGGCCGGTGGGCAGAGCAGCCGGTGAGGGGCCGGGCGGGAACCGACCGCCCTCAGCGCGGCGCGCCGTGCCAGCGCCACCGGACGGGGGCGGGCACACCGCGCCACGACGCCCGGCCGGTGTGGTGGAGCAGCGCCCCGGCCGGGTCGTCGCCCGCGTCGACGCCGGGCCACAGCCGGGCGAGCACGTCCCGGCACGGCTCCGGGGGCAGCGTCCACCCCGGGGCGGTCGTGCGGGTGATGTCGTGGGTGTGCACCAGGACCTCGACGACGCCCATCGCCGCGAACCCGGCCGCGTCCGCGTCGCCGAACGGGTGCCAGCCGCGCACCCCCGGCGGCGCGGTCCGGACGGCCGCGGCGAGCATCGCCCCGCCCGTCGCGACGACCTGCAGCAGCCCGGCGGTGCCGACGCCCTCGGGCACCACGATCTCGAACGGCGGGTAGCGGTCGGAGGGGGCGAGCGCCACCTGGGCCGCGTAGCCGAACAGGTCGTCCGCGACGTGCACCGCGGTGTCCCGGCACGACCACTCCAGCGGTCCGGCCGGGGCGGACCAGCCGTCGTCGGGCACCGGCTCCAGGGCCCGGACCAGGACCGCCACCGCGTCCTCGACGTCCTCCGCGCGCATCGGTGCAGCGTGCCCTGCGGGCGGCCGCCCGGGCCAGCGCATTAGGATTCCGCGGTGGCCCACGAGGACGAACGCATCGCACTGCTGCTCGACTACGAGAACCTCGCGATCGGCGCCCGCGACGGGCTCGGGGTCGTGCCGTTCGACTTCGGCCCGGTGGCCGACGCGCTCGCCGAGCGCGGGCGGGTCGTCGTCCGCCGCGCCTACGCCGACTGGTCCTCCTTCGACGAGGACCGCCGCCTGATGGCCCGCGCCCAGGTCGAGCTCATCGAGATCCCGCAGCGGATCGGCGGCTCCCGCAAGAACGCGGCGGACATCAAGCTCGCCGTCGACGCGATAGAGCTCGCCTACGAGCGGGGGTTCATCACCACCTTCGCCATCGGCACCGGCGACTCCGACTTCACCCCGCTCATGCACAAGCTGCGTGAGCTGGACAAGCGCGTCATCGGGATCGGCGTGCAGTCCTCGACCTCGGCGCTGCTGCCGCCCGCCTGCGACGAGTTCCTGTTCTACGACCGGCTCCCCGGTGTCGAGCCGACCCAGGCGCCCGCGCCGCCGCGTCGTCGCCGGGGGAGCCCCCGCCCCGCACCGGCTCCGGCCGCGGGACCGGTCCCGACGCCCGCCCCGGTCGCGACCCCGGAGCCGGAACCGGTCCCGGTCGTCCCGCCGGACCCGTTCGACGTCACCTTCTCCGACGGCAGCGACGACACCGCCACCACCGGGGCCGAGGAGCGCGACCTCGCGGGCCTCGTCGTCAGCACCCTCGGCGGGCTGACCCGCCAGGCCGACGGTCCGGTCCTGGCGTCCCGGCTCAAGCGCGCGATCCTGCGCAAGGACCCGACCTTCGACGAGTCCGACCACGGGTTCCGCGGCTTCGGCGAGCTGCTGCGCCACCTGCAGGACCGCGGCGCGGTCACGCTGACCACCGGTGCGGCGCAGGGCGACCCCGAGGTGGCGCTGCCCGACGACCCGGACGCCGACCACGACGCGTTCGCGCTGCTCGTCGACGTGGTGCGGGAGATCGCCGCGGCCGGGGACCCGCCGCAGCTGTCCGGGCTGAAGAACCAGCTCCGGAAGCGGGTGCCGGACTTCTCCGAGAAGCGCTACGGCTTCGGCAGCTTCCTGTCCTTCGCGAAGGCGGCCCGCGCCCGGGATCTCATCGAGATGGAGTGGAGCGACGACACCGGCGACTACGTGCTGCGCCCGACGTCCTGACCACACACGACGGTGCCCCCGCCGACGAGGTCGGCGGGGGCACCGTCGTGGTACTGCGGGGACTCAGCGGCCGGTGGCCTTGTGGGTCCCGCGCTGGAACAGCTTGCCCGCGCGCGCGGTGACCGCACCGGTCACGCCGAACGCGGTGGCGACCGCCCCGGCGGCGACGCGGCTGGTGAACCGGATCGGGTTCAGCGGCTTGTAGACGCGCAGGGCGAAGTCGTCGAGCTGCGAGGCGGCACGCTCACCGTTCTCGTACAGCCTGCGGGCCAGGCGGGCCCCCTGGTCGTCGAGGTCGTCCTCGACGCGAGCGCTCACCCGTGCGGCCCGGTCCGCGGTGCGCACCGCGGACTCGGCGCCCTGGTCGGCGACGGCCTTGACGGTCTCGGCGGATCGCTCCGCGGACGCCCGGGCCTCGCCGGCGACCTGCTTGCCGGTCCGCTCGGCGGTGCCGGCGAGCTGCTCACCGGTGGCCTTGGCCGCCCGGGCCGCGGCCTTGCCGGCGTTCTTCGGGGCCTTGCCGTTCGTGTTGACCTTGCGCGCCTCGGCGGCCACCGTGTCGGCGCCCTCCTTGACTGCGTCGGCGGCCTTCGAAACGCCGTCACCGGTCTCGCCGGCGACCTTCTTGGCGGTCGTCCGGGTGTCGGAGCCGATCGAGTCGGCGGCCTTCCCGGTCGTGTCCGCGGCCTTCGACGCGGTGTCCTTGACCGCGGCGGCGGTGGCGCCCGCGGCGGCTTTCGTGGCGGTGCCGGCGTCGGCGTCGGGCTCGATGGAGCGGCGCTCGCGCACCGAGCCGTCGGTACCGTGGACGACGAGGTTGCCGCCGCCGTCGTTGGCGATGATCTCCACCGCCCGGGTGATGGCCTCGGCCTGGGTGCTCGTACGGGCACTCGGGCGTCGGGCGTCTTCCTTCTCGACGGTCCAGCCGTCGTCGACCGGCTTGACGTGGCGGTCGGCCATGGCGGGTTCCTCCCCTGTACGGGACTGACTGGGCGAACCGGGGTATCCGGAACGGTCTTCTCCCGTTGGGCATGCCCGACGATCGCTGAGCGTAAACGCAGGTCAGCGATGCGTGGTGAGCGTCTCGTTCCGTCGCGTGACCGCGATCACGGCAGCCAGGGCGCCGAGGACGAGGGGCGTGACGACGAGTACCCCGCCGTGCAGGACGAAGGCTTGGGTGAGCGCCGCACCGATCATCAGCAGGACGAGCCCGGTGGCGGCCGGGGCGGCGAGGCGCGGGATGCACAGCCCGATCCCGCCGGCCAGTTCGAGGAAGGCGACGACGTAGCGCAGCCACTGGCCGAGGCCGATCCCGTCGAAGATCGCGACGGCGAACGGGTCGCCCCAGAACTTCGGCAGGGCAGAGGCCAGGACGAAGAACAGTCCGAGCAGGATCTGGAGCACCCACAGTGCGCGGTGCGCGGCGACCGGCATGCGGCGGGTGGGGGAGGGGGTGGTCATGGTGCCTCCGTGAGCACGGCCCCGGCGGCTCCGGGGCGCTCACCACCTATGACCGGCGGGCCCCGGCGATCTCATCGGTCGCGCGGGCGGGGACTACACCACCGGGCATCGGGCCCGCGGCGCGTGGCCGCGGTACCCGATGACCCGATGGTGCCCGGCATCGACAGGGGCTCCCGGTTCTGCAGATGCCGGTCACGGGGTTCAACGCCCGACCTGCCGTCGGGTTGTGGGTGCAGTGGTCCTTGTCTTGCCCGCCACCGTGAGCGGCGCCGCGCCCGCGACGGGCGGGAGCAGCTCGCGGTGGGCGTCCGATGAGGAGCAGTGCGTCACGACCGCCGGTAGAAGACCGGCGACGGACGGAGTGACGCAGGCCATACTGGTCACATGCGTGATGAGCGGTGGCGGGTCGAGGTCGGTACGGAGAACGCGGCGTGGCTGGCGACGGAGTGCCGCACCGCGTTGCTGGCCCGGGAGTACCGGCCGGTCGACGTGGGCGACGGCGTCGTCGAGTTCGACCGGCTCGCGCTCGGCGCGATCCGCGAGCTCGGCGAGGAGGAGGACGGCTACATCTCCGACGACGCCGAGGGCGTGCGGATCTGGATCGGCGACGACGCCTTCGAGCTGATCCGCATGGACTGACCGGACGGACATCCGGACGGACGCCCCGACATACACCCGGACACACGCGAGGGGCCCGGCCGGTGCGGCCGGGCCCCTCGGGGTGCGTACGACGTCAGGCGATCTGCCGGTCACCCGGGTTGATCGGGCGGGGCAGGACGGAGCGGCCGGTGAGCCACTCGTCCACACCCGCTGCCGCGGAGCGGCCCTCGGCGATGGCCCACACGATCAGCGACTGGCCGCGGCCGATGTCACCGGCGACGAACACGCCGTCGACCGAGGACATGTAGCGCTCGTCGCGGGCGACGTTGCCGCGCTCGTCGAGGTCGACCTGGAGGTCGTTCAGCAGGGCGCCCTTCTCCGGGCCGACGAAGCCCATCGCGAGCAGCACCAGCTGCGCCGGGAGCTCCCGCTCGGTGCCCTCGACGGGCTCGAAGCCGGACTCCCCGCGCTTCACCTCGACGATCCGGATGCCGGCGAGCTTGCCGTCGGCGTCCTTCACGAACTCGGTCGTGTTGACCGAGAACAGCCGCTCGCCGCCCTCCTCGTGGGCCGAGGAGACGCGGTAGACCATGGGGTAGGTCGGCCACGGCATGTTCTCGGTGCGGTGCTCCGGCGGGGTCGGCATGATCTCCAGCTGGGTCACCGAGCGCGCACCCTGACGGTGCGAGGTGCCCAGGCAGTCGGCGCCGGTGTCACCGCCGCCGATGATCACGACGTCCTTGCCCTCGGCGGAGATGGGCGGTGCGTCGAGGTCGCCCTGCTGCACGTGGTTGGCCCACGGCAGGAACTCCATCGCCTGGTAGACGCCCTCGGCGTCGCGGCCCTCGGCGGGCAGGTCGCGCCACGCCGTCGCGCCGCCGGCGAGGACGACCGCGTCGAAGTCGGCGCGCAGCTGCTCGACGGTGATGTCGGTGCCGACGTCGACCGAGGCCCGGAAGTGGGTGCCCTCGGCGACCATCTGCTCCAGGCGCCGGTCCAGGCGCGCCTTCTCCATCTTGAACTCGGGGATGCCGTAGCGCAGCAGCCCGCCGATGCGGTCGGCCCGCTCGAACACGACGACGTCGTGCCCGACCCGGGTCAGCTGCTGGGCGGCGGCCAGCCCGGCCGGCCCGGACCCGACGACGGCGACCTTCTTCCCGGTCTTCACCTCCGGGACCATCGGGGGCACCCAGCCCTCGTCCCACGCCTTGTCGATGATCTCGATCTCGACCTGCTTGATCGTGACCGCGTCGTCGTTGATGGCGAGCACGCACGCCGCCTCGCACGGGGCGGGGCACAGCGTCCCGGTGAACTCCGGGAAGTTGTTCGTGGCGTGCAGCCGCTCGATCGCCTCGCGCCAGTCCCGGCGGTAGACCAGGTCGTTCCACTCGGGGATGAGGTTCCCCAGCGGACAGCCCTGGTGACAGAACGGGATGCCGCAGTTCATGCAGCGCCCGGCCTGCTTCTCGAGGGTCTGCTTCGGGAAGTCCTCGTAGACCTCGCGCCAGTCCATCAGCCGCAGGTCCACCGGCCGCCGGGTCGGCGTCTGCCGGGGAGTGGTCATGAAGCCCTTGGGGTCACCCATGAGCAGCCTCCATGATCGCCTGGTTGACATCGCGGCCCTCGCGCTCGGCGTTCTCCGTCGCGAGCAGCACGCGCTTGTAGTCCTTGGGCATGACCTTGCCGAACCGCTCGACCGCGTTGTCCCAGTCGGTGAGCAGCGCGTGCGCCACCGCGGAGCCGGTCTCGGCGTGGTGCCGCTCGACGAGGTCGTGCACGATCGACCGGTCCTCGTCCGCGAGCGGGTCGAGGTCGACCATCTCCGGGTTGACCCGGTTGCGGTCGACGTCGAGCAGGTAGGCGACGCCACCGGACATGCCGGCGGCGAAGTTCCGCCCGGTCCGCCCGAGGACGACGACCCGGCCACCGGTCATGTACTCGCAGCCGTGGTCACCGACGCCCTCGACGACGGCCACCGCACCCGAGTTCCGGACGCAGAACCGCTCGCCGACGACACCGCGGATGAACATCTCGCCCGAGGTCGCGCCGTAGCCGATCACGTTGCCGGCGATGACGTTCTCCTCGGCGGGGAACGGCGACGACGGGTCCGGCCGCAGGGTCAGCCGGCCACCGGACAGCCCCTTGCCGAAGTAGTCGTTGGTGTCGCCCACCAGCCGCAGCGTGATGCCCTTGGGCACGAACGCACCGAAGCTCTGGCCGGCCGAGCCGGTCAGCGTGATGTCGATCGTGTCGTCGGGCAGGCCCTTGCCGCCGTGTGCCCGGGTCAGCTCGGACCCGAGCATCGTGCCGACGGTGCGGTTGACGTTGCGCACCGGCAGGTCCAGCCGGACCCGGTCGCCGTTGCGCAGTGCGCCCTCGGCCAGCTGGATCATGGTGTTGTCCAGCGCCTTGTCCAGGCCGTGGTCCTGCTCGCGGGTCCGCTTGCGCGGCGCGTCGTCCGGCACGTCGGCGATCTTGAAGATCGGCGAGAGGTCCAGGTGCTTGGACTTCCAGTGCTGGGCCGCGGTGTCGACGTCGAGCACGTCGGCCCGGCCGATCGCCTCGTCGAGCGAGCGGAAGCCCAGCTCGGCGAGGATCTCGCGAACCTCCTGCGCGACGAACCGCATGAAGTTCACGACGTACTCGGCCTTGCCGTTGAACTTCTTGCGCAGCTCCGGGTTCTGCGTCGCGACGCCGACCGGACAGGTGTCGAGGTGACAGACGCGCATCATGATGCAGCCCGACACGACCAGCGGGGCGGTCGCGAAGCCGTACTCCTCGGCGCCGAGCAGCGCCGCGATGACGACGTCACGGCCGGTCTTGAGCTGGCCGTCGGCCTGCACCGTGATCCGGTCGCGCAGCCCGTTGGCCATCAGCGTCTGCTGGGTCTCGGCCAGGCCGAGCTCCCAGGGGCCGCCGGCGTGCTTGATCGAGGACAGCGGCGAGGCGCCGGTGCCGCCGTCGTGGCCCGAGATCAGCACGACGTCGGAGTGCGCCTTGGACACACCGGCCGCCACGGTCCCGACGCCGACCTGGGACACCAGCTTCACGTGGATGCGGGCCCGCGGGTTGGCGTTCTTCAGGTCGTGGATGAGCTGCTTGATGTCCTCGATCGAGTAGATGTCGTGGTGCGGCGGCGGCGAGATGAGGCCGACGCCCGGCGTCGAGTACCGAGTGGTCGCGATCCACGGGTAGACCTTGCTGCCGGGCAGCTGACCGCCCTCACCGGGCTTGGCGCCCTGGGCGATCTTGATCTGGATGTCGTCGGCGTTGACCAGGTACTCGGAGGTGACGCCGAACCGGCCGGACGCCGCCTGCTTGACCGCACTGCGCCGCGAGTCGCCGTTGGGGTCCGGGGTGAAGCGGTCCGGGTCCTCGCCGCCCTCACCGGTGTTGGACCGGCCGCCGATGCGGTTCATCGCGATCGCCAGGGTCTCGTGCATCTCCTGGGAGATCGAGCCGTAGGAGATCGCGCCGGTCGCGAACCGGGTCATGATCGACTCGATCGACTCGACCTCGTCGATCGACACGGGCTCGCGCCCGTCCTTGAAGCGGAACAGGCCGCGCAGCGTCATCAGCCGCTTCGCCTGGTCGTCGACGGCCTTCGTGTACTCCTTGAAGACCTCGTACTTCCCGGCCCGGGTGGAGTGCTGCAGCTTGAAGACGGTCTGCGGGTTGAACAGGTGCAGCTCGCCCTCGCGGCGCCACTGGTACTCGCCGCCGACCGGCAGCGCCCGGTGCGAGGCACGGACGTCGTCGGCGGGGTAGGCGCGCCGGTGGTGGGCCAGGACCTCCTCGGCGAGGACGTCGAAGCCGACGCCGCCGATCCGCGACGCGGTGCCGCGGAAGGCCGCGTCGATGACCTCGGAGCCCAGGCCGACGGCCTCGAAGATCTGCGCACCGGTGTAGGACGCGACCGTCGAGACGCCCATCTTCGACATGGTCTTGCGGACACCCTTGCCGAGCGCCTTGACCAGGTTCTTCGCCGCGGTCGGGCCGTCGACGCCGGGGATGTCGCCGCGCTCGGCGAGGTCCTCGACCGTGGCCATCGCCAGGTACGGGTTCACCGCGGAGGCGCCGTAGCCCAGCAGCAGCGCGATGTGGTGGACCTCGCGGGCGTCCGCGGACTCCACGACCAGCCCGACCCGGGTACGCGAGCGCTCCCGGACCAGGTGGTGGTGCACGGTGCCGGTGAGCAGCAGCGACGGGATCGGCGCGTGCTCGGCGTCCACCCCGCGCTGGGACAGCACGATCAGGCGGGCCCCGTTCTCGATCGCGCGGGACACCTCCTGCTTGATCTCGGCCAGCCGCGAGAGCATGCCCTTGCCGCCGTCGCGGGCGGTGAAGGTGCCGCGGACGACGTGCGAGGCGAAGCCGGGGAACTCCCCGTCGTCGTTGATGTGGACGATCTTCGCCAGGTCGTCGTTGGTCAGCACCGGGAACGGCACGACGATGGTCCGACAGTGCGCCGGCGTCGCGTCGAGCAGGTTCTGCTCCGGCCCGAGCTGGCTGAACAGCGAGGTGACGAGCTCCTCGCGGATCGCGTCCAGCGGCGGGTTGGTGACCTGGGCGAACAGCTGGATGAAGTAGTCGTAGAGCTGGCGCGGGCGCTCGGCGATCGCGGCGAGCGGCGCGTCGTTGCCCATCGAGCCGATCGGCTCGGCCCCGGACACCGCCATCGGGCGGAGCAGGACGTTGAGCTCCTCCTCGGTGTAGCCGAGGGCCTGCTGGCGCAGGTTGAGCGTCTCGTGGGTCGGGGTCTCGCGGGTACGGGCGGGCAGCTCGTCGAGCCGGATCAGGCCGGCGTGCAGCCAGTCGGCGTACGGGTGCTCGGCCGCCAGCGCGCCCTTCACCTCGTCGTCGTCGACGATCTTGCCGAGCTCGGTGTCGATGAGGAACATCCGGCCCGGCTCGAGGCGGCCCTTGCGGACGACCTTGTCGGGCGCGACGTCCAGCACGCCGACCTCGGAGGCGAGCACGACCAGGCCGTCCTCGGTGACCCAGTAGCGGGCCGGGCGCAGGCCGTTGCGGTCGAGGACCGCACCGATCCGGGTGCCGTCGGTGAACGCCACCAGGGCCGGTCCGTCCCACGGCTCCATCAGGGTGGAGTGGTACTCGTAGAACGCCCGCCGGGCGGGGTCCAGCTCGGTGTTGTGCTCCCAGGCCTCCGGGATCATCATCAGCACCGCGTGCGGCAGGCTGCGACCGGACAGGTGCAGCAGCTCCAGGACCTCGTCGAAGGTGGCCGAGTCCGACGCGTCCGGGGTGACGATCGGGGTCAGCCGCGACAGGTCGCCGGGCAGGTTCGCGGACTCCAGCAGCGACTCGCGGGCCGCCATCCAGTTCCGGTTGCCGCGCAGCGTGTTGATCTCACCGTTGTGCGCCACGTAGCGGAACGGGTGCGCCAGCGGCCACGCCGGGAACGTGTTCGTCGAGAAGCGCGAGTGCACGATCGCCAGCGCGGAGGTCACGCGCTCGTCGTTCAGGTCGGGGTAGAACGCCGCGACCTGCGGCTCGGCGAGCATGCCCTTGTAGATGACGGTGCGCGGCGACAGCGACGGGAAGTAGGTCTCGGTGTCGTGCTCGACCCGCTTCCGGAAGCAGAACGCGCGGCGCTCCAGGTCGATGCCGGCGGGCGCGCTCTCCGGGGCGTCCCCGGTCAGCTCCACGCCACCGACGAACAGCTGCCGGAAGCCCGGCATGGCGTTCCGGGCGATGGAGCCCAGGTCCGCGGCGTCGGGGTCGGTCGGGAGCTCGCGCCACCCGAGGACCGTGAGGTCCTCCTCGGCGGCGAGCGCGTCGATCCGCTCGATCGCCGCGGCGGCCTCGGCCTCGTCACGCGGCAGCATCGCGATGCCGGTGGCGTAGGCGCCCTCCGCGGGCAGGTCGAAGTCGGTGACCTCGCGGTAGAACGCGTCCGGGACCTGGATCAGGATCCCGGCACCGTCACCGGTGTTGTACTCGGCGCCACGTGCACCGCGGTGCTCCAGTCGCAGCAGGGCCTCGATGGCCTTCTGCACGATGGCGTGGCTGCGCTTGCCGGTGACGTCGGCCAACATGGCCACACCGCAGGCGTCGTGCTCGTGATCGGCGGCGTAGAGCCCACCGGGCGAGGGGCGACGCGTCTGGTCACTGATCGCGGCCAACTGCTCCTCCTGTCGTCTCGGTGCACCTGGAGCCACCCGCATCGGACGACCCGGACAGGCAAGCTCGCTGCGGTCCGAAAAGGGTTCTCAGAGTACAGCGCGCAGCCCGAGTGGGACGTGCGACGAGGGCCGTTCAGGTGCACCGTGCCGCCGGGTGGGTGACCGGCGGACGGAATCTTCCTCCGGGCACGCCGAGCGGCCGGGCGCTGACTTCCAGTACCCGGCCGTTCCTGCGGCACGGTTCGACCGCACACCCCGGCGAGTGCGGTCTGGCGAGTGCACAGAGTCGCACGTCGCAACCGTGGTGCGCTACTGAGAGCGGCCCACCTGTCCCGTGATGTGGATCGCTGACCATGCGAGCAGGTCAACGTTGCCGTCCCGTGTCCGGACGGTGAGCCGAGCGTGACCATCCGTCGGGAAGTGCCGTCTACTGCGTGGGATCGCCGTGCGGGAGCGGGTCGTTACGCGCCGCGTCCCGGGAACCGGGGGAGACTGGGCGCGATGAACGCGTCGCCGCACACGCCCGCCGCCGGGCCGCCGCCGTCCTCACCCGACCGGGTGTCCGACGAACGGGTCGCCGCGGTGCTCGCCGATGTCGCCACGATCGGTCCCTGGTTCGCGGTGGCGACGCCCGCCGCGTCCGGCACCGTCCGGTGGGACGCGCTCTACGCCGCGCCCGTGGTCGGTGGCCCGGACCCGCTCGGCCGGCGGATCGACGAGGTCACCACCGCGCTCGGCGGGGACCGGCGGGTCGGGGCATCGGTCGCGGTGATGGGGCTCGCGGCGCGGATCGTGTCCATGCCCTTCGCGGCCGTGGCCCTGCACGGTGTCCTCCCGTCGCTCGGGGAGCTGCGCCGGGACCCGGGCGCAGCCGACCCGTGGGCGGCCGCCCTGCCCGCCGGGACCACCGGCATCGCCACCCCGGACGTCGCCGTCGACCCGGCGGGCGCCGCGGACCTGCTCGCCCGGGAGCTCGCCGACGCCCATCTGGAGCCGCTGTACGCCGCCGTCGCCGTCCGCGCCGCGGTGTCGCCGCGGGTGCTGCGCGGCAACGTGGTGTCCTCGATCGGCGGGGCGGCGCGGGTCATGGAGGCCGTGCGGCGCCCGGACCGGCGTCGGTACCTGGCCCTGCTCGACGCGCTCGTCGACCACCCGGTGCTGCGCGGGCCGTTGCCCTCGGGGGCGACCGGGCGCCTGCTCCGTCTCGACGACACCGACCCGGACACCGAGTGGGCGTTCCGGCGCCGCTCCTGCTGCCTCTACGTCCGCGCCCCCGGCGGCGGGACCTGCGGCGACTGCGTGCTCGCCGGCCGCGCCTGACCGGGACACCGCACCGCCCCCGGACACCGCCCCCCGGCACCGCCCCGTCCTCCGGCGCGGCCCGGCAGCGCCCCGGGTCGCAGGCAGCGCAGGCGGCGCAGGCGTGCCAGGGCGGCGCCGGGCGGAGCTCAGGCCGGCAGCACGATGTCGGCGACGGTGACCCGCACCCGGGCGTCGAGGCCGCACACCGTCGCGACCTCCTCGGCCACCTCCCGGCGCACCCGTTCGGCCAGCTCGGCGCAGTTCGTGCCGAACCGCACACCCACCGTCACCCGGATCTCGGCCTCGTGCCCGTGCACCGACGCGACCAGGCCCTGCACCCGCAGCTCCTCGGGCACCGGGTCGCGGGGCAGCCAGTCCGCGGCCAGTCCCAGCAGGGTGTGCGCGACGTCGCCCATCAGCGCCACGACCCCCGGGACCCGCCGGACCCGTCGCGCCGCCACCCGCGCGACGGCCAGGTCGGAGACGGACACCGTCGTCGGCCCGCTCATGCCGGCTCCTCCCAGAGGTCCTCGACGAGGATGTCCACCCCGGCGATCGGCACGCCGAGCGTGCGGTCCCCGGCCGAGATCATCATCTGCCGGACGCGGGCGGTGACCGACGCGAGGTCGACGCCGAACCGCGCGGCGACCGTCACCCGCACCCACACCGCGGGCGGGCCGTCCGCGGAACCGTCCGGGTCGCGGAGCTGCTCGATCCGGCAGCGGCGGGCCCGCAGCCCGTCCATCGTGTCCACGACGTGGCGCAGCGCCGCCTCGGCGGTTGGCCTGCCGAGCCACGCGTCCGGGCCGAGGGTGAGCAGCTCGTGCGGGCGCAGGTCCGCGACGACCGCGCCCATCACCTGTTCCAGCACCGACGGCGGCGGCCGCAGCGGCTCGGCCGCCATCCTCGCCACCAGCCCGCCGAGCCGGTCGTGGTCGGCGCGTGCGCGCACGCAGTGCGGACAGGTCAGCTCGTGCTCGTCGAGCACGCCCTCCTCCGCGTGGTCCCAGACGTCGGCGGCGTCCCGGCCGCAGGCCAGCGGCTCGACGCGGTCCGCCCCGGTCCTCCCTACCGCCATGCCCGCATCCTCTCCGCCAGTGCTCCGCGCGCCCGGTGGATCCGGCCGCGGACGGCGGTCTCGCCCGCCCCGGTGATCTGGGAGATCTCGCTGTAGCCCAGCCCCTCCAGCTCCCGCAGCACCCACGCCGTGCGCTGATCCTCCGGCAGCGACGCGACCGCCCGCGACAGTGCCGCCATCTCCGCGTCGACCTCGGCGGCCCGCTCCGGGGTGGGGGAGCGGTCGTCGGCCGGCGCGCCCGGACCGTCGTCGGTCGGGAGCGGGTCGGTCCGTCGTCTCCGCCGTGCCAGTGCGGTGCAGCGGTGGGTGACGATCCGGTACATCCAGGTGGAGAAGGCCGCCTCGCCGCGGAAGGTGCCGATCCGCCGCCAGGCGTCGATGAGCGCGTCCTGCAGGGCGTCCTCGGCGTCGGTGGCGTCGCCGAGGACCCGGACCGCGACCCGGAACAGGGCGTTCTGGTGGCGGCGGGCCAGCTCCTCGAACGCGCCGACGTCGCCGTCCTGGGCCCGGACGACCAGCGTGGTCTCGTCCAGCTCGGCCCGCGACGGCACCCGTGCCGGCTGTGCCGACGGCACGTCAGGGCTCGGTGGTCGGGCGGCCGGTGGGCCGCTGACCTGCGCGTTCACCATGGACGGCCCCGTCGGGGTGTGAGCGGTGGAAGGTGGGGGTAGTCCCCACTCGTCGAGGACGGTAGCGACCGGCGGGCACCCCCGCCCGCCGGACACGCGACCGGGAAGCAGGTGAGTTCCATGGGTCTCGGAGACAAGATCAGCAACAAGGCCGAGGAGCTGGGTGGCAAGGCCAAGGAGGCCACCGGCGAGGCGACCGACGACAAGGACCTGCAGGCCGAGGGCAAGGCCGACCAGGCCACCGGCAACCTGAAGCAGGCCGGCGAGAAGCTCAAGGACACCTTCAAGAGCTGACCCGCGCACCACGACGGCGGCGGCACCCCACAGCGGGGTGCCGCCGCCGTCGTCTGTCGCTAAGGTCCGGCCCCGTGACCGACCCCGCCGCAGGACCCGGCCCGCAGGCCGTCGCGGACGCCGTGCTGGCCCACCCCTCGGTGCTGCGCCTCGACGGCGGCCCGTTCGGCGCGATCGCGTCGTACCTGCCCGGGCACCGGGTCCAGGGTGTGCGGCTGGCCGACCCGGTCGAGATCGCCGTCGTCCTCCGGCTGGGCAGGCCCTTCGCGGAGGTCGCCGACGAGGTCGCCGACCGGGTCCGCGCCGTCCTCGGTGACGACACCCTGGCCGTGGACGTGACCGTCGCCGGCGTCGGTGCGGCCGGCGGTGTCGAGGGCCCCGCCGCACCGTGACCCGCGCCCGGGCCGTCGCACGGTGACCGGGCTCGCCTAGACTCGCGCGAGCCCCGCCGTCACCGGGCGCGTCCCACGTACCCGGCGGCCGGTGGCACGGGACGCCCGGCGCGAGAGCCGGGATCGTCCGGCGCCGGCGGGCGGGGCCACCGACCGGGGGCCGCGCGAGCCGCGGCCCGATGCATCACTCGTACCGCCCCAAGGAGTTCCACCGTGAAGAGCACCGTCGAGCACCTCAGCCCGACGCGCGTCCGGATCAACGTCGAGGTGCCGTTCGACGAGCTCAAGCCCGACTTCGACCGCGCGTACAAGAAGATCGCCCAGCAGGTCCGCATCCCCGGCTTCCGCCCGGGCAAGGCGCCGGCCCGCATCCTGGAGGCCCGGATCGGCCGTGGCCCCGTCCTGGACGAGGTCGTGAACGCCGCGATCCCGGTGAAGTACCAGGAGGCCGTGGTGACGTCCGAGGACGTCAAGCCGATCGGCCGGCCCGACATCGAGGTCACCGAGATCGCCGACGGCGAGCGCATCGCGTTCACCGCCGAGGTCGACGTCCGCCCCGAGATCACCCTCCCCGACCTGGACGGCCTGACCGTCGAGGTCGACGAGACCGAGGTGACCGAGGACGAGGTCACCGAGCAGCTCGACCAGCTGCGCGCCCGGTTCGGCACCCTGGCCGGTGTCGACCGCCCGGCGCAGAAGGGCGACTACGTCCAGATCGACCTCTCCGCCGCCGTCGACGGCACGCCGATCGAGGAGGCCACCACGACCGGCTTCTCCTACGAGGTCGGCCAGGGCGGTCTCATCGACGGCATCGACGAGGCCCTCGAGGGCATGTCGGCCGGCGAGGAGAAGACCTTCACCTCGAAGCTGGTCGCCGGCGAGCACGCGGACTCCGACGCGGAGATCACCGTCAAGGTGACCACCGTGAAGGAGCGCAACCTCCCCGACGCCGACGACGAGTTCGCCCAGCTGGCGTCGGAGTTCGACACCCTCGACGAGCTGACCGAGAACCTGCGCGAGCGCCTGGGCCGGTCCAAGCGGATGGAGCAGGCCGCGCAGGCCCGCGACCGTCTCCTGGACAAGCTCGTCGAGGACACCGAGGTGCCGCTGCCGGAGTCGGTCGTCGCGGCCGAGGTCGAGACCCGCACCCACGACGCGGTGCACGCCTTCGACCACGACGAGGACAAGTTCGGCGAGTTCCTCTCCTCGCAGGACAAGACCCGCGAGCAGTTCGACACCGAGACGCGCGAGGAGGCCGAGAAGGCCGTCCGCTACCGCCTCGTGCTCGACACCCTGGCCGACCGCGAGGAGATCTCGGTCGGGGACCAGGAGCTCACCGAGCGGATCATGTACCAGGCCCAGCAGTACGGCATGGCCCCCGAGCAGTTCGTCCAGCAGATCCAGCAGGCCGGCCAGCTCGGCGTGATCTACCAGGACGTGCGCCGCTCCAAGGCGCTGATCACCGCCGTGCGCGCGGCGACCGTCACCCTCCCGGGTGGCGAGGTCGTCGACCTGTCCGACCTGCTCGGGCCGGACGAGGACGAGACCACCGTCGAGGAGGTCCCCGCGACCGATGTGGACGGTGCCGCCGACACCGCCGACGAGGCCGCCGACACCGCCGACACCACCGCGGAGACCACCAGCGACGAGGCCTCCGACAAGGCCTCCGACAAGGCCGACGCGAAGGCCTGACCGGCCGTCGTCACCCGGCCTCGCACGACGTGCCGTGCGCTGTCGGCGAACATCGGGCGTCGTTCCCTACGCGGGGCCCCCGCTCCGCGTAGGGTCGGCCCCGAACCGGTCCCCACCGGACCGTGAACGGGTTCGCAAGACCCGACACCGGAGAACCGAGAGCGATCCAGAGGAAGACTCCGGGACCCCCTCCCACGGCGTCCGCGCCGCGGGAGCGGGCCCGACTTCGGAAAGCAGGGTGAAGTGAGCCAGCAGGACACCGGCCCGTCCGCGGGCCGCGGCACCGGGCCGCAGATGCGGTCCGGCATCAGCGCTATGTCGCTGTCCGACTCCGTGTACGACCGCCTGCTCCAGCAGCGCATCATCGTGCTCGGTCAGCAGGTGGACGCGGAGATCTCGAACCGCATCGCGGCGCAGATGCTGCTGCTCGCGGCCGAGGACCCGGACAAGGACATCGAGCTCTACATCAACTCGCCCGGTGGCTCGGTCACCGACGGCATGGCCATCTTCGACACGATGAACCTGATCCCGTGCGACGTGGCGACCACGGCGATGGGCATGGCCGCGTCGATGGGGCAGTTCCTGCTGTCGGCGGGCACCCCGGGCAAGCGCTCGGCGCTGCCGCACGCGCGGATCATGATGCACCAGCCGTCCGCCGGCGTCGGCGGCACGGAAGCCGACATCACCATCCAGGCCGAGCAGTTCCGCCGCACCAAGCGGGAGATGGCGGAGCTGATCGCCCAGCACACCGGTCAGTCGGTCGAGACCATCGAGCGTGACTCCGACCGCGACCGCTGGTTCTCCGCGCAGGAGGCCAAGGACTACGGCTTCGTCGACCACGTCGTCACGCACGCGGGCCGGATCGGCGAGCAGAACGGGAGCGCCCAGTGAGCACCTTCGACCCGCGCCACCCGGAGTCGATGACCGACCTGCGCGGCCCCGGCGGCTGGGCGCCGGACCCGGCCCGTTCCCGGTACGTGCTCCCGTCGTACGTGGAGCGCACCAGCTACGGGGTCAAGGAGTCGAACCCGTACAACAAGCTCTTCGAGGAGCGCATCATCTTCCTCGGTGAGCAGATCAACGACACCTCGGCGAACGACACCATGGCCCAGCTGCTGGTGCTCGAGTCGCTCGACCCGGACCGCGAGATCTCGCTGTACATCAACTCGCCGGGCGGGTCGTTCACGTCGCTGATGGCGATCTACGACACGATGCAGTTCATCCGGCCCGACATCCAGACCGTCTGCCTCGGGCAGGCGGCGTCGGCGGCGGCCGTGCTGCTGTGCGCCGGTACCCCGGGCCGCCGCATGGCGGTCGAGAACGCCCGCATCCTGATCCACCAGCCGGCCACCCAGGGCGTGTACGGCCAGGTGTCGGACCTGGAGATCCAGGCGGCGGAGATCTCCCGCATCCGCAAGCGGATGGAGGAGGTCATCGCGCGGCACTCCAACCGGACCGCGGAGCAGGTGCGCGAGGACATCGACCGGGACAAGATCCTCACGGCCGAGGAGGCCAAGGACTACGGCCTGGTCGACGAGATCGTGCAGAGCCGCAAGCTGTCCGGTACCGCCGGCGGCAAGTGACACCCGGGTCACCGGCGGCCGGATCCGGCCGCCGGTGACCGCCCGGCGACCCGCCGGGGAACCGGACACCGCTTCCGGTCCCCGTACGGGCCGCGGGCAGGTACCGTCAACCCGGCACGGGGCGACGGGCGCGACGCGAGAACGCCGGACCAGGACTGGGGATCGACACCTATGGCACGCATCGGCGACGGCGGGGACCTGCTCAAGTGCTCGTTCTGCGGGAAGAGCCAGAAGCAGGTCAAGAAGCTCATCGCCGGCCCCGGCGTCTACATCTGCGACGAGTGCATCGATCTCTGCAACGAGATCATCGAGGAGGAGCTGGCCGAGGCCGGTGAGGTCAAGCTCGACGAGCTGCCCAAGCCCACCGAGATCCACGAGTTCCTCGACCAGTACGTCGTCGGTCAGGCCACCACCAAGCGCACGCTGTCGGTGGCGGTCTACAACCACTACAAGCGCATCCAGGCCGGCGAGCGCAGCCGTGCCGCGGGCGGCGACGCCTCCGACGGCATCGAGATCGCCAAGTCGAACATCCTGATGCTCGGCCCCACCGGCTGCGGCAAGACCTACCTGGCGCAGACGCTGGCCAAGATGCTCAACGTCCCGTTCGCCATCGCCGACGCGACCGCCCTCACCGAGGCCGGCTACGTGGGCGAGGACGTCGAGAACATCCTGCTCAAGCTCATCCAGGCCGCCGACTACGACGTGAAGCGCGCCGAGACCGGCATCATCTACATCGACGAGGTCGACAAGATCGCGCGGAAGTCGGAGAACCCGTCGATCACCCGTGACGTGTCCGGCGAGGGCGTGCAGCAGGCGCTGCTGAAGATCATCGAGGGCACCACCGCGAGCGTCCCGCCGCAGGGCGGTCGCAAGCACCCGCACCAGGAGTTCATCCAGATCGACACGACGAACGTCCTGTTCATCGTGGCCGGCGCCTTCGCCGGGCTGGAGCGGATCATCGGCGAGCGGGTCGGGCAGTCCGGCATCGGCTTCGGCGCCGACATCCGCTCGAAGAAGGACCTGGACTCCGCGGAGCGCTTCGCGGAGACCCTCCCCGAGGACCTGATCAAGTTCGGCCTGATCCCCGAGTTCATCGGCCGGCTCCCGATCGTCGCCTCGGTGACCTCGCTCGACAAGGACGCCCTGGTCAAGATCCTGACCGAGCCGCGGAACGCCCTGGTGAAGCAGTACCGCAAGCTGTTCGAGATGGACGGCGTGGAGCTGGAGTTCGCCGAGGACGCCCTCGACGCCGTGGCCGACCAGGCGATCCTGCGTGGTACCGGCGCCCGTGGCCTGCGGGCGATCATGGAGGAGGTCCTCCTCCCGGTGATGTACGACATCCCCAGCCGCGACGACGTGGCGAAGGTCGTCGTGACCGCCCAGACGGTGAAGGACAACGTCAACCCGACGATCGTCCCGCGCCAGCCGCAGCGCCGGGAGCGCCGCGACCGCTCGGCCTGAGCCGCCGCACGCACCGACCCGACGCCGGTCCCACCAGCAGGTGGGACCGGCGTTGTCGTATCGAGACCGGCTCGGGTTGCCGCACCCTTCCGCACTACTTAGCGTTGCTCCGTCAACAGTCGACGGAGGGGCGAGATGTCCGGATTTCTCACGCGTGAGCGCATCGTCGCTCCACCCGGATGGAGCCGTTGGCTCGTCCCACCGGCGGCGCTGTCCATCCACCTGGCGATCGGCCAGGTCTACGCCTGGAGCGTCTTCAAGACCCCGCTGGCGACCGCGCTCAACCTGTCGGGCGTCGCCACGGCGCTGCCCTTCACCCTCGGCATCATCATGCTGGGGCTGTCCTCGGCGCTGTTCGGCACGAAGGTCGACAGCAACGGCCCGCGCTGGGCGATGGTCGTCGCGTCGAGCTGCTTCGTCGCCGGGTTCCTCATCTCGGGTCTCGGCCTCTACGCCGAGCAGTACTGGCTGGTCGTGCTGGGCTACGGCTTCGTCGGCGGCATCGGCCTGGGCATCGGCTACATCTCGCCGGTCTCCACGCTGATCAAGTGGTTCCCGGACCGCCCCGGCCTGTCCACCGGCCTGGCGATCATGGGTTTCGGCGGTGGCGCGCTCATCGCGACCCCGCTCACCAACTCGCTGCTGTCGGCGTTCGGCGGCTCCGGTGACGACGCCACGTCCTCCGGCATCGGGTCCACGTTCCTCACGATGGGCCTGATCTACCTGGTCTTCATGTCGGTCGGCTGGATCCTCATCCGGGTGCCCGCCGAGGGCTGGACGCCGCCGGGCTGGGACCCGTCGACGGCCAGGAAGAGCGGGATGATCTCGACCGGGAACGTCTCGGCGAACAACGCGATCCGCACGCCGCAGTTCTGGCTGCTGTGGGTGGTGCTGTGCTTCAACGTCACCGCGGGCATCGGCATCCTGGAACGGGCCTCACCGATCTTCCAGGACTTCTTCGCCGAGAACGGCGCCACGGCCACCCTCGCCGCGGCGGCCGGCGGGTTCGTCGCGATCCTGTCGCTGGCGAACTCGGCCGGGCGCATCGCCTGGTCGTCGCTGTCGGACGTGCTGGGCCGCAAGAACATGTACCGCATCTACCTGGGCGTCGGCGCGCTGCTGTACCTGCTGATCACGCTGATCCCGAACCAGTCGCGGGCGCTGTTCATCGTCGCCGCGGTGCTGATCCTGTCGTTCTACGGCGCCGGGTTCGCCACCGTCCCGGCGTACCTGCGGGACCTGTTCGGCACCTACCAGGTCGGCGCGATCCACGGCCGGCTGCTGACGGCGTGGTCCACCGCGGGCGTCCTCGGGCCGCTGATCGTCAACGCGATCGCCGACGCGCGGATCGACGCCGGCGTCGAGGGCCCCGCCCGGTACACGACCGCGTTCGTCATCATGATCGTCCTGCTGGTCATCGCGTTCGTCTGCAACGAGCTGATCAAGCCGGTCGACGGGAAGTTCCACGAGCCCACGGCGGCGGCCGCCCAGGGCCCCACACAGCAGAAGGAGACCGCGTGAGCAGCGTTGCCGAGACCGGCGGGTCGTCGACCTGGGGGCCGGTGCAGTGGGTCGGCGCCGTCCTGGCCTGGTTGTGGGTCGGCGTGCCGTTCGCCTACGGGCTCTACGAGCTCGTGCTGAAGATCCCCGCGCTGTTCGGCTGAGACTTCGCTTCCCGTTCACCCGGACGGTCCGGATCGTCCTCACCCGTCCGGGTTAGAACGGCGGGCGTGGCTCTTTCCCGACGCTCCCTGTTCCGCACCGCGGCCGCCGGTGGTCTCGCCGGCGCCGCGGCCCTCGTCCTGCCGGGCACGGGTGCCGCCGCCCCCGCGCTGGTCCGCTCCGGCCGGCCGCTGCTGACCCACGGTGTCGCGGCCGGTGACGTCCGGCCCGGCTCCGGGCTCGTCTGGACGCGGGCCGACCGGCCGTCGCGGATGGTCGTCGAGGTCGCGGGCTCGCCGGACTTCCGGCGGGCACTGCGCATCCCCGGCCCGGTGCTGACCCCGGCCACCGACCTCACCGGCAAGCTGCGGGTCCCGGCGACGCGGGGGCGGGTGCACTACCGCGTCGTCGCCGAGCCGCTCGACGGCGGCCCCGCGAGCGCCCCGCTGGCCGGCTCCTTCCGGGCGGTCCCCGGCCGCGGCGAGCCGGTGCGCATCCAGTGGTCCGGCGACGTCGTCGGGCAGGGCTGGGGCATCGACCGCGCCACCGGCGGCATGCGGATCTTCTCCGCCATGGCCGACCGCGAGCCCGACCTGTTCCTGCACTCCGGCGACACCGTCTACGCCGACGGCCCGCTCACCGAGACCGTCACGCTCCCCGACGGCCGGGTGTGGCGCAACGAGATGACCGAGGCGAAGGCGAAGGTCGCCGAGACCCTCGCCGAGTTCCGCGGCCAGTTCGCCTACAACCTGCGCGACGACAACCTGCGCCGCTTCGCCGCCTCGGTCGGCCAGATCGTGCAGTGGGACGACCACGAGGTCACCAACAACTGGTACCCCGGCGAGATCCTCACCGGTGAGGTGGGGGAGCGCTACACCGAGAAGCGGGTGGACGTGCTCGCGGCCCGCGGGTTCCGCGCGTTCCACGAGTGGCAGCCGGTCGACCCGCGCACCGCCGTCGACGGACGGGTGTACCGGCGGATGCCGTTCGGCCCGCACGTCGAGGTGTTCGTGCTGGACATGCGCACCTACCGCAGCGCGAACTCCGCCAACACCGGCCGTGGCGAGCGGATCCTCGGGCAGGCCCAGGCCCGCTGGCTCGTCGACGCGCTCGCGTCGTCCCGGGCGACCTGGAAGATCGTCGCCTCGGACATGCCGATCGGGGTCCTGGTGCCCGACGGCGACACCGCCTGGGAGGCCGTCGCCAACGGCGTGCCCGGACCGCCGAGCGGGCGCGAGTCGGAGATCGCCGGGGTGCTCGCCGGGATCCGCCGGCGGCGGGTCCGCAACGTCGTGTGGGTGACCGCCGACGTGCACTACACCGCCGCCCACCACTACGCCCCCGAGCGCGCCGCGTTCACCGACTTCGACCCGTTCTGGGAGTTCGTGTCGGGCCCGCTGCACGCCGGGGCCTTCGGCCCGAACGAGCTCGACCCGACGTTCGGCCCGCGGGCGGAGTTCGTGCGCGGACCGTCCCGGCAGGGCGCGAGCCCGCTGGAGGGGTTCCAGCACTTCGGGGAGCTCGACGTCGCCCCGGACGGCGCGACCCTGGAGGTCCACCTGCGCGACCAGACCGGTGTCTCCCTCTGGACGACCACGCTCCGCCGGACCTGACGCTGTCGCCGGGGGACCGGTGACCGGTGGTCGGCCGGTGTCGGAGGGGTGGGCGGGACGGGCCGGGGCAGCCGGAGGGGCGGGACGGCCGGAGGGGCGAGAACGGGCCTGGGCGGTCGCCGTCGTGGCCCGGTCGCTGTGGTGCCCCGGGTCCCCGCCGTCCCCGGGGGCCTGCCGCGGCCTGATGACCGGCCGCCCACCGCTGGACGGCGCCGCACCCCGACCCGAGAGCCCCGCACCCCACCCGAGGTCGCCGCACCCCAGCCGAGGTCGCCGCACCCCACCCGAGGTCGCCGCACCCGTCGCGGGGGGTGCGTCAGCCACTCGCGGGGTGCGCGAGGCCCCTCCGGCCGCCTCGGCGGCGCCCGGCACCCCGGCGCGCCCGACGATGCTCGCCACCCCGGGGTGCCGTCGCGGTCCGGTACTCCGCCGCGCCCGGCGGCCTCCGGCCCTCGACCGGCAGCGACCGCCGCATCCCCGGCCGGTCGGCCGCGTTCACACCCCCTGGCCGGCGTCCACACCCGGTGCAACGGGTGTGGACGCCGGCCAGGGGGTGTGGTTGCGGGGCGGCGGCGGGTCACGCCGGAGGGGCGGCGTCCGGGTCCGTGGGCCGCCGGTCCGCGACGGCGGGTGCGGGGGCGGTGGACGTCGCGGCCAAGACGGCCGGGGGCGTCGGGACCGCGACGGGGGTGGCCGGGGCCCCGGCCGTGCGCGCACCGGTGTCGGAGGTGGTGTCCGGGTCCGTGGCGGGCGCGGCGGAGTAGGCGGCGGAGAGCCGCCGGTAGGGGCGGCTCGCCAGGGCGGCGAGGGTCAGGACCACGCCGAGGGCGCCGCAGACGACGAACACCAGGGCGATCGCACGCGCGGTGCCGGTGCCGAACCACGACCCGATCGCGGCCGCACCGGCGCCGTCGTCGCTCATGAACGGCACGACCACCAGCTCGGTGAACGGCGCCAGCAGGAATGCGGTCAGCGGCGACGCGGCCTGCTCCACGCTCTGCGCGAACCCGAAGACCCGGCCCTGCCACCCGTAGGGCACGACCCGCTGCAGCACGGTCTGCTCGGCGGCTTCGGCGAACGGCATGAGCAGCATGAACACCGCCATGCCCAGGGCCAGCAGGACGATCGAGGCGTGCAGCGGGAACAGCATCGTCGCGGCCCACAGCACGGTGTTGACCAGCAGCAGGGTCCGGACCGGGCGGCTGCCCAGCCCGATCCGGGCGACGAGCAGCCCGCCGACGATCACCCCGGCGGACAGCACGCCCCACAGCAGCCCCCAGGCCGCGACCGACATCATGGACAGGCCGTAGGGGTCCATCAGCGCCATGAACGCCCCGCCGAGCAGGTTGTTCACGCAGGAGAACGCGATCAATGCGGGCAGCCCCGGCACGCTCGCGACGAGCCGGACGGTGCCGCGCAGGTCGAGCCCGCCCCGCTCGTCGACGGTCACGGCGACGGCCGGACCGGCCGGTGCGGGCACGGCCGGGATCCGGACCCGGGCCAGGTGCAGCAGCGACGCGACGAGCACGACGAGCGCGGCGACGAGCACCGTGCGCATCCCGTCGACCGCGACGAGCAGCCCGGACGCGACCGAGGTGACCAGGAAGGACACCCCGGTCGCGGTGCCGACCAGCCCGTTGGCTCGGTCCCGGACCGGGGCCGGGACGAGCAGGGTGACCAGCGTCGGCAGCGCGATGGTGCGCAGGTTCCCGGCGATCACCCCCAGCATCAGCGCGACGACCAGCGTCCACAGCAGCGGGCTCGTGGGATCGCGGAAGGCGTCGGCGGGCGCGAGCAGGAGCAGCGCCAGGCACAGCGCGTAGACCACGGCCGACACCGCCGCCGAGACCTGCATGACCGCGCGCGTGCCGAACCGGTCGACGACCCCGCCGAACGGGATGCCGGTCAGCGCCGTCGCCACCAGGAAGATCCCGGCGATGATGCCGGTCGCCGCGACCGACCCCGTCTCCAGGAACACCCAGAACGTCACGGCGAACCACACCGTGAAGTTCACGACCGACACCACCAGGGTGCTCACCAGCAGGTGTGCGAAGACCCGTTGGGTGCCGTGCCGGAGGTCGAGCTGCGTCATGGTCCACCGTCCTCTCGGGGGACGGACCGGTGCGGTTCCCGGAAGTCATCGTCCGGAGGTGGACCCTGCGGGCTGAACCCGGCTTCAGGTCAAACTCAGGCGGTCATGTCGAGGTGCGCGATCACCTTCGTCGGGCGGATCCGGACGAGGAGCTCGCCCGGCACGCCGTTGCGCCGGCCGAACTCCTCGGCCCGGTCCGCGCCCATGTAGCGCCCGCCCAGCGCGGTGGCGGTGCGCAGGAGCTCGTCGGGGTCCCCGCTCGTCTCGGCCACACCCTGCACCTGCACGAAGGCGTACGGCGGCTCGGGCAGGTCAGCGGTGAGCACGACGCGCGGGTCGCGGACGATCGCCCTGCCCTTCGCGGAGTCGGCGCCGGTGTTGAACACGATCGCGTCGTCCTCGACGAGGAACCAGACCGGCGCGACGAGCGGACGCCCGTCCTTCGCCGTCCAGCCGAGCATGCCGGTGCGGGTGCCGTGGGTGAGGAACTCGACGACCTCGGGGGTCAGAACGGTCATGCGGGCGAGCCTAGGCCCGGAAACCGGATGACGGTGGCGTCGTCACCGTGCTGGGGTGCGGACATGGCGAGCACGACGACCGCCGGTGTCCACCGCCGCCCCGTACCGCGGGTGGTCACGGTCCTCGCGCTCTGCGTGTTCGTCCTCGGGACCAGCGAGTTCGTCCTCACCGGCCTGCTGCCCGAGGTGGCCGCGGACCTCGGCGTCGACATCCCCGCGGCCGGGTACCTGATCTCCGGGTTCGCGGTCGGGATGGTCGTCGGGGCCCCGGCCGCGGCGGTGGCGACGCTGCGGCTGCCCCGGCGCACGACGCTCGTCGCGATGCTGCTCGCCGTGGCCGTGCTGCACGTCGTGGGGGCACTGTGCACCGGCTACCCCCTGCTCATGGCGGTCCGGGTGCTGACGGCGGTGGCCACCGGCGGGTTCTGGGCGGTCGCGGCGGTGGTGACCGTGTCCTCGGTCGGGCCGGGTGACCGCGCGCGGGCGCTGTCCCGGCTGCTGGCGGGGGTGACGGTGTCGAACGTCGTCGGCATCCCGCTGGGCACCGTGCTCGGTCAGCAGTTCGGCTGGCGCGCGACGTTCTGGGCGATCGCGTCGCTGGCCCTGCTCGGGGTGGCCGGGGTGGGGGCCCTGGTGTCGCGCAGCGGGGGCGGGGAGCCGCCGCGACGACTGTCCGCCGAGCTCGTCGCCTTCCGCAGGCTCCGGCTGTGGGTCGCGCTGGGCACGACCGCGCTCTACCAGGCGGGCATGATCGCGATGCTCGCCTACCTCGCGGCGCTGCTCGTGTTCGTGGCCGGGCTCGCCCCGGGGTGGGTGCCCGTCGTGCAGTTCGGCGCCGGGCTGGGCTCGATCGGGGGGATCCTGCTCGGGGGTCGCCTGGCCGACCGTCATCCGTGGCCGACGCTGTTCGGGGCGCTGTGCGGTGCCGCGACCCTGCTCGCACTGCTGGGGACCACGGCGACGCTGCCCGGAGCAGCACCGGCGATCGCGGTCGGGCTCGGGTTCGTCGCCTTCGTCGCGTCGGCCCCGCTGAACGCCCGGGTCTTCGCGCTGGCCGGGGCGGCGCCGACGCTGGCGAGCGCGACCAACACCTCGGCGTTCAACGTCGGCAACGCGCTCGGCCCGGCGCTGGGCGGGCTCGCCATCGCCGGGGGCCTCGGACTGACCGCCCCGCCGCTGGTCGGCGCGGTGTTGGTGGTCGGTGCGGTCGTCCTGGCCCTGGTCTCGGTGCGGCTGGACCGCCGCCACGGTGCGCCGTGATGCCGTCCGCGCCCGGGGCGGGCAGGCTCCGGGGTGTGGACGACGAGGCGTCGCGGTACCCGGCCGTCGGAACCCTGCTCGGCGGCCAGGTCGACGGCGTCACCTGCGGTCCGTCGGTGCTGGTCGTGACCGCGGCGCTGACCGGCTCGGGGTGGCCCGGCGCGGTGGCGGGCCGGTTCGCCGCCGCGCAGCGGACGGCGCACCGCCAGGCCAACCGGCTCTGGCCGCGTGCGCTGGGGACGACGCCGTGGGGGATGCGGGCGTGGCTGCGCCGGCACGCGCCCGCCGCCGGACCGTTCCGGATCCGCCCGGCGACCCGCGACGCGCTCGCCGCGGTGCCCGCCGCCGTCGGCCCGGTCCCGCTGCTGGTCGGGTCCCGGTGGCTGCCGCGGCACTGGGTTCTGGTCCTGGGCATCGACGACGACGGCCGGTGGCGCGTCTACGAGCCCGGCTCCGGCCGGGTGCGGGCCCTCGATCCGGGCCTGCTCCGCCGGGCGGACCCGACGGCCGTCGCGGCGGTGCTGGGATGGCCGCGGCCCTGGTGCCTGCTGCTGCCCACGGGTCGGGCGTAAACGCGCGGTGATCCGGACGTAACGGACGCGGGTGAGGGTGTGGACATGGCTCCCCCCGATCCCCGCCCGCTGCTCGCCGCACTCGGCCGGCGCGACTTCCTCCGTGCGGCCGCGGCCGTGACCGCTGCCGGGGGACTGGTCGGCTGCAGTGCCTCCGTGGCCCCCGCCCCGGTGGCCGCGACCCTGCCGGACGGGCCGCTGCAGCCCGGCGTGGGCGACATCCCCGGCGACCACTACCTCGGGTCCGACCCGGCGGACGTGCGCTGGGGCTACGTCCCGGCGATCGGGGCCGCCCCGGTGCTCACGATGCGGTCGGGGCAGACGGTCACCATCGACACCGTCTCCCACGAGGGCATCCTGGAGGACCAGGGCCGGGACCCGGTCGCCTGGTTCGGGCGCCACGGGGTCGCGGCCGACGGCGTGCTGTCCGACGCCGTCGCGGTCGCCAGGGACTACCGCCGCACCCCGCGCGACTTCGACGCCGACGGCCCGCACGTCATCACCGGCCCGGTGTTCGTCGAGGGCGCGCGCCCCGGCGACGTCCTCAAGGTCGAGACCCTGTCCGCGGTGCCCCGGGTGCCCTACGGCGTGGTCTCCAGCAGACACGGGAAGGGGGCGCTCGGCCGCACCGCGTCCGGCGCGCCGCCCGCCGGGATCACCCTCGACGAGGTGATGCCGCCACCGGCCGCCGACGGACGTGCGACCGGCGACCCCGCGCGCTACGGCAACGTCTCGGTCTTCACCGCCGTCCGCGACGGCGCGGACGGCCCGGAGGCCTACCTGCCCTTCGGCGAGGGCCAGGAGGTGTCGTTCGGGCTGCGCCCGTTCATGGGCACCATGGGGGTGGCCCACGCCGCGGCGGACGCCGAGAACGCCCCCGAGCTGAACTCGATCCCGCCGACCCTGGGCGGCGGCAACATCGACATCCGGCTGCTCGGCCCGGACTCGGCGTTCTACCTGCCGGTCCGCGCGGAGGGGGCGCTGTTCCACGTCGGCGACCCGCACCTCGCGATGGGCGACGGGGAGGTCGCGCTGACCGCGCTGGAGGGCTCACTGCGTGCCACGTTCCGGCTCACCGTCTGCCGGCCGGGGGAGGGCACGGCCCCCTCGGTGGCCTTCGGCTACCCGTTCGGCGAGACCCCGGACGCCTGGGTGCCCATCGGGCTCTCCGACCCGGACGGGAGCACCGGCGGCCAGGGGACCGACCTCGACGTCGCGATGCGCCGGGCCGTGGTCAACGCACTCGACTTCCTGCAGGACGACCGGGGCATGGACCGGGCGACGGCGTACGCCTACCTCTCCGCGGCCGCCGACTTCGCGGTCTCGCAGGTGGTGGACCGGACGGTCGGGGTGCACGGGGTCATCCCCAAGGCGCACTTCCGGTCCTGAGCGCGGCGGTCCGGGGGCCGGGAACCGGGTCGCCGTCGACTCGTAGACTTGACATGTGACCGAGACCCTGCCAGCGCGTACCGCCGACCTGCCCGCCAAGTGGACCCCGGGCGAGGTAGAGGGCGACATGTACCGCCGCTGGGTCGACGCCGGGTACTTCCGGGCCGACCCGTCGTCGGACGCCGACCCGTTCTGCATCGTCATCCCGCCGCCGAACGTCACCGGCAGCCTGCACCTGGGCCACGCGATGGACCACACGCTCATCGACGTCCTGACCCGGCGCGCCCGGATGCAGGGGCGCGACGCGCTGTGGCTGCCCGGCATGGACCACGCCGGGATCGCGACCCAGTCGGTCGTCGAGCGCCGGATGGCCGCCGCGGGGGAGCCGGACCGGCACGCGATCGGCCGTGCGGCGTTCGTCGAGAAGGTCTGGCAGTGGAAGGCCGAGTCCGGCGGCTCGATCCTCGGGCAGATGGAGCGCCTGGGCGACGGCGTCGACTGGTCCCGCGAGCGCTTCACCCTCGACGAGGGCCTGTCCCGCGCGGTCGCCACCGTCTTCAAGAAGATGTTCGACGACGGGCTGATCTACCGGGCCGAGCGCCTGGTCAACTGGTCCCCGGCGCTGCGCTCGGCGATCTCCGACATCGAGGTCGACCACATCGAGACCGAGGGCGAGCTCGTCTCGATGCGCTACGGCGACGGCGACGCTTCGGTCGTCGTCGCGACCACCCGGATCGAGACGATGCTGGGTGACACCGCGGTCGCCGTCCACCCCGACGACGAGCGCTACGCGCACCTGGTCGGCACCGAGATCGAGATGCCGATCACCGGGCGGATGATCCCGGTCGTCGCCGACGACTACGTCGACCCGGAGTTCGGCTCCGGAGCCGTCAAGATCACCCCGGCGCACGACCCGAACGACTTCGAGGTCGGCCGCCGCCACGACCTGCCGATGCCGACGATCATGGACGAGACCGGCACCATCGCCGGGACCGGCACCCGCTTCGACGGCATGGACCGGTTCGAGGCGCGCGCCGCGATCCGCGAGGAGCTGCGCGCGCAGGGGCGCATCGTCGCCGAGAAGCGGCCGTACCTGCACTCGGTCGGGCACTGCTCGCGCACCGGCGTCCCGATCGAGCCGCGGCTGAGCCTGCAGTGGTTCGTCAAGGTCGAGCCGCTCGCCCGCTCGGCGGGGGACGCCGTCCGCTCCGGCGAGACCGTCCTGCACCCGAAGGAGCAGGCCAAGCGGTACTTCGACTGGGTCGACAACATGCACGACTGGACGATCAGCCGGCAGCTGTGGTGGGGACACCGCATCCCGGTCTGGTACGGCCCGGCCGGCGAGGTCGTCTGCGTCGGGCCGGACGAGCAGCCGCCGTCCGGCGAGGGCTGGCGCCAGGACCCCGACGTCCTCGACACCTGGTTCTCCTCCGGGCTGTGGCCGTTCTCCACGCTCGGCTGGCCGGAGCAGACCCCGGACCTGGCGAAGTACTACCCGAACTCGGTCCTGGTCACCGGCTACGACATCCTGTTCTTCTGGGTCGTCCGGATGATGATGTTCGGCACCTACGTGATGGGGAAGGCCCCGTTCCGCGACGTCTACCTGCACGGGCTCATCCGCGACGAGCACGGCAAGAAGATGTCGAAGTCCAAGGGCAACGTCATCGACCCGCTCGCGCTGATCGACACCTACGGCGCGGACGCGCTGCGCTTCACCATCGCCCGCGGCTCCAACCCGGGCACCGACATGTCGCTGTCGGAGGAGTGGGTCGCCGGGTCCCGGAACTTCACGACCAAGCTCTGGAACATCACCCGGTTCGCCCTGTCCAAGGGGGCGGACCCGGCCCTGCCGCTGCCCGCCGAGGCCGACCGCACCGACGCCGACCGCTGGATCCTGGGCCGCCTGGCCGAGGTCCGCGCGCAGACCGACGAGCTGCTCGACGGCTACCAGTTCGCGAAGGCGACCGAGGGGCTCTACCACTTCGCGTGGGACGAGCTGGCCGACTGGTACGTCGAGCTGTGCAAGACCCAGCTCGACGACCCGGCCACCGAGCCGGGCACCCGGGCGATCCTCGGGCACGTCCTCGACGCGCTGCTGCGGATGCTGCACCCGATCGCGCCGTTCGTCACCGAGGCGCTGTGGACCGCGCTGACCGGCGGCGAGACCGTCGTGACCGCGGCCTGGCCGACGGCCGGGGACACCGGTGCGCCGGTCGACCCGGCCGCCACGGCCCGGGTCACCGACGCGCAGAAGGTCATCACCGAGGTCCGCCGGTTCCGCACCGAGCAGGGGCTGCCCGACCGCAAGGCCGTCGCCGCCCGCCTGACCGGTCTCGGCGACGCCGGGCTGGCCGCGCACGAGCGCGCGCTGCGGTTCCTCACCCGCCTCGACCCGGCCGGTGACGGCTTCTCCACCACCGCGAGCCTGGAGATCGCCACCTCGGGCGGCCCGGTCACCGTCGAGCTGGACACCTCGGGGGCGATCGACGTCGCCGCCGAGCGGGCCCGGCTCGGCCGCGACCTCGCCGCCGCGGAGAAGGAGCGTGACCAGGCGGACAAGAAGCTGGGCAACCCGAAGTTCACCGAGAAGGCGCCGGCCGAGGTCGTCGACGGGATCCGTGCCCGGCACGCGACCGCCGTCGCCGACATCGACCGCATCACCGCGCGGCTCGCCGCGCTCCCGGAGGCCTGATCCCGCCGTGGCGAGGGAGAACGACGACTACGGCCACGACCTCGGGAACGACTTCACCGAGGAGGACTCGCCGACCTACGGCGGGGACCGGTGGGCCGAGGGCGGCTTCGGCCGCGACACCGAGGACGACCGCGACCCGGACGGCGACACCGACCGGGCCGCCGACACCGACGACGCGAACGACGGGGACGAGGCCGACGACGGCGAGGACCGGTCGGACGCCGCCGCACGGGGCGCGGACGACGAGCGCGACGCCCCGGTGGACGCCCAGGAGGCGGTGATCGCGGCCGTCCTCGACGAGATCCGCGGCAGCGGGGACCCCGACGTCGTCCCGGCCCAGTCCACCGTCGCCGGCTACGCCGAGTTCCTCGCCGTCGACGCGGCGCTCGACCGGCGCTGGCCCGAGTCGGTGATGGAGCCGTCGCTGGACCGGATGCAGGCCCTGTGCGACGCCCTCGGTGACCCGCAGCGCGGCTACCCGATCGTGCATCTGACCGGCACCAACGGCAAGACCTCCACCTCCCGGATGGTCGACGCGCTGCTCACCGAGATCGGGCTGCGGACCGGGCGCTACACCAGCCCGCACCTGCAGCGCGCCACCGAGCGGATCAACCTCGACAACCGGCCGGTCACCCCCGAGCGCTACGTCGCCGCCTACCGCGAGGTGGAGCCGCTGGTCGAGCTCGTCGACGCCAAGCGCGGCGACGGGCCCGCGCTCAGCAAGTTCGAGGTGCTCACCGGGATGGCCTTCGCCGCCTTCTCCGACGCCCCGGTCGAGGCCGCGGTGATCGAGGTCGGGCTCGGCGGGCGCTGGGACGCCACCAACGTCGCCGACGCGCACGTCGCCGTCGTCCTGCCGGTGGGGCTCGACCACGCCGAGTACCTCGGCGACGACATCACCGACATCGCCCGCGAGAAGGCCGGGATCATCAAGGAGGGCTCGGTCGCCGTCCTCGCCGCCCAGGACCGGAAGGTCGCCGAGATCCTGCTGGAGCGCTGCGCCGAGGTCGGCGCGCAGGTCGCGCGGGAGGGCGCCGAGTTCGGCGTGGTCGAGCGGGAGATCGCCGTCGGCGGGCAGCGTCTGGAGCTGCAGGGTCTGTCCGGCCGCTACGACGAGATCTTCCTGCCGCTGCACGGTGAGCACCAGGCGTCGAACGCGGCGGTCGCGCTGGCCGCGGCCGAGGCGCTCGTCGGCGCCGGCACCGCGCAGCCCCTCGACCCCGACGCGGTCCGCGCCGCGTTCGCCTCCGTCCGCTCACCCGGGCGGCTCGAACCCGTCGAGGGCGGGCCGGACCGGCCGACCGTGCTGCTCGACGCCGCGCACAACCCCGCCGGGGCGCAGGCGCTGGCCGGCGCGCTCGGCACCGAGTTCCGCTTCACCCGGCTGGTCGGCGTGATCGGGGTGCTGGAGGGCAAGGACGCCCGCGGCATCCTGGAGGGCCTGCAGCCCGCGCTGCACGAGGTCGTCGTCACCACCAACTCCTCGCCGCGCGCGATGGACCCCGACGCGCTGGGCGCGCTCGCGGCCGAGGTGTTCGGCTCCGAGCGGGTCAGCGTCGAGCCGTCGCTGGCCGAGGCGCTCGAGCAGGCCCGGGAGATCGCCGAGGAGGCGGGCGGGTCGGGGGTCGGCGTCGTCGTCACCGGGTCGGTCGTCACCGTCGGCGAGGCGCGGGCACTGTTCGGGAAGGAGCCGGAGTGAGCGACGTCCCGGGCGTGCCCGAGGGTGTGCGGCCGCCGCCCACCGACCCGATGAAGGGCGCCCGCGGGGTGTTCGCCGCGACGCTGATCCTGGAGGCGATCGTCGTCCTCCTGGCGCTGCTGGTGCTCCCGCGCTTCGGCACCGGATCGACCGCGCTCGGCTTCGGTGTCGTGGCGGGCATCGCCGTCGCGATGATCCTGGCGTCGGGGGTGCAGCGACGGCCGTGGGGTCTCACCGCCGCGCTGGTGCTGCAGGCGGCCCTGCTCGTCGCGGCGCTGGTGTTCCTGCCGTCGCTGGTGGTGATCGCGGCGGTGTTCATCGTCGTCTGGGCGGTGCTGGTGTGGATGCGGCGCGAGGTGGCCCGGCGGATGGCGGCGGGGACGTTGCCGTCGCAGCAGCAGGACTGAGCCGCGGCGGTATCACATCCGGTATCGTCGGGACATGGCCATGACGTTGCGCCTGACCGACGCCGAGTCCGAGTCGCTGCGCGCTCGCGCGGAGGCCGAGGGGCGTTCCATGCAGGAGGTCGCCCGAGCGGCGGTCCGGGAGTACGTGGCCCGTCACGACCACGATGCCGAGGTCGACCGCGCGGCTGCCTGGGTCACCGACAACTTCCGAGAGGCCCTGGACCGGCTCGGCCGGGCGTGACCCGCTACCTGTCCCTGGCCGACGTGCTGCGCTTCGCCGCGGAGGCACTCGGGCAGGAGCCGGTGGTCCGCGACTTCGGGCTCCTGGAGTCGGCGCTCGCCCGGCCCGCGACCGTCCTGTTCGGCCAGGACGCGTACCCGACCCTGCACCTCAAGGCAGCGGCCCTGGTGCAGAGCATCTGCGGCATTCACGCCCTGGTGGACGGGAACAAGCGACTCGCATGGGCGTCCACCGCCGTGTTCCTGGTGCTGAACGGGTGCCCGCCGCGGCCCGACCAGGATGCCGTGTTCGACCTGGTGGTCGCGGTGTCGGAGGGCAGCCTGCGGGACCTGCCCGCGATCGCCGCCGCGCTGACGGAGCTCACCGGGAGCCAGGAGGCGGGCGAGTGACGGTGGGTGACGGACCCCGGTCGGGTCGTCGCTACCCTGTCGCACGTGACTGAACGCACTCTCGTCCTGGTCAAGCCCGACGGCGTCGCGCGCAAGCTCGTCGGCGAGGTCGTCTCGCGCATCGAGCGCAAGGGCCTCGATCTGGTCGCCCTCGACCTGCGCACGGTGGACCGTGAGCTGGCCGCCCAGCACTACGCCGAGCACGACGGCAAGCCCTTCTTCGAGGAGCTGCTGTCGTTCATCACCTCCGGCCCGGTCCTGGCCGCGGTCGTCGAGGGCCCCCGCGCCATCGCCGCCTGGCGGCAGATCGCCGGCGGCACCGACCCGGTGGAGAAGGCCACCCCCGGCAGCATCCGTGGCGACCTCGCCCTGGAGACCGGTTCCAACCTCGTGCACGGCTCGGACTCCCCGGAGTCGGCCGACCGGGAGATCAAGCTCTGGTTCCCGAACCTGTGACCGCAGGCGTCCCGGCCGTCCGCCGGGTCGTCGAGCCCCACCCCGGCGCCGCCGCCGCGCTCGGTGATCTCTGGATCGCCGTGACCGAGGCCGGCGGCGCCGTGGACTTCGTGCCCGGCGCCGACCCGGACGAGATCCGCGCACTGGCGGTGCAGACCATCGACGCCGTCCGCTCCGGCGCCTCCCGGATGTTAGTACTGGGGGAGGAGACCGCCCCGATGGGCACGGTCCTCCTGGTCCCGAACACCGGCATCGCCGCGCACCGCGCCGACGTGCAACGCCTCATGGTCCGCCCGGACCTGCAGGGACGTGGTCTCGGCACGGTCCTGCTCGGAGCGGCCGTCGCCCACGCCCGTGGGACGGGCCTGGCGATGCTGACCCTCGGCGCCCGCGGCGGCACCCCGCTGCCCGCGTTCTACGCCGCACGCGGCTTCGTCGAGTACGGCAGGCTGCCGAACGGGGTGCGGCTCTCCCCGGAGGACGCGCGCGACGTGCACCTGTTCTTCCTCCCGCTCGCCTGACCCGGCCCGCGGGAGTGATCGATTCCCCCCGACAGCCGGATGGCAGAGGCCCCCGCCGCGGTCCACCATGTGGGCATGACCGTGCTGACCCCCCGCCCGACGACCGCGGATCTGGTCCGTGGGGTGGTCGTGGCGGTCCTGGCGATCCTGCAGGTGCTCGTGTCGGCGTTCGGGGGGTCGGCGATCGGCGCCGTCGCGCGCGACTACGACACCCCGCTGCTGGCCGCGGGCTGGGCGTTCGCCATCTGGGGCCCGATCTACCTGGGCGTGCTGGTCTACGCCGGCTACGCCCTGCTGCCCGGCCAGCGCGGCCGCGAGGTGCACCGCCGCATCGGCTGGTGGGTCGCGGCGACCGCGGTGCTCAACCCGCTGTGGATCGCGGCCTTCTCGAACCGGTGGGTGGTCACCGCCGAGGTGCTGCTGGTCCTGCTCGTCCTCGCGCTCGCCGTCGTGTACGGACGACTGTCCCGCAGCGTCGCCGACGGGTGGCCGGAACGGTTGGCGACACGGCTGCCGCTGGCGATCTACCTCGGCTGGTCCTCGGCCGCGCTCGTGCTGGGCCTGATGGCGGCCGGCGTCGCGGTCGGGCTGCCGTCGGACGGGGTGCTCCCGCAGGTCGCGGCGATCCTGCTGCTGGTGATCCTCACCGCGGTCGCGCTGTCGGTCGTCGGCTCCACCACCGGGTTCGCCGGCTTCGCCGGGGCGCTGTGCTGGGCGCTGCTCGGCATCGTGGCAGGCGACCGGCCGATCGCCGTGACCGTCGTGGCGGCGGTCGCCGCGGGGGTGATCGCGGTGCAGGCGGTGCGCCGGATCACGCGATCGGTCCAGCCCGCCCGGCTCGCCCTGGGCTGAGAGGAAAGCCGCACCGGGTCACCGGTCCCGCTTGCTACCGTCGCACCGGCAGGAGCAGCGGTACCAGGGAGGCCCGTCTTGATCACCGGAAGCATCGTCGCGATCGTGACCCCGATGCACGACAGCGGCGAGGTCGACCACACGGCCCTCGGCGAGCTCGTCGAGCGGCAGATCGACGCGGGCACCGCCGCGATCGTCTCGGTCGGCACGACCGGTGAGTCGTCGACGCTGTCGGTGCTCGAACACACCGAGGTCATGCGGCGCACCATCGAGGTCGCGAACGGCCGCGTCCCGGTCATCGCCGGCACCGGCGCGAACTCCACCGACGAGGCCATCCACCTGACCCGCGCCGCGCGGGCGGCGGGCGCCGACGGGGCGCTGCTCGTGACGCCGTACTACAACAAGCCTCCGCAGGAGGGTCTCTACCAGCACTTCAAGCGGATCGCCGAGACCGTCGACATCCCGCAGTACCTCTACAACGTCCCGGGCCGCACGGCCTGCGACATGCTGCCGTCGACGGTGGCCCGGCTCGCGGAGATCCCGAACATCGTCGGCCTCAAGGAGGCCAAGGGCGACCTGGACCGGGTCCGTGAGCTCGTCGCGCTGGGCCTGGACGACTTCGCGCTGTACTCCGGCGACGACGGCACCGCCCGCGCGTCGATGCTCGCCGGGTTCCACGGCGACATCTCGGTCACCGCGAACGTCGCCCCGGAGACGATGGCCCGCATGTGCAAGGCCGCCGTCGCCGGCGACGCCGAGACCGCCTCCGCGCTCGACGCCGACCTCGCGGGTCTGCACGCGGCGCTGTTCTCCGAGCCGAACCCCATCCCGGTGAAGTGGGCGCTGACCGAGCTGGGGCTCATCCCCGGCGGGATCCGGCTGCCGCTGGTGCCGCTGGACGAGTGGCACCACGAGGACGTCCGCGCCGCGCTGCGGGCCGCGGGCCTGCTGTCCTGAGCTCCGGGCGCCCCGGGGCGCTCCGGGGCGCTGTGTGCGCTCCGCGGTTGCCGACCGGTGCCGCCGGTCCTCAGGAGTCGCCCGACCCGCCGGTGTCCTCGGACGTCGCCGTCGTCGGCCCCGCGCTGGTGGTCTTCACGTTGCGCACGATGTCGCGGCCGAAGGTGACGTCGACCCGCTCGGCCACGGCCAGCTCCAGCACGGCGATCATCACCTCGCCGGAGATGCGGCGCATCCGCTCGATCGTCTCGTAGACGCGCGGCCACTGGTCGTCCGGGCGGCCCTCGGCGTCGAAGGGCTGCCAGATCTCGCCGAGGAACAGGTCGACGTAGAGCTTCGCGACGGCGTCGGCGTGCTTGCGCAGCTGCTCCACGACGTCGAGCGAGCGGGTGATCGGGATGCCGAGCCCGGTCAGCTCGGCCGCGGCGTTCATCAGCCGCGGGCTGATCTCCTCGTAGGTGTCGTCGCCCAGCTCGCGCAGCAGGCCCATCTTGACCCCGCGCTTGGCGACGGCGACGTCGGTGCTCTGGTACCGCTCGGCGAGCTCGGCGAGCTGCACGATCTGCCGGTCCTCGGGCGCGAACAGCGCACGCACGGTCCGGATGAACTGCACCACCTGCTCGGTGGAGCCGCCGGTGGTGTCGAGCAGCTTCTTGATCGTGTCGAGCTTGACGCCCTCGTCCTGCAGGTCCTGGATCAGCTCCAGACGTGCCGCGTGCCCGGGGCCGTAGTAGCCCGTGCGGGCCTTGACCTGCGGCGGAGGCAGCAGCCCCCGGGACTGGTAGGCACGGATGTTGCGCACCGTGACACCGCTGGACCGCGCCAGCTCGTCGATGGTGCGCCAGTCCGCCGTCTCCGGGTCCTCGACCATGACACGGAGATTAACAGCCGAGCATGTGACACGGGAATCAGAGGGGGGCGATTGCTATGTGACATCAGATGGTGCAGAGTTCATGTCATGTTCCGATCCGCTCCTGGCACGACCTCGCGGGGCCGGGGCCTGCTGGCCGCCGCGAGCGCTCTCACGACTCCGCTGCTGCCCGAGGACTTCCTGACCCTGGTCGACCCGCTCTGGTCGACGACGTCGCTGCGCGGCCGGGTCGTCGCCCGTCGCCGCGAGACCGGGCGGGCGGTCTCGGTGACCATCGAACCCGGGTGGGCCTGGGCCGGGCACCGCGCCGGCCAGTACGTCGGCATCGGCGTCGACGTCGACGGCGTCCGGTTCACCCGGAGCTACTCGCTCACCTCCCCGGAGGGCGCCGAGCACCTCACGGTGACCGTGCAGGAGGTCGACGGCGGCGCCGTGTCGCCCACCCTGGTCCGCGACCTGCCGATCGGCACGATCGTCGAGCTGGAGCAGGCCGCCGGCGAGTTCACCCTGCCCGACCCGCTCCCGGAGAAGCTGCTGTTCGTCACCGCGGGCAGCGGCATCACGCCGGTGATGGGCATGCTCCGCACGCTCGACCGCGCCGGGACGATGCCCGACGTGGTGCTGGTGCACGGTGCCCGCACGCCGGAGGACACGATCTTCCGCGCCGAGCTCGCCGGACTGGCCGCGCGGCACCCGTCGCTGCGGGTCGTGCTGCGCCACAGCGCCGTCTCCGGGCGGCTCGACCCCGCGACGATCGACACCGTCGTCGCCGACCGGGCGGACCGCACCGTCTACGCCTGCGGCCCCGACGGCCTGCTCGACGCCCTGGAGGGCGCCTGGGACGGCATCGTGGCCGAGCGCTTCACCCCGCCGGCCCGCGCCACCGAGGGCACCGGCGGCACCGTCGACCTCGGCGGCGGCGACGTCGTCGTCGAGCCGGGGCAGAGCCTCCTCGAAGCCGGTGAGGCGGCCGGGAAGCTCATGCCCAGCGGCTGCCGGATGGGCATCTGCTTCGGGTGCGTGCTGCCGCTGCGCGAGGGCAAGGTACGCGACCTGCGCACCGGCGAGGCGCACGGCGAGCCCGGCGACCTCGTCCAGACCTGCATCAACTCCGCGTGCGGGCCCGCCCGCATCGACCTTCCCTGATCCTTCCGCCCTTGATCTTCCGCTCCGACCGAAGGAGGTCCTCATGACCGCCGTCCTGGAGAACCCCGCGCACCTCGAGCCCGGCCCGGAGGAGACCGGCCGCGAGCAGCACCCGCAGCGCCCGGTGCTGGAGCTCGTGCCCTCCTCGCGTCGCGAGGACGTGCAGGCCACGACCGAGCTGACCGCCGAGCAGATCGAGGAGCTCGGCCGCCGGCTCGACGCCATCCGCGACCGTGTCCTCGCCGAGCGCGGCGCGTCCGACGCCGAGTACATCCGCGGCGTCATCCGCAAGCAGCGGGCGCTGGAGATCGGCGGCCGCGCGCTGCTGTTCGCCGGGGTCCTGCCGCCGGCCTGGATCGCCGGTACCGCCATGCTCTCGATCGCCAAGATCCTCGAGAACATGGAGATCGGGCACAACGTCATGCACGGCCAGTGGGACTGGATGCGTGACCCGAAGATCCACTCGTCGACCTGGGAGTGGGACAACGTCTCGTCCTCGGCGGAGTGGAAGCACTCGCACAACTACATGCACCACACCTACACCAACGTCGTCGGCAAGGACCGCGACGTGGGCTACGGGATCCTGCGCCTGTCCGAGGAGCAGCGGTGGACGCCGTACTACCTCGGGAACCCGCTCTACAACTTCCTGCTCAGCCTGTTCTTCGAGTACGGCGTCGCGCTGCACGACATCGAGGTCGAGAAGGTCGTGGCGGGGCAGAAGCCGCTGAGCCGGGTGTGGGAGCAGGTCAAGTCGATCGGCCGCAAGACCGGGCGCCAGATCCTGAAGGACTACGTCGCGTTCCCCGCGCTGGCCGGGCCGTTCTTCCTGCCGGTGCTCGCGGGCAACGTGACCGCGAACCTGGTGCGCAACGTGTGGTCGCACGCGGTGATCTTCTGCGGGCACTTCCCGACCGGGGCGGTGCAGTTCACCGAGGAGCAGCTCGAGGACGAGAGCCGCGGCGAGTGGTACGTCCGTCAGCTGCTGGGCTCGGCCAACCTCGACGGCGGCCGGTTCTTCCACCTGATGACCGGGCAGCTGAGCTTCCAGATCGAGCACCACCTGTTCCCCGACCTGCCCAGCAACCGCTACGCCGAGATCGCCCCCGAGGTACGGGAGCTGTGCCGGGAGTACGGGCTGGAGTACACGACCGGGCCGCTGTGGAAGCAGTACATGCAGGTGCTCGGCACGATCAACCGACTGGCCCTGCCGAACGGCAAGCGCTGACCGCGGCCGCGCTGCTCGTCCCGCGGCGGCGGACCGGATCCCGGCCCGCCGCCGTCGTGGGCGCAGGGCGGGCCCTACAGGTCCGGGACGACGTCGAGGAAGCCGTGCACCTGCGCGATCCGGCCGTCGCCGTTGGTCACGACGACGTCGAACCCGACCACCGGGGGCTCGGCACCCGAGGCGAAGACCTCCGGCGGCGCCGCCTGCCAGCGGAACCGCGCGTGGTCGTGGTGCGCGTCGACCTCGCCGTCCAGCCGGAACTCGAACCCGGCCAGCTTCTCCCGGGCCGCGCCCAGGAACCCGGCGACGCCGTCGTGCCCGGTGACGTCGGCGAGCGGGTCGGTGTAGCGGACGTCGGTGGTGAACAGCTCGGCGACGCGGGCCTTCCGCGCCGCCGGGTCGGCCTCGTTGAACGTCGCGACGTAGCGCTCGGCGAGGGTGGTGAAGTCGGTCATCCCTACCTCCTGGGTGGTGTGGTCCGGTCGGCACCGAGCCTGCTGCCGCCGGCGCCGCGGCGCGATGACCTGCGGGGTAATCGGATCCACCTACCCCGCAGGTAGTCGTCGCGGCGTCCGGGCCGGGCTAGCGTCGGGCCGGTGAGCGACACCGACGCGCGCCCCGCCCGCACCGCCGGACCGGGGGAGATGCTGCGGTTCTGGCGGGGCCGCCGCCGGCGCAGTCAGCTCGACCTGGCACTGGCGGCGGGGGTCTCGGCGCGGCACCTCAGCTTCGTCGAGACCGGGCGTTCGGGCGCGAGCCGGGAGCTGCTGGGCGCACTCGCCGAGGCGTTGGAGATCCCGCTGCGGGAGCGGAACGCGCTGCTGCTGGCCGCCGGCTACGCGCCCGCCTACGCCGAGCGGTCGCTCGACGACCCGGATCTCGCGCCCGTGCGGGACGCGCTGGCGCGGCTCGTCGCCGGGCACGATCCGTACCCGGCCCTCGTCGTGGACCGGTGGGGCGACGTCCGGCTCGCCAACGCCGCGGCCTCGGCGCTGCTCACCGGCCTCGACCCGGCGGTGCTCGGGCCGCCGCCGAACGTGCACCGGGTCTGCCTGCACCCCGCCGGGCTCGCGCCGCGCATCCGCAACCTGGCCCAGTGGCGGGAGCACCTGCTGCACCGGCTCGAACGGCAGGTGCGGATGACCGCGGACCGGCGGCTCGTCGCGCTGCTCGCCGAGTGCCGGGGCTACCCCGGACCGGGGGAGACCGCGCTGCCGTCGCCGGGCTCGGACGTGCTGCTGCCGCTGGTCCTCGACACCGACGACGGCACGTTGACGTTCCACTCGGTGATCTCGACCTTCGGCGCACCGCACGACGTCACCCTCGCCGAGCTGGCGTTGGAGACCTTCCTGCCCGCGGACGACGCGACGCGCGCCGCCCTCACCCGCCGCGCCGGCCGCTGAGCCCCGCTCAGCCCGCGACACCCGAGGACAGCGACAGCACCGGCACCGTCCCGTTCAGCACCGAGTCCCCGATCACCTGCTGCTTGTAGACGATCGGGTTGTGCACCGCGAGGGTGCGGGCGTTGCGCCAGTGCCGGTCCAGCGCCCGGTCGACGTCGACCGTGGAGGCGCCACCCACCTCGAACAGCTCCGAGGTCGCGTCCAGGACCAGCTGGGGCACGGTCGACTGGGCCCGGTACACGTCGAGCTCGGCCGTCGGGCCGTGTCCGGGATCGGTGAGCGCCCGCTCCAGCGAGGCCGCCGCGGCGTCGACCACGGCGGCGACGGTGAACGCGGCTGCGTCGACCCTGCCGACGACCTGCTGCACCAGCGGGTCGTCCTTGGGCAGGTCGGCGTTGCCGTAGGGCCAGTTGCGGCGCCGGTCGCGCACGTAGCCGGCGGCGTCGTCGGCGGCGCGCCGGGCGATCCCGGCCAGTGCCGCGAGCTGGACGAGCTGCAGGAACGCCTGCCGGACCGGCTGGTGCACGTCGGTCGGCGCGGGCCGCACCTGGACCGGGTCGACCTCCACCGCGATGAACCGGGTGGTGCCGCTGGCCGTGAGCTTCTGCCCGAAGCCGCGCCAGTCGTCGACCCGCTCGACACCCGGGGCGGTCGTCTCGACCAGCACGGTCACCCGCTCGCCGTTCTCGTCGAGGGCGACGACGTCGACCAGGTCGGCGTAGAGGGTCCCGGTGCAGTAGAACTTCTCGCCGTCGAGCAGGAGCCTGTCCCCGTCGCGGCGGAGCACCGTGGTGGCGGAGTTGCGCACCACCCCGCCGCGCTCGGAGATGGCGTTGCCGACCAGCCGTCCGGCCGCGATCTGCTCCACCCGCCCGCGCAGCACCGGGTCGTCCGCGGCGCCTGCCGACCACAGCTCGGTGAACAGGAGGTGGGTCCGCAGAGCCTGCGGGATGTTCGAGTCCGCCGCACCCAGCTCGACGAGCAGCCCGAACAGCTGGCGCAGCGAGGCGCCCGCGCCGCCGGCCTCCACCGGCAGCCGGACGGCGCCGAACCCGGCGTCGCGCAGGGCGGCGATCTCCGCCACGGGCAGGCGCCGGTTCAGCTCGCGTTCGACCGCACCGGCGGCGATCCGGTCGAACAGCGGGCGGAACCGGGCGTGCAGCTCGGCGTCGGTCACGGACACGGGGGTCTCCTGGGAGCTCGGGGACGACACACGTGGGGAACAGGGTCGGGAGGCGAGCGTAGGTCTCCCGCCCCGTGGGCCGCCGTGACCCGCGCCTCAGCCGGTGTGCGGGCGGCCGACGGTCCGTGTCCGGTCGGACACGACCCGCCGGTTCGCCCCGAACGGAGGTGGCTACCCTGGTGCAGCGTGGCACCCACCTCCGTCTTCCCCGCCCTGGAGCCGATCCTGCCCCGCGTCGCCAAGCCGGTGCAGTACGTCGGCGGTGAGGGGAACTCGCAGGTCAAGCCGTGGGACTCCGCGGCCGTCCGCTGGGCACTGCTCTATCCGGACGCCTACGAGGTCGGCCTGCCCAACCAGGGCGTCCAGATCCTGTACGAGGTCCTCAACGAGCGCGCCGACGCGCTGGCCGAGCGCTGCTACGCGGTCTGGCCCGATCTCGAGGCCCTGATGCGCGAGTCGGGGGTGCCGTCGTTCACCGTCGACGCCCACCACGCGGTCGGTGACTTCGACGTCCTCGGCGTCTCCTTCTCCACCGAGCTCGGCTACACCAACCTGCTCACCACGCTCGACCTGGCGGCGATCCCGCTGCACGCCCGCGACCGCGACGAGACCCACCCGGTCGTCGTCGCCGGCGGGCACGCGGCGTTCAACCCGGAGCCGGTCGCGGACTTCGTCGACGTCGCCGCGCTCGGTGACGGCGAGGAGGTCGTCGGCGACATCACCGACGTCGTGCGCGACTGGAAGGCGCAGGGACGCCCGGGTGGGCGCCGGGAGCTGCTGCTGCGGCTGTCGTCGACGCCGGGCTGCTACGTGCCCTCCCTCTACGACGTGACCTACGCCGAGGACGGCCACATCGCCGCGGTCACCCCGGTCGACGAGCGGGTCCCCGCCACCGTCCAGAAGCGCACCACCATCGAGCTCGACGAGTGGCCGTACCCGAAGAAGCCGCTGGTCCCGCTGGCCGAGACCGTCCACGAGCGGGCCAGCGTCGAGATCTTCCGCGGCTGCACCCGCGGCTGCCGGTTCTGCCAGGCGGGGATGATCACCCGCCCGGTGCGGGAGCGGTCGCTGCAGGGCGTCGGGGAGATGGTCGACGCCGCCGTGCGGGCCTCGGGCTTCGACGAGGTCGGTCTGCTGTCGCTGTCGAGCGCCGACCACTCCGAGATCGCCGAGATCACCAAGGGCCTCGCCGACCGCTACGAGGGCACCAACACCTCGCTGTCGCTGCCGAGCACCCGGGTCGACGCGTTCAACATCGACCTGGCCAACGAGATCTCCCGCAACGGCCGCCGCTCCGGGCTGACCTTCGCCCCCGAGGGCGGCTCCGAGCGGATCCGCCGCGTGATCAACAAGATGGTCTCCGAGGACGACCTGATCCGCACCTGCGCCGAGGCGTTCTCCCAGGGCTGGCGGCAGGTGAAGCTGTACTTCATGTGCGGGCTGCCCACCGAGACCGACGAGGACGTCCTGGAGATCGCGGGCATGGCGCACCGCGTGATCAAGGCGGGCCGCGAGGCGTCCGGGCGCAACGACGTCCGCTGCACCATCTCCATCGGCGGGTTCGTGCCCAAGCCGCACACCCCGTTCCAGTGGGCCGCCCAGTGCGCCCCGGAGGTCGTCGACGCCCGGCTGCGCAAGCTGCGCGAGGCCGTCAACTCCGACCGGCGGATCGGGCGCAACATCGGCATGCGCTACCACGACGGCGAGCCATCGCTGATCGAGGGACTGCTCGCCCGCGGCGACCGCCGGGTCGGCGCCGTCATCGAGAAGGTCTGGCGCGACGGCGGCCGGTTCGACGGCTGGTCCGAGCACTTCTCCTACCGCCGCTGGGTCGACTCCGCCGCCGAGGCGCTGGAGCCGCAGGGTGTGTCGCTGGACTGGTACACCGTCCGCGAGCGCGGGGCCGACGAGATCCTGCCCTGGGACCACCTCGACTCCGGCCTGGAGCGGGACTGGCTGTGGGAGGACTGGCAGGACGCGCTGGCCGGCCGCGAGCAGGACGACTGTCGGTGGACGCCGTGCTTCGACTGCGGCGTGTGCCCGTCCACCGGGACCGACATCGAGGTCGGCCCCAGCGGGACCACCCTGCTGCCGCTGACCGTGGTCAACCCGACGGCCTCGGCCGCGGGGTCGCTCGGGGACGCACGCCCGGGTGACTGAGAACGGCTTGTCCTCGATCCCGGACCCGGCCCTCGCCGGCGCCGACGGGTCGTCCTGGGAGTACGGCGGCAGACGCCTGCGGGTCCGGGTCGCCGACGAGCGCGACGTCGCCGCGCTCGGCAGGCTGCGTCGGCTCTGGCTGGAGGAGCGCGCCGGGCGGCCGGTCGAGGACCCCTCGTTCGCCGAGTCCTTCGCCGCCTGGTGGCGGGTCGAGCAGCCGCGGCGCGCGTTCTGGGTGGCCGAGGCGGGCAGCGACCGTGCCGGCTGGACACCGGTCGGGTCGATCAACGTGCTGGAGACCGTCCAGATGCCCCGCCCCGGGGCCCGCGGCACGCGCAGCGGGCAGGTCGGCAACGCCTTCGTCCTGGCCGCGTTCACCGAGGCCGGCGTGCCGCGGGCGCTGCTCGCCGCGGTCGTCGCCCACGCCAGGGCCCGTGGGTACCGGCGGCTGATGCTGGCCCCGACCGCGGGCAGCGCCGCGTTCTACCGACGTGCCGGGTTCCGGCCGGCCGGTGACACCCTGCTGGTCCTGGGCGACTGAGGGGGCCGCCCTCGCGTTCGCGTCCGTCCGGTCGGCTCCGTCCCGTGGTGTCCGGATCGGATACGCGACGGTCACAGGGGCACGTGATCTCACGGGAAACGTCGAACTAGGGTCTGGCCGCACCGGGCGCGACGGCGTCCGGATCCGGCGTGGGGGGACCACATGGCGACGACGCACGACCCGGCGGGCAGCAACCGCCCGGACTTCTCCCACGAGGAGGAGGGCTACCACAAGGGTCTGGGGAAACGGCAGCTCCAGATGATCGCCATCGGAGGTGCGATCGGAACCGGACTGTTCCTCGGTGCGGGCGGCCGGCTCGCCTCGGCGGGCCCCGCGCTGGCGCTGGTCTACGCGGTCTGCGGCGTGTTCGTGTTCCTGATCCTGCGGGCGCTCGGTGAGCTCGTGCTGCACCGGCCGTCGTCGGGGTCGTTCGTCTCCTACGCCCGCGAGTTCTACGGCGAGAAGGCGGCCTACGTGGCCGGCTGGCTGTACTTCCTCAACTGGGCCTTCACCTCCATCGTCGACGTGACGGCGATCGCGCTCTACATGAAGTTCTGGGGCGCCTTCTCCGACGCCCCGCAGTGGCTGATCGCCCTGATCGCCCTGGTCGTGGTGCTGGCGGCGAACCTGGTCTCGGTGAAGCTGTTCGGCGAGCTGGAGTTCTGGTTCGCGCTGGTCAAGGTGATCGCACTGGTGGCCTTCCTGGTGGTGGGCACGGTGTTCCTCGCGGGACGGTTCCCGATCCAGGGCGCCGAGACCGGCATCTCGGTGATCACCGACAACGGCGGTCTGCTGCCCAACGGCCTGCTCGCCGCGGTGGTCATCACCCAGGGCGTGGTGTTCGCCTACGCCGCGACCGAGCTGGTCGGCACCGCGGCGGGGGAGACCGAGAACCCGGAGAAGGTGATGCCCCGAGCGATCAACTCCGTGATCGCGCGCATCGCGCTCTTCTACGTCGGCTCGCTGGTGCTGCTCGGCCTGCTCCTGCCCTACACCGCCTACCGCGAGGGCGTCAGCCCGTTCGTCACGTTCTTCGACTCGATCGGCGTGCCCGGTGCCGGCACCGTGATGAACCTGGTGGTTCTGACCGCCGCGCTGTCCAGCCTCAACGCGGGGCTGTACTCGACCGGTCGCATCCTGCGCTCGATGGCGATGAACGGGTCGGCGCCGGGCTTCACCGGCCGGATGAACAAGTCGGGCGTGCCCTACGGCGGCATCGGCCTGACCGCGGTGATCACCCTGCTCGGCGTCGGGCTGAACGCGGTGGTCCCCGAGCAGGCCTTCGAGATCGTGCTGAACATCGCCTCGCTGGGCATCCTCGCCAGCTGGGCCACGATCGTGCTCTGCCAGATCCGGTTCGTGCGGATGACCGAGTCCGGCATCCTCACCCGGCCCTCGTTCCGGCTGCCCGGCTCGCCGTGGACCGGCTACGCGGTCCTGGTCTTCCTGCTCGGGGTGCTGGTGCTGATGGGCTTCGACTACCCGGTCGGGACCTTCACCGTCGCCTCCATCCCGGTGCTGGCGGTGCTGCTGACGATCGGCTGGTTCCGGGTGCGGACCCGGGTCCGCGAGGCCGCACAGGAGCGGATGGGCTACACCGGCGCCTTCCCGGTCCGCGCCGACCGGCCGCACCCGCCGCACCGCGGCTGACCGGACCGGGCCCGGTCTCTAGACTCCGAGCCGTGGCACGCGTGAAGGCAGGAGCGGCGGCGAACCCGGCACCCCCGACGGTGCAGCGGGTCCGCCTGCGCTTCGCCAAGCGCGGCCGGCTGCGGTTCCTGTCGCACCGCGACGTCGCCCGCAGCTTCGAGCGCGCCGTCCGCCGGGCCGGCGTCCCGGTCGCGCACTCGCACGGCTTCAGCCCGCATCCGCGGCTGTCCTGGGTCGGGGCCGCCCCGACCGGTGCGGCCAGCGAGGCCGAGTACGTCGAGATGGGCCTGACCCGCGAGGTCGACCCGGAGCTGGTCCGCGCGGCGATGGACCAGGCGCTGCCCGACGGGCTCGACGTCGTCGCGGCCGCGACCGCGGTCCCGCCGGCGCTGGCCGACCGGATCGACGCCGCCCGCTGGCGGCTGGAGGTCCGCGGCATCGCCGTCGAGGAGGTGCGGGCCGCGGTCGAGGCGTTCACCGCGCAGGAGTCGGTCGTGGTGACCCGGCTGACCCCGTCCGGCCGCAAGGAGATCGACGTGCGTGCGGCCGTCGTCACTCTGCTCGTCGAACCGCAGGTGAACGACCCGGAGGGCGATCGTGACCCGTCCGGGTCGGCGGGTTCGCCGTCCCCGGTCACCGACTGTGCGATACTGACGGCGGTCGTACGGCTGACGACACCGACCGTTCGACCCGATGACGTACTGGGCGCGCTCACCGTCGTCGCAGACCTGGCGCCGCCGGTACCGGTGACGGCCACCCGGTTGGCGCAGGGCCTGCTCGACGACGCGGGCGACCTGGTGGATCCGCTCGGTGCGGTCCCGGTGACCCGGGCCCGGCCGGACGCTTCCTGACCCGGACGGCGCACCGCCTCCGGTCCGGCGTCGAGCACCATCCCCGGAGATCGGGGAGCGACACCAGATGTGCCGCACCGCGCAACCCGCGCGTGCTGCAGAACGTACGCGCAAGGTCCCTGCGTGGCCGCCTCCGACGCGAGGCGCCCGGGGGCGAAGGAGCTGAATGTCCGTGAACGACACGCCCGCCGGTGACACCGGCGGGCTCTCCGAGCTGCCGGAGAAGATGCGGGTCCACGCCCTGGCCAAGCTGCTGGGGACCGCGAGCCGAGACGTCCTCGCCGCCCTGTCCGGGCTCGGCCAGGAGGTCCGCAGCGTCCAGTCCAGCATCACCCGGGCGACGGCCGAGCAGGTCGTCGCCGCCCTGCGTCCGGGCACCGAGCCCGCCGCGGCGTCGGCCGACCGGGCCCCCGAGCCGGCCGTCACCGACGCGCCCGACCCGGTGGTCACCGAGGTGCTCGCCGCACTCGACCTCGGTGCCGGCACCGACAGCAACACCGACACCGGCACCGGCACCGCCGCCGGCCCGGATGCCGCCGCGGCCCCCGCCGACCCGTTCACGACCGGCTCCGCCCGGGCCCGTGGCGCGGCCGCACCGGCGCTCGCCCCGGTCTTCGCGGTCCCGATGTTCCAGGCCCCGGCCGCCCCGGGTGCCGCTCCCGCCGCGACCCCGGAGCCCGTGGGCCGCGACACCGCGGCCGAGCAGGCCGAGGACGGCCCCGGCGACGGCGCCCCCCGCAAGGGACGGAAGGGCCGTCGCCGCAAGGACCGCGACGCCGCCGCGACCGACGCCGCCGCGACCGACGCCGCCGTGACCGACGGCACTGCCGGCACCGACAGTGCTGACGGTGCCGGCAGTGCTGCCAGTGCCGACAGCACCGGCGACGCCGGCGACCCGGACCGTGTGGACGTCCCGGCCGGGGACTCCGCCGACGACCGGGCCGAGGACCGGCCCGATTCCGACGACGACGGTGACGACGAGAACGGCAACCGCCGTCGTCGCCGCCGGGGCCGCCGTGGCCGTGGCCGCGGCAAGGGCGGCGAGGACTTCGGCGAGGACGGCGGCGACGACTCCGACGACTCCGAGGACCCCGGCTCCGAGGACTCCGGGGCGGACTCCGGGTCCACCGGGGCCGGCTCCGAGGACTCCGACTCCTCGGACGACTCCGACGACTCCGAGGACCAGTCCTCGGGCGGCTCGCGCCGGCGGCGGCGCCGTCGTCGTCGCGGGGGGTCCGAGGTCGAGGACCGTTCCGAGGACGACCCGCCCAACACCGTCACCCGGGTCCGCGAGGCCCGCAGCGAGTCCCGCCAGGACTCCGGATCGTCCTCCGACGACCAGGTCCAGGGCGTGCGCGGCTCCACCCGGCTCGAGGCCAAGCGCCAGCGCCGCCGGGACGGCCGCGACGCGGGCCGTCGCCGCCCGCCGATCCTGTCCGAGTCGGAGTTCCTGGCCCGGCGCGAGTCGGTCGACCGCCAGATGGTGATCCGCCAGCGCGCCGACCGCACCGAGATCGGCGTGCTCGAGGACGGCATCCTGGTCGAGCACTTCATCACCGGTGGCAACTCCGGCAGCTCGATGGTCGGCAACGTCTACCTCGGCCGCGTGCAGAACGTGCTGCCGTCGATGGAGGCGGCGTTCGTCGACATCGGGCGCGGCCGCAACGCCGTGCTCTACGCCGGTGAGGTCGACTGGGACGCCGCCGGACTCAACGGCAAGGCGCGCAAGATCGAGCAGGCGCTCTCCTCGGGCGACCAGGTCCTGGTGCAGGTCACCAAGGACCCGGTCGGTCACAAGGGTGCCCGGTTGACCACGCAGATCTCCCTCGCCGGTCGCTTCCTGGTCTACGTCCCCTCCGGTGGCGCAGCGGGGATCTCCCGCAAGCTGCCCGACACCGAGCGTAAGCGCCTCAAGGAGATGCTGAAGGAGATCGTCCCGGCCGACGCCGGCGTGATCATCCGGACCGCCTCCGAGGGCGTCTCGCACGAGGCACTGGAACGCGACGTCCGCCGGCTGCAGGCGCAGTGGGAGGTCGTCAAGGAGAAGGCGAACAAGACCGGCCCCGGCGCGCCCAAGGCGCCGACGCTCCTCTACGAGGAGCCGGACATGCTGGTCAAGGTCGTGCGCGACCAGTTCAACGAGGACTTCTCGAAGCTGATCGTGTCCGGCGCCGACGCCTGGGACACCGTGTCCGGCTACGTCGAGCACGTCGCGCCCGAGCTCGCCGACCGGATGCACCGCCACACCGGCCCGTCCGACGTCTTCACCGAGTACCGGATCGACGAGCAGCTGCTCAAGGCGCTGGACCGCAAGGTCTGGCTGCCCTCGGGCGGCACGCTGGTGATCGACCGGACCGAGGCGATGACCGTCGTCGACGTCAACACCGGCAAGTTCACCGGCTCCGGCGGCAACCTCGAGGAGACCGTCACCCGCAACAACCTGGAGGCGGCCGAGGAGGTCGTCCGCCAGCTGCGGCTGCGCGACATCGGCGGGATCATCGTCGTCGACTTCATCGACATGGTGCTCGAGGCGAACCGGGACCTGGTCCTGCGCCGCCTCACCGAGTGCCTCGCCCGGGACCGCACCCGTCACCAGGTCGCCGAGGTGACCTCGCTCGGCCTGGTCCAGATGACCCGCAAGCGGGTCGGCGGCGGGCTGCTGGAGCACTTCTCCACCACCTGCGAGCACTGCCGCGGGCGGGGCGTCATCGTCTCGACCGACACCGGGCCGGACCACCAGCACGGCCGCTCCGGCAACGGCGCCCAGCACGGCAACGGTTCCGGGAACGGGCACGGCTCCGGGAACGGGAACGGGAACGGCTCGGGCAACGGGCACGGCAGCGGCTCCGGGAACGGTGGCCACGCCGACTCCGAGGGCGGCGGCCGCCGCAAGCGGCGTCGGGGCGGCAACGGCAACGGGGACTCCGGCCAGGGCGAACCGGGTGACGGTGGCTCCGGCCGCCAGGACCCGGGTCGCCAGGACACCGCGCGCCACGACACCGCGCGCCAGGAGGCCGACCGCAACGGCTCCGGCCACCGCAACGGCTCCGACCGTCCGGACGGGCGCGTCGGGGACCGGGACCGTGCCCGGGACGACTCCGGCGACACCGAGCGCGTCGACGCCGCCGCGGCGGTCGCGGCCGTCGCCGCGGGCAGCACCCCGAAGGGCGACGACGGCGCGGCCGCCGGAGCCACCGGGGTCTCCGTGCCGGCCACGGCCGACACCACCACCGTCGACGCCGCCCCCGCACCCGCACCGGCCGACGACGAGACCGTCGTCGCCGAGCCGCGCGGGGAGCTGACCGGTTCCGCGGCCCCCGTGGTCGCCGAGCCCACCGGTGCCCCGCAGGCCGCGGCCCCGGCCCGGGACGCGGCCCCGGAGCCGACGGCGACGGGGTCCGCCCCGGAGCCCGAGGCACCCGCACCGCGCCGCCGCCGGGCCAGCCGTTCCGCCGGCCCGGTCCGCGGTGGTGAGCCGGTGGTCATCACGACCGCCTCCACGCCGGAGGAGTCCACTCCGCCGGCCGCCACGGCGACACCGGCCGACGCGGGACCGGCGGCCGTCCCGGCCGTCGCCGCGCAGCCGGAGCCCGCCGCGGTCGTCACCCGTACCCGCCGTTCGCGCCGGGCGGCCTCCCGCCCGGCGGGTCCGCCCCAGGACGGAGGGTGACAGTGACCCCGCCGGAGAGCACTCCGACGGGGTCGCGTAACGTTGACCGACAGAAGCCACGCCTCTGCACACGACAGTGTTCGGCACGGGGGCCGTGGTGTGCGCGCCGGGACCGGCGCGAGCTGTCACAGCCCGAGCGCACCAGATGCGCCCCCGATGTTCAGGAGTCGTGCGTCAGCGATGTACGCGATCGTCAAGACCGGCGGCAAGCAGTACAAGGTGGCCGTCGACGACGTGGTCACCGTCGAGAAGCTCGACGGTGAGCCCGGCGCCGAGATCATTCTGCCCGCCGTGCTGCTCGTCGACGGCGACCAGGTGACCACCGACGCCAGCGGCCTCACCTCCGCGGTGACGGCCACCGTCGTCGAGCACACCAAGGGTCCGAAGATCCGGATCCACAAGTTCAAGAACAAGACCGGGTACCACAAGCGTCAGGGGCACCGTCAGCCCCTGACGAAGGTCCAGGTCACCGCGATCGGCAAGTAAGGAGCCCGCGTCATGGCACACAAGAAGGGTGCGTCCAGCTCCCGTAACGGTCGCGACTCCAACGCCCAGTACCTGGGTGTGAAGCGTTTCGGCGGCCAGTCGGTCAAGGCTGGCGAGATCCTCATCCGTCAGCGCGGCACCGCCACCCACCCGGGTGTCAACGTCGGGCGCGGTAAGGACGACACGCTGTTCGCCCTCGCCGCCGGGACCGTCGAGTTCGGTTCCAAGCGCGGCCGCAAGACCGTGAACATCGTGCCGGCCGAGGTCTGAGCGACCCGCCAGCACAGCGACGCCGACGGCGGGTCACCCCGGTAACGGGGGGCCCGCCGTTCGTCGTGTCACCACCCACCGCGGCCCCGCCGCGGTACGACACCGACAGGAGCACCGTCATGTCCCGGTTCGTGGACCGCGTCGTGCTGCACGCGACCGCGGGTGCCGGGGGCAACGGCTGCGCCTCGGTACACCGCGAGAAGTTCAAGCCGCTCGGCGGCCCCGACGGCGGCAACGGCGGCCGGGGCGGCTCGGTCGTGCTCGTCGTCGACGCGGGCGTGCACACGCTGCTCGACTACCACCACCGCCCCCGCGCGGAGGCGAAGAACGGCACCCAGGGGCAGGGGGCGTTCAAACAAGGCGCCAACGCCCCGGACCTGGAGCTGCGGGTGCCCGACGGCACCGTCGTGCTCGACGCCGATGGCGAGGTCGTCGCCGACCTGGTCGGCGTCGGCACCCGGTTCGTCGCCGCCGAGGGCGGACGGGGCGGGCTCGGCAACGCCGCGCTGGCCTCCGCCGCCCGCAAGGCCCCCGGGTTCGCGCTGCTCGGCGAGCCCGGCGACGAGGTCGAACTGACCCTGGAGCTGCGCAGCCTCGCCGACGTCGGCCTCGTCGGGTTCCCCAGCGCGGGCAAGTCCTCGCTGGTCGCGGCGCTGTCCGCGGCCCGTCCGAAGATCGCCGACTACCCGTTCACCACCCTCGTGCCGCAGCTCGGCGTGGTCAGCGCCGGCGACGACACCTTCACCGTCGCCGACGTCCCTGGCCTCATCCCCGGCGCCGCCGAGGGCCGTGGCCTCGGCCTGGAGTTCCTGCGCCACATCGAGCGCTGCTCGGTGCTGGTGCACGTCGTGGACTGCGCGACCTTCGAGACCGAGCGCGACCCGGTGTCCGACATCGAGGCGCTGGAGACCGAGCTGGCGCACTACGCCGAGGCGCTCGGCACCAGCGCGCTGGGGGAGCGGATCGACCAGCGGCCGCGTCTGGTCGCGCTCAACAAGATCGACGTCCCGGACGCCGCCGACCTGGTCGACATGGTCCGCGACGACCTGACCGAGCGCTTCGGCTGGCCGGTGTACGCGATCTCCACCGCGTCCCGCGCCGGCCTGCGGGAGCTGAGCTTCGCGATGGCCGAGCGGGTCGCCGCGGCCCGCGCCGCGCGCCCGGAGGCCGAGCCGAGCCGGATCGTGCTGCGCCCGCGCGCCGTCGACGACACCGGCTTCACCATCACACCCGACCCGGAGCTCGACGGCGGGTTCATCGTGCGCGGGGAACGCCCCGAGCGGTGGATCCGCCAGACCGCGTTCGAGAACGACGAGGCCGTCGGCTACCTCGCCGACCGGCTCGCCCGGCTCGGCGTGGAGGAGGCGCTGGCCAAGGCCGGAGCCGTTCCCGGCTGCCCGGTCACCATCGGCCAGGTCACCTTCGACTGGGAGCCGTCCACCCCGGCCGGCGTCGCCGCCCTGCTCACCGGGCGCGGCACCGACATCCGGCTGGAGGGCAACGAGCGGGTCGGCGCCGCCGAGCGCAAGCGCGCCCGGGTGGCGCGCCGGGCGCACCTGTCCGACGCCGAGCTCGCCGCGGGCGCCCGCTACTCGTCGGACCACGAGATCGAGGAGTGAGACCGGCGTGAGCACGCGCGCCACGCTGGGTGCCGCGAAGCGGATCGTGGTGAAGGTCGGGTCGTCGTCGCTGACGAGCCTGACCGGCGGGCTCGACCCGGCCCGGCTCGACGCGCTGGTCGACGCCCTGATGGGGCGCCGCGCCGCCGGCACACAGGTGGTGCTCGTCTCCTCGGGGGCGATCGCGGCCGGGCTCGCGCCGCTGCAGCTGCGCAGGCGGCCGCGGGACCTCGCGACCCAGCAGGCCGCCGCGTCGGTCGGGCAGCTGCTGCTCGCCCACGCCTACTCGGCGTCGTTCGCCCGGCACGGGCAGGGCATCGGGCAGGTCCTGCTCACCGCCGACGACATGATCCGCCGCTCGAACTACCGCAACGCCCAGCGCACGCTGGAGCGGCTGCTGCAGCTCGGGTCGCTGCCGGTGGTCAACGAGAACGACACCGTCGCCACCGCCGAGATCCGGGTGGGCGACAACGACCGGCTCGCCGCACTCGTCGCGCACATCGTCGGCGCCGACGCGCTCGTGCTGCTCTCCGACGTCGACGGCCTCTACGACGGCCACCCGCGCGACCCCGGCACGTCGCTGATCCCCGAGGTCGACGACCCGGCCGAGCTCGCCGGGGTCAGCGTGACTCGTCCCGGGTCCGGGCTGGGCACCGGCGGCATGGCCACCAAGGTCGAGGCGGCCGCGATGGCGTCGGCCGCCGGGATCCCGGTGCTCCTGACCGCCGCCGACCGGATCGCCGACGCCCTGGCCTGCACCGACGACGGGCCGAAGGTCGGCACCGTGTTCCGCGCCGCCGGGACCCGGATGAGCGCCCGCCGGTTCTGGCTGCGGCACGCCGCCGACGTCCGCGGGGCCCTCGACCTCGACGACGGCGCGGTCGAGGCCGTCCGGAAGCGGCGTCGCTCGCTGCTCGCGGCGGGTGTCCACGGGGTCTCCGGCGACTTCGTCGCGGGGGACGTGGTCGAGCTCCGTGCCCCGTACGGCCGCCCGATCGCCCGCGGCGTGGTGTCCTACGACGCGACCGAGCTGCCGCACATGATCGGCCGCCGGAGCCGCGAGCTGCCCCCCGAACAGCGGCGCGAACTCGTCCACGCGGACGACCTCGTTCTGCTCTAGGCGGCCGCAGGGGCACAATGCCCGCATGTCGGCCGACCGCGCCCGTTCCGCGCTGGTCGCGTCCCTGGTCAGCGCCGGCCGGGTGCGCACCCCCGCGGTCCGCGCGGCACTGGAGACGGTGCCGCGCCACCTGTTCCTGCCCGCCCTCGACCCCGGCGAGGCCTACGCCGACGTCGCCGTCCCGATCAAGGTCGACGACGGCGTGACGGTCAGCTCGGTCTCCCAGCCGTCGATGGTCGCGATCATGCTGGAACAGCTGGGGGCCGCGCCGGGGCACCGGGTGCTGGAGGTCGGTGCGGGGGCCGGCTGGAACGCGGCGCTGCTGGCGGAGCTGGTCGGCCCGGACGGAGCCGTGACCACCCTCGACATCGACGACGACCTGGTCGCCGGGGCCCGGGCGAACCTGGACACCGCCGGGTTCGACGACGTCGACGTCGTCGCCGGGGACGGGGCGCTCGGCTACCCGCCCGGAGCGCCCTACGACCGCATCGAGCTGACGGTCGGCTCCACCGGCGTCCGGCCGGAGTGGGTCGCCCAGCTCGCGCCCGGCGGCCGGCTGCTGCTGCCGCTCACGGTCCGCGGCAGCCAGCTGTCGGTGGCGTTCGTCCACACCGCCCCGGGACGGCTGCGGTCGAGCTCGGTGCGCAGCTGCGCGTTCGTCCGGCTGCGCGGGGAGGGCGCGGACCAGGGGGCCGAGGTCTCGCTGCCCGACGGACGGTGGCGGGTGCAGCCCGCCTGCGGCTCCGACGACGCCGACGACCCGGACCCGCGGGCACTGGCCCGCGCGACCACCGGCGAGGGCACCGACCGGCCCGTCGCCGCGGCGGGCACGGTGGCGGACCTGTGGGACGGGCTCGGGCTGTGGGCCGCGGTCGCCGACCCGGGGGTGGTGCGGCTGTTCGGCCCGGCCGAGGGCGGGGCCGCGCCGGCGTTGTTCGACCTCGGTGGCGTCCGCGCGACGCTGGGCCTGGTCGCCGGCGACGGCTGTGCGGTGCTGCTGGCGGCCCCGGAGGCGACGGTGCGGGCCTGCGGGCCGGACGGTGACCTCGCCGCCGAGCGGCTGGCCGGGCTGATCGCGGGGTGGGTCGACGCGGGCCGGCCGCACGCGGCGGACCTGCGCATCGAGGCGGTCGTCCCGTCGCTCGCCGATCCCCGGGACGGCGCCGACAGCGCCACCAGCGCCGCCGGAGCGCCCGGGGCCGGGCCGGGCGAGGTGCTGGTGGACGGTGCGGGTACCCGGCTGACCCTGCGCTGGGGTCCGGCCCACGCCGGGGGCTGAGCGGGCCCCGGCGTGGGCCGACCGGCACGACCGGGCATGTGCCGACCCTACGAAGGTGATCCGGATCCCCGGAATCATCTGCCCTGATGATGCGCGGCCGGTCAGCCGCGCGGCTCCAGGTGGACCAGCGGGATCTCCCGGCTGGTGCTGCGCTGGTAGCCGGCGTAGTTGCGGTACCGCTCCGTGACCTGCGGCCACAGCGTCGCCCGCTCGGCCGGGTCGGCGATCCGGGCGCGCATCGGCACCCGTGGGCCGCCCTGGACGGCGACCTCGACGTCCGGGTCGGCACGCAGGTTGAGGAACCAGGCGGGGTGGCGGTCGTCGCCGCCCCGGGAGGCGACGACGACGTACTTCCCGTCGCCGTGGAGCGGGGCCGTGAGCAGCACCGTGCGCGGCTCACCGGAGCGTCGGCCACGGGTGGTCAGCTCGACGACGGGCATCCCCATCGCCGAGTGGCCGATCTTCCCGCCGGTCAGCCGGATCAGCAGCCGATGGCCGGCGTTCATGGCCTTGAGTGCGAAGTCGGGCGGGTTCATGCCCCGAGCCTACCGACGGGTAGGGCTCGGTCGGTGGGCGTCGTCCTCCACGGGAGACCTCACCCGGCGACGGCCAGCACGAGCGGTAGCACCTCCGGCGCCCCGGCCCGCCGCAGCGCCCGCGCGGCGACGGTCATCGTCCAGCCCGAGTCGACGACGTCGTCGACCAGCAGCACCGGCCCGTCGATCCCGGACAGGTCCGGCACGGTGGCGGCGTCGAGCCCCTCCCACACCGCGGCCAGCCGCCGGGCCGAGTTCTCGGCCGCCGCGGGACGTTCGCCGACGGGGGAGAGGGTGCCGAGCAGCGGCAGCCTGCCGATCTCGGCGATCCGCCGGGCGAGGTGGTCGAGCTGGTGCGGACGGGTCCGCGAGCCGATCCCGACCACACCCACCGGTCGCTGCTCCCAGCCCCACCCGGCGAGCACCCGGACCAGCGCGTCGAGCACGTCGGCCGGCACCGGGTCGTCGCCGCCGGTGACGAGCTCGCGCAGCCGGGTGCCCCACCCGATGCCGGACAGCCGTCCGATCGCCCGGCCGGTGGCGGCCTGCTCGCCCGCGGCGATCTTCCCCGACAGCGGGACCCCGATGTCCTTCATCCCGGACGGCCACATCTTCCGTGGCGCGATCTCGATCCCGGGCCGGGCCAGGCGCTCGGTGGCGGCCTGCTCGCCGTCGGCGGACACCTCGTCGGACCAGACGGTGCCGGTGCAGGTGTCGCAGCGCCCGCACGGCGTCGGGTCCGGGTCGTCGAGCTGACGGCGCAGGAACACCAGCCGGCACTCGGTCGTCGCGATGTAGTCGAGCATCGCCTGCTGCTCGGCACGGCGGGCGGCGTTCACGCGCTCGTGGCGCTCGGTGTCGTAGACCCACTCCCGGCCGGTGGCGATCCAGCCGCCCTTGACGCGCTTCGCGGCACCGTCGGCGTCGAGGACCTTGAGCAGCATCTCCAGCCGGGTGCGGGACAGGTCGACGCGGGTCTCGATCGACGCGGTGGACTGGGGCCGGTCCGACAGCACGGCGAGGGTCTGGCGGACCAGGGGCTCGGGCGGGAACGCCAGCGACGCGAAGTAGGCCCAGATGTCGCGGTCCTCGCGGCCGGGCAGGAGCACCACCTCGGCCCGGTCCAGCGCGCGACCGGCGCGGCCGATCTGCTGGTAGTAGGCGACCGGCGAGGCGGGCGCCCCGAGGTGCACGACGAACCCCAGGTCGGGCTTGTCGAAGCCCATGCCCAGGGCCGAGGTCGCGACCAGGGCCTTCACCCGGTTCTCCATCAGGTCGGACTCGGCGGCCAGGCGGTCCTCGGGATCGGTGCGCCCGGAGTAGGAGCGCACCGCGACCCCGCGCTCGCGCAGGAACTCGGCCACGTCGTCCGCGGCCTGGACGGTGAGGGTGTAGATGATGCCGGCGCCGGGCATCTCGTCGAGCTTCGCCGCGAGCCACGCCAGCCGTCGCGCCGGGGTCGGCAGCCGGACCACGGCCAGGCGCAGCGACTCGCGGTCCAGCGACCCCCGCAGCACCAGCGTGTCCTGCTGGCCGTGCCCCATCCCCAGCTGCTCGGACACGTCGGTGACGACCCGGTCGTTCGCCGTCGCCGTCGTCGCCAGCACCGGGATCCCCGACGGCAGCTCGGCGATCAGCGTGCGCAGCCGCCGGTAGTCCGGCCGGAAGTCGTGGCCCCAGTCGGACACGCAGTGCGCCTCGTCGACCACCAGCATCCCGGCGCTCGCCGCCAGCTTCGGCAGCACCCGGTCGCGGAAGTCGGGGTTGTTGAGCCGCTCGGGGGACACGAGCAGCACGTCGACGTCCCCGTTCGCGATGTCGGCGTAGACCGCGTCCCACTCGTCGGCGTTCGCCGAGTTCACCGTGACCGCCACGATCCCGGAGCGGATCGCGGCGTCGATCTGGTTGCGCATGAGCGCCAGCAGCGGCGACACGATCACCGTCGGGCCGGCGCCGTGGGCACGCAGCAGCGCAGTGGCCACGAAGTAGACCGCGGACTTGCCCCAGCCGGTGCGCTGCACGACCAGGGCCCGGCGGTGCTGGGCGACCAGCGCCTCGATCGCGGTCCACTGGTCCTCGCGCAGCCGGGCCTGCGGCCCGGCCAGCTGCTGCAGGACGGTCTCCGCGCGCTCGCGCAGGTCGGTGCTCGATGCGGTGGTCACGGCACCCATGGTGGACCCGACCCCCGACAACGATCCGACGCGGGCCGCCGGGGTGTGAGCCGGGCCACCCGTCCGACGCGTGGCGGTCCGGGCGTGCAGGATGATCGCGTGTCGTCCGACAGTCCTGCCCACCGCCCGGTCTTCGGCTCCGTGGCGGACGTGACCGCCCGGCTCGCCGACGCCGGCTACCTGGCCTCGACCGCCGTCGCGACGACGGTGTTCCTCGCCGACCGGCTCGGCAAGCCGCTGTTGGTCGAGGGCCCCGCCGGGGTCGGGAAGACCGAGCTGGCCAAGGCCGTCGCCGCGGCGACGGGGTCCGGACTCGTGCGCCTGCAGTGCTACGAGGGCATCGACGAGGCCCGGGCGCTCTACGAGTGGAACCACGCCAAGCAGCTGCTGCGGATCACCGCCGGGCAGCGCGGCGAGGACGGCGCGGACTGGGACGCCACCCGCGACGACGTGTTCTCCGAGGAGTTCCTGCTCCCGCGTCCGCTGCTCACCGCGATCCGGCGCACCGACCCGACCGTGCTGCTGATCGACGAGATCGACAAGGCCGACGTCGAGGTCGAGGGCCTCCTGCTGGAGGTCCTGTCCGACTTCCAGGTCTCCATCCCCGAGCTGGGCACCGTCACCGCGAACCGGCGCCCGTTCGTGCTGCTGACCTCGAACTCCACCCGTGAGCTGTCCGAGGCGCTCAAGCGCCGCTGCCTGTTCCTGCCCCTGGACTTCCCCGACGCCGACCTGGAGCGCCGGATCGTGCTCACCCGCGTCCCGGAGCTCACAGAGCAGCTCACCGACGCCCTGGTGCGCACCGTGCGGGTGCTGCGGGCGATGGAGCTGCGCAAGGCCCCGAGCGTCGCCGAGACGATCGACTGGGGCCGGACCCTGCTCGCGCTCGGCCTCGACACCCTCGACGACGACGCCGTCCGCGCCACCCTCGGTGTCGTCCTGAAGCACCGCTCCGACGCCGACAAGGCCGCCGCCGAGCTCCGGCTGAACTGAACGGCGCACCTGTGCCGAACGGGCCAATGCCGTACCGCTGATCGGCCGTCAAGGTCTTCGCCCCTATGGAGTGAAGATCGGATCGATCGGCCTGCCGGGCGTAACCGGGACGGGTGGCGCGAGTTGTGCCGGTTACACGCTCCCCAGCGACCGGAGGCCCACCGATGACCGCCCTCCCGGAACTGTCCCTCACCGCCCGCCGTCTGCTGCGCGCCGGACTGGCCGCCGGTGCCGCGCTCGCGGTCGGGCTCGCCACCGCCGGCACCGCGTCGGCGCAGGACGGGGCACCGGACATCGACGTGCACCCGGGTGTCATGACCCGCACCGGGCCCGAGGGGGCCCAGTGCACCGCGAACTTCGTGTTCACCGACGGGTCCGCGACCTACCTCGGGCAGGCCGCACACTGTGCGGGCACCGGCAGCTCCACCGACGTGGACGGGTGCGAGGCGGACTCGTTGCCGCTCGGCACCCCGGTCGAGGTCGAGGGCGCCACGGCACCGGGCCGGCTCGCCTACTCCTCGTGGCTGAGCATGCAGGAGCGGGGCGAGACCGACCCGGACACCTGCCTGTTCAACGACTTCGCGCTGGTCGAGCTCGCCCCGGAGGACGCCGCGCGCACGAGCCCCGCGGTGCCGTTCTACGGCGGCCCGACCGGGGTGGCCGACGGCGTCGCCACCGGCGGGGTCGTCTACGGCTACGGCAACTCCTCGCTGCGCCAGGGCGTGCGTGCACTGCGGCCCAAGACCGGCACCTCCACCGGCACCGCGGGTGGCGGCTGGACGCACACCGTGGTCACCGTCCCGCCGGGCGTGCCCGGTGACTCCGGCTCGGGCTACCTGACCGCCGACGGCCGCGCCCTCGGTGTGCTCTCGACCCTGAACCTGGCCCCGGCACCCGGCACGAACGGCATCAGTGACCTGCGGAAGATGCTCGACTACGCCAACGGCCCCGGCGGTCTCGGCGGCGCACTGCGCCTGGTCGAGGGCGACCGCCCGTTCACCCCGCAGCCGGTGCCGATCGACCCCGCCTTCTAGTACTGCAACGGCAGTTGATCAGCTCGGGGGTCGTTCGCCGCGTCGGCGGTAGTGGCAGTCGCGGGCCTGTTGTTGGCGTTCACGGCGCCAGGTCGACCAGTGCATGACGTGGTCGATGCAGGTGAGCGGGGTGAAGGCGAGCGCGGCGAGGAGACGGCGGATCTCGTTGCCCGACAGCTGAATCAATGCGCGCCGGCTGGCTGAGGATCCCCCTTTTCGGCCTCGCGTGCGTGTTCGGCGGCGCGGGTGACGGCGAGGTAGGCCGCGGTGAGCATGGCCAGGGTGATGTGGGCGTGCCAGGCTCGGTAGGAGCGGACTTGGTAGTGGTCGAGGCCGGCCTCGTTCTTCGCGGTCTGGAAGCATTCCTCAATCGCCCACCGCGCCCCGGCGACTCGAACGAGGTCGCGCAGCGGCGTGTTCGCCGGGGCGGCGCAGCGGTAGAACGCCAGCTCACGGATGGTCTTGCCCTCTGCGGGCTCGGTCTGGCGGCGCACCAGCAGCCAGTGCCCCCAACCCGCCGGGAGGCCGTCGATGGCCAGCGCAACCGCGGTCCAGTCATAGACCCGCATCCCGTGCGCGCCCGGCCCGATCGCGCGGCGCTCCCACCCGTCGTGCCCGGTGTCGAGATCACGCGCCCCGGCGATCGTGGCCAGGGCCTTGGCCGGGCGACGATTCCCGTCCGGGCTGGTGAGCATGTCGTCATTGCGGGTGGCCAACACGAACGGGATCTCCCGCTCGGTGAGCCAGTCGCGAAAGCCCGGGTTCTGCCCGTAGACCTCGTCCGCGGTCACCCACGACCCGGACGTGAGTGCCCCAGCGGCGTACGTGCGGGCCAGCATCGCCGTCCCCAGCTGCGGTTTCGTGGCGAACTCGACGTCATCGGGGACATCCGCGCGCTCGCAGCGTTCGCGGTCCTCGGTCCACGAGGTCGGCAGGTAGAGCTCCCGGTCGATCAACGCCCGCCCCCGCTTCGAGGCGTAGGCCAGGAACACACCGAGCTGACAGTTGTCGATCTTCCCGCTGGTGCCGGTGTACTGGCGCTGCACCCCGGCCGAACACAGGCCCTTCTTGATGAACCCGGTCTCGTCCACGATGAACACCCCCGACGCGGTGTCGGTGAGATGTTGCAGGACGTAGCCGCGCAGGTCGTCGCGGACCCCGTCGACGTCCCAGTCCGCGGTGCGCAGCAGCCGCTGCATCCCGTCCGGCGACATCGCCCCGGCGTGTTCGGCGAGGGTCCAGCCGTTCTTCCGCTCGAGCCCCGCGAGCAGGCCTCGCAGGTAGGTTCCGACCCGCCGGCGCGGCTCGACCCTGCGGAAACGGCCAGAGATCAGCTCCACCACCGCATCCAACGAGGCCACCCACCCGGCAAGATCAACCACGCGGTGATCATCACCGCCGAACGGCCGTCAGCCTCTCACCACACGCCGAACTGCCGTTGCAGTACTAGGCGGAAGCTCCCGCGGTGTGGGACCGCGGTGCACCCCGGCGCTCCGGTCGTGGCTCGGCGGCTCGACCGGAGCGTCGGCGCATGTTCCGACAGTGGCGGGCTGGCCGACCACTCTCGCTGATCACGCGCGCGTCGCGCATGATGGACGGGTGACGATCCCGCCCGCCGCCGCGCTCGCCCCGGAGCACGGCCTGCCCGGGCACCTCGTCGACTTCGTCTCCGCACTGCGCCGCCACCACGTCGCGGTCGGCCCGGGGGAGACCGTCGACGCGGCCCGCGTGCTCGGCGCCCTGGACCTGCTGCACCGCGACCAGCTGCGGGAAGGGCTCGCCGCGGCGCTGCTGCGCCGCTCCGGGCAGCGCGACACCTTCGACGCGCTGTTCGACCTGTGGTTCCCGCCCGCGCTGGGCGCCGGGTCCTCCGACGTCGACGTCCCGCGGATCGACGACGAGTCCGGCGAGGGCACCGGCCCGGTCGACGTCGACGCGCTGCGCGAGATCCTCGCCGACCTGCTGCGCGACGGCGACGAGGAGACCCTGCGCGAGCTCGCCCGCGCCGCCGTCGACGCGATCGGGAACTCCGGCGCCGCGGGCCAGGGCGTCCGCGGGCAGACGGCCAAGCCCAACTGGTCGGCCTACCAGGCGCTGAACGCGCTGTCCCCGGACACCCTGCTCGCCCGGATCCTCGACGGGCTGCGCGAGGAGGGGGACACCGACTTCGTCTCCGAGGTCCGCCGCCGCGAGATCCGCGACCGCATCGCCCGCTTCCGCGACATCGTCCGCGAGGAGGTCCGCCGCCGCACCGCCGAGCAGCGCGGCCGCGAGCAGATCGCCCGCACCACCACCCCCACCCAGACCGACCAGGTCGACTTCCTCACCGCGAACGCCGCCCAGCTCGCCGACCTGCGCCGCACCGTGCAGCCGCTGGCCCGCCGCCTCGCGTCGCGGCTGTCGGCGCGGCGTCGCCGGTCGAACCGCGGACAGCTCGACCTGCGCCGCACGCTGCGCCGGTCGATGTCCACCGGCGGCGTGCCGATGGACCCCGCGCACAAGGTCCGGCGCCCCGGCCGCCCCGAGCTGGTGCTGCTGTGCGACGTGTCCGGGTCCGTCGCCGGGTTCAGCCACTTCACGTTGCTGCTGGTCCAGGCGCTGCGCGAACAGTTCTCGAAGGTGCGGGTGTTCGCGTTCATCGAGCGCACCGACGAGGTCACGCACCTGTTCGAGCCCGGTGCGGAGCTGTCCGGGGTGATGCAGCGGGTGCTGCGCGAGGCCACGCTCACCGCGTTCGACGGGCACTCGGACTACGGCAGCGCGTTCGGCGACTTCCTGGAGCACCACGGCGACGCACTCACCCCGAAGGCGTCGCTGCTGGTGCTCGGCGACGGCCGCACCAACTACCGCGACCCCAACCTGCGGGCCCTGGCGATGATGGCCGGGCGGGTCCGGCACGCGCACTGGCTCAACCCCGAGCCCGAGCGCAGCTGGGGCTCCGGGGACTCGGCCGCCACCCGCTACGGCGAGGTGCTCCCGATGCACGAGTGCCGTACCGCCGCCCAGCTCACCGACGTCGTCCAGGCGCTGCTGCCGGTCTGACCGCCGGGCCACGGGGGCTGACACGCGCGGCACCGTGGGCCTAGATTCCCCGCGTGCAGGAGGTCACGGTCCGGGTCCTCGGCCCGCTCCGTGTGACGGCCGACGGCACGTCGGTCGCGGTCGGCTCGGGTCGCCGCCGCGAGCTGCTGGCCCGGCTCGCCGCGGCCGGTGGTGAGGTCGTCGCCGTCGACACGCTGGTGGAGGACCTGTGGCAGGGCGCGCCGCCCGCGCAGGCGCACGGCGGGCTGCAGGTCCACGTCTCCCGGCTCCGGCGGCTGCTCGAACCCGACCGGTCCCCGCGCGCGGTCCCGACGGTGCTGGTCAGCCGCCCACCCGGCTACGCGCTGGCACTCGGTCCCGACGGGCTCGACGCGCGTGCCTTCACCGACCTCCTCGACCGTGCCGCCGCGGCCACGCCGGACCGGGCCGACGCCCTGCTCGGCGAGGCCCTGGCGCTGTGGGCGGGGCCCGCCTACGCCGAGTTCGCCGACGCCTCCTGGGCGCGTGCCGAGGCCGAACGCCTCGACGAGCTGCGTCAGGTCGCGCTGGAGCGTCGGGCCCGCGCGCGGCTGCGGCTGGGCCGGGCCGACGCCGTCGTCCCCGACCTGACGACGCTGGTGGGGGAGCACCCGCTGCGCGAGGACGCGGTCGGGCTGCTGGCCGTCGCGCTGTACCGCACCGGCAGGCAGGCCGACGCGCTGGCCGTGCTCTCCCGCACCCGGCGGCTGCTCGCCGACGAGCTCGGCGTCGACCCCGGCCCCGGGCTGCGCGCGATCGAGGCGGACGTGCTCGCCCACCGCGACCCGGCCGGCGGCACCGACGCGCCCGCGGTCCTCCCGACGGCGCGGCCACCCGGGCCGGCGCCGGCCGAGCCGCCGGCGAGGACACCGTCGCTGCTCGGGCGCGGGCCCGAGCTCGGCAGGCTCGCGGCCGCCGCGGAGCGGGCCCGCGGCGGTGCCCAGCTGGTGCTCGTCGCTGCCGACGCGGGCGCCGGCAAGTCCGCGCTGCTCGCCGCGTTCGCCGCCGCCGCGACCGCCGACGGCTGGACGGCCGTCACCGCCCGCTGCCCCGAGATCGACGGCGCCCCGCCGGCCTGGGCGTGGCGGGAGATCGTCGACGCCCTCGTCACGGCGCACGACCCGCCCGCCGACCTGGTCGAGCGGCTCGCGCCACTGCGCTCCCCGGCCGGGCCCGGCGGCGCCGAGGTCACGTTCTGGCTGGCCCGGGCGGTGGTGGAGCTGCTCGCCGTCGCCGGGCGGGAGCGACCGCTGCTGCTGGTCCTGGACGACCTGCACCGCGCCGAGTCCGAGACCCTCGCGCTGCTGCGTGCGGTCGTCACCGGCGCCGCGGAGCTGCCCGTACTCGTCGCCGCGGGCCTGCGCCCGGCCGAGGCGGGCGCCGAGCTGCAGGCCGCGCTCGCCGCCCTCGCCGAGCCCACCGTGGACCGCATCGAGCCTGCGCCGATGACGACGGACGATGTCGCCGGGATGCTGGACCGGCACGGGGTGCCCGCCGCCACTCCCGAGCTGGTCGCCCGGATCACCGAACGGACCGGCGGGAACCCGCTGTTCGTCCGCGAGCTGGCGCGCCTCGTCGCCGCCGAGGGCCCGTCCGCCGCGGCCGACGCCGTCCCGGCCGGGGTCCGCGAGGTGCTGCGCCGACGCGTGGCCCGGCTGCCCGCGAGCACCCGCACCGCGCTGGCCAGGGTCTCGGTGCTGGGCCGGGAGCTGGACACCGACGACGCCCTCGACCTCGCCGCCTCCGCCGACGGCGACGACCCGTTGGACGCCCTGGAGCCCGCGGTGCTCGGCGGGATGCTGCTCGAACCCGAGCCGGGGCGCCTGCGGTTCTCCCACGACCTGGTCCGGGACACCCTCTACGGCGACATCCCGCACCTGCGTCGTGCCCGGCTGCACGCGGCGGCCCACGCGATCCTCAGCCGCAGGTGGCCGGACGACCCGGTGCCGCTCGCCCACCACGCGCTCGCCGCCGGGTCCGCCGTCGCTCCGGACCGTGCCCTGGCCGCGGTCCGTGCCGCCGCGGCGGCCGCCGCGGGGTTCGGCTCGCACCGCGAGGCCGCCCGGTTCCACGGCCACGCCGTCGAGCTCGCCGGGCGGGTCGGGACCGGCGTCGACGACGAGCTGGCCCTGCGGTGCGCGCTGGTCGCCGAGCTCGCCCGCGGCGGCGACGGCCACACCGCCCTGACCGAACGCCGGACGGCCGTCGAGCGGGCGCGGGTGGCCGCACCGCAGTGGCTCGGCGCCGCCCTGACCAGTTACGACACCCCGGTCAGCTGGACCATCCGGCCGGGGCAGAACATCGACGCCGAGCTGATCGACCTCATCGAGACCGAGCTCGCGGCGACCCCGCCCGACGCCGTCGACCGGCGGGTACGGCTGCTGGCCGCCCTGGTGTTCGAGATCGAGGGGCACGACGACGACCGGGTCCGCTCGGCCTCGGCCGAGGCGATGGCGCTCACCGCGCGCGGGGTCGACCCGCTGCTGCGCTGCCGGGCGCTCAACGCCCGGTTCTTCGCGGTCCTCGCCCCGGACCTGTGGCACGAGCTGGCCCCGGTGGGCGAGGAGCTGGCCGAGCTCGGCGGCCGGGCCGGGCACGCCGGCTACCGCACGCAGGCCCACCACCTGCAGCTGATGGTCGCCGCCGGTCGCCACGACCTCGACGCGGCGTCGCGGCACGCGGAGGCCGCCGTCGCCGGTGCCCCCGGCGGGCAGCTGGAGTTCACTCTCGGCTGGGCGCACATCTTCGCGGCACTGCGGTCGCTCGTCGCGGGTGAGCTGGACGCCGCCGAACGGGGCTACGCCGTGCTCGCCGACCGCTTGGGCGGCTCCGGGCAGGTCAACGCCGCGCTCATGGGGCTGCTCGGACGGTTCGCCGTCCGCCACGCCCAGGGCCGCCTCGGCGAGCTCGCCCCCGAGCTGGACGCGGTCGCACCGCGCCTGCCGCCGGCCTTCGGGGACTTCCTCGCGCTCGCCCACCTGCACGCGGGTGACCCGGTCCGGGCCCGGGAGGTCTGGGTCCCGGACAGTGAGCTCGCTCGCAGCTACTACTGGCTGCTGTGGACGTGCGTGCGCGCCGAGGTGGCAGTCGGGCTGGGCGACCGCGCCGTCGCCGACCAGTGCCGCGCCCGGCTCCGCCCGTGGACGGGATCGGTGGCGGGGCTGTCGTCGGGCACGATCGCGACCGGCCCCACCGACCTGGTGCTCGCCGCGCTGGAGGAGATGCTCGACCCGGCGGGCGGCGCCCGGGTCCGCCACCTGCACGAGGCCGAACGGGTCGCGACGGAGCTCGGGGCCCCGGTGTGGCGCGACCGCGCCCGGCGGCTGCTCGGACGGGCCGCGGCTCAGGACGTGCCGAACACCAGCGCACAGCGCCTGCGGTAGCCGCCGCGCAGCAGCCGCTCCATCAGCACGACCACCGGCCCGGCCTCGCGACGCATCCCTGCCCACTCCTGCGGGGTGGTCACCGCGGCGATCCGCGGCAGCATGAACCGCAGGCCCGGCCCGGACTTCTGCACCTGCGCGACGACCGCGTCCCAGTCGGCGGCGGGCACGTGGCGTTCGATCACCGGGAACAGGTCGCGCTCCTCGGCGTCGAGGTGCTCGTCGATCTCGTCGCGGACCACGGCCAGCCGGTCCGCGAGCAGCCCCGCCGCCCCCGCCCGGCCGGGTCCCTCCGCCGCGGCGACGACTCCCGCCGCCGCCTCGCGCACGGCGGCCAGCAGCGGGTCGAGGCGGCCGTGGTCGTCGCTGAGCTCGGCCAGGTCGACGGCGTGTCCCGCGTGCCGGGCGATCACCGGCCAGGCGATCTCGTCCTCGGCGGTGTGGTGGCCGTGAATCTCGTGCTCCAGATGTGCCAGCCAGGTCTGCAGCGCGCGGGCGCGCCGGTCCGGGCAGGACGCGCCGTCGGCGATCGCGCGGGCGGCGTCGGTGAGGCGGTGCAGGTCGGCGCGCATGACGCGGTGGGCGAGGGTGATGCCGACCAGGTCGGCGGTACGGGTGTCGCGGGCGGTGGTCACCGGGGGTCTCCTACGGGTTCGGGACGGTCGGTCTCTCGACACCGCAGACCGTGCGCCCACCCGCTGGCCGGGGACTTGCACGTCACTTGCGTCACCGTTCGTCGGGTCTTGACCGGCCGGCCAATCAAGAGTAGACCGGAGGTATCCCCACAGGGACCTCACAAGGAGAAGGTGACTGACGATGGCTGGGACCACTGGTCGTACCTGGCAGCGCTGGCAGGACTGGGCAGCTCTCGTGATCGGTGTACTGACGGCCCTCTCGCCTCTCGTGACGACGACGAACGCCGCCGCTGCGTGGACGATGGTCGTACTGGGCGTGGTGCTCGCCGCCACGTCGCTCTGGTCGCTCGCGGTGCCCGGCTCGGTGGCGAGCGAGTGGGTGCACGGTGTACTCGGCGTGCTGCTGTTCCTCGCCCCCTGGGTGATGGGCTACAGCGCGCTGGCCGGGGCGTCGTGGACGTCCTGGGTGGCGGGTGTCCTCGCGGTCGTCGTGGCGGCCTCGGCGCTGCCCGCGGCGAACGCCGAGCACCGCACGCTCGCCGCGCACTGACCGCGCCGACAGGGCCGACAGGGCCGACACAACCGATCGATCCGACAGAACCGACCGTCCGACAGCCGGACGACCAGGTGAGGGGCCGCGACCCGCAGGGGTCGCGGCCCCCGCCGCGTCCGGGGGAGGATCGCACTGTGGACCACGAGCTCGACCCGGACGCACCCGCCCGGGACCGCATCCTCGACGCGGCCGAGGAGTTGTTCGCCCGGCACGGGTTCGACGCGACGCCCACCTCGCGGATCGCCGAGCGCGCCGGAGTGCCGAAGGGCCTGGTGCACTACTACTTCCGTCGCAAGCCCGACCTGCTCGAGGCGCTCGTCGAGCGGCTCCCGCACCCGGTGCGCGGGGCGGACGTCGCCGTCGCCGGGGACGCACTCGCCGGGCTGCGGGCACTGGTCGCCGCGCTGGACCGGGCGCTCGACGCGTCCTCGGTCCTGTCCCACCTGCTGTGGCGCGAGGCCGACACCCATCCCGTCGTCCGCGACGCGCTGCTGCGCCGCGCCGGTGAGCTGGAGGACGCGGTGCACGAGGTCCTCGCCGCCGGCGGCGGGGCGCCGGACCGGATCCGCGCCGCCGCGCGGCTGCTGGCCGCGGCGATCGGACACCGCTACGCCCTCGACCGGCACGGCGACGACGACCGCACCGACATGGAGGCCGAGCTGTCCTTCGTCGCCGCGGGCCTGTAGCGGCGCTCCCCGGGCGGGTCAGGGCCAGGGGCGCCAGGGGGCGCCGGACTCCTCGTAGCGCGGGACGGTGTGCCTGCGGTCGGCGAGCCGGTGCAGCGCGTGCGCCGTCCACGTCCGCCACCCCAGCAGGGCCAGCACCACCACGATCAGCCCGGCGGTCAGCGGCCCCGCCCAGCCGAGCGGCCCCGAGGCGTTGACCGCGGCCATCACCAGCGGGCCGAGCAGCGCGAACACCGCGCCCGTGACCTGCGGGAGGCGGGCGTCGGCGAGCACGTCGACGGCGATCAGCCTGCGCTGCTCGCCGTCGGGCGTGCCCCCGGACCGCAGCACCTTGCGTGCCGCGGCACGGTCGCGCACCAGCCCCATGTCCGGCCCGCGGGCCGGGGCGACCCGCACCGGGATCCGCGACGCCGACAGCCACAGCAGCACCACACCGAGCAGGCTGAGCAGCCCGCCGACGACGATCGCGGCCAGCAGGTGGTCGGCCCGGGCGTGCACGTCGGTGGTGATCGAGTAGACGACGCCGAACCACACCGCCGCGACCCCCGCCGCGACCCGGCCGAGGATGACGGCCCGCAGCGACGGCGGCCGCACGGTCGGCCACGGCCCGGCCGGTACGACGGCGGTGGCTGCGGCCGCCCGCCCGTCACGCAGTCCGTCGGCCCGGTCGTCGGCCCGGACGTCGCCGCCCCGGCCGTCGGGGCCGTCGGTGCGGACCTCGGGTGCCGGCGGGGCGGGTGGGGCCGCCACCGGGCCGGGTGTCCCCGGTGGCCGCACGGGCGGCGGGGACGCGGGCTCGTACGGCCGCCCCTGTCCGCCGGATGCGGGCGGAGGGGCCGGGGGACCGGGCGCGGGGGAGCGGGGGCCGGCGTCGCGGTCGGCCCGGTCGCCGGTGTCCGGAGCACGCATGGCCGCGACGTTACCCGCGGGTTCGGACCCTCCGGCCGGGGCGCCCGTCCCACGCGACGGATGCGGCCCCCGGCGCGCCGAGCGACCAGAACGACCGCCGACCCGAGCCCGCCCCACACGGGATCCGGCTTCCGGCACGGGGTCCGAACCCGTGTCGCAAGCCGTATCCCGTGTCGCACGTTCGGGACTTGGCGCAGGAGTCGGCATCGTGCTGGGTCAGGTTAGGCTTGCCTTTTGACCTGAGGAGGTTCGTCGTGCCGCTCGCTGCAGCACCCCTGTCCGCCCGTTCCGTGAGCCGTCGTGGCGTCCTCGCCGGCGCCGCCGGCCTGCTCGTCCTCGCCGGGTGCGGCGCCCGGCCGCAGGACGGGCAGGGGGCGGGGGATGCGGTCGCGGAGGGCTACCCGGTGACGGTGCGGCACGCGCTGGGGGAGACGGTCGTCCCGGACCGGCCGCAGCGCGTGGTCACGTTGAGCGCGGCGAACACCGACGTCGCGCTGGCGATGGGCGTCCTGCCGGTGGCGATCCCGCGCACCGTCTACGGCGGCGACGCCGAGGGCGTGCTGCCCTGGGTGCGCGACGCGATCACCGCGCACGGCGGCCCGTTCCCGCAGGTCATCGGCTCCGACGACCTGTCGGCGACGCCGATCGAGCAGGTCGCCGCGGCCCGCCCGGACCTGGTGCTGGCCACGTACTCCGGGCTGAGCCGGGCGGAGTACGACCAGCTGTCGGCGATCGCCCCGACCGTCGCCTATCCCGACGCCCCGTACTCCACCGGATGGCGGGACCAGACCCGCATCGCCGGTCAGGTGTTCGGGGACCCGGCACGGGCACAGCAGCTGATCGACTCCACCGGGCAGCGGCTGCGCACCGCGGCGCAGGGGTACCCGCAGCTGGCGGGAGCCACGTTCGTCTACACCGGAGGGATGGACGCCGGTGCGCTCGGGGTGTTCCGGGCGGGCGACGTCCGCGTCCAGCTGGTCACCGACCTGGGGCTCACCCTGGCGCCCTACGTCGAGCAGAACGCTCCGGGCGGCGGGGAGGTCTACTACACCGTGAGCGGCGAGCTGCTCTCGCGCGTCGAGTCCGACCTGGTCATCGGCTTCTTCGCGACACAGGCCGAGGAGCAGACGTTCCGCACTGCGCCCGGCGTCGAGCTGCTGCCGGCGATGGCCCGCGGCGGGTTCGCCCCGGTCGTCGGCGCCGACCGGGTGGTGGCGAGCTCGGCGCCGTCGGTCCTGTCGATCCCCTGGGTGCTCGACGCCTACCTGCCGATCCTGGCCGAGGCGGCCGCCCGCTCGCGCAGCTGAGCCGGATCCCCCGGCTGCCGTAGTCGACACCTGACTATCGGTTATTCGTGCTGGTGACGCTAACGGGTGAACGGCCGTTGCGGGCCCCGTCCGTCCTCGTTGAGCAGGCGAGACCGTGTGCGACGGTCCAACGATCAACCATGGAGGTTGTGAGATGCGGAAGTCCGTTCGCGGTGCGCTCGTCGGTGCAGCGCTGCTCCCCCTGGCCGTCGCGGCGCCCGCCGCGGCCTTCGCCGGCGGCACCGGCTACGACGAGGGTGGCAAGGACAAGGGTCACTCGAAGCACGAGGGTGACAAGGACAAGGGTCACCACAAGAAGTGGGACCACAAGAAGCACGAGGACAAGAAGCACGACCTCGCGCTGCCGGCCCCGCTGGACAGCGTCGTCGACCTGGTCACCGGTGCCACCGGTGGCGAGCTCCCGTCGCTTCCGTCGCTGCCGGTCGGCTGACCGAACCCGGTCCCGTGACGGGCCGGTCCGGACCCTCGAGGGGTGTCCGGACCGGCCCGTCCGTCGTTTGCGGGGGCGGTCAGATCACGGGCGCCGGGTCCTGCGTCGGCTGGTCCCTGAGGATCGTGTCGCCCTTGACGAACCACGCGACACCGAACGCCAGGATCGCGACGGCCTCCAGCCAGAACAGGGTGTGGAACCGCTCGGCGACGGCGTCGGGCACCAGCGCCGTGTCCAGTGCGGCCAGCACGAGGCAGGCCACGATCGTCGCGCCGCAGACCCGGTAGACGACGTTGCGTGCGGCCTTGCCCGGGGTTCCGGACTCCCCGCGGGTGAACAGGGCCAGGCAGAACCAGGCCAGGCCCGCGAAGAACACCGTCGCCGCGGCCAGGTGCAGGTACCCGACGACGGTCGCCGCCGTCGTCGTCGCGCCGTCGGGCCGGGTGGGCAGCAGGGCTACGGCGATGGCCGCCGTCCCGGTGACGTTGGCGAGCCGGTTGTCCGGCCGGTCGTAGCGGTAGCAGTAGAGGAAGATGCCGACCGCGCACAGCGAGCCGACGAACACGTCGCGCATCGGCGAGTAGTAGTAGCGGCTGATCGAGTCCCGCAGTCCGTCGCCGCCGAGGGCCAGGTCACCCCCCACCAGCACGAACGGGAGCAGGATCCCGATCACGCCGACGGCGCGCCGCAGACCCAGGTAGGACAGCACGGCACCGTCGGCACGCGAGGACATGACGACGATCGTCGCAGAGCCGCCACTCGAACTTTCGTTCGATCCAGCGTAGCGTTCCGGAGGTGGACGTCGGCGGGCAGGCTTCGCTCTTCACCGCCGGGGGTGCGGCCCCGGCGTACCGGCACGAGCTCGCCGACGGGGCGTGGGTCGACGTCGCGGTCGGCTGGGTCCCCGACCCGGACGAGCTGTTCGCGCTGCTGCGCGCGACCGTGCCGTTCCGCGGTCACCGCCGCCGCATGTACGACCGCGTGGTCGACGAACCGCGCCTCACTCACCGCTGGGTGCTGCCCGACGACACGGTGCCCCGCCGGCTGCGCGACATGGGCCGCACGCTGGGGCAGCGCTACGGCCACGCCTTCACCCAGATCGGCGTGAACCTCTACCGCGACGGTGCCGACGGCGTGGCCTGGCACGGCGACCGGGTCGCCCGTGAGCGGCCCGACGCCGTCGTCGCACTGGTCGCCCTCGGTGCGACGCGGCCGCTGCGGCTGCGCCCGACCGGCGGCGGCGCCTCGGTGTCGTTCCCGCTCGCCTCGGGGGACCTGTTGGTCATGGGCGGGACGTGCCAGCGGACCTGGCAGCACAGCGTGCCGAAGGTGGCGCGCAGCGGGCCGCGCATCAGCGTCCAGTTCCGGCACCTGTATCCGGGGATGCCGGCGGGCGGGGGGCCGACATAGTCTGCGTCGATGCAGCGCAAGATCGGCGTGATGGGCGGGACGTTCGACCCCGTCCACCACGGCCACCTCGTCGCCGCCAGTGAGGTGGCGGACCGCTTCGCCCTCGACGAGGTGATCTTCGTACCGACCGGGAGGCCGTGGCAGAAGAGCGCCCGCGACGTCTCGCCCGCCGAGGACCGCTACCTGATGACGGTCATCGCGACGGCGTCGAACCCGCGGTTCTCGGTCAGCCGCGTCGACGTCGACCGCGACGGCCCCACCTACACCGCGGACACCCTCGCCGACCTGCACGACGCCATGCCCGACGCGCAGCTGTTCTTCATCACCGGCGCCGACGCGCTCCAGCAGATCCTGTCCTGGCACAAGGTCGACGAGCTGTTCCGCTACGCGCACTTCGTCGGCGTGACCCGGCCCGGGTACGAGCTGGCCGACGGGCACCTGCCCGAGGGGTCGGTGACGACGGTGGAGGTGCCGGCGATGGCGATCTCGTCGAGCGAGTGCCGGGACCGGGTGGCCTCGGGGCGGCCGGTCTGGTACCTCGTTCCGGACGGGGTGGTGCAGTACATCTCCAAGCGCAGCCTCTACCTGGATCCAGGCCGCTGAACTGGGGTTTCCTCGGCCGGATCCCGCCCGGGACAGATCCGGTACAAGATCGCTCAACGCTGGAGGCGGTCGACCGTGCGGTCCAGCCACGCTATGGCTGCTGCGGTCTGCGAGAGCGCGTAGTCGACCTCGGCGAGGTGCGTCCACGGTTGACCCGAGTCGAGTGCTCGGGCGTGCTCGCGTGTGACGTCGGTGAGCCGTGTCGTGAGTCGCTCGCGTCGCCGGCGGAGGAGGAGGCAGGCCTCCTGTGTGTCGAACAGGCCGACCGGTGCCCGTTCAGTGCCTGCGGTCAGGCAGCCTGCTCCGGCTCCCGGGGCACCGTGTCGTTCGCTCAGATCTGGCGGACGGGTCGGGCCGGATTGCCTGCGACGAGCACGCGATCAGGGACGGCGCGGGTGACGACGCTCCCCGCCCCGACCACGGCGTCTGCCCCGATGGTCACGCCCGGGCAGACGATGACCCCGGCTCCGAGCCAGGTGTTGCTCCCGATGTCGATCGGAAGTGGACGTTCCCAGCCCTGGCGACGGCGGTCGTGGTCCTCCACGGGGTGTTGCGCCGTCAGGAGTTGGGTGCGCGGCCCGATGCGGACGTCGTCGCCGATCGTGATCGTGGCGTCGTCCATGAAGAGGGCGTCGTGGTTGACGAAGACGCGGTTGCCGAGGGTGATGTGGGTGCCGTAGCTGCACTGGAACCGGGGAAGTACGACGACGCCGTCGCCGAGTCGTCCTGCGATCCGGCGGAGGAGTGTCTCGCGTTCGTCGTCGTCATCGGCGCCGGTCGCGTTGAACCGGTCGAGGAGGCGCCAGCAGCGACGTCGGTCGTCGACGAGGTCGGGTTCGTCGAGGTACCAGTCGTTGCGGAGCATGCGTTCCTTGTGCTCTCCCACTCGTCCAATCCTGTGTCCTGACGGTCCTCGGGTACAGATCCGGTACACACCAGCCTCGCCGATGATGTCCGACGGCGACCGGCCTCCGCCGGCGACTCCGCAGATCGGTGGCCGGCCGGTCGGCGTTCCCCTGATGGTCTTGGAGCCGTCGGAGGTGCTGCGTTCTCCCGGGGGCTCGAGTCCGGGTGGTGCTCCTCAGACCTGGGCGGAGCCGCCGTCGACGGCGAGTTCGGACCCGTTGACGTAGCTGGACGCGTCCGAGGCGAGGAAGACCGCCGCGGCCGCGATCTCCTCGGGCTCGGCCAGCCGGCCGAGCGGGACCGACGGCCCCGCGGCGGCGAGCGCGTCGGCCGGCAGCAGGTCGACCAGTCCTTGGGTGTGCGTGGCGCCGGGGGAGAGCATGTTGATCCGGTACCGGCGTGTCCCGGCGTCGTGGGCGAACCCGCGGACCAGGTTCCGGAGCGCGGCCTTGGTCGCGCCGTAGACGGGCAGGAGCGGCTCGGGACGCGACGCCGCCGTCGATCCGGTGAGGATGATCGACGCCCCCGGCGCGAGAAGGGGCAGGGCCTTCTGCACGGTGAACAGCGACCCCTTGACGTTGGTGGTGAACATTGCGTCGAACTGCTCTTCGGTGATCTCCCCGAGCGGCGCCACGATCCCGATCCCGGCGTTGGCGACCAGGACGTCGATCCGGCCCGCCTGTTCGGCGACGGTCGCGTAGAGCGCATCGAGGTCGTCGAGCCGGCCGACGTCGCAGCGGACGCCGGTGACGCCGTGTCCGAGCTCGGCCTCGACCTCGTCGAGCTGTTCCCGACGGCGGCCGGCGACGAACACCCGTGCTCCCTCGGCGTGGTAGGCCCGGGCGATCGCGCGCCCGATGCCCGCGTTCGCACCGGTCACGACGGCGACCTTGTCCTGCAGAACCGTCACGTCAGCTCTCCGCTCCCGTTGTTGACTGATCGGTCCATAACACCTGATATGGACCGATCAGTCAACAACGGGGGGTGGTCGACTCTCCGGAGCCGATCAGGGCGGGGGCAGCAGTCCCTGGAGCAGGGTCCCGGCCATGGTCGACAGGATGGCCGGGTCCTGGCCGACCCGGCCGAGGACCAGGAGGCCGAGTTGCCCGGCGAGCACCGCGTGGGCGGTCTCCTCGGGGTCGACGTGGGGGGTGACGTCGCCCTCGCGCTGCGCTCGTCGTACGGCTTCGGCCAGCAGGGTCGTCGTCGCGGCGTAGCTGCGCCGGGCCTCGGCGGCCACCTCGGCCACGTCGGTGGACAGCTCCATCGCGGTGTTGGCGAGCAGGCAGCCCCGCCGTGCCTCCGCTCCGTCGGGATCGCGCAGTGGGCCGGTCACGAAGTCACGAACGACGTCGACGGCGCGGTCGCTCTGCTCCAGACGGGTGCGCAGCATCGCGTCGTTGGCGTCGTCGTACTCGCGCAGCACGCGCAGGAACAGGCTCCGCTTGTCCCCGAACGCCCCGTACAGGCTTCCCTTGCCGAGGCCGCTGGCGGTCAGGAGGTCGTCGAGCGAGGTACCTGCGTACCCCTTGTCCCAGAACGCCGCCTGCACGGATGACAGGACCCGCTTCTCGTCGAACTGGCGGGGACGCGGCATGACGCGATGCTACCGATTCTGGACCGATCGGTTCACCATCGGAACGGTGTACCGGCCGGTGGGCCGGGGGTCGTCGTCGGTCACAGCGTACGGACGAGGTGGGTCGGGGTCCCGGGGCTGCACGGAAACTGGGGCGTCGCATGCCTCTCGTTGCGGAGCATGGGCTCCCGGTATCCCCGTGCAGCGTCCGAACTCAGACCCGCTGCAGCTCCAGCACCGGGATGATCCGCTCCGTCGAGCGCTGGTACTCGCCGAACTGCGGCTCCAGCGCGACCTGGCGGGCGTAGACCTCGTCCCGCTCGGGACCGGTGACCTCCCGCACCCGCACGGGTAGGGTCTCCGTGCCGAGCTCGACGCGGGTGTCGGGGTTCGCCAGGAGGTTGTGGTACCAGTCCGGGTTGGTGTCGGCGCCGCCCTTGCTGGCGAAGATGAAGATCCGCTCGCCGTCGAGGAGCGGGACCAGGGGCGCGATCCGCTCGGTGCCGGACCGGGCTCCCGTGTGGTGGACCAGCACGAGCGGCTTGCCCTCGAACATGCCGCCCGCTCGTCCTCCGGTCGCCCGGAACTCCTCGATCACGGCGCGGTTCATCGCCGCGAGGTCGAACGGGGCCGACGCGTCACTCATCTCGTGCTCCTCCAGGAGGTGTCCGGTGCCGTCCGGCACCGCTGGGGTCAACCTCGCCCCGTCGTCGGCCATTCCGGCGGGCCTCGCCCCGGTCGACGGGCCCGGCCGCGCCGGGTACCCAGGACCTGTGGAGTCCTTCGAGTTCGTCCGCCTGTCCGACGGGCTCGTGTACCGGTTCCACCGCGAGGCGGCCGACACGAACGGGCGGCCGGTCTACCGGCGGGCGGACGGGGTCGTGTGGTGCCGGTGGCTCGACGGTGCAGGCTGGTGCGTCGTCGACGGCGAGGACCGGAGGAACGGGTGGCCGGTCGGCGGTTCGCCGGACGGCACCACGACCCCGCCGGCGACGCGCTGGTACAGCGAGAAGGCGGGGCGGGGACACCTCTACGAGCTGCGTCCCGGTCAGTAGCCGGGTAGCGGTGCCGGAGGTGCGGGCACCGCTACCCGGCGGCCTCCATCGCCACGTCCGCCACGTCGCTGCCGCGCCAGGTGTCGGCCAGCTCCTGCATCGGCATCCCGAGCGCCTCGGCGAGGCAGGCGATCGTCCCGAACCCCGGGCTCGGCAGGCGTCCGGTCTCGATCTTGCGCAGGGTCTCGGGGGAGACCCCGGCGGCCCGGGCGAGCTCGACGGGGTCGCGGTCGCCCCGGGCCCGGCGCAGCAGCGCACCCAGACGGCGACCGGCGTCGATCTGCTCGGGCGTGAGGGGGTGGCGGACCATGGGACGAGACTAAGGTCGGTATTACTGTACCGGCAAGCGTTGGCGCTCCGGTATAGTAATACCGTGATCGAACTGAAGACGCCGGCCGAGATCGACCGGATGCACACGACCGGCCGGTTCGTCGCCGAGGTGCTCACCGAGGTCGGCCGGATCGCCGACGTCGGCGTGAACCTCCTCGACATCGAGCTGCACGTGCGCGGCATGCTCGCCGAGCGCGGCGCCGAGTCCTGCTACTGGGACTACGCCCCGTCCTTCGGGCGCGGCCCGTTCCGCAACGTCATCTGCCTCTCGGTCAACGACGCCGTGCTGCACGGGCTCCCGCACGACTACGTCCTGCGCGACGGCGACGTCCTCAGTGCCGACATCGCCGTCAGCATCGACGGCTGGGTCGCCGACTCCGCCCGGACGATCATCGTCGGCACCACGGCCGACGAGGGCGACCGACGTGTCATCCGTGCCACCGAGGACGCCCTGGAGGCCGCGATCGACGCGGCCCGGCCGGGCAACCGGCTCGGCGACATCTCCGCCGCCATCGGTGGGGTCGCCCGCGACTACGGCTACCCCGTCAACACCGAGTTCGGTGGGCACGACCTCGGCCGCACCATGCACGGCGACATCCACATCCCGAACACCGGGCGGGCCGGTCGCGGCCTCACGCTGCGACCGGGGCTGACGCTCGCGCTCGAACCCTGGTTCGCACGGACCACCGACCGGATCGTGTTCGACCCCGACGGCTGGACCATCCGCTCCGCCGACGGCTCGCGCACCGCGCACTCCGAGCACACCGTCGCGATCACCGAGGACGGCCCCCGGGTGCTGACCCGGCGCGGGCAGGACTGACCGACCGGGCAGTCCCGGGCGTCTCACCGGTGTTCACCGACCTCTCCGGCCGGCCGCTGCTGATGACCGTACGTGACGGACCGTCGGGCTCAGGTCGACGCACCGTGATACCGGTGGAAGTACGCGCGGCACCGTCCGCGACATCGATCTTGTTGCGGCACACGAGAGTTGGGAGCTCAGTGCCCACGACCCGACTTCGCGCGTTACCACCATGTGAACTCCGATGACCTGACCATGCCGATCCTCGACCGCGCCCAGCTCGCCGAGCTGCGCCGCAGCACCGGTCCGGCGCCCGCCGAGCCGCCACCGAACGCCGGGGCCTGGCTGCTGATGATGATGCTGGGGCTCGGCATCGTCGTGACGATGCTGGTGCTCGTCGTCGCCTGGAGCTGATCCCCGCCCGGACGGGATCTTGTGCCGCGCGTCACAAAGGTGAAGAGTCGCTCCGGTCCGCGTCTTCGACGGAGCAGGAGCGTGACAGAGCAGTGACGACCGTGACGACAGCGCAGCCGGCCGCGATCGAGAATCCCTTCTACACCCACGAGTTCCATGGCGACTACGAGCTGATCAGCGTCGGCGAGTTCGCGCTGGAGGAGGGCGGGGTGATCCCCGACCTGCAGCTCGCGGTCGCCACCTTCGGCACGCTGAACGCGGCGAAGGACAACGCGATCCTGGTGACGACCTGGTACTCGGGGACGCACCAGATCTTCCGCGACGTCTACATCGGCCCGGACCACGCGTTGAACCCGGAGCGGTACTTCATCGTCGTGGTCAACCAGATCGGCAACGGTCTGTCGACCAGCCCGCACAACGCCTCGGGCGCGAACGCCGGCATCGCGATGTCGAACTTCCCGCACGTCCGGATCGGCGACGACGTCCGCGCCCAGGAGCAGCTGCTGCGCGAGCACTACGGGGTCGACCGGCTCGCGCTCGTCGTCGGCGGATCGATGGGTGCGCAGCAGACCTACGAGTGGATGGTGCGGTTCCCGGACAAGGTGCGCCGTGCCGCGCCGATCGCCGGGACCGCGCAGAACACCCCGCACGACTTCCTCTACACGAAGGCCCTGGTCGAGGCGATCACCTCCGACCCGGGCTGGAACGGCGGGAACTACGCGAGCAACGCCGACGTCGAGGCCGGGCTGCGGCGCCACGCCGGCATCTGGGCGGTCATGGGCTTCTCCACCGAGTTCTGGAAGCAGGAGGTCTGGCGCGCCCTGGAGTTCGACTCCAAGGAGGCCTTCATGGCGCGCTTCCTGGAGCCGTACTTCACCGCGATGGACCCCAACGACCTGCTCTGCATGGCGTGGAAGTGGCAGCGCGGCGACGTCGCCCGCCACACCGGCGGGAACCTCGCCGAGGCACTCGGTCGCAACGAGGCCGTCACCCGGGTCATCCCGATCAACGAGGACATGTTCTTCCCGGTCCGCGACCACGAGGCCGAGCTGGAGCTGACCCCGCACGCGACGATCCGCGTCGTCGACGACCTGCTCGGGCACCTCGCCCTGTTCGGTGTCGCGCCCACCTACATGCCGCAGATCGACCAGTACCTGCAGGAGCTGCTCGACAGCCCGGCGTGACCGCGGGCCCGGGCCGTCCTCGACCCGCCCGTTCGGGGACGGTCCGGTGCACTCCGGGCACATTCGTGGCAGATACTGCCAGTAAATCGTAGGCTGGGGTCACCACCACGACCCCAGGAGTGTCGATGACCCTCGCCGCCGAGCGTCCCCGCTTGCCGTTCACCCGACCGAACCTGCTCGACCTCGCGCCCTTCTACGAGGTCCTGCGCCGTGAGGTGCCGATCGCGCCGGTGACCACCCCGGCCGGCGACCCGGCGTGGCTGGTGACCCGGTTCGCCGAGGTCCGCGAGCTGCTGGGCGACAAGCGGTTCGGCCGGTCGCACCCGGAACCGGAGAAGGCGTCGAGGATCAGCACCGCGGCCGTCCAGGACGGGCCGACCGGTACCTACGAGACCGAGGAGCAGGAGCACGGCCGGATGCGCCGGCTGCTCACCCCGGCGTTCTCCGCCAAGCGCATGCGCCGGCTGTCCGGGCACGTGCAGGAGCTCGTCGACGGCTACGTCGACGCGATGGTCGCCGACCACGACGCGTCCGCCGACGGCGTGGTCGACCTGCACGCCCACCTCGCCTTCCCGCTGCCGGTCGCGGTGATCTGCTCGCTGCTCGGGGTCCCCGAGTCCGACGGCGAGTACTTCCGCGGGCTGTCCGACCGGATGGCGACCTACTCCGGCGACGACGCCCATGCCGCCCGCGAGGAGTTCGGCCGCTACATGGCCGGGCTCGCCGAGGGCAAGCGCGCCGAGCCCGGCGAGGACGTCATCAGCGACCTCGTCGCGGCCCAGGCCGCCGACCCGACCTTCGGCTACGACCAGATGATCCGGCTCTGCGTCGGGCTGCTGTTCGCCGGGCACGAGACCACCGTGAACCGGATCGGGCTGGGCATGCTGTTCCTCATGGGCAACCGGCACGAGTGGGACAAGCTCGCCGCCGACCCCGAGGGCCGGGTCGACGCCGTCATCGAGGAGGTCATGCGCCTCGGGGCGCCCGGTGACCTGGGGCTGCTGCGCTACGCCCATGAAGACGTGGAGGTCGCCGGGGTCACCATCGCGCGCGGCGACGCGGTGATCCTCTCGGTCAACGCCGCCAACCGCGACGTCGACGTCTTCGACCACGCCGAGACCTTCGACCCCGACCGCGCCGAGCGCGGGCACGTCGGCTTCGGGCACGGGCCGCACTTCTGCATCGGCGCGAGCCTGGCCCGCACCGAGCTGCGCGCGGTGTTCGCCACGCTCGCCCGCCGGCTGCCGGACCTGGAGCTCGCCGTCGGCATGGACGAGCTCGACGTGCGCACCGACCACATCACCGGCGGGGTCCGGAGCCTGCCGGTCCGCTGGTGAGGGAGGTACCCGCGATGAAGGTCGAGGTCGACCAGCACGCCTGTGTCGGGTCGGGGCAGTGCCTGCTCACCGCCCCGGACGTGTTCGACCAGCGCGACTCCGACGCCGTCGTCGAGCTGCTCACCGACACCCCGCCGGACGGTCAGGAGCAGGCCGTGCGCAACGCCGCGCACGGCTGCCCGGCGGCGGCGATCACCGTCGTCGAGGGCTGAGCCGGCGGCGACCGACGAGTTCGGGACGCCTCCGCGGTCGACCCTGGTGTCTACGCACCGACGACCGTGGAGGCATCTCCCGTGCGCACCCTCGCGATCACCCAGAACATCACCCTCGACGGCGCCGTGGAGTTCCTCGGCGACTGGTTCGACCCCACCGCCGACGGCCAGGACGAGGTTCTCGCCGAGCTGCACCGCCAGGACGCCGCCTCCGACGCGACGCTGCTCGGGCGCCGCACGTTCTGCGACTTCCGCGGCTTCTGGCCCGCCCGGACCGACGACACCACCGGCATCACCGACTACCTGAACCAGGTCGACAAGTACGTGGTGTCGTCGAGGCTGACCGACCCGGAGTGGGAGAACTCGACCGTCCTGTCCGGGGACCCGGTCACCGAGGTCGCGGCACTGAAGGATCGGCCGGGCGCCGACATCGTCTGCACCGGCAGCATCACGCTGTGCCACACGCTGATCGCGGCCGGGCTCGTCGACGAGATCCGGCTGTTCCACCATCCCGTCGTCCAGGGTGCGGGCCGGCGGCTGTTCCCGGACGGATGGTCCACCGAGCACCTGCCGCTGCTCGACTCGCGGACCTTCGGCGCGGTCACCTACACCGCTCACGCGCTGCGCTGAGCGATCCGTCCCGTCAGCAGGTCGCGGCCCGGACCGGTCGGCTCGCCGACGGCGTCCGCCCGCCCGGCCCGACGGCGGGGCTCACGGCGCCGTCTCCTCCTGCGCGGCGGCCCGCTCGACCCGGTGCCGCACGTACCGCGAGACCAGCAGCCCGCCGACCACGGCGACGATCAGCCCGATCCAGGAGAACCGCTTCAGCCACGTCTCGGCGACGATCCCGAGCAGGTAGATCAGGGCGACCGTGCCGCCCGCCCACAGCACCGCGCCGGTCGCGTTCGCGGCGAGGAACTTCGGGTAGTGCATCTTCATCGTCCCGGCCAGCGGGCCCGCGAGGATGCGCAGGATCGCCACGAAGCGGCCGAACAGCACCGCCCAGACCCCGTGCCGGTCGAAGATCCGCCGGGCCACGGTCATGTGCGCCGGACCCAGGTGCCTGGGGAACCGGCGGCCGAGCCGGTCGAGCAGACCGGTGCCGTAGCGACGGCCCACCGAGTAGCCGATCGAGTCGCCGACGATCGCCCCCGCCGTCGCCGACGCCGCGACGGCCACCGGGTCGATGGGCGAGCCGGGGCGGGCGGCCAGCAGGGCCGCGCCGACGAGCACGATCTCACCGGGCAGCGGCACCCCGATGCTCTCGACACCGACCACACCCGCGCACAGGAAGTAGATCGCGAGCGGGGGGATCGCCAGGAGGAACGTGTCGACGTGCACCACCCCATCATGCACACGTATCGGTGGTGCGGTGGCGGCCCGGTGCGGGCATCATGCGCGGACGTGAGCACACCGCTGGAGCAGGTCTTCTGGGCCGCCCACGACGACCTGCCCCGCGAAGCGCCGGGATCGGAGGAGACGACGGCACTGCTGCTGCGCCTGGCCGGGGACCTGCCGGAGCGTCCGCGGATCGTCGACATCGGCTGCGGGACCGGTCCGGCGACGCTGCCGCTGGCGGCGGCGACCGGCGGCGAGGTCGTGGCCGTCGACCTGCACGAACCCTTCCTCCAGCGGCTGCGCAGCCGCGCGGCGACGTCCGGGCTGGGGGGACGGGTGCGCCCCCTCGTCGCCGCGATGGACGACCTGCCGCTGCCCGACGGCGAGACCGACCTCGTCTGGTCCGAGGGTGCCGCCTACGTCATGGGGTTCGACGCGGCGCTCGCCGGCTGGCGGCGGCTGCTCGCCCCGGGCGGGGTGGTGGTCCTCACCGAGGCCGAGTGGACGACCACCGAGCCGTCGCCCGGCGCTCGGGAGTTCTGGGACGCGGGCTACCCGGGGATGCGGACGACCGCGGAGAACGTCGCCGCCGCGCAGCGCGCCGGGTACACGGTCCAGGCGGTCTACCTGCTCCCCGACTCCGACTGGGACGCCTACTACCGCCCGCTGGCCCGCCGGATCGCCACCCTGCGCGAGGACGGCGTCGACCCGGCGGCGCTGGACGAGGTGGGCGGCGAGATCGCCGTCCGGGAGCGGTTCGGCACCGAGTACGGCTACACCGGCTACGTCCTGCGGCCGCGCTGACCCGGTGCCCGCGCGCCCGTGAGACCGCCGATCCGGTCGGCCCCCGCGCGCAGCAGCGCTGTCAGGTCCGGGTCGGTGACCGGCAGCCGCCCGGTCGGGCCGAGCGCGGCGAGACAGGCGACGACCCCGCCCGCCGCGTCGCGCACCGCGACCGCGACCGACGAGCGGCCGGACCGCAGTTCGTCGACCTCGGTGGCCACCCCCGTGCGCGCCACCGTCCGCAGCTCCGCGGCCAGCGCGGCCCCGGCGGTCACGGTGTGCCGGGTCAGCGCCCGCGGCCGGTCGGGGACGAGCTCCGGCTGCGCGGCCAGCATGATCTTCCCCATGGCCGAGGCGTGCGGGTGGGCGAGCAGCGTCCGCTCCCCGGGCAGCTCGTGGTCCGGGTCGCGGTCGACCAGCCGAAGCGTGCCCGCGGGCCAGTCGGCGACGAACAACCCGAACCGGACCCGGCCGCGGATCCCGGCGACGACCTCGGCCAGCTGCGGCGGTCCCTCGGCCGCGCCGGCCAGCTCCCGGGTGCGGCGCCCCAGCGCGAACCCGGACAGGTCGCTGATCCGGACCAGGTAGCCGTCGGCGACGAGCACGTTGAGCAGCCGGTACGCCGTCGCGGACGGGATGCCCGTCGTGCGCGACAGCTCGCGCGCCGTCGCGCCCGGCCCGATCCTCGCCACCGCCTCCAGCAGCTCCAGGGCCCGGCTCGCGGCGCCCGGCTCGCTCACGGCGGGTCCCCGGCTCGCGGGCTCCGCCGGACCAGCCGCGGCGTCCCCGAGGCGTCCGGGACGAAGTCGCCGGCCCCGGGCAGGACGTCGTCGCTGCCGGGCTGGTCGAACACCCCGATCCTCGCCAGCCGGTCCGGGTGACGTCGCAGGAACCGCCACCACACCGGTCCCACCGCGCAGCAGACCGCGAGGGCCACCGCGGCGCCGGTCCCCTCGGGGGTGTCGAGCAGACCGGGCAGCCGCAGCACCAGCAGGGCGCCGCCGAGCACCGCGACCGTGCACCCCAGCACGAGCACCGGGCGGGTGTGCTCCCGGATGCGCAGCAGGAACGCGACGGCCGCGACCGCGACCAGCACGTACATGAGGGTGACGAGCGCCCGCACCAGGTGGCGCACCGCGTCCGTCCCGGCCGGGGCCAGGTCGGCGAGCAGCCCGCCGAGCAGGACCACGGCCACGATCCCGACGACGGCACGGTGCGGTGTGCGCCACCGCCGGTGCACCGTCGCGAGGGCACGCGGCAGCAGCCGCTCCACCCCGAGGGAGAACGCGACCCGTGACGCCGCGTGCGCCGAGGCCGCGGCCGAGGCCAGGTAGGAGCAGGCCAGACCGGCGTGCAACGCCACCACCAGCGCGGTCGGCGCGCCCGACGCCCCGGGGTCGGACAGGATCGCGACCAGGGTCGTGGCGCGGCCGGTCCAGCTCGCCCAGGCCGCGAACGACAGCAGCGCCCCGCACAGCAGCGGGGTCCAGAGGACCACCCGGGTCACCGTGACCAGCGGACGTCGCGTCTCCGGGCCGAAGAAGGTCGCCGACTCGAAGCCGGCGAGCATGAACATCGCCATCAGCGCGACGGCGAGCAGGTCCGGCACCGGCCCGGCCGGGACCGGGGCGGCGAGGTGCGGAGCGGGGACCAGCAGCACCGCGACGACGAGCAACAGCGAGCCGATCTCCACCCCGAGCAGGGTGAGGGCGGCGACCCGCGGCCCCCGCACGAGCACCGTCGCGATCCCCACCGCGACCACCAGGTGCAGCAGCACCTGCGCGCCGGCCCCGCTCACGTCGACCCCGGCCGCCCCGGCGAGCGCGGTCAGGGCCCGGCCGCCGGCGTAGAGCGTGATCGCGGCGCTGCCCAGGTACTTCGCCCCGATCACGACGGCCGTCACGAGCGCGGCCCGGGCACCGAGCCCCTGGTAGACGAAGCTGTAGACACCGCCCGCGGCGGCCTGGCGTCGGGTGAACTGCCCGAGGCAGAGCGCCACCATCGTCACCGCGACCGTGGCGCCGACGATGACGAGCAGCCCGGACAGCGGGTCGGCGAGCCGGCCCACGACCAGGGGCAGCATCGCCATCGACGCGGCGGGCGCGGTCGTCGCCACCGACTGCGCGACCAGCTCGGTCGCGCCCATCCGGCGCCGCCCGAGCGGTGCCATCGGCGACTCTGCCCGCAGCTGGGTGTGGCCGGGGGAGAAGGACCGCGCGATGGCCCTGTCGAGGTCGGACACGGACGGCGACGCTAGGACCGCGCTGTTGCCCGGGTGTTGCGCCCGCGCGTCGGACGTCGAACCCGCGATGGGAACCCGCCGCCGGTCTTCCCGGTCCGGTTGCCGTGAACGCAGCGCCGGCGACCCGCGACCGTCGCCGCCGGTTCCGAGTATCACCGCTGTGACCGTGACCCGCAGAACGTTCATCAGGGCGCTGGGGCTGGCCGGTGGGGCCGGCGCCGCGTACGAGGCCATGGCGACCATCGGGCTCGCCCCGCGCGCCGGCGACGACCCGGCCTGGACGCCACCGTCGCGCGACGCCGCCGCGGCCGGCCGCCGCGTCCTCGTCCTCGGCGCGGGGCCCGCCGGGCTCGCCGCGGCCCACGAGCTCGGCAAGGTCGGCTACGACGTGTCCGTCGTCGAGGCCCGCACCCGGCCCGGTGGGCGGGTCTGGTCGGTGCGTGCGGGCACCGAGGAGGCCGACCTGAACGGCGAGACGCAACGCTGCACGTTCGCGCCAGGACACTTCTTCAACCTGGGCGCGACCCGGATCCCGCAGAGCCACGTCACGCTGGACTACTGCCGCGAGCTCGGGGTGGAGATCCAGCCGTTCGGCAACCAGAACGCCAACACCGTCGTCAACTACACCGACGCGGGGGCGCTGGCCGGAACCTCGGTCACCTACCGCGCGGCGAAGGCCGACACCTTCGGCTACGTCTCCGAGCTGCTCCACAAGGCCACCGCGCGCGGCGCGCTCGACGACGTCCTGAGCGCCGCGGACAAGGAGGCGCTCTCGGAGTTCCTCGTCTCGCTGGGCGACCTGTCCTCCGACGGCCGCTACCTCGGCTCCCCGCGGCGCGGCTACGCCCGTGAGCCCGGCGCGGGGACCGACGCGGGCACCCCCACGGTTCCGTACCCGATTTCCTCGGTGATCCGCAGCGGACTCGGCCGGAACTTCGCCTTCGACTACGAGTACGACCAGGCCACGATGATGTTCACCCCGGTCGGCGGGATGGACCGGATCCATTACGCGCTCGCCGAACGGATCGGCGCGGACCGGATCCGCTACGGCACGGCCGTCACCGGGCTGCACAACACGCCGGACGGGGTGACCGTCGACGTCGTCCCGGCCGCGGGCGGCCCGGTCGAACGGCTGGTGGCCGACGAGGTCGTCTGCACCCTGCCGCCGCACCTGGTGACCCGGCTCGACACCAACCTGCCCGCCGCCGTGCTGGCCGCGCAGCGCGCGGCGAAGCCCAGCTCCTCGGGCAAGCTCGGCATCGAGTACACCCGCCGCTGGTGGGAGACCGACGAGCGGATCTACGGCGGCGCCAGCAACACCGACCGCGACATCGCCCAGATCATGTTCCCCTACGACCACTTCCACGCCGACCGGGGCGTCGTCGTCGGCTACTACAGCTCCGGCAAGCGGCAGCGGGCCTTCGAGTCCCTGACCCACCGCCAGCGGCTCGCGAAGGCCCTGGACGAGGGCGCCGCGATCCACGGCGAGAAGTACCGCTCCGACATCGCGTCGTCGTTCTCCGGCTCGTGGGCGGTGACCCGCTGGTCGGAGTCGGCCTGGGCGAGCTGGGAGGCCACGAGCCCGGAGTACCGGCTGCTCACCCAGCCCGCCGGCCGCATCTGGTTCGCCGGTGACCACCTCTCGCACGCCATCGCCTGGCAGCACGGCGCGTTCACCTCCGCCCGCTCGACGGTCTCGGCGCTGCACGCCCGGGTCGCCGGCGGCGCCTGACCCCACCCCCGTTCCCCCGAGGAGTCACGATGCGACGTCCCGTTCCCGCCCTGATCGCCCTGTCCGTCACCGCCGCGCTGGCCACCGGCTGCGCCGGCGCCGCGCCCGACGCCGCCGAGCCCGGCCCGCCCGCCCTGCCCGTGCTGGAGGCAGGCGAGGCCAACCCGATGATCGCCGAGGGGGTGAGCCTGGTGAGCGGGGCGTCGCTGTACAAGTCCAGCGGCCTCGGCCCGGCCGCGGCGAACCCCGCGGCCGCGGACGGCACCCCGCAGGCCTACGTCGACGCCGGCCAGTTCCCCGGCGGCACCCTCCCCGCCGGGGTCACGATCACCGAGGCCCAGGGCATGAACGTGCTGGCCAGGATCAAGGAGAACCTCGAGGCCCGGGGCCTGCGCCTCGACGACGTCACCTCGATGCGGGTGTTCCTCGACAACGCGCCCGGCACGACCCGCGCCGACTACGCCGGCTGGAACCGCGCCTACCGCCAGTACTTCGCCAACACCGACCTGACCACCGGGGAGACGGTGCTGGTCCCGACCGGGACGGCCGCGCCCGCCGCGCCGCTGGTGCGCAACCCCGCCCGGCCCAGCCGGTTCGCGCTGGAGGTGGCGAGCCTGCCGGTCCCGGGCTGGCTGGTGGAGGTCGAGGTCGACGCCGTCTACCCGGCCGGGGTGACCCCGCGCTGACCCGGCCGGGCCCGGACGCGGCGGTACGGTCGCCGGTCGTGACCCCCGTCGTGCCACCTGCCCCGCGCCCCCGCACCGACGACGACCTGCCCGCCTGCGTCACCGTGCTGCGCGCCGTGCACGACACCGACCGGTACCCGTCGACCTGGCCGGCCGACCCGGTGGCGTTCCTGTCCCCGCCGGGGCTGGTCACCGCGTTGGTCGTCACGGCGGGCGGGTCGCGGGGCACGCCGCCCTGCTGACCGACGACCACGAACCCCGAGCGCTGCGGCTGACCCGGGTGTTCGTCGACCCGGCCGTCCGCCGGGCCGGCCACGCCCGTGCCCTGCTGGACGGGATCACCGCCGAACTCGCGGCCCGCGGCCGCGACGGGGTGCTCGACGTCGTCGAGTCCGTCCCGGCCGAACGCCTCTACCGGTCCGTGGGCTGGCTCCGCACCGGTACGGCACCCGCCGGGTGGCGGTTCCCGGACGGCCGCGAACCGGTGGCCGCGCTCTACCGGTTGCCGGTCACGCAGCGCCGAAAGGGTGACGACGCAGCGCGATAATCGGCCGTCGGTGACGCCGAGCTGCGCCGATCGGGCTACGGTGCCCCTCGTGATCGCTGTCCCCACCCCGTCGGTGGCCGGGCTGCTGCTCCGCGCGGTGCCCCAGCCCGTACGCCGGGACGCGCACGCCGCGATGCACGTCCTCGCCCCGTGGGGTGCGGTGTCAGCCCAGCTCGTCCAGGACTCCGGCGGCGGCGTCGCCGACCACGACGTGCACGTCGACGGCGATCCGGTCCACATCCCGTTCCGGGTGTCGTTCCCCTGGCCGCCGGCTGCGGTCCTCGGCCGGCTGAGCCCGCGCCGCCGCGCCGTCGTCGCCGCGTGGATGTCGCGCAGCGAGAACGCCGGGCACCGCCAGCGTGCCGTGCGCGAGCTGTTCGGCGTGCCCGAGGCGTGGGTGGTGCCGTTCGTGGTGGCGCCGTGCGGGGAGTACGTCCACGAGATCGGCACCGACGTCGACCGGTTCGTCCGCACCGAGCTGGACCGCGATCCCGGCCTCCGGGACGCCTACGCCCGGTTCGTGCGCGACAACCCCCGCTTCTTCGGCATCACCCTGCATCGCGCGGTGACCTTCCGCCAGCTGGACCACCGGTGGCCGCACCGGGACGACCCGGAGCGCAGCTACCCGCAGCTGGCGGCGCTCGACGCGCTGTCCGCCCTGGCTCGTCGGGGCGGGCGGGACCACCCGGGGTACCCGGCGCCGCCGAGTGTGACCGCGGCGCCGTCCTGAGCGCTCAGGCGGCCGGCGACGACGCGGTGCTCTCCGTGCTGATCTCCGCGCTGCCGCGGTCCAGCACCACCTCGCCGTCGACGGCGGTCCGGAACGCGACCGTGCCGCCGCCGGTGTCCCACACCGAGACGGTGAGCGACTGCCCGGGCACGACCGGCCGGGTGAACCGGGCGTCCATCGCGAGGAGGCGGCGGGGGGCGCCGCCGCAGACGGTCGCGACCAGCGCGCGGGTGGTGAACCCGTAGGTGCACATGCCGTGCAGGATCGGCTGGTCGAACCCGCCCTTCGCGGCGAACGCCGGGTCGCTGTGCAGCGGGTTGCGGTCCCCGGTGAGCCGGTACAGCAGCGCCTGGCCCGGCGTGGTCCGGTAGGTCACCTCGTGGTCGGGCGCGCGGTCGGGAACCGGGCTCGGCACGCTGTCCCCGCGGGTGCCGCCGAAGCCGCCCTCCCCGCCGAGGAACAACGTCTTCCTGCTGGTCAGCACCAGTTCCCCGGTGCTCGCGTCGACGGCATCGGCCTCGGTGCGCACCAGCGCCCCGGACCCCTTGTCCAGCACCTCGGTGACCGTCGCGGTCACCCGGACCCGTCCTTCCACCGGCAGCGGCGCGACCACCCGGAAGGCCTGCTCGGCGTGCACGACACGGGCGGCGTCCACCTCGCCCAGGTCGACCTTCGCGCCCGCGGTGACGATCTCCGCGAACGACGGCAGCACCGCCGTCCGCACGCCCGCGGTGTTCTCCGTGGTCAGCGACAGCTCGGCGGTGGGGTCCTCACCCCCCGCTCCGACGGCGATCGCGTACAGGAGCACGTCGTCCCGTGCCCACGCGAAGCTGACCGGCTCGCACTGCGTGCCCTCGAGATCGGGCGCCAGGGGCATGGGGAGTCTCCTTCGACGTTCCACCGTGAGGCGGAAACCTATCCCGCCCGGTGCCCGCCGCCCAAGTCCCCGGTGCCCGGCTGACACACTGTCGAGGTCAATCGTGGTCGTGAAGGGAACAGTGTGGTGACGGCATCACCGGAGGCGGTCGAGCTGGCGAAGGTGGCCGCGGCCGCCGCGGCCGACAAGAAGGCCGTCGACATCGTCGCGCTCGACGTGTCCGACCAGCTCGCGCTGACCGACTGCTTCGTGCTGGCGTCGGCGGCCAACGAGCGTCAGGTCCAGGCCATCGTCGACGAGGTCGAGGAGAAGCTGCGCGAGCGCGGCAGCAAGCCGACCCGGCGCGAGGGCGACAACGACAACGGCTGGGTGCTGCTGGACTTCAGCGACATCGTCGTGCACGTCATGCACACCGAGCAGCGCGGCTTCTACGGCCTGGACCGGCTCTGGAAGGACTGCCCGGCGATCGAGGTGCCCGACCCCCAGGGCGACCCGGACGGCACTGCATGACGCTGCGCCGGGTCACCCTGCTGCGGCACGGGCAGACCGAGTACAACTCCGTCGGCCGGATGCAGGGACATCTCGACACCCGGCTGACCGACGTCGGCCGCGCGCAGGCCGCGGCCGTCGCGCCGCGGCTCGCGCAGGAGCGGTTCGACCGGATCATCACCTCGGACCTGACCCGCGCCCACGACACCGCGACCGCGGTGGCCGAGGCCGTCGGGCTGCCGCTGTCGGTGGACAAGCGGCTGCGGGAGACCCACCTCGGGGACTGGCAGGGGCGCACGATCGACGAGATCGGCGTCGACGACCCGGGCGCGATCGCCGAGTGGCGGTCCGACCCGCGGTTCACCCCGCCCGGCGGCGAGTCCCGGGTCGACGTCGTCGTCCGGTCGCTGCCGGTCGTCGAGGAGCTGGACCTGGAGTACGCCGCCGACCCGGAGGACCGCTCGGTGCTGCTCGTCGCGCACGGCGGCATGATCGCCGGGATGGTGTGCGGGCTGCTCGACCTCCCGCAGTCGTCCTGGCCGGTGATCGGCGGGCTGGGCAACACGCGCTGGGCCGTCGTCGCCCGTCGTGACGACCACCCCCGCTGGCGCCTGGCGGGGTACAACATCGGTGCCTGACCTGCTGGTCGTCGGCGACTCGCTGGCCTTCCACGGACCCGAGCGACCCTGCCCGGCCGACGAGCCGCGGCTGTGGCCCAACGTCGCCGCCGCCCGGCTCGGGGGTCGTGCCGAGATCGTCGCCCGGGCCGGGTGGACCGCCCGGCACGCCTGGTCGGCGATCAGCGGGGACCCACGGGTGTGGGCGGCGCTGCCGCGGGTCGGCGCGGTCGTGCTCGGGGTGTCCGGGATGGACTCCCTGCCGTCCCTGCTGCCGACGGCGCTGCGCGAGCTGATCCCGGTGCTGCGCCCCGCCCCGCTGCGGCACACCGTCCGCACCGCCTACCGGCGTGCCCAGCCGCGGATCGCCCCGGTGCTGGCGCGGCTGCCCGGCGGGGGACCGGCGACGCTGCCGCCTCGTCTCACGGCCGCCTACCTGGAACGCTGCCGGGCCGGGGTGCACGCGCTGCGGCCCGGGCTGCCGGTGGTGGCGCTGGCCCCGTCGGTGCACCGCGCCGCCGACTACGGCCTGGCCCACCCGCACCGCGCCGCCACCGACGCCGCGGTCCGCCGCTGGGCGGCCGGCACCCCGGCCGTGACCGTGCTCGACGTGCCCGCGCTGGTCGGCGAGCACGTCCTCGGCGGACACGGCAACCCGGACGGCCTGCACTGGGGCTGGGCGGGACACTCCGCCGTCGGGGAGGCGCTGGCCGGGCTCCTGGAGCCCACGGTGGCCCGGCCGTGACCCTGCTCGGCATCGACCTGGGCACCACCTCGGTCAAGGCGGCGGTCTTCGACGACGACGGCGTCCGCGTCGCCGCGGCCCGCGCCACGCACCCGACCGCGCGTCCCGCGCCCGGCCACGCCGAGCAGCACCCGGACGACTGGTGGTCCGGGCTGACGGAGGTGGTCGGCGCGCTCGGCCCGGCACTGGCCGGGGTGACCGCCGTCGGGCTGTGCGCCCAGGTCGACACCCACCTGTTCGTCGACGGGGCCGGCGCGCCGGTGCACCCGGCGATCACCTGGCAGGACGGTCGGTGCGGCGCGGTCGCGGCGACGCTCACCGACCGGCTGTCGTCCGCGGACCGGGCCCGGCGCCGCGGTGGGACCGGCTCCGTCGACGCCTCGCACGCGGCCGCCCGCGCCGCCTGGCTCGCCGAACACCGGCCCGACGCGTGGGCCCGCGCGCGCAGGGTGCTCGCGCCCAAGGACTGGCTGCTCGAACGCCTCACCGGCACCGCAGTGGCCGATCCGCTCTCCTCGACCGGACTCCTCGACCCCGACGGCCGGTACCCGGAGTGGCTCGACCTGCTCGTCCCCGGGTTGCGCTCGATGCCGGCGCCCCTGGCCGACCCGGCGTCGGTCGCGGGGGAGACCACCGGCGCGGGCGGGCTCCCGGCCGGGCTGCCCGTCGCCGTCGGGACGATGGACGCCTGGGCGGCGCTGCTCGGCGGCGGGATCGCCGCCCCCGGCGACGCGATCGACATCGCGGGCACCTCGGAGGTCCTGGCCCTCGCCGCGGCGCCCGGCGGCGGCGCCCCGGGGATCGTCACGTTCCCGCCGTGGCGCGGGCTGCACGTGCACGCAGGACCCACCCAGGCCGGCGGCGACGCGCTGACCTGGGCGTCCGCGGTGCTGGGCGTCGCACCGGCCGAGCTGCTGGCCCGGGCCGCCGATGCCGAACCGGGGCGGGTGCTGTTCCTGCCCCAGCTCGCCGGGGAACGGGCCCCGCTGTGGGACCCCGACCTGCGCGGGCACTGGCTCGGCGCGAGCTTCGCCACCGGGTCCGCCGAGCTGGGCCGCGCCGTGCTGGAGGGGGTCGCGCACGCCGCCCGGCACGTCCTGGGCCCGCTGGAGTCGGCCGCCGGCCGCCGCCCCGAGACCATCGCCGCCTGTGGCGGTGGCGCGGCGAGCGACCTCTGGTGCCAGATCAAGGCCGACGTGCTGGACCGGCCGCTGCGCCGCACCGCCGAACGCGACGCCGGGGTGCTCGGCGCGGCGATGCTCGCCGCGCTCGCGACCGGCCGGGCCGCCTCGGTCGGTGAGCTCGCCGGACGGATGGTGCGGGTCGACCGCGAGTTCACCCCCGACCCGCGCACCCGCGGCCGCCTGGACGACGCGCACGGCCGCTACCTCGCCGCGCAGCGGGCACTGGCACCGCTGTTCCGCCCGCCGGGTGGATAGGGTCCGGCCGTGCCCCCCTCGCCGGTCGCCGTGGTCACCGACTCCACCGCACACCTGCCGCCCGGCGTCGCGGAACGGCGCGGCATCCACGTCGTCCCGCTGGAGGTCCGGCTCGGCGAGCGCACCGCCCGCGACGGTGTCGACGTCTCCGCCGCCGAGCTGATCGTCGCGCTCGCCGACCGCACCCTGCTCGTGCAGACCTCGCGCCCGACCCCGGCCGCGTTCGCCGAGCGCTTCACCGCCCTGCTCGACGACGGCGTCCCCGCCGTCGTGGCCGTGCACCTGTCGCGCGCGCTGTCCGGCACCTGGGACGCGGCCCGGCTCGCCGCGCAGGAGGTCGCCCCGGACCGGATCCGGGTCGTCGACTCCGGTGCCATCGCGATGGGCCTCGGCTTCGCCGTGCTCGCCGCCGCCGACGCCGCCGGAGCCGGCGCCACCGCCGACGACGTCGAGGCCGTGGCCGGCGCCGTCGCCGCACGGGCACGGGTCTTGTTCGCGGTGCAGGACCTGGAGCGGCTGCGCCGCGGCGGCCGGATCGGCGCCGCGTCCGCGCTGATGGGCACGGCCCTGTCGGTCAAGCCGATCCTGCACCTGCGCGACGGCCGGATCGCGCCGCTGGAGAAGGTGCGGACGACCTCGCGCGCGACCGAACGGCTCGTCGCGCTCGCCGTCGCCGAGGCGGGTCCGGGCGCACACCTCGCCGTGCACCACCTCGGCGCCGAGGACCGGGCCGAGGACATCGCCGACCGGCTGCGCGAACAGCTGCCCGACGCCGCCGAGGTGCACGTCTCCGAGGTCGGCGCGGTGATTGGGGCGCACGTGGGAGCCGGTCTGGTGGGGATCGTGGTGGTGCCCGCCGTCTGACCGCCGGGCGATGATCTCTCGGGTCGTCGCGCGAGGCCGTCGGATGCTCCGGGTGACGCCGACATGCCCGGCTCTCGCCCCGGGCCGACAGGCCCCGCCGGTGTGTAGCACGGACCGCCGACGATCCGGCCGCGCCGTGGCCCACGGCAGCGCATCGGTCCCCAATCGATCGATCCGTCCACAGGCCCGGCATCGGCCGGTCGGAACGGGGGTGGCGCACCTAGCGTCGGGTGCGTGACCAGGACCGACGCCTCCCTCGACCCGGCCCGGCGGCTCGCCGGGATCGGGACGCGCGGGCGGGTGGACGCGGTCGCGGACCGGCTCGATCCCCCGACCGTCCCGTTGCCCGCGCTGCCGGTGGCTCCCGGCGCGTCCGGACCACGTCCCGGATCACCGCCCGCCCACGGACCGGGCGCCGTCGGGCCGCCCCCGCCGCGCGCCCACCGCGCTGCCGGGCCGCCCGTGGCGGCGCCGTCCGCGTCCCGGCCCGGCACCTGGCCCGGTGCGACGCCCCTCCGGCACGACCCCGCCACCCTGCACGGCGCGACACCGGGCCGGCCCGATTCCGCCGCCCCGCACGGGCCGGAACCGGTGTGGACCGCCGATCCCTCCGCCACGCACCGCGGAGCGACCGGCCCCGTCGCGCCGGAGGAGCCGGCACCGGTGTGGACCGCCGACCCCGATGCCGGCCACCCCCTGGCCCTGCTGGCCCGGGACGACCCCGCACCGTCCGAGGAGCTCGGCGACGACGTCCCGCACGGCGGGCGGCCGTCGTGGCTGCGCCGCCGAGCCCAGCGGTGGCTGCCGCCGTCGCTGGCCGGGGCGCGGGTGGACCCGGGCCGCCCCGGTGCGCTCGCGCTGGTGGCGGTGGTGCTCGCCGGGGCGCTGGTCGCCGGGGTGGGGGTGTGGCTCGACCGTCCCACCGTGCAGCCCGTCGGCGGCCTGCCCGAGGTGACGGCGGTGCCCGGTGGGGCGGCGACGGGGGAGACGGACCGGTCCGCGGGTCCTGGTGGGCCGGCGCCCGTCGCGGCGGCACCGGTCACCGCGGGGCCGCTCGTCGTGAGCGTCGTCGGGCGGGTCGCCCGGCCCGGTCTCGTCCGGGTCCCCGACGGCGCACGCGTCGCCGACGCCCTCGACGCCGCGGGCGGCGCGCTGCCCGAGGTCGACCTCGGCGCGCTGAACCTGGCCCGCCGCCTCGGCGACGGGGAGCAGATCGCGGTCGGCGTCCCACCGGCGCCCGACGCCGCCCCGGTCCTGCCCGCCCCGGGCTCCGAGCCGGCGTCGGGCGCCGAACCGGGCGCGGCCGCCGCACCCGCCGCACCCGGCGGGAAGATCGACCTGAACACCGCCACCCTCTCGGACCTCGACGCCCTGCCCGGCGTCGGCCCGGTCACCGCGAAGAAGATCATCGACTGGCGCAGCGCCAACGGGCGCTTCAGCCGGGTCGAGCAGCTGCGCGAGATCGACGGCATCGGCGAGCGCCGTTTCGCCCAGCTCCAGGAACTGGTGCGGGTGTGACCCGCGCCGGAGCCCGCCGGCCCGAACCGGTGCCCGGGGAGCGCGACGACGAGCGTGCGGAGCAGCAGGAACGTCCCGCCCCACCCGACCTGCGCCTCGTCCCGGCCGCGCTCGCCACCTGGGCCGCCGTCCTCGCCGGGCTGCTCGGCGGCACCGCGGGCGGGATCACCGCCGCCGTCCTCGCGGCGCTCGCCCTGACGGTCACGCTGCTCCGTGCCCGGACCAGCGCCCGCGCCGCGGCGCCGTCCTCGATCGTGCTCGCCGCGGCCGGGTGCGCGCTCGTCGCGGCCGTCCTGGGCACCGTCCACGCGGCCGCGCTGGCGTCGCACCCGCTGCGCGGGCCCGCCGACCGCGGCGCCGCCGCCGAGGTCCGCGTCCGGCTCACCGACGACCCCCGGATCCTGCGCAGCACCACCGGTGGTGGCGACGAGTCCGGCGCCGCCCGGGCGATGGCGCTGGTCCCCACCGAGCTCGTCACGGCCACCGTCGGTGGCGGTCGGGCGACCACCGGCGGGAAGCTCCTGCTCCTGGCCCCGGCAGCGGAGTGGACCGGGCTGCTCCCCGGTCAGGAGGTCTCCGCCGCCGGGCTGCTCATGCCCGCACAGCGTCCCGACCTCACGGTCGCCGTGCTGAAGGTCCGCGGCGCACCGCAGGACGTGACCGCGCCGCCGTGGTGGCAGACCGGGGCCGGGGCCCTGCGCGACGGCCTGCGCGACGCGGCGGTCGCCGCACTGCCCGAGGCACCGGCGGGGCTGCTGCCCGGGCTCGCGATCGGGGACACCCGCGCCCAGCTCGCCGAGACCGAGCAGGACTTCCGGACCGCGGGGCTCGCGCACCTCACGGCCGTCTCCGGCGCCAACGTCGCGATCGTGACCGGGGCGGTGCTGCTCCTGCTGCGCCTGTTCCGGACCGACCCGCGGATCGCGGCCGCGGTGGCGATGGTCGCCCTGGTCGGGTTCGTCGTGCTGGCCCGGCCGTCGCCGTCGGTGCTGCGTGCGGCGGTGATGGGCGGGGTCGTGCTCATCGCGTTCGCCGCCGGCCGGGCGCGGTCCGCGGTGCCCGCGCTGGCAGTGGCCGTGCTCGGCCTGCTGCTGGCCGTCCCCGCCCTGGCCGTCGACGCGGGTTTCGTGCTGTCCGTCGTCGCCACCGGTGCGCTGGTGCTGCTCGGGCCGGGGTGGACGGCGGCGCTGCGACGGCGCGGGCTGCCGTCCGGGCCGGCCGAGGCGCTGGTCGTCCCGGTCGCCGCGGCGCTGGCCACCGCGCCGGTGATCGCCGGGCTCAACGGGGGAGTCGGGCTGGTCACCGTGGTGGCGAACCTGCTCGCGGCGCCCGCGGTCGCCCCCGCGACGGTGCTGGGCGTGCTCGGTGCGGTGCTGTCCGCGGTGAGCCCGGCCGCAGCGTGGTGCTGCGCCTGGCTGGCGGGGCCGTTCGTGTGGTGGCTGGTCGTGGTCGGGGACCGGGCCGCCGCGGTGCCCGGTGCCACGGTGCCGTGGCCCGCGGGCGCGGGCGGCGCGCTGCTGCTCACCGGGGTGCTCGTCGTGCTGCTGGCGATGGGCCGGGTGCCGCGCCTGCGGGCGCTGTTGCTGGCGCTGCTGGTCGGGCTCCTCGTCGTCCTCGTCCCGACCCGGTTCGCCCCGCCCGGCTGGCCGCCCACCGGGTGGCGGATGGTGGCCTGCGACGTGGGTCAGGGCGACGCGCTCGTCCTCGCCACCGGCACCCCGGGGCACGCCGTCCTGGTCGACACCGGGCCGACGGACGACGCCGTCGACACCTGCCTGGACCGGCTCGGGGTCCGGGTCCTGGAGCTCGTGGTGATCACCCACTTCCACGCCGACCACGACGGCGGCCTCGCCGGCGCGCTGCGCGGTCGGGCCGCGGGCGGGATCGCCGTCGGGCCGGTGCGGGAACCGGCGTCGGGGCTGCGCGAGATCACCCGGCACGCCGAGCGGGCCGGGGCTCCGGTGGTGGGGCTCGTTCGCGGGATGGAGCTGGGGTGGCCGGAGCTGCGCCTGCAGGTCCTCGGCCCGGTCCACCCGCCCCTGACGGTCGACGGCGGCGACGGGACGGCGGTGAACGACATCTCGCTGCTGCTGCGCGCCACCACCCCGGCCGCGACGATCCTGCTGACCGGCGACGCCGAACTGGCGGCCCAGGACGACCTGCTCCACTCCGGGGTCGACCTGCGGGCCGAGGTCCTGAAGATGCCCCACCACGGGTCCCGCAAGGTGGTCCCGGACCTGATCACCGCCGTCGCGCCGCGTGCGGCGGTGATCAGCGTCGGCAACGGCAACAGCTACCGGCACCCCAACCCGGAGCTGGTGGACCGGCTGGCCGGGGCGGGCGTCGTCGTCGCACGCACCGACCGGTCCGGTGACCTGGCCCTGACCGGCGACGACCCGGCCGGGCTGACGGTGGTCGCGCGTGGCGACCCCCGTCCGGCTCCCGGCCGGCGGGGCCGGTCAGCCCCGGTTCGCCAGCGCCTCGCGGACCGCGGAGGACGTCGACGGCACGGTCGCCGTCGGGCCGACCTCGCCGGAGACGGCGTCGAGGGTCTTGAGCCCGTCACCGGTGATCATCAGGACGGTCTCGGCGTCGGGGTCGAGCGCCCCGGCCTCGAGCAGCTTCTTGGTGGTCGCGATGGTGACCCCGCCCGCGGTCTCGGCGAACACGCCCTCGGTGCGGGCCAGGAGCCGGATGCCGGCGACGACCTCCTCGTCGGACACGTGCCCGACCGAGCCGCCGGTGCGGCGCACCGAGTCGAGGACGTACGGACCGTCGGCCGGGTTGCCGATCGCCAGCGAGCGCGCGATGGTGTCCGGCTTCTGCGGCTGGATCACGTCGTGACCGGCCTCGAAGGCCCGCGCGACCGGCGAGCAGCCGGTGGCCTGGGCACCGAACACGGTGTACGGGGTGGGCTCGACCAGACCCAGGGTGCCGAGCTCGGTGAACCCCTTGTCGATCTTGGTGAGCTGGGAGCCGGATGCGACCGGGACGACCACCTGCTGCGGGAGCCGCCAGCCGAGCTGCTCGGCGACCTCGTAGCCCAGGGTCTTCGAGCCCTCGGCGTAGTACGGGCGGACGTTGACGTTCACGAACGCCCAGTCCTCGTGCTCGGCGGCCAGCTCGGTGGCGAGCCGGTTGACGTCGTCGTAGTTGCCGTCGACGGCGAGCAGGGTGCCGCCGTAGACCGCGGTGGTGACGATCTTCGCCTGCTCCAGGGAGGACGGGACCAGCACGACCGAGTCCCAGCCGGCGCGGGCGGCCGCGGCGGCCACGGCGTTGGCGAGGTTGCCCGTGGAGGGGCAGCACAGCACCGAGAAGCCGAGCTCACGGGCGGCGGCGAGCGCGACGGCGACGACGCGGTCCTTGAACGAGTGCGTCGGGTTGCCCGTGTCGTCCTTGATCCAGATCTTGCGGACGCCGAGCGCGCGGGCCAGGTTGTCGGCCTCGATCAGCCGGGTCAGGCCGGGCTCGGTGTTCGCGTGCTGCTCGACGGTCGAGGGGACCGGCAGCAGGTCCTTGTAGCGCCAGATCGACTTCGGGCCGGCCTCGATGGAGGCGCGGGTGACCGTCGGGAAGTCGTAGGCCACCTCGAGGGGGCCGAAACAGCGCGGACACGCGAACTCCGCGGCGAGCGGGGTCTCGTGGCGGCACTCGCGGCACGCGAGAGCGCGCGCGGAGCCCAGGTCGTAGGCAGAGGTGGTTTCGGGCGCAGCAGTGAGAGTCACGAGATCTCCTCATCTGTCCCGCCGGAGGTGGCGGGCCGGAATTGGCACCGTGTTCGTCGACGTCCTCGCCGCGCGGAAGGCGCAGGTCTGGGCGGATCGTCGTGCGACGCCGGTTGCCGGGGCTTCAACGGGCCGTTCCCTCTGCCCCTCTGGATGAGCCATATGCGGTTGTGGTGCTCCGGACGCCGAGCGCCGGAATCGACGACGACGGTACGCGAACGGGGCACCGCACCGCCAGACGAGGTCGTCGTGCCGGGACGCGGCTCACCCGTTGTCGGGGGTGTGGGCCACCATGGGGGTGTGAGCAGCACGAGCGAACCGGGCCCGCTGCAGCTGGTCGTCGGGGACGAGGAGTTCCTGGCCGAGCGGGCGGTGTCCGACCTGGTCCGGCGCGCCCGGCAGCGCGATCCGGAGACCGAGCTGCGCCGCTTCCGCACCTCCGAGGTGGCACCCGGCGAGCTCGCCGGGCACCTCAGCCCCTCGCTCTTCGCGGAGGGCAGGGTGATCGTGCTCACTCATGGCCAGGATGCGAACAAGGACATGACCGCCGCCCTCGCCGACTACGTGAAGGACCCGGCCGACGGGATCGTGCTGGTGGTCCAGCACGCCGGGGGGGCGAAGGGCAAGGCGGTCCTGGACCTGATGCGCAAGGCCGGGGCGCACACCGTCACCTGCAACCGCATCACCCGCGCCGACGAGCGGTCGGACTTCGTGCGCGACGAGGTGCGTCGCCACGGCGGCACCATCACTCCCGGTGCGCTCGCGGTACTGGTCGAGGCGGTCGGGTCGGACCTGCGGGAGCTGGCGGCTGCGGCCGGGCAGCTCGTCGCGGACACCGGCGGCGCCGTGGACGAGGCCGGGGTGCGGCGCTACCACCGCGGCCGGGCCGAGTCCTCCGGCTTCGCGGTGGCCGACGCGGCGGTCGCGGGGGACCGGCGGGCGGCGATGGAGGCGCTGCGGTGGGCGCTGGTGCTCGGTGTCCCGCACGTCCTGATCGCCGACGCGCTCGCGGACTCGGTGCGCACCCTGGCCAAGGTCGGCTCGGCCGGGCGGGGCGACCCGAACCGGCTGGCCGGTGAGCTGGGCATGCCTCCGTGGAAGATCCGTAAGGCCCAACAGACGGTCCGGCAGTGGCGTCCGGAGCAGCTCGCCGTCGCCATCGCGGCGACCGCCCGGGTGAACGCCGACGTCAAGGGCGTCGCCGCGGACGCGGGGTACGCGTTGGAGCGGGCCGTGCTGGCGGTCGTGTCCGCCCGCACCCCGCGCTGAGCCCCGCGCCCGCAGCACGCGCACGGGCTCCGGCCCGGGGGCACGACAGGTCCGGAAACACGACGACGGCGCCACCCCGATGGGGCGGCGCCGTCGTGGGGAACCGGGGTGGCTCAGGCCTGGACGTCGTTGAGACGCTTGGCCAGGGCCGACTTGCGGTTCGCTGCCTGGTTCTTGTGGATGACGCCCTTGCCGGCCGCCTTGTCGAGGGCCTTGGCCGCCTTGCGCTGCAGCTCCACGACGTTGTCGGCGCCGGAGTCGGCGGCCTCGCGGAAGTGGCGGATCGCGGTCTTGACCGACGACTTCACCGACTTGTTGCGCTGCCGGCGCTTCTCGTTGGTCTTGACACGCTTGATCTGCGACTTGATGTTGGCCACGTCTGCCTCTGGTCTTCCTGCCTGCTGGTCGGCTGGTCTTGTGTACGTCCGGGTCCGCTCCGGCGGCACCGAACAGCATCACTGGAGAGAGGGTCCAGGCCGTTTCGGGCGAGCACGCCGAGCGCTCGACGCACAAGGTTACCAGCGGCGTCCTCGCCCCCTGTTCCGGGTCACCAGACGCGGTAGGGCAGGAACTTCCCGTTCAGCGTGATCACGGCCCGGTCGGCCTTCGGGTCGGCGACGCGCTGCAGGTCCAGCTCGAAGTCGATCGCGGACACGATGCCGTCGCCGAACTCCTCGCGGACCAGCTCGGAGATCGTCGTGCCGTACACCTGCACCATCTCCGAGAGGCGGTAGACCAGCGGGTCGGTGAGGTCCACCGCGGCCGCGCCGCGCTCCGGCGGGAGGGTGAGGGCGTCGACGACGTCGTCGTCCAGGTCCAGCAGGGAGCCTGCGGCCTCGGCCTGCTCGCGGGTCAGCGTCTGCTGCCCGAGCAGGGCCGAGGTGGACCACTCCAGCGAGCGGCCCAGTGCCTCGGCGATCTTGTCCCAGGTCAGGCCCAGCTTCTTCTTCCGGGCGAGCACGACACGCGCCGCGCTCAGCCGGTCGAGCGGGGGGACGGGGGTGACCGACACGGTGACTCCTCCGGGTTGGGGACTGGGCTCCTGGCCGTTCGATCGTGCGCGATCGGCCGCGTCGGGGCAACGCGGGGACGCCCGGCGTGAACAGCGTGTGACGACCTGCGGTGCCACCACGGCGGCCGCCCGGCCCGACATGGGACGATGGGTCCCAGTGCCCCGAGCCCCGAGTGCCCTGAGCACCCGAAGTGCCCGAAGCCCCACGCATGAGCGAAAGCCGAGTACAGCCGAGTGACGACGTACGCCGACCGCACGTTCACCCCGCCGGAGCGCATCCGGAACTTCTGCATCATCGCCCACATCGACCACGGGAAGTCGACCCTGGCCGACCGGATGCTGCAGGTCACGGGGGTACTGAGCGATCGTGACGCCCGGGCCCAGTACCTGGACCGGATGGACATCGAGCGCGAGCGCGGCATCACGATCAAGGCGCAGAACGTCCGGCTGCCGTGGACCGCGAAGAACGCCGACGGCGTCGAGACCGAGCACGTGCTGCATCTGATCGACACCCCGGGCCACGTCGACTTCACCTACGAGGTGTCCCGGGCGCTCGAGGCGTGCGAGGGCGCGATCCTGCTGGTCGACGCCGCGCAGGGGATCGAGGCGCAGACCCTGGCCAACCTGTACCTGGCCATGGAGAAGGACCTGCACATCATCCCGGTCCTCAACAAGATCGACCTGCCTGCCGCGGACCCGGAGCGCTACGCCGCGGAGATCGCGCACATCACCGGCTGCGAGCCGGAGGACGTGCTGCGGTGCAGCGCGAAGACCGGTGAGGGTGTGGAGGCGGTGCTCGACGCCGTCATCGCCCAGGTCCCCGCCCCGGTCGGCGACGCCGACGCGCCCGCCCGGGCGATGATCTTCGACTCGGTCTACGACACCTACCGCGGCGTCATCACCTACATCCGCGTCGTCGACGGGAAGCTCTCGCCGCGCGAGAAGATCAAGATGATGTCCACCGGCGCCGAGCACGAGCTGCTCGAGATCGGCATCGTCTCCCCGGAGCCCAAACCGTCCGACGGCCTCGGCGTCGGCGAGGTCGGCTACCTCATCACCGGGGTGAAGGACGTCCGCCAGTCCAAGGTCGGCGACACCGTCACCTCCAAGCGCAACGGGGCCACCGACCCGCTGACCGGCTACCGCGAGCCGCAGCCGATGGTCTACTCCGGGCTCTACCCGATCGACGGGTCGCAGTACCCCGACCTGCGCGAGGCGCTGGACAAGCTGCAGCTCAACGACGCCGCCCTCACCTACGAGCCGGAGACCTCGGCCGCGCTCGGCTTCGGCTTCCGCTGCGGCTTCCTCGGCCTGCTGCACCTGGAGATCACCCGCGAGCGCCTCGAGCGCGAGTTCGACCTCGACCTGATCTCCACCGCGCCCAACGTCGTCTACCAGGTCACCACCGACGACGGCGAGGAGATCGAGGTGACCAACCCCAGCGACTGGCCGGTGGGCAAGGTCGCCGAGGTCCGCGAGCCGATCACCAAGATCACCATCCTGGCGCCGTCGGAGTTCGTCGGCACCATCATGGAGCTGTGCCAGAGCCGGCGCGGCCAGCTCGGCGGGATGGACTACCTGTCCGAGACCCGCGTCGAGCTGCGCTACACGATGCCGCTCGGTGAGATCATCTTCGACTTCTTCGACAACCTGAAGTCGCGCACCCGCGGCTACGCCAGCCTCGACTACGAGGAGGCCGGCGAGCAGGTCGCCGACCTGGTCAAGGTCGACATCCTGCTGCAGGGCGAGGCCGTCGACGCGTTCTCCGCGATCGTGCACAAGGAGTCGGCGTACTCCTACGGCACCTCGATGGCGACCAAGCTCCGCGAGCTCATCCCGCGCCAGCAGTTCGAGGTGCCGATCCAGGCCGCCGTCGGCGCCCGGATCATCGCCCGCGAGACGATCCGCGCGATCCGCAAGGACGTCCTCGCCAAGTGCTACGGCGGCGACATCTCCCGCAAGCGCAAGCTGCTGGAGAAGCAGAAGGAGGGCAAGAAGCGGATGAAGACGATCGGCCGCGTCGACGTCCCGCAGGAGGCCTTCGTCGCCGCGCTGTCCACCGGGGGCGGTACGGCCACCGAGAAGCCCAAGAAGTAGCCCCGGACGCGAAGCGGGCCCGACTCCCAGCGGGGGAGTCGGGCCCGACGTGTACGTGGTGGGGGGCGGGGAGCGCGGGGGCCGCTTACATGGCCAGGCCTGCCCGGGGGCCGGGGATCGGCCCGTCGCACGGCGCGGGCCGGGCGGCGGGGGCACGGCGCGGCGACAGGATGCGCTGCACCCGCTGGCAGACGGACTCGACGACCGTCCGTCCCTCGGCAGACAGGTGCACCAGCACACGGCGCCGGTCGAGCGGGTCGGCCGACCGGTAGGCCAGCTTCTTCTCGACGAGGCGGTCCACGATCCGGGTGGCCGTGGGGGCGGGCAGCGACGTGTGTCCCGCGACCTCGCCCATGCTGCGGCCGGTGCCGCGGGCGAGCATCAACAGGACGCGCCAGCCGTCACGGCTGACGTCCGTCGAGGACGGGTTGGTGGACAGGGCTGTGGCCACGGCGTGGTCGACCCGGTCCAGGAACTCGACGACACCCGCGGCTCCAGGCGTCGGGGCAGCCATGGTGGCAGTCCCCGACGCCCGTCGACTGAAAGGCTCGGTCACGATGACGCACTGTACTTGCCGAGCGGGCGAAATCCGACCCTGTCCTGGGCAAACGTCCCCCGAGCGCCGGGCGGTCGTCACGCAGCGATGACCGACAGGGCGACGACCAGGCATTTCGTAGACCGCTTGACGTGACCCAACGACATCACGAATGCATCACACCCGGATCTCGTAACGGATCAGCGGGTCAGGACGATCTTCCCCGCCGTCCGCCCCGCGGACATCGCCTCGAACGCCTCCTTCGCGGAGTCCATCGGCAGTTCGGTCCCGATCTCCGGCGCGATCCCGGCCGTCGCGACGAAGTTCATGAGATCCACGAGCTCCTGCCGCGTCCCCATGGTCGACCCGACCACCTCGAGCTGGAGGAAGAACAGCCGCTGGAGGTCCGCGGGCGGGTTCGGGCCCGAGGTGGAGCCGCAGATGACGATGCGGCCACCGGGGCGCAGCGCCCGCATGGAGTGCTTCCAGGTGGCCTCGCCGACCGACTCCATGACGGCGTCGACCTTGCCCGGCAGCTTCGCGCCGGACTCGAAGGTGGCGTGCGCGCCGAGCCGCTCGGCCAGCGCGCGCTTCTCCTCGTCGCGGCCGGTGACCCACACCTGGAGGCCCGCGGCGCGGCCCAGCTGGATCAGCGCCGTCGAGACGCCGCCGGAGGCACCCTGGACGAGCACGGTCTGGCCCGGCTGCAGGCCCGACTTGGTGAACAGCATCCGGTACGCGGTCAGCCAGGCGGTGCCGAGCACGGCGCCCTGGCCGGGGGTGAGGCCCGTCGGGGCGGGGACCGCGTTGCGCGCCGGGACGATCACCTTCTCGGCCATCGTGCCCTGGTGGCGCTCGGTGAGCAGGGTGCGCTTCGGGTCGAGGGTCTCGTCGCCGCGCCAGTCCGGGTCGCCGATGATCGGGTAGAGGACGACCTCGGTGCCGTCGTCGAGGGTCCCGGCGCCGTCGCAGCCGAGGATCATCGGGAACTGGTCGGGCTTGATGCCGACCCCGCGCAGCGTCCACAGGTCGTGCATGTTGAGGCTGGCGGCGGAGACGGTGACGGAGACCCAGCCGTCGGGGACCTCGGGGTCGGGCCGCTCGCCCACGACGAGGGAGTCGAGGGGAGCGTCGGCGTTGGGCTCCTGCGCGTAGACAGCGAACATGGCCCCGAACCTAATGCCTGGGCGCGGGGACTACCGTGTGGAGTGTGCGCACGATCATCGACGGCTGGGACGCGTTCGAGCTGTGGCTCACCGGCCTGCCGTTCGTGGTGCAGGTCGTGTTCGTGACGGTGGTGGTCCTGCCCGCGTGCGCGCTGGTCGCGATCGGGGCCGACCGCGCCACCCGGCGCTTCGACACGCCCCGCGGGCGCCGCGACGGCGGGGCCTGAGCACTCAGACCGGCTGGGCCGCCAGCGCGGTCAGGGCCTCCGAGCAGCCCGCGTCGACGCGCAGGTCGGCGAGCTCGTCGCCCCGGGTCGCCCCGCGGTTGACGATCACGACCGGCACCTCCGCCCGGTGGGCGGCCCGGACGAACCGCAGCCCCGACATGACGGTCAGCGAGGACCCGGCGACGAGCAGCGCACCGTCCTCGGGGGTCAGCGTGGCCACCATCGCGTAGCACCGCGCCACCCGGTCCTTCGGCACGTTCTCCCCGAAGAACACGACATGCGGCTTGAGGACCCCGCCGCAGGACGCGCACGGCGCGATCCGGAACCCGTCGGTGATCTCCACCGCGGCGTCGCCGTCCGGGGCGGTCTCGACCTGCGCACTGTGCGCCTCGGTGAAGCCGGGGTTCAGCGCGGTGAGCCGGGCCGCCAGCGCGTCGCGGGCGGTGATCCGCCGGCAGTCCAGGCAGACGACCTCGTCGATGCGCCCGTGCAGGTCGACGACGCCGCGGCTGCCGGCCACCGTGTGCAGGCCGTCGACGTTCTGCGTGACCAGCCCGTCGACGACGCCCGCGGCCCCCAGCGCGGCCAGCGCGCGGTGACCCGGGTTGGGGTCGGCGCGGCGCATTCGGGCCCAGCCGACGTGGCTGCGCGCCCAGTACCGCTGCTGCGCGGGCTTCCCGGAGACGAACTCGGAGTAGGTCATCGGGTTGCGCGGGCGCGAGCCCGGGCCGCGGTAGTCCGGGATGCCGGAGTCGGTGGACAGCCCGGCCCCGGTGAGGACGACCAGGCGTCGCCCGGCGAGCAGATCCAGCGCCGCACCCGGGTCGGTGGTGACGGCGGGGGAGGGCATGCCTTCCAGAGTAGGCGCGCCCGGCGGCACCCCGCGCTCCGACGGCCGGCGTCACCGCTCCGCCCTGCCGCCCCTTCGCTCCACCTCCCGCTCCGCCGAGCACCCCTGCCTGCCGCGCGCCTCTCGCCCCGCCGCACGCGCTCGGCCCCGCCGGGGCGCCGAACGGGCCCGCCGAGTGGTACGCGGTGAACCCGTCGGGGCCGGTCCCGGGTCCGTGGTGTGCCACTCGGCGCACCCCGGCGACCGAACTGGTTCGCGATCGCACACCAGGGACGCCGAACGGCCCCGCCGGCGCGGTGTCCCGGCGATCCTGCGCCGGTGGACGTACCGGGGTGGCCCCTGATCTTCCGCGGCTCGGCCGCTGTCCGAGCCGGTCTCGTGACGGCGCGACGGCTGCAGGGGCCGGCGTTCGTCCGGGTGCTGCCCGACACCTGGGCCGCCCGACACCTCGTCCCGCTCGGGCACGCCGACCGGTGCCGGGCGGTGTCCCGCTGGTCCGGCGGTCGCGGGGTGATCGCGGGATGGGCCGCGGCGGAGCTGTCCGGTGCTCCGTGCGCGCCGGCCGGGGCGCCGGTCGAGGTGCTGCTCCCGGTCCGGGCCCGGGCCCCGGCCGGGGTGCGCGTGCGCCGCGACCGGCTGCACCCCGGTGAGATCGAGTGGCGCGACGGGATCCGGGTCACCACGCCCTTGCGCACCGCGTTCGACCTCGCCCGTGGTGAGGACGAGACCGACGCCGTCGTCGCGGTGGACGCGCTGGCGTTCCGGCACGGGTTCTCCCCGGACCTGCTGCTGCACTTCGCGGTCCGCTACCGGGGGCTGCGCGGGGTGTCCAGGGTCCCCGGCGTGCTGGGGCTCGCCGACCGGCGCGCCGCGTCGCCACCCGAGACCCGGCTGCGGTTGCTCCTGGTCCGGGCCGGGCTGCCGAGACCGCAGGCCCAGCACCCGGTGCGCGACGACGTCCGGCGCCGCGCGGTGTGGCTCGACCTCGCCTACCCCGCGGCCCGCGTCGGCATCGAGTACGAGGGTGCCGACCACACCGGCCCCGACCGGGTCCTGCGCGACGCCGCCCGGGTGACCCGCCTCGTCGACGCCGGGTGGCGGATCTACCGCTACACCCGGTTCGACCTGCGCGACGAGCCCGGGCGCATCGTCGCGGAGATCGGCCGGGCCCTGGACCACGCGCCGAGTGGTACGTCGTGAACCCGTCCGAGGGGGTCCGAGGTGCCTGACGTGCCACTCGCCGGGCCGGGCCGGGCCGGCTCAGGCCAGGGCGTGGGCGGGCCGGGCCGGGTCAGGGCGAGGCGGGGCCAGGCGCGCCGGGCCAGGGCGGGGCGAGGCGAGGCCGGGCCAGGCAGGCCGGGCCAGGGCCGGGGGCAACGGGCTCAGCCCTGCGGCACCCAGGACGGCGTCCGCTTCTCCCCGAAGGCCCGGATGCCCTCCTGCCCCTCCTCGGAGGCGAAGTAGGACGCGGACAGCGTGTTCATCGCGGCGAAGTCGTCGCTCATCGCCGCCGGGCGCTCGCGCCGCAGCATCGCCTTCGTCCCGGCCAGAGCGCCGGGCGCACCGAGGCGCAGCATCCCGGTGTAGCGGGCCACCTCGTCGTCGAGGGCCTCGGCCGGGACGGCGCTGTTGATCAGCCCGACGGCCACCGCGCGCCGCGCGTCGAAGGTCTCGCCGGTGAGGAAGAGCTCGTGCGCGGCGCGGGCGGACAGCCGGGGCAGGACGGTCACCGAGATGACCGCGGGCACCACCCCGATCCGGACCTCGGAGAAGGCGAAGGTGACCGACTCGGCGGCGACGGCGATGTCGCACGCCGCCACGATCCCGACCCCGCCGGCGCGGGCAGGCCCCGACAGGCGGGCGACGACCGGCTTCGGGGAGTCCCACAGCGTGGTCAGGATCCGCGGCACCTCGGTGACACCCTGCTGCTCGGCGCCCGCGCCCCGCGACTCCCGCAGGTCCATGCCCGCGCAGAACACCGTGCCGGTGTGGGTCAGCACGATCACCCGCACCGCGTCGTCGGCGATCGCCGCGTCGAGGTGCGCGATCAGCTCCCGGCGCAGCTGCGCCGAGAGCGCGTTGCGGTTGCGCGGCGAGTCCAGGGTGATGGTCGCGATCCCGGCCTCGACGGCCAGGTGGACGAGTGCGGGGGAGTCGACGGTGTCTGCCACCCCCGCAGACTAGGACCTCAGGCCTTCGTCCAGGTGCTGGTGATCGACACCCCGGCCAGGGCGAACAGCTGCGACACCGGGCAGCGGCGCTCGGTCTCGCTGGCGAGCTGCGCGACCTGCTCGTCGGTGCCGCCGGTGGTGATGACGGCGTCGATCCGCAGGTTCTGGAAGGTGGTCTCGCCGTCGCGGTGGGTGCCGGTGGTCATCGTCGTCGGGTTGAAGTCGGCGGCGACGTCGAAGCGCACGTGCTCGATCGTGATGCCGAGCTCCTTCGCGACGATCGAGCTGGTGACCTGGTTGCACGACGACAGCGAGGCGAGCGTGTAGGCGAGCGGGCTGGGGTGCTCGTCCTTGCCGCCGAAGGCGGGGTAGGCGTCGGTCTCGATGACGTAGTCGGCGCCGTCGACCGCGACGGTCTGCGCGACGCCGGTGCCCTGACCGCTGACGGCGAAGGTGACGAGGGGCATGGGTGAAACTCCCAGGGGTGCGATACGTGTGCGGGGGCCGCTGATCAGAGGCGGCGGTTCAGGGACACGGACAGAGCGCCCCGGCCGTCCGGGCGAGGTCGATGTGCAGCCTCCGCACGAGCGCGATCACGACGCCAGTGAACCGCACCGAACGGTTGTGCGCGACGTGATGGAGTCGACCGAACCGGCGACGCCCGTGGTCCGATGCGTGCGGTGGCGCCCGTCGTCGGGAGAGGGCTACGCTCGTAAACGGAGATTGCTCCGTTTATGGGAGGACAGCTGTGAGGATCGGACTGCACATCGCGGACTTCACCTACCCGGCCGGCCCGGCCGGGCTGGCCGACGACCTGTCCCGGATCGCCGCGGCGGCCGAGGAACAGGGCTTCGCGCGGGTGAGCGTCATGGACCACCTCTGGCAGATCCGGCCGGTCGGACCGGTCGAGACCGACATGCTCGAGGCCTACACCGTGCTCGGCTACCTGGCGGCCCGCACCGAGAAGGTCGACCTGCTGGCCTGGGTGACCGCGGTGACCTACCGCGACCCTGGTCTGCTGGTGAAGGCCGTGACCACTCTGGACGTGCTGTCGAAGGGCCGCGCGATGCTGGGCATCGGAGCCGCCTGGAACGACGAGGAGGCCACCGGGCTCGGACTGTTCTTCCCGCCGACGGCGGAGCGGTTCGAGCGGCTGGAGGAGACGCTGCGCATCGCCCGGCAGATGTGGAGCGACGACGACGGCCCCTTCGAGGGCACCCACTACCGGCTCGGCGCCACGCTGAACACGCCGCAGCCGCTGCGCAGGCCGCACCCGCCGATCCTGATCGGCGGTGGTGGGGAGAGGAAGACGCTGCGCCTGGTCGCGCAGTACGCCGACGCGTGCAACCTGTTCGGCGGCCCCGAGCTGGAGCGCAAGCTGGACGTGCTGCGCACCCGCTGCGAGGAGGTGGGGCGCGACTACGACGAGATCGAGAAGACGGTCATGACGCGGCTCGACCCGGCCGATCCGAAGGCGGCGGTCGAGGAGCTGCGCGGCTATGCGGCACTCGGCGTGCAGCACGTGCACACCATGGTGCCGGACGTGGCGGCGATCGAGCCGTTGCGGGTGTTCGGGTCGGAGATCATCCCGGCGGCCGCCGAACTCTGACCCGTCCGGTCAGCCGCCGGGTTGGCGGGGCATCGTCCGGAGGATCGCGACCTGCTGGTCCAGCTCGGCCGCGATCAGCTCGGCGTGCAGGGCGGCGGAGGCGCCGTCGTGTGCGGCGAGCGCGCGGTGGCGGCGCACCAGGTCGTCGATCGAGTCCAGCAGCCGGTCCACGGTCGAGCGGCCGGCCTGGGGTGCCGGGGTCTCCACGGGTGGGGGAGCCTCGGGCAGGGGGTGAATCAACTCTGCGGTCATGCGACGTTCTCCGTTGAACGTGTCGGGGTCGGGGCGTGTCATGCGCAGTCGTTCCTGGTCTCTCGAACTCCGTTGTACCCGCTCCAACGCTCTTTTACTGTGCGTAGAACACCGGTGCGACGCAGGACACGGTGACCGGGTGCGCCGGCGCGGTGACCGGTCGTGATCATCGCCTGTCAGGGGCCGGTCGGCGCGGTCGGCGGGCGAACGGAGGGTGGTCGTCGCGCCGGTCATGGAAACGGCGGGTGACGAGCCCGTGACGGTTCGTTGCGACACCTGTACCCGAAAGGGTGACGCAACCTAGCGTCCGGACCATGATCATTCGACCGGATGCGCGGACCGGGCTGCGTGCCCTGATCGTCGGGGCGCTCGTCGCCGTACTGGCCGTCCTCGGCCTCGCCCTGCCCGCCGCGGCCGTCGCCGCACCCGCCCCGGCCGCGCCGGCCGCCGTCGCCGCTCCCGCCGCCCCGGCCGCCGTGCCGGGGGAGGAGGAGTCCGGGCTGCCGGTGCGGGCGCTGTCGTCGCTGCCGTCGCAGGCCACCGACACCTACCGGCTGATCCGCTCCGGCGGGCCGTACCCGTACAGCCAGGACGGGACGACCTTCCAGAACCGGGAGGGGATCCTGCCCGCGAAGTCCTCGGGCTACTACAAGGAGTTCACCGTGACGACCCCCGGGTCGAGCACCCGCGGTGCCCGGCGGATCGTCACCGGATCGGGCGGGGAGTACTACTACACGGCCGACCACTACGCCTCGTTCGTCGTGGTAGACGTCTCGAGGTGAGCACCCTTCCCCGTGAGAGCGCCGGAACCGCCCCCGCCGTCGACGCGGCCCGGGGGCGGGCCGGTGGCTCCGGTCTCGTCGCCGTCGTCGAGGGGGCCGCGGACCGCACCGCGGTCCTGTCCGCCCTCGGCCGGGCGCTGAGCTTCCCCGAGTACTACGGCCACAACCTCGACGCGCTGGCGGACTGCCTGGGCGACCTGTCCTGGCTGCCCCCCGGGCCGGTCGAGCTCGTCGTCGCCGACGGGCCGCTCGCCGCGGCCGACCCCGGCACCCACGCGGCCGTCCTGGAGATCCTCGCCGAGGCCGTCGAGACGACGGCGGGCACCGACCGGCCGTTGCGGGTCACCCTGGCGGGTCCGGCGACCTGAACCGCCACGCCCGGAATCCCAGGGGTGCGTCACGACGTTGACCCCGAGGAACGGTCCGTGACGGGTGGCCGTGGACGGGGAGGAGACCTACCGTGGACGCCATGGGTCTCCGGCTGGTGAGGCGCAGGCACGTCGACCTGTGCCGCCTGCGGTGGGCGCTGTGAGGGGTCGTCCCCCTCCGCCCGCCGAACCAGGAGCGCCCCCATGTCCCGTACTCCGCACGCCCCGTCCGTCGTGATCGTCGGCGCCGGCCCCCGCGGGGCCGGTGTGCTCGAGCGGATGGTCACGAGTGCCCCCGAGCTGCTGCCCGACGCCCTCGCGGGCCCCGGCGTCGACGTCCACCTCGTCGACCCGTTCCCGGCCGGGGCGGGCCGCATCTGGCGGCACGCGCAGTCCCCGCTGCTCGCGATGAACTCGATGGCCGCTGACGTCACGATGTGGACCGACGACTCGGTCGTCTGCGACGGCCCGGTGGCGCCCGGCCCGTCGTTCTGGGACTGGGCACGGGACCTGCGCGAGCACGGTGACCCGGTTGCCGAGCTCGGTCCGGAGCTCGCCGACGAGCTGGCGCAGGTCACGGCGTCGACGTTCCCGTCGCGGCGGCTGCAGAGCCACTACCTCGCCGCGGTGCTGCGCGAGGTCGTCGAGCGGGCGCCGGCCGGGATGCGCGTGCACGTGCACCGCAGCACCGCCGAGGCCCTCGACGAGGCCGACGGCCGGCAGGTCGTGACCCTCGCCGACGGCACCGTCCTGCGCGGCGACGCCGTCGTCCTGGCCTCCGGGCACCTCGACGCCACCCCCACCGACGACGAGATCGCGCTCGCCGCCCGCGCCGCCGAGCTCGGCCTGCTCTACCTGCCCCCCGAGCAGACCTCGGACTCCGACCTCTCGGTCATCGCCCCGGGCGAGACCGTGCTGGCCCGCGGGCTGGGGCTGGCGTTCGTCGACCTCGTGGTGCTGTTGTTCGAGGGCCGCGGCGGGCGCTTCGTGGCGGACCCGGACGACACCGACCCGGACCGGCTGCGCTACGAGCCGTGCGGGCGGGAGCCGGTGCTGGTCGGCGGGTCCCCGCGCGGCGCGATCTACCACTCCAAGACCCACTACCAGCTGCGGGGCGGGCGTCCGCCGCTGCCGCGGTTCCTCACGCCCGAGGTGGTCGACGCCCTGATCGCCTCCGGTGGCCCGGTCGACGTCGCCACCCAGGTGTGGCCGCTGATGGCGAAGGAGATCGGCTGGGGCTGGTACCACGAGCTGTTCGTCGGCCACCCCGACCGTGTCCGCGCCGGGTGGGACGAGTTCGCCGAGCGCTTCGCGGCCGTCGCGCACGGCTCGCCCGAGGAGACGGCGCTGATCGCCGAGCTGGTGCCCGACCCGCTCGACCGCCTCGACCTCACCGCGCTGGACCGGCCGCTCGACGGCGTGCACGCCCCGGACCTGGAGACGCTGCAACCGCTGGTGCGCGAGCGCATCGCCGAGGACCTGCGCCAGCACGTGGACGAGCGGCACACCCCGCACCTGGGCGCGTTCGTCGCGATGCTGTCGGTCTACACCGAGACCACCCGCCTCGCCGGGGCCGGGGTGCTCTCCCCGCGCTCGCGGGCGCGGGACCTGCCGTGGTGGCAGTCGTTCTTCAACTCCGTCGCCTCCGGCCCGCCGGGGTTCCGGGTCCGCCAGATGCTCGCGCTCTCCCGTGCCGGGTACCTGCGGTTCCTCGGGGCGGGGATGACCGTTGACGTCGACGCCGACGGGTTCCACGCCACGAGCACCACCCTCGCCGGCGCGGAGCCGGTCACCTCCCGGGTGCTGGTCGACGCCCGGCTGCCCGACCCGAGCGTCTCGCGCACCGTGGACGGGCTGCTGGGCGGGCTGCTCGCCCGTGGTGAGGCCGTCGAAGAGGTCCTGTACGACGACGACGGCGCCCCGCTGCGCAACACCGGACTGCTGTCGGTCCGCCCGGCCGACGGCGCACTGCACACCGCGGACGGCGGGGTGCACGAGCGACGGTTCGCGGTCGGGCCGCACACCACGGTCAAGGTCGCGGGGGCGTTCACCCGGCCCGGGATGAACGCGCAGAGCCTGCGCTACAACGACGCCGTCGCCCGGGCCGTGCTGGGGGCCCTGCCCGGCGCCGCGGCCCGCGCCGTCCCGGCGGCCTGAGCCGTCCCGCCCGGGGTGTGCCCCGGGCGGGACCGGACTCAGACCGTCAGACCGGAGAACAGCAGGACCGCCAGTCCGAGGCCGACGGCCAGGTTGACCCCGGTCGCCGCGGCGAACACCCCGATCGGGCGCCACCCGGCCTCCCGCAGCGGTGCCACCCGGAACTCCAGGCCGATCGAGACGAAGGCCAGGATCAGGAACGTCGTCCGGAAGGCGTTGACGTCGCTGATCAGCGGCTTCGCGACGTCGGAGCCGGCGGTCGCGACGAACACGGTCGCGATCACCGAGGCGGCGAGGAACCCGAGCACGAACTTGGGGAAGCGCTCCCAGAACTCGCGCAGGCCCGGCCGGCCCGCCGAGCCGCTGCGCTCGACCTTCAGCGTGAAATAGGCCGTCAGCGCCACCGCGACGACGCCCAGCAGCGCGTTCTGGGTGGTCTTCACGATGGTCGCGATCTGCAGCGCCTCCTCGCCGACGATCGCCCCGGCCGCGCTGACCGCGGCGGTGGTGTCGATGTTGCCGCCGATCCACGCACCGGCGACGGCGGGCGACAACCCCAGCGCCCCGACGGCGGCGGGCAGCAGGAAGATCGACGGCAGCGCGAAGAGGATCACCAGGCTGGCCGTGTAGGCGAGCTGCTCCTTGCGGGCCTGCACCGCGCCGGCGGCCGCGATCGCCGCGCTGACGCCGCAGATGGACACCGCGGACGCCAGCAGGGCGCGGAGCTTGTCGTCGACCCCGGCCCGCCCGGCGAGCCACCAGGTGAAGCCGAAGACCACGGTGATCAGGACGACCGCCTGCACCACGGCCGGTCCGGCGGCGCGGACGATGACCGAGAAGTCGATCGAGGCGCCGAGCAGGACCAGACCGGTCTTGATGAAGAACTCGGTGCGGAAGCCGCCCGAGAGCCGTTCGCGCAGCCCGGTCAGGGTGAGCACGACGTTGCCGAGCAGCCCGAGCGCGATCGCGTAGACCGGGTACTCGATCGCGTCGGCGATCCCGGACAGCGCGGTGCCCTCGGCGGCGTCCGGGACGGTCTGTTCGAGGAAGCGGACGAGTCCGCCGAGGACGAGGACGACCGCGACGCCGCCGAGCCCCCACAGGACGGGGGAGCGGGTCGACGCCTGTGTCCCGGAGCCGGACCCGGAGTCGGGCCCGGTCTCCGGCTGGGTCGGCGGTGGGGTCTGGGGTTCGGCCGGTCGGCCGGCGTGCTGGTCGGTCACGGGACCAGCCACCCCGGCCAGAGCCCGGACAGGATCAGCACGAGCAGGAGGAGGCCGACGACCGTCGCGGCCCAGTCCTCGTTCAGGGCGAGCCGGCGCTGTGCGGGGACGTCCCCGGGCTCGTGGTCGGTGCCGGCGCGGGTGCCGGGCGGGGTGTCGGACGGGGTGCTCACGGGTGGCCCCCGGAGGTGGTGCGGGACATGGAGTTCCTCCACGACGAGTGGGTGCGGGTACACGGCGGCGCGTGGCCCGGCCGGGCCACGCGCGTCAGAACCGTGGACAGAACTCGTCGTAGGCGTGCGGCCGCCGGGACGGCCAGAACTCCTCCCGGTGTCGCGCGAGGTACGCGAGGACCGCGGGGTGCGTCGCGCAGCGACGGGACACCGGGGCGGTCATGGCCCCGATCGTGCGCCGTCGGGACGAAGCGGACAAGGTGTCGCCCACGGGACGGACGGGGTGTCCGGACACCGCATCCGCCCGGCCCGTGGGGAGGTCAGCTGGTGGAGACCGGCTGCTCCTGGTCGACCGGCGTCGCCGCGTCCTCGGTCCGGCTGCGGCGCAGCCGGATGACCGCCGCACCGATCGCCAGCGCCCACAGCACGAGGATGACGGCGTAGACGGCCGCGGTCACCGCCCCGCTCGCGTCGGCGGCCCGCAGCAGCGTCCGGGCGTTGGTGAGGATGATGACGCCGCCGACCGCCGAGCCCAGGACCGGCGCCGGGATGCGGGTGACGAGCCAGGCCGCCAGCGGCGCGGCCAGCACCCCGCCGATCAGCAGCCCGCCGATGGTGGAGGGGTCGAGCACCTCGTGGCCGAGCCCGACGAGGAACCCGGCGCTCGCGGCGAGCGCCACCAGGAACTCCGAGGCGCTGACCGAACCGACGACGGTGCGCGGTGCGGTCCGTCCGGCGCCGAGCAGGGCCGGGGTGGAGACCGGGCCCCACCCGCCGCCGCCGGACGCGTCGACGAAGCCGGCGACCAGGCCGAGCGGGGACAGGAACCGGGCGCCGTGCGGGGAGGTGCGGGCGGTGGCGACCTTCGGCGGCCGCACGCTGAAGCGCAGCAGGACGTAGACGCCGAGGGCGAGCAGGATCCCCGACATGAACGGGGCGGCGTTCTCGGTGGACAGCGCCGACAGCAGCGTCGCTCCCAGGAACGCGCCGACCGCGCCCGGCACGCCCAGCTTGAGCACGAGCTTCCAGTCGACGTTGCCGAAGCGCCAGTGCGAGGCGCCGGAGGCGAGCGTGGTGCCGACCTCGGCCAGGTGCACCGAGGCGCTCGCGGTGGCCGGGTTGATCCCGGCGAAGACCAGCAGCGAGGTCGAGGTGATGCCGTAGGCCATGCCGAGCGCGCCGTCGACCAGCTGGGCCGCGAGGCCGACGAGGGCGAAGACGATGAGTGTGGGCACGGACGATCCTTCCCGGACTGCCGGCGGACGCGGTCCCGGGCCCCGGCGCGTCCCGGTGGGGGACGCGGGTGCGGGGCGGCCGCGGTCACGGTGACCGGTGGTGTGGTGGGGTGGCGCTCGGCGCCGTGGGACGGGTCAGCGAGCGCGACAGAACTCGTCGAACGCGTCGAGCCGGCGCGACGGCCAGAACCGCTCGAGGTGCGCGACGAGGTGCCAGGACACCGCCGGATCCGCCTGCGAGCGGCCGGGCGACAGGACCCGGTCGGCGGGCGTGGCGGTGGTGGTCACCGATCCATGGTGGAACGCGAGCGGGGTGTCGACAAGCCGACGTCCGCAGGTCGGGACCGCGGTGAAGGTGTCCGGACAACTCCTGTGACCAGCCGGTGTCCGGGCGGAGGCGTGGACGAATCGCTGTCGTGGGCCACGGCTGTGACCCGACACACCGGGGCCGGTCCGGACACCGTGCGCCGTCGCGCCCACCCGGTGATCGCCAGCAGTGAGGGGATCGGTGCCGGTTCGGGCACCGATCCCCTCACTCGTCGCGATCATCGCCGGGTCGCGACGCCACGGTCCCGTCGGTCGCGGTCGTCGTCGCGGGGCCGGGGACGACCGCGGCCCCGCACCCGGAGCGGGTGCGGGGCCGTCGGGCGTGGTCACCGTCAGCCGGCGGCCGGCACCGCCGCGAGCGGGTCGCCCACCAGCCCGGCGGCGAGCGTGTTGCCCGTCGGCGGGTCGATCAGCAGGAACCCGCCGGTGGTGCGGACGCGGGCGTAGGCGTCGACCGGCAGCGGGTCGGCGACGCGCAGCGACACCCGTCCGATGTCGTTGATCTCCAGCTTCTCCGGGGCGGGGGCGTAGGACACCGTCTCGGTGTCCAGCCGCGACCCCAGCGCCCCCACGATCACCTGGGTGGTGCGGGTGCCGTGCTTGAGCAGCAGTCGCGCGCCGGGCAGCAGCGGCTTCTCGGCCAGCCAGCACAGCGTCGCGTCGATCTCGGAGGTGACCTCCGGGAGGTCGGACGCGGCCGCGATCAGGGCGCCGCGGGGGGCGTCGATGTCGTCGGCGAGCAGCACGGTGACGCTGAGCCCGGCCCCGGCGGCCGCCAGCGGGCCGTCGGCCGTCCGGACCTCGGAGACCGTGGTGCGGTGCCTCTCGGGCAGGACGACGACCTCGTCGCCCGGACGGACGGTGCCCGAGGCGACCTGGCCCGCGTAGCCGCGGTAGTCGTGGAGCTCGTCCGTGCGGGGCCGGATCACGTACTGGACCGGCATCCGGAACGGGGCCGTGGTGTCCGGGCCCTCGACCGGGACCGACTCCAGGTGCTCCAGCAGCGTCGGCCCGGTGTACCAGGGGGTGTGCCCGCTGCGGGACGCCACGTTGTCCCCGACCAGCGCGGACACCGGGATGACCTGCACCGCGGCGTCGTCGAAGCCGAGCGAGCGGGTGAGCTCGGTGAACTCGCGCTCGATGTCGGCGATCTTGGCCTCGTCGTACCCGATGAGGTCGATCTTGTTGATCGCCAGGACCAGACGCGGGACGCGCAGCAGCGACAGCACCGCGGCGTGCCGGCGGGTCTGGGAGACCACGCCGTTGCGGGCGTCGACCAGCAGCACCGCCAGCTCGGCGGTGGAGGCGCCGGTGACGGTGTTGCGGGTGTACTGCACGTGACCCGGGGTGTCGGCGAGCACGAACTCCCGCGTCGGCGTGCCGAAGTAGCGGTAGGCGACGTCGATGGTGATGCCCTGCTCGCGCTCGGCGCGCAGGCCGTCGACGAGCAGCGACAGGTCCGGGGTGGACATCCCCTTGTCGACCGAGGCGCGCTCGACGGCCTCGATCTGGTCGGCCAGCACCGATTTGGTGTCGTAGAGCAGGCGCCCGACCAGGGTGGACTTGCCGTCGTCGACGGAGCCCGCCGTGGCGAAGCGCAGCAGGGACCGGGAGGCGGTGTCGGCAGTGCCCGTCATCAGAAGTAGCCCTCCTTCTTCCGGTCCTCCATCGCGGCCTCGGACAGCCGGTCGTCGGCCCGGGTCGCGCCACGCTCGGTGAGCCGCGACGCGGTGACCTCGGCGATGACCTCGTCGAGGGTGGTGGCGGTGGACTCGACGGCTCCGGTGCACGAGCCGTCGCCCACCGTGCGGTAGCGGATCGACCTGCGTTCCAGCTTCTCGCCGTCGCGCGCTCCGCCCCAGGGACCCTCGGCGAGCCACATGCCGTCGCGCTGGAACACCTCGCGCTCGTGCGCGTAGTAGATCGACGGCAGCTCGATGCCCTCGCGCCGGATGTAGCGCCAGACGTCGAGCTCGGTCCAGTTGGAGATGGGGAACACACGAACGTGCTCGCCGGGGGCGTGCCGTCCGTTGTAGAGGTTCCACAGCTCCGGGCGCTGCTTGCGCGGGTCCCAGCGGCCGAACGCGTCGCGCAGGCTCATGATCCGCTCCTTGGCCCTGGCTCGCTCCTCGTCGCGCCGCCCGCCGCCGAACACGGCGTCGTAGCGGTGCTCGGCGATCGCGTCGAGCAGCGGCTGGGTCTGCAGCGGGTTGCGGGTGCCGTCGGCGCGCTCGACGAGCCGGCCGTCGGCGAGGTAGTCCTCGACGCGGGCGACGTCCAGGCGCAGCCCGTGCTGCGCGGCGACCCGGTCCCGGAACTCGATGACCTCGGGGTAGTTGTGCCCGGTGTCGACGTGCAGCAGACCGAACGGCACCTTGGCCGGCGCGAACGCCTTGATCGCCAGGTGCACCAGCAGTGTCGAGTCCTTGCCACCGGAGAACAGGATCACCGGGCGGTCGAACTCGCCGGCGACCTCGCGGAACACGTGGATCGCCTCGGACTCCAGGGCGTCGAGCGCGTCCAGGGCCGGGGTCGTGACGGCGGGGGTCACGGCGGTCTCCTCCAGGGCGGTCATGCGTGCAGCCCGCACTCGGTCTTGGCGCGACCGGCCCAGCGACCGGAGCGGGGGTCCTCGCCGGGCTTCGGCTTCGCGGTGCAGGGGGCGCAGCCGATGCTCGGGTATCCGGCGTCGACCAGCGGGTTCACCAGGATCCCGTGCTCGGCGATGTAGGCGTCCATGTCGTCGTCGGACCAGGCGGCGATCGGGTTGACCTTCACCAGGCCGAACTTCTCGTCGTAGGTGACCAGCGGGGTGTTCGCCCGGGTCGGGGCCTCCACCCGGCGGACGCCGGTGACCCAGGCGTCGTAGCCGGACAGGGTCCGCTCCAGCGGGACGACCTTGCGCAACGCACAGCAGCGGTCCGGCTCGCGGGCGAACAGGTCCTTGCCGTACACGGCGTCCTGCTCGGCGACAGACTGGTCCGCCTGCGCGTTCACGATGCGCAGCTGCGGGTAGACGGCGTCGACCGCGTCGCGGGTGCCGATGGTCTCCGCGAAGTGGTAGCCGGTCTCCAGGAACAGCACGTCGACGTCCGGCTTCGCCCGCTGGGCGAGGTCGACCAGCACGGCGTCCTGCATGTTGGAGGCGACGATCAGCCGGTCACCGAAGGTCTCCGCGGCCCAGGCGAGCACTTGCTCGGCGGTCGCGTCGGGACCGAGGTCGGCGGCACCGCGCTCGGCGGTGACCCGCAGGTCGGTCTCCAGGGCAACACTCATGATTCCGCTCCCGAGGTCTCGGGGACGCCGATCCCCACGAAGGTCACGACGAAGGTGCGCAGGCAGCCGGCGCACCACCAGGCGGCGCCGGGGACCTTGTCCGACCGTTCGGCCGGACGCAGGTCCTCCTCGCCGCAGTACGGGCAGTAGAACGTCGCGGCGCGCTCGCTCATTTCAGGTCCGCCTCGTCGGCCCGCAGGACCCACTGGGCGAAGCGCTCGTCGCCGTCGCGCTGCTCGGCGAAGCGGCGCACGATCCGCTCGACGTAGTCGCCCAGCTCGGCGCTGGTGACCTTGAGCCCGCGCAGCTTGCGGCCGAACCCGGAGTCGAGCCCGAGGCCGCCGCCCAGGTGCACCTGGAAGCCCTCGACCTGGTTGCCGTCGGCGTCGGTGACGATCTGGCCCTTGAGGCCGATGTCGGCGACCTGGGTGCGGGCGCAGGCGTTCGGGCAGCCGTTGAGGTGCAGCGTGATCGGCACGTCGGGGACGACGTCGGCGAGGCGCTTCTCCAGGTCCTCGACCAGCCGGATCGCCCGCTCCTTGGTCTCGACGATCGCGAGCTTGCAGAACTCGATGCCGGTGCAGGCCATCGTCGCGCGACGCCAGGTCGACGGCCGGGCCGGCAGCCCGAGCTTGTTCAGGTCCTCGACCAGCCCGTCGAGCTTGTCGTCGGCCACGTCCAGCACGACGATCTTCTGGTACGGGGTGAACCGGATGCGGTCCGACCCGGCGCGCTCGGCGGCGTCGGCGACGGCGAGCAGCGTCGTGCCCGACACCCGGCCCGAGGGCGGGGCGACGCCGACGTAGTTGCGGCCGTCCTTCTGCTTGTGGACGCCGACGTGGTCGATCGGGCGCTCGGGGACCGCCGGGGCGGGGCCGTCGACCAGCTTCCGGCCCAGGTACTCGTCCTCCAGGACCTGGCGGAACTTCTCCGGGCCCCAGTCGGCGATGAGGAACTTGATGCGGGCGCGGTGGCGCAGGCGGCGGTAGCCGTAGTCGCGGAAGACCTGGATGACGCCGTGCCACACGTCGGGCACCTCGTCCAGCGGGACCCAGGCGCCGAGGCGCTCCGCGATCCGCGGGTTGGTCGACAGGCCACCGCCGACCCACAGGTCGAAGCCGGGGCCGTGCTCGGGGTGCTCCACGCCGACGAAGGAGATGTCGTTGATCTCGTGCGCGACGTCCTGCTGCCAGGAGATCGCGGACTTGAACTTGCGCGGCAGGTTCGACAGCTCACGGTCGCCGATGAAGCGGCGCACGATCTCGTCGATCGCCGGGGTGGGGTCCACCACCTCGTCGGCGGAGACGCCGGCGACGGGGGAGCCCATGACCACGCGCGGGCAGTCGCCGCAGGCCTCGGTGGTCTGCATGCCCAGCGGCTCGATCAGGTTCCAGATCGCCGGGACGTCCTCGACGCGGATCCAGTGGTACTGGATGTTCTCCCGGTCGGTGACGTCGGCGGTGTCGCGGCCGTAGCGCTGCGAGACCTCACCGAGCGCGCGCAGCTGCTCGACCGAGACCGAGCCACCGTCGAGGCGCACGCGCATCATGAAGTAGGAGTCGTCGAGCTCCTCGGGCTCCAGCGCCGCGGTGCGGCCGCCGTCGATCCCGGGCCTGCGCTGGGTGTAGAGCCCCATCCAGCGGAACCGGCCGCGCAGGTCGGCGGGGTCGATCGAGTCGAAGCCGCGCTTGGCGTAGACGTTCTCGATCCGCGCGCGCACGTTGAGCGGGTTGTCGTCGCGCTTGCTGCGCTCGTTGGGGTTCAGCGGTTCGCGGTGGCCGAGCTTCCACTGCCCCTGGCCCTTCGGGCGGCGGGGTGCGGTCTTCGAGGGCGCCATGTGGTGGGTGCTCCGATGTGGGTTCGGGCGCACTCCGGCCCGGGACGGGGCGCGGAGCGGCCCGGGCGGTTCAGAAGGGGCCGTCGGGTCAGTGCCGACGACAGAGCGCGCTACGGGTCCGGTTCAGGTCCACGTGGCGACGCGCCACGAGGCGGAGACGGAGTGCGGGCACGGATACAGGGTGCCACGGTGTCCGGACTCGCCACAAAGTGATGTTCGCATCCTGGGAGAGGTGGGTGGATAGGTCCGGACGTTCACCGCCGGGACGGCCGTTCCGGCCGGAAACGCCACGCTGCGGGTGCCGGTTCGGCCATTCTCCGCCCATGACGACGCCCGACGCCACCCCCTGGCAGCACGACCCGACCCCGTCGACGGACGTGGTGCGTCTTCGGCCGCAGCCGGTGCGCGGCGCGGTCGGGGTCGTGGTCTCGGCCGTGGCGATGCTCGCCGCGATCGCCTTCCTGCGGGCGGCGGCCACCGGCTGGTCGGTGATGGACGACGGCCGCCCCGGCAACACCGTCGTGACCCGGCTGATCGGCCTGGTGTTCGGCCTGATCGCGCTGGTGGTGGCGGTCGCCTTCTTCGGCACGGCCGCGCGGATCCGGCTCGCCCGCCGCGTCGTCGTCGGGCCGGACGCCGTCGAGCTGGTCGCCCCCGTCGAGCCGGACCGTCCGGTGCGGCTGCCCCGCGGCGTCGTCCGCCGGGTCACCGTGCACACCGCGATGCGGTCCACGCCCCGGCTGCTCCCGGTCCCGGCGTTCCTGCGCCTGGAGCTGTCGGTGCCGCCGGTCGGTGCCGCCGGTCGGTGACGCCGTGTACGAGCTGTTGGAGACCGATCCGGGGATCGTGGAGTACCCGCTCGACGGGTTCGACGTCCCGGCGGTGGCCCGCGCCCTCGGCGTCCCGGTCGAGGTCCGGGTGCCGACCCGTCCGACCCGGTAGTGGCACACTCGCCGGACGTGACCTCCGTGCCGCCGGCCTTCGGGCTCTACGTCCACGTGCCGTTCTGCGCGACCCGCTGCGGCTACTGCGACTTCAACACCTACACCGCCTCCGAGCTGGCCGGTGACGCCGCGTCCCCGGACGGCTGGCTCGCCGCCGCCCGCACCGAGATCGCGCTCGCCGCCCGGACGGTGGGGAACCGCACCGTGGAGACGGTGTTCGTCGGCGGCGGCACCCCGTCGCTGATCGGCGCCGACCGGCTCGTCGCGATGCTCGACTGCGTCCGCGAGCACCTCCCGCTCGCCGAGGACGCCGAGGTCACCACCGAGTCCAACCCCGAGTCGGTCTCCCCGGAGTTCTTCGACCGGCTGCGGGCCGGCGGGTTCACCCGCATCTCGCTGGGTATGCAGTCCGCCGCCCCGCACGTGCTCGCCGTGCTCGACCGCACGCACACCCCCGGGCGCGCCGTCGCCGCCGCCCGGGAGGCCCGTGCCGCCGGGTTCGCCCACGTCAACCTGGACCTGATCTACGCCACCCCCGGCGAGACCGACGACGACCTGCGCGCCTCCGCCGACGCCGTCCTCGACGCCGGTGTCGACCACGTCTCGGCCTACGCGCTCATCTTCGAGGACGGGACCGCGCTGGCCCGCCGGGTCCGCCGCGGCGAGCTGCCCGCCCCCGACGACGACGTCGCCGCCACCCGTTACGAGCTGCTCGACGCGCGGCTGCGCGACGCCGGACTCGCCTGGTACGAGGTCTCGAACTGGTCGCTGCCCGGGGCCGAGTGCCGGCACAACCTGGGCTACTGGCGCGACGGCGACTGGTGGGGGATCGGCCCCGGTGCCCACTCCCACCTGGCCGGGACGCGCTGGTGGAACGTCAAGCACCCGGCGCGCTGGGCCGGCGCGCTCGCCGCGGGGGAGACGCCCGAGGGCGGACGCGAGGAGCTCACCGCCGACGAGCGGCACACCGAGCGGGTCATGCTGCGGCTGCGCCTGGCCGAGGGCATGGCCCTGACCCTGCTGCACGACGGCGGTCGCGCGGCCGCCGCCCGCGCCGTCGCCGAGGGGCTGCTGGACCCGGTGGCGCACGCGGCGGGCCGCGCCGTGCTGACCGACCGCGGACGGCTGCTGGCCGACCGGGTCGTCACCGACCTGCTGATCGCCGACGAGGAACCCGCCGCGACCGGTCCCGCCACCGCGAGCGGTCCCGCCACCGCGGGGGTGCTCGGCACCGCAGGCCCGGCGGGGGTCCGGTGAGCCCGCGCCGCCGGGCGCTGCTGGTCGTCGTCGCGCTGCTGGTCGCGGTGGGGGTGGTGGCCGCGGTCGTCGTCGCCCTGCCCGGCGCGTCCCGCGGCGCGCGCGGGCCCGTCGCCCAGGACCGGCCGGGACCGGTCCTGCTCGTCCCCGGCTACGGCGGCGACCGCACCGGCCTGGAGGTCCTCGCCGGGGCCCTGCGCGCCCAGGGCCGCGACGCCCGCGTCCTGGCCCTCGACGGCGACGGCACCGGCGACCTCGACCGGCAGGTGGACGTGCTGGACCGCGCGGTCACCGTCGCCACCGATTCCGGGGCGCCGTCGGTCGACGTCGTCGGCTACTCCGCGGGCGGCGTCGTCGCCGGGCTGTGGGCGGTCCGCGACGACGGCCCGGCCCGGGCCCGGCGGATCGTGTCGATCGGCTCCCCGCTGGCCGGGACGACCGTCGCCGGGTCCGCCGCCGCGCTCGCCCCGGAGGCGTGCCCGCAGGCCTGCCGCCAGCTCGTCCCGGGCTCGGCGCTGCTGGGGGAGCTCGCCGGTGCCGGGACGGCGGTGCCGTGGCTGTCGGTGTGGACCGACCGCGACCGGGTCGTCACCCCGCCCACCTCGGCCCGCCTCGACGGCGCGGTCAACGTGGAGCTGCAGCAGCTGTGCCCGGGCTCGACCGTCGGCCACGGCGCCCTGCCCGCCGACGACGCCGTGATCGGTCTGGTCGTCCGTGCGCTGTCCACCGCACCGATCGAGGCGGCACCGGCCGACTGCGGCACCCTGCGCGCCGCGGGCTGAAGTGGGCGGGCCGAGCCGGGCGAGCTCAGGCGGGCGGAGCTGAGGCGGGCTGCTGCGGGCGGGCGCTCAGCTCGCGATGTCCTTGGTCGCCAGGTTCGCCCACGCCGCCCCGACGGCGACGGCCACCCAGCCGGCCTGCACCCACGCCCCGGTGCGGGCGGCGTCGTAGAGGACCGGGTCGCGGTAGAGGTCGATCCAGGCGAGCCAGTGTGCCGTCGGCAGGAAGTCGACGAACGCGGCCGAGGCGTCGAGGGCCTGCAGCGACGCGCTGGTCACCACGACCGCGAGCACCGCCAGCGCCGCCGCCAGCGGCGAGTCGGTCAGGGTGGAGAAGAAGATCCCCAGTGCGCCCAGGGTGAGCATGCACAGCGCCAGGTAGGCCACGGTCAGCCCGGTCCGGGTCGCCAGGTCCGCCGGCTCGATCACCGTCCCGGACAGCGACGCGACCGAGCCGGGCCCGGCGTCGACCGGGGGCAGGGTCAGGCCCCCGGTGGCGGTGGTGGTGCCGGTGCCGAACACCGCGATCCCCACGACGTACGACGTCAGCACCACCAGGGTCACCGCGGTGACCACGAAGAACGCCACCGACACCAGCTTCGCCACGAGCAGCCGCAGCCGTCCGACCGGCCGGATCAGCAGGTAGCGCAGCGTCCCCGCGGCAGCCTCCCCGGCGATGGTGTCCCCGGCGACCACCGCCACGGTGATCGGGAGCAGGATCGGCAGCACCAGCGCCAGCGCGAACGCCGGGAAGATCTGCCCGTTCGTCGCGACCGCGGACAGGAACGCCGGTCCCTGCCCCGGCGGCGGGAGGATCCCGGTGGCCGAGACGACCACCGCGACCAGCGCCGGCAGCGCGCACAGCAGCAGCCAGCACAGCCACACCCGGGTGCGGCGCAGCAGCAGCGCCAGCTCGACGAGGATCACCGCGCCACCTCCCGCCCGGCCGTCGCCACCCGGTCCGAGCCGTCACCGGTGCGTTCCAGCACCACCTGTTCCAGAGTGCGGCGCTCGGGCTCCAGCGACGCCACCGGCACCCCGGCCCGCACCAGGTGCGCGTTGAGGTCGGCGGGGTCGACGGCCCGCACCACGAGCCGGTCGCCGTCGGCGGACTCCAGCGCCCGGCCGAGCACCCGCGCCGCGGCCGCCGGGGCCGGGGTGCGGACCACGACCCGGCCGGTGGGTGCGCGGAGCTCGTCGAGGTCCTGGACGAGCACCAGGTGCCCGGCGTCCATCACCCCGACCCGGGTGCACAGCGTCTCCACCTCGGCGAGCAGGTGGCTGGACAGCACCACGGTCGTGCCCCGGTCGTTCAGTGCGGTCAGCAGTGCACGCATCTCCCCGATGCCGCGCGGGTCGAGGCCGTTGGTCGGCTCGTCGAGCAGCAGCAGCTCCGGGGTGCGCAGCAGCGCCGAGGCGATGCCCAGGCGCTGGCGCATCCCCAGCGAGTACGCCCGCACCGGGCGGCGGTCGACCCCGCCCAGGCCGACCTGGTCCAACGCGTCCTGCACCCGTCGTCGCCGGTCGGCGGGCCGGTGCAGCGGGCCGCCCACCGAGCCCGCCGCGTCGAGCAGGGTCAGGTTCGCCCGCCCCGACAGTCCCGGCCAGGCGGCGGGGGACTCGACCAGCGCCCCGACCCGGGGCAGCACCGTGGCCGCGGCACGCGGCATCGGCGAGCCCAGCACCTCGATCGACCCCGAGGTGGCGTGCACCAGTCCGAGCAGCATCCGCACCAGCGTCGTCTTGCCCGAGCCGTTCGGGCCCAGCAGCCCGAACCGCGACCCGGCGGGCACCGCCAGGTCGACGCCGTCGACGGCGGTGACCCGGCCGAACCGCTTGGTCAGGGCGTGCGTCGCCACCACCGGGTCGTTCACCGGCCCGCCCCCATCAGCTCGACGGCGGCCGACTCCAGCACACCGGGCCGCACCGTCCCGGCCAGCAGCACCCCGCGCCGTCGCCGACGGGCGACGACCAGGCTGAGCAGCGGCGTCGCCACCCGGGCGGCCGAGCCGCCGGGCAGGCCCGGCACGTCCACCCCGCCCGCGGCGGCCGAGCCGCGCACGATCCCGTCGACGACCTCCGGTCCGGCCGGGACCAGCACGAACCGGCCGACCCCCGTCCCGTAGACGCCGACCCCGGGCAGCAGATCGGCGGCCGGGACATCCCCGGACAGCGGCAGCTCCACCCGGTCCCGGCCGGCGAGCCGGTCCGGCGGCGGGACCGCACCGACCCCCTGCAGCGACCCGGTCAGGTCGTCCGGGCGGGTCCGCACCCGCTCCGCCGACGACGGCGGCGCCGGGACGAGGCCGGAGCCGGCCGGCGGGACGGTCTCCACCGCCTCGAACGCCGTCTCCAGGAGCGGGCCCGCGCCGTCCCGGGCGGCGATCTCGACAGCGACCGGGAGGGCGCCGTCGCCGACGGGGACCGACCACACGTCGATCCGGCCGGCCAGGCTGTCCGGGTCGGCGGGGGTCACTCGCAGCCCGGCCGCGGCGAGCCCGGCCACCCGGCGCGGCGGCAGCGCCATCACCGGGTCGTCCGGGGTGGCGCCGAGCAGCCGGCGGGCCAGGTCGGCCGGGGCGAGGTCCGAGGCCCGCGGGAACCGCACCGGGGCGAGTGGCTCGATCGTGGTGAGCCGGTTCGCGCCGTAGTCCCAGACCTGCTCGACCTGCCCGTCGCGGTAGGTGTCGACCTCGCCGACCGGGGTCAGCTCGTCGACCCGCCAGCGGCCGGCGTCGGCGACCTGGACGCGGATCCGGGTGGTGGTGGAGAGCAGCCGGGCCGCGGACCCGATCGGCGCGACGGTGGGCAGCCCGAGCCGGCCGGTCGCCGTCGCCAGCCCGGAGTGGGGGACGACACCCGCCAGGATCCGGGCCCGCAGCGCGACCGGGTCCGGCGTCCCGGCGACGCCGTCGACGGGGAGCCAGCGGTCGGTCGTACCGGCCGCGACCAGGGCGAGGGCGCCGGCGCCGACGATCAGGGAGCGCCGGCCGAAGCGGCGTGCGGACATCACCCCACCCACCGTGCCACGCCGTGTGCCGCGGCCGCGCGACCGCGGCGGAGCTTAGGATGGACGGGGCATACCGGGGGAGGTGCGATGAGATGAACGCCGACGAACGGCGCTTCGCCGTACTACGGGCCATCGTGGCCGACTACGTGTCGACGCAGGAGCCCGTGGGCTCCAAAGCCATCGTCGACCGACACAACCTCGGGGTGTCGAGCGCGACGGTCCGCAACGACATGGCCGTCCTCGAGGAGGACGGGCTGATCGCCCAGCCGCACACCAGCGCCGGCCGGATCCCGACCGACAAGGGCTACCGTCAGTTCGTCGACCGGATCTCGCAGGTCAAGCCGCTGTCGTCGGCGGAGAAGCGGGCCGTGCAGACGTTCCTGGACGGTGCGGTCGACCTGGACGACGTGCTGCGCCGCTCGGTGCGGCTGCTCGCGCAGCTGACCCGCCAGGTCGCCGTCGTGCAGTACCCGACGCTGACCCGCTCCACGGTCCGCCACCTGGAGGTCGTGCAGCTGACCCCGGCCCGGCTGATGCTGGTGCTGATCACCGACTCCGGGCGCGTCGACCAGCGCGTCGTGGACCTGGGGGACGTGCTCGCCGACGACGACGTCGCCCGGCTGCGCGAGATGCTCGGCAACGCCCTCAACGGTCGCAAGCTCGCCGAGGCCTCCGCGGCCGTCGCCGAGCTGCCCGACACCGCGCCGGAGGACCTGCGCACCCCGCTGCTGCACCTCGCGACGGTGCTCATCGAGACCCTCGTCGAGCACCCCGAGGAGCGGATGGTGCTGGGCGGCACGGCGAACCTGACCCGCAGCCACGCCGACTTCCCCGGCTCGCTGCGCCAGGTCCTGGAGGCGCTGGAGGAGCAGGTCGTGGTCATGCGGCTGCTCGCGGCGTCGCAGGAGTCCGGGTTGGTCACCGTCCGGATCGGCGAGGAGAACGAGGCCGAGGACCTGCGCACCGCGTCCGTGGTCACCGTGGGGTACGGCTCGGGGACCCCACTGGGCGGGATGGGCGTCGTCGGGCCCACCCGGATGGACTACCCGGGCACGATCTCGGCGGTGCATGCGGTCGCCCGGTACGTGGGTGAGATCCTGACCGGTCGGTAGGCCCTTTCATCGTCGTTGTAGGTACTTCTCAGAGGAAAAGAGCCAGGTGGCACGCGACTACTACGGGATCCTGGGCGTCGAGCGCGGCGCCGACGCCTCGGAGATCAAGCGGGCGTACCGCAAGCTCGCCCGTGAGCTGCACCCGGACGTCAACCCCGATCCCGGCGCCCAGGAGCGGTTCCGGGAGGTGAGCGCCGCCCACGAGGTGCTGACCGACCCGGAGAAGCGCCGGGTCGTCGACCTCGGTGGCGACCCCCTCGACGCCCGCGGCGGGGGTGGCGGCGGCGGTGACCCGTTCGCCGGGTTCGGCGGCTTCAGCGACATCATGGACGCGTTCTTCGGCGGCACCGCGGCCGGTGGACGCGGGCGCGGCCCGCGCAGCCGGGTCCAGCCCGGGGCCGACGCGCTGATCCGGATGGAGCTGACGCTGGAGGAGTGCGCCGCCGGTGTGCAGCGCGACCTCGCCGTCGACACCGCGGTCCTGTGCACCCAGTGCCAGGGCTCCGGCTGCGCCGACGGCACCCGTCCCACCGCCTGCGACACCTGCGGCGGCTCCGGGGAGATCCAGAGCGTGCAGCGCTCGTTCCTCGGGCAGGTCGTCACCGCGCGGCCCTGCCCGACCTGCCGCGGGTTCGGCGAGGTCATCCCCGACCCGTGCCGCCAGTGCGCGGGAGACGGCCGGGTCCGGTCGCGACGCACCGTCTCGGTCAAGATCCCGGCCGGTGTCGCCGAGGGCATGCGGGTGCGCCTGTCCGGGCAGGGTGAGGTCGGCTCCGGTGGCGGTCCCGCCGGTGACCTCTACGTCGAGGTGGAGGAGGCGCCGCACGAGCTGTTCACCCGCGACGGCGCCGACCTGCACTGCACGCTCCCGCTGCCGATGACCGCGGCCGCGCTCGGCACCACGCTGCCGCTGCCGCTGCTCGACGGCACGATCGCCGAGATCGACGTCGAGCCGGGCACCCAGCACGGCACGGTCCGCACGCTGCGCGGCAAGGGCATCCCCCGGCTGCGCTCCACCGGGCGCATCGACGGCCACGGCGACCTCCTCGTGCACGTGGAGGTGGTGGTGCCGACCCGGCTGGACAAGGAGCAGACCGACCTGCTGCGCAAGCTCGCCGAGCTGCGCGGCGAGGCACAGCCGGACCTGATCGGTGGCTCGCGCAACGGTCACGGCCTGTTCTCCAAGCTGCGCGACAGCTGGACCGGACGCTGACCCGGTGACGACGGCGCCGCTGTTCCTGGTCGACGACGTCGCGTCCCTCCCGCGCCCGGGCTCCGACACGGTGCTCGACGGCCCGGAGGGGCGGCACGCCGCGACCGTGCGACGGCTGCGCCCCGGCGAGGCGCTGGTGCTCTCCGACGGCCGGGGCGGGCTCGCCCGCGCCGAGGTCGTCGACGTCGCCGGGCGGGACGCGCTGACCGTGCGGCTGCACGAGGTGACCCGGGTGCCCGCACCCGCGGTCCGCGTCGTCGTCGCGCAGGCGCTGGTCAAGGGCGACCGCGGCGAGCTCGCCGTGGAGACCGCGACCGAGGCCGGTGCCGACGGGTTCGTCCCCTGGAAGGCGGCGCGCTGCGTCACCCGCTGGGACGACGGCCCGCGCGGGGCGAAGGCCCTCGAACGCTGGCGGTCCACCGTGCGGGAGGCGGCCAAGCAGGCCCGGCGGCCGTGGCAGCCCGGGGTCGCCGACCCGGTGACCACCGCGCAGCTCGCCGCCCGGGTCGGTGCCGCCGACACCGCGCTGGTGCTGCACGAGTCCGCGGGCGACGACCTCGCCTCGGTCGCGTTGCCCGCCGCGGGGGAGGTGCTGCTCGCCGTCGGACCGGAGGGCGGCGTCGACGACGCCGAGCTCGACCGCCTCGCCGACGCCGGCGCCGTCCCGGTCCGGATGGGACCGGAGGTGCTGCGGGCCTCCACCGCGGCCTGCGTCGCGCTCGGCGCGCTCGCCGTGCGCACCGGCCGCTGGGCCCGCTGACCCCGCCGGGGCCGTCTCTTTCCGGCGATTCCGTCGTCGTGGGCCGGGTTCGGATGCCATCATCCGCCGCGTGAGTGACCATGCTCCCCGGATCGGACGTCGCGCGCTGCTGGCCGGCCTCGCCGCCTCCCCGCTGCTCGGCGCCTGCGGCAACGACGCCCCCGCGGCCCCGCGCCGACCCCCGCGTGACGAAGCCGTACCGCGGACCGAGCGGATGGCCTACGGCGGCCAGCCCCAGCAGTTCGGCGAGCTGACCTTCCCGGCCACCCGGGACCTGCCCCGCGGCACCGTGCTCGTCGTGCACGGCGGGTTCTGGCGGGCCGGCACCGACCTCACGGTCATGCGGCCGGTGGTCGACGCGCTGGTCGCGGCGAACTTCGCGGTCTGGAACATCGAGTACCGCACGGTGAACGCCGGCGGCGGCTGGCCCTCCACCTTCGACGACGTCGCGATGGCCGCCGACCACCTCGCCACCCTGCGCTCCACCCGCCTGGACCTGCGCCGGCTCGTCGTACTCGGGCACTCGGCGGGCGGGCACCTCGCGGGCTGGCTCGCGATGCGCGCGAAGCTCACCCCCGGTGACCCGGGCGCCGCGCCCGCGGTGCGGCCGGCCGGGGTGGTCTCGCTGGCTGGGGTGCTCGACCTGGCCGGCGGGATGCTGCTCGGCGACGGCGCCGTCGCCGACCTCGTCGCGGCGACCCCGGCCGCCGACCCGGCCCGGTTCCGCGCGACCAGCCCGATGGAGGCCGTCCCGCTCGGGGTGCCGTCGGTGTGCGTGCACGGCACCGCCGACGAGGTCGTCCCGCTCTCCCAGAGCGAGGACTTCGTCGCCGCCGCGACGGCCGCCGGGGACCGCTCGGAGCTCGTGCGGGTCGAGGGCGCGAACCACCTGCAGCTCATCGACGTGCGCCATCCGGGCTGGGCGGCGGCGCTGGCGGCGGTGGAACGCCTGAGCGCGCCCGCCTGACCCGCTGCCGAATCCGCGGGTGCCGTCCGCGGTCCGACCGGTACGATCGGCGCAGTCCGGCGACCCGACGTACGAGGCAGGCGAACACACTCTTGACCGGCACCGAACCCGGCCCCACCCCTCGGACCGACGAGCGGTCCGACGCAGCACCGGGCGGGACCGTCCGGTCGAGGATGGCCGTGCCGGACACCGCCCTCCTCGCCCTGCTCGGCTCGCGCGACGAGAGCCTGCGCGCCGCCGAGGAGGAGCTGACCGCCGACGTCCACGTCCGCGGCAACGAGCTGACCCTGTCCGGGGACCCCGGCGACGTCGCCTTCGCCGAGCGGGTCTTCACCGAGCTGATCACCCTGGCCGAGCGCGGCCAGCTGGTCGGCGCGGACACCGTGCGCCGCACGGTGCAGATGCTCTCGGCGGAGAACACCGCCGACGAGCGGCTCGGCGAGTCCCCGGCCGAGGTGCTGAGCCTGGACATCCTGTCCCGGCGCGGGAAGACCATCCGGCCCAAGACGCTCAACCAGAAGCGCTACGTCGACGCCATCGACGCGTTCACCATCGTCTTCGGCATCGGCCCGGCCGGTACCGGCAAGACCTACCTGGCGATGGCCAAGGCCGTGCAGGCGTTGCAGGCCAAGCAGGTCAACCGGATCATCCTGACCCGGCCCGCGGTCGAGGCGGGGGAGCGGCTGGGTTACCTGCCCGGCACGCTGTTCGAGAAGATCGACCCGTACCTGCGCCCGCTCTACGACGCGCTGCACGACATGATCGACCCGGAGTCGATCCCGAAGCTGATGGCCGCCGGGACGATCGAGGTCGCGCCGCTGGCGTACATGCGTGGCAGGACGCTCAACGACGCGTTCATCATCCTCGACGAGGCGCAGAACACCACGCCCGAGCAGATGAAGATGTTCCTCACCCGGCTCGGCTTCGGCTCGCGGATCGTGGTCACCGGCGACATCACCCAGGTCGACCTGCCGGGCAACGCCCGGTCCGGGCTGGCGGTCGTGCAGGACATCCTCGACGGCGTCGACGACGTGCACTTCTCCCGGCTCGAGAGCGCCGACGTGGTCCGGCACCGCCTGGTGTCCGACATCGTCGACGCCTACGCCCGGTTCGACGCCGTCGAGCACCGCGCGGCCGCCGTCGGCAACGGCGCACCCCGCAACGGCCCCGCGCGGCGTCCCGACCGGCGGCGGTGACCGGGGACGGTGGCCAGGGGCGGGTGGCGCCCGGGACCGTCGGTGCGGCCGTCTAGGCTGCCCCGTACATCCGTATCGGCGAGCAGGGGCAGGGCAGCGGCGACGTGAGCATCGAGGTCGTCAACGAGTCCGGGGTCGCGGTCGACGAGGCGCAGATCGTGTCGGTCGCCCGGTACGCGCTGGACGCGATGAAGGTGAGCCCGTCCGCCGAGCTGGCGATCACCGCCGTCGGGCTGGACGCGATGGAGGAGCTGCACGTCCGCTGGATGGACGAGCCGGGCCCCACCGACGTCATGGCCTTCCCGATGGACGCGCTCGCCGAGGACACCCGGCGGCCCGACGCACCGGACCTGGGCCCCGCCCTGCTCGGTGACGTCGTGCTCTGCCCGGCCTTCGCCCGGGACCAGGCGCGCAAGGCCGGGCACACCCTGGCCGACGAGCTGCACCTGTTGACCGTGCACGGCATCCTGCACCTGCTCGGCTACGACCACCTCGAGCCCGAGGACGAGCGCGAGATGTTCGCGCTGCAGAACCGGCTGCTCGTCCGCTGGCGGGAGGACCGGGCCCGCGAGCGCGCCCGGGACGCCCAGAAGCGCAGCGACGACCGGCTGCTCGGTGCCGCCGGTTTCGAGGACGAGGTCGGCCGGTGACCGGACGACCCACGACCCCGTTCTCCGAGGAGCAGAAGTGACCCCCGTCTGGCTGATCGTCGCGACGGTCCTGCTCGTCCTGCTGGCCGGGGTGTTCGCGGCCGCGGACTCGGCCCTGATGTCGATCTCCCGTGCCCGGGTGGACGCCGTCGTGCGGTCCGGGCGGGCCGGTGCGCGGGCGCTGTCGGCCGTCGTCGCCGACCGGCCGCGGCACGTCAACCTGCTGATGCTGCTGCGCGTCGCCTGCGAGACGGTCGCGGTGATCCTGCTGGCGATCGCGCTGGCCCCGCTGTTCTCCGCGCCCTGGATCGGGCTGCTGCTCGCCGCGGTGCTCATGGTGCTGGCCAGCTACGTGCTGGTCGGGGTCGGGCCGCGCACCCTGGGCCGCCAGCACCCGTACCGGATCGGGCTGCTGCTCGCCGCCCCGATCCGTGCCCTGGGCACGGTGCTCTCGCCGCTGGCGAAGCTGCTCATCCTGCTGGGCAACGCGATCACCCCGGGCCCCGGTTTCCGCGACGGCCCGTTCTCCACCGAGGTCGAGCTGCGCGAGCTCGTCGACATGGCCAGCAACCGCGGCGTCGTCGACGAGGGCGAGCGCAAGATGATCCACTCGGTGTTCGAGCTGGGGGAGACCCCGGTCCGCGACATCATGGTGCCGCGGCCGGACCTGATCTGGACCGAGCGCGACACCCCGGTGGAGAAGGTGCTGCGGCTGGCGCTCAAGAGCGGCTACTCGCGCATCCCGGTGCTCGGCGAGGGCATCGACGACGTCATCGGCATCGCCTACCTCAAGGACCTGGTGCGGGCCCGCGAGGAGGCCCGGCGCGGCGAGCGCGAGGTCGCCCTGCTCGACATCCTGCGCCCCGCGGCCTTCGTGCCGGACTCCAAGCGCAGCGACGACCTCATGCGCGAGATGCAGCGCACCCGCAACCACATGGCCGTCGTCGTCGACGAGTACGGCGGCACCGCCGGGGTGGTGACGATCGAGGACATCCTGGAGGAGATCGTCGGCGAGATCACCGACGAGTACGACTCCGAGGAGGTGCCCGAGGTCGCCGAGGTCTCCGACGGCGCCTTCCGGGTCGCGGCCCGGCTGCCCGTCGAGGACATCGAGGAGCTGTTCGCCGGGCGGTTCCGCGGCACCCCGCGCGAGGACGAGCTGCACGAGGCACTGGAGAACGCCGACGTCGACACCGTCGGCGGGCTGCTCGCCCAGCGCCTCGGCAAGGTGCCGCTGCCCGGGGCCACCGCCGAGCTGGACGGCCTGCTGCGACTGCAGGGCGAGGGCGGCAAGGACGCCCGCGGCCGGGTCCGCATCACCTCGGTGCTGGTCAGCCCGCTGGAGCCGGCCGAGACCGAGGACACCGGCCACGACGGGCCGCGCCAGGGCGCCTCGGAGTCCGACGTGCCGGACCACGTCGCGGGCGACCCCACCGAGCACGCCGGCGCCGACCGGCACTGACCGGCACTGAACGGCCCTGACCTGGCCGTCCCCGGGCACGGGGAACGACCGACGGACGTGACCGTCCCGCCGCGGGCGGGACGCGAGGAGGACCTGATGGCTGCCCGCACGACCATCCCCGCGGAGCGTGCCCGGTGACCGGGCTGCCCGCGACACCGCGCTACGACCTCGTCGTCGTCGGGGGCGGGATCGTCGGCCTGGCCACCGCGTACGCCGCCACCCGCAACGGGCTGAGCGTCGCCGTCGTCGAGCGCGAGCAGCGCCTGGCGAACCACCAGACCGGCAACAACTCCAACGTCGTGCACTCCGGGCTCTACTACGCGCCCGGCGGCTACAAGGCCCGCTTGGCCGTCGCCGGCTGCGCCGAGACCATCGCGTTCTGCCGCGAGCACGACCTGCCGCACCAGGTGTGCGGCAAGCTCGTCGTCGCGACCGAGCCCGAGGAGCTGCCCCGGCTCGACGAGCTGGCCCGCCGCGGCGACGCCAACGGCGTGGAGAACCACCGCCTCGACGAGCACGGCATCCGCACCTACGAGCCCGACGTCCGTGGCCTCGCCGCGCTCTGGGTGCCCTCGACCGGCATCACCGACTACCGGCTGGTCGCGGAGAAGCTGGGCGAGCTGGTGGAGAAGAACGGCGGTGAGGTCCACCTCGGCCGCACCGTCACCGGGTTCGCCCGCCGCCCGTCCGACGTCGTCGTGCGCACCACCCGCGGTGACCTGCTCGGCACCCGCGCCGTGGTCTGCGGCGGACTGCGCTGCGACGAGCTCGCCCGCCTCGCCGGTGCCGACCCCGGTGTGCGGATCATCCCGTTCCGCGGCGAGTACTCCGGCTTCTCCGAGCGGGCCGCCTCGCTGGTCCGCGGCCTGATCTACCCGGTCCCGGACCCGGCGTTCCCGTTCCTCGGGGTGCACGCCACCCGCGGCATCGACGGCACCGTCCACGCCGGCCCGAACGCCGTGCTCGCGCTGGCCCGCGAGGGCTACGACTGGCGCACGGTCAAGCCGAAGGAGCTGCTGGGGACGCTGACCTACCCGGGCATGGTGAAGGTGGCGCGCACGCACTGGCGCTACGGCATCGGCGAGGTCCGCCGCTCGCTGTCGACGCGCGCGATGGTCCGCCAGATCCAGCGGATGCTGCCCGAGGTCACCGCCTCCGACCTGCACCCGGCAGGCGCCGGGGTGCGGGCCCAGGCCGTGAAGGCCGACGGCACGCTGGTCGACGACTTCCTGTTCCTCGACCAGGCCGGTCCGGACGGCGCGGGCCGCCCCGGCTCGATCCTGCACGTGCTGAACGCACCGTCCCCGGCGGCGACGGCGGCGCTGCCGATCGGCCGCGAGATCCTCGACCGGCTCGGTGCGGCATGACCGGCGCACAGCCCGAGGGCTTCCGGTCCGGGTTCGCCTGCTTCGTCGGCAGGCCCAACGCCGGCAAGTCGACCCTGACCAACGCGCTGGTCGGGGAGAAGATCGCGATCACCTCCTCGCGCCCGCAGACCACCCGGCACGCGATCCGCGGGATCGTGCACCGACCGGACGCCCAGATCGTCCTGGTCGACACCCCGGGCCTGCACCGACCCAGGACCCTGCTCGGGTCGCGGCTCAACGACCTGGTGCGCGAGACGTGGTCCGAGGTCGACGTCGTCGGGTTCTGCGTGCCCGCGAACGAGAAGGTCGGCAAGGGCGACCGGTTCATCGCCGAGGAGCTGAGCCGGATCGCCGCGCACACCCCGGTGGTCGCTGTCGTCACCAAGACCGACACCGCCCGCCCCGAGCAGGTCGCCGAGCGGCTCACCGAGGTGGCGGCGCTGATGGACTTCGCCGAGGTCGTGCCGACCTCGGCGAAGTCGGGCTTCCAGGTCTCGCTGCTGTCGGACCTGCTGGTCGGGCTGCTGCCGGAGGGCCCGCAGCTCTACCCGGACGGCGACCTCACCGACGAGCCGACCGACGTGCTCGTGGCCGAGCTCGTGCGGGAGGCGGCGCTGGAGGGCGTGCGCGACGAGCTGCCGCACTCGATCGCCGTCGTCGTCGAGGAGACGATCGAGAAGAAGGACCTGCTGGAGATCTACGCGATCATCTACGTCGAGCGGTCCAGCCAGAAGGGCATCGTGATCGGCAAGGGCGGTGCCCGGCTCAAGCAGGTCGGCAGCGACGCCCGTCGCCAGATCGAGAAGCTGCTGGGCACCCGGGTGCACCTGGACCTGCACGTGAAGATCGCCGAGGACTGGCAGCGGGACCCGAAGCAGCTGCGCAAGCTGGGGTTCTGAGGAGAACCTAGACTGGGTGGATGGCCCAGCTCTACCGCGACACCGGGATCGTGCTCCGGGTGCAGAAGCTGGGCGAGGCGGACCGGATCATCACGATGCTGACCCGTCAGCACGGCAAGATCCGGGTGGTCGCCAAGGGCGTGCGCCGCACCCGGTCGCGGTGGGGCGCCCGGCTGGAGCCGTTCAACCACGTCGACGTCCAGTGCTACACCGGGCGCACGCTCGACGTGGTCACCCAGGCCCAGACCGTCGACGCGTTCGCGCCGGCGATCGTCGCGGACTGGTCGGCCTACTCCTGCGGCTGCGCGATCCTGGAGACCGCGGACCGGCTGGTGTCCGAGGAGGGCGAGCCGAGCCTGCGGGTCTACCTGCTGCTGCTCGGTGCCACCCGGGCGCTGGCCGACGGCGCCCGCGAACCGGCCCTGGTGCTCGACGCGTTCCTGCTGCGGGCCATGAGCCATGCGGGGTGGGCGCCGTCGCTGTCGGACTGTGCGCGCTGTGCGACGCCCGGCCCGCACCGGTCGTTCACCGTCGCCGGGGGCGGCATGGTGTGCCCGCGCTGCCGCCCGCCGGGTTCGGTCACCCCGGCCCCCGAGACGGTGGCCCTGCTCATGGCGCTGCTGCACGGTGACTGGGACACCGCCGACGCCTCGGGCACCCCGACCCGGCGGGAGGCCAGCGGCCTGGTCGCGGCGCACCTGCAGTGGCACCTGGAGCGCCAGCTGCGCTCGCTGCCCCTGGTCGACCGCCGCGCCCGGGTCCGGCCCGCCGCCGTCGTCGCGCCGGGTGCGCCGGGGACCGCCCCGGAACCGCCGGACGGCGGTGCGCCGACACCTCCGGACGCGCTGTCCGACTAGTGCGATCGGCCCGGTGTCCCGATCGGGCTGCCGTGAGCGGCCCGTATGCTTCGTCGAGCGGTTGACGTTCCCGGTGCGCCGCCCGCCGCGGTGCCGCCGGTCGCGGCGCACGGCGCTTCCGCCGACTCCACCGGGTGAACGTCGCTCAGGACAGGCAACCGGTTGCGCGGTCTCGTTATCCTCCTGTGATCGAGGGGACCCCAGCCCCGTCGGAGAGGCAGTCGTGAACCGACCCCACACACCGCCGCCGGACGACGACCACACCGCTCGCACCCATCGTCTCCCGGCCGCGACGCAGCGGATCCCGGTGCCGCCCACCCAGCAGCTCCCGGCCCGCACCGAGGTCATGCCGGAGTCCCCGCAGGACGGGCCGACCCGTGCGATGCGTCAGGTCCGGGCCCGCACCGAGGACGGCGCCTGGCCGGCCATCCCGATGCTGCCGGTGATCCGGCCCGACGAGTCCGAACCGCTGTCGGAGGTCGACCGGGTCCACGGGCACCGCGGGATGCGCCGGCTGCGCGAGACCATCGAGCGGCTGGAGGACCCGGCCGTGCCGGCCTGGCCCCGGCCCGACCAGCGCGACTGAGCCCGACCACCGCGGCCGAGCCCGGCCATCGGCCCCGACGTAGGGTCGGTGACGTGCCGTTCCAGCCTCCCGCACCGCATCCGTCCGGTGCCCGGCCCCCGGCGATCCCGCCGGAGCTGGTGCCGGGCCACGTCGCCCTCGTCATGGACGGCAACGGCCGCTGGGCCAACGCCCGTGGTCTGCCCCGCACGGAGGGGCACAAGCGGGGCGAGGCGTCGCTGATGGACGTCGCCCGCGGCTGCATCGACCTCGGTGTGCGCTGGCTGTCGGCGTACGCGTTCTCCACCGAGAACTGGCGGCGCAGCCCCGACGAGGTCCGGTTCCTGATGGGCTTCAACCGCGACGTCATCCGCCGCCGCGTCGACGAGATGGACGCGATGGGGGTCCGGGTCCGCTGGGCGGGCCGCCGCCCGCGGCTGTGGCGCTCGGTGATCAAGGAGCTGGAGATCGCCGAGGAGCGCACCCGCGGCAACGACGTGCTGAATCTGACCATGTGCGTCAACTACGGCGGCCGCGCCGAGATCGTCGACTCGGTGCGCCAGATCGCCCGGCTCGCCGCCGAGGGCCGGATCAACCCCGACAAGATCGACGAGCGGATGCTGGCCCGCCACCTCGACGAGCCGGACATGCCCGACGTCGACCTGTTCGTGCGCTCCTCGGGGGAGCAGCGGACCTCGAACTTCCTGCTCTGGCAGAGCGCCTACGCCGAGATGGTCTTCCTGGACACGCTGTTCCCGGACTTCGACCGGCGCCACATATGGCAGGCGATCGAGATCTACGCACGCCGGGACCGGCGTTTCGGCGGGGCCGTGGACGCCGCGACGGGCGACGCCGCGACGGGGGTGACACCGTGACCACCGATGTGATCACGGGGATGCTCGCCACCGCGAAGGGTGCGCTGGAGCGGTTCCACGACGTCACCGCCGACGACGACGGCGCGCTGACCTTCGCCCACGGCGGCGTGCTGTGCGTGGTGCAGGGGACGGAGCTGGAGGAGGGGCTGCCCGTCCTCAACCTGACCTGCGTCGTGGCGTGGGACCTGCCGGACTCCGCCGACCCGGAGCACGACGTGCCGCGACGGGTCGGGCTCGGGGTGGGGGAGGGCCTGTTCGGCACGCCCCGGGTGGTGCGCGGCGAGCGCGGCTGGGACGTGACGCTGCGCTACGCCTTCCCCGCGGCCGGGCTGGGCGAGGGTCCGATGGGGACGCTGCTCATGCTCGTCGTGTCCTCCGCGTCGAGCATGCGGGCCGAGCTCGTCGGCGGCTGACCGGCCGGCCAGGGCGGTGCCCGCCCCGGCCGCGCGGGTCACTTCTTGCGGTTGGTGCCGAGCTCCTCGGCGATCGGGTTGACCGGGTCCACGTCCTTCGTGGACTCCGACAGCCCGGGACGGGTGTGCTCGGTGCGCCGCTGCGCGCGCAGCTGCTCGGTCTCCTCGGCCGACTCGTCCGCGGTGTCGCCCGAGGTCTGGCGCGCCGGGTCGTCGTCGGCCAGGTCCACGGCGGCCACCACGGCGGCGATCGAGGCGTAGTGCTCCTCGGCCGGCACCGCCCGCAGGGCCTCGACCGTCGCGGCGTCGGCCTCGTTGCGCTCGGCGGTCCACGCCAGGTCGTCCTTGCCGGCGGGGAACTCCAGGCCGTGCAGGGCGGTGCGGACGGCGTCGGACGTCGTCGTGCGAGTGGTCATGAGGTCACCTCTCGTCGGGATGTGTCCCGACCGGGTAGCCGCTGTGCGCCGGATGATGCATCCGGCGGGGATCAGTTCCCCGGGCCGTCCGCGGTGCCGTCCCGGGTCACCGCGTCCTCCGGGGCCGCCTCGCCGCTGCCGTCGAGGTGCACCAGCGGCAGCCCCGCCAGCTGGCCCGCGGTCATCCCGTGCGCGACGCCGAGGACGTCGTTCTGGGACTTCTTCATCCGGGCGTCCACCAGGCCGGACAGGCTGTAGGCGACCCGGCCGAGCAGCCGGACCGTCGTCTCGTCGACGAGCGGGCGCGGGGTGGAGACGACGGGACGCCCCGGGGCGTCCCGTCGTTGGACTGGGCCACGCCGATCGAGTACGACTCGCGCGGGTTCACGTGCCGGGAGGCGTAGTGGTCGCGGAGCTTGAACACCATGTCGTGGAACCCGCTGACGTCCCCGTCGAGCTCCAGCGACGTCAGGTCGTCGGTGGTCAGCGTCTTCGTCCGGCCGGAGAAGCACCGCACGTAGCCGATCAGGGCGCCGGTCCACAGGGCCTCGACCAGCGCTGGGTCGGCGTCCACCCGCACCGGCCCGGACTCGGGTCCGCCCAGGGCGGTGACCAGGTGCTCGCAGCAGCGCAGCACGTACTGCAGGTCCTCGAAGACGGCGGCGAGCTGGGCCAGCTCGCCGGACTCCGGGACGTCGATCCGCCGGACCGTGGTGGGCGCGGGGTGCGTGTCCGTCATCGGTCAGACGCTATCCGGGGTGGCGATGCTCACGTGTCTCCATCTGAGACGGTCTGCTAGTTTCGTCGCCGAAGGTCACGAGTGCCAGCGCGAAGCCCCGGCTCGCTGGACGGCAACCCTCCTCCGCGGTGGGGTGCCCCGGGTGATGACCGGGCCGACGCGACACCCGCAGTCGGCAAGCGCGGATCCGTGCGCCACGCCGGGTCCCCGAGATCGGCCGGAGGCCCGATCATGACCCTCGCCCTGCCACGTCCCGTCCAGCACGCCCTGCCCCGCGTCGTCGGTGCGGACCTCACGGTCCCGCTCGTCGACGGCCGGTGGGCCCGCTACTGCGACCTCGACTCCGCCGCGTCCGCGCCGGCGCTGGAGCCGGTCGCCGCGCACGTCGCCGAGGTGCTGCCGTACCACGGCAGCGTGCACCGCGGCGCCGGCTGGACCTCGAAGGTCTGCACCGCGCTCGTGGAGAACGCCCGCGCCGACGTCGCCCGGTTCGTCCGGGCCCGCGCCGACGACGTCGTGGTGTTCACCCGCAACACCACCGATGCGCTCGGCCTGCTCGCCCGCGCCGTCCCCGGCCCGGTGGTGACGCTGGACCTGGAGCACCATGCGACGCTGCTGGCCTGGCGCGACCGCGAGCACCGCGTCGTGCCCGCCGCCGCCACCCTTGCCTCGACGCTCGATGCGTTGCGGGCCGAGCTCGCCGCCCGTCCCGACGCCGCGCTGGTCGCGGTCACCGGGGCGTCCAACGTGACCGGCGAGCTCCTCCCGGTCGCCGAGATCGCGCGGATCGCGCACGCCGCGGGTGCCCGGCTGTGCGTCGACGCCGCCCAGCTCGCCCCGCACCGGCGCGTCGACCTGGCCGGGTGGGACGCGGACTACGTCGCGCTGTCCGGGCACAAGCTCTGCGCGCCCTACGGCGCCGGGGTCCTCGTCGGCCGCCGGGACTGGCTCGACGCCGCCGAACCGCACGTCGCGGGCGGGGGAGCGGTCCGATCCGTGTCCGTCGCCGACGGCCCGGGCGGCGGCACGGTCACGGAGTGGCTGCCGTCGCCGCAGCGGCACGAGGGCGGCACCCCGAACGTCCTCGGTACCGCCGCACTCGGCGCGGCCTGCCGGACCCTGGACCCGCTGATCGACGACATCGTGCCTGCCCACGAGCGCGAGCTCGCCGACCGTCTGCACGCCGGCCTGGCGACGGTCCCCGGCCTGCGGGCCCTGTCCTGCTTCGACGACGCGGGCGACCGCACCGCGACCGTCTCGTTCACCCTGGGCGAGCTGCCCGCCGGGCTGGTCGCGGCGGCGCTGTCGGCCGAGTACGGCATCGGGGTCCGCGACGGCCGGTTCTGCGCCCACCCGCTGCTGGCGCGGCTCACCGGCGGCCGCGACGCCGTGCGCGCGTCGCTGGGCCTGCGCACCGGCTCCTCCGACGTCGACCGGCTGGTCGACGCGCTGACCGATCTGGCACGGCGCGGCCCGGCCTGGACCTACGCCCTCGTCGACGGCCGGTGGGCGCCGACCCCGGACCCGCGCCCGGCGGACCCGTTCGCCCGCGACCGGGAGCTGCCCGCCGTCCCCGGCTGCGGGGACTGAGCCCGGGCCTCAGCCCGCCGAGCAGCGGCCGCAGAGGCCGAAGATCTCGAGGGTGTGCGACACCTCGGTGAAGCCGTGCTTCTGGGCGACCGACTCGGTCCAGGACTCGACCGCCGGCCCCTCGATCTCAACGGCGGCGCCGCACCGGCGACACACGAGGTGATGGTGGTGGTGCTCGGTCTCGCAGCGCCGGTAGACGGCCTCGCCGGACGCGACCCGCAGCACGTCGACCTCGCCGCCGTCGGCGAGGGTCTGCAGGGTCCGGTAGACCGTGGTCAGGCCGATGCCCTCGCCGGCGCGCCGCAGCTCCTCGTGGATCTCCTGGGCGGACCGGAAGTCGTCCAGCCGGTCCAGTAGCGCGGTGACGGCGGCCCGCTGCCGGGTGGCGCGGATGCCGCGCGGCCCGGCGGTGGACCGCTCGGTGACCGCCGCCGCGGTCGTCCGGCCGGTCGTCTCCGTCACGTGTCCTCCTCGACGTGGGCGACGGCGTCCACCACGATGTGCGCCAGGTGGTCGTCCACCAGCGAATACAGCACCTCGCGGCCCTTCCGCTCGCCCTCGACCACCCCGGCGGCCTTGAGGACCCGCAGGTGCTGGCTGATCAGGGGCTGGGTGACCCCGAGCGCGTCCACCAGGTCGTGGACGCACCGCGAGTGTTCCAGCAGCTGCAGCACGATGGCGATCCGGACCGGTGCGGCGAGTGCCCGCAGCAGGTCGCCCGCGGCGGCCAGCGTGCGCGGGTCGCGGGTCGGGCCCGGCTCGGGCGCGGGGTGGTGGTCGTCGTCCGCGCCCGGGCCGGCTCCCGGTGCGTGCGTGGTCTGGGCTGCGGCAGACATGTGGTGGACCCGTCCGTTCCCCCGGAGGCGGCGGCCACACCCTCCGGCGCTGCTGTGCCGTACAGGCCGCACCCGACATGGTAGGCGTGTTCGTTATCGTCGCGCCGTGCTGCTGGTCTGCCGCTTCCGCGTGTCTCCCTCCGAGGAGGCCGCGTTCACCGCGCGTGTGGCCCGCGCCCTGGAACTCCTCGCCGCCCGGCCGGGCTTCCGCGGGGGTGAGGCGGGCCGGGCGATCGAGGACGCCGGGCAGTGGGTCCTGACCGTCCGCTTCGACTCCGTCGACGCCTACCGGCGTGCCCTGGGGCCGTTCGAGGTCCGCGAGCACGTGCACCCGCTGCTGGCCGAGGCCGACACGACCACCGAGGCGACCTACGAGTCCCTGGTGACCGTGACCCCCGGCGCCGCGCCCGTCCACCACCCCAGCCTGTTGAGCTGACCCTCGGACCTCGCGCACCGTCCTGCGACCTCGCAGCCGTTGCACACGGTGCGAGGTCGCAGGAACCTGTGCGAGGTCGGTCGGGCGGAGCCACCGCGGCGGGGTCGGGGGGCAGGGGCAGGGAGTGGGGATACATGGCGGGTCGGTAATCTGGGATGCCCCGTATCCGGGGACCTCCGAACCACCTTCTCTGGAGCGCCGCCAGTGGCCAGCAAGCCCACCTCAGCCAAGATCGAGACCATCGTCGCGCTGACCAAGCGGCGCGGATTCGTCTTCGCCTCCGGTGAGATCTACGGCGGTACCCGGTCGGCGTGGGACTACGGGCCCCTCGGCGTCGAGCTGAAGGACAACATCAAGCGCCAGTGGTGGAAGAGCATGGTGACCGGCCGCGACGACGTCGTCGGCCTGGACTCCTCGGTCATCCTCCCGCGCCAGACCTGGGTCGCCTCGGGCCACGTCGGCACCTTCTCCGACCCGCTGGTCGAGTGCGAGTCCTGCCACAAGCGCTACCGCGCCGACCAGCTCGCCGAGGAGTTCGCCGAGCGCAAGGGCCGCGACCCGGAGCAGGCCGACCAGAACGACCTCTCCGAGGTCCCCTGCCCGAACTGCGGCACCCGCGGCCGGTTCACCGCGCCCCGCGAGTTCAACATGATGCTCAAGACCTTCCTCGGCCCGGTGGAGTCCGAGGAGGGGCTGCACTACCTGCGCCCGGAGACCGCGCAGGGCATCTTCGTGAACTTCCTGAACGTGCAGACGACCTCGCGCAAGAAGCCGCCGTTCGGCATCGGCCAGATCGGCAAGAGCTTCCGCAACGAGATCACCCCGGGCAACTTCATCTTCCGCACGCGCGAGTTCGAGCAGATGGAGATGGAGTACTTCGTCGAGCCCGGCAGCGACGAGGAGATCCACCAGTACTGGATCGACGAGCGCACCCGCTGGTACACCGACCTGGGCATCTCCTCGGAGAACCTGCGGCACTACGAGCACGCCAAGGAGAAGCTCTCCCACTACTCGAAGCGCACCGTCGACATCGAGTACCGGTTCAACTTCACCGGCCAGGAGTGGGGCGAGCTCGAGGGCATCGCGAACCGCACCGACTTCGACCTGACGGCGCACTCGAACCACTCGGGCGTCGACCTGTCGTTCTACGACCAGGCCTCCGACACCCGCTACAAGCCGTACGTGATCGAGCCCGCCGCCGGTGTCGGCCGGTCGATGATGGCGTTCCTGATCGAGGCCTACACCGAGGACGAGGCGCCCAACGCCAAGGGTGGTGTGGACAAGCGCGTCGTGCTGAAGCTCGACCGCCGGCTCGCACCGGTCAAGGCCGCGGTGCTGCCGCTGTCGCGCAACGCCGACCTGTCGCCGAAGGCGAAGGACCTGGCCGCGCAGCTGCGGAAGAACTGGAACGTCGACTTCGACGACGCCGGCGCCATCGGCCGCCGGTACCGCCGCCAGGACGAGATCGGCACCCCGTTCTGCATCACGGTCGACTTCGACACCCTCACCGACCAGGCGGTGACGATCCGCGAGCGCGACTCGATGGCGCAGGAGCGGGTCGCCCTCGACCAGGTCGAGACCTACCTGGCGACGCGCCTGCTCGGCTGCTGAGACGACGCTGGGACCAACCCGCGCCACGAACGCCCCCACCCGGATCCCGGGCGGGGGCGTTCGTCGTCGAGGGGGTCAGCGCCGGTAGGCCAGCAGCTGCACGCCCAGCTCGGCCTCGGTGCGGCGCACCTCCTCCAGCTGCTCGGCGGACAGCGTGGCGTAGGGCGACTCGGGTCGGTAGGCCACGAGCGGGCCGCCGATGCGGTCCTCGAGCTGCCTCAGCCTGGCCAGTGCCGCCTCGTCGAGATCGGCGGGGCGCAGCGTCGGAGCGGTCATCACAACCTCCGTGGGTGATCGGGAGGCGACCCAGGGTAGGGCGGTCCCGGACCGGGCGCAGCTCGGGCACCCGGTCCGGGGAGTGCTCCTACACCGGCTCCGGCAGCAGGCGTTCCACCAGGTCGGACAGGGTCACGATGCCGACCGGGCGGTCGTCGGACTCCACCAGCGCCAGGTGCGCACGCTGCTCACGCATCGTGTTCACCGCTGTGTGGTACTGCGTGTCCGCCGGCAGGGTGAGCAGCGGGCGCATCAGGTCCCGGGCCCGGGTCTCCGGCGCCCGCGTCAGCGTGTCGCGGACGTGCACGTACCCGATCGGGGTGTCCCCGTCCCAGACGACCAGCCGGAGGTGGCCGGTCCGGCGACAGGTCGCCTGGACGGCGGCGACGTCGTCGTCCGCGGCGACCCCGGAGGGCTCGCGCGCGAGCTCGCCCAGGGGGGTCCGCTCCAGCTCCAGGGCCGTGACCAGCTGGTCACGGCGCCCCTGGTCGAGGGTGCCGGTCTTCGCCGAGTGGTCGACCAGCTGACGCAGGTCGTCGGCGTTGCGGCCCGAGGCCATCTCGTCGACGGGCTCGACGCCGCACCAGCGCAAGCAGCGGTTGGCCGCGCCGTTGAGCAGGAGCAGCAGCGGCCGCGCGACGATCATGAACCCGCGCATCGGGAGCGCCAGCATGATCGCCGACTTCTCCGGGTGCGAGATCGCCCAGGACTTCGGGGCCATCTCCCCGACGACCAGGTGCAGGAACGTCACGACGATCAGCGAGATGACGAACGACGCCACACCCGCGACCCCACCGGGGACGCCCCAGCCCTCGATGAGCGGGCGCAGCGCGTAGTCCACCGCCGGCTTGGTGATCGCACCGAGCCCCAGCACGCACAGCGTGATCCCCAGCTGGGACCCCGCCAGCAGCAGCGAGATGTCCTTGGCGCTGCGCAACGCAGCCCGCGCCGAGGCCGAGGTCTGCGCGGCCTCCTCCAGGCGGTAGTTCCGGGCGGCGACGAGCGCGAACTCGACGGCCACGAAGAACGCGCTCGCCGCGATGAGCAGGATCGACACCACGATCTCGAAGACGCTCATGCCCGTACCTCCCGGTCGTCGCCGTCCTGCTCGGAACCGGCGGCCACCGGTTCGGTCCACTCCAGGGCGACCGCCGACGGGACCCGCCGGTCGACCTCCTGCACCACCAGCCGCAGGGCGCGGTCCTCGTCGTCCGGGCCCTCCGCCGCGATCGTCACGACGACCGCGTCCCCGACGACCGGCAGCCGCTGCAGCTCGGCCATCACCAGACCGCCGACGGTCTGGTAGTCACCCTCGGGCAGCTCGGCCTCGATCAGCCTGCCGACCTCGTCGACGTGCCGGTCACCCGGGACGACCCAGCCGTCGTCGGACCGCAGTGCCTGGTCCGTCCCGGCCTGGTCGTGCTCGTCGGTGATCTCGCCGACGAGCTCCTCGGCGACGTCCTCGACGGTGATGACGCCGGCCAGGCTGCCGTACTCGTCGAGCACGCACGCCAGCTCCTCGTCGTCGGCGCGCAGCTGGGCCAGCACCTGGGGCAGCGGCAGCGACGAGGGCACCAGCACCGGGGCCCGCATGAGGTCGGAGACCAGCACCTCGTCGAACGGCCGGTCGTCGCGGTCGGCGAGGGCCAGCACGTCCTTCAGGCAGACCACGCCCACCAGCTCCAGGGCGTTCTCGGCGTTCTCCGGGGCCGCCGCCTCGGCGGGGGGCCCGAGCACCGGGTAGCGCGAGTGCTGGACGGCCATCTGGCCGACCAGGCTCTCGACGGTCGCGTCGGCACGGACCCACGACACCCGCGGCCGCGGGATCATCGCGGCCCGCGCGGTGCGGTCGCCGAAGTCGACGGCGCGGTCCAGCAGCACCGCGAGCTCCGGGTTGAGGTCACCCGAGTCCTTCGAGTCGTCGATGATCGCTTCGAGGTCGCGGGGGGTCGCCGAGTGCTCCACGTCGTGCACCGGCTCGATCCGCAGCGAGCGGAGCAGCAGGTTGGAGGCCGCGTCGAAGATCCGGATGATCCACCCGAACAGCGCCAGGTAGGTCTTGGTGGACAGCGCCAGCCACCGCGCGACCGGCTCCGGCCGGGCGATGGCGAGGTTCTTCGGGAACAGCTCGCCGAACACCATCTGGATGACGGTGGCCAACAGCAGCGCGACCGTGATGCCGATCGCCAGGCCGACCCCCTGGGGCACGTCGACGAGGCCGAGCAGCTCGGCGATGCCGTTGCCGATCAGCGGTTCGGCGACGTAACCGACCAGCAGACCGGTGACGGTGATGCCGAGCTGGGCGCCCGACAGCATGAACGACGTACGACGGGTGATGTCGAGGGCACGGGACGCTCCGGTGTCGCCCTCGGCCGCACGGGCCTTGAGGCGGGAGCGGTCCACGGCCATGTAGCCGAACTCCTGGGCCACGAAGTAGCCGGTCAGGGCAGTGATCACGAGGACCACCAGAATGCCCAGGAGGATGCCGAGGATCGTTCCGATCACCGGGCTGTCACCGCCCGGGTCTCGGGCCCGGCCGGGAGGTGCACGGCGCGGGCGGGGACGAGGACGATGCGGGGTCGCCGGCCGTCACGGGGACGGTCGGCGCGCGGACTGCAGGTGGGGTCCATGACTCCTGACTCGCGGTCTGATGGGCGTACGTGGCGTTCAACGCGTGCCGGAATCGTACGGTTCCGGAACGCTGCCGTCGCGCTGATCACTCTCTCATGGCCCGAACGGCGGTACCGGTGTCGACGCACCGGCGCCGCGGATCGTCCCGTCGTGGCCACGTCCCGCCCGTTCTCAGCTCACCGTCAGGCCCCGTCGCTACCCTGGCGACCGTGAGCACCTCGGCGACCTCCTCCGCGGCACGGCCACCGGCCGACCCCCGTCGTGACCTGGGCGCGGCCCTGCGCCGATGGGCGGTGACCGGCGGGTCGGGGATCGGCGGCTCGGGGATCGGTGTCGTCCGGGTGCTCGACCGGCACGGGTTCGGCTCCGTCGAGTCCGGCCAGCTGGTCGCGGGCACCACCGACGGCGAGGTCGGCGGCCTGCTCTACCTCGGAGCCCTCGACGACTCCGCGCATCCGCTCGCCGTGCAGGCGGCGTCCGGGGTGGCGACGGTGCGCGAGGCACACGTGGGGGAGGCCTCCGCGGTCGCGGCCGGGCTCGCCTGCGCGGGCGGGGCGACGCTGCTCGCCCACCCGCTGGCCGCCGGTCCCGCCGCCGCGCTCGGGGAGGCGCTGGAGACCGGGCGGCCCGCCGCGCTGCTGTCGGTCGTGGACACCGGCGCGGCCCTGGTCCTCACCGGGCCCGGCCTGGAGGAGGCCACCGGTGACCTCGGCGGGGTCACCGCCGCGGCGGCCGAGCAGACCCGCGCGCTGCTGCGCCGGGGCGCCACGGCCACCGAGCGGCTCGACGTCGACGGCACCGCGGTGCTGGTCGACCTGCTGGTGCCGGTCCCGTCGGTGCTGGTCGTCGGCGAGGGGGCGCTCGGCGCGGCGCTGCACGCCCAGGCCGGTCTGCTCGGCTGGAGCGCCCGCACCGTCACCACCGTCGAGGACGCGCGTGCCGCCGTCGCCGCCTTCACCGAGGCCGACGTGCTGGTGCTGCTCGACCACGACCCGGCCTTCGACGCGGTCCTGCTCGACGGCCTGGCCCACGGCCGTGGGTTCCTCGGAGCGCTCGGGTCGCGGCGCACCCAGGCCGCGCGCCGCGAGCGGCTGCTCGCCGCCGGGGTCACCGAGGACGCCCTGGCCGCGGTGCACGGGCCGGTCGGTCTCGACCTCGGTGCCCGCACCCCGGCCGAGACCGCGGTGTCGATCGTCGCCCAGGTCGTCGCGCTGCGCGCCGGGCGCTCGGCTTCGGCGCTCGCCTCCTCGGCCGGTCGGATCGGCGGATGACCGGCACCTCGTCGTGGCGCGGGCTCGGCGGCGCCCCGCCGGAGCCCGGTCCGGACCGGCGCACCGTGCGCCGTCCGGTGCGGACCGGCATGACCTGGGGCGCGCGGCTGCTCGTCGGCGGTCTGGTCATGCTCGTCGCGGTGGTCGGGGTGACCGCGCTGCGGGTGTGGCAGGTCGCCCGGGACGACGACCAGCGCCCCAGCGACGCCGTCGTCGTCCTCGGCGCGGCCCAGTACAACGGTGAGCCCAGCGCGGTCCTGGCCAACCGGCTCAAGCACGCCGAGCAGCTGTGGCGCGACGGCGTGGCCCCGCGGATCGTCACCGTCGGCGGCGGTCGCACGGGGGACCGGTACACCGAGGCCGAGGCCAGCCGGGACTGGCTGGTCGAGCAGGGCGTGCCGTCCTCGGCGGTCGAGGCCGTCCCCGAAGGTGCGGACACGCTCGGCAGCCTGCAGGCGGTCGCGGCGACCGCGCGGCAGCAGGGCTGGTCCTTGGCCCTGCTGGTGTCCGACCCGTGGCACAGCCTCCGTGCCCGCACCATGGCGCGCGACGCCGGGCTGGAGGCCTACACCTCCCCGACGCGCAGCGGCCCGATCGTGCAGACCCGGGAGACCCAGCTGCGCTACATCTACCGCGAGACCGGCGCGCTGCTGTTCTACGAGCTGACCCACGCGTCGGTCGACACCGCGAGCAGCGGGCTGGGATGACCCTCCAGCACGCCCCGGTCGACCCGGGATACACCGCCGCCGACGCGGAGCGCCGCCATCCGGAGGCACCGAAGGGCTCCGGGCTGGGTGAGCGCGGCCGCGTCGAGCGGCGCAGTCCCTACTCCCGCGACCGGGCCCGGGTGCTGCACTCCGCGGCGCTGCGCCGGCTCGCGGGCAAGACCCAGGTGGTCGGGCCGGGGGAGGGCGCCGAGGTCAGCGGCATCCCGCGGACCCGGCTGACGCATTCGCTCGAGGTCGCCCAGATCGGCCGCGGCATCGCCGAGGAGCTGGGGCTCGACCCCGACGTCGTCGACGCCGCCGGGCTGGCCCACGACATCGGCCACCCGCCGTTCGGGCACAACGGCGAGCGTGCGCTCGACGTCGCGGGAGCCGACTGCGGCGGGTTCGAGGGCAACGCCCAGACCCTGCGCATCCTGACCCGCCTGGAGCCCAAGGCCCGCTCCGGCGACGGCCGCGTCCCCGGCGGGCTCAACCTGACCCGGGCGACCCTGGACGCCGCCACCAAGTACCCGTGGCCGCGCCGCGGCGCGGAACGCAAGTTCGGTGCCTACGCCGACGACCTGCCGGCCCTGGAGTGGGTGCGCGCCGGGGCACGGCCGGGGGTGCGGAGCATGGAGGCCCAGGTGATGGACTGGGCCGACGACGTCGCCTACTCGGTGCACGACGTCGAGGACGCGGTGCACGCCGGCCGGATGGACCTGGCGGTGTTGTCCTCGCCGGCCGAGCGCGCGGCGCTCGCGGTGGAGGCGTCGCTGCGCTTCGGCGAGGACGAGGGTGCCTGTGCCGAGGCCGCCGCCCGGCTCGACGCGCTGCCGGTGGTCCGCGCGGTCCGCGGCTTCGACGCCGCCACCGCCGCGGGCGACGACCTGGTCGCGATGAAGCGGATGACCTCCGAGCTGGTCGGCCGGTTCGCCCTCGCCGCGACCGACGCGACCCTGGACACCTACGGCGACGCGCCGCTGGCCCGGCACCGCGCGGACCTGGTGGTGCCGGTCGTCGCCGTGGCGGAGGTCGTGGTGCTCAAGGCGCTGGCCACCCGCTACGTGATGAGCGACCCGCGGCGGCTGGCGATGCAGTCCCGCCAGCGCGACCTGCTGCACGACCTCGTCGCGGCGCTGTACGACCGGGGGCCCGACGCCCTCGACCCGGCCCGCGCGGAGGACTGGGCCGCCGCCCCCGACGACCGGTCGCGGCTGCGTGTCGTGATCGACCAGGTCGCGACGCTGACCGACCCGCAGGCGCACGCCTGGCACCGCACCCTCTGCCGGCCCTGACACCTGCCGGCCCCTGACACCTGCCGGCCCCCGACACCGGCCGGCCCCGAGACGCCGACGGCCCCGCCGTCCGGGTGGGGCGGCGGGGCCGGGTGGCCGGGGTCGGTGCGGGGCTCAGCGCAGGGTGATCGCGGGCTTCGCCGCGTCGGCCTCGCTGGTCACGGCCCGGGTCGGGCAGGTCCCGAGGACCCGGTCGATCGCGTCGCGCTCGGCGCTGGTCACCCACAGCTTGTACTTCTTCTTCACCGCGACCTGCCGCGCGACGTAGGCGCAGCGGTAGCGGCTGTCCGGCGGGAGCCAGGTCGCGGCGTCGCCGTCGCTCTTGCGGCCGTTGGTCGGCCCGTCGACGGCGATCAGGTTCAGCGGGTCGTTCCCGATCTTCTCCCGGGTGGCCGCGTCGAGCTGCTGGGCGCCCTTCTGCCAGGCGTCGGACAGCGCGACGACGTGGTCGATCTGCACCTTCTCGCTGGTGCCCTGGCCACGGGTGAACGCGATGGTGGTGCCGGTGTAGGAGTCACGCAGCGTCCCGGTCAGCACGACGCAGTCGTGCGTGCCCGCCTTGAACGTCTCGCGGTCCATGTCCCGGGCCAGTACCTGGTTGCGCTGGTCGCAACCGTCCCGGTCGATGTCGGCCCAGCTACGCCCGAACTGCTGGCGCGTGTAGCCGGTCTTCGGTGCCCGGCCCTTCACCGCCAGCGTCTTCAGCGTCGCCGACGCGCTGCCCGCGGCCGCACCCTCCACGGTCCCGGGGGTCACCGGGGCGATCGCGCCGACGTCGACGACGCCGGTGTCGAGCGCCGCGTCCAGCACGTCCACGAACGATCCGGGGGATCCGCACCCGGCCATCACCATCATCGTCGCCAGCAGTCCGGCGACCCGCACACCTCGAACACGCACACCGGAGATGTTCGCGAATGCGAACGCCGGAACCACGCCAACACGCCGCGTGTTCGTCACTCAGGGTGAAGTGACTTGCCAGGACGGGGTCGGTCCGTTCACAGGGTCGGGGTGGTCGGTGGCCTCGTGATCACGCTCACAGGCCCTCGGGCCACCACGGCCGGGGTGGGGCGGGAGCACGCTCGGGCTACGCGTGCTCGTCGTGACGGCGCCGTCGACCGGCCGTCCCGCCGGTCCGACGCCGGTTCCGGGCCCGGCACGCGGCCGGGCTCGGAACCGAGATCAGGCGTTGATCGCGGCCCGGTCGGAGTCGTGCCCGGACTCGACGGCGATCGTCCGCGGCTTGGCCGCCTCGGCGACCGGGATGCGGATGCGCAGCACCCCGGCGTCGTACGACGCGTGGATGGAGGACGTGTCGAGGTTGTCGCCCAGGAACAGCTGGCGGGCGAACACGCCGTAGGCCCGCTCGGAGGCGACCCACTCGACCTGGTCGGTCCCGGCGTTGGCGGGCCGCCGCTCCGCCTTGACCGTCAGGGTGTTGCGCTCGACGGAGAGATCGACGGCGTCCGGGTCGATGCCGGGGAGGTCGAACTCCACGACGAACTCGTCACCGTGACGCCAGGCGTCCATCGGCATCGCCGCCGGGCGCGACCAGGTGCCGCCGGACTCGAACGCCTGCGAAGCGATGCGGTCCAGGGCTCGGAACGGGTCGGTACGCAGCAGCATCTCGAACCACTCCCTTCCAGCCGTGCCGGTTCACGACCGACCGGCTGACTCCTCGTTGTCCTTCGTCATGTCGGTCCTCCGGAGTCCCGCTCCGGATATCTTCAGTTATAGCTGGAGATTTTCTGTTGTCAAGGGCTACTCTGGATTCGTGTCGCCGAGCTCGGTGCGCAGGCGTGCGAGTTCCGTGCGCAGGCGCTCGATCTCGCGGTGTGCCGCGCCGAGGCGGTTCTCGCTGTCGGCGAGCTCGCCGCGCAGTCGGTCGATCCAGGACGCCGAGCCCAGCGGATGCCCGTCGTCCAGCAGGGTGCGCAGGCGCGCGGCCTGCTCCAGCTGGTTGCGCGAGTAGCGGCGGTGCCCGCCCGGGGAGCGGTGCGGGTTCACCACGCCCGCGCTGTCGAGGCTGCGCAGGAACGCGGGCTCGACCTCCAGCAGGTGCGCGGCCTGGCCCATCGCGACGGTCGGGTAGTCGGGGTCGTCGAGCCGGTCCAGTGCCATGTCGGTTCCTCCCTCGCGGTCCGCGGCGCACGCTCGGGTGCCGGAGCCGGTCGTCCGCGAACCTGAGTGTGGCCACGTGATGGCGAAAATCTTAACCATACGCTAGAGGTATTGGAGAGATGACGATCCGGAAGGAGAACGCGATGAACAGGAGCAGGGTCCGCACCGACCGCCCCCGCGAGGACGTCCTCCACGTCCGCGTCGACGGCGAGCTGGACGCGGCGGCAGGTGCGTCGCTGCTGCGCCAGGTCGATGCGCACCTCGCCGTCGCCGGTGCCGGGTGGTCGCCGGTCCGGCACGTCCTGGTCGATCTCGGTACCGGGGTCACCGCGCGCGGCGCGCGGGCGCTGCACCATCTGCGGCACGTGGCCCGCAACCGCGGTCTGGACGTTCGGCTGATCGGCGCCGCCCGCGTCGCGCCGCGGACGGTGCCGGACGTCCGGGCGGTGCTGCACGGGATGCGCAACCACCCGGACCTGGACTCCGCGCTCGCCGAGCTGCCGTCGTCGGTCGTCGTCGCGGCCTGATCGGACCGGGGTGGGGTGAGGCTCCCCCCACCCCGGCTTGCCCCGGTCGTTAGCACTGCGATGAAGTGAAGGCGTGACCTCCTCGCGTTGGCTCGTCCCGGTGCTGGCCGTGCTCTTCGTGCCGCTCTGGGCGTCCGGCTTCATCGCCGGCAAGATCGCGACCGGCTCCACCGACGTCCCCGCGGTCCTGTTCTGGCGGTTCGTGATCGCGCTGGTCGTGATGCTCGTCGCCGTCGCCGTGCAGCGGCCGGGCCTGCCACGCGGCCGGGCCTGGCTGCACCTCGCGGTCACGGCGTTGCTGCTGCAGGTCGGGCAGTTCAGCTTCGTCTACAGCGGGCTCGCCTCGGGTGTGCCCGCCGGGCTGTCGAGCCTCATCCTCGGGATGGCGCCGTTGCTGGTCGGGCTGCTGACCCCGTTGCTGCTGGCGACCCGCCTGGGCGTCGGACCGGTGCTGGGCCTGCTGATCGGCGCCACCGGCGTCTACGTCGTACTGGCTGACGACCTCGGTGCCGGTCTCGGCGGCAACCTCGTCTTCCCGGTGCTGGGCATGCTGTCGCTGGCGGCCGGCACGCTCTACCAGAAGCGGTTCAACGACGGCACGCCCGTGGTGACCAGCGTCGTGGTCCAGATGGCCACCTCGCTGATCGCGACCCTGGTCGCCTGGCCGTTCCTCGGTGCGGACTGGCTGCCCCGGGCGCCGTCGGGGTGGGCGGCCGTGGCCTTCCTGGGCGTCGTGAACTCGGCGGGCGCCTTCGTGCTGATGTTCGTGCTGCTACGCCTGCGGTCCACGGTTTTCGTGTCGTCGCTGCTGAACCTGGTCCCGGCGACGACGGCGCTGGTCGCCGTGCCCGTGCTCGGGGAGCCGCTCACCGTGCAGGCGGTGCTGGGCCTCGGCATCGCGCTGGTCGGCATGTTCGTCGGCCTGGGTCGGGTGCCCGGCCTGCGCGGTCACCCGGTGACGGCCGACGCCGCCGTCCCCGCAGAGCAGCCGGACACCGTCGCCGCCGCCCCGGTGGAGCGGCCGGACGCCGACACCGCCGCACCGCCGGCGGGCGGACCGGGACGCCGGGCCGGAGGCGCCTAGACTGGCCGTCGTGGCAGGACGGATCCGGGACGCCGACATCACCGAGGTCCGCAACCGCACGCGGGTCGAGGAGATCGTCGAGGAGTACGTGGCCCTCCGCCGCGCCGGGGCGGGCTCGCTGAAGGGCCTGTGCCCGTTCCACGACGAGAAGTCCCCGTCGTTCACCGTCCGTCCCTCGCACGGCACGTTCCACTGCTTCGGCTGCGGTGAGCACGGCAGCGTCATCGACTTCGTCATGAAGATGGAGGTCATCGGGTTCCCCGAGGCCGTCGAGCGGCTCGCCGAGCGGTGCGGGGTCCGGCTCACCTACGAGGGCGGCGGCTCCTCGGTGCAGCGCGACCGCGGTACCCGCAGCCGTCTGCTGGAGATCAACAAGAAGGCCCAGGCGTTCTACGCCGAGCAGCTGCGCACCCCCGCCGGGCGGGCCGGGATGCAGTTCCTCGCCGACCGCGGGTTCGACGAGGCCGCCGCGGAGAAGTTCGGCTGCGGCTACGCCCCGGCCGGCTGGGACGTCGTCACCAAGCACCTGCTGTCCCAGGGCTACCAGCTCGACGAGCTGATCAAGGCGGGCATCTCCAAGGAGGGCCGCCGCGGCGCCATCGACCGCTTCCACCGGCGCCTGCTGTGGCCGATCCGCGACCTGGGCGGCGACGTGGTCGGCTTCGGCGCGCGCCGGCTGTTCGACGACGACGGCATCGAGGCCAAGTACCTCAACACCTCCGAGACGCCGGTCTACCGCAAGACCCACGTGCTGTTCGGCCTGGACCAGGCCAAGCGGGAGATCGCGAAGACCCGGCAGGTGGTCGTCGTCGAGGGCTACACCGACGTGATGGCGATGCACCTGGCCGGGGTGACCACGGCGGTCGCGTCCTGTGGCACGGCGTTCGGCACCGAGCACGTCTCGGTCATCCGCAGGCTGATCGGCGACGACTCCTTCGACCGCGGGGAGGTCATCTACACCTTCGACGGCGACGCGGCGGGCCAGAGCGCCGCGATGAAGGCGTTCGAGGGCGACCAGAACTTCGCCGCGCAGACCTTCGTCGCCGTCGCACCGGACGGTCAGGACCCCTGCGACCTGCGCAACAACCACGGCGACGCGGCCGTGAGGGACCTCGTCGCCCGTCGTGAGCCGCTGTTCGAGTTCGCCATCCGCACCGAGCTGCGCAGCCACGACCTCGCCAGCGCCGAGGGCCGGGTCGCGGCACTGCAGCGGACCGTCCCGCTGGTCGCGCAGATCAAGCGCGAGGACCTGCGGGACGAGTACGCGCGCCGGCTCGCCGGCTGGGTCGGCTGGGACGACATCGCCGTCGTCGTGCGCCGGGTGCGCGAGAGCGCCGGGGTCTCGCCGGAGGGGGGCCGCTCCCGACGTCGGGCCCCGCTGCCCGCCCCCAAGCGCGACGACACCCAGCTGCACCTGCAGCGCGAGGCGCTCAAGGCGGCCCTGCAGATCCCCGGCGTCGTGGGCCCCGCGTTCGACGAGCTGCCCGAGGCCGGGTTCACCCACCCGCAGCTGGCCGCGGTGCACCGGGCGATCATGGCCGCGGGCGGGGTGTGCGCCGGGCTGGACGGGTCGGACTGGCTCGACGCCGTCGTCGCCGAGAGTGCGGGCGACGACGTGAAACGCCTGGTCAGCGAGCTGGCCGTGGAGGACCTGGAGCTCCCCAAGCGCAACACCGACGAGGTCCGCTACGTCAACGGCGTGCTCGCCGGGGTCCGGCTCGGCCTGGTCGAGCGCGAGATCGCCGACCTCAAGTCGCAGCTGCAGCGCACCAATGCCGAGACCGACCACGACGAGTACATGGACCTGTTCGGGGTGCTCGTCCCGCTGGAGCAGTACAAGATCCAGCTGCGCGAGCAGGCCTCCGGGGTCGCGTCGTGACCGGCTTCTGGGCGCGGCTGCTCGGGCGCGAGCCGGTGCCCGACACGGTTGCCGACGCCCTCGCCGACTCCGAGGCCGTCGTCGCCACCGCGCAGGCCCCGGACGGGATGCTCGTGGTCACCTCGTGGGGGATCTGGCCCCCCGGCGGTGAGCGGCTGGGCTGGCACGAGATCGCGAAGGCGACCTGGGACAAGGTCAGCCTGGTCGTGACGCCGACCTCGGCCGAGCAGATCGCTCCCGGCACCGAGCTGCTGGCCGACGGGCGCCCGCTGCGGTTCCGGCTCGCCGACCCGGGGAAGGTGCCGCAGGCGGTGCAGGAACGGGTCACCCAGTCCATCCGCACCCGCAACCGGCGCGAGCTTCCTGGGGGAGGGGCCTGGGTGCTGCAGCGCCGGGTCCCCGGCCGCGACGGGCTGGTCCTCCAGGTGCGGCCCGACCCGGGCACCGACCCCGTCGCCGCGCGCCGCCTCGCCGAGGGCATCGCCGCCCGCCTGCCGGAGGACCCGTGAGCACCAGCTGGGACCCCGCCCTCTACCGCGCCTTCGACGACCACCGCTCCCGCCCGTTCCTCGACCTGCTGGCCCGGGTGGGGGAGCCCGACCCGGCCCTGAACCGGGTCGTCGACGCCGGCTGCGGTCCCGGCCACCTGACCGGGCTGCTGGCCGACCGCTGGCCGACGGCGACGGTGGAGGCGTTCGACTCCTCCCCGGACATGGTCGCCGCGGCCCGGGCCGCGGGCGTCGACGCCGCGCAGATCGACGTGCGCGACTGGACCCCGCCCCGCGACACCGGGGTGCTCGTGTCCAACGCGGTGCTGCAGTGGGTGCCCGAGCACCCCGAGGTGCTGCGCCGCTGGACGGCCGCGCTCGCGCCCGGTGCGTGGATCGCGGTGCAGGTCCCCGGCAACTTCGACGCGCCCTCGCACGTGCTGACCCGCGAGGTCGCCTCGCTGCCGCACTGGCGCGGCCGGATCGTGCTGCGCGGCGACGGGACCGTACTCGACCCGCTCGGCTACGCTGACCTCCTGGCCGCCACGGGTGCCGACGTCGACGTGTGGGAGACGACCTACCTGCAGCGGCTCGACGGCGAGGACCCGGTCCTGCGCTGGATCTCCGGCACCGCCCTGCGCCCGGTCCGCGACGCCCTCGACGACGACGCCTACGACGCGTTCGTCCGCGAGCTCGCTCCTCGGCTGCGCGCGGCCTACCCGCCGAGCGCCGACGGCAGCACCTGGTTCCCGTTCCGCCGCGTCTTCGCGGTCGCCCGCACACGCTGAGCCGCCCTGTCCCGCGCCCCCGGGACGGGGGTCATGGGACGGGGCGGGCCTCAGCGCCCGGTGTTCTGGCCCCCGCGCACCTTGTCGATCGCGCCCTCGACGCCCGCCCGAGCGATGCCTGCGGCGCCCTGCACCGCGGGGTGGTCGGCCGCCCGGTGATAGGCGCGGACGAGCTGTTCGTAGCGCTCGTGACCGGCTCTGGTGCCGAGGACGTACCCGACGGCGACACCCACGAGGAATCTGACCATTCCCCTCACCTCCGACCGCGACCGTACCCGGACCGCGGCCGCTGCCCGACCGCCACCCGGATGGGGCTCCGACCTGCGGGAACAGCGGCCGAACGGGGGGTTGCGAGACGACTGTGCGGGGTGTTGTAGAGTTCTTCTCGTCGCCGGGAACACCACCTGGAGCGGCATGAACGGTCCTCCGTAGCTCAATGGCAGAGCACCCGACTGTTAATCGGGCGGTTATTGGTTCGAGTCCAATCGGAGGAGCATTTTCCGAGGTCGATAGCTTGACCCGGGTAGCGACTCAAGATCGACCCCCAGGAAGTCCACTACTAGTGGGTTCCGGGGGTCGATGTCTTTTTAGGACCTCCAGGATCTCCTTGGCCCCGGTCGCGGCCACCAGGGCGGTTCGGTCAGTACGACGAGGAGGGGGCGGGACCACTCGGATCAGGCGTCGAAGCGGACCGTGCTGAAGTCGACCGTGCCCGAGAAGTCGGTGGTGTCCTGGAAGCCCCAGCCGATGACCTTGGCGCTCTGCGGCACGAGGTAGACCCAGGTCATGTCGGCCTCAAAGCCCGGCTGGAGCTGATCGTTGCACTCAGGGTTGCCCCTGAGCTTGTAGAGGTCGTCGATGGCGTCGAAGTTGCGTTGTTGCGAGTCGACGAGCTTGGTGTTGATCGGCAGGCTGCAGGTGAGGTCGAGGCCCACTTTGGCGTTGTTGACGACGTGCGCGGTGACGGAGACGAATCGGCCGCCTGTCTGTGGCGTCGTCTTCGTGTACTTCTCGTAGCCCGAGCCCGGTCGGAAACTGGACTCGTTCATCTGGATCGAGTCGACTGCGCGGGCGTCGGTCACGGTCAAGGTGATGCCACGGTTGCTCACTGTCTGACCGATGCTCGCCGAGGGTGGAGCGGTCGGGGTTGGCTTGGTTGTGACCGGCGCTGCTGACGCAGTGGTAGCGGGGCTCCCGGTGCTCGAGGGGGCTCGGCGCCGCATCCCGCGAGCAGGAGCAAGGCGAGGAGGACGACGACGGACGCGGCACGCATGACTACTCCGTGATGTGAGGCGATCACTCCGCCTGTCGGCAGGCTTTGCTGTCTCATTACCGCCCTCCGTCCTTGATCGTCACTCTTGATGAACGGTCGACCTGGAGCGCGTGGGCTCGTCCTCCGCAAGGGCCGACCTCGCTCACCTCGGGCCGTACACTCGGCACATGGACACCGCTCGCACCTTGACTGCCGCCGTCGCGAAGGACGGCGAGTGGTACGTCGCCCGCTGTCTGGAGATCGAGGTCGCCAGCCAGGGGGAGACGGTCGACGAGGCGCTGGCCAACCTCCGTGAGGCGTTGGAGCTGTACTTCGAGGACGACGAGGTGCCGGCTTCCTTCGAGCACCCGCTCGTGACTCCGATCGAGATCCGCATCCCGGCGTGAGCCCAGCCCTTCCTCAGGTCTCCGGCAAGCAGGTCGTCCAGGCGCTCGAATCAGCGGGCTTCGAGCACCGCTCGACCAAGGGCAGCCATGCGAAGCTCCGCCACCCTGACGGCAGAGTCGTGATCGTCCCGCTGCACCGCGAGATCGTCCGGGGCACTCTCGGCTCCGTTCTGCGGCAGGCCGGACTCAGCGCTTCGGAGTTCCTGGACCTGCTCGGCTGAGGGCGCCGTCTACCTCCCGCGGCCCAACGTCGAGAGTGGCAACGAGCCACAATCACCCGTATCCGTGCCGACGGCGTTGTGGCAGGTCATCGCCGGTTTCGAGCACACATGACTACTGACCGCGGGTCTTGATCCTGGATCGGGCGGTATCGGTTCGAGTCCAATCAGAGGAGCATTTTCCGAGGTCAGTAACTCGATCCGGGCGGTGACTCACGCTCCCCTGGGAAGCCCTCACCGATGGGCTCCGGGGGCGACGTCCTTCTGAGACCTCCAGGACGTCCGTCGCTCCGGTCGCGGCCATCTTGCGACCGAAGGAGAAGTCCTGCGTCCTGAGTGTTGGACGGATCGCGCAGCCCGCCCATGCAGCGGAAGACGAGGCGAGATCCGGCGTGGTTCAGCCCGTCGATCTGTCGATTGTCGTGGATTGCTTGAGTCGCTTGGCATGATGGTGCTGTGTCAGGCAGCTCGGCGAGGCGGTGGAACCACAACATTCACTACCACCGGCTGGTCCTGGATGCGGTGCCACGTGGCGCCCAGACAGCTCTCGACGTCGGCACCGGCAACGGCCTCCTCGCAGCGGACCTGGTGCACAGGGTTCCCCAGGTCGTCGCGATCGACCTGGACCCGACAGTTCTCCGCTCGGCACGGAGCGAGGCCCCGATGGTCGAGTGGGTCCACGGCGACATTCTGAGCCACGTGTTCCCAGCCGACTCGTTCGATGTCGTGGCTTCGATGGCCACACTGCATCACCTGCCCGATCCAGTCCAAGCACTACGGCGATGCGCTGATCTCACGTCGCCGGGCGGTCGAGTCGTCGTGGTCGGGCTGGCGAGGACCTCCCGGCCGATCGAGGTCGTGCTCCACGGCATCGGAGCCGTGCAGCACGCCGTGCTGCGTCGCCGGTACGGCTTCTGGGAGCACACAGCCCCCGTGGTCTGGCCACCGCCGCACACCTACTCCGAGGTTCGTCGCGCAGCCCGATCCGCCCTTCCCGGATGTCGTTGGCGCCTGCTGCCCATGTGGCGCTACTGCATCACCTGGACCAAACCTCTCCCGGGCACGCACCAGCCAGAGAGCAAAAGAGGAATCGTCCACGGGTGACGGCCGTGCAAGGAGCGTGCGGTATCGCTCGGCTTGCGACCGTCGCCAGCGGTCACCCACGACCATCCCGTCATGCGGGTCACCGCGCGTGCGCCTACGAGGCCGGTATCAGAACGGCCATGATGGCGCGGCTCCTGAATCAGGGACTCAGGTCGCTGATGCGCTGCAGCAACTCACTGTGCACGTCGTGGTCTGCTGCGATGACGAGTCCGTGTCCGGAGTCGACAGCGTCTCCTCTCAGGTCGGTGACGATGCATCCGGCTCCCGTGCAGAGAGCGATGCCGGCAGCGAAATGCACGCTTCCGCGAAGGTCGCCGTCGTTGACATATGCGGCTCTGTGCCCGGCAGCCACCCACGCCAAAGCCAAGGATGTGGCGCTGACTCTCGGGGTCATCCACTCTCGTAGCCCGCGGTCACCCAGGAGCGACGAAGTCACGACATCCCACGGCTCATCTGCATTCAGTTCGATGATTCGGTTCTGAGCGCTCGGACACAGGATCTGGTCGCCGGCCTCGCTCCGCGTCCCTGCGGTTACCCCGTCGGTCCAGTGGATGAGTTCGCGCCGCGGGTCGCCTACCGCCGACACAGTGGGGGTGCCGTCGATGCAGAGCGCGACGTTGAGGCCGTAGTCCCCGGCGCCGGAGGCGAAGTTGCGGGTGCCGCAGAGCGGGTCCACCAACCACATGCGCGAGCGTGCTCCACCGGACTCGCCGAGCTCCTCTCCGGTGAACGCATCACCTGGTCGACAGGCTCGAAGTATCGATCGAATCGCGCGTTCCGCATCGAGGTCCGCAGCGGTCGCGAAGTCGACCGCACTCTTCTGAATGCGTCGGAGCTGCCCACCCGGCGTCCTCCGGATCACGTCCATGCCAGCTCGTACGGCGTCGATAGCCAGCTCGACATCTGTTCCCTGCATCGACGTAACCCCCATTGCTCCGCCATGTCGTCGGCATGCGCCGGTCGGTGATGATCCCGAATCCTGCCCCGGCAGACGCGTCGGTCGAGCCCACCGACCGGACGTCGCTCCCTCCTCCTCGCACGGGGCCGATCCAGATGCCCACCCGTGCCCACGACGATCTGATCAGGCGTGCCCCGCCGGCCCGGCGGGCGAGCCCGTCGCCACCGCTGGTCCGGCGGATGACGCGCCAGGTCAGGCCGGGCTCACGGGCTCGATCAGGTCCCAGCGATTGCCGGCGATGTCGCGGAACACCACGAAGCGCCCGTAGGTCTCGGTGCGCGGATCAGTGAGGAACTCGACCCCGGCGTCACGCATGTGTGCGTATCGGCTCTCGAAGTCCTCGACCTGGAGGAAGAAGCCGACCCGGCCGGCATGCTGGTCGCCGATCGCGGAGACCTGGCGATCTCCGTCTGCCCGGGCGAGAAGGATCCCTGTCTCCGCGTCCGGCGGGCGGACGACGACCCACCGCTTGGGTCGACCGTCGTTGCTCTGAGCGGGGGAGTCCTCGACCAACTCGAATCCCAGCGCGTGGGTGAAGAAGTGGATCGCCTCGTCGTAGTCGTCCACGATGATCGTGGTGAGTTGAAGGAATACCATGCTCGCCAGGGTGGCAGTTGCACCTCCTGGTGCGCTCCGGCCGGGGAAGCGGCAGCCGACTCCCGATGCCGGAGCGGGAGGCAACGCCACGGCGGTGTCGGTGTCGATGTTGATGTCGAGACCGTCCTCGGGTGGTCCCTGAACCGTGCTCCGGGAAGACCCCGAGTCGTTCACCGACGACGGTGCCTATGGTCGAGTGCATGACCTCGTACGAGAGTTCCGACGCCGCCGTCCCAGCTCGGGACCTCCGCGTCTCGTACGCAGAGCGGGACCACGTGTCGGCCTTGCTCAACCGGCACCATCTCGAAGGTCGGCTCGACGGGGCAGAACTGGCCGACCGGCTGGCCGCTGTGTCCACTGCGGTCACCCGAGCGGACCTGAACAGCGTCGTCCTGGATCTCCCGGGGGCCCAGGACGCCGTGCCGACACGTGATCTGCTCGAACTGACGAATACCGCGGGCGACCTCCGGCGTGCCGGCGAATGGCTGGTCCCGCCGCGCGTGGTCGTGCGCTCCTGGTTCGGCAACGCTCACCTCGACATGCGTCGCGCGCGCTTCGTCACCGGTGACGTCGTCGTCGACGTGGACATCGTCATCGGGAACATCGACGTTCGGCTACCGCCGGGGGCGTCCGTGGACATCACGGGCGTGCGCGCGGCGGTCGGAACCGTCCGCGACAGGGTGGGCGAGTCGGCGTCGCGTGGTACTCCGCACGTCATCCTCGTCGGCGGTACCCAGGTGGGGAATGTGACCGCACGATGACGCCGCGCGCACCGGTCCTGGCCGGTCGGGGTCGGGTCTCCTGACCCCGCACCTGATCGGTGTGCCCATGTGGGGAGGCGGTGTACGGCACGGTCCCCGATCACACCGCCCGCGTCTCGCCGCAGTGGGATCGACACGATGCCGCAGCGGCCCTCACCCCACGTCGCGCGCCCGGATCCCCGCCTCGTGCGGATCCACCTGCTGCTCCTCGGGTGACAGCGCGAGGGTGAGGATCCGCGTCGGGTGGATCCGGATGATCGCGCTCGACCCCGTCGACTGCCCCGCGGAGTCCGCCGGCTCGGTCAGCGCCTCGCCCCGTCCCCGGATCTCGACGAACCGCACCCGCCACGGGGCGGTCGACAGAACGTCGTCGACGACGAAGGCGACCTGCCCGTTCGCGGCGACGTTGCGGAACTTGCGGCTGCGCTCCATCCCGTGGCCGCCGATGTCGATGGTGCCCAGCGTCGTGTTCACACCGAACCCCACCGGGCTGGCCTGCAGCGTCCCGTCCGGCCGGGCGGTGGCGAGCCGCCCGATCCACTGGCTGCGCAGGTAGGCGATCTCCTCGTCGGTGAACATGACGGCGACGCTAGGACCTGAATGGTGCTTCAGGTCAAGACGTGGCTCGCGCGACCGCGGCCCGCGCGTCGGCCTCCGGCATCCCGAGGGTCAGCAGGTGCCCGAGGGCGACGTCGGTCTCGTCGCCGTCCCACCGCCCCTCCTGTGCGGCGCGCATGTAGGCCAGGGAGCCGGCTTGCAGTACCTCGGCCAGCACCGGGGCCGCGGCGTGCCGGGAGAACACACCGGATCGCTGCCCGTTCTCCAGCAGCCGGACCATGATCGTGTGGAACGGGCCCATCGCGGCGCGGACCTCGTCGTCGGCGGTCCGGCGGGCCAGCGCGATGACCGGGCCGTAGCGCCGCGACGTGCTCCAGGTACGCAGGAGGGTGGCCGCGAGCTCGACGGCCGGGTCGGCCGCGTCGGGGTCGACCTCGCCGACCTTCTCGACGAAGTCCGCCGACGCCGCCCGGACGAGTGCGACCACGAGGTCGTGACGGCTGGTGAAGTGGCCGTAGAGGGTGCGCCGCACGACCCCGGCGCGGGCCGCGACCTCGTCGAGCGAGGCGTCCGGGTTCTCGCGCAGCACGGCCTGCGCGGCGTCCAGGATGGACCGCCGGTTCCGCTCGCGGGCCGACGGCCGCTCCGTCCGTTTCATCACGCGTGCATTTTTGCACGATGAGTGCAATCCTGGCGAGTGTCGAGGACACCCAGTGCGAGGAGCGGACGATGACGATCGACCACGACACCCGGCCGGTACGGCTGGACCAGGACTTCTTCGACGATCCCGACGAGCTCTACCGCCGGTTGCGCGACGAGAGCCCGGTCGTCCGCGCGACCGGGCCGAACGGGCTGACCTTCTGGATGATCACCCGCTACGCCGACGCCCGTGCCGCGCTCAACGACCCGCGGCTGCAGAAGGACTCCCGCCGGCTGCCGGAGGTGCTGCAGCGCCAGGGCGCGACCTCGATCCGCCAGTTCGCCGACTCCCTCGTCGCGCACATGCTCAACGCCGACCCGCCGGACCACACCCGGCTGCGCAAGCTCGTCGGACGGGCGTTCACCGTCCGGGCGATCGCCCGGCTGCGGCCGCGGATCGAGCAGATCGCCACCGAGCTCGCCGACGCCGCCGAGCAGGCGGGCCCCGAGCTCGACCTGCTGGACCACTTCGCCTTCCCACTGCCCATGACCGTCATCTCGGAGATCCTCGGTGTCCCGGGGGACCGCCGCGACGACTTCCGGCACTGGTCGAACCTACTGCTCTCCAGCGGGCCCGACGAGGAGCGTGGCGCGGCCGCCGCGTCGATGGCGCAGTTCCTGTCCGCGCTCGTCGCCGAGAAGTCCGCCCACCCCGGCGACGACATGCTGTCCGAGATCGTCCGCGCCTCGGAGGACGGCGACTCGCTCAGCCCCACCGAGGTCACCGCGATGGCGTTCCTGCTGCTGGTCGCCGGGCACGAGACCACGGTCAACCTCATCGGCAACGGCGTGCTGGCACTGCTGCGCGACCCCGACCAGCACGTCCGGCTGCGTGCCGACCCCGACCGGGTGCCGCAGGCGGTCGAGGAGTTCCTCCGGTACGACGGCCCGGTCAACCTCGCCACGATCCGCTTCACCGACGAGCCCGTCGAGTACTCCGGGGTGAGGATCCCGGCCGGCGAGGTCGTGCTCGTCTCGCTGATCGGGGCCAACCGCGACCCCGAGCGCTACCCGGACCCGCAGCGGTTCGATCCCGACCGCGACACCTCCGGGCACCTCGCGTTCGGCTACGGCATCCACCACTGCCTCGGCGCACCGCTGGCCCGCCTGGAGGCCGACGTCGCGTTCCGGACGCTGCTCGCGCGGTTCCCGGACATGACGCTCGCCGGCGCCCCCGGGCAGCACCGGCAGAGCACGCTGATCCACTCGCTCACGGCGCTCCCGGTGCGCCTGCACCCGTGACCGGCGCCGGGTGATCAGCCCGCGCTGAACTGCTCGCTGCCGATCACCCGGAGCAGCTCCAGGCGCCGTTCGGTCTCGCTGCGCGGCGCCGCGGTGAGTACCAGCAGCGCCTGGGACCGGTCCTCGGTGAACAGCGCCTGGCAGTCCACCTCCAGCTCGCCGAGCTCCGGGTGCAGCAGCGTCTTGTGGTCGGCGAACCGGCGTCCGACCTCGTGCAGCTCCCACAGGGCGGCGAACTCGGGGCTGCGCTCCGACAGCACCCCCACCAGCTCGCCGGCCCGCGACCGGGGCCCGAGCATCGCCAGTGCCGCCCGCAGCGTCGCGACCTGCGCGCGGCTCTGGCGGGGGCGGTCGTCGGGCGGGTACATGCGCCGGGCGTCCGGGTCGGTGAACCAGCGGAAGACCTCGCTGCGGGCGAGCCCGGCGTGGTGGGTGTGGTCGCCGAACAGCGCCCGGGCCATCTCGTTCTGCACGAGCGTCTCGCCGAGCACGGTCAGGATCAGTGCCGGGCTGTCGTGCAGCCGGTCCAGCACCCGCAGCAGCGCGGGGGCCACGTGCTCGGACACCGGGCCCGACGCCGGCGCGTTCCGGCCCGCGCACCGGAACAGGTAGTCGCGTTCCTCGGTGCCCAGCCGCAGCGCCCGGGCCAGCGACGCCAGCATCTGGTCGCTGGGCTGCGGCCCACGCTGCTGCTCCAGCCGCGTGTAGTAGTCGGTCGACATGACCGCGAGCGTGGCGACCTCCTCACGGCGCAGCCCCGCCGTGCGCCGGCGGGCACCGTCGGGGAGCCCGACGTCACCGGGACGGAGGCGGGCACGGTGCCGGCGCAGGAAGTCGGCCAGGGCTGCACGGTCCACGTCACCGAGTATCCGCGGGCACCCGCCGGGCAACCAGGGACCGGTGATCCCCCGATGACCGGTCTCTGCCGCCCCCCGTCCGCCGCGCGGCGACGGTGGGGACATGCAGATCACCGGACGCACCGTCTTCATCCCCGGCTCGACGAGCGGCATCGGACTCGCACTGGCCCTGGCGCTGCACGGGCGCGGCAACACCGTGGTCCTCGGCGGCCGGCGCCGCGACCTGCTCGACGAGCTCGTCGCCGCCCACCCCGGCCTCGACGCCGTCGAGATCGACACCGCCGACCCGGCGAGCATCACGAAGGCCGTCGCCGAGGTCCTCGACCGGCACCCCGACCTCGACGTGCTCGTCGCGATGGCCGGGATCATGCGGGTCGAGGACTGGCACACCCCCGAGGGGTTCCTGGCCTCGGCCGAGCAGGTCGTCACCACCAACCTGCTCGGCCCGATCCGGCTGATCGGCGCGCTCGTGGAGCACCTGCGGGGACGGCCGGTCGCATCGGTGGTCACCGTGTCGTCGGGGCTGGCGTTCGTGCCGCTCGCCGCGACGCCCAGCTACAACGCCACCAAGGCCGCGGTGCACATGCTCACCGAGTCGCTGCGCCTGCAGCTCGCCGACACGACCGTCGAGCTCCTCGAGATCGTGCCGCCCTCGGTGGCGACCGAACTGCTGCCCGGCCAGCAGGACAGCCCGATCGCGATGCCGCTCGACGACTTCGTCGCCGAGGTCCTCACGCTGCTCGAGGCCCCGACCCCGGGCGGGGAGGTCCTCGTCGAGCGGGTGCTGCCGTTGCGTCGTGCCGAGGCCCGCGGCGAGTACGCCGACGTCGTCGCCCGGCTGAACGCGGCCGACCCGCACTGACCGTCGCACCGCACCCGCCCCCGGACGCGGCCCGGTCCGGCGTCCGTCCGGGCGGTCGGCGCGGCCCGTAGGCTCACCCGCGCGACGACGGGGGAGGGCGCCATGACGGCACCGGGCCGGGCTCGGCAGGACCGCATCTACCGCGACGGCGTCTCAGGCGCCCGGCCCCGGGTCCCGACCGGCCCCGACGAGCTGGAGCGCCGCGCGCGGCGGGCCATGAGCCGGCGCGCCGACGCCTACGTCACCGGCGGCGCGGGCGCCGAGACCACGATGCGCGCGAACCGGGCGGCGTTCGCCCGTCGGGAGATCGTGCCGCGGGTGCTGCGCGACGTCGGCGAGCGCGACCTGACCGTCGAGCTGTTCGGCCGCACGCTGCACGCGCCGCTGCTGCTCGCCCCGATCGGGGCACTGGACCTGGTCCGGCGCGGCGCCGACCTCGCCGTCGCCCGCGGAGCCGCGGCCGCCGGGATCCCGATGGTGATCTCCAACCAGGCCGGGGCGCCGATGGAGGAGATCGCCGCGGTCGGCGGCCCCACCTGGTTCCAGCTGTACTGGTCCACCTCCGACGAGCTCGTCGACAGCTTCCTGCGCCGCGCCGAGTCCGCCGGCTGCGACGCCGTCGTCGTCACCCTCGACACCACGATGCTGGGCTGGCGCCCCCGCGACCTCGACCTGGGGCACCTGCCCTTCGCCCGGGGCATCGGGATCGCCCAGTACACCTCCGACCCGGTGTTCCGCCGCCTGGTGGAGGAGACCCTCGCCGCGCCGTCGGCCGGGGCGCCGCCGAAGGTCACCCCGCAGGCCGTGCGGACCCTGCTCGAGATCACCCGCAACGCCCCCGGACGGTTCCGGGACAACCTGCGCTCGCCCGTCCCGCGGGCGGCCGTGGAGACCTTCCTGCGGGTCTACTCGCGACCGCGGCTGTCCTGGGAGGACCTGGCGACCCTGCGCTCGCGGACCCGGCTACCGATCCTGCTCAAGGGGGTCCTGCACCCCGACGACGCCCGCCGCGCCGCCGACGCCGGTGTGGACGGGGTCGTCGTGTCCAACCACGGCGGCCGCCAGATCGACCACGCGGTCGCCTCGCTGGACGCGCTGCCCGGTGTCGTCGACGCGGTCGGCGATGCGCTGCCGGTGCTGCTCGACTCCGGGGTGCGGACCGGGGCCGACGTCGCGACCGCGGTCCGGCTCGGCGCCCGCGCCGTGCTGCTGGGGCGCCCGTTCGTGCACGGGCTCGCACTGGACGGCGCCCGCGGCGTCGCGCAGGTGCTGCAGAACGTCGTCGCCGAGCTCGACCTGGTCTGCGGGCTGGCGGGGGCCACCACCCCGGCCGGGATCGAGCTGCGCGGGCGTCCCTGACGGGTCACCCGGCGGTGCGGTCCGGCGCGCCCGGCCGCCCGCGCCGTGGCACGGTCGGACCATGACGCGTACGACGGCGACCCGTACCCGGCAGGACCTCGCCCGCCTCGCGCTCGGCGCGATGCTGGTGTTCGCCGGGACCTCGCACCTCACCTTCGCCCGCCGCGAGTTCCGTGCCCAGGTCCCGCCGTGGGTCCCGATGGACACCGACGACGTCGTGCTGCTCTCCGGGGCCGCCGAGATCGCGCTCGGCGCCGCGCTGGCCGGCCTCCCGAAGGAGCGCCGCCGGGTCGGCGGCCTGGCCGCGGCGTTCTTCACCGCCATCTTCCCGGGCAACCTCTCCCAGTACCGCAACCGCGTCGACGGGTTCGGCCTCGACACCGACGCCAAGCGGGCCGCGCGGCTGGCCGGGCAGCCGCTGCTGGTGGCCTGGGCGCTCTACGCGGGCGGGCTGATCCCGCGCCGGTAGCCGGTGCCGGCCCGGAGAACCGGGCGAACGGGACGTCCGACACGACGCGCCGGTACCCGATAGCACGTCGCCTGTAGCACAGCGGGGTCCGGTACGGCTAATGTCCACCCCGTAGGAACCGGCAAGACGCGAGGAGACATCCGGATGCCACAGGGAACCGTCAAGTGGTTCAACGCGGAGAAGGGGTACGGGTTCATCACGCCGGACGGAGGCGGGCAGGACCTGTTCGTCCACTTCAGCGCGATCCAGTCCTCCGGATACCGCAGCCTCGACGAGGGGCAGACCGTGACCTTCGAGGTCACCCAGGGTCAGAAGGGTCCGCAGGCGGACCAGGTCGTTCCCACCTGACCGCCTGATCCGACGCCGACGCCCGGGGTGCTCACGCGAAGCACCCCGGGCGTCGTCGTGTCGGGGGTCAGGACGCCAGGCGGGTCTCCAGCCCGGCGATGACGAGCTCGACGCGGCTCAGGGTCCAGCTGCGCGGCGGGTCGTCGATCCGGTCCCGGAAGACCGAGCGGACCTGGGCGTCGAACGGCTCGGCCGACTCCAGCACCTGGTCGCGACGGCGCGCGTCCCCGATGCCGAGGGGATTGGCCGCCAGCCACGGCTGCATGCCCATCTGGAAGGCGGTCGAGGCGCCCAGCACCGCGTCCTCCGCGGTGAAGCCCGACTCCAGCAGCCGGTCGGTCAGCCGCCGGAACGCCGACAGCAACGCCTCGGGGGACTCCGGCAGCCGCACCATCGCGGGCGCGAGGCCCGGGTGCTCGGCCATCACGTCGAACGTCGCCGCCGCGAACGCCAGCATCTGCTCCTGCCAACGGCCCTCGTCGGTCGCGGGGAACACGCCGTCGGTCACCACGTCGTCCACCAGCGCGGCGACGAGCGCCTCCAGGCTGGGGAAGTGGCGGTAGAACGTGGAGTACTTCACCCCGACCCGCGCGGTCACCGCGCCGACCGTCAGGTCGGAGAAGCCGAGCTCGCGCGCAGCGGCCAGCAGTGTCGCGCGGTCGGTCAGTGGCGGGCGGCCGGTGCGCCGTGCCGGTCTGCTCTCGGTCTCGGTCACGCCCGAATGCTACTGCCCGTGGCCGCGTCCGGGACAGGCTAGTCGCGGTCGGTCTGACGACTACGTGTGACCTGCCCCATCACTGGTTCATTGAGCGGCTGGTCGTTCGGCCGGCCGGACGTGCGGTCGTCTCGCAACGCAGGTCGAAGGTGACGGAGCGTCACAAAGGAACAGGCGCTCCGGCGACGATCCGGCCGAGCGTGCGCAGGCTCGGCGAGCCGGGATCCCAGTAGCCGCCGTGCGCGGCGGCGAACGCGGACTCGTCGTTCGGGGTCGCCGGGTCGTCGGTGCTCGGGAGCGCCGAACCGGGGGCCGAGTCGAACACCCGGGCACCGAACCCCGGTGCCGCCGGGTTCGGGCCGTGCAGGAGCCCGGTGGGGGCGAACCCGCGCGAGGTCGCGAAGCCCTCGACCCCGGGCACCCGGTCGATCGGGTCGTGCCGCGCGGTCGTCGCCCAGACGTGCCCAGGTGCGGTGCGGAGCTCGGAGGCGTGTCCCGCGCCGGTCCCCGGGCTGCCGACGAACACCACGTCGTCGGCGGCCAGGCCGCCGCCCCGGGCGGCGTTCCCGACCACCGTCGAGCCGTAGGAGTGCCCGACGACGGTCAGGTGCACCGGGCCCGCGTGCCCGGCCCGCAGACCGTCCTGGAAGGAGCGCAGGTCTCCAGCGGCGGCGCGGGCGGCCCCCGGGTCCGCCGCCGCGACCAGGTCGGGTGGCGCGTCGTAGCCGGTCCACAGCACCGCGGCGACGGTGGCGTCCGGCGCGGCCGCCCGTGCGGCGGCACGTGTCGCCTCGACCCGGGCCAGGTCGCCGGGCACCCCGTCCCAGCCCGCGGTCGTCCCCGGGACGTGGGTGAGCACGTGCGCGGCGTGTTCCGGGTCGCCGACGGCGAGCACGAGCCGCCCGCCGGTGCTCCCGCGCTCCAGTCGGAGCAGGTACGCGTCACCGGCGTCCAGGCGTCGGCGGGTCGCCTCCAGACCGGCCGACGCGCGCCGGGCGCGGTCCGCGCCCGCGGTGTCCCCGGCCCGGTCGAGCAGCGCCGCCCGGGACAGGAGCCGGGACAGCTCGGCGTCGAGCAGGACCCGGTTCGCCCGGTCCCGGTCGGCGACCGGTACGCCGTCCAGCCCGCCGACGAGGTCGGGCCGGGTGTGCAGCAGCTGTTCCCGTCGCACTTCGGGCAGCCCCATCCACCAGGACCGCACGGCGCCGGCGCCCGCACCGGGGGGTGGCGCCGCGGCCGGCGCGACCGGGCGGGGGGCCGCCGCGGGGGCCGGGCGGAGCGCATCGAGCGCGGCGGCCGTGGCGTGGTCGGACCGGGTCGCGGCACCGACGGCGTCGGCCACCGCGGTGGACAGGCGGGCCAGGTCCGCCCCGAAGCGCGCGACCATCGCGGGCAGCTGCCACACCCCCAGCCAGTGCGCGCCGACGCCGGCGGACAGCGTGCCGCGTTCGAGGTCGACGACGAACTGCGGGTGCACCGCCAGCGCGGCGAGCACGAGCCGGCGCTGGGCGTCGAGGACCTCGCCGGCGTGGGTGCCCAGCACCTGCGCGGCCCGGGTCGCAGTGCCCGCGTCGTCCCGCAGCCGGCGGACCTGCTCGGCGCGGTCGCGCGCGGCCGCGTCGGCGTCGGCCCCCGTCCACGACCGCGGTGCGGAGCGTTCCAGCTCGGCCGCGCGCTCGGACAGGGCCCGGGACAACCCGTCCCAGGTACCGGCACGACGCAGCCACGCACCGGGGTCGGCCGTCACGAGATCGCGCAGGGCGGGCCCGGTGCTCACGAGGCGCGCCCGGCGAACGCCGCCGCGGCGTCGTCGTCGGCGGCGCGCCAGGACGTGGCGGCCGCGCGCAGGGCCGACGCCGTCGACGCGGTGTGCTCCGCGTGCTCCCGGGTGGCCCGCGCCATCGCGTCCTCCCAGGCCGTGGCCGCCGTCCCGGCTGCGAAACCCGGCACCGGCGCGGCGGGGCCCACGAGCGCCGTGTCGTCGGCGAGATCGTCGGCGATGTGGTCGAGCGCCGCGGCGGCGGCGTCGAGGCCGTCCGGGTCGGAACGTGCCACCCCGCCCGACGACGGGTGCGGGCCGGGCACGGGCCGCCCGCTCGTCCACCGGGTCCCCGGTCGGTCTCGGTCGTGCACCGCGGCACCTCCGTCGTCGGTGGCGGGCCCGCCCGGCCCGCCCGCGTCGGACAGGAGTGTGCGTGCCGCGCGGTCCCGGCACGGGCGTTCGGTGGAATCCGGTGTGGGTGCTCTCGATCATGACCGGTCGCCGTGAGACCATCTGCGCCGGTCGGAGCAGCGGGCCGGGGCCCGGTCGGCCCCGGCCGGGGAGAGGAGCGTCGTGGTCGGCGTCCAGCGGGTGATGACGGTGCGCACCCCTGCCGAGACGGTGCTCCGGTACCTGTCCGACCACGGGAACAGCGAGATCTGGGACCCGACCGTGCGTTCCAGCACCCGTTCCGACGGTGGCGGACCGATCGTGGTCGGCGCCGCCTGGCGCACGGTGGCGGTGTGGGGCGGGCGGGAGAGCGAGCTCGACCACACGTTGCAGGAGCTGACGGCGGGCCGGGTCGTGTTCGTCGCGGAGAACCCGGCGGTCAGCGCGACGGAGGAGATCGTCGTCGAGCCCGCCGAGGGTGGGGGCAGCGTCGTCAGCTTCCACGCCCGGGTGCGGCTCAAGGGGCTGCTGAAGCTGGCGGCGCCGTTCCTGCGGCGCGAGTTCGAGCGGCACGGTGACGAGCTGGAACGCATTCTGCCCCCGGTGCTGGAACGCCTGCAGGGGTCCGCGCCGGCCCCACCGCCGTAGGCCCGCGGCTCAGCGGTCGCGCCAGAAACCCATCCGACGGCTGATCTCCCGCCCCGCGGCGACGACCTCCGGGGTGATCCGCTCGATCCGCTCGGCCGGGAGCCGGTAGGCGGGCCCGGACACCGACAGGGCGGCCACCACCGCGCCGCCGTGGTCCAGCACCGGTGCCGCCACGGCGTTGAGCCCGGTCTCCAGCTCCTCCAGCGACCACGCGTACCCGTGTCGGCGGACCCGGCGCAGCTCCTCGACGAGCGTCTCGCGGCCCTCGTCCGGCACCGTGTCCGGCATCGTCGTCGGGTCGTCGAGCACGACCGAGGCGAGCAGCACCTTGCCGCTGGAGGTGTTGTGCATCGGGGTGATCCGGCCGAGCCAGTTGAACGTGGTGACCATCGACGGGCCCCGGGCCTGGTCGACGTTCACCGCCCACCCGCGGTCGGGGATGGCGATGTTGACGGTCTCGCCGAGTCGCTCCGCGAGCGTCTCGCAGACCGGGTGGCCCTGGGTGGTGACCTCCAGGCGCTCGGCGACGCGCCCGGCGAGCGGGATCAGCCCGAACCCGAGGCGGTACTTGCCGCGGTCGGCGATCTGCTCGACCAGCCCGCGCTCCTCCAGCGCGCCGAGCAGCCGGAAGGCGGTGGACTTGTGGACGTCGAGCGAGGCGGCGAGCTCGCTGACCCCCGCCTCGCTCCGGTCGGCCAGCAGGGTGAGCAGGGTGATGGCCCGGTCGACCGACTGCACCCCGGGCTCCCGTCCGCGCACCGTGTTGCCCATGGCGCAACCCTAACCCGGCATTCGGCACGTCGCCACGCGGGGCGACCGGAAAGCGTGACCATCTCCCGCGCGAGGACGACGGGCCCGGGTTTGCACACCGACCCGTTTCCGGTGAAAGCTCGCGCCGTGCCGAGCCTCTACATCGACGGAAGTTGGACCACCGGATCCGCCGGGACCGCCCCGGTGGTCAACCCCTACGACGCCTCGACGGTCACCGAGGTCGACCAGGCCGGGCCCGACGACGTCGACCGTGCGGTCGCCGCCGCCCGCCGGGCCTTCGACGACGGGCCGTGGCGGCGGACCACGACCGGCGAGCGCGGGGCGCTCCTCGGTCGGATCGCCGACCTGCTGGTCCGGGACCGGGAGAAGATCGCCCGGTTGGAGACCCTCGACACCGGCAAGACGATCGCCGAGGGCCGCCAGGACGTCGACGACGTCACCGCCGTCTTCCGCTACTACGCCGGGCTCGCCGACAAGGACGCCGGCCGGATCGTCGACACCGGCAACCCGGCCGTCGTGTCGCGGATCGTGCACGAGCCGGTCGGCGTGTGCGCGCTGATCACGCCGTGGAACTACCCGCTGCTGCAGCTGTCCTGGAAGGTCGCCCCGGCGATCGCGGCCGGCAACACGATGGTGATCAAGCCCAGCGAGGTCACCCCGCTCACCTCGATCGTGCTGGTCGAGCTGTGCGAGGAGGTCGGGATCCCGGCCGGGGTGGTCAACATCGTGCTCGGCGACGGCCCCTCGGTGGGCGCCCCGCTCACCGAGCACGCCGACGTCGACATGGTCAGCTTCACCGGCGGGCTGTCCACCGGCCAGAAGATCATCCGGGCGTCGGCCGAGACCGTGAAGCGCACCGCCGTCGAGCTGGGCGGGAAGAACCCGAACATCGTGTTCGCCGACACCGACTTCGAGCTCGCCGTCGACTACGTGATGCTCGCGGTGTTCCTGCACTCCGGACAGGTCTGCTCCGCGGGCGCCCGGCTGATCATCGAGGACTCGATCGCCGACGCCGTCGTCGACGAGGTGGTGCGCCGCGCGCAGCTGATCCGGCTCGGCAACGGCCTCACCGACGGTGTCGAGGTCGGGCCGCTGGTCTCCGCCGCGCACCTGGCCAAGATCGAGGACTTCGTCGCCGCGGCACGCGCCGAGGGTGCCACCATCCGGTGCGGCGGTGCCCGTCCGGACGACCCGGAACTGGCGAAGGGCTACTTCTACCTGCCGACCGTCATCACCGACCTGGCGCCGGGATCGCGGCTGATCCGCGAGGAGACGTTCGGCCCGCTGCTGACCGTGGAGCGGTTCAGCACCGAGGAGGAGGCCGTCCGGCTCGGCAACGACACCGAGTACGGCCTGGCCGGCGCGGTGTTCACCGCCGACATGGGCCGGGCCCACCGGGTGGCGTCCGCCCTGCGCCACGGGACCGTCTGGATCAACGACTTCCACCCGTACTTCCCGGGCGCGGAGTGGGGCGGCATGGGCCGCTCGGGCAACGGCCGCGAGCTGGGGCCGACCGGGCTGGCCGAGTACCAGGAGATCAAGCACGTCTGGACCAACACGGCTCCGCAGCCCCAGGGATGGTTCTCGGGCCGCTGATACCGCCATGATGGCGCGACGAAACGGCCCAGGAGGTCCAGGATGACCGTTCCCGAACCCGCCCGGCGGGATCCCGCACCGGACGCGGACGGCGACGGGGGAGGGCTCGCCGAGTTCGGCTACAGCCAGACCCTCGACCGCAGCATCGGCAAGTTCGCCAGCTTCGCGGCCGGGATCAGCTACATCTCGATCCTGACCGGCACGTTCCAGCTGTTCTACTTCGGCTTCGGCACCGGTGGTGCGGCCTACTGGTGGTCCTGGCCGATGGTGTTCGCCGGCCAGTTCATGGTGGCGCTGTCGTTCGCCGAGCTGGCCGGGCGCTACCCGGTCGCCGGGTCGGTCTACAACTGGTCCAAGCAGCTGGCCGGGCCGACCGTGTCCTGGCTCGCCGGCTGGATGATGTTCACCGCCTCGGTGGTGTCCCTGGCGGCGGTCGCGCTGGCCGCGCAGCTCACGTTCCCGCAGATCTGGTCGGGCTTCCAGCTCGTCGGCGACGCCTCCGACGCGGGCGACGCCGCCGTCAACGGCGTGCTGCTCGGCGCGATCCTGATCGTGCTCACCACGGTGATCAACGCCGTCGGGGTGAAGCTGATGGCGCGGATCAACTCCACCGGGGTGTTCATCGAGCTGATCGCCGCCGTCGTCATCGTCGTGGCGCTGCTGCTGAGCATCCGCAACCCCGTCTCGGTGCTGTTCGAGACCCCGGCCCCGGCCGCGGGCGGCGGCGGGTACTTCGGCACGTTCCTCGTCGCGGCGCTCGCCTCGGCCTACGTCATGTACGGCTTCGACACCGCCAGCTCGCTCGGTGAGGAGACGGTCGACCCGCGGCGCACCGCCCCGGCGGCGATCCTGCGCGCGGTGATCGCCTCGTTCGTGCTCGGCGGGCTGATCCTGCTCGGCATCATCCTGGCCGCACCCGACCTGGCCGACCCGCGCCTGGGCACCAAGGACGGCGGCGGGCAGCTCGTGCTGCTGGAGGTCGCCGGCGGCACGATCGGCCGGATCTTCCTGATCACCATCAGCATCGCGGTGATCGTCTGCCTGCTCGCGGTGCACACCGCGGCGATCCGGCTGATGTTCGCGATGGCCCGGGACAACGCGCTGCCCGCGGGGTCGGTGCTGGCCCGGATCGACCCGAAGCACAAGACGCCGGTGGTGCCGGCGATCGTCGTCGGCGTGGTCGCGATCCTCATCCTGGTCGCGAACGTCGGCGTGCCCGAGGTCTTCACCGCGGTCACCAGTGTGGCGATCATCATGATCTACATCGCGTACCTGCTGGTCACGGTGCCGATGCTGGTGCGGCGGCTGCGCGGGCGGTGGCCGGACGAGGGCCAGAAGGGGTACTTCTCCCTGGGGCGCCTCGGCCTGCCGGTCAACGTGCTGGCGGTGCTGTGGGGCGCGGCGATGGCGATCAACCTGGCGTGGCCCCGCGAGGAGGTCTACGGCACCGGGTGGCTGCGGTTCGTCGCGTTCCTGTTCATCGGCGTCGTCGCGCTCGCCGGGCTGGCCTGGTTCCGGCTGCGCGGCCGTCACGGGCTGGGCTGCCTGCCCGAGCACCGGGCGAAGGAGATCGAGCAGGGCATGGGGGAGACGGCATGACCGACCGGTTCGACTACGTCGTGGTGGGTGGCGGCTCGGCGGGCTGCGCGCTCGCCGCGCGGCTCTCCGAGGACCCCGCGGTGCGGGTGCTGCTGCTGGAGGCCGGACCGTCCGACGTCGGTGACCCGAACATCCTGCGGCTCACCGACTGGATGGCGCTGCTCGACTCCGGCTACGACTGGGACTACCCGGTCGAGCCGCAGGAGCGCGGCAACTCCCACATGCGCCACGCCCGCGCGAAGGTGCTCGGCGGCTGCGGCTCGCACAACTCCTGCATCGCCTTCTGGACCCCGCGGGAGGACCTCGACGAGTGGGCCGCGTCCGGCCTGACCGGCTGGTCCGCCGAGGAGTGCTGGCCGCTGATCCGGCGCCTGGAGACCAACGACGGCGACTGGGACGGCCACGGCCGCTCCGGCCCGGTCAACCTCATGCAGATCCCCGCGAAGGACCCCTGCGGCGACGCCGTGCTGGCCGCCGCAGCGCAGGTCGGCATGCCGACGGTGCGGTTCAACGAGGGCCACACCGTGACCGACGGCGCCGGGTACTTCCAGATCAACTCCTTCCCCGACGGCACCCGCGCCTCGGCGTCGGTGTCCTACCTGCACCCGATCCTGGACTCGCGTCCGAACCTGGAGGTGCGCACCGACTGCTGGGCGTCGCAGGTGCTGTTCGACGGCACCCGCGCCACCGGCGTGGAGTACCAGCGCGGCATCGGCCCCGGCCGCGAGACGGTGCACGCCGACCGCGAGGTGATCCTCTCCGCGGGGGCGATCGACACCCCGAAGCTGCTGATGCTCTCCGGCATCGGCCCGGGCGAGCACCTGCGCGAGTTCGGCATCGAGGTCCGCTCGGACCTGCCCGGCGTCGGGTCGAACCTCGACGACCACGTGGAGGGCCTGGTCTTCTGGGACGCCGCGAAGCCGATGGTCACCGAGTCCACCCAGTGGTGGGAGATCGGGCTGTTCCACCGCACCGACCCGGCCCTGGACCGGCCGGACCTGATGATGCACTACGGCTCGGTCCCGTTCGACATGAACACGCTGCGTTGGGGCTACCCGACCACCGACAACGGGTTCTGCCTCACCCCGAACGTCACCCGCGGCCGGTCCCGGGGCACCGTGCGGCTGCGGACCCGCGACTTCCGCGACCGGGCCCGGGTCGACCCGCGCTACTTCACCGACCCCGAGGGCCACGACATGCGGGTGATGACCGAGGGCATCCGGCTGGCCCGACGCATCGCCGAGCAGCCGCAGCTGAAGGAGTGGATCGCCGCCGAGCTGGCGCCGGGCCCGGACGCCGTCACCGACGACGAGCTCGCCGACTACATCAACAAGACCCACAACACGGTGTACCACCCGGCGTGCACCGCGCGGATGGGCGCCGACGGCGACCCGGACGCCGTCCTGGACCCGCAGCTGCGGGTCCGCGGGGTGCAGGGTCTGCGGGTCGCCGACGCGTCGGCGATGCCGTTCCTGCCGGTGGTCAACCCGAACATCACCACGATGATGATCGGCGAGAAGTGCTCGGACCTGCTCCGGGCGGCGCACGGCTGACCCGCCGGCTCAGCCCTCGCCGACGACCTCCACCGTCGCGTGCAGCGGGGTGTCGGCGACCGAGAACCCCAGGTGCAGCTCGTAGGTGCCCGGCTCGGTCGCCCACACCCCGCCCGCGCGGTGGCGGAACGCGCGCCGCGACACCGTCACGGTGGCCGTCGTCGTGCCGGGGGCGGCGTCGACGACGGCCCAGCCGGCCAGCCAGCGGGCGGGGCGTTCGACGTCGGAGCCGGTCCGGGACAGGTAGGCCTGCACGACCTGGCGGCCCGCCCGGTCGCCGGTGTTGGTCAGGGTGACCGTCACCGCGACGCCGTCGGCCGACCAGGGCCCGGCGACGGCGTCGTCGAGGGTCCAGGTGGTGTAGCCCAGTCCGTGCCCGAACGGGTACGCCGGCGTCTCGCCGTGGCGCAGCCAGTTGCGGTGCCCGAGGTGGACGCCCTCGTCGTAGCGCAGGACGCCGTCGGTCGGGCGCCCGGACAGCACCGAGCGCTCCTCGCCGGTGGCGGGCCACGTGGTCGGCAGCCGCCCGCCCGGCTCGGCGTGCCCGAGCAGCACGTCGGCGACGGCGTCGCCGAACCGCTCGCCGCCGAACCAGCCGAGCAGCACCGCGGCCACCTCGTCGCGCCAGGGCAGCAGCACCGGTGCCCCGGAGTTGACCACCACCACGGTGCGCGGGTTGGCCGCGGCGACCGCCCGGACCAGGTCGTCCTGGTGGCCGGGCAGCGCGAGCGAGGTGCGGTCGAAGCCCTCGCTCTCGATCCGGTCGTTCGTCCCGACGACCACGACCGCGACGTCGCAGTCCGCCGCCAGCGAGGCCGCTGCCGCCACCTCGGCCCGAGGGTCGGCGACGACGGTCTCGGTCCCGACGGTCAGCGCGAACAGCGCCATCCCGGCCTCACCGCCGGAGGGGCGGAACCGGAACACCAGGTCGACGGGCGCGTCGGTGGTGATCTCCGCGGTCGCCGACGGCGCCTCGAAGATCGCCGCGCCCGGCCCCTCGTCGCCGGTCAGGACGGCCTCGGTGTCGAGCACGGTCGCTCCGTCGGCGCTCACCGTCACGTGCCCGACGGCGGCGGCCCCGATCCGGTGCGCTCCGGGCTCGGGTGACCACCGCGTCGACACCTCGACGGTCTCGGCGCCGCCGGGGATCTCTCCGCTCATCCAGATCAGCGAGGCCCCGAGCCGGTGCTCGCTGCGCAGCGCGGTGCCGTCCGCGGCGCGGAACACCGCGCGCAGGCCGGGCTCCCCGGTCACCGGGTCGGTGACCGTCTCCGGGTCGAACGGCTGCACCCCCTCGGCGACCTGCGCGCCCAGCCGGTACCGCACGCGGTCCCCGCCGAGTGCCGTGCGCAGCCCGTCGAGCGGCGCGACGACCGCGGCGGGCCGGACCGTGGCGCTCCCGCCGCCCTGGGTGCGGGCCAGCGCGGCGTTGTGCCCGAGGACCGCGACCGTCCCGAGCGCCGAGGCGTCCCACGGCAGCTCGCCGGTGTTGCGGACCAGGACACTGCCCGCGGCGGCGAGCTCGCGGGCCACGGTGGCGCCGTCCCCGGGGGCCGGGGCGGGGGGCGGGGTCGGTCCCCCGTCGAGCGCACCGACCCGGGCGGCCAGGCGCAACAGCCGGCGCAGCTTGCCGTCCACGACGGACTCGTCGACCTCGCCGCCGCGCACCGCCGCCACCAGCCGCTCGCCCCAGGTGCTCACCGGGCCGGGCATCACCAGGTGCTGCTCGGCGCGCGCCGACGCGACGGTGGTGCGCACCGCGCCCCAGTCCGACATCACGAGCCCGTCGAAGCCCCACTCGCCGGTGAGCGGCTCGGTGAGCAGCGGGTTCTCGCTCATCGTCGCCCCGTTGACCGCGTTGTAGGCCGACATGACCGCCCAGGCCCCGCCCCGGGTGACGGCCGGTTCGAACGCGGCCAGGTACAGCTCGTGCAGCGCCCGCTCGCCGACGACGTTGTCCACGGTGAAGCGCTCGGACTCGGCATCGTTGGCGACGTAGTGCTTCGGCGTCGCGGCGACCCCGTGCGCCTGCAGCCCCTCCACGTACGCGGCGGCGAGCTCGCCGGTCAGCAGCGGGTCCTCCGACAGCGCCTCGAAGTGGCGGCCACCGAACGGGGTGCGGTGCAGGTTGATCGTCGGCCCGAGGACGACGTCGGCGTGCTGCCGGCGGGCCTCGGCGCCCAGGGTCGAGCCGTAGCGGCGGGCGAGCTCCGGGTCCCAGGTCGCCCCCAGCGCCGTCGACGACGGCAGCGACAGCGACGGGGACCGCTCGTCGAAACTCTCCCCACGCACGCCCGACGGACCGTCGGACAGCACCATCCGGCGCAGCCCGATCGCGGGCTCGGCCGGGGTGGACCAGAAGTCGGCCCCGGTCAGCAGCCGGACCTTCGCGTCCAGGTCGAGTCGCGCGATGAGCGTGGTCAGCAGATCCTCGTCGACGGTCGCCATGGGATCGACCGTACCGACGCCGGGCCGGGTCAGCGGGCCGGTCGGCCTGCGCCCGCCAGCGCGCCGGGCAGCTCCCGTGCCGCCTCCAGCAGACTCGGGCCGTACCAGGTCAGCAGCCGCCCGCTGACCAGCACCGACGGCGCGTCGAACGCCTCGGGGCCGTCCTCGGCGGTGAACAGGTACGGCTCGTCGGGCAGCACGACGAGATCGTGCTCGGGCAGGTCGGCGGGGTCGAAGCGCGGATAGCGCTCCGGGGAGTCGGCCAGGACGTTGTCGACGCCGAGCCGGTCCAGCACGGCACCGGTGAAGGTGTCCGAGCCGACCGCCATCCATGGCCTGCGCCAGATCGGGACCACGGCCCGGCGACGGTCGCGGGCGGGCTCGACCGCCGCCCACAGCGCACGGGCCTCGCGCAGCCAGCCCGGCTCGTCCAGCCCGCACGCGGCCAGCATCCGCCCCAGCGAGTCGAGCCCGCCGTCGACGTCGCGGATGTCGGTCACGTACACCGGGAGACCCGCGGCGCGCAGCGCGTCCAGGTCGGGGAGCCGGTTCTCCTCCTGGTTGGCGACGACGAGGTCCGGCGCCAGCGCGACGATCCGCTCGACGTCGGGGTTCTTCGTCCCGCGGACCCGTTCCGCACGGAGGTCGGCGGGGTGGGTGCACCAGTCCGTCGCGCCGACCACGATGCCGGGCGCGGTCGCCTCCAGCGCCTCGGTCAGCGACGGCACGATCGACACGACCCGCCGTACGGTGCCGGGGACACCGACCTCGCGGCCCTCGTCGTCGACCGGTGCCTCCACTCCCGCAGTCATGGTGCCGACCGTAACCCGACGGGCGCCGACCGGCCGGGGACGGCGGTCGGCCCGCGTCCCGGGCGTCCCGGTCGGGCCGGCGGCGCCGGCTCAGCCGGTCGGCACCAGCCAGCGCGGCCCGTGCCGGACGACGAAGGCCCGCAGGTCCCGCACCGGTGCGGTCGGCCGCGGGTCGGCCGCGTGCACCATCCCCAGCGTCCGGACCGTGTGCGGGCTGCGCACCGGCACCTGCACCACGCCCGGCACGTCCGGTCCGGCCGGGAGCAGCGCGACGCCCAGCCCGGCCCCGACCAGGCCGCGTAGTGTCGCCGTCTCCCCGCCCTCGAACGCCCGCCGCGGGCGGAACCCGGCCTGCGCGCACCACGACTCCACCACGCCCTGGAGCCCGTAGCCGCGGGCGAACAGCAGGAACGGGTCGTCGGCGACCTCGGTGAGATCCGCGGAGTCCGCGCCCGCCAGCCGATGCCCGGACGGCACCGCCAGCAGCAGCTCCTCCTCGGCCAGCGGGGTCGCGACGAGCCCCGGCTCGTCGGGCATCGGGGAGGTCAGCGCCAGGTCGACCCGGCCGTCGCGGACCCGTTCCAGCAGCGCGGCGTGCGGCACCTGCACCAGCTCGATCCGCACCCGCGGGTGGTGCTCCCGGAACTCCCGCAGGATGCCCGGCACCGCGGTGGTGCCCATCGTCCCGAGGAAGCCGAGTGCGACCCGGCCGGTCACCGGGTCGGCGTCGCCCGCGACCTCGGCCACGCCCGCGGCGAGCTCGGCCAGCGCGGCCTCGGCCCGCGGCAGCAGGGTGCGCCCGGCCACGGTCAGGGCCAGCCCGCGCCCGGCCCGCCGGAACAGCGCGACGCCCAGCTCGTCCTCCAGCCGGGCGATCGCCCGGGACAGCGTGGGCTGCGGGACCCCGATCCGCTCCGCGGCGCGGGTGAGGTGACCGTCGCGCGCGACCGCGACGAACCGGTGCAGCGCCGGCGCCAACGACTCATGCATGGGTGAATGATAGGGCGTCGATGCATGCATTGGACGCATGCATCGACAGTGCCTACGGTCGTATGCGATGACAACGACCGCGCACCTGCCAGCCCCGACCGCCACCCGGACCGCCCCGCCGCACGAGCGCGGCACGCCCGGCTACCGGCGGCTCGGCGTCGCCCTGTGGCTGTCCGGTCTGGCGACGTTCGTGCTGGTCTACAGCGTGCAGGGGCTGCTGCCGACGCTCTCGGCGGAGTTCGGCGTCTCCTCGTCCACGGCCAGCTTCGTGCTGTCGGCGACCACCGGCACGCTCGCCCTCGCCGTGCTGCCGCTGTCCGCGCTCACCGAGTCCTGGGGGCGGGCGCGGGTCATGACCTGGGCACTCGCGGCGTCGGCGGTGCTCGCGCTGCTCGCCCCGCTGGCGCCCACGTTCGAGACCCTCGTCGTGGTGCGCGGGCTGCAGGGGATCGCCCTCGCGGCACTGCCCGCGCTGTCGATGGCCCACGTCACCCACGAGGTGGCCCCGCGGCACCTCGGCGGTGCGGTCGGGCTGCTCATCGCCGGCAACACCCTCGGCGGGCTGTCCGGGCGGCTCGTCGCGTCGTGGGTCGCCGAGCTCGGCGGCTGGCGGGCGGGCCTCGCCGCGGTCGGTGTGGTCTCGGTGCTCGCGACCGTCGTCTTCCGGCTGCTCCTGCCGCCCGCGACGGCGCCCACCCCGGCCCGCACCCGGCTGCGCGATCTCGGCGGGCCGCTGCGTCGCCACCTCACCGACCGGGGTCTGCTGTGCCTGTTCGGGATGGCGTTCCTGCTGATGGGCGCGTTCGTGACCGTCTACAACTATCTCGGCTTCCGGCTGCTGGCCCCGCCGTTCTCGCTGCCCGGCACCCTCGTCGGGCTGGTGTTCCTCGGCTACCTCGCCGGCAGCTGGGCCTCCACCGCTGCCGGGCGCCTGGGGGACCGGTTCGGGCGCCGCCCCGTGCTGTGGGTGGCGACGCTGCTCGCCCTCGCCGGGATCTGGGTGACCCTGCCCGATCTGCTGCCCACCACCCTCGCGGGGCTGCTGATGGTCACCGTCGGCTTCTTCGGGGCGCACTCGGTCGCCAGCTCGTGGGTGGGGCGCCGCTCGGCGATGCTGCCGGGGGCGGTGCCGGCCCAGGCCTCGTCGCTGTACCTGGTCGGCTACTACGCCGGGTCCAGCATCGGCGGCGCCCTCGGTGGGGTCGCCTACGACCACGCAGGCTGGGCCGGGGTGACCGGCTACGTCAGCGTGCTGCTGCTGGGCGCGCTGGCGCTGGCGCTCGTGCTGCGCCGGACCCCGGCACCCGCGGTGTGACACGCGCTTCTGCCCACCTGGACCAGTGAGGCGTCGCAGCGGCCGCGGCGCTGCTCCATCGGTGCCGTCGCCACCCGACACGCCGAGTCGTGGTCGTCCGAGCGGGTGGTGGGAACCCGGAGCGTGGGAGTGGTGCCGTCCGGTCCGCCACCCCTGCGGAGCAGTGCCCCCGTGCTCGCGGCCCGTCGCGGTCTGTCACGGTGGGGTCTCGCCCCCAGCACCACGGAACTTTCGGAGGAACCCGATGCGGAAGGCCGGACGCAAGCTCTCCAAGGCCGCCGAGTCGTTCGTCGAGGCGATCGGCATCCTCGGCGGCTGGAACCGCGGCCGTCGCCGCAACCGCTCCCGCCGCTGACGCCGGCCAGGCCAGGTGATCGCGAGCTGGCCGCCCCGCCCGAGGTGATTAGCTTGTGGTAAGCACATCATGTCCGTTTCCTCCGGGAAGACAGGTGTGCCCACCACGTGACCGACGCCGCCCACGACACCCACCGCCCGCCCGGGGACGGCTCCGCCGGCCTGCCCGGCGACGACCCGCTGCCCCGCCGGGTGCCGGTGTTCGCCGTCGTCGGCCTGGCGCTGCTGATGTTCTCCCTCGACGGCACGTCGGTCGCCACCGCGCTGACCACGATCAGCGGCGACCTCGGCGCCGACCTGGCCTGGACCGCCTGGGTGGTGACCGTCGCCGCCGTCGGACAGATCCTCGCGCTGCCGCTGGGCGGGTGGCTCTCCGACCGCTTCGGCGGCCGCCGGATGTTCCTGGCCGGGGTCACCGCGTTCACGGTGATGTCCGCGCTGAGCGCGCTCAGCCCCTCGATCGGCGTGCTCATCGCCTGCCGGCTGGTGCAGGGCCTCGCGGGCGGCGTGATGCTGCCGGCCGCCAACGGGATCGTCGCCCACCAGTTCGGCCGTGACCGGGACCGGGCGCTCGCCCTGTTCACCAGCGTCTTCCCGATCGGCGCGATCCTCGGACCACTGGTCGGCGGGCTGGTGCTCACCACCTGGACCTGGCACGGCATCTTCTTGGTGAACGTGCCGATCGGGATCCTGCTCGTCGCGGTCGGGCTGGCGCTGGTCGACGACCCGCCGCACCGGCGCACCGCCCGGATCGACGCCGCCGGCATCGCACTGCTCGTCCTGACCCTGCTCGCCACGATGCTGACCATCACCCGGCTCGGCTCGCCCGCGTCCGGGCCGGGCTGGACCGTCCTGGCCGGCGTGGTCGCACTGGTGGCGGGTGCGGTGTTCGTCCGGCACGCCCGGCGGCGGCCCGACGCGGTCGTCCCCGTGCACCTGCTCGCCGGACGCGGTCTGGGGATCATGAACGTCACCAACGTCGTCTTCGGCGCCGTGGTGATCGGGTTCTCGGCGACCCTGCCGCTCTACGCCCAGGTCCGCTACGACCTTCCCGCGTTCGTCGCCGGGGCACTGCTCACCGGCCGCGCGATCGGCACCATCGTCACCTCGGCGGTCGCGGTGGCGCTGCTGCGCCGGCTCGGGTTCCGGCCGCTGCTGCTCGGCGGGCTGGTCGCCGTCGTCGCCGGGCTGGTGGTCACCGCGGTGACGCCCCTGTTCGGTGGGCCCACGGTGTGGCTGCTGGCCGGGTCCACGCTGCTCGGGCTGGGCACGGGCCTGTCCGGCCCTGCCGCCAACAACGCCGGCATGCACCTGGTGCCCGACGAGGTGGCCGCGGTGTCCGGGCTGCGCATCATGTTCCGGCAGATGGGCGGGATCGCGGCGGTGTCGGTGCTGACCGCCGCCGTCACCGCCGCCGACGACCCGGGCCTCGCCGCCGGGATCGCCTACGGGGTGCTGGCGGTGGCACTCGCCGCGGTCGGCCTGGCCGCCGCGCGGATCCCGAACCGGCGCGGCCGCTGGTGAGAGGCCCGCCCCCGCGGCAGGGGGGGGCGCGACCCCGGTAGGGCGGGCCGGGCTCACCCGGGCCCGCCCCGACCTCACATGTTCCGCCGGTACTGCCCGCCGACCTCGAAGAACGCCGTCGTCAGCTGACCCAGCGAGCACACCCGTGCGGCCTTCATCAGCTCGTCGAACACGTTGCCGTCGCCGGTCGCGACGTCCTGGAGCCGCCGCAGCGCCTGCTCGGCCTCCGTGCGGTGCCGGGACTGGAAGTCCGCGAGCCGGTCGAGCTGGGACTGCTTCTCGGCCTCGGTGGCGCGGGCCAGCTCGATCTCCTGGGGCTGCTCGTCCGGGTCGGCCGGCTTCAGGAAGGTGTTGACGCCGACGATCGGCAGCTCACCGGTGTGCTTGCGGTGCTCGTAGAGCATCGACTCGTCCTGGATCCGGCCACGCTGGTAGCCGGTCTCCATCGCACCCAGCACACCGCCGCGCTCGGCGATCGACTCGAACTCGCGCAGCACCGCCTCCTCCACAAGATCGGTGAGCTCGTCGACGACGAACGAGCCCTGCAGCGGGTTCTCGTTCAGCGACAGGCCCCACTCCTTGTTGATGATCATCTGGATGGCCATCGCGCGGCGCACCGACTCCTGCGACGGCGTGGTGACCGCCTCGTCGTAGGCGTTGGTGTGCAGGGAGTTCGCGTTGTCGTAGAGCGCGCAGAGCGCCTGCAGCGTGGTGCGGATGTCGTTGAAGTTCATCTCCTGCGCGTGCAGGGACCGACCCGAGGTCTGGACGTGGTACTTCAGCTTCTGCGAGCGCTCGTTCGCCCCGTAGCGCTCCTTCATCGCGATCGCCCAGATGCGGCGGGCGACCCGGCCGATCACCGTGTACTCGGCGTCCATCCCGTTGGAGAAGAAGAACGACAGGTTGGGCGCGAAGTCGTCGACGTCCATGCCGCGCGCCAGGTAGCTCTCGACGAAGGTGAACCCGTTCGCGAGGGTGAAGGCGAGCTGGCTGATGGGGTTCGCCCCGGCCTCGGCGATGTGGTAGCCGGAGATCGAGACGGAGTAGAAGTTGCGCACCTTGTGCGCGATGAACCACTCCTGGATGTCGGCCATCATCCGCAGCGAGAACTCGGTGGAGAAGATGCAGGTGTTCTGGCCCTGGTCCTCCTTGAGGATGTCGGCCTGCACCGTGCCCCGGACGTTCGCCAGCGCGTAGGCGACGAGCTCCTCGCGTTCCCCCGCGTCGGGCTCGCGGCCCTGCTCGTCGCGGAACCGCTCGACCTGCTGGTCGATCGCGGTGTTGAGGAAGTAGGCGAGGATCGTCGGCGCCGGGCCGTTGATCGTCATCGACACCGACGTGGTCGGTGAGCAGAGGTCGAAGCCGTCGTAGAGGGCCTTGAGGTCGTCCAGCGTCGCGATCGAGACGCCCGAGGTGCCGACCTTGCCGTAGATGTCGGGGCGGGTGTCGGGGTCGTGGCCGTAGAGGGTGACCGAGTCGAAGGCCGTCGACAGGCGCTTGGCGTCGGAGTCCTGGGAGAGGTACTTGAACCGGCGGTTGGTGCGGAACGGGTCGCCCTCGCCGGCGAACATGCGCGCCGGGTCCTCGCCCTCGCGCTTGAACGGGAACACCCCGGCGGTGAACGGGTAGAAGCCCGGCAGGTTCTCCTTGCGCAGGAAGCGCAGGAGCGCCGCGTCGTCGTCGAAGCGGGGCAGCGCGACCCGGCGGACCTTGCTGCCGGACAGCGTCTCCCTGGTCAGCTTCGTGCGGAACTCCTTGTCGCGCACGGTGTAGACGTACTCGTCGCCGGAGTAGTCCGCGACCCGCGACGGCCAGGCCGCCAGCAGCTCGGCGGACTCGGCCGGGACCTTCTTCTCGGCGGTGCGGAGCGCCTGCGCCAGGTCGTCGCCGCCGACCAGCTCGGCGGCGGTGCGCAGGTGCTGGGCGGTGCGGGCCGCCTGCGCGTGGGACTCGGTGTCGGCGTGGTAGCCGCGCACGGCCTGGGAGATCTCGGCGAGGTAGCGGACCCGGTCCGGCGGGATGACCGCGGCGTGGTGGCTGGAGGTCTTGGTCGTGACGCGGGGGAGCCTGCCCTCGCCGATGGCCAGCCCGTCCTCGGCGAGGAGGCCGAGCAGGTGCTGGTAGAGCGCGGTGACGCCGTCGTCGTTGAAGGTGGCGGCCGAGGTGCCGAAGACCGGCATGTCCTCCCAGGTCGCGCCGAACTCCTCGCGGTTGCGCACCAGCTGGCGGCCGACGTCGCGCCGGGCGTCCTCGGCGCCGCGGCGCTCGAACTTGTTGATCGCGACGACGTCGGCGAAGTCCAGCATGTCGATCTTCTCGAGCTGCGACGCGGCGCCGAACTCCGGCGTCATCACGTACAGCGAGTGGTCGACGAACGGGACGATGCCCGCGTCGCCCTGGCCGATGCCCGGGGTCTCGACGACGACCAGGTCGAACCCGGCCGCGCGCAGCACCGCGATGGTGTCGCCGAGGCGCTCGGGCAGCGAGCCACCGTCGCCGCCGCGGGTGGCGAGGCTGCGGAAGAACACCGGGCTGTGACCGCCTCCGGCGCCGGCGGACCCGGACGACAGCGCGTTCATCCGGATGCGGTCGCCGAGCAGCGCACCGCCGCCCTTGCGCCGGGTCGGGTCGACGGCGAGCACCGCGATGCGGAGCTTGTCCTCCTGGTCGAGCCGGAAGCGGCGCACCAGCTCGTCGGTCAACGAGGACTTGCCGGAACCACCGGTGCCGGTGATGCCGAGGACCGGGACGGGCCGCTCGGACGCGGCGACGCGCTCGCGGACCTCCGCGGGCAGCGTCCCGGACTCGGCGAGGGTCAGCGCCCGCGCCAGCGTGGCGGTCTCCCCGGAGAACAGCCCGTCGAACGACGACGGCGGCTGGGCCGCGAGGTCGGTGTCGCACTCGCGGATCATGATGTTGATCATCCCGGGGAGGCCCAGGTGCTGGCCGTCCTCGGGGGAGAAGAGCCGGGAGACGCCGCGGGAGTGCAGCAGCTCGATCTCCTCGGGGACGATCACGCCGCCGCCCCCGCCGTAGATCCTGATGTGGCCGGCGCCGCGCTCGCGCAGCAGCTCGACCAGGTAGGAGAAGTACTCGACGTGCCCGCCCTGGTAGGACGAGATCGCGACGCCCTGCACGTCCTCCTGGATCGCGGCGGTCACGACCTCGTCGACCGAGCGGTTGTGGCCGAGGTGGATCACCTCGGCCCCCTGGCGCTGCAGGATCCGGCGCATGATGTTGATGGCGGCGTCGTGCCCGTCGAACAGGCTGGCCGCGGTCACGAAACGGACCGGATGCGTGGGGACGTGCAGCTCGGCCTGGGCGTTCGTGCCCGTGCTCATCTCCGTGCTCATCGGCGACGTTCCTCCCGCCGGGCGGACGGCGGTGTCCCGGCCGGTTTAGTTTGACATCCTAGTATTGGACGTACAAGGAAGTCGGCGAGCGTCACAACGGGTCGTGCGGTGCGGGTCAGGCCGCGTCGCGTGCCGCGGGCTCCTCGGCGGCCGGAGCTGCCTGCTCACGGGCCCGCCGTGCGTGCCGGCCGGTCGGCCAGGCGGCCCCCGGACCGGTCCCGCCGGACCCGTCCTCGTGGGCGACGGAGCCGTCCTCGGCGCTCGGGGTGGTGTCCACGACGTCGGACAGCGCACGACGCGCCCGGGCGAGCTTGCGCGCCCGCCAGCGCTTCCCGGCCAGGCCGGCGACGAGACCGAGGGTGGGCAGCAGGATCCCGGAGGCGATGACCAGCACCACGGAGTACGCGGGGAACGCGGCCACCAACAGGAATGCCGTCAACGGCCAGTACAGCAGCGCCCGCCCCGCGCCCCGTCGCGTCCAGTCGCGATGAGGCGGCATGATCCATGCCTACCCGAATCGGGCGACCGTCATGCACGACTCGCCGCAACCCACCCACATGTTCCGCGACCGGGGGTACGAATTCATGACCACGACACCGGAGCGCACCGCTGTCGACCCGTATGCCGCCGTCCTGCTCGCCGAGAACGACCGGCTCGCCGCGCTGCTGGCGACGGCCGACCCGGCCACCCCCGTCCCGACCTGCCCCGGCTGGTCGCTGCTGCAGCTGCTCCGCCACGTCGGGCGCGGGCACCGGTGGGCGGCCCGGATGGTCGCCACCGGTGCGACCGAGGCCCTCGACCCGCGCGAGGTGCCCGGGGGCAAGCCGCCCGAGGGCGGCCCGGAGGTCGCGGCGCAGTGGCTGCGCGACGGCGCGACCGAGCTGCTCGACGCCGTCGTCGCGGCGGGGCCGACCGCGCCGGTGTGGACCTTCACCGGGCCGCGGCCCTCGGCGTGGTGGGTGCGGCGGCGGCTGCACGAGGCGACGGTGCACCGCGCCGACGCCGCCGTCGCGCTCGGGGCGCCGTTCCCGATCGACCCGCAGGTGGCCGCCGACGGGGTCTCGGAGTGGCTGGGTCTGCTCGCGGCCCGCCCCGCCGCCGACGAGCCGCCGCTGGCCGACGGCGCCACGCTGCACCTGCACGCCACCGACGACGTCCCGGACGGGGCGGGGGAGTGGATGGTCCGCGGCGCGGGCGGACGGGTCGTCTGGGAGCACGGGCACGGCAAGGGCGACGCCGCGGTCCGCGGCACCGCCGCCGACCTGCTCCAGGGCGTCACCCGCCGGATCCCCGCCGACGACGACCGCCTCCAGGTCCTCGGCGACGCCGGCGTCTGGACGGGGTGGCTGGCCCGCACCGGATTCTGAGCGGGACCGGTCACGCGCGTGCGCGGTCGGGCGGGGGACAGCGGTGCCGGCGCCGCGCTCAGCCCGCCGGGACCGTCCCCGCGCGCTGCTGCGCCGCGGCGGGCGGCGACTGCGGGGTCAGCACGACCTCGGCCGCGGTGTCGAGCACCGCGGCCGAGCGGGGCCGCTCGAACCGGCACGACGCCCGTCGCCCGTCGGTCTCCAGGGTCGCGACGAGGTTGCCGAACAGCGGGCCGGCCGTCCGCTCCCAGGCCACACCCGCGCTGCCGGCCCCGGTGCGGCGGGTCCAGCGGGTCGTCAGCCTGCCCAGCAGCCGCGACCAGGTGATCCGGAACATCACCCGCATCACCGCGGGGACCACGTTGTGCACCGGGGAGCAGGTCAGCTGATGGACCCGGGTGCCCTCCGGGCCACGGCCCGGCCGGTCCCCGGGTGAGTGGGTGTGCACGTCGGCGACGGCGGCATAGGAGTGGTGGACGTCGCCCGACAGCACCGACACCGTGGCGGGCGGTGCGTCCCCGCCACGCGGGCGGCACGCCTCGCGGATCAGCTCGGCGAGCCGGGCGAAGGAGTGCCCGAACGCGGGCCAGTGCTCCAGGTCGGCCTCCTGGCGGGCCCACTCGGCGACCGCCGCGACCCGGCCGGCCCCGTCCGCGCCCTTCTCGGTCGCGGCCTCCAGATCGGAGATGACCTGCGGCATCAGCCAGGGCACCGAGGTGCCCAGCACGAGGTGGTCCACGTCGCCGGGGGCGAGCGCCTTCGTCCGGATCCAGTCGAACTCGGCGTCGGAGACCATCCGCCGCGGCGTGGACTCGACGATCCGCCCGTTGCGGGAGTCCAGGACGATCAGCCGGGTACGGCCCAGCTCCCAGCAGAAGGAGAAGCGTTCGTCCTTGCCGCGGGCGTCGCCGGTGCCGGTCTCGACGTCCCAGCGGGCGGCCCGCTGCGACAGCAGCGGCCAGACGTCGCCGTCGGCGGCCTGCACCTCCTGCCAGGTCCGGTCGGCGGCCAGCTCGGCGGGGGAGAGGTTGCCCAGGTGCTGGTGGACCCAGTACGAGGCCAGGCCGGAGCGGATGCGCTCGGACCACCAGGGCTTGCGGGCGATCTGCTCGCGCCACGCGCCGGAGGTGTTCCAGTCGTCGCGGACGTCGTGGTCGTCGAAGATCATCGCGGTGGGGACGGTCGAGAGCATCCACCGCACCTCGGGGTCCGACCAGGTGTCGCGGTAGAGGCCCGAGTACTCGTCGAAGCCGACGATCTCGTCGTCGGGCCAGTCCGGGTGCTGCTCCCGGCGCCCGGCGATCCGCCGCCGGGTCTGCGGGGTGAGCTCGTCGGCGTAGACCTGGTCGCCGAGCAGCAGCAGCGTGGTCGGCCAGGTCTCCGGGGGCAGCCCGGCCATCCGGCCGGCGTAGACGTCGAGTGCGTCGAGGCCGTACCGGCGGGCCTGCTTCGGGTCGGCGAGCTTCACGTAGCGGCAGGAGCCGAACACGATCCGCTGGTGGGCCTCGGAATCCGCGCCGCGCGTCGTGATCAGGCTCGGCGGGAACGGCGAGTGCGGCAGCGGCCAGACCCGCTCGCCGTCGAGATGGACCTCGTAGGCGGTGCGGGTGTCCGGCGTCAGCCCGGTCACCTGCACCAGGGCGAAGTGGTGGCCGGCCACCTCGAAGGTCTCGGCGTCGCAGCCGAGCACCGAGACGCGGCACGGGCCGGAGGTCTGCACCCAGACCAGGGCGCTGGTCTCGTCGACGTGCCGCAGCACCGGTCCGAGCAGGAGTGTCACCCGTCCGAGGGTAGTCGCGCCCCGGTCCGGTCGCGGAGCGAGATCAGGTCTCATCGAGTGCCAGCAGTCCCGCACCGATCTTCCCGGCGTCACCCTTGTAGGTGGCGGGCAGCACCGGCGGGATCGGGCGGACCTCGGGCGGTCCGTAGTGGAACTCGCGGGCCGCCCGGCGGGCCGGTTCGAGCAGGAGCTCGCCCGCGTCGACGAGTCCGCCGCCGATCAGCACGACCTCGAACTCGAAGATCGCGTTGATGCTGGCGATGCCGATCCCCAGCGACCGTCCGAGCCGCTGGAACAGCGACGCCGCCGTGCTGTCGCCCGCCATCGCGGCCATGGTCACGTGCTGGCCGGTGACCTCGCCGCCGGCCTCCTCGGCCAGGGTCGCGATCATGCCCCGCGGGTCGTGCAGGGCGGCGCTGCGCCCCATCCGGGTCAACGCGGTCCCGGACGCGACGGCCTCCAGGCAGCCGTGGTTGCCGCAGCCGCACTTCGGGCCGTCCGGGTTGACGTTCATGTGCCCGACCTCGGCGCCGAGCCCGTGCGGGCCGCGGTAGATCTTCCCGTCGAGCACGATCCCCGCGCCGATGCCGGTGCCCACGGTCAGCAGCACCATGTCGTCGTTGCGGGTCCCGCCGAGCCGGGCCTCGGCCAGCCCGGCGACGTTGCCGTCGTTGTCGACGACCACCGGCAGCCCGCACGAGGCCTCCAGCAGGCCGCGCACGTCCCAGTTCTCGTAGTTGTTGTTGGGTGCCCAGCGGATCCGGCCGACCGGCCACTCCACGGTCCCCGCGGCACCGACGCCGATCGCGCAGACGTCCGCGCCCTCGGTGCCGCCGCGCAGCTCCTCGACCATCTCCCGCAGGAGGGTGGTCATCGTGTCCGCATCGGACGTGTCCGGGGTGTTGCGCCGCAGCTCGGCGTGGACCGTGCCATCCTCGCCCACGATCGCTCCGGCGACCTTCGTTCCTCCGATGTCGAGCCCGATGGCCCGCCGTCCGTTCGTCACCCGGGCATGATTGCCACCCCGTGGCGGTGACGCCACACCCACCCCGGGTTTGCGGACGGGCGGGCCGGGGAAAGGTGCCCCATGCCAGTCTTGCGACGTGTAGCCCGACCCGCCCTCGCCGCCGTGTTCATCTTCGGCGGAATCAACGAGCTGCGGAATGCCGACGCGTTGTCGTCCGCCGTCAAGCCCGTCCTCGACCAGGCCGCCCCGGCCATCGACAAGGTCGTGGAGAACGCCCCGCTGGAGCGGCGCCCGGACAACGAGACCCTGGTCAAGGTCGACGCCGGTGTGAAGATCGTGGCGGGCTCCCTGCTCGCCCTGGGCAAGTTCCCCCGCCTGTCGGCCACCGCGCTGGCCGCCTCGCTCGTCCCGACCACGCTGGCCGGGCACCGCTTCTGGGAGGAGACCGACCAGCAGAAGCGTGCCAACGAGCAGATCCACTTCCTGAAGAACGTCGGCCTCCTCGGCGGGCTGCTCATCGCGGCCGCCGACACGCACGGCAAGCCGTCGCACGCCTACCGGACGCGCAAGGCCGCCGAGCGGGCCCAGGCCCGGCTCTCCGGCTCCGGCTCGGACACCGGTGCCCAGCTCGCCGCAGGACTGGCCGGTGCGGGCACCTCGATCGCCGCGGCCGCCGCGGGCAGCCGGGAGAAGCTGGCCGGGGCCGTCGAGGAGTACGGCCCGGTCGTGCGCGAGCGCGCCACCGAGTGGGGAGGCAAGGCCTCCGAGCAGGCCGCGCACCTGTCCGAGGTCGCCTCGGACAAGGCCTCCACCTGGTCCGAGCAGCTCTCGGCCGCCGCCGAGCGCACCTCCAAGGCGGCACAGAAGAAGGCGAAGGTCGCCGAGAAGCGGGGCGCCAAGCTGGCGAAGGCGGCCGAGAAGCGGGGCGCCCAGCTCGAGAAGCTCGTGGACAAGAAGGGTGCCCAGTACCGCAAGGCCGCCGGGCGCACCGGTGGCAAGTGGGTGCGCGAGGCCGAGAAGCGCCGCGCCCGCTGGGAGAAGCAGGCCCGCAAGGCCGCCGCCCGCGCGGAGAAGCGTGCCCCCGAGTACGTCGACCGGTTCTCCACCCTGGTCACCCAGGCCCAGTCCCAGGCCGCGAAGCTCGGCTCGGACCTGGCCGACCGCGCGTCGGTGGCCGGTGCCGAGGCCGCCAAGCAGGCCAAGGCGTCGGCGAAGGACGCGCGCAAGCGCGCCAAGGCCGTCGCCCGCTGACCCACCGCGACACCCGTCCACGGCCCTCCCGTCCGGCACCGCGCCGGACGGGAGGGCCGTGGCGTGTCCCGGGTCAGATCGGGCGCAGCACCTGCAGCTCGCCCGAGTCGAGCGACCGCACCTCGACGACGACGCGGCCGTCCCACACCGGGGAGCGCAGCGCGTTCGCCATCCGCGTGAACAGCGCCTGGCTGCGGGCGTTGGCCGCCGCCTGGTCGGCGATCAGGTTCGGCATCATCCCGCCGGAGCGCTTGCGCACGGTCTGCGGCAGCGTCGACAGCGTGGTCAGCAGCCGGTGCAGCCGCGCGACGTCGGCGGCCCGGCCCGCGAGGTCGCTCTCGACCAGGGGGCGCAGCGCGGTCAACGGCCGGTTCGGGGCACGCAGCAGGTGGTCCGCCGCGGTGAGCAGGATGCGCCGGGCGTCCAGGACGAGCGCCTGGTAGGCGCCGTGCACCGCGGCCGGGAACCCGGTCCAGCCGAGCTTGCCGACCTCGCCGAGCGCGTCGCGCAGCGCCAGGCCGGGCGTGCCCGACGGGTCGGCCCCGGCGACGGCCCGCTCCCAGCCCGCGATCCAGGCGTGCGTCTGGTGGCGCAGCACCGACAGGTTCGCGACCGCCGTCTCGAGCCCGCGCGAAGGGGAGCCGCTGTCGGTCCCGGCGCCGTCGACGACGAGCGAGCCGCGCTCGAGCAGCTCGGTCTGGGCCTCGCGCAGCGACTCCTCGGCCGCCCGCAGCCGCGAGTCCAGCCGCATCACGCACGACGGCGCCAGCTGGTCGACCGCGGCGGTCAGCTCGTCGAGCACCCGGGTCTGGGTACCGGTCGCGGCGATCTCGGCCGCGGTGGTCAGGGTGAGCAGGCCCAGCCCGGCGCCGTGCCGGTCACCGGGCGCGGTGGGCGCGACCGGCACCAGCGCCGACGACCCGGGGGCCGCCGCCGCCGTCTCACCGCCGGCCAGGCGCAGCAGCGGCTCGGCGCCGAACGCTTCGGGCAGCGCGAGCCGGAAGGTGAGCCCCGCGGCGGGACCGCGGCCCGCGTCGGGCGCGAGCCGCCGCGCCAGCTCGCTCGATGCCGACAACGTCGCCCAGGTGCGGTCGTCGTCGACGGCCGGGGTGGGGGCCCAGCTCAGCAGCAGGGCCGGGCCGGGAGGCGGACTCCCGTTGCGGAGGGGACGCGGGCCACCGTTGCGTTCGGGGGCGCCGGTCTCCGTTCCGCCGGGCCGCCCGTCGAGCGGGAGCACGATGCCACGCGGGTCGTCCGGTTGACCGAGCATGTCTCTCCAACGACGTCACGGGCCCCGAGGTCACGAGCCCGGCGGAAGGGGGGCGTGTCCATGGTGCCCTGCGCCGTCCGGGCTCCGACCCTCGCCCCGGGTACCCGGGGCCCGGTAGAACTCCGGTGTGCGGACCGCGTACGTGATCGGCACCCTCGACGCCGAACTCGCCGAGGTCCTGCGCGCCGCGCGGACGGGCGAGAGCCCGGAGCCTGCCGGACAGGGCAGCGAGGTCGCCCGCGCGCCGCCGAGTACGTGGCACAGGACCTCACCTGCGCCGGCAGTCCTGACACTCCCGAGGAGGAGTTCCCGATGCCCCGTCCCTACTCCAGCGCCGTGATCACGGCACCGCTGGCCGAGGTGTGGCCGCACGTCCGTGACTTCGGTGGCCTCCACCGCTGGCACCCGGCGATCGCGACCTGCGAGCTGATCCGTGGCGCGTCCGGCAGCGAGATCGGTGCGCAGCGGCGCCTGACACTGGCCGACGGCGGCGGCACCGTCGTCGAGGAGCTGACCGCACTCGACGAGCGCGGGCACGCCCTCACCTACGAGATCCTCGAGTCGCCGTTCCCGGTGCGCCGCTACGTCTCCACCATCCGGCTGGCCCCGGTCACCGCGGTCGGGCACACCTTCGGCGAGTGGTGGACCGAGTTCGACGCGGACGGGGCCGACGAGGGCGAGCTCGCCGGGCTGTTCGCGAACGGCGTGTTCGCGGCCGGGCTGGCCGCGCTGGCGCAACGCTGGGTGTGAGCGGACGGACCCTGCTCCGAGGTCAGACGCGGGGCAGGGGCACCCGGTCGCCGACGGTGCCGTCCGGTCCGCGCAGCGACGCCGTGGCCAGCCCCTCGCGCAGCAGCCAACGGCCCAGCTCGAGGGTCTCGGCGACCTCGTCGGGCGAGAGCCGCAGCCCGTCGGGCTGCAGGCTCAGCCCGATCACGCCGTTCCACGCGCCCCACAGGTAGCGGGTGAGCCTGCCGGCGTCGACCGGTCGAGCCTCCCCGGCGGCGACGGCCGCGTCGATCCGGGCGGCGAAGTCGTCGAGCAGGCCGCCGACCCGTTCCCGGATCCGCGTCTCGATGTCGCCCCCGCCCGAGTGCACCGCGCCGGCGGGTCGGGGGTGGGCCAGGAACTGGAAGGCGCCCGGGTGCTCCAGGTGGAAGCGCAGGTAGGCGTCGCCCCCCGCGAGGACCCGGCCGAGCGGGGTCAGCTCGGGTGCGTCGGTCCGCGCCATGTACGCGGCGAACAGGTCCAGCGACCGCTCGACCAGGGTCAGGTAGAGGCCGAGCTTGCCGTCGAAGTGGGTGTAGATCGAGCCCACCGACACGTCGGCGAGGTCGGCGATCTCCTCGATCCGCGCGGTCTCGTGCCCCTCGCGGCGGAAGACCTCCTCGGCGGCGTCGAGGATCGCGGCCCGGGTCCTGGCGCGCCGGCGTTCGCCCCGCGCCGCTGCCGTCGTGCCTGCGCTCGTCGTCACCGGGACAGGATAACCACAGTGTTTTAGAAGTGCGTTCACTGAATGAACGCTCTTGTAAAACACTCACCGAACTGCCATCGTCGCTGCTCATGGAGACCCACACCGACGTGCTCGTCGTCGGGGCCCGCTGTGCGGGTTCCGCCGCCGCCATCGCCCTGGCCCGCCGCGGCCGTGCGGTCGTCGCCCTCGACGGCGCGACCTTCCCCTCGGACACGCTGTCCACCCACCTGTTCTTCCCGCACCACTGGGCGGAGCTGGAACGGCTCGGGGCCAGGGACCGGGTGCTGGCGCTGGACCCGCCGCTGCATCCGCGGGCCGCGCTCGGCACGCCGGAGGTCGAGATCACCGGTCGCTCCGGTGCCTACGAGGGCATCGCCACCGGGTCCTGCGTGCGCCGCCCCGGGCTCGACCTCGCGCTGGTGGAGACCGCTCGCGCGGCCGGGGCCGAGGTCCGCGAGGCAACCCGGGTGACCGACCTGCTCCACGACGACGACGGACGCGTCGTCGGGGTCCGCTGGAAGGACCGCGAGGACCGCACCGGGGAGATCCGGGCGAAGCTGGTGGTCGGCGCCGACGGGCGTCGCTCCACCGTCGCCCGCCTGGTCGGCACCCGCGAGCACCACCGCTGGGAGAACCAGCGGATGATGGCCTTCGCCTACTACGACGACCCCCGCGAGGAGCTGCGCGGCGTCGCCGCCCAGTGGCGCGAGGGGCGCGAGCTCGCCACCGTCTTCCCGTGCGACGGCGGGAAGTCCGTCGTGCTGCTCATGCCGCCGGTGGAACGCGCGGAGGAGTTCCGGCGCGACGCGACCGGCGCGTTCTCCTCGACCGTGGCCGCGATCGCGCCGTTGGCCGAGCGGCTGCGCGGCTGCACGATGGCGTCGAAGGTCCGCACCTCGCGCAGCCACCCGTCGTACTTCCGGCACTCGCAGGGGCCGGGTTGGGCGCTCGCCGGCGACGCCGGTCACTTCAAGGACCCGGTCACCGCCCAGGGCATCCGCGACGCGCTGCGCTTCGGCCGCCTGCTCGGCGAGGCCGTCGCTCCGTACCTGGACGACCCGGCCGACCTCGACGCCGCGCTCGCGCGCTGGGAGTCCGACCGCGACGAGCAGTGCCTGCCGATGTACCAGTGGGCCAACGGCCTGGGGCGTGACGACGACGTCTCACCGCTGGAGCGCGCGTCCTACCGCTGGTTCGCCGCGAGCGAGGACCGCGCCACCGAGCTGTGGGACGTGTTCTCCCGCCGGCGGCCACCGACCCAGGTCTTCCGCCCGACCCGGCTCCTGGGCTGGGTCCGCGACTGCGTGCGCGACCCGGCGGTGGACCGCGCCGAGCTGTGGCGGGTGCTGCGGCGCGACGTCGGCCGGGAGATCGCCAGGGTCCGTGAGGCACGCGGGTTCGTGCAGAATCGCGAGGAGTCCGCACGGCGCGGCCTCACCCCGGCGACCGCGTCCCCGGAACGGGCGCCGGCCCTGATCGCCCCGGAGGCCGGAGCATGACCGCAACGTTGCTGGACGCCCTGCACGACACCGTCGCCGCACGCCCCGACGAGGTCGCGCTGCGCACCCGGGACGGGGCGGTCCGGTGGACCTGGTCGGAGTACGACGCGCTGGCCCGCCGCGCCGCGTCCGGCCTGGCCGGGCTCGGTGTCGGCCACGGCTCGGTCGTCGCGCTGATGCTGGAGAACCGGCCCGAGTTCCACGTCGCCGACCTGGGCGCCGTGCTGCTCGGGGCGGCCACGGTGTCGATCTACAACACCTCCTCGCCCGAGCAGATCGCGTACGTGCTGCGCGACTCCGGCGCCACGGTCCTGCTCGTGCAGGAGAGCTTCGCCGCCGTCGCGGCGGCACCGGCTGCGGCGGCCGGCTGCCGGGTCGTCGTCCTCGACGGGCCCGGCCCGGAGGGCGCCACCGGGTGGGACGCGCTGCTGACGGCCGAGCCGCTCGCCACGCCGGCCGCGGTGACCCCGGACGACCTGCTGACGATCATCTACACCTCGGGGACGACCGGCCCGCCCAAGGGCGTCGAGCTGACCCATCGCAACCTGATGAGCGCGAACCGCACCGTCGGCACGGTGTTCGGGCTGCGGCCCGGGGACCGCGTGGTGTGCTGGCTGCCGCTGGCCCACATCGCCGAGCGGGACGCGTCGTACTACATGGCCATCCTGTTCGGCCTCGACGTCACGACGTGCGCGAACCCGCGGGAGATCGGCGCGGCGCTGCGCGAGGTGCGCCCGCACTCGTTCTTCGCGGTGCCCCGGATCTGGGAGAAGCTCAAGGCGGGGGTGGAGGCCGCGGTCGCGGCCAGGGAGCCGCGGGAGCGCGCGCTCGTGGAGGCGGCGATCGCCGACGGGACCGAGGCCGCCCGGCTCACCCAGGCCGGGGAGCCGGTGCCCGCCGAGCTCGCGGCCCGGGTGGAGGCCGCCGCGCCGGCCCTGGCGTCGCTGCGGGCCGCACTGGGCCTGGACGAGGCGCGGTCGGCCAACATCGGTGCCGCCCCGAGCGCGCCGGAGCTGACGCTGTTCTTCCACGCGATCGGCGTCCCGCTCGGCGAGATCTACGGCATGTCGGAGAACTGCGCCGCGTGCACCTGCAACCCGTCCGACGCGATCCGGGTCGGCACCGCGGGCCCCGCGCTGCCCGGGACCGAGCTGCGCCTGGACTCCGACGGCGAGGTCCTGATGCGGTCCGAGGCCGTGATGCGGGGCTACCGCGGCAAGCCGGAGGAGACCGCGGCGGTGTTCACCGAGGACGGCTTCCTGCGCACCGGCGACATCGGCGTCATCGAGGACGGCTACCTGCGGATCGTCGACCGGAAGAAGGAGCTGATCATCAACGCGGCGGGGAAGAACATCTCCCCGTCGGCGGTGGAGTCGGCGATCAAGTCCCGGTCCCCGCTGATCGGCCAGCTGTGCGTGATCGGCGACGCCCGGCCCTACAACGTCGCGCTGGTCGCGCTGGACCCGGACGTCGCGGCCGGCCGGGCCCACGACGACCCGACGGTGCGCGAGGAGGTCGCCCGCGCGGTGAAGGAGGGCAACGCGCGCCTGGCCCGGGTCGAGACCGTCCGCCGGTACGCGATCGTGCCCGACCCGTGGATCCCCGGCGGCGACGAGCTCACCCCGACCATGAAGCTCAAGCGCCGCCCGATCACCGAGAAGTTCGCCGACACGGTCGAGTCGCTGTACGACGGCGGCGGCATCGACGCCGGCTGACCTCACCAGCCGCGCAGGTCGACCGCCCAGGTGTCGACGACCCGGTCGCCCTCCACGACGTGCATCCGCTCGTGGAAGGCGACGGTGGGGTCGACGTGGGCGGGCACGATCCGCACCCGGTCGCCGGTGGCCGGTGGGGCGTCGGCGGCGAACACGAGGTGCTCGTCGGCGCAGAACCACACGTTTCCCTCAGGGACGGTGGGGTTGCCGTGGTCCATGCCGAACGCCTTGAGTCCGGCGTCGGCGACCGCCCAGCCGGGCATGTCGCCGTCCGGCGCGGTCGTCGAGACCACCGTGGACAGCACGGTGAGCGCCTGGCGGAACGGCAGCCCGGCGGCGGTGTAGGCGGTGTCCATCAGCGCGTAGGACCCGGCCTGGATCTCGGTGCACGCGGTGTTCACCGCGTGAGTCCCGGTGCCGCCGCCGGAGACGATCTCGCCGCCGACGTCGGCGTGCGCCGCGCGGAGCCGGTCGGTGCACTCGGTGGTGAGCCGGTCCCGTTCGGCCTCGTCGGGGAGCATCTGCAGGTGGCCCTCGTAGCCCATCACCCCGCGCACGGTCAGCCCGGCGGCGCGGGCGGCGTCGGCGAGCGCCCCGGCGCGGGCCGGCGCGATCCCGCAGCGCGGCAGTCCGATGTTGACGTCGATCAGCACCTCGCGCACACCGCCGTCGACGGCCGCGCGCAGCGTCTGCTCGGAGTCGATCGCGAGTGTCACCCGGGCCCCGGACCGCACGACGGCACCGAGGCGGCGCGCGTCGAGCACCTCGTTGGCCAGCAGCAGGTCCGTGCCCAGACCGGCCGCGGCCATGCCCTCCACCTCACGCACCGTGGCACAGGTGAACCCGGTGTGGCCGTGCGCGGCCTGTCGTCGGGCCAGCTCGGTCGTCTTGTGCGCCTTCACGTGCGGACGCAGCCGCGGGCCGGGCAGCAGCGCCGCCATGTCCGCGAGGTTGGCCTCCAGCGCGGCCGCGTCGACCAGCAGCGCGGGCGTGGTCAGGTCGTCGACGTGCACGGAACCCCCAGGACCCGGTCGAGGTAGGGGTTGCGGAACCGGCCCTCCGGGTCGAGCCGGTCCCGCGCGGTGACGAACGCGTCGAACCGCGGGTAGCGGGGCCGCAGCTGCTCCGCGGTGCGGGTGTGCAGCTTGCCCCAGTGCGGACGTCCGTCCAGTGCGGACAGCACCGACTCGACGGCGCCGAAGTACGCCTCGTGCGGGCGTCGCGCGTGGACGTGCACCGCGAGGTAGGCGGTGTCGCGTCCGTACGCGGTGGACAGTGCGATGTCGTCGCCGCCGAGCACCCGGACCTCGACGGGGAACGCGACGTCCACGGCGTGCCGGGCGGCGGCGGCCCGCAGCCCGGCGAACGCCTCACCGAGCGCGGTCCGCGGCACGGCGTACTCCATCTCCAGGAACCGCACGCGGCGCGGGCTGCAGAACACGGCGTAGGACGGGGCCACGTACTCCCCGGCGGCCATCTGCCCGGCCATGACCCGGTTGAGCCGCGGCACCAGCGGCGGTGCCGCCGCGGCGACCCGCTGGACCAGCCCGAACGCGCCGTTGCCGAGCAGCTCGTCGCCGACGAGGGCGGCGGCCCGGCTGCGGCGGGGGCCGGTCGCGCCGGTCCGGTCGTCGGTCTTCAGCACCGCGGTGGTGGTGTGCGGGAACCAATAGAACTCGACGTGGTCGTGTGCCGCGGCGAGCGCGTCGAGGCCGTCGAGGACCTCGGCGAGCGGGCGGGCGCTCTCGCGGGCGTGCAGGTGGAACGCGGGGACGGTCTCCAGGGTCACCTCCACGATCACCCCGAGCGCCCCGAGCCCCACCCTGGCCAGGTCGAACAGGTCGGGCTCGCGGGTCGTGTCGAGTGTGTGCACCGTGCCGGTGCCGTCGACGAGGAGCAGCCCGCGCACCGCGTCGGCGATGCCGCGGTACCCGGCGCCGGTTCCGTGGGTGCCGGTGGAGATCGCGCCGGCGACGGTCTGGGCATCGATGTCGCCGAGGTTCGGCAGCGCCCGTCCGCGCGCCCACAGCCACCGGTTGAGCGTGTGCAGGGTGACCCCGGCCGGGACGGTCACGAGCGCGCCGTCGCAGCGCAGCCCGGCCGGGTCGGCGGGCACCGCCAGCGCGACGCCGTCGGGCACGCCGATCCCGGTGAAGGAGTGGCCGCTGCCGAGCGGACGCACCCGCAGTCCCTGTTCGGCGGCCCGGCGGACGGCGTCGACGACGTCGCCGGTGTCGCGCGCCCGGACCGTCCTGATCGGACGGGTGCGCTGGTTGCCCGCCCAGTTGCGCCACCACTGCGTCACGGTGCGAGCCTGCGCGGCCCACCGGGTGTGGTCAAGACCGTCCCACGCGTGTCGGGGACCGGCCGGGACGGTGGCGCGTGGTTACGTTCCGTGTTCTTCTGGGGAAGGTGGGGGTCACGATGATGGGGCGTACGCACGCGTTGTCGGGTGCGGTGCTGGGGCTCGCGGTGTGCTCGGCGGTGCCGCCGCCACCGGTGCTGGTGCCGGTGGTCGTGGTGGTGTGCGCGCTGGCCGCGTTCGCGCCGGACCTGGACCATCCGTCGAGCGTCGCGGCGCGGGCGCTGCCGCCGGTGACCTGGCTGCTGTGCCGGGTGATCCGGTGGCTGTCCCGGGTGGCGACCGGGGTGTCGCACCGCGGGCTGTCGCACTCGCCGGTCTTCGCGGCCGCGGTCGGGCTGCTGGCGTGGTGGGGGACCGGGTACCTGCTGCCCGGTCAGACGGCGGTCTGGACCGGCGTCGCGGCCGGTGCGGGCTGCTGGATCGGTGCGATCGGCGACGAGCTGACCTCGAACGGGAACCGGTTCGCGTTCTGGCCGTTGGCGGGGATCCGCTGGCCGCGGATGCTGCGGTTCCGGACCGGCGGGACCGGGGAACACGTCGTCGTTGGACTGCTGGCGGTCACGGGGGTCGCGCTGATGACCGGCACCTGGGCGTTCTGAGCGGTCCCGGTCGACATCGCTCTGTATAGCTGATACACAGGTATATACAAGCGATACATTCGATCTGGGAGAGCGCATGACCACACAGTCGTTGCAGGGCCGGAACGTGCTCGTCGCCGCGGGCGGCAAGAACCTCGGGGGCCTGATCAGCCGTCAGGCCGCCGAGGCGGGGGCGAACGTCGCGATCCACTACAACTCCGAGTCCTCGCGCGCCGAGGCCGAGGAGACCCTGAAGGCGGTCGAGGCCGCGGGCCGCGAGGGTGTGCTGCTGCAGGGGGACCTGACCGTCCCGGCGGAGGTCGAGAAGCTCTTCGCGGACGCGACGGGCTCGCTGGGCTCGATCGACGTCGCCGTCAACGCCGTCGGCAAGGTGCTCCGCAAGCCGATCGTGGAGACCACCGAGGCCGAGTACGACTCGATGTTCGACATCAACTCCAAGGCCGCGTACTTCTTCATCAAGGAGGCGGGCCGCAGCGTCTCCGACAACGGCTCGATCATCACGATCGTCACGGCGCTGCTGGCCGCCTTCACCGACGGCTACTCCACCTACGCCGGTGGGAAGTCCCCGGTCGAGCACTTCACCCGCGCCGCGTCCAAGGAGTTCGCCGACCGCGGCATCTCGGTGAACAGCATCGCGCCCGGTCCGATGGACACCCCGTTCTTCTACCCGCAGGAGACCCCGGAGCGGGTCGAGTTCCACAAGTCGCAGGCGATGGGCGGGCGGCTCACCAGGATCGAGGACATCGCCCCGATCGTGCGGTTCCTCGCCACCGAGGGGCACTGGATCACCGGCCAGACGATCTTCGCCAACGGCGGCTACACCACGCGGTGAGGACGTCGTCGTGAGCGCCGGGGCGCGACGGCGGCCGGGGCGCCGCCGTCGCCGTCCCGGCGCCGCGCGGCCGCCCTACAGTGGGCCGGTGGAAGATCGACCGGCGGAGACCGGGACCCGGGACCGGCTCCTGCGGGCGGCCGCCGACCTCATCGCGGCCTCGCCCGGGGAGAGCGTGCCGCTGCGGGCGATCTGCGACGCCGCCGGTGTGCGCCTCCCGACGCTGTACCACTTCTTCGGCAGCAAGGAAGGCCTGCTCGACGCCGTCGTCGAGCACGGGTTCGAGCAGTACCTGTCCGCGAAGCGGGCCCAGGAGTCCAGCGGGGACCCGATCCAGGACATCCGCGACGGATGGGACGCCCACGTCGCGTTCGGCATCGCGAACCCCGGCTTCTACGCCCTCATGTACGGCCAGGTCACGCCCGGACGACGGCCCGCGGCCCAGGACGGACCGTCCGCGGCCCTGCTCGGCCTGACCCGCGAGGCCGACCGCCGGGGACGGCTGACCGTGACCCCGGAACGCGCCGCGGCGCACATCCTGGCCGCCAACGTCGGCGTCACCCTGCGCCAGATCATCACCGCGCGCCCGGACCCCGGGCTGTCGGCCGACGTGCGGGAGGCCACCCTCGCCGCGATCACCGGCGGACAGGGCGAGCGAGCGCCCGGGGAACCGGGCGTCGGCGCGGCAGCGGCGGCCCTGCTCACGCTGCCGGACGACAACGACGTCCTGGGGGTGCCGGAGACGCTGCTGCTCAAGAAGTGGCTGGCCGAGCTCGCGCGTCGGGGGTGAGCGTTCCGCGGAACGCGGCGCGCGGGTGTCGAGATGGCGTCGGGAGGTCCTGGTGCCGGCAGTCCGCCTCGACGCCCGTCACCCGGCGCTGGTTCGTCGCGCTCGCGGCATGACGCGGCTGCCTTCGGGCCGGGCGAGGGGGAGCCACCGGCCGCTCTCTGTCGTTCTCGAAGGAGAGCCTCCAGGTCGACCCTGAAGTGGACCTCGAACCGGCAGGCCTAAGAGGTCGCGCGGATTGATGGATGATCATGGGCGGCGGTGTGGTCGGCTGTCCCAGCGGTGCGTGGTCCAGGCCTGCCGGATCAGGCTACGGAGTGTGATGATGGTGTCGGCGAGGTCGAAGAACGCGTCGACGACGGTTTCGCGGCGTTCGTAGCAGCGCTGCAGCCGGTTGAAGCTGTTGTGCCAGGCGTTGGTGCGCTCGATGTGCCAGCGTTGGGTGGCCTGGATCGGTGCTTTCTCGCCCTTGCGCGCGATCTCGCTGTGCAGGCCCCGTTCGGTGAGTGTGTCGCGGGTCTTACCGGAGTCATAGCCGGCGTCGAGGTGCACGGTGATGTCGTCGGGCAGCGGGCCGAGAGCGTCGAGGTGGTCGAGAGTGGGGCCCAGTAGCGGGGAGTCGTGGCGGTGTGCCCCGGCCAGGACCCGGCCCAGTGGGATGCCATGGCCCTCGACGAGCACCGATCGCTTCATGCCCTGTTTACGCCGGTCAACCGGTGACGGTCCGGCGACCTCACCGCCGCCGGGGGCCTTGGTGATGGCGCCGTCGACGGCAACGTCGTCAAGCAACAGGCCGACGATGCGGTCGTAGGCGTCCAGGGCGATCCGGCGTAGCTGGGCGAAGACCCCGAGCCGGATCCACTCGTCACGGCGATCGCGGATGGTGGTCGCCGAGCAGGTGCTGTCGGAGACGCCCTGATACGGGCAGCCGAACCGCAGCACCTGCAGGAGCTTGTCGAACACGACCCGATCCGCGATCCGGCGGCGGTGACAGCCCCACGGATGAGTGGGATCGAACTCGACCCGGGGCGGCAGCAGCGCGGCGAACTGGTCCCACAACGGCTCGGTCAACCATGATGGCAGGGCGGGCACGCGGCCTCCAGACGATCACGAAGAGTCAACAACTTCATGATCGACAGGCCCGTGCCCGCCCCTCACCATCGACACCCGGCCGCGACCCAGCTGTGATCAATCCGCGCGACCTCTAAGGGACGCGGATTGCGGCTGCCGCCCGTTGTACCTCGATCGACAGGTTCTCGACGTCGCTCTGGCTGACGTCTTCCACGGCCGCCCCGATGGTCACTGCGCCCACGGTCTCCCGGTCTTTCAGACGGCGGACGGGGGCGGAGATCGACATGGACCCGATCTGTCGCTCGTTGCGTGCGACTTGGAAGCCCTGCTGACGGATGACCTCGAGGTCCGCGCGCAGCGCCTCGGGCTGGACGGGGTTGCCTGTGGCGTCGGACGACAGGTCGGCGGATGCGACGAAGGCGGCGAACTCCTCCGCGGACATGGAGGCGGCGAGCGTCTTACCCGCGCCGAGGTGTAGGGGGAGTCGCGCTCCGATCGGCAGCTGGTAGTGGATCGGGCGGGTGCCGTCGACGCGGGCGACGACGGCGCGGTGCCAACCGGTGCGCACGAAGAGCGAGGCCGTCAGGCCGGTGCGTTCGGCCAGCTCCTGCAGAACCGGTCGGGCGGCCGCCACCAGCGGACTGGTGGTCAAGTAGGCGTTGGCTCCGAAGATCAGGTTCACCCCGGCTCGGTAGCCGAACTCGTCCCGCTCGACGCGGTTGCGGGACTCCAGGACGCTCAGGATCCGCTGGGCCGTGGCGATGTGCAGGTCGGTGAGGGAAGCGACCTCCGCGAGGCGGAGTGGTCGCCCCGCGCTCTCCAGGACTTCCAGTACGTCGATCGACCGCTCCAGGGAGCGCATGGTCGACGGTGCCTTCTCTCCGGTCATCGTGTCCTCCCTCGTCGGTCGCTCCGCTGCGTTGTCGGCCGACGTTCTGCGACGGCGTTGACAAGCAGGCAGGGGCCGCCTAGCGTTCGACGCCATCACAAGCTGATAGTAGCTCTCATAGTATGAGAGCATCGACGAGGAGTCAAGGGTGACACCAGAACGATCAGGCGTGGTTGATCCCGCGCCTCCGGCGCCAGGGGCCGGGCCGGGCCCGAGGTGGGGGCGACTGCTGTTCCCGGGGGCTCTGATCGCCCTGTCGGTCGTCGTCGTGGTCGCCTCGCTGGGTCTCGGGCTGTGGGCGCCGTTGGGCCCCGGCCCGGGGTTCTTCCCGCTGCTCCTCGGGGGTCTGCTGGGGGTGCTGTCGGTGCTGTGGGCTCTCGAGGAGGTGCGGGCCGGGCGCACCCGGCCCGTGGCCACCTCGATGCCGGACGACGAGGTCGACGGACTCGATCCCGAACTCGACGAGCAGCCCCTGCGGATGCGTCAGGTGGCGACGATCGTCGGGAGCCTCGTCGTCCTGGCGATCCTGATGCCGCTGATCGGCTACCAGCTGAGCATGCTGCTGTTCCTCGTCTTCCACCTGCGCTTCGTCGGGCACCGTCGCTGGCTGCTGACCGCCGCCATCGCGGCGATCGGCAGCTTCGGGGTCTTCAGCCTCTTCACCCGCGTGCTGTCGGTGAACCTTCCGGCCGCGTCGCTGGACTTCCTCCGTGTGCTGGGCTTCTAGGGACTGAGGGATGACCACACTCGAGTTCCTGGGGCAGGGCTTGGCCGCCGCTGCCACCCCGGCCAACCTGCTGTACGCGCTGATCGGGTGCCTCATCGGCACCGCGCTGGGCATCCTGCCGGGCATCGGCGCGACCGCCGGCATCGCCATCCTGCTGCCGTTGACCTTCGGGATGGAGCCGGCTTCGGCGATCATCATGCTCGCCGCGATCTTCTACGGCACCGCGTACGGCGGCACCATCACGAGCGTCCTGCTGAACATTCCCGGCGAGGGTGAATCGGCCATCACCTGCATCGACGGGTATCAGATGACGAAGCAGGGACGAGCAGGCATCGCGCTGAGCATCGCGGGGATCGGATCGTTCATCGGTGGCACCGTCGCCACCATCTGCCTGGTCGTCGCGGCGCAGCCACTCGCGCAGCTCGGGCTGGCGATCGGGCCGCCGGAGTTCTTCTGTCTCATTCTCGTCGGCATCGCGCTGCTGGCGGGCCTGGTCGGACGGTCGTTGGTCAAGGGGCTGATCTCGGCGACTCTCGGCCTGCTGATCGCCATGATCGGCATCGACCCCGTCGCAGGCGCGCCGCGGTTCACGATGGGCAGCGAGCACCTGCTCGACGGGATCAGCATCGTCCCGGTGCTGGTGGGGATCTTCGGCCTCGGTGAGCTGCTCTACGTCGCCGGGGGCAACTCGGCGCGGCCGACCGCGCCTCGTCTGCGGAACCTGGTGCCCACGCGTACCGACGTGCGCCGCGCCGCGCCCGCCATCGGGCGAGGCACCGTGATCGGCGCGGTCGTCGGGCTGGTGCCCGGCGTGACGTCGGCGATCTCGTCGCTGTTGGCCTACAGCACCGAGCGGAAGGTCTCCAAGCACCGCGGCGAGCTGGGTACCGGCGCGATCGAGGGCGTCGCCGCACCGGAGACCGCCAACAACTCGCACTCGAACGCGGCCCTGGTCCCGCTGTTCACCCTCGGCATCCCGGCCTCACCGGCCATCGCCGTCCTGGCCGGCGCGTTCCTCCAGAACGGCATCACCCCTGGGCCGCGGCTGTTCGTCGACGATCCCGTCCTGGTGTGGACCGTCATCGCCAGCCTGTTCATCGGCAACGCCCTGCTGCTGTTGTTGAACGTCCCTCTCGTCGGGCTGTGGACGCGGCTGCTCGCCATCCCGTACTCGGTACTCAGCGCCTTGATCTTCTCGTTCATCGTGATCGGCTCGTACGCGGTGAACAACAGCATCATCGACGTCTTCGTCATGATCTTCTTCGGTCTCGTCGGCCTGGCCTTCCGCCATCTCCACGTGCCGCTGGCTCCGCTGGTGTTGACGCTGGTGCTCGGGCCGCTGCTGGAGAGCGCGCTGCGGGAGTCGCTGCAGCTCTCCGGGGGCAGCCTGTCGATCTTCCTGACGCGCCCGCTCGCCCTGACCTTCCTGATCGTCGCCGTCGTCATCCTGGTCGGCTCCGTCGTCGGGGCCAACCTCAAGCGCAAGGCACACCTGCCGGTCGACTCCGCCGCATGACCCACACCAGGCCCACCGATCCATCGCCACCCGACTCATCTCGAGCGAGGAACACCATGAAGAAGATCTTTGCCACGACAGCAACGGTGCTCGTGGCAGCACTGGCCGCCGGGTGCGCGACCCCGCAGACCGGGAGCTCCGACGCCACCACCTACCCGAGCAAGCCGGTCAACCTGATCGTCAGCTTCAGCGCGGGGGGTTCCACCGACGTCGGCGCCCGGCTCATCGCCGACGGGATCGAGGACAAGCTGGGGCGCCCGGTGGTCGTGGAGAACAAGCCCGGTGCCAGTGGCCAGGTCGGCAACTCCGCCCTGGTGTCCTCCTCGCCGGACGGCTACACGATGAGCACGGTCAGTCTCGCCGGGACGATCCTGTCCTACCTGGACCCGGCGCGGGGTGCGTCCTACGACCACGACAGCTTCGACCCGGTCGCCATGTACGTGCAGGACCCCCAGGTCTTCGTCGTCGCCCCCGACAGCCCGTACCAGTCCCTGCAGGACCTCGTCGCCGCGGGCAAGGCCGAGCCGGGCAAGATCCGGATGGCCACCTCGGGTGTCGCCACCCAGGACCACGTCGCCATGGTGCTCTTCGAGCAGCTGAGCGGAGCGCAGTTCAGCCCGGTGCACTTCAGCGACGGCGCCGCCCCCGCGGCGACCGCCTTCCTGGGCGGCAACGTCGAGGTCCTCGTGACCAACGTCGGTGACGTCCAGGAGGTCGTGGCCAACAACCAGGGCAAGGTCCTCGGGGTAGCGGCAGCCTCGCGCAACGAGTTCCTTCCAGAGGTCCCGACCTTCGCCGAGCAGGGCTTCGACTTCGAGCTCGCGTCGAGCCGCGGGTTCGTCGTGCCCGCAGGCACTCCCGACGAGGTCGTCGAGAAGCTCTCGAGCACCATCGCCGACGTCATGGACGACCCGGCGACGCTGGCCCGGCTCAAGGACCTGAACCTCACCCCCTCGTTCCTCGACCACACGGCCTCCCAGCAGCTGTGGGACCAGACCGAGAGCTCGTTCGCGTCGGTCCTCGACCAGGTCAAGGCGGATGTCTGAGCCATGTCCGACACCACCGAGCCACTCACCGAGTCGCAGCCGATCGTCGTGGGGTTCGTCCCCACCGCGCAGGGCCACGCGGCCGTCGACGCCGCCGTCGTCCACGCGCAGCGCTGGGAGACCGGCGTCGTCGTCGTGAACTCCGCGCACGGCGCTTACATGGACTCCCAGCTGGCCACCCGGTCCGACCTCGAGCAGGTACGCCGGCAGGTGGAGGCCGCCGGGGTGAGCGTGGAGATCCACCAGCTCGCGGAGAGCCAGGACCCGGTGAGCGCAGTCATCGACCTCGTCGAGCAGGTCGACGCCCGAATGCTGGTGATCGGCCTGCGGCGCCGATCCCCGGTCGGGAAGTTCCTCATGGGGAGCACTGCCCAGTCCCTGCTCCAGCACAGTCCAGTGCCCGTTCTGGCCGTGAAGTCGACCAGTTGAGCCCGCCCCCTGCCACGCGCAGGTCCGACCCAGTTGAGGAACGCACAATGACACGGACAACCGACGCACCCGGAACCGCGGACATCATCGCCGCCCTGCGCGGTTACCCTACCACGATCATCGGTGACTCCCAGGATCGCTTCGGCCTGCCGGTCGGCCTCAAGTCCATGTGGGACAGCGAGCCCTTCGCCGGTGAGGCTTACACGGTCCTGACCGCCCACGGGGACAACCTCGGCATCCACCAGGCTCTCGGACAGATCCGCCCCGGCCAGGTCCTCGTCGTCGACGGCGGCGGATACGACGGCAGGGCCCTCATCGGCGACCTCGTGACCGAGAAGGCCAGGGCCCTGCAGGTCGCCGCACTCGTCATCGACGGCGCGATCCGCGACGTCGTCGAACTCGCCGACCTCGGTGTGCCCGTCTACGCCCGCTCGGTCATTCCCGCCGGCCCGTGGAAGAACGGCCCGTTCCGGCTGCAGAGACCGGTCGTCGTCGGCAATGTCGTCGTCAACCCCGGGGACATCATCGTCGGCGACAGCGATGGACTCGCCGTCGTCAACCCCGACCGCGCCGCGGAGGTCCTCGCCACCTGCGAAGAACGCGTCGCGCGGGAGGAAGAGTCCCGCCGGCGCAGCCGGGAGCTCACGCCCAATGCCTGACGCACGGCCCGACCCGAGACCCCTCGTCTGGATCCCTTCCCCGATCCATCCGCTCGCGATCGAGAAACTCCGACAGCTCGCCGATGTGCGCTGCGGCTACGGTGATGCGGCCACGAGCTTCGCCGACGTCGCCGACGAGGTCGAGGCCATCCTGGTGCGCAGCGGACGCATCACCGCCGATCAGATCGCTGCGGCCCCTCGCCTGAAGATCATCGGTCGGCACGGCGTGGGAGTGGACACCGTCGACGTCTCGGCCGCGACAGCAGCCGGTGTCATCGTCACCAACACGCCGACCTCCAACCTCGTCTCGGTGGCCGAACACACCTTCGCGCTGTTGCTCGCACTCCGACGGAAACTGACCCTCGCGGACCGCTGCAACCAGGACGGGAGCGGGCACACCTCCCGCGCCCTGCTGGTCGGCAGAGAACTGGCGGGAAGCACCCTCGGACTCATCGGCTTCGGCCGGATCGCCGCCCAGGTCGCCGGCATCGCGCAGAACGGTTTCGGCATGAGAACACTCGCCTACGACCCGGGGTTGGGCGACGACGAGGTCCGACGCCGCGGCAGCACCCCCGCGACCCTCCCACACCTACTGGCCGACTCCGACGTGGTCAGCCTCCACATCCCCCTGCTCCCCGACACCCGGCACCTCATCGGCGCGACCGAACTCGCCACCATGCGGCCCGACGCGGTCATCATCAACACCTCTCGCGGCGGCACCATCGACGAACAGGCACTGCTCCAGGCACTCGCCACCGGTCGACTCGGCGGGGCGGCCCTCGACGTCACCGAGGTCGAACCCCTCCCACCGGGCCACTCCCTGCTGAACCGACCCGACGTCATCATCACCCCGCACATCGCAGGCCAGACCGAAGAATCATTGCGTCGGGTCGCCCTCGACGCCGCGGACGACGTCCTCGCAGCACTGACCGGACGCCCACCGGCAAACCCGGTCAACGAGCCGCCGGACCCACGAATCCTGGACCGAGACCGAACACGGAGTGCGTCGTGATCGCACCCCGTCGACTCGTACGGTCAGGTCGTCGGATCTCAGACCCCGGGGTCGCGCGAGGTTCTCGGCCAGGGGCCAAGTCGGGGCGTACTCACGTCTGATCGCCGGCGCCGGGCCTGACCACGGGCGGCTGGTCTGCCGCCCGGCAGACGACGGCTCAGCGCACCACCGGGACGATCGGCAGCTGCCAGCTCGGGATGTCCCTGGCCTACGCCTCGAACCGGGGACCGTCGTCGATCGACCGGGAGCTCTGCCTGCCGACCTCGTGGACCGAGGACCGCGAACGCCACTACCGCCGCCGCGGCGAACGACCACCCAACCCCTGAACTGCCGTGGCCGTACTAGCGGTGGGGCCGCAGCACCGGCCGCGGCCGCATCGCCGGCGGGTGGTCGTCGTCGGTGTCGACCGCCTCGACGACCGCGGCCCCGTGCGCCGGCCCGGCCACCCCGAGGAACGGCCGCACGAAGCGCGCGGTCCGCTCCATCACCTCGTCGTGGACGTCGGTCCGCACCGTCGACGGCTGGGCCTGGACGATGATCTCGCCCGCCCACGGCAGCGCGGGGTCGGCCAGCAGCTCGTCGATGACCCGGCCGGTCGAGTGGCCCGCCGGGAGCGGCCGGGACAGCGCGACCCGGGGGACCCCGCGGGCGTAGGTCCAGTACCGGGCCAGGTCGGAGACGACGCCGCCGTGCGACGACGGCGGCCTGCCCGACAGCACTCCCACCCCGCGGACCGCGGCGGCGTCCACCGACGACGCCGACCCCGTCGCCCACCACACCCGCTGCGTGGCGAGCGCCGTCGGCAGCGTCTCCAGCAGGACGTCGAGCGCGGCGACGGTGTCGCGGTGCCGGTCGTCGTGGTGACGCCCGAAGCGTCGCGCCGCGTCGGGATCGGCCCCCGCTCCGACGCCCAGCTCCAGCCGCCCACCGGACAGGGCGTCGAGCACTGCGGCGTCCTCCGCGAGCCGGCGCGGGTCCTCCAGCGGCAGCGCGACGACCGCCGTCCCGAGCCGGATCAGCCGGGTCCGCTCCGCCACCGCGGCCAGCAGGACCAGCGGCGACGGCAGCCGACCGCCGAGGTGACCGTCGTGGTGCTGGGCCACCCAGAACGAGTCGTACCCGAGTTCCTCGGCCCGCTCCGCCAGCCGGATCGTCTCGCGGTAGGCGCGTGACGGATCGTCACCGGTGACGTGCGTGAGGTAACCGAGCCGCATGCCGAGGCACCCTATGCCGAGGGTGCTCCGGCCCTGCCGGAGGACCGGGGTGACGGCGGTTCGGAGTGTGCCGGTTCCGGTATCCTCCGGCTCGCCGCGGCGGTAGCTCAATTGGTCAGAGCAGCGGACTCATAACCCGTCAGGTTGCCGGTTCGAGCCCGGCCCGCCGCACAACGATCATGCGTCTGAGCTGCGTAGACGCCGGAAGTTCTGATCTTACTCTGATGACCACACGGTGGCCCCTCGCACCAACCCGGACGGTCCGCCACGAGGTCTGGCTGGCGCAACGGGGGCAGCTCGACTGCCATGCACTCGGCCTCGATCAGCTCCTCATGGGCCGTCGCGCACGACCGGTTTGCCGGGGCCGCCGGCTGCTGGATCTGGCCCCACGACGTGCGGTGCGCAGCACCGGCCAGCCACCGGCACGTCGCCACGACACCGGCCGCGTACCAGTTCTGGACTCCGCGCTCGCCCTGTTGCGCGGTCCGATCCTGCGCGGCGGCCCAGACCACGGCGAACTCTCCGCGGGGCACCCGCAGGTTCCCCGCCGGGATCCGCGCTACCTGCTCAGCAGCCGCCGCCATACGCCCCAGAGTGACAGCAACCACACACAGCAACGCAGACGAAGGCGGCACTACTCGCCTATGCAGCAGGAATCCGCGCGGTGAACTACGGCTGCCCCGCCTGCAGGCCGGGACGGATTCAGCGGGCCGTGGTCACCAGCCATGTCCCCGTCGCGCCGGTGCGAGCACGACGAGCGGAGCCGCCGTCTTCCCCGCTGCCACAGTCGGCGTGCCTTCGGCCAGATTCAGTCGCAGCTCGGTCCGACGGCGGCGGTGGCGGTCAGCGGGGTGGGGAGTCGCACGACCCACCTGTCGGGTGCGTCCCCTGATGACGGATCCCCTGTGTGATGAAGGGCGCAGGTCTCAGTCGGATCCTCGCGGCGTTCGCTGCCGCTCTCCCCGACTCACCGACGCTTCGCGCAGATTCCTGCGGGCCTCTCGGGGGTGGAGGTGTTATCGGCGGCCAAGCTGCACGGACAGATCCTCGGCGTGGCGCACCAGCAGGTCCCTGATCTCCAGCGGGCGGGTCCCGCCCATCCGCTGCCGCGGCCCCACCACGCCCAGTGCACCGACGAACGTGCCACCCATACCGAACACAGGAACGGCGACCGCACTGGTCCCGGGGTTCCGTTCTCCGTCGGACAGGTAGTAGCCCTGGTTCCGGATCTGCTCGGCGTGGTCGTCGTCGCCGCCCGTGTGGACGGTCAGTATGCGGCCACCGGCGCCTCGATCGAGCGGGAGTACGGCACCCTCCTCCAGATGGTGTCGCATCGGCTGCTCGCTGTTGACGCGGTAGAGGACGACGCGGCGGTCGCCTTCGCGCACGTAGAAGGCGGCGCTTTCCCCGGTCTCCTTGCTGATTGTCGCGAGGGCGGGGCGCACGTAGTCGGCGAGGTGGAAGGCTCGTTGGTACTGCGAGCCGAGTCGCCAGAGCGTGGGCCCGAGGCGGTAGTGACCGTCGGCTTCACGGTGCAGGTATCCCATCCGCTGCAGCGACGCGGCCAGTCGCAGGATGGTGCTGCGGTAGAAGCCGGTGCGTCTGGCCAGCTCGGCCAGGGACAGCCGGTCCGCTCCCTCGGCGAACGCCTCGAGCAGCGTCAGCGCCCGCTCTACGGCCTCGACCCGCTGTTCCTTCGGCTGTTCTCCGGCTGACACCGGCACCGTCCTCTCGGCGCGGCGACGTTGCGCCGCATGGTCATCGTTGCGCTCTGGCGCACTGCATTCTGTCAGACAGAACGACCCAATGCGATCAGCTGCGGAGAGGTGTCTTGACGAGTTCTATCGGCCGGCCGTACCGTGCTGTCTAGCGCAAGCGTATTCTGTCAGACAGAACGGTGGTGGGGCCATGAGTGCGACGGCGGAGCGGGCGTCGCGGACGTCCGAGGTGGACGTCCTCGTGAGCGAGGTCGGGCCGCGGGACGGGCTGCAGAGCGTGGACCGGACCATGCCGACCGCGGTGAAGCACCGCTGGGTCGCGGCGCTGGCCGCTGCGGGCCTGCGGGAGATCGAGGTCGCCTCGTTCGTCTCGCCGAAGCGGCTCCCGCAGATGGCCGACGCGGCCGCGGTGGTCGGTGAGGCTCTGCGCATCCCGGACCTGACTGTGCTCGCGCTGGTGCCCAACCTGGTCGGCGCCCGCAACGCCGTCGCGGCGGGCGCCCGGTCGCTGACGATGCCGGTCTCGGTCTCGGAGTCCCACAGCCGCGCGAACATCGGCATGGGCTCGGAGCAGGCGATCGAGCAGGTCGGCCGGGTCGTCGCCCTGAAGGACAAGGTCCCTGGCCTGCAGGTTGATGTCGGGCTCTCCACCGCGTTCGGCTGCACCATCGAGGGACCGGTTGCGGAAGACCGCGTGATCGCCCTCGCGGTTGCGGCCGCCGAAATGGGCGCGGACTCGGTCGGCCTCTCCGACACCACCGGCTACGCCGACCCGGCGCAGGTGCGGAGGCTGTTCACCCGGCTGTCCGCCGAGCTCGGTGGGCACGCCGGCGCGGCGCACCTGCACAACACGCGGGGCCAGGGTCTGGCGAACGTCGTCGCCGCCCTCGATGCGGGTGTGCGCACCTTCGACTCCTCCCAGGGCGGGCTCGGCGGCTGCCCGTACGCCCCCGGCGCCAGCGGGAACGTCGTCACCGAGGACCTGGTCTTCCTGCTGGAGTCGATGGGTCTGCGCACGGGGGTCGACATCGAGGCGCTGGTGGCGGCCCGCGCGGTCGTCGTCGAGGGGCTGCCGGGCGAACCGCTCTACGGCCACGTCCCCGACGCCGGCCTCACCAAGGGCTTCCGCTACGCCGGTGCGGGGGCGGCCGCGTGAACGCCTCGCAGCGGACACCGCGGCTGCCCCTGCACGGGGTGCGCGTCGTCGAGTTCTCGCACATGGTCATGGGCCCGTCCTGCGGGCTGGTCCTGGCCGACCTGGGCGCCGACGTCATCAAGGTCGAGCCGGTCGGCGACGGGGACAAGACCCGTGCTCTGCCCGGATCGGGCGCCGGGTTCTTCCCGATGTTCAACCGCAACAAGCGCTCGGTCTCGGTCGACTTGAGCTCGCCCGAGGGCGTGGACTACGTCAAGCGGCTCATCGCGACCGCAGACGTCGTCACCGAGAACTTCCGCTCGGGTGGCCTCGCGGCGAAGGGACTGGGCTACGAGGAGCTGTCCGCGGACAATCCTGGCCTCATCTACTGCAGCCTCAAGGGGTTCCTGTCCGGTCCCTACGAGGAGCGCGCCGCGCTCGACGAGGTCGTCCAGATGATGGGCGGGCTCGCCTACATGACCGGTCCGCCCGGGCGTCCGCTGCGCGCCGGTGCCTCGGTCAACGACGTCATGGGCGGCATGTTCGCCGCGATGGGCGTCATGGCCGCCCTCTACGAGCGCCGGGCCACCGGCCGCGGCCAGCTGGTGCGCAGCTCCCTGTTCGAGAACAACGTCTTCCTCGTCGGGCAGCACATGGCCCAGTACGCCGTGACCGGGCGGGCCGCCGCGCCGATGCCCGCGCGGCTGTCGGCCTGGGCGGTCTACGACGTGTTCGACACCGGCGACGACGAGAAGGTCTTCATCGGAGTCGTCTCCGACACCCAGTGGCGCTCGTTCTGCGCCGCGTTCGGCCTCGACACGCTCGCCGCCGACCCCGGGCTCGCGACCAACGCCCAGCGCGTCGCCGAGCGCGACCGCGTCCTGCCGGTGCTGCGCGAGACCCTCGGCGCGCTGACCCGCGACGAGGCCGTGCGGCTCTGCGAGGCCGCCCGGCTGCCGTTCGCCCCGATCCAGCGTCCCGAGGACCTGTTCGACGACCCGCACCTCAACGAGCCGGGCGCGCTGACCGAGGTGACGCTGACCGACGGCCGCACCGCCCGGCTGCCGTCGCTGCCGCTGGAGATGAGCGGTCGCCGGCTGCCGCTGCGCCTCGACCTTCCCCGGGCCGGGGAGCACACCGCCGACCTGGCTCGCGAGCTCGGCTACACCGCCGCGCAGATCGCCACGGCTGCCGAGGCGGGCACGTTCGGCGGCGACCCCGCCGATCGCGCCGCGCCCGTCCACTGATCGCACCGCCGCGAGAGTCCGGATGAACCCCATGTACCTCGACACGCCACCGCAGGTGATCGACGCGACGCCGTTCGCCACGATGCCGGCGCACCTGCGCCGCACCGGGGAGCCCAGCGCCTGGGCCGACACCCACAAGGGCGGCCGCCGCATCGACTCCTTCATCGAGGGACCGGTGTTCGATGGTGCCGGGAACCTCCTGGTCGTGGACATCCCGTTCGGGCGGGTGTTCCGCATCGACCCGGCGGGGGAGTGGACCCAGCTCGCCGAGTACGACGGCCAGCCCAACGGATGCCGGATCGACGGCGCCGGACGGATTCTGATCGCCGACCAGCTCCGCGGTCTGCTGCATCTCGACGCCTCTGGGCAGGTGCACACCGTGCTGGGGCCCGACGACGTCGAGGGCTTCAAGGGGTTCAACGACCTGGCGGTCGCGGCGGACGGCGACGTCTACGTCACCGACCAGGGGCTCACCGGTCTGCACGACCCGACCGGGCGGGTGCTCCGGCTGCGCGGCGGTGTGCGTGGGGGCACGACCGACGTGCTGCTCGACACCGTGCCAAGTCCCAACGGGCTGGTCCTGGACCACGACGAGCGCGTGCTGTTCGTCGCCGCCACCCGCGACAACGCGGTGTGGCGGGCCCCGCTCGACGCCGACCGGACGTCGGTGTCGAAGGTGGGCCGGTTCGTGTCGCTGTTCGGCACCAGCGGCCCCGACGGGCTCGCCCTCGACGACGCCGGCCGCCTACTGGTCGCCCACGCGTCGCTCGGGTCGGTGTTCGTGTTCGCCCCGAACGGCGAGCTCGTCGCCCGGCTGCGGTCCACCGCCGGCACCACCTGCACCAACCTGGCCCTGCGCGCCGACCCGCGGACCGGTGGCACCCGCGTCCACATCACCGAGTCCGGCACCGGGACCGTCCTGGTGGCGGACCTGCCACCGACCGCCCCCTGAACCCGGCGCGGCGATCGCCCAGCGACCCGGTCGCCGCGCCGGAACCAACACCGTGCGCGACACACCCAGATCCTTCCGCCACAGCGACGTGACCGTCGAGGAGACACCCATGACCGCTTCCACCGCCCCCGCCTCCGCCGCGGCCGCCGCGCCGGCTGCCGACACGCTCGTGTCGCTGCGCGGGGTGAACAAGCACTTCGGCGATCTGCACGTGCTGCGCGACATCGACCTCGACATCGCCCGCGGCGAGGTCGTCGTCGTGGTCGGCCCGTCCGGCTCCGGCAAGTCGACCCTGTGCCGGACCATCAACCGGCTCGAGCCGATCGACGACGGCGACATCACCCTCGACGGCGTCGCCCTGCCCGAGGAGGGCAAGGAACTCGCCGCGCTGCGCTCGGACGTCGGCATGGTGTTCCAGCAGTTCAACCTGTTCGCCCACATGTCGATCATGGACAACGTCACGCTCGGCCCGATCCGGGTACGCGGCCGCTCCAGGGCCGAGGCCCGCGCCGAGGCCGAGCGCCTGCTGGACCGGGTCGGCGTCGGGAACCAGGCGCAGAAGCTGCCGGCCCAGCTCTCCGGGGGTCAGCAGCAGCGCGCCGCGATCGCCCGCGCGCTGGCGATGGAGCCCAAGGTCCTGCTGTTCGACGAGCCGACCTCCGCGCTGGACCCGGAGATGGTCAACGAGGTCCTCGAGGTCATGAAGGAGCTCGCCGGAACCGGTATGACGATGGTCGTGGTCACCCACGAGATGGGCTTCGCCCGCTCCGCCGCCGACCGCGTCATCTTCATGGACGGCGGCCGCATCATCGAGCAGGCCCCGCCTGCGGACTTCTTCGCCTCCCCCCGTTCCGAGCGGGCCCGGGACTTCCTGTCCAAGGTCCTCAGCCACTGACGCCGCACCGGAACCATTGAAGGAAAGGAGGCACGACGCCGTGCGCATCCCGAAGACTCTCGTCCCCGCCGCCGCACTGATCACCGCCATCGCGCTCGTGGCGACCCTCGGTGCGAGCAGCACCACCAACCCGGGCATCACCCCCGATGTCGTGGACAGCCCGACCCTGGCCGCCGGATCGACCATGAAGAAGATCCACGACCGCGGCTACCTGCGGATCGGGACGCGCTACGACCACCCCGGCCTGTCGGCAGGGAACCTGCAGGGCCACCAGGAGGGCTTCGAGATCGATCTCGGCGAGTACATCGCCGGTCGGCTCGGTCTGCGCGCGGACCAGATCCAGTACGTCGAGGCCAGCTCCGCCAATCGCGAGCAGTTCCTCGCCCAGGACAAGGTCGACCTGGTGATGGCCACCTATTCCATCACCGACAAGCGCAGGAAGGTCGTCAGCTTCGCGGGCCCGTATGCCGACATCGGACTCGATCTCGTTGTCCTCAAGGGCAACCCGGTCGGCATCATCGACCCGCAGACCCCGCGCGGCGTGCGGATCTGCTCGACCGCCGGCGGCCAGGTCTCCGCGACCATCCGCAAGGAGTTCCCCCAGGCGAACCTCATCGAGTTCGACGTCTCGTCCAAGTGCATCGACGCGCTCAAGAACGGCACCGTCGACGCGCTGTCCACCCACGGCCCGATCGGTGCCGGGTACGTCAGCAAGGACGACGAGGACCTGGAGATGCTGGGGCGCCCGTTCTACCAGGACAACTGGGCGGTCGGGATCGCCAAGGGCGACACGCAGTTCTGCGAGTGGATCGACTTGACGCTGCAGGAGGCCTCCAAGGACGGGTCCTACGCCCGCGCGTGGGACGCCAGCCTCGGCCGCTACTCCAAGCAGCCCATGACCCTGCCGGAGCCGGAGCCGTGCTCATGACCCGGCCCGCCACCCGGCCGTCCCCAGCCGCCCGAACCCCCTGGACCCCACGATGACCGCCGTCCTCGACAACCTGCCCCTGCTGCTGTCGGGGTTCGGCACCTCGCTGGCACTGATCCTGGTCTCCTCGGTGATCGCGCTCGCGCTCGGCGTCGTCCTCGCCGGGATGCGCGTCTCACCGGTCCCGCTGCTGCAGCGCGTCGCCACCGGCTACGTCGAGTGCCTGCGGACCGTGCCCACCGCCGTCGTGTTCTTCTTCGCGCTGTTCGCCCTGCCGCAGATGGGCGTGCGGATCGGGTTCTTCCCGGCCGCCGTCGTCGCACTCGCGGTCTACTACGCGGCGTTCTTCTGCGAGGCCGTCCGCTCCGGCATCAACGCCGTACCACCGGGCCAGGCCGAGGCCGCCCGCTCGATCGGGCTCGAGTTCGGTGGATCACTGCGGTTCGTCGTCCTCCCGCAGGCCCTGCGCTCGGTGATCCCACCGCTGCTCAACGTCTTCGTCGCCCTCACCAAGAGCTCGGCCATCGCCAGCGCGTTCGGCGTCGCGGAGCTGCTGGCCTCGACCACGGCCCTGGCCACCGTCGAGAGCGACGCGGTGATCCCGATCCTGCTCGCCTGCAGCGTCTTCTACCTGATCATCACCATTCCCGCGGGCCTGGCGGCCGAGCGGCTCGAGAAGAAGGTCGCGGTGGCCCGATGACCACGACGACCCGGCCCACCACGCCGGCACCCGCCCGTCCGACGACATCCTCGGGACCCTCGGTGCTGTTCGACTGCCCGGGACCGCGCGGCCGCGCCCGCATCCGCCGCGGCGCGCTGCTCGGCGGCGGGGTCCTCGCCGTCGTCGTCGCGGCGGCGCTGGTCCAGCTCGGCCGCAACGGCATCCTCGACCCCGACCGCTGGGCGGTCCTTCTCAACCGCGACCTGGCCCGCCTGCTGTTGCGCGGGCTCTGGTCCACCCTCCAGGTCGCGCTGGTCGCGATCGTGCTGTCCGTTGCCGGGGCACTGGTCCTGGCCGCCGCCCGGCTCTCCGACCGCGGCTGGCTGCGCGGCGCGGCGCGGGTGTGGATCGAGCTGTTCCGTGGCCTGCCGCTGCTCGTCCTGATCTTCATGATCTTCCTCGGAGCCCCCGCGCTGGGTGTCGACGTCCCCACCTTCTGGGCGCTGGTCATCGGCATCACCCTCTACAACAGCGCGGTGCTCTGCGAGATCTTTCGGGCCGGTGTCCAATCGCTCCCGCGGGGGCAGCGCGAGGCCGCCTACGCGATCGGCCTACGCAAGATCGAGACCCTGCGCGTGGTACTGCTGCCCCAGGCGGTCAAGGCGATGCTCCCGGCTCTGGTCTCCCAGGTCGTGATCATCCTGAAGGAGACCTCGCTCGGCTTCGTCATCGGCTACACCGAGCTGCTGCGTGAGGGGCGGGTGGCGGTCGAGTACCTCGGCAGCACCTACGCGATCCCGGTCTACACCGCCGTCGCCGCGCTGTACCTGCTGGTCAACCTCGCGCTCTCGCGGATGGCCCGTCGGCTCGACACCGCCCGCTGACCCGACCCACCGAGCGGCCCGGCCGGGCCGACAGGAGAGATCGTGTCGAAGAAGACCGTCCTCGCCGCACTCGGCGTCGTCGTGACGCTCACGCTGACCGGGTTCGCCGCGGTCGACGCGAGCGGCTCGGTCGCCGGGCAGGGCCCCCGGACGAACCTGACCCTCACCGCACCCGCCGCACCCGGTGGTGGCTGGGACCTCGCCTCCCGCGAGTCCCAGCAGGCCCTGCGCGCCGAGTCCATCGTCAACAACGTCCAGGTGGTCAACGTGCCGGGCGCCGGCGGCACCATCGGGCTGACCCGGTTCGTCGGCATCAGGCCCGAACCGACCCAGCTGATGATGACCGGCACGGTGATGGAGGGCGCCATCACCGTCAACTCCTCCGACACCACCCTGGCCGACACCACCCCGATCGCCCGGCTCGCCGAGGACTACGAGGTGCTGATCGTCCCGGCCGAGTCGCCGTTCCGAACCCTGGAGGAATTCCTGACGGCGTGGCGGGTGGATCCGCACGGCCAGGCCGTCGGCGGCGGCGGGCTCGGCGGCACCGACCACCTCCTCGCGGGCCTGGTCGCGCAGGGGGCCGGGATCGATCCGGCCGAGGTCAACTACATCTCCTACGCCGGTGGCGGCGAGGTCCTCACCGCGCTGCTGTCGGGGACCGTGGCGATCGGGATCAGCGGATACAACGAGTTCTCCGACCAGATCGACGCCGGCAACCTGCGGGCCCTCGCCGTCTCCGCCGAGCGGCCCGTCCCCGGCATCGCAGTCCCGACGCTGGTCGATCAGGGCGTTGACGTGGCCCTGCCCAACTGGCGCGGACTCGTCGCACCGCCCGGCATCACCGCGCAGCAGCGCGACGAGCTGATCGCCGTGGTCGGCGAGATGGTCCGTAGCCCCAGCTGGCAGGACACCCTGGCCCGCAACAACTGGGAGGACGCGTTCCTCGCCGGTGACGAGTTCGGCGCCTTCCTCGCCGAGGACCAGGCCCGCGTGAACCGCATCATCGAGGAGCTCGGACTGTGAGCACACCGACCACGTCGACCGACGCCACCGCCCCCGAGTCCTCGATCTCCGACGGCTACCTGCGCCGCCGGACCGGGCTGCTGATCCCGGTCGTGCTGCTCGGTGCCGCCACGTTGCTCGCCGTCGGCACCGTCACCATGCGGGTGCCCTCGACGGCGTCGTTCCCCGGGCCGCAGGTGTTCCCAGCGGTCGTGGCGGGCGTGTGTCTGGTCCTCGCCGCGCTGCTGGCGCTCGACGTCCTGCGCCGTCCCGAGCCCGCCGCCGTCGCACGCCCGACACCGGCCGACGACCTCGACGCGTCCACCCCCGCCATCGCGCCGCATCCCGAGCACGACACCCGCCCGCGGGCCAACCGCCGCGCGCTGGCCGAGGCGATCGGCGCGGTCGTCGTGTTCATCGCCGCGCTGCAGCCGGTCGGCTGGCTCCTGTCCGGCGCCCTGCTGTTCTGGGGGGTCGCCCGTGCCCTGGGCAGCCGTCGCCCGGTCTTCGACGTGTTCCTCGCGCTGTCGTTCTCCTCCGCCGTGCAGCTCGGGTTCTCCGCGGGCCTCGGCCTCAACCTGCCTCCGGGCCTGCTCGCGGGAGCGTTCTGATGCTCGAGACGCTCGGCAACCTCGGCGAGGGCTTCGCCACCGTCCTGACCCCGATGAACCTGTTGTGGGTCGTCGTCGGTGCCCTGCTCGGTACCGCGGTCGGTGTGCTCCCCGGCCTCGGCTCGGCGATGGCTGTGGCCCTGCTCCTCCCGGTCACGTTCTCCCTGGACCCCATCGGCGCGTTCATCATGTTCGCCGGTGTCCTGTTCGGCGGGCTGTTCGGTGACTCCATCTCCGGCATCCTCATGAACACCCCCGGCAACTCGACCGCGATCGCCGGGTCCATCGAGGGTCACACCATGGCCCGCAACGGCCGCGCTCCCCAGGCGCTGGCGACCTCGGCGATCGCGTCCTTCATCGGCGGCATCGTCGCCGCGGTGCTGGTCGTATTCTTCGCGCCCTCGCTCGCGGCGCTCGCCACCGTGTTCGGGCCGGCGGAGTACCTCGCGCTCGCGGTGTTCGCGTTCGTCGCCATCTCCGCGGTCGTCACCGACTCTGTCGTGCGCGGCCTCGCCGCACTTGGCATCGGCCTGGCGATCTCGGTTGTCGGGATCGACGGCATCTCCGGCGCCGCCCGGTTCACCGGAGGCCTGCCCGAACTGTTCGACGGCATCGACATCATCGTCATCACGGTCGGCCTGCTCGCCCTGGCGGAGGTGTTCTCCCAGGCCGCCCGGCGCGGGACCAGCGAGGACCGTAGCGTCATGCCCCACCCCGGCCGGCCTTGGCTCTCGTTCGCAGAGTTCCGCCAGGCACTGCCCGCGTGGCTGCGCGGCACCGCGACCGGGCTGCCATTCGGCATCATCCCCGTCGGCGGGTCGGAGGTCCCGACCTTCCTCGCCTACGGCACCGAGCGTCGTCTCGACGCCCGACGCGCGAACCCGATGTTCGGGCGTGGCGCTATCCAGGGCGTGGCCGGCCCCGAGGCCGCGGGTAACGCCACTGCCGGCACCGCGATGGGCGCGCTGCTCGCGCTCGGGCTGCCGACCTCGGCGACCGCGGCGATCCTGCTCGCGGCGTTTCGCCAGTACGGCCTGCAGCCCGGGCCGCTGCTGTTCGACCGGGCCCCGGACCTCGTCTGGGCGCTGCTGGCCAGCTTCTTCATCGGCCTAGTCGTGCTGCTGATCCTGAACCTGCCCTTCGCCCCGCTGTGGGCCAAGCTCCTTCTCGTCCCGAAGCACTACCTCTACGCGGGCATCACCGTGTTCGCGATGCTGGGCGTCTACGCGACCAGCGCCAAGCTCCTCGACCTCGTGCTCGTCACACTGATCGGGCTGCTCGGGCTCGCGATGCGCCGCTACGGGGTGCCGGTCGCCCCGATGCTGATCGCCATCATCCTCGGACCGCTGGCCGAGACCGAGCTGCGCCGCGCGCTGGCGGTCAGTGAGGGCGATCCGGTCGCGCTCGTCGACAGCCCGATCGCAGCGGGCCTCTACGGGCTGCTGCTGATCGTCGTCGGCGCGGTGATCGTGCGGACGGTGCGAGCCCGTCGTTCACGGCTCGGTGCCACGGCGTGACACCGCCGGTGCCGTCCGCTCCCGGCTGGTCGGAGCCCCATGTCCCCGGGGATGCCGCGGGCCTCAGCGACGACGTGGCGCACGGCCGGCGAATGGTCGTGTAGCCGCTATGCCCCTGCGAGGACACGGACGCTCAGCGTTCCAGGCGCTGTACGTGGATCCTGATCAAGTCCAACGTCTGTCCCAACGGAGTTGATCTACTCACACGGTCACCCCACGGAAGGTCTCGGAGACCGGCCGACGAGCGGAGCGAGGACGGCACGACCACCGCTGCGTATGGGGACACACGGCGAGATCTGGACCAAGCGGCGGGCCGGCTCCGGCAGCGGCAGTTCCGTGGCCCGGTGTCGCTTCCGCGACTTCGACACCCGCCGGTGAACTGCTACATCGTTACGGCGGCCTCCGGGCGGTCGGCCGCCGCGTGAGCTGCGTTGTTTGCGGTGTCGCGGCTGGCCAGAGGGCTTCGGAATGGCGGCGACGATCCGGCGCTCGCGCAGATGCCGGCGGATCGCGCGCGAGGAGTAGGCCATGTCCGCGCGCACGCGTTCGGGTCGGGCCCGGGGTCGTCCCTGGCCGCAGCGGGCGGTTGCTCGTACCTCCGCGGGGGCTCGCTCCCGCTGGAGCTCAACGGGCTCCTGGGTCGGCGTCACCGCAGTCCTCGCGGCAGTGCTCGGCCGGCAATCGCCGGAGCGGTCGGCCCACGCGGCATCCAGGCGGAGGGCGTCGTGTTCCTCGACGCGCCCTGGTCTCGGCGCCGAGCAGGGGGTAGATTCGTTTACGTTCCGCTACGTAAATTAGTTGAGGAGTGCGATCGTGCGATCACACCGCTTGGGAGACATCGAGGTCCCGGTGATGGGACTGGGCTGCATGGGGATGAGCGAGCACTACGGCGGGGCGGACTGGGACCGCTCGATCGCGACGATCCACGAGGCGATCGAGCAGGGCGTCTCACTGATCGACACCGCCGACATCTACGGCTCCGGGCACAACGAGGTCCTGGTCGGTCGGGCGATCCATGACCGGCGGGATCGGGTCCGGCTGGCGACCAAGTTCGGCATCGACCGCAGTGGCGGCGACGCCAACCGTCGCTTCCGCGGCGAAGCCGCCTACGTCCAGCGGTGCTGCGAGGCCTCACTGCTGCGTCTGGGGGTCGATGTGATCGACCTGTACTACCTGCATCGCCCGCCGCAGGACGTCGGCATCGAGGAGACCGTCGCCGCGATGGCCGAGCTGGTCAGCCAGGGCAAGGTCCGTGCGCTCGGTCTCTCCGAGGTCAGTGCGGCGGAGCTTCGCCGAGCCCACGCGGTGCACCCCATCGCTGCGGTGCAGTCGGAGTACTCGTTGTGGACCCGCGATGTCGAGCAGGTCACCCCGGTGATGGCCGAGCTCGGTGTCGGTCTGGTCGCCTACGCCCCGCTGGGACGCGGGTTCCTGACCGGCACGATCGATCGCACGAAGCTGGCCCCGACCGACTTCCGCAGCCGCAACCCCCGGTTCCAGGGCGAGGCGGGCGACGCGAACGAGGGCATCGCCGAGGTCGTGCGGGCCGTGGCGCAGCGACTGGGCGCCAAGCCTGCACAGGTCGCGCTCGCCTGGACCTACGCGCAGGCCGAGCGGTTGGGCACCTCGGTGACCACCATCCCTGGTACCACCCGTCCCGAGCGGATCGGGGAGAACCTCGCCGCACTCGACCTCGTCCTCGACGAGCAGGCGCTCTCGGAGCTGGCGCCGCTCGGAGAGAGGGTCAGCGGCGAACGCTACGGCCCCGGCAGCGTGGGCGGCCCCCGCCCCGCAGCGCCCTCGGTCCGTTGAGCCCGCAGGCGCACGACGGCGGGGCGGCGGCGCACTCCGCCCCGCCGCGCCGGCCCGGGCGCCCCCGCGACCCCCGCATCCAGGCCACCGTGCTCGCGACGACTGCTGACATCCTCCGCGACAAGGGCGTGCCTGCCGTGACCATCGAGGCGGTCAGCGCCGCGTCGGGAGTCAGCAAGCCCACCATCTACCGCTACTGGCCGCATCGTCTCGCCCTCGCGATCGACGCGTTCGCCGACACCATGAGCCACGACGTCCCGGTGGCCGATACCGGCGACAGCCGGCGGGATCTGCTCGAGCAGGTCGGTCATGTCGCCGCCTACTACCGCAGCCCCGCCGGGGTTGTCCTGCGCCAGCTCATCGGAGCGTGCGCGAGCGATCCTCAGGCCGCCGAGCAGCTCCGCGACCGGTTCTTCGAGCATCGCCGGGCCCAGACGCGGGTGCTCTGGGAACGCGTCCAGGCTCGCGGCGAGGCACATCCCGACATCGACGCCGACACCGCGATCGACCTGCTCTTCTCTCCCCTCATCTTCCGGCTGCTCGTCGGTCACGGGAAGATCGATGCCGAGGCGGTGGGACGACTGGTCGAGGCGGCACTCGACGGCCTCCTGCGCACCGACCGCGGTTCGACACCCGTCCGCAGTCCTTCGTCGACGCAGGATGCAGGCTGACCGAGACCCTCGAAGCACCGCGGGGCGACAGCGGCGAGCCGGGTCGAACGGCGGCCGGCTGAGCCGGCTCGGAAGCACGAGCGGACCGGTCCCCGGTCCGTGGCGCGCGACGGTGCGACCTCGCGGGTGTCTCCGCTCGTGACACGTGCGGCGACGGCGTTCAGGTGGAGGAGGTGCGCAGGACCGGGGACCGGGGGAGCAGCCGGATCGGTGCGCGAGCAGCGCCGGCAACCAGGAGCGAGTCCGGCAGTGCCGAGGCGAGGTCTCTCTGTTCGGTCTCGAGTGCGCCGCCGGGTCGTCTCCGACCTGATGGAGCATCGCGGGATCGACGCCGGCCAGGCTTCCCGGGAGGACCACACATCAGTGCACTTCATCGGACCGGCCGGTGCTTCGATCCGGGTCAGGTCCGGCGGGGTGTGCTCTACGATCCGACGGTGGACCGACGGCCGAGCCACCCAGCGGACGTCGACCGCGGACCCGTCGGGTTCCTGGGACACCTCGTCGTCGGGTTCTGCGCGCTGATCCCGCTGGTCGAGCTCGGTCGCTCCGCGGTGGTGGAGCCCTATCGGGCGGGGCTGGTTCCGGTCGCGATCGGCGTCCTCCTCACGACACCCCTGCATCTGTACCTAGTGTGGTTCGCCGTGCGCGGGACCGTCGCACCGCGCGGCGGAGCGGTGTTCGCCGCGCTGCTGGTCACGTCCGGGGTGGCCGCCGTCGTCATCGGCGGCGCCTGGGCGATGATGCTGGTCTTCGTGGCGCTCGGCGCGTTCCTGGTCGGACCGCTGCGGACTGCGCTCGCGGTACTCGGGGGCTGCTGCGCCGTCGTCCTCCTCGTGGGTGTGGTCCGAGCCGACGGGTTGACCGCGAGCTACTACGTGTTCTCGCTGGTGTTCCGGGTCAGCGCGCTGTACGGGGTCATCTGGCTGGTGGCGGCGCGCCGGCGGCTGCGTGCCGCGCAGCACGAGCTGCGCGACCTCGCCGTGGTCACCGAGCGCTTCCGGATCGTCGGCTCGCTGCGGGAGGTCGTCGCCCCGGTGCTGGAGCGAGCGGCCACCGTGACGCCGAGCGCTCTGCCGGCCGTCGTCGACGACGCCCGCGACGCCCTGCTGCGGGCCCGCAGGGTCCTCGGCGGCCACCGGGCCCGGAGCCGGGCCCATGAGATCGACACCGCCCTTGCGCTGCTGACGGCCTCCGGCTCGCCCGTGGTGCTGCACGCCGCGGACGTCGACCTGAGCCGGCCCGCAACACCCGAGTTCCGGGCGGCGCTGCGCCGCGCCGTCGTCGATCTGCTGGCCCGCGACGTGCGGCACCGGGTCGCCCTGGTCGTCGAGCCCACCACCGGCGATCCGCGCGTCACCGTCGAGAACCGGGCGGCGGACCGTGGCTGAGCGCACGCCCCAGCAGCGCCAGGTACTGCTGGTCGGCATCGGTATGCACGCCGGCCTGCTGGGGTTCGTCGTCGTCCAGTCGCTCACCGACTTCGGCGGGGATCTCGGAGGATCACCGTGGGGTCTGCTCTCCCTGGTGGCGGCGGCGTGCCAGATCCACCACAGCCGGGCCGCCGTACGCGGTGAGCGGGCCGCGGCCTGGCCGGCGACCCTGACGTCGCTGGTGGGGACGGTCGTCGCGATGGGACTGCTCGGGGTTCCCGGCACCGTCGGATGGTTCCTGGTCGGTGCGTCCTCGGTCATGTTGCTCCCCGGCCGGTACCCGTTCGCGTGGCTCCTGCCCGCACTGGTGGTGCAGCTCGTGCTGGGTCTGGCGGAGACCGCGGACATGGGTGCCGCGTTCCTCGCGTGGTTCGCCGTCTACACGCCGACGGTGTTCCTGTTGGGTGCGGGTGGGCTGGTCGTGCACGCGCAGCTGGCCGTCGAGCTGGACAGGCTCGCGCGGGTCCGCGCCGAGCTGGCCGAGGTGGCGGTGCAGCGTGAGCGGCTGCGCGTGTCCCGTGACCTGCACGATCTGCTCGGACAGAGCCTGTCGGCGGTCGTGCTCAAAGGGGAGCTCGCCGGGCGGCTGCGGGACGTCGACCCGGAGCGGGCGACGCGCGAGACCGAGGATCTCGCGACCATCGCCCGCTCCGCGCTGGCCGACCTGCGCGCCACCACGGTCGACCTGCGGGCCGTGCGGCTGGACGCCGAGGTGGCCGGGGCCGTCCGGCTGCTCGACGCCGCCGGAGTCGTCGTGCACGTCACCGGCGACCCGGACGGGCTGCCCACCGACCAGGACGCACTGCTGGGCTGGGCAGTGCGGGAGGGAGTGACCAACGTGCTGCGGCACAGCGACGCGACGGCGTGCGCGATCGTGTTCGACCGATCACCGGGCAGGCTCACGATGACGATCGAGAACGACGCCCCGGCCGGCCCCGGTGGCGACGGCTCCGGACTGGACGGTCTCGCGAGCCGGGTCCGCGAGCTCGGTGGCACCCTGCGGGTCGAGCACGAGGCACGACGGTTCCGGCTGCACGTCGACGTGCCGGTGCCCTCGGCCCGGGTCGGGCACCCGTCGTGATCCGGGTGCTCGTCGCCGAGGACCAGGACATGATCCGCGGCGCGCTGGTGGCGTTGCTCGGGCTGGAGCCCGACGTCGACGTCGTCGCCGAGCTGCGCCGCGGCGACGACGTCCTCCCGGTGGCCAGGGAGCTCGGTCCGGACGTCGCCCTCCTGGACATCGACATGCCCGGTGCCGACGGCCTGATGGTGGCCCGCTCCCTGCACGACGAGCTGCCGCACGTCCGCACACTGATTCTGACCGGGCTCGACCAGCCCGGCCACATGCTCGAGGCGCTGCAGTCGCACGTGCGGGGATTCGTGCTGAAGGCAGCGCCGGCGACGACGCTGGCGCACGCCGTGCGCCGGGTCGCCGCGGGCGAGCGGGTGCTCGATCCGGACCTGGTGGCCGCCGCGCTGGAGACCGGCGCGAACCCGCTGACCCCCCGCGAGACCGACGTCCTCGGCCTGGCCGCCACCGGCCTCACCACCGACGAGATCGGCAGGCAACTCTACCTCTCGCCGACCACCGTGCGCAACTACCTGTCCAACGCCATCGCCAAGGTCGGCGGGCGGAACCGCATCGACGCCATCGAAACGGCCCGCCGCGCCGGGTGGCTACGGTCGCGCTGACCGCAGCCGATCAGCGCAGACCCGCGTAGAACGCGCGGACGTCGTCGACCAGCAGCTCCGGCGTCTCCATGGCGGGGAAGTGCCCGCCGACGTCGAACTCGGTCCAGCGTGCGATGTTCCCGGTGTCGATCTCGGAACGGATGGAGTTGTCCGCGGCGAACACCGCCACCGCGGTGGGGGCGACCGGTCCCTCCCAGGACGCCGTGTCGTCCCCGGCCGGTGGCGTCCAGGGCATCGCGCCGTGCATCGACTCGTACAGGAACTGGGCCGATCCCGCCCCGGACCCCCACAGCCACGTCGCGGTGACGGTCGTCAGCAGCTGGTCACGGTCGACGGCCTCGTCGGGTAGCCGCCGGGCCGGGTCGGTCCACGCCTGGAACTTCTCCGTGATCCAGGCGAGTTGGGCGACCGGCGAGTCGTGCAGAGCGACACCGATGGTGGAGGGCTGGTGTGACTGCAGCTGCAGGTAGCCGGTACCCGTGGCGGCGAACTCGGCGGCCCGCCGTGCCCGCACCTTCCCGGCGTCGTCCAGGGTGGCCTCGTCTGCGGGCGGCCCGAAGCTCGACGGGCCGTTCAGGTGGATCCCGGCCACCTGGCCGCCGGCCATCGGCGCGAGGCCGGCGAGCATCGCGACGATCCCGGCGCCCGCATCCCCGCCCTGTGTGCCGTACCGGGAGTAGCCGAGCCGACGCATGAGCTCTGCGAAGGCCGCGGTGGTCCGCACCATGCCCCAGCCCGGTTCCGTGACCGGTGGGGAGAAGCCGAACCCGGGCAGCGACGGCAGCACGAGATGGAAGGCGTGCGCCGGGTCCCCGCCGTGCGCCCGGGGGTCGGTGAGCGGGCCGATGACGCGCTGGAACTCCACGACCGAGCTCGGCCAGCCGTGGCACATCAGCAGCGGCATGGCGTCGGGTTCGGGCGAGCGCACGTGCAGGAAGTGGATCTCCTGGCCGTCGATGACGGTGGTGAACTGCGGGAACGCGTTGAGGGCCGCCTCGTGCGCTCGCCAGTCGTAGGTCGTGCGCCAGTACTCGGCCAGCTCGCGCACGTGGCCGATCGCCACGCCGCGTTCCCAACCGACGCCCGGAAGCTCCGGGGCCCAGCGAGTGCGGGCGAGGCGGTCGGACAGGTCGTCGAGCGCGGCCTGCGGGACGTCGATGTGGAAGGGGCGCAGCTCGACGTCCTGGTCGGTGGCGGTGGTCATGGTCGGTCCTTCCCGGAGGGGTGGCTGCCGTCGGGGCAGTGAGACCAGCCTGGCCGCACGCCGAATCGACCGGCAGATGCCGTAGTCCCGGACCGGACGGTGACATCGGCATCTACCGGTGAGCGCGTGCGATGGTCTCCGATCAGCCGAGCTGCGGCGGAGTTCGGTCGGATCGCCCGGTGATCGCCGAGAGCACGATTCCCGCGGCGGCCATCACGGCGCCGACCGCCAACCACCCGATCTCGCCGGTGGCGAGGACGAGCGGTAGCACCAGCGCCGGTCCGATGATCCGCGCGAACGAGGCCGCCATCCCGAACACGGCCTGGTACTGGCCCTGGGCGCCCTCCGGGACGGAGCGAAACGCGACGAACCACGTCGCCGCGCCCGCCCCGATCTCACCCGCGGTCAGAACCGTCACCCCGATCAACACGAGCACGGTGGGCAGCACCGCCCCGCCTACGCTGCCCGCGAGTCCGATCAGGACACACGAGACGAGCAGTGCGGTCCCTGCCGTCACGGCCGAGCGCCGGGCGGCCGTGACGGAGCCGATCCTCGCTGCCCAGGCGGTCTGGAGAAGGAGGACCAGGATCGTGTTCAGCCCGAGCGCGACGGCAGCGACCCACTCCGGGGCACCGGTCCTGGTGGCCACCCAGAGCGGCAGGATCACGCTGAGCACCGGCATGGTGAGCTGCAGCAGCGCCGACAGGCCGGTCACCGTGACGAACCGGCCGTCACGCAGGGCGGCGAGCCCCGGGCGCCGCCCCGCCGCCATCCCGCCCCTCGTCGGGGCCGTCGCGGGCAGCCCGGCGAATAGGACGGTGCAGACCAGTGTCGCAGCGGCGCCCCCGACGAACGTCGCCCGGTAGAGCGCCGCCGAGTCGGCGGCCAGGACGACCGCGCCCCACACCGTGCCCAGTCCCATCCCGGCGTTGAGCAGTGTGTGCAGCGTCGCCCGGGCTCGTACCCGGTCCTCCGGTGCCACCGCCGCAGCGACGACGGCCTGGCGGACCGCGCCGATCCCCGCCTGCGCGACGACGAAGCAGATCGCCCCGGCCGCGTAGGAGACGAGCCCGCCGGCCAGGGCGTAGACGACGAGCGAGACCACGACCAGCCCGCTCAGCGCCACGCCCGCCCGGCGCAGACCGACAGCGTCGGCCAGCACTCCGATGGGCACGGACAAACCCAGTGCGCACGCGGCCGCGACGGCGAGCACGAGCCCGACAGTCTCGGCCGCCAACCCGACCCGGGTGCTGAAGTACAGCACCGCCGTCGCGAGAACGGCGCCGTCGACGGTGGACCCGACGAGCTGGGTGATGCGGACCCGGCGGACCGTCCGGTCTCCGCTCTCGTCGATCACCGGTGCAGCGGCATCGCCGCGCCACGGCGGTCGGCGGCCCGGCGGCCGTCACAGGGGTTCGTCTCCACGAGCCGTGATACTGCCGTGACCCCGGTGCCGAGCGCGAGCGAATCCGGAGATGAGCAGGCCGGGTGCCGGTGCGGTCACTCAGCGGCCCGACCGGCGCCCAGCTCGCGCAGCAGTACCCGGGGCGCCCCGGTCACGGGGTCCGCGACGATCGAGCCGTCGACCCGGAAGTGCGCCGCGAGCAGCCCGGGGGTCAACACCTCGGTCGGTGCGCCCAGTGCCGCGACGCGGCCCGCGGACAGCACGGCGACCAGGTCGGCGTACTGGGCGGCGAGGTCGAGGGAGTGCAGCGCGGCGACGACGGTGATCCCGAGGTCCCTGGCCAGCCGCAGGACTCCGAGCTGGTGACGGGGGTCGAGGTGGTTGGTGGGCTCGTCGAGCACCAGGACCCGGGGCTGCTGGGCCAGCGCACGGGCGAGGAGCACCCGTTGGCGTTCCCCGCCGGACAGCTCCGACAGCGGGCGGGCGGAGAACGCGGTACAGCCGGTGCGCTCCAGCGCGTCGGCGACGACGGCGGTGTCACCGGGGCCGGGACGCCCGAACGTGCCCAGGTGCGGGGAGCGACCGAGCATCACGGCCTCCCACGCGGTGAAGTCGAACCCGCCGGGGTCGTCCTGGGCGAGCACCCCGACCGCGCGGGCGTTGTCGCGGTGCGGCATCGCGGCCAGGTCGTCGTCGCCGAGCAGCAGATGCCCGCGCACTGGCTTGAGCACCCGGTAGAGGCTCTTGAGAAGGGTGGACTTGCCCGATCCGTTGGGCCCGACGAGGGCGAGCACCGCGCCGTCGGGGACGGTCAGGGTGGCGTCGTGCACGACCGGGTCCCCGCCGTGGCCGACGCTGACGCCGTCGATCACGAGCCGGGAGCTCACACCCCCACCGCCCCGGTCGCGCTGCGGCGCAGCACGTACAGGAAGAAGGGCACGCCGATCGCGGCGGTGAGGATGCCGATCGGGAGCTCGGTCGGGGCGAGCACGAGACGGGCGGCGGTGTCGGACCAGACGACGACCAGCGCGCCGAGCAGCACGCACACCGGCAGGGTGCGGCGGTGGTCGGCGCCGAACAGCAGCCGGGCCAGGTTCGGCACGACCAGCCCGACGAACCCGATGCTGCCCGACACCGCGACGACCGCCCCGGTGAGCAGCCCGGTGAGAACGAACAGCGCCGCTCGCAGCCGGGTCGGGTCGGTACCGAGCGCCGAGGCCGCGTCCTCGCCGAGTACGAGCAGGTTGACCCGGTTCGCCTGCCACCACAGCGGGACCAGCAGCACCCCGACCACCGCTGCGGACAGCCCGAGCAGGTCCCAGCGGGCCCCGGCGAGGCTTCCGAGCATCCAGAACAGGACCTGCTGCTGGGCATCGGTGTTGCGGGTGCGCAGCAGCAGGAACGAGGTGACGCCACCGAGCAGCTGCCCGACCGCGACGCCGGCGAGCACCATCCGGGTCGCGTGCAGCCGTCCACGGACCCGGGACAGGACGAAGACGCCCACCCCGGTGAGCACCGCTCCGGCGAACGCGGCGGCGGGCAGGGTGAACAGCCCGGCCGTCGCGGTCCCGATCGTGGTGATGACCAGGACGGCGCCGACCGAGGCACCCGATGACAGCCCCAGGATGTAGGGGTCGCCGATCGGGTTGCGGACCATCGCCTGCACCAGCAGACCGGCGACGGCCAGCCCCGCCCCGACGACGACGCCGAGCAGCACCCGCGGGGTACGCAGCTCCCAGACGATGAAGTCCTCGGCCCGGTCGATCCCGGAGGAACCCCCGGTCAGGTGGGCGGTCACGGCGTCGAGCACCCGTCCGGGCGGGATCGACACGGGGCCGAGCCCGATCGCCACGACGACCGAGGCCAACAGGGCGAGCAGCAGCCCGGTGAGCACCGCCGCCGGCGGCACCCGGCCGAGCAGGCCGCCGGTCGCGGGAGCCGGGTACGGCACGGAAGAGCCCGGGCCACCGGAGGGCCTACCGGCCCGCGCGGTCTCGTCGTGGGTGGTCATCCGGTGCCGTGGATTCCCTTCGCGATCGTGGCGACGGCCTGCCCGTTGAGCACGCTGGGGGACAGGGTGATCGACTGCGGGACGGTGACCAGCCGGTTCTCGCGCACTGCGGTCGTCGAGGCGAGGACGGGACTGGACCGGATGGCCGCGGTCAGCTCGGCGTCGCTCTGCGGGGAGAACCCGGTGATCACGACGATCGCCTGCGGGTCGAGCGCGGCGACCTGCTCGGCGGACAGGCTCGCGAAGTCGCCGTCCTGGTCGGCGGCGATGTTCTGTCCGCCGGCGAGGGTGATGATGCCGTTGGCGAGGCCGGAGCCGCCCTGGGTCATCAGCGGCTGGGCGGTCTGCGGGGCAGAGGACAGCGCCAGCACCCGGACCGGCGCGGTGCCGGGGGCGGGTGCCGCCGCGGCGACCTGGGCCCTGATCCGGTCGACCAGCTGCGTACCCCGTTCCTGCGCGCCGAAGACGGTCGCGACCTGCTGGATGAACGCGTAGGTCTCGTCGATGTCCTGCACCGGCGAGGGTGCGTCCTCGCAGGCCACCAGGCTGGCGGCGCCGGCCTGCCGCAGCCGCTCCACCGAGGGGGTGCCGTCGAAACCGCCGAAGCTGTAGCTGGAGATCCCGACGACGAGGTCGGGCTTCGCCGCGACGACCGACTCGGTGGTGCCCTGTCCGGGGTCCAGCACCGGGATCGAGTCGAGCTCGGTCCGCTCGGTGCCGGTGAAGGCCGCGAAGAAGTCCGGGGCGGCGGTACCGACGATCCGTTCACGTTGGCCGAGCTCGTTCAGGACTGCGGCGGCCCCGCCGTCCATCGTGACCACGCGCCGGGGCGGGGCCGCGAGCTGCGGTGTCGGGGGGCAGGCGGGTGCGGCCGGGTGTCCGGCACCGCCCGCCGACGATCCGCCCCCGTCCCCACCCTCGTGACCTGCGTGGCCGGCGGCCGGTGCGCCGCTGCCGCACCCGGCCAGCAGGAGGACCGTGGCGGCGAGGGCCGCCACTGCCGTCGTGATCGTCCGTCGGTGTCGTCGCACCCGCACACGTCCTTCATGCCGTACTCGTCCTGGACACCTCACCAGTCGGCGTCCGCGGTCGATCAGTTCCTCCGGTCGTCGTCATGACGTGTGACGTGGATCGCGCCGTTCGGCCGTATCGCCCGGGAACTCGACCACGTGTGGTGACGACTCGTCACTCGACGGTGTGGCGATCGGAGGTGGAGTGGTCGAGGACGGAACGGCGTCGGAGCCGGCCGGGCAGGTGCGTGACGACCGGGCCGCGGTCGCGGTGGCGGGCCTGCTGTCGTTCACGGCGATGTTCGACATGAACGTCGTCACCGTGGCCCTGCCGCGGATCGCGGAGGGATTCGGCGCCGATCCCCGGTCGGTCCAGTGGGTTGTGCTGGCGTATGCGATCCCGGCCGTGGCGCTGCTGCTGCCGGCGGGGCGGTGGCTGGACCGGGTCGCCGTGCGACCCGCCCTGCTCACCGCCGTCGGTGTCTTCGCCGCCGCGAACCTCACGGCCGTGGTCGCGCCGTCGCTGCCGGTGCTGGTCGGGCTGCGCGTTCTGCAGGGTGCCGGCGGCGCGGTGCTGATGGTGCTCATGCCGGTGCTCGCGGTGGCTGCGGTCGCCCCGCAGCGTCGGGGCCGGGCGATGGCGGTGCCCGCGACGGCCGGCCCGATCGGCGGGGTGCTGGGTCCCGCGGTGGGCGGGCCGATGATCGAGCTGGCCGGCTGGCGCGTCGCGTTCGTCCCGGTGGTCGCGTTGTCGCTGGTCGCGGTCGTGCTGGTCCGCCGGTCGCGGATCCCCGCCGGGGTGCTGGCCGGGCCGGACCGGGCGGGCCTGGTCGACGCCGCACTGCTCCTCGCCGGTCTCGGACTCGTGTGTGCCGTCGCCACCGGTGTTCTCGCCGGTCCGGCGGTGGTGGCCGCGGCGATCGTGGTCGCGGTCGCCGCGCTCGCCACCTCGGCGTCGCGCCCCGGCGCTCGCGCGGTCGCCGCGGCGCTTCGGCCGCGTGGCGTCGCGCCCGCCGCCGCCGTGGCCCTGCTCGCCGGGGCGTTCGCGGCCGCCTCGTACCTGGTCGCCGTCGGGTTGCAGGCCGGGGGCTCCGGTCCCGCCGCCGCCGGGCTGGCGCTGCTGGCGTTCCCGCTGGGGATGGTCGTGGCCGGGCCGCCCGCTGGCCGGCTCGCCGACCGCTTCTCCCCGCGCGCGGTCGCGGTCGCCGGCGTCGCCCTCGCCGCGGTCGGCTTCACGCTGCTCGCCGCGCTCCCCGACGGGGCGTCCTGGACCCCGGTCGACGTCGCCTGGCGGGTGGCGCTGGCCGGACTGGGCACCGGACTCTACGGCGGCCCCACCCAGGTGCTCGTCCTCGCCGGAGCCGCGCGGGACCGGATGGCGACCGCCGGCGCCGGCGTGCAGTGCGCCCGCGCCCTCGGTTTCGCGGTCGGCCCGGCCGCCGCCGCGCTCGCCTGGAACACCGACGGCACGGTGCTCGCCACCCGTCCCGCCCTCGTCGTCACGGCGCTCACGGCCGTCGTCGCCGCGTTGCTGCTGATCGGGCACCGCGATCGTCCCACCACCGAGGAGATCCCCTGATGTGTGGCATCGCCGGCCTGGCCGAGCCCGCTCCCGCCGCCGACCCGGCGGCGCTCCGCGCGGTCGCCGAGGCCATGGCCGCGACCCAGGTCCTGCGCGGGCCCGACGCCGGCGGGGTGTGGCACGACGAACGCGCCGCGCTCGGGCACCGCCGCCTCGCGGTGATCGACCTCGACGGTGGCGTGCAGCCGATGCTCGCCGGCAGCGAGGGCACCCGCACCGTCCTGTCCTACTCCGGCGAGGTCTACAACCACCACGAGCTGCGCGCCGAGCTGCGCTCGCGCGGGCACCGGTTCGACACGCGCAGCGACACCGAGGTCGTGCTCGCCGGGTACCGGGAGTGGGGGCTCGCCGTGCTCGACCGGCTGGAGGGCATGTTCGCGTTCGCGGTGTGGGACCAGCCGACCGGCCGGCTCGTACTGGGCCGCGACCGGCTCGGCGTCAAACCGTTGTACTGGGCCCGCACCCCGACCGGTGGCGTCGCGTTCGGCTCCGAGCCCAAGGCCCTGTTCGCCCACCCCGGTATCGACCCGGTCGCCGACGTCGAGAGCCTGCGCGACGGCTACTCGCTGCTGTTCTCCACCTGGCCCGGCGTCTACGCCGGTGTCGCGGAGGTCGAGCCCGGCGGGTGGCTGCTGTTCGACGCCGACGGCGTGCGCACCGGCCGCTACTGGCAGCTGGAGCTGCGGGAGCACACCGACGGCCCCGAGGCGACCGCCGACCACGTCGCGGCGCTCGTCGAGCGGGCCGCCCGGTCCCGGCTGGAGGCCGACGTCGAGATCTGCAGCCTGCTCTCGGGCGGGCTCGACTCCTCGGTCGTGACCGCGTTCGCCGCGGCAGAACTCCGCGACCGTCACGGGCCCGACGCGGTGCTGCGCTCCTACGCCGTCGACTACACCGACCAGGCCCGCGAGTTCACCGGCGACGTCCTGCGCACCGGGCACGACACCCCCTACGCGGCCGAGGCCGGGGCGCACATCGGCACCGACCACTCGGTGACCGTCCTCGACCCGGCGGCGCTGCTCGACCTGGAGCACCGGCGCGCCGTCGTCGCGGCCCGGGACTCCCCGATCGGCGTCGGCGACATGGACACCTCGCTGTACCTGCTGTTCGGTCGGATCCGCGAGCACTCGACGGTCGCGCTGTCCGGGGAGGCCGCCGACGAGGTGTTCGGCGGCTACCCCTGGTTCCACGCCGAGCGTCCGCGGGCCGCGGCGACGTTCCCGTGGCTGCTGGTCACCGGCGACGACGCGGCGGTCCCGCTGCACCCCGACCTCGCGGCCGCCATGCGGCTCGGGGAGTTCCGCGCCGACACCTACGCCGACGCGCTCGCCGCCGTCCCGCACCACGACGACGAGTCACCCGAGCAGCACCGCTCGCGCGAGCTGCAGCACCTCTCGCTCACCCGCTGGGTGCGTCAGCTCCTGCACCGCAAGGACCGGCTGTCGATGGCGCACGGCCTGGAGGTCCGCGTGCCCTACTGCGACCACCGCCTCGTCGAGTACGCGTTCTCGGTCCCGTGGAGCGAGCAGACCCGCGACGGCCGGGAGAAGTCGCTGCTGCGCAGAGCGGGTGCGAAGCACCTGCCCGACTCGGTGCTGTGGCGGGCCAAGAACCACTATCCGGCCACCCACGACCCCGGCTACGCCACCGGGCTGCAGGAGCTGGCCCGCGACGCCCTGACCGTCGACGGCGTCACCGACGTCGTCGACCGCACCCGCATCGACCCGCTGCTCGACGCGCCCGCGGAGGGGCTCGACTGGGGCACCCGGCTGCGCCTGGAGCGGGTCGTCGACCTCGCCCTGTGGCTCGACGTCGCGCGGCCCGCGCTGCGGATCTGAGAGGACACCGATGATCTCCCACCACGAGACCGAGCCGGTCCCGCTCGTCGGCCCGGACTACAAGCGCGACCCCTACCCGCTCTACGGGGAGCTGCGCCGCCGTTGCCCGATCCACCGGGTGGCGTTCCCCAGCGGTGTGCACGCCTGGCTGGTCACGGGCTACGACGCCGCCCACGCCACCCTGAACGACCGGCGCCTGGGCAAGGACCACCGCCTGGGCAACGACCGCTGGCGGGCGCGGGCGTCGATCATGCCCGAACCGCAGCACTCCCAGCTGCAGGTCCACCTGCTGCACCAGGACCCGCCCACCCACACCGTCATGCGACGGCTGGTGACCGAGTCCTTCACCCCGCGGGCTGCCGAGGAGCTGCGCCCACGGCTGCAGGAGATCGCCGACCGGCTCCTGGACGACCTGACGGCCACCGACGGACCGGTGGACCTGGTCGCGGGGTTCGCCGCCCACTTCCCGTTCGCCGTGCTGGCCCTGGCGATCGGGCTGCCCGACGAGCTCGCGTCGGGGTTCCGGCGGGAGTGGGGCGGCGTCGTCGCCCCGGTCGGGCCCTCCGACCCGCGCCGCGCCCACTACGAGGGGCTGCTGCACGGGCTGCAGGACTACATCGCGCGGGTCGTCGACGGCGTGCGGGACCTGCCCGGCGGCGGGCTGCTCACCCGTCTGGTCGCGGCCCGCGACGCCGACGAGCTCACCGCGGAGCAGCTCGACTCCATGGTCTTCCAGCTGCTCGTGGCCGGGCAGGAGCCGGTGACGAACCAGATCACCACCGCGCTGGTCGCGCTGCTGCACCGCCCCGACGAGCTCGACCGCCTCGCCGCCGACCCGGAGCTGCTGCCGCGCGCGGTGGAGGAGCTGCTGCGCTACGACAGCGCGTTCGAGCTCACCACCTGGCGGTTCCTCGCCGAGACCGACGAGCTGCACGGCCGCGAGGTCCCCGCCGGGGACTCGGTGATCGTGTCGCTGTGCGCGGCCAACCGCGACCCGCGCCGCTTCGACCGAGCCGACGAGCTGGTGCTCGACCGCAGCCCGAACCCGCACCTCGCGTTCGGACACGGCATCCACTTCTGTCCTGGCGCCGCGCTGGCCCGCGTCGAGCTGCAGGTCGCGTTGGGCACCCTGCTCGCCCGGCTGCCCGGCATGCGGTTCGCCACCGATCCCGCCGCGCTCGACTGGACCCCGGCCGTGCTGGGCCGCGGTGTCCGCGCACTCCTCGTGACCCACGACGCGTCGTCGCACGCCCGCTGACCCGACCGACACCCACCACGCCGTCGTCACCCGTGGCGACCCGCCGATCGGAGCATCGTTGATCGCCTGTGCCCCGGACCCGGTCACCGACCGGACCCGCACCGACGCCGTCGTCGAGGACGTCCTCGACATCCTGCTGCGCCACCGGCGCGCCCCGCGCGACGAGCCGGCGCCCGAGCCCTCCGCCTTCGACCCGCAGCGCGCCCAGATCCGGGCCGCCGTCACCGCCGGTACACCACTGCGGCTGGTGCTACCGGCGTTCCCCTGCAAGTCCCCGAACCCGGCCAAGGTGCTCGGCCGGCTGCCCGACGCGGGGGAGCGGCTGTCGCTGCACCACCTGGACCGCGTCCGGGCCGAGATCGCCGCCGTGCACGAACCGGGTGCGCGGGTGCTCGTCTGCTCCGACGGGCACGTCTTCGCCGACCTCATCGGAGTGCCCGACGGGCACGTCGACGACTACGGCGCCGCACTCCGCGAGCTCGCCGCGGCGGAGCGGCTGCCGGGCTTCGAGTTCTTCGACCTGTCGGACGCCTACCCCGATCGCAGCCACTCCGAACGCCGTGCGCTGCTCGACCGGCTGTGGGCGCCGTCGGTCGAGCAGTTGCGGGAGCGCTGCCGCGCCGACCCCTCCGAACGCGCGCTCTACCTGGGGATCGTGCGGTTCCTCGTCGAGGACGCCGGCGACCACGAGGGCAGCCGCGCCGCCCTGCAGCGCCGCTCCCGGGAGCGCGGCTACCGGGTCGTGGCCCGCAGCAACGCCTGGAGCGCGCTGGTCGCCGATCGGTTCCCCGACGGCGTGCGGCTGTCCATCCACCCGCATCCGGCCGGCTCGTCGAAGCTGGGTGTGCGCCTAGTGCCGGCCGACGACGCATGGATGACCCCGTGGCACTCGTGCGCGGTGCGGGGGCGGGACGGGACCTGGTCGCTCCAGCGGGCCGACCGGGCCCGTCGTTCGGGCGGCCTGGTCAGGCGCGCGGGACGACCTGACCACGTCGCCGCTGGTCGGCCCGGTACAGGATGGTCGCCGTGATCACGCGGGCCGTCCTCCGGCGGGTGCCCGTCCCACCGCCGGACGCCGGTGGCGTGGCCCCGGCGGTTGCCGTACTGCTGGTCGCCACCGTCGATGACCCATGACGCCGTGCGGGGCCCGGCCTGATGGCCGGGCCCCGCAACTACAGAGACACTTCTACTGATCCAGATGTCCGGGGGCTTCTCTAATGATCATCCTCCCGCTCGTCTCGATCCTTCGCCGTCCCTCTGGCGTTCAGACCGTTCACGTTTTGCGCGTGCGAAGTTAACCATCGTCGGCGCTCCGGTCAAGCCCTTCTCGGTCGTCCCTCGCAGTGGCGTGGCGACTCGCGCCGTCGGGCAGCGCCTCGGTCCTCACGAGGTTCCGCAGTGAGGCAGCAGGCCCACGGTGAAGGCCTGCCGGTTGGCCCGGGTCCAACTCCACAAGTGAATCTGGATCACTTGCGCTGCCGAAGGTGACGGCCGCTTGTCGGTCTGCATGAGGCTGTGCCGCCTTCCGACGCTCGTTACGTGCCGACTACCGGCAGCATGCGTGCTCCATCACTCGATCGGTCTGCATCTGGTGGGCAGCGTGCTCGTTGTTGAGAACAGCCATTCACTAAAGAGAGGCTCGATCATGAGGAGACACGTCCGCGTCGCCATAGCCGTCGCTGCGGCCGTAGCAGCGCTGGTCGGTGTGGTCGGTGTGGCCGGGGCGGCGCCGGACACGCCCGCCGCGCCCCGTGACTACGGAACCCCGACCTCCGCGGAGAACAAGACCTGCCCCTTCGCCGGGCAGATCCCGGTGTCGATCCCGGCGGTGGCCGCTCCGGCCGGGACGTCGTTGCCCGGAACGGCGGGGCTGAACCTGAAGGAGCCTTCGGTCCCGTCCTCCATCTACGGCGAACTGTGCATGAGCCGGGAAGCTCTGGCGGACGCGAAGGCCGGTCGTCCGCCCGCAGTGCTCGTGCTGATCCACGGCATCACCTACGGCACCCACTACTGGGACTTCCCCTACCAGCCGGAGAGGTACTCGGCGGTGAACGCCCTCATCCGCCACGGCTACGCGACCCTCAACATCGACCGGATCGGGCACGGTCGCTCCGACCACCCGCTCAGCGCGCTCACCACCACGGCCGCTCAGGCCGAGACCATCCACCAGCTGATCAGCAAGCTGAAGCAGGGTGCGATCGGTGATGTCGCCTTCGATCACGTCACCACGGTCGGGCACTCGTACGGATCGGTCATCGCCTGGTTCGAGTCGAGCCTCTACAACGACACCGACGCGGTCATCGCCACCGGCTACACCGACCGCGTCGGAGCGATCAACGCGGTGCCGCTGATCCTCACCGGCGGCCCGGCCGCGTTGGACCCGGTGACCGCGGACGAGCCGTGGGCGAAGGACCCGGGCTACCTCCAGGTCCGCCAGGGCAGCCGCAACATCCCGGCGCTCTACCACGAGCCGAACGCCGACCCGGCCGTGATCGAGAAGGACAACGAGCTGGCGAACACGGTGACGGTACCGGAGCTCGCGACGTTCCCGGCGCCGGAGTACACCGGGATGCACAAGAACATCACCATCCCGACCTTCACCATCAACGGTGAGTTCGACACCCTGGTGTGCGGCGCGAACCAGCAGGAGTGCGCCACGGATGCGGGGCACGACGCCTCGCCCCAGGAGCTGGAGGCCGCGTCGACCCGGCTGCGGGAGTGGGAGGCCCCGGCACACGACTCCGCAGCCTGTTTCCGCGCGGCCGCGGTCCCGGACGCCGGGCACGACATCAACCTGCACCTCAACGCACAGCAGGCCTTCGCCCAGATCGCCTACTTCGCGGACGAGGCGTCAGGGGTCCACGGCGAGAACGTCGACGGCTACCGCGCCGGGTGCCGGACGCAGGCGCCGCAGCTGAGCGACGTCCTGCCGGAGACGACCAGGCTGGTACCACCGGTGCCCGTCGACGGCGTCGGCACGCTCGGCGACCCGAAGGGGCTCCCGATCGGCTGACCGTCGGATGACACGTCGGCCACGCCCGAACCCGGGAGTGGCCGACGTGTGTCATGGTGATTCCGGCTGGTGGAGACGGAGGTGTGCCTGTGCCCGGGGAGCGTGGTCCGAGGCGGCGTGATCCTGCCCGTAAGACGCGGATCCTGACCGCGGCCGCCGATCTGATCTCCCGCAACGGCTACCACACCGTGGGGATGGCGGACATCGGCACGGCCGCCGGCATCGTCGGCTCCGGGATCTACCGGCACTTCCCCAGCAAGTCCGCCATCCTGGCCGTGCTGCTGGACAAGGTCATGGACAACCTCCGTACCGGAGCGTCGGAGGTGGTGGAGTCGGCCGTCGACGACCGGGCGGCGGTCACCGCGTTGGTACGGAACCACGTCGAGGTGGCGATCCGTGATCGGCGGATTCTCCAGGTGTACCACCGCGAGGCGCGCAACCTCCCGGAGGAGGACCTGCGCCGGCTCCGGCGCGCGCAGCGGCACTACATCGAGGAGTGGGTCGCGGTCGCTGCACCGCTGCGCCCGGGAATGCCCGACGCCGAGGTCCGGCTGCTCGTGCACGCCGCGATCGGCAGCATCCAGAGCATCCTGTTCCACAACTCGGGTCTACCGCCTGCTCGGCTCGCCGAACTCCTGAGCGGCGCTGCGCACTCGTGTCTGGGGATTGCGCCCGCGCAGGACGTGCCCGGGCGCCGACCGGCCGTCGACGGCGCCCTCGAGGAAGGTGCCTGATCCCAGCCACTCAGAGGACCGCGGTGGCCAGGGTGTCGAGGTCGGCAGGCAGGCCCTGCACGGCGAGGGATCCGACCACCGTGCTCTCCCAGCGCCCGATCTCCTCCCGGATCTTGCCCGGCGGTCCGACGAGTGCGACCTCCTCGACCAGCGAGGTGGGGATCGCCGCCGCGGCGGCGGCCTTCTCGCCGCGCAGATAGAGGTCCTGGACCCTGGCCGCGAGCTCGGCGTGTCCCATGCGGGCGAACACGTCGTGGTGGAAGTTCGCGCCGCGGGCGCCCATGCCGCCCATGTACAGGGCGAGGTCGGGGCGGACCCGGTCGGCGGCGCGCTCGACGTCGGTGTCGACGACGACGGGCAGGGTGCAGACGACCTCGAACCGCTCCGGCCTGCCGCCGCGTCTCGCGAAGCCGGCGTCGAGGGCCTCGCGGTAGAAGCCGTCGAAGGCGGGGGAGAAGAACATCGCGTGCCAGCCGTCGGCGATCTCGGCGGCGAGCGCGACGTTGCGCGGCCCCTCGGCGCCGAGCTGGATCGGCAGGTCGGGACGCAGGATGTGCAGCGACGACTTCAGCGGCTTGCCGAGCCTGGTGCCGCCACGCAACGGGAGCTGGTGGAACTCGCCGTCGTGGTCGAGCGGTTCCGCGCGGGCAAGGACCCGGCGCACCACGTCGACGTACTCGCGGGTCCGGGCGAGCGGGCGGGGGTAGGCGACGCCGTGCCAGCCCTCGGAGACCTGTGGGCCGGACGCACCCAGCCCGAGGACGACCCGGCCGCCGGAGAGCTGGTCCAGCGTCGCCGCGGTGGTGGCGGTGGCGGTGGGGGTCCGCGCGGGGATCTGCGCGACGGCCGTCCCGAGCCGGATCCGGCTGGTCACGGCCGCGGCGTAGGCCAGCGGGGTGAAGACGTCCGAGCCGTAGGCCTCGGCGAACCACAGGCCGTCGAAGCCCAGGTCCTCGATCCGCCGGACGGTCTCGGCGAAGTCCGCGGGCACTCCCCGGAAGAAGTGCCCGACGTTGACGCCCACGGGCAGAGCCATCCGAACCTCTCTCACAGAAGGAGGCCCGCCCACCGCCAAGGGGGTGAGGCGGCGGACGGGCGGGTGGGTCACCCCGCCACCCCGGTCAGTCCGACAGCAGGGCGACGGGGATGTCGACGAGGCGGCTGCGCAGGTACTCGCCCAGGCCCTTGGCCTGCGGGTCGGGTCGGGTGGCCGAGGCGACCCCGGCGCCGAGGAGCCCGACCACGACGACGTTCAGCGCGCGCAGGTTGGGCAGGTCGAAGCGGCGGATCTCCAGCTCGGCCGCCTCCGGGAGCAGCTCGCGCACGCGTTCGACCGTGAGATGGCCGCGGAGCCACTCGTACTCGGCATCGGTCCGGGTCCAGACGCCGATGTTGGCGTTGCCGCCCTTGTCCCCGGACCGGGCCGCCGCGATCTCGCCCAGCGGGAGCCTGCGGGTGGGGCCCTCGACCGCCGCCGGCACGACGGGCGCGGCCGCCCCGGGCACCTCACCGGTGACCGGGGCGTGGGGCACGGCTCTCGTGGTGCCGTCGGGCAGCGTGACCAGATGCCGGACCTCGGAGGCGGGCACGAGGGTGGGCCAGTAGACGCCGAAGGCGCTCTCGGCCGTGGGTGGGGTCGTGGTGTGGAACCCCGGGTAGCCGCCGAGTGCGAGTTCCATCGTCGTATTGGAGAAGGCCCGGCCGACCTTGCGCCGGTCGGGGTCCTTGACCGTGACCCGCAGGTGCGCGGTGGCCTGGGCGTTGGTGGGGGCGTCCGGGTGGTCGAAGCGCAGCAGCTGCACGTCGAACTCCGCGAAGCGGTCCCGTCCGCCGAGCAGCTCCACGAGCTGCTGCTCCGCCCAGGCCGCCTTCTCCTCGATGCGGGTGCCGGTCAGGACGAGGGTCATGGTGTTGCGGTAGCCGCCCTCGTAGTTCAGGGCCACCTTCAGCTGGTCCGTGGGCGCGCTGCCCCTGACCCCGGAGATCCGGACCCGGTGCTCCCCCTCCTGGGCCAGGTACAGGGAGTCGAAGTGCGCCACCGCGTCCGGGCCGAGGTAGGCGGGCTCCCCGATCTCGTAGAGCAGCTGCGCGGTGACGGTGCCCGGCGAGACCAGGCCCCCGGTGTCGGGCTGCTTGGTGATCACGCTGGAGCCGTCGGCGGCGATCTCGGCGAGGGGGAAGCCGGGGTAGCGGCGGTCGGTGACCTCCTCGAAGAAGGAGTAGTTGCCGCCGGTGGCCTGGGGCCCGCACTCGATCACGTGTCCGGCGGCCATGGCGCCGGCGATGGCGTCGAAGTCCGTCTGCTCCCAGCCGTGCCACCAGGCTGCGGGGCCGACGACGACGGACGCGTCGGTGACCCGCCCGGTGACGACGATGTCGGCCCCGGCACGCAGGGCCTCGGTGATGCCCCAGGCACCCAGGTAGGCGTTGGCGGACACGGGGTTCACCCCGGCGTCGGCGAGCGTGGCGCCGGTGTCGAGGTGGGCCAGGGCGTGACCGGCGGCCTGGATCTCGTCGAGGCGCTCGACGAGGTCGTCACCGTGCACGTAGGCGATCCTCGGGGCGAGGCCGAGGCGTTCGGCCAGGGCGGCCAGGTCGGTGGCCAGCCCGGCGGGGTTGAGTCCGCCCGCGTTGGACACGATCCTGACGCCCCGGTCCAGACAAGTGCCCAGGACGTGCTCGACCTGGGTGAGGAAGGTCCTGGCGTAGCCGCCGTTCGGGTCCTTCTGCCGGGCCTTGTACAGGATGAGCATGGTGAGTTCGGCGAGGTAGTCGCCGGTCAGGACGTCGATCGGCCCGCCCTCGACCATCTCCCGGGCGGCGCTGATGCGGTCGCCGTAGAAGCCGGAGCAGTTGCCGATCCGTACCGGGCGGCTCGGGTCGGGGGTCATCGGAGCCCTCCAGTGCGTGCCGGTTCGGGAGCGGGTCGGGTCGGCTCGGCGACCGCGCCGGAGGCGCGGCCCGGTCCGGGCGGGTTGGCGAACGCCTGCGCGATGGAGATCCACTCTGCTGCGACCGGCCCGCTGACCTGCAGGTCGGTGTCGGAGGGGTGCCTGCGCTGGGTCACCGTGAGACAGAAGCCCAGCGCGGAGCCGGTGACCCGGTCCGTCGCGTCCTCGGGGCCCCAGGTCCAGGTGTCCCCGGAGGGGGCCGCGAGCTCGACCCGTACCGGGGTCGTCGGGATCTTGCGCCCGTTGTTGAGGTAGGTGAAGCCGAAGGTCTGCACGCCGAGGTGGGCGACGTGGCGGAGCCGGTCGGTGGGCTCGCGCCGGTAGCCGAGGGTGTCGGCGACGTCCTGGCCGTGTGCCCAGGTCTCCATCAGCCGCGCGGTCACGCAGGACAGTGCGCTCATGTCCGGCCCGTACCAGGGCAACCGCGCCTTGGGCGCCGCGTCGCGGAACGCGTCGACCAACGCGGCGCGCGCCCGCGCGAACCAGGCCCGCACCTCGTCGGCGGGCAGCGAGGCGTGCTCCGCGGCGATCCGGTCGGGGAAGGATGGGCCCTCCGCCGTGAGCACTGCCGCGTCCCGCCGGAACGCCTCGGGATCGACGACGGCCTGGGTGGCGGTCTCGTCGAAGTAGGCCAGGTGGGTCAGCTGGTCCCGGATGGTCCAGCCCGCGGCCGGGGTGGGTGCGGAGAAGCCAGCGTCGTCGAGGTCGGCGATCATCGCCGCGACCACGCGGGACTCGGCCTCCAGGTCGTCGAGCACCTGGTCGAGGAGGCCGGCCATCAGATGCCCTGCCATACGGGAGCGCGCTTCTCGCGGAAGGACAGCGGCCCCTCCTGAGCGTCCTTCGACAGGTACACCGGCTCCCAGATCTCCTCGGCCAGGTCGTAGGCCTCGGCGCGGGTGTGGCTGGCGGACAGGTACGCCGTGCGCTTGGCGGCGAGCACCGACAGCGGCGCGTTGGCGGCGATCCGCTCGGCCAGCGCCTGGGTGTGCGTGCGCAGCTCGTCGGCGGGCACGACGTCGTTGACCAGGCCGTAGCCCTGAGCCTCCGTGGCGCCGATCGGGTCGCCGGTGAGCAGGATCTTCATTGCGACGCGGGGTGGGACCAGCCAGGACAGCGGCGCCGCCCACGGGGATCCCCGGCCGATCTTGACCTCGGAGATCGCGAAGCGGGCGTGCTCGGCGGCGACGACGAGATCGCACTGTTGGGCGAGCAGGAACCCACCGCCGTAGGCGATGCCGTTGACCGCGGCGATCGTCGGCTTGGGCACGTCGATGTTGCGGCCGAGCTGGGGCAGGAAGTCCGGCGGCGGCACCTGCAGGGCGACGTCGTTCATCTTCTTCAGGTCGCCGCCCGCGCAGAAGGCCTTCTCACCGGATCCGGTGAGGACCAGGACCTTCGCCGTGTCGTCGGCGTTGAACCGGCGGACGCCGTCGAACAGACCCTCACGGACCGCCCTGCTCAGCGCGTTGCGCGCGTCCGGGCGGTCGATGGTCAGCCAGGCGACGCCGTCGGTCACCTCGTAGGTCACGTCGCTCATGTCAGGCCTCCACCTCGTCGATGACGGCGAGGACCTCGCCGGACTCCACGGTGTCGCCGACCCGGACCCCCAGCTCGGTGACGGTGCCCGCCACGGGAGCACGCACGGAGTGCTCCATCTTCATCGCCTCGAACACCACGACGACCGCACCCTGCTCGACCTGTTCCCCGACCTCGGCCGCGACCCGCAGGACGGTGCCGGGCATGGGCGCGAGCAACGAGCCGGGCGCGGCGTCGGTCCCGGGCTCGGGGAGCCGCGGTCGCTCGACGAGTGTGGTGCCGCCGAGGACGCTGTCCACGTAGGCGGTGTCGCCGACGCGGTGCACCCGCACGGCCCGGCGGATGCCGCCGACCCGGAGGTCGACGAGGTCGTCGGTGGCCTCGATGACGGCGACGTCGGCCAGGCCGGTCGCGTTGACGCTCGCCGTCAGGGCGCCGCGGACGAGCCGGTAGGTCACGTCGATCTCGTGGTCGCCCCACCGGTACTCGGCGTGCTGGGGGGCGCTGCGGACGTTCCGCCAGCCCGTCGGGACCGGTCGCTGCACCCGGGCTCCCGCGCGACGGCCGGACTGCTCGGCCAGGGCCGCCGCGAGTGCGTGGACCGCGAGGGTGTTCTCGTCCGGGGTGCCGACGAGCGCGGTGGGCTCGTGCCGGCTCAGATAGCCGGTGTCGGTCCTTCCGGCCAGGAACTCCGGCTCGCGCAGGATCGCGACGAGCAGGTCCCGGTTGGTGACCAGACCGTGCACCTCGGCCTCGGACAGCGCCCGGGCGAGCCTGCGCGCGGCCTCGGTGCGGGTGCGGCCGTGCGCGATGACCTTGGCCAGCATGGGGTCGTAGTGCGTGCCGACGACCGAGCCGTCCCGCACACCGGTGTCCACCCGTACGCCGGGCAGGGCCGGTACGTGGAAGCGGCGCAGGGTGCCCGAGCCGGGCAGGTAGTCCTGGGTCGGGTCCTCGGCGTAGAGCCGGGCCTCGATCGCGTGGCCGCTGATCGTGGCCCCCGTGACCTCCGGGGGCAGCGGCTCGCCCTCGGCGACCGCGATCTGCAGCGCCACCAGGTCCAGGCCGGTGATCTCCTCGGTGACCGGGTGCTCGACCTGCAGCCGGGTGTTGACCTCGAGGAAGAAGAACTCTCCGTTCTGCGCCATGACGAACTCGACGGTCCCGGCGCCGGTGTAGCCGATGGCCGCGCCCGCGGCGACGGCCGCGTCCCCGAGCTGGGCCCGCAGTGCCTCGTCGACCGCGGGGGAGGGGGCCTCCTCGACGATCTTCTGGTAGCGGCGCTGGATCGAGCACTCGCGTTCGAACAGGTGCACCACGGTGCCGTGGGTGTCGCCGAAGATCTGCACCTCGACGTGGCGCGGGTCCTCCACGAACCGCTCGAGGAACACCGTGCCGTCGCCGAAGGCCGACGCGGCCTCACGACGGGCGCCGAGAACGGCGTCGACCACCTCGTCGGCGGAGCGGACGATCCGCATGCCGCGACCGCCGCCGCCGAAGGCGGCCTTGACCAGCAGCGGGTAGCCGATCCCACCGGCCAGCTCGCGGACCTCGTCGGGGGCCGGGTCGGAATCGATCGTGGCGCCGGGAAGGACGGGGACGCCGGCCTTCTCCATCAGTTCCTTCGCCGCGATCTTCGACCCCATCGCCTCGATGGCCTCGACCGGCGGGCCGACGAAGGTGATCCCGGCTGCTGCGCAGGCACGGGCGAAGTCGGCGTTCTCGGACAGGAACCCGTAGCCCGGGTGGATGGCGTCGGCACCGGTGAGCCGCGCGGCCTCGATGATCAGCTCGGTCCTCAGGTAGGTCTCCGACGGGGCGGCACCGGGGAGCCGCACCGCCTCGTCGGCGGCATCGACGAACAGCGTGTCGGCGTCCGGGTCGGAGTGGACGGCGACGGTGGCGATGTCCAGTGCACGGGCGGAGCGGATGATCCGCTCGGCGATCTCCCCGCGGTTGGCCACCAGCAGTTTGTGGATGGTCATGTCCTCACTCACATCCGGAAGACGCCGTAGCCACGCTGGCCGGCGACGATGTTGGAGTGTGCGGTCGACAGGGCGATGCCGAGCACGGTGCGGGTGTCGCGGGGGTCGATCAGGCCGTCGTCGTAGAGCCGGGCGGTGACGAAGAACGAGTGCGACTCGGACTCGATCTGGGCCTCGATGGCGGCCCGGTTGCGCTCGTCGGCCTCGGCGTCGAACTCGCGGCCCGACGACGCGGCGGAGGCCTTCGCGACGATCGACATCACGCCGGCGAGCTGGGTGGCCCCCATGACCGCGAGCCGCGAGCCCGCCCAGGCGAACATCAGCCGGGGGTCGTAGGCGCGTCCCGACATCCCGTAGTTCCCGGCGCCGAACGAGGCTGCCAGGTTCATCGTGATGTGCGGGACCTTGCTGTTGGCCACCGAGTTGATCATCTTGGAGCCGTCCTTGATGATCCCGCCCTGCTCGTAGCTCTTGCCGACCATGTAGCCGGTGGTGTTCTGCAGGAAGATCAGCGGCGTGTCCGTCTGGTTGGCGAGCTGGATGAACTCGCTGGCCTTCTTGGCCTCCTCGCTGAACAGGACGCCGCGGGCGTTGGCGAGGATGCCGACGGGGTAGCCGTGGATCGAGGCCCACCCGGTCACGAGGCTGGTTCCCCACAGCGGCTTGTACTCACCGAAGCGGGAGCCGTCGACCACGCGGGCGATGACCTCGCGCGGGTCGAAGGGCACCTTGATGTCCGCCGGCGCGATGCCGAGGAGCTCGTCGGGGTCGTAGAGCGGCTCGTCGGCCGGGAGGGTGGGGCCGGGGCCCAGCTTGTGCCAGTGGAGCTCGGAGACGATCCGGCGGCCGATCCGGATGGCGTCCCGTTCGTCGACGGCGAAGTGGTCGCAGAGCCCGGAGACCTTCGCGTGCATGGCCGCGCCGCCGAGTTCCTCGTCGTCGGCGTCCTCGCCGGTGGCCATCTTGACCAGCGGGGGGCCGCTGAGGAACACCTTGGCCTGCTGGTCGACCATCACCGCGTAGTCACACATCCCCGGCACGTAGGCGCCGCCCGCGGTGGAGTTGCCGAACACCAGCGCGATCGTCGGGATCGCCATCGAGGAGAGCTCGGTGAGGTCGTGGAAGATCTTGCCCGCGTGGACGAAGAGCTCGGACTGGGTCGGCAGGTCCGCCCCGCCGGACTCCACCAGGTTGATCGTGGGGAGCCGGTTGATCCGGGCGATCTCCAGGGCACGCAACGTCTTCTTCAGCGAGTAGGGGTTCATCGCGCCGCCGCGCACGGTGGGGTCGTGGGCGATGATCATGCACTCGACGCCGGAGACGACACCGATCCCGGTCACGATCGAGGCGCCGACGGGGAACTGGGTGCCCCAGGCGGCGAGCGTGGACAGCTCGAGGAAGCTCGCGTCCCGGTCGAGGAGCAGCTCGATGCGCTCGCGCACGAGGAGGCGGCCGCGGTCGCGGTGGCGCTTCTGGTAGCGCTCACCACCTCCGGCGATGGCAGCCTGGACCTGCTCGTCGAGTTCGGCGAGAACCTGCTCGGAGTGCTTGCGGTTGGCGAGGTAGACCTCGTCGGAGGTGTTCAGCGCGGAGCGCAGGACGGTCGTCATCGGACGCTCCTTCTAGTACGAGCGGGTCAGACCCAGGCTGTGCTGGGCGACGAAGTTCAGGACCATCTCGCGGCTGACCGGCGCGATCCGCAGCAGGCGCGAGATGCCCCAGTAGGGCAGCAGGCCGTACTCGGTGGCCAGACCGTTGCCGCCGTGGGTCTGGATCGCGGCCTCGACCGCGGCGCCCGCGGCCTCGGCGGCGGCGTACTTCGCCATGTTCGAGGCCTCGCCCGCGGGGAGTCTCTCGTCGTGCAGCCAGGCGGCCTTGGACGTCATCAGGGCGGCGAGGTCGGTCTCGATGCGGGCCTTGGCCAGTGGGTGTGACACACCCTGGTGGCTCGCGATCGGGGCGTCCCAGACCGTGCGGCTCGTGGCGTAGTCCGAGGCCTGGGCGAGCACGTGGCGGGCCACACCGACACAGACCGCCGCGCCGGTGATCCGCTCCGGGTTCAGCCCGTGGAAGACCTGGTGGAAGCCCTGGCCCTCCTCGCCGACCAGCGCGCTCGCGGGCAACCGCATGTCGTCGAAGTGCAGCGTGAACTGCTTCTCCGGCAGCATCGCCGACACCGGGAGCGGGGTCCTGTGGAGGCCCGGAGTGTCGGTGGGCACGAGGAACAGCGAGAGCGTGCCCTTACCGGTGGCCTCGTCCTTGCCGGTGCGGGTGACCAGCAGGATCGCCTCGGCCTCGTCCACCCCGGAGATGTAGTACTTGGCCCCGTTGACCACCCAGTCACCGCCGTCGCGGGTGGCGACGGTGGAGAGCTTGTGGGTGTTGGATCCCGCGTCGGGCTCGGTGATCGCGAAGACCACCTTGGACTCACCGGAGGCCATGCGCGGCAGGTAGTGCTGCTTCTGCTCGGCGGTGCCGAAGTCGGCGATCATCTCCCCGGAGATGGCTGCCGAGACCAGCAGCAGCAACAGCGGACAGCCCGCCGCGGCGGTTTCCTCACAGACCATCGCGAGCTCTGCCATGCCCGCGCCCCCGCCGCCGTACTCCTCCGGCAGGTTGATGCCGAGGAACCCGCTCGCGCCGAGCTCGGACCACAGCTCGGTGGTCGGCTCACCGGCCTCGGCCCGCGGCACGTAGTACTCCGGACCGAACTTGGCGGTGATCGCCCGCACCGTCTCTCGCAGGTCCCTGTGCTCGGAGCTCTCGCGAAAGTCCACACCGACTCCTCTGTCCTCTGCGTAGGGGCGGACGACGACGTCCGCTGAGTGCATCATCGTTCACTAAGTCGGAGGTGGCAAGTCTCGGCGCCGAGTGCGCGGTGAGCTGCTGCTCATCTCGATTGATCTCGGGTGAGAGGTCGCCGGGGTGGGTGGGTGGTCCGCCGGTCACGTTGTGAATTGCTGGTGACTAGGGGGTTGTGATGTACGTCGTGTGACGCGATGCTGTGCGCCGTCAGGTGGATCGGCAAGGAGGCTGGTGTGGACCTGCAGGGACAGCTCGAGAAGATCGACGTCACCCGTCTGCGCGGACGGCGCGCGGTGAACCGGTGGGAACGGACCTTGGTCGGGGACGTGTTCGAGCGTCTGACCTGGAGCTACCCGGACAAGATCGCGATCACCGGCCGCCTCGGTGCGCACGGTGAGGAGCGGTTCGCCTCCGTCACCTACCGTGAGGCGGACGAGATCACCGGCCAGGTCGCCCACGCCCTGGCGGCTGCGGGGCTCGAGCCGGGGGCGAGGGTTCTCCTGTTCAGCGAGAACTCGGTCGAGGCCTACCTGGCGAAGATCGGTGTCGCGAAGGCGGGGATGGTGGTGGTGCCGGTCAACCCGGCCCTCGCCCCGGACGTGCTCGAGCACCTGATCCGTCAGGTCGAGCCGGGTCTGGCGATCGTCGACGCCGAGCTGTGGCCGCGCGCCGAGGCCGCCTTCGCCGCGACCGGCCTGCGGGTCGGCGCCACGATCACCATCGGCGGCGACCCGGTGGCGGGGAGTGTGGCGTTCGGGGCGTTCCTGGACGGCATGCCGACCACCGAGCCCGACGTCGAGATCCACGCCGACGACATCTGGCAGATCCTCTACACCTCGGGCACCACGGCGATGCCCAAGGGTGCGATGATCTCGCACGGCTCGAGCCATCTCGCCGCCCTGAACTTCACGGTGTCGCTGACCCGTGGGCTCGCTGTCGAGGCCGACCTCAGGGTCGCCACCCACCTGCCGATGATCTACCACGTGGGTGACCAGGTCTTCACCCTGTCCGCGTTCCTGGCGGGTGGGTCCCTCGTCCTGGGACGCCGCCCGGTGCCCGACCAGGTCGCTGCGACGGTCGCGGCCGAGCGCCCCACCGCGCTGTGGGCGGGCTCCCCGCAGTTCGTCACGGCCGTCGTCGGCGAGGCCCGCCGTTCCGGCGCGGACCTGTCCAGCCTGACCGTGCTGGTCTACGGCTGGGGTGCACTCGAGCCCGCGGTGTACGCGGCGTTGCAGGCCGAGGCCCCAGGCCTGGTGGTGCTGGGGATCTTCGGACAGACCGAGGCGATCGCCTGCCACCGGTTCTGGCCCGCGAAGTGGCACGAGATCTACGAGCGCACCGCCCCGGCCGTCAACTACGTCGGCGTCCCGAGCCCGCTGCTCGCCTCCGACGTCGTCGACGAGACGGGCGCGTCGGTGCGTCGGAGCCCGGGTGTCCCGGGGGAGGCGGTGTACCGCAGTCCGACCGTCACGGCGGGCTACTACCTCGACGAGCAGGCGACCCGGGAGGCGTTCCGCGGTGGCTGGTTCCACTCCGGGGACAGCACCTCGGTCGACGAGGACGGCCTGCGGATCATGGTCGACCGGTTCAAGGACATCGTGAAGTCCGGTGGCGAGAACGTCTCCAGCCTGCGGGTGGAGTCCGTCCTGCACGGGCACCCGGCGGTCGAGAAGGCGGCGGTGATCGGCCTGCCGCACGAGCACTGGGGCGAGGCGGTCACGGCGGTCGTGGTGCTGAGAGAGGGAGCCGAGGCAGCGGAGGAGGAGATCCTCGCGCACTGCAGGGCGAAGCTGGGGGGCTACGAGACGCCCAAGGCGGTCGTGTTCGCCGACGCCCTTCCCGAGACCGTGGGCGGCAAGATCCTCAAGTACAAGCTCCGCCGGCAGCATCACGCCCTCTTCGCGCAGGCCTGAGCGAGCACCGGGTGGAGCACACGGAGACCGGTCCGGGTCACGCCTCCGTCGCGCCCGGTCCGGTGCGTGGACGCGGTGAGGCGGTCGAGCGACGTGGGGACCTGATCGAGCTGCAGGTCGTCGACTCGGTCGCGCTGGTCCGTCTCAACCGGCCGCAGCGGCTCAACGCACTCTCCGACGGACTCCTGCACCTGCTCGAGGAGACCGTCGAGGTGGTGGAGGCGGACGAGGGTATCCGCGCCATGGTGATCACGGGGACGGGGTCGGCCTTCTGTACCGGCGCCGACCTCGGGCAGCTCCTGGAGCGGCTCGACGGACGGCAGGGCGAGATCCTGGACTTCGTCCGACGCGCCGGGCGTACCTTCCGCAGGCTCGAGACCTCCCGGCTGCCCGTCGTCGCCGCGGTCAACGGCACCGCGATCGCCGGTGGATTCGAGCTGGTCCTGGCATGCGACGTGGTGTTCGCGGCCGCGGAGGTACGCATGGGCGACGGCCACCTCCGCTACGGGGTGCTGCCTGGTGGCGGAGGAGCGGTCCGGCTGGAGCGGAAGATCCCGGCGAATGCCGCCCGGCGGCTGCTGCTCACCGGCGATCTGGAGTCCGCCGAGCGCTTCCGGGAGTGGGGTCTGGTCCAGGAGATCGTGCCGGCCGCCGGGCTGGTGGACCGGGCACTCGCGTTCTCCCGGAGGCTGGCGACCCGCAGCGCACGCGGTCTGGCCGAGGTGAAACGCGTTGCGACCACGGCCCGGGACCTCCCGACCGAGGAGGCCCTGGAGCTCGAGTACGGGACGTTCGCCGGCCACGTCGCCTCCGAGGACCTGCGCGATGGGCTGCGTGCCTTTCGCGATCGAACCCGATGATGACCGCCGTTCGGTCGGAGAAGGTCATGAGCACCGAGGCGGTTCCGGTCCCCGGTCGCTGCCACGTACCCGACGACCCCGGCTGACGTTCCTCCTCGGTGGACACGAGTCGGGCTTCCGGATCGAGGTGGTGGACAGTCGCTCCCGACGTTGGGGGAGCGGGGCTGTCGGTCCTCGCAGAGGCCGATCCGGCAGGACGGGGACCGGAGCCCGCACGTCCGCCCGCGCTCACGTCCGATCGGCGCGGTGCCTACCCGTGAGGCGCGGGTCGGCAAGTCCATGGCCCATGACGCAGTGCGGGGCCCAGCCCGACGGCTGGGCCCCGCACCTACAGAGACGGTTCGACTGGTCCCGACGTCCGGGCGCTTCTCTCATGACCACACTCCCGCCCGTCTCGATCCTTCGTCGTCCCGCGGAGCGGCGTGGCGACTGATGATCGAAGGTGCGGTCCTGTCCCTGCCGTTCTCACACAGGGTTGCCCGCGGTCTCCGTGGCGGTCACCGCCGCGGGCACCGGCTCGCGCGGCACCAGCAGCATCAGGAGGGCACCGGCGACGGCGAGGCAGGCCATCACGACGAACCCACTGGTGAAGGTGCCCGTGCCCGCGACGATGAAGCCCATCACCGAGGGGGCCACGATGCCGGACGAGGCGAACGCGGCGTCGGCGAACCCGGCTGCGCTGCCCGGCTGGTCCGGGGCGGCGTCGATCGCGGCGACCCACCAGATCCCGCCGGTGACGAAGCCGAAACCGACCCCGAGTGAGATCGAGATCAGTGCGACGGTGAGCGTCGGCGAGATCGCCAGCGGCACCAGCGAGCAGCCCGCGAGCAGCAGGGCCACGCCCATCACCGCGAACCGGCTGCGCACCCGCGGGCTGCGCCGGTAGACCCGGTCGACGATGACGCCGCCGGCCAGTGCGCCGACCATGCCGCACGCCCACGGCGCGACGGAGAACGCGCCGGCCTGCTTGACGCTGAGCCCGTAGGCGTCGGACAGGAACGAGGGCAGCCAGTACATGAAGCCCCAGGCGAAGTAGCCGCCGGCGACGACCCAGAGGTTGCGGTTGGTCAGCAGCGGGCGCCACCGCACCCGGGAGCGGCCCGGCCCCGCGTCGGGCTCCTGCCCGGCGGCGATCAGCTCCCGCTCGGCGGCGTTCACCCGCGACGACTCCTCGGGCAGGTCACGCAGCAACGCCAGCGCGAACACCGCCCAGACCGCGCCGAAGATCGCCAGGGTCCAGAACATCCCGCCGCCGTGCTGACCGCCGAGCTGGCCGAACCGGCCCTCGATCACGGTCGGCGGCCCGGTTGCCGACGATCAACCTGCTGCACCTGTCGTCGGCCAAGGCGATGGAGGCGGCGATGCTCATGGCCCGGGCGTTCCCGCACGTGGACTTTCGCCGCGAGGTGACGATCGGCCACCTGCTCGCCGACGTCACCACCGCGGACGGGGTCGGCGGCAAGGTCAACCCGCCGCTGCGGCCCCGCGCCGACGTGGAGAAGCTGTGGGAGCACCTGCTCGCCGGTGACGTCAGCTGGGTCGTGTCCGACCACGCCTGCTGCAAGGAGGAGAAGAAGTTCGGCGCGGACCGCGACGACGTGTTCGCGGCGAAGTCCGGCTTCGGTGGCACCGAGTACCTGTTGCCCGGCCTCGTCGGCGAGGGTCGCAAGCGCGGCCTGTCGATGTCCCGGGTCGCTGAGCTGGTGTCCACCAACCCGGCCCAGCGCCTCGGGCTGCCCACCAAGGGCGACATCGCGCCCGGGTTCGACGCCGACATCGTGCTCGTCGACCCCGACCGCTCGGTCGTGGTGGACCCGGCCGACTCGGAGTCCACCCAGGAGTACACGCCCTTCCGCGGGATGGAGATCGGCGCGACGGTCGAGACCACCTTCCTGCGGGGCAGGCGGATCTTCGACGGCGGCACGGTCTGTGGGCAGCCGACGGGGCGCTACCTGCACCGCCCCACCGGCCGGTGAACCGGGCGGGTCAGCCCGCCTTCAGCGCCTCGTTGCGGGTCACCGTCCACGCGACCATCGCGCTGTCGAGGTAGGCGCGGACCTCGACGATGCGGGCGTCGGGCTCGGGGGAGTCGAAACGGCAGACCCAGCAGTAGTCGTTGTCGAAGGGGGCTCGGTCGAGGGTCGTCGACGTCGCGTGCAACTCGGCGACCGTGACGTCTCCCGCGACGTGCAGGTCGACCACCTCGAGCCGGACCCCGTCCCGCATGAGCGGGCTGAGGCGGTCGAAGGTCGCGGTGGTGAAGGCGGTCTTGGACGCGTAGTGCCCGGCGAGGGGATGGGTGCCCTCGACCGTCCAGGACACGTCGTCGGCCACCCGCTCGAAGAACGCCGCGGCCGTGGCGGGGTCGGCGAGGTGGGCGAACAGCTCGGTGCGGTCGGTGATCGTTTCGGAGATCGCGTCGTTGTGCATGGATCCAGTCTGGAGTCGGGCGACGGCGCCGGACGACCTAAGAGGTCGCGCGGATTGATGGATGATCATGGGCGGCGGTGTGGTCGGCTGTCCCAGCGGTGCGTGGTCCAGGCCTGCCGGATCAGGCTACGGAGTGTGATGATGGTGTCGGCGAGGTCGAAGAACGCGTCGACGACGGTTTCGCGGCGTTCGTAGCAGCGCTGCAGCCGGTTGAAGCTGTTGTGCCAGGCGTTGGTGCGCTCGATGTGCCAGCGTTGGGTGGCCTGGATCGGTGCTTTCTCGCCCTTGCGCGCGATCTCGCTGTGCAGGCCCCGTTCGGTGAGTGTGTCGCGGGTCTTACCGGAGTCATAGCCGGCGTCGAGGTGCACGGTGATGTCGTCGGGCAGCGGGCCGAGAGCGTCGAGGTGGTCGAGAGTGGGGCCCAGTAGCGGGGAGTCGTGGCGGTGTGCCCCGGCCAGGACCCGGCCCAGTGGGATGCCATGGCCCTCGACGAGCACCGATCGCTTCATGCCCTGTTTACGCCGGTCAACCGGTGACGGTCCGGCGACCTCACCGCCGCCGGGGGCCTTGGTGATGGCGCCGTCGACGGCAACGTCGTCAAGCAACAGGCCGACGATGCGGTCGTAGGCGTCCAGGGCGATCCGGCGTAGCTGGGCGAAGACCCCGAGCCGGATCCACTCGTCACGGCGATCGCGGATGGTGGTCGCCGAGCAGGTGCTGTCGGAGACGCCCTGATACGGGCAGCCGAACCGCAGCACCTGCAGGAGCTTGTCGAACACGACCCGATCCGCGATCCGGCGGCGGTGACAGCCCCACGGATGAGTGGGATCGAACTCGACCCGGGGCGGCAGCAGCGCGGCGAACTGGTCCCACAACGGCTCGGTCAACCATGATGGCAGGGCGGGCACGCGGCCTCCAGACGATCACGAAGAGTCAACAACTTCATGATCGACAGGCCCGTGCCCGCCCCTCACCATCGACACCCGGCCGCGACCCAGCTGTGATCAATCCGCGCGACCTCTAAGAGGTCGCGCGGATTGATGGATGATCATGGGCGGCGGTGTGGTCGGCTGTCCCAGCGGTGCGTGGTCCAGGCCTGCCGGATCAGGCTACGGAGTGTGATGATGGTGTCGGCGAGGTCGAAGAACGCGTCGACGACGGTTTCGCGGCGTTCGTAGCAGCGCTGCAGCCGGTTGAAGCTGTTGTGCCAGGCGTTGGTGCGCTCGATGTGCCAGCGTTGGGTGGCCTGGATCGGTGCTTTCTCGCCCTTGCGCGCGATCTCGCTGTGCAGGCCCCGTTCGGTGAGTGTGTCGCGGGTCTTACCGGAGTCATAGCCGGCGTCGAGGTGCACGGTGATGTCGTCGGGCAGCGGGCCGAGAGCGTCGAGGTGGTCGAGAGTGGGGCCCAGTAGCGGGGAGTCGTGGCGGTGTGCCCCGGCCAGGACCCGGCCCAGTGGGATGCCATGGCCCTCGACGAGCACCGATCGCTTCATGCCCTGTTTACGCCGGTCAACCGGTGACGGTCCGGCGACCTCACCGCCGCCGGGGGCCTTGGTGATGGCGCCGTCGACGGCAACGTCGTCAAGCAACAGGCCGACGATGCGGTCGTAGGCGTCCAGGGCGATCCGGCGTAGCTGGGCGAAGACCCCGAGCCGGATCCACTCGTCACGGCGATCGCGGATGGTGGTCGCCGAGCAGGTGCTGTCGGAGACGCCCTGATACGGGCAGCCGAACCGCAGCACCTGCAGGAGCTTGTCGAACACGACCCGATCCGCGATCCGGCGGCGGTGACAGCCCCACGGATGAGTGGGATCGAACTCGACCCGGGGCGGCAGCAGCGCGGCGAACTGGTCCCACAACGGCTCGGTCAACCATGATGGCAGGGCGGGCACGCGGCCTCCAGACGATCACGAAGAGTCAACAACTTCATGATCGACAGGCCCGTGCCCGCCCCTCACCATCGACACCCGGCCGCGACCCAGCTGTGATCAATCCGCGCGACCTCTAAGTTGCACCTCGTGACAACTACGCCGACGACGTCGGTCCTCGCACGCTCGGTCGTGGTCCTGGAGACGCTGGCGGGGATGGAGCAGCCGGCGGCGCTGCCCGCCGTCGCGGAGCGGCTGGGCGCACCGGTCAGCCAGACCTACCGCGTGCTGCGGGCCCTGCAGGAGGAAGGTTTCGTCGACCACGTCGGCCGCCGGGGGTACCGGGTCGGGACCCGGGCGATCGGGCTGGGTGCGCTGCTCGGCCCCTGGCCCGAGCTCCGCGCGCTCACCTACCCGGTCCTGGTCCGGCTCGCGGGTGGTACGTCGTTGAGCGCGCGGCTGCACGTGCGCAGCGGCTACGACCGGGTCCTGCTGCTGGCTGCCGTGCCTCCGCACGACCACGACCCGTCGTGGCGGACGCGGATCGGCGAGCGGTCACCGCTGACCCGGGGGTGCAGTGGCCGGGCCATCCTCGCCCACCTTCCCGAGTCGGAGATCGAGGCCGTCCTGGGGGCCCGCGCGGGGGAGGAGGACGGCACACTGCGCACGGAGCTGCGCCGCATCCGCGGCGACGGGTTCGCCTTCTCCTCCGCCGCCAATCACGCCGGTCGGCGTGGGATCTCGGTTCCGCTGACCTCGGCGTCGGAGGTGATGGGTGCGCTGTCGCTGTCCGGGCCCCAGGCCGCCGTCGACGAGGACGGTCTCCGGAGGCTCGCGGGCACGGTGCGGGCCGCCGCCGACGACATCGCGGGTCCGCTGTCGGCGATGCTGGGCCCCGACGCGACCCGACGCCGGTACGCGCTCGACGTCCTGCCGCCGGAGCACCCGCGGCTCGACCGCTGACGCACGGGCGGCGCGGGAGTACCGTGCGCCGGTGCGTGCACATCCGGTGGTCGCGGCCCTTCTCGGGCTGGTGCTGACGGGCGCCGTCGGATGCGCGCCGTCGCCCGCGGTCCCGGTGCCGGTGACCGCTCCGGCGACACCGGCACCGCTGCTGTCACCGCTCACCGGGTTGCCCTCCGAGCCGGGGGCACGGGTGTTCGCCGTGAAGATCGACAACACCGCGGCGGCGCGCCCGTGGGACGGCGTCGAGGCGGCCGACGTCGTCTACGTCGAGCCGGTCGAGGGTGGTCTCACCCGGCTGCTCGCGGTGTTCGCCTCGCAGCTGCCGCGCTCGGTGGGGCCGGTGCGCAGCGCCCGGGAGACCGACATCGGCGTCCTCGGCGCCTACGGCCGGCCCGCCCTCGTCTTCTCCGGCGCCGCGCCACCGGTCATGGACCGGCTCCGCGCCGCCGCGGTGGTCCCGGTCGTGCCCCGCGACCTGCCGGAGGCGTTCCGGCGTGACGACCGGCGGCCGGCGCCGCTGAACGTCTACGTGGACCTGACGGCACTGCGCGGACGGGTGCCGCAGGCGGGGCCGGTCCAGGACATCGGCCTGCGCTTCGGCCCGGCGCCGGACGGGGGAGCCCCCGTCCCGCAGCGCTCCGTCCGGGTCGGGGCCACCACCGTCACCGTCACCTGGAGCGCGCAGGACGACACCTGGACGGTCGCGACCGGCGACCGGACCGCGGTCTCCGGTCCGGACCGGAGACCGGTGCGGGCGGACACGGTGGTCGTGCAACGGGTCGCCGTCGCCGAGTCGTCGGTCCGCGACAGCGCCGGCTCGGTCTCCCCGATCGCGCTCACCGTCGGGGCGGGCGAGGCCGAGGTCCTGCGTGAGGGTCGTTCCTTCCCCGCACGGTGGTCCCGTCCCGCCGTCGCCGACCCCCTCCGTCTCACGACCCCCGACGGCCGTGAGATGCCCGTGCGTCCGGGGCACACCTGGGTGCTGCTCGCCGCGCGGTGACCGGCCGGACGGGCGGCCGTCACCCCTCCCTGTCCACCGGGGCCTGTGGTGCGGGCTCGCCGCGCAGCACGGCCGCGGCGCTGCGGACGGCGTCGACGATGAACTGGTACCCCGTGCACCGGCAGATGTTCCCCGAGATCGCCGCGCGGATCTCCTCGTCGCTGGGATCGGGGTTCTCCGCGAGGAACTCGGTGACCGTCAGCAGGATGCCGGGCGTGCAGAACCCGCACTGCAGGCCGTGGTGACGCCAGAACGCCTCCTGCAACGGATCCAGCTCACCGCCCTGTGCGAGTCCTTCGACGGTGGTGACCTCGCCGCCGTCGGCCTGGACCGCGAGGGTGCAGCAGGAGCGGGCCGTGCGGCCGTCGAGCAGGACGGTGCACGCCCCGCACACCCCGTGCTCGCAGCCCAGGTGGACCCCGGTGGCGCCGCAGTCGCGGCGCAGGAAGTCGGACAGGGTGCGGCGCGGCTCGACGTGGTGGCGGACCGGCTGCCCGTTCACCGTCATGCGCACCGGACGTGCGGTGTCGGTGTGCTCCCCGGCGGTCCGGTCGGTGTCGGTCGGCGGGTGCTCGACCTGGTTACCGCGGGGGCGATCGACCCGGGCGTCGGGCTGGTCGTCGGGTGGCGCGAGATCCCGCGGGCGGCCCGGGGCGCTGCGCGGACGGACGGCGCCGGGCCGGGTCGTGGTCGACCTGACCCGGTGAGTCACCCGCACTCGGTCCCGGTGGCCGTGGGCACAGGACCGCGACACGGGCACGCGTCCCGGAGCGGTTCACGCTACTATCCCTGACGTGTCATCAGATCATGACGCTTCGGGCGGCGGCAAGGAAGCGGGCCTCGCCTTCGACGCGCTCGCCGATCCCGTCCGCCGGGAGATCCTCACGGTGCTCGCCGAGCAGGAGGAGTGCAGCGCCGGAGACCTCGCCGAGCGCATCACCTCCGTCGGGCGCACCGCGGTGTCCACCCACCTGCGGGTGCTGCGCGTCGCGGGGCTGGTCACCGAGCGACGCTCGGGCCGGTTCCGCTACTACGCGATCGATCCGCACGGTGCGGCGGCCGACGTGATCGCCCTGCTGCGGGCCTTGTTCCAGTCGACCCTCGACGAGATGGGGGCGGCGGTGGAGGATCAGGGCATGACGTATCGGGCCGACGCGACCGGATGACCGGCGTGTCGTCACACCGGCGCTGACCGTGGGGTCGATCGCGCTCGCGGTCGAGAGGTTCGCCGCCGCGGCCCCGACGGTGGTCTTCGACCGGTTCGGCACCGAGGGCGCCGGCTGGCTGTTCGACGCGGTCTGCGACCGGGTCGTCGTCGGTGCCCCGGTCGCGCTGCGCGCACCGATCGCCGGCGGGCCCCCGGTGGACGTGCTGGGCCGGATCAGCGACCTGCGTGTCTCCCGGGCCATCACCATCACCCACGACCAGCCCTGGCGGGGCCGCATCCGGCTGCGGTTCGACGACGCGCCCGGTGGGACCCGCGTCCGGCTCGACGCCGAGATCGACCGCCGTGGGCTGGAGTGGCTGATGCGCCGCCGCGGCCATCCGCTGCCCGACGGCCCCGCCGACGGACCGCGGATCGGGGTGATCACCAGCCGTTCCGGGTCGGGCAGCCTGTTCGCCTCGGCCGTGGGGAACGTGGCCGCGCTCGCCGTCGAGGAGATCGACGCCTCGGGCGGGATCGGGGGGCGACCGCTGGAGCTGCTGGAGGCCGACGACGCCACCGACCCCGGCACCGGGGCCCTGGAGGCGATGCGGCTGGTCCGGGCCGGCTGCCGCACGATCTTCCTGATGACGACCTCGGCGACCTACCACGCCGTCTCGGCCGCCCTGTCCGGGCAGGACGTGCTGGTCGTGCACACCAACATGAACGAGGGCGGCGGGGAGTCCCGTCTGCGGATCCGGCTGGGGGAGCGGCCGGCCACCCAGCTCGCGACGGCGGCCCGTCCGGTCATGCGCGCGGCCGGCGGCCGGCGCTGGTTCCTCGCGGGCAACGACTACGTGTGGCCACGCTCGGTCAACGCCGTCGCCCGCGAGATCCTCCCCGGCCAGGGGGCGGTGCTGGTCGGCGAGGGGTACGCCCCCTCGGTGGCGGTGACGTCACCCCGCTCGTCGAGCGGATCGCCGCATCGGGTGCCGACGTCGTGCTGAGCACCTTCGTCGGCGCCGACGCCGCGGCCTTCGAGCGCCGGTGCCACGCGATGGGGCTGCGGGACCGCACGGTGAGCCTGGGGCCCGCCATGGACGAGGCGACCCTCGAACGGATCGGGTCGGCCGCGGCCGAGGGGATCCACGGGGTGTCCGGCTACTTCCAGCACCTGCAGACCGAGCGCAACGGGACGCTCCTGGAGCGGTACCGGCAGCGGTTCGGGCGGTGGGCGCCGCCGTTGTCGTCGCTGTCGGAGTCGATGTTCGAGGCGATCCACGTGTGGGCCGCGGCGGCCCGGAAGGTCCGCTCGACCGACCCGGTGGCCGTCGCCGACGAGATCCGGCGCGGCCGCTACGACCTGCCCCGCGGGACCCTGGACCTGCACGGCGAGCACCACGTCGACCAGCCGCTGTACCTGGCGGAGGCCCGCGGCACGACCTTCGGCTCGATGGGCGACGGCCCCGCGCACCCCTGACCACGCCGTGTTGCCGGCGTGGGTCGCCGCGTTTCCGGATCTTGTCAATGTGTCTGCAAGCGTTGACACGATGAGGGGTCGGTCCTAGGTTTCTCGCATCCCCCGACGTGAGGAGCACCACCCCGATGGCGATACCCCCTCCCGACGCCGCCCGGTTGGCGGCGTTGAACGAGCACTACGCGTTCGGCCTGTCCGAGGCCGAGCTGGCGGAGTTCGGTCCGGCGGTCACGGCGACGCTGGCTGCGTCCGACTGGGTCGAGGAGCTCTACCGTGCTTCGGCGCCGCAGACGCCCCAGCGGGCGTGGTCGGAGCCCGCGGACAACCCGCTCGGTGGTTGGCATGTGACGGCGTCGGTGCCGGGTGCCGCCGAGGGTCCGTTGGTCGGGCGCACGGTGGCGTTGAAGGACAACATCTGTCTGGCCGGGGTGCCGATGACCAATGGGTCGGCGACGGTCGAGGGTTTCGTCCCGTCGCGGGATGCGACGGTGGCGACCCGGCTGTTGGCGGCGGGGGCGAGGATCACCGGGAAGTCGGTGTGTGAGGACCTGTGTTTCTCGGGTGCGAGTTTCACCTCGCGGCCGTGGCCGGTGCGCAATCCGTGGGACACCGGCCGTAATGCCGGTGGTTCGTCGAGTGGGAGCGCGGCACTGGTGGCCTCGGGTGCGGTGGATCTGGCCGTGGGTGGTGATCAGGGTGGTTCGATCCGGATCCCGAGTGCGTTCTGCGGGACGGTGGGGCACAAGCCCACTCACGGGCTGGTCCCCTACACCGGGGCGTTCCCGATCAAGGCCACGATCGATCACCTGGGTCCGATCACCCGCACGGTGTCCGACGCCGCACGGATGCTGACGGTCCTGGCGGGTGTCGACGGGCTCGACGCCCGTCAGCCCACCGAGCTGGACCCGGTCGACTACCTCACCGCACTGGAGACCTCGGCGGCGGGGTTGCGGGTGGGGATCGTGGTCGAGGGTTTCGGCCGCCCGGAGAGCGACCCGGCCGTCGACGAGGCCGTGCGTGCCGCGGTCGGTGCTCTGGCCGGGGCCGGGTTGGTGGCGGAGGAGGTGTCGATCCCGTGGCATCTGGACGGGATGGCGGTGTGGAACGTCATCGCGACCGAGGGTGCGGCCTACCAGATGGTCGACGGTAACGCCTACGGCATGAACTATCCGGGTCTCTACGATCCGGAGCTGATCGCGCACTACCACCGTCAGCGCCTCGCCCGGGGGGCGGAGTTGTCCAAGACGGTCAAGCTGGTCGGGCTCTCGGGTGGCTACACCTTCGGCCACGGGGGCGGCGTCTACTACGGCATGGCCCGCAACCTCGCGTTCGAGCTGCGTGCGGCCTACGACCAGGCGTTGAGTGGTTATGACGTGCTGGTCATGCCGACCCTGCCCTACACCGCGCCGGAGCTGATCGGGCTCGATGCCGGGTTGGACACCTATCTGCCGACCGCGTTGGGGATGGTCGGCAACTGTGCCCCGTTCGACGTGTCCGGTCACCCCGCTGTCTCGGTGCCGGCCGGGCTGGTCGACGGGCTCCCGGTCGGTCTGATGATCGTCGGCCGGCGTTTCGACGACGCGACCGTCCTTCGGGTCGCGCACACCTTCGAGCAGGCCGTCGGCGGCTTCCCCGCCCCACCGGCCCTCGCCACAGTAGGAGGACAGCAGTGAACGGAGTCTTCGACCTCGGCGGGACCGACGGTCTCGGACCTGTCGAGAACGACCACATGAGCGAGCCCGTGTTCCGCGCCGAGTGGGAGAAGCGGGTCTTCCCCATGTTCGCCCAGAGCGCGCGTGCCGGACTCTTCAACGTGGACCAGTTCCGCCACGGCATCGAGAAGATGGACCCGGCGGAGTACCTGCTCTCGAACTACTACGAGCACTGGATGCACACGATCGAGCACTACGCCGAGGTCGCGGGCATCCTCGACCCGGCCGATCTCGAGAAGCGCACCCAGTACTACCTGGAGAACCCGGACGCGCCGCTGCCCGAGCGCGAGACCGACCCCGAGATCGTCGAGTTCGTCGACTGGGCGGTCACCAACGGGTTCCCCGCCAACCGCGAGTCCGACAAGGAGGCCCGGTTCTCCGTCGGCGACGAGGTCGTCATCGGGAACGAGAGCCCGTACGGACACACCCGCCGCGCTCGCTACATCCGCGGGCACCGAGGCGTGATCACCGCGGCGCACGGCACCTTCCTCTACCCCGACACCGCCGGCAACGGCCTCGGTGACTGCCCCGAGCACCTCTACACCGTCAAGTTCACGGCCGCCGAGCTGTGGGGTCCCGAGGCCGCGGACCCCAACGGCGTCAACTACTTCGACGTGTGGGAGCCCTACCTCACCCCCGTCCCCGCCACCCAGGGAGCCTGACCCATGACCGCGAACCCCACCGACACCCCGCTCCGCACCCAGGAGGAGATCGCCGCACGGGTCAAGGCCCTGGAGTCGGTCCTCATCGAGAAGGGTGTCGTGACCACGAAGGCGGTCGACCGCCTCGTCGAGGTCTACGAGAACGAGGTCGGTCCGCAGCTCGGCGCGAAGGTCGTCGCGAAGGCCTGGACCGACCCGGAGTTCAAGGCGCGTCTGCTCGCCGACGCCTCCGCGGCCTGTCGCGAGCTGGGCATCGGCGGCCTGCAGGGCGAGGAGATGGTCGTCGTCGAGAACACCGACACCGTCCAGCACGTCATCGTCTGCACCCTGTGCTCCTGCTACCCGTGGCCGGTCCTGGGCCTGCCGCCGAACTGGTACAAGGCGCCGCCGTTCCGGGCGCGCATCGTCCGCGAGCCCCGCAAGGTCCTCGCCGAGGACTTCGGCTACCCCCTGCCGGACTCGGTCGAGATCCGCGTCTGGGACTCCAGCTCCGAGCTGCGCTACTGGGTGCTCCCGCAGCGCCCGGCCGGCAGCGAGCACCTGTCGGAGGAGCAGCTCGCCGCGCTCGTCACCCGGGACTCGATGATCGGGGTCGGAGCGCCGAAGCCGGTGGTCACCGAGGCGGCCGGGGCATGAGCGAGGGGGTGCGCACCGACGCCACCGAGCTGGGCGACGCCCGCAGGCGGATCGAGAAGCTGGTGTGCGACATGCCCGGCGCCGACAAGCCGTTCTCCGAGCCGTGGGAGGTGCGGGCCTTCGCGATGGCCGTCGCCGCCTACCACGAGGGCCACTACGAGTGGAGCGAGTTCCAGCTCTCGCTGATCGACTCCATCCGCTCGTGGGAGAAGGGCGACGGCGGCGAGCCGTGGAGCTACTACCTGCACTGGCTGGAGGCGCTGGAGACCACCCTGGCCTCCAGCGGCGCCCTGTCGGACTCCCTCGCCCTCGACGAGCGGACCCGCCAGGTCCTGTCCACCCCGCGCAACGCCAACCACCACGAGGCGCGGCGCGAGCCGGTCGCGATCTCGCCGGCGACGCGCTGAACCCGGTCGCCGGCCCGGTCCGTCTCCCCACGGACCGGGCCGGTGCCGTCGTCATGACGCCGCTCCCCGCATCCGCGCCCGCCGACGGCGGACCCGGCACGGTGCCGGTCTCGCGCGTGCCGCTCGGGCCCCGCTTCGTCGCCCGGTCCGGTCGTCCACAGGGCTGGTCCCCGGCCCACCGGGTCCTCGGGCCGGAGCTGGACGACACCCTCGACCGCGTCGCCGACGAGCGCGGGACCGACCGCCGTGCCGTCGCGGCGGTCCTGCTGCTCGACCGCTACGCCCTGCGCCTCACCGCCCCGGTCCTGGCCGCGTTCCACGAGCTCGACGTCCTGCTCGACGCCCGGCCGGAGGTGGTCTCCCTCGGCCCGGACCCCCACGCCCCGGGCTGGCTCGCCCTCGCCGCTCCCGGGCGCCCCGCCCGAGGGGACCGGGCGGCGCTGCGGGCGTCGCTGCTCGACGGGGCGCTGCTGCCACTCGCCGACGACCTCGCGGTACGGACCCGGGCCGGGCGTCGCACGCTGCGGGCCGCGGTCGCGCACGCGGTGGCGCTGAGCATGCTGCACCTGTCCTGGCGGCGCCCGCGTCCCGACGCACTCGTCGGGCCGACCCGGGCGCTGCTGCACGACGCCGGGCTGGGCGGTCTGGTCGTCGTCGGTGCGGTGCGCGTCGACGGCACCGACTGGATGTCGGTGCGTCGCCGGGCGTGCTGCCTCGCCTTCCGGACCACCTCCGCCGCCGGGCGGTACTGCGGCGCCTGTCCGGTACGACCTGCCGCCGCGGTCGAGTCCGACCTGGCCGCCGCCGCCCGCTCGTTCCGCGCCCGCGCGGCGCCGGACCCGCGGCCGACCCCGCCGAACGCCCTGCCGAACCCGCTGCCGAACGCCCTGCCGAACTCGCTGCCGAACCCACCGGGGAGCACACCGTGATGCTGATGGTCGATCTGGTCGGACGCGCGGTGCTGCGCCGTGGGCTCACCACCACCGAGGCCGTCGACCGCTGGTACGACCACCACGCCGACGAGGTGGGGCCCCGGACCGGGGCCCGGGCGGTGGCCCGGGTCTGGTCGGGCGCCGCGCGCGACGGTGGCGCCGGCGCGCTGGGCGACGACCTGGGCCGGTGCGCCTGCGGCCGGATCTGGCGGGCCCACCACGACACCGACACCGTGCGCAACGTCGTGCTGCCCGCCGCCCCCGGCTGCAGCGGCTGGCCGGTGCTCGGGGTGCCGCCGAGCTGGTACCGGCCGCGTTCGGAGTACCTGTTCGAGACCGTGACGCCGGACGACCCCGCGGTGCGCACCGCGATCTGGACCGACTCGTCCCGCACCCACCACCTCGTGGTCCCCCGGGTGCCGGCGGGGGAGACCCGTGGCCCGGCCGACCTCGAGTCGCAGGTCGGACGGGCTGCCCTGCGTGGCGTGCCCGTCGCGTCCGACGGCCCGGCAACGCCCGGGGACCCGGAGTGGGCGCGGGCGCTGCCGGGTTACGTGCTCGACGAACGGCTCCTCGACCACCCCTGGGAGCTCCGCGCCCTCGCCCTGGTCCTGGCGATCGGCACCGACCGACCTGGCCTGCGGTCCGTCCTCGTCGGGGCTGCGGTGACCGCCCCGGTCGACGACGTCGGCGCGGGCTGGGTGCGCGCCGCCGCCGAGGCCGTCCGGCTCACTGCCTGAGCGGGGCAGCGCCGACCGCCGCCCGACCGCCGCCCGACCAGGACGACGGCCCGCGACGACGCACGACCGGCCCCGCACGGCCGTGTGCCGGTACCCGCTGCGAGCAGGTACCGGCACACGGTGCGGGTCGGCCCGGACCCCAGGTCGCGTGGAGGGACCCGGACCGACGTTGGGGGGACCTCAGAACGCCCCGGGCAGGACCAGGACCGCCCACGCGGCGAGCGGCCCGAGGGCCACGATGCCGCAGGTGTAGGTGATGACCTGGCGGTAGAAGCGGGTCCGGTCGACGCCCCGGGCGTTGGCCAGCACCAGCGCGCCGTTGGTGGAGAACGGCGAGACGTCGACGATCGTGGTCGAGATGGCCATGGCCGCGATGACACCCGCGGCGGGCAGCGAGCCGGTGAGCAGCAGCGGGATCGCCATCGGGATCACCGCGGTCAGGATCGCGGTCGAGGAGGCGAACGCCGAGGTGATGCCGACGCCAGGCAGAGGACCAGCGCGACCAGCAGCGGCGCGCCCAGGTGGACCGCGCCCTCGGAGACCCACTCGATCGTCCCGGCGTGCTCCAGCACCCCGACGTAGGTGACCATGCCGGCGACCAGCAGGATCGTCGGCCAGCTGATGCCGTCGATCGCCTTGCCCAGGTTCTCGCGGTCGAGCAGGGCCAGGACGGCGCCGGCGGCCAGTGCGAGGAAGCCGATCTGCAGGTGGAAGGCCAGCGCGCCGACGACGAGGCCGACCAGCGCGACCAGGGTGGCGCGCTGCTGCCAGGTGATGACCTGCGGCCGGGTACGGACCAGTGTCGCGACGCCGCCGCCCCCGGTGGGCAGGTCGTCGTCGGTGTCGGTGGTCTCGGGCCGCTCGACGAAGCTCTCCTCGCCCCGGTTGCGCAGCAGCAAGTAGGTGATGGCGCCCAGCAGGGCGTTGAACGCGAGGCTGGCGAAGAAGAGCACGGCCTGGGAGACCGCGAGGCCGGAGTCGGCCACGATCCCGAAGACCAGGGCACCGGAGACGGCCATCGGGGAGAACGCGCCGGCGTGCGCACCGCAGATGACCATCATGCCGATCATCAGCGGGCTGATCCGGTACTTGAAGGCGAAGTTCATGCCGATCGGCACCAGCAGCGCGACGGCGGCCGGGGTGAAGGTGCCCAGCGCGGTGAGCACCGCGGCGACGGCGAACAGCACCCAGGGCACCAGGATCGCGCGGCCCCGGACCAGGCGGATCCCCTGGTCGACCAGCAGGTCGATCGTTCCGTTGAGCTTCGCCACCGAGAACAGGTAGGTGACGCCGACGACGGTGATGAACAACGAGACCGGGAAGCCTTCGAAGATCTCCTTCTCGTCGAGACCGAGGGCGAAGGTCCCGACCACGAACGAGGCGACGAAGGCCAGGATCCCGATGTTGATCGGCAGCATCGTCGCGACGACGAACATGCCGGCCAGGACCAGGATGGAGAGGAGTTGGGGCGACATCATTGTCCTTCGGGTGAGCGGAGCGGTCCGGTGATGGGTGGGAGCCGGTCGGCGTGCCGCTCCCGGAGGGGTCTCAGGCGGCGTGCGCCGCCGCGGCGGCCGCGGTCGCGGCATCCGGAAGGGCCAGGAGGGCGTCCGCGATCCGGCGCGCGGTGCGCCGCACCGCGACCGCGGGCAGGCCGTCCCGGCTGCCGTGCACGGTGGCGATGACGCCGGCCGGGGTGTCGATCAGCAGGTCCTCCCGCTCCGTCGCGACGAGGTCGTGCAGCACGGTACCGGGAGTGCGGGCCGCCAGGGTGAGCGCGATCGAGCCGGTCACGGCCAGCGCCGGGTGCGTACGCCCCATCGACAGCATGCGGACGGCCACGTCGGACCGGCCGGGCGCACCCTCGGCGACCAGCGCCAGCTTCGGCACGGCCCGGGCGGCCTCGCGCGGGGTGCGGGCCAGGCCCATGCGGACCGCGGCCTCCCGGCGGATCACGTCGAGCCGGTCCAGCAGCCCCGGCACCGCGTCGATCTCGGCGGGCGACTCGTGCCCGGTGATCCCCACGGCCGCCGCGGGGACGACGACGACCGGTGCCCCGGCGTCGACGAGGGTGACCGCCACCCCGTGCACGACGTCGGTCGCGTTCCCGGTGGGCAGCAGCGCACCGGTGGTCCGGCCCGCGGGGTCGACGAACCACATCCGGATGCCCAGACCGGGCCAGGGGACGCCGGGGATGTACTCGTCGCCCTCTTCGACGACCCGGCCGCCGGGGGTCGGGACGTCCAGCACGATCAGCTGGCCGGTGTTGGTGTTGCGGACCCGGACGGCGGTGACGTCACCGGTCGGGCTCACCCAGCCGCGGCGCAGCGCGTAGGGCCCGACGACGGCGGAGCAGTTGCCGCAGTTGCTGGTCCAGTCGACCGCGCCGTCGGTGATGCCGACCTGGGCGAAGGTGTAGTCGACGTCGGCGTCCTCGCCGCGGGCGGGGGAGAGCACGACGGCCTTGCTGGTGGTCGAGGTGGCACCGCCGACGCCGTCGATCTGGCGCGGGTCGGGGCTGCCGTACAGGCGCAGCAGGACCTCGTCGACCGTGTGACCGTCGACGTCCAGGTCGTCGCGGTCGAAGACCCAGCACTTGCTGGTGCCGCCGCGCATCCAGGTGGCGGAGATGTCGCGCACGAGTCGCTCCCTCGTCGGCGGTGGCGGGCACCGCGGGCCGGTGTGATGGGGCGACAGTGCGCCCGACTCGGCTGCAGCACCAGCGCGTCTTCGTCGATACCTGTGAAGCCGTGCTTCACGCTCGTACGGGCCTGGAGAGCGGATTCGGGCCGTGATCCGACGTCTCCGCAGCTCCCGGGCTCGGCTAGGGTGAAGCAGACATGCAGGCCCTGGATGAGCTCTGCGATCCACCGGGCCCGAGTTCCTCGCCCGGGAGGCCCCGTGCTCGACGTCCGACGGCTCGCGCCGCTGGCCGCCGTCCTCGACGCCGGTTCGATGACGGCCGCGGCGGAGCAGCTCGGCTACTCACCGTCGGCGGTGTCGCAGCAGCTGCGCCGGCTCGAGGCCGAGGCCGGCCAGCCGCTCGTGCAACGCCTCGCCCGCGGGGTGCTGCCGACCGAGGCCGGTGCCGTGCTCGCAGGGCACGCCCGGCACGTGCTGCGCCGGCTGGAGGCCGCCGAGGCCGCCGAGGCCGACCTGGCGGAGCTCGCGGGCCTGCGCCGCGGCACGCTGGCGATCGGCACCTTCCCGACGATCGCGAGCGCCCTGATGCCGCAGGTCGTCAGCCGGTTCCGGCGCCAGTACCCCGACATCCGGCTCGACGTGCGCAGCGCCCGTTACGACGAGCTGATCGCGATGCTGGAGAGCGGGCGGGTCGGGATCTCGCTGCTGTGGGACTACGCCTGGCAGCGGGTGGACGCCGCCCAGTTCTCGCTGACCCCGTTGCTCGACGACCCGACCGTGCTCGTCGTGTCCGAGGACCACCGGCTCGCCCGCCGTCGCACCACGTCGATGACCGAGCTCGCCGACGAGGACTGGGTGGTGCGGGCGCACGACCACCCGGTCGCGGAGGTGCTGGAGCGCAGCTGCCGGGCGGCCGGGTTCTCACCGCGGATCGCGTTCGAAGCGAACGACTACCAGGAGGCCCAGGCGATGGTCAGCGTCGGGCTGGGCGTGGCGCTGGCCCCGCGCACCGCCGTCACCACGCCGCGACCCGACGTCCGGGTGCTCGGGCTCGGCCGGGAGGCGCCGTCGCGACGGGTGCTGCTGGCCCACCGGCCGGACCGCTTGCGGGCGCCGGCCGAGCTGGCCATGCACCAGATGCTCGTCGACGTGGCCCGGGAGTACCAGACCCGGGCCTGAGCGCCGCCCGTCCTACCGGTAGCCGAGCAGCCGGGCCGCCAGGTCGGTCAACACCTCGGTGGCCCCACCGCCGATGCCGAGGATGCGGGCGTCGCGGTAGTGGCGTTCGATCTCCGACTCGCGCATGTAGCCCATCCCGCCGTGCAGCTGCACCGCGGAGTCCACCACCCACTCGACGGCCTCGACCGCGGTGTTCTTGGCCATCAGCGCGGCGAGCACCATCGCGGGGTCGGTCGGCGACGTCGTCGCCGAGCGCTCCAGGGCGGCGCGCGTCACGGTGCGCGCGGCGTCGGTGCGCCGGTGCATCTCCACCAGCGTGTGCTGCACGACCTGCCGCTTCACCAGCGGTTCGCCGAACGTGACGCGGTCGCGGGCGTGGCGCACCGCGAGGTCCAGGGCGCGCTGGGCGGTCGCGTGGGCCTGCACGGCCAGGCCGAGGCGCTCACCGACGAACTGCTGCATGACCAGGGCGAAGCCGCCGTTCTCGGGGCCGACCAGGTTCGCCGCGGGCACCCGGACGCCGTCGAAGCTCAGCTCGGCGGTGTCCGAGCAGTGCCAGCCCATCTTGCGCAGCGGGGCACTCACGGTGAACCCGGGTGTGCCCGTCTCGACCACGAGCAGGCTGAGCCCGCCGTGACCCTCGCCGCCGGTGCGCACGAGCGTCGTCACGAAGTCGGCGCGGGTGCCCGAGGTGATGAAGGTCTTGGCGCCGTCGACGACCCAGTGGTCCCCGTCGCGCACCGCGCGGGTGGTCAGCCCGGCCACGTCGCTGCCGCCGCCGGGCTCGGTGACGGCGAGCGAACCGATCGTCTCCCCGGCCAGCGTCGGACGGACGAAGCGGTCGACCAGGTCGGGCGTCCCGGCCGCGACGATGTGCGGCAGCGCGATGCCGTGGGTGAACAACGAGGCGACGACCCCGGAGCTGCCGCCCGCCCCGATCAGCGCCTCGGTCGTCACGGCGACGTCGAGCCGGTCGCCGCCCTCGCCGCCGAGCGCCTCGTCGAACCCGACGCCGAGGATGCCGGCCTTCGCCGCGGCCGCGTGCAGCTCGCGGGGCAGACGGCCCTCGTCCTCCCAGCGGGGCAGGTGCGGCACGATCTCCCGCTCGGTGAAGCGGGTGACGGTGTCGCGCAGGGCGCGGCGCTCGGGGGTGTCCCAGACGGTCATGCCGGTGATCCTCTCCTGCCGACCCGGTCCGTGGCGACCGCGTCACGCCGGATCGCGACGCCGCGCGTCGTGGTCGAGACGCGGTGCGTCAGGAACCGCGGAACCGGTCCGGACCCCTGGGGCAGGACTGGGAATCCACCCAGTGTGCCCCCGCCCGCGCCGTGCGAACTTCCTGGGGACGCTGCCCTCTCCGCGCACACCGGAGTGACCACCACGGAGGACGTCATGAGTGTGGACATCGACCGTCTCGGGGCGGTGCTCGACACCGCCGTCGTCGAGGACCGCGACGCCGGGATCTACCGCGCGAACCGTCGGATCTTCACCGACGAGGAGATCTTCGACCTCGAGATGAAGCACATCTTCGAGGGCAACTGGATCTACCTCGCCCACGAGAGCCAGCTCCCGGAGAGCGGGGACTACCTCACCGGCCACATCGGCCGGCAGCCGATCCTCATCACCCGGGACCGGCACGGTGAGCTGCACTGTCTCATCAACGCCTGCGCGCACCGCGGGGCCATGCTGTGCCGCCGCAAGACCGACAACCGGCTGACGCTCACCTGCCCGTTCCACGGCTGGACCTTCCGCAACGACGGGACGCTGCTCAAGGTCAAGGAGCCCGACGGCGCCGGCTACCCGGAGAGCTTCGCGACCGACGGCTCGCACGACCTCACGAAGGTCGCCCGCTTCGAGTCCTACCGGGGGTTCCTGTTCGGGTCGCTCAACCCGGACGTGCTGCCGTTGTCCGAGCACCTGGGTGACACCACCACGGTCATCGACATGCTCGTCGACCAGTCCCCGGACGGCCTGGAGGTGCTGCGCGGCAGCTCCACCTACACCTTCGACGGCAACTGGAAGGTGCAGGCCGAGAACGGGGCCGACGGCTACCACGTCTCGTCGGTGCACTGGAACTACGCCGCCACCACCTCCCGGCGCAGCTCGGGCGAGTCGGCGAACGACACGAAGGCCCTCGACGCCGGTGGCTGGGGCAAGTCCGGCGGTGGCTACTGGTCCTACCCGAACGGCCACCTGTGCCTGTGGACCTGGGCCGCGAACCCGCAGGACCGTCCGCTGTGGAGCGAGCTGGACGCGCTCAAGGAGCGGTTCGGCGAGGCCAAGGGCGAGTTCATGGTGAAGGGCAGCCGCAACCTGTGCCTCTACCCCAACGTCTTCATCATGGACCAGTTCTCCACCCAGATCCGGATGTTCCGCCCCCTCGCTCCGGACCGGACCGAGGTGACGATCTACTGCATCGCGCCGAAGGGGGAGAGCGACGCCGCCCGCGCGCACCGGATCCGCCAGTACGAGGACTTCTTCAACGCCTCGGGCATGGCCACCCCCGACGACCTGGAGGAGTTCCGCTCCTGCCAGCTCACCTTCCACGCGACCACCGCCCCGTGGAACGACATGTCCCGCGGTGCCGAGCACTGGCTGAGCGGCCCCGACGAGGTCGCGACCGCCCTGGGCATGCCCGGCGTCATCTCCGCCGGGATGAAGAACGAGGACGAGGGACTGTTCCCGGTCCCGCACGGCTACTGGCAGCGGATCATGCGGGCCGCCGCGGCGAAGGAGGCCTCCGGTGACGGGCACGGCGCGCACGGACACGGCTCCCTGACCGCCGAGGACCGGCGCGCCGCCAACGCGCAGGCCGGCGCGGGAAGGGCCGAGGCACGATGACCACCACCGAGAAGGGCACCGGTCCCGCGGCCCCGTCCGCGGCGCCCACGCCGATCACGCAGAACGCGATCGAGCAGTTCCTGTACCGCGAGGCGCGCTACCTCGACGACCGCGAGTTCGAGAAGTGGCTCGAGTGCTACGCCGACGACGTCGTCTACTGGATGCCGTCCTGGGACGACCACGACCTGCTCACCACCGACCCGCAGCGCGAGATCTCGCTGATCTACTACGGCAACAAGGGCGGCCTGGAGGACCGGGTCTTCCGCATCCGCACCGAGCGGTCGTCGGCGACCTCGATCCCCGAGCCCCGGACCAGTCACAACATCTCCAACGTCGAGGTGATCGAGCGTCGCGGTGACCTGGCCGACGTCCGGTTCAACTGGCACACCATGTACTTCCGGTACAAGACGGTCGACCCGTACTACGGCACGTCGTTCTACACGATCGACTTCTCCGGGGACGCCCCGCTGATCCGCCGCAAGACCGTGGTGCTGAAGAACGACTACATCCACCACGTCGTCGACATCTACCACTTCTAGCAGGGAGGACGGCGATGACCGCCACCGCTGACGCACCGTCCTCCACGAGCGCCGCGCCGGGGTCCCACCAGGTCGCGCTCTCGTTCGAGGACGGTGTCACCCGGTTCATCCGGTGCCGGGAGGACCAGAGCGTCGCCGACGCGTCCTACCGGTCCCGGATCAACATCCCGCTCGACTGCTCCGACGGCGCCTGCGGCACGTGCAAGGCCTTCTGCGAGTCCGGCAGCTACGACGCCGGCTCCTACCTCGAGGACGCCCTGTCCGACGACGAGGCCGAGCGGGGATACCTGCTCGCCTGCCAGGCCAGGCCCCGGTCGGACCTCGTCCTGCAGATCGCGACGACCTCGGACGTCGCGAAGACCGCCGCGGCGACCCACACCGGCACGGTCACCGCGGTGAACCGGCTCTCGGAGACCACCGTCGACCTGCGGATCCGGATCGAGCAGCGCGACGAGCTCGCGTTCCTGCCCGGGCAGTACGTCAACATCGCCGTCCCCGGCACCGACGTCACCCGGTCCTACTCGTTCTCCAACGGGCCCGACGAGGCCGAGCTCGGGTTCCTCGTCAAGCTCACGCCCGGTGGGCGGATGTCGGAGTACCTGGACCGGCGTGCCCGGGTGGGCGACGAGATCGAGCTGACCGGGCCGCACGGCAGCTTCTTCCTGCGTGAGTCCGACGCCCCCCTGCTGTTGCTCGCGGGCGGCACCGGACTCGCCCCGATCCTGTCCATCCTGCGCACCCTCGACGCGACCGGCAGCGACCGGCCGGTGCACCTGGTCTACGGCGCGTCGACCGACGCCGACGTCGTCGAGCTCGACACCCTGCGCGCCCTCGCCGACCGGACCGGCCTGACCTGGGAGTACTGCGTCGCGGCCGAGGAGACCACCGCGCCGAACCGGGGCTACGTCACGACGCTCGTCCGGCCGGAGCACCTGCACGACGGCGACGCCGCGGTCTACCTGTGCGGGCCGCCGCCGATGGTCGAGGCCGTCCGTTCCTTCTTCGCCGAGCAGGGCCACGAGCCGGCGGGCTTCTACTACGAGAAGTTCGCGCTCGCCGCCTCCCCGGTCGAGCAGGTGGGGGAGACGGTGTCCGCCGAACCCGTGGCCGTCGCCCCCGGGCACGACGGGGGCGGGGGGAGGGCCGACGATCCGGCGGAGCCCGGGGCCGCTCCGGTGGTCCCGCCCGGGTGCGACGGTGTGCTCCCGACCCTCGGGGGCCGGGAGGGGAGGGGGATCCACGGCCGGACCGTCACGACGTTCGGGGAACCGGAACCGCGCCACGATGGCGGTCGACCGGAGTCCGTCGGCTCGACCGACGCGGTGTGGCGCATCGCCGGCCAGCGGATCGGCACCCCGTTCGTGGCAGGCGGCGAACCCACCGGCCTGGACGACGACGCCGGACTCGTCGTCAGCCCCGACGCGCGGACGGTGCAGTCCCAGGAGCTCGGACGGTCCGACGACCTCCGCCCACTGGTCGAGCGGCCCGCCGCGGCCGCTCGGTCCGGAGCGGGCGTGGTCGCCGCCGACGGCTACGAGATCGGCGAGGAGCATCCGTCGATCCGGAAGTCCGACGCGATCTTCGACGCCCGGCAGGGCCTCGAGCTCGGGGCGCTGGAGCTCGTCATCGGGCGGCTCGACACCCGGCAGATCGCCGGGTACCGGCTCCTCGCCCAGGCGACCGTGCCCTACGTCGACCGGGACGGCGAACGCTTCACCGACGCCCACGCCTACACCGAGACCAACGCCGCGTTCCACGACCACCTGTTCACCCTGACCGGGAACGAGCACCTGCTGCGCGCCTACCAGGCGCTCGGGGTCAAGGGCGCGATGGCGGAGACGCTGCGCTCGGCGGTGTGGTGCCACCCCGACTGCGCGCAGGATCACCTCGACATCGTCGACGCGTTCGAGGCCGGCGACCGTGACGCCGCGCGGTCCCTGATCGTCGACCACGCGCGGAACTCCAAGGCGACGATGCGGCGCGCGATGCGGGACACCGACGAGCGGCGACGGCCCCGGTTCGTCACGCCGGGCCGGTTCGCCGGCAAGGTCGTGGTGGTCACCGGCGCCGCACAGGGGATCGGTGAGTGCACGGCCCGCCGGATCGTGGCCGAGGGCGGCAGCCTCGTGCTGGCCGACCGCGCCGAGCACGTCCACGAGCTGGCCGGGGAGCTGGCCGCCGACGGGGACGCGGAGTCGACGTCGATCGGCGTCACCGCCGACCTCGAGACCTGGGACGGTGCGTCCGCCGTCGTCGAGGCCGCGATCGGCAGGTTCGGCCGCGTCGACGTCGCGATCCACACCGTCGGCGGGACCATCTGGGCCAAGCCGTTCGAGCACTACCCGCCCGAGCAGATCAGGGCCGAGATCGACCGGTCGCTGTGGCCGACCCTGTGGTCCTGTCGTGCCGTCGCCCCGCACATGGTCGAGCGGGGGAGCGGGACGATCGTGAACGTCTCCTCGGTCGCCACCCGCGGGCTCAACCGGGTGCCGTACGCGGCCGCGAAGGGCGGGGTCAACGCGATCACCTCGGCTCTCGCGCTCGAGCTGGCACCGCACGGGATCCGGGTCGTCGCCACCGCACCGGGGGGAACCGACGCGCCGCCGCGACGGACCCCCCGCGGTCCGGCGCCGCAGGGCGAGCAGGAACGCGGCTGGTACGCCACGATCGTCGAGCAGACGACCGAGTCGTCGCTGATGAAGCGCTACGGCACGCTCGACGAGCAGGCCGCCGCGCTGACGTTCCTGGCCTCGGACGAGGCCTCCTACATCACCGGGACGGTCCTGCCGGTGGCAGGAGGCGACCTCGGGTGACCTCGTCGTTCGCCAGGATGGGGGCATGACGTCCCCCTCCGGCCGCGACGCCGTCGTCGACCGGCTGTCGGCGTACCGCCCGACCGCCACCGGCCCGGCGTGCACGGTCGTCCTCACCGGGCCCTCGGGCTACGGGAAGACCACCGTTCTCGACGCGCTGGTCCGCGCGACCGACGGTGTGGTCCTGCGGGCACGCGCGGCGCCCTGGGAACGGTCCCGGGCGGGCGGGGTCGTCTCCCAGCTGGCGGAGGGGATCGACGCGCGGGCCACACCGTTCGAGATCGCCGGGCAGCTCGCGGACCGGATCGGCCGCGACGGCGGCCTGGTCGTCGTCGACGACGCCCACGCGGCCGACGTGGCGTCCCTCCAGGCCCTGAGCACGCTGGTCGCCCACCATGCGCGCACGGCGATCCTGGTGGTGCTGGCCGTGGACCCCCTGCGGGCGGGGGCCGAGCAGCACGACCTCCTGGCCCGGGTCGAGCACACCGTGCGCCTGGACCCGCTCGACGCGCGCAGCATCGGCGCCATCGCCTCCGATCTCGGCCGCCCGCTCACGGCGCCGGCCGCCGAACGGCTGCGGCGCCACACCCGGGGCACGCCCCGGCACGTCGTCGCCCTGCTCACCGAGGTGGACGCCGAGGACTGGGCCGACCCGTTCCTCCGGCTCCCGCCGCCGGCGGCGACGTCGACGGCCGTGCGTGCGAGGTTGGCCGGGATCGGCGCGGGCGCCCGCGCGCTCGTCGAGGCCGTCGCGGTCCTCGGCGAGCGGGTGGAACTGCACGAGGCCGCCCGGGTCGCAGGTCTGGACGAGGTCCTGGAACCGCTGGGCGAGGCCTCCGACGCCCGTCTCGTCGTCCGCGCCGGGGGGCAGCTCGGCCCGCGGGTGAGCCCACCTGACCCGATGGTGCGGGCCGCGGTCCTGGACTCGGTGGGGCCGGCGCGCGCGGCCGCGCTCCGGCGTGCCGCCGCCGACCTCGTCGACTCCCCGGAACGCCGTCTCCGGCTCCTCGCCGCGGCGACCACCGGGCGCGACCCCGAGCTGGCCGACCGGCTCGACGCGCTGTCCGCGGACGCGGCGGCCCAGGGCCGGTGGAGCTCGGTCGCCGGTCTCCTGCTGGACGCGAGCCGTCTCGCCGACGCGCGCGTCGACCGCGAGGACCACCTCACCCGGTCGGTCGACGCGATGGTCGGCGCCGGGCAGGTCCTCGACGCGCAGGCGCTGATCCCGGCCGTCGAGGGCCAGCGGGACACACCGTTGCGCAACGCCGTGCTCGGCTATCTCGCCATCGTGCAGGGCAAGGCCGCCGAGGCGGGGGTCCGGCTCGGACGGGCGTGGGAGCTGGTCGATCCGCGCTCCGACCCGGCGACCGCGGCCCTGGTGGCTCAGCGCCACGTCCTCCACGCCCTCGCGCACTGCCGCGGAGCCGAGATCGTCGAGTGGGCCGACCGCGTCGGAGAGCACGCCGAGCCGGGGTCCCCGGCCGCGGTGGAGGCGGCGGCCATCCGGGGGCTCGGGCAGGCGGCGTCGGGCGATCCCGTGGGCGCCGCACGGTCCTACGACCGGGCCGCCGAGCAGATCCGGCACGGCGCGCAGCACCAACGGGTCACGATGGGCCGTGGCTGGCTGGCGGTCGTGACCGACGACCTGGACGAGGCGCGGCTGGAGCTCGAGGGAGCGACGCCCACCACCCTGCTGGGCGGATCGTCGCGCATCTCGCTGTGGGCATGGGGCTGGCTGGCCCGTGCCCGGTTCCTGGGTGGGGACTGGGACGGGGCGCTCGCGGCGGCCGACCGCGGCCGGGCCCTCGGCGAGCGCACGGGGATCCTGCTCACGATGCCGCTGATCGAGTGGACGGCGGCCCAGGTCCACTCGCTGCGGGGCGACACCGCGGCGGCCGACCGCGCCGCGCGGCGCAGTGAGGCGGGCGGGGCCGCCTACGAGATCATGCGGGTGCCCGCGGTCCTCGCCCGGGCCCACATCGCGGAGTCCGCCGCCGACTACGAGCGGGTCGTCCGGGTGCTCGCGCCGTTGGACAGGTCCGGCTCCGACGGGTGTCTGCGGGAGCCCGGCTGGTGGCCGTGGGCCGACGTCTACGCGAACGCCCTCGTGCTGACCGGTCGGCTCGAGGAGGCGGAGACCGTCCTCCACCGGCACGAGGCCCTCGCGGCGCGGCGCGGGCACCGGTCGACCCTGGCCCGGCTCGGCGCCGCCCGGGGCCGGTGGCACGGCGCGCACGGGGACGTCGACGCGGCCACGGAGGCCTTCGAGACAGCGGTGCGGGCGATCGACGGCATGGCGCTGCGCTACGACCTGGCCCGGATCCACCTCGCCTACGGCCAGACCCTGCGGCGTGCGGGCAAGCGGCGCGACGCCGACACGTCCCTGCTGATCGCGCGCGAGCACTTCGACGCGCTCGGAGCGACCGTCCACGTCCACCGCTGCGACCGCGAGCTCCGGGCGGGCGGGGTCGGCGCCGGTCGCGACGAGCGGGCACCGGTCGACCTGACGCCCCAGGAGTCGGCCGTCGAGGCCCTGGTCGCACGGGGGATGTCGACCCGCGACGTCGCCGCGGAGCTGCACGTGTCGCCGAAGACCGTGCAGTACCACCTGACGCGGATCTACGCGAAGTTCGGCGTGCGCTCGCGTACCGAGCTCATCGCCCGGCGCAACGACGACCGGCTCGCCCGGCCCGACCCCGGGCACGGTTCGCTCTAATCGACAACGACATCCGGTACGGTCAAGGCGTGGCTGCTCCCTCCTTCGGCGTCATGCTGTTCACCCACCGCTTCCCCGGGCAGAGTCCGGCTGGCGTCGGCCGGGTCGGGCCGGGCCGATGATGGACCATGAGGTGCTCGGCACCGGCATCGAACGGTGGCCCAGCGGGCTGCCCGACGAGCTCGGGCTGGTCCTCGCCTCCTTCACCGGGCTGGCGCCGGTGTCCGGCGCCTCGTCGACCTCGTCCGGGGGAGCGGGGCCGGGCGGGTGCTGCACGTGGAGTCCTCCGGCGAGCGCGACGCGGTGCTCGCCGCCATCGAACGCCTCGCGACCGAGGTCCTGCCCGCCGGGCCTCGGTACCAGGGTCTCCGCCGCCGCCGTCGGGCAGCCCGGCAGGCCGGGCTGCCCGACGGCGTGACACTGGTGAGCGCGGGTGCCGACCCGCTCCGGGCGCCGGGGCAGCAGCTGCTGGTGGCGGCGTAGCCGCCCCGACGGCGGGACGGCGCGGCCCGGTCACCCCTTCCGGCAGACGCACCCCTGCGAGGACCCGCCCGCGATCTTCGCCGAGCAGAACCTTCGGTCGATCGCGTCGTGGTCCTCCCAGCGGTGCGGGCAGACGGGGCAGAGGTCGCCGGGGCGGGTGTCGTCGGTGTCGGGGGCGGGTGCCGGTCGTCCATGCTGGTGGTCCTCCTCCGGAGGTTGCCCCGAGCGGACCCGGGGGCGGGTCAGGTGGCCGGCGGCCCGGCGGGGCGGCGCAGCGGGGCACCGACCGCGTGCAGGTGACGCAGGACCTCGGCGCAGGACCGCAGGGGCCCGGTGCGGGTGTAGGGCAGGCCGTGGGCGGCGCAGGACGCCTGCACGACCGGCTGGGCGCGACGCAGGTGCGGGCGCGGCATCCGCGGGAACAGGTGGTGCTCGATCTGGTAGTTCAGGCCGCCCATCGCGAGGTCGAGCACCCGACCGCCGAGCACGTTGCGCGAGGTCGACACCTGCTTGTGCAGGTGGTCCAGACGCAGGCCCGCCGGGACGACCGGCATGCCCTTGTGGTTCGGCGCGAACGCCAGCCCCATGTACACGCCCCACAGCCCCTGGTGGACGACGACGAAGGCGACCGCCTGCAGCGGGTCGAGCACCCAGAACACCGCGCCCAGGTAGCCGACCGCGTGCGCGACGAGCAGCGCCGCCTCCAGCCGCGGGCGGGGGACCTGACGACGGACGACCGCCCGGACGGCGGTGACGTGCAGGCTCCAGCCCTCCAGGAACAGCAGCGGGAGGAACAGGTAGGCCTGGTGGCCGATCATCCACCGGACCGGCCCGCGTGCGGCGGCGGCCTGCTCGGGGCTGAAGGCGAGGAACGGGATGTCGATGTCCGGGTCGTCGTCGGCGTGGTTGGGATGGGCGTGGTGGGCGGTGTGCTGGGTGACCCAGGCGCCGTAGCTCAGCCCGACCAGCCCACCGTGGAGGTGGCCGACGACGTCGTTGGCGCGCCGGCCGGCGAAGATCTGGCGGTGGCCCGCGTCGTGGCCGATGAAGGCCAGCTGCGTGGTCACGACCGCGAAGAACACCGCGGGCAGCAGCTGCCACCACGACGGCCCGAGCCATACGAACGCGGCGACGCCGCCGGCGAGCAGGACGGCGTTCGCCGCGAACAGCAGCAGGTAGGGGCGGCGGGCCTCGCGCAGCAGGCCGGCGTCGGAGACCAGGGTGGCGAGCTCACCGAACCCGCCCGCGGTCGCCGCAGGGGTGGGGTGGGCGGGCGTGCCCGCGGGTGGGGACGTCGTCATGCGTGTGCTCCGGTCGGCCCTCGGGACACGTGGCGGGCGGTCCTGACGACCGCGCGGCCGACGCGTCGGAACGAGCCGCCGGGTCGGGGCGACCACGGGACCCGGCCGGTCGCCCCAGGGGAGGAACCGCGCCACGGACGGCACGGTCACGCTCCCGTACCGTGACACACGGTGCGACCCCCGGCAATCGGTGGAGCCGCACCGTGTATCACGGTCCCGGTCAGACCAGGCCGAGCAGCCGCACGTCGGCGGCGTACTTCTCGATCAGCGCCCGGTCCAGGTGCGGGATGTCGGTCCAGCCGCCCGGCCGGGCCGCCTGCACCGCGGCCCGGAACGCCGCCGTCGGCGCCGCGCTGCCGGGCACCGCGTCGGCCGGCTTGTCGTAGGAGCGCAGCACCGGCAGCAGGGAGTGCTTGCGCTGCTGCTCGGGCAGCCCGCGCAGTGCGGTCTCGACCCGGTCGCGCCACTCCACGTAGTCGTCGAGACGGGTGATGGTGTGGCCCGCCTCCACCAGCCAGTCGACGAAGGTGTCGAGCGAGATGCCGTCGTCGTGCGGGTTGAACAGGTGGAAGGTGCGGAACCCGGCCGAGCCGTCGGTACCGATCCCGTCGACGGCGGCGGCGCTGAAGTCGACCGGCAGCCCGTCGTAGTGCGCGCGGGCCCGGCCCCCGTCGGGGCCCGGCTCGTAGAACGACGCCGGGGCCAGCCCGGTCGCGAGCAGGGTGACGATCAGCCGGGTGAACACGTCCGGCACGTTGAGCTGCCCGGCCCAGCGGGTGTGGGCCAGGATCATGTCCGACCGGAACACCGTGACCGGCAGCCCGCACAGGTCGTGCGCCTCGCGCAGCAGCACCTCGCCGGCCCATTTGCTCATGGCATAGCCGTTGGCGTAGCCGTCGTGGACGTGGCGGACCGCGCTCATCTCGCGGATGTCGGTCTCCTCGGCGAACGAGCCCGCCGGGATCTGGTCGGCGACGCCGATCGTCGACAGGTACACCACCGGCTTGAGCCGGGTGGTGAGCGCGAGGCGCACGACCTCCGCGGTGCCGACGACGTTCGGGCCGAACAGCTGGCCGTAGGGCAGCACGTGGTTGACCAGCGCACCGGGGTGCAGCACGACATCGACCTCGGAGGCGAGCCGCTCCCAGGTCGGCTCGTCGAGTCCGAGCCGCGGCGAGCCGAGGTCGCCCGCGAGGACCTCCAGGTGCTCCTCGGCGAGCGCGCGGTAGTGACGCAGCAGCTCCGGGTCGCCGGAGTCGAAGGTCTCGTCGAGCCGGCGGCGGGCGGCGGCGTCGTCGGAACCGCGGACCACGCAGACCACGGTGCCGCCGGTGCGCGCGGCCTGTTCGAGCCGGTCCAGGCACATGAAGCGGCCGAGGAAGCCGGTGGCCCCGGTGAGCAGCACGGTCCGCGGCTCGCCCGCGGCCGGCGCGGGCAGCCCGGGGGCGGCGGCGAGGGTGGCGGGGTCGAGGAAGGCGTCGAGGCGCAGGTGCTCCGCCCGGATCTCGACGGCGTCGGGTCCGTGCACGCTCGCCGGGGTCGGGACGGCGTCGCCGTCGCGCAGCCGCTCGATGTGCGCGGCGACCGACCGCAGGTCACCGGCCGGGTTGATGACGACGCCGACCGGGACCTCGACGCCGAACACGTCGTGCAGCAGGTTCGAGAAGCTCAGCGCCGACAGCGAGTCGCCGCCCAGGTCGAGGAACGTCGCGTCCGGCGTGACCTCGGTGCTGGAGGCGCCGAGCAGCGCCCGGGCGGCGCGGATCACCGTCTCCTGCACCGGCTGGTCGGCACCACTCGCCCGCAGCGCGGCCAGCTCGTCGTTCTCGGCGCGCGCCAGCTCGGCGTAGAGCTGGTCGAGCCGCTCGCCGTAGCGCTCGCGCAGCCGCGGGCGCAGCAGCTTGCGGATGTCGGAGAGCAGGCCGTTGGCCATGCTGAACGGTTCCGGCTCGACGATCAGGTCGCGCGGGATCTCGTACGGTTCGAGGCCGGCACGGCGCGCGGTGCGCTGCACCGCCGCGGTCAGCTCGCCGTGCAGCTCCTGCGGGTCGGAGACGCGGTCGAGCAGGTCCTGCGACGGGACGACGACGGCGAGCAGGTAGGGCCGGTCGCTGTTGCCGTGGACGAAGACCTGCCGGATCGCCGGGTCGTGGGTGAGGGCTGCCTCCACCTTGGACAGGGCGACGAACTCGCCCTGGGAGAGCTTCTGCACGTTGTTGCGACGGTCGACGTAGACGAGCCGGTCCGGCCCGACCTGGGCCATGATGTCGCCGGTGCGGTAGTAGCCGTCGTCGTCGAAGACCGAGGAGGTGACCTCGGGGCGGTGGTAGTAGCCGGGGAAGATGTCGTCGGTCCGCACCAGGAGCTCACCGCGCGGGTGCGGGTGGTCGTCGGTGTGGTAGCCGAGCTCGGGGACGTCGACCAGCTTCCAGGCGGTCACCGGCGGGGACTGGACGACGCCGTCGATGAGCACGACCCCGCACTCGGTGGAGCCGTAGCCCTCGTGCAGCGGCACGCCGAGCACGGCCTGGGCGAACTCCTTCATCTCCGGGGAGATGGGGGCGCTGCCGACGAGTGCGCGCAGGATCCGGCCGCCGAGCACCCGCTCGCGCAGGTCGTCGAGGACGGCCCGTTCGGCGGCGGCGGGGTCCCCGCCGTCACCGGAACGCGCGTGGAGCTCGGACTGGAAGAGCTGGAACAGCATGTCGAAGATCCGCGGCACCACGTGGAACTCGGTCGGCCGGGCGAGCGCGAGATCCTCGAACAGGGTCGACAGGTCCGACCGGGCGACGAAGTACGCGATGCCGCCGGAGCCGAGCGTGCTCAGCAGCACCGTACGGCCCATCATGTGGCTGAGCGGCATGAAGTTCAGGCTGATCGTCGGGCGGGTGGCGGGCAGGCTCATCGCGTGGCCGCTCCAGGCGCGCCACTGGGCCCGCTGCGGGTACATCGCCCCCTTCGGGGCGCCGGTGCTGCCGGAGGTGTAGATCAGGACCGCGAGGGGGTCGTCGTCGCCGTCGGGGGAGTGCAGCGGGGCGAGCGGGAGCTGCGCGGCGCCGTCCAGGACCTCGTCGAGGGTCTGCACCGTGGGCAGCGCGACGGCGGCCTCGGCGAGGGCCTCGCGCTCGTCGTCGATCTCGGGGTGGTGGTCGAACACGACCAGGCGTGGGGTCCGCTCGGCGGCGCGGGCCAGCTCGACGGCCTTGCCCAGGTACTCCTGGCTCGTGGCGAGCACGACCGGGGCGGTCTCGTCGACGATCGCCTGCAGCTGCGGCAGCGCCGAGCTGGGCTGCAGGGGTACCGCGACGGCGCCGAGGGCGACGACGGCGAGGTCCACCGTCGCGTACTCGGTGCTGGTGAACCCGATCGTCGCCACGAAATCGCCCGGCCGGACACCGGAGGCCGCCCAGGCGGTGGCGAGCCGGCGGGCCCGCTCCCAGGCCTGGGCGTAGCTGAGGGTGGAGAAGCTGGGCAGCAGCCGCAGGGCCGTCCGGCCGGTCGCGGGATCGGTGTAGGGCTCGGTGTCGCGCTGGGCGAGGGCGGGCCGGTCGCCGTAGCCGGTCATGATGCGGTCGACCGCGGCGGCGAGACCGGGTCCCGCCCCGAGTGCGGCCGCGCGGACGGTCTCGTCGGGCCTCGCGGCCCGGTACTGCGGATCGTTCTCGTCGAGGTCCGCCGCCAGGCGCTCGGCCCGGGCCTCCGGATCGGTGACGTTCACTCAGGCACCCACTTCCTCGTCCGTTCGCGTCCTCCGGCCCGTCCGGGAGGGACGGCCACCAGGGGTTAGCTTTCCTAAGTATTACTCCGCGAAACGACCTTGGGCCATGTGATCGTCGTCGCGATGTGCTTGCGCGACACAAGCATTCGTGGTTTGAGCACGCGTCGTGCGCTTTTCGTAGAGCGCTTGTCGACGGCCGTGATCAGGGCTGGAGTGGCCCCAGACCGACGAGCTCCAGGGCCCGCCGGGCGGGTCCGGGCGACACCGTGATCCGCAGGCGGTGCCCACCGGCGGCCGCGCGGTCGCCCGCCTCGGCGAGCAGCGCGGCGCCGTTGCTCGCGACGTAGGCGGCGCCGTCCACGACCAGGTCGACCGACCCGGACGCGGCGAGCTCCAGCAGCCGGTCCCGCACGTCGCCGGCACCGGCGAGGTCGAGGTCGCCGTCGAGCAGCACCTGCACGACCCCGTCGCGGCGTCCGTGTGCGCGCAGCACGGTGGTCCGCCGGTCCTCCGACTCCCGCGGCCGGTGGACCGCCGCGGAGTGCGGCGCGGTGGGACGGGCCGTCGGGGCGATCCGCATGCGCACCGCCGTCCCGCCGTCGGTGTGCTCGATCTCGCTGCTGCTCGCGATCGCCCGGATCATCGCCAGACCGAGCCCGCGGTGGCCGGGGTCGCTCGGCGGCGGCCGCCATCGGCCGTCGTCGGAGACGCACGCGCTCACCCCGCCCGACGGCGTGTAGCCCAGGTGGAGCCGGACGTCACCGGGCGGGTCGAACCCGGCGTAGCCGTGTTCGACGCTGTTGGCGGCGGCCTCGTCGATCGCGCGGACCAGGTCGTCGCCGAGGTCCTCGCCCAGACCCACCTGGTCGGCCCAGCGCCGGACCCGGCGGCGCATGCCCCTCAGCTCCCGGGCGGACCCGGGGACGGTGAGGTCGATGTCGGGCGGCAGGACGCGGACGCAGACCAGCGCCGCGTCGTCGGTGTGCGCGGCGCCGGCCAGGGCCCGGTCGATGATCTGCCCGGCGAACTGCTCCGGCGGCAGCCCGGCCACCTCGGTGGCGATCCCGGCCAGCCGGTCCAGTCCGTCGTCGACGACCTCGCCGCGGCGCTCGACGAGCCCGTCGGTGTAGAGCACCAGCGTCTGCCCGGCGGCGATGGGGGCGACCCCCTCGCGGAAGGCCGGCCGGCCGCGGATCCCCAGGACGGGGTTGTGCCCGCCCGCGAGGTAGCCGCCGCCGTCCTCGTCGACGACCAGCACGGGCAGGTGTCCGGCCCGTGCCCAGCGCAACTCCCCGCGGCCGGGGTCGACGACCACGCAGGCCGCCGTCGAGTAGCGGGCGCCGGGGATCCAGGTCGCGAACTCGTCGAGCAGCTCCAGCGCGGACGCGGGGTCGCGACCCTGGCGGACGGCGCCGGAGAGGACGGTGCGCAGCTGGGCCATCACCGCGGCCGCGGCGACGCCCTGCCCGACGACGTCGCCGACCGACAGCCCGATCCGCCCGTCGCCGAGGTCGACGACGTCGTACCAGTCGCCGCCGGCCTCGGTGCCCGCGGCGCCCGCCTGGTAGCGCACCGCGATCTCCACGGTGTCGAGGTCGGGCAGCCGGATGGGCAGCAGCGTCCGCTGCAGGGTGTGCGCGACCTCCCGCTCGGCGCGGTAGAGCCGGGCGCGTTCGAGGGCCTGCGCGGCCGGGTCGGTCAGGGCGAGCAGGGTGGCGCGCTCGCTGGGTGGCAGCGGCCGCGGCGTCATGAACGCGGTCGCGATGACACCGACGGTGCGGGCGGCGGTGACCAGCGGGAGGGTGAAGACGGTCAGGTGGCCGAGGCGGTCGAGCAGCTCGGCCGTCTGCGGGTGGCGCTCGCGCCAGTCGGTGCCCGGTTCCAGCCACAGCGCGCGGGCCTCGCGGGCGGTCACCGCGGCCGGGATCGGCGAGCTCAGCGGCACCTCCTGCCACGCCTGCGGGTCGGCGACGTCGTGCAGGGCCAGCGCCCGCAGGTGCTGGGCGGTCGGGTCGAGCTCGTAGACCGCGATGCGGCAGGGGCCGAGCAGCGCCCGCAGGTGGGTGACGACGGTCCGGGCCACCTCGGTCGGGTCGGCGGCCGCCGACAGCTCGGCGGTGGCCTGCTGCAGCAGCGCCAGCCGGTCGGCGTTGGCCCGCTCGTCCGCGAGCAGCAGCGCGTTGTCGAGTGCGAGCGCGGCGCGGTCGGCGAGGTCGGTGACGAGCTCGATGTCGTCGGGGGCGTACGGCGTGGTCTGCGGGCCCCGCACCAGGACCAGGACGGCCAGCGTCCGGCCGCGCGCGGTCAGCGGGACCCCGACCGCGGAGCGCGCCGGGATGGCCGAGCCCGGGACCGTCGCGCCGGGGGCGGTGTCGTCCCACAGGACCGCGGCGCCCGCATCGAGCACCTGCCGGCCGAACGAGGTCTCGTCGGGGCGCTCGTCGAGCAGCGCCTCGGTCGTGGTGTCCGGAGCGGCCCCGGCGGCGCGGACGAGCTGCCCGGCCTCGTCGACGCGGCGGACCGTGCACACGTCGGCCAGCCGGGTCTCGACGAGCAGGGCGGTCAGGCGCCGCAGCCGGTGGTCGACGTCCTCGGCGGTGTCCAGCTCCCGGCTGAGCCGGGCGAGCAGCGCCTGGCGTTCGGACTCGCGGTAGCGCACGGTGATGTCGGTGCCGCTGCCCACCCAGCCGGTCACGGCCCCGTCGGCGTCGGTGTGCAGCGGGACGGCGTGCTCGAGGATCCAGCGGAAGGCGCCGTCGGCGCGGCGGAGCCGGTACTCGATCTGCCAGCCCGTCCCGGACGCGACCGCGCGGGAGAACCGGTTGCGGTAGCGCTGCCGGTCGTGCGGGTGCAGCCCGTCGGTCCAGCCGTCGTCGAGGTCGGCGGAGGCCTCCCGGCCGGTGAACTCCTGCCAGCCGGAGTTGACGTAGGTCCGCGCGCCGTCCGGGTCGGCGACCCAGATCAGGGCCGGTGCCAGGTCGGCCATCGCGGTGAACCGGGCCTCGGCCTCGCGGCGGACCCGCCCCAGCTTCAGGTGGGCGTTGCCCCGGGCCACGAGCTCGGCCGCGGAGAACGGCTTGACCAGGTAGTCGTCCGCACCGGCGCCCAGGCCCTCGATCGCGGCCTCCTCACCGGCGCGGGCGGAGAGCAGCAGGACCGGCACCCCGGCCGTCCGACGGTCCCCGCGCAGCGCTGCGAGCAGCTCCATGCCGTCGAGGACGGGCATCATGATGTCGGTGACGACGAGGTCCGGCGGGCGTTCCCGGGCCGCGGTCAGCGCGGACTTCCCGTCCTCGACGAGCTGGACCTCGTACCGGTCGGCCAGCAGCCGCTGCAGGTACTCCCGCATGTCGGCGTTGTCGTCGGCGACGAGGATCCGGCCCGCGGAGGCCGGCGCGTCCGGACCCGCGACGCTCGCCGGGACGGGTGCCGGGGCCGGTGCCGGGTCGGGCAGCCAGCGCAGCGCCTCGCCGACGAACGCCTCCGACGTCGCGGTGGGTGCGCTCCCGGACGCGGTGTCGGCGACGCGGTCCGGATCGAGGTGCGCGGTGCCGGTCGGGATCCGGACGGTGAAGGTGGTGCCGGTGCCCGGTGTGCTCGCCGCGGTGATCGTCCCGCCGTGCAGGGTGACCAGCTCGCGGGTCATGGCGAGCCCGATGCCCGACCCCTCGGTCGAGCGGGCGCGGGTGCCGGCGATGCGGTGGAACCGCTCGAACAGCCGGGGCAGCTCCTCGGCGGGGATCCCGGCCCCGGTGTCGGCGACGGTCAGCTCGACCGCGCTGTCGCCGTCGGCGCGCAGGGCGACCGCGACGCGGCCGTCCAGGGTGAACTTCAGCGCGTTGGACAGCAGGTTGAGGACGACCTTCTCCCAGGACTCCCGGTCGACGTGGACCGGGCAGGGCAGCGGCGGACAGTCCACCGTGTAGTCCAGCCCGGCGCGCTCCATCGCCGACCGGAACAGGCTGCTCAGCTCGGTGGTGAAGGCGGCGAGGTCGGTGGGCTCGAACGTCGCGCGCAGCCGTCCGGCCTGCAGCCGGGAGAAGTCGAGCAGCGTGGTGACGAGCCGTCCGAGGCGCAACGCGTTGCGGTGCACGACGTCGAGCTCCGCGGCGAGCCGGTCCGGCTCCGGCGGGGCGTCGCGCAGCTGCTCGACCGGTCCCATGATCAGTGTCAGGGGCGTGCGGAACTCGTGGCTGACGTTCGAGAAGAAGTCGGTCTTGGCGCGGTCGAGCTCGGCGAGCGCCTCCGCACGCTCACGCTCTGCCTCGTAGGCGCCCGCGGCGACCAGCGCGGCCTCGACCTGGCCCGCCAGGAGGTCGACGAAGGCCCGGTAGCGCTCGTCGAACAGCCGGAACGGGTTCAGTCCGACGACCAGTGCGCCCCGGATCAGGGTCTCGCCCTGCGCCCCGGCGAGCGGGACCAGCACGGCGTGCGACGGCGGCCGGTCCCAGGCGCCGCGGGGCAGCTCCGGCAGGTGGGCGGCGAGGTCGTCGACCACGGCCGTGCCGCCCTCGCGCACCGCGGCGAGCGGCCAGCCCGCCGGTTCGGCCACGGGCGCGTCCGGCGCGACGCCGGTGGAGCCGACCAGCCCGGTCCCGCCGTCCTCGGTGAACTCGTAGACCAGGGCGAACGGCAGGTCCTGCGGGTTGCGGGCCAGCGCCCGCCCGGCCGCGGAGTACACCTGCGCCCGGGTCCGGGTCGGCCCCAGGTCGGCGGCGAGGTCGCGCAGCGTCTGCATGCGGCGTTCGCTGAGCACGCGGTCGGTGTTCTCGGTGACCACGCAGAGCATCCCCGCGACGGCGCCGTCCTCGTGCAGCGGGCTGTAGGAGAAGGTGTGGTAGGTCTCATCGAGGTAGCCGCTGCGTTCGAGGAACAGCAGGAGGTCCTCGCTCCAGGTGGCCCCTCCGCCGGCGAGCACCGACGCGATCATCGGGCCGACGTCGTCCCAGACCTCGGCCCACACCTCGCGGGCGGAGCGGCCGAGCGCCCACGGGTGCTTGTCGCGCAGCGTGTCGCGCCGGTAGGCGTCGTTGTAGGACATCGTGAGGTCAGGGCCCCACGCCATCCACATCGAGAACCGGGAGTCGAGCAGCATCCGGACGACGCTGCGCAGCTCGGGCGACCACTGCTCGGGCGGGCCGAGCGGGTGGGCGGACCAGTCGTGTGCTGCCATGGCGGCGTTGACCAGGTCCGGCGGCGGACCCGGGCGTGCGGGAGCGCGGTTCGGGCCGGGTGGGCCGTCGGTCCCCGCCGGACGCGGGCCCGGATCGTCCGCGTCGTCGTCGCCTCGCATGTGCCTCTTTCCCCGCCCCGTCGGAGCTCGACGAAATCTAGCCGACGACGGGCGGGAGCGCCCGGACCGTGCGCCCACCCGAACGCGTCGTCGGCCTACCGCCGGATGCCGGCGCGGAGCCGGTCCCAGGTGCCGGACGCGACGAGGGCACGGTCGGACGCGGGGAGCGGGGCCTCGGTGAGGAAGGCTCGGGCGTCGAAGTCGTGGGGTCCGTTGAACGGGTAGTCGGTCGCGTGCATGATCCGGTCGATGCCGACGACCTCGGCGCTCCACCGCAGGTAGCGGTGGCTGGCGATGCCGCCCGGAGTCACGAACACGTTGTCCCGCACGTAGTCGGCCAGCGGGCGGTCGAGCCCGGAGGCCCGGTCCAGCAGGGCACTGCGGTCGAGGAAGAACAGGACGGTCTCACCCCAGTGGCCCAGGACGACCTGCAGATCCGGGAACCGGTCGAACACTCCGGCCAGGACGAGCCGCAGCAGCGCGACACCGGTCTGGTGGTGCCAGCCGAGCCCGCCGGTGCGCAGGAGGCCGAATCCGTCGTAGTAGGCGTCGGTCACCGCGGGCGGCGGGACCGCGGGATGGAGGTGGATCGGCGCGCGCAGGTGCTCGGCGGCCTCGAAGATCGACCAGTACTTCTGGTCGTCGTGGAACACCCCGTCGGTGAGCGAGTGCAGCATCGCGCCGTCGAGCCCGAGCTCGGTGACGGCCCGTCCGAGCTCACGCGCGGCGGACTCGGGGTCGGGTGTGGCGAGCGTGGCGAAGCCCTGGAGACGATCGGGACGGCGGCGCACGGCGTCGGCGATGACGTCGTTCGTCGGGCCCTGCAGCGCGACGGCCTCGGCCCTGGGCAGGCTCTGCAGCCCGGGGGTGGTCAACGAGAGCACCGCGGTGTCGACGCCCGCGACGTCCATCGCGTGCAGCCGGTCCTCGCCGAGGTCGAGCAGCGGCGCCGTCACGGTCCCGGCGACGGTCCAGCGCAGCACCGGGTCGGTCAGGTCGGGATCGTGGCGGCGCCAGGCGGCGAGCACGTCGGCGGTCGCCATGTGCTCCTCCAGCGCGACGATCCGCGGGGTGGTCGGGGGCGCGTTCACCGGGACTCGATCCGGCCGAGGGGGCTGCCCGCGAACGCGGAGGACGCCTCGGACCACGCGGGATCGGCGGGATCGAGCGCGGTGCACAGGTAGGCGGTGCTCAGCTGCTGCAGGGCGGCGACCCGCTTGGGGTTCTCGTCGGTGGTCTCGGCGGCCTCGTAGCCGGGGATCCCGCCGAGCGAGTGCTCGGCGCCGTACAGCGTGAGCAGGGACTTCCCGGGCGGGCTGAGCCGGTACGGGTCCGCGCTCCACTGCGGGCCGCGGGTGGTCAGCGGGTTCGCGTCGGCGTCGCCCATGACGACGAGCGCGGGCCCGGCCATGGCGGAGAACTCGGCGTCCAGCCACGGGAGCTGCTCGATCACGCCGGGGGCGAGCGAGTCTCCGCCCCGGCCCGCCGTCGCCAGCAGGACGGCGGCCCGCACGCGGTCGTCGGAGAGATCGGTGACGTCGCCGGTGGCGGGGTCGCGGACCTGCAGGCCGAGCAGCATGCCCGCGGTCTGCCCGCCGAACGAGTGCCCGGCGGCGACGACGCGGTCGCGGTCGAGGCGTCCGTGCAGGGCCGGGGCCGCGGCCTCGACGGTGTCGAGCCCGTCGAGGATCCGGGTCATGTCCCGGACCCGGTGGCGCCACAGCTGCGGCCGGCGCGGGTCGTCCGGGGCGAGCCCGAGGGTGCGCGAGTCGAGGAACGTCGGCTGGATCACCGCGAACCCGTTCGCCGCCCAGTGGTCGGTGAGCGGGCCGTAGGCGCGCAGCGACGACCCGAAGCCGTGCGCGAACAGCAGGACCGGGACGGGGTCGTCGCCGACCGGGACCGACACGCGCAGCTGCAGGTCGGGACCGCGGTCCGGGGCGGGCAGCGTCACCGGTGCGACGGACAGGACGGGACTCATCGAGGTCACCCAACTTTCTAGAACGACTGTGCTAGGAATTATTCGTAGAACGATCGTGATAGAAAGTCAAGCCGACGAGGGGAGGGCGAGATGGTGGGACGACCGGTCGACCACCGGCGCCGCGCGGAGCTGCTGGACGCGGCGGTGGACCACGCGGCCGAGCAGGTGTTCACGGAGCTGTCGTTCCGGTCGGTCGCGGCCGCGCTCGGCGTGTCGACGACGACGTTGGTGCACCACTTCGGGACCAAGGAGCGGATGCTGGAGGCGATCCTGGAGCGGTTGCGCGAGCGCGTGGTCGTGGGCACGGCGACACTGGCCGGCCCGGGCGCGGGCCTCGCGACGGCGGCGCGCGCGGTGTGGGAGTGGAGCACCGACCCGCGCCGGGAGGCCACGTTCCGGCTCTTCTTCGCCGTCTACGGGCGGGCCGTGCAGTCGCCGGAGGCGTTCGCGGACTTCCTGGACCGGATCGGCGCCGAGTGGACGCTGTCGCTGCGTGCGGCGCAGGGGTCCGGCGTCGAGCCGGACGAGGCGGAGTCCCGGGCCACGCTGGTGGTCGCGACGATCCGTGGTCTGCTGCTGGACCTGCTCGCGGGGGGTGACCGGCGGCGGATCGAGCGGGCTGCGGAGCTGTTCCTGTCCGGCCTGGAGGACGGCTGAGCGATCCGAGCCTGCCCGGGAACAGGCGACGAGGAAACTAATCCGAGTCAGGATGATCTGAGTCGGTACTATCTGGGACCATGGTCACGATGCCGGCGTTCTGGACCGATCCCCTCCCTGTCGCGAACCCCCCCCTGCCTCGATGAGGCTGTACCAGCTGCCGACGGGGACCTACCGCACCCGGGCCGCGCTCGCGGTCACCGGTGGGTCCTTCCGGGACGTGCGCGCGTTCGCCGCGACCGCCGTCCTCGTCAGCCACCCGCACGGCGATCTCCTGATCGACGCCGGCTTCGGTGCGCACGTCGGTGAGCACGTGAGGATGCTCGCCCGAGTGGAGCGGGCACCCCTCGAACTCGGCAGGACGGTCGCGCAGCAGTTCGACGACGCCGGCTACGACCGCTCCCGCCTCGCGGGTGTCCTGGTGACCCACGTGCACTGGGACCACGTCAGCGGTCTCGACTCGCTCCGGGTGCCGGTCTGGATCAACCGGGAGGAGTTGCGCTACGCGCGGAGCGACCCTCACGGAGCAGTCTTCCGCGCCGTGTCCGCGGGCCTGGAGATCCGTGAGTACGACCTCGACGGGCCCGCCCATCTCGGCTTCCCCGCGAGCTTCGACGTCCACGGAGACGGTTCGGTCGTCGTCGCCCTCGCCGCCGGGCACACCCGCGGCTCCGTCGTCGTGTTCGTGACCCTTCCCGACGGCGACCGGTACGCGTTCATCGGCGATCTGACCTGGCAGATCGACGGCATCACCCGCGGGGCCGAACGTCCCTGGCCGCTGCGGCGGATGGCCGACGTCGACGCGGACACCGTCAGGCTCGGTCTGCAGCGCAGCATCGCGCTGAGCAGGCTGATGCGGATCGTCCCCTCCCACGACGTCGGCGCCTACGACTCTCTCCCTCGGCTGACCGGCCCCGTCGCGCCCGCCGGTGCGTGAGACTGCAGTGGTGCAGCCGCCTTCCGACTCAGCGCTCCACTCGCGCCCCACCCTCGGGCCGGGGCCCGATTCCGAGCTGACCTGGCTCCTCCACCGAGCGGCGCAACGACTGCACACCGTGGTGGGGGCCGCCGCCGCGCGGCACGGACTCACCCTCCGTGACCACATCGTCCTCAGTGCGCTCCACAAGACGCAGGGGCTCACCCAGATCGAGCTCGGGCAGGCCCTGGGCGTGGACAAGACGACCATGGTCGCGGAGCTCGACCGGCTGGAGAAGGCGGGCCTGATCAGGCGAGAGGTCGACCCGCGCGACCGGCGCGCTCGCATCCCCGCACTCACCGATGCCGGCGATCGCCGTCGCGAGAAGATCGCCGTCGACGCCGCCGCCGCGGAGGAGGCCGCCGTGCAGAACATCGACCCGGCCTCGCTCACCTCCCTGCGCACCGTCCTCCACGCCATCATCACCACCGCCGACGACCCGGGATCGTGCATCTGAGCCGCGACGACCGATCGATGTCCGCGGCAGCTCCTCCGAGGCTCACGTGCGGGGCAGCGCCCCCAGGAGCGTCGTCAGCACCACGCTTCGCAGTGTCGCTCTCAGGTCGAGCTCCACGACGGCGAGTTCCGGTTCGTCCGCGTAGGCGGCGAGAACGGCGGCTGGTGGAGGAACGTAGGTCGACAGTGCTCCGGCCGACACGAGGGTCATGAAGCAGAACCGCTGTGCGCCGTCGTCGAGCTCGGGGAGGAAACGGGTCACCAGCATGCGCATGGTCGCCAACCGGGCCAGCGAGGACCGCTTGTGCCGTCGAACGACCTCCGTGGACACGTTGTGCTCCAGAACGCCGCCCTGGGCGGCGATGAGGTCGCAGAGCACGCTCTGCTCCGCCAGGGACCGACTGAGCACATCGGCGAGCCGATGCGCTCGTGTCGTCATCTCCTCCCGGCCGTCGGCGCCGGTCGCCAGCTGCTCCTCGAGTTCGGACAGCCATGCCCCGAAGAACCTGTCCAGCAGCTCGAGGAGCACCGCCTCGCGGGACTCGAAGTAGCGCAGCACGTTCGACTTCGCCAGGCCCACGCGCCGGCTGAGCTCGTTCAGCGCGAGGTCCGAGACGGGCATCTCCCGGAGCATCGCCGCAGCGGTGTCCAGGATCGCCGTCCGCCGGATCTCTCGCTGTTCCTCGCTGCGCGCTCGTTGGAACTCCACCCCGGCACCCTACTAAAGACCGCCAGTCTCTTGACAAGGGACCGGTGGTCTCCTAGCGTCTCCGGAGCAACAGACCGGCAGTCTCTTAGGGAGCGTCATGAACCAGCCCTGGACCGAACAGCACATCCCCGACCAGCACGGCCGGGTCGCCGTGGTCACCGGCGCCAACGTGGGCCTCGGCTTCGAGACGGCACGCATGCTCGCCGAACACGGAGCACGGGTCGTCCTCGCCGTACGCGACATCGAGAAGGGCCGGCAGGCCGCGGCACGCATGGGCGGGGACGTCGGCGTGCAGGCCCTCGATCTGACATCGCTGGAGTCCGTCTCCATCGCCGCCGCCGAGCTGCGCGCGACCTACCCTCGGATCGACCTTCTGATCAACAACGCCGGCGTCATGTACACACCGAAGCAGACCACCGCCGACGGCTTCGAGCTGCAGTTCGGAACGAACCATCTCGGACACTTCGCCCTCACCAACCTCCTCCTGGAGCGGCTCCTGCCCGTACCCGGCTCCCGCGTGGTCACCGTCAGCAGCACCGGCCACCGCATCCGCGCAGCGATCCACTTCGATGATCTGCAGTGGGAACGCTCGTACAGCCGCTCCGCCGCGTACGGCCAGTCCAAGCTCGCGAACCTGATGTTCACCTACGAGCTGCAACGACGACTTGCCCCCCACGGCACGACGCTCGCCGTCGCCGCCCACCCCGGCGTGTCCAACACCGAACTCGCCCGGAACACACCCGCGGCACTGCGTGTGCCCATGGGATGGCTGGCACCACTGCTCACACAGACACCCGAGATGGGCGCGCTCCCCACCGTCCGCGCCGCAACGGATCCCGGCGTACTCGGCGGGCAGTACTACGGCCCCGGCGGCCGAGGCGAGATCCGCGGATACCCGACGCTCGTCTCCTCCAGCGATGCCTCGCACGACCATGCGGTACAGCAGCGGCTGTGGACCGTGTCGGAGGAGCTCACCGGGGTGAGCTTCCCCGTGGCGGCGGCAGGTCGCTGAACCCGACCACACCGGCGTCACCGGGCTGCCCTCGGTAGGCTCGCGGTCATGTCCGGAGCGACCGTGAACGACCCCATCGCCGAGCTCGTCGCGTGCCGGGACTGCGGCCGGGACTGCCTGCTGCAGGTCGCGGACCTCTGCGCCGACTGCATCGCCAGGATCGGCACCGCCGCCGACGACGCCGACTACCGCGCCTGGCGGACGGAGAACGAGCGCCGTGTGGTCACCGGGGAGCTGACCGGCGCGATCTGACCGGCGCGATCCGACCGAGGCGATCCGACCGGGGCGATCCGACCGCCCCGGTACGTCCCGCTCCGGTCAGCGGATCGCGGTCGCGTTCGGTGGCGAGCCGACGCCCCCGACGAGGTGCAGCGGCTTGACCACCGTCAACGACGTCCAGCCGCCCCCGGCGCGGCTGTCGGCGACCAGCGCGTCGAGGTTCCACAGCTCGCCCAGGACCACGCCGAGCTTGGCGATGAGCTCCTGGTGCATCATCCCGGCGTCCTCGGGGGCGGTCCCGGTGAACGGGCTGCCCGGGTCCACCGGCAGCACCTCGACGGCGAAGGTGTCGGTCGCGAACACCGCGACCCGGTGGTCCCAGATCCAGCGCGGCAGCTCGTGCGACTGGCGGAACCCCGTGGCGCGGCGCGCGGACCGGACCTCGGCGCGCAGCTCGTCGTCGGCGTCGAGGAACCAGCGGGCCCAGCCGGTGTGGACCAGGACGAGATCGCCCGGCCGGACCTGCTCGCCCTGGCGCGCCAGCGCACGGTCCAGGACGTCGGCGTCGAGCGCGGGCCCGGCCCGGTGGTCCAGCGGGGTGCCCTCCTCGGCGAGCAGCCCCGCCACGTCGATCAGCAGCCCGCGCCCGACGATCGGCTTCTCCGCCCAGCGCTGCACGCCCAGGGCGGGGCCGCCCGCGACGATCGCCGCGTCGGGGACGCCGTCGTAGAAGCCGTACCCGGACGCCCGCCGGTGCCGCAGACCGTCGACCTGCGACGTGGCCTGCAGGTAGAACCCGTGCAGCACGTCGTCGCGGGCCTGCGCGTGGGCGGAGAGGATCTCGTGTCGGGGCGCGGACCGGGCCCGCGCCATCGGCGGGTCGAACGCGTCGAGGGCGTGGTCGAGGCCGAACACGGCGCCGCGGGTGACCACCGCGGCGCTGGCCCGGACCTCGTCGGCGCCGGCGAAGTTGGCGGTGCCGCGCTCGGGATCGGTGGTGAAGACGCCCCAGCTCGCCCCGGGCGGACGGCGCCCGGCCAGCTCGGCGTGGGGGGGCACCTCCCACCGGGGCGGCGGCTCAGTCATCGTCGGCCACGTCGTCGCCGTGGCCGGGGCCCTGCCAGTAGGACAGGACGAACGACAGCAGGCCCGCCGCGGAGGCGCCGCCGAAGGCGTAGGGCGCCATCGTCCTCGCCCAGGCCCGGGCGGCGGTCGCGTCGCCGAGGCCGAGCAGTGCGGTCTGGCCCACCACGATCACCAGGCCGGCGAGCAGGAAGAACACCACCGTCAGGGCGAACAGGAACGTCGTGACCTTCGCCGCGGTACCGGTGGCGGGGTCGGAAGAGATCGTCGTCGAACTCATGGGTGTCTCCGATACGGGCGGGTCAGACCGGGAGCAGGCCGGTCGCGATCAGGACGCCGATCCCGAGGATCGGCAGGCAGTAGTATGTGAGCAGCGGGACGAACGTCTTCACCGGGTCGACGCGGGCGATGCCGGCGGCGACGTAGATCGGTGCCCCGGACGGCGGTGAGGCACCCTCGGTGGAGGCGAACACGAGCACCGCGGCGGCGGCGACCGGGGCGGGGATGCCCGCCCCGGCGAGCGCGATCACCGCGACCGGCCCGACCGCGGCCATGGTGGCGCTCGCGGTCAGCGGGATCGCGATGGCGACAATGATGACGCCGATCGCGATGGCCATGATCCAGCCGGGTGCGTCCAGCCCGGCGAGCACCGACTCGAGCTGCTCGGCGAGCCCGAGCTCGCCCAGCAGGTTCGCCGCGGAGAACGCCGCGACGATGGTGATGCCGATGACGCCGAAGGACGGCGCGGCCTTGCCGATCGCGGTCCACCAGCCCGAGGTGGTGCGGGGCAGGTGCTTCCGGCCGAGCACGAGGACCAGCACGATCATCAGCACCGGGATCCAGGTGATCAGGCTGATCACGTCGGGCATCGTGTACGGCTGGGCGGCCAGGGTGGTGCCGTCGGCCAGCTCGACCGGCTTCTTCATCGCGTCGGAGACACCGGAGTAGGAGCCGAGCGCGTCGGCGACCGGACCCCGGGTGAGCAGCAAGGGCACGAGGATCGGCCCGAACAGCAGCAGCGAGGTCCACCCGGAGCGCAGGCTGCGCCCGAACGGGATCCGGTCCTCGGCGGCGATCGACTGGATGCCGTTGCGGCGCACGAGGAACCACGAGAGGACGAACCGGTAGCCCAGGCACCAGAGTCCGGCGATCGCGAGCGGCTTCACGATCTCGTCGGGCTGCATGACGCCCTGCGCGGCCAGCCCGCCGACCAGGATGAACATGGTGGCCGAGAAGGGGAAGGTGACGCCCATGCCGGCACCACCGGCGACGACGGTCGCGGCCAGCTCGGGCCGCACCCCCGAGCGCTTCATCCACGGCACCGTGACCGAGCCGACCGCCGCGGTGACCGCGGCGCCGACGTGGGCGATGGCACCGAAGATGCCGCCGGCCGCGGTGGCGGTGTAGACCGGCCCTCCGCGCAGCCGCCCGAGCACCGAGTTGAGCAGGTCGATCAGCTTGTCCAGGACCGGGGTGCGGGTCAGCAGGTAGGACATGAACACGAACGCCAGACCGGCGAAGGTGACCTCCTCCTGCAGCGCGTCCAGCACCGATCCGGAGATGGCCGACCAGGCCGATCCGCCGTCGACGGTGCCGCCGAACAGGACGAACGCACAGACGGCCACGAACCCGAGGATCATGGCCTCGCCGATGTTGCGCTTGAACACCGCGTTCCAGACGATGATCACGCCGACGAACGCGACCAGCGCCCACACGGCTGTCATCGGGCCGGCTCCGCGAGGATCGCGGCACGGCGGCCGGCCTCGTCGGCCTCGACCGCGCGGCCGCCCAGCAGGCTCGCCGCGGCCTCGGCGGCCGGGACGACGATGACGCCGTCGTCGTCGCCGACGATCAGGTCACCGGGGTGCACCACGACACCGCCGACGGCCACCGGCACGTCGACCTGGCCGGGGCCGTTCTTGTAGGGGCCGGCCGGGGTGACCGCACGGGCCCAGGCGGAGAAGCCGATCTTCTCCAGCTCGACGACGTCGCGCAGGGCGCCGTCGACGACGATCCCGGCCACGCCACGCTTCTTCGCCCGCTCGGCCATGAGCTCGCCGAGCAGCGCGCGGGTGGTGTCGCCGTGCCCGTTCACGACGAGGACGTCCCCGGCCCGGCAGCGGTCGAGCGCCCGGTGCAGGGCCAGGTTGTCCCCGGCGCGGACCCACACGGTGCGGGCGCGGCCCACCGCGCGGACACCGCGCCAGAGCGCGTGGATGCCGCCGTCCATCATGCCCATACGCTCGCGGGCGTCGCCGATGTTGGCCACCGCCAGTCCGGCGTAGGCCGCCAGCAGGTCGTCGCCGGGGGCGAGGGCGGCGTCGGCGCGGTCGCGGTGCAGCTCGGCCGCCGCCGAGATCATGACCGGCCGCACGCCGAGGGAGTCCAGCAGCTCGGCCGACGCCACGGACTCGGCGGCCCGGCGGTCGGCGTGCTTGAGGGTGCCGTCGTGCAGGCGCTCGGTGGTCTCGTGACCGCCGGCGAGGGCGTCCGCGATCTGGCCACGCACCCAGTCCTCGGCGTCCGCGGCCGCGCCGGCGGCCACCGACTCGACGATCAGCGCGCCGAGGCCCTTCATGAAGCTGCTGCGCAGCAGCTTGCGCACCGAGGCCGCTCCCGGCTCGCCGCCGATGTCCTCGACCGGCGCGCCCAGGGCACGGAAGACCTCCGCGGCCCGCGCCGACGCCACGCCGCTGACCACGACACCGGTCGCGGCACCGTGCTCGGGCACCGAGCCGACGACCGCCACGTCGGCGAAGCGGTGCGGGCCGACGAGCTCGGCCGTCGCCCGCTTGGCGTCGGGGGCCATCGAGTTCATGTCGACGAACACCGCTCCGGGGGGCAGGTGCGCGGCGACCGACTCGGCCGCGGACCGGGCGACCTTCCCGCCGACCAGGCTCAGGACGAGCTCGGCGTCCCGCACGGCCTCGGCGGGGGAGTCGGCCCGCCGCGCGCCGTCGGGGGTCGCGGTGTTCGCGGGGTCGTACCCGGTCACGTCCCAGCCGCGGGCCACGAGCCCCGCCGCGTAGAGCGCCCCGGCCTCGCCGAGTCCCAGCACTGTCGTACGCACGCTGCCTCCTTGCAGGTTTACCGCAGAGTGATAAGTACTCTCGCACTATGGAGAGTGTGTGCACGGAGCGGTAATCTGTCAACGGGCGATGTGTCGGACGCTGAGCGCGGCCTACCACTGTGTGAGAATCGCGGGTGTGGTGGCGGAGAGCAGTGAGCAGGCCCGGGGCGAGCGGTCCACCTCGACCATGCGGTCGCTGGAGCGCGCGATCGACGTGTTGGAGGTCCTCGACGACGCCCGTCAGCCGCTGCGCCTCACCGAGATCGCCCGGCGGGCCGGGCTGCCCGTGGCGACCGCCCAGCGGATCCTCACCGTGCTGGAGGCACGCGACCGGGTCGAGCGCGACAGCACCGGCTACCGGCCCGGCGTCGCCCTGACCTTCGGGGCGCACGCCTACCTGGCGACGAACCCGTTGCTGCGCGCGGCGAGCCCGGTGCTGCTCGACCTGGCGGCCGAGACAGGCCTGACGGCGTCGCTGTTCCGCGAGTACCGGGACACCCGGGTGGTGCTCACCCGGGCACACGGGATCCGCCGGCTGCGCTACGAGCTCCCGATCGGGGCCCGGCTGCCGCTGCACGTCGGTGCCGGGAAGGTGCTTCTCGCCCAGCGCCGCCCCGAGGACGTGACGGCGGTGCTGGCCCGGGCGGCCGAGGCGGGGGAGCAGGTCGACGAGGTTGCCCTGGCCGCCGACCTCGACGGCATCCGCGAGCGTGGCTACTCGGTGGCGCGCGGCGAGCGGGAGCCCGGCGTCGCCAGCGTCGCGGCGGCGGTGCCCCTGGGCGGGGAGGTGCGCGCCGCGGTGCAGGTCGCCGGGTACATCGACGACATCCCGGAGGACCGCACCGCGGCGCTGGGCACGGAGGTCCGGCGGGCCGCCCTGGCGATCGGGCGGTCGCTGCCCGAGCCCTGAGCGGCCGTGGTCAGCCCGCCGGGACCGGCGCCGCCGTGCCCCGCGCCGGGGCGCCCGGGACCGTGGTGACCGGGACCGTGGTGACCGGGACGGTGGTGACCGGCGCCGCCGGGTTCCCGCCCCAGACGCCGCCCGCGCCGACGCGCTCGCCCTTCATCAGGAACGAGTCCGGGGCCAGCACCGCACCGTCGCCGACGACCGTGTCGTAGTGGACGAACACCCCGGCACCGAGCACACAGCCGTCGCCGATCCGGATGTGGTCGGCCTTGAAGACGCCGTCCTCCATCGAGTGCGCCTGCAGGATCACCCCGGCACCGAGCACGGTGTCGTCGCCGATCGCGACCAGGGTCTTCTCGCTGATCGCGGCGCCGTCGTCGAACACCCGACGGCCCACCCGGACCCCGAGCAGCCGCCAGACGAGTGGCTTGAGCGGGGTGCCGTTGAGCAGCGACGGCTGGATGCTCAGCTTCCAGAACCGCTCGTGCCACCAGAAGTAGCGGTCGTAGATCGAGCAGTGCTGCGGCTGCAACCGCCGGAACCCGGTCGCCGCCCGTTCGACGAGCACGCCGACGGCCAGGTCGGCGAGCCCACCGGCCAGGGCGCCGCCGGCGATCGCGAGCGGGCCCGCGGTCGCCAGGAAACCCGCCGCCACCAGCCCGACGGTCAGCAGCACGTGCAGCCGTACCCAGGTGACCAGCAGGAACAGCGCCATCGTGGCCAGGTTGTGCCGGTCCTTCGCGGCGAGCCTGCGGCGCAGCCGCTCCCCGGTGACGGCGAGCCGCGGGTCCTCGGGGCGGGCCCGGGGGATCTCGAACGCGGGCGAGCCGAGCAGGCCGACGTCGCGCCGGCGCGGCCCGTCGGTGGGGATCATGGTCTTGGTGCCGACCAGGCAGCCGTCGCCGATCCGGTCGCCGGCCGGGACGGTCAGGACGTTGCCGAGGAAGCAGTCCGCGCCGAGACCGACCGGCACGGTCCGGAACGAGGTGCTGGTGAACTCCGCGGTCCGCAGGAACACCCCGTCGGAGAGCATCGTGTTCGGCCCGATCGTCACCAGGTTCGGCACCTCGTGGGCGATGTCGGCACCGACGTTCGAGCCGGTCTGGCCGCCGCGGGCGATCCGGTAGCCGATCCGCCGCAGGTAGCCGACGACGAAGGAGCTGTCCCCGAACAGCTGGACGAACAGCGGCACGTTGCTCAGCCGCGCGACCGTGCGGTGGCACCAGTACGCGGCGCCGTAGAGCCGGTGCACGCGGCCGGGTCGCAGCAGCGGCCAGAGCAGCCGCGGCACCAGGGTGACCACCAGTAGACCGGCCACCAGCGCGGCGGCACCCGCGGCCAGCGACAGTCCGAGCCCGAGCGGGCTCACCGCCAGAGCGAGCAGGTCGCCGGGGTCGCGCCCGTCGACCAGCGCGGTGACCCGCGGCCCGTCGTCCAGCACGGCGACGGCGAGGGTCACCGTCGCGGGCCCGGCCAGGAACAGGGTGAGCAGCTGGACGGTCGCGAACACCGCCCGGCGGGCGGTCGAGCAGCGGGCCGGATCCGGGCCGCGGAAGTCCGACGTCGTCGGGACGGCCGGTGAGCCGTGCGCACGGGTGCCGTCGGGGATCCGGGCGCCCCGCGGCAGCGACGACGCGTGCCCCAGCTGGGCGTCGTCGCCGACGACGCTGTCGATGTCGAGGACGGTCGCGTCGGACACGACCGCGCCGCGGCCGATCGTGACCGGCCCGGTGACGATCCGGCCGCGCTCCACCCGGTAGCCGGTGAACGAGCTGCGCGACCGGACGACCGCGCCGTCGCCGATGGAGATCAGGTCGGTGCAGACTGGGACGGTGCGGGAGAACACGACCGCCCCGCGCCCCACTCGGGCCCCGAGCGCGCGCAGGTGCAGCAGGTAGAGCGGTGAGCCGGCGAACAGCACCATCGGGCTGGTCCGCACCAGCGTGGCGACGACCCAGAACCGCAGGTGCGCCGCGCTCCACAGTGGGATCTCCCCGGCCCGCCAGCGCCCGACGAGCAGCCACTTCGCCAGCACCGGCACGAGCGTGAGCAGCAGGAACGTCGCGACGAGCGCGGCGCCGGACCGCTCGAACAGGTCGAGCAGGCCGGTCGCGAGGTCCATCCACTCGATGTCGGCCCAGGCGACCACGGCGCCGGCGGCCAGACCGAGCAGCAGCACGAGCACCTGCACCGTCCCGCACAGGAGGTGCCGCGCCCGGCCCACCGGCGGGGGAGCGGCGGGGGCGACGGCCGGTGTCGTGCCGACGGTGCCGGGCCCGGTCCGGTCGAGCAGCGCGGCGAGCGAGCGCACCGTGGGGTGCTGGTAGAGCACCCGCATCCCGACCGGGCAGGACGGCCCGCGCCGGTGGCGGACGAGCGCCGCGAACTGGGCGAGCGCGAGGGAGTCCGCACGTAGGTCGTCGACCAGGTGGCTCTGCACGGACACCTCGGCGAGCCCCAGGGACTCCCCGAGCAGCGCCGCGAGCTCGGCCTCGGTCGCCGTCGCCGGTGCGACGACCGGTGCCGACGACGCCGTGCCCCGCCCGCTCGGCGCGGGCAGCGCCGCCCGGTCGACCTTGCCGCTGGTCGTGGTCGGCAGGGCGGGCAGGTGCTCGTAGCAGGCGGGGACCATGTGCGCGGGCAGTCGCGCCCGCAGCCCGGCGGCGACCTCGTGGTCGTCGATGCGCAGGCCGGGACCGGTGCAGTAGTAGGCGACCAGCTCCGGCACCGAGGGCCGCACCTCGTGCACGGTCACCGCGGCGGCGGCGATGCCGGGCAGGTCGGCGAGCACCGACTCGATCTCGGAGAGCTCGACGCGGAACCCGCGGATCTTGACCTGACCGTCGGCCCGGCCGACGAAGCTCAGTCCCTCCGGGTCGGCCCGCACGAGGTCGCCGCTGCGGTAGGCCCGCTGCGGGCCGAGCGCGGGGACCGGGGAGAAGCGGTCGCGGTCCTTGTCGCGGTCCAGGTAGCGGGCGGTGCCGACACCGGCGATCACCAGCTCACCGACCTCACCGGACCCGACCGGCGCGCCCGTCGCCGGGTCGAGGACCGCGAGCCGCCACCCCGCGAGCGGCAGCCCGATGCGGACGGGGCCGTCCTCGGTCAGCCGGGCGGCGCAGGAGACGACGGTGGCCTCGGTGGGGCCGTAGGTGTTCCAGACCTCCGGGCAGGCCCGGGCCAGCCGGTGTGCCAGCGGCTCGGAGCACGCCTCGCCACCCAGGATCAGCAGCCGGACCGCGCGGAGCTGCTCGGCGGTCCACAGCGCCGCCAGCGTCGGCACGGTCGAGACGACGGTGATCCCCAGCTCGACGAGCCGGTCCCCGAACTCGGCGCCGGAGCGTACGAGCGCGCGCGGCACCGGGACCAGACAGGCACCGTGCCGCCAGGCCAGCCACATCTCCTCGCAGGAGGCGTCGAAGGCGACCGACAGCCCGGCGAGGACCCGGTCGCCGGGGCCGAGCGGACGGTCCCGGGCGAACAGGCGGGCCTCGGCGTCGACGAACGCGGCGGCGCTGCGGTGGGTGACCGCGACGCCCTTGGGCGTGCCGGTGGAGCCGGAGGTGAAGATGACCCAGGCGTCGTCGCGGACGTCCGGGCCGCGCGAGGGGACGCGGCGCGGGTGCACCGGCCCGGGCACGATCCGCCCGCCGGCCTCGACCACGGCACACACCGCGGCCTCGGTGAACACGGTGCGTGCGCGCTCGTGCGGGTCGTCGGCGTCGACCGGGACGTAGGCGGCGCCGCGGCGCAGGACCGCGAGGATCGCCACGTACAGGTGCGGGGTGCCCGACGGCACCCGGATCCCGACCCGGTCGCCGCGGCCGACCCCGCAGGCGGCGAGCCGGGCGGCGGTCCGCTCGACGGCCGCCCGCAGCCCTGCGTAGTCGAGCCGGACTCCGCCGGTGTCCAGGGCCGGGGCGTGCGGGTGGTCGGCGACGGTGCGGGTGAAGACGTCCCACAGCGTGCGGGGCGGCGCGGGGGGTGCGCCGGTCAGGACGCTCCCGTGGGTCGCGTGCCGTCCCGGCGCCGCGGGCAGGCGGACGGTGACCCCGCCGAACGGGTCCCGCGGCGGGGAGCCCGGCCGCAGGGGAATCGTGCCGGGACCGAACTGCGACACCGAAGCCCTCCAGAAACGTCGTCGAACGGCCGGAGACTAACCCGTGGAATGAACACCCCCGATCCGGGTGTGCCCTTTCCAGTTCGACGACGCACGGCGCGTCACGCATTCTTCGCCCGTTGTCCACCGGGCGAGAAGTCCGGTTGCTTTACGTGTTGGTTATCTGCTCTTGGAGGAGTTCCAGCCGGCCGGCGCCGTTGTCCGGCAGCAGTTCGGAGAGCCTCTCCTGCGGTTCGCCGGCCGTCGTCCGGTGAACGCGTCGTCCGGTGCGGCGGGCGTCGGACGACCGTTCGGCGCGACCGTGAAGAGCGTCTCCCGGTTCCGGTAAAGGAATGGTCAGGAATTGACCGGGAATGCGCGGGGGCGCCCGTCACCGGGCCCGGGCGCCCCCGCGGGGTCTCAGGCGTGGATGTCCGACGGGTGCGTGGCCAGCGGGGTCACCTGCATGGTCATGTAGGGGAACAGCGGCAGCCCCCAGAGGATCTCGTGGAGCTGCTCGTTGTCGCGCACCTCGAAGATCGACAGGTTGGCGTACTCGCCGACGCAGCGCCAGATGCTCACCCACTCACCCGAGCGCTGCCACTGCTGCGACCAGGCCTTCTCCCGTGCGAGCAGGTCGGCCTTCGCCTCGGCGTCCATGTCGGCGGGGAGGTCGACCTCCATCCGCACGGCGAAGCGGGCCATCAGGCGGGGTCCAGCGCGAAGTCGTAGGTGACCTCGTTGCCGGTGCCGTCGGCGGCCGGGCCGGGGCGCAGGATCAGCTCCGGCTTCACGGCCTGGGCGACGTCGTCGGCGACGTAGTCGCCGCCGTCGAAGTACAGCTGGGTGGTGACGAGCTGCTTGCCGGGCGCGGACACCTTGAGGTGCAGGTGCGCGGGGCGCCACGGGTGCCAGCCGGCCGCGGAGATGAACGCGCCGGTCGAGCCGTCGGTCGGGATCTGGTATGGCGCGGGCTGCATGGTGCGGAACGCGAAGTGCCCGTCGTCGCCGGTGTGGATGACCGCGCGCAGGTTCCACTCGGGGATGCCGGGGGCGAACTGGGAGTAGTAGCCCTCGTCGTCGGCGTGCCACAGGTCGACCGTCGCGCCGGCGATCGGGGCGCCGTCGAGGTCGGTGACGGTGCCCTGGAACAGCAGCGGGGTGCCCTTCTCGCCGGGCCGCATCGGCATCGCGGTCCCGGACTCGATGACCGGGGCACCCGGGACGTAGTAGGGGCCCTCGATGGTGCCGACGGCGCCGCGGCGGTCGGCGTTGGCGACCTCCTCCACGACGTGCTCGACGAACACGTCGAGGAACAGCGGCCACTCGCCGTCGGCGCCGACCTGGATCAGCCAGGCCTTGAGCGCGTCGTACTCGGCGTAGGTCACCTGGTGCTTGCGGATGACCTCGTGCAGGGCCTGCAGCGTGTCGGTGGCGATGGCGGACACCCGGGCCGGATCGGCGGCGGCGCCGGCGCGCTCCTTCTTCGCGAAGGTGGCGGTGGCGTTCGCGCCGGAGCCGGCGGCGGTGGCGGTCTCGGTCATGTCCTACTCCTGTGGTGGGGCGGGGTCGTTCGGTCTCGGCGTGCGGGTGGTCAGGTGTCGGTGCGGTAGTGGGCGAGCTTGTCGGGGTCGACGTCCACGCCGATCCCGGGCCCGCCGGGGACGCGCAGCTCGCCGCCGCTGATCCGCAGCGGCTCGGTGAGCAGGTCGTCGGTCATGTCGAGGAAGTTCGACAGCTCACCGGCGCGGGCGCTGGTCTGCCGGTGCGCCGCGCCGAAGACGACCGTGCAGGCCGTGCCGAGCTGCCCGTCGATCTGGTTGCCCATGACCACCTCGGTGCCGAGTCCCTCGCACAGGTGCAGCACCCGTTGCGAGCCGGTGAACCCGGTCCGCGCGGTCTTGATGCTGATCATGGTGGCGGCGCCGTCGAGCAGCTCGCGGGTCACCTCGCCGGGCCGGGTCGCGGACTCGTCGGCGACGGTCGGGACCGTGGTGCGAGCGGTGAGCCAGCGGCGTCCGAGCACCTGGTCGGCGGGCATGAGCTCCTCGGACAGGGTCAGGCCGAGGTCGGCCATCTCGTCCAGGGCCCGTGCGGCCTCGGACGCGGTCCAGCCGCGGTTGCCGTCGACGTAGAGCTCGACGTCGGGCCCCAGTGCCTCACGCAGCGCACGGCAGGCGCCGGTGTCGAGGGTGACGGGGCGGCGGCCGACCTTGACCTTGAAGGTGGTGACGCCGTGCTCGTCGCGCATCCGCAGGGCCTCGGCGACCATCACGTCGTCGGGGGCGAAGCCGACCATGTGCGAGACCCGCATCCGGTCGGTGTACCCGCCGAGCAGCTCGGAGACGCCGACACCGAGCCGGCGGCCGATGACGTCCCAGACGGCCATGTCGATCGCGGCCTTCGCGGTCGGGTTGCCGATCGTGCGGTCGAGGACGGCGTGGATCCGTTCCCGCTCGAAGACGCTCAGGCCCACGATCTCCGGGGCGAACACGGTGTCGACCACCGCGCGGATGGAGGCCTGGGTCTCTCCGTAGGTGTAGGGGCGGGGTGGGGCCTCGGCGACGCCGACGACGCCGTCCTCGGCGTGCACCCGGACCAGCACGTGGTCGGCGGTGTGCACCTCACCGGAGGCGAACCGCAGTGGTTTGCGGTAGGGCACGGCGAACGGGATCGCCTCGACGGCCACGATCTTCACTGCGGTCCTCCGGGGACGGTGGCAGGGCGGGGGTCCAGCTCGTGCGCGCGCTCGGCGAGCACGTCGAGCAGCCGGACGAGGGCGGGGGAGTCGTCGTCGGTGCGCCAGGCCAGGGCCAGGTCGACGCGCAGCTCGCGGTCCAGGTCGGCGTAGACGACGCCTTCGGTGCCCAGGGCGCGCACCGACTCGGGCAGCAGCGCGACCCCGGCACCGGCGGCGACGTGGGTGAGTAGGATCGGGGTGTCGCGGGCCTCGGTGCGGCGCAGCGGGAGGAAGCCGGAGTCCAGGCATCCCTGGGTGGCGACCGAGTCGACCACCGAGCCGGGGGCGCCGTAGGCGACGAAGTCGTCGCCCCGGAGCTCGGCCAGGGTGACCGTCCCCGCCCCGGCGAGCCGGTGGGTGGCGGGCAGCGCCGCGATCAGCCGCTCCTGGGCGATCGGGCGGACCGACATCTCCGGGCGCACCACCGGCGGACGCAGTACGGCCAGGTCGATGCGACGCTCGTCGAGCGCGTCCTCCTGGGCCGCGGTGAGCAGCCCGGGCAGGAACCGCAGCGAGACGCCCGGCATCCGGCGGGCGGCGACCCGGGCCAGCCGGGGCAGCAGCCGGTAGGCGGCGAGGTCGGTGGCACCGACCGTCACCACGCCCTCGGTGCCGGCGGCGACCTGCTCGACGCGGCGCCGCGCGTCCTCGACACCGGCCAGGATCCGCCGCGCGTCCTCCAGCAGCGACGCCCCCGCCGGCGTCAGGTCGACCCGGCGGGTGGTGCGCTCGAACAGGGTGGCGCCGACCTGGCTCTCGAGCTGGCGGATGGCCTGGGAGAGCGGGGACTGGGCCATGTGCAGCCGCTCGGCGGCGCGGCCGAAGTGCCGCGTCTCCGCGACCGCCACGAAGTAGCGGAGCTGCCGCAGATCCATGCCCGTCACCTCCCTCGGCCCGGCGCGTCGCCTCACGGTAGGCGTGCGACTCTGTAGACACAAAGACCGGACAGCGCCCGATTGAGAGCTTCGACAGCTGAATGATGGTCAGGCCGGGACGGGTCGGGTGTCGGCCCGCGCGTCGACGCCGTGGATCCAGGTGAGCCACGGGTCCAGCCCGGCCAGTCCCGCGTTGCGGGCGTCGGTCTCGGGGCCGTCGGGCAGGTGCAGCAGCCCGCTGGTGACCAGGGAGCTGCGCTGGATCGACCGGGTCCGTGCCCGGCGCAGCCGCTGGTAGCGGTCGAACGCCTCGGCGTGGTCGCCGTCGAGAGCGCCGGGGGCGGCGAGCAGGTCGGCGAGCACCGCGGCGTCCTCGATGGACTGGTTCGCGCCCTGGCCGTGGTGCGGCAGCATCGTGTGCACGGCGTCGCCGAGGAGGACGACGCGGCCGCGGGACCAGCGCGTCATCGGGGGCAGCGTGTAGAGCGGCCAGTGCGGGGACTGCGGCACCGCGGTCAGCATCTGCACCACGCCCGGCGCCCAGCCGGCGAAGGCCCGTTCCAGGGTCCCCGGGTCGGTCTCGGTCGGGCCGGCACCGCCGGTCCACGGCTCCGGTCCCTCCAGCACGGCGAAGAAGTTGATCTGCTCGGCGTGCGCGCCGATCGCGTAGTGCAGCACGTGCGCGTCCGGGCCCATCCAGAACTGGATCGCGCCGGGATCAGGCAGCAGCGGCGCGTCTGCGACGTCGACGATCCCGCGGAAGGCCGAGGTCCCGGTGTAGCGCGGTCGGGCATCGGGGTCGACGACCGACCGGACACGGGAGTGCACGCCGTCGGCGCCGACCACGACCGCGGCGCGCAGCTGCTCACCGGAGGCGAGGGTGACGGTGCCGTCCGGGTCGACCGCGGTGACCTCGCAGTCGAGGCGGACCATGCCCTCCGGGCAGGCACCGGCCAGGACACGCTGGAACTCCGCGCGGTGGATGCCCAGGTAGGGGGCGCCGAAGCGGCGCCGGTAGCTGCCGTCGATCCCGACCGGGAAGGCGGACACCCGCTCGTCGTCGCGCCAGCCGCGGTGGATGAGCTCGGTCGGTTGCGCCGCGACCTTCTCCAGCTCGCCCAGCAGACCCAGCTCGTCCAGCGGGCGCAGCCCGTTCGCCGACAGCGCCACGGCCGCACCGACCTCGCGCAGCTCGGCCGCGCGTTCGAGCACGGTGACCCGGACGCCGCGGGCGTGCAGCGAGAGGGCCAGCGACAGGCCCCCGATCCCGGCACCGACGATCACCACTGATTCGTCCATGACTGTGATCCTGACACGGATACCGGGCCCTGATTCCTCTACGGATCGTCTCAGTCGGGACCGCTTTCGGCACGACCCCCTCGGCCCCTTCACCGGGGGTCCGGGGTCGGCCACGATCACTCGCCGAGGGGACCCGACCCCGTTCCGAACTCGACGAGGAGTGATCGATGTCCGAGACGTTCGTGCTGGTGACCGGCGCGTGGCACGGCGGCTGGGCCTGGCGCCCGGTCGCCGAGCGACTGCGTGCGGCAGGACACCGCGTGCTGACCCCCACCCTCCCCGGGCTCGCCGACGGCGACGACCCCACTGCCCTGCACCTGTCCGACACCGTCGACGCCGTGGTGGACCTGATCGAGTCCGCCGACCTGTCCGACGTGACGCTGGTCGGGCACAGCTGGGGCGGCTACGTGATCACCGGTGCGGCGCACCGGGTCGCGTCGCGGCTGCGGAAGCTCGTCTACTGGAGCGCGTTCGTCCCGGCCGCGGGCCGCTCGCTCTACGACGAGGTCCCGCCGGCCTACCGGGAGCTGTTCGACGCCCAGGCCGCGGCGTCGGGCAACGACACCGTCGCGCTCCCGCTGCCGGTGTGGCAGGAGGCCTTCATGAACGACGCGGGTGAGGAGGCGCAGAAGCTGGTGCACGAGCTGCTCGTGCCGCACCCGATGCAGTACTTCACCGAGACCGTGGAACCGCTCGACCCGGCGGCCCTGGGGGTGCCGGTGTCCTACGTGCTGTCCACCGACGACGTCGCGCTTCCACCCGGCGAGTACGGCTGGGACCGCTTCGCGGCCCGGCTCGGCGTCACGCCGGTGAGCGCGCCCGGCAGCCACGAAGGCTGCTTCACCGCCGCCGAGGGGCTCGCCGAGGCACTGCTGAAGGCCTGACCCCCGCGGCGCCTCGCGCACGGCGCCCCACGCGGGCGCCCTACACGAGGCGTGCGCACGAACGGCCCCTCGTACGAGACGTTCGTACGAGGGGCCGTTCGCGTGCGGCCGGGGTCAGCCGGTCGGGGACTCCTGCGCGCCGTCACCGGGCGCGGGGTCCTGGCCGAGCTGGTTCGGCGGGAACCGCAGCGGCGGGAGCCCCTGCAGCGGGGCCTGCGGGACGTTGCCCACCTCCGGCGGGAGCGGGGTGCCCTGCAGCGGGTTGCCCACCGGCTCGAGCGGGTCGACCGGCGCGAACGTCGCGGGCTTCGCCAGCCCACCGGAGTCGTTGCCGTCGAAGGACTCGGTCCGGTCGCAGCCGTCGAGCATGACGGTCAACGGGCCGTCGGTGTGCACGTCGAGGCGGGCGTCGCAGCCCACCCCGGCGCGCTCCGGGTCGACGGTCACGGTGCCGACCCCGGCCGAGCGGATCTCCAGCACGTTCTCGGCGTCGGCGTCCACCGGCGCGTCGAGGTGGCGGAACTCGGGTTGACCGGCGAGAAGGTCCCCTCGACCTGCCCGACCTCCTGACCGGCCGCCGGGACCGGCGCCTCAGCACGGCCCTGCCCCCGGGTGACCACGTCGATCGCGCCCAGCTCGTGCGGGTCGCGGCTCTGGATGCCCGACAGCCAGTAGGCGTGGTCCCCGACGAGGCCGGCCTCCGGGTCGTCCATGAGGGGGTTGCGCACGTAGGTGACGTGCGGCGGGTCGACCGCGCGGGGCTCGTCGCCCATCCAGCGGGCGGCCAGGTCCCACATGCCGTTCTTGCACATCACGAGGTGCTCGGCGGCGAGGCCGACGTGGCTGATGAACTCGTAGTCGTAGTCCCCGGCCTTGTAGAGGTCGGCCCGCTCGCGGGTGATGGGGTAGGGGATGAAGTCGTCGTTGACCCCGGCCCACTCCATCACCGGCTGGTTGCGCCGGCTGGGCAGCAGCTCGGAGATCTTCGACCCGGGCTCGTGCTTGGTGACGGTGTCGACGCCGGCCTCGGCCAGCTCGTCGGCCACCCCGTTGACGCCCGGCAGCGAGGGGGCCACGTTCAGCCCGTCGCAGATGAAGGCCTTGTTGAACACGTCGGGGAAGGTCAGCGACAGCTTGTTCGCGGTGTAGGCGCCGGAGGAGAAGCCGCCCATCGCGGTGCGCTCGCGGTCGAGGTCGTAGTGGCGACGGGCGTCGGCCAGCGCCTCGAAGACGATCGCGCCGCCCTCGCCGTAGCCCCAGTTGTCGGCGCCGCGGAAGTCGACGTCGATCACCATCGTGGGGTCGCCCGGCCGGTCGGCGAACTGCCGGTAGAGGTCACGGTCGCCGGCGACGTCGTCGCCGGGGCGCAGCGCGTAGCCCTGGGTCCAGAGCAGCGAGGCGTAGCCGTGCGACGGCGCGGGGGCCTCGGGGACGTAGACCGTGTAGCGCTGCATGCGGCCCGGCAGGTCGGGGACGCAGTCGTCGCGGCAGGGGTAGCCGAACGACGCGCTCGGCCGCTGGTCGCCGGAGCCCTCGCCGGAGCCGGTGGCGATGCCGCCCTGCTGCAGGCCGGTGCCCGGTGCGGGCCCACCCGGGTCCGACGGCAGCCGTCGGCCCTGTTCCTTCTCCGAGTGCGAGGCGAACACGCGGGTCACGTAGCCGGAGGTGGGGACGCCGGACTCGTCGTCGGCACCGGCGCGGAGCTTGCCGAAGTCGACGTCGGCGAAGAACTCCGACAGGTCGCCGTTCGCGATCGCGCGCTTCTGGTCGTTGTTGCGGTAGGGCGCCTCGAAGGGCTCGTGGAAGCGGAACGCCGCGTCGAAGAACGCCGACGGCGTCGGGTCGCCGAGGACCGCGCCGCCGGGGTGGGACTCGTCCGCGGTGACCTGCGGGACGAGGTAGGCGTCGGCGTCGCGGTCCCACAGCCCGGCCGCGGCGGCGAGGCGCTGCGTCCCGTCGGCGGGGTCCCACGCGGAGTGCGGCACCCGGATCTCGACCTGGCGTCGCTCGAGGTCGACGTGCACCTCGGGCGCGTCCGGCAGGGTCCGCCCGGTGGCCGCGTCGACGATGTCGCCCTCGTTGCCGTGCACCGTCACGAACAGCTGGGCCGGCATGACGGTGTTCGCGCCGTGCGGGGCCTCGCGCGGGGTGTCCGAGCCGCCGAGGGCGAGGGTCAGGCCGAGCAGCCCCGGGTCGGTCATCGTGTTCATCGTGACCCGGAACGCGGTCGCGTCGTCCTGCGGCTTCGCGCGGACCTCGAGGATGTCCGCGGCGTTGCGCCGGTAGGCGGCGTTCTCGGGGTAGGTGTAGTTGCGCAGCAGGGTGTCGTTGGGCCAGCGGTACTGGTTGCCGCCGCCCTCGTCGTCGTAGACGCAGCCCTGGTGCACGTACTCGCCGTGGCGGTAGGCGCTGGTCATGCAGATGCCGATCGGGTCGGCGGACCAGATGCCGGTGTTCTGCAGCTGGGGCGCGTCGACGGCGGGGGCGCGCAGCAGGTCGGGACCCGCCGTGTCCGCCCGCGCGTCCGGCGCCGCGAGCGCCGACCCGGCACCGACCGCCGCACCGGCGAGCAGGCCGGCGACGACGAGCGCGACGGCGGCTCGCTTCGTCTTCTTCATCGGGGAGCCTTCCACCGGTGCCGCCCGGTCGCGCCTCGCTGCGCAACGGGGTTCGAGCGGCCCCGTTGCCCACCTCAACTGATCCACTGCGACCCCGGTGACGTGCGACGACCACTTATCGTTAGCCCGAATGGACTAGGACCGTCGGGATCTGGATGCGCACCTATGTTTCTCCTCGTGTAGAAAAACGGTGAGCTACCACGAGGAGCGGCCGTGCCGAAGCGGGTGGACCACGAGCAGCGCCGGGGCGAGATCGCCGACGCCGCCTGGCGGCTGATCGCCGAGCACGGCCCGGACGCGGTCACGCTGCGGGACGTCAGCGCGGCGCTGGAGGTCGCGCACGGGGCCCCCGGGCACTACTTCGCCGGCCGCGCCGCGATCGTGGAGTACGCCTTCCGGCGGGCGCTCGACGGCCTCGACGCCCGGGTGGCGCAGCGCACGGCCGGGCTGGCCGGGCTCCCGGCACTGCGGGTGTTCTGCGACGAGGTCACCGCGCACACCGGGACGCCGTTCGCCCGGGTCGCGGCGTCCGGGGCAGGGCCGGCCGCGGTCCTCGCCGAGGTGACCGCGCGGTGGCGGGTCCGGCTGGCGGCCCGGATCGACGAGGCGCGGCGGGCGGGCGAGATCGTCGCCCCGGCGCCGGACGGGGTGCTCGTGGAGCAGCTGCTGGCGCTGCTCCACGGGGTGCAGGCGCTGGCCGCGCCGGGGCCCGGCGGACCGGGGTCGGCGCTCGGGCCGGACGGGGCGGCGGCGACGCCGGGGACCGGTGCAAGGGGGACGTCGCCGGGGTCGGGTGGCGCGGGATCGGCGGCGCGCGAGGTGGTCGCGGCGTTCCTCGCGGGGCTCGGCGACGGCCCGGCCCGGATCGGGACCGCCGGGCCGGGCGGGGGTCCGCCGGGAGCCGGGGTGCGGTCGTCGGACCGGTCGCCGGTCGCGCAGGACCGAGCCGACGGCGGCGGGAACAGCAGCGGGAACGACAGCGGGAATGACAGCGGGAACGGCGGCGGGGACGGGTTCCTCGCCTTCACCGACGTCGCCCTCGCCCGCACCGGCGAGCGCCTCCCCGGCACCGACCGCGCGGCCATGGCGCTGGTGCTGAACCTGCACCGGCTCACGAGCTCCCTGGTCTACGACCTCGAGTCGACCGTCCACCGCCCCGCGGGATGGAGCTGGTCGGCGTTCCGGCTGCTGTTCACACTCTGGGTCGCGGGCGGGCAGGAGGCGGGCCGGGCGGCGGAGCTGTGCGGGATGAGCCGGGCCGCGGTGTCCAGCCTGGCCAACACCCTCGCCGCCGGGGAGCTCGTCCGGCGCACGCCCGCCGCCGGGGACCGGCGGACCGTGCACCTGTCCCTGACCGACGCCGGTGCCGAGCGGCTGGTCGCCGCGTTCGGGACCCACAACCGTCGCGAGTCGGAGTGGGCGGCGCTGCTCGGCGCCGTCGACCTCGCGACGCTCAACACCCTGCTGGTCCGCCTCTCCCGGGCCGCGCACCGGGCGGACTGGATCAACCGGCGGACCTGAACCGCTCGGCGCGCGCCGCCGGATCGGCCCTGGCGCCGGGCCCCGCGGCCCTCTACGGTTCCGGACAAGTGCTTCAACCTTTGATCGTCGGGCAGGTCCGGCCGGTCACAGGTCCCGATGAGGGGACGCCACGGTCGCCGCCGGTGTCTCCCGGCTACCGAGAGGACACCTGCCGTGGCCAAGCCCTTCGCCTCCTCCGCCGACACCGCTGCCAAGGAGCAGACCCTCGATGTGCTCGCGGACGGCGTCTACGCCCTCACCGCCGAGGGCGACCCGAACATCGGCGCGATCGAGGGGGAGGACTTCCTCGTCTGCTTCGAGGCCCTCGCCACCCCGGTCGCCGCGCGGAGGTGGCTCGCGATGCTGCGCGAGCACACCGACAAGCCGGTCCGCCACCTCGTGCTGTCGCACTACCACGCGGTCCGGGTGCTGGGCGCGAGCGCGTTCGACGCGCAGACCGTCGTCGCGCACGAGGCGACCGCGGCCCTGATCGCCGAGCGTGGCATGGAGGACTGGGCCTCGGAGTTCGCGCGGATGCCGCGGCTCGCCGAGGCCGCCGACTCCGTGCCCGGACTGACCTGGCCGACGCTGACCTTCGCCGACCGGCTCACCATCGACCTGGGCGGGGACCGCGGCGAGCTGGTGCTGCAGTTCCACGGTCGCGGCCACACCGAGGGCGACATCACCGCCTGGCTGCCGCGGCACCGGATCCTGTTCGCCGGTGACCTCGTCGAGGCCCGGGCCGCGCTCTACACCGGGGACGCGTTCCACCGCGACTGGGCGGGCGAGACCCTCGACCGGCTCGCCGCGCTCGGCGCCGAGCAGCTCGTCGGCGGGCGCGGCGCGGTCAGCCGCGGGCGCGCCGAGGTCGACGCCGCGATCGCCCAGACCCGTGGGTTCCTGCAGGTCATGATCCGGGAGGTCGGCGCGGTGCAGGGGCGCGGCGGCACGCTGAAGGAGGCGTTCGAGGCCACCCACGCCGCACTCGTCGACGACTACGGGCACTGGCCGATCTTCGAGCACTGCCTCCCGTTCGACGTCTCCCGGCTGTGGGACGAGCTGTCCGGTGTGGAGCGTCCGGTGATCTGGACCGCGGAGCGCGACCAGGAGGTCTGGGCGAGGTTGCAGGGCTGAGGAGCCGGAGAGGGGAGAGCAGCCGTGTCGAGGTCCGTCGTGTCGAGGTCCGCCGCGCCGACCTGGCCGTCGTCGCCGGTCCTGGTGCTCGGTGCCGGGCCGGTCGGGCAGACCACCGCGCTGCTGCTGGCCCGCCACGGCGTCCCGACGGTCGTGCTGGACCGCCGCCCGGAGCGGGACCGGGTCGGATCGAAGGCGATCTGCCAGCAGCGCGACGTCCTCGACGTGTGGGAGTCCGTCGGCGCCGGCCGCCGGATCGCCGACGAGGGCGTCACCTGGACCACCGCGCGCACCTTCCACCGCGACACCGAGCTGTTCGCCCACACCGTCGCCGAGCCGGGGCGGCCCGCCTTCCCACCCTTCGTGAACCTCTCCCAGGCCCGCACCGAGGAGATCCTCGACGAGCGGATCGCCGACGAGACACTGGTGGACCTGCGCTGGGGACACGACGTCGTCGGTGTCGAGCAGACCGCCGACGGCGTCACGGTCACCGTCGACGACGGTGGCCGGGTCGCGGGGAGCTTCCTGGTCGTCTGTGCCGGCGCCCGCGGTGATGCGCTGCGGGAGCTGCTCGGGGTCACCTTCGAGGGCACCAGCTTCGACGACCGCTTCCTGATCTGCGACGTCCGCGCCGACCTCCCGGGGTGGGCGGCCGAGCGCCGCTTCCACTTCGACCCGGCCGCGAACCCTGGCCGCCAGGTGCTGGTCCACCCCTGCCCGGACTCGACGTACCGGATCGACTGGCAGGTCCCGGCCGGGTACGACCTCGACGCCGAGACCGCGTCCGGCGCGCTGGACGCCCGGATCCGGGCGGTCATCGGGGACGTCGACCACGAGGTGGTCTGGTCCTCGGTCTACCGGTTCCACTCGCGGGTGGTGGACCGGATGCGGTGCGGCCGGGTCCTGCTGGCGGGCGACGCCGCGCACCTGGTGTCCCCGTTCGGTGCCCGCGGCCTGAACTCCGGCGTCGCCGACGCGGAGAACGCCGCCTGGAAGATCGCCTGGGTCGGTCACGGCTGGGCACCGGAGGAGCTCCTGGAGAGCTACCACGCCGAGCGTCACGCGGCGGCACGGGAGAACGTGGCCGTGACCACCGCGACGATGGACTTCCTGGTCCCGCGCAGCGCCGAGCAGGTGCGTGCCCGCTCCGAGGTCCTCGCCGCGGCGGCGACCGACCCCGGGGCCAGGGCGCGGGTCGACTCCGGCCGGCTGTCCGAGCCGTTCTGGTACGTCGACTCCCCGCTGACCACCGCCGACGCCCGTCGTCCCTTCGCCGGGCGCCCCGCCCGCGGCAAGGTCCCGCCCGCGGGGCCCGGCGTGCTCGTCCCCGATGTCCCGGTCCGCACCCCGGCCGGCCCGGGACGGCTGCGCGCGCTCGCCCGCGACGGGTTCCTGCTGCTCACCGGGCCGCTGGCCGACGCGGACGCGGTCACCGCGGCGGCGTCCGCGGCGCCCGGCCCGGTCCGCGTGCTCGCCCTCGCGGAGCTGGACGGCGACCCCGACACCGACACCGACCCCGCCGTCACCGGGGGAGCCGCCGGTGCCGGAGCGGGAGCCGGCCCTGGATCCGCTGCCGACCCGGCCGGAGCGGGAGTCGGTGCCCCCGCGGGGGACGGAGCCGGCCCGACGGTGACCGCGGCCCTGGCCGCCCGGCCCGACGAGGTGTGGCTGCTCCGCCCGGACGCCCACGTCGCCGCCGTGCTCCCCGCCCCGACCCGCGACGACGTCGCGGCCGCCCTCGCCCGCGCGACCGCCCGCGGCACGACCGCGCGACCGACCCCGCCTCCGATGCCGCCCGGGCCACCGACGGGGCCGTCGTCCCCGCGGCCGGCGCCGGGGCGGGCGCCGAGGCGGGCACCGGGGCGGAGACCGACATCGACCGGACCGGAGGAGGGCCACGATGGCGTACTACAGGCGAGCCGGTGACGTCCCGCCGAAGCGGCACACCCAGCACCGACGCCTCGACGGCGGGCTGTACCGCGAGGAGCTGATGGGGGAGGAGGGCTTCTCCTCGGACTCCTCGCTGCTCTACCACGTGGGCGTCCCGTCGGCGATCGTCGACGCCACCCCCTGGGACCCGGGCGACCAGTCGCTGACCGAGAACCGGCCGCTCGTGCCGCGGCACCTGATGCTGCACGACCTCGAATCGCCGGACTGGAAGTCGGTCGACGTCGTCACCGGGCGCCGGCTGGTGCTCGGCAACGCCGACGTGCGGATCTCCTACGTCGTCGCGGGGGAGGTCAGCCCGCTCTACCGCAACGCCGTCGGCGACGAGGTCGTCTACCTGGAGTCGGGCTCGGCGACCGTCGAGACGGTGTTCGGTGCCCTGGAGGCAGGCCAGGGCGACTACGTGGTGCTCCCGCGGGCGACGACCCACCGGTGGGTGCCGACGGGGTCCGAGCCGCTGCGCGCCTACGCGATCGAGGCGTCGTCGCACATCACCCCGCCGGCGCGGTACCTGTCGCGTCACGGCCAGCTGCTCGAGCACGCCCCGTACTGCGAGCGCGACCTGCACGGTCCCACCGAGCCGCTGCTCGTCGAGGACACCGATGTCGAGGTGCTGGTGAAGCACCGCGGGGGGCCGCACGGGATCACCGGCACCCGCTACGTGGTGCCCACCCACCCGTTCGACGTCGTCGGCTGGGACGGCTGCCTGTACCCGTACACGTTCGACGTCGCCGACTTCGAGCCGATCACCGGGCGGGTGCACCAGCCGCCGCCGGTGCACCAGGTCTTCGAGGGCCAGAACTTCGTGATCTGCAACTTCGTGCCGCGCAAGGTCGACTACCACCCGCTGGCCGTGCCGGTGCCCTACTACCACGCCAATGTGGACTCCGACGAGGTCATGTTCTACTGCGGCGGCGACTACGAGGCCCGCAAGGGCTCCGGGATCGGGCAGGGCTCGATCTCGCTGCACCCGGGCGGGCACAGCCACGGCCCGCAGCCCGGCGCGGTCGAGCGGGCACTCGGGGCGGAGTCCTTCGACGAGCTCGCGGTCATGGTCGACACGTTCCGGCCGCTGGCCCTCGGCGAGGGCGGGCGGGCCTGTGAGGACCCGTCGTACGCGTGGAGCTGGGCGGGTCGCGGCCCCGGCAGCTGACGGGGCCGCCGGCTCACCGGGCGGGGACGAGCACCGGCACCAGCCGCACCAGCACCACCAGGGCGACGAGCTCGACCAGGGTCTGGGTGACGACGGCCAGCGGGGCGAGGGCGAGCGGGCCGGGCAGGGCGAGCGCGAGCGGCAGCACGACCAGGGAGTTGCGGGTCGTCGCCGAGAACACCGTCGCGCGGGTGGCGGGGACGTCCAGGCGCGCCACCCGGGCGGCGAGCAGGCCGACGACGACCGCCGCGACGGCGAACGCGGTGTAGAGCGGGACCAGCCGCAGCAGGGTGAGGGCCTGCGCGCCGACGTCGGCGATCTGCGACGCGACGACCAGGGCCAGGGTCGCCACCATGAGCGGCACCATCGCCCCGGCGGCGGCGCCCTCGACCCGGGCGACCCGCCCGTCCGGCCGTCGCCGGTGCAGCACCTGCACCAGCGCCGCCGCGGCCAGCGGCAGCAGGACCAGCACCACGAACGCCTCGGCGAACGGCCCGACCTCGACCACGGCGAGCGCCTCCGGCCCGGCGGCCAGCCACAGGTAGCCGGGCAGCAGCAGGAGCTGGGCCACCATGAGCAGCGGTGTCGCCGCGAGCAGCTGCGCCCGCGCGCCACCGGCGAGCCCGGTGAACACGACGACGTAGTCGACGCACGGGGTGAGCAGGACGAGCAGGACCCCCAGGAGCAGGCCGCGGTCGTCGGCGACGAACGAGGACAGCCCGAACGCGACCGGCGGGAGCAGCACGAAGTTCGCCACGAGCACGGTGACCAGGAAACGGGCGCCGGTGAACGCCCGAGCCAGGTCGACCAGCGGGACCGCGAGGAACGTCGCGAACAGCAGCAGCGCGAGCACCGGGGTGACCGAGGCCCCGAGCGCGGGCGCGGCCCACGGGACGGCGAGACCCAGGAGCGCCCCGGCGAGGATCGCGGCCAGGTACAGCGGGACCTGCTGACGGTCCCACCACGCGACGAGCCGGCTCAGTCGGTCCCCCCGGCCGAGCGGTACGCCGCCTGCGCGGCGGGGCCGAGGTCGGCGCCGTAGGAGACGTCGGGGGAGTCCCCGCCCTGCTGGTAGCCACCGGTGACGGCCAGGATCTCCGAGTCGTCCGGGCCGGTCAGCCACGGGCCGCCGCTGGCGCCCTGGTCCAGGCCGGGCTGGTCGAGCTGCCACTGGTCCTCGTCGAGCGTCCCGGCGGTGCCCGACACCGTCGTCGCGTCGTCGTCGCCGTCGTTGTAGCCGACCGCGGTCACCGGGGTGTCGTCGCCGTCGGTGCCCGGCGCGCCGAAGGCGATCCGGTAGGCGCCGGTGACCTGCTGGATCGGCGGTCCGTCCGGCCGTGAGACGGTCAGGAACGCGACGTCGGAGTCGGGATCGCCGCTCTCCAGCCAGCCCGGGGGGACCGCGGCGGCGGTGACGGTCCAGTAGCCGAAGGGGGCGGTGCCGTCGTCGTAGCCGGGGGCGAAGCTCATGCCCGTCCTGGCCGGCGTGCCGTCGCCGTCGGCGACGCAGTGCGCGGCGGTCACGACCAGGTCACCCGTGGCGGACTCGACCACCGAGCCGGAGCAGAAGTGGTCGCCGGGGTCGTCGGCCGGGCCGTCGAACAGGGCGCCGGTCGCGGGCCGCGCCACCGGCGTGCCGTCGGCACCGGTGACGACCGGGAGGGACGGTCCGGGCACGGCGGGCCCGGCGGGCGCGACCGTCGCCGGGCCTACCGGGGCCGGGGTACCGGCCGGGGCCGGCGCGGAGGTCGGCGGAGCCGGGGTGGCGGCGGAACCGGCCGCCGTGGCCGACGCCGCGGTCGCGACCTGGGGCGGCGGCGCGGGCGTCCACGACGGAACCGTGAGCACGAGGGCGGCGGACGCCGCGAGCGCGGCGGCCAGCAGTCCCGGCAGGCGCCACCGCGGGCGGGACCGGCCGTCACGGGGCCGGGGGTCGGTCCGCACGTCCACCTCCCTCGACTCACCTCCGCTGACCCGATCAACGGTAGAGGGCACCCCTGTGCCCCGTCGGGCGGACCGCTGTGGACGTGCTGTGAATCCGGCCCGGTCGGCGGCCCGCCCGTCTCCCGTCGTCCTGCGCGGATCTGAGCGGATCTGATACGTCTGTGTCCACCGGCCGCCCCGTCGGGGTGCGGTGGGCCGGCGACGAACGGAGTGGGATGGACGCGGACGTGATCGTCGTCGGGGCCGGGCTGGCCGGACTGGTCGCCACGCACGAGCTGACCCGGCGGGGCCGCCGGGTCGCCGTCGTCGACCAGGAGGGACCCGTCGACCTCGGTGGGCAGGCGTGGTGGTCCTTCGGCGGCATCTTCCTCGTCGACAGCCCCGAGCAGCGCCGCATGCGGGTGCACGACTCGGTCGAGCTGGCCTGGAGCGACTGGCAGGGCAGCGCCGGGTTCGACCGCCTCGACGACGAGGACACCCACGCCGCGCGCTGGGCCCGCGCCTACGTCGAGTTCGCCGCCGGGGAGAAGCGCTCCTACCTCACCGAGCTGGGCATCTCCTTCCTCCCCACGGTCGGCTGGGCCGAGCGCGGCGACCTCACCGCGACCGGCCACGGGAACTCCGTGCCCCGCTTCCACGTGAGCTGGGGGACCGGCACCGGCGTCGTCGGACCGTTCGTCGACTCCGCGCTGCGCGCCGCCGAGGCCGGGCTCGTGACCTTCCACCACCGACACCGCGTCGACGAGCTGGTCCGCACCGACGGCAACGTCACCGGCGTCCGCGGTGCCCTCCTCGCCCCGGACGACTCGCCGCGCGGGGCCCCCAGCAACCGCGACGTGACGGGGGAGTTCACGCTCTCCGCGCCCGCGGTGGTGCTGGCCACCGGGGGGATCGGCGCGAACCACGAGATGGTCCGCCGGTACTGGCCGGAGCGGATGGGCACGCCGCCGTCGTCGATGATCACCGGGGTGCCGGCCTACGTGGACGGTCGGATGCTCGACATCGCCGCCGACGCGGGCGTGCGGCTGGTCAACCGCGACCGCATGTGGCACTACACCGAGGGCGTCGTGAACTGGGACCCGGTCTGGCCCGGCCACGCCATCCGGATCCTGCCCGGTCCGTCGTCGATGTGGTTCGACGCGCTGGGCAGGCGGCTGCCCGCGCCGTACCTGCCCGGCTACGACACCCTCGGCACCCTGCGCCACCTGCGCACCACCCCGGACATCGCGCCCTACGACCACTCCTGGTTCGTGCTCACCCGCAAGATCATCGAGAAGGAGTTCGCGTTGTCGGGCTCGGAGCAGAACCCCGACATCACCTCCGGGCGCCGCGCGGCCTTCCTCCGCGAACGTCTGCTCAGCAGGGGCGCGCCCGGCCCGGTCCAGGCGTTCACGACCCACGGGGAGGACTTCGTCGTCGCCGACACCCTCGACGATCTCGTCGCGGGGATGAACGCCCGCACCGACGCCCCGCCGCTCGACCCGGCCCTGATCCGCGGCCAGATCGAGGCCCGCGACCGGCAGCTGGCGAACCCCTACAGCAAGGACGCCCAGGTCCAGGGCATCCACAACGCCCGCCGCTCGCTCGGCGACCGGATCGGGCGGGTCGCCGCGCCGCACCGGATCCTCGACCCCGCCGCCGGGCCGCTGATCGGGGTGAAGCTGCACGTGCTGACCCGCAAGACCCTCGGCGGGATCCAGACCGACCTGCAGTCCCGAGCCCTCGACACCCGCGGCGAGCCGATCCCCGGGCTCTACGCGGCGGGGGAGGCCGCCGGGTTCGGCGGGGGCGGGGTGCACGGGTACAACGCGCTGGAGGGCACGTTCCTCGGCGGCTGCATCTTCTCCGGCCGCGCCGCCGGACGCAGCCTCGCCGGGGCCCTCTGAACCCCGTCTCTCACTGAGCGAGACCCGCCTTCCCGGGCGGCGGTCGCGCGACGGATGCTCGGCTCCTCGACGACGAGGGGAGCAACGGTGACCGGTGCCGAGAACCGCACGGTCCGGGTGGCGGGCCGCCGGCGCGAGTCCGACGGCGTGGTGTCGCTGGAGCTGGTCGCCGCCGACGGCGGGCGGCTGCCGGACTGGACCCCCGGCGCGCACGTCGACCTCGTCCTCCCCGGCGGGCACACCCGCCAGTACTCGCTGTGCGGGGACCGGTGGGACGCCCACCGCTACCGCGTCGCCGTCCTGCGCGAGGCCGCCGGGCGCGGCGGCTCGGCCTGGGTCCACGACCGGCTCGCCGTCGGCGACGAGATCGGGCTCGGCGGGCCGCGCAACAACTTCGGGCTGGTCCCGGCCCCGCGCTACCTGTTCGTCGCGGGCGGTATCGGGATCACCCCGATCCTCCCGATGATCGCCACGGCGGACCTGCTCGGCGCCGACTGGGCGCTGCTCTACGGCGGCCGCACCCGCGGGTCGATGGCGTTCACCGCGGAGCTCGCGGCGCACGGGGACCGGGTCCGGACCGTCCCCCAGGACGAACAGGGGCTGCTCGACCTGCCCGGCTTCCTGGGCACGCCCGCGCCGGACACCCGGGTCTACGGCTGCGGACCCGCCCCGCTGCTCGCGGCGCTGGCACGGGCCACGGCCGGATGGCCGTCGCACACCGTGCGGACCGAGCGCTTCGTCCCGCGGGCGACCGGCGCCGTCCGCGACACCGCGTTCGAGGTCCACCTCGCCCGCCGCGGGACCGACGTGACCGTGCCACCCGGGCGCAGCGTCCTCGACGCGGTCGCCGACGCCGGCGTCGACGTGTTGTCCTCCTGCCGGCAGGGCACCTGCGGGACCTGCGAGACGACCGTCCTGGCCGGTGTCCCGGACCACCGCGACTCCGTCCTCGACGACGACGAGCGCGCCGCCGCCGACTGCATGCTCGTCTGCGTCTCGCGCTCGGTCGGCCCGCGCCTGGTCCTCGACCTCTAATGGGTCGTGTCTGAGCCGTACCCGCCCCGAACGGAAGGCAGCGCCCATGACGGCCGCGCTCGACCACCTGCCCACCACCGACGTCGACCCGTTCGCCCCCGAGGTCCTCACCGACCCGCTCCCGTTCCACGAGCAGCTGCGCGCGGCCGGCCCGCTGGTCCGGCTCACCCGCTACGACGTGCTCGCCCTCGGCCGCCACGCCGACGTCCGGGCCGCGCTCGTCGACTGGCAGTCCTTCCGGTCCGGGGCCGGGGTGGGGCTGGCGAACTTCCACACCGAGGCGCCGTGGCGGCCGCCGTCGCTGCTGCTGGAGGCCGACCCGCCGCACCACGACGCGCCGCGCCGGGTGCTGGGGAAGGTCCTCGGCCCCCGGGCGCTGCGCGTGCTGCGGGACCGCTGGGCCGCCGACGCCGCGGCGCTCGTCGACGAGGTGCTGGCCGGTGGGAACGAGTTCGACGCCGTCCCGGCGATCGCCGAGGCGTTCCCGCTGCGGGTGTTCCCCGACGCCGTCGGGCTGCCCGAGGCGGGCCGGGAGAACCTGCTGCCCTACGGCGACCTGCTGTTCAACGCGTTCGGGCCGCGCAACGCGCTGCTGGAGGAGAAGCTGCCGCGGCTCGGGGAGCTCTCGGCGTGGGTGAACGCGCAGTGCGCCAGGGAGGCACTGGCCGCCGACGGCTTCGGCGCCGACATCTGGGCCGCCGCCGACCGCGGTGACCTGACCCCCGAGCAGGCCCCGCTCGTCGTGCGGTCGCTGCTGTCGGCCGGGGTCGACACCACCGTCACCGGGCTCGCGGCGGTGCTGCACGCCGTCGCCACGCACCCGGAGCAGTGGGCGCGGCTGCGTGCCGACCCCGGGCTCGCCCGCGTCGCGTTCGACGAGGCCGTGCGCTGGGAGTCGCCGGTGCAGACCTTCTTCCGGACGACGGCGACCGACACCGAGATCGCCGGCGTGGGTGTCCCGGCCGGGCGCAAGGTGCTGATGTTCCTGGGGTCGGCGAACCGGGACCCGCGGTTCTGGGGACCCGACGCGGGCACCTTCGACCTGGGCCGCGACCCGTCCGGGCACGTCGGGTTCGGGATGGGCCTGCACCAGTGCGTCGGCCAGCACGTCGCCCGGCTGGAGGCCGAGTCGGTGCTGCGGGCGCTCGCCGCGCGGGTCGCGACCATCGAGCCCGCCGGTCCACCGCGCCGACGGCCCAACAACACCATGCGGGCCTGGGCGTCGATGCCGCTGCGGGTCACCCCCGCCTAGGTGCACACTCCACCCGTGGTCGCGGGCGAACCGGTACTGGCCCGGGCGGTGCGGATCCTGTCGGTGTTCGAGCCGGGGCGGCCCGAGCTGGGCGTCGCCGAGATCGCCCGGGCATCGGGGCTGCACGTCGCCACCGCGTCGCGGCTGGTCGGGCAGCTGGTCGAGCAGGGCCTGCTCACGCGGACCGGCTCCGGTCGGCTGCGGATCGGGATGCGGCTGTGGGAGCTGGGGCAGCGGGCGTCGCCGACGCTGACCCTGCGGGCCGCCGCGCTGCCGTTCCTCGGGGACCTGCACGCCGTCGTCGGGCACCACGTGCAGCTGGGCGTCCTCGACGGCGACGAGGTCATCTTCCTCGAACGCCTCTCCGCCCCCGGGGCGGTCGTCAACCTGACCCGGATCGCAGGGCGGCTGCCGCTGCACGTCTCGTCGTCCGGTCTGGTCCTGCTCGCCCACGCGCCGCCCGACCAGCAGGAACGCGTCCTCGCGGCACCCCTGGAACGACGGACGTCCGCCACGGTGACCGATCCGGCCCGGTTGCGGGTCCTGCTCGCCCGCGTCCGGCGTGACGGCCACGTCGTCACCGAGGGCCACGTGCACCCCGACGCGACCGGCGTCGCGGTCCCGGTGCGGGGCCGGGACGGGGCCGTCGTCGCGGCGCTGTCGACGGTGCAGCCGCGCGACGGCCGGGCTCGCACCCTCGTCCCGGCCCTGCGCGCCGCGGCCCACGGCATCGCCCGGGCGCACGCCGGGGGAGACCCCGCGCCGTGAGGGCGTTCAGCCCAGGAAGTCCTCGACCACCGCGTCGAACGCGGCGGGGTTCTCCAGGAACACGAAGTGCGAGTTCGCCTCGTCGGTCCCGAACACGTGCAGCCGCGCACCCGGGACGCGCTCGGCGATCCAGCGCTGCGACTCCGGGCTCACGTGGCTGCCCTCGCAGCCGACGACCAGCGTCGGGACGTCGATCCGGGGCAGTACGTCGCGCCAGTCCTGGGCGCAGTGGTCGAACAGCAGCGGCACTCCGGCGTGGGCGGGTGTGTGGGTGATCTCCCGGGCGACCAGGGACCAGACGTCCTCGGCGGGGGTGCCGGAGAACATCGAGCGGACGAACGCCTCCCGCACCTTCGGGCCCTCCGGTCCGGCGAGGTTCGCGGCCAGGTCGAGCAGGCCGCCGACGTCGAAGATCGCCCCCGACCCGGCCTGCTCGTCCACCGACATCCACGGCACCGCCGCGACGGCCGCCGGCTGGTCGACCAGCACCAGCCTGCGGATCCGGCCGGTGCCGTGGGTGTCGATGTGGCTCCACAGCACCGAGGCGCCCATCGACCAGCCGAGCAGGTCGGCGCGGTCGAGCCCGAGGTGGTCGAGCAGCTCGACGAGGTCCTGCGCGAGCCGGGCGATGCGGTAGCCGTGGTGGGGCTTGTCGGAGACGCCGTGCCCGCGCTGGTCGTAGGTGACCACGCGGCGGCCGGAGCCGAGTCCGGTGAGCTGGTGGGTGAACATCGCCTGGGTCTGTCCCCAGCCGTGCAGCATCACCAGCGGGACGCCGTCGCCGCCGGAGTCGCGGAAGTCGAGCGTCACACCGTCGGCGGTGGTGAAGGTGGGCATCGGTGTCCTCCTCGGGTCCGCGGAGAGTCTGGGGCGCTGTGGCTCCGGTCACCACCTCCGCCGGACGAGTGATCAGGCCGTTCCGTGCTCCGACTGTCGAAGGTGAGCCCGGGCCTCGATGACGTCGAGCGCGGTGAGCCCCAGGTGCAGCGCCAGCCGGGTCGCGCCGTCGGAGACGTCGAGGCCGGTGAGCCGGGTGACCCGGTCGAGCCGGTAGTAGAGCGAGGTGCGGTGGATGTGCAGGCGGGCGGCCGCGGCCGGGCCGTTGCCCGCCTCGTCGAGGTAGGCGCGGACGGTCGCGACCAGCCGCCCGTCGGGGTCGGCGGCGCGGAGCCGGTGCACCTCGGCCGGGAGGGTCTCCTCGGTCAGGTGGTCCGGCGGGACCGCGAGCAGCGGGCCGAGCGCCCCGAGCTCCGACCACCGGGCCACCGGGGGCCGCAGGCCCAGCTCCGCGGCCGTGCAGGCGGTCCGGGCCTGCGCGACCGACCCGGCGAGCAGTTCCGGCGCGGCGACCGGCCCGCCGATCCCGGCGACACAGCGGAACCGGCCGTGGGCCAGCTCCGCGACCCGGTCGACGACCCGGTGCACCCGCCCGGGAAGGTCCCCGGCGCCCGCCGCCGGGGGGTCGGCGAGCAGCACCGCGGTGCTGCCGGTGACCGCGGTGAGCCACCCGCACGGGTCGTCGGGGCGGCGCCCGGACAGGGCCGTCCGCAGGGCGATCCGGGCGTGCTCCCTGTCCTCACCGGCCCCGGGGACCGCGACGACGGCGGCGACCGCGCCCGGCCGTGGGGCCCGGCCCGTCCCGGCGAGCGCGGCGGCGGCCCGGGACCGGGCCGCCGGGTCGTCGCCGACGAGGTCGAGCACCCGGCGGTCGTCCTCGTGGGCCGCGTCGGCGGTGCGCGCCAGGTCCAGCAGCGGCAACGCGAGCCGGTCGGCGACCTCGGTGATCCGTCCGAGCTCGCCGGTGGTGAGCGAGCCGTCGGCGTCCATCACCATGAGCAGCGCCAGCAGCCTGCCCTCCCAGCGCACCGGGACGCAGACCCGGGCGTGCATGCCCAGCTCCTCGCTGGCCGGGATGATCCCGGCGCGGGTCCAGGTCAGGACCCCCTGGGACAGCACGTAGCCGCGGATCCGCGGCTCGGCGCCGCGGTTGAGCACGGCCGCGACGCGGGTCTCGTCGGCGTCGCCGTAGTGCGCGCTGGCGTAGAGGACCTGCACGGCGGGGTCGTCGACGACGACCGACCGGGACAGCTCGTCGGCGAGCCGGTCGATCAGCGTCGTCGCCGCGTCGCCGAGCACGCCGCGATCCTACAGACGGAGCACTCGGCGGCGGGGGTGCTCGTCGGCGGTCGGTGTCCGCGCTCCCCGTCGCGGGCGCAGGGTGACGGGGGACGGCGAGGCGAGGAGGGTCCGGTGCGGGAGCTGGAGGGCCGGGTGGCCGTGGTGTTCGGCGCGGGGTCCGCGGGGCGGGGGCTGAGCAACGGGGAGGCGGCGGCGCTGGCCTACGCCGACGCCGGCGCGGTGGTCGCCGCGGTCGACCGCGACGCCGCGGAGGCGGCCCGGGTGGCCGCGGCGATCACCGGCGCGGGTGGCACGGCGCTGGCCGTGACCGCCGACGTCACCGACGACGGCGCCGTCGCCCGCGCCGTCGCCCGGATCGTCGACACCCTCGGTGTGCCGCACGTGCTGCACAACAACGTCGGTGCCGTGGTGCCCGGCGAGGTCACCGGGCTGGACCTCGCCGACTGGAACCGGGGGCTCGCGATCAACCTGACCAGCGCCTACCTGACCTGCCGGCACACGCTGCCGCACCTGCGCGCCGCCGGCCGCGGGGCGATCGTGAACGTGTCGTCGCTGGCCGCCATCCGCGACACCGGCTACGTCTACCCGGTCTACAGCGCGGCGAAGGCCGGCCTGGACCAGCTCACGGTGTCGCTGGCGCTGACGTACGCACGCGAGGGGATCCGCGCCAACGCGCTCCTTCCCGGGCTGATCGACACCCCGATGGTGCGCGAGCAGGTCGTCGACGACCCCGATGCGCTGGCCGCCCGGCACGAGGCCAGCCCGACCGGCCGCATGGGGTCGCCACACGACGTCGCGCAGGCCGCGGTGTTCCTCGCCTCCGACCGCGCCGCCTACGTCAACGGCGTCTGCCTGCCCGTGGACGGCGGGCTGTCCGCGCGGTCACGGTGAGATCCGGGATCAGGCCCCGGCGCCCGCGCCGACCGGCACCGGGCGCAGGGTCAGCGGCAGCAGGTCGCGGACCTCGGTGCGCAGGGTGTCCAGCGCGTGCGGGTCGTCGCCGGTGAGGAACCCCAGCAGGGCCTGCTGGAACACGCCGTCGACCATCCCGTAGGCGGCGTGCGGGCTGAGCGCGACCGTGGTGCCGGCGAGCTCGGCGTACCGGGTGACGACCCGCCACACCATGTCCTCCAGGGTGCGGTCGATCTGCCCGACGGCCTCGCGCAGGTTCGGCTCGAACATGCTCTGGGCGCGCAGGTCGTACCAGAGGCGGTGCATCGGGGCCTCGTCGACGATCGTCTGGCACAAGGTGTCCGCGAACGCGGTGACCAGGCCGTCCGCGGTCGTCGCGTCGGCGACGGCGCCGTCGTAGCGGGTCACGCACACCGCCTTGTACTGCCGCACGCAGTAGACGATCAGCTCCAGCTTGTCGGCGAAGTAGTAGTGCACGACGCCGTGGCTGTACGGGGAGTTCTGGGCGATCTCGCGCAGCGACGCCCGCGCGTAACCGAGCTCGCCGAGGGTCTGCAGGGCAGAGTCCGCCAGTGCGCGACGGCGCGCGTCGTGCTTGTCGACCGGGTTCGCCCGTGCCACGCGGCCCCCTCCCGTCGTCCGCCAGGGGGCCACTGTAACCGACCGGCGCGCCTCCGACGCCGGTGTTCTGGACGCCCGACCGACAATGTCTTGACAACTGGTCAGAGATCGCGGCAGCCTGTGGCCCACATCACCGATCGACACTGGAGTCGCCGTGACGCAGATCGACCTGACCGGACGCACCGTGCTCGTGACCGGGGGAGCACAGGGACTGGGCGAGGGGATGGCCCGCGCGCTGGCCGACTCCGGTGGCCGGGTCGTCGTCGCCGACCTGCAGGACGAGGCGGGCGGCACGCTCGCGAAGTCCCTCGGCGAGCAGCACGGGTTCGTGCACCTGGACGTCACCGACGACGCCTCCTGGACCAGCGCCGTCGCCGAGACGGTGGAGCGGTTCGGCGGACTCGACGTCGTCGTCAACAACGCGGGCGTCGAGGTCACCCAGCTGCTCGCCGACACCGAGCCCGACGACGTCCGCCGGATGCTCGAGGTCAACCTGCTCGGCACGATGCTCGGCATCAAGCACGCCTTCCGCGCCATGCGCCCGGGTGGCGCGGCCGGCCGCGGCGGGGCCGTGATCAACGTGGCCTCGGTGGCCGCGACCATCGCTTTCCCCGCCATCGGCGGCTACTCCGCGACCAAGTCCGGCGTCGACCGGCTCACCCGGGTCGCGGCGATGGAGTCGGGCAAGCTCGGCTACGGGGTGCGGGTCAACTGCGTGTACCCCGGGCTCGTCCCGACCGCGATGGGGCAGAAGCTCGCGGTCGAGACCGCCGGGCTCGGGCTGTTCGAGAGCCCGGAGGCCGCCGTCGGCGCGGTGGTCGAGCTGACCCCGTCGGGTCGGCTCGGCGAGGTCGCCGACATCGCCGACGTGGTCGCATTCCTGGCGTCGGACGCCGCCCGGTTCGTCAACGGTGCCGGCCTGCCGGTCGACGGCGGCATGGGCATGTGACCCGCCGGGGTCCTCGCCGCCCGGGAGCGCCGGGCCCGGGCGGCGAGGCCCCCGCGGAGTGCGTCGGGGCGCCGGTCCGGCGGAGGAGCGGACCGCACCCTGGACACCCGGTGTCGACGACGGCTACGGTGACGTTCCGGGCTCGTCGATCCGACGACCGGATCTGCTCGATGCCTCTCACGGGCGACACCCTCTCGGGGGCCGTCGCCGTTCGGCCGTCCGGTACAGCTCCGTGCTCCGACGGCACCACGGGTCGACCCTCCTCGTAGTGGGGGACCGACCCCACCTCCCCCTGGCGGACACATGACCGCGCCCACGCCATCCCGTCGTCTCCTCGCCGTCCCGGCGCCCGACACCGTCACCACCGACCCGCAGGTCCACGTCGGACCCGGCGGCGCCGCGACCGTCGTCATCGGCGTGTCCGGCGAGATCGACCTCGCGACCGGCCCCTCGGTCGAGGCGCGGGTGCTCGCCGCGGTGGACTCCGCGCCCGGTGGCCGGGTCGTCCTGGACCTGAACGCGGTGGGGTTCCTCGGGCTGCGTGGTGTGGCGATGCTGCGTGCGGCCGCGGACCGCGCCCGGGCCACGGGCGCCTCCCTGGTGGTGGTGCTGGACCCGGCCGCGCCGGCGGCACGCGCGCTGCGGCTGGTCCCGGGCCCCGGTCTCACCGTGGTCGCGGTCGATGTGCCGGTCGCCGACGCGTCCTGACCCCGGCGCGTGGGCGGCAGCGTTGTCGTCGCGCGGGCCGGCGGGCCGCGCGGTCATCGGGGCAGCGGTGGCGCGGCGGGCGCGTCGAACCAGGGCTCGTCCGGGATCGACGGGTCCGGGGTCTCGCGCAGCGCCGGGTCCGGGACGCCGTCGGTGGCCTGCGCCGGGCGGGTCGCGCCGAGGTAGTCGTCGCCGCGCCACCGGTACCAGGAGGTCTGCACCGGCATCCCGAACGTCGGCGCGCTCACCATCCGGTCCTGCCCGACGAACAGACCGACGTGCTGGACCTTGTCGACGGTGCCGTAGAAGACCAGGTCACCCGGGTGCAGCGCGGCCCCGGCGGGCACCTGCGGGCCGCGGCGGTACTGAGCGTGCGCGGTCCGCGGCAGGACGACACCGGCCTTGCCGTAGGCGAAGGCGGTCAGCCCGGAGCAGTCGAATCCGCGGTCGCCGTTCTCCGGCCCGTTGCCGCCCCAGACGAACGGCAGCCCCACCTGGCGCAGGGCGACCTCGACCGCGGTCGCCGCCCGCTGCTCGGGCGTCCCCGGCGGCCCGGCCGCGGCGACACCGCCGGTGACGAGCAGCAGGACCACGGCCAGGAGCGTCGTCGCGAACGGGGACCGGAGCGGCACGGTGTTCATCCCGGTCGGTTCCTCCCGGTCGCCCGCGGTCGGCGGGTGCGACGCGGTCACCGGGCGGTGACCTGCGTCGAACCTAGGGACGGGACCGGGGCGACCGGTAGCGGAAGCGATCGAGCGGGTGAACGGGGCGACCCGGTCGGTGCCGCCACGGGATGCGCCGTCTCGGGACGCGCGCTCGGGGCTGGCCGGAGGGGCGGGTCAGCCGCCGAGGCCGGGGATGCCCGGCATCTGCGGGAGCACCGGCGTCGAGGCGAACAGGTCGAGGTACATCCCGCCGGAGACCAGCAGGCCCAGGACGCCGAGCACGAGGCCGCCGAGTGCGACCGGCCGGACCCAGGCGCCCGCGGCGGGCCGGGCGGCCGGGCCGAGGACCAGGACGAGCCCGACGAGCACCGCGACCAGCGCGACGACACCGTTGACCAGGGCGGCGACGTCCCAGGGCGCGCCGTAGAAGGACTCGATGGTGTCGCCGGGGCTGCCGGTCGCGGCCTGGATCTGCCCGACGAGCGACTCGCGCTCGCGCAGCATGTCGCCGACCGAGGTGCCGGTGAGCGAGGCGAGGCCGAGCCCCGCGGCGACGACGGCGCCGGCTCCGGCGAGCCCACCACCGGAGGTCGTCCCGGAGGTCGTCGCCGAGGTCGTCCCGGTGGTCGCCTCGGAGGTGGGGGTGGCCGCCGCGGTGTCGGCCGGGGTGTCGGACCCGGTCGGCGCGGGCGTCGCCGCGGTGGACGAGTCGCCCGTGGCCGCGCCGGTGTCGGTCGTGTCGGTCGCCTCCGTGCTCCCGGCGGCGGTCGGTGCGCTCCCGGCCGGGGTCGCGGGGGCGTCGGTGGCGGGGGAGTCGGCTCCGGTGCCGCCGGTCGTGTCGGTCGTGCCGGTCGTGGTCGTCCGGTCCGTCGCGACGGAGCCGGACGCGTCGTCGGTCTCCGGGGTACCGGTCGCGGTGCCGCTGTCCGTGGACCTGCTCGTGTCGGAAGCCATGGGCCGCACCGTACGCGAGGTCATGATCGTCGTGGCGGCCCCCCACCTGGGCGGATGCGTCGTCGGTCCGTTCCGTCGGGACCGTCACCGGATGGGGGCGGTGACCGGTCGCTCCCCGTGTGGTCTAGGAACCGCCGTAGGGCGGCTCACCGGTCTCCGGGACGAGCACCGGGGTGTTCTCGTCGAGGGTCTCGCCGCGGAAGAACGGCCGCAGCCGCACCGCGCAGGCCAGCATCAGCGGCACACCGAGCGCGATCATGCCGACGCCGATCACGAACACCCCGCCGACCGGGCCGAAGGAGGTCTCGCCGTAGCCGGGGTCGAGCATGTCGATCGAGCTCTGCACGAACGCCCACACCATGACCACCCCGCCGAGCAGCGGCAGCAGGCCGCGCATCAGCAGGTCGCGTGGTGAGCGCAGCAGGGTGCGCCGGAAGTACCAGACGCAGGCGAAGGCGGTGATGCCGTAGTAGAACGCCACGGCCAGGCCGAGCGAGGCGACGGTGTCGAGCAGCGCGTCCGAGCTGACCAGGCCCAGCACGAGGTAGAAGACCACCGCGGACAGGCCCATGACGACGGTGGCGAACCCGGGCGTCGCGTAGCGGGGGTGGACGCTGCCGAAGCGAGGCGGGACCGCCCCGTAGACGGCCATCGCCAGCGCGCCGCGCGCGGTGGGCAGGATCGTGGTCTGGGTCGACGACGCCGCCGACACCGCGACGGTCAGCAGCAGCACCGCGGTGAGCGCCGTGCCGCCCATCGGCGCGCCGAGCAGGGTGAGCACGTCCTCGGAGTGCTCGGGGTTCGCCAGGCCGATCCCGGTCGCGCCGAACCCGGCGTAGGACTGCAGCGCGACGGCAACGACGACGTAGATCGCCAGCAGGATCACCGTGGCCAGCAGCGCGGCCCGGCCCGGGGTGCTCGTCGAGCCGCGGGTCTCCTCGCCGACGGCCAGACAGGCGTCCCAGCCCCAGTAGACGAAGATGCACAGGATCAGTGCCTGCGCCGCGGCCGAGCCGGAGATCCCGGTCGGGTCGAACCAGCTCCAGCTGGGCAGCACGGCCTGCGGGCCGGCGTCGCCGGAGTACACCAGCCACAGCGCACCGGCGGCCAGCACGGCGAGCACCACGATCTGGAAGACGATCAGCGCGTTCTGGAACCGCTCGGACAGCACGATCCCGCGGTGGCTGATCCAGGTCATGACCAGGATGAACAGCACCCCGACACCGACCTTGACCAGGGTGTTGTCCGCGGCGGCGTCGAACCCGAGCGCGCGCAGGGTGTAGACGGCGGCGATCTCGGCGACGTTGGCCAGCACGATGATCGCCGACACCGCGACGCCCCAGCCGCCCATCCAGCCGACCCACGGCCCGAAGGCCTTGGTGCCCCAGGTGAACGTGGTCCCGCAGTCGGGGACCGCGCGGTTCAGCTCGCGGTAGGCGACGGCGACGAACAGCATCGGCACGAACGCGACGAGGAACATCGCGGGCGCCTTCTCGCCGACGGCGAGGACGACGTAGCCGAGCGTCGCGGCCAGGCTGTAGGCGGGCGCGGTGGCGCCGAGCCCGATGACGGTGTTGCCCCACAGGCCCAGCGCTCCGGTCCGGAGCCCCTTCGGGCCGGCCTCCACGAGGGGAGGCGGTGCGGCGGCGGTCAACCGCCGATCTCGGCGGTGAGGATGGTGGGCACGGTCGTTCCCCGTCTCGTCTGCGCCCGCCCGGGTCGGCGGCGGCACACAGGATGCGGCACGGGCGCACCTGAACGGAAACGCCGGTGTCGTGTCTCACGCCCCGGACCGGCCACCGGACCGGTCACCGGGTGGGCCGGCCGATCCGCCGGGGGTTCAGCACTGCCGGTGCGGCGTGCCCCGGACGCTGAACCAGTAGGCGCCCGCCTCGGCGCCGGAGATCTCGGTGCGGACCTCGGCGGTGGCCGGGCGGCCGAAGCGGCGCCGGATCGCCTTGCGGGCCGTCTTCTCGATGCGGGCGGCGAGCCGCTCCGGCTCGGAGTGCCCGGCCATGGTCAGCACGGCGACGAAGGCGTACCGGGCCGGTCCGCGACGTGGCCAAGGCCCGGTGCCGTCGGCCAGGGACAGCTCGACGGTCATCGGACGCTTGCGGTGCGTGTGCAGGGCACGGGTCAGCTCGGCCTCCACGACGTCCGCCTCGACGCCCGCGGGCGCCTCGATGCGGACGATGGCCATGACGGCGCTCGCCGCGGACCCACCTGTCACCACGGTCACGGTCATGTGCTCCTTCCGGGTGCGCACCGCCCCCACGAAGGCGCGCATCACGGACATTCATGCCCTGTCCACCCGGTTGTAAACAAGGACTTGACCGAAAAAGGTGCGTCAGGATCACGAGAACTGCTCATGGCGCCACCCGAACGGATCAGTGCGGTGTAGTCCTGGTCACTGCTGGACGTGCGGCACGGGTCAGGCGTTCGAGGATCTCCAGGACGTGTTCGTAGTCGCGGCCGGTGGCCCGGCTCATGCCGAGCTCGCAGGTGCGGTTGCAGGAGGCGTGGGCGTCGGCGTCGACCCCGGCGAGCTCCCATGCCTGCCCGGCGGTGGCCGCCGCGGTCAGCTCCGGGTGCAGCATCCCGCGGTCCCCGGCGAAGCCGCAGCAGCTCCACGAGTCGGGGACGACGACGTCGTCGGCGACAGCCGCGGCCAGGCGTCGCAGCGGGTCGAGCAGGCCGAGCTGGGTGGCCGAGCAGGTCGGGTGCAGGACGAGCCGGGCCAGCCGGGCGGGCACGGTGAGCGCGGGCAGGATCCGTTCGGCGGTGAACGCGACGGCGTCGAGGACATGCAGGCCGCGGTAGCGTTCCGGCCCGGACGCGACCATCACCCGCAGGCCCTCGGTGCACGACGACGCGTCGGACACCACCGGGACCGCCCCGCCGCGGCTCGTCGTCCACAGCGCGGGGAGGACCCGCTCGGCCATCGCGGCGAACCCGTCGTGCAGCCCCTTGGACTTCCACGGCGTGCCGCAGCACAGCGACCCCAGGCCGGCGGGTGCGCTCGCCCGCAGCCCCGCCCGTCCGCAGAGGCGGGAGAACGCCTCGCCCGCGCCGGGGCCCGCCGAGCCGAACATGGCACCGGTGCAGGAGGAGAACAGGACGAGGTCGGCGTCGGTGGACACCAGACCGCCGGGGACCCGGCGCCCGCCGCCGCGGGGCAGGTCGGGGCTCCACTGCGGCACCTGCTCGGGGTCGGCGACCCGGCGCAGCGCCGCCGAGACGGGTGCGGCGCCGGGCACGGCCCGCGCGACCGTGAGGGCCAGCCCGGCGGCCCGGGTGGTGGCGCCCCAGTGCTTCGCGGCGAGGGTCCAGCCCGCGCCGGCGGGGCCGTGGTCGCGTTCGCCGCGCAGCCGTCGCACCAGGTCACCGGTGTTGATCAGGACGGGGCAGGCGGTGCCGCACATGCCGTCGACGGCGCAGGTGTCGACGCCGTCGTAGGCGTAGTCGGCCTCCAGCTCGGCGAGCAGGGCGTCGTCGCCCGCGGCCCGGGCGGCGGCCATCTCGCGGCGCAGCACGATCCGCTGCCGCGGGGTGGTGGTCAGGTCGCGGCTGGGACAGACCGGCTCGCAGAACCCGCACTCCACGCAGCGGTCCACCTCGGACTCGACGGCCGGGTTGGTCTTGAGACCTGCCAGGTGCGCGGTGGGGTCGTCGTCGAGGACGACGCCGGGGGAGAGGACCCGCTGCGGGTCGCACAGCCGTTTGATCTCCTGCATGACCTCGTAGAGCTCGTCGCCGTACTGGCGGCGGACGAACGGCGACATCATGCGGCCGGTGCCGTGCTCGGCCTTGAGCGTCCCGCCGTGGGCCAGCACGAGGTCGACCATGTCGTCGGTGAACCGGCCGAAGCGGTCCCGGCCGCCCGCCGTGCCGGAGTCGTCGAGGGTCTCGGTCAGCATGAAGTGGACGTTGCCGTCCTTGGCGTGCCCGAAGATCACGGCGTGGTCGTAGTCGTGCTCCGCGAACAGCGCGATCAGGCCCTCGCAGGTCGCGAGCAGGTCCGGGACGGGTACGGCGACGTCCTCCAGCAGCGCCGCGGTGCCCGGCGGGCGGGCGCCCGCGACCTTGGCGTAGAGCGCCTTGCGCAGCTTCCACAGACCGGCCTTCGCGACCGGGTCCGCCGACAGCTCCCGCGGGCCCCGCAGTGGCAGCCCGGAGATCAGGCCGGAGGCGTCCCCGGCGAGCTGGGTGACCTCGTCGGCGGTGTGCCCGCGGTACTCCACGAGGAACGCGGCGTGCTCGTCGACGGTCAGTGCGCGCAGCCGCGGGTCGGCGTCGGTGTCGCCCTGCCCGACCCGCAGCGACGTCGCGTCCAGCAGCTCGATCGTCGCGGCGCCGGAGTCCACCAGGCCGGGCAGGGCCCGGTTGGCGGCGGCGAGGTCGTCGAACACCAGCAGCCCGGTACGGGTGTGGGCGAGCACCGGCACGGTGCGCATGGTGATCGAGGCGAGGAACGCGAGCGTCCCCTCGGAGCCGACGAGCAGCCGGGCCAGGATCTGCACCGGGTCGTGGTGGTCGAGGAAGGAGTTCAGGCCGTAGCCCATGGTGTTCTTCAGCGCGAACTGGCGCTCGATCTCGGTGCGCAGCGCGGTGTCGCCGCGGAGCCGGTCGCGCAGCCGGGCCAGGCCCGCCCACAGCCGCGGCTCGCGGGCGCGCAGCTCGTCGTCGGCGCCGGGTGCGCCGGTGTCCAGGGTGGTGCCCGACGGCAGGACGAGCTCGACCGAGTCGAGCAGCGCGTAGCTGTTCGCGGCGGTGCCGCAGGCCATGCCGGAGGAGTTGTTCGCGACGACCCCGCCCAGGGTGCAGGCGACCTCGCTGGCCGGGTCCGGGCCGAGCATCCGGCCGTACCGGGCGAGCCGGGTGTTGACCGAGCGCACCGTCGCGCCGGGCCCGACGCGCACCCGCTCGCCGCCGTCCAGGATCTCGACGTCGCGGAAGTGCCGGCGGACGTCCACGAGGATCCCGTCGGTGACCCCCTGCCCGGACAGGCTCGTCCCGCCCGAGCGGAACGTCACCGGCACCCCGCCCGCCGCGCGGAACAGCGCGGCGACCTCGGCAGCGCTCGACACCGTCACCACCGCGGCCGGGGTACGGGCGAAGTGCGACGCGTCGTGCGCCATCCGGAGCCGGTCGATCGCCCGGGTGGCGACGGCGGCCGGCCGGACCGCGGCGGCGAGCCGGTCGTGCAGGGCGAGCAGGGCCGGGCGGCCTGCCGGGTCGGTGGGCGATGTCTCCGCGGGCGATCCGGTGAGGGTCACGGTGGTGCTCCTGGCGTGTGGTGGGACGCGCGTGCACCCACCCTGCACCAGGCTCAGCCCCGTGCCGAGGGGAAGTCGGGGGGACGCTTCTCGCGCAGCGCGGCGGCGCCCTCCACCACGTCGGGGCCCATGAAGGTCAGCATCTCGTAGGCGGCGGACTGCTCGAAGGCCGGTCCCGCGCTGCGCAGCCACGAGTTCAACGCCCGCTTGGTGAGCCGGATGGCCTGCTGGGAGCCGGTGCCCAGGGCGTGCGCGACCCGCAGCGCCTCGTCGAGGACCTGGTCGCGCGGCACCGCCTTCGCGACCATCCCCAGCCGCTCGGCCTCGGCGCCGGTGACCATCTCGCCGGTCAGCAGGTAGTAGCGGGCCTTCGCCATCCCGGCCAGCAGCGGCCAGATGATCGCGGCGTGGTCCCCGGCGGCGACGCCGAGCTTCACGTGGCCGTCGCCCAGCTTCGCGTCCTCGGCGGCGATCGCGATGTCGGCGAGCAGCGCGACGACCACCCCGGCGCCGACGGCGACGCCGTTGATCGCCGACACGACCGGCTTCTCGCAGTCGATGATGTTCCAGACCAGGTCGGACATCTCCCGGAGCATGTGGGAGACGCGTTCGTGGTCGCCGGCCATCCGCTCGACCATGCCGAGGTCGCCGCCCGCGGAGAACGCCTTCCCGGCCCCGGTGATCACCGCGACCCGGGTGGCGGCGTCGGCGGACACGTCCCGCCAGACCCGCGCGAGCTCGCCGTGCAGGACCTCGTCGGCGGCGTTGTACTTCGCCGGGTTGTCGATGGTGATGAGCAGGACGCCGTCGTCGCGGCGCTCGAACCGCAGCTGGGTGTAGGTGCTCGGATCGAGGGTCATGGGGGTCCTCCGGGGGCTGCGGGCAGAGCGTGTCGAGGGGTCGAGGGCGTGCGCGACCCCGGCCACGACGACGTCGCCCGCCCCGTGGCCACTCTGCACCGGCGGGCCCGAGCCCGTCGGGCCGCTCAGCGCACGACGCGCAGCGGGCCGGAGGGCCGGTCGAAGACGATCGGGAGAGTGTCCTCGCGCGGGTCCGGGGTCCGGGGGAGGACCTCGGTCGGGGGCTCGGCGTCCTCGGGCGGACGGCGCATCCGGGGGAGGACGCCGGTCGGCGGGTCGGGCTCCCCGGTCGGCTCCGCAGCGCGCTCCGCGGCGTCGGCGGCGCGGCAGTCGGCGAGCAGCTCCCGCACGTCGTCGGTCACCGCGTGCCCGTCGCCGAGCGCCCGCTCGGCGACCTCGAGCGTCGCGGCGAGCAGGCCGGCCGCGCCGCGCAGGTCGCCGGTGTCGGCACGCGCGATCGCCACCGCGGCGCGGGAGGCGATCGTGCAGGGATGGGTCTCACCGAGCACCCGTGTCCGCCGGGTGACCACGTCCTCGTGCCGGCGGACCGCCTCCTGGGCGTCGCCGGTCTCCCGGTGGGCCGCGGCCACGGCGTCGGCGGCCGCGAGTGAGGCCGGATGGTCCGGGCCGAGCAGTGCCTCGCGGGCGGCGAGGTTGCGGGTGGCGAGCTCCAGCCCGCCGGTGCGGTCGTAGCCGAGCAGCAGCGCGACGGCGAGGGTCCCCTCGGCGACGAGCGTGTCGGGGTCGTCCGGACCCAGGTCGCGACGGGCGGCGGTGAGGACCTGCTGGGCGCGACGGGTGGCGTCCAGCAGCGCGGGCATGTCGCCCCGACGTCCCGCGGTGCGCACGTCGGTCGCGGCGCTGTCGTGACGGGCGCGCAGGTCCTCGCGCAGGGGGACGGTCACCCTCCGCTCGGTCATGAACAACCCGACCCCCCCGTACTCCGCGAACGAGCCATGATCACTCGAACGGCCCACTCGCCAGTAACGGAGCGTACTCGTTATCGGGATCAACGCGCACCCCGGAGGGGTGTTCGAGGAAAAGACTCGTTCTTTCGTCACTGTGTGTGACAGCGAGCGCGCGGACCGTCCGTGGGGTCACTCGGCCGTGCGGTCGGCGATCCCGAACGGGTGCACGGTCGTCGCGGCACCTGGAGTGCGGTGTCCGTGGGCTCGACAATCGCGTGAACGCCGTGCGGAGAGGGGACCTCGTGTCGAGGCAGGGGGACGCCGACCACACCGATGGTGAGGTCGCGGACGACGCAGGGGCGGTGCGGCGTCCAGACACCGGCGCCGACCCCGTCGCCGGTGACCGAGTGGACCGGCCGGTGCGCCGGCTCTTCCGCCCGCCGCCTCCACGGCCCCCGCTGCGGCCGACGTCGCCCTTCCTGGGGGTGGCGCCGCTCGTCGCCCCGCCCGCGGACGAGCCCGGTCCTCCGGGCATCGAGGCGTTCGGGGCCGGCGTGACGCCGCCCCGTGCGGTGCCGGAGGCCGCCGCACCGTCCTCCGACGACCCCGCGACCGCGGGTCCGGTGCTCACCGCCGAGGTGCCCACCGCGACGGGCGCTGCGCCGGATTCCGGCACGTCCGACCGTGATCGGGAGAGCACCGCAGAAGCCGGCCCGGCCTCCGCTGCGCCCGCCTCCGTCGAAGCAACCTCTGCTGCGTCGACCCCGGCTGCGTCGACCCCTGCTGGGGCGACGGTTGCTGGGGCGACGGTTGCTGGGGCGGCGGCCGCTGCGTCGACGGCTGCCGCGGGACCGGGATCCACGGCGCCCGCTGCCGCTGCGCCGGGCATCGCCGGGCCGAACGTGCCCGGAGCGACGCCCGTCCCACCGCCCGACGGCGCCCGCTCGCTGCCACCGCCGACCGGCCCTCACCCGACCCTGCCCGGTGTCCCCGCGGTCGGGCCGCGCGCGACGCCCCGGCTCACGGCAGTGGTACTGGTCGGATCCCTGCTGGCGGCCGCCGGTGCGGCCGCGGGCGCGGTCGCGCTGGTGTCGGAGCAGAGCGACGGCGCAGGCTGGCCCGGCGCGACCGACCCGACGGCGGTGACCCGCCCGGACGGGGTGACCGCGGGTCTCCCCGGGGGGCCGGGACCCCTGGTCCCGATGCCCGGGGTCTCCTCCGGTGACGGGGCGCCTGACCGGGCCGCCTCGCCGGAGCGGTACCGGGCCGACCCGGATCCCGACCGCGCGTCCCGCCCGGACCCGGCCGCGGGCCCGGACGAGCGGCGGGCCGGTCCCGCGACACAGCTCCCGGCATCGAGCGCGGCACAGCGCCCGGCACCGGGCGGCGGCCGCGCACCGGCGGCACCCGTCGCTCCGCCGGCTCCGGGCGGACCGGCGGCGGGCGGCCGGGTGGCACCGGCTGCCCCGGCTCCGGGCGGAGCGGCGGCTCCGGGCGGGACCGGTCCGGCCGCTCCGGGCGCGCCCGCCGGGGGGACGACCCCGGGGGCACCCGGCACCCCACCCGGCGGCACGAGCCCGGCCGGGCCCGGCACGCCCGGCGCCGGCACGACCCCGTCGGGCTCCGGCGGCACTGGCACGGGACAGCCCTCCGGTACCGGAGCCGCACCGGCCCCGGCGCCCCCGGCGGGAGCCGGGCCCGCGTCGGGCCCGGGACCGGGAGCAGGGACGGGATCCGGCACGGGGACCGGGAACGGGGTCCCGGACGCGACCGGCCCCGGATCCGGCCCTGGCACCGGCGGCCCGTCGACCGGACACCCGCCGGCGGTCGGCAGCGCGGGTGGCGGTTCTCCGAGTGGCGGCACCGCGAGCGGCGGCACCGCGGGTGGTGGGGCCGCGGGTGGTGGGGCCGCACCGACGGCCCCGGCCGGCCCCGGGGCCTGACCCGCCCGGGACCGACGGACGTGGCGGCGGCGGGCGACTCAGCCCGCCGCCAGGATCTGCTCCCGCAGGATGTCGGCGTGCCCGCAGTGGTGGGCCAGCTCCCGCAGCACCTGCAGCAGCAGCCAGCGGACCGTGATCGGGTACCCGCGTCCGGTCACGGTATCGTCGAGCGCCAGCCCGGCCACCGCGCCGCGGGAACGCTCGCACACCCGCAGGTAGTGGTCCCGGACCGAGCCGATGGTCTCGTCGTCACGGGGCAGGAACGACTCCTCCACGGTCTCGGGGATGCCGAGCTCCGCGCGCGTCGCGCCGTGGACCCCGATGCCGAACCACACCGTCTCCATGAACGCGGCGTGCCGGACCAGCCCCAGCAGCGTCGTCGCCGACGGGACCAGCCGCCGTCGCGCCTGCTCCTCGGTCAGCCCGTCGAGAAGGCCGGCGATCAGCGTCCGGTACTCCTCGACGAACGCCGTCAGCTGGGTCCGCTCGTCGCCGACCATTACCGCGAAGGGATCGCTCATGGGAGCGACCGTACGACCGTGGTCGGACGGCGCAGATCGTTCCCCGCTCCGACGCGCCCGGCCGGCCCGGGCCCGCACCGTTGCAGCATGAGCACGACAGACCGGATTCCCGGCCCACCGCAGGTGCCACCCGCCCGACCGGACAGCGGGTCGTGGCCGCGCGGCCGGCACCGGGCCGGGCGGACCCGGGTGGCCGGCCTCGACGCCGCCCGCGGTCTCGCGGTCCTCGGCATGATCGTCGCGCACGTCGCCGTCGCCGCGGGGTCGAGCTGGCTGGTGCAGGCGGTCACCGGGCGCGCCGCGGTGCTGTTCGCGGTGCTCGGCGGGGTGTCGCTGACCCTGATGGCCGCGCCCGTCCTCGCCGCGCCGACCGCGCGGAACCGGGCGTGGCTGCGCCGCCGGATCGCGGTGCGGGGACTGCTGCTGGTGGTCCTCGGGCTGCTCCTGGCCGAGATCAGCAGTGGACCGATGGTCATCCTCGTCGTCTACGGGGTGCTGTTCTGGCTGCTCCTGCCGGTGCTGTTCGCGCCGGCCCGGGCGCTCGCGGTCGCCGCCGCGGTCTGGGCCGTCGCCGGGCCACTGCTGTCCTGGGTGCTGCGTGCCCGGTTCGGGTCCACCCCCGACGCCGGCGGCCGGACGGTGCTCGGCGCGACCGTGCAGCTGTCCGACCTCATCTCGCCCGCCGGCCTGCTCCACGCGCTCGACACGGTGCTGCTCAGCGGCGCCTACCCCGTCCTGACCTGGATGCCGTTCCTGCTGCTCGGGATGGCGCTCGGCCGGCTCGACCTGCGCACCGCGGGCACCCGGCTGGTCGCCGGCGGGGCCGCCGGCGCGGTGCTCGGCTACGGCGGGTCCTGGCTGGCGCTGGACGTCCTGGGTGGGCGCGACGCGCTCCTGGCATCGGTCGCGCCCGTCGCCGACCGGCTCGGCGTCCCGGCCCAGCTCGCGTTGCAGCTGCTCGGCGGCACCGCCCTGGGCACGGTCGCCACCACCACACCCGCCTGGCTGCTCGCCGCGACCCCGCACAGCGGCAGCCCGTTCGACGTCGTCGGGGCGGCCGGGGTCGCCGTCGCGGTGCTCGGCCTGTGCCTGCTCGCCGCGCGGTACGGGGGACGGCTGCTCGACCCGCTCACCGCGACCGGCGCGCTCCCGCTGACCCTGTACGCCGGGCACATCGCGCTGCTCGCCGCACTCGGCGGGTGGCCGCAGGACGCGCCGTGGGCGGCGACGGCGCTGGTCGCGGGCCTGGCGGTGGTCACAGCGTGGACCTGGCGCCGGCTCGTCGGGCGCGGTCCGCTGGAGGCACTGGTGCACGGCGTCTCCGTCCGCGCCGCCGGGTCTCCGCCCACGGTCGGAGACCGGGGATCGGACCCCGCTCCGATGCCTCGCGCGGCCGCCCCGCGCGAGGCTGGGGACATGGACAGCGCGACGGCGGGCCGGGCGGCCGACACGATCGGGTATCGGACATCATCGACCACGGGGCCTGCGCGGCCGGCGCGACAGGTGCCACAGGCCCGTCCCGGCCGGGAGGAGACGCGATGAGCACCGCGACACGGCTGCGGGACGCCGTGCGCCGGCTGCCCGCGCTGCGCTCGTCGCCCTCGGAGGCCCCGACCCTCGTCGAACGTGCGGTGGCACTCGGCCGGCGCAACCCCGTCGTCGTCGACGCCGTGCTGGCCGCCCTGCTCATCTGGGTCGCGGTCAGCTGGACACTGGAGGGCAAGGGCGTCCGCTCGGACATGCGGATCGAGGCGCTGGTCGTCTCCGTGCTGGCGTCGCTGCCCGTCCCGCTGCGCCGGGTGTACCCGATGCCGGCCGCGATCGCGACCGCGGTCGTCGCGCTGGTCTGTACCTTCGGGCTGCCCGGCACGATGGCCGCGTTCCTGCTGCCGTCGCTGGTCATGGGGTACTCGGCCGTGGCCTACGGGCCCCGCTGGGCGGGCTGGCTGGCGCTGGTCGTGCTCATGGTGGGGGTGCTCGGACCGTTCGTGGCCCGCGGTCCGGCGTTCCTGTTCGCCTCCCCGGACATGACGCCGCTGGTGGCGCTGGCCCTGATCGGGGCGATGGCGACGGTCCCGCTGCTGGTGTGGCTGCTCGGGTCGCTGCGCCGCGCCGCCCACCGCCGGACCCTCGACCTGCGCGAACGCAACCGGCTGCTGGAGGAGAGCCGCCGCCAGGAGGTCCGCCTCGAGCTGCTGGCCGAGCGGTCGCGGATCTCCCGCGAGGTGCACGACGTCGTCGCCCACTCGCTGTCCGGGATCATCGCCCAGGCCGACGGCGGCCAGTTCGCCGCGCAGCGCGACCCGGCGAAGGCCGTCGAGGTGCTCGCCGGCATCGCGACGACCGGCCGTTCCGCGCTGTCCGACGTCCGCGGTCTGCTGTCGATGCTGCGCGACACCGGCCCGGACGACGGCACCGACACCGACCCGGCGCGTCCGCAGCCCGGCGTCGGCGACGTCCCCGCACTCGTCGAGCAGGTCCGCACCGGCGGGCTGCCGGTGGACCTGCGGACCGTCGGCACCCAGCGGGAGCTCCCGACCGGGCCCGGCCTGACCGTCTACCGGATCGTGCAGGAGTCGCTGACCAACGTCATCAAGCACGCGGGGACCGGCGTGCCCACCCACGTCGAGCTGCGGTGGACCCCCGACGAGCTGACCGTGCGCGTCCACGACGAGGGCGCCCGCGGCCCCGTCCCCACCCCGCCGCGCGGCGGGCACGGCCTGACCGGCATGCGGGAGCGCGCCGCTCTGCACGGCGGCTCGGTCGAGGCCGGACCGCGCGCCGACGGCGGCTGGACGGTCCGGCTGCGTCTGCCCCTCACACCCCCGGCCCGAGGAGAACGGTGAACCCCGTACGACTGATGCTCGTCGACGACCAGGAGCTGGTCCGCACCGGCTTCGCGATGGTGCTCGACTCCTGCGACGACCTCGCCGTCGTCGCCCAGGCCGGCGACGGCGAGGCCGCACTCGCCGAGCTGGACCGCACCGAGGTCGACGTCGTGCTGATGGACGTGCGGATGCCCCGCCTCGACGGCATCGCCGCAACCCGCCGGGTCGTCGCCGAGCACCCCGGGGTGCGGGTCCTGGTGCTGACCACCTTCGACCTCGACGAGTCCGTCACCGAGGCCATCGCCGCCGGTGCCAGCGGCTTCCTGCTCAAGGACGTGTCCCCGCAGGACCTCATCGAGGCCGTCCGCACCGTGCACCGCGGCGACTCGGTCGTCGACCCCGTCTCCACCCGGCGGCTGCTGCGCGCCACCCGGCCGCTGCTCACCGCGCCCGAGCCGGCCGCCGCGGAGCCGTCGGTGGACGCCGTCGCCGCGCTCGCCGAGCTGACCCCGCGGGAGCGGGAGGTGCTCGTCCTCGTCGGCAACGGCCGGTCGAACGCCGAGATCCGGGCCGACCTCGTCGTCTCCGAGGCGACGGTGAAGACCCACATCGGGCACCTGCTCGCCAAAACGCAGTCGCGTGACCGCGTCCAGCTCGTCGCGCTGGCGTTCCGGGCGGGTCTGGTCAGCTGAGCCCCGGCCGCCCCGCTCAGAAGCCCGGGTGGTCGCGCAGGTTGACCTGGTCGCAGGTCAGCGCGAACGCGTCGACCTCCTCCGGCGACGGCGGTGTCGCCCGTGCGGCGAACTCCGCCAGCCCCCGGAAGTAGCGTTCCCGCGGCGCGCCGGGCACGAACAGGATGAGGAACCGCGCGTCGCTGTCCGGGCCGGTGCGGAACGCGTGCACGCCCCGGTGCGGGACGTGCACCAGGTCACCCGGTCCGGCCTCGGTCCAGGTCTCGCCGGTCATGATCCGCAGCGCGCCGTCGAGGACGTAGAAGCTCTCGGTGAACCCGGTGTGCAGGTGCGGCAGCGCACCGGGGGAGTCCGCCGGGATCCACGACTCGAACAGGCCGAACCCGCCACCGACCTCCGTGCCGGGCGCGGCGAACCGGGTCCACGAGCCGGTCGGGGAGGTCACGGCGCGCTCGGTGGTCGCGGCGGGGCGCCACACCGCGCCGGGCTCGGGAAAGCTCACGCACCGAACGTAGCGGACCGATGACCGGGCGTCCCGGCGCTGTGGCCGGTCACCGCCCGCGCGGGGCCGTGGGGGAGCGCCGGGGCGGCGAGCGCCCCTCGGTATCGTCACCGACGCTGCCGGAGGCGTCCGGCCGTGGCCGGAGCGGAGAGGTGGGGTGAGGCACGTGCGCGTCCTCGCCCCGCTGACGTTGCTGGTCCTGGCCCTGGTGCTCTGCGCGGGACCCGCCGTCGCCACCGCCTCGGGCGGCCACGGCGCCGCGCCGGCGGTCGTCGTCGGCTCGGACTGCTCGCAGCACCCGCTCACGCTGCTGCACCCGGGGGACTGCGAGCAGGCCCCCCGCCGCGACGACGACGTGCCGGTCCCCACGCTGGTCCCGGTCGCCGTCGTCTCCGTCCTGCCCTCCGGGCACGCGGGCGTCGCGCCACCCACCGCACCGGAACGGACCCTGTGCGCGCCGTCGCCGGTGGAGCACCTCTGCGTGGACCGCAACTGAGGCGTGCGGTCACCCCGCCACCGTGTCCCCGCACCCGTTCCGACCCGGCCACCGTGCCGGGCCCCGTGGAGGAAGACTCCCGATGACCCGCAACGTGAAGATCTCCCTGGCCGCCCTCGGCGCGTTCGCGCTGATCGTGGCCGCCCTGCTGTTCGCGACGCGCCCCGACACCCCGGAGACCGGCGCCGCCGCCGGCACGCCCGACAGCCTCGTCACCGCCGACGCCGCCCGCCTCAACGACGCCCCGAACGCCTCGGCCACCCTGGTCGAGTTCGCCGACTTCCAGTGCCCCGCCTGCGGCCAGGTCCAGCCGATCATGGACCAGCTGGTGGCGCAGTACGGCGACCGCGTGCAGTTCGTGTTCCGCAACTTCCCGCTGCCGATGCACCAGAACGCCGAGGCGGCGGCACTCGCCGGTGAGGCCGCCCGCGCCCAGGGCGCGTTCCACCCGATGTACGAGCGGCTGTTCCAGACCCAGCGCGACTGGTCCGAGTCCCCGGACGCGGCGACGGTGTTCCGCGGCTACGCCCAGGACCTCGGCCTCGACCTGAACGCCTACGACGCCGCGATCGCCGACCCGGCGACCGCCGCGAAGATCCAGGCCGACAAGGACGCCGGGACCGCCGCGGGCGTCGAGGGCACCCCGACGATCTTCGTCAACGGCGAGAAGGTGCAGCTCCGCTCGGTGCAGGACATCACCGACGCCCTCGACGCCGCGGTGAACCGATGAGCGTCCCGGCGGCGCCCTCCGCGGCACGGACCGAGGAGTTCTCCCGCGTCACCCCCGATACCTCGGCCGTGCCGGGGCCGGTGCCGCGGTTCCTACCGTGGCTGCTCGTCGTCGGCGGCGTGCTGGGGCTGGTCTCGGCGTTCACACTGACCGTCGAGCGCATCGAACTGCTGATGGACCCGAGCTACACGCCGTCGTGCAGCATCAACCCGGTGCTGTCCTGCGGGTCGGTCATGACGACCCCGCAGGCGGCGTTCTTCGGGTTCCCGAACCCGCTGCTCGGGATCGGGGCGTTCGCGGTCGTGGTGACGACGGGTGTGGCCCTGCTGGCCGGGGCCCGCTTCCCGCGCTGGTGGTGGGTGGGGCTGACCGTCGGGTCCGCGCTCGGCGTCGTGTTCGTGCACTACCTGATCGTCCAGAGCCTGTACCGGATCGGCGCGCTCTGCCCGTACTGCATGGTCGTGTGGGTCGTGACGATCCCGATCTTCTGGTACTCGCTGCTCGCGACCCTGGACGCCCTCGGCGGCGGCGCGCGTGCGCTGCACGCCCGGATCGCCGGCTACCACGCGGTGCCGGTCGTGCTGTGGTTCCTGGTGATCGCGGCGCTGATCCTGCAGCGCTTCTGGACCTACTGGTCCTCGCTGCTCTGACCGAGCCGCTCCGAGCCGCTCCTGAGCTGCTCTGGGTTGCTCTGGGTTGCTCCGAACCGGTCCGCGGGGCCGGGGACGCACGTCCCCGGCCCCGCGACGGTCAGCGCTCCCGGCGGAGGTCCGCGGCGTCGATCCCCAGCACGTGACGCAGGTACAGCGGCCGGATCGCGGCCACGCAGGCCAGGAACGGCAGCACGACGGCCGCCAGCAGCGGCCACACCGCGGGCGGCGGCGCCGCCATCCCGAACAGGGGGGCGAGCGGGGTGTAGGGCACCGCGAGCCCGGCGAGCACGACGGCGCACACCGTCGCCACCACCGGCCGCGACGCGCGTCCCGCCCTGGTCCGCAGCAGGAGCAGCACCAGGACCTGGGACAGCATGCCCTCGGAGAACCAGACGGCCTGGAACACCGCCTGCTCCTGCGGGGTGTCCAGCCCCAGGAAGCGCCACACCGCCCAGAACGTGACCAGGTCGAACGCCGAGGCCAGCGGCCCCAGGACCGCCATGAACCAGAGCATCCCGCGGGTGTCCCAGCGCCGGGGCCGCGCCGTCCACCCCGGCTCCACCCGGTCGAACGACAGCGAGAGCGCGGCCACGCCGAACAGCACGCCCTGCAGCAGCAGCTGCGCGGGCAGCAGCGGCAGGAACGGCAGCACCGCCGAGGCGACCAGCACCGACAGCGTGTTGCCGACGTTCAGCGCGGCGGTCACGGTCAGGTAGCGGGTGGCGCGGCCCAGGGTCCGCCTGCCCTCCTCGACCGCGGAGACGACGACGTCGGGGCTGCGGTCGGCCAGCACGATGTCCGCGGCCGCCCGCGCGGCGGGCACCGCCCCGTCGACGCCGATCCCGACGTCGGCGATCCGCAGCGCGCCGACGTCGTTGAGGCCGTCGCCGAGGAACCCGACGGTGTGCCCGCGGGCCTGCAGCGCGCCCACGACCCGCTCCTTCTGCAGCGGTCCGAGCCGGGTGAACAAGGTGGTGCGCTCCACCGCGCGGGCCAGCGCGACGTCGTTGAGCCCGTCCAGCGCGGCGCCGTCGAGGACTCCGGTCACGGCGATCCCGGCCCGCGCGCACACCTGCTCGGCGACCGCGGTGTCGTCGCCGGTCAGGACCTTCACCGCGACACCCTGCTCGGCGAAGCGCTCCACCGCACGGGCCGCGGACTCCCGCACCGGGTCGACCATCCCGACGAAGCCCAGCAGCAGCAGGTCGCGCTCGGGGTCGTCGTCGTCACCGGCGCCGAGCGGCCGCAGCAGGGGCGTCCGCCGGGTGGCGACGGCGACGACCCGCAGCCCGGTCGCGCGGTGCCCGGCCACCGCGTCGGCGGCCGCGGCCCGCAGCGACGCGGTCAGCTCGACGGGCCCGCCCGCGCGCGCGACCCGGGTGCAGCGGGGGAGCACCGTGTCCGGGTCACCGCGCACGATCACCAGCTCACCGGGGTCGTGCGCGTCGCGCAGCACCACCGCGGAGCGGCGACGGGAGTGGTCGAACGGCAGCTCCTCGACCCGGGTGAGCAGGCCGTGGGCCAGCAGCGCCGACCCGTCCCGGTCGGCGGCGGCCATGGCGTCGTCGAGGCAGTCGCGCGGGGTGGTCTGGAAACGCACCGCGACCGCCGCCGCGTCCGCCGGGGCGGGTTCGGGACGGCCGTCGACGTCGATGGAGTGGGTGAACACCACCCGGTCCTCGGTGAGCGTGCCGGTCTTGTCCAGGCAGGCGACGTCGATCGACCCGAGGTCGTGGATGGCCTCCGGGCGGGTCACCAGCACCCCGGACTCGCGCAGTCGGGTGGTGCCGCGCAGCAGCGTGGTCCCGACGATCAGCGGCAGCAGCTCGGGGCCAGCCCCACCGTGACGACGACGGCGAACAGCAACGCCTGCCGCACGTCGCCGGACACCTCGACGTTCACCAGCAGCACCAGCGGCGCCGCGAGCAGCATGCAGCGCACCAGTGCCCGGCGCACCGACCGCAGGCCCCGGTCCACCTCCGACTCCGGCCGGGGACGGCGGCCGCGCCCGGCGAGCTCCTCGGTGTGGGTGTGCGCGCCGGTGGCCAGCACGACCGCCGTCGCGGTGCCGCGCACCACGGTGCTCCCGGCGAACAGCAGCGCCGGGTGCGCGGTGACCGGCCCGTCGTCGGACCCGGCCCGCGACGGCCGTCGCCGCGGCGCCGGGCGCGACCCCCGTGACGACGGCCCCCGTGACGACGGCGGGGCCTTCGCCACCGGCAGCAGCTCCCCGGACAGCGACGACTGGTCGACCAGCAGGTCCCGGGCGCGCAGCAGCCGCGCGTCGGCCGGGACGGGGTCGCCCGCGCCGAGCAGCACGACGTCGCCGGGCACCAGGTCCTCCGGCGGCACCTCGCTGTCCCGCGGTGTCGTCCCGGGGGCCGGGCGGCGGCGGACCGTCACCGTGGTCGCGGCGTGCGCCCGCAGCTCCCGCGAGAGCCGGTCGCTGCGGACGGCGTGCCACAGGCGCAGCACGACGCCGAGCGCGGCGACCACGAGCACCAGCGTCGCGCTGCCGGGGCTGCCGGCGACGGCGAGCAGCACCCCGAGCACCGTCATCAGGCCGGAGAACGGGCCGGCGAGCGCGCGGCGGGCACGGGCGGTCGCGCCCGTGCGTCGGACGGCGTCGGCGGCGTTGTCGCCGTGGACGTGCAGCCGCAGCGCGGCGGTGTCCTCACAGAGTCCGCGGCGCGAGGACTCCAGGCCCCGGAACAGCGCGAACGCGTCGGCGTCCGCCCAGTGCCGCAGCGCGGGCTCGCCGGGCGTGGCGGGCGGACCGGCGGGTGCGGGTGGTGGCCGCGCCGCGGCACCGTCGCGTCCGATCGTCCGGTCCAACGGTGCTCCTCCGGTCCCCGGCACCGCGTCCGGCACCGCCCGGTACGGTAACAGTTGCGTAAGTGACGCAACTGTCTGGAGGTCCGGTGGAGACCGCCCCCGAGGGCCCGCAGCCCCTCGACCCCGAGCTGCTGGCCGACGCGGCCGCGGCGTTCGGGATGCTCGCCGCGACCTCGCGGCTGCAGATCGTCTGGCTGCTCGCCGACGGCCCGCGTGACGTCGGCACGCTCGCCGCGGTCCTCGGCCAGCCGGTGGCGGCGGTGAGCCAGCACCTGGCGAAGCTCAAGCTCGCCGGGCTGGTCCGGGCCCGTCGCGAGGGCCGCCACCAGATCTACGTCATCGCCGACGCCGGCATGGTCGAGGTGGTCCGCACCGTGGTGGCCGCGCAGGACCGCCGTCGCGGGCCGGACGCCGTCCGCGACCGGGGGAGCGCGTGACGCCGCCGGGTCCGGTGCCCCCGGGCCGTCCGCGTCCGGACCGTGCCGGCACGCCCCGTCCGCCCGGCGCCCCGACGGCCCGGCGCGACACCCGGGCGCCGCAGGGGTGGCCCCGCTCCGGCGGACCCGCCGGACCCCGGTCGTCACCGGCGGTCCCCGGCGGTGCGTCGGCCGGTCCGCGGTCCCGGCCCACCGACCCCGGTGCCCGTCCCACCACGCCGATGCGCCCGGTCGCCCCCTGGCCCCGCGCCGAGCAGCGCACCCCCGCCCCGCGGTGGCACCGCGTCCGCGGCCTCGTCGCGGCGCTGTCGGTCGCGGTCTTCCTCGCCACCGGCGCCGGCTGGGCGATGGTCGGCGGCACCAGCGGCCTGACCACCGCCGACGTCACCGGCCCGCACGTCGCCGACGGCGCGACCGACATCCTGCTGGTCGGCAGCGACTCCCGGGTCGACGCCCGCGGCAACCCGCTCCCGCGCGAGGTCCTGGACGCCCTGGACGCCGGCGACGCCGACGGCCAGGACAACACCGACACCCTGATGCTGGTCCGGATCCCGGACGACCCCGACCTCGGCGCGTCCGCGGTGTCGATCCCGCGCGACTCCTGGGTCGACGTCCCCGGCCTCGGCATGCACAAGATCAACTCGGCGCTGGCGCGCGGCGCGGCGATGGCTCGGCCGGACCTGGTCCGCCAGGGCCTGAGCGGGCCGGACCTGGAGCGGGCGGCCAACGCCGCGGGCAGCAGGCTGCTCGTGCGCACCGTCGAGGAGCTCACCGGCGTCTCGATCGACCACTACGCCCAGGTCAACCTCGCCGGGTTCGCCGACATCACCCGCGCGCTCGGCGGCGTCCCGGTGTGCCTCAAGGCCCCGGTGCACGACAGCTACTCGGGCGCCGACTTCGCCGCGGGCCCGCAGACCGTGCAGGGCGCCCGGGCGCTCCAGTTCGTCCGCCAACGCCACGGCCTGCCCGAGGGGGACCTCGACCGGGTCCGCCGCCAGCAGGCGTTCCTCGCGGGGCTGACCCACCGGCTGCTGTCGGCGGGCACCCTCACCGACCCGACGGCCGTCGCCGACCTGATGCAGGCGATCAACGGGGCCGTCGTGCTCGACCAGGGCTGGGACCTCACCTCGATGCTCGCCCACGCCTCGCAGCTGCGCGGGGACCGGGTCACCTTCCGCACCATCCCCACCGGCCGGGCCGACTACCGGACCGGCAGCGAGGGTGTCGCGGTGAAGGTCGACCCGGCCCAGGTCACCGCGTTCTTCGCCGGGCTGACCGCGCCCGGGGCGCCGGCCGACCCCGGGGCCGGCGACGACGCGGACACCGCCGCGCCGACACCGTCGTCCCCGGCCCCGGCCACCACGGAGAGCAGGACCGGACGGGCCGCGGCGCCCCGGGGTGACCCGACCCCGGCCGCCGACACCCAGCCCGAGTTGACCGCCGACGGGGTGCCCTGCGTCGACTGACGCGGCCCCGTCACCCCGGCCGAGGAGCCTCCCATCATCACCGAGATCATCGACTTCCTGACCTCCGTCCCGTTGTGGGTGGTGGTGCTCGTCGCGGGGCTGGTCACCCTCGGCGAGACCACGATCGGCGTCGGGCTCGTCCTGCCCGGCGAGACCGTGCTCATCGGCGCCGCGATGGCCGTCCCGGACGTCCCGGCCGCGGTGCTGGTCACCGCGGTGGTCGCGGTCGCCGCGGCCTGCGGCGACTCGATCGGCTACGCGATCGGCCGCCGTTTCGGCCCGCGCCTGCGCGAGTCCCGGATCATCGGCCGGATGGGCCGCGACGCCTGGGACGACGCCGCCCGCACCCTGCTCCGCTGGGGTCCGTGGGCGGTGCTCTGCGCCCGGTTCCTGCCGGTGGTGCGGACGATGACCCCGGCCGCGGCGGGCGCGTCCGGACTGCCGCTGCGGCGCTTCCTGCCCGCCGTCGTCGTCGGGGCGACCGTCTGGTCGGCCGTGCACGTGACCGCGGGCTTCCTGCTGCGCGAGGCCGCCGAGCAGTTCGAGAAGGCCTTCGGGATCGCCGGCTGGGTGGTCCTCGCGTTCGTGGTCGTCGCCGGCGTCGTCGGGTGGCGGGTGCGGCGTCGTCGTGCGCAGGCCCGCCGGGCCGCCGCCCGCGAGACCGTCGCCGTGCTCGCCGACGACCGCCGCGACGCCGCCTGAGACCGGACGGGCGCGCCCTCAGCGCCGGATCGGCGGGTTCCGGTCGCGCCGGGCCAGCAGCACGGCGGCCCCCGCCGCGACGACGACGAGTCCGGCCAGCAGCAGCGACCAGCCCAGGATCGACGGCGCGTTCGGATCGGTCGAGATCACCGAGGCGTTGATCTGGGAGACCTCACCGGGGACGAACTCCCAGGTGACGGTGCCGCCGTCGGTCTCGCCGTCGGACTCGACGACCTCGCCAGGGAAGCTCATCGCGAGCCGCACGTCGGCCCGGTCCACCGGCATCGTGGTCAGGTCGGCCCGGCCCTGCACGGCGATCCGCTCCCCGACCCGGTGCAGCTCCAGGTTCGCCCGGCCCGACGCGTTCCCGCCGAGCAGGTTCAGCTGCGAGACCTGCGCGAAGGTGAGGTTCTCGAAGGCCGCGCGGGTGCCGACGAAGCCGTCCTGGTCGTACGGCGACAGCTCGACCTCGTCCGTGAGGTCGGCCGGGACCGCCAGCTGCGGGCCGCGACCGTCCGGCGCGCCCGCGGGCGTCGCGACGACGATCGTGCCGTCGACGGTGTCGTCCGGCTGGACGGCGAGGGCCACCTGGACCCGGGCACAGCCGGTCAGCGCGAGCAGGGCCAGCACCGCGAGCAGCACGAGCGCACGCGTCCGGGATCGACGGCGTGCGGGTGGCGCGGTGTGGTGCGACGGCATGGCGTCATCGTGCCACCCGGGTACGACGGTCCCGGTGTCACTCGGGGGCGTGTGTCGGGTGATCCGTGGGGAGCAGGGGAAGCTCGCGCCCGAGGACGGCGAAGGGGCGCGGGTCGCCGGTGAACAGGTGCTCGCGCAGCACGTCGACGAACCCGGCGCGACGGTAGAGCCGCCAGGCCCGGCCGGGCCTGGCGCGGCCGTACTCGGGGGTGGACAGCAGCATCCGGCTCCGGGCGGCGTCGCGGGCCAGCGCCCGCAGCAGCGCCTCACCGATGCCCGAGCCCTGGGCCTGCGGGTGGACGTGCAGCTCGGTCAGCTCGAAGTAGTCGGTCAGCCAGTCGGCGCTCACGGCGTCCGGCTCCCCGCGCCGGGCCCGCAGTCCGCGGCGGACCTCCTCGAACCACCACTGCCCGGGGCCGCCCCAGTAGCCGTAGCCGATGCCGGTGAGCCGGTCCTGCTCGTCGAGCCAGCCGACCGAGCGCCAGCCCGGCCGGTAGGAGTGCTCGAGCCACAGCGAGCGGCGCTGGCGTGCGGTCGACCGCGGGTAGCCCATCGCGGTGACGTAGACGTCGATCGCCTCGCCCAGCCGGTCGGCGAACTCGCTGCGGCCGAGACCGACCAGACGCGCCCGCGACGGCGCGGCGGTCACCGCGACCACCGGCCCCGGTGGTGACCGCACGCCCGCGCGGGGGCGGGGTCGGTGTCCGGGTGCATGTCCCCATCACACCACGCCCGGCCGGTTGCGGCGGGTCCGGACCGGGTGCCCCGCCACGGAGCCGGTGGGTGAGTGGCGCCACCCGGGCACCCGACTTGACGCGACGATCGAACACGCGTTCTACTGTCGTATGTCGAACGCGCGTTCGATGCCGGGGCGTCCGGTGGGCGGAGTGGGGGAAGCACCCCGTCGCCGGGCGTCCCGGAGACCGATTCCGGTGGTGGGAACCGAGGCCCGGCCACCGGGTGGAGGGCGTGGTGATGCCAGTGGGCGGCTTCTCGCGTTTGTTCCGGTCCCGCCAGCCGGCGGCGATCGACGTGCGCTGGCAGAACGGTGAGCCGGTCGAGTTCTCCCGGCGTCCGTCGCGCCGCGGGGAACATTTTCTGGTCACCGGGGTTCGAGACCAGTGGATCGAGGAGTCCCCGTGGCCGTTCCCGTCGCCGATGCCGGTGGGCGGGGACCGGCTGAGCTGTTGGCGGGTGCTCGCCCGGTCGGTGCAGGACCCGCAGGAGCCGCCGCGTGAGGTGGTGCTGCGGATGCGGTCCGGTCCGGGCGTGTGGGACCTGGTGAAGGTCGACTGAGTGGTGCGGGAGGTGCGGGAGGTGCACGTGCGGAGCAGGACGATGGAACTGGACCTGGCGCTGCCGGCGCCGCGGTCCGCCGGGACACGACGGCCGGGCGACGCCCCGGTGTCCGCCGCCCCACCGGCGCGGCGGTCCGCCCGGGTGCGGCCGGTCGCCGACGGGCTGTGGCCGCTGGACTGCGGCGCGGCACGGGGCTCGGGGCGGGGCTCGGCACGGGCCGCTGCCGACCGTACGGAGTCCGCGTCCGGGGCGGCGCCGTCCCGGCGGGGGAGCGGCCGGACCGGTACGGACCCGGCGGGGGCCGGGTGCACCGGACGGCCGGGTCGGCCCGGATCGACCGGAGCCGCCGGCCGGTCCGGGCAGGTGATCCCCCTGCCGGGCACGTCCGCGCCGGCGGGCGGCGGCGCCGCCCGACCGACCGGAGGTCCGGGACGACCGACCGTGGGCAGCACCGTCGTGCCCGGAGGCCCCGCACGACCGGATGGGGGCCCTGCACGACCGGCCGGCGAGACCGCGCGGCCGGCGGCGCCGCTCGGGTCGCCCGCGCCCGCTCCGCCGTCGCGGGACGCGCTCGGGCTGCTGCGCCAGGCTGCCGAGCAGCTCGCCGAGGCGCACCGGGAGACCGAGCCGCTGCGTCGCTACCCGGCGGCCTACCTCGCCGCGCTCCGTGCCGGGGCGGCGGTGCTGGCCATGCGGGCCCGGCCCAGGACCCGCCGGGGAGCCCCGCGCGACGTCTGGCGGCTCCTCGCCGAGGTCGCCCCGGAGCTGGAGGAGTGGGCGGCGTTCTTCGCCGGCTGCTCGCGGCTGCGGATCGAGGCCGAGGCCGGGATCGGGCGGCACGTCGACCGGCGCGCCGCCGACGACCTGCTGCGCCAGGCCGAGCAGTTCGTGACCCGGGTACAGCTGCTGCTGCCCCGGTGAGGCCCCCGCCGGAGCGGCGGACGGCGCCGGGGCAGGTCGGGCCGCCGGGATCGGGCGCGGCGAGCAGATCCGGGAGGAGGTCGGTCAGGCCGAGGCGGCGGGGCGCGAGGCACTGCGCAGCACCCGGCCCAGCAGCGCGGTGAACACCGCGGAGATCTCCCGGGCGCCCGGGGTGTCCCAGGCCTGGATCGGCAGGCAGGCGCCCTGGGCCTGCTGGACCGCCGAGCGGTCGGGCAGGACGCTGTTGAACACCAGGGGGCCGAACAGCTCGCGCAGCTCGGAGATCCGGAACTCGTGCTCGGTGTTGCGCGGCCGCACCCGGTTGACCAGCACGCCCAACGGCTGCAGGCGGTCGTTGGACCGCTCGCGCTCGGTCTGGACCGCGTCGAACGCGCGCTGCACGCCGGACACCGAGAACATCGTCGGGTCGGTCACCAGGATCGCCCGGTCCGCGGCCGACAGCGCGCTGCGGGTCAGCTGCCCCAGCGACGGCGGGCAGTCCACGATCACCAGCCGGTAGCGCTCCTCGGCGGGCTCGGAGCCGCCGGAGTCGTCGGTGATCAGCTCGCCCGCCAGCCGCTGCAGGGCGCGGTCGAGCCGGTACAGCTGCGCCGCCCCCGGGTCGGGGTGGTTGTGCCGCTCGGTCTGCTCCGCACCGACCAGCACGTCGAGGCCCTCGCCCCACGCCGACGGCGCGATGGCCCGCTCGACGACCGCGCGGCGCGGCTCGTCCAGCACGTCGGCGACGGTGGCCGTGGTCGGCTCCGGGTCGAGCGCGGTGGTGGCATTGGCCTGCGGGTCGAGATCCACCACGAGGGTGGAGACGCCGTGACGCTGCGCCGCGCCGGCCAGACCCAGTGCGACCGTGGTCTTGCCGACGCCACCCTTGAGACTGAGCGTGGCGACGACCTGCACTCACCCAACCTACCGTGCGGTCCGGCACGGTCGCCGGGCGGAGTCCACATGATCGTCGGCGCCCCGCCGTGGGTGTCGTGGCGGGCGGGCGGGCCGGGCACCGGCAGGGGCCACTAGTCTCGGCGCCGTGGGATCGCCGACACGCGAGCAGGCCGGAGCAGCGCGCGGGGCTGCCGTGTTCCGGGTGCTGGACAGGGAGATCGACCGTGTCCGCCGGGACACCGGGGCCGCGCCCCGGGTGCTCGACGTCGGCGGGGGCAGCGGCACCTGGGCGGTGCCGCTGGCGATCGCCGGCTGTGCGGTGACCGTCGTCGACACCAGCCCCAACGCGCTGGCGACGCTGGCCCGACGCGCCGGGGAGGCCGGGGTCACCGACCGGGTCACCCCGGTGAACGGCGACGTCGACACCCTCGCCGAGGTCGCCCCGGCCGACGGCGCCGACCTCGTGCTGGGTCACGGGCTGCTCGAGGTCGTCGACGGCCCGGACCGGGTGCTCGCCGCGCTCGCCGCGGCCGCCGCCCCGGGCGGAGCGGTGTCGGTGCTGACGGTGGGGCGCTACGGCGCGTTCATCGGGCGCCTGGCCAGCGGTCGGCTGGCCGAGGCCCGTGCCCTGCTCACCGACCCCGAGGGGCGCACCGGTTCCGACGACCGGCTGCTGCGCCGGTTCGACGCGCACCGGCTGCAGGAGCTCGCCGCCGGGACCGGACGCCTGCAGACCGAGATCCTCCAGGGCGACGGCACCCTCGAGGCGTGGCTGCCCGGCCCCGGTCAGGAGGGCGAGGCGGCGGGCCGCGAGGAACGTGACGAACTGGACGCGCTCGCGTCGCAGGTCGGCGCCCTCGCCGAGGTCGCCCCGCGGTTGCATCTGCTCGCCCGGCGGTACTGACGCCCGTCCCGCCGCCGGTGTCCGACGGTCGTCGTCCGGCTGCCGTCGGTGATCGGTCGACCGGCGTTCACTCGTCCGCCCACCCCCGTCCGGGTGGGTCCGCGACGGTCCGGGTGACCGACGACACGCCGCGCAACACCGTCCGCTCGACGATCAGCCGAGCGGGTTGGACGGTCCGGGTGGTCGCGGCACGATTCGCCTCGTACTCTTGTCCTCAGACGCCCAGGTTGGGGCGCCCGTCGTACCGGTCGGGGCAGGAAGCCCGGGCCGAATGCGGCCTACCGTCCGATTACGTGTGCCGGAGGTGAAGGCATGCCGCTCTCCGAGCACGAGCAGCGCCTGCTCGAACAGATCGAACGCGCCCTCTACCAGGAGGACCCCAAGTTCGCGTCCTCGGTCAGCGGTAGCCGGCGGAGCAAGCCCGCCCGGCGCCGCCGGATCCAGGGCGCCGTCCTGTTCGTGGTGGGCCTCGTGCTGCTCGTCGCCGGGATCCCCTTCCGGGCGCTCTGGCTCGGCGACCTGCCGATCCTCAGCATCGTCGGCTTCCTCGCCATGCTCGGTGGCGCGCTGCTGGCGGTCACCTCGATCGGCGCCCGTCGTGGCGGCGAGGAGACGACCGGCCAGGGCGGATCCGCCCCCAAGGACAAGCAGTCCGGCGAGAGCGGCGGTGGCTTCACCGGCCGGATGGAGGAGCGCTTCCGGCGTCGCTTCGAGCAGGAGTGACGCCCGGGCGCCCCAGGCGACTGCCCGCGTGACGCCCGGCGGGGCGGGACACCGACTCGGTGACCCGCCCCGCCGTCGTGTGTCCGGCACCGTCGCCGGGTGCCTGACGGTCGGGTAGGGGGGCGCGCTGCCCACGGCTGCCCACGGGGCATCGGCTCGGCGACCGGGATCCGGCGGTCGCGTCGTCAGGGGCCCGCTGCGCTGCGCCGGTGTCGCCGGAGAGTGGGCTCCGGACTTGACTTCACAGATCTGTGTACCTAGCGTCGACCCTCCACGAGTTCACTGATCTGTGAAGGGGTCTCGGATGCGTCAGGTTCTGCACGTGGTCATGGAGTTCCTGCGGGACGTCGCGTGGGGCGTCAACGCCGGCAGCGCGATCCGACACGGCGCCCCACCGCCTGCTCCACGGCGTGCCCGGCCCGTCCGGGAGTACGGCGGCGACGCGATCGGAGGTCGGGAGGCCGACCGGGACCAGGTGCACCCTCTGCGCTGGACGGTCGATGCCGGTGGGGGACTTCGCCTGGCCGGCGGCACGCTCCCCGGGGCGGGCCCGGACCCCGTCACACGCTGACGCGGAGGCCGGCCCACGTCGCCGTCGGAGCTGCGAGACGATGCGGTCGCCCCCGGTCCTCGGGGCCGGGTGCGAGCGGGCACGGCGCGTGGCCGGAGTGGCCTGCCTGCTCAGTGCAGCGCCGCTCGTTCGTCCCGCAGCAGGCGCTCGGCCGCCTCTCGCGCCCTGCGCAGGAGGTCGGGGTCGTCGCCGATGCCGTGGTGGGTGATCGCGCCTTCGAGGAGCAGGAACACCAGGTTGGCCGCCGCTTCGGGACCGGCGATCCCGGGGTGGTCGGCCCGGACGAGTGCTTCGAGATGCCGGCGCACCGCACGCTTGTGGGCGCGGACGACGCGATGGGCGGGATGGTCCGCGGGAAGCTCTCCCGCGGCGTTGATGAAGGCGCAGCCACGCCCGGAGAACTCGACGTCCTGGGTGTAGGAGTCCCAGAGCGCCAGCACTCCCGAGCCCGGGCTCGCAGCCACCCTCTGTTCCATCAGCTCCCACCACGCGTGGTGCCGAGCCTGCAGGTAGGCCTCGACCAGGCGGTCCTTCGAGCCGAACCGGTTGTAGAGCGTGCGCTTGGTGATGCCGGACTCGGCCGCGATGGTGTCGACCCCGACGGCGTGGATCCCGCACCGGTAGAAGAGCTCCGACGCCACGTCCAGGATCCGGCGCGCGCCCGGGGTCAGCGCCGGCGCACGCAGCGCCTCGTGATCCTCCGCGCTCGACATCGCCGACCCTCCTCCCCGTGTCGCCGTGCTCCCGACTTCACCGATCAGTGTACGTCGCCGTCGGGCCGAGACGTGCGGACCTCGTCCAGGTCGTCGGCCGGCGCGTCGTCGTCGGCCGGACGGCGCCCGCGCCGGACCGCCTCCGGCACGACCGAGGCCGGCAGCACCCGGGCCCGCAACGGCGTTCCGCCGGCCGCGATCGCCGTCCGGACCTCGTCCACCAGGCCGTCGAGCGTGCCGGGCCCGGGCAGCATCCCGCCGTACCAGCTCGCCTCGACCCGGCCCGCCAGCTCGCGCAGCGCCTCCGCGGGCCGCCCGGACAGGCCGTGCCGCTCGATGATGCGGTCGGCGGCCGCGCGGACGGTGTCCCCGGGCGGCACCGGGACCCCGTGGTCGCGGGAGGCGGCCAGGACCTCGTCCCACGCCGCGGTCGCCGCACCGTCGCCGCCGGCCCGGGCGAGCCCGGCCCGTCGGGAGTACTGGTGCCGGCGCCACAGGCCCGGGGTCAGCACGACGGCGAGCACCGCGGCCGCCAGCAGCAGCGCCACGACCAGCGGCCACCACGACCCGGTCGCGGCCGTCGGCCGGTCCGCCGCCTGCTCCTCGGTGGGCGGGGGCTCCGGGGTGGGACCGGCGGCCTCTGGGGGCGGGGGTGTCGCGGACGGCTCGGGCTGCGGGGTCTGCTCGGCGGCGGGCGTGCCGCTCTCCTGCTCCCGGGCCTGCTGGACGTAGGCCGGGTCGATGGTGCGGCCGTCGGCGAGCGGGGTCGGGTCGAAGGTCAGCCAGCCGTACCCGGGGAACCACGCCTCGACCCAGGCGTGCGCGTCCTCGGTCGTGATCGTCCGGGCCCCGGAGCCGTCGGCGTCGCCCGCGGTGAAACCGACCGCCACCCGGGCCGGGACGTCGACGGCGCGCAGCATGACGGCCATGGCCGAGGCGTACTGCTCGCAGTAGCCGGTGCGGCCGCGGGTCAGGAAGTCGACGAGGGCGTCGCCGTTGCTGCCCGGCGCGGTCGCCAGGCTGTAGGTGAAGGGGGAGCCGGGCCCGGTGAAGTGGTTCTCCAGCGCCATCGCCCGGTCGAACGGCGTCGCGGCACCGGCGGTCACCTCGCGGGCGATCGCGGTGACCCGCGGGTCGACCCCGTCGGTGTCGAGGTAGGCCCGGTCGACCGTGGTCGGGCCGGATGCCGCGCGCAGCTGGTCGGCCGAGGGCTCCGGCAGCCGCATCGACTGGGTCCAGCCGTCCTCGGACTGTGCGCGTTCGCTGTAGACGATGCCGCCGGCGGCGTCGTAGGCCCAGCTCGGCGAGGCGACCGCGATCCGGGTGGGGTCGCCGAACACCGGCAGCCAGTAGTCGCGGAAGCCGAGGTTCTCGACCTGCACGTCCTGCGCGGCGGCCGGCCCGGACGTCGACGGCGGCAGCGGCCCGGTCAGCGGCACCCCCGGCAGCGGACGGCCCGCCTTCCAGCCCTCCTGCGGCACGTAGGTCTGCAGGGTGAGCGCACGCAGGTAGGTCGGGGTCTCCAGACCCCGGACGCTGAACAGCGGCCGCGGCTCGCTGCGGGTCAGCTGTCCGCGCAGCGAGGTGAACGGGTTCAGCCCGATCGAGCCGTCGGCGTTGCCCCCGGTCCCGCCGGTGGCGTCGAAGCGACCCGAGGTCCCCACCGACGACGCCAGCAGCCCCACCAGCAGCGAGCCCACGACGGCCACCGCGACGACCGCGGCCCCGGCCGGGATCTGTCGCAGCCGGTCCGGGCGCAGGAGCAGCAGCACGCCGTAGCCGAGCGTCGCCGCGACGACGGTCCACCAGGGCAGCAGGTCCGGCTGCAGCGCGGTCGGCACCGCGAACACCACGAGCAGCGGCACCCCGGCCGCGGCCGGGGCGGCGACGGTCACCGCGAGACCGAACACCGCGATCGCGATCGTGCCGAACCCGAGGGCGACCAGCAGCAGGATCTCCGGGCTCGCCGGCACCGGCGGCAGGCCGCTGTCGATCTGCTGCCCGGCACCGCCGAGCAGGCCCGACAGCTCGCCGAACGCCGTGGGGCCCGGGAGCACCCCGAGCACACCGCTGCCGGTGAACCACGCCGTCACCAGCAGGATCAGGGCCAGCAGCTGCCCGGGCGCGACCAGCCAGGCCCGCAGCGGCAGCAGCAGGGCGCCGACCAGGGCGACCAGCACGACGGCGACGGCGGCGTGGGCGAACCAGGCCGCGCCCTGCACGACCGAGCTCATCGCCGTCCCGGCGAGCAGCACCGCGACGACGGTCGCGACCGGTCCCAGCACCACCGTCCAGGCCGGCGCGCCCGGCGTCCGGCCCGCCGGCGCGGTCTCGGCGACGGGCGCGGCGGGTGGCGGCGCGGGCCGCACGGGGGGCCGGGTCGGCGCGCTCATCCGGTCGCTCCCGCGGTGCCGGGCGAGCCGCAGGCGTCGGCCCAGGCCCGCTGGACGGTCATGTCGGAGGTGACGACGGTGGCGTGCCACCCGGCACGGCGCAGCGCGGCCGCCGCGACCGACGCCGGGCGGGCCCGCGTCGCCGCCGACCAGGTGTCGACGTCGAGGAGGACGGCGTGCCCGCCGCGCGGCCAGGCCGAGACCAGCGCGGTGACGTCCTGCGGCGCGGTCCCGCCGAGCACCGCGAGCACCCCCTCCGGATGCCCGGGCCCGGGGCCGGGTGCGGTGATCCCGGTGCTCGCCGAGGGCCGCAGCACCGCGAGCGACTCCAGCCGCGGGGGCACGGCGTCCGCGCCGGTCACACCGGGCGGCACGTCGCCGACGGTCTCGCCGGACTCGTCGACGAGCGCGACGGCCTCGCCGCGCTGGAGCAGGTGCACCGCGGCGCTGGCGGTGAACGCCACCGCCCACTCCAGGCTGGACGCGGGTCCGTGGCCGCGGTGGGCGCTGTCGCGCCGGTCGATCAGCAGGGTCACGCCGGACGGGTCGGGCCGGTCGTCGAGGCGGACCATCAGCTCGTCACGCCGGGCGCTGGAGCGCCAGTGCACGCGGCGCAGCTCGTCGCCGTGGCGGTAGGGGCGGATCAGCACGTCCGGGGTGCCGGGGCCGGGGCGGCTGCCGCCCTCGGCGCCACGCCCGGCGGCGGTGGAGGTCAGGGCGGGCCGCCCGGTGAGCGGGGTGACCCGGGGGAGGACCAGCAGCCGGTCGGCGGGCAGCAGGTCGTGGCGGAACTCGGCCAGGCCGAGTGCGTCGGTCCCGCGGCCGCGCAGCGGGCCGATCCGGTACGCGCCACGGACCGCGGGCCGCACCGGGTAGCCGACCCGGGCACCGCGGCGACCGAGCCGGTGCACGGTGAACCGTGGCGGGTAGCGGTCGGCGGGACCGGCGGCGTCGGGCACGTGGTCGGCGATCCGCAACGCGCCCAGCAGGGCGCCGCCGGCGATCCGCAGCAGCACCGTGCCGCCGTCGCCCGCCTCCAGCCGGGCCGGCTCCAGGGTGCGCGCGACCTGCAGCGAGCGGCGCGACCGCAGCGCGACGACGAGCGCGAGCAGCGGCAGGAGCAGCACGAACGCCCCGATCCGGACGAGGTCGCGCTCGTCGAGCGCGATCGCCGAGAGGACCATCGCGGCGCCGCCGGCGAGCAGGCAGCGCCCGCGCACGGTCAGCCCCGCCGGCCGTTCCCGGCGCGGTGCGCCGCCGGTCGCGAGCGGCGGAGAGGACGGCGGAGACGACCCGGACGCGGCCGGGGCGCCGGGCTCGGCGGGAGCCGGTGTCCGCGGCGGCGGCGCGGTCGGCGCCATCTCAGCCCCGCGGCGGGGACGGCACCGCGACCCGCGCGACGGCGGCCCGCACCAGGTCCGCCGGCGTGCGGCGGGCCGCGACCCCCTCGGGCCCCAGCATCAGCCGGTGCGCGAGGACGGGAACGGCGACGGCCTGGACGTCGTCGGGCACGACGTACCCGCGCCCGGCCGTCGCCGCCCAGGCCCGGGCGGCGCGCAGCAGGTGCAGGGTCGCGCGCGGCGACGCCCCGAGGCGGACCTCGGGCAGCCGTCGCGTCGCACCGACGACCTCGACGCAGTAGCGGCGCACCTCCGCCGCGGTGTGCAGACCACGCACCCCGGCGATCATCGACCGCAGCGTGCGCAGGTCGGTGACCGGCCGCAGCCGCTCCAGCGGGTCGGTCGAGCCGTGCTCCTCGAGCATCGCCAGCTCGGCCGCCGGGTCGGGGTAGCCGACCGAGACGCGGATCGTGAACCGGTCCTGCTGGGCCTCGGGCAGCGGGTAGGTGCCGTCCATCTCCACCGGGTTCTGGGTGGCGACGACCATGAACGGGTCACCCAGCGGGTAGGTGCCGCCGTCCACGGTGACCTGGTGCTCGGCCATGCACTCCAGCAGCGCCGACTGGGTCTTCGGTGACGCGCGGTTGATCTCGTCGGCGATCACGACGTTCGCGAACACCGGGCCGGGCCGGAACTCGAACTCCGCGGTCTGGCGGTTGTAGACCGACGAGCCGGTGATGTCGCCGGGCAGCAGGTCCGGGGTGAACTGCACCCGGCTCACCGCCCCGTCGACGGCGCGGGCGAGCGCCTTGGCCAGCGTGGTCTTGCCGACGCCCGGCACGTCCTCGACGAGCAGGTGGCCCTCGGCGAGCATCGCGACCAGGGCGAGCCGGATGGTGTCGGGCTTGCCGACGATGATTCGCGCCATCGCGGCGGCGATCCGGCCCGCCGCGTCGGCGACGGCGACGGCGTCCATCGGCTCGGGCGCGTAACCGGGGTGCGCACCGCTGGCCTCGGCCCGGCGGACGGGACCACCGGACGGCGACGGGACGGGCGGTACGGAGGGCGCGGACGGCGCGCTCGACGACAACGGGCCTCCTCAGGAGACGGCTCGGATGACCCCAGTCTGTCAAACGTCCCCCGATCGGGACCGGGCGCCGCCACCTGCCCCGCGACGCTGCTCCGTACGGCCGAACGCGGCGGGCCCCGCAGTGCCCCGGCCGGCGCCGTCGGCACCTCCGCCGCGGCGCCCCACGGCACTCCACGGCGGTTCCCCCACCGCGCCCCACCGTGGTTCCCCACGCCACCCCACCACGCGTCCGTCGGGCTCCCCACCGCCCCCCACCCGGCCTCCCCACGGTCGCCCCACCCTCTCCCCACTCGTCCCCACCCCGGACGCCCCGATCGGCCCGGAAACCGCCTCCGACCAGCCACGACGGCGGTGGGGGAGCGGTGGCGCCCCGGACGGGCGCGACGGGCCCGACACGGCCTCCGGACGTCGCGCGACCGGGTGGCGCGGCGCGCGCCCCCACCGTCCCCCACCGCTTCTGACCTGCGGAAACATTCGATGAACGGCGGAAGATCCCCCCGTCTCGGGTTGACGGTGGGTGAGTGTGGGGTAGTGTGGTGATCGCTGGGGCGAACAGGGGTCCCAGGTGGAGGTGGGGTCGGTGTTCCTCGGCACCTACACCCCGAAGTTGGACGACAAGGGGCGGCTCACGCTGCCCGCAAAGTTCCGCGACGAGTTGCGAGGCGGCTGCATGATCACGAAAGGGCAGGACCACTGCCTCTACGTGTTCACCCGTGACGCCTTCACCGAGATGGCGCGCAAGATCGCCGCGGCCCCGCTGACGAACGAGTCGGCGCGGGTGTTCCAGCGGAACCTCTTCTCGGGCACCGACGAGCAGAACCCCGACGGCCAGGGCCGGATCGCGATCCAGTCCGAGCTGCGCCGGTACGCCGGACTGTCCAAGGACTGCGTGGTGATCGGCGCGTTCACGCGTGCCGAGATCTGGGACGCGCAGGCCTGGCAGGAGTACCAGGAGCGGCACGAGGACGAGTTCGCCAAGGCCCAGGAGGAGGTTCTGCCCGGGCTGTTCTGAGTCCCGCTGGCGGGCGGGACGACGGACGGCGGCAGTACCGAGCAGGACAGCACGACCGACAGCGGACGACACCACCGTCGCCGCCCCGACCCGGGTGCCGTGATCGAGATGGCCCTGGCACACCTTCCCCGGTGCCAGGTCCGTCTCGGCACGGCCCCCGGGTGGGGACGGCGCCGGCGCCCACCCCGACTGGGGAGTTCGGGTGGCGCGGTGGAGCCCGCGCGTCTTCGGGCGTGGAGCGGACCGGTTGTGGGAGCCGGCACGCCACACCCACGGACATCGACCGTCCCGGTCCCGGCCCCGTGGCCGGGACCGGGGACGGACGCCGGCCGGCACGACACACACGCACACACCACGGGGACGGACGGCGCACCGGGGGGTGGGACGTGGACGGAACTTCCGGCGACGGCGCCACCCCGCGCGACGAGCGCGCGCCCGGTGACCGGCACACCCCGGTCCTGCTGGAGCGGGTGACCGAGCTGCTCGACCCCGCCCTGCGCGACCGGGACGCGGTCTACGTGGACGCCACCCTCGGCATGGGCGGCCACGCGGCCGCGCTGCTGGCCGCGCACCCCAGGCTGACCGTCGTCGGCATGGACCGGGACCCGCAGGCCCTGGAGCTCGCCGGCCGCAGGCTCACCGCCTACGCCGACCGGCTGCACCGGGTGCACACCGTCTACGACGACGTCGCCGGCGCACTGGAGCAGGCGGGGGTGCCCGCCGCCGACGGGATCCTGTTCGACCTGGGCGTGTCCTCGCTCCAGCTCGACGAGGACGCCCGTGGCTTCTCCTACTCTCGCGACGCTGACCTCGACATGCGGATGGACCCGACCACCGGGTCGACCGCCGCCGACGTCCTGAACTCCTACACCGCCGGTGAGCTGCGCCGGATCCTGCGGGAGTACGGCGAGGAGCGGTTCGCGGGCCCGATCGCGAACGCGATCGTCCGGACCCGGGAGAAGCGCCCCTTCACCCGCAGCACCGAGCTCGTCGAGCTGCTCTACGGCGTGGTCCCGGCCGCGTCCCGGCGCACCGGCGGGCACCCGGCGAAGCGGACCTTCCAGGCCCTGCGCATCGAGGTGAACCGCGAGCTCGAGGTCCTGCGCGACGCGCTGCCCGCGGCGCTGGACGCGCTCGCCCCGGGCGGGCGGATCGTCGTCCTGTCCTACCACTCGCTGGAGGACCGGATCACCAAGCGCGTGTTCGCCGAGCGCGTCCGCTCGCGGACCCCGGTGGACCTGCCGGTGGAGCTCCCCGGACACGGACCGGAGTTCCGGCTGCTGACCCGGGGCTCCGAACAGGCGTCCGACTCCGAGGTCGCCCGCAACCCGCGGGCCGCCCCGGTGCGGCTGCGCGCGGCCCAGCGCGTGGAGGACGGGCCGTGAGCACCCGTGGCACGGCCCCGAGCACGCAGGCAGTACCGGCACGGCGGAGAGGCAGGAACCCCCGATGAGCACACCCGTCATCGAGCGCCCGGGCACCCCGGGCGGTGGCCGGGCACGGCCCGACACCCGCCAGAGCCGTCGCACCGCGGCGCCCCCGCGGATCCCGGCCCAGCGCGGCCCCGGCGACGCCCGCCGGGTGGCCGACCAGCGCCGCCGCACCGCGGCCAGGGAGAACACCGGCCGCGCAAAGTTCGTGCTGGTCGTGATGGTGCTGCTGGTCTCGGGTCTGATCGCGACGCTGTGGCTGTCGACCGCCGCGGCGGCCGACTCCTACGCGCTGCAGGCGGCCCGGGAGCGGACCGCGTCGCTCACCGAGCAGTCCGAGGCGCTCCGCAAGGAGGTCACGGTGCTGCAGAGCCCCGGCTCGCTCGCCGACCGCGCCGCCGCCCAGGGCATGGTCCGGGTGACCGACCCGGCGCGCCTGGTCGTCGCCCCGGACGGACGCGTGGACGTCGTCGGGGAGCCGATGGCCGCCGTCGCCGCGGCCCCGGCCGTGCCACCCGTGCCGCCCGCCGCCGACGCACCGGCACCGCAGACCCCGCCCGCGCCGCCGGCGGGCCAGCCGGGTGCCGCCACCTCCGACCCGGCCGCCGAGGGCGGCGACGCCGCCCCGGGCGGGGCCGCGGGCGCCGGTCAGGGCGCCGGGCAGGATGCTGGTCAGGGTGCCGGTGAGGGCACCGAGCGCGAGGTCCCGGCCGACACCCGGGCGGCGGGCGGGAACTGATGGTCTACGCGCCGCCGCGCCCCCGGCCGCGGGGGCAGGGCCCACGGGGCGGACGGCGCCGGTCCCCGGCCGACGACCCGCGGTTCCGGCTGCGCCTGGCCTGGGTGGCGCTGGCCGCCCTGCTGCTGGTGTCCGGGGCGAAGCTCGTCGTCGTCCAGACGGTGCAGGCGGGCACGCTGACCGCGGACGCGGAGAAGCAGCGCGCCAGCCGGATCGTCGTTCCGGCCGAGCGCGGATCCATCACCGACCGCAACGGCGCCGTCCTGGCCTTCTCCACCGAGTCCAAGGCGCTCGTCACCAACCCGCGTCTGATCAACTCGACCAAGGGCGCGGACGCGGTCGCCTACAAGAACCGGATGGCCGAGGCCGTCGCCGCGGTGACCCACGGCGACCCCGAGGAGCTGAAGCGGGCGCTGAACAGCGACCGCGGCTACGTCGTGATGGCCACCGCGGTCGACCCCGGGCCCGCCCGTGACCTGCGCAGGCAGTTCCCGGAGATCGCCGAGGAGAGCCGCGAGGCGCGCCAGTACCCGAACGGGACGCTCGCCTCGAACATCATCGGCGCCGCGACCTGGAGCGCCGACGCGCAGAAGCTCATCGGCCGGATCGGCCTGGAGTCCTCCGACGACGCCCTGCTCGCCGGGCGCGACGGCTTCCAGATCGCCGACACCGCCGAGGGCAGCGGCACCGTCATCCCCGGCAGCGTGCGCTCCGAACAGGCCGCGGTGTCCGGCTCCGACGTGCAGCTCACCATCGACTCCGACCTGCAGTTCCAGGTGCAGCGGATGCTGGCCGACTACGCGGGCCGCGCCGAGGCGCGCAGCGGGTCGGCCGTCGTCCTCGACCGGGCGACCGGGCAGGTGCTCGCGCTCGCCGACAACACCTCGTTCGACCCGGCGCAGCTGCTGTCCGCGGACCCGAACACGCTGGGAAACAAGGGCGTCACCACGCCGTTCGAGCCCGGTTCGGTCAACAAGGTGGTCACCATGGCCGCCGCGCTGGAGGCCGGCGTCGCCAAGCCCGACGACGTGCTGGCCGTGCCCGGCAGCATCGAGGTCGCCGACCGGACGATCAAGGACGCCTGGGAGCACGGCCTCGACCACTACACGCTGACCGGTGTGCTGGCGAAGTCCTCCAACGTCGGCACGCTGATGACCGCGCAGAAGGTCGGCGAGGACCGCTTCTCGGACATGCTCGCGAAGATGGGCATCGGGCAGAAGACCGGTGTCGGGCTGCCCGGCGAGAGCGGTGGGCGCGTCCCGGCCCGCGCGACCTGGTCCGGCTCCACCTTCGGCAACCTGCCGATCGGGCAGGGGCTGTCGATGACCGTGCTGCAGATGGCCGGGATGTACCAGGCCATCGCCAACGACGGCGTCCGCATCCCGCCGCGGATCGTCGCCGCGACGACCGGCCCGGACGGCGTCCGGGTACCGACCGAGGCACCCGAGCCGGTGCAGGTGATGTCGCCGCAGACCGCGCAGACGCTGCGGACGATGCTCACCGCCGTCACCCAGAAGGCGCACGGCCAGTCCGGCACCGGGCCCGCCGCCGCGGTGCCCGGCTACGAGGTCGCGGGCAAGACCGGCACCGCCCAGCAGGTGGACCCGGCGACCGGGGCGTACTCGCGCTCCCAGTACTGGATCACCTTCGCCGGGATGCTCCCGGCCCAGGACCCGCGGTTCGTGATCGGGATCATGCTCGACGCCCCGAAGGGCGGGACGAGCGCGGCCCCGCTGTTCCACGACATCGCCTCCTACCTGGCCCAGCGCGACGCCGTGCCGGTGCAGACGGCGCCCGCCCCGGTGCAGACCCTGCAGATCAGGTGACGGCGCGGCCGGGTGCGGTCCGGCTGCGTCGGGCGGTCCCGGCCGCTGCCCACCCGTACGGGTGCCGGCCGGGCCGCCGTGCGCCCTGCCCGGCGGCCCGCCCACCGGACCGGAACCTGCGCCGGATGGCCGTATCCGGCTGGTCGGACGGCCGGGTGCCGGTCGTCTGTCCGCCGCCCGCCGCGACCGCCTCCGCGAGCGGTCGGGGGCGTCCGACCGGGGGAGGGGCGGCCCGTGCCGGTCGGTAACCTCCGGCCCTGTGCCCGACCTCCACACCGCAGCCACCGCCCGCTCCCGGAGCACCGGCGGAACCGCGCACGACGGCGGGCCGGGTGGCGTGGTCGGCGACCGGACGGGGACGGGTGACGTGGCGGGTCCGCTCGAGTCGCTGCCGGAGCGCCCCTCGCAGGTGCGCCCGGTCGACGTCGCGCTGCTCGGGCGGCTCGCCGGTGCCGAGCTGAACCCGCGCACCGCGGGCAGCGGCCCCGGCCCCCTGCTCGACCCCGCCGCCGGGCCGCACACCGTCACCGGCGCGACCCTGCGGGCGGGCTCGGTGCGCCCCGGCGACCTGTTCGCGGCGCTGCCCGGCGCCCGGGCGCACGGCGCCGACTTCGCCGCGCAGGCCATCGCCGCCGGCGCCGGCGCGATCCTCACCGACGCCGCCGGCGCGGACCGCGCCGAGATCCGGCACTCCCGGCTCCCGGTGCTGGTGCACCCGAACCCGCGCGAGGTCCTCGGGCCGGTCTCGGCCGCCGTCTACGGCGAGCCCACCGCCCGGCTTCGGGTGCTCGGGGTGACCGGCACCTCGGGCAAGACGACCGTCGCGCACCTGCTGGAGACGGGCCTGACCGCCGCCGGGCGGGCCACCGGCCTGCTCGGCACCGTCCGGACCCGGGTGCAGGTCCCCGGCAGCCCGGCCAGGGCGCTCCCCAGCGCGTTCACCACCCCCGAGGCGCCGGACCTGCAGGCGCTGTTCGCGGTCATGGTCGAGGCCGGCGTGACCGACGTGGCCATGGAGGTCTCCAGCCACGCGCTCGAGCTCGGCCGGGTCGGCGGCTCCCGGTTCACCGCAGGGGCCTTCACCAACCTGTCCCAGGACCACCTGGACTTCCACCCCACGATGACCGACTACTTCGAGGCCAAGGCCCGGCTGTTCGGCGGTGGCGGGGCGGGGGTGGAGGCCGCGCGGCACGCGGTCGTCTGCGTCGACGACGAGTGGGGCCGCCGGCTGGCGGCCCGCCACCGCGACGCGGTCACCGTCTCCTCCGAACCGCGCGGCCCGCACGCCACCTGGACGGTCCGCGACCTCACCGCCCACCCCGACGGCACCCAGACCTTCACCGCGGTCGGCCCCGGCGGGCTCGCCGTGCCGGTCACGCTGAGCCTGCCCGGCCGCTACAACGTCGCGAACGCGCTCGTCGCGCTGGCCGTGCTCGACGCCGACGGGATCGCCCCGGAGACGGCCGCGGCCGGGTTCGCCCGGGCATCGGTGCCGGGTCGGATGCAGCGCGTCGACGCCGGTCAGCCCTGGCTGGGCGTCGTCGACTACGCGCACAAGCCCGCCGCCGTCGCCGCCCTGCTCGACGCGCTGCGCCGCCAGGTCCGCCCGCACGCGCGGGTGATCACCGTGCTCGGCTGCGGCGGGGACCGCGACACCGGCAAGCGCCCGCTGATGGGCGCCGCCGCCGCGATCCGGTCCGACGTGCTCGTCGTGACCGACGACAACCCCCGCAGCGAGGACCCCGGCGCGATCCGCCGCGCGATGCTCGACGGCGCGTTCGCCGAGCCCGCCCGCGGCGACGTCATCGAGATCGGCGACCGGCGCAGCGCGATCGTCTACGCGGTCCGCTCCGCCCGCCCCGGCGACGCCGTGGTGGTCGCCGGGAAGGGCCACGAGGCGGGCCAGGAGATCAACGGCGTCAAGTACCCGTTCGACGACACCGACGAGCTGGTGGCGGCGATCCGGGCGGCGACGTGACGCGCCGCGGGACACCACGGCGGGCCGTGCCGGCACCCGGCACGGCCCGCGCACGGGCAGGAGGACGGATCGGACCGGTGGAGGCGAGCGGGCGATGATCGAGATGACGCCGGCGGAGATCGCGGCCGTGACCGGCGGGCGCTTGCACCGCATCGACGACGAGACCGCCGCCGCACCGGTCACCGCCGTCGAGTTCGACTCCCGGAGGATCGGGCCGGGCGGGCTGTTCCTGGCGCTGCCGGGGGAGCGGGCCGACGGCCACGACTTCGCCGCGCAGGCCGTCACCCGCGGGGCGACCGCGGTGCTGGCGGGCCGCGAGGTCGACGCCCCGGCGATCGTCGTGCCGCCGGTCGAGGGGCGCGACAGCCAGACCTACCTCGGTGCGGTCGACCCCGACGGGACCGGCGCCGCCGTCCTGGCCGGGCTCGGCCGCCTCTCCCGGCACGTGCTGGGCGCCCTGCCGGGGCTCGCCGTCGTCGGCGTGACCGGATCGGCGGGCAAGACCTCCACCAAGGACCTGCTGTCCGCGGTGCTGTCCCCGCTGGGGCCGACCGTCGCGCCGCCGGAGTCGTTCAACAACGAGCTCGGCACGCCGTACACCGCGCTGCGCGCCGACGCGGGCACCCGCAACCTCGTGCTGGAGTTCTCCGCCCGCGGGATCGGCCACATCGCCGCGCTGTGCGCGATCGCGCCACCGCGGATCGGGGTCGTGCTCAACGTCGGCTCCGCCCACCTCGGCGAGTTCGGGTCCCGCGCCGCGATCGCCACGGCCAAGGGCGAGCTGGTCGAGGCGCTGCCCCCGGGCGACCTGCCCGGCGGGCGGGGCGGCGTCGCCGTCCTCAACGCCGACGACGAGCTGGTCTCCGCCATGGCGTCCCGCACCTCCGCCCGGGTCGTCACCTTCGGACGCGCCGCGGACGCGCACGTGCGGGCCACCGACGTCGCCCTGACCTCGGGTCGGGCGTCGTTCCGGCTGGTCACCCCGGCCGGGTCGGCCGACGTCGCGCTGCGGCTGGTGGGGGAGCACCAGGTCTCCAACGCCCTCGCCGCCGCCGCGGTCGCCCTGGAGCTGGGCGGCACCCCGGACGGGATCGCGGCGGCGCTGTCCGCGGCGTCGCCGGCGTCGCGCTGGCGGATGGAGGTCACCGACCGCGCCGACGGGGTGACCGTCGTCAACGACGCCTACAACGCCAACCCCGAGTCCGTCCGCGCCGCGATCGACGCGCTCGGGCAGATCGCCGGTCCGGACCGCCGGGCCTGGGCGGCGCTCGGCCCGATGGCCGAGATCGGGGACGACGCGGCCGCCGAGCACGCCGGGGTCGCGGAGTACGCACGCGCCGCCGGGGCCCTGGTGGTCGCCGTCGGGGCGCCCGACTACGGGCCCGGCGCCGAGCACGTCGCCGACCTGCCCGCCGCCCTGACCCTGCTGCGGGAGCGAACCCGGCCCGGCGACGTCGTGCTGGTCAAGGCCTCCCGCAGCGCCGGGCTGGAGCGGCTCGCTGCCGGCCTGCTGACGACCGAAGGACCGGTGTACCGGTGAGAGGCCTGTTCCTGGCCGCGGGCCTGGCGCTCGCGGTGTCGATCCTGCTCACCCCGTACCTGATCCGCTTCTTCGCGCGGCAGGGCTTCGGGCAGGAGATCCGCGAGGAAGGCCCGCAGAGCCACCAGTCCAAGCGCGGTACGCCGACGATGGGCGGCGTGGCGATCCTGCTCGCCATCTGGGTCGGCTACCTGGGCTCGCACGCGTTCACCCGGGAGCCGATCACCGCCTCGGCGCTGCTGGTGCTGTTCCTGACCACCGCGCTGGGCGTCGTCGGGTTCCTCGACGACTACCTGAAGCTGCGCCGCAAGCGGAACCTCGGCCTCAACAAGACCTCGAAGATCGTCGGCCAGGTGCTGACCGCCTCGATCTTCGGCATCCTCGCCGTGCGTTTCGTCAACGAGCGCAACCTGGCCCCGGCCTCGGAGAGCCTGTCGTTCGTCCGCGACATCACGGTGCTGAGCTTCGGCGTCGTCGGGTTCGTGCTGCTGTGCAACCTGATCGTCGCCGCCTGGTCGAACGCGGTGAACCTCACCGACGGTCTCGACGGCCTCGCCGCGGGCACCGCCGCGATGGTGCTCGGCACCTACGTGATCATCGCGTTCTGGCAGTTCCGCAACAACTGCGCGATCGCCGCGACGGCCGGCTGCTACGAGGTCCGCGACCCGCTCGACGTCGGCCTGGTCGCCGCCGCCGCGATGGGCGGCTGCATCGGGTTCCTGTGGTGGAACGCCGCGCCGGCCCGCATCTTCATGGGCGACACCGGCTCGCTGGCGCTCGGCGGCCTGCTCGCCGGCCTGTCCATGGTGACCCGCACCGAGCTGCTGCTCGTCGTCATCGGCGGCGTGTTCGTCGTCGAGGCGCTGTCGGTGTCGCTGCAGATCATCGTGTTCCGCACCTCGCGGCGGCGGCTGTTCCGGATGGCGCCCTTCCACCACCACTTCGAGCTGGCCGGATGGGCCGAGACGACGGTCATCATCCGGTTCTGGCTGCTCGCCGCGATCTGCGCGGCGATGGGGCTGGGCATCTTCTACTCCGAGTGGTTGTCCATGTCGGGTTCCGGATGAGCGGCCCGTTCGGCGGGGGACCCGTCCTGGTCGCGGGGGCCGGTGTCTCCGGTCTCGCGGCCGCGTCGGCCCTGGTGGACGCGGGCAGCAGGGTGCTGCTGTCCGACGACCGGGAGGAGGCGCTGGCCTCGTTGCCCGACGGCGTCGAGCCGTGGCGCGGCGGCGGGATCCCCGAGGGGGTCCGTACGGTCGTCACCTCGCCGGGGCGACGCCCCGACCACCCGCTGGTCGCCGAGGCCGCCGGGCTCGGTGTCGAGGTGATCGGGGAGCCGGAGCTGGCCTGGCGGCTCGGCGCCCTGCGCGACACGCCGCCGTCCTGGCTGGTGGTGACCGGCACCAACGGCAAGACCACCACCACCGAGATGCTCGCCGCGATCCTCGCGCGCGCCGGGGTGGACGCCGTCGCCTGCGGCAACATCGGCCACCCGGTGGTCACCGCGGTCGCCGCGGGCCACGCGGTGCTCGCCGTCGAGCTGTCGAGCTTCCAGCTGCACTGGTCGCCGTCGGTGCGCCCGGCCGCGGGCGTGGTGCTCAACGTGGCCGAGGACCACCTGGACTGGCACGGCGGGATGGACGCCTACGCCGCGGCGAAGGCCCGCGCACTGGTCGGTGACGTCGCCGTCGGCGGGGTCGACGACGCCGTCGCGGCCCGGCTGCTGGCACGGGCCCCGGCTCCGCGCCGGGTCGGGATCACGCTGTCCGCCCCCGGGCCGGACCAGCTCGGCGTCGCCGACGGGGTGCTGACCGACCGCGCGTTCGGCGGCGGGGAGCTGCTCGCGGCCGACGCCGTCGTCCCTCCGGGGCCGCCCGGGATCACCGACGCGCTCGCCGCGGCCGCGCTGGCCCGCGCGCACGGTGTCGACCCGACCCACATCGGCGCGGCCCTGGCGGCGTTCACCCCCGGCCCGCACCGCAGCGCCCCGGTGGGCGAGCACGCCGGTGTCACCTACCTCGACGACTCGAAGGCGACCAACCCGCACGCCGCCGGGGCCGCGCTGGCCGCCGTCGCCGCCCGCCGGCCCGGCGCCCGCGCGGTCTGGGTGGTCGGCGGGCTGCTCAAGGGGGTGGACCCGGCCGAGTTCGGCCTGCTCGCCGCCGCGCACGCCGAGCGGCTGGCCGGGATCGTCGTGATCGGGACGGATCGGACACCGATCGTCGAGGCACTGACGCGACACGCGCCCGGCCTCCCGGTGCACGAGGTCGCGCCGGGACACGATGGCCCGATGGCGCCCTCCGACCTGCAGGACCCGATGCCGGCCGCGGTCCGCCGCGCGTCCGGCCTGGCCCGCCCCGGCGACGTCGTGCTGCTCGCCCCGGCCGCCGCCTCGATGGACCAGTTCCGCGACTACGCCCACCGCGGCGACGCGTTCGCCGCGGCCGTCGCCGATCTGGCCGCCGCCGGGGTGTCCCGGTGAGCCCGGCGGCGCCGGACCGCACGCTCGGCCAGGTCGCCGTCACCGGCGCCAGCGGGGCCGTGCGGCGGCTGCGGCGCTGGCTGCGCCGGCCGCTGACCTCGCTGCACCTGATCCTCGGCGTCTTCGGGCTGCTGACCCTGTTCGGGCTGGTGATGGTGCTGTCGGCGTCGTCGGTCGGCGACGGCTCGTCGTACTCGGTGTTCACCCGCCAGCTGATGTTCTGCGGGGTCGGGCTCGTGCTGTTCTACGTGGGGCTGCGTGTGCCGCCGCGACGCCTGCGGGCCGCGGCACCGGTGCTGCTGATCATCGGGCTGGTCGCGCTGGTCCTGGTGCTGATCCCGGGGATCGGCGCGCTGCGTGGGGGTGCCCGGTCGTGGTTCGCGTTCGGCCCGGTGTCGCTGCAGCCGTCGGAGGGCACGAAGATCGCGCTGACGCTGTGGGGCGCGCACGTGCTGGCCGCCCGCCGCGCGGTGATGCACCGCTGGAAGCACGCGCTGAACCCGGTCGTGCCGGTGACGCTGGTGATCTTCACGCTGCTCGTGCTGGAGCCCGACCTGGGCATGACGATCTCGGTCGGGATCATCATGCTCGCGCTGCTGTACTTCGGCGGTGCCCCGGTGAAGCTGCTCGCGCTGATCGCGGGCGGCGGCCTGGCCGGTGCGGTGATCCTCGGGCTGACCGCCGGCTACCGGGCCAGTCGGATCACGGCGTTCCTGTCGCCGTCGGCGGACCCGCTGGGTCCGGCGTACCAGGCGACGCAGGCGCTGTACGCGCTCGCCGACGGCGGCCTGTTCGGCGTCGGGCTCGGCCAGGGCCGGGCGAAGTGGGACTACCTGCCCAACGCCCACAACGACTTCATCTTCGCGATCATCGGGGAGGAGCTGGGGCTGGTCGGGGCGGGAGCGGTGCTCGCACTGTTCGCGACGCTGGCCTACACCGGCATGCGGATCGCCGCCCGCAACACCGACCCGTGGCTGCGGCTCGTCGTCGCGACGTCGACGGCGGGCCTGGTCGTCCAGGCATCGATCAACATCGGGTACGTCGTGGGACTGCTGCCGGTGACCGGGCTGCAGCTCCCGCTGATCTCCTCCGGCGGTACCTCGCTGGTGGTGACCATGTTCCTGTTCGGGCTGCTCACGAACGCGGCCCGGCACGAACCGGAGGCGGTCGCCGCGCTCCGGAAGGACGGGCAGGGGCGGCTGGCGAAGCTGCTGCGCCTGCCGTTGCCGCAGCCCTACCGCGCACCGGTCCCGGTGTCGCGGTGGGCGGCGCGTTAGGGCGCTCCCACCCCGGGTGGAAGCGGACACGACGGACGACGCAAGGGGCACGAGAGCGTGACGGGTACGGATCAGACCGGCGGGAACGACGGCACCGGCTCGGGCCGGGAGCCCGGCCGGCGTCCGACCATGGGCGGCCGTGCTCCCGGGCCCCACGAGGTCCGGCCGGACGGTGTGGTCTTCGGCGGGCCCGACGGAGCGGGTGGCACGGGTGGGCGCCCGGCCTGGCCTGCGGAGACCCCGTCGGGTTCCGACCTGTTCAGCGCCCCCGCGCAACCCCCGTCGGCACAGCCCCCCTCGTCGCCGCAGCCCCCCTCGGGACTGCCCTCCGCGGAGCCGGGGGAGCCGCAGGGCGCGCGTGGGCCGCAGCGGCTGCCCGGGACCGGGTGGGACCCGCACGCGCAGTCCCGGCGCCCGGGTGCCCGCCCGCTGAACGGGAGTGGGTCGCAGGGCACGAACGGCGTCGCGCACGGCGACCGCGGTGCGGCACGGCCGGTGGGCGGCGCCGCGCACGAGGAGCCCCGGCCGGACGGCACCGACCGCCACGAGGCCCCGCCCACCGGTGCTCCGCGCAACGACGGCCCCTCCAACGGCGTTCCGCGCAACGGCGACCCGGGCAACGGCGCTCCGCAGAACGGCGACCCGGGCAACGGCGCTCCGCAGAACGGCGACCCGAGCAAGGGGGCCCCGCTGAACGGGGCCCCGCGCAACGGGGCTCCGCGCGGCGCTGCCGGGGGCGGGGACCAGGGCGCCCCGCAGGGCCCGAACGCCGTGACCGGCGGCCAGGACGGCGCCCCGGACGGTGGGCCGCGCGGCCGCAACGGTGCCCCGCGTTCCGACGACGCCGGAGGGCAGCCGGGTGGCCTGCCGCGTCGTCGGCCCGGGCGACCGGTGCCCCCCGCGGCGATGCCGGCGCGACCCGGTGCGGCCGACGACCTGTTCACCCCGCGCGCGAGCACCGGACGCGGTGGATCGGCGCCGGCGGACCGCGGCCCGGCGGACGGCGCGGATCCGACCCGGTCCGGCGACCCGGTGAACGGCGTGCCGCGCACCGGCCCGGCGCAGGACGGCCCCGCCGCCGGTCCGGGACCCGAGGTCCCCGGCGGGTCCGCGACGGACACCGGCCCCACCGTCGCCACGCCGCACACCACGGTCCCGCAGGGCGCCGGTGCGGAGGGCACCGGAACGAACGGTGCCGTGCCGAACGGTGCCGTGCCGAACGGGGCTGCGCCGAACGGCACCGGCCCGGACACGGCCGACGCGTCCGGACCCGACGCCGGGACCGGCCCGCAGCGGCCCGTCGCCGACGCCCGGGGTGAGCAGGCGGCCCCCGACGAACCGCCGACCGTCGCGCAGGCCGCCGGTGACACCGCAGGGCTCCCGGCCGCCGCCTCGGCGGACGGGTCGTCGGGAACCGGTCGGCAGCAGGCCCGGCCCCCGTCGGCTCCGCAGCAGCGCCCGGGCCGGCCCGACGAGCGCGAGCACGCCGGCGTCACCGCCACCGGTCCGCAGAGCGGGCCCGAGCCGGGCGCCCTGTCGGCGACCGGCCCCCGCGGTCCGGTCCCGCCGCACGGCCGGTTCGCCCCCGGCCCGTACGCGCCCGGCCGTCCCGGCGTCGGCCCGCAGGGCCCCGGCCCGGTCCCCGGCGGACCCGGCCCGCAGCAGTTCGGGCGCCCCGGCCCGACCGGCCCGAACGCCCTGACCGGCACCGGTTCGCACCACCCCCACGCACCCGGCAGGCAGGGCCCCGGCCCGGCCCCGGGACAGCAGGGACCCGGTCCGGCCCCGGGACAGCAGGGCCCCGGACGACCGGGTCCCGCGGGGACCGGCCCGTTCCGCCCGGGCGGGTTCGGCTCGGCAGGTCCCGGCGCCCCCGGCCAGTACGGCCCCGGTGGACGGGGTGCCCCCGGTCAGTACGGCCCCGGCGCTCCCGGTCGGCCGGGCCCCGGCGCGCCCGGGCAGCAGGGCCCGGGTGCCCCGCAGAACCCCCAGGATCCCGGCGCCCCGCAGCCCCAGGGCTTCCAGGGACCCGGTCCCCAGCCGACCGGTCCCCAGCCGACCGGTCCCCAGCCGACCGGTCCGCAGCCGACCGGCCCGCAGCAGAGCCCGCAGGTCGAGGGTGTGCAGGGACCCGGCGTGCCCGGACCCACGGCCCCCGACGCGACCCGCACCGGCGGCCCCGCCACCACGCGTCCCGCCGGGGAGCAGGCACCGGGCCCGGTGTCGGGCGGCCTGTCGGTCGTCGTCGCCGGGGGTGGCTCGGCCGGGCACATCGAGCCCGCGCTGGCCGTCGCCGACGCGATCCGCCGGCTCGTCCCGGGGGCCCGGATCACCGCGCTCGGCACCGAGAAGGGCCTCGACACCCAGCTGATCCCGGCCCGCGGCTACCCGCTCGAGCTGATCCCGCCGGTGCCGCTGCCCCGCAAGCCCACCGCCGACCTGCTCAAGCTCCCCGGCAACGTCCGCGGTGCGGTGAAGCGGGTCCGGGAGGTGCTGGAGGCGGCCGAGGCCGACGTCGTCGTCGGGTTCGGCGGGTTCGTCTCGCTGCCCGCCTACCTGGGCGCCCGCGGCCGGGTGCCGATCGTCGTGCACGAGGCCAACGCCCGCGCCGGGCTCGCGAACAAGGTCGGTGCGCGGTTCGCCTCCGCCGTCTGCGTCGCGGTGCCCGGTACCGGCCTCGCGAACGAGGAGGTGGTCGGGATGCCGCTGCGCCGCTCGATCACCACCCTGGACCGGGCGTCGCTGCGGCCGGAGGCCCGGACGTACTTCAACCTGCCGCCGCACGGCCCGGTGCTGCTGGTCTTCGGCGGCTCCCAGGGCTCCCGGACGCTCAACGAGGCGGTCGCCGCCTCGCTGCCGGCGTTCACCGAGCGCGGCATCTCGGTGCTGCACGCGTACGGGAAGGGCGGCACTCCCGCCGACCCGCGGCCCGGCTACGTGCCGGTGCCCTACATCGAGCGGATGGACCTCGCCTACGCCGCCGCGGACGTCGTCCTGGGCCGCTCGGGCATGACCACCGTCGCCGAGCTGACCGCCGTCGGGCTGCCCGCGGTGTACGTACCGCTGCCGCACGGCAACGGCGAGCAGGCGCTCAACGCCCGTCCGGTCGTCGAGGCCGGGGGTGGCAAGCTCGTGCAGGACGAGGACATGAACGGCGACCGCGCGATCGACGAACTGATGCCGATGCTCACCGACCCCGACCTGGCCCTGGCCATGGGCCGACGCGCCCGCGCCGCCGGGCACGGCGAGGCCGACGAGAAGATCGCCCGCATCGTCCTCGAGGTGGCGGGCCGGTGAGTGTGCTCTCCGACCACGTCCACCTCATCGGGATCGGCGGCGCCGGGATGAGCGGGATCGCGCGGATCCTGCTCGCCCGCGGGGCCATGGTCTCCGGGTCCGACGCGCGGGACTCGCGCACGGTCACGGCGCTGCGTGCGCTCGGTGCCCGCGTCGAGACCGGGCACGACGCAGCCCACCTGCGGCACGACGGCGAGGCCCCGCCGACCGTGGTCGTCTCCACCGCCATCCGGGAGACCAACCCGGAGCTGGCCGCCGCCCGCGAGCGCGGCTACGACGTCGTCCACCGGGCGGTCGCACTGGCCGCGCTCACCGAGGGACGGCGGCTGGTCGCCGTCGCCGGGACGCACGGCAAGACCTCGACGACGTCGATGGTCACCGTCGCCCTGCAGCACGCCGGGGCCGACCCGTCGTTCGCGATCGGCGGCGACCTGTCGGTGTCCGGGTCGGGCGCACACCACGGCAGCGGCGACGTGTTCGTCGTCGAGGCCGACGAGAGCGACGGCTCGTTCACCGCGTTCGCCCCGTCGGTCGCGATCGTCACCAACGTCGAGCCCGACCACCTCGACCACCACGGCGACGAGGCCGCCTACCGGGCCGTGTTCGAGCGGTTCCTGGAGCGGCTCGTCCCCGGCGCCACCCTGGTCGCCTGCGCCGACGACCCCGGGTCGGAGGCCGTGGCCGTGCGGGCGGAGCAGGCCGGCGTCACCGTGCTGCGCTACGGCCGCACCGCGACCGGCCGCCACGACGCCCGGCTGATCGAGTTCACCCCGGACGGCACCGGCTGCCGCGCCCGGTTCCGCACCGGCGACGCCGAGCACGAGCTCACCCTCGGCGTCCCGGGTGAGCACATGGTCCTCAACGCGCTCGGTGCCTTGCTCGCCGGCCGCGCCGTCGGGGCCGACCCCGCCGTGCTGCTGGAGGGGCTCGCCGGGTTCGGTGGGGTGCAGCGCCGGTTCGAGTTCAAGGGCCGCGCCCGCGGCGTGTCGGTCTACGACGACTACGCCCACCACCCCACCGAGGTCGCCGCCACCCTGCGCGCCGCCCGCGAGGCCGCACCGGTCCGGAACGGGCGGCGCGGCCGCGTCCTGGTCGTGTTCCAGCCGCACCTGTACTCCCGCACCCGGCTGTTCGCCGCCGAGTTCGGCGCGTCGCTGTCGCTGGCGGACGAGGTGATGGTGCTCGACGTCTACGGTGCCCGGGAGGATCCCGAACCCGGGGTCGGTCCGGCGCTCATCACCGACGCGGTGACGTTGCCGGCCGAGCGGGTGCACCGTGCCCCCTCGTGGGAGCGGGCACCCGCGGCGATCGCCGCGCTCGCGACCGACGGAGACGTCGTGATCACCATGGGCGCCGGTGACGTCACCGCGCTCGGGCCGGAGATCCTGCGGGAGCTCGCCGGCGAGGGGTGAGCGCGCGGGCAGCAGCGCCACACCAGCGCCACGGCAGTGGGACAGCGGCGGCAGACCGGCGGCACAGCGGGGGCACGATGAGCAGCGACGAGCAGGACACCGGCGACGACCGGGCCCGGGACGGTGCCCGCTCGTCGGGCCGCCGTGACCCGGACCGGGAACGGCGCGCCGCCGAGCGTGCCCGCCGCATCCGCGAGCGCCGTGCCGCCGAACGCCGCGCCGGACGCCGTGGCACCGCCGGGACCCCCGCCGACACCGACGATCACACTGCCGCGGCCGACCACGCTGCCGCCGCCGACCACACCGCCGCCGACGCCGACGACGGGGCGACCGACGACGGGGCGGCCGGCACCGACCGGGCCGGGACGGCGGGCCGGGGGAGGGGACGCGGCGCGGCCGCCGCCGTCCGGGAGCGCACGGCGGCCCGTGCGGCCGAACGGTCGCGCAGCCGCGACCCCCGCTACCGGCGCCGCCGCCTCGTCGCCCTGCTGGCCACCGCCGCCGTCGTGCTCCTCGGGGTGTCCGCGGCCGGCTGGTGGGCGCTGGGGCGGTACGGCCCGCCGGTGGCCACCGTGCGGGTCGACGGCACCCGCCAGATCCCGGTCCGCGACGTCGAGGACGCCGCCGGCGACCAGACCGGGGTCCCGCTCGCGGCGGTGGACACCGACGGCGTCGCCGCCCGGGTGTCGGCCATCCCGGGCGTCGCCGCGGTGGAGGTCGACCGGTCCTGGCCGGACACCCTGGTGGTGGTCGTGACCGAACGCACTCCGGCCGCGGTGCTCGACACACCGGACGGACCGAAGCTCGTCGACGTCACCGGGTTCGTCTACCGCGACGCCCCGCCGGACGTGCGGCTGCCCCGGCTGCAGCTGCCGCGCATCGCCCCGGACGACCCCGCCACCCTCGCCGCGGTCGGCGTCCTGCAGGCGCTCCCGGTCCCGGTCCGCGACCAGGTCCAGACGCTGTCGCTCGGCGGGGGCGGTTCCACCTTCGAGCTGGGGCTCACCGAGGACCGGCGGGTCCTGTGGGGCCCGTGGGCGGACACCGGGCAGACCGCCGCCCGGGCCCGGGTCCTCGGGCCGGTGCTGCAGCGCCCGGGCGCCGTCTACGACGTCTCCAGCCCGTCGCTGGTCACCGTCCGGCAACGCTGAGCACCCGCCCGCTGCAGCGGGTGACCGGACGACGACCCTGCGCGTTTCCATCGGGGGAGAAGACGAACCACCCGAGCGGGGTGTTGTCGTTGCGCGGCGCGCCTGCTGGACCCGGGCACCGCACTCCACTTAGCGTGCGCGTTCGAAGGCCCGGGGCACCCGGAGCTTGACCCACCCGAACCCCGGACCCCGAGCGACTGGAAGGTGCCGCGCATGACGCCCCCGCACAACTACCTGGCAGTGATCAAGGTGGTCGGCATCGGTGGCGGCGGCGTCAACGCCGTCAACCGGATGATCGAGGTCGGCCTCAAGGGCGTCGAGTTCATCGCGGTGAACACCGACGCCCAGGCCCTCCTCATGTCCGACGCCGACGTGAAGCTCGACATCGGCCGTGAGCTGACGCGCGGCCTCGGTGCCGGCGCCAACCCCGAGGTCGGGGGCAAGGCCGCCGAGGACCACGCCGAGGAGATCGAGGAGGTCCTCAAGGGGGCCGACATGGTCTTCGTCACCGCGGGTGAAGGCGGCGGCACCGGCACCGGCGGTGCGCCCGTCGTCGCGTCGATCGCCCGCAAGCTGGGTGCGCTGACCATCGGCGTCGTCACCCGCCCGTTCACCTTCGAGGGGCGCCGTCGCGCCGGCCAGGCCGAGGAGGGCATCCAGGCGCTCCGCAACGAGTGCGACACCCTCATCGTCATCCCGAACGACCGGCTGCTGCAGCTCGGCGACGTCGGCGTCTCGCTGATGGACGCCTTCCGCTCCGCCGACGAGGTGCTCCTCTCCGGTGTGCAGGGCATCACCAACCTGATCACCACCCCCGGCCTGATCAACCTGGACTTCGCCGACGTCAAGTCGGTCATGTCCGGTGCCGGGTCGGCGCTGATGGGAATAGGGTCCGCACGCGGCGAGGGCCGCGCGGTGCAGGCCGCCGAGAAGGCGATCAACTCGCCGCTGCTCGAGGCGTCGATGGACGGCGCCCAGGGTGTGCTGCTGTCGATCGCGGGCGGCTCGGACCTCGGCCTGTTCGAGATCCACGAGGCTGCGTCGCTGGTCCAGGAGGCCGCGCACCCCGAGGCGAACATCATCTTCGGCACCGTGATCGACGACTCGCTCGGCGACGAGGTGCGGGTCACCGTGATAGCGGCCGGCTTCGAGGGCGGCACGCCGACCCACAAGAAGCTCGAGCCCGCCGTGTTCGCCCGCGGCAGCCAGAAGCCCGCCGGGTCCGCCCAGCAGGCCGCGTCGCCCGCGACCCCGCAGCAGTCCGAGCAGACCCAGCAGCACCAGGCCCAGCAGCACCAGAATCAGCAGCAGGGGCAGCAGCCGCAGGGCCAGTCCCGCTGGGCCGCGACGACCACGACCACCCCGTCGGCGCCGCACCTGCCCGCCACCACGCCGGCGCCCGAGCGCACCGGCGTGCTGCCGCCCGAGCGGCCCACCGCCCCGGCCCCGCGCCAGGGCGACACCCAGCAGCACGGCGGCGACGGCGCGTCCGTCCCGAGCGGCCCGATGTCCGCGCCGGCCTCGTCGACGTCGGCCCCGGCCCAGCACGGCACCGTCGGCGGGAGTTCCGCGACGCGCCCGGCCGAGCCGGTCGAGGACGAGGTGGACGTCCCGCCGTTCATGCGGCGCTGACCCGCGTGCCGGACTCAGCAGGCCCGGCCCCGACCACGGCGGCCCGCGCCGGCGGCACCCGCCGCGCGCGCATCCGCCGGGTCACCACCACCCGCGCCGGTGGCCGGTCCGAGGGCCCGTTCACCTCGTTCAACCTGTCCGCCGGGGTCGGGGACGACCCGGCCGCGGTGGCCGGGAACCGGGCCCGGGTCGTACGTGAGCTCGCGCTGTCCGGTCTGGTCTTCCTGAACCAGGTCCACGGCCGTGACGTCGCGGTGCTGCGCGAGCCCCCGCGGGCCCGCCCCGGCACGGGCGGCGTCGCCCCGGACATCGCCGACGTCGACGCCGTGGTCACCGACGTCCCGCTGCTCGGTGTCGCCGTGCTCGCCGCCGACTGTGTTCCGGTGCTGCTGGGCGACCCGGTCGCCGGCGTCGTCGGGGCCGCCCACGCGGGTCGCGTCGGCGCGGCCGCGGGGGTCGTCGACGCCGTCGTGACCGAGATGACCGCGCTGGGCGCGGAGCCCGCACGGCTGGAGGTCCTGCTCGGGCCGTCGGTCTGCGGCCGCTGCTACGAGGTGCCCCCGGCCATGCGTGCCGAGGTCGACGCCGTGCTGCCGGGCAGCGCGTCCACCACCCGCACCGGCACGGCCGGGCTGGACCTGCGGGCCGGTCTCGTCCGCCGCCTCGCCGACCTCGGCGTCACCAAGGTCGCGACCGACCCGCGCTGCACCGTCGAGGACCCGGACCTGTTCAGCCACCGCCGCGACGGCCGCTGCGGCCGCCAGGCCGCGGTCACCTGGCTCGACCCGCGCTGACCGGCACCCCGGCCCGGCGATTCTCACCACGCGGGGCTCGCGGGCGCTCCCGCGGGCGGGAACCATGGGCGCCGTGCCCGATCCCGTGCCCGATCCCGTGTCCGATCTCGGTACCCCCGCCGCCGACCGTGTCGGTGAACTGACCGACCGACTGGCCGCCGTCCGCGAGCGGGTGGCCGCGGCCTGTCGTGCCGCCGGCCGCGACCCCTCCGAGATCGACCTGCTCGCCGTCACCAAGACGATCCCGGCCGTCGACGTGGCCGCGCTGGTGGATCTCGGGCTGGACGCCTTCGCCGAGAACCGCGCGCAGGAGGCCGCGTCCAAGGTGGACGAGGTCGGGGCCCTGCGCCCGGACGCCGCCCCGGACTGGTTCTTCGTCGGCGGGCTGCAGCGGAACAAGGTACGGACGGTGCTCCCGTGGGTGACACGGATCGACTCCGTCGACTCGCCGCGGCTGGCCCGCGCCATCGACAAGGAGGTCGCGAAGGCCCGTGACGCCGGGGCTCGCGGCGGCCCGCTGCCGGTGCTCGTGCAGTACAGCGTGGACGGCGACCCCGACCGCGGCGGCGTCGCCCCGGACGGGCTCGTCGAGCTGACCGACCTGGTCACGGAGCTGCCGGGGCTGGAACTGGCCGGGCTGATGGCCGTCGCGCCGCTGGGCTGGGAGCCCGACGCGGCGTTCGAGCGGATCGCGCAGGCGCACCGGGAGACCGTCGGACGGCACCCCGGGGCCACGGTTCTGTCGGCCGGAATGAGCGGGGACCTGGAGTCGGCGATCGGTCACGGATCGACGGTGGTGCGTGTCGGTACGGCCCTTGTGGGGGATCGGCGGATAGCCTCCGAGTAATCGCTGGTGGGTGTGGGTACTGAGCACGAGGCGGACACCGCGCCGCCGGCGAGACCGTCGCCAGAACGCGGGGTGCGCGTGCGGTTGGGACGCGTACGGAGTCGAGCAGTACTGCGAGGGGACAGCGGATGAGCGCGATGTACCGGCTGAAGGCGTACTTCGGCATGGTCCCGGCCGACGAGATGGACTATGTGGACGAACCGGATCACTACCGGGGCGGCCACGAGCACCACGCCGGCCCGCGCGGTGACCGTTGGTCCGCCGGGGCCGGTCGGTTCGCCGACCAGGCGTCCTACGATGACGACCGCTACGAGCCCGCGGTGCGCTACGAGGACGGATGGGGAGCCCGCCCGGCGCGGGAGACCCTCCGCCCGGCGCGCGCCGTGCGGCAGGATCCACGCGGCGAGCGGGAGACGCTCGGGCTGGTCCCGGAGCGCGGGAGCCTCCCGACACCCCTCGGAGGGGGTGCCGGAGCGGCCGTCCGCGGGGCGCTGGCGATGGACCCGGAGAGCCTCCGGGGCCCGGCACGCGAGGAGCGGAGCGAGCCCGTCGTCGCCCCCGCGCCGGTGCCGGAGCAGCGCGACCGGGCCGCCGCGGGACCGGCGTCGATCACGACGTTGCACCCCCGCAGCTACAACGAGGCCCGCACCATCGGCGAGCGCTACCGCGACGGTGTGCCCGTCATCATGAACCTCACGGATCTGGACGGCGCGGCCGCGAAACGCCTGGTGGACTTCGCCGCAGGCCTTGCGTTCGCCCTGCGCGGGAGCATCGACAAGGTCACCGACCGGGTGTTCCTGCTCACTCCGGCCGACGTCGAAGTGTCCGCGGACGACGCGCGGAGACTCGCCGAGCGCGGAGCTTTCCGACAGGATTGAGTCGTGGCCGTCGCGATCCTGATGTTGATCTACTACATCCTGTTCTTCTTCTGGCTGCTGCTCGCGGCCCGGATCGTCGTCGAGATGGTCCGGTCGTTCGCGCGCCAGTGGCGACCCGCCGGAGTGCCCGCCGTGGCGCTCGAGGTCGTCTTCACCGTGACCGACCCTCCGGTCAAGTTGCTGCGGAGAGTGATCCCCGTGGTCCGTATCGGAGGCGTAGGACTGGACCTGTCGATTATGGTTCTGTTGCTGGTGGTGTTCATCTCGATGAGCGCCGTCAGATCACAGCTCCTGGGATGAGCCCCAGTCACCCGGGAGTGCCGCCGAGGACCGCATGAGGTGATCCGATGCCGCTGACGCCCGCCGACGTTCATAACGTCGCGTTCAGCAAACCCCCGATCGGGAAGCGGGGTTACAACGAGGACGAGGTCGACGCCTTCCTCGATCTGGTCGAGGCCGAACTGGCCCGGCTGATCGGGGAGAACGACGACCTGCGCGACCAGGTCGCGCAGCTGGAGCAGCGCCTCGGCGATGCCGAGGCCGACCTGGAGGAGGCACGGAGCCAGCCGGCTCCGGCGCAGACCCAGGTCATGGCCGCCTCGCCGTCGCCGATGGGCCGTGGTGCGGGTGCTCCCGCTCCGCAGCTGGCCGGTGCCGGACCCGCCGATGCCGACGGCGGTGACCACCACGTGCAGGCCGCCAAGGTCCTGGGCCTCGCCCAGGAGATGGCGGACCGCCTGACCGCGGAGGCCAAGAACGAGGCCGACACGATGCTGTCGGACGCCCGGAACAAGTCCGAGCAGCTCCTGTCGGACGCCCGGACGAAGGCCGACGGCCTGGTCAACGACGCGCGCTCGCGCGCCGAGACCATGCTCAACGACGCCCGCACGCGGGCCGAGACGCTCGAGCGCCAGTCGCGCGAGAAGGCGTCCGGCCTGGTCAGCGAGGCCGAGCGCAAGCAGAACGAGATCATGGGCGCCATCCAGCGCGACAAGTCCGTTCTGGAGAAGAAGATCGACGAGCTCCGGACCTTCGAGCGGGAGTACCGCACCCGCCTGAAGACCTACCTGGAGTCGCAGCTGCGTGACCTGGAGGGTCGCGGTTCCGCTGCCCCGTCGGACGGCACCGGTGCCACCAGGTCGGGCTCGAACGGCGGCTACGCCGCCTCCGGGTACGGCCAGCGGGCCGACACCGGGAGCTGACCGCCCCACGGCGCCGCCCAGGCGCCGGGGACGACCGACGACGACCGGGTAGCGGACAGGTGCCGCTGCCGACCGACGGAGTTCGCCGATGCTGGTGCTGGTCCTGATCCTCGTGGTCATCGCGCTGGTGCTGCTGCTCGCAGGATGGTTCCTGCACGTGGTGGCACTGGCGTGGACATCGGTGGTCATCAGTCTGATCGCGGGCCTGGTGCTCGCCTACGACTGGTGGCAGACCCGTGCCGCGGTGAAGGCCGGTGACCGGGCGGAGGCCGATGCCTCCGGTCGTGGCACCGGTGCCACCGCGGTGCCGGACCAGGCCGACCGGGCCTCGACGGAAGCGGGCCACGGCGCCGACATGGAGTCCGCGACGCAGGTCCTGCCGGTCGTCCGGCCGGACGGTGGCGCGGCCTCGGGTACGCCCGAGGCGGCCCACAATGCGACCGACGAGACCATCCAGATGCCGGTCGTCCGGCCGTCCGGCTCTGCGGAGGGACCGTCCGGCGCATCTCGTTCGGGTGGACTTTCGTCACGCACGGTGACCGATTCGGGGGCCGAGGCCGCGGTCGACCCGAGCGGGGTGGGCTCACACGCGGGTGCCCCGGCGGGCGCGGACGCGTCGGCGGGACCGGACGGGGAGGACGGTGCGGGTCGTGGCGGCGACCCGGCGCGGTCCGGACCCGCCGATCCCGGCACCGCGGAACCGCCCGCCGAGGCAGCGCGGGCGACCGACTCGCGTCCGACCGGATCCGGCGGCGCCGGCACGACGTCGGCCGTGACGGCGGCAGCTGCAGGCGCGGTCGCCGCCGGCACCGCCGCCGCGGCCGGACGTGACACCACGTCGGGTGCCGACCCGGCGGCGCGCTCCGGTGCCCGTGACGGCGCCGACGACCCGGGCTTCGGCTCGGGTACCGGCCCGAGTGGCACCGGTCCGAGCAGCAACGGCCCGGGCAGCAACGGCCCGGGCGCCCCGGCCGCGGCCGGCCCCGACCGCCCGGGCACCACGGACGGCCCGTCCGACGCGACCACCGCGACCCGTGCCCCGGGAGCGGCGGATGCGACGACCGCGAACGCTGTGCCGGGAGCGGCCACCGCGAACGGTGCTCCCGGAGCGGCGGACCCGACCACGGCGGACCGTGCCACGGCAGCGGCGGCCACGGGAGCGGCGGACGCGACCACCGCGACCCGCACCCCCGCAGCGGCCGACGCCACCACGGCGGCCCGCGCCACGGGCGCTCCCGGTGGCCCGGGCGGGGGCACCGACCGTGCCTCCGGCGGACCGGCCGGTGCGAACACCCCGTCCGGTGCGGGCCTTTCCGATTCCGCCGTGCCCGCGGGTGCCGAGGGCACGGGATCGGTCGCGCCGGTCGACGACCCCCGCGGCGGGGCTCCCGCGGGCGCGGCCGCCGGAGCCGGCGCGGACACCGGCGGCGGTCCGGCCGACGTGGGTGGGACCGACGGGGCCGCCGGCGCGGACGGCGACTCCCCGGAGGAGCCGCACGAGCCCACCCTCGCCGCACTCGCCGCGCGCCTGCCCGACGAGGTGCTCGTGATCGACGAGCACCCCCGCTACCACGTGCAGACCTGCCGGGCCCTCACCGGACGCCCGGTGATCCCGCTGCCCGTCAGCGAGGCCGTCGAGCTCGGGTTCACCCCGTGCGGCTGGTGCGCGCCGAACCGGACCCTCGGCGAGCGGCACCCCGCCCAGGCCCGCTGACCAGCGGCGGGGCGCGCCCCGCGGAATAACGGGGTGCGCATCCGCGCTACCCTGGTTCCACAGGCACCGATCCGGCCATCACCGGGGAGCCTCCGGAAGAAACGGCCACGTGATCCACCGGCCGGAGTAGAACCGGACGGGTGCGGCCCGTCATCGCCGTCGAACGAGAGGCTCGTGCACCCGTGCACGGGCAAACGGGGTGGTACCGCGGCCCGGCTCGCCAGAGCCGTCGTCGTCCCCGTGCGAAGCGAGAGCACGCACGAGGAGCGACACACGTGAGCGGCTATCCCGACGTCCCGGCGCACCCGTCGTTCCCGACGCTCGAGCAGGACGTGCTCGCGTCGTGGGACACCGACGAGACGTTCCGCGCCTCGGTCGACCAGCGGCCCGCCGGCGAGAACGGTGCGGACGAGTACGTCTTCTACGACGGCCCGCCCTTCGCCAACGGCCTGCCCCACTACGGCCACCTGCTGACCGGCTACGTCAAGGACGTCGTCCCGCGGTACCGCACCCTGCGCGGCCACCGGGTCGAGCGTCGTTTCGGGTGGGACACCCACGGTCTTCCCGCCGAGGTCGAGACCGAGAACCAGCTCGGCATCAAGCACAAGTCCGAGATCGACGAGATGGGCGTCGCCGCGTTCAACGAGGCGTGCCGCACCTCCGTGCTGCGCTACACCGGCGAGTGGCGCGACTACGTGACCCGCCAGGCCCGCTGGGTCGACTTCGACAACGACTACAAGACCCTCGACCTGGACTACATGGAGTCCGTCATGTGGGCCTTCAAGTCGTTGTGGGACAAGGGCCTGGTCTACTCCGGCTTCCGGGTGCTCTGGTACTGCTGGCGTTGCGAGACGCCGCTGAGCGCCACCGAGACCAAGATGGACGACGTCTACACCGACCGGCAGGATCCGGCCGTCACCGTCGGGCTGCGCCTGTCGACGCCGGGCCGTCCGGAGACCGACGGCGTCCTCGCCCTGGTCTGGACGACCACCCCGTGGACCCTGCCGTCCAACCTCGCGATGGCCGTGCACCCCGACGTCGACTACGTGGTGGTGGAGGCGAACTCCGAGCGCTGGCTGCTCGCGGAGGCCCGGGTCGCCGCGTACGCCCGCGAGCTGGGGGAGGAGCCGCCGGTCCTGGCGCGGGTGAAGGGCTCCGACCTGCTCGGCGCGAGCTACACCCCGCCGTTCGACTTCTTCACCGGCCGCGAGAACGCCCACCGGGTGCTGGCCGCGGACTACGTCACCACCGACGACGGCACCGGGCTGGTCCACATCGCCCCCGCCTTCGGTGAGGAGGACAAGGAGGTCACCGACGCGGCCGGCATCGAGGTCGTCAACCCGGTCGACTCCCGCGGCGAGTTCACCACCGAGGTCCCCCCCTACGCCGGCATCCAGGTCTTCGACGCGAACCCGCAGGTCATCCGCGACCTCAAGGACGGCAACGCACACGCCCAGGGCGTCCTGCTGCGCCACGAGACCTACGACCACCCCTACCCGCACTGCTGGCGCTGCGGCAACGCGCTCATCCAGCGCGCCGTCGACTCCTGGTTCGTGCGTGTCACGCAGTTCCGGGACCGCATGGTCGAGCTCAACCAGCAGATCGACTGGACCCCGGCGCACGTGCGCGACGGGCAGTTCGGCAAGTGGCTGGAGGGTGCCCGCGACTGGGGCATCTCCCGCAACCGCTACTGGGGCAGCCCGATCCCGGTGTGGCAGTCCGACGACCCGCGCTACCCGCGCACCGACGTCTACGGCTCGCTGGAGGAGATCGAGCGCGACTTCGGCGTGCGCCCGACCGACCTGCACCGGCCGTACGTCGACCAGCTGACCCGGCCCAACCCCGACGACCCCACCGGCAACTCGACCATGCGCCGGGTGCCGGAGGTCCTCGACTGCTGGTTCGAGTCCGGCTCGATGCCGTTCGCGCAGGTCCACTACCCGTTCGAGAACCGCGACTGGTTCGAGGACCACTACCCGGGCGACTTCATCGTCGAGTACAACGGCCAGACCCGTGGCTGGTTCTACACGCTGCACGTGCTGGCCACCGCCCTGTTCGACCGGCCCGCGTTCCGCAACTGCGTCGCGCACGGCATCGTCCTGGGCGACGACGGCGCGAAGATGTCCAAGTCGCGCAAGAACTACCCCGACGTCAACGAGGTGTTCGACCGCGACGGCAGCGACGCCATGCGGTGGTTCCTCATGTCGAGCCCGGTCCTGCGCGGCGGCAACCTCGTCGTCACCGAGCAGGGGATCCGCGAGGGCGTCCGCCAGGCGATCCTGCCGCTGTGGAACACCTGGTACTTCCTGTCGCTCTACGCCGGCGACGAGCGCGGCACGTTCCGCACCGACTCACCCCACGTGCTCGACCGGTACGTGCTGGCCAAGACCGCCGACCTCGTCGACGGCGTCACCGCGGCCATGGACGCCTACGACATCGCCGGGGCCTGCGACCGGATCCGCGACCACGCCGAGACCCTCACCAACTGGTACGTCCGCCGGTCCCGTGAGCGGTTCTGGTCCTCCGACGATGCCGTGCGCCGCGACGCCGTCGACACCCTGCACACCGTGCTGGAGGTGACCTGCCGGGTCGCGGCGCCGTTGCTGCCGCTGACCGCCGAGGCGATCTGGCGTGGGCTCACCGGGGGGCGGTCGGTGCACCTGACCGACTGGCCCGGGGGCTCCGACCCGTCGGTCTCGCACCGCCGGGCCGGTGCCGGGCTGCCGCACGACGCCGACCTCGTCGCCGGGATGGACCGGATCCGGCAGGTCGCGAGCGCGGCGCTGTCGCTGCGCAAGTCGGCGAAGGTCCGGGTGCGCCAGCCGCTGCCCGCGCTCACCGTCGCGGCGACCGACGCCAAGGCGCTGGAGGACTTCACCGGGCTGCTCGCCGACGAGGTCAACGTCCGCTCGGTCGAGCTGACCGAGGACGTCGCCACCCACGGTCGGTTCGAGGTCGCCGTCAACGCCCGGGTCGCCGGCCCGCGCCTGGGCAAGGACGTCCAGACCTGCATCCGCGCGGTCAAGGCGGGGGAGTGGACCCAGGAGGGCGACACCGTCGTCGCCGCCGGCATCACGCTGCAGCCGGGCGAGTTCACCGAGAAGCTCGTCGCCGCCGACCCGGAGCGCACCCAGGCCCTGCCCGGGAACGCGGGGCTCGTCGTCCTCGACACCACGGTGACGCCGGAGCTGGCGGCGGAGGGCACCGCCCGCGACGTCGTGCGCGTCGTGCAGCAGGCCCGCCGCGACGCCGGCCTCGACGTGTCCGACCGGATCGCGCTGACCCTCGACGGGCCCGACGCGGTGCTCGACGCCGTCCGGACCCACGAGGCGTTCGTCGCCGGTGAGGTGCTGGCGACCTCGGTCGCCTACGGCCCCACCGGGGCCGGCGCGTCGAGCGGGCAGGTCGTCGGTCCCGACGGCGCGTCGGTCACGCTGTCGGCCGCGGTCGCCCGCGCCTGACCGGCCCGGCGCCGACCACCGCTCACCGGCGGGGCGTCCCCGCGGGACGGACGCGGTGGTCGGCGCCGGGATCCCGGGCGCCCCGGGCGTCGCCGGGATCTCCGGAACCACCGGTCCGGGGTGCCGGCCCCACCGGGCCCTATCCTCACCCCCATGGGTGACGCGGCGGAACGGTGGCGAGAACGCCAGACCGCCCGCGGGATCCCCGACCACGTCCTCCGCCGGGCCCCCGCCGACCCGTGGACCCACGACCCCGCCGACTTCACCCCGCCCGCCCGACCTGCCGACACGCCGTCGCACCGGGCCGCACGGGCGATCGCCGAGCGCGCCGCCGCGTGGACCTGCGCCGGGGCGAGCGTGCTCGACGTCGGCTGCGGCGGCGGGGACGCCGCGTTCGGCGCGGCGTGGCCGGAGCCGTCGCCGGTGGCCCGGGTGGTCGGCGTCGACCGGCAGGCCGACATGCTCGCGGTGTTCGCCGAGGCCGCCCGCGCCCGGGGACTGCCGCACGCCACCGTGCACGGCAGCTGGCCCGAGGCGGCCGGGGACGCCGGGCGGCACGACGTCGTCGTCTGCCACCACGTGCTGCACAACGTCGTCGACCTGCCCCCGTTCCTCGCCGCGCTGACCGGTGCCGTCCGCACCCGGGGCGGGATCGGCGGTGTCGTGGTCGAGATGCTGACCGAGCACCCGCTGGCCTGGCTGGACCCGCTGTGGGAGCGCTTCCACGACGTGGTCCGGCCGCCGTCGGCCACCCATGACGACGCCGTCGCGGTGCTGCGCGAGCAGCAGGGCGTCGACCCGGAGGTCCTGACCTGGACCCGCACGGCACGCCTGCCGCACGACGCCGCCTGGGTCACCCGCAGGCTCTGCCTGCCCGCCGACCGTGTCGAGGAGGTCGCCGCCGCGCTGGTGGACCTCCCGCCGCGACGCACCGACGCCGTCACGCTGACCTGGTCGCCCTGAGCAGGGGGCCCCGGTGAGCCTGGAACTGCTGCTCGGCATCTCCGCGGGGGTGCTGCTGCTCGGCGTGCTCGCGGTGCGGGTGTCGGTGCGGCTCGGCCTGCCGTCGCTGCTGCTCTACCTGGGCATCGGGGTGCTGCTCGGCGAGTCCGTGCTCGGTATCCGGTTCGACGACACCGGCCTCACCGAGTCCCTCGGCCTCACCGCGCTCGTGCTGATCCTCACCGAGGGCGGGCTCACCACCCGCTGGTCGGCGGTGCGGCCCGCGCTCGGGCTCGGGCTGCTGCTGTCGACGCTGTCGGTGCTGGTGTCGATCGCCGTCACGGGCGGGCTGCTGCACCTGCTGCTCGACCTGGAATGGCGCACCGCGCTGCTGTGGGGCGCGGTGCTGTCCTCCACCGACGCCGCCGCGGTGTTCTCCGTGCTGCGCGGCGTCGCCGTCCCGCAACGCCTGGCCGGGACCCTGGAGCTCGAGTCCGGCATGAACGACGCGCCGGTGGTGATCGCCGTCGTCGTCCTGGCCGGGACCGAGGCCATCAGCTGGACGACGCCGCTGCTGATCGTCTACGAGCTCGTCGGCGGCGCCGTCATCGGTGTGCTGCTCGGGCTGGGCGCGGCCTGGGGACTGCGCCGCGCCGCGCTGCCCTCGACCGGCCTGTACCCGCTCGCGGCGATCGCGTCCTGCCTGCTCGCCTTCGCCGCCGGGCAGGGGGTGCACGCCTCCGGGCTGCTCGCCACCTACTGCGCCGCGCTGGTGCTGGGCAACTCCCGGCTCCCGCACCGCGGCGGCGTCGTCTCCTTCGCCGAGGGCACCGGCTGGATCGCCCAGATCGGGCTGTTCGTGCTGCTCGGCCTGTACGCGGTGCCCGCGCGGCTGCCCGCCGCCGTGGTGCCCGCGCTGATCTGCGCCGCCGTCGTCCTGCTCGCCGCGCGGCCGCTGTCGGTGGCCGCCGCCGCCCTGCCGTTCCGGGTGCCCTGGCGGGAGCAGGCGTTCCTGTCCTGGGCGGGGCTGCGTGGTGCCGTGCCGATCGTGCTCGCCCTCATCGCGGTCACCGAGGGCGGCGGGCAGAACCAACGGCTGGTCGACGTCGTGTTCGTGCTGGTCGTGCTGCTCACCCTGGTCCAGGGCACCACTCTGCCCTGGGTGGCGCGGCTGCTCGGGGTGGTCTCGCGCACCGACACCCGCGGCGTCGAGGTCGACGCCGCCCCGCTCGACGAGGTCGACGCCGAGCTCCTGCAGGTCAAGGTGCCCCCCGGTTCCCGGCTGCACGGCGTCTACCTGCGCGAGCTGCGGCTGCCCCGCGGAGCCACGGTCAGCCTGGTCGTGCGGGACGCCGAGGCGTTCTCCCCGGGCACCGACACCCGGCTGCGCGAGGGCGACCAGTTCCTCGTCGTCAGCACCCGGGACAACCGGGAGGACACCGAGAAGCGGATCCGCGACGTCGACCGCGGCGGCAAGCTGGTCCGCTGGCACGAGGGCGGGGGCCGGCCGGGCGAGCGGGCCGGTTGACCGGCCGGTCGGAGGTGTCGGGGCGACCCGCATAATCACGGGTGTGAGTGCCGACCCCCCACCCCCCACCGTGCCGATCGACCCCGCCGTACGACGGCGCGGTGTGGCGCTGTTGGCGGGCATCGCCGCGGTGTGGCTGGCGCTCGACCTCGTCACCAAGATCGCCGCCGTCGCCGCGCTGGAGGGGGAACGGCCGGTCACCGTGATCGACGGGTTCTTCTACCTCACGCTGCTGCGCAACCCGGGCGCCGCCTGGTCCATGGCCACCGGCTACACCTGGGTGCTGACGATCGTCGCCGTGGTCGTCGTCGGCGTGATCATCCGGATCGCGCGGCGGCTCGCCTCGACCGGGTGGGCCATCGGTCTCGGCCTGGTCCTCGGCGGCGCGCTCGGCAACCTGGTCGACCGGTTCTTCCGCGCACCCGGACCGATGCGCGGGCACGTCGTGGACATGCTGGCCTTCTTCTCCCCGGACGGGAGCGTCTTCCCCGTGTTCAACCTCGCCGACACCGGCATCGTGTGCGGCGGGATCCTGCTGGTGCTGATGGCCGTGCGGGGCATCGAGATCGACGGGAGTCGCGACCGTGGGTGAGGTACGGAGCATGCCGGTGCCCGACGGGTTGGACGGCATGCGCATCGACGCCGGGCTGTCCCGGCTGCTGGGGCTGTCGCGGACCGTCGTCGCCACCCTGGCCGAGTCGGGCCGGATCTCGGTCGACGGTCGTGAGGCCGGCAAGTCCGACCGGCTGCCGGGTGGGTCCTGGCTGGAGGTCGAGCTGCCCGACGCGCCCGCGCCCGCGGTCATCGAGGGCCCGGCCGAGGTCGTCGCGGGCCTGACGGTGCTGCACTCCGACGACGACATCGTCGTCGTCGACAAGCCGGTCGGGGTCGCCGCGCACCCCTCCCCGGGCTGGACCGGGCCGACCGTCACCGGCGGGCTCGCCGCGCTCGGGTTCCGGCTGTCCACCTCCGGCGCCGCCGAGCGGCAGGGCATCGTGCACCGGCTCGACGTCGGCACCACCGGGGTGATGGTCGTCGCCACCTCCGAGCACGCCTACACCGAGCTCAAGCGGGCCTTCAAGGAACGCACCGTCGACAAGCGCTACCACGCCGTCGTGCAGGGGCACCCGGACCCCTCGTCGGGCACGATCGACGCCCCGATCGACCGGCACCCGCGCCACGACTACCGGTTCGCGGTGATGCAGAGCGGCAAGCCCAGCGTCACCCACTACGACACCATCGAGGCGTTCCGCTCGGCCAGCCTGCTCGACGTGCACCTGGAGACCGGCCGCACCCACCAGATCCGGGTGCACTTCTCCGCGCTGCGCCACCCCTGCGTCGGCGACATCACCTACGGCGCCGACCCGACGCTGGCCAAGCGGGTCGGGCTGTCCCGGCAGTGGCTGCACGCCCGCACACTCGGGTTCGCCCACCCCGCCGACGGCCGGCACGTCGAGTTCACCAGCCCCTACCCGGCCGACCTCGACGCGGCGCTGGACGTCCTGCGGGACTGACGCGTGACCGGTCTGAGCACCCGGGCGCTGGGGTGGATCGCCGCGGCGATGGCGGTGGTGTTCCTCGGTGCCGTCTGGGCGGCCGGGTCCGGGCCGTCGGCCGGGCCCCCGGCGGCGACCGGGTCGGTGCGGCTGGGCCCCGACCCCGGCCAGGACGTCGCCGGCTACCTCGCCGGGCTGCCCGCGACCCTGCCCCCGCCCGGACCCGCGGTGCCCGCGCTCGTCCAGTTCGCCCGGCCGCTGACGGTCGACGCCGCGGCCGCGGTGCCCGCCGGGGTCGGCCCGGTCGGGACCGCGGTGTTCCGGGTGCCGATCGACCGGGTGCAGACCGCGCTGCGGTTCGAGCCGGTCACCGGCACCGGGGACGCCGCCGGCGCGCTCGGCGTCGCCCGCGAGCGGGCCGCGTACGGCGCCGGTGCCGACGCCGACCGGGCCGCCCACGACGGCGGGGGAGCGGGCACCCCGGAGGCCCGCGCCGCGCTCGCCCGGCGGGCCGCGGTGGCCGCCGCCGAGGGCCGCGCCCTCGGCGACCCGGGCTGCGCCTGCGTGGTCGCGCTGGTCGTGACCGCGGACCGGGCCGGGCTCGAGGCGCTCGCCGCGCGCCAGGGGGTGCGCGCCGTGCAGGCCGCACCGCCCGGGACCACCGCACCGGAGCTGGCGCTGTCGCCGCTGCTGCCCGAGCAGACCACCAGCGCGAGCCCACCCCCCGACGACGGCCCCGTCCCCTGAGCAGTCCTCCCGGTCCACCCACCGCCGCGAGCCGCCGGTGACGACGGTGGCCCGGCGCCGCCGCGGCCACCGGCTGCCCGGTCATGATCGCCACGACCGAGCCGATCGGTGCCGGATCCGGCACCCATCGCTGCATCGGTGGTGATCATGCGGTGCCCGGGCCCTGAGCCGCGGTCCCGCCCGCGATCTGCCCGGGCCCGGCTCGTCCGCCTCCCGCGCACGCACGTCCGGTCATGATCGCCACGGCCGAGCCGATCGGTGCCGAATCCGGCACCGATCACCTCACCGGTGGTGATCACGGCGCCGGCTCCCGAGGGGGGGTGCCGCCGGCCGGGCAGGAGGGTGCCGCACCCCTGCGGAGCACGGGCAGGCGGCCCGGTCAGCCGAGCACGCCGCGCTCGCGCAGCACCCGGACGGCCCGGGCGGCGCCCTCCCAGTGATGGGCGTCCCAGCCGTGCGCGACGGCGGCGCGGACGTTGTCGACCCGGTCGTCGAAGAACACCACCTGCTCCGGCGCGGTCCCGAACTCGACGTCGGCGCGTCGGTAGATGTCCTGCGACGGCTTCGCGGTCCCGACGTCGGCGGAGAACAGCAGCCGGTCGAACGGGCTGCTCCAGGCCGCCGCACGCACCGCGGCCGCGAGCCCGCGCGGGGCGTTCGACAGCACCGCCAGGCGCACCCGGGCCCGGGCGAGGTCGGCGATCAGCAGCGACGACGACGGCGGCAGCGTCGACCAGAAGGTCACGTCGACCCGTTCGGCGGCGTCGAGCCGGGTCCGCTCGGGCGCCAGGCCCAGCTCGGTGCAGACGGCGGTCCAGTAGCGGTCCGGCGGCTCGCCCAGGTCGTGCCGGGCCCGGTGGCGCCAGTACGCCTCGCGCAGGGCCGGCTCGGACACCCCGAGCACCGCGGCCAGGCGGCGTTCGAGCCCCGCGGAGGGGACGAGCACCTCACCGAGGTCGAACACGACCGTCCTCGGCATCGGCTGCAGTGTCGTCGGCGTCTGCGGCGGCTCGGGGGTGGCGGGCATCGTGGCCCGACCCTAACCCGCCACCGGGGGTCCGCGACACGCCGTCGTCCGGGGTGGACGGGGGGTGAGCTGGAGCGACACGCGGGGCCCGATCGTGCCCGCCCGCCGTCGCCGGAACCGTCGGACCCCACCGTTACGCTGAGGCCCTCACCGATCCGGTCGGTCCGGACCCGCAGGGTCCACCGGCTCCGGCGAGCGGGCCCCGCCAGGCCCGCACACCCGGCGCCGTCGTCCCTGCCCGGCCGTGCCGCCGGCCCGGTGCCGGGCACGTCCGCCCCGACGGGCGTGCGCACATCGTCAGGTCCGCGCCGTCCCAGCGGCGCGGGAGAGGAGCGCGGGACACACATGGGCAGTGCCGGATCCGGGAATCGCTCCTTCGTCCATCTGCACACGCACACCGAGTTCTCGATGCTCGACGGGGCCGCGCGGCTCGACGACCTGTTCTCCGAGGCCGCCAAGCACGAGATGCCGGCCATCGCGATGACCGACCACGGCAACGTGTACGGCGCCTTCGAGTTCTGGCGCAAGGCGAAGGCGCACGACGTCAAGCCGATCATCGGCATGGAGGGCTACCTCGCGCCCGGGTCGCGCCACGAGCGCAAGCGCACCGCGCTGGGGAACGGCAGCGAGAACAACCCCGACCTCATGTACACCCACATGACGCTGCTCGCGGAGAACACGGAGGGGATGCACAACCTCTTCCGGCTCTCCTCGCTGGCCAGCCTCGAGGGGTACTACTACAAGCCGCGTATGGACCGCGAGCTGCTCGAGAAGTACGGCAAGGGCCTGATCGCGACGACCGGCTGCCCGTCCGGCGAGGTCGCCCGCCTGCTCCAGCAGCACGACTTCGACGGCGCCTGCCAGGCCGCGAGCGACTACCGGGACATCTTCGGGAAGGACAACTTCTTCCTGGAGCTGATGGACCACGGCATCGAGATCGAGAAGCGGGTCCAGGAGGACCTGTTCCGGCTCAAGGACAAGCTCGACCTGCCCGGCCTCGCGACGAACGACCTGCACTACACCTACCCGGACGACACCAAGGCGCACGAGGTGCTCCTGTGCGTCCAGACCGGCAAGACCCTCGCGGACCCGAACCGGTTCAAGTTCGACGCGCAGGACTTCTACCTCAAGTCCGCCGCCGAGATGCGCGCCCTCTGGGACCCGATCCACCCCGAGGCCTGTGACAACACGCTGCTCGTCGCCGAGCGCTGCAACATCGACTTCACCACCGGCCAGGACCTCCAGCCCAAGGCGCCCGTCCCCGAGGGAGAGACCGAGGAGTCCTGGCTGATCAAGGAGGTCGAGCGGGGGCTGCACATGCGGTTCCCCGACGGCGTCACCGAGAAGTACCGGCGGCAGGCCAACTACGAGGTCGGCGTCATCATCAAGATGGGCTACCCCGGCTACTTCCTGGTGACCGCGGACCTCATCCAGCACGCCAAGTCGGTCGGCATCCGCTGCGGCCCCGGCCGTGGCTCGGCGGCGGGCTCGCTGGTCGCCTACGTCCTCGGCATCACCGACCTCGACCCGATCCGGCACAAGCTGATCTTCGAGCGGTTCCTCAACCCGGACCGTGTGTCGATGCCCGACATCGACATGGACTTCGACGAGCGCCGCCGCGGCGAGATGATCCGCTACGTCACCGAGAAGTACGGCGAGGACCGGATCGCGCAGATCATCACCTACTCCACGATCAAGGCGAAGGCCGCGATCAAGGACTCGGCGCGGGTGCTCTACGGCCAGCCCGGCTACTCCGTCGCGGACCGGATCTCCAAGGCGATGCCGCCCGCGGTGATGGGCAAGGACATCCCGCTGTCGGGCATCTTCGACCCGTCGCACAAGCGCTACTCCGAGGCGACCGAGGTCCGCGCCCTCTACGAGGCGGACCCGCAGGTCAAGGAGATCATCGACACCGCGCGGGGCCTGGAGGGGCTGAAGCGGCAGTGGGGTGTGCACGCCGCGGGCGTGATCATGTCCTCGACGCCGCTGATCGACGTCATCCCGATCCAGCGCCGCGAGTCCGACGGCGCGATCATCACCCAGTTCGACATGGGTGTCTGCGAGACCATCGGTCTGCTGAAGATGGACTTCCTGGGGCTGCGCAACCTCACCATCCTCGACGACGCCCTGGAGAACATCGAGCTCAACGGCAAGCCCGCCGTCGACCTGGACAAGGTCGAGCTGGACGACCGCAAGACCTACGAGCTGCTCTCCCGCGGGGACACCCTGGGTGTGTTCCAGCTCGACGGTGGCCCGATGCGGGACCTGCTGCGGCGCATGGCGCCCAGCGAGTTCGAGCACATCTCCGCGGTCGGCGCGCTGTACCGCCCGGGCCCGATGGGTGCGAACGCGCACAACGACTACGCCGACCGCAAGAACGGCCGGCAGGAGATCACGCCCATCCACCCGGAGCTGGCCGAGCCGCTCAAGGACGTGCTGGGTGAGACCTTCGGTCTGATCGTCTACCAGGAACAGGTCATGTCCATCGCGCAGGTGCTGGCGGGCTACACACTCGGCCAGGCGGACCTGCTCCGCCGCGCGATGGGCAAGAAGAAGAAGGAGATCCTGGACAAGGAGTACGCCGGCTTCGCCCAGGGCATGAAGGACAACGGCTACTCCGACGCCGCGATCAAGACGCTCTGGGACATCCTGCTCCCGTTCTCCGACTACGCCTTCAACCGCGCCCACTCCGCCGCCTACGGCGTGGTGTCCTACTGGACGGCCTACCTCAAGGCGAACTACCCGGCCGAGTACATGGCCGGCGTGCTCACCTCGGTGCGCGACGACAAGGACAAGGCCGCCGTCTACCTGGCCGAGTGCCGCCGGATGGGCATCACGGTCCTCCCGCCCGACGTCAACGACTCGGTGCGCAACTTCGCCCCGGTCGGCGACGACATCCGCTTCGGCCTCGGCGGCATCCGCAACGTCGGGCACAACGTCGTCGACGCGATCGTCGCCGCACGACGGGAGAAGGGGAACTTCGTCGACTTCTCCGACTTCCTGCGCAAGGTCGACGCGGTCGTCTGCAACAAGAAGGTCGTCGAGTCGCTGATCAAGGCGGGAGCCTTCGACTCGCTCGGGCACTCCCGCAAGGGCCTGCTGCTCGTGCACGCCGACGCCATCGACGCGGTGATGAGCACCAAGAAGGCCGCCTCGATGGGCCAGTTCGACCTGTTCGGGTCCCTGGACGGCCCCGGCGAGGGCGATGACGGCGGCCTCGGTGGCATCTTCGACGTGAAGGTGCCCGACGAGGAGTGGGACTCCAAGCACAAGCTCGCCGTCGAGCGGGAGATGCTCGGCCTCTACGTGTCCGGGCACCCGCTGCAGGGGCTCGAGCAGGCGCTCGCCGCGAAGTCCGACACCTCGATCGCCGACATCGTCGAGGGCTCGGTCGCCGAGGGCGCGCAGGTCACCGTCGGCGGCATCCTCGCCAACGTCAACCGCCGGGTGAACAAGAACGGCGAGCCCTGGGCCTCGGCGCAGATCGAGGACCTCGCCGGTGGCATCGAGGTGCTGTTCTTCCCGCGGGCCTACCAGGTGGTCGGCGTCGACGTCGCCGAGGACGCGATCGTGCTGGTCAAGGCGCGGGTCAACAAGCGCGACGACCGCGTGTCGCTGATCGCGAACGACCTCGCGGTGCCCGAGCTCGCCACCGGTGAGGCCGGACTGCCGATCAAGGTCAGTCTGCGCACCGACCAGTGCACCCCCGAGCGCGTCGCGAAGCTCAAGGAGGTGCTGACCCACCACCCCGGCACCTCCGAGGTGCACCTGACCCTGGTCTACGGCAGCAAGATGACCGCCCTGCGGCTGGACGACTCGCTCAAGGTCACGCACACCTCGGCCCTGATGGGGGACCTGAAGGCCCTGCTCGGCCCCGGCTGCCTCGGCGGCTGACCAGCCACACCTCTCAGCCGGCGTCCACACCCGTTGCAACGGGTGTGGGTACCGGGGACGGGGTGTGGATGCGGCACCGACCGGCCGCCGGCCCGGTCCGGTGGGGCGGGGCTCAGGCCCGGCGGGCCAGGTCGGCCCAGGCGGCGCGGGCGGGGGCGTCCCAGCGCTCGTGCAGGGTGGTGAACAGCTCCGTGGCACGGGACCCGGCCCAGTGCTCGGGCAGCAGCTCGGCGGGCAGCTCGGGGTCGAGGAACGGGAAGCGACGCCAGGCGTGGACCAGGCGGACCTGGCGGGCGAGGACGCCGTCACCGTCGTCGCCACCGCCGGCGTCGGCGGCGGCGGCGGTGGACGCGGCGGTGTGACCGGACGCGGCTGCACCGGCGCGAGCGGGACCGGATGCAGCGGGACCGGATGCGGCGTGGCCGGTTGTGGAGCGGCCGGATGCGGCGGGCCCGGGCTCGGAGCGGCCGGATGCGCCGGGCCCGAGGTGCGGGCCGAACTCGTCGAGGAACTCGGAGTAGGCCCGCTCCACGACGTCGAGGTCCCAGGCCTGGGCGACGATGTCGTCGGCGCGGCCGATGCCGCCGTAGTGCCCGACGAAGGAGTACCCGGACCCGGTGAGATCGAGTTCGTCGAGCACCGCCGCGACCCGGGCCTCCTTGCCGGGGTCGGGGCTGACCCACACCCCGGGGGCGGGGGAGCCCAGCCCGGCCCAGGCGAGCCGGGTGCGCAGCCGGTGCCGCAGGCGTCGCCGCGACTCCGGGACCGAGGCGAGCAGCACCAGCCAGCGACCGTCCCAGCCGGTCGTCGGGCGGCCGAATCCGTAGATGCGGGCGGCGCCGTCGGACAGCAGCTCCGACCCGGCGGGGGTGAGCGACCAGCGGACCCGGCGGCCGTCGCGGTCGGAGGTGAGCAGGCCCTCGCCCGCGGTGCGGGCCAGTGCCTGGCGGGCCGACTTGGCCTCCACGCCGAGCGCGCCCAGCACGTCGAGCAGGGCCCGGGTCCATACCGGCTCGCCGGCCGGGAGGACGAACTCGCCCAGCACGGTGAGCAGCAGAGATCGGGCGGAGGTCTGCCCGAGCTCGCGACGGCGCAGGGCCGACCCGTCGGGCCCCTCCGGCTCGTACACGGAGTCGGGCGTGGCCATGGTCGGGCCAGCGTAGAGGGTCGGCACTAGCGTGGCCGTTCGTGACCACCGCAGGCCCCGGGCGTGTCCCGGACCCGACCCTCCCCGGATCCGCGTCCGACACGGCGGCGCTGCTCGCCACCGACCGGGACCACGTCTGGCACCCCTACGCGCCGATGCCGGCCACCCGGGCGCCGATCGTCGTGGAGTCGGCGCAGGGAGTGCGGCTGACGCTGCCCGACGGCCGTGAGCTCGTCGACGGGATGTCGTCGTGGTGGTCGGCGATCCACGGCTACCGCCACCCGCGGCTCGACGCGGCGGTGCGCGACCAGCTCGGCCGGATGAGCCACGTGATGTTCGGCGGCCTGACCCACGGCCCGGCGGTCGACCTGGCCCGGCTGCTCGTGGACGTCGGACCGGAGGGGCTGGAGCACGTGTTCCTCGCCGACTCCGGCTCGGTGTCGGTCGAGGTCGCCATCAAGATGTGCCTGCAGTACTGGCGGTCCCGCGGCCGCCCCGGCAAGCACCGGCTGATGACCTGGCGGCGCGGTTACCACGGCGACACCTTCGGCGCGATGAGCGTCTGCGACCCCGACGGCGGCATGCACTCGCTCTGGTCCGACGTGCTCCCGCAGCGGGTGTTCGCCGACGCCCCGCCGGAGGACTTCTCCCACGACTACGTCGCCCACCTCGCCGAGCTCGTCGAGACCCACGCCGACGAGCTGGCCGCGGTCGTCGTCGAGCCGGTGGTGCAGGGTGCCGGGGGGATGCGCTTCCACGACCCCCGCTACCTGCACGTGCTGCGCGAGCTGTGCCACGCCCACGACGTGCTGCTCGTGTTCGACGAGATCGCCACCGGCTTCGGCCGCACCGGTGAGCTGTTCGCCGCCGACCACGCGTCCGTCGCCCCGGACGTCATGTGCGTCGGCAAGGCGCTCACCGGCGGCTACCTGACGATGGCGGCGACCCTGTGCACCACCCGGGTCGCCCGCGGCATCACCGACGGCGAGGCCGGCGTGCTCATGCACGGGCCGACGTTCATGGGCAACCCGCTCGCCGCCGCCGTCGCCCACGCCTCGGTGTCGCTGCTGCTCGAACGGGACTGGCGGCGCGAGGTGAGCGACATCGCCGCCGGGCTGCGCGCCGGGCTGGCCCCCGTCCGGTCGCTGCCGGGGGTGCGGGAGGTCCGGGTCCTGGGCGCGATCGGCGTCGTCGAGCTGGACGAGGAGGTCGACGTCGCGGCCGCGACCGCCGCCGCGGTGCTCGCCGGGGTCTGGCTGCGGCCCTTCCGGAACCTCGTCTACGCGATGCCGCCGTTCGTCAGCACCCGCGACGACATCGCGCTGATCACCGCCGGGATGCGGGCCGCAGCGCTTGCGGGGCAGCGGGATCCCCACGGCGACGGGCACCGCGACCAGCGCTGAGCGCCTGATCGGACCACCGATCCGGTGGATCTTTCCGTGTTCCACATCACGTTACACAGAGATGTACGGCGCTGACCGGGCGTTTCGTCGCAGACGTCCGAAACGATGAGAAGCGCTCTCATCAGGATCCGATTCCCTGGTCGGGGTGAAACGGTGTCGGCCGATCGCATTCGTCCGGTCGGCCGCACCCGCTCCGCCGGTCGCGCACCGCACGACCCGCCCCAGTCGACCGCACCGTTGCGGTCCGGCACCCCCCCACGGACCGATACGGAGGATCCGGTGTCCGCGCACAGTCACTCCAGCACCACCCGCCCCACTGGCAACACCAGCAACACCGAGCACGGCATGCAGGACCACGAGCACGCCCCGGCCGAGTCCGGCCGTGGCGAGCACTCGCCGCCCGGCGGCTCCTGGTTCGGGCGCACGTTCCCGCACGCCCGGGCGGACCTGTCCGCCTCGATCGTCGTGTTCCTCGTGGCGGTGCCCCTCTCGCTGGGCATCGCCGTCGCCTCCGGCGCCCCGATCCTGGCCGGCCTCATCGCCGCCGTCGTCGGTGCCGTCGTCGCCGGTCTGCTCGGCGGCTCGAAGCTCCAGGTCTCCGGCCCCGCCGCGGGTCTGACCGTGATCGTCGCCGAGCTGGTCAACACCTTCGGCTGGCAGGTCACCACCCTCATCACCGCGGGCGCCGGTGTCCTGCAGATCGTGTTCGGGCTGACCCGGCTGTCCCGGTTCGCCCAGGCCATCCCGCCGGCCGTCGTGCACGGCATGCTCGCGGGCATCGGCGCCACCATCGCCCTCGGCCAGCTGAACGTCGTGCTCGGTGGCCAGGCGCAGACCGGCGGTGTCAACTCGATCACCGCGCTGCCCGGCGCGATCGCGAACCTGTCCTGGCCCGCGCTGCTCCTCGGCGGCATCGTCATCGCGATCATGCTGACCTGGAACCGGCTGCCCGCGAAGCTGACCGTCGTCCCGGCCGCGCTGGTCGCGATCGTCACGGCCACCGTCGTCTCCCTCGCGTTCACCGACGTCGTCCGGGTGCAGCTGGGGGGCTCGCTCCTGGACGCGCTGTCGCTGCCCACGCTGCCGGAGTCGAACTGGGGCGGCGTGCTGTTCGGCATGCTGACGATCGCGCTGATCGCGAGCGTCGAGTCGTTGCTGTCCGCCGTCGCGGTGGAGCGCATGAAGCCCGGCACGAGCACCGACACCGACCGGGAGCTGCTCGGCCAGGGTGCAGCCAACACCGTGTCCGGCATGATCGGCGGCCTGCCCATCAGCGGTGTGATCGTCCGGTCCGCCGCGAACGTCAAGGCCGGTGCCGAGACCCGCGCGTCGGCGGTGCTGCACGGTGTCTGGATCGCGCTGTTCGCGATCGTGCTGATCGGCGTCATCGAGCTCATCCCGATGGCCGCACTGGCCGGTCTGCTGGTCATGATGGGTGTCGGGCTGATCAAGCCGTCCGAGATCCGCACCGCACGTCAGCACGGCGAGCTGGCCATCTACGCCGCCACCCTGCTCGGCGTCGTGTTCCTGAACCTGCTCGAGGGCGTCCTGATCGGGCTGGTCCTGGCCGGGCTGATGCTGCTCTGGCGTGCCGTCCGGTCCCGCCCGCACCTGGAGCAGGCCGACGACGGCAGCTGCGAGCTCGTCGTCGAGGGCTCGCTGAGCTTCCTGGCCGTGCCGCGGCTGTCCCGCGAGCTGAACGCCGTCCCGCGCGGCTGCGACGTCACCGTCCGGCTGGTCACCGACTACCTCGACCACGCCGCCTACGACCACCTGCTCGCCTGGAAGGCGCGGCACGAGGGCACCGGCGCCACCGTGACCGTGATCGAGCCCGAGCAGGCCCGTCGCGCCACCGCGCCTGGCGCCGGGTTCCTGACCTGGGGCGAGTGGCAGGGCATGCGGACCGAGGGGCACGCGTCGGGGACGCTGATGGCCGGCGTCGCCGCCTACCACGACAACACCTCCGAGGCGATCCGCCCGACCATGACCGGGCTCGCCGACGGGCAGTCCCCATCCGCGATGATGATCACCTGCGCGGACTCCCGGGTGCTGCCGCACGTCATCACCCACAGCGGCCCGGGTGACGTGTTCACCGTGCAGAACGTCGGCAACCTCGTCGTCGGTCCCGGCACCGCGGCCGCTGTCGAGTTCGCCACCGGCACCCTCGACGTCCCGATCGTCGCGGTCTGCGGCCACTCCGGCTGCGGCGCGATGCAGGGACTGCTCGCCGGCGGCGCGAGCGGGGACTCCGCGCTCGGCCAATGGCTGCGCGAGGCACGGCCGGTGCTGCGGGCCTACGAGACCGGCCACCCGGTCGCCGTCGCCGCCGCGGAGGACGGCTTCGGCGAGGCCGACCAGCTGGCGATGGTGAACGTCGCGATGCAGCTGGAGATGCTGCGGGCGCAGGACTCCGGCGCCGAGGTGCTGGGCCTGTTCTACGACATCCGCAGCGCCCGTGTGCTCGTCCTCGACGAGGCGGCGGGCCGGTTCGTCGAGCCCCGCGCCGACATCGGGACCGACGGCTCGGACCTCGACCGGATCGCCGCCGGACACGGGCACGGGGCCACCGCCGCGGCCCGCCGGCTGCTGAAGGTCTGAGACCGCGCACCCGGGAACAATCCGCACCCACGACGTCGTTGAGGACCGTATGGCCACCGTGGAACTGACCACCGACAACTTCGACGACGTCGTGGGCGCGCCCGGGACGACCGTGCTCATCGACTTCTGGGCGTCCTGGTGCGGGCCGTGCACCCAGTTCGCCCCCGTGTACGACGCCGCCTCCGAGAAGCACCAGGACGTGACCTTCGGCAAGGTCGACACCGAGGCCCAGCAGGCGCTGGCCGGGGCGTTCGGGATCTCCTCGATCCCGACCGTGATGGCCGTCCGCGACGGTGTGGTGCTCTACTCCGAGCCGGGCGCGCTGCCCGCCGAGGCCCTCGAGGACCTCATCGGCCAGGTGAAGGCGGTCGACATGGACGAGGTCCGTGCCGCCGTCGCCGAGCAGGAGAAGCAGCAGGGCGAGGCGCCGCAGGCCTGACCGGCGACGCCCGACCCCGGAGCCCCGCACACCTACCGGTGGGCGGGGCTCCGCTCTGCCTAGGGTGTGGACGTGACCGGCCACCTCCCGACGACGCCAGGATCCGGCCCGCTGGCCTGGCTCGACCAGCACGCCCGCGCCCGTACCGAGGCCGGTCTGCGCCGCAGGCTGTCCCCGCGACCGGCCGACCCCGCGAGCGGGCCGTGGCTCGACCTCGCCGGCAACGACTACCTCGGGCTGTCCACCGATCCGCGTGTCCTCGACGGGGCCGCGGCCGCCTTGCGCACCTGGGGCGCGGGCGCCACCGGATCGCGCCTGGTCACCGGCTCGACCGCGCTGCACGCCGAGCTGGAGACCGAGCTCGCCGCGTTCTGCGGGTTCGCCGACGCGCTGGTGTTCTCCTCGGGGTACACCGCCAACCTCGGCGTCGTCACCGCCCTCACCGGGCCCGGCTCCCTGATCGTCTCCGACGCCGCGGCACACGCCTCGCTGGTCGACGCGTGCCGGCTCTCCCGGGCCCGGGTGGTCGTCGTGCCGCACGGCGACGTCGACGCGGTCGACGCCGCGCTGGCGGCCCGCACCGAGACCCGCGCGCTCGTCGTCACCGACTCCGTCGGGTCCGCCGACGGCGACCTCGCCCCGCTCACGGCGCTGCACCGGGTCTGCCGGGCCCGCGGCGCGGTGCTGCTCGCAGACGAGGCGCACGCCCTCGGCGTGCGCGGTCCCGGCGGGCGCGGGCTGCTCGCCGAGACCGGGCTCGCCGGGGCCGACGACGTCGTCGCCACCGTCACGCTGTCCAAGGCGCTCGGCAGCCAGGGCGGCGCGGTCCTCGGCCCGGCCGCGGTCACCGCCCATCTGGTGGACTCCGCGCGCAGCTTCATCTTCGACACCGGTCTCGCCCCGGCCGCGGCCGGCGCGGCGCTCGCCGCGCTGCGGGTGCTCGCCGCCGAGCCCGGCCGGCCGGCCGAGGTGCTGCACGTCGCCGGGGTGCTGGCCGGGGCCTGCGACGCCCCGGTGCCGGTGTCCGCGGTCGTCCCGGTCGTGCTGGGCGAGCCCGGCCCCGCCGTCGAGGCCGCCGCGGCCTGTCTGCGCCGCGGGCTGCGGGTGGGGTGCTTCCGCCCGCCGTCGGTCCCGCCGGGCACCTCCCGGTTGCGCCTGACCGCCCGCGCCGGACTCACCGACGCCGAGCTGTCCTTCGCGGCCGGGGTACTCACCGAGGTGCTGGCCGCGGCGCGGACGGGGGTCCCGGCATGACCGGGCGCCACCTGGTCGTCACCGGGACCGGCACCGAGGTCGGCAAGACCGTCGCCACCGCCGCGCTGGCCGCGGTCGCGGTCGCGGCGGGGGAGCGGGTGGCGGTGCTCAAGCCCGCCCAGACCGGGGTCGGACCGGACGAGCCGGGGGACGCCGCCGTCGTCGCGCGGCTGGTGCCGCAGGCGCACACCGCCGAGCTCGCCCGCTATCCCGAGCCGCTCGCACCCGGGACCGCCGCACGGCGGGCCGGGCTCGCCCCGGTCACCCCCGTCGCGGCCGCCGACGCCGCCCGCGACCTGGCCCGCACCCACGACCTGGTGCTCGTCGAGGGCGCGGGCGGGCTGCTCGTGCACCTCGACGACGACGGCGGCACCGTCGCCGACGTCGCCCGCCTGCTCGACGCGCCGGTGGTCGTCGTCGCCGCGGCCGGGCTCGGCACGCTCAACCACACCGCGCTGACCGTCGAGGCAGTGCGGGCGCGTGACCTGGTCTGCGCCGGGGTCGTCGTCGGGGCCTGGCCGGACACGCCCGACCTCGCCGCCCGGTGCAACCTCGACGACCTGCCCGCGACCAGCGGGGTGCCGCTGCTCGGTGTGCTCCCGGCCGGGCTCGGCGGTGCCGCTCCCGAGTGGTTCCGCGACGTTGCGTGCCGCACATTCGGACCGCGCCCGGTCGGCCGCTGGCAGGATGCCTGATCATGACGACCGCCAGGACCGACGTTCTCACCGTCGCGCGCGACCAGGTCCTCGACCAGGGCCGCGGCCTCACCGTCAGCCAGGTGCGCGAGGTGCTCGACCTTCCCGACGACCGCCTCGACGACCTGCTGGAGCTGGCCCACGAGGTGCGGATGCGCTGGTGCGGGCCCGACGTCGAGGTCGAGGGGATCATCTCGCTCAAGACCGGCGGGTGCCCCGAGGACTGCCACTTCTGCTCGCAGTCGGGCCTGTTCGCCTCGCCGGTGCGCTCGGCCTGGCTGGACATCCCGATGCTCGTCGAGGCCGCCAAGCAGACCGCGAAGACCGGGGCCACCGAGTTCTGCATCGTCGCGGCCGTCCGTGGGCCCGACGAGCGGCTCATGTCCCAGGTCGCCGCCGGCATCGCGGCGATCCGGGACGAGGTCGACATCAACATCGCCTGCTCGCTGGGGATGCTCACGGCCGAGCAGGTCGACGAGCTCGCCGGCATGGGCGTGCACCGCTACAACCACAACCTGGAGACCGCCCGCAGCCACTTCCCCAACGTGGTCACCACCCACACCTGGGAGGAGCGCTGGGACACCCTGCGCATGGTCCGTGCGGCCGGCATGGAGGTGTGCTGCGGCGGGATCGTCGGGATGGGGGAGAGCCTGGACCAGCGCGCCGAGTTCGCCGGGCAGCTCGCCGAGCTGGAGCCCGACGAGGTGCCGCTGAACTTCCTCAACCCGCGCCCGGGCACCCCGTTCGGGGACCTGGAGCCGATGTCCGGGCCGGACGCGCTGCGCACCGTCGCCGCGTTCCGCCTGGCGCTGCCGCGCACGATCCTGCGCTTCGCCGGTGGCCGCGAGATCACCCTCGGCGACCTGGGCGCCCGCAAGGGCCTGCTCGGCGGGATCAACGCGGTGATCGTCGGGAACTACCTGACCACGCTGGGACGTCCGGCCGAGTCCGACATCGACCTGCTCGGCGAGCTGGAGATGCCGATCAAGGCCCTCAACGAGACGCTGTGACGGCGCCGGTGCAGGTCTCCACCCGGGAGGACGGGGGCCCGTACTGCGACCAGTGCGGGAACCCCGACGCGACGGCGGGCCACGACCGGTGCGCCGCGCGACGTGAGCTGGAGCCGCCGCGCTTCTGCCCGGACTGCGCGCGGCGGATGGTGGTCCAGGTCGACCCGGTGGGCTGGACCGCCCGGTGCAGCAGGCACGGCGAGCGGTCCAGCCGGTAGCGGGCCCGGTCCCGGTCAGGGCTTGATCAGGACCTTGAGGGCCTCGCGGTCGTTCATGGCGCGGTAGCCGTCGGGGACCTCGTCGAGGCCGACCGTGCGGTCGAAGACCTTGCCCGGCCGGACCGTGCCGTCCAGCACGTCGGGCAGCAGCTCCTCGATGTAGGCCCGCGCCGGTGCGACGCCGCCGTGCACGCCGACGTTGCGCATGAACGAGCCCACGCCCAGCGGGATGTCGGAGTACTGCGAGACGCCGACCCGGCCGACGAGCTTGCCGTCCTTGGTGACCTCGACGGCGGTGCGGACGGCCTCGACGTAGCCGACGCACTCCAACGCGGCGTCGACGCCGTCGCCGCCGGTGAGCTCGCGGACCTTCTCGATCGCCTCGTCGCCGCGCTCGGGGACGACGTCCGTGGCGCCGAACTCGCGGCCCAGGTCGGTCCGGGCGGTGTGCCGGCCGAGCAGGATGATGCGCTCGGCACCGAGCCGCTTCGCCGCGAGCACCGCGCAGAGCCCGACCGCTCCGTCGCCGACGACGGCCACGGTGTCCCCGCGCTGCACCCGCGCCGAGACGGCGGCGTGGTGGCCGGTGGGGAACACGTCGGACAGGGTCAGCATCGAGGCGAGCAGCGCGTCGTCCGGCTCGCCGGGCATCGGGACCAGGGTGCCGTCGGCGAACGGCACACGGACGGCCTCGCCCTGGCCGCCGTCGGTGCCGTCGGAGCCCCAGCCGCCGCCGTGCCGGCAGGAGGTCTGCAGGCCCGCGGCGCAGAAGTCACAGGTGTTGTCGGCCCACACGAACGGTGCGACGACGAGCTGGCCCTTCGTGCGGTTCCGGACGCCGGACCCGACCTCCTCGACCACACCGAGGAACTCGTGGCCGATGCGGTGGCCCTCGGTGGAGTCCTCCGCCGAGTTGTACGGCCACAGGTCGCTGCCGCAGATGCAGGAGCGCAGGACCCGCACGATCGCATCGGTGTCGTCACGGATGACCGGGTCCGGTATGTCGGACGAGATCCGGATGTCGTGCTTGCCGTGGATCAGAGTCGCCTTCATACCGATGGGTGCCCACATGCGGAACCGTTCATGCGCGCCCGGTCGCGGTGACGCGCCGCACATGCGGCAGGCTGGCCGGCATGGCGATCAACTGGGGCTCGGTCCTGCGCAAGGCCGCGGACGTGGCGGTGCAGTTCCTCAAGGACTCGCAGAAGGACGCGCAGAGGTCCGGTCGGACGGCACCGCGGGGTGCGCGGCCGGGCGGCGGTGCCCGGCCCGGTCCGCCGCCCACGGCCGGGCGGGTGCGGACCGCGCCGACCGGCGACCGTGCCCGGCAGATCGCCTACGCCCCCGAGCCCGACGGCGCCGCGGACCCCGGCGAGATCGTCTGGACCTGGGTGCCCTACGAGGAGGACGCGAGCCAGGGCAAGGACCGGCCGCTGCTCGTCGTCGGGCGCTCGGGTGGGGACCTGCTCGGGCTGATGCTGTCCAGCCAGGACAAGCGGGCCCACGACCCGGACTGGGTCGGGATCGGCTCCGGCGCCTGGGACCGCGAGGGGCGCGACTCCTACATCCGGCTGGACCGGGTGCTGGAGGTGGAGGAGCACGGGATCCGCCGGGAGGGCGCGGTGCTCGACCGGGCGCGGTTCGACCGGGTCGCCACCGAGCTGCGCTCGCGCTACGGCTGGCACTGAGAAACCTGCGCTGAGAAACCGGGGTGCGCCGCACCGGCGCGCCCGCTAGTCTCCTGCTCATCATGAGGCACTGACGACCCCACCGACCGCGGACGCGGCACACGCCCCCGCGGTCCTCCTCCGTCTCCACCGGAGCCGTCGTCATGTCATCGACCGAGCAGATCCGTGCCGTCACCGCCCGCGGGCTGGTCCGTTCCTACGCCACCCACGCCGGCCGCCCCCCGGTGCTCGACGGCGTCGACCTCGTCGCCGCACCGGGCACGCGGGTCGGCCTGATCGGGGAGAACGGCTCGGGCAAGTCCACGCTGCTGAGGCTGCTCGCCGGCGTCGACACCCCGGACGGTGGGACGCTCACGGTGCCCGCGGACCGGGTGTACCTGCCGCAGGAGCCGGACCTGGGCGACGGGGGGACCGTCGGCGACCTGCTGGACGCGGCGCTGCGCCCGCTGCACGACGCCGTCGCCGAGCTGGAGCGCCTGGCAGGCCGGCTCGCCGACGGCACCGGCGCCGCCGCCTACGACCGGGTGCTGGCCTGGGCGATCGCCCACGACGCGTGGGACGCCGACCGGCGCGCCGAGGTCACCGCGGGCACGCTCGGCGTCGCCGACCTGGAGCGGGACCGGCCGGTCGCGACCCTGTCCGGCGGCGAGCGCACCCGGCTCGCGATGGCCGCCGCGCTGGTCCGCCGCCCCGCGGTGCTGCTGCTCGACGAGCCCACCAACCACCTCGACGACGACGCCCTGGACCTGCTGGAACGCTCACTCGTGGAGCTGCCCGGCGTCGTCGTCGCGGCGAGCCACGACCGCACCTTCCTCGACCGGGTCTGCACCGAGCTGCTCGACCTCGACGCCGGTGAGCTCGGCACCGACGGGCACGGCGGACGCCGGTTCGGCGGCTCGTTCACCGAGTACCTCGATGCCGCCGCGGCGAGCCGCCGTCGCTGGGAGGAGCGCTTCGCCGCGGAGCAGGAGGAGATCGCCGCGCTGCGCGAGCGGAGCCGGGCCGGGCTCTCGACGATCGCCCCCGGCCGCGGCCCGCGCGACAACGACAAGTTCATCCACGCCTTCAAGGAGGCCGGCGTCGAACGCACCCGGGCCCGCCGGGTGCACGACGCCCAGCGCCGGCTGGAGACCGCCGAGCGCGAGGCGGTCCGCAAGCCGCCCCGGCCGCTGGAGTTCACCGGGCGCCTGACCGGCGAGGCCCCGGCCGACGGGCTCGCCGTGAGCATCCGGGACCTGCGGGTCGACGGCCGGCTGCGGCTCGACCTGCTCGACCTGCCGGTGGGGGAGAAGCTGCTGGTCACCGGCCCGAACGGGGCCGGGAAGTCGACCCTGCTGGCGGTCCTGCACTCCGACCTGGCCCCGAGCGCGGGCACCGTGGACGTGCGGGCGCGCCGGGTCGGGCTGCTGGCCCAGGACCCCGACGTCGGCCCGCCCGACCGCAGCGCCGCGGCCGCCTACGCCGACGCCGTCGGCGTCGAGCCGGCCGAGGCCGTCCCGCTGCGCGAGCTGGGGCTGCTGCACCCGCGCGAGCACGGCACCGCGGTCGGCGAGCTCAGCCTGGGCCAGCGACGGCGGCTGGCACTGGCCGTCGCCGTCGCCGACGCCCCGGACCTGCTGCTGCTCGACGAGCCGACCAACCACGTCTCGCTGCGGCTGGCCGGGGAACTGGAGGAGGCGCTCGGGACCGCGCCGGGGACCGTCGTCGTCACCTCGCACGACCGGTGGCTGCGCCGGCGCTGGGACGGGCCGCACCTCGCGATCGGCGGGTGAGCTCAGTTCGGGCTGTGCTCGTCGGTGAACGACCCGAGCGGCGCGGGCACCGCCCGCAGGTTCTCCAGCAGGCCGCGCTCGCGGGCGAGCAGCCGGCGGATCTCCCGCAGCCGCTGCACCGGGCTGGTCTGCTCCAGGAGGAGCTGGCGGTCATCGAGGGGGAGCAGACAGTCCCCGGCGAGCAGGTGCGCGAGCTCGGCAGTGGGGGTGTCGTCGGCGGGTTCGGACCAGTCACCGGTCCGCCACGCGGTGTCGCAGTACTCGCGGTGGGCCGCGCGGGCGGACCGCTCCAGCATCGCCACCAGCCGCGGGTCGGCGTCGTCGCCGGTGTCGTCGGGCAGGAACTCGACCTCGCCGCAGAGGTAGGAGTGCGAGGTCGCGTCGAGGTCGAGCAGCCGGAAGCGGCGGGCCCCGCGGGTGACGACGTCGTAGCGGCCGTCGGGCAGCCGGCGGGCGTCGATGAGCACCGCGGTGCAGCCGACGGGGTGCATGCCCGCGGCGCCGGAGCGGTCCGGTGAGTGGCCCTCGCGCACCGCGACGACGCCGAACTCGCGGTCGGGGACGGCCCCGGTGAGCAGGTCGACGGTGAGCTGGCGGTAGCGGGGCTCGAAGATGTGGAGGGGAAGCGCCGCACCCGGCATCAGCACCGTTCCCAACGGGAACAGCGGGAGCATGGCGGACACCGGCTCACGGTAGTACGCCGTCGCGGGCCCCGCCGGGTCGCGCGGGTGGGCGGAGCACGGCGAACGCGTCGGTGACCCGCAGGCCGCGGTCGGTGAACCGGAACACCGCGGCCGGGCGCCCACCCGCGCGCCCGGACGGCGCGACCTCGCCGGTGGGCTCCAGCAGGCCGCGACGGGTGAGGACGCGCTGCAGGTTCGTCGCCGACACCTCGTGTCCCAGCGCGGCGACGTAGTGCTCCCGCAGCGCCGAGATCGTGAACTCCGCGGGGGCGAGCGCGAACCCGAGGTTGGTGTAGGAGAGCTTGGCGCGCAGCCGGTCCCGCGCCGCCGCGACGATCCCGGCGTGGTCGAACGCGGTCGCGGGCAGGTCCTCGACCTCGTGCCACGCGGTGTCCTCGGGCAGCGCCGGGTCCGCGTCGGAGGGGACCAGGCCGAGGAACGCGGTGGCGATGCGGCGCCTGCCGGGCGAGCGGGCCGGGTCGGAGAACACCGAGAGCTGCTCGACGTGGGCGACCTCGCGGACGTCGACCTTCTCGGCGAGTTGCCGGCGCACGGAGGTCTCGACGTCCTCGTCGGGGCCCAGGGTGCCGCCGGGCAGCGCCCAGCGGCCGGCGTCCGGGTCCAGGGCGCGCTGCCAGAGGAGGGCATTGACCCGCCCCTCCCGGATCCTGAGCACGACGGCGAGGACCTCGTGCAGGACCGGTGGAGGTGTCACGGACCCCAGCCTAGGGCGGACCGGCAACCGCACCGGGACGTGACGGTGAGGTGTCCGTCAGGTGAGGTCCCGGTCACGACGGAGGTGCCGGTGGCGGACGAGCGGTGCTACTATCCGCTCAGTTTCCGCCCGCTAGGCGAAAACCCGATTCGGCCCGGGAGGGCGCAATGACCGGAACGCTGACGGCACCCGGCGACACGGGGATCGACCCCGGCTGGGCCGACGAGGTGCGTGCGCTGGCCCGCGAGCGGGACGCGGTCCTGCTGGCGCACAACTACCAGCTGCCCGAGATCCAGGACGTCGCCGACCACGTGGGGGACTCGCTCGCGCTGTCCCGGATCGCGGCCGAGTCCGACGCGTCGACGATCGTGTTCTGCGGCGTGCACTTCATGGCCGAGACCGCCAAGATCCTCAGCCCGGACAAGACCGTGCTGATCCCCGACGCGCGGGCCGGCTGCTCGCTGGCCGACTCGATCACCGCCGACCAGCTCCGGGAGTGGAAGGCCGAGCACCCGGGTGCGGTCGTCGTCTCCTACGTCAACACCACCGCCGCGGTGAAGGCCGAGACCGACATCTGCTGCACCTCCTCCAACGCCGTCGAGGTCGTCGACTCGATCCCGCGCGACCGCGAGGTGCTGTTCCTGCCCGACCAGTTCCTCGGTGCGCACGTGCGCCGCACCCTGCAGCGGGAGAACATGCACGTCTGGGCCGGGGAGTGCCACGTGCACGCCGGCATCAACGGCCGCCAGCTCACCGACCGGGCCGCCGCCCACCCCGGCGCCGACCTGTTCGTGCACCCCGAGTGCGGCTGCGCGACCTCGGCGCTCTACCTGGCGGGCACCGGCGCGGTGCCGGCCGAGCAGGTGAAGATCCTGTCCACCGGCGGGATGATCGACGCCGCCCGCGCGACCGGTGCGACGGAGGTGCTCGTCGCGACCGAGGTCGGGATGCTGCACCAGCTGCGCCTGGCCGCCCCGGAGATCGAGTTCCGCGCGGTGAACGAGCACGCGTCCTGCCCCTACATGAAGATGATCACCGCCGAGGCGCTGCTGCGGTCGGTCCGCGAGGGCACCGACGAGGTCCACGTCGACCCCGACCTCGCCGCGCGCGGCCGCGCCGCCGTGCAGCGGATGATCGAGATCGGCCAGCCGGGAGGTGGGGAGTGACCGCGCGGGGAGCCGGCTGGGAGGCCGGCGCCGACCTGGTCGTCGTCGGGTCCGGGGTGGCCGGGCTGACCGCCGCGCTCGACGCGGCCGCGGCCGGGCTGCGCGTCGTGGTGGTCACCAAGGACGGCATCGGTGAGGGCTCCACGCGCTGGGCACAGGGCGGGGTGGCCGTCGTGCTCGGCGACATCGCCGGGGACACGCCCGACTCCCACGTCGCCGACACCGTCGCCGCGGGCGGCGGGCTGAACGACGTCGCCGCGGTGGAGACGATCGTGCGCGCCGGACCGGACGCGGTGCGCAGGCTCCGCGCGCGCGGCGCCCTGTTCGACCTGAGCGGGGACCGCCCCGCGCGGACCCGGGAGGGCGGCCACTCGGCGTACCGGGTGGTGCACGCCGGGGGCGACGCGACCGGTGCGGAGATCGAGCGCGCGCTGGTCGCGGCGACCCGGTCGGCACAGCTCACCGTGCTCGACGGGCACGTCGCCGCCGACCTGCTGCGCGACGCCGGCCGGGTCACCGGCCTCACGGTGCTCGACGCCGACGGCCGCGCCGGGGTGCTGTCGGCGCCCGCGGTGCTGCTCGCGACCGGCGGCTACGGGCAGCTCTACGCCTCCACCACCAACCCGGCCACCTCCACCGGCGACGGCGTCGCGCTCGCCCTGCGCGCCGGTGCCGTCGCGGCGGACCTGGAGTTCGTGCAGTTCCACCCGACCGTGCTGTGGACCGGCCCCGGCAGCGGCGCCGCCGGGCGTCGCCCGCTGGTGACCGAGGCCGTCCGCGGCGAGGGCGCGGTGCTGCGCGACCGGGCCGGGACCGCGTTCATGGCCGGGGTGCACCCGCGGGCCGACCTCGCCCCGCGCGACGTCGTCGCCGCGGCGATCACCCGCCGGATGGCCGAGACCGGGAGCGAGTGCGCCTGGCTCGACGCCACCGCCCTCGACGGGTTCGCCGCGCGGTTCCCGACCGTCTACGCCTCCTGCCGGGCCGCCGGGATCGACCCGCTGACCGAGCCGATCCCGGTGACTCCGGCCGCGCACTACGCCTGCGGCGGCGTCGTCACCGACACGTCCGGCCGGACCGGTGTCCCGGGCCTCTACGCGGCGGGCGAGGTCGCCAGGACGGGGCTGCACGGGGCGAACCGGCTGGCGTCGAACTCGCTGCTGGAGGGGCTGGTCGTGGGGGAGCGGGTGGTCCGCGCGGTGCTCGCCGACGCGGGCCCGACCGGGGTGCCGGCCCCGGCCGGGACGGTCCCGGCGCTGCCGGTGGCCGACCGCACCGTGGTGCAGCGGGCGATGTCGGGCAGCGCCGGGATCGGCCGCGACGCCGCCGGGCTCGCCGGCGCGTCGGACGCGATCGAGGCCGTCACCACCACCGCGGTCCCGGTCGACCGCGCCGGCGTGGAGGACGCGGCACTGACCCTGATCGCCCAGGCCGTGCTGGTGGCGGCGGGCACCCGCCGGGAGACCCGCGGCTGCCACGTGCGCACGGACTTCCCCGACCGGGACGACACGCACCAGCGGTCGTCGCTGCGGATCCGGGTCGACGCGACCGGGCGGCCGGTGGTCGTGGCGGACGGCTCGCTGGTGGGTGCGGCATGACGGCACGCACCGGGACGGCGCGGGGCGGGGCGCGCGTCGCCGCCGGGGTCGGTGGGGTCAGCGACGTCGGGGTCCCGGACCCCGAGGACCTGCTGCGGGTGGTGCGCACCGCGCTGGGGGAGGACCTGCGGTACGGCCCGGACGCGACGACGGCGGCGACCGTGCCCGCCGACGCCGTGGCGACCGCGTCGGTCACCCCGCGGGTCGACGGCGTGCTCGCCGGGCTCCCGGCGGCCCGCGCCGTCCTCGACGAGGTGCTCGGCGCGGGCGGGTACACCGTCCTCGCCGAGGCGGCCGACGGTGACCGGCTCACCGCCGGGACCCCGGCACTGACGGTGCGGGCACCGGTCCGCGGACTGCTCACCGCAGAGCGCACCGCGCTGAACCTGCTCACGCACCTGTCCGGGATCGCGACGGCCACCCGCGCCTGGGTCGACGCCGTCGACGGGACCGGCGCCCGGATCCGGGACACCCGCAAGACGCTGCCCGGCCTGCGGCTGCTGGAGAAGTACGCCGTGCGGTGCGGCGGCGGGGTGAACCACCGGCTCGGGCTGGGCGACGCGGTGCTGATCAAGGACAACCACGTCGCGGCGGCCGGGTCGGTCTCCGCGGCGCTGGCCGCGGCCCGCGCGCTCGCCCCGGACCTGCCGTGCGAGGTGGAGGTCGACTCGCTCGACCAGCTCGACGAGGTGCTGGAGCTCGCCGCCGAGCTGGTGCTGCTGGACAACTTCACCGTCGCCGAGACGGCCGAGGCGGTCCGGCGGCGCGGGGACCGGGCCACGCTGCTGGAGTCCTCCGGCGGGCTGGCCCTGGCCGGCGCCCGGGACTACGCGGCCACCGGTGTGGACTTCCTCGCCGTCGGCGGGCTGACCCACTCGGTGACCGCGCTGGACCTCGGGCTCGACCTGGAGTGACCGACGCCGAGTGGCACACCGTGTACCCCGTGACGGGTGCCGCGGGTGCATGGTGTGCCACTCGGCGCTCGGCCGGCCGCACCGCGCCCGCCGAGCGCGGCGTGCTCCGATCTGCGCAGTGGCCCGATGTGCGCGGTGTCGCCGGCCCGTCAGGCGAGCAGTCGGGGCTGGGCGGGGGCCGGGAACCGGGTGGAGAACCGCGCGTCGCCGAGGAACTCCCGCAGCCGCTGCGCCGCGTCCCGCACCTGCGCCTGCGCCCGGGCCGTGACCGGCGCGAGCAGCAGGGTCGCGATCTCGCCGTCCGGGCGCTGCACCCAGGTCCCGACGATGCGACCGTCCACCCAGACCGCCGGTCCGCCGTTGCCGTTGCGGTCGAACAGCTCCGGCGCCACCTCGGCGGGCAGGTACCAGCCGCGGGCCTTCCACCCCATCGTCGACGGGTCGAGGCTCGGCAACAGCGCCACCGACGGCCCGGGATCGGGGACGGGGTCCAGGTCGTCGGGGAGCAGGAACCCGGTGTCCCCGCCGTCGAGGGTCACCTCGACCGCACCGACGTCGGCCAGCGCCGTGGTGGTGGTGGCGACGGTCCAGCCCGCCCACCACTTCAGGTCGTCGCGGCGGACCGGGCCGAACGCCCGCAGGTGGGCGCGGGCCAGCCCGGCCGCGGCCGCGCGACGGGCGTCGCCGTCGGGGTCGGGTGCGGGGCCGATCCCGCCGGGGACCCAGGCGTCGGCCGTGGCCCAGCGGTACTGGCCGTTGACCCACGTCCCGAGCGGTCGGGTCCGCAGCACCCGGCCCTCGAACCCGAGCACCAGCAGCACCCGGGTGTGGGCGGGCTGCGGGCCCCCGCCGGGCAGGACGAGCCGTTGCGCGGCGAGCCCGGGCAGGGCCTTCGCGACGTCGCGGGCGGCGGTCGGGCCCCGTTCGGCGAGCACCGCCAGGACCTGGTCGGCGGCGTCGGCGTACCACGCCTCGGGGTCGTCGTGGCCGGCTGCTGCGGCCTGACGCAGCAGGTCACGACGCTGGACGGCGGCGACGTCGACGGTGGCGGCGTGGTGGGCCAGCGCGGCGTGGCCGCGGCCGAACACCCACAGCGTGCGGCGCATCGCGTGGTGGCGCAGCAGGGTGCGGTCGGTGTGCAACGCGGCGTCGACCGGACCGAGTGACGGGGTCACCATCCGTGCGGCCGCCGACAGGTACACCGTCACCGGGTCGGTCGAGTGCAGCCCGACCAGGTCGTCGCTGATCGCGACGACATCGTCGGTGCGGGTGTGCGGGGCGAGCCGGTGGCGGGTCACCAGCCGGGCGCGGCGCTCGTCGTCGGTCACGTGCCGGGTCACGCGCGAAGGGTGCCACGCAGCGCCCTCCGTGGGCGACCTCACTCCGGCGGAGTGGCGGGGCCGTGTCCGGGGCGCTGCGCCACCTGCAATTCTTGCTCCGTGCTCGCCGCGGTCCGCCCGGGACGATCGGCTTCGGAGCCGCGCCCGTGGGGGACGCGCCGGGGCCGCCACCGTGTGCCCGCAGCGCCGCCGCCGCGCTGGTCCGCCGCGGTGCTGCCCGCGGCCGCCGCCCTGCTCGCGGCGGGTGCGTTCGCGCTGGTCCGCGGGGCGCTGATCGACGACGCCTACATCACCCTCGCCTACGTCCGCACGCTCGCGCTGCACGGGGAGTGGGGCGTGTCGCCCGGCCTGCCCGCGAACAGCGCCACCTCCCCGCTGAACGTGCTGCTCCAGGCGGCGGTGACGCTCGTCGTCCGCGACGCGGTGGTCGCCGCCGGGATCGTGCTGGCCGGGCTGATGGCGCTGCTCACCCACTGGAGCGCGGGGACCGCCGCGGCGCTCGGGCTGCCCGGCTGGACGGCCGCGCTCCCGGCGCCGCTGCTGCTGGCGAACCCGCTGCTGCTGTCCACCGTGGGGCTCGAGACGTACCTGGCGGTCGTCCTGCTCGCCGGGCTCGCGCACGCCGCGGTCACCGGCCGCGCGCGCACCGCGGGCGTGCTGTGCGCGCTGCTCGTACTCACCCGGCCGGACCTGGTCGTCGGCGCCGTGCTCGCGGTCGTCGCGGTTCCGGCGCTGCGCCGACGCCGGTGGGCGGTCGTGGCGGCGGCGTTCCTGGTCGCCGCGCCCTGGTACCTGTTCTCGTGGGTCGTGCTGGGCTCGTTCGTGCCGGACACGCTGCTGTGGAAGGTCGGCGACAGCTGGGGGCGTGACCACATCACCTTCGCGAACGGGCTGACGGTCTACGCCAGGGTGTTCCCGGTGGCGACCGTCCTCGCGCTGCTCCCGGCCGTCGCCGGGGTGGTGGGCGGCCTCGCCTGGGTGGCCGTGCGACGCCGGGGTCGGGCCGCGGTGACGATCCTCGGGCTGGGCGCGGCGGTGCACGCGGGGGCATTCGTCGTGATCGGGACGGCGCCCTACCACTGGTACTACGGCCCCGCGGTCGGCGCGCTGACGGTGCTGGCGGCGTGGTCGGTCGGTGCGCTGGTCCGACCGGTCCGGCGCGACGGGCCGGCCCCGCGCGCGGTCACGACCCTCTCGGCGGCGACGGCGACGCTGCTCACCGCCGTGCTGGCGGTGCTGGCGGTGGCGTCCGCCGCCTTCGACATCGGCCACGGGACGCCGTGGCGGCTCGCGCCGATCTCGACCAACCACGCCACGGCCGCCGAGTACGCGCGGGTCGCCTCCGGTCTGCACGGCACCGTGGTCAGCGCCGGCGAGCTGGGCGCACTCGCCTACTTCTGCGACCGGCGCTGCACGATCGACGACCCGCTGTCGGAACGGGCCCCGATGCTGACCCGGATCGCGGCCCGCCGCGCCGAGGCGGGCCCGGTCGCCTCGGCGCTCTACGACGTCAACTACCTGTTCCTGCGCCCCGCCCCGTACGAGCGCGGGACCACCCGGCTGGTGCACCGGGCCGGGCACCATCCGGACGGCGTCGACGTCGGGACGCCGTGGGCGGGCGCGGGGAACCTGCTCGTGGTCCCGGTGGGCTGAGGGGGCCTCGGAGCACCGCCGTACCCTGGGGACCATGCTCCGCCGCCTCGACCTGCGAGCCGAACCGCTGCCCCGTCCGGCCACCCTGCGCGCCGTGATGCCGCGCGCCGAGCTGGACATCGACGCCGCGCTGGAGCGCGCCCGCCCGCTGGTGGAGGACGTGCGCCATCGCGGTGCCGCCGCCGCACTGGACGCCACCGAGCGCTTCGACCGGGTCCGCCCGGAGACCGTGCGGGTGCCGACCGCGGCGATCACCGAGGCGCTGCGCGACCTCGACCCGGACGTGCGCGCGGCGCTGGAGACCTCGATCGAGCGGGCCCGGATCGTGCACGCCGAGCAGCGCAGGCCCGACGTCGTCACCCAGGTCGTCCCCGGCGGCACGGTCACCGAGCGGTTCGTCCCGGTCCGGCGGGTCGGGCTCTACGCCCCGGGCGGGCTGGCGGTCTACCCGTCGAGCGTGGTCATGAACGTGGTCCCGGCACAGGCCGCGGGTGTGGAGTCGCTGGTCGTCGCCTCCCCGGCGCAGGCCGAGTTCGGCGGGCGCCCGCACCCGACGATCCTCGCGGCGGCCGCGCTGCTGGGTGTCGACGAGGTGTGGGCCGTCGGCGGTGCACAGTGCGTGGCGCTGCTGGCCTACGGCGGCACCGACACCGACGGTGCCGAGCTGGAGCCGGTCGACATGGTCACCGGCCCGGGCAACGTCTACGTCACCGCGGCGAAGCGGATGCTGCGCGGGCTGGTCGGGATCGACGCCGAGGCCGGGACCACCGAGATCGCGATCCTGGCCGACGACACCGCCGACCCCGCGCACGTCGCGGCGGACCTCATCTCGCAGGCCGAGCACGACCCGAACGCCGCGTCGGTGCTGGTCACGACGTCCGAGGCGCTGGTGGAGGCGGTCGAGGCGCAGCTCGAGACCCGGGTCGGCGCGACCAAGCACAGCGAGCGCGTGCGCACCGCGCTGACCGGCCCGCAGTCCGGGGTCATCCTGGTGTCCTCGACCGACGACGGGGTCGCCGTCGTCGACGCCTACGCCGCCGAGCACCTGGAGATCCAGACCGCCGACTCCGCGGGCGACGCGGCGAAGGTCCGCAACGCCGGCGCGATCTTCGTCGGGGCTCACTCGCCGGTGTCGCTGGGTGACTACTGCGCCGGGTCGAACCACGTGCTGCCGACCGGAGGCTGCGCGCGGCACTCCGGCGGGCTGTCGACGTCGACGTTCCTGCGCGGCATCCACGTCGTCGACTACGGCCGCGACGCGCTGGCCGAGGTCGCCGACCGGGTCGTGACCCTGGCGAACGCCGAGGACCTGCCCGCGCACGGCGAGGCCGTCACCGCCCGGTTCGAGGCCCGCGCGTGACCGCGGGGGAGGGCGTGCGGCTGTCGGACCTGCCGCTGCGCGAGGACCTGCGCGGGAAGAGCCCGTACGGTGCGCCGCAGCTCGACGTCGCGGTGCGGCTCAACACCAACGAGAACCCGTACCCGCCGCCGCCGGAGCTGGTCGCCGACGTCGCGGCCTCCGTGACCGACGCCGCCCGCGAGCTGCACCGGTACCCCGACCGCGACCTCGTCGCGCTGCGGGGCGACCTCGCCGCCTATCTGTCCCGGCAGACCGGGGTCGAGCTGACCACGGCGAACCTGTGGGCCGCGAACGGGTCCAACGAGATCCTCCAGCAGATCCTGCAGACCTTCGGCGGGCCCGGCCGGACGGCGCTGGGCTTCGTGCCCAGCTACTCGATGCACCCGATCCTCGCCTCGGGCACGCAGACCGAGTTCGTCCCGGTCCCGCGCCGCGAGGACTTCACCCTCGACGTCGACGCAGCCGTCGCCGTCCTGGCGGAGAAGTCCCCGGACATCACGTTCGTGACCAGCCCGAACAACCCGACCGGGCAGTCGATCGCCCCGGCCGACCTGGCCCGGCTGGTCGACGCCGCGCCGGGGATGGTCGTCATCGACGAGGCCTACGCCGAGTTCGCCGAGGCCACCGGCCGGCCGAGCGCCACGACCCTGCTGGCCACGCACGGCCACAAGCTGGTGGTGTCGCGGACGATGAGCAAGGCGTTCGCGTTCGCCGGGGGACGGCTGGGCTACCTCGCCGCCGCGCCCGCGGTGATCGACGCACTCCAGCTCGTGCGGCTGCCGTACCACCTGTCCGTGCTGTCGCAGGCCGCCGCGCGGGCCGCGTTGCGCCACGCCGAGGCCACCCTCGGCTCGGTGGCGCTGCTCGCCGCCGAGCGGGACCGGATCTCCGGCGAACTGGCCGCCGCCGGCTACGACGTCGTGGCCTCCGACGCCAACTTCATCCTCTTCGGGCGCTTCGCCGACGCCGGCCGCGCCTGGAAGGGGTTCCTCGACCAGGGCGTGCTGATCCGCGACGTCGGCATCCCCGAGCGGCTGCGGGTCACCGTGGGCACTCCGGAGGAGAACGACGCGTTCCTCGCCGCCGCCACCGACCTCGCCACCCAGGAGCTGTTGTGAGCCGCATCGGACGCGTCGAGCGCGTCACCAAGGAGACCCGGATCGTCGTCGAGATCGACCTCGACGGCACCGGGCGCACCGACATCGCCACCAAGGTCCCGTTCTTCGACCACATGCTCGACGCGTTCGGCAAGCACGGCAGCTTCGACCTGTCCGTGCACGCCGAGGGCGACATCGAGATCGACTCCCACCACACCGTGGAGGACGTCGCGATCGTGCTGGGCCAGGCGATCCGGCAGGCGCTGGGGGACAAGAAGGGCATCCGCCGGTTCGGCGACGCCTGGATCCCGATGGACGAGGCCCTGGCCCAGGCCGTCGTCGACGTCTCCGGACGGCCCTACACCGTGTGCACCGGCGAGCCGGAGATGATGCGCGGCTTCGTCGTCGGCGGGCACTACCCGACCGTGCTGAACAAGCACGTGTTCGAGTCGCTGGCCTTCCATGGGCACCTCGCGCTGCACGTGCGGGTGCTCGACGGCCGCGACCCCCACCACATCACGGAGGCCGAGTTCAAGGCCGTCGCCCGTGCGCTGCGGGCCGCGACCGAGTCCGACCCGAGGGTGACCGGGGTGCCGTCCACCAAGGGCGCCCTCTAGGGAATGTTGAGCCCTCAACCTTCGTTGCAGAGGGCATGACGAAGATCGGGTTCCTGTCGTTCGGGCACCACGGGGAGGTCCCCGGGTCCCGGACGCCCACCGCGGCCGACGCGCTGCGCCAGACCGTGGAGCTGGCACGCGCCGCGGAGGACATCGGCATCGACGGCGCGTTCGTGCGCGTGCACCACTTCGAGCGCCAGCTGGCCGCGCCGTTCCCGCTGCTCGCGGCGATCGCGGCGACCACCAGCCGGATCGAGATGGGCACCGGCGTGATCGACATGCGCTACGAGAACCCGCTCTACATGGCCGAGGAGGCCGCCGCGACCGACCTGCTGTCCGGCGGGCGGCTGCAGCTCGGTGTGAGCCGGGGGTCGCCCGAGATCGCGCTGAACGGCGCCGAGGCCTTCGGCTACCGGCCCGCCGACGGGCAGACCCACGCCGACGCCGCCCGCGCCAAGGCCGAGGTGTTCCTCGCGGCGATCCGCGGCGCCGGGGTCGCGCCGGCGGACCCGGCCCGCACCCGCGGCCGGCACGTCGCGCTGCCGGTGCAGCCGCAGTCCCCGGGGCTGGCGGACCGGATCTGGTGGGGTGCGGGCACCCGCGCCACCGCCGAGTGGGCGGCGACCCAGGGCATGAACCTGCAGAGCTCGACCCTGCTCACCGAGGACACCGGCGAGTCGTTCGACCGGCTGCAGGCCGAGCAGATCCTGCGCTACCGCGAGGCCTGGTCCGCCGCGGGGCACGAGCGCACCCCGCTGGTGTCGATCTCGCGCAGCGTCATCCCGGTGACGACCGACCTCGACCGCCGCTACTTCGGCGAGCGCGGCGAGGACGACCAGGTAGGCATCCTCGACGGCGCCCGCTCCCGGTTCGGGCGCAGCTACGTCGGCGACCCGGACCGGATCGCCGCCGAGCTCGCCGAGGACGCCGCGGTCCGGGAGGCGGACTACGTGCTGTTCACCGTGCCCAACCAGCTCGGGGTGGAGTACAACGCGCACCTGCTCCGCTCGATCGCCGAGCGGGTCGCTCCGGCGATCGGCTGGGCGCCGGCCGGTCACCAGGTCGCGGCGGCGGTCCCCAGCAGCTGAGGTGGCCCGGGCAGCGGCGCGGGCCGGCCGTCGAACTCCAGCGGGAGCACGGGTTCGACGAGCCGGCCCATCGGCCCGTCGACGACGTGCATGCCGATGGTCGGCCCGCCGGGCCGGGGCAGGTCCGCGACCTGGGCCGCGGTGAACATCCCGAGCTCCCGGACCCAGGTGCAGACCCCGGCGAGGGTGACCCGCACCCGCCACGAGCCGCCCTCGACGGCGCGCCGGCGCAGCGCCGCGAGCACCCCGGCGGCTCCGAGCCAGGCCGCGAGGTAGTCGTTGAGCAGGTGCGTCGGCGGCAACGACGGCGGCCCGCCCGCACCCTCCTCGAGCGCGAACCCGGTCGCCGAGCAGGCCAGCTGGTCGAAGCCGCCACGCGCGGCCCACGGCCCGTCGGCACCCCAGCAGTGCAGGTCCAGCGCGACGATCCCCGGCCGGTGTCCCGCCAGGTCCTGCGGGCCGAAGCCCCGCGCGGCGGTACCCCGGTAGGCGTTGACGAACACGTCGGCCCCGCCGACCAGGTCGCGCAGCGTCGCCGCCTGCGCCGGGTCCCGCAGGTCCAGCCAGGCGTTGCGCTTCCCGCCGCCGGTCAGCGCTACCATCGCGAGCGGGTCGGGCAGGTCCGGGCGCGACACGTGCAGGACGTCCGCACCGAACGTGCCGAGCAGCTTCGCCGCGACCGGCCCCGCGATGACGTGGGTGTCGTCGAGGACCCGCAGCCGGTCCGGTACCGGCTCGGGCGGGGCGTCGCCGATCCGCTCCACCTCGACGACCGGGCGCCCGGCGAGGTGTCGGCCCGCCGGGTGCGCGGCCCACTGCTCCCCGGTCCGGACCGCCGCGGCCACCCCGCCGGCCGCGCACACGGCATCCTCCAGCTCGACGGACCGCCACCGGGCGGCCTCCTGCGCGATCCGATCGCGCAGGGGCGGGCAGTCCAGCACCCGGCACACCGCGTCGCGCTGGTGCGGGTAGGTGGTGATCAGGAAGATCCAGCCGTCGGCGGTCCGGCGGAACCCGTTGTTCGCCAGTGCCGTCGGGTCCTCGGCCACGGTCTGCACGTCGACGCCGCCGAGGGTGGTGAGGAACGGGGCGCGCAGCGTGTCGATCGTGTCGGCCGCGCGCACCGTGATCTCCCGGGGCGCGCCGCCGGAATCCTCGGCGAGCCCGGCGACCTGCAGCCCGAACGCCCCGACCGCCGCCGACATCGCGTCGGCGAGCCGGTGCACCGACGGCACGAGCGGGTCCGCTCCGGTGACCCGCAGCGTCGAGCGGACCGGGGGAGCGTCCGGCAGCAGGGTGGCCGCCGTGTCGGCGGCGGAGGGGAAGCGTGCGGCCGGGGTCGTCGTGGTCATGGCCCCAGCCTGCGACGGAACGGCCGCACTCTCCACAGGCTCCGTATATCCGTAGGATCGGACGGGTGTCGGGATCTGTCGCCTCCGCCCGCGCGGTCGGCCGGGCCGACCGCATCCTGGAGCTGGTCGCGACCGCCGGGACACCTCCGTCGGTGACCGCGGTCGCCCGGGAGCTCGACCTGCCGCTCAGCTCCACCGCGGACCTGCTGCGCGAGCTGCGGGCCACCGGCTGGCTACGGCTGCGGGGCCGCGGCCACGTCCTGGGCCGCCGGCCGTACGTGCTGGGGCTGCTCGCGGGGCTGGGTCCGCCGGCCTCGCTCACGCACTCCGAGCTCGACGCGCTCAGCCGCGTCGCCCGGGCCCCCGTGGCACTCGCGGTGCTGGTCGGCGGGCAGGTCCGCTACGTCGACCACGCCGGTCCCCGCGCCCCCGACCGGCTGCAACGGGTGACCGACGACCACCGGCCCCGACCGCCGCTGCGCACCGCCGCGGGACGGTTGTTGCTCGCCCTGGGCGATCCCGAGGAGTCCGCCCGAGCGCTGGCGGGGGTCGACGACCCGCCCGCGGTCGCGGCCTACCTCACCGAGCGCCCGGAGATCGTCCGTACCCGGCTGGCCCGCAGCGACGGGCTGGCGGACCCGGCGATCCGCGCCGTCGCCGTCCCGGTGGAGGAGGACGGGGAGACGGTTGCGGCGGCGGTGCTCACCGGCACCCGGCGGGGCCGCGCCGACCGCAGCGTCACCCTGGACCGGGCCGCCGCCCGGTTGGTCGCCGCCCTCGCGGACCGGGGGGCGCGGGAGTCGCACGCGGACCCGGGGGCGCGGGAGACCCACGCCGGCCCGTGGCCGGACCGACCGCGCTGAGCAGGTGCCGCGCTGAGCAGGTGCCGCGCTGAGCAGGTGCCGCGCTGAGCAGGTGCCGCGCTGAGCAGGTGACGGGACGGACCCCGGAACCGGCGACGCGCCACCGCCGGGCCCCGCCACGCCGAACCCCGCCGCGGCACCCGCGGAATCCCGCGACCCCCGAACCCCCGCGGCCCCCGCCCCCCCGCCTCATCCGGCGCAGCACGCGGCCTCCGCCGCACATGATCATCAGTACTTCAGCGCTGTCGCGCACTAGTGGGGCAGCGCTGAAGTACTGATGATCATGTGGTCGCGGCGCGCCCGGTGGTGCGCGGCGCGGGCCACCCGTGGGCGGGTGTCAGCCCGCCGACCGCAGCCAGGCCAGCACCGCCAGCACCCGGCGGTGGCCGGGGGCGTCCGCGGGCAGGTCGAGCTTGGTGAACACCGACCGGACGTGCTTGTGCACCGCGGCGTCGGACAGCACCAGCGCCGCGGCGACCTCGGCGTTGGAGCGGCCCTGCGCCATCAGGTCGAGAACCTCGCGCTCGCGCGGGGACAGCCGCGCGACCGGGTCGCGCCGACGGCGCACCAGCCGGGCCACCACCTCGGGATCCAGCACCGTCCCGCCCGCGCCGACCCGTTCGACGGCGGCGACGAACCCGGCCACGTCGGCCACCCGGTCCTTCAGCAGGTAACCGACACCGGTGCCGTCGCCGGTGTCGAGCAGCTCCTCCGCGGCGACCGGTGCGACCACCTGGGACAGCACCAGCACGGGCAGCCCGGGGTCGGCGCGACGCAGCTCCACCGCGGCGCGCAGCCCGCTGTCCGGGCCCGCGGGCATCCGGACGTCGGTCAGGACCAGGTCGGGCCGGTCGGCCCGGACCGCCGCCAGCAGGGCCGGTGCGTCGCCGACCGCGTCGACGACGGTGTGGGAGAACCGCGTCAGCACCCCGACGATCCCGTCGCGGACCAGCACGGAGTCCTCGGCGACGGTCACCCGCACGGCAGCTCCACCCGCAGGAGCGTCGGCCCGCCCGCCGGGCTGGACAGCCGCAGCCGGCCGCCGGCGAGGGCGACCCGCTCGGCGAGCCCGGACAGCCCGGTCCCGCCCGCCGGGTCGGCGCCGCCCCGGCCGTCGTCGCGGACCTCCAGGACGAGCTGGTCGGCGTGCCGGCCCCCGCCGATCGAGGCGGAGGTGGCGCCGCTGTGACGGGCGATGTTGGTCAGCGCCTCGGTGAGCACGAAGTACGCGGTCCCGGCGACGGCCGGCGGCAGCTCGGCCGGCAGGTGCAGGTCCACCTCGACCGGCACCGGGCAGCGCCGGGCCCGGTCCGCGACGGCCACGGCGAGCCCGTTGTCGGCCAGCGTCGCCGGGTCGAGGCCGCGCACCAGGTCACGCAGCTCGGTCAGTGCCAGCCCGAGCTCGTCGCGGGCGCTGTCGAGCCGTGCCGCGCAGGCCGAGCCGTCGACGGCGTCGAGACGGGCGAGGCCGAGGGTCACCCCGAGCGCGACGAGCCGTTGCTGGGCGCCGTCGTGCAGGTCCCGCTCGATCCGGGCCCGTTCGGTCGCGAACGCGCCCAGCAGCCGCCGGGTCGCGACGTCGGACAGGTCGGGGCCCAGCTCGGTGCCGCGCGGTCCGAGCACGGTGCGGGTCAGCGTCGCCCGCGCCCCGGCCCACGCGGTGACCGTCCAGGGGGTGGCGACGAGCAGCAGGACCCCGGGCGCGACCAGTGGCCAGGTGGACGGGTCGTCGGCGGCGGAGGTGAACAGCAGCACCGGCAGGACCAGGGAGAAGCCGAGGACTCCGGCGTCGAGCGCGGCGAGGCCGGTGGCGGCGAGCAGCGCGAATCCGATCTCCCGCCAGACCAGCGGGGTCCGCCACCGCTGCGCCGACCACCACCGGCCGGGCCGAGTGGACGGATCCGGCAGGGGCGCGGTGTCCACCAGCCGCAGCCGCCACCGTTCCAGCGCCGCGATCGGCCGCCCGCCCAGGCACACCGCCGTGACCAGCAGGAGCGCGGTCGCGGTCGCGACCCAGGGGCCGCCCAGCACGAGCCCGGAGGCCCAGATCCCGGCGACGGCGACGAGCCCGGCCCCGAGCATCGTCCCGGTCAGGAGGAAGGCCAGCGACCGCCACGGCCAGGCTGTCGCGAGGAACCGCAGCGGCTGCTGGTCCAGCGCCTGCCAGGCCGTCACGATCCGCACGTCCCGCAACCTAGCCCGCCGTGCGAGCCGGGCGCGGTAACGCAGGCACTACCCCGGAACTCCCGTCGAGGTGACCGCGTGGGGCCGGGCCCGGGCCGTCCACTGGGCCCATGCCGACCACGACCATCGAGCTCCACGACCTGCACCACGTCCACCGGCCCCGCGGTGCGCCCCCGGTCCGCGCGCTCGTCGGGGTGTCGCTCGCCCCGCGACCAGGGACGGTCACCGCGATCATGGGCCCCTCGGGGTCGGGGAAGTCGACCCTGCTGCACTGCGCCGCCGGGCTGCTCGTCCCCGCCTCCGGTCGCGTGCTGCTCGGCGGTGTCGATCTGACGGCGTTGTCCGAGCGGGGACGCACGCTGGCCCGCCGGGAGCGCACCGCCGTCGTGTTCCAGGCGTTCAACCTGGTCGCCGCGCTGACCGCGGCCCAGAACGTCGCACTGCCCGCGCGGCTCGCCGGCCGTCGGGTGGGTACCCGCGCGGTCGTCGCCGCCCTCGACGAGGTCGGCCTGGCCGACCGGGCCGGGCACCGTCCGGCCCAGTTGTCCGGCGGGCCGCAGCAGCGCGTCGCGATCGCGCGCGCCCTGCTCACCCGGCCCGCGGTGCTGTTCGCCGACGAGCCGACCGGCGCGCTCGACTCGGCCGCGTCCACCGGGGTCCTGGGACTGCTCCGCCACTGCGCCGTCGACCGGGGCGCGACGACGCTGATGGTCACCCACGACCCGGCTGCCGCGGCCTGGGCCGACGAGGTGGTGGTGCTGGGCGACGGGCGCCTCGTCGACCGCTTCCCGGTGCCCGGCCCGCCGGGGGACCGGCGGGCCGCCGCCGCCATCGCGCACCGCCTCACCGGACCCGCTGTCCCGGCCCCGGACGGCGTCCGATGATCGCCGTCGCGAGTGTGCGCGGCCGGTGGAGGGAGCTGCTCGCCGCGGTCCTCGCCGTCGCCGTCGGGGTCGGGTTGCTCGGGGCGGTGCTGCTCGCCGCGGCCGCGTCCCGCCCGGTGGTCCAGGAGCGCCTCGCGGCCACCTCGGCGCTGGTCGTCGCCCCGCCGGTCGTGACGTCGACGACCCCGCGCTCGCACGGGCGGATCCCGTGGAGCGGCCCGGTCGCCGACGCCCTCGCCGACCGCCTGGCCGCGTCGCGCGGCGCGACCGCGGTGCCCGACCGACCGTTCCCCGCGGTCGCCCTGCCCGGCGGACGACCGGTCGGTGACCCCGACGACCTGGAGGGCGGTCACGGCGTCGCCTCGCTCGTCCTCGGCGGGTACCGCGTCACGGCGGGGGAGCGTCCGCGGGGCCCTGGCGACGTGCTCGTCCCCCGCACGCTCGGGGTCGGTCCGGGCGACCGGCTCGCGGTGCAGTTCGCCGACACGGTCCGCACGATGCGCGTCTCCGGCACGACGGACGGTCCCGGCCTCTGGGTGGACGACACCGAGGCCGCCCGGCTCGCCCCGGGCGTGCGGACGATCGGCGTGCTCGGTGCGGTCCCGCCGGCGCCGCCGGACACGACCGTCCTGACCGGCGACGACCGCGCGGCCGTCGAGCCGGTCCAGGAGGCCCGCGTGCGCTGGCGCGGCGACCAGCTCCTCGCCGCTCTCGCGCTGCTCACCGCGGTCACGACCGTCGTCGTGGTCGGTGCCGCGCTGTCGACGGCCGTCGCGGGGCGCCGCCGCGAGCTGGGCCTGCTCCGCGCCGCCGGGGCGCTGCCCGGCCGGGTGCGCCGCCTCGTGCTCGCCGAGTCGGCACTGGTCGGGGTCCTCGGTGCGGCGGCGGGCACGGTCCTCGCGGTCGTCTCGGCCGCTCCGCTGCACACCGTCCTCGTCGCCACCGACGCCGCGCGGCCGGCACCGGTGCCCGCCGCCGCCGGGCCGCTCGCCGCTGCGGCCGCCGCCGGCGTGCTGCTCGCGGTCACCGGGGGCCTCGCCGCGGCGCGCCGGGCGGCCCGGGCCGCGCCGCTGGACGTCGTGCACGACACCGGTCCCGGACGCGGGTCGGCGCGGGGCCGCCTCCTCGGCGGGTCGCTCGCGCTCGCCGCCGGGGTGCTGCTCGCGGCCCGGACCGCGGCGGCGACCGGCGACGGCCGGGTCGGGCTCGCCCTCGCGACCGGTGCCGCGCTGGTGGGCGCGGCCGCGCTGCTCGCTCCGGTCCTGGTCGGGCTGCTCGCGCGGGTCGGCCCCGCTCGTCCGGGCGGCCGGGTCACCGCGATGCTGGTGCGCGCCGAGCTCGCGGCGAACCCGGCGCGGGCCGGCGCGGTCGTCGCACCGGTGGTCGTCGCGGTCGGGTTCGCGGTGCTGCTCGGTGGGCTCGTCGCGACCTCCGCCGACGCGTACCCGGCCCAGCGGACCGCACAGCTCGCCGGGCAGGTGACCGTGGAACGCGACGGCACGCCCGGCCTGCCCGACGACGTCGCCCGCACCCTCGCCGTCCCCGGCGCCCGGATCCCGCTGCCGACCGTGCTCGTCGTCCCCGGGGGTGCGGGACCGACCGCCGTCGACGCCGTCGGGACCGCCGACCCCGGCCTGGTCCGGCCGGGTGAGGTGGTCCTGTCCGTCCCGGCGGCCGACGCGCTCGGCCTCGCTCCGGGCGCGACCCTGGACGCCCGCTTCGCCGACGGCACCTTGGTGGGGCTGCGGGTCACCCGGGTCCTGCCGCCCGACGAGCGGCGCGGGGACGTCGTCATCGACCGGTCCCAGGTCCGCGCCCACGATCCGGCCGCGATGACCCGCACCGCGTTCCTGCCCGCCGGAGCGGTGCCCGGCCCGCTCCCGCTCGGGGTCGCGGTGCGCGACGCGGCTGCCTACGCCGCGCAGGAGTACGCGGTGGACGCCCGGTTGACCGACACCCTGGCCGCCCTGCTGGTCACGGTGTCCTCCGGCTACGGCGCGCTCGCGGTCGCCGCGGGGGCGCGGGCGGCGGCACGCACCCGGCGGACGGACCTGGCGGCGCTGGTCGCGGCCGGCGCGACCCGACGCCGGGTCGCCACGACCGTCGCCGCGGAGAACGGTGTGGCGGCGACCCTGGGCGCCGTCCTCGGGGTCGCGGTGTCGCTCCCGCCGCTGGCCGCCGTGGCGTCGGGGCTGTCCGCGGCGACGGGGACGGCGGTCGGTCCGGTGCTCGACACGGCCGTCACCTCGGCCGCGGCCGGTCTCTGCGTGCTGGTCGCCGTCGTCGCGGGTGGGGTGGGCGCCGCCACCACGAGGTGAGGGCACGTCCCGGTGCGGCTCGACCGGGGGCGCCGGGCGGCCGGCGGGCGGCAGAGCACGAGGTCAGCCGAGGAGCCGTCGCGCGTTGGCGGTGGTCAGCTCGCGCCAGCCGCGGCCGTCCGCGGCCGGGGGAGCGGTGTCGAGCGAGGCGACCTGGGCGCGCACGGCCGCGGCCGGTGTCCAGCACGAGTCGCTGCCGTAGACCAGCCGTTCCACCCCGACGGTGCGCTCCAGGGCCGGGACCTGGTGCGGGAACGGGGTCCCGGCGGTGTCGAACCAGAGGGACCGCAGCTGGTCGGGCACCGGGGCGCCCCCGCCGTCGCCGAACGCCGTGCGGAACAGCTCGATCCGGTCGGCGAGGGCGGGCAGCGCACCGCCGCAGTGCGTGGCGATCCACCGGACACCGGGGAACCGGGTGAGGGTTCCGGACAGCATGAGATCGGTGTAGGTCCGGGCGGTGTCGAACACGAACTCCAGCATCGGTCGGGGTCGACCGGCGGTCAGCTCCGCCGCGTGCGGCGGCGAGGTGGGGTGGACGAGCACCACCGCCCGACGCCGGTCCAGCTCCGCCCACAGCGGCGCGAACGCGGGATCCCCGAGATACCTGCCGTGGGCGTTGGTCTCGACGGTCACACCGTCGCTGCCGAGCTCGTCGAGGGCGTGGACGGCCTCGGCCAGCGCTCCGTCCACGTCGGGCAACGGCAACGAGGCGAGGTGCCCGAACCGGTCCGGGTGGTCGGCGCGCAGGGACGCGCTGGCCTCGTTCACCTCGCGGGACAGGCGTCGGGCGGCCCGGTCGTCCCCGAAGTGGGTCCCAGGAGAGGAGACGGACAGCAGGGACGTGGTGATCCCGCACTCGTCCATGAGCGCGAGGTGGCGAGCCGGGTCCCAGTCCGGCCATCCCGGCATGCCGTCGGGGCTGGTGTGCCCGGCCGACCGGGCGGCCTCGACGTAGGACGGGGTGAGGAAGTGGGAGTGCAGGTCGATCAGGGTCATCGGGTCCCTCCGGACGGAGCGGCTGCGGAACGGGCGGTGGGCGGCAGCCGCGCGGCGCGATCGCCCCGCGCCACCGGTCCCGGGCGGGACGGCGACTATCCTGGTCGTCGTGGCACGCATCGTCGTCCTCGACTACGGCTCCGGGAACCTGCGCTCCGCCGAGCGCGCCCTGCAACGCGTCGGCGCGGACGTCACCGTGACGTCCGACTTCGACGCGGCGACCGAGGCCGACGGTCTCGTCGTCCCCGGCGTGGGCGCCTTCGCGGCGTGCATGCGGGGCCTGCACTCCGTCCGCGGCCCGCAGATCATCGGGCGTCGCCTCGCCGGCGGCCGTCCGGTTCTGGGGATCTGCGTCGGCATGCAGGTTCTGTTCGAGCGCGGCGTCGAGTTCGACGAGGACACCGAGGGTTGCGGCGAGTGGCCCGGCACGGTCGAGCGGATCCAGGCCGACGTGCTGCCGCACATGGGCTGGAACACCGTCCGGACCCCGCAGGACAGCGCGCTGTTCGCCGGGCTCGACGCCGACGCCCGCTTCTACTTCGTGCACTCGTTCGGCGTGCGGCGCTGGACCCTGGAGCCCTCGCACGCGATCGCCGTGCCGAAGGTCACCTGGACCCACCACGGGGAGGACGTCGTCGCCGCGGTGGAGAACGGGCCGCTGTCGGCCACCCAGTTCCACCCGGAGAAGTCCGGCGACGCCGGCGCCACGGTCCTGGAGAACTGGCTGCGGTCGGTCACGGCCTGATACCCACCACGACGCCGCCGCCGTCGGGCCGGGCCTCCAGCTCGCCGACGCGGCCGTCGCGGCCGATGCAGGTGACCACGACGGTGGGACCGCTGCCGAGGTCGGCGACGACCAGGCGGATGGTCTCCGGTGCGGGCACACCCACGGCGCCGGGGGCCCGTGCGACCACCTCCGCGACCGGTCCCGGTGCGAGGTCGTCGAGGTCGACGGTGCGCTGTGCCGGGTCCCGGGCGAGCGGTCGGTCGGTCGTGACCACGCCCAACCCGTCGTCGGAGTTCCAGACGTAGGTGCGGGTGTGGGTGGGCCGGCCGGGGTCGGCCGTCTGCACGGTTCCCCCGTCCGCGCCGTACGCCGCGAGGCGGTCGACGACCGTGCTCCCGGTAGCGCGGCGGACGTCGTCGACGAGGCGGGTCAGTCCCGCTGCCGTGCTGATGTCGGTGGCCGGGGCGGCCGGCGCGGAGACGACGGGAGCCGGATCGCGGGCCGGCCCGAAGTCGATCTGCTCGACCTGGACCTGCAGCCAGACCCGTCCGACGACGACGATCACCACGACGGAGATCAGCCCGCTGATCCACGAGGGCGGTCCGTACTTCCGCCTCCGGTACTCGGCGATCTCGCGCCGGTCCGGTGCCCACGGCAGGAACGGCGGTTCGAAACGGGGCGCGGTCCGGTCGGCGCGCGTGCGGGCACGGAGGAGAGCCACGACGGGGAGTGTGGCCGTGCTCGCGCGCTGCCACGGGCGTTCCGCGGAACGCGCCTCGGCCCGGCCCGTACTCCCCGGAACGCATGCTGTCCCCCTCGGCCACTCCCGGGGGCCACGAGTGCCGCGGATACCCTGGCGCGGTGAGCTTCACGTTGCTTCCCGCGGTGGACGTCGTCGACGGGCAGGCCGTCCGGCTGGTGCAGGGCGAGGCCGGCACCGAGACCGGCTACGGCTCGCCCCTGGAGGCGGCCATGACCTGGCAGGCCGGCGGCGCCGAATGGGTCCATCTGGTGGACCTCGACGCCGCGTTCGGCCGTGGCTCGAACGCCGAGCTGCTGGCCGAGGTGGTCGGGAAGCTCGATCTGCGGGTCGAGCTGTCCGGCGGCATCCGCGACGACGAGTCCCTGGACCGCGCCCTGTCCACCGGCGCTGCCCGGCTCAACCTCGGCACCGCGGCGCTGGAGCAGCCCGAGTGGTGCCGGAAGGTCCTCGCCGAGCACGGCGAGAAGATCGCGATCGGCCTCGACGTCAAGGTGATCGACGGCAGGCGCCGGGTCGCCGGCCGCGGCTGGACCTCCGACGGCGGCGACCTCTGGGAGGTCCTCGCCCGCCTCGACGCCGACGGTGCCACCCGCTACATCGTCACCGACGTCTCCAAGGACGGCACCCTCCAGGGCCCGAACGTCGAGCTGCTCACCGAGGTCGCGCAGGCCACCACCGCCCCGGTGATCGCCTCGGGCGGGATCTCCGAGGTCGCCGACCTGACCCGGCTCGCCGAGGTCGCCGCGACCGGGGTGAACATCGAGGGCTCGATCATCGGCAAGGCGCTCTACGCCGGCCGGTTCACCCTGCCCGAGGCCCTGGCGGCCGTGAACGCGGTGAGGGCCTGATGGGCGTCGCGGTCCGTGTCATCCCGTGCCTGGACGTCGACGCCGGGCGGGTGGTGAAGGGCGTCAACTTCAAGGAGCTCCGCGACGCGGGCGACCCGGTCGAGATGGCCCGCGTGTACGACGCCGAGGGCGCCGACGAGCTGACCTTCCTCGACGTCACCGCGTCGTCGTCGGAGCGCGGAACCATGATCGACGTGGTGCGTCGCACCGCCGAGCAGGTGTTCATCCCGCTGACCGTCGGCGGTGGCATCCGCACCCCCGACGACGTCGACCGGATGCTCCGCGCGGGCGCGGACAAGGTCTCGGTGAACACCGCCGCGATCGCCCGGCCCACGCTGCTGCACGAGATGTCGCGGCGTTTCGGCAGCCAGTGCATCGTGCTGTCGGTCGACGCCCGCCGGGTCCCCGAGGGGGAGCAGCCACAGCCGTCGGGCTGGGAGGTCACCACGCACGGCGGGCGTCGCTCCGCCGGTATCGACGCCGTCGAGTGGGCGCAGCGCGGCCAGGAGCTCGGCGTCGGGGAGATCCTGCTCAACTCGATGGATGCCGACGGCACCCGCGCCGGGTTCGACCTGGAGATGCTGACCGCGGTCCGCAAGGTCGTCGACGTCCCGGTGATCGCCTCCGGCGGTGCCGGTGCGGTCGAGCACTTCGCGCCGGCCGTGCGCGCCGGGGCGGACGCCGTGCTCGCCGCCAGCGTGTTCCACTTCGGTCAGCTGCGGATCGGTGAGGTGAAGGACGCGCTGCGCGCGGAGGGGGTCGAGATCCGGTGAGCACCCGTCTCACGGCGGCCGAGTCCGCGCTGGACCCGGGGATCGCCGCCCGCCTCAAGCGCGACGCCGACGGGCTGGTCTGCGCCGTCGTCCAGTCCCGCGCCGGTGAGGTGCTGATGGTCGGCTGGATGGACGACGAGGCGCTGCACCGCACCCTGACCACCGGCCGGGGGACCTACTGGTCGCGCTCGCGCCAGGAGTACTGGGTCAAGGGCGACACCTCGGGGCACGTGCAGCACGTGCACGAGGTGCGGCTCGACTGCGACGGCGACGCGGTGCTGGTCGTCGTCGATCAGGAGGGGCCGGCCTGTCACACGGGAACCCGGACCTGCTTCGACACCGACGTCCTGCTCGCCAGGGACGGCGCATGAGCACCGACGTCCTGCTCGCCAGGGACGGCGCATGAGCACCGACGTCCTGCTCACCAAGGACGGCGGCGGGGTCTGACCGCTCACGGGTGCACCGGCGGCGTCGGTGGCGGCTGGGTGGGTGCCGAGGTGACCCACCGGATCCCGGCGGTGATCGCGTGCCCACCGGCCCGCACCACGGTCGCCTCGGCCACGGGCAGCCACGGCAGCCGCAGCGGCAGCCGCGTCCAGCGTGGCATCAGCCCCACCGACGCGGCGGCCAGCACCGAGTACGGCAGCCGTGCGGAGAGCGGCAGCGGCGGCTCCCACAACAGGAACCGCGCGGCGTCGCGGGCCTCCGGGGTCCCGGCCAGCTCGGGCCGGTAGGCGGCGAGCTGGGCGTGCAGCTCGGCAACGGACTCCGGCGGATCGGGCACCCCCAGCTCACGGGCGACGCGTGCGGTGTCGGCGACGTAGGCGTCGCGTCCGGCGGCGTCGAGCGGGGCGGCGCCGTAGCGGTCGTGCGCGGTGAGGAAGCTGTCGATCTCGGCGATGTGCACCCAGCGCAGCAGGTGCGGATCCGACGCCGAGTACGGGCGCCCGTCCGGCGCGGTCCCGCGGACGTGCACGTGGGCCCGCCTGATCCGCGCGATCACCCGCTCGGCCTCCTCGGCCGGCCCGAACGTCGTCGCGGCCAGGAAGTACGAGGTGCGCTGCAGCCGTCCCCACGGGTCGCCGCGGAACCCGGAGTGCCCGGCGACCCCCGCCATGGCCAGCGGGTGCAGCGACTGCAGCAGCAGCGCACGCAGTCCGCCGACGAACATCGACGAGTCGCCGTGCACGGTGCGGATCGCGGCGTCCTCGGCGAACCAGCGCGGGCCCTCGGCACCGAGGACGCGGGCGCGGCGGCCGGATCCCTCGTCGCCGGCGACCCGGCTGAACACCGCCGACCCGACCCGCGAGCGAAGCGCCTCGAGCCGGTCGGCGACGGCGCCGGGCAGCCGGGCGGACAGATCGACCATGACCCCAGTGTGCGGTCGTGCGGCCCCGGCCGCCCTGCTGGCGAGCTCGTGGCCGGGTTCGCCGCGGGCGACGGCGACCGTCTCGCCGGCGCCGGGCTCACCACCCGCGAGGGCGAGGTGCTGCGGCTGATGGCGCGTGGTCCGTCCGACGCCGAGATCGCCGCCGAGCTGGTGCTCGGGGTGGAGACGGTGACGACCCAGGTGGCGGGCGCGCTCGCGAAGACCGGGTCGCGGAACCGGACCCAGGCCGTCGTCGCCGCCTACTCCTCGGGGTTCGTCGACCCCAGGTTCCCGGTCAGGTAGCGCTGCACGGTCGGCCCGACCGCGGCGAAGATGTCCTCGGGGGGCGCCGAGGCCAGCGGCTCCAGGTGCACCACGTAGCGGATCATGGCGAGCCCGATCAGCTGGGCGGCGACGAGCGCGCCCCGCTCGTCGGGCCGGTCGGGGGAGTGGACGCGGGTGACCGGCACCAGGATCGCCTTGCCGATGAACTCGCGCAGCATCCGGGCCGCGGCCTCGTGTCCCGCGACGCTGCGCAGCACCGCCGCCATCGGGGAGCCGCCGTCGGCGTCCCACACGGTGAGGAAGGTGCGCACGATCCGCTCGCCGACGGTGTCGCCCGGACCGCTCACCAGGTGCTCGCGGACCTGCTCGGGCTCGAGCGGCAGGTCGAGCGCGGCGAGGAACAGCTTCTCCTTGCCGCCGAACCAGTGGTTGACCATCGCCGGGTCGACCCCGGCGCGCTCGGCGATCCGGCGGACCGTGGCGCCGTCGAAGCCGCGGTCGGCGAACTCGACGCGGGCGGCGGCCAGCAGCGCGGCGCGGGTGTCCGCACCGCCGGACCGGCGGCCACGACGCCGGGGCTGCGCCCCCGGGGCCGGGGGTGCGCTGGCGCTCGGTTCGGTCATGCGTCCCATCCTCACCCGCGCGAGGGCAGTCGTCACTGCTCGGGGACAATGAGTCGCATGACCCAGCGGACCCAGAACGCATCCGGTGGCGCGACGACGACGGGCGCCCCCGCCCCCGCGGTTCCCGCAGCCGCAGCCCTGGGCGCGGTGAGCCCCAGCCGCGAGGAGTTCCGGGAGCTGGCGCGTGCGCACCGGGTCATCCCGGTGACCCGGCGGCTGCTGGCCGACGACGAGACCCCGGTCGGGGTGTACCGCAAGCTGGCGGGTGGGCGGTCCGGCACGTTCCTGCTGGAGTCCGCGGAGAACGGCCGGTCCTGGTCGCGGTGGTCGTTCGTCGGGGCGCGCAGCGCCGCGGCGCTCACCGCCGTCGACGGCGAGCTGGTCTGGACCGGAGAGGTCCCCGACGGCCTGCCCACCACCGGTGACCCGCTCGAGGCGCTGCGCACCGTGGTCACCGAGCTGCACTCCGAGCCGCTGCCCGGGCTGCCGCCGCTGACCGGCGGCATGGTCGGCTACCTCGGCTACGACATCGTCCGCCGCGTCGAGCGCATCGCCGACCCGGACGACCCGGCCGTCGACGACCTGGCGCTGCCCGAGCTGGTCATGCTGCTGGCCACCGACCTGGCGGCGCTCGACCACCACGAGGGCACCGTCACCCTGATCGCGAACGCGATCAACTGGGACGCCACCGACGACCGCGTCGACCAGGCCTACGACGACGCGGTCGCCCGGCTGGACCGGATGACCGGCGAGCTCGCGGTCCCGTCGCCGAGCTCGGTCGCGGTGTACACCCCGACCCGCCCGGAGTTCCTCCGCCGGCGCACCCCCGAGCAGCACCACGCCGCGATCGAGGACGCCAAGGAGCAGATCCGCGCCGGTGAGGCCTTCCAGATCGTGCTGTCGCAGCGCTTCGAGATGGAGTGCGACGCCGACCCGCTCGAGGTCTACCGGATCCTGCGCACCACGAACCCGAGCCCGTACATGTACCTGCTGCGCCTCGACGACGCCGCGGGCGGGCCGCCGTTCTCGATCGTCGGGTCCAGCCCGGAGGCGCTGGTCAGCGTGCTCGACGGGCGCGCCACCACGCACCCCATCGCGGGCACCCGCTGGCGCGGCGCGACCGACGAGGAGGACCAGCTCCTGGAGAAGGAGCTGCGCGGCGACGAGAAGGAGCGCGCCGAGCACCTGATGCTCGTCGACCTCGGACGCAACGACCTGGGCCGGGTGTGCGAGCCCGGCACGGTCACCGTGCGGAACTTCTTCGAGATCGAGCGCTACAGCCACGTCATGCACCTGGTGTCGACGGTGTCCGGGCTGCTGCGGCGCGACCGCACCGCGTTCGACGCCGTCGTCGCCTGCTTCCCCGCCGGCACCCTGTCCGGGGCGCCGAAGGTGCGGGCCATGCAGGTCATCGACCGGCTGGAGCCGACCCGACGCGGCCAGTACGGCGGCATCGTCGGCTACCTCGACTTCGCGGGCAACGCCGACACCGCGATCGCCATCCGCACCGCGATGATCCGCAACGGGACCGCCTACGTGCAGGCCGGCGGCGGGATCGTGGCCGACTCCGACCCGGCCGCGGAGGACATGGAGTGCCTGAACAAGGCCCGGGCGGTGCTCTCGGCCGTCGCCGCGGCCGGGTCCCTGTCGGCCCCGCTGACACCCCCGCCCGTCCCGGGCAGCGCGTGACGGCGCCCGGCGACGACGGGGTCGCCGCGCCCGCACCGCACCGCACCGACCGGCGGGCACTCGGCCTGACCGTGCTCGGCCTGCTGCTCGGCGCCGGGGCCCTGTGGGGCGCCGGGTCCGCCGACTGGTTCGTGCTGGAGGTGCCCACCGCCACCCGCGGCACCGTCGAGCTCGGCGCCACCGGCGCGCAGCTGCAACCCGTGGTCACCGCGGTCGCCGCGCTGCTGGTCGCGGCGGTCGCCGCGCTGGTCGCGCTGTCGGGGATCGCCCGCCGGGTGCTCGGTGTGCTGGTCGGGCTCGCCGGGGTGGCTGCGGTGGTGCTCACCCTGCGGCTGGTCGCCGTGCCGCCGTCGGCGGTGGAGCTGGCCTCGGCCCGCTCCGGGCTGACCGCCCCGAACGCCCCCGCGGGCTCCGGCGCGGTCTCGGCGACGCCGTGGCCCTGGCTGGCGGTCGCCGGCGGGGTCGTCGCACTCGCCGCCGCGGTGCTGCTGGTGGTGCGGGAGCCGCGGCTGCCGCGGCTCGGTGCCCGCTACGCCGCACCGGGCACGCAGGCGGCCACGACACCGACCGACCCCGACCGGGCGGCCTGGGAACGGCTCGACGCCGGCGGCGACCCGACCGTCGGTCCGCGTGAGGGGGAGAACTAGCATGACCTCGACGTCCGGGCGACGCGCGAGCGGAGGAGGAGTCGGTCCTGTGAGCACTACGGGCACTGCCGGTACGACCGGACACCCGAACGGGACTCCGGGTCGCGTACCCAGCGTCCTCGAGGCCATCGTGGACGGGGTCCGGGAGGACCTCGCCGTGCGCGAGAGCGTCGTCGATTTCGCCGAGATCAAGCGGCGGGCCGCGGCCGCGCCGCCGCCGCGGGACGCGATGGCGGCCCTGCGCGAGCCGGGCGTCGGCGTCATCGCCGAGGTGAAGCGGGCCAGCCCGTCGAAGGGGTCGCTCGCCGACATCCCCGACCCGGCCGACCTCGCCGAGGCCTACTCCGCCAACGGTGCGCGGGTGATCAGCGTGCTCACCGAGCAGCGCCGCTTCGGCGGTTCCCTGGCCGACCTCGACGCCGTCCGCGCCCGGGTCGACACCCCGCTGCTGCGCAAGGACTTCGTCGTCACGCCGTACCAGGTGCACGAGGCCCGTGCGCACGGCGCGGACGTCGTGCTGCTGATCGTCGCCGCGCTGGAGCAGCCGGTGCTCGCCTCGCTGCTGGACCGCATCGAATCCCTCGGGATGACCCCGCTGGTGGAGGTGCACACCGAGGAGGAGTGCGACCGCGCCCTGGAGGCCGGCGCCACGCTGATCGGTGTCAACGCCCGCAACCTGCACACCCTCGAGGTGAACCGGTCGGTCTTCGGTGAGATCGCGCCCGGCCTGCCGTCGCACGTGCTCAAGGTCGCCGAGTCCGGCGTCCGCGGCCCCGGTGACCTGCTGACCTACGCGGGATGGGGCGCCGACGCGGTGCTGGTCGGCGAGGGCCTGGTGACCAGCGGGGACCCGGCGGCCGCGGTCCGCGGTCTGGTCGCGGCCGGGTTCCACCCGTCCTGCAGCCGGAACGGCGGCTGATCCGTGCTCGTCACGCTCGCCACCGCACTGCCCACCGCACTACCCGGCGCGCTCCCGGCGTCCATCCCCAGCCCGGACCGGGGTGTCTGGCATCTCGGCCCGATCCCGATCCGGGCGTACGCGCTGTGCATCATCGCCGGCATCGCGGTCGCCCTGTGGTGGGGCGAGCGCCGGCTGCAGGCGCGCGGCGGGCGGGCCGGGACGGTGCTCGACGTCGCGGTGTGGGCGGTGCCGTTCGGCCTGCTCGGCGGGCGGCTCTACCACGTCGCCACCGACTGGCGGACCTACTTCGGCCCCGGCGGCAACCCGTGGGGAGCGCTGGAGATCTGGAACGGCGGGCTCGGCATCTGGGGCGCCATCGCGCTCGGCGGGGTCGGGGCCTGGATCGGCTGCCGCCGGCACGGCGTCCCGCTGCCGCTGTTCGCCGACGCGGTCGCCCCCGGCATCATCGTCGCCCAGGCGATCGGGCGACTCGGGAACTGGTTCAACCAGGAGCTCTACGGTGGCCCGACCACCCTGCCCTGGGGGCTGGAGATCTACCGGCGGGTCGACCCCGCGACCGGGCTGGACGACCCGCTCGGCGGTGTGGCACTCGACCCGACGCCGATCGCGGTCGTGCACCCCACCTTCCTCTACGAGCTGCTGTGGAACCTCGTCGTCGCCGCGCTGATCGTGCTGGCCGACCGCCGGTTCCGGCTCGGCCACGGCAGGGTCTTCGGCCTGTACGTCGCGGGCTACACGCTCGGCCGGTTCTTCATCGAGCTCATGCGCACCGACCCGGCGACGCGGGTGTTCGGAGACGTCCGGATCAACGTCGTCGTCGCGTCGGTGGTGTTCATCGGGGCCGTGCTCTACGTCGCGTTCGCCCGTCGCGGCCGCGAGGAGTACGTCGCCCCCGAGCCGGCGGACACCGCCGGGCCCGGGCAGCAGGGCAGACCCCAGGAGCGCGAGGACGCGTGAGCGCGTTCGCGGGCTTCGGCGAGGGCGCCGTCGAGTTCTACGACGGCCTGCTCGCCGACAACTCCCGTGCGTACTGGACCGACCAGCGTGCGGTCTACGAGAACGACGTCCGCGGCCCGATGCTGGCGCTGCTCGCGGACCTCGAACCGGAGTTCGGGGCGGGGAAGGTGTTCCGCCCCTACCGCGACGTGCGCTTCGCCGCGGACAAGACCCCGTACAAGACCCACTGCGGCGGCTTCGCCGAGCCGTTCTACGTCGAGGTGTCCGCGGACGGGATGCTCGCGGCCGGCGGCTACTACCACCTGGCGCCCGACCAGCTGGCCCGCTACCGCGAGAGCGTCGACGACGAGCGCCGCGGCGAGGACCTGCGAGCCCGCCTCGACACCGCCCGCGCCGCCGGACTCACCGTCGACGGCGCGACCCTGAAGACCCGGCCGCGCGGCACCGCCCCGGACCACCCGCGGCTGGACCTGCTGCGGCACACGGGGCTCTACGTGGCGCGGCACTGGCCGCCGGACGACGTGCTGCACGGCCCGCGGGCCCGCGACCGGGTCCGCAGGGTGTGGCGGGCGACCCGCCCGGTCACCGAATGGCTCGACGACCACGTCGGCCCCAGCGAGCTCCCGCGGCGCTGACCCGGCGCCGCGGCCGTGGGGCCCGGCGCGCCCGGAGCAGCGGTGCAGGACCGTCGGAGGAAGGTACCGCTCCGCCTCAGAGCCGCGACGACGTCTCGCGGCCCGGTCGCCGGCGGGCCACCAGCACGGTCAGCCCCAGCCCGAGCGCCGCCCCGGCGACGTCGACGAGCGCGTCGAGGACGTCCCCGCTGCGCCCGATCGGCAGCAGCGCCTGCGCGACCTCCGAGGCCGCCGCGTAGGCGACCAGCCCGCCCAGCAGCGGCCACACCCGGATCCCCGCGGCCCGCCCGGTCCACGCCAGCAGCGCGAACAGCAGCAGGTGGACGAGCTTGTCGGTGCCCGGAGGTGCCGTCGGGACCCCGGATGCCGGGGTGAACAGGATGACCAGGCTCAACAGGACCGACAGGACGAACGGCTGGACGCGCACGCCCCCAGTCTGCTCCACCGCCGATCCTGCGGATGAACACCGTCGAACCGGACACCGACAGGCCGGGTTCCCGTCGTCCTGATCGTTCCAGACACCGCTACCCTGATAGCCGTGACACGTCGAACCAAGATCGTCTGCACCATCGGACCGGCCACGGCGACCCCGGACCGGATCCGTGACCTCGTGGAAGCGGGCATGGACGTGGCCCGGCTCAACTTCAGCCACGGGGACCGCGCCGACCACAAGCGCGTCTACGAGATGGTCCGCGACGCCGCCGACTCGACCGGGCGCGCCGTCGGCATCCTCGCCGACCTGCAGGGCCCGAAGATCCGGCTCGGCCGCTTCACCGACGGGCCCACCGAGTGGGCGACCGGCGAGGAGGTGCGGATCACGGTCGACGACGTGCCCGGCACCCACGACCGGGTCTCCACCACCTACAAGGGCCTCGCCCAGGACGCCCAGGTCGACGACCGGATGCTCGTCGACGACGGCAAGGTCGGACTGCGGGTCGTCGCCATCGACGGCAACGACGTGGTCTGCCGGGTCACCGAGGGCGGCCCCGTCTCGGACAACAAGGGCCTGTCGCTGCCCGGGATGAACATCTCGGTGCCCGCCCTGTCGGACAAGGACGTCGCGGACCTGGAGTTCGCGATGTCGCTGCGGGTCGACGTCGTCGCGCTGTCGTTCGTGCGCAGCCCCGCCGACATCGACCTCGTCCACAAGATCATGGACAACACCGGCGCCGGTCGGGTCCCGGTGATCGCGAAGCTAGAGAAGCCCGAGGCCGTCGACAACCTCGAGGCCGTCGTGCTCGCCTTCGACGGCATCATGGTCGCCCGCGGCGACCTGGGCGTCGAGCTCCCGCTGCAGAACGTGCCGCTGGTGCAGAAGCGCGCCGTGCAGATCGCGCGGGAGAACGCCAAGCCGGTCATCGTCGCCACCCAGATGCTGGACTCGATGATCACCAGCTCGCGCCCGACCCGCGCCGAGGCCTCCGACGTCGCGAACGCCGTCCTGGACGGCACCGACGCCGTGATGCTGTCCGGAGAGACCAGCGTCGGCCGCTACCCGATCAAGACCGTGCGGACGATGGCCGAGATCGTCGAGGCCGTCGAGGCGGGCCCGGCCGACGTGCCGCCGCTCAACCACGTGCCCCGCACCAAGCGCGGCGTGCTGTCCTACGCCGCCCGCGACATCGGCGAGCGGCTCTCCGCCCGCGCGCTGGTCGCGTTCTCCCAGTCCGGGGACACCGTGCGGCGCCTGGCCCGGCTGCACACCCGGCTCCCGCTGCTGGCGTTCACCCCGGAGCCCGCGGTCCGCAGCCAGCTCGCGATGACCTGGGGCGTCGAGACGTTCCTGGTCGACAGGGTCGACTCGACCGACGCGATGATCCGCCAGGTCGACCACGCGATCCTGTCCATCGGCCGGTTCAAGCCGGGTGACCTCGTGGTCGTCGTCGCCGGTTCGCCGCCCTCCACGGTCGGCTCGACCAACCTCATCCGGGTCCACCGGCTGGGCGAGGACGACCACGCCTGACCGGCGCCGGGCATACTCCCGGGCGTGAGTGCCGACCCCGTACACGCACCCGAGACCGTGCCCGAGACCGCAGCCGACGGTGAACCGCGCGGCCAGGCCGTCCTCGACGACCTGGTCGCGCTGCTCGACCTGGAGCGCCTGGAGGACAACCTCTTCCGCGGTGTGAGCCCACCGGTCTCGCTGCCGCGGGTGTTCGGCGGCCAGGTGGCCGGCCAGGCGCTCGTCGCGGCCGGGCGGACCGTGTCCGCCGACCGGCACGTGCACTCGCTGCACGCCTACTTCATCCGCCCCGGGGACCCGAGCATCCCGATCGTCTACGAGACCGAGCGGGTCCGCGACGGCCGGTCGTTCACCACCCGCCGGGTGCTCGCCATCCAGCGCGGCGAGCCGATCTTCTCGCTGTCGGCGTCGTTCCAGCTGCCGCAGAACGGCCTGGAGCACTCCCAGCCGATGCCCTCGGACGTCCCCGCCCCGGAGGCGGTCGACGACCTCGGCACGCGCGCGGCCCGCGGCGACGGCGGCTGGATGGCCGGCCTGCCCCGCCCGCTGGACATCCGGCTGATCGACGAGCCGTCCTGGTCGCAGGACCACACCGGCCCGTCCGACGACCCGATGCGGCTGTGGCTGCGCGCCGACGGCGAGCTGCCCGACGACCCGCTGCTGCACGTCTGCCTGCTCACCTACGCCAGCGACCTGACCCTGCTCGGCTCGGTCGTCGCCCGCCACGACGTACCCCGCACCGGGCTGCAGATGGCGAGCCTGGACCACGCGATGTGGTTCCATGCGCCGTTCCGCGCCGACGAGTGGCTGCTCTACTCGTGCTTCTCGCCGGCCGCCTCCGGTGGGCGCGGCCTGGCCAGCGGCCGCTTCTTCACCGCCGACGGCCGCCTGGTCGCCACCACCATGCAGGAGGGGCTCGTCCGGGTCCCCCGCGACCGGAAGGACCCCCGCCCGTGACCGTCGAGTCCGAGGTCTCACTGACCAGTGTCAACGGCGGGAGGCTCCCCGGTTTCCTGGCCCGCCCCGAGACCGACACGCCCGGCCCCGCCATCGTGATGATCTACGAGATCTTCGGGATGACCCCGGAGATGCGCCGGATCGCCCGCGAGCTGGCCCGCGAGGGCTACACCGTCCTGATCCCGGACCTGTTCGCCCGTGGCCGGGTGAAGCCGCTGTGCATCGCCTCGACGCTGGCGACGATGGCCACCGGCCGCGGTGCCGCGCTCGGCGACTGCGAGTCCGCCCGGCGCTGGCTGGCCGACCAGCCCACCGTCGACGCCGACCGGATCGGTGTCATGGGGTTCTGCATGGGCGGCGGGTTCGCGTTGCTGCTGTCCCAGACCGGTCTGTACCGGGTCGCGGTGCCGTTCTACGGCCGCGCGGGTGTCGCGGTGGAGCCGGTCTGTCCGGTCGTCGCCAGCTTCGGCGGGCGCGACCTGCAGTTCGCCGACGGGTACCCGCAGCGTCTGGAGGCCGACCTGGCGGAGCGGGGGATCCCGCACGACGTCGTCGTCTACCCCGAGGCCGGGCACTCGTTCATGACGCGCACGCCGGGTGCGAAGGGTGCGGTGGCACGCCGGACGCCGCTGCACGCGGAGTACCACGAACCCTCGGCGACGGACGCGACGGAGCGGGTGCGGGCCTTCCTGCACGACCACCTGTAGGCGGGGGAGGATGGGGACGTGAGCGAGCTTGCGAGCGAACCGTCGGGACCGCGCGGCGACCGACCGGATCGGGCCTGGGGCTTCCGCACCCGGGCGGTGCACGCGGGGACGGTGCCGGACGCCGCGACCGGTTCCCGGGCGGTCCCGATCCACCAGACGACCAGCTATGTCTTCCGCGACACCGACGACGCCGCGGCGCTGTTCGCGCTGCAGAAGTACGGGCTGATCTACTCCCGGATCGCCAACCCGACGGTGTCGGCGCTGGAGGAGCGCCTGGCCAGCCTGGACGGTGGCATCGGCGCGGTGTGCACGGCCAGCGGGCAGTCCGCCGAGTTCCTCACCTTCGCCGCCCTCGCCGGGGCGGGGGACCACGCCGTCGCCGCGGCCGGGCTCTACGGCGGCACCATCACCCAGCTCGACGTGACGCTGCGCCGCTTCGGCGTCGACACGACCTTCGTGCCGGGCACCGACCCGGCCGACTATGCCGCCGCGATCCGCGAGAACACCAAGTTCGTCTTCGCCGAGGTCGTGTCCAACCCGGGCGGCGAGGTCGCCGACATCGCCGGGCTCGCCGAGGTCGCGCACGCGGCCGGGCTCCCGCTGATCATCGACGCGACGCTGGCGACGCCGTACCTGTGCCGGCCGCTGGAGCACGGCGCGGACATCGTGATCCACTCGGTGACGAAGTTCCTCGGCGGGCACGGCACCACCCTCGGTGGCGTGGTGATCGAGTCCGGCCGCTTCGACTGGGGCAACGGCCGCTTCCCCGGGATGACCGAGCCGGTCCCGTCCTACGGCGGGCTCACCTGGTGGGGGAACTTCCAGGAGCTCGGATTCCTCACCAAGCTGCGTGCCGAGCAGCTGCGCGACGTCGGCGCCACGCTGTCGGCGCACTCGGCGTTCCTGCTGATGCAGGGCGTCGAGACGCTGCCGCAGCGGATGGAGGCGCACGTGGCGAACGCGCAGAAGGTCGCCGAGTGGCTCGAGGCCGACCCGCGGGTGGAGTACGTGACCTACCCCGGGCTGCCGTCGCACCGCCACCACGAGCGGGCTCGCCGGTATCTGCCCGCGGGGCCGGGCGCGGTGTTCGCGTTCGGGGTGCGCGGCGGCCGGGCCGCCGGGGCGCGGTTCATCGAGGCGGTGCAGCTGTGCAGCCACCTCGCCAACGTCGGCGACGCCCGCACCCTCGTCCTGCACCCCGGGTCCACCACCCACCAGCAGCTCACCACCGAGCAGCTGGAGCAGGCGGGCGTCCCCGAGGACATGATCCGGATCTCGGTCGGTCTGGAGGACCCGGACGACATCGTCTGGGACCTCGACCAGGCGCTGGCCGCCTCGCAGAAGGAGAGCTCGTGACCTGGGAGAACCCGCCCGCGTGGCGGCGCCAGCAGATCCTGCGCGACACCCGCACCGTCGCCGTCGTCGGGGCGAGCCCGAACCCGGCCCGGGCCAGCAACTTCGTCGCCACCTACCTGCTGGCCTCGACCGGCTTCGAGGTGTACTTCGTCAACCCGAACGCACCGGAGATCCTCGGGCGCCCGGTGTACCCCTCGCTCGCGGAGCTGCCGGTGGTGCCGGACCTGGTCGACGTCTTCCGCCGCCCCGAGGACCTCGGCGGGGTGCTCGACGAGGTCCTCGCCCTGGACCCGACGCCGTCGACGTTCTGGCTCCAGTTCGGCCTGTTCGACGAGGAGCTCGCCCGTCGCGCGGAGGCCGCGGGCCTGACCGTGGTGATGGACCGGTGCCTCAAGGTGGAGCACGCGCGCTTCGCCGGCGGCCTGCACCTGGCCGGCTTCGACACCGGTGTGATCACCTCGCGGCGCCGGGACTGATCCCGCCCGGGGGCACGACGGTCAGATCCGCTCGGAGGCCCGCTCGCCGTCGTCCTCGACGACCTCCTCGATCGCCTGCTCCCGCGCGGTCGGGGGGCCGGCCTCCTCCCGGGCCTGTGCCGCCGCGTCCTCGGCCTCGTCCCGGGAGGCGTACTGGGTGAGGAGCCCGCACCCGCAGTCGCAGCGCACCACCCACCGATCCGCGACGTCGGCCATCGGCAGCACCTGCGGGTCGTGATCGGCCACGAGGACCTCCTCCGTGGGGAGTGGATGATCGGCATCATGGCGAGACACAGCGCCCGGCGCCATTCGGGAGAGGGGGTCGCCGGACGACGGTCCGGGAGCGACGAGCTGCGGCCTCTCCCGCGCGCCGGCCGCCGCGCCGGGCGTCGCGTCCGCGTGGTCACGACCACCGGAACGCGACGCCCGACGCGGGGATCGCGGATGAGGCTCGGGACCGGGGTGGGCCGGCCGATCGCCGGCGCCGGTCTCACCAGCCGAGCAGACCGACCAGGACGGCGTGGATCAGCCAGAACGGGGCGAACGCCAGTGCCACGAGCCCGCCGGGGCCGACCCCGCGCCGGGCCGGGAACACCAGCGCGAGGGCGGCGAGCCCCCACGGCACGAGCAGCGCGAGCCCGCGCAGCGGCCACGACCCGACCCCGGTGACCAGGGCCAGCAGCAGCGCCACCGCCACCCAGCCGGCCGCCGCGGCCACACAGCGGGGGAGCACGGCGGCGACGCCCGGGAGCTGCGGGGACCGGTCGGCGACCGCGGCCCGCTCCGGCTCGGTTCCCGGCGGGTACGGCGGCGCCCCCGGCAGCGGGGCGTGCGGCGGGACCTCCACCGGGCCGGACGACACCGGGCCCACCCCGGAGAAGCCCGGGGCGCCCTGCCACGACGGCGTCGCCCCGGCCGCCCCGGGCACGTCCGGCCGCGCCGGCTCGTCCGGTCCGGGCTGGTCGGCGGGGTCGGTGCCGCTCATGTCGGGAGCCTAGACCGCCACCCGCTCGCGGGGCCGCGCCCCACGATGATCGCCGGGAGTGGAGTGCAGAGCGCAGCGGGGTGCCTCCGGCGCTCCACTCCCGGCGATCATGGTCCGGTGGGGTGGTGTGCGGGAGCCGGGGTGCGGCCGTAGGTCAGCCGGCGCAGCAGCACCTCGGCCGGGCCGCGGTGGCCTCGGCGCTCGGCGACCACGGCGACGACGACGGTCACCAGCCACACCCCGGCCCCGCACAGCGTCGCCGCCCACAGCGGCAGGCCCGCGCCGAGCCCGAGCGTCCAGGCCGGGAACAGGGCCACGAACGCCACCGACTGCGCCAGGTACCCGCTCAGCGAGCGCCGCCCCAGCGCGACCAGCGCGCGGGACATCCACCCGCCCGGCACGGGTCCTGTGTCGCCCGGGGACCGGTACACGGCCCCCGGACCGTCCGGTGCCGCTCCGGCGGACCGTGTCCGTCGCGCGACGACCAGCCCGGCCAGCGCCGCGTACCCGGCGCCCGCGGCGTAGCCGGTGACGGCGTGCAGCACCCCGACCACGAGCGCGACCGGCTCCGACGGCGTCCACGCCCCCGCGGCGACCAGCCCCAGCGGCAGGCCGCCCACGACCCCCGCCCCGATCCCCGCGACGGCGACCCGGCGCAGCGCGCGACGGTGCCGGGCCGGGTCGTCGAGCCAGCCGGCCCTGGCGACGAGGACCCCCGCGACCGCGGCCCCCGCCAGCCCGACCGCGCTGATCAGCAGGTTGCCGAACAGCCACTCGCCGAAGCGCTCCACCGCCGCGGACACCACGTCCGGTGCGACCAGCGACGGCGACGCCGACGCCGCGTCGGACCGGGTCAGCGCGACGGGGGCGTAGAGCACCGCCAGCAGCGTCGTCGCGGCCACCCCGGTGAGCACCAGCACCGCGGTCGACCCGCGGACCAGCACCGGCGCGAGAACCACGGCGATCAGCCCGTAGGCGGCGACGAAGTCCCCGTGCCACAGCAGCACCGCGTGCGCGGCGCCGACGGCGAACAGCGCCCCGCCCCGGCGCCGGACCAGGGCCAGCACCTGGTCGGGCCCGGCACCGGCGCGGGCCGCGCGGCGGGCGAGCCCGGCGATGCCGTAGCCGAACAGCAGCGCGAACAGCGGGTAGGCCCGGCCGTCGACCAGGGTCAGCTGCGCCGCGGCGAGCCAGGCGTCGACGCCGGTCGGGTCGAGCGGGTAGGTGCGGACCCCGATGCCCCGGTGGGTGACGAAGGTGTGCACGTTCGCCACGGCGATCAGCAGCAGCGCCGCGCCGCGGGCCAGGTCCGGCGCCGGTGCACGACCGGTCACCGGGACGTCTCGCATCGCCCGCACGCTACCGGCGGTGTGGTTCGTGCCACGCATGGCGGTGGGTGTGCTCCCCGTCGCGGTACGCAGGCGCGAACAGGGCTAGGGTCCGGGGCGTGTCTGCTACCCCCGTTACCGTTACCGTCACCGGAGCCGCTGGCCAGATCGGTTACGCGCTGCTCTTCCGGATCGCCTCCGGGCAGCTGCTGGGGCCCGACACCCCGGTCACGCTGAACCTGCTGGAGATCCCGCAGGCCGTGAAGGCCGCCGAGGGCACCGCGATGGAGCTCGACGACTGCGCCTTCCCGCTGCTGCGCGGCATCAACATCTTCGACGACGCGAACGCCGCGTTCTCCGGCACCAACGTCGCGCTGCTCGTCGGTGCCCGTCCCCGCAGCAAGGGCATGGAGCGCGGCGACCTGCTCGAGGCCAACGGCGGCATCTTCGGCCCGCAGGGCAAGGCGATCAACGCCGGTGCCGCGGACGACGTGCGCGTCCTGGTCGTCGGCAACCCGGCCAACACCAACGCCCTGATCGCCCAGGCCTCCGCCCCGGACGTCCCGGCCGACCGGTTCACCGCGATGACCCGCCTCGACCACAACCGTGCGCTGGCGCAACTGTCGAAGAAGCTTGGCGTGGGCCTGGACGAGATCAGCAAGCTCACGATCTGGGGCAACCACTCGGCGACCCAGTACCCCGACCTGTTCCACGCCGAGGTCGGCGGCAAGATCGCCGCCGAGCAGGTCGAGCGGGAGTGGCTGGAGAACGACTTCATCCCGACCGTCGCCAAGCGCGGTGCCGCGATCATCGAGGCGCGGGGCGCGTCCTCGGCCGCGTCGGCCGCGAACGCCGCCATCGACCACGTCTACGACTGGGTCAACGGCACCCCGGCCGGCGACTGGACCTCCGCCGCGATCCCGTCGGACGGCTCCTACGGCGTCCCCGAGGGCATCATCTCCTCGTTCCCGGTCACCTCCGAGAACGGCGCGTGGAAGATCGTCCAGGGCCTGGAGATCGACGAGTTCTCCCGCGGGAAGATCGACGCGAGCGTCGCGGAGCTGGTCGAGGAGCGCGACACCGTCGCCAAGCTCGGCCTCATCTGAGCCGACCGCACACCGACCGCGGCCCCGCACCCGTCACGGGTGCGGGGCCGCGGTGCGTCCGGAGCCGTCCCCGCCGGCCACCCGGCGCACCGGTGATCGCCGATCCGCGCGGTGATCCGCGCCGCGCGCGCGTCCGGACACGCGCGCCGAACGGATCACCGCGCGAGCAGCGGATCACTGCGCGAGCTGCGGATCACCGCGCGGGAGCGGGGGACCGCAGCGGGTCGGGTCAGCCCAGGCGGGCGCCGGTGTCGCCGTCGAACAGGTGGGTGCGGTCCGGGTCGGGGACCAGGCGCAGGCGGGTCCCGCGCTCCGGCGGGGTGCGGGCGTCGACCCGGGCCACCAGCGTCGTCCCTGCGCCGTCGTGTCCCGCGGCCTCGGTGAGGGTGCCGTAGACGTAGGCGTCGGCCCCCAGCTCCTCGACGACGTCGACGGTCACCTCCAGCCCGTCCCCGGCCCCGGCCGGGCGCAGGTCCTCCGGCCGGATGCCGACCGTGACCGTGTCCGACGACCCGCCGGGCACCGGGATCCGCACCCCGCCGAGGGACACCGACCCGTCGGTGCCGGTGGGCACCGTCACCAGGTTCATCGCCGGTGACCCCACGAACCCGGCGACGAAGGCGTTCACCGGGCGCTCGTACAGCTCGCGCGGGGCGGCGCACTGCTGCAGCACCCCGCCCGACAGCACCGCGACGCGGTCGCCCATCGTCATCGCCTCCACCTGGTCGTGGGTGACGTAGACGGTGGTGACACCCAGGCGCCGCTGCAGGGAGGCGATCTGGGTCCGGGTGGACACCCGCAGCTTCGCGTCCAGGTTGGACAGCGGCTCGTCCATGCAGAACACGGCGGGCTCGCGCACGATCGCGCGGCCCATCGCGACCCGCTGGCGCTGCCCGCCCGACAGGGCACGCGGCTTGCGGTCCAGCAGTCCCTCCAGGTCGAGGATCTTCGCCGCCTCGGCGACGCGGCGGGCGATCTCGTCGCGCGGCCGGCCTGCGTTGGTCAGCGCGAAGCCCATGTTCGCGGCGACCGTCATGTGCGGGTAGAGCGCGTAGTTCTGGAACACCATCGCGATGTCGCGGTCCTTGGGCCGGACGTCGGTGACGTCGCGGTCGCCGATCCGGATGGCGCCGGCGTCGACGTCCTCCAGACCCGCGAGCATCCGCAGCGACGTCGACTTCCCGCAGCCGGACGGCCCGACGAGCACGAGGAACTCGCCGTCGGCGATCTCCAGGTCCAGCCCGTCGACGGCGGGGGTGTCCGAGCCGGGGTAGATCCGCGTCGCCGAGTCGTAGGTGACCGTTGCCATGTCAGCGTCCCGCCGTCAGATGTTGGGCTTCACGTCGGTGTCGAAGATCCGGGTCAGCGTGCCCTTGAGGGTGGTGAGCTCGCTCTGCACGTCGGCCCGCTGGTTGAGGATGTTGGCACAGGTCCGCGCGATCTCCTGGTCGGCACCCGGGAAGAACGCGCGCGCCCGGTCCTGGGTGCGGGTCCGGTCGAGCTGGTCGATCGCGACCTTGCGCAGCGGCGTCTGGGCGAGCAGTGGCCCGGTGTTCGCCGAGGTGCGGATCGGCAGGTAGCCGGTGGCCTGGGAGAACAGCACCGTGTTCTCCGGGCTGGTCAGGAACTTCGCGAAGGCCGCCGCGGCGAGCTGACGCTCCGGCGGGATCGCGGCCGGGATGCCGATGCCCGCGCCACCCGTCGGGCACACCGGGCCGGGGACCGGGCCCGCGGGCAGGAACCCGGCGCCCACGTCGAACTGCGCGGCGTCGAGCACGGTGACCAGCGAACCGGTCGAGCCCACCGTCGCCGACACCGCCCCGGCACCCAGGTCGGTGGTGCCGTCGGTCGCGGCGACGCCCGCCCAGCCCGAGGTCACCGCGTTCTGCAGGGCCGAGATCGCCCGGACGGCCTCGGGGGAGTCGCAGGTGACGTCCCACTCGTTCGACCAGGCGCCGCCCTCGCCCCAGAGGTTGTTCTGGAACGACCAGCCGGCGTAGTCGGCCAGGGCGGGGAGCTGGTACGCCTTCTGCGCGCCGGTGCCCGCGGCCTGCAGCCTCGGCCCCCACTCGGCCATCTCGGCCCAGGTCGCGGGCGCCCGGTCGGGCAGGCCGGCCTTCTGCCAGTGCGCCTTGTTGTAGTAGAAGATTGGCGTCGAACGCGCCCAGGGCAGCGCCCAGAGCTTGCCGTCGTAGCGGTAGTCCTCGATCAGCTGCTGCCGGTAGTCGGCGGTGTCGATGCCCGTCGCGGCGATCAGCGGATCCATCGGCACGATGGAGCGCTGCATGTAGTAGCGGAACCACCAGACGTCGGAGAGCACGACGAGGTCGGGCAGCTGGGAGCCGCCGCCGGCCTGCGCGGTCTGGAAGCGCTGGGCGATCTCCTCGTAGGTCGCGCCCGCGGTCACGAGGTTGACCGTGGTCCCCGGGTTGGCCCGCTGGTAGGCGTCGATGATCTGGCGGGACACCTTCTCCGAGCTGCCCGGGTTGTTCGTCCACCAGGTGACGGTCGTCGCCGGCTGCACCCCGGAGTAGTCGACCTCCGGGGCGTCGGCGGGCCCGCCGCCGCTGGTGGAGGGGCCGCCGCAGGCGGCCAGGGCCGCGGCGGCGCCGGTGATGCCGGCGAACTTCAGGAATCCGCGACGGTCGAGGTGCATGGCAGCTGGCGTCCTTTCGGGGGGAGGGGAGGAGGCGCGGGGGACGGTCTCAGTCCTTGACCGCGCCCTGGGTAAGCCCGGCGATGATGTGGCGCTGGAGGGCGATGAAGACGATCAGGACCGGCACGATCACGGCGACCGACCCGGCCATGAGCTGGCCGTAGGCCGCGGCCCGGTTGTCCACGTTGGCCAGCAGGGTGAGCCCGACGGGCAGCGTCATCATCTCCGGCCTGGAGATGATGACCAGCGGCCAGAGGTAGTCGTTCCACTCGTAGACGATCGTGATCAGCGCGACGGTGGCGACGGTCGGCGCGGACACCGGCAGGACGACCCGGGTGAGCCGGCGCCAGTGCCCGGCCCCGTCGAGCTCGGCGGCCTCCAGCAGGCTCGGCGGCAGCGTGCGGAAGTGCTGGCGCAGCAGGAACGTGCCGAACGCCGTCCCGAGACCGGGCAGGATGATGCCCCAGTACGTGTCCGCGCCGCCGAGCGCGGTGATGAGCGTGTAGTTGGGCAGCAGCGCCACCTGCGGCGGCACCATCAGCGTCACCAGCAGCCCGGCGAAGATCCAGTTCTTGAACGGGAACCGGACGAACACCAGCCCGTAGGCGGTGAACACGGCCAGCGCCACCTTGAGCACGGTACCGACCACGGTGACCAGCACTGAGTTGAGGAACACCCGGCCGAACGGCAGGCGCTCGGCGACGGTGGCGTAGTTCTCCGTCGTCGGCGCCGACGGCAGCAGTGCCGGGGTCTGGGTGATGATCTCGGTCAGTGGCTTGAACGACGACAGCGTCATCCACAGCAGCGGGAACAGCACGACGAGTACGGCCACCAGCAGCGGGACGTAGGCGCTGGTCACGACGTCGAACAGGGCCCGCGGCGACAGCGCGCGCGACGACCGGTGCTCCGGAGCGGTGGTGGTCATGCGTAGTGCACCCGCCGTTCCATCCACCGCAGCTGGACCAGGGTGAAGACCACCAGCACCACGAACAGGACCGTCGACACCGCCGCCGAGTAGCCTGCCCGGTTGCTGGAGCCGAAGGCCTGCAGGTAGGCCTCGTAGATCAACGTCGTCGTCCCCTGCCCGAGCGGGGTCATGATCCGGATCAGGTCGAAGGCCTGCAACGAGTTCAGCGCGCTCGTCACGACCAGGAAGAACGTCACCGGCGACAGGAGCGGCAGCACCACCCGGAAGAACGTGCGGGCCGACGACGCGCCGTCCAGCGCGGCGGCCTCCAGCAGGTCCTTCGGGATCGACTGCAGGCCCGCCAGGTAGATCACCGCGGCGTAGCCCATGTTCTTCCAGACGTAGACGATGCAGATCATCGTCAGCGACATCGACGGGTCGTTGAAGAAGTCCGGTGCGGTGCCGCCGAAGGCTCGCACCACCGCCCCCAGCACCCCGATCGACGGGTCGAACACGAACAGCCACACCAGCCCGACGCCGACCCCGGACAGCACGTAGGGGGAGAACACCGCGGCCCGCGCGACACCGGTACCCGGCACCCGCCGGTTGAGCGCCAGTGCGATCAGCAGACCCAGCACCATCGAGCCGCCGACCGTGACGACGGTGAACACCAGCGTCGTCCCGACGATCCCCGCCGACGACGGCGAGGTCAGGAACGTGACGTAGTTCCCGAGCCCCACGAACGTCGCCGACGGCGACCCGAGGGTCCAGTTCAGCAGCGAGTACCGGACGTTCTCGATCACCGGCCGGTAGGCGAAGGCGACGATCAGCGCCGCGTTGGGCAGCACCAGCGCGAGGAACACCCAGAAGTCGTGCCGGTCCCGGGCGGTGAAGCGGCGCCGTCGCCGCGGCGGGGGGCGCGAGGTCGCACCCGGCGCCGTCGGCGTCGAGGCGGACCGGGTGGGGGTGGACGTCACGTGACCTCACGTCTGTCGCAGGGGCGGCGCGCGGCCGCATCGTCGCGACCTCGCAGACCCTCGCAGTCTCGTGTGGCCCGGCCGCGTCACGTGTCCGGCGAACAGGTGAACGGCGGCACTCGGACGGGTGACGCGCAGGGTCCCCGCTACTCCGCCACGCGGCAGATGGCGAACGCCTCCGCCGGGACGGTGAACGAGGAGCCGTCGCTGGTCGTCGGCTCGGACGCCAGCAGGATGCGGGTGATCTCCGATCCGAGCGACAGCGTCACCGGCTCCGGGCCGAGGTTGACCACGACCCGCATCCGCCCGCGGGCGACGACGAGGGTGCGCGCCTGCTCGTGGACGTCCACACCGATCCGGTCCAGCCACGGGTCCGACAGTTCCGGCCAGGCGCGGCGCAGGGCGATGAGCTCACGGTGCATGCGCAGCAGGGTCGCGTGCGGCTCCTGCTCGGGCTCGGACCAGTCCAGCCGGGAGTCGGCGAAGGTCGACTCGGCGTTGGGGTCGGGCACCTCGGCGGCGTCGTCCCAGCCGTGGTCGGCGAACTCGGCGCGCCGGCCGTCGCGGACGGCCTTCTGCAGGTCCGGGTCGCCGAAGCGGGAGAAGAACTGCCACGGCGTGCGTGCGCCCCACTCCTCACCCATGAACAGCATCGGGGTGAATCCGGAGGTGAACAGCAGCGCCGCACCGCAGGCCAGCAGGCCGGGCGAGAGCGTGTGGGTGAGCCGGTCACCGGTGGCGCGGTTGCCGATCTGGTCGTGGTTCTGCAGGTAGGTGACCAGCCGCGAGCCGGGGATCCGCGCGGTGTCGATCGGGGCGCCGTGGCTGCGCTGCCGGAACGACGACCAGGTCCCCTCGTGCAGGAAGCCGCGGGTGAGCACGTGCGCCAGCCCGTCGAGACCGGCCTCGGCGAAGTCGCCGTAGTAGCCCTGGCCCTCGCCGGTGAGCACCGAGTGCAGGCAGTGGTGGACGTCGTCGGCCCACTGCGCGTCCAGGCCGTACCCGCCGCCCTCCCGCGCAGTGATCATCCGCGGGTCGTTGAGGTCGGACTCGGCGATCAGCGACAGCGGGCGCCCGACGTGCGCCTCCAGCGCGGTCACCTCGACGGCGAGCTGCTCCAGGATGTGCTGGGCCCGGGTGTCGCGCAGCGCGTGCACGGCGTCGATCCGCAGCCCGTCGACGTGGAAGTCGCGCAGCCACATCAGGGCGTTGTCGATCATGTAGCGGCGGACCTCGTCGGAGCCCGCGGCGTCGAGGTTCAGCGACGGACCCCAGATGTTGGAACCGGCGAAGTAGGGGCCGAACCGGTCCAGGTAGGCCCCGGACGGGCCGAGGTGGTTGTAGACGACGTCGAGGACGACACCCAGGCCGCGGGCGTGGCAGGCGTCGACGAAGCGCTTGAACGCGTCCGGGCCGCCGTAGTTCTCGGTGACGGCGTACCAGCCGACGCCGTCGTAGCCCCAGTTGACCGGCCCGTCGACGGCGTTGACCGGCAGCACCTCGACCAGGTCGACCCCGAGCGAGACCAGGTGGTCGAGCCGGCCGATCGCGGCGTCGAACGTGCCCGGCCCGGTGAACGTGCCGATGTGGCACTCGTAGAGCACCGACCCGGCCAGCGCGCGGCCGGTCCAGGTCTCGTCGGTCCACCAGAACGCCTCGTGGTCGTAGACGCGGGAGCGCTCGTGCACCCCCTTCGGCTGCCAGCGGGAACGGGGGTCGGGCAGCGGCGTCGCGTCGTCGTCGAGCAGGAACGCGTAGTCGGTCCCGTGCCCGTGGTCGGGCGCCTCGGTGCGCCACCAGCCCCCCGGGGAGGGATCGAGCGCGATGCGCTGGTCACCCACCAGCACGCTGACGCGGTTCCTGTCGGGGGCCCACACGGCGAACTCCGTCACGGGCGCCGATCCTTCCGCACCCGGTGGGGTCGGCGCGCGCCCGGCGGGGGGTGGGCCGGGTCACGCGCCGCTAGGCTGCCCCGATGAGCGACCCCGACGCCGGCGACGACCTCGACTCCGACGCGCAGCTGCAGCCGGAGGACACCCTGGAGTACGGCGGCGTGACCGACGTGCTCGACGAGGGCTACTCGCCGCCCGAGCGCCCGTGGAACGACCGCGACGACGAGACCCTCGACGAGCGCCTGGCCGACGAGGAGCCCGACACCTGGACGGCCGAGCTGGACGCGACCGCCGACGCGGAGGACCGCGACGACGCCCGCGCCGCCGGGGTCGTCGGCGACCCGGACTCCCGGGACGACTTCTCCGACGTCGACGACGCCACCGGCGACCTGCTCGGGGACGCCCCGGGTGCCGACGGCGAGCTGCTCGCCGACGACGAGGTGGGCGACCGCCGCGCCGGGCGCCTCACGATCGACGACGCGAGCTTCGACGGCAGCGACGGTGGGGAGAAGGACCTGGTGGCCGGCGACGCCGGCATCGACGGTGCCGGCGCCTCGGCCGAGGAGGCCGCGGTGCACGTCGTCGACGAGCCCTGACCCGCCGGACCCGTACGCGTCGCGCCCCGGCCGCCTGCGGGCGACCGGGGCGCGACGGGTGACGGATCAGGCGGGGCGGACCAGCAGCGCGACGGGGTAGCGGGCGAGCAGGTCGGCCAGCGCGGGCGCGGGCCCGTCCACCGGACGGTTCGCGATCATGTCGTGCCAGTCGTCGAAGCCGCCGGGAAGTGGCAGCCGGGTGTCGTCCCAGCCGCCCCGGCGGGCCAGCCCCTCGGGCAGCCGGGTCGCCACGGCGACGAGCGCGCCCCCGCCCCGCGAGAACGCGACGGCGTGCTCCGCCGCCGGGCCCTGGGCGTCGACCCGGCCGTAGCCGCTGAACAGCTCGGGCCGGAACCGCCGCAGCCGCGCCGTCGCCGAGGTGACCAGCAGCTTGGCCGCGCCGGTCGGGTCGACCGGCGGCTGCTCGCCCGCGTCGAGGCGCTCCAGGATCGCCCGCCGGGCGTCCCAGTCGACCGGGCGCCGGTTGTCCGGGTCGACCAGCGAGTACTCGAACAGCTCGGTGCCCTGGTAGACGTCCGGCACGCCGGGCCCGGCCATCTGGAGCAGCTTCTGGGCCAGCGAGTTCGACCGGCCCGGGTCGGCGATCTCCCCGACGAACGCCTCGATCTCGGCGACGAGCTCGGCGTCGGCGAGGACCTGCTCCGGCCAGGCCGCGATCGCCTCGTCGACCTCGGGCACGGCGTCGATGTGCGAGGTCACCAGCTTGGCCTCCTTGGACGCCTTGCCCAGGTAGCCGGCGAGCCGGTCGGCCGGGATCGGCCACGCCCCGACCAGCGACTGCCAGGCCAGCAGCTCCAGCGAGCGGTCGGGCAGCGGGTGGCGCACCGACCACTCGCGGACCTTCGCCGCCCAGTCCGCGGGTCGCTCGGCCAGGACGGCGAGCCGGGCCCGGACGTCCTCGGAGCGCTTCGTGTCGTGGGTGGACAGCGAGGTCATCGTGCGCGACCGGCCGGCCTCGCGGCGGGCCAGCCCGACGTGGAACTCCTCGGGGGTCACCCCGAACCGGGCCGGGTCGCCGCCGACCTCGTTCAGCGCGACGAGCCGGTTGTACCGGTAGAACGCGGTGTCCTCGACGCCCTTGGCGGTGACCATGCCCGAGGTCTGCTGCAACCGGGTCGCGTACTCCGAGCCGGGCTCGCGGACCAGCCCGCTGTGCAACGCGGTGAGCACCGCGCCCAGGTCCGGTCGCCGTGTGCGGGCCACGGCGACGGCGGTGTCGGCGGCCGCGCGGCCCTCGGTGATCCGCGGCGTCAGGTACGAGCGGTAGACCGGGAACCCGCACAGCAGCTCGGCGACCGCGTCGTGCAGGTCCTCCGCGGTGACCTCGGCCAGGTCGAGCCCGGTCGCCGCCGAGTCCGCACCGGGGCCGGCCCGGAAGGCGTTGGCGATCCGGCGGACCTCGGCGACCAGGATCTCGCGGGCGACGAGGTGGCGGCCGTCGTCCTCGACGGCGTGCGCGGAGCGCTTCTCCCCGGTGTGTTCGGCGGCGAACTGGGTGAGCAGCCCGGCACCGTCGGGGTCGACGAGCACCCCGCAGACCTCGCGCAGCGCCTCGTAGCCGGTGGTGCCGTCGACCGGCCAGGAGATCGGCAGCTCCTCGTCGAGGCCCAGGATCTTCTCCACCAGCAGCCACTTGCCGGGGCCGAGCTCGGCGCGCAGCCGCCGCGCGTAGGCACCCGGGTCGGACAGGCCGTCCGGGTGGTCCACCCGCAGCCCGACGACGGTGTCGTCGGAGCGCACGAGGTCGAGCACGGTGCGGTGGGTGTCGGCGAAGACCTCCGGGTCCTCGACCCGGACCGCGGCGAGGTCGCTGACGTCGAAGAACCGCCGGTAGGTCAGCTCGGCGGCGCCGCGTCGCCAGGACACGAGCCGGTAGTGCTGGCGCGCGTGCACCTCCTTGGCGGTGCCCTCGCCGGTGCCGGGGGCGATCGGGAAGCGGTGCTCGTGGTAGCGCAGCTCCCCGTCGAGGACCGACAGCTGCGACAGCGCGGTGTCCTCGTCGGCGTCCAGCACCGGGAGCAGCAGCGCGCCGGCGCCCCAGTCGATGTCGAAGTGCCGGGCCCAGCGCGAGGCCTGGCCGTGCGTGAGCACGTCCCACCACCACGGGTTCTCGGCGGGCTTCGCGACGCCGACGTGGTTGGGCACGATGTCGATCAGCATCGTCAGGCCGTGCTCGCGCAGCGTCGCGAGCAGCGACCGCAGCCCCTGCTCGCCGCCGCGCTCACCCGACACCCGGGTCGGGTCGGTCACGTCGTAGCCGTGGGTGGACCCGGCCGTGGACTCCAGCAGGGGTGAGGCGTAGAGCGCCCCGACCCCCAGCCGGTCCAGGTAGCCGGTCAGCGCGGCGGCGTCGGCGAAGGTCTGCTCCGCCGAGAGCTGCAGCCGGTAGGTCGATCCCGGAAGGCGGGTCACGCCTCAGCCCTTCGATCGCAGGACGAGCAGGGAACGGGCGGGCAGGGTCAGCACCGAGCCCGCGGACACCGGGTCGAGGTCGGTCCCCGTGACGCCGGCGGCGTTCGGCGGGTGCACCTCGCCCGAGTGGGTGTCGACGACGATCTCCCACGCCTGCCCGAACTCGGTGGGCGGGAGCGTGGTGTCGATGTCCTCCCAGAAGGAGTTGAAGCACAGCAGGAACGAGTCGTCGACGATCCGCTGGCCGCGCTGGTCGACGTCGGCGATCTGGCTGCCGTTGAGGAACACGACCACCGAGCGGCCCAGGTCGTTGTCCCAGTCCTCCTCGGTCATCTCCCGCCCGGCGGGGGTGAACCAGCCGATGTCGGCGACGTCCTCGCTGGTGGAGGACCGGCCGATCGGGCGGCCGGCGAAGAACCGGCGCCGGCGGAACACCGGGTGGGCGTGCCGCAGCGCGGCGACGCCCGCGGTGAAGGTGGTCAGGTCGTCGTGCTTGCCCGCGAGCTCCCAGTCCTGCCAGGCGATCTCGTTGTCCTGGCAGTAGACGTTGTTGTTGCCGCCCTGGGTGCGTCCGGCCTCGTCGCCGTGCAGCAGCATCGGGGTGCCCTGGGACAGCAGCAGCGTCGCCAGGAAGTTGCGCTGCTGGCGGGCCCGCAGCTCGACGATGGTCTCGTCGTCGGTGGGACCCTCGACGCCGCAGTTCCAGGACCGGTTGTGGCTCTCGCCGTCGTTGCCGCCCTCGCCGTTGGCCTCGTTGTGCTTCTCGTTGTACGAGACGAGGTCGGCCAGGGTGAACCCGTCGTGCGCGGTCACGAAGTTGATCGAGGCGAACGGGCGGCGGCCGTCGGCCTGGTAGAGGTCCGAGCTGCCGGTGATCCGCGACGCGAACTCGCCCAGGGTGCCCGCCTCACCGCGCCAGAAGTCGCGCACTGTGTCGCGGTACTTGCCGTTCCACTCGGTCCACAGCGGCGGGAAGTTGCCGACCTGGTAGCCGCCGGGGCCGACGTCCCACGGCTCGGCGATCAGCTTGACCTGCGAGATCACCGGGTCCTGCTGGACGAGGTCGAAGAAGGTCGACAGCCGGTCGACGTCGTAGAACTCGCGGGCCAGGGTGGAGGCCAGGTCGAAGCGGAAGCCGTCGACGTGCATCTCGGTCACCCAGTACCGCAGCGAGTCCATGATCAGCTGCAGGGTGTGCGGGTTGCGGACGTTGAGGGAGTTCCCGGTGCCCGTGTAGTCCATGTAGTAGCGGGGGTCGTCGTCGACCAGCCGGTAGTAGGCGTGGTTGTCGATGCCGCGCATGGACAGCGTCGGGCCCATGTCCGAGCCCTCGGCGGTGTGGTTGTAGACCACGTCGAGGATGACCTCGATGCCGGCGTCGTGCAGGTCGCGCACCATCGCCTTGAACTCCGCGACCTGGGTGCCGGACCGGATCGAGCCCGACGAGTACGCGTGGTGCGGGGCCAGGAAGCCGATGGTGTTGTAGCCCCAGTAGTTCGACAGGCCCTTCTCGGTGAGGTGGTGGTCCTGCACGAACTCGTGCACCGGCATGAGCTCGACGGCGGTGATCCCGAGCCGCTTGTAGTGCTCGATCATCGCCGGGTGCGCCACGCCGGAGTAGGTGCCGCGCAGCTCCTCCTCGACGTCCGGGTGCTGGATCGTCAGTCCCTTGACGTGCGCCTCGTAGACGACGGTCTCGTTGTAGGGGATCTTCGGCGGGCGGTCCGAGCCCCAGTCGAAGTACGGGTTGACGACGACCGACTTCGGCACGTGCGGCGCGGAGTCGGTGTCGTTGCGCGAGTCCGGGTCGCCGAAGTTGTAGCCGAACACGGCCTCGTCCCAGTCGACCGGGCCGTCGAGGGCCTTGGCGTAGGGGTCGATGACCAGCTTGTTCGGGTTGCACCGCAGACCCTGGGCCGGGTCGTAGGGACCGTGCACGCGGTAGCCGTAGCGCTGGCCGGGCTCGATGCCGGGCAGGTAGCCGTGCCAGACGAAGCCGTCGACCTCGGTCAGCGGGACCCGGGTCTCGGCGAGTCCGCCGGGCGCGCCCGGGTCGGGGGAGAACAGGCACAGCTCCACGGCGTCGGCGACCTCGGAGAACAGTGCGAAGTTGGTGCCGGTGCCGTCGTAGCTGGCACCCAGCGGATAGGCGTGCCCGGGCCAGGCCTGCATGGTCTGTGTCCTCTCGTCGCGTACCCCCGGCCGCAGGCCGCTGGCACGCTCACACTGTGTAGGGCGGGCTCCGTTGCCGCATGGTGGACGGGGCCGCCGGCGGCCCACGCCACATCACCGTCACGTCCGCAGCTGCTGCGGACGGGGGCGGTCGATCGTCCCAGGGGCGGTCAGGAGTCGGCGAGCCGGGCGGGGAAGCCGCCGGTGGCGACAGGGCTCCACCGGGTCGGGGTGATGCGGATCAAAGCCTTCCCCTGGTCGGCCATGGCCCGGCGGTACTCGTCCCAGTCCGGGTGCTCGCCGGAGACGGCGCGGAAGTAGTCGGCCAGCGGCTCGAGCGCGTCGGGCAGCGTGATGAGCTCGGCGTCGCCCTCGACCTGCACCCAGGCGCCGTCGAACTCCTCGCTCAGCACGACGACCGCGGCCCTGCCGGCCCTCGCGACGTTGGCCGACTTGGCGCGCTCGGGATAGGTGGAGATCACGATGCGCCCCTCGTCGTCGACGCCGCCGGTGACCGGGGAGGCCTGCACGCCGCCGTCGGAACGGGTGGTCATCAGCACCATGTGGTGCCGGGGACGGACGAACTCGAGCAGCTCGTCCCGGTCGACGCGGTCACTGCGGGCGATGGTGCGGGGCATGCCCGGAATCCTAGGGCGGCCGGGGGCCCCGCGCCCGCCGTTCCTCACCCCGCGCCGCGGGCCACTAGGGTCCGGATCCGTGGCCACCGTCTTCACGAAGATCATCAGCGGCGAGATCCCGGGCCGGTTCGTCTGGGCCGACGAGCAGTGCGTGGGGTTCCTGTCGATCAACCCGCTCGGCCCGGGGCACACCCTCGTCGTGCCGCGCGCCGAGATCGACCAGTGGGTCGACGCCGACGCCGGCCTCGTCGCCCACCTCACCGGGGTGGCACGGACCGTCGGACTCGCGGTGCGGGAGATCTGGTCGCCGCCCCGGGTGGGTCTGCTGGTCGCCGGGTTCGAGGTGCCCCACCTGCACGTCCACGTGTTCCCGGCCTGGGACATGCGGGCCTTCGACTTCGCGAACGCGGCCGCCACCGTCGACGGCGCCGAGCAGGACGGGCACGCCGAGGCCCTGCGCGCGGCGCTGCGGGCCGCCGGACACGACGCGCACGTCCCGGGCTGAGCGGGTGCACCTGCTGCTCGTCCGGCACGCGCTGCCCGAGGCCGTCGAGCACGACGACGGCACGCACGCCGACCCGGGCCTCGCGCCGCAGGGCCTGGAGCAGGCCGCCCGGCTGGTCGACGCGCTGGCCGGCACCCCGGTCGACGCGCTGTACACCAGCACGATGCTCCGGGCGGTCCAGACCGCGGAGCCGCTCGCGCGCGAGCGCGGCCTCACCCCGCACACCCGGTCCGACCTGCGCGAGTACGACGCAGAACGCTCGCTCTACGTCCCGGTCGCCCGGATGGCGCAGGCCGACCCGGCGGCATGGGCGCGGATGCGGGCCGGGCACCTGCCCGACCACGTCGACGGCGCCGCGTTCCGGGCCCGGGTGCGTGCCGGGATCGAGGACGTCGTCGCGGCACACCCGGGCCGGGCGACGGTGGTCGTCGTCGCCCACGCGGGCGTGGTCAACGCCTACCTCGCCGAGGTGCTGGGCATCGGACGGGACCTGCCGTTCCCCCTGGACTACGTCGGCCTCTCACGGGTGGTGTGCGCACGCGACGGGATGCGCAAGGTCGCGACGGTGAATGAGACCGCCCACGTCGCGGACCTGCTCTGACCTCCACCGCCGACCGTTGCGCAACGGTCGTCGACCGCTTGCCGTCGACCGTTTGCCGTGGACGGAGGCGCACGTGATGGACGTGTGCCCCCGCTCGTACGCCGTTCGCCGCCGTCGTTACGCCGCCCGGCTTCGGACGGGTGATCCAGGACGCCGAGCGGGCGGGCTGTACCTACGCTCGGCTGCGTCTCCGCCCGACGACGATGCCGAGGTCGTGGGGCCCCGTCCAGGGCGGGTGCCGGATCCCGGCACGGGCCACCTACGGACTCCGAAGGGACCGCACGCCGATGGCCGAGCGCGGAGGCTCCGGGACGCGGGACGACGAACGTCGCGTCCCCACTCCCGCCGGTCCTCCCGTCGCGCGTGGCGCCTTCTCGGTCCGCGACGTCCGCGACGTCCGCGCGGACGTCCGCGCGCTGCGCCTGCTCGCCCTCGGCGCCGTCCGGATGCCCCGTCCGGATGCGCCGCCCGGCGGGTCCGGGGGCGGTCGCATGCCCCCGGCAGGTGTGGTTCCCGGTGGTCACCGGCCTCGGTCGCGCACGACGTCACCGGCGCCGCACGGTCCCGACGGCACGATCGCCCCAGTTCGTTCGGGCAGGCACCGGTGACCGCGATCCGGGGTGAGGACGCCGAACGGCCCCGCTGGCCCTCGCGCGGGCTGCCGGCCCGGGTACTCGCCGTGCTGGTGCTGGTGGAGCTCACCGCGGTGGTGCTCGTCGTGACCGACGTGGCGCGGCTGCCGTGGGACCGCGCCACCGGCATGCTGGCGCTGGGCGCCCTCGGTCTCGCCGCACTCGGCGCGCTGCACACCGAGATGGCGTCCGGCATCGACCGGGTGCGCCGGCGCGGAGCGCAGGTCACCTACTTCGACCTGTCGACGGTCTGGACCTTCGCGGCCGCGCTGCTGCTGCCGCCGGGGGTGGCGGGCCTGGTGGTCGTCGCGGTCTACGGCCACCTGTGGTGGCGGGTCTGGCGCCCGGCCGGGGCGAAGCTGTATCGGCACGTCTACACCACCGCGACCGTCGTGCTCGCCGCGATGGCCGCCTCGGTCCTCGTCTCGTCCGACTCGCTCACCGCGGCGGCGGGGCTCGGCGGTGCGAGCCAGGTGGTCGGCTACCTGTCGCTGCTGCTGGCCATGGCGGTCTACGGGCTGGTCAACCAGGTCCTCGTCGCGACCGCGCTGGCCCTGACCTCGCCGGATCGTCCCGACTGGCGACGCCTGATGGGGGACTGGGACGACCACGTGCTCGAGGGCGCGACGCTCTGCCTGGCGGTGCTGGCCGCGCTCGCGGTGCAGCGCCATGTGCTCCTTGCGCTGCTGGTCCTCCCGCCGCTGTTGGTGCTGCACCGGGCGGTGCTGATCCGGCAGCTGGAGGAGCGGGCGAACACCGACGCCAAGACCAACCTGCTCACCGCGGTCGCGTGGCGGGGCCGGGCGCACCGGGCGCTCACCCGGGCCCGGCGCCAGCGCGGTGCCGTCGCGGTGCTGATCCTCGACCTGGACCACTTCAAGGCCGTCAACGACGGCTACGGCCACCTCGCCGGCGACGAAGTGCTCACCGCTGTCGCCGCGACGCTGAAGGCCCAGGTCCGCGAGGTCGACCCGGTCGGGCGCTTCGGTGGGGAGGAGTTCGTCGTCCTCCTCGCCGGGCTGCCGGTGGGGCCGGAGGGGTGCGCGCTCGCCCACGGCGCGGCCGAGCGCATCCGGCGGACCATCCGGTCGCTGACGGTGCACGTCGACGGCCCGGGCGGCGGCATCACCATCCGCGACCTGTCGGTGTCGGTCGGGGTCGCGGTGACCGGCGGCGACGGCGAGTCCCTCGACGACCTGCTGCAGGTCGCCGACCACGCCCTCTACGCCGCCAAACGTGCCGGACGCGACCAGGTCCGGATCGGGCGCGACGGGAGCGTCCCCGGCTACTGAGCCCCGGCCACTGAGCGCCGGCGGCAGGGCCCCGGTGCCGCGGCGGCGGCAGGACGGGACGGGTCAGGCGTGCTCGGGCTCGGCCGGGAAGGTGTGCCGCCCGATCCGCACGGCGTCGCGCCCGGCGCGTTTGGCGGCGTAGAGGGCGGAGTCCGCGACCTCGAGCAGCCCGGTCAGGGCGTGGCCGTCGTCGGGGAACAGCGCCCCGCCGATCGAGACGGTGATCCCGGTCCGGGACGGAGGGCCGTCGGTCCCGGGGGCGTCCGGGGGCGGTGCGGGCAGCCGCTGGGCGGGGACCCCGTCCACCGGTGCCACCGGGTCGGACTCACCCGCGATCCGCCTGCGCAGGCGCTCGGCGATCTGCCGGACCTCCTCGCGCCCGTCGTGCCCGGACAGCCGGGGGAGCAGCACGACGAACTCCTCCCCGCCGAACCGGCCGACGAGGTCGTGGTCGCGCAGCTCCTCGCGCAGTACCCGGGCGGTGGCGGCGAGGACCTGGTCGCCGTAGAGGTGGCCGTGGGTGTCGTTGATCTCCTTGAAGTGGTCCAGATCGAGGATCAGCAGCGCCGCCGGCCGCCGTTCGCGTTCGGCGATGGCCAGCTCGTGGGTGCCGCGCAGGTGCCAGGCCGCGTGGTTGAGCAGCCCGGTCTTGGAGTCGGTGTCGGCGCGTTCGCGCAGCTTGCGGACCAGGATCGTGCGGTGCAGCGCGAGGATCGGCGGCACCGCGAGCAGCGCGACGAACGGGCCGCTCGCGGCCAGCGCCCCCGCCGTCAGCGCCCCCAGGCAGAGGGTCGCCAGCTCCAGGGTGAGCTCGTCGCCGCCGAACAGGATCCGCACCACCCGGGTGTCCGGGCTGGCCACCGCGACCACACCGAGCACCAGGCAGGTGTTGACGACGGTGTAGGTCAGCAGCGCGAGCAGCAGCGCGACGACGTCGGGCAGGCTGCCGTAGAGCTCACCGGGCCGGGTCGCGGCGAGCACCCCGGCCGCGGCGTGCACGGAGAGGATCACCGTCGCGGTGCTGTAGACCTCGCGGTAGACCGGCCTGCGGTCCGGGGGCGGCACCGGCCGCAGCACCCGGACGTAGAGGTGGGTGTAGACGACCACCACCACCACGAACGCGCCCAGGACCGGTGGCAGCAGCAGGGCCGAGGCGACCGTCCAGACCGAGGTCAGGTTCACGTGATGGGTCTCGGCGGTGTAGCGCCGGACGCGCTCGATGCCGGCCACGACCTCGGTGTGCAGGCTCCCGGCCACGGTCAGGGTGACGAGCAGCACCAGCGTCGGGCGGTCGAGCCGGGGCGGGTGCAGCAGCCCGGCGAGGACCAGGCAGACCGCCAGCAGCTCCACGGCGAGGACCGGGCCGAGCAGCCGACCCGGGATGGACCAGATCGGCCAGCGGGTGACCTGGTGCAACCGGACCGGTTCCGGGGCCATGCGTCCCTCCCTCGGCCGGCGTCGTACCACCCGATCCTGCCCGTCCGCTGCGGCGAACGGGATGCCGCCGCGCCGTGATCCTAGCCGCACCCGTCGCGTTCCGTGATCGATACGACGTCGTGATCGAGTCGTAGCTGCTCGGACGAGTGTCCTCGTCACGCTGGGTGTCACCGGCAGGGCCGGGTCGGTGATGGTCGACGTCGCAATGGTGCTCCCTGGTTTGTTCGTCGGCCGACCGCGGTCCACTCTTTCCGGCGACGGCGTCGAGAAATGGATGAGAGACCATGTCGGTGTGTCCGGCAATTGCTGTCCGTGACGGTGTGGCAGCACCACTACGTGCGGGATGTCGATCAGGAAAGGAGATCATCGTGCGCAACTGGGGTTGGTGAGGGCATCCGCCGCAATGGCCGCGGCCATTGTGTCGACCAACGGTGGTTCGAGTGTGAAAGGAGATCGACAATGCGTAACTGGGGTTGGTGAGAACAGCGCACGTACCGCGTCGCAGCACGGGACGCGGTGGGCACCGTCCGGGTGACGACGCCCACCGCGCCCGGCAGCGCCATCGAGTCCCCTCGGCCACCTGTCCGTAGAGTGGGACCCCGAGTCGATGCCGGTCCTCCCTGCGGTCTCTCCGCCGTGGAGGACTCCCGAACGGGGCCGGCGGCGAGGAGGCAGTACGTGACGACGAACCGGGGACTCTCGGCGATCCGACGCCCGGCCGATCTGCGAGGGCTCGGGCCCGAGGAGCTGGCCTCGCTCGCGGCCGAGATCCGGGGGTTCCTCATCAAGGCGGTGTCCCGCACCGGCGGTCACCTGGGGCCCAACCTAGGCGTGGTGGAGCTGAGCATCGCCCTGCACCGGGTCTTCGAGTCCCCGCAGGACACCCTGATCTGGGACACGGGCCACCAGGCGTACGTGCACAAGCTGCTGACCGGCCGTCAGGAGGGCTGGGACCGGCTGAAGAAGACCGGCGGGTTGTCGGGCTACCCGAGCCGCGCCGAGTCCGAGCACGACCACGTGGAGTCCAGCCACGCGTCGTCGTCGCTGTCCTGGGCCGACGGGATCGCCCGCGCGCACGCGCTGACCGGGGTCGACCGGCACGTCGTCGCGGTGATCGGCGACGGTGCGCTGACCGGCGGCATGGCCTGGGAGGCGCTCAACAACATCGCGGCCGGTGCGGACCGCAACGTCGTGATCGTCGTGAACGACAACGGCCGCTCCTACTCGCCGACCATCGGCGGGCTGGCGGACCGGCTCGCGTCGCTGCGGCTGCAGCCCGGCTACGAGCGCGTGCTCGAGGCCGGCAAGCGCACCGTCCGCGGCACCCCCGTCGTCGGGCCCGCGCTCTACGCGGGCCTGCACGCGTTCAAGGCCGGGGTGAAGGACGCCCTGTCCCCGCAGGAGCTGTTCTCCGACCTGGGGCTCAAGTACTTCGGCCCGGTCGACGGCCACGACATCGGCCAGCTCGAGTCCGCGCTGCGCCGGGCGAAGCGCTTCGGCGGGCCGGTCATCGTGCACACGGTCACCCGCAAGGGCAACGGCTACCCGCCCGCGGAGAACGACGAGGCCGAGCAGATGCACAGCCCGGCCGCGTTCGACCCGGAGACCGGTCTGCCCACCGGCACCCCGGTGACCGGCTGGACCGACGTGTTCGCCGAGGAGATGGTGGCGCTCGGGACACGGCGCACCGACGTCGTCGCGATCACCGCGGCGATGCTCGGCCCGACCGGTCTCGCCCCGTTCGCGGCCGCCCACCCGGACCGCATCGTCGACGTCGGGATCGCCGAGCAGCACGCGCTGACCACCGCCGCCGGGCTGGCGCGGGCCGGGCGGCACCCCGTCGTCGCGCTGTACTCGACGTTCCTCAACCGGGGCTTCGACCAGCTGCTGATGGACGTGGGCCTGCACCGCGAGCGCGTCACGCTGGTGCTGGACCGCTCCGGGGTCACCGGCAGCGACGGCCCGTCGCACAACGGGATGTGGGACCTGTCGCTGCTGGGCATCGTGCCCGGCATGCGGGTCGCCGCCCCGCGCGACGAGACGACCCTGCGCGAGGAGTTCCGGGAGGCCGTCGCGGTCACCGACGGCCCGACCGCGCTGCGCTACCCCAAGGGCTCGGTCATCGGCTCGGTCCCCGCGCTGCGCCGGCTCGACGGCGGGGCCGGGGTCGACGTGCTGCACGAGCCGTCCGACGGGCGCTCCCAGGTGCTGCTGGTCTGCGTCGGGCCGTTCGCCGAGTCCGGCGTCGCCGTCGCCCGGCGGCTCGCCGACCAGGGCGTCGACGTCACCGTCGTCGACCCGCGGTGGGTCCTGCCGGTCCCGCGTGAGCTGCTCACCCTGGCCGCCGACCACCAGCTCGTGGTCACCGTCTCCGACTGCGGCACGCACGGCGGGTTCGGGTCCGCGCTGTCGGACGCGTTGCGCGCCGCCGAGGTCGACGTGCGTCAGCGCGACCTCGCGCTGCCCCAGGAGTACCTGGAGCACGGCAGCCGCGACGACGTGCTCGCCACCTGCGGGCTGACCGAGCAGGACATGGCCCGCCGGATCACCGAGTGGGCGGCCGCGGCGGTTCCCTCGACCCCCGAGGGGGCCGTTCCCGGGCGGGAGCGCACCCGCTGATGCGCGTTATCGTCGTCGAGGACGAGCCGGCGATGGCCGACGCCGTCGTGCGCGGCCTTCGCCGGGACGGGATGGCCGTCGACGTCGCCTACGACGGCGACGAGGGTTCGGAGAAGCTGTCGGTGACCCGCTACGACGTCGCCGTCCTCGACCGGGACCTGCCCGGCCGCAGCGGCGACGACCTGTGCGACGAGCTCGTCGCCGCGGGCGGCCTGACCCGGGTGCTGATGCTGACCGCGTCGGGCACCCCGGCCGACAAGGTCGAGGGCCTGTCCCGCGGCGCCGACGACTACCTGGCCAAGCCGTTCGACTTCCCCGAGCTGGTCGCCCGGGTCCGGGCGCTCGGCCGTCGGGCGACCCCGGCGGTGCCGCCCACGCTGCGGGCCGGTGACGTCGTGCTGGACCCGGCCCGGCGCACCGTGCTGCGCTCCGGGCGCCCGGTCGAGCTGACCCGCAAAGAGTTCGGCGTGCTGGAGGTCCTGCTCGCCGCCGGTGGTGCCGTGGTGTCGTCGGAGGAGCTGCTCGAACGCGTTTGGGACGAGAACGCCGACCCGTTCACGACCACGGTGCGGGTCACCGTCATGACCCTGCGCAAGAAGCTCGGCGCGCCGGGTCTCATCGACACCGTCGTCGGTGCCGGGTACCGGGTGCCCGCCGACGGGACCCCCACGGCGTGACGCGGTGGGCGCCCTCCGGCCGCGGCTGACGCTGCTCGCGACGGCGCTCGTCGCCGCCGTCGCCGCGCTGCTGCTCCTGCTCGGCTGGATGCTGGTGGGCGCGGTCATCGCGGGCACCCCGGCGCTGCCCGGGACGGTGTTCGTGGGCGGGGTCGCGGTGCCCGCCGAGACGGCCCGCGACGCGGTCGCCGCCTCGGCGCGCGCCGAGGTGCTGCGGGCCGGGCTGATCGCGTTCCCCCTGGTCGTGGCGGCCGGTGCGGTCGCGTCCTGGGTGCTGGTCGGGCGGGTGCTGCACCCGCTGCGCCGGGTCGTCGAGACCACGTCACGGCTCTCGGCGAGCTCGCTCGACGAGCGGGTGGCACTCGCCGGGGCCCGCGGCGAGGTCGCCGAGCTGGCCGCCGCCGTCGACGCGATGCTCGACCGGCTGCAGGCCGCGTTCGACGCCCAGTCCCGGTTCGTCGCCAACGCCGGGCACGAGCTGCGCACCCCGCTGGCGGTGCTCCGCACCGAGATCGACGTGACGCTCCAGGACCCCGACGCCGACGCCGCGGAGCTGCGCCGGATGGCCGGGGTGGTCCGTGAGGCGGGCCGTCGCTGCGACGAGTTGGTCAGCGGGCTGCTGCTGCTCGCCCGTACCGAGGCCGGGGGAGCGTTGCAGGACTCGGACCGGGTGCCGGTGGACCTGGCCGCGCTCGTCGCCGCGGAGCTCGCGGCGGTGACCGGGGATGTCGCCGTCCGCGGACTGGTGGTGCGGACCGACCCGCGACCCGCGACGACCCGGGGCAACGAGCCGTTGCTGCGCCGGATGGTGGCGAACCTGCTGGAGAACGCGGTGCGGCACAACCGCGACGGCGGCTGGATCGAGGTCGGCTGCGGCACCCGAACGCCCGGGTCGGAGGTCGTGCTGCGGGTCGCGTCGTCGGGACCGGAGCTGGCCCCGGACAAGGTGGCCGAGCTGTTCGAGCCGTTCCGGCGGGGCCCGGTGGCCCGTACCGCCCACACCCGCGGATCCGGCCTGGGGCTGTCGATCGTGCGGTCGGTCGCGACCGCGCACGGCGGCACCGTGCACGCCGAGGCGGTCCCCGGCGGGGGACTGGCGGTGCACGTCGCGCTGCCCGACGACACGACGGTCCCCGTGCCCTCGGGCGGCGCCCCGGCGCTGGCCCGCTGACCGGCGAGCGGGCCCGGTCCGGGCTCAGCCGGCGCGGGTGGCCAGGGCCGGTTCGAGCACCGGGGTCAGGAGCTCGACCTGCCACGGGCGGGCACCGCCGGCGCGCAGGGCGGCCGGGAGGTCGCCGTCGGTGGGCGGGGTCCAGCAGACCCGGCGCAGCAGGTCGGGCTGCAGGAGGTTCTCCACCGGCACGTCGTGCTGCTCGGAGACCGTGCCCAGTGCCGCGCGGGCGGCGGCGAGCCGGGCGGCGGCGTCGGGGTCCCGGTCGGCCCAGCGCGACACCGGCGGGGGGCCGTCGGTGGTCGCGGCGCCACGCGGCAGCTCGGACTCGGGCAGCTCGGCGGCCCGGCGCAGCGCGTCGAACCAGTACCGGGCCAGCCTGCGCTGGGAGCGTCCGCGGAACACCGGCAGCTCGGCCAGTGCCTGCGGGGAGTCGGGGTTGCGCACCGCGGCGTCGACGATCGCGGCGTCGGGCAGGACCCGGCCGGGGGCGATGTCGCGCTCGGCCGCGAGCGCGTCGCGGGCCAGCCACAGCTCCCGGACCGCGGCGAGCGGCCGGGGGCGGCGGACCTTGTGGATGCCGGAGGTGCGCCGCCAGGGCTCCGCGCGCGGCGCGGGCGGCGGTGCGGTGCGGACCGCCGCGAACTCCTGGCGGGCCCACTCCAGCTTGCCCTGCTCGTCGAGCATCCGGGTCAGGACGTCCCGCAGGTCGATGAGGACCTCGACGTCCAGCGCGGCGTAGACCAGCCAGTCCTCGGGCAGCGGGCGACGCGACCAGTCGGCGGCGCCGTGCCCCTTCTCCAGGCCGAGGCCCAGCAGGTTCTCCACCATCGGGCCGAGCCCGACCCGGGGGAGCCCGGCGAGCCGGCCCGCGAGCTCGGTGTCGAACAGCGACGCCGGGCGCAGCTCCAGCTCGGCCAGGCACGGGAGGTCCTGCGAGGCCGCGTGGAGCACCCACTCCGGCCCGTCGAGGGCCTCGGCGAGCGGCCCCAGCTCGCCGCGCAGCGGGATCGGGTCCACCAGCGCGGACCCGGCCCCGGCACGCCGCAGCTGCACCAGGTAGGCGCGCTGGGAGTACCGGAAGCCGGAGGCACGCTCCGCGTCGACGGCGACCGGACCGCTGCCCCCGGCGATCGCCGCCGCCACGCGGGCGAGGTCGTCGGGGGTCTCGGTGACCGGGGGGAGGCCGTCGGCGGGACGGAGCAGCGGTACCGGATCGGGTGAACCGTCCGGAGTCGCCGAGACCGGCGGCCGGGTCGTGTCCGTACCGCCGGCGGCGCCGGTCCCGGGATTCAGCGAATGACCCCCGCGCGCATGGCGAGCGCGACCATCTGGGCGCGGTCGCCGGTGCCGAGCTTGCGGCCGATCCGGGAGAGGTGGCTCTTCACCGTGAGGGCGGAGAGGTTCAGGGCCTCACCGATCTCCTTGTTGGACTGGCCGTCCGCGACGAGCTGCAGCACCTCGACCTCGCGGGCCGAGAGCTCCCGCGGGGTGTTGTCGGTGCCCGGCACGCGGGACCCGGTGGCCAGCAGCGGGGCGACCGTCGGGTCGGCGTAGACGCCGCCGTCGAGCACCCGCTTGACACCGTCGGTCACGACCGACGGCGACGCCGACTTGAGCAGGTACGCCTGCGCGCCGGCCTGGAACGCCGAGCGGACCGCGTACGGGTCGTCGGAGGAGGCGAGCACGACCAGCCGGTTCCAGCCGAGCGAGCGGAGCTCGCTGACCAGGTCCAGCCCGCTGCCGTCCGGCAGCGTCAGATCGAGGATCGCGAGGTCGCAGGGGCCCGCCGCGTGGGCGCGTGCCCGCGCCTCGGTCACCGAGGCGGCCTCGTGCACGGTGCCCGCTCCCATGGAGCGCAGCCGCCCGGCGATCGCCTCCCGGAGCAGCGGGCGGTCGTCCACGACGAGAACCGTGAACAGCTCCTCCCGCGGCTGCGGGACGATCCCAGGTGAGAGCACTGCTCCACCGATCGGAGCGCCACCTGGGGTGGTGTTGCCGGAGCTCTGCGCCGGCACTTGCTGGCCAAGTACAGCCACGTCGTCAACCTTCCTGGAGTCGGTCGTACGCCCCCGACCAACACCGGAACCCGAGGGACGGAGAGTGGAGCTCGGCCGCCCGGGCGGGTGCCATGGCAGAGATGGTATCCCTCCATGCGGCCTAACGTCTGGTGTGCATTCGTCTTTCCGGCTCGGAAAGTTACATGCGTGTGGGCGCGGTCCCACCCCTCCGGGTGAAAGATGTCCGACACATGCCGCTGACCTGCGACGTTCAGCCGGGCGATCGGCTCAACGGCACTGCGCCGACCGGCGGCAGGCCCGCGGCGGTCGACACGAGGGACGCGAACGCGACGGCGTGTCGGAACAGATCGCCGTCGCTCTCCGTGGGGGACCAGGAGGCGCGCAGCTCGACGTCGTCCTCCCGCGGGGGCGCGTCGCCGGGGCCGCCACCGTCCGCGCTGAGCCCGCCGAAGCGGACCGACGAGGTCTGGGTGACGGTCCCGCCGAGGGCGGTGAAGCCCGCCCCGGCGTGGTCGAGCGCGTCGGTCAGCCAGGACCATCCGATGCGCGGCAGCATGTCGTCGCCGAGCTGGCCGGGCTCCAGCCGGGCCTGCACGAAGCAGACCAGCCGGAAGGTGCCCTCCCAGCGTTCCTGACCCTCGGGGTCGTGGAGCAGGATCAGCCGGCCGGAGGTGTCCGGCTCGTCGAGGTCGTCGGTCCCGTCGCCGCGGTGCCCGATGTCGGCCTCGACGCTGGTCGCCCAGCTGTACGGCGCGAGCCGGGGCGGGGCCTCGAGCGGCCGCACCACGAGCTCGGGGCGCGGTCGGACCGACGCGAGCGAGCGGACCGCGCTGCGGAACGCTGCTGGTGGTGGTGAGTTCGGGTCCGGCACGGCGTCGGACTCTAGGGTGCGATACCGGTCGTACCTGGCAGGCGCGCCGGGGCGCCCGAGTACCGGCCCCGTCCGCGTGGGATCATCCGGGGGTCATGACTGCAGGCATCGTCTCCGCGCCCCCCGCCCGCCGCGACCTCGCGGGCGCTCCGTTCCTCGATGCAGTGCGCGGCGCGACGCCGTCGCGGCTGCCGGTCTGGTTCATGCGTCAGGCGGGTCGCTCGCTGCCGGAGTACCGGGCCCTGCGCCGGGACAACGAGATGCTCGAGGCGTGCCTCACCCCGGATCTGACCTGCGAGATCACCCTGCAGCCGGTCCGCCGTCACGACATGGACGCGGCCATCCTGTTCTCCGACATCGTGGTGCCGCTGCACCTGGCGGGCATCGGGATCGACATCGTTCCGGGCACCGGCCCCGTCGTGGACTCGCCGGTCCGCACCGCCGCCGACGTCGCGGCCCTGCCCGAGCTGGCGCCGGAGCAGGTGACGCGCGTCACCGAGGCGATCGGTCTGCTGCTGCCCGAGCTGGGCCGGGTCCCGCTGATCGGGTTCGCGGGCGCCCCGTTCACCCTCGCCTCCTACCTCATCGAGGGCGGCCCGAGCCGCAACCACGAGCGGACCAAGTCCCTCATGCGCTCCGCCCCCGAGGTCTGGCACTCCCTGCTCGGCAAGCTCGCCGTGCTCACCGGCACGTTCCTGCAGCAGCAGGTCGCCGCCGGGGTGGACGCGGTCCAGCTCTTCGACTCCTGGGCGGGCGCGCTCTCCGAGCGCGACTACCGCGAGTTCGTGCTGCCGCACTCCGCCGCCGTGCTCGGTGCGCTCGCCGGGGCCGGGGTGCCGCGGATCCACTTCGGGGTCGGCACCGCGGAGCTCCTGGGCGCGATGACCGAGGCCGGCGCCGACGTGATCGGCGTCGACTGGCGGACCCCGCTCGACGTCGCGGCTCGCCGTGCCGGGGGAGCGGTGCCCGTGCAGGGCAACCTCGACCCGGCCGTGCTGTTCGCCGGCCAGGACGCCGTCGACGCCGAGGTCGTGCGGATCGCGGCCGAGGGCGCCCGCACCCGCGGGCACGTGTTCAACCTCGGCCACGGTGTGCTGCCGGCGACCGACCCGGACGTGATCACCCGGACCGTCGAGACGGTGCACGCCCAGCCCGTGTCCGGGCCGACGGGCGAGCGTCCGGCGCGATGACCCGCGTCGCCGTCGTCGGCGGCGGTGTCTCCGGGCTGGCGTGCGCGCACCGGCTGCGGACGCTGCTCGGCCCGTCGGCCGAGATCGTCGTGCTGGAGCAGCGTGACCGGCTCGGCGGGGTGCTCCGCACCGTGGACCTCGCGGGCGCGCCGTTCGACGTCGGCGCCGAGGCCTTCCTCGCCCGCCGCCCCGAGGTCCCCGCACTGCTCGCCGAGATCGGGCTGGCGGGCGCGCTCACCCACCCCACCGCGGCGACGGCGACGATCCGCGCCGGGGGCCGCACCGTCGGCCTGCCCCGCGGCACCCTGATGGGCGTACCCGGCCGGGACGCCGACCTCGGGGGAGTGCTGTCCGACGCCGGACGGGCCGCGGTCGCCGCCGAGCCGTCCACGCCGCTGGAGTGGGAGCCCGGCATCGACGTCGCGCTCGGGGCGCTGCTGCGCCGTCGGTTCGGCCCGGAGGTCGTCGACCGGATCGCCGACCCGCTGCTGGGCGGTGTCTACGCCGGCCGGGTCGACCGGCTCGGCCTGCGCGCCACGGTCCCGGCGCTCGCCGCCGCGCTCGACGCGGGGGCCGGCTCGCTCACCGAGGCGGCCAGTACCGGGATGGCCGCGTCCGGCCAGCGCAGCGGCACCCTCGCCGCCGGGACGCCGGCCGCTGGGGGCTCCGGGGCCGACCCCGCCGCGGTGCCACAGCCGGTGGCCGCCGGACCGGTCTTCGGTGCCGTGCGCGGGGGCTACCGCGAGATGACCGCCGCACTCGTCGCCGCGTCGGCGGCCCGGGTGCGGACCGGTGTCACCGTGCGGGAGCTGCAGCGCCGCCCCGGCGGCTGGCGGCTGGCTCTCGGCCCGGTCCCGCAGCCCGAGGCACTCGACGTCGACGCCGTCGTCCTCGCCGTCCCCGCGCCCGCCGCCCGCCGGCTGCTGGAGCCGGTCGTACCGGCCGCGGCCGCGGCGGCCGGGCGGATCGAGCTGGCCTCCTCCGCGGTCGTCGCGCTCGCCTACCGGGCGGCCGACGTCGCCGGACTGCCCGGCACCTCCGGCTGTCTGGTCGCCGCGGACGAGCCGCTGTCGGTCAAGGGCGTCACCCACGCGTCGACGAAGTGGGCCCACCTCGGTGCGGACGGTCTGGTCCGGATCCGGGCCTCGATCGGCCGGTTCGGGGAGGAGGCGAGCCTGCAGGTCGACGACGCCGAGCTCGTCGACCGCGTCCGCGCCGACCTGGCCGTCCTCGACGGCGTCGACGCCGTCCCGGTCGCGTCGTTCGTGCAGCGCTGGGGCGGCGGTCTGCCGCAGTACGGGGTCGGCCACGGCGCGGTCGTCGACGCGCTGGAGTCGGCCGTCGCCGCCGTCGGGGGCCTGGAGGTCGCCGGGTCGATGCTGCACGGGGTCGGTGTCCCCGCCTGTGTGGCGACCGCGCGGTCCGCCGCCGAGCGGGTCGCCGCGGCCCTGCCCCCCGCACCGACCGGTCGCTGAGGGCACCCTCACCGGCCGCGTACCATGCCCGACATGGCCCGCGTGGACGTCAAAGCGATCAACGACACCATCCGCTACACCATGTGGTCGGTCTTCCGGGTCGAGCCCGGCCGCCTCGGCGACGACCGTGCCCCCGCCGCCCGCGAGGCCACCGAGTACCTCGACGCGCTCGCGAACAAGGACGTCGCCGTCCGCGGCGTGTACGACCTCGCCGGTGTGCGGCACGACGCCGACTACATGATCTGGTGGCACGCCTCGGAGATCGAGTCGCTGCAGGCCGCCTACTCCGACCTGCGCCGCACCACCGCGCTCGGCCGGGCCAGCGTGCCGGTCTGGAGCCAGACCGCGCTGCACCGCCCGGCGGAGTTCAACAAGAGCCACGTCCCGGCGTTCATGGCCGGCGAGGACCCGAAGCGCTACGTCTGCGTCTACCCGTTCGTCCGGTCCTACGAGTGGTACCTGCTGCCCGACGCCGAGCGCCGGAAGATGCTGGCCGACCACGGCATGGAGGCCCGCGACTACCCGGACGTGCGCGCCAACACCGTCCCGGCCTTCGCCCTCGGCGACTACGAGTGGATCCTCGCCTTCGAGGCCGACGAGCTGTACCGCATCGTCGACCTCATGCGGCACCTGCGCGGCACCGAGGCCCGCCGCCACGTGCGCGAGGAGATCCCGTTCTACACCGGCCCGCGGGTCGAGGTCGGCGACCTCGTCGCGTCCCTGCCGTGAGCCGGGTGCGGGGCCGTCGCGCGACGGCCCCGCACCGGTGTCAGCCCTCGGTGGGCTCCAGGGTCAGCGACACGGAATTGATGCAGTAGCGCAGGTCGGTCGGGGTGCCGTAGCCCTCGCCCTCGAACACGTGGCCGAGGTGGCCGTGGCAGTTCGCGCACAGCACCTCGGTGCGCGTCATGCCCAGGCTGGAGTCGACCCGCTCGATGACGGCGTCGCCCGCGAGCGGGGTGAAGAACGACGGCCACCCGCAGTGCGACGCGAACTTCGAGTCGCTGCGGAACAGCTCCGCCCCGCAGGCCCGGCAGCGGTAGACGCCGGTGGTGGTCGTGTCGGTGTACTCACCGGTGAACGGGCGCTCGGTCCCGGCCTTGCGGAGCACCTGGTACTCGGCCGGGCTCAGCTGGGCCCGCCACTCCTCGTCGGACTTCTGCACCTTCGGGGCCGGGAGCTCGGACCCGGAGGCGGTGGTGTTGCGGCTGAACAGACCCATGCATCCACGGTAACCCGTTGATCGGTCGTGCGCCGCCGGTCGTCGGACCCGGGTAGCTCGTCAGACCCAGGTGGCGACCACGAACCCGGCCGCGTTCGCGATGACCCACGCCGCGACGAGCAGCAGCAGCACCGTCACCGCGACCGCGGCGGCCCGCCGGGGGCCCCGCAGCCGGTTCGCCGACTCCGCGAAGTCCCCGACACCGCGGATGTAGCCCTCCACCGAGCACGACGGCAGCCGCTGCATGCGGTCCAGGTGCGCGGCGAACTCCCGCGCCTCCGGGTCCTCCGGGTCGAGGCCCAGCAGGTCGTCGTCGAACCGGGGGGACCGGTCGGAACTCATGGGCACACGATAGTCACCGGGGGTAGGTTCGCCGGGTGGCGAGCCGTGAGGTCGTGATGCTGCAGGTCGACGGGCCGGACGGGCCGCGTGAGGTCCGCCTGACCAGCCCGGACAAGGTGGTGTTCGGCGAGCTCGGGATCACCAAGCGCGAGGTGGTCGAGTACTACGTCGCGGTGGGGGAGCCGATGGCGTCCGCGCTGCGCGACCGCCCCACCAACCTGAAGCGGTTCAACTCCGGAGTGGACGGCGAGCCGTTCTTCGTCAAACGCGTCCCGAAGGGCGCCCCGGACTGGGTGCGGACCTGCACGGTGACCTTCCCCAGCGGCCGCACCGCCGAGTCGGTGTCGATCACCGAGCCGGCGACGATCGCCTGGGCGGCCAACCTCAACACCCTCGACTTCCACCCGTGGCCGGTCCGCTGCGCCGACACCGACCACCCCGACGAGCTGCGCATCGACCTCGACCCGCAGCCGGGCACCGACTTCGGCGACGCCGTCGTCGTCGCGCAGACGCTGCGCGAGGTCCTCACCGAGGCCGGACTGACCGGGTGGGCCAAGACCTCCGGTGGGCGGGGCGTGCACGTCGCCTGCCCGATCCGGCCCGAGTGGGACTTCGTGCAGGTCCGGCACGCCGTCATCGCGATCGCCCGGCGCGTCTGTCGGGGGATCCCGGAGCTGGCCACGGTGGACTGGTGGAAGGAGGAACGCGGCGAGCGGGTGTTCCTCGACTACAACCAGGCGGCCCGTGACCGCACCATCGCCTCGGCCTGGTCGGTGCGCGGCCTGCCCGCCGCGACCGTCTCCATGCCGGTCACCTGGGACGACCTCGGCGAGGTCGACCCCGCGGCGTTCACCCTGCGCACCGTGCCCGGTCTGCTGGAACGCCACGGGGACCCGCACGCCGGGATGGCCGACGAGCGGGGGAGCTGCGCGAGGGCGCTGGAGTGGTACGCCGAGGACGAGGCCGAGCGCGGCCTGGGGGACTTGCCCTACCCGCCGGAGTACCCGAAGATGCCCGGCGAGCCGCTGCGGGTGCAGCCCAGCCGGGCACGCAAGCAGTAGCCCACCGCGGCCACGCCGACGACCGTCCAGATCACCGGGGCCGGGTCGGCGCACCGGCCCGGGGGCCGGGCGCGGTGGCAGAATCCCCTGCCATGTACGCGGTCCTGGACGACGGTCCCTACGCGGGCGAGCAGGTGCGCATCGACCCCGACGCCACCGGCCGTCCGCCGCGGACGATCGAGCTGTCCGACCCCGGCGGGGGCCCCAGGGGCTACGTGCTGATCGGACCGCTCGCCGACGCCGACCGCTGGCTCTACCGGAGCGCCCGCGACGACGTCGACGAGTGATCACCCGTCGCGTTCGCGGGCGCGCTTGCGGCGCTTCCCCTCGTGCATGGCCGCGACCCGCGGCACCGGGATCGCCCGGCCCTCGGTGAGCAGCACCTCCGGCAGGGACGCGGGTGCGGGCCGCAGCTCCGACCAGGTCGGGCGCCCGTCGAGCAGACCGGCCACGGTGCCCACCGTGAAGTCGGCGGGCGAGGCCCCGTCCAGCTCGTCCCAGGTGAGGGGGAACGACACGGGCAGGCCGGGGCGGGCCCGCGGGCTGTAGGGCGCGGCGAGGGTGGCCCCGCCCGCCCGGGTCGGGTCGAGGAAGACCCGCCCGCCGCGGTCGTCCCGGATGAACGCGGTCGTCGCGACGTCGGGGGCCAGCGCCGCGGCGCGGGCGCACACCGCGCGGGTCGCGGCGAACGCGTCGTCGATCGGGAGCTGCTCGGACAGCGGGACCACCAGGTGCAGGCCGGTCGCACCGCTGGTCTTGACCGCGGCGGCGAGGCCCAGCTCGGCCAGCGCCGCCCGGACCGGGTGCGCGGCCGCGACGACGCGGTCGAACCCCGCGCCGTCGGGCGGGTCGAGGTCGATCACGAGCTCGCCGGTGGTCGTCGCGCCGTGCGGCACGAGGGTCGGGTGGAACTCGACGGCGCGCTGGTTGCCGAACCACAGCAGCGTGCGGCGGTCGTGGCAGAGCGGGTAGTGCACGGTGCGCTGCGACGACTCCGCCCACACGTCGACGGTCGGGATCCAGTCCGGAGCCCCGCGCGGGAGGTTCTTCTGCATGAAAGGCGCCTGGCCGGGGCGGGCCCGCACCACCGACAGGGGCCGGTCGGCCAGCGCGGGCAGCAGCAGGTCGGCGACGGCGTCGAGGTGGTCGAGCAGGGCCCGCTTGGTGACGCCGGCGCCGTCGAAGGCCTCGGCGTCGAGGCTGGTGAGCTCCACCCCGTCGCGGACCTCGTCGACCTGCCGGCGCGCCACGGCTCAGCTCCCGATGAACCCGCGCTCGGCCAGCCAGGCCCGCGCGACGTCACGGGGGCTCTGCCCGCCTGCGGAGACCCGGCCGTTGAGCTGCTGCACGGTCTGCTGGTCCAGGGCCGCGGTGATCGGGGCGAACAGGTCGGCGACCTGCGGGGCCCGGTCGAACACGTCGGCCCGGAAGACCGGGACCGCGCTGTAGGTGATGTGGTAGCCGCGGTCGTCGGTGAGCACCTTCAGGCCCAGCGCCGGGATGCGGCCGTCGGTGGCGGCGACCTCGCCGAACAGGCAGACGCCGTCGGCCGTCGACTGGAAGATGACGCCCTGGTCGAGGGTCTTGCGCCGCTCGCCGGGCAGCTCGAAACCGTAGGCGCGCTGGAGCCCGGCGAGGCCGTCGGCGCGGGAGGCGTACTCGGTCTCGACGCAGACGTCGCCGGGCTGGCCGGAGCGGACGTAGGCGGCCATGTCGCTGATCGTGTTCAGGTTCAGCCGGGCGGCCGTCGCCCCGTCGACGACGAAGGAGTACGTGTTGTCGAACCGGGCACGGTCCAGCCACACCACGCCGTTCTGCACACGGTCGCGCCGGCGCAGCTCGGCGAGGACCTGGTCGTCGGGCAGGGTGCGGGTCTCGCGCAGGTACGACGCCCATGCCGTGCCGGTGTACTCCCAATAGGTGGAGATGTCCCCGGACAGCAGCGCCTGCCGGGTGGCGTCGGACCCGCCGATGTTGCACCGGTCGGTCACCGAGGCCCCGGCGGACTCCAGCGCCGCGATCGAGATCTGGCACAGGATCTGCTGCTCGTCGAAGTTCTTCGACCCCACGACGTAGGTCCGCCCGGACAGGTCGACGCCGGGGGCGAGCGACCCGGCCGACGCCCGTGGCCCGCCGCCGGCCAGGCCGGTGCAACCGCCCACCAGCAGCGCGACGGCGAGCAGGGCCGGGACCAGCGTCCGCAGCCTGCGGCTGAGGAAGGGGCTCACGGGATCGTCCTGGTTCGCCGGGAGGGCATGGTCCGGTCAGCCGATCACGAACCGTCCCCCGGCGCAACGTTCACGCGCGCACGGTGATCGACCCGCGACACCGCGACACCGGGACACCGGGACACCGCGACCCCGGGACACCGCGACCCCGCACCCGGTGGATCCGGGGCGGGGTCGCGGCGGGCGTACCGGGGGACACCTCAGCCGATGAAGCCCTTCTGGGTCAGCCACTCACGCGCGACGTCGCGTTCGTTCTGGCCGAAGGAGGACACCTTGCCGTTCAGGTCCAGGATGGTGTTGTAGTCCAGGGCCTGGGCGATCGGCGCCAGCACCTGCCGGACGGCGGGGTTGGCGTTGTAGACGTCGGCCCGGATGGTCGGTGCCGCGTTGTAGGTGACGTGGTAGCGCTTGTCGTCGTCGAGGACCTTGAGCTTCAGGCCGGGGATGCGGCCGTCGGTGGTGAAGACCTCGCCGAACAGGCACTTGTTGTCCGCGGTGGCCTGGTAGATCACGCCGGTGGCGAGCACCTGCGGGTTCTGGGCGGTGAAGCCGTAGGTCTTCTCCAGGCCGCGCAGGCCGTCGTCACGGGAGTTGTACTCGGTCTCGACGCACATCGAACCCGCCGGTGCCCGGCCCGACTTGATGTAGTCGGCCATCTGCGACAGCGTCGTGATGCCGAGCTCCTGGGACTTCGCCTCGGTCATGGCGAAGGCGTAGGTGTTGTTGAAGTTGGCCTTGTCCAGCCACTGGATCTTGTTCTGCTCCAGGTCGCGCTGGGCGACGAGGTTGTAGAGCTCGTTGTCGTCGGTGATCCGGCGGGTCTCTTTGAAGAAGGACGCCCAGGCGGTACCGGTGTACTCCCAGTAGATGTTGATGTCCCCGGCCAGCAGCGCCTGGCGGGTGACGTCGGTGCCACCGGTGTTGCAGCGGTCGGTGACGTTGCCGCCGGCCGACTCGAGCGCGGCGACCGTGATCTGGCAGAGCACCAGCTGCTCGTCGAAGTTCTTGCCGCCGACGACGTAGTTCTGTCCGCTCAGGTCGCCGGCCTGGGCCAGCGAGCCGCCGGAGGCCGACGGGCCGCTGCCGCTCAGGCCGCCACAGCCCGCCAGGGCGAGCGCCGCCGCGGCGGCCATCGCCGTCAGGGCGAGACGCCGGGATCGTCCGAACTTCACGTGTCCTCCAGGGAATGCGGTACTGCGGGGATTCGGGGGCGAGCGGGGGCCCGCGTCAGCCGGCGTTGCGGCGGACGGCGTACTCGGCGAGACCGGCGAGCCAGTCCACGATCAGGGCCAGCGCGGCGACGATGGTCGCGGCGACGAGGGTTCCGGTGGGGCGGCCGAGCTCCAGCATCCCCTTGATCGGCTCGCCGAGACCGCCGGCGCCGACGTAGGTCGCCAGGGCCGCGGTGCCGACGTTCAGCACGAGCGCGACGCGGACGCCGGCGACCATGACCGGTGTCGCCAGCGGCAGCTCGACCCGCAGCAGCGTCTGCCGCGCCGACATCCCGATGCCGCGGGACGCCTCGATCAGCGCCTTGTCGACCTGCTGGAGCCCGACGACGGTGTTGGTGAGCACCGGCAGCAGCGCGGCCAGTGCCAGCGCGACGACGGCGGTGGGCAGGCCCAGCCCGAGCGGGGAGAACGCGAGCAGGACGATCACGCCGAACGCGGGCAGGGCCTGCATGAACCCGGTGAACGCCAGGATCGGGCGCTGGATCCGGTGGGCGGACGGGCGGCTGATCGCGATGCCGGCCGGGATCGCCACGATGATCACGACGAGGGTGGACAGCCCGGTCAGCACCAGGTGCTCCCCGAGCCGCTCCCCGAGCGAGCTCGCGTTGATCACCGAGGCCTCGACGTCGTCGAGGCCCTGGGAGGCGGCGTAGAGCAGCACCAGCACCACACCGACGACGGCGATGAGCGGGTTGACGATGAGCGACCGGTCCAGCCGCCGGGTCCGGCGGACGACCGGCTCGGCCGAGGACGACCCGGACGGCGCGCCGGCGCCGGTCTCCTCGGCGGCGGGGGCGCTCACGAACCGGCCTTCGTCGTGAGGCCCTCGACCAGGTCGCGCCACCACAGCGCGCCCTGCAGCTTCTGCTGCTCGTCGACCACCCCGACCAGCTCGGTCTGGGAGTCGAGCATGACGTCGACGGCGTCGTAGACGGTCCCGGTGCGCGGTACCGTCACCAGCTTGGGCAGGTCGGCGGTGCCCGGCAGGTAGGCCCAGCGCACCGGGCGGCCCTGCGCGTCGGCCTCGTAGGTGGGGGAGCCGTTGCTGGCGGCGGTGCCGTCGAGGTCGACCGGCTGCAGCTCCAGGCGGGACAGCTCCAGCAGCGACAGCCGCCGGACCGCGGCACCGGCGCCGACGAACTCGGCGACGAACTCGTTGGCCGGGTGCGTCAGGATCATGTCGGGGGTGTCGTACTGCTGCAGCGTGCCGCCAGGCCCGAACACCGCGATCCGGTCGCCGAGCTTGACCGCCTCGGTGAGGTCGTGGGTGACGAAGCAGATGGTCTTGGCGATCTGCTGCAGCTCCAGGAACTCGTCCTGGATGCGCTCGCGGGTGATCGGGTCGATGGCGCCGAACGGCTCGTCCATCAGCATCACCGAGGGGTCCGCGGCGAGTCCGCGGGCGACGCCGACACGCTGCTGCTGGCCGCCGGAGAGCTGGCGGGGGTAGCGGTCGCGGTAGTCCTTGGGCTCCAACCCGACCAGGTGCAGGAGCTCGTCGACCCGGGCGGCGATCCGGTTGCGGTCCCACCCGAGGATCTTCGGGACGACGGCGATGTTGTCACCGATCGTGAAGTGCGGGAACAGGCCGACCTGCTGGATGACGTAGCCGATGCGGCGGCGCAGCTCGTCGGCGTTGACGTCGGTGACGTCGTCGCCGTCGAGCAGGATGCGACCGGTGGTGGGCTCGATGAGCCGGTTCATCATCTTGAGCGTGGTCGTCTTGCCGCAGCCGGACGGCCCGATGAACATCGAGATGCTGCCCTCGGGCACCTGCAGGTCGAGTTCCTGCACGGCCGGGGTGGTGGACTTCGGATAGGTCTTGCTGATGCCTTCGAGAGCGATCATCGGCTTGCCGGAATCAGACACGGATCCCCCTCGGGGTGGTGAAGCGCTGCACGATCCAGAAGACGACCTCGTAGACCGCAGCCACGACGAGGCAGCCGAGCGTGGCCGCCAGAACCTGGTTGAACGAGTTGACCGATCCCAGCCGTTGCAGGCCTAGGAAGAGCGAGGAGCCGAAGCCAGGGCCGTTGATGGCGCCGGCGACGACCGCGATACCGATGATGATCAGGACCGCGACCCGGATGCCGGACAGGATCACCGGCCAGGCCAGCGGCAGCTGGATGGTGACCATCCGGCGGACCGAGCCCATCCCCATCCCGCGGGCGGACTCGAGGACGGCGTCGTCCACCGAGGAGAGCCCGGCGACGACGTTGCGCAGCACCGGGTAGATCGCGTAGATCGTCAGGGCCGTCAGCGACGGCGTGACGCCGAGCCCCAGGATCGGCTGCAGCAGGCCGAACAGTGCCAGGGACGGGATCGTCAGCGCGGCGGAGAACACGATCAGCAGCGCCTCGCGGGAGCCCGCGCGGATCGGGCGGCTCCACGACTCGGGCGTCAGACGATTGGTGTGCAGCAGGGTGCCCGCCACCAACGAGATCACGACCGCGATTCCGACCGAGATCGCGACCAGCAGGAAATGCTGCTGGCCGTAGAACACCAACTGGTTCAGCTGGGTGCCGACATAGGTGAAGAAATCCACCGTGCTCCTTCCGCCCGGGGGCCGTGTCCGCCGCTCGGGGCAGGGACACGGTCCTTCCGCACCACTCGTCGTCGGGTCCGTTCGGCGTTACACCCACCCGAACGACGTGACCGGGAGTTCGCGTGCGCCCACCGGTGCGGTGGGCATGACCTGCGGCCTCCCGCTCGCCCGACGGAGCCTAGCCGCAGAACGGTGGGGGCGGTAAGTCGAGCGGACCGTTCCGGGACGATGGCGTCGGCATTCCGGAAACGTTTCGTGCCACCGTCGTCGCAGGTGGGGATGGGCGACAACGCTGTTCCCGCAACCGCACCGGAAAGCGGCGGATACGCAATCGTGACCTTCTGCGCCGGTTTCGTCGCGGTCCGGCTCCACCCAGCGTGAGCCGCCCGGAGCACGCGGTTACGGCGGGCAGACCACGGGCTGGGAGGGCGCCCGGCCGGTCAGCAGCGCCCGGTCCACGAGGCCGGTGACACACGGGGTGCGCGGATACGCCCCGGTCCCGCTGCCCTGCCAGCGCACCAGCCGCCCCGTCGCGAGCTGTTGGGCGGTCCGCTCGGCGCCGCTCTGCGGCGAACGCGGGTCCTGCGCGGTCCCGATCACGAGGACCGGGGGCGGGGGAGCGCCCTGCGGCGCCGCCGGGGTGACCGGCCCGCCCGAGGGCCACGGCCCGCACGCCACCAGGTCCTGCGCCGCCGCGACGCCGAACAGCGGGAAGCGCTGCGCCCACTGCCCGGCCAGGTCGGCGGCCTCACCGGGGGTGACCCGCACCCGGCTGTCGTTGCAGCGGGTGGCCAGGGCGGCGTCGTAGCGGCCCTGCGGGCCTCCCAGCGGGGCCAGGATGCGGACCAGACCCGCCGGGTCGCCGTCCCCGGCCGCGACCAGCGCGGACTGCAGCTCCGGCCAGCGGGCGGGCTGGGACAGGACCGAGCGGACCGCGCGCAGCGTCGCGCCCGCGGTGACGGCGTCGCCGTCGCCGGCCGGCAGGGCGGTGCGGGACAGGCGGAACACCAGCTCGTCGACGTAGCCGCGCGGGTCGGGGCCCAGCGGGCAGGCCGGCGAGGCGGTGCAGGCCACGGCGAAGGCGTCGAAGGCCTTCTCCGCGGCCGCGGTCGTGCTCTCGGTCCGGGCGGGCTCGTCGAGGGTGGGGTCACCGGGGCCGTCGAGCACGACCCGCCCGACGGAGCCCGGGTGCGCGCCGATCCAGGCGGCCGCGGCGTCGGCGCCGTCGCCGACGGCGAGCAGGTCCAGCCGGGCCGCGCCCAGCACGGACCGCAGCGACTCCAGGTCGTCGGCGCCGCTCGCGGCGCGGTAGCTGGTCAGCGTCCCCGACAGCAGCAGGTTGCAGTCCTGCACCACCTCGCGGGCGCGTTCCAGCAGTGCCGTCATGGCGGCCTCGTCGCGGCGGTCCGGTCCGGCGTCGAGCAGGGTGGCGCGCGCGTCGACCGGGGCGCAGTCGAGCAGGTCCTCCCCGGTGCCGCGGCGGTCCATGCCGATCACCTGGTAGCGGTCGAGCACCGTGGCGGGCAGCCGGGCGGCGAGGCTCACCGCGGCCCGGGCGGACCCGTCGGTGCCGGTGTCGCCGAGCACGACCAGCGCCGGCCGCCCGTCCGGTGCGCCGGGCGTGGTGACCCGGGTCAGACCGAGCCGGGCCGGGCCCAGCTCGGGCCGGTCCCGGTCGGCGGGCACGGTGAGCCGGGCGCAGCCGACCGTCAGGGGGCGCCCGGCGGGCAGCGGGGTGCCGGCCGTGGTCAGTTCCGCGGCCGTGTCGGCGGTGCAGTCGGTGAACCCGGTGGTGCGGACCGGGTCGGAGTCCGGCAGCAGGTCGGGGTCGGCGGGCGGGCCCGCGGCCGACGTCGGAGGAGCGGCGGGCAGTTGTTCGCCGCGTACCGCCACCGGTGGCCGCTGCGACGGCCCGACCGCACACCCGGCGAGCAGCACCGCGGCGAGCAGGACCCCGAGCACACTCCACCGCCGCACGAGCACCGATCATGCCCGCACCGGGGTGTGGCCGCGGTGAGCGGTCTCCTACCGCGCCGTCCAGCCGCCGTCCTGGGACAGCGAGGTCCCGGTGATCGACGCCGACGCCGGTCCCCACAGCAGCGCGGCCAGCTCCGCGGTCTCGGCGGGCTCGATCAGCCGCTTCACCGCCACCGGGGTGAGCATGATCTTCGTGACGACCTCGTCCTCGGAGATCCCGTGTGTGCGGGCCTGGTCGGCGATCTGGGCCTCGACCAGCGGGGTGCGCACGTAGGCGGGGTTGATGCAGTTGCTGGTCACGCCGTGCTCGGCGCCCTCCAGCGCGGTGACCTTCGACAGGCCCTCGAGGCCGTGCTTGGCCGAGACGTAGGCGGACTTGTACGGCGAGGCCCGCAGGCCGTGCGCGGAGGAGATGTTCACGACCCGGCCCCAGCCACGGGCGTACATGTGCGGCAGCGACCGGCGGATCAGCCGGAACGGCGACTCCAGCATCAGGCGCAGGATGTTCGAGAACATCTCCCGGTCGAACTCCTCCAGCCGCGAGACGTGCTGGCGGCCGGCGTTGTTGACCAGGATGTCGACGTCGGTGGGCAGCTGCTCCACGGCGTCGAGGTCGGACAGGTCGCACCCCAGCGGCGTGACCAGGTCGCTCTCGGCGGCCAGCGGGGCCACCCGGTCCTCGGCGAGGTCCACCGCGTACACCCGCGCCCCGTCGGCGACGAGCCGGCGCGCCACCGCGGCCCCGATCCCGCTGCCCGCCCCGGTGACGAGGGCCGTCCTGCCGTCCAGCACTGCACTCATGCCGACGACCGTACGGACGCCGGCCGGCCCGGCTCCTGTGAGCCGGGTCACGCACCCGGCCGGTGGGTCAGGAGACCCGTGGGCGGTCGTCGCGACGGGCCGCGTCCAGCTCCAGCCGCACCGCGACGGGCAGGTCCGCCATCCCCAGCGCGTCGCGGATCGCGGGCAGGATCTCGGCGTCGAGGCGGCGGCAGATCTCGGCGACCTCCCCGTCGGCGACGTCCTCGTCGACCCACACGGTGGCGCGCACCGCGGGCGCGGCGGCACTGCCGACCATCCGGGCGCGGGCCCGGGTCACCCCGGGCAGTGTGGCAGCGCCGTCGGCGACGGCGTCGGCCGCGGCGGAGGCGCCGATCCGGATCTCGGTGTCCGGTCCGCCGTCCAGGACCAGCTCCGGGCGGGGTTCCGGACGCAGCGACCGGGCGGTCCACCAGAGCCCGAGCAGCACCAGCACGAGCCCGGCCAGCACCGCGACCACCCGGGCGGCGGTGCCGTTGGCCAGCAGGAACTGCTCGACCACCGGGTCCAGCAGCGGGCGCTGCGGGCGGCCCCGCCCGAAGACCCCGGTCACCAGGAGCACGGTGAGCACGCCGACGGCGAGCAGCAGCCCGCCGAGGAGGACGAGGCCGGTGCGGGCACCGCCCGCGGAGCGGTACTGGGCGCGCCGCGCGGTCCGCGCCGCGCGGCGCGGGTTCGCGAGGGCGGGTGCCGGCGCCCCTCCTGCCGGGATCCCGGTCGAGCTCGCGTCGTCGGTCATCACTGCACTCCCTTCGAGCCCGGCTGGTCCGGGGTCGCGCGCACGGTCAGGCGCGGCCGCCGGGCCAGGGGAAGCGCGTCGAGGACGCCGGAGGCGGCGTCGCGGGCCGCCTCGCGCAGCACGTCGAGGTCCCCGCGGCCGCGGGCGTTCACCACGACCGAGCGGGCCGACGCGGTCACCGAGGCCGCGGTCACCGGGTCCGCGGCCCGGACCCGGGTGCCGACCAGGCGGGCCAGCACCCGCGGCGCGGTGGCGACGGTGAGCCCGGGCGACGGCGCGTCGAGTGCGACGTCGTGGCGCCGGGCGAGCAACCCGACGAGCAGCAGCACGGCCCCGACGACGATCACCCCCACCGCGACCCAGAGCACCGGCTGCGCGGTCCACAGGGTGTTCTGGACGGTGGTGCGCCAGTCCCGCCAGGGCACGAGCAGCCCGGGGCCGGAGACCCGGCCGACCCAGGCCGCCACCACCTCGACGACGACGAGCGCGCCGATCGCGGCCACCACCAGGCTCAGCAGCGGCGCGAGAACGCGGAGCAGGACACGCACAGGGTCCGGCCTCCCTCTTCCGACTCGGTCACGGGTCCGACGGTTCTACTGCACGTCTACTGCACGCGGGGGGAGGCCGGGCGTGGCCCGGCGTCCCCCGATCGGAGGGCCTCGACCTCGACGGTCAGGCCGCGCAGCCGGTGCCCTGTGGTGCGACGCAGGTCGGCGTCGATCCGCTCCCGGACCTCGGCGACGGCGGCCCGCACCGACCCGGGGTGGGCCAGGGTGAGCCGCAGCCGGACGTCGACCTCCCCGGCGTCGCCGGTCGTGTCGCCGCTGGCGCCCCCGACCGTGCCCCGCGCCGGACCGGGCCGCCGGGTCACCCGGGCGGTCGGTCCGGACTCGCCGACGTCGAGCCCGGCGACCCGCCGGGCGCGGTGCCGGGTGGCCGGTGCGGTGTCCGCGGCGTACTCGACGATCTTGCGCAGCACCGCCGGATCGATCTCCAGGACGCCGCGCTCGGCGGGGTCGGGGAGGGTGCTCACCGGTCGCGGCCCCGGCCGAGGCCGGACAGGTCCAGCTCGCCGTCGAGGACCCGGCCGACCACCAGGCCGATGATGCCGAGCACCAGGGTGATGACGAAGGCCAGGAAGCCGCCGGTGGCACCGGCGACGCCCAGCAGGAGGCCCGCGAGCAGGCCGGTCTGGGTGGCGTTCATGAGATGTCCTCTCCGGGACGGGTGGGTCGGGGTGAGTGCCGGCCGGGCCGGTCGACCCGGGGGTGCGTGCGACGTCGGACGGTGCGGATCAGGGCCACCAGGACCCGGGTCGGCAGCGGCAGGTCGCGCACGATCTCGATCGGTGCGTCGTAGCGGGGGTCGTCGTAGTCGGGGTCGCCGAGGCCGGGGGTCGGGCCGCCGCGCGGGTCGGCCGCCAGGGCGCGGAAGCGGGCCAGCCCGGCGCGGAAGACCTCCGGGTCACCCCCGCGGTCGGGGTGGTGGGTACGGACGAACGAGCGGTAGGCCGACCGCTGCTCGGGGGTCAGGCCCCCGTGCGCGCCGGGGTCCGGCTCGACCATCCCGTTCCCACCTCCACCTCAGGTGACCTCCACGTCGGTCACCGTCACGTCGACCGGGACCCCGTCGACCAAGGGAGCGACCGATGCCCGCAGCGCCGCGACGGTAGCCGGGATCGGCCGGTCCAGGCGCAGCACCACCCCGATCTCGACCGGATCGTCGGCACGGTCGATCCCGACGCCGACCAGCCGTCGTCCGGGCAGCCAGGTCGCGATGGTGCCGAACGCGCCGCCGTCGAGCCGCACCACCGACGGGTGCGCGGCGACCGTCTCGGCGACCAGCTCGGCCAGGACGGCCGGGCTCCGTTCCGGCACCGTCACTCCACGACGCGGCCGGTCGGGGCGGGAGTCGCCGGGGCCTCGTCCCGGCTGTCGTCCTCGCCGGCCAGGTGGATGTCGTTCACCGAGATGGTGACCTCGATGACCTCCAGCCCGGTCATCCGCTCGACGGCGCCGATGACGTTGCGGCGCACCGCCGAGGCCAGGTCGGCGATGGCGACGCCGTACTCGACGACGACGTCCAGGTCGATCGCGGCCTGCTTCTCGCCGACCTCGACCGCCACGCCCGCGACGGTCGAGGCGCCGCTGGTGCCGCCGCCGGGGATGCGCTCGCGCAGCGCACCGAAGGCACGCGACGCGCCCGACCCCATCGCGTACACCCCGGAGACCTCGCGGGCGGCGATGCCGGCGATCTTCTGCACGACGGACGGGGCGATGGTGGTGCGGCCCTGACCGGTGCCCTCGGCGAGGCGTCCCGTGGGTGTCGCGGCCGGTGTCGAGGTGGAGGTGGTGGTCGGGGTGCCGGAGGTCATCGGTGCTCCTCTCACGGGCCGGACCCGGGTTGGGGGCCCGCCGCGGTGCGTGTGATGTCCCCCGTGGGATGCCCGTCCCCGGACCTTCCTCACGGTGGTTCACCCGTTCGGCGCAGCCGGGACGGCGGCGGTGGCGCGGACGTAGTGCAGGAGCAGGGTCCCGTCGGCCGCCGCCTCGTGGCCGGCCAGGCGCAGCGCACGCGGTGCGGGGAGGGGGTCCGGCCCGGTCGCGATCCGCCTCTCGGGGCCCCCGACCAGCACCGGGACCAGGGTGAGGCGCAGCTCGTCGACGACGTCGGCCCCGACCAGCGCGCCGAGCAGGGTCGGCCCGCCCTCGCACAGCACGGAGGTGTGGCCGCGGCGGGCGAGGGCGGTGAGCAGCGTGGTGGGGGAGAGGTCGTCGAGCAGGACGACGTCGGCGCCCGCGGCGGCGAGCGCGGCCCGCCGGTCGGCAGGGGCGGCGGCCGTGGTGAGTACGACCGGTGCGGTGACGGTGTCGGTGAACAGCCGTGCGCCGGGGTCCAGCCCGGCCGACCCGGTCACGACGACGACCGGCGGTGGCGGCCCTGGCCGGCGCCCGTTCGGCCCGGGACGGCGCGGCCGGACCCCGCGGTAGTCCTCGTCCCGTGCGGTGCCCGCCCCGACGAGCACGCAGTCGGCGGACCGGCGCAGGGCGCGGAACAGGTCCCGGTCGGCGGGGGTGGACAAGCCGCCGGAGCCGGCCCCGCCCGCGCTCACGGCACCGTCGGCGGAGCTGACCATGACCGCGGTGACCCGCGGCCGGACGGGCGGGGGACCGGACGCGGAGGGCTCGGTGGACACCCGCCGAGCATCCCGCCGTGCGGGCGACGTGACGCACGGGGGTGTTCTGTCGTAGGGCAGCCTCACTTATGGTGAGCGGAGCCGCACCGGATGGGTGGGGCATCCGGTCGAGCAGGGGGCCACGAGCAAGGTGAACGCGATCCGGGTCCGACCACCGTCGGTGCAGCAGCCGGCCCCCCCACGGCGGTCGTTGCGCCGCCGGCGGCTGATCGGCCTCGCGGCGCTGGCCGCGGCGCTGCTGCTGGCGGTGCTGGCCAGCATCGCGATCGGGACCAAGGTCATCCCGGTGAACGAGGTGTTCTCCGCGCTGGTCGCCCCGACCGGCAGCGAGAACGACGTGGTCATCCGGTCCCTGCGGATCCCGCGCACCCTGCTCGGGCTGCTGGTCGGGATCGCGCTCGGCCTGGCCGGCGCGCTCGTGCAGGGCTTCACCCGCAACCCGCTCGGCGACCCGGGCCTGCTGGGCGTCAACGCGGGGGCGGCGTTCTTCGTCGTCATCGGCATCTACGTCTTCGGCGTCAGCACGCTGTTCGGCTACGTCTGGTTCGCCTTCGCCGGCGCGCTGGTCGCCAGCGTCGTGGTGTTCGTGATCGGCACCCGGGCACCCGGCGGCGCCACCCCGGTCTCGCTGGCGCTGGCCGGGGCGGCGGTGAGCTTCCTGCTGCAGGCGGGCACGTCCTCGGTGGTGCTGCTCGACGAGACCAGCCTCGACGCCTACCGGTTCTGGGTGGTCGGCTCGCTCGCCGGGCGCGACGCCGCGGTCGGCGGCCAGGTGGTGTGGTTCATCCTCGTGGGCACGGTGCTCGCGCTGGCCAGCGCGCCCGCGCTCAACGCGCTCTCCCTCGGCGACGACGTCGCCACCTCGCTGGGGCACTCGGTCCGCCGGACCCGGGTCGTCGGCGTCGTCGCGATCACGCTGCTCGCCGGTGCGGCCACCGCGGCCTGCGGGCCGATCGCGTTCCTCGGGCTGATCGTGCCGCACGTCGTGCGGGTGTTCACCGGGCCCGACCACCGGTGGCTGCTGCCCGCCGCCGGTCTCGCGGGGGCGGTGGTGCTGCTGCTCGCCGACGTCGTCGGACGGGTGGTGGCCCGCCCCGGCGAGCTGCAGGTCGGCATCGTGATCGCGTTGATCGGCGGGCCGTTCTTCATCGCGCTGGTGCGCCGACGCAAGCTGGGGGCCGTGTGAGCACGCTGACCGACCCGGACACCGGGCCCCGGCCCTCGACGGTGGTCGTCCCCGGCCGCCGCGCCGTCCGCGCGGGCCGCTTCTCCGGCGTGCTGCGCGTGCGCACCGCGGTGGTGCTGCTCGTCTGCGCCGTCGCGCTGGTGCTGGCCGCCGCGGTCAACATGGGCCGCGGCGACTACCCGATCGCGATCACCGACGTGCTGGCGACGCTGTTCGGCGGCGGTGACGCGGGCCAGCAGCTCGTCGTGCTGGAGCTGCGGCTGCCGCGCACCCTGGTCGGCGCCCTGGTCGGCGGCGCGCTCGCCGTGTCCGGGGCCATCCTGCAGGCGGTCGCCCGCAACCCGCTGGCGAGCCCGGACATCATCGGCGTCCAGTGGGGCGCCAGCGCCGCGGCGGTGTTCGTCATCGTGCTCGGCGGTGGCGCGGCCGGGGTCGGCGGCGCGTTCGCCTCGCTCGGCATCCCGCTCGCCGCCCTGAGCGGCGGGCTCGTGGCCTCGGTCGCGGTGTACGTGCTGGCCTGGCGCAAGGGCATCCAGGGCTTCCGGCTGGTGCTGATCGGCATCGGCATCCAGGCCGTGCTCGTCGCGGCGGTGCAGTGGCTGCTGACCGTCGCGCAGATCTACCAGGCCGCGCAGGCCCAGGTCTGGCTGAACGGCAGCCTGAACGCGCGCAGCTGGAACGAGGTCGTCCCGCTGTCGATCGCGATGCTGGTGCTCGTGCCCGCGGCGCTGGTCCTGGTGCACCTGCTGGGCGCGCTGCGCTTCGACGACGACACCGCCCGCGGCCTCGGCGTGCGGGTGAACGGTGCCCGCACCGCGCTGCTGCTCGTCTCCGTCGGCCTCGCCTCGGTCGCGACCGCGGCCGCGGGCCCGATCGCCTTCATCGCACTGGTCACCCCGCAGATCGCGCGCCGGCTCTGCCGGGTCGGGACCCCGCCGATCGGGGTCTCGCTCGTGCTGGGCGCCGCGCTGACCGTGCTGTCCGACCTGATCGCCCGCACCGCACTGGGGTCCGTCGAGCTCCCGGTCGGCATCGTGACCGCGGTGCTCGGCGCCCCGTTCCTGCTGTACCTGCTCGCCCGCACCCGCCAGGAGGCCCGTCGATGAGCACCGTCGAGGACATCAGTGTCGCGGAGGCCACCGCCTCCTCGACGACCACCGCGGGCGAACCCGTCCGCCCCGGCGAGGTCCGGCTGTCGGCCGAGCAGGTCACGCTCGGCTACGGCGACCGCACCATCGTCGACGGGCTGGACCTGGAGGTGCTGCCCGGCGCGGTCACCACCGTGATCGGCCCCAACGGCTGCGGCAAGTCCACCGTGCTGCGCGCGCTGGGCAGGCTGCTGCCCGCCAGGGCCGGCCAGGTGCTGCTCGACGGCAAGCGGATCGACCGCACCCCGACCAAGGAGGTCGCGCGGGTGCTGGGGATCCTGCCGCAGTCGCCGCTGGCGCCCGAGGGGCTCACCGTCGGCGACCTCGTCGCCCGCGGTCGGCACCCGCACCAGGCCTGGTACCGGCAGTGGTCCTCGGACGACGAGCGCGCCGTCGCCGAGGCGCTGACCTGGACGGGCCTGTCCGACCTCGCCGAGCGCCCGGTCGACGAGCTGTCCGGCGGCCAGCGCCAGCGGGCCTGGATCTCGATGGCCCTGGCCCAGGAGACCGACCTGCTGCTGCTCGACGAGCCGACCACCTTCCTCGACCTGGCCCACCAGGTGGACGTGCTGGAGCTGGTGCGGCGGCTGCAGTCCGAGGCCGGTCGCACCGTGGTCATGGTGCTGCACGACCTGAACCTGGCCGCCCGCTACGCCGACCGGCTCGTCGCGATGAAGGACGGCCGGATCGTCGCGGCGGGGCCGCCGGCCGAGGTCGTCACCGAGGAGCTGCTCGCCGACGTGTTCGGGCTGCGGGCCCGGGTGCTGCCCGACCCGGTCACCGGCACCCCGTTGGTCGTGCCGGACGCGGGCCCGTCGCTGCGCGCCCCGGAGCCGATCGCCGAGGCATGATCTCCGGCGTGACCCCCGGCGACGACCGACCACCCTTCCTCGCGACCCGCGCGGTGCACGCGGGCAACGACGTCGACGCCGGGACCGGCGCGATCCGCCGCCCGATCGTCGCGGCCAACTCCTACGCCCTGCCCGAGGACCCCTCGGAGCTGGACTGGTCGGGCACCGCGACCCGGCTCTACACCCGCAACGGCGGGGCGAACCAGGGCTGGCTGGAGGACAAGCTCGTCGCCCTGGAGGACCCGGCCGGGGTGTCGCCGGGCGGGTGCGCCGCGGTCGCACTGGCCTCGGGCGTCGCGGCGCTGCACGCGGTGTTCTTCACGTTCCTGCGGAGCGGCGACCACGTCGTCAGCTCCGACGTGACCTACGTCGCCACCCACCGGCTGCTCACCGAGCTGCTGCCGGACCGGTGGGGGATCACCGCCACCCTGGTCGACTCCTCCGACCCGGAGGCGGTGCGCGCCGCGATCCGCCCGCGGACCCGGCTGGTGCACGTCGAGACCCCGGCCAACCCGACCACCCGGATCACCGACGTCGACGCCGTCGCCGCGATCGCGCACGAGGCGGGCGCCCTGCTCAGCGTCGACGCCACCTTCGCGACGCCGGTGCTGCAACGCCCGCTGGAGCGGGGCGCGGACCTCGTCGTGCACTCGCTGACCAAGTACGTCAACGGCCACGGCGACGCGATGGGCGGTGCCGTGCTCGGTCGCCGTGAGCTCGTCGAGCGGATCCGGGCCGACGCGATGGTCGACGCCGGGGGAGTCATCAGCCCGTTCAACGCCTGGCTGATCGCCCGGGGCGCGGTGACCCTGCCGATGCGGATGCGCGCGCACTGCGCCGGCGCGCAGCAGGTCGCGGAGTACCTGGAGTCCCGCCCGGAGGTCGCCTACGTGGCCTACCCGGGTCTGGCGTCGCACCCGCAGCACGCGCTCGCGACCCGGACCCTCGACGGCGGGTACGGCGGCATGCTGGCCTTCGCCCTGGACGGGCCGCCGGAGCTGCAGAACCGGTTCGTCGCGGGCCTGCGCGTCATCACCTCGGCGGTGTCGCTGGGCCACGACGAGTCGCTGATCGTGCACGTCGGGGCCGGTGGCGACGGCCGGGCGGCGCACTTCCCGCCGGAGTTCCGCCGCCTCGGGCACCTGCGCCTGTCGGTGGGGCTGGAGGACCCGCGCGATCTCGTCGCCGACATCGCGCGGGCCCTGGACGCCGTGGCGGGCGGCCTCAGCCGATGAGCGACCGGCCGACGACCTCCTTCATGATCTCGTTCGTGCCGCCGTAGATCGCCTGCACGCGGGAGTCGACGAACGCGCGGGCGATCGGGTACTCGAGCATGTAGCCGTAGCCGCCGTGCAGCTGCACGCAGCGGTCGACGACCCGGTTCTGCAGGTCCGAGCACCACCACTTGGCCTTGGCCGCGTCGGGTACCGACAGCTCGCCCTCGCCGTTGTGCTCGGTGATGCAGCGGTCCACGAAGACCCGGGCGATGGACACCTCGGTGTCCATCTCGGCGAGCTCGAAGCGGGTGTTCTGGAAGTTCGCCACCGGGCGGCCGAAGGCCTTGCGCTCCTTGGTGTACTCCAGCGTCATCTTCACGGCGGCTTCGGCGCCCGCCACCGAGGCGACGGCGATCGAGAGCCGCTCCTGGGCGAGGTTCTGCATGAGGTAGATGAAGCCCTGCCCGACCTCGCCGAGCCGGTTCGCGTCGGGCACCCGGACGTCGGTGAAGCTCAGCTCCGCGGTGTCCTGGGCCTTCATGCCGACCTTCTTCAGGCGGCGGCCGCGTTCGAAGCCCTCCATCCCGCGCTCCACGACGAACAGGGTGAAGCCGAGGTGCTTGGCGTCGGGGTCGGTCTTGGCGACGACGATCACCAGGTCGGCCAGGATGCCGTTGGTGATGAAGGTCTTGGAGCCGTTGAGGATCCAGTCGTCGCCGTCGCGACGGGCGTTGGTCGCGATGCCCTGGAGGTCCGAGCCGGTCCCGGGCTCGGTCATGGCGATCGCGGTGATCAGCTCGCCGGAGCAGAAGCCGGGCAGCCAGCGCTTCTTCTGCTCGTCGGTGCACAGCCGCAGCAGGTAGGGCTGCACGACGTCGTTGTGCAGCGGGAAGCCGATGCCGCTCGCACCGGCCGCGACGATCTCCTCGGCCAGGATCGCGTTGTAGCGGAAGTCGTCGACCCCGCCCCCGCCGTACTCCTCGGGGACGGCGGTGCCCAGCAGGCCGGCCGCGCCCGCCGCGGTCCATACCGCTCGGTCGACCTGGCCGTCCTCCTCCCACTGCTCGTGGTGAGGGGTGACCTCCTTCGCGATGAAGGTCCGGCACAGGTCACGGAACGCGTGGTGCTCGTCGTCGAAGATCTCGCGCTGCATGGTCGGCAGTCTCACATACCGACGGGTAACTCCGGTCGTCCTCGCGGGCCGTCGATGACCCACGCGTGCCGATAGGGTGCGCCCGTGGATCTCGTGGACGCCGTCGCCAACGTGTGGGACCGGGCCGTGGTCGGCCACCTCGCCGACCTGCGCCGGATGCCGCGGGACGCGGTGGTGGGCTCCCCGCAGGGGATCCTGTTCCGGTACCGCCCGTTGTCCGGCGTGGATCCCTCCGAGGGCGCGCCGGTGCTGCTCGTGCCGCCGCTGGGTGCCCCGGACTTCGCCTACGACCTGCGCCGCGGCTGCTCGCTGGTGGAGCACCTGCTGCAGCAGGGCCGGACCGTCTACCTGATCGACTACGGGCCCAAGTCGTTCTCCGACCGCACCCTGGGCATCGAGAGCTGGGTCGACGAGCTGCTGCCCGACACGGTCCGCCGGGTCGCCGAGGAGACCGGCGACGAGGTGCACCTCGTCGCCTGGTCGCTCGGCGGGATCTTCGCGCTGCTCACCGTCGCCGCCGCGGTGCAGGCACGCGACCCGCTGCCGGTGCGCTCGGTCGCCGCGATCGGCACCCCGGTCGACATCTCCCGGGTGCCGCTGGTGGCGCCGTTCCGGCCGCTCGCGCAGATCAGCGGTGGCCGGCTGGTCTCGTCGATCTACCGGGCCGTCGGCAGCTTCCCGGCGCCGATGGTGAGCTGGGCGTTCCAGCTGACCGCGGTGGACCGGCTCGTCACCAAGCCGCTCGCGATCGCGTCGCGGATCGACGACCGGGACTGCCTGGCCCAGATCGAGGCCGTCGACCACCTGATGAGCAACATGCACGGCTACCCGGGGCGGGTGTTCGGGCAGCTGTTCCACCTGTTGCTCCGCAGCAACGATCTCGCGAGCGGCGGACTGCGCCTGGGCGGGCGCGACGTGGAGCTGGCCGACGTCGGTGTGCCGGTGCTCGTCGTCGCCGGGCGGGACGACGTCATCGCCCCGCTGCGCGCGGTGCGTGCCGGCGTGCCGCTGCTGACCGGCAGCCCCGAGGTCCGGTTCTCGACCTCGCCGGGTGGGCACCTGGGCGTGCTGACCGGGCGCCGGGCCCGGGACACGACTTGGCCGGAGCTCGACCGGGCCCTGGCCGACTGGGACGCCGCCGCGGACACTCCCGACGACGAGGCAGGCCCCGCGGTCGGCGCCTGACCGAGCGCGCCGGCCCTGCCGCCTCCCGGCCCGAGCGCTGATCCCCAGTCCGCGCGCTGATCCGTCCGGCGCGCGCGTCCGGACGCGCGCGCCGGACGGATCAGCGCGCGCCGACGAGCAGAGGGATTGACCGGTGAGGCGGCTAAGTGATTTAGTCACTTTATGACCGCAGGGGAGACGTTGTCGGAGCGCCTGGCCGACGACATCATGGACATCATCCGGACCGGGAACCTCGGCCCGGGGGACCAGCTCGCGTCCTCCCGCGACCTGGCGCGACGGTTCGAGGTCACCACCCCGACGGTCCGCGAGGCGCTGCGACGCCTGGAGGCCACCGGTGCGGTGGAGTTCCGGCACGGCTCGGGCACCTACGTCGGCGACGGGGTCGGGCGGCGGCTGCTCGCGAACCCGCACCGCCCGTCGCGGACCTCCGACGGCGTGCACGAGCTGATCCGCGCCCGGCTCGTCCTGGAACCGTCGATCGCGGCCGCCGCGGCCCGGGAGCGTGACACCGCCGGGCTGGCGATGCTCGCCGAGAGCGTCACCAACGCCCTGCACCCGCCGGTCCGCGACCACCGCCCGGCCGTGCACTTCCACGTCGCACTGGCCGCGACCAGCGGCAACGCCCTGCTCCGCGAGACGGTGGAGGCGCTGCTGCACATCCGCGCCCGCGACCAGGTCGAGATCCGGCACCGCTACGACGACCGCGAGCGCGACCACGCCGAGCACGTCGCGCTGCTCGACGCCGTCCGCGGGGGCGACCCGGACCTGGCCGAGCGGCTCTGCCGCGAGCACCTCACCTCGATCGCCGAGGCGGTGGGCGCGTGAGCACGCGACGCCTGGGGGAGATGACGACGGTCGAGGCCGCGGCCGCCGTCGTCGACAGCCCGGTCGTGCTGCTGCCGGCGGGAGCCTTCGAACAGCACGGGCCGGGGCTGCCGCTCGCGACGGACCTGATCCGCGCCGAGGCGGTCTGCGACCGGGTCGCCGCGGCACTGGGCGGCACCGCGGTGGTCGGGCCGTCGTTGCCGGTCGGGGTGTCGCCGCACCACCTGGCCTTCGCCGGGACGGTCAGCCTGACCACCACGACGTTCGCCACGCTCGTGCGCGAGTACGTCGAGGGCCTGTACCGGCACGGCTGGCGCAAGATCTGCGTGGTCACGGGGCACGGCGGGAACGACGCCACTCTCGCGACGGTCGCGCAGGACCTCCTCGCCGCACGCCCGGACCTGCAGTTCGCGTGGAGCCCGCTCACCCCGCTGGCCGCCGACGTCGTCGCCGCGGCCGGGCCGCCCGAGGTCAGCGGGCACAGCGGGCAGGCCGAGACGGCGCAGATGCTCGCCGTGGCACCGCATCTGGTGCACACCGACCGGCTCGCGGCCGGGACCACCCGGCTCACCGAGCTCGATGCCTTCGGCGCACTGGCCCGGCGGCGCGGTGGTCCGACGCTCACCGCGCCCTACGACCGCCTGTCGGAGAACGGGGTCCTCGGCGAACCCCGCCGGGCCGACCCGGAGCACGGCGAGGCGATCGTCGCCGCGATCGTCGACCGGATCACCGACTTCGTCACGGCGTGGCTCAGGGCCTGACGTCCTCCGACCCGTACGGATCCACAGCACTCCCGCGGTGGCGCCACCGGTGCCCCCGTCGCACGACCTGCCCCGTGACCGGGCGGGACCAGCACCGGCCGTCGACGACGCCGTCCGAAGGGAACCCCATGTCCGCACCGAGATCGTCAGCACCGAGGCCGACGGCAGCGCCACGACCCGCGACGACGCCGTCCGTCCCGGAACGCCCGTCGGACGTGACCCGACGTCCCGGCAGAGCCCGCCTGCGTGCCGTGGCGACGGCCTGCCTCGTCGCGGCCGCCCTCACCACCGGCGCCGCCGTCGCCCCGACCGCCTCCGGCGCGCCCGCCTCGGGCGGGACGCCCGGCCCCGAGGCGACGGCCGGACCCGCCGGCACCGGCACGGCCCCCGGGCTGCCCGGCCCCGAGGCAACGGGACCCGCCGGCGCGACGCCCGGGCGGCCCGGCCCCGGCGCGGCCCCAGGACCGGTCGGAGCTCCGACCCCCGGCTGCGGCACCACACCGCCGCAGGCAGCGGGCACGACCGCGGTCCGCACCATCGACAGCGGCGGCCGGGAACGCAGCGTGCGGGTCCACCTGCCCGACGGCTACCGCCCCGACCGGCCCACCCCGGTGGTCCTGGTCTTCCACGGCCGCGGCAACGACGGCGCCACCACCGAGAACTTCTCCGGCCTGTCCGGGCTGCCGGCCGTCGTCGCCTATCCCGACGGGGTCCCCGGGGGAGAGGGCAAGCGCTCCTGGCAGGGCGCGCCGTACTCGGCGCCGGGCGTCGACGACGTCGCCTTCACCGGGGACCTCCTCGACGACCTGGAGTCCACCCTCTGCGTCGACCCCGGCCGGGTCTTCGCCACCGGCAAGTCCAACGGCGGCGGTTTCACCGAGATCCTGGCCTGCCGGATGTCCGACCGGATCGCCGCGATCGCCCCGGTCGCGGGCGCCTACTACCGCGACGGCGAGCCGCCGTGCCGGCCCGGCCGCCCGGTCCCCGCGCTGTTCGTGCACGGCACCGGGGACGCCACGATCCCCTACACCGGCGACGCCGACCGCGGCCTGCCCGCGATCCCGGCGAAGGTCGCCGAGTGGGTCGCCCGCGACGGCTGCCGGGCCCGCCCGCAGATCCGCCGGATCGAGCCCGACGTCACCATCTCGACCTGGCGGGGCTGCCGCGACGGAGCCCGGGTGGCGCACGTCGCCGTCGACGGCGGCGGGCACACCTGGCCCGGCGCGACCGCCTACTCCGGCGGCGGCGTCACGACACAGACCGTGCGCGCCACCGCGCTGATCGGGGACTTCTTCGGGCTCGGGGGTCCGCGGTGAGCGCGCCCGCCGGCACGTCGGACCGGGAGCTGCCCCGGCTGGTGCGGGCGATGACCGTCGTCGAACGCGTCGGGAACGCGCTGCCGCACCCGTTCTGGCTGTTCTGGGTGCTGTCGGCGATCCTCGCCGTGATCAGCGCGGGACTGGCGGCGGCGGGCGTCGCGGTGGTGGCACCCGACGGCGAGCCGGTCGCGGTGCGGAACCTGCTCTCCGGCGACGGCCTCGCCATGGCCGTCTCGTCGATGATCGACAACTTCGCGCAGTTCCCACCGATGGCCACCATCGTCACGGTGATCATGGGCGTCGCCGTCGCCGAGCGCAGCGGGCTGCTCGCCGCGGCCATGCGGGCCGGGGTCGCCCGGGTGCCGGCGTCGCTGGTGGTGTTCGCGGTCGCGTTCGCCGGGACCGTCGCGCACGTCGCGTCGGCCGCGGCGTACGTGATCCTTGTGCCGCTGGGCGGGCTCGCGTTCCGCGCGGTGGGCCGCTCGCCGATCCTCGGGATCGTCGTCGCCTACACCGCCATCGCCTCGGGCTACGACGCCAGCCCGGTCCCCACCCCGAACGACGCGATCTTCGCCGGCATCACCACCGCCGCGGCCCGGATCGTGGACCCGGAGGTCGTGGTGACCCCGGTCGGCAACTGGTTCTTCAACATCGTCTCCTCGGTCGTGCTCGCGCTGGTGATCACGGCGGTGACCCGGCTGGTCCTGGCCGAGCGCCCGGACCTGGACCCCGACCCGGACGCCCCCGACGACGACGTCGCCGGCCTGAGCCTGTCGGCGGCCGAACGGTCCGGCCTGCGCCGCGCCGGCTGGGTGCTGCTGGCCTTCGCAGTGCTGCTCGTCGCGGTCATGGCCCCGGAGTGGTCGCCGCTGCGCGGGGAGAACGGGTCGATCGTCGAGTCCCCGCTGGTGGAGGGGATCGGCGCGGTCATCGCGCTGCTGTTCGGCCTGCTCGGCACGGTCTTCGGGCGCGCGGTCGGCACGATCACCACCGCCGCGGACGTCCCGAAGCTGATGGCCGACGGGATCCGGCAGATGGCCCCGGTGCTGGCGCTGTTCTTCGCGATCGCCCAGTTCCTGGCCTACTTCGACTGGACCCATGTCGGGGACGTGCTCGCCGTCGTCGCCGCGGACGCGCTGCGCACCACCGGCGTCCCGATCCCGGTCGTGTTCCTGATGGTGCTGGCCGTGCTCACCGTGGTGAACGTGATGGTGACCAGCGGGACGGCGATGTGGTCGATCGCGGCGCCGGTGATCGTGCCGATGCTGATGCTGGTCGACGTGCCGCCCGAGACCACCCAGGCGCTGTTCCGGATCGCCGACTCCGGCTCGACGGCGATCACCCCGATGAGCCCGTACTTCATCATGGCGCTGGGGTTCCTGCAGCGGTACCGCAAGGACGCGGGCATCGGGACGCTCGCGTCGTACACGCTCCCGCTCGCGATCGCGATGACGGTCGTCTGGACCCTGCTGTTCTTCGCCTGGTGGGCACTGGGGATCCCGCTGGGACCGGGGGCTCCCGTGCGGTAGCGGGGTGCGGGCGGGCCCCGGCGGCGTGGAGGACACTGCGCAGGTGCGCTACCTCGACGGCCTCGCTTCCGGACCACGACGCTGGTCGGTGATGGGGCTGGGCACCTGGCAGTTCGGCACGAGCGAGTGGGGCTACGGCGACACGCTGGAGGCCGGGCGGATCGTCGCCCGTGCCCGCGAGCTGGGTGTCACCGTGTTCGACACCGCGGAGCTCTACGGCCCGCTGCGCAGCGAACGGATCCTGGGCGACGCGCTGCGTGCCTGCGGCGGCCCCGGGTGGCGCGACGAGGTCGTGATCGCGACGAAGTTCTTCCCGGTCCTGCCCCTGGGGCCGGTGCTGCGCCGGCGCGCGGTCGCCTCCGCCGCCCGGCTCGGGGTGACCGAGCTCGACCTCTACCAGGTGCACAAGCCGCACCCGCTGATCGGCGACGCGTCGGCGATGCGCGGCATGGCCGAGCTGCAGCGGACCGGCCTGGTGCGCGACGCCGGTGTCTCCTCGTACTCGCTGGAGCGCTGGCTGGCCGCGGAGGAGGCGCTGGGCGGACCGGTGCTGTCCAACCAGGTCGAGTTCAGCCTGCTGCGCCGCCTGCCCGCCGGGGCCCTCGTCCCGCACGCCGCTGCGCACGGACGCATCGTGATGGCCTACAGCCCGCTCGCCCAGGGACTGCTCACCGGCCGCTACGACGCCGACCACCGGCCCACCAACGCGGTGCGCCGCAGCAAGCCGGAGTGGCTGCCGGAGAACCTGGCCGCGCTGGCCCCGCTCACCGACACCCTGCGCGACGTCGCGTCCGCGCACGACGCGACGCCGTCCCAGGTCGCGCTGGCGTGGGTGGTGCACCACCCGAACACCGTCGCCATCCCCGGTGCGTCGAGCGTGGCGCAGCTGGAGTCCAACGTGGCTGCGGCGGACATCGTGCTGACCTCGGACGAGTACGCCGGTCTCACCGCGGCCGCGCAGCGGGTCCGGCTGCGCACCGGACCCGCCACGCTGCCCGCCGTCGCGCGGGAGCTGTTCTCCCGGCGGTGAGGGCGCCTACTTCACGTGCTCGCGCAGGAACTGCGTCGCGCGGGTCCAGGCGATCTCCGCCTGCTCGGCGTCGTAGGTCCCCATGTGGTTCTCGTCGTTGAAGAAGGCGTGCCCGGCCGGGTACTGCAGGAACTCCGGGCGGGTGCCGGACTCGGACTCGATGCGGTCGGCGAGCGAGCTCACCGCGTCCGGCGTCGCCATGGTGTCCTCGGCCCCGAAGTGGCCCTGCACGGCCGCGGTCAGGTTCGCGAACGACGGGTAGTCCTCCTTCAGGACGCCGTAGAACGGCACCGCGGCCGCGACCTTGTCGCCCTGCTGCGCGGCGAGGACCAGCACGAAGCCGCCGCCCATGCAGAAGCCGACGGCGCCGACGGCCGAGGAGGTCACGTCGTCGCGCCCGAGCAGGTACTCCACGGCTCCGGCCAGGTCGGTGGCCGCCTGCTGGACCGGCAGCTCGGCCATGAGCTTGCCGGCCTCGTCGGAGTCGTGGGTGGTGCGTCCGCCGTAGAGGTCGGGCGCCAGCGCGACGAAGCCCTCGGCGGCGAACCGGTTCGTGACGTCCACGATGTGGTCGGTGAGGCCCCACCACTCCTGGATGACGATCAGGCCGGGCCCGGACCCCGAGTCGGGGCGGGCCAGGTAGCCGTGCGCGGTGCCGCCGCCGGAGGGGAAGGTGACGTTCTGCGCGGGGTTCTCGTTGGTGTGTGCCACGCGGGCGATGACATCACGACGGTGCCGGTGCCGCCCGCCGGGAAGATCGTCGCGCCCCTGTGACGGAGGACCCTCCGTTAATCTTGAGCGTCGCAAACGATATGGGTCTATCGTCACCGCCATGCTCGCCGGGACCGCCACCCGCACCGCGCACGACGCCGCGGTGGAGAACCTGCGCCGGGCGCGCGCCGGAGCCGGCGCCGTCCAGCTGGGGAAACCGTCGTCGAACCTGTTCCGGTTCGGTGACCGCGACACCGGGGCCGCCGCGCGCCGACTCGACACCTCCGCGCTGAACGGTGTGCTCGGTGTGGACCCGGAGCGCTGTACCGCAGAGGTCCAGGGGATGGCGACCTACGAGACCATCGTGGACGCCACCCTCGCCCACGGGTTGATGCCGCTGGTCGTCCCGCAGCTCAAGACCATCACCCTCGGGGGAGCGGTCACCGGTCTCGGTGTCGAGTCGACGTCGTTCCACGCCGGGCTGCCGCACGAGTCGGTGCTGGAGATGGACGTGCTCACCCCGGCCGGGGAGCTGCTGCACGTCACCCCCGACGGCGAGCACGCCGACCTGTTCGCGGCGTTCCCCAACTCCTACGGCACGCTCGGCTACGCCCTGCGGCTGGTCGTCGAGCTGGCCCCGGTGAAGCCCTTCGTGAAGCTCACCCCCCACCGCTACCCGACCGCGTCCGCCGCGTCGGCGGCGATCGAGCGGTTCGTCGCCGCGGGGGAGATCGACTTCCTCGACGGGGTCGTGTTCGGACCCGACGAGCAGTACCTGACCACCGGTGAGTTCGTCGACGCACCGATGCCGGGCGCCCGGATCTCCGACTACACCGGCCAGGAGGTGTTCTACCGGTCGCTCCAGCGCCGCCCGGTCGACCACCTCACCGTGCACGACTACCTGTGGCGCTGGGACACCGACTGGTTCTGGTGCTCGCGGGCGTTCGGCGTGCAGCACCCAGTGGTGCGCCGGTTCTGGCCGCGCCGCTGGCGCCGGTCGGACGTCTACCGCCGGCTCGTCGCCCTCGACCAGCGCTACGGCGCGTCCAACCGGGTCCGCGAGGCCCTCGGCGGGACGGCCGAGGAGATGGTCGTGCAGGACGTCGAGATCCCCGTCGAGCGGCTCCCGGAGTTCCTGGAGTTCTTCCACCGCGAGATCCCGGTGCTGCCGGTGTGGCTGTGCCCGCTGCAGCTGCGGGGCGAACGGACCTGGCCGCTCTACCCGATGGAGCCGGGCCGGCTCTACGTCAACGTCGGGTTCTGGTCGTCGGTGCCGGAGAAACCGGGTGACCGGTGGGCACACAACCGGCTGATCGAAGAGTGTGTCGCCGACCTGGGCGGGCACAAGTCGCTGTACTCGACCGTGCACTACGGCGAGGACGAGTTCTGGGCCCACTACAACGGTGCGGCCTACCGCGCGGTGAAGCAGCGGTACGACCCGGACGGTCGGGCACCCGACCTGTTCCGGAAGGTCACCGGCCGCTGAGGGGCACCGCGAGGATCGACACGGGAGGGGATCGGCGATGACAGGAGTGCTGGAACAGCGGACCGCGTCGCTCGAGCCGGTGGCGGGGATCCTGTCCCGCGTCCTGGGCTCGACGCGTGAGCTGCGGGTGGAGGCGTTCGACGGGTCGCGGACGGGACCCGACGACGCCCCGGTCACGTTGCGGGTGAACTCGCCCCGGGCACTTGCCCGGCTGGTGAGCGCACCCGGCTCGCTCGGGCTGGCCCGGGCCTACGTCACCGAGGAGATCGACGTCGACGGGGACCTCTACACCGCGCTGCGCGCGATGTCGGAGGTGACGCTGCACTCGATCCCGCGCCGGGAGCAGCTGTGGCTCGCGCGGCGGCTGCTGCCCTACTGGCGCGAGCACCGGATGCCGCCGCCCGACCTGGAGGCCCGCCCCAAGGGGCTGCTGCACTCCAAGCGGCGTGACTCGCAGGCCATCTCGCACCACTACGACGTGTCCAACCGGTTCTACGAGTTCGTGCTCGGACCGTCGATGACCTACACCTGTGCCGCCTACCCCGACGCCGACGCGTCGCTGGAGACCGCGCAGGCCGCCAAGTACGAGCTGGTCGCGACCAAGCTGGACCTGAAGCCGGGGATGCGTCTGCTCGACGTCGGCTGCGGCTGGGGCGGCATGGTCCGCCACGCCGCCCGCGAGCACGGCGTCCGCGCGCTCGGGGTGACCCTGTCGAAGGAGCAGGCAGCCTGGGCGCAGGAGGCGATCGCCCGCGAGGGGCTGTCCGACCTGGCCGAGGTCCGGCACCTCGACTACCGCGACGTCCCCGACGGCGTGTACGACGCGGTGTCCTCCATCGGCCTCACCGAGCACATCGGCAAGTCCAACCTGGACTCCTACTTCGCGTCGATGTACGCCAAGCTGCGGCCGGGCGGGCGGATGCTGAACCACTGCATCACCCAGCCGTACCGGCCCGACCACCGCCACACCGACCCGTTCATCCACCGCTACGTGTTCCCCGACGGGGAGCTGGAGCCGGTCGCGGTGCTGGTGGACGCGATGAACGAGGCGGGGTTCGAGATCCGGCACGAGGAGAACCTGCGCGAGCACTACGCCATGACGCTGCGCGACTGGGGCACGAACCTGGAGCGCAACTGGACCGACGCCGTGGCCGAGGTCGGCGTCGGCCGGGCCCGGGTGTGGCGGCTCTACATGGCCGCGTGCCGGCTGGGCTTCGAGCTGAACAACATCCAGCTCCACCAGGTGCTGGGTGTCAAGCTCGAAGACGGCGGTCGGTCCGGGTTCCCGCTGCGCGGGGAGCACGGGGCGTACTGAGACCGGGGATCAGCGGAGACGGCGCGCGGCCGCGACGGCCTGCGCGCCGTATCCGCCCCCGAACAGCACCGCGTGCACCAGCAGCGGGAACAGCTGGTGCAGGTCGACCCGCTCGCGCCACCCGTCGGCGAGCGGGGCGGCCTCGTCGTAGGCGGCGAGGACGACGTCGAGGTGCGGCAGCCCGAACAGGTCCAGCATCGCGAGATCGGACTCCCGGTGCCCGCCGTGCGCGGCCGGGTCGATCAGCCACGCGGCGCCTTCCCCGTCCCCGTCGTCGCGGGGACCCCAGAGCACGTTGCCCGACCACAGGTCGCCGTGCAGCCGGGCCGGCGGCTCCGCCGGACCGGCCAGGGCGCCGATCCGTCCGCACACCGCCTCGACGACGGCGGCCCCGGCCGGGTCGAGGGAGCCGCGGTCCCGGGCGGCCCGCAGGTAGGGCAGCACCCGGTCGGCGGCGAACCAGTCGCCCCAGGGGCCGTCGTGGGGACGGTTCGTCATCCGCGTGCGACCGATCCACGCCAGCTCCGGTCCGCCCGGCGGCGGGACACCGAACGCGTCGGCCCCGGCGTCGTGCAGCGTCGCCAGCTCCCGGCCGAACCGCTCGGCGGCGGCCGGCGTCGCCCGGCCCGGGGTGATGAGCCCGGTGACCAGGAGCGCGTCGTCGGCGCCGAACACGTGCGGGACCGGTGGCCCGCCCGGCACCGCGATCCAGCGCAGCCCCGCGGCCTCGGCCCTGGCCGCACCCGGGTCGGCCGAGGAGTCCTTCACCACGACGACGGTGCCGTCGTCCAGGGTCGCGCGCGGCGGGTGGCCGGCCGGGCCCTCGCGCACCGACCGGCCGGTCAGCCGGGCGACGCGGTCGGTCATGCGTTCCGGGTGACGTACTCGACCAGGCCGGGCATCGCCGCCTCGATCATGGCGTGGACCTCGGCGAACCCGTCCGGGCCGCCGTAGTAGGGGTCGGGCACCTCGGCGCCCGCGGGCGCCGCCGGGTCGAACGAGCGCAGCAGGCGGACCCGCTTGGGATCGGGCACCGACTGCTCGAGGGTCCGCAGGTGCCCCATGTCCAGCGCCACCAGCAGGTCCGCGGACAGGATCTCCGAGTCGACCTGGCGGGCGCTGTGGGTGGTGTCGTAGCCGTGCTCGGCGAGCACCTCGGCGGCGCGGTCGTCCATCGGCTGCCCGATGTGCCAGTGACCGGTCCCGGCGCTGGTCACCCGCACCCGGTCGGCCAGCCCGGCGGCCTCGACCTCGGCGGCGAGGATCTTCTCGGCGATCGGGGACCGACAGATGTTGCCGGTACAGACGAAGACGACGTTCACTGCGACGTTCCTCCGGGGAGCGGGGGTGCCGACGTCGACCCTGACGCCTCGGGCGGGGTGGCGTGGACCATTGTCCACAGGGCATCGGTGCGCGCCGTAGGGTGGCCCGATGCCGTTCGATCACCATGCGGCCGGGACGGATCACGCGGGCGGCCACGACCTGCGGCACCACGGCGACGCCGAGGCCGCCGACGGGCTCGTCGACTTCGCCGTCAACGTGATCGGCGACGGCCCCCCGCGCTGGCTGCGGGACCGGCTCGCCGCGACCCTGGACGGGCTCGGCCGCTACCCGCGCGCCGACCACGACGCCCGCGCCCGCGCCGCCGTCGCGGCGCGCCACGGCCGCGACGCGAGCGAGGTGCTGGTGCTCGCGGGCAGCGCGGAGGGCTTCGCGCTGCTCCCGATGCTGCGCCCCCGGCTCGCCGCCGTCGTGCACCCGGGGTTCACCGAGCCGGAGGCCGCGCTGCGCAGCGGCGGGGTGGAGGTGGTGCGGGTGCTGACCGACGCCGCGACCGGACACGCGCTCGACCCGGCCGCGGTGCCGGCGGAGGCCGACCTCGTCGTCGTCGGGAACCCGACGAACCCCACCGGGGTGCTGCACCCGGCCGACTCGCTGCGCGCGCTCGCCCGCCCGGGACGGATCCTGCTCGTCGACGAGGCGTTCGCCGACGCCGTCCCCGGCGAGCCGGAGACCCTCGCCGGCGACGCGGGCGTGCCCGGCCTGCTGGTGTTCCGCTCGCTGACCAAGACCTGGGCACTGGCCGGGCTGCGCGCCGGCTACGCGCTCGGCGCCCCCGACCTGCTGGCCCGGCTCGCCGCACCCCGCCCACCGTGGCCGGTCTCCACACCCGCCCTGGAGGCGGTCATCGCCTGCTGCGAGCCCGACGCGGTCTCCGCGGCGGACCGGAAGGCCCGCGAGCTGGCCGCGCACCGCGTCTCGATGGCCACGGCGCTGTCGGGCGTCGACGGCGTCGCCGTGTCGGCGGGACCCGCCCCGTACCTGCTGCTCCACCTGCCCGACGGCACTGGCGAGGAGGTACGGCGGATGCTGCGCGAGGCCGGGATCGCGGTGCGCCGCGGCGACACCTTCCCCGGTCTCGGGCCCGACCACCTGCGCGTCGCGGTCCGCCCGCCGGAGACGGCCCGCCGCCTCGTCGACTCCCTCGACGAGGCACTGCGCCGGCTGGCGGTGTCGGCATGAGCACCCTGCGCGACGTGATCGCCGCCCTCGACGCGGTCTACCCGCCCCGGCTCGCCATGGACTGGGACGCGGTCGGCCTGGTCTGCGGCGACCCCGACGACACCGTCTCCCGGGTGCTGGTCGCCGTCGACCCCACCCCGGAGACCGTCGACGAGGCGATCTCCTCCGGCGCCCAGCTGCTGGTCACCCACCATCCGCTGCTGCTGCGCGGGGTGCACGGTGTCGGCGCCGACACCCCGAAGGGCGCGATGCTGCACCGGCTCATCCGGGCCGGGGTCGCGCTGTTCACCGCGCACACCAACGCCGACGTCGCCGACCCCGGTGTCTCCGACGCGCTCGCCGCGGCCCTCGGCCTGACCGTGTCCGGCCCGCTGGAACCGGTCCCCGGCCCGGCCCTGGACAAGATCGTCACCTTCGTGCCGGTCGGCCCGGCGATCGCCGCCGTGCACGCCGCGCTGTCCGACGCCGGGGCCGGCGCGATCGGCAACTACTCCCACTGCTCGTTCGCCACCGCCGGGACCGGCCAGTTCCTGCCCCTCGACGGCGCCGCCCCGGTCATCGGGTCGGTCGGCCGCCTGGAGCGCGTCGCGGAGACCCGGCTGGAGATGGTGCTGCCCCGGTCGCGCCGCCGCGACGTCGTCGCCGCGCTGCGGGCCGCGCACCCCTACGAGGAACCGGCCTTCGACCTGCTGGAGATGGCGCCGCTGCCGTCGTCGCTGGGGCTGGGCCGGATCGGCGAGCTCGACGACGCCGAGCCGTTCGCCGCGTTCACCCGCCGGGTCGCCGCGGCGCTGCCCGCCACCGCCTGGGGGGTGCGCGGTGCCGGGGACCCGGACCGTCCGATCCGCCGGGTCGCCGTCTGCGGTGGCGCCGGGGACTCGGCCCTGGACTCCGCGGCCCGGGCCGGCGTCGACGCGTTCGTCACCGCCGACCTGCGCCACCACCCCGCCTCCGAGCACGCGCTCGCCGGGACCGGCCCCGGCGGCCCGACACCCGCGCTGGTCGACGTCGCGCACTGGGCCTCGGAGTGGCCGTGGTGCGGGCAGGCGGCCGGGGTCGTGGCCGAGGCCCTCGCAGGTAGCGTCTCGGTCGCGGTCTCGCAGGCCCGTACCGACCCCTGGACCACCGCCGCCCCGAGCAGCGGATCCGACACGACAGCAGGACAACCGGAGGCGAGTGCATGAAGGCCGATCCCACCGCGCAGGCGAAGCTGGTGACGCTGGCCGAGGTGGACGCCGAGATCGGCCGGCTCACCCACCGGCGCTCGACGCTGCCCGAGCTCGCGCAGCTGGACGAGGCCGAGCAGCGCGTCCGGGCGGCACGCGACGCCGTGGTCCGCGCCGAGACCCGTGCCGGTGACCTCGACCGCGACATCGCCCGGCTCGAACGCGACATCGACGGCGTGCGGGCCCGCACCGAGCGCGACCACACCCTGCTCGCCGGCTCGGGCATCTCCGCCAAGCAGGCCACCGAGCTGCAGCACGAGCTCGACACCCTCGCCCGCCGCCAGGGCATCCTGGAGGACGAGCAGCTCGGGATCATGGAGGAGCGCGAGGCGGTCGGCATCGAGCTCGACCACGCCCGTGGCGAGCTGGCCGAGGCCGAGACCGCTGTCGGCGAGGTGACCGCGAAGCGCGAGTCCGCCGAGGGCGACATCGACGCCACCCGCGCCGGGCGCGACCGTGCCCGCACCGAGCTCGTCGCCGCGCTGCCCGCGGACCTGCTCGCCGACTACGAGCGCATCCGCGCCGGCGGCCGGGTCGCTGCCGGGCAGCTGCGCGAGTCCCGCTGCGGCGCCTGCCGGCTCGAGCTCGACCGGACCTTCCTCAGCCAGGTCCGCACGGCGCCCGCCGACGAGGTCGTCCACTGCGAGGAGTGCGGAGCGATCCTGGTGCGTGGCCGGTGAAGCTGGTCGTCGAGGCGGACGGCGGCTCCCGCGGCAACCCCGGGCCCGCCGGCTACGGCGCGGTCGTGCTCGACGCCGGAGCGCGCCAGGTGCTCGGTGAGGTCTACGACGGCCTCGGGATCACCACCAACAACGTCGCCGAGTACCGCGGCCTGATCGCCGGGCTGACCGCTGCCCGTGACCTGGGGGCCACCGAGGTCGAGGCCCGGATGGACTCCAAGCTCGTCGTCGAGCAGATGAGCGGGCGCTGGAAGATCAAGCACCCGCCGCTGCAGGAGCTCGCCGACGCCGCGCGCGAACTGGCCGCGGGCTTCGACGCGGTGACCTTCGTGTGGATCCCGCGCAAGGACAACGCCCGCGCCGACGCGCTCGCCAACCGCGCGATGGACGGCGAGTCCAGCCCGACTCTGGACCCGTCCGCCGCGGCAGGGCCCGCGCCGAAGCCACCCGCCGGGGCGACCGCGTCGACGGACTCGGCGGCAGCGGCGGCCTGGACCGGGCAGACCGGGTCCCCGGTGCGGCTGATCCTGCTGCGTCACGGCCAGACCGAGCTGTCGATCGAGCGCCGCTACTCCGGCCACGGGGATCCCGAGCTGACCGAGCTGGGGCAGCAGCAGGCCGCCGCCGCCGCCCTCGCGATCGCGAAGCGGCTCTCGCGCCAGGGCGTCGAGCCGGCGGCGGTGCTGTCCTCGCCGCTGCGCCGGGCCCGCCAGACCGCCGCGGCCGTCGCCGAGTCGACCGGGACCGAGCTGGAGGTCCGCGAGGGGCTGATCGAAACCGACTTCGGCGGCTGGGAGGGCCTCACCTTCACCGAGGCCCGCGAGCGCGACCCCGAGCTGCACGGCCGCTGGCTGGGCTCCGCCGACGTCGAACCGCCGGGCGGGGAGAGCTTCCGCGCGGTGGGGGAGCGGGTCGAGGCCGAGCGGGCCCGGATCGTGGAGGAGTTCGCCGGGCGGACGGTGATCCTGGTCAGCCACGTCACGCCGATCAAGATGCTGCTGCGCACCGCGCTCGGCGCCGGCGACGAGGTGCTGTACCGCATGCACCTCGACCTGGCGTGTCTCAACATCGCCGACTTCTACCCCGACGGGGGCGCCTCGGTGCGTCTGGTCAACGAGACGTCCTACCTGGACGGCCTCCGGTAGCCAGCGGCCCGTCAGGGGCCCGCCACCACCTGCTGGATCGATACCGTCCTGACCCGTTCGGGCGGTGTCGACTCCGGACAGTTGTCCCCTTTCCTCGCCTGAGCGATGCTTCGCGTGCACCGTACGGGGCGGTCAACCTACGGAGCGTGAACGACGGTCTCGGTGGCGGCGGGGAACAGAGAGACGGTGAGGACAGCGATGTCGCAGATCCACGAGCACGACTACGGCTACGACCTGGCACACGAGATGAAGGTGATCGCCCGGCTGCCCCAGCAGCGGCGCGGCAGCTCGCGCCCGATGGGCGTCCCGGCCCGCGAGATGGACCCGGACACCGACCTCGGCCACGACATGGCCCACGAGTTCTGATCCCTGTCCACCGTCCGCGACGGCCCCGCCCTCTCCGGGCGGGGCCGTCGTGCGCTCGGGGCTACTGCGGCAGGACCGCGAGCGCGGCCCACAGCGCGGTCGTCGCGGCGAGCAGGCCCAACGGGACGGTGAGCGCCCCCAGCCGCAGGAACGTCCCGAGCTGCGGCGGGTCGCCGTAGCCGGTGGCGATGCGCCGCCACAGCAGCGTCGCGAGCGACCCGGCGTAGGTCAGGTTCGGCCCGATGTTGACGCCCAGCAGCATCGCGAGCACCAGCCCGGGGTGCGCGGCCGGACCGAGCGCGGAGAGCAGCACCAGCGTCGCGGGCAGGTTGTTCACCAGGTTCGCCAGTACCGCCGCGACGGCCGCGGTGACCAGCAGCCCGGTCAGGTCCGGGGTGGCGGGCAGCAGTGAACCGATCCAGCCGGACAGCCCCTGCGCGCCGAGCCCGGCGACGACCACCCCCAGGGCCAGCACGAACAGGCAGAACCCGGGGGAGGCGGCCGCGACCAGGCGCAGCGGCCCGGTCTCGCGCCGCACCAGCGCCCGCACCGCCAGCACCGCGGCACCGGCCGCGGCGACCCAGCCCGGCGCGACGCCCAGCGGCGAGGCCACCGCAAACCCGGCCAGGGTCAGCCCGAGCACCACCAGCGCGACGACCGGCGCCGCCGGCACGGGCACCGCGGGGTCGGCGGGGACCGGCACCGGCGATGCGGCCAGGTCCCGCCGGAACACCCACCGCAGCACCAGGTACTCGACGGCGATCACCGCCACCCACGGCCCGGCCATCAGACCGGCGAAGGTCAGGAACCCCACCCCCGACGCCGAGAACGCGAGCAGGTTCGTCAGGTTCGACACCGGCAGCAGCCCCGACGCCGAGTTCGACAGGTGTGCGCAGGCGAACGAGTGCGGCCGCGACGCCACCCCCAGCCGGGCCGCCGTCGCGAGCACCACCGGGGTCAGCAGCACGACCGTCGCGTCCAGGCTCAGCACCGCCGTCGTCCCGGCCGCCGCGACGAACACCGCGGCCAGCAGCCGTCGCGGGGACCCGGCCGACGCCGTCGCCAGCCGCGCGCCCAGCCAGCGGAACACGCCCTCGGCGTCGGCGAGGTGCCCGAGCAGCAGGATCGCGGCGAGGAACCCGACGGTCGGGGCGAGCTCGCCGATCTCGGTCCACGCCCCGGCCGGGGTCACCAGCCCGGCGACGACGGCGACCAGCGCCGCCGGGACCGCCACCACGGCCTCGGGGAGCCCGAACGGGCGCAGCGTCGCGGCGGCCAGGACCGCGGCCAGCAGGGCGACCGCCAGCAGGAGGTCGATCACCACCGGACGGTATCCCGCTGCGACGTCGCGGTGCTCCCCGGCGGCCGACCGTTCGGGTCCGTAGCCTGGAACCCATGACCGCAGCCACCGAGATCGCGTTCGAGAACACCTTCGTCCGCGACCTGGAGGGGCTCTTCGTCCCCTGGCAGGCCGCCCCGACGCCGGACGCGCGGCTGGTGCTGCTCAACGAGTCCCTGGCCCGTGAGCTGGGCCTGGACCCGGCGCAGCTGCGCACCCCCGAGGGGGTCGCGCTGCTCACCGGCACGACCGTGCCCGACTCGGCGACAACCGTCGCGCAGGCCTATGCCGGCCACCAGTTCGGCAACTACTCGCCCCGGCTCGGCGACGGCAGGGCACTGCTCGTCGGGGAGCTCGTCACCCCGGGCGGCACCCGCCGCGACCTGCACCTGAAGGGATCGGGGCGGACCCCGTTCGCCCGCGGCGGCGACGGGAAGGCCCCGCTCGGGCCGATGCTTCGCGAGTACGTGATCTCCGAGGCGATGCACGCGCTCGGGGTTCCGTCGACGCGCTCGCTCGCCGTCGTCGCGACCGGTGAGCCCGTGCTGCGCGACCGCGGCCCGGAGCCGGGTGCGGTGCTCGCCCGCACCGCGGCCAGCCACCTGCGGGTGGGGACGTTCCAGTTCGCGGCAGCGAGCAGCGCAGGCGGATCGCGCAGCGACACCGCGACCGGTGAGGTGGACCTGCTGCGCCGGCTCACCGAGTACGCCATCGCCCGGCACCACCCGCAGGCGTCCACGCCGCTGGAGTTCTACCGCGCGGTGATCGCCGCCCAGGCCGAGCTGATCGCGCGCTGGATGCAGATCGGGTTCGTGCACGGCGTCATGAACACCGACAACATGACGATCTCCGGGGAGACCATCGACTACGGCCCGTGCGCGTTCCTCGACGCCCACGACCCGTCGACCTGGTACTCCTCGATCGACTCCGGCGGCCGCTACGCCTACGGCAACCAGCCCGGCATCGCGCAGTGGAACCTCGCCCGCTTCGGGGAGTCGCTGCTGGGCCTGTTCGCCGACTCCCAGGAGGAGGCGGTCCGCCTCGCGACCGAGGAGCTGGCGGGCTTCGCAGGCGCCTACCGCGCCGCCCACGACCGCGGCTACCTGGCCAAGATCGGCGTCGGGACCCCGGAGCTGCTCGCCGACCTGTTCGCGGTGATCGAGGACCAGAAGCCCGACCACACCCTGTTCTTCCGACGGCTGTCCGAGGCCGCCCGCGGCGACGCGGGGCCGGTCCGCGACCTGCTGTCCGACCCGGGCGCGCTGGACCCGTGGCTGGAGTCCTGGCGGGCCGCCGGCCCGGACGCCGACGCGATGGACCGGGTCAACCCGGTCTACGTGCCGCGCAACCACCTGGTCGAGGAGGCGCTGGGCGCCGCCGTCGAGGGGGACCTGGAACCGGTGCAGTGGCTGCTGCAGGTCCTCGCGGACCCGTTCACCGAGCGCGAGGGCTACGAGCGTTACGCCCTGCCGGCCGGGCCGGACGCGCCGCCGTTCAGGACGTTCTGCGGGACGTGAGCAGCGAGCATCGGGCGACCGAGACCAGCCAGTCCCGGTAGCGCGCGACCGGCCAGCCGCGCAGTGCGACCAGTCGGCGCGCCGCTGTCCGAGGACTCGGGCCGCGCCGAACCGGCGGAGGCCGTGCGGGCCGCCGTGGCGACATGAGTATCCTCGTCGTTGCGGACGAGTCGGTCGGGCGGCCGCGGCGGGACCTCCGGGTCCTGCCGAGGAAAGTCCGGACTCCACAGGGCAGGGTGGTTGTCAACGGCAACCCGGGGCAACCCGCGGGACAGTGCCACAGAGAACAGACCGCCACCGGCCTCAGGGCCGGGGGTAAGGGTGAAACGGTGGTGTAAGAGACCACCAGCACCCCGGGTGACCGGGGTGGCTCGGTAAACCCCACCCGGAGCAAGGTCGAGAGGCCGTACATGTACGGCTGCGCAGGCGTTCGAGGGCTGCCCGCCCGAGCCTGCGGGTGGACCGCTGGAGCCTGCCGGCGACGGCAGGCCGAGATGGATGGTCGCCGAACGGAGCACCGTGAGGTGTCCGGGAACAGGATCCGGCTTACAGACCGACTCGTCCGCCCCGTTCTCCCCGACATGCGCCGGGGGAGCGGGGTTCGTGCGCTGAGCAGCGGAGATGCTCTCGCGACCTCTCGTCGTCTCTCCGCGACGTGCCACAGCCCGGCGATGGGCCCGGGACATGATCATGCGCGGCGCGCCGTGCGCAGGTCACCGGCCCTGCCGCACCTCCCTGATCTCCGAGCGGTGCCGGGTCCGGGCGGAGCCTGATGTGTGCGCTTCCTCGGGGGTGGCGCCGTGGGCCGTCTGCTCGCTAGCGTCCGGCTCCGTGAGCGACTGGGAGATTGCACAGGTCAACATCGCGCTACCGGTGGTTCCGCTGTCCGAGCCCGAACTCGGGTGGTTCGTCGAGGCCCTCGCCCCCGTGAACGCTGTGGTCGACAACGCGCCCGGATTCCGGTGGCGCATGCAGACCGAGGACGGCGACGCCACCGCGGTCCGGGCGTTCGGAGACGACCGGCTCATCGTCAACATGTCCGTGTGGGCCTCGGTCGAGGCGTTGGCCGACTTCGTGTACCGCGACCCGGCCCATGTCGCGGTGCTCCGCCGCAAGCGGGAGAGTTTCGTGCGCCTCGGCGAGATGCATCAGGCGCTGTGGTGGGTCCCGGCCGGGCATCGGCCTTCGGTGGACGAGGCAGAGGAGCGGCTCGCCCATCTCCGGGCTCACGGACCGACGCCTCGGGCGTTCACGTTCCGGATCCAGTTCCCGATCCCCGGCACCGAGGCCGACTCGATCTCCGGACACGACGATTGGTACTGCCGCGCTTGAGACATGAGGCCTCCCGTCGTCGGTGACGCGGGTCGGCCTGGCCGGCCCCGGGCCGGGGGCACACAGGGGGCACAAGGCCTGCTTGCTGGTTCGGTGGCTCGGCGAGACAGTGCAGAGATGCTCGTGGACGAGGTACCCGCCTGGGTCGGGCCGTGGTGCCGGGAGAACCTGGGCAGCGAGCCGGTCGAGGTGCTGTTCGCTGTTGCGCAGATGTCCGTGGTTCTGGGGCTGTGCCTCGATGACGGGGCTGAGGTGGTCCTGAAGGCCAGGGAGGACGACAGCCGTGCGAAGGCATGTGTGCTGGCACAGGCGCAGCTCGCCGAGCGCGGGTTCCCGTGCCCGAGGCCGTTGACCGCGGCGATCAGTTCCGGCGGGATGGTCCTCCATGCCGAGGAGTTCAGGCCCGGTGGGGAGGTCTCGGGTGGTGACACTCCCGAGGTCGCGTCGCGCTATGGGGGAGTCTTCGGCTGGCTGCTCGCCGAGTTGCAGAACGTGCGGGTGGCGCCGCCGTTGCCGAATCCGCGCTGGGTCTGCTGGGACCACGCCGGCCGCGGTGTCTGGCCGAGCATCGGGTTCCTGGACCAGCGGGACCAGAGTGTGGTGCCGCAGTTCGTCGAGGACATCGCGCAGCGAGTGCGGGCCAGGCTGCGCGGGGCGGACGCGCCCTGCGTCCTGGGGCATTCCGACTTCGAGGCGCAGAACCTGCGCTGGCACGGACCGACGCTGTGGGCGCTACACGACTGGGACAGTCTTGCCTGGCAGCCGGAAGCTGCGCTCGTCGGTGCTGCGAGCGGGGCGTTCCCCCGCTCGCCCGGTGAACCACCGACGCTGGCGAGCCTCACCAGCTCCGAGGCGTTCCTGAACGCTTATCAGAACGTGCGCGGTCGACCCTTCACGCCCGACGAGCTGGAACTCGCGTGGGCAGCAAGTCTGTGGCCGGCTGCTCACAACGCCCGCTGGGACGCTCTGCACGGGGAACCGGAGTCACCGTCGACCACGGCTCTGATCGAGCAGGCGGCAGATCGGTTGGCCCGCGCCGGAGTGCGACCGGTCGGAGGCATTCGCGCGCGCTAGCCCGGCGATGATGCGGGTGGTGGCTCCGGTTCCACGAACCCTCGGACGGACTGCGAGGCGCGGACGGCGGGGTCGGGGAAGCGCACAGATCCCCGTCGACGAGCCGACTACCGCCCCCGGAGATACGCAGTGATCATCGCGGTCAGCTCGTTCTCCAGCCGTCGCGCGGGGATCCGGTCCGGTGCCGCCGACAGCGCGTGGACCATGAGCTCCAGGGTGGTCGTGACGATCTGCGCGGCGGCCTCCGTGTCCTCGACGCCCGCCTCGGGATGACGGACCAGGAGGTCCCGGAACCTGCGCATCCGGCCGCGCTGGTACGCCTCGATCTTCGTCATGACGGCGCCGGCGCGGGGCGCTTCCTCCATGAACAGCCGCAGCAGTCGTGGGTCGTCGCGGTGGTTCGCGATCGCCGTGCGCACCATCGCCCGCACGAGCTCCTCCAACGGCTGATCGCCTGCGTCCTCACCGGTCGTCAGCGGCGCGGCGCCCTGGTCCAGGTGCCGGGTCAGGAGCTCGGCCAGGATCGCGTCCTTGTTCGGGAAGTACTGGTACAGCGAGCCGATCGAGCACCGGGCCTCCTCGGCGATCCGGTTCGTGGTGCCTGCGGCGTAGCCGTACGTGGTGAAAACGTGAGCAGCCGCGGTGAGGATCCGCTCGCGGGTGAGTTCTGCCCGGACCTGACGCGGCCGCCGACGTGCGGCGATCCGGCGCTGTTGCGGGGTCATGTCCCTCCCGGGTGCGCGGGCCGAAAGCGAGTAGCCCAGAAAGTGAGCTCCTACTTAGAATATGGCTTCTACCTGCGACGATACAACCAAGGGAAGGCTCACCATGCTCCAGGTGCTCAGCACGCTCGACCCGCGAACCGCCGCCGTCCTCGAACGGCTCTACGTCGAGTCCGACAGCCGGCCCGAGCCTGTCCCGCCGAAGGACCTCGCGGAGTACCCGCGTCCCGTCGAGCTCACCGAGGAGCAGGTCCGCGCGTTCGACGACGAGTTCCTGACCCTGGAGAAGGAGCAGGCGGCGTACTGCTACACCCAGGCCCGCGCCACGGGCGCGCGCACGATCGTCGAGTTCGGGACGTCGTTCGGGATCTCGACGATCTGGCTGGCCGCCGCGGTCCGGGACAACGGCGGCGGAACGGTGATCAGCGCCGAGCGGGTGCCGCGCAAGGCGGAGCGGGCCCGCGCCCACATCGCCGAGGCGGGTCTGGAGCAGTACGTCGAGATCCGGGTCGGCGACGCCCGCGAGACCCTGCGCGCCCTCGACGGCCCGGTCGACATGTTTCTCAACGACGGCTTCCCGGACGTCGCACTCGAGGTCCACCGCCTGGTGACCCCGGCACTGAGGCCGGGCGCCCTGGTCATCACCGACAACGTCGGGCTGATGCCGGACCTCTACGCCGACTACCTCGCCTGGATCCGCGACCCGGCGCACGGGTTCGTCTCGGTCCGCATCCCGTTCCACGGCGGCACCGAGTTCTCCGTGCTGACCGAGGCGGTGCCCGCGTGAAACGACTCATCGACACCCTGCTCCGGACGGCGACCGTCGAGCACGTCGAGCCCCTCGCGGGCCGCTTCCGGGCGATCACCCTCACCGGCGCCGGGATCCGCGACCTCGAGGTGAAGCCCGGCCAGCAGATCCGTGTGCAGGCCGGGGCGGCCAACCCGGTCGTCGACCTGCTCGTCGGCGCGCTGCGGACCTACTCGATCTGGGAGTACGACCGAACCCGCATGGAACTGCGGATCTTCGATCACGGCGAGGGCCCGGGCGCGCAGTGGGCACGGCGGGTCCGTCCGGGCGAGGAGGTCAGCGTGTTCGGACCGGAGGGCTCGTTCGTCACCCGGCCCAGCGCCTACCACCTCTTCGCCGGGGACGAGACCGCCGCGGTCGCGTTCGGCGCGATGATCCGCGGTCTGGACGACGGCGCCCCGGTGCACGCGGCGATCGAGGTCGACACCGAGCAGGAGCGGCTGCCGATACCCGGCGAGGTCACCTGGATCCACCGCAACGGCCGATCGGCCGTCAAGTCCGCCGATCTCGTCGCGGCCGTGGCGAAGCTGGACTTGCCGGAGACACCGGGGACGGCGTACCTGGCGGGCGAGGCCGGGACCATTCAGATGGTGCGCGAGCACCTGGTCCGCGACCGGGGCTGGCACCGGCGCAACGTCGTGACCAAGCCGTTCTGGGCGCCGGGGAGGACCGGAATGGACTGACTCCCGCGGTCGGGGCGGGTCAGCTCGTCGCCGGGCCGGGGCGCAGTGGCCGGCCGCCCACCGGTTTCCCGGCCTCCTCCGCCACCGAGGACCGGACCTGACCGCATCGGGCGGCAGGGTCGTCCTCGACCGCTCCCGAACACCCCGGAGGACGCCATGTACGCACCCGCCCGCCACGACGAGACCACCGGACTCCTCCACTACATCGACCAGCAGCTCACGGCGATCCGTTCGGCCCTGTACGGCCTCACCGAGGAGCAGGCCCGTGCGACCCCGTGCCGCAGCGCGCTGTCGATCGGCGGCCTGGTCAAGCACGCCGCCTACTGCATGCGCGGCGCGGTGCAGCGGCTGACGACCGAGGTCACCACCCAGCCCCTCGACGCGGCCGCGGTCGCCGAGTTCACCGCCGGCTTCGCGATCGGCGACGACGAGACGGTCGCCGGCACCCTGGCCCAGTTCGACGACGCACGGACCGAGCTGCTCGCCGTCGTCTCGCGGACCGACCCGGCGGCGGAGTCCACGGCGCCGCCCACCCCGTGGAACGGGATCCACGACGCGCGCCCGATCCACACCCGCTACTACCTCGTCCACCTGGTCGAGGAGTTCGCCCGGCACGCGGGCCACGCCGACATCATCCGCGAGCAGATCGACGGTGCCACCGTCCCGGCGCTGGAGCTCACCCTCGCCGGGGCCCCCGCGAACGACTTCTTCACCCCGTACGAGGCCGCGCCGGGCACCGTGCTGGCCTGAGCGGTGCCAGGATCGTCGCCATGCGGATCGCGGGGGAGATCGTGCACTGGCGGGGTCCGGCGCCGTACCACTTCGTCCGGCTGCCGGACGATGCCGCGGCGGTCGTCGCCGACGTCGCGCGGGACGTCACCTACGGCTGGGGCATGGTCCCCGTCGACGCCGTGCTGGGCGCGACCCGGTTCAGCACCTCGCTCTTCCCGCGCGACGGCGGGTTCCTCCTACCCGTGAAGGACGCCGTACGCCGGGCCGAGGAGGTCGAGGTCGGCGACGTCGTGCAGGTCGAGCTGGAGATCCGTACCCGTCGGTGACGGTATCCCCGCGCCGGTCCGGTCGTTGACCAGCACGGACCCGCTCGAGGAGGACGGATGCGTCGACGACGACGGAACGGAGCGGTCGCGGTCGCCCTCGCGGTGGCGGCCCTGGTCGGGCTCGCCTCGCTGCAGCCCGCACTGGCGATCGGCCCGTTCGGCCCCTCGGGGCGGGTGACCGTCACCCCGACGGCCTCCAACCAGTTCGCCGGGACCCTCGACGAGGGCTCCGGCAGCCGCGAGTACACCGCCCGCCACGGTGCCCCGCCCGACGGCGGCACCGGCGCGCTCGAGCTGCGCACCCCGGGCGACGGCGACAAGCGTCAGTACGCCACCGACGAGGTCGCCGGGCCGTTGTCCCGGTTCACCGACGCCAGCTACTGGGCGTACCGCGACCCGGCGTCCTCGAGCGGGCAGATGCCGTCGTTCGCGATCGCCGTCGACGTCAACGGGAGCACCCTGGAAGCCCGTGACCTGTACGTCCTCACCTACCTGCCCGACCGGGCGCCCGCCGGCACCTGGACCCGCTACGACGTCGGCGCCGGCACCTTCTGCCTGACCCACCAGATCGGCCGGGTGGACGCCTACCGGCAGTGCCGCGACGGCGGCGAGCAGCGCACCCTGGAACAGATCATGGCCGAGTACCCGCAGATGACCGCCTACGCCGCCGGGTTCAACCAGGGCGGGGGCGACGGCGGCCTGGTCGGCGCGGTCGACCTGATGCAGGTCGGCGGCCGGGTCTACGACTTCGAACCCGCCTGAGCCGGGCGGGTCTCAGCTCACACAGAACTCGTTGCCCTCGGGGTCGCAGAGCGTGGTGGTCACCGGGCCCCGGTCGCTCGTCGTCCACAGCACCCGCGCCCCGAGCGCGACCAGGCGCTCCACCTCCGCGGGCGCCTCGGTCGGCCCGACCTGCAGGTCCAGGTGCACCCGGTTCTTGGCCGACTTCGACTCGGGGACATGCTGCACGAACAGCCGCGGCCCCGGCCCGCGGGCGGTGGCGACGTCCCGGAACCCGCGGCGGTCGCCGTCGGCCAGCACGTCGGCCTCGCCGAGGTGGCCGGCGGCCAGCAGGCCGTCGACGACCGTCGTGTGGTCCTCCACCTCGTAACCGAGGGCAGCCGCCCAGAATCGCACGAGGGCGTGCGGGTCCGCGGCGTCGAACGCGATCTGCAGGGTCGGGCTCATGGCGACGATCCTGGCCCATGACGAGGACAGCCCCTGTCCGCCTGAGGAGACCCACTGGGTTCGGCACTGCCATAGGCTCGCCGGGTGCTGTACGACTTCACCGACCTGCGACTGTTCCTGCACGTCGTCGCCGAGGGCTCCATCACCGGTGGCGCCGCGCGGGCCAACCTGAGCCTGCCGTCGGCGAGCGCGCGGGTCCGGGCCCTGGAGCGGCACGCCGGGGTCGAGCTGCTGGTCCGGGAGCGGCGCGGTGTGCGCACCACCCCGGCCGGGCGGGCACTGGCCCGGCACGCCCGCGACGTCCTCGACCGGGCGGCGCGCCTCGACGGCGCGATCGCCTCCTACTCCCGGCCGGCGAGCGCGCCCCTCTCGCTGCTCGCCGGGAGCTCCGCGATGCACGACCTCGTGCCGCGGGCGGTGACGGCGTTCCTGCTGGCCCGGCCGCACTCCGACGTCGACGTCACCCTGCGGCGCAGCGTCGAGACCGCCCGCACACTCGCCGACGGTGGAGCGGACCTGGGGATCGTGCTCGACCAGGTGGCCGCCGGGCAGGGACTGCGCGCGGAGCCGCTGTGCGACGACTCGCTGGTCGTCGTCGGCACCGGGCACGGTGTGCTCGACGGTCGGGACTCGATCGCGTTCGCCGAGGCGGCCGAGCACCCGATGGTGGGGCTGGCCGCGTCGGCGCCGCTGCAGCTCTCGCTCGACGCGCAGGCGGCCGAGGCCGGGCTCGCGCCGCGGTACCGCACCCGTGCCGCGGACCTGGGCACGGTGGTCGCGCTGGCCGAAGCGGGGGCCGGACTCGCCGTCGTGCCCCGTCGCGCGGCCGCCGTCCCGTCCCGTGCCGGCCGCCTGCAGGTGGTCGCGCTGGACGAGTCGTGGGCCCGGCGCGGGCTGTCGCTGTGCTGGGGCGCGGCCCTGGAGCCGAGCTCGCCGGGGTGGCCCGCGGTGCAGGCGCTCGCCGACCACATCCGCTCTGTCTCTGCCACTGCCGAAGGCTGAGAGCGGAACTTCCGCATTGTCCGGTGGACCGGACGGGCCGACCCTCGACCCATGAACCTCTGCGACGAGCCCGACGGTGTCGAGCGGGCCCTGGCCGGACTCCGGCGGGTCGTCGTGCCCGTCGCGGCCGGGCTGCTCCTGCTCTTGGCGATCGCGGCCGGCGACGCCGCCGAGACCGCCGCCGCCGAGTCGACCGGAACCACACGGGTGGGCGCGACCGTGCTCGGGACGACCGCGGGGCCCGGGCCGGTCACGGTCGGCTGGACCGACGACCGCGGCGTGGTGCGGACCGCCACGGTGACCGTCGGCGGGCGGGTCGACCCCGGCCGGACGGTCGGGTTGTGGCTCGGCCCGGACGGTGCCCCGGCCGCGCCGACCCGCCCGACCGAGGTCCGGACGGCCGGCATCCTGCGGTCGGCGACGGTGCTGGCCGTCGGTGGGTTCCTGCTGGTCGCGCTGTACACGGCCGCCGGCGTCCTGGGCCGGGCCCGGGCGTCGGGACGGGTGGACCGCGAGTGGCGCGCGGTCGAGGCGCGCTGGCGGGAGCTGCCCAGCGGGTGAACGGAACTGTCGGGGGTCCGGTGCAGCATGCGTCCCGAACCCGCCCCCGAGCGCCGGAGGACCCGTGGACCAGCCCGCCACCACCGACCCCGTCATGGACCCGGTCATGGACGCCGTCGTCGTCGCCGTCGAGGCGGGTCGTGCCGGGGACCGGACCGGCGCACGTGCCCGGTTCGACGCCCTGTGGGAGCAGGTGGGTGTCGACGGCGACCCGTTCCACCGGTGCACGCTGGCCCACTACGCCGCCGACGTGCAGGACGACCCGCACACCGAGCTGATGTGGGACGAACGCGCCCTGGCCGCCGCCGACGAGCTGACCGACGAGCGGGTGCAGCGCCACCACGCGTCGCTGAGCGTCGGTGGGTTCCTGCCCTCGCTGCACCTCAACCTCGCCGACGTGCACCGCCGCCTCGGCGACGACGAACGGGCGCGCCACCACCTGTCCCGTGCCCGGGACCGGGTGGGGGCGCTGCCCGACGACGGCTACGGCGCGATGATCCGCGCCGGGATCGACCGCTGTGGTGAACGCCTCGACCTCGGTGACCGCTCGTGACCCGCGCGCACTCAGACGACCGCGCCGTCGCCCGCGCGGCGCCGTGCCCGGTCGGCCTTCGACGGGTGGCGCCGTCCCGCCTTGCCGACCGGCTGCTTCGCTCCGGACGTCCGCGGCGCGGGCCCCGGCCAGCGCCGCTGCAACAGGATCGACACCGGCCCGGCGACGACGATCGTCGACACCGTCCCGACCACGATGCCCACGATCAGCGCCAGCGCGAAGTCGCCGAGGGTCGCCCCGCCGAGGAAGAGCAGCACGGTCAGGATCGTCAGCGTCGAGATGCCGGTGTTCACCGTCCGCGGCAGGGTCGAGAGCACCGCCGACCCCACGAAGGTGTGGAACGGCAGCGTCGCGTTGCGTGCCCAGTGCTCGCGGACCCGGTCGAACACGACGACGGTGTCGTTGACCGAGTAGCCGATGACGGTGAGCAGCGCCGCGAGGAACACCCCGTCGGCGGTGCGGCCGGTCCAGGCGAACACCCCGACCACCACGAGGACGTTGGTCAGCAGCGCCGCGACCGCGCCGGCGCCGAGCGTCCAGCGGAACCGGAACGCCAGGTACAGGAACTGCGCGGCGAGCGCGACACCCAGCGCGATGATCCCGCCGCGGGCCAGTTCGGCACCGAGGCTGGGCCCGATGAGCTCGTCGCGGAGCAGCTCGGCGCCGCCACCCGCCGCGCCGACGGCCTCGCGCAGCTGCCCGACCTGGGCGTCGGTGAGCTCGCCGGAGCGCAGGGCCACCGCGCCGTCGCCGGTCTCGGTGACGGTGAGCCCGCCGATCCCGGTGGCGTCGACGGCGTCGCGGACCTGCTCCACGCTCACCGGGTTCGACGTCGTGAACTCGACCAGCCGGCCGCCGGTGAACTCGACACCGAGCTCCAGGCCGCGTACGAACAGCCCGGACACCATCACCACCACGACGACCCCGGCGACGGCGAGGTAGCGGGCCGGGCGCCGCAGGAACCCGGGGTCGCTCGCCTCCAGCCTGCGCCGGACCGGGCCGATCTCGGTGATGCCGGTGATCCTCGGCCTGCGCTTGACCGCGGGGATCCGCAGGACGGCGAGGGTGAGCAGCCGGGACAGCACCAACGCCGAGAACAGCGACACGACCACACCGATGACCAGCGTGACACCGAACCCGCGGACCGGCCCCGACGCGAGTCCGAACAGCAGCACGGCGGCGAGCAGCGAGGTCACCGCGACGTCGCCGACCGCGGACAGCGAGTTGGCGTAGCCCATCTCCGAGGCGCGTTCCAGGCGTGGCTTCGCCGCGTACTCCTCGCGGGAGCGTTCGGCGATCAGCACGTTCGCGTCGACGGCCATGCCGACCGCGAGGACGAAGGCGGCCAGGCCGGGCAGCGTGAGCGTCGCGCCGAGCCCGGTCTGCACCGCGTAGGCGACGAGCGCGTACCCGCCGAGCGCGACGACGGCGACGAACCCGACGAGCCGGTACACCACGATGAGGAAGGCCCCGGCCAGCGCGGAGCCGATGATCGCGGCCCAGGCGCTCGCGGAGATCGCGTCGGCGCCCAGGGTCGGGCCGACGGTCCGCTGCTCGATGATCTCCACCGGCAGCGGGAGGGCGCCGCCCTCGATCAGCACGGCCAGCTCGGAGGCCTGCTCGGGGGAGAAGTTGCCGGTGATCTGGGTCTGCCCGCCGAGCATGCCGACGTTGCACGGGATGTCCTCGACGACCTGCGGGGAGGAGATGACCTGCTGGTCGAGCACGATCGCGACCCGACGCTGCGGGTCGCCGGACGGCGCGCAGGCGGCCTGGCCGGTGAGGGCCTGCCAGCGGGCGGGGCCGTCACCGTCGAAGGAGATGTTGACGATGTGCCCGACACCCTGCGGGTTGGGCGAGGACATCGCCGAGCCGACCATGTCGCCGGTCAGGGCCGGCGGGCCGAGCTGCAGCGGTTGGCCCTGCTCGTCGACGCCGGTCCCCCCGGCGGCGGGGTCACCGACCCCCAGCACCGGGTGCATCGTCAGCTGCGCGGTGCGCCCGAGCGTCTCCGCGGCCTCCGCGGGGTCGGTCAGCCCGGGGAGCTCGACGATGATCCGGTTCTCCCCGGACTGGGCCAGGCTCGGCTCGGCCACACCGAGCCCGTCGATGCGCCCGCGCAGCACCTCCAGCACGCGGTCGGTGGCCTCACCGTCGGCGGCGACCTCGGGGGTGTCGCGGGTCTCCAGGACGATCTGGGTGCCGCCGCGCAGGTCCAGGCCCAGCGTGGGGGCGGTGGTGAGCGCGACGACGGAGGACAGGGCGAGCACGGCGAGCGCGATGAGCGCCCGCCAGAGCACGGGGCGTGGCTTCACAGGGATCCTCGGCGGCGGGCACCCCGGTCGGGACCGGGGCACGGCGGGGGTGCGGGGGAGTCGCGGGCGGTGGCGACCGGTGGGGTCGTCCGGTCAGGCCCGCGGGGGTCCCCGCGACCCGATGTCCGCGCCGGTCCCGGGCGCCGGGGCGGCGGCCGGCGCGTGGTCGTCGACGCGGCCGGGCGCCTCGTGCGGGAGCCCGGCGGCGTCGAGGACCAGCAGGTCCAGGGCGGGGCCGGGGTGGCCGGCCGCGTCGGGTGCGACCGGACCGTCGTGGGCGGAGCGCCCCAGCAGCGCGGGCCGGGGCGCCTCGGCGGGAGCGACGTCCTGCCCGACCGAGGCCGCCGCCGTGGCCGGGACGGCCTCGGCGGTCAGCGACCCGGCGACCGGGGCGAGCGCGGCCACCAGCGACAGCAGCAGCACCGCGACGAGGCGGCGGGCCGGGCTGCGGGTCGTGCGCACGAGGGTGATCCGTCCGGTTCGGGGGTTTCCGCCCGCGACGGTACCGGTCACCGCGCCGCCGACGACGGAGCAGGGGGCGGACTGGGGGGCGCGCGACCGTCCCGGTTCGGCACAATCGTGACCGCACCACCCCGTGAAGACCCGAGAGGACGACTGACGTGAGCACGGATCCGTCGACCAGCCAGAACACCGACTCCGCGGAGACCGGCGGCGGGACGACCGGCGGCGAGACGATCGAGTTCCAGGCCGAGGCCCGGCAGCTGCTGCGGTTGATGATCCACTCGATCTACTCGAACAAGGACGTCTTCCTGCGCGAGCTGATCTCCAACGCCTCCGACGCGCTGGACAAGCTCCGTCTCGCTGCCTACCAGGACAAGGACCTGGGCGCCGACACCGACGACCTGCACGTCGAGCTCGTGCCGGACGCCGAGGCGCGCACCCTCACCGTGCGCGACAACGGCATCGGCATGACCCGCGACGAGGTCGTCGACCTGATCGGCACGATCGCGCGGTCGGGCACCGCGGAGCTCCTCGCGAAGCTGCGGGAGGCGGGTGACGACGCCCGCCAGGAGCTGATCGGCCAGTTCGGCGTCGGCTTCTACTCCTCGTTCATGGTGGCCGACCGGGTCGAGCTCGTGACCCGCAAGGCCGGCACGTCCGAGGGCGTGCGCTGGAGCTCCGACGGCGAGGGCACCTACACGATCGAGCCGGTCGCCGACGCCCCGCAGGGCACCGCGGTCACGCTGCACCTCAAGGCGTCCGACGCCGAGGACCAGCTGCACGACTACGCCGACCCCTCGGTCCTGCGGCGCATCGTGAAGACCTACTCCGACTTCATCACCTGGCCGGTCCGCATGCCTGCCGGAACCGGCACGGCGGGGGACACCGACGACGCCGCGCCCGAGACGCTGAACTCGATGAAGGCGCTGTGGGCCCGCCCGCAGAAGGACGTGACCGAGGAGGAGTACGCCGAGTTCTACCGGCACGTCAGCCACGACTGGCAGGAGCCGCTGGAGACGATCCGGCTCGCCGCCGAGGGCACCTTCGAGTACCAGGCGCTGCTGTTCCTGCCGAAGGTCGCACCGATGGACCTCTACATGCGCGACGCCCGCCGCGGGGTGCAGCTCTACGTCCGGCGGGTGTTCATCATGGACGACTGCGAGGCGCTCGTCCCCGAGTACCTGCGGTTCGTGAAGGGCGTCATCGACGCCGCGGACCTCTCGCTGAACGTGTCGCGGGAGATCCTGCAGCAGGACCGCCAGATCTCGGCGATCCGCAGGCGCCTGGTGAAGAAGGTGCTGTCGGTCCTCGGGTCGATGCGCGACAACGAGCCGGAGAAGTTCGCGACCTTCTGGGAGCAGTGCGGCCGGGCGCTCAAGGAGGGCCTGCTGTCCGACGCCGACAACCGCGACACCATCCTCGGGGTGTCGGTGTTCGAGAGCACCCACGACGCGGAGAAGCCGACCTCACTCGCGGCCTACAAGGAGCGGATGCGCGAGGGCCAGGAAGCGATCTACTACATGACCGGGGACTCGCGGACCGCGATCGAGGCCTCCCCGCACATGGAGGCGTTCCGGGACAAGGGCTACGAGGTCCTGCTGCTGACCGACCCGGTCGACGAGGTGTGGGTCGACGCCGTCGACGGCTTCGACGGCACCCCGCTGCGCTCGATCGCCAAGGGCCAGGTCGACCTGCAGACCGACGAGGAGAAGGAGGAGGCGGCGGCCAAGCAGGCCGAGTTCGCCGACCTCTGCACCTGGATGGCCGAGGTCCTGACCTCCGACGTCAAGGAGGTGCGGCTCTCCACCCGGCTCACCACCTCCCCGGCCGTCCTCGTCGGCGACGAGTTCGACATGACCCCGACCCTGGAGAAGATGTACCGGGCGATGGGGCAGGAGCCGCCGAAGGTGAAGCGGATCCTCGAGCTCAACCCGTCGCACCCGCTGGTCACCGGGCTGCGGGACGCGCGCGCGGCCGGCAAGGACGAGAGCGGCACCGTCGAGCTGCTGCACGGCATGGCGCTGCTGGCCGAGGGCGGCGAGCTCGCCGACCCGTCCCGGTTCGTGGGGCTGCTCGCGGAGCGGCTGCAGCACACCCTCTGACGCCGCGCGGCGCGGGGACCGGCCCCTGACGAGAGCCGCACATCTGAAGAGCTAATCAGGTGTCGTGGCTATGCTGTCGCGGTGATCGGGAACCCGCGCCGCTGGGCGCCGCTGCTCGCCGGGCTGCTGCTCCTCGCGGGGTGCGGCGCGGGTGACCCGGCTCCGGCGCCCGGCGACCTCGGCGACCACAGCGCCGCACCTGCCACGGCGTCGGTGGTGAACTGCGGCGTCGACGTCCCGGTGCAGCGCCCGGAGCGGGTCGTCGCGATGTTCCAGAACGGCATCGAGGCCGTCCTCGCGCTCGGGGCGGGGGACCGGCTCGTCGGAGCGGCCTACCTGGACAACCCGCTGCCGGCGCAGCTCGACGGTGACTTCCGCCCGCAGAGCTACTGGCCCGAGGAGTACCCGTCGCGCGAGGAGGTGCTGCGGGTCGATCCGGACCTCGTCGTCTCCGGCTTCACCGGCGCGTTCACCCGGGAGGGCCTCGGCACCCGCGCCGAGCTCGGCGCCACCGGCACGGAGACCTTCCTGTTCAGCGCCTACTGCCCGACCGCCGACGGCGGCGGTCAGCAGAGCATCGGCGCCAACGACGTGTCCTTCGCCGGCGTCGAGCGCGACCTCACCGACCTCGGTCGGCTGCTCGGCGCCGAGGACCGGGCCGCGGAGGTCGTCGCCGGCATGCGCAGCACCCTCGGCGACGTGGCGGGCCGGCTCGCCGGGGTCGCCGACCGTCCGCGGGTGGCGATGCTGAACTCCCCGGGCAGCACCGGTGAGCTGCGGGTCTTCGGCATCGGCGACGTCGCGACGACGATCATCGAGGCCGCGGGCGGGCGGCAGGCGTTCGACACCATCGCCGGCCGGCAGCGCACCGTGTCGCTGGAGGGCATCGTCGCGGCCCGCCCGGACGTGATCGTGATCCCGGCCTGCTGCGGGCGCGATGTCGGACCGGAGGGCGCGGAGCCGCTGGCCGAGCGTCTGCGGAACGACCCGGCCCTGGCCACGGTCCCCGCGGTCCGCGACGGCAAGGTGTTCACCACGACCTTCGCCGAGGTCAGCCCCGGCATCCGCAACGCCGACGCGGTCGCGACGCTCGCCCGCCGGCTGCACCCGGACCGGTTCGGCGGCTGAACCCCGGCGTCGTCGCGCGCGGTCCGGTCGGGCGCCGGGCGGCGTCGCGCGGTCCGTTTCGACGGCCGGGTCCCGGCCCGGCGCGGGGCCCGGCGGCTGCGGTCGGACCGCTGCAGCACCCGGTGCGACGAGGCGGAGGAGTGCGGATCCGCCCGGCGCCGTTGCCGAGCGGACGGCCAGAACCGTATCCGGTCCGCGCCGCCCGCGGGAGCCACCGTGCCCCGATCGTTGCTAGGTCTCCGACCCCGCGGGCAGCGGCGGGTTCCCCGGGCGCAGCCCGTCGAGGAGCAGCGCCAGGTAGCGTGCGCGGTCCTCGCCCGACGCCGTCGCCGCCGCGTCCGACCCCTCGGCGACGGCGAGCGCCATGACCAGCACCGCCGACAGGTCCCGTGGGGTGAGCTCCGGGCGGACCGCGCCCGCCTCACGCGCCCGCTCCAGCAGCCGGGTCAGCGTCCGGCCGTAGCGCTCGGCGGACTCGACATCGAACGCACCGGTCTCCCGGGCCAGCTGCAGGAGCGTCCGGCGTCCGGCGATGGCCTCGACCGCCCGGCCCAGCGACCCGGCCAGGTCGGCCCACGGGTCGCCGTCCCCGGCGGCCGCGGTCGGCTCGATCTCGGCGACGAACACCTGGTCCAGCACCGCCCGCACCAGCACGTCGCGGGTCCGGAACCGGCGGTACAGCGTCGCGACGCCTACCCCGGCCCGGCGCGCGATCTCCTCCAGCGGGACGTCCGCTCCGTCCGACTCGAACGCCGCGGCCGCCGTGTCGATGATCCGGCGGTGGTTGCGGGCGGCGTCGGCGCGCAGCGGACGGCCCGCCGGGGAGCCGTCGAGCGACGAGGCGGTCATCGGAGCACGGTATCGCCCTGGCTCACCAGGTCACCGGCAGCGTGTGCATGCCGTAGACGAAGTGGTACGCCCGGAAGGCCTCGGGCGGGACCGGCCCGGCCGGGGCGAGCGTGGGGAAGCGGCGGAGCAGGGCGGGGAACGCCGTCGCCATCTCCATCCTGGCCAGCGGGGCGCCGAGGCAGTGGTGCACGCCGTGCCCGAACGCGACGTGCCCGGCCGCACCCCGGGTGACGTCGAGCCGGGCGGGGTCGTCGAACCCGGACGCGCTGTCGCGGTTGGCCGCGGGGAGCGAGCACATCACCAGCGACTGCGCCGGGATCGGGGTGTCACGCAGCACGGTGTCGGTCGTCGTCACCCTGACCACCCCGGTGTGCACGATCGACAGCCACCGCAGCAGCTCCTCCACGGCGGGGCGGGCGAGCTCCGGGTCGCTGCGCAGCAGCGCGGCCTGCTCCGGGTCCTCCAGCAGTGCCAGGGTGCCCAGCGACAGCATGTTCGACGTCGTCTCGTGCCCGGCGATCAGCAGCAGCGACGCGATCCCGACCAGCTCGTCGTGGCTGATCTCCTCGCCGTGCTCGCGGATCAGCATGCCCAGGATGTCCTCGCCCGGGTCGGCCAGCGCCCCGTCGACGAGCCGGCTCATGTAGGCCCGGTTCTCCCGCCCGACGGCGAGCCGCTCCTGCGCCGGAAGGGACACGTCGAGCAGGCGGGTCGAGCGTGCGGTGAACTCGTCGCGGTCGGTGTAGGGCACCCCGAGCAGCTCGCAGATGACCATCGACGGTACCGGCAGGGCGAACAGGGTGACCAGGTCGGCACCCGGCCCGGCGGCCTCCAGCGCGTCGAGGTGCTCGTCGACGATCTCGGTGATCCGCGGCGCCAGGCGGGTCATCCGGCGCTGGGTGAACTCGCGGGTGAGGAAGCGGCGCAGCCGGGTGTGCTCCGGCGGGTCCTGCGCCAGCAGCTGGCCCGCCCGCATCTGCTCCTGCTCCCGCTCCGAGAGCGGCGGGGCGTCCGGGCGGGTCAGCGCGGCGCTCCCGGCGTTGGAGTAGGTGGCGGCGTCGCCGAGCACCTGGCGCACGTCGTCGTAGCGGGTCACGAGGTAGGCGTCGGCGCCGAACGCGGTCCGTACCCGCGGGATCTCGCCGGAGTCCCGGATGCGCTCCAGGTCGGCGTCGGGTCGGAACCGGTCGCGGCGCATGTGCAGCGGGAGCGAGAAGTCCGTGGCGGTGTCGGTCATGGTGCTGGCCTCCGGTGGGTGGGCGGCGCGTCGCTCTCCACGGTAGCCGCTCAAACGACAGTGCGCTCTCGTTTTGTGTGCCCTGTCCGGTACGCCCCGGACGGCCGCCGAACCGGTGAAACCGGGCGAAGCGTGACAGGCTGCGACCGTCAACGGCGACGGCACCCCGGGGGGCGACCTGTGTTCCAGCACGATCCCGAACCGCTCGGCAGCGTCTGGCTGTCCGCGCTCGTCGCACTGCTCCCGCTGGTGGCGATCTTCGTGACGCTGGGTGCCCTGCGCTGGAAGGCGCACTGGGCCGGGCTGGCCGCGCTCGTCGTCGCGGTGGTGGTCGCGGTGGCGGCCTTCGGAATGCCCGTTCACCTGGCCCTGCTCTCGGCCACCGAGGGAGCGGTGTTCGGTCTCTTCCCGATCATGTGGATCGTCTTCACCGCGATCTGGCTCTACCAGCTCACCGTGGCGGCGGGCCGGTTCGAGGACCTGCGCGCCGCCTTCGGGCTGATCTCCGACGACCCCCGGGTACAGGCGATCATCATCGCGTTCTGCTTCGGCGGGCTGCTCGAGGCGCTGGCCGGGTTCGGCGCCCCGGTGGCGATCACCGGCGTCATGCTGATGGCGCTCGGGTTCTCCCCGGTCCGGGCGGCGGTCGTCGTGCTGCTGGCCAACACCGCACCCGTCGCGTTCGGCGCGGTCGGCACCCCGATCATCACCGCGGGCACCCTGACCGGGATCCCGTACGACGAGATCGGTGCCGTCGTCGGACACCAGACCCCGGTGCTCGCGGTCGTCGTCCCGACGCTGCTGGTGCTGCTCGTCGACGGCAGGCGCGGCGTGCGCCAGGTCTGGCCGGTCGCGCTCGTCATCGGACTCGCGTTCGCCCTCGCCCAGTGGCTGGCCGCCACCTACCTGTCGGTCGAGCTCACCGACATCGTCGCCTCGCTGGCCGGGCTGGCCGCCGGCGTGCTCCTGCTGCGCTTCTGGCAGCCGCGCGGCGGCGCCGAGGCGAGGGAGACACTGCGCATCGAGCGCACCGCCGACGCACCTGTCGAGGAGCCGGGCGGAGCCGACGGCGGCCGGTCCGTCGCGACCGAGCAGCGCACCCTCGCCGAGCGCTCGCAGGCACTGTCGGTCGGCCGGCTGGTCATGGCCTTCGCCCCGTACCTGCTGATCATCGTGGTGTTCTCGGTGGCGAAGCTGGTCGGCCCGGTGACGTCCTTCCTGTCCGGGACCGACGTCAGGATCGGGTGGCCGGGCCTGGACGGGCAGGTCCTCGGCGCGTCCGGAGACCCGGTGTCGACCACGGTCTACAGCCTCCAGTGGCTGTCCTCACCCGGCTCGCTGCTGCTGATCTGCGGCATCGGCGTCGCCGCGCTGTACCGGCTGTCGCCCGCGACGGCCGTCCGCGAGTTCACCGGGACCGCGTACCGGCTGCGGTTCGCCTTCCTGACCGTGGCCACCGTCCTCGCCCTCGCCTACGTGATGAACCTGTCCGGGCAGACGATCTCCATCGGCACCTGGATCGCCGGGACCGGCGCGGCCTTCGCCTTCCTGTCGCCGATCCTCGGCTGGCTCGGCACCGCGGTCACCGGCTCGGACACCTCGGCCAACGCCCTGTTCGCGACGCTGCAGCAGACTGCGGCCGAGCGGGCCGGGCTCGACCCGCACCTGATGGTCGCGGCGAACACCTCCGGCGGCGTCGTCGGGAAGATGATCAGCCCGCAGAACCTGACCATCGCGGCGACGGCCGTGGGCATCGCCGGCCGGGAGTCCGAGCTGTTCCGGCGGACCGTCCTGTGGAGCGTCGGGCTGCTCGCGGTGCTGTGCGTGCTGGTGTTCCTGCAGTCGACCCCGGTGCTCGGATGGATGCTCCCGACCTTCTGAGGCACGGAGTGGGGCCCTGCGGAAGGATCGGCCGGGTGCGCCTGACCGTCCTGCCCACCGCCGATCTCGGGCGCGACGGGCTCCGGGGCCTGCGCGCCCTGCTCGACGCCGCGTTCCCCGCCGACGCCGACGGGACCGGCGGGTTCGACGACGCCTCGTTCGACCACGCACTCGGCGGGGTGCACGTGCTCGCCGGGCCGGTGCACGACCCGGTCGGGCACGCGGCCGTCGTGGGGCGGCGGCTGCTGCACGACGGCGTCGCGCTGCGCACCGGCTACGTCGAGGCCGTCGCCGTGCGGCCCGGGCTCCAGGGCGGCGGGCTCGGCGGGCTGCTGATGGCCGAGGTGGACCGGATCGTGCGCGGCGGGTACCGGCTCGGGGCCCTCGGCGCCGCCGCCCGTGCCGCGCGGCTCTACCGCAGGCTCGGGTGGGAACCGTGGCGCGGCCCGCTCGCGGCGCTCACCCCGGACGGCATCGTCGACACCCCCGACGAGCGCGGCAGCGTGCACGTCCTGCCCGTCGACGCGTCGCTCGACCCGACCCACGCGCTGGTCTGCGACTGGCGCGACGGCGAGCTGTGGTGACCGCCGCGACGCCCCGGAGGCCGCCGGCCCCGGAGTGACGCGGCCGGTTCACCCGGAAGTCGACCGGGAGACGGGTGATCGTCATCCGGCGCCGGTGGAGTTCACCCGTGCAACTGGCGGTGCTCGATCTGGCGGGTACGACGATGGCCGACGACGGGCTCGTGCTCGCCGGTCTGCGTGCCGGCCTGCGCGCCGCCGGGGTCCGTGTCGACGGCCCGTGCTACCCGGCGCTGGACCGCCAGGCCCGCGCGACGATGGACCGCCCGGTCATGACGGTGCTCGGCGAGCTGCTCGACGGCGACATGTACCGGGCCCGCCGCGCGCACTCCGCGTTCGCCGACCACCTGCACGCCGCGTTGGACGCGGGCCGCGTGCGCCCGGTCCCCGGCGCCGCGCAGACCCTCGACGCACTCCGCGACGCCGGCCTGAGCGTGGCTCTGACCTGCGGGTTCGACCCCGAGCTGCGGGACCGCCTGGTGTCGGCGCTCGGGTTCACCGAGCGGGCGGACATGGTCCTGTCGCCCGCCGACGTCGACGGTCGCGGCCTGCCAGAGCCCGACCTGCTCCACGCCGCCGCCCGTCGGGCCGGGACCGAGCCCGCGCAGGTCGCCGTGACCGGTGACGCGACCGCCGACATCGACGCCGCCGTCCGGGCGGGGGCGGGCCTCGCCGTCGGGGTGCGGGGCGGGGCACACGGCGAGCCGCGGCTGCGCGCCGCGGGTGCCGACGCCGTCATCGACTCGGTCGCGGACCTGCCCGCGCTGCTCGGCCTGCCCAGCTGAGCCCCGCGGCGTAGCGTCCGTCCTGATCATGACCGGTCAGCGGTGACGACGGGGGTGGCGGCGTGGCCCGACGCACGGTGGCGGTGGCGTCGCTGGGTACGACGTTGGCCCTGGTCAGCTACACCGCGCCGCTGGCGACCTTGGCCCCGATCGCGGCCGACCTGGGCTCCTCGCCGTCGGGGCGCTCCTGGATCCTGAGCTCGATGAGCCTGGGGCTCACCGCGGTGCTGCTGACCGCGGGGACCCTGGCCGATCGGCTGGGGCGGCGCGCGGTGTTCACGACCGGCGCGGTGGTGCTGGCCCTGGCCTCGGCGGGCGGGGCGTTCGCCACCGGCACCGCCGGGTTCGTCGCCGGCCGGATCGGGCAGGGCGTCGGGGCGGCCGCGGTCGTCGCGTGCAGCCTCGCCCTGATCGGGCACGCGCTGCCGCCGGGCCCGCGCCGCTCGGCCGCGACCGGGCTGTGGGGCGCGGCGCTGGCCGCCGGGATCGCCGCCGGGCCGTTGCTCGCCGGGGTGCTGCCGTGGCGGGTGCTCTACCTGGCCGTCGGCGTCGCCGGGCTGGTGCTGGCCGTGGCCGCGTGGGTGCTGTTGACCGAGTCCACCGCCGGCGCCCCGCGGCCGGTCGACGTCAGCGGGATGGTGCTGCTCGCGGCCGGGCTGACGGTGCTGCTCGCGGGCCTCACCGAGGCGCGACGGCTGCCGGTCACCACCGCGACGGTCGTGCTGCTCGCGGTCGGGGCGGCGCTGCTGGCCGGGTTCGTCGTGGTCCAGTTCGTCGTGCCGCACCCGATGGCCGGCCCCCGGCTGTTCCGCCACCCCGGGCTGGTCGGGGCGACGGTCGCGAGCCTGGCCACCGGGCTCGGCATCATCTCGCTGAGCTCGCACCTGCCCGCCGTGCTCGCCCCGGTGCACGGCACCGCCCCCGCGACGGCGGCGCTGCTGCTGCTCGGCTGGTCGGGCACCAGCATCGTCACCGCGCTGCTGACCCGCCGGATCAGCGAGCGGGTCACCGGCGGGGTCCGTCTCGGTGTCGGCCTGCTGGTCATGACGGCCGGTCAGCTCGGACTGCTCGCCACCGGCTCCGGCACCGGGGTGGTCCTGGCCGCGCTGGTCGTCGTCGGTGTCGGCACCGGGGTCGTCAACGCGACGCTCGGCCGCGAGGCCGTGGCCTCGGTGCCGCCGGACCGCGCGGGCACCGGCAGCGGCATCAACAACACCGCCCGCTACCTGGGCGCCGCCGTCGGGGTCACGGTGACCTCGGTGCTGACCTCGCCGGCCGGGAACGAGCCGGTGGCTCAGCTGCTGGCGGGCTGGCAGGTGGCGGTGCTGGTCGCGACCGGGTTCACCCTGCTCGGCGCGCTCGTGGCGCTCGGCTGCGCCCGCGCCGCCGCCCCGGCCGGGCGGTGACGCGGGCACTGACGCGGGTGGCGCTCAGACGACCGGGGTGATCGCCCGCAGCGCCCCGGAGCCGCGCACCGCGGTGGTCAGGTCGGCCAGTGCCCGCCCGTGCGCCGCCGCGAGCTCCGCGGACTGCTCGGTGAGGGTGTTGCGGTCCAGGTATCCGGAGTGGTCGAGGTAGAGCCCGGGGGAGAGGACCTGCACGGCGAAGAACCCGGCCAGCACCGAGCGCAGCCCGTCGACGGCGAGGAAGTGGTGCCCGCTCGCCCCGGTCAGCACGACCGCGGCCGCCTTGCCCTGGAGCGGGGCGGTCTTCTCGCCCCACTTGCCGCGCTCGGTGGCCTCCAGCAGTGCCCGCAGCGACGCCGTGTGCCCGGCCCGGTAGACCGGGCTGCCGAACACGACGGCGTCGGCGTCGGCGAAGGCCGCGGTGACCTCGGCGACGGGGGTCTGCGACAGCTCGATCAGCGCGGTGTCGGCCCCGGTGCCGGCGAGGATCCCGGCGACGGCGGCCGCTGTGCGCCCGCCCGGCTCCGGCCCGGCGACGACCCCGATGATGCGGCCCGCACCACCGCTCACGACACCGCTCACGACGCGGCCCGCGGGGTCAGGGAGTAGGTGCCGCGGTGGAACAGCAGCGGCAGCCGCTCCGGGTCCGCGCCGAGCGCGTCGACCCGGGCGGCGACGATCGTGTGGTCGCCGCCGTCGTACTCGTTCCACAGGGTGCAGTCGACCCAGGCGCCGACGCCCTCCAGGACCGGCGAGCCGGACGGCGCCGCCGTCCAGGACACCCCGGCGAACTTGTCGACCCCGGAGCGGGCGAAGCCGGCGCTGTGGTGCTCGTGGTCGGCGGCCAGCACGTTCACGCAGAACCGGCCCACCTGGCGGATGCGCGGCCAGGTGGAGGACCCGCGCGAGGGCGCGAAGCTCACCAGCGGCGGGTCCAGCGACAGCGAGGCGAAAGACTGACAGGTGAACCCCATCGGCCCGTCCGGTCCGACCGCGGTGACGACGACGACGCCGGACGCGAACGCGCCCAGTGCGTCGCGCATGGTCTCCGGGGTCACCGAGGGGGTCACCGGGGCGGAGTGCGCGCCCACGGCCGGTCCGGTGGAGGAGCGGGACATGACTCGACTGTAGGCGCGCCGACCCGGCAGCGACAACGATCTCGGCCGGGGGTGGCACGCGCCACCCCCGGCCCGTCGTCGTGTCGCGCCACCCGCCGCGGAATCGATCCGGTAGAACTCCCCGTGCCGTGCATCCCGAACTCGTGGGGAGCCCCGGGGTGCCCGAGACGGCAACGGCCGGCGGAGCGATCGCTCCGCCGGCCGTCCTTCACCGGAGCCGGGTGGGGGGACGCCCGGCCGATCCGGCTCAGCTCGCGTAGGCGCGCAGCTTGTCGGCGCGCTCCCCGACCCGCAGCTTCGACATGACCTCGCGCTCGATCTGGCGCACCCGCTCGCGGGAGAGCTTGAAGGCGCGCCCGATCTGGTCGAGCGTGTGCGGCTGCCCGTCGTCGAGGCCGAACCGCATCCGGATGACCTTCTGCTCGCGGTCCTCCAGGGTGGCCAGCACCCGGCGGAGGTCGTCGTGCAGCAGGCTCGAGATCACGGTGTTCTCGGCGTCGGTCGCCTCGGCGTCCTCGATGAAGTCACCGAGCGGCGCCTCCTCCTCGGACCCGACCGGCATGTCCAGGCTCACCGGGTCGCGGGCGTGGTCGAGCAGGTCCTGGATCTTGTGCTCCGGGATGCCCGACTCGGCCGCCAGCTCGGCCTCGGTGGGCTCGCGGCCCTGGCGCTGGTGCATGTCGCGCTTGATCCGGGCCAGCTTGTTGACCTGCTCCACCAGGTGCACGGGCAACCGGATGGTGCGGGCCTGGTCGGCCATGCCACGGGTGATGGCCTGCCGGATCCACCACGTCGCGTAGGTCGAGAACTTGAAGCCCTTGGTGTAGTCGAACTTCTCCACCGCGCGGATCAGGCCGAGGTTGCCCTCCTGGATCAGGTCCAGGAGCGGCATCCCGCGCCCGGTGTAGCGCTTGGCCAGGCTCACCACGAGGCGCAGGTTCGCCTCCAGGAGGTGGTTCTTGGCCAGCAGCCCGTCGCGGACGACCGCGCGCAGGTCGCGGCGGTACTGCGGGTCCAGCTCGTCGAGCGTGCCGTCGGCGGCGGCGGTGTCCAGCCGGTGCTGGGCGAACACGCCGGCCTCGATGCGCCGGGCCAGCTCGACCTCCTGCTCCGCGGTCAGCAGCGCGGTCTTGCCGATCCCGTTCAGGTAGACGCGCACCAGGTCCGCGGCGGGGCTCTGGGCGTCGAGATCCTCCGCCACGGCGGCCGCGGCACCGGGTACGGTGGTCTCCAGCGCGGTGCCTCCGTCGCCGTCGGTGCGACGGCGGGAGCTGCGGGCGACCGGCGGGGCGGTCCGCTTCGTGTCGGACGACGACACGGTGGCGCGAGCGGGGGCCTCGGTCGTGAGGCGCGGGCCGGGTACGGCCGGAGCGGTCGTGGTCACCGTCATGTGCAATTCCTCCCCTGCGCGGGCTGCGGCGGGCGATTGATGGGCCTCGCCGCTTGCCCTGTACGGAGTCAACGCATCCGTTCCGGGGATCGTTCCCACGACAAGGCCCCGCAGGCCGGTAAAAGTGGCTGCGGGGCCGTGTCGTCGGTCACATGCAGTTGCGGTGCTCTCAGGGTCCTCTTAGTGAGCGACCCGTCGGGGCGGGGCGGTCACGGTGCGGGCACCCGCGGGGTGTCCCGCGGGTCGGCCACCGCCCGGACACTGCTGCGCCGCCGCGACGCCTTGCCGGCGCCGGTGTTCTTCCGGCTCGGCACCGAGTGGCCGTACACGGTCTCCATCAGCACCGGCCAGTCGTGGCGCAGCGCGTCGCGGCCCATGAACAGGCCCAGGTGACCGGCGCTCGCCGTCCGGTAGGTGACGTCCGTGGCCGGGGTCCCGACCTTCTCCGCCGCGGCGAACAGCTGCGGCGCCGGGGTGATGTGGTCCGACGAACCCGCCAGGAGCAGCAGCGGGCAGTCGATCGCCCCCATGTCGACGGTCCGGCCGTCGACGGTGAGCGTGCCCTTGATCAGCCGGTTCTTCCAGAACAGGTTCTCCACCAGCCACAGGTAGAACGCGCCGGGGATGTCCTGGGTGTACTTGAACCAGTCCTCGAACACCCGGTAGCGCTCGACGTGGGTGGGGTCGTCGATGTTCTCCAGCAGCTGCAGCTGGCGGGAGATCTCCGACTGCGGCTGGATCGAGATGAAGTTCGACAGCACCGCCGAACCCGGCATGTTGCCGCCGCCCGCGGCGACCAGTGCCTTGTACGGCGCCATCCCCATCGTGCCCGCCATCAGCCGGGTCGAGGCGGCGATGACCGACTCGCCGGCGTGGAAGTCGATCGGCGCCCCGGCCAGGGTCAGGGTGTTGACCCGGTCCGGGTGCAGCGCGGCGTAGATCGTCGCCAGCCAGCCGCCCTGGCAGTCGCCCAGCAGGTTGGCCTTGCCGCCCATCCGCCGGATGGACCGGTCGATCACCGCGAGGTAGTCGGTGATCGTGACGTTCTTCGTCGCGGTCGTCGCGGGCCGCCAGTCCAGTGCGTAGACCTTCGTCAGGCCCGAGGCGCGGATCATGGCGATCTGGCTCTGCTGCGGCGAGTAGTCCACGACGGTCGAGGAGTGCCCGGCCTGGGGCGGCAGCACCAGGGTGGGGACCACGTCGTCGTCGCGGTGCTCGGCGGCGGTGAAGTCGCGCAACGACGCGAACGGCGTCGACAGCACCACCTCGTTGGCCAGGTGCCAGGTCGGCTCGCGCCGGTCGGCCATCGCCGAGAGCCACAGCAGCCCGCGCCGGGCGGCGTCGCCGGGCCGGGCCATCCGCTGGACCGCGTCGATCCAGTAGGCGCCGGTGGCGCGACCGACCTCGGTCACGACCTTCGTCAGGTTCCGGGTGTTGTACGACACGAGGTACCGGAGGGGGTCCGGCCGGTCGTCGCTCCCGGTGGCCGCGGCCACGGGGGTCTCGGGAAGGGCACGTGGTCCGTGCTCCCCGGAGGGTGCGGACCGTCGGGTGATCGCCGTGCTCATGGGCCTCTCCCATCAACTCTGATGACCGGGGGCTAACCGGGTTACCGAACGGTAAAGCGCGTTCGGTATCTCAAGCAAGCGCTGACTACTCCGGAGTAGTGCTTGCTTCCCTTAGCGCAGGTGAGAGGCCTTACAAGACTCAGGGGCTGCCTACCGGTGAGTACCCGGTCACCATGTGTCCATCCCGTTGCGCGTCCCGACACCCGTGGGAGCCCGGGAACCCAGGCACGGAGACCGAACCGGCCGTCAGGAGTGACGAACAGTGACCACGCAGCCCCTGTCCCAGCCCGAGTCCGAGAACGGCAGCGCCGCCGCGTCGAACCAGGCCGCGGAGGTGCTGCGGCGGCAGGCGGCCGGCCTCGTCCGGGACCTGCGCGAGCTCGCCAGCCCGGAGGGCGTCGCGGCGAAGGTGGACCCGGTGGGCTTCGCCGGGGCCCTCGGCGAGGCCGCCCGCTCGCTCGCCACCCGCCCCGGCGCGCTGCTGCGAACCGGGCTCGGCTTCGGCGTCGACTCGGCCAAGGCGGTGACCGCCGCCGCCGCGCGCGCCGTCGGCGGGACGACCACCGGCCCGGCGTCGCTGCCCGAGAAGGACAAGCGCTACGCCGACCCGGCCTGGGAGGGCAACGCCTGGTACTACCTGGCCCGTCAGGAGCACGCCCTGCTCGCCGACCGGCTGACCGAGCTGTCGCAGGCGGCCCGCGTCTCGCCGACGGCACGCCGCAAGCTGGACTGGCTGGTCGGTCAGATCATCGAGGCGCTGGCCCCGCCGAACGCGATCGTCACCAACCCGGCCTGGCCGAAGAAGATCGTCGAGACCGGCGGGCTGAACATCGTGCGGGGCGCGCGCAACATGCTGCGCGACGCCGTGCAGAACCAGGGGATGCCGCGTCAGGTCACCCCCGGCGCCTTCCAGGTGGGCAAGGACCTCGCGGTCACCCCGGGGCACGTCGTGTTCCGCAACCGGCTGATCGAGCTCATCCAGTACGAGCCGCAGACCGCCGAGGTCCACGAGATCCCGCTGCTCATGAGCCCGCCGTGGATCAACAAGTACTACATCATGGACCTCGCGCCGCAGAAGTCGCTGGTGGAGTGGGCGGTGCAGCACGGCCACACCGTCTTCATGATCAGCTACCGCAACCCGGACTCGTCGCTGGCCGACGTGACGATGAGCGACTACCTGCAGGAGGGTCCGGTCACGGCCATGGAGGTCGTCCGGGAGATCACCGGGCAGGACAAGGTCAACGTCGCCGGGCTCTGCCTGGGCGGCGCACTGTCCGCGGCGATGACGGCGTGGCTGGAGGCCAAGGGCGACCAGCGCGTCAACTCGCTGACCCTGATGAACACGCTGCTCGACTACTCCGGCCCCGGCCAGCTGGGCGTGTTCACCGACGAGAAGACAGTGAACCGGCTCGAGCGGAACATGCGCAAGGACGGGTACCTGCCCGCCACCAGCATGAAGACGACCTTCGACCTGCTGCGGTCCACCGACCTGGTCTGGAACTACGTCGTCAACGACTGGATGCTCGGCGAGGACCCGAAGCCCTTCGACATGCTGACCTGGAACTCCGACTCCACCCGCATGCCGGCCGCGATGCAGACCGAGTACCTGCGGACGCTGTACCTGGAGAACCGCTTCGCCGAGGGCAAGCTGGAGCTGGCGGGGGAGCGGCTCGACGTGGCCGACATCCGGCCCGACAGCTACGTCGTCACCGCGGAGTCCGACCACATCGCGCCCTGGAAGTCGGTCTACACCGGGGCGTCGAAGATCGGGGGCACCGTGCGCTTCGTGCTGTCGAACTCCGGGCACATCGCCGGCGTGGTGAACCCGCCGTCGCCGAAGTCGCGGCACTGGTTCGGCGAGAGCGACGACCTCCCGGCCCGCGCCGAGGACTGGCGCGACGACGCCACCGAGCGCAAGGCCTCCTGGTGGGAGGACTGGACGCCGTGGATCGCCGAGCGTGCGGGCGCGGAGGTCGCGGCGCCGAAGAGGATCGGGTCCGACGCGCACCCGCCGCTGGAGCCCGCTCCCGGCCGTTACGTGCTGCGGGGCTGATCCGCCACCCCGGCCCCGTCGCCGCCCCGATGATCACCGCTGGTCACCCGGGCGGCGCGGTGTCCACGATGGCCGGCGATCAACGCCGTCCATCATGGACACAGCATCGGATGCGTGCACAACCGCCGTCCGGCGGGGAGAATGCGTCGCCATGGACCGCGTACGTTCTGTGCCCGCGCGCCGGCGACCGCCGCGCGGGTCCCTCCGGGCGGGGACGCCGTGAGCCGCGCGGGGGAGACCCGCGCCCGCGGCGGCCGCCGGACACCGAGCGCCGGGGGGACCACTGCCGACGAGCTGCACGAGAACGGCCGCAGGGCCGCCGAGGACGCCTGGAGCGCGCAGGTGAACGCCCTGGGCGGGTTCATCCGGGCGCAGCGGCAGATGGCGAAGCTCTCGCTGCGGGAGATGGCGGCGATGACCCAGGTGTCCAACGCCTACCTCAGCCAGGTCGAGAGGGGGCTGCACCAGCCGTCGCTGAAGGTGCTGCGCTCGATCGCCGACGCGCTGCACCTCAACACCGACCAGATGCTCAGCCGGGCCGGCTGGGCGGTCGGCGACCCGGACACCGCGGGCGACGCCGCCCCGCCCGAGGAGGCCGCGGCCGCGGCCACGTCCCCGCCGGGTGTCGAGGCGGCGATCGAGGCCGACGCACGGCTGTCCGACGAGCAGAAGGCGGCGCTGCTCGGGGTGTACCGGAGCTTCGTGCAGCGGGACTGAGCAGGCGTGCTTGACATACTTAACGGGCGTGCGTAGTTTTCTTGGCATGCCGGGGTGCTCGTCGTGCTCCCCGTCCGCACCCCAGACACGTCTCCCGGGAGGGAAGCACCGATGACCGCCTCCACCGAGCAGTTCGTCGACATCGCCAAGCGTGGCCAGGACCTGGTCACCGAGTCCGTCCGCGGGTGGACCGAGGCCGCGAGCGGCCTGGCCCGCCAGTTCGGCGCCGGGGACCGCCCGCAGCTGCCCGACGCGGGCGCCGCCGTCGAGCGCGTCTTCGACTTCTACGAGCAGGTGCTGGGCCACCAGCGCGAGTTCGCGCGGACCGTCGTCAGCGCCGGTACCTCGGTGTTCGACCAGGTCACCGAGCAGGCGACCAAGGCGGCCGAGGCCGTGACCGAGCACGCCGGGCGCGGCGCCGAGGCCGTCGCGGAGAAGACCGCGCGCGCCACCCGCAGCACCACCAAGTGAGTCCCCGACCCGGGACTCCCTGAACGACCTCGACGGCCCCCGCCCGGTCACCCGGGCGGGGGCCGTCGTCGTGTGACGGGACCGGGTGTCCCTACCGGCGGGTGGGGGAGAGGCTGGGCCCGCCGTCACCCCGAGGACGGTCAGAACGGGATCAGCGGCACCACGAGGACCCGGGCGAGCAGCACGACCACGAACACGATCAGGACCGACAGGTCCAGCCCGACCGCTCCCATCCGCACCGGCTGCACCCGGCGGCGGATCGGGGCGACGACCGGTTCGGTGAGCCCGTGGGTGATCCGCCGGGCGGTGTCGAGCACGGCGCCACCCCGCCCGGACCCGAGCACCTCGATCCAGTCCACGACGACCCGCGCGATCAGGACGAGCTGGAACAACCCCAGCAACGACGACAGCAGATACGCGACCATGCCCACATCGTCCCCTTTCCGGCTGAGAGTCCGGTGAGAGGACGCTGTGACGCGGTGACGAGCTCGGCGTTCAGACCTCGACGAGCACCGTGAACGGCCCGTCGTTGACCGACTCCACGGCCATCCGCGCCCCGAACTCGCCTGTCCGCACCGTCGCGCCGCGCCCGCGCAGCGCGGCCACCACGGCGTCGACGACCGGCTCGGCGTCCTGTGGGCGCGCGGCCGCCGACCAGGACGGCCGGCGGCCCTTCCGGGTCTCGCCGTACAGGGTGAACTGGCTGACGACCAGCAGCGGGGCGCCGGTGTCGGCGCAGGACAGCTCACCGCCGTCCGCCCCGGTGAGGATCCGCAGCTCGTGCAGCTTGCGGGCCATCGTGTCGACCTTCCGTGCGGTCGCGGCGGGGTCGGTGCCGACGTCGTCGACGTGCACACCGAGCAGCACCAGCAGCCCGGGCCCGATCTCCCCGGACACCCGCAGCGGTGTGCCGTCGGGCGCCTCGATGGTCACCGACGCCCGTCGCACCCGCGCGACGACGGCCCTCACCCGACCGGCCCCGACGGCGACGCGGCCGCGGTCCGCGCGGGCACCGGGTGCGGCCAGCCGTCCACCGGCTGCAGGAGCCCGTGCCGCACGAACTCGCGCACCGCGGGCAGGGTCGCCGCGACCAGGGCGTCGGTCGGCAGGTCGTGGGCGTAGGACAGCAGCGCCAGCAGCTCCGACAGCGGCAGCTCGCCGCGGCAGCCGGCCAGCAGCGCCGCGGCCGGGCCGTCGACGGGGTGCTCCCAGCCGGGGCCGCCCCAGCGGCGCACGGTGGTGGACAGCTCGGCCCAGCCGCCGTCGGGGTCGACCGACGACGCCGACTCCAGCACGGTCTCCGGGGCGAGCAGCAGCCGCGCGCCCAGCAGGTCCTCGTCGCGGGTGTGGGCGCGCAGCCAGTCGACCCGGTCCAGCCAGCCGGTCATCTCCCGGCCCAGGCCCTCGCCCAGCTCGCCGGGCAGGTCCTCGACCACGACGGTCGGCTCGGCCTCGGGGTCGGAGGTGCGGCGCAGCATCAGGAAGCCGAACCCGACCCCCTCCACCCGCTCGGCGGCCATCCAGTCCAGCCAGGCCCCGGCCTGCTCGCGCGCCGCCCGCGAGCTCGGGACCAGCCCGGCGTCGCGCTGCCAGGTGCCCACGTGCAGGCCCGGGTCGACGACCTCGCGCTGCAGCACCCAGGCGTCGACGCCGTCGGGCAGCCAGGAACGCACCCGGTCCGGCCAGTCCTCGCCGCGCACGTGCAGCCACGACCCCAGCAGCTGCGCGACCCCGCCCGGGTTGAGCAGGCCGGGCAGCTCGCCCAGCAGCGCGGCCAGCGCGGAGTCCCCGGCGGTGCCGGAGTCGCGGTAGACGTAGTCCACCCGCGGCGGGCCCGGCACGAACGGCGGATTGGACACCACCTGGTCGAAGCGCTCCCCGGCCACCGGGGCGAACCACGGACCCTCCCGCAGGTCGACCTCCACCCCGGACAGCCCCAGCGACAGCCGGGCCAGCGCCAGCGCCCGGGGCAGCACGTCGGTGGCGGTGACCCGCATCGCGTGCCGGGAGCCGTGCAGCGCCTGCACCCCGCAGCCGGTGCCCAGGTCGAGCAGGGTGCCGACCGGGCGGCGGACGGTCGCCGCGGCCAGCGTCAGCGACGCCCCGCCGACTCCGGTGACGTGCTCGCGGTCCTGCCGCGCGGCGGGGGTGTCGATGTCGGACACCACCCACCAGTCGGTGCCCGGCTCGCCCTCGGCGCCGGCGACCTCGCCGTAGGGGCGCACGTCCAGCGCGGCCCGGATGCCGTCGGGGGTGCGACGCAGGATCCGGCCCTCCAGCAGCGGGTCCAGGTCGCCCAGTGCCGCGGTCACCGCCGGCTCGGGCTCGGTGTCCTCGAGCAGGAACAGCCGCACCAGGGTGCCGAGCTCACCGCCGTCGCGGCTGGCACGGGCGGCGGGCTCCGGTTCGCCGCGGGTCAGCGCGTCGTGCGCGGAGCGGCCCAGCAGGGCGCGCACGCCGTCCGGGGTGTAGGCCGCGTCCAGCAGGCAGCCGCGGACGCGTTCGATGGCACCGGCGTCGAGATGGGGGAGCACCCCGCCATTGTCGCGTGCCATCCTGTGCGGCATGAGCGGGATCTGCATCGCCCAGGAACCGGAGGCCGACGCGCTGCTGGAACGCGAGCCCCTCGCGTTGCTGATCGGCATGCTGCTCGACCAGCAGATCCAGATGGAGGTCGCGTTCCGTGGCCCGCTGAAGCTCTACGAGCGCCTCGGTGGGCTCGACGTGCGCGTCATCGCCGACCACGACCCCGAGGCCTTCGCGACGCTCGCCACCACCCCGCCCGCCATCCACCGCTACGGCGGCTCGATGGCCAAGCGGGTGCAGGAGATGTGCCGCGCGATCGTGGAGGACTGGGACGGGGACCCGGCCGCGATCTGGACCCGGCCCGGGGCCGACGGCGCCGCGCCCGACGGACGTGAGGTGCTGCGCAGGCTCAAGGCGCTGCCCGGCTACGGCGAGCAGAAGGCGAAGATCTTCCTCGCGATCCTCGGCAAGCAGTACGGGGTCACCCCGGACGGCTGGCGGGAGGCCGCCGGGGACTACGGCGCCGACGGCACCCGGCTCTCCGCGGCCGACGTCGTCGACGGGCAGACCCTCCTCGAGGTGCGCGACACGAAGAAGGCGATCAAGGCCGCGGCACGCGAGAAGAAGGCCGCTGCGGCGAAGTGATCCGCCGACAGGGCTAGCATCACAGGCGTGCACAAGGTTCCGGAGGCGCTCGCCGGCGCACGCGTGATCGACCCGGACCAGGTCTGCGACGCCGTCGCGGTGCTCGCCGACTCGGAGAAGGTGGCCGAGGCGGCGACCGTCCTGGACGTCCTGGGCGAGGCCAACCGTCTGTCGCTGCTGCTCGCGCTGCAGCACGCCGGGGACCTCTGCGTCTCCGACCTCGCCGTCGCCGTCGGGATGAGCGACTCGGCCGTGTCGCACGCGCTGCGCCTGCTGCGCGCACACGGCATGGTCACCGCCCACCGCGAGGGACGGCTGGTCCGCTACCGGTTGACCGACGGGCTCGCCCGCCGCGTGCTGGAGATCGTGTCGGCGGTCGCCGTCGCCCCGGGCGCGCTGCACGCGCACGGCGCCGACGACGGGGAGGCGTCGTGACCCCCGCCATGATCGAGCAGGTCCGCCCACCGGTGCCGGCCGAGAAGCTCGACCACGAGATCGCCCGGCTGCTCGACGCCCTCCAGTCGGTCTACGACGACGGCTGGTACCCCGAGCTCGAGGTCGTGCGCCCCTGGTCGACGCACAACCCGCGGATCTCCGGCGAGTTCGCCCGGCCGTGCGCGATCCGCCGCTACCTGCACCGGGAGCTGCGCGGCCTGCTCGCCGCCGGGGCCACCGTCACCGCCCGCGCCGCCCGACCGGCCCGGGCGTTCACCGACCCGGAGTTCTTCGCCGCGCTCGACGAGGACCGTTTCGACCTGCGCGTGAAGAAGCTGTTCCTGTTCGGCCCGGAACGCATGGCGCTCTCGCTCGACCGGCTCTCGCACTACACCGGCACCCCGGCCGAGTCCTTCCAGCGGCACGTGCTGTTCACCAACTACGCCATGCACGTCGAGTCGTTCCTGGAGCGCTTCCCCGACGCCGAGCGGCCCGACCGCGCCGGTGTCCAGATGCCCGCCTACCACCACCCGGGCGCCGACGGCGACGGCGTGACCCTGGTGAACATCGGCGTCGGCCCGGCCAACGCCAAGACCGTCACCGACCACCTCGCGGTGCTCCGTCCGGACACCATGATCATGATCGGGCACTGCGGCGGCCTGCGGAACCGCCAGGAGCTGGGCGACTTCGTGCTGGCCACGGCCTACCAGCGGGCCGATCACGTGCTCGACGAGGTGCTCCCGGCGGACGTCCCGGTCATCCCGAGCATCCGGCTCAACGGCTACCTGATGGACGCGCTCGGCGCGGCCGAGGCGACCTGGCGGCCAGGTGTCGTGCACACCACCGACAACCGCAACTGGGAGTTCAACCAGGCCGCGACGCTGCACCGGATGCGGCTGGCCCGGGCCGTCGCGGTGGACATGGAGTCCGCGACGATCGCCGCCAACGGCTTCCGTTACCGGATCCCGAACGCGACCCTGCTGTGCGTGTCGGACAAGCCGCTGCACGCCGAGCCCAAGCTGGCCGGCGGCGCGCGGGCGTTCTACGAGACGAGCAAGCGCAAGCACCTCGGGATCGCGCTGGACGCGCTGGACCGGGTCCGCGCCGAGCACCCCGACGGGCTGCCCGGCTCCGAGGTCCGCTCCGCCGACGAGCCGCTGCTCGGCAACGGGCCCGACGGGGCCTGAGCCGCCCCGCCGGCCGGCAGGGTCAGAGCGGCAGCGCCAGAGGGGCAGGGGTCAGAGCGGCCGGGTGTACCCGGCCCGGTCGGGCTGGTAGCCGAACCGCGCCAGGAACGGGTGCGGCCCGTCCCCGGCGGTGTCCCCGGCCCGGGCCAGGACGGCGCCGCGGGCGCGCCCGTGCTCGTGCGCCCACTCCAGCAGCGCCGACCCGACCCCGCGCCGCCGCCACCCGACGGCGACCCGCAGCCCCTCGACCTGCAACCGGGTCGTGCCACGCAGGACGGGCCCGGGCAGGATCGTGAGCTGCACGGTCGCGACCACCCGGCCGTCGCCGGCGCGGGCGACCGCGAGGAACCGGCCGGGGTCGCGGTCCAGGGCGTCGAAGGCCTCCTCGTAGGGTGCGAGGTCCGGGTCGTCCGGGTCGTCCGGGTCGGCGGCGTCCCCGGCGCCCGACAGCAGTGCGACGACCGCGGCGACGTCGGCTCGGCTGGCCCGGTCGACGACGAGCCGCCCCCCGGCCAGCACGACGTCCGCACCCGCCGGGTGGGCCGAGGCCCGGACGCCGTCGACGACCCGGTCGAGCCAGGCGCCGACGTTCTCCCTGGCCTCGTCGGTGTCGGGGTAGCGGCAGCGCAGGTGCAGGCCGGCCTCGTCGAGGATGAACCAGACCATCACGCCGTCGGCGTCGCCCGCGGAGCTGACGTACTGCGCCTCCAGCCCGGCGTGGTCGATGCGCACCGGCAGCCGCCGCAGGTCCAGCCAGGAGATCGCGAACATGCCGGGGGCCTCGGGCATCCCGCCCCAGGGGGCCAGCACGTCGTCGAGCGGCCAGGACCCGAGCCGCACGGCCTCACGGACGGCGTCGGCGCAGGCCCGCGGGTCCGGGTCGCCCGCGTCGATCACCGCGTTGGTGATGAACCAGCCGACCGAGCCGTGCCAGCGGTCGTCGTAGCGGCTGTGCACCGGGAACACCGCGCGCAGCGGGGCGTGCGCCAGCTCCCGGGTGGTGCGGGTCATGACCGAGGTGACCAACGCCAGCGTCGACACCCCGGATGCGCGTGCCCGGCGTTCGAACAGCGCGCAGTCGTCGACGCCGAGCACGTCGCGCACCTCCACGCGCTCCGGGGGAGCGGGGGCGAGCTCCCCGAGCGGCAGCGGGAAGCGGGGCATCACGTCGCCGCCCGCGGCCAGGATCTCCGCCCAGCGCTGCCGGACCTGGTCGGGTGCGGGCTCGCGGTCGGCCAGGGCGGCGGTGTGCTCGGCGAAGGGGCGCACGGTGCCGGCCGGCAGCGTCCCGCCCAGGCCCTGCACGAGGTCGCGCAGGATCACCAGCAGCGACCACATGTCCACGTGGGCGTGGTCGGCGGCCACGACGAGCGTCGGCCGGTCCGCGGTGAGGATCACACAGAGCCGGTGCGAGGGCGCCGCGTAGGGGGTGCAGCGCTCGTCGAGCATCCGCCGGACGGCGTCGTCGACGGCCTGGCCGGGCGCGATGGGGTGGGTGACCCAGCGGCCGGGACGCAGGTCCACCTCGTGCAGCCGGGGACCGGCCGGGCCGGGGGAGAACACCGTGCGCAGCGTCCCGTGCCGGCGCAGCACCGCCAGCCAGGCCTCGGCCAGCGCGTCGAGGTCGACCGCGGGCAGCCGGCAGGTGATCGCCATCCACGAGCCGGGCCGGTCACCGCGGTCGACGTGGCGGCGCTGGTCGAACGAGACCGGGACCGGGTCGCCCCGGCGGCCGACGGTGACGTCGTAGCCGAGCAGCGTCCCGTAGGGAAGGCGCAGGTGCGTCACGCTCGTCAGCCGCATGGCCATAACCTAGGCCGACGATGATCAGGAGGCGTAGCGCATGGCCACGTTCGGGATCGCCGGGGCGACGCTGGACTTCGACGTACGCGACGAACCCGGCGCTCCGGCGGTGGTGGCGCTGCACGGCCTCACCTCCAGCCGTCGCCGCGAGACCCTGATGCGGCTCGACATCGCCTCCCGGGTCGAGGGCATCCGGCTGCTGCGCTACGACGCGCGCGGCCACGGCCGCTCCGGCGGCACCACCGACCCCGCCGACTACCGGTGGCCCGCGCTGGCCCGGGACCTGCTGGGGCTGCTCGACCACGTCCTGCCCGGTGAGCGGGTGCACGGGGTCGGACCGTCGATGGGAGCCGGGACGCTGCTGCACGCCGCACTGGCCGACCCGGGCCGGTTCGCCAGCCTCACCCTGATGCTGCCGCCGACCGCCTGGGAGACCCGGCGCGCCCGGGCCCGCGACTACGAGCGCTCCGCGCTGGCCGTGGAGGCCGCGGGCATCGCGGCGCTCGACGCCGGCGCCGACGACGCGGATCTCCCCCCGGCCGCCCGGGGCCGCCCGCGGACCGAGCCCGACGTGCGCGCCGACCTGCTCCCGGCCATCCTGCGCGGCGCGGCCGCCACCGACCTCCCCGCACCGGAGGAGCTGGAGCGGATCACGGTGCCGGTGCAGATCCTGGCCTGGACCGGGGACCCGGGGCATCCGGAGTCCACCGCGCAGACCCTGCGGGAGCGGCTGCCCGCGGCCGGGCTGTCGATCGCGGCGACCCCGGACGACGTCGTGTGGTGGTCGCGGCTGCTCGCCGCGCGGCTGCGCCGCTGGGAGTCGCTGGATCCCACCGTCGACGGACCCGCGGATGTGCGCGAGGCGCCCCGCGGGCGCCCGCGCAGAGAACGCACAGGGGTGTCACCATGGAGAGGGAGGTGGTTCGACAGTGGCTGACCAGCGACGCGAGGACCCCGTTCTCATCACGGACGCGCAGATGTCCTACGAAGAGGAACTGGAGATCCGCAAGCGGCGCTACAAGTGGACGATGGGCATGCGGATCCCGTGCATGGTCCTCGCCGGCGTCTTCTACACCTACCCGTGGGTCGCGGTGACCCTGCTCGTGATCTCCGTGCCGCTGCCGTGGATGGCGGTGCTGATCGCGAACGACCGGCTGCCGCGCAAGGCCGAGAAGCCCAACCGGCACCGCCAGGGGCACCGGGCCATCGAGGCCCGCCCGCACCCGGTGATCGACCAGGCGGACGAGCCACCGCCCGCTGACGGGCCCACGACCGACGACGAGCAGCCCACGGGCACGGCCGGCGGCGGCACCACCTCCACGCGTTGAGGCCGTGTTCGGGCATCATGGGCGCCATGTCCACGACGACGCTGCCCGAGGTCGACACCCGGCCGGAGACCACCGACAAGACCGGTGACGACCGGCCGGACATGTTCCACTACGTCAAGAAGGACCGGATCGCCGAGAGTGCCGTCCTGGGGAACATGGTCGTGGCACTGTGCGGCGAGACCTTCCCGGTGACCAAGTCGCCCAAGCCGGGGTCGCCGGTGTGCCCGCAGTGCAAGGAGATCTTCGACGGGCTCCCCCCTGGTGGCGGCGACGGCGAGTGAGACCCGCCCGAGGCGGCGCCGAGAGGGCGCCGCGCCTGCGCTGAGGGCACGCCGGGACCGGCTCAGCCCCGCGCGAGCAGCAGCCGCAGCGGGGTGGAGCACGGGTCACCGGGCACGGCGCGCAGCACGGTCTCGGTGACCATCCCGGCCGACCGGTAGAGCGCCAGCGCCGCGGCGTTGTCCGCGGCCACCTCGAGCCACAGCCGCCCCGTCCCCGCCCACGGCGGCCGCTCGGGGGTCTCCCCGGTCGCACCGGGCACCCCGGCGACGGCGAGGGCGGCACCGAGCAGTGCCCGCCCGGCGCCGGTGCCGCGCCGGTCGGGATGGACCACGAGCCGGTGCAGCTCGACGCCCGGTTCCGGGCCGCGCGGCGCGGCCAGCACGACGTAGCCCGCCGGGCCGGGCTCGCCGTGACGTTCCAGGACCAGGTGCATCCGGGCCGGGTCGGCCGCGGCGTCGTCGTGCCACTCCGGTCCGGTGGTGTCGCCGATGCCGGGGGCGCCGTCGTCGAGCGCGGCCAGTGCCGCCGAGTCCGCCGGGCCGCGCCACGGCCGCAGGACCGTGTCGCGGGCCTGGTGAGCGGGCGTCGTGCGTACACCGGTCGTGCGTGCACCGGTCGTTCGTGCGGGGGACACCACCCGGCCATCCTGCGTCCACCCGCGCGGACCCGCTCGGCCGGGGGCCGGGTGGGACCGGGATCAGGACCGCAGGAAGGCGTCGATCTCCGTGGCGAACGGCTCCGGATCGAGCAGCAGCTCCAGGTGTCCACCGGGGTAGCGGCTGATCCGGGAGCGGCGGATCCCGCGGTGCAGCATCGTGGCGTTGCCGCGCGGGACGATCGGGTCGTCGTCGCCGGCGATGATCAGGGTGTCCGCGGTGATCGCCGGCAGCAGCGGCAGGCTGGTCCAGCCCGAGAGCGCCATCAGCTGGTAGTAGTAGCCGCGCATCGGGCCGCGCCGGGCGCCCGCGCCGAGTGCCTCCGCGGCCCGTTCCGGGTGGTCGCGCAGCGAGCCGCCGTAGATGCGGGCGGCGACGGCGTCGATGTAGGGCGGGTCCTGGTGGCGCTTCGGCGAGGTCATGACGGCCATCACCCGCGGCGAGGCGGGGATCATCAGCGCCCCCGGCCCGGTCGCGACGAGCACGAGCTTGCGGACCCGTCGCCGACGGCTGATCGCCAGCTGCTGGGCCAGCATCCCGCCCCAGGAGAACCCGAGGACGTCGGCCTCGCGCACGCCCAGCTTCGTGAGCACCTGGCCGAGCCGGTGCGCCATCCACGTCAGGTGGTACGGCATCCGCGGCACCGCCGACCCGCCGATGCCCGGCGGGTCGAACCGGATGACGTCGAGGTCCGCGGGCAGCGCCGCGACCAGCGGGTCGAGCACGTCGGTGGCGGCGCCGATGCCGTTGCACAGCAGCAGCGGGGTACGGCGGGGGCCCGGGCCGGAGGCGGGGCGACGCACGACGCGCAGGGCCCGGCCGCCGACGAGCACGTCGTGCTCCTCGAGGCCTGCCCCGCTCACGGGACGGGAGCTGGAAGTGGTCATCACCGCCGAGCCTAGGCGCCGTGGCCGGGCGGTGGGGTGCCGGAAAGGCCGGGGTGTGATGATCCCGGGCCCGCCCTCAGACGGGGGCGGGTTCGCCCAGGTAGGTGCCCGGCGCGGGGAACAGCGGTCGCAGGCGGCGTCCGCCCAGCTCGGGGGGTGCGTCGCGCACCGTGCCGGACCGCTCGACCAGCCAGCGGGCCAGGTCGTCCCACCAGGAGCCCTCGACGGCCTCGGCCCCGGCCCGCCAGCGCTGCGCCACGCCGTCGCCGGTGGAGCAGGGGGCGGCCCGGAACCCGGTCGCCATCGACGGCGGTGCGATCAGCGCCCCCGCCTGGTCACCGGGGGCCAGCACGAGCCGGCAGCCGCCGCCGAGGCGCTGCGCGGTGCGGTACCCGCCCGTCCAGGGCTGTACCGGGTCGTCGTCGGCGGCCACGAGGTAGCTGTCGCGCCGCAGCTCGGCGAACCGGACGGGGGTGCCGAGGACCCGCACGTCGGGCCGGTCGGGGTCCGCGCCGTCGCCGGTGGCCGCGGCGAGCGCGGCGAGGTCGGTGTGCAGCCCGGCGGGCAGCGGCAGCAGGTCGGCCACCCAGGCCCGCATCGCCCGCGCGGCGCGGCCGTCCAGGTCGGCGGTCCCGCCACCGTGCGGCACCGCCCACGGCAGCACCCGGTCCGGGCCGCGCCGCCACGCCCAGGCCCGCACCGCCGTCGCGCCGTCGAGAACGCCGTCGCGGGCGGCCAGGTCGGCGGTCTCCGCGACGGTCGCCGGGTCGGGCGCGAAGCCGGGCAGCGCGTCGGACTGGTCGAGGACGGTGGCGAGGTAGGCGACCGCGGCGACCCGGTCGTCGAGCCCGATCGCGGCCTGGTGGGCCTGCACCGCCGCGGTCAGCAGCCCGCCGGTGCGCACCCCGAGCAGCGACACCCGCGGGGCGCGGGTGATCCGCCCGCAGGCGTCGACGGCGTCGAGGACGGCGGCGGCGTGCGCGTCGAGGTCTCGGTCGGCGTCGGCCGGGCCGGCCGGGCGCCAGGACAGCGCGAACACCTGCAGCCCCTTCTCGAGCAGGTGCTCGACCAGCGAGTACCCCGGCGCGAGGTCGGCCAGCCAGTAGCGGTGCACCAGCGGCGGGACGACCAGCACCGGGGTGTCGCGCACCTTCTCGGTCCGCGGCAGGTACTGGAGCAGCTCGAACATCGGGGTGCGCAGGACGACCGCGCCGGGGGTGGCGGCGACGTCGCGGCCGGGGACGGGGCCGCCCCGGGCGTCGCGGGCGCCGGTGTCGAACGGGACCGAGGGGGTGTCGGCGCCGGGGGGTGTGAAGACCCGCTCGGCGGCCTCGGCCGGGGCCGGGCAGGGCTCGTCGGCGGTCGCGGTGTCGGTGGCCACGCTCTCGGTGGTCACGCCGTCGGTGGCGACCACGCTGTCGGCGGTGTGGGCGGTCACGGTGTCGGTGGCCACGGTGTCGGCGGTGTCGGTGGCCGCGGTGGCGTCGGTCACGGCGGTGGTGGCGGCCCGACCGCGGTCGTCCTGCCGGCCGGGACCGGTCCTTGCCGTGGCAGCGGTGCCGTCCGGGGCACCGGCTCCTGCTGATCCGGTGATCACGAGCGGGCCGCCGCCCGGCAGCAGCAGGGACGTGAGGCCCGCGAGGGTCGCGCGCAGCCGCTCGGCGTCCGCGGCGGGCAGGGGCATGTCGGGGCTCGCGACGGCGTCGTCGAGCAGCCCGGCCACCGCCCCGGTCGTCGCGAGCAGCACCTGGGCCGCGCACCGCGCCACCGGTGCGACCGGGCCGGCCGGCACGTCCGGAGCGAGGTCGGAGCGGCCCAGGCCGACCCGGCCCAGCTCGGCGACCCAGCCGCCGCCGCGGCGCAGGAGCAGCAGCGGCCGTGCGGACACGGCGGCCGCCAGCCGCAGCCCCGCCGCGGGCAGGGCGAGGGGGCCGGCGTCGGCTGGGGTGCGGTCGCGCTCGCTCATCGCCTCCATCATCCCCACCGCGACCGGTCGCGGCGCGTTCACCCCGTCGTCGGGCGGCGTTCGGACCTGACCGGCACGGTGGCCCGGTCGCGTCGCACGAGACCCCGGAGCCCGATGAGCACCGTCGCACCGTCCACCCTGTCCCCGGCAGCGCAGCCGTCACCGCAGACGGCAACGCAGACGGCAACGCAGACGGCAACGCCGACCTCCACGGCCGGGGCGGGTGCGTTCCTGCGGGAGTTCCTGCGCGACCCGCTGCGCACGGCGTCGGCGCTGCCGAGCTCCCGGGCGCTGGCCCTCGCCGCGACGGCGCCGGTCCCCGCGACCGGGGACCCGGTCGTCGTCGAGCTGGGGCCGGGCACCGGGGCGTTCACCGACGTCATCGCCGAGCGGCTCGGCGGCCGCGGCCACCATCTGGCCGTCGAGCTGAACCCGCGCCTGGCCGCGCTGCTGCGGGCCCGCCACCCCGGCCTCGACGTCGCCGTCGCCGACGCGGCCGAGCTGCCCGCGCTGCTGGCCGCCCGCGGGCTCGCCCGTGCCGACGTCGTCGTGTCCGGGCTGCCGTGGGCGGCCTACCCGCGCGAGGAGCCGTGGCTGACCGACGTCGTCGCCGGCTGTCTGCACCCCCACGGCGCCCTGACCCAGTTCGGTTACTCGGTGACCCGGGCCCTGCCGCCCGCCCGCCGGCTCCGGCTCCGGCTCGCCGCGGCCTTCGAGGAGGTCGTGCACGGCCGCGCGGTGCTCGCCAACCTCCCGCCCGCGTTCGTCCTCACCGCCCGCCGCCCGCGGCCGCCCCGGGGCTGACCTGGCCCGTCGCCGTCGGGGAGGCTCCCGGCCCGCCCACCGGGCGGCGCCGTCACGACGCCCGGCTACCCTGATCCGCGCCCCGCAGCCGTGTCGGCGTCGACGCGCGGACGTGGCGGGGAATCGCCGGTTCCCACCCGGGAACGACCCACGGACCAGGGGAGACGTGTGTCGCAGACCCAGCTCGTGTCGCCCGACACCCGCCCGCTGCGCGCGTGGCAGCGCAGCGCACTCGCCCGCTACCTCGCGACCTCGCCGCGGGACTTCCTCGCGGTCGCGACCCCGGGCGCGGGCAAGACGACCTTCGCCCTGCGCGTCGCGTCGGAGCTGCTGCGCGACCGGGTGGTCGACGCGATCACCGTCGTCACCCCGACCGAGCACCTGAAGTACCAGTGGGCCGAGTCGGCCGCGGCCGCCGGGATCGCGCTCGACCCCGAGTTCCGCAACTCCGCGGGCGGCACCTCGCGGGACTACCAGGGCATCGCGATCACCTATGCCGGCGTCGCCGCGCACCCGATGCTGCACCGCAACCGCACCGAGAACCGCCGGATGCTGGTGATCCTCGACGAGATCCACCACGCCGGCGACGCCAAGAGCTGGGGCGAGGGCGTCTACGAGGCGTTCGAGCCCGCCACCCGCCGCCTGGCCCTGACCGGTACGCCGTTCCGCTCCGACGACAACCCGATCCCGTTCGTCGAGTACGTCCCCGACGCCGAGGGCGCCCCACGCAGCCGCGCCGACCACCAGTACGGCTACGCCGAGGCGCTCGCCGACAACGTGGTCCGGCCGGTCGTCTTCCTGGCCTACTCCGGCACCTCCAACTGGCGCACCAGCGCCGGCGAGGAGATGTCGGCCCGGCTGGGGGAGCCGCTGACCCGCGAGCAGACCGCGATGGCCTGGCGGACCGCGCTCGACCCCTCGGGGGACTGGATGCCCGCGGTGCTCGCCGCGGCCGACCGCCGCCTGCAGAGCCACCGCGACGGGGGCATGCCCGACGCGGGCGGCCTGGTCATCGCCACCGACCAGACCGCGGCACGGGCCTACGCCGCGTTGCTGACCGGCATCACCGGGGTACGGCCCGCGGTCGTGCTGTCCGACGAGGCGGGCGGCTCGGAGCGGATCGCGGAGTTCTCCCGCTCCACCGAGCGGTGGATGGTCGCGGTCCGGATGGTGTCCGAGGGCGTCGACGTGCCGCGCCTCGCCGTCGGCGTCTACGCCACCAGCGCCTCGACCCCGCTCTACTTCGCCCAGGCCATCGGCCGCTTCGTGCGGTCGCGGCGGCAGGGCGAGACCGCGTCGGTGTTCGTCCCCAGCGTCCCGGTGCTGCTCGGCCTGGCCAGCGAGCTGGAGGCGCAGCGCGACCACGTCCTCGGCAAGCCGCAGCGGCCCGAGGAGGTCTGGAACGACGCCGAGCTGAACGAGGCCAACAAGGTCAAGGACGAGCCCGGTGAGCAGGAGCAGGCGTTCACCTCCCTCGGCGCCGACGCCGAGCTGGACCAGCTGATCTACGAGGGCGCCACCTACTCCGCCGACGAGGAGGACTACCTCGGGCTGCCCGGTCTGCTGGAGCCCGACCAGGTGCGCACCCTGCTGTCCCAGCGGCAGGCGGAGTGGATCGCGAAGGGCTCACCGCGCACCGGTGCCCAGGCCCGCGCGACGCCGGCGACCGAACCGACCCCGCCGCTGGCCGCCGAACGCGGGCAGAGCGTCCGGGAGCGGCTGCAGACCCTGCGCAAGGAGCTCAACACCCTGGTCGCGCTGCACAACCACAAGACCCGCAAGCCGCACGGGAAGATCCACAACGAGCTGCGGGCGCACTGCGGCGGCCCGCCGGTGGCGATGGCGACCATCGAGCAGCTCGAGGAACGCATCGCGACCCTGCGTTCCTGGCGCTGAGAGCCGCCCTCGCGGGCCGCGACCGCGCGCGAGCCCGTGCCTGCGCGGGCGGGGCCCGCAGGCAGCACCGTCGTGCCGGGACCACCGCGCAGGCCGGGACGGGAGGGCACGGCGGCCCGTGCCCGGGCGATGGGGCGGCCTGTCGCCGTCGCGGGGCTGCAGCGCCACCGCAGCGCCACCGCCGCACCACCGGGACGCCGGTGCGGCCGAGCACACGGTGATCCGTTCCGCGCGCGCTGATCCGCTCGGCGCGCGCGTCCGGACACGCGCGGACCGCGTATCACCGCGCAGACTGCGGATCACCGCGCAGACTGCGGATCACCGCGCGGACTGCGGATCTGCGCGCGCACCGCGGATCACCGTGGGGATGGCGGATCAGCGCGCGGACTCCGGATCAGCGCGGACTGGGGATCAGCGAGCGCCGCGGATCAGTGTGCGGACTCCGGAGGACCGTGCGCGGACGGATCAGCGTGCGGACTCCGGATCAGCGCGCGGACGGCGGATCACCGTGCGGACTGCGGATCACCGCGCGCGGAACGGATCACCGTGGGCGTCGTGTCGCCGTGCCGGTCAGGGCGGATCGGTCAGGACGGGGCGGCCCGGTCCCGGGCGGACGTGGCGGGCAGGGGGACCGGTTCGTCGCCGTCACGGGACCGCAGGGCCACGGCGAGGACCACCAGGCCGATCCCGACCGCCTCCAGCGTCCCGGGCAGCTGACCGAGCACCACGAGCCCGACCAGGGTCGCGGTGGCGGGCAGCAGCGCCAGCAGCACCGCGAACCGGGCCTGCCCGACCCGGCGCAGCACGACCTGGTCCAGCACGTAGGGGATCAGCGAGCTGAGCACACCCAGCCCGATGGACAGGGCGAGCACCGCCGGATCGGCGAGCGGTGCGAGGTTCGCGACGCCGAACCCGGTCACGGCTCCCGGACCCCCGACGAACAGCAGCGGGACCAGGACGACGGCGGCCACGGTGAACCCCGTCGCCAGGTCGTCGATGCCGGAACCGGCGCGTGCGACCCGTTTGCCCAGCACGATGTAGACGGCCCACATCGCCGCCGCGCCCAAGGCCCACAGCACCCCGGCCGGGCTGCCGGACCAGCGGACGTCGGCGATCAGGAGCACGCCGGCGGCGGCCAGGCCGACCGCGCCGATGTCGCGGAACCGGCGGGAGGCGAGCGCCGCGACCAGGACCGGTCCGGTGAACTCGACTGCCACCGCAGTGCCGAGCGGCAGCCGGGCGATCGCCTCGTAGTAGGCGACGTTCATCAGGGCCGTGGCCAGCCCGAACACCCCCGCGCGGACGAGGCGGACGCCGCGCCAGGCGTCGCGGCCGGGGCGGCGCCAGGCCAGCAGCAGCAGCGCGGCACCGATCAGCCGCAGCTCGGCGACCGCCGACGGCGCCAGCCGGTCGAACAGCCCGACGGCCAGTGCGGCCCCCACGTACATCGAGATCCCACCGGCCAGGAACAGCAGCGGAGCGGGAACACGATCGGGCGACGGGCGGGGACTCACTCGCCCACCGTAGTCCGCGACACACCGTATTTACCGTGGCGCGCTTGCACGTCGGCCGAGTTCCCCGCATGATTCACACGCAGTCAACTTCATACGCAATCGGTCACCGCGGGTACATCGCGGCGCCACCAGACCGTGCGGCCCGCGCCACACGTGACGGACGTCGCGACGCATCCCGGGAACACGTACAGGGGCCTCGAGCGTCTGTACAGGTGTGGGCGAGCCGCTCGTGCGGTCGTCACAGTGATACGGCGGCGAGCGCCCGAAGCCCGCCGCCGCGACGGAGGGAGACCGCTATGCAGCCCGAAACGCTGACCCGGCCCGAACTGACCCTTGCCGACCGTTGCGACCGCTGCGGTGCGGCTGCCAAGGTGCGCGCGATCCTGCCCTCCGGTGGGGAACTCCTGTTCTGCAACCACCACGGTCGTGCCCACGCCGAGAAGCTGCGTGAGTCCGGGGTGCAGGTGCAGACGGGGGAGTGACGCCCGGGGCCGCCGCGGCCCCCACACACAGACCCGCGAACGGGGCGGGGATCCGATCGGATCCCCGCCCCGTTCGGCATGTCGGGGGTGTCAGGAGGTCGGGCGCCTCAGGATGCCGGTGCGAACGGCTCCTGCCCTGAGCCCGTGCCCTCGTGCGTCCCGGCCCGCCGCGACGGCGCCGGGTCGGCGGGCAGCGGGGTCGCGCCGGTGACGATGTCGGCGGCCCGCTCGGCCACCGCCACCACGGGGCCGTAGGTGTTGGCGTTGGGCACGTCCGGGAAGATCGACGCGTCGACGATCCGCAGGCCCTCGGTGCCGTGCACCTGCAGCGTCGACGGGTCCACGACGGCGTCGGCGTCGGTGCCCATCCGCGCGGTGCTGGTCGGGTGCAGCCCGTTCTGGGCGCGCCGGGACACCCAGTCGAGGATCTCGGCGTCGGAGCGGACGGCCTCCCCGGGGAAGGTCTCCCCGGCGTCGAGGTCGGCGAACGCAGGCTGGTTCAGGATCTCCCTGGCCAGGCCGACGGCCTCCACCCAGCGACGCCGGTCGCCGTCGGTGACCAGGTAGTTCTGCACCAGGCGCGGCGGGACCGCGGTGTCGCGGGACACCGCGCGCACCGTCCCCCGGACGTCGCCCGCCATCACCGAGACGTGCATCTCGTAGCCGTGCCCGACCGGCGGGACGTCCGGCGCGAAGCGCATCGCGACCGGCGCGAACAGCATCATCACGTCCGGGATGTCCCCGGCCATCGAGGTGGAGGCGAACCCGCCGATCTCGAAGTGGTTGCTCGCCCCGACCCCGGTGCCCGAGACCAGCCAGCGGGCCGCCGCGGCGGGCAGCCGGTGCGGTGCCCGCTGCGGCGCCAGCGAGATCGGCTGGGAGCAGGCGTGCTGCAGGTGCACCGCGAGGTGGTCCTGCAGGTTCGCGCCGACCCCCGGCAGCGCCACCCGGGTCTCGACGCCGATGCCCGCGAGGTGCTCCGGGTCGCCGAAACCGGACACCTGGAGCAGCTGCGGGGTCGCGATGGAACCGGCGGCCAGGATCGTCTCGCCGGCGTCGACGTCGCGGATGGTGCCGTCGGAGGCGCGGTAGCGGACCCCGATGACCCGGGTGCCGCGGGCGTCGGTGCGTAGCGCGCGGACCAGGGCGCCGGTGCGCACGGTCAGGTTGGGCCGGGAGCCGGCGACCGGGTGCAGCCACGCATCGGTGGCCGAGAAGCGGCGCCCGCGCGAGATCGTGCGTTCGGTGCGGGAGAAGCCCTCCTGGACCGGACCGTTCGTCGAGTCGACCAGCGCGTGCCCGGCCTGCTGGGCCGCGGCCAGGAACGCCGCGTTCAGCGGGCCGGCCGCCGGGGCCCGCTCGAGGACCTGCGGGCCGTGGCCGCCGTCGGGCAGCGGGGTGCCGTGCTCGGAGGTCCGACGCTCCAGGCGGCGGAAGTAGGGCAGCAGGTGGGCCGAGCTCCACTGCTCGCAGCCGGGCAGGCGGGACCAGCGGTCGTAGTCGCCCGGGTGGGCCCGCTGGTAGACCATCCCGTTGATGCTGCTGCTGCCGCCCAGGACCTTCCCGCGCGGGACGGCGATCCGCCGCCCGGCCAGACCCGACTCGGGCTCGGTGACGTAGCACCAGTCGTAGCGCGGGTTGCCCCACGCCTTGGACAGCGCGGCGGGCATCCGGATGATCGGGTCCCAGCGGTGGTCGGGGCGGCCCGCCTCGAGCATCAGCACCCGGCGTGTGGGATCCTCCGTGAGCCGCGAGGCCAGCACCGCCCCCGCGGATCCTCCGCCGACGATGACGACGTCGTACCGGCCCATTCGCGTCCTCCACACGTACTGTCGGGATTGCCCTGTTCGAGGGAGCAACCCCCCTTGCGTGGATCACGGTACGCCGCGGCCACCGCCCGTCGTCGCCGCCCCCGTACGCTCGACGGCGTGACGACGACCGAGCGTGGTGCGGACGACGGAGCGGACCTCCGCGACCGGCCCGCGGACGACGCCGACACCGCGCTGGCCGCCCTCGCGGCCCAGCTGGACGCGTCGGTCGCCGCGCTGTCCTCGGCCCGCCGACGGGTGGCCGAGCTGCAGGAACTGCGGGCACAGGGGCTGAGCTGGCGGGAGATCGTCCCGCGCGAGGCACGGCCGCTGATCGTCGAGACCCTCACCCGCACCCTCGACGGCCTGGGCGCCGTGGGTGGCCGGTTCCGCCGTGAGGAGGCCGTCGCGCTGCACGGCGAGGGCGAGTCGATCGCCGGGATCGGCAGGCTGTTCGGGGTCAGCCGCCAGCGCGCGTCGGCCTACCTGCAGGAGCACCAGCAGCTCCTCGAACGGGGCGCGTCCCGCGAGGACCGGCCGGAGACCTGACCCCGGGGATCAGGTCTGGTCGCGCCGGCGGTGCCGGGCCTGCCGCTGGGCGGGCACCCGCGGCGCCACCGGTGCCGCGGGGGAGCGGCGGGCCGCCGGGATCAGCGCGGTGCGGTCGACCGCGTCGGACTGCTCGGGCACCGCGGAGGCCGCGGTGCGCAGCTGCAGCCGGGCCAGCTCGCGGACGTCGGTGAGCCGGGCCGCGAGTGCGGTGACCACCGGCGCCAGCGCGACGACCAGCCGCTCGCCCAGCGGGTCGTCGGGCCCGCCCCGGGCGAACAGCTGCAGGGCGCCCGCGGTGCGCCCGGCGACCGGGACCGGCACGGACAGCGAGCGGACCAGGCCGCAGTCGGCCGCGGCCGCGGCCAGCTCGGGCGGCCCGGTCCGGGTCAGGTCCGGGGTGGTCAGCGTGCGGTCGCCGCGCTCGGCGGCGGGGCCCGGCCCGGCGTCGGCCCGGCGCTGCAGCTCCCCGAGGCGCAGGGCGGCGGTGTCGGACCCGAAGACCCGCCGAGCCTCGGGGTCGCGGGGGTCGGCGGGCTCGCGCAGCAGCAGCGCCGCACCTCCGACCCGGGCGGCGGGCACCAGTGCGACGCAGATCCCGGACAGCATCGCGGCGACGTCCGCGTGCGCGACGGAGACGGAACCGGCCTGCAACGCGACCCGCACCAGGGCGGGTGCCGGGTCGGGCGTCGGCCGCCCGGTCGTGCCGGAGGTCCAGAGCGAGGCCGCCATCTCGTCCCTTCCGCGTCAGCTCCCGCGAGCGAGGTCCGTGACACAGCGTCGCGGGTGTGGTGGGTGAGGATAACGATCGTGGTCACCGCCGCGGACGGCGGCTCGCCCGGCGCGTCCGACCGATCACCGCAGGTGACCGAAGTCGCGGCTCCGGTGACGGGGGGTGTCCGAACGGTGCGGTGCGACCGACGTCGCCCCGGCGGGACCGGGTGGGCCGCGTAAGGTCTCCGGACGTACCGCGGGAGCCCGCGCACCGAGGCTGAGAGGGCGGCAGGACCGGCCGCCGACCGTTCGAACCTGATCCGGGTCACACCGGCGTAGGGAGGCCGCCCCGTGCTGTCACGTGCTCTCCGTCCACTGGCCGTCGTGCTGGCGCTCGCGCTCGCCCTGTCCGGCTGCGCCGCGGGCGACGGCTCCGGGGCCGCGGCCGGGGGTGGGCCGATCCGCGTCGCGCTGGACTGGACGCCGAACACCAACCACATCGGGTTGTTCGCAGCCCAGCAGGCGGGCTACTTCCGCGACGCCGGTCTCGACGTCGAGTTCCTGCCCTACAACCAGACCTCGCCGGACACCCTGGTCGGCTCCGGCGCCGCGGACTTCGGCGTCGGCTTCCAGGACTCGTTCACCTTCTCCAAGGCCGCGGGTGCCGACATCACCTCGGTCATGGCGATCCTGCAGCACTGGGCCACCGAGATCGCCGTGCGCGCCGACCGGTCCGACCTCACGCGGCCGCGCGACCTCGACGGGAAGGTCTACGCCGGGTTCGGCGGGCCCGGCGAGAACCAGAAGATGCAGGCCGTGATCCGGGCCGACGGCGGGCGCGGCGACTTCCGCACCGAGGTGCTGTCCACCGCCGCCTACGAGGCGCTCTACTCGGGGCAGGCCGACTTCACCGAGCCGTTCGTCAACGTCGAGGGGATCGAGGCACAGCTGCGGGGCGAGCCGATCCGTACCTTCCGCTACACCGACTACGGCTTCCCGGACTCCTACAACGTGCTGCTGCTGGGCAACTCGACCTGGCTGCGGGACAACCCGGACACCGCCCGGAGGTTCGTGCAGGCCGTCCAGAAGGGCTACGCGCTGGCCGCGCAGGACCCGGCGACGGCGGCGCGGATGCTGAAGGAGGCCAACCCCGGCGCGTTCACCTCCGACGAGCTGGTCGACCGGGGCGCGCAGATGCTCAGTGAGCGCTTCCTGCGCGACGCGCAGGGCCGTGTGGGGTTCCAGACCCCGCAGCAGTGGGCCGGCTTCTCCGGGTTCCTCTACGACACCGGCACCGTCGCGGGGCCGGACGGGGCCCCGGTGCGGCAGAAGCCGGACTTCTCGACCTGGTTCACCAACGACTACCTGGCACCGTGACCCGTCGGCTGTGGCCGGCCGCCGCGCTGGTCACCGCGCTGCTGCTCACCTGGCAGGTCGCGGTCACCGTCGCCGGCACCCGGCCCCAGGTGCTGCCCTCGCCGCTGCGGGTGGTCGAGCAGGGCTGGGCGTTCCGGGCCGAGCTCTGGGCGAACACCCTCCCGACGGTCCAGGTGACGCTGATCGGGTTCACCGTCTCGATGGCGCTGGCCTGGGCCGCGGCGGTCGCGGTGGACTTCTCGCCCTGGCTGCGGCGGGCGCTGACCCCCCTCCTGGTGGCCTCGCAGACACTGCCGGTGGTCGCGATCGCGCCGCTGCTCATCATCTGGTTCGGTTTCGGCCTGCTGCCGAAGGTGCTGGTCATCGCCCTGGTGACGTTCTTCCCGGTGACGGTCGGGCTGATCGAGGGCTTCGCCGCGACCGACCGCGCCACGACCGCCCTGCTGCGGTCGATGGGTGCCTCGCGCTGGCAGCGGTTCCGCTACGTGCGGCTGCCGGGGGCGCTGCCGTCGTTCTTCACGGCGCTGCGGATCGCGATCACCTACGCGGTGACCGGGGCGATCTTCGCCGAGTACGTCGGCGCCCGGGCCGGCCTGGGGATCTTCATGCAGCTCCAGAAGAACCAGTTCCGCACCGACCTGGTGCTCGCCGCGGTCGGCGTCACCGCCGTGCTGTCGGTGACGTTGTTCGCACTGACCTTCCTGCTCCAGCGCCTGGTCACGCCCTGGTACGTGGCCGACCACGACGGAGGAGGTGCGCGGTGAAGGTCGTGGTGCGCGACCTGTCGGTGTCCTACGGCGACCTGCCGGTGCTGTCCGGGGTGCACCTGGACGTCGCGCCGGGGGAGTTCGTGTCGCTCGTCGGGCCGTCGGGATGCGGCAAGTCGACGCTGTTCGGGGCGCTGGCGGGCATCCTCGACGGGGCGACGGTGACCGGCGACATCGAGGTCGACGGCGGCCCGGTGCGCGGTGCCCCGTTCGGTCTGATGCCCCAGCAGGACCTGCTGTTCCCGTGGCGCACGGTCCTCGACAACACCGCCCTCGGGCTGGAGGTCGCCCGCGTGCCGCGCCGCGAGGCCCGCGAGCGCGCCCGCGCGCTGTTCGAGCCGTTCGGGCTGGCCGGCTTCGAGGACGCCCGCCCGGGCGAGCTCTCGGGCGGCATGCGCCAGCGCGCGGCGCTGCTGCGCACCGTCGTCGCGGGCCGGCAGGTGCTGCTGCTCGACGAGCCGTTCGGCGCGCTGGACGCGCTCACCCGGACCGCGATGCAGGACTGGCTGGAGTCGGTGCGCGCCCGCTACGGCTGGACGACGGTCCTGATCACCCACGACGTGCGGGAGGCGGCCCTGCTCTCGGACCGGGTGCTGGTGTTCTCGCCGCGCCCGGCGACGGTGGTGCGGGAGCTCGTCGTCGACTCCGGGCGCCCGCGCAGCCGTACCGACCCGGCGCTGGCCGCGGTCGAGGCGGACCTGCTGGACACCCTGCGCGGCTGAGGCAGGGCCGGCGTTCCGGCGCTCCGGATCGTGCCCGAGGGCAACAAAGTCGGCGTTCGTGACCGGATCGTGATGACGAAACGGGAACTGTCTCGATTCAGAAGGCTGTTGCGGAGCCGGTTCCGCCCAATACGTTGGCGCTCGCAACATTCACCCGTTCGTGATCATGCGAGCGGTCCACAACGTCGTGGAGGGAGACCCCGATGGGGGCACGGAACACGGGGCGCGGTCCCCGGCTGCGTCGGGCGGTCGCGGCGGCGGGCCTCGGCCTGCTGCTGGCCGTCGCGGGCTGCGGACAGAACAGCGCGGGCGGCGGCGGGGACACCGCCGGCGGTGGCTCCGGCGGGTCCGGCGGTGGGGTGAAGGTCGGGGTGATCCTCCCCGAGACCGACTCCTCGGCCCGCTGGGAGGGCTTCGACAAGCCCATGCTGGACGCGGCGCTGCGCGCCGAGGGCATGGACCCCGACATCCAGAACGCCCAGGGCGACGAGCAGAAGTTCTCCACCCTGGCCGACGGCATGATCTCCAGCGGCGTCAAGGTCATGATCATCGCCTCGATCAGCAGCGACGGCGGCACGGCCGTCGCCCAGAAGGCGAAGGCCCAGGGCATCCCGGTCATCGACTACGACCGGCTCAACCTCGGCGGCGTCAGCGACTACTACGTCTCCTTCGACAACGAGAAGGTCGGCGCCCTGCAGGGCGAGGGCCTGGTCCAGGGCATCGGCAACAAGCCGGGCGCCCAGGTCATCGAGATCGAGGGCGCGCCGACCGACAACAACGCGACCCTGTTCTACAACGGCCAGCAGAGCGTGCTGAAGCCCAAGTACGAGTCCGGGGCCCTGAAGCTGGTGCAGAGCCAGAAGATCGACAAGTGGGACAACCAGGTCGGCGGCACCACCTTCGAGCAGATCCTCACCGGCAACGGCGGCAAGGTCGACGGCGTCGTCGCCGCCAACGACGGCCTCGCCGGCGCCATCGTCACGGTGCTGGCCAAGTACGGCCTGAACGGCAAGGTCGTGGTCACCGGCCAGGACGCCACCGCCGACGGCCTCGCCGCGATCCTGCGCGGGGACCAGTACATGACGGTGTTCAAGCCGATCGAGCAGGAGGCGCAGGCCGCCGCGAAGCTCGCCGGCGCCCTGGCCAAGGGCGACACCGCGGCCGCCGACGGCGTCGCCACCCAGACGGTCAAGGACCCGAAGGGCAACCGTGATGTCAAGTCGCTGCTGCTCGAGCCGCAGCTGATCACCAAGGACTCGGTCAAGAAGGTCACCGACGCCGGCTACGTCAAGGCCTCGGAGATCTGCAACGCCGAGACCCAGGCCGCCTGCGGCCAGCTCGGCATCAAGTAGGACCCGCAGCCGGTCCGGGCCGCGGCGGTGATCCCGCCGCGGCCCGGCCGGCGCCCACGTGGAAGGTGCCCGAAGTGGCCGACCCCATCCTCTCCCTGCGCGGTGTCTCCAAGAGCTTCGGCGCCGTGCAGGTCCTGCACGACGTCGACCTGACCGTGCGCGCCGGCGAGGTCACCGCGCTCGTCGGCGACAACGGCGCGGGAAAGTCCACCCTGGTCAAGTGCGTCGCGGGGATCCACCCGATCGACTCCGGCGAGGTCCTGTTCGAGGGGGCTCCGGTGACCGTCGCCGGCCCGTCGGACGCCGCCAAGCTCGGCATCGAGGTCGTCTACCAGGACCTCGCGCTCGCCGACAACCTCGACATCGTCCAGAACATGTTCCTCGGCCGCGAGCGCGGGCGCTCCTGGATGCTCGACGAGGGCTCGATGGAGCAGGCCGCCCGCGACACCCTCGCGTCGCTCTCGGTCCGCACCGTCACCTCGGTCCGGACCCCGGTCGCGTCGCTGTCCGGCGGGCAGCGCCAGACCGTCGCGATCGCCAAGGCGGTGCTCTGGGACTCGCGTGTCGTGCTGCTCGACGAGCCGACCGCGGCGCTCGGCGTCGCCCAGACCCGCCAGGTGCTCGACCTCGTGCGACGGCTGGCCGAGCAGGGCCTCGGCGTCGTGCTCATCAGCCACAACATGGCCGACGTCTTCGAGGTGTCCGACCGGATCGCCTGCCTCTACCTCGGCCGGATGGTCGCGCAGGTCCCGACCCGCGAGGTCACCCACTCCGACGTCGTCGCGCTCATCACCGCGGGCCGCTCCGGCGAGCTCGGGCTGCCGCGGCCCGAGCAGGCGGTGTCCTGATGGCCCCCCACCCCGACCCGTCCGGCCCGGCCGGCCCGGGAGGAGACACCGTGACCGAACGGACGCCCGCGCCCGAGCAGGAGCAGAGCGCGGCCCGCCGGGCGAACCCCGCCAACCGGGCCGCCGACTTCGGCATCGACACCACCGCCCGCACCACCCGCGAGGCGATCACGGCCTACCTGCGCGGGCTGCGCGGCGGCGACCTGGGCTCGCTGCCCGCGCTGCTCGGCCTGGCCGCGCTGTTCGTGCTGTTCAGCGTGCTCGACTCGGGCGGCACGTTCCCGAGTCTGCTCAACCTCGCCAACCTGCTCCAACAGGGCGCCGGTCCGACCATCATCGCGATGGGCCTGGTGTTCGTGCTGCTCACCGGGGAGATCGACCTGGCCGCCGGCACGGCGTCCGGGCTGGCCGCGGCGCTGATGGCGCTGCACCTGATGAGCGACGGCAACGTGCTCGGCGCCACCGGCACCACCGTGTTCGTCCTGCTGGTGGCGGTCATGCTGGCCGGTGCCGTGCTCGCGGCGCTGGTCCGGGTGTGGGCCGGGTCGGTGATCAGCCTGCTCACCGCGGTCGTGCTCGTGATCGGGGTCCCGGCGAACGCGTTCACCGTGATGGGGCTCGCCGTCGGCGTCGGGGTGGTGATCGGCTGCCTCACCGGGTTCCTCGTGGCCCGGATCGGGATGCCGTCGTTCGTCGTGACGCTGGCGTTGTTCATCACGTGGCAGGGGGTGATCCTGCAGCTCATCGGCGACGGCGGCACCATCGCGCTGCGGGACCCCTTGATCAACGCGGTGGCGAACGGCAATCTCTCGGTCACGGCGTCGTGGGTGCTGTTCGTGGTCGTCGCCGGTGGCTACGCTCTGGTCCAGACGGTCCGGCTGCGGACCCGGCTGCGCAGCGGGCTGGTCGCGCCGCCGACGGGCCTGGTCGCGTTGAAGATCGGAGCGGTGGTGGTGCTCGGCGGCCTGGTGACGTTCGCGCTGGTCCAGGACCGTTCACCGGGCGTCATCGCGATCGCCGGGGTGCCCTACGTCGTCCCGATCGTGCTCGTCCTGCTGGTGCTCGGCACCTGGGTGCTCGACCGGACCCGGTTCGGCCGCCACGTCTACGCCGTCGGCGGCAACCGGGAGGCCGCGCGCCGGGCCGGCATCGACGTCGCCCGCATCCGGGCGTCGGTGTTCGTCATCTCCACCGCCTTCGCCGCGATCGGCGCGATCGTCTACTCGTCGAAGATCGGGTCGGTGAACCCGGCGGCCGGTGGCGGCAACACCCTCCTGTTCGCGGTCGGCGCCGCGGTCATCGGCGGCACCTCGCTGTTCGGCGGACGCGGCCGGATCAGCAACGCCGTCATCGGCGGCACGGTGCTGGCCACGGTGCAGAACGGCCTCGGCCTGCTCAAGCAGCCCGCCGCCGTCGTGTTCGTGGTGACCGGCCTGGTGCTGCTGCTCGCGGCCGGTGTCGACGTGGCGTCACGGCGCCGGGCGGCGGCCACCGGCCGGTGACATGACCCAGCCCGGATCGGGGACCCGACCCGACGACGCGCGCCGGCACAACCGGGCCGTCCTCTTGCGTCGGCTGCACGTCGAGGGACCCTGCACCCGCGCGACGCTGGCCGGCGAGCTCGGCCTCAACCGCAGCACGATCAAGGCGGTGGTGGACGGGCTCGCCGAGGCGGGCGTCGTCACCGAGGCCGTCCCGGCCCGGCGCTCGGGGGCCGGACGGCCGTCGCTGCTGGTGCTGCCCGACCCGCAGGCGGCGGTGGTGCTCGCCGTCGACATCCGGGTCGAGCAGGTGGCGCTGGCGATGGTCGGCATCGGCGGCCAGATCCTCGGGCGGCACAGCTGGAACCTGCACCGCACCACCCGGCTGCCCGGCGAGGTGATCACCCACCTCGCCGAGTCCGCCGCCCTGCTCCGCGACGAGCTGGGCGTCGCCGAGCAGGCGGTCGGGGTGTCGGTGCCCGGCGTCGTCCGGCGCTCCGACGGCTTCGTGCACGAGGCACCCAACCTCGGCTGGCGCGACGTCGACCTGGGCACCCGGCTCGCCGCCGTCCTGGCCCGGCCGGTGCAGGTCGCCAACGACGCCGAGGCCGGAGCACTCGCCGAGCACCTGCGCGGGATCGGCCGCGACGTCGCCGACATGGTCTACCTGTCCGCCGACGTCGGCGTGGGCGGCGGTGTCGTGTCCGGCGGGACGCCGCTGCGCGGCACCGGCGGCTACGTCGGCGAGCTCGGGCACCTCATGGTCCGACCGGACGGGCGGGAGTGCTTCTGCGGCTCGCACGGCTGCTGGGAGACCGAGGTCGGCGAGCCCGCGCTGTGCCGCGCGCTGGGGCTGCCCGAGGACACCCCGCGCGGGGTGCTCGTCGCCGAGCTGCGCGACCTGGCCGCGGTACCGGGGCGGGCCGACCGGCTGCTGGCGGACTACGCCGGATGGATGACCGCCGGGCTCGTCACGGTGGTGAACATGCTGGCCCCGGAGCTCGTCGTACTGGGGGACCTGTTCGGGGCGCTGCCGCCGTCGGTCGTCGAACGGGTCGGCTCCGAGCTGCGCCGACGCAGCCTGGTCAGCCGGGCCACGGGCGGGACCCGGCTCGCGGTGTCCCCGCTCGGCCGCGACGGCGCGCTCGTCGGCGCGGCCGAGATCGCGTTCGAGCCGGTGCTGGCGGCGGTCTGACGCCGTGCCGGGGCCGGCCCGGCACCACGGCCGGCCCGCGGGCTCAGGCCAGGTGGCCGGCCAGCGCCGCCAGCGCGCCGACGGTGAAGGTCGGCGGGGTGAGGTACCCGGGCCAGGTGTCGCCGTGGCGGTCCAGCCAGGCCGTCGCCATCCCGACCCGCGCGGCGCCGTGCAGGTCCCACGGGTGCACCGCGACCATCACCGCCTCGCCCGCGTCGACCCCGCAGGCCCGCAGCGCGTACCGGTAGGACTCCGGCGCCGGCTTCCAGATCCCGGCGTCCTCGACCGACAGCACGGCGTCGAACTGCTCGCGCAGGCCGTGGTCGCCGAGCAACCGCTCGGCCACCGACGCGGCGCCGTTCGACAGCGTCACCAGCCGCAGCCCCGCGGCCCGCAGCGCCGCGACCCCGCCGTGCACGTCGTCGTGCACCGGCAGCTCCAGAAATCCGTCGACGACGTGCCGGGCGCCCCGGTCGGGGTCGGTGACCCCGTGCCGGCGCAGCAGCCCGGCCGCGGTCGCCGTCGCCAGCTCGGCGAAGGTCGTCAGCTCCCCGCCCGCGGCCTGCGCCATGCCCTCGCGCAGGGTCGCGGCGAACCACAGGGGCCCGAGCGACTCCGGTGCGCCCAGCGCGGCGAACCGGGCCCCCATGGGTGTCAGGTCCGACAGGGTCTCGTTGACGTCGAACACCACGGTCGTGATCGCCATCCCCCTACCCTGACGGGTGTGAGTGCTCCCCGCACGGTGCTGGTCCTCGGCGGTACGACCGAGGGCCGTGCCGCGGCCGCCGCGCTGGCCGTCCGCGACGACGTCCGGGTCGTGTCGTCGCTGGCCGGGGCCGTGCGCAGCCCGGCCCTGCCCGACGGCGAGGTCCGGATCGGCGGGTTCGGCGGTGCCGACGGGCTGGCCGCGCACCTGCGTACCGAGCGGGTGGCGGTGGTGCTCGACGCCACCCATCCGTTCGCGTCGACGATGACCGCGAACGCGGCCGCCGCCTGCGCGGGCACCGGGGTGCCGCTGGTCGTGCTGCGCCGGCCGGGCTGGACGCCCGGGCCGGGGGACCGGTGGCACCGGGTCCCCTCGGTCGCCGCCGCGGCGGCCGCGCTGCCCGACCTGCTCCCCGGCCCCGCCGGGCGGGTCCTGCTCACGACCGGCCGCGGGGGACTGGCGCACTTCGCCGATGTCGACGCGGCGTTCTGGATCCGGGCGGTCGACCCGCCCGACGGCCCGCTGCCCGCCCGGCACGAGCTGCTGCTCGACCGGGGCCCGTTCGCCCTCGACGACGAGCGCGCCCTGTTCGACGCCGTCGTCCCGCACGTGCTGGTCACCAAGGACTCCGGCGGCGCGGCGACCGCGCCGAAGCTCGCCGCGGCCCGGGAGCGCGGGGTGGCGGTCCTGCTCGTCGACCGGCCGCCGCTGCCCGGTGGGGTCGCGGTGGAGTCCACGGTGGAGGCGGCTCTGGCCCGGCTGCTCGGGGACTGATCACCAGGGGACCGGCTCGCCCGTCCAGTCGACGAAGGTGCCGGTCGGGCCGCCGTCGGGGGCCAGCAGGAGCCGCACCGCGCCGGCGGCGGCCTCGGCCGGGTCCCCGGCGGACGTGGCCGCGCGGGCGTTGAGGTTGGTCGCCCGCAGCCCCGGGGCCAGCGCGTTCACCGCGATCCCGGCGTCGGCGAGCGACTGGGCGTAGGACACGGTGAGCGCGTTCAGGGCCGTCTTCGACGACCGGTAGGCCGCCGCGCCCCCGCCCGAGCGGTGGTCGAACTGCCGGTTCGGGCCGGTGCTCCAGGTCAGCGACCCGGTCCCGCTGGAGACGTTGAGGATCCGTGGATGAGCCGAGCGCCGCAGCGCGGGCAGGAACGCGTTGGTCACCGTGACGACGCCGAACACGTTCACCTCGTAGACCCGGCGCAGGTCCTCTGCGGTCGACTCCGGGGCCGTCGCGAACGAGTCGCCCACCCCGGCGTTGTTCACCAGCAGGTCCACCCGTTCGACGGCGGCAGCCGCCGCCGCGACCGAGGCCGCATCGGTCACCTCCAGCGCGAGCGGCCGGGCGCCCGCACCGAGTGCGGCGACCGCGTCGGCACCGCGGGCGGCGTCGCGCGCCCCGACGTACACGGTGAGTCCCGCGGCCAGCAGCCCGCGGGCGATCTCGAACCCGATCCCGCTGTTCGCGCCGGTGACGACGGCGACGTCGCCCGCACCCGGTCCGGTCGGCTCGGTCATGACGGCCTCCATCTCGATCTCCAACTCCAACTCCAACGATGGCGTTGGAGATGAGCGTACGCCCCTCCGCTACCGTGCGGCCATGGCCTGGGACACCGAGGGGACGCGACGCAGGCTGAAGGACGCGGCCACCGCCGAGTTCGCCGAGCGCGGCCGCGAGGGCACGACGATGAGCCGCATCGCCGCCCGGGCCGGGATCAACAAGGAGCGCCTCTACAGCTACTTCGGCGACAAGCAGGCACTCTGGGACCTCGTGCTGGCCGAGCAGCTCGAGCTGCTCGCCGCCGGCGTCCGCGCGACCGGGACCGGCCTCGACGACGTCGGCGAGTTCGCCGGGGCCACGTTCGACCACCACGCCGACCACCCGGTGCTCGCCCGGCTGCTGCAGTGGGAGGGGCTGGACGCCACCGGACACGTCGCCGGGCGCCCGGGGCGCAGCCGGCACTACCGGGAGAAGGTCGAGCGGTTCGCGGCCGCGCAGCGCGCCGGGACGATCGACGACGGCCTCGACCCGGCCCATCTGGTGTTCGCGCTGATCGCGCTGGCCGCCTGGTGGCACACGGTGCCCCAGCTCGCCTCGATGGTGACCGGTGCCGAGCCCGGTGACCCGGCCGAGCGGGCCGCGCGCCGTGCCTTCGTCGTGGAGGCCGCCCGGCGCCTCGCCGCGCCGCGGCGGTCCCCGGACGAGGTGCCCGGCCCGGATCGGGGGTAGCGGCCGGCCCACCGGTCGCGCGTCGTCCGTCGGGGCATCCGGAACCCGGGGGCTGCCGGAACCCGGGGGAGGCCGGAACGTGGGCACGCCGCACCCCGGGGCGGACCGGGTCCCGGGGCAGGCCGGGGCTCAGGGCAGGCCGACGAGGATCCCGCCCGGTTCCGGGGCCGCGGCCAGCGCCCCGGCGAGCGCGTCCAGCCCGGTCCGCCGGGTGACCAGCCGGCCCGGGTCGAGGCGGCCCTCGGCGACGAGTGCCATCAGCTCCGGGTAGTCCGCGGCGGCCATGCCGTGGCTCCCGGTGACCGTCAGCTCGTGCGCGATCATCAGCGGCACCGGCACCACCGGCTCCCGGGCGAGCAGGCCGATCTGCACCAGCGTCCCCTGCCTGCGCAGCGACCGGACGCCGAGGTCCAGGGCGTCCGCCCGGCCCGCGGCCTCCACCGCGAGGCGGGCGCCGCCGTCGCCGACGGCCTCGCGGACCGCGTCCGGGCCGTGGGCGGTGTCCACCGCCGCCGCCGCGCCCAGCTCGACCGCCCGGGCCCGGGCCGCGGGCGAGGGGTCCGCGACGACCGACTCGGCGCCCAGCGCCGCCGCGATCAGCACCGCGGCCAGGCCGCCCCCGCCCGCGCCGAGCACGAGGACCCGCTCCCCGGCGACCAGCCCGCCGCGCCCGACCAGCGCCCGGTGCGCGGTGGCGACCCGGCAGCCGAGCAGCGCGGCCCCGGCGGCGTCGGCGTCGTCGGGGACCGGCACCAGGTTGTGGTCGGCATGGTGCAGCGCGACGAGCTCGGCGAAGGAGCCGTCGTGGGTGAAGCCGGGCTGCTGCTGGTGCGGGCAGACCTGTGCGCGGCCCGCCCGGCAGTCCGGGCACACACCGCAGCCGCAGACGAACGGCGCCGTGACCCGGTCACCGGCCCGGAACCGGGTGACCCCGGTGCCGGTCGCGACCACGCGCCCGACCAGCTCGTGGCCGGGGACGTGGGGGAGCGTCACGTCGCCGTCGTGCCCGGCCCAGGCGAAGCGGTCGCTGGCACACAACCCGGTCGCCTCCACCTGCACGACCACCCCGCCCGCGGGCGGCGTGGGGTCCGGCAGGTCGACGACCTCGGGTGGCGCACCGAACGCGGTGATCCGTACTGCTCGCATGGAGGGGATCCTTCCAGGCTCGATATGCTCGCCGTCCGAGGGAAAGGGGTGGTGCGGTGTACGCCGCGATCCTGTTCGACATGGACGGCACCCTGGTGGAGTCCGACGAGGCGGTCGCCCGGTCCTGGGCCGCCTGGGCCCGCGAGTACGGCGTCGCCGAGGCCGACCTGGTCCGCGTCGCGCACGGGGTGCCGAGCGACGGCACGATCCGGCTGCTGCGCCCGGACCTCACCGGTGCCGTGCTCGACGCGGCCGCGGCCCGCCAGCTCGAGCTGCAGTACGACGACCTCGACGACGTCGTCGCGCTGCCCGGCGCGCACGCGCTGCTCGCCGCCCTCGACGCGGCGCGGATCCCGTGGGCCGTCGTGACCAGCGCCGACCGGCGGCTCGCCGAGGCCCGCCTCGGCGCCGCCGGGATCGTCGCACCGGTGCTCGTCGCCCGCGACGACGTGCGGCACGGCAAGCCGGACCCGGAGGGCTACCGCGCCGCGGCGGCCGCACTCGGGGTGGACCCGGCCACCTGCCTCGTCGTCGAGGACGCACGGGCCGGGCTCGACGCGGGCCGGGCCGCCGGCGCGGCGACCGCGGCGCTGCGGGGACTCGACGGGGACCTGCGACTCTCCGGGCTGCCCGAGCTCACGGCCCTGCTGGGGCTCGCGGACGCGGTCAGACCGGGCGGCTCATGACGGTCAGCCCCGGACCGGGCACGCCGTCGGCGACGAACCCGGTCCGGAGGTAGAAGGCGATCGCGCGGGCGTTGTCCGGCTCCACCTTCAGCGACAGCGTGCGCGACCCGTTCTCGCGAGCGACGGCGGTGACCGCGTCGACCAGCGCGTCGGCCACCCCGGTACCGCGAAGGTCGGGGTGCACCCACATGCCGTACAGCAGGCCGTCGCCGTCGTCACCGGCCCGCCAGCACGCGGTGCCGACCGGGCGGTCGCCGTCGAAGGCGGCGAAGCGGACGTGCTCGGTCAGGACCACCCGCCAGGCGGCCGGTTCGAGGGCGGCCTGCTCGCGGTAGAAGTCGCTGTCCTCACCGAACCCGTCCCGCACCGACGCGAGGCGGGCCACGCGGGCCTGCTCCCAGTCGTCGGGCCCGAATCGCCACACCCGCAGTTGCACGGCGTGACGCTAGCGCGGAACCGGCATCCGTCAGGATGTCGTCAACGAGCCGATGTGATCAGTCGGTCGTCGTGCCGCCGGGGCCGTAGTGCCGGGGGGTGAACACGACGGTCGTGCCGCCGCGCTCGACCGCCCGGGTCGTCGACGAGCCGACGACCACCAGGGTCCGCATGTCCACCTGCTCCGGGTCCAGCTCGCCCAGCGTGGTGACGACGACCCGCTGCCCGGCGCCGCCGACGTCGCGGCCCAGCACCACCGGCGTGTCCGGGGCGCGGTGCTCCAGCAGCACGTCGCGGGCCGCCCCGACCTGCCACGGCCGGGCCTTCGAGCGCGGGTTGTAGATCGCGATCGCCAGGTCGGCCGCGGCCACGGCACGCAGCCGGTCCGCGACGACGTCCCACGGCTTGAGCCGGTCCGACAGCGAGATCAGGGCGTGGTCGTGCCCCAGCGGGGCGCCGACGGCGGCCGCCACGGCCTGCGCCGCGGACATGCCGGGCAGCACCCGGACCGGGACGTCGTGGTACTTCGGCTCCGCGGCCACCTCCAGCACCGCGGTCGCCATCGCGAACACCCCCGGGTCCCCGGCGGAGACGACGGCGACCCGCCGACCCGAGGCGGCGAGGTCCAGCGCGTGCGCGGCCCGCTCGGACTCGACCTTGTTGTCCGAGGCGTGCCGCGTCTGACGCGGGTTCGGCGGCACCCGGTCCAGGTAGGGGCCGTAGCCGACGAGGTCGTCCGCCTCGGACAGCGCGCGGGCGACCTGCGGGGTCAGCCAGTCCCGCCCGGCGGGCCCGGTCCCGACGACGACGACCTCACCCGGCCCGCGCACCGACCGCTCCTCGGCCGCCGCGCCCCCGCGCTCCGCGACGGACGCCACGGCCTCCTCGGGCACCGATGCGGCGACCTCGCCGGGCACCAGGGTGATCGCGAAGTAGGGCACGTCCGAGGGGTCCACGTCGGACAGTGCCCCGGTCCGCTGCCCCTCCATCGTCGCCCGCTCGACGTAGCGGGCCCGGTCGAGCACGCCGGCGTCGGCCATCGCCCCGCGGACCGCGGTGAAGGTGCGCCCGAGCTTCATCACCGCCGCCGAGTCGGTCCCCGCGAGCCGCCGGGCCAGCTCCTCACGGGGCAGCGTGCCCGGGAGCACGGTGAGTACCTCGTCGCGCTCCACCAGCGGCTGCCCGATCGCCGCGGCCGCACCGCTGATCGAGGTCACGCCCGGCACGACCTCGGTGCGATAGCGCCCCGCCAGGCGCTTGTGCATGTGCATGTAGGAGCCGTAGAACAGCGGGTCGCCCTCGGCGAGCAGCACGACGTCGCGGCCCGCGTCCAGGTGCGCGGCGAGCCGGGCGGCGGCCTCGGCGTAGAACGCGTCGATCGCGCCCTGGTAGCCGCCGGGGTGGTCGGTGGCCTCGGTGGTGACCGGGTAGACCAGGGCCTCCTCGATCGCGGTGCCCGACAGGTGCGGCTCGGCGATCCGGCGCGCGATGGAGCGGCCGTGCCGCGCGGAGTGGTAGGCGATGACGTCGGCGTCGCGGACGAGCCGGGCGGCCTTAATGGTCGTCAGCTCGGGGTCGCCCGGACCGAGGCCGACGCCGTAGAGGGTGCCCGTCACGCTGTGCTGCTGCGCGTCACTCGCAGGCTCGTTCTCGCTGTGCTGATGCGCGTCACTCGCAGGCTCGTTCTCGCTGTGCTGCTGCGCGTTCACGCGATGATCTCCTGTTCGTGGGCCAGCGCGTTCAGCGCCGCCGCGGTGATCGCCGACCCGCCACGACGGCCGTGGACGACGAGGTGCTCCAGGTCGGTCCGCTCGGACAGGGCCACCTTGGACTCGGCGGCACCGATGAACCCGACCGGGATGCCGATGATCGCGGCCGGGCGGGGTGCGTCGCCCCGGTCGATGAGGTCCAGCACGTGGAACAACGCGGTCGGGGCGTTCCCGATCGCGACCACCGCGCCCTCGAAGCGGTCGGCGAGCAGCTCCAGCGCGGCCGCGGACCGGGTGTTGCCGATCCGGCGCGCGTGGTCGGGGACCCGGGCGTCGCGCAGCAGGCAGAGCACCTCGTTGTCCGCGGGGAGCCGGGCGGCGGTCACCCCGGAGGCGACCATCATCGCGTCGCACAGGATCGGGGCACCGGCCCGCAGCGCGGAGCGGGCGGCCGCGACGACGCCGTCGGAGGCGGCGATGTCGTCGACGAGGTCGACCTGGCCGCAGGCGTGGATCATGCGGACGGCGATGTCGTCGACACCGGGCGGGAGCCCGGAGAGATCGGTCTCCGCGCGGATCGTCGCGAACGAGCGGCGGTAGATCTCGTTGCCGTCGGTGATGTAGTCGTACCCGCTCAGCGGAGCTCCTCGGTCGTGATCGTGCGTCCGTCGATGACGTAGGTGTCGCGCCCGGTGGCGACCGCGTCGCGGTGCGCCGTGTGCGGGGCGCCGCAGCGCCGGCCACAGCCGACGACGTGCACCGCGTCGGGCCCCGCGCCCGCTCGCGGCCCGCCCCGCGCGATCAGCACGAGCGCGTGCGCGCGGACGTCGGCCCGGGACTTCGCGCAGCCCGGAGCGCCCGCGCAGGCACTGACCCGCACCGCCGGGTGCCCGGGGTCGACGACGAGCCCCGCCGCCGCCAGCCGGGCCGCGGCACCGGGTGCGGGGGTGGGCAGCACCAGGGTGCGCCACGGGGTGACCAGCAGCTGCGCAGCCGACTCGGCCAGCAGGTCCAGCTGCCCGGCCGACAGCTCCCCGAGCACCGGCGCGACCCCCAGCGCGCCGCCACCCAGCGCTCCGACGAGCACCGGGCCGGGACCCCCGGGCGTGCTGTCGTCGAGCCCCGGACCGGGGGAGGACACCGACCGGTGTCCGCGCAGCCGGGCCGCCACCCCGGTCGCGGCGCCGGGCAGCTCCGCGGCGCGCCAGGCCCGCGCGGCCGGGTCGGCGGCGTGCGCGGCCCGCAGGTCGAGGAACGCCGCGGCCGCGTCGAGCAGCAGCGCGGGCGCCTCGGCGGGGGAGCAGCACAGGCCGGTCGGGACGCCCGCCACGAGGAGCTCGCCCTCCTCGGGGCCCCGTGCCCGCCAGCACAGGTCGGCACGCTCGGCGGCGACGTCGCCGCGGCCGTCGTCGAGGGCGAACAGGAACCGGCCGGGCAGCGCCGACAGCGCGGGGCGTGCGCACAGGCCGCGGTCGAGCGCGGTGGCCAGACCGCGGACGTCGGCAAGACCCCCGGCGATCCCCGAGAGCGGGGAGGCCAGCACGTTGCGGACCCGCTCGTGGGTGGTCGACGGCAGCAGCCCGGCCACGGTCAGCCGCTCCACCGGGCGCGGGTCGGCCGGGTCGAGGCCGCGCAGCTGCAGGTTCCCGCGCGAGGTCAGGTGGACGGCGCCGTCCCCGGCCTCGCGGGCCAGGGCCGCGACCGCCCGCAGCGCCGCCGCGGTGACCATCCCGCCCGGCAGCCGGATCCGCGCGAGCGCCCCGTCCGCGGCCGCGTGCGGCGAGACGACGCCGGGACAGGCGTCGGTGCGGGTGCGGGTGGTCGGCGACGGCACGCCGGACACTGTAGGCATCCGAGACCGCCGAAGGGACCTGCCGGGGCGGCGGTCACACCTCGTCAGGTGTTCAGATCACGGCAGGTACCGGCGGGCCCCGGAGTACGTCGCGTCGAACCGCACCGGGGTCACCCGGACCGGGGTGGCCGCGTCGAACGCCTCGATCATCCTGCCGCCGCCGGCGTACATCGCGACGTGCGTCGCGGGGGAGTTCCAGAACAGCAGGTCACCGGGCCGCAGGTCGGCGGGGTCGCCGACCGGCCGTCCACCGCGGGACTGGTCGGAGGCGTCGCGCCCGACGGTGATCCCGTGCAGCGCGTAGGCCAGCCCGGTCAGGCCCGAGCAGTCCGGGCCGAACCCGGAGCGCCCGCCCCAGAGGTACGGACGGTCCAGGAACAGCCGCGCGGTCGCGACCAGCCCCTCCCCGGTCGGAGAGGGTGGCGCCCCCGGCCGGAGGGTCTCCGCCGCCGTCCATGCCTGGTCGCCGCCGGGCAGCGCGACCCGGACCGCGTCGCCCGCCTCGCCGACGACCGGCAGCCGGGTACCGACGCTGATCTCGCGCAGCCGCTCGGTGCGGGCCGGGTCGCGGTACAGCCAGGTCGTCGCGACGTCGTCGACGGTGCCGGCGGGCGCCCCCGCGGCGAGCGCGCCGAACGCGGGGTCGTCGACGAGCTGGGCCTCGGGGACCCAGCCGGGGTAGCCACGGTGGTCCTTGGCCGACGGCTGGCCGGGCACGACGATCTGCGCCCAGCCGTCGCGACGCGCCGTCACGGTCACGGGGGCGCCGAGCAGCACCTGGGTCTGGGTGCGCGAGGCGGTGGTGAGCTCGCGGCGGTCCTCGCTGCTCATCGACCCCAGCCACCCGGCCGGGTCGGCCGGGGTGGCGACGGCGGCCCGGTCCCGCGGGCGCGGACTGTCCGGTGAGGTCCACACCGTCGCGACCGACACGGCGACGAACGTCCGCCCCTGTCCCTCGGCGGCCGCGGGGACGGCGGCCGCGGGTAGGACGGCGCAACCGAGCACCGCGGCGAACAGGACGGGCAGGACACGGGGCACGGCCGGGACTCTCGACGGCGGGAGGCGTCGGGGCAAGCACCCACACCGCCGGGTCATCACGACGAGTGGGGTGGCCCCGCTCACCGTTCACGACCCGCCTCGCAGGTCGTCGCCGGGTACCGGGAGGTGAAACGCGCGGCCCGAACGCCGTCAGCCTCTTGTCAGGTCCCCCCGCTGCTCTTAGTGTATGCGTATGCATCTTACTGAAGCGGACCTGCGGCGCATCGGGTCGCCCGTCACCGTGGCGAAGGCGCCTGCCGTCGTCGACAGCGCGGACCTGCGCGACCCGGCCGTGGTCGCCACCGTCTCGGAGATGCTGCGCACCATCTCCGCCGGCGGGATGGACGCGGTGCTGCGCTACGCCCGGGAGCTCGACGGGTTCACCGGCACCGACCTGCTCGTCGGCCCCGCCGAGCTGGCTCGTGCCGGGGACGAGCTGCCCGCGGACCTGCGCGAGGCGCTGGAGGCGGGCGCGGACCGGACCCGTCGGTTCGCGCGGATGCAGCGGGACCGGCTGCAGGACTTCGAGGCCGAGGTCCTGCCCGGGGTGGTGTGCGGTCAGCGTCTGATCCCGGTCGGGAACGTCGGCGCCTACCTCCCGGCGGGCCGGTTCCCGCTGCTGGCCGGCGCGTTCATGACGGTCGGGGTGGCCGGGGTGGCGGGCGTGCCGAACATCGTCGCGGCGACCCCGCCCTCGCGCGACGGGCGCCCGCACCCGGCCGTGCTCTACGCGGCGCACATCAGCGGTGCCGACGCGGTGTACGCCGTCGGCGGTGTGCAGGCACTCGCCGCCATGGCGTTCGGGCTGCTCGACGGGACGCCCTCGGACATGATCGTCGGCGCCGGCAACGCCTACGTGGCCGAGGCCAAGCGCCAGCTCTACGGGCAGGTGGGCATCGACGTGCTGGCCGGGCCGTCGGAGATCGCGGTGATCGCCGACGACACCGCCGACGCCGCGACCGTCGCCGCGGACCTGCTGGCCCAGGCCGAGCACGGGCCGACCTCGCCCGCGTCGCTGGCCACCACCTCCGAGCGGCTGGCCGAGGAGGTCCCGCGGGAGATCGAGAAGCAGCTCGCGGGCCTGGCCACCGCGGAGATCGCCGGCGCGGCCTGGCGCGACCACGGCACGGTCTACCTGGCGCCCGACCGCGAGACCGTCGCCCGGGTCATGGACACCCTCGCTCCCGAGCACCTCGAGGTGATCGCCGAGGACCTCGACTGGTGGCTGGGGCGGCTGCGCAACTACGGCTCGCTGTTCCTCGGCCCGCACTCGACGGTGGCCTACGCCGACAAGGGCATGTCCGGCACCAACCACGTGCTGCCGACGACCCGGGGGGCGCGCTACACCGGCGGGCTGTCGGTGGCCGGCTTCCTCAAGCAGCTGACCTACCAGCGGGCCACGCGCGAGGCGACCCGGGCCCAGGCCGAGCCGACCGTGACCGTGTCCGACTTCGAGCAGCTCGTCGGACACCGGGACAGCGCCCGCATCCGACTCGACGCGCTCAGGAGCTGAACGCGCATGCGTATGTATACACGGGGCGTGGTCGCCGGCCGCGGCGCCCGCCTTCCGGTGGTCGCGGTGGGGCTCGCCGTCGTCCTGCTGCTCGCGGGGTGCGGCGCCGGGTCGCGGACCCCCGCCGCCACCGCCACGCTCGTCCCGTGTGACTTCCCGCCGCCGCCGTCGTCGGTGGACGTCAACGTCCTGGCCTACAACTCCTCGGCCATCGACCCGTTCACCAACTCCATGGTGCGCAGCTGCTCCAAGGACGGGGTGACCCTGCACCACGAGCCGGTCGACTACGCGGGCCAGTCGCAGAAGACGACGGCCACCCTGGCCGGGCGCTACGGCACGTACGACATCCTCGAGACCTACGGATTCGTCGTCCCGCAGCAGGCCTCGACCGGCAAGCTGCACCCGCTCGACGATCTGATGGTCCGCTACGGCGCGGAGCTCGGTCTCGACCGGCTCAACCCCGAGATGCGCGAGGCGCTGTCCTACGACGGGAAGCTCTACGGCATCCCGATGCAGGCCCAGACCTTCGTCATGGCCTACCGCCGCGACGTGTTCGACCGCCTCGGCATCGCCCCGCCGCGGACCTTCGCCGAGCTGCGCCAGGCCGCCGACCGCATCCAGCGCGAGGGCGGGATCCGCTACCCGCTGGCCCTGCCGCTGCTGGCGAGCTCGGACGTCGCGACCGCCTACGACGCGGCGCTGGGCTCGCTGGGCACCGACTACGTCGACCGTGACACCGGCCGCCCGAACTTCGACACCCCACAGGCCGCGCGGGCCTTCACCGAGCTGCGGTCGCTGCTGCCGTTCATGGACCCGCAGGTGACGACCTTCGCCCAGCCCGCGGTGCAGCAGCAGATGTACAACGGCTCGGCCGCGATCGCGATCATGTTCAGCGGCCGCATGCTGGATCTCACCGACCCCGCCAACAGCCGGTTCGCGACCGACTTCGCGTTCGCCGCGCCGCCGTCGGTCGCCGGTGGGGACGTCCTCTACAACGCCCTGTCGGTGGACGGCTGGGCCATCCCGGAGAACACCGAGGTGGACAAGGACCTGCTGTTCCGGCTGGTCGCCGCCTCGGTGGGCGAGGAGGCGTCGCGGGCCGCGGTGCCGGCGGCCTTCCCGGCCCGCGAGGGCAGCGTGACGCCGGCGAGCAGCCCGTTCGCGCCGGCGCAGCTGACCGCGCTCGGGAAGGCCCCGCCGCCGGAGCCGTTCCCGTGGACCTCCCGGATCAGCAACGAGACCCGCCCGGTCGTCGCCGACGTGCTGGCCGGCCGGACGACGATCCCCGACGGTCAGCGGCAGATGCAGGAGATCGCGACCGCGATCGTCGCCGAGTACCGGCGCTGACGTACTGGCGCTGAGGTACTGGCACTGACCCCTTCCCACTACCCACGAGAGCGAGGTGAGGCGATCATGCGCAGGCGCGAGTTCCTGGGGCTGGTCTCCCCGAGCCTGCTGGTGATGCTCGGCCTGCTGCTGTTCCCGCTCTACAAGACGGTGGAGTGGAGCCTGCAGCGGGTCAACTACGGCGAACCCGGCACCTTCCTCGGCCTGGACAACTACGCCCAGGCCCTGTCCGACCCCCGGCTCGGGCGGGCCGTGCTGTTCACCGTCGGCCTGACCGTCGCGGTCGTCGCCGTCCTACTGGTCGGGGGCTACGTGCTCGCCGTCCTGGTCAACGGGCTCGGCCGGTCCCGCCCGTGGGTCCTCGGCGTGCTGCTGGTGTCCTACGTCGTGCCCAACGTCGTCGGCGCCACGATGTTCTCCTGGCTGTTCGACTCCAACTTCGGCGGCGTCGTCGACTACCTGATCACCGAACTCACCGGGGCCGAGATCCTCTGGTTCACCGAGCCGTGGGCGAACCGGGTCATGATCGGGCTCGACACGGTCTGGTTCATGCTGCCGTTCGCCATGCTGGTGATCCTCGCCGGGCTGCAGGGCGTGCCGGGGGAGATCGTCGAGGCCGCCCGGATCGACGGCGCGACCGGCTGGCGGGTGCACTGGCACGTGATCGTGCCGAGCATCCGGGGCGTCCTCACCTTCGTCTCGATCATCTCGATCATGGACGTGCTGCGGACGTTCGACCAGCTCGTCCCGCTCTCGCCGCAGGCACCGCAGATCGGCAACGAGTCGATCATGCTCTACATCTACAACATCGCCTTCCAGGACGGCGGCCAGCAGCTGGGGCTCGGCAGCGCGATCAACGTGCTGCTCATCGTCCTGATCGTGCTGCTGCTCTCCCCGTTCATCCGGGACATGGCCAAGGAGGCCCGCCAGTGACCAGCGTGCAGACCACCCCGCCGGCCACCACCGCCCCCGGCCCGTCCGACGATGCCGGCCCCGCCCGGGCCCGCCGCCGCCCGCGGGGGAGGACCGTGCTGGTCGGCGGCCTGCTGCTGGTGGTCTGCTGGGTGATGCTGAGCCCGGTGCTGTGGACGGCCATGTCGGTCACCAAGCCGACCGACGTCGCCTTCCTCGACCCGCCGGTGTTCACCTGGACCCCGACGTTCACCGCGTTCGTCGACCTGTGGCAGACCACCGAGTTCTACCGGTACCTGCTCAACACCCTGGTCGTCGCGCTGATCAGCACGGTGATCGCGCTGCTCATCGGCATCCCCGCCGCCTACGCGCTGTCGCGCTACCCGGGCTGGGTGTCGGTGGCCCTGCTCATCACGGCGCTGATCTTCCGTGCGCTGCCCCGCTTCGCGGTCGTACTGCCGATGTACGAGCTGTCGCGCTCGCTGGGGATCTACGACACGACCGTCGCCGTCGCCGCCGCGCTCGTGGCGATCAACCAGCCGTTCTCGATCTGGCTGCTGCGCAACTTCTTCGCCGAGATCCCCAAGGAGCTCGACGAGGCCGCCATGCTCGACGGCTGCAGCCGCTTCCAGATCCTCTGGCGGGTCATGGTGCCGCTGATGGGCCCCGGGATCCTGACCGCGGGGATCTTCATGTTCCTGTTCGCGTTCCAGGAGTACCTGACGGCGAACGTGCTCACCGACGTCGTCGCCCGCACCGTCCCGGTCTTCATCGCCACCCAGCTCGGGCAGACCCTGCCGATGCTCCAGCAGGCCGGCGCCGCCGCGATCCTGCTGACGCTGCCGGTGATCGGGTTCGCCTTCGTCGCCCAGCGCTACCTCGTCGCCGGTCTGGGCGCGGGCTCGGTCAAGGGCTGAGCGGTGCCCGCCGTCCCGTCGTCCCCGCCGCTGGTCCTGCTGCCGGGCATGAACTGCTCGGCCCGGCTGTGGGGCCCGGCGGGGGCCGGGGCGCTGCACCCGGTCCTCGACCGGCCGACCCTCGACGAGCAGGTCCAGGCGCTGCTCGACGCCCTGCCCGACCGGTTCGCCCTCGGCGGGCTCAGCCTGGGCGGGATCGTCGCGATGGCGTTGACCCGGCGGGCCCCGGAGCGGGTCGCCGGGCTGTGCCTGATGGCGACCAACGCCCGCGCGCCCACCCCCGAACAGCGCGCCGGCTGGGACGCGGCGCTCACCCGGCTCGACGACGGCGCCCCCGCCCGGGCCCTGCAGCCGCTGGACCTGCTGCTGCACGACCGGTCGCTCGACGCCACCGCCCTCCAGATGGCCGACGAGACGGGGGAGCGGCGCCTCGCGGCCCAGCTGCGACTGCAGGGCACCCGCGTCGACGAGCGCCCGGCCCTGCCCGCCGTCGCGGTGCCGACCCTGGTGCTGGCCGGCGAGCAGGACCGGCTGTGCCCGGTCGAGCGGCACACCGAGATCGCCGAGCTGGTGCCGGACGCCCGGCTGCACGTGCTGCCGGGCGTCGGTCACCTGCTCCCGGTCGAGGACCAGGACACAGTGGCGGCATTGCTGGGGGAGTGGCTGTCCGAGGTGCACGGGCGCTCCGCCCGCTGATCGCTCGCGTGTGTGATCCGGAGCCCGCGCGGTGATCCCGCGTTCGCGTGCTGATCCGACGCCCGCGCGGTGATCCGACGCTCGCGCGGTGATCGGCTGTTCGCGCGCGTCGGGACGCGCGCGACGACCGGTTCTGCGCGCGTACCGCGGATCACCGCGCGGCCGTCGGGCACGTGGGGGAGCCGACGCGCCCGGGGGCAGGGGGACGCGCCGAGCCCCGGCTCGGGGGTGTTGTGCGCCGGGCCGACCGCAAGATTGCCGCGAGCGAGGGTTCCGGTGCCACGGACGGCACCGGAACCCTCACTCGCGGCGATCATGGTCGGAGCCTGCCCTGCCGGCGGCGGCGCTCAGCCCGTCGCCGTGGCCAGCTCCCGGAACGACGCCATCATCACCGCGGTCAGGTTGTAGACCACCAGCTGCGCCCCGCCGTCGAACGACGCCGCGGCCGCGTCCGCCGATCCCGCCAGGTCGGCCCGCACGGCGCCGCGGACCGCCGGGTCGGCGCGCACCGCCGCCAGCAGCTCCGCGACGGGCGGGTCGGTGTCGGTGCGGGACGCGCCCAGGTCCGCGACGCCGACGAGCCAGCCGTCGATCCCGTCCACCCCGACGATCTCCCCGGCCCGGGCGAGGGCGCCGGGTGACTCGAGCATCGCCACGACCAGGACGTCCTGCGCCGCCGCCCGGTTCTGCGCCGCGGTGACCTCGCCGAACCGGCCCGCCCGCGGGTACGTCGCGAACCCCCGGGTCCCGTGCGGTGGGTACCGCAGCGCCCGCACCAGCGCGGCGGCCTGCTCCGCGTCCTCCACGTGCGGGGCGACGATCCCGCGGGCGCCCTGGTCGAGCGCGCGCTGGGCCAGGTGGTGCTCGCCCTCCCCGGGCCGGACCAGCACCGGGAGCCCGTGCGCGTCGGCGAACGCGATGTGGGTGCGCAGCGACGACACGTCGGCCAGGCCGTGCTCGCAGTCGATCAGGACGAAGTCCAGACCGGCGACGGCGAGCATCTCCACGATCTCCTCGCACGGCATCCGCACCAGGGCCCCGGCGAGCCGCTCCCCGGCGGCGACCCGCGCCCTCACGCGATCATCCCGGCCGACAGGTCGACGTCGGCGCCCGACAGCCCCGGCATGGCGAGCATCGCGACGACGGCCGCACCCACCTCGTCGGCGGTGATCATGCGGCCGAGCGCGGCCCGCCCGACGAACGCCGCGCGCGCCGCGGCGACGTCGGTGCCGGTCCGCCGCGCATCGAGGGCGAAGTTCCGGTCCATCCGGTCACCCTCGACCGGGCCGGGCGACAGGGCGTTGACCCGCACCCCGGCCGGGCCGGCCTCGAACGCGAGCGTCGAGGTCAGCCCGAGCACCGCGGTCTTCGACGCGCAGTACGGCGTGCGTCGGGCGAGCGGCCGCTTCCCCGACACCGAGGCCACGTTGACCACGTCGCCGTCGCCGCGCTCCAGCATCGGCGGCAGGAACGCCCGGCACACCAGGTAGGTGCCGCGCACGTTGACCGCGAACACCTCGTCCCACTCCTGCGGGCTCACCTCGACCAGCGGGGCGACCGGACCGGCGATCCCGGCGTTGTTGACGACGATCGAGACCTCCTCGTCGCCGAGCCGGTCCGCCAGGTCCGCGACGGAGTCCGGGTCGGCGACGTCGCACGTCTCGGCCCGGGCGGCGGGCCCGATCCGGGCCGCGGTCGCGGCGAGGGCGTCGGCGCGCCGTCCGGCGAGTACGACCCGGGCGCCGGCGCGGGCCAGGTGCGACGCGATCGCCGCACCCAGCCCGCTGCCGCCGCCGGTCACCAGCGCGGTGCGCCCCGTGACCGATCCGCTCACGACCCGGCCACCGGGACGGCCGGGGTGGCGGCCGTGACCTCATCGAGCCAGCCGAACCGGTCGCCGCCGTGCCGCCAGGCTCGCAGGTCGCCGGAGCGGGCGTGCCCCTCGAACAGCTCCACCCGCGACGCCCGCCCGCAGACCCGGCCGAGCTCGGCGCTCGCCGCGGGGTCGCGCACCTCCTGGTAGGTGCAGGTCTTGAGGTACTTCCCGACCCACAGCCCGCCGGTGTAGCGGGCCGCGCCCAGGGTGGGCAGCACGTGGTTGGTGCCGATCACCTTGTCGCCGTAGGAGACGCAGGTGTTCTCCCCGAGGAACAGTGCCCCGTAGTTCCGCATCCGGTCCAGCGCCTCGCGCGGCCGGGCGGTGAACACCTGGACGTGCTCGGCGGCGAGGTCGTCGGCGACGCGCCACATCTCGTCGGCGTCGTCGCAGACCACGATCCGGCCGTGGTCGCGCCACGCGGGCCCGGCCAGGTCGTTCGTGGGCAGCCCCGGCAGCAGCCGGTCGACCAGGTCGAGCACCGCCCGTCCCAGTGCGGCGGAGGTGGTGACGAGTACGGCGGGGGAGTCCGGGCCGTGCTCGGCCTGCGACAGCAGGTCGACGGCGACGGTGAGCGGCTCGGCGGTGTCGTCGGCGACGACCAGGATCTCGGTGGGCCCGGCGAACAGGTCGATGCCGACCTCGCCGAACAGCTGCCGCTTGGCCTCGGCGACGTAGGCGTTGCCCGGTCCGGCCAGCATGTCGACCGGGGAGATCGAGTCGGTGCCCAGTGCCATCGCCGCGACCGCCTGGACCCCGCCCAGGACGTGGATCTCGTCCGCGCCGGCCAGGTGCATCGCCGCGACCGTCGCCGCCGGGACCTCGCCGCGGATCGGGGGCGTGCAGGCGACCACGTGCGGGACGCCCGCGGCCTTCGCGGTCACGATCGTCATGTGCGCCGACGCCGTCAGCGGGTACCGCCCGCCCGGCACGTACGCACCCGCCGAGCCGACCGGGACGTGCCGGTGCCCGAGGACCACACCCGGCAGGGTCTCGACCTCGACGTCGTGCAGGGACTCCCGCTGGACCCGCGCGAAGTTCCGGACCTGGTCCTGCACGAACCGGATGTCGTCGACCACCTGCCGCGGCAGCGACGCGACCAGCTCGTCGACCCGCTCGGGGGTCAGGCGCTCCGGGGCGCGGCCGTCGAACCGGTCCGCGTACTCCCGCACCGCCGCGTCGCCGCGCGTGCGCACGTCGTCCACGATCGCCCGGACCCGCTCGGCGACGCCCGCGTCGCTGCGGCGCGGGGCCGTCCCCGTCGCACTCTTCAGTTCCTGCGCCATACCGCCCTCTCTTGGTAGCATACGCATGCGCTACGGCTCAGCAGTGAACGGCGGCGACGCGCCGCTGTCAAGGGTGTGTCCGGCGGAGCACTAGGCTCGACGGCCGGTCGGGGGAAGGGCGGACATGGTCACCAGTCGCGACGTGGCGAGGCTCGCCGGGGTCTCGCAGCCGACGGTGTCGCGCGCGCTCACCGACCACCCCCGGGTGTCGGAGGCGACCAAGCGCAAGGTCCGCGAGGCGGCCCTGGCCCTGGGCTACTCGACCAACGCGATCGGGCGGGCGCTGTCGGTGGGCCGCTCGAACCGGATCGGGCTGGTCGTCGCCGACCTGGAGAACCAGTTCTACGCGAACATGATCGGCCCGCTGCACCACGAGCTGGAGGGGCTCGGCCACGAGCTCGTGCTGATCACCGAGTCGGCCGGGACCGCGCCGCTGCCCGAGCGGGTCGCCGCGCACGGCCTGGCCGGGGTGGTGCTGTCCACGACGACGGTGGACTCCATCCAGCCCGCCCGGCTGCGCGACCGCGGCGTGCCGTTCGTCTACCTGAACCGGACCGCACCCAGCGTGGCCGCCGACGCGGTGACCGTCGACCCCGAGCAGGGTGTGCGCGAGGTGCTCGACGAGGCCGTCCGGCTGGGCCACACCCGGATCGGGGCGATCTTCGGGCCGCGCAACACCAGCACCGGTGAGGTGCGCGAGCAGGTCGTGCGCACGGTGCTCGACGAGCACGGCCTGACGCTCGCCCAGCGCGACGTGCTGCACGGCCCGTTCGACTTCGCCACCGGCCGGGAGGGGTTCCGCACGCTGTACGAGCGGGCCGGCGGACCGACCCTGCTGCTGTGCGGCAACGACGTCGTCGCGCTCGGGGTGCTCGACGCCGCCGCCGAGGCCGGCGTCCCGGTGCCCGGTCACACCTCGGTGGTCGGCTTCGACGACCTGCCGACCTCGCGCTGGGCCATGGTCCGTCTCAGCACCGTCGCCTACGACCTCGACGAGGTCGCCCGGGAGTCCGCCCGCCTGGTCGTCGCGCGGCTGACCGACCCCACGGCCGAGCCGCGGCACGTCGTGTACCCGACGCACTACGTCGCCCGCGCGACCGTGGCCGCTCCCCGGGCGTAGCCGGTCCGGTCGCCGGAAATCCCCGCGCGGCCCTTGCCGGCAGATGTGCATACGCATACAGTCGTGGCACGGATCCCGACGAGGAAGGACGACCATGGCGCTCGACCCGGTCGCGTATGAGCCCTACAACGACCCGGACGACTTCATCCGGGAGGTGACCGACCGGATCTGGGTCCAGCGGGACGTGTCCTACATCGTCGACAACTACGAGCCGGACTCGATCGTCCACGGCGGGCTCGGCACCGTGGTCGGCCGCGACGGGGTGATCGAGGGCAGCCTGATGCGCATCGCGGGCACACCGCAGCACGTCGGGCAGGCGGAGGACGTGGTGTGGGAGGCCCGCGGCGACGACGCGTTCCTCAGCTCGCACCTGGTCTTCTCCGCCGACGAGATCCTCGTCGACGGCGTCGTGCGGCGGATCCGCAAGCGCACCATCGCCAACTGTCTCTACCGCCGCGGGCGGATGGTGGAGGAGTGGGTGGTGCGCGACGAGCTCGCCGACTGCCTGCAGCGGGGCATCGACCCCGCCGAGGCCGCCCGGGAGCTGCGGTTCCGCGGCTACCAGGGCTCGATGACCGAGCAGCCGCCCAAGGACGTGCTCGCGGTCGGCGACAGCGGCCCGCGGCCGGACGACTTCCGGCCCGAGTGCGAGATGGTACTGGAGTTCCTCGAGGAGGTCTGGAACTCCCGGCGCTACCAGAAGGTCACCGACTACATGCACCGTGACCTGTTCCTGCACACCGTCGGGGACCAGACCGTCGTCCGCCCGGACGGCTACCAGCGCGACCTGCTCGCGCTCGTCGCGCCGTTCCCGGACGCCAGGTTCGAGGTCCGCGACGTCCAGACCAACCACGCCGAGCGCTACGCGGGCCTGCGGATCGCGGTGACCTGGGTGATGCGCGGGACCTACCGCGGCACGCCCGCGTTCGGTCCGCTCACCGGCGGCGAGGTGGAGCTGCTCGGCGTCTCGCAGTTCCTGGTCCAGGGCGGCCGCATCGTCAAGGAGGTCCGGGTCTTCGACGAGATCGCGCTGCGTGCGCAGATCGACGCCGGCCGGACCGAGGCGTTCACCGACACCAACATCTACTGACCGGAGCACCGACATGCACGACACGGTGGTCAGCGTGGGCGAGCTCGCCCGCCGCACCGTCCGGCACGCGGACTGGGTCCCGTGCAAGGCCGCGTTCATCGACTGCCGCACCCCGGGCTCGGACCGCAAGGACAACTACTCCTTCATCGGCCCCGGGGTCACGCAGAACGCGTCCCAGCACGTCAACCTGCGCGAGCCGCACGGCTTCAACCTCGGTGCGGCGGGCATGCCGCACGGCACCACGAACAGCCTGCACCTGCACTTCACCGCCGAGGTCTTCATCAACTTCGACGGCGACTACGAGCTGCGCTGGGGCCCGGACGGCACCCAGGGCACCTACCGCAGCGTCGACGGCGACGTCGTCTCGGTCCCGCCGTGGATCTTCCGCGGCTTCACCAACGTCGGCGACGACGACGGCATCCTGCTCACCGTCCTGGGGCGCGACGACACCGGCGGCATCATCTGGGGCCCCACGGTCCTGGCCGAGGCGGCCGGTCACGGCCTGCACCTCACCGCGGACAACCGGCTCGTCGACACCGTCGCCGGGGACGCGCTGCCCGACGACGTCGCGCTGATCCGGCCGATGGAGCAGGCCGAGATCGACCGGCTCGACGTCTACACCCGCGAGCAGTTCCGTGGCCGCGTGGTGCACGCCGCCGACCGGCCGTGGGTCGCCGAGCCGTACCTGTGCTCGCGGCTGCCCGGCGGCGGCGCCGAGTTCGCCCCGGTCATCGGCTGGGGCAGTGTGGAGAGCCGGGCCGCCGTACCGCGGCTGCTCGACCCGCACGGGTTCGCGCTGGCGTGGCTGCGGGCCCTGCCCGGCGACGGCGTGCTCACCCACCGGCACGACGCGACCCAGGTGCTGACGGTGAAGGCCGGGCACTGGGCGGTCACCCTCAACACCGGCGACGACGCGCGCAGCGTCGAGCTCGGCCCGCGGGACACCCTGTCGGTGCCGCCCGGCGCCTGGCGCTCGGTGACGGCGCTCGACGCCGAGGGCGGCCGGACCGCCACCCCCGGCACCGCGGAGCTGCTGGTGGTCACCGGCGGCGACGGCCGGGTCCGGCACGAGTGGGCGCGCGAGGTCGTGGCCGCTGCCCGTGACCGGGGCCGGGTCCTCGACGCCGACGGCTACCTCGCACCGGCCGCGGTGCTGGCGTTCGCGGCCGAGGACGACTGAGGCGGCCGGGATGTCGGCGACGGACCCCACGGAGGCGGGGCCGGCGGCGGGCCCCACGGTGCCTGCACCGGAGGCGGGGCCCGTGGCCCCCGCACCGGCGGCGGCCACCGACGGCCGGGTGACGGTGGCGGCGTGCCGGATCCCGGCGCGGATCGACGCCCCGGACCCGGCGATCGCCGAGCGCGCGGTGCGCGAGGCGGTCGCCGGCGGCGCCCGGCTGGTCGTCCTGCCCGAGCTCGCCGTCTGCGGGTACGCCTTCGCCGACGCCGCCGAGGCGCGGGCCGCCGCCGAACCGGCCGACGGGCCCACCGTCGCCCGGTTCGCGGCCCTGTCGGCGGAGCTGCGCTGCGTCGTCGTGGCCGGGTTCGCGGAGCTCGGCGCCGACGGCCGGGTCTACAACAGCGCCGTCGTCGTCGAGGACGGGCTGCGGCGCGCGGTCTACCGCAAGGTCCACCTGTGGGACCGCGAGCACACGCTGTTCACCCCCGGCGACGCCGCACCTCCGGTGGTCGCGACCGCGGCCGGCCGGATCGCCCCGATGGTCTGCTACGACCTGGAGTTCCCCGAGTGGGTACGCCGGGCCGCGCAGGACGGCGCCGAGATCGTCGCCGCGCCGGTGAACTGGCCGTGGCGCCCGACCCCCGGCGGGCAGGACCCGCTGGAGGTCGCCAAGGTCCGCGCCGTCGCCGGGGCGTACCGGGTGCACGTGGTCGCCGCGGACCGCTGCGGAACCGAGCGCGGGGTCGCCTGGTTCGAGGCGCCGGTGATCGCCGACGCCGACGGGAACCTGCTCGCCGGGCCCGGCGGTCCGCCGCCGGGGGAGCCCGGCGTGCTGCTGGCCGCCCTCGACCCGGCCGCCGCCCGCGACAAGCGCCTCACCCCGCACAACCACGTCCTGCGCGACCGCAGACCCGACCTGTACCGCGAGCCCGACCCCCCACCGGAAGGACCACCACCATGGCCGGCGTGACCTACGACGCGGTGACACGGCGCTACCCGGGCTCGCCCCGGGCCGCCGTCGACGCCCTCGACCTCGAGATCGCCGACGGCGAGTTCCTCGTCCTGGTCGGGCCCTCGGGCTGCGGCAAGACCACCTCGCTGCGGATGCTCGCCGGGCTGGAGGACGTCGACGGCGGCCACATCCGGATCGGCGAGCGCGACGTCACCGGCGTCGCGCCCAAGGAACGCGACATCGCCATGGTGTTCCAGAACTACGCCCTCTACCCGCACATGTCGGTCGCCGAGAACATGGGCTTCGCGCTGCGGATGGCGGGCACCGCCAGGGCCGAGATCGCCCACCGGGTCGCCGAGGCCGCCCGCATCCTCGACCTGGAGGCCTACCTGGACCGCAAGCCCAAGGCGCTCTCGGGCGGGCAGCGTCAGCGCGTCGCGATGGGCCGCGCGATCGTCCGCCAGCCGCAGGTGTTCCTGATGGACGAGCCGCTGTCCAACCTCGACGCGAAGCTGCGCGTGCAGACCCGCACCCAGATCGCGTCGCTGCAGCGACGGCTGGGGGTCACCACCGTCTACGTCACCCACGACCAGGTCGAGGCGATGACGATGGGCGACCGAGTGGCCGTGCTCAAGGACGGCCTGCTGCAACAGTGCGCCGCCCCCGGCGAGCTGTACGCCCGGCCGGCCAACGCGTTCGTCGCCGGGTTCATCGGCTCGCCGGCGATGAACCTGCTGAGCCTCCCGGTGACCCCCGACGGGGTCCGGCTGGGCGGCGTCGACGTCGCGGTGCCGCGCGGGGCGGGGGACACGGTCACCGTGGGCGTCCGCCCGGAGGACCTGCGCCTGGCCGAGGACGGGATCCCGCTGGAGATCGACCTCGTGGAGGAGCTCGGCGCGGACGCCTACGTCTACGGCCGCGCCCGCGTCGACGGCGTCGAGCACCCGATGGTGGCCCGGGTGGACGGACGCCGCCCACCGGCGCGGGGCACCGGGGTGCACCTCGCGCCGGACCCGGCGCGCACGCACCTGTTCGCCGCCGACGGCGCCCGTCTCGGCTGACCGTGCGGGTGGGCCCGCCGGCCGCTGCTCAGTCCCGGCCCGCGGCGGCGCCCACCCGCGCGTCCCACCCGGCCCGCACGTCGGCCTCGACCGGGCGGGTCGCGAGCGACACCACGACGAAGGCGACCAGCCCCGTCCCGAGCCCGGCGAACACCGGCTCGTTGGCGTAGAGGTCGCCCAGCGCGAGCATCGTCGCGAGGGTGACCACCGTCCCGGTGCCCATCGCGGCGAGCGCCCCGGCCCGGGTGGCGCGCCGCCAGAGCAGCCCGCCCAGCACCGGCACGAGCAGCCCGCCGACCAGGATCCCGTAGGCCAGGGTGAGGGCGGCGACGACGTCGCGCAGCAGGCAGGCGATCCCGACCATGACGACGCCGAACGCGGCCACCGCCCAGCGGTTCCCGGACAGCTCGTCGTGCGCCGGGTCCGCGGTGCCCGTGGCCCCCGCGGCCGCGCCCCGCCGGCGGCGCAGCGCGCCGAGCAGGTCCTGGTCGAACACCGTCGCCGTCGCCAGCAGCGCGCCGCTGGAGGTCGACATGACCGCCGAGAGCGCAGCGGCGAGCACCAGCCCGGCCAGCACCGGCGGCATCGCGGCCTCGACGATCGCGGCGAACGCGTCGTCGCGCGAGTCCAGGCCGGGCACGACGACCTGCGCGGCGGTGCCGATCAGCGCGCCGACCACGCCGTAGGCCAGGCAGTACAGCCCGGCGCCGAACCCGGCCCAACGCGCCACGCCGGGGGAGCGGGCGGTGAACACCCGCTGCCAGATGTCCTGGCCGATCAGCAGCCCGAAGCCGTAGGTCACGAAGTAGGTGAGGATCGTGCCGCCGCCGATCGAGGTGAGCGACAGCGCGTCGGCGGGGACCGCGGCGACCAGCCCGTCCCAGCCGCCCGCCCGCCACAGCGCGACCGGCAGCAGCACCAGGAAGATCCCGACGGTCTTGATCAGGAACTGGACGAAGTCGGTGAGCGTCACCGACCACATGCCGCCCAGCGTGGAGTACACGACCACGACCGCACCGCCGATCAGGATCGACGGCACCCGCGGCAGGTCCAGCAGCACCCCGAAGATGGTCGCGTAGGCGATCGTCGAGGTGACGGCCAGCATCAGGGTGTAGGCCCACATGACGATCCCGGACGGGGCGCCGAGCCCGGTGCCGTAGCGCAGCTCCAGCATCTGCCCGACGGTGAACACCCCGAGCCGCTGGATCCGCCCGGAGAACGCCAGCGACAGCACCAGGATCCCGGCGCCGATCGCGACGACCAGCCACATCCCGGACAGCCCGTACTGGTAGCCGAGCCCGACCCCGCCGATCGTGGAGGCGCCGCCGAGGACGACCGCGGCCATCGTCCCGGAGTAGAGCCACGGCCCGAGCCGGCGCCCGGCCACGAGGAAGTCGGTGCGGTCGGTGGTGCGGCGACGCCCCCAGAACCCGAAGGCGATCATGGCGGCGAGGTAGAGCACGACGACGGCGACGTCCATGGCGGATCAGCCCTTCCGGTTGGCGGCGAGCACGGACACCAGCTCGTAGGCGACGTGGGCGGCGGCGATCCCGGTGATCTCCGCGTGGTCGTAGGCGGGGGAGACCTCGACGACGTCGGCGCCGACGACGTCGACCCCCACCAGCCCGCGCAGGCAGTGCAGCAGCTCACGGCTGGTCAGCCCGCCGGCCTCCGGGGTGCCGGTGCCGGGGGCGTGCGCGGGGTCGAGCACGTCGATGTCGACCGACACGTACACCGGCCCGGTGCCCAGCCGGCGCCGCATCCGCTCGACGACGGCGGGCACCCCGTCGGTCTGGAAGTCGTCGGTGCCGATCACCTGGAAGCCGAGGACCTCGTCGTCGGCGAGGTCCTGCTCGCTGTAGAGCGGGCCGCGGATGCCGACGTGCACGCAGCGCCGCGGGTCGAGCAACCCCTCCTGCGCGGCGTTGCGGAACGGGGTGCCGTGGGTGATGTCGGCGCCGAAGTAGGTGTCCCAGGTGTCGAGGTGGGCGTCGAAGTGCACGACGCCGACCGGCCCGTGGGTGCGGGCCACCGACCGCAGCAGCGGCAGCGCCACGGTGTGGTCCCCGCCGAGCGCGAGCAGCGTGGTGCCACCGGCGCGCAGCCGGTCCGCGGCCTGTTCGACGGTGGCGATCGCCTCGTCGATCGAGAACGGGTTGATGCCGAGGTCACCGGCGTCGGCCACTTGCTGGGCGGCGAACGGGGAGACGCCCAGCGGCGGGTGGTAGGGCCGCAGCAGCTTCGACGCCGCCCGCACGTGCGCCGGGCCGAACCGGGCGCCGGGCCGGTAGGACACCCCGGCGTCGAACGGGAGCCCCAGCACCACGACGTCGGCGTGCTCCACCTCGTCGAGGCGGGGGAGCCGGGCGAACGTGGTGGGTCCGGCGAAACGGGGGACGACGCTGGCGTCGACCGGGCCGACGGTCACGGTGGGCCTCCTCGGGGCGGCGGTCTCGGGTGCGCCCACGGTCGGGCACCGGGCACGCAGGGGGAAGTGACGAAACGTCGAAGTCCGCGCGATGATCCTCGACGTGGTGTCCATCCCGTCGTCCGGTGTCACGCTCGCGACCCTGCTCGCCGACCCCGCGCTGCGGCTCGGGCGCGCCGCCGTCGACGACGCCGACCTCGACGTCGTGGTCGCGGCGGCCGCGGTGTCGGAGCTGACCGAGCCCGGCTCGTGGCTGGAGGGCGGCGAGCTGGTGCTCACCGTGGGGTTCCTGCTGCCCTCGGACGTCGAGGGGCTCACCGCCTACGCCCGGCACCTGCGCGCGCACGGCGTCGTCGCGCTCGGGCTCGGGCTGGGTGCGGACCTGCCGCACCGCCGGGTCCCGGCCGAGCTGGTCACCGCCGCCCGCCGGGCCGGGCTGCCGCTGCTGGGGGTCCCGGACGGGGTGCCGTTCGTCGCGGTGACCCGGGCCGTGTTCGCCCACCGCGACGCCGCCGAGCGGGCCCGGCTGCAGTGGGCGCTGCGCACCCAGCGGGCGCTCACCGCGGCCGCCGTCGTCCCGGGTGGGCCGGCGGCGGTGCTCGCGGTGCACGCGCAGGCCACCGGGCGCACCGCGGTGGTCGTCGACCTGCTCGGACGGGTGCTGGCCGCCGCCCCGCCGGACGGCGCCGACGCCCTCGCCGCCGGCCTGGCGGGCACCGTCGCCGCCGTGCGTGCCCAGGGGCTGCTGGGGGCGGCGGTCGAGACCGGCGGCGGGCGCCGCCGCGAGGTGCACCCGCTGGGCTCGCACCGGATCCGGGCGCTGCTGCTCGTGGACGGGCCCGCCGCGGGACCGCACTCCAACCAGGTCACCGGGGACCTGGTGTCGCTGCTGTCGCTGGACCTGGAACGCCGCGCCGGTCTCGACGCCGCGGTGCGCCGTGGCCGGGCCCGGTTGCTCGCGTCCCTGGAACGCGGGGTGGTCGACGACGCCGTCGCCGGACGCAGGCTGGCCGCCGCCGGTCTGTCCGAACAGCCGCTGCGCGCCGCGGTCGTCGCCGCGCCGCGCCCGGACGAGCTGGCCGCCGACCTCGCCGCCGTGCTGCCCGACGCCCTGGTCCGGGTGGTGCGCGACGGCCCGGGGACCGAGCCCGCCGACCCCGCGGGCCGGGTCGAGCTGGCCGTGCCCGCGCCGGTCGACCTGGACACCGTGCTCACCACCCTGGCCGCGGGCCGCCCGGCCGGGATCGGGATCGCGGTGCGCCCCGGCGCGCTGGCGGTGTCGCTGCGCCAGGCCCGCTCGGCACTGCCGGTGGCCCGGCTGACCGGACGGACCGCGCACGCCGAGGACGTGGCGTCGAGCCGGATGCTGCTCGCGCTGCTCGACCACGACCGCCTCGGCGGGTTCGCCGACGCCGTCCTCGGCCCGTTCGACGCCGACCCGCGCGGCGCGCAGCTGCTGCGCGCGGTGGCCGCGTTCGTCGAGCGCAACGGCCACTGGGAGGCCACCGCCGCCGCGCTGGGCGTGCACCGGCACACCGTGCGGAACCGGATCGCCGCGGCCGAGCGGCTCAGCGGTCGCCGGTTGTCCTCGGCCCAGGACCGCCACGAGCTGTGGCTGGCGCTGCAGGCCCGCGACCTCGGCCGGGCCGGTGACGACACCCCGCCCGCGGGCGGGGCGGGCGCCGATCGGTTCTGACGGCGGGGTGCCCCCGTTCCGCTCCCGCCCCGCCCACCACGCCGCCGCACGTGCGGATCACCACCCTGGTCCGGCGCACCTTGACGGGACCCCGGGCCGCCACCGAAGGTGACTCACGACAACCGAAGACGGCGAGCGGGAACCAGGAAGCCGGTGCGAGTCCGGCGCGGTCCCGCCACTGTGACCCCCGGCCACGGCCGGGGGGAGCCAGACACTGCGCCCGTTCGCCGCGCCACCCCACCCGGGACGAGGATCCCGAGGAAGGTCCGTCGATGACGCGCGCCCATGCTGTGCCCGGAGCCCTCCGGTGATCCTCCTGTTGTCCACCTCGGACACCGACCTGCTCTCGGCCCGGTCCTCGGGCGCGGACTACCGCCTCGCCAACCCGAACCGGGTCACCCACGACGAGCTGGCCGAGATGGCCGACGCCGCCGACGTCGTCGTCGTCCGTGTCCTCGGCGGGTACCGCTACTTCGAGGAGGGCCTGGACCTGCTGCGGGCCCGCGCGACGCCGCTGGTCTGCCTGGGCGGGGAGATGGCCCCGGACGCGGAGATGATGGAGCTGTCCTCGGTGCCCGCGGGCGTCGCGGCCCAGGCGCACACCTACCTGGCACAGGGCGGCACCGAGAACCTGGCGCAGCTGCACGCGTTCCTGTCCGACACCGTGCTGCTCACCGGTGAGGGCTTCGCGCCGCCGGTGGATCTGCCCGAGTGGGGTGAGCTGTCCGTCCCGGCCACCGACGTCGACGGTCCGACGGTCGCGGTGCTGTTCTACCGCGCCCAGTTCCTCGCCGGGAACACCCGCTACATCGAGGCCCTCTGCGAGCAGATCGCGGCGAAGGGCGCCCGCGCGCTGCCGATCTGGTGCGCGTCGCTGCGCCAGGCCCCGGCCGCTCTGCTCGAGCGGCTGCGCGAGGCCGACGCCATGGTCGTCACCGTGCTCGCCGCGGGCGGTACCAAGCCCGCCGGCGCCCAGGCCGGTGGCGAGGACGAGGAGTGGGACGTCACCGAGCTGGCCGCGCTCGACGTCCCGATCCTGCAGGGCCTGTGCCTGACCAGCTCCCGGGCCACCTGGGAGGCCAACGACGACGGGATGTCCCCGCTCGACGTCGCCACCCAGGTCGCGGTGCCGGAGTTCGACGGCCGGCTGATCACCGTCCCGTTCTCGTTCAAGGAGACCGACGCCGACGGCCTCTCGGTCTACGTCCCCGACGACGAGCGGGCCGCCCGGGTCGCCGGGATCGCCGTGAAGCACGCGACGCTGCGCCGGGTCCCGAACGCGGACAAGAAGATCGTGCTGATGCTGTCGGCGTACCCGACCAAGCACGCGCGGATCGGGAACGCGGTCGGGCTGGACACCCCGGCGTCGACGGTGGCGCTGCTGCGCACGATGGCCGCGGCGGGCTACGCGGTCGCCACCGAGGGCGAGGCGGCGTTCCCGGGCGTCGAGGCCGGCGACGGCGACGCGCTCATGCACGCCCTGATCGAGGCCGGCGGGCAGGACCCGGACTGGCTCACCGAGGACAAGCTGGCCGGCAACCCGGTCCGCATCTCCGCCGCGACCTACCGCAGCTGGTTCGACACGCTGCCCGAGGACTTCCGCGACGGCGTCGTCGAGCACTGGGGCGAGGCGCCGGGCGAGCACTACGTCGACCGCTCGCAGAACCCGGACGGCGACATCGTCGTCGCGGCGCTGCGCCGCGGGAACGTCGTGCTGATCGTGCAGCCGCCGCGCGGTTTCGGGGAGAACCCGGTCGCGATCTACCACGACCCGGACCTGCCGCCGTCGCACCACTACCTGGGCGCCTACCGCTGGCTGGCCGCGCCGGAGTCCGAGGGCGGGTTCGGTGCGCACGCGATCGTGCACATCGGCAAGCACGGCAACCTGGAGTGGCTGCCCGGCAAGACACTGGGGATGTCGGCCTCCTGCGGCACCGACGCCGTCCTCGGCGACCTGCCGCTGGTCTACCCCTTCCTGGTGAACGACCCCGGCGAGGGCACGCAGGCCAAGCGCCGTGCGCACGCCACCCTGGTCGACCACCTCATCCCGCCGATGGCGCGCGCCGAGTCCTACGGCGACATCGCCCGCCTGGAGCAGCTGCTCGACGAGCACGCCAACATCTCCGCGCTGGACCCGGCGAAGCTGCCCGCGATCCGCCAGCAGATCTGGACGCTGATGACCGCGGCGCAGATGCACCAGGACCTCGGGCTGGAGCAGCGTCCCGACGAGGACGTCTTCGACGACATGCTCATGCACGTCGACGGCTGGCTGTGCGAGATCAAGGACGTCCAGATCCGCGACGGCCTGCACGTGCTCGCCCAGGCCCCGGCCGGGGAGCAGCGCGTCGACCTGGTGCTGGCGGTGCTCCGCGCCCGGCAGATGTGGGGCGGCGAGCAGTCGGTCCCCGGTCTGCGCCAGGCCCTCAGGCTGGTCGAGGACGGCTCGGAGACCAACGCCCGCACCGACGCCGTCGAGCAGGTGGCCCGCGCCCTCGTCGCGGCGATGGAGTCCCGCGGCTGGGACCCGGCCGCAGTCGACGCCGTCGTCGACGAGCACCTGACCCCCGGCCCGGCCGGCTCCGAGGTGCTCTCCGCCGTGGACGCCGACGGGGTGCGTGCGGTGCTGCGCTTCGCCGCCGACGAGGTCGTGCCGCGGCTCGACGCCACCGCGCACGAGCTCGACCGGGTGCTGCACGCCCTCGACGGCGGCTTCATCCCGGCCGGCCCGTCCGGCTCCCCGCTGCGCGGGCTGGTCAACGTGCTCCCGACCGGGCGGAACTTCTACTCGGTCGACCCGAAGGCCGTCCCGTCGAAGCTGGCCTGGGAGACCGGGCAGGCGATGGCCGAGTCGCTGGTCGAGCGCTACCGGGCCGACCACGGCGAGTACCCGCGCAGCGTCGGCCTGTCGGTGTGGGGGACCAGCGCGATGCGGACCTCCGGCGACGACGTCGCCGAGGTGTTCGCCCTGCTCGGCGTCCGCCCGGTGTGGGACGACGCGAGCCGCCGCGTCCGCAGCCTGGAGGTGATCGACCTCGACGAGCTCGGCCGCCCGCGCGTCGACGTCACGGTCCGCATCTCCGGGTTCTTCCGCGACGCGTTCCCGCACGTGCTGGCCCTGCTCGACGACGCGGTGAAGCTGGTCGCCGAGCTGGACGAGACCCCGGAGCAGAACTACGTCCGCGCCCACGTCGAGGCCGATCGCGAGCGCACCGGCGACGACCGCCGCGCCCGCACCCGGATCTTCGGCTCCAAGCCGGGCACCTACGGCGCCGGGCTGCTCCAGCTCGTCGACTCCCGCGACTGGCGCGGCGACGCCGACCTCGCCGAGGTCTACTCCACCTGGGGCGGCTACGCCTACGGCCGCGGCCTCGACGGCGTCCCGGCCCGGGACGACATGGAGAACGCCTACCGGCGGATCGCGGTGGCGGCCAAGAACATCGACACCCGCGAGCACGACATCGCCGACTCCGACGACTACTACCAGTACCACGGCGGCATGGTCGCCACGGTGCGCGCGCTGACCGGCACCGCGCCGGCCGCCTACGTCGGGGACTCGACCCGTCCGGAGGCGGTGCGCACCCGCAGCCTGCACGAGGAGACCGCCCGGGTCTTCCGTGCCCGCGTGGTGAACCCGCGCTGGATCGCCGCGATGCGCCGGCACGGCTACAAGGGCGCGTTCGAGATGGCCGCGACCGTCGACTACCTGTTCGGCTGGGACGCCACCACCGGCGTCATCGCGGACTGGCAGTACGAGACGCTGACCGCCGAGTACGTGCTGGACCCGGACAACCGCAAGTTCCTGTCCGAGTCCAACCCGTGGGCGCTGCACGGCATGGCCGAACGACTGCTGGAGGCCGTCGACCGCGGGCTCTGGGAGAGCCCGGAGCAGGCGACGCTGGACGCGCTGCGCCAGGCCTACCTGGAGTCCGAGGGCGACATCGAGGGTGACTGATCCCGTCGTGCCCCGGCCCGGGCCACGCCCCCTCGTCGAGCGGGTCGTGGCCCGGGCCGTCGGCGGTGGTCAGCCGCCCGTGGTGATCTCGATGCGGTTCACCACGGTGTCCGCGGCGAAGTCGTGCGCCTCGACCACGGTCCGCCCGCCGTCGACGACCAGCCGCAGCCCCTGGTTCATCGCCCGGGTCGGGGCGGCCACCTCGCTGCCGTCCGGCGCGGTCGACCACTGCGTCTGCAGTGAGCCGGTGTTGACGGCGGTGAACCCCTCGGGGTGGCCGCCCGGGACGGTGCGGCGGACCGCCCAGTCGTCGAGCCCCAGGTCGTAGTGGGTGTGCCCGGTCAGGAACACGACGTCGGGATGGTCGCCCATGATCTGCAGCAGCCGGTCGTGCTCGGGCCGCGGGTACTGGCAGCAGTAGTTGTCCGCGCCCGTGGCACCCCGGGTCCCCGACACGGTGTCGAGCAGCGGGTGGTGGGAGAACACGAGCACCGGACCCGGCCGGGCCGAGGCGCGGTCGAGCTCGCGGTCGAACCAGTCCAGCTGCTCGTCGCCGAGGACGGCATAGGCGTCGTCGCCCGGCGCCGCCACGCTGCCGAGGAACAGCACCGGCACCCCACGGACGTCGCTGCGGTGGTAGGGCGCCGGCATCCCGGTGTAGCGCAGGAACCGCTCGGTGAGCACGGCGTCCGGCTCCCCGGTGTAGTACTCGTGGTTGCCGATCGCGGCCAGCGTTCGGGCCCGCGGCGGACCGGCGGCCAGCGCGGCGGTGAACGCCTCGTACTCGGCGACCGTGCCGGAGGGGACCAGATCGCCGTTGACGACGAGCGCGTCGGCGGGACCGGGGCCGTCGGCGTCGCGGCCGAGGTCGTCCAGATCCGCGAGGGTGTGTGCGAGGTCGGGCAGATCACCCTGCACGTCGCTGACCACGTCGAGCACGGCCCGCGGCCCGGCCTGCGGCGCGGGAGCGGCGAGGGCGGCCGGCGCGACGGCGAGGGACAGGGCGAGCACCGCTGCGGCGACGAGGCGGATGCGGGGGGACGGGCGGGTCACGGGACCTCCGGGGGAGTGGGGACGACGACGCCCACCCTCACCCGGCCGGGTGATCACCAGACCGACGGCAGGTGTCGATCCGGACACGGCGGCCCGAACCGGTCGCCTCAGGCGCGGACGCGGGTCCGCCCCGCGGTCACCGCGCCGATCCCGGAGAGGCAGGCCACGACCGCGACGAGCACCGGCAGCGCGACCGCGGGCGAACCCAGCGCCACCAGCAGCGCCCCGCCCAGACCGACGAACACCGCCGTCGCGAGCTGGTCGAGCAGCTGGGCCGCCGAGGAGTGCGCACCGACGTCACCGGCGTCGGAGTGGGCCAGGGTCAGGTAGGCGATCGCGGAGAACGCCACGCCCATCCCGAGCCCGGACACGCCCCAGAACCCCACGGCGAGCCAGCCCGGCAGCAGCCCGGCGGCGACCGGGACCAGCGCGACCTGGCCCGCGGCGATCATCGCGAACCCGGTGCGCAGCATCAGTGCGCGGTCGGCGTCGGGTCTGCGGGCCTGCCAGGCGGCGGCGCCCGACCAGCCCAGCGACGCGACGATCAGCGGCGTCCCGGCGGCGGTCAGCGACCAGCCGTGCGTCGCGGTGAGCACCAGGGGCAGGAACGACACGACCGGGAAGAACGCCCCGGCGACCAGGCCGCGGGCCGCGACGACCGCGGCGATGCCCGGGCGCGCGACGACGGTCCCGCGGGGCAGCAGCCTGCGCAGCGACGGCACCAGCACCGCGAGCGCGACGACGCCGGCCACCGCCCCGCCGACGTCGAGGTTCTCCAGCGCCCAGCTCAGCCCGGCGACGCCGACCGCGGCACCGAGTGCCGCGGGCACCAGACCCGTCCCACGGTCGCCGGCCGCCGGACCGGTGGGCGGTCGCAGGACGCGCACCACCGGCGCGATCAGCACCAGGGCCAGCCCCACCACCGGCAGCAGACCGAGGAAGACCCAGTGCCAGGAGAGGTGCTCGGTGACCAGCCCGGCCAGTGGCGGGCCGACGAGCGCGGGCAGCACCCACGCCGAGGAGATCAGCCCGAACACCACCGGGCGCGCCCGCGTGGGGTACACCTCGGCGACGAGCACGTACACCGCGACACCCTGGGCTCCCGCACCCAGCCCCTGCAGGACCCGTCCGGCCAGCAGCCCGGCCATCGTCGTCGCGAACCCGGCGACGATCAAGCCCGCCCCGAACAGGACCGGCGCGGCGACGAGCGGCACCCGCGGGCCCCGGACGTCGCACCAGCGACCGCCGGCGACGGTGCCGAAGACCGCCGCGGCCAGGAACAGCACGAACGGCCAGGCGTACCGGGAGACCCCGCCCAGGTCGGCGACGACGGCGGGCATCGCGGTCCCCACACCCATCGCCTCGAACGCGGTCAGGCTGATCAGCAGCAGGATCCCGACGGTCGTCGGCGCGCGGCCCGGGGACCAGACCCCCGCACCGTCCGTCCGCGCCTCGACCACGGCGCCACCCTGCTCCCTGAACCCGGGTGCAGGTCAAGCCGATTCAGGGAGCGCCTGGTCGGCGACCTGGCCGTGGTGGCGCAGGTCGCCGACCGGGACGCGGTGCCGGCGCGGCCGTGCGGTCGGCACCGGGAGCGCTCAGCCCAGCGCCGGGACGATCGCCTCGACCAGGTGCGGGCCCGGCTCTGCCTGCGCCCGCCGCAGCGCGTCGAGCAGGCCCTCGGTGGTGGTGACCCGCTCGGCGGGCACCCCCAGCCCGGTCGCCAGCGCGGTGAAGTCCGGCGTCGGGTCGGAGAGGTCGAGCATCCGTCCCGCCCGCCCCGAGTGGGCCGCCTCCCCGGCACCGGTGCGGGCGAGCTCCACCCGCAGGATCGAGTAGGCCGCGTTGTTGATCAGGACGACGGTGACGTCGAGCCGCTCGCGGGCCATCGTCCACAGTGCCTGCAGCGTGTAGAGCGCGCTGCCGTCGGCCTGCACCGCCACCACCGGACGGTCCGGGGCGGCGACGGCGGCGCCCACCGCGGCGGGCAGCCCCATCCCGATCGCGCCGCCGGTCAGCGCGAGCTGGGTGTGCCGCGGCGCGGTCTGCAACGACATCGCCAGCGACGCCGTCGCCGTCAGCGCCTCGTCGACCACGATCGCGTCCTGCGGCAGCGTCGCGGCGACGCCGGCGCACAGCCCCCGCACGTCGAGCGGCCCCGGCGCGGGCTCCGGCGCCTCGTGCGGGGCGAGCGCGGCGGCCGCGTCCCCGGAGACGACGTCGGCGAGGGCCTCCAGCGCGGCCGTCGCGTCGGTCGTCGCGTCGGCCAGCCCCACCACGGCGGCACCCTCGGGCACCAGGTCCCCGGGCACGCCCGGGTAGCCGAAGAACGACACCGGCGACCGCGCCCCGGCCAGCACCAGCGACGACGTGCCGTCCAGCTGTGCGATCGCCTGCTCGGCGAAGTAGGCCAGCTTGTCGATGCGGGTCCGGCCGGCGCCGGTCTCCCAGCGCCGGGGGAAGGTCTCCACCAGCAGCCGTGTCCCGGTCGCCGCGGCGATCCGCCCGGCGGCGTCGACGCCCGCCGCGCTCAGTGCGGGCCCGCCCAGCAGCAGCGTCGCGCCGGGCGCGCGGACGGCGTCGGCGGCCGCGGCGACCCGTGAGGCGTCCGGCGGGACCGGCCCGGTGACCGGCAGCGGCGGGGCGAGCGACGCACCCTCGGACCAGGACACGTCGGCGGGCAGCACCAGCGTCGCGACCTGCCCGCCGCGCTCGCCGGTCGCGGCGAGGGCACGCATGGCGTCGGCGGCGACGTCGCGGACGTCGCCGCTGGTGTGCACCCACCCGGACACGGTCCGTGCGACCGCGGTGATGTCGGACTGCAGCGGCGCGTCGAACCGGACGTGGTCTGTCGCGTGCCCCCCGACGACGCACAGCAGCGGGATCCCGGCCCGGCGCGCGTTGTGCAGGTTCGCCAACCCGTTGCCCAGCCCCGGCCCCAGGTGCAGCAGCACCGCCGCGGGCTTCCCGGCGATGCGCGCGTAGGCGTCGGCGGCGCCGGTCGCGACGCCCTCGAACAGGGCCAGCACGCCACGCATCTCCGGCACCGCGTCGAGCGCCTGCACGAAGTGCATCTCCGAGGTGCCCGGGTTCATGAAGCACACGTCGACACCGGCCGCGGTGAGCGACCCGACCAGCGCCTCGGCGCCCCTCACGACCGGTTCCCGATCTGTACGGTCCACATGGTCGGTGAGTCCACACGATGTGACGCGCGCCCGCAGGACCCGGGTTCGAGTTGCGCCCCGCAGCGCCAGGGCGGGGAATGAGGGACTGTGAGCGACGACCGCACCGCCCCCGAGGTGTACACCCCCGACCCCCGACGCTGGCGGGCACTGTCGGTCTGCCTGGTCGCCGGGTTCATGAGCCTGCTCGACGTCAGCATCGTCAACGTCGCGCTGCCCGCCATGCAGACCGCGCTGCGGGCCTCGGCCGCGCAGCTGTCCTGGATCGTGTCCGGCTACGCGCTCACGTTCGGCCTGGTCCTGGTCGCGTCCGGACGGCTGGGCGACGACCGTGGCCGCCGTCGCATGTTCGTCACCGGGCTGGCGCTGTTCACCCTCACCAGCGCCGTCGCCGGGTTCGCGCCGAACCCGGAGGTGCTCGTCGCGGTCCGGCTGGTGCAGGGTGTCGCGGCCGGGCTGCTGTCCCCGCAGGTCGTCGGGTTCATCCAGGACCTGTTCCGCGGTCCGGAGCGGGGCACCGCGTTCGGCATGTTCGGCGCCGTCGTCGGGATCTCCACCGCGGTCGGCCCACTGCTCGGCGGGCTGTTGCTGGCCTGGGCCGGCGACGCCGACGGCTGGCGCTGGGTCTTCTTCGTCAACATCCCGATCGGCGTCGCGGCGCTGGTCGCCGCGTTCCGGCTGTTGCCGGCCGACACCGCGCCGGCGGGGGAACGGCGCCCGCTGGACCTGGGCGGTTCGGCGCTGCTCGGTGTCGCCGTCGTCGCGCTGATGCTGCCGCTGGTGCTCGCCGAGCGGGACCCGGCGTCGGCGCCCTGGTGGCTGGTCGCGGTCTCGGTCGTGGCGCTGGTGGCGTTCGTGGCGTGGGAGCGGCGGGCCAAGCGCGTCCACGGCCACCCGCTGGTCGACTTCGCGCTGCTGCGGACCCGCAGCTACGCCGTCGGCGCCTCGCTCGGCGCCGTCTACTTCGCCGGGTTCACCTCGATCTTCTTCGTGCTCACCCTCTACCTGCAGAACGGGCTGGGATACACCCCGTTGCAGACCGGTCTCACGCTGACGGCGTTCGCGCTGGGCTCGGCCGTCACCTCCGCCCTGAGCGGACGCCTGGTGGCGCGCTTCGGGCAGCCGATGATCGTCGTCGGGCTGGCGACGGTGATGGTCGGGCTCGGTGTCACCGACCTCGTCCTCGCCGCGACCGCGCACAGCCCGTGGACCGGGCTCGCGATCGCCGGGCCGCTGCTGCTCGCCGGGGCGGGCGGCGGGCTGGTGATCGCCCCGAACCAGACCCTCGCGCTGTCGGAGATCCCGCACACCTCCGGCGGCACCGCGGGCGGGGTGCTGCAGACCGGGCAGCGGATCGGGACGGCGATCGGGCTGTCCGCGGTCGGTGCGGTGTTCTTCGGCAGGCTCACCGCGTCCGGCGGGGACTGGGCGGACGCCATCTCGCACGGCCTGCTCATCACCGTCGGGCTGGTGGCGCTGGCCCTGGTGCTCGGTGTCGCCGACCTGGTCGCGGCCCGGCGCGCCCGGGGCAGGGGCACGCCGGCGACCGCGACCGGCCGGCGGTAGAGGTCAGAAGTCAGGGGTCAGGTCCGGGCGACGGCGACGGCGTCGTCGCGCAGCCCCGACCGGAGCGTCTCGGTCATCAGCCAGGAACAGACCAGCGACACCAGCGCGATCCCGACGACGTAGCCGGCGACGGCGTAGAGCGACCCGGTCAGCGCGACGAGCGCGGTGCACAGCAGCGGTGCGAGGCCGCCCAGGATCGACGCGATCTGGTAGGCCAGCGACGCCCCCGAGTACCGCATGCTGGTGGAGAACTGCTCGGCGAAGAACGCCGACTGCGGCCCGTACACCGCCGAGCGCGCCACCTGGACGATCAGCCCGCCCAGCAGGAAAAGCCAGATGCTGCCGGTGGACACGAGCCAGAAGTACGGCACCGCGAACACGGCCAGCAGCGCCATCCCGCCGACGAACATCGGGCGCCGACCGATCCGGTCCGACAGCAGACCGAACGCCAGGATCAGCGGGATGTCCGACAGCGACAGCACCGAGTTCGCGGCGAGGATCGTGGTGCGGTCGTAGGACAGCTGCTGGGTGGCGTAGGTGACCAGCCAGACCGAGGAGACGTAGAACGTCGAGTTCGTCGCGAGGAACGAGCCGGCCGCGAGCCCGATCTCCTTCGGGTAGGTGCGCAGCGCCTCCAGCACCGGCATCCGGTTCGCGGCCTTCTCGTCCATCGCCTGCTGGAACACCGGTGACTCGTGGACGCCGAGCCGGATCCACATCCCGACCGCGATCAGCGCGACGCTGGCGAGGAACGGCACCCGCCAGCCCCAGGCCAGGAACTGCTCGTCGGTCAGCGTCGCCGACAGCACCGCGAACGTCGCGGTCCCCAGGACCAGGCCGAGGGGGACTCCGACCTGCGGCCAGCTGCCGTAGAACCCGCGACGGTGCGCCGGGGCGTGCTCGACGGCCATCAGCGCCGCCCCGCCCCACTCGCCGCCGACACCGAAGCCCTGCAGGAACCGCAGGACCACCAGCAGGACCGGTGCCCAGATGCCGAGGGTGTCGTAGCCGGGCAGCAGGCCCATCCCGACGGTCGCCGCGCCCATCAGGAGCAGCGAGTACACGAGCATCGGCTTGCGGCCGACCTTGTCGCCGAAGTGCGCGAACACCGCCCCGCCCAGCGGGCGGGCGATGAACCCGACGGCGAACGCGCCGAACGCGGACAGGGTTCCGGTGACGGGGTCGAGCGACGGGAAGAACACCTGGTTGAAGACCAGGGCCGCGGCCGTGCCGAAGATGAAGAAGTCGTACCACTCGATGGTGGTGCCGACGAGACTGGCGGTGGCGACCTTGCGGGACGACCGGAGCGTGGGTCCCGGCGGCGCCGGCGGGACGGTGGGTGACATGCGTCACGACGCTAGGGCGCCGACCGATTCGTGTCGAGACGTACGGATGATCCTGTCGGATCCGGTCGTGATCATGTCGACCGGTGCTCAGCCGGGCCGGCGCCGCCCGGCCAGCACCCCGGCGAGGAGCACCACCACCAGCCCCGCGAGGGGGACGACGAGCAGCCCCACCCGCAGCGACGTCGCGTCGGCGACCAGCCCGACCACCGGCGGTGAGATCAGGAACCCGACCCGCATCAGCCAGGTGACGATCGTCAGCCCGGTGCCCGGTGCCAGCCCCGGCAGGTGGTCGGCGGCGGTCATCGCGGCCGGGACGAGCGTCGCCACCCCGAAACCGGCGAGACCGAACCCGGCGACGGTGCCGGGCACGGTCGGGAACGCCAGCGCGAGGCCCATCCCGGCGAGTACGAGCCCGCCACCGGCGCGGGCCACCGCGCGCTGGCCGAACCGGTCGACCACCCGGTCACCGACCAGCCTGCCGACGAACTGGCAGCCCTGCAGCGCCACGAACCCGAGGCCGGCGACGGCCGCACCGGCCCCGAGCCCCTGCAGGTAGACCGCCGCCCAGGTGGCGCCGGAGTCCTCCACCAGGGTGCCGGAGATCGCGACCAGCCCGAACACGGCGAGCAGCGCCACGGTGCGGGTGCCGAGCCCGGTCCACGGCCTGCGCGGCGGTGCACCGTCGGCCGCACCGTCGGCCGCGCCGGGGGCCGGACGGTCGTCGCGGTCGTCGCCGCGCAGCAGCAGCGGGTGGACCGCGACCGCGATCACCACTGAGAGCAGCGACGACAGCCCCAGGTGCACCGGCAGCGCCAGCCCGGCCCCGGCTGCGGCCGAGCCCATCAGTCCGCCCGCGACCGCCCCGACCGACCAGAGCGCGTGGAACCCGTTGAGGATCGACCGGCCGTAGCGGCGCTGCACCCGCAGCCCGTGCGCGTTCTGCGCGACGTCCACGACGGCGTCGGCCGCCCCGACCAGCAGCATCGCCGTGGCGAACAGCCCCCAGGACGGCGCGAACCCGACGAGCACGACGCCGAGGGCGATCACCGCCATCCCGAACGACGCCACCTTCGCCGAGGTGAACCGGGCGATCAGCGGGCCCGCGGTGAGCCCGGCCAGCAGCGCCGCGAACGGCATCGCGGCCACCGCGAGCCCGAGCTGGGTGTTGGACAGGCCGAGGTCGGCCTTGACCTGCGGGAAGCGGGGCAGCAGGTTGGCGTAGACCAGGCCGTTGGTGAGGAAGACCAGGGCCACCGCCAGCCGGGCCCGTCGTTCCGTCCGGCCCGCTCCGACTGCCACCACGGGCCCATCATGCTGGAGCGGGCGGGCGCCTGCGGGTCGCGGGTCAGCCGTGGCGTTCCCGCAGGCGCGGTGCCGGGGTCATCCCCGCAGCGAGTTGAGCTTCACCGCGGTGCGCAGCGCCCCGGATACGCCCTTGTAGGCGCTGTTGCGGGCGGTGTCGCGGACGTTGCGCAGCTGCGCGCGCCGCTCGCGGCCCGCACTGTTCCACGCCAGCAGCGACCGGCCCCACGAGTCCTTCGCGAGCTCCTTCGTGCCGGCCTCGCGGGCCAGCAGCGCCCACCGGTCGCCGAAGTCGTCGAGCCCGTCGCGGTAGGCGAACACCGCCGGCCGGACGTAGGCCATCCCCGGGTGCTGGCGCCGCATCCGCGGTGCGTAGTCGGCGATGACCTTGTCCAGGCACTCGAACCGGCGCTGCCGGTTGGAGCTGATCGAGCCGGTGCGCATCAGCCGCATGTCGAGCAGCCAGCGGCGGGTGCCCCACATCAGCGGGTAGTTCGACCCGGCGGCGATCCGCAGCCACATCTCGAAGTCCACCGCGGAGGGCAGCGAGCAGTCGAAGCCGCCGACCTGGTCGAAGCAGGCCCGGCGGATCATGGGCGAGCTGCCGTTGTGCGGCGGGTTGTTCTCCACCAGCTGCTTGTCGATGTCGACCTTGCCCGACGGCTGCCAGCGCAGCGCCACGACCTGCCCGGACTCCATCATCACGCGGGTGTGGCAGTACGCCATCCCGACCCCGGGCGGGGCGGTGTGCAGGGTCTCGAGCATGTGCGACAGGAACTCGGGGTGCCAGCGGTCGTCGCCGTCGAGGAACGCGACGAACGGGGCGGCGCTCTCGGCCAGCGCGCGGTTGCGCGCGGCGCCCGAGCCGCCGTTCTCCACCTGGATCAGCCGCACCCGCGGGTCGCGCTCGGCGCGCGAGCGCACGATGTCGGCGGTGTCGTCGGTCGACCCGTCGTCCACGACGAGGTACTCGAACCGGGACTCGGTCTGCGCGAGCACCGAGTCGATGGCCTCACCGATCCACGGGCCGACGTTGTAGGCCGGCGTGATCACGGTGACGAGAACGTGGGGGTTCCGCACGATCGGCACAGTCGGTGCTCCTTCCGGGGTGCGCCGTCTTCGGCGCCGTCGGCCCCTCAATCACCGTAAGGGGTGACGCAGTGCGTTCGGCACGCCCTCGACCGAGGCCGTGCTGCGGGCATTCCTCGCGAATGGCAACGAGCGTGCCCACTGTTGGTGACGTCCGTGCGGCATCCGGGGTTGCCCCGGGTGGTCGGGCCACCCGGTCCGGGGCCGGTGCGCCGGGCGGTGGGAGAGGGGCGCTATCGTCCGGAGAATGTCGTTCGACGCACGGGTGATGCTGTCCCGACGGCTCCGGTTCCTGCCGCATCGCGCCTTCGCGATGGCCCACCACGCCCTGTTCCAGGGGGAGTTGACGACGTTCCGGCGGCCGCGGACCTGGTCCCAGCTGCTCGCCAAGAAGAACCTCGACGACCAGCCCGAACTGGTGCACGTCACCGCGGACAAGTACACCGTCCGCGAGCACGTCGCCGAGCGCATCGGGGCGGAGCACCTCATCCCGCTCCTCCAGGTGGTCGAGCGCGCCGAGGACCTCGACCTGGAGGCGCCCACCGGCCCCTACGTCGTCAAGGGCACCCACGGCTGCGACATGACGATCCTGGTGCGCCACCCGGCGGCCGCCGACCACGCGAAGATCCGCTCGACGGTCGCCCGCTGGCTGCGCACCGACTTCTTCACCCACGGCTGGCGCGAGCGCCCCTACGAGGGGCTCACGCCGCGCGCCGTCGTCGAGGAGATGATCGGCGACGGCACCACGCCGCCCGCCGACTACAAGTTCTTCGTCTTCCACGGCGAGCCCGCGATGGTCGTCGTCGACCAGGACCGGTTCACCGCCCACACCTCGACGATGCTGCACCCGGACTGGGTGCCGTTCCGGATCTCCGGGCGGTTCTCCCAGGCCGACGCGCTGCCGGAGAAGCCCGCCTCCTACGAGCGGATGCTGGAGATCGCCCGCGCGCTGGGCAAGGACTTCACCTTCTGCCGCGTCGACCTCTACGACGTCGACGGCCACGTCTACTTCGGCGAGATCACCCACAACCCGGGCGGCGGGCTCGTCCGGCTGCGGCCCCGCGCCTTCGACCGGGCCCTGGGGAACCTGTGGCGCAACGGGACACCGATCCCGGAGAAGTTCATCCAGCGTTCCTGACCGGGCTCGCGCACCCACCCGGCGGCCCTCGCAGCCCCCGCGGTCCCGCTGCCCCGCGGCGACCCGCCGCCCGCCGCGGCACCCCACGCGGCCAGTCGTCGCGGGTCGCCGCAGGTCCACACCCCTTCGCCGGCAGCCACACCCGCTGCAACAGGTGTGGCTGCCCGCGAAGGGGTGTGGCGACGGCGCGCCACCCGTCGATCAGCACCTGAGCGCTGTCGACGGCCGATCGGACAGCGCTCAGGTACTGATCGACGGGGCCTCGGGACGCTGCGTGGGCCGCCGGACGGAGCCCCTGATCGCCGAGGGGTCAGTCGCGGACGCGGGGGAACTCGTGGGTCCGCGCCTCCGGCCCGCTGATGGGCCGGGTGTCGTCGTCGCGGTCGAGGAGGTCCTTGCCGTCCGGGCTGGCGGGACCGCCGTCGCCGGGCGGGTGCGGCGGGGCCGGCCGGCGCAGCCAACGCACCACCGACGGCGCGAAGACGACCGCCAGCACCAACTCGCCCGCGAGCCACGTCCAGCCGACGGCGTCGACCCCGAGCGTCGGGGCGAGCAGCGGGATCCCGCCGAGCACGATCGCGCAGTGCACGAGCTGCTGCGCGGCCAGGGGGAAGGTGCGGTTCGCGAGCCGCGACTTCGTCATCCACATCGTCACGATCACGCGCGGGAACATCGAGGCCATCAGCAGCTGCAGCAGCGTCGTGGAGTTCTCGACGTACTGCGGCCCGTAGAACCACAGCAGCAGCGGTGCGGCCAGCGCGATGACCAGCGAGGCGGGCCACACCAGCAGGCAGATCCGGCGCAGCACAGCGCGGGCGAACACGTGCGCGTGCTCCGGGTTCCGGGAGCCCTCCACGACCAGCGCCGAGGTGATCGCCATCGACAGCATGCTCATCGCGAGGAAGACGGTCTGGGCCGGCAGCAGGTAGGCGCTGGCCGCCTGGCTGATCGTCATGACCACCAGCACCGGCAGGAACGACGACATGGCCTGGTTGAACACCTGGCCCAGGTAGTCGCCGCCCATGTAGCGGGCCAGCGTGGCGCGGTCCGGGGCACCGGCGTCGTCGCGGTCCACGGTCTCCGCGGTGTGCCGGGGGAGCAGCCGCCGCGAGATCAGCAGGGTGAACGGCACCAGCAGGGCGATGACCGGCGCGCTCCAGGAGGTGAACACGCCGTCGGACACCGAGGTGAACGCGACGACGACGAGCAGGCCGAGCTTCACGACGCCGTAGACGCCGTTCTCCAGCACCACCCACATCGCCGAGCGCAGCCCGGTGAGGACCTGGTCCTGCAGGTTGAAGATGGACCACGCGGCGGTCGAGACCACGAACCACGCGGCGAAGCCGGGGGAGACGTGCAGCGGGTCGCCGGGGGCGTAGGCGAAGTGGCAGTAGGTCATGACCGCGGCCGAGCCGACGACGGCCATCCCGGCGCTGACCCCGTAGGCGAGCCGCACCAGCGACCGCGAGTCGCGCCCGGCCGTCGGGAGGAAGCGGATGAGGGCCTGACCGAAGTTCAGCGAGGTCAGGACCGAGATCAGCATCATCAGGTTGACCATGGCGTTGCCGCGGCCGACGTCCTCGGTGCTGAACACCCGCGCGGCGAAGACCCAGTAGAGCAACCCGAAGCCGGAGTTGACGACGGTGTTGAGCATCAGGGCGTACGCGTTGCGGTAGAGCGGATTGCCCATCTCCCGGCGGACCGAGCGGACCCGGCCGGCGACCATCTCGCCGACGCTCATCGCGCGCACCGCCGGACGGCGGCGTGGGAGGTCCCGCTGAGTGCGTGCACACCTCCACGCTAACCAGGGGTCGACCAGCCGGGTGCCGGGGGAGGGGCGCCGGACGGTCCGTCACCGGACGGGGTCGGACACTGCGGACATACACACCCCGTCGCGCTCCGCAACCCCTGCGCTACGGTTCATTTCTTCCGGTGATCTGATGAACCGAAGGGGGTCTGCGTGCGTATCGCCTGCGCAGGAGGTGGGCCGGCCGGTCTGTACCTGGCGGTTCTCGCCAGGCTCCGGTCCGGGGGACGCGACGAGGTCGTCGTGTACGAACGCAACGAGGCGGGGCGGACCCACGGGTTCGCCGTCACCTACGGCGAGGACATGCTCGACGACGCGTTCCGCAACGACCCCGAGGGCGGTGAGGCCCTGCGTCGCGCGTCCCGGCTGTGGAACGCCCAGGAGATCCGGGTCGCCGACCACCGCCCGGTGCACGTCGGCGGCAAGTACGGCTACGCGATCGCCCGCGTCGACCTGCTCGACGTGCTGGCGCGCCGGGCCGAGCAGCTGGGCGTGAAGATCGAGTACGGCTCCCCGGTCGAGCGCGACTCCCTCGACGCGGACCTGGTCGTCGCGGCCGACGGCGTCGGCAGCCGGATCCGCACCGCGCGCGCCGAGCACTTCGGCACCACCGTCGACGAGGGCACGAACCCCTACATCTGGCTCGGCGCCGACAGCGACTCGGACACCTTCGTCTGGGACTTCCAGCCGACCGACGCGGGCTGGATGTGGATCCACCTCTACCCGTCGTCCAACGGGGTCAGCACCTGCATCGTGGAGTGCGAGCCCGACACCTGGGAGGGGCTGGGCCTGGACCACATGTCCGGGGCCGACGCCGTCCGGCTCGTCGAGTCGGTCTTCCACCGCACGCTGGCCGGGCGCCGGCTCATCGAGCCCCTCGGCGGGCTGGGGGAGAAGCCCTGGCTGCGCTTCCGCGAGGTCCGCAACCGGACCTGGCGCGACGGCGACCTCGTGCTGGCCGGCGACGCCGCGCACACCACGCACTTCGGGATCGGCTCGGGCACCGTGCTGGCGATGCAGGACTCGATGGGTCTGGTCGACGCCCTCTACGGCGTCGCGGGCCAGACGGCCGCGGCCGACCTGACCTGCCCGAACGGCCGCGGTGCCGCGCTGTCGGCCTACGACGCCCGGCGGCGCGCGGAGATCGGCCCGATCCAGGACGCCGCCCGGCGGAACATGCAGTGGTTCGAGCAGGCGGGGCGCCAGCTCGAACAGGTCACCGATCCCGTCGAGTTCGCCTGGTCGCTCACCGACCGCCGGGGCGACATGGGCCGCATCCACCGCACCCTGCACCGGGCCACCCAGGTTCCCGCGCTGCGTCAGGTGCGGCGCGGTCTGACCACCGCCCGCCGCGTCCGGCGGTCGGCCCTGCGCGGGCGGCAGAGCTAGAAGTTCCGGGGCGAAACCGCTCGCCGACGGCACGCGCAGCGTCACCGATCGTGGCGGCCCCGGTGTCCACACGGGTCCGCCGCGTTCGTAGGGTCGTTGCGTCCCAGATCGATGACATCCGATGGAGGTCCGGTGTGAAGATCGTGGTCGTCGGTGGTGGGCCGGCCGGTCTGTACTTCTCGATCCTGGCCCGGCTCCGGTCGGGCGGGCAGGACGAGATCGTCCTGGCGGAGCGCAACGCGCCCGGCACCGCCTCCGGCTTCGCGGTCACGCTCGGTGAGGACATCCTCGACGAGCTCTTCCGCACCGACCCCCTCGGGGCCGAGAAGGTGCGGGCCGCGGCGCACGTGTGGGACTCCCAGGTCGTGGAGGTCTCCGGGCGCCCGGTGCACCTCGGCGGTCGCTACGGCTACTCCATCGGCCGCGCGCGGCTGCTGGAGGTGCTGGCCGAGCGGGCCCGCCAGGTCGGGGTGAAGCTCATGTTCGACACGGCCGTCGCCGTGGACGGTGACATCGGGCGCGACCCGCTGACCGCCGACGCGGACGTCGTCGTCGCCGCCGACGGGGTCGGGTCCGCGATCCGCGCCGCGCGGGCCGACACCTTCGGGACCCGGATCTCCCACGGTTCCAACCGCTACGTCTGGTTCGGCACCAGCAAGCCGTTCCGGCCGTTCACCTTCGCGTTCGAGAAGACCCACGCCGGCTGGATCTGGTTCCACGCCTACCCGGCCGCGGACTGCGTCAGCACCTGCATCGTGGAGTGCACGCCGCAGACCTGGGCGGGGCTGGGGCTCGACACGATGGCGCCCGACGAGGCCATGCGGATGCTCGAGGGCGTCTTCTCCCACTCGCTCGACGGGCACTCGCTGATCGCCCCGCCCGGCATGGGCTCCTCGCCGTGGCTGCAGTTCCGCGAGGTCCGGAACATGTCTTGGCGCGACGGCAACGTCGTCCTCGCCGGCGACGCGGCCCACACCACCCACTTCGCCATCGGCTCGGGCACGGTCCTCGCCGTCGCCGACTCGATCGCGCTGGCCGAGGAGCTGTACCCGCGCGGGACCCGCGGCACCGACGACGTCGAGGCCGCCCTCGCCGGGTACGACGCCCGCCGCCGCGCCGCGATGGCACCGGTCCAGCGGATGGCCCGGGCGAGCATGGAGTGGTTCGAGACCGTCCCCGAGCGTCTCGAGGGCGCCGAGGACGCGCTGGCCTTCTCCTGGTCGCTGCTCGACCGCCGGCACGACCAGGGCCGGCTCAACGAGCGTCTGCACCGTGCGACCCAGGTCGAGCCGGTCCGTCAGGTCCGGCGCAGGCTGACCGCGGCCCGCCGGGTCCGCCGGGCGCTGGCCCGCGGGGAGATCACCCCCCGCGAGGCCCTGCACCGCTGATCCGCGGCCCGGCGGGGCCGGCTCAGTCCCGGTCCCGCCCGGCCCCGGAGCCCTCCTGCTCCTCGCGTGCGAGGAAGGAGTGCCTGCGGCCGTAGAGGGCGTAGACCACCAGGCCGAGCGCCAGCCAGACGGCGAACCGGATCCACGTGTCCAGGTTCAGGTTCAGCATCAGGTAGAGGCACGCGATCGCGGTGATCACCGGCACCACCGGCGAGAACGGCACCGTGAACGGCCGGTCGAGGTCGGGGCGGGTCCGGCGCAGCACCGGCACCGCGACGGCGACGATGATCATCGCCGAGAGCGCGCCGATCGACACCATGTCGGCCAGCGCGGTGATCGGGGTGAACGCCGCGATCACCGCGCAGACGACACCGCCGATGATCGTCATGCGGTGCGGGGTGCCCCACCGGGGGTGCGCGGTGCCGATGGCCTTCGGCAGCAGGCCGTCGCGGCCCATCGCGAAGCCGATCCGGCCGATCGTCACGAGCTCCACCATCATCACCGAGGTCAGACCGGTGACCGCGCCGAGCGCGATGAGCGCGCCCACCCACGGCAGTCCGACGCCGGCGAACGCCGAGGCGAGCGGGGCGCCGGTGTCGATCTCGGTGTAGGGGACCATCCCGGTGAGCACGAGCGAGACGCCGACGTAGAGCACCGCGCAGATGGCGAGCGCGCCGAGCAGCCCGACCTTCAGGTCGCGGTTGGGGCGCTCGGCCTCCTCGCCGAGGTTGGCCAGCGCCTCGAACCCGGTGTAGGCGAAGAAGACCACCGCGGCCGCGGTGAGCATGCCGCCGACGCCGAACACGGTCGGGGCGAGCCCGAACACCCCGGAGATGATCGGCTGGGTGAAGACCGAGCCGCCGTCCTCCGGTGCCTGGGCCGGCGGGATGAACGGCTGCAGGTTGGCCGGGTCGATGTAGAACACGCCGACGGCGAGGATCAGCACGCAGACCGCGAGCTTCACCAGGACCAGCAGGTTCGTCAGCCGTGACGACTGCTGGATGCCCGCGACCGCGACGACGGTCAGCACCGCGATGATCAGCACCGCGCCGACGTTGATCGTGGCGTCCTCCCCGAACCAGTCCGTCGGCAGCCCGAACAGCGACGCCAGGTAGCCCGACCAGCTGCGGGAGACGACGGCGAGGCCGAGGCCGAACTCCAGCAGCAGGTCCCAGCCGATGATCCAGGCGAAGACCTCGCCGAGGGTGGCGAAGGCGTAGGTGTAGGCCGAGCCCGCCGTCGGGACGGAGGAGGCCAGCTCGGCGTAGCAGACGGCGGCGAGCCCGGCGACGACCGCGCCGATCAGGAACGACAACGTCACCGCCGGGCCCGCGTGCTGCTGGGCCTCGACCCCGGCCAGGGTGAAGATCCCGGTACCGATGATGATGCCGACGCCGAATCCGACCAGGTCACGGGCCTTCAGCGTGCGCTTGAGCGGCGTGCCCCGCCCCTCGCCGCCGACGTCCTCGGAGCCGTCGCCGGCTCTGCCCCTGGCCAGGATCCGTTCCACCGGCATAGTGCGCGTCCAGCCCACGCCGCCACCCCCACTCGTCGTCGGTCGGTCGATCGTTGCGGCACGGTATGCCGGGACGGGGTGCGGTGCCGGGCGGAGCGCAGGGCACATCCTGAAAATGCTGTGTGAACCCTCCGTCCTCCGTGTCCGGATCGCCGTTCGGCGGTGCACCATCGAGGACGGGACGGCCGTCCGGTCGTCCGCGACCGGAGGGGTCGTGTCCGGACCTGAGCGACGCCGTGGACGGGATCCCCGTACCCGCGTGTCGGTGGCCGTGGTCGTCGCGGTGGTGGTGGCGGTGTCCGCGCTGTGGGGCGCCGGTGTTGCCTCGGACGGTCCGGTCCCGCGCCCCGGGGGCGGCGCCGTCGTGCCGGCGCAGCACCAGAGCTCGACGACCGGCCCCGACGACGACGCGGCACCCGGCCCGGACACCCTGCGCGAGCTGCTCGCGGCGATGACCGGATCCGCCACCGCCGACCCGCTCGACCTCGCTCCCGGATCGCTGCTCGTCGACCGCGAGGGCGAGGACGACCTCACCCTGTCCTGGGCGCTGCTCGACACCGACGACGGCCGGTGGACCGGCTCGGCGGACGCCGCGACCACCCGTTTCGAGGCCGAGTCCACGATCAAGGCATGGCTGGCGGCGGACACCTTGCGCGCCGCCGCGCAGGCGCGCCGCCGCGCAGGCGGGCCGCCCGGTGACGGCCGCCCAACGGGCCGACATCTCCGCCGCCGTGCGCGCCTCCGACGACGACGCCGCCGAACGGCTCTACCGCGCCCTCGGGCGGGACGCGAGCACCGCGCGGCTGGACGAGGAGTGCGGGGTGGAGGTGTCGACGTCGCGGCCGGGGTGGTGGTCCTACACCCAGATCGCCGCGCTCGACGCGGCCCGGATCCTGGCCTGCGTGCGCGACCGCGCACCGGAGTGGCCGGGCGGGGACGCCCTGCTGGCCGACCTCGACGCCGTCACCCCGGACGGCCGCTCGGGTGTCCGTCCGGCGCTGCCCGGGGTGGTGGCGGAGAAGAACGGCTGGACGCTGCACGGCGCCGCGGGGTGGAACGTGCACTGCGTCCTGGTCTGGGCGGACCGGGCCCTCGCGGTGCTCACCACCTACCCTGCCGAGCGGGGCGTGGAGTACGGCTGGGCGGTGTGCCGCGACGTCGCCGGGGACGTGCTCTCCGCCTCCTGAGCGGCCCCGCTGGAGCTTCACATGCGAATACGTGCATGTATGGTGGCGGTCATGGGGCACGGACACGGTGGTGGGGCGGGGCACGCCGGGGCGGGTACCGATCGTCGCCGGCTGGCGACGGCGCTGGGCGTCACGCTGGTCACGGCGGTCCTCGGTGCGGCGGGCGCGGTGTACACCGGCTCGCTCGCACTGCTGGCCGACCTCGGTCACCTGCTGACCGACGCGGGCGCGCTGGTCGCCGCCCTGATCGCCAGCGTGCTCGCCGCCCGCCCCGCCACGACGTCGCGGACCTACGGGATGGGCCGGGCCGAGGTGCTCGTCGCCGCCCTCAACGCGCTCACCCTCGTCGCGGTCGTGGTGTGGGTCGGGGTGGAGGCGGTGCAGCGGCTGTTCGTCCCGGCCGAGATCCCCGGCCTGCCGCTGCTGGTCATCGGTGTGCTCGGCCTGATCGGGAACCTGGTCTCGCTCGCGGTGCTGGCCGGCGGCGACCGCGGCAACATGAACATGCGCGGGGCCATGCTGCACGTCCTCGGCGACGCGCTCGGCTCGGTCGGTGTGCTCGCCGCCGCCGTGGTGCTGCTGACGACCGGCTGGCCCTGGGCCGACACCATCGCCTCGCTGTTCATCGTCGCGCTGATCCTCCCGCGCGCGGTGTCGCTGCTGCGCGAGGCCGCGCACGTCCTGCTGGAGGGCGCGCCCAAGGGGATCGACGCCCAGGAGGTCAAGGCGGCGCTGCTGGCCGTCGAGGGGGTCGCCGACCTCCACGACCTGCACGTGTGGGCGATCAACGACCGCACCCCCGCGATGTCGGCGCACGTCGTCGTCGACGAGGAGGTCTCCGGGCACTGCGGGGACGCCTCGGTGCTCGACCGTGCCGGGCACGTGCTGCGGGAGCGGTTCGGCCTCGACCACTCCACCCTGCAGGTCGAGCACGCCGCGCACACCGGGCACGAGAACCACTGCGGCTGAGCCGCCGTGGCCCGCCGCCGCCCGGACCGTCGCGCCCGGCCGAACCGGGTGCGCCGTCCGGGCGCCTCACGGCTGGGCCCACCCACGATGTGAGGGGCCCGTTACCGGACGGGAACCGGCAGTCACCCGATGGTGACGAGCCGAGAGCATGGTTGTGCACGACCGAATCTCCCCGAGGAGTGCCCGTGCCTGACCTGTTCAGCCCCTACACGCTCAAGGGCGTGACCCTGCGCAACCGCATCGCGATGTCGCCGATGACGATGTACCGCTCGGTCGACGGCAAGATGAACGACTTCCACCTCATGTATCTCGGCGCGCGCGCCGCCGGCGGGTTCGGGCTGATCTTCCCCGAGCAGGTCGCGATCGCCCCCGAGGGTCGCACCACCCCGCACTGTGCCGGGATCTACGACGACGACCAGATCGAGGGCCACGCCCGGGTCACCGCGATGATCAGCGACATGGGCGCGGTGCCGGCGATCCAGCTCGGCCACACCGGGCGCAACGGCAGCGAGCTCAAGCCGTGGGTGGCGAACGAGCTCGGCCGCCAGCTGCCGCCCGACCACCCCGAGGGCTGGCAGGTCGTCGGACCGTCGGACGTCCCCTACGGCTTCGGCAAGCGCCCGTACCCGGTGCACGCCCTCACCGTCGAGGAGATCGCGGCGGTGCACCGGCAGTACGCCGACGCCGCCCGACGCGCTCTCGACGCCGGCTACCGGTGGCTGGAGATGCACTTCGCGCACGGCTACCTCGGCGCCAGCTTCTACTCGCCGCTGGCCAACCGGCGCACCGATGCCTACGGCGGCAGCAAGGCCAACCGGGCCCGGTTCCTGCTGGAGGCGATGGACGCCGTCCGCGAGGTCTGGCCGGAGGAGTACCCGCTGACCTTCCGCCTCGGAGCCGACGACTACCACCCCGACGGCGTGCAGTGGGAGGACTCGATCGAGGTCGTCGGGTGGCTCAAGGAGCACGGCGCCGACATGGCCGACCTGTCGATGGGCGGCAACACCGACGACATGCGCGACCCGCACTTCCCGCACGTCTCGGCCTGGGTCGAACGCGGCGCCCGGGTCCGCCGGGAGATCGGCATCCCGGTCACGGTGAGCTGGAACCTCGGCATCCCGGCCAACGCCGACCGCGCGATCCGGGAGGAGAAGCTCGACCTGGTGATGCTGGGCCGCCCGGCCCTGGCCAACGCGCACTGGCCGGTGTGGGCGGCCCGCGAGCTCGGCCACGGTGACCCGTTCTCGCTGGTCCCCGAGGACTGGGGCTGGTGGCTGTCGAACTTCCGCGGCCACGACCCGAGCATCGGCTGGCCGGCTCCGTCGCCCGCGACCGAGCAGCACCTGCGCTCGGCCTGAGCGGTCACCGGCCGCGGCGACGCCCGCCGCGGCCGGGTGACCCGGCTCAGCCCGCCAGGTGCGACCAGCGTGCGGCCAGCTCGTCCCAGGGGCCCTCGTCGGCGACCCGACCGCGGTCCAGCACGACCACCCGGTCCGCCCGGGCCAGCGCCGCCCGCTTCGTGCTCGCGCCGACCACGGTGCTGCCGCGCCGGCGCAGCGCCGCCCACAGCTCGATCTCGGTGCGGACGTCCAGCGCGGACGACACGTCGTCGGCGACGATCAGCTCGGCGCCGGTCGCCAGCGCCCTGGCCATCGCCACCCGCTGCACCTGTCCGCCGGACAGCCGGATGCCCCGGTGCCCGACGACGGCGTCCGGCCCGCCCGCCGCGGCCACGTCCCGGTCGAGGCGAGCGTCGCCGACGGCGTCCTGCACCGGGCGGTCGTGCCCGAGGGCGATGTTGTCGCCGAAGGTGCCCGACAGCACCCGGGGGACCTGCCCGACGTAGGCGACCTGCCCGGGGCGCAGGAACGTCTGCGGGTCGGAGACCGCGCGCCCGTTCCACCGGATGACGCCCTCGTGCCCGACCAGCCCGGCCAGACCGGCGAGCAGGCTGGACTTGCCCGATCCGACCTGGCCGGTGACCAGCACCAGCGAGCCCGCGTCGATGTCGAGGTCCACGCCCTCGACGCCGACGGTGCCGTCGTCGTGCACGGCGGCGACCTTCTCCAGGCTCAGCCGCTGCAGCGGCTCGCGCTCCACCGGCGCCGGCGCCGGCGCGGCGCCGGTGACCAGGTCGACGCCCGGCGGCAGCCGCGTCAGGTCCGCGGGGCCCGCGAACGGGGCGACGGCACGCAGCCAGCGCCGTGCGATCGGGGCCTCGGTGACCGCGGCCGCGCACACCTGCCCGAGGAACCCGGCCCCGTTCAGCGTGGTCGACACGAGCAGCGCCGTCGCCAGCGGCCAGGTGCCGACCAGGTACAGCGACCAGGTGAGCACCACCGCGCCCTGCAGCAGCACCCCGGGGACACCGTCGAGCAGGGTGCGCACCCGGTACTCCCGGACCGTGGCCCGCACCCGGTCGCCGTCGACGTCGGCGAGGTGGGCCCGCAGCGCACCGGTCGCGGCGGCGAGCTTCACCGTGCGCACCGACTCCAGGACCGAGCCCAGCGCCGTGCCGAACCGGGCCCTGGCGTCGGCCGCGATCCGCCCGGAGCGCCCCGCGAACGGCGCCCCGATCGCCGCGACCCCCGCGCAGACCAGCAGGAACCCGCCGATGACGGCGGCCGCGCGCACGTCGGCCGCCACCAGACCGGCCACCACGACGACGATCACCGAGTTGGTGACGTCGACCCAGCGGTCCACGTAGAGGATCATCCGGTCCGAGTCCAACGCGCGCGCCACGACCTCGCCCGCGGGGGAGCGCGGGCCGCGCCGCTGCATGGTCTGCCCGCGCAGCACCCCCAGCCGCAGCCGCAGCGTCGCCGCGGACCACCAGCGCGGGTAGGTGCGGAACGCGACGGCGATCCACACCGGGAACAGCATCAGCACCACCGTCAGGGCGACGGCGGGTCCCCACGGGGTGCGGCCGCCCTCCAGCCCCGCGACGACGAGGCCCCACAGCCAGCCGGTCAGCACACCGGTGGCCGAGCCCAGGGTGGCGAGGGTGAACATCGCCCCGCCGGTCAGACCCCACCGCGGGTGGGCCAGCGCCAGCCGCAGCACGACCCGCCACAGCGGGGGAGCGGGCACCGGGTCCGGGGTCGGCACCGCACGACGGGCGGCCCGGTGCAGCAGCGGTGACCCCGGGTCGGCGACGGCACCGCCGTGCCGCGCCGCGCCCGCCGGGGCCGTCGCGGTGGCGCCCGCGGTCCCGGGCAGGGACCGGTCCGCGGCGAGCAGGTCGGCGTAGCGGCCCGGCTCGGCGGCCAGCTGCTCCCGCGCGCCGTGCTGGACCAGACGGCCGTCGGACAGCACCGCGACGGCGTCGGCACGGCGGATCGTCGACAGCCGGTGCGCCACGACGATCCCGGTGCGGCCCGCGAGCAGCGCCCGCGACGCGCGGGTCACCCGCTCCTCGGTGCGCGGGTCCATCCGCGCGGTGGCCTCGTCCAGCACGACGACGGCGACGTCGCGCACCAGCAGCCGGGCGAACGCCACCAGCTGTTCCTCACCGGAGGACAGCGCGATCCCGCCGGTGCCGAGACGGGTGTCCAGGCCGTCGGGCAGGGCGTCGACCACTCGTCGAGCCCCAGCGCGGCCGTCGCGGCCTCGACCGCCGAGCGCGGGACCGCCGGGTCGAACAGCGTGATGTTCTCCGCGAGCGTCGCGGCCAGGATCTCGGTGCGCTGGGTGACCACACCGACCCGGCGGCGCAGGCCCTCCAGGTCCAGGTCGCGCACGTCGACCCCGGCCAGGAGCACCTGCCCGCGCGGCGGCTCCACGGCGCGCGAGAGCACCTTGGTGACCGTCGACTTCCCCGAGCCGGTACGGCCGAGCAGCGCACACGTCGTCCCCGCCGGGACGGTCAGGTCGATCCCGCCCAGGCGGAACCCGTCGTCGTACCCGGCGGTCAGCCCGCGCAGCTCCACCGACGCCGGCCCCGGCGGCAGGGGACGGCCGCCCTCGGGCTCCCGCTCGGTCTCCAGCAGCGACGACACCCGGGTGAGCGCGCCCAGACCGGCCTGGATGTCGGGCATCCGGTCGACGATGGCGTCGACCTGGCCGACGAACGCGGTGACCAGGAGCCACAACGTGACCAGTGCGGCGATGCCGCCCGGGTCCCCGGCGACCAGCCACACCCCGCCGAGCGCGAGCGCCCCGAGCAGCGCGTGCGCGACGGTGCCCGTCCGCAGACCGAGCCGGGTCGCGATCCGGGACACCTCGTGGGTGCGCGCGACGACCGTCGCGGCCCGGCGGGCGAACCCGGCGACCACGTGCGGCTGGCCCAGCGAGGTGCGCACGTCGTCCTGGCCGGCGACCGACTCCTCCAGCTGCGCCGCGTGGTCCGACCAGGCCGTCTCCTCGGCGACCTTGGCCCGCGCGATCTGCGGCGTCAACGGCCGCGCCACCAGCACGATTGCGGCGGCGACCAGCGGGAACACGACGAACGCCGGCCAGAACACCAGCCCGGCGACGATCCATGCGACCACCGAGCGCAGCAGCGACCGGCCGGTCTCCCAGCCGATCCGCCGGATGAGCTGGGCGAGCTGGCGACAGTCGTCGTCTACCCGGTCGAGGGGCTCCCCGACCGCCTGGTCCTCCAGCGCGGGCAGCGGCTGCGCCAGCGCGGACCCCACGAGGTCCGCACGCAACCTGCCCTCCGCGCGCCCGACCACCCCGGAGAACAGGACCCGGCCCAGGGTGTCCAGCAGCGCGGCGCCCAGCAGCAGTGCGGCGAGCACGGCGATCAGGGTGGCCGTCGGCCCGCTCACCACCGCCCCGACCACGGTCGCCGCCGTCGCCTCCGCGACCGCGGCCACCACCGCGGCGCCCACGGCCACGAACGACACCGGTCCACCCAGCCGACGCCATGACAGCGCGCGCACCCTCGACACCCCCGACGAGACCGCGCTCCGGGATCTCCGACGCGATCGGTGATCGACGGTAGCCGTGACCCCCGACGGAATCGCGCGGTTTTCCGGGCCGTGCCCCGGAATGCCCGGTCGAAACCGGATCGGCCCGTGCCCCACCCGAAGCGGTCGACAACACCCCGAGGGGGCGCGGACGGGCCCGTCGTGTCCGCATGCTTGCCCTTCGGCGACACGCGAGCACGAGGGGGAACCGATGGGACTGCGGTCGATCAGGTGGGTCGGGGGCGCGCTCTGCGCGGTGGCGGGACTGGCGCTCACCGCGTCACCCGCGCTGGCCGAGGACGCACCCGTCCCGGAGCCGCCCACGTTCACCAGCACGCTCACCGCGACCCTCACCCCGGACGCGGTCCGCGCCGACGACGGCGCACCGGTGCCCGGCCAGCAGGGCGCGACCGGCACCTTCACCCTCCGCCTGAACAGCCAGCAGAACATCGTCTGCTACGACATCCAGGTCACCGGGGTGACCCCGCCGTTCAGCAGCCCCGCGCGGACCGCCACGCACCTGCAGGAGGGGCAGCCGAACGAGTCCGGCAACCCGAGGATGGCCTTCCCGGACCCGCAGGGCCCGCCCGGCGGCCCGATGACCAGCAAGGGCTGCCTGCAGGGACCGTTCACCACCGGTGTGATCGTCGGCGGCGTCGACACCGGCACCGGGTTCGCGGTCACGGACCTGGAGGCCAACCCGGCTGCCTGGTTCGTCGACATCCACACCGAGCAGTACCGGACCGGTGCGCTGCGCGGGCAGCTGTCCAAGACCGGCTGACGGCCCGCTCACCGGCCCGCTCACCGGCCCGCTCACCGGCCCGCTCACCGGCCCGGCGCCGGGTCGCGCTGCGGCCCGGTGAGTCCGGTGGGCCCGGTGCGGACCGGTGTCGGCGCGGCCGGCCGTCGCGTCGGGGACCCGGGTCCCGCGGTCGGATCACCGGTGCCGGTCCGGGCGTCGCACCGGACCGACGTCGCCGGGGGCGATGAGTCCGGTGCCGCGACGCGGTCGGTAGGGGGACCGATCCCATCGTCGCACCGCGGGAGACACCATGACCGGACCAGCACCCACTCTGTCGCCGTCCTCGGCCGGACACCTGCCGGTCAACGGCCTGGATCTGTACCACGAGGTGTACGGCGAGCTCGGGACCTCACCCCCGCTGCTCCTGCTGCCGGGCGCGTTCATGGCCACCGGCTCGATGGCGGCGTGGGTGGCCGGGTTCGCCGCCGACCGCACCGTCGTCGTCGCCGACATGCAGGGCCAGGGCCGGACCCCGGACGCGCCCCGTGCGCTGTCCTACGAGCAGTTCGCCGACGACGCCGCGGCGCTGCTCCGCGGCCTGGGCGTCGATCGGGCGGACGTGCTGGGCTACTCCCAGGGCGGTGGCGTGGCGCTGCAGCTCGCGCTCCGGCACCCGGACCTCGTCGGCAAGCTCGTCGTGATGGCCGCGACGTTCCGCCGCGACGGCTGGTACCCCGCCGTGCACTCCGCCGTCACGGGGATGGACGTGACGGTGCTGTCCGGCACGCCCGTCGAGACGGCGTTCCTGGAGCACACTCCGGACCCTGCCGCGTTCGCGGCGTGGGTGGAGAAGGTGAAGGTGCTCAACGCCGAGGACCAGCAGATCGACGACGCCCGGATGCGCGGCATCACCGCCCGCTCCATGGTGATCGTCGGGGACGCCGACGGCGTGCGACCCGAGCACGCGGTGGAGATGTTCCGGCTGCTCGGCGGCGGCAACGAACGGGCCGCCGCGACCGGGATGCTGCAGGAGGTCCCCCGGGCACGCCTGGTGGTGCTGCCCGCGACGTCGCACATCGGGCTGGTGGGGGAGACGGCGACCCTCGTGCCGGCGATCAGCGCGTTCCTCGACGACGCCGTGGCCCCCACCCCGACCCTGTTCTGACCGGACGACGAGGGCCCCGCCGGATGCTCCGGCGGGGCCCTCGTCGTGGAACGGTGGTGCTCAGTCCAGGTAGTCGCGCAGCACCTGGGACCGCGACGGGTGCCGCAGCTTCGACATCGTCTTCGACTCGATCTGGCGGATCCGCTCGCGGGTCACGCCGTAGACCTGGCCGATCTCGTCGAGGGTGCGCGGCTGGCCGTCGGTGAGACCGAAGCGCAGCCGGACGACGCCCGCCTCGCGCTCGGACAGCGTCGCCAGCACCGACTGCAGCTGGTCCTGCAGGAGGGTGAAGCTCACCGCGTCGACCGCGACGACCGCCTCGGAGTCCTCGATGAAGTCACCGAGCTGCGAGTCGCCCTCGTCGCCGATGGTCTGGTCCAGGGAGATGGGTTCCCGGGCGTACTGCTGGATCTCCAGCACCTTCTCCGGGGTGATGTCCATCTCCTTGGCGAGCTCCTCGGGAGTGGGCTCGCGCCCGAGATCCTGGAGCAGCTCACGCTGTATGCGGCCGAGCTTGTTGATGACCTCCACCATGTGCACCGGGATGCGGATGGTGCGGGCCTGGTCGGCCATCGCGCGGGTGATGGCCTGCCGGATCCACCACGTCGCGTAGGTCGAGAACTTGTAGCCCTTGGTGTAGTCGAACTTCTCGACCGCACGGATGAGGCCGAGGTTGCCCTCCTGGATCAGGTCCAGGAACGCCATGCCGCGGCCGGTGTAGCGCTTGGCCAGCGAGACCACGAGCCGGAGGTTCGCCTCGAGCAGGTGGTTCTTGGCGCGCTCGCCGTCCCGCACGATCCAGCGCAGGTCGCGCCGCATCTGCGGGGACAGCTTCTCGTTCGACTCGAAGACCTTGCGGATGCGCTCGGCGCCGTAGAGGCCGGCCTCGATGCGCTTCGCGAGCTCGACCTCCTCCTCGGCGTTGAGGAGCGCGACCTTGCCGATCTGCTTCAGGTACGCGCGGACCGAGTCGGCCGAGGCGGTGAGCTCGGCGTCCTTGCGCGCCTGGCGCAGGGCCTCGGACTCCTCCTCGTCCCAGACGAAGTCGGCCGACTTCTGCTGCGACGCCCGGGTGGTCGGCGCCACCCGGTTCTTGCCGGTGTTGGTCTCGTCCTCGGAGTCGTCGTCATCGTCGTCGTCGGACGAGTCGTCGGCGGTCTCCTCCTTCGCCGCCGCCTCGATGTCGGCCTCGACGTCCGAGGCGTCGATCTCGCCGTCCTCGAGGACGACCTCCTCGCCGTCGGCGTCCGGCTCGTCGCCGTCGGCCTTCTTGGTGGAGGCCTTCTTCGTGGCGGGCTTGCGCGGGCCGGTCTTCGGCGCGGCCTTGGTCGCCGTGCCACCCGCCGCGGCGGGCTTGCGGGTGCGTGCGGCCGGCTTCTTCACCGTGCCGGTCGCCGCCGACGCGGTGCTCGTGGTGCCGGAAGTACGGCGGCTGCGGGATGCGGTACCCGACGTCGGTTCGACGGTCGAGTCGCTGCGTGCTGCGGAGTCTGCGGCTGCCACCTGGGCCCTCTCGCTACGTGCGCTGGAGTCGTTACGCGGCCCGGTCGCGGCGCGCTCGTCGGGGGAGACGAGGCCACGACGGCCGGGATGTCCTGTCCTGCCACCGTCTCGGTCGCCGGCGTCGATGGTGGTCGCCGCGCGTCCCGGAGACGGGGTGTGCGTTCCATTGTAACTGCGTACCGGCCGGGGGGACGCACCTCACGCCGCCCCGCGCGTCCCGGCGGCTCCGCACGTGGTCGGATGGGGTGGTGAGCCCGCACGAGAGCAGCGATCCCGCCACCCTGCGCGCCGTCGCCGAGCAGGTCGCGGCCGAGGCCGCGGAGCACCTGCGCGGCCTGCCCGCCCCGCACGACGACGGCGTCACGACGAAGTCCTCGCCGACCGACGTCGTCACCGCCTCCGACGCCTCGGTGGAGCGGTTCGTCCGCGACCGGCTCGCGCAGCTGCGCCCCGGTGAGTCGGTGTACGGCGAGGAGGGCGCCGGCGACCCGGCTGTCGCGCGCTGGGTGGTCGACCCGATCGACGGCACCGTCAACTACCTCTACGGCCTGCCCTGGTACGGGATCTCGATCGCCGCCGTCGTCGACGGGGAGGGCGTGGCCGGTGCGGTGTCCGAGCCCGCCTCCGGGCGGCTCTGGTCGGCCGGACGCGGTCTCGGCGCGACCCTCGACGGGCGTCCGCTGTGGGCCGCGGCGACCACCGAACTCGGCCAGTCCCTGGTCGGCACCGGGTTCGCCTACCGTGCCGAACGGCGCGCCCGGCAGGCCGGGATGGTCGCGGCGATGCTCCCCGAGGTCCGCGACGTCCGGCGGGCCGGCGCGGCGTCGCTGGACCTGTGCGCCGTCGCGGCCGGCTGGCTCGACGGCTACCTCGAGCACGGCTGCAACTGGTGGGACTGGGCGGCCGGTGCGCTCATCGCGACCGAGGCCGGTGCCGTGGTGCACGTCTCGGGCAGCCCGGGCGTCCACGGCCTCGACGACGGCGACGCCCTGGGCGCCGACGTCACGCTCGCCGCCGCGCCCGGAGTCGCCGCCGCCCTCGCGGAACTGGCCCGCCGCAGCGGCGCCGACACCGTCTGAGCCGCCGGGGCGCTCCGCTCAGCAGGTCGCCGCGCGGGCCTGGGCCAGCAGGCCCGGGTCGGCCCGCGGACCGCCCTCGGTATCCGGCGCGGACAGCTGGTCCAGCACGTCGCGGGCCGCACGGCCCGGTGCGACGTCGGTGAACGCCGACCCGACGACGACGTCGACCACCGCCCCCTGACGATCGTCGCGGATCAGCTCGACGCAGGGCAGCGCCAGCGCGAGCGTCGACGCGGACGCCGCGCCGTCCGGGCCGAACCGCATCTGCCCGATGCAGTCCAGGTCGCCCTGCGGGAACGCGGGGTCGTTGCCCGGGGTCCCGGCCTCGCCGAACTGCAGGTCCTTGAGCTCGGCGGACACCAGGTTCGCCTGCCCGCGCTGACCGCCGGCGTTGAGGACGTGGAAGCGGACGTCGTCCGGGGCGGCCGGGGCGACCGAGGCCAGCTCGGCCCGGTCGATCTCGGTTCCGGCCAGGGCCCCCGACGACGGGGCCGGGCAGTTCGTCGACGCCGAGCCGTCCGAGGCGGTGCCGAGCACGACCGCCCACGTGGCGACGGCCAGCACGGCCAGCAACGCGGTGGTCACCAGGATCGGACGGGCCCGGCGCCGCTCGTAGGGGCGGTCGGTGCGGGTGCGGCCGGCCGGCATCAGATCGACCCTCCGTCCAGGACGTGGTGGCCCAGCGCGACGAGCGGGCCGACCGACCCGTCGAGGCCGTCGGCCATCTCCGCCGGCACCGACCCGGCCCGGGCCCGCGCCAGGATCCCCGCGAGCACGACGGCCAGCTTGAACGCGCCGAACCCGACGTACCAGGGCAGCGGTCCGGCGTCGAGGCCGGTGCGCGCGGTGTAGCCCTCGACGAGCTCGCGCCGCGTCGGGAAGCCGGGCAGGCCGGTCGGGCTCGCCAGCGGCTGGGCGGAGGACCAGACGGTGGCGTCGCCGTCCTGCTTCCAGTAGACGAGCAGCAGCCCGAGGTCGGCCAGCGGGTCGCCGAGGGTGGACATCTCCCAGTCCAGGACCGCGCGGATGCGGCCGGGGTCCCCGGCGTCGAAGACGCAGTTGTCGAGCCGGTAGTCGCCGTGCACCACGGTGTGGCGCTGCGCGGCCGGCACGTCGGCGGCCAGCCGCTCGGAGAGCCGGGTGAGCTCGGACTCGACCTCCGCGTCCACCGGGACGGGGTCGTCGCCGTCGCGGGCGGCTGCCCACTGCGTGCCCCAGCGCCGGATCTGGCGCTCCATGAAGCCCTCCGGGCGACCGAAGTCGCCCAGGCCCGCCGCGGCCGGGTCGACGGCGTGCAGCGCGGCCAGCACGTCCACCAGCTCCTCGCCCGCGGCGCGGCGCTGCTGCTCCGTGGCCGCCCAGCCCTCGGGCAGGTCGTCGAGCGGCACGACGCCGTCGACGAGCTCCATCACGAAGCAGGGGGCGCCGAGCACGTCGCCGTCGTCGGCGGCCAGCACCGCGGGGACGGGCACGGCGCTCGGCCCCAGCGCGGAGATCACCCGCTGCTCGCGGCCCATGTCGTGGGCGGTCGCGGCGACCTCGCCGACCGGCGGGCGACGCAGCACGACCGCCCCGGCGGGGGAGGAGACCCGGTAGGTCAGGTTGGACCGCCCGGCGCCGATCGGGGTGAGCCGCGCCTCGCGCCACCGTTCGTCGCCGAGGGCCGTGGACAGCCACGCGCCGACGGTGGCGGGGTCGGCACCGGGCGTGGGGGTGCGGGCGCTCGTCGTCACACCGGGCGACACTAGTGCGCCCGGCGGCGGTGGCGTCGGGGCGACACCCGGCATCATCGGGGGACTCGCTGCGACGCTCCGCGGACGCTGGGCTACCCTCCCCGCCGCCGGTGACGGATCGGCCGCGACAGGACTCACGACGGACGAGCCACCCGGTCCACCGGGCCAGGTGAGACCGGCGTCACTCATGGGGCCGGGCACAAACCCGCTCCCCGCGACGTTCTCCAGCGGCACGCGACGACCAACCGATGCGAAGTACCGCTGCTCGTGGGCCGGAATCGAGCAGCTCGGACGTAAGGCAAGGGTGAGACCTGATGGCGACCGACTACGACGCCCCGCGTCGCAATGAGGCCGACGAGATGGCCGAGGACTCGCTCGACGAGCTCAAGCAGCGCCGCAACGAGGCGCAGTCCGCGGTCGTCGACGTCGAGGAGACCGACACCGCGGAGAGCTACGAGCTCCCGGGCGCGGACCTGTCGGGCGAGGAACTGACGGTGAACGTCCTGCCGAAGCAGGCGGACGAGTTCACCTGTGCGAGCTGCTTCCTGGTGCACCACCGGAGCCGGCTCGCCAGCTCCTCGGGCGGACAGTTCCTCTGCCGCGACTGTGCCGCTTGATCGGGCAAGCCTGATCGGGCGCAAGCCTGATCGGGCAGGCCTGACCGGGCGGGCCCGGCAGGGCCCGTCCGACGGGAGGACCACGACGGGGCCCCGGCGATCTCGCCGGGGCCCCGTCGTTTCTGCGCGTGGTTTCTGCGCGTGTCGGCGCTGTCAGTGCTGTCAGCGCTGCTGTTGCTGGGGGTGCGGCGCCTCGGCGGCGATCGCCGCCCGCAGCTCGTCGGGACGGCGCGTGCTGAGCACCCAGTAGGGCTCGTCGCGGCCGATCACCTGGACCCGTACCAGCGGCCCCACCCACGCCCGGTGCAGGACGTAGGCCTGCGGGTCGAGATCGGGGCCCATCGCCTGCTGCTTGTCGGCCCGCGCGACGGTGTCGGTGACGCCCGCCGCGGACAGCGGCAGCTCGCGGCCGTTCGAGACGAGCACGCCGTCGCGGACGGTGACGCGGCTGCGGCCCATCCACCACAGGACACCGACGCACAGCGGCACCATCGTCAGGTAGCCCAGCCACGCCCGCAGGCCGGGATAGCCCATGTGGATCTGCGCGCCCATCAGGACACCGAGCCCGACGGCGAGCAGGTACCACCACACCGGGACGGACAACCGCTCGTCGAACGCAGCAGGGCCAGCCGTCGCAGAGTCGGTCTCCGGATCCCGTTCGCTCACGAGGCCCAGGGTAGCGTCGCCCGCCGTGCCCGGTTCCGTGCCCGCTCCCCCGGACCAGCCGCCGGCAGCAGCGTCCGTCGACGTCCTGCTGACGCGGCTCGACCCCGACGTCCCCCCGCCCGCGTACGCGCGGCCCGGCGACGCCGGGGCCGACCTCGTGACGACCACCGACGTGGTCCTCCAGCCGGGGCGCCGGGCGCTCGTCGGGACCGGGGTGGCGATCGCGCTGCCCGAGGGCTACGCCGGGTTCGTGCACCCCCGGTCCGGCCTCGCGGCGCGGTGCGGGCTCTCGATCGTCAACGCACCCGGCACGATCGACGCCGGGTACCGCGGCGAGATCAAGGTCTGCCTGGTCAACACCGACCCGGACACGCCGGTGAAGCTGCACCGGGGGGACCGCATCGCGCAGCTGGTGGTGCAACGGGTCGAGACGGCCCGGTTCGTGGAGGTCACCGCGCTGCCCGCGTCGGTACGCGGCGCCGCCGGTCACGGCTCGACCGGCGGGAACGCCGCGCTCGTCGCCGGGGGAGGGGACCAGTAGATGCCCGGACGCACACGCGGTCGGATGTTCGACATCCGTCCGGAGGACGGGATCGAGGACACCGGGACAGGTGCCTACCCGGGCTATCCCGGCTACGGCGACTCCGACGTCGACGACTTCGACGACTACGCCGACCACTACGCCGCGCAGGACGCCCGCCGCGGGGCGTCGCCGGCGAACGGCGTGGCCCCGCGCAACGGCTCCGGACCCGGTGCGCCGAACGGCAGGCCGCCCGCGCCGGGGCGCAACGGTTCCGCCCCCGCCACCGGCTCCCGCCCGGTGCCACCCGGCCCGCGGACCGGCGGCGCCGTCCCCGCACCCGCCGGCCCCGCCGCGGCGACGACGGCGGTGCGCGCGGTCGGCCGGGACACCACCGGCCGTGCCCCGGCCCCGGGCGCCTCCGGGCGCCTGCCCGCACCCGCACCCGCGGGGTACGACGACCGGGTCGCACCCGACGGCCGCTGGGACGACGAGGAGCCCCCGCTGCTGTCGCACCGCGTCGAGGACGACGAGCTCGCCTACGCCCGCGACCGCACCCCGCAGGGCTTCGACGGCGGCGACCCCGACGACCCGTCCTGGGGCCGGCGCCCGTCCCGGCCCGCCGGCGACGACCTCGACGACGAGCACGACGCCGAGTACGTCGGTGACCACGACGCCGAGTACGACGACGAGGCCGAGTACGACGCCGAGTACGACGAGGACGAGTACGGCGTCGGTGACGCCCCGCTGTCGGTCCCGCCGCCCGGCAGCGGCGGCCGCCCGCTGGGGCCGGCCGACGTCGAGGAGCTCGACCCGTCGATGACCGACGCGCTCGCCCGCGTCGACCTCGGTGCCCTGCAGGTCCCGGTGCCCTACGGTGCCGAGCTGAAGCTGGAGCCCGCCGGCGCCGAGCGTCCCCAGGCGGTGCACCTGCTGCTGGCCGAGGGCCGGATCGCGGTGAGTGCGCTCGCCGCGCCGCGGTCGTCCGGGCTGTGGGCGGACCTGTCCGCGGAGATCGAGCAGTCCCTGCGCACCGGCGGTGCCCGGGTCCGCAACGCCCGCGGCGACTGGGGCCGCGAGCTCCACGCCCGCACCGAGAACGCCGCATCGGTGTTCGTCGGCTGCGACGGCCCGCGCTGGATGGTCTACGGCGTGGCGACGGCGTCGCTGGAGACCGTCGAGGCCCTCGACGTGGAGCTCCGGCGCGTGCTGCGGGGGATCATCGTCGTCCGCGGGAAATCGCCGTACCCGCCGCGGACAGTCCTGCCCCTGGAGCTGCCCGAGCACCTGCGCGAGCGGCAGCCCGAGGCCGCGCCGCAGAAGCCCAGCATCACCGTGTCCGTCCCGGCCCCCGCCGGGGAGACGGGCGCGACCCCGGCGCCGTCCGGCCCCACGACCGGCGCCCGCCCGGTGCCGGCCGCCGCCTCCGCGGAACCGGCGACGCCGGTCGAGCCCGCCCGCCCGGCCCGCCCGCGCCGTACCGCGCCCGCCGCGGCGTCGGCGTCCGGGGTCCCGGCCGCGCGGCCCCCCGCGGGGCCGGTGGGCCCCCGCCCGTCCACCGACGACGCCGACTCGCGCACCCGCGCGCTGCCGCAGGTCCGCCGCCCCGCCGCGGCGGCCCCGGCCGATCCGGCCGCGGCGCGCACGCCGCTCGCCCCGGACGTGCGCACCGACGAGTCGCCCGCCGAGCGCACCGCGCTGACCGACGGTCCGCTGGTCGCCCCCGGGCCCGAGGCACGGCCCGGTCGCCGACGCGGGCGCCCGGCCCGGCCCGACCGGACCGGCGCGAACCGGCTCGGCGGCGCCCCGGCCGGTGCCACGACGTCCGCTGCCACACCGTCCGCTGCCACGCCCCTCGCCGCCCCACAGCCCGGGGGCATCCCCGGCAGTGCGACCCCGACCGGCGCGATCCCGACCGCGGGCGGCGTCGCCCCCGCGGCCGGGCCGGGCCGGGCCGGTCCCGACACCGGCGTGGGCCCGCTGCCCGGGCGCGGGTCGATCCACGCCCCGGCTCCGCTGCACGCCCCGGCTCCGCTGCACGCCCCGGCGCCGATGCACGCCCCGGCGCCGATGCACGCGCCGGACCCGGCGCCGAGCGCGGTCGCCCCGCTCCGGGCCCCGGAGCCCGAATCGGCGGAGCCCCCGGCCCGCCGCGACCCGGCAGTGACCGCGCTGTCGGCCGCCGACCTGCTCGCCGGCGTCGAGGACGACCGGTCCGCGACCCCGCTCACCGGCTTCGGCCGGGGCGCGTCGGCCGGCGACATCCTGGACCGCAGCACCCCCGTCCCGGCCTCGGCCCTCGACCCCGGCACCGTGCTCGGCGGCCCTGCGCTCGGGGACACCGCGCTCGACGGTACGGCGTTCGACGGCCGCACCGCCCTGGATCCCGGCACCGCTCCCGACGGCTCTGCCGACACCGCTGCCGACGGCTCTGTCGACGCTGCCGATGGCGCCGCCCACGGCCGGGACCCGTTCGGCACCCCGACCGCCTCCGGTGCCACGGCGGGGTCGACCCGGCCCGGCACCGGTGGGGCGGCGCGCCGCTCCCGGCGCGACCGCGCCGCCGACGCCGCCCGCGTCGACGCCGCGGACCTGCTCGCCGCGCGCACGCGGGACACCCCGGCCGGGCCGCCGGAGCCTGCGTCGCCGCCGACGGGGGCCATCGAGGACATCCCGTTGTCGGACGTGCCGCTCATGGAGGCCACGCTCGACCGGCTCCCGGCCCCGACCGAGCCCGCCGCACCGGCGTCCACCCGTCGTCGGCGGGGTGCCCGGCCCACCGCGGACGCGCCCGGCCACACGGCGCCCACCGACCCCACCCCGGACGACGACGGCTGGCTGTCCGCCGAGATCGCCGCCAGCCGCCGGTCCGGTCGGCACGGCGCCGGTGCGGGCACCTCGGTGGCGGACCTGCTCGCCGCCGTCGCCCTCGACGCCCCTGCAGGCGGTGGACGCCGCCGCGAACCCGGCGACGCGCCCTCCACGGGGAGCGGCACCGCCGGGAGCGACACCGCAGGTCCCGCGCCCACCGGCTCCACGTCGCGCGGCGTGGACCACGACCCGGCCCCGGCCGCGTACCCGGCGTCGCCGGGCCCGGGCGGGGACGATCTGTTCCGGGCCGCGGCCGATGCGGACCGCCCCTGGCACGGAGGCGGTCCCACCTCGGCCGACGAGGCACGCAGTGCCCTGCAGGACCTGCTGCGCAGCGCGTCGGCCGACCGCGGGCCGCACGCCGACGGACCGGGTGCCGACCGCACCAACGGGCACGGCGGTGTCACCGGGCTGGCGGACTACCGCGCGAGCCGGGCCGCCGCCGGACGGGCCGCGGCCCGCACCGACGACCCCGCGCCCGCGGACCCGGCCCGCACCGCGGGCGAGCGCACCGACGGCACCGACGACACCGAGGACGCCTCCGGCGGGCTCGACGCCGGGCGGGCAGCGGGCGGGTCCGGGCTCACCGGCCAGTGGCCCTCCGGTCGGCGCGCGGGCGGCACCGGTCCCCGCGACCTCGGACGGCACCGGCGGGACTGAGCGGCAGCGGGATGGGCACGGGTGTCCGGTACGCCCGGCCCGCACCCGCCCGTCGACCACCGGGCGCGGCCCGCGAGCCGGTCGCCGGGGCGGTGACCGGGAGGTCGGGGCCGCCGCGGGCACAAACCGGGGCATCCGCGCGTTACGCTCTCGGCGCCACCACGACACCCTGTCGTGTTGCCGCGCGAGTGCGGGTCACCGGAGGGTCCGGTGACCCCGGGCCGGTACCGGACACGGCCGAGGAGAGACATGGGCAGCACGGATGGCGGAGCGTTCCGCCGGATGCTCCGCAAACTCACCAGCGATGTCGACGAACTCGACGCGCGCGACCTCGCCGAGGACGTCGAGGAGACCGGTGCACGACCGGCCCGCGACTGTGCCTGCGGCGAAGAGGTCACGATGCTCGGCCGGATCCGCAGCGTCGACCTCTGTCCACAGAGTGCCGACGCCACCCTGAAGGCCGAGCTGTTCGACGGGACCGACGGCGTCACCCTGGTCTGGATGGGCCGGCGCAGCATCCCCGGTATCGAGGCCGGACGCACCATGCGGGTCCGTGGCCGGATCTCGGTCCGCGACGGCCGCAAGGTGCTCTACAACCCGTACTACGAGATCTGCCAGGCGCAGTGACCCGCGGGACCCTCGCGGCCTGCTCCTGAGCCGACGGATCGGACCGGCTTGAACGACCACCACCACGACGCCCCGACCACCCGGATCCCGCGTGTCACCGACGTCGACCCGCAGGACCGGACCGCGCCCCTCGGCCGGCCGGTGACGGCACCGGCGCACGCCGCCGCACCGGAACCGGACCGGACCGGGGGACCGGCGGAGTCCACCCCGGAGGCGCCCACCCCGACCCTGCTGGAACAGATGGGCGGGGTGACCGGGATCGTCGCCTCGACCATCCCGGTCGTGGTGTTCGTCCTCGTCAACATCCTGGCCGACCTGACGACCGCGCTGTACGCGGCCGTCGGAGCCGGTGTGCTGGTGCTGGTCTGGCGTCTGGTCCGTCGTGACCCGGTCATGCCCGCGATCTCCGGTCTGCTCGGGGTCGGGGTGTGTGCGCTCGTCGCGAGCCGGACCGGGGAGGCCCGCGGGTTCTACCTGCCCGGTCTGCTCTACAGCGGCGCCCTGGGCGTCGTCGCGCTGGTGTCGATCATCGCCCGCTGGCCGCTGGCCGGGGTGATCTGGCACGGCATCAACGGACACGGCACCGAGTGGCGCGCAGACCCCCACCTGGTCCGCGCCTACGGCTGGGCCACCGCGGTGTGGGCGGGGACCTTCCTCGCGAAGGTCGTCGTGCAGGGCGGGCTGTACCTCGCCGACTCCGAGACCTGGTTGGGTGTCGCGCGGCTCGCGATGGGCTACCCGCTCACCGGGGTCGCGATCCTGGCCACGATCCTCATCGTGCGCCGCGCCGAGCGCGCCCGCCCCGCGACCGCCTGAGCGGCACCGGCACGCGGGACACTCCGGGTGCCGGTCCCCGGCGGGGTGGGAGAGGCGGGGTCACAGGAGAGCGGCGCGGATGTCCTCCTCGACCGCCGTCGTCGCCACGAACAGCAGCTCGTCGCCGCCCTCCAGCGCGTCGTCGGGCTGCGGCACGATGACCCGGCCGCCGCGCAGGATCGTCACCAGCGCCGAGTCCGTCGGCAGCTCCAGCACCCGCACCGGCCGCCCGGCCAGCGGGGTGTCCTCGGGCAGCGTCACCTCGACGAGGTTCGCCTGCCCCTGACGCAGCGTCAGCAGCCGCACCAGGTCCCCGACGGCGACGGCCTCCTCGACCAGCGCCGCCAGCAGCCGCGGCGTCGACACCGCGACGTCGACGCCCCAGTTCTCCCCGAACAGCCACTCGTTGCGCGGGTCGTTCACCCTGGCCACCACCCGGCGGACCCCGAACTCGGTCTTCGCCAGCAGCGACACCACCAGGTTGACCTTGTCGTCGCCGGTCGCGGCGATCACGACGTCGCAGCCCTCGATGCCGGCGTCCTCCAGCGACGACAGCTCGCAGGCGTCGGCGTGCACCCACTCGGCCTCGGGGACCGAGTTCGGGTCGATGTGGGTCAGCTCGCGCTCGATCAGCATGACCCGGTGGTCGGACTCGACCAGCTCCAGCGCGATGGACCGCCCGACGGCGCCCGCACCCGCGATCGCGACCCGCATCAGTCCTCCTCGGGCGGCGCCGCGGCGGCCGCCGTCACGTCGCTGACCGTGCCCGAGACCGCCGCCACGTAGACGGTGTCCTCGTGCTGCACGGTGGTGTCCTTGGTCGGCAGCACCCCGGTGCCGAACCGCACGATGAACGCGACCCGCGAGCTCGTCGCCCGCTCCAGGTCGCGGATCGGGCGCCCCACCCAGTTCTCGTGCAGCGGCAGCGGCAGGACGGCCACGGTGCCGGTGGGCTCGCGCCAGGCGGTGGCGACGCCGTCGGGCAGCAGCATGCGCAGCAGCCGGTCGGTCGTCCACGGGACGGTCGCGACCGTCGGGATGCCGAGGCGCTCGTACACCGCGGCGCGCTTGGCGTCGTAGATCCGGGCGACGACCTTGCCGACGCCGTAGCTCTCGCGCGCCACGCGGGCGGCGATGATGTTGGAGTTGTCCCCGGAGGAGACGGCGGCGAACGCGTCGGCGGACTCCAGCCCCGCCTCGTCGAGCACGCTGCGGTGGAAGCCGAAGCCGACCACCTGGCGCCCGCGGAAGTCCGGGCCGAGCCGGCGGAAGGCCTGCGGGTCGCGGTCGATCACCGCGACCTCGTGGCCGAGCCGTTCCAGGCCCGAGGCCAGGGACGCGCCGACGCGGCCACATCCCATGATCACGACGTGCATGGCGTCTGGGGTCCTTCCGCCGGGTCGGGAGGCCCGGGATGTACGGTTCGTTCCTTCTGTACCGACGGCGACGGGGACGCCGACGACGCGCGGTGAACGCTATCGCGAAGCGGATCGGACCGGGGGCATAGGCTGCGCCCCGTGTCCAAGCTCGCCGTCGCTCTCAAGCGGCTCGTGGTCGGACGACCGCAGCGCAGCGACCGCCTGACGAGCACCCTGCTCCCGAAGCGGATCGCCCTCCCCGTGTTCGCCTCCGACGCCATGTCGTCGGTCGCCTACGCGCCGGAGGAGATCTTCCTGACCCTGTCGGTCGCCGGCGTCGCCTCCTACGCGATGTCGCCGTGGATCGGTCTCGCCGTCGTCGTCGTGCTGCTCACGGTCGTCGCCAGCTACCGGCAGAACGTCCACGCCTACCCCTCCGGCGGGGGTGACTACGAGGTCGCGACGGTCAACCTCGGCAAGAACGCCGGACTGACCGTCGCCAGCGCGCTGCTCGTCGACTACACCCTCACCGTCGCCGTCTCGATCTCCGCGGCCGCGGCCAACATCGGCGCGCTGGTGCCGTTCGTCGCCGAGCACAAGGTGCTGTTCGCCGTCTCGGCCATCGCCGTGCTCACCGCGATCAACCTGCGCGGCATCCGCGAGTCCGGCGCCGCCTTCGCGGTCCCGGTCTACGCCTTCGTCCTCGGCGTCGCGACGATGATCCTCTGGGGGCTGACCCGGGTGCTGATCCTCGGCGACCCCGTGCGCGCCGAGAGCGCCGACCTGCACCTGGTCGCGGAGGGCGACGCGTTCACCGGCCTCGCCCTGGTGCTGCTCGTGCTGCGCAGCTTCACCCAGGGCGCGGCCGCGCTGACCGGCGTCGAGGCGATCTCGAACGGCGTGCCGGCCTTCCGCAAGCCGAAGTCGAAGAACGCGGCCACCACGCTGCTGCTGCTCGGGGCGATGTCGGTGTCGCTGTTCATGGGGCTGATCGCGCTGGCCCAGCTGACTGGCGTCCAGATCGCCGAGGACCCGGCGCGCCAGTTCCCCGACGCCCCGCCCGGCTACGAGCAGCACACCATGATCGCCCAGCTCGCCGACGCGGTCTTCGACAACTTCCCGCCGGGCTACTTCTTCGTCATCGTGATGACGGCGCTGATCCTGGTCCTGGCCGCGAACACCGCGTTCAACGGCTTCCCGGTGCTCGGCTCGATCCTGTCCCAGGACCGCTACCTGCCCCGCCAGCTGCACACCCGCGGCGACCGGCTCGCGTTCTCCAACGGCATCGTCGCGCTCGCGCTGTTCGCGATCCTGCTGGTCGTCGGCTTCCAGGCCGAGGTCACCCGGCTCATCCCGCTCTACACCGTCGGCGTGTTCGTGTCGTTCACGCTGTCCCAGGCCGGCATGGTCCGGCACTGGAACCGGGAGCTCGCGCTGGGGCCGCCGGTGTCCGAGCGCCGCCGGATCCGTCGCGCTCAGTCGATCAACGGGTTCGGCGCCTGCATGACCGGCGTCGTGCTGATCACGGTGCTGATCACCAAGTTCACCCTCGGCGCCTGGATCGCGATCGTCGCGATGGGCGGGTTCTTCGTGCTCATGCGGCTGATCCAGCTGCACTACGACCGGGTCGCGGCCGCACTCGTCGCCGACGAGACCGACGACGTGCTGCCCTCGCGCAACCACGCCGTCGTGCTCGTCTCCACGCTGCACAAGCCGACGCTGCGGGCGCTGGCCTACGCCCGCGCGACCCGCCCGGACATCCTCGAGGCGGTCACGGTCAACGTCGACGACTCCGAGACCAAGAAGCTCGTCGAGCAGTGGCACAAGCGGAACCTCCCGGTCCCGCTGAAGGTCGTCGAGTCGCCCTACCGGGAGATCACCCGGCCCGTGCTGGACTACGTCAAGCGGATCCGCAGCGACTCCCCGCGCAACGTCGTGACCGTCTACATCCCGGAGTACGTCGTCGGGCACTGGTGGGAGCAGGTGCTGCACAACCAGAGCGCACTGCGGCTCAAGACGAGGCTGCTGTTCCAGCCGGGGGTGATGGTGACCAGCGTGCCGTGGCAGCTGCCGTCGTCCTCGCGCACGCGGGCGCTGTCGCCGCTGCAGGCGCCGGGGGCGTCCCGTCGCGGCTACCCGGGCACGGAGCAGCTGCCCGGCGAACTCCGCGACGGCGCGGGCGTCCGCACCGGTGGCGGCACCTCGCCCGCACCCCGTGTCCCGAAGGAGGAGGACCGGTGAACGCCGAGACGGCGACCGACTGGACCGACCGGATGCTGGAGCTGCGGGTCGGCCCCGTCGCGCACGGCGGACACTGCGTGGCCCGCGACGGTGACGGTGGCCGGGTCGTGTTCGTCCGGCACGCGCTGCCCGGTGAGCTGGTCCGTGCCGTGGTCACCGACGACCCGGGTGGGGCGTTCTGCCGCGCCGACGCCGTCGCCGTGCTGGAGGCGTCCCCGGACCGGGTCGAGCCCGCGTGCCCGTGGGCGGGGCCCGGCGGCTGCGGTGGCTGCGACTTCCAGCACACCGACCACGCCACCCAGCGCGTCCTGAAGACGACCGTCCTGCGCGAGCAGCTGGAGCGTCTCGGCGCCGGGGCCGCGGTCGTCGCCACCGCCGACCTCGCCGCGGTGGAGGTCGAGGAGCTCCCCGGCGGTCCGTTCGGCTGGCGCACCCGGGTGCGGCTGGCCGTCGACGACGCCGGCGTCCCCGGCCTGCGCGCCCACCGCAGCCACGACGTGTGCGAGATCGGGGACTGCCCGCTCGTCCCGGCGGGCGCGCTGCCCCCGGTGCTGGAGCGCCGCTTCCGGCCCGACTCCGAGCTCGACGTCACCGTCGTCGGCGACGGGGCGGCCCGGGTCGGCTCCGGCGCCACCGTGACCGCGGCGGGCCGCACCTGGGAGCTGTCGGCCGGCACGTTCTGGCAGGTCCACCCGGCGCTGCCGGACACCCTCGCGTCGGTCGTACGCGACTGGGCCGACGCCCCCGTGGGCGGTGTCGCCTGGGACCTCTACGGCGGCGTCGGGCTGCTCGGCTCGGTCCTCGCCGGCCAGGTGGGGGAGTCCGGGACCGTGCTGGTCGTCGAGTCCGCCGCGTCCGCGGTCGCCGACGGCGCCGCCGCGCTGGCCGACCTGCCGCAGGTCCAGTTCGTGCGGGGCCGCGCCGAGCGCGAGATCGCCCGGCTCCGGCCCGACCCCGACGTCGTGGTCACCGACCCGCCGCGGGCCGGGCTCGGGAAGGCCGCGGTGCGCGACCTGGCCGCCCGCGGCCCGCGGCGGATCGTGCACATCGCCTGCGACCCGGCCGCGCTGGCCCGGGACCTGTCCCTGTTCGCCACCGCCGGGTACCGCACCGCCGCGCTGCGGGCGTTCGACGCGTTCCCGATGACCCACCACATGGAGGCGGCCGCCCTGCTGGAGCGGATCCCGCGGTGACCACCGTCGTCCAGCTCTCGGACCTGCACCTCGGGCGTCCGGATCCGGAGGGCCGGGCCGCCCGCGCCGTCGCCGGGGTCCGGGCGCTGGATCCGGCGCCGGACGTCGTGGTCGTGACCGGGGACCTCGCCGACCACGGCGACCCCGCGGCCTACGCCGGGGCCGCCGCCCTGCTGGCCGGGCTCGACGCGCTGCACGTGCCCGGCAACCACGACGACCGCACCGCGATGGCCGCCGCCGTCGGCCCGGTGGGGGACCGGCTGCACCGCACCGGCGGCTGCACGGTGGCGCTGCTGGACACCCTGGTCCCCGGTGCGCCGCACGGTGCGCTGTCCGAGGGCGCCGTCGCCCTGCTCACCGAGGCCGTCCGGGACCCTGCGCCGCTGCTGGTCGCCCTGCACCACCCGCCGGTCGCGCTCGGGCACCCCGTGCTCGACGGGATGCGGCTGCGCGACCCCGGCCCGCTGGAGATGCTGCTCGCCGCCCGGTCCGACCCGACGCTGGTGGTGTGCGGGCACGTCCACACCCCGCTGGCGACGACGTTCGCCGGGCACCCGCTCGTCGTCGCCCCGTCGGTGGCGCCCGCCCTGCGCTGGCCGGACGTGCCCGGTGCCGGAGGCTCCGACCCGGTCCCGGCGCCGGGTGGGGTGCTGCACGTGCTCGGTGACGGGCCGCCGCGCAGCCGGTTCCTGAACTGGCCGGTGTGAGGCGGGTCGGATGTCGCGGGGGACTCGGAACCCGCTAAGCTCGCTTCAGAACTGAATACGCCGAAAGTAGCAAGCCCTCGTAGTCCAATCGGCAGAGACGATGCACTCAAAATGCATACAGTGTGGGTTCGAATCCCACCGAGGGCACCATTGTCCGGAATTGTCGGTGGCGCGTGCGACGGTTTCCGCATGCACCCGCCACACGTCGTCGACAGGGCCCGGTCGCTGTATCGCGGCGGCATGCCGGTTCGGTCGGTGGCCGCGGCCGTCGGCGTCCCCGAGCGGACCGTGCGCCACTGGTGCACCGGGACCCGTCGCACGGGGGACCCGCGGCGGACCCGGGCCCGCTGCTTCCGCTGCGCCCCCGGTATCGACGTCCCCGTCGCCGACTACGCCTATCTGCTCGGCATGTACCTCGGTGACGGACACCTCACCGCTGCGCAGCGCACCCACTGTCTCTGGATCTACTGCGGCGACGACTGGCCCGGCATCATCGACGACGTCCGGGCCGCCACCGCGGCGGTCCTCCCGGGCGCCTCGGTCTCGACGACACCCAGGGCCGGGTCCACGGCGGTGAAATGCTTCTCGCGGCACTGGACCTGCCTGTTCCCCCAGCACGGCCCCGGAATGAAGCACACCCGCCCGATCCGACTCGAACCGTGGCAGCGCGCCGTCGTCGACACCCGTCCCGACCGCTTCCTGCGTGGCCTGTTCCATTCCGACGGCTGTCGCACCACGAACCGGGTCCGCGCCGTCCTCGCCGACGGTTCGGTACGTGAGTACTCCTACCCGCGCTGGTTCTTCGACAACACCTCCGAGGACATCATGCGGCTCGCCGAGGGGGCGCTCGACCTGCTGGGGATCGCGCACCGCCGGGCCCGGCGCACGTGTCTGTCGGTGGCCAGGGCCGACGCCGTCGCCGAGCTCGACGCCGCGATCGGACCGAAGACATGATCGGGTCGCACCTGCCCGATCGGACGGGTAACGCGGTCGACCGGGCGTGTTTCCGCACACGAAAGGCCGAAGTGGCTCGGCTGCTGCCCCGGACCGCCGGTAGCGTTGGCCGTCCGGACACCCCACCGACCGATGAAGGAGTTCTCCGGTGACCGACAACGTTCCCGCAGAGACGCCGGCCGAGGACGGCCCGCAGCCCGGGTGGCGGGTGCTGGTCGTCGAGGACGAGGCCCTGATCCGGATGGACCTGGCCGAGATGCTCTCCGAGGAGGGCTACCGCATCGCAGGTGAGGCCGGCGACGGCGAGGCCGCCATCACCCAGGCCCGCGAGCTGAAGCCCGACCTGGTGATCATGGACGTCAAGATGCCCAAGAAGGACGGCATCGAGGCGGCGTCGACCATCGTCGAGGAGAAGATCGCGCCGGTCGTCATGCTGACCGCGTTCAGCCAGCGCGAGCTGATCGAGCGCGCCCGCGACGCCGGCGCCATGGCCTACCTGGTCAAGCCGTTCGCCCGGCACGAGCTGGTCCCGGCCATCGAGCTCGCCGTCTCCCGGTTCGCCGAGAAGAAGGCGCTCGAGGACGAGGTCGCGAGCCTGAACGAGCGCTTCGAGACCCGCAAGGTCGTCGACCGGGCCAAGGGCCTGCTCATGACCGCGCAGAAGATGTCCGAGCCCGAGGCCTTCCGCTGGATCCAGCGGACCGCCATGGACCGCCGCACCACGATGAAGGCCGTGGCCGCGGCCGTCGTCGAGGGACTCGCCCCGGCGAAGACCTCCTGAGGCCCGGCGGCGGTCGACCACCGCCGCCCGGCACCGTCGCACCGGCCCCGTCGCGCACCGCGCGACGGGGCCGTCGTCGTGCGTGCGGGCTCCCCGGCGCGGGCCCCGGTCCGGCCAGGACCGTCGTACGCCACGGGGTGTCGTTCCCCGTTTCGATGCACCACGACACGGTTCAGGTAACCGAAAGTGCCCGTCCGGGCACCCGAAAAGATCCACTTGTGTCACGCTGGTGTCGCCGCATCACATTCCTGTCACGAGTGGTGATGATGTCCCTTCTCCTGGTTCGGGCGTACTACTTTTCCGCCATTCTCCCGCGCTGCTTCGGGCGGGCGGAGAACCGAAGGGGACTCGAATGACGCGAACGACGTGGCGACTCGCCGCCCTTGCCGGGGCGGCGTCGCTGGTACTGGCCGGATGCGGTGGTGGTGGGGACACCGGTTCCGGCGGGGCCACCGGCGGCTCCGAGGAGCCTGCCGCCGCGGGGCCGGCATGCACCCCGCCGCAGGCCCAGGCGACCGGCAACCCGAGCACCGCGCCGCTGAAGATCGGCTCCCTGCTGCCGGAGACCGGCAGCCTGGCGTTCCTCGGCCCGCCCGAGTTCGCGGGGGTCGACGTGGCGGTCAAGGAGATCAACGGCGCCGGGGGAGTCCTCGGCAACCCGATCCAGCACCTGCGCGGTGACTCGGGCGACGACACCACCGACATCGCGAACCAGACCGTCGACCGGCAGCTCGGCGCCGGCACGCAGGTCATCGTCGGCGCGGCCGCGTCGGGCGTGTCCAAGCTGGTGATCGACAAGATCACCGGTGCCGGCGTGGTGCAGTTCTCGCCCGCCAACACCTCCGACGAGTTCACCTGCTGGCAGGACCGCGGACTGTACTTCCGGACGGCACCGCCGGACGTCCTGCAGGGCCAGGCACTCGCCCAGCTGATCACCTCCGACGGTGGCCAGCGGGTGGCGCTGCTCGCCCGGAACGACCCGTACGGGTCCGGTCTGGCCGACAGCACCGAGCGCAACCTGGTCTCGGCCGGCATTCCGCAGGACCAGATCACGAAGATCATCTACGACCCGAACGCCGCATCGTTCAACCCGGAGATCGACCAGGTCGCGCAGTTCAACCCGGATGCGATCGCGGTGATCGGCTTCGACGAGTCCAAGCGGATCCTGAGCCGGATGAGCGAGGTCCAGATCGGCCCGGCCCAGAAGTCCGTCTACGGCACCGACGGCAACATGGGCAACGCCCTGGGCGAGGGTCTGCCCGCCGGACTGCTGAACGGCATGAAGGGCACACTGCCCCTCACCGAGCTGTCCGGTGACTTCCGGCAGCGGCTCACCGCGCAGGACCCGAGCCTGACCGACTTCAACTACGCGGCCGAGTCCTACGACGCCGTGGTGGTCTCGGCGCTGGCCGCCGAGGCCGCGAAGTCGACCAACGGCGCGGACATCGCGACCCAGATCATCGGGATCACCAAGGACGGCGAGAAGTGCACCACCTTCGCCGCCTGCAAGGCGATCCTCGACCGGGGCGGTGACGTCGACTACGACGGCGCCACCGGCACGCTCGACTTCACCGCTGCGGGTGAGCCGGGCTCCGGTTCGTACGGTGTCCAGACCTTCGACGGTCAGAACAAGATCTCGGACAACGTCACCTACGTCCGGGTCGGCGCCCAGAGCTGATCCGCGGCACGACGGGCGAGGGGCGGACCGGCAACGGTCCGCCCCTCGTGTCGTGTCCGGGCCCGTGGTGACCGGTCAGGTCACTTCTTCTCGCTGCTCCCGGCCAGGGTGCCCAGGTAGAGCTCGATGACCTTCGGGTCGTTCAACAGGTCGCGACCACCGGCGGTGTAGGCGGCGCGGCCCTGGTCGAGCACGTAGCCGCGGTCGCAGATCTGCAGGCAGCGGCGGGCGTTCTGCTCCACCATGATGACCGAGACGCCGGCCGCGTTGATCTGCTTGCAGCGGACGAACACCTCGTCCTGCAGCATCGGGGACAGCCCTGCCGACGGCTCGTCGAGCAGCAGCACCGACGGTTCCATCATCAGCGCCCGCCCCATGGCGACCATCTGCCGCTCGCCGCCGGACAGCGACCCCGCCTTGATCTTGCGGCGCTGCCCCAGCATCGGGAACAGGTCCGCGACGACGTCGAAGCGCGCCGCGAACGACTTCGGCCGCAGGAACACCCCCATCTGCATGTTCTCCTCGATCGAGAGCGAGGGGAACACGTTGTCGCGCTGCGGGACGTAGCCCAGACCCCGGGTGACCAGCGCGTGCGCCTTGGCTCCGGTGATGTCGGCGTCGCGCAGCCGGACCGTGCCGCTGCGCACGGGGATGAGCCCGAACATGGCCTTGAGCAGCGTCGACTTCCCGGCGCCGTTCGGCCCGATGATCCCGACGATCTCACCGTCGCGCAGGAAGAAGTCGCTCCCGTTGAGGATGTCGACCCCCGGCACGTACCCGGCGACCAGCGAGTCGACCCGCAGGACGGCGCCCTCGGCGAGCCCGCGGTGGACCTCGGTGGTGGCCGCGCGCTCCGGTGTCATGACGTCCTCGGCGCCGGATTCCCGCTCGCTCATGTGCGCTTCCCCTCCTGGCCCTGGTGGGCCGGACCGGTGCCGTCCTCGCGCAGGCCGCCCTCGAGCTCGGCGGCCTCCATCTCGGCGACGATCTCCGCGGTCTCGCCGACCGGGTTGCCGTCCTCGTCGAATTCGAGGACCTGGTCGTGGTGCGAGCCGAGGTAGGCGTCGACGACGGCCTGGTTCGACGACAGCGCCGACGGCGGCCCCTCGGCGATGACCTGCCCCTGGGCCATGACGACGACCCAGTCGGAGATGTCGCGGATGACGTCCATGTCGTGCTCGACGAACACCACGCTCATGCCCTCGTCGCGGAGCGACTTCACGTGGCCCAGCAGGCTCTGGGTCAGCGCCGGGTTGACCCCGGCCATGGGCTCGTCGAGCATGACGACCTTGGGATCCATCATCAGGGCCCGTGCCATCTCGAGCAGCTTGCGCTGTCCGCCGGACAGCGAGCCCGCCAGGTCCTCGGACTTGGCGTCGAGCTTGAAGCGGGCCAGCAGCTCGCGGGCCTGCTCGGTGATCCGCCGCTCCTGGGCGCCCCAGCCGGTGAACAGCGCGCCGAGGAAGCTCTCGCCGCGCTGACCGACCGCGCCCAGCTTCATGTTCTCCAGCACCGTCATGCCCGCGAGGGCCTTGGTGAGCTGGAAGGTGCGGACGACGCCCTTGCGGGCCACCCGGTGCGGCGGCAGCTTCTGCAGCGGGCTGCCGTCGTAGACCCAGGAGCCAGTGTCGGCCCGGTCGAAGCCGGTCAACAGGTTGAACAGCGTGGTCTTGCCGGCGCCGTTCGGGCCGATGAGGCCGGTGATGGCGCCGCGCTGGAACTCGAGGTGGGCCACGTCGACGGCCTTGAGGCCGCCGAAGGTGCGGGTCACGCCGTCCACGGTGAGCACCGGGTCCGGCTTGGCGACGCCCGGTTCCGGGGCGACGCCGGTCAGTGTCCGGCCGGTCTCGGTCTCGGTCCGTCCGGCGGTCGGGTCGTCAGCGGCCATCGCTCAGCACCTCCCTGCGGCGTCCGAAGATGCCTTGTGGTCGGAACACCATCATGAGGCCCAGGAACAGGCCGACCAGCACGAAGCGGATCGCGCCGACGTCCTGGGAGGAGATGAACGGCAGCAGCGGTGCGTCCCCGGCCGTGGCCTGACGCAGGAACGCGTCGGCCACCGAGAGCAGGAACCAGAACACCATCGCGCCGATCACCGGCCCGAAGACCCGGCCCGCCCCGCCCAGGATCAGCGCGGCGTAGGCGAAGAAGGTCTGCGGCGGGGAGTAGAAGTCCGGCGTCAGCGACTGGGTCGCCAGGGCGAACACGATGCCGCCCAGCGCGCCGAAGACCCCGCCGAGGGCGAGCGCCTGCATCTTGTAGGCGAAGACGTTCTTGCCCAGCGCGCGGGCGGCGTCCTCGTCCTCGCGGATCGCCTTGAGCACCCGGCCCCACGGGCTGCGCACGAGCAGCCAGGTGAGGAGCACGCACAGCGCGACCACGGTCCAGCCGACGACGATCGCCCACAGGTCCGGCCCGCGCAGCGACAGCACCCCGAAGTCGTAGGTGCCGGTGCCGAACGGGTTGGCCCTGGCGAACGAGTCGGCGAACCCGGTCAGGCCCTGGGTACCGCCGGTGAAACCGGTCTGCGAGGTCGAGCGGGTGATCAGGCGCAGGATCTCCGACGCCGCGATCGTCACGATCGCGAGGTAGTCCGCGCGCAGGCGCAGGGTCGGGATGCCCAGTACGAGCGCGAGCGCGACACCGCAGGCCATGCCGATGATCACGCCCAGCCACAGCGGGGCGCCGTAGTTCGCCACCGAGATGCCCATGCCGTAGGCACCGACCAGCGCGAAGCCGATCTGGCCGAAGTTGAGCAGCCCGGTGTAGCCGAAGTGGATGTTGAGTCCGAGGGCCAGCAACGCGAAGAAGATGGCCGAGGGGCCGATCAGCTGTGAGAGCCCGACCGTGAGGAGCTGTCCGAAGTCGATCATGTCTGCCCCCTCAGCCGATCCGTGCCCGGGACCCGAGCAGGCCCTGCGGCCGGAACACGAGGATCACGATCAGCACGGCCAGTCCGCCCAGGTACTTGAGGTCCAGTGGCAGCACGAGTGTGGAGAGCTGCACGAGGATGCCGACGATCAGGCAGCCGAGCAGGGCGCCGTAGGCGGTGCCGAGCCCCCCGAGGATGACCCCGGCGAACATCAGCAGCAGCAGGCGGAAGCCCATCTCGTACTGGACGGTCGAGGACAGCTCCGACAGTGCGAAAAGCACACCGCCGAGCGTGGCCAGCGCACCGCCGAGCATCCAGACGAACAGCACCACCCGGTCGACGTTGATGCCCGACGAGGCGGCGAGGTCGCGGTTGTCGGAGACCGCGCGCATCGCCTTGCCGATCCGGGTCTTCTGCAGCAGCAGCGCGACCGCGACGAGGACGACGATCGCGATCACGATCGCCGACAGGTCCTTGTCGGTCAGCGCGATCGGGCCGTAGTTGCGCACCGTCTGGCCGGTGTAGTCGGCGAAGGACTCCGACCGGCCGCCGAAGATGATCAGCACGAGATAACGCAGCGCGATCGACAACCCGATGGAGACGACGAGCTGGGCGATCAGGCCGGCACCGCGCCGGCGCAGCCGTCGCCAGATCCCGAGCTCGTTCGCGGCGCCCAGCAGGGCACCGATGAGCATCGCGACGATCGTCGCGGGGGATCAGTTGGACGCCGCCGCCGACGTTGATGAACCAGGCGATGACGGCGCCGATGGTGACCATCTCGCCGTGTGCGAAGTTCGTGAGGCCGGTGGTGCCGAAGATCAGCGACAGGCCGACCGCGGAGATGCCGATGACCAGGCCGAACCGGATGCCGTCGACGAGCAGCCGCAGGAAGGTCGCGAACCCGCCGGTGGCGGCGCCCTCGACCTCGGCGCCGAAGCGGAACACCACGGTGTTCAGCGATCCGGCGGTCACCTCGCGGGTGGTCTCGCCCTGCAGGACCTCGGTGCCGGGCGGCAGCGAGGCCTCGTCGAGCCGGAACAGGTAGGAACCGGCGCCGGGGACGGTCAGGGTCCAGCGGCCGTTCGCCTGGGAGCGGGTCTCACCGGCTGGCGCACCGTCGCGCTCGGCGGTGATGCGCACGTTCGGCAGCGGCTGGCCGTTCTGGTCCCGCAGCGTGCCGCTGACGTCGATGCCGTCCGCCTGCTGGAACGGGGCGACGGCGCCGGGGGAGGCCGGTGCGGGGTCGGTGGGAGCGGTCGCGGCGGCGGCCGTCCCGGACAGGGTGAGCGCGCCCAGCAGGGCGATGAGCAGGCCCACCAACCACCGGGCGGTCGTGGGGATCGGGGAGTGCCGCGACGCACCGACGGGCGGGGTGACCGCGCGGTCGGTGCGCGGTCGGCGCGGGAGCGGATGTGGTGACAACGTTCGTCCTCGTGGGTCGTCGGACACGACTCTGTGCGACACCCTGATGGGTGATTGAGGGCGAACGTAGCCGAGGAGAGAACTGGTACCTCCGTCTCGGACGAGGACGTAGCCGAGACGTAACGCGACGGGACCTGCCGGGCGCCCGTGGCGCCCCGCAGGGCGGAGGTCAGGCCACGGGCGGTCGGTTGTCGCGGTGCAGGCAGGTCAGCTTCGCGGTGCAGACGCGGCGGCCCTCGTCGTCGACGAGGACGATCTCGCTGGTCGAGGTGGTCCGCCCGATGTGGACCGGCCGGGCGGTGCCGGTGACCCAGCCCGAGGTGGCCGAACGGTGGTGGGTGCAGGCCAGCTCCAGCCCGACCGGGAACCGTTCGGGCAGCGCGTGCATCGCGGACAGGGTGGACCCGAGGGTCTCGGCGAGCACGCCGCTGGCGCCGCCGTGCAGCAGCCCGTAGGGCTGACGGTTGCCCGCGACCGGCATGCGGCCGACGACCTCGTCGAGGCCGACCGCGAGGATCTCGATGCCCATCCGGTCGTTGAGCTGTTCCAGGGCGTACTCGGAGCTCAGCTCCGGCAGCTGGTCGGGGGTGATCGGCACCCGTCGACCTTACGTCGGCCCGTGGCCGCGGACGACGGGGCCGCCGCGGGTGTCCCGGGCTGCGCGGACGGTGCCGCCCGGCCGTGCGGGCCTCGTCACACGGGAGGCGTGCGGCGGCGTGCATGCTTGTCCGTGCGGACCCGTTCACCGATCTTGGTCGGTGAGACGCCGACCGAGGGAGACCCTATGGCGAACGACAGCAGGCCGACCGCGGCCCAGGCGTGGCAGATGATGCTGGAGGGCAACGGCCGTTGGCAGCGCGACGAGCGCGAGGACCCGCGTCGGTCCGCCGAGGAGCGCGCCGCCGCGGTGGCGGGTCAGACCCCGGCCGCGATGATCCTGTCCTGCTCGGACTCGCGGGTGCCCGCCGAGCTGGTGTTCGACCTGGGTCTGGGGGACCTGTTCGTCGTCCGGACCGCGGGCCAGGTCGTCGACGACGCCGTGCTCGGCACGCTGGCGTTCGGCGCCGGGGCGCTGGGCATCCCACTGCTGGTGGTGCTCGGCCACTCCCAGTGCGGTGCGGTGAAGGCGGCCGTGTCGGTCGCCTCCGGGCAGCCCGCGCCGGCGCCGTCGACGCTGGGCGCCCTGGTCGGCGACATCGTCCCGGTGTGCGAGGGCTCCGGTGAGGCCGCGGTGGCCGGCGCGGTCGACGCGAACGTGCGCCGGGTGGTCGCCCAGCTGACGGCCGACCCGTCGCTGTCGGGGGCGGTCTGCAACCACCACCTCACGATCGTCGGCGCCCGCTACGACCTGGAGACCGGCGCGGTCCTGGAGGTCTGACGACCCGGCCGACCCTGACGACCGACTCGGCCGACTCGGCCGGCTCAGCCCGGTCGGTGGGTCACGAGGATCGCGGTGCCGGGGAACAGCGCGCCGCGCAGCGGCGACCACTGCCCCCACACCCGCTCGTGGCCCTCCGGCCACTCCGGCTCGACCAGGTCGTCGAGCACGAGCCCGGCGGCGACGACGTCGCGCACCCGGTCGCCGAGGGTGCGGTGGTGCTCGACGTAGGTGGCCCGGCCGTCGCCGTCGACCTCCAGGTAGGGGGTCCGGTCGAAGTAGGACTGGACGACGGTGAGCCCCTGCTCGCCGGGGTCGTCGGGGAAGACCCAGCGCATTGGGTGGTTCACCGCGAACACCCAGCGCCCACCGGGTCGCAGCACCCGGGCCACCTCCCGCATGACCCGACCCGGGTCCGCGACGAAGGGGATCGCCCCGAACGCCGAGCAGGCGTGGTCGAAGGTGGCGTCGGCGAACGGCAGGTGCTCGGCGCCGGCCTGCACGAGCGGCACGGGCAGTCCGAGCGCGGCGTTGAGCCGGGCCGCGTGCCGCAGCATCCCGCCGGAGACGTCGAGCGCCACCGGGTGCGCTCCGCGGCGGGCGAGCCACCGGCTGCACGGGGCCGAGCCGGCACCGACCTCCAGCACCCGCTTCCCGACGAGGTCGGCGGGCGGGCCCAGCAGGCCTGCCTCGTCCTCGTGCAGGTTCTCCGGGCACCAGACGAACGCCTCGTCGCCGATGTCGGAACCGTGCTCGGCCAGGTAGTCGTCGGCGTCGGCGTCCCACCAGCGGCGCCCGGCCGCTTCGGACTCGGCGCTGCCGACGCGGCGCCGGGCGACGCCCGTGGTGCCCACGGCGTCCTCGGCGGAGAAGTACTCGTCGCGGCTGCTCATGACCACCCGATCGTCGCAAGCGCGGGTGGTCCCGCAGATGGCGGACCCGCATTGCCGGGGGGTTCACGGGCCGCGTAGCATTCTTTCCGCACCGTGGTCAACGTGTCGGCCGACCGCGCGGCGCCACTCCAGCGCCGGTCTCGCGGACGTCCGTGCACCGATGTTCCCGACCACGGGAATCGACGCCAGAGGGTGACTGTTACAACGTCACAGCTACACGTACCAGAACCGGGGCGCACTGCTGCAGCAGAGCCGACCGGGCCGACCATGCCAGAGAAATCCATCGGAGCACCTCACTACATGTCCACCGACACCACCGCCGCCCCGACCACGCCGCAGGTCGCTATCAACGACATCGGGTCGGAGGAGGACATCCTCGCCGCCATCGACCAGACGATCAAGTACTTCAACGATGGCGACATCGTCGAGGGCACCATCGTCAAGGTCGACCGCGACGAGGTCCTGCTCGACATCGGCTACAAGACCGAGGGCGTCATCCCCTCGCGCGAGCTGTCGATCAAGCACGACGTCGATCCCGCCGAGGTCGTCGAGGTCGGCGAGTTCGTCGAGGCCCTCGTCCTCCAGAAGGAGGACAAGGAGGGCCGGCTGATCCTGTCCAAGAAGCGCGCGCAGTACGAGCGCGCCTGGGGCACGATCGAGGCGCTCAAGGAGGCCGACGAGCCGGTCGAGGGCACCGTCATCGAGGTCGTCAAGGGCGGCCTGATCCTGGACATCGGGCTCCGCGGCTTCCTCCCGGCCTCGCTGGTCGAGATGCGCCGCGTGCGCGACCTGCAGCCGTACGTCGGCCGCAAGATCGAGGCCAAGATCATCGAGCTGGACAAGAACCGCAACAACGTGGTCCTGTCCCGCCGCGCCTGGCTCGAGCAGACCCAGTCCGAGGTCCGCAGCGAGTTCCTCAACCAGCTGCAGCGCGGTCAGGTCCGCAAGGGCGTCGTCTCCTCGGTGGTCAACTTCGGTGCGTTCGTCGACCTGGGCGGGGTCGACGGTCTGGTGCACGTCTCCGAGCTGTCCTGGAAGCACATCGACCACCCGAGCGAGGTCGTCGAGGTCGGCCAGGAGGTCACCGTCGAGGTTCTCGACGTCGACCTGGACCGCGAGCGCGTCTCCCTGTCGCTGAAGGCGACCCAGGAGGACCCGTGGCGGCTCTACGCCCGGACCCACGCGATCGGCCAGATCGTGCCGGGCAAGGTCACCAAGCTCGTCCCGTTCGGCGCGTTCGTCCGCGTCGAGGAGGGCATCGAGGGCCTGGTCCACATCTCCGAGCTGGCCGAGCGCCACGTCGAGATCCCCGAGCAGGTCGTCCAGGTCGGCGACGACGCGATGGTCAAGGTCATCGACATCGACCTCGACCGCCGTCGCATCTCGCTGTCGCTGAAGCAGGCCAACGAGGGCATGACGGTCGACACCGAGTTCGACCCGACCCGCTACGGCATGGCCGCCGAGTACGACGACCAGGGGAACTACATCTACCCCGAGGGCTTCGACGTCGACTCCGGCGACTGGAAGGAAGGCTTCGACGAGGCCCGCGCGGCCTGGGAGAAGCAGTACGCCGAGGCGCAGGCCCGCTACGAGCAGCACATGGCGCAGATCCGCAAGGCCGCCGAGGCCGAGGCGGAGGGCGGCAACGACATCGCGCCGGCGAACTACTCCTCCGGCGGCGACGACGACCGTCCGGCCGCCGGCAGCAGCGGCGGTGGCCAGGCCGAGTCGGGTGGCTCGCTCGCCAGCGACGAGCAGCTCGCCGCACTGCGCGAGAAGCTCTCCGGCGGGGCCTGACAGCCCCCTGCCGGTCCCACCCCGGACCGGCGCCAGCACCACACCGGGCCCCGGTGACCCTCACGGTCACCGGGGCCCGGCCCGTTTCACGGCGGCCCTACGGCGCGCGATGGACACCGGTTCATCTCGCTCGGCGTGTCAGGGTGGACACGCACGGTGGAGATCACGGTTCGGCTGCGGTTGGTCACGGCGCGCGCACCCGCTCTGAGTCGATCTTCGGGTCGGCCTAGATTGGATGCATGGTCGGCCGTACCGTCCGCCGGACGCGTTCCGGCGAGCTCCTGTCCCACACCCGCCCGTCCCGGCGTCGCGGACGGTCCGCGCTCGCGGGGATCCTGCTGACCGCGGTGCTCGCCGGGTGCGGCACGGCGTCCGGGGACACCGGGATCGCGGTCCCGACGTTCCCTGCCGAGCAGTCCGGCGCCGCCCAGGCCGGACGGGGCCCGGTTCCGATCGCGCTGCCCACCGACTGCGCGCAGCTGATGGACCCCGAGCAGGCCGGCGCGCTGTTCGGCCAGGTACTGGGGTCGGTGTCGGTCCAGTCGGTCCGCGGCGTCCCCGAGGCGGCGGTCAACCGCACCGAGCGCACCGCCTGCACCTACCGGGCGGGCGGCCAGACCCAGGCCTTCGGCGGGGCGCGCAACTCGGGTCCGGTGCTGTTCCAGCTCAACATCGGCCGCTACACCGACGCCGCGTCCGCGGCGCGGCAGTGGCAGCTCAACACCAACGCCGAGCGGGGCTCGGCCACCGCGTCGCGCGACATCACCGTCGGCTCGGTCCCCGGCGTCCTCGTCGAGCGGCCGGACGAGACCACCCTCGCGCTGGTCTACGGCGTCGACACGCTGACGTTCATTCTGCCGGTGGCGGCTCCGGGGCAGACCCGGTCCGCGGCCGAGACCCTGCCCGACCTGGCCCAGCGCATCATCCCGGCGTTGACGCCGACCCAGCCGCCGTCCGCGCGGCCGACCCCCACCACGCCGCCCGCGGCGCCCGCCCCGCGGGCCGGCGACGGCGGCGCGGGCAGCGCGCGCGGCACCACCTGAGCGCCGCCCGGGGTACCCGGTGCGGCCCGCTACGGTGATCACGTGCTGCGGACAGGGCTGACAGGCGGAATCGGTGCGGGCAAGTCGACGGTCGCGACGCGACTGGTCGAACGCGGGGCGGTGCTGGTCGACTCCGACGTCATCGCCCGCGAGGTCGTCGAACCGGGCACCGAGGGACTGGCGGCGATCGTCGAGGCGTTCGGCCGGGACGTCCTCGACGCCGACGGCCGCCTCGACCGGCCCGCTCTCGCCGCGGTCGTCTTCGCCGACGCCGGGGCCCGGCGCACCCTCGACGGCATCGTGCACCCGCTCGTGCGGGCCCGGTCCGACGAGATCGTCGCCGCCGCCGCGCCGGACGCGATCGTCGTGCAGGACATTCCGCTGCTCGTCGAGGGCGGGATGGCCCCGGCCTTCCCGTTGGTCGTCGTGGTGGGGGTGGACGCCGAGGAGCGGGTCCGGCGGCTGGTGTCCGCGCGGGGGATGGCCGAGCAGGACGCCCGGGCCCGGATCGCCGCCCAGGCCACCGACGAGCAGCGTCGCGCCGTCGCCGACGTCTGGCTGGACAACTCGGGCGACCCGGAGGACACCCGCCGCCGGGTGGACGCGCTGTGGGACGGGCGCCTGACCGGGTTCGAGGAGAACCTGCGGACCGGCCGCCCGGCCGTGGACGGGCCGCCCCTGCTCGTCGAGCACGACCCGGACTGGGCTGCCCAGGCCCGCCGGCTGGCCGAGCGGGTCGCGGTCGCCGCGGGCGGTCCCGGCCGCGGGGTCGAGCACATCGGGTCGACGGCCGTCCCGGGGCTCCCGGCCCGCGACGTCCTCGACCTGCAGCTCGCGGTCGAGTCCCCGGCCGACGCCGACCGGATCACCGATGCCCTGGTCACGGCCGGGTTCCCGGTCGACGCCGCCGCCCCGGGCGGCGACGCGGGCACGGTGCGGGTGCACGGCTCGGCCGACCCGGGACGGGCCGCGGTGCTGGCCGTGCGGGTGCACGGCTCGCCCGCGTGGCAGCACGCGGTCGAGCTGCGGGACCGGCTGCGCGCCGACGCGACCGCCCGTACCGACTACGCCGCGCACAAGCGCGCCGCGGCGGAGCGGCACGCCGACGACGCAGACCCACGTCACTACCGTGCGTGCACGGCGGAGTGGCGCTCTGATCCGGACGAGTGACCGGATCGGGATGTAGATCACGCGGAACGTGACGATCGGATCGCGCCGGGCCGTTTCTGTAACGCTGCACGCTCGTTGGTCGATCAGGCGGGGCAGAGGGTGCTCCTGCCCGGATCGGCGGCGGTACCTGCGGGTACCCGCCGATCGGACAGGGCACCACGGTGATCGGCACCGGGCCGCAGGGCCCGGTGGCGGCGACGAGAGGACACGGGGTTGAGCACAGTGGCCCAGCGTTTCGGGGCGGACGGCGAGTTCGCCGAGCCCGAGCGCGCGCCCGCGTTCCCCCACACGGACCAGTACGGCGGTGTGCCGGAACCCGGCGAGCCGGGCGCGGCCGACCGCGACGCGTGGACCGGCGCCGACTACGGAGCCGACTACGAGGCTCCGCCGATCAGCGGCGCCGTCGTCCAGCAGCACCGCACGCTCCCGCACGGTGAGCTCCGCGCGGACTTCGGGGCGCACCTGGAGACCCACTACCCGCGCCTGGTCGCGCAGCTCTACGCGATCACGCTCAATCCGTACGACGCACACGACGCGGTGCAGGACGCCTACTCGCGTGCCTGGCGCCGCTGGGCCGCGCTGCGTGCCGAACCCGCGGGCCCGGACCACGAGGACGCCGCCGTCGGCTGGGTCCGGCGGGTCGCGATCCGCACGTCGATGCGGCCGCGGATCCTGCGTCGCCGTCGCAGGCCGGCCCCGGAGGAGACCGACCCGCGCACCGGGGCGCTCCTGGAGGCGCTCGGGCGGCTCGCGCCCGTCGACCGCAGGGCCGTGGTGCTGCACCACATGGCGGGCCTGTCGACCGGCGCGGTCGCCGAGCTCGAGCGGGTCACCGTGCACGAGGTGCGGCGCCGGCTCGTCCGCGGTCGCGAGGTCGTGACCGAGGGCATGGCCGAGGTGCTGGAGGAGATCATCGGACCGGCGGGTGGCGCGGTCGGGGGACCGCCGCCGGGTCACCGGACGCCGCAGTACGACCTGCGTGGCGGATACCCACCCGCCACCGAGGGGGGACGGGCATGAACGGGTTCGCCGACATCGACCGGGAGTTCCACCGGCTCGACGACGTCCTCGCGGCGGCCGTGCGGCTGCCGGCCGTCGACGACGTGATCTCCCGCGCCGCCGGTGCGCGCCGCGCCACGTCGGCCGCGGCCGCGGCGGTGCTCACCGTCGGGTCGCTGGGCGGGATCACCGCCGTCGCGACCGCGGCCGCGCCCGACGGCAGCTTCGTCGGCCCGCCCTTCGCCATCGCCGCGCCGCAGGCGACCGGCCCGAGCCCGGACCCCGTCGAGACCGGTGCGCCGGGTGGCGCGGCCGCCGGCGGGGACGGCCTCCCGCCGGCGTTCGACCCGACCGTCGCGGCGACCCAGGGTGGCGCGCTGCCCGGTGGCGGCGGCTCGCCCGTCGCCCCCGCGCCCGGTTCGGCGCCCGCGCCCGGAACCCCCGGTGCGCCCGTGGTCCCGCCGCCGTTCACCGGTGGCCAGCCGACCCAGCCGCAGCCCACCACCCCGCCCGAGCCGACCGACGAGGGCTCGCCCGAGCCGACGACGCCTCCGCCGGCCACGACGAAGCCGCCGGTGACGACCACGCCTCCGCCGGTCACCACGACGCCGCCGACCTCGACGCCGGAGCCGACCGACGAGGGCACCCCGGAGCCGACGACGACCAACCCGGCCCCGACGACGTCCAACTCGGCCGCGCCGACCACCACCGCGTCGTCCGACCCGACCACGACCACCGGGACGACGACGCCGGAGACCTCGACCAGCGCCGTCGGCCTCGCCCCGGCGCAGTCCTCCGCGCTCTGACACACCCCGGGACACACCCCGGCCGGCCCCCGCGGCCGGTCAGTCCGGGCCGTCCTCCGGTCGGTCCCGCGGCCCCAGGTCGATCCCGAGCGACGCCAGCCAGGCCACGTGGTCGTGGTCGTGGCGGACCAGCCCGTCGAGCACCGCGTGCGACCGTTCCAGGGCGTACTCGGCCAGGTCGGTCCCGACCAGCCCCTGCGCCACGGCGGCGACGAACTCGTCGACGTCGATGACGTCGGTCCCGCGGCCGCGGCGCACGACGAGGTCCAGGTAGAGGTCCGTCATGTGCAGCCGCCTGCCCTCGCGGGAGATCGCGGCGACGTCGACGTACACGTCCTGGTCGCGCTCGTGCCCGGGCCGCCACCGCCAGTCCGACAGGCACACGCCCAGCTCCGGCAGCACCCAGGTCTCGATCCACCAGGCGTTCGGCCGGGCGACGACGGGCCGGGACAGGTACAGCCCCCAGTCCTCCTCGCGCAGCGTGGCGATCTCGCGGTGGGTCCCCTTGGTGTCGACCTGGACGCCCCGCTCGGGGTCGAAGGTCTGTGTCTTGGGCGGGTGCACGGTCGACCATCCTGCCCCCTCCGGCGGTCCCGGCGGGGCGTGCGACGGGAAAGTGTCGGGGGTCGCTCGTACCCTGGTGTCATGGCATTCGCGACCGAGGTCCCGGGCAGCGCGGCGGACTCCCGTGCCCGGGGGGACGCTGCGCACCCGGACGCGGGCACCACCCCGGCGGACACCCCGCGCGCGCACTCCGAGCACCGCCCGGTGGGCGCGGTCGAGCGCAGCACGGCCCCGTTCCGCGTGGTCAGCGACCACGTCCCGGCAGGTGACCAGCCGGCCGCGATCGCCGAGCTGGACCGTCGGCTGCGTGCCGGCGAGCAGGACGTCGTGCTGCTGGGCGCCACCGGTACCGGCAAGTCGGCCACCACCGCCTGGCTGATCGAGCAGCAGCAGCGGCCCACGCTGGTGATGGCGCCGAACAAGACCCTGGCGGCCCAGCTGGCGAACGAGCTGCGGGAGATGCTCCCGAACAACGCGGTCGAGTACTTCGTCTCGTACTACGACTACTACCAGCCCGAGGCCTACATCGCGCAGACCGACACCTACATCGAGAAGGACAGCTCGATCAACGACGACGTCGAGCGGCTGCGGCACTCGGCGACGATGAACCTGCTGTCCCGGCGCGACGTCGTCGTGGTCGCCTCGGTGTCGTGCATCTACGGCCTGGGCACCCCGCAGTCCTACCTCGACCGGTCGGTCTCGCTGCGGGTCGGCGAGGAGGTCGAGCGGGACCGGCTGCTGCGGCTGCTGGTCGACGTGCAGTACACCCGCAACGACATGTCCTTCACCCGCGGCACGTTCCGGGTCCGGGGCGACACCGTCGAGATCATCCCCGCCTACCAGGAGCTGGCGCTGCGGATCGAGTTCTTCGGCGACGAGATCGAGGCGCTGTACTACCTCAACCCGCTGACGGGGGAGGAGGTCGAGCAGGTCGACGAGATCAAGGTCTTCCCGGCGACGCACTACGTCGCGGGCCCGGAGGCGATGGAGCGCGCCGTGCGCGCCATCGAGGCGGAGCTGGAGGAGCGTCTCGCGCAGCTGGAGAACCAGGGCAAGCTGCTGGAGGCCCAGCGGCTGCGGATGCGGACCCAGTACGACATCGAGATGATCCGCCAGGTCGGGTTCTGCTCGGGCATCGAGAACTACTCCCGGCACATCGACGGCCGCGGTCCCGGCACTGCGCCGGCCACCCTGATCGACTACTTCCCGGACGACTTCCTGCTGGTCATCGACGAGTCGCACGTGACGGTGCCGCAGATCGGCGGCATGTACGAGGGCGACATGTCCCGCAAGCGCAACCTCGTCGAGTACGGCTTCCGCCTCCCCTCCGCGGTGGACAACCGGCCGCTGACCTGGGAGGAGTTCGCCGACCGGATCGGCCAGACCGTCTACCTGTCCGCGACCCCGGGCCCCTACGAGCTCAACCGCACCGGCGGCGAGTTCGTCGAGCAGGTCATCCGCCCCACCGGCCTGGTCGACCCCGAGGTCGTCGTGAAGCCGACCAAGGGCCAGATCGACGACCTGATCGCCGAGATCCGGGACCGGACCGCCAAGGACGAACGGGTCCTGGTCACCACCCTGACCAAGAAGATGGCCGAGGACCTCACCGACTACCTGCTCGAGCTCGGGATCAAGGTCCGGTACCTGCACTCCGAGGTCGACACCCTGCGCCGGGTGGAGCTGCTGCGGCAGCTGCGGTCGGGCGAGTACGACGTGCTGGTCGGCATCAACCTGCTCCGCGAGGGTCTCGACCTGCCCGAGGTGTCGCTGGTGGCGATCCTCGACGCGGACAAGGAGGGCTTCCTCCGTTCCGGCACTTCGCTGATCCAGACCATCGGCCGCGCGGCGCGCAACGTCTCCGGCCAGGTGCACATGTACGCCGACAAGATCACCGACTCGATGCGGTACGCGATCGACGAGACCGACCGGCGTCGCGCCAAACAGATCGCCTACAACACCGAGCGCGGGATCGACCCGCAGCCCCTGCGCAAGAAGATCGCCGACATCCTCGACCAGGTCTACCGGGAGGCCGAGGACACCGAGACCGTCCCGGTGGGCGGGTCGGGCCGCAACGCCTCGCGCGGCAAGCGCGCGGCGGGGGAGAAGGGTCGCGCCCCGGCCGCGGCCGGCAGCTCCGGGGTGGCGGCGAAGGACACGGCGGGCATGCCGCGCGCCGAGCTGGCCGACCTCATCCAGCAGATGAACGACCAGATGCTCACCGCGGCACGGGACCTTCAGTTCGAGCTGGCGGCCCGGCTGCGCGACGAGATCGCCGACCTGAAGAAGGAGCTGCGGGGGATGGACGCGGCCGGGGTGTCGTAGGCGGGTCCGCGGCGGGGCGGCCGGGCCTCCCCGCTACCGTGGACCACCGTCATCTCCCGTCCGGCCGCCGGGTCCGCCCGTCACGCGGCCGCATCCCCGTCCGGCCCGGGCGGCCCGGTCGTTCTCGGAGGAGCCCCGCGTGACCGTCATCCGCACCACGCCCGACCCGGACGTGCCCGCAGCCCCCGGCCGGGGCGGCGCCGCGCTGGTCGGCAGGCTGCGCGCGGCGGCGCTGACCCGGTGGACGCTGGTGGTCACCGTCCCGCTGCTGGTGGCCGCGCTGTACTGGTCCTGGTACCGGCTGCGGAACTACGCGCTCGACCTCGACGTGTACCGGATCGGCGTGCAGGCCTGGCTGGACGGCAGCGACATGTACGGCCGGCTCCCGCTGCCCCTGCACGGGCCCGAGCTGCCGTTCATCTACCCGCCGTTCGCCGCCATCACGATGGTGCCGCTGACCGTCGTGCCCTACGCCGTGGCGTTCACCGCGCAGTTCGTCGCCTCGGTGCTGTCGTTGGCGATCTGCATCGCGCTCACGATCCGCGTCGCCTGGCCCGCGGGCGGGTGGCGGGCGCCGTTCCTGCTGGGCGTGCCGGTGCTGGCCGCGGTCCTGCTGATGGAGCCGGTCGCGCAGACCTTCGCCTTCGGGCAGATCAACCTCGTGCTGATGCTGCTGGTGCTGGTCGACCTCCTCGCCCCGCGTACCTGGTGGCCGCGCGGGCTGCTGCTCGGCCTGGCCGCGGCGATCAAGCTGACCCCGGGCGGGTTCGTCCTGTACTTCCTGGTCCGGCGGGACTGGAAGGCCGCGGGGGTCGCCGTCGTCACCGGCATCCTCGCCACCGGGCTCGGGTTCGTCGTCGACCTCGACTCCTCGGTGCGGTACTGGTTCGTCGGCGGGCCGGCCGCCGGGGTGAGCGGCTCGACGTTCTTCTCCAACGAGACCGTGCAGGCCGTGCTCGCCCGCCAGGAGGTCCCCGAGCCCTGGTTCCACATCCTGTGGCTGGGCATCGTCGCGGTCCTGCTGGCGTTGGCCGTGCCGATCATCCGACGCTCCGAGCCGGTGATCGCGATGTCGGCGACGGCCGCCGTCGTGCTGATGGCGACCCCGACCGCCTGGTCGCACCACTGGGTGTGGGTCGTGCCCGCGCTGATCGGGATCGGTGCGCACGCCCTGCGGTACCGCAGTGCCGGGTGGGCGGTGGTCGGCGTGGTCATCGCCGCGATCTTCTACGTCGCTCCGTTCCGCTGGATGCCCAACGTGTGGGGCGTCGAGATGAAGTGGAGCCTCTGGGAGCAGGTCCTGGGGGCCAGCTACGTCATCCCCGCCGCGCTGACCCTCGGGCTCGGCTGCTGGTACGTCACCCGGGGCCCGGGGCGTCCCGGCGGTCCGCGGGCGCCGCGTCCGGAACGGCTGCGCGTCGGCTCCTGACCCTCCGGTGGGCCCCCGGGGCACGACGGCCCGCGACTATGGCGCGGGTCACGGGCGCCCGCCTACTGTGGGGGCCGGAGGTGCCGGTGGAGCCAGTCGACGACGACCGGAACCGGGCAGGCGTGTGTGCCGTCCGCCCGGGAACCGACCTCGGTCGGCACGCCCGGATGCTGTCCCGGCTGCACGACGCGGTGCTGTCCGGCGACGCCCGCCCCGTCGACACGGCCCGCGGCCGCCGGCTGGTCACCCGGTCCTGGGACCGGGTCCGGGCCCAGGGCGTGGACCCCGACGCCGGTGAGCCGCCCGGCCCGCTGGATGCCGCCGTCGTCGAGCAGCGGCGGGCGACCTCGCCGCTGGCCCCGGTGCTGCCCGCGCTGCGTGCCGCGCTGACCTCGGTCGCCGAGGACGCCCAGCACGTGATGGTCGTCTGCGACGCCGACGGGGTCCTGCTGTGGCGGGAGGGCTCGACCGCGGTCCGCCGCCGTGCCGACGCGCTCGGGTTCACCGAGGGCGCCGAGTGGTCCGAGCGGTCGGTCGGCACCAACGCGATCGGGACCGCGCTCGCCGAGGGCGGGCCGGTGCAGATCTTCTCCGCCGAGCACTTCGTGCGCAGCCACCACGGCTGGACCTGCACCGCGGCCCCCGTGCACGACCCGCGCAGCGGTGAGCTGCTCGGTGTCGTCGACCTGTCCGGGCCCGCCGAGACCGTCCACCCGACGACCGTGGCGCTCGTCGACACCGCGGTGCGGCTCGCCGAGGCCGGGCTGTGGCAGCGCCACGAGGCCCGCCTCGACGCGCTGCGCACCATCGGCGCCCCGATGCTCGCCGGTGACACCGGGCCCGGCCTGGTCGTCGACGACCACGGCTGGGTGGCCGCCGCGTCCGGGCTGCCCGGCGTCGAACGGGTCGCCGCGCCGGTGCCCGAACGCCTGATCGCCGTGCACGGGCTCGGACCGTGCCTGCCCGAGCCGGTGCCCGGCGGCTGGCTGCTGCGCCCGGCGTCGGGCGGGGGCAGACGGATGCGGCTGCGCCTGGACCTGGACGGCCGCCCGCCGCAGGCCGTGATCGAAGGCACGACCCGCTGGGTGCACCCGCTGTCGACCCGGCACGCCGAGGTCCTGGTGCTCCTCGCCCGGGCCGGGACGGGCGGGCTGGACGCGGCGACCCTGTCCCAGGGGCTCTACGGCGACCGGGCGCACCTGGTCACCGTCCGCGCGGAGATGTCCCGGCTGCGCCGGAACCTGGGCGGCATCCTGCTGGCCCGCCCCTACCGGATCGCTCCCGAGGTCGAGCTGGACCTGACCGGGCTGGCGGGCAGCCGGGTGGTGCGCGAGTCGGGCGCGCCCGGCGTCGCCGCCCTGCGCCGCGACTGACCGCCGCCCGGGCGGCGACGCCCGGCGCGGACCGGTCCCGCGTCGGCCGGGCACCCGCCCGGCCGACGGCGGGCGCTGCAACCGGCCTGCAACGCTGTCCCGGACCCGCGCCACCAGGGTGGACTGGCTGTCGCGGGAACGTCCCGCCGCGGCAGGGACGCCGCCCCCGGCGGCCCGCGCGAGCGAACTGGGAGGCCGACATGGGTGTCGCCGTGGTCACCGGAGCCGGACGCGGGATCGGGCGGGGCATCGCCCTGCGGCTGTCACGCGACGGGCACGCCGTCGCCGTCAACGACCGGGACGCCCACGGCGCCACCGCCGTCGCCGAGGAGATCCGGGCGGCGGGCGGGACCGCCGTGGCCTACCCGGCCGACGTCACCGACCCGGACGCGGGTGCCGGGCCACGCGGGGCGGCCCGGCACCGCGGTCAGCTGGTGATGTCCTTGGTGCGGAACCGCCACGCCGCGAGCCCCAGGAACACGGTCGCGTAGCAGACCGCGGAGAACGCGCCGTAGGTCATGTCCGACCAGTCGACGTCGGTGGCCAGAAGCGCCGACCAGGCGTCGCCGTAGTGGGTCGGGAGGAAGTCCCGGATGATCCCCAGGTCCTCGATCTGGTCGATGATCTGGGAGACGATCGAGGCCATCACCGCGCCGCCCACCGCGCCCAGCGGGGCGTCGGTGCTCACCGACAGCAGCAACGCCAGTCCGGCCACCCAGCTCAGCTGCACGGTCACGTACAGCGCGCCGAGCATCACCCGCCCGACCGCGCTCCAGAACGGCAGCGACTCCCCGATCGGCGAGACCAGGTCCCCGGTGCCGTAGGCGATCGCGCCGACCACCAGCGAGGCGACCGGGAGCAGCAGCAGCGCCGCCACCGACAGCACCCCCGCGACGACGGCCTTCTGCCGCAGCAGCCGCGCCCGCGGCACCGGGACGGCCAGCAGGTAGCGCAGCGACGACCACGACGCCTCCGAGGCCACGGTGTCGCCGAAGAACAGCGCGACCAGCACCACCAGCAGGAAGCTCGCCGAGGCGAACAACGTGAACACCGCGAAGTTCGCGGCGCTGCCCGACGCCAGGTCGACCAGGCTCGGGCCGCGGGCGCCGGGGTCGTCGTCGCCGAGGGAGAACGCCGCCCACAGGATGATCGGCATCGCCACGACCAGCGCGAACGCGACCTGGGTGCGACGGCGCTGCAGCTGGCGGACCAGCTCGGTGCGCAGCGGCATCGTGCGTCCCGGGACGGCGGGCGGCGCGGCCCGGCCGGTCACGAGGTCGCCGACGTGCCCGCGACGGGTCGAGAGCTGACGGTCGTCACTCACGGGGTACCTCCGGCGTCCTGCCCCCGCGGGGCTTCCACGTCCTGCCCCTGCGCGGCTTCCACGTCACGGCCCTCGGGGCCCACCAGTTCCAGGAACGCGTCCTCCAGCCGGCCGCGCGGCCCGGCCGCGCTGACCGCGACCCCGCCGGACACCAGCGCGGCGACGGCGTCGGCGCGGGCGGTGTCGCCCGTGTGGGCGTGTACGACGCCCGGCTCGTCCCCGGTGACGACGTCGGTGACGCCGTCGAGGGCGGCCAGCACCGCCGCGGCCCGGCCGGTGTCGTCCACGGTGAACGACGAGCCGCCCCCGGCCGCCATCAGCTCGGCGACCGTCCCTGCGGCGACGACCGTGCCGCGGTGCATGACCACGACCTCCGAGCAGGTCTGCTCGACCTCCGACAGCAGGTGGCTGGACACGAGCACCGTCCGGCCGCCCGCGGCGTAGCGGCGCAGCAGCTCGCGCATCGCGTGGATCTGGGGCGGGTCGAGCCCGTTGGTGGGCTCGTCGAGGATGAGCAGCTCGGGCAGGCCCAGCATCGCCTGCGCGATCGCGAGGCGCTGCCGCATGCCCTGGGAGTAGGTGCCGACGCGGCGGTGCACCGAGTCGCCGAGACCGGCGATCTCCAGCGTCTCGGCCATCCGGGCCTGCTCCGGTGGGCGTCCGGTGGCCTCCCAGTACAGGCGCAGGTTCTCCGCGCCTGACAGGTGCGGCAGGAACCCGGGGCCCTCGACGAACGCGCCGATCCGCGACAGCACCGCCGCGCCGGGCCGGATCGGGCGGCTGAACGCCGTCATCGTCCCGGCGGTGGGCGTGATCAGGCCCATGAGCATGCGCAGGACGGTCGTCTTGCCGGCGCCGTTCGGGCCGAGCAGGCCGAGCACCGCGCCGCGCGGCACCGTGAACGACACGTCGGACACCGCGGCGAACCCGTTGCGGTAGGTCTTCGCCAGCCCGCCGACGACCAGCGGCGCCGCGTCGTCGGGCACGTCGTCGTCGGCGGGGTCGGCGCGGCGCGACCGCAGCCGCGCCACCAGCCACGCCACGAGCGCCGCGGCCAGCACGGCGGCGATCCCGAGCACCGGCCACAGGGGGACCGTCCCCGCCGACTCGGTGCGGCCGGGCACCTGGGGCACCGACAGCGCGGTGTCCCCGGCGAGCCCGACCCGCCACACGGCCGGGTCGGCGCCGGAGTCGTAGCCCTGGTCGGTCGTCGACAGCTGCACCAGCAGGCGGCTGCCGCCCTGCACCGGTGCGACGACGCCGGGCAGCGTCACCGTGGTCTCGGCCGGGGACCCGTCGGCGGGGACGGCGATCCGCAGGGGCGCGACGGCGTTGCCCAGCAGCGTGCTGCGCCCGTCCGGGCCGAGCGTGGTGAGCGAGGCGAACAGCACCGCGGTGTCCGGGGCGGGCTGTCCGGCGACCCGCGCGACGCGCACCGTCACCCGCGGTGCCCCCGACGGCTGTATCGCGTCGGCGACGGGCGCGGTGAGGAACCGGGCGGACTGGCCCGGCGTCGTCAGGCCGGACAGGCCGCCCAGCGAGCCCAGCGACCCGAGCGCCGAGCCGAGCCCCGGCAGCGAGGTGAGCGCCGAGGGGTTCCCGCCCGGCGGGTGGACGACGGTCTGCTCGCCACCCTCCAACGGCAGCGCGGTGGTCGGTGCGGGAGCGGAGCCCGCCCTCAGGCCGGGGTAGGCGTCGGCCAGGACGGTCCGGCCGGTGGGGGTGTCGTCGCGGGCGCGGACGGAGCTGCGGACCTGGTAGGCGAAGGGGGCCTCGGCGAGGCCGCCGGTGGTGCCCTCCGCAGCGGGCAGGCCCCGCAGGTGCTGGTCGAACCAGTCGGCGATGCGGGCGCGGACCTCGGAGTCGGGGCCGCCGCCGTCGTGGCCGCCCGCGAACCACAGCACCGACACGGGAGTGCCGTTCGCGGCGATCTGGCGGGCGTTCGCGTCGGCCTGGTCGAGACCGAACAGGGTGTCCTGTTCGCCCTGGACGAGCAGCGTCGGCGCGGTGATCCGGTCGGTGACGGTCGCGGGGGAGGAGCGGCGCAGCAGCCGGGCCAGCTCCGGGGAGACGCGGCCGGTGCGGGCGGCCTCGCCGTAGGCGGCGCAGACGTCGCGGGCGAAGCGGCCGCAGACCGGGTCCGAGGGGGCGCCGGGCACCGCACCGGGGCTGCCCGCGGACGTGCCGGGGCCGGCCGGGCCGGAGCTCCCCGTCCCGCCTGCCGCGGGCCCGGCGTCGACGGCCCCGTTCCCGGAGCCGACACCTCCGACACCGCCGCCTCCGTCGGCTCCGCCGCCGGTCGACCCACCGGTCCCGCCGGTCGCGTCCGACCCGCCGAAGCCGCCGCCGGACTCGTCGCCGGAGCCCGACCCGGCCCCGGACGCGGTGTCGCCGCCCGCGGGGACCCGGCCTCCGGAGCCGAAGAACACCCCGGCCCAGCCGCTCTTGAACACCCCGTCACCGGCGCCCGCTCCCGCGGCGGGGGTGCCGGGTGCGCTCGTGCCGGTGGGGACGGCGTTGTTCGGGAACAGCGCCTGCCCGAGGTCGTTCCAGGTGATCACCGGGACGATCGCGTCGATCCGCCGGTCGTAGCCGGCCAGCAGCAGGGCGAGGCCGCCGCCGTAGGAGCCGCCGGTCACCCCGACGCGGGGGTCACCGGGGCCGTCCTGCTGCACGTCCGCGCGCCGGGACAACCGGTCGACCAGCCGGGAGGCGTCGGCCACCTCGCGGTCCGGGTCGTCGAGCCCGATGCTGCCGCCGGAGGCGCCGAAACCGCGCGCGGTCCACGTCTGCACGACGTACCCGCGGGCGGCGAGCTCGCGGGCGTCGGAGTCGACCGAGTCCTTGCTCCCGCCGAAGCCGTGCGCGACCAGCACCGCGGGGGCGGGGGAGGCCGCGGTCGCCGAGGCGGGGACGTAGAGCGAGGTGTCCAGGTCGATCGTGCCCGGCTGTCCGGGGCCGGCCGGGACGGCGACCCGTTCGGCGGTGACGGCGACCGACCCGCCGTCGTCGGCGGCCGCCGCGGCGGGTGCCGCCGTCGCGCCCGGGACACCGGGGGCGGCCGCCGCGGCGGGGGCGAACGCCAGCACCAGAGCGGTGACCGTCGCCGCCACGATCGGGGTACGGACCCACCGGGCCCGGGGGAGCACGTGCACCTCGTCGAAACTACGCAGATCCCCGCGGCCGCGTCGCGGGGCGGTGCGTGCGCCCCACCACGTCCCGTCCGTTCCCGTCCACCGGACCGTCCCCGCGCCGGTGCCGCGGGAACCGGCCACCGCGGGATGAACTCCGCACCAACGGCGCGCGACCCCCGGGTGTCGTCGCCCGTTCACCTTCTGTTCCGCCGTGCAACGCCGACCGGAAGCCGCGACCCGGCACCGTCACCGGGTGTGAGCGTCAACCCCACCGGAGAGACCCCCGGCGTCGGTGTCCCGCGGGCACTCGCCGTCGACATGACGATCGCCGACCAGCAGGACTGGCTGGCCGCGTTCCTGCGTCGGCACCCCGTCAGCCGGCGCACCGCGCTGCGCGGCGGCGCCGGCGTGCTGGCCACGCTCGCCGCGTCCGGGTCACCGTGGGCACGCGGGGTCGCCGCGGCCGCCGGACCCGCGCCGGTCACCGTCGTCGGACGGCACCTGGCCTACGGGCCGGACCCGGCCCGGTCGATGTCGTTCTCCGGGGAGCTGACCGCGGCACCGCCGCCCGGCCGGATGGTCGTCGACGTCGGTACCGACTCCGGGTTCGGCCTGACCCTCCCGGTGCAGGTCCGCCCGCTGGAGAGCCTGGTCCCGCAGGCCGACGGCGGCATCCGGGGCACCCGGCAGTGGTTCGTCCATGCCCGCGCCGACGGCCTGACCCCCGGCAGCCGCTACGTCTACCGGTTCCGGCTGGAGGGCGCGGACGGCACCGCGACGACCACCGCGACCAGCACGTTCCGCACGGCCGCGCCGCGCGGCACCCGGCACCGGTTCACCTTCACCGCGTTCGCCGACCAGGGTGTCAGCACCGGCGCCGAGCCGAATCTCTACAAGGCCGACGACACCCACCGCAGTCCGATGCCGTCGGAGGCGCTGACCGCGCTCGTCGCAGCGGAGCAGCCCGCGTTCCACCTGCTCGCCGGCGACATCTGCTACGCCGACCCCTCCGGTGCCGGGAAGCCCGCCCTCGACGGCGCGGGGCACGACGACGAGGCCCACGACAGCTTCGACCCCACGGTCTGGAGCACCTACTTCGCCGCGATCGAACGCTCGGCCGCGTCGACCCCGTGGATGTTCGCCACCGGCAACCACGACATGGAGGCGCTCTACGACCTGAACCGGGCCGACGGCCCCGCACACGGCTACGCCGGGCACGCCGCCCGGCTGTCGCTGCCCGGGACCGGCCCCCGCGGCTGCCCCTCGGTGTACGCGTTCACCCACGGCACCGTCGGGGTCGCCAGCGTCGACGCCAACGACCTGTCCACCGAGATCCCGACCAACGCCGGCTACTCCGGCGGCACCCAGCTGGCCTGGCTGGAGCGGACCCTGGCCGGCTGGCGCGCCGACCCGGACATCGAGTGGATCGTGTTGTTCTTCCACCACTGCGCCTTCGCCACCTCCGGCGCGCACGCCTCCGACGCCGGGGTGCGACGGGCGTTGGCGCCGCTGTGCGACCGCTACCGGGTCGACCTGTGCGTCCAGGGCCACAACCACCAGTACGAGCGCACCGACCCCATCCGCGACGGCCGCCCCACCCGCCCGGCCCCGGACCGCTCGACCGTCCACCCGGAGACCGACGGCACCACCTACGTCTGCGTCGGCTCCGGCGGACGGCCCCGCTACCGCTGGCAGCCCGGCGAGACCGACAGCCACCGTGGCCAGGAGACCGAGCAGGCGCCGGTCACGAGCTTCGTAGCGGGACCCGACGACCAGAAGCAGGCCGAGACCGTCACCTGGTCGCGGACCCGGTACCTCGGCTACGCCTATCTGCGCTGCTCGGTGGTGCCCGGCTCGCACGGCACCGACTCCGAGCTCGTCGTGCACGCGATCACCGACCTCGGTGAGGAGATCGACAAGGTCCGGCTCAGCCGTCCCGCGCGTCACTGAACCGGACACTACGGACGAAGTGGGTCACCGACCGGGTGCACTGGGTCACCCCGACTCGCCACGCAACGGTGCAGGGAGGACACTTCACCTACCGCAGGGGAATATCCCTACCGCGGTGGTGTCGTCAGCACGGTGTCGTCGTGAGCGTGGCTCGCGCGCGGACCCGGCACCACCGGCCACGCTCGGCAGTCGCAGGACCAGGGTGCCGTGGCGGGAGAGACCTCGGGCTGTCTGATGCTGCCCTGGTCTGGAGGAAGTCCGTGAACGTACCCCTGTGGGTCTGGTTGGTCACCATCGTCGGGTTCGTGCTGGTGATCGGCGCGGACCTGTGGCTCAACGACCACAAGCCGCACGCCGTGACCCTGGGCGAGGTCACCCGCTGGGTCGTCTTCTACGTGGCGCTGGCCGTCGCGTTCGGCTGCGGGGTCTGGTTCTTCTCCGGCGGCACCTACGCCGGCGAGTTCTTCGCCGGCTACCTGACCGAGTACTCGTTGTCGGTCGACAACCTGTTCGTCTTCCTCATCATCATGTCCGCGTTCAAGGTCCCGGTCCTCCACCAGCACCGGGTGCTGCTGGTCGGCATCGTGATCGCGCTGATCATGCGCAGCATCTTCATCGCCGCGGGCGCGGCGGTCATCGACCGCTTCAGCTGGGTGTTCTTCCTCTTCGCCGCGTTCCTCATCTACACCGCGGTCTCGCTGGTCAAGCAGGCCGCCGGCGGCGACGACGAGGAGTGGAAGGAGGGCCGGGTCCTGAAGTGGGTCCGCAAGGCCTTCCCGGTCACCGACGACTACCACGGCGCCAAGACCACGGTGAAGATCGACGGCAAGCGCTGGCTGACCCCGATGCTGATCGTGATGATCGCCATCGGCGTCACCGACATCATGTTCGCCCTGGACTCGATCCCGGCGATCTTCGGGCTCACCCAGGAGCCCTACCTCGTCTTCACCGCGAACGCGTTCGCGCTGATGGGGCTGCGCCAGCTCTACTTCCTGCTCGGCGGGCTGCTCAACAAGCTGGTCTTCCTGTCCTACGGCCTGGCGGTGCTGCTCGCCTTCATCGGCGTCAAGCTCGCCCTGCACGCCCTGCACGAGAACGAGCTGCCCTTCATCAACGGCGGGCAGCCGGTCCCGGTCCCCGAGGTCGGGATCGGGCTCTCGCTCGGCGTCATCGTCGGCGTCCTCGCGATCACCACGATCGCCAGCCTCGTCGCGGTCCGGATGAAGCCCGAGCTGGCCGAGCAGGGCAGCGGGATCACCGCGCCGCCGCTGGCCCGCACGAAGGAGGAGGCCGCGCAGATCGAGGCCCGCGACGAGCAGGCCGACCACCGCGTCAGCGCGCCCCCGCGCGACTGAGACCCACCGTCCCCGACGGCCTCCCTCCGCCCCGGCGTCCGCATCGGACACCGGGGCGGCTCCGTGTCCGCCCCCGTCGACGGCGCCGCCCCTGACCTGCCGAGACATCGCGCTCGCGGTGTCAAGTGTTGCATCGGCACGTGGCCCAGGTCACCATCGAGTGATCCTGGCAGCGTAGCGAGGGGCTGACGCATGATCCCGGTGATCGAGTTCGTCCTGGGCGTCGCCGTGCTGGTCTACAGCGCGGAGAAGCTCATCGGTTACCTGGTCGGGGTGGCGAGCCGCTGGGCGATCTCGCTGTTCCTGATCGCCGTCGTCTTCACCGGCATCGAGTTCGACGACCTCGCGTTCGGCGTCGTCCTCAACATGGAGGACCTCAGCGACGTCGCGCTCGGCACCGTCATCGGCACCACGATCGCGCTGACCGGCATCGTGCTGGCTCTCGCCGCGATCATCGCGCCGACCCGGGTCGAGGTCCCGCGCGACTACCTCGCGCTCTACGTCGCCGCTCCGGTGGTGATGTTCCTGCTGGCGCTCGGCGGCCTGCTCACCGCCGGGACCGGCGTCGTGCTGATCCTGCTGTTCGTCGCCTTCGTCGGCTGGATCGCCTACCGCGAGTACTCCGCCCGACGGCCCGTCTGGCGCAACGCCGAGGTCTACGAGCAGCTGGAGCGGGCCGGGGTCGGCGCGGGCGGGAGCACGACGGCGACGGTCGCGACGAGCGGCCCGCTCCGGACCGGGACGGCGGACGGCAGCAGCCCCGGGTTCCGGCTGCCCGAGGACCTGCGCGTCGACGACGGGTTCCTGAAGGCACGGTCCCAGCCGCCCGGGCGGACCGTCCTGTTCGCCGTCATCGCGCTGATCGGGCTCGTCGTCGGCGCACTCGTCGCCGGGCAGGGCACCGAGGGCATCCTCGAGACCTGGGCGATCAGCGGGACGGTCTTCGGGGTCACCATCGCGACGCTCGCACTGTCGCTCGAGGACATCCTCATCACCGTCGAGCCGGCCCGGCGCGGCGCACCCGAGATCGCCGTCGCGAACGTGCTCGGCAGCGTCGTGTTCTCGGTCACCGGCAAGCTCGGCGTGATCCTGCTGGTCGGCGGGTCGATCGTGGTCGACCCGACGGCCCTGGTCTGGCACCTGCCGGTGCTGCTCGGGCTGACGGTGCTCTCCGCGGTGTTCCTCGGCACCGGGCGGATCCGCCGCTGGCACGGCGTGGTGCTGCTCGTGCTCTACGCCGCCTACTTCGTCGTCAGCCTCACCGTCTTCGGCGGCGTCCCCGTCGACGACTGAGCACCCGCAGGGAGACCCGATGCCCACGAAGGACCGGCTCACGAAGGACCGGATGGCCGCGGCGCTCGCGGTCGTGGCCGCGCTGATCGGCCTGGTGCTGGTGTTCGGCACGGGCGAGGGCGCCCGCGACGACGACTCCCCGGCCGGCGGCCCGTCGTCGGCGACCCGGGTGGACGACGACCGGCAGGCCCCGGCGGCTCCGGTCCCGCAGGACCGGGGCCAGCAGCCCGACGACGATGACGACGGCTGACGACGACGGCTGACGGGACGTCAGAGGTGGTGCAGCACGACGTCGTCGATCCGGCCGTCGTGCAGGGTCAGCGTCATCCAGGTGTGGGTCGGCATCCGGCGCCGGTCGGTCGGCGACCCCGGGTTCAGCAGGCGCAGCCCGTCGGCGACGGAGTCCCACGGGATGTGCGAGTGCCCGAACACCAGCAGGTCGGTGTCGGGGTGCGCGGCGAGTGCCCGGCGTTCGCGGCCCTGCTTCGGGCCGGTCTCGTGGGTCACCGCGACCCGGACCCCGTCGATCCTCGCCCGGGCCGTCTCCGGCAGCCGGGCGCGCACGTCGTCGCCGTCGTTGTTGCCCCAGCAGGCGAGCAGCCGGGCCGCGCGGCCCGCGACCCGGTCGAGCAGTTCCACCGAGCACCAGTCACCGGCGTGCACCACGACGTCGGCGGCGTCGACGGCGTCCCACACCGGCCCGGGGAGCCCACCGGAGTGGGCGGCCCCGCGGCTCGGGTGGTGGGTGTCGGAGATCAGCAGGAGTGCGGTCAGCGCACGCCCACCAGGTCGCAGGCGAAGATCAGGGTCTCGTTCGGGGCGATGACGCCGCCCGCGCCCTGGGCGCCGTAGCCCAGGTGCGGCGGGATCACGAGCCGGCGGCGGCCGCCGACCTTCATCCCGGCGACGCCGTTGTCCCAGCCGGAGATGACCTGCCCGGCGCCGAGCCCGAACTGCAGCGGCTGGCCGCGGTCGTAGGAGTTGTCGAACTCGCGGCCGGTGGACTGCGAGACCCCGACGTAGTGCACGGCGACGGTGTCACCGGGCTTGGCCTCCTGGCCGTCGCCGACGGAGAGGTCCTCGGTCACGAGGTCGGTGGGCAGCGGGCCGTCGACGATCTCGACGGCGGGCTTCTGCGGTGCGGACACGGACGTGCTCCTCACGGACGGGGACGGCCCACGGGGGGCGGGCCTGGGGTGTGCGACGACCCTGCCAGAACCCGTCGGCGGGTGCGTCCCGGGCCCGCCCGTCGTGGCAGGGTGCACACGTGACCGGTGACCGTGACCTCTCCGGCGGGGCTCCCGACGACGGCGTCGCGACCGACTGGCCCCGCTGGCTCGACGTGCTGGAACGGGCCGGGATCCCGGCCTCGTCCAACCTCCGCGCGCCCGCGGAGCCGGGCGCGGTCGCCGACGCCGAGGCCGTGTTCGGCCGGGAGTTCCCGGCCGCGCTGCGGGCGCTCTACACGCTCGCCGACGGCCAGCTGGCCGACCACCCGCGAGCCCCCGGTCCGCACCCGGAGGTCGCGACGAGCCTGTTCCCCGCGACCTACCGCTTCGTCCCGCTGGCCGAGGCGACCCGCGAGTACCGCGTCTGGGTCGACGCCGTCGCCACCGTGGGGAGCGACTTCGTGACCGTGCGCGCGGGCGACCCCGTGCGCGCCCATTACTGGGACGTGGGCTGGTGGCCACTGGCCGTCGACGGCGGCGGGAACGCCCTGGTCGTCGACACCGTCCCGGAGCCGGGCGGCACCGTGGGGCAGATCGTCGTCGCCGGGCCGGACGAGGACGAGCGCCGCGTGGTCGGGACGGGTGTGGGGGACTACCTGCGTCGGCTGATCGCCGCCGGACCGCAGGTCGACGACGCGGTCGTCGACCCCGCGGACCGGTCGTACCGCTTCTGGGACGCCGCGCACCTGCGCTGACCCGGTCGGGCTCAGCGGTGCGGGCGGGGGGCGAGCTCCAGGTCGACCCGCCCCGGCCGGTTGGCCTCGCCCACCACGTCCTCGACGAGTCCGTGCTCGGGCGACAGGTGGCACACCGGGTCGGTGGCCGCGGCGTCGCCGGTGAGCTGGAACGCCTGGCAGCGGCACCCGCCCAGGTCGATCTCGCGCCGGTCGCAGGTCCGGCACGGCTCCTGCATCCAGTCCTCGCCGCGGTAGGCGGTGAACAGCGGCGCCGACGTCCAGATCTCGGCCAGGCCCGTGTCGTGGACCGAGGCCCGCGGCAGCGGCAGGGTCTGCGCCGCCGGGCAGGGCAGCGCGTCGCCGTTCGGGGCGACGGTGAGCTGGCGCTGCGCCCAGCCCCCCATGCACGGCTTGGGGTGGCGGGAGTAGTAGTCGGGCAGCACGTGCACGACCTCCATCGACCCGGCCAGCCGCGCCCGGGCGGCGGAGACGACCTCCTCGGCCCGGTCGAGCTGCGCAGCCGTCGGCAGCAGCGACGACCGGTTGCGCCACGCCCAGCCGTAGTACTGGGTGTTGGCGAGCTCCACCCGGTCGGCGCCGAGGCGCTCCACGAGGTCGACGATCGCGCCGACCCGGTCGATGTTGCCGCGGTGCAGGACCACGTTGACCGTGAGCGGCCAGCCCAGCTCGCGCACCAGCGCGCACGCCTCCAGCTTCCGCTCGAACGACCGGATCCCGGCGATCCGGTCGGAGGTGGCGGGCTCGTCGGCCTGCACGCTGACCTGTACGTGGTCCAGGCCCGCCGCGCGCAGCGCCTCGGCCCGCGGGCGGGACAGGCCCATCGCGCTGGTCACCAGGTTGGTGTACATGCCCAGCTCGGCGGCGGTGCGGACCAGCTCGGGCAGGTCCCGGCGCAGCAGCGGCTCCCCGCCGGACAGGTGGCACTGCAGCACGCCCATGGCCGCGGCCTCGCCGAACACGCGCTGCCAGTCGGCGGTGGACAGCTCGTCGTCGTAGCGGGACAGCTCGATCGGGTTCGAACAGTAGGCGCACGCCAGCGGGCAGCGGTAGGTGAGCTCGGCGAGCAGCCCGAACGGGCGCGGGTCGCTCATCCGAGCGCCACCAGGTTCCGGTCGACGAGCCGGGCCAGGTAGTGCCGCACCTGCTCCCCGACGACCAGCTCGTCGGCCTCGTCGAAGTCCGCGACCAGCGCGGCGACGATGTCGTCGACGGTGCGCTCGCCGTCGCACAGGCGCAGCACCGCGTGCCCGGTCCGGTTCAGCACGACGACGGTCTCCGGCCCGAGCAGCACCCAGCCGTCGGTCGGGCGGTCCGGGCGCATCCGCACGTGCCGGCCCAGCCGGGGCCGGGAGCCCCCGGTCACCGTGGCCGCGCGGGCGGCCCGCTCGCCGCGCCGCGGTGCCGGCACCCGCGCCGCACCGGCGGCCGTCGACCCGTCACGCGTAGGCATGGTCGATCGCATCCATGATCGCCCACAGCACGTCGCACTTGAACGACAGCGCGGCCTCGGCGGCGTCCTGCTCGGCGGGCGTGCGGCAGTGCGCGACGACGACCTCCAGCGCGTGCTCGGAGTCCCGCGGGGCCTGGACCAGGCGGTTGCGGAAGTACTGCAGCCCGTCCGGGTCGATCCAGGTGTAGTACTTCTCGAACGCCGCCAGCCGCTCGGCCATCAGGTCCGGGGCGAACAGCTCGGTCAGCGACGACGCGACCGCCTCGACCCACGGCCTCGTGCGGGCGAAGCCGACGTAGGCGTCGACGGCGAACCGCACCCCGGGCCGGACGTGCCGGTGGTCGAGGATCTCCGACCGGCTCAGCCCGCACGCCTCGCCGAGCCGCAGCCACGCCTCGATACCCCCCTGTCCGGAGTTCCCGCTGCCCGGTTCCCGGCCGTCGTGGACCCCATCATGGTCAGTGATCCGGCGGATCCACCGCCGACGGACCCCGACGTCGGGGCAGTTCGACAGGATCGCCGCGTCCTTGACCGGGATGGCCTCCTGGTAGGCGAACCGGTTCGCGACCCATCCGCGGATCTGGTCGGGGGTCAGGGTGCCGTCGTTCATGCGGACGTGGAACGGGTGCGCCGAGTGGTACTGCGTGGCGTGCGCCCGCAGGCGTCGCACCAGCGCGGTGTCCGGAGCGGTCATGTCAGACCTCCAGTTCCAGTCCGTCGAACCCGACGACGACCCCGGCGGCGGTGACCGCGGCGCGTTCGGCGGAGTCCTCCAGCAGGACGGGGTTGGTGTTGTTGACGTGCACGTAGACGATCCGGGGCACACCGAGGGCGGTGAGCACCTCCAGGCTGCCACCACGGCCGCCGATGTGCAGGTGTCCCATGTCGTGCGCGGTCTTCGCGGCCAGCCCGAGCCGCACCAGCTCGTCGTCGTGCCAGGTCGTGCCGTCGACGAGCAGCAGGTCCGCGCCGTCGATCTCGTCCTGCACCGCGGGGGTCAGCTCCTGGACACCGGGCAGGTACACGGCGTACCGGCCGGACGCGGTGTCGGTGAACCGGTACCCGACGACGCGCCCGGGCAGGCCCTCGGCGGTACCGATGCCCGCTCCGCCTGCGCTGCGCGGGGACGCGAACCGGTCGTGCTTGCCGGTCGGCGCGTCGAACGCGCGGTAGGCCAGGCCGCCGAGGTCGTGGTCGGAGCCGGGGACGACCTCGGTCCAGGTCACCGGGCAGAACCGCTCCAGGGTGCCCAGCAGCCCGGACCCCTCGCGCAGGGTCCGCTCGGTCGCCGCGGTGGCGTGGAGCGACACCCCGCGGCCCTCGCGCAGCAGCACCAGCCCGAGGGTGTGGTCGATCTCGGCGTCGGTGAGCAGCACCCCCTGCAGCGGGGTCGTCCGGTCGCCGGTGGGGTGCAGCGCGGGCGTGTCGGCGAGCTGGGTGCGGATGTCGGGGGAGGCGTTGACCAGCCACCACCGCCTGCCGTCGGGGGAGACGGCGATCGAGGACTGGGTGCGCGGCGTCGCCGGCCGTGAGCCGTCGCGCACCGCCCGGCAGCCCGGACAGCCGCAGTTCCACTGCGGGAACCCGCCACCCGCCGCCGAGCCGAGGACCCGGATCCTCATGGCACCCCCTTGTTCCACGGCGACGGCCGGGGGCGCGCCGTTCGCGCACCCCCGGCCGTCGGCCGTCTCACGCCTCGGTACGGGCGATGTACATCGTCACCTCGGGCGCGCAGCCGATCTCCTCGAACTCCGGCGCCTCCCACTCGGTGGTCGACTCCATGCGATCACCTCCCTCCTCACGACGTCCGGGTTCCCGGGAACGGCGGGTCCTACTGCTCGGGCAGCGCGAAGCAGAACAACGCGTCACCCGCGGCCGCGCCGAGCAGACCCGGCAGGAACCCCTCGACCCAGCCGCCCCACCCGGTCGGCACGGCGACGAACTGCCTGCCGTCGACCTCGAAGGTGGTCGGGCTGGAGTGGTGCCCGCTCCCGCACTGGAACGACCAGAGCTTCTCCCCGGTCGAGGCGTCGAGCGCGACGAACTCACCGGTCGGGGTGCCCTGGAAGACCAGGCCGCCCGCGGTGGTCAGCGTCGACGCGCACATCGGGTACTCGTTGTTCCAGCGCCACTTCTCCTCGCCGGTGAGCGGGTCGATGGCGGCGACGAACCCGTAGAAGTCCTCGATGTCGACGGCGACGCCGGCGCCCCAGTAGGGGATGGACTCCTTGAACTCGCGGCGGCGCCGGGTGGCGGTCGCCCCGACCTCCTGGACGGGCACGTACATCAACCCGGTCTGCGGGTTGTAGGACATGTGCGTCCATTCCTTGCCGCCCGCCGGGCCCGGCCAGAAGTGCACCGGGACGCCCTCCTCGTCGGGGTAGATCTTCGGCGTCACCGTGCCGTCCGGCGTGATCTCGCCCCAGGTGATCCGGTCGACGAACGGGAACACGCGCACGAGCTCGCCGTTGGTCCGGTCGAGCACGAAGAAGTAGCCGTTCTTGTCCGCGTGGGCGAGCAGCTTGCGCCCGTCCGGTGCGTCGAACAGGACGTTCTCCATCGTGGAGTCGTAGTCCCACAGGTCGTGCGGGGTGAACTGGTAGTGCCACCGGATCTCGCCGGTGTTGACGTCCACCGCGATCGTCGAGTCGGTGTAGAGGTTGTCGCCCGGCCGGACGCCGCCGTCGAAGTCCGGCGCGGGGTTCCCGGTGCCCTGGAACAGCAGCTCCAGCTCCGGGTCGTAGGTGGGTGTCACCCAGCAGTTCCCGCCGCCGCGCTGCCAGGCCTCGCCGTCGTCGGGCCAGGTCTCCGAGCCGGGCTCGCCCGGCTTCGGGACGGTGTAGCAGCGCCAGCGCCGCTCACCGGTGTGCGCGTCGAACGCGTCGAGGTGTCCGCGGACGCCGAACTCCCCGCCGGCGCTCCCGACGATCACCAGGTCCTTGACGATCAGCGGCGCGACGGAGCCGCTCTCCCCGGCGCGGACGTCACCGTTGACGGTGTCCCACACGACCTTCCCGGTCGTCGCGTCGAGCGCGACGATGTGCGCGTTGAGGGTGTACAGGTAGACCTTGCCGTGCCCGACGGCGAGACCGCGGTTGACGTTGCCGCAGCACAGGGACACGTCGTAGGGCGAGGCGTGCTTGTAGCGCCACAGCTCCTCGCCGGTCCTCGCGTCGATCGCCCAGGCGCGGCCGTCCGGGCCCGAGACGTACATGACGCCCTCGACGACGATCGGTGATGCCTCGAACGAGTAGGTCGACGCACCGGACTGCATGCCGACGGCCCCGGCCTGGAAGACCCAGGCGGGGGACAACCGGCGGACGGAGTCCCTGTCGATCTGGTCGAGCTCGCTGTAGCGCTGGCCGTCGTAGGTGCCGTAGTAGGTCAGCCAGTTCTGCGGCTCGGAGCGCGCGCCGCGGATGCGGTCGTAGTCCACGGTGGAGGTGGCCGGGGCCTCGCCCCGGACGTTGGTGAGCTGCACGTGCGGGATCGCTTCGCCCGCGTCGACGTAGTCGGTCATCTCGGGATCCTTCCTACGGTCGCGGCTGCGGGGGACGGTCGAGCTTGGCGTGGTCGGGTACCTCGCCCCCGATGACGATCGAGCCGGTGAGACCGCGGCCCTCGTCGTTGCCGCTCGCGGAGCCGTAGTAGTACGTTCCCGGCCCGTCGAGGTTGATCTTCGCGGTGCCCTTGGAGTGGTTCACCAGCCAGATGAACTTCGGGTCACCGTTGCTGGGCAGCACCGCGCAGTGGGTGTTCTTGTCGTCGTTGATCAGGGTCAGCTCGATGTCACCGCCGTGAGGGAGGATGAGGATCCCGGGCTCGTAGCAGATCTCGTCCTCGGGGATCCGGATCGTCGCCCGGAGGACGCCGTCGGGTCCCTCCTCGGCGTACCCGATGGTCCCGCTGCCGAGCAGCCGGCCGAGCGCCAGCCGGTTCTGCCGGCCGAGGCCCGCGGCCTCCAGCTGTTCGGCGCGTTCGTTGTCGGTGGTCGTCATTGACACTTTCCTCCCGAGCGCAATTCGTCGGCGGGTACGTGATCACTTTCACACTGCGCGGTGGTAAGCGTCAACCCCGCGCGCGCACCCGATTCCGCGCCGACGATCATGAATGCTCGGGTCGATGTGCGAAACGATCTCCCGCAACGGCCGGTGCTCGGCGCGGACGATCTTCCAGCAGGTCAGATCCGCCTGCGTGGTGTCATATCGTCGACTCGTCGGCGATTCTCCGGGGACGTCCGGAGTATTCGTCCGTGTCGTTCGAGGGGGTTTTCGGAAACGGTGGTAAATCGCGGGCGGCGGCTCCGGGAATCGCGTCGCCAGAGGTCGGTGACATCGGTGCAGTGCCCGCACCTTGGCGGGGGCGAGGTGTCCGTCCCCGTCGTGACGTGCGACGTCGCATCCCGGGCGGCGCCGCGGGCTCCGGTGTGGACACCTGCTCGCCTCGCCCGCGGAACCGTCCGCGTCCATTCCGCGCAGGTCGGGCCGCGGGCCCGGAGGAATGAAACACGTGTTTCTCGAAAGGGGGTGTCACCAGAACTTGATGCCCGCCGCCTTGAGGCGGCGGCGGTGCTGCTTCACCGCGAGCGCGATCGCGTCGGGTGTGATGAGCCCGCCCCAGACCTTCGCCGCGGTCTCGCCCTGCTCGAGCAGCGCGTCGGCCTCCTCACCGCCCAGCTCGGCGCTCTGCACGACCCGCGAGCCGAAGCCGATGTGCCAGCGCTCGTCGCGCAGGACCAGCTCGGTCCCGCGGCGCACGCCCGGCAGCGGGACGAACAGCCGGTCCAGGGCCTGGAGCATCGCGTGCTGGCCGGCCAGCAGCACCACGCCCTCGATGACCATGTGGTAGAGCCCGACCGCCCCGGTCAGCCCGGTGTGGTCGTCGGCGAGCCGGCGGGCGGTCGACGGCAGCCGGTGCTCGAACAGGTCGACGAGCTCCGAGCTCACCTCGCGTCGCAGCACGTCCAGCCGGTCGGCCGGGGTGCCGCCGGGGACCCCCAGCACCTGCGCGGCGACCAGGTCGAAGAACCGGGCGTGCCGCGCCTCGTCACGGGCCTGGGCGCGGAACGCGGCCTGCATGGTGTCGTCGAGCGCCGCGGCCTGGTACGAGCCGAGCTGCCCGGCCACCGAGGCCTCGGCGACGGCGAACCCGGCGACCAGCCCGCGCACGGTCGCCGCCTCGTCCGGCGCGAGCCGGGTCCAGGCGTCGCGGTCCGGGCCCAGGTCGAGGTCGGTCTCGTCCCACTGCAGCGACTCGGCCAGCTGGACGAAGTGGTCGTATCCGGCGATCATGACCATGGTCTCGGTGTCCTCACCCCGGGAACTGTTCTCCCGGCTCCAACGGGCGGAAGTCCGACTTGGCGGCGCCGCAGATCGGGCACATCCAGTCGTCGGGGATGTCCTCGAAGGGGGTGCCCGGCTCGACGCCGCCGTCCGGGTCGCCCTCCTCCGGGTCGTAGACGAAGCCGCACGGCTCGCAGATCCACAGGGACCGCGTGGCCCGGCCGGACATCGTCATGCTGCTCCCCACGGCGTCGTCGCCCACGCCCGCCGGCCGCCCGTGACCGGGCCCGGCGGAGGTGATCCCCGAGGCCCAGGGAGCCACAGTGTGAGCGGGGTCGCAAGCGGGCCCGGAGCCCTCCCGTGGGGACCGGCGACGGCCGCGCATCCGGTCGTGGCCGGACGCACGGCGCTCTCAGCTGCGACGACGCGGTGCCCGGAGATCAGGTCCGGCCGGCGCCGGTGATCGTCGGAATCGGTGAAACACGTGTTCGCGCTCAGGCGCCGAGCGCGTCCCGGATGAACCCGACCTGCAGGAGCAGCAGGTTCTCGGCGACGACCTCCTGCGGCGTCATGTGGGTGACCCCGGACAGCGGCAGCACCTGGTGGGCACGCCCGGCCGCGAGCAGCGCCGAGGACAGCCGCAGGGTGTGCGCGGCGACGACGTTGTCGTCGGCGAGACCGTGCACGACCATCAGCGGACGGTGCGGCCGCTCCGGGGTCGGCGGCGTCGCGGCGTCGTCGATGATCGACGAGCGGGTGTACGGCTCGCCGCCCGGCATCCCGAGGTAGCGCTCGGTGTAATGGGTGTCGTAGAGCGTCCAGTCGGTGACCGGGGCCCCGGCGATGCCGGCGTGGAAGACGTCGGGACGCCGCAGCACCGCGAGCGCGGACAGGTACCCGCCGAACGACCAGCCGCGGATCCCGACCCGGCCCAGGTCGAGGTCGGGATAGGCCGCCGCGGCGGCGTGCAACGCCGCGACCTGGTCCTCCAGCACCGGGCCCGCCAGGTCGCCGTGGATCGCGCGCTCGAACTCCGGGCCGCGCCCGGGGGAGCCACGACCGTCGGTGACCAGCACGGCGAAGCCCTGCTCGGCGAACCAACGGCTGGTCAGGTGCGCGTTGCGGGCCTGCAGCACCCGCTGGGAGTGCGGGCCGCCGTAGGGGTCGAGCAGCACCGGCAGCGGAGTGCCCGGCACGTGGCCCGACGGCAGGAACACCGCGGTGCGCAGCTCCCGCTCACCGAAGGAGTGCAGCACCGGGGCCGGGTCGAACCCGGGGTCGACGGCGTGCCCGGCGACCGGGTGCTCCGCCCCGCCGGCGGTGACGAGCACCGCGTGCGGCGCCGTCGCGAGGTCCTGGGAGACGCGGACGGTGGTGCCCCCCCCCGCCGCGGCGACGGCGTGCACCCCGGTCGTCGGCGTCACCGCGACCGGCTCGGACCCCGGGGTCACCGAGTAGACGGCCACCGAGGTCGGCTCCGTCGAGGCCCGGAACAGGACGGTCTCGCCGTCGATGCCGACGACCCCACGCACCTGCAGCTCCGGGCCGGTCAGGTACGTGTCGCCGACGACGAGCCGACGCGCCCCGCCGGAGTCCTCGGCCCGCACCAGCGCCCCGGACGCGGTGCGCGCCGGGACACCCGGAACGTTCTCCACCCACACCGGGTCGGTCTGGGAGTGCAGCGTCGTGGTCCGACCGGTCGCGGGGTCCACGGCCAGGGTGCGGACCTCCCGCTGGTCGCGCGGCTGGACCGACAGCAGCGGCCCGTGGGTGTCCCAGTCCGCTGTGGCGAGGTACTCGTAGGTCTCGTCGTCCCAGGTCACGGTGGTGCGGGTGCCGTCCAGCGCGACGACGACCAGCCCCACGCGGGCGTTCGGGGTGCCGGCGGCGGGGTAGCGGACCGTGGTCGGGACGCGGTCGGGGTGCGCCGGGTCGGCGATGTGCCAGCGGGCGACCGGGGACTCGTCCACCCGGGCGACGAGCAGCGCGTCGCCGTCGGGGGACCACCAGAACCCGCGGTGGCGGTCCATCTCCTCGGCCGCGGCGAAGTCGGGCAGACCCCAGGAGACGTCGTCGCCGTCGGGGGTGAGCAGGGCGGTCGTCGTGCCGGTCGTGAGGTCGTGCAGGTGCAGGGCGCGGTCGGCGACGAAGGCGACCCGGGCGCCGTTCGGGTCGATCCGCGGGTCCACCACGGCCTCGATCCCGCCGACGTCGAGTGGCCGCACGTCCGGCTCCCCGGTCAGGGCGACGGTGAACGGCCGCCCGGACAGCGCGAACACGGCCCGGGTGACCGCGGCGTCGGTGGTGTACCCGACGACGCCGCCCGCCTGCTCCCGGACCCGCTCGCGGCGGGCCCGCTCGGCGGCGGGCAGGTCCTCCTCGCCCGGCAGCCCGGGCACCGACGCCGGGTCCACGAGCAGCCGCTCGGCACCGGTCGCGGCGTCGACCGACCACAGGCAGGTGACCGGGTCGGTGCCGGACCGGCTGCGCAGGAACACCGCCCGCGACCCGTCCCGGGCGACGGTGAACCCGCGGGGGACCCCGAGGGTGAAGCGGCGGGTGCGGGCGTGCAGGCGGGGGAACGAGTCGGCCACGGAGCCGACGCTATCTCCCCGGCGTCACCGCGTGCGGGACGGCCGCTTCCCGGACACGCGCCCGCCCGCCTCCTCGCAGCCGCGGGCGGCGAGCCGGTCGGCACGCTCGTTCTCCGGGTGCCCCGCGTGGCCCTTCACCCAGAACCAGGTGACGTCGTGCCGGCGGACGGCGGCGTCGAGCTCGCGCCACAGGTCGTCGTTCTTGACCGGCTCGCCGGCCGCGGTCCGCCAGCCGCGGGCCTGCCAGCGCGGCAGCCACTGGGTGATGCCGTTGCGCACGTAGGTGCTGTCGGTGTGCAGGTGGACGACGCTGCGCCGGGTCAGCGCGTCCAGCGCGCGGATCGGGGCGGTGAGCTCCATCCGGTTGTTCGTCGTGCGCTCCGGCTCGCCGCCGTACAGATCACGCTCGTGGCTGCCGTACCGCAGCACCGCGCCCCACCCGCCCGGCCCCGGGTTCGGGACACAGGCACCGTCGGTGAAGATCTCGACGACAACGGGCGGGTCGGCGGCGCTCACGGTCGGTGACGGTAGCGGGCGGGTCAGTAGAGCCGGTACGCCGCCCGGGCCGCGGCGAACCCGGCGCCGGTGCGGGCGTCGCGGCACTCGACGCCGGTCCGCGAGCTGACGCAGGTGACGTCGCCCTGGGTGAGGTGGGTGCCGTAGTCGAGCACCGCCGCGCCGGACGTGACGGGTGCCCCTCCGCACTCGGTGCGGGCGCCCGCCGGTCCGCCGGTGACCAGCGCGGCGTCCGGACAGTCACCCGCCGACCAGGTGCGGGCGGTGACGTCGCAGCGGACGGCGCCGTCCCCGGCGCCGCCGGTGATCCGGCAGGAGATGTTGCCGGTCGGGGAGGTGAACGACGCCGGCGACCCGAACGCGGCCGGGTCGGCCGCGGTGGTGCCCGCGACCAGCTCCGCCGGGGCCGCCACCGGTGCGGGACCCGAGCCGGCGCCCTGCGGCGCGCCGGGGTCGCCGGTGCGCCCGGAGCCGACGTAGGCGGCGACGACCACCGCCGCGGCCAGCACGAGCGTCGCGGCCACGGCGATCGCCGCGGTCCGGTGCCCGACGGCGTCGCGCAGCCCGCCGTCGGGCAGCCGGGCCGCGGACAGCCGGTCGCGCAGGGCGTCCCACCGTCCGGCCGGGGTCCCGGACGCGGCGTGGCCGGGCGGGTACACGACCGGCACGGGCGCGGCGGCGCGCGACCCGGCCTGGACCGGCCCGCTCTGGACCGGGCCGCCCTGGACCGGCACCGCCCAGGGCGCGGTCGGGAACGGGGCGCGGCCGGGCCCCGGAACCGGACCTGTGGTCCACGGAGCCTGCGCGCCCACGGCCGGCCCGGTCCGCTGCGCCGGGACCCCGCCCACCGGCCGCTGCTCGGCCGGGACGGCGGGCCAGGGCAGCGGCGGGGTCCGCGGGCCCGGCCGGTTCCGGGCGTCGACCGGTCCGGTCAGCTCGGTGGGCTCCGGCGCGGGTTCCCGCTGCGTCCCGGTCCAGCCCCCGGCGCGCGGGGCGGGGACGGGACCGGGTGTGACCGGCCCGGTCGTGGGTGCGGCGGTACCGGGGGCCGGGAGGCCGTCGGCGGGCGCGGCGCCGGTCAGCAGCGTCGTCGGATGCCCGTTGCGGCGGCCGTCCGGGCGCGCGGGGGTGCGGTCGTCGGCGTGGGGAGCGCTCATCGGTCCGGGACGCTAAGCGGGCCGACCATCCCCGGACAGCGGCCGTTCGGGGCAGTCACGGCGGCCGGTCGCCCCGTCTCGGTGACCGTCCGTGCACCGCCACCGTGGGTCGTGCCGCTCCCGGCGGTCCTGCCGGACGCCGCCCGTCCTGTACCGGTCACCGCACGACGGCGTTGCAATGTGCAATGGTGAGCAAGGCCAACGACGGTGAGGGGGCAGCGATGACGGAGGCCCGGCCCGGGGCGGCCACGAGCGGACCCGCGGCGGTGCTGGAGTCGCTGCCGCTGTCGGGATGGCACCGACGGCTCGTCGTCCTGGTGGGGATCGGGTCGTTCTTCGACCTGTACGAGGTGTTCCTCGGTGGCGTGCTGGCCCCGATCCTGGCCCGCGAGTGGGCACTCGGCTCGGCCGGCAAGGCGGCGGTGGTGTCGTCGGGCTTCCTCGGGATGTTCGTCGGCGCGGTCCTGCTGTCGATCGCGGCCGACCGGTTCGGCAGGCGCACCGTGTTCCTGCTGAACCTGCTCACCTACTCGCTGTTCTCCGTGGCGGCGGCGTTCTCGCCGAACCTGGAGACCTTCCTCGTCCTGCGCTTCCTCGCGGGCCTCGGGCTGGGCGCCGAGCTGGTGCTCGTCGACACCTACCTGGCCGAGTTCCTGCCCCGGCGGGTACGCGGCCGCTGGACGGCGTGGGCGTACACCGTCGGCTTCCTCGGGGTGCCGGTGGCCGCGCTGCTCGGCGGCCGGCTCGTCGCGGCGCAGTCGATCGCGGGCGTCGACGGCTGGCGCTGGCTGCTCGTCGCCGGGGGCCTGGGCGCGTTCTTCGTACTGATGCTGCGCCGCGTGCTGCCCGAGTCCCCGCGCTGGCTGGTCGCCCACGGGCGGCGCGAGGAGGCCGCCGCCGTTGCGGCGGACGTGGCCCGGCGGGCCGGCGCCCCGGTCGAGGGGGAGGTGTCCACGGCCGACTCGGGGGGGCCGCGGGCCGGCTCGACCGTCGCGGTGCTGCGGATCGCCTTCAGCGGGGTCTACCGCACCCGCACGGTGATGCTCCTGATCTTCCAGGTGCTCCAGACCGTCGCCTACTACGGTTTCGGCACGCTCGCGCCGCTGGTCCTGGTGGCCAAGGGCTTCGACGTCACCGAGTCCCTCGGCTACGCCGCGCTGAGCTTCGCCGGGTACCCGCTGGGCTCGCTCGCCTCGGTCCCGCTGGTCGAACGGTTCGAGCGGAAGTGGCTGATCATCGCCTCGGCGCTGGCGATCGGAGTGCTCGGCATCGTGTTCGCGGCCGGGTCGACACCGCTGGTGATCGTCGGCTCCGGGTTCGCGCTGACCGCGGTGAGCAACGTGTTCTCCAACGCGTTCCACATCTACCAGGCCGAGATCTTCCCGACGACGATCCGCTCCACCGCGGGCGGGATCGCCTACTCGCTGTCCCGTGCGACGTCGGCGTTCCTCCCGTTCGTCGCCGTCCCGCTGCTGGCCACGGCCGGGCCGGTCGCGGTGTTCGGTGGCGCCGCGGGGCTCATCGTGCTGCTCTGTCTCGATGTCGGCCTGCTCGGTCCGCGCTCCACCGGGCTCGCGCTGGAGGAACTGGGCTGAGGGGGCATCCTGGCGGCGTGAGCCAGGCCCTGTACGAGATCACCGTCAACGCGCTGCTCGACCGCGACCGCCCGCTCACCCGCGCCGACTGGGACGCCGCCGTCGCCCGGGTGGGCGGGCACCGCGTGCCGCAGCTGCTCGCCGAGCTCACCGACGCCGGGCTGGTCGGCGCGGACCTGCTGCCCGAGGTCGTCGCCGCGGCGTGGGCGTCGGCCGACCGGCCGCTGGACCGGCTCCCGGCGGCGCGCTGGCGGGAGCTGTTCGACGACGCCGGGCTGGCCGCACCGGCCGTCACGGATGGGTCGTCGTCCCCTTGAGGATCTTGTCGACGGCGTTGCGCGGCCCGTGCAGCGCCAGCCCGACCAGGTCGAGCTCCTCGGCCCGGGCCACCGCGACCACGGCACGGTTGTCGTGGTCGTTGCCGGTGCCGAACATCGCGGAGGTGAACACCGCCACCGGCAGTCCGCGGCCGACCGCCCGGGCCCGGCAGGCCGCGAGCGTCGTCGCGTCCCCGGCGCGCACGAGCACCGGCAGACCGAGGGTCGGCAGGTAGGCGGTGCCGTCGGCGTCGGCGTAGGGCTCGCCGATCAGCTCGGGGACACCGGCGGCGACACCGGCGGCGAGGAAGGCGGTCACGTTCGCGACCTGCCAGCCGAGCAGGTCGTCACGCAGCACGACGGCGATCTTGGTGGCGGGGCGATCGGAGGAGACGGGGAGCAGGGCGGTGTCGGTCACGCCGTCGATCCTCGGGCGGCAGGACCCCTGCACTCTTGTACGTTCCGCACATGTCCGGAACCGGTTCGCGGGCGGCGGGCGAGGCCGTCACCGCCTGGCGGCCGCAGCGCGTGCCGGGCATCACGGAGGTGCTGCACGCGCGCTTCGTCCGGCACCGGTACCCGCTGCACGCGCACTCCACGTGGACGGTCCTGATCGTCGACGACGGCGCCGTGCGCTACGACCTGGACCGGCGACCGCACGGGACCGAGGAGGCCCCGATGACGCTGCTGCCGCCGCTGGTCGCGCACGACGGACGCGCGGCGGGCGGCTCCGGTTTCCGCAAGCGGGTCCTCTACCTCGACCCCGCCGCCCTCGACCCGGGGGCGTCCGGGACGGACGGGCTGGTCGGCCCCGCGGTCGACCGGCCGGGGGTGGCCGACCCCCTCCTGCGCCGCAGGCTCGACGAGCTGCACCGCGCGCTGGCGGTGCCGGGGGAGGAGCTGCACGCCGAGAGCCGCCTCGCACTCGTCGCCGAACGTCTCGCCCGGCACCTGGACCCGACCGCCGGGCCCGGCCCGGCGCCGCCGACGGACCTGGCCGGCCGGCTGCGGGACCTGCTCGACTCCCGGCTCGTCGACGGTGTGACCCTCGCCGAGGCCGGGCGCCTGTTGCACGCCCACCCCGGCCACCTGGTCCGCACCTTCTCGCGCCGCTTCGGGCTCCCGCCGCACCGCTACCTCGACGCCCGCCGCGTCGAGCGGGCGCGGTCGCTGCTGCTGGACGGGACGCCGCCGGCCGCGGCCGCCGCGGCGGTGGGGTTCCACGACCAGGCCCACCTGCACCGCCGGTTCGTGCGGCTGGTCGGTGTCACGCCCGGCCGCTACGCCCGCAGCGGCCCGGCGTGACGCCGAGGGTCACCAGCCCCGTGACCGCCACTCGGGGATGCTCGGCCGCTCCGCCCCGAGCGTCGAGTCGTCACCGTGGCCCGGGTAGAACCAGGTGTCGTCGTCGAGCCGGTCGAACACCCGCTCCTCGAGGTCACTGATCAGCTGCGCGTTGTCCTCCGCCGACCAGGTCTTGCCCGGCCCACCCGGGAACAGGCTGTCCCCGGTGAACAGGTGCGGCCGGTCCTCCCCGCGGTAGAGCAGCGCCACCGAGCCCGGCGTGTGCCCGCGCAGGTGGATGACCTCCAGCTCGATCTCACCGAAGGCGATCGTGTCGCCGTGCTCGACGAACTCGTCCATCGGGGCGGGGAGCTCCGGCGCGTCCAGCGGGTGGGCGATCAGCCGCGGCTCGAACATGCCCGCGATCGCGCCCAGCGCCTGCCAGTGGTCGGCGTGGCGGTGGGTGGTGACCAGGTGGCGCAGGTCCGGGCGCTCGTCCGCGGCGCCGATGAGGTCGGCGATGCGGGTCGGCTCGGCCGCCGCGTCGATCAGCAGCGCCTCGTTGCTCTGCTTGCACACGAGCAGGTAGGCGTTGTTGTCCATCTCGCCGACCGAGATCTTGCTGATGCTCAGCCGCTCCAGGTCGCGGCGGATGGCCGCGCCGCCCGGCTCGGTGTGACCGGTGTAGTTCTCCAGGACGTCCACGAGCGGGAGGGTAGCGGCCCGTCCCGACATCCCGCGGTGGGGAGAACCCGCCGGTCGCACGCACGGGGCCGCTGACGGATCGAACAGGCGTGCGAGTACCGTGCGCGGTGGACCGACCGGCGCGTACCGAGGTGCATCCACCGCGCCGGACCACCGCCGGGCCCCGCTCACCGGGTTCCTGTCGGGGGTCGCACCTAGCATCGACGGCGGACGAGGGGACGAACCTCACCGGCCACGGGTGCCCGGTCCGGGAATGTCCGTCAGCCCGCGGGCGTCACAACCGGGTCCGACCCGGACGGCACCGCCACCCCAGGAGGCGCGCAACGTGAGCGACCACAGCACCGACCGCCGCGACGCCGGCACCGCCCTGTCCCCGGGCGCGTCGCCGGTCCCGGAGGGGCCGAAGCTGGTCGTGCGCGGTGCGCGCGAGCACAACCTGCAGGGCATCGACATCGACCTGCCCCGCGACAGCATGATCGTCTTCACCGGGCTGTCCGGGTCCGGCAAGTCCAGCCTCGCGTTCGACACGATCTTCGCCGAGGGGCAGCGGCGCTACGTCGAGTCCCTCTCGGCGTACGCGCGCCAGTTCCTCGGGCAGATGGACAAGCCCGACGTGGACTTCATCGAGGGCCTGTCCCCGGCGGTCTCGATCGACCAGAAGTCGACCAACCGCAACCCGCGCTCGACGGTCGGCACGATCACCGAGATCCACGACTACCTGCGGCTGCTCTACGCGCGCGCCGGCATCCCGCACTGCCCGACCTGCGGCGAGCGGATCGAGAAGCAGACCCCGCAGCAGATCGTCGACCAGGTGCTGGAGATGGAGCAGGGCAGCCGCTTCCAGGTGCTCGCGCCGGTCGTGCGGACCCGTAAGGGCGAGTTCGTCGACCTGTTCGGGAACCTGCAGGCCCAGGGCTACTCCCGCGTCCTCGTCGACGGCACGGTCCACCCGCTGTCGGACCCGCCGAAGCTGAAGAAGCAGGAGAAGCACGACATCGCCGTCGTCGTCGACCGGCTCTCGGTGAAGGCGACGGCCAAGCAGCGGCTCACCGACTCGGTGGAGACCGCGCTGCGGCTGGCCGACGGCCTGGTCGTGCTGGACTTCGTGGACCTGCCCGACGACGACCCGCAGCGCGAGCGCCGCTTCTCCGAGAAGATGGCCTGCCCGAACGGGCACACCCTCGCCGTCGACGACCTCGAGCCCCGCACCTTCTCCTTCAACTCGCCCTACGGCGCCTGCCCGGCCTGCTCCGGCATCGGCATCAAGAAGGAGGTCGACCCGGAGCTGGTCGTCCCCGACCCGGACCTGTCCCTCGGCGACGGCGCCATCGCGCCCTGGTCGTCCGGACACAACGCGGACTACTTCGGCCGGCTGCTGTCCGGCCTGGCCACCGCGGTCGGGTTCCGGATGGACACCCCCTGGCGCAAGCTCCCCGCCGCCGCGCAGAAGGCGGTCCTGCACGGCAGCGACGACCAGGTCCACGTGCGCTACCGCAACCGCTACGGCCGCGAGCGCTCGTACTACGCCAACTTCGAGGGCGTGATGCCGTTCCTCGAGCGTCGCCTGGAGCAGACCGAGTCCGAGTCGCAGCGGGAGCGCTACGAGGGCTACATGCGCGACATCCCCTGCCCGGCGTGCAACGGCGCCCGGCTGCGTCCCGAGGTGCTGTCGGTGACCCTGCCGCACCGCGACCTGGGGGAGCGGTCGATCGCGCAGGTGTCGAACATGTCGGTGGCCGAGTGCTCACAGTTCCTGAACGGCATGGTGCTCGACGACCGGCAGGCGATGATCGCCGGTGCGGTGCTCAAGGAGGTGCAGGCCCGGCTGGGCTTCCTGCTCGACGTCGGGCTGGACTACCTGTCGCTGGACCGTGCCGCGGGCACGCTGTCCGGTGGCGAGGCGCAGCGGATCCGGCTGGCCACCCAGATCGGCTCCGGCCTGGTCGGGGTCCTCTACGTGCTCGACGAGCCGTCGATCGGGCTGCACCAGCGCGACAACCGGCGGCTGATCGACACGTTGACCCGGCTCAAGGAGCTGGGGAACACGCTGATCGTCGTCGAGCACGACGAGGACACCATCCGCGCCTCGGACTGGGCGGTGGACATCGGCCCCGGCGCCGGCGAGCACGGCGGCCGCGTCGTGCACTCGGGCACCATCGCCGACCTGGAGTCGCACGACACCTCGCTGACCGGCGCCTACCTGTCCGGGCGCAAGTCGATCCCGCTGCCCGAGCGCCGGGTGCTCGACCACGACCGCAGGCTGACCATCGTCGGCGCGCGGGAGCACAACCTGCGCGGCATCGACGTCGACATCCCGCTCGGTGGCCTGGTGTCGATCACCGGGGTCTCCGGGTCCGGCAAGTCGACGCTGATCAACGACATCCTCGCCACGGTGCTGGCGAACCGGCTCAACGGCGCCCGCCAGGTCCCCGGCAGGCACACCCGGATCAACGGCGTCGACGAGCTCGACAAGCTCGTCCGGGTCGACCAGTCGCCGATCGGGCGGACCCCGCGGTCCAACCCGGCGACCTACACCGGCGTGTGGGACAAGGTCCGCAAGCTGTTCGCCGCGACCACCGAGGCGAAGGTCCGCGGCTACGCCGAGGGCCGCTTCTCCTTCAACGTCAAGGGTGGCCGCTGCGAGGCGTGCACCGGCGACGGCACGATCAAGATCGAGATGAACTTCCTGCCGGACGTCTACGTGCCGTGCGAGGTCTGCAAGGGGGCCCGGTACAACCGGGAGACCCTGGAGGTCCACTACAAGGGCAAGACCGTCGCCGACGTCCTGGACATGCCGATCGAGGAGGCCGCCGAGTTCTTCGAGCCGATCACCTCGATCGCCCGCTACCTGCGGACCCTGGTCGACGTCGGCCTCGGCTACGTCCGGCTCGGGCAGCCCGCGCCGACGCTGTCCGGCGGTGAGGCCCAGCGGGTCAAGCTCGCCAGCGAGCTGCAGAAGCGCAGCAACGGCCGCACCGTCTACATCCTCGACGAGCCGACCACCGGCCTGCACTTCGAGGACATCCGCAAGCTCCTCGCCGTCATCCAGGGGCTGGCGGACAAGGGCAACACGGTGATCGTGATCGAGCACAACCTCGACGTCATCAAGACCTCGGACTGGGTCATCGACATGGGCCCGGAGGGCGGCTCGGGCGGTGGCACCGTGGTGGCGCAGGGGACACCGGAGCAGATCGCGGCGCACCCCGACAGCCACACCGGCCGGTTCCTGCGTGATCTGGTCACCCCGGACCACACCCCGGTCACACCGGCCCGGCGGCGGGCCGCGTCGTCGAAGGGCAGTGGAAGCGGCACGGGGACCGCGGCCGCGGGCCGGTCGACGACCGCACGGCGAAGTCGGGCCAAGGCGGCCAGCGCGGGCTGAGCCCCGCCCCGGGCCGGGGTCCGCGCAGGTCCCGGTCCGACCCCGCGTTCCCGGCGCACCGGCGGCCTGTTACCCTCGGGAATGCGACCACCCGGGATCGCGTTGTCACGTGTGTTCCGGGCGTCAAGTGGAGCCCCGCTCCCACCCGTGCCGTGATCGTGACGGTGTCCGGGTCCATGGTCCGGCTTCACGGCAGAATTCTGTCGCGGGCCGATCAACGGGTCTTCGCTTGTCGTCGCCGGCGCAGCAGGTAGTAGCGACACAGCGAGTCACTCAGGAGACCCCATCAGCACAGAGCCCCGCATCAACGACCGCATCCGCGTGCCCGAGGTCCGCCTCGTGGGCCCGAACGGCGAGCAGGTCGGGATCGTGCGCATCGAGGACGCCCTCAAGCTGGCCCAGGACGCCGACCTCGACCTCGTCGAGGTCGCCGGCCAGGCCCGCCCGCCGGTCTGCAAGCTCATGGACTACGGAAAGTTCAAGTACGAGAGCGCGCAGAAGGCCCGGGAGTCCCGGCGCAACCAGCAGCTCACCGTGATCAAGGAGCAGAAGCTCCGGCCGAAGATCGACAAGCACGACTACGAGACGAAGCGCGGTCACGTCATCCGCTTCCTCGAAGGCGGCAACAAGGTCAAGGTCACGATCATGTTCCGTGGTCGCGAGCAGTCGCGTCCCGAGCTGGGCTACCGCCTGCTCCAGCGCCTGGCCGAGGACATCGGTGACATGGCCGTCGTCGAGGCCGCTCCGAAACAGGACGGCCGCAACATGACGATGGTGCTGGCACCGACGAAGAAGCCGGTCTCGCGCAAGACGACGGCCGCAGCCAGCTCCGACGCCCCGGCAGACGCCGAGGCGTGAGGTCCCACTCCCGTGTCCGGCCGCCGCCGGGCACGGGAGGGACACGCAGTACCCGCACCGACCCCCGGAACCTCGGGGGCCGACATCGAACGGATACGTCATGCCGAAGAACAAGACGCACAAGGGGACCGCGAAGCGCGTCCGCATCACCGGTGGCGGCAAGCTCATGCGCCAGCAGGCCGGGCTGCGGCACCGTCTCGAGGTCAAGTCGCGCAAGGAGAAGCGTGACCTGTCGGGCACCGTCGAGCTCGCCAAGGCCGATGTGAAGCGCGTCAAGAAGCTGCTCGGTCACTGACCTTCCGCCCCTTTCACGAACCCCGGCACGCCGCACCCCCACCGCGGTAGTGCCGGAGAAGCCCCAGGAGATACCCCATGGCACGCGTGAAGCGCTCCGTGAACGCCCAGAAGAAGCGCCGCACCACGCTCGAGTCGGCCGCCGGCTACCGCGGGCAGCGCTCGCGGCTGTACCGCAAGGCCAAGGAGCAGATGCTCCACTCGATGAACTACGCCTACCGGGACCGTCGCGCGCGCAAGGGCGACTTCCGGCAGCTGTGGATCACCCGCATCAACGCCGCGGCCCGCGCGAACGACATGACCTACAACCGGTTCATCCAGGGCCTCAAGGCCGCCGGTGTCGAGGTCGACCGCAAGAACCTCGCCGAGATCGCCGTGAGCGACCCGGCCGCCTTCGCCGCGCTCGTCGCGGTGGCGAAGGAGAACCTGCCGGTCGGCACCGAGCAGGGCTCCGCGGCCTGAGGTGACCCGGGGCGACATCGAGTCGCGCAGCGCCGGTGAGCGCTCCGCGGACTCCACGCCCGGCACCGAACGCACCCCCCGCGTCGCAGCGGCACGCAAGCTGCTGCGACGCGCGGGGCGCGATCGGGCCGGGCGTTTCCTCGTCGAGGGGGCCCAGGCCGTCCGTGAGGCCCTCGACGCCGTCACGGTGCACGAGCTGTTCGTCACCGCCGTCGCCGCCGCGCGCCACCCCGAGCTGGTCGAGGCCGCGGAGCGCTCCGGCGCCCGGGTGTCCCCGGTGACCGAGAAGGCCGCCGCGGCCCTGTCGGAGACGGTCACCCCGCAGGGGCTCGTCGCCGTCTGCGACCTGCTCGACGTGCCGGTGTCCGCCGCGCTGGCCGGGGTCCCCGGCTTCGTCACCGTCTGCGACGGCATCTCCGACCCCGGCAACGTCGGCACCGTGGTCCGGGTCGCCGACGCAGCCGGCTGCGACGCGGTCCTCCTCGCCGGGGACACCGTCGACCCGCACAACGGGAAGGCCGTCCGGGCCTCCACCGGCAGCGTGTTCCACCTGCCGCTGGCCCGCGACCGGGACGCCCCCGCCGTCGTCGAGATGTGCCGGGCGGCCGGGCTGACCACACTCGTCGCCGACGGGCACGGCGAGGTCGACCTGCACGACCCCGCCGTCACCCCGACCCTCGCCGGGCCGGTCGCCTGGATCCTCGGCAGTGAGGCGCACGGCCCGTCGGCCGAGGTGCACGACGCCGCCGACCACCGGGTCCGCGTCCCGATCCACGGCCGGGCCGAGTCGCTGAACCTCGCCACCGCCGCGGCGATCTGCCTGTACGCGACGGTCGCGGCCCGTGCGGGCGTCGCCCCGCAGCTGCCCCCGGCGCGCGGCTGAAACCCGCTCGCGGCCGCCCTCTACGATCGTGGGCACCATGAGTGAGAACGACACGGCGAGCCCTCTCGACCCGGACGTACTGAAGGCCGCGGTGGAGGCCGCCCGCACGGCGTTCGACGAGGCGGGCGACCTCGACGCGCTGGCCGCGGTGAAGCCCGCGCACCTCGGGGACCGCGCCCCGATCCCGATGGCGCGCCGGTCGCTGGGACAGCTGCCCGGTCCCGAGCGCGCCGACGCCGGCAAGCGGGTCAACGCCGCCCGCGTGGAGGCCCAGGCCGCGTTCGACGCGCGCCGCGAGGTCCTGCTCGCCGAGCGCGACGCCCGGGTGCTGGCCGAGGAGACCGTCGACGTCACCCTGCCCTGGGACCGTTGCCCGCGCGGCGCGCGCCACCCCATCACCCAGCTGTCCGAGCGGATCGCCGACATCTTCGTCGGGATGGGCTGGGAGGTCGCCGAGGGCCCCGAGGTCGAGGCGTCTTGGCTGAACTTCGACGCGCTCAACTTCGGCAAGGACCACCCGGCCCGCACCATGCAGGACACCTTCTACCTGGGTGACCCCGAGCGCGGGCAGGACTCGGGCACGGTGCTGCGCACGCACACCTCGCCGGTCCAGGTCCGGTCGCTGCTGGAGCGCGAGCTGCCGGTCTACGTCGCCTGCCCGGGCCGGACCTTCCGCACCGACGAGCTCGACGCCACCCACACCCCGGTGTTCCACCAGGTCGAGGGCCTCGCCGTCGACCGCGGGCTGACCATGGCCCACCTCAAGGGGACGCTCGACGCGTTCGCCCGCGCGGTGTTCGGCCCCGAGGCCGGGACCCGCATGCGACCGTCGTACTTCCCGTTCACCGAGCCCTCGGCCGAGGTGGACCTGTGGTTCCCGCAGAAGAAGGGCGGCCCCGGCTGGGTCGAGTGGGGCGGCTGCGGCATGGTCAACCCGAACGTCCTGCGCGCCTGCGGCGTCGACACCGAGGTGTACTCCGGGTTCGCCTTCGGCATGGGCATCGAGCGGACCCTCATGTTCCGCAACGGCATCCCGGACATGCGGGACATGGTCGAGGGCGACGTCCGCTTCTCGACCGCGTTCGGCGTCTGACCCGGCCCACCCCGCTTCCACACGAGGAGTTCTGAGCAGTGCGAGTGTCCGCGTCCTGGCTCGCCCGGCACATCGACCCGGCGGCGCTGCCCGCCGGGCCCGAGGCGATCGGCGACGCCTTCGTCCGGGTCGGGCTGGAGGTCGAGGACATCCACCCGGCCCCCGCGATCACCGGGCCGGTGACCGTCGCCCGCGTGCAGGAGATCGAGGAGCTCACCGAGTTCAAGAAGCCGATCCGGTACTGCCGGGTGGGCTTCGGAACCCAGGGCGACGGCACCGAACGTCACCGGTACGTCGTCTGCGGTGCGCGCAACTTCGCCGTCGGCGACCTCGTCGTCGTCACCGAGCCGGGTGCCGTGCTCCCCGGCGACTTCGCGATCGCCCAGCGCACGACCTACGGCAAGGTCTCCGACGGCATGATCGCCTCGGCGAAGGAGCTCGGCCTCGGCGCCGACACCGGCGGCATCCTCGTGCTCCCGCCCGGCACTGCCGAGCCCGGCGACGACGCGCTGGAGGGCCTCGGGCTCACCGAGCCCGTCGTCGAGCTCGCCGTCACCCCGGACCGGGGCTACTGCTTCGCCGTCCGCGGCCTCGCCCGCGAGCTCGCGACCTCGCTCGACGCCGACTACACCGACCCGGTCACCAGGGTCGCCGTCCCGGACACCACCGGCGACGCCTGGCCGGTCCGGCTCGCCGACACCGACGCCTGCCCGCGGTTCGTCGCGCGGCGGGTCGACGGCGTCGACCCGGCCGCGCCCAGTCCGTGGTGGATGCAGCGCGCGCTGCTCTCGGCCGGGATGCGCCCGATCTCGCTGGTCGTCGACGTCACCAACTACGTGATGCTCGACCTCGGCCAGCCGCTGCACGCCTACGACGCGTCCCGGCTGAGCGGCGCCATCGAGGTCCGCCGCGCGACGACGGGGGAGAAGCTGCAGACCCTCGACGGCCAGACCCGCGCCCTGGACCCCGACGACCTGCTCATCACCGACGACTCCGGCCCGATCGGGCTCGCCGGCGTGATGGGCGGGGCGTCCACCGAGATCCCCGCGCCGGAGGACCTCGCCGACGGCGCCCGGGTCGACGTCCTGCTGGAGGCCGCGCACTTCTCGCCGCCGGTGATCGCGCGCGCCGCACGCCGGCACAAGCTGCCCAGCGAGGCGTCCAAGCGGTTCGAGCGGGTCGTGGACCCGGCGCTCCCGCCGGTCGCGGCCGAGCGTGCCGCGCAGCTGCTCGTCGAGCTCGGCGGCGGCACCCTCGCCGACGGGCGCACCGACGAAGGCGGGGTCCCCGCCGTCGCGAGCGTGCGGATGCCGCTGTCGATGCCCGACCGCGTCGCCGGGGTCGAGTACCCGCGCGGGTCCACCGTGCGGCGCCTGACCCAGGTCGGCTGCGCGATCTCCCTGGACACCGGCGCCGGCGGGGAGGGTGTCGTCGTCGCGACCCCGCCGACCTGGCGCCCGGACCTCACCATGGCCGCCGACCTGGTGGAGGAGGTGCTGCGGCTGGAGGGCTACGACGCCATCCCGTCGGTGCTGCCCGCCGCCCCGGCAGGGCGTGGCCTGACCGCCGCCCAGCAGCGCCGCCGCGCGGTGTCCCGGGCCCTCGCCGAGGCGGGCCACGTCGAGGTGCTGCCGTTCCCGTTCGTCTCCGACGCCGTCTGGGACGACCTGGGCCTGGCTGCCGACGACGAGCGCCGCCGCACCGTCGCCGTCACCAACCCGCTCGACGCCGAGCGGTCCCGGCTCGCGACGACCCTGCTCCCCGGCCTGCTCGACATGCTGGTGCGCAACCGTTCCCGCGGCGCCGAGGACCTCGCGCTGTACGCGATCGCGCAGGTCGTGCAGCCGGGGGAGACCACCCCCGCGATGCCCGACCCGGCCGTGACCGGCCGTCCCTCCGACGAGGAGTACGCCGCCCTGCGCGCCGCGCTGCCCGACCAGCCCGTGCACGTCGGGATCGTCCTCGCCGGGAACCGTGAGCCGCGCGGCTGGTGGGGCCCGGGCCGTCCGGCGTCCTGGTCCGACGCCGTCGAGGCGGCCCGGCTGACCGGCGCCGCCGCCGGGGTGGAGCTGCGGCCGCGCCGCGCCGAGCGGGCACCGTGGCACCCCGGCCGGTGCGCCGAGCTCGTCCTGGTCGACGCGGCCGGGACCGACACCGTCGTCGGGTACGCCGGTGAGCTGCACCCCAAGGTCGTCGAGGCGCTGGGGCTGCCGGCCCGCACCGCCGCGGCCGAGATCGACCTCGACGCGATCCCGCTGCGGGAGAACCTGCCGGTGCCGCGGGTGTCGGCGTTCCCGCCGGTCGCGGTGGACGTCGCGCTGGTCGCCGACGAGTCGGTCCCGGCGGCGGACCTCGCCGACGCGCTCACCGCGGGCGCGGGGGAGCTGCTGGAGTCGGTGCGGCTGTTCGACGTCTACACCGGTGACCAGGTCGGACAGGGGCGCCGTTCGCTGGCGTTCTCGCTGCGCCTGCGCGCCTCGGACCGCACGCTGACCAGCGAGGAGGCGAACGCCGCCCGCGACGCGGCGGTCGCCGAGGCCACGGCCCGGCACGGGGCCGCGCTGCGCTGAGTCCGGGCCCGCAGCGGTCCGTGCCGCGCCGGCCCCGGCCGGCTCAGCGCGGGACCGCCGCGGCCGCGGCCACCGCCGCGGCCCGCCACTGGTCCCGGGACGGGGTCCGCCCCGCAACCGCCACCGTCACGAGGTACCGGGCGGTGGGCAGCTGCAGGGTCGGCCCGGCGACGGTGTCGAGCACCGTCGCCGAGGTCCCCGCCGGCAGCCCGGTCACCGCGCTGCCGTGCCGCGCGGCGGCCACGTAGCCGGCAGGGGTGCTCCGGTTGGTCGTGTAGGCGTTCACCGACACCGTCACGCCGTCGGCGAGCGCGAAACAGGCCCGGGTGCGGGTGCCGTCGGTGCGGGTGACCACGGCGTTCGTCGCCGGCGCGACCGGTGGGCCGCCCAGCAACCCGGTCAGCGTCGCACGGTCGAGCAGGCACTCGTCGGCCACCACGTCGGAGGTCAGCGGGGCCGGTGCGGCCGGCGCGGCGGCCCGCGTGGGAGCGGCGCGCGCCGCGTCCGGTGCGGGCCGGGCCCGGCCGTCCGGGACACGGGACGCACCGTCCCCGACCGGCACCGGCGGCACCGTGCGGGCCGTGCCGTCCCCGCCGTCCCCGCCGTCCCCGCCGTCGGGGAGACCGGACGAGGGCGGAACCGGGACGGGCGGGACCGTCGTCGTCGGACGGCCGTCGGTGGTCGGGGCGGCGAGCGGCCCGTTCGACAGCGGCCCCGGCACCGTGAACGACGTCGGCGGCCGCCGCGTGGGCTCCACCGGAGCCGCCGCGGTCGAGGGCAGCGCTGGCCCCTGTCCGGTGGGCCACGGCGTCCCGGCCACGGTCGAGGCGCACCCGCCGAGCAGCCCCGCGAGCACCGCCGTGACCACCGCGGTGACCGCCGCCGTCGGGGTCGCCGACCGTCCCCGGGCAGGCGTTCCCGCGCCCGGTCCCACCCCGCGTGTCACCCGTCGCCGCACCCGCGGGAAACTAGGCGCCGGACGTGCCCGCCGGGCCCGGTTCCGCCCCGCCCGGTCGCGATCGCGAATCCCGATTGCATGGCTTTGCGTGGCCGTGCATACTCATCCACGTGGTACGCATCGCAGTGGCGGGAGCCAGTGGCTACGCCGGGGGAGAGCTCCTCCGGCTGCTGCTCGCACATCCCGAGGTGGAGATCGGCGCCCTCACGGCCGGCGGGAACGCGGGCACGCGTCTGGGCGAGCACCAGCCGCACCTGGCCCCGCTCGCGGACCGCGTCCTGGGCGAGAGCACGGCGGAGAACCTCGCCGGACACGACGCGGTGTTCCTGGCCCTGCCGCACGGCAAGTCCGCCGAGCTGGCGGCGCAGCTGGGGCCGGACACCCTCGTCGTGGACTGCGGGGCGGACCACCGCCTGACCGACCCGGCCGCCTGGGACCGGTGGTACGGCGGCGAGCACGCCGGGCACTGGCCCTACGGGCTGCCCGAGCTGCCCGGCGCCCGGGCGTCGCTGACCGGCACCAGGCGCGTCGCGGTGCCCGGCTGCTACCCGACCGGGACCAGCCTCGCGCTGGTCCCCGCGCTGGTCGCCGGCCTGGTCGCCCCCGAGGTCGTGATCACCGCGGTCACCGGCACCTCCGGTGCGGGCAAGTCGCTCAAGCCGCACCTGCTGGGCGCGGAGGTCATGGGGTCGCTGTCGGCGTACGGCGTCGGCGGTGTGCACCGGCACACCCCCGAGATCGCGCAGAACCTGTCCGCCGCGCTCGGCTCGCCCGTCTCGGTCAGCTTCACCCCGGTGCTCGCGCCGCTGCCGCGCGGCATCCTCGCCTCCTGCTCGGCCCTGCTGGCCGACCCGGCGACCGATGCGGCCGCGGTCCGGTCGGTCTACGAGAAGGCCTACGCCGACGAGCCGTTCGTGCACCTGCTGCCGGAGGGCCAGTGGCCCACCACGGCGCAGACCCTGGGCTCCAACAACGTCGCGCTGCAGGTCACCGTCGACGCCGACGCGGGCCGCCTCGTCGTCGTCTCGGCGATCGACAACCTGACCAAGGGCACCGCGGGCGGCGCCGTCCAGTGCATGAACCTGGCCCTCGGTCTGCCCGAGACCACCGGCCTGCCGACGACGGGAGTGGCGCCGTGAGCGTGACCGCAGCGAAGGGCTTCCGGGCCGCCGGGATCGCCGCCGGGATCAAGAAGTCCGGGCGGGCCGACCTGGCGCTCGTGGTGAACGACGGCCCGCGCACCGAGGCCGCCGGGGTCTTCACCCGCAACAAGGTCAAGGCCGCTCCCGTCCTGTGGTCGCAGCAGGTGCTGACCACCGGCTCGCTGCGCGCGGTGGTCCTCAACTCCGGCGGGGCGAACGCCTGCACCGGGGCCGAGGGCTTCCAGACGGCGCACGCCACCGCGGAGCAGGCCGCCGAGGTACTCGGCTGCGGTGCGATCGACGTCGCCGTGTGCTCCACCGGCCTCATCGGCGAGCAGCTCCCGCGGGAGACCCTGCTCGCCGGGGTCCGGACGGCCGCCGGGGAGCTGGCGTCGGGGCCCGAGGCCGGGTCCGCCGTCGCCGGCGCGATCATGACGACCGACACCGTCCCGAAGGAGTCCGTCGTCACCGATCCGGCCGGCTGGACCGTCGGGGGCACGACCAAGGGCGCCGGGATGATCGCCCCGTCGATGGCGACAATGCTCAGCGTGCTCACCACCGACGCGGTGCTCGACCGGGCGACGCTCGACGCCGCGCTGCGCGAGGCCGTCCGCTACAGCTTCGACCGGCTCGACGTCGACGGCTCGATGTCCACCAACGACACCGTGCTGGTGCTGGCCTCCGGCGCGTCCGGCGTCGAGGCCGACCCGGCGGTGTTCACCGCCGCGCTCACCCGCGTGTGCCGTGACCTCGCCGAGCAGATGCAGGCCGACGCCGAGGGCGTCACCAAGCGCATCACCGTGCGGGTCACCGGCGCCGCCTCCGAGGACGACGCGGTGACCGTCGCCCGCACGATCGCCCGCGACTCCCTGGTGAAGACCGCGATGTTCGGATCCGACCCCAACTGGGGCCGGGTCGCGGCCGCCGCCGGGTACGCCGACGCCGAGCTCGACCCCGAGCACCTCGACGTCACGATCAACGGCGTGCTGCTGTGCAAGGGCGCGGCCGTGGCCGGGGACCGGGCCGACTGCGACCTGTCCGGGAAGGACGTCCTGATCGAGGTCGGGCTGGGTCTGTCCGGCGGGGCCGAGGGACACACCGCGGAGATCAGGACCACCGACCTGTCACACGCCTACGTGGAGGAGAACAGTGCCTACTCCTCCTGAGCCGGTCGCCCCGGACGCGCTGCCCCAGCCGCAGATCGCGCGGTCCCCGGAGACCCCGGCCCGACTGAAGCGGGCGGGGGAGAAGGCGGGCGTGCTCGCCGAGGCGCTGCCCTGGCTGCAGCGGTTCCACGGCCGGATCGTCGTCGTCAAGTACGGCGGGAACGCCATGATCGACGAGGAGCTGAAGCAGGCCTTCGCCCGGGACATGGTGTTCCTGCGGCTCGCCGGCATCCACCCGGTCGTCGTGCACGGCGGCGGGCCACAGATCTCGGCCATGCTGAAGCGGCTCGGCATGCCCGGCGAGTTCCGCGGAGGCCTGCGCGTCACCACCCCGGAGACGATGGAGATCGTCCGGATGGTGCTGTTCGGCCAGGTCGGGCGCGAGCTCGTCGGGCTGATCAACGTCCACGGCCCGTTCGCCGTCGGGTTGTCCGGGGAGGACGCAGGACTGTTCACCGCCGAGAAGCGCACCGCGCTCGTCGGCGGCGAGCCCGTCGACATCGGCCTGGTCGGCGACGTCACGAAGGTCAACCCGGACGCGGTGCTGGACATCATCGCCGCGGGCCGCATCCCGGTCGTCGCGGGGGTCGCGCCGGACGCCGACGGCCAGGTCCACAACATCAACGCCGACAGCGCCGCCGCGGCGCTGGCCGGTGCGCTGGACGCCGCGAAGCTCGTGGTGCTCACCGACGTCGAGGGTCTCTACGCGAACTACCCCGACCCGGAGTCGATCATCACCTCGTTGACGGCGGACCAGCTGGAGCCGATGCTGCCCCGCCTGGAGAGCGGCATGGCCCCGAAGATGGAGGCCTGCCTGCGCGCCGTGCGCTCGGGCGTCGGACAGGCCCATGTGATCGACGGGCGGGTGCCGCACTCGGTCCTGCTCGAGGTGTTCACGCACGAGGGCGTCGGCACGATGGTGCTGCCGGACGCCCCCGGTGCCACGGCTGGGGGAACGACATGAACACGCACGCGCAGCGGTGGCAGGCCGCCCTGATGAACAACTACGGGATCCCGCCGCTGACCCTGGTCCGCGGCGAGGGCGCCCGGGTGTGGGACGCCGAGGGTCGCGCCTACCTGGACCTGTATGCGGGGCTCGCGGTCAACGCGCTCGGGCATGCGCACCCGGCCGTCGTCGAGGCGGTGTCCGAGCAGGTCCGCACCCTCGGCCACACCTCGAACTTCTTCATCACCGAGCCCGCGCTGCAGCTCGCCGAGCGGCTGCAGGCACTGCTCGGCCGCGACGACGCCCGCACCCTGCTCTGCAACTCCGGCACCGAGGCCAACGAGGCCGCCTTCAAGATCGCCCGCCGGACGGGCAGGCCGGAGATCATCGCCTGTGAGGGCGCGTTCCACGGCCGCACGATGGGCGCGCTCGCGCTGACCGGGCAGCCCGCCAAGCGGGCCCCGTTCGAGCCGATGCCCGCCGGGGTGAGGCACATCCCGTTCGGTGACGTCGCCGCAATCGACGCCGCGGTGACCGAGCGGACCGCCGCGGTGGTCCTGGAGCCGATCCTCGGCGAGGCCGGCGTGATCGTGCCTCCCGAGGGGTACCTGGCGCAGGCCCGGCGGATCACCGCCGAGCGCGGCGCGCTGCTCGTCCTCGACGAGGTGCAGACCGGCATCGGCCGCACCGGGTACTGGTTCGCCCACCAGGCGCACGGCGTCCTCCCGGACGTGGTCACCCTGGCCAAGGGCCTCGGTGGCGGCCTCCCGATCGGTGCCTGCATCGGGCTCGGCGCCGCCGCAGCCCTGCTCGAGCCCGGGCAGCACGGCACCACCTTCGGCGGCAACCCGGTGACCTGCGCCGCGGCGCTCGCCGTGCTCGACACGGTCGCGGCCGAGGGTCTGCTCGGCCACGTCGACCGGCTCGGCAAGGAGATCCGCAGCCGGATCGACGGTCTCGGCCACCCCCTCGTGGGCGACGTGTCCGGCGCCGGCCTGCACATCGGCATCGGCCTCACCGCGCCGGTCGCCGCGCAGGCCGCCGCGGCCGCCCGCGACGCCGGGTTCCTGATCAACAACGCCACCCCGGACCGGCTGCGGCTGGCCCCGGCCCTGACCCTGACCGACGACGAGGCCGAGGAGTTCCTGACGGCCTTCCCGGCGTTCCTCGACGCCGCCGCGGCCCAGCACGAGGGGCAGGGGAGCTGATGGTCCGCCACCTGCTGCGGGACGACGACCTGACCCCGGCCGAGCAGGCCGATGTCCTCGATCTCGCCGACCGGCTCAAGGTCGACCCCTTCGCCGAGAGCCCGCTGGCCGGCCCGCGTGCGGTGGGGGTCGTGTTCGACAAGTCCTCCACCCGCACCCGGGTGTCGTTCGAGGCCGGGATCACCCAGCTCGGTGGCACCGCGATCATCCTCGACGGCACGACCAGCCAGCTCGGGCGCGGCGAGACGATCTCCGACACCGCCCGGGTGCTGTCGCGCTACCTCGACGCGATCGTGTGGCGCACCAGCGGCCAGGAACGGATCGAGGAGATGGCCGCCGCGGCGACCGTGCCGGTGGTCAACGCGCTGACCGACACGTTCCACCCGTGCCAGATCCTGGCGGACCTGCAGACCGTGCGGGAGCGCTTCGGCCGCCTCGCCGGGCTCACCCTGACCTACCTCGGCGACGGCGCGAACAACATCGCCCACTCGCTGCTGCTCGGCGGGGCCACCGCCGGGCTGCACGTGCGGATCGCCGCGCCCGCCGGGTTCACCCCCGACGACGACGTGCTCCGCGACGCGAAGGCCCGGGCCGAGCAGACCGGCGGTTCGGTCGCACTCGTCGCGGACCCGGTGGCCGCCGTGGCGGGGGCCCAGGTCGTCGTCACCGACACCTGGACCTCGATGGGCCAGGAGGACGACGGCCTGGACCGGGTCGCGCCGTTCCGGCCGTACCAGGTCAACGCCGCCCTGCTGGAGCACGCCGCGCCGGACGCGATCGTGCTGCACTGCCTGCCGGCCCACCGCGGCGACGAGATCACCGACGAGGTCCTCGACGGCCCGGCCAGCGCCGTCTGGGACGAGGCCGAGAACCGGCTGCACGCGCAGAAGGCGCTGCTCGCCTGGCTCCTGCGGCATGGGTGAGACCGACCGCGACCGGAGGAACCCGGTCAACCGGGCCCGACGGCAGGCCGCCGTCATCGACGTGATCTGGAACCACCAGCTGAGCAGCCAGGTCGAGATCATCGGACTGCTCCACGAGCGGCACGGCATCGAGACGACCCAGGCCACGCTGTCGCGGGACCTCGACGAGCTCGGTGCGGTGAAGCTGCGCGGCGCCGACGGCGGGCAGCCGGTCTACCGCATCCCCGAGGACGGCAGCCCCGTGCGCGGCGTCGAGGGCGGCACCGGCCGGGTGGCCCGGTTGCTGGGGGAGCTGCTCGTGTCCGCCGACGCGAGTGGGAACCTGGCCGTCCTGCGTACCCCGCCGGGCGCGGCGCACTACCTCGCGAGCGCGCTCGACCGGGCCGCACTGCACGACGTCGTCGGCACCATCGCCGGGGACGACACGGTCATCGTCGTCGCCCGTGAGCCCCTCACCGGGGCGGAGCTGGCCGAGCGGCTGCAGGACCTGTCCCGGAGGGCCCACGCGGCCACCGGGGCGCACGACGAACGAGAAGGAGACCCGACATGACCGACGCGGACCCCCGACGGGGCGCGGTCGCCGGTGGCGGAGCGCTGTGGGGTGGCCGGTTCGCGTCCGGTCCGGCCGATGCGCTCGCGGCGCTGTCGAAGTCCACCCACTTCGACTGGGCACTGGCCCCCTACGACATCCGCGGCTCGAAGGCGCACGCCCGGGTCCTGCACCGCGCCGGTCTGCTGACCGACGAGGAGCTGTCGGGGATGCACAAGGCACTCGACGAGCTCGCCGCCGATGTCGCCTCCGGGGCGTTCGGCCCCGACCCGGGCGACGAGGACGTGCACACCGCACTCGAGCGCGGCCTGATCGAGCGGGCGGGTGCCGACCTGGGCGGGAAGCTGCGGGCCGGTCGCTCGCGCAACGACCAGGTCGCCACCCAGTTCCGGATGTGGCTGCGCGACGCCGTGCGGCGGGTCGGTTCCGGTGTGCTCGACGTCGTCGACGCACTCGTCGACCAGGCGCAGGCGCACCCCGACGCCCCGATGCCCGGCCGCACGCACCTGCAGCACGCGCAGCCGGTGCTGCTCGGCCACCAGCTCGCCGCGCACGCCCAGGCCCTGCTGCGCGACGTCGACCGGCTGGCCGACTGGGACCGGCGCAGCGCCTGGTCGCCGTACGGCTCCGGCGCGCTCGCCGGTTCCTCGCTCGGGCTCGACCCGGAGGCCGTCGCCGCCGAGCTCGGCTTCACCGGGTCCTCGGCCAACTCGATCGACGGGACCGCCGCGCGCGACTTCGCGGCCGAGGCCGCGTTCGTCCTCGCGATGATCGGCGTCGACCTGTCGCGGCTGTCGGAGGAGGTCATCCTCTGGGCGACGGCCGAGTTCGGCTACGTCACCCTCGACGACGCGTTCTCCACCGGCAGCTCGATCATGCCGCAGAAGAAGAACCCCGACGTGGCCGAGCTGGCACGTGGGAAGTCCGGCCGGCTGGTCGGCAACCTCGCCGGGCTCATGACCACCCTCAAGGGGCTCCCGCTGGCCTACAACCGGGATCTGCAGGAGGACAAGGAGCCGCTGTTCGACTCGGTCGCGCAGCTGGAGCTCCTGCTCCCCGCGGTCGCCGGGATGGTGGCCACCCTGACCTTCCACACCGAGCGGCTCGCCGAGCTGGCCCCGGCCGGGTTCACCCTGGCCACCGACGTCGCCGAGTGGCTCGTCCGGCAGGGCGTGCCGTTCCGGGTGGCCCACGAGGCCGCGGGCGGCTGCGTCCGCGCCGCCGAGGCCCGCGGCGTCGGACTGGAGGACCTGACCGACGCCGAGCTGGCCGCCGTGCACCCGGCACTGGACCCGAGTGTGCGCGAGGTACTGACCGTGGAAGGCTCCATCGCGTCGCGGAACGCCCGCGGTGGGACGGCCGGCGACCGGGTCGCCGAGCAGCTCACCGACCTGCGTACCGCGGTCGGAGCAGCGCGAGAGTTCACCGGAGGAACCGCATGACCGACCCTGCCGCAGCCTACGAGGAGCTCAAGGCCGCCGGCCTGAAGCTCGACCTGACGCGGGGCAAGCCGTCCGCGCAGCAGCTGGACCTGTCCCACGAGCTGCTCGGCCTGCCGGGCGCGGGACAGTTCCGCGCGGCCGACGGCACCGACATCCGCAACTACGGCGGCGGCCAGGGTCTGCCCGAGCTGCGCGAGATCTTCGCGCCGTCGCTCCAGGTCCCGGTCGGGCAGCTGGTGGCGGCCAACAACTCCAGCCTCGAGCTCATGCACGACACCCTCGTGCACGCGCTGCTGACCGCGCTGCCCGGCGCCCCGACCCGCTGGGTCGACGCCGGCCGCGTGGCGTTCATCGCCCCGGTCCCCGGTTACGACCGGCACTACGGCGTGTGCGAGCGCCTGGGGATCGACGTGGTCACCGTCGGCATGACCGCCGACGGCCCCGACATGGACGAGGTCGAGCGGCTCGTCGCCGAGGACCCGTCGATCAAGGGCATCTGGTGCGTGCCGAAGTACTCGAACCCCGACGGCGTCGTCTACTCCGACGAGGTCGTGCGCCGGTTGGCCACCATGCCGACCGCCGCCCCGGACTTCCGGATCATGTGGGACAACGCCTACGCGGTGCACCACCTGACCACCGAGGAGATCGAGATCGCCGACGTCCTCGCGCTCGCGGCCGAGGCGGGCAACCCGGACCGGCCGTTCGTCTTCGGGTCCACCTCGAAGATCACCCTCGCCGGTGCGGGCGTCGCGTTCTTCGGTGCCTCGCAGGCGAACGTCGACTGGTGGCTGAAGCTGGCGTCGAAGAAGACGATCGGCCCGGACAAGGTCAACCACCTCCGTCATGCGCTGTTCCTCAAGGACGCCGCCGGGCTGCGTGCGCACATGGCCGCGCACCGCGAGCTGATCGCCCCGAAGTTCGCCGCGGTCGATCGTCTGCTGACCGAGGCGTTCGCCGACGTCGACGGCGTGACCTGGACGAAGCCGAAGGGCGGCTACTTCGTGAGCCTGACCGTCCCGGACGGCCTCGCCTCGGAGGTCGTGCGCCTGGCCAAGGAGGCGGGCATCGTCCTGACCCCGGCCGGTGCGACGCACCCCTACGGCAAGGACCCGCAGGACGCGACCATCCGTCTCGCCCCGACCCTGCCCCCGCTCGACGAGGTCGAGAAGGCCATGGCCGGTGTCGTGACCTGCGTGCAGCTGGCGCTCGCGCGCCGCTGATGGCGGACGACGACCACACGGCGGGGCCCGGCCGGGACGACCGGCCGGGCCCCGCCGGTCTGCTGGACCGTTCGGTGCTGGCCGTCGACGTCCTGCCCGCCGCGCGACGCCTGCTCGGCTGCGTCCTCGATGCCGACACCCCCGACGGCACGGTCGCGGTGCGGCTGGTCGAGGTGGAGGCCTACCGGGGCCGCGATGACCCCGCGTCGCACTGCTACCGCGGCCGGACCCCGCGCAACGCGGTGATGTTCGGCCCGCCCGGCCACCTGTACGTCTACTTCGTCTACGGCATGCACTTCTGCGCGAACGTGTCGTGCCTGCCCGACGGCGAGCCGGGCGCTGTCCTGCTGCGCGCCGGCGAGCTGCTCACCGACCCGGGGGTGGCCCGCCAGCGCCGGCCCACCGCCCGCCGCGACGCCGACCTGGCCCGCGGACCCGCACGGCTGGCCGCGCTCCTCGGGCTGCGTCGCGAGGACGACGGGACCGACGTCACCGACCCGGCCTCCCGGGTACGGCTGCGAATGGGGCCCCCGCTCGGTCCGGAGATCGTCCGGTCCGGACCCCGGGTGGGCGTCGCCGCGGCGGTCGAGCTGCCGTGGCGGTACTGGGTCGACGGCTCGCCCGCGGTCAGCCCGTACCGGGCCGGGACGCGCCGTCGTCGCAGCGCCTGAGGAACCCGCGTGCACGCGCCGCGGCGGCCCGACCAAGATGGGCACCGTGGGTACCGACATCCTCGACGACCTGGAGTGGCGCGGCCTGATCGCGCAGAGCACCGACCGCGACGCGCTCGCGAAGGAGCTCGCCGCCGGCGACCCGGTGTCGATCTATGCCGGGTTCGACCCGACCGCGTCCAGCCTGCACGCCGGGCACCTGATCCCGATGCTGACGCTGCGCCGGTTCCAGGAGGCCGGCCACCGGCCGGTGATCCTCGCGGGCGGCGCGACCGGCATGATCGGCGATCCGCGTGACGTGGGGGAGCGGACGCTCAACGACGCCGCGACCGTGGCCGACTGGACGAACCTGATCCGCGGACAGCTGGAGCGCTTCGTCTCCTTCGACGGCGGACCGACCGGCGCCACCGCCGTCAACAACCTGGACTGGACCGGGCAGCAGACGGTCCTGGAGTTCCTGCGCGACCTCGGCAAGCACTTCCCGGTCAGCACGATGATCTCGCGGGACACGGTGAAGCGTCGCCTCGCCGGCGACGGGATGTCCTACACCGAGTTCAGCTACCTGCTGCTGCAGGCCCAGGACTACCTGCACCTCTACCGCGAGCTCGGGGTGCGGCTGCAGATCGGCGGGTCCGACCAGTGGGGCAACATCGTCGGCGGTGTCGACCTCATCCGTCGGGTGACCGGTGACCACGTCCACGCGCTGACCCTGCGGCTGGTCACCGACTCCGAGGGCCGCAAGTTCGGCAAGTCCACCGGGGGCGGCAACGTCTGGCTCGACCCGGACCGCACCTCGCCGTACGCCTGGTACCAGTACTTCGTGAACGTCGCCGACGCCGACGCGATCACCTACCTGAAGCTCTTCACCTTCCTCGACCGCGCCGAGATCGAGGCGCTGGAGACCGAGCTGGCCGAGAAGCCGCACCTGCGCGGCGCGCAACGGCGTCTCGCCGCCGAGCTGACGACGTTGGTGCACGGCGAGGAGCAGACGAGGCAGGTGACGACCGCGAGCCAGGCCCTGTTCGGCCGGGCGGAGCTCACCGACCTGGACGCGGCCACCCTCGGCGCCGCGCTCGCCGAGGTGCCGACGGCCGACGCCGGCCCGGCCGACACGATCGTCGACCTGCTCGTCGCCACCGGCCTGACCGACAGCAAGGGCGCCGCGCGTCGTGCGGTGAAGGAGGGCGGCGCGTACGTCAACAACGTCAAGATCGTCGACGAGGAGTGGGTGCCGGGTGCCGGTGACGTCCTCGACGGCGGCTGGCTGGTGGTGCGCCGGGGGAAGCGCAACCTGGCCGGTGTGCGGGTCCGAGCGGCCTGATCGGCCGTTGACCTGCAAGAACACCGGAAGGGGACCCCCCTGTTCAACGGCTCCGGAGCATCCTGTAACTTTCTCGATGTCGCCAGGACGGGACGGACGAGAGCGAGACCGGCCGACAGGCCAGGGACGCGGATCCGGACCGGAGGCGACGGCCCAGGAACTCCACTTCGGTGTAGATCCGGCCGCCCGGAGTGAGGCTTAACGCCGCTCTCCGGTACACGTAGTATAAGAGAGTTGCCTCCTCGCGGGGCCGACTCTGACGCCCCGGGGCGACGGCCATCAGGCCCGGTCCCCGAGCGCGGGTGTCTTTTGAGAACTCAACAGTGTGTCGAGCTATATTGAATCGGTTTGGCGTTTTGTGCCAGATTGTTTGTTTGGTTGCAGCATTCGATCCCGTCGGGTGTTGTGGCCAGTGTTTGTTTGTCAGGGTTTTGTTGGAGAGTTTGATCCTGGCTCAGGACGAACGCTGGCGGCGTGCTTAACACATGCAAGTCGAGCGGTAAGGCCCTTTCGGGGGTACACGAGCGGCGAACGGGTGAGTAACACGTGGGTGACCTGCCCTCCACTCTGGGATAAGCCTGGGAAACTGGGTCTAATACCGGATAGGACCACTGGCTGCATGGTTGGTGGTGGAAAGTTTTTTTCGGTGGGGGATGGGCCCGCGGCCTATCAGCTTGTTGGTGGGGTGATGGCCTACCAAGGCGGTGACGGGTAGCCGGCCTGAGAGGGCGACCGGCCACACTGGGACTGAGACACGGCCCAGACTCCTACGGGAGGCAGCAGTGGGGAATATTGCGCAATGGGCGGAAGCCTGACGCAGCGACGCCGCGTGGGGGATGACGGCCTTCGGGTTGTAAACCTCTTTCGCCAGGGACGAAGAGTGATTGACGGTACCTGGAGAAGAAGCACCGGCCAACTACGTGCCAGCAGCCGCGGTAACACGTAGGGTGCGAGCGTTGTCCGGAATTATTGGGCGTAAAGAGCTCGTAGGCGGTGTGTCGCGTCGGCCGTGAAAACTTGGGGCTTAACTCTGAGCGTGCGGTCGATACGGGCATCACTTGAGTTCGGCAGGGGAGACTGGAATTCCTGGTGTAGCGGTGAAATGCGCAGATATCAGGAGGAACACCGGTGGCGAAGGCGGGTCTCTGGGCCGATACTGACGCTGAGGAGCGAAAGCGTGGGGAGCGAACAGGATTAGATACCCTGGTAGTCCACGCCGTAAACGTTGGGCGCTAGGTGTGGGGACCATTCCACGGTTTCTGTGCCGCAGCTAACGCATTAAGCGCCCCGCCTGGGGAGTACGGCCGCAAGGCTAAAACTCAAAGGAATTGACGGGGGCCCGCACAAGCGGCGGAGCATGTGGATTAATTCGATGCAACGCGAAGAACCTTACCTGGGTTTGACATGCACCAGACATCCCTAGAGATAGGGCTTCCCTTGTGGTTGGTGTGCAGGTGGTGCATGGCTGTCGTCAGCTCGTGTCGTGAGATGTTGGGTTAAGTCCCGCAACGAGCGCAACCCTTGTTCCATGTTGCCAGCACGTTATGGTGGGGACTCATGGGAGACTGCCGGGGTCAACTCGGAGGAAGGTGGGGATGACGTCAAGTCATCATGCCCCTTATGTCCAGGGCTTCACACATGCTACAATGGCTCATACAGAGGGCTGCGAGACCGTGAGGTGGAGCGAATCCCTTAAAGTGAGTCTCAGTTCGGATCGGGGTCTGCAACTCGACCCCGTGAAGTTGGAGTCGCTAGTAATCGCAGATCAGCAACGCTGCGGTGAATACGTTCCCGGGCCTTGTACACACCGCCCGTCACGTCACGAAAGTTGGTAACACCCGAAGCTGGCGGCCCAACCCTTGTGGAGGGAGCTGTCGAAGGTGGGACTGGCGATTGGGACGAAGTCGTAACAAGGTAGCCGTACCGGAAGGTGCGGCTGGATCACCTCCTTTCTAAGGAGTCCCATCATGTGATGGGGCATCACATGGCTCTGCAGGGTTTTGCTCTGTGGGTTTCTGTGGTTCCTTCATTGAATCGCATCATCAGCTCCGTCTGTGGGTTGGGTGCGTTGGGTGGAACGCAGTTCGTTGGACCGGTTTGGCTTGGCACACTGTTGGGTCCTGAGGAGACACCTGGTGAACGGGTTGTTTTCTTTGGCCGCTCTGGTCGGGGGCTTCCTAACGCCTGCTTGTGGTGGGTGGTGGTTGTTCTTGGTTGGGTGTGGTTGTGGGTTGAGTGTTGCATAGTGGATGCGAGCATCTTGTTGTGGTCAAGTTGTTAAGAGCACATGGTGGATGCCTGGGCATCAGGAGCCGATGAAGGACGTGGGAGGCCGCGATAGGCCTCGGGGAGCTGTCAACCGAGCTGTGATCCGAGGGTGTCCGAATGGGGAAACCCAGCGCCCGTCATGGGGCGTTACCCGTACCTGAATTCATAGGGTGCGTGGAGGGAACGTGGGGAAGTGAAACATCTCAGTACCCACAGGAAGAGAAAACAATAGTGATTCCGTGAGTAGTGGCGAGCGAAAGCGGATGAGGCTAAACCGTGTCCGTGTCAAGCCGGCAGGCGTTGCGGGTGCGGGGTTGTGAGGCGTGTCGTTCATCTTCTGCCGAGGGTGGGACAGCATGAACCGGTGTTAGCGGAACGATTCTGGGATGGTCGGCCGTAGTGGGTGATAGCCCCGTACGCGAAAATGTTTGGTTCTGTTGTGGGCATTGTTCTCGAGTAGCAGCGAGCCCGTGAAATTCGCTGTGAATCTGGCGGGACCACCCGTCAAGCCTAAATACTACCTGGTGACCGATAGCGGACAAGTACCGTGAGGGAAAGGTGAAAAGTACCCCGGGAGGGGAGTGAAATAGTACCTGAAACCGTGTGCTTACAAGCCGTCAGAGCCTTGCGGGGTGATGGCGTGCCTTTTGAAGAATGAGCCTGCGAGTTATGCTTCGTGGCGAGGTTAACCTGTGTGGGGTAGCCGTAGCGAAAGCGAGTCCGAATAGGGCGGTTGAGTCGCGGGGTGTAGACCCGAAGCGGAGTGATCTACCCATGGCCAGGGTGAAGCGTCGGTAAGACGTCGTGGAGGCCCGAACCCACCAGGGTTGAAAACCTGGGGGATGAGCTGTGGGTAGGGGTGAAAGGCCAATCAAACTTCGTGATAGCTGGTTCTCCCCGAAATGCATTTAGGTGCAGCGTCGTGTGTTTCTCGCCGGAGGTAGAGCACTGGATGGCCTAGGGGGCCGACAAGCTTACCGAAGTCAGCCAAACTCCGAATGCCGGTGAGTGAGAGCGCGGCAGTGAGACTGCGGGGGATAAGCTTCGTGGTCGAGAGGGAAACAGCCCAGATCACCGGCTAAGGCCCCTAAGCGTGCGCTAAGTGGGAAAGGATGTGGGATCGCCCGGACAACCAGGAGGTTGGCTTAGAAGCAGCCACCCTTGAAAGAGTGCGTAATAGCTCACTGGTCAAGTGGTCCTGCGCCGACAATGTAGCGGGGCTCAAGCGCACCGCCGAAGCCGTGGCAATGACATCTTTGTGGTGTTGTTGGGTAGGGGAGCGTCCTGCGTCTGGTGAAGCCCGGGAGTGATTTACGGGTGGAGGGTGTGGGAGTGAGAATGCAGGCATGAGTAGCGAATGCAGAGTGAGAATCTCTGCCGCCGGATGACCAAGGGTTCCTGGGCCAGGTTGTTCCGCCCAGGGTGAGCCGGGACCTAAGGCGAGGCCGTCAGGCGTAGTCGATGGACAACGGGTTGATATTCCCGTGCTCGTGATAGTGCGTCCATGCCGAGGCTGGTGATGCTAACCATCCGAACCCACCTTCGCTCCTTCGGGAGTGTTGTTTGTGGGGGAGCGTGGGATCCGATCTGGTAGTAGGCAAGTGATGGGGTGACGCAGGAGGGTAGCTCCGCCACGCGGTGGTTGTCGTGGTGTAAGCCTGTAGCCTGATCTCCTAGGTAAATCCGGGGGGTCGTGAAGGGTGAGAGGTGATGCGTAGCCGATTGAGGCGAAGAGGGTGATCCCATGCTGTCGAGAAAAGCCTCTAGCGAGTGCTGTTGCGGCCCGTACCCCAAACCGACACAGGTGGTCAGGTAGAGAATACCGAGGCGATCGAGCGAACTGTGGTTAAGGAATTCGGCAAAATACCTCCGTAACTTCGGGAGAAGGAGGGCCGGTTGTCTTGATGCCCCGTGCGGGCTAGGGATGGCCGGTCGCAGAGACCAGGCCCAAGCGACTGTTTACTAAAAACACAGGTCCGTGCGAAGTCGCAAGACGATGTATACGGACTGACGCCTGCCCGGTGCTGGAACGTTAAGAGGACCTGTTAGTCCCCTTGTGGGGCGAAGCGGAGAATTTAAGCGCCAGTAAACGGCGGTGGTAACTATAACCATCCTAAGGTAGCGAAATTCCTTGTCGGGTAAGTTCCGACCTGCACGAATGGCGTAACGACTTGGGCGCTGTCTCGACCACAGACTCGGCGAAATTGCACTACGAGTAAAGATGCTCGTTACGCGCGGCAGGACGGAAAGACCCCGGGACCTTTACTATAGCTTGGTATTGGTGCTCGGTTCGGCTTGTGTAGGATAGGTGGGAGACTGTGAAGCTATCACGCCAGTGGTGGTGGAGTCGTTGTTGAAATACCACTCTGGTCGAATTGGGTGTCTTAACCTCGGGCCATGATCTGGTTCAGGGACAGTGCCTGGTGCGTAGTTTAACTGGGGCGGTTGCCTCCCAAAGAGTAACGGAGGCGCCCAAAGGTTCCCTCAGCCTGGTTGGCAATCAGGTGTTGAGTGTAAGTGCACAAGGGAGCTTGACTGTGAGACTGACGGGTCGAGCAGGGACGAAAGTCGGGACTAGTGATCCGGCACCACCTTGTGGAAGGGGTGTCGCTCAACGGATAAAAGGTACCCCGGGGATAACAGGCTGATCTTGCCCAAGAGTCCATATCGACGGCATGGTTTGGCACCTCGATGTCGGCTCGTCGCATCCTGGGGCTGGAGTAGGTCCCAAGGGTTGGGCTGTTCGCCCATTAAAGCGGTACGCGAGCTGGGTTTAGAACGTCGTGAGACAGTTCGGTCCCTATCCGCCGCGCGCGTTGGAGACTTGAGGAAGGCTGTCCCTAGTACGAGAGGACCGGGACGGACGAACCTCTGGTGTGCCAGTTGTCCCGCCAGGGGCACGGCTGGTTGGCTATGTTCGGGAGGGATAACCGCTGAAGGCATCTAAGCGGGAAGCCTGTTCCAAGATGAGGTCTCCCACCACCTTTGAGTGGGTAAGGCTCCCAGGAGATGACTGGGTTGATAGGCCGGAGATGGAAGCCCTGTGAGGGGTGGAGTTGACCGGTACTAATAGGCCGAGGGCTTGCCACAACGAGTTGTTCGCATCCACTGTGTGACCCTGAGCCCACAACCCTGTGCGGGTTGTGTGTTCGTAGGTCCCCCCATGTTTGTGTGGGGGTTTGTTGAATAGTGTTGTCGGTGGTCATTGCGGTAGGGGAACGCCCGGTCCCATTCCGAACCCGGTAGCTAAGCCTTCCAGCGCCGATGGTACTGCACTCGCCAGGGTGTGGGAGAGTAGGTCGCCGCCGACATTCAACCTCTGAAAGGGGAGTCCGCAACGGTGTAGAAACCGCTGTGGGCTCCCCTTTTTTCGTATGTCTGCAACCGTGTCCGCCTCGCTGCGCGGAGCGGTTCGCCCAGTGCGGTCGCTGACCGCGGAAGTGACGGTGTTCGTTTGTACCCTGACCACGTGACGGACGGGGAACGTCCCGGCAACGGCCGGGCAGGCGAGGGGCGCGGCTCGCGCAGCGGGTCGGGATGGTCGCGCGGCGATGACCAGCGGGGACGGCGCCGTGACGGCGACGACCGCCCGCGTCGCGACGACCGGGCCGGCCGCAGCAGCGGCGACCGTGTGCGGGACGACCGAGGGCGTCCGGGCGACCGTCGTACCGAGGGACGCTCCTGGTCCGACCGGGGCGGACGCGACACCGATCGGGGCGGACGTGACACCGGCCGGCGTGACGGCGGCTTCCGCGGCGACAACCGGGACCGGCCGCGGCGCGACGACGACCGTCGTCCCGCCCGCGACGACGATCGTCGGTCCGGTGGCGGCGACCGCCGTGACTCGTTCCGGGGTGGACGCGACGACCGCGCCGGTCGTCCGGGCTCCGGCCGCGACGACCGTGGTGGCCGCTCGTTCTCGGGCGGCGACGACCGTGGCAGCCGCTCGTTCCGCGGCGACCGCGGGGGACGACCCACGGGTGACCGCGACGATCGTGGTGGCCGCTCCTACCAGGGACGTGACGACCGACGGCCCGCCCGCGACCGCGACGACCGTGGCGGCCGCCCGTACCGCGACGACCGAGGTGGTCGCCCGGCCGGGGACCGTGACGACCGTGGTGGCCGCTCCTTCGGCGGGCGGGACGACCGCGGTACGCGCTCCTTCCGGGACCGCGACGACCGGGGGCCCCGTCCGCAGCGCGACGACGACCGAGGCGGCCGTTCGTTCCGCGACCGCGAGGACCGGCCCACCCGTCCGTCCCGCGACCGTGACGATCGTGCCGGCCGCTCCTTCGGCGGTCGCGACGACCGTGCCCCCCGTGGCCGTGACGACCGCGGCGGGGACCGGCGCAGCACCTTCCGCGACCGCGATGAGCGTGGCGGCCGTCCCGCAGGCGGCCGTGACGACCGTGGCCCCTACCGGGAGCGTGACGACCGCGCCCCTCGCGGTCGTGACGACCGCGGCGAGGGCCGGCGCAGCACTTTCCGCGACCGCGACGACCGCGGGCCCCGGGAGGAGCGGCCGTACCGCGCCCGCGAGGAACGACCGTCGCAGGGCCGCCAGGTCGAGGGGTCCACGGCCCTGGAGCCCCAGGACGTCGTGCAGACCGACCCGGCTCCGTCGTCGGCCCCGGCCGGTGACACCTCTGTCGTGACCCCGTCGTCGGCCGGTACACCGGTCCACGACGGTCGCGAGCCTGCCTCGCCGACCGGCGCCACCTCCGACGCCGTCACCTCCGACGCCACCGCAGCGGGTACCGGCACCCCGGGACCGGACACCTCGTCCGCAGCGGCGGACGGCGCCCCGGCCGGCCGCGACGAGCGCATCGACGACGTGGGCGGCACGGGCACCGTCGCACCCGACAGCCCCCGGACCGACAGCGACCGGGCCGACAGTGACCGGGCGACTGACACCCGCGGGACCGACTCCCGCGATGCGGGGGCCGACGCCGTCGACCGTGCCGGGACCGACCCGGTCGCAGCGGGCACGACAGGCGTCGCCGACGGGCCCCGCGCGGACCGTGCGGAGCGTCCCGCAGGGCGCGATGAGCGTCGTCCGCTCCGTGACCGTGACCGTGACGACCGTGGCCCGCGCCGGGAACGCGACGACCGCGGGCCGCGTGGCGGCCGGGACGACCGTGGACCGCGGGCCGGCCGGGACGACCGCAGGCGCGACGACCGGGGTCGGAACGACCGCGGCCGCAACGAGCGCGGCCGTGATGACCGTGGCCGCGACGACCGTCCGCGCCGGGCGATCCCGGAGTCGGCCGAGCGGACCTTCGTCGCCGAGCCGGACCTGCCGGACTCGGTGTCGGCCGCCGAGCTCGACCCGAGTGTGCGCCGGGACCTGCGCGGGCTCCAGAAGGAGACCGCCGAGGTCGTGGCGCGGCACCTCGTCGCAGCGGGTCTGCTCGTCGACGAGGACCCCGTGCAGGCCCTCGAGCACGTGCGCTACGCACGCCGCCGGGCATCGCGGATCGCCGTCGTCCGCGAGGCCGCCGGCATCGTCGCCTACCACGCGGGGGAGTGGAACGAGGCCCTCGGCGAGTTCCGCGCGGCCCGCCGGATGGGCGGCGGACCGGGACACGTGCACGTCATGGCCGACATCGAGCGCGCCCTCGGACGTCCCGAGCGAGCCCTCGACCTGGCCCGCAGCCCCGAGGCCCGCGACCTCGGCCACGAGGAGCGCATCGAGCTGCTCATCGTCGCCGCGGGGGCCCGGCGCGACCTCGGTGAGGCCGACGCCGCCGTCGTCGGGCTCCAGGTCCCCGAGCTCGACGCGGCGCGCCGCGACCCGTGGAGCGCCCGGCTGTTCTACGCCTACGCCGACAACCTGCTCGCCGCCGGCCGTGAGTCCGAGGCCGTGCAGTGGTTCGTGCACGCCCACGACGCCGACGCGCACCGGGAGACCGACGCGGCCGCGCGGATCGCCGAGCTGACCGGCGACGAGCTCGAGGGCGCCGACGACGAGCTCACCGTCGGCTGGGAGGACGTGCCCCCGGCCGCCGACGACCACCGCACCGAGACCGGCACTGACGCAGGCGGTGCCACGAGCACCGCACGCGCCGATGCCGCGTCCGCCGACAGCTCCGACAGCGCCGAGACCGAGGCCCCGGTGGTCGACGGAACCGACGAGGACGGGACCGACGAGAACGGGACCGTCGGGGCTGGGACCGTCGGGGACGGCACCCGCGAGGAGCGGACCGGCCAGGACGGGACGGACGACGTCCGCGGGGACGCCGAGGCCGACACCGTCGCCGGTCAGGTGACGGCCGGTGGGACCACGTCGGGCGCAGTGGACGGGGACGGCCCGTCCGACCCCGAGAGCCCGGCGGGCGCCGGCAGCGCGGCCCCGGAGGTCGGGACCGGACGGGACGACACCGCGCCGGACCCGACCGCACCCGTCACCGACCAGGACACGGTTCGGGACCAGGACCAGCGCCGGGACCCCGGGGCCGGCGACCGGTGACCGACGACCTGCTGTCCCGCCACGACGTCCTCCTGGCCGATCTCGACGGCACCCTGTACCGGGGCCCCGAGGTCGTCCCGGGGGCCGTCGAGGCGGTGCTCGGGGCGGCCGACCGCGGCGTGCCCACGGTCTACGTCACCAACAACGCCTCCCGCAGCCCCGCCGACGTCGCCGCGCACCTCGCCGAGCTCGGGTTCCCGGCGCGCGTCGAGGACGTCCGCACCAGCTCGCAGGCCGCGGCCGCGATGCTGGCCGAGCAGCTCCCGCCGGGCGCGCGGGTCCTGGTCGTCGGCACCTCGGCGCTGGCCGACGAGGTTCGCGCCCGCGGACTCGCCGTCGTCGACGCCGCCGACGGCGCGGACGCCGTCGTCCAGGGGCACTCGCCCGACACCGGATGGCGGATCCTGGCCGAGGCGGTCGTCGCCGTCCGGGCCGGGGCGCTGTGGATCGCCTCCAACGTCGACCCCACCCTGCCCACCGAGCGGGGTGCACTGCCGGGCAACGGCTCGATGGTGCAGGTCGTGCGGACGGCGACCGGCGCGCAGCCGCAGGTGGCGGGCAAGCCCGCCGCCCGGCTGCTCCGCGAGGGGGCCGGTGACGCGCGGGCCCCGCTCGTCATCGGGGACCGGCTCGACACCGACATCGAGGGCGCCAACGCCATGGGAGCCCCGTCGCTGATGGTCCTGACCGGGGTCAGCGGCGCCGCGGACCTGCTCGCCGCCGCCGCGGAGCTGCGCCCCACCCACATCGGGGCCGACCTCGCCGCGCTCACCCGTGCACCGGACGAGCTGGCCCCCGGTCCGCGACCCGGGTGGCACATCGCCGTCGACGGCGGCACGCTCGTGCTCTCCGGCGACGGGGACGGTCCCGAACCCGCGGTGGACGCGCTGCGTGCGCTCTGCGCGGTGGCCTGGGAGCACGGCGTCCAGGACGTCCGCCCCGACGGTGCGGCCGCCGCCGCGGCGCTGGCCGACCTCGGTCTGGCGGAGCCGCCAGGGCGGTGACGCCGCGTCCCCGCCGCTGTCGGGACCGTCGGCTACCGTGGCGTCAGAACCCCGTCCCCGGAGACCATCCATGAGCGTTCCCGCACCCGGACCCCGTCCGGGCGACCCGCGGCCCGAGCAGGACCGCCCGGTCGCGGCCCTGCGTGCCGAGGTCGACGCGGCCGTCGCGGCGCTCGACGCGCTGGACGACCGTCCGGTCGCCGAGCACCCGGCCGCGTTCGAGCGGGTGCACGCCGCGCTCGGCCGCGCGCTGAGCGCCGGCTCGGAACGGGAGTGACGATGGGACCCACCCGTTCCCGGCTCGACGCCGAGCTCGTCCGCCGCAAGCTCGCCCGCTCCCGCGGCCAGGCCGCCGAGCTGATCGCCGCCGGCCGGGTCGTCGTCAACGGCATGCCGGCGGCGAAGCCCGCCACCGTGGTGGACCGGGACGCACCCGTCCTCGTCCGCCCGGACGACGCCGGCGAGCCCGACTGGGCCTCCCGCGGCGCCAAGAAGCTGCTCGGGGCCCTCGACGCGTTCACCGGCGTCGATCCGGCCGGGCGCCGCTGCCTCGACGCCGGCGCCTCCACCGGCGGCTTCACCGACGTGCTGCTCACCCGCGGGGCGGCGGAGGTCGTCGCCGTCGACGTCGGGTACGGCCAGCTGGTGTGGCGTCTCCAGTCCGACGAGCGCGTCCACGTGCACGACCGCACCAACGTCCGGGCCCTCGAACCGGCGCAGATCGGCGGACCGGTCGACCTGACCGTCGCCGACCTGTCGTTCATCTCGCTGCGCACCGTGCTGCCGGCACTCGCCGCCTGCACCGCGCCCGGAGGCGACCTGCTGCCCATGGTGAAACCCCAGTTCGAGGTCGGGAAGGACCGGCTCGGGTCCGGCGGGGTCGTGCGCGACCCGGGTCTGCGCACCGAAGCGCTGCACGGGGTCGCGACCGCCGCCGCGGCGGCCGGGCTGCAGGTCCTCGGCGCGACCGCGAGCCCGCTGCCCGGCCCGTCGGGCAACGTCGAGTACTTCCTGCACCTGCGCCGGCCCGCCGACGGGCCGGCCGGCGTCGCCCCCGCGCAGCCCGAGCTCGCACCGATGCTGGCGGCCGCGGTCGCGGACGGCCCCGCATGAGGGACGTCCTGCTGGTCCTGCACACCGGGCGGCCCACCAACCGCAAGACCGCGCTGCACGTGATGAGCGAGCTCGGGCGGCTCGGCCTGCGCACCCGGGTGCTCGCCGACGAGTGGGCCGAGCTCGCCGCGGACCCCGACGTCCCCGCGGGCTACGAGCCCGTCCCGGTCCCCGGGAGCCCCGAGTGCGCCCGCGGTGCCGAGGCGGTCCTGGTCCTCGGCGGCGACGGCACCCTGCTGCGCGCCGCCGACCTCGCCCGCCACGCCGGCGTGCCGCTGCTGGGCGTCAACCTCGGCCACGTCGGCTTCCTCGCCGAGGCCGAGGAGGACACCCTGCCCGAGGCGCTGCAGAAGCTCGCCGACGGCGACTACGAGGTGGAGGAACGCACCACCCTCGAGGCCGTCGTCACCGCCGCCGGGCAGGTCCTCGGCCGGGCCTGGGCGCTGAACGAGGCCGTCGTCGAGAAGACCACCCGCGGCCGCATCCTCGAGGTCGTCCTCGAGGTGGACGGCCGCCCGGTGTCCTCCTTCGGCTGCGACGGGGTGCTCTGCTCGACCCCGACCGGCTCCACCGCCTACGCCTTCTCCGCGGGCGGCCCGCTGATCTGGCCGCAGGTGCAGGCACTGCTGGTGGTCCCCAGCAACGCACACGCCCTGTTCGCCCGGCCGATGGTGATCGCGCCGGAGAGCACCGTCGCCATCGAGGTGTCCGCCGACGGCCCGTCCGCCGTGCTGGACTGCGACGGTCGCCGCACCGTCGCCGTGCCGCCCGGGGCCCGGGTGGAGCTGCGCCGCGCGTCGGAGCCGGTGCGCATGGTGCGCCTGGCCGCGCAGCCCTTCGCCGACCGGCTCGTCCGCAAGTTCGACCTGCCCGTCCGGGGCTGGCGCGGGGCCCGGAACCCACCACCGGATTCGAACGCCTGATCGACCGTTCGGCGCACGGGAACATCCGTTCGGTGTCGGCTGCGTGTCGGGGCTCGAACGCTGTCGGTGTTCGAACGTATGGTCCCACGCATGTTGTCCGAGATGCGGATCCAGGGCCTCGGCGTGATCGACGACGCGACCTTGGAGCTCGACCCGGGCCTGACCGTGCTGACCGGCGAGACCGGCGCCGGGAAGACCATGGTCGTGACCGGGCTGAACCTCCTCGGCGGTGGCCGTGCGGAGTCCTCGCGGGTGTCGGCCGGGGCGAAGCGGGCCGTCGTCGAAGGCCGGTTCGCGGCTTCGCCGGGTGCCCTGGAGCTGGCCGAGGAGGTGGGCGCCGAGGCCGACGAGGACGGGTCGCTGATCGCCGCCCGCACCGTGTCGGCCGACGGGCGCTCCCGTGCCCACCTGGGCGGGCGGTCGGTGCCGAACGGGGTGCTGGGCAGGCTCGCCGAGACCCAGCTCGCCGTGCACGGGCAGAACGACCAGCTGCGGCTGCTGCGCGGCTCCGACCAGCGTGCCCTGCTCGACCGCTTCGCCGGGGATCCGGTCGCGGTCCCGCTGGCCGCCTACCGGGCGGTCCGCACCGAGTGGCTCCAGGTGGTCACCGAGCTCGCGGAGCGGCGGGACAACGCGCGCCGGCTCGCGCAGGAGGCGGACCTGCTGCGGCACGGGCTCGCCGAGATCGAGGCCGTCGACCCACAGCCCGGGGAGGACCGCGAGCTCGTCGGACAGGCCCGCCGGATGGCCGAGGCAGACGACCTGCGGGCCACCGCGGAGAGCGCACATCTCGCGCTGTCCGGGACGGACGACGGCGAGGCCCCCGGTGCCGTCGGGCTCGCCGGGCAGGCCAAGGGGCTCGTCGAGGGCAGTGGCGACCCCGCGCTCGAGGAGCTCGGGCCGCGTCTGACCGAGGCCGTCGCGGTGCTCGCCGACGTCGCGGCCGAGCTGTCCGGCTACCTCGACCGGCTCGACGCCGACCCCGAGCTGCTGTCCCGCGTCCTGACCCGGCAGGCGGAGCTCAAGGCGCTCACCCGCAAGTACGCCGCGGACACCGACGGCGTGCTCGCCTGGGCGGCCACCGCCCGCGAACGGCTGTCCGGGCTCGACACCTCCGACGAGGCGCTGGCCGAGCTGTCGGCCCGCCGTGACGCACTCGCCGGTGAGCTGGCCGGGCACGCCGCCGCGGTCACCGCGGCGCGTACCGCCGCTGCGTCCCGGCTGGCCGAGGCCACCACGGCCGAGCTCGCCGGTCTCGCCATGAAGGACGCGACGCTGCAGGTCGGTGTGCAGCCGCGGCCCGCCGCCGACACCGGGCCGGTGCTCGAGGTCGGCGGGCGGCGCTGTCAGGCCGGGTCGAGCGGTGTCGACGAGGTCGAGATCCGGCTCGTCCCGCACGCCGGCGCGGTGGCCCAGCCCCTGCACAAGGGGGCCTCCGGCGGTGAGCTGTCCCGCGTCATGCTGGCCCTGGAGGTCGCGCTCGCCGGAGCCGACCCGGTGCCGACCATGGTGTTCGACGAGGTCGATGCCGGCGTCGGCGGCCGGGCCGCGGTGGAGATCGGCCGCCGGCTCGCGCAGCTCGCCTCGCGGCACCAGGTCATCGTCGTGACGCACCTGCCGCAGGTCGCGGCGTACGCCGACCGGCACCTCGTGGTGCAGAAGGCGTCGGGGGCGGGGGTCACCCGCTCCAGCGTGCGGCGGCTCACCGACGAGGAGCGCACCGGGGAGCTGGCACGGATGCTGGCCGGAATGGACGACACCGACACCGGCCGCGCGCACGCCGAGGAGCTGCTCAGCGCCGCGACCGCGCACCGCGAGGCCGACCGCGCGGCGGCACGCCCCGCGGATCTCGCCGAGGCCCGGTCGCGGCGCGCGCAGTCCCGGCGCGGCCGGCCCCCGCGGGACGCGGAGACCGAGCTCTCCACTGCGCAGGCGGAGGGGACGGTTCCCGGTCCGCGCGGCAGCGATTCCTGCGGCACCGATTCCTGCGGCACCGACACCCGGGGAACCGGCTCGGACGGCGCGGCGACCCGTCCTGCGGCGTCGCCGCGGCGTCGCCGGGTCGCCCGGGCCGGCTGAGCGGCCGGGCGAACGATCGGGCCGAGCTGATCGGCAGGGCCGGACGGTCGAGCAGACCGACCGGGCCGGACGGCCAGGGTGAGCTGCCGGGCCGGGTCGCCAGTGTGAGCCGGCGGGCGGTGTGTGGTCGCTGTGGGTGAGCAGGCTGCTGCTCCGATTGCCGTCGACCGGCGGCGCGGGGAATGCTCCGGGCCAGTGACGTCACAGTCTCACGCGGCGTGCCTCCGTGGTCACGGGCGCCCCACCTGTCACAGTGCGCGACATGAAGCTGTCCGGCCTGCTGCACCGTTCCCGACCGGAGCTGCCGGGCCTGACCGGCCCGGCACGCGCCGACCGCCGCATCGAGTCGCTCCTCCGGCGCCTGCGGCCCGGCGACATCGCCGTGATCGACCAGGTCGACCTGGACCGGGCGACCGCGGATGCGCTCGTCGCCGCCCGGGTCGCCGCCGTCGTCAACGCCGCGCCGTCGATCTCCGGCCGGTTCCCGAACCTCGGCCCGCAGGTGCTCGTCGAGGCGGGTGTCCCGCTCGTCGACGACTGTGGTCCCGACACCCTCCGCGCCGTCAAGGACGGCATCCGGGTGCGGCTGCACGACGGCGTCCTCTACTCCGGCGAGCAGCCGCTGTGCGAGGGCCGCGAGCAGACCGAGGACACCGTCGCCGACGCCCTGGACGAGGCCAAGCAGGGCCTGACCCACCAGCTCGAGGCGTTCGCCGCGAACACCATCGAGTTCATGCGTCGGGAGCGTTCGCTGCTGCTCGACGGGCACGGCGTCCCCGAGGTCGACGTCGCCCTCGACGGACGGCCGGTGCTCGTCGTCGCCGCCGGGTTCGAGCACCTCGCCGTGCTCAAGCAGCTCAAGGCCTACATCAAGGAGTACCGACCGGTGCTCATCGGCGTCGGGGCCGGGGCGGACGCGCTGCTCAACGCGCGCCATCGCCCCGACCTCATCGTCGCCGACCCCTCCGAGGTGTCGAACCAGGCGCTGACCAGCGGTGCCGACGTCGTCGTCCCGGCCTTCCCCGACGGGCACGCCCCGGGTCTGCACCGCGTGCAGGACCTGGGCGCCAGCGCCGTCACCTTCCCGTCGATGGCCAACCCCGAGGACCTGGCGCTGCTGCTGGCCCACCACCGCGGCGCCTCGATGATCGTCACGGTCGGGCTGTCCGCGTCGATGGGGGAGTTCCTCGACCGCGGACGCTCCGGCAGCAACGCCTCCACCTTCCTGACCCGGCTCCAGGCCGGGGGCAGTGTCGTCGACGGCGCGATGATCGCGCAGATGTACCGGAGCCGGACCTCGTTCGCGCCGCTGCTGCTGCTCGTCGCGGCCGCCGTGGTCGCGGTCGTCGTCGCGGTGCTCGTGTCCGGCGGCGGTCCGGCGGTGCTGGAGTGGCTGCGCGGGGTGCTGGAGAGCGTGCGGGCCCTGGTCGCCGGATGGTTCCCGGCGTGATCTCGCGGCGCCACCACCGCATCGCCCTGGTCGCGGTGTTCGTGCTGGCCCTCGCGGCCGGGTTCGCCCTCGCCGTCGTCGGGCTGCCGCAGCGCATCGCCGACGTCGCGGCCTCGGGGGCGGACACGGGAGAGATCGCCCGGCTGAGCGCCGAACGCGACGCCCTGGCCGCGCAGCTGCACGCCAGCGACGAGTTCGCCGGCCGCGTCGGACCGGACCTGGTGCGCGGGAAGCTCACCGGGGTGCCGGTGACCGTCGTCTCGCTCGGTGCCGACCCGGCCGACACGCGCGCGGTCGCCGAGCTCGTCGTCACCGCGGGGGGCAGCGTCGCGGGGGAGGTCGTGCTCACCCCGGCCGTCACCGACCCGGCCCGCGCCGATCAGCTGCGCGACCTGTCCGCGCGGCTGCTGCCGTCGGGGGCGCAGCTCCCCACCGCCACCGACGCCGGTGCGCTCGCCGGGGGCCTGCTCGGCTCCGCGCTGCTGACACCGCCCGACGGCCCCGCACCCGCCCCGGACGCGGCCGGCACGGTCCTCGCCGGGCTCGCCGGCGGCGGCTTCGCCGAGGCCCCGCAGGGCAGCCCCGCGGCCGGGAGACTCGCCGTCGTCGTGACCGGGGCGGCGTACTCCGGGGTGGACGCCGACGCCTCGGCAGGCACCGCCGCGGCACTGGCCGCCGAGCTCGACCGTCGGGGTGCGGGAGCCGTGCTGGCCGGGCGGGACGCCGCGGAGGGCTCGGCCGTCGCCGCCGCCCGGGCGGCCGGGGCCGGGCCGGGGGGCCGGCTCGCCACCGTCGACGGCGTCGGCACCGGGGCCGGGCGGGTCGCGACCGTGCTCGCACTCGCCGAACGACAGGCAGGAGGCACCGGCCGCTACGGTTCCGGGGCCGGAACGGCGGGGCCGGTTCCCGCCGCCCCTTGACCGATCGGTAGGCTGAAGCTCCGTGCAGACTCGCGCCACCCGTCATCTCTTCGTCACCGGTGGGGTCGCGTCCTCGCTGGGTAAGGGCCTGACCGCCTCCAGTCTCGGTCAGTTGCTCACCGCGCGCGGGCTTCGCGTCACCATGCAGAAGCTCGATCCGTACCTCAACGTCGATCCCGGGACGATGAACCCGTTCCAGCACGGCGAGGTGTTCGTCACCGAGGACGGCGCCGAGACCGACCTCGACGTCGGCCACTACGAGCGGTTCCTGGACCGCGACCTCGCCGGGCGGGCCAACGTGACCACCGGCCAGGTCTACTCCGAGGTCATCGCCAAGGAGCGCCGCGGCGAGTACCTCGGCGACACCGTCCAGGTCATCCCGCACATCACCAACGAGATCAAGGACCGCGTCCTCGCGATGGCCGAGCCCGACGCCGAGGGCGTGGCCCCCGACGTGGTCATCACCGAGGTCGGCGGCACCATCGGCGACATCGAGTCGCTGCCGTTCGTCGAGGCCGCCCGGCAGGTCCGCCACGAGGTCGGCCGGGACAACTGCTTCTTCCTGCACGTGTCGCTGGTGCCGTACCTGGCGCCGTCGGGCGAGCTGAAGACCAAGCCGACCCAGCACTCCGTCGCGGCGCTGCGCAACATCGGCATCCAGCCCGACGCGGTGGTCCTGCGTGCCGACCGGGACATCCCCGAGGGCATGAAGCGCAAGATCTCGCTGATGTGCGACATCGAGCTCGACGGCGTCGCCGCGTGCCCGGACGCCCCGTCGATCTACGACATCCCGAAGGTGCTGCACGGTGAGGGCCTCGACGCCTACGTCGTGCGCCGGCTCGGGCTGCCCTTCCGCGACGTGGACTGGACCGTGTGGGGCGACCTGCTCGACCGCGTCCACCACCCGCGGGAGACCGCGACGATCGCGCTGGTCGGCAAGTACGTGGACCTGCCCGACGCCTACCTCTCGGTCACCGAGGCGCTGCGGGCCGGGGGCTTCGCCCACCATGCCAAGGTCGCCGTCCGCTGGGTGCCCTCGGACTCGTGCGAGACCCCGGCCGGCGCGGCCGAGGCGCTCGACGGCGTCGACGGGGTGCTCATCCCCGGCGGCTTCGGCATCCGCGGCATCGAGGGCAAGCTCGGCGCGATCACCCACGCCCGCACCCGGCGCATCCCCACCCTGGGCCTGTGCCTGGGCCTGCAGTGCATGGTCATCGAGACCGCGCGCACCGTCGCCGGCCTGGAGGGTGCCAGCTCGACCGAGTTCGACCCGGAGACCGCGCACCCGGTCATCTCGACGATGGCGACCCAGCGCGACGTCGTCGCGGGCGAGCGGGACATGGGCGGCACCATGCGCCTGGGCGCCTACCCGGCGGTGTTGCAGCCCGGCTCGGTCGCGGCGAAGGCCTACGGGACGCGCGAGATCTCCGAGCGGCACCGGCACCGCTTCGAGGTCAACAACGCCTACCGGCAGCAGCTCACCGAGGCGGGCCTGGTGTTCGGGACCTCCCCGGACGGCACGTTGGTGGAGTTCGTGGAGCTGCCGTCGTCGCAGCACCCGTTCTTCGTCGGGACCCAGGCGCACCCGGAGCTCAAGAGCCGCCCGACCCGGCCGCACCCGCTGTTCGCGGCGTTCGTGAAGGCGGCGCTGCGCTACCGGGCCGAGGACCGGCTGCCGGTGCACCTGCCCGGCCGGGACAACGCCGACGCCGACGACGCCGAGACGGCCGAGGGCGACGACGTCGCCGTCGGCGCGGGCGGCAACGGCGTGGCCCCGGCCGAGAGCACCCCCGTCCGCTGACCCCGACCGGACCGGGCCGCCGTCGGTGCTGCGGTCCGGTTCCAGTGGTCGGGTGCCCTGCCGTCGGGCGCGGGGCGCGGCCCGTACGGCCCGCGCGCCCGCACGGGCGGGGCCCGGCGACTACTGTCCGACGGGTGATCGAACTGCGCACCCGCCGGGCGGTGGCCCGGTGACCCGCCCCGGTGAGCACGACTTCCCGGTCCGCTCGGCCACCGACATCTACTCCGGTCGTGTCATGGCGCTGCGGTCCGACCGCGTCGTCATGCCCGGCGGCCGGGTCGCGACCCGCGAGATCCTGGAGCACCCGGGCGCGGTCGCCGTCGTCGCGGTGGACGAGTCCGGGCGGGTCCGGATGCTGCACCAGTACCGCCACGCCGTCCGGCGACGGCTGTGGGAGCTCCCCGCCGGCCTGCTCGACGTGGCGGGGGAGGACCCCGCGGTCACCGCCGACCGGGAGCTGACCGAGGAGGCCGGGCTGTCGGCGCGCGACTGGTCGGTGCTGCTCGACGTCGTGCCCTCGCCCGGGTTCTCCGACGAGTCGGTCCGCATCTTCCTGGCGCGCGACCTCGTCGAGAAGCCCCGCCCCGACCTGGGCGACGACGAGGAGGCCGACCTGGAGCTGCGCTGGATCCCGATCGCCGAGGCGCTCGGGATGGTGTTCTCCGGGGAGATCGTGAACGCGGTGTCCTGCGCCGGGCTGCTCGCGGCCCGCGCGGTCCTGGCCGGGGAGTTCGACCCGCGGCCGGTCGACGCCGAGTGGGTCGACCGGCCGTTCCGCTTCGCCCGCCGCGCCGACGAGTGACCGCCCCCGCCACGGGGTGCCGCATCCTCCGGCCGTAGCCGCGTTCAGCTGTGGAACAGCACGCTGCGGCACGCCAGGTGCAGGGCGAGGCGCTCGTCCGGGTCGGCGAGGTCGACGCCGAGCACGTGCCGTACCCGTTCGATCCGGGTCGCGACGGTGTTGCGGTGCACCCCGAGCACCGCCGCGGTCTCGGTCAGCGACGACTCCGCGTCCAGGTAGGCGGTCAGCGTCGTCAGCAGGTCCCCGGGCCTGCCCTGCAGGGGTTCCAGCATCGACCTGGCGGCGGGCAGGAACGTGTCGGTGCGGGTCCAGGCCAGCAGCAGCGCCCCCAGGCCGAGCCGGTCGACGTGGACGAACCGGCCGCTGGTCGTGCGTTCGGCCGCGAGCCGTGCCGCGTCCCCGGCCTCGCCGAGGGTCCGGGCCAGCCCGCGCGCCCCGCGGTGCACCCGTCCCACCCCGGTCGAGGTCGGCAGGGACTCCCGCAACAGCCACTGGGTCCGCCGCGCGGTCGTCGCGTGCTGCTGCAGCTCGCCGGCGACGGGCTCGTGGTCGAACGTCGTCCAGGCGTTCCACCCCGGCCCCTGTTCGACGACGACCGCCCGCAGCCGCGCCGTCTCCACCGCCCGCAGCACCTGCTCCCGGGCCGCGACGACGTCCACCGAGGACGGCACGTCGATCCGCAGGCCCGCGTGCCAGCCGTCGAGCGACCAGCCCGCGTCGAGCGCCCGGCGTCGCAGCCCGGCGGGGAGCGGGTCCCCGGCCTGCAGGATCTCGGCGAGCAGCGCCGTGCGCAGCCGCGCGTCGCGCTCCACGGTGAGCCGCTGCTCGGCGAGCCGCTGACGGACCGAGTTCGCGGCGACGGCCAGCGCCGCCCGCAGCGCCGCGGTCTCGGCGGGCACCCCCTCCGGCTCGGTGACGGCCAGGCGGCCGTCCGGCTGGCCCGGACCGAACGCCACCTCCAGCAGCGCCGACCCGGCGGCAGGCGGCGGGGGCGCGGGGCCCGCCGGATCCGCGCCCGCGACGACCGAGCCTCCCGGGTCGAGCAGCCACACCGGCCGCCGCCAGGTCCGGGCCAGGTCCGCGACGAGGTCGTCGACGCCGCCGTGCGGGACCCCGCACACCGCCGCCGTCCGACCGACGAGTGCCGCGACCACCTGGTCGGGCTCCTGCAGCAGCCGGGTCGCGGTCAGCGCGGCGGCCAGCGCGTCCGGTGTGCCGAGCACCGGCAGCCCCATCCGCCCGGCGAGCAGCCGGCTCGCCGGGTGCAACGGTGCGTCCCCGGCGAGCAGCACCGCGACGGCCCCGGCCGCGACGGCGCGGCGCAACAGCACGTCCAGGTGCCAGTCCTCGCGCGGCGCGGACACCGCGACCGTCAGCAACGCCGCCCGCACCTCACCCGGGTCGGCGTGCAGATCGGCGACGGTGACCACCCGCTCGACCGTGGCACCGTCCGGGACGGGACCGCCCAGCGAGCGCACCGCGGCCCAGTCGGGGTGGGCGAGCAGCCCGGACAGACCCAGCCCGCCGGTCACCATCCCGCCCCCGTCCTGGGTCGCGCGGCTGCCGCCCCGCCGCGGGCCGTGGGCGGCCCGAGCCCGAACGCCTGCGGACCGACGTGGACCGCGGCATCCGGGCGGGCCGCCCACCACGGCGGCGCGGGCAGCACCAGGACCAGCACGTCGTCGCCGGAGCGGACGGCGTCGGCGGCGATCGGCGCGGCCGAGCGACGGTCCAGCAGCACGATCACCTCCGGCGACGCGGCCACCGTCTCGCCGTCGGCGAGCACGAGCAGGTACTCGTTCTCCGCCTCGATCCGCAGGACACCCGTGCCCGGTGCGTCGACGGTGACCGCGGCCCGGCCGAACCGGCCGACGGGGGAGCGGCGCACGTCCACCACCCGGCCGCCGCCGAGCGGGTGTCCGCCGAGCGCGTCCGCGACGCGGGCGGGCGCCGGGGTGTCACCCAGCCCGGCGTGCGCGCGACCCAGCCCCAGCGCGCGGCCCAGCGTGCCCAGGCAGGCGTCGCCGAGCGCGGCCGAGGCCGGTGCGGGCGCCATCACCGTCCCGGCCCAGCCGCCCGCCTGGGCGACGAACGCCCGCACGGTCAGCTCGGTCGACACCGCGTCCCCGCCGTCGACGACGACGGTCTGCCCGGCCGGCTCGGCCAGCGCCATCGGCGTCACCGCGCCCCCGGCGACGACCCGGGTCAGCTGGTCGACCCGGGGCAGCGCGCGCCCCATCAGGTCGGCGTCGACCAGCGGCAGCCCCAGCTGGTGGGCCAGCGGCAGCGGCAGCACGCCGTTCAGCCCGGCCGCCTCGAACGGCATGACCGCGGCCGGGGTGACCCCGGTCCAGCGGACCAGAGCGCGCACGGCCGCGGGCAGCTCGTCGCCCGAGGGCAGCTTCTCGCCCAGCACCCGGGTGCCGCCGAGCATCCCGACCGGCACGACCGGGGCGTCGCCGAGCTCCGCCGGGGAGTGCAGCCGGACCGGGCCCGCCGCCAGCACCGACCGCAGCACGTGGGCGTACACCCTGGCGTCGCCGCCCCCGCCGGAGCCCAGCAGCAGCACCCCGGTGACGAGGGCGTCGACGTCTCCCGCGGTCACCTCCACGCCGGGGATGCTGCCAGGTCAGACCCGGTCCGCGGCGCCCGCTCCCCGCGGGACCGCGGTCTCCAGCGGCACGAACGGCACGTCCAGCCCGAAGCAGGCCGGCCCGAACACCGCGAGGGCCTCCGGCGTGCGCATCATGTCCGGCGTCGAGATCCCCACCACGACGACGCGCTGGCCGTAGCGCAGCGCCTCGGTGGTGATCGGCTCCCCGGACTCGGCCTCCAGCACGCAGATGAGGTCCGGGACGACCGCGACGGTGGTGTCGTCGACGGTGGCGACCAGGGTCTCGTTCTGGAAGACCGTGCGGAGCTCCGAGCCGCCGTCGAACGCGGTGAACCGGGCGGTGCCGCGGGCGAACCCGTCGACGGTGCGCCGCTCGACGTCGGTGACCTTGCCGGCGAACAGCACCCGCAGGTGCCGGTAGAGCGTCGGCGCGAGCGTGTCGGCGATCGCCGCGACCGGGTCCCCGAGCTGCTCGCGCGCCTCCCGGATCGCCCGGCCCAGCCGCAGCGCCAGGGTGAGGGTGTGCGGGATCGCGGTGCGGCGCACGTCGGCGCCGGACATCGGGTACTCCGCGATCAGCGCGGACCCGCCCATCCGGATGGCGGCGCCCCGCGCGAGGTGCTCCATGCGGTGGTTGTCGGTGCCGGTGTCGATGAGCACCGACTCGCCGTGGTCCCCGGCGACGACCATCGGGGACCCGGGCACGCCGTACACCCCGAAGGTCTCCATCTGCAGCTCCGGAAACGCCCGGCCCATGCCGTCGCCGTCGATCACCGGCAGCCCGGTCCGGGCCGCGACGAGCAGCGGGATCATCGAGTTGATGCCGCCGCACTCCATCGGGATGGTCGCGTCCGCGGTGCGCCCGAGGTGCTGCTCCAGGCGGCGCAGGGCGAGCACCGGCTCGTCGCCGCGCGGGATCTTCTCGATCATCACCGTGGGCGCGCCCATCATTGCCGTCGCGATGACGAACATCTCCTCCGGCAGGTCGGCCGGATCGGCCGGGTCGAGCACGGTGACCGGCCCGTGCTCGCGCATCGCCTGCTCCACCATGAGCCGCCCGATGTAGGGGTCCCCGCCGCCGCCGGTCCCGAGCAGCGCGGCGCCGCGGGCGAGGTCGGGCAGGTCGTCGGGGGTCAGGGTCCAGCTCATACCGGCGCTCCGTCCGTCACGGTGTCGTGGACCCGCACGGGGTCGGTGTTGCCTGCGACCCGTACCGGGTCGGTGTCGTAGCCGAAGTACCGCGGTCCGACGACGGCGATCGCCTCCGGGGTGTGCCAGCGGGGGTCCGCGGGGGCGGCGAGCACGCTGACCCGGTGCCCGAAGCGCAGCCCCTCGGTGGTCACCGGCTCCCCGGTCGCGGTGTCCAGCACCATGATCAGGTCCGGGGTGGTGACGACCGTCGCGCCGTCGACCTCGGCGATCAGGTGCTCGTTCTGGAAGTGCAGGACGCACCCACCGGACAGCGTCGCCGTCCCGCGGGCGAACCCGGTGGTGGTGCGCCGCTGCACGTCGACGACCTTCCCGGTGTGCACCACGCGTCCGCCGATCTCGGCGGCGGCCGCGGCGACCGGGTCGGTGAGCCCGGCCCGGGCCCCGGCGATGGCACGCCCGATGCGCACGCAGAGCCCGAGGGTGCCGCGGATCATCGTCTCCCGTGCCCGGGCCCCGGTCATCGGGTAGTTCGAGATGATCGCGGTGCAGCCCATGGTGATCGTCATGGAGCGGGCGAGGTCCTCGGCCCACTTCGCGGTGGGGCAGTCCAGGACGCCGGTGTTGCCCTGCTCGTCGGTGATCGACATCGGGGTGGCGGGGACGCCGGCGATGCCGGGCAGCACCATCTGCAGCTCGGGGAACGCCCGGCCCATGCCGTCGCCGTCGACCAGCGGCAGCCCGAGCATCGCCGCACCGGCCACCGGGATCGTGGAGTTGATGCCGCCGGCCTCGATGCACGCGACGTGGGTGGGGGTGACCCCCAGGTGCCCGGCGAGCGCGGTGACCGCGCGGCCGATCTCGTCGTAGGCGGGCAGCTTCTCCACGCTCACCGTCGGCGCCCCCATCTGCGCGACGACGAACACGGCGGCGTCGTCGGGCAGGTCGGCGGGGTCGACGAGCGGCACCGGCCCGTGCTCGCGCAGCGCCCGCTGGGCCAGCAGCCGTCCCAGGTAGGGGTCACCACCGCCGCCGGTCCCCAGCAGCGCGGCACCGCGGGCGAGCGCGGGCAGGTCCTCGACGGTCAGCACGCCGGTCACCGGGTCACCCTCCGCTCCAGACGCAGGTCGCCGACCGCCTTGGCGCGGATGCGGGTCGCGTTGCCGGGCAGGTAGGGGATGGGGACCTCGTCGAAGTCGACGAGCGCGACGGAGCCGGGGTCGGCGCCGGAGGCGACCGCACGGTCGACCGCCTCCTGCTTGGCGGCGTCGACGACGGCGTCGCGGCGTCCCGGCTCGATCGCGTACACCCGGTCGACCTCCCCACCGACCTGCGCGATCGCCGCGCCGATCGCGTTGGCGACGGCGAAGTTCTCCGGGCGGTGCACCGCGCCCAGCCCGGGGAAGGCGTCGGGCAGCAGCACCGAGCCGCCGCCGACGGCGACCACCGGCAGCGGGTCGGCGGAGATCCGCATCCGGTCCACGACGTCGGCGACGTCGGTGGCGATCCGGTCCAGCGCCGCGGTCACCAGCTCCCGGGACAGCCCGGCGACCAGGGAGCGGTCGCCGATGTCGGCCCGGCCCGCCGCGACGGCGATGTCGGTCGCGGTCAGGGTGTCGCCGCCGAACACCAGCGCCCGCTCGGTGAGCCGGTAGCCGACCGAGTCCGGGCCGACGGTGGGCCCCTCGGACCGTCCGGGCTCGCCGGTGCGGACCAGGGAGCCGCCGCCGATGCCGACGCTGAGCACGTCGGGCATCCGGAAGTTGGTGCGCACCCCGGCCACGCTGACCTCGACGGCGGCCTCCCGCGGGAAGCCGGCGGTCAGCACACCGACGTCGGAGGTGGTGCCGCCGACGTCGACGACCGCGCAGGTGCCCAGCCCGGACAGCACGGCGGCACCGCGCATCGAGTTGGTCGGACCCGAGGCGAACGTCGCCACCGGGTAGCGACGGGTGTAGCCGACGTCCATCAGTGTGCCGTCGTTCTGCGACAGGTACAGCGGCGCCGTGATGCCCTGGCCCTGCACCGCCCCGGCGAGCGCGTCGACGATGTGCGCGGCGAGCTCGCGCAGCGCGGCGTTGACGATCGTCGCGTTCTCCCGCTCCAGCAGCCCGACCCGACCGATCTCGTGGGACAGCGAGATCGGGACGTCCTGGCCCAGCTCCTCGGCGATGATCTCCGCCGCGGCCAGCTCGCACTCGCTGGTCACCGGGGAGAACACCGAGGAGATCGCGACCGAACGGACGCCGTGCGCGGCCATGTCCGCGGCGTGGCGACGCAGTTCGTCCGGGTCGAGCGGGGAGATCCGGCGGCCGTCGAACTCGTGGCCGCCGTGGGCGAGGTAGCCGCGCCCGGCGATCGCGTCGACCAGCCGCTGCGGCCAGTCGACCATCGGCGGCAGCGCCGCGGTGGCGGGCAGGCCCAGGCGCAGCGCCGCGGTGGGGGCGAGGCGGCGGGCCTCGACCAGGGCGTTGACGAAGTGCGTCGTCCCGATCATCACGGCGTCGACGTCGGTGGGGGAGAACGGGTGGTCGGCCTGCAGGCCGGTGAGCGCGCCGACGATGCCGGAGGTGACGTCGTCGGTGGTCGCGGACTTGACGGCGGCCAGTACCCGGACTCCGCCGGCCGGGGCGTCGTCGAGCAGGACGGCGTCGGTGTTGGTGCCGCCGACGTCGATGCCGATGCGCATGGAGTGCTCCTTCGGTGGTGCCGCGCCGCCCGCCCGCGGGATCGCGGACGGGCGGCGCGGAGTGCGGGTCAGGACGTGACGGCGGGGGCCGGGACCACGTCCGGCCGTTCGGTGCGGCTGACGCCGATCCCGCGGAGCAGCCCGAGCCGCCCGGCGACGACGTAGAGCACGAAGGCCGCCACGATCGAGTTCACGCTGGGCAGCCCGGCGTCGACGAGACCGCCGAGCAGGGCCGAGGCGGCCCAGATGACCAGCGTCGCCGGCACCCAGGTCGGTGAGGTGGCGGGCAGCGCACCGGTGGTCCGCGCGGCCTCCAGGTCACCGCGCCAGCGCTTCACCACGAAGTACTCGGCGACCATGATCCCGGCGATCGGCGGGAACACCACGCCCAGCACCGACAGGAACCCGGTGAACAGGTCGAGGATGCCGCCCGCGGCCAGCAGCGAGCCGACGACGCCGAGCGCGAGGGTGACCATCGGGCGGCTGACGGTGCGTCCCAGGACGCTGCCGGCGAAGTTCACCACGCCCAGCCCGGCCGAGTAGAGGTTCCAGTCGTTGATCTTGAGGGTGCCGAGGATGATGATCAGCGTGCCGACCCAGCCGACCGACGACGTGACGATGGTGATGATGTCGTCGGACCGGATGGCGTGTGCGAGCAGCACACCGGACATGCCGATCACGTACTCGCCGAGGGTGAACCCGACGACGGTCTGCTTGACCACGTCGGCGGAGGTCCGGTTGAACCGGGTCATGTCCGGGGTGATGATCGCCCCGACGATGAAGCCGCCCGCGACCAGCGTCGTGCCCTCGACCAGCGAGATCGACGGCCCCGGCGGCGGGCTCACCATGAGCGCGCCGACGTCGTGGCCGAGCAGGGCGCTGCCGATCGACCAGCCGACCAGCACCAGGAAGGCCGGCACCGTCACGTAGGCGACCCACTGCATCGAGCCGAAGCCCCACAGCACGATCATGGTGACGACCAGGCCGAACACCAGCGACCACGCCCAGACCGGCAGCACGCCGACCAGCGAGACCAGGCCCTCGGCCGAGACCCCGGACTGGACGCCGAACCAGCCGACGAGGCTCACCCCGATCGCGACACCGATCAGTGCGCTGCCGCCGTGACCGAAGCCGGTCCAGCGGGCCAGCAGCGAGGTGTTCAGGCCCTCCTTGCAGCCGATGATCCCGACGCCGATCGAGACCAGCTCCAGGATCACCGCGCCGAGGGTGAAGGCGAGGAAGGCGTCCCAGAACCCCATCCCGAACCCGAGTGTCGAGCCGAGCAGGAACTGGCTCAGGGCCGACACCTGCCCGAACCGCTGTACCGCCACGCTCCACCACGAGTACCGGGCGTGCTCCGGAACCCTGCTCAGGGCGTAGTCGTCCGTACCGACCCCACCGCTCATCTCGGTCTCCTCTCGGCTGGTCGGGAGAACGGTAGGTGCAGGTCAGGGCCGGGTCACGGGGCGATGTGCCCGGTCCGGGGCGGCCGACTGTGCAGATCGCCCTTCCCGGCCGCCGAGCGGCGGGCGTCCTAGGGTCGGTGCATGCGTTTCGGACTCTTCGTGCCCCAGGGCTGGCGCCTCGACCTCGTCGGCATCGACCCCACCGCGCAGTGGGACGTGATGCGCGGCCTCGCCGAGCACGCCGACCGCGGCGACGTCTGGGAGTCGGTCTGGGTCTACGACCACTTCCACACCGTCCCCGCGCCCACCGACGAAGCCTGCCACGAGGCGTGGAGCCTGATGGCCGCCTTCGCCGCGACGACCGAGCGGGTGCGGCTCGGCCAGATGTGCACCTGCATGGCCTACCGCAACCCCGCCTACCTGGCGAAGGTCGCCGCCACCACCGATGTCATCTCGAAGGGCCGCGTCGAGATGGGCATCGGCGCCGGCTGGTACGAGCACGAGTGGCGCGCCTACGGCTACGGCTTCCCCCGGCCCGGTGAACGGCTCGGCATGCTCGAGGAGGGCGTGCAGATCTTCACCCAGGCCTGGCGCGACGGCCGGGCCACCCTGAACGGCACGCACTACACCGTCGACGACGCCATCGTCGCGCCCCGCCCGCTCCAGGAGGGCGGCATCCCGCTCTGGATCGCCGGCGGCGGGGAGAAGGTCACCCTGCGGATCGCCGCGCAGTACGCGCAGTACACCAACTTCGACGGCACCTTCGACGGCTTCCGGCACAAGTCGGCGCTGCTCGCCGACCACTGCCGCGACCTCGGCACCGACTACGACGCCATCGTCCGCTCGGCCAACTACAACGTCGCGATCGGGCACACCGAGGACGAGGTGGAGGAGCGGCTCGCCCGGCTCGTCGCCCGGCTGGAGCCGATCGTCGGCGCGGAGAAGGCCCAGGGCGCGCTGGGTGCGTTCCGCGGGATGCCGGGCGTCGGGACCCCGGAGCAGATCGTGGAGAAGCTCTCCGCACTGGCGGCCGTCGGCATGAGCTACGGCATCTTCTACTTCCCCGAGGCCGCCTACGACCGGTCGGGCATCGAGCTGTTCGAGCGCGAGGTCGTCCCGGCCCTGCGGGACTGACCGGTGCCGACCGCGCGACGGGTGGCCGAGGACTACCTCGACCACCTGGCCGTCGAACGGGGACGGGCGCAGAACACCCTGCGCTCCTACCGGCTCGACCTGGGGCGCTACCTCGACCACCTCGACCACCTGGGACGCACGGAGCTGACCCAGGTGGCCGAGGCCGACGTCGCCGCGTTCGTCGCGGCCCTGCGCACGGGGGAGCGTCCGCTGGCCGCGTCGTCGGCGGCGCGGGCGCTGGCCGCGGTCCGCGGGCTGCACCGGTTCGCGCTGCACGAGGGGCTGACCCCGACCGACGTCGCGGCCGGGGTGACGCCGCCCGCCCTGGGCTCGCGGCTGCCGTCGGCGCTGTCGGTCGACCAGGTCGACCAGCTGCTCGCCGGCTGCGTCTCCGACGGCCCGGTCGGACTGCGCGACCGCGCCCTGCTGGAGCTGCTGTACTCCACCGGTGCCCGGATCTCCGAGGTCGTCGGCGCCGACCTCGACGACCTCGACCCGGACGCGCGGACGATCCTGCTGCACGGCAAGGGGAACAAGCAGCGGATCGTGCCGGTCGGTCGTCCCGCGCTCGCCGCGGTCGACGCCTACCGGGTCCGCGCCCGCCCCGCCCTCGCGGCACGGGGCACGGGCAGCCCGGCGCTGCTGCTCAACGCCCGCGGCAACCGGCTGTCGCGCCAGAGCGCCTGGCACGTCCTGCGGGCCGCCGCCGAGGCGTCCGGGCTGCCCGGCGACGTCGTCGCCACCGTCTCCCCGCACACGCTGCGGCACTGCTTCGCCACCCACCTGCTCTCCGGCGGCGCCGACGTCCGGGTCGTGCAGGAGCTGCTCGGGCACGCGAGCGTCGCCACGACGCAGATCTACACCCACGTCACCGTCGACACGCTGCGCGAGGTCTACGCCACCGCGCACCCCCGCGCCCGGGGGTGACCACGGACCCCGGGGCGGCGGGCCGCGGGGGAGGACGAACGACTACGTTCCGGGCCCATGCGGTACGGAACGTGGGTGACGGCGGTCGTGGCGGGACTCCTCCTGGCCGGGTGCGGTGGTGTCGCCGCCGGGCCGGAGCAGCAGCAGACGGTGAACGAGCCCGTCGACGGGCCGGTCACCCGCCTCGAGGTCGACTCCGACGCCGGGGACGTGCGCCTCGTCGCGGGGGAGAGGCCTGCGGTCGAGCAGGACCTGCGGTGGACCGGCGACGCCCGCCCGCAGGTCGAGCAGAAGGTCGAGGGCGGCGTCCTGCGGATCACCGCCCGCTGCCCGGACCAGGTCGGCGACCGCTGCCAGGCGAGGCTCGTGGTGACCGCGCCCGCCGCGTCGTCGGCGCTGGTCGACCTGCGCGCGGGCGGCATCGAGGTCCGGGGGCTGACCGGGGCGCTGGACCTGACCTCGTCGGCGGGCGGGGTCGACGCCACCGGCGTCGGACCGGGCGACGTGCGGGCGAAGTCCAGCGCCGGCTCGGTCGAGCTGACCTTCGCCGCGGCGGCCGCGGACGTGACCGCGGAGTCCAGCGCCGGCGGCGTCGAGGTCCGGGTCCCGGTCGGCCCGGCCTACGAGGTGACCGCCGAGACCTCCGCCGGGTCGACCGAGGTCGGTGTCCCCGACCAGCCCGGTGCCGACCACCGGATCACCGCGAAGAGCAGCGCGGGAGGCGTGTCGGTCCTGCCCGCGGGCTGAGGCGCGACACGCCGGGGCGCACCGTCGGCCGGACGGCGCCCGCCCGCGGGTAGGGTGACCGGAAATCCATACCGCGACGTGGCCCGACAGGGACGTCGCCGCACGTGGGGGCATCTCCTGCAGTGCGGTCTCAGGCCCTGACCGGGACCCGAGACCCGGCACGGTACCCGCGACGAGACCGGAGACCGCATGAACCCGACGCGGCCGGAGGCCCAGGGCAGGTTCGACGACCCGAGCGACGAGCCGGCGCCGGATCACGGGCGAGGCACCCAGACCACCAGCGCGCGCGCTCCCGAGCCCGCACCGCTGTCGGTGCACGGGCCGGCCCGCGTGATCGCGGTGGCGAACCAGAAGGGCGGCGTCGGGAAGACGACGTCGACCATCAACCTCGGGGCCGCGCTCGCCGAGTACGGCCGCAGGGTCCTGCTCGTCGACTTCGACCCGCAGGGCGCGCTGTCGGTGGGGCTCGGCGTGCAGCCCCACCAGCTCGAGTCCACCGTCTACAACCTGTTGATGGAGCGCGGCGTCGAGGCCGACGAGGTGCTCCAGGACACCGGTGTGGCGAACCTCGACCTGCTGCCGTCGAACATCGACCTGTCGGCGGCCGAGGTCCAGCTCGTCACCGAGGTCGGCCGGGAGCAGGCACTCGGCCGCGCCCTCAAGCGGTTCCTGCCCGACTACGACATCGTCCTCATCGACTGCCAGCCGTCGCTGGGCCTGCTCACGATCAACGCGCTCGCCTGCGCCGACGAGGTCCTCATCCCGCTGGCCTGCGAGTTCTTCTCGCTGCGCGGCGTCGCGCTGCTGATGGACACCATCGACAAGGTGACCGAGCGGCTCAACCCGGACCTGCGCCTGCTCGGCGTGCTCCCGACGATGTTCGACACCCGCACGCTGCACACCCGCGAGGTCCACGACCGCGTGGTGGAGGCGTTCGGGGAGAAGGTGTTCGACGCCGTCATCAACCGGACGATCAAGTTCCCGGAGACCACGGTCGCCGGGGAGCCGATCACGACGTGGGCGCCCACGTCGTACGCCGCGGAGGCCTACCGGATGCTCGCGCGCGAGGTCATCGCCCGGTGACGCTGCTCGCCGACGGCGCCCCCGAGGGGCTCGACGACGGGGACGTGGCGGCGCCGCGGACCCGGCGCTTCACCGTCCGGCTGTACAACTTCGAGGGCCCGTTCGACCTGCTGCTGCAGCTGATCGGCAAGTACGAGCTCGACCTCACCGAGATGGCCCTGCACAAGGTCACCGACGACTTCATCGCCCATCTCACCGATCTCGGCGACGACGCCGACCTCGACGAGATCACCGAGTTCCTGGTCGTCGCGGCGACCCTGCTCGACCTCAAGGCCGCGCGGCTCGTGCCCGGCGCCGAGGTCGACGACGAGGACGACCTCGCCCTGCTCGAGGCCCGTGACCTGCTGTTCGCCCGGCTGCTGCAGTACCGCGCCTACAAGGAGGCCGCGGCGCTGTTCGTCGAGCTGGAGAACGGCGCGATGCGCCGCTTCCCGCGCTCGGTCGCGATCGAGGACCGCTACGCCGACCTGCTGCCCGAGGTGCTGCTCGGCGTCGACGCGCAGGCCTTCGCCGAGCTCGCCGCCGCGGTGTTCCGGCCCCGCCCGCCGGACGAGGTCGGCGTCGACCACCTGCACGCGGTGCACGTGTCGGTGCCCGAGCACGCGGCGATCCTGCGGGAACGCCTCGCGCTCGTCGGCACGGCCACCTTCGCCGACCTGACCGCCGACTGCGTCGCGACGCTGGAGGTCATCGCCCGGTTCATGGCGCTGCTGGAGCTGTACCGGGAGCGCTCGGTCGCCCTGGAGCAGCCGGAGGCGTTCGCCGACCTGACGGTCACCTGGACCGCGGACCGCGACGACGACCCGGTCGCCTACGCCGCCGCGCTGGAGGACGAGGCCGCCGCCGCCGAGGAGGCGGTGCGGGCCCGCGACCGGCGCCGCAGGAAGAAGAACCGCGCCGAGCCGGACGCGGACCCGGCCGACCCGGTCGCGTCCGGCTCCGATGCCGCCGCGGACCCCGAGGCTCCCGGTCCCGAGGACCCGGATCGGGAGGACCTCGATCCGGAGGACACCGATCCGGAGGACACCGACCTCGCCGGTCACGGCTCCGACCAGGACCCGGCGGACGTGCTCCACCCCGAACCCGACGACGAGAGGACCGGAACCACCGGTGACTGAGCCGGACGACCGGCCGGGCTCCGACGACCCGGAGGACCCGTCCGAGCTGCTGCGCCTGATCGGTCGCACGGTGCCGCGCAGCCCGCACGCCAGTGCGTCGCCGCAGGTGGCTCCGGGCGCGGAGGGGCGAGCCGCCCCGGAGGCCGAGGGCCCGCCCGCCGCGGCCGACGACGGCGCGACCGCCGATGCCGAGTTCGCCCGCACCGCGGGGACCGCTGACGACGTGGATCCGTCGGCCGATGCCGGGCATGGGGCGGCCGACCCAGCCGGCACCGAACCACACACCTCGGAGAAGCCCGAGCCCTCCACCGCCACCCCCGACACGTCGGCAGACCATCGAGCGTCGCGGAACGGTGCTCGCGACGACGCATTCGTAACGCTCGCCGCCGGGCCGAGCAACGTGGCCGGACCGGGGAACGACGCCCGGCCGGACGACGCAGCAGGGCCGGAGAACGCAGCAGGGCCGGAGGGGACGGACGGCCTGAAGGCCCACGGAACCGAGGACTCCCGAGCGGAGGAACCCGGAACCCAGGACGAGCCGGAACCCGAGAACGATCAGGACCCCGAGTTCCACGAGCTCGCCGACGACACCGAGCTCGAGCACGCCCTGGAGGCGCTGCTGCTCGTCGTCGACGCCCCCGTCGACGAGGCGTCGCTGGCCACGGCGCTGCACCAGACGCCGTCGCGGATCCGGCAGACGCTGCACCGGATGTCGCTGGCCTACACCGCCGACCGGCGCGGCATCGACCTGCGACGGGCGGGGGAGGGGTGGCGGTTCTACACCCGCGACCGCTACGCCCCCTACGTCGAGAAGATGCTGATGGACGGCCAGCGCGCCCGGCTGACCCGGGCCGCGCTGGAGACCCTCGCCGTCGTCGCGTACCGCCAGCCGGTCACGCGTGCCCGGGTCTCCGCGGTCCGGGGCGTCAACTGCGACGGCGTGCTCCGCACCCTTCTCACCCGGGGGCTGGTGGAGGAGGCGGGCACCGAGGAGCACACCGGGGGGACGCTGTTCCGGACCACCGAGCTGTTCCTCGAACGGCTCGGGATATCCTCGGTGGCCGAGCTGCCCCCGCTGGCACCGCTGCTCCCCGACATCGACGCGATCGACGACCTGGACAGCTGACCCCGGTCCGGGAACGTCGACACCGGACCCGGCGCGCGCCGCCTGTCGGCGCCGCGGCCGAGCACGCCGGGTACCGTCGGTACCTGGCCGGTCCGGCGCCCTGCCGACGACCACCCGGCCCCACCGATTCCGGCCCTGACATCTCTGGACGAGGCAACAAGTCATCATGAGCAACACACACGACCCCGACGGCGTCCGGCTCCAGAAGGTGCTGGCCCGCGCGGGCGTCGCCTCCCGGCGCGCGGCGGAGGACCTCATCGCGCAGGGACGCGTGCAGGTCGACGGCGAGACCGTCCGCGAGCAGGGCCGCCGGATCGACCCGGAGACCGCGGTCGTCCACGTCGACGGCGCCCGGGTCACCCTGCGTGACGACCAGGTCTACCTGGCGCTGAACAAGCCGTACGGGCTGCACTCCACGATGTCCGACGACCTGGGCCGGCCGTGCATCGGTGACCTGCTCGCCGACCGCGTCGAGATCATGAACACCGCGCAGCGGCTGTTCCACGTCGGCCGGCTCGACGCCGAGACCGAGGGACTGCTGCTGCTCACCAACGACGGCGAGCTCGGCCACCGGCTGATGCACCCGTCCTACGAGGTGCCCAAGACCTACCTCGCCGAGATCGAGGGCAAGATCGCCCGGGACCTCGGGCGACGGCTGCGCGACGGCATCGAGCTGGAGGACGGCATCGCCCGCGTCGACGCGTTCAAGCTCGTCGACGCCGTCCCCGGCCGCGCCACGGTGCAGCTGGTCCTGCACGAGGGCCGCAAGCACATCGTGCGGCGGATGCTCGCCGAGGTCGGTCACCCGGTGCTCCGGCTGGTGCGGACCCACGTCGGGACGGTCGCGCTGGGCAACCAGCGGCCCGGCAAGCTCCGTCCCCTCGACCGTGTCGAGGTGGGTTCCCTGTACAAGGCGGTCGGTCTCTGATGGCCGTGCGGGCCCTGCGGGGCGCGACCCAGGTCGACGCCGACGACCGGCAGCAGATCCTCGACCGCTCCGCCGAGCTGGTCACCGCGGTGCTGGAGCGCAACGAGCTGGTCTCCGACGACATCATCTCGATCTGGTTCACCGCCACGCCGGACCTCACTGCCGAGTTCCCGGCGTACGCGGCACGGCTGCTCGGGCTCACCGACGTGCCGCTGATGTGCGCCACCGAGATGTCGGTGCCCGGCGCGCTGCCGCGGGTGCTGCGGCTGCTCGCCCACGTCGACACCCCGAAGCCGCGCTCGGCGATGCGTCACGTCTACCTGCACGGGGCCCGGGCGCTGCGCACCGATCTACCGCAGTAGGACACCCCGCCCCGTCGTGGCGGGGGCCGACCGGCGACAATGCCGGACGCAGCACACTCGAACACGGTGGGGGAACAAGGTGGCCTTGCGGGGCGTCGTCGCGATGGACGGTCCGTCCGGGACGGGCAAGTCGACCGTCTCCCGGCGGCTGGCGCAGGCCTGCTCTGCGGCCTATCTGGACACCGGGGCGATGTACCGCGCCGCGACCCTGGCCGCGCTGCGCGCCGGGCTGCGGGAGGGCGCGGCGGAGGACGAGATCGCCCGCGCCGCCGTCGGGGCCCGCCTGGAGTCGGGCACCGACCCGGACGCGCCGACGATCACCCTGGACGGCGAGGACGTCTCCGTCCCGATCCGCGGCCCGGAGGTGACCGGGTTCGTCTCGGCCGTCTCGGCGGTGCCGCAGGTCCGCGCCGAGATGGTCGCCCGTCAGCACGCCCTGATCCGGGCGGCCGTCGAGAGCGGGGGCGGGATGGTCGTCGAGGGCCGCGACATCGGTACCGTGGTGGTGCCGGACGCGCCGCTCAAGGTCTACCTGACGGCGTCGCCGGAGGTCCGCGCGGCGCGGCGCGGGCGGCAGGACGAGAAGGCGGGCCGCAAGGCCGACCTGCACGTCACCCTCGCCGACGTCGAACGCCGGGACCGGCTCGACTCGTCGCGGCGGGTGTCCCCGCTCTACGCGGCGGCGGACGCGCTGGTGCTCGACACCGACCACCTGTCGGCGGACGCGGTGCTGGCGAAGCTGCGCGAGCTCGTCGCCGCGCGGGGGCTGGACGGGTGAGCCGGGCGCGTGCGCTGCCGGAGCACGCTCTCGGGTGGCTGCACGACCTCGGCCGCTGGATCGGCACGTGGGTGTGGGTGCCGTTCTTCCGGGTGCGGATCCGGCACCGGGAGCGGATCCCGGCGACCGGCCCGGTGGTGCTCGTCGCGAACCACACCGCGTTCGTCGACGGACCGCTGCTGTTCGGCATGTTCGGGCGCCGCGTGGTGTTCCTGGTGAAGGCGGAGATGTTCTCCGGGATCGTGGGGACGTTGCTGCGGTGGCTGGGGCAGGTGCCGGTGCGGCGTGACGTCGTCGACCGGAGGCCGCTGACGACCCTGCTGGAGGTCCTGCGCGACGGCGGCATGGTGGCCGTCTTCCCGGAGGGGACCCGCGGCACCGGCGAGCTCGGCGGCGAGATCGGCAGGGCCCGGCAGGGCGCGGCCTGGCTGGCCCGTTCGGCATCGGCGCCGCTGCTCCCGGTGGCGGTGCGCGGCACGCACCGCCCGGCGGGTGCGCCCCGCCGCTTCCGCCCCCGGGTGGACGTGCTGGTCGGTGACCCGCTGCCGGCGCCGACGGCGCCGGGACGGGACGGCCTGGCCGCCGCGACCGCCCAGGTCACGGAGGCCCTGCGGACACTGGTCCGCGAACTGGACAACGAACACAGGCAAGTGACACGGCCCGACGCGGCCGGGGACGTGAGAGAGCAGTGAGCGAGAACAGCGAACGCGGAACGAGCCTCGGCGCGGCGTACGACGCCGGCGTCGGGATCGGTGACGCGGCCGACCGGGCCGAGATGGACCGGCTCGGGCTGGACCCGGCCGAGTTCGTCGCGGTCGACGCCGACGGTGTGGTCACCGCCGGGATCGACCCCGACGAGGTCCTGGCGACCCCGACCCTGGCCGTCGTCGGCCGTCCGAACGTCGGCAAGTCCACCCTGGTCAACCGGATGCTCGGTCGTCGCGAGGCGGTCGTGCAGGACGTGCCGGGGGTGACCCGTGACCGCGTCGTCTACGACGCGCTGTGGAACGGCCGCCGGTTCAAGCTGATGGACACCGGGGGCTGGGAGCCCGACGCGGACGGCCTGCAGGGCTTCGTCGCCCGCCAGGCCGAGACCGCGATGCGCATCGCCGACGCGGTACTGCTCGTCGTCGACGCCACGGTCGGTGCGACCGCGACCGACCAGGCCGTGGCGCGGGTCCTGCGGCGCGCCGACGTCCCGGTGATGCTGTGCGCCACCAAGGTCGACGACGACCGGCTCACCTCCGACACCGCCGACCTGTGGCGGCTCGGGCTCGGCGAGCCGCACCCGGTGTCGGGCCTGCACGGCCGCGGCTCCGGTGACCTCCTCGACGCCATCCTGGAGATCCTCCCCGAGACCCCGCGCGACGACTTCGGCGCGTCCGGGGGCGGTCCGCGCCGGGTGGCGCTGGTCGGCAAGCCGAACGTCGGCAAGTCCAGCCTGCTGAACAAGCTGGCGGGCGAGGAGCGGTCGGTCGTCCACGACGTCGCGGGCACCACCGTCGACCCGGTCGACTCCCTGGTCGAGCTCGACGGCCAGGTGTTCCGCTTCGTCGACACCGCCGGCCTGCGCAAGCGGGTCAAGATGGCCTCGGGCATGGAGTACTACGCCTCGCTGCGGACGAGCTCGGCGATCGAGTCGGCCGAGGTCGCCCTGGTGCTGATCGACGCCTCCGAGCCGATCGCCGAGCAGGACCAGCGGGTCCTGACGATGGTGGTGGAGTCCGGGCGCGCCCTGGTCATCCTGTTCAACAAGTGGGACAAGGTCGACGAGGAGCGCCGCCACCAGCTGACCCGCGAGCTGGAGCGCGACCTGATCAGCGTGCGCTGGGCGGAGCGGGTCAACGTGTCCGCGCTGACCGGCCGGTCGACCCAGCGGATCGCGCCCGCGCTGAACCGCGCGCTGGCGTCCTGGGACACCCGGGTGCCGACCGGGCGGCTCAACCAGTGGCTCAACGACCTCGTCGCCGCGACCCCGCCGCCGGTCCGCGGCGGCAAGCAGCCGAAGATCATGTTCGCGACGCAGTCGCAGACCCGCCCGCCGACGTTCGTGCTGTTCACCAGCGGGTTCCTCGAGGCGGGCTACCGGCGCTTCATCGAGCGGCGGCTGCGCGAGGAGTTCGGGTTCGGTGGCACGCCGATCCGCGTCTCGGTCCGGGTCCGCGAGAAGCGCGCCCGGAAGAAGTGATGCGGGCCCTGCGCGGCCGTCCCGGCGCGCGGACCTGGGAGCTCGGCCGGATCGACACCCCGGTCCCCGGTCCGGGGGAGCTGCTCGTGCGGGTCCGGGCGGCCGGGGTGAACCGGGCCGACCTGCTCGCGCTGGGCGGTGGCTACCCCGCCCCGCACGCCGACGACGACGGCTCCTTCACCGCAGGCATGGAGCTCGCGGGTGAGGCCGTCGCCGCCGGTCCGGGCGTCACCGGCGCCCCGGGCCGCGGGCCGGGGGACCGGGTGTTCGCGTCCGCCCCGGCCGCGTTCGCCGAGTACGTCGTCGTCGACGCCCGCCGCGCCCTGCCCGTCCCGTCCGGGCTGAGCTGGACCGAGGCCGCCGCGCTGCCGGTCGCGCTGGAGACCGCGCACGACGCGCTGGTCACCCAGGCCGGATTCGGCGCCGAGGGCGGCGCCGTCCTGGTGCTCGGGGGCAGCACCGGGGTCGGGCAGGTCGCGATCCGGCTGGCCGCGGCGCTGGGGGCCTCGCCGGTCCTCGCGACGACGACCTCGCCCGCCAAGCGATCCGCGCTCGTCGACGCGGGGGGCGATCCCGCTCGTCGGGATCGATGCGCTGGGTGATCTCGACGGGCCCGTCGACGTCGTGCTGGACCTCGTCGGCGGCGACCACCTGGCGGCCGCCCTGTCCGCCGTGCGGATCGGCGGGACGATCGTGCAGATCGGCCGGCTCGCCGGGCCGTCGGCGACGCTGGACCTGAACACCCTGTCCTTCCGCAGGCTGCGCCTGATCGGCACGACCTTCAGCGTCCGTGGCGCCGACGAGCGTGCCGCCGTCGCCACCGCGCTGACACCGGTCCTCGGCCTCGTCGGCGACGGGCGGGTGCGTGCCACCGTCGACCGCGTCGTGGCCCTCGACGACGCCCCGGACGTCGTCGCGCACCTGCGGTCCGGCAGGGCCGTCGGCAAGGTCGTGATCGAGGTGTCCGGCTCGTGACGCCACGCCCGCCCCCACCGGCGCCGCCCCGATGTGACGGTGTCGAGTTGACGGTGCAGAGGTGACGGTGCCGGAGTGACGGCCGTCGCACGGCTCCGGCGGGCGGGTGCTGCCTGCGAGCCCTCGATCCTGCTCGCTCGGCGCACCGTCACCACGGGCCCCCTGGAACGGTGACGACACGGTCACTATCGTGGCCGGACGTGAGGGAGACACCGGCCGAGGTCTTCCACGGCCGGGTCGCGGAGCTGGACCTGCTCGCCGAGGCGCTGCGCGACGCCGTCGCCGGCGGCGCCTCGGCCGTGCTCCTCGGCGGCGACGCCGGGGTCGGCAAGACCCGGCTGGTGTCGGAGTTCGGCCGGACCGCGACGAGCGGTGGCGCGGTCGTGCTGTCCGGCCGCGCGCTGGACATCGCCGACGCCCCGCCGTTCTGGCCGGTCGTGTCCGCCCTGCGCGAGCAGTCCCGCAGCCGCGGCGCGCTGGGCCGGGAGTGCGCCGCCGCGCTGTCCCGGCTGGACCGCGCCGACGGACCGGCCGGGCGGGTCGAGATGCTGGGGGAGCTGGCCGCCGTCGTCGAGCGGGCGGCCCGCCGGGCACCGGTGGTGCTCGTCGTCGACGACCTGCACCGCGCCGACCGCTCCACCCGCGACCTGTTCGCCTACCTGCTGGCGGCGCTGTCGTCGTCGCCGGTGCTGTTGGTCGGCACCTATCGCGACGACCCGGCGGGCGGTGTCCCGGTCGACCTCCTCGGGCTCACCGGGGAGCTGCGCCGGCACCGTGGGGTGCGCTTCGCCCGGGTGGAGCCGCTGCCCCGGCACGAGCTGGCCGAGCTGGTCGCGCGGTGGGCACCCGAGCGGCACGACGTCGAGGACCTGGTGTGGCGGCACTCCGGTGGGAACGTGTTCCTGGCCCGCGAGACCGTCCGCGCCGTGCTCGACGGGGACCCGCACGGCGTGCCGCAGACCGTCCGCGAGCTGGTGCGGGCCGGCGCCGCCGGGCTGTCGGCGGCGGCGACGGCGGTCGTGCGGGCCGTCGCGGCCGGGGTCGGGGAGGTCGAGCACGCGTTGCTGGCCGCCGTCGTCGACGTCGACGGGGCGGAGCTGGCCGCCGCCGTGCGGGAGGCTGCCGACGCCGGGTTCGTCGTCGTCGCCGGTGCCGACGGCTACACGCTGCGGCACGGTCTGATGACCGAGGTCGTCTCCGCGGACCTGCTCCCCGCCGAGCGGGTCGAGCTGCACGGCCGCTACGCCACCGCGCTGCACGGCGGCCACCGCGTCCCCGGGTCGGCGGCCCGTCTCGCGCACCACTGGCAGCTCGCCGGGCGCCCGGACGAGGCGCTGGAGGCGACCCTCGACGCCGCGCAGGAGGCGGAACGGCTGCGCGGCTACGCCGAGGCGCACCGGCACTGGCTGCGCGCGGCCACGTTGCCGGTCCCCGCCGCCGTCCGCGACCGCAGCCGCTACCTGGAACGGGCGGCGGCCGCCGCGGCCCTGGCGGGCGACCACGGCTCGGCCGTGGCGCTGCTGGCCGAACGGCTCGGCGAACCCGACGCGCCCAGCGGCACCGAGCAGGCGGTGCTGCGGTCCCGGCTCGGCCGCTACCTCGGTGCGGCGGGTCAGCTGACCGAGGCCGAGGGGGCCCACCGGCGCGCCGTCGCCACCCTGCCCGCCGACGACGACCCGGACGACACCGCCGTCGCCGCCCGCGCCGAGGTCCTCGCCGGGTACGCGGCCGCGCTCCTCGACCGGGCCGACTACGCCGGTGCCCGCACCGTCGCCGAGGAGGCGCTGGTCGCGGCGCGCCGGGTGGGGGAGCCGCGGGCACTGGCATCGGTGCTGGCGACGCTCGGGTTCGGTGCCGCGCACTCCCGCGACGGCACCGCCGGGCTCGACGCGCTGACCGAGGCGGTTGCCGTCGCCGAGGCCGGCGGCGACCCGGAGACGCTGGGGGAGTGCCTGGCCCGGCGCGCGGAGCTGCTGACCGGCCCGCTCAACGCCCTCGACGGCGGCGTCGCCGCGGCCCGGGCGGGCGCCGAGCGGATGGCCGGGCTGGGGCTGGGGCGGACCGCGTCGGTGTCGCTGCGGGTGGTGGCGGCGAACGGGCTGTTCCGCGCCGGAGCCTGGGACGAGGCCGAGCAGGAGGTGGCGACGGCGTGGGCGGCCGCCCCGTCCGGTGCGCAGATGTTGGAGCTGCGCCTGGCTCGCGCCCGGCTCCGGATGGGTCGTGGCGACCTCGACGGCTCCGACGTCGACCTGACCGCGGCCGAGCTCGTCGCCGGGTCGACGGGGCTGCCCAAGCAGCGGCTGCCGCTGCTGATCCTGCGCGCCGGGCTGGAGATGTGGCGGGGCAACCCGGAGCTGGCGTTCGCCCACGTCGGGAAGGGGCTCGACGTCGTCGAGTCCGGCATCGACGACGTCTTCGCGGTGGCGCCGCTGCTCTGGCACGGCGCCCGCGCGCACGCCCAGGCCGTCCTCGCCGGACGACCCCCCGACGCCAGTGGGCTGCGGCGGCTGCGCCGCCACCGCCGGGACCTCGTCGAGCGCGGGGAGCGTTCGGCCCCGGCGCTGCGCGGGGTGATCGCGAGCTACGAGGCCATGTGCTCCGCCGAGGACGCCCGGACCACCCCGGGTGCCGACCCGGACACCTGGCGGGGTGTCGCCGACCTGCTCGACGGCCTCGGCCAGCCCTACCCGGGTTCCTACGCCCGGCTGCGCAGCGCCGAGGCGCTGCTGTCGGGCCGACGCACCGAGGACGGCGCCGCGGACCTGCGCCGTGCCGCCGATCTCGCCGCGGGACTGCGGGCCGGTCCGCTGCTGACCGAGATCGCCGAGGTCGCCCACCGGGCCCGGATCGAGGTGCCCGCACTCGCCGCGGTCGGCGCGGTCGGTCATGCCCCGGTCGCCGTGGACGGCCCGCTGGCCCGGCTCACCGACCGGGAACGTGAGGTGCTGGAGGTCCTCGCCGACGGCGCCACCAACAAGCAGATCGCGGCCCGGCTGTTCATCACCCCGAAGACGGTCGGTGCCCACCTCGCCTCGGTATTCGCCAAGCTCGACGTCACCAACCGCACCAGCGCGGCGGCCGTCCTGCGTGAGCACCGCGCCGACATCTAGGTCATTCGCCCTATACCGTCGCCACGCCCGCTCGACCAAGGTGATCACCGGACCGAGCGACGCGGAGGAACCGATGACGGCCACCATCGACACGCCCTCCGACGAGGGCGCCGCCGCGGCGGGCCGGGCGCGCGTCGCGGAACTGCTCGCCACCCCACCCGAGACGATCGACGGCGTCATCGCGCACCAGGAACGCCTCCAGGAGATCCTCGAGAGCGAGTACGGCCCCGGCGACGGCGTCGCCTCGTTCAACCGGCTGTACCTGCGCATCACCCGCGGGATCCGCGACCAGCTCGACGACGACCTGTTCGCCGACCGGGACTTCCTGGTCCGGCTCGACGTGGAGTTCGCCCGCCGCTACTTCCGGGCGCTGCACGCCGAGGCGACCGGCGGGACCCCGCCGCGGTCCTGGGGGGTGCTGCTGGAGCGCCGTCGGCACGAGCGGATCTCCCCGGTGGAGTACGCGGTCGTCGGGGTGAACGCACACGTCAACTTCGACCTGGCACCCGCGGTCGTGCGGACCTGCACCGTCCTCGGGCGCAGCGCCCCCGGTCCCGCCGAGCGAGCCGACTACCGGGCCGTGAACGACGTGTTCTCCCTGCACATGGTCCGCCTGCTCGACGATTTCGACCAGACGGCCCCCGGTGAGATCTCGCTGACCGAGCAGCTGCTGGGCTGCGTCGCCGACGTGCCGGTGGTGCTGGCCCGCGACGTCGCCTGGCGGCAGGCGCTCGAGCTGTGGGAGCTCCGCTCCCGGCCGATGGAGTACGAGAACGAGGTCGCGGCGCTCGACCGCCGGACCGCGCTCCTGGGGCGTGGCCTGCTCACGCTGGGAGCCCTGACGTGACACCCGCCCGAGTGGGGGGCGGGCGGGTGTCACACCCTCGGTCGGCGGCGGCCCCGCCGCTCGACAGCGTGCTGATCATCGACGACCACGAGCTCGTCGGGTCGTCGCTGGCGCTGGCGCTGCGCGCAGAGGGTGAACCGGCGTCGTTCCGGCCCGCGCACTCCCACGTCGACGTGCACCGCGCCGTCGCGGGGGTCGAGCCCGGGTTGCTGGTCCTCGACCTGGACCTCGGTCGCGACGCCGACGGCCGCCGGATCGACACCGTCCCGCTCGTCCCGGGGCTGCGTGCCCAGGGCTGGCGGGTCCTCGTGCTCTCGGGGAGCTCCAACCCCATCCGGATCGGCGCCGCCCTGCACCACGGCGGCTTCACCTGGGTGTCGAAGACGGCCTCGATGCCGGCGCTGGTCGTCGCGATCCGCGAGGCCCGCGCCGGCCGTTCGCTGCTGCACGCCACCCATCGCGACGAACTCGTGCAGCGCTACGTCGAGTGGGACCGCCGCCAGCGGGCCGTCCGCGGACGCATCGCAACCCTGACCCGCCGCGAGCGGGAGGTCCTCGAACTGCTCGCCGCTGGCATGCGGGCGCACGCCATCGCCGAGCACTTCGTCGTGTCGCTCCCGACGGTCCGCACGCAGGTCAGGGCCGTGCTCGCGAAGCTCGACGTCGGCTCGCAGCTGGAGGCGGTCGCCCTCGTGCGCAGCGTCGACGCCACGGACGACACCCCTGGTGGGGGCCTGCCGTGGATGCGGTAAAGTTCCACGTGCCCCGCGAGGGGTGGCCGGGACGTGGCGCAGCTTGGTAGCGCACTTGACTGGGGGTCAAGGGGTCGCAGGTTCAAATCCTGTCGTCCCGACAGGCCGGAGGCCGGTATCCGAGAGCATCGGGTACCGGCCTTTACTCGTGTGACCAGCGGATTCGTGGCTTTGTCGTGGTCCCCGGATAGTCCCCGCGGCTGGTGGGCCCGAGTCCTCGGGCGGTCCCGCGAACCGCCGAGTGACTAACTGAGTGACTATGCGCGGGAGGTCGGTCCGCCATGATCGTCGCTGTTGAGGGACCCAGTGCGGCGGGGAAGTCGACGTGGTGTGCGCGGTTCGGGAAGGGCCGGGTGGTCCCGGAGTACACCCCGACGGGGCGCGAGCCCGACGGTGTGGATCGGGAAGCCCAAGCGGCCTACTGGGTCGGGGTGAACGCGGATCGATGGGCGGCGGCCAGGTCGATCGACGCGGACGGTGGTGTCGCGGTGTGTGACAGTGACCCGCTGAAGCTGCATTACAGCTGGTGTTTGGCGCGGATCGGAGCAGGCCCGATCGACCGGTGGGAGCACGAGTTGCGCGCGGTGCGCCGGGCGTTGGAGACCGGTCGGCTGGGGTTCGCCGATCTCGTGCTGGTGTCTGTTCCCGATCTGGCGACGTTGCGGTCGCGGAAGGTCGGTGACCGGACGAGGTCGCGGCGTAGCTTCGAGCTGCACGCGCGGCTACGTGAGCCGTTGCGGGAGTGGTACCGGGCCGTGGATGGACTGGAGCCGGGGCGTGTGTGGTGGGAGCTGCCGGGTTCGGGCGTGCCGATGGGCATCGAGCCCCGACGGAACCGGTCGGACCCCGCGTTGCTCGATGCCCTTGTCGACTCACTTCCCGCGATTGCGACTGCGTGAGCCGATGAGCTAGCGATCGACGACCGGGAAGATGTCGTCCATCGCGGTTGCGCCCTGCTCCAGGACGGGCCGGAGCTGCTGCCGGTACACGGCCTCGGTGATGGCCGTCCCGCTGTGCCCGACCAGCCGTGAGATGTGCTCCAGTGGCATCCCGGAGTCCGAGAGCAGCGAGACGAAGCTGTGCCGCATCTCCCGGGGTGTCCACTCGGCCGCGTTCAGGCCGGCGGCGGCTGCGACCTTGCGAAACGATCGGCGGACGTTGTGCGCGTCCATCTCTGATCCGGTTCGGGTGGCGAAGACCAGCGAGTCGGGCGCGCTGTCAGCTCCGGGTCGGTTCGCGTGGTCACGGAGCACGGTGACGCAGCGCTGCGGCATCCCGAGGCGGCGGCGGGACCTCCGCGTCTTGGTGTCCCCACCGATCCGCACCGACCTGACGACGGAGATCGATGGCGGGAGCGGGGGAGTCGCGTTCGGAGCCCCGTCGAGGTCCACGTCTCCCCAGCGCAGTGCACGCAGTTCCTCGGTCCGGGCCCCGGTGAGGAGCGAGAGGACGATGTACGCCCGCAACGGACTGGCGTCGGCGGCCTGGAGGAGCGCGGTCGCCTGTTCCAGGGTGAGGGACTTGGAGGGGCGGCCCGTGCGACCGGCCGGGGGAGTGCAGATCGAGACGACGTTGCGCTTCACTTTGTCCCGGGCCATTGCGTGGGTTACCGCGCGGTTGAGCAGCGAGTGCATGAGCCGCACTGTCCGGGTGCTGACCGTGGGTGCCTCTGCCCGCATCCACCGGTCGACGTCGTCGGCGGTCAGGTCGCGCAGTCGTCTTGCTCCGAGCTGGCTGACGGTGTGGGTCTCGGCGATCGTCCGGTAGTTCGACACCGTCGACGGTGCGCGGCCCGACAGCCCGAAGGCCAACCAGTCGTGCACTGCTTCGCGGACCGTGTAGCTCCCGGGAGCGACCGTGGTGCCGTCCTCGTGGTCGCGCAGGATCTCGCGCAGCTTGGCCTTGGCCGCGGTCTTGGTGGTCCTGCTGGCCTTGCGGGTGATCCGTTTGCCCCGGCCGTCGAACCCGAGTGTGGCGGTGGCGATCCAGCGTTGGCGGGACTCGTCCCAGTGCAGTCCGCCCTCTCCGCGGCTCCTGCGGTTGGTCATGACGCGGCCCGGTAGTCGTCGGTGTCGGCGGCTTCGCGCTCCAGGAGGGCGATGTGCTCGGCGATGGCGGACGCGGGGATGAGCCGGGTGCGCCCGACGCGGACAGACCGGAGGCGGCCACTGCGGAGCTGCTCGTAGATCACGCTGCGGCTCAGGGAGAGAACGGCCATCGCGTCGGTGACGCGGTGCAGTTCCTTGCCGGTCATGACGTCCTCCCGTGCTCGGTGCGAGGAGTGCTGCGGGTGCGGCGTTGTACCCGTCGCCGTTCGGCGATGCCGAGGGCGATCTCCCGCTCGGCGTTGTCGCGGTGCCCGATGTGCATGACCTGCCAGTCGTTGACCACCAGCACCGAGCCCGGCTCCGTGCGGGTGTCGAGGGCGGCCAAGGTCTCCCCGAGCCGGTAGGTGCGTCGATCCCCGCGGATCGCGCCGAAGATCGTGGAGTAGGCGCGGGACTTGGTGAGGAAGTGGCCGCGGAACCCGAGCATGTGTGCCCATCGGCGCAGGTTCAGCCCCTCGTACTCCTCGCGCCCACCGAGCTCCCACGTGGTTTCGATCAGCCGCCGGTGGTGCGCTGTGATGTCGAGGTGACGGACATGGGCGATGTCGCGGATGGGCCGGTCGGTGGCTTCGGACTTGCCGGGGTGCCCTTGGTGGCGTACTTGGCGACGTAGGCGGCCAGGGCTGAATCGGTGATCTCGCCGTCGTCGTTCTCCAGCAACGCCGCGGTGGTGGAGGTGATGGGGCGGACGTCGACCTGCGAGCCCCACGCGAGTGCCAGCGGGGCGCCGTCGGGCCGGTCGACGGCGAGCGAGACGCCGCGTGCAGCGTCCCGGATGGCGGCGTTGAGCCCGTCGGCGGTGAGGCCGGCGGGTGGGGTGGTCCAGGGCCCGTCGGGGCCGTCGAGGCGGACGACGGTCGGCAACGACGAGGCGTCACGGGCCGACTCGGCGGTTCCGGGTGGTGGGGAGATGGTCATCGGCGAACCTCCGTCACGGTGTGTGCGCATGGCCGAGCACTGTCGGCGACGGGCTCGGGGTGGTCCAATGCCGGTTGGCGCCGCCGTGATGCATGGCGCTCATCAGCGTGTCCGAGGCGGCCACGTCACCGGAAGGTGCGTGTGACGGCGACGGTGACCTGCGGGGCGCCGCCGAGGAGCCCCAGCTGCCGGTCCGCGAGTCGACGGCGGGCATCGACTACAGTCGCCTTCGGACTTGCTGGATCGGGGACGGGTGATGACGCGCATGGCTGCTTCGGGCTCGCGCAGCCGGGGCGTGTCACCGCAGGAGTACGACGAGCTGGCCCGTGACGCGGTCCGCCAGGTCGTCCCGAGCGCAGACCTGGAGGCCATGGCGTTCGGGTTCGGCCTCGTCCGGGTGGCCAATCGGTTCCAGCAGGACGTCGAGGCCCACATCATGCGTCCCGCCGGCCTGACCTACGCCGCGTTCCGGGTGATGTTCTGCATCCGGATCGTGGGGCCGGTGCCGCCCAAGGAGATCGCCCGGCACTCCAACGTGTCCCAGGCGACGATCTCCAGCGTGGTCAACACCCTCGAACGCCGCAAGCTGGTCACCCGCACGCCGTCCACCGACGACGGACGCGGGGTCATCGTCGGGCTCACACACATCGGCGAGACGACGGTGACGCAGCTCCTGCACGGGATCAACGAGCGGGAGAGCCGATGGCTCGCGGCGCTTCCCGCGGACGAGCGTAGCCGGCTCGTGAGGACCCTGCGGAGCCTCCTCCACCGCGAGCTCTGACACGTCCTGTCCGGGACCTTCCGTCCGGGGGCCCGAGGCCTGCGGGCGGTGTCCGGCGGAAGCGTCCTGACGTGCGGATCCGGCGTCTGAGACACAGCTGTGCGGACGGAACGACTGCCTTCTCCGGGTGACCCGCTCCGGCGGCAGCCGACCCTTGACGACGTTCCGGGTGCCGCGTAGGGTCCCGCAACAACTTAGAGATCTAAGTACTTCTCTCACTCGGCCAACGTCGACCGAAAGGGCTGTGCGATGACGACGACCCAAGGGCGTGCTATCGCGGGCCTGTCCGCCGCGGCCCGCGCCGATCTGGTTGCCCTGCTCGGTGCGGATGCGGTGCTGGACGAGGAGACCTCGGGTCGCGAGTACGGCGACCCGTTCACGTTCGCCGGGTGGCACGATCGTCGGATCTCGGCGACGGTGCTCCCCGAGACGGTCGCAGACGTCCAAGGAGTCCTCCGGCTCGCGGGCCGTCACGGATTCCCGCTGTGGGTGGTCTCCCAAGGGCGCAACAACGCGTACGGCGGCTCGGCGCCGCGAGTGCCGGGGTCGGTCCTCGTGAGCCTGCGTCGGATGAACCGGGTGCTCGAGGTCGACGAGGAGCACGCGGTGGCCCGCGTCGAGCCCGGCGTCCGCTTCTTCGACCTGTACGACCACCTGCGGGCGGGCGGGCACCGGCTCTGGTCGTCCGCCCCGGACCTCGGGTGGGGCAGCGTCGTCGGGAACGCGCTCGAGCACGGCGTCGGGTACACGGTCCACGGTGACCACGCCGCGCGGCTGTGCGGCCTCGAGGTCGTGCTTCCGGACGGCGAGGTCGTCCGGACCGGGATGGGTGCGATGGAGGGCAACGGGACCTGGAACCTGCACCCGCGCGGCTTCGGTCCCACGTTCGACGGCCTGTTCGGGCAGTCGAACCTGGGGATCGTGACGAAGGCCGGCGTGTGGATGATGCCCGAGCCGGAACACTATTTCTCCGGGAGCATTCGGGTGCCGCGCCGCGAGGACCTGCCTGCGCTCGTGGACGCCGTGCGTCCGCTGCTCCTGTCCGGAGTCGTGCAGAACCCGCCCGCCATCGGGCATCCGGCGTTCATCGCCGGGCTCGTACCGGGGGCACCCTCTCGTAGCGAGGTGCACTCGGGCCCGGGACCGATCCCCGAGGCCGCCGTCGCGGCGTTGGCCGACCGGCTGGACGTCGGTCGCTGGACAATGCGGTTCGCGCTGTACGGGACCGAACCGATCGTCGCCGCGCGACTCGACGCGGTCCGGGCAGCGGTCGCCGCCATCGACGGCGCACGGATCGACGGCACGTCGTTCGCGGGGCACGAGGTGCACGACCTCGCTCGCGACCAGAACGACCAGGTGCAGGCAGGCATCCCCAGCCTGGATCTGATGAAGGCCCTGGACTGGTACAGCGGTCCGGCGGGTGGGCATCTCGACTTCTCCGTGGTGGCCCCCCTGCGCGGCAACGAGATCACCCGCCTGCACGACCTGCTCGACGGGCTGATGGACGGCTCCGGCTTGGACTTCGACAACGCGTTGATCCTCGGCCGCAGGTACGCGATCAACGTCATGCAGCTGTACTTCCACCCCGAGGACGAGGCCACGGTCTCCCGCGTCTGGGAGCTCTACCCGCGGCTGGTCCGCGCAGCCGCAGCAGAGGGGTTCGCCCTCTACCGCGCGCACCTGGACTTCATGGATGTCGGGGCGGAGCAGTTCGACGCCCACGATCACGCCCAGCTCCGCTTCAACGAACGGCTCAAGGACGCACTGGACCCCACCGGAGTCCTGGCGCCCGGCAAGCAAGGGGTCTGGCCGGCGGCCTACCGGGCCGGCTGACCCGCGCGCTGCGCACGGACTGTGCGCACCTGCTCTGCCGCGGGTTCCTTCTTCCGCGTTCCGTCCGAACCCCTGTCTCGATGAGGAGACGCCGTGAACATTCCCATACGCGCCCGGCGATGGCCGGTGATCGCCGCCGTCGCCACGGTCGCGTTGGCGCTCGCCGCCTGCGGCGCCGGCTCGACGAACGCCCCGTCCGCCTCTGGATCGGGGGCCGCGAACACCGGACCGGCGTCTTCCTGCGGGGAGGGGACCGGGCAGCAGGCGACCGGAGAGCCCATCAAGCTCGGGGCCGTCGTCACGAACACCCCCGGGCTCAGCTTCACCGACGCCACGGGCATGGTGAAGGCCTACTTCGACTGCGTCAACGACAACGGCGGCATCCACGGCCGTCCGATCGAGTACGTAGCCAAGGAGGATGCCCTCGACCCGCAGCTCACGGCGTCGCAGGCCACGAACCTGCTCGACAGCGAGAAGGTCGTGGGGCTCGTCGGCTCGATGAGCGTGCTGGACTGCACCGTCAACGCCAAGACGTATGCGGACCGCGGTCTGCGGGTCATCAACCTGGGGAGCAGCCTCGAGTGCTTCGACACCCCCGCGATGGCCCCCGTCAACGACGGGCCGAGCTTCAGCGCGCTGTCGACGGCGAAGTACCTGCTCGACTCCGGGGCGAGGAAGCTCGTCATCTTCACGAGCAACACCCCCGGGTCGGACGCGATCAACGAGTCGATCACGCTGCTGGGCCGGCAGGCGGGTGTGCCGGTCGAGGCCTGGCTGGAGAACGTCCCCGTGAACGACGCCAACGCGCTCGCGCTGCGCGCCGTCCAGGCGGCAGGAGAAGGCGGCGGAGTCGTCGTCAACTTCAACCCCGGTGAGGCCATCAAGGTCTTCAGGGCGGCTCAGCAGCAGGGTCTGATCGACCGGGTCAAGTGGGGCTGCCCCGCCGGTTGCAACGACGCGTCGTTCGCCAAGCAGCTCGGCGGTGCCTGGGACGGCAAGGTGGGGATCGACGCCGAGATGAACACCGTCGGCTCCGGCGGGCCGGACGACCAGCTCTACCGCAGCGTCCAGGCGAAGTACGGGGCGAACACAGCGGTCGGCAACTTCGGTCAGCTCGGCTTCACCGCCGCGCGGATCGCGACCCAGGCGCTGCTGAAGATCCCGGCCGGTGGCGACTACACGGTCTCCACCGTGTCGGCGGCCTTCCAGGGCCTCACCGACTACACGTCCGACCTCTACTGCACGCAGTGGTACTTCGGCACCCAGGACTTCCACGCGGCCAACAACTCCACCCGGATCGTCGCCCCCCGGAACGATGGCTTCGAGCAGGTCCGAGGCTGCCAGGAGATCCCCGCCCTGCCGAACAACAACTTCGCCGAGATCCGCTCGTACGAGAAGACGCTCGGGATCGGCTAGGGCTGACCATGACTCAATTCCTTCCCTTCCTGGTCCTCGGAGTGTCGCTGGGCAGCGTGTTCGCGCTGTCCGGCGTGGGGATCGTCGTCCTGTACCGAGCCACCGGTGTGCTGTTCCTCGCCGGGGGTGCGGTCGGAGCGGTCGGCACCCTCTGCGCATGGAGCCTGGTCAACGGGGCCGGCGTCCCGGTGGGGGTCGCGGCGGTGGTCGCGGTCGCCATCGGCGTCGGCGTGACCCTCGCCTACGGCATCCTGGTCGGGCCCCGGCTGGCCGACCGCGAGCCCGTGGTGAAGTCGACGGCGACGCTCGGGCTCCTGCTGGCTCTGCTCGGCACGATGTCGACCGTCTGGGGAGCGGACACCTACGACCTCACCTTGCCGAGTACGGAGTGGGGCCTGCCGCTGGGACAGGCCTACGTCAACGGGACCCAGCTCATCGGCCTGGTCCTCAGCCTGCTCGCGACCGTCGGGGTGTCGTGGTTCCTGCGCCGGACGAGGACGGGGACGGCGATGCGTTCCCTCGCGGAGGACCGGCAGACCACGGCGATGCTCGGCGTCGACGTGGGCAGGCTGGAGATGCTCGCCTGGGCCGGATCCGGGTTGATCTTCGGGGTCAGCGGCCTGCTGCTGTCGAACCTGGTCGGGCTCGACATCACCGGCCTGACCTTCCTCGTGGTGTCCGGGTTGGCCGCGGCTCTGCTCGGCGGCCTCGCGTCGCTGCCCGCGACCCTCGCAGGCGGGATCGCGATCGGCGTCCTGCAGTCCCTGCTCACGCCGATCTCGGCGGTGTCGTCCTACCGGGCGCTGACGCCGTTCGTCGTGGCGGTCGTCGTCGTCCTCGTCGTGGCGGGCCGCAGGCCTTCCACGGCCCGGGTTTGAGGGAGGCTGGAATGCACAGGACGACCGAGAAGCTCTGGCGCGTCCTCGGCGTGCCGCTCGCCGTGGCGGTGGCTGCGGCCCTGGTGCTACCGCCCGTCGTCGGGACCTACTGGCTCCAGGTCTTCACCGCCGCGGTCGTGTACTCCGTCGTGGCACTGGGGCTGGGAATCCTCCAAGGCCGGGTGGGCCTCATCTCCATGGGGCAGATCGCCATCCTCGCGATCGGCGGATGGACCGCGTTGCGCCTCGAGCAGGCGTTCGGACTGCCCTTACCTCTCCTGCTCCTGGCGGTCGGGCTGGTGACGGCGGTCGTGGGGGTGCTCATCGGCCTGCCCGCGCTGCGCCTGTCCGGTCTGCACCTGGCGCTGGTGACGCTCATGCTCGCCGCCGCGCTCGCCATCGTGCTGACGAACGCCGGCTTCCCCAACGGTGGCGGCGGGCTGCTCGGGCACGACCCGTTGCTGCCCGGAAACGTGGCCCTTCCGAGACCGAGCTGGGCGACGACCGACGAGGCGTACTTCCGGCTCACCGTGCTCGTCTGCGCCCTCCTGTTCGCCCTGGCGTTGGCCCACCTGCGCGGCCGTCCGGGGCGGGCGTGGGCCGCGATCCGGCAGAGCGAGTTCGCGGCGAGGTCGGCCGGGATCAACGTGACGTTGTACAAGCTCGTGGCCTTCGCCCTGGCCTGTTTCATGACCGGGGTGGCAGGCGGTCTGCTCGCCGGGAGCAGCGGCGGGCTCAGCGTCTACCAGTTCGCCCCGCAGGAGTCGATCTCCCTGCTGGCCGTCGTGCTCATGGCAGGCATGGGATCTCCGTGGGGAGCGGTGCTCGCGGGCGTCCTCATGAAGGTGATGCCGGCCGTGACCGACCTGTTCGGGGTGAGCAGCAGCCTGCTCCTCGTGCTCTTCGGGCTCGGGCTCGTGCAGACCCTCGTCACGTCACCCGGCGGGATCGTGGGGCAGCTCGGGTCCGACCTGGGCCGGCTCGGTCGCAGGCTGCGCCCCCGCCCTGCCGGTGCCCCCGCGCCGGTCGCGCCGGGAACCCCGTTCGACACACCGCCGCCGGTCCGCAGCCCCGACGACGGGCACCCCGCCGCGGGCGCGGCACCGTCCTTCACCTCGGCCCGGCGGGAGGGGCGATGATCCTCATCGAGGACCTCACAGTCCGGTTCGGTGGCGTGGTGTCCCTGGACGGGGTCCGGGCGGAGCTGCCCGTGGGCACCGTCGGGCTGATCGGCCCCAACGGCGCTGGCAAGACCACGCTGCTCAACGTGCTCTCCGGGTTCGTCCGGCCCGCGGCCGGACGGGTCGTCGCGTTCGGCGAGGATCTCTCCGGCATGCCGGCTCACCGGAGGGCCCGCTGGGGCGTGCGCCGCACCTTCCAGACCGAGCAGGCGATCGGGGCGCTGTCGGTCGCGGAGAACGTCGCCATGGTCCACGAGCACTGCGGCAGCGGACGGCGCGACCGGCGGGCCGCGGTGGATCGGGCGCTGGAGTTCACCGGCCTCGCCGGGCAGCGCGAGCGCCCGGTCGCCGGGCTCTCGGCGGCCGACCGCCGGTGCGTCGAGCTCGCGCGCGCGGTGGTCGGACGGCCACGGATCATCCTGCTCGACGAGCCGGCGGCCGGCCTGCCCGAGGCCGAGACCGAGCGGATGCGTGACGCCATCCGGGAGATCCCCGAGCAGTTCGGGGCGTTGACCATCCTCGTCGACCACGACATGGCCCTCGTGTCGGCGTGCTGCGAACGTGCCGTCGTCCTCGACTTCGGCCGCGTCATCGCGTCGGGCCCCACTGCGGAGGTCCTCCAGGACGACCACGTCCGGCGGGCCTACCTCGGGACCGAGGAGGTCGCATGAGCCCAACCGACGAGACACCGAGTACCGGTGGTCTGAGGCTGCGAGGTCTGCGGGTCGCGCGCGGAGGGCGGGAGGTCCTCCACGGCGTCGACCTCGACGTGCCTGCGGGTGAGGTGACGGCGCTGCTCGGCGCGAACGGCGCGGGCAAGTCGAGTCTGGTCCTCGCCGTCGGTGGCCTCGTCCCCGTCACGTCGGGGGAGGTGAGCCTCGGCGACAGCCCGATCACGGGCCTGCGACCGGAGCGGATCCGGCGGCGCGGGGTGGCCGTCGTCCCCGAAGGCCGGCGGCTGCTGAGGACGCTCACTGTCGGCGAGAATCTCGAGGTCGCCACGAACAGCGTCCCCAAGAAGGCGGCCAAGGACCGCATCGAGCATGCCCTGGAGCTGTTCCCCGAGCTGCGTGAGCGGTGGACCCAGGTGACGTCCACCCTCTCGGGCGGCCAGCAGCAGATGGTGGTGCTCGCCCAGGCGCTCGCCGGGCGTCCCGAGGTCCTCGTCGTCGACGAGCTCTCGCTCGGACTCGCGCCAGTGGTGGTGCGCAGACTCGCACCCGTGTTGTCGACGGTGGCCGAGGCGGGGACGGCGGTGCTGCTCATCGAGCAGTTCGCGCACGTGGCCCTCGCGGTGTCCGCGACCGCACACGTGCTGTCCGGCGGACGCATCGTCGCGAGCGCCGCCTCGCGAACCTGGCAGAACGACCCCGAGGCCCTGAGCGCCGCCTACGCACTCGGGCCTGCGGCGGGCACCGCCCCCACGGAGAGGCAGAGCGTATGAACACCCGGACCGACGACCCGTCGACGCAGACCCGACCCGGCGGCCTCGACGTCGCCGTCGAACGCTTCGCCGCCGTCGTGGGGGAGGAGCACGTCACGACCGACCCGTCGCAGGTCGCTCAGTTCCGCGACCCGTACGCGCACCCCGCCTGGGTCGAGCACGAGCCGGCCGCGGTCGTGTCGCCTGCGAGCACCGAGGAGGTCCAGGAGGTCGTCCGGATCGCCGCCGAGACGGGCGTGCACCTGTGGCCGATCTCCCAGGGCAGGAACAACGGCTACGGCGGGCCCGCCCCGCGGCTGGGCGGCGGCGTCGTCGTCAACCTGCGCCGGATGAACCGCATCCTCCAGCTCGACGAGGAGCTCGCCTTCGCCGTCGTCCAGCCCGGCGTCCGATTCTTCGACCTCTTCGAAGAGATCCGGCGTCGGCGGCTGCCGCTGTGGCCCTCCATCCCGGACCTGGGCTGGGGCAGCATCGTCGGCAACACCCTCGACCACGGCATCGGCTTCACCCCGCTCGGCGACCACCAGGCGCGGCAGTGCGGCATGGAGGTCGTGCTGGCGGACGGCTCGGTGATGCGCACGGGCCTCGGCGCCATGACGACGGCCCGCACCGGAGCACTGCGCAAGTACAGCTACGGGCCGTCCGCGGACGGCATCTTCATGCAGTCGAACTACGGCATCGTCACCGAGATGGGCTGCTGGCTGGTCCCGCAGCCGGAGGTCTACGTCGCGGCCGACGTCGTCGTGGAACGGGACGAGGACCTGGCCGCGCTCATCGACGCGGTCCGGCCGCTGCTCCTCGACGGCACGATCCCCAACCACCCGATCGTCTACAACACGGCGCTCGTCGCGGGGGCGCTCAGCGACGTCCCCCGCAGCCACTGGCAGCAGGACCCGGGACCGCTCACCGAGGAGACGATGCTCCGGATGCGGGCCGAGACCGGGTGTGGAGCCTGGTTGATGAGGTTCGCGCTCTACGGACCGGCGGCGGTCGTCGATGCTCAGCAGGCGCTGTGCGAGCAGGCGCTGGCCCGGGTGCCGTCGGCGCGGACGAGCCTGCGGCGCATGGACGGTGCCACTGCGGTCGACGAGCTGCTGGACCGGGCTCGGTCGGACACCTCGCCCGCCGGCCCCGCGGGTGCCGTCGCGCGACTGCGCCACCAGTCGGACTCGACCCAGGCCGGCGTGCCGTCACTGGATCTGCTGGAGCACCTCAGCTGGGACGAGCGGGGTTCGGGTGGCCATCTCGACTACTCGCCGGTGGCGCCGCTCGACGGGCACTCGGGGCGGGCCCTCTGCGACTTCCTGGACGGAGCGTGCCGAGATCTCGGCGTCGACTTCGCCGTGTCGCTCATGCTCACTCCGCGAGTCATGATCGCGGTCGTGTCGCTGTGGTTCGCCCCGGCGGACGAGGTCGGCACCCGGGAGGCCTACGCGACGGTGCGTTCGCTCGTGCAGCGCGGCGCCGAGCAGGGGTACGGCGCGTACCGGACGCACCTGGAGCACATGGACGACGTCGCAGCGACGTACGACTGGAATGACCACGCAGGGCTGCGTCTCGCCGAGCGGCTCAAGGACGTGCTCGACCCGCAGGGCATCCTCGCGCCGGGCAAGCAGGGGATTTGGCCGGGGTCGATGCGTGACCCGGCCGATCGGCCGCTGCGACCGCTGGGAACGCACGTCGAGCCCGGGACGGTGAGCTGAGATGACCGGACCTCTGGCCGACAAGGTGGCACTCGTCACCGGCGCCTCCGGCGGCATCGGCCGGGCGAGCGCCGTCGCTCTCGGGGCGGCGGCGGCCACCGTCGTCGTGACCGACGTCGCGGCTCGTGCCGACGACGCGGAGAAGACCGTCACGCTCGTCCAGGAGGCGGGCGGTGGCGCCTGGTTCGAGCCGCTCGACGTCACCGACGAGGCGGCCTGGGAACGGACGGTCCGGGACGTCGTCGCCCGGGCGGGGCGGCTCGACCTGGCACACAACAACGCCGGTGTCGGCTACGCGGCCGCCCTGGTGGACACCGGCCTCGAGGACTTCCGCCGCGTCGTCGACATCAACCTCACCGGGGTCTTCCTCGGCCTGAAGCACCAGATCCCGGTCATGCTCGCCGCTGGCGGCGGGAGCATCGTCAACACCGCCTCCCTCGCCGGGCTCAAGGGCCTGGAACGCGGCAGCGCCTACTCGGCGAGCAAGCACGCGGTGGTCGGTCTGACCCGTAGCGCAGCCCTGGAGCTGGCCGACAGCGGGATCCGGGTCAACGCGGTCTGCCCCGCCGCCACGGAGACCGCGATGACGGCGGAGCTCCCGGCGGACCTGCGGGCCGCGATCGTCGCGCCGCAGCTGATGAAGCGCTTCGCCGCGCCGAGCGAGATCGGTGCGGCGGTCGCATGGCTGCTGTCCGACGAGGCGTCGTTCCTCACCGGGGTCGCCTTCCCGGTCGACGGCGGGGCGACAGCGGGATGACATCACCACGCGCCCTCGGATCTCCGGTCGCGGACCGGCCGGTCGTACCGGACGAGCTGGACGGCCTGGTCGTGCTCGTCACCGGCGGCTCCCGGGGCATCGGCGCGGCCGTGGCAGGCGCCGTGCTCGCCGGCGGAGGCAGCGTCTGCCTCACCGGGCGGGACGCGGGGACGCTCCGCGAGACGGCGGACCGGCTCGGCGGTGGCGACCGGGTGCTGACCGCGCCCGGAGACGCCGCCGACCCCGGCCATCGCGAGCATGCGGTCGACCGGCTGGTGGCCCGGTTCGGCCGGCTCGACGCGGTCGTCAACAACGCCGCGGCGGCCGGGCCCCCGACCCTCCTCGTCGACTCCCGGGCGGAGGACCTGCGGCAGGCGTTCGAGACGAACGTCGTCGCGGCGTGGGACTGGGTCCGGCTCGCGTGGGAGGCGTGGATGGGCGCGCACGGAGGCCGGGTCGTCAACATCTCCTCCGTCGCCGGGCTGCACCCCGAAGCGGGGATCGGGGCCTACGCGGTGAGCAAGGCCGCCCTCCAGCAGCTCACCCGAGCGATGGCCCTGGAGCTGGCTCCCGGCGTCCGGGTCAACGCCGTCGCCCCGGGGCTCGTCCGCACCGATGCCACCCGCCCGCTCTGGGAGGGCCGCGAGACCGAGGTCGCCGCGGCCTACCCGCTCCACCGGATCGGCAGACCGGACGACATCGCCGACGTCGTCCGGTTCCTCCTGGGTCCCGCGGCGTCCTGGATGACCGGCCAGACGCTGGCCGTGGACGGCGGGCACACCGTCCACCCGACCCCCGCCGGCAACTGGCTGCAGACCTGACCGAGCCGTCCGCGACAGGAGCTCCATGACAGACACCACGACCACCTCCGCGACCGCCGAGCAGGTGGCGGACCGCGGCGGCGCACGCCCGGACCTCACCGCGGCACGACGGGCCACTCCCGCCTCCGTGCCGGTGGGAAGGCGATCCTCGACGCTCAGGTCGCAGAAGGGGTCTCGCTGGTCTTCGGGATGCCCGGCTGGCACGTCCTGCCGATCTACGACGCGATCCTTGACGAGCCCGCGATCAGCAGCGTTCTCGTGCGGCACGAGCACCAGGCTGCGGCGATGGCGGCGGTGCACGTGCAGCTCACCGGTCGGCCCGCCGTCGTCCTCGTCACCGCGGGGCTGGGGGTGACGAACACAGTGACCGCCGTCGCGGGGGCGTGGGTCGGGCCGCTGCCGCTGGTCGTGCTGGGCGGGCGGGCGTCCACGGTCGCCGCCCACCGCGGGGCCAGCCAGGAGATTTCCACCGACGACGTCTTCGCACTGATCACCACATGGTCCGTTCGGGTCGACCGCGCCGAACCGGTGCTGGACAGCCGGGGGCCGTTCCCGGGCCGAACGCCGACTACGTGCAGGTCGACATCGAGCCCTCCGAGATCGGTCGCAGCGTCCGGGCGGACGTCGTCCTCGTCGGGGATGTGGGCACCGTGGTGGAGCAGCTGCTCGGCGAGCTGTCGTCCGGATCGGCCGCGGTGCGGCGGGACGTCCCGCGCGGCGCCGCGCGGCGGGCCCGACTCGCCGTCGACCTCGCCGAGGTCGAGGCGGACGTCGCTCAGCCGGCGCGTTCCCCGCACCGCCCCCTGCATCCGGTCCGGGGCATCAGGCCCGCGACGGAGGTGCTCGGTCCCGACACCGCCCTGGACCGTGCCGCCGCGGCGAACCGGCACGGGATCCCCGGTCGTCGACGTGGCCGTCGCCCGCGAGCGCTTGCCGCAGACGCGCGAGCAGGCCCCATGTCCATCGCCTGCAGACCTGACCCGGACCACGAGGAGAACCCATGTGCGCATCCCACCGCCCCGTCGAGAGTCCGGCCGCCGAGGGCCCTCCGGCGGTCGAACCCGGGCCTCCCGACGGGCCACCGGCGACGGCGCTCGATCACGTCGGGCTGTCCGTCCGCGACCTCGACGCGGCGCTGTCGTTCTACCGTGATGCCTTCGGGCTCGTCGAGGAGTTCCGGTTCACCGTCGACGGCGCGAGGATGACGGCCGTGGTGCTGCGCAGCGAGGACGGCTGGGCGGTGGAGTTGCTGCACCGGTCGGACTCCGTCGACCCGGTGGTCCGGTACGCCCGACCCGACGAGGCGGTCCGCAACCGCGGCTACGGCCACCTGTGCGTCAGGGTCCAGGATCTGGAGACGGTCTTCGAGCGTCTCCTGGCCGCCGGGGCCACGGTCATCGTGCCGCCCGGGCCCGCGCCGCACCCCGCTGTCCGCTACTCCTATATGGCGGACCCGGAGGGCAACCTGCTCGAACTCGTCCATTTCGGTGCCGGGGCAGACCTGGCGGCGCCGGCATGAACGGCTGGTTCGACGGGCGCGCGGGCATCGTCACCGGTGCCGCCGGTGGGATCGGCAGGGCGAGCGCCCTCGCCTTCGCCCGGCGTGGTGGTGCGGTCCTCGTGACCGACCTCGAGGCCACCGCGGAGGAGGGAGAGCACACCGTCGACCTCATCCGCGCCGAGGGCGGCACGGCGGAGTTCGTGGCGGGTGACGTGACGAGTGCCAAGGACCAGGAGAACCTCGTCGCCGAGTGTGTCCGTCGGTTCGGTCGGCTCGACTTCGCCCACAACAACGCGGGCATCGAGCACCAGGCGTCGTTGACCGACATGGAGGAGGCCGACTTCGACCGGGTCCTCGCGGTGAACCTCAAGGGTGTCTGGCTCGGGATGAAGTACCAGCTGCGGCACATGCTCGCCGCCGGGTCCGGTGCCGTCGTCAACACGTCCTCCCTGGCCGGGCTCGTCTCGCCGCCGCTGCTCGGTGCGTACGTCGCGAGCAAGCACGCGGTGGTCGGCCTGACCAAGACCGCCGCCGTCGAGTGCGCCGAGGCCGGGATCCGGGTCAACGCGGTCTGTCCCGCGTCCATCCGGACGCCGCTGATGGACGTCCTCCCCCCGGACCAGCTCGAGCTGTGGGTCGGCCGGATGGCCATCCACCGGCTCGGAGAGCCGTCCGAGGTGGCCGCGGCGGCCACCTGGCTCTGCTCGGACGAGGCCGGCTTCGTCACCGGTGTCGCGCTGCCCGTCGACGGAGGGGCGACGGCCAAGTGAAGGACGACGCCGGGCGGCCCACCCACCCCGAACGACCCACACCCTAGGAGGCCCCGTGTCCCTCGCCCTGTCCGAGCAACCCGCGCCGAAGCTCGACGTCCTGGCCGTCCCGCGAGAGGCGGACCGGCTCCTCGGGGTCGTCACCGACGAGCGTCAGCGCGCCATCCTGGAGAACTTCCGGCGGCACGCCATGCTCGAGGTGACAGGCCGCTGGCCCGAGATCCTCGTGCCCGAGCTCACCTGCTCGCACCCGGTCTACCGGGTGGCCGAGGGCACGAGGACCGAGGTCTTCGACGGGTACGACGCCGTCGCAGGCTTCTACCGCGGGATGACCGACGTCGGACTCAATCTCATCATGCCCCTCGTGGAGCGGATGGCCGTGGCCGACTGGGGGCTCGCCTTCGAGTCCGAGCTCGCCCACGTCGTCCCCGGCGCCGCGCTGCCCCTGCTCGGCGTCGTCGTCGACGGTGCCGACCCGGCTGCGACCTACGTCCTCACCGAACGGGTGGCCAACATCTGGCCGTACGACGCCGACGCGAAGCTGTTGGGGGAGAACGTGTTCATCGACGTCGCGTCGCGCAACCTCTACCTCGTGCAGCCCGGCGACATCATCACGGCCGACGACGCGCGGCAGGCACTGGAGCCGCTGCTGGACGCGGCACGCACCAGCTGACGTCGCACACATCGATCTCGAGCACAGGAGAAACGGTCATGAGTCTGTTGGATCCGGCGATCTGGTCGGAACGGGTCTTCTCGGTGGGGGGCTGGGTACCGGGCAGCGGTGGCGCGGCGGACGTCGTCGAGCCGGCGACGGGGAACGTCCTGGGGCGCCTGGGGGTGGCGACGCAGGAAGACGTGACCAAGGCGGCCGCCGCCGCGGCACAGGCGCAGCGGGACTGGGCGGCGACGTCGTACGAGGAGCGTGCTGCGGTCCTGCGGCGGGCGGGACAGCTGTGGCTGGACCACGCGGCGGACATCGAGTCGTGGATCGTCCGCGAGGCGGGCTCGATCCCGTCGAAGGCCGCGATGGAGACGCACGTCGCGAGCCAGGAGTGCTTCGAGGCGGCGGCGTTGCCGTCCTTGCCCTCGGGGTCGGTGCTGCCGAGTGCGGAGCCGCGGTGGAGCTTGGCGCGCCGGCGGCCTGCTGGGGTGGTGTCGGTGATCGCGCCGTTCAACTTCCCGTTGATCCTCTCGATCCGTTCGGTGGCACCGGCATTGGCGTTGGGGAACGCGGTGCTGCTGAAGCCGGACCCGCGGACCGCGGTGTGCGGTGGCGTGGCCCTGGTGCGGGTGTTCGAGGAGGCCGGGCTGCCGCAGGGCCTGCTGCACCTGCTGCCGGGCGACGGGTCGATCGGTGAGGCGGTGGTCACCGCCCCCGAGGTGCGCGTGATCTCCTTCACCGGCTCCACCCGGGCCGGGCGGATCGTCGGCAGGCTCGCCGGGGAGCATCTCAAGCGGGCGCACCTGGAACTCGGCGGGAACAACGCGCTCGTCGTCCTGCCCGGGGCCGATCTGGCGAAGGCGGCGTCGGCGGGGGCGTTCGGGTCGTTCCTGCATCAGGGGCAGATCTGCATGACGACCGGTCGCCATCTGGTGCACACCAGCGTCTACGACGGCTACGTCGAGGCGCTTGCCGAGAAGGCGCGGCAGCTGCCGGTGGGTGACCCGGCGACCGGCCAGGTCGCACTCGGTCCGCTGATCGATGCCGGCCAGCGTGACCGGGTGGACGGTCTCGTGCAGGACACGGTGCGGGCCGGTGGTCGGCTCGCGGCGGGCGGGACCTTCGACGGGTTGTTCTACGCGCCGACGGTGCTGGCGGACGTGACGCCGGACATGCCCGCGTACGCCCAGGAGGTCTTCGGCCCCGTGGCGCCCGTGGTCGCGTTCGACACCGTGGAGGAGGCGGTCCGGCTGGCGTCGGACAGCGAGTACGGATTGTCGTTGGGGATCCTGGGGGATGTGGGATCGGCGATGCAGGTCGCGGACGCGGTGCCGTCCGGGATCGTGCACATCAACGAGCAGACCGTCGCGGACGAGGCGAACGTACCGTTCGGGGGTGTCGCCGCGTCCGGCACCGGCTCCCGGTTCGGTGGCCCGGAGGCCAACCTGGAGGCGTTCACCGAGACGCAGTGGCTGACGGTGCGGGGCAGCATCGCCCCGTACCCGTTCTGACCGGAACCTGCAGGTGGCGGCGGTGGGACGTCGGTGAAGAACCGACAGGTGCCTCGCCGAGCAGGCGGATCGCGGTCGTCGGGACGACAGGTGCCTCGCCCGCAGGCGAGGCACCTGTCGGGTGACCGGAGCACGAGGATCCCGACGACCGCGGTACCGGTCCCGGCCGACAGCTCAGACGCTGGTACTCGTCGACCCGCCTGGCGCCGGCCGTGGCCCCCGCATGCCGGACAGAGCGGCCTTCAGTCGGCCGCTCATCGGGGACTCCGGGTGGGGCTCGCCGAACGCGGCGAGGATCGGTGCGGGCTCGACCGGGTCGGGCGCCCATCGGCTCTGCACGGTGATCAGCGTGCGCAGTGTCCGCCGCAGGGTCCGGGCCACGAGCGGCCGTGGGGCTGTGAGCCCGTGGACGGCGATCAGCTCCGGGGTGGCGATGGACAGCACGAGAGCACGACCGAACCCGTGCAAGGGGCGCGGGAACCAGCGGTCGGAGAACTGCTGCAGCAGCGCCTCTGCGGCGACGTTGCTCTCCGGAGCGGTGGAGTAGTCCTTGCGCTCGAACTCGGCCAGGAATGCGAGCATCCCGTCGAAGTCCGCCGGGACCGGGACGCCAGGGTCCGAACCGATGCGGAACAGTCCGGCGATCTGCGACCAGTGCCGGTGGGCGGCCCGCTGCTCCGTGGCGCTGAAGCCGGGTAGGCCGAGCCGCCGCATGACCCGGTGCGGCTCGGCGGCGAGGACGCAGATGGTGTACGTGTACTGGCGTACGTCCAAGATCGCCTCGGGGTACTTCCCCGCCCATGCGTCATGCTGTCGGTTGACCCGTTCGACGGACTCACGCACGCGCGGGTCGTGCGCACCCTCGCCGAGGTACCAGGTCCACACCTCGCGCATGGTGCCCTCTATCCGACGCTGCTGGTGCAGGACGACCTTGCCCTTGCCGCCGCGGACGAGTGTGCGTGCGCCGCTGCCCGGCCCGACGAGCCGCAGGAAGCCCTGACAGACCGCCATGTTGAGGATCATCGGGTTGGTCCGGTAGGCGTTGCCCAGCTGCCAGATGCGGGCGCTGTCGACGTCCGGGTCGAGCGTCTCGATCTCGGCGTCGATCCACTTGCGCGGCTTCTCCCTGGACGCTCTGCCGGCCATGTGTTCTCCTCGGGTTGCTGATCGTGCGTGGTGATCTCGTCGGACGTCGGCGCTGGATCGCCTCGTTCTCCCGGCACACTTCGAGTCCCTGGGCTCCATGTCGACCCGGGATCCGCCGTGCCCGTCTCGGTGACCACGACCGGCCCGCAGGCTCCGGTCCCGAGCGGCACCACATCAGCCACCTGGCACTCCCTCGCCGTTCGCCGTTGTCCGATCGCGGGGTCGGGCCGAGCGCGCCGACCCATCCATCGTCGATGTGTGACGGGCGGCACTCAATGGTGTGGTGCACAGTATCCCCTGACAGGTCAGTGCATACTGCACCGCCGGCGGGTAGCGTGACGCCATGCATGGCGCCGGTCTATCGGGCGACTCCGAAGAGTTGCTCCGTGCTGTCTGCAAGGAGATCTTGGCCGACCCCGCCCTCTTGCGCCCGATCCAGGACGCACTCCTCAAGGCCATCCGTCCCCGCTTCGGATCGGACCCCTCCATCGCCGACGCGATCGGTGAGGCGACCCGGGCCCACACCCACCATTGGGCCCGCTCGATGCACGAGGACCCGCGGGGGGACGTGGAGCCCTACCTGACGAGCCAGATCATCGGCATCGCGCGTGACGGCTACCGCTGGGGTGAGGAGGACACCTTCCGCATCTCTCACCACGCCGCTCAACAGGAGATGTTGTCCGTCTTGATGCGGATCGCCTTCTCTCTGTGCGATGACTCCGCCGTATTGGAACCCGCTCTCGACCGGGCGTCGCGCTCACTGTCGCTCTGGACCGACCGCACGGTCACGGCCCTGAGCAGGGTTCTGGAGCAGGAGCGCGCAGCCCTGTCCGGTGACGAGCACGTCAGACGCCTCGAGCTGGTCAATCTCATCCTGGGTGGAGCGCCGGTACCGGTGACCGGTGTCGACCAGAGTCTCGGCTACCCACTCACCGCCAGACACCTGGGGGTGATCCTCTGGGCACCACCACAGCTAGCCGATCGCGCGGCACTCGTGCAGGTGGCGAGCGAGATCGGGCGCATCATGGAGTGCCGGAGCCGGCTGCTCGTGCACGCCAGCGCATCCTCACTGTGGCTGTGGCTGACGCCCGGGAACCCGGTCTCGGTCGGGGCGCTCGACACCGCACTGGCCCCGCATCGCGACATCCGGGTGGCGATCGGATCGTCGGAGTCGGGAGTGGACGGGTTCCGTCGCACCCACGATCGCGCGGTGGAGACCCAACGGCTGGTACAGGGCACCAACGCACACCGGATCGCCTGCTACGACGACGTCGCCGCCGTCTTGTTGCTGGCCCGAGATGAAGCCCGGTTACGCGAGTTCGTCCACGCGACCCTGGGCCCGTTGACCTCAGGGCCCCAGGACCTCCGTGACACTCTGCGAACTTTCATCCATCAGCGGTACAACGCGTCCCGGACGGCAGAGCTGCTGTTCACCCACCGCAACACCATCCTCCAACGCGTTCGCCGCGCCGAAGACCGCCTGCCCGTCACCCTGGACCGGCACGGCACGAACGTCGGCATCGCCCTGGACGCCATGCACTGGCTGAACCTCCAGGACGAGTAGGAGCAGGGTCGGAGAGGGCATCGTCGGGTCAACCCTCTCGGACGGGGTCGGTGCCGTCCCAGCCCACGGAGGCCAGGTGGATGTCGGTGTAGACGCGCTCCTGGGCCTCGTTCATCTCGACGATCTCGACCATGCCGGGCAGGATGTCCGTGGTGTCGACGTAGGCGACGCGGGCGCCGGTAGGCAGCGTGTCGGTGAAGACGACCTCGGCACCGGCGCGGCGGTGCCCGGTCACGGCGGCGTCGAAGTCGTGCACGCCGATCGCGATGTGGTGGAAGCCGTGGCCGCGGCCCTGACCCTCGATGACGTCGCGGTAGACCGAGGGCCCGTCGTCGTGCTGTCGGACGAGTTCGATCATCGTGTGGCCGTTGAACGCGCGGGCGAGGGTGAGGGTGGGAGCGGTCGGCAGGTCGCGGTACCGCGCTCCGGGCGGGGTGAACGGACCGCGGACGAACCAGGGCCCGATCCCGACGCGCTCGGTCCAGGCCTTCATCGCGGTATCGATGTCGGGCACGGTGTAGGCGACCTGGATCATGCCGCCGACCGGCTGTCCGAAGTCGAACCTGGTCACGAGGCGTCCTGCTGCTGCGGGTAGGTGTTCGCGTAGTGCTCGCGGGTCTGGGCCAGGCGCACGCGGGCCACCCGCACGTCGAGCACGGCGGGCCGCCCCGCCTCGTTGGCCTTCAACGCCCGCTCGAGCGCTGCCTCGACCTCGTCCGGATCGTCGACGCGTTCGCCATGGCAACCGCAGGCCTCGGCGAGGGCGGCGAAGTCGGGTTGGTACGCGAACTCGGTGTCGATGATCCGGCCGTCGAAGACGTACTGTTGGATGTCGCGGATCGACCCCAGCGCCTCGTCGTTGAGCACCACCCACGTGACCGCCAGCCGATTGGCCGTGGCGACCGGGAGCACGGTGTTCACCATCTGGAACGAGCCGTCGCCGGTGAAGCACAGCGCCGGGCTGTCCGGGCGGGCCAGTTTCGCGACGGGTATCGCGGCCGTCACGAAGCCCATGCCGTAGAAGCTGGACGGCACGATCGTGGTCCGGGGGCCGAACACCCGGAAGTGAGGGAACGCGCCGCCGATGTGTTGGGCGAGCACGCCGACGTCGACGCCCAGGGTGGTGTCGCGGGGGAAGACCTCGCGGGCGGCGCGGATGACCCGGACCGGATGGATCGGCCGCTCCGTGGACGCGGCCATGGCCTCCGCCCCGGCGTCGAGCTCCGCGACCGCCGCTGCGATCTCCGCGATGCGGGCGTGCTCGCCCTCGGCCGGACCGAGCTCGTCGGCCAACTGCTGCAACACGGTCCGCGCGTCGCCGACCACCCCGATGCGCGCGGGGACGCTGCGGCTCAGTTCGAGCGGGTCGACGTCGACCTGGATGTAGGTCGCGTCGGGGGCCGGGACCGCGCCCGGCTGCCAGTTCGTCTCCATCTCCTCGAAGCGGGTGCCGATGCCGAGCACCACGTCGGCCTCGGCCAGCAACCGTTTGGCCAGCGGGTTGCGGTGTGCTCCCAGGCCGCCCGCGGCGAGCGGGTGGTCCTCGGGGAGGCTGCCGCGCCCGGCAAGGCTGGTCAGCACCGGCGCGGCCAGCCGCTCGGCCACCGCTCGAAGTTGCTCGGCCGCACCGGAGGCGATCACACCGCCGCCGGCGACGAGCAACGGCGAGCGGGCGTCGCGCAGGGCCTCGGCCGCGCGGCGGACGACCGCGGGGTCGGCGGCGATCCGGGCGGCCGGGCCGGCGGGGAGGTAGGGCTGGGCGGGGACCTGCTGGGACAGGACGTCCCGAGGGATGTCCACCAACACGGGTCCAGGCTTGCCGCCGCGTGCGGCGGCGACGGCCTGCCGCACCGCGGTCACCAGCAGGTCGGCTCGGTCGACCCGGACCGCGGACTTGGTCGCCGGGGTGAACATCACGTGGGTGTCGATCTCCTGGCTGGCCCCCCGGTACACGGTGGCGCTCGCGCCTCGGCCGCCGAGCACGAGCATGGGGATCGCGCCGATGTGGGCCTCGGCGACCGCGGTGAGCACGTTCGTGACTCCGGGCCCGGCGGTCACGACGACCGCGGCCAGTTCGCCGGTGAGCTGGAACCAGCCGGCCGCCATCGCCGCGGCCTGGTGCTCGTGGGTGACCAGGGTGGTGCGGATCTGCGGGGTGTCGTAGAGGGCGTCGTAGATGCCGAGGACGTGCCCGCCCGGCATCCCGAAGACCTGGGTCACCCCCTCCGCGACGAGCGTGTCGACGATCGCGCGTCCGGCGGTCACGGTGTCGGTCATCAGGGATTCCTCTCCGTCGGACGGGTCTCGTTCTGGGCGGAGCCGAGGACCGGGTCCATGCTGTTCTCGTCGGGATCGTCGCCGACGAGGATCTGCTCGGTGCGGGTACGCAGGGCGTCGGCATAGCGATCGGGGTCGCTGAGGACCCAGAACCGGTCGTGGCGCACCGCCTCGAGCATCTGCTCCGCGACGACGTCCGGGGGCAGCCGGGCGGGGTCGTCGTCGGCGATCCGGCCGCTGGCGCTGACGGCCGGTGCGTCGCCCAGGGCGGCGGGGGCGTTGCGGCGGGCGGTGCTGATGTTGGTCCGGACCAGGCCGGGACAGACGAGCGAGACGCCCACGCGGGATCCGGCGGCCCGCAGCTCGCGGTGCAGCGCCTCGGTCAACCCGACCACGGCGTGCTTGCCTGCGCTGTAGTGCGCGCTGCCGGGGCCGGTGAGCAGCCCGGCCATCGACGCGGTGTTGACGAGGTGACCGTCGTCGGCGGCGACGAGATCGGGCACGAACGCCTCGATCCCGTGGATCACGCCCCACAGATTGACCCGCAGGGACCACTCCCAGTCGCCGTGGCGCAGCTCCCAGCTGCGCCCGGAGAAGGCGACGCCGGCGTTGTTGACCACCAGCCACGGGGGTCCGAACGCCTCCCGCGCCCTGCGGGCCAAGGCCTGCACCTCCTCGATGTCACCGACATCGGTCCGCACACCGAGGACATTCGCCCCCTGGGCGGCGAGCTCGTCGGTGGCGCGGTCGAGAGCACGCGGCTCGACGTCGGCCAGCACGACCTGCATACCCTCGCGCGCTGCCTCGCGGGCCAGGGCGAAGCCGATCCCGCTGGCGGCCCCGGTGATCACGGCCGTGCGGCCGTCGAGGCTCCTCATCGGGCGTTCTCCTCCTGCGGTCGTGCGTCGTCGCGGGCCGCGGCCGCCCGCATGGCCTCGGTTTCGGTCTCCACATGGAGCAGTACGGCGGTATCGGGGACGGCCCAGAACCGCCCTTCCCGGACCGCGGTGAGCGCGGCGTCGGCGACGGCGTCGGCGTCCTGCCCCTCGCTGTTCATCCGAGCGTAGAACTCCGCCCGGGTGGCCGGGTGGCTCGGCTCCAACCCGCCCGCGGGCGGTGGACCCAGCCTGGCCGACGGCCAGGCGCGGCCGGACTCGTTCATCCGGGTGCGGGTCATGCCCGGACACAGGACCGTCACACCCACCGGCGAACCGGCCAGTTCCAGGTCGCGGCGCAACGACTGGGACAGTCCGATGACGGCGTGTTTCGCGGCGGAGTAGGGCGCCATGCCGGGCGTGCCCACCAGGCCTGCCACCGAGGACGTGTTCAGCACGTGTCCGTGCCCCTGCTCGACCAGGCGCGGCACGAACGCCCTTACCCCGTGCACGACTCCCCACAGGTCGACGTCGATCACCCATCGCCACACCGAGTCCGGGATCTCCCATGCCACTCCGCCGGGCCCCACGCCGGCGTTGTTGCAGACCAGGGCGACTGCGCCGAACCGCTCCCAGCTGCGCTCGGCGAGTGCCTCGACCGAGGCCGGATCGGTGACGTCGGTGAGTACCGTGAGCACGGTCGCGCCCGTGTCGGTGAGCTGGCGGGCCGCCTCGTCCAACCCGGCCGGGTCGACGTCGGCCAGCACGATCGGCATCCCGTCGGCCGCGCATCGGGCGGCGAGGGCGTACCCGATGCCCCCGGCTGCGCCGGTCACCACGGCGGCGCCGTCGATCCGGCTCATTTCTCCGTACCCGTGACGGCGGGGGTCCGGCTCGTGGCGGTGTCGTCGAAGGCGAGGTCGCGTCGCGCGGTCTCCCGGGTGAGCAGGAGGGCGACGACGGTGATCGCGGCGGTGGCCGCGACGTAGATCGCGACCGGGACGGCGCTGTCGTAAGCCGCGAACAGGGCCACGGCGATGATCGGGGCGAGGCTGCCACCGAAGATCGACGCGAACTGCACACCGATCGAGGCACCGCTGTAGCGCACCGACGTGCCGAACAGCTCGCTGAAGAGCGCACCTTGCGGGCCGAGCATGCCGCCGTGACAGATCAGGGCGACGGCCACAGCCAGGGTCAGCAGCACCGGAGAGCCGAGGTCGATGAGCGGAAAGACGGCGAAGACCCAGATCCCGACACCGACGGCCCCGCCGATGTAGAGCGGACGACGGCCGAACCGGTCCGACAGCGCCCCCCACGTCGGAACCGCGATCATGTGGCATACCGAGGCGGTCATCACGGCGTAGAGGGCGACCTGCCGGGACAGGCCTTGCTGGGTGGCGTAGGTCAGGATGAAGACGGTGAAGATGTAGCCGGAGGTGTTCTCGCACAGCCGCGCGCCCATCACCAGCAGCACCTCACGCCAGTAGTGGCGCAGGACCTCGAACAGCGGCGCCTTGCGCGGCGCGCCCTCCGCCTGCCGGGCGGCCTGCGCCTCCTTGAACATCGGTGACTCGTCGAGGGAGAGGCGGATCCACAGTCCGACGACCAGCAGCAGCCCCGACAGCAGGAACGGAACCCGCCAGCCCCAGCCCAGGAACGCGTCGTCGCTCAGGACCGCGCCGAGGACCACGAGGACGGCGATCGAGAGGGCCTGGCCCGCCGGGAGTCCGACGTTCGGCCACGAGCTCCAGAAGCCACGTCGTCGGGTGTCGCCGCGCTCCGACACCATCAACACCGCGCCGCCCCACTCGCCGCCGACGGCGAAGCCCTGCAGCAGCCGGCAGACGACCAGCAGGATCGGCGCGGCCACACCGATCTGCGCGTACGTGGGCAGCAGGCCGACCGCGACGGTGGCGGCGCCCATCAGCACGAGGCTCAGCACCAGCATCTTCTTGCGGCCGACGAGGTCGCCGAAATGCCCGAACACCACCGCGCCGACCGGACGCGCCACGAAGCCGACGGCGAAGGTCGACAGCGACAGCAAGGTGCCGACGACTGGGTCGAAGTCCGGGTAGAAGAGCTTGTTGAAGACCAGGGCCGCGACCGAGCCGAAGAGGAAGAAGTCGTACCACTCGATCGTCGTTCCGACCAGGCTCGCCGTGACGATCTTGACCATCCCCGGTTGCGCCCGGCCGGCCGACGAGGTCGAGGCACCGCTGCTTGAGCTCATGGGTTTCCCATCGTCGTTGAGGGGTGAAGGCGGGTACAACGTGGCGCGGTGCGAGGGACATCGGGTCCTGCTCGACCGAACCGAGCTGTTCGCCGCTCAGAGATTGTCAAATATCGATCTATCTCCGATGATGGCGAAGTGTGGACACCGACCGGGAACCGTGTCAACCCCTTGAGTGGCCGTGGATGATGTCGCGATGGCCGTCGACCCGACCACGATCTCCCGCGCCGAACACGTGCAGCTGGCCGTTGCCGCCGCCCGTGAGCAGGTCCCCGAGGTGGACGAGGAGGCCATGCGGGTGGGCCTCAACCTCGTCGGGGCCTCCAACAGCCTCATCTCCGAGGCAGAGTCCCTGATCTTCCGGGCGGAGAAGCTGAGCTGGCCCAGCTTCCGCGTACTGTTCATCGTCTGGATGTACGGTGAGATCGAGGCCCGCAGCATCGCCCGCATCGCAGGCGTGACCCGCCAGACGGTGTCCAGTGTGTTGTCCACTGTGGAGCGCTACGGCTACGTTCAGCGCGAGAAGGCCAACGGACAGGACCGTCGGCTGATCCGGGTCCGCCTCACCGAGACCGGCCGCGAGGCCGTCCGCCACGCCTTCGCCCTGCACAACGAGGTCGAGGCCCGCCTGTTCGCGCGCCTCACAGCTGACGAACAACGGCAGCTGGCCTCCCTGCTCGGCAAGCTCATCGACACTACTGACGGTGTCGACGACCGCACGAGCCCTTCCCTCTGAATCCCCTGTTGCGAGGTAAACCCATGACGTCGACGGGCACGATCGACACCACCACGACCCTCTTCCACTGGGCCGACGGTCAGAAGGTCTACGGGGAGTCGGGCCGGTTCTCCGACGTCACCAACCCCGCGACCGGTGCGGTGACCGCGTCCCTGCCGCTGGCGTCGGAGCAGGAGGCGGCCGAGGTGATCGCCGCCGCGAAGGCCGCGTTCCCCGGCTGGCGGGACACCTCCCTGGCCCGACGGACCCGGATCCTGTTCGCGTTCCGGCAGCTGCTCGACGAGCGCGCCGGGGAGCTGGCGGCGATCATCACCGCCGAGCACGGCAAGGTCCTCTCCGACGCCGCCGGGGAGGTCGCTCGGGGCCAGGAGGTCGTGGAGTTCGCCTGCGGGGCACCGCACCTGCTGAAGGGGTCGGCCACGCAGAACGCCTCGACCGGGGTGGACGTGGCCTCGATCCGGCAGCCGCTGGGCGTCGTGGGCATCGTCTCGCCGTTCAACTTCCCGGCCATGGTGCCGATGTGGTTCTTCCCGATCGCGATCGCCGCGGGCAACACCGTGGTGCTCAAGCCCTCGGAGAAGGTGCCCAGCGCGGCGCTGTGGATCGCTGAACTGTGGAAGGAGGCCGGGCTGCCCGACGGCGTGTTCAACGTCCTCAACGGCGACAAGACCGCAGTCGACGCCCTGCTGACCAGTCCGGACGTGAAGTCGATCTCGTTCGTGGGGTCGACCCCGATCGCGCGCTACGTGTACGAGACCGGCACCGCGCACGGCAAGCGGGTCCAGGCCCTGGGCGGGGCGAAGAACCACATGGTGGTCCTTCCCGACGCCGACCTCGACCTGGCCGCCGACCAGGCGATCAACGCCGGGTTCGGCTCGGCGGGTGAGCGCTGCATGGCGATCTCCGCACTGGTCGCGGTCGGCGACATCGCCGACGAGCTGGTCGCCAAGATCAAGGTCCGAGCGGTCGCCCTGCGGACCGGCGACGGGACCCGGGGCTGCGACATGGGACCGCTGGTGACCAGAGCGGCGCAGGAACGGGTGTCGGGCTACATCGACGCCGGACAGGCCGAGGGCGCGACCGTGGTGGTCGACGGGCGGGCGGGCTCCTACGACGCCGAAGGTGCGGGGTTCTTCGTCGGGCCGACCCTGTTCGACGACGTGACGCCCGACATGTCGATCTACACCGACGAGATCTTCGGCCCCGTGCTGTCGGTGGTGCGGGTCGACACCTTCGACGAGGCCGTCGAGCTGGTCAACGCGAACCCGTACGGCAACGGCACTGCGATCTTCACCCACGACGGCGGCGCGGCACGGCGGTTCCAGACCGAGATCGAGGTCGGGATGGTCGGGGTGAACGTGCCGGTGCCGGTCCCGATGGCCTACTACTCCTTCGGCGGCTGGAAGAGCTCGCTGTTCGGCGACACCCACGCCCACGGCACCGACGGCTTTCACTTCTTCACCCGCGGCAAGGTCGTCACCACCCGCTGGCTCGACCCGGCCGCGCGGGAACAGCACGCCGGCATCAACCTCGGTTTCCCCCAGAACGCCTGACCGTCGCCGAGCAGGGTGGCTCACGGCCTGCTCGTGGTGGCGACGCGCCGGTCAGCGCGCACGGGTGGCCATCCAGCGGAGATCGGAGGCGGTCGGCATCCCGGGCCGGCACAGTGCCTCGTGCAGCGCGTTCGTCGCGTCCAGGAGTAGGGCGACCATGTAGCCCCCCCCCGTGCACGGATCTCGGCGAGCGACTGGCGGAGGCGGCCAGGATCGGGAACCGCGGCGACGGGCGGGTCTTCACACGTTCGCGCGAGGTATGCGTCGCCGAACGGGTCGGGCTGGTGCGCGAGCAGCGCCAGCCCGACCCCGTCGACGTGCCTCGGCTGCCGGCTACCGATTCGTGCGGCGCGGACCAGGCGAGCGGGCCAATGCCGAGTTGAGGAACTGGCGAGTCCTGAGGAGGATCCGCTCCAGTGAACACCGCGCACAACCTCATGGCGCAGTTCAGATCCTCATCATCGCCAGTACATGACCAGGTTGGCAAACGCTCGGTTCGACCCGCGGCAGGGGTCGGCCCGCCGGTCGGGCTGGACAGTCGCAGCCGCGCGCCGGAGAGGGCGACGCGCTCCGCGAGCCCGATCAGCCCGGTCACAGCGGTCGAGGTCGGCGTCGACGCGTCAGGGAAGCTCGACGGTGATCTCGCCGTCGGCGACCCTCGACACACAGAGGCAGATGTCGCGGCCAGCGGACTTCTGCCGCGGGCTGAGGAACACATCCCGGTGGTCGATGGCTCCTGATCCCACGGCGAGAACCGGGACGACGCACAGCCCGCACTCGCCCCGCAGACAGTCGGACATCACCTCGGCGCCTGCTGCCTCCAGAGCCTGCACGGCCGTGCTCCCCGGTGACACCTCGACATCGAGGCCCAGCCGTGGGACACGGACGATGAACGGTGTGGTCGGCAGGTTGCCGCTGTTCCCGAACGTCTCGAAGCGCAGGCGGGCGGGTGGGCGGCCGCTGGTGCTCCACGCGTGCTGGACGGCGGCGAGCATGCCCGAGGGGCCACAGACGTAGAGCTCGGTGTCGGGGCTGACGCCGTCGACGAGCGCAGCAACGTCCAGCGGTCCGTCCTCGTCGTCCACCACGGTCCGCAGCCTGGCGGCATGGTCGGCCTCGAGGTCGGGGAGGAACGCCATCGACGCGCGGGACCGCCCCGCGTAGACCAGTTCGTAGTCGGCGCCCCACGCCGCCAGCGCGTGCGCCATGCTGAGCAGGGGAGTGATACCGATGCCGCCGGCGAGCAACAGGTACCGCTCCCGGCCGGGAGTAAGAGGTCGCGCGGATTGATGGATGATCATGGGCGGCGGTGTGGTCGGCTGTCCCAGCGGTGCGTGGTCCAGGCCTGCCGGATCAGGCTACGGAGTGTGATGATGGTGTCGGCGAGGTCGAAGAACGCGTCGACGACGGTTTCGCGGCGTTCGTAGCAGCGCTGCAGCCGGTTGAAGCTGTTGTGCCAGGCGTTGGTGCGCTCGATGTGCCAGCGTTGGGTGGCCTGGATCGGTGCTTTCTCGCCCTTGCGCGCGATCTCGCTGTGCAGGCCCCGTTCGGTGAGTGTGTCGCGGGTCTTACCGGAGTCATAGCCGGCGTCGAGGTGCACGGTGATGTCGTCGGGCAGCGGGCCGAGAGCGTCGAGGTGGTCGAGAGTGGGGCCCAGTAGCGGGGAGTCGTGGCGGTGTGCCCCGGCCAGGACCCGGCCCAGTGGGATGCCATGGCCCTCGACGAGCACCGATCGCTTCATGCCCTGTTTACGCCGGTCAACCGGTGACGGTCCGGCGACCTCACCGCCGCCGGGGGCCTTGGTGATGGCGCCGTCGACGGCAACGTCGTCAAGCAACAGGCCGACGATGCGGTCGTAGGCGTCCAGGGCGATCCGGCGTAGCTGGGCGAAGACCCCGAGCCGGATCCACTCGTCACGGCGATCGCGGATGGTGGTCGCCGAGCAGGTGCTGTCGGAGACGCCCTGATACGGGCAGCCGAACCGCAGCACCTGCAGGAGCTTGTCGAACACGACCCGATCCGCGATCCGGCGGCGGTGACAGCCCCACGGATGAGTGGGATCGAACTCGACCCGGGGCGGCAGCAGCGCGGCGAACTGGTCCCACAACGGCTCGGTCAACCATGATGGCAGGGCGGGCACGCGGCCTCCAGACGATCACGAAGAGTCAACAACTTCATGATCGACAGGCCCGTGCCCGCCCCTCACCATCGACACCCGGCCGCGACCCAGCTGTGATCAATCCGCGCGACCTCTAAGTTCGAAGTCCTGGACGGGCTGCGACACCGTCACCGTGTCGCCCGCCTCCAGCGTGTGCATGAACGCGGAGCCACCCCTGCTGCGCGGATCGAGACGTACCGCGATCCCGCAGCCACCGGACTGCCTGCCGTGCTCGACCACCGAGTAGGAGCGGACGAGCTGCCCCCCGTCCCTCGTCGGGACGAGCACGTCGACGTGTGAGCCGGGCGGGGCGGGGCGGCTCCGGGGAATGTCCAGCAGGATGTGCCGGACGCCATCGGCCACCGTCGTCGAGGAGGCGACGACCGCGCGCTCCCACCGCGGGGCCACACGGTGTGCCATCAGCTCGTCCCGTCGGAGCGGGCGCCCACCAGCTCCGCCTCGGCCTCAACGAGCCGGCCGATCATGCGTCGGACCCACATGCTGCCGGCGTCGATGTTGAGGTTGTAGAAGTCGTAGCCGGGGTGGGCGTCGACGGCGACCTGCTGGGCGTTGAGCATCACCTCGTCCTCCCCGAAGATCCGGTGGACCGCTGCCCGATGGGCACGGGTGAGAACGACGTCGTCGAGGGCGTGGTTGCGCATCCGGAACCAGAAGTAGTGCGCGGTCCGGTCCGTCTCCGGGGTGACGGTGTTGAGCACGTAACCGCGCACGCCCTGGTCGTAGTTCCCGTCCGGGGCGCCGGAGCCGGCCTTCGCCACCCCCACGTCGATCGTGATGGTCGACGGTGCCTGCCACCGGATGACCTGCCATCGGTCGACGGGGCCGTCGTAGTCGGGAAAGCGCAGTCGCATCTCCTCCGCCCAGGCGGGGGGAGGCGTGATCCCCAGCATCCACCGGGTGACGGTGACGCTGTCGTCGGTGTGGCTCACGGTGAACGGTGTCTCGGCGACGGCGGCGTTCCCGATGCTGGAGCCATGGATGAAGCTCTCGTGGGTGAGGTCCATGAGGTTGTCCAGGATCAGTCGGTAGTCGCACTCCATTGCGAGCAGTTCGCCGTCGCCGGCCCAGCGAGGGTCGTCCGCCCAGTGGAGGTCCGGGACCGTGCCGGGATCTGCCAGCGCCGGATCACCGAGCCAGACCCAGATGAGCCGGTCCCGCTCCACCACCGGGAACGAGGTCACGGACGCGCTGGGGTTGATCGTCTCCTGGGAGGGCATGAAGGTGCATCGACCGCGCGGGTCGTAGGCGATGCCGTGGTATCCGCAGACGAGGTCGTCACCGCGCAGGGAGCCGAGCGACAGCGGGACCAGCCGATGCCAGCAGGCGTCCGCCAGGGCGACCGGCGCGCCCGCTTCGGTGCGGTAGAGGACGACCGGGCGTCCCCCCATCGTGCGTGACAGCGGGGTCCGATCCACTTCGCGACCCATGGCCGCGGCATACCAGGCGTTCGAGGGAACACTGTCTCCTCCTTCGTCGTCGGACGAGATGACTGCGGGCCGAGGCAGGCTGGACGCAGCTGTTCGTGAGGCTCCCGATGCCTTCGACATCGGTTCCCACCACCTGCGAGGAGGATCGGCAGCGGTGAACGCGTCGACGACGGAGCCGCTGTGCGCGCGACCTCGGCGTCAGGTGGTCGTGGCCGCGTCCAGCCGGAGGTAGCCCCGCAGGATGTCGTCGGGCTTGCGTTCCCGCGTGCCGCCCGGGATGAGCCGCAGATCGGGGAACTCCGACGTGAGGAGCTCGCCGGCGACCGCGGCCTCCAGTCGGGCGAGGGGAGCGCCGATACAGAAGTGTGGGCCCACCCCGAGCGACAGATGCTGGTTGTCCGGACGGTCGAGGTCGAACTCGTCGGGCCGGGAGAACCGGCGTTCATCGTGGTTGGCCGAGGCCAGGACGATCCGGACGAGGTCCCCGGCCGGGAGTGTCCGGCCCGCGATCTCGGCATCCCCGGCGAGCCTCCTCAGGGTGGACACGATCGGTGCCTCGAGCCGCAGGGTCTCCTCCACCCACGCCGGGACCAGCCCGGAATCGGCTCGAACCCGGTCCGCGACCTCGGGGTGCGAGTCGAGTACGACCGCCATGTGGCAGAGCAGGTTGGTGGTCGTCTCGTTGCCCGCGACGAGGAAATGGAGGAGGTTGCCCCGGACCTCCTCGGGGGTCATGCCTCCGGACTCCCGGTCCCGGGAGACGAGGAGCGAGATGAAGTCGTCCTGCGGCGCCGCCCGCCGTTGGTCGATGAGCTCGTCGAGCAACGCGGCCAGCCCGGACACCTCGACGAGCATGCCGAACCGCTCGGGGTCGGACAGACGCGGTTCGAAGATGAGCGCGAGCCGATCGGCCAGCACACGGACGGTCTCGCGATCGGACACGGGGATTCCGATGTAGTCGGCGATGACCAGGCTCGGCAGCAGGTTCGCGAAGTCGTGCGCCCAGTCGAAGTCGCCCTTCTCCCGGCACATGGTGAGCAGTTCGCGGCAGATGCGTTCCACCGCGTCCCTGCCGGAACGGATCTTGCGAGGGGAGAACGTGAGGCCGGAGAGCCGACGCATCCGCGTGTGGTCGCCTCCGTCCTTCATCATCATGATCTGCGAGAAGCTCTCGATGACGTAGGCCTGCCGGTCGTCCGCCGGGTCGTGCCGACTCGTCGGGGCGTCCCAGAACGTGTTGCGGGTGAAGAGCTTCGGGCTGCGAAGACAGAGGTTCGCGTCCTCGTAGCGGGTCACCAGCCAGCTGTTCATGGGTTCGTAGAACATGACCGGCGTCCGGTCACGTACCTGCCGGTAGAGCGGGTACGGATCGTCGTGAAACTCCTCGTTGCGCTGGTCCAGCACCATCGTCATCGCTCGTCCTCCCATGGTGTTCCGCAGCAGAGGGTCGGGCAGACGTGTGGGGTCAGCGACCCGTTGGCCCGGGGTCGTCGGCCCGGCGGACGGGCAGATGCTCGGGGACGTCCCGCTCGTAGCTGGTGATCAGGTCCTCGGGATCGAAGGTCGTCCTGCTGGGCGGTGCCCGCGAAACCCACGGTGGCCACACGGCGGGTCTGGTGGGCGAGGCCGATGTCGACTCGGAAGGACACCGCGACTCCTCTCTCCGGCGCTGGAGGGTGGTCCGGACGACCCGAGGGGGCTGATCCGCCGTGCCCCTGTGTCCTGGCCGCAGCTATCTTGACTCCCATTCAAGAGAAGTGCAAGGGGTTGCGGGGGCAAGGTGCGGTCATGCGCAGCAGGTGGCGCCGGGTCTCGTCGTCGATCCCGTCGAGCTGGCAGATGCCCGCCTCGAGGCCGTGGGACCACAAAGAGTTGCTGCATGCCGTGGCTGGCCTCGGGCGGGGAGGCTCACCGAGCGTGTTGGCGGGGAGGGCCGTGGGTCTCGCGTCAGTGCCCGCTGGAGGTGGGTGACCGCGCGGCGGACCTCGATCGGTGGGGGACGGTTGTTGGGCAGCTCGACTCAGGCCGCGGTCAGGACGTGCACCACCGCCGAGCGCGGGCAGCTCGGCAGCTCGTGCAGCGTGCCCGTGAGCTCGGCGGCCTGCTGATAGCCGCGCATCTGGTCTTCCAGCAGCCCATCGCGCGCCACCGGTGCCGGACCGCGCTGGTCCGCTCGCTCGGCCGGCGGCCGCGGCGGTGGGTGATGGTCGCGCGGGTGACCTCGACGCTGCGGCGCCACCTCGACGCCCGTCCCGCTGAGAGCGGTCTGAGACCGGCTCCCTGCCGGGTCCGGATCCCGCCCCACGGGTGGCGGCGCACAGTCGCCGGAGCCGACCGCCGGAGCCGGCCACGTGGTGCCGGCTCCGGCTTACGGTCCTCCGGTCTGCTGACTCAGGAACGGATGAAGTCCAGGAGGTCTGCGTTGATCGTGGCAGCCTCGGTGGTGGGCATGCCGTGGGGGAAACCGGAGTAGGTCTTGAGGGTGCCGTGGGGCAGGAGCTCGGCCGACAGCGGGCCGGAGTCGGCGTAGGGGACGATCTGGTCGTCGTCGCCGTGCATGACCAGAGTGGGCACGGTGATCTTCTTGAGGTCGTCGGTGAAGTCGGTCTGGGAGAAGGCGACGATGCCCTCGTAGTGAGCCTTGGCGCCGCCCATCATGCCCTGCCGCCACCAGTTCTGGATGAGCGCTTCCGACGGCTCGACGCCGGGCCGGTTGAAGCCGTAGAACGGTCCGGCCGGCAGGGACCGGTAGAACTCCGAGCGGTTGGCCGCAAGCTGGGCCTGCAGGTCGTCGAACACGCTGCGGGGCAGGCCGCCCGGGTTCGCCTCGGTCTGCACCATCAGCGGCGGAACCGCCGAGATGATCGCCGCTTTCGCGACCCGGGACTCGCCGTGGCGGGCGAGGTAGCGGACGACCTCACCACCTCCGGTGGAGTGCCCGACGTGCACAGCGTCGTGCAGGTCCAGCTGTGAGGTCAGTGCGGCCAGGTCGTCGGCGTAGTGATCCATGTCGTGGCCGTCACTGACCTGGGCGGAACGGCCGTGGCCGCGCCGGTCGTGGGCGATGACCCGGTAGCCGTGCTGGAGGAAGAACAGCATCTGGGCGTCCCAGTCGTCGGCCGAGAGCGGCCAGCCGTGGCTGAAGACGATGGGCTGACCGGTGCCCCAGTCCTTGTAGAAGATCTCCGTACCGTCGTTCGTGGTGAGCGTGGGCATCGGGGTGTCTCCGTTCGTAGATGGGGGGTCTCCCCGCCGGGGTCGCCGGGGCTTCGGTCACCCCGCGTTCGACAACGCGAATATTGCAGAAGCCGTCGGCGAGCAGGGCCCGTCAGATGACTGGATTCGTGACGGTCGCCCGACGGCCTGATGCGGAGCGCCGCAACGGAAGTAGGGGCGCGGTCTCCGCGATGAGGCCGGCCCGCACGAGCTGCCTGCGCTCGGCGGCGTGCCCCGACCACCGTGCCCGCCGCCCCGCTGGACGAGGTCCACGCGGTCGGGGACGATCACCGCGATGAGCCGCCCGTCGTTCGTGCAGCGTCTGGGCCTGGCTGCGCCGATCGTGCAGGCCCCGATCGGGAGTGCCTGCACACCGGAGCTGGTGGCGGCGGTGGGCGAGGCGGGCGGCCTGGGTGTGCTGGCCGGGTCCTGGCTGTCCGCCGCGCAGCTGGTGCGGGCGATCGCACGAGTACGTGAGCTGTCGGACCGGCCGTTCGGGGTCAACCTCGTGCTGGCCCAGGCGCCCGCCGACCACGTGCGGATCTGCGTCGCCGAGGGGGTCCCCGTGCTGTCGACCTCGTGGGGAGACCCCGCGCCGGTCGCGGCGGCGCTGTGCGGCAGCGGGATGGTCCACGTGCACATGGTCGGGGCGGTCGAGGACGCCGTCCGGGCCGCCGCGGCCGGCGTCGACGCCGTCGTCGCGCAGGGGTGGGAGGCGGGCGGGCACGTCCTGGGGACGGTCTCCACGCTGGCCCTGGTGCCCGCGGTGGTCGACGCGGTGGACGTGCCGGTCCTCGCCGCCGGCGGGATCGCCGACGCCCGCGGGGTGGCCGCGGTGTCGGCCCTCGGCGCGGACGCGGCGTGGGTCGGGACGCGGTTCCTGGCGGCCCGCGAGGCGGACGTCCACCCCGAGTACCGCGCGCGGCTCGCCGCCGCGGGCCCGTCGGACACGGTGCTCGGTGAGGTGTTCACCGGTGGCTGGCCCGATGCGCCGCACCGCGCACTGCGCAACAGCAGCACCGCCCGCACCGACCTGTCGCCGGAGGTCGTCGCCGTCGACGCCGGCGGACGCCCGGTCCGGCGCTACGACGACGTGATCCCCACGGCCGGGGTCCGTGGTGAGATCGAGGCGCTCGCGCACTATGCGGGCCAGGGCGTCGGTCTCGTCCCCGGGGTCAGCCCGGCCGCGGCGATCGTGGCCGCGCTCCGGCCGGCGCCGGCGCGGCCCGACGACCGGGGCCGCGGATCATCCTGAGCAGCGGTGCCGTCATGAACGTCGTCACGACGGCGACGAGGACCAGGACGGTGAACACGGTCGGGCCGATCAGCCCGAGGTCCAGCCCGACGGTCAGCACCACGATCTCGGTGACGCCCCGCGCGTTCATCAGCACGCCGAGCGTCGCGGCGTCCCGCCGCTCGTCGCCGAGCAGGCGCGCGGTCAGGCCGACCCCACCGATCTTGCCCACGACGGCCACGACCAGCACGGCCACGAACACGAGCGCGTCGAGCGGGGTCAGCGTGTCCACGCGGGTCGAGAGCCCGACCACGACGAAGAAGACCGGGAGCAGGACGGCGGTGACGGCCGGGTCGAGCCGGGCGCGCACGTGCTCCCGCCAGAGATCGGACCTCGGCATCGCCACACCGGCGAGGAAGGCCCCGAAGATGGCGTGGATCCCCACCTGCTCGGCCGCCCACGCCGAGAGGAGGGCGACGACGACCGGGACCCACAGCGGCGGCGTCCCCCAGCGCGCCAGCAGCGGCCGGACCCCCGACAGCAGCACCAGCACGAGCACGACGGCGCCGCCGGCCGTCAGCAGGAAGGGCCCGACGCCGTCGGCCTCGGTCACCGTCGCCGCCACGGCCACGAGCACCCAGGCCACGACGTCGTTGGCGGCGGCCGCGACCAGCGCCGTGGCCCCGATCCGGGTGCCCGTCAAGCCGGTCTCCCGCAGCAGCCGGGCCAGCACGGGCAGCGCGGTCACCGAGACCGCGGCCCCGACGAACAGCACGAACGCGACCAGCGGCGAGCCCTCGCCGTATGCCGGGTACAGCCCGATGGCCAGCGCGCCGGCGAGGACCAGCGGGACGACGACGGACGCGGCGGCGACACCGCCCACCCGGACCGGTTCGAGCCGATCGCCACCCGGGGCGGTCTCCATGCCGACGAGCAGCAGGAACAGGACCAGACCGAGCTGGGCGACGACGCGCAGTGCCCCGATGACCGGCTCGGGGAACAGCTGCGCGACGACCTCCGGCAGTACGAGGCCCAGCGCGCTCGGGCCCAGCGCGATCCCGGCGAGCAGCTCGCCCACCACCCGGGGTTGGCCGATCCGTCCGACGAGCCAACCGGCGACGTTGCAGGCCAGCAGCACGATCCCGATGGCGAGCAGGGTCCGGACCGCGACCTCGCTCCCCGTCACGCGGCGGCCCCCCGGGTCAGCGGGGCCGCGGGCTGGAGCGGGTGACGAGGATGCCCAGCACGATCAGGACCCCGCCCACCAGGGTGTTCCAGCCGAACGGCTCGCCGAGCAGCACCACCCCGATGACGGTGGACCAGATGGGGGTCACGTAGGTGACGGTCGAGGCGATCGTCGCTCCGGCGGCTCGGATGACCTGCAGGTTGAGCAGGAAGGCGTAGCCCGTCCCGAGCGCTCCGAGGACGACCAGCCCGATCGAGGCGACGGGCCCCGGCAGCGTGGGAGCCGTCCCGGTGACCGCCGCGACCAGCGCCAGCTCGACGGTCGCCGCCCCGATCTGAGCGGCGGAGAGCGCGACCGCCGACTCCGTCCGGCCGGAGAAGAACCGGCGGGTGTAGGCGAACCCGGCGCCGTAGCAGGCCGTCGCGGCGAGACAGGCCAGCGTGCCGGTGAGCGTGCCGCCCGCCAGCCCCCGCCACACCGCCAGCAGGCACAGCACCCCGACGAAGCCGAGCAGCAGTCCCTGCACCCGGCGCAGCGTCATCCGCTCGCCCCGCACGAGGGCCAGCACGAAGACCAGCGTCATCAGCGGGGTGGTCGCGTTGATCACCCCGGCGAGCAGGGAGCTGACGTGTTGCTCGCCGAACGCGAAGAGCGCGAACGGCGCCGCATTGAGCAGTGCCGCCACCACCGCGGCGTGACCCCACGTCGACCGGGACCGGGGCAGCCGCTCGCGGCGCAGGGCACACACCGCCAGCAACGCCAACGCGCCGAACAGGCACCTCCACAGCGCCACCCAGATCGGCGCGACGCCGTCGTCCACGGCCAGCTTGATCAGCGCGAAGCTGGATCCCCAGATCGCGGAGAGCAGGATGAAGCCCGGCAGCCAGCGGGTCACCGCCCGGGTCCCGTCGGGTCGCTCGGTCGTCCGGTCCGTGGTGCTCATGGGTGTCTCGTCCTTCCCCGTTCGCGAGAGGTCTGGCGTGGAGTCTCGCGATCGGGTAAGCATGAGTCCAACAAGTGATGATCAGTCTGTCATGAGGATCGTTCATGTCCGTCGCTCTTCCCCAGCTGCGTGCCCTGGTCGCCGTCGTCGACACGGGCGGCTTCGGCGCGGCCGCGCATCGGCTCGGCGTCAGCCAGTCGGCCGTGTCGCACGCCATCGCCGCCCTGGAGCGGGCGGCCGGCCGCCCGGTCGTGGCGCGTGGTGTCCCGATCACCCCGACACTGCTCGGCCGCAGACTGGTGGAGCACGCCAGGATCGCGGTCGCGGAGGCGGCGGCCGCGGAGGAGCTGCTCCGGGATCCCGCCGAGAACCCGTCCGGTGCGGTCACCCTCGCCGCGCCGCCGACCGCGTGCCACGCCGTGCTCCCCGGCCTGCTCGCGGGATGGTCGGCCGAGTACCCGGAGCTGCGCATCGTGCTGCTGGAGGGCGAGGACGACGAGGTCGTCGGCTGGCTGGAGGACGGCACGGTGGACCTCGCGATCGTGGTGGACCCGGACTTCGGGACGACCGAGGCGCTGCCGGTCGCGGCCGACGGGTTCCAGGTCGTGCTGCGTACCGACCACCCCCTGGCGGGGGAGCGGTCCGTGGACGTGGCGGACCTGGCGGACGATCCGCTGCTGCTGTCCACCGGGGGGTGCGAGCGGCAGATCCGCGAGCTGTACCGGCAGGCGGGCTGCGCGTTCACCCCCACCCACCGCGTCCGCCAGCTGAGCACCCTGTTCTCCATGGTGCGGGCCGGGATCGGGGTCTCGCTCGTGCCCGGCCTCGCCGCGGGGATGGAGGGTGCGGGCCTCGTGCTGGTGCCCGTGGCCCAGCACCTGCGCCGCGAGCTCGTGCTCACCGGCCCCGCCCGCAGGCCGTGGCGTCCGGGAGTGGCGCAGATGATCGACGCCGTCCGCGCCCGGCGGGCCGCCTGAGCCCTCACAGCTGCTCGATCAGCGCCCGGACCGCGTCGCGGACCTCGTCGGGGCGTTCCTCCTGGGGGAAGTCCCCGCACCCGGGCAGCTCGACGAGCCGGGCGTGCGGCAGTAGCTCGGCGAACCGTCGGCCCGTCGACGGCGGGACCAGCCGATCGGCGGCGCCGAAGACCAGCGTCGTCGGCAGCGTCGCGCCGCGCAGCGGACCGGCCAGCACGTCGAAGTCCTCGCCGTAGCTCAGCCGCACGCCGAGGCCGAACCGCGCCATCGGCGCGCCCCGCCCGCGGAGCTGTCGGTGGTAGTGGGCCACGGCCGTGGGCTCCGGGACGAAACCGGGCCCGTGCGTCGCCGCCCACCGGGCGGCGAACGGCCCGTACGGGAACGCCCGGGCCAGCAGCGGCCCCAGCAGCGGAGCGCCGAGAGCGCGGAAGAGCCCCAGGTTCGCCGCCCCCTCACCGAGGGCTCCGGCCGCCATCACCACCATCCCCGCGAGCCGGCCGGGATGGCGGGCCGCCGCCCACGCTGTCAGCGAGCCGCCCATCTGACTGCCCACCAGCACCGGGTCCCGCAGCTCCAGCGCGTCCAGCAGCCCGACGAGCAGGTCGGCGGCGGAGTCCGCGGTCCAGTCGGTCCGACCGGGCACGGGCGAGCCCCCGCAGGCGGGCAGGTCGACGAGCACGGTCCGGTACCGCTCGGCCAGGCCGGGGGCCACGTGCCGCCAGGTCGTCGAGTCGGTGAGGAAACCGTGGACCAGGACGACCGGCCGCCCGCCGGGCGGGCCCGACTCGGTGACGTGCAGGGTGGCCCCGTCGAGCTCCACCAGCCGCCCGCCGGCCTGGTCGGCGGCCGTCACGACCGCCCGCCGAAGGCCTCGACGAGCAGGGCGTTGAACGCCTCGGGTGCCTCGACCGGAGGCAGGTGCGCGGCGGCCAGCAGCTCACGGCGCGATCCCGGCACGAGGTCGGCGAGCCGCTCGGTGAGCACCGGCGGGAACAGGATGTCCTCCCGGCCGCCGACGACGAGCGTCGGCACGCCCGTCAGCCCGGCGAGCAACGTCGTCCCGTCGTGCTCGAGTGCGCCGCCGTAGATGCTGCGCAGGCTCGCGGCGTCGTACTGGTCGAACATCGCCCGCCGCAGGGCGCGCTCGCGGCGGCGCAGGGTCTCGGCGCCCGCCTCGGAGAACAGGAAGGCCTTCAGCACCTCCCAGAACCCGCCGACGTCGTCCCGCTCGAGGAACCCGTTGAGCATTCCGAGCAGCAGCCGCGTCGGCCCGTGTGACGCGCCGAACGTGGCGACCAGCCCGAGGCCGCTGAGGCGCTCGGCGTGCTTGGCCGCGACGTGCTGCGCGACCAGCCCGCCGTGCGAGAGGCCCACCACCGTGGCGGCGGGCACGCCCAGCGCGTCCAGGACCCGGGCCAGGTCGTCCGCATGGGCGGCGTTGTCCGGGAACCCGGTGGTCGACGGGGAGTCGCCGAAGCCGCGCATGTCGTAGGTGATCACGGTGAAGTGCTCGCGCAGCGTCGGAACCTGGCGCATCCAGCTCCCGGACAAGGTGGTGAGCAGCACCAGCGGCGGTCCCGCACCCACCGTCCGGCAGCGGATGCCGCCGCCGGGCACCGCGATGGTGTCCACCGTGGACCCGTCCGCCATCCCTGCTCCTCTCGTCATCGGACGGCGACCCACGTGGCGGCCCGTCCGTGGATCTCGTCGATCGCGTGCCTGCGGGGTTTGGTCGTCTCGGTCAGGCAGCCCTCCTCCACCGTCGGCATGCGGTCGACCACGGCGTAGCTGCGGACCCGTTCCCAGCCCGGCACCGCCGCGTTGACGGCGGCGAGGAGCTCGCCGACCGGCGGCCGCGCGGGGTCCGGGTGCGGGAAGAAGAGCAGGGCGCCCAGCCGCCCGTCCGGCCGCAGCCCGACCTGGCAGAGCCCCGCGCCGGTCGCCGCCGCCACGGCCTCCTCGATCGGCCGGACGAACACCTTCTCGCCGCTGCCGAGCGCGACGAAGTCCCGGGTCCGGCCGAGCACGGTGAGCAGGCCCCGCCCGTCGAACGACCCGGCGTCGGCGGTGGGCTCGTAGCGCTCGGGGTCCCACGACCGCCGTTCGACCCGACCGTCGACGAGCCGGCCGTAGAGGAAGGGGGTGGGTGTCCGGACGAGGATCTCCCGCGTCGTGACGTCGAGCCGGACCCGGCCCCAGGGGATCGGGCGCCCGACCGTGCCCGGCTCGCGGGTCTCGGGGGTGTTGAGCCCGATCATGCCCAGCTCGGTGGTCCCGTAGACCTCGTAGAGCGGGATCCCGGCGTCGAGCAGCTCGGCCATCAGGGCGGGCGGTGTCGGCGCGCTCCCGACGAACACCGAACGCACCGAGTCCCCGAGCATCGCCGCGACCGCGGCGGCGGGTGCCGGGGTGCCGGCCGCGGCGGCCCGGGCGCGGAGGTGCTCGAGCACCCGGGGGACGGTGACGTGCAGCGTCGGGTGGTGCCGCGCGGTGTCCGCGACGAACCGCGCGGGGTCCGACAGCACGAAGTCCAGACCCGTTCGCAGGCCCCAGTAGAGCATCATCCGCTGCGGCAGGTGGGACAGCGGCAGGTAGAGCAGGAGCCGGTCCCGGTCGTCGATGCCGTAGATCTCGGCGAACCGGTCCATCGTGAACAGCAGCGGGTCGGCGTGCACCGCGAACAGCTTCGGTTCCGACAGCGTGCCACTCGTCGAGACGACGGTGAACGGTCCGGTCCGGCGGTGGGCGGGGCGGAACCCCTCGTGCGCCCCCGCGGCCACGATGTCGCCGACCGCGACCGCCCCCGCGCCGTCGCCGGACCCCGGCGGACCGAGGAACAGCACCGTCAGGCCCGCCTCCGCGAACGCCGGGACCGCCTCCCGGCGGTCGGTGAGCACCAGCGCGCACCGGCTCTCGACGGCGGCCGACACGGCCCGCGGCACGGGCGCGGTCGAGTACAGCGCGACGGACAGCGCACCGACGATCGTGCAGGCCAGGTCGGCGAGCACCCACTCGATGCCGGTGCCGCCGTGGATCGCGACACGGCTCCCCGGACCGACCCCCGCGGCGCGCAGCGTCTCGGCGAGCACTCCGGCGTCGGCTCGGCACCGGGCGAAGGTGGCCTCCTGCGGCCCGGACGGACCGTGGAAGAACAGCCGGGGGCCCGTCCGGTCCGCCATGCCGTCGACGATCTCGGCGAGGGGGCACGGCGGCTCGGGCCCGAGTACCGCCGGGGCGGTGCCCGGGTCGGAGGTGACGTCGGTGTCGGTGGTCATGGCTACGCCGTGGTCATGGCGTCGGTGAACAGCTGTCCGTAGGCGCGCAGCGTGTACGACCAGGCCGTGACCATCAGCTGGTACCGCTCCGGGGTCGTCGCGGCCCGGTCGAAGGCCTTGCGGACCAGCTCGATGTGCTCCTGGTCCTCCTCGGAGTGCACCTTGAGGAAGTTCAGCGCGGTCCGCGCGAACGGGTAGCCCGCCATCGCCTCGGTGACCTTGGGTCCGAGCGAGGCGCCGAGCCCCTCCGTCGCCGCCGCGAACCCGATGAGCGCCGCCGGGTCCTTCATCGACACCAGCCAGTGGTTCTGGCCGACCATCGTCCAGGTCCCGAGCCCGGGCAGCCCGGACAGGTAGGTGTCGGTGTCGTAGCCCAGCCTGCGCAGGTCCTGCACGCACAGCCGGTCGTGGTGGCGCTCCTCGATCGCGAGGTTGAGGAACCAGTCCTGCAGCCATCCCTCGGCGGCGCGGGAGGCGGCGGCGGAGAGGAAGTACGGGGTCTGCTGGACGAGGTGGTAGGTCTCGCGCAGGTAGGCCGCGTACACCCCCTCGGTCAGCTCGCCGCGCAGGATCAGGTCGATGAAGGGATGCTCGACGACGTCGGACCTCAGCACGTCCGAGGTCTCGGCCAGCGCCTTCTCGTAGTTGCCGGTGGTCATGTCTCAGCTCTCCAGGATTCCGATCTTGCCCATCACGTCGTCGAACCGCAGGCGGGTGCGGTCGATGTAGTCGGCCGAGACGAACCCGGCGTCGATGGCCCAGCCGATCGACTGCTTCAGCCGGCCCTCCAGGTAGCCCTCGAGGTGCTCGCGGTACCACTTGCAGTGCTCCACGGCCCGCTTCTGCGCCTCCGGGTTCTCCGCCAGCACCCGCTGGGCGACGGTGATGCCGAAGGCGACGTGGCGCCGTTCCTCGCGTTCGATCCGGTCGAACTGGTGGAAGTAGCGCGATCCGCTGCGGCCGAGCTGGTAGAGCTCCTCCATCGCGAGGACGCCCTCGGCGTAGAGGTTGAGTCCGATCAGGACCTCGACCTCGTCGTCGCTGTAGAACAGCTTCGCGAACCGCTCGCCGATGTCGTCGATGCGGTACGGCTCGTGGTCGAAGCCGTGCCACGGCTGGCCGAGGATCTCGACGCCCTCCCGGAACAGCCGGGCGTGCACGACCTCGTCCGCCGCGTGTTTGATCAGGTAGTTCTTCTCCTGCAGGCTGTTGCGACGCGGCAGCCACCGGGCACAGAGATCGATGATCTCCAGCTCGGAGTAGTAGAAGTTGACGTAGACGGTGAGGATCAGGTCCCAGGCGTCCCGCCCGTAGGTGTCGATGATCTCCTGCTTGAGGGTCGTCGACGAGTCGGATGCCGTGGTCGTGTCGAGAGTCGTCGGGTGTCCTCCTGGGCAGTGGACTGCGGGGTGGGCGGGCTGGACCCGAACACGTCCTCGACCCCGATCTCGAGGGCCTTGAGGAACCGGCTCGTGAGGTTGTACATGCCGACGGCCAGCACGATGTTGACGATCTCGGCTTCGGAGAACCGGGCCCGCAGCCGCGCCCGCAGGTCCTCGGTGACGCCGTCGGGATCGCGGGTCAGGGCGTCCGCCACCTCCAGGACGAGTGCCTCGCCGTCGTCGAAGACCTCGGCGACCGCGATCGCGTCCCCGATCGCCCCGATCTGCATCTCGCCGATGCCCGCCCGCCGGGCGGAGGCGCTCATGTGGGCGATGCAGTAGGTGCACTCCTGGGTCGTCGCGGTGCCCAACGCGGCCAGCGCCCGCAGGCGGGGACCGATCGTCGGCGAGCGGTAGACCTCGGCCCACAGCGGGACGAAGGCGGACGTCAGGTCCGGACAGTGGGCGAGGGCGCGCAGGATGTTGGGGACGAAGCCGTACTCGGCGCGGACCGCCTCGAACAGCGGGGCCAGGCCCTCGGGGAGGTCCGCGTCCGGCAGCAGCCCCACCATCGGGCCGGTCCCGGTGCCGGCCTCGGTGCCGGTGCTCACGAGACCGGCACCAGCAGGCCGTAGCTGACCGCCTCGTGGACCAGGCTCTGGGCCTGTTCGCGGGCCTGGCCGCCGTCGGCGACGAGCCGCTCGACGAGGTCGAGGCTGTTGGTCCTGCCGTCGGCGAGGTCCAGCAGCGACTCCAGAGCGGCGGTGTAGGGGACGGTCACACCCGACGGCCCCGCGATCGCCTGCGCGGCCCGCAGGTGGGCCCCGTCGACCGCGAGGTCCGAGGAGATCGTGACCTCGTCGGACCGGCGCACCGGCTGGGTGGGATCGACGCCGATGCCCGTGGACTTGCCGTCGAAGATGTTCTCGATGGTGCTGCGCAGCTGGTCGGGCACGTCGAGCTGCTCCAGGTAGCGGCTGTACCAGGACCGGTGCGCGAAGGCTCCCGCGATGAGCGAGACGAAGGCCTTCTCCGGGTCGATGTCCGGCACGTCGAACTGGCTGCGGGCGTGCCAGAAGTAGGACTCCTTGCTCCCGCCGTGGCCGCCGTAGAGGAAGTAGACCTGCGCCCGCAGCCGGGCGAACTCCTTGCGGTAGGCCTGCTCGTAGAACCCCAGGACCTCCTCCCGCGGCAGCTCGGGCTTGTCCAGCGCGGTGTTGACCGTCACCGCCGCGAGGAAGCCGCTGAGCATCGCGAGATGGACGCCGGTGGAGAACAGCGGGTCGATGAAGCAGGCGGCGTCACCGACCGCGATGTAACCGTCCCCGCTGAACCGGTCGTAGATGTAGGACCAGTCCCGCGCCACGTGGATCTCGTCGGCGCGCTCGGCGCCCGCGAGCCGGGCGGCCAGCTCGGGGGTCCGGGCGAGGCACTGGGCGTAGTAGGCCTCCATGCCCTCCTCGCGGTGGCGGGCCAGCACCCCGGAGTCGACGACCATGCCCACGCTGGTGATCCCGTCGCGGAGCGGGATGAACCACCACCAGCCGTCGTCGAAGGTGGGCAGGAAGGTGTTCCCGGCGTCGAGGCCGGGCGGGCGCTCGGCGTCCTTCCAGTACGTCCACACCGCGAGGTTCTTCAGGTACGGGTCCCACTGCTGTTCGTGCAGGCGCCTGGTCACCGTGCCGCCCTGGCCCGAGGCGTCGACGATCCAGCGGGCCCGGGCCCGGGTCACGACGCCGTCCGGGCCCCGGAAGTCCACCGTGCCGCCCTGGCCGTCCAGGGCGAAGTCGACGACCTTGTGCTGCTCGCGGACCTCCACCCCGTGCTCCGCCGCGTTGTCCAGCAGCATCTTGTCGAAGGGGCCGCGTTCCACCTGGTAGCCGTAGTCGTACGGCATGGCGAGGGCGTCCTTGAAGTACACCGTCCAGGGTTCGCGGTTCTCGCCCCAGACCCACTCCACGCCGTGCTTCTTGATGTAGCCCTCGTCCTCGAGCCGGTCCAGCACGCCGATCCGCTGCAGCAGGTCCGCGGTTCCGGACAGCAATGACTCGCCGATGTGGTAACGCGGGAAGGAAGCGGCTTCGAGAGTGAGGACGGACTTTCCGAAATCGGCCAGGAGAGTCGCCGCCATCGCACCTCCCGGGCCCCCACCAATCACAATCACGTCGTACTCGAGAAGATGTCCGTCAGCCATGGGTCAGCTCGTTTCCGGTAGGAGTGGAAGCGGTCAGGCGGCGTAGACGTCGACGACCTCGTCGTAGCCCATCAGGTAGCGGTAGAACGGGGCGTCGGACCGGAAGGACCGCGAGAAGAGCTCGCCGACCTGCAGCAGCAGCGCCACCGAGCGGTCGGGTTCGTCCAGCTCGGTGTCGACGAACTCGAGGCCGGTCTCGGTGAACCCCATCGACAGCAGCGTGCGCATCGGCGTGGTGGGGGTGTTCAGGAACAGGTCCGCCACGATGTGGCTCACCCCCTGCTGGATGCAGTGGTGCAGGCAGCCCTTGACCAGCGCGGCGAGCACTCCGAACGGCATCTCCGGGTAGCGCCGCCTGCGGAACTCCGGAAGCACCATGAGCCGCTGGACCTCGACGAGCCTGCGGTCGCCGTCGCCGCGCAGCTTCTCGATCCCGACGAACTGCTCGACCGGCAGCCGCTCGGGGGAGTCCGCCACCACCCGCATGGTGCCCACGGGCTCGCCGGCCGCCCTGGCGAGGAGATAGGTCGAGTGCGGGTGGTAGCGGTCGTCGATCAGGGCCGGTGCGTCCGCGGCCAGCCAGCCGCACTCGGTGCCGTAGACCGCCCGCCAGAGCAGGTCGACGTCGCGCAGTTCCTCCTCGGTCCGGGCGAACCCGACGCGGAACGGGGAATCAGTCGCAATGCACCGTTCCCTGAATTGCAGATCCATCGCCGGCCCCCTGTTGTAGGTGTCCTGTACGGGCCTTCACGCTAACGATCCCGAGGTGCTCCGGTCAATAATCTCAACCGTGTTATTCGCGGGCCCTGAGAAAGGATTTCTGCGACGCTATGCGATCAGTTCTTCGTCGCAGAAATCCCTTTTCGGTACGGCGCTTCCGGCGAGCAGCAGAACCGCGCGCAGGCGCTCCCAGCCGACCTCGCGGGCGGGCCGGTGCAGGCACACGTCGGGCCGACCCGACCACCGGGCCCGGGTGGCGGGCGAGCGGCGCAGCTCGGCCTGCCCGCGTGGGTCCGCGACCACGTGCACGACCGTCCGCCCGGTGCCGCCGGTGCGGCCCCTCGGGTCCAGGACCCGGCGGAGCAGATCGTGCACCGAGTCCGTCTCGACCGGTCGTGGAGGTGCGCCGCCCGCCCCCGCGGACAGGACGACGGCCTCGCCCGCCCGCCCCGAGCACCTGCCGAGCACGGTCAGCGACCGCGCCTCCAGCACGGGTACGACGGCGAGGCCGAAGGCCCCGGAACGAAGGGGACGATCCCGTGCTCGTGCCAGGTCCGGGCGACGGTGGCGCCGCTGATGCCGAGCCGGGACGCGACCCCGCGGCAGGTCCATCGTCTGCCGACCGCGGGGGGCTCCAGCAGCGTCGTGCGCACCACGGCGTCGGCGTCGACGGTCCGCGGCCGCCCGGGCCGGGACGAGTCCCGGAGTCCGGCCGGCCCCTCGGCGAGGTACCTGTTCCGCCACGTCGCCACCGTGGGTCTGCTGGTGCCCAGCCGCTCGGCGACCGCCGTCACCGAGAGACCCTCGGCGCTGAGCAGCACGATCCGGGCGCGCAGCGCCGTCGGGGACGAGCCCTCCGCCAGCCGGAGCAGCTGCGCGCGGTCCGGCGCGGTGAGGGTCAGCGCGCGGCCACCGCTCATCTCACGCCGTCCCGGCGCGCGTCTGGGCGGCGGCGAGCAGCGTCTCGGCGTCCGCGTCCCGGGCCTCGTAGGCGCCCGCGGGATCCATCGAGAGCAGGGAGCGGTCGCGCATCAGCCAGCGGCCGTCGACCATCGAGTCCACCACCGCGTGGCCGCTGCCGCCGTAGACCAGCGCGGACTCCAGGGACTGCATGCAGGCCGGCCCGCGGTGCAGGGCTGCGGTCGCGACCGTGACGAGGTCGGCCGGGGCGCCCGCGGTCAGGGTGCCCGCCCCGCCGCCGGTCCCGAGGGCGCGGTGCCCGGCGACCGTCGCCATCTCGAGCAGGGTCCGCGCGGGCAGCGCGTCCGGGACCCGGCTGACGAACGAGGCCAACCGCCCCATGGCCCGCATCTCCGCGAACATGTCGTAGCTCCCGTTGTCACAGACGTTGTCGGTGCCCAACGCGACCGTCACCCCGTGTTCGAGTGCCCGTCGAGCAGGTGGCGGGGCGGCGCCGCTGGCCATGCACACGTTCGGCGCGAGGACCAGCGCGACGTCGGTGCCGGCGAGGAGCGGGAGGTCCTCGGGCAGCACCGTGCAGCCGTGCGCCAGCAGCAACCGTCGTTCGAGCAGGCCGAGCTCGGCCATCCGGCGCAGCGCCGTCGTGCCGTGGTGCTCGAGGCACCACGCGTCCTCCTCCCCGCTGGTCGCGAAGTGCGCGTGCAGTCCGGTGTCGTGCGCGTCGGCGAGCGCCATCTCGGCGACGATCGCCTCCTCGGTGTTGTCGACGAAGAAGGCGTGCGGACCGACCCAGCCGCGGACCAGCGTTCCCGCGCCCGCGGTGGAGTCGAGGAACTCGGCACAGGCCTGCAGCTCGCGCGCGCGGGCCGCATCGTCCCCGAGCTCGACGATCCCGTAGGCCACCGCGGCACGCAGGCCGCTGCGGACGACGGTCGGCACGATCTCCTCGGCGAACAGGTACTGGTCGGCGAACGCCGTGGTGCCCGAGGCGATCATCTCGGAGCACGAGACGGCCACGGCGGCGGGCAGCGCGGTCGGCCGCAGACCGGCCTCCAGGGACCGGACGCTGGCCAACCAGCCCTGCTTGGTCAGCAGCGACCAGCCCTGTGCCACCCCCTTCATCAGCGACATCGGCGTGTGGGTGTGGGCGTTGACCAGGCCCGGCATCAGGATCCGGCCGTCCAGCCGGACGGTGTCGGCCCCGGTCGGTGGCCCCGCGGTCCCGACGGGGTCGACGCCGGTGATCGTGCCGCCGTCGAGCCGGACCACCCCGGGGCTCAGCACCCGGTCGGGCAGCAGGACGTGGTCGGCGACGAGGGTCGTCCTCCCCGCCGCCGTCGTCACGGCCGCCCCCCGGCCTCGGCGCCCGCCATCAGCCCGCCGACCCGCTCGCGGTCCACCTCGGCCCGCGGGTACGGGCCGAGCAGCCGCCCGTCGTACAGGACGGCCACCCGGTCGGAGAGGTCGAGCACCTCGTCGAGCTCCGTCGAGACGAGCAGGGTGGCCAGGCCGCGGTCGCGTTCGGCGCGCAACGCCCGGTGCACGAACTCGATGCTCCCGACGTCCAGCCCGCGGGTGGGTTGGTTCGCCACGAGGAGGGCGGGGTCCCCGGAGAGCTCGCGGCCGATCACGATCTTCTGCAGGTTGCCGCCGGACAGCGTGGCGACGGGACCGCGGGGCGGCACCCCGCGCACGTCGAAGCGGGTGACGACGTCTCGCGCGGCCCGGTCGACGGCCGTCCTGCGCAGGACCCCGTGCCGGGACAGGGGCGGCCGCCGGAAGGCCGTGGAGATCACGTTCTCGGCCAGGTCGGCTCCCCGGTTGAGCCCGGCGGTCATCCGGTCCTCGGGGATGTGCGCCACGCCGGCCCGTCGGGCCGCGCGGACCGAGGCGTCGCAGAGCCGGGTGCCGCCGACCTCGATGACGCCCTGGTCGACCGCGCGGATGCCGGTGACGGCGTGGACGAGGTCGTTCTGGCCGTTGCCGCTCACCCCGGCGACGCCGACGATCTCGCCCGACCGCACGGTCAGGTCGACCCCGCGGAGCCCGACGTCGCCGGACGCGTCGGCACGGCACCCGACACCCCGCAGTTCGAGCACGACGGTGCCCGCGTGCTCCGTCCGCCGCGCCGGGACCGGGGCGATCTCCCGGCCGATCATCATCCGGGTGACGGTGCGGCGGTCCGCCGCGGCGCGGTCCAGGGTCCCGACCAGCCTGCCGCGGCGCATCACCGCGATGCGGTCGGCCACGGCGAAGACCTCCGGCAGCTTGTGGCTGATGAACAGCACGGCGCGCCCGGTGGCGGCGAGCCGCCGGATCACCCCGGCGAGGTCGCGGGCCTCGGCGGGGGTGAGCATCGCCGTGGGCTCGTCCAGGATCACGACCCGCGCGTCGGCGGCGAGGGTCCGCAGGATCTCCACCCGCTGCTGCAGCCCGATCGGCAGACCGCCGACCTGCCGCCGGGGGTCGACCGGCATGCCGAGCTCGGCGGCCAGCCGCGCGACCTCGCGGTCGGCCGCCCGGCGGTCGACCAGGCCCCGCCTGCGCGGCTCGCGCCCGAGCAGCACGTTCTCGGCCACGGTGAACGAGGGCACCAGCGCGAAGTGCTGCTGGACCATGCCGATGCCGAGCGCGATGGCGTCCTGGGGCGTGCGGATCACCGCCTCGCGGCCCGCCACGAGCACGCGGCCGGAGTCGGGCCGATGCAGGCCGAACACCATGCTGGTGAGGGTGGTCTTCCCCGTGCCGTTCTCACCGACCAGCGCGAGCACCTCGCCGGCCCGCAGGTCGAGGGACACGTCGTCGACCGCCAGCACCCCGCTGGAGGCGAAGTACTTGGTCAGCCCCTCCACTCGCAGCAGCGGCGCGGCCGTCACGCCGCCACCCCGAGGGACCTGCACTGCGGCGTGGTCGGCGCTCCGAGGGCGTCGCACACCGCGATCGAGCCGTCGAGGATGCGCGCCTTGTAGTCCGCGACGGCGGCCCGGACCTGCGGGAGCTTCGCCGTCAGGTCGGCGGGGCCGGTGCGGGCGAACGTGGTCGAGCCGTCGTCCCAGGACAGGCCGGTCGCTCCCTGGGCGAGCCCGACCGCGGTGAACCCGGACCGGAACGTTCCGTTCTTCGCGGCCTCGATCAGCAGCTCGGTCGTGCGGTCGACCCGCTTGAGCACCGAGGTGATGACCGTGCCGGGCGCGTCGTCGTCCTGGTTGCCGTCCACCCCGATCGCGAAGGTGCCGGTCTCCTGCGCTGCCTGGATCACACCGGTGCCGGACAGGCCGGCGACACCGTAGACGATGTCGGCGCCGCGCTGGATCTGGTCGAGCGCGGCCTCCTTGCCCAGGGCCGGGTCGGAGAACCGCCCGCCGAGGTAGGAGTTGACGACGGTGCAGCCGGGGCAGGCGGCGAGCACGCCCTGTTTGTAGCCGTAGAAGAACTGGTTGAGGCCGGGGGCGTCGATGCCCAGCACCGCGCCGACCGTCCGCGTCCGGGTCAGGCTGCCTGCGACGACTCCGGCGAGGAAGCTGCCCTCGTGCACGTTGACCGTGTAGGCCGCGACGTTGGCGGGCAGCTCGTCCATGTTGACGTCGCTGGGGGCGCCGAACCGCTGGTCGGGGTTGTCGTCGGCGACCGCGCGCAGCGAGTCGGGGTCCAGCCCGAGCGCCAGGACGAGATCGGGGCGCGCGGTGACGGCGCTGCGCAGCGCGGACTCCTGCCGGGAGGTCGACTCGGCCTCGATGACCTGCCCGGTGACCCCCATCGACTGCTCCGCGGCGTCGAGCCCGCGGACGGCGGCGTCGATGTAGGAGTTGTCGCCCTGGGCTCCCGGCGTGATCAGGGAGACGGTGAAGGCGTCCGGGTCGGCCTGCTCGGACCCACCGCCACCCGACGGGGAACCGCACCCGGCGAGCAGCACCAGTGCGGCGGTGAGCGAGCCGGTCAGGGCGACGCCCCTCCTACGGTTCGCTGACGGTGTCGTGCGGGGCATCGCGTCCTCCGGTGGTGGTGGGGGTGGGAGTCGTGGGGCCCGGGCCCGGGCCCGGGTCCGTGCGGGTGCGGTTGCGGCTGCGGTGGAACAACGCCCGGATCCGGTCGCGCCGCCCGGCGTGCAGACCGACCGCCACCAGCGCCACCAGCGCGGCGACCTGGGGGAGGAACTGCACGAGGTTGGGCGGGACGGAGGTGGAGGTCTGCAGCCGGACGGACACCGCGTCGGCGAGACCGAAGAGGAAGGCCGCGGGGAGCAGCCCGCGCGCGCTGTTGAGCGCCAACAACGCGGCGGTCACGGCGATCCAGCCGCGCCCGTCGGTCATGTTGCGGGTGAACAGCCCGAGGTTGCCGACCGAGAGGAACGCCCCCGCGATCCCGCAGAGCGCGCCGGCCACGCACAGCGTCACGAGCTGAACCCGGTGGACCGGAATGCCGGCGCCCGACGCGGCGGCGGGGGACTCCCCGGTGGCGAGCAGGTGTCTGCCCGGCCGGGTCCGGAAGAGCAGGGCATAGCCGAGCACCGCCGCCCAGGACAGGTAGACCAGGCCGTTGTAGCCGGAGAGCAGCCCACCGAGGACGGGGATGTCGGCGACCACCGGGATCCGGATCGGGGGCAGTGGGCTGACATCGGGCCGCCAGCCGCCGGCGTCGCCGAGGAACGCCCTGGTCGCGAACACGGTCGCCTGCAGGGCCAGCAGGTTGAACCCGATCGCGAACACCACGAGGTCCCCGCCGACCCGGTCCAGCGCGGAGAGCGCCGCGCCGATCATCGCCCCGACGAGTGCGGCCGCGACGACCCCGACCGGACCGCTGCCGCTGCCCGCCGCCACCAGCAGCCCGGCGAAGCAGCCGGTCAGCATCGTCCCCTCGACGGCGAGGTTGAGCAGCCCGACGCGGTTGCACAGCGCCGACGCGACGGCGGCCAGCAGGATCGGAGTGCTCAGTCGCACCGCGCTGGCCACGAGGTCCACCGTGAAGAAGCCGTCCACCGGTCAGCGTCCGCTCGGGTCGGGGGCGGCGACCGGCGCCGCGTCCGCGGACGGTCGGGTCGGGGGAGCAGTCCCGTCCGTGGTGCGTCTGCGGTGTTCCTGCCAGCGCCGCAGCACCGGCGGCCGCAGCGCGACGAGGACGATCATCACCGCGAACACGGTCCCGCCGAGCTCGCTGGGGATCCCGAGCTGCACCTGGAGCCCGTTCACCGCGCCGGTGGAGATCCCGGCGAAGGCGAATGCCGCCACGAGGGCCCCCACCGGCGAGAGCCCGCCGAGGAGGGCGGCGGTGAGACCGTTGAATCCGGTGCCGTCGGCGAACCCGTCGACCACCCGGTAGTTGACACCCAGCACCTGGACCGCTCCGGCCAGCCCCGCGATCCCGCCGCTGACCAGCATGGCGCGCACCGCGGCCGGCCCGGCCGCCATCCCGGAGTGCAGGCCGAAGGCGGGTGCCTCCCCGGTCATTCGCTGCTCGTAGCCCCAGGTCGTGCGGAAGAGCAGGAACCAGACCGCGACCGTGGCCGTCACGACCACGACGACGCCGACCCCGACCTTGGAGGCGGTGTCGAACACCGGCAGCTGGGCCGAGCGCTCGATCCGCGGGGTGAAGGGCTGGGACGAGCGGTCGGCACGCATCGGGAAGCTGATGAGGTACGAGACCAGCAGGATCGCGATGTTGTTGAAGATGATCGAGCAGATCAGCTCGTTGACCCCGAACCGCACCTTCAGCAGCGCGGGGACCAGCGCCCAGAGCGCGCCCGCGAGTACGGCGGCGAGGATCGCGCCGAGCAGGTGCGTCACCCCGGGCAGCGGGAGGGCGTAGCCGACCCAGCCCGCCGCGACCCCGCCGACCGCGTACTGCCCCTCCTGGCCGATGCTGAACATCCCACTGCGCAGCACGACCACCCCCGCGAGCGCGCAGAGCCCGAGCGGCGGCAGCAGGGCGAGGGTGTTGAGGAGGTCGCAGCGGTCCGGACGACACGAGAAGCCCGCGTCGAGAACGGTGGCCGCCGCGGCCAGCGGATCGGCGCCGCCGATCCGGATCAGCAGCGCTCCGACCAGCAGGCCGAGCAGCGCGGCGCCGAGCGAGACGACCACGGCCCGGACGCGGGGATCGGACAGCGTCAGAGGGGACGAGATGGCGGCCTCCCGGAGCTCGGTCACGGCGGCCGACGATAGCGTCGTCTGTGAATCTATAACGTCGTACTGTTAGTTGTTCACGATCTCGCAATACCGAGAGCGATCGGCAAAGTCGTGTTCACAGACTTATCCCCCGATCGTGACCACCTAAGGCTGGCCTGGTCGCAGCCCGTCATCGGGGTGCCGCCGAGCAGGGCGGCGCGCCACTGTGAGGCTCGGACCAAGATGTGATCTGATGACATCGTGATGACGGTCCTGCCGCAGAGGTGCCTGCGATGAGCCGCACCGCGACCCGTCGCGCCGAGCTGTTGCGGCGCGTCCGCGCGGCGGGCGAGCTCGGCTTCACCGAGCTCGCGGAGCAGCTGGCGGTCTCCGAGATGACGGTGCGCCGCGACGCCCACGCACTCGAGAGCGACGGGCTGCTGCGGCGCGTGCACGGCGGAGTGATCGTGAACCCGGACCAGGGCGGGGTCGACCGCCTCTTCTCCGCCGGGGACCGGGACCTCCACCTCGCCCGGACTGCGATCGCGGCGGCGGGGGCCACCCTCGTCGGCGAGGGGGAGGCGGTCGCCCTGGGTGCCGGGACCGCCGTCGTCGAGCTCGCGCGGGTCCTGGTCGGACGGGACGATCTCACCGTCGTCACCTCCGGCCTGGCGGCGATGACCGTCCTCGCCGGGACGGCGGGCCCCCACGTCCTCGCGACCGGCGGGCTCGTCGAGCCCGGGCGGCTGGGGCTGGTCGGCGACCGGGCCGAGGCCGGGTACGACGGGGTGAACTGCGACATCGCGTTCCTGTCGGTGGACGGCATCGGCGGGATCGGCAGTGCGGTGCTCACCAGCAGCTCGGAGGACGAAGCCCGGGTGGCCGCCGCGGCCGTCCGGTCGGCACGCAGGCGCGTCGTCCTCGCGGACCGGACCACGCTCGGTCGGACCGAGCTGTACACGGTCGTCCCGCTGACCGCGGTGGACGTGCTGGTCACCGACGCCGAGCCGGACAGCCCCCTCCTGGAGCCGGTCCGGGCGGCGGGGGTCGAGGTCCTCGTCGCGGGCGGTGTCCCCGCGAGCCCGGGTGCGTCGTGACCGCCCCGGTGGCCGATCGGCGGGCCCGCATCCGCGTCCTGCTCGCGCGTGACGGCGAGGTCCGCTTCGACGCCCTCGCGCGCGAGTTCGGCGTCTCCGAGATGACCGTCCGCCGCGACATCGACCAGTTGGAGGCGGAGGGGGTCGCCCGGCGGGTGCGGCACGGGGCCATCGACGTCACGGGCCGGTCGTCGGAGCCCCGCTTCTCGCGCCGCGCCGGGGTCGAGACGCCCGCGAAGGCGGCCATCGCCGCGGCGGTGGCCGAGCTGCTGCCCGTCTCGGGCGGGCTGATCCTCGACTCGGGCACCACGGTGCTCGAGGTGGCCCGACGGATGTCCGGACTCCGGTCGGACCTGACCGTCATCACCCCCAGCGTGCTCGTGGCGACGCACCTGGCGGACAGCGGGGCGCGGGTCGTGCTCACCGCGGGGTCCGTGCGGCCGGAGGAGCTCTCCGTCGTCGGACCGGAGGCCGTGGCGTCCTTCGAGGGGCTGCACTGCGAGATGGCGGTCCTCGGCGTCGCCGGACTCGACATCGAGCGCGGCCTCACCGACTACAGCCTGGAGGAGGCCCGCGTGAAGGCCGCGGCGGTCCGGGCGTCGCGTCGGGTCGTCGCCGCCGTCGACCGGACGAAGCTGGGGCGGGTGTTCTTCGCCGCCGTCGCCCCGGTGAGCGCGGTGGACGTGCTGGTCACCGACGCCGAGCCGGAGCACCCGGTCCTGCGGGCGCTGCGGGACCGGGGGACGCAGATCGTGACGGTGGACGCCCGGGGGGTGCCCGGGTGAGTGGCGGCCTCCTGCTCGGGCTGGACATCGGGACGACCGCGACCAAGGGTGTGCTGCTGGACCTCGACCGGGGCGTCGTCGCGCAGTGGCGGCTGCCCGTGGAGCTGCACTCGCCGCAGATCGGGCACGCCGAGGTCGAGGCAGGGGACTGGTGGGCGAACGTGTGCCGGGTGCCCGCGGCGCTGCTGGCCTCGGCGGGAGTCGACGCCGGCGCGGTCGCGGGCGTGGCGGTGACCGGGATGGTGCCCGCCGTGATCCCCGTGGGCCGGGGCGGGGAGCCGCTGACCCGCGCGATGCTGCAGAACGACGCCCGGGCGTCGGTCGAGATCCGCGAGCTGGCGGCGGAGCTGGCCGGGATCGACCTCGTCGCGCGCACCGGATCCCCGCTGTCACAGCAGTCCGTCGCGCCGACCCTGCGCTGGCTGGCCCGGCACCGGCCGCAGGTGCGCGCGGGGACGGCCACCCTGGCCGGGTCCTACGACTGGATCGCCCGCAGGCTCGGCGCCGAGCCGCACCTCGAACGCAACTGGGCGCTGGAGAGCGGTCTGTTCGACCTCGACGGCACCCCGTGTGCGCCGGTGCTGGCGGCGGCGGACCTCGATCCGGCCCTCCTACCCCCGGTCGTCGAGCCGGGCAGGGTGGTCGGCGCGGTGTCCGCGTCCGCCGCGAGCGAGACGGGCCTGCGGGTGGGCACCCCGATCGTGGTCGGTGGGGCGGACCACGTGCTCTCGGCGGTGGCGAGCGGGCTGCGCAGCCCGGGGGACTGGACGGTCAAGCTCGGCGGCGGCGGGGACATCCTGGCCGTGGCGGACTTCCCGCTCGTCGACCGCAGGCTCTATCTCGACGCGCACCCGGTCCCGGGACTCTGGCTGCCGAACGGCTGCATGGCCACCAGCGGCAGCCTGGTCCGCTGGCTCGGCGCGCTGACCGGCACCGACGACCTGGCGGCGCTCGGCGCGGAGGCAGCGGACAGACGCCCCGGCGAGGTCCTCTGCCTGCCCTACTTCCTCGGCGAGAAGTCGCCGTGGCACGACACCGACCTGCGCGGCGCGTTCGTGGGCCTGGACCTCTCGCACGACCGCGCGAGCCTCTACCGGGCGGTGCTCGAGGCCGTGGCGTTCGGCTTCCGCCACCACGTCGAGATCCTCACCGACTGCGGCATCGCGCTGGCCGCGGCGCCCGTGGTGACCAACGGCGGCGCGGGATCGGCGCTGTGGAAGCAGATCCACGCCGACGTGCTGGACCGGCCGGTCGTGGCCCTGCGCGGGCATCCCGGCGGCGCGCTCGGCGCGGCGCAGGCCGCCGCCGTCGGGGTCGGTCTGGTATCGGGCTGGGCGGAGATGCCGCTGCACGTGCGACCGGAGGCCCCCGTCCTGCCCGACCCGACCTCGGCCGCCCGGCTGGCCGAGGCCTACCGGACCTGGCGTGCGCTCGGCGAGGTCCTCACCCCGATCTCGCACCGGCTGGCGCGGTCCTGACACCCCGAATCCGGACGACTCGGACCCGAACCCGACCTCAGGCGGCCCGGCGCCCGCGCACCGCGGCGACGAACTCCGCCGCCCGGCGCGGGTCGACGCGGTTCCAGGTGTGGCGGTCCACCTTGAGCGAGGACCCGACGATGCAGCCGTCCACGATCTCCAGCATCTCGGCGATGGACTCCGCCCGCGCCCCGGTGTTGAGCAGCACCGGCACCTCGGTCGGGACGGCGGCCCGGACCTCGCGCAGCACCCCGGTGTCGGGCGCCGCGCCCGCGCGGGGACCGGACACCAGGATCGCGTCCGGCAGACTGGACACCGCGACGCTGGCGGCGACCTCCGCGGGTCCGCGGCGCCCGATCGGCGAGGCGAACTCCGGGGTGATGTTCATCAGCACCGCCAGGTCGTCACCACCGAGCCTGCGACGCTCCCGCAGGGTCCGGGCGGCGTCGGTGGTCCACAGGCCCATGTCGGACTCCCACACACCGGTCACGACCTCGCGCATGAACGCGGCGTCGGTCGCCACGGCCGCGGCGAGCGCGGTCCGGGCGTCCCAGAGGAAGTCGACGCCGAACGGGATCGAGTCCGGCCGGCACTCGGTCACGACCCGGGCCATCAGCGCGGCCGACTCCGGGCCGGGTGCCAGCTCGTAGGGGCGGTCGTTCTCGTTGCAGAACAGCACCGCGTCGAACCCCGCCTGCACCAGCACCTCGACGTCGGCCCGCAGCGCCTCGACGACGCCGCGCAGGCCCGCCCGGGCGTCGTACAGCGGGGTGCCGGGTAGGGCCGGGACGTGGGCCATGGCGATCAGCGGCGTGTGCACACCGGAGAAGACGGTGTGGAACCTGGTCATGGGACTCCCTTCACTGCGCCGGGACCGGTTCCCGGGCGGACATGAGGACGCGGCCGCCGACCACGACGTCGGTCACGTCGCCCGCGCGTTCCTGGAAGACCATGGCCGCCGCGGGATCGGTCCGCGGCCGCCAGTGCTCGCCGGAGGTGTCCACGACGACGACGTCCGCCGCGGCGCCGACCCGGAGCACCCCGAGGTCCGGGCGCCCGATCGCGACCGCGCCCTCGCAGGTCGCCATGCGCAGCACCGTCTCCGCGTCGACCCGCCGGCCGGTGGTGCCCGCCACGCGGTCGAACATCAGGGCGTGCCGCATCTCCAGGACCATGTCGGCCGTGCCGTTCAACGAGCCGTTGTCCAGGCCGAGCCCGACCGGCAGGCCCGCCTCCCGGACCCGGCCGAGCGCGCTGGTCGACCCGCCGCCGAGCATCGTCGAGCTCGGGCAGTGCGCCGCGCCCGCGCCTGCTCGGGCGAGCCGGGCCAGCTCGGCGGGTTCGGCGTGGGTGAGGTGGGCGCCGAGCACACGGCCTGCCGGGTTCGCGCCCAGGACGCGGTCGACGGCGCCCCGGGCTCCGTCGGGGGAGGCGCTCAGATGGGTGGTGACCCACCCGCCCGAGTGCTCGGCCAGGGACGCCAGCCCGCGCAGGAGCCCGTCGGAGGCCATCTCCGGGAGCTCCGCGCACGGCCACACCGTGACGCCCTCCCCGTCGGCCTCCATGGCGTGGGCGGTGAACGCGAGGGCGGTGTCGGTGGAGGTGGTCAGGCCGTCCGGGCGGACGCGGGCATCGGCCGCGGCGATCCGGGCCAGGTCCGCCGCCCAGGCCGCGGGGAGCCGGTCACCCGTCATCGGGGCCAGGACCCAGCGGAGCCCGGATGCCCTGGCGACCTCGACGGTGGCGGCGAGGCACTCCCGGCTGCGCGCCGAGCCGGCGTCGCCCACCCCCCAGCAGTCCACGACGGTCGTGACCCCGGCGCGGAGCAGGCCCGCCGCGGTCCGCCGGGCCGCCTCGGCCGCTCGCTCGGGGCCGTGGCCGAGCACCTCGGCGTAGTGGACACCGAAGAGCCAGTCCGGGAACGCGCGCGCCCGGGCGGCCGATCCGGGCAGCAGGGCGTCCATGGAGTGCTGGTGGGCGCTCACGAAGCCCGGCCGGACGTACCCGCCCCGCGCGTCGACCCGCCGGGCCCCGGGTGCGGGGGGTGCGGCCCCCTCGGCGAGGGCGACGATCCGGTCCCCGGCGATCCCGAGCCAACCCCGCACCAGGCGGTCGCCGTCCATCGTGACCAGGACGCCGTTCTCCACGACGAGCGTCGGTGCGCTCATACCGGGGGTGCCGTCCGCAGGCCGTCGACGTGCGCGGCGATCCGGTCGGTCAGGTCGTAGAACCGGCGGCTGCGGAGCAGCGTGAGGTCGCGGTCGGGCGGCAGGTCGGTGTCCAGGACGGCGACGACCCTGCCCGGTCGCGGCGAGAGCACGACGACCCGGTCGGCGAGGAACGCCGCCTCCGTGACCGAGTGCGTGACCAGCACCGTCGTGACAGCCGCCCCCGTGACCACCGTCCGCAGCTCGGCGTTCATCCGCTGGCGGGTGATGTCGTCCAGGGCGCCGAACGGCTCGTCGAGCAGCAGGAGATCGGGCGTCGCGACCAGCGCGCGGGCGAGTGCGACACGCTGGCGCATGCCGCCGGAGAGCTGGGCGGGCCTGGCGTGGGCGAACCCCGCCAGCCCGACCCGCTCCACGAGGTCGGTGACGCGGTCGTCGTTCCGGGCGGCCCCGGCGAGCTGGAGGGGGAGCCGGATGTTCTCCGCGACCGTGCGCCACGGCAGCAGCGCCGGGTCCTGCAGGGCCACCCCGATGCGGTGGGCCCGGCGGAGGTCCCCCGGCGGCCGGCCCTCGATCCGTACCGTGCCGGAACCGGGTTCCTCCAGCCCGGCGAGGAGCGCGAGGAGCGTGGACTTCCCACAGCCGGAGGGGCCGAGCAGCGCCGTCACCGAGCCGGCGGGCAGGTCGAGGTCGACGCCGTCGAGAGCGACGAGTCCGTCGGGGTAGCGCAGCCCGACCCCGTCGAGCCGGATGCCGGACCCGCCCGGCTCCGGACCGGACCCGCCCGGCTCCGGACCGGACCCGCCCGGCTCCGGGCTCGGCTCCGTGCGTGGGGTCCGGGACCGCCGCGTCGCCGCGGGGCGCACGGCCCCGAGAAGTCGCGCCACCCGGCTCTCGACGGCGGCGATCGCCGCGTAGAGGGCGAGCGAGCAGGCGGTCACCACGACCACCGCCGACCACAGCAGGCCCAGGTCGAACGAGGTGAGCGTCAGCAGCATGAGATGGCCCAGCCCGTCGCCGGTGACCAGCCACTCCGCCAGCAGCGCTCCGGTCAGGGCGAGCGGGGCGGCCATCCGCAGCGCGGCGAACAGAGTGGGCAGGGCGTGCACGAACCGGATCCGGACCAGGACGGCCGCGGGGGACCCGCCGAAGGCGCGTCCGACGTCGACCATGGTCGCCGGGGTGCTGCGCATCGCCACGGCCGTGCCGGTCAGCACCGGGAAGAACGTGACGATCGCCGTCACGGCCGCGACGGCGACCGGGCCGCGCCCCAGCACGAGCGCGATGAGCGGGGCCATCGCCACCAGGGGCACCGAGCGCAGCGCCATCGCAGGCGGGAGGAGGACCTGCCCCACGGCCGGGAGCAGCACGAACGCCGCCGCGGCGGTGAGCGCCGCGGTCGCGCCGACGACCAGTCCCAGGAGGGCGTGCCAGAGCGTCGTGCCGGTCGCCGCGACGAGGGAGGCGCGCGTGCCCTCCGGGTCCGTGACCAGGTAACGCAGCACGTCGAGCGGCCCGCGGGCCAGGAAGGGATCCAGCCGCAGCACGAGGAGCAGGAGCTCCCACAGCACCGCCAGGACCAGGACCGAGCCCAGCCCGGCGACGACCGCGGTGAGCGGTCCCCGCCGCCCGCCGGGCAGCCCCGGCACACCGGCCTCCCGGTGCGGTGCCCACGGCACCAGGACGCGGCCCAGGAGCCCGACCGCCGCGTAGGCCGCCCCGGCGGTGGCGGCCGCGACCGCGCCCAGCGCCCAGGTTCGCTCGACGGCGAGGCTCTGCTGTGCGGCGACCAGCGCCACCCCGAGTCCGCTCTCGGCTCCCAGGTACTCGCCGATCACGGCGCCGAGCACCGCCGACGGAGCGGCGACCCGCATCCCGGCCAGCAGGTCCGGCAGCGCTGCCCGCCAGCGCACGTGGCCCAGGAGCCGGACCTCGCCCGCGCCGAACGCCCGCGCGGTGCGGACCAACGTGGGGGTGGTCGCTCGAAGGCCGCTCTCCGCCCCCACCACGGTGGGGAAGAAGACCGCCAGCGCGGCGAGCACGACCTGCGGTGTGCGGCCGCCGACGGTGGCCGCCAGCAGCGGCCCGACCGCCACCAGCGGCAGGCAGTAGGTCACCAGCGCGATCTGCAGGACCGTGCCACCCGCGCGTGGCACGACCGCGACGAGAGCCCCCGAGGCGAGGGCGAGCACGGTGCCCCATCCCCAGCCCTCGGCGGCCGCGCGCGCCGTCGGCCAGAGGTTGCGCAGGTAGAAGGCGGGCCCGTCCTCGACGACCACCCCGACCACCGCGGACGGTGGCGGCAGCACCGCGGCCCCGAGCGCTCGGGCGAGCACCTCCCAGGCCGCGACCAGCGCGAGGCCTGCGAGCAGCGGACCCGCCGCGCGCAGGGTCATGCGGCGGTCCGCAGGGCGGGATCGGCGGCGTAGACCTCGTCGAGCACGGACATGTCGAAGAGCTGGTCGGCCGCGATGGCGATCCCGCCGCGGCGCAGCGACTCGATCGACCGGTCCCGGAGCTCGTCGCTGATGGTGAACAGCCCGTTCGCCCGGGTGTCCTCGGTGAGGATCAGGGTCGCGTGGTCGTCCAGCGCCCGGCGTTGCTCCGTGCGGTCGAGGCCGAGGTCGCGGCCGTACTCGTCGACGGTCAGGGTGGTCGCGGCGTCGCGGTCCCGCAGCGCGTCCTGCCAGCCCTGGATCTCGGCGCGGACGGCGGCCGCGACCGCGGCCCGGTCCGTGGTGAGCGAGTCCCGGCGCGCCACGATGATGTCCGAGACCAGCGGGAACCCGTGGTCGGCCAGCAGCATGGTGGTGACGTCGTAGCCGCGGACCCGCAGCGAGTTCGGTTCGTTCGCGTAGAAGGAGAACCACCCGTCGACCTCCCCCGCGGCCAGCGGCTGGGGGTCGAACTGGGCGGGCACCGTGGGGACCTGAGCCGGGTCGATGCCGTTGACCTGCAAGAACGCCCGCCAGGTGGTCTCGTTGGTGGCCTGCAGGCCGATCCGGCGGCCGATCAGGTCGCGGGGTTCCCGGATGGGGGCCGAGGAGAGGCTCATGATGCAGAGCGGGTTGGTCTGGCGCACCGCGCCGAGGGCGACCAACGGGGCGCCCTGCAGGATCGCGGGCCCGGTGACGTCGCAGCCGGACAGGGTGAGCAGCGCCCGTCCCGACACCACCACGGTGTTCGGCGAGACGTTCGGCCCGCCGGGGACCAGATCGACGGCGTCGAAGCCGCCCGCCGCGAAGTGTCCGCCGCGGTCTGCCATGTACTCGCCCGCGAACTGCACGTTGCGGATCCAGCCGAGCTGGTAGACCAGCGTGCCGAAGGAGCCACCCGTCGGCGCCGGCGGTGCCGAGCACGCCGTCGCCGCGGCGAGGGTGGCCGCCGCACCGAGGAAGGAGCGCCGGGTCAGGGTGTTCATCTTCGAAACCGTAGATGTGAAGAAATCACACATCAACGCGAAGGATGTTACAAGACAACGTCTTACCGCACGGAAACACGCGATCCGGGTCCGCTGACTACCGTCTCTCACATGCGCCACCCCACCCTCCCCGCGGCGTTCGAGGCGCGGATCGGGACGCTCCCCGTCCGGCTGCCGGTCGTCGAGGTCGCCCCCGACCTCGCGGTGGCCCTGTTCATGACGATCGACCACGGTGTCGAGCTGATCGCGGGGGCCTGCCGCGAGCTCGCCGACCGGGTGCGCGGCCTCGCCCCCGACGTCGTCGCCGGTCCGGCGACGCTCGGCATCCCGGTGGCCATCGAGACCAGCCGGGCCCTGGGCCTGGACGACTACGTGATCCTGCAGAAGACCCCGAAGGCCCATCTCGGGGACGCGCTCGCGGTCGAGGCGGAGTCGATCACCACGGCCGCGCGGCAGCGGCTGCTGCTGGACCGTCGCCGGGTCGGGGCGCTCGCGGGGCGGCGCGTCCTGCTGGTGGACGACGTGGTGTCCACCGGAGGGTCGCTCGCCGCCGCACTGACCCTGCTCGACCGGGCCGGGGCGGACGTCGTCGGGGTCGGCGCGCTGCTGGGCGAGGGCACCGGCTGGCGCGCCCGGCTCGGGCCCCGTGCCGACCTGGTGCACACCCTCGGGACGATCCCGCTGTTCCGCCGGGACACCGACGGCTCCTGGTGCGAGGACCCGTCGTGACTGCCGCCCGGGCCCGCACCGAGCCCGCCCTCAACGGCCATCTGCTCGTCTCCGACGCCGACCACTTCCGGGTCGACTTCGAGATCAACCCCTACATGTCCACCCACGACCAGCCCGATCGGCTCGCGGCCCGCGCCGAACACGCCGGGATCGTCCGCGCCCACCGCGCCTCGGGCCGCCGGGTCGAGTGGCTCCCGTCGGCGCCGGACTGCCCGGACATGGTCTTCACCGCGAACGCCGGACTGGCGTGCGGCGGGCAGGTCGTGCTGGCGCGGCTGCCGGGCCCGCGCCGACCCGAGACCCCGCACCACCGGGCGTGGTTCGAGAGTCGCGGCTACGCCGTCGTCGACGCGCCGTACGACTTCAGTGGCCAGGGCGACGCGCTGCCGTGCGGACCGCTGTTGCTGGCGGGCTCGGGACATCGCACCGATGCGCGGATGCACCCCTTCCTCGCCGACCGGCTCGGGTACGAGGTCGTGAGTCTGCGGACGGTCGGCCCGCTCTGGTACGACCTGGACCTCGCGCTGGGCGTGGTCGCGCCCGACCTGCTGCTCTGGTGCCCCGAGGCCTTCGAGCCCGGCAGCCGGGCCCGGATCCGCGACCTGGGCCCGGAGCTGGTCGAGGTCGCCGAGTGCGACGCGCGCAGGTTCGCGCTCAACCTCGTCAGCGACGGGCGGACCGTCACCATGACCGATCGGGCTCCGCGGGTCGCCGCGGAGCTGCGCGACCGTGGGCTGACGGTCGTCGAGCTCCCGACCACCCAGCTCGCGAAAGGGGGCGGGGGAGTGCGCTGCACCGCACTGACGCTGCACCCCGCTCCGTAGGGGGTGTCCGGGGGATCCGGCCGGCCCGCGAGGTCCCGGGCGGCGGGCACCGGGTGTTCGGCGATCCCGACGGCGCCCGCACCACTGCTGTGAATCGACGTCCGGTTACGTACGATGACAGAGGTGTCGAACAGTAACCAGGAGCCGGCGTTCGACGAGGCCGGTCGACCTCGCCCCACCGGCGGGCACGACGCCGTCCACCACGTCTGTCCGTTGAACGAGGTGCTGGACCGGGTCAGTGGGAAGTGGGCGATCGGTGTGCTCACGCTCATCGGTGCGGAGGAGGTCGCGCGGTTCACCGAGCTCGAGCGGGGCATCCCGGGGATCAGCAGGCGGATGCTCACGTTGACGTTGCGGAATCTGGAGCGGGACGGGTTGCTGACCCGCACGGTGTACGCGACGGTGCCGCCCAGGACGGAGTATCGGTTGACCGAGGCGGCTCGGGAGCTCGCGCGGACGCTGTCGCTGCTCACCGACTGGGCCAAGCGGCACCAGACGCACGTCCAGGTGTCCCGCCTCGACTACGACGGGGCCCACTGACCTCTCACGGGTGAGTCGCCTCGAACCGCCTCAGCATGCGGTCGGCGTCGGCCCGTCGGCCGGTGAGGACCTCGAACCCGTCCGCCGCCTGCAGCACGACCATCGGCCCACCCCCCAGCACGCGGCAGCCTGCCCGCTCGGCCCCGATCAGCAGGGCGGTGCGGCGTGGCCGGTAGACGATGTCACTGACCCACAGACCTGGGTGGAGCGCAGAAGTGGGCACCGGATGTCCCTCGTGGCCGGTCATGCCGACCGGCGAGGCGTTCACGATCCCGGTGGCGTCGGTGAGCAGAGCGGGCAGGTCGTCGGGCCGACCCGTGCGTACGGTCCGGTCCCGGTGTCGTCGTCGGAGCGTCGCTGCGAGCGCCGACGCCCGGTCGTGGTCGATGTCGACCACCCAGAGGTGTGCGACGCCGATCGAGAGCAGCGCGTGGGCGACCGCCGAGCCCGCCCCACCGGCACCGACCAGCACGACGGAACGCAGGTCGTCGTCGGTCAGTCCCCCTGGCAGACAGGTACGGAGGCTCCGCGCGTACCCGGACCAGTCCGTGTTGTGACCGATCGCGTGTCCCTGGTCGAAGACGACGGTGTTGACCGCGCCGATGGCGGCCGCGTCGGGGGTGATCGCGTCGAGGAGGGGGATGATCGTCTGCTTGGCCGGGTGGGTGACGGTCACCCCCTGCCAGCCCGCGGCCCGGACCTCCCGCAGGACACCGCCCAGGACCTCGACACCGTGACCGAGTTCGTCGAGATCGAGGAGGGCGAACGCCGCCCGGATGCCGTGGGCGGCGGCCTCGGTCTCGTGCAGCAGGGGTGAGGCGGACGTCGTGATGCCGGACCCGATCAGTCCGGCCCGGTAGGTGGTGGATGGGCTCCCCAGGAGCTCGGGGTCGAGCACGGTCGTGGTCATCGCGACGGACCGGCCACGGCGGAGCGGATGCGGTCGCCCTCGCCGAGCGCGGCGACGATGCGGCCGAGACTGCCCAGCTTGTCCTCGCCGTCGGTCAGGTTGGAGGTCAGCATGAGCTCGTCCGCCCCGGTGGTCTCAGCCAGTGCGTGCAGGCGTCGTCGCACCGTCGCCGGCGAACCGACGGCCTGCTCGTCGAGCAGTCGGGCGGCGTCGTCGAGCTGGTCGGTCGTCCAGGGCAGGGCGGCCGCCACGTCGGGAGCGGGGAACGGGCTCCGAGGGCCGAGCCCGGCGACACCGAGCGCGGGTGCGAGCGCAGGGGCGACGAGCCACCGGGCGTGGGCGTCGTCCTCGCCGCAGACGGTGTGGACGGTGAGCATGGCGTGCGGGACGGAGCGGGTGGGCCCCGGACGGAAGTTGCTCCGGTAGGTCTCCAGCGCCCGGACGGCGTCGGTGGGGCCGAAGAAGTGGTGTGCGAAGGCGTACGGGAGACCCCGCTCGGCGGCGACGAGTGCGCTGGCGACGCTCGAGCCCACGAGCCAGACCTCGGCTGGGGCGCTCGCGTGCGGCAGGGCCGATCCGAGCGGGTCGGTCAGATGGCCGCCGAGCTGGTCGAGCTGCGCGTCGAGGGAGACCGTGGTGCCGCCGCCCCGCCCGACACCGAGATCGATCCTGTCGGGGTACAGGGCTGCGAGGACCCCGAACGCCTCGGCGACGGCCCGTGGCTGCCGCCCGGAGAGCAGGACGGCTCCGGAACCGATGCGCAGGGTGCGGGTCCGTGCGGCGATGGCGGCGATGAGTACCTCGGGGGTGGAGCTCGCGATGCCGGGCATGCCGTGGTGCTCGGCGACCCAGAACCGGGTGAAGCCGAGCCGGTCGGCGCGGCGGGCGAGGTCGACGGTGGTGGCGAGTGCCCGTTCCGGGGACTGACCCTCACCGACCGGGGCGAGGTCGAGCAGGGACAGAGGAATCATCGGGGGCCTCCGGAGCGGACGCCCGCCGGGCCGGGGAGGGCGCCGACGGCGACCGTGAGTTCGGAGACCTGGACGGCCTGGGCGCGGACCTCGGCGTCGGTGACACTGCGACGGCGGTCGTGCAGGCGCTGGGCCTGTTCGACGGCCTCGTCGGCCCGTCGTATCGCGGCGGCGGTGGCGGCGGTCGTGCCGTAGGTCGTGCGGGCGGCGAGGGCGATGTCGAGCAGGACGAGGTCGAGGGTGGGGGCCAGCAGCCCGTTGTAGGGGCGGGGCTCGAACCGCTTGTCCACGTGCCCCAGGGCACCGGTCCAGGGGATGTCCGCGCCGCTGACCTCGATGCGGGCGCCGTCGTGACCCGGGACGCTGATCCCCGGGTGGGAGGTGTAGGCGAGAGCGCTGATCGGTGTCGCCACGTCGGAGCGGGCGCCCTGCAGAATGGTGATCGTCGAGACGTCGGCGCCCACGGCGGGTGCGATGCGGCCGTCGAAGAGCATGGCCTCGCCGTCGTCGACGACGGTGAGCTCCGCGGCGCAGGGGTCGGACGCGCCGCAGTAGAACCACCTGCTCCGGGTGGAGACCTCACCGATGTGGTCGATCTTCTCGTCGGTGCCGATGAACTCGGCGATCCAGTACCAGACGTAGTGGCGTCCGAGCAGCTCGGCGATGGTGGGGTCGACGCGGGCGATCTCACGGACGACCCGGTGCGCGACGCGCCACGGTTGCTCCGCGCCGCCGTGGCGGGCAGGACCGAGCAGGGTGGTCAGGCCGTTGTCGGCGAGTGCGGCCACGGCGTGCCGGCGACGAGCGGCTCCGTCGGTGTCGGGCAGGTCCTCGGCGAAGGAGCGGGCGACCTCCTCCCACCAGGCGGCATCATCGGCTGTGTCGGGCACGGGTGCACTCCTCAGGGGTGGGACGGCGTCGTCACCGGCCGGTGGCGACGGGGATCGGGGACCGCATCGAGCAACGCCCTGGTGTAGGCGTCCTGCGGGTCGGACAGGACCGTGGCGGCAGGCCCGTGCTCGACGAGACGGCCGGTGCGCATGACGGCGACGTCGTGGGCGATCTCGCGCGTGACGGCGAGATCGTGGGTGATGAACAGGTAGCCGATGCCCCGGTCACGCTGCAGCCCGGAGAGCAGATCGAGGATGCGTGCCTGGACGGACACGTCGAGTGCCGAGACCGGTTCGTCGAGGACGACGAGCTCGGGGTCGAGGGCGAGGGCCCGCGCGACGGCCACCCGCTGGCGCTGACCGCCGGAGAGCTCCGCGGCCCGCCGGTGGAGGGCGTCGGCGGGGAGGTGCACGACGTCGGCGAGCTCGGCCGCACGTCGTCGACGATCGGCGGAGCTGCCGATGCGGTGCGCGTGCAACGGGTCCGCGATGATCGCCTCGACGGTCAGGCGCGGGTTCAGCGCCGTGAACGGGTTCTGCTGCACGAGCTGGACCCGGCGGCGCAGCGCGCGCAGCTCGGGCCCACGGGTGGTGGTGACGTCGAGACCGTCGAGGGTGATCCGGCCGGTGTCGGCGTCGACCAGCCGCAGCACCAGCCGTCCGACGGTCGTCTTCCCGGAACCGGACTCGCCGACCAGCGCGAGGGTGCGCCCGCGGGAGACGGTGAGGTCCAGTGCCTCGACCGCGGGTCGCTCGGCCGCCCGGCCGGTGCGGGACGGGTAGGTCTTGCCGACCCCGTCGAGCACCAGGAGCGGCGGCTCGTCGGCGTCGCGACCGACACGCTCGCTCACGCCGTCGCGCCGCGGTGCGGCGGCGGCCAGCTCGCGGGTGTAGGGGTGGCGCGGAGCGTCGAACACCTGGGCGGGATGGCCGGACTCGACGAGCTCTCCGGCCCGCATCACCAGCACCCGGTCCGCGCGCTCGGCGGCGACCGCGAGGTCGTGGGTGACGAGCAGCAGGCTGGTGCCGCTCTGCGCGGTCAGGGCCGCGAGATGGTCGAGGATCTGCTTCTGGACCGTCACGTCCAGCGCGCTGGTGGGCTCGTCGGCCACGATCAGCGCCGGGCCCCCGGCCAGCGCGGCCGCGATGAGGACCCGCTGGCGCATCCCCCCGGACAGCTCGTGCGGGTACCGGTGCGCGACCCGGTCCGGATCGAGTCCGGCACGGGCGAGCGCCTCGCGGGCGAGGGCCGCGGCTGCTCGCCCCGTGGCGAGACCGTGGATCTCCAGGACCTCGGCGACCTGCCGTCCGACCCGCATGACGGGATCGAGCGACGCGCCGGGGTCCTGGGGGACGAGGGCCACGGTGCGGCCCCGCAGCCGGCGCAGCTCACGGTCGTCCGCCGCGGCGAGGTCGGTGCCGCGAACCACGACCCGTCCGGCGGTGACCGCCGCCCCCGGGGGCAGCAGTCCGAGCGCGGCGTGGGCCAGGGTGGACTTGCCCGAGCCGGACTCGCCCACGAGCGCGACCGTCTCACCCGGGTCGACGTGGAAGGACACGCCGCGCACGGCCTCGACGGACCCGTAGCGGACCGCGAGACCCTCGACCGTCAGCACCGGGTTCATCGCGGTCTCCGTCCGACGAGCAGCGACAGCCGGTTCGCGGCCAGCACGGTGGCCACGATCGCCAGGCCGGGAAAGGTGGTGAGCCACCACGCCGTGCGGAGGGAGTCGCGACCGGCGGCGACCATGGCCCCCCACTCCGGGGCGGGGGCTGGGCGCCGTAACCGAGGAAGCCGAGCGCGGACACGGACAGGATGGCGGCGGCGAGCTCGAGGGCGGCGAGGGCGAGCAGTGGGGTGACGGCGTTGGGGAGGACGTGGCGCAGGGTGAGCCGCAGCGGCCGGTTCCCGCTGACCTGCGCGGCCTCGATGTAGGGGGAGGTCCGTACCTTGAGGACCTCCGACCGCAGGACCCGGGCGATGCCCGCGATGCTGCCGAGCGAGACGGCGAACGCGACCGCGGCGGTACCCACGCCGAGCACGGTGATCAGCGCGAGCGACAGCAGGATCCCCGGCACGGCGAACAGGACGTCCACCACCCGCATGACGACGATGTCGACGGCCCCGCCCGCCAGCCCGGCCAGCAGCCCCAGCGCGGAGCCGAACAGCACGCCCATCGCCACCGCGAGCACCGCCGTGCGCATCGTGAGCCCGGTGCCGTGCACCACGCGGGTGTAGAGGTCCCGCCCCACCGCGTCGGTGCCCAGCCAGTGCTCGGCCGAGGGAGGTTTGGACCGTTCCCGATCTTGTAGACACCGGTCGTAGACTGCCGCTGATCGCAGCGGAGGGGATCGCGTGGCGACACGCCGCCATTTCACCCAGGAGTATAAGGACCAGGCCGTCAGTCTTGTCCTCGATTCCGGCCGAACAATCGCCGAGGTAGCGAAGAGTATCGGCGTCCACGAGATGACGTTAGGCAAGTGGGTGAAGAAAGCACGCGAATCCGGGCAGGTCCCGGACACGGACCTGTCCGAACCGGAGCGGGCCGAGCTGGAACGGCTCCGCAAGGAGAACACGACCCTGCGAATGGAGCGGGACTTCGCAAAAAAAGTAGCGACCTGGTTCGCGAAAGAACAGCCGTGAAATACGCGGCGATCGCGGACTGGGCAACCGAGGGCGAGTATCCGGTCACGTTCATGTGCGCCCAGCTCGGCGTGGCCCGACAGGGCTACTACCGGTGGCTCAAGACCGGACCCAGCCAGCGGGAACGCACCGACGCCGAGCTCACCGACACGATCCGAGAGATCCACCACGACCTGCGCGGTGACCCCGGCGTGCGCCGGGTGTGGGCCGAGCTGGTCGCTCGCGGCCACCGGACCGCCCGCAAGCGGGTCTGGCGGCTCATGCGCGCCGCCGGCCTGCAAGGCCGCCACCCTCACACCTGGCGCAAGACGACCGTCGCAGGTCTACGCCCGATCGACGCCCCGGACCTGATCGGGCGTGACTTCACCGCCGAGGCTCCCGACACCCGCTGGTGCGGCGACATCACCTACATCCAGACGGTCGACGGCTGGGCCTACCTCGCCACCGTGATCGACCTGCACTCCCGCAAGGTCGTCGGCTACGCCGTGGCCGACCACCTGCGCACCAACCTGATCATCGAGGCCCTCGCCGCCGCCCTGCTCACCCGCCGCCCACCAGCCGGAGTGATCATGCACAGCGACCGCGGGACGCAATACACGAGCCGGGAGTTCACCGACTTCTGCGCCGCCAACAATGTGGCCCGATCGATGGGCCGACGCGCCACCTGCTTCGACAACGCCGTCGCCGAGTCGTTCTTCGCCAGCTACAAGAAAGAACTCATCCACACCCGGCCATGGAACGACGTCACCGAGGTCCGACAGCAGACATTCGCGTGGATCGAGAGCTACTACAACCGTCGCAGACGGCACTCCACCCTCGGATACTTGACACCCACCGAATACGAGCTAGGATTCAGGAAAATAACCGACTTGGCAGCCTAAACCGGCGTCAAAGAAATCGGGAACACTCCAGTTCCAGCTTCAGCGCCGGCACTCCGGCGAGTGGGTCCCCCGCCGCGAGCAGGTGCGGGACGAACACCGCGACCGCGACCGCGACCGCGAGCAGCCATCCGCAGGCGAGGACCAGGCCCATCGGAGGCCGGCGACGACGTCGTCCTCCGGCCGGTCGCTGCGGTGCCGTGACGGGAGGATCCTCGAGGGCGAGCGTCATGCCGCACCTCCCGGAACCGAACGGGCCGGCCGCCGGCCGGCGACCCGGATCCGGGGGTCGAGGACCGGGTAGAGCAGGTCGACCACCAACCCGGTCAGCACGAACACGATCGCGGCGAGGACGACGACGCCCTGCACCACCGCCACGTCCTGCTGCTCGACGGCCTGTGCCACGACCCGGCCCAGACCGGGCCGGGAGAACACGGTCTCCACGACCACCGCCCCCGACAGCAGCCCACCGACGATCAGCCCGGTCATGGTCACGGTCGGCAGAGCGGCGTTGCGCAGGGCGTGCCGCAGCAGGACCCGCCCGGTTCCGGCGCCGCGGGCGCGGATGGTGTGGATGTAGGGCTCGGCCAGCGTGGCGTCGAGGCTGCGGGTCAGCAGCTGGGCGATCGTGGCGCCGGTCGGGACGGCCAGCGCCACCGCCGGCAGCACCAGCGAGGCGGGGCCCTGCGCACCGAACGCGGGGAACAGCGGTATGCCGAAGGCGAACCACTGGATGAGCAGCAGCCCGAACCAGAAGGCCGGAACCGCGACCCCGAGGGGCGGTAGCACGCCGAGCAGCTGGGCGAGCCACCGCCGACCCGTCCCGACGGTCACCAGCGCCAGCACGGTCCCGCCGACGACGGCGACCGTCAGCCCGGCGGCCGTCAGCTGCAGTGTCGAGAGCAGGGCCTCGCCGACCACGTCGAGCACCGGACGGTTGCTGACGATCGAGTGCCCCCAGTCCCCGACGGCCGCGGCGCCCAGGCGGGTCGCGTACTGGACGACGAGTGGACGGTCGAACCCGTACTCGTGGCGCAGACCGTCGAGCTGGGCTGGGGTGAGGAACCCGACGCCCGTGCCCGCCATCAGGGTCACCGGGTCCCCGGGCAGCACGTAGAGCACCGCGAAGGTGATGGTGTAGGCGGCCCAGACCACCAGCAGGGCCTGCCCGAGGCGGCCCAGGACGTAGCGAGTCAAACGGAGCGCTCCCAGTTCGTGACCGTCAGGGGATCACCGGCTCCCGCGCGGGCGGGAGCCGGTGATCGCTCAGGTGGGGTCCTTCCAGGCGCCGACCAGCAGGTCGGGCCGCGAGTCCGCGCCGAGCACCACGCCGTGCACACCCCTGGTGGTGGCGACGATCCCGGTGTTCTCGTAGACCGGGACCTGGTAGTACTGCTCGGCGATCCGCTTCTGCACGTCCGCGAGCACCCCGAAGCGGACGGCCTGGTCGACGGAGGCGAGCTGGCGGGTCAGCAGGCCGTCGAGGGTCGGGTCCTTCACCTTGTAGAAGTTGGTGCCGCTCGCGGAGTACACGGTGCGCAGGATGTCCGGGTCCGACGCGCCGCCGGCGATCCACGCCGCGTCGAACGCGCCGCTCTGCCAGGCGGCCAGGAAGTCCGGCGCCGCCCCACCCGAGAGCACGAGCTCGACGCCCGCGGCGCGGAGCTGCTGCTGCAGCACCTCGACCGCGCTCTGGGTCTGGCCCGAGGTGTTCATGTAGATCAGCTTCAGGGACAGCCGGTTCCCGTCCTTCGCCCGGATGCCGTCCGGGCCGGTAACCCACCCGGCGGAGTCCAGGTCGCGCCCGGCCGCGGCCGCGTCGAACCCGAACCACGAGCTCTGGTCGGACCACCCGGGGGTCGCCGCGGACAGGATGCTGGTGCCCACTGCGAACTCGTCGGTCACCGCGGTGTCGCGGATCTGCCCGGCGTCCACGGCGTGGGCGATGCCCCGCCGCACGGCGAGGTCACCCGTCGCGGGCCGGGACACGTTGAAGTAGAGGCCGTTGACGTAGCCCGGCGTGGAGCGGCTCACCACGGTGCCCGCCCCTTCCAGCTCGCCCACCGCCGTCGGGTCGACACCGTTGATCACATCGACCGAGCCGGAGGTCAGGCTGCCCGACCGGACCGTCGACTCGGGCACGACCGTGAAGTCGATCGCGTCCAGGTGCGCTGCCCCGGTGGTGGCGAATCCGGCGGGTGCCCACGCGTAGTCGGGCCGCCGCACCAGGGTGGTGGAGACGTCCTTGGTGTAGTTCTGCAGGACGAACGGACCCGAACCGACCACGCCCTTGCCGGTCGCGCGCTCGTCGTAGGGGATCCTCGTCGTCGCCTGCGACACGATGCCGAGCATCACGCCCGCCGTGTTGGCGGGGAACGCGGCGTTCGGTGTGGAGAACCGGACCGTCACGGTGTCGGCGTCGACCGCGTCGGTGGTCCGGTAGCCGCTGAAGAAGCTTGCCGTGCCGGGACTCTTCGCCTTGTTCGCGACCAGGTCGTCGAAGGTCGCCTTGACGTCGTTCGCGGTGACCTTGCTCCCGTCGGAGAACGTGGCGTCGTCACGCAGCTCGAAGGTGAACGCCGTCGCGTCGGCGTTGCTCGACCAGCTCTTCGCCAGCCACGGTTCGAGCTTCTTGCTGTTCGGGTCGAGGTACAACAACGAGTCGAACAACTGCCGGGTGACCGTCCACGAGTCGTTGCCGGCATTGTTCCCGGACGGGTTGAACGACAGCGGATCGGTGCTCAGGGCGTAGGTGAGCCTGCCGCCATTGACCGGTTCGCCGGTCGGGGGCGTCCCGCTCGCCGACGGGCCGGTCGAGCAGGCGCTGAGCAGAACGGCGATGGCTGCCAGGGCGGCGCCCGCGCCGAGTGTGGCGCGTCGAATGGACACGGTCGGTGGTCTCCTCGTGCGGGAAAGGGTGCCGGCGGCCCAGTCGAGAACTCGGCTCGGCGGGACGAGGGGCTGGATTTGCGCCGACGCTACGTGAGCGGACGGCGACGAAACCCCTGTCCGGGCCCCTACCGACCCCTATCGACATTGTCCGGTCACATTCCCTGGTGTTCCGCGATCCGGGATTGTCGTCGTCGGGCGGCCACGGATGGGGGACGGGCCGTTATCGTGTCCTCGCGCGCCCGGGAGCACGGCCGCGACGACGGCCGACGAGAGGACCGACGCGATGTCGACCCACGCGCGATGTGCCGGCACCGGGACCACCGGCCCGAGTGCCGTCCGTCCCGGACCGTCATCGGGTACATCGGAGTTCGCGTCGGGAGTGTCGGATGCAGTTCAACGTCCTGGGGTCGATCGAACTACGCTCCGCCGGTAGAGCGCTCGCACTCGGTGGGGTCCACCAGCGGGCGACGCTGGGCTACCTGCTGCTGAACGCGAACCGCACGGTGGCGACGAGCCGCCTGGTCGATGCGCTGTGGGGCGAGGACCCGCCGCCGACGGCCCGCAAGATGCTGCAGAACGCGGTGTCGGGGCTGCGCCAGCGGATCGCCGAGGCCGCGAGTGGCGCGGTGGAGGTGGAGCTGGTCACCCGGGCGCCGGGGTACCTGCTGCGGGTGCCGGAGACCCGGGTCGACATGCTGCGGTTCCAGGCGCTGACCGAGTGGGGGCGGACCCGGCTGGCCGTGGGCGACTGGGCGGGAGCCGCGCAGGCACTGCGGGACGGGCTGGGCCTGTGGCGCGGTCCCGCGTTCGCCGACCTCGCCGAGACGGGCATGGACTGGCCGGAGCTCGCCGCCCTGGAGAAGGCCCGGCTGTCGGCCTTCGAGGACCGTGTGGAGGCCGAGCTCGCCCTCGGTCGGCACCAGGAGATCCTGCACGAGCTCGAAGCCGCCCGTGATGCCGAGCCCGCTCGTGAGCGGCTGTGCGGCCAGCTGATGCTGGCGCTCTACCGCTCGGGTCGCCAGACCGACGCCCTCGACGTGTTCCGTCGGGCCCGCAGCGCGCTGCGGACCGAGTACGGGCTGGACCCCGGTCCCGAGCTGCAGGAGCTGGAGCGGGCGATCCTGCACCACGACGAGGTGCTCACCCCGGTTGCGGCGCCCGGGGACACTCCGGCCCCGGCCGAACCGGCCACGCCTGCTGGTGCGCCCGAGACGGGTGCCGGTCCCGGGACGGTGTACGAGCGCAAGTGGGTCAGCGTGTTGCTGGTGCGGGCGGAGCCCGTGGACCGGGACGACGACCCCGAGGCGGTGGCCGAGCGCGCACGCGAACTGCGGGCGGTGCTGGAGGCGGAGGTGGGCATCTTCGGCGGGACCCTGCACAGTCGGCTGGGCACGACCTGGCAGGCGGTCTTCGGTCTGCGCCGCACCCACGAGGACGACGCCGAGCGGGCGATCCGCGCGGCCTGCTCGATCAGGCGCCGGCTCGACGGCAGCGCCGGACCCGTGGGACCTCGCGCGCGTGCCGGGTTCGCCGTCGCGACCGGCGAGGCGCTCGTGACCGCCCGGGCAGCGGGCGACGCGGAGGTTACCGGCGAGGTGGTCGACGGCTGCCTGCAGCAGCTCGCCGACCTGGGCCCGGGTGAGGTGCGGGTCTGTGCTGCAAGCCGGCTGGCCAGCCGGGGCGCGGTCGCCTACGCCCCGGACGGTCAGGTCCTCGGGGTACGACCGGAGCACGAGAACGCCACGTTCAGCGGACCGTTCGTCGGGCGCACCGCCGAGACGGCGATGCTGACACAGCTGGTCGGGGAGGTCGTCCGGGCCCGGCTGCCGCAGTCGGTGATGCTGTTCGGCGAGCCGGGCGTCGGGAAGAGCCGTGTGGTCCGCGAGTTCCGCACCCTGGTGGCGGGACGGGCACAGGTCGTCACGGGCCGGACACCGCGGTTCGGGTGGAACGCGCCGGTCACGCCACTCGCCGGCGTCGTGAAGGAATGCTGCGGTATCTCGGCCGCCGACGACGGCCCGACCGGGCTCCGCAAGCTCACCCGCGCCGTGCACGGCCTCGCCGACGACGCCCGCACGGCCGAGTGGATGGTGTCGGGCCTGCGCCCGCTCGTCGAGCTGTGCGAGAGCACCCGCGCCCCCGTCGAGGTCGAGCAGGTGGCGGCGGCCTGGATCCGCTTCATCGAGGAGTTCGCGCGGCGCAGGCCGCTGGTCGTCGTCATCGAGGACCTGCAGACCGCGGACGCGGCGCTGCTCGACCTCGTCGAGGGGCTCGACCGCAGGCTCGGCCCGGTGCCGTTGCTCGTGCTGGCCACCGCGCGACCGGAGCTGGTCCGCCGGCGCCCGGGCTGGGGTGGCGGCACCACAGCCACCACGGTCCGGACCGTGGGACCGCTGTCCGACGACGAGATCCGAGAGCTGGTCGGGCTGCTGGACCGCCGCCTGCGCGAGGAGGCAGCGCCCGGAGGGACGGGCGGGTCGCCGCTGGTCTGCGGAGCCCAGCTCGTCGACCGGGTCGGCGGCAACCCCTTGTTCGCCAGCGAGTACGTCCTGATGCTGCGGTCCGACATCGGGGGCCGGGCTCCGGTGATCCCCACGCTCACGATCCCGTCCGCGGACGGCGGGGAGCCCGGTGAGCCGGGGACCGGGCGGATCCGGATCCCGCATGCCGTCCACACCATCCTGGCGGCGCGCCTGGACACGCTCCCGCAGCGGGAGAAGTCCGTGCTGCAGGACGCCGCGGTCATCGGTACCGAGGTGTGGGTCGGGCCGCTCCGCGAGATGAGCGGCGCCGACGAGCAGGAGGTCGCCGCCGTCCTCGACCGGTTGGAGCGGCACGGCCTGCTGATGCGCAGCGGACGGCGCCCCGACACCGGAGAGCTGGTGTACGCCTTCCGGCACCCCCTGCTGCGGCACGTGGTCGTGTCCCAGCTGCGTCGCCGGGACCGCCTCGAGCGGCGGACCCGGTGGGCGACGGCTCGTGGCCGCGCGTACGCAGGGGCCGAGACTCCCGTCCCGACGCGAGGTCGGCTCTCGGGGTGAACCCGGACCACGGCGGGCGATGACGGGACAGTTCCCGCCCAGTGGGTGCCCTCGGTGACGATCGGGGCGCGGGTCAGCCGATGGTGGCGAGGGCAGCGGCGTCCTGCGACGTCCGGCGTGTCACGACCCGCAACCCGGAGTGACGTGAAGGAGTCGTGGTCGTGGTCGGACGGGATGTGGTGGACCGCCGGATCGGGGAGCTGCTGGGCGGCGAGCCGTGTGGTGGATGCGCGCTCCTGGTCGAGGGGCCGGTCGGCGTCGGACGGACCGCGGTGCTGCGGGCGATCGCCGACCGTGCCGCGCAGCGCGGCCATGCCGTGCTGTCGGCGACCGGCTCGCGCGCCGAGCGGACCGTGCCGCTCGGGTTCGCCCGGCAGCTGGCCCCCCGCCGGTCACCGGACCCGGTGACGCCCGAGGACCGGGTGCTCCGGTTCGCGTCGCTGGCCGGGGACGTCGTCGAGCAGGCGGGGGGAGCCGACTCGCGGCTGATGCTCGTGCTCGACGACCTCCAGCTCGCCGACCCCGAGTCGCTGGAGTTCGTCCTGTTCCTCCTCCGGCGGATACCCGCACGCCAGGTCGTGCTGGTCGCCGCGTTGCAGACCCCGGTCCCCGCCGCGGCGGACTCCGTGGCCTTCGTCGCGGAGCTGTCCCGGACGTTGCGGGTCGAGCGCCTGCGCGTCGACCGCTTCTCCCCGGACGAGGTGCGGGAGCACCTGGCCGCGCGCCTGGGCGCGGAGCGGGCGGCGGAGCTGGCCGGGCGCGCGGTCGCGCTGTCGGGCGGCAGTCCGCTGCTGCTCGACGCGCTGGTCGAGGACCACGTGCGAGGGGCCGCCCCGGCGTTGGAGGGGTACGCCCGGGCGGTCGCCGGCGGGGTCCATCGCGGTGGACCCGTGGTGACCGAGGTGGCAGCCGCGCTGGCCGTCCTCGGACACTTCTGCTCGGCCCCGTCCGACTCGGTCACGGAGATCGCGCGGGTCGCCCAGGTCGGCCGGGAGGCCGCGGAGGTGGCCCTGCAGACCCTCGCGCAGGCGGGGCTGCCCGCCGAGCCGCGGTTCCCGGACGCCGCGGTGCGCGACGCCGTGCTCGACCGCGTCGACCCGGCGCGCCGGGCCGACATGCACCTCGCGGCCGCGGGTGTGGCGCACGAGTCCGGCCGGCCCGCCACGGTGGTCGTCGACCACCTCCTGGCGGCGGCGGACCGGTGCCGACCGGGCGCTCCGTGGGCGGTCGACGCGCTCGTCGAGGCGGCCGACCGGGCGGTGCTCGACGACGAGCCCGAACAGGCGGCCCGGTGCCTGCAGGTGGCCCGGCACCACGGCGCGGCGGAGCGGGCGGCGTCGCTCGCGGCCCGGCTCGCCGCGGTGCTGTGGCGGGTCCGTCCGCTCGCGGCGCTGCCCCCGCTCGACGAGGCGCTGCGCCGGGGCGTCGGCGACCACGACGCCGCGGAGGCCGTGCGGCAGCTGGCGTGGCACGGCCGCATGGCGGAGGCCACCGCGCTCCTGGCGGACCTGGCGCGGCGCGCCGAACTGGACACGCCGACGCTGTCGGCGTTGGAGACGTGGGCGCGCCACCGCGCCCCCGGGGCGATCGCGGTGCCGAGGCAGCCGTGGACGGGCCGGGCCCGGGAGACCCGGGTGCGGCCGGAGACCGACCCGTGGCTGCAGTCCGCGGCCCTGCTCGCCGACGCCCTCGAGCACGGGACTCCCGGTCACGTCGTGACACACGCCGAGATCGTGCTGCGCGACGTGCGGCACGGCCGGGGGAGCACCTGGTCCGAGGAGGCGATGGTGCTCGCTCTCGAGGTGCTGGCCCGGGCCGGCCGGGCGGCCGACGCGCTGGCTCGCGGGGAGCAGCTGCTGGCCGAGGGCCAGCCGGTGACGGGGCAGGCGAGGACCGCGGCGGTGCTGGCCGCGATCGCCCTCGAGCAGGGCGACCTCGCCGCGGCCACGCGGTGGGCCGCCGACGCCCTGCGCGTCCTGCCGGTGGCCGCGTGGGGGATCGAGGTCGGGGCGCCGCTCGGCGTGCTGGTGGATGCACTCGTCGGGACCGGGCGGCTCGACGAGGCCGCCAGGTGGTTGGTGAGCACGGTTCCGGCGGCGATGGACGTGGGGCTCGCGGGGTTGCGCTACCGCCTCGGCCGGGCCCGGTTCCGGATGGCGACGGGGCACCCCGCGGCGGCCTTGGCGGACTTCACCGAGTGCGGGGCGATGCTCACCCGCTGGGGCCGTGACGTCGCCGGCGAGTCGGTCGCGTGGCGCCTCGGTACCGCGACGGCCCGGCTGCAGCTGGGGGAGGCCGCCGAGGCGCGCCGGATCGCCCACGAGCTGGTGTCGACCCGGGATCCACGGACCCGCGCGTCCGCGTTGCGGGTACTCGCCGCGGCGAGCGCGGCGGAGCGTCGGATCGGCATGCTCACCGAGGCCCTGGAGCTGTTCGAGTCGGTGGGCGACATCGTCGGGCAGGCCTTCGTCCTGTCGGACCTGAGCGAGGCCTACCGCGCGGCGGAGGAGATCCGCACCGCACGGCTGACGTCGCGGCGTGCCCTGCATCTGGCCCGGGTCGCCAGCGTCGCCCCGCTCGTGCGGGAGCTGGAGCACGTCAGCGGGGCCGACCAGAGCGACACCGACGGTCCCGGGACCGTGGCCTCCGCCCTCTCGGACTCCGAGCGGCGGGTGGCGGGTCTGGCCGTGCGGGGCTACTCGAACCGCGAGATCGGGGCGCGCCTGTTCATCACGCCCAGCACGGTCGAGCAGCATCTGACCCGGGTCTACCGCAAGCTCGGCGTGCGCCGACGTCGCGACCTCCCGCCGGACCTGTGGGCCGAGGTCAACCGGGCGAGCTGACCGGCCCGGTCCCGGCGGGGAGCGGGGAGGACGGCATGGCCCGCAGGGCCCGGGTCACCACGTCGCCCGGGACGTCCGGCACCAGCTCGGGTCCGGCGGGCCCGTCGAGCACGAACGTCAGGCCGTGCGCGACCGCCTTCTTGTCCGAGCGCATGAGGGTGACGAGTCTGTCGACGCCGACCCCGTCCGGCAGCGTGGTCGGCAGCCCGTAGTGCGCCACGACCTCCCGGTGCTCGGCGGCCCGCGCCGCGTCGATGCGGCCGAGCTCGTGTGCCAGCACCCCGGCGAACACCGTGCCGACCGCGACCGCCTCGCCGTGGCGGAGCCGGAACCCGGTCGCCACCTCCAACGCATGGCCGAGGGTGTGCCCGTAGTTGAGGACGTGACGGCGCCCCGCGTCCCGCTCGTCGCTCGCGACGACGGCGGCCTTCATCGCCACGCTCGTCGCGATCTGCTCTGCCAACGGTCGCCCGCGCAGGTCGCCGGTGCCGATGAAGTGGGCCCGGGCGATCTCGCCGAGCCCGTTGGTGTGCTCGCGGGCGGGAAGGGTGCGCAGGTAGTCGGTGTCGCACAGCACCGCGGCGGGCTGCCAGTAGGCGCCGACGAGGTTCTTGCCCTCGGGCAGGTTCACCGCGGTCTTGCCACCCACGCTCGCGTCGACCTGCGCCAGCAGCGACGTGGGCAGGTGGATCACGGGGACGCCCCGGTGGTACAGCGCGGCGGCGAGCCCGACGACGTCGGTCGTGGTGCCGCCGCCGCAGGACACCACCGCGCCGGCCCGCGTGAGCCCGGCCGCGGCGAACTCCCGGCACAGGGACTCCACCTGGCCGAGGGTCTTGTCGCGCTCCCCGTCGGTCAGCGTGACCTCGACCGCCGGCACTCCGGGCGGCGGCACGGCCCCGGCGGGCCGGGCCGAGACGACCACGACCCGGTCGGCGCCGAGCCCGGACACGATGCGGGGCAGGAGATGCCGGACCCCGGATCCGATGTGGACGTCGTAGGAGCGGGCACCGAGGTCCACCCGCACCCGGTGCGCGTCGTCGCGGCTCACCGTGCGCCCGCCTCCGGCTCTGGAGCGGGGACCAGGTCGAGCAGTGCCCGGGCGGCGAGCCGGTAGCCGGTCGCGCCGAGCCCGACGATCACCCCGGCCGCCAGCGCGGACAGGATCGACTCGTGGCGGAAGGCCTCCCGGGCCCAGACGTTGGACAGATGGACCTCGACCCATGGCCGCGGGTAGGCGGCGAGGGCGTCGCGCAGGCTCCAGCCGTGAATCATCAGGGCCCCGGGGTTCACGATCGCACCCACCGTGTCGTACCTGTCCTGCACCGCGCGGACCAGCTCACCCTCACCGTCGAGCTGTACCGACTCCACTGTCCAGCCTCGGCCGGCGACCTCGGCCGCCACGTGCTCGGCGATCTGGTCCAGCGTCGTCGTCCCGTAGATCTCCGGCTGTCTCGTCCCCAGCGTTCCCAGATTGGGCCCGTTCAACAGAAATAGCGATGGCACGGTTCTCCTTGCGGATGGTGTCGTAATGCACGAACAATTCTAGGAGAATCTTCCGGGGTTGGCGGCCGAGGCGCTGAAATAGGGGTTCCTAGGGGGCGTTAGGGGCGGTGACGTCCCGATTTACCAGGGTTACTCTCGAATGGTCCCGGCAGGTGTCGGGCAGTTTCCCGCGATGTCGCGCATTCCACCGTCAGAGAGAAGTGATGCGTCATGGCCGACCACCTGCAGCCCGCGCCGGAGCTCCCGGCGTGGCCTCAGTACTCCGATTCCGAACGGACCGGTCTGATCCGGGCACTGGAACAGGGGCAGTGGTGGCGGATCGGGGGCAGCGAGGTCGACTCCTTCGAGCAGGAGTTCGCGCAGTACCACGGATCCGAGCACGCGCTCGCCGTGACCAACGGCACCCACGCCCTCGAGCTCGCCCTCGAGGTCCTCGGCGTCGGGCCGGGCACCGAGGTGGTGGTCCCCGCGTTCACGTTCATCTCGTCGTCCCAGGCGGCCCAGCGGCTCGGCGCCACGGCGGTCCCGGTCGACGTGGACCCGCAGACCCTCAACATCGACCCGGACGCGGCCGCCGCCGCCATCACGCCGCGGACCCGGGCGATCATGCCCGTGCACATGGCAGGCCTGGTCGCCGACATCGACGCCCTGAACAAGATCGCCGCGGACAGCGGGGTGTCGATCGTGCAGGACGCGGCGCACGCCCACGGCGCCCGCTGGCGGGGGAAGCGGATCGGTGAGCTCGGTTCGGTGGCGGCGTTCAGCTTCCAGAACGGCAAGCTGATGACCGCGGGCGAGGGCGGAGCCGTCCTGTTCCCCGACGCCGGGCTGTACGAGGAGGGCTTCGTCCGGCACAGCTGCGGGCGGCCGCGGACCGATCGCGGCTACTTCCACCGCACCTCCGGGTCCAACTTCCGGCTCAACGAGTTCTCGGCGAGCGTGCTGCGGGCCCAGCTGGAGCGGCTCGACGGCCAGATCGAGACCAGGGAGCAGCGGTGGCCGCTCCTGCGCTCACTGCTCGCCGAGATCCCGGGGGTCGTGCCTCAGGCCGACGACGAGCGCGCCGACCGGAACCCGCACTACATGGCGCTGTTCCGGCTGCCGGGCATCGGCGAGGAGCGCCGCAACCTGCTCGTCGACCAGCTGGTGGCGCGCGGCCTGCCGGCCTTCGTCGCGTTCCGCGCCGTCTACCGCACCGCCGCGTTCTGGGAGACCGGCGCCCCGGACGAGAGCGTGGACGACCTCGCACGCCGCTGCCCGAACTCGGAGGAGATCACCGCCGACACCGTCTGGCTGCACCACCGGACCCTGCTCGCCCCGGAGGCCGACATCGAACGGGTCGCCGCGATCATCGCCGAGACGGTGGCGGCACTGTGAGCGCAGCCGTCCGGGTCGCCGTAGTCGGTGCCGGGTGGGCGGCGCGGTCCATCTGGTTGCCCAGGCTCGCCTCGCTCCCCGGCTACGTCGTCACCGCCCTGGTCGACGCGGATCCCCGGGCGTCGGCGGCCGCTGCGGACCTGGCCCCCGCCGCGGCCCGGTACACCGGCGCCGACCAGCTCGATCCCGCCGCGATCGACCTCGCTGTCGTGGCGGTGCCCAACCACGCCCACGCCGCCGTCGCGAGCGGTCTGCTGCGGCGCGGGATCGCCGTCTTCGTGGAGAAGCCCGTCTGCCTGGACGCTGCGCAGGCCGCCGAGCTGGCCGAGGCCGAGCGGGTGGGCGGGGCGGTGCTGCTCGCCGGCAGCGCCGCCCGCTACCGGGCCGACGTCCGCGCCCTGGTGGATGCCGCGGCCACGGTGGGCGAGCTGCGCCACGTCGACCTCTCGTGGGTCCGTGCGCGGGGTGTCCCGGACGCGGGCGGCTGGTTCACCGACCGTCGGACGGCAGGCGGCGGCGCGCTCCTCGACCTGGGATGGCACCTCCTCGACGCCGCGACCCCCGTACTGGGACGGCTGGAGGTCGAGCACGTCGCGGCCGCGGTGTCCGGCGACTTCGTCAACGATCCCACCCGGCGGGCGGGATGGCGCCCCGACACCGACACCCGCGAGCGGGCCCACGGTGACGTCGAGGACACCGTGCGCGCCTTCCTCGTCACCCGGTCCGGCGTGTCCGTGTCCCTGCGCGCGAGCTGGGCCTCGCACGAGGTGCGGGACACGACGGTGCTGACCGTCGAGGGGAGCCGGGCCGTCGTGCGGCTGCGGGCGACCTTCGGCTTCAGCCCCCATCGCGAGGGCGGATCGACCCTCACCACCACACGTGCCGGGGTGACCACCGAGCTCGACCCGGTCGACGAGCCGATCGGGAGCGAGTACGACCGCCAGCTCGTCGAGCTGCCGGCGCTGCTGCGCGACCCGAGCAGCCGCGGGGTGGCCATCGCGGAGGCCGAACGGGCCGTCGCCCTGATCGACCGGATCTACACCTCGGCCCGGGCCACCGAGCCGACCACGCTGGGAACGGGGAGCCGACCATGACGGTGCACACCGAGTCGTCGCACGTCCTCACGGTCGTCGGACCGACCACCCCCGCCGACGCCGTCGTCTTCGACCTCGACGGAGTCCTGGTGGACAGCTTCGACGTGATGCGCGAAGCGTTCGGCATCGCCTACGCCGAGGTCGTCGGACCGGGAGAGGCTCCGTTCGCCGAGTACAACCGGCATCTCGGCCGGTTCTTCCCCGACATCATGCGGATCATGGGGCTCCCCCTGGAGATGGAGGAGCCCTTCGTACGGGAGAGCTACCGCCTCGCGGACCGCGTGTCGCTGTTCCCCGGGGTCGCCGAGCTGCTGGCCGAGCTGGACGCCCGGGACGTGCCGCTCGCGGTCGCGACCGGCAAGGCGGGGGTCCGTGCCCGGTCCCTGCTCGACGGGCTGGGGGTGCTCGGCAGGTTCCGCCACGTGATCGGGTCGGACGAGATCAGCCGGCCGAAGCCCGCCCCGGACATCGTGCTCCGCGCGCTCGACCTGCTCGACGTCGCGCCGGAGCGGGCCGTGATGGTCGGTGACGCCGTCACCGACCTGCGCAGCGCACGCGGGGCGCGGGTCCGCTCGGTCGCCGCGCTCTGGGGCACGACCGAGGAAGCGGCGCTGCGGGCCGAGGGGCCGGACGTGGTCGCCACGGTCCCGACCGACGTGTTGGCGCTCGTCCGAGCCGCCTGAGCCCGACACCGCAGAGACGAGCCGCCGCGGCGGCCGGAGAGAACGAGGACCATGCGAAGCGATCTGATCCGCCCGCTGCCGGAGACCCTGCTGGCGCACGCGGCGGAGTCCGGCACCACCGTCGCTTTCCGGGACGCGCGCCGCGCGGTCACCTACGCCGAGCTCGAGGCCCGCACGGCGCGGCTCGCCGGGCACCTGGCGTCGGGCGGGGTGGGCCGCGGTGACCGGGTGGCGATCCTGCTGGGCAACGCGGTCGAGGTGATCGAGGGCTACCTCGCCGCGACCCGGGCGGCTGCAGTGGGTGTCCCGCTGAACCCGCAGGTCAGCGCGAGCGAGCTCGACCACCTGCTCGGTGACAGCGGAGCGCGGGTCGTCGTGACCGACCGGGCGCGGGCAGCCCTCGTGCGCCGCATCGCAGCGCGCGACGTCCGGGTCCTGGTGACGGGGGAGGGGCGGCTCCCCGACGGCACGGAGTCCTTCGAGGCGCTCGCCCGGACCGCGCCCGCGGTGTCCGCCCGCGACGACCTCGACCTCGACGAGCCGGCGTGGATGCTCTACACCTCCGGGACGACCGGGCTGCCGAAGGGCGTGCTCTCGACCCAGCGCAACGCCCTCTGGTCCGTCGCGTCCTGCTACGTGCCGATCCCCGGGCTCTCGGCCGAGGACCGGGTGCTCTGGCCACTGCCGCTGTTCCACAGCCTGTCCCACATCGCGGGCTTCCTCGCCGTGGTCTCGGTGGGGGCCACCTCCCGCATCCTGGACGGGTTCGCCGCCGACGAGGTCCTCGCCGCTCTGCGGGAGGACCGAACCACCTTCCTGGCCGGCGTCCCGACCGTCTACCACCACCTGGTCGCGGCGGCTCGCGACACCGGCTTCACCGCTCCGGACCTGCGCATCGGGCTCGTCGGCGGCGCCGTGACCACCGCCGCTCTGCGGGCCGACGTCGAGGAGATCTTCGGCGTGCCGCTGCTCGACGCCTACGGCAGCACCGAGACCTGCGGCTCCATCGCCATGGTCCGGCCGGACGGACCACGGGTCGACGGCTCGTGCGGGCAGCCGGTGCCCGGGCTGGAGGTCCGGCTGGTCGACACGACGACGGGTGCGGACACCGCGACCGGCGCGGAGGGCGAGGTGTGGGTGCGCGGGCCCAGCGTCGCGGTGGGGTACCACCGCCGGCCCGAGGAGACCGCAGCGGCGTTCGGCGGCGGGTGGTACCGCACCGGCGACCTGGCCACACAGGACGGAGCCGGGTTCCTGACGGTCACCGGCCGGATCAAGGAGCTGATCATCCGGGGTGGGGAGAACATCCACCCCGTCGAGGTCGAGACCGTGCTGCGGCGCGGTGCCGGTGTCCGGGACGTGGCCGTCGGCGGCCGCCCGCACCCCGTGCTGGGCGAGGTCCCCGTCGCCTACGTGGTGCCAGGGCCGGACGGTCGCGACGGCCTCGACCCGGGCGCCCTCCTCGCGGCCTGCCGCACCGAGCTGTCGCCGTTCAAGGTGCCCGAGGAGATCCGACTGATCGCCGAGATCCCGCGCACCGCGTCGGGGAAGGTGACCCGCCACCTGCTCCTCGAGCGGCCCTCCCGGCTGGTCGCGACCGGTGCGAGCCACCACGAGCACCTCCTGCGCGTCGAGGACGGGCGCCTGGTCCGCGTGCCCTCCGGCGACACCGGCCCGGCGGCCGGGATCGCCGATCCCGTGCTGGTCACGGGCGCGGACTCGGCCGTGGCCGCGGCGGTCGCCACCCACCTCGTCGGTGCGCACGGGGTGCGCGAGGTCGTGCTGCTCAGCGACTGGGGCCAGGCCGACGGCGCCGGGCCGCTCGCCGAGGAGCTGCGCCGCCAGGGCGCCCGGGTCGTCGTCGTGGCCGGCTCGCCGAATGACCCCGAGCTGGTGCGCGTCGCCGTCGGCGCCGCGGGCGGTCGGTTCGGCACCGTCGTCCAGACACACCCGACCGCCGACCCGGGACGGGTCGCGGCGGTCCTGGTGGACGTCGCGGCCTCGGCACCGGAGACGACCCTCGTGGTCCTGACCGCGCTGGCCCCCGGTGACGGCTACGGCACCGCAGGGGCCGCTCGCGCCCTGTCCGAGTGGGCGGCGGCCCGGCGTGGTGGCGGACTCCCCACCACGGTGCTCGCGGTGGGGCCGACGGCTCTCGCCCCCACCGTCCTCGACACCCTTCCCGACACGACACCCGACTCCACGACACCCGGCCTCGATGCGACCGTGCCGCTGGCGCCGGCGGAGCTGCTGTCGGCCTTCGATGCCGCCCTCGACCAACCCCCCGGCGACTCGGTGATCCTGCGGCTCGACGAGCGCGCGGCGGCGGAGGTGCCCACACTGCGCCATCTCGTCGTCGAGCAGACGGGCCCGGGTTCGGGTGAGGGCCGGGCCCGGCTCGACGGGCTCACCGCGGCCGAACGGCGCCGGACGCTGGTCGGGGCCGTGCGCTCGGCCGCGGCCGAGCTCCTCGGCGTGCGCGACCCCGCCGACCTGCGCCCCGACCGGCCGTTCCGGGAACTCGGCCTGAGCTCGCTCGCCGCGGTCCGGCTGCGGACCGTCCTGGCCGCGCACTTCGGTGTCACCCTGTCCGCGACGGCGGCCTTCGACCACCCGACCCCGGACGCACTCGCCGACCACCTCGACGAGGTGCTGCGCGGCGGTCGCACCTCCTCCGTGGCGATCCGGGAGCGGACGGCCGCGCCCGGCGAGCCCATCGCGATCGTGGCCGCGAGCTGCCGTCTGCCCGGTGGTGTGACCTCGCCCGAGGACCTCTGGCGGCTCGTCGCGGAGGAACGCGACGCGATCGGCGACTTCCCGCTCGACCGGGGCTGGGACGTCGAGGGCCTCTACGACCCCGAGCCCGGCCGCCCCGGGCGCACCTCGGTCCGACGCGGCGGGTTCCTCTACGACGTCGCCGACTTCGACGCGGACCTCTTCGGCATCTCCCCGCGCGAGGCCGCCGCGGCCGACCCCCAGCAGCGGTTGCTCCTGGAGCTGGCCTGGGAGGCCTTCGAACGCGCGGGGGTGGACCCGCGGTCGCTGCGTGGTGCCGACGTCGGCACCTTCACCGGCGTCATGCACCACGATTACGCGAGCCGCCACGACCAGGTCCCCGACGAGGTGGCGGGCTACCTCGGGATCGGGACGGCGGGCAGCGTCGCCTCGGGGCGGATCGCCTACACGCTGGGGCTGGAGGGCCCCGCGATCACGGTGGACACCGCGTGCTCGTCGTCGCTGGTCGCGTTGCACCTGGCGGTGCAGTCGCTGCGCAGCGGCGAGAGCACGCTCGCCCTGGCGGGCGGGGCGGCCGTGATGGCGACCCCGGGTGTCTTCCTGGAGTTCTCCCGGCAGCGCGCGCTCGCCCCGGACGGACGGTGCAAGGCCTTCGCCGACACCGCGGACGGGACGGGCTGGTCCGAGGGGGCCGGGCTGCTGCTGCTCGAGCGGCTGTCCGACGCGCGCAGGCTGGGCCATCCGGTGCTGGCCGTGGTGCGCGGCACCGCGGTCAACCAGGACGGCGCGTCGAACGGGCTGACCGCGCCGAGCGGCCCGTCGCAGGAGCGGGTGATCCGTGCGGCCTGGGCCGACGCCGGTCTCTCCGGGGCCGACGTCGACCTCGTGGAGGCCCACGGGACGGGGACGACGCTCGGCGACCCGATCGAGGCCCAGGCACTGCTGGCCACCTACGGCCGGGAGCGGACGGCGGACCGGCCGCTGCACCTCGGCTCGCTGAAGTCGAACATCGGGCACACCCAGGCGGCCGCGGGCGTCGCCGGGATCATCAAGGTGATCGGGGCGCTGCACGCGGGGACGCTGCCCCGCACCCTCCACGTCGACCGGCCGTCCGCACAGGTGGACTGGACGAGTGGAGCCGTCGAGCTGCTCACCGAGGCTCGGCGGTGGACCGCGGCGACCGGGCCCCGGCGCGCCGCGGTGTCGTCGTTCGGGGTCAGCGGGACGAACGCGCACGTGATCGTCGAGGAGGCGCTCGACCCTGCGGTGGTGTCCGCGCCGCGGGTGGCACCCGCCGCCGTCCCCTGGATCGTCACCGGGCGGGGCGACGCGGCTCGGGTGGCGTTCGCGTCCCGGCTGCGGGCCGCGCTGGACACCGAGGACGCGGCCGGGAAGGAGCACACGCTCGCCGACGTCGGGTGGTCGCTGGCCACCGCGCGCGCGACGCTGGACCATCGCGGGGTCGTGGTCGCCTCCACCACGGGGGAGGCGCTGGCCGGGCTCGACGAGCTCGCCTCGGGCGCGCCCGCCGCGGTGGTCACCGGGGTCGCGGACGTCGCGGGCCGGACCGTGTTCGTGTTCCCCGGGCAGGGTGCGCAGTGGGTGGGGATGGGCGCGGAGCTGGCCGAGTCCTCCCCGGTGTTCGCCGAGGCCGTCGACGAGGTCGCGGCCGCGCTGGCGCCGCTCGTCGACTGGGACCTGTGGGCGGTCCTGCGGTCCGAGCCGGGCGCACCGTCGCTGGAGCGGGTGGACGTGCTGCAGCCGGCGTCCTTCGCGGTGGGGGTCGGCCTGGCCCGGCTCTGGGGAGAGTTCGGGATCGTGCCGGACGCCGTCGTCGGGCACTCCCAGGGTGAGGTCGTCGCCGCGCACGTGGCCGGGGTGCTCGGCCTGGCCGACGCCGTGGAGGTCGTGGTCGCGCGCAGCCGTGCGATCGCCTCGGGGCCGGCGGGTCACGGGGGGATGCTCGCCGTCTCGCTCGCCGAGGACGAGGCGGTGGCCCGGGCGAGGGGCCGCGTCGAGCTCGCCGCGGTCAACGGACCCTCCGCGGTCGTGCTCGCGGGAGAGCGGACCGCCGTCGCGGACCTGGCCGCCGAGCTGGAGGCCGACGGTGTCCGGGCCCGGGTGATCCCGGTGGACTACGCGTCGCACACCGCGGCGGTCGACCCGACCCGGCCGGAGATCCTCACCGCGCTGGCCGGCATCCGGCCCGGCCGGGCCCGGATCCCGTTCTGGTCCACCGTGGAGGACGGGTGGGTCTCCGGCGAGGAGCTCGACGCCGGCTACTGGTTCCGCAACCTCCGCAGGCCGGTCCGCTTCGGTGCGGCCGTGGACGGGCTGGTGGGCGCCGGGTTCGCCGCGTTCGTCGAGGTGAGCCCGCACCCCGTGCTGACCTACCCGATCGAGGCGGGCCTGGAGCGCCTCGACGTCGCCCGCGCCGTCGTCACCGGCACCCTGCGCCGCGACGACGGCGGCCTCGGCCGGTTCCTGCGATCGGCGGCGGCGCTGTTCGTGCGGGGGCTGCCGGTCGACTGGGCGCCGGTCTTCGCGGGGACGGGTGCGGTGCGCGTCGACCTGCCCACCTACCCGTTCCAGCGGGAGCGGTTCTGGCTCGGGTCGACGGCGCCCGCCGGGGTGGCGGCGGCCGGGATCGAGGCGGCGGACCACCCGCTGCTCGACGCCGTGGTCCCCCTCGCGGGCCGCGACGCGAGCCTCGCCGTCTCGCGGCTCTCCGTCCGGGACCATCCCTGGCTCGCCGACCACGTGGTCGACGGCGCGGTCCTGCTGCCCGGCACGGCGCTGCTCGACGCGGTGGCCGCGCTCGCCGACCGGCTCGGCGCACCCGTGGTCGAGGAGCTCACGGTCTCCGCACCGATCGTCGTCCCCGCCGCGGGGGCGATCGACCTGCAGGTCGAGGTCGGCCCGGAGGAGGGTGGACGGCGCGCGGTGGCCGTGCACGTGCGGGCGCGACCGGAGGAGCCGTGGGCCGAGCACGCCACCGGCACCCTCCTGGCCGACACACCCGCGCCGCGCGCGGAGACGACCGCCTGGCCGCCGGCGGGGGAGCCGGTCGATGTCGCCGGGCTCTACGAGCGGCTGACCGTCGACTACGGGCCGGCCTTCCACGCGGTGCGCGCCGTGTGGCGCGACGACGAGCGGGTGCACGCCGAGATCACCCTGCCCGACGAGGTCGACGCCGCGGGCTACGGCCTCCACCCGGCGCTCCTCGACGCCGCCCTGCACCCGGTGCCGGTGACCGACCTGCTCGACGCCGGCCAGGGCGCGCGGCTGGCCTTCTCCTGGGCGGGCGTCCGCCGGTACGCCACGGGAGACCGGACACTGCACGTCACCCTCGTGCCCGCCGGGCCGGATGCGATCTCGCTCCGTGCGACCGACCCGTCCGGCGCCCCGGTGCTGGAGGTCGACCGGCTCGTCCTGCGGCCGGTCCCGGCGGTACGCGACGACTCGCTGTTCGAGATCGCCTGGGTGGCGGCCCCCGGCGGTGACGATCCCGGCGAGCTGCGGCTCATGGCCCCGGACGAGGACCCGGCGGGCCCGGGGACCCCGGTCCTGGTGCCGGGGACCGGCCCGGTCGGGCCGAGCGTGCCGGAACGGGCGCGTGCCGCGGGGCTCGGTGCACTGACGGCGCTGGCGAGGTGGCTGGGCGACGAGTCCGTGACCGACGTCGTGGTCGCCGTGCAGGCCGGTGACCCGGCGGGGGACGTCGTCGCCGGGCTCGTGCGCTCCGCGCAGTCCGAGCACCCCGGCCGGATCCGCCTGCTGGAGCTGGACCGGGTCGACGAGGCGGGCGTCCGGACCGGCCTCGCCGTCGACGGCGACGAACCGCGGGTCGCCGTCCGGGACGGGACCGCCCTCGTGCCGCGCCTGCGCCGGGTGCAGGTGCCGGACGCCCGTCCGGCCGGCCTCGCGGGCGGCGCGGTGCTGGTGACCGGGGCGACCGGCGGGCTGGGTCGGCTGGTCGCCCGGCACCTGGTGACCGCACACGGGGTGTCCGAGCTGGTCCTCGTGACCCGCTCCGGAGTGCCGGACGCACAGCGCGAGGAGCTGGTCCGCGCCGGTGCCTCGGTGCACGTGGTGACCGGCGACGCGGCGGACCGCGCGGTCCTCTCGGAGGCCCTGGAGCTCGTCGGGGACCGGCTCGTCGGCGTGGTGCACGCTGCGGGGGTCGTCTCCGACGGTGTCCTCGCCGCTCTCGACGCGCAGCGGTGGGACCGGGTCGTGCGCACGAAGGCGGACGCGGCCTGGCACCTGCACGAGCTGACCGCCGGTCGGGACCTGGCGGCGTTCGTCCTGTTCTCGTCGGCGGCGTCGACCTTCGGCGGGGCGGGACAGGCCAACTACGCGGCGGGCAACGCGTTCCTGGAGAGCCTCGCGGCCAGGCGCCGCGCCGCCGGGCAGCCCGCGACCGCGCTCGCCTGGGGTCTGTGGGAGCAGCAGGCGGGGATGGGCGGCCGGCTCGCCGAGGCCGATCTCGCCCGGATGGCCCGGGTCGGCACCGTGGCGCTGTCCGACGAGGAGGGTCTCGCGCTGTTCGACCGGGCCCTGGCAGGTGACGCGCCCACACTGGTGCCGATCCGGCTCGACCTGGCCGCGGTGCGCGCCTCCGGCGAGGTGCCCGCGCTCCTGCGCGAGCTGGTCCCCCGCCGGGCGACCGTGCCGAGGACGGAAGGCCTGGCCGGACGCATCGCCGGTCTCCCCGAGAAGGAGCGGGCCGCCGCCGTCCTCGACGAGGTCCGGACCCACGTCGCGGACGTCCTCGGCCACGGTGCGGCGACGGCGGTCGACGCCGCGCGCGCGTTCAAGGACCTCGGGTTCGACTCGCTCACCGGGGTGGAGCTGCGCAACCGGCTCACCGCGAGCACGGGCGTGCGGCTCCCGGCCACCGTGGTGTTCGACCATCCGACCCCGGAGGCGCTGGCCGCGCACCTGCTGACCGAGCTCGTCGGCCTGCGACGTGGCGTGCCCACCGCGCCGACGCGTCGCGTTGCGACCCCGGACGACGACGCGGTCGCGATCGTCGCCGCGGGCTGCCGGTTCCCCGGCGGCATCACCTCCCCCGACGCGCTCTGGCGGTTCGTCGAGGCCGGGGGCGACGCCATCGGTCCCTTCCCCACCGACCGCGGCTGGGACCTGGACGCGGTGTTCGCGGCCGATCCCGACCGCGCGGGCACGACGTACGTCCGAGCGGGCGGCTTCCTCGACGACGTCGCCGGGTTCGACGCCGAGTTCTTCGGCATCAACCCGCGCGAGGCACTGGCGATGGACCCGCAGCAGCGGCTGCTGCTGGAGGTGTCCTGGGAGGCCCTGGAGCGGGCGGGCATCGACCCGGCCGGGCTGCGCGGCAGCCCCACCGGCGTGTTCGTCGGCACCCACGGTCAGGACTACGGCACGGGTGACCAGCGCGGCGCGGGGGCCGACGAGGGCTACCTGGTGACCGGCAACGCGGGCAGCGTGCTGTCCGGCCGGATCGCCTACGCGCTCGGCCTGGAGGGGCCTGCTCTCACCGTCGACACGGCCTGCTCGTCGTCGCTGGTGGCGCTGCACCTGGCCACCCGCGCGCTGGCCGCGGGCGAGGTGTCGCTGGCGCTGGCGGGCGGGGTGTCGATCATGTCGACGCCCGACGGCATCGTCGGGTTCTCCCGGCAGCGCGGGCTGGCCGAGGACGGGCGCTGCAAGGCGTTCGCCGAGGGTGCCGACGGCTTCGGGATGGCCGAGGGAGTGGGGGTGCTGCTGCTCGAGCGGCTCTCCGACGCACGCAGGCTCGGCCATCCCGTGCTGGCGGTGGTGCGCGGCAGCGCGGTGAACCAGGACGGCGCGTCGAACGGGCTGACGGCCCCGAACGGACCGTCCCAGGAGCGGGTCATCCGGGCCGCCTGGGCGGACGCCGGCCTGGCCGCGGCGGACGTCGACGTCGTCGAGGCGCACGGGACCGGCACCGCGCTCGGCGACCCGATCGAGGCCCAGGCGCTGCTCGCCACCTACGGCCGGGACCGTGCGGACGCGGCACCGCTGCTGATCGGGTCGGTCAAGTCGAACATCGGCCACACCCAGGCCGCCGCCGGTGTCGCGGGCGTCATCAAGATCGTCGAGTCGCTGCGGCACGGCCGGTTGCCCGCGACCGCGCACGTCGACCGGCCGTCGTCGCACGTGGACTGGACGAGCGGAGCCGCGGAGCTGCTGACCGCGCCACGGGAGTGGGCCGCGGGGGAGCGGACGCGGCGGGCGGGGGTGTCGGCCTTCGGGGTCAGCGGCACCAACGCGCACGTGATCCTGGAGGAGCCGCCGGCCCCCGAGAAGCCCGAGGCTCCCGAGCCGGTCGAGGAGCGGCCCGCCGCGACGCCGGTGCCCTGGCTGGTGTCGGGGCGGACCGAGCAGGCGCTGGCCGCGCAGCAGGCGCGGCTCGCGGACCTCATCGAGGAGCGTCCCGACCTCGCCCCCGCGGACGTCGCGCTGTCGCTGGGCCTGCGGTCGGCGTTCCGCCACCGCGCGGTGGTCCTGGCGGCCACCCGCGAGGACGGGGTCGCCGGGCTGCGGTCGGGCGCCGAGGTCCTCACCGGGGAGGCCGACGTGACGGGCAAGCGGGTGTTCGTCTTCCCCGGCCAGGGCACGCAGTGGGTGGGTATGGGTGTGGAGCTCGCCGCGGCGTCGCCGGTGTTCGCCGCGGCACTGGACGAGGTGGCCGAGGCGCTCGCCCGGTACGTGGACTGGGACCTGTGGGCGGTGCTGCGCTCCGAGCCGGGAGCGCCGTCGCTGGACCGGGTCGACGTGGTGCAGCCGGCGTCGTTCGCCGTCGGGATCGCCCTCGCGGGGCTCTGGCGTTCGCTCGGGGTGGAGCCCGACGCCGTCGTCGGGCACTCGCAGGGCGAGGTCGCCGCCGCGTACGTGGCCGGGGCGCTCACCCTGGACGACGCCGTGCGGGTCGTGGCGCTGCGCAGCCGGGTCATCTCGCAGCGGCTCGCCGGCCGCGGCGGCATGGTCTCCGTCGGTCTCCCCGCCGCCGACGCGGCCGAGCGGCTGCGGGCCTGGCCCGAGCTCGAGACCGCCGCGGTCAACGGCCCGGGCTCCGTCGTGGTGGCAGGTCCTCCGCAGGCCCTGGACGAGGTGGTCGCGGTGCTCGACGCCGACGGCGTCCGGGTTCGCCGGATCCAGGTCGACTACGCCTCGCACACCTCGGCGGTCGAGGCGGTCGAGGCCGACCTCGCCGCGGTACTGGCCGGGCTCGCCCCCCGGGCGGGCTCGGTGCCGATCTGGTCCGGCGTGGACGGTGGCTGGGTCTCCGGCGAGGCCCTCGACGCGGCCTACTGGTACCGCAACCTGCGCAGCCCGGTCCGCTTCGGGGAGGCCGTCGCCGGGCTGGTCGAGGCAGGGCACCGGGCGTTCGTCGAGGTCAGCGCCCACCCGGTGCTCACCTTCGACGTCGCCCAGGAGCTCGACCGCCACGACCAGCCGACGGTGGTGACCGGCACCCTGCGGCGCGACGACGGCGGTCCGGCGCGGTTCCTCGCTGCCACCGCGGCGCTCGCGGTCCGCGGGATCGGCGTCGACTGGTCCCCCCTGATCGAGGGCGCCCGGCCCGTCGCACTCCCCACCTATGCGTTCCAGCACCAGAGGTTCTGGCTGGACGCGGTGCCCGGCGGTGTCGGTGACGTGCGCACCGCCGGCCTCGACCCCGTGGAGCACCCCCTGCTCGGCGCGGTCGTCGCTCTGCCAGGGGCGGGCGGTGCGGTGGCGACCGGTCGGGTCTCGCTCGCGACCCACCCGTGGCTGGCCGACCACGCGGTCACCGGCACGGTCCTCGTGCCCGGTGCCGCGATCCTGGAGCTCGTCGCGCGGGTCGCCGACGAGGCCGGCCTGGCCGCCGTCGACGAGCTGGTGGTGGAGGCCCCACTGCTGCTGCCGGAACGCGGCGCCCTGCAGCTGCGGGTGACCGTGACGGCGGACGGCGGGATCGAGCTGCACGCCCGGACCGAGGACACCGGGCCCGACGGCGAATGGACGCGCCACGCCCGCGGCCGGGCGGTCACGGAGCCGTCCCCGGCGCCGGCGGACCAGGGCACGGTGCCCACGCAGTGGCCGCCCGGCGACGCCGAGCCCGTCGAGCTGGACGAGTTCTACCCGCGGCAGGCGCAGGCAGGGCTGGACTACGGGCCGGCGTTCCGGGGCCTGCGGGCGGCGTGGCGGCGCGGCACCGAGGTGTTCGCCGAGGTCGCGCTCCCGCCGGAGCTGCGGGGCAGCTCCTTCGGGTTGCACCCGGCGCTGTTCGACGCCGCCCTCCAGTCGGCGAACCTGGGGGCCGCTCCCCAGGCCGGACCCGACGAGGTGCTGCTGCCCTTCGCATGGCACGGGTTCGCGCTGCGGCGGACCGGCGCGACCACGCTGCGGGTGTACGCCGCACCGAGCGCCGACGGCGTGCAGGTGAGTGTCGCGGACCCGACGGGCGCACCCGTGGCGTCGTTGCGGTCGCTGGTCCTGCGACCCGCGCCGCGGGCCGGCCTGACACCGCGGGCCGGGGCGCTGTACCGCACCGAGTGGGTGCCCGTCACGGCGTCCGGCGGTGGTGACACGCCGCCCGTGCTGGACCTGAGGCCGGGCGCGGTCGGGACCGTCCTGGACCGGGTGCGGGCACTCACCGAGTCCGCCCTCGCCGGTGTCCAGACCCACCTCGCCTCCGCCACGGCGAAGCCCCTGGTCGTCCTGACCGGTGGCAGCGACGACCCCGCGGCCGCGGCCGTCTGGGGACTCGTCCGGTCCGCGCAGACCGAGCACCCCGGACGGTTGGTCCTCGTCGACACCGACCAGCCGGAACCGCCCCTGACCACCCTGGTCGGGGCGGGTGAGCCCCAGCTGCGCCTCCGCGACGGGCAGCTCGCGGCGCCCAGGCTCGTCCCGGTGCCGTCCGCGCCCGCCACCCGGGGGTTCGGCGCGGGCACCGTGCTCGTCACCGGAGGCACCGGAACCCTGGGCGGCCTGGTCGCCCGGCACCTGGTCACCGACCACGGGGTGCGACGGCTGCTGCTCACGAGCCGCAGCGGGCCCGGTGCGCCCGGCGCTCGGGAGCTCCGGGCGGAGCTCGTGGCGCTGGGTGCGGAGGTGTCCGTCGTCGCCGCCGATGTCGGGGACCGGGCACAGGTCGCCGCGCTGCTCGATGCCGCGCCGGATCTGACGGGTGTGGTGCACACCGCGGGAGTGCTCGACGACGGTGTGGTCGAGAGCCTCACCCCGGCTCGGCTCGACACCGTGCTCCGTGCCAAGGCGGACGCCGCATGGCACCTGCACGAGCTGACCGAGGGTCGGGACCTCGCCGCCTTCGTGCTCTTCTCCTCCGGGGCGGGCACCTTCGGCAGCGCGGGCCAGGCGAACTACGCGGCCGCCAACGGCTTCCTCGACGGGCTCGCCCGACGGCGGGCGGCCGCCGGGCTCCCCGCCCTCTCGCTGGCGTGGGGGTTCTGGGAGCAGGCCAGCGCGCTCACCGGCGAGCTCGGCGACGCCGGGCGGGCCAGGTTGGCGCGCGGCGGCGAGGCCGGGCTGTCGAACGGGGAAGGCCTCGCCCTCCTGGACGCCGGCCTGGTCGCGGGGGAGCCCGCCCTGGTCGCCACGGCGCTGGACCTCGGCGCGGTCCGGCGGCTCCCGGACGTCCCGCCCCTGCTGCGGGGGCTCGTCCGAGCCCCACGACCGACCCGCCACGCGGCACCGGACGGCGGTGACACCCCGGTGGACCTGCGGACCCGGCTCGCGGACCTGGAGCCCGCGGCCAGGGAGCGCGCCGTGCTGGACCTCGTCCGTGGCCTGGCCGCGGACGTGCTGGGCCACGACGGGCCGGCGGCGGTGCGGCCCGGCCGGGCCTTCACCGAGATCGGCATCGACTCGCTCACGGCCGTGGAGCTGCGCAACCGGATCGCCACGGCCACCGGCGAACGCCTTCCGGCCACGGCGGCGTTCGACCACCCGAACCCGGCCGCCCTCGCCGCCGTGCTCCGGGAGCGCCTCGGGGCCGACACAGGATCCGAGGCAGGGGCCGACGCGGGGCCGGACGCGGTGCCCGCCCCGCCGCCGGACCCGGCCCTCGCCGAGCTCGACCGGCTGGAACGGGCGCTGGCAGCGGCCGACGGCGGCGTCCGGGAGCAGGTAGCCCTCCGGCTCGCCGAGCTGGCGCGCTCCTGGGCCGGGCGCACCGGGCCGGCCGTCGACACCGGCACCGACACCGACGACGAACTCTTCGCGCTCCTCGATCAGGAACTGGGACGGTAGCGATGGCGGACGACGACAAGCTGCGCGAGTACCTCAAGGCCACGCTCGGCGAGCTGCGCCGGACGCGGGCCCGGCTGCAGGAGCTGGAGGATGCGCGCTCCGAGCCGATCGCGGTCGTGTCGGGCGCCTGCCGGCTGCCCGGCGGGGTGCGCACCCCGGAGGACCTGTGGCGGCTGGTGGCCGAGGGCCGCGACGCGATCGCGCCCTTCCCGGTCGACCGTGGCTGGCCGCTGGACGCGCTGTTCGACGACGACGCCGACCGGGTCGGCACCACCTACGCCACCGAGGGCGGATTCCTCGACGACGCGGGCGGCTTCGACGCCGCGCTGTTCGGCATCTCCCCACGCGAGGCACTGGCGATCGACCCCCAGCAGCGGCAGCTGCTGGAACTGGCCTGGGAGGCCTTCGAACGGGGGCGGATCGACCCGACCTCGCTCCGCGGCGCCCCGGTCGGCGTCTACGCGGGCCTGATGTACCACGACTACGCGGCGAACCGGATCACGCTGCCGGAGGGGCTGGAGGGCTACTTCGGGATCGGCAACTCGGGCAGCGTCGCCTCGGGCCGGATCTCCTACACCCTGGGCCTGCAGGGTCCGGCGCTCACCGTGGACACGGCGTGCTCGTCGTCGCTGGTGGCGGTCCACCTCGCGGTACGGTCGCTGCGCTCGGGGGAGACCGACCTCGCGCTCGCCGGCGGCGCCGCGATCATGGGCACCCCCGAGGTGTTCGTGGACTTCGCCCGCCAGCGCGGCCTGGCCCGCGACGGGCGCTGCAAGGCGTTCGCCGACGGCGCGGACGGCACCGGCCTGGCCGAGGGCGCCGGGCTCCTGCTGCTGGAGCGCCTCTCCGACGCCCGCCGCCACGGCCACCCGGTGCTCGCGGTGATCCGCGGGACCGCGGTCAACCAGGACGGGGCCTCGGCCGGGCTCACAGCACCGAACGGCCCGTCGCAGGAGCGGGTCATCCGCGCCGCGCTGACCGACGCGGGCCTGACCACCGCCGACGTCGACCTGGTCGAGGCGCACGGCACGGGCACACCGCTCGGGGACCCGATCGAGGCCCAGGCCGTCCTCGCCACCTACGGGCAGGGCCGCAGCCCGCGGCGGCCCGTCCACCTGGGCTCGGTCAAGTCCAACCTCGGCCACACCCAGGCCGCGGCGGGGGTCGCCGGGATCCTGAAGGTGATCGGTGCGCTGCGCCACCGGACGCTGCCCAGGACCCTGCACGCCGAGGCGCCGACGTCGAAGGTCGACTGGTCCGACGGCGACGTGGCGCTGCTCACCGAGAACAGGGACTGGGCCTCGCCGGACGGGCCCCGGCGGGCGGCCGTGTCCTCGTTCGGGGTGAGCGGGACGAACGCGCACGTCGTGCTCGAGGAGGTGACGCCCGAGGAGGTGCCCCGCACGGCACCGACGGGCGCGCCGGTGCCGCTCGTGATCTCCGGGCGATCCGCTGCGGCACTGCGGGCCCAGGCGGAACGCCTGCTCGCCGTCGCCGACCGGGACCCGCGCGCCCTCGGGTTCGGCCTCGCGACCACCCGGGCCGCCCTCGACGAGCGCGCGGTCGTGGTCGCGGCGAGCGCCGAGCGGACCGCCTCGGGCCTGCGCGCGCTCGCCGGCTCCCGGCCCGCGGCGAACCTGGTGACCGGCCGCGCGGACGTCGACGGTCGCACCGTCCTGGTCTTCCCGGGTCAGGGTGCCCAGTGGTCCGGGATGGGCGCTGCGTTGCTCGACGAGTCTCCCGTGTTCGCCCACGCCTTCGACGAGGCGGCCGCGGCCCTGGCCGAGCTGGTCGACTGGGACCCGGTGGCCCAGGTGCGGGCGGTGCCCGGACCGACCCGGGTCGACGTCGTCCAACCGCTGTCCTTCGCCGTGGCCGTGGGGCTGGCCGCGCTGTGGCGGGCCCACGGCGTGGTGCCGGACGCGGTCGTCGGCCACTCCCAGGGCGAGATCGCCGCGGCGTACGTGGCGGGCGTCCTGTCCCTGTCGGACGCGGCCCGGGTCGTCGTCGCGCGCAGTCGTGCCATCGCCGCGGGTCCGGCCGGGGGTGGCGGGATGCTGGCGGTCGGACTGCTCGAGGCGCTGGCGCGGAACCGGGCCGCGGGGCGGGCCGAGATCGCCGCGGTGAACGGACCCTCGTCGGTGGTGCTCGCGGGCGAGCGGGCGGCCCTCGACGACCTGGCCACCGAACTCGACGCGGCGGGGGTGCGAGTCCGTCGCATCCCGGTCGACTACGCCTCGCACACCGCCGCGGTGGACCACACCGAGACGGAGATCCTGCGGGCTCTCGACGGGCTGCGACCGGGGCGGCCGCTCGTGCCCTTCTACTCCACGGTCGACGGGCGTTGGGTGCGGCCGGGCGAGCTCGACGGCGACTACTGGTACCGGAACCTGCGCCGGACCGTCCGGTTCGCCGAGGCGGTCGAGGCACTGGTCGCGGACGGGCACCGGGCGTTCGTCGAGGTCAGTCCGCACGCCGTGCTGACCGGCGCGATCGAGGAGGCGCTCGACGCGGCGGCCGAGCCGTCGGTGGTGACCGGCACGCTGCGCCGCGACGACGGCGGCCTCGACCGGTTCCTCGCCTCGGCCGCACAGCTCTGGATCCGTGGGGTCCCGGTGGACCTGCGGCCCGCGTTCGGTGCCGAACCCCCCGGGCCGGTCGACCTCCCCACCTACCCGTTCCGCCACGAGCGGTACTGGCTGCGCCCCGGCGACGGCCGGACCCTCCACCACCCCCTGCTCGACGCCGTGGTCTCGCTGCCCGAGACCGGTGGCGCGGTCGGATCGGGGGTCCTCTCACTGTCCCGGCACCCCTGGCTGGCCGATCATGCGGTCGAGGGCCGGGTCCTGCTCCCCGCCACCGGGCTGCTGGAGCTCGTGCTGCCCGCGGCCGAGGAGTCCGGGTCCCCGGTCGTGGAGGAGCTGCTGGTCGAGGAGCCGCTGACGCTGCCGGACCGCGGCGCGGTCGAGGTCCGGGTGACCGTGGGCGCGCTCGACGGCACGGGCAGGCGTCCGGTCGGCGTCCATGCCCGACGACAGGACGGCGCGGACGACTGGAGCCGCCACGCCCGCGGCTACCTCGGTGTCGGCGAGCACCCGCCCGGACAGGTCCTCGCGGACCCCGGGGAGCGGATCGCGCTCGACGCCTTCTACACCGACCTCGGTGACCGGGGGTACGGGTACGGCCCCGCCTTCCGCGGTCTGCGGGCGGCGTGGCGGACGACCGACGCGGACGAGATCGTCGTCGACGTCGCCCTGCCCGCGGAGGCGGTGACCGACGGTCCCCCGTTCGTCGTGCACCCTGCGCTGCTCGACGCGGCCCTGCAGGCCACCAGCCTCGTGCGGCCCGCCGAGGCCCGCCGTCGGTTGCTCCCCTTCGCCTGGGAGGGCGTGCGGGTGCACGCGACCGGGGCCACCGCCCTGCGGGTGCGCGTGCGGCGGCTCGGCCAGGACGTCTTCGCACTCGTGGCCACCGACCCGGCGGGCGGACTCGTGGCGACGGTCGAGGCGCTGACACTGCGGCCCGCCGCGGAGGCGACCCTGCGGCCCGCCGCGGAGGCGGGACCGGCCCCGGTCGACGACCTGTACCGGGTCGTGTGGCGCCCGCTCGTCCTGGCGGGCGCGTCGGCCACGGACCTGCCGCCCGTCGTCGACCTCACCGCCGCGGACCCGGGAGCACCGCCCGCCGCCGCCCGGGCCGCCGCGACGACCGTGCTCGACGCGCTGCGCGCCGTCGAGGGACCGGTGGTCGTCGTGACCGGCGCGGACCTCGACGACCCGGTCACCGGGGGCGTGTGGGGCCTGGTGCGCACCGCGCAGTCGGAGGAGCCCGGCCGCATCACGCTGGTCGCCGCCGCGGACGCCGCGGACCCCCTGTTGCCCGCCGTCGTCGCGTCGGGGGAGCCGCAGGTGCTGCTCCGCGCAGGCGAGGCCTTCGTGCCCCGGCTCGCCCGCGCGTCCGCCGGGGGCGCCGGTCGCCCGTGGGACCCCGACGGGACGGTGCTGATCACCGGCGGCACGGGCACCCTCGGAACCGCCGTGGCCCGGCACGTCGCCCGCACCCGTGGCGTCCGGCACCTCGTGCTCGTCGGCCGCACCGCGACGGAGGACCCCGCGCTGCGGGCCGAGCTGGCCGAGATCGGCACGCAGGTGCGGTTCGCCGCGGCCGACGTCGCCGACCGGGAGGCACTGGCGGCCGTGCTCGCCGCGGTCCCCGCAGGCCATCCGCTGACGGCGGTGGCCCACGCGGCGGGTGTGCTCGACGACGGCGTGCTGACCGCACTGACCCCCGAGCGGGTGGACGCGGTGTTCCGGCCCAAGGTCGACGGCGCCTGGAACCTGCACGAGCTGACCCGGGACGCCGACCTGGCGGACCTGGTGCTGTTCTCCTCGGGCGCCGGCACGTTCGGCACCCCGGGGCAGGGGAACTACGCGGCGGCCAACGGGTTCCTCGACGGGCTCGCCGCCCTGCGCCGCGCCGCGGACCTCCCCGCCGTCTCGCTGGCCTGGGGGCTGTGGTCGGAGACCAGCGGCCTCACGGCCGGGGCGGACCGCCGCCGGCTCGACCGCGCGGGGCTGCGCGGGCTCTCGACGGAGGAGGCGCTCGCGCTCTTCGACGCGGGCCTGGGCGGTGCGGACCCGGTGGTGCTGCCGACCCGGTTCGACGTCGCGGCCCTGCGCGGACAGGCAACGGAGGGGACGTTGCCCGTCCTTCTGAGAGACCTCGTCCGGGCCCCGCGCCCTACCGCCCCCACGGGCGCCGCCGGGACGCCGTCCGCACCCCCGGTGTCGCTGCGGGACCGACTCTCGGAGCGGACCGACGCCGACCGGGTGCGCGAGCTCGTCGAGCTGGTCCGCAGGCAGACCGCGGCGGTGCTCGGCCACGCCGACATCGACGCCGTGGCCGCCACCCAGGCCTTCCGTGAGGCCGGGTTCGACTCGCTCGCCGCCGTCGAACTGCGCAACCGGCTGGCCGCCGCGGCCGGGGTGGCACTGCCCGCGACGGTGGTCTTCGACCATCCGACACCCACGGCGCTCGCCCGGCGGCTACGCGACGAGCTGTGGGGCGAGCCCGCACCGGACGTGCCGGCGGCCGCGGCGCCGGGCGAGATCGACCTCATCGAGTCCATGCAGGTCGACGACCTGATCGCACGAGCGTTGGGAGGTGCCGGCCGATGACCGACGACCGGTTGGTGGCGGCTCTGCGGGCCGCCTTGGTGGAGAACGAGCGGCTGCGCAGCGGCGCGGCGACGCGCACGGAGCCCATCGCCGTCGTGGCGGCGGCCTGCCGGCTGCCCGGCGGTGTCCGTTCACCGGAGGACCTGTGGGAGCTCGTCGCCGCGGGCCGGGACGCAGTCGCGGAGTTCCCGACCGACCGCGGCTGGGACGTCGAGGCCCTCTACGACCCCGACCCCGGCGCGGCGGGCCGCTCGTACGTCCGGGAGGGCGGCTTCGTCGACGGCGCGGGGGACTTCGACGCCGGCTTCTTCGGCATCTCCCCGCGCGAGGCGCTGGCGATGGACCCGCAGCAGCGGTTGCTGCTCGAGCTGTCCTGGGAGCTCGTGGAACGGGCCGGCATCGACCCCACGTCGCTGCAGGGCAGTGACACCGGGGTCTACACCGGCGTGATGTACCACGACTACGCCTCCGGACTGCGCGAGGTGCCCGAAGGGTTGGAGGGCTTCCTCGGTACGGGCAACTCCGGGAGCGTGGTGTCCGGGCGGGTCGCCTACACCCTCGGCCTGCAGGGGCCCGCGATCACGGTGGACACGGCCTGCTCCTCCTCGCTGGTCGGCGTGCATCTCGCGGCGCAGGCGCTGCGGGCCGGCGAGTGCTCGCTCGCACTGGCCGGCGGTGTCGCCCTCCTCTTCGGACCCGCGCCGTTCGTCGAGTTCTCCCGCCAGCGCGGGCTGGCCCCGGACGGACGCTGCAAGGCCTTCGCCGACGCCGCGGACGGCACCGGCTGGGCCGAGGGGGCCGCGGTGCTCCTGCTCGAACGCCTGTCCGACGCCCACCGCAACGGCCACCCCGTACTGGGGCTCGTCCGGGGCTCCGCGGTCAACCAGGACGGCGCGTCGAACGGGCTCACCGCCCCGAACGGGCCCGCCCAGCAGCGGGTGATCACGCGGGCGCTCGCCGATGCCGGACTCGGCCCCGCCGACGTCGATGCCGTCGAGGGGCACGGGACGGGGACCACGCTGGGCGACCCGATCGAGGCCCAGGCCCTGCTGGCCACCTACGGGCGTGACCGGCCCGCCGACCGGCCCCTGCTGCTCGGCTCGCTCAAGTCCAACATCGGCCACACCCAGGCGGCCGCCGGGGTCGCGGGGATCATCAAGATCCTCGAGGCACTGCGGCACGGCGTCCTGCCGGCCACCCTGCACGTGGACCGGCCGTCGTCGCAGGTGGACTGGTCCGGCGGCGCGGTCGAGCTGCTCACCGAGGCACGGCGGTGGCGACCGGGTGGGAGCCCGCGTCGGGCCGGTGTGTCGTCCTTCGGGGTCAGCGGCACGAACGCCCACGTGATCGTGGAGGAGGCCCCGCCCGGGCCCGTGGACGACGGCCCGACGGGCCTGCCACCCGAGACCGTCCCGCTCGCGGTGTCCGGTGTCGACGGCGAGGGACTCCGGGCCCAGGCCGCCCGGCTCGCGGACGCCCTGGACGTCGGAGAGGCCGGGCTCGCCGACGTCGCGCTGTCCCTCGCCACCGACCGGGCGGTGCTGGCCCACCGCGCCGTCGTCGTCGCCGGGTCCCGCGCGGAGGCGGTCTCGGGGCTGCGTGCGTTGGCCGTGGGCGACCCGGCCCCCCGGTTGGTCACCGGGTCCGCCCGGGTGGACGGCCGGATCGCCCTGGTCCTGCCCGGCCAGGGCGCGCAGTGGGAGGGCATGGGCGCCGAGCTCCTGACCTGGCCGCGCTTCGCCGAGGTGGTCGACGAGGTGGCCACGGCGCTGCGCCCGCACGTCGACTGGGACCTGCGCGCGGTGCTGACCCGGGCACCGGGCGCTCCCGGTCTGGACCGGGTGGAGGTGGTCCAGCCGGCGTCGTTCGCGGTCGGGGTGGCGCTGGCCCGGCTCTGGGAGTCCTTCGGGCTCCGCCCGGACGCGGTCGTGGGCCACTCGCAGGGCGAGATCGCCGCCGCCACCGTGGCCGGTGCCCTGTCGCTCGCCGACGGCGCGCTCGTCGTCGCGGCGCGCAGCAGGCTGATCGGGCAGACGCTGTCCGGGCACGGGGGCATGGCTTCGCTGGCACTCACCCCCGACGAGGTCGCGGACCGGCTCCGGCACCGGGCGGGCGAGCTCGAGATCGCGGCGGTGAACAGCCCGCGGTCCGTCGTCGTCGCCGGTGATCCCGACGCGGTGCGCGAGCTGGTCGCCGAGGTCGACGCCGAGGGCGGCCGGGCCCGGCCGGTCCCCGTCGACTACGCCTCGCACACCGCCCACGTCGAGAAGATCGAGACCGAGCTGCGCGAGGCGCTGGCGAGCGTGCGCCCGCAGGCGTCGACCATCCCCTTCTACTCGACCGTCGAGGGGGCCTGGGTCGACGGCACGGCCTTCGACGCGGACTACTGGTACCGCAACCTCCGACGACCCGTCGGATTCGCCGACGCCACGTCGGCGCTGGTCGCACAGGGCTACCGGGTGTTCGTCGAGGCCGGTGCCCACCCCGTCCTGACCAGTGCGGTCCAGGAGAGCCTCGACGGGTCCGGCGCGGTCGCGGCCGTGACCGGCTCCCTGCGCCGCGACGACGGCGGACCCGCTCGCTTCCTGACCTCGCTGGCCACCCTGCACGTCCACGGGGTGCCCGTGGACTGGTCCCCGTTGTACGCGGGCACGTCCACCCGCCCGACCACCCTGCCCACCTACGCCTTCCAGCGCCGACGGTACTGGCTCGATTCGGAGAGTCCCCAGGTGACGACCACACCCCGACCGGAGACCGACACCGTGACCGACACCGACACCGACACCGACACCGACACCCTGACCGCCGGGCCGGATCTGGCCGTGCTCCCCGAGGACGAGCTCGTGGCCGCGCTGACCGAGATCGTGCGCGCCGCCGCCGCCGCGGTCCTCGGGCACCCCGGGCCCGAGGCCGTCGCGCCGGACGCGGTGTTCTTCGAGACCGGGTTCACGTCCCTGACCGCGGTGGAGGTGCGGGACCGGCTGGCGGCGCGGACGGGCCTGGAGCTGCCCTCGCTGCTGATCTTCGACCACCCCACGCCGCAGCTGCTCGCCGACCACCTCGCCCAGGAGCTCGCCGATGTTCGACGTTGACCGCTATCTCGCCGTTCTCGGGCTGCCGAGTCGCCCCGAACCGACTCGCGAGGCGCTCGCTCTGCTGCACCGTCGCCACCTGGCGACCCTGCCGTACGACAGCTCGCTCAACGCAGGTCGGGGGCTCGACCTGTGGGCCGGGATCGGCATCGACGTCGACGCGGTCTTCGACGAGATCGTCACCGGAGATCGCGGCGGTGTCTGCTACGAGCTCAACGGCCTGTTCCGGGAGCTGCTGGCCCGGCTCGGCTACGAGGTGGGAGTGCTCGCGGCCGGGATCCGGCAGGCCGACGGCTCGTTCGGCCCGGACCTCGAGCACGTCCTGTCCTTCGCACGGGTCGAGGGCGAGCTGCTGCTGGTCGACGTCGGGTTCGTCGGGCCCTCCTACCTCGAGCCACTGCGGGTGAGCGAGCAGGTCCAGCACCAGTCGGGCGCCGACTTCCGGGTCGTCCCCGACGGCGGCTACCAGGTGGTGCAGCGGCGTGGCCGCGTCGGTGACTGGCAGCCCGTCTACCGGCTGCACACCGACCCTCGCGACCTGGCCGAGTGGCAGCGGCCGGACACCGGGCTGGAGGAGTTCGCCCGCCTCCTCGCCGGTGCGGGCACGGTCGTGCGGGGCCGGGCCACCGACAACGGCCAGAAGATCCTCATCGGGCGCAGGCTGCTCGTCGTCGACGACGGGAAGGACACATTGCGCGGACTGGTGACGCAGACGGACCTGGACGAGGCCGTGGCGGACATCCTGCGGCGCCCGAGGTGAGCGGGCCGCTGCAGGCCGACGTCGTCGTGGTCGGGTTCGGCCCGGTGGGGCAGGTGGCGACCCTGCTGCTGGCGCGCCCCGGACGCCGGATCGTGGTGCTCGAGCGGTGGCCCCGGCCCTACCCGATGCCGCGCGCGGTCTCCTTCGACGGCGAGTCGGGCCGGATCCTCGCCGCCACCGGCATCGGTGACCGGCTCGCCGAGGTCACGGAGCCCTCCCGGGACTACGTCTGGCAGAACGGCGCGGGCACCGTCCTGTTCGAGGTCGACGTCTCCGACCGCGGCCGGTCGGGCCACCCGGACTCCAGCGCGGTGTACCAGCCGGGCCTGGAGTCGGCCCTGGCCGAGCGCGCCGAGTCGTCGCCAGGGGTCACCGTGCTGCGGGGCCACGAGGTGGTCGCCCTCGACCAGGACGCCGACCGGGTGCGGGTGGTGACCGCGGGGCCGGACCCGCTCGAGGTCGAGGCCTCGTGGCTCGTCGGGTGCGACGGGGCCAACAGCACCGTGCGCGCGGCCCTCGACCTCCCCGTGACCGACTTCGGCTACTTCGACGACTGGCTGACCTGCGACGTCACCGTGCACGACGGACGGGTCCTCGAGCCGAACAATCTGCAGGTCTGCGACCCCGCCCGCCCGCGCACCGCGGTGTCGGCAGGACCCGGTCACCGGCGGTGGGAGTTCATGCGGCTGCCCGACGAGGACCCGGCGGACTTCGGCACGGCCGACTCGGCGTGGCGGCTGCTGGGGCTGTTCGGGCTCGACCCGGGCAACGCCACCCTCGACCGGCACGCGGTCTACACGTTCCAGGCGCGGTTCGCGAACGACTGGCGCTCCGGGCGGGTCCTGCTCGCCGGGGACGCCGCGCACCTGATGCCGCCGTTCGCCGGGCAGGGCATGTGCTCGGGGCTGCGGGACGCGGCGAACCTCGCGTGGAAGCTCGACCTCGTCCTGCGGGGCGCGGCCGCCGACTCGCTGCTGGACAGCTACACCGTCGAACGCCGGGCGCACGTGCAACACGCCATCGGCATGTCGATGAACCTCGGCCGGGTCATCTGCCAGACCGACCCGAAGGCCGCCGCGGACCGCGACACGGCGATGGCGGCCGCGGCCGCGCGCCGGCGCGGGACACCGGCCGAACCCGCGGTCACCGCGCTGACCCGAGGCGTGCTCCGCAGGGACCCCACCGGGCTGGGCGGCGTGCTCGGCCCCCAGGGAACGGTGACGCGCGACGGCGTCACCGGGCTGTTCGACGACGTCGTCGGCACCGGGTTCGTCCTGCTGTCGACGCTGCCGGTCGAGGGGCTCCTCGATCCGGCACGGCGCGCCCGGCTCGCCGGGCTCGGTGCCCACCTGGTGCAGGTCGCTCCGGCCGGGAGCGACGCCGCGGGCGTGCTCCAGGACCTCGACGACGTGTACCTGCCGCTGTTGGCCGACGCCGGCGCGGTCGCCGCGCTGGTCCGTCCGGACTTCTACCTCTTCGGCGGGGCGAGCGACACGACCGGGGCGCGAGCCCTCGTCGACGACCTCCTCATCCACCTCGGTTCGGAAAGGCTCTCCCCGGTATGACCCCCCTGGCCCCCGTGCTGCCGACCGACCCGCTCGGTGCTGCCGCCGCGCGCATCGCCGCCGCCACCGCGCGACCCGCGCTCCAACAGCCCGACTGGCCCGACCCGGGCCGGGTCTCGGCGGTCCGTCGTGCCCTGGCGCTCATGCCGCCGCTCGTCGCCGCCGACGAGGTCGACGGTCTGCGCACCCGCCTCGCCGAGGTCGCGCGCGGCGAGGCCCTCGTCGTACACGGCGGTGACTGCGCGGAGACCTTCGACGGCAACACCCGCGAGCACCTGCTGGGCAACCTCGCGACGCTGGGCGCCGTCGCCGACGTGCTGCGCGGCGGCGCGACCACCCCGGTCGTGCGGATCGCCCGGATGGCGGGGCAGTACGCCAAGCCGCGCTCGAACTCCTCGGACGCCGACGGCCTGCCGGTCTACCGGGGGGACATCGTCAACTCGGCGACCGGGACGCGCGCCGCCCGCGCGGCCGACCCCCAGCGGATGCTGCGCGCGTACGCGGACGCGGCGAGCGTCCTGGACCGCATCCGGACGCACCCGCAGGAGGTGTTCGCCGGTCACGAGGCGCTGCTGCTGGACTACGAGTCCGCCCTGGTCCGACGCTCCACGGCCGGCCTCTACGGGGGATCGGGCCACTTCCTCTGGATCGGCGAACGCACCCGGCACGTCGACGGCGCGCACGTCGCCCTGCTCCGCCTGCTGGACAACCCGATCGGGATCAAGATCGGGCCGGGAGCGACACCCTCCGAGGTCCTGACCTACCTGGGGCTGCTCGACCCCGGCCGCCTCCCGGGGCGGCTCTCGCTGATCGTCCGGATGGGCGCCGAGCGGGTGGCGGAGGCGCTCCCGCCGATCCTGGCGGCCGTCGCGGCCACCGGACACCCGGTCGCGTGGCTGTGCGATCCGCTGCACGCCAACACCGAGACCTCCGCCTCGGGGCTGAAGACCCGCCGGCTGGACCGCGTGCTGGCCGAGGTGCGCGCCTACGCCGCGGCGCACCGGGCAGCGCGCACCCACCCCGGCGGGCTGCACCTCGAGCTCACCGGTGACGACGTCACCGAGTGCGTCGGCGGTGCCGTCGCACCCGGTGACCTCGCCGACCGCTATCGCACCGCCTGCGACCCGCGGCTCAACCGCCCGCAGGCGGTCGAGGTCGCCGCGGTCGCCGCGCACGAGTTCGGCTGAACGGCCCCGCTCACGCGCTCGTCGCCTGCTGCTGGGGGGCGGTGCGCGAGGGGCGCAGGATGGCCGCGGCCAGGCCCACTCCCACGAGGGTGACCGCTGCGGCCACCCATCCGGCGAGCCGCAGTCCCGCGACGACGGCGTCCGGGGTCGCGTCGGGTTCCAGTCCGGCGCTCGCCACGGCGACCAGGGCGGCCAGGCCGACCGCGGAGCCCAGGTACTGCGAGGTCGAGGCCAGGGCGGAGGCGACGCCCTGCTGTTCGGGTGCGACGCCGGTGGAGACGGAGACGAACAGCGGTGGGAACGCGAGCCCGGCGGAGGTGCCCCAGAGCAGCACGCCGGGCAGGGCGGCCCAGTAGGAGCCGCCGACCGACATGCCGAGGGCGAGCACCACCAGTGAGGCGGTCACGCCGGTCATGCCGATGACGAGGGTGCTGCGGATGCCGAGCCTGCCCAGCAGCAGGGGGACCAGTGTCATCGATGCGAGCAGGCTGCAGATGCTGAGTGGCAGGAAGGCGAAGCCCGCGGTCAGCGGGGAGTAGCCCAGGACCGTCTGGAGGTAGGTGGTGAACAGGTAGTACTGGGTGCCGACGGTTCCCATGAACACGAAGATCACCGCGGTGGCGGCGACGACGTTGCGGTTGCGGAACAGGCGCAGGGGCACGAGCGGGTCGCGGGTGCGGGACTCCACGAGCACGAACAGGCCCACCAGCACGAGACCGAGTACGAGCGCGCCGACGCCGCGCGGGGTGAGCCAGCCGATCTCCGGGCCCGAGACCAGGCCGAGCACGACGAGGGTGAACCCCGCGGTGGCGAGGACGGCGCCGGGCAGGTCGAACCCGCCGGAACTCGTCGTGTGGTCGCGGCTGAGCAGGGTCGGCGTCGCGGCGAGCGCGATGGCCATCAGGGGCACGTTGACGAAGAAGACCCATTCCCAGCCGAGCAGGCTGGTGAGCACCCCGCCGCCGAGGGCGCCGACCGCGGCGCCGGTCGCGCCCGCGGCTCCCCAGACCGCGAGGGCCTTGTTGCGTGCGGGGCCCTCCGCGAAGTGCGCGGTGACGAGCTTGAGGGTGGACGGGGTCAGCAGCGCCGCACCGAGCCCCTGTACCGCGCGGGCGAGCACGAGCACGGTCGGGCCGCTCGCGAGGCCCGCGACCAGCGAGGACAGTCCGAAGACCACGAGCCCGGCGACGAACATGCGCCGCGCTCCCAGCCGGTCCGCGGCCCGCCCGCCGAGCAGGAGGAAGCCGCCGAGGACGACGGTGTAGGCGCTGACGACGGTCTGCAGTGACTGTTCGGAGAAGCCGAGGTCGCGGCCGATCTCCGGCAGCGCCACGAAGACGATGTCGAAGTCGATCGCGGTCATGAACTGGGCGAACGCGAGCAAGGCCAGGGTGAGCCCCGGCCGGGGGACGGTGCGGGACGGAGCGGTGGACACGGGGGTCCCTTCGTCGAGACGGGTGTGCGTCTCGCAGCATCGGTGGGCAGCGCGACCGGCAGTAGAGGGAACATTCGGGTCGCCTGGGGAACAGCGATGTGACCGTCCTGGTCGGCGCGGGCCCGACGACGTCGCTGTGGCCCGGATCACCGAACGTGCCCGGCCGGTGACCATGGGATGAGCCCGCGATGGGCGTCGCCGCCGATGCTGACCTGCGACGGCGACCCCGAGCAGGTGAGGACGGACGATGCCCGACACACCCGTGCGGTGCGACCGGTGAGCATCCTGGCGATCGACATCGGCGGGACGAAGGTGGCCCTGCGTCGCGAGGGAGCCGGAACCCCACCGCACGAGACGGTCGTGCGGTGGTCAGAGGGGGCGAGCAGGTCCGACGATCTCGCCCTCCTGCGCGCAGCGGTGGCCACGATGGGGAGCGGATCCCGCGCCGTCGGCGTGTCCCTCCCCGCGACCGTCGCCGTGTCGGGGACCGTGACGAGCTGGCCGAACCGCCCGAGCTGGGTGGGCCTGGACTGGGCCGGGTTCGTCGCGGATCTGTTCCCCGCGACCCCCACCGCGACCGCGGACGACGGAGATCTCGCGGCGCTGGCCGAGGCCGAGCACGCCGGCCGGTCGGATGTGGTCTACCTCGGGGTGGGGACCGGTGTGGGTGGCGGGATCGTCTCCGACGGCCGGCTGCTCCCTCGGTCGGGACGCGGATCCTGCGAGGTGGGGCACATGATCGTCGCGCTCGACGGCCCACGGTGCGACTGCGGCAGACGCGGATGCCTGCAGGGGATCGCATCCGGGCCCGCGGTGCTGCGGGCCGCGGGCGCCGCGTTCGGACAGGAGACCGGCCCTGAGCAGCTGCTCGACGGATGGCGCGCCGGTGCCCCGTGGGCGGACGGGGCGGTCCGGGCGGCGGGTCGGGCGTTGGCCGCCGCGGTCATCGGGGTGGGGGAGCTGTTGCGGGTCGATCTCGCCGTGATCGGCGGAGGGTTCGCCGCCGGTGTCACGGACCTGGCAGCCGTCGTCGCGGACGAGGTGGCGGGACACGCGCGGGTGGGGCATCCCGTCCCGGAGGTCCGTGCGGCCGCGCTCGGAGGGACGTCGTCCCTCCACGGGGCGCTGTCGCTGGCCAGGTCCCTCCGGGCCGAGGCCGTGCCGTGAGCCCGGCTCCCGGGCCCGCGTTGGCGGCGGCTCGCCCCTGGCTGGTCCCCGTGCGTGACGTCGACCCCGCGGCGCCGTTGCTCCTGTGCTTCCCGCACGCGGGCGGTACCGCCGCCTACTTCCACCGCTGGTCGGTCGAGCTGGCGCCGGACGTGGCGGCCCTCCCCGTCCACTATCCGGGGCGTTTCGACCGCCGGCCCGAGGCCGCCCCCGACGACCTCATGACCCTCGCCACCGCGGTGGCCGATGTCGTCGCGCCGCTCGCCGCGTCGCGGCGCACCGTCCTGTTCGGGCACAGCATGGGCGCCGTGGTCGCCCACGAGGTGAGCCGGGTGCTGCAGGCCCGCGGTGCACCGTCCGCCGCCCTGGTGGTGTCCGGACGACGGTCACCGCGGTCGGCCTGCACCGAGCGGTTGCCGGCCGACGACGAGGCCGTGCTCGCGGACGTCCGGCGGCTCGGCGGCCGCGGAACGGCGTTGCTCGACGATCCGGACGTGCGCGCGGCCTTCCTTCCGGTCATCCGCGGTGACTACCGGCTCCTGGACCGCCACCGGTTCCGGCCGGGCCCGCCGCTGGACATCCCGGTCACAGCGGTCGTCGGGGACGCCGACCCCCGCGCGACGGCCGCCGACGCGCACGGGTGGGGCGCTCTCACGACGGGGCCCTTCCGGCTGTTCACCCGCCCCGGTGGGCACTTCTACCTCGACAGCGACACACCGTTCCTGTTCGAGATGGTCAGGAGACTGCTCGACTGACCTGCTCCCGAGCCGATCCCGGTGCCGGGTGGTGGCTCCCATGGCCGTGTCGGCCGTGTCGATGGCCGTGTCGGCCGTGTCGATGGGCCGAGTGGACGAGCGATGACCCGGCGATGGGCGGTGGATGGGCCGCGGATCGGAGCATGGGCTCGACCGTCTGCGTCACCTGCGGTCCGACCTCGGGACGACACGTCCCGGACGAAGGGAGTCCTCCATGCGCGTCGCACTCGGTGTCCTGTCGGTACTCGGCGCGATCGCCTTCCTCGCCATCGGCGGCGGCAAGATCGTCTCGACGGCGACGTTCGTGGACCAGCTGGGTCTGCCGGCGGCGCTGGTGGTGGTCATCGGACTGCTCGAGGTCGCGGGCGCGCTCGGCCTGCTGGTGGGGCTCCGCGTGCGTGCGATCGGACTCGCCGCGTCCACCGGCCTCCTGCTCCTGCTCCTGGGCGCGGTCGGCTTCCACCTGCTGCGCGGTGACCTGATCCCGGCAGGCACGTCCGCGCTCGTCCTGCTCGTGGTCGCGGGCGCACTGACGGCGCTCCACGCGCTCCTGGCGCGTCCGGTGTCCGCCGCCCGGACGACCGCGGAGCCCGCAGCCTGACCCTTCCGGGCAACGGAGCCGGCGGTACCGCAACCGCGGAGGGCGCGGGTCGTCAGGGTGTCGTGCTGGCCAGCGAGCACCGGCCCGATCCGCGGGCGGAGGCGACCGGGCTCGTCGGTCTGGCGTTGCGGGGGATGCGGGCGGAGCCGGCCGGGTCGAGGATTGACGTGGGCCGGACCCCGGTACGTAGAGTCGTCCCACGGACCTGCGGGCCCTCCACACCCGGCCGGGACCCGGCTCGACGACGCCGCCGCGCCCGGCCGTCCGTGGCACGGGTGCGCACGCCGGGAGCGATGGGGGAACGGTGAAGGTCGGGTTCGTGGGGTCCCGCAGGAGACACATCGACCTGCTCCGGGTGGCCGGGGCGTGCTGTCCGGGGTGGGTACGTCCTCGCTCCCGACCCGCTCACCGGTGCCCTCCCGGAGGTCCGCATGTCCCCGCGCCCACCGCTGTCCGTCCTCGACCTCTCACCGGTGCCCGCCGGCGGGGGCGCCGGTGACGGGCTGCGCCATTCGATCGACCTGGCCCAGGTGACCGAACGGGCCGGGTACCGCCGCTACTGGGTGGCCGAGCACCACCTCAATCCCGGTGTCGCCTCCTCGTCGACGCCGGTGCTGGTGGCGCTGATCGCCGCGGCCACCGAGCGGATCCGGGTCGGGTCCGGGGCGGTCCAGCTGCCGAACACCCCGCCGCTGTCGGTCGCCGAGCAGTTCGGGACCGTCGGCGCGGTGCATCCCGGCCGGATCGACGTCGGGCTGGGCCGGTTCGACCTGCACAAGCTGCTGACGCTGATCCGCCAGGGCCGGGCGGCCCCCGGTGACACGCCGCCGCCCGCCCCGCCCGCACGGGTCGTCGACGGGCTGCTGGTCCCGCCGCCCGCCCGGTTCGTCGGTGACCTGTCGTTGTTCGGGACCTTCGGTGAGCTCCTCGGCTTCAGCGCCGACGACCCCGCGCCGGACTACGGAGCCCAGGTGCGGGAGATCCTGTCCTACTTCGCCGGTACCGCGACCCGCGCGGACGGCCGCCCGTTGCAGGTCACCCCCGCGGCGGGGGCCGACGTGCAGGTACTGGTCCTGGGCGCGAGCGCGGGGGCGAGTGCACAGGTTGCGGGGGAGCTGGGGCTGCCGTTCGCCGCGAACTACCACACCTCACCGAGCGCGACGCTCGATGCGGTGGCGGCCTACCGGGCGGCGTTCCGGCCCGGCCGCATCGCCGAGCCGCACGTGCTGGTCTCGGCGGACGTCGTCGTGGCGGACGACGACGACCGGGCCCGCGAGCTGGCCTCGCCCTACGGCCAGTGGGTCCTCGACATCCGCAGCGGGCGCGGCGCCCACCCCTACGTGACCCCGCAGGAGGCGCGGGCCAGGGTGTGGACCGAGGAGGAACGGGCCGTGGTGCGGGACCGGGTGGACACCCAGTTCGTCGGGTCGCCGGCGACGGTGACCGAGCGCCTGGAGACCCTCGCCCGGGCCACCGGCGCGGACGAGCTCGTCGTCACGACGATCACCACCGAGTACACCGACCGGGTCCGCAGCTACGAGCTGCTCGCGAAGGCGTGGAACACGTGACGGACCGCGACGGGATCTTCCTGGCCTACAACCTGCGGACCTACGGCAACCTCCCCGACGCCTGGCTGTCGCCGAGGCTGCGGCGGTTCTCGCTGTACGACCCGGCCTACTGGGCGGAGTTCGCCCAGCTCGCCGAGGCCGGCCTGCTCGACGCCGTGTTCACCGGCGACGGCTCCCAGATCACCGACCCGACCACCGCCGTCGCGGACGGGCTGGACCGCTTCACCGCGTGGACGGCCGCGATCGAGGCCACCGAGCACGTCGGCTTCCTGCTGACCGCCTCCACCACCTACAACGACCCGTTCCGGCTGGCCGAGCGTCTGCTCTCGCTCGACGTGCTCAGCGGCGGCAGGCTGGCCTGGAACGTCGTGACCTCGCACTCCGGCGCCGCCGCGGCCAACTTCGGGCTGCCCGCCCACCCGCCGCGGGACACCCGCTACGCCCGGGCCGAGGAGTTCGTCGGGATCGTCACGGACCTGTGGTCGGGCGTGACCGTGGACCACGTGAGCGACCAGTTCACCGTGCGCGGGAGGCTCGCCGTGCCCCCGTCCCGGCAGGGGCGGCCGCCGATCGTGCGGGCCAGCACCTCCGACGCCGGGCGGTCGCTGGCGGGCCGTTTCGCCAACGGGGTGTTCGCCGCGGACCTGACCCGTGCCGGGGCCGTCGAGCACCGGGCGGCGTTCCGCGGGGACGCGGTCGGCTTCGGGCGCCCTGCCGACCACCTGAACTACCTCTCGGGGCTGCGGCTGGTGCTGGGGAGCACCCAGGCCGAGGCGGAGGCCAAGGTCGCGGACGTCTACAGCCAGTCCGAGCGGCAGACCGGCGAGCAGGTGGCGTGGCTGAGCTCGCTGATCGCGTTCGACGTGTCGACGTTGGACCCGCAGGAGCCGCTGCCGGTCGAGCTGCTGTCCGCGCAGCGGCTGGCGGAGCTGCCCGCGAGCGAGACGGTCAGCCTCGGGTTCCGGGCCTCGGTGCACGGGTTCCTGCGTGAGCACGCCGGGCTGCCGCTGGCCCAGCTGCTGGTCCGCAGCCGGTTCGTGGGTGCGGGGCACTCGACGTTCGTCGGGACGCCGGAGCAGCTCGCCGACCGGCTGGAGGACTGGTACGAGGCGGGCGCCGCGGACGGGTTCGTCCTCGCCCCCGACCTCACCCTCGAGACCCTGCAGGTGCTGGTCGACGAGCTCGTCCCCGCGCTGCAGCGCAAGGGGCTCTACAAGCGCGAGTACACCTCGGACACCTTCGCCGGGCACCTGGGGCTGCCGCCGTTCCGCGACCCCGGCGACCTGCGGTTCGACGTCGACCCGGCGCGCCGGGCGGCGGCGCGGGCCACCGTGGTGGCCCGGCGCGCCGACCCGCGGGCGGAGGACCCGTCGGCGCCGGCCCCGGACGGGGTGGCGGCGTCCCTGTCCGCGACCGTGTCCGCGGCCGGGTCGGCGCACGGCCGGTGGAGCGCGGTCGCCCTGAACGGGGAGGCGGTGCGGGACGCGGTCGCGGACCCCGACCGGCTGCCCACCGGTACCTACCTGCTGGGCCTGGACCGAGTGCTCGGACCGGAGCCGGTGACCGCCCTGGACCCGACCACGGTCGCCGCGGTCCTCGGCCTGCGGCGGCCGGACTCGACGTTCCTGCCGGTGGTCGCCGTGGAGCGCGAGCACCCGTGGAACCTCGCGCGGACGGTGGCGAGCCTGGAGCACTGGCTGCGCGGCCGGACCGGGATCGTGCTCGCGAGCCACGACCGGCTCACCGCCGCGGGCCGGGCGGGCGCCGGGGCGTGGGACCCGGGCCCGTTCGCCGACCCGACACCCGCCGGTGCCGCCACCACCGGCGAGGTGGCCGGCATCCTGCGCGCGCTGTGGGACTCGTACCCGAACTCGGCGCTGGTCGTGGACCGCGAGCGTGGCGTCTACGCGACGGGGGAGGGCATCGCCCCGATCGACCACGTCGGCGCCTACCGGGTCGCGGGTCCGGGCGCGGTGGCGTCGTCCTTCCACGGCAGGCCGGTCGTCGCGCAGGTCGTGGTCGACCCGGAGGACCTGCTGCACGCCTCCGACGCGGTCGACCTCGCCCTGGTCGAGGCCGCGCGGCTGCCGTCGTTGCTCGCCCTGCTCGACCGGCTGCCCGCGCACCTGCGGTTCCTGGTGGTCGACGGCGAGCCGCCCGCCGACGACCGCTTCGTCGGCACGGTGACTCAGGTGCCGCAGTAGGTCACGTGCGGACCGGTTCCGGGGCGGGTGAGGTCCGCCAGGCCGGGCCGCTCGACGTAGGGCTCGCGGACCGCGGCGAGCAGCCGGTGGAAGGGGTCGAGATCGCCGTGCTCGGCGGCCGCGAGCGCGGCGTCGGTGACGTGGTTGCGCGGGACGTAGAGCGGGTTGACCCGGTCCATCGCCGCCCGGCCCGCGGTGACCAGCGGCGCGCGGCGGACCGCCCAGGCGTCGAACGCCGCCCGGTCCAGGAACAGGTCCCGGGCGGTGCCCGCCGCGAGCGCGCGGAAGAACGTCGTGAAGTCGACGTGCTGGGCGTGCAGCAGCGCCATCAGGTCGGTCGCGAGCGCGGCGTCCGGCGTGGACAGCCCCAGCTTCGCCGCCATGCCCCGTGCCCAGTACCGCTCGTAGGTGCGCGGGAACTCGTCCACGAGGTCCTCGACGTCGTCGAGCGGGCGCAGGCTCTCGGCGAGGCGCGCGAGGTTCCACCGCAGGATCTCCGGCTGCGCCGCATAGGCGTAGCGGCCCGTCGTGTCGAGCGAGCTGAACACGGTGGCGGGGTCGACGGCGTCCATGAACGCACACGGCCCGTAGTCGATCGTCTCGCCGGAGATCGTGGTGTTGTCGGTGCTCATCACGCCGTGCACGAATCCGACGAGCATCCAGCGGGCCACCAGCGCGGCCTGGGCGTCGACGACCCGGCCGAACAGCTCCCGGTAGGGCCGCACGGCCCGGGCGGCGTCCGGGAAGTGGCGGGCGATCGCGTGGTCGGCGAGGGCGCGCAGCGACCCGGGCTCGCTGACGGCCGCGTACTGGAACGTCCCGACCCGCAGGTGGCTGGCGGCGACGCGGGTGAGCACCGCGCCCGGCAGCTCGCGTCCGTCCCGCTCGATCCGCTCCCCGGTCGCGACGACGGCGAGCGCGCGCGTCGTCGGGATGCCGAGTGCGTGCATCGCCTCGCCGAACAGGTACTCGCGCAGCATCGGACCGACAGCGGCCCGGCCGTCGAGCCCGCGGGAGAAGGGGGGGCCGATGCCCTTGAGGTGCAGGTCGCGGCCGTCGGGCAGCTCGCCGGCCAGGAGGGCACGCCCGTCGCCCAGCCGGGGTTTGTAGACGCCCCACTGGTGGCCGGCGTAGGCCAGCGCGCGGGTGTCCACCCCGTCGCCCACCAGCGTGGGCAGCTCGACCGGGCCGACCCCGAGATCGTCGTTGCGGACGAGCACCCGGGGGTCGGGGAACCGCACCGCGGGCCACGGCACCGACAGCGCCGGGACGTCCCGGGCATAGGTGTGCGTGAGCTGTGACCACTCGCCGGGGCGGGCCCGGATCGCGTCGCGGGTGTCCACCGCTCAGCCCACCGCACCGGGGCGGACGCGCCGCGCGAACAGCGAGGCTCCCGGACCGGGCATCCGAACCTCGCTCATGGCCACCCCTTCAGCATCACCTCCGCCGGGTGTGCCCCGCGAGGTGAGTCACGGCACATGCTTCCACGACGCAGCCTGCATCGTCCCGGCCCGTGCGCTGCTGCTGCATGCAGCGCACACCGGGACGTACGGCTCCCGGTGCAGGTCGCCCGGGGCGAGAGCGAGCCGAGCAGGACGGTGGGACACAGCACAGGCGTGGGACACGCCCGCTACGCGACGGCAGACTGGGCGTCGCCGATCTGTATGCAGATCGTCGTCCCTGTGGTGGAGGTATCGCGGTGCACGAGCTGACCTGGGCCGATCCGGTCGTCCCCGACGGCGTCCGGGCGATCGGTGCGACGGCACCGTTCTGCTACGGCCTGACCAACTACGTCGCGGCGAACCTGAGCGCGAACGTACTGCTGGCGGTCGGGGCGAGCCCGGCCATCGGTGCGCTGCCCGGGGCCCCGGTCGCCTTCGGCGCCGGGGCGTCCGCCGTCTGGATCAACACCGCGTCGCTGATGAGCAGCGGCCCGGACACCCTGCTCGACGCGGCCCGCTCCGCCGATGCCGCGGGCACCCCGTGGGTCCTCGACCCGGTCGCGTTCGGCGCCGGGGCGGGCGAGTACGACGAGATCGTGCGCTCGCTGCTCGCCCACCGGCCGACCGCGATCCGGGGCAACGCCTCGGAGCTCATCGCGCTGAACGGCGGCGCCGGCGGCCGCGGTGTGGACACCACCGCCGACTCGACCGAGGCGATACCGGTGATCGCGGAGCTCGCGTCGCGGACCGGCGCCGTCGTCGCCGTCTCCGGGCCGACCGACTACGTCACCGACGGCGACGCGACCGTCGCCGTCACCGGCGGCGATCCGCGGCTGACCCAGGTCACCGGCGCCGGCTGCGCGCTGGGCGCGCTGACGGCGGCCGCGCTGGCCGCGGTCGACGACCGGTTGACCGCGGTCGCCGTCGCGCACGCGGTGTACGCGGAGGCCGCCCGGCGGGCCCGGCCGGCGCGGGGGACCGGCTCGTTCGCCGTCGCCTTCCTCGACGAGCTGTCCCTGCTGGCGGACTGATGCACCTCGCGGCCTTCCTCAACGCCGGCCCGCAGGGCACCGCCGGATGGCGCCACCCGGACAGCACCTCGTCGTTCCTGCGGCCGGAGCACTACCTGCGCGTCGCCCGGCTGCTCGAGGACGCCCGGTTCGACCTGGCCTTCGTCCCCGACTCGCTCGCCGTCCCGCGCAGCCTGGGCGGGTCGTTCGACCCGGCGGTGCGCTACGGCACTGGGACACCCCGGCTCTCGCCGATCCCGGTCCTGGCGATGATGGGGGCGGTGACCGAGCACCTCGGGCTCGCGGCCACCGGGTCCACCGGGTGGGCCCAGCCCTATCCGGTGGCCCGCGAGTTCGCGACGCTGGACCACCTCACCGGCGGTCGCGCGGCCTGGAACGTCGTCACCAGCTTCCAGGACGCCGAGGCGCGCAACCACGGCGCCGAGGCACTGCCCGGCCGTGCCGAGCGGTATGCCCGTGCCGAGGAGTTCCTGCAGGTCGTCACCAAGCTGTGGGACGGCTGGTCCGACGACGCGGTCCTGGCCGACCGCGAGACCGGCATCTACGGCAGGCCGGAGGAGGTCCGTGCCCTCGACCACGAGGGCGAACGGTTCCGGGTGCAGGGTCCGCTCGGGGTCCCGCGCAGCCCGCAGGGTCGACCGTTGATCGTCCAGGCAGGAGCCTCGCCGGCCGGCCGGGACTTCGCCGCCCGGTGGGCCGACGTCGTGTTCTGCAGCCACGAGTCGCTGGAGTCGGCCGTCGCGTTCTACGGCGACCTGAAGAAGCGGGTCGCCGCACAGCACCGGGACCCGGACCAGGTCCGCATCCTGCCCGCCGCGACCACCGTGGTGGGCCGGACCGACTCCGACGCGCGGGCCGCGCACGAGGCGTTCGCCGACCTCGTGCATCCCGAGGCCGGACTGTCGCGGCTCGCCTACCACGTGAACGTCGACCTCACCCGGTACGACCTCGACGGTCCGCTGCCCCCGCTGTCGGAGGTCGGCGTGGAGGGGCACTACCGGGAGGTCGTCGAGTTCGCCGAGCGCGAGGGACTCTCGATCCGCGAGATCGGCCGGTGGTACGGCGCACGGACCGAGGGCGACATGGTCGGTTCCGCGGCGACGATCGCGGACACGATGGAGCAGTGGCTCGAGGCCGGTGCGGCGGACGGGTTCATGGTCCAGGCCACCCACGTCCCGGGAGCGTTCACCGAGTTCGCCGACGCCGTCGTGCCCGAGCTGCGCCGGCGCGGGCTGGTCCCGTCCGCGTACACCGGGGGCACGCTGCGCGACAACCTGGGCCTGCACCGACCGGAACGGGGGCCGGCGTGAGCGAGCTCGTCACCGCGGAGGAGCTCGTCGAGGAACGGGCCGAGGCACTCGTCCTCGACGCGACCGTCGCCCGGGACACCGGTCCCGGGGGCGCGGTCGTCTACCGGTCCGGGCGCGCGGTGTTCGAGGCGGGTCATCTGCCCGGTGCGTCGTTCGCCGACATCGTGGAGGTGTTCTCCGCACGGGGTGCCGCGCTTCCGCTCACCCGGCCGTCCACGAGCGAGCTCGGCAGGGCCGCCCGCGACCTCGGGATCGACCGGGACTCGCGGATCGTCGTCTACGACTCGCTGAGCGGGGCGTGGGCCGCGCGGATCTGGTGGTTGCTGCGCGCCGCCGGACACACCGACGTCCGGGTCCTCGACGGCGGCCGCGCCGCCTGGGTCGCGGCCGGCGGTGAACTCGAGACCGGGGCGCCCCGACCGTCGGCCCGGGGAACCTGGACGCCCGTCGCCGCCCCGGGGCGCTGGGTCGACCTCGACGGCGTCCGCGCGATGCTCGACGGCGGCCGCCCCGGCACCTTGGTGTGCGCGCTGCGGACGCCCGACTTCGCGGCCGGTCACATCCCCGGCTCGCGGCATGCCGCCTACAACGACCTGCTGGACGAGGGGGGGGCTGCTGCGTCCGGAGCGGGCCGACGCCGTCGCGGCGTCGTTGCGGGATGCGCCCGGCCCGCTCGTGCTCTACTGCGGCGGCGGCATCAACGCAGCAGGCCTGGCACTCGCGCTCGCCGGACGGGGACGTGACGACGTCGCCCTGTACGACGGGTCGCTCACCGAGTGGCGATCCGCCGGACTGCCCCTGGAGGCGTCGCCGTCCGGCTGAGAGCGTTCCCGGTCAGTCCCGGGGTCGTGCCACCAGCTGTCGGATCCGCGCGTCACGGTCCTGCGCCAGATGGGCCAGCATCCGGGCCCGCGCGGTCGGCGCGTCACCGGAACGGATCGCGGCGGTGATCGCGTCGTGCTGGGCGAGCGCGTCGGCGAAGGACCCGGCGGCGGGGTCGGTCCGCCACGGAGCGTGCATCTTGATCTGGGCCTCCAGCCGCCCGATGAGGGCGGCGAGGGTGGTGTTGTGCGCGGCGGCCCGCACCGCCTCGTGCCACGCGTTGAGGTGCCGGCGCACGACGGCCACCTCCGCGGCGTCCCGCGCACGTGCCGAGGCCTCCTCGATCCGTGCGAGGTCGAGCGGCGTGGCCCGCGCCGCGGCGGCCTCTGCTGCTCCCGCGTCGAGCAGCGCCCGGGTCTCGAAGATCTCCAGCAACTCCTCGGGGTCGCGGCGGCGCGGGAGGAAGCCGTGGTGCGTCGCGACCAGCAGTCCGTCCTGGGCGAGCAACCCGAGTGCCTCCCGCACCGGTGTGCGGGACACCCCGAACTCCGAGCTGAGCGTGCCGGGGACCAGGGCCTCGTCCGCGCCGTAACGCCCGTGCAGCAGCCGGTCTCGCAGCTCGGCGTAGACCCGGTCCCGTGCGTTCCCCCCGGTCGGTCCCTCCCGTGACCCCACTCCGGGAACGGTAGTCGGGTCGGGCTCCCGGGGACCACTGCTCGCGGGATCCGTACCCACCGCCACCGGTCACCGGCCCATCACCCCCGGACCGGCGGGCCCACTCGCACCGCACGGTGGCGCAGCGCGACGACTGCCTCCGCGATGGCCGCCGGTTGCTCCTCCTGCACGTAGTGGATGCCCCGGCCGGCGTGGGTGCTCTCCAGGTTCCGGATCGTCTCACGGGCCCACGCCACGATCGTGGGGCTGAGGAGGAAGCCCGGTTCGAACTGCAGCAGGGTCTTGGGCACGTCGCTGGTCCGCAGCCAGTCGACGAAGGAGTCGAGGAACTCCACGGTGGAGGCCGGATCGCCGTCGACGGGGAGGTTGCGCGGCCCCTGCAGCACGGGCCGCCGCGACTCCGGGGTCGGGAAGGGGCGCTGATACTCCGCGATCGTCTCGGCCGACAGCGGGTTCAGGAAGAAGCCGGGGAACAGCTCGGTGAGGAACGCGTTCCGCTCCAGTACGAACTCCTCGCCCGCTCCCCGCGTGCGGATGAGGGCTCGGACGTCCAGGAACTGGTCGGGCAGGTGGCTCGACTCGATCGGGCGCAGCACCGGCTCGGCGAGGAGCACGGCGGCGACCCGGTCCGGGTGGCGGGCGGCCCAGTGCAGCCCGTGGGCCGCGCCGTAGTCCTGCAGCACCAGGGTGACGTTTCGCAGGTCGAGGGCGTCGAACCACGCGTCCAGGTGATGCTGCTGGTCGGTCAGGGAGTACTCGAGCGCGGGCTTGCCGGAGTCGCCGAATCCGAGCAGGTCGACGGCGAGAAGCCTCCCGTGGCCTTCGAGCCTGCGGAACACGTGCCGCCAGAGGAACGAGCTGGTGGGGTTGCCGTGGATGAACACCACGGGGTCGCCGCTCCCTGACTCGACGTGGTGCAGATGGGAGTCGAGGACGGGGGTGTCGTGCGCGGTGGCGGTCTCACCGAACTCCGGGTGCGGGTCGACGTTCGCGGGATGGGACACGGAGTCTCCTGGTGTTTGGTGTCAGGTGGACGTGGGCGGGGGAACGCGCCACAGACGTGGGGAGTGCGGGCCGGTGGGCAGAAGCCTGCGCCGGCGGAGGATCGGGACCACACCGTCGACGAAGTCCTCGGCGCCTCCGGGGTTGTGCGAGAACTTGACGACGAACCCGTCGGCGGCCCCCGTCGCCAGCCATTCCTCCATGATCGTGGCGACCTGCTCGGCCGTCCCGACGTGCGAGAGGTGGCCGCGGCTGCCCGCGACCTGCCGTACCAGTGTCCGCAGCGTCGTGGCAGGGCCCAGCCGGGCAGCTATCCCGGCCAGCACCGGGGCGCGGCTGCGGATCCCGTCGAAGTTCGCGGCGGCGAACCGCTCGGGCAGCGGGCAGTCGAGCCCGCCGGGCGGGACCTCGATCCCGAAGCCGCGCAGCAGGCCTGCCACGTTGTCGTCGGTGAGGAGGTCGTCCAGGCGGTCCCGCAACGCACGGGCCTCCGACTCGGTGGAGCCCAGGGTGACCAGGAAACCGGGCAGGAGCAGTGGCGGGCGGGTGCCGAGGACCGCGGCCCGCCGGTGCAGGTCGCGGCGGAACGCCCGCCCGTCCTCGACCGTCGGGGTGGCGGCGAAGACGACGTCGGCGTGTCGGGCGGCGAAGTCCCGCCCCCGGTCGGACGCCCCGGCCTGGACGAACAACGGCCGCGGGCCGTGTCCGCCCGCATGCCACAGCTCGTGGAAGCGGGCGACGACGCCGTCGGCGAGGTCGTAGCGGCTACCGTGGGCGGGCACGTCGGCCAGCCCGAACGCGGCGGCTGCCGACGGCGCCCCGGCGGTCACGATGTTCCAGCCCGCTCGGCCGCCGCTGACGTCCTGCAGCGCGGCGAAGGTGTCCACCAGCCCCTCGGCGGTGCCGAACACCGTGGAACCGGTGGCCACCAGCCCGATGTCCGGCACGGCTGCGCCGACCGCCCCCAGCAGCGTCGTCGGCTCGAACGGCCACCGCACGTGGTCGCGCACCGCGGGATCGAAGCCCACGAAGTCCGCGAAGAACACGGCGTCGAATCCGCCGCGGGCGGCGAGCCGGGCGCGGTCGACGTAGTAGCCGGCGTCGTCGGTGCGGTCCGGCCGCGCGGTCGGCAGCCGCCACGCGGCCTCGTGGTCGCCGCTGTGGTGGAACTCGGCGAACAGGTGCAGCGCACGGCTCATACCGACACCGCCCGCGGCACGACGCCCTGCGGCCCGGCAGGCACATCGAGCGGGGAGTGCACCGACCAGTGGAGACCGTCGTGGTGCACCGGCTCGATCCTGCTCACGTCGACGTGGATGCCCGCCTGCTTGTCGTTGCGGACCGCGCCGGGCTTCCAGGACCCGAGCAACGCCTCGACCAGGCCGACGGACTCGGTCCGGCGGTCCGGGTCGTCGTCGCGCGGGAGCCACTCCGCCCGGCCCGCGCTGATCTTGTCCAGCGCCGCGAGTCTGCGTGCGATCACATACGGGTGCACCTCGGCGGTGTCGACCACGACGACGAGCCGGATCCTGGTGGTGCGCACCGCGACCGCAGCGGCGAGCACGAACGGATCGGGTCTGCGGGGCAACACGAACCGGGCGTCGTCCGCAGCCTCCCGGGCGACGGCCGCCGCGACGAGTTCATCGAAGAACCCGCTCATGGCCGGAACTCCCCGAGCTGCCGACCGCCGTCGACGACGAACTCCGAGCCGGTGGAGAACCGGGACGCCGGTGAGAGCAGGAAGACCACCAGCTCGCTGACGTCCGCGGGCCGCCCCGGCTCGCGGATCACCTGGTTCGGCAGCACCGCCGAGTCCAGACCGTCGATGAACGGGGTCACGATCCGGCCGGGGTGCACCGAGTTCACCCGGATGTGGTGCCTGCCCAGATCCAGCGCGGCGGACTTCGTGAGTCCGCGTACGGCGAACTTGCTGCTCACATAGGACGGGTGGTGCTCGATGCCGATCAGCCCGGCGATCGAGGAGATCGTCACGATGCTGCCTCCTCCCGCCCGCACCAGGCTCGGGACGACGGCTTGGATGCCGAGCAGGACGCCGTCGACGTTGACCCGGTGCACCTGGCGGAACACCTCGAGGTCGACGGTTGCGGTGTCGCCGTGGCCGAAGATCCCTGCGTTGGCGACGAATCCGGTCAGGCCGCCGACCGCCGCCTCGCCGGCTCGCACTGCGGCGGCCCAGGAGTCCGGCTCGGTGACATCGAGGTCGACGGCGACGGCCGACTCTCCCAGCTCCTTCGCGACCCGGCGGACACCGTCGCCGTCGATGTCGCCGAGCACGACCCGGCCGCCCGCGGCGACCACGAACCGGGCGTGGCTCTCGCCGAGCCCGCGCGCCGCACCGGAGATCAGCACGACCTGGCCGGCGAGCGCGTCGCTCACGGGAACAGCCCCAGGGCGGTCCGGCCGACGACGTCGCGCACGGTGTCCGGGTTCGGCGGATGGAAGGACCCGGCCCGGACGTCGCGGTACAGCCGCTCCAGCTCCCCGCCCCGCGAGATCGAGCCCGCGCCCGCGATCTCCAACGCGAGGTCGGTGGCCGCGCGGGCACCTCGGGTGGCGTTCTCCTTGGCGGCGAACAGTTTCGTCAGGGTCCGGGCGCCGTGGTCGACCCCGGCGGTGAGTTCGGTCGTGAGGTTGTCCAGCTGGCCGAGGATGCCCTCGAGCAGCAGCTCGGCCTCGGCAGCGTGGTACTGCACGAACGGCTTCCCGGCCACGGGCCCGTCGCCCAGGCTGAGCGCGGTGCGTTTCCGCGCGGTCGCGAGCGCGACGTCGACGGCGCGCCGGGCGATGCCGTAGTAGACGTTGCCCAGCAACGGCAGTACCCACGTGAAGATCCCCGCGACGGCAGGCGCCGGATCCGCTCCGAGGTCGTGCACGTCGATCACGCGCTCGGCGGGGACGAACACGTCGGTGAGCACGGTGTCGTGGCTGGCGGTGGCCCGTACACCGAGGGTGTCCCAGGTCTGCTCGGTCTGCACGCCGGCGTCGCGGGTGAGGAACGCGTGGACGATCCGCGGCCGGTCCGGGTCGCTGTCGTCGCGGGCGTGCACGCCCAGGTAGTCCCAGGCGGGCGCGAGCGAGGTGAAGATCTTGCGCCCGGTGATCCGATAGCCCCCCGGCACCGGGACCGCCACGGTGCGGGAGTCGGCGATGGCGACGTCGTTGCCCGGCTCGCCGTGCCCGGCAGCGATCACCTTTCCCGCCGCGACCTCGCGCAGCAGCCATTCCTGGGAACGGTCGCCGCCCCGGTGGAGGCTCGCGGCGTTGCCGACCCAGTACAGGTGCATCGTGGTCGCCAGGCCGGTCGACGGGGCCCAGTAGGCGAGCTCGCGCTGGGCGCGGTTGACCTCGTGGAGGGTCAGTCCGCCGCCGCCGAACTCCCGGGGGACGGGGCCGCGCAGGTGCCCGGCGGTGCGCAGCTCGTCGAGGTCCTCGGCGAAGAAGCGGTTCTCCTCGTCGTAGTCGCGGGCCCGCGCGTGGATGCGGGCGAGCAGATCGTCGTCGAGGGCGGAGCGCAGGCCCTGGCCCGTCTCGGAACCGGTGGTCATGAGGTGATCTCCGTGGGTGGGTGCACGTCGCTCGGGCGGACCCGTGCGACGCTGGTGAGATGCGGGTGGAACAGGCCAGGTGCGTGCTGGCGATCCTGCGCACGGGCTCGTTCCGGGACGCCGCCCGCGATCTCGGGATGAGCCAGTCCACGCTCAGCGAGGCGGTGCGCGCGCTGGAGCGGGAACTGGGTGTACAGCTGCTGCACCGCAGGCGGCGCGGGGTGTCCGCCACCGAAGTGGGCGCGGCGGTGCGCCCGCAGCTCGAACACATCGCGCGGGCCGCGGCAGAGGTGCAGAACACCGTCGCGGCCTTCTCCGAGGCCGAACGCGGGCGGCTGCGCGTCGGGGTGGTCACGGCGGCGGCGGGCACCGTGCTGCCCGCCGCGATCGGCGACCTGCTGGCCGGACGTCCCGACCTGGAGCTGCAGGTCTCCTCGACCGGCTCGTCCGAGATCGGGGACGCGGTCGCCGCGGGCAGGCTCGACGCCGGGCTGATCACCGTGCTGGCCGGCGCGCCGGCGCCGCCCGGGCTGACCGTGGTCCCGTTGCTGCGGTGCCCGCTGGTCGTCTGTGCCCCCCTCGGACACAGGTTCGCCGACCTGGCCGAGGTGCCCGCCGCCGAGCTGGCGACCGAACGGCTGATCGCCTACCGGCCCGGCTACCTGATGCACGATCTGCTCGGTCGGCTGGTGGAGCTGCAGACCGCGACCGTCGTCTACCGCACCGACGACACCCGCACCGCGCTGGCCATGATTGCTGCGCACGTCGGCGTCACCGTGCTGCCGGAGCTGTCGGTGCCCGACCCGCAGGGGTTGCTCCGCCGCCCGTTGGCCCAGCCGCACCCCGAGGTGCTGGTCGCCCTGGTGCACGCCCACGACGACAAGGACCCGGCCGTGGCGGCGTTCGGCGAGATCCTGCTGCGGCACGCCCGCGCATCGGCTCACGACGGCACGTCTGGCAGCACGAGCGTGCGGTCCTCGGTGTAGGCCGCGCGGAGCGCTCGCCCGCCGTCCCGCGGGCCGACGGGTGGACCGCAGCACTCACCGCGGTCTCGGCCACGCCGTCGTCCTGCACCCGATCGACCGTCGCGGATGCCGGGCTCACTGCGCCGGGCCGGTGGGCGCCGCGAACAGCTCGGCGTCCGGGAGCACACCGAGGGCGATGCTGATGCGATTGGTGGCGTTGATGATCGAGATGATCTGGACCGCCTCGTAGATGTCCTCGTCGGACAGCCCGACGGCCCGCAGCTCCTCGATCCGGGCGTCGGACACCTCACCCGGAGTGTGGGTCAACGTGATCGCGAGATCGGAGAGCAGACGTTCGCGGTCGGTCAGCTCCGTGACCTCGCGGTGGTCCAACGCGACACGGTGGGCGAGCCGGTGGTCACCGAGGACCTTGCCCAGGCCGTCCACGTGCAGCGCGTGGCAGTAGCTGCACCGGTTGGCCACCGAGACCACGGTGGCGACGATCTCCCGCTCACGCAGCGTCAACGTGCTCGGGCTGTCCGGTGAGCCGAGCAGCAGGGGGAAGAGGTAGGCGTTGAGTCGGGTGAAGCCGGGCCCGCCGAGAGCGAAGGCCTTGAGCCAGTTGGGGACGTACCCCTCCAGGGCCTCGGTCCGCTCGAAGAACTCGGCGATGGTCGGGGGCAGGTCCTCCGGGGCGGGGACCTTGAGACGGGAGATGCGGGTCTCGGGCAGGGTCTCGTGCGTGGTCATGATGTGGCGGCCTCTCGAGGGGTGGGGTGGCTCGGCTCAGGCGAAGAACTGGTCGTCCGGCGTGACCTGCAGGAAGATGCTGAAGCGGTTCGCCGCGGCGAACACGGACACGACCTGCACCGCCTCGAAGATCTGCTCGTCGTCGAGGCCCAGCTCACGGAGGCCGGCGATGTCCGCGTCCTCCACCTCGGTCGGACGCAGCGCGAGCTTGCTCGCGAACTCGGCGAGCACACGGTGCCGCGGGGAGAGCTCGCGAACCTCGCGGTAGTCGATCGCCACCCGGGTGCCCAGCCTGCGGTCGCCGAGCGCATCCCCGAGGCTGCCCGCGTGGTTGAGGCGGCAGTAGCTGCAGCCGTTCTCCGCCGAGGTGACGGTCGCGAGGATCTCGCGGTCGACGTAGGGAAGCAGACCCTGGTTCGGGTCGAGCAGGGCAAGCAGATAGTCGTTGAATCGGGCGGTGTGATCCCCGCCCAGAGCAAACGCACGGACCCAGTTCGGGGTGTAGCCGAGCGTCGCGGTCAGGGACTCGATCTGCCCGCGCAGTTTCGCGGGCAAACTCTCGATCTCGGGAACCCGCAGACGTGAAATCGTGTGCTGATCGAGCGCTTCGGTGCTCATGGAAATCCTTTCCACGGAGAGTGGGCGGCATTCATCGGCACATCACCGACACTGAAGAGGTGTGGGCATGCGCAGTGAGCGACCGTCACGAGAAGTGTCGGCCGAGATGGGGGTATCAGCAGGCAGCGGCCAGAGAAGGCGGCTCGCGCCGCAGGCCGGTCAGGCTCTGCGGGAACAGCTCGGAAAGATCAACAGACCGAGGAGGAGACGCGACAGAAATCGACGTGTGCGCGCGATGTCAGCGGCAGTCGAATCGTCACGCCGCGACGCTAACCGACGCGCAGTAGTTGGGGCAACCGTCGAGTATGTGCGGCGCGCCTCACCTCGATTCGGTGAAGCTGTTCCGGTGATCGGGCTTCCTGTTCGGTCGGAGTCACCCGAAGATCGGCAGCGGGTATCGCTCTCGGATCACGGGTACCTCGCGGGCCGGGACGGCGACGAGCCACGAGAACTTGTCGGGCGCACCGCGGGTGACAGCGTGACTGCGCGGATGGCACCTCGACGCCCCGGAGGACACGGGATGGTGGGACGGGTCGTCGTGGTCGGGGGCGCCGCGCGGCACCGCTGGCGAACTCACCGCACTCGCGGAGCGGCTGGGAGGGATGTCGGCACGTGGCCGGCTGGCCTGCCGTCCGGACGTCTGCGCCGTTCAGCGAACGGGTCTGTGGGCGGGATCGGCTTGACATCGGGTGCGGCGCGGAGGTTGGGTGAAGTCGTCCATCCAGAGCGGCCGAGAGAACCGGCTCGACGACGCCGCAGCAACCACGTCCCCACGGGCGCAGGTGCTTCCGCCGGAAGCGATGGGGGAGCCGTGCGCCAGTGGATCCGGGGTGTCTGGTCCCGGCGTCGGCACGTGGACTACTGCCGGACGGGGACCGCGCTCTGTCGGTGAGGACCGACCTCGACCCGCCCGTCCTCGGCGAGCTGGTCGTCGCCGAGGTCGCGCACCGCCCGGCCGCCGCGCGGTCCGTTCTGCTGCGGACCCCGCGGGTGCGTCCGGCTGTCTGACTCGTTCCCGTCCTGCCGATCTGTCGACAGACCGGCGGGACACGACACGTGAGGTCGCCATGACCGACACCCTCCCCGTGATCGACCTCTCCCGCTTCCGCGCCGGCCCCGGCGAGCGTGCCGCCGTGCTCGCCGAGCTGCGCTCCGCGGCGCGGGAGGTCGGCTTCTTCTACGTGACCGGACACGGAGTCCCGGACGAGGTCACCGCCGGGATCGACGCGCTGGCGCGGCGCTTCTTCGCGCTGCCCGTCGAGCAGCGGCTGGAGATCGAGAACGTGCACTCGCCGCAGTTCCGCGGTTACACCCGCACCGGTACCGAGCACACCGGCGGCACCGCGGACTGGCGCGAGCAGATCGACATCGGCCCCGAGCGGGAGCCGGTGACCCAGGGCCCGGGCGACCCGGACTGGGTCCGGCTGATCGGGCCCAACCAGTGGCCCACCGCGCTGCCGGAGCTGCGCGAGACCGTGCTGACCTGGCAGGCGGAGGCGCTGCGGGTCAGCCGCGAGGTGCTGCGCGCGCTCGCCGCCGCGCTCGGGCAGGACGAGGGCTACTTCGACGCGTGGTTCGACGAGGAGTCCTCCCTGCACGTCAAGATCGTGCGGTACCCCGGGCGCCCGGAACCGGACTCGGACCAGGGCGTGGGTGTCCACAAGGACTACGGCTACCTCGCGCTGCTGCAGCAGGACGCGGTCGGCGGACTGCAGGTCGAGGGCCCGGACGGGCGCTGGATCGACGCCACCCCGGTCCCCGGTGCGTTCGTGGTCAACATCGGCGAGATGCTGGAGATCGCCACCCAGGGCTACCTGACCGCGACCCGGCACCGGGTGGTCAGCCCGCCGGTCGGGGTGGACCGCTTCTCGGTGCCCTTCTTCCTCGGCCCGCGGCTCGACGCCGTCGTCGAGCCCCTGGAGCTGCCCGCCGAGCTGGCGGCGCAGGTCCGCGGGGTCAGCGAGGACCCGGACAACCCGCTGCACGCCCAGTTCGGGGAGAACGCGGTCGTCGGATGGCTGCGCTCGCACCCGCGGGTGGCCGAGAAGTACTGGTCGGACGTGCTGGCGAGGCGCGCGTGACGTCGTTCGCCACGAGGCAGCTGCACGCGGGGGCGGTCCCCGACCCCGCCACGGGCGCCCGGGCGGTCCCGATCTACCAGACCACCTCCTATCGCTTCACCGACAGCGCGCACGCCGCGGCCGCCTTCGCGCTCGAGGACCTGGAGAGCCACGCCTACACCCGGCTCTCCAACCCGACGACCGCGGTGGTGGAGGAGCGGCTGGCCGCCCTCGAAGGGGGCGCCGCGGCAGTGGCGGTGAGCAGCGGGCAGGCGGCGACGTCGCTGGCGCTGCTGAACCTGGCCCGCGCCGGGGACCACGTGGTCGCCGCGGCGAGCCTCTACGGCGGCACTCATACCCTGCTCTCCTCGACCTTCGCCGACCTGGGGATCTCGGTGACCTTCGTCGAGGATCCCGACGACCTCGACCAGTGGCGGTCCGCGATCACCGCGCGGACCCGGGCCCTGTTCGGCGAGAGCATCGGAAACCCGCTGGGCAACGTCCTGGACCTCGCCGGGGTCGCCGCGGTCGCCCACCAGGCCGGGCTCCCGTTCGTCGTCGACAACACGGTGCCCACCCCGTACCTGCTGCGCCCGATCGAGCACGGGGCGGATGTCATCGTGCACTCGACGACCAAGTTCCTCGCCGGACACGGGACCGCGATCGGGGGGATCGTGGTCGACTCCGGGCGGTTCGACTTCGGCCGCCATCCCGACCTCTGGCCGGGGCTCACCGCACCGGACCCCACCTACGGCGGCCTGTCCTTCCACGCGCAGTTCGGTCCGCTCGCCTACGCCCTGCGGCTGCGGACCCGGCTGCTGCGCGACCTCGGTCCCGCGCCCTCGCCGTTCAACGGGTTCCTGCTGCTGCAGGGGATCGAGACCCTCGACCTGCGACTGGCCCGGCACGTCGAGAACACCCAGGCCGTGGCCGAGTTCCTGGAGGCGCACCCGGCGGTGGAGGCCGTGCACTATCCGGGTCTGCCGTCGAGCCGCTGGTTCGAGGCCGGTCGCCGGTACCTGCCCGCGGGCGCGGGCGCCATCGTGGCGTTCGAGATCCGCGGGGGCCGCGAGGCGGGCGCCCGGTTCGTCGACGGGCTGCGGCTGTTCACCCACCTGGCGAACATCGGTGACGTCCGCAGCCTGGCCATCCACCCGGCGTCGACCACCCATGCCCAGCTCGACCCGGCGGCCCAGCTCGCGAGCGGGGTCACCCCCGGCCTGGTCCGACTGTCGGTGGGCATCGAGGGGATCGCCGACCTGCGGGCGGATCTCGAGCACGCTCTGGAAGGGCGAGAATGAGCACGACGGTCGTCTGGCACCAGGAGTCCCGGCTCGCGGGTCGGCGGGGTGAGCTGCACGTTCACCGCTGGTCGCCCGCCGAGAGCCCGCGGGCGGTGCTGCTCCTGCTGCACGGGCTCGGCGAGCACGCCGGGCAGTACGCCTCGCTCGCCGAGACCGCCGCCGGGGAGGGGATCGAGACCTGGGCCCCGGACCAGGCCGGACACGGTCACAGCGCGGGGGTCCGGGTGCTCGTCGAGTCGGTCGACTACCTGGTGGCGGATGCCGAGACCGTCCTCGCCGAGGCGCGGCGCAGCAGGCCCGGGCTGCCGGTCATGGTGGTCGGGCACTCGCTCGGCGCGGTCGTGGCGGCCCTGCTCGTCGGCGAGATCCGGGGCCGCGGACGCGCCGACCCGGCCGCGGACGTGGCCGGGCTCGTGCTCACCGGATCCGCGCTGCGCGGCGGTCCGAGCCTGCCGCCCGGGATCGACCCGTGGCTGCTGCGCAAGGACCCCGGCGAACTCGTGCGCGATCCGGACCAGGCCGCGCGGGTGCGAGCGGACCCACTGGTGTGGGCGGGCGGGCTGCGCCGCGAGACCCTGTCCGCGCTGGTCGCGGCCACCGCCCGCACCGCGCCGCTGCTCGCCGAAGGCGCGCTCGACCACCTGCCGGTGCTGCTGCTGCATAGCGAGGCGGACGACCTCGCCCCGGTCGCGGGCGCGCGTGAGGTGGCGGCCGCGCTGCCCCGCGGGCGGATCGTGACCTACCCCGAGGACCGGCACAACGTGCTGCACGAGCTCGACCGCGCGACCGTCCACGCGGAGCTGCTGCGCTTCGCGCACAACCTGATCGGAGCATCGCCCGCATGAGACTGGCCCGACTCGTCCCCGCCGCGGCTGCCGTGCTGCTGCTCGCCGCCTGTGGTGGTGGGCCCGCCGAGAGCGCGGCGCCGAGCACGGACACCACCGTCGACGTCCGACTGGTGCTGGAGCCCACCAGCCTCGACCTGACGACGGTGTCGGGCGCGGCCCTCGAGCAACTGCTGCTCGACAACGTCTACCAGGGACTGCTCACCCGCTCGCCCACGGGCGAGGTCGTCCCGCTGCTGGCGCGGGAGGTGCAGACCTCGGCGGACGGGCTCACCTACACCTTCCCGCTGAAGCCGAACCTGACCTTCGCCGACGGCTCCCCGCTCACCGCGGCGGACGTCGTGTGGTCCTACCAGCGGGTCCTCGCGCCGGACTCGAGGAACCCGAACAAGAAGGACTTCGCCGCCGTCGCCGGGGTGTCCGCCCCGGACCCGAACACCGTGGTGCTCACCCTGTCGAAGCGGGACGCCAACCTCACCTACGCGCTCACCAACCGGGCCGGCGCGGTGTACAAGACCGGCACCGACCCGGCGAGCCTGGCCGCCACCACGAACGGCAGCGGCCCCTACACCGTCGCGCAGTGGAACCGCGGCTCCACGATCACCTTGGCGCGCAACGAGAACTACTGGGGCGAGAAGGCCAAGGTCGCCTCGGTGGTGCTGCACTACATCCCCGACCCCAACGCCGCCAACAACGCGCAGCTGACCGGTGAGACGGACGTCGAGACGGCGGTCCTGCCGACCCTGGTGAGCACCTTCGCGGGCCGCGAGGGGCTGCGCGTCGCCGAGGGGATCACGTCGGACAAGTTCGTCCTCGGGTTCAACAACTCCCGCGGTCCGCTCGCGGACCAGCGAGTGCGCTCGGCGATCCGGCAGGCCATCGACAAGAAGGGGCTGCTCACCATCCTCGGCGGGGCGGGCCAGGTGATCGGCAGTGGGGTGGCGCCGACCGACCCGTGGTTCTCCGACCTCACCGCGATCGACCCGTACGACCCGGAGGCCGCCAAGCGGCTGCTGGCCGAGGCGGGCGTGGGCAGCGGGCTCACGCTGTCCCTGCAGGTCCCGAACATCTACCCGGAGACCATCGGCACGTACGTGGCCTCGCAGCTCGCGCAGGTCGGGATCACGGTGAACGTTCAGCCGGTCGAGTTCGCGACCTGGCTGGACAAGGTCTTCACGCAGGCCGACTACGACCTGAGCATCGTCGACCACGCCGAGGCCCGGGACATCGCCAACTACGCCAACCCGCAGTACTACTGGCGCTACGACAGCCCGGTGGTGCAGGACCTCGTGGCCCGCGCGGGGACCGCGGCGAGCGACCGGGAACGGGACGACCTGTACAAGCAGGCGGCCCGGCAGATCTCCGAGGACGCGGCGAGCGACTGGCTCTACAACCCGGGCGCCCGCACCGTGATCCGCGACGGGGTGGAGGGCTTCCCGACCAGCTCGACCAGCTCGCGGCTGGACCTGTCCGCCCTGTCCGCCACGGAATCGTCGTGACGTGATCGCCTTCCTCGTGCGCCGCACGGTGCTCCTGCTGCTGTCGCTGCTGGTGGCGAGCCTGCTCGTGTTCGGCCTGCTACGGCTGCTGTCCGGGGACATGGCGCAGGTGGTCGCGGGGGTGCAGGCCACGCCGGAGCAGGTAGAGCTGCTGCGCCAGGAGCTCGGGACCGACCGGCCCTGGGTGGTGCAGTACCTGGACTGGATCGGAGGCGCTGCGACCGGGGACTTCGGCCGGTCGGCGCTGTCCGGGGTGTCGGTGTCCGCCGAGCTGGGCGCGAAGCTGGCCGTCACGGCGCCGCTCGTCGCGGGCTCGATCCTGCTGTCCGTGCTGGTGGCGGTCCCGCTCGGGGTGCTCGCCGCGGTCCGGCACCGCAGCCGGGTCGGCCTCGGCATCACCGCCGTGTCCCAGCTCGGGATCGCGCTGCCCACGCTGTGGGTGGGGCTCGTGCTGGTGATCGTGTTCGCGGTGCTGCTGGGTTGGCTGCCCGCGCAGGGCTTCCCGACGGCAGGCTGGGCGCAGCCGGGTCGGGCGCTGCGCAGCCTCGTGCTGCCGTGCGTCACGCTCGCGCTGGCCGAGGGCGCGGTGCTGCTGCGGTTCGTCCGCACCGCCACGCTCGGCGTGCTGCACCAGGACTTCCTGCGCACCGCACGGGCGACCGGACTGACCCGCACCGGCGCGTTGCTGCGCCACGGCCTGCGCAACGCCGCCCTGCCCGTGGTGTCCGTCCTCGGGCTGCAGGCGGCCGCGCTCCTGGTCGGCGCCGTCGTCGTCGAGCGGGTGTTCTCGCTGCCGGGCGTCGGGTCGATGCTGCTGACCGACGTGGGAAACCGGGACCTGGTCAAGGTCCAGGGCGAGGTCCTGCTGCTCACCGGTGCCGTCCTGGTCATCGGATTCCTGGTCGACGTCGGGCACCGGCTGGTCGATCCGCGGCTGCGGGTGGCCCGGTGAACGGCCCGGTGAACAGCCCGGTGGACAGCTCGGTGATCCGGCGGGTGCTGCGCGAGCCGGGGGGTGCGATCGGCGCCGCCCTGGTCGGTCTGCTCGTGCTCTCCGCGCTGGTCTCGCTCGTGTGGACGCCCTTCGACCCCACCCTGGTCGACCCGGCTGCGGCGTGGGCCCCGCCGCTGACCGGCGGGCACCCGCTCGGGGCGGACGGCAGCGGGCGGGACCTGTTCAGCCAGCTCCTCGCCGGCGCCCGGATCACGGCGGTGGCGGCGCTCGCCGCGACGGTGGTCGCGGGCGTCGTCGGGGTGGGACTGGCCGCGGCGGTCGCGGTCGGGCGGCGCAGTGGCGACGTCGTCTCGCACCTGATCGACGTCCTCGTCGCCTTCCCCACGCTGCTGCTGGCGATGGTGCTCGCCGCGGTCTACGGCGGCTCGGTGGCCACGGCGGTGGTGGCGATCGGTATCGGCACCGGGGTGAACGTGGCCCGCGTCGGGCGCGCGGAGATGAGCTCGGCGCTCGGGACCGACTACGTCCTGGCGGCGCGGGCGAGCGGCGCCTCCACCTGGCGGATCGTGCGCACGCACGTGCTGCCGAACGTCGCCCCCGTGCTGCTCGTCCAGCTCTCCCTCACCCTGGCCCTCGCCGTGCTGGCCGAGGCCGCGCTGTCCTACCTCGGGTTCGGCACCCCGCCGCCCACCCCGTCGTGGGGCCGGATGCTGCAGGACCTGCAGCAGTACGTGACCGTCCACCCGTGGGCCGTGTTGTGGCCGGGCCTGGCGATCACCGCGGCCGTGCTCGGGTTCTCCCTGGTCGGCGACGCGCTCCGGGACGTCACCGATCCCCGGCTGCAGCGGGAGGTGGTCGTGTGACCCTGCTGGAGATCACCGACCTCACCGTGCGGTTCGGTGACCGTCCCGTGGTCGACGGGGTGTCGCTGCACCTCGGCGCGGGGGAGCGGCTGGGGCTGATCGGTGCCTCGGGGTCGGGGAAGTCGCTCACGGCGTTGGCCGCGGTCGGGCTCGCGCCCGAGGAGGCGGTGGTGAGCGGGAGCGTGCGACTCGACGGGCGGGAGATCCTCGGGCTGCCCGACGGCGAGCTGGCGCCCCTGCGGGGCGGCTCGGTCGGGGTGGTGTTCCAGGAGCCGCAGACCGCGCTGGACCCGTTGATGCGGGTGGGGAGCCAGGTCGCCGGACCCGTTCGGCGGCTCCGCGGCACACCTCGTCGGGCGGCGGCCGAGCGGGCGGTGGAGCTGCTGACCGCCGTCGGGCTACCGGACCCCGAGCACCTCGCCCGCGCCTACCCGCACCAGCTCTCCGGGGGCCAGCGCCAGCGCGTCGGGATCGCGATCGCGCTGGCGGGCGAGCCCGCGCTGCTCATCGCCGACGAGCCGACCACCGCGCTCGACGTGACCGTGCAGGCCGACATCCTCGCCCTGCTGGACCGGCTGGTCCGTGAGCGCGGCACGGCGCTGCTGTTCATCAGCCACGACCTGGCCGTGGTGGCCCAGGTCGCCGACCGGGTCGCGGTGCTGGCCGAGGGCAGGCTCCGCGAGGAGGGTCCGCTCGCCGAGGTGTTGCGCGCCCCCGCGGCCCCCGCGACCAGGGCCCTGCTCGACGCGTACCGGGCGAGTGCCTGGAACCCGCAGGAGGTGCGGCCGTGATCCTCTCCGCTCGTGCGCTGGAACGCCGCTACCCCCTGCCGCGCACCCGCGTGCTCGGGCCCCGCCGCCACCGGGAGGCCCTGCGCGGGGTGGACCTGGACGTCGGCGAGGGCGACGGCAGCACCGGGATCGTCGGGGAGTCCGGCTCCGGCAAGTCCACCCTGGTCCGGCTCCTGCTCGCGCTCGACCGCCCGGACGCGGGCACCCTCATCCACCGCGGCACGCCCGTGGTGCGGGCGGGCCGGGACTTCCGCCGGGACGTCCAGGTGGTCCTGCAGGACCCGTTCGCCTCGCTCGACCCGCGGATGCGGGTGGCCCGGATCGTCGCCGAGCCCCTCGAATGCCTCGACGTCCCGGGCGACCACCGGGCACGGGTGCGGGAGCTCCTCACCGCGGTCGGACTCGGTCCCGAGGCGGCGGACCGCTACCCGCACCAGTTCTCCGGCGGGCAGCGGCAGCGGATCGCGATCGCCCGCGCGCTCGCTCCCGGCCCGCGGGTGCTGGTCGGCGACGAGCCGCTGTCCGCGCTCGACGTCGCCGTCCGGGTACAGGTCATGGACCTGCTGCGGGGACTGGCCGCGGACCTGGGGCTCTCACTCGTGCTCGTCTCGCACGACATCGGCGCCGTGGCGCGGCTGTGCCGGCGGATCGTGGTGCTCCACGAGGGCCGGATCGTCGAGCGCGGGGACACCGCCGAGGTGCTCGCCGCCCCGCGGGACCCGTACACCCGACGGCTGCTCGCGGCCGTCCCGACCCTGCCGGAGCTGCGATGAAGCTGGGCTTCCTCACCCACGTCCACGGCCCGGGCCGGCCCGCGGCAGACGTCTACCGGGACGTCGTGGACACGGTCGTCGCCGCCGAGGAGCTGGGCTTCGACTCCGCCTGGATCGCCCAGCACCACCTGCGCGGGGACTACGGCAGGCTGCCGTCGCCGCTGCTGGTGCTCGCCGCGGCGGCCCAGCGGACCCGGCGGATCCGGCTCGGCACCGCGGTGACCGTCCTGCCCCTCGAACCCCCGCTGCGGCTCGCCGAGGACGCCGCCGTGCTCGACGCCCTGTCCGGCGGCCGCGTCGAGCTCGGGCTCGGCAGCGGTGGCGCGAACCAGGACGCGTTCGGCGCCTTCGGGGCCCGCGTCGAGGACCGGCACGCCCAGTTCGACGAACGCCTCGCCGTGCTGCGCGCGGCCCTGCGCGGCGAGCCGGTGGTCGAGGGGCTCGCCGAGGCGGGCCTGCCCGGGGGCGCGGCGAGCACCGCGGTCCTGCAGCCGCCCGCGCCGGGGCTGGCCGACCGGCTCTGGCAGTCCACGTCGGACCCGAGCCGTGCCGCCGCCGTCGCACGGGCGGGGGACGGGTTGCTGCTCGGCACGGCCACCCACGATCCCGAGACCGTCCAGCGGCCCCTCGCCGAGGCCTACCGGGCCGCGCTCACCGGGCCTGGTCGGGTGGCCGCGGTCCGCGCGGTGTTCCCGGCCGCGGACCGGGCCACCGCACGCGACGACCTCGCCCCTGCCCTCGACGTGCACCGCCAGGCGTTCGTGAGGCACGGGCTCACCGAGCTCGCGGAGTTGACGACCGACCAGTACCTGCGCCGGATCAACGTGCACCTCGGTGCCCCGGACGAGATCGTGCTCGGCCTCGCCCGCGACCCCGGCCTGGGTGATCTCGTGGACGAGCTGGTCGTCGTCGTGTCGCACGAGCGGTCCGAGGTCGCCGCGGACATCGCGCGGCTGGAGGTCGTGGCCCGTGAGATCGCGCCCGCCCTCGGCTGGAGCCCGGCCCGCGAGGCGGTGGCCTGATGCGCCTGGGCTTCCTCACCCACGTCCACGGCGACGAGCCCGCTGGCGCGCTGTTCGCCGGGGTCGTCGAGCTGTTCGTCGCCGCGGAGGAGCTCGGGTACGACACCGGCTGGGTCGCCCAGCACCACCTCCAGCCCCGCTACGGGCGGCTCCCGTCGCCGCTGGTGCTGCTCGCCGCCGTCGCCGAACGCACGCACCGGATCCGGCTCGGCACGGCCGTCAGCGTGCTGCCGCTGGAGGACCCGCTGCGCCTCGCCGAGGACGTCGCCGTGCTCGATGCGCTCTCCGGAGGCCGACTGGAGCTCGGCCTCGGCTCCGGCGGGCCCAGCGCCGCCGAGTTCGCGGCGTTCGGCGCCGTGGCCGCCGACCGGCGTGCCGACTACGACCGCGCCCTGCCCCGGCTGGTGAACGCACTGGCCGGACGCCCGCTGCCCGGCTCCGGCGGCCTCGTCCTGCAGCCGTCCAGCGACCGGGCGGGCAGGCGGCTGTGGGAGTCGTCCACCCGGGTCGACACGGTCGCGGCGGGCGCCGCCGCCGGGCGCGGGCTGCTGCTCGGCGTGGGACCGCACGACCTGGTCCAACGCGAGCTCGCCGAGACCCACCGCGCGCACTGGCGCGGCACCGGCCCCGCGCCGATCGCCGCCGTGCGCGGGATCTTCCCGGACCGCGACCGCCGGGCCGCCCGCGAGCGGCTCGCCCCGGACATCGCCCGCTACCTGCCGCACCACGTCGCCGCGGGCTGGGCCCGCGAGGACACGTCGATCGAGGAGCTGCTCGCGTTGATGAACGTGCAGTACGGCACGCCGGACGACATCGTCGAGGGCCTGGCCGCGGACGCGGTGTTCCGGCCGCACGCCACCGACCTGATCGCCGCGGTGCAGGCCGAGAGCACCTCGCTCGCCGAGGCCCGCCGCGGCCTGGAGGTGCTCGCGACCGAGATCGCGCCGCGGCTGGGGCGGGTGGCGGCGTGAGCCGGCACCTCGGCCTCGGGGCCCTCGTCCACGGCTCCGGCGGGCACATCGCGGGGTGGCGCCACCCCGACGCCCGGCCGGACGGGCAGCTGGACCTCGGGTTCCACGTCGAGCTCGCGCAGACGCTGGAGCGCGGCGGGTTCGACGCGCTGTTCGTCGCCGACGTCGTCGCGATCTGGGGCGAGCACCTCGACTCGCTGCACCGCACGGGGCGGGCCGAGCACTTCGAGCCGTTGACCCTGCTCTCGGCGTTGAGCCAGGTCACCGAGCGGATCGGGCTCGTCGCCACGGCCACCACGACCTACCACGAGCCCTTCCACCTGGCCCGCAAGTTCGCCTCGCTCGACCACCTCTCCGCGGGCCGGGCGGGCTGGAACATCGTGACCTCGGTGGTGCCCCTGGAGGCGGCGAACTTCGGCCGCGACAGCCATCTCGAGCACGGCGCCCGCTACGCCCGCGCGGCCGAGTTCGTCGACGTCGTCGAGTCGCTGTGGGCGAGCCTGGACCCGTTGCGGGACAAGGAGTCCGGCCGCTACTACGAGCCCGCGGGGCTGCGGCTCACCGAGCACGAGGGCGAGCACTTCCGGGTCCGCGGACCGCTGAACGTCTCGCGGCCGCCGCAGGGTCGCCCGGTGCTGTTCCAGGCCGGCTCCTCGGAGACCGGCAAGGACTTCGCCGCCCGCTACGGCGAGGTCGTGTTCACCGGGCAGCCCGACGCCGCCGCTGGCAAGGCGTTCGTCGACGACCTGCACGCCCGGGTCCGCCGGCACGGCCGCGACCCGGACCGGGTGCGGGTGTGGCCGCTGGTGTCCCCGCTGGTCGCGCCCACCGAGACCGAGGCCCGGGCGAAGGCGCGGGCGCTGCTCGACCTGCTGCACGACGACGTCGCCCGCCGCCTGGTGCAGGACAACATCGGCGACGTCGACCTCACCGGGTACGACGTCCACGGCCCGCTGCCCGACATCCCCGACACGAACCGCTCGAAGTCCCGGCGGGACGGCATGCTGGCCCTGGCGCGGCGGGAGAACCTCACGATCCGCGGCCTGGCCGAGCGGTTCTCCGGCGGCACCCTCGCGGGCACCCCCGAGCAGATCGCCGACCACCTCGAGGAGTGGTTCCACGCCGGGGCGGCGGACGGGTTCATGGTGTCCTTCCCCTACCTGCCCGGCCCCGCCGTCGACTTCGTCGAGCAGGTGGTGCCGGAGCTGCGCAGGCGCGGCCTGGTCCGCGACGGGTACGCGGGCACCACCCTCCGCGACCACCTGGGGCTCACGTGATCCACCTGAACGCCTTCCTGAAGCCGCCGGGGGAGTACCTGGCGGCCTGGCGCCACCCCGACTCCCCGGCCGACGGCGGGGTGAACATCGCGCACGTCCGGTCCCTGGCGCGGACCGCCGAGGCCGCCCGGTTCGACGCCGTGTTCCTCGCCGACCTGGTCGGTGTCCCGCTCGCTGACGCGGACGTGCTGAGCCGGGTCTCGGTCGTCAACGACTCCTTCGAGCCCACCACCCTGCTGGCCGCCCTGTCCGCGGTGACCACCCACATCGGACTGGTCGCGACGGCGTCGACCACCTACAACGAGCCCTACCACCTCGCCCGCACCTTCGCCTCGCTCGACCACCTCTCCGGCGGCCGTGCCGGGTGGAACCTCGTGACCTCCCTGAACGACGGCGAGGCCCGCAACTTCGGCCTCGACGCGCACGTCCCGCACGAGCAGCGTTACGCCCGCGCCGAGGAGTACGTCGACGTGGTGCGCGGGCTGTGGGACAGCTTCGACGACGACGCCTTCCTCCACGACCAGGCCTCCGGCCGCTACTTCCGGCCCGAGGCGCTGCACCGGCTCGACCACCGCGGCGCCCACCTCGCCGTGGCCGGGCCGCTGAACATCGCCCGCCCACCGCAGGGGCATCCGGTGATCGTGCAGGCCGGGGCGTCGGAGGCGGGGAAGGCACTGGCCTCGCGGGTCGCGGACGTGATCTTCACCAGCCCCGCGGACGCGGCGGCGGGCCGCGCCTTCCGCGACGAGATCCGCGAGCGCGCCGCCGCCCACGGCCGGGACCCCGACCACGTGAAGATCCTCCCGGCGCTGTCCACGATCACCGGGCGCAGCCGGGCCGAGGCCGAGGAGAAGGCGGCGCGGATGCGCGCGCTGCTGCACCCCCGGGTCGCCCTGGAGGACCTCGGCTACTGGCTCGGCGGGGTCGACCTCACCGCCTACCCGCTGGACGGGCCGTTGCCGGAGCTGCCGCCGTCCAACCAGAGCCGCAGCACCCAGGCCCGGGTCCTGGAGCGTGCCCGCGCCGACGGGCTGACCATCCGGCAGCTCGCCCAGCAGGTGGCGGACGACGACCGGACGCTCGTCGGCACCGGCACGGACATCGCCGACCACATCGAGGAGTGGGTGCGCGCGGGAGCCGCGGACGGCTTCAACGTGATCTTTCCCTACCTTCCGGGCACGCTCGACGACTTCGCCTCGCTGGTCGTCCCCGAGCTCCAGCGACGCGGCCTGCACCGCACGGAGTACCGCGGCCGGACCCTGCGCGACCACCTGGGTCTGCCCCGACCCGCCACCCACCGATCCCGGGAGAACCGATGACCCGCCCCGGCCACCACAACGCGCTCACCGACGTTCCCGGTGTGCTCGTCGGGCACCACGGGCGGGCAGAGGACGGCTGGTTGAGCGGGACCACCGTGGTCGTGCTCCCCGACGGCGGCGCGCTGGCGGCGGTCGACGTGCGCGGCGGCGGCCCGGCGACCCGGGAGACCGCGGCGCTCGCCCCCGGGTTCGGCGGCGCGCGGGCCGACGCGGTGGTCCTGACCGGGGGCAGCGCCTACGGCCTCGCCGCCGCGGACGGCGTGCAGGTCTGGCTGGAGGAACGGCGGGGCACCCCCGACGAGCCGTGGGTGCCGCTCGTGCCGACCGCGGCGCTGTTCGACCTCGGCCGCGGCGGCGAGGTCACGGCCCGCCCCGGCCCGGACTTCGGGCGGGCCGCGGCCGAGGCCGCGAGCGGCGGCCCGGTCCCGCAGGGCACGGTCGGCGCCGGAACCGGGGCGGTCACCGCGGAGATGAAGGGCGGCGTCGGCACGGCCAGTGCGGTGCTCCCGGGTGGCGCCGTGGTCGGGGCACTCGCCGTCGTCAACGCCCACGGGTCCACCGTGGACCCGTGGAACGGGCTGCCGCCCGCCGCGGCACTGGGTGCGGACGGCGAGTTCGCCCTGCGCACCCCGGACACGCTGGAACACACGGCCGCCCGTCGGGCGCTCGCCGAGCCGGGCCGGCCCGCCGCGGGACTGCAGCTGCCGAACACCGTGATCGGCGTGGTGGCCACCGACGCCCCGCTCGACCACGTCGCGCTGTGCAGGGCGGCGGAGGCGGGCCACCGGGGGATGGCCCGGGCCGTCCATCCGGTGCACGGCCCGAGCGACGGCGACACGGTCTTCGCCCTCGGCGTCGGTCCCGTGGGCCCCGCCGATCCCGCGCTGCTGGCGGCGGTGACGCACGCGGCGGAACGGACCTTCGCCCGCGCGATCGTCCACGCCGTCCTGGCCGCCACGTCCGTGACCACGCCGTTCGGTCACATCGCCTCCTACCGTGAGCTCTATCCGCAGGCCACCGCGGCACTGGCGGCGCCCTGAGTGATCGGCCGTCGGCCCCGGATCAGGCGCGCTCGGGGTGCCGGGCGAGCCCTCGCCCTCGTCGTCGCCACCGTGGCGTCGGCTCTCGACCGACGACGGGTCACCGTCGTCTCGGAGGTGTCATGACCAGCTTGTTCGCGGCCGTCGAACTCGACGGCGACGGTGCCCACCCCGCCGCCTGGCGGTGGTCGGGCCGTCCACCCGGCGCCGTCCTCACGGGCCGGGCGCTCCGCGACGCCGTCCACACCGCCGAGTCCGCCGGCGTCGCCCTCGTGACGTTCGCCGACTCACCCCTCCCGCCCAGCAGCGGGCTCGACGCCGCCGGCCGGCTCGAGGCGGGGACCCGGGCCGCGTTCGTCGCCACGACCACGCGGACGGTCGGGCTCGCGCCCACCCTGCACGTCGCCACGACGGAGCCGTTCCACCTGGCCACCCAGCTGGCCGCGCTCGACCACGCGACGCGCGGCCGAGCGGGGTGGGTCGTCGGCACCGCGAACGACGCCGCGTCGGCCGCCACGATCGGCGCGGTGCCCCTCGATCCCGACGCTCTGGCGCGGGAGACCCGGGACGTGATCGACACCGCCCGCGCCCTCTGGGACTCCTGGGAGGACGACGCGGTGATCCGCGACCGGACGAGCGGTCGCTACCTGGACCCGGACCGCGTCCACCACGTCGACGCCGTCGGGGCCCGGTTCACGGTGAAGGGGCCGTTGATCACCCCGCGGCCGCCGCAGGGTCAGATCGTGGTCCTGGCCGCCGCGGAGCTGGAGCTCGGGGCCCGGGCGGACGTGGCCCTGGTCGGGCAGCCGCACCGCGCGGACGCGCCGCTCACCGTGCTGGACCTGGAGGTCGTGCTCGACGCCGACCGCCCCGCGGCGGACCGGCTCGCGGAGCTCGACGCGGAGACCCGGTGGGAGCCGACCGGGCGGCTCCGGCACGTCGGGTCGGTCGACGCCCTGGTCGCACTGCTCCGCGAGCTCGACGGGGTGGTGGACGGCGTCCGGTTCCACCCGGCCGTCCACGCCGTGGACCTGCCGATACTGCAGTCCGAGGTGCTGCCGCTGCTGCGGCGGCCCGCGGGGGCGACCCTGCGCGAGTCCCTCGGTCTGCCCCGCCCCACCAACCGTTTCGCCGGGAGTCGTCCATGACCGGGAACCGGCCCAGGATCCACCTGGGAGTCTTCTTCACCGGCGTCGGCCCGCAGCTGGTCTGGGCGGACGACCGCGCCGCCCCGCAGATGGAGATCCAGACCTTCGTCGACCTCGCCCGGCTGCTGGAGCGCGGCCTGTTCGACGCCTTCTTCCTCGGTGAGGGTCTGCGGGTGCGGGAGAACCGGGGTCGCGTCTTCGACCTCGACGTCGCGGGCCGCCCGGACGCGATCACCCAGCTCTCCGCCCTGGCCGGCGCGACGGAACGCATCGGGCTCGTCGCCACCCAGAACACCACCTACAACGACCCGGCCGACCTCGCCCGCCGGCTGGCCAGCCTCGACCTGCTCTCCGACGGACGCGCGGGCTGGAACATCGTGACCACCGACAACGCCTGGACCGGGGAGAACTTCCGGCACGGCGGCTGGCTGCCGCACGAGCGTCGCTACGAGCGGGCCTCCCAGTTCGTGGAGGCGGCCACGGCGCTCTGGGCCGGCTGGCAGCCTGACGCGATCGCCGGCGGCAGGAGCTGGGCCCGGCCCGGTTCGATCGAGCCGATCGAACGGCACACCGACCTCGTCGAGTTCAGCGCGGTCCCGACACTGCCCGCGAGCAGGCAGGGCCGGCCGGTGTTGTTCCAGGCCGGGGACTCCGAGGGCGGCCGCGAGCTCGCGGCGCGGCACGCGGACGTCGTGTTCTCGGCCCACACCGGTTTCGACGAGGCCGCCGCGTACGCCGCCGACCTGCGGGAACGGCTCGCGCGCCACGGCCGCTCGGCCGACTCGCTGCGGATCCTGCCCGGGGCGAGCGTGGTCCTCGGCGAGACGCCCGAGGAAGCGGCCGACAAGGCCCGCTGGGTACGCGAGGAGCAGGTCACCGGGCCCCGCGCGCTGGCCTTCTTCGAGCAGTACTGGGGCACCGACCTGTCCGGCTACGATCCCGACGGCCCGTTGCCGGACATCGCCGCGAGCGACGCGGAACTCGACCCTTCGCGCGGCACGATCGCCATCGAGCGGCGCTCGGGGAAGCTCGCGCTGATCCAGTCCTGGCGAGACCGGGCGGAGGCCGAGAACCTGTCGATCCGGCAGCTGGCCCTGGCGGTCACTCCGGGCCACCCGGCGTTCGTCGGGACGCCCGGCGCCATCGCCGACGAGTGGGCCCGCTACGCCCGCGAGCGGGTGGTCGACGGCTTCAACCTGCTGCCCTACCTGGTGCCGGACGCACTCGTCGAGATCGTCGACACGCTCGTACCCGCGCTGCAGGAGCGCGGCGTCTACCGCACCGAGTACGAGGGCACCACCCTGCGCCACCACCTGGAGCTGCCATGATCCACGACTCCGTCCTCGACCTGGTCGGCGGCACCCCGCTGGTGCGGCTGGGCAGGCTGACCGCGGGGCTCGGCGCGTCCGTGCTCGTCAAGATCGAGTACCTCAACCCCGGCGGCTCGGTGAAGGACCGCGCCGCGCTGGAGATGGTGCGCGCGGCCGAGGCGTCCGGGGCGCTGCGGCCCGGCGGCACGATCGTGGAGGGCACCTCCGGCAACACCGGCACCGGGCTGGCACAGGCTGCCGCGGCGCTCGGGTACGGGCTCGTCGTGGTGCTGCCGGACACTATCGCCGACGAGAAGGTCGACGTGCTCCGCGCGTACGGCGCCGAGATCGTCCGGACGCCGGGGCGGCTGCCCCGCGAGCACCCCGAGTACGTGGCCAACCTGTCGGCTCGGATCGCGGCCGAGCGACCCGGTGGCTGGAAGGCGAACCAGTACGACAACCCGGCCAACCCGGCCGCGCACCACCGCACCACCGGACCGGAGATCTGGGCGGCCACGCAGGGTCGGGTCACCCACTTCGTCGCGGGCATCGGGACCGGGGGGACGATCACCGGCACGGGAAGGTACCTGAAGGAGGTCGGCGACGTGACGGTCGTCGGCGCCGACCCCGTGACCTCGGTCTACAACGGCGGCGACGGCAGCCCGTTCCTCGTCGAGGCGGCCGGCCACTACCTCCACCCGGATACCGAGGAGGACGTGTGGCCGGAGTCCTACGACCCCGCCGTCGTCGACCGGATCGAGGCTGTCCCGGACCGGGAGTCGGTGCTGACCACCCGACGGCTGGCCCGCGAGGAGGGGATCCTCGTGGGCGGGTCGGCGGGGCTGGCGGTCGCCGCGGCGCTGCGGGTCGCCCGCGGCCTCGGGCCGGACGACGTCGTCGTCGCGCTGCTGCCGGACTCCGGTCGCGCCTACCTGTCGAAGTACCACTCGGTGGACTGGCTGCGCCGCTCCGGCTTCCTCGACGACGACCGCCCCGACCTGCTGGCCGAGCGGGTCGCGGGCGGGCCGGTCGTCACCGTCACCCCGCGGACGACGCTGCGCGAAGCGGTCGTCCTGGCCCACGAGGTGGGCGACGGCCAGCCGGTGCTACCGGTCGTGCTCGCCGGGCGCAGCCCGCGCTTCGCGGCCTCCGCCGCGGAGATTCTCGGCGGGCTGGACACGGCTCGGCTCCGCGCCGGGCTCGTGCCGGGAGACCCGGACGCCCCGGTCGGCGTGCCCGCCGGACCACCGCCGGTCACGGTCGGCACGGGCGAGACGGTCGCCGAGGCGCTCGCCCGGACCGACGGCGCCGAGATCCTCCACGTCGTGCGCGACGGCAGGCTCGCCGGCGTGCTGTCGCGCGCCACCCTCACCGCGGGAGCGTCCGCATGAGGCCCCGCTCCTCGCCGTCCGTCCTCGGCCACTCCCGTGCCCGTGTCGGGATCGCGCGGTGGTGAGGTGTCCATGTGGCGCTCCGGAGCGCGCGCCCGTGGTCGGCCTCGGAGGACGCCGCGGGTCTCGGGTTCGCGACCTGACGTGCGTCCGTCGCCGTCGCCGAACCTAGGCTGGGCCCGTGAGCCGACGTTCTCGATCCACCGTCGCCCACCGGCGGGCCGCGGTCGGCCGCGCCGTCGACGGCGGCGAGGTGCCCGACACCGCGGCGATCGACGACGCTGCGGCACAGATGGTCGAGAAGATCTCGCCGGACACCTCTCGCCACATCGGCGCAGCGCTCCTGGAGCAGGGGGAGGAGCTGCTCCTGACCACGGCCGAGCGTGGGGCGACGGACCCGGACACCGGGCTCCGGTCGGTCCGGCTCCTGGCCGGGGTCGGCGCGTGAGCCCAGCAGACGATCAGGACCTCCCGGACCCGTCGTGGGTGCTGCGCCTGGCCCCTCGCGCACCTGGCGCACGGTCCCGGCCGGGGCCACCCGGGCTCGAGGCGCACCTGCCCGCCGCGGTGGCGGCCCTCGGGCCCGGTCCCGTCGACTGGGGGCTGGAGCTCGCGTCGTCGATGGTCGAGGCGATGCTGGCTGCGGTGCCCGAGCTCGACGTGCCCGACGTGATCCGCGAGCTGGAGCGCGGCAGCGTCGCGGTCGTGCTCGGGTGCCTGCTCGAGCTCCACGCGCGGGGGACGGTGACGGACTTCGAGGTGCCCGAGGTGCTGCTGGGCCCGGCCGAGCTGGTGAGCCGGGGCATCGGCATCGAGCACATGCTGCGCAGCGTCCACACGGCCCACGCGGTCGGCGTGCGAGCCATGATGGACGCGTGCGGGCGGCACGTCCCGGCCGAGCTGCGGTTCCAGGAGAGCCGGCGCGTGGCGGAGGTGCTGCTGGGGCTCACCGACTTCCTGCTGCAGGCCATGACGCAGGAGTTCGCCGAGGCTCAGGTGGCGTGGTCGGCGACGTCCTCGGCGGTCCGCCGCGAGCTCGTGCAGGAGATCCTCGCTCCCGACGGTTCCGGTGTCACGGCCGGTGACGCCAGGACCGTGCTGGGCTACGACCTGGAGGCCCACCACCTGGCGGTCGTGCTGTGGGCGGACGTGACGTCCGAGCTCAGCGCCACGCAGCTGGAGATCGGCGCGCGCTCGTTGCTGCGCGGGTCCGGTGCGACGGGCACCCTGGTGATCCCGGTGGGCCGTCGCCGCGTGTGGGCCTGGGGCTCGAGGGCCACTGCTGCCGGATTCGAGGTGACGGATGCCGACGTCCTCGATGGCGCGCGTTGTGCGCTCGGTGTCGTCGCTCCCGGGCACGAGGGATTCCGGGCCGGGCACCTGCAAGCGCTCGAGGCGGTCCGCGTCGCCGAGCTGGCGGTCCGGAACACGCGGGTCTTCCGGTACGTCGACCTGGAGCTGGTCTGCATGGCCACGCGCGACATGTCCGCCGCCAGAGCCATGGTCCGGCGTGAGCTGGGCGGGCTCGCGACGCTCGACGATCCGACGACGGAACTGCGCGAGACACTCGTGCGCTACCTCGCGGAGGAGCGCAGCCTCAACCGGTCCGCCGAGGCCCTGCACGTGGCGCGCAGCACGGTGGCCTACCGCGTGCGCCGGGCCGAGGAGCTCAGGGGAGACCCGATCGAGGTCCGACGTCCGCAGCTCCAGGTGGCACTGATGCTCGCCGAGGTACTCGGGCACCACGTCCTGGCGTGAGCCGAGGCGCGTGCGGGTGACCGGGAAGGATCCAACGACTCCGGTTCCCTGCTCGAGCTGCGCACAGGGGGAGACACGCCGTCAGTCGCGTCCCCGCCGGGCCTGCCGAGCCACGATCGCTGCCGGGGCGTGCCGTGCGAGCGTGGCCAGCAGCTTGTAGCGACGGCCCGGGATCGAGACCGCGCGCCCGCGATCGAGGTCGGCGAGCGCTGCCCGCACCACCGTCTCGACGGAGAGCCACATCCAGGGCTTGATGCCGCTCATGTCCATCTCGCCCCGCGCGTGGAACTCGGTCCGGACGAAGCCAGGGCACAGTGCGAGGACCCGGATCCCGTCCTCGCCGTAGTGCAGGTTGGCCCACTGCGACAGGTTGACCACGAAGGCCTTGGACGCCGAGTAGGTGCCCCGGGGGGTGAAGGCGGCGAGGCTGGCGACGTTGATGATCGCGCCGCCTCGACCCGCCATGGACTTCAGCGCGGCGTCCATCAGGACCATCGGCGCGCGGACGAGCAGGTCGAGCTGCCGCTCCTCGTCGGCGATGTCGGTCGCGCCGAACCACGCGGCGAGACCTGAGCCGGCGTTGTTGACGAGCAGGTCTACCGGCGACGAGTCGTCGGACAACCGGTCGGCGACGGCTCGGGTGCCCTCGCGGTCGGACAGGTCCGCCACGATCGTCTCGACCTGGACGCGGTGCCGCGTCGCGAGGTCGTCGGACACCGCCGCGAGCCGCTCGGCGTCGCGGGCGACGAGGACCAGGTCCTGGCCGCGGCGGGCCAGCTCGTCGGCGAAGCCGTGACCGATGCCGGCCGTAGCGCCGGTGACGAGGGAGCGAGTCATGCGCCGACCATGGCACGGATCGGGCCGTGAGGTTTCGGTCCGACCGACGCCCTCCGGTCTTGCACTCCAGACCGATGACGGCGCGACCCCCGGTCGGCAGGCTGGGAGGACCAGCTCACGAGCACCCGTCGAAGGGACTTCCGGATGGTCACCCACCTCGCTCGCTACGTCGCCGAGGACGGCGCCGCACCGGCGTGGGGCGTGGTGCACGACTCCGCGATCGCGCCCCTGCAGGGACGGTACGAGACGACCGGCGACCTCATCACCGCCGGCGAGGACGACTGGCGCGCGCGCAGCGGCGAGACCGGCACGCTGCCCGTGGCGTCGGTGCGTGTGCTGTCGCCGGTCACCACGCCCTGCCGCGTCATGTGCCAGGGCGTCAACTACCGCGAGCACGCCGTCGAGTCGGGCATGGACCCCGACGCCCTGTCCTACAACCTCTTCTTCGACAAGACCGACGCCGCGATCACCGGACCGGTCGACCCGGTCGTGCGCCCGGCCCACGTGCGACTCCTGGACTACGAGATCGAGCTGGCCCTCGTCCTGCGCCGCCGGGTCCGCGAGAACGTGGTCGTGACGCGCGACAACCTCGCCGACTACGTCTTCGGCGTCACGATCGCCAACGACCTGTCCGCCCGTGACGTGCAGCTCCCGCAGGGACAGTTCCTCAAGGGCAAGAGCTACCGCGGCTTCTGCCCCGTCGGTCCGTACCTGGCGGTGCTCGACGCCGACGAGATCGGACTCGTCGACGAGCTCGACCTCCGACTCGAGGTCGACGGTGTGCCGCGCCAGCAGGACTCCAGCGCCCACCTCCTGCACAAGCCGGCCGAGACCCTGACCGAGCTCAGCACGTTCTGCGACCTCGACCCCGGCGACCTCCTGCTCACGGGCACGCCGTCGGGCATCACCGCGAGCTCGCCGCCGGCGATCGTCCGCCGCATCGCGACGGCCCTGCTCAGCGAGCAGCAGCTCTGGCGGGCCTTCGTCGCGCGGCAGCTGAAGCGCCCCTACCTCGAGCCGGGGAGCGTCGTGACGGCCAGCATCACCCATCCCGAGGGCCTGGTCGACCTGGGGACCCAGCGCACCACCATCGTCGGTCCGCCGGCGAGCTGACGAGAGGAACACGATGGACGCCGCCGCACGGACCGACGAGAGGACCCCCGGGGACTGGGACAAGGCCCCGGACTTCGTCGCGCACTGGGTCGTCAAGACCGCGCGGCGCCAGGAGATGATCGACTGGTACGGGAAGGTCTTCGGGGCGAGGGTCGTCCACACCGACGACGACCTGACCTTCCTGACCTGGGACCACGAGCACCACCGACTGGCACTCATCGAGGTGCCCCGCGTCCTGAAGGTGCTCTTCCCCTTCGCCCACCTGCGCCGCAAGATCTACGGGATCGACCACGTGGCGCTCCAGCTGCTCTCGATCGAGAAGCTGCTCGCCCTCTACGAGCGGCTGAAGCCGCTCGGCATCGAGCCGGTGTGGGCCATCAACCACGGCCCGACGACGTCGCTGTACTACGAGGACCCCGACGGCATCCGCCTGGAGCTGCAGGTCGACAACTTCTCGACCATCGAGGAGACGGCGGCCTTCTTCGACAGCGCGGAGTTCGAGCGGAACCCCATCGGGACCAACGTCGACCCCGACTACCTGCTCGCGCGGCTGCGCCGCGGCGACGACCCGGCCGAGCTGCTGAAGCCGGGCGCCGGTACCCCTCCCGGACAGAAGCCGCGCGCGAACAAGAAGACCATCACCTGGAAGACGCTCTGACGGTGGGCGGGCACCGTATCACGGTCGTGGGTGCGGGAGCCGCCGGTTCGTCCCTGGCACTCCTGCTCGCCCGTCGCGGGATCGCGACGACCGTGCTGGAGCGGCGGACCGAGCCGCTGCAGCACCCGGCGGCGCACGTCGTCAACGCGCCGACGCTCGAGACGTGGGAGGAGGCCGACCCCGAGCTCGCCCGGGTGGTCGCCGCCCTCAGCCCGCCGCTGGAGGAGATCACGACCATCCGGTGGGCCAGCGAACTCACCGACCCGATCGCGGACCTGGACATCCGGGGCGACGACCCTCAGGACCTCGTGCGGCTGCGGACGCTGAGCCCGTACCTGCGCTCCCACGTCGGCCAGCATCAGCTCATGCCCGAGCTGTGGGCGGCGCTGGACCGCGAGCCGTTGGTCGACCTGCGCCTCGGGGCCGTCGTGGAGGACGCGCGCGCGACCTCTGCCGGCGCGATGGAGGTCCGTGTCGCAGGCGGGACGACACCGCTCGCGAGCCGATTCGTGGTGGCGGCCGACGGCGCGAACAGCGTGCTGCGCGCCCGCGCCGGCATCGAGCTCGACGGACCGGTCCTGGCGCACATGGGCAGCGCGTTCGTCCACGCGCCCGGTCTGTACGCGCCGGGGGAGACCCGACCGCTGCTGACCTGGATCTACCGCCCTGGCTTCACCGGGGTGATGATCGCGCACGCCGATGACCACTACGTGCTGATGACGATCTACCTGCACCCCGAGCAGGAGATCGCGCGGTCCCCTCGCACGTACTGGGAGCGCACCGTGCCGTCGGTCCTCGGCCGACCCGACGCGACGATCCGCTCCACCGGCACGTGGTCCATGACCTCGCAGCTGGCGACCCGGTTCCGCGAAGGCGGGCTGCTGCTCGTCGGCGACGCCGCTCACCGGTTCCCCCACACCGGCGGGTTCGGCCTGAACAGCGGGGTCCAGGACGCCGAGAACCTCGCGTGGAAGCTCGAGGCCGTCCTCGACGGGGCCGCCGACGACTCCCTGCTCGACACCTACGAGGAGGAGCGGCGTCCCGTGATCGAGCGGTTCGCCGACTACAGCGTCACCAACCACTTCCGGCTCGACGAGGTGACCACGCCGTTCGGCGTCTCCAACGCCTCGCTGCTCGTGGCGACGAAGGGCGTGGGGCGTCCGCCGCTGTCGTGGCTGCCGGGCTCGGTCGCGGCGGGCATCGTCGAACGTCTCACGCGCCTGCAGCTCGGCCGGACGGCCGGGTTGCACCCCACGTCGCGGCGCAGCGAGCGGCTGCGCGCCCACGTCCGACGCACCGTCCCGGGCCAGATCGACCACTTCGTCGCCACCGGTCTGGAGTTCGGCTACGGCTACCGGGGACGACTCGTGGCGTCGGAGCCGGGCGGCGTCCCGATCATCGGCGACGGCGTCCGTGAGTACCGGCCGACCACGTGGCCCGGGCACCGACTTCCGCACGTCCCGGTCCTGGTGGACGGCGCCGTCGTCCCCGCCCGCCGGCTCGTGCAGCAGCGCGGACTCACGCTGCTCTCGCCGACGGCGGAGCCGTGGCGGCGGCTCGTCGACGAGCACGCCGACGATGTGCCGGTCGAGCTGGTCGTGCGGTCGATCGACCTCCCGGACGGGCTCGATCCCGAGGTGGCGCAGCGCCTGGAGATCGGCCCGCAGGGTGCTGTCGTCGTCCGCCCCGACGCTCACGTGGTGTGGCGGACCGCCCGAGGACCGCACGACGCCTGGCGGGAGCTGGCCGCCTTCCTCGCCACGTCGTGGGGGCCGTTGTGGCGCCGCACCGCGCGGGCAGCCGGGGGGTGAACACCGCGTCAGACGGTGCGGGTCACCACCCAGCGGTGCGGGGAGATCGGCCGGGTGCGGGTGAACCCGTGCCGCTCGAACACGGCCATCGGTCCGGTGTGCAGGTACGAGCCCGACACCGTGCGGTCGTCCGTCTCCTCCGGGTACCCCTCCACGACCCCGCCGCCGAGGCGGTCGATCTCGGCCAGCGCACCGCCGAGCGCGGTGTCGGCGACTCCGCGCTTGCGCAGCCCCTTCCCGGTGAAGAAGCAGGTGATGCGCCAGTCGGGCAGTCGCGTCAGCTCCTTGTCGTACCGCCGCCGGCTCTTGATCTCGGGCAGCTCGGCCGGGCTGCCGAACTGGCACCAGCCCAGACACGCGTCGCCGTCGAGCACCAGCACGTTGTGAGTGGCGCCCGAGCGGACGAGCTCGCGCTTCTCGTCCCGATTCTGCTGGGGACTACGACCCTTGCCGAGCTTGACGTGGAAGCCCATGCACCAGCACCCGCCCCAGACCCCGTTGTTCGCCTCGACCAGCGCGGCGAACGAGGGCCAGGTGTCCTCGTCCAGCATCGCGACCGTGACAGCGTTCGTCATGGCGGCCACCTTGCCAGCTCCGGTCGCTCCTCTGCCGGGTCCGTGGCCGATCGACGGTGTGATCGTCGTGGCCCTGTCGTCGCACCGCGCACGACTCAGGCGTCGGGCTCGCCGAGGTGCTCGGCGAAGTGGCGCTCGATGGCCCGGTAGAGCCGCAGCTGGTTCTCCGGGTTCTCGAAGCCGTGGCCCTCGTCCTCGGCGAGCAGGTACTCGACCGGGACCCCGCGTTCGCGCAGCGAGGCGACGATGTTGTCGGACTCGGACTGCTTCACCCGGGCGTCGTTGGCGCCCTGTGCGACCAGCAGCGGCGTCCGGATCCGGTCGACCATCGTGATGGGCGAGCGGGCCAGCAGGTCCGCGTGCTGCTCGGGGTCGTCCGGGTCGCCTCCGTAGCGGTACCAGTTGTTGACCAGGCCGAACCGCGCGAACTCCGGGCCCGACCGCAGGAACTCGACGAGGTCGGAGATCCCCACGTAGTCGACCGAGGCCGCGAAGTAGTCCGGCGTGACGGTCACGGCGACCAGCGCCGAGTAGCCGCCGTAGGACCCGCCGTAGATGCCGATCCGCTCGGGGTCGGCGATGCCCTCGGCCACCGCCCAGTCGGCGGCGTCGATCAGGTCGGTGTGCATCGCCCTCGCGAGCTCGCCGATGGCCGCGGTGAGGTGCCGCCGTCCGTAGCCGGTGGAGCCGCGGAACTCGACGTGCAGCACGGCGTACCCGCGGTTGGCGAGGAACTGGGCCTGCGCGTCGTAGCCCCAGGTGTCGTGCGCCCACGGCCCGCCGTGGACCAGCACCACAAGCGGCAGCGCCTCGGGTCGCCTGCCGACCGGCAGGCTCAGGAAGCCGTGCAGCGGCAGGCCGTCGCGGGCCGGGAAGTGGACGGCTCGCATCGGTGCCAGGTCGGCCGCGTCGAGGTGCGGGTAGGGCCGGAACAGCTCCCGGCTCTCGCCCGCCTCGTGGTCGTAGAGCCAGGTCACGGCCGGTTCGCGGTCGTGGAGGAAGGTGGCGATCCAGCGGCGGCCCGCCTCGTCGGAGGACAGCGTGCCCAGCACGCCGTCGGACAGGGTGGCGAGCTGCGCGTAGACCGGGGCGAACTCCGGGTCGAGCACCTCGATGTGGCCGCGGTCGCCCACGAAGCGGGCGGCCAGCACCTCGCCGCTGCCGCGCCGGGTGAACAGGATCGGGGGCAGCCGCGGGTCGAGCGCCCCGAGGGTGTCCAGGTCGTGCCCCGCGACGGCGGCGACGACGGTCCGCTCGCCGGTCGCGTGGTCGAGCCGGATCAGCTGCAGGTCGTCACCGTCGCCGTAGGACCCCAGGAGCAGACCCCGACCGTCCGGTGTGACGTGCTGGGGGAGGACACCCACCGGGTGCTCGGCCCCGTCCGCGGTGTGGATCGGCCGCTGCCGCCCGTCCGGGTCGATCGCGAAGAACTGCCACTCGCCGTCCACCAGCCGGGAGGCGAAGACGGGCAGACCCGCCGGGTCCAGCAGCACCGTCTCCCCCGGACCCGGTTGCTCCAGGTGCAACGTGGTCTCGCCGCTCGCGACGTCGATCCGGAAGTAGTCGAAGTACAGCGGCCGCCGGTTCATCAGCACGAGGATGCTGCCGGGTACGCCCTCCAGGGGATCGACGCCGACGACCCGGGATCCCGGCGGCAACGGGGTGAGGTCGACGGCGGGCTCGTCGGGCGCGTCGAGGTCGACGCGGTAGAGGTGCCAGTCCTCGTTGCCGTCGGTGTCCTGCTCGTACAGCAGCCAGCGCGGGTCGTCGGTCCAGTGGTACTTGCCGACGCCGCGACGGGTGTCGTGGGTGACGCACACGGCGTCGGCGTGCTCCTCGTCGATCCCGCGGACCCAGACGTTGCGCCTGCCGCCCTCCGGGGCGAGGTAGGCGATCCGGGTGCCGTCGGGGGAGAGGCTCGCGCCGGAGAACTCCGGGTCGGAGAAGAACTCCTCGAGCGGGATCAGGCGGGGCTCGGTGGTGGTCACCGGGTGTGCTCCTCTCGTGGGGCGGTGTCTCCAGCAGAACCTGTGCCGTCGCGGCACGGTCAAGGACCTCAGGGAAGTCGGAAGGTCGGGGCGCCGGCCGCGGGGGTGGACGTCTGGGTGAGCCGGTAGAGTTCCATCCAGGGCGCGGGCGTCCCGGGTTGCGCGGTGTCGCGGGAGGGGTCGTCGAGCGCCAGGTCCAGCCGTCCGCCCAGCACCGTGACCCGCTGGTTCGACACCGTCGGCAGCCAGTCGTTGATCATCGGCGCGCCGGGCTGCACCGTCCCGATCTCGACGGCGAGGGCGTGCCCGGCGGGCAGCGTCCAGTCCGTCGACCGCAGCGCCAGCGTCGTCTCGCCGGGCTGGAGCAGGGAGACCTGCTGGTTGATCATGACGGCCTTGCCGTCGGGGGCGACGTCGTGCAGGCGGACCATGACGTTCCCGGTGCCCCGGGTGGTCAGTGACACCCGAGGGAAGCTGGTGAGCCGGGTGGGCCGGGCCACCGGCTCGGACCGCTGGACGTACGACGACGTCGCACCGTCGTCGGTGTACGAACCGCCCTTCAAGGGCACGGACCCGGTGCGGTCGGCCCGCGGCCAGCTCTTCTCGGCCCGCCAGGCGCCGGTGCTGTCCTCGACCAGCACGTTCGGGTAGGCGGTCGTCGGTGCGACACCCTTGAGGTACTGGTCGTAGAAGGAGAACACCTCGTCGAACCAGCCCTCGCGGCCCAGCTCCAGGCGGCCGTCGGCGGTGCGCTCGCCCCCGCGCTTGTGGTCCCACTGCCCGAGCCACGCGCGCTGTGGGCCCTGGTGGTTCGCGAGGAACTCCTGCATGCCCTCGGCGTCGGTGTTCCACTCCAGGAAGCCCTGGGTCACGAACAGCGGTGTGTCGGTGCCCTTTGCGTGCTCTGCCAGGTTCCGGATGCGCCAGGTCTCGGACTCCGGGTTCGGGTCCATGTAGGACGCCGTGTTGAGGATCGTGCACTCCGGGTGCGGCCCGGCGGGCGAGTCCCAGGCGGCGTTGGCGAGGTAGCGGGGGTCGTCGTCGGGCATCTGGGGCTGGGTGGCGAGCTGGTTGTAGATCGAGGGTACGGAGACCGTCGTGGAGCGCGGGACGCCGCCGGAGCGCATGTTGCGCTGGATGTCCCAGATGGGCTCCTGCGCGATCACGGCCTTGAGTGCCGGATGGTCCAGGTTGTTCCCGACGAGTGCGGTGATCCCGTCCATCGACTTGCCGTACATGCCCACCGAGCCCGTGGAGAAGGGCTGCGCGGCGGCCCAGTCCAGCGCCGCCCGGACGTCGGTCTGGTCGGCCTTCCCGCCGATCGCCTCGGTGCAGCCGGTGGAGCCGCCGAAGCCGCGCAGGTCCACCATCACCAAGCCGTAGCCGCGTTCGAGCAGCCTGCCCTCGGTGATCAGGTCGTCGAACCGGGCGGACGGGCCGGTGTGCGCGAAGCCCTCCACGCTCAGCTGGCCGGAGTGACCGAAGTAGGTCCCCGCGGACAGGACGAGGGGCACCTTCGCGTCCGGGGGGAGGTCCTCGGGCAGCAGGACGTCCGCGTGGAGCTCGACGCCGTCGGAGGTCGGGAAGTAGTGCTGGGTCCAGCGGGCCCCCTCGGGGACGCGGTCGTTCTCCGCGTGCGTGACGGACCGGGTGTCCGTGGCGACCGCGGCGGTGGGGGTGGGGGCGGCGCCGCACCCCGCGAGCAGCACCAGGGACAGGACACCGGCGATGAGGAGCCGCTTCACGACAGCACCACCAGACCGAGCGCGAGCGAGTGGCACACCACGTGGGCGACGACGCCGGGCCACACGGACCCGGTGCGCCGCAGCAGGACCGCGGCGATCAGGCCGACGACGACGGCGGACACGACCCCGACCGAGGCCGTGGGGAGGAAGTAGAGGACCAGCAGCGCCGCGGCGGCGGAGAACACCGCGCTGCCCAGCACGCCGACGGCCGCGCCGTGGCGCAGCAGGGCCGTGGTCACCACCCCGCGGAACAGCAGCTCCCAGGTCAGCGGCAGCACCAGGCCCAGGATCACCAGGCCCAGGACCGTCGTGTTCGGCGTGGCGGTCCCCGTCGGCAGCCCCAGGCGTTCCAGGCCGAGGGTCGCGCCGACGGTCAGCCCGAGCGCGACGACCCCCAGGCCGGCCCCCGCCAGCAGCGCGGGGCCCGAGGCCCGGCGGATCCCGACGGCGCCGAGGTCGCGGAGCCGGGTCCGGGCTGCCGCGAAGAAGCCGCTCAGCGCGGCGAGGGCGGGCAGCGCCAGCAGGATCGGGTCGTACCACGGTCCCAGCGCGGCGGCCTGCGGCTCCAGCGCGATCGGGATGCGGTAGACCGCGATCCCCATGAGCACCAGGCCCGCGACGATCTCGCCCCACCCGACGAGTCCGCGCTGGCCCCCGTCCGTTCTGCGGAGGAAGGAGTCGTCGGTGAGGGGCTTCGAGGTGGGCGTGACGAGGATCGGATGCTTCATGGCTCCAGCACAGCCCGGCCAGGCGCATCTCGGCAGTCACGAGGTGTCAGTCGAGGAAGTGACACGGCGTCACTGGTGGGGACGGCCTTCTACCGAGAGGATCCGCTGGAACTCTGCCCTTCTCGCACCCCTGCTCGATCCAGCTCCGATCCGCGGCCGCGGTGCCGCACCGGAGACGCCCACTCACCGCCAGGCCGCGGCGACCACCTCCGCCACCTGCCGCGGCTGGGACAGGAACGGGGAGTGCGAGGAGGACAGTTCCACGGTGCGCGTGGCCGACACGGAGACGCCGTCGATGTCGGAGATGATCTTCCGTTGGAGCGCGGGCCGTACCAGGCGGTCGTCCGTGCAGACGAGGTACGTGTGCGGTACGGAGCCGAACCGCTCACGGGTGACCGAGATCGGCTCGGCGGCGATCCCGACCGGCGCATCGGTGCCGAGGAGGCTGATCACCGCCTGCGCGGCCTCGTGCGGGACGTCGGCGTAGAGCGCGGCACGGAGGGCCTCGCGAGAGCTCGGGTCGCCGGTGTCGATGCGCGAGGCACCGATCGCGAACGGATCCGCCTGCAGCAGGGACGTGCCGAGCTCACCCGCGTTGAGCTCGCTCGCCACGTCGGCGCCCGCCGGTCGGCCGGTGACGGGGGCGAACGCCGCGACGTAGACCAGGTGCGACACCAGGGACGGTGCCATCTCCGCGGCCAGGGTGGCGACGACACCGCCCATGCTGTGTGCGACGACGACGCTCGGCTCGCCGGAGCCGATCCTCTGCAGCTGTGCGACGAGCTTCTCGGCGGCGCTCGTCGCGGTCACGTCCGCGACACCGGACCTCTCGGCGGCGAAGGCCGATGCGTCGAACGGGCGCGTCCACCGGGCGGTGGGAGACGCCGCCTCGAGGCCCTGGCCCTGGAGGTCCACGGCCACGGCGGGTACACCGAGCCGGGCGAGTTCCGGGATGACGAGATTCCAGCTCCAGGTGCCGTGCCAGAAGCCCGGGACCAGGACGGTGTACTTCATGTCGATCATTCTCCGGGAAGTCGGGGAGTCGGGTGCAGGGTGTCGCGTCGCCGCTCCTGCCGGCGGTTCGGTCGGTACCGGGCCGCGCCGTGGTCCGGTGTTCCGGGGCACGATGAGCAGCACCTCGTCCGACGACAGGAGAACGGTGGAACGATGGCGCAGCGGACCGTGGGCATCGTGTTGTTCGACGGCTTCGAGTTGCTCGACGTGGTCGGGCCGTTGGAGTTGCTGAGCAGACGCCCCGACGAGTTCGAGATCCTGCTGCTCGGCCCGGAGGCGGGCCCGGTGTCCAGCGGACAGGGCTCGCAGATGGTGGCCGGCCACGGCTACGAGCACGCGCCGACGCCGAGCATCGTCCTCGTCCCCGGTGGCCCCGGGACCCGGAGCCTGGTCGAGGACCAGCACTTCCTGCGGTGGCTCCGGACCTGGAGCGCCGGTGCAGACCTCGTGACGTCGGTGTGCACGGGGTCGGCGCTGCTCGCCGCGGCCGGACTGCTCGACGGATACCGGGCCACGTCGAACAAGCGTGCCTTCGCCTGGGTGTCGTCGCTGCGCGGCGAGGTCGAGTGGATGCCGCGGGCGCGCTGGGTGCAGGACGGTGCGCGCTGGACCTCCTCGGGGGTGGCCGCCGGGATGGACATGACGGCAGCCCTGATCGGCGAGCTCCTCGGGCCGGCCGAGGCCGAGCGGGTCGCCTGGGAGATCGAGCTCGAGGTCCGGCAGGACCCCACCTGGGACCCGTTCGCCGTCACCGACGACCGGGGCTGACCCGCGACGCCCCGGGCGGGTGATCCGCCGCCGAAGTCCGCTCACGAGCTCGCCGAGTCGCCCGGATGCGGTGGACGGACACCCCCGTAGACCACACGCCGCAGGAGGAACCGTTCCTGGAACACCTGCGAAGCCCGGGTGTGGTGGAGTGCGCGCCCGGTGGTGGTGAAGACGGTCATCACGGTCCCGATCTCGTGCAGGACGGTTCCCCACCGCCGCGTCCGAGGGGTGTACCGCCGTGTCCTCCGCCCGCGCACGGTGGCGAGGACGTTGTGCACCAGGAGCTGTGCTCCTCTGTTCCGCGCCGTGGTGCGCAGAGGATCGGTGGCGGCGACGTCCCCCACGGCCCAGATCCCGTCGTGACCGGGTGTCCGGAGCTCCGGGTCGACGCGCACGAATCCGGCGTCGTCCAGCATCGACGACGGCAGCCACTCGGTGTTGGGCCGGGCTCCGCCGACCGCGTACAGGACCAGGTCGGCCGGTACCGCTGCCTGTCCGGTGCGGAAGCGGAGCGGGCCCGCGGTGATGCGGTCGGTCTGTCCGGGGGTGAACTCGGCGCGATGCCCGGGATGCAGGCCGACGCCGAGGCGTCGCAATTCTCGTCGGCACTCGTCCCAGACCCGCTCGTGGTGGTGAACGAGGGGCCGCTCGCCCGGGAAGTACAGGTCCACTCGCTTCCCGGGACACGCCTGCGCGATCTGGGCGGCGCTTTCCAGCGCGGTCGGTCCGCCGCCGACGACGGCCAGTGAGGGGGCCGCGATGACGGCAGCGCGGGCGCGGTCGAAGGCGAGGTCGATCTCGGCATCGTCCTGTATCGACGGCGTCCGGCCGAGGCCGTCGCGTACACCGGTGCAGACGACGAGGATGTCGTACCCGTGACGGGCGGTGCTGCCGTCGGCGTGGCGCACCTCGACCTCCCGGGCCCGGGTGTCGAGCGCCACCAGTCGACCGTGGACCGTGCGGACGTCGTCGAGCCGGCGGAACCGGTGGAAGGCGATGCGGTGGTTCTCCTCCCACCGCGTCGGACGGGCGAGCCTGACCCCGAGGTGCCGCCCGCTGAGGTACCCGGGCTTCGGACTGATTCCGACGACGTCGAGGAGACGGCGATGTCGAGCGAGCGCGGCGATGACCTGGATCCCGGTGTCGCCCAGTCCGGCCACGACCACTCGTCGTCGACGCACGGGCGGGCGTGCCTTCCGGTGCGTCACCTCGAGCCCGCACCGGTGGTGGTCCGGGTGGTGGACCGTTCGCGGAGATCCGGCAGTGTCCACGGCCGCACCACCAGGACCAGCGCCAGCCCCGCCAGCGCGACCGACGCGAACATCGCCGTGCCCATCGCCGTCGCGTCGTTGCCGAGCAGGCCGACCACCGGCGAGGTGGCCGCGCCCAGGCCGAACTGCAGGGCTCCGAGCAGGGCCGCCGCGGTCCCGGCGCTGTCGCCGTGTCGGGCCAGTGCCAGCGCCGGGGCGTTGGGCATCGCGAACCCGCCGGCGAGCAGCATCGTCCACACCCCGGCCAGGATCGCGGGCAGGCCGCCGATGCCGGTGATGGTCACGACTAGCAGGACGAGCCCGGCGCCCGCGGCCGCCGCGATGCCACCGCTCAGCACCTGCCGGGGATCGAGACGGCGCAGGAGCACCGGGTTCAGCTGGCTACCGACGACGAGCCAGACCCCTCCGGCGCCGAACAGGAGCCCGAACGTCGTCTGGTCGATGCCGAACTGCTCCTGGAAGACGTAGGGGCCGCCGGAGATGTAGCTGAAGAGCGCGCCCATCGTGAAGCCGGCGACGAGGACCAGGCCGACGAACGTCCGGTCACGCAGGAGCGTGCCGTAGGCGCGCAGGGTCGGGCCCAGCCGCGCGGAGCGTCGGCGGGACGGTGGCAGCGTCTCGGGGAGGCCGTAGGTGACCACCGCCAGCATGACCAGGCCGTACGCCGCGAGGAACAGGAAGACCCCGCGCCACGACACCCAGGTGAGCAGCCCGGCGCCGAGGGTCGGTGCGAGCACCGGCGCCGCGCCCATGACGAGCATCAGCCGCGAGACCATGCCGACCGCCGCGCGTCCGGTGAATAGATCGCGCACGATCGCGAGCCCGACCGCCGTCCCGGCCGACGCTCCCGCGCCCTGCAGGACGCGCAGGACGGCGAGCACCTCGATCGTGGGCGCGACGGTGACCAGCGCGGACGCGACCACGTGCAGTGCCACCCCGGCGAGGAGCAGCGGGCGGCGGCCGTACGCGTCGGACAGCGGGCCGATCAGGAGCTGCCCCAGCGCGAGTCCGGCCAGGGTGCCGGTCAGCGTGAGCTGGACCGTGGCACCGGGCGCGGCCAGGTCCCGGCCGACCGCCGGGAGCGCCGGCAGGTAGGTGTCGATGGTGAGCGGCCCCAGGGCGATCAGCGCTCCCAGGACGAATGCGAGCCGGACCCGGCTCGGTGTGACGACGGCGCCGGCCATCGTTCCCCCTCGTGTGATCGCGCGACGAGCGCGGGTGGTGGGCAGGGTCGTGGAGGCCGTGCGCGACGACCTCCGCGGCGCGGCACCCCGTGACCCCGTGGACGGTACACACATATCGTAGCTATTGACAGAACTGCGACAGTGTTGTTGTAGTTAAGCCCGTCAGCGACAGCAGTGGGGAGAGAGACGGTCATGGATCTTCAGCTCAGTGGTAAGCGCGTCCTGGTCACCGGTGCGAGCAGGGGGATGGGCCTCGAGATCGTGCGGGCCTTCCTCGCCGAGGGGGCGTCGGTGACGGCGACCGCGCGTCGGACCTCGCCCGAGCTCGAGGCGACCGGTGCCGACTTCGTCGCCGCGGACCTCGCCGATGCGGCGGGCCCGGCATGCATGGTGGCCGCGGTGCTCGACCGGGACCCCCGGCTGGACGTCGTGGTGAACAACGCCGGTGGTGGGGAGATGCCCCCCGAGGGGTTCACCGACATCTTCGACGGGAGCGAGGCGGACTGGGCCCGGACCTTCGCGCTGAACTTCGACGCGGCGCTGCGCGTGACCCGGGCCGCGCTCCCCGCCCTGGAGCGGACCTCGGGTTCGGTGGTCAACATCAGTTCCGACAGTGCGCGGCGGGTCGGGGGTGAGCCCCTGCCCTACCGGGTCGCGAAGGCTGCGCTCAACGCGTTCTCGCGGGGGCTGGCCGAGAAGGCCGCGGCGTCCGGGGTGCGGGTGAACGTGGTGTCGCCCTCGGCCACGCGCACCCCGCTGGTGACCGGGGCCGGCACCTACGCGGCCCATGTCGCCGCCGAGCTGGGGATCGAGCACGAGACCCTGTTGGCAGGGATGCCGAAGCAGAACGGGATGCTCACTGCGGACCTCATCGAGCCCGCCGAGATCGCCCGGGTCGTCCTCGTGCTCGCCTCACCCGTCGTGCCGAGCGTCATCGGCGCCAACTGGGCGGTGGACGCCGGCTCGCTGAAGGCCGTGTGAGAGCCATCGTCACGCGACGCTCCCGGCCCGGGGCCGTGGGGCAGGGCGGCCCGACATGACCACGGTGTTCGTGCACGGTGTGCCCGAGACGTCCGCCATCTGGACACCCGTGCTCGCCGAGCTGGCCGAGCTCGGCCACGACGACGTCGTCCGGCTCAGTCCCCCCGGTTTCGGTGCCGAGGTCCCGTACGGGTTCGAGGCCACCGTCGACGGCTATCGCGGCTGGCTCGCCCGGCAGCTGGCCGGCTTCGACGGCCCGGTCGACCTCGTCGGCCACGACTTCGGCGGTGGACACGCGACCAACGTGGCGATGGAGCATCCGGAGCTGCTGCGCAGCTGGGTCACCGACGTCCTCGGCGTGTTCGAGCCGGACTACGTCTGGCATCCCCAGGCGCAGATCTGGCAGACACCCGGGGACGGCGAGGAGGCCATCGCCCAGCTCGTCGGCGCGCCCGTCGCCGCGCGTGCCGCCGCGCTGGTCGAGCTGGGAATCCCGGAACCCATCGCCGGTGAGGTCGCGGCGGGGCAGGACGAGCGGATGGGCGAGGCGATCCTGTCGCTCTACCGGTCCGCGGTCCAACCCGCCCTCGCCCACCGGGGCAGGAATCTCCCTGCCGCGGCACCGCACGGTCTGGCCGTGATCGCGACCCACGACCACGCGGTCGGCAGCATCGAGCAACGGCGCCGCGCGGCCACCCGGGCCGGAGCACAGACAGCCGTCCTCGACGGGCTGGGGCACTGGTGGATGCTGCAGGACCCGATCCGTGCCGCCCGGGTGCTCCACGAGTTCTGGTCGTCCCTACCGGCGTGAGGCCGGCCCGTCGACGGGCCGGCGCCGCGAGCCGGGCAGGCCCGCCGGCGTCGTACCCCATCGCGCTCCGCCGCGTGTCGCCGCCTCAGCCCCGTCCCGTCGAATCGGGCTCATCGTCACTCGAGAGGTCTGTCATGGTCGCTACCGCCCCCGCTCCCGCCGGCACACCCGGCGATGCGGTCCCCGTCTGTCCGCGACGGCGCCGCTGGTCGTGGATCGTCGTCGTCCTGACCGCGTTGGCCGTGGCCGGCTTCTTCGGAGGCCAGTACGTCGAAGGGCTTGCCGCCGTCGCGGCGCGGACGCCGGACAACGTCAGTGCCGCGTCGCACTTCGGTGCGATGCCCACGCCCATCCGTGTTCTGTTCCTCGTCCATGTCGGCACCGCCTCGCTCGCTCTCGGGATCGGAGCGCTCCAGTTCTCCTCGGCTCTACGCAGACGCAACCCACGGGTCCACCGCGTCGTCGGCCGGGTGTACCTGCTCGCGGTCGGGGCGGCCGCCCTCACGGGGCTGCCCACGTCGCTCTGGAACTCCCTGGGCATCCGAGGGATCATCGGATACGCCCTGCTGGACGTCATGTGGGGTCTGACGGCGTGGCTGGCCTACCGCGCGGCCCGCCGTCGCCGGTTCCGCGAACACCAGGCCTGGGCGATCCGCAACTTCGCCCTGACCTACGCCGCGGTCACGCTGCGCGCCGGACTCCCGGTGCTCATCGCCCTTCAGCTGCCGTTCGATCCCGGGGCCTCGTTCCCGCAGCTGTTCGACAACGCCATGCACACGATCGCGCCGTGGCTGGGGTGGCTGGTCAACCTCGTCGTCGCCGAATGGCTCGTCGCCCGGCGCGGGCTCCCGGGGGTCCGCTGGTCCACGTTCCGGCAGGATCCCGACCCCGCGTCGAGAGCCACGGGGTAACGTTCCGATCTGTATCGGAACGAATCGAGAGGTGTGCGGTGCGCGCAGTAGTGGTGGAGCGCTACGGGAATCCCGCGTCGGTCGCGGTGGTGGAGCGGCTACGTGCTGTGCGGGGCGGCCGTCGCGCCCCACGCGCCGCACTCGCGTGGGCCAAGGCCGCCACCCGGGAGCCGGACCGCGAGCGCAGCCTGCGGCTGGCGGCCCTCGGCCAGCTGGAGTGTGTCCGCGCCACGCTCGGAGTGCCGGGGTAGCGGCAACCCCGTCCCCGAAGTGGGGAGCGATTGTCGCATTTCCGCTGGCTGTGGCACCCTTGTGTTGCAGGTGGAGTGGACGTCCAGAAGCGGAGGTGTGGTGCGGTGACCGGTACCAAGGCGGTCCGTCGAACACGGAGCGACGCCGAACGCAGCACTGCCCGCATCCTGGAGGCCGCGGAGGTCGTGCTCGCCGCGGACGAGACCGCATCCCTGGAGCGCATCGCCGATCACGCACAGCTCTCCCGGGCCACCGTCCACCGGCGTTTCACCTCGCGGGCCGCGTTGCTGGACGCCCTGGCCGAGCAGCTGAGCGAACGCTACCGGCGCGGGCTCGCCGAGGCGCGGGTCGACTCGGCGCCGCCGCTGTTCGCGTTGCGCAGGGTGACCGAGATCGTCTTCGAACTCAAGCTCAGCCACCGTTTCGCCATCCGGCTGACCGCCGCCCTGACCCCGGAGGTGCTGGACGGGCTCGACCGGCTGTTCGTCCGGCTGCGCGAGTCCGGCGCCGTCACCGCGGCCGACCCCGTCTGGTGCCGGCGGGTCTACCTGGCGCTGCTCGACGAGGTGAACGCGTTGTCCGCGGACTCGCCCGGACTCCCGCCGCGCTCCGGACCGGACGAGGACCCGACCCCGGCGAGGATCGACCTTCTCATCCGCACGGTGCTGAGGGCGCTGGGTGGGGACGGGGCGGAACACTAGGCGGCCCCGTACGCGAGGCTAGGCGGTGGGGCAGACTCGTCGGATGAGCGACTCCGCGGCTGACCAGTCCGATGACGACGCCCGGAGCCGGGCCGTCGAAACCGGCGATCAGGCGGCGACGGAGGCTCTCGGTGGCGCTGGTGAGTTGGCGACACTGAGAGAGTTCCTGGGGTACATGCGGGACGGAGTGATCCGGAAGGCGTTGGATGTCCCCGACGGTGCCGGTGGGCGTGCCGGGGTTCCCTCCGGGACGAGTATCGCCTGGATCGTCACCCACCTCGCGGCGTCCGAACGGTTCTGGTTCTGCGGCGTGGCCGTCGACGACTGGGCGGAGGCGTCGACGCCCCCTCCGGGGCGTCCGATCAGCGCCACGGTCGCCGACTACCGGGATGCCATCACCGAGGCCGACACGGTTCTCGACTGCTGGGACGACCTCGACCGTGTGCTGGCGCCGCCACCAGGTGGTGAGCTCAGCGCAACAGCCCGCTGGGTCCTGCAGCACATGATCACCGAGACCGCCCGCCATGCAGGCCACGCTGACATTCTGCGCGAACAGATCGACGGCTCTGTCGGTCGATAGTTCCTCCAAGGAGTGCATCCCCGGATGACCCTTCTGCGGAGAGACTGCGTATAGCTGCTGCCCCGGGCTCCGCACGATGACGAGGGGTGTTCCGAGGAGTTGACGACGAGCAAGCCGCTCATGTCGCCAGCACATCGCAGCCGCACGTATGTCGCGGTCACGATGTGTCAGCCGACGATGTGAGACGGCGCTCAGCCGCCGCCGGGGCCCCCGGCCGCCGGGTGCGGCCGGTCCGGGGCGTCCAGCGTCACCAACTCCTGCAGCAGCCGCCGGGCGGTCGGGGTGTTGGGCACGACCGCCAGCAGCGAGGTGCTGACGGCGTCGTCGGTCGCCGCGGCCAGTGCCCGCTGGGCCCAGCGGGTGCCGGAGCGCAGGTCCGCCATCGCGTCGGTGGTGCCCCCGCTGCAGATCCAGTCCCCGAGCGCCGAGCGGTGCATGCCGTCGATGAGCGCGGCGATCGCCATCGGCTCGAACGTCCGGCTGCTGCTGGGCAGGTGCAGCCGCAGGTGCCGGCGGCTGTGCACCAGGTACCGCTCGTGCTCGAGGATCTCGCGTTCAGCGAGGCGGGGGACCACCCGGGTGAGCCGGTAGCGGCGCAGCACCAGGTCCGGATCGGACAGGAAGTCGGCGAGGGTGTACTCGGTCGCCTCGATGACGTCGCGGACCGGATCGACGCCCCGGCCCGGTGCGGCGAGGAACACCCGCGCCCGCTCCCGGCGCTCGGCGTGGTCGGCGAACGGGATCTCGTCCTTGCTCTCGAAGTGCCGGAACACGGTCCGCCGGGACACCCCGGCCGCCGCGGCGATCGCGTCCACGGTCACCTGCTCGTAGCCGTGCTCCAGGAACAGGCCGAGTGCGGTCCGCGCGATGTGCGTCGTGGTGTCGACCGGGTCCGGCTGCGAGGCGGCGGTCATCGCCGTCCGTCCCAGGCGGTCCGGCGAGCGGGCTCGACGTCGGTGACGACCCGGTCGGCACCGGCGAACTCCCGCTCGTGTCGGTGCTCCGTCCCGTAGGCGGGCCAGCCGGGATCACCGGTGCGGATGAAGGCGACCCAGGCGGCATGCATCTGCCGGGCGAGCTCACGCGGCCGCTCGTCGCCGAGCAGGCCGTGCCAGTCGGGGTGCTCGAGGGCGTCGAAGACGAACGGGAGCTCCACCGCGTGCGCCGCACCCAGGCGTCCGGCCAGGGCCGGTGAGCGCCAGCCGAACCGGTAGAGGTGGGCGCGCCCGTGCGCCTCGGCGAGGCGCAGCGCGGGGATCCGGTAGACCGCATCGGTGAGCACGGCGCAGAACCGGTCCAGGTCGCTGCCGGTGCGCGGGTAGGCCCGCAGTCCGGCACCGAGCCCGTAGCGACGGGCGATCAGCCGGGTCGCCAGCCGGGTGAGCAGGCCGTTCTCGGCGACACCGCTCAGGAACAGCCGGGCCTCCTCCAGGTTATGGCCGATCAGCAGGTCCACGGGGGCGGTGGCCCCGGCACGGGCGGCGTCGATCGGGCGCCGGGGCAGCACCTCGCCGTCGACGACGGGTTCGAACGGCATCACGTTGGCGACGACCTCGGCCCAGCCGCGGCGGAACGGCCGTCGCACGACCTCGGCGGCGAGCCGGCTCTGGGCGGCGACGACCCGCGCCGGCTCGACCTCGGCGACCGCCTCCCGGGTGGCGGGCACACCGAGCAACGCGGCGAGCCGCACGCCCACCCGGTGCGCGCTGTCCGGGGCGAGCGTGTGGTGCCCGGCCCCGGACTGCAGGATCGCCCGCCCGAACAGCCCGCGCGCGGCGGGCATCGCGAGCAGTGCGCCGATGCTCATCGCCCCGGCGGACTCGCCCATCACCGTGACGTTGTCGGGATCACCGCCGAACAGCGCGATGTGGTCGCGGACCCAGCGCAGTGCGGCGACCTGGTCCAGCAGTCCGAGGTTGGGGGTGCCCTCACCGAACCAGAGGAACCCGTCGGCGCCGAGGCGGTAGTTGATGCCGACGTAGATGATCCCGTCGCGGGAGAAGCTCCCGCCGGTGTACCCGCCGACCGCGTTGGAGCCGGTCACGAAGGCGCCGCCGTGCACGAACACCACCACCGGAGCGCCGCTCGCCCCCTCCGGCGCCCACACGTCCAGGTGGAGGTGGTCGTCCCCGGGATCGACCCGGTTCGGGATCAGCTCGCCCATCCCGCCCTGACCGCCCGCCTGCGGCGCGGTCGGTCCCGGACGCGTCGCGTCCCGGACGCCGGTCCACGACGACGGCGCCTCGGGCGGCCGGAACCGGAGCGGGCCGGTCGGCGACGCGGCGTAGGGCAACGCCCGGTAGACGACGCCGTCGCGGTGCCGCGCCCCCCGCACGGCCCCCTGGGGCAGCTCGACGACGGGTGCGGCCTCGTCCTGCTGCAGCATCGAGCCAGTGTGACACGTCGAGGTTCGTTCGTGGCACCGAGTGTCGCTCGCGCTGTCGGCCGTTCACAGGAAACGAACTCCTTGCCACGACGACGCCCGCCGTCCATGCTGGCACTCGGTGTCGCGTCATCGCCGACGCGGTGACACTGAATGTCAGGGGGATCCAGCCATGTCGACCGGCCTCGCAACGCTGCACACCGTCGCCACCCGAAAGGCCATGTACCGGCTCCTGCCGATCATGGGCCTCGCGTACTTCATGTCCTATGTGAACCGGACGAACGTCGCACTGGCCAAGACCCAGCTCGAGGCCGACGTCGGGATCAGTGCCGCGGCCTACGGGCTCGGCGCCGGGATCTTCTTCCTCAGCTACGCGCTGCTGGAGGTCCCGAGCAACATGGTCCTGCACCGGATCGGTGCCCGGGCCTGGATCACGCGGATCGCGGTGACCTGGGGGATCGTCTCGGCCTCGATGATGTTCGTGCAGGGCGAGCTGTCGTTCTACGTCCTGCGGTTCCTGCTGGGCGCCGCCGAGGCCGGTCTCTACCCGGCACTGATGTACATGGTCACGCTGTGGTTCGCCCCGCAGCACCGGGTGACGGTGGTCGGGTTGATCTACACCGCCCCCGCCCTGGCGATCATCATCGGCTCACCGGTCGGGGGAGCGCTGATGCTGCTCGACGGGGCCGCGGGCCTGTACGGCTGGCAGTGGATGTTCCTGGTCGAGGGGCTGGTGACGGTGCTGATCGGCGCCGTCGTCTGGTTCGCCCTGCCCAGCCGCCCGCAGGACGCCCGCTGGCTCAGCCGGGCCGAGGCGGACGAGCTCAGTGCCCGGGCGGGCTCCGGTGACCGGCCGTCGCCGGCCCGGCTGCGCGGCAACCTCGGGTACGCCTTCGGGCGCCCGGTGATCCTGGTGCTGTCCGGTCTCTACTTCCTCAACCAGCTCATCGGCTCCGCGGTGGGGTTCAACGTGCCGTCGCTGATCCAGGCGCTCGGGGTGGACAGCCCATTGCAGATCGGCCTGATCACCGGCGGTCTCGGGATCGGCGCGCTCGCCGGGGTGCTGTTCTTCCCGTGGCTGCACCGACGCCACGTGCACGACGACACCGGCCTGATCGTGCTGTGCGCGGTGCTGGCGACGGTCACGCTGGGCGCGTACCTGACGGTGACGGACCCGGTGTGGCAGATCGTGATGCTCTACGCGACGAACTTCTTCGTGATCGGCACGCTGCCGTTGTTCTGGTCGGTCGCGATGTCCCGGATGTCCGGACTGATGGCGGCCGTCGGCCTGGCCTTCGTGAACATGATCGGCCTGACCGGTTCCTTCGTCGGGCCGTCGGTGTTCGGAGTGCTCGAGGGGCCGGCTGGCGACTCGGCGGCGTCGTTCGTGTTCGTGCTGGGGGCCTGTGTCGCCGGCATCGCCGTGAGCGTGGTGCTGGCGGTGATGGTGCGACGGGAGCGAGTGGCCGGACCGACGGTCGCCGGGTGAGGTGTGGGCCTGCCTGCCTGCCTGCCTGCCGGACCGAGTGGGAGCACGAGGCTCTGACCACATTGCGAGTCCTGGCCACCTGTCTCGCCCACCACTCGGAAGCGCAACCGGGAGAATGAGTGAGCACGGTCTGAGGACGTCCGCGCTCACGCCGCGGGGTCCTGTAGTGGTCTAAGTGGACCCCTCACCGGCCGGGATGGGCCGGCCAGGAAGCCGTGGGCTGCAGATCAGGATGATCACAATGGCGGCGAAGGTGAACCAGTACAGCGCGTGCAGGCCGGTGAGTGGGTCGTTCGCCCCCGCCGTCGAGACGAGTACTGCGACGGTTGCGATCCCGATCCCGGCGCCCAGCTGGTTGAGGGTGTAGAGCACCGAGCTTCCCTGGGGGACCTGCTGGGGCGGGAGGATCCGGTAGAGCGATCCGATCGTCGGTGCCCCGACGAACCCGAGGCCCACGCCCACGGCGAACGCGGCGACTCCTGCAGCGATCGCGGTACCGATGCCCGGCCCTCCGCCGATCTGGGTGAGCGCCAGTGTGGCCAGCAGCGCGAGCGTGCCACCACCCTGTACCAGGCGCTTCGCGCCGAGTCGATCGCTGAGCCGGCCGGCGATCGGCATGGCCAGCGCGGCCCCGGCGCCCAGCGGCGCGACCAGCAGCCCTGCCGTGGAGGGCGAGAATCCGTGGAGGAGCTGGTAGTACAGCGGCAGCGCGAACAGAACGCTGAACGTCCCGGTCCCGACCAGCCCCTGGACGACGACGCTGGGAGAGAACCCCGTCGTCGCGAACATCCGCAGGTCGATCAGCGGCATCACCCGCCGGGCGTGCACCGCGTGCAGGACGTACCCACCCAGCAGCGCCGCTCCGAGCACGAGGGGAACGAGGACCTGCCAGGCCACGACCGTGTTGGTCTCTCCGATCTGGGTGAAGCCGAGCATCATCCCGGCCAGGCCCGGCACCAACAGGAGGACGCCGACGAGGTCGAGGCGCCCGGCCGAGCCGAGGTCGGCCGGGGCGTCCCGTTGGATCAGTCGCCACGACAGCACGGCGGCGACGGCCCCGATCGGGATGTTGATGAAGAACAGGGCCCGCCAGCCGGCGCTGTCCAGAACCAGACCGCCCAGTACCGGGCCGAGGACCGGACCGAGGGACAGAACGACACCCATCAGACCCATGACGCGCCCGGCGCGGGCGGGTCCGGCAGCGCGGGCCAGCAGGATCAGCACCAGTGGATCGACGATGCCCGCACCGACACCCTGCAGAATCCGGAAGACCAGCAGGCTGGGGAAGTTCCAGGCCAGCGCACAGGCGAGCGACGCCAGCAGGAACACGGCCAGCCCGACGAACCACATCCGGGGGGCCCCGAATCGACTCACCGCCCATGCGGTGACCGGGATCGTCACGACGAGGGCCAGGAGGTAACCGGTCGAGACCCACCCGACGGTGGCCAGGCCCGTCTGGAACTCACGACCGAGTGTCTCCACGGCGACGGCGATCATCGTGCTGTCGAGGATGGCCATGATGCCGCCCAGCAGGACAGCCACGATCAGCATCCGGAGCTTCGGGTCGAGGGCTGTGTCGGTTCGAGTCATTGCAGCGCACCTCAGAGTAGGTTTATCTGAACCTGCGAGTACAGTAGACCTGTCCAGCCAGGATAGTTGAGTCGCTCGCTGGGTATGGTCGAGGCGTGACCACAGACGAACCGGGCGTCCGGACTGCACGGCCGATGTCAGGCCGGATCGACAAGCGGAACGCGATCCTGGTCTCGGCGTTCTCCGTGTTCGCACGACTCGGGTATGCCAGCGCGTGCGTGAAGGAGATCGCGAGCGAGGCCGGCGTCGCGAAGCCGACCGTCTACAACCACATGAACGACAAGGCCACCCTGTTCCGCGAGTCGGTCGAGGCGGCGGCGGAGCGGATCGGGGCGCCGTCGGTGTCAGCCGTACGGGCGCGGCTGGATTCTTCCGTCGGGGATGTCGAGACGACGCTGCTCGGTGTCGGCGAGGATCTTTCTGCTGCGATGCGCGACTCTGAGCTGTGGGCGTTGCGGCGGCTGGCCTGTGCCGAAAGTTCGCAGTTCCCCGAGCTGCACCATGTCGTCACGGCTGCCACTGAGGCGCCGATCAGGCGTGCGCTGGGTGGCAAGATTGCGCGCTGGACGCTGCGCGGTGAGCTACGCGCTCAGGACCCGGATGTCGCCGCCGAGCAGTTCCTTGCGCTGGTCGCAGGCCCACTCGAGTTCGACTTCGCCCAGGGCACTCGGATCCCGGCCGACGACCGATCGTCGGCCGTCGTGCGGGCCGCGGTCACCACGTTCCTTCGCGCCTTCGGCCCGGCTCCCACCGACCGCGAGCCGACAGGGTCCTCCTGACTGCCGTTCATCGTGCGTGGGTGCGGTGGCTCCAGTCATGTGCTGTCCCTCCGGCCGGGGCCCCGACCGCTTGAACCGCGGCGCGCCGGTACGGACCCGGGTGGGTCGGTCTATCGCTCGTCGGCACCCGCCCGCGCCTACTCGGATGGGCGCACGTGGTGGTCGAGGATGCGCTGGAGAGTCCCCACCAGTTGGGTGCGGTGCTCCTCGGGCAGGTCGCCGAGCAGCGAGGTCTGCGCCGCGTCGACGGCCTGGGTGATCTGCCGTAGCCGTGCTCGCCCCGTGCGGGTGAGGGTGATGAGGTTCTGCCGTTTGTCGGCCGGGTCCTGCGTGCGGTCGACGTGGCCGTGGCCGGCGAGCTCGTTGAGGGTGGCGACGACGTCGCTGCGGTCGATGTGGCACCGCCTCCCGATCTCTGCCTGGCTGATCGGTCCGAACTCCTCGACGGCGGCGAGGACCGCGTACTGGTAGCGCGTCGCGCCGATGTCCGTGAGGGCTGCGCCGACAAGCCGGTGGGTCAGGGTCGCGGTCTGGGTGATGAGCCAACTCGGGGTCTGGCGCAATCTGTCCGGCTGCGACCTGCTCCCACCCTCGAAGACCTCCGCCATGCCGTCAACCTATCACGATTGTTGGCGCCACCAACGGTGTGTATTGTTGGCTCAACCAACATTGGTTCAGCCAACGAAAGGTCGACGCGGATGCAGGATCAGGCGATGTCGAGGAGGAGCGCACCGACCGCACGCTGGTGGGCGCTGGGATGGATGTCGGCCACGCAGCTGATGATGGTCGTCGACGGCACGGTCATGAACATCGCTGTGCCCTCGGCCCAGGCCGACCTCGGACTGTCCGATGTGCAGCGTCAGTGGGTCCTCACCGTCTACGTGCTCGCCTTCGGTTCGATGCTGCTCCTCGGCGGGCGCGTCTCGGACGTGATCGGCAGGCGCCGCGCCCTGCTGATCGGACTGGCGGGGTTCACCCTCGCCTCCATCGTGGGTGGCCTTGCGCTCTCGGGTGAGATGTTGATCGCCGCCCGCGCGGTGCAGGGACTGTTCGGTGCCCTCGTCACTCCCTCGGCGCTGGCTCTGCTGTCGCTGACCTTCCCCGACGGACAGGACCGGGTCAGGGCGTTCGGCGTCTTCGGGACGATCATGGGCGCAGGTTCAGGGATCGGTGTGCTCCTCGGTGGCATCCTCACCGATTCGTGGGGGTGGCGGTGGGCGCTGCTCATCAACGTTCCCGTCGCCGTCGTCGCCGGTGTCGGTCTGCTTCTCTCGCTGACTGCCGACGCCCGAGGCGAAGGACGCATCGACGTGGTCGGTGGCGTGCTCAGCATCGCCGGGCTCACAGCGCTCACTCTCGGGCTCACCACCGCCGAGACCGCTGGCTGGCGCTCGCCCTCGACGATCGGGCTACTCGCCGCAGGTGTCATCGTGCTCGCGGGTTTCGTGGTCTGGCAGGCGCGCACGAGGAGCCCGCTCATACCGCTGTCGTTGTTCACCGAACGGCTCCGAAGCGCGGCGTTCGCGGCGATGCTGGCCTGGGGCGTCGCGATCCTGCCCGCGTTCCTGTTCCTCAGCGTGTACCTGCAGCAGGTCGCCGGATTCGGTCCGCTCCTCACCGGGCTGTCGTTCCTTCCGTACACCGCCGCGATCCTCGTCACCGTGCGCCTGGTCCGGCCGGCGCTGGCGGCCGTACCTCCCGCCGTCTTCCTCTCCCTCGGCCTCGCCCTGCTCACCGCAGCGCTGCTCGTGCTGTCGCTCCTCCGCCCCGATGCGCCGTACTGGTCCCACGTCCTCCCCGTGTTCGTGCTCCTCGGGCTCGGCACCGGCTGCGTCCAGCCCGCCGCCAACAGCGCCGCCACCCATCGCGCAGGACCTGTCTCCGGCGTCGCCGGCGCGGTCGCCGGCACCGCGCAACAGGTCGGGTCCTCCATCGGACTGGCTCTGCTCGGCACCATCGCCGCGACCGGTGCGGCCGAGGCACTCACCGCGGCACCGGGCAGTAGTGCAGACACCGCGACCGTCCACGGCTACAGCACCGCGAGCCTCGTCGGCGCGGCCGTAGTGGCGGTCGCTGCGGTAGTCGTTCTCGTCCTCGCTGGTCGTGGGTCGGATTCGGAAAGCCGCGATACAACGAGCTCGTAGCAGATCACGCGTCTCGGCAGACGAGCCGTTGTCGGGTACCAGGGGAGAAACGACCAGAATGCGGCGGCCCGACGGCCCAGGAGCAGACCCCGGTAACCTCCGAACCGTCATGGACGCCGACACCGAACGAGCGGCCTCACGGCCGACCCCCACTCATCGGCTGGCCCGTGTACTGACCGAGGTGTTCGCTCCGTCGGTCGTGGTCACCATGCTCCCGCTCGCCGTCGCCTGGGCCGCCACACGGCAGGTCCTGCCGACCTTGAGCTGGGGACTGCTCGTCGCGCTGACCAGCAGCATCCTTCCCATGGTCGTGATCGTCTGGGGAGCGCGGTCCGGGCGCTGGGACGGCCACCACGTGCGCAACCGCGATGGCCGCCTGATCCCGTTCCTCGTGCTCATCGTGCTCAGTCTGCTCGGCCTCGGTCTCTTGGTCGTGCTGTCCGCTCCGTGGCCCGTGATCGCGCTCGACGTGATCATGGTGGTGATCCTCTTCGTCGCCGGCGCCATCACCACCAGGTGGAAGGTGTCCATGCACGCGGCGGTGTGTGGCGGCGCCGCCGTCGTGCTGGTCGTCACCTACGGCCCTGTCTGGTGGCTGTCGCTGCTGGTGGTTGCTGCTGTGGCCTGGTCACGGGTACGGATCAACGACCACACGGCCGCCCAGGTCGTCGTCGGTTCTGTGCTGGGCGCGGTCGTCGGCGGTGGGCTGTTCGCCCTCATCGTCTGACGGTCATCGAGCCGCCGGTCGTGAGCCACGATGCAGCGGTTTCCACGCCGCAGAAGTAGCGACGGCCCCCGGGGCCCTCCTGTCCCCCGGGGCCGGCGTCATGCCCGTAGGGCGGTTGAGCCAGACCTTGCGGCGGTCACACCAATGACGGCAAGGCTTCCGCTACACGGCCGGCACCGTCCTCTGCTCTCACGATCCGCTGCAGCTCCTCGGCTCGACGCCGGTACCGGCCGTCCCGTGTCGCGGCTGTCAGCGCATCGGCGAGACGGTCTGTGCTGAGGTGACGCAGCGGCACTGCGCCGGGCGAGACCCCGACCTCCACCAGGCGGGATGCCCAGAACGGCTGGTCGGCCAGGACGGGTAGGCCCACGGTGGGGACGCCTGCGCGCAGCCCTGCCGCTGTGGTGCCGGCGCCGCAGTGGTGCACGAGGGCCGCCATGTGCGGGAACAGCCACTCGTGGGGAACCTCGCCGATGGTCAGGATGCGGTCGTCGGCCTCTCCGCCGTCGAGGCCGGCCCATCCCGACTGCACGATGCCCCGCAGTCCTGCGCGGCGCAGGCTTTCGCGGACGACCGAGAGCGCGGCGTCGGGATCGGGAAGGGAGCGGCTCCCGAGTCCGACGTACACCGGGGGATCGCCGTCGTCGATGAAGTCCTGCAGTCGCGGGTCGGGTCGCCACCCGTCAGGTGTGGCGGGCCACCACGTCCCGGTCACCTGTGCAGACGGCGGCCAGTCGCTGAACCGCGGCAGGATGGCGCTGCTGAAGCCGTCGAACGCCGGCCATTCCTGAGCCTGCAGTCGGGACCACAGCGAGGCGGGCCGCACGTGGGGAAGGCCGAGCCGAGAGCGCAGTCTGCGGGAGGTCCGGCCGAACGACTGTGCGCCTGCGGCGAGTGCGACCCGGTCCAGAGCCCGGTTGACGGTGCGTCCCAGGCTCGGCAGGCCGAGCGCGGCGGGCGGTAGGTCTCCGGTCGGGTGGACAGGAGAGGGGAAGGCGCCGGCGGAGGGGACGCCGAGGCCCTCGCAGACGTCGTAGCCGGTGAACAGTGCGACGGTGTTGAGCAGCACGAAGTCGGTGCCGGTCCGGACCGCCGGGATGAAGTCCTCGCTGACCGAGTCGACGTAGTTCTGCAGAACGCGCACCATCCGTGCCTGGCCGAGCGGGCCGGTGCCGCCGGCGTGCCAGCGCCTTCCGCACTCACCGGTGTTCCCCGGCTCCGGGTTGCCGCGGAGCAGGCGGAACTCGAGACCAGCGCCGGTGACCATCGAACGGAACCGCTCGTTCGCAGCGATGGCAACGTGGTGACCGCCTTCTCGGAGACGCTGCCCCAATCCGGTGTACGGGGCTACGTCACCTGTCGAGCCCGGAGCAAGGACCAGAACCCGCATGCGCTCTACGGTACGTAGAAGCCGGCTGTCCGGACACAGCTCGGCCGGACGATGACGATGCCCTGGCCCACCACCCGATCAAGAGCCGTTCGGAGCGTCCTGCTGCCGGGCAAGGAGTCGTGTCGTCAGCTCCATACATCGCTTCCTGGCGGGGGAGAAGTCGTAGGGCATTTTGCTCACTGCGTCGACGACGCTCATCCGGGCGTCCCCGTCGTCCGTCGGACCGTCGTCGTGGCTCTCGAGCAGACGCTTCTCGGCCGCGTCCAGCCCGTCCGCCTCGATGGCCTCCATCAGGGCTTCGTGGTGCGCACAATGCTGGGCAGCGAGCTCCTCGACACGGGGGTCGTGGGGGTCGACGCTGTCGTCGAGGTCGGCGTCGGCGGCGTCGAGACGGTCCTCCTCGGCCCGCAGCTCCGGGTGGGTGGCCAACGCGATGAACCTGCTGGCCTGAACGGCGGCTCCCAACGGGCCGAACATCCGTTCCGTCACCAGCAGTGCGTCCAGGTCGGACGAGCGCAGCGCCCCCGTGGGCAGATGGCTGAGTCGGTCCGTCACGAGCGAGGAGAGCAGCCCCAGCGGGCTGCCCACCGCCTTCAGGCGTTGGACCGCCGCGCGCTGTCGTTTGATGTCGGCCTCCTCCTCGGCCAGCGTGTCCGCCAGTCGCCCCAGGGTCTCCTCGATGTCCTGCGATCCGTCGAAGGCGGACCGCATGGTGTGCAGGCTGATCCCGGCCTCCGCCATCTTGCGGATCCACAGCAGGCGGATCATGTCGTCGTAGCCGTAACGGCGGCGGCCGTCCGCGCCTCTTTCGGGCTCCGGCAGCAGACCGATCTGGTGGTAGTGGCGGATCGCGCGCGGGGTGGTACCGGCGAACGTGGCCGCGCCACCGATCGTGACCCGACGGGGAGACATCACTAGGTGAGGCATGGCAGAGCGAACCCCTTCTCTCGGTGTTGCCCCGAGGACATCACATACCGTTACGGCAGGTGCAAGCTCGTCGTGCGTCCCCGCTGCTCCCGCCCCGGTGCCGGGCGGGACCACCCCAAGCGGTGTCGGGAGCGACGTCACGACGGCGTCGACCCGCCGATCGGCGGAGGTCGGGGGACCGGGGGCTGACGGTGCTGCGGATCGTCCCGGTCCTGCTCGCGCTCATCGGCACGGACCTCAGCGGCCGCGAGCGCTTGCTGGCCGGTCTGCTCGGTCCCCGCGGGACCACCACCATCGTGTTCGGGCTGCTGGCGTTCAACGGCCTCCCCGACGGCGACCCGGCCTACACGATCATCACCGGCATGGTCCTGTGCGTGGTCGGCAGTGTGCTGCTGCACGGGCTCGGGGCGGGTCCAGCGATCGACCGCCTCACCGCGGCCGGGAACGGGCGCCGGCAGGCACACGTCCGACCGCCGGCAGGCACCCCGTCAGGGTGAGGGCCGCTCGCGGGTCGGGCCGAGCATCGGTTCGCCGACGGCGCGGGTGTCAGTCGGGCTCGGGGAGTCCGCGGGTGAGCGCCGTGGCGACCGCTCCCGGTTCCAGCTCCGGCGGTGGCGGGTCGGAGGTCGTCTCGCACAACGACGCGGCGACCACGAGGAGCCGGGCCACGGTCCGGAAGACAGGTGGCGTCTCCCCGGAACGGCCCGCGCTGCGCGTGAGGTAGCGGGCCGTCTGCTCGGTGATCGCGGTCTGGGCCGCATGCGCCGCGCGCCGCATGTCGGGGCGACTCAGCATCTCCCGCAGGACGATGCGCTGCAGGGGGTTCGGTGTGCCGAACTCACGGAGCACCGTGGTCCAGGCGAGCTCGACCGCCGCCGCCAGCGACACCGCGGGTTCGTCGGGCAGCAGATCCCGCAGCTCGCCCGCCGTCCGTTCCTCGACCAACGACCGCAGGAGCTCCTCCTTCGTGCGGAAGTGGTAGAAGATCAGGCCCTGCGGGACCTCGGCCGCCGCGGCCAGCGCTGACGTCGAGGTGCGGTCGAAGCCGCGCTCGGCGAACAGCGTCTCCGCGGCGGCGAGGATCCGCTCGCGTGCCGACGTGCCCTCGCCGTCAGTACTCGGTGACACCGGCGTCGGGGGCGATCTCGTGGGCCGTGATGAACCGGGACTCGTCGGAGGCCAGGAAGAGCACGGCGTCCGCGACGTCCTCCGGCTCGATCTGCTCGACGGGCAGCAGGTTGGTGAACATGCCGCCCAGGCGCGGGTAGGTCTGCATGGCCTCGCCGAGCTGTTCCAACATGCCGCCCGAGCCCATGGGCGTGTTGACCCCGGTGGGGTGGACCGTGTTCACCCGGATGTGGTGCGCGGCCAACTCGGCGGCGAACGCCTTCGCCATACCGCGGATGGCGAACTTGCTGGTGGTGTAGGGCACCATGAAGGGCTGGACCTTCAGCCCGGCCGCCGAGCTGATGATGATGATCGATCCGCCACCGGCCTCGACCAGGTGCGGGGCACCCGCCATCACGGTGTTCCAGACACCGCGGACGTTGATGCTGATCGAGTCGTCGAAGATCGTCGGGGTGACCTTGTCCCAGGCCCTGGGCACGCAGATCGCCGCGTTCGCGATGACGACGTCGAGCCGTCCGAGCTCGGTCACCGCGCCGTCGACGACGGACTTCAGGCCGTCCAGGTCCCGCACGTCCAGCTGCGCCGACACGATGCGCCGGTCCAGCTTCTCGACCTCCCGGACCGTCTCCTCCAGGTCCGCGGGCGTCGGCGAGTCGTAGGCGACGCTGGGCAGCGGACCCGCGATGTCCACGGCGATGATGTCCGCGCCCTCCTGCGCGAGCCGGACGGCATGCGCCCGACCCTGACCGCGCGCCGCGCCGGTGATCAGCGCGACCTTCCTCGCGACCCGTCCTGACATGGCGGACTCCCTTCGTCCGGCGTGCGGCCCACTTGACTGAGTGCTCACTCAGCCTACGCCCGGCGAGCCGTGCCGCACCGGCGGCGGCACGACGGTGACGAGGATCGAGAGTCCTGTAGGTGACGGATCCCGGTTCCGGGCTACCTGCTGCACGCGTCCGCGAACTCGGCGACGGGGCGGTCGTCACCGATCCCGAGGACGGCGTTCTGCACGCGGTCGATCACGGCGTCGTCCGCGACGCGACCGACGTTCTGTCGGAACTTGGCGATCACCGCGTCGGCGTCGAGCGGACGTCGGGAATGGCCGCGGTTGATCTGCTCCCGGTGCGAGACCGTCGTCCCGTCGACGGTCTCGATCGCGACGAACCCCGAGTAGGCCTCCGGAAAGGCGCTGTCGGGGTCGTCGACGACCCGGACCTTGCGGGCGGTCGCCAGGATCTCGGGGTCGGAGAGGGCGTCGTCCTCGAGTTCGGCGAGACCGAACCGGCCACGCACCAGGGCGGCGGCGACGACGAAGGGGAGGCTGAACTTGGCGTCGTAGTCGTCCCGTGGCGCCCACTTCGCCTCCGTCGGCTCGCAGACGACCTTGCGCGGAACGGGGTGGATGGCGCACGTGATCGCGGCGACGTCCTCGGGCAGGAGGGCGTGCTGTCGCCGGAGATCGAGGGCGGCGTCGATGAAGGCGTGGTTGAAGTGGCACACCGGGTAGGGCTTGACCGCGGTCGCCGGGAGCTCCCACTCCGAGCCGAGGCCGTCGGCGACGATGTCGGGCCTGACGTCGGTGCGCTGCTGCAGATGGGTGGCGAACAGCCCGAAGCGGCCTTCGAAGACGGCCGGGGGACCGGTCCAGCCGGCACGCGCGTAGAGGGCCGCGGTGATCCCGCTCGACGCCGCCCAGCCGGGGTGCAGGCGCTTGGTCCACGCGCCGTCCTGCAGGAACTCCATCAGTCCGGCGCTGAACGAGCCGGCGATCCCCTGTGCGTTCGCGAGTTGACCGGCGGTGAGGCCGTAGTTCTTCCCGGCCGCGACGGTCGCCCCGAACGCACCGGCGATCGCGGTGGGGTGGAAGCCGACGTCGTGCAGCTGGCCGTGGGCCGCTGACCCGACCCGGGCCATGATCTCCACACCCAGGACATAGGACAGGAGGAACTCGTTCGTCGTGCACCCGGCGTCGAGTGCCGAGGCGAGGGCGGCGGGCAGCACCGCCGAGGACACGTGGGCGACCGCGCGGCTGTGGGTGTCGTCGAAGTCGAGACCGTGCACCAGGATGCCGTTCAGGGTCGCCGCGTCGCGGAGGCCGAGCCGCTCGGCCCGACCCAGTACCGGCTGCTCACCCGGCCCGAACGATGTCGCCGCCCTGGCGGCGACATCGGCGAACCCGAACCCGCTCGAGGCGAAGGCGATCCCGACCGCGTCGAGGATCAGGAGGCGTGCCCGTTCGAGGACCGGTGGCGGGACGTCGGAGATGTCGGTGCGCCGGACGACGTCCGCCACGTCGATCGAGAGCGACTTCGCCGGGCTCTGAACGGTCATGTCAACCGCCTCCTCGTACTGGTGACTGTCGTACCGATCGTGCGTCTCCGGAGCCGCGGTGTGAAATGACGGGCTGTGCACCGCATCATGTCCGTGGGGCATAGTCGCTGTGTGGAGATCCGAGAACTGCACTGGTTCCTCGCACTGGCCGAGAGCGAGAACGTCACCTCGGCGGCGGAGAAGATGAACATCTCCCAGCCCACGTTGTCGCGCGCGCTGGCCCGGCTCGAACGGGGTCTCGGGGTGCGCCTGTTCGACCGGCGACAGAACCGGCTACGGCTGAACCGCTACGGCGAGGTGCTGCGCGCGCACGCCGTGCGCGCGGTGACGGAGATCGCCGCCGCCGAGCGGCGCATCGCCTCCCTGGCCGATCCCGAGGGCGGCGTCGTCGCACTGGGGTTCCTGCACTCCCTGGGGGTGTGGCTGGTTCCCCGGCTCCTCCGCGAGTACCGGGCGACCTCGCCCGCGACGACCTTCGAGCTCCGTGGGCGGGCCGCGGACACCGTGCTCGACGATCTGCGCGACCACCGCATCGACGTGGCGCTGACCGGTCCGCGCCCGGCCGACGGCGACCTGGAGTGGACGCCGCTGTTCGAGGAACGCCTCGTCCTGCTGGTTCCCGCGGGTCATCGGCTCGCCGCGCGCAGGTCGGTGCCGGTGACCGAGCTCGCCACCGAGGACCTGGTCAGCTTCCCCTCGGCCTTCGGGATCCGTCAGACCACCGAACGTCTGTGCACCCGGGCGGGGGTCACGCCGCGTGTGGTGTTCGAGGCCACGGAGCTGAGCACCGTGCAGGCACTGGTCGGCGAGGGAATGGGCGTGGCGATCGTTCCGGAGCGGAGCCGGGCGGCGGACACCCGAGAGGGAACGACGGCGGTCTCGCTCGCCGACGACGGTGCGTACCGGTCGATCGGTCTGCTGTGTCGTGCCGGGGGCGCCACCGCACCGGCCGCGCGACGGTTCGCCGCCCACGTCGCCGGCACCGACTATGCACAGCGCGCATGATTTCACAGCACATGCGTCATTTCCGGAGGGGCCGCCGCGAGGCGCACAGTGGCAGGTGACAAGCACCCGGCAGCGGAGAGGATCCCCTCCACATGAGTAACGAGTCGGCTCAGACCCTGCGCGACCTGATCGCGGGCGAGGAGATGGTCGTGGTCCCGGGCGTGTACGACGCCCTCAGCGCGACGCTCACGGAGCAGGCGGGCTTCCCGGCCGCCTACGTCAGTGGGGCGGCGGCGTCGGTGAGCCTGCTCGGACGACCCGACATCGGCCTGATGACCGCGACGGACGTCGCAGCGCACCTCGCCCGGCTCAGCGGTGCGACGTCGTTGCCGCTGATAGCCGATGCCGACACCGGTTACGGGAACGAGCTCAACGTGCGGCACACCGTCGAGACCTACATCAGGGCAGGTGCCGCGGCACTCCACGTGGAGGACCAGGTCTTCCCGAAACGGTGCGGGCATCTGTCCGGGAAGTCCGTGATCGACCGCGACGACGCCGTCTCCAAGGTCCGCGCCGCCGTCCGCGCCCGCGGCGACGACGACCTGGTCGTGATCGGGCGTACCGACGCGCTGGCCACCCACGGGATCGACGAGGCCGTCGAGCGTGGGCGCCGGTTCGCCGACGCGGGTGCCGACATGGTCTTCGTCGACGCTGTCGAGGACCTGGACCAGCTACGTCGTATCGGCTCCGCCATCGAGGTCCCCCTCGTGGTCAACGTCATGGCGAACTCCCGGACACCGGTTCTGAGCCACGCGGAGTACGCAGACCTGGGGTACCGGCTGGCCATCTATCCGATCATGGGCCTCGCGGCGGCCTCGGCGGCGGTGCAGAGCGCCCTCGCCTCGTTGCGCGACACCGGCCTCCCGCCCCTGGACGCCGCCGGGCCGGGTGAGCTCTTCGAGACCGTCGGGATCAGCGAGTGGCTCCGCTGGCCCGACGACGGACCGCGCCCACCGGCCGGTGGGCCGGCGACCGCCGCGGTGTCGGACGTCGCCGCGCCGCGCGAGCACGTGGGGGCACGGCGATGAGCGACCAGCTGTCGGTCCCGCTGGTCCAGATGCGGGGCGGGACCAGCAAGGGCCTGTACCTGCACGCCGCCGACATCCCCGCACCCGGTCCCGCCCGCGACGCGCTCCTGGCGCGGCTGATGGGGTCACCCGACGTCCTGCAGATCGACGGTCTCGGCGGCTCACGCCCGATCACCTCGAAGGTCGCGATCATCGCGCCGTCGGACGCCGCCGACGCCGACGTCGACTACACGTTCGCACAGGTCGACATCGAGACCGGCCTGGTGAGCTACAACGGCAACTGCGGCAACATCTCCTCCGGCGTCGGACCGTTCGCCGTGGACGAGAAGCTCGTCCCGGTCGAGGAGGGAACGACCGTCGTCCGTATCCGCAACACCAACACCGACAAGGTCCTCGTGGCGCACGTCCCGGTCCGCGACGGTGCCGCACGGGTGGACGGTGACTTCGCGATCCCCGGGGTACCGGGCACGGGCGCCGAGATCGTCATGGACTGGTCGGGAACGGTCGGGGCCGTCACCGGCAGGCTGCTCCCCACCGGGAACCCACTCGACACCGTCGAGCTCGAGGACGGGCGAACGGTCCGGCTGTCGATCGTCGATGCCGGGAATCCGATCGCCTGGGTCGCCGCCGCGGATCTCGGTCTCACCGGGAGCGAGGGTCTCGAACTCAATGGCCGAGCGGAACTCGTGTCCGCCATCCGGGAGATCCGGGGCAAGGTCTGCGTCCGACTCGGCCTGTGCCAGGAGTGGACCCAGGTGGACACCGAGGTCCCGGCCATCCCGATGGTCGGGGCCGTGGCACCGCCGGGGGGCTACAGCACACTCAACGGACAGGCCGTCGACCCCGACGACATGGACCTGCGGGCCCGACTGATGTTCATGAACCGTCTGCACGAGAGCATGGCCGGGACCGCGTCCATCAGCCTCGCCGCGGCGTCGCGGCTGCCGGGCACCACCGTGCACCAGGTCGCGACGGAGCGCAGGCCCGACACCGTCCTGATCGGACACCCCTCCGGCGTCATGCCGGTCCGCGTGCAGGCCGGGGCCGGGGCCGGGGCCGGGTCCGTCGAGTTCCGCATGCTGGGCATCAGTCGGACGGCCCGACGGCTGGCCAAGGGATGGGCGTACTACCCGCGTCCCACCTGAGAGCGGTACGGCCGTGTGACGACGCCGTGTCGGCAGCTCACGGCCGCCCGGACACCGGTGGCTAGAGTCGCAGGCGGAGCCGCGCGGCCGATAGGGCGGGTTTGCCGGAAACGCCCGGGCCGGACGCCACGGATCGCCGTGCTCCGTCCCTGTGCCCGTGCGAGGAGAAGCCCCCATGCCCAACCAGGACCGTGCCGTCTCGGTCTACCCCATCGCCGTGCGTGAGCTCAGCGTCTCGCGGATCGTGGACGTCACGCCCGCGCTGCGACGCGTGACCCTCACCGGGGAGCAGCTCGGGGCGTTCACCGACGACGAGGGGCGTGCCTGGCCCGCGTTCACCAGTACGGGCTTCGACGACGACGTGCGGTTGATCTTCCCCTACCCGGGGGAGACCGAGCCCGTCCTGCCGATCCTGCGCGACGGCGGCATCAAGCTGCCCGAGGGACGCCGGCCGGTCTGGCGGGTCTACACGGTCCGCCGCCACGACCCCGTCGCCGGTGAGCTCGACGTGGAGTTCGTGCGACACGGCGTCGGCATCGCGACCACCTGGGCCTACCGCGCGACGCCGGGGGACCGGGTCCACGTGGCGGGACCGGCGGCGTCGCTCGCGCTGCCGGCCACGGCCGAACGGCTGCTGGTCGCCGGGGACGACACCGCGCTGCCCGCCGTCTCGCGGCTGCTGGAGACCGCGCCGGCGGACCTGCGGGCCGACGTGTTCATCGAGGTCGCGGAGACGGCCCACCGGGTCCCGCTGCGCGAGCACCCGGGTGTCGAGGTCACCTGGCTGGTCCGGGACGGCGCCGGGCCGGGTACGTCGACGCAGCTGGCCGAGTGCCTGCGCACGGTGGCCGAGGGGCCGGGCTGGGACGCCGCGGCCACCGCCGGCTGGCTGGCGGGGGAGCAGTCCGTCGTGCGGGACCTGCGACGGCTGCTCGTCGCGGCGGGGGTGGACCGGCGCCGGATCGACTTCACCGGCTACTGGAAGCTCGGCGAGGTGGTCACCCTCGAGTCCGACCCCCGGGTGACCGACGAGGAACGCAACGCCGAGGCGTTCGAGACCTTCCACGAGCAGGCCGAGCTGCTGCCCCCACTGGCGATCCGGGTGGCCGCGAACCTCGGCCTCGGCGAGCTCGTCGCCGGCGGGATCCGCGATCCGAAGTCGCTCGCCGAACGGGCCGGTGCGGATCCGCGGGCGCTGGAGAAGCTGCTGCGGTACCTCGTGGCGATCAAGATCCTCGACCGCGACGAGCAGGGCGGGTACACGCTGACCGACACCGGCTTCTACCTGACCGAGGACCACGTGCTCGACGTGGTGCGCCGCGACGGCGTCGGTGCCCGCCGCGAGCAGGGGTTCCTGGGGCTCGAGCAGGCGGTGCGCACCGGCCGGGAGTCCTTCGCGGCGGTCACCGGTCGCGACTACCCGAGCCTGCGCGGGGACGAGGAGTTCGCCCGCAGGCTCCTGGACAACACCGCGCAGTTCGCCGACTACATCGCCGCCCCGGTGGCGGACTCCGCAGCTCTGGAGGGGATCGACCACCTGGTCGTCCACGCCGACGCCGCGGTGTCCGCCGCGGCCGCCGTCGTCGCCCGCCGCCCCGGGACGCGGGTCACGATCGTCGCTGGCCCCTCCGACGCCGACTGGACCCGGTCCGAGCTGCTGCGCACCGTCCCCGACGACGGTGCCCGCTCCCGCGTGGAGGTCGTCGTGCAGACCATCGCCGAGCCGGTCCCGGCCGCCGACGCGATCCTGTTCGGCAAGGTGCTCGGCCAGTACCCCGACCCGGAGGCCGTGCACATCCTCCGCCGCGCGGGGGAGTGCCTGGCCCCCGGCGGGCGGATCCTGCTTCTCGAGGACGTGCTCGACGAGCAGGACCTCGACGAGCACGAGGCCGAGGACGACCTGCTGGCCCTCGTCCTGCACGGCTCCGGCCGCCGGACGGCCACCGAGCTCTCGGCCGTCGTCGCCGACGCCGGACTGCGGACCGTCGCCACCGAGACCGTCGGCTGGGGCGACACGCTCCGGTCGCTCCAGCCGGTCGCACCCTGACCCTCCTCCCGCGCCCGGCGCGACCGTCCCCCGGGGGCGTCGCGCCGGGCCCGGCACCCGCCGCCGCCCGGCACGGCGCCGACTCGTGCCCGCGATCGTGGGTCACCCGCCGCCGGTCGGCCGGACACGGCCCCCTGTCGTGCCTCGGGCGCGGGCGGGGCCATGCCGGTGCTCACACCCGTTCGGACCATCAGGGGTCCGCAGACGCCGTGTGTGGAGCGTCCCTCCCGTCGGCGCGGGTCGCTGACGTGCGGAGATCCCGGCCCGTGACGGTGATCGGAATGCGTCATCCATTCGGCGGAACCCTCGCATCCACCCGCATGCTTAGCCTTGCCTAAGTTCAGGTGTGGCGAGGCAAGTAAGGGGTGGCGCGACGGTGACAGGCGACGGAGGCCGCCCGGGCCGCGTGCCGTTCGACGTCGTCGCCGCGGTCGGGGTCCTCGACCCTGCCACGTGCCCGTGTCCGCCGCCCGGCGGCGGCACCTGCCGAGTACCCGGCCGCGTCGCGCGCACCTGGACCGATCTGCTCCCCGGGAGCCCGGTCGGACGTCCCGGCGCCTGACCCGCTCCGCAACCCCCACGCCCGCGCCGGAGGTGATCCGGTGAGGAAGGTTCCGTCATGCCCGGCTCCACCGAGACCGTCCGCTACCGCACCCTGCTCAGCGGGAAGATCCACCGCGCCACCGTGACCCAGGCCGACCTGCACTACGTCGGCTCGCTGACCGTCGACGAGGACCTGATGGACGCCGCGGGCCTCGTCGAGGGCGAGAAGGTCCAGGTCCTCGACATCGACAACGGCAACCGCCTCGAGACCTACGTGATCACCGGGGAACGCGGCAGCGGCGTCATCGGCGTGAACGGCGCCGCCGCGCACCTCGTGCACCCGGGTGACCTGACGATCATCGTCGCCTACCAGCAGGTGCCCGAGCCCGCCGTCGCCGACCACGTCGCCCGGGTGGTGCACGTCGACGCCGACAACCGGGTCGTCGCGCTCGGCGTGGACCCGGCCGAGCCGGTGCCCGGTGCGCTCGCGCAGACCGCCGGTCGCTGACCGCACCTGCCGCAACGCAGGAGGCGCGGGCCGAGGGCGTCCACGGTGACCCCTGACCCGGCCCGCGTCGACGACACCGTGTCCACCAGCACCGCCGCCGTACCGGAGGACCGCATCTCATGACCACACTCGACGACCGTCGACGCGAGCTCATCGCCCGTCGCCTGGCCGAGGCCGGCCTGCAGCGCGACCGCGACGAGCCCGCCGCCGACGACGGCCGGACCGAGTTCGGCCTCACCCCCGGCCAGCGACGTGCCTGGCTACGTCAGCAGGTCCACCCGGACGGCGTGGCGGACAACCTCGGTGTGCGGCTCACCATTGAGGGCGAGGTGTCGGAGCCGGCGCTGGTGGCGGCGCTGCGTCACCTGGTGGCACGGCACCCGGTGCTGCGCTCCACCTTCCACGGCGGGACCGGGGACGAGACGGCGCCGACGCAGCGGGTGCACCCGGCGCCGGAGGAACCCGTCGTCGTCACCGACCTCACCCGGCTCGACGACGACGCCCGCGCCGCCCGCGTCGAGGAGATCGCGCGCGAGCGGGTCCGGCGGCCGTTCGACCTGGCCGTCGAGCCGCCGCTGCGCCTCGACCTGCTCCGCGAGTCCGCCTCCCGGATCACCGTCCTGCTCACGACCCATCACGTCGCCTGGGACGGACCGACGTTCGCCGTCGTCGCCCGGGACCTGGAGCGGTCCTACGCCGCCGCCCGCGCCGGGACACCGCTCGACGGGCCGCCCGCACCGGGCCCCGGCCGGTTCGCCCCCGACAGTGCGTCGGACGCCCCGGACCTCACCCCGTGGCGCGAGGCGCTGGCCGAGGAGGTGCCGGGGCCGTTCGTCCACCAGCCGCCCGCCGACCCGGGCGCGCCGGCCGAGGCGGCCCGCCGCACCGATCGCGACCTGTCCGCCGAGGCCGCCGCGGGGGCCCGCCGGCTCGCCCGCGAGCTCGGCGTGACCCCCTACACCGTGCTGCTCGCCGCGACGGCCGCCGCGCTCGCCCCGATCGGGCCCGACCCGCGGACCCGCATCGGGACCGTGGTCTCCGAGCGGGACGCCGAGCGCGCGGACGAGGTGGTGGGGAACCTCGCCGACCTCGTCGTCGTGCCCACGACGGTGCACGTCGGGGACACGGTCTCCGACCTCGTCGCCCGGGTCGCCGCCGACGCCGGGCGGGCGCGCCGACACGCCGTGCCCTACGACGCGCTGGTCGCCGCCCTCGGATCCCGCTCGGGCGGCGGTCCGGCCGACCTGGCCGACGTCACCGTCGACCTCGTCCCACGGGGCGGGACGGGGCCGCACCTGCCCGGTGCCGGCACGACGGTGACCCGCACCGACCCGGGCGCCGCCGCGCAGCCGCTCGTGCTCGAGTTCTTCGCCGACGACGACGCCCTGCGGGTCGAGGCCGTGCACACGGTCGCGCGTCTGGACGACGCGGTCGTCGCGGCGGTGCTCGACCGCATCGAGCGGGTGCTCTCCACCGCCCGCCCGGCCACGCCGATCACGACGCTCCTGGCCGGCCCGGCGGCAGCCCCCGGCACGGTGCCGACCCCGGTACCGACTTCGGTGCCCGGCGGTTCCCCCGCCGAGCTGCTGCGCCGCCGCGCGGACGCGGCGCCCGGCGCCCCCGCACTCGTCCACGACGGCGGGGACCTGGACTACGCGGGCCTGGACGCCGCGGTCGACGCGTTCGCCGACCGGCTCCGCACGGCCGGCGTCGCGGCCGAGACCCCGGTGGCGGTGCTGCTGCCCCGCTCGGCGGAGCTCATCGTCGCGTTGCTCGCCGTGCTGCGGGCCGGTGGCCTGCTCGTCCCGCTCGACCCGACCTACCCGGCGCCGCGCCTGCGCCTGGTCCTCGACGACGCCGCTCCGGCCGTCGTGGTGACCGGCGACGCCCCGCCGGTCGAGCTCCCGGACGGGGCCGTCGTCCTCGGTCCGCCGTCGCTGCACGGCGCCGCCGCTCCGGTCGCGCCGTTCCCCGAGCCCGACCCCGCAGCGGCCGCCTACCTGATCCACACCTCCGGGTCGACCGGGAGGCCGAAGGGCGTGCTCGGCACCCACGGGGCGCTGGCCCACCGCCTCGGCTGGGCCGCCGCGGAGTGGCCGGTGCGGCCGGGCGACACCCGGCTCGTGAAGAGCTCGGTGTCGTTCATCGACGGGCTCACCGAGCTCCTCGCCGCGGTCGCCGGCGGCGCTCGCGTCATACCGGCCGACGACGCCACCGCGGGGGACCCCGCGGCACTCGCCGAGCACGTCGCCGGGTCCGGCACGGCCCAGCTCACCGCGGTGCCGTCCCTGGTGGCGGCCCTGGCGGCGACCGGTGCGCCCGGCCCGGAGCTGCTGACCAGGCTGGTCTGTTCCGGTGAGCCGCTGACCGCGCAGGTCGTGGCCGCGGCCCGCCGCTGGGCCCCCGGCGCCGAGATCGTCAACTCCTACGGCTCCTCCGAGGTCGCCGGCGACGTCCTGGCCGGCCCCGTCGACCCCGCCGACGACGACGGGCGGGTCACCGCGGGACGACCCGTCCCGGCCACGACCGTCCGGCTGCTGGACCGGTTCCTCGGGCCGGTGCCCGACGGTGTCGCCGGTGAGGTCTACGTCGGCGGGATCCAGCTGGCGCGCGGCTATGCCGGGCGCCCGGGGGAGACCGCGGCACGGTTCGTCGCCGACCCCCACGGGTCCGGTGCGCGGCTGTACCGCACCGGTGACCTGGCGGTGCGGCTGCCCGACGGCCGGTTCCGGCTCCTCGGCCGGATCGACGACCAGGTCACCGTGCGCGGGGTGCGGGTCGAGCCGGGTGAGGTCGAGGCCGCGATCCGCGAGCTGCCCGGCGTCGCCGACGCCGCGGTCGTCGCACGGTCCACACCGGACGGTCCCGCGCTGGTCGGGTACCTGGTGCCCGCCGCGGACGGGGACACCGACCCGGACACGGACTCGGACACCGACGCGCTCCGGGCGCTGCTGGCGCAGCGGCTGCCGGCGGCGTTCCTGCCGTCGGTGCTCGTCGCGCTGCCCGAGCTGCCGCACACCCCCGGCGGGAAGCTCGACCGGCGGGCCCTGCCCGCACCGGTGGTCACCGCCGGGCGGGCACCCCGCGACGACCGGGAGCGCGAGCTGTGCGGCCTGTTCGCCGAGGTGCTCGGGCTCGACGACGGCGCTGTCGGCGTCGACGACGACTTCTTCGCCCGCGGCGGCCACTCGCTGTCCGCGCTGCGTCTGGTCAACCGGATCCGGGAGCGCTGCGGCGCCGACCTCGCCGTGCCCGAGGTGTTCGCCGCGCCCACGGTGGCGCGGCTGCGGGTCGTGGTGGACCGCGCGACGTCGACCGGGACCGCCGCCGCGGTCACGGCCGTGGGGGCGCCCGCGCGCCGCCCGGACGGCGCACCCACCGCGGTCGCGCCCGCGCAGCGTCAGATGTGGACGCTGTACCGGCTGGAGGGGCCGGCCGCGACCTACAACGTGCCCCGGGCCTGGACGGTCACCGGCCCGTTCGACGTCGGGGCACTGCGCGCCGCGCTGGCCGACGTCGTCGCCCGGCACGAGATCCTGCGGACCACCTACCGCGACGGCGGCACCGCCGGTGAAGCCGGGAACGACGCCGGGAACGACGCCGGGGGCGGCACCGACGTGCAGGCGGTCGTCCATCCCCCCGGTGCACTCCGGGCGCCGGTCGGCTGGTGCGACCTGGCCGGCCGCGACCCCGACGAGCTCCTGACCCGTCTGGTGCGCCACCGCTTCGACCTGGAGCGGGAGGCCCCGATCCGGGCCGACGTCGTCCGCGTCGACGACGACCGGCACCTGCTCACCGTGGTGTGCCACCACATCGCCGTCGACGAGTGGTCCTACCGCACCCTGCTCGCCGACCTGGGGACGGCCTATGCGGCGCGGGCGGCCGGGCGCGACCCGGGGTTCACCGAGCCTGAGCTGCGCTACTCCGACGTCGCGGCCTGGCAGGCGGACACCGTCGGGAGCCCGACGGAGCCCTCCCCGCTCGCCCGCGAGCAGCTCGACCTCTGGGAGCGGACGCTCGCCGGTGCCCCCGCCGAGACCACGTTGCCCGGCGACCGTCCGCGGCCGGAGCGCCCCTCGGGGCGCGGGGCGGAACTGGTCGGCGAGCTGGATCCGGACCTCGTCGCGGCGCTGGGCGCGGCCGCCGACCGGCACCGGGTCAGCATGTTCATGCTGCTGCACGCCGCGCTCGCGGTGCTGCTGGATGCCTCGGTCGACGCCGACCGCGGCCCGGGTGACGGAGCCGGGAACGCGGTGGTGATCGGCAGCCCGGTGTCCGGGCGTCGCGACGCCGGCACCGAGGACGTCGTCGGGTTCCTGCTCAGCACCCTGGCCCTGCGGGTCGACCTGGACGGCGACCCGACCCCGGCCGAGGTGCTGGAGCGGGTCCGCACCGCTGACCTGGCCGCGATGAGCCGCTCGGACGTCGCGTTCCCCCAGGTCGTCGAGCGTCTGGCACCGGAGCGGTCCGGACGCCACCCGCTGTTCCAGGTCGAGCTGGTGTACCTGCGCACCGACACCGCGGTCAGCGAGTTGGAGCTGGCCGGCGCGGACACCGCGACCCGGTGGGTCGGGACGGGGACCGCCAAGTTCGACCTGACGTTCGCCTTCTTCGAGACCGCCGCCGACGACGACCGCCGGATGCGGGTCGTCGTCGAGTACGCCCTCGACCTCTACGACCCGGCCACCGTGCAGGCGGCGCTGGACCGGCTGGTGGCCGTGCTGCGCCGCTTCGTCGACACGCCCGACGTGCCGCTGTCCGCGCTGCGCGGGTTCGGCGCCCCCGCCGTCGCCCGGCCCCCGGCCGCGGCCCTCGGCCCGGCCGCGACCCTCGGCGAGCTGCCCGCCGCGACCGCGGAACGGCACCCGACGGCGACCGCACTGGTCGCGGGCGAGGACCGGATCGACTACGCCGCGCTGGAGGAGCGGGTGGCCCGGCTCGCCGGGGCGCTCGTCGCCCGGGGGACCGGACCCGGCGACCGCGTCGCGGTGGGGCTGCCGCGCGGCGCGGACATGGTCGTGTCGGTGCTGGCCGTGCTGCGGGCCGGGGCGACCTACGTCCCGCTCGACGTCGACGCCTCCTCGGCGCGGACCACGACGATCCTCGACGACGCCCGGCCACGCCTGGTCCTCGCCGGAGCGGACTCGCCGTCCACGGTCACCGACGCGGGTGTCGAGGTGCTCCGCGTCGACACCGCCGACACGTCCGAGACCGCCGGTGCCGGGCGGCTCGACCGGCCCGTCGCGGTCGACCCGTCGACCCCGGCCTACGTCATCTACACCTCCGGCTCCACCGGCCGCCCCAAGGGCGTGGAGGTCTCCCACACGGCGGTCCTGGCCATGCTGGCCGCGACCGTCGGGCCGCAGGGGGAGATGACGGTCGGCCCGGACGACACCTGGACGCTGTTCCACTCGGTGGCGTTCGACTTCTCCGTCTTCGAGCTGTGGGGTGCGCTGGCCACCGGCGGCACCGTCGTGGTCGTCGACCCCGCGACCGCACGCTCGCCCGAGCACCTGTGGAGTCTCGTCGCCGAGCAGGAGGTGTCGGTGCTGAGCCTGACGCCGTCGGCGTTCCACCCGTTCGCCGCGGCCGAGCCCCCGGCGCGGGGCGGCGCCCGCCCGCCGGCGCGGAGCCTGCGCTACGTCGTCTTCGGCGGGGAGGCGCTCGATCCGCGCCTGCTGCGCGGCTGGTTCGACCGCCACCCGGCCGGGAGCCCGGTGCTCGCGAACCTCTACGGCATCACCGAGACCTGCGTGCACACCACCTACCGGGAGATCGGGCCGGCGGACTGCGACCGTCCGGTCAGCCCGGTCGGTGAGCCGCTCGCCGGCCTGGAGGTGCGGCTGCTGGACCACCGGCTGCGCCCGGCCCCGCCCGGCACCGTCGCCGAGATCTACGTCGCCGGTCCGCAGCTCGCGCAGGGCTACGCCGGCCTGCCAGGGCTGACCGCGACCCGCTTCGTCGCCGACCCCGACGGCCCCCCGGGCACCCGGCTGTACCGGTCCGGTGACCTGGCCCGACGGCGCCCCGACGGCGCGCTGGAGTTCACCGGCCGGGCCGACGAGCAGGTCAAGATCCGCGGCTACCGGATCGAGCTCGGCGAGGTCGAGGCCGCCCTGCGCGAGCTGCCCGGGGTCGTCACGGCGGTGGTCACCGTCCGTACCGTCGAGTCCGACGGAACCCCGCACCGCAGCCTCGCCGGCTACGTCGTCCCCGGCCCGGGGGCGCGGCCCGACCCGGTCGCGCTGCGGTCGCGGCTGGCCGAACGGCTCCCCGCGTACATGGTCCCCTCCGCGCTGGTCGTGCTCGACCGGCTGCCGCTGACGGTCAACGGCAAGCTCGACCGTGCGGCGCTGCCCGCCCCCGGCGACGTCGCGCCGGCCCCCGGCGCCCGGGCCGCCGCCGGACCGGAGGAGGCCACCGTCCTGGAGGCGTTCGCCGCCGTCCTGGGGACGGCGGCGGGCCCGGACGACGACTTCTTCGCCGTCGGCGGGGACAGCATCCTGGCCATCCGGCTGGTGAACCGGATCCGCCGGTCCGGGCTGGTGCTCGGTCCGCAGGACGTGTTCCGCGAGCGGACACCGGCCGCCCTGGCCGCGGTGGCCCGCCCGGCGGGGGACACCCGGGCGACCGACGGCGCCGCCGAGGTGCCGCCGTTCCCGATCGTGCAGCGGCTCGCCGAGCTGTCCGGGTCGCACCGCAGGCACAACCAGTCCGTGCTGGTCGAGGTCGGCCCGGGCCGGTCGGTCGCGGCGCTGCGGACCGCGGTGGCCGCACTCGTCGCCACCCACGAGGCGCTGCGGCTGCGGGTCACCGAGGGACTGCGGGAGATGCACGTGCGCCCCGCCGCCGAGGTCGCGGTGGACGGGTGCGTGCACGAGGTGGCGCTGCCCGACCCGCACGGCCCGGACGGGCGACGGGTGCTGGCCGAGGAGTCGGCCGCCGCGACCGCCCGGCTGGACCCGGAGGCCGGGTCGGTGCTGCAGGCCGTGCTGTTCACCGTCGCCGGCGACGAGCCGGACCTGCTCCTGCTGGTCGCGCACCACGTGGCCGTCGACGGGGTGTCCTGGCACATCCTGCTCGACGACCTCGACGAGGCGTGGACGGCCGCCGCCGCGGGCCGCCCGGTGCGGCTCGCCCCGCCGGTCACCTCGCTCGCCGAGTACGGCCGGCTGCTCGGCGAGCGTGCGGCCGACCGCGCGACGCTGGCCGAGTACCGGCACTGGCAGCAGGTGCTCGCCGCGGCCACCCCGGTCGTTCCCGACGCCGGCACCGGCACCGACACCCGGCGGGCGACCCGCAGCGCGACCCGGACGGCAACCCGGGTGCTCCCCGCCGACGTGACGGACCGCCTGCTGCGGTCGCACTGGGACGGCACCGAGCTGAGCCTCGCGGCGACGGTCGAGGCGTGGCACCGCTGGTCCCCGCAGGGCCGCGACGACCTCGTCGTCGACCTGGAGCGGCACGGGCGTGAGGAGCTGGCACCGGGCGTCGACCTGTCGCGGACCGTCGGCTGGTTCACCGCGCTGTTCCCGGTGCACCTGGTCCGCCGGGAGGGGGCCGCGGCCCTGTTGCAGGACGTCCGCGACCGGCTCGGTGGCCCGGCCGCGACCGGGATCGGGTTCGGGCTGCTGCGCTACCTGCACCCGCAGACCGGCCCCCGCCTGGCCGCGCTCGGCACCCCGCCGGTCCTGGTCAACTACCTCGGCCGGATGGACGGCGTGTCCGCGGTCGTGGGGCCGGACGACCCGCGGCGCGTCGCCGCGCGCACCGAGCAGGACCCCGACCTGGAGGTGCCGCACACCTGCGAGATCGAGGCGATGGTGTGCCGCGGGCCCCGTGGCCCGCAGCTGCACGTCGCACTCACCGCCCCGGGCGCCGTGCTGGACGCCGACGACCTGGACCTCCTGGCCCGGCACTGGGCCGAAGCACTGATCGACATCGTGAACGACCCCGCAGCCGCGGGCACGTCCGGAGGATCGGCATGACCCGCCCGCCCGAGACCGCACACACCCACGCCGACGCCGGCGGTGCCGAGCCGCGGGAGCTGGCGCTGCTGCCGTCGGTGGCCCGCCTGGCCGAGGAGTCGCCCGAGGGTGGGCCCGGTCGGGTCCGCGGTCTGCTGCTGCGCCACCGCGGCGCCGTCGACCCCGACCGGCTCCGTGCGGCCTGGGAGCAGGTGCGGGACCGCCACCCGTGGCTCACCGCGCGGGTCGAGGAGCTGGCGCCCTCGGTGTGGGTCCTGGAGACCGGCGGCACGCGTGCGGCTGGGCTCGCCGCGGCCCCGGCCGACGACCCGGGTGCGGCGCTCGGCGCCCTGGCGGAGGAGCTGGACCCGTTCGCCGGTGACCTCACCCGCATCGCGCTGCTGCGCGGCAGTGCAGCGGAAGGCACACAGGGCAGCGGCGACGCGGTCCTGCTCGTGGTCCACGAGGTCGCCGCGGACGACCGGGGCGTCGTGCTTCTGGCCGAGGACCTGGCCGCCGCCTACTCCGACCCGGCGGGCTCTCGACCCCCGACCGGCACCGGGCCCGACGACTGCGCCGAGGCCCTCGCGGCCCGGCCCGCACCGTCGGCCGAGGTCGTCCGCTCCTGGACCGGGATCCTCGCCCCGGGCGCCGCCCCGTCCGCCGGGGGCGCCCCCGGCCGCGCGGTCGCCACGGCCCGTCCGGGCAGTCCCGCCGCGGACGGCGCCGCCGTCGTCGACGTCGCGGTCGCCGCGCTGGCCGCCGCCCTGCGGGAGGCCGGGCACGCCGCCGACGAGCTCGTCGTCGACGTCCAGGACGGCACCCGGCCCGACCTGGGCGCCGACCTCGACCGCGCCGTCGTCCCGCTCGCCGGCACCGAGCCGGTGCGCGTGACGCCGGCCGGGGTGACCCGCGCACCGGACGGACCACACCCCGGGTTCGACCACCACCGCTTCCTCGACGCCCGCGGCGCCCGGGAGCTGGCCCCGCTGGACGGGGCCACGGTGCTGCTGCGGCGCCACCCCGAGCCCGACGCGGTCCTGCCGATCGACTGGGCCGACGCCGTGCGGGTCCACGGGGACACCGCACTCCCCGACGAGCTCGGACAGGTGGGGCTCGTCGTCGACCTGGTGGAGCACGTCGACGCCACGACCGTGGTCGTCCGCGGCGGGATCGGCGAGGACGCCGGCCGGGTGGCCGAGGCCGTCGCCGCCGCGCTCGCCGGGGCCGCGCACGAGCTGGTCGCCACCGCCGTGGCACCGGACCCGGCGGAGTTCGCCGCGCTGGCCGCGTCGGCACCCGCCCCGGTACGGGCGGTGCTGCCGCTGTCCCCACTGCAGGCCGGCATGTACGTGCAGAGCGTCATGGACGCCGAGCGCGACGTCTACTACGCGCAGAACACCTTCCGGATCGCCGACCGGATCGACCTGGACCGGATGCGGGCCGCCGCGGCCCGGCTCGGCGCTGTGCACCCCGCGGTCCGTGCCGGCTTCACCGGGGACACCGCCGCCGGGCCCGTGCAGTTCTGGTGCGCCGAGCACCCGGTGGAGGTCACCGAGGTCGACCTGCGTGCCGACGAGGACCCGGAGGCCGCGCTCGCCGCGGCCCTGGCCCGCGACGCCGAGGTCCGGTTCTCCCTCACCGACCCGCCGCTGCTGCGCCTGACCGTCGTCCGGACCCCCGACGACGACGTGCTGGTGCTGACCTACCACCTGCTGCTGTGGGACGGCTGGTCACGCTCCCGGGTCCTCGACGACCTGTTCACCCTGTACCGGGGCGGCGTGCCGCAGCGGCCGCGCCGGTCGTTCGCCGAGCACCTCGCCGCGCTCGCCGCCGCCGACCGCGACGCGGACCTCGCCGCCTGGCGCACCTACCTCGACGGGGTCGAGCCCACCCTGGTCACCGACGGTGTGCGCGGACGCGAGCTCGTCGTCCCCGAGGTGCTGCACGCCGAGCTCCCCGCCGCCCTGACCGGCCGGCTGGAGGCGGCCGCCCGTCGGGGCGGCGTCACCCTCAACGCGCTCGCGCAGACCGCGCTCGCCCTCGTCCTGGGCGCCGAGACCGGCCGGACCGACGTCGTGTTCGGCGCGACCGTCTCCGGCCGCCCGGCCGACGGCGACGGCCTGGAGGACACCGTCGGCGTCTTCCTCAACACCGTCGCGGTGCGCCTGGGCCTGGATCCCCGGCGCGACCTGCTCGACCACGCCCGCCGGCTGCAGGACGACCGGGCCGGCCTGATGCCGCACGACCACGCCGGCCTCGGCGACGTCCTCGCCGGCCGCGACGGGGACCTGTTCGACAGCCTCTACGTGCTCCAGAACTTCCTCGACGCCGACACCTTCACCGGCTTCGCCCGCGACAACGCCGTCACGGCGATGGACTACTCCGACCACACCCACTTCCCGCTCACCTGGGTGCTCACCCCCGGACCGCGGATCGTCGTCCGGCTCGAGCACCGCCCCGACCTCGTCGACACCGCGGCCGCGCAGCGACTGCTCGCCCGCTTCGTTCAGGCCCTGCGCGCGGTCACCACCGCCGGCACACCGGCCGGCGCGGTCGACCTGCAGACCCCCGTCGAGCAGGAGGCCCGCGCCGCGCGGGCCGCCGCCGGCGCGGTCGACGTGCCGGACGTGACGATCGCCGAGCTGCTCGCTGAGCGGGCGGCGGCCTGTCCGGAGCGGACGGCGCTGGTCGCGGCGGGGGAGCGGGTGAGCTTCGCCGAGCTGGACGCGCGGGTCAACGCGCTCGCCCGCGTGCTGCGGGCCCGCGGCGCCACCGCCGAGACCGTCGTCGCACTCGGGCTGCCCCGCTCGGTCGGCAACGTCGTCGCGCTGTTCGCGGTGCTGCGCGCCGGAGCCGCCTACGTGCCGCTGGAGCTCGACCACCCCGACGACCGCCTCGCCGCGATCCTCGCGGAGTCCGGGGCGCGGCTGCTGGTCACGACCACCTCGGTCGCCGAGCGGTTCGACGGCGACGTGCCGCAGGTCCGGCTCGACGAACCCGGCCTGTTCGACGGGATCGCCACCGCACCACTCACCGACGACGAGCTCGGGACCTCCGCCCCCGGCACCCCCGGCCGGCTCGACCACCCCGCCTACGTGATCTTCACGTCCGGATCGACCGGGCGCCCCAAGGGAGTCGTGACCCCCTACCGTGGGTTGACGAACATGCAGGTCAACCACCGGCGGGAGATCTTCGCCCCGACGATCGACGCCGCGGGTGGTCGGGTGCTGCGGATCGCGCACACGGTGTCGTTCGCGTTCGACATGTCCTGGGAGGAGCTGCTCTGGCTGGTGGAGGGCCACGAGGTCCACGTGTGCGACGAGGAGCTGCGTCGCGACGCGGAGCGTCTCGTGGAGTACTGCGGTGAGCATCGGGTGGACGTGGTGAACGTGACCCCGACCTATGCCCATCACCTGTTCGCGGCCGGTCTGCTCGACGGTGACCACGTGCCACCGTTGGTGCTGCTCGGTGGCGAGGCCGTGCCGGACAGTGTGTGGTCGCGGCTGCGCGACACCGAGGGCACGTGGGGCTACAACCTCTACGGCCCGACCGAGTACACGATCAACACCCTCGGCGCGGGCACCACCGACAGCCCGACGTCCACCGTCGGCACCCCCATCACCAACACCACCGCCCACATCCTCGACGGCTGGCTGCGCCCCGTGCCCGACGGCGTGGTCGGCGAGCTGTACATCGCCGGCGCCGGCCTGGCCCGCGGCTACCTCGGCCGTCCCGCCCTGACCGCCGAGCGGTTCGTGGCCGACCCGTGGACCCCGGGGGAGCGGATGTACCGGACCGGTGACCTGGTCCGGCGCCGCCCGGACGGCAACCTCGACTTCGTGGGGCGCAGCGACGACCAGCTCAAGATCCGTGGCTACCGGGTTGAGCCGGGGGAGATCGAGACCGTACTGGCCGCCGTCGACGGCGTCGACCAGGTCGCGGTCGTCGCCCGCGAGCACACCGAGGTCCCCGGACAGCGCCGCCTCGCCGCCTACCTCGTCGGCCCGGCGGCCGACCCGCGGACCGCCCGCGACGCCGCCGCCCGCGCCCTGCCCGACTACATGGTCCCGACCCTGTGGTCGGTCGTCGCCGCCCTGCCGCTGACCGTGAACGGCAAGCTCGACACCGCCGCGCTGCCCGAACCGGCACCGCTCGCCACCGCCCGCAGCCGAGGACCTGCCACCCCGACCGAGCACACCCTCTGCCGGATCGTCGCCGAGGTCCTCGGGGTGGACACGGTCGGCGCCGACGAGGACTTCTTCACCCTCGGCGGCGACAGCATCTCCGCGCTGACCACCGCGAACCGCGCCCGCAAGGCCGGGCTGCGGATCCGCCCCCGACACGTCTTCGAGGCCCGCACCGTCGCCCGCCTCGCCGAGCACCTCGGCGACGGCGCCTCCGCGGACGCGGCCGATGGCAGCGCAGATCCCGCCCCGGCAGATCCCGCCCCGGCAGATCCCGCCCCGGCGAGCGAGGCCGGGACCACCGGCGACGCCGGGCCCACCCTGGCCGAGGTCGCCGCCCGGCCCCGCCAGGACGTCGACGGCACCACCGAGGCACCCGCCTCGCCCGGCCAGGTCCGGATGTGGGCGCACGAGCAGCTCGCCGGACCGTCCGCCACCTACCTCATCCCACGCACCTGGGAGGTCGAGGGCCCGCTCGACGTCGCCGCGCTGCGCGCGGCCGTCGAGGACCTCGCGACCCGGCACGACATCCTGCGCACCACCTACCACGACGTCGACGGCCGGCTCGTCCAGCGCGTGCTGCCCGGCACCGCGCCGCGCACCGAGGTCCACGACCGCACCGGAGCAGGCGACGACCAGGTGTCGGACCTCCTCGCCGACCTCGTCCGGGCCCCGTTCGCGCTCGACGCCGAGTCGCCGCTGCGGCTGCACGTGGTGCGCACCGCCGTCGACCGGCACCTCGTCGTGCTCGTGGTGCACCACATCGCCGTCGATGACTGGTCGTTCCGCGCGCTGGTGCGTGACCTCGGCAGCGCCTACGCAGCCCGCGCCGCCGGACACGCCCCCGGGTTCGCGCCGCTGCCGGTCCGCTACGCCGACTTCACCGCGTGGCAGGCCGAACGCCTTGGCGACGCCCGCGACGCCGGTTCGCTCGCGGCGACCGAGCTCGACCACTGGGCCCGCGTCCTCGACGGCGTGCCCACCGAGTGCACCCTCCCGCTGCGGCACGGCCGCCCCGAGACGCGCACCGGGGCCGGCGCGGAGGTGCGGTTCACCCTCGACACCGAGCTCACTGCCGGCCTCCAGCGCCTCGCCGCGGCGCACCGGGTCTCGATGTTCATGCTGTTCCACGCCGCCGTCGCGACCCTGCTCGACCTGCACGGCGCCGGCCCGGACACCGTCGTCGGCGCCCCGGTCTCCGAACGCGACGACGACGCGCTCGCCGACGTCCTGGGCTTCTTCGTCAACACCGTCGCGCTGCGCCTGGACCTCACCGGCGACCCGTCGTTCACCGAGCTGCTCGGCCGGGCCCGCGACACCGCGCTCGACGCGATGGCCCACCAGACGGTGCCGTTCGACCAGGTCGTCGAGCGGGTCAACCCCGAGCGCTCCTCCGCCCGGCACCCCCTGTTCCAGGTCGAGATGGTGTACCTGCGGGTCGAGGACGACGCGGGTGACCTGGTGCTCGACGGCCTCGACGTCGAGCCCCGGTGGGTCGGGACCGGCACCGCCAAGTTCGACGCCACCCTCCAGTTCTTCGAGCGCGCCGGCGACGAGCCGGTGATCCACGGCGCCGTCGAGTACGCCACCGACCTGTTCACCGAGCAGGAGGTCGGCGCCGTCGTCGAGCGGCTCCGCGCGGTGCTGGCCACCGTCGTGGCCGACCCGGACCGGCGCCTCGCCGCGCTGCCGAGCGGGGACCGCGGAGCGCGGGCGCTGCCGGTCCCGCCCCGCGCGGGCGGCGGCACCCTCGCCTCACTGTTCGACGAGGTCGCCACCGCCCGCGGCGGCGCGACCGCCGTCGTCGCCGACGAGCGCCTGCGCTACGACGAGCTCGCCGACCGCGCCGCCCGCCTGGCCGGGCTCCTCGCCGCCCGCGGGGTCCGCCCCGGGGACCGGGTCGCGATCGCCGTCCCCCGTTCCGCCGCGATGGTCGTCGCGGTGCTCGGGGTCCTGCGCGCCGGCGCCACCTACGTGCCGCTCGACGTCACCGCCCCCGCCGAGCGCACCGCGCTGATCGTGTCCGACGCGCGGCCACGCTGCGCCGTCGTCACCGACGCCACCCGGGCCCTGCCCGGCGACGTCGACCTGGTCGTGCTGGACGACCCGGACACCACCCGGGACGCGGCGCCGCTCGCACCCGTCGCGGTGCCGCCCGCCCAGCCGGCCTACGTCATCTACACCTCCGGCTCGACCGGCCGGCCGAAGGGCGTCGAGGTGCCGCACACCGCGGTCCTCGACCTCGTCGCCGCCGCCGACCGGCACTACGACCTGTCCGCCGACGACGCCTGGTCGCTGTTCCACTCGATCGCCTTCGACGTGTCGGTGTTCGAGATGTGGGGCGCGCTCGCCCACGGCGCCCGCCTCGTCGTGCCCGACCAGGAGACCGTCCGCTCCCCGGAGGCGTTCTGGGAGCTGCTGCACACCGAACGGGTCACGGTGCTGAGCCAGACCCCCTCGGCGTTCGACCAGCTCGCCGAGGCCGAGCCCGCCGGCGCGGGCGACGCGCTGCGCTACGTCGTGTTCGCCGGGGAGGCGCTGGAGACCCGGCGACTGCGCCCCTGGTACGCGCGCCACCCCGAGGACGCGCCCCGGCTGGTCAACATGTACGGGATCACCGAGACCTGCGTGCACACCACGTTCCGCGCCCTGCGCCGCGCCGACGCCGAGGCCGGGGTCAGCCCGGTCGGCGTCCCGCTCGACGGTCTCGACGTCGAGCTGCTCGACCACCGTCTGCGCCCGGTGCCCGACGGCGTCGTCGGCGAGGTCTACGTCCGCGGCGGCCAGCTCGCCCAGGGATACCTGGCCCGGCCCGGCCTGACCGCGTCCCGGTTCGTCGCCGACGCCGGGGGCGGACGTCTCTACCGCTCCGGTGACCTGGCCCGCCGCGGCCCCGGCGGCGAGCTCGAGTTCGCCGGCCGCGCCGACGACCAGGTCAAGATCCGCGGGTTCCGGGTGGAGCCCGGCGAGGTCGAGGCCGCCCTGCTCGGCCTGCCCGGTGTCGGCCGCGCGGTCGTCCTGCCCTGGGACGGCCCCGGCGGCACCCAGCTCGTCGCCTACGTCGTCGCCCCCGCCGGCACGGCCGCCCCGCGCCCCGACGGTGCCCGGCTGCGCGAGGAGCTCGCCGGTCTGCTGCCCGGCTACATGGTCCCCGCCGTCGTCACCGTGCTCGACACCGTCCCGCTCACCCTGAACGGCAAGCTCGACCGCCGTGCGCTGCCCGCTCCGCAGCTGTCCTCGGCCGGGGGCCGCGCCCCCGCGGGACCGGCGGAGGAGGCGGTCGCCGCCGCGTTCCGCACCGTGCTGGGTGTGGAGCGGGTCGGTGCCGACGACGACTTCTTCGCCCTCGGTGGCCACTCGCTGCTCGCCCTGCGGCTGGTCCACGAGCTCGGCGGCGACGTCAGCGTCCGTGACGTGTTCGACCACTCCACGGTCGCCGGGCTCGCCGAGCTGACCGGGCGTGGTGGCCCGGCGGGCCGCCCGGCGCTGCGCCCGGCCGCCCGCACGGGCCGCGCACGGTCGCTGTCCGCCGGGCAGCGCCAGATGTGGGCCCTGCACCGGGTGTCCGGCCCGGACGCCGTGTACGACGTGCCGAACGTGCTCCGCCTACGCGGCCCGCTCGACACCGCCGCTCTCGCCGACGCCGTCGCCGACCTGGCGGTGCGGCACGAGGTGCTGCGCACCGTCTACACCGACGGCAACGGCGGCCCGGCCGGCGTCGTCGTCGACCGCGACCGGGTGCGCGCGGCCGTGCTGCACGAGCGGGTCACCCCGGAGACCCTCGACGAGCGGATCGCCGCCGCCGCGACCCACCCGTTCGACCTCACCGCGGAGCCGCCGCTGCGGGCGGTCCTGCTGGAGCTGGACCCGGCCGACCACGTCCTCGTCCTGACCCTGCACCACATCGCCACCGACGAGTGGTCGTGGCGCCCGCTGGTCCGCGACCTCGAACGCGCCTACGCCGACCGCCGCGCGGGCCGCGGCGCACCCGAGCCGGCGCCGGTGCAGTACGCCGACTTCGTCGACTGGCAGGCCGCGTGCCTGGCCGACGGCGCCGCCACCTCGGCCGCGACCCAGCTCGACCACTGGCGCCGCGTCCTGGACGGCGCCCCACCGGAGTGCACGCTGCCCGCGGACCGCCCGCGGCCGACCACACCGACCGGGGCCGGTGGCGTCGCGCGGGTCGAGATCGGCCCCGAGCTCACCCGCGCGGTGCACCGGGTCGCCCGCGAGCGCGGCGTCACCACCTTCATGGTGCTGCACGCCGCCCTGGCCGTGCTGCTGGCCCGGCACCGCTCCGGCGGCGACGGCTCGGACACCGTGGTGGGCACCCCCATCTCCACCCGGTTCGACCCGTCGCTGACCGACGCCGTCGGCTACTTCCTCAACACCCTCGCGCTGCGTCTGGACGCCCGCGGCGACCTCACCGTCGGTGAGCTGCTCGACGCGGCCAGGGCCGCGGACCTGACCGCCTACGACCACGCCGACGTCCCGTTCGCCGACGTCGTCGGCGCCGTCGGGCCGCCACGGGCACCGGGGCGGAGCCCGCTGTTCCAGGTGATGCTGGTCTGCCTGTCCGGTGAGACCGACGTCGTGCACCCTAGGTTCGACGGCGTCGAGGTGAGCACGCACCACGTCGACACCGGCACCGCGAAGTTCGACGCGTCGTTCAACTTCCACGACGCACCGGACCTGCTGACCGGGGTCGTCGAGTACGCCGCCGACCTGTTCGACGCCGACACCGTCGCCCGCGTCGCCGACCGGTTCGTGACGGTGCTGCGCGGCCTCGTCGGGGACCCGGCCACCCGGGTCGGCATGCTCGACGTGCTCGCCCCCGCCGACCGCGCGCTCGCCGCCGACCGGGCTCGCACCGCCGCGACGGAGGTGCCGGACGTGACGATCGCCGAGCTGCTCGCGGAGCGGGCGGCGGCCTGTCCGGAGCGGACGGCGCTGGTCGCGGCGGGGGAGCGGGTGAGCTTCGCCGAGCTGGACCGCCGGGTCACCGCGCTGGCTCGGGTCCTGCTGCGCCGGGGGGTGGGCCCGGAGTCGGTGGTGGCGCTGGGTCTGCCGCGGTCGGTCGGCAACGTGGTGGCGTTGTTCGGGGTGCTGCGTGCGGGTGCGGCCTATGTGCCGTTGGAGTTGGACCATCCCGACGAGCGGCTCGCGGAGATTCTTACCGCGTCGGGGGCGGCGTTGTTGGTGACCGATTCCACCGTCGCCGTGCGCTTCGACGCGGGTGTGCCGCAGGTGCGTCTGGACGAGCCGGGTCTGTTCGACGGTGTCCCGGACACTCCGTTGTCGGTCGAGGAGCTGGGTGCTTTCGCGCCCGGTACCCCGGGCCGGCTCGACCACCCCGCCTATGTGATCTTCACGTCGGGGTCGACGGGGAAGCCGAAGGGTGTGGTGACTCCGTTCCGTGGGTTGACGAACATGCAGGTCAACCACCGTCGGGAGATCTTCGCTCCGACGATCGAGGCTGCGGGTGGTCGGGTGTTGCGGATCGCGCACACGGTGTCGTTCGCGTTCGACATGTCCTGGGAGGAGCTGCTCTGGCTGGTGGAGGGCCACGAGGTGCATGTGTGCGACGAGGAGCTGCGTCGTGACGCGGAGCGGCTCGTGGAGTACTGCGGTGAGCATCGGGTGGACGTGGTGAACGTGACCCCGACCTACGCCCATCACCTGTTCGCCGCGGGCTTGTTGGACGGCCCGCACGTGCCGCCGTTGGTGCTGCTCGGTGGTGAGGCGGTGCCGGAGTCGGTGTGGTCGCGGCTGCGCGACACCGACGGGACGTGGGGCTACAACCTCTACGGCCCGACCGAGTACACGATCAACACCCTCGGCGCGGGCACCACCGACAGCGCGACCTCGACGGTCGGGCGGCCCATCACCAACACCCGCGCGGTCGTCCTCGACCCCTGGCTGCGGCCGGTGCCCGACGGTGTCGCCGGTGAGCTGTACGTCGCCGGGATCGGTCTGGCCCGCGGCTACCTGGGCCGGCCGGACCTCACCGCCGAACGGTTCGTGGCCGACCCGTGGGCCCCGGGGGAGCGGATGTACCGCACGGGTGACCTGGTGCGGCGTCGCGGCGACGGGAACCTGGACTTCCTGGGGCGCAGCGACGACCAGCTCAAGATCCGTGGCTACCGGGTGGAGCCGGGGGAGATCGAGACGGTGCTGGCCGCCGTCGACGGCGTCGGGCAGGTCGCCGTCGTCGCGCACGGCACGGCGACCGGCCCGAAGCGGCTGGCCGCCCACCTCGTCCCCGCCTCCGGGGACACCCCGCTCGACCCCGTCGCCGTGCGCGACACCGCGGCCCGGCTGCTGCCCGACTACCTCGTGCCCACGCTGTGGTCGGTCGTCGAGGCCCTGCCGCTGACGGTCAACGGCAAGCTCGACACCGCCGCGCTGCCCGAACCGGCGCCGCTCGCCACCGCCCGCAGCCGCGCCCCGCGCACCCCGGTCGAACGGACCCTCTGCCGGATCCTCGCCGAGGTCCTCGCGGTGGACACGGTCGGCGTCGACGACGACTTCTTCGGCCTCGGCGGCGACAGCCTGTCCGCGATCGGGATCGCCGACCGCGCCCGCGCCGCCGGACTGTCCCTGCGGGTCCGCGACGTGCTCGCGCACCCCACCGTGTCCGGTCTCGCCGCGGCACTCGGCGACGTCCCCGACCACACCGGGACGAATCACGTACCGGGCTCCGGACCGGACAGCGGGGCACCGGCAGCCGCCGACACCGCTCCCGCGGACACCGTGTCGGCCGACCGGATCGAGCTCACGCCGGTCATGCGCCGGCTCGAGGAGCTCGGCGGGCCGATCACCGGCTACCACCAGGCCACCCTGGTGCGGACCCCGGTCTGGTTCACCGCCGACGACCTCACCGGGCTGGCCGGGCGGCTGCTCGACACCCACCCGACCTTCCGGGCCGCCCTCGTGACCGGCGACGACGGCCGCTGGGAGCACCTCGCCGTCGCCCCGGCCGGGACCCTCGACCCCGCGTCCCACACCCGCCGGGTCGACGCGACCGGTCTCGGCGGCGACGAGCTGGCCGCAGCGGTGACCGCCGCGACCGTCGCCGCCCGCGACGAGCTCGACGCCGCTCCCGGCGGGATGCTGCGCCTGGTGTGGCTCGACCGCGGACCCCGGACGCCCGGGCGCCTCGTCGTCGCCGCGCACCACCTGGCCGTCGACGGCGTGTCCTGGCGGCTGCTCGTCGCCGACATCGCCGCCTGGGGCCCCGGCGGGACCGGCACCCCCGCGCCTCCGGAACGCACCACCTTCGCCCGGTGGTCGCGGCGGCTCGCCGAGCACGCCGCGTCCCCCGAGGCCCGGTCCGAACGCGACGGGTGGGTCCGCCGCGTCGCCGAGGCGGCACCATTGCCGCTGCGCCGCCCCCGCGCCGCGCACGACGTCGTCGCGGGGGAGCGCCGGACGAGCGTCACGCTCCCGGCCCGGCTCGGCACGGCGCTGCTCGTCGACCTGCCGCGCCGCAGCGGCGCCGGACCGGACGGCGTGCTGCTCGCCGCGCTCGGCGAGGCCCTTCAGGAGCTCCGTCCCGGCGGGCCCGTGCTGGTCGACACCGAGAGTCACGGGCGCCTCGACGACCTGGCCGACCCGGAGGCCCCCGACGGCCGGTGCGACCCCGCCCGCACCGTCGGCTGGTTCACCGTCGTCGCCCCGGTCCCGGTCGGCCCCGCCGGCCCCGACCCGGTCGACGCCGTCCGGCGGGTCGCCGGCGCCCAGCGCGAGTTCGGCGACGGCGGCGTGGGCCACGGCCTGCTCCGCTTCGTCGCCGGGAGCGGGCAGGCCCTGCCGCCGTCCGGTGCCGAGGTCGAGCTGAACTACCTCGGCCGGATCGCCGCAGGCCCCCCGCCGCGCGACGACGCCTTCTCCGCCGCACCCGAGACCGCGGCGGTCCAGGTCGGTGCGCCCGGCGACGTCCGGTCCGGGCACGCACTCGTGGTCGACGTGCTCGCCCGCGAGACCCAGGACGGGCCCGAACTGGAGGCCAGCTTCACCCACGCCCGCGGGGTACTCGACGACGACGCCGTCGACCGGGTCGCGCACCGCTGGACCGAGACCCTCGAGAGCTGGGCGCGCACCACCCGGGAGGAGATCTGATGGCCGCCGGGATTCTCCTCGACCTCAGCCCGCTGCGCGAGGACCGGACCTTCCGGAACCTGTTCGTCGGGCGCACGATCCTGCTGTTCGGGGTCGGCGTCGTCGCGGTGACCGTGCCTCTGGAGGTCTACACCCGCACCGGGTCCACACCGACCGTCGGGCTCGTGTCCGCCGTCGAGTCGGTCGCGTTCCTGCTCGGGTTCCTCGGCGGCGGGGTGCTCGCCGACCGCACCGACCGCTGGCGGCTCATCCGCAGCACCTGGGCGCTGAGCGGGATCTCGTTCGCCCTGCTCGCCGTCAACGCCGCCGTGTGGGAATCGACCGCGCTGACCGCGCTGTTCGTCGCCACGAACGGTCTGTCCGGATCGGTCTGCATCACCGCGATGCTCGCCGTGATGCCGTCCATCGTGGACCGTTCCAAGCTGCACGCGGTCGGCGCGCTCAACACCGTGTCGCTGCGGCTGGGGTCGGTGCTGGCCCCGGTCCTCGGCGGCCTCGCCTTCGCCGTCGGCTCCGCCGCCTGGAACTACGCCGCCGGCGCGGCGGCCGCCGCGCTCACCTGGGTGCTGCTCGCCGTCACCCCGCCGCCGGGCCACGGCCGGGTCACGGGAACCGCGGACACCCCGGAGGAGCACCTCGCGGACGGGACGGCCCCGGACGCCGTGGAGGGACCGCTGCGCGCGTTGCGCACCGGTGGCCGGTTCGTCCTGGGCGAGCCCGTCGTGCTCGGGGTGATGGCCGCCGGGGTGGTGGGCATGCTCGGTGGCGGCTCGATCGTGCTGGTCCCGGCGCTGGTCGCGGCCCGCTTCGACGGTCTACCGGTCGCCGTCGGCGCGATCTACGCCGCGCTCGCGCTCGGGGTCGTGGTGGGCTCGCTGGCCAGCGGCTGGGTCCGGCGCCACCCACGGCCCGGACTGCTGCTGCTCGTGCTGATGGTCGGGTGCTTCGCCCTCTACGCGCTGGCCGGCGCCGCCCCCGCGCTGTGGCTGACGCTCGTGGCGCTCGTCGCGGCCGGCGCGGTCAACGCGGTCGAGGAGGTGCTGCGCTACGCCCTGCTGCAGCTGCGCACCCCCGACGCGCTGCTCGGACGGGTCAACAGCCTGTTCTCCGCCCAGGCGATGGGCGGTGCCGCGATCGGCGCCGTCGTCGCCGGGACGGTCGGGGGGATCGTCGGCGACGCCGACGCCCTGTGGGTCTACAACGCCGTGATGACGGTGGTCGCGCTCCTGGCGGGGGTCCTGCTGCGCCCGCTGCGCCGCGCCACCCGGGAGTCGGTCGAGGAGCGAGTCGCATGATCTTCGTCGGGGACGGGGCACTGCTGTGGCGGGCCGTCCGGTACGCGCTGGACCGCGGGCACACCGTCGACGCGGTCTGCCACGGTCCGCGCAGTGCCGCTCCCGACGGGGTCCCGCCCCAGGTCGGCGTGCACGAGGTCGCCGACGGCGCCGCGCTCGACGCGCTGGCCGGTGACCTCACGGCCCGGTGTTCCGACGGGCTCCTGTGGTCGCTCGACAACCCGTTCCTGCTGCGCGAGGGCCTGCTCGGCTCGGGGCTGCGGCTGCTCAACGTGCACGGCGGGCCGCTCCCCGGTTACCGGGGGCTGCCGCTCGCGACGGTGGCGTACGCGATCCTGCACGGCGAGAAGGAGTTCGCGGCGACCCTGCACGAGATCGAGGCCGGGATCGACACCGGGCCGGTGCTCGCCGAGTCCCGGTTCCCGATCGACGACGACGCCGTCTTCGAGGACGTGATGATCGACCTCGTCGACGCCGCGCACGAGGTCTTCACCGAGCACCTCGACGCGGTGGTCGCCGGCTCCGGGCCGACCCCGTACCGGCCCGACGGGGTGCCCGGCTACTACGGCCTCGCCGAGGCCCGCGCGATCACCGGCATGCGCGACCACCCGCGGTACGACCGGGCGACCGAGCTCGGGTTCTTCGCCGACGTCTGGCCCGAGGCCGCGCAGGCCTGGGGCGCGGAGGGGACGTGACGAACGTGATGAATCCGGGACATGGCGATGCTCGTTCGCAGTCCGCTCCTGACTTAGGTTGCCCTAAACACTGAACAGGAGAGGATGGACATGCACGGAACCAGGAGGATCGTCGGCGGCGCGCTGCTCGCGATCCTGGCAGTGCTCGCGCTCACCGCCTGTGGCGGCGCCGCGGAGCAGGGCGGCGACCAGCCTCCCGCCGGTCAGGCCTCCGGGACGTTCCCGGTCACCATCACCCACGCGCTGGGCGAGGCCACGATCCCGGCGGCACCCACCCGGATCGTGGCGCTCAGCTACGAGCAGGACCTGCTGAGCCAGATCGGGATCACCACCGTCGGGCACAACGAGAACGCCGTCACCCCCGGCAGGCCCTACCCCTGGGAGGAGGGCAAGGTCGACTTCGCGGGCAGCGAGGTGGTGGTCGAGCCGTCCCAGGAGGTCAACCTCGAGAAGATCGCGGCGCTGCAGCCGGACCTCATCCTGGCGACGAACCTGAGCACGATCGACAAGTTCTACCCGCAGCTCAGCCAGATCGCGCCGACCGTCGTGTACCAGAAGGGTTGGAACAAAGACACCTGGCAGGACAACGCGGCGCTGATCGGGAAGGCCGTCGGCAAGGAGGCCGACGTCGCCCGCGTGGTCCAGGGCGTCGAGAAGAAGATCTCCGACACGGCCGCGGCCATCCCCGGCCTGCAGGGGAAGACCTACGCCACCGCCTACTACTACGAGCGTGGCACGTTCGTCGTCCCCACCGACTCCACGACCACCATGCCCCAGGTCTACGCCGCGCTCGGGCTGCGGATCGACCCGGAGATCGCCGCGAACGTGAAGAACCGGTCGCTGTCGGCCGAACAGATCGGCCTGCTCGACGTCGACTACCTGTCGCTGTCGTTCGCCAACGCCGACCTGCGCTCCCAGCTCTTCGCCGACCCGCTGTTCGCCAACCTCGACGTCGTGAAGCAGCAGCGCTACTTCGAGTCCGACGAGGCCGGTGGCGTCGCCGAGAACTACCCGACGGTCCTCAACATCCCCTGGACCATCGACCGTCAGCTCGACGTCCTCAAGAAGGTCGGCGCCGCGACGGGCTGACCGGGACCGGTCCGCAGCCGCCCGGCGTCCGACGCCGCGCGGCTGCGGACCGGCGTGCTCGCGGCCGGTACGGAGATCACCACAGCGGTGAGCACCGGGAGTCCGTGAATCAGGGAGGTGGGCTCGAACGCCGCCCATACCCAGGCGGTGGGGGCGGTGGATCCAGCCGGCCGAGCAGCTCGGTGAGCCTGCGCATGGTGTCGACGGTCTCGCGGCGCTCGGTCGGGCTCAGGCGGTCGAAGGTCTGGCGTTGACGCGCGCTCAGTCGATGCTGTTGCTCCCGGACGATGGAGCGGCCCCGGTCGGTGAGCGTGACCTCGACCCGCCGTTGGTCGCGGGTGCTGCGTCGACGGTTGACGATGCCGTTGCGTTCCAACGTCGTGAGCATCCCGGTGACGGTGGGGGAGGACACGGCGGCGCGGGCGGCGAGCTCGCCGACCGACAGTGCGCCACTGGAGTCGAGCTCCTCGACGAGGTGCAGCTGGGCCAGGGTCAGCGACGGGTCGCAGCCCCGGGCCAGGGCCGCGCGGACCTGCCGCATGCGGGCGAACAGCTCGCCGGAGGCCGTGCGGAACTCGCCGAACCCGGCGGGCTCGGGAGCATTGCCGCTCACGCGAGCGGCGAGAACGCAGCGGGCCAGGCCATGATCGAGTCGGCCTCGATGATGTGCTCCGGGCCTCCCGGTGGGGGCCAGCGGTGGGTGGCGACGAGGTCGCGGCGGACCTCGACCCGCTGGTCGAGGCTGTCGAACGGCCAGATGTGCACGATGCGGGCGGGTCCGTCGAGTGCGTACATCACCACCGTGATCGGGTCCACGAGGTGGCGGCCGGGCAGTCGCTGGCGCCAGCCGTCGATGGTGGCGGGCAGGCCACCGGGGACGAGGTGGTAGTCGCGGATCTCGTAGATCCGCCCGAACCGGCCGGGTCGGACGCGGGGCACGAACGGGAACGGGGCGAAGCCGGCCATCGAGAGGTCGGTGAGGTGGTCGCCGGCGCCGAAGGGGTGGCGGGACGCGGCGGCGCGTGCGCGCTCGGCGGCCAGCTCGGCATCGTCGTCGAAGGACCGGAGGACATAGGCCCGGCCGACCGGTCCGTGTTCGGCGTACCAGCAGCCGAGGAACTCGCCGTGGGCGTCGGGTGCGGTGACCCACGGCTCGACCCCGGCGAGCGCGGCGTCGGCGTCGGTCAGCCTGAAGTGCAGCGTCGTGTACTCGTAGCGGACCGCGCGGGACGCGGGATCGAGGTCCTCGCCCGTGATCGGAGCCGGCTCGGTCATGGGGTGGCCCTTCCGGTTGCCGCGACAGAACAGTAGGAACCTACATGTTAGGAGCCTATGCAGTCGTCCTCGACGAGGCCGGGCGGTGTCGACCCGCTGGGTCAGGGGAGCCGGAGAAGCCGGCCCACGGCGGTCCCGACGACGGCCGCCGGTACGGCGAAGACGAGTACCAGCAGCGTCCACCTCTCCCAGGAGTCCGTCTGCAGGTACTGCCAGAAGTCGCGGTGGCGCGAGGAGAACCCGATCATCCAGTGCGCTTTCAGCAGGTAGTAGGTGCTGACCGCCGCGATGCCGCAGGCGAGCACCGACATCAGGTTGGTGCTGAACCTGCGGGACACCATCGCCGAGAGCCCGAGGACCGCGGCCCATGACCACCAGGTGTCGGTCACCGCGACGATCGAGCCGAACTCGGCGAGCCGGGCGCTGGCCGACAGCGCACCCCAACCACATCCGAGCACGGCCGTCAGCACGGGGAGCACGATCATCGACGCGCCCCTGGAGTGCGCGGGACGATGCGTCGGGACGGTCGGTGCGTGTGCGGTCGTCGGCGTCACGTCCACCACCCTCGGCTCGGCGGTGTTGCGAGACCGTAAGCGACGCCGGACGGTGCTGGCTCCTAGTCTGGACGGTCCAGCGAGCCGGGGGAGGGATCGTGCGGGTACTCGTCGTCGAGGACGACCAGGACATCCGGGAGGCCATGCGGGCCGGGCTGAGTTCCGACTCCGCCGTCGTCGACGTCGCCGCGGACGGCCACGAGGCGCTCGACCTGCTGGGGCTCAACGACTACGACGTCGCGGTCCTCGACCGTGACGTGCCCGGCCCGGACGGGGATGAGATCGCCCGCCGGATCGGGCACCGCGGCCCCGGCCCGCGGATCATCATGGTGACCGCCGCAGGAGGCCTGGCGGAGAAGGAGGACGGCTTCGGCGCCGGCGCCGACGACTACCTCACCAAGCCGTTCGTCATGAGAGAGCTGCAGCTGCGCGTGCGTGCCCTGGCCCGGCGGTCGACGCGTGCCCTGCCCGTGGTGCACGAGTACGGCGGCCTGCGGGTGGACACCCACCGGCACGAGGTCCACCGCGACGGCAGACTCGTGCCGCTCACACCCAAGCAGTTCGCCGTGCTCGAGGTACTGGCGGGCGAGGCGGGCGGTGTGGTCAGCGCCGAAGACCTGCTGGCCCGCGCCTGGGACGAGAACATCGACCCGTTCACCAACTCCGTGCGCGTCACGATCTCCGCGCTGCGCAGGCGACTCGGCGAGCCGTGGATCATCGAGACCGTGCCCGGGGTCGGATACCGGCTGTGCACCGACGGCGTGGGGTGACCGGGCGGGTGCACCTGGGCATCCGTGCCAAGCTGACGCTCAGCTACGTCGGCCTGTTCCTCGGAACCACAGCGGTGCTGCTGGCGGTGGTGGCGCTGTTCATTCTGCGCTACATCCCCAACGCCGGCCTCGTCGTCTCGGTCAGTGGCGAGTGGGCCCCGGGGCGGCAGGACATCTTCGAGGCGTTCGCACCGCGGGCCGCGGTCGTCATCGTGGTGCTGTTCGGCGTGGCCCTGGGGGTCTCGTGGTTCCTGGCGGGCCGCATCCTGCGCCCGCTGCCAGGACTGACCCGGGCAGCGCAGCTGACCTCGCAGGGGTCGCTGACCCACCGCATCCGCTACGCCGGCGCCCGTGACGAGCTCGGTCGCCTCGCCGACACCTTCGACGACATGCTCGCCCAGCTGCAGCGCCACGACGACCAGCAGCGCCGCTTCGCCGCGAACGCCTCGCACGAGCTGCGGACTCCGCTGGCCGCGACGAGGGCGCTGCTCGACGTCGCCGAGGCCGACCCCGGCTCGCTCGACACCGGAGACCTGCTGGAGCGGCTCCGTCGGATCAACGAACACGCCATCGCGACCACCGAGGCGATGCTCGTGATGGCCCGCTCGCAGGAGGGGCAGCTGCCCACCGAGCGGGTGGACCTGTCGCTGGTCGCGGAGGAAGCCGTCGAGACGCTGGTCCCGGTGGCAGACCGCCGGCGGGTGACCCTCGACGCCGACGGGACCGGAGCCGCTCCCTGCTCCGGGTCGGCGCCGCTGCTGCTGCAGATGACCCAGAACCTGCTGCACAACGCGATCGTCCACAACGTCGACGGCGGCCGGGTCGTGATTCGCACGGGGATCGAGGGCGGCCACGCCTGGGTGGAGGTGGTCAACACCGGGCCCGTCGTCCCGGAGGAGGCGCTGCCGACCCTGACCGATGCGTTCCGGCGGGTCGACGACCGCGGGCGGAGCGGCCACGCGGCCGGAGCGGGACTAGGGTTGTCGGTGGTCGCGGCGATCGTCCGGGCACACCGCGGGTCCCTCGAACTGGGGGCGCGTGACGGTGGGGGCCTGCGGGTGCGGGTCGATCTGCCCGCACTGTGAGAGCCGACCGGCCTGCCGCGACGAGAGGGAGCGGCCCTTGCCCGATCCTGCAGATGGGCGGAACCACCACATGAAGGCTCCCGTACGGTCACGCCGGGGCTGGCGACGTCTGGTCGCTGCCGCGGCCGTGGCGGGCGTCGTCGCTGTCTCGGCGGCGTGCGGCCCCGGTGACGGCGCCGACTCCGGCGACGGAACGAGGTTCACGTACTGGTCGATGTGGCGGCCCACGGAGCCTCAGGGCCAGGTCCTCCAGTCCTCGATCGACCAGTTCACCAGGGACACCGGGATCACGGTCGACGTCCGGTGGCAAGGACGGCGGGTGCTGGACAATCTGGCCCCGTCGCTGCCCCAGGGGGCTGATGCAGACCTGGTGGACCAGTCCAGGACCAAGCTCCGCACCGCCCTCGCCGACACCGGCCAGTCCGCGGACCTGACCGCCGTCCTCGACCAGCCGATCCCGGGGGAGAACAAGAAGATCTCCGAGGTCATCCCCCCGAAGTACCGGCCCTTTCTCAACGGGCGGGACGGCAGGCCCTACCTGATCCCCTACGAGGTGACCGGCGAGGCCCTGTGGCTGGACGCGGCGAGGTACCCGGACATCGCTGCGAAGCCACCGGAGAACTGGGACGACTTCGTCGCCGTGCTCGCCAGGATCCAGGCGAGCGGCGTGACACCGATCGCGCTCGACACCAACAAGGCGTTCTGGCCGCTGCTGGTCCTGCAGCGAGCGCTGGGACCACAGGATCTGGTGCGGTCGGCCGGCGACCGGACGGGCGAGGCGTGGAACGCCCCGGCCGTCCTGGACGCCATCGACAGGCTCGAGCAGCTGGTGCGCAGCGGCTACTTCGGCCACGCCTACACCGACGCGCAGTTCCCGGCCGGGCAGATCAAGTGGGCCCAGGGCAGGGCCGCGTTGTTCCTGCAGGGATCCTGGCTTCCGAGCGAGGCGGAACCGTACATGGCGCCGAGCTTCAGACCCACCTCCATCCAACTTCCGGCCATCAACGGTGGCGACCCGGTCGTGAGCGTGGAACTCTTCGGTTTCGCCATCCCCCGGTCGGCCAAGAACGGTGCGGCTGCACAGAAGTTCATCGCGTACTTCATGAATCGCAGCCAGCTGGAGAAGATTTCCGAACGGGCGGACAACCTCACCCCGCGAGCCGACATCCCGGCACCGCGGCAGCTCGCGTCACTCCAGAGCGCACTTTCCGGACGCGAAGTGTATCCCTGGGGGTCGGGTCTCGACCTCGAGTACGGGCCGTGGACCCAGGAAGTCCTCGATCCCCCTGCGGCAGCGCTCATGCAGGGCGAGATCTCGGCAGTCGACTTCGTCGCTCAGATGAAGCAGAGGTCGATCGCTTTCTGGAAGAACCACGGCTGACGGCGACAATCGTTTCGGGGTCGCCCGCGGTCCGACGGTGGCGATTCTGCTTCGTGTCCTCCATGTCGCTCCACTGTCCACAGCGGTCGGTCCCCGGTGGTGCCGGTTCAGATCGCGGCGCGGCGGGAGAGCGCGGTGGCGCCGGCGCTCTCGGCGTCGGGAAGAGCACCGGTGATGATCTCCAGCCCACGGACGGCTGCCGGGCCGGCGTGGTCCCGGAGCGTGGCGGTCATGGCCCTTCTGATCTCGTCGTCGAACGGGCGGAGAGCCGAGTCGATCACGATGGCCTGTGGCTCGAGGATCGCGCAGGTGGGTGCGAGGAGACGGCCGAGAGTGGTGCCCAGCGCGCGTCGCCCGCGCCGCGACAGGGGACGGCCGTCCCGGTCGGCCTCATCGGTGGCGACGTCCTCCGAGTCACGCTGACGGGGGATCTCGGCTCGTGTCGGGCCCAGGACGCTGCCCAGGCACCCCCGCCTGCCACAGAGGCACGGCGGGCCGTCCTCCTCGACGTGCAGGTGCGCGATGGATCCGGTGAGCTCCCGCCCGCTGCGGCGGACCGTGCCGTTCATGACCACTGCGGCTCCGATGCTGTTCCGCGAGCACTTCAGGTACACGAACTCCGGGTTCCGGCGGGCCGCGCCGAACTCGAACTCCCCGAGCGCGGCCAGGCTGGCGTGGTAGGCGACGAGCGCGGGTCGGTGGGCCTCGCCGAGGACGCCGGCCCGCGTGCGGTCCGAGAGCGCCTCCTCGACCAGGGTGGTCATCGAGATCTGTCCCTCGGGGTCGGGGAAGCAGGGGACGCCGACCACCACGCGCTCGAGGACGGGGGTGAGTGGGGTGCGCACCTCCGCGAGGAGCTCGTCCAGGAGAGCGCGCGCGACGGGGAGCACACTGCCCTCCGCGAGCTGCGCCAGGCTTCTCCGCCCGCTGCCCCACTGCTTGGCGTCGGAGTCGTGGAGGGTCACCCGCACGTGGTGGCGGTGGACGATCACCGCCGCGACGAGGCGGACGGCCTCGCTGGCACGCAGCAGCATCGCCGGTCGGCCCCGTCGGTGGGTGGGTCGGGTGGGGTTCTCCTCCACCCTGCCGTCCGAGACCAGGGACGCGACCGCGGCGGTGACGGTGGTGCGGGGCAATCCCAGCAGCTCAGCGATCTGTGACCGGGTCACATTGGGGTGTTGCTGGATCGAACTGAGCACCAGTTCGCGATTGCGCATGCTCCCTCACCTACTGCTGGCTGTTGGACGGGCCGGACTCACCCCTCGGGCGGGCGGACGGGGCCGTGGGGCATCCGGGCATCGCTCGGCGCGGCTGAGCCGGGCCCGGGGCTGAGCTCAGCTCAGGCTGCACGGCGGTCGTCGTCGGCAGGTCACGGAACTGTCCTAGCCGTGTCACAGCGATGTCGCCGATGTGACAGAACTGCAGCCGGTGAAGGACCCGGCACGCCGGGTCACCGTGCTTCCCACGGTCAGAACCCGTGAGCGGCGTAGGCCGCGAACGACACGGGCACGGTCTCCACGTCCGCGCAGAGCTGTCGCCGGGTCAGCGGCCACTGGTAGAGGGCGTGCACTCGTTGCCCCGTCGCCCGCACCGCCCGTGCCAGGTTCGCGGCGGCGACGGCGTCGTCGGAGAACACCTCGCCGATCACCCATGGCCGTGCCCCGAGGCCGGCGGCACGGATGGTTCGGTGCGCGGACAGGAAACGTGCCCACTCGTCGTTGGCCGGGGTGCCGTAGAAGTGGAACTCGAGACGGTCGGGCGCGACGTCGCGGTAGATCTCGGGCAGCATGGTGAACCGTTCGGTGTCGCCGATGCACGAGAACCCGACGGTGTCGGCGGTGCCGTGGCGCTCGGTGTAGTCCTGCCACAGCTGTCGGGCGCAGCGCAGCGCCATCGGCCGGCCCGGTGGTGGTACGAGCTCGTTGGACAGGTCCAGCAGGTAGGGCAGGCCGGAGGCCCGTACGACGGCTCGGGCGTGCTCGACGATGCCGAGGTTCTCCAGGTAGAGGCCCTGCTCCCAGCGCGACCAGCTCTTCGGTGAGTTCTGCTTGCCGGGGAACAGCCCGATCTCCACCTCCTGGAAGCCTGTCGCGCGGACGGCGGCGAGCAGACCGGCGAGCGCGGCGACCGACCGGTCGCTCATCCGGCCACCGGTCGAGTCGATGAAGGTCCCCTCGTCGGGTCCGTGCTTGTGGAACACCGGAATGCGCAGCCGTCGCTGCCCCGCGGCGTGCATCTGCCGAAGCCGGTCCAGGATCCGCCGCGGGGCCCGGTGGTAGGCGCTGATCACCCCGTACGGTTCACGGCGGCAGCCCGCTGCCAGGTCGTACCAGCCGAAGTTCGATCCGCCACGGTGCTCGGCGGTCGATGTGGCCAGGTCGCCCTCTCCGCGTTCCGATGATTCCGGCAATGCTGCGGTGAATGCCGTCATTGCGGCGATCTTCAGCAGGGACCGTCGGTTCATGGTGGCTCCTCGGTCGGCTTGTCGATGATGTTCCCGTCCGATTTCGGCGATCGAGGGGAACGTGACAGTCGTCTCGATCCGCAGCGCATTGGTCGGGCGGCAAAGCGCGGGGCGCCAGGAAGCTCGTCGTGATCGACCTGGTGCTGACAGTACCCACCTGTCAACGGTCGCTACTCCGAACGGCCTGATTCCGACATTGAACCGGCCCTGCTCATTTAATCCGGGTCAGTGCTCGCGCAAGGTGGGGTCATCGGCCAGCGAGTCGCCTCGTCGGCACAGTTCCTTTGCTTCATGTCGAGAGGATGGAATGGTCAAGTCGGTTCCCCGGCCGAGCAGGTTGGCTCCCTCGACGGACCTGCCGCCACCGACGGTCCGGCCATCGCCGGTGTCGGTGGCAGCGACGTCCACCGCACGGTGGTGGATGCAGTTCCGTCGCGCGGTGTTCGCGGTCGACGCGACGGTCGTGGTCGTCGCAGCGGCCGTGTTCTGGGCATTCGGATACCGGCACGGGGTCTCGGGGTCGGGTGCGCTGGCGCATGTTCCGGTCGCGCTCGTGGCGCCGGCACTGATACTGGCGGCGGCGGCAGGTACCCAGGCCTGGGACGCCTCCGTTCTCGGCCACGGCACGACGGAGTACCACCGGGTCGGTCGCGCCGGCGCGTTGGCCGCGGTCCTGCTCGGCCTCGCCGGCCTCGCGTTCGGCTCGCTGTCGGTGCGTCCGTGGGTGTTCGGGGCGATCCCGGTCACCACGGTGCTGTTGGTGCTGGGCCGCTGGCTCGTGCGCCGACCGCTGCATGCCGCGCGCCGCTCGGGTCGGTGCAGCCGTTCGACCCTCGCGGTGGGTGACCCGCGTGCGGTCCGGGACCTCGTGCTGCGTACGCGTCGTGATCCGTACTCCGGCTGGGTCGTCACGGGAGCGTGCACGCCCTCGGGGACGGGCACGGGCGGCGAGGCCGACGTCGACGGGGTGCCCGTTCTCGGTGACATCGACGACCTCGGTGCCGTGGTGCGCAGCCGGGGGGTTCGAGGTGGTCTCGGTGAGCTCGGGTTCCGGCCTCACCGGTGCGCGGCTGCGTCGGCTCGCATGGGACCTGGAGGACGCCGGAGCCGACCTGATCGTCGACCCGGGTCTGATGGAGATCGCCGGTCCCCGGCTGCATGTCCGGCCGGTCGACGGGTTTCCGCTGCTGGCGCTGTCCCGCCCGAAGCTCGGTGGCGTACGGCAGGTGGTCAAGACGAGCATGGACGTGCTCGGTGCCCTGGCCCTGCTCGTCCTGGTCGCGCCGGTGCTCCTGCTGATCGCGGTGCTGATCCGGTCCGACGGCGGCCCGGTGTTCTTCCGGCAGCGGCGCGTCGGCCTGGGGGGCACCGAGTTCCAGATGATCAAGTTCCGGTCCATGGTCCCGGCCGCCGAGGATCGGCTGGTCGAGCTGGCCGCGTCCGACACCGGGGCCGGGCCGCTGTTCAAGATGCGGTCCGATCCACGGGTCACCCGGGTGGGACGCGTCCTGCGCCGCTACTCCCTCGACGAGCTGCCGCAGCTGTTCAACGTGCTCAGCGGCTCGATGTCGCTGGTCGGGCCACGTCCGCCGCTGCCGGCCGAGGTGGCCACCTACGGCCCCGAAGCCGCCCGCAAGTTCCTCGTCAAACCCGGCATGACCGGGCTGTGGCAGGTGAGCGGGCGCAGCGACCTGTCGTGGGAGGAGTCGGTGCGGCTGGACCTGCGCTACGTCGAGAACTGGTCGCTCACCGGGGATCTGGTGATCCTCTGGAAGACGTTGCACGCCGTGCTCGGGTCACACGGCGCCTACTGACCGTCGGCAGACGGGGAGGGACACACATCATGCTCGTCGGCTACGCCCCTGGCGTGTACGACCTGTTCCACATCGGACACCTCACGATCCTGCGGCGCGCGGCCGAGCGGTGCGACCGGTTGATCGCCGGTGTGGTCTCGGACGAGATGGCATCGGCGGCCAAGGGGAGGCTTCCCGTGACGCCGCTCGCCGAGCGCGCCGAGATCGTCGGCGCGCTGGACTGCGTGGACGCGGTCCACATCGAGGAGGTGCCGAGCAAGCTGGCCGCCTGGTGCGCGACCGGCTTCGACGTGATCTTCAAGGGAGACGACTGGCGTGGCACCCCGAAGGGCGACGCCCTCGAACGGCAGCTCGCGGTGGTCGGGGTCGAGGTCGTCTACCTGCCCTACACGGCCCACACGTCGAGCTCCCTGCTGCGTGCCGCGCTGACGGAGCTCGCCGCGGGAGGAGCGCGTCGGCTGCCCCCGCGGTCGGCGTGAACCCCGGTCCGATCGGTCGTCGGTCCGCTGTGGAGGGGTCCCCAATGCGCAGGCTGTGGTGGTCGTGATCGAGTCTTCCCCCGGGCCCGCCCGGCGAGTGGTGGTCGTCGCCTGGTTCGCCGTGGTGTGTTTCGTACCGGTGTGGCTGGGGGTGCAGATCCGGTTCCCCGTCATGCCCGCGGTGCTGGTGGGCGTGGTCCTGGTCGGCGTCCTGGCCCTCCTCCGTCCCGTTCGTCCGAGTGGGCTCGGTGTCGGTGACCTGCTGTTCACGTCGTTGCTCGTGTGCTGCGCGGTCCCGGCGGTGACCGGGCACGTCGCCCCCGACGACGTGTTCATCCTGGTCAGCCAGTGGACACTCGGCTACGTGCTGGGGCGTCTGATGCCGACGCGGGTCCCGCTCGGCACGGTGTACGGGGTGGCGACCGGGGTGTTCGTGCTCGTCGGACTCCTCGCCGTCGCCGAGTTCGTCACGGGGACCAACGTGTTCACCCAGCTGGTCCGCGACGGTCGGCTGTACGAGGAGTGGGGGACGCTGCAGGAGCGGGGCGGGTTCCTGCGGGCGGAGGGGGCCTTCGGGCACTCGCTCGCGCTGGGCGTCAGTACCGCCATCGCCGTGCCGTTCGTGCTGGGGTCGGGTCTGCGGGACCGGTGGAAGGCGGTCGCGCTGGCGGTGCTCGGTGCGGCCGTCGTGGTGACGTTCAGCCGGACCTCGATGCTGTGCTTCGTGTTCGCGACCGGGCTGGTCCTGCTCCTGGGTGGGCCGGTCGTGGGTCGGTGGTTCCGCGTCGGTGTCGTCGGTCTGGGCTGCGTCGCGGCGCTCGGGGTCGCTCCGTTCGTCGGGTCGGTGTTCACCGCCGCCGGGAGCGAGGCGACCGAGAGCGGCGAGTATCGGGGCGACCTGCTGGAGCTCGTTCCGACCATGGTCGCGTTCGGGAGCTCCCCTGCTCGTCAGGTGGTGGGCGAGGGCGCGGTGTACTACCGCGCCTACCACTCCATCGACAACGCACTGATCCTCTCCGGTCTGCGGTACGGCTGGGTCCCGGTGGTCGTGATGGTGGTGGCATGGCTCCTCGCCGTGGTGCAGGTGCTGAACCGGCGGGCCACCATGCCGGTGTTCGCGCTGGTGGCGACCGCCCCGGCTCTGGTGACCGTCGCGTTCATCACCCAGTACGAGATCTACGTGTTCTTCATCGCCGGGCTGGCCGCCACGCCCATGTGCGTCGACCAGCGGTGGCGCACGCGGGACACGAACGGCTCGCGGACGCCTCCGGCGGCCTTCACCCCTGCGGTCGTAGGCGACGGGCGGTGACCAGCCCGGCGACCGTGCCGCGCACCGCGGCGCGGAGCGGCCGCAGGGGGCGGCCGAACTGGCGGCGCCCGCCCTGGAGGAGGACGTCGTGAGCGGCCCGTACCGCGCGCCTGCGCCAGTGGCGGAGGTCGGCGTCGTCGAGCAGCTTGGCTGCGAAGAGGAGCCGGTTGCGGATGTTGTAGTAGTAGTAGAGGTCGGACTTGCCGCGGGCGTGACCGCGCCGGTCGCTCTGTGTCCCACCCTCGTCGTGGACGGCCTCGGCGTCGTCGACGACGATCAGCTCGGCGCCGGCGCGGGTGGCGCGGACGGACAGGTCGACGTCCTCCCAGTAGAGGAAGTAGTCCTCGTCGAACCCGCCGAGCTCGTCCCACAGTGCCTCGCCGACGACGAAGCACGCGCCGGAGATCCAGGGCAGGACCCGCGTGTCCGGTTCGCTCCGGAGCGGCTCGTGCGAGCCGGAGTCCAGCCGGAGGTGGGAGCCACGGCTCCAGACCGACCCGTCCGGGCGGCGCACCACCGGCGCGACGAGGCTCCACGGGGTGCGCGCGTGGCGCTCCCACAGCGTTGCGAGGTCGGCGCCTGCGATGCGCGCGTCGGGGTTCAGGATCAGGAACGTTCGTGCACCGAGCGCGCGGGCGTGCGCGACGCCCAGGTTGATCCCGGCACCGAAACCGAGGTTCGCCTGCGGAAGCACCGTGTGCCAGCCCGTCTCCTCGGCGAGCCGGCAGAGCCGGGTGCGCTCGTCCGTCGTCGTCGGGTTGTCGACGACGACCACGAGTGGGTCGAGCTCGGGTCGGCCGATCCCGCGCAGGTTGGCCAGCAGCATGTCGTGGGAGCCGTAGTTGACCACGACGACGGCGAGACGGTCCTGCATGGCTGGTTCTCCTCGTACGGACCGGTCCCGGTGTCGGGGAGCCGGTCGCGGTGTGTCGATCCGATGGAAGGGAGTGGGGGATGAGCGTGCGGCGCGCATCGCCACAGGTGGTCATCGCGGTGCTGACGTTCCGTCGACCCGATGATCTCGCTGAGGTCCTGCCCGCGTTGGTCGAGCAGGCCAGGTCGGTCCAGGCCCCCGGCATGCGCGTCGACGTGCTCGTGGTGGACAACGACCCGCAGGGTGGCGCCGAGCCGTTCGTCCGGGGTATGGCCGACGACCACACGCGGATCGGCACGTCCGTCCGCGTGCGCTACGAGAACGAGACGGTCCCCGGGATCTCCGCAGCACGCAACTGTGCGCTCGACGCCGCGCGGGACGCCCGTCTGCTCGTGTTCATCGACGACGACGAGCGCCCCGGCCCTGGCTGGCTGGCCGATCTGCTGGCGACCTACCGCAGCCACGACTGCGCCGCGGTGGTGGGGCCGGTGGTGTCGCGTTTCGTCCGCGAGCCGGACCTCTGGGTGCGGGCGGGCCGGTTCTTCGACCGTCGCCGGATGCCGACCGGCACCGCCGTCGAGGTGGCCGCCACCAACAACCTGCTGCTCGACCTCGACGTCGTCCGACGTGCCGGACTGCGCTTCGACGAGGCGTTCGGCATCTCCGGCGGGGACGACACGATGTTCACGCGACAGCTGCATGCGGCCGGAGGTCGGATGGTGTGGTGCGACGAGGCCGTGGTGACCGACGTCGTGCCCACCTCGCGGGTCACTCGTCGCTGGGTCGTGCTGCGCGCGTTGAGCAGCGGGAACAGCTGGGGCACGACCTCGGTCGCGCTGCTCCGCGGGGCCGGTGTGGGCCGGCGCCTCCGGACACGGGTGCAGCTCACCGGGGCCGGTGCCGTGCGCGTGGTGGGCGGGCTTGCGCGGGCGGCGGCCGGCACCCTCGCGGGTTCCGCCGGCCACCAGGCCCGTGGTGTCCGCACGCTCGCGCGCGGTGCGGGGATGGTCACGGGTGCGTGGGGCTGGTCCTACCTCGAGTACCGGCGCGGCTGAGGTCACGGTTCGCCACCCGGCTGCGCCGGCCGGCCGAGCGCGACCCGGTACAGCCGGCGATGAGCGTCCCCGGCGCCCTCCCAGGAGCGGGCCGAGAGGTCCGGTGCCGCACCCGGCGGCGCGGCGCGCACCGCGGCGAGCGTCGAGGTCAGGGTCTGCGGGGTGAGCGTGTCGTCGAACAGGTGCACCCAGCCGGCGCCGACCTCGGCGGCGAGCAGCCGGTTCACCGGGTTGTCGGGGACCAGGACAGGCGTTCCGACCGACAGCGCGGCAAGCGAGGCACCCGAGTTGTGCATGAAGCGGTACGGCAGGACCACCAGCTCGGCCGCCGCGAGCTCGGCCACCAGCTCGCCGTCGTCGAGGTGACGCAGGCACAGCTCGACCCGGGGGTCGGCCGCGGCGAGGGGCTGCAGGCCGGTGCCGAGCTCCACCGACGACGGGTGTCCGCAGACCCGCAGGCTCAGGTCCGCGTCCTCGGTGGCCACGAACGCCGCGACGAGGTCGTCGACGCCTTTGTAGCGACGGACCCAGCCGGCGTAGGTGATTCGTCCCGGGACGGTCGCCGGCCGTGGGAACGGGGCGAACCAGTCGCGGTAGTGACCGTGGGAGATCCGTGCGACCGGGAGGCCCGGGCGGACCGGGGTGAGCGGATTGAGCACGATCACGGCGCGGGTACGTCGTTCGGTCAGCCGCAGGAGCAGGCGCTGGGTGCGCGACAGGCCGGTGGGGAGCCCGATGTTGTGCAGCGTGCGCACGATCGGGCTGCGGGTCAGGGCCAGCCGGGCGAGGAGCAGCAGGTAGAGCGCCTGGCGGACGGCGTCCTTCGGCCGGCTCCGACCGCTGATCAGCGATTCGGGCCAGTGCGCGTGGAACAGGTCGATCCGGCGGGTGAACGCGGCGCGGTAGGAGAACGGCAGCACCTGCACGTCCGGCAGCCCGGTGAGCGCGTCGTGCAGCTGCACGATGTAGGGGTTGGTGGTCGCGCGCGGTCGCGGGAACGACATCAACACCGTGAGCGGGCGGGACGTGCTCACGGCCGCTCCAGGGCAGGGCGGTCGGCGCCGTCGCTCGGAGGCTGCTGCGTGCGCCGCCGGGTGAGGTCGCGACGGACGTAGCCGAAGTTGGGCAGCACCTGGCAGACGAACACGGCCACTGCCGAGCCGAGAACCGGCCCGGCGGCCCCGAGCGGACCGATCAACCACCACGACACTCCTAGGTTGAGCGGGACCAGCACCAGGATGGGCAGGATCTGGAAGCGCAGTCCACGCTCGTCGGTCATGTACATGCCGAGCGGGTACTTGGCAGCTTCGACCGCGACGAACAGGACGAAGGCGAGAGCGAGGGGGGTGGTGAGCGTGATCTTGTCGCTCGCGACGATCGGGGCCACCCAGGGCAGCAGGAGCGCCAGGCAGCCCGCGCCGGCGAACCCGCCTGCCGCGAACCCGGCCGCCATCGTGACCGGCGATCGGATCTGCCCGTCGGCGCGTGCGCGCGCGAACACCGGCCAGAGCGCGATGCCGGCCGCGTACACCGTCTGCAGGACGAGACCGAACAGCTGCGCGGCGAGGGTGTAGCGGGCCAGCTCGTCCCTGTCGGACAGGTGGCTCAGGAGCAGCCGGTCGGTCTGCATCGCGATCGGGAGCGCCAGCATCTGCACCAGCTGCGGGACCGCCACCCCGAACACGGGGGTGGTGTGTGCTGTGCGCAACCTGGGGACGTCCCGGACCGCGCGGCCCATCTGGGGCCGCAGCGCTCGGGCCGCCAGCCACATCCCGACGGCGGCGACCGTCGTCGAGGCGAGGTAGGACAGCAGCGCGAGGTAGGTGGCCACCCGCAGGTCGGACACGGTGAGCACGAGCAGCGACACCAGGATCAGCGGTGCTGCCATGCCGCTGACCAGGACCTGCACGTGGTTGCGGGACAGCCCGTTGAGCACCCGCTGGCCGATCCCGAGGGGAAGGGTGAGGGCGAACACGACGACGCACAGCAGCGCGGTCGTCTCGCCCCCGCTCATGAGCCCGTTGCCCAGCAGGGTCCGCCACAGCCCCAGCGCGCTCACGGTCGCACCGATCAGCATGATCACGGCCGCCGAGCAGATCAGCAGCCGTAGCGAGGCCACGAGCGTGCCGCGTACCTCGGGGTCGGTCCGCGGGTCGTCCGATCCGGCGACGCGGTTGACGATGGCGGCCGACACACCGAGGTCGGCGAACGGGACGAGTGCGGTCAGGGAGGCGATCAGGGAGAACTGGGAGTAGGCGTCGACCCCGTACTCCGTGATGATCAGGCGGGCGGTGAGAACGCTCAGCGGCGCGGCGCACAGCATGACCGCGGCCTTGGCCGCCACGTTGCGTCCGACCAACGTCCACCACGCCGGGGCGGTGGCGGGGGAGTGTGCGGTGCTCACCGAGTTCGCGGTCCCTCCGGAGCCGACGTCGGTTCGGGCTCGGGTTCCGCGGTGAGTGGCCGGTCCTCCTCGGGGGCGGCGACGGATGCGCCGGCGCTGGGCGGAGAGGGCGTGGCCGGGCCCTGGTGGGCGGGCCACTCGCTGCGGCGGCCCTTGGTCAGCACCGAGCCGAGCAGCCGCGCCGACAGGAGCCCGAGCCGGTCGGCTGCGCTCCTGACGTCGTCGGCGGTGCTGCGGCCGTGGGCGGCGACGAGGACCACTCCGTCACAGGCCGAGCCGATGACGGCGGCGTCGGCGGCCGCGAGCACCGGTGGGAGGTCGACGAGGACGTGGTCGTAGCGGTCGCGCACCGCGTCCAGCAGGTGGTGCACGACCGCCGGCGTCGTCATCGTCGCGGGACCGGTGGACGGCGCCGGGCTCGCCAGCACGTCGACCGGACCGCGCGGCGACCGGACGATCGTCTCCCCGGTGGTGGCCTCGCCGGTCGGGCCGCCGGCCCAGCCGACGCCCTCGGGCACCTGGAACAGCCGGTGCTGGGCCGGCTGCCGCAGATCGGCGTCGATCACCAGGACCCGGTTGCCGGCGACGCCGAGCGCCAGGGCGAGGTTCGCCACCGTGGTGGAGGTGCCCGCCCGGGCCCGCGCCCCGGAGAACGCCACGACCGTGGCGGCCGGGCCGGGTACGAGGCGGGCCACCACCACCGCCGCGAGCGAGCGGTGGGCCTCTGCCGCCGGTGACCACGGCCGGTCCAGGACGGCCAGCGATCTGCGAGGCGTGCCGGGATCGCGGGGCACGACGGCGAGCGTCGGTGATCCCACCAGCCGTTCGAGGTCGTCGCCGCGTCGGATCGGCCGGACCACGGACTCCCTCATCAGTACCGCGACCACTCCGGCGAGCAGACCGAGCACGACGCCGGGAAGCGCGAGGAGGAGCAGGCCGGGGCTCGAGGGCGTGGGCGGTGGGGTGGCGGTCCCCACGATGCGCACGGTGATCGGGGTACCGGCTGCACCGGCGGCCGGCTTCTCCAGTTGCGCCACGAGGTCGACGAAGGTGTCGGCTGCGGCGTTGGCGATCGCTGCGGCCTCGCCCGGATCGGTGGCGGTCACATCGAGCTGAATTGCGGTCGACTTGTTTTTATTGCGCGCGTCGAATGTGTCGATCAACTCGTCCGGGGTGTCCGGCAGTCGCAATTTGTCGATCACCGCGTCGGCGACCCGCGGCGAGGTGAGCAGATCGGCGTAGGTCGCCATGCGTTCCGTGGAGAGCTGGGCCCCCAAGAACGCGGACTGCGGCGTGGGGCCGGTGGCGACGACGTACATCGATGTCGACGCCGTGTATGCGGTCGGCAGCCATGCGTAGGCGAACAGCGAGCCGGCCAGGCCGATCGCCATGCCTGCAATGACGAGGACACGACTGTCTCGCAGCAGGATCCAGAGGTCGCGGACAGACAAGCGCGGTCCCTTCGCGTGCAGGGCGTTCCATCGGAACAGGAGCGGGTCATGTGGATCTGGTGGTCGGACGTCGGCGACGGTCAGTGTCGTAGTCATTGCTGGTCGTGAATTATCGGCCTGTCGATGCAAGAATCGTCGTCACCGCTGGACATCGACACCTGGTTTATCGCAGTATCCACCACGTTGCCACCCGGGCACCAAATTAATCCGACGCTTCCCATTTATGTCAGGTCGGCTCTGGGTGTGCTGGTCTTCCGGTCCGCATTGTCTGCACACGTGGGTCGGGTATGCGCGAAAGGTTGGTCGATGCCTGCTCGTCTCCGAATGCGGTCCACGGGGGTCCTGGTCGCACACCCGTCCGCTGAGCTGTACGGATCGGACCGCATGACGCCGGAGCCGGTGTGCGGGCTGCACGCCGCCGGTGCGGAGGTGACGGTGCTCCTGGGGGCCGAGGGCCCTCTGCGGGACATGGTCCACCAGGGGGCGTGGTGACCCCGAGCAGCCTCGTCGATCGTCGTGACGTGCCGCTGCGCCCGGTGTTGCAGCTGCTGCGTGCCGCGCAGAAGCCGCCGACCCCGGGCACCCCGGCGTGGTCGCGTTTCGTCAACCGCCCTCTGGGGCGGGTCCTCGCCGCGGTGGCGTTCAAGGCGGGGATGTCGCCCACCCAGGTCACCGCACTGAGCGCGGTGTTCTCGTTCTCCGCGATCGCCGGGCTGGTCCTCGGCCCGGCCGGCCCGGCGACGGGGATCCTGTCGGCGGCCGGCCTGATCATCGGCTACGCCCTCGACTCGGCCGACGGTCAGCTCGCGCGGCTGACCGCGACCAGCTCCCCGGCCGGGGAGTGGCTCGACCACGTGCTCGACAGCGCGAAGGTCCCGGCGGTGCATCTGGCGATCCTGGTGGCCTGGTTCCGGTCCGGTGAGGTGAGCACCGGATGGCTGGCCGTGCCCGTGGTGTTCGCGCTGGTCGCCTCGGTGCACTTCTTCGCGACGATCCTGACCGACCAGCTGCGGCGTGCCCACCCGCGGCCGGGCGAGGACGCGCCGCCTCGTCGGGCCGGCGTGGTGCGCGCGCTGGCCGTCGTCCCGACCGACTACGGGCTGCTGTGCGTCGCGGTCGCCGTCTCCGGATGGCCCGCGTTCTTCGCTCCCGCCTACCTGCTCCTGCTCGTCGGGACCTCCGGCTACGTGCTGCTCGCACTACCGAGGTGGTTCCGCGACATGACCCGGCTCTCCCGTTGACCTGGCTCCGAGAACAGGACGTACCCGTGCACATTGCCATGATCGGTACCCGCGGCGTGCCCGCCCGCTACGGCGGGTTCGAAACCGCGGTCGAGGAGATCGGAACCCGGCTCGTCCGGGCAGGACACACGGTCACGGTGTACTGCCGTGGGGAGGACCGCAGCCCGACCTACCGCGGAATGCAGCGGGTCCGTCTGCCCTCCGTGCGCCGCTCGTCGATCGAGACGCTGAGCCACACCGCGGTGTCGGTCGCCCACCTGCTCCGGCACCGGGCGGACGTGGCCCTGGTCTTCAACGCCGCGAACGCCCCGCTGCTGCCGCTGATCCGCGCGGCCCGCATTCCGGTCGCCGTGCACGTCGACGGACTGGAATGGAAGCGCGCGAAGTGGTCGGGCAACGGCGCGCGCTACTACCGCGCCGTCGAGAAGGTCGCGGTCGGCCTCGCCGACGCGCTGATCGCCGACGCGGCTGCCATCGCCGCCTACTACCGCAGGCGCCATGCCGCGGACAGTGTGGTGCTGACCTACGGCGCCCCGATCATCGAGTCCGCGGACGCGGGGCGGCTGGCCGAGCTGGGGCTGCGGCCCGGTGGGTTCCACCTCGTGGTGGCACGCATGGAGCCGGAGAACCACGTCGACGTCGTGGTCGCGGGGTACCTCGCCTCGCGCGCGAGCAAGCCACTGGTCGTGGTCGGTTCGGTTCCCTATCCGAGCAGCCACGAGCGGCACGTCCGTGACCTGGCGGGCTCCGATCCCCGGGTGCGTCTGCTCGGGTCGCTCTGGGACCAGGAGCTGCTGAACTCCCTCTACGCCGGCGCCGCGAGCTACCTGCACGGCCACAGCGTCGGCGGCACGAACCCGTCGCTGCTGCGCGCGATGGGTGCCGGTGCGCCGGTCGTGGCATGGGACATCGAGTTCAACCGCGAGGTGCTGGCCGAGACGGGCCGGTGGTTCGCCTCCCCGGACTCGCTCGCGCGTGAGGTGGAGGCCGTCGAGGCCGACCCCGTGGCGGCGGCCCGGCGTGGTGCGGACGCCCGGCGTCGGGCGCGGACCGTCTACGACTGGGACGACGTGGCCGAGGGTTACGCGCAGCTGTGCGCGGACCTGTACGCCGGGCGACGCTCCCGACGCGGTCGCCGGGCCGGCGGCGCCCCGGCGGGGGTCCGGCGATGACGACCGTGGGCCGATCGCCGGACCCCGGCCCTCAGCGCGTGATGACCACGATGTCGGGTGCGTTCGTCGAGGTGATGGACAGCTTGAGCTGGTCGACCTGGTCGGCGGGGACGAGGAACGCGTACGTGGCATCCGTCGACGCGCCGGGTTCGAGGGTGCCCGCCGGCTTGGACGGCGGGCCGCTGTTGGCGCTGGCCGCCTTGTCGGCGTACCGGGCGTTGACGTCGAGGCCGCCGTCGACGGGCTTCGGGGTCCGGTTCGTCAGCCGGATCGTCACCGCGGCGCCGGGCCCGGCGAGCTCTCCCGGCCCCTCGGCAACCAGCTGGACGGGCCGGATCGACGTCACCGTGACCTCGAGCCCGCCGAGGTTGGTGGGCGAGTCGAGCCGGGCCTGCGTGGTGGGGCCCAGCTCGGGCGGCGGGCCCCCGGGCGAGGGGACCGAGGGTGCAGAGGCATCCGAGGGTGCAGAGGCATCCGAGGGTGCCGAGGCATTCGAGGGTGCTGGGGCATCCGAGGGTGCCGAGGCGACCGATGGTGCCGGGGCGGCGGTCGGCGTCGTGCTGTCCGCCGCGCACGAGCTGAGCAGGCCGGCTGCTGCAGCGGCGACCGCAGCGGCGACGACGGAACGCGTCGGGTTGCGCATGAGGCTCCTAGGAGTCGATCGGGTAGTGGACGAGGCCGCCGACGTTAGGCCATTTCGCCTCGGACAAAAGTCCACCGCCGCGAGATTAATGGAGACCGACATCCGCGCCGCCCGGCACGGACAACACTCTGACCAGGAATGGAGCAGGGAATGAGAAAGGTAGAAATGAGACCGAGAATACGAGCACTCGCAGCTGTGACGGCAGCTGCGGTCACCGCGGTGAGTCTGGTGTTGACCGGGCAGGGTGTGGCGGCGGCGTCCGAGCCGAACCCACCGGGCCTGCCCCCGACGGTCACCCAGGACCCGCTGCCGACCGTGCAGATCGACGGGACGGTGTGGAGCCAGGTCGTCGTGGGCGACATCGTCTACGTCGGTGGCAAGTTCGAGAAGGCCCGCCCCGCGGGCGCGGCGCCGGGGACCAGCGAGACGCCACGGTCGAACCTGCTGGCCTACGACATCCGGACGGGCGTGCTGGTGGACTCCTTCGCGCCGAAGGCCGACGGTGAGGTCAATTCCGTCGCGGCGTCTCCGGACGGGAAGCGGTTGTTCGTCGGGGGCGCTTTCCAAAGCATCGACGGCAAGACCCGATCGCGCCTCGCGGCGATCGACCTCCCGACGGGCAAGCTCGTCGACAACTGGTTTCCGAAGGTGGGGACGACGGTGAACGCGGTCGTCGCCGCTGGCTCCAAGGTCTACTTCGGCGGCGATTTCAAGAAGGTCGACGACAAGCCGCACAACAAGCTCGCGGCCGTCAACGCCGCCGACGCAACCCTGGACGACGCCTGGAGCCCCCAGGTCTTCGGCGCGCGTCCGGTCGAGTCGATCACGATGAGCCCGGACCGCACGCGGGTGATCGTCGGGGGCCGCTTCAACCAGATCGGCGAGACGAAGACCAACGCCGTGGCGTCGATCGACGCCACGAACGGGCAGGTCCTGCCGTTCGCGATGGGCAAGGTCACGACGAACGGCGAAGCCCCGACGACCGACACGCCCCAGCTCGACGACGACAATGCCAGCTCCGGCATGTGGTCGGTGGCTGCCGACGACAAGTACATCTACGGCGGTGCGTGGAGCCACGCCGGCAACGAGAAGTTCGGGAACCTGGAAGGCACCTGGGCCGCCGACCCGACCACGGGCGAGGTCGTCTGGTTGAACGACTGTTTTGGTGACACCTATGGCATCGCCCCGGTCAACGGCGTGCTGTACGCGTCCAGCCACGCCCACAACTGCGCGGCTGCGGGGAAGTTCCCCGAGCAGGGCACGAACCTCCACACCCAGGCCTGGTCGATCGCGCCGAGCTCGGTGCACAACATCAAGGACATCCGGGGGAACGACTTCTCGGCCTACCGGACGTCGAACCTGATGCAGTTCGCCCCGAGGTGGACGGTCGGCAACCAGGAGCTGAAGCAGGCGGTGTACAACATCGTCGGCACCTCCGAGTACGTCTCGATGGCCGGCGAGTTCCGAGCTGTGCTGAACAAGCCCCAGCAGGGGCTCGTCCGTTTCGCCACCCACGCGAAGGCACCGAACGCCTACGGCCCGTCCAAGGAGGCCCCGGGAACCATCAAGGCCGATCGGCTCACGACCGACGGCAAGGAGTCGGTGAAGGTGACCCTGTCGAACGCGATGTTCGACCCCGATGACACCGAGCTCACCTACGACCTGGTCCGCAACGACGACACGGCGAAGCCGGTCGCCTCGGGCAAGGCGACGACCCCCGGGTTCTGGGAGAAGGACAAGGGACGGCCGGTGGAGCTGACCGACCCGTCCCCGACCGGGGCTGCGGACAAGTACGTGATCGTCGCCCGCGACGGTGGCGGCAAGACCGCGTCGACGGACCCGGTGACGGTGGCCGCGCGGCCCACGCCGCCGACCCCGCCGACCCCGCCGACCCCGCCGACCCCGCCGGTGATCGGCCCGGACGGCGCGGAGAACTTCGCGGTCGGGCGTGCGGCGTCGATGTCGTCGACCTACGGGTTCTACAAGGGCATTCCGGTCGGCGCCAACATCGCGGTGGACGGCAAGACCGCAGGCCACCTGAACTACGGCGAGGTGATCCACACCGACAGGGGAGACGGCCGGGTGCCGGCCTGGTGGCAGGTGGACCTGGGGCAGTCACGCGACATCAGCAACGTCACGGTGTGGAACCGGACCGACGGCTACACCGAGCGGCTGAAGGACTACTGGATCTTCGTGTCCGACAAGCCCTTCGACACGTCCCTCACACCGGACCAGCGGAAGGCTCAGGGCGTCACCAGCGCTCGGGTGCAGCAGCAACCCAGCCCGTCGCTGACGACCTCGATGGAGCACCAGCCGACCGTGTCGGAGATCATGCTCCATACCGGCAAGCCCGCAGGCCCCAGCCGGGGCCGGTACGTCATGGTGCAGCAGGCAGACCCCAACGAGTTCCTGAGCCTCGCTGAGGTGCAGGTCTGGGGTCCGCCGAAGCGCTGACCGACGGGCCATCAGGGCCGGTGCGACTCGGCGGCCTGCGCTGCGACGCAGGCCGCCGAGTTCTCCACCGATCCGGGTCGGGCAGCGGGTCCGAGGACTCGCCGCCCGACTCCGGGTGACGATCGCGTCGGCGATCAGCACCTCTCCGACCCCGACACCTCCGGGCACCCGCCCCACCCCGTCCCGCCCGTGGGGGACGAGGCGTCGAGGTCAGGCTCGCCGGTGTCGGGGTCACCCTGCCCGAACGTCGGGAAGTCGGCCTTGCCGAGGTCGAGGACCGCACCGGCCATGTAGCGATACCAGAGAGCGCTGGGCAGTCCGATGCCGGTCACGGGGGTGCCCTCCTGGTCCAGGAGGGGGACGTTGCGGTCACTCCCGATCCACACCACCGCGGCCTGGACCGGGGTGAAGCCGGCGAACCAGGCGTCGTTGCTCTGACCGTAGGTGCGGGATCCGACCGTGCCGGGCTGAACTGCCGCCTGTTGCCCCTGGGGCAGCTCGAACCCGCCGAGGGGCGGGACCGACATCATCGTCTCCGCCACCGCCCGAGCAGTCTCCGGGGAGAACCGGTACTCGCTGGCCCGTTCCGGTCGCTGGTAGAGCACGTTCCCGTTGACGTCCACCACTGTCGACACCAGGTGTGGCGGGTGGTAGACGCCGCCGGCGGCCAGCGTGGCGTACGCGGATGCCAGCTGCAGCGGTGTGACCTCCTTGACGCCGAGCGCGACGGATGCGTCGGGTGCGTCGATCACTGCGGTGATCCCGGCCTTGCGGGCGGCATCGACCACGGCGGGTGGACCGACCAGGTTGGCGAGTCGGCTGAACAGGCCGGTGTCCGATGTGGCGAGGGCCTGCCGCAGGTCACAGACCGTGCAGCTGGTGGCGCCCCCGGGGGACGAGCTGATCGCACGTGTGTCGACCGGAGGGTCGGAGAGCAGACCGGCGAGCACGGCGAACGGGGTGAAGGTCATGCCCGGTTGCTTCAGGACCTGGGCGTAGTCGGTACCCAGCCCCTTGTCGCCGCCGTAGTAGGCGGAGATGCCCCCGGTCGCAGGGTCGATCGCGACCGCTGCGCTGCGCAGGTCCTCGGGCTGGCCGGCCACCTGTTCGCGGACTGCCTCGACCAGCTCGCGCTGGCGGGACGGGTCGATCGTGGTCGTCACACGCAGCCCCTGCCGGGCGATGGCGGTGCCATCCACGCCGAGCGCGCTCAGCTCGGCGCGCACGGCGTCGGCGATGTGGCCGTTCTCGCCGTCGAGGCTGGACCAGCCGGTGGAGGCGGACGGTGCGACGGTCGGCGGGAACCGTGCGGCCCGCCGTTCGCCGGGTGAGATCCGGTCCTGGTCCAGAAGGCCGTCCATGACGAACTCCCACCGCCGTCGAGCGTCGTCGGGGGCACGTGCAGGGTCCCAGTTCGTCGGGGACTGGATCAGGCCGGCCAGCAGCGCGCCCTCGCTGACGGTCAGCTGGGAAGCCGGCTTGGCGAAGTACGCCTGGCTCGCGGTCTCGATCCCGTAGGCGCCGCGACCGAAGTAGATCGTGTTGAGGTAGCCGCGGAGGATCTCGTCCTTGGGCAGCTGCTGGGTGACCTTGACCGCGACGATCAGTTCCCGATACTTGCGCGTGAGGCTGAACTCGTTGCCCACCAGGACGTTCTTGACGTACTGCTGCGTGATCGTCGAGCCCCCGCCGGAGCCTCCGGTGAGCTGTTTCCCGACGGCACGGACGATGCCCGTCAGGTCGAACCCCGGGTTGGTGTAGAAGGTGCGGTCCTCCGCGGCGAGGACGGCGTCACGGACGTGCGGGGGGATGGCCTGCAGCGGAAGCCGGACGCGGTTCCCGCCCTTCGGGACCAGCCGGACCATGGGGCTGCCGTCGGCGTAGGAGATGGTGGAGATCTGCTTGAGGGTGGCCTCGTCGGGCGAGGGCACCGCGAAGATCAGCCATCCGACCGCGAACAGCACTGCCGGTGCCCCCACGACGGCGATGACCAGGGCGATCAGGATGCGACGGTGCACGCGCCGGGACCGGATACGCGACGACCGCGTGCCGGTCTCCGGGCCCTCCCCGGCACTGGGAACTGCGGGGTCGGTGCCCGGCCGACCCGCCTCCGGACCGTCCGGCGCCACCGCCGGCAGGGGCTGCGTGACGGCATCCGGCACGGGCTGTGTGACGGCATCCCGGGGGATTCGTCTCGGCCCTCGGGCCGGTGAGGGGGGAAGCACGGTCTCCTCCGGTCACGGTGAGTAGTGGCCGTGCCGAGGGTGCCGGGGTCGTTCGGTGGTCATGTCCCGACCGTGTCGCGAGCGTGTCACGGTCGCGGGCTCACCGGTGACATGGTTACGACGGTGTGCCGTCGTTCAGTACTCGCAGGCCAGCAGACGCGGTTGGGTGCCGAGCTCGTAGAGGAACACCATCGCCTCCGTGTGGTCCGGCGTCATGAGGGTGCAGGCGATCTGCTGCTCGGCAAGCCGCCCGAGGGGCGTCCCACCGTTCGCGAGGGTGACGACGACACCTTGCTCCGAACGTTCGGCGCTCACCAGGGAGACGGACGGAGGTAGCTCGGTGCTCACGCCGGTCGAGAGTTCGGCCGGCGTCGGGCCGGCGAGCAGCACGAGCAGCAGGTCGGTGTCGTCGACGGGGCCGACGAACCGAACCACCGGAGTGGGCTTCCCCCGGAACAACAGGTAGATCTCGCGGACGTTCGGGTCGACCTCGGACAGGACCTGGTCGTCGGTCATGACCTGGGCCTCGACAGGTGCCGACGCCACGGTGTTCATTCCGCCGGGGCGAACACCACATGCGCTGACCAGCAGCAGGCCGGCCAGCCCCGCGGTGACGAGTGCCCGCCTCACCTGCGCCCCTCCGGGTACCGCGGCAGGCGCAGCGTGAACACCGCGCCACCGTCCGGGCCGTTCGCGGCAGTCAGCGTGCCGCCGTGCAGGTGGGCGTTCTCGCGGGCGATGGCCAGCCCCAGACCGCTTCCCTCGGAGCGGCTCCGTGACTGGTCGGCCTTGACGAAGCGCTGGAAGACGTCCTCCATCGAGCTCTCGTCGATGCCGGGTCCCGAGTCGCTCACCTGCACGGTGACGGTGTCGGCCGTAGCACCGGCGGTGACCAGCACGGGTGGCGCTCCGTGCCGCACGGCGTTGCCGACCAGGTTGGCCACGATGACGTCCAGCCGTCGCGGATCGATGACGGCGACGACACCGTCGGGCAGGTCGGTGTCGACCACGAGACCACGCCGATCGAGGGTGGCCCGGATCGCGTCGGCGATGTCGACGGTGTCCACCCGCAGCGTGGCGGTGCCGGCGTCGAAGCGGGTCACCTCGATCAGGTCCTCGACCAGCCGGGTCAGGCTGCGGGTCTCGACGCCGATGAGCCGGACCGCCCGAGCGGCGTCCTGGGGCAGCTGGTCTGCCGTGTCGTCGAGCAGGTCGAGGACGGCGGTCATCGCGGTGAGGGGGGTGCGCAACTCGTGCGAGACGTCGCCGACGAACCGGCGTGCGTCGGTCTCCATACGACGGAGCTGGACGACATGGTCGCGGAGCGAGTCCGCCATCTCGTTGAAGGTCGCGGACACGGCGGCGAGCTCGTCACCGCCAGGTGGGACCGTCGCCCGCGCCTCGAGGTCCCCGGCACCCAGCCGAGCCGCGGTCTGCTGCAGCGCGCGCACCGGACGCACCACTCCGCGAGCGGCGAACATCGCGAGTCCGAGTGCCACGACCACTCCCGCGGCGCCGACCAGCCAGGCGTCGCGAGCGAGATTGTCCACGACCGCTTGCTCACCGGTCAGCGAGTCGAGCACGAAGACACTGATCCGGGTCGACGGATCCTCGGGCGGTCCCGTCCCATCCTGCATGGACAGCTGGACACCGGTCACGAGCCAGGTGGCGTTGTCGTGGCGGACCCGTTGTGAGACCAGGTATCCGGCAGCGGCGGCATCGCGCAGTTGGGGCGACACCAGGGTCTGGTCGAACCCGTACGAGGCCTGACCGTCTCCGCGGAGGACCAGCACCGGGTACTCGGGCCCGCTACCCATCCTGGCTCCGATGACGGACAACAGCTCTCCCTCGGACCGTACGGGGAGAGGTTTGAGCGACTCCACCTTGCGGAGGAACCTGGCCACCGCGATGTCCTGGGCCCGCTGCACGATGGCGTCTCGCGCGGTGATGTACTCGACACCGGCGACGCCGGTGGCCACCGCGAAGCCGAGCATCGCGAAGGCGACCACCAGACGCAGGCGCAGGCCACGGAGAGGCCACGCGCGAACACCGTCAGGAGCGAGCTGAGCATCGACGGTGCGGTCGGTCACGGTCCGCCGAAACGGTAGCCGAATCCGCGCACGGTCTGCACGACGGTGGGGGACGAGGGGTCGTCCTCGATCTTCGCGCGCAGCCGCTGCACGCAGGAATCGACGAGTCGGGAGTCGCCGAGGTAGCTGTGGTCCCAGACAGCCGACAGCAGCTGCTGGCGGCTCAGCACCCGGCCCGGCGCGTCCGCGAGCTCGAGCAGCAGCTTCAGCTCCGTCGGGGTGAGCGTCACCACGCGATCATGAGAGGTGACGACCAGGGCCTGCCGGTCGATCGTGAGCGAGCCCTGTCGCACGATCTCCGGCCGGCCGTCGCTCGTCACGGCTGGTCTCTCGGCCGTCCGTCGCAGAACGGCCCGGATGCGGGCGTCGAGCACACGACCGGCGACCGGCTTGACGACGTAGTCGTCGGCGCCGGCCTCCAGACCGGCCACGACGTCGATGTCGTCGTCACGAGCGGTCAGCATCACGATGGGGATCGATCCGGCGGCACGCAACCGCCGGCACACCTCGAACCCGTCGATGTCGGGCAGCATCAGGTCGAGCACCACGACGTCGTAGTCGCCCCCGGCGACCCGGGCCAGGCCCTCGGAGCCGGTCACGGCGCAGTCGACGACGTGTCCCACGTGGGTCAAAGCGATCCGCAGACCCTCGGCGACCGACGTGTCGTCCTCGATGAGCAGGGCCCGCGCCATGTCAACATCATGACGCACGAGCGGACACGCCGCTGCCGGGCCACCACCGCGGCCCGGTGTCGAGTGGTCGCTGACTCTGTTCATGGACGGTGTGCGGTCGCCGGGGCGTCGCTCAGAAGGTGGCCGCGACCTCCATGACGTAGGCGCCGTAGCCGGAGGCGCCGTAGCGTTCCCCCAGCTTGTGGCAGGCGTCGGCGTCGATGAAGCCCATGCGCAGCGCGACCTCCTCGACGCACGCGATGCGCACGCCCTGCCGGTTCTCCAGCACGCGCACGTAGTCGGCGGCCTCGAGCAGGGATTCGTGGGTGCCGGTGTCGAGCCACGCGAAGCCGCGGCCCAGGTCGACCAGCCGCGCCGACCCCTGCTGCATGTAGACCCGGTTCACGTCGGTGATCTCCAGCTCGCCGCGGGCCGACGGGTGCACCGAACGCGCGATGTCGACGACCTGCTGGTCGTAGAGGTACAGCCCGGTGATGGCTCGGTCCGAGCGCGGGGCTGCGGGCTTCTCCTCGATGGAGATCAGCCTGCCCTGCGGGTCGGCTTCGCCCACTCCGTAGCGCTGTGGGTCGCGTACCGGATACCCGAACAGCACGCAGCCGTCGCCGGAGTTCAGGCCCTCGATGCTGCGGTGGAGCATCCCGGAGAAGCCGGGTCCGTGGAAGATGTTGTCGCCCAGCACCAGCGCCGAGGCGCTGTCCCCGATGTGGTCGGCGCCGATCACGAACGCCTGTGCCAGGCCGTCGGGGGAGGGCTGCTCGGCGTAGGTGATCTCCAGGCCGAGCTCGGCGCCGGTGCCCAGGAGCCGTCGGAAGTCCGGCAGGTCGGTGGGCGTGCTGATCACCAGGATCTCCCGGACGCCGGCGAGCATCAGCGTCGAGAGCGGGTAGTAGATCATCGGCTTGTCGTAGACGGGCAGGAGCTGCTTGGACACGACCCGGGTGAGCGGATCGAGGCGGGTCCCACTGCCGCCGGCGAGGATGATTCCTTTCACCGCTGCCCCAGAGCCCCGTGCGCAGGGCGGCCGAGCTGCGCGCCGGGACCCGCGTCGGACATCACGTGCCCGTCTGCGCAGACATCGGTGGGGTGCACCACGGAGCTCCTTCGGGTCTCGCGCAGCCCGCTCGTCGTAGCTGCCGTCGGACGGCGACGCCGTCCCTGAGGTCCGTCTCGTCGCCCCACGATGCTCGCGCGAGGTCATCACCGTGTGCTCGCCGTGTCGTGATTGCGTCACAACGGCCGACGGGTCGCAGCAGGCCGGCACGGCGGACTGTGACGCCATCGCGACACGACGAGGACGAGGTGCGGACAGGGGAGGCCCACCGTGGGCGACGTCCCGGCCGACACGGGTCGGCCGACAGCCCCGATCCCCTGGAAGGTTCTCTACGTGCGGATTCTCGTTACCGGTGGTGCCGGGTTCATCGGCTCGAACTTCGTCCGGGCCGTCCTCGCCGACCGCTACGCGGCGCTCGCCGGAGCCGAGGTCGTGGTCCTCGACCTGCTCACCTACGCGGGCACCCTCGCCAACCTGACCGAGGTGCGCGACTCGCCGCGCCTGCGGGTGGTGCCGGGCGACATCCGCGACGCCGAGACCGTCGCCGCGGCGATGAGCGGCGTCGACGTGGTGGTCCACTGCGCGGCCGAGTCGCACGTGGACCGGTCGATCGAGGGAGCCTCCGAGTTCGTCTCGACCAACGTCGTCGGGACCCAGGTGCTGCTCCAGGCCGCGCTGGAGGGTCGCGTCGAGCGGTTCGTGCACGTCTCCACCGACGAGGTGTACGGGTCGGTGGAGACAGGTGCGTCGGTCGAGACCGACCCGCTCGAGCCGAACTCGCCGTACTCGGCGTCGAAGGCCGCGTCGGACCTGCTGGCTCTGGCCTACCACCGGACGCACGGGCTGCCGGTCTGCGTCACCCGCTGCTCGAACAACTACGGGCCGCACCAGTACCCGGAGAAGCTCGTTCCGCTGTTCGTCTTCACCCTCCTCGACGGTCGCCCGGTGCCGCTCTACGGGGACGGCCGCAACGTGCGCGACTGGCTCCACGTCGACGACCACTGCCGGGCCATCGCCATGGTGGCGGTCGGTGGCCGCCCCGGGGAGGTCTACAACATCGGCGGCGGGACCGAGCTCAGCAACATCGAGCTCACCCGCCGGCTGCTTGAGCTGGTGGGTGCGTCGGAGGCGATGGTGGAACGGGTCGCCGACCGCAAGGGGCACGACCGCCGCTACTGCGTCGACTGGTCGAAGATCCGCGCCGAGCTCGGGTACCGGCCGCAGGTCGAGTTCGACGACGGGCTGCGGCGCACCGTCGAGTGGTACAGGCGCAACCGCGTCTGGTGGAGGTCGATGAGCCCGGCCGCGGCCTGAGCGCGCGTCGAGAGGCGTACACGGTCCGGTGCCGAGATCGCCCGTACGGGACGCCACGGACATGTCGGTCGTCGCTATGATCGCCAGGTCTTCTGGGCGACGGGGAGAGTCATGCGGCCAGCCAGTGTGTACCCGGTCCTGTGCACGGACCGGATCGAACAGTCGAGGGACTTCTACGTCGACCGCCTGGGTTTCGAGACGACGTTCGAGGCCGACTGGTACGTCAGTCTCCGATCGCCCGGCTCCCGCCCGTTCGAGCTCGCGCTGATAGCCCACGATCACCCCACGCTGCCCAGCGCCTACCGGAGGCCGGTCCAGGGGCTCCTGGTGAACATCGAGGTCGACGACGTCGACGCCGAGTGGAAGCGAGTCGTCGTCGACGGTGGGGTGACGCCGGAGCTGGAGCTGCGGGACGAGCCGTTCGGGCAGCGGCACTTCATCGTCGCGGATCCGAACGGCGTCCTCGTCGACGTCATCACCCCCATCGAACCCTCGGCCGAGTTCGCCGCCCTCTACGCCGAGGACGCCACCACCTGAGCCACGGCCGGGCCCACCGCCGTGTCGGCGCGGAGCGCGTCGAGCAGAACGGGGACGATCGTCTCCGCAGCGGAGCTGCGGTACAGGTAGAAGTGACCGCCGTCGAACGAGAGCCTGCGGAAGTCCGAGGTCGTCTCCACCGACCACAGGAACATGCGCTCGGCGATGACGATCGGGTCGTCGGTCGCGCAGAGGGCCACGATCGGGACGTTCGTCCCGTTCGGTGGACGTCGGTAGGTCTCCAGAGCCTCCAGATCCGCCCGGATGGCCGGCAGCGAGGGACGGAGCAGCCCCCCAGGATCGGCGACTCCGTCGGGGGCGCCACCGATGCGATGGACGTGGCGGACCAGGTCGTCGTCGCTCAGCCGGTGCGAGTAGGGCGGCCGGCTGGGGAAGCACGGTGGCTGGCGCGCCGAGACGGCGACGAGCCGCGGTGGCATCCCGCGGCGTTCGAGCGCGCGGGTCAGCTCGTAGGCGAGCACGCTCCCGAAGCTGTGCCCGAGCACGACCGTCGGCAGCGGGTCGCGACCGGCGACCTCGTCCGCCAGCTGCGCCACGATGGGCCCGGTCCGGCGCAGCGGTGTCTCGGTCGAGCGTGTCCCGCGACCCGGCAGGTGGGCGGCGAGCAGCTCCACGTCGGCCGGGACGAGGCCGATCCACGACCGGAACGCCGACGGCCACCCGCCTGCGTGCGGCAGGACCACGATCCGACCGACGGGCTGCGGCCGGCTCCGGCCGGTGCGGCGGCCGAGCGCGGCGAGCCAGCCGGTCATGACACCACCGCCGGCGCGGCGAGCAGCGGATGACGGGCCTGCAGGTGATCGACGACCCGCCGCTGGTGCGGGGTGAGTCGTTGCCCGGGAAGGTTCTCCAGGGAGTGCAGGAACGGGTCGTCCGGGGCGGGCAGACCGGCCACCGCGGTTGCGACCGACAGCAGGAGGGTGGGCTGGTACCACGCGGAGTAGCCGCCCTCGTGTGCGAGGACGATGCGCCCGGAACAGAGCTCGTCGGCGAGGTCGCACAGGGCGCCCACGACAGTGTGGAAGGTGCGGCTGGTCGCCATCATCCGCCCCATCGGGTCGTGTGCGCCCGCGTCGAGTCCGGCCGCCACCAGGATCAGGTCCGGCCCGAAGGCCCTGGCGGCCGGGAGGACGAGCGACTCCACCGCCGCCACGTACCCGCCGTGTCCGGTGCCCGCGGGCAGCGGCACGTTCATGGTGGTGCCCGCGCCCGCTCCGGACCCCGTCTCGGCGGCGGTCCCCGATGCGGGCGGGAACAGTCCGTCCTGGTGCAGCGACACGTAGCAGACGTCGGGGTCCTCCCAGAACACGCGTTGCAGTCCGTTGCCGTGGTGCACGTCGATGTCGACCACCAGTACCCGGCGGGCGCCCTGCTGCTGGGCGACCCGGGTGGCCACGGCCAGGTTGTTGAACAGGCACAGCCCCATGGCCCGGTCGGGCTCGGCGTGGTGACCGGGCGGGCGTACCAGGCAGTAGGCGCGCCGGTGCCGGCCGGCGAGCACCTCCCGGACGGCCGCGGTGCAGGCACCGACGGCCAGCCGCGCGGCGGCCGCGCTGTGGTGTCCTGCCGGGGCGTACACCCCGGCGTCGCCGCCGCCCCGGGCCGAGGTCGCCTCGACGCGGTCGACGTGCTCGCGCGTGTGCACGAGCAGCAGGTCCGCATCGGGCGCGGGGGAAGGGGTGTGGCGGGTGAACCGGTCCAGGACGCCCGACAGCCGGACGAGCCCTTCGGCACGCCGGAGGTCGGGGTCGACGGCGAACTGGCGCAGCGGCTCCACCCCCGGTCCGACGGGAAGATGACCGCTGCCCGCACCGGGGTCGTGCCAGAAGCACAGCTCGTGCGAGAACCACGCCGGCGGCGGCCCGGCCGGCCCACCCGCGGTCATCTCAGACCGCCGCGCCGGCGCGGACCACCGAGAGGCCGGAGACCCGGGAGATGTGCCCGGTGTGGAACGCGCGATCCTCGGCGGTGGTCCGCTTGGTGGTCAGGACCGTGTCGAGCAGTGCCAGCACCTGCTCGACCTCCGACGTCGTCGGGTCCCGGTCGCCGATCTCGGTCTCGATCTCACGGATCCGTCCCGCCGGGACGATGACCCCCGCCTCGTACTCGGCCGAGTCGTCGTTGTGGTTGCGCGTGCAGGCCACTGCCCGCAGCACGGCACCGAAGAACGCCTTGCCGTTGATGTCACCCATGATGCTTCCCTTCGGGACGGAACGGACGGATCAGACGAGCCCGAGCCGGCGGCCGGCGCGGGTCAGGACCTCCACGGCGAGGTCGATGTCGTCATCGGTGTGGGACAGGTTCACGATGGTCCGCAGCCGCGGAAGGCTCCGCGGCACGGCCGGGTAGACGATGGGCTGGACGAACACCCCGTCGGCCTGGCACAGCCGGGCGAGGTCCTGGGCCTGGCCGTCGTCGCGGCAGAGGACCGGCACCACCGGCGACTCGCTGTGCAGGGTGTCGAAGCCCGACCGGTGCAGCGCGTCGCGGTAGCGCCCGGTGCGGCCGCGCAGCTGCTCGGCCATCCCCGGTGCGGCCGTCATCACCTCGACGGCGGCGAGCGCGGCGGCCGCGTTCGCCGGGGTGACCGCGGCGGAGAACATCCAGCCGCGGGCGTTGTTCTTCAGCGCGAACACCAGGTCCGCACTCCCGGCGACGTAGCCGCCGGCGCTGGGCACGGTCTTGGACAGTGTTCCCATCTTGACCGCAACACGGTCGGCGCCGATGCCGAAGTGCTCGGTGATGCCTCGTCCGGTCCGGCCGAGCACCCCCAGGCTGTGGGCCTCGTCCACCATCAGCGGGGCGTCGAAGCGTTCGCAGAGATCGACGATGCCCGGCAGCGGCGCGATGTCGCCGTCCATGCTGAACACGGCGTCGGTGACGACGAGCCTGCCGCCGTCGCCGGACTGGCGCAGCGCCCGCTCGAGATCGTCGAGGTCGTTGTGGGCATAGGTCAGGACCCGGGCCCCCGACAGCCGGTACCCGTCGAGGATACTGGCGTGGTTGTAGACGTCGCCGATCACCGTGTCGCCGGGCCCCACCAGTGCGCCGACCGTGGCCACGTTCGCCATGTACCCGCTGGAGTAGACGATGGCGTCCTCCGTGCCCAGGAACCGGGCGATCGCGAGCTCCAGCTCGCGGTGGAGGCCGAGGGTGCCCGCGAGCAGGCGGACACCGTGCGCACCCGTGCCGTGCCGGCGCACGGCCTCCTGCACCCGGGCCCCGATGTAGTCGTGCCCGATCAGGCCGAGGTAGCTGTAGGAGGCGAAGTTGAGGTACCAGCGGTCGTCGAAGCGGATCCAGGAGCCCGTCTCCTCCTCGACCACCGGCTCGTAGAAGTAGCGACCCTCGGCGACGACGGCCCGGTCCTCCCGGGAGAGGTCGTCGATACGGCGGTCGAGGAAGCCCCCGCCGGGGCGGTCGGTCAGCCGGCCCGGCAGTGTGCGTCCCGGCACGCTCCGAGGCCCGGTCGGGGCCCCTGCTGCGCCTCCCTCGGGGCGCGGGCCGGGCCGGTCGAGGACGTCCGATCCCACAGCGCCGGCCGCTGCTGTGTGCGGCATCGGCCGCGTCACCGCGGGCGGTGCCGGGACCGGGCGCGGTGACGGCACCACCGCGGGCGCCGGCGCGATCACCGCGGCCGGGGTCGACGGGGGTGTGGTCGACGAGAGTGTGATCGAGGGGGCGGGCGCGGGGTGCCCGGGACCGACCGGCTCCGTACGGAAACGGTCCCAGTCGGGCCGGAACGCGGGGCGCACGTCGGAGGTCGTGGATCCGGCAGGTGCGGACGTCGGGACCGAGGAGGCCCCGGCATCGGTCGTGGGCACGGACGGGGCCCCGCCGCCCGGAGTCGGGGCAGGCACGGGGAGGGACCGGAGGTGGTCCAGCAGGTCCTGCACCTTGGTCAGCTCGAAGAGGAGCGCGGGGTCCAGCTCGTAGCCGGCCTTCGCCAGGCCGGCGGTGATCTCGACGGCCATCATCGAGTCCAGCCCGAGCTCGAGCAGGTCGTCGCCCGGAGCGACCGCGGGCAGGTGCATCGTGCCGGTGAGGATCGCGCTCACGGACGTCCATGCGTCGGTGGTGTCCAGCGTGCTGGTCATCGGTTCGTCCTTCGGTCGGGCGGGTGCGGACAGGACGTACTGGCCGGGTGGGCGGGTCAGCACCTCACGCAGCAGCGCCAGACCCGCGTCCGGTTCGAGCGCCGGGATGCCGCGGGCCGCGGCCGCAGTGACCACGCCCTCGCCCATCCCGGCGTTCCACAGGCCCCAGTCGAGGCTCCACCAGTGCTCGCCGTCGTAGCGGCGGCGGGCCGCGTAGCCGTCGAGGAACGCGTTCGCGGCGGCGTACGCGCTCTGGCCCAGATTCCCCTCGACCGCGCTGATCGAGCTGAACAGCACCACCGCGCCGGGGCGGTGGTCGCGGTCGAGCATCGCATCGAGTGCCTGCACACCCGAGATCTTGGGGGCCAGGACCTCCGCGATCCGCTCAGGAGTGAGCGTCCGGACCAGGCCGTCCCTCAGCACCCCGGCCGAGTGGATCACCAGGTCGAAGCGCTCCCGACCCAGCGCCGGGTCGGGAGCGGCCACGTCCGTCGTCAGGACCTGGACCTCGCACCGCTCGCGCAGCCGGTCGATCCGCTCCCCCCGACGCCCCGACGGCGCGGTGCGGCCGACGAGGGTCAGGTGTGCGCACCCGAGCTCCGCCAGCAGCTCCGCGACGAGCAGCCCGAGTCCGCCCAGACCCCCGGTGACCAGCACGCGCCGCCCCCTCGGGTCGAACGGTGGCCCGTCGCCGGGGCCGGCGTCGCGACGGTGGGGGACGAGCAGCTCGTCGCCGTGCCGGCGGTACTCGCCGCCGTCGTGCGGGACGGAGAACGACCCCGACGGTTCGCCGCCGAGGTCCAGCAGCGTGACCGGCGTCCGGGGGTGCTCGGTCCGCACCGAACGGAACAGGCCCCACAGCGCGGTGTGCGACGGATCGGGACGCTCCCCGTGGGCGTCGCGGGTCACGACGGTCAGGGCGGGGAACGGTCGGATGCCGGACAGCGTGCGTGCCAGTGCGGCCGCCTGCAGCACCTGGGTGCACGCGTCCCCGCCGGGGGCCGGGGCGTGCACGACGAGCTCCGGCGGCTCCTCGGCCAGGTGGGACTGCAATGTCCCGTCGGTGATGACCTCGAGCCCGAGACGTCGCACCGGTCCCCTGATCCCGGGGGCGTCGCCCAGGACCAGGATCCTCGAGGTGTCCTGAGGTGTCGGCGCGGGTGCCGGAGCGGCCCGCCAGCCGGGGACCGTCGTGCAGCCGGCCGTCCCGGACGCGCGGGTCGGCATACCGGCGGCGGTGCGGCCCGGCGGGCCGACCGTCCGCAGCACGATGCGGTCGAGTTCGAGGACGACCTCACCCTGTTCGGTGCAGACCGTCGCCCGCCCCCGGCATCCGGCGGCGTCCGGGCCGCCCGGGGTCCGCTCGACGAGGGCCAGCAGTGTTCCCCGGACCGGACGACGGACGGAGATCCGCCCGATGTACCACGGCAGGCAGCGCCCGGCGGCGCCGTCGTCCAGCAGCCCCAACCCCTGGAGGAGGGCGTCGAGCACGGCCGGGTCGATCACGGCGCCGGGCTCGTCGGTCGTCGGTCGCAGTACCGCGAACATCCGGTCACCGTCGCGTCGCAGCGAACGCATCACCCGGTACCGCTCGCCGTAGACGATCCCGCTGCCCGCGCGCCAGCCGTCCAGGACCGCCAGCAGCGCTTCGGGTCCGGCGGAGGCCTCGAGCGCGGCGGTGTCGAGGTAGGTCGGCGGGGGAAGGGGTGCCCCGGCCGCGACCGCACGGGCATGCAGCCGGGACGGGGAGTCCGGGTCGTCCGCCCGGCGGGCCCGCAGGACCACCGCGCCGTCGTCAGCGACGTCGACCTCCAGAGCCGACCCGCGGTCGGTGACGACGAGCGGCTCGGCGAGGACCACGTGCTCCAGCCACCACCGCCGCGAGGGTGCGCCGGCACTGACGGCCCGCAGCATCTGGTCGATCTGTGCCGCCGCCGGGAGCACCCCGACCCCGTCGATGCGGTGGTCGGCGACCACCGGATCGTCCGCGGTGAGCGTCCGCCGGCTGGTCATGTGACGAGCTCGAATCCGTCGGCGGCGACGACCCGACCGTTGACCTGGAGGTCGATGACGTGGGTACCGGGGTAGTAGCGGCGGGTCGTGATCTCCCGGACCGGGTGGCGCTTCTCCACCACCCGGCTCTCGCCGGGCCCCAGCTCGACCGAGGCGAGCTTGAAGACCTTGGGGAGGGTGCGCCCGTTGTTGCGCACGTGGTGCACGACGTAGTCGACGGCGACGGTGTGCGCGTGCCGATCGGTGTTGCGGATCTCGGCACGCAGGGTGACCGACTCGCCGAGCCGGATGGTGGCGGGGCTGAGCACCAGCCGGTCCGCCCGGACGTGTTCGCCCCCGGTCACACCGGACAGGGCGAGTGCTCGCTGGTCGCCGTTCTTCACCAGAACCCGCAGCGCGTGCCTGCTGATCCACTCCGTCTCCGGGGTCGGGCTCTCCGCGGCCCACCGTTCGAGCACGTCCAGTACGGCGTCGGGGTGGTCGCGGGCGATGTCGTTGAGATTGTTGGCGACCGACTTCCTGACGTAGGGCGAGGGGTCCGAACGCAGTGCCTCCAGTACCTCCAGGACAAGGGTGGGGTCCTGGACGAACCGGTGCAGGGTCCGCGCCCACGGCAACCGCGGCCGGATCCCCTCGCTCGCCAGCCGGCGCACGTTGAGGCTCGGTGATCCGGCCCAGGTCCGGACCCGCTCCATCGTGATCTCGTGGTGCTGGTCGAGGTAGGGCCGGATCGCGTACTCACCGGTGTGCCGCCGGGTGATCTGTTCGATCGCGTCGAGCGAGATCTCCGGGTGACCGAGACCGTGGTCCTCCACGAACCGGGCCACCGGCATGAGGTACCAGCTGGTGTTGAACATTCCGTCGCCCTCGGCCAGCTCCTCGCCGAGGATCGACAGCAACGTCGCCAGGGCCTGCGGATAGTCCTGCGGGAGCCTGCTGCGCAGGCCGTCGGAGAGGACCCGGACGCGGTCCTTCAGCTCGAGCGGGGGGACCAGCGCCGCGACCTCGGTGACGTATCCCTCGAGGTCGAACTGCGGGTGCACCTGCGTCACCAGGTCTCCGAGCAGGCGGGCCGCTCCGCTGTCGAAGTGTCGCTTCAGGCCGTACTCCGTCATGGACGTACTCACTCTCCGGGGTCGCGGGGGAACCGGTCGTCGACGTTAGAGGGTTGTCCTATCGGTCGGCTTTCGGTCCTGACGTCCGGTGTCGTCGACCCAGTAGCGGGTCCGGGCGAACGGGAACCGGGGCAGGTCGGCGATACCCGGCCCGGGCGTCCGCGGTGTGCCCGCGAGGACGACCTCGGGGTCGGTGGTGTTGTGGTGGTCGCACAGGTGCCGGTACAGCGCGTCGGTACGGCCGCGGGCGAGGGTCGAGCGCACGAACCCCGCCTCGGGAGTGAGGTCGGCGGCGAGCCGGGCGAGCACGGGCTGCGGCCCGATCTCCCAGTAGCCCGCCGGCCGGCTCCGGTGGACCTCGGTCAGTGCCTCGTGGAAGAGCACCGGCTCGACCAGACCGTCGGCCCACGTCTGCGGGTCGGTCGCGGTCTCCGCCGTGTGCCGGGTCCCGGTCACGGTGGAGGTGAAGGCGATCTCCGGTGGCCGCAACCCGGCCGTCGCGAGCTCCGACCGCAGCGCGGGCACGGCGCCCGACATGTCCCGCGAGTGGAACGCGTGGCTGACACTCAGCGGTGTCACCGCGACCGGTTGCGCCGTCGCGGTGAGCCGGTCCCGCAGTGCCACGATGTGCTCCCGCGGGCCGGCGACCGCGGTGTTGCGCGGCCCGTTGTGCGCGGCGACCTCCAGCCCCGGGTGGTCGCGCAGGATCTCGGCGACGGTCACCCGGTCGGCGTGCACGACGGCCATCGAGCCGGGCGCCGGCTGGGCGAGCATGGCCCGCCCCCGGCAGGCGGTGACCCGCATGAGGTCGGGCAGCGCGAGGCACCCCGCGGCCCATGCGGCGGTGAGCTCGCCGACGCTGTGCCCGATCACGTGCCCGGGACGGATCCCCCAGGAGTCCAGCAGCCGGACCAACCCGACCTGGACGGCGACGATCGCGACCTGCGCGTGGTCGGTCCGGGTCAGCACCCCGGCCTCGGACCGGAACAGCAGCTCCGGCAGCGGGACCGCGAGCCAGGGCGCCAGCATCGCCGTGCAGTCGTCGACGGCGGAACGGAACACGGGCTCGTCGCGGTAGAGGTCGGCGCCCATGCCCGGGTACTGGGAGCCCTGGCCGGTGAACAGGAACACCGTCGGACCTCCTGCTCCCGTACCCGTCCGGATGACCGGTGCCGCGTCCGCGGCCCCCGTCGCGACGGCGGTGAGCCGTGCGGCGAGCTCGGCGCGCGTCGTGCCGTGGACCGCCACGCGGTGGCGCTGGCGGGCCCGCCCCGCACGCGAGGTCCAGGCGACGGCGGCGAGGTCGTCGTCGTCCGGGAGAGCGGTGACGGACCGGGCGTAGCGGTCGGCGAGGTCCCGCACGGCGTCCTCGGTGGGAGCCGACACGGTGAGGACATGGCTGCGTCCGGCCGCAACGGCGGGTCGCACCAGGGGGGAGGGCTCCTCCAGCACGACGTGGGCGTTCACCCCGCCCATCCCGAACGCCGACAGGGCCGCGCGCCGGGGACCGTCGCCCCGGTGCCAGGGCAGCGCGTCGACGGCGGGGAAGAACGGTGTGTTCTCGAACCGGATGTGGTCGTTCGGCCTGGTCAGGTGCAAGGTGGCCGGGATCGTGGCGTGCTCGAAGGCGAGGAGGACCTTGACCAGACCGGCCAGACCGGCGGCGGGCTCCAGATGGCCGATGTTCGACTTGACCGAGCCGATGGCACAGAACTGGCGGCGGTCGGTGTGCCGACGCCAGGCCCGGGTCAGCCCGTCGACCTCGATCGGATCGCCGAGCGTGGTGCCCGTGCCGTGTGCCTCCACGAGGGAGATGGAGTCCGGCGACACGTCGGCGTCCCGCAGTGCCGCGGTGATGACGTCGCGCTGGGCCGTCGGGCTCGGGGCCGAGTACCGGCTGGTGCGGCCGCCGTGGTTGACGGCTGCGCCGATGACGAGTCCGCGGACCCGGTCGCCTTCGGCGGTGGCGTCGGCCGAGCGGCGCAGCACGACGGCCGAGGCACCCTCACCGGGTACGAAACCGTCGGCACCCGCGTCGAAGGCGGCGCACCGGGCCTGCGGGGACAGGGCCCGCATCGCCGTCATCGAGGCGAAGTACTCAGGGCTGATCGCCGCATGCACCCCGGCGACCACGGCGGTGTCGATGTCCCCCGAGCGCAGGTGCGCCAGCGCGGTGTGCAGGGCGACCAGGGCAGAGGAGCACAGCGTGTTGACCACCATGCTCGGTCCGGTCCAGTCCATCAGGTGCGACAGCCGGTTCGGGATCATCGCCTCGAGGCCCAGCCCGCGGCCGTCACCGACACCGAGCCGGGCGCGTTCCTCGTGGTAGTGGTCGTGGCTGTAGGCGATCCACAGCCCGGTCCTGCTGCCCTCGGCCCGCGGGCCGATCCGACCGCCGTCCTCCAACGCTTCCCAGATCGTCTCGTAGACGATCCGGGCCTGCGGGTCGATCATCGGAGCCTCGCGCGGCGAGATCCGGAAGGGTGTCGGGTCGAACCGGTCGACCTCCGGCAGGAACGATGCGCGTGGGGCGGAGTCCGGGTGGCCGGCCCACCTGCCGGCGGGGAGTTCGTCGACGGTGTCGACGCCGTCCCGCAGCAGTTGCCACATCTGCTCGGGGGTGGAGGCACCGGGCACACGGACGGCCATGCCGACGACCGCGACGTCGCGCGACGGATCCCGGTCCGCCGGGTCGGCCGGGCGCGGGCCGGTGGGTCTCCCGGCCGGCTCGCCCGCCGGGGCCACGGTGGGTGCCGGCGTCGGTGTGGCGGCCACCGGTGCCGGGGTGGTCGGCCCCGCGGCCAGGGATCTCGACGGGGGTACGGGCGGCCGGTCCGAGCCGGGTGGGTCCGCGGGTGGCGGGCCGCCCGTCGGCTGTCGGGACGCGTCGTCGGTCCGGCCGCCGGCGCCGGGCCGCTCTGCCCGCAGCGCGCGCACCAGCTCCGGCGCGTCCTCGGCCAGGAAAGCGGCGAACCGTCCTGGTGTCGGGAACTCGAAGAACACCGTCGGGTAGAGCGACAGGCCGCGCTCGCGGGACAGACGCTCGCTGAGGTCGACCAGGCCCACCGAGTCGAACCCGGTGGACAGGAACTCCTCGTCGGTGTCGTCGTGACCGAGCCCGGCCTCGGCCAGGAACCAGTCGAGCACCACGGCGGGGGCCGGTCGCCCGTCCGCGCCGGACGATGCCACCACGCCGGTCCGCGAGGACGGACCGATCGCCGGAACCGCCGGAACCGCCGCCTCGGCGGTGACCTCCGCCGGGGTGGGGGCCCGTTCCGGCGCCGTCGGCGCGGACGTCGCCGCATCGGTCGGCGCGAAGGCGGCTGCCGGTACCCGCTTCGAGGAGATGTCACGCAGCACCATCACGACCGACCCGGCGTCGTCGGTGACGGTCTGGGTGACCCGGCAGGCCTCCTCGTTCCAGAACCCGACCCGGGTGTGGACGAACGCGGCTCGTTCCAGAGATCCGTGCACCTCCACCGCGCCGATCGACAAGGGGATGAACACCGGGGCGTCGGCCCGGCCCGCGATCGCATGGTCCAGGTCCAGTGCGGCGATCGTGACGCTGTCGAGCAGGCCGGGGAACAGCTCGACCCCGTCGTCGTTCCAGCTGCGCTGACGCGCTCCCTCGACGCGGGCGAGCGTGCCGTCGGGTACGGCCGCGACCCACGAGATGTTGCGGTAGTAGCGGCCGTGCCGATAGCCGAGCGCACGCAGTCTGCGGTAGAGCGTCGTACCGGACCTCAGTGGCCCGCAGGTCTCCAGCAGCGGGCCCAGGTCCAGACGGGCGGGCCGGGCGACGGCGGTGGTGACGTAGCGCCCGTGCGCGTACGGGCCGTCCGGTCCCCGGAGCTCGAAGGCGCCGTCGCCGGTGGTCCTGCACGTCACGACCTCCGGCTGCGCCGCCCGCAACGGGCGGTGGAACACCAGGTCGGCGAGGCCACCGAACGTCCCGCCGGCGGCCACCGCTCCGGCCCTCAGCAGGTCCAGCCACGCCATTCCCGGCAGCATCGCCTCGCCGAACACCGAGTGCTGCGCGATGGGAACCTCGCCGGGGCCGTGGACCCGCTCGAAGGCGAAGCCGTCCGCCCCGAGCGGCTGCAGTACCCGCAGCGGCCCGCCGGACTCGGCCGACCGCTGCGGCTCCCGCAGGTCCAGCACCCGCCCGTCGGCCTGGGTCATCGGGACCTCGGCCGTCCGGAACGGCCGGCCGGCGCGGTGGCGGCTCCAGTCCACGTCGTGCCCGTCGGCGTACAGGGCGGCGAGGACCGCGGCGATCCTGCCGGCGACGTCGGCCGGGCCGGTCGTGCCGTCGAGAGGACCGGGGCCCTCGACCGGGGTGCCGGCGGCGAGCAGCGCCGCGACCGCCGCGGTGGGGTCGGGGTCGTCGCCGAGTGCGTAGGCGGCGGTCACCGCACCCGGCCCCTCCCCGGGGAGCGCCGCGTCGGGTGCCCCCAGGGCGACCAGCGCGACCGGCCAGGCGATCGCGCCGCAGAGCGCGGTACGGCGGGCCCCCCCAGGCGCCGATCGGATCCCCGGTGGCGGTGACGAACCGGTCCACCAGCCGTGCGACGGCCGGGACCTGTTCGGCCAGCCAGGGCAGCCAGGTCCCGGCGTCGCCGCCCGGGACGGGTGGCGCCGGTGCCCGGTGTGGTGCCGACCCCGGCCCGGTGCGCAACAGCGTGTCCCGCAGGGCTGCCGCGAGCGCGTCGGCGCCGTCACCGGACACCGCGATCCGTGCCGCGAGGTGCGGGCGGGAGAGCCGGGTGGTGGCGCAGGCGTCGTCGAGACCGGGACCGAGCCGGGGGAGCAGCTCCAGCCACTGGGTGGCGAGCTCACGCACCCCGTACGGCGTCCGGGCGGACAGCGTGAGCACGTGGGGGCCGGTGCCGGCACGCGGCGGGACCGGCGGCGCCCCGGTGACCACGGCGTGGACGTTCGTCCCGCCGAAGCCGAACGCGCTCAGCCCGGCCCCTCGGACCGTCGCCGCGGGCCACGTCTCGGCCGCCCCGGTCAGCCGCAGCGGCCCTCCGTCGATCTGCAGGCGTGGGTTGGGCTGTTCGACGTGCAGGCCGGGGACGATCTCCTCGGCGAGCGCGCAGAGCAGGCCGGCCAGCCCGGCCAGGCCGGCAGCGGAGTGCAGATGCCCGATCCGCCTCTTGAGTGAGCCGAGCGCGACCGAACCCGGGGCCATCCCGTGCCGGGTGAACACCTCGGAGAGGGCGCGGACCTCGATCGGGTCGCCGATCGCGGTGCCCGTGCCGTGTGTCTCCACCATCTGGACCGTGTCGGGGTCGACCCGCCGGTAGACCCCGTCGAGGAGCTCGACCTGGGCCTCCAGGTTGGGCGTCGTGACACCCATGGTCGCGCCGTCGTTGTTGGCGGCGACGTGCACGATCGTCCCGAGCACACGGTCGCCGTCGCGCTGCGCCGCCGCCAGCGGTTTCAGCACCAGGGCGACCGCCCCTTCCCCGGGGACGTAACCGTCCGCGCGACGGTCGAACGTGCGGCACAGCCCGTCGGCGGACAGGGCCCCGGCCCCGTCGAGCAGTCGGTAGGTGAGCGGGTCGACGAGCAGGTCCACGCCGCCGACCACGGCCAGGTCGCAGTCACCGCTGCGCAGGCTGAGGCAGGCCGCCCACAGGGCGGTGAGCGAGGACGAGCAGGCCGTGTCGAGCACCAGCGCCGGCCCCGCCAGGTCGAGCCGGTCGGCCAGCCAGGCCGCGGCGAAGTTCTGCGACCGGCCCCACAGCGTGGCGGCGGGCGGCCCGGTGGGGGACCCGGGGCCCGGGAGGGCCGCGTCGTAGCCGTAGGCGTTCATCCTGCTGCCGACGAACACCCCGGCCCGCAGCCGCCGGCGGCCCCGATAGCCGGCCTCCTCGATGGCGCGCGCCCCGATCTCCAACATCACGCGGTGCTGGGGGTCGATGCGGACCGCGTCCTCGGCGGACAGGCCGAACGCCTCGTGGTCGAACGAGTGCGGATCCTGCAGGAAGCCCCCGCGCAGGCCCGGGCGCGGCAGCAGGCCCGGCGCCCAGCGGGCGGCCGGCACCGGCGACACCGCGACGGTGTCGCCGGCCAGGAACGTGCGCAGGTCGGTCACGTCCTCTGCTCCGGGGAGCCGGACGGCGAGGCCGATGACGGCCAGGTCATGGGTCGGGTGGTCGGACATGTCAGGCCTTCCCGTCCGTGCGAGGGGTGTCGTCGAGTTCGGTCAGCAGGGTCCGGAGGTCGGCCCCCGGTGCCGTCGCCGCGGGGGTGTGGTCCGTCGTGGTCGACGGGGAGCGCGGTGCCGTGCCGGCGACGACGTCGGCGACGTCGGCGACGCCGCGGGCCCGCAACAGCACTGAGGGGTCCAGCGGGCTGCCGGTGCGGGACTCGATCGCCGCGGCGAGCTCGGCGACCGTGATGGAGTCCAGGCCCAGTGCCTCGAGTGCGACCTCCCCGGGGTCCTCGCCCAGCACCGCCCGGAACGCTCCGGAGACCGCAGAGACCGCCCGTGCACGATCCGGCGCCGCGGAGCCGAGGCCGGCGGCCCCCTTCGGCCCGACCTCCTGGTGAGGGGAGCCGTGCGCCGCCGGGACCGGGGCACCGTCGCCGGCCCGGGTGGCGGAGCCGAGGAGCACCACCGCACCGCCGAGGTCGAACGAGGCACCGAACGCGGCCCGGCCCTCCTGCGGCGTGAGCGAGTGGCGGGCGGCGAAGGCCGGATCGGCGGCCATGCCGGTGCCCGTCTAGTCGGGCCAGGCGTGTGCGGTCACCCGCAGGGACGGGCCGTCCTCCCGTTCGGCCAGCGCGAGCTGGTAGGCGTTCGCGGCGGCGTAGTCGACCACCCCGCGACCCGCCTCCGGGAGCCAGCCCGCGATGGACGACACCAGTACGACCCAGCGTGCGGCGTGCCGGCGGGCGAGCGCGACGACCACGTCGGAACCGACGCACTTCGGGGCGAGCACCCGTTCGGCGTCCGCGGGGCTCCGGCGGGTGAGCGCCCCCACCGGGTTCACCACCCCGGAGCAGTGGACGATCCCGCGCAGGGGCCCCCACCGCTCGACGAACCGGGCCACGACGGCGTCGAGCCCGTCCGGGTCGGTCACGTCGGCGCGGTCGCAGGCCACCTCCGCACCGGGGACGGTCGGCGGCTCGACGGCCGAACGGCCGACCACCCCGATCGCCCGTGCCCCGTGGTCGGCCAGCGCCGCGACGAGCTCGCGGCCCACCGCTCCGTGACCGCCGAGGACCAGGTGGAAGCCGGACGCGTCGGCGTCGCGGGGGGTCGGTTCCGGGAGCGGCTCGTGGCTGCGCTGCAGACGATCACCGGACCGCAGCGCCCGCTCCTCCGGTTCGGCGGGTTGCCCGGTCACCAGCGAGTACAGCTCGCCGGGCAGCGCCTTGGCCGCCCGGGGATCGTCGACCCGGACGTCCACGCTGGCCGCCGACCAGCCTCGTTCCGCGGCCGCCGCGCGTACGGCGGCGCCGCGCGCGACCGACCACGGTCGCAGCTCGGGCCTCTCCTGCGACCCGACGGCCGCGGCGCCGTGCAGCACCCACAGACAGGCCGCGCCGGTCCGCAGGCCGGCGGCGACGCCGCGCAGCCGGTCCCAGAACGTGGCCGTGGTGGAATCCGGGTCGTCGAGCACGACCACGGCGTCGGCGGTGGACAGCTCGGTCGCGGGGACGCAGCCGTCGGAGACGAGTCGGGCGATCAGGGTCTCCCGCGGGACGGTTCCCCCGTCGACGAAGACGGACAGTCCGGCCGGGGGCCTGGCCGGCGGGACGCACGCCGTGCGCCACACCGGACGGGCGGCGGACGGTGCGATCACCGGGTCCTGCGGCGGCCGGCCGACCGTGTTCCAGTGGTCCTCGTCGGCGAAGGGGTAACCGGGCACCGCGGTCCGCCGTGCGGTCGGTGCCGAGAACAGCGACCAGTCCAGCCCGTCGGCACCGGTCAGTGCCGCGGCGACCAGGTCCGCCGGGTCCCGTGGCGCCACCGGTGGCGGAGCGCCCCCGCCGCACACCACCGGGGCGGTCCCGTCGGCCACTGCCAGCAGCCCGGCGCGCAGCTCGGTCGCGGACCCACCGGCGACGGCGGCGCGGTGGGAGAGCTCGGCGCGTCCGGTGTTGGCGGTGTGCACGACGTCGGCGAGGTCGGTGTCGTCTCCGGTGTCGTCGCCGGTCTCGCCGATCCGGTCGGCGTAGGAACGAGCCAGTCGGCGTACGCCCTCCTCGGTCGCCGCTGAGATCCGCAACGCGTGTTCCCGGGGCGGGACCGGCGTGCGCGGCCCGATCGGCGGCGGCTCCTCGATGACGACGTGGGCGTTGACGCCGCCCATGCCGAAGGCCGAGAGAGCGGCGCGGCGGGGGGTGCCGTTGCGGCGCCAGGGGGTGGGGGTGAGGAGGGGGTGGAAGGGCGTGCGCTCGAAGCGGATGTGCTCGTTGGGGCGGTCCAGGTTGCGGGTGGGCGGAAGGGTGTCGTGCCGGAGAGCGAGGATGATCTTGGCGAGTCCCGCGAGTCCCGCGGCCGGCTCGAGATGACCGATGTTCGTCTTGACCGACCCGATCGCACAGTACTGCCGCCGGGTGGTGTGGGGGGCCCACGCCCGGGTGAGCGCGTCGATCTCGACCGGGTCGCCGAGGGCGGTCCCGGTGCCGTGGGCCTCGAGGTAGCTGATGGTGTCGGGGGACACGCCGGCATCGCGCAGCGCCGCGGTGATCACCTCCTGCTGCCCCGACACCGCAGGCACGGTCAGACCGGACGTCCGGCCGCCGTGGTTGACCGCGGTGCCGGTGATGACGGCGTGCACCGGGTCGCCGTCGGCGAGTGCGTCGTGGAGCGGTCGGAGGACGACGGTCACGGCGCCCTCCCCGGGGACGAACCCGTCGGCGTCCTGGTCGAACGCCCGGGGGGATCCGCTGGGGGACAGCGCCCCCAGGTTGGTCATCGCCGTGTAGTGCAGCGGCGACAGTGCGAGCCGCACCCCACCGACGACGGCGTGGTCGCACTCGCCGTCGCGCAGGCTGCGCACGGCGGTGTGCAGCGCGACCAGCGACGACGAGCACAGGGTGTCCACGGTGAGGCTCGGGCCGTGCAGGTCGAAGAACCAGCTGACCCGGTTCGCCAGGAAGGCGTTGTGGTTCCCCAGGCCCGCGGCGGCGTCCAGCTCACGGTCCACGTTGAACTCGCGGTAGTGCTGGTAGCTGGCACCGACGAAGACCCCGGTCCGGCGGGGTGCGGAGGTCGGGTCGACGCCGGCCGACTCCCACGCCTGCCAGGCCGTGCGCAGCAGCCACCGTGCCTGCGGGTCGAGCAGGCGGGCCTGGCGCGGGTGAAGTCCGAACAGGTCGGCGTCGAAGCCGGCGACGCCGTCGACGAACCCGCCGACCGGCCGGTCCGGCCGGTCCCACCGATCCGCGGGCGCCGGGCGCAGGGCATCGCTCCCGTCCCGCAGCAACGGCCACAGGCTGTCGATGTCGTCGGCACCGGGCAGGACACCCGCGAGGCCGATGACGGCGATGTCGTGGCGGTCCCCCGACGGTGCGACGGGTGGCCGCCTGCGCGCGGACACCGCGGGGGCCACCGTCTCCTCCACCGCCTCGACGAGCGCGGGGTCCGCGGTCAGGGGAGCGAGGGACTGCTCGTCCGCGCGGTCCGGGTGGGTGGACCGGAGGGCGGCGTCCTCCCGGGTGGCGGACGGGCCGACCTCGAGCCCGAGCGCGTCGGCGAGGGCACGGCCGTCGCGGGCGGCGAGTACCTCGACCGCCGACACCGGGGTGCCCGCGGCAGCCCCGATCTCGGCCGCGATCTCGCCGGCGAGCAGGGAGTCCATCCCCACCGCGGACAGCGGCGTGGTCACCGTGACCGAGGGGTCGGCGAGGACCCCGCGCAGGATCTCCAGCAGACCCTCCGGAGTGAGCGACGTCCCGGGGGCGTCCGCGGGCGGTGATGCTCCGCCGGCGCCGGCCACCGGTCGGAACCGGATGCCCTCGAGGACGAGGACCGGGCCGTCGACGCCCAGCAGCCACGCATCGGCGACGTGCGTGCCGTCCTGCCACCCTCGCGAGCGCAACCGGAGCGAGAGCGCCTCGGCGGGATCACCGGTCGCGGTGACCCGGCCGATGCCCACCGGAAGGAGGGCGGTGTCGGACAGTGTGGGATCTCCCAGGGTCAGCACCGCCATGGCTTGCAGCGCCGCGTCGACGGCGGTGACCCGGTCGGTCGCCGGTACCGCCCCCGGCAGCAGATCGGCGGCGACCGCCCCCTCGCCGTGCCGGACACCGCCGATGCGGCGCAGTGCCGGCGCATACCGGGTGCCGTGGGTGTCGAACCACGCGTACAGCCCGGCGGGGTCGAGCACGCGGGGGCACGGTGTCACGTCGGGTGCAGGCACCTGCGTCGGACCGGGCTCCGGACGCAGCCGGGCGATCACCCGGCCCTGCTGGTGCAGGGTCGCGACCGCACCGTCGATGGTGTCGTCCAGGTCGTGCTCGGGCAGGGACGTCGCCGTCCCTCGGGCGGGGAACTCCACGTCACGCAGCACCGGGGCCCGGTCGAGGCCCAGGGACAGCAGCAGCGCCGCGGGCACCGTCGGCAGCCCGAAGACCTCGTGTCCCGCGATCAGCGCGGCGGCTCCGGCCGGGTCGGGGGCGGTGGACGGAGAGGGGGTCGCCGGCGTACGGAACGGGTAGGACGGCAGTGGCGCACGCCGCGCGGCGGCACCCGGGCCGAGGGGGCCGCGGGGGCCGCCGTCGACCCAGACCCGGGCGGTCTGCACGAGTCCTGCGACGGTGTCGTCCGCCCCGTCGGGGTGCACGACGGACCCCGGCCCGCACCCGAGCGCGCGGCGCAGCCCGTCGGCCAGCTCCTCGGCACCGCGGGCGACGACCGCCACCCGCAGCGCCAGGTGCCTGCGGCCCACCCCGGCCGAGGTGTGCAGTACTCCGGGGTCGAGGCCGTCGTGCACGGCGGCGAGCAGGTCGGTGAGGCGCCGGGTCAACGCCTCCGGCGTGTGCGCGGACACGTGCAGGACGCCGGCCGCGCCCGGGTCGTGAACGGTCGCGACGGGCGCCGGCCAGTCCTCGACGACGACGTGGGCATTGGTGCCGCCCATGCCGAACGCGCTGATCCCGGCCCGTCGGGGCCGGTCGCCGGCCGGCCAGGCGGTCGACGCGGTGGGGATCGCCAGCACGCCCGCGGGCAGTCGGAGCCGCTCGCCGGGCCCACGGTGTCCGGCGACGGGCGGGATCTCGCCGTGACGCAGGGACAGCAGCACCTTGACCAGGGAGGCGAGCCCGCTGGCCGGTTCGAGGTGCCCGATGTTGCCCTTCAGCGCGCCGAGCAGCACCGGTGCGGCCCGGTCCGGCCCGAACACCTCGGCCAGTGCGGCGATCTCGATCGGGTCGCCGAGCGGGGTCGCCGTTCCGTGGGTCTCCACGTGGTCCACCGACGACGGGGAGAGCCCGGCGTCGGCGAGTGCGGCCCGCAGTACGTCGGCCTGCGCAGCGCTGCGCGGGACTGAGAGGGCGCCCGCACGACCTCCGTGGTTGGTGGCGACCCCACGGATGACCCCCCAGACGTGGTCGCCGTCGCGGAGCGCGTCGGCCAGCGGCCGGAGCAGGACTGCCACCGCACCCTCGCCGGGGACGAACCCGTCGGCCGCGGCGTCGAACGGGCGCGGCAGGTCCGCGGAGAGCGCGCCGAGGCGGCTGAGACTGCGGTAGTACCACGAGGTGAGACCGACGTGGCAGGCAGCGACGACGGCGGTCGAGCACCGGCCGGCCCGCAGCGCCGACACCGCCTGCTCCAGGGCGACGAGCGAGGACGAGCACAGCGTGTCCACGGTCATCGAGGGCCCGGTCAGGTCGAGCGCGTAGGAGATCCGGTTGGCGAGCAACGCGTTCATCGAGCCCAGGGCGGTGTGCGGCCCGACCCGGTCGAGGCCGGCCGCGTCACGGTGGTGGGTGTAGGTGGCCCCGACGAACACACCGACGTCGCGCCGGTCCGCCGCTCCGCCTTCCTGCACGACCGACCAGGCGTGCTCCAGCAGCAGCTTCTGCTGCGGGTCCATCTCGGCGACCTCACGGACGGCGAGCTCGAAGAACCGCGGGTCGAGACGGTCGATGTCGCGGACGAACGCGCCGTTGCCGCAGTAGGTGCCGGTCGTGGCGGTGTCCCGGTCCTGCAGGACCTCGCCGATGTCGAAACGGTCGGCCGGGACGGGGCCGAAGGCGTCGTCGCCCCGCCGCAGCATCGCCCAGAAGTCGTCGAGGTCCTCGGCGCCGGGCAGGTCGCCGGACACCGCGACGACGGCGATCGCGCCCTCGGGCGGCTCCCGCCGTGGCTCGGGCCGTCCGGCCCGGGAGACATCGGTGGCGGTCGCGGGAGCGGGGTCCGGTGTGGGGACTCCGGATGCCGGTGCGACGCCGTGCCGGTCGCGGAGCGCGTCGACGACGCCGCGCACGTCGGGATGCTCCAGGAAGAGCGTGGGGGGCAGGGTCAGGCCCCAGCGCGCACCGAGGGCCTCGGTCAGCTCGACGCTCGTGATCGAGTCCATGCCGAACTCGGCGAACGAGGTGTCGGGGGCCAGGTCCTCGACACCCAGGCGGTCGACCAGCGCAGCGGTGACCTCGGCGGTGAGCGGGTCGGTGCCGGCGTCCGGCGGCGGTGCCGGGCTCGGATCGGCCGGGCGGGCCGACGCGGCCGGGGGCGCGTCGGGACGGACCTCCTCGGTACCGGTTGCTCGGTCGGGGTGGGCCACCACTACCTGTCGTTCGCCGGGCAGGACCGCGGCGGTCAGCGCGTCGAGTCCCTCGACCGTGCCCAGCGGCTCCACCCCCCGACGGCGGAGCTGCGCGGCGACCTCCACACCCATCCCGATCTCGCCCCACAGCCCCCAGTCGATGCTGATCCACGGTGCGCCGAGCAGGTGGGCGGCACCGTCGAGGTGGGCGTTCGCCGCGGCGTACCCGGCCTGCCCGAGGTTGCCGAACGCGCCCGACACCGACCCGAACAGCACCGCGAGGTCCAGCTCGACCCCGTCGACGGCGGCGACGAGCTCGCGCAGACCGTCGGCCTTGGGCGCGACCACCGAGCGCAGGTCCCCGGGGGAGACACCCCGCAGCAGGCCGTCGCGCAGCACCCCCGCCGCGTGCACGACTCCGCGCAGGGGCCGCCCGCCCAGTCCGGCGACGAGCTCGGCGAGGGCGCCGGGTACTGCGACGTCCACCGCGTGCGACCGGACGAGGGCACCGTGTGCGGCGATCGCGGTGGTCGCCGACGGGGCGAGCCGCGAGCCCCCCGACCGGCTCACCAGGTGGATCTCGCCGGCGCCGTCACGGGCGAACCGTTCCGCCACGGCGAGCCCGAGCCCGCCGTGCCCGCCGAGCACGAGGTAGGCGCCGTCGGCCCGGACCGGCAGGGCGGTCCCGGGCCCGGCGGGCAGCGGTTCCCAGGCGGGGCACAGTCGTGCCCCGCCCCGGATCGCGCTCTCGGCCGGGCCGATCCCCAGATCATCGGCACCCACGGTCCCGGTGCCGGCGAGATCGATCATCCGCAGCGACAGCCCGGGGTACTCGACGGCCGCGGTCCGCAGCAACCCCCAGACCGACGCGCGGCCGGGGTCGGGCCGGTCGCCCGGGGCCGCCGCGGCGGCCCGCTCGGTGAGCACGACGAGCCGCAGTCCCTTCCGGCGACGCTCGGTGAGGGACCGGACGACGTGCAATGCATCGAGAAGGTCCCGCTCCCCGTCGTCGGCGGGGTCCCCGACCGCGGTCGCCATGACGACTCCGTCCAGCCGGCCGGCAGCTGCCTCGTCCCAGAGGCGGGTGAGCCCGTCGAGGTCGGGGATCCCGTCCGCGACCTCGTCCACCCGGGAGCCGGCCGCCCGCAACGCAGCGGCGGCCTCGGCACCGGGGGACCGTGGGCCGCCGTGGTGCAGGACCACCCAGCGGCCGCCGGGTGCCGGTGCGGAACCGGGTCCGGACGGCGACCAGCGCAGAACCCTCATCGGAGCAGGAGCAGGAGCAGGAGCAGGGACCGGCGTCCTGGCCGTGACGGCCTCCGACGGTGCTGCGGCCGTCATGGGGACCCCACGCATCCGCAGCCCCACCAGCTCGGCCACGACCCGGCCGGTCCCGTCGAGGACCACGGCGTTACAGCGGCCCGTCCCGTGCTCGGCCGGCGCAGTGCGCCACGCGCGGACCGACACCTCCGGACCACGCAGGGGTGCGTGCACCACGAGCCGGTCCACCCCGACCGGGTACAGCGGGCGCAGTCCTCCCGGCGCCGTCGCCTCCTGCAGGACCACCGACGACAGCTGCAGCACCCCGTCGAGAAGCAGGGGGTGCCCGATCCACGGACGGGCGTCCGCGCTGTGCAGCACGGCTTCCGCCGCCCCCTCACCGACGACCAGTGAGGTCAGCGTGCGGTAGGAGGGTCCGTACTCCAGGCCGGCTCCCGACCAGGCCGCGTACACCAGGTGCGGGTCCCAGGCCGTACCGGCCACGGCGGGTGGTGCCGTGCCGGGCGGCGACGCGGCGGCGGCCGGGGTCGCCGCCCCGACCGGTCCGCTCGTCCCGTCCGCCAGGAGCTGCACGGACCCGGCGCCCGCACCGGAGCGGACGACCCGCACCGTCGTCGGCGCGTCCGGCGGCACCACGACCGGCCTGCGGAACGACACGCCCCGCAGCTCGGTGCCGCCCGCGGCGACCAGCGCCAGCTCGATCTGCACGGCGGCCGGGAGCAGCGCCCTGCCGTCCTTGCGATGCTCGCCGACCAGCGGGTCGGCCTCGGTGAGGGTCAGCTGGAGCAGCTGCGAGTCGGTCATGACGCCAGGCCTCCGGAACGTCCGTCGAGGAAGGGGTGGCCGGCCGCTACCGCGGCGCCGTCGCCCGGGGCGCCCACCACGGACGCGTCGGGCAGGGCGGAGTGCCGGATGCGGGCGAACGGATAGGTCGGGATCCGCACGCCGACGTGCGGCTTGCCCCGGTGGTGGGCAGCCGGGTCCAGCGTCGCGTCGGTCTCGTCGTGGTGGTCGGCCAGGGCACGGTGCAGCGGTGCCGTGCCCTCCTCCCGGCGCAGCGTGGAGCGGAACCGGGTCCGCCCGTCGCGCGGGGAGGCGATCCGGCGCAGCAGCGGGAGCAGCGCGGGTTGTGGACCGATCTCCCACCAGACGTGGTCCTGCTCGTCCGGGACACGGGCGTCGAGCTCCGCCGCCGCCGGTCCGAACAGGACCGGAGCACGGACCGCTCCCGCGTAGGAGGCCGGGTCGGTGGCGGTCCCGGGGGTGTGCAGCCGCCCGCTCGCGGTCGAGGCGAACGGGATCGACGGCGGCTGCAGCGCCAGTCCCGCGAGATGGTCGGCGAACGGGCCGACGACGCCGGCCATCGCCGCCGAGTGGAAGGCGTGCGCGACGGGCAGCGCGGTGGCCCGCACCGTGCCCGAGTCCAGGAACGCGGCCATCGCGACGGCCGGGCCCGCGACGGTCGTCGCACCGGGACCGTTGTCGGCCGCGATCTCCAGGTCCGGATGGGCCGCGATAGCCTCCCGCGCGGTGTCGACGTCACCGCGGACGACGGCCATCGCGCCGGGCCCGGGCGCGGAGGCCATCAGCCGTCCGCGCAGGGCGGTGGCCCGCATGAGGTCGGGCAGGTCCAGCACGCCCGCGGCCCAGGCGGCCGTCAGCTCACCGACGCTGTGACCGACGACCGCGTCGGGGTGGACACCCCAGCTGCGGAGCAGCGTGACCAGGGCGACCTGGGTCGCCACGATCGCGGGCTGGGCCCGGTCGGTCCCGACGAGGGGATCCTCCTCCAGGAGGGTCTCCAACGGCACGTCGAGGTGACCGCGCAGGACCGCGGCGCACTCGTCGAGCACCGCCGCGCAGATCGGTTCGGACCGGCGGAGCTCCCGGGCCATACCCGGCCACTGGGCCCCCTGGCCGGTGAAGGCGAAGGTGACCGGGGTGCGCGCGCGGCGGGCACGTGCCGGCACGGGCCCCCGACCCTCGGCGACGGAGTCCAGGGCGGCGACCATCCCGTCCCGGCCGCGGGCATGCAGCAGCAGCCGCAGCCCGTGCCCCGCCCGCCCGGTGTTGGCGGTACGAGCGACGTCGTCGACCCGGTCGGCGGGCCGGGCCCGCAGATGGCCGGCGTAGGCCGCGGCCACGGCACGCAGACCGTCCTCGGTCGGCGCCGTGACCCGCAGCAGGTGCGAACCGTCGGACCGCTCGCCCGGACGCAGGGGGGCGGTGCGCGCCGGCGGCTCCTCGATGATGACGTGGGCGTTGACCCCGCCCATCCCGAACGCGGACAGCGCTGCCCGACGGGGCCGCTCGTCCCGGTTCCAGGGCAGGGGGGCGACCACGGGGAAGAACGGGGTGTCCTCGAACCGGATGTGGTCGTTCGGCCGGGCGAGGTTGAGGGTCGCGGGGATCGTCCGGTGTTCGAGGGCGAGCAGGATCTTGACGAGCCCGGCCAGGCCAGCGGCAGGCTCGAGATGGCCGATGTTCGACTTGACCGAGCCGATCGCGCAGAACTGGCGGCGGTCGGTGTGCCGGCGCCATGCCCGGGTCAGCCCGTCGATCTCGATGGGGTCGCCCAGCCCGGTCCCGGTGCCGTGCGCCTCCACCAGCGAGATGGAGTCCGGGGACACGCCGGCGTCGCGCAGGGCGGCGTCGACGACGTCGCGCTGGGCGTTGGTGGTGGGCACCGTCAGCCCGGCGGCCCGGCCGCCGTGGTTGACCGCGGTGCCGGTGACGACGGCGTGGACGGGGTCCCCGTCGGCGAGTGCGTCGCGCAGCGGCTTGAGCACCACGGTGACCACACCCTCTCCCGGGACGAAGCCGTCGGCGCCGTCGTCGAACGCCCGTGACGACCCGGTGGGGGAGAACGACCGCAGACGCGAGCCGAGCTGGAAGTACTGCGGCGACAGGGCCATGTGGACCCCGGCGACGAGCGCGATGCCGCACTCGCCCTCACGCAGGCTGCGGACGGCGGTGTGCAGGGCGACCAGCGAGGACGAACAGAGCGTGTCGATGGTCATGCTGGGACCGTGCAGGTCCATGAACCAGCTCACGCGGTTCGCCAGCATGGCGTTGTGGTTGCCGAGCCCGGCGGCGGTCTGGACCACGTCACCCACGACCTGGTCGCGGTAGTGCTGGTAGCTGGCGCCGACGTAGACGCCGACGGTGGTGTCCGCGGTACGCCCCGACAGACCGGCGTCCTCCAGCGCCCGCCAGGCCGACTGGATCAGGTGACGCTGTTGTGGGTCCATCCAGCCCGCGTCGGCCGGTGCGACCCGGAAGAACGACGCGTCGAACCCCTCCAGGTCGTCGACGAACCCCGCACGGCGCAGGTAGACGGTGCCGGGGGTCGAGTCGGTCGCGTAGTATTCGTCGAGGTTCCAACGGTCTGCGGGTACCTCGCGTAGGCAGTCGCGGCCCTCGACGAGCACGTCCCACAGCCGGTCGACGTCCCCGGCACCCGGGAACACCCCGTCGACGCCGATGATCGCGATGTCGTGCAGGTCGCGGTCGTCGGACACCGGACCTCGCGGACCCTGCCCGGTGCTCCGGGCCGCCGGGGCGGGGGCCGGCGGCGCGGGATCCGGTGGCGCGGCGACCGGCGGGTCGACCGGCGTCGGAGGCGGTGTGCGATCCGACCCGGCGGCCCCACCGGTCCCGGCTCCGCCGTCGGCCCCGGCGTCGCCGACGGACCCGGGCGCGGACGTCACGCCGTAGACCTCGGCCAGCTCCCGCACCAGCCCGTCCAGCGTGCCGACCTCCAGCACCAGCGTCATCGGAAGGGCCACACCGAGCCGGTCCCGCAGGTCCTGGGCGACGGACACGGCCAGCATCGAGTCGAGGCCGAGGTCCTGCAGCGGCCGGTCGGGCTCGATCTCGGCGGGATCGACCTCCAACGCCCGGGCGACCCACTCCGCCACAGCGGTCCCGAGGTCCCGCGCGCCCGCGGGCACCCGGCTCCCTCCGCCGGTGTCCCGCACCGGACCGGCGGCCGGTGCCCCGTTCGTCGCGGGTGCCCGTGGCGGCACGGTCGTCCCGCCGGGACCCGGACCGTCCGCGGCCGACCCGGTCGCGTCGCTCCCGGGTGCGGTGCCCTCCGTCGCGGTGAGGCGGGTCCAGGTGACCCGCTCGGCCCGCAGGAGCACCTGCCCGTCCGCGCTGACGGTGATGTCCGCGGTGACGGTGCGGTCCTCCCCGGTGCCGCGGTCGACCCGTCGTGCGTGCACGGTGACCCGCGAGGGCAGCGGCCCGTACACGGCCAGCCGCTGCACGGAGAACGGCACGTAGAGGCCCGACGTGCCGCAGGCGGCGAGCGCGACCTGGAAGGCGCCGTCGATGAGGGTCGGTTCGAGGGCCGCGGTGCCGTCGCCGACCCGCGCGAGCTCGCCGGAGGCGACCCCGTCGCCGACGACGAGTGTGTGCAGGCAGCGGAACCGCTCGCCGTAGTGCAGTCCGTGCCGCTCCAGGTCGAGATGGAACGCGGCGACATCGGCCGGGACACCGTCGGACGGGGCCGGGACGACCGGCCGCGCCGGGACGGTGTCGAGCAGCCGGGCGTCGCACACCAGGACCCCGGCGTCGTCGCGGAACCGGACGGCCCCGTCCTCGAGCCGCCCGGTCAGACCGGTGGGAGGGCTGACCACGGCCCGGAACGTCATGTCCTGCAGCGCGAGGGGCAGCCCTCCGCGCAGGTCCACGACCTTCTGCGGGTACGCCGCGCCCGGCAGCACCCGGGACCCCAGCACCACGTGACCCTCGGCCTCGGGGAGGTCGGTCCACTCCCGTTCGCGGAGCCCACCGAACAACGATCCGACGGCACCCAGGGCCGCGCCGGGATGGGCCGGCCCCCCGCGCCGCGCCGTTGCGGTGATCGTGGCGGGGGCCGCGGCCGGACGTTCCATCCAGAGGTGGCGCTCCTCCAGGGGCACCGTCGGGATCCGCACCGTGCGTGCGGGTCCGGTGACCACGGGGTGCTCACCCGCGACGAACCGCCTCGCCGCCTCGTCGAGGTCCGTGCGGTCCACGCCGGTCACGGAGAACGTCCCCGTCGCCGCCGTGGGGTTCGTGACCCCGGTGTGGCTCGACCGACTGTCGCGGTTGCCCGTGAGGAACAGCATCAGCTTGTCCTCCGCCTGCTCCGCCGAGTCGACGACGCAGGCGAACCGGTGGTGACCGTGGCGACGGCGCAGCGCGGTGGCACACAACGCCGCGATCGCGGGACGGTGCTCGGACCGCAGGAGCATCAGGAACCGCTCGGCGAGCCGGTGCAGCGCACGTTCCGACCCGGCCGAGAGCACCAGCAGCCCGAGGACGTCGTCGTCGTGCACCGCGGTGGGGGCGGCGGCGAGCACCGCGTGTGCGTTGACCCCGCCGAACCCGAAGCTGCTGACCCCCGCCACCCGGGGACCCGTCCAGGGAACGGTCCGGTCCGGGACGAACAGCGGCGAGTTCTCGAACCGGAAACGGGCGTTCGGGGTCTCGATCCCGGGCGTCCCCGGAACCGTGCCGGCCTGCAGGGCCAGCACGGTCTTGATCAGACCCGCCAGCCCCGCGGCGGGCTCCAGGTGGCCGATGTTGCTCTTCACGGAGCCGATCGGCACCGATCCTGCGGCGGCCGGGCCGAGGGCATCGCCGAGTGCCTCGAGCTCGACCAGGTCGCCGAGGCGGGTCCCGGTGCCGTGCGCCTCGACGTAGCCCATGCCGTGCGGGCCGATCCCCGCGGCCGACAGCGCCTCCCGGACGACCTCGGTCTGGGCCGGCCCGTTCGGAGCGGTGAGGAATCCGGTGCTGGCACCGGTGTGGTTCACCGCGACGCCGCGGACCACGGCCAGGACGGCGTCGCCGTCACGGACGGCGTCGGAGTACCGCTTCAGGACGACGGCGGCGGCGCCCTCACCGCGGACGTACCCGTCGGCCTCCTCGTCGAACGCCCGGCAGCGGCCGCGCGGCGAGAGCATCCCGTTGCGCGCGAAGGACCGGGACTTGGACGGGGTGAGGATGAGATTGGCCGCCGCGACCACGGCCGCGTCGCTCTGCCGGGCGCGCAGCTGCAGCACCGCCTGGTGCAGGGCGACCAGGGACGAGGAGCATGCGGTGTCCAGGCAGAAGCTCGGGCCGGTCCAGTCGAAGACGTGGGAGACCCGGTTCGCGAGCAGCGCCATCGCCGAGCCGGTCGCCGCGTGCGGGTCGGCGTGGCCGTCAGCGGCGGCCACGAGCTCACCGAAGTCGCTGGCGATGGTCCCGACGAACACCCCGGTGCGACGTCCGAGGGACACCGGATCGTGCCCGGCCGACTCGACGGCCTCCGCGGTGACGGTGAGCAGCAGCCGCTGCAGCGGGTCGGTACGGCGGGCCTCGCGGTCCGACATCCCGAAGCGGTCCGCGTCGAACAGCTCGACGCCGGCCAGCCAGCCGGCCGTGGTCGGGTCGTCGTCGGACCACAGTGAGCCCCAGCCCCGGTGCCCGACCGGGGCCGTGCCGATCGAGACGTGACCGGCGGTCAGGGACGCCCAGAACTCGTCGGGGGTGGCCGCGCCGGGGAACCGGCAGGCCATGCCCACCACGGCGATCGGCTCGTCGGCGGCCGTCTCCCGTGGAGGTACCGCCGCGTGCCGGTCGTGCACCGGCACGGACGGCACGCCGCGCTCGCCCGTGTCCGTCGTCGGTGACGGGGTGTGGGCCGCGGTGGGCGCAGGCGTGCTCCTACCGGCGACGACGTCGGCCGTCCCCCGGGACGGCCCGGACAGGCCGAGGAGCTCGGCCAGTCGCGCCGGGGTTCCGGTCGCGAGGATGTCCGTCGGCCCGACCGCGGTCCCGAGCCGGCGGGTGAGTGCGGTGGCCGCAGTGACGACGGTGATCGAGTTGCCGCCCAGGTCGAAGAAGCCGTCGGTCGCCCCCAGCGCCCCGATGCCCAGCACCTCGCCGAGCACCTCGCCGGTCACGGCCACCGGATCGGCCGGGGCCGGTGCTGCGACGGCTCCTGCCGGTCGGGCGGTCTCGACCGGCAGGACGGGCTCGACCGCCGGCGGCGCGACCGCGGGCCGCGCGACTCCGGCGCGCAGGACGGTGTCCCGGGTGGGGACCGGCAGCCGTGCCCGGTCGATCTTGCCGTTGCCGGTGAGCGGGAACCGCTCGATCGGGACGAAGGCAGCGGGGATCATGTAACCGGGCAGCTCGCGCCGCAGCGCCGCGACCAGATCCTCGCGGTCGCAGTCGCCCCTCGTCGTGAGGTAGGCGGTCAGCGCAGGCTCGCCGGTGCCTTCGAAGGCCGTCGCCACGACGACCGCGGAGCCGACCGACGGGTGGCGTTCGAGCACCGCCTCGATCTCGCCGGGCTCGATACGGAACCCGCGGACCTTGACCTGTGCGTCCACCCGTCCGAGCCACTCCAGGCCGCCGTCGGGATGCACCGCGACCAGGTCACCGGTCCGGTAGTACCGGGCGCCGCTGCGCGGGTCTCGCACGAACACCTCGGCGGTGCGATCGGGGCGGTTCACGTAGCCGCGGGCGAGCCCGGCACCCGAGAGGTGGAGCTGCCCGGTCCCTCCTGGGGCGACCGGTGCGAGGTCGTCGTCGAGCACGTGCAGCCCGATCCCGGGCAGGGCCGCCCCGAGGCCGATCACGGCGGGATCGTCGATCCTGGCGCAGGAGACCCAGATGGTCGCCTCGGTCGGGCCGTAGAGGTTCCACAGGGCTCGTCCGCCCAGGAGCTTCTCGGCGACCGACCGGGGGAGGGCCTCGCCACCGGACAGCACCGTCAGATCCGGGTGCGGTGTCCAGTCGGCGTCGAGCAGGATGCGCCAGAGGCTGGGGGTCGCCTGGGCGACGACGACGTCGGCCAGCAGCCCCGACAACCGCGCCGGGTCCGAGGCCTCGGCGCGCGAGGCGAGCACCACACTGCCGCCGGTGGTCAGGGGCAGGAGCAGCTCCAGCAACGAGATGTCGAACGCCAGTGTCGTGTGGGCGAGGACGCGGTCACCGGGGGCGCTCCCCAGCACACCGGCGATCCCGGTCAGGAAGTTGCCCAGCGCGGCGTGCTCGATCTCCACGCCCTTGGGCTCACCGGTGGAACCACTGGTGAACAGCACGTAGGCGAGGTCACCGGGTCGCACGACGGGCGGGACGGCGAGCGCCCGCCCGTCGTCGGGTCCGATGCGCCGCACCTCGCCGAGCTCACGGCCGAGTCCTTCGCACGCCTCGTCGACGAGGACGGGGCCCGCCCCTGCCACCTCCAGGTAGCGCTGCAGCCGCTCCCGGGGGAATCCCGGGTCGAGCGGGAGGAACGCCGCGCCGCAGCGCAGCACACCGAGCAGCGCCGGCAGCAGGTCGGGCCCCCGGTCGGACAGGACCCCGACGACGTCGCCCGGGCCGACGCCCGCCTCGTACAGCGAGGCCGCGACCGCGTCGCCCCAGCGGTCCAGCTCGGTGTAGCTGAGCGTCCGTCCTCCACAGCGGACGGCGTCCGCGTTCGGGCGGCTCGCCACGACGGCGTCGAACAGGTCCAGCACCGTCGGTGCCGGTGCGGGATCCTCCTGCGGGTCCGCGGTGGGGACCGCGACGACGTGCTCGGCCGGCTCGGTGCCGGCGAGTGCCTGGCGGGCCGCCTCCTCGACCTCCTCGGCCAGCTCGAGCGCGGCGGCCCCGTCCAGCCACGTCGCGCGCACGCACAGCAGCGGGGCGGTCCCCGCCACCGACACCAGCGCGACCTCGGTGTCCGAGTCGATGGACGCGTCCTGCTCGTGCTCGCGGCGCAGCAGCGCCGCCCGGGTGAAGGAGGGCAGGTCGGAGCCGAGCGGGCGGGGAGCGAGCCCGGCGCGGATCTCCAGGTCGGCGACGTAGCCCACCCGCTCGTCGGCCTCGGCGCAGGCGCGCTCGAAGGCGTGGCGGTCCGAGTCGTCCCAGCGGACCGGGACGCGTTCCACCACCAGCTGGGAGGTGATCCGTCCCGACTCCTGCGCCGCGGCCGTCGACCAGGCCACGTCGAAGCTCCGGGAACCGGTGCGCCGGGACAGCACGCGCAACAGGGACTGCTCGACGACAGCGGTCTCCTCGGGCGCGGCGGGCACCAGGGCCAACGGCAGCCGGGTGTAGTGGGCCGTCGCGGCGGAGAAGTCGCCGGCGGCGATCGGGAGGGGACGGATCCGGTCGAGCCGGTCCCGCCACCAGGTCTCGTGCCGGCGCGCCGCATCGAGCGTCGCGGCGACGGCGGCGAGCCGCGGCGCGTCGACGGGCGGCAACGGCGCGCCCACGACCGCCCCGAGCCGTTGCGCCGCGGCGGTCCCGGACAGGCTGCTGCCGTCCGGGGCGAGGAAGTCCGAGAGGACCAGGTCGGCGTCGGTGCCGGACACGGTGATCGAGGACGGGAGAACGGCGGCGACCGCGGGAGCGGCCCGGTGCGCGTCCCGCGCGGCCGCGCGCAGCTGACGGCACAGCACCGCCCCGGCGCCGGTCAGCACAGCCGGGATGCCCAGCGGATTCGGGAAGGAGCCGAAGTCCATCGCCCGGCCCAGCCGTTCCGCCCGGTCGGCCGGGGTGCCGGGGTGGACGAGCCCGTCGTCCATCCGGGCCGAGCGCGGGTGGAACCGCCGGTCACGTCCGGCCACGTCGACCGGGGTCGGCAGCGACCGCCGTGCGAGGTCGTCGACGATCTCGCCGAACAGCGCGATTCCCGCCTCGGTGGACTCCCAGGTGAGCGACAGGCCGGTCGCGTGGGGCCGTACCGGGAACCACCGCTCGGCGAGCACCGCCCCCGCGTCGACCTGTTCCGCCATGACGTGCCAGGTCACCGCGTGCCGGACCGCGCCGTCGAAGACCGCCCAGGCCGCGACGTTGCTGCCGGCGTAGCGCGGGAGCGGACCGTCGTGGAAGTTCACCGCCGCTATCGCCGGCAGTGCGAGCACCTCGGGGGAGAGGACCTGCTGGTTGACGATGCTGAACAGGAAGTCGGCCGGCTCGGCCGACAGCGCGGCGACCAGGTCGGACGACGCCGGGCGGCAGGGGATGCCGTGTCCGGACGCCCACGCCTCGACCAACGGGTCGTCGCTGAACACACCGCGGACGGTCGCCCCGGCCGCCAGCAGCGCGTCACCACAGCGCGTGAGGACCCGCGTCCCGCCCAGGAGGTGGCAGCGGGCGCTCACGTCGCAGTCCCCGTTCCCCCGGTGGCCGGGTCGGTGGCCCGGGCGACCCAGGCGTCGATCTGGGACACGACCTCCTCGTCGAGCGAGAGCTGTCCGGGGCTCCACAGCGGGTTCGACAGCCCCCGGTGGGTGCGCTCGCACAGCTCCCAGTCCTCGTGGTTGGCCTTGTCCCACAGGGCGAAGACCGCTTCGTGGGAGAAGTCGGGACGAGCGGTCTCCGACGGGTGGAAGAGCCAGAAGTGGCGGACGGTGCAGGTCGCGGGGCTCTCCGGCCACACCCACTGCGCCATCACGTAGTCCGCGGTGAAGCCGAACAGCAGGTTCGGGAGGATCGTGATCCAGTTGATCTTCTGCAGGTCGCCCTCGGGAACCGACGGGATCGGGCGCCTCTCGCTGCGTCCGGTCGAGGACACCGAGTTGTAGCCCTCGCGGATGACCTGCCAGGCACCCACGAGGTCCCCACCGAGCATGTAGGTGCCCGCGTCGTCGAAGTCCGTGACGCGGTGCAGGTCCTTGTGCGCGGTCGGGAAGTGCAGACTCTCGTTGACGTTGTGGGCGACCAGCTTCCAGTTCGACGCGACGGGATAGTCCTTGGCCTGGACGACCTGGAGGTCGGCGAGCTCGTAGGCACGGGCGAACTCGCCGAACTCGGCGAGCGCGTCGTCGAGGTCCGGGGCGTCGTCGGAGAAGCTGACGAACACCAGACCGAAGCGGACCTCGGTGCGGATCGGGATCAGACCGTTCTCGCCCTTGTCGAAGAAGTGGTCCAGATAGGTGCCGTTGAGGCTCTTCAACGCCCCGTTCCGGTCGTAGACCCAGCAGTGGTAGAGGCAGACGATGCTCTGGCGCCGCCCGGTCGGCTCCTCGACGAGCTTGTAGCCGCGGTGCCGGCAGTAGTTGTGGAAGGCCTGGACACCCTCGTCGCCGTGGATCAGCAGGATGGAGCCGGTGCCGATGTCGAGCGTCGTGTAGCTGCCCTTGTCGCCGAGCCGCGACACGTGGTCGACGGGGAGCCAACGACGGCCGTAGATCTCCTTCATCTCCCGGCGGAACTGCTCCTCGCCGGTGTAGAACTCGTGGGAGCGGCCGGTACCGCCGGTGGCGAAGTAGTCGCGGTCGGGATCCTGCTCACCGATGCGGTCGAACATGCTGGGGACGCTGGTCATCGTGGGCTCCTCGCGGCGGGCGGGTGACGGTCAGGCCGTGGGGTCGTAGACGCGCCGCTCCTCGGGGAGGCCGGCGTCGTCGTAGAGGGCCTGGAGCCCCTCGGGGGAGAAGATCTCGTGGTCGGGGACCCCGCCGGCGATCCAGCCGAGCATCGCGGTCGTCCACCGCTCGGTGGATCCGGCGGCCTCCAGGACCGCCTGGAAGAAGGGCGGCAGCTCGTCGAGCTCGGCGACGGTCGTGGTGTAGTCGTAGAGCACCGCGGTGTCCTCGTCACGGCGCTTGCCGTACTCGGCGAGTGCCGCGGAGGGGTCGGTCTCGCCGGACGCGGACCGGGTGACCGCGTCGGCGAGCATCTCGGCCTGCAGGAACGCATCGGTGATGCCCCAGCCGGTCAGCGGGTCCTTGTGGTAGCCCGCGTCGCCCACCAGGGCCCAGCCGGGACCGGCTGCCTGACGGTAGAAGTTGTCGGGGTACCGCATCGGGACGAAGGGCTCCAGCGCCCGGCCGCGGTCACGCATCTGCTCGCCGAGCTCGGGGGCGACGTCGTCCAGCACGGCCTGGAAGTGACGGGGCACGTCCTGACGGAACTCACGCAGCAGGTCCTTGCGCCCGATCACGGCGACGAGCTGGCCACCGTTCGTGGGCCACGTCCCGGCCCACGTTCCGTGGTGCCCGGTCCGGTGGTGCATGCCCCAGTCGTCGAGACCCTCGAAGTAGGAGTAGTAGGTGAACCCCGCGGCCGGACGGACGTTGTAGGTCTCCGCACCGACGCGCTTCGCGATCGTCGAATGGGCCCCGTCCGCCCCGACGACGAGCGCTCCGCGAAACTCCTGTTCGGTACCGGAGCCCGAGCGCCCCCGGACCCCGACGACCCGCCCGTCGTCCCAGATCACGTCGGTCACCGCGAAGCCGTCGACGACCTCCGCACCGGCGCGGCGTGCCGCGTTGACGAGGATCTCGTCGAGCACCACCCGGCGCGGGCAGTAGACCGCGTCGATGCCGTCGACGGGGTCGGCGAAACCGATCATCGTCACGTCGCGGTGCGCGTAGTGCATCGACCGGGACGCGGGTGTGCCGGCCGCGACGACCTCGTCCAGCAGGTCCCATGCCTGGAGCCGGGCTAGCCCGGCCTGGTGGAGGTAGTGGGTCGAGACGGTGTCCGACGGCAGCGCGGCACGGTCGAGGACGAGCACGCGGTGGCCGCGCCGGGCCAACAGCATGGCCAGCGGGGCTCCCCCGCACCGGGCTCCCACGATGATCGCGTCGTACATGCTGGTGCTCCTCCTCGGTCGGGCGCCGGGCGAGGTGCCCGACTGTGTCCCGGTGCCCTTGGTACGCACGCCGCGCCGGGGCGACCGCTCAGAAGTGCGCGTCGGGACGAGCCGCCGGGGGAGTGCTCAGAACTGCGCGGGGGAGTGGTCGGCCGCGTCCTAGCGTCGGTGGCGCGAACCGTGGAACAGAGAGGAGCGGCCCGTGACCGCCGTGGAGAACCGTCCGTCCGACCAGACGGCACCACCTACGCTGCGCGGGCTGGTCGAGGACCTGCACCGCCGCCGCGCCGCCGTCGTGGAGGGGGAGGCCGAGGCCACCGCCCGGCAGCACGCACGGCGCAAGCTGACGGTGCGCGAGCGGCTCGACCTGCTGTTCGACGAGGGGTCGTTCGTCGAGGTGGAGCCGATGCGGCGGCACCGGGCGACCGCGTTCGGGATGGACCGCAGGCGGCCCGAGACCGACGGCGTCGTCGCGGGCTGGGGCACGGTGCACGGCCGGACGGTCTTCGCCTACGCGCACGACTTCCGGATCTTCGGGGGTTCGCTCGGTGAGGCGCACGCCGAGAAGATCCACAAGGTGATGGACCTGGCGCTGTCCGCCGGCGCCCCGCTCGTGTCGCTGAACGACGGGGCCGGCGCGCGCATCCAGGAGGGGGTGACGGCGCTCGCGGGCTACGGCGGCATCTTCCGGCGGAACGTGGCCGCCTCGGGGGTCATCCCCCAGATCAGCGTGATGCTGGGGCCGTGCGCGGGCGGTGCCGCCTACTCCCCGGCGCTGACCGACTTCGTGTTCATGGTCCGCGACGTGGCCCAGATGTTCGTGACCGGCCCCGACGTGGTGGCCGCGGTGACCGGTGAGCAGATCGGGCACGATGCCCTGGGCGGTGCCGACGTGCACGCGACGACCGGCGTCGCGACCTTCGTGCACGACGACGAGGCGACCTGCCTGCTCGACGTCCGCCACCTGATCGCCCTGCTACCCGCCCACGGCGACGAGTCACCGCCCGCGACGCGGGTGGATGACCCGCCCGAGCGGACCTGCGAACGACTCCTGGACCTGGTTCCCGCAGACCCGTCGAAGCTCTACGACATGCGGGAGGTCGTCGAGGACATCGTCGACGACGGGGAGCACATGGAACTCCACGAGCTCTGGGCACCCAACGTGCTGTGCACCCTCGCGCGGATCGGCGGGCGGGTGGTGGGCATCGTCGCGAACCAGCCGCTCGCCCAGGCCGGGGCGCTGGACATCCCGGCGTCGGAGAAGGCGGCCCGGTTCGTCCGCACCTGCGACGTCTTCAACATCCCGCTGGTCACCCTCGTCGACGTGCCCGGCTTCATGCCCGGCACCCGCCAGGAACACGGGGGGATCATCCGGCACGGCGCGAAGCTCCTCTACGCCTACTGCGCCGCGACGGTGCCCCGGATCCAGGTCATCCTCCGCAAGGCCTACGGCGGCGCCTACATCGTGATGGACTCCCGCTCCATCGGGTGCGACGTGTCCTTCGCGTGGCCGAGCAACGAGGTGGCCGTCATGGGCCCCGACGGGGCGGCCAACGTCATCTTCCGCCGTGAGATCGACCAGGCCGAGGACCCGGAGGGCGTCCGCGCCCGACGCACGGCGCAGTACCGGCAGGAGCTCGTGCACCCCTACTACGCGGCCGAGCGAGGCCTGGTCGACGACGTCATCGACCCCCGCGACACCCGGAGGCTGATCCACCGGACGCTGGACATGCTGAGCGACAAGCACGTCGGCGACGCGGCGCGGCACGGGAACCCGCCCCAGTGAGTGCGCAGGCGGCGCCGGACGTGCGGGTACTGCGCGGCGCACCCACCGACGACGAGCTGGCCGCGTTGATCGCCGTGCTCGCGGCGGCGGCCGGGACGGTCCGGCGCACGTCGTGTCGGGCGGTCCCGCGACGGTCTCGGCGCCCCCGGCGTCGAGGGCCGGGGCGACCGCCCCGCGCAGCCCGGGCGGCGGCCGGCCGGCCGCCGCTCACCCGGAGTGGCCGGTCCAGACCGCGTAGCCGTGCGGGGCGATCTGCAGTACGACGTCCCGGCTGACCCCGGGGCCGGCGGTCCCGGCGTCGACCGTGATCTCGTCGGTGGTGACGGCGACGCCCTGCGCGGCGAAGTACCGGCGGGCGTCGATCACGATGCGGACCGGCAGCCGATGGCGGTCGGGCCCCGTCTCGGTCAGCAGTCCCGTGCCGTCGGTCAGCGCGACGCGGGCGAGCTCCCAGCAGCCGTCCACCTCGTACTCCATCCGGGCCTGGACCTCCGCCGCCGGGCGGCCGTGCAACAGGTCGTACACCCGAAGCGTCAGTGTCATCGGGACGCACCGCCATCGGGCCGGTCCGATACCGCCGTTCGGCGGCTCACGAGGGCGACGCTCGGCTGAACGGACGATGCGTAACTACCGTTTCGTCCGCTGTGTGCCACTCGTTCGTGGACTTCTTCGAACAGCATCTCTACTGTCGGTAATGCTTTCACGGCGTATCGCGGCAGTGGCCATGGGGGGCGTCCGTGCGACTGCGGGTTCTCGGCGTGCTGGACGTCCAGCGCATGACGGGTCAGGCCGTGGACCCGGGAGGGCCTCGGCTGCAGATCGTCCTCGCCTGTCTGCTGCTCGACTGTCCCGCGACGGTCTCGACCGAACGGCTGATCGACGCGGTGTGGCCGGACGCTCCGCCGGCGACGGCCCGGAGCCAGATCCAGATCTGCGTCTCGCACCTCCGGCAGCGGCTGGGGACCGCCGTGGCCCGGATCGTGACCCGACGCGCCGGCTACGCCCTCGAACCCGGCGCGGCGGAGCTGGACCGGCTGGAGTTCGAGCGCGCCGTCGACCGCGCCCGCGAGCTCGTACGGGCCGGCAGATCCAGTGAGGCGGTCACCGTCCTGCGCGGTTCCCTCGCGCTGTGGCGGGGGCCCGTCGTCCTCCCGGAGATCACCAGTCCCGCCGTCCGCGACAGGGCAGTGGCCCTGGAGGAGAGCCGCGCCGTCGTGATCGAGGAGCTGGCCGCGCTGATGCTGGCGAACGGCAGGCACTCGGAGCTGGTACCGCTGCTCAGCCGCGAGATCCTCGACTACCCGCTGCGCGAGCAGATGCGCAGCCAGCTCATGCTGGCGTTGTTCGGAGCCGGCCGGCAGGCCGACGCGCTGCGGGAGTACCGGCGTGCCCGTGACGTGTCGATCGCCGAGCTCGGCATCGAACCCGCCGAGCCGCTGCGCTCGCTGGAGGCCGCGATCCTGCGCGGCGACTCCTCGTTGCTGCAGGGCCCGTCGCCGGCCGCGCCGGCCGCGTCGGCTCCCGCGATGCTCCCGGCGGGCGTCGGTGACTTCACGGGCCGCGAGGCCGCGATCCGTCGCATGCTGGGTGTGATCCGCTCGAGTACCCGGGGCCGCAGCGCCGCCGCGGTGCTCGTTCTGTCCGGGCACGGCGGGGTCGGCAAGTCGGCACTCGCGCTGCACCTGGCGCACCGCACGGCCGACAGGTTCCCCGACGGCTGCTTCTACGCCTCGATCGGCAGCGACCCGGCCGCTACGGACCGGGCGCTCGAGCGCTTCCTGCGGGCTCTGGGGACTCCGCCCCAGCTCATCCCCGAGTCGTCGGACGAACGGCACGCGGCGTTCCACGAACGCATCGCCGGCCGGTCGGTCCTGATCGTCGTCGACGACGCGACCGTGGAGTCGCAGCTGCTCCCTCTGGTCCCCCCGGGCCCGGGGAGCGCGCTGATCGTCACGAGCAGGCGGCGACTGACCGCCCTCCCGGGCGCCACCCGCTTCGAGGTCGGAGCGTTCGCCCCTGCCGAGTCGATGGCGCTGCTGGAACGCATCCTCGGGTGCGAACGCATCGGGGCCGATCCCGAGGCCGCCCGCACCCTCGCGCGGTTCTGCGGGCACCTGCCGCTCGCGGTGCGGATCGCGGCGGCCCGGCTCGCCGCCCGTCCGCACTGGACGTTGCGCGCCATGTGCTCGCGCCTGGCCGACGACTCGATACAGCTGGACGAACTCCAGCACGGGGACATGGCGGTGCGGGGGAGTCTGCTCCTGACCTACGAGTCGCTGGCCCCCGAGGCCCGCCGACTGCTGCGGCTGCTGGCGCTGCTCGACACTCCCCGCACCGGCGGGTGGGTGTGCGCGGTGCTCCTGAGCTGCGACGGACGTACGGCGGAGAGGCATCTCGACGAGCTCGTGGAGCTGCACCTGCTCGAGATCGTCGAGGTCGGCTCGGACGATCCCCTGTCCGGTCAGTTCCGGCTGCACGAGCTGGTCCGGTTGTTCGCCCGCGAACGCGCGATGGTCGAGGAGACGCCGTCCGGTCGGGTCGAGGCCATCACCCGGGTCGTGCGGGCGTTCCTGCGGCTGGTCGAGCAGACCCATGTCCACGAGTACGGCGGGGATCTGCTGCTGCGGAGCGATGGGCTGCCGGGCGACGGGCCGCGGCCGGAGGCGGACCGCCGCGCCGCCGACCGACTGCCGGTCGAGCCACTCGCCTGGTTGCGGCGTGAACGCGCCGCCCTGGTCGCCGCCGTCTCCCAGGCATCGGCGCTCGGGCTGCACACCGAGTGCTGGTCCCTGGCCGTCACCGCGGTGGTGCTGTTCGAGGCGTACGGCTTCTACGACGAGTGGCGCTCGACCCACCTCACCGCGCTCAGCGCGGTGGTCCGGGCGGGGGACCACCGCGGCGAGGCGGCCGTCCGCTACTCGCTCGGGTCCCTCGAGCTGTTCGAGCAGCGCTACGGACGGGCGCGGGTCGACCTCGACCGGGCCGCCGAGTTGTTCGCCGACCTCGCCGACGAGTACGGCCGGGCTCTCGTGGACCGCAACCTCGCCATCCTCGATCGGCTCACCGGGGACTTCGACCGGTCGTGCCAGCGGTCCCGGGCCGCCCTGGTGGTGCTGCGGTCGCACGGTGACCGGTCCGGGGCGGCACACGTGTTGGCCAACCTGGCCCAGCTCGCGATGGACACCGGCCGGGTCGACGAGGCGCTGGCGGTCATCGAGGATGCCGCACGTGCGGTGGAGGACCTGCCCAATCGCAGGCTCGCCGCGCAGATCACCCACCGGCGCGGGCTCGTCCATCTCCGCCGCGGCGAGGGCGAGACCGCGGAGGCGTTGTTCGACCGGGTGCTCACCTTCGCCCGCGCGGTCGACGACCGGTCGGCCGCGTTGCACGGGATGGTCGGACTCGGTGAGGCGCTGGAGCTGCGGGGAGACCCGGTCGCGGCGCGCCGGTCGTTCGAACAGGCCGCCGTCCTCGCCGAGAGCCTGGGCGAGAAGCGGATGCGGGCCCACGCGCTGCTCGCGATCGGTCGCCTCGACCTGGGCCTCGGCGACCGTGCGGCGGCGGCCGCTGCTGCGGTCCAGGCACTGGACGTGATCGAGGGGGCGGGCCTGACACTGCTCGAGGACCAGTGCCGCGCCGCCCTGGCCGTGGCCCGTGGTGACGCCCCGGGAGGAGCCGCGGGGCGTACGCGACCGCCGGCCTGACCTCGGGGGCGTCCTCATCAGTCCCAGACCGTGTTGCGCGGTCGCCGTGGGGAGGTGGTGGACCTGGTGGGTGTGTGCGTCATGACCGGTCGGCTCCTTCGTGGTGGTGGTGGACCGTTCCCGGCGGTCTGTGACGGTCAGCCGGCGTCGGCGCGGGCATCGAGGTAGAAGCGCAGTGCCGCCGGACGGACCCGCAGCACGCGGCCGGTCCGGAACTCGACGGCCCCCGCCTCCTCGAACCGGCGCAGGAAGTACCCGACTCGCGACCGGGTGGTGCCGACGATGTGCGCCAGCTCCTCCTGCGTGATGCGGTCGTGGATGGTCACCCCGGTCGGCCCCGCGCGGCCCAGTCGGTGGGCCAGGTCGAGCAGGGTCACACCCAGGCGGTGCTCGCTGTCATCGGTGACGAGATGGCTGATCGAGGTCTGCTGTTCGGCGAGCCGGCCCGCCAGGTGCTGGATGAGATGCCGGTGCAGTACCCGGCCGTCGAGAGCCCGGAAGAGCGCCTCGGCGGAGAACCTCAGCATGTCCACCGGGTCCATCGCCACGGCCGTCTCGGTGCGTGCGCCGTCGAGGAGTGCGAGCTCCCCGACGACCTCCCCGGCACCGTAGATGCGGAGCAGGCACATCTTCCCCGACCGGGAGTGCACGATGGTCTTCACCCGTCCGGTGAGGACGAGGTAGATCGACTCGTCGGGGTGCTGTCCGCGGTACACGGTGCTCCCCTCGGCGAACGACGTCCGGGTGTAGGACAGCTGTCCTCTCCGGACGAGATCGCCGAGCAGGTCCGGGAACTCCGTCCGACTCGACGTCCCGATGTTCCCGGGGCGGCGGGCCGGCAACGGTTCCGCCTGACCCACCACCCTGTGCGCGAGCTCCCCCACAGCGCCTCCACGGCGTATCGGACTCCTGCCCGGTTTGGGCGGTGAGTTCGGTACGTCCGACCGTAGGTGTGTGGTCTATCAGGGCCCTATCGAGCTGGATGTCCGATACGGCGGCGGCAGCGGTGATCGGGGCGGGTCGCCCGATCACCGCGCCGAGCCGGTCAGCTCCTGGTGCGCAGACCCAGCACGATCGCCACCGCCATGACGGCGGACAGCACCGCGCTGACCAGGCCGATCGTCGACAGCGACGAGGTGAACGCCTGGGTGCCCGCCGCGACCAGCTCTCCGGCCTCCGTGCCGGGGAGCCGGCCGGCGGCCTCCACGGTGCCGGCGAAGGTGTCGGCACCTCCCGCCTCTGCTCCGACAGGGGATCCCGCGAGCTGGGTGCGGTAGATGAACGTGCCGAGCGCGCCGAGCACCGCGACGCCCAGTGCCATGCCCAGCTCGGTCGCGGTCTCGGAGACGGCGGCCGCCGAGCCGGCCTTCTCCGGCGGGGAGGAGCCGACGATCAGGTCGGTGCCCAGGGCGATCAGCGGGCCGCCACCGGCGTAGGTCAGGCTGAATCCGACCACCGCCACCCACAGTCCGGTCTCCGGGCCGACCGTTGCGAGCATCAGGTGTCCGACGATGGAGATCAGGAGACCGCCGGCGACGATGTGGGCCGGCGCGAAGCGTTCGGCCAGGGCCGGAGCGGCCATCGAGGTCACGATCAGCCCGAGCGCCGCGGGCAGCAGCCAGAGGCCGGCCGCCATGGGGGACTGTCCCTGTGCCAGCTGCAGGTACTGGGTCACGTAGAGGTAGGTGCCGCCGGCGACGAACATCGCCAGCAGCATGGCCACGGCGGCGGTGCTGAAGGCCCGGCTCCGGAACAGGGTGAGGTCGATCAGCGGGGTCGTCAGGCGCCGCTGCCGGCGGGCGAAGACGACGCCGAGTGCCAGACCGGCGACGATCGCCACTGCGGCGATGCCGGCGTTGCCGCCCACCGCGAGCTCCTTGAGGCCGTAGACGACGGGCATGATCGCGCCGAGGGACAGGGCGACGCTCGCCAGATCGATCGGGTCGGCCTGTTCGGCGCGGTACTCCGGCAGCAGGAGCGGTCCGGCGACGAGCAGCAGCGCCATGACCGGCACCGCGATCAGGAAGACCGAGCCCCACCAGAAGACCTGCAGCAGCGCGCCGCCGATCACCGGACCGAGCGCGATCCCGACCGAGAACATGGTGACCCACAGCCCGATCGCCATGCCGCGCTGGCGTGGGTCGCCGAACATTGCGCTGATCAGCGACAGGGTCGAGGGCATCAGGGTCGCGCCGGCGATCCCCAGAGCGGCCCGGCTGACCAGGAGAGCCTCCGGGCTGGTCGCCAGCGCGGCCACGATCGATGCGACGCCGAAGGCGGCCGCGCCGATCAGGAGCAGCTTCCGCCGCCCGATGCGGTCGCCGAGGCTGCCCATCGTGACCAGCAGGCCCGCGATCATGAAGCCGTAGATGTCGATGATCCACAGCATCTGCTGTGCGGTGGCGCCGAGATCCAGGGTGATCGCGGGACCGGCCAGGTGCAGGACGCTGACGTCCATCGAGACGAGGAGGGTGGGAAGTGCCAGTACCGCGAGGCCGAGCCATTCGCGGGTACCGGCGCGCTGCTCGCGAGGCGCGACGGTGGTCATGACGGGACTCCTTGGTCGAAGTTGGCGTACCATCGGTACGTACAAGGGGACCGTAGCACGTTCACATACCGTCGGTACATGAAATCGGGGAGGGTCGATGACCGGAGTGCGGGTCCGGCAACGGGAGCAGACGCGCCAGGCGCTGATCCAGGAGGCGCGGACGTTGTTCGCCCAGCGTGGCTACGGCGCGGTCGGGCTGGCCGAGATCGTGGCCGCCGCCGGTGTCACCAAGGGGGCCCTCTACCACAGCTTCGACGGCAAGATCGGCCTGTTCCGCGAGGTCCTCGCGCAGGTCCAGTCGGAGGTCGCCGAGCGGGTGGCCACGTCGGTGTCCGACGACGCGGACTCCTGGGTCTCCTTCGTCGAGGGGTGCCGGGCGTTCCTGTCGGTGTCGAACGACCCCGAGCTGTCCCGGATCATGCTGATCGACGGGCCCGCGGTCCTGGGATGGGCGGAGTGGCGGCGGCTGGACGAACAGACCTCCGCGCGGCATCTGGCGGAGTCGCTGCAGCAACTCGTCGATGACGGGGTGATCGCGGCGCAGCCGGTCGAGCCGCTGACCAGGCTGTTGTCCGGTGCGATGAACGAGGCTGCCCTGTGGCTGGCCGAGGCGCGGGGGACGGTGGACAGCGAGGCAGTCTGGGCAGCGTTCCACGGCCTGCTCTGCTCGCTCCGCTGACGGCGGCCCGCCGACCGGCGGCCCTGGGTCGTCCGCTCAGGGGAGCCGGGTGAGCCCGGCGAGGATGAGGTCGATCCCGGCGAGGAGCTCGGCCCGGTCGTCGTGATCGCGCATCCGTCCCGCGACCGTGCGGGTGAACGCGTACTGCTCGCCGTCGAGCTCCTCCCACCGTACGGCCAGCCGGTCGAGGAACTCCTGGCGCCCGAGAGCGGCCTCGGGGGAGCGGGCGTTCCTTGCCTGCTGACTACCGGCGCCGATGATGTGCACCAGCAGTGCGGACGTCGCGGTGAACTGGGCGTCGGACGGCACTTCCAGTGCCTGGACCTGGCGACCGATCAGCTCGAACACGACTAGGGCCGTCGCGTCCCACGGCGGCCTCGCCAGCTGGGCGCCGACCCAGGGGTGCGCCTCGATCGCATCGAACACGCCGAGGGCCACCGCGCGGATCGCGGCTTGCGGCGAGCCGGCCGGGTCAGCGCGTCCGAGCGCGCGGGACACGACCATCTCGGTCGCGGCGACGAGCAGCTCGTCCTTGGTCGCCACGTGCCACTGGATCGCGCCGTGTCCGGTCTCCAGCTTCGCGGCGAGTGCCCGGAAGGTCAGACCGTCCTCGCCCACGGTGTCGAGCAGCTGGGCGGCCGCCTCGACGACGCGCTGCCGGGTCAGCGTTTTCCGCTCCGCGCGGCGCGACGTCCTGGGCACGACTCATATTGACACGGATGGTACGTCGTACCAATCTGGTACGACGTGCCATCCGCACACCGTCGGGAGAGCTGTCATGGCCGGATCGGTCACCATCGTCGGAGCGGGTCTCGGAGGGCTCGTCCTCGCTCGCGTCCTTCACGTCCGCGGTGTCGGTGCCACGGTCTACGAGGCGGAGAGCTCGCCGCAGGCCCGCACACAGGGCGGTCAGCTCGACCTGCACCAGTACAACGGGCAACCCGCCCTGGCGGCCGCCGGTCTGACCGCACAGTTCGAGGGGATCATCCACCGTGGCGGCGAGGCCACCCGCGTTCTGACGGCCGACGGCACCGTCCTGCTCGACGAGCCCGACGAGGGCATCGGAGGCCGTCCGGAGGTCCTGCGTGGCGACCTCCGCCGGATCCTGCTCGAGTCGCTTCCCGAGGGCACTGTCCGATGGGGGCACCGGCTCGCCGGGGTCGCTCCCGCGGGCGACGGGCGGCACACGCTGCGCTTCGACAACGGCGCCACCGTGACCACCGACGTGCTCGTCGGCGCCGACGGCGCCTGGTCGAGGATCCGGCCGCTGCTCAGTGACGCGACCCCGGAGTACGCCGGTATCTCGTTCGTCGAGACTTCGCTGCACGATGCCGACGTACGGCACCCGGACGCGGCCGCGGCGGTCGGGGACGGGGCGCTGTTCGCGCTCGCGCCGGGCCGCGGGGTGCTGGCCCACCGCGAGCCCGGAGGTGTCCTGCACGCCTACATTGCCCTGGTCGAACCGCGGGGCTGGTTCCGTGAGATCGAGGGCGCGGACGCCGCCATGACGACGGCACGCGTCGCCGCCGAGTTCGGAGGCTGGTCTCCCGCGCTCACTGCTCTGATCACCGATGGCGACACCGTTCCCGTGCTGCGCCCCATCCATGTCCTGCCCATCGGGCACCGCTGGGACCGCGTGCCCGGGGTGACCCTGCTCGGGGATGCCGCGCACGTTATGTCGCCGTTCGCCGGGGAAGGCGTCAACCTCGCCATGTTCGACGGCGCCGAACTCGGCCGAGTCATCGCCGAGCACCCCGACGACATCGAGGCCGCGTTCGCCTCCTACGAGACGGCCCTGTTCGCGCGGAGCGCGCAGTTCGCGGCCGAGTCCCACCGCAACCTCGGACTGCTCTTCGACGAGCACACTCCCGCCGGCTTGCTCGCCCTCATGTCGGGCGACGAGCTGGACCACCACTGAGTCGGTCGGTTGCACCGTCACCGACGACGCGACCACCAGGTGGTCCGACGACTCCGGGAGACACCATCGACGAGAGGGTCCGTGCCCTCCTGCTGGCGCCCCATTCCGCTCACGTGCCCACCGCCCGCGCTGACGGCAGCGCCCCGGTTACCCCGACCCGGGTCGACTGGCAGGACGGTGATGTCCTACTGAACAGCACACCCCGACAGGCCTGGGTCCGGAACCTGGTGCGTGACGCGCGGGTCACGCTCGGGGTCTCGGCGAGCGACAACCCCCACGAATGCGTGACCGACCGTCCGCGGGCATGTCGTCGATGTCACCGCCGACGGTGCCGAAGTGCATTTCGCACGGCTCTTTCAGTACCAGCGTGACCGCGCGATGCCGTCGAGCCCCGACGTCGGTGAGCCCGACCCGCAGGACCCCGACCGCAGGAGGCTCGTCAGAATCGCCGTCGAGTCGACCCGCCAACAGTGGCAGCCCGGCCCCGGCGCGGCCGAGGAGTACGACGCCTGCCTCGCCTCGATCGCGAGCCCATCAGGTGAGACCTCGGCCGAGGCGCGCGGCGACGGCCCGACGACCGTTCGCGAGATCCTGGTCGCGGGTGTGACGACGGAGGCCGCACCTCCGGCATGCTCTCGGCGCAGCCGGGTAGTCCGCTCGCCATGACCCACGATCGTCGCCGCCCCGGGTCCGGCTCCGCGCTCGATCCCTCCGGTGCGGGTGTGCGCCCCCCCCCGGCGCGGCCGGGCGGGATCCGGTGGATCACGTGATCGCGCGTCGAGCCGTCGTCCGCCGACCGCGTGGAGGAACGGGGCCGCGTGCGATGTGCGGATTCCGGTTCCTGGCAGATGTTCAGCGCGATCGTCTGTTTCCTCCGACGTCGGCCCCGCCAGGAATAGGGCCGTTGTCGGAATCGGTTCCTATAAATCGAGATGGCGGTGTGAGAACGCCGTTCGATCGGTTCCGCGAGGGCCGGGGTGCCGCGCGGACATCGCCGGAACAGGGGTGCGAGAAGGAGGGGTTTCGTGATGGGAGTTGAACGGATCAGAGTGGACTCCCCACATCCGGACGTGTACCGGATCCGGGTGTGGGGCTTCCTGGACACCACAGCGGGTGCGCGGATCCTGCGCCAGGTCGACGCCCGCCTCGCCCTGCTCGACGACGCCCGTGTGCGGGCCGGGCACATCCTGGCCGACCTGGCCGGGGTCGCGGCTGCGACCTCGCCGGGGCTGTCCGCTCTGCGCCACGCCACCTACGCGACCGCGCGCCGCGGGGTGGGTTTCCACCTCGTCGGTGCGGGGCACCTCGCGGCACGGGCCGGGGTGCGGGCCCACGCCGTGCTGGAGCGGATCGGGCAGTTCCCCGATCTGCCGGCTGCACTGGACGCGCTGGTCACGGCCCCGGACCATCGCGACGGGGGCCGGTCACCGCGCCCGAGCCGGGGCGTCGCGTCACCGAGCCCCCGGTCCCGAGGGTGAGCACCGCAGGAAAAGGAGGAAGGTGGAGAACGATGCAGGCAGTCGTGGGCGACCACATCGTCGTCGAGTCCGCCACGCTGGGGCGAACCGCCCGACTCGGTGAGGTGCTCGGCGTGCTGGGACGGAACGGGGAGCCGCCGTACCGGGTCCGGTGGGCCGATGGGGCGGAGTCGCTCTACAGCCCCGGCGCCGACGCCCGGGTGCGGCTCGTCGCGCCCGAGCCCCACCCGGAGGAAACCGTGATCGGGGAGGGCGACGTCGAGTGGGTGGAACCGGTTCGCGACGACGGTTCTCCGGTGTCGGATCCGCGTCCTTGACAACCGCCGTGGAGTGTCTTATTAGTGGAGATGTCCGAGAGATCGGACACCGCACGACAACCGACCGAGTGTGAGCGACGGTTCCTCCGAGCAGGCCGGGAATGGCAGGCCGAAGTGAGCCCGGGCGACAGATATGGTGACGTCGTCCGTGCCGTGCCCCGTTTCCCGGTGTGCGTGGAACAGGTCGGAAAGGGAGGTGAGAACCTGGTGATGCGGGCCAATCCGTTCCGTGCGCTGGACCGGTTCCTCGACCCGGACGCCAGACCGTTCGTCCCGGCGGCCCCGGGTTGGCCGACGCACGTCGCGATCGGGTCGACGATCGCGGACGACAGCTCCTGGCCCGGTCCTCGCTGACGCGGCGGTCCGCCGAGGCCGCGGCCCCCGAGCAGCCACCGAACGGCCACGGAGTCGCCACGGAACGGCCACGACGACAGGTTCGGAAGGGGATGGCAGCCACCTCGAGACTTCTGATCATCGACCGACCATCACTCGAACCGCACGGTGGAGTCGCCCACGGGTCGGGCACCGTCCCCGGTGCTCCGACCGGGGCGACTCCGCTCCTCGACCCTCGTGAGGTGATGACGATGCTGGACGCCCCGTGTGCAGCGCCCTCGGGTGTTCCGGCCCGAGCCGACACGGCCCCCGTCGTCGAGATGCCGCTCGACGGCCGTACCTCACCCGACTGCGGGGTCACCGCCCACGTCGAGACCGGGCCCGACACCGACGCCGCGTTCTTCGCCATCGTCGCCGCGTCCGGTCCGTGGCCCGAAGCCCGGCCTCGGACCGCCCGCCGTCGCACGATCCGGCGTCCTCGCACCGACACCGCCACCGCCACCGAGGACACGCCCGACCGCGCCGGACCGGGACGCGCCGGACCGGGAACGCGACCAACGCGGCACGACGCCGGGCGCCGAAGAGTGCGCCCCGACCAACGCTCGCCTCCGACCGCATGAGCAGGGGCCCCGGGCCGTCACGGCCCGGGGCCCCTGATCGTGCGCGTCGGTCCTCATCGGACCGTCGTGACTGTGCGGTACCGCACCGATACCGCGACCGATCTTCCGCGGACGAGTACCTCCTGCGTAACTTACGAGGTATGCCTAAGAGGTCGCGCGGATTGATGGATGATCATGGGCGGCGGTGTGGTCGGCTGTCCCAGCGGTGCGTGGTCCAGGCCTGCCGGATCAGGCTACGGAGTGTGATGATGGTGTCGGCGAGGTCGAAGAACGCGTCGACGACGGTTTCGCGGCGTTCGTAGCAGCGCTGCAGCCGGTTGAAGCTGTTGTGCCAGGCGTTGGTGCGCTCGATGTGCCAGCGTTGGGTGGCCTGGATCGGTGCTTTCTCGCCCTTGCGCGCGATCTCGCTGTGCAGGCCCCGTTCGGTGAGTGTGTCGCGGGTCTTACCGGAGTCATAGCCGGCGTCGAGGTGCACGGTGATGTCGTCGGGCAGCGGGCCGAGAGCGTCGAGGTGGTCGAGAGTGGGGCCCAGTAGCGGGGAGTCGTGGCGGTGTGCCCCGGCCAGGACCCGGCCCAGTGGGATGCCATGGCCCTCGACGAGCACCGATCGCTTCATGCCCTGTTTACGCCGGTCAACCGGTGACGGTCCGGCGACCTCACCGCCGCCGGGGGCCTTGGTGATGGCGCCGTCGACGGCAACGTCGTCAAGCAACAGGCCGACGATGCGGTCGTAGGCGTCCAGGGCGATCCGGCGTAGCTGGGCGAAGACCCCGAGCCGGATCCACTCGTCACGGCGATCGCGGATGGTGGTCGCCGAGCAGGTGCTGTCGGAGACGCCCTGATACGGGCAGCCGAACCGCAGCACCTGCAGGAGCTTGTCGAACACGACCCGATCCGCGATCCGGCGGCGGTGACAGCCCCACGGATGAGTGGGATCGAACTCGACCCGGGGCGGCAGCAGCGCGGCGAACTGGTCCCACAACGGCTCGGTCAACCATGATGGCAGGGCGGGCACGCGGCCTCCAGACGATCACGAAGAGTCAACAACTTCATGATCGACAGGCCCGTGCCCGCCCCTCACCATCGACACCCGGCCGCGACCCAGCTGTGATCAATCCGCGCGACCTCTAAGTTAAGTCGCCGAGGACTCCTCGGTGCCGCCGTGTGCGGCGCGCTGCTGTTCGGAACCGTCGCCTGCGGCAGTGAGTCCTCCGGTGCCCCCGACACCGCCCAGGGCTCGGTCACGGTCACCCACGCACTGGGCACCACGACCGTGCCGCCCGGTGTCTCACGGATCGTGGCGCTCGGGCCCACCGGGTTCGACGTCGCACTGGCGCTGCAGGCGCCCGTCGTCGGAGCGTCCTCCAGCGGCAGCGAGTCCGGTCTCTCCCCGTGGACGTCGCAGGCCCCGGGTGCCAAGGACGTCGAGGTGCTCCCCGTGACCGGCGAGGCCACCGAGGTGAACATCGAGCAGGTCGCCGCCCTGAAGCCGGACCTGATCTTCGCCCCTGGCTACTTCGCGCTGCAGAAGTCCTACCAGCAGCTCAGTGCGATCGCGCCGACGATCGGCTACCAGAAGGGCCCGGCCCAGGACACCTGGCAGGAGATGACGACGCAGCTCGCGACTGCGCTCGGCCGGCCGGCCGACGCCGAGCGGGTCATCGGCCAGGTGCAGACGAAGCTCGACGAGACGCGGGCCGCGCACCCGGCGCTGCAGGGTGCCACCTACACCTTCGGCTTCGTGCAGCCCGGTGCGGTGACCGCCCTGCGCGACCCGGACGACGCGATGAACTCGGTGCCCGCGGCGCTGGGGCTCTCGCTGTCGCCGCAGATCCTCGCCCTGCCGAAGGGGGAGTCGTTCGGGGTGCAGCTCTCCTCCGAGCAGATCGCCTCGCTCGACGCGGACGCCCTCGTCCTGTTCGACGGCGGTGACGCGGAGGCACTCAGGACCCTCCAGCAGAACCCGCTGTACGAGCGGCTGCCGGTGGTGCAGCGCGGCGCGGTCGTGACCTACGACTACGACGAGTTCATCGGGCTGCGCAACCCGTCCCCGCTGTCGATCCCGTGGATCGTCGACCGGATCGCCCCGCGTCTGTCGGACGCCGTGTCCAAGTAGTCCCTCGTCCTCCACTGCGGCCGGCTCCGGCATCCCCGGTGCCGGCCGCAGTCGTGTGCGGAGGGTTGATCCCCGGGGCCGGGGCCTCCGTCGAACGGGCCGAGGAGGCCCGGGACGTCACACCAGGACGCAGTAACGCCAACGCGCGACGAGATCAGTCAAACGAGTGACGCTGGCCTCCTCACGCTACTCCGACCTGGCGTTTCGGTCGGTGTGGGTGTTCTGCGTGATGTCACTCTCTAGGCGGGATGTTGATCGATGTGATGAAGTTAGGCTCGCCTTAGAGAAGTGCAGCCGACCATGTGCAAGGGACAGTGATGGCCGACCCCGCGAGGGTGCGAAGCGGTGGCGGTCGGACGACCGGCTGCCTCGCCGAGTGTCGGAGCGCGGTCGGGCGGCACCACGGCAGGCTCACCGAGGGCACCACGACGGGGAGCGCGAGCCTCGGGAGCCCGGTCGCTCTCCGTGGGACCCGCAGCCCTCGACCGTCGACCCGGGACGGCCACGACCAGCTCGAGCGGCCGGTGTCCGGCGGCACCGAGCGGTCCGGCCCGTGTCCCGCCGGTCGCGCCGCGCGCTGATCCGACCCGACCGACGACAGAGGAGACAGCCATGTCCGTCAACCCGTTCGACGACGAGACCGGGACGTTCTACGCCCTGGTCAACGACGAGGGTCAGTACTCCCTGTGGCCCGGGTTCGCCGCCGTCCCCGCGGGCTGGCAGGTCACGCACGGTCCGGCCGACCGCGCGTCCTGCCTCGCGCACGTCGAGCAGCACTGGACCGACCTGCGACCGCGCAGCCTGGCCGACCGCACCGGCTGACCCGCTCCACCCCTCACCCCCGAAACGGAAGGAACCCCCATGTCCGGCGTCGCCGATGTCGTCCCGCAGGTGTACCGCACGCTGCTCAGCGGCAAGATCCACCGCGCCACGGTCACCCAGGCCGACCTGCACTACGTCGGTTCGCTCACCGTCGACGAGGACCTCATGGACGCGGCCGGGCTGGTCGAGGGCGAGAAGGTCCAGGTCCTCGACATCGACAACGGCAACCGCCTCGAGACCTACGTCATCACCGGTGAGCGCGGTACCGGCGTGATCGGTGTCAACGGGGCCGCGGCACACCTCGTGCACCCCGGCGACCTCACGATCATCGTCGCCTACCAGCAGGTCCCGCAGTCCGCTGTCGCCGACCACGTGCCGCGGGTCGTCCACGTCGACGCCCACAACCGGATCGTCGAGCTCGACACCGACCCCGCCGCTCCGGTGCCCGGAGCCCTCGACCAGTTCGCCGGTCGCTGAGCGTCCGCAACCACCGCGCAGGAGGAACCACCCCGATGAGCCCCGTGTCCACCGACGAACTCCGTGAGCTGATCGCCGACCTGGTCGACGAGGAGCCCGCGGACGTCGGCGACGACGACGACCTGTTCGAGCTCGGCCTGCAGTCCATCGCGCTCATGCGCCTGGTCTCGCGCTGGCGCGACGAGGGGCTCGACGTGGGGTTCGGCGACCTCGCCGCCCGCCCGACCGTCGCGGCGTGGGCCGCGCTCCTGGCCCGCCGTCCCGACGCCGCCCCGGCGACGGACGGCACCGACGAGCAGCCCACCGACGCGGGCCGGCCCGCCGCGACCGACGAGTCCGCCGAGTTCGGGCTGGCCCTGCTCCAGCACGCGTACTGGGCCGGCCGCGACCCGGCCCAGCCCCTGGGCGGGGTGGCCCCGCACCTGTACCTGGAGTTCGACGGGCCCGGTCTCGACCCCGACCGGCTGGCCGCGGCCGTGCGCCGGCTCGTCGACCGGCACCCGATGCTGCGCGCCCGCATCACCGACAACGGCCGCCAGGAGATCCTGCCCGCCGACGGCCAGGGCACGCCCGTCGTGCACGACCTGCGTGCGGTGTCCGACACCGAGCGCGAGCAGCGGCTGGCCGCGACCCGGGACGCGATGTCGCACGAGATGCTCGCGATCGAGCGGGGCGAGGTCTTCCGGGTCGCGGTGAGCCTGCTGCCCGACGGAGCCCGGCTGCACGTCGACGTCGACATGGTCGCCGCGGACGCCGTCAGCTTCCGGGTGCTGCTCGCCGACCTGGCCCACTGCTACGCCCACCGCCTCGACGCGCCCGAGACCGAACCGATCGGCGTCACCTACCGGGAGTACCTGCAGGCCAGGCCGGCTGCACGCCGGGCGGTGTCCGACGCCGCCCGTGCCTACTGGGAGACCCGGGCCGCCGACCTGCCCGGGGCGCCCGAGCTGCCCGTGGTGGAACACGGCACCGGTCGGCCGCGCGCCCAGCGGCTCGCGTTCACCCTGGCCGGCGACGAGCGGGACGCGGTCTTCGCCGCGTGCCGCCGCCACGGTCTGACCGCGGCCGCCGTCATCGCCACCGCCTACGCCGAGGTGATCGGCGCGTGGAGCGCGCAGCCACGGTTCGTGGTGAACGTCCCGCTGTTCGACCGCGACCCGGTGCACCCCGAGATCGACCGGGTCGTCGGTGACTTCACCGGCTCGGTCCTGCTCGAGGTCGACCTGACCACGCCCGCGACGTTCCTGGAACGGGCACGGGCCGTCCAGCACCGGCTGCACTCCGACGCCGAGCACGCCGCCTTCTCCGGTGTGGAGGTGCTGCGCGAGCTCGGCCGCCGCGCGGGCGAGCAGGTACTCGCACCGGTGGTCTTCACCAGCGGGCTGAACCTCGGCGAGCTGTTCGACGAGCAGGCGCGGGCGCTGTTCGGCGACCCGGTGTGGATGATCTCGCAGGGGCCGCAGGTCCTGCTCGACGCGCAGATCACCGAGGTCGGCGGGCAGATCCTGGTCAACTGGGACGTCCGCGCCGACCTGCTGCCCGACGGCGTCGGCGAGGCCATGTTCGCCGCGTTCAGCCGGCTCGTGCGCGGTCTGGGCGAGGAGCGGACCTGGTCCGTGCCCGTCCCGGCGCTGCTGCCCGCCGACCAGCTCGCCGTGCGGGAGCGCGTCAACACCACCGCCGAGCTGCCGCCGGCGCGACCGCTGCACCACGACTTCTTCGCCAGCGCCGTCGCCAGCGGGGACGCCCCCGCCGTCGTCGCCGACTCCGGGGTGCTGGGCCACGCCGAGCTGGCCGACCGGGCACTGCGGGTCGCGGCCGGGCTGCGCGAGCGCGGGGTCGCGCCGGGCGAGCCGGTCGCGGTGACGCTGCCGCGCGGACCGGAGCAGGTCGTCGCGGTGCTCGGTGTGCTCGCCGCGGGCGGCACCTACGTGCCGCTGGGCGTGGAGCAGCCCCCCGCCAGGGTCGAGCGGATCCGGGCGGTGTCCGGGCACCGGTGGGCGATCACCGCCGAGCCGGGGGAGGACCGGGTGACGCTCACCGAGCTCATGGCCCACTCGCCGCTGCCCGAGGCGGCCGGCCCGGACCCGGAACAGGCCGCCTACCTGCTGTTCACCTCCGGCTCCACCGGCGAGCCCAAGGGAGTCGAGGTCCCGCACCGCGCCGCCGTCGCCACCCTCGACGACCTCGTCCGCCGCTACCGGATCGGGAGCGGCGACCGGACGCTCACGGTCTCCGCACTCGACTTCGACCTGTCGGTGTTCGACCTGTTCGCGGTGCTCGGCACCGGCGGTGCCGCCGTCGTCGTGCCCGAGGGCGCCCAGCGCGACCCCGACCACTGGGCGCGCGCGATCCGCGAGCACGGCGTCACGATCCTCAACTGCGTGCCGGCGCTGCTCGACGCGCTGCTGGCCACCGGGCACGACCTCGGCGACACCCTGCGCCAGGTCCTGCTCGGCGGCGACCGGGTGGGCACCGACCTGCCGGGCCGGCTGCGCGAGCGGGTGCCCGGCTGCGGCTTCGCCGGGCTCGGCGGCACGACCGAGACCGCGATCCACTCCACCGTCACCGAGGTCGGCGACGGCCCCGGTGCCGTCGACCCGGACTGGCGGTGCGTTCCCTACGGCACCCCGCTCGACGGGGTCGCGCTGCGCGTCGTCGACCACCTCGGCCGCGACGCACCCGACCACGTTCCCGGCGAACTGTGGATCGGCGGCGCCGGGGTGGCGCACGGCTACCGCGGCGACCCGGACCGCACCGCGGACCGCTTCCTGACGCTCGACGGGCGCCGCTGGTACCGCACCGGGGACCTCGCCCGCTACCGATCCGACGGCACCGTCGAGTTCCTCGGCCGTCGCGACGACCAGGTCAAGCTCAACGGTTTCCGGGTCGAGCTGGGGGAGGTCGAGGCCGCCACCGCCGCCGTCGACGGGGTGGCCCGCGCGGTCGCCGTCGTCGTCGGCGACGCGGTGCTCGCGGTCGCCGTGCACGGCACCGCCGACCCCGACACCGTCGCGGCCGCGCTCCCGGACGCGCTGCCGCCGCACATGGTCCCGCGGGCGGTCGTCGCGCTGGACCGGATGCCGCTGACCGCGAACGGCAAGATCGACCGCCGGGCCGTGCGGGCCGCCGTCGCCGAGCGGGTGGCCGACGGCGGCGACCGGGTCGAGCCCGACTTCGCCCTGGAACGGGTGGTGGCCCGGGTGTGGGCGCAGGTGCTCGAGCACGACGGCCCGGTGGGCGTCGAGACCCCGCTGTTCGCCCTCGGCGGGGACTCGGTCCTGGTCACGGTGATCGTCTCCCAGCTGCGGGAGCTGCTCGACACCGACGCCGTCTCCGCACGCACGGTCTTCGCCCACCCGACGGTCCGCGAGCTGTGCCGGGCCCTGCGCGCGCAGGAGCCCGAACGTCTCGACGCCGTCGCCGAGGTCGTCGACGAGATCGAGTCGCTCGCCGAGGACGAGGTCGACCGGGCGCTGGCCGACCGGTGAGCGGTCCTCCGCACGGCTGAGCCCCGCCGCCGCGCAGCGCCCGGACCGTGGCACCCGAACTGCGGCACCCGAACCGACCGCACCCGAACGACCGCACCCATCCGTCCCGCCCGGGACACCGGAGGCCACCACCATGACCAGTCTCGACGAGCGCAAGCGCGCCCTGATCGCCCGGCGCCTGGCCGAGTCCGGCCTGCGCCGCAGCGACCCCGGCGCCGCGCCGCGCCGGGCCGGTCGGACCGAGTTCCCGCTGTCGTTCGCGCAGCGACGGATGTGGCTGCACCACCAGATCGTGCCGGGCAGCACCGCGTTCAACCTGTGCATCGAGCTGACCGTCGACGGCGACCTCGACGTGGCGGCCCTGCGGGCGGCCTTCGACGCGCTGGTGGCCCGGCACGAGGTGCTGCGCACCACCTATCACGCGGGCGACGACGGCGACCCGTTCCAGCGGGTGCACGACTCGCTCGACTACCCCTGGGAGGTCCTCGACGCGCCCGGGGCCGACGCCGACGCGCGTCGTGCCCGGGTCCGCGAGCTGGCCCGCGAGCGGGCGTCGCGGCCCTACGACCTCGCCGCGGACTCCGCGCTGCGGGTGGCGGTGCTCCGGGAGGGCCCGGCACGCACGACGGTGTTGCTGCAGGTCCACCACATCGCCTGGGACGGCCTCACCTTCGCCGTGATCTCCCGCGACCTGGAGCGCGCCTACCGGCAGGCCCTGGACGGGGCGGTGACCACGACCCCACCGCAGCGCCAGGTCGCGGACTTCGCCGATGCCGAACAGCGGGCGTGGGCCGCTGCCGGGCAGGGGAGCGGCCACGACGCCGACGCCGCGTTCTGGCGGCAGCGGCTCGCCGAACCGGTCCCCGCGCTGTTCGACCGGCTGCCGGCCGAGGACCCCACGGCCGGCGTCGAGACGGGCGGACGGGTCGACCGGCGCTTCTCCCCGGCCGCCGCCCGCGCGGTCCGGGAGCTGTCCGCGCAGCTGGGCACGACGCCGTACACGGTGGTCCTCGCCTGCTACAGCGCCGTGCTGAGCCGGTTCGCCGGCACCGGCGACGTCGCCGTCGGCACCGCCGTGGTCAACCGCGAGGAGGGCGGGGTCACCGAGCTCGTCGGCAACTTCGGCAACCTGGTCGTACTGCGCTCGCAGGTGCGGTCCGACGACACCGTCCGGTCGCTCACCGGCCGGGTCGCGGGCGTCGCGGCCGACGGGTTCGCCCACCAGGGCTTCCCCTACGACCGGCTCGTCGAGCAGCTGAACCCGTCGGCGTCGGGACAGGACCGTTCGCTGTTCGAGGCCCAGCTGCTGTTCCTCACCCAGAAGCTGGACGGCCCGCAGCTGCCCGGTGCCACCACGAGCTGGCTGCGCACCGACAACGGCACCGCCCAGCACCCGCTGGCGCTGGAGGTGTTCCTCACCGACGACGGCTTCGACGTCGAGGCCACCTACGCCGCGGCGCACCTCACCGCGGACGCCGTGTCCACCCTGCTGGCCGACCTCGAGGCACTGCTCGAGGACGCCGGGGACGACCCGGACCGCCGGCTCGCCGACATCTTCACCACCCGCCCGGTGCACCGGTCGGTCACCGCCACCGACGGCGGGCCACGCTGGAACCCGGCCGACGCGCTCGGCCCGGGCGTCGCCGACCGCGCCGACGAGGTGGCCCTGGTCGCCGCGCCCGGCCCCGGGAAGGCTCCGGTGGAGGTCACCGTCGCCGAGCTCGACGACACCGCCGACCGCGTCGCCGCCGCGCTGCGTGCGCGCGGCATCGGGCCGGAGGACCGGGTCGCCGTGCTGCTGCCCCGCACCACCGGCCTGGTCGCCGCCGTGCTCGGCGTCCTGCGCGCCGGCGCGGCCCTCGTACCGGTGGATCCCGGCTACCCGGCCGCACGGATCCGGCACGTGCTCACCGACTCCGCGCCCGCCCTGGTGATCACCGACGGTGCCGCCGTCGCGACCGGTGCGGCCACGGCGAGCGTCGCGGACCTGGCGACGGGCCCGGCCCCGGACCGGCCGTTCGACCGGCCGCGCCCCGAGCAGGCCGCCCACCTCGTCTACACCTCCGGATCGACCGGCGTGCCCAAGGGCGTCCTCGGCACCCACCGCGGCCTGGCCCGGCGGCTGGACTGGGCGGGCCGGGCCTGGCCGGTCGAGCCCGGTGACGTCCGGGTCGCCAAGAGCTCGATCGCCTTCATCGACGGGGTCACTGAACTGCTCGCCGCGCTGGCCGGTGGGGCGCGGGTGCTGGTCGCCGACGACGCCACCGCGACGGAGCCGGAGGCACTGGCCCGGCTGCTGCGCACCGAGCCGGTCGCGCAGGTCACCGCCGTCCCGTCGCTGGTGTCCGTGCTCGCCGAGACCCCCGGCCCGGTCGCGGTGCGCCGCTGGATCTGCTCCGGCGAGCCGCTGACCGCCACCGCCGTCGCGGCCGCGCGCGCGTGGGCGCCCGGCTCGGTCGTCGTGAACTCCTACGGATCCTCCGAGGTCGCCGGCGACGTGCTCGCCGGAGAGGTCGACGGCGACGAGCGCGTCACGGCCGGGCGGGTGGTGCCCGGCAGCACCGTCGCGCTGCTCGACCGGTTCCTGGCCCCGGTACCCGACGGCGTCGTCGGCGAGCTGTACGTCGGCGGCGAGCAGGTGGCCCGCGGCTACGCCGGCCGGCCGGCCGAGACCGCCGCCCGGTTCGTCGCCGACCCGGCCGTGCCCGGCGCCCGCCTCTACCGCACCGGTGACCTCGCCCGGCGCCTGCCCGACGGCCGGTTCGAGCTGCTCGGCCGCGCCGACGACCAGGTCACCGTGCGCGGCGTGCGGGTCGAACCCGGCGAGGTGGAGGCCGCCCTGGTCGCACAGCCGGGTGTGCGCGCGGCCGTGGTCGTCGCCCGCACGGTCGGCGACGGACCGTCCCTGGTCGCCTACGTCGTCCCCGCCGACGACACCGCCGAGCTCGTGGGGGAGGACCTGCGCACGGCCGTCGCGCAGCGGCTGCCGTCGCAGTTCGTGCCGGCCACGGTCGTCGTGCTCCCGGAGCTGCCGCGCACCCCCGGCGGCAAGATCGACACGCGTGCGCTGCCGGTGCCCGACCGCGTCCACGGTGGCTCGCGCCCGCCCCGGGACGACCGCGAGCGCGCACTGTGCGCACTGTTCGAACAGCTCCTCGACCGCACCGGGGTCGGCGTCGACGACGACTTCTTCGTCCTCGGCGGGCACTCGCTGTCCGCGCTGCGGCTGGCCAACCGGGTGCGGGCACGGCTCGGCGCCCCGGTCACGGTCCCGGACGTCTTCGCCCGCCCGACCGTCGCCGGACTCGCCGCGCTGGTCGCGGACCACGCCCCCGCCGGTACCGACGACCGGGACCCGGCTGCCGCCGACGGCCCGGTCCGCCGCCCGGACACCGCACCCGCGGTCCTCGCCCCCGCCCAGCATCCGATGTGGACGCTGTACCGGATGCAGGGCCCCGGCGCGGCCTACAACGTCCCCCGCGAGTGGACCGTCACCGGCCCGTTCGACCCCGAGGCGTTCCGTGCCGCGCTGCACGACGTCGTCGCCCGTCACGAGGTGCTGCGCACCACCTACGGCGAGACCGCCGACGGCACGGTCACCGTGGACGTCCATCCGCCCGGTGAGCTGCCGGTGCACGTCGGGACCGGAGCCTCGGACGAGGCGGGCGCCGACGCGACGCTCGCCGCGCTCGTCGGGCACCGCTTCGACCTGGAGCGCGAGGCCCCGGTCCGCGCCGAGATCGCCCGCACCGCCGACGACCGCCACCGCATCGGGCTCGTCTGCCACCACATCGCCGTCGACGAGTGGTCCCTGCGGGTCCTGCTCGCCGACCTCGGCACCGCCTACGCCGCCCGCCGCGCCGGGCGCGCCCCCGCCCTGCCCGCACCGCCGCTGCGCTTCGGCGACGTCGCCGCCTGGCAGGCCGCGCTCGTCGGGACCCCGCAGGAGCCGACCGACCGCGCACGGCGCCAGCTGGAGTTCTGGGCCGACCGGCTGACCGGCGCGCCGCCGGTCACCACGCTCCCCCCCCCGACCGGCCCCGGCCCGCGACGCCCGGCGGGAACGGCGCCGAGGTCCGCTCCGAGTTCGGCCCCGAGCTGGCCGCGGCGCTCGGCGTCGCCGCCCAGCGGCACGGGACCAGCATGTTCATGCTGCTGCACGCCGCACTGGCCGTCCTGCTGGAGGCGCACGCCGACGCCGACCGCGACCCCGGCGACGACGCCGGGGACGCCGTCGTGGTCGGCACCCCGGTCTCGGCGCGGCGGCACGCGGGGGCCGAGGACGTCGTCGGGTTCGCGCTGACCACCCTGGCGCTGCGGCTGGACCTGCACGGTGACCCGACCCTGGCCGAGGTCCTGGACCGGGCCCGCACCGCGGACCTGGCCGCGATGGAGCACGCCGACGTCCCCTTCGACCGCGTCGTCGACCGGATCGGCCCGGAGCGGGGCGCGGCCTCGCCCCTGTTCCAGGTGGAGCTGCTCTACCTGCGTACCGACCCCGACCGCAGCGAGCTCGACCTGGACGGCGCCGTCACCACGGCCCGGCGCACCGGCACCGGCTCGGCGAAGTTCGACGCGACCTTCGCCTTCCACGAGTCCGTCACCGAGACCGGCGACCCGCGGCTGGGCGTGATCGTCGAGTACGCCACCGAGCTCTACGACGCCACGACCATCGAGGCGGTGCTCGCGCGGCTGGAGCGTCTGCTGGACCTGGTCGCCTCGGCGCCCGGCACCCGGCTCTCCCAGCTGCGGCTCGACCCGCCGGCCCCGGCACCCGCTCCGGCGCCGACCGGCACCGATCGGCTCCCCGGGACCCTCCCCGCCACCCTCGCGGCACTGTTCGCCGCGACCGTCGCGGCCCGGCCCGAGGGCCCCGCGCTGGTCGCCGGGGCGGAGCGGCTGACCTGGGGCGAGCTCGGCGACCGCGCCGGGCGGCTGGCCGCCGTGCTCGTCGCCGACGGGGTCCGCCCGGGGGACCGGGTGGCCGTCGGCGTCCCGCGCGGCGCCGACATGGTCGTCGCGGTGCTCGCCGTCGCCCTCGCCGGGGCCACCGCGGTCCCGCTGGACGTCGACTCCCCGGCCGGTCGCCTCGCGCTCATCGTCGGCGACGCCCGGCCGCACAGCCTGCTGGCCGTCGCCACGACCCCGCAGAGCGTGACCGGTCTCGGCCCGCGCGTGGTCGCAGTCGACGCGCTCCCGGCGGACGTCGCACCGCTGCCCGAGCCCGTCGCCGTCCCCGCAGCGCAGCCGGCGTACATCGTCTACACCTCCGGGTCCACCGGCCGGCCCAAGGGCGTCGAGGTCCCGCACCGTGCGGTGCTGTCGCTGCTGGCGGCGACCGTGGCACCCGGCGGCACCATGGACGTCACCGCCGACGACGTGTTCTCCCTGGTCCACTCGATCGCCTTCGACGTGTCGGTGTTCGAGCTGTGGGGCGCGGTCGCGACCGGCGCGACGGTCGTGGTCGTCGACGGCGACACCGCACGTGACCCGGAGCGCCTCTGGGCACTGATCGCGGCCGAGCGGGTCAGCGTGCTCAGCCAGACGCCCTCGGCGTTCGGCCCCCTGGCCCTCGCCGAGCCCACCGGCGGCGCGGCGGCCGAGACCCTGCGCTACGTGGTGTTCGCCGGGGAGGCACTGGAGCCGCGGCTGCTGCGGGACTGGTGCGCCCGGCACGCCCCCGGCGCCCCGGTGCTGGCCAACCTCTACGGCATCACCGAGACCACGGTGCACACCACCTACCGTGAGATCGGCCCCGCCGACCTCGACCGGCCGGTCAGCCCGGTCGGTGGCCCACTGGCCGGGCTGGAGGTACGGCTGCTGGACCGGCGGCTGCGACCGGTCCCGCAGGGCGTCGTCGGAGAGATCCACGTCGCCGGAGCCCAGCTGGCCCAGGGCTACGCCGACCGCCCCGACCTCACCGCCGTCCGGTTCGTGGCCGACCCCGACGGCCCACCCGGCACCCGGCTCTACCGGTCCGGTGACCTCGCCCGGTTCGACCGGGCCGGGGAGCTGGAGTTCGCCGGCCGCGCCGACGAACAGGTGAAGATCCGCGGGTACCGGGTCGAGCTGGGGGAGGTCGACGCCGGCCTGCTCACGCTGCCGGGGATCGCGCAGGCGGTCACCCGGGTGCACACCGGCACCGACGCCGCCGACCGGCGGCTCGTCGGCTACGTCGTGCCGACCCCCGGCACCACGGCCGACCCCGCCGCCGTGCGCACCGCCCTGGGCGCCGTCCTGCCCGGGTACATGGTCCCGGCCGCGATCGTCGTGCTGGAGCGGCTGCCGTTGACCGTCAACGGCAAGCTCGACCGCCGCGCCCTGCCGGAGCCCGACTTCGGCGGGGGCCCCGTCACCGCGGACCGCGAGCCCGCCGACGACGTCGAGCGGACCCTGTGCGCCGCGTTCGCGAAGGTCCTCGGCGCTGCCCGGGTCGGCCCGGACGACGACTTCTTCACCCTCGGCGGCGACAGCATCCTCGCCACCCGGGTCGTGCGGGCCGCGCGCGAGGCCGGACTCGACGTCCGCACCTCGCACGTGTTCGCCCACCGGACCCCGGCCGGGATGGCCCGCGTCGCGGGCACGGCACCGCAGACGGTCCGCACCGACACCCGGCTGCTGCGCGACCTGCTCGGGCTCGGCCCGGCCGACGTCGCCGCGCTCGGCGAGCGGGTCGGCGGCACCGCCACCGACGTCTGGCCGATGTCCCCGCTGCAGGAGGGCCTCTACTTCCAGTCCGTCTACGACGCCGCCGAGGGCACCGGCGGTGACACGGCCGGCAGCGGCGTCTACATCCTGCAGACCGTGTTCACCCTGAACCGCACCCTGGACCGCGAGCGGCTCCGGGACGCGCTGGCCCGGCTGGTCGCGGCCACGCCGCTGCTGCGGGTGGGGTTCACCACCGACGACCGCGGCCGCCCGGTCCAGGTCGTCCGGGACCACCTCCCCGACCTGCCGGTGCCGGAGCTGTCCGTGGCGTCCGTGGACGGTGCCCGCGAGGCCGCCGAGCAGGAGCGGGGGCGACCCATCCCGCTCGACGCGCCGCCGCTGTTTCGCCTGCTCCTCGTGCACCTGCCCGACGGCCGGGACCGGCTGGTGCTCACCAACCACTTCCAGCTGTTCGACGGCGCGTCGGCCATGCGCGTCGTCGACCGCCTGCTCACCCTGCACGACGGTGGCGAGCCCCCGGCGGCGCCCGGCTACGACACGTACCTGCGCTGGACCGCCGACCAGGACGAGAAGACCTCGCGCGAGGTGTGGGAGCGGGCCTACGCCGACCTCGCCGCCCCGACCCTGGTCGCGGGCGAGGAGCAGCGGTCCTTCACCGAACCCTCGGCCCGGATCGGGACCCGGCTCGGGGTCCCGCTGTCCGACCGGGTCCGGGCCGTCGCCGCCGGGCACGGGGTCACCGTCAACACCGTCCTGATCGCGGCGCTCGGCGTCGTGCTCGGCCATGCCACCGGCGGCGACGACGTCGTGCTCGGCACGCCGATGGCCGTCGCACCGGACGAGATCGCCGGGGTGGAGCACTCCGTCGGGCTCTTCCTCAACACCGTCCCCGTCCGGGTCCGGCTCGCCCCCACCGACACCGGCGCCGACGTGCTGCGCCGCCTCGCCGACGAGCGCGCCGACCTCGTCGCGCACGAGTACCTCGGGCTGGGGCAGATCCAGCAGGCCACCGGCCGTCCGCGGCTGTTCGACACCCTGTTCACCCTGCGCAACGCCTGGGACGCGTTCGCCGAGGCCGCGCAGCGGCACGGGATGGCCGACGTCGAGACCCTCGACGACTCCCACTTCCCGCTGTCGTTCGCGGTCAACCCGTTCGACGACATGGAGCTGACCGTCGACCACCGTCCGGAGGCGGTCGACACCGATACCGCACGGTCGCTGATGGACCGCTTCGTCGCGGTGCTCGACGCCCTCACCGCCGCGCCGGACGCCCCGCTCGCCGCGGTTGACCTCGGCGTCGCCGTGGACACCGGTGCGACCGCCACCCCGGTCCCGGACGCCACCATCGCCGAGCTGCTCGCCGAGCGGGCCGCGACCTGCCCGGAACGCACCGCCCTGGTGGCGGGGGAGTCCCGGCTGACCTTCGCCGAGCTCGACGCCCGGGTCACCCGCACCGCGCGGGTCCTGCGGGCCCGCGGTGCCGGCCCCGAGACCGTCGTGGCGCTGGGTCTGCCGCGGTCGACGGCCAACGTCGTCGCGTTGTTCGCGGTGCTGCGTGCCGGCGCGGCCTATGTGCCGTTGGAGTTGGACCATCCCGACGAGCGGCTCGCGGAGATTCTTACCGCGTCGGGGGCGGCGTTGTTGGTGACCGATTCCACCGTCGCCGCCCGTTTCGATCCGTCCGTGCCGCAGGTGTGTCTGGACGAGCCGGGTCTGTTCGACGGTGTCCCGGACACTCCGTTGTCGGTCGAGGAGCTGGGTGCTTTCGCGCCCGGTACCCCGGGCCGGCTCGACCACCCCGCCTATGTGATCTTCACGTCGGGGTCGACGGGGAAGCCGAAGGGTGTGGTGACTCCGTTCCGTGGGTTGACGAACATGCAGGTCAACCATCGCCGCGAGATTTTCGCTCCGACGATCGAGGCTGCGGGTGGTCGGGTGTTGCGGATTGCGCACACGGTGTCGTTCGCGTTCGACATGTCGTGGGAGGAGCTGCTCTGGCTGGTGGAGGGGCATGAGGTGCATGTGTGCGACGAGGAGCTGCGTCGTGATGCGGAGCGGCTCGTGGAGTACTGCGGTGAGCATCGGGTGGACGTGGTGAACGTGACCCCGACCTACGCCCATCACCTGTTCGCCGCGGGTCTGTTGGACGGCCCGCACGTGCCGCCGTTGGTGCTGCTCGGTGGTGAGGCGGTGCCGGAGTCGGTGTGGTCGCGGCTGCGCGACACCGACGGGACGTGGGGCTACAACCTGTACGGTCCGACCGAGTACACGATCAACACCCTCGGCGCGGGCACCACCGACAGCGCCACCTCCACGGTCGGCACCGCCATCACCAACACCGCGGCCCACGTCCTCGACGGCTGGCTGCGCCCCGTGCCCGACGGCGTGGTCGGCGAGCTCTACATCGCCGGAGCAGGGCTCGCCCGCGGCTACCTGGACCGTCCCGCCCTGACCGCCGAGCGGTTCGTGGCCGACCTCCGGATCCCGGGCGGCCGGATGTACCGGACCGGTGACCTGGTCCGGCGTCGCGGCGACGGGAACCTGGACTTCCTGGGGCGCAGCGACGACCAGCTCAAGATCCGCGGCTACCGGGTGGAACCGGCCGAGATCGAGACCGCGCTGGCCGCCGCCGACGGGGTCTCCCAGGCCGCCGTCGTCGCCCGCCCGCACCCGGAGGTACCCGGCCAGCGCCAGCTCGCGGCCTACCTCGTCGGCGACCCCGACCCGGCCACCGTCCGCGACGCGGTGGCCCGCGTGCTGCCCGACTACATGGTGCCCACGCTGTGGGCGGTGGTCGACGCGCTCCCGCTCACCGTCAACGGCAAGCTCGACGTCGCCGCCCTCCCCGAGCCCGCCGCCCTGCGCCGCAGCGGGGGACGCGCACCGCGCACACCACTGGAGGAGACCCTCTGCTCGATCGTCGCGGAGGTCGTCGGCGTCGACGGCGTCGGCCCCGACGACGACTTCTTCGACCTCGGCGGCGACAGCATCTCGGCGCTGGCCCTGGCGAACCGGGCCCGCAAGGCCGGCATCCGGATCCGCCCCCGCCACGTGTTCGAGGCCCGCACCGTCACCCGGCTCGCCCCCTACGGCAGCCGGACCGCCACGGCCCGCCCGGCCCTGCAGCCCGTGCACCACGACGGAGGAGAACGGGAGATCTCCGCCGGGCAGCGGCAGATGCTCGCGCTGTCGCGGGTCGGCGGACCCAGCGCGGTCTACAACGTGCCGGGCGTCCTGCGCCTGCACGGCCCGCTCGACACCGACGCGCTGCGCGCCGCCTGGCTCGACGTCCTCGGTCGGCACGAGGTGCTGCGCACGATCTACCCCGACGGCGCGACCACGGCCCGGGTGCTCGAGCCGGGCGCCGTCGGACCGGTCGTCACCACCGAGCGGATCGACGCGGCGGACCTCGACAGCCGGATCGAGACCGCGGTGCGCGCCCCGTTCGACCTCGCCCGTGAAGCACCGACCCGGGTCACCCTGTTCGAGCTGGGCCCCGACGAGCACGTCCTGGTCGCGGTGCTGCACCACATCGCCGTCGACGAGTGGTCATGGCGCCCCCTCATCGAGGACCTCCAGACCGCCTACCGGGCACGGCTGCGCTCCGGCCCGGACGCGCCGTCGTCGCTGCCCGCGCCGACCGTCCGCTACGCCGACTTCGCCGCCTGGCAGCGCGACTGCCTCGCCGACGGGTCGGACACCTCGGCCACGGCGCAGCTGGACTTCTGGCGGACCACACTGACCGGCGCCCCGGTCGAGACCACGCTGCCGGTCGACCGGCAGCGTCCCGCCGCCCCCACCGGGGCAGGCGATGCCGTACCGGTCGAGGTGGGCCCGGAGCTGACCGCCGAGCTGCACCGGCTGGCCCGCTCGCACGACGTCACCGTGTTCATGCTGCTGCACGCCGCGCTCGCCGTGCTGCTGTCCCGGCACACCGGCTCGCCCGACGTGGTCGTCGGCACCCCGATCTCGACCCGCTTCGACCCGGCGCTCGACGACGCGGTGGGCTACTTCCTCAACACCCTCGCCCTGCGGACCGACGTGGCGCCCGACCACACGGTGGCCGACCTGCTGCGCGCGGTCCGGGGCGCCGACCTCGACGCCTACGACCGGGCCGACGTGCCCTTCTCCGACGTCGTGGCCGCCGTGGCCCCGGACCGGGCGCCCGGGCGCAGCCCGCTGTTCCAGGTGATGGTGGTGTGCCTGGGCGGCGACGCGAACGCCCTGACCCCCCGCCTCGACGGCGTGGACGCGAGCGCCGACGTCGTCCGCACGGGCACGGCGAAGTTCGACGCGTCGTTCAACTTCACCGACACCCCCGACCTGCTCTCCGGCGTCGTCGAGTACTCCACCGACCTGTTCGACCGGTCCACGATGGAGCGCGCCGCCGACCGCATGGTCGCGGTACTGCGGGCCTTCGCCGACGACCCGGCACGTCCGGTCGGGTCGATCGACGTCCTCGCCCCGGCCGACCACGCCGACGCCGTCGCGCGTGCGGCGTCCGCGGTCGCCCCGGTCCCGGACGCCACCATCGCGGAGCTGCTCGCCGAGCGCGCCGCGACCTGCCCGGACCGGACCGCACTGGTCTCCGGCGACGAGCACGTCACCTTCGCCGAGTTCGACGCCCGCGTCACCCGGCTCGCCCGCGTCCTGCGCTCCCGCGGGGCCGGCCCGGAGACGGTCGTGGCGCTCGGGCTGCCGCGCTCGGTGGACAACGTGGTGGCGTTGTTCGCGGTCCTGCGGGCCGGTGCGGCGTACGTGCCGCTGGAGCTGGACCATCCCGACGAGCGGCTGGCCGAGGTGCTCGTCGCCTCGGGGGCGACGCTGCTGGTGACGGTCGCGGGTGTGGCCGCACGGTTCGACGGCGCGGTGGAGCAGGTGCGTCTGGACGAGCCGGGTCTGTTCGACGGTGTCCCGGACACGCCGCTGACCGATGAGGAGCTGGGGTCGTTCGCGCCCGGCACTCCGGGTCGGCTGGACCATCCCGCGTATGTGATCTTCACGTCGGGGTCGACGGGGAAGCCGAAGGGTGTGGTGACTCCGTTCCGTGGGTTGACGAACATGCAGGTCAACCACCGTCGGGAGATTTTCGCTCCGACGATCGAGGCTGCGGGTGGTCGGGTGTTGCGGATTGCGCACACGGTGTCGTTCGCGTTCGACATGTCGTGGGAGGAGCTGCTCTGGCTGGTGGAGGGGCATGAGGTGCATGTGTGCGACGAGGAGCTGCGTCGTGATGCGGAGCGGCTCGTGGAGTACTGCGGTGAGCATCGGGTGGACGTGGTGAACGTGACCCCGACCTACGCCCATCACCTGTTCGCCGCGGGCTTGTTGGACGGCCCGCACGTGCCGCCGTTGGTGCTGCTCGGTGGTGAGGCGGTGCCGGAGTCGGTGTGGTCGCGGCTGCGCGACACCGACGGGACGTGGGGCTACAACCTGTACGGTCCGACCGAGTACACGATCAACACTCTCGGCGCGGGCACCACCGACAGCCCGACGTCCACCGTCGGCACCCCCATCACCAACACCACCGCCTACGTCCTCGACGGCTGGCTGCGGCCGGTGCCCGACGGCGTCGTCGGTGAGCTCTACATCGCCGGGACCGGACTGGCCCGCGGCTACCTGGACCGGCCGGACTCGACGGCGGAGCGGTTCGTCGCCGACCCGTGGACCCCGGGTGGCCGGATGTACCGGACCGGTGACCTGGTGCGGCGCCGCGGCGACGGGAACCTCGACTTCCTCGGCCGCAGCGACGACCAGGTGAAGATCCGCGGCTACCGGGTGGAACCGGCGGAGGTCGAGACCGCGCTGGGCGCGGTGGAGGGGGTCGACCAGGCCGCCGTCGTCATCCGCACGACCGGGACGACGAAGCGGCTCGCGGCCTACCTGGTCGGCGACCCCGACCCGGAGACGGTCCGCGACGCGGTGGCCCGCGTGCTGCCCGACTACATGGTGCCCACCCTGTGGGCGGTGGTCGACACGCTGCCGCTGACGGTCAACGGCAAGCTCGACACCGGTGCGCTGCCCGAGCCCGAACCGATCGCGCACCGCGCCTCCCGCGCCCCCCGCACCCCGCTCGAACAGCGGCTGTGCGCGATCGTCGCCGCCGTCCTCGGACTGGACACGGTCGGCATCGACGACGACTTCTTCGGCCTCGGCGGCGACAGCCTCGGCGCCATCGACATCGCCGCCACCGCCCGGCGCGAGGGCATCGAGCTGCGCGTCCGGGACCTGCTCGTCGCCGGGACGGTCGCCGCGGTCGCGGCGGCGCTCGACGCCGGCGAGGGCGAGGGCGGTGACACAGCCGGTACCGCCGGCACGGTCGGTGCCGGGGCATCGGCCACCCCGGCCGCCGACGAGCCCGGCACCGCGCCGCTCACTCCGGTCCTGTCCTGGCTGGGATCCGTGGGCGGCCCGGTCGCCGGCCGGGCACAGGCGGTGCTGGTCACCACCCCCGCCGGGTTCGACGCCGACGACCTCACCGCGCTGGCCGACGCCCTGGTCACCCGGCACCCGGTCCTGCACTCGGCCCTGGAGACCGACGCGGACGGGCGCTGGACGGGCCTGCAGATCCTCCCGCGCCACGACGCCGACCCGGCTGCGCTGGTCCGGCGGGTTCCCGTCGACCCGGCCGCCGGGGCCGACGCACTCACCCGCGCCGTCACCGAGGCGACCGTCGCCGCCCGCGACGAGCTCGACGCGGGACCCGGCGGGATGCTGCGGCTGCTCTGGTTCGACCGCGGCACCGAGCCGGGACGGCTCGCGGTCGTGGCGCACCACCTCGCCGTGGACGGCACGTCCTGGCGGGTGCTCGCCGAGGACATCGCGACCCACGGCACCGGGACCGAACCGGCCCCGGAGGCCACCGGCTTCGCCGCGTTCGCCGCGCGGCTCCACGCCCACGGCGCCGGACCACAGGTCACCGCGGAGACCGGCTTCTGGACCGAGACCCTCTCCTCGTCGGCCCCGCTGCCGGCGCTGCGGCCCCGCGACCACCGGGACACCCACGCCGACCTCCGGCAGACCGTCGTGACCGGCCCGGACGTCGTCACCACGCTCGCCGGGAGGCACGGCGCCGGCGCCGAGGCGGTGCTGCTCGCCGTTCTCGGGGAGGCGCTCACCGTCACCGCGCCGGACGGCCCGCTGCTGGTCGACCTCGAACACCACGGCCGCGCCGAGGAACTCGGGGACGACATCGACCTCGCCCGGACGGTGGGCTGCCTCACCGTGCTCGCCCCGGTCCCGGTGCGCGGCACCCCCGGTCCGGAGGTACCCGACGCGGCCCCCGCGATCGCCAGGGCCCGCGACGCCGTCGCCGCACCGCCCGGGCGCGGCCTGGGCTGGGGCCTGCTGCGGTACCCGGCCGACGGCACGCCCCGGGTCACCGGCCCGGGAGCGGAGGTCGCGCTCAACTGGCTCGGTCGCACCACCCGGCCCGCCGGGACCGCGAGCGGCGGCTGGGAGCTCGCCCCCGAGCAGACCGCGGTACGGGTCGGACCCGCGCCCGGCGTGCGGGTCGGGCACTCGCTCGTCGTCGACGTGCTGCTGCGCGACACCATCGACGGCCCCGTCCTGGAGACGACCTTCGGCCACCCCACCGGCGTCCTCGACGCCGGCACGGTCGACCGGGTCGCGCAGCGCTGGGCCGAGGTCCTCATGACCTGGTCGGTGCGTGGCTGATGGCGTCCCTGCTGGTCGACGTCAGCCCGCTGCGCGAGGACCGGACGTTCCGCAACCTGTTCGTCGCCCGGACCATCCTGCTGTTCGGGGTCGGGATCGTCGCGGTCACCGTGCCGCTGGAGGTCTACGGCCGCACCGGCTCCACCCCGGTCGTCGGGATGGTGACCGCGATCGAGTCGGTGGCGTTCGTCGTCGGGTACCTCGGCGGTGGGGTCCTCGCCGACCGGGTCGACCGCTGGCTCCTGGTGCGCGTCACCTGGCTGATCAGCGGGACGACGTTCGCCGGGCTCGCGGTGAACGCCGCCTGGATCGGGTCGACCCCGTTGACCGCCGCACTGGTCGCCGCGAACGGGCTGTCCGGCGCCACCTGCATCACCGCGATGCTCGCCGTGACCCCGTCCATCGTGGACCGGGCCAAGCTGCACGCGGTCGGGGCGTTGAACACCGTGTCGCTGCGCCTCGGCGCGGTGGTCGCCCCGGCCGTCGGCGGCATCGTGTTCGCGGTCGCCTCCGCCGCCTGGAACTACACGGCCGGCGCACTCGCCGCCGCCGTGACGTGGGCGCTGCTCATGGTCGCGCCGCCACCGGGCCGGGGACGGACGACCGCGGCCGCCTCGGCCGGTCCGGACGGCGACGGTCCCGACGGCGACCAGCCCGGCGCGGGCGGCGGGGACGGCGCTCCGCAGGAACCGGTGGAGAGCCCGCTGGCCGCCCTGCGCTCCGGTGCCCGGTTCGCGGTCCGCGAGCCGGTGGTGTTCGGCGTGATGGTCGCCGGCCTCGTCGGGATGGTCGGCGGAGGCTCGTTCGTGCTGGTCCCGGCCTTCGTCGAGGCCCGCTTCGGCGGCTCGTCCACCGTCGTCGGCCTCATGTATTCGGCACTCGCGGCCGGGGTGGTGCTCGGCTCGCTGGGCAGCGGCTGGGTCCGGCGCAGCCCGCGTCCCGGCCGGCTCCTGCTGGCCCTGATGGTCCTCTGCTATGCCTGCTACGCGCTGGCCGGCGCCGCACCGACCGTTGCGCTGGTCCTCGCCGCCCTGGTCGCCGCCGGCGCGACGAACGCGATCGAGGAGGTGCTGCGCTACACGCTGCTGCAGCTCCGCACCCCCGACGCCCTGCTGGGCCGGGTGAACAGCCTGTTCGCCGCCCAGGCCATGACCGGCGCCGCAATCGGCGCCGTCGTCGCCGGGTTCGTCGGCGGCCTCGTCGGCGACGGCGACGCGCTCTGGTTCTACAACACCGTCACCGGTCTGGTCGCCGCCGCGACCGGACTGCTGCTCGGACCGCTGCGCCGGGTCACCCGCGCATCCATCGAGGAGGAACGATGATCTTCGTCGGCGACGGCGCCCTGCTGTGGCGCGCCGTGCGGCACGCCCGGGCCGACGGCCACCCCGTCGACCTCGTCTGCCACGGGCCCCGCACCACCCCACCGCCGGGGTTCGACCCAGGCGCCGCCCGCGAGGTCCGCAGCGGCGCCGACCTCGACGCGCTCGCCGGCGAGCTCGCCGAGCGGTGCACCGACGGCCTGCTGTGGTCGATCGACAACCCGTTCCTGTTCCGGGAGAAAGTGCTGGCCTCGGGGCTGCGGCTGCTCAACGTGCACGGAGGGCCGCTGCCGTCCTACCGCGGCCTCCCGCCGGTGACGGCTGCCTACGCCGTGCTGCACGGCGAGACCAGCTTCGCCGCGACCCTGCACGAGATCGACGCCGGCATCGACACCGGCCCGGTGCTGGCCGAGGCGCGGTTCCCGATCGACCCCGACGCGGTGCTGGAGGACGTGCTGTCCGACCTCGTCGAGGCCGCGCACCGGGCGTTCACCGAGAACCTCGGCGCGGTCGTCGACGGCACCGCCGGACCGGCCCGCCGGCCCGAGGGCGAACCCGGCTACTACGGGCTCGCCGAGGGACTCGCACTCGCCGGGATGCGGGGCCACCCCCGCTACGACCAGGCCACCGACCTGGGGATGTTCGCCGACTACTACCCCGACGCCGCGACGGCCTGGGGCCGCTGAGCCCGCCGTCCCACCTGCCCGTCGACGCCCGGCCCACCACGCCTCGGCACCCCACGACGACCCCCACCCCGGTGGCACGAGCGCCGGCCCGAAGGAGAACCGACCATGTCCACGACCACCGAGGCGGCCGGCCCGCCGCGCACCCAGCCGGCCCCCACCGAGCGGACCCGCAGCACGACCGACCGCAGCACGACCGACCGCACCGCCACCGACCGCATCGCCGGCGCCACCGCCGTCGCCCGCACGGTGCCCGACTCGGACCCCTACGTGCTCTACGAGCGCGGCGAGGACGTGTTCCTGGCCGCGGGCACCGCCGCCGAGATCGTGCTGGGTCCCGACGGCCTGACCGTCACCGCGCCCACCGGCACCCGGCACGAACCGCTCGGCGCGGACCCGCTCGGCCAGGTCTCCGCCGCCCTCGCCGAGGTCGGCGGCACCGGGTGGCAGGCGTTCGGCTGGGCGTCGTTCGAGCTGGCCCACCTCCTGCACGGCGGGGAGCTGCCCGCGGACACCGGCACCCTGCTGCACCTGCTGCTTCCCCGCCACACCGCGCACCTGCACCCCGGCGGCGTGGACGTCGACACCGCCGACGACGCCGTCGCACGGGCCTGGCGCGACGCGATCCTCGGTGCCGGGAACGCAGCACCCCGCACCGGGCCGGCGGTGACCGTCGACGAGTCCGCCCGCGCCGAGGCCTACCGCGGCTCGGTGGCCGCCGCCGTCGCCGAGATCGGTGAGGACCGCTTCCGCAAGGTCATCCTGTCCCGCACCGTCCCGGTCACCGAGCCGGTCGACCTGCCCGCCACCTACCGGCACGGCCGGGCGCACAACACCCCGGCCCGCTCGTTCCTGCTGCGCCTCGGTGGGCTGGAGGCGGCCGGGTTCAGCCCGGAGACCGTCGTCGAGGTCGCCGCGGACGGGACCTTCTCCACCCAGCCGCTGGCCGGCACCCGGGCCCGGTCCGGCGAGCCGGAACGCGACGCCGAGCTGTCCGACGAGCTGCGGCGCGACCCCAAGGAGATCTACGAGCACGCGGTGTCGGTCCAGGTCGCCCAGGACGAGGTGTGCGAGGTGAGCGACCCGGACGCCGTCGTCGTGGAGGAGTTCATGCGGGTGGTCGAGCGCGGCAGCGTGCAGCACCTCGCGTCCCGCGTCCGCGGCAGGCTCCGGCCCGGCGCCACCGCCTGGGACGCGCTGGGACGGCTGTTCCCCGCGGTCACCGCGTCCGGGCTGCCGAAGGCCCCGGCGTGCGAGGCGATCAGCCGCCACGAGGGAGCACGCGGCCTCTACAGCGGCGCGGTGCTGACCGTCGACCACACCGGTGCGCTCGACGCCGCGCTCGTGCTGCGCGCCATCTACCGCGCGCAGGGCCGGACCTGGCTCCGCGCCGGGGCCGGCATCGTCGGCGCGTCCACCCCGGAACGGGAGCTGGAGGAGACCCGGGAGAAGCTGCGCAGCGTCAGCCGGTTCCTGGTCGGAGAGGAGACGACGTGACCGTGCTCATCGACGGGGCGCTCGGCTGGCCCGACGCGGACGTGGAGCGCTACCGGCGGGAGGGCTACTGGGGCGAGGACACCCTCGGTGACCTGCTGGGACAGTGGGCCGGGCGGTACGGCGACGCCGTCGCCGTCGTCGCGGGGCCCAGCCGGCGGACCTACGCCGAGCTGGACCGGGCCGCGGACGCCCGCGCCCGCTCGCTGCGGGCACTCGGCATCGCCGAGGGCGACCGCGTCGTGGTCCACCTGCCCAACACCGCCGAGTTCCCGGTGACCCTGTTCGGGCTGCTGCGGGCCGGGGCGGTGCCGGTGCTGACCCTGCCCGCGCACCGGCAGGCCGAGATCGAGCACCTCGCCGCGCTCTCCGGGGCCGTCGCCTACGTCGGACCCGACGTCGTCGAGGGCTTCGACCACCGCGAGCTCGCACTGCAGGTGGCGAAGGCGGTCCCCTCGTTGCGGCACCTCCTCGTCGACGGCGAGCCGCTGCCGGGGACGACCGCGATCGCCGACCTGCCCGCCGGCACCGCCGAGCCGCTCCCGCGGCCCGACCCCGGACAGGTCGCGGTCCTGCTCGTCTCCGGCGGCACCACGGGCAAGCCGAAGCTGATCCCGCGCACCCACCGCGACTACGCCTACAACGCCCGGGCCAGCGCCGAGGTCTGCGCGCTGACCGCCGACGACGTCTACCTCGCCTGCCTGCCGCTGGCGCACAACTTCCCGCTGGCCTGCCCGGGCCTGCTCGGCGCCCTCGGGGTCGGGGCCACGGTCGTCCTCGCGCCGGTCCCGAGCCCCGACGTCACCCTCGGGCTGGTCGCGGCCGAGGGCGTCACGGTCACCGCGATGGTGCCGCCGCTGCTGCGGCTCTGGGCCGACCTCGCCGGCGACGGCCGCGGGTCCTGGGACCTGTCGACCCTGCGCCTGGTCCAGGTCGGTGGGGCCAAGTGCGACGCGACGCTCGCCCGCCGGGTCCGTCCCGAGCTCGGCGCCGCCGTGCAGCAGGTCTTCGGGATGGCCGAGGGGCTGCTGAACTACACCCGGCTCGACGACCCCGACGACCTCGTCGCGGTCAGCCAGGGGCGCCCGCTCAGCCCGGCCGACGAGGTCCGGGTCGTCGACCGCGACGGCACCGACGTCGCGGAGGGGACGGCGGGGGAGCTGTGGACCCGTGGCCCGTACACGCTGCGGGGCTACTACCGGGCCCGCGAGCACGACGCGACGTCGTTCACCCCGGACGGCTACTACCGCACCGGCGACCTGGTGCGCCGCCTTCCGACCGGGCACCTCGTGGTCGAGGGCCGGATCAAGGACGTTGTGAACCGCGGCGGCGAGAACGTCGCGGCCACCGAGCTGGAGGAGCACCTGCTGGCGCACCCGGACATCGCCGGCGCGGCCGTCATCGGGATCCCGGACGACGACCTGGGCGAGGCGGTGTGCGCGGTGATCGTCCCGGCGCCCGGCGCGACCCCGCCGAAGCGGCGTCACCTGCGCACCTTCCTGACCGAGCGCGGGCTGGCCCGCTTCATGTCCCCGGACCGGGTCGTCGTCCGGGACGACCTGCCGCTCACCGCCGTCGGTAAGATCGACAAGCGGGCACTGGGTGCGCTGCTCGCCGCCGAGAGCGAGGTGCGCGGATGACGGTCACGACCCTCAACGGCATCCGGCTCTCCTGGACCGACCACGGAGGCGACGGCCCGCCCGTCGTCCTGGTGATGGGCACCGGCAGCCCGGGACGGGTCTGGCAGACCCACCAGGTGCCCGCACTCCGCGAGGCCGGCCACCGCGTCGTGACCCTCGACAACCGGGGCATCCCGCCGACCGACGAGTGCGCGCACGGGTTCACCGTCGACGACATGGCCGCCGACGTGCTCGCCCTGGTCACCCACCTCGACGCGGGCCCGGCGGCGCTCGCCGGCACCTCGCTCGGCTCCCGCGTCGTGATCGAGGCGGCGCTGGCCCGGCCGGACCTGGTCACCCGGGTCGTCGCGATGGCCGCGCACGCCCGGCTCGGCCCCGTGCAGCGGGCGATCACCGCGGGCGAGATCGCACTCGCCGACGCCGGGGTCGAGCTGCCCGAGGACTACCACGCCGCGGTGTCCGCGTTGCAGTACCTGTCGCCGTCGACCGTGCGTGCCGACCGGGAGGCCCAGGACTGGCTCGACGTCCTGGCGTTCGCCGGGGCGGGGGTGTCGAAGGGGCACCGGGCCCAGCTGCAGGTGTCGATGGACCTGGGGGACCGGACCGAGGCCTACCGGGCGCTCGCCGTGCCGCTGCTGGTGCTCGCCTTCGCCGACGACGCCGCGATCCCGCGGCACCTGAGCCGCGAGGTCGCCGACGCCGTGCCCGGTGCCCGGTACGTCGAGATCGCCGACGCCGGGCACTACGGCTACCTCGAGCGGCCCGCCGAGGTGAACCGGGCGACGGTCGCGTTCCTCAGCGGCCGGTAGCGGGCGCGGCGGCCACCCGCTCCAGCGCCGGGCGCAGCCGGTCGAGGAGCCAGCCGGTGGACACCACGTTCGGTGCCTGCAGCGCGATCGCCTCGTCGAGGCCGATCGGGACGTAGGTCGTGCGGGCCAGCGCCCGCGCGACCACCGGGTTGCCCTCGAACCGCCGTCGGTCGGCCGGGGTCGGGAAGCTCATGACGACCAGGTCGGCCTCGGCCAGGCGACCCGCCTCCTCGTAGGACAGCGCGACCGTGCCGGGGGCGACCTCGTCACCGGCGGGCGGGTCGGTGGCGAAGGTCGGCGGCAGGCCCAGCCCGAGCGCGCGGGTCAGCGCGGTGGACTGGTTCGCGGGGTCGACGATGACCGGGATGACGTCGCCCCGTGCCTGTCCGACCAGCACCGACCGGCCGGCGAGACCGGGCAGCTGGGCCCGCAACGCGCCGACGGCGCCGTCGGCCCGCGCCACCAGCTCCTCGGCCCGCTCCGGTGCCCCGAGGGCCGCGCCGATCCGCCGGGCGTCGTCCTCCATCGGGGCGCCGAACAGCACGTCGCGGTAGACGACGGTCGGGGCGATCGCGCTCAGGCGCTCGTAGGCGTCGCGGTCGGTCACCAGGTAGGACGACACGGCCAGGATGACGTCCGGGCGGTACGCCGCGATCCGCTCCAGCGGCAGCGGCTCCAGCTCACTGATCGTCAGCACCCCGTCCGGGAACGGCGCGAGGTAGGGCGCCTGCGGCTGCGACTCCCCGGCGTTGCGCAGGCCACCGACGACGTCCGCCCCGAGCGCCCTGGCGACCGCGACGTCGGCCGACCCCAGCGCGACGACCCGCTGCGGACGGGCCGGGATCGTCGTCGTCCCGAAGGCGTGGTCCAGCGTCAGCGGGAACGCGGCGTCCGCTCCCTGCGGACCGGCCGCCTGCGGTGCGGCGGAGCATCCGGCGACGAGCAGCATGGCCGCGACGACGAGTGCGACGACGGTGGCGACGACCGACGGGCGGGCCGGGCCGAGCGGTGGGGTGTGCACGTTCCGACAGTCGTCCGCGGGCCGCTCCCGGTTCCGGCGAGCGGCGTTCCCCACACCCGCGGCGCCCGTCCGCGCGCGATGTCCCCCGGCGGAGCGCGGCCGCCGCGCCCGTTGCGCCCCGGCGCTCGGGTCACGCGGGTCCTCCCGTGGGCGTCCGGGTCGGCGCCGGGAAGGCGGCCGCGACGGCGCCGGGGGCGCGGCCGGGGCCGGGCGTGTCGGCGAAGGTCTGGGCGATCGCGACCCACTCCGCGGCCACCGGACCGGTCGTGGTCACGTCGGTGTCCTCGACGTGCCGGCGCTGGGTGGCGACCAGGCAGAAGCCGAGCGCGGAACCGGTGACCCGGTCCGCGGCGTCCTCCGGGCCCCAGGTCCACGAGGCGCCGGAGGGGGCGAGCAGCTCGACCCGCACGGGCACCTGCGGGACCTCGCGGCCGTTGTTGCGGAAGGTGAAGCCGAAGGTCTGCACGCCGAGGTGGGCGACGTGGCGCAGCCGGTCCGTCGGCTCCCGGAGCACCCCGAGCGCGTCGGCGACGTCCTGGCCGTGCGCCCAGGTCTCCATCAGCCGGGCGGTGACCGAGGACAGGGCACTCATGTCGGGCCCGTACCAGGGCAGCCGGGTCTTCGGCTCGATGCCGCGGAACGTGCCGACGAGGGCGTCGCGGGCCCCGGCGAACCACGCCCGGACCTCCTCCGCCCCGAGCCCGGCGTGGTCCGCGGCGACCCGGTCGGGGAAGCCGGGACCCAGCTCCCGCGGCGCGGCCGCCCGCGACCGGAAGGTCTCCGGGTCCGTCGCGGCGAGGGCGGCGGCCTCGTCGAAGTAGGCGAGATGGGTGAGCTGGTCGCGGACGCTCCAGCCCTCGGCCGGGGTCGGCGCGCCGATCCCGGCGTCGTCGAGGTCGGCGACCATCGCCCGGACGACCGCGCTCTCGGCCTCCAGGTCGTCGAGGACCGCGTCCATGGACACCATGGTCAGATGCTCTCCTGCCGGACGGGCGCGCCGTAGGTCACGTCGCTCGTGTGGGGCCGTCACCTCGCTGCCACGGCCTGCGGATCATGGTGGACCGTGTCGAGGACATCGGGAAGTACAGAGGAGGACATCGGGAAGCACGGACGACCGATTGCGTGACCGATCCCCGGGGACCGCGCCCTTCGTAACGTCACCGCCGGGTCGCCCGTCCCGCACCTCGGCACGCGACAGCGCGACGGGAGGCCCCCGCGGCGACCGATCGCCCGGCTGGTGCACCGGGCCCGCCACGGTCCCGGTGGGAGAGGGGTAGACGTGAGGATCACGATCCTGGGACGCGGCACCGTCGGCGGCGGCCTGGCCGCGCTCTGGTCGGCCGCCGGGCACACCGTCACCGGTCTGGGCCGCGACGGTGGTGACGCGACCGGGGCCGACGTGCTCGTCGTCGCCGTCCCCGGGGACCAGGTCGCCGACGCGCTGGGCCGGACGACCGGGATCGCCGGCGTCCCTGCGATCGACGCCACCAACGTCTACGGACCGCGCGACCCGGAGCACGAGTCGAACGCGCACCTCGTCCGCTCCCGGACGGGCGGGCCCGTCGCGAAGTCCTTCTGCGCGAACTTCGCGTCCGAGTACCCGCGCCTGGCGACACAGACCACGCCCCCGGGCAACCTGGTGGCGGCCGACCCCGCTATCCGTACGCTCGTCGACCGGCTCAACCGGGACGCGGGGTTCGACCCGATCCACGTCGGCGGCCTGGAGGCGGCCCGGGCGATCGAGGACGCCGGCCCGTTGCTGATCGCGATCGCCCGCAACGGGACCGGCCCGTTCTTCTACCGGATCACCCCGACCGCCGGTTAGGCGGTCACGCCCAGCGGAGCGGGTCGTCCTCCAGCGCGGAGCGGTCCCAGCGCCCGAGGTCCGCGGCCGCCTCGTAGGTCGTGCGGAGGAACTCGGCGACCGCGCGGTCCGGGTCGGGTGCGGCGCGGGCGACCTCGTAGGGCAGCAGGAACTGCTGGAAGTCCGGGCTGTAGAAGGCACCGTCGGGGCCGACCGGGGCCTCGGCGAAGCCGTCGGGCGCGGGGTACGCATACGAGTAGAAGGCGCCCTCCTCGCCGCCACCGGGCCAGAACCCGCAGCTGGACAGCTCCCGCGAGTAGCCCTCGACCATGACCCAGTCGCCGCAGTTGGGCACCCCGCCCGGGTGCGCCGGCGCCGGCCTCCCGGAGAAGCGGGTGCAGGCCATGTCCATGCTGCCCCAGAAGAAGTGCACCGGGCTGACCTTGCCGACGAAGTGCGCCCGGAACTCACCGAGCACGCGGTTCACCTGCAGCAGCTGCCGCCAGAACAGGGTGGCGGCCTCGGCGTCGTAGGAGGCGTGGGTGAGGTCCTCGGCGAACGGGATCGCCGGGTCGACCTCGTTGGGGTGCGGCCGGATCGGCGCGGAGATGCCGAGCCGGCCGAGCACGTCCAGGACGGCGCCGTAGAACTCGGCCACCGACATCGGCGCCAGGTCGAAGCCGAGCGCGCCGCCGTCGCTGCTGCGGACCTCGAGCCGGTGGCCGAGCAGGTCGAGCTCGATCTCGAAGGCCCCGGTGCCGTACGGGACGGCCGACGTCGTCAGGCCCCGCGCGCTCGGGTACAGGGTCACCTGCCACCAGTGGTTGATCAGCGGGGCGTGTGCCATCCGGATCTTGCCCACGATCTGGGTCCACATGTGCAGGGTCTCGCGGGTGGTGGTCCAGTCCGCCACGCGCAGGCTCGGCCAGCTCGTCGTCGTGCTGCTCATCGGTCTCCTCGTGGATCGGCCGGACCGGGGTCGCGTTCCCGGTCCCGGCGGTGACGCGGCCCGGGTGGTGTCCACCGGGGCCGCGGATGTGGCGCCGGCGACCGGTCAGTCGGTGACCCTGCTGGTCGCCCGGTACTCGAGGTGGGCGAGCTCGGGATGGCGCGCCAGCCAGGCAGCGACGAACGGGCAGATCGCGAGTACCCGCAGCCCGTCGGCCTGCGCCGACGCGATGCCCTCGCGGGCCAGCGCCGATCCCACCCCGCGTCCCTCGAAGGCCGGGTCGACCTCGGTGTGCACGAAGGCGACGAGCTCCGGCGTGCGTACGTACGCGGCGACGCCGGCGAGCGTCGTGCCGTCGTGGGCCTCGAACCGGTTCGCGGAGCGGTTGTCGGTGACGACGATCATGTGGGGCCTCTCTCCGTGGTCGCCCGTCGACCGGGCCGGCGGTACTCGGGGGTGGTCCGGGGCCGGGACCCCGCCCGCGCCCCGGATCATCGAGGCGAGGTGGGTCAGGCTATCGGTCACGATCGCGCTGCCGCGGTCGACGACCGGGTTCGACGCCGGTCGCGCGGAACACCGGTGACGTCGGGACCCCCGCACGTCCCGGGCGCATCGGTGGGGGCGGGTCGGATCACCCGGCGAGTGTCGGGTCCGGCCGGTCCCGGCGGATCGGTCGCCGGATCGGTCACCGGACGATCCGGACGACGCGGCTACGGTGGCCCGACGGATCCGCCGTGCCACGGGGAGCAGGCGGGACGAGGCTGCGGGGGGTCATGGAGCTGTTCGGACGGCGTGCCGAGACCGCGGCACTGGAGCGGCTGCTGGCACGCGCGGCCGACGGCGCGGGTGCGGCGCTCGTGCTGTGGGGGGAGCCGGGGATCGGCAAGACCGCACTGGTCGACCACGTCGTCGACGCCGCGTCCGGGGCCACGGTGCTGCGGACCAGGGGCACCCGGATGGAGACGGGGCTCGCCTTCGGCGCACTGCACGCGCTGCTCTGGCCGGTCCTCGACCGGCTCGACGCGCTCCCGGACCCGCAGGCCGCCGCACTGCGCGGCGCGCTCGGGGTCAGCCGGGACCCGGCCAACCGCTTCCTCATCGGCGCGGCCGTGGTGTCGCTGCTCTCCGGCCTGGCCCGAGACCGGCCGGTGCTCGTCGTCGTCGACGACGCGCAGTGGGTCGACGAGGCGACCGCGCACTGTCTGGGCTTCCTCGCGCGTCGGGTGCGGACCGAGCCGGTCGTGGTGATCCTGACCGACCACGCCGACCCGGCCCAGGGGCCCTGGGAGGGGGTGCCGGCGCTGGAGGTCGTGGGACTCGCCGACGACGACGCCCGCCGGCTGGTCGCGGCCGCCGTCCCCGACGCCGACGAGGCCCTCGTCGACGACACGGTCGCGATGGCGGCGGGCAACCCGCTCGCGCTGCAGGAGCTGCCCACCGTCGGGCGCGAGGCCGACGACGAGGCGTCCGGGGAGCCGATGCCGGTGGGGCCCCGGCTGCGGCAGGCGTTCTGCGCCCGCGCCGAGGCGCTGAAACCGGCCACCCGAGCGTTGCTGCTGCTGGCGGCCGCGGACGGGCGGGGCGACCGGCACGTCGTCGACCGGGCCGGGGCCGGGTGGGGTGTCGACGCCTCCACCTGGGACGAGGCGCTGCGCTCCGGCCTGCTGCACGCCTCGGGCACCCGCCTCCGGTTCCGCCACCCGCTGGTCCCGGCCGCCCTCTACGACGGCGCCCCCGTCACCGACCGCCGGACCGCGCACCGGGCGCTGGCCGCGGCGCTGCCGGCCGAGGACGTCGAGCACCGCGCCTGGCACCTGGCGGCCGCCGCGGACGGCCCCGACGAGGACGTCGCGGCGCTGCTGGAGCAGGCGGCCGCCAGGTGCCTGGAGCGCAGCGCCGGTCCACTGGCGGCACGCACGCTGCGGCGGGCGGCCGACCTGTCGCCGGACCCCGCGGACGCCGCACGCCGGCTGGCGGTCGCCGCCCGCGCCGCCTGGGGCGCCGGCGACGCCGAGGGAGCCCGGCGACTGCTCGACGACGCCGAGGGCCGGGGCGGGGCGGAGCCCGTCGTGCGGTACAGCGGCGGGCTGCGCGGGATCCTCGAGTTCACCACGGGTCTCCCCGAACGCGCCCACCACTACCTGGTGGGGGACATGGCCGTCGTCGCGGGGACCCGCACGGCGATGGAGCTGGGCACGGTGGCGGCCCGCGCGGCGTGGTCGGCGGGCCGCCCGGACCTGCAGCAGGCCGCGCTGCAGCGGCTGCTCGCCCTCGACCCCGGCGGCGTCCCGGAGCTGGCACCGGTCATGCCGACACTGCGGGCCTGGTGGGCCTGCTACGACGGGACCGGCCGGGCGGCCGGGTCGCTCCCGGCCCCGGACGCGGCCACCGTCGGCCTGCTCGGGACCGTGCCGTGGGAGCTGCTGCCGCCCGTGCCGCTGGTCCAGGCCTGCGGGGTCGAGGGGCCGCTGCACGACGTGCTGCGGGTGCAGGCCGCGCAGCTGCGGCGGCGGCACGAGTTCGCCGCGCTCGCGATGGTGCTCGCACAGAGCGCGGTCCTCGACGCCGCGGCGGGCCGGTGGGAGACCGCCGAGGCCGGCGCCACCGAGGGCCTGCGGCTGGCCGAGGAGGTGGGGGCGAACCACGTGGCGAGCCAGTGCCGGCTCTGTCTGGCGAACCTGGCCGCAGCCCGCGGCGACGCCCCCGGCCTGGAGGAACACACCACCCGGGCGCTGGCGGTCTCGGTCCGGCAGGAGGTGCGCGCGCTCACCGCGTCGGTGTACTGGGTGCGCGGCCGGGCGGCGCTGTTCGACGGCAGGCCCCGCGACGCACTGCACCACCTGATGCCGCTCGACGAGCCCGGCCACGAGGCCGCACACCCCACCTTCGCACTGCTCGCCGCCCCGGACACCGCCGAGGCCGCGACGCACGAGGGGCGCACGGAGACGGCCTCGGCCCGGCTGGCGGCCGTCGAGAGGTGGGCCCGGCGGACCGATGCCCACTGGGCGCGTACCGCTGCGCACCGTCTGCGCGCCCTGGTCGCCGGCGGGCCGGACACGGAGGCCGCGTACCGCGCCGCGCTCGACGGCGCGGGTGCCGTCCCGGATCCGTTCGAGCGGGCCCGTACCCGGCTGCTGTATGGCGAATGGCTCCGTCGGGTCCGCCGTCGCGCCGACGCCCGGCACGAGCTCGCCGGGGCGGCCGAGGCCTTCGGCCGCCTCGGCGCGGAGCCGCTGCGGGCGCGGGCGCTGCGGGAGCTGGGGCTGGCCGCGCAGTCCGGGGTGCGGCACGAGCCGGCCGCCGCCGGGCTCACCGCCCAGGAGCTGCGGGTCGCCCAGCTGGCCGCCGAGGGGCTCACCAACCGGGAGATCGCGGCCCGGCTGCTGATCAGCCACCGCACGGTCGGGCACCACCTGGGCAGCGTCTACCCCAAGCTCGGCGTCACCTCCCGGGCCGAGCTCGCACGGATCGACATGGCGGGCGACCTGAGGTTCCGCACCCCCGGGCACGAGTGACCCGGACCGCCGGCCCGTCGCCGGGCGGCGGAGCTCAGAAGCCGCGCGCGAGCCGGTGGTAGGCGTTGTTCCAGCGCAGCTCGTGCAGGAACGTCCGCGGCCGTGTGGTGTCGCCGATGTGCACCAGCTCGGTGCCGACGATCTCGGCGAGGTCGTCGACGGCCTCGACCCCGACGGCGGTCGACAGCACCGTGTGGTGTGGGCCGCCCGCCATCAGCCAGCACTCGGCCGAGGTCGCGAGCGAGGGCTCCGGGACCCACGTCGCCGTCGCCACCGGGAGCCTCGGCATCGGCTCGTCCGGGTCGACGACCTCGATGTCGTTGCTGACCAGGCGGAACCGCTCCCCGAGGTCGCAGATGCCGAGCACGACGCCCGGGCCGGGGTCGGCGGTGAACCGCAGCCGGACCGGGTCCTCCCGCCCGCCGATGCCCAGCGGGTGGATCTCCAGCGACGGCCGGGACCCGGTGATGCTCGGGCAGACCTCCAGCATGTGCGCCCCGAGTATGCGCTCGTGGCCGGGACGCAGGTGGTAGGTGTAGTCCTCCATGAACGACGTGCCGCCGGGCAGCCCGGTGGCGACGACCTTCACCGCGCGCAGCATGGCCGCGGTCTTCCAGTCGCCCTCGGCGCCGAAGCCGTAGCCGTCGGCCATCAGGCGCTGCACCGCGAGCCCGGGGAGCTGACGCAGACCGCCGAGGTCCTCGAAGTTCGTGGTGAACGCCTGCGCCCCGGTGGACTCCAGGAACGAGCGCAGCCCGATCTCGACCCGCGCGCCGTAGCGGAGCGCGTCGTGCCGGGCGCCGTCGGGGAGCAGCTCGGACGCGACGTCGTAGACCTCGGCGTACTCGCCGACGAGCTTGTCGACGTCGGCGTCGGAGACCTGGTCCACCACGGCGACCAGGTCGTTGACGCCGTAGGTCTGCACCGACATCCCGAAGACCCGGGTGGCCTCGACGCGGTCGCCGTCGGTCACGGCGACGTCGCGCATGGTGTCACCGAACCGGACGAGCCTCAGCGCGCGCAGCTCCGCGGCACCGGCGGCCGCACGCGTCCAGGTCCCGATGCGGTCGCGGAGCACCGGGTCGGACACGTGCCCGGCGACGGTCTTGCGGGCCAGGCCGAGCCGGGTCTGGACGTAGCCGAACTCGCGGTCGCCGTGCGCGGCCTGGTTGAGGTTCATGAAGTCCATGTCGATCTCCGACCAGGGGAGGTCGACGTCGGCCTGGGTGTGCAGGTGCAGCAGCGGCCGGGTCAGGGCCTCGAGCCCGGGGATCCACATCTTCGCCGGGGAGAAGGTGTGCATCCAGGTGATGACGCCGAGGCACCGGTCGTCGGCGTTGGCCTCCAGGCAGATCCGTCGGATCGCGTCGGCGTCGGTGAGCACGGGCTTCCACACCACCCGCACCGGGATCTCGTCGGCGGCGTCGAGCCGGGCGGCGACGGCCGCGGACTGGTCGGCGACCTGGGCGAGGGTCTCCTCGCCGTAGAGGCCCTGGCTCCCGGTCAGGAACCAGACCTCGTAGCTGTCGAGCAGCGAGCCGCTCATCAGACTTCCCTCCTTCGGGGTCGGGCGGAGCTCAGCGCTGCCCGTAGACGTTCTGGTAGCGGTCCCAGAGGCTGTCGATCTGGTCCTGGGGGATGGGCACGGTGTCGCCGAGCTGGCGGGCGAGGTGCACGGTGCGGGCGACGTCCTCGCACATCACCGCGGCCTTGACCGCGGAGCGGGCGTCGGCGCCGACGGTGAACACGCCGTGGTTCTGCATGATCACGGCGGGGGAGCGGCTGCCGGTCAGGGTCTCCACGACGCCGCGGCCGATCGACTCGTCGCCGATCAGCGAGAACGGGCCGATCGGGATGTCCCCGCCGAACTCGTCGCTCATCGCGGTGAGCACGCAGGGGATCGGCTCGGCGCGCGCCGCCCACGCGCTGGCGTAGGTGGAGTGGGTGTGCACCACCCCGCCGACCTCGGGCATGGCCCGGTAGACGTGGGCGTGCGCCGCGGTGTCCGACGACGGCGTCAGGTCGCCCTCGACCGGGGCGCCGTGCAGGTCGCACAGCACCATGTTCTGCGGGGTCAGGTCGTCGTAGGAGATCCCGCTGGGCTTGATGACCATCAGGTCGTGGCCGGGCACGCGGGCCGAGACGTTCCCCGCGGTCCAGACGACGAGCTCGTAGCGCACCAGCTCGGCGTGCAGCGCGCACACCTGCTCGCGCAGCCGCGCCACGGTGGCGGCGAGCTCGGGGGAGGCCAGGGTGTCGGTCATGCGTCGAGGTCTCCTTCTCGCTGGGCGCGGGCCTCGCGGCGGATCGCGCGCAGGCGGTGCATCACGTCGTCGCCGCCCCGGCCGAAGTGGTCGTGCAGGCGGGTGTACTCGGCGAACAGGGCGTCGTAGGACTTCGCCGACTCCTCGTCGGGCAGGTGTGCGCCCTCGCGGACGCGACCCATCGCGGCGGCCGCGGTGGGAACGTCGGGGTGGACGCCCGCGGCCACGGCCGCGTGGATCGCCGAGCCCAGGGCCGGGCCCTGCCCGGCCTCGACGACGGTGAGCGGCAGCCGGGTCACGTCGGCGTAGATCTGCATGAGCAGCGCGTTGCGGGTGAGCCCGCCGGAGACGATCAGCTCGGTCACCGGGACGCCGGAGGCCGCGAAGGTCTCCACGATCATCCGGGTGCCGAACGCGGTGGCCTCCAGCAGCGCCCGGTAGGTGTCCTCGGGCCGGGTCGCGAGGGTCTGTCCGAGGACGACGCCGGACAGCTCGTGGTCCACCAGCACCGAGCGGTTGCCCGAGTGCCAGTCCAGCGCGACGAGCCCGTGCTCACCGACCGCCTGCCCGGCGGCCAGCTCGGTCAGGTACTCGTGCAGGTCGAGCCCCCGCGCGCGGGCCGCCTCGTGGTACGCGGGCGGCACGCCGTGCTCGACGAACCACCCGAAGATGTCGCCGACGCCGCTCTGCCCGGCCTCGTAGCCCCAGAGCCCGGAGACGATGCCGCCGTCGACGACCCCGCACATGCCTGGCACCTCGCGCAGCACGTCGGAACTCATGACGTGGCAGGTGCTGGTGCCCATGATCGCGACCATCTGTCCCGGCCGGACGGCGTTCGCCGCCGCGGCGGTGACGTGCGCGTCGACGTTGCCGACGGCGACCGCGATCCCCTCGGGCAGCCCGGTCCAGCCTGCCGCCTCGGCGGTCAGCGTCCCGGCGACGGTGCCCAGCTCGCCGATCTCGTGGGCGACCTTGGTCTCGGCGAACCCGGCGAAGGCCGGGTTCAGCGCGCCGAGGAAGTCACGGCCGGGGTAGGCGCCGTCCTGCAGGATGCCCTTGTAGCCGGCCGAGCAGGCGTTGCGGACGTAGCGGCCGCACAGCTGCCAGACGATCCAGTCCGCGGCCTCGACCCAGCGCTCGGTCCGGGCGTAGACCGCGGGGGCCTCCTCCAGGATCTGCAGGCCCTTCGCGAACTCCCACTCCGAGGAGATGAACCCGCCGTAGCGGGGCAGCCAGCTCTCGTCCCGCTCGGCGGCGAGGGCGTTGATCCGGTTGGCCTGCGGCTGGGCGGCGTGGTGGCGCCAGAGCTTGGTGTAGGCGTGCGGCTCGTCGGCCAGGTCGGGCACCTCGTTGAGCGGGGTGCCGTCGCGCAGGGTCGGGACCATGGTGCAGGCGGTGAAGTCGGTGGCGATGCCGACCACCCGCACGGGGTCCACCCCGGCGGCGGCGACCGCACCGGGGACGGCGTGGCGCAGGACGTCGACGTAGTCCGACGGCACCTGCAGCGCCCAGTCCGGCGGCAGCCGGAGGTCCGGCCGCCCCGGCAGGGCGTCGGTGAGGACGGCGTGGGTGTAGGCGTGGACGGCGGAGCCCAGCTCGGCCCCGTCGGCCGCACGGACGACGACCGCCCGTCCGGACAGCGTCCCGAAGTCGACGCCCACCACGAGGGCGTCGGCGAGGTCGATCGGTGGTCGGATCATGAGCACTTCCTCGGGTCACGAACACGGCCGGCCGAGCGATCGGACGGCGAGCGAATGTTATCGCTAACAGAAGGCGAACTCAACGGTCCGGTGCGGATGCCCCGTGGACGACGGCCGGCTGTACGACACGTTCACGTCGATCATGAGGTCGCTGATCGACACGGACCGGCCGGCCGGATAACGGAGCGGTAACGGCGCCTTCCCTGCCGGCGCGTCTGTAGTTAGCGTTCACATTCCTGAGTGCGCCGGTCCGGTCGGGCGGGACCCACCCGCCGCCGTCTCGACGAGGAGATCGCCTGTGTTCACGAGGATGCGCACCGTCGCCGTCGGTGCCCTGCTGGTGCTGGGGCTGGCCGCCTGTGGTGGACAGGGAGCCGGGGGAGGTGGCGGGGCCGGGGCCGGTGCGGCACCCGGCGACCTGACGGTCGGCGTCTCGATGCCGACCCAGACCTCCGAGCGGTGGATCGCCGACGGCAACGCCGTCCGCGACCAGCTCACCGCCGCCGGCTACAAGGTCGACCTGCAGTACGGGGGCGACGACATCCCCACCCAGTCCCAGCAGATCGACCAGATGGTCACCAGCGGTGCGGACCTGCTGATCGTCGCGGCCATCGACGGGACCGCCCTGTCCGGGCAGCTGCAGGCCGCCAAGGACGCCGGCATCCCCGTGATCGCCTACGACCGGCTGATCCGGCAGAGCCCGAACGTCGACTTCTACGTCACCTTCGACAACTTCCAGGTCGGCGTCGCCCAGGCGAAGGCGCTGCTGCGCGGCATGGGCCTGCAGAACGCCGACGGGTCACCCGGTCCGAAGAAGGGCCCGGTCGTCGTCGAGCTGTTCGCGGGCTCCCTCGACGACAACAACGCCTTCTACTTCTTCGACGGCGCCATGTCGGTGCTGAAGCCGCTGATCGACAACGGCACGATCCGGGTCAAGAGCGGCCAGACGACCATCGAGCAGACCGCCACGCTGCGCTGGGGCCAGGAGACCGCCCAGAAGCGGATGGAGGACCTGCTCACCTCCACCTACAACGACGGCAGCCGGCCCGACGGCATCCTGTCGCCCTTCGACGGCATCTCCCGCGGCGTCATCACCGCCCTGCAGAACGCGGGCTTCGGCACCCCGGCCAAGCCGATGCCGACCGTCACCGGGCAGGACGCCGAGATCGCCTCGGTCAAGCTGATCGACGACGGGGTGCAGAGCTCCACGGTCTTCAAGGACACCCGCAAGCTCGCCGAGCAGGCCGTCGTCGCCGCGAAGGCGTTCCTCTCCGGCGGCACCCCGCAGGCCAACGACACCACCACCTACGACAACGGGGTGAAGGTCGTGCCGTCCTACCTGCTGCCGGTCCGGACGGTGTTCAAGGCCGACATCCGGCCCGTCCTCGTCGACTCCGGCTACTACACGGCGCAGGACGTCGCCCGCGGCCGCCAGGGCTGAGCCCCGCGACCGGCCGCACCCCACCTTCCGTGACGGAGGACGACGTGACCGACCACGACCCCGGCGGCGACCTGCCGGACACCATCCTCGAGATGCGCGCCATCACCAAGACCTTCCCGGGGGTGACCGCGCTGTCGGAGGTCTCGCTCGCCGTGCGCCGCGGCGAGATCCACGCGATCTGCGGCGAGAACGGCGCCGGCAAGTCGACGCTGATGAAGGTGCTCTCCGGGGTGCACCCGGCGGGCACCTACGACGGCGAGATCGTCCTCGACGGGAGACCGGCCCGGTTCGCCGGGATCCGCGACTCCGAGGCCGACGGCATCGTGATCATCCACCAGGAGCTCGCGCTGGTGCCGCACCTGTCGATCGCCGAGAACGTGTTCCTCGGCAACGAGCGGCGCGGCAGGCTGGGGCTGGTCGACTGGCGACGGACCCACGCCGAGGCCGCCCGCCTGCTCGCCGAGGTGGGCCTCACCGAGAACCCCGCGACGCCGGTCGGGCGGCTCGGCGTCGGCAAGCAGCAGCTCGTCGAGATCGTCAAGGCGATGACCAAGGACGTCCGGCTGCTCATCCTCGACGAGCCCACCGCCGCGCTCAACGACACCGACTCCGCGCACCTGCTGGAGCTGATCCGGCGCTTCCGCGACAACGGCATCACCTCGATCATCATCTCGCACAAGCTCGACGAGATCGTCTCGATCGCCGACCGCACGACCGTCATCCGCGACGGCCGCACCGTCGAGACCTTCACCGTCGCCGACGAGCCCGCCCCGCGGAACCGGATCATCCGCGGAATGGTCGGCCGTGACCTCACCTCCTTCTACCCGGAGCGGGCGAGCAGCCCGGGGGAGGAGCTGCTGCGGATCACCGACTGGACGGTCTGGCACCCGACCCAGGACCGCAAGGTCGTCGACGCCGCGTCGCTGTCGGTGCGGGCCGGGGAGGTCGTCGGCATCGCCGGGCTGATGGGCGCGGGCCGCACCGAGCTCGCGATGAGCGTGTTCGGGCGGTCCTGGGGCCGCGACGTCAGCGGCACCCTGCGGATCGGGGGTCGCGAGGTCCGCGCCCGCTCGGTGTCCGACGCGATCGAGGCCGGGCTCGCCTACGTCACCGAGGACCGCAAGCACCTCGGCCTCAACCTGGTCGACGACATCCGGCGCAACGTCTCCGGCGCGGGCCTGCACCGGCTCGCCCGCCACGGCTGGGTCGACGCCGACGCCGAGCTGCGCGTCGCCGAGTCCTACCGGAGGGATCTCGGCATCCGGGCGGCGAGCACGAGTGTCGGGGTCGGCACCCTGTCCGGCGGCAACCAGCAGAAGGTCGTCCTGGCCAAGTGGCTGTTCACCGAGCCGGACGTGCTGATCCTCGACGAGCCGACCCGCGGGATCGACGTCGGCGCCCGCTACGAGATCTACGTGATCATCAACCGGCTGGTGGAGGCCGGCAAGGCGGTCCTGGTCATCTCCTCCGAGCTGCCCGAGCTCCTGGGGATCTGCGACCGCGTCTACACCCTGTCGGCCGGACGGATCACCGGCGAGGTGCCGGTCGCCGAGGCCACCCAGGAGGGCCTGATGGCCCTCATGACCCAGGAGGCGGAGAGCTCCGCATGACCAGCACCCTCCCGAAGAAGGACCCCTCCTCCGACGAGCGCCCCGGCGCCGGCGCGGCGGCCCTGCACTCCGGCACGAGCGACCTGCGACGGCTGCTGGCCGGCAACGTCCGCCAGAGCGGCATCGTGATCGCGTTCGTGGCGATCGTCGCGCTGTTCGCGGTCCTCACCGGCGGCGTCTCGCTGAGCCCGGGCAACATCACCAACATCGTCCTGCAGTACTCCTACATCCTGGTCCTCGCGATCGGGATGGTGATCGTCATCGTCGGCGGGCACATCGACCTGTCGGTGGGGTCGGTGGTCGCGCTCACCGGCGCGGTCGCCGCGGTCCTCGTGATCGGTGGCGGCCTGCCCTGGTGGGTCGGTGTCGTCGCGGCCGTCGGCGTCGGCGTGCTGGTCGGCGTCTGGCACGGCTTCTGGGTCGCCTACGTCGGCATCCCCGCCTTCATCGTGACCCTCGCCGGGATGCTGCTGTTCCGCGGGCTGACCCTGCAGGTGCTGGGCAACATCTCGCTCTCGCCGTTCCCCGCGGAGTACCAGCAGATCGCGGGCGGCTTCCTCAACGGGCTCATCGGCGGCCAGGGCTACGACGCGTTCACCGTCCTGATCGCCGCGCTCGGCGTCGCCGGGTACGCGGTGCTCGCCTACCGGAGCCGGGTCGCGAAGGTCCTCGACCTGCAGCAGGTCGAGTCGTTCCCGCTGTTCGCCTGCCGGATCGCACTCGTCGGGCTGGTCGTCATGGCGTTCGCCTGGCAGCTGGCGTCCTCCCGCGGGCTGCCCGTGGTGCTGGTCGTCCTGTCGGTGCTGGTGCTCGCCTACGGCCTGCTCACCCGGCGCACCGTGTTCGGCCGCCACGTCTACGCCCTCGGCGGCAACGCCGCCGCGGCCCGGCTGTCCGGGGTGCGGGTCCGCGCCGTCACGTTCTGGATCTTCGTGAACATGGGCTTCCTGGCCGGCGTGGCCGGGGTGATCTACTCGGCCCGGTCGAACGGTGCCCAGCCCGCGGCGGGGAACATGTTCGAGCTCGACGCGATCGCCGCCGCGTTCATCGGCGGCGCCGCGGTGACCGGCGGTGTCGGCACCGTGGTCGGCGCGCTGGTCGGCGGTCTGATCATGGCCGTGATGAGCAACGGCATGCAGCTCATGGGCGTCGACCAGTCCGTGCAGTCGGTCGTGAAGGGACTCGTGCTGCTGTTCGCCGTCGCGTTCGACGTGTGGAACAAGCGCCGCGCCCGCGGCGACGCCTGAGCACGACCCGCCCGCCCGGCGTCGGGGCTGGGTGCCGCCACGGCGAACGCCCTCGGCAGGGGGACGGTCACGGACGGCTACGCTGCACGGATCGGAGGGGGTGGGCGTGGGGATCGCGATGGAGCCTGGGCCGAGGCCGGGGCGGGCACCGTCCATGTTCGACGTGGCCCGCCGTGCCGGGGTCTCCCACCAGACGGTGTCCCGGGTGCTGAACGCGCACCCCAACGTCCGGGAGAGCACCCGGGTGCGGGTCCGCACCGCGATCGAGGAGCTCGGCTACCGGCCGAACCGTGCCGCCCGCACCCTGGTGACCGGCCGTGACCGGGTGCTCGGGATCGTCGCCCCCCGGTCCACCCTGTTCGGTCCGGTCTCGCTGCTCGCCGCGTTCGAGGAGCAGGCGGTCGGTGCCGGATTCGGGGTCAGCGTCGTCCGGGTCCGCGAGATCGACGGCGGGTCGGTGCGCGAGGCCGTCCAGCGTCACCTCGACGGGCAGGTCGCCGGGATCGTCGTGATCGCGCCGGTCGCGTCGGTGGCCGAGGCGCTCGACTCCGTCCCGGGTGACGTCCCGCTCGTGACCGTCGACGGCGACCCCGAGCAGCAGCTGCCGATGGCGACGGTCGACCAGGTCGAGGGCGGTCGGATCGCCACCGAGCACCTGCTGGCCGCGGGGCACGCGACCGTCTGGCACGTCGCAGGCCCCACCGACTGGTTCGACGCGGCGGGCCGCGCGGCCGGCTGGGCCGCGGCACTGCGTGCGGCCGGGGCCGAGGTGCCCCCGGTGATGGCCGCGGACTGGAGCGCGGACGCCGGGTACCGGGCGGGGGAGCTGATGGCCCGGATGCCCGAGGTGACCGCGGTGTTCGCCGCGAACGACGCGCTGGCCACCGGCCTGCTGCACGCCTTCCACGACCGCGGCCGGCGGGTCCCGGGCGACGTCAGCGTCGTCGGGTTCGACGACGTGCCCGTCTCGGCGCACCTGATCCCGCCGCTGACGAGTCTGCGCGCGGACTTCGAGGCCGTCGCCCGGGAGGCGCTCGACCTGCTGCTGAACCACGGCGACGGTCCGGACGCGCCGCAGGCGGTGCACCGGAGGATCGCCCCGGTGCTGGTGTCCCGCGACAGCGTCGGCCCGCCGCAACGCTGACGGCCGCCGTCAGTCGGTGGTCTGCACCTTCGTCGCGAGCAGCTCCCAGCTGCGCCACCAGCTCTCCCGGCGCGGCGCCGGACCGGTGACGATCAGCTCGTCGGCGTCGGCGCGGGCGGCGAACTCCTCCAGGTACGCGGTGACGGTCTCCGGTGTCCCGACCGCGGTGTAGCGGGTCATCGACCGGATCTGCTCGCCCGAGGCGCTGTCGAGGACCGCGTCGGCCTCGGCGTCGGTCAGCGAGGCTCCCCGTCGGCCGGTGAACAGCCGCACCCGGGACCGCTGCACCTCGCGCTGGATCTGCTGCGCCTCGTCCTCGGAGTCCGCGGCGATCACGTTCACCCCGGCCAGGACGTGCGGGGCGGACAGCTGCTCCGAGGGCCGGAACTCGCGGCGGTAGAGCGCCACGGCCTGCTCCAGGGCGTCCGGCGCGAAGTGCGAGGCGAAGCCGTAGGGCAGCCCCAGTGCGGCCGCGACCTGCGCGCCGTAGAGCGAGGACCCGAGGATCGTCAGCGGGACCCCGGTGCCGCGGCCCGGGTGGGCCTCGACGCCCGGGACCAGGCTGGTCGTCCCGAGGAAGGCCTGCAGCTCCTGCACGTCCTGCGGGAAGGTCTCCGACGCGCGCGGATCCCGCCGCAGGGCCGCGACGGTCGCCTGGTCGGTGCCGGGCGCGCGGCCGAGCCCCAGCTCGATGCGGCCGGGGTGGAGCTCGGCGAGGGTGCCGAACTGCTCGGCGATCTGCAGCGGCGAGTGGTTCGGCAGCATCACCCCGCCGGAGCCGAGCGTGATGCGCTCGGTGTGCGCGGCGACGCGGGCGATGACCACGCTCGTCGCAGCCGACGCGATCGAGCCCATGTTGTGGTGCTCGGCGTACCAGATCCGCCGGAACCCCCAGTCCTCGGCGCGCTGCGCCAGCCTGGTGCTGGCCTCCAGGCCCTGGGCGACGGTCTCACCCCGGGCGACGGTGGCCAGGTCCAGGATCGACAACGGCAGCGGTAGCGGCATGACAGCACCTCACGGATCGACACGGTGACCTCTCGGTCAACGAACCGGAGGCCCATCCTCTTCCGTCCCGGGGGTTCCGGATCGGAAATGTGGCGACCCCGCGCGCGGCGGGAAGTCCTGCACCCCGAGCGCGACGCCGATCCGGCCCAGCGCCGCCCGGTCCTGCGCGTCGAGCCGGTCGAGGACGACGTCCCGGACCGCACGCAGGTGGGTCGGTGCAGCGGCGTGCACGACGTCGAACCCGGCGTCGGTGAGGGCGGCGAGGGTGTAGCGGCCGTCGTCGGGATCGGGGGAGCGGTGCATCCAGCCGCGGCCCTCCAACCGCTTCACCACGTTGGACAGCCGCGACAGCGAGCCGTTCGTCAGGAAGGCGAGCTCGCTCATCCGCAGCCTGCGTCCCGGTGCCTCGGACAGATGGCTGAGCGTCAGGTACTCGAACAGCGTGATGCCGTGCGCCTGCTGCAGCGGGGCCTCCAGCCGGCCGGGCAGCAGCATGATCAGCGAAATCACACTCGTCCACGCCGCCTTCTCCTCGCCGTCCAGCCACGTCGGCTCGTCACCACCGACCTCCGGCGTCGCCCGCTCCGTCGTCACCCGTCGCCCCCGTCCCTGGTTCCGAGCTCGTACTTTACAGGTGAAGCCATGAGTTGTAGCTTGAATTCATGAGTGAAGTCATTGACCACGCGACCCTCACGTTCCACGTCACGCCGGGCTACGGCGTCACGGCCCGCGACCGGCTCGGCTACAGCCAGGCGGTCCGGATCGGCGACCGGGTGGAGACCTCGGGCCAGGGTGGCTGGAACGACGACCTGGTCGTCGCCGAGGACCTCGAACAGGAGATCGTGCAGGCGTTCGACAACGTCGGGCGCACGCTCGCCGAGGCGGGCGCGACCTGGGCCGACGTGGTCCACGTGAACTCCTACCACAAGGTCGAGCCCGGGGCCGAGGCCATCGGCGACGAGCACAACCGGGTCATGGTCCGGGAGTTCCGCAACCGGCTCGGCGGGCGCGCGCCGGTGTGGACCCAGACCGGGGTCACCGTGCTCGGGCTCGCCACCATGCGGATCGAGATCCGGGTGACCGCCCTGGTCGGGTCGGCCGGCTGAGGCCGGCTCAGCGGGTCCGCTCGTAGTGCCGGCGCGCCTTGGCGCGGTTCCCGCAGACCGCCATTGAGCACCACCGGGCGCGGTTCGCGCGGCTGCGGTCGAGCAGGAACAGTCGGCACGCGTCGTTGGCGCAGGGGCGCAGCCGCCCGGGCAGCTGCTCCTCGACGGCGGCCCAGGCGAGTACGGCCTCGACGGCGAGCCGGGCGTGCGGGGGCGTGACGGTCCGCCAGGTCAGCCGGCCGTCGGTGAACTCCGGTGTCCGGCGCACGCCGTCGAGGAGCGGGGCCAGCGCGACACCCGGGTCGGCGTCCCCCCGTGCGACCCGGGTGAGTGCGTCCCGCGCGCGGCGCAGTGCCGCCAGCTCCTCCGGGTCGCCGTCCCCGCCGTGCCCCCGTGCCCAGCGGCGTCCCGAGGTGGGGTCGCGGAGGGCGTCGCGCTCCGTGCCGTCGACCAGGGGTCTGCTGTTGAGCAGGTCCAGTAGCAGGTCCACGTCGCCTCCTAACCGCATCGACTTCTTTGACAGGTTACATGCGAGCGTGCTTCCGTGACGGTGTCTAACCACATCGAGCACGTGAAGGAGTTAGCCATGCCGCTCGTCCACCATCGGACCGCGACCGTCGACGGACACGAGGTCTTCTACCGGGAGGCCGGTCCCGCGGACGCACCCACGATCGTCCTCCTGCACGGCTACCCGACCAGCTCGTCGATGTTCCGGCACCTGATCCCGCTGCTGGCCGGCGACCACCACGTGATCGCACCGGACCACCTCGGCTTCGGGCACTCCGCCGCCCCGCCGGCGGCCGAGTTCGACTACACCTTCGACGCGCTCGCGGACGTCACCGACGGGCTGCTCGAGCTGCTGGGGGTCGACCGCTACGCGCTCTACGTCCAGGACTACGGCGCACCGATCGGCTGGCGGCTCGCCCTCGCCCACCCGGAGCGGATCACCGCGATCGTCACCCAGAACGGCAACGGCTACGAGGACGGGTTCGTCGAGTCCTTCTGGACCGACGTCTGGGCCTACGGGGCCGCGCCCGGCCCGGAGACCGAGCCCCCCGTCCGTGCTGCCCTCGGCCTCGACGCGATCCGGTGGCAGTACCTGCACGGGGTGCCCGACCCGGGCACGGTGGACCCGGACACCTGGCACCACGACCACGCGCTCGTCTCGCGCGAGGGCAACGACGCGGTCCAGCTCGCGCTGTTCCGCGACTACCGCACCAACCGACCGTTGTACCCGCGCCTGCACGAGTTCCTGCGGACCTCGGGGGTCCCTGTGCTCGCGGTGTGGGGGCGCAACGACGAGATCTTCGGACCGGACGGGGCACGGGCGTTCGCCCGGGACGCCCGCGACGTCGAGGTGCACCTGGTGGACGGCGGCCATTTCCTGCTCGAGAGCCACCTCGACGTCGTCGCCGGGCACCTGCGGCGCTTCCTGGAGCGGGTCCCGCGGTGAGGCGTGCGCCCGACGGTGGACGCGCGGGTCGGTCCCGGCCGCGACGACGACCGCCGCTCACGCGGCAGCCAGATCGGCCTCCAGTGCCTCGGTGAGCAGCGCGACCAGCGCCTCGCGCTGCACGTCGGCCGACGAGCCGGACACGTCGTCGGCGCCGTCGAGTGCCGCCGCCGCGAGACCGGCCTTGGCGTCGATCAGGTCTGCGATCCGGGCGTCGATCGTCTGCGCGGCGAGGATCCGCCACGCGGTCACCGGTTCGGACTGACCGATCCGGTGGCTGCGGTCGATCGCCTGGGTCTGCTCGGCCGCGGTCCAGGACAGCTCCGCGAGCACGATGTTCGACGCGACCTGCAGGTTCAGCCCGACCCCCGCCGCGGTCAGCGAGCACACCGCCACCGCGACGCCCGGGTCGTTCACGAACGCGTCGATGTTGCGCTGGCGCACCGTCGGCGTCTGGTCGCCGCGGATCGAGGAGTACCGCACGCCCTGCTTGGCGAAGGTCTGCTCGGCGGCGTCCATGACGTCGACGTGCTTGGCGAAGAACACGACCTTGCCCGCGCTGCGCGCGATCTGCACCGCGTAGTCCGCCGCCAGCCCGGCCTTGGCCCGGCCGAGGCGGCGCATCATCGTGAACACGTTGTCCCCGGAGCCCGCCTCCGCCGCGTCCTTCTGCTCCCAGCCCGCGACGTCGCGGACCAGGCCGTGGTCGATGCCCTCGACGCCCGGGCCGGACCGCCGGGCCGCCAGCGCCGCGGTGTAGCGGGCCACCATCCGCCGGGCCAGCGCCTTCTCCGCCGCCCGGATCGACCGGCCGGTCGGGCCGTCGATCTCGACGGGCAGGTCGGCGATGCGCCGGGCCGGGATGTCCGCGGCGACGTCGATCTTGCGACGACGCACGATGCCCATGTCGACGACGCACTGGCGGGCGGCGCGCTCGAACAGCCCGTCGGCCGGGGTCATCCCGGTCGCGGTCAGCGCGTCGAGCAGCTCGGCGCGCGGCTTGGTCGCGTCGATCCAGCCGAGGAACTGCCAGATGGCGAGGAAGTCCTCGACGTCGTTGATCAGAGGGGTGCCGGTCAGCGCCATGAGCAGCGGTCGCGGGATGAAGGCCCGGATCTTCTCGGCGATCTCCAGGACGTGCTTGGACCGCTGCGAGGTGCGGTTCTTGATGAAGTGCGCCTCGTCGACGACCATGCCGCGGAACCCGAAGTCGCCCAGCCAGCCGATGTGCCGGTCGAGCACCTCGTAGTTGACGACGACGATGTCGGCGAAGCCGTCGACGGAGTCGCCGTTGCCCTGGATCGCGGTCGCGGACCGGCGCGGCGCCCACAGCGCGGCCTCGCGCACCCAGTTGGTCTTCACCACGTTCGGCACGACCACCAGCAGCGGGTAGGCGTTCGCCGCCTCCGCCGCGCGCAGCGCCTGCGCGGTCTTGCCCAGGCCCGGCTCGTCGGCGAGCAGGAAGGTGCGGTGCCCGTTCTCGGCGGCGGCGACGAGCTTCGCCTGGTGCGGCATCAGCTCCCGGCCACCCGGGATCGGGCGGGTCGACGGCTCGGGCAGCTCCATGCAGGCCGGGGCACCGGCCCCGGCACGCTCGAAGGAACGCAGCAGCGGGCCGAGCAGCTCCCAGCCGGTCAGCGGGGTCGGGCGCGGGCCGCTCGGCGGGGCGGCGGAGAAGTCGGGCGCCAGGAACGGGTTGGCCATCTGCCGGGCCACCACGGACCGCGGCACGACCTGCGGCTTCGCCGGGACCTGCGGGACGTCGACGGGCTCCGGTTCCGGCTCCGGCTCGTCGACCTCGATACCGGCCGAACGCAGCATCTCCCGCTTCAGCGCGCGCGCCGAGTCGGAGACGACGGCGTCGTCGGCGAGCAGTGCCAGCAGGCCGGCGTCGCGCACCGCGTCCATCGCCAGCGCCTTCGCGATCTCGTCGAGGCGCTGCAGGGTCTCGGCGCGCTTCGCGTCGTCGTGCCGGTCACGGACCCGGGCCCGTTCGTCACGCAGCAGCAGCGCCACCGTCTGGAACTTGGTGCGGGTGGCCGGGGTGACCCGGCCGCTCCGCAGAGCCGTCCGCACCTCGCGGGCGGCCCCGGTCAGCACCGACATCACGTCGTTGCCGCGCGGGCGGCGACGTCGCTGGGGGGTGCCCTGGCGAGCCCCGGTCCGGGGCCTGCCTCCTCGCGCCACGTACTGCTCCTGTCGACGTCCTGCGGCGCCGGTCCGTGGCCGCGTCCCTTGTGGGGGCCGCGGCCGGACGTGCTCGACGTGACGAAGGGCCTGATGGCCCCTCCGCACCACGAACCGGCCGGTGGGGGATCGCAGTCACGGAGGTCGGCGGTCCGGCTGCGGGAAGCGCCACAGGCCGTCGACGGTGTCCGGGACCCGCTCTCCGCCCCGGCCGTCGGAACGCCCGGGACGGGCGGCAGATCTGATCCGGGTGCCACCCTACCCCGCGCGGGCCCGGTCGGCGCGTGACACACCGGTGGCGGTCGACACCACTGCCGATACCCCTGCCGACAGCACTGCCGTCACCGGTCCGGGCCGACCGGTCCCTCGATCCGGAACAGCCGGCGGGCGTTGCCCTCGGTGAACAGGGCGCGGTCGGTGGCGTCGAACTCGTCGAGGAACGCCTCGACCTCCACCCGCGACGGGTGCTGGAAGGGGTGGTCGGTCGAGAACAGCAGCCGGTCGGGCGTCGTCACCGCGAGCGCGTGCTGCAGGTGCGCGGGGTCGAGCATGCCCGAGCAGGTGAGCACGATGTTCTCGCGCACGTACTCGGGCACCGAGCGTTCCAGCCCCGCGACCCGGGCGACGCCGTTCGCCCGGTCGGCCCAGTAGGGCAGCAGCTCCCCCCCCCAGTGGCCGAGCACGACGGTCAGACCGGGGTGCCGGTCGAAGGTACCGCGGGCGATCAGGCGCAGCACCGCGACGGCGGCCTCCACGTGCCAGCCCCACCCGAACGTCGCGAGCGCCAGGTCGGTGGTGGTGCCGAACCCGGAGTACGACGCGTCGCGCACGGCGGGCGGCGGGACCTGCGGGTGCACGAACACCGGCAGCGCACGCGCCGCGGCGACGGCGAACAGGTCGTCGAGGCGCGGGTCGTCGAGCAGGAGCTCGCCGCTGCGGCCGTAGACCATCGCCCCGACCATGCCCAGGTCGGCGGCGCGTTCCAGCTCGGCCGCGACCGCCGACGGCGCCGCGGTGGGCAGGGTCGCCATCGCCCGCAGGCGTCGCGGACGGTCGGCGACGGCCGCGGCGGCGGTGTCGTTGAGCTCGCGGCACAGCGCGACCGCGTCCGCCGGGTCCAGCGGCCCGGTCGAGGGCGGGGCGATCGAGAGCACCTGCAGGTCGACGCCCTGGGCGTCCATCGCGGCGATCCGGCCCGCGCCGAGGTCGTGCAGCTGCGCGAGGTGGTCGCCGATGTCGTTCAGCGCGGTGCTCGGGTCCCGCCGGTCCGCCGGCAGGGCGGCCAGCGCCGCGTCCAGCGCGGGGGAGGTCCAGTGCTCCTCGACGGCGATGATCGACATGGGTGCTCCCGCGGCTGTCGGAGGACCGGCCTCGCGACCACGGGGCCGACGACGATGCTGCCACCGCAGGGACGGCGGGGTCGCAGCGCCCGGTGCCGCCGGGCGGGCGGGTCGACCATCGTGATGCAGGCGCCGCCTCAGCCGCGCAGGATCCGCGGGATCGCCTGCCGCACCGCCGCGAGGTCGGTGAGGACCTCGACGGCGCCGGCCGCGGTCAGCTCGTCGACACCGGCACCGCCGGTGCGCACCGCGTAGGCCGGGTGCCCGGCGGCCGCCGCGGCGCGCACGTCCCACTCCGAGTCGCCCAGCACGAACGCGGTCGACCCGGCGACCCGGCGCACCGCGGTCCTGACCAGGTCCGGGTCGGGCTTGGTGCGGCGCGCGTCCTCCCGGGTGAGGCAGGCGTCGGCCAGCTCGCGCCCGCCGAACAGGTCGAGGTAGGCATCGACGTGCTCCGGGTCGCCGGAGCTGGCCAGCACGACCTTCATCCCGAAGCCGTCGCGCAGGTCGGCGAGCAGCTCCGCGGCCTGCGGCAACGCGACGACCTCGCCGAGCAGCGGGTCGAACTCCTCCTTCCAGGCCGCGCGGGCGTCGTCGCCGTGGGCGTCCTCGAACTCCTGCCCCGCCACGGCGGGTACCAGCTGGTCGCCGCCCATCCCGACGGCGCGGTGCAGCCGCCACAGCGGCACCGTGACGTCGAACCGGCGCAGGGCGCGGGACCAGGCGAGGGCGTGGTGGTAGTTCGTGTCGACGAGCGTGCCGTCGACGTCGATCACCGCGGTGTCCGGGGTCGTCATCCGCGCGGGGTACCCGCGCGCCGCCGGTCCAGTCCGGGTCCGCCCGGTGATCTGCGCCCTGCGGTGCCGCCGGGTGGAGCGACCGGCCTGCCGGACCGCGGCCGCCCTGTTCGGGCTGCCGACGCTGGTCGGGGCCGGGGACGCCGTCCCGCTCGCCGACGGTGCGTTCCCGGCCTGCTGGTGTCTCGGCGTGCTCTGCACGGTCGAGGACAAGGCCGCCGTGCTGGCCGAGCTGCACCGGGTGCTCCGCCCTGGCGGGTCGCTCGGGCTGCTGGTGTTCCTGGCCGACACCGAACGCCCGGCCGGGTCCCCGGAGGGCAACCGGTTCCCGTCGGCGCCGGAGCTGCGCGCCTTGCTGCACGACGCCGGGTTCGCGCTCACCGACGAGGCGGCGCTCACCGCCTTTCCCCCGTCCCCGCAGGACTGGCGGGACAGCACGGCCCGGGTGGACGCGGTCCTGGACCGCGACCACGGGCACGATCCGCGCCACGCCGCGGCCCGCGAGCAGTCCGAGCGGATCGGGCGGCTGATCGCCGACGGCACCGTCACCGGCCTGCTGCTGCACGCCGTGGCCCGCTGACCCCGGCGCCCGCCGGGCTCACGCGACCGGCATGCCCGCCCCGCCCGCGCCGACACCCGGCCGGGGCTGGGGGAGCGCCGGACCGGCGTCGCGCAGCAGGTCGGCCAGCCCGCCGCGGGCACGGCCCCGGGTGCGGGCGCTGGTCCGGACCGTCCCGGGCGCACCTGGGACGACGCGGTAGCCACCGGCCCGCAGCCGGGCGACGAGCCCGTGGTCCTCGCCACAGGCCAGCGGCGGGAACCCGCCCACCGCCGCCCACGCGTCGGCGCGCACCCCCAGGTTGGCGCCGTACACCGGGTGCTCGGGCGGCGCCGGCTCCCCGGGCGGGCGCGGCAGCCCGGGCACGTCGAGCACCACCCCACCGGCGACGGCGCCAGCCGCGGCCAGCGCCAGGTGCGCGGCCACCCAGCCGGGGGTCACGGTGCCGTCGGCGTCGGTGCCGAGCAGCCAGCTCGTGGCGGGGGTGGCGCCGTCGGCGGCGAGCAGCGTGGCCAGGGTGCGGGCGGCGACCTCGCGGACCGCGCCGATCGTGACCGGTCCGGCGACCTCGTGCGGCCGCTGCACGGGCCGGCCGCCGGGCAGCGGGGCCACCCCGGCGGTGGGTTCGAGCACCGTCACCCGCACCCGGGCCGCGGCCGGGTGCGTCGCGGCCGCGGCCCTGGCGAGCGCGGCGGTGGTGTCGGAGCAGCGGTCGGCGACCACGCACAGCGCCCGCGCGGTGAGCCCTGGCGTGTGGTCGAGGGACGTCAGCACGGAGCGGACGCACGCGGCGACGGTGGCCGCCTCGTCGTGGGCGGGGACGAGCACCCCGACGGCGGACGGTGCGCCACGGGTCCGCACGGGCCGGCTCACCGGCGCCGGACCACGTGCAGCAGGAACTGCTCGTCGGTGTGCTCGACGAGGGTGTCGAAGCGGTCGTCGGCCAGCACGCGTGCGTGCACGGCCGCGGCGTCGGCTGGTGCCTCGGCGGGCCACTGCCGCCAGTGCACCAGCACCAGGTCGCCGCCCGGCACCAGCGCACCCGCGATGCGGTCGAGCACGGCGTCGACCCGCGTGGCGGGCAGGTAGTAGAGGAACTCCGCGAGCACCACGAGGTCGACCCCGCCGGGGACGGCCCGGTCGTCGTCGACGTCGGCCCGGAGGATCTCGACGCCCGGGGTCCCGCCGACGGCCTCGGTGGTGGCGGCGACGGCCTCGTCGACGACGTCGGAGGCCACCAGCCGGTCGCAGCGGGCCGCCAGCGCGCGGGTCAGCTCGCCGAGCCCGCACGCCGGTTCGGCGGCGAGGGCGTAGTGGTCCCGGGGCAGGCAGGCCAGCAGGACGTCGCGCTTGCGCCGCTCGTAGAACGAGCCGCGCACGTCCCAGGGGTCGGCGCCGTCGCGGTAGAGCCCGGCGAACAGCTCCGGCGGCGCCCCCGAGGGTGACGGCTCCCGGAAGTGGACCTCGTGGTCGCCGTCGAAGTGCGCGAGCGTCGCCGCGGACAGCACCGCCCGGGTCCCGCCGGGCGGCACCGCGGACTGCGACGCGTGCGCGGCGATCGCGCGCCGCCGGGCGTCGCGGTCCTCGGGCGACAGGGTCAGCCGGTGGGCGCGCTCCCACGGCACGCCGGGGTCGGTCGGTGGGATCCGGGTGCGCGCCCAGATCGGGAACCCGAAGCCGTGGGCGGTCACCGGGGCGGCCCGGGGGCAGGCCCGCCCGACCGCGGCGTGGTCGGGGTGGGGGTCGCCGCGCCACGGGCTCGCCCAGGCGTCGGCGCCGGCGAGCAGCCCGGTCAGCGGCCCGACGAGCTGGTCCTCGTGCAGCGCCGAGTCGGGCAGCCCGAGCCGGTGGACCGTCGCGGGGACGCCCAGCTCGGCCAGCGCCGCGTCGAGCTCGGCGAGGCGGGTGCGGGCCAGCTCGGCCCGGTCGATCGACCCGACCTCGGGCAGGGCGGCCTCCCCGTCGCTGGCCAGGACGATCTCGACGGTGCCGCCCGCGGCGACGACGCCGCGCATGAGCCCGGCCGCGCCGAGGGTCTCGTCGTCGGGGTGGGCGCAGACCACGACCAGGCGGCCGAACGCCGACGGGTCCAGCTCGCGCCGGGCGAGGGTCACGGCCGCGTCCTCCCAGACGTGCGCGGTCTGTACGGGCTCCATCAGGTCACCGGGGCGACCAGGGCGCGCCCGAGGGCGGCGAGGTCGCGTCCGCCGTGGTGCTGGCGGAGGTAGATCTGCAGGTCCGCGAGACGTTCGGTGAGCAGCGGCGACCCGGCCAGCACGGCCACCCCGGCGATCTCCGGGGCGGCGTCGAGGACGGTGCGGCACGCCCGCTCCACCGCGGCCCGCACGGTGGCGACCGCGTCGTGGTGGGGGCTCGTGGGGTCGGCGTCGATCCGGGCGGCGGTGACGGCGAGCAGGGCGTCGGCGGCGGCGACGGCCGCGTGCACCGCCCCCAGCGCGGCGAGCCGGTGCGGGTCCGGGTCGGTGGTGCGCAGGGGTTCCGCGACGTGGTCGACGACCGCGGCGGCGGCACCCAGCCACACCGCGGCCACCCCGGCGCCGCCGTGGGCGAAGCCGGGGCGCGCGGTGTAGGCGTCCGGGCCGCCGACGACGGCCTCGGCCGGCACGGGCACGTCGTGCAGTACGACGTCGTGGGTGTCGCTGGCGGCCATCCCGGACGCCCGCCAGGCGGTCACCCGTTCCACCTGCGGGGCGCGCAGGTCCAGGTCCACGAGCCGGGTGCCGTCCTGCGCACCGGCGACGACCAGGGCCCGGTCGAGCAGGTGGGTGCCCGAGCAGAACCGCACGGTGCCCGTGAGGCGCAGCCCGTCGCGGCCGCCGTCGAGCCGGGCCCCGCCGCCGGACCGCGACGCCCAGACCCCGTAACTGGCGCCCGGGGCGGGGGAGCGGTGGAGGTCGGCGAGGATCGCGACGGCGTCGGCGTGCCCCTCGGCGAGCCGCGCGACCGGCAGGTCCCGTCGTGCGATGCGGGCCAGCCGGGCCCACCGGGTCGCGGTCGCCCCGGCGCCGGGCAGCGGGAGGTCCAGCTCACCGGCGGCCACGACGGCCGTGAGCGTCGCCCCGGGTGCGGCCGGGAACGGCTCGGTGGGGCCGGTCGGCGCGGGCACCGGGTCCAGGACGCCGGTGCCGGTGACGGCGGGTCGGTGATCGATGGTCACGGATGACCGTATGTCCGTCCCCCGCGGGTCCAAACCCGACCGGAGGGTGGTCGGGCTCAGCCGTACAGCCGCCGGTGGGCGAACCGGACCGCGCCCCGGTAGAGCGCACCGGTCGCCCCCGCCGCGGCCAGCGCGGCCCGCGCCGCGTTGGCGCCGGGCCCGCCGTGCACCGCCCCGCCGGGGTGCGCCGACGCCCCGGCCAGGAACAGGCCCGGCACCGGGGTGTCGGCGCGGCCCAGACCCGGCACCGGACGGAACACCAGCTGCTGGTGCACCGCGGAGGTGCCCGCGGTGATCGCCCCGTCGACGAGGTTGCCGTCGCGGCGCTGCAGGTCCGCGGGCCCGGCGACGGCGCGGGCCCGGACCAGCGACCCGAACCCGGGGGCGTGGTCCTCCACCACCTGCTGCATCCGGTCGGCCCAGCGCAGCACCTCGTCGCGGCCCCAGCCGAGCCCGCGCGGCACGTGGGTGTAGGCCCACGCCGACTCGGTGCCGGGCGGGGAGCGGGTCGGGTCGGCCGTGGTCATCTGCCCGAACAGCAGGAACGGGTCGCCGGGCAGCCGGCCCGCGGTGAGGTCGGCGGCGTAGCGGCGCAGGCCGTCGAGGTCGGCGCCCAGGTGCACGGTGCCGGCCGACCGGGCGCCCGGCGCGGTCCAGGGGACCGGCCCGTCGAGCGCCCAGTCGAGCTTCACCGTCGAGTGGTCCCACTGGAACCGGTCGAGGTCGGCCACGAAGCGGGCCGGCAGGTGCTCCTCGCCGACGAGGTCGCGGAAGAGGCGGGGCGCGTCGACGTCGGCGAGCACCGCCCGGCGGGCGAGGACACGCTGCCCGGCCGCGTCCACGACACCGCTGGCCCGCCCGGACGGTCCGACCAGCACGGTCCGGACCGGTCGTCCGCAGTCGAGCCGACCGCCCCGTGCCGTGAGCCGGGCGACGAGGGCGCCGGTCAGGGCACCGGCACCGCCCTCCGGGACGGGGAAGCCGACGCGCTGCCCGACCATCGCCAGCAGCCAGCCGTAGGCGGCGCCCGCCGCGGAGTCCGGCCCGAGGTCGGTGTGCAGGGCGTTGCCCGCGAGCAGCAGCGGGGCGGCCCGGCCCCCGAAGTGCTCCTGGGCCATCCGGGCGACCGGCTGTACCAGCATCCGGGCCAGCCGCAGGGCGTCGCCGGTGCCGAGCGTGCGCAGCAGCCGGGTCGCCGGGCGGACCGGTGGGAACGGGCGCAGCGCGGCCGCGAGGACGTCGTCGCCGATCCGGTCCCACTGCGCGACGAGGGCGCGCCACGCGGCGCCGTCGCCGGGGTGGTCGTCGTCGAGCGCGTCGGCGGTGTCGTCGAGGCGGCGGTGCAGCACCGCGCACCGGCCGTCGGGGGTGGGGTGGGCGAGCACGGCGGGGGCGTGGCGCCACACCAGCCCGTGCGCGCCGAGGTCGAGCTCGCGCAGCACCGGGGACGCGGCGCCGAGGGGGTGGAAGGCGCTGGCGAGGTCGCTGACGAAGCCGGGCGCGGTGATCTCGGCCGAGCGCACGGCGCCGCCCGGCGCCTGGGCGGCCTCGCAGACCAGGACGTCCCAGCCGGCGTCGGCGAGCAGGTTCGCCGCGACGAGACCGTTGTGCCCGGCCCCGACGACGACGGCGTCGACCCGTTCTGCCACCCGTTCTGCCACGCGGTCCCCCTCCCGTGCCACGGCCCGCGGGCCCGCCGTGCATCCGCGGTACCCGGGCTCACGGACGTCATGCCGGTCACGACGGGCAGCCCGCCGGTGCGCGGGTGGCCGCGCCGGCACGTCGACCGACCGGTGCCACGGACCCGGTCGAGTATGCCGACCCGGCCCGGCACCACTCCCACGGCCACGCGGTGGGCCGCGGTGGGACGGACCGCCGGATGCGGGTTGCCGGCCGGACGCCCGTGCCGGTTTCGCCGGGGTGCGCCCGGGTAGCCGGGCGCCCACACCACCGGCGACCCCGAGGAGACCCCATGCGTGCCCTGACCTGGCACGGCCGCCGCGACGTCCGGGTGGACACCGTTCCCGACCCGGTCATCGAGCAGCCGGACGACGTGGTCGTCCAGATCACCAGCTCCGGCCTGTGCGGCTCCGACCTGCACCTCTACGAGGTGCTCACCCCGTTCCTGACCCCCGGCGACATCCTCGGCCACGAGCCGATGGGTGTCGTGGCGGAGGTGGGATCGGCCGTCACCGAGCTCTCGGTCGGTGACCGCGTCGTGATCCCGTTCAACGTCAGCTGCGGGCACTGCTGGATGTGCGAGCGCGGCCTGCAGTCGCAGTGCGAGACCACCCAGAACCGCGAGCAGGGGACCGGCGCCTCCCTGTTCGGCTACACCCAGCTATACGGGCAGGTGCCCGGCGGACAGGCCGAGTACCTGCGGGTGCCGTTCGGCAACTCGCTGCCCATCCGGGTCCCCGAGGGGCCGCCGGACGACCGGTTCCTGTTCCTGTCCGACGTGCTGCCGACCGCCTACCAGGCCGTGCAGTACGCCGCGACGCCCGCCGACGGGACGCTGGTGGTGCTGGGGCTCGGGCCGATCGGCGACATGTGCACCCGGATCGCCGCGCACCTGGGGGTCCGGCGGGTGGTCGGCGTGGACGTCGTGCCGGAACGCCTGGCCCGGGTCGAGGCGCGCGGGGTGACCGCGCTGGACCTGGGCCACGGCGACGACGAGGTGCTCGGCGCGATCCGGTCGATGACCCGGGGCCGTGGCGCCGACGCCGTCATCGACGCGGTCGGCATGGAGGCGCACGGGTCCCCGGTCGCGGCCGCGGCCCAGAAGCTCGTGGCCGCGATGCCCTTCGGGCTGGGCCGCACGGTCATGGAGACGGCCGGTAGTGACCGGACCGCGGCGCTGGAGCTGGCGATCGGCGCAGTGCGCCGGGGCGGCACGATCTCACTGTCGGGCGTCTACGGCGGCAGCGCCACCCCGCTGCCGCTGCTCACCCTGTTCGACAAGCAGGTGCAGATGCGGATGGGCCAGGCCAACGTGTGGCGCTGGGTCCCGGACCTGCTGCCGCTGCTCGGCGACGACGACCCGCTCGGCGTCGACCACTTCGCCACCCACCGGGTCCCGCTGGAGGAGGCGGCCCAGGCCTACTCGATGTTCCAGGACAAGAGCGACGGCGCGGTGAAGGTGCTGTTCACCCCCTGAGCACGTCATGATCCTCGTCGTCCGGTGTCGAGCCCGTGCTCCAGCGGCAGCCCCCGGTCGGCGACGACGTCCTTCATCACCAGGGTCGAGGACAGCCGCTGCACGCCGGGCAGCGTGGTGAGGCGCTCGTCGTAGAGCCGCTGGAACGCGGGCAGGTCCCGGGTGATGATCCGCAGCAGGTAGTCCGGGTCGCCGAACAGCCGCTGCGCCGCGACGACCTGCTCGATGTCGTCGACGGCCGACTCGAACGCCTGCACCGTGTCCTGCACGGCCTCGTGCATGGTCACGAACACCAGCGCGTCGAACCCCAGGCCGAGCCGGTGCGCGTCGAGGTGGGCGCGGTAGCCCGCGATCGCCCCGGAGGACTCCAGGGCACGCAGCCTGCGGTGGCACGGCGACACCGACAGCCGCACCCGCTCGGCCAGCTCGGTGACGGTCAGGCGACCGTCGGCCTGCAGCTCGGCAAGAATCTTCCGGTCGATCGTGTCCACGGAGAAGAATCTTGCACCATGCCGGGTGCTCGGTGGGAACAACGGGAACACCTGTCGGCGCCTCGTGCCTAGCGTCGTGGCATGCCGATCGGAAGTGTGCTGGGGTTCTCCGGCCTGTCGTTGCTGCTGGTCCTGACGCCCGGCGCGGACTGGGCGTACATGATCCGCGCGGGGCTGCGCGGGCGGACCGTGCTGCCGTCGCTGGCGGGGCTGCTCGGCGGGCACCTGGCGCTCACCGGGCTGGTCGCGGCCGGGATCGCCGCGGTCGTCGCGCGCCGGCCGGAGGTCCTCACCGTGCTCACCGCCGTCGGCGCGGTCTACCTGCTGGTGCTCGGTGCGACGACACTGCTCCGACCGGCCGGTCCCGCCGTGGCGGCCGTCGACGGCGGGGGGTCCGGGCTCGGCGACCTGGTCCGTGGCGCCGGGGTCAGTGGGCTCAACCCGAAGGCGCTGCTGCTGTTCCTGGCGCTGCTGCCGCAGTTCACCGACCCGGCCGCGCCGGTCCCCGTCGGCGGTCAGATCCTCCTGCTCGGCCTCGTGCACGTCCTCGGCTGCGCGCTCGTCTACACCGGCGTGGGTGTCGGCGCCCGCGCCGTCCTGGCCGCCCGGCCCGCCGCGGCGCGCGTGGTGTCCCGGGTCGCGGGTGCCGCGATGGTGACCCTCGGCGCCGTGCTGCTGGCATCCCAGCTCGCGACGGTGTAATCATGTAAGCATCGATGCGGGAGGTGCGCGATGACAGGACGAGGACGCGGGCGGGGCGGCTGGCAGCAGGCCGACCTCCCCCCGGCCGACGACGCCGCGGCGTGGTTCTCCGGACGGCTGCCCGACGGGTGGTTCACCGGGGCGCCGGAGGTGACGGTCGACCGGGACGAGATCGTCGTGGTGGGGGAGCTGCCCCCGCTCGATGCCGACCACCCCGACACCGACGAGGGGCGGGCCGACGCCGCGGCCGCCGAGGCCGGGCGGATCTCGCGCTTCCGGGAGGAGACCCGGGACCGGCGGATCGAGATCGCCCGCCAGGCCGAGAGCCGCTACCGGCGCAAGGTCGCCTGGGGCGCGCGGATCGGCGGGACCCGCGAGCTGTTCACGACGATCTCGGTGCCGGTGATGACCCGGCTGCGCCAGCCCGAGCGGGCGGTGCTCGACACCCTCGTCGACGCCGGGGTGGCCCGGTCCCGGTCGGACGCGCTGGCCTGGTCGGTGCGCCTGGTCGGCCGGCACACCGACGAGTGGCTGGCCGAGCTGCGCGCGGCGATGGGGCGGGTGGAGGAGCTGCGCTCGCAGGGCCCGGAGTGAGACCGCGCTGAGACGGACGGCGGCAACCGCTCGACCGGACGTCGCGCGGGCCGGGGCCGTCCGTCGCAGCCGCGCCGCCGTCCGTCCCATATCCGGACCGGAGGCGTGTGAACGCGGCGTCGCCGGGAAAGATCCTGGTCATGTCGATCCTCGCGTTCGCACACCGGGCCCTGGCCCGCCGTGCGCGGCCGGGCCGGGCGTCGGACCTGTGCTACTCGTGCATGCGGCCGGTGCAGTTCTGCGCCTGCCCGCCCCGCACCGCCTGCTAGTTCCCGACCGGTCTCATCCGACCCGCAGCACGTCGCGCCGCGGGTCGAACTCCACTGCGCCCGCCGCGTGCAGCTCGCGCAGCCAGCCCGCCATCGGCCACCAACCCCACCGGGTGTGGAACAGCCGGGCGTTGCCGACGATCTCGGCGATCCGGGCCGGGTCGGTACGGGCCGGCGGATGGTGCTGGTGGTAGGCGTGCGCCCCGCCCACCCACACCAGGTCCAGCCCGCAGGACAGCGCGAAGTCGGTGTCCTCGCCGCCGTAGCCGGCATAGTCCTCGCAGAACCCGCCGCCGGTCCGCCACGCGTCGGCGGTGACGGCGAACGACAGCGACCAGAACAGCTCGCGACGCGGTTCGGCCACCAGGGTTCCGTCGGCCGGGGCCGGGCGCGCCGGGTGCGGATCGGTGTGCCGGTGCAGGTCCTGCTCCGGCAGCACCCCCGCCGGCAGGTAGGTGACTGGCCCGCACAGCAGCGCGTCCGGGCGCCGTGCCGCGGCGTGGCGGTAGCCGTCGACCAGGTCGTCACCGGGCAGGCAGTCGACGTCGAGGAACACCAGCAGCGTCGCCCCGTCGGCGAGCGCGGCGACCGCCCCGGCGTTGCGTGCCGCGGCCAGCGGCAACGGGCCCGGTGCGGGGACGGTCAGGACCCGGGTCGGAGGGCCCTCGCCGTCGGTCACGGGGTCCTCGCCCATCCCGACGACGACGTGGCCCACCGGCGGGCCCGCGGCGAGCACACGTCGCTGGCGGGCGAGGTGGTCGGTGCGGCCGCGCACCACGGTGACCACGGCGACCCGCGTCGCGGGCGCCCTCACGCGGCGATCCGGTCGAGGACCGCGGCCGCCCGTTCCGCGGCCCGACCGTCGGACCAGCGCGACCAGCCCGCCCCGCCGCGGGACAGCGCCTCGTCGAGCACCCCCGGCCAGTCGGCCGGGGCGGGCCAGCGGTCGCGGACCGTGGCGAGCCCCGCCGCCCGCAGCACCGCACCGGTGGCGGTCTGCTCGCCGTACGGGCGCTCGGCCGGGACGACGACCGCGGCCCGGCGCGCGGCGGCGATCTCGGCGACGACGTTCTGGCCGGCGTGGCCGACGACGACGTCGGCGTCGGCCAGCTCCGCCCACACCTCGCCCGTCCAGCCGGCGCAGGTGAGGTTCGGCGGGGCGCCGGCCAGCGCGCCGGTGAGGCCGCCGGCGACCCGCCAGGTCCAGTCCGGGGTGGCGGCGGCCGCGGCGGCGAGCGCGGCCGGGTCGGCGCCGCCGTCGCCGCTGCCGGTCAGGACCAGCACCCGACGCCGGCCCGGGCTCGGGCCGGCGGTGCGGTCGTCGTAGCGGGACAGGCCGCCCAGGTGCACCGTCCGGCCGGTCAGCTCCGGGCGCCACGGCCGCGGCGGGTCCGCGGGCCACGGCGCGAGGAGCACCTCGGCCAGGTCGTAGGCGGTGCGGTGCGGCCGGTCGAGCCGCTCCCCGGGCTGCGCGACGACGGCGACCGGAACCCCGTGCAGCCGCGCCAGCAGGGCGATCTCCACGGACACGTCGGCCACGAGCAGCCGGGCCGGTCCCGCGGCGAGCAGCGCCGAGACCGCGGCGGTGCGAGCACGCAGACCGTCGTGCCGGCGCGGCACCCAGTGCAGCGTCCCGCCCGCGGTCACATCGGCGGTACCGGTACTGGCGCAGGTGTCGCTGCCGCCGGTGTCGGGGGGCAGCTCGTGCCAGGCGCCGGGCCAGCCGGGCGGGGCGGGCCTGCTCCCCACCCCGACGACCGGGGTGCGGCAGTGCGCGGCGATCGCGGCGGCGCGGTGGGCGTGCCCGCTGCCGTGGTGGTGCACGTAGTAGACGATCGTGCCGCCGGTCATGCGGCGGCCAGGGCCCGGTAGATGCGCTCGTAGCCCTCGACCATCACCTCGGCCGAGCAGGTCGCCTCGGCGTGCCGGCGGGCGTCGGTGCGCGACAACAGCGACGCCGCGCGGATCGCCTCGGCCAGACCCTCGACGTCGCCGGGCTCGGCCAGCACCCCGCTGAGCGGGTCGACGATCTCGGGCAGTGCGCCCCTGGCGAACCCGGCGATCGGGGTCCCGCAGGCCAGCGCCTCGGCGACGACCAGACCGTAGGGCTCGTCCCAGCACGGCGACACGACGGCGACGGTCGCGTCCCCGACCAGGCGGGCCAGCGCGCGGTGGTCGAGATGGCCGACGTAGTCGACGCCGTCGCCGAGCAGCGGGGCGACGCAGGAGTCGAAGAACGCCCGGTCCGGGCACGGCCCGGCCAGCCGCAGCCCGGTCCCGGCCAGCCGCGCCGCGCGGATCGCCTCCACAGGGCCCTTCTCCGGCACGACCCGGCCCGACCACACCGGGACCCCGCCACCCGGCCCGTACTCCCAGGCCGCGATGTCGACGCCGTTGCGGACGACCGTCGCGCGGGCTCCGGTCGGCGCCCACGAGCGGGCGGTGTGCGCGCTGACCGCGGCGAACCGCAGCCGGCGTGGGTCGCCGAGCCGCACGGCGGACTCCATCCACGGGGTCGGCGGCGTGTGCAGCGTGGTCAGGACGGGCGCGTCGAGGGTGTCGGCCAGCGCGAGCGGCAGGTAGTGCAGCGAGTTGTTGTGCACCACGTCGAAGCGTCCGCGCTCGCGGGAGAGCGCCAGCAGCAGCTCCAGGTAGGAGTGGTGCTCGGCGAGGAACCACTCCGCCGGCATGCCGACGTCGCTGCGCGCGGCAGGCGAGATCGGCGGCAGCACCGCCATCTCCCGGACCCGCAGCCCCGGATCGGAACCGGGCGCGCCGAACACGGTCACGTCGTGACCACGACGTCGCAGCCGGGACGCGAGCCCGGCGGTGTGGGCCTCCAGCCCACCCGGGAACGGTTCACGGATCGGGTAGCGGGCCGAGGCGATGAGCGCGATCCGGGAGGTCACCGGCGGAAGGCGGACGGGGTCATGGGTCGACACGCTCCGAGGCTCGAAGGACGGAACCGTGCGAGCTGGCGGCTGAACCCGGACGTTCCACCGATCATGCGGCTCCCCGGAGCCCCCCACAACTCGACCATGGTCGCCGGGACCCGGCTACAGCCCCAGAACCTCCAGCGTGTCGGCGTGTCGGGCCAGTCCGGCGTCCACCCATCCGGGGTGCGTGGCGTACCAGGCCCGCTGCGCCGCGGCGACCTCGTCCTCGGCGACCGCCCGGCCGGAGACGCACCAGTGCGGGCGCGGCGGCACGTCCAGTCCGAGGGCGTCGACGACGTCGGCGCGTAGCGGGGCCCGGATCCCGCCCAGCAGGGTGCGTCCGGGGTCACCGACGACGCCCGGCATCCCGGCGGCGTCGAGGATCCGCCCGGCGAGCAGCGTCAGCACCTCGTTGCCGGGGTGGTTGAGGGTGTGCGCGGCCGCCGCGCCGAATCCCGCGATCGCGTCGGACACCCCGACGTCGGTGTCGCGGGCCTCCCGCCGGGCGAGCTCGGCGATCCCGCGCCGGCCCACCTCGCGCAGCGCGTCCGGCGTCGGCGGCGGACCCGCCGGGCGTCCGGCGGCGGCCGCGAGGACCCGCAGGTCGTGGTAGGGCACCCCGGGCGGGACGGCGGCCGGGTCGGACGCGTGGCGCACGATCGCCGACCACGGGTGCAGCGCGGGATGGCGGATCACCGGCCAGCGCACGACGACCGCCCCCGGCGCGAGGCCGGCGGCGATCTGGGCGGTGCCCAGGGGCAGGTCGCGGTAGTCGTCGCGGACCGGCTGGGACGCGAGCAGCCGGGTCCGGGACAGCAGCCGGCGCAGGTGCGGCAGGTCGTCGGCGGTGAGCTCGTGCACCGGCGGGATGCGGACCGGGGTGACCGGCAGGTCGGCGACGGTGGCGAGCAGCACCCGGACCGACTCGGCCTGGCAGTTGCCCCACACCAGGGCGAGCGGTCCCGGCGTCGGGGCGTCGAGGCCGTAGAGGACGCCGTAGTGGCGGCGGCGCGGATCGGTCACCCGGTCATCGTGGCCCGCGCGGTTGATCCGCGCCCGGACGGGCATCCCGGTGGATCCGAGGAGAGGAGCCGTCGCGTGCGCGTGGCATCCGTGCCCACCGCCCATCCCTACGTGGCGTCGCTGCACCACCCCGAGGTGGTCCGGCTCCCGGACCCGCCGGTCCCGGGCGCCCGTCCGGGGGTGTGGTGGCCCTCGCCCTGGCTCGACGCCGAGCACCTGCGCGCGCACGCCGGGGAGGTGGACGTGCTGCACGTCCACTTCGGCTTCGACGACCGCACCCCCGACCAGCTGCGCGCACTCGTCGCGGCGCTGGAGGAGACCGGTGTCCCGCTGGTGCTGACCGTGCACGACCTGCGCAACCCGCACCACGCCGACCCGGCGCCGCACGCCGCGGCCCTCGACGTGCTGGTGCCGGCCGCCGCCGGGCTGGTCACGCTGACCCCGGGGGCCGCCGCGCGGATCCGGGAGCGCTGGGGACGCGACGCGCTGGTGCTGGGGCACCCTGCCGTCGTCGGGCCGGACTGGCTGCGCCGCCCCCGGCCCCGCCGCGCCGACGGGTTCGTCGTGGGCCTGCACGCCAAGAGCCACCGCACCAACGCCGACCCGGTCGGGGTGGCCCGCGCGCTCGCCGCGACCGCCCCGCCCGAGGTGGCACTGCGGGTCGACGCGCACGACGACGCCCGCGGCCGCGCCGTGGCCCACGCCCTGCGCGACGAGCCCCGCCTGGAGCTGCGGGTGCACCCCCCGTTCGACGACGACGCCTTCCACGCCTACCTCCAGGAGCTCGACGTGTCGGTGCTCCCGTACCGGTGGGGGACTCATTCCGGCTGGCTGGAGGCCTGCCACGACCTCGGCACGGCCGCGCTGGTCCCCGAGGTCGGGCACTTCCACGAGCAGGCGCCCTGTTTGACCTACGCCCTCACCGAGGACGGCCCCGACCGCGCCTCGCTCGGCGCCGCCGTCGCGCTGGCCCACCGGACCCGCCCGGCCTGGCGGGCCGACCCCGACGACCGGGAGCGGCTCCGCGCCGAGGTCGCCGACGCCCACGCCCGCGAGTACCGCCGGGTCCTGGCCGGGGTGGCGCGGTGACCGTCACCGTGCGGGTCGTCGCGCCCGGCGCGTCCGGGCACGGCGTGGTCCGGCACGCCGCTGCCGTCGCCGCCGCGGTGGCTGCCGAGGGCCTCGTCCCGGTCGGCTCCGGCCAGGCCGACCTCTCCCATGCCCAGTTCACCGACGCGCTCTGGGGCGCCGATGTCGCCGCGGCCGCCGACGCCTTCGTCGAGCAGGCGCGGGTCCTGCCCCGGCCGCTGGTCGTGACCCTGCACGACCTCCCCGGCGCCGACCCCGACCCGGCCCGCGACGCCCGCCGCTGCGCCGGGTACCGGCGTGTGGTCGCCGCCGCCGACGCGGTCGTCGTGTCCGCGGGAGACGAGGCCGACAAGGCCCGCGCGCTCGGCGCGGTCGACCCGGTGACCGTGGCGCTGCCGCTGCCGGTCGTCGTGCCCGCGGAGCAGGCGCCGGGCTGGGCGGGGCTCCGCACGCTCGGCGTGCTCGGGTTCGTCTACCCCGGCAAGGGGCACGAGGCCGTCATCGACGCGGCCGCGGCGCACCCGGACCGGCCCGCGGTCGTCGCCGCGGGGGCGGTCTCCGACGGACACGACGACCTCGCCCGGTCCCTCGCCGGGCACGCCCGCTCCCGCGGGGTGGAGTGGATCCTGACCGGGCAGCTGGAACCGGCGGCGCTCGCCGCGGCTGCCGCGGCGGTCACCGTCCCGGTCGCGCCGGGCCGCACCGTCAGCGCCAGCGGTTCGCTGCTGGCGTGGCTGGCCCACGGCCGCTACCCGCTGGCGGCGGTGGGCGCCTACGCCCGCGAGGTCGCCGTCGCCGCCCCGGGCTCGGTGGCGCTCTACGACGACGAGGACCGCCGCGACGCCCTCGTCGCCGACGCCCTGACCCGGCCCACCGCCACCCGCGGCCCGGTCCCGGACTGGCCGGACGCCGGGGCCGGGCACGCCGCCCTCTACCGCGGGCTGCTCGCCCGGTGAGCGTGCCGGGCAACCGCTGGGACCTGCTGGCGCCACACACCGGGCCGCCGCCGTTGGTGGGGGTGGTGGTGTGCCACTACCGCCAGCCCGCGCAGCTGGCCCGCACCGTCGCCGCGCTGCAGGGCCAGACGCTCCCGCCGGTGTCGGTGGTCGTCGCCGACGACGGGTCGCCGGAGCCGCCGGACCCGGCCGCGCTCGCCGGACCGGTGCCGGTGCGGGTAGTGACCCAGGACGACCGCGGCTTCCGCGCCGCCGCCGCGCGCAACCGCGGTGCCGCACGGGCCGACGGCGAGATCCTGGTGTTCCTCGACGCCGACACCGTCCCCGGGCCCGGGTTCCTCGCCGCGATCACCGCACGGATCGCGGCCTGCCCGGACGTGCTCGCCGTCGGCCGTCGTCGGCACGCCGACCTGTCCGGCACCGCACCGGGCGACGATCCGGCCGCCGCACCTCAGCTGCCCGACCCGGCCTGGCTCGCCGACGGCTACCGGCGCACCCGCGACCTGCTCGACGCCTCGGGCACGGACTGGCAGCTGGTCATCAGTGCCGTGCTCGCCCTGCACCGCGGCCTGTTCGACGACCTCGGCGGCTTCGACGAGCGCTACGTCGGCTACGGCGGCGAGGACTGGGACCTGGCCTACCGGGCCTGGAACAACGGGGCACTGCTGGTCCACGAACCGGCCGCGGTGGCCTGGCACGACGGCCCTGACTGGGGTGGCCGCCCGGCGGACCACGACACGGTGGGTGGCGGCAAGGACGGTGAGCGGATCCGGATCGCCGCGCTCGTCCCCGACCCGGGCGTGCGCGGTGCACCGCTGCCCGGCGCGGTCCCCGACGTCCTCGCCACCGTCGACGCCGATGCGCGCGGGTGGGAGCTGGTGGAGATCGTCGACGCGGTGCTCAACCAGACCCACCGGGACGTGCGGGTGCGGCTGCCCGGCGGCGACCCACGGCTCGACGAGCTCTACCGCGGTGTCGCCGACCCCGGCCCGTGGAGCCCCGACCGGCTCCGCCGCGCCCGGGCCCGGCTGCACGTCCACGCGCCGCTCCCGCCCGACGTGCTGGCCCGCGCGATGGACCTGCTCACCGGCCACGACCTCGGCCGCGTCGAGATCGCCGGACCCGACCGACGGACCCTCGCCGCACTCGTCTCCACCCGGGCGGCGGGCCGGGCCCGGCGCGGGCGGGTCGACGACGCCGTCGCCCAGCACCGGGAGGGTGTCGCCACCCTGCTGCCCCGGAACGTTGCCCGGGCTGCCGCCAGGGATGCCGTTCGGGTTGCCGTAGCCCTACGGAGGCCCGACCGCCCCGCAGGGCCCTAGCCTCGCCGGCATGACCGCACCAGCTGCCTCCCCGGTCCGCGGGGCCCGCCGCGCGATGATCGTCGCGGTGGTCGCCTCGCTGCTCGTCGCCTCGCTCTGCGGGATCGTCGCCCTGCTCGGCGGCGGCTTCGGTGACCTGCAGGCGCGGATCGTCGCCACCACCCTGATCGTCGCCGCGTTCGGCACCTCGGCGCTCTGCCATCTCGCCGTCGTCACCCGTGCCGTGCGGCTCCTCGGGTTCGCCGGCCTGGCGGCGAGCGTCGTCGCCGCGGGAGCGGCCCTGTGGCTGGTCTGGAGCGGCGACGAACTCTTCGAGGACGACGGCGACGGCTCGGTGCTGAAGACCCTGCTGGTGGCGACGATCGTCGCGATCAGCCTCGCGCACGCGAACCTGCTCCTGCTGCTCGCCGAGCGACGGCGGACCGTGATCCGCACGGGCCTGGTGCTGACCCTGGCCGCGATCGCCGTCGTCGCGACGATGCTGGCGCTGCCGGTGATCACCGACGGCGCGGTCGGCGGCGGCGAGTGGTACTGGCGCTGGTTCGGTGTCGCCGGGATCGTCGACGCGCTCGGCACCATCGCACTGCCGGTGCTGGCCCTGGTCCTGCGCGGCCGAGGGGAGCACGGGCCCGCCTCCACCGGAACCACCTCCACCGGGACCGCCTCCTCTGGGACCACCTCCTCTGGGGCCACTGCCGAGGACGACGGCACCGGCACCCCGGGCGCTGCGCCGGAGGTGGCACCGGACGCGGCACCGGTCCGGATCGTGCTCGACCTGCCGGCCGACCTGGTCGCCCGGCTCGACGCCGCCGCGGACGGAGCGCCGAGGGACGCCGCGGCGCTGCGCGTCCTGCGGAACGCACTCGTCGGGGGCTGACCCGCCCGGGTCCTGGCCGTTGGCGCTGTCCGTTGCCGGATCCAGGGCGGTCGGCGGAGCCGGGGACGCGACCGGTGCGGGTCAGGCCCGGGTGTCGCCGCCACGGTCGCCGCCACGGTCGCCGTCGCGGTCGCCGCCGCGGTCGTGGCCACTGGCACGGTCGCGGTCGTCGGCCCGGTCGAGCCGTGCCCGCCGCTCCTGCTCCCGGCGGCTGTACGCGGCCTGACGGACCGCGCCGTCGTCGGCGAACCCGGAACCCAGCGCCCCGGCGACGGTCCCCATGGACGTCGACAGCCAGGCGATCATGATCCAGTCGTCCGGCCCGGACTCGCGCATGAGTTTCGAGGAGAGGTAGTCCGGCGGGATCACGAGGAACGCCGCCACCAGCGCGAGCACGAACAGCAGGGCGAACATCGCGAGCACCCCGCAGGCCACCGTGATCACCGTGGACAGGTTCGACAGCAGCATCTCCTCGCGCAGTGAGCGGTGTCGCCGCGACTCCCAGAGCCGGTTGTCGAGGATCAGCCACGCGGTCATCCCGACCAGGGCGATCAGCATGACCGTCACCTGCCGGGCGGTCCCGAGCGCCGTCGCCAGCTCCCAGATGTTGGAGTAGAAGATCCCGAACGCGGCCCCGGCCGCCGCCGCGGCGATGGCGGGGGACAGGCTCGGCACCAGCCGCCACGGACGGTTCGCGCGGACCAGCCCGGCCAGCAGCCGGACCCGGCCGCGGAGCCCGGTGAGTGCCAGCCGGACGTCGATGTCGTCCTCGACCCCGCCGCTGCCGGCGCCGGAGTCGTCCCCGTCCGCGCCTGCCTGCCCCCGGTCCTGGTCCCGGCCCCGGCGGTCGTCGTCGGACCTGGCTCCCGACCCCGGGTCGATCCGGGTCAGGGGGCCCGCATGGCCGGCGTCCGGCGCTCCTGCCTCTCCGGCGTGCGCGGGGTCGGCGGGCATCAGGTGCCCGGTCACGAGACGGACCACCGTGTCGCGGCACCGCCGGTACTGGTTGATCGCGCCCAGTGCGGGAAGCGACACCAGGCCCACCCGGTGCCCGGTCCCGCCGTCGGCCACGACCGGGTCCGCCCCGGAGCGGCGCGGCAGGTCGGTGAGCAGCACGACGGCGTCGGCACCGTCCCGCTCGCGCACCCGGTCGCCGATGTCGAGAGCGGGCAGCGCGCCGCGCTCGTCCAGCACGATCGGCTCGTCGGCGACGCGGACCTCCCAGCGGGCGTCGTCGTGCGCGCCGAGCGCGGCCGGCAGGTCGCGGACGAGCCGGTGGGCGAGCTCGGTCGGCAACCCGGGGTCGGCGACGAGGTCGAGCACGGTGGTGCGGGTCGCGTCGGTCACGGGGCGTGAGGCTAGTGCCCACAGACCGTGGCGGCACGACGTCGGAGGCGGGCCCGCCGGCGGGCCCGGTGGACCGCGAGCCCGTGGGCAGCGGGGCGGATGGCGGGTGAGGGTTCGGCCGGGTGTCGGACTGTCGGTGCGGCCGTGCGGTCGCACGTTGTGCGGCCGTGTGGCGGACCGATATGGGTGGCGGTGGCAGGAGCGTGCCGGAGCCCGGGGACGGGCCAGCCGCTCAGGAGACCCGCGCAGGAGACCAGGGACGCCTGCCGTGGGCCGGGTGCCGTGCCGTCGCGTTCCGCGGAACGTGGGCGGCGGCACCGGCGCGTCGGGTCAGGCCGCGGCCGTCGATGCCGTATCGGGAGGCAGCAGTGCGTCCAGGATGGGGCCCGGATCGAGGCGGTCGCCGTACCAGTCGGGGGTCAGGGTGTCGCGGTCGATGCGGAGACGGGCTCGGGTGTTGATCTCCAGGAGTGTCTCGGCGCTGCCGTCGAGCGGGGCTCCGGTCGGTCGGACGACGGTGCCGTCGGGGCGGTGGACGGTCCACGTCCCACCGGGCGGGCGGAGGATCACGTAGCCGTGGTCGTGCACGAGCCGGTGGTGGAAGCTGCACAGCAGCACCAGGTTGTCGATGTCGGTGGGGCCGCCGTGCAGCCAGTGCCGGACGTGGTGGGCATGCAGGTGCCGGGTGTGCGCGCAGCCGGGGAACCGGCACCCGGGCCGACCCTCGGCAGCGCCCGCGGCGCTCAGTGCGGCGATCTGGGAGGGACCGGCGAGTCGGCGGGACCGGCCCAGGTAGAGGTGGTTCGCGTGGCGGTCGGTGAGCAGGACGCGGGCGCGCGCGTCGCAGGCGAGCCGCTCGGCCGTCGGCGCGGGGATCTCGGGTCCGCCGTCGAGGCGGGCGGAGCCGGTGGTGGCGTCGACGACCACCGTGACCCGCGTCCCGGGGCGGGACACGACCGGCCCGCCCTCGTCGTCACCCTCACGCGTGACGAGGTCCAGCAGGGCGTCGGCGCGCCGCGCGGCCAGGGTGTCGACGACGGCGCCCGGGGCGTGCTCGGCGGCCTCGCGGGCCCGTTCGTGAGGGCCGACCCGCGGATCGGGCTCGGTTGACGGTGCCGCGGTCGAGGGGGCGACGGCGACGACGTGTGCCTCGATCGCAGCGACCAGGGCCGCGCCGTCGTCGGGGGTGAGGCGGGCGCGCAGGACGAGCGAGCCGTCGCTGTCGTGGTACCAGCTCACACCACGCAGGGCTGCGGTGGTCGCGGGCGGTGCGAGGCGGCGGCGCGCGGCGCGGACCACGCTCTCGACGTGGCTCGCGGTGCCGGTCAGGGCGAGGTCGAGCAGGACCTGCTCCGCGGGCGGAGGCGCGGATGCCGGCGACGGGCCGTGCGCACCGGGGACGGGTGCGCCGGTCGGGCGTCCGGGCGCGGGTGGGGTGTCGTCGGTGCCATGCACGGCCGGGTCGGTGCCGTCTGTGTGTCCGGCTGGGGACGAGGACACGAGGCCCTGGTGCGAGTCGGTCACCGGGCTGGTCCCGGGGTCGTCGCCGGCGCTGCGGGTGGTGCTGTCGTCGCCGGGTCGAGGGTCGGTGGTGGCGTCGGCGTCGAGGTGGGGCGACGCCGCTGTGGTGCAGGGGGCAGGAGTGTGCGGCATGGCGGCCGGTGTGGGAGTGGGAGTGAGGCGGGCGAGGACGGAGTCCTCGGCGCCGGCGAGGCGGGTGATCGCCCGGACCTTGGAGTAGGAGATCCGGCCGGCCGCGAACGCCTCGGTGATCCGGGGCAGCCGGGTCAGTGCGTGCGCGACGCGCAGGTGCTCGGTCGCGGTGCGCAGGCTCATCCCTGCGCGCCAGGTCAGCCAGTGGGCGCAGGACCGGACGCCGACCCCGCACCAGCCGCCGCGGTCGTCGAACTCGGCGAGCAGTCGCAGGAAGCGGCACTCGGCGGCGGCGATGTGGCCGGCGAGACCGAGGAGCTCGGACTCGAGCTCGTGCAGGTCGAGTGGCAGCGGGCCCGGGTCCGCTGCGGGGGTGATCGGCTCGCCGGACGGTTCCACGACGGCTCCTTCATCGAACGTGTGTTCGCACGAGTGTGGCTGAGGGGTCCGACAGTTCGGATTGACCCGTGGTGGGGCCGGGCCTGTGGGGTGCGTTCCGCGGAACGCGCACGGACGCCCGTCGCGACCACCGCAGGCGCCCCCGGTCAGGAGGCTCCCGGTCAGGAGGTGATCCCGGTCAGGAGGCGATCCCGGGCGGGCGCGGCCCTGGTCAGAGCTGGGCGCGCAGCCACTCCGCGGCGATCGAGGCCAGCGGCTCGAGCTCCTTGTACTCCGCGACCTCCGGCGGCAGCGTCTCCAGGACCGACGCGAGACGGCTGCGCCAGGCCGGGACCTGCGCGACCCCGTCGAGCGGCAGCAGGCGGATCCCGATCAGGAACAGCACCGCCCCGGTCAGCGGGAGCCGCACCAGGTGCTGCACCTCGGTGCGCAGGTGTATCTGTCGGCCGGGGTCGGTGAGATCGAGCCGGGTCCGGGCGGGCTGCCAGTGCGGGGCGGCGTCGAGGGACAGGTCGCGGTGGTCGTCGGGCTGCAGACCCCAGTTCAGGCGGCGGTAGGCCTCGCCGGGGTGCAGCCGCAGCAGGAAGCGTTCGGCGCGCTCGAACACGCCGCCGGGTCCGTTCCCGGGGACCGGCCCGTGCAGCTCCCGGAAGCTCATGCCGGCGTCGAACCCGATCGACCACACGGAGGCGAACGCGACGGCACCGGCGTCGAGCCACAGCGCGTCGTCGCGGGCGCCGAGCACGACCACGTCCTCCGCGACGAGCCGGGACACCCAGCGCAACGGGTGTTCGGGGAGGGTGGCGTCGTCGCCGAACACGAACTCCCGGTCGGTGCCGGTGGCCGTGTCACGGAACCGCCACCCGCCGGCCCGGCCGGGGATGCGGGTCAGGGTGCAGGTGCCGGGCTGCTCGGCGGCGAGCCGACCGAGCAGGTACAGACAGGCGTCCCAGCAGGACGCGCGGGCGTGCGGCGCGGCGACGAACCGGGCGGGCTCGCGGTCCAGGATCGACGCGCGCTCGGCGGCGACGGCGGGTCGGTCCGGGCCGTCGTGCAGGATCCGCCCGCCCCAGGAGCCCGCCTCGCTGCGGCGCTCGACCCCGGCCGGTTCGACGTTCGCGCTGATCCGGTAGGTCGGGTGCGGCAGCGGGAACGGGTAGTCGTCGACGCCGGTCACAGGTCCAGCTCCAGTGTCGCCCCGGCGGCGCGGGACACGCAGAGCGCCATCCGGTCGGCGCGCTCGTCGGCGGTCAGGACCGTGTCGCGGTGCTCGACCCCGCCGTCGACGACGGGGGTCACGCACTCCCCGCAGACCCCGCGCCGGCACATCGCGGGCGCGGTGACCCCGGCTCGGTGCACGGCGTCGAGCAGGGTCTCGTGGGCACCGACCTCGACCGTGCGGCCGCTGCGGCACAGCACAGCGCGGAACGGGGTGCCGGGCTCGGGCTCGCCGACGAACGCCTCGGCGTGGATGCGGGCGTCGACCCAGTGCGCGGCGCGGGCGGTCCGGGCGGTCGCGGCGATCAGGCCGGGCGGGCCGCAGGTGTAGACGTGGCTGCCGAACGGTGCCGTGCCCAGCAGCCGCTCCAGCGCGGCCCGGGCCTCGACGCGGCCGGTCGCCTCGACGAGCCGGTCCCCGCAGAGTGCGCGCAGCGCGTCGCGGTGCGGTGCGGGGCCGGGGCGGTGCACCGTGAGCACGGTGTACGGGTTCCCCCAGAACGCGTGCCAGCGGGCGTGGGACAGGACCGCGGTCACCCCGATCCCGCCCGCGACGAGCAGGTGGTGGCGCGCGGTGTCGACCGGCGGGAACGAGCTGCGCGGCGTCGTCGCCACGACCGCGTCACCCGGGACGAGACCGTGCGCCCACACCGAGCCGCCACGGGAGTCCGGGCGCCGCGCGACCGAGACGTGCCACCGGTCGGGTGCGGGGGACGGCGCGGTCAGCGAGTAGGAGTTCCAGCGGCCCGGCGCCCATTCGACGCCGATGTGGCCGCCGGGCGGCGCCGCGGGCAGTGACCCGGTCCCCGGCGCGGCGGCGAGCTCCAGCGAACGGACGTCGGGCGCGGCGTCGGTGACCGCGACGACCCGCAGGTGCACCCCCGGCCGGGTCACGGCGCCCGCTGCGGCGTGGGTGCGCCGAGGAACGCCCCGAGCCGGCGCGAGTGGTGCCCGGCGACGTGCAGCACGACCCGGCAGCCGGGACAGGCCACGGCGTCCCCGACGGCCGCGTGCACGACGACGTGCCGGTGGCAGTGTCCGCAGTGCACCGTCCGGTCCCGGGTGGCGTGGGCGACGTCGGTCGGGACCAGGACGAGCTCCTCGTCGAGGGCGCCACGGTGCAGCGCAGCGGCGCGCACGGCCTGCACGAGCGCCTCGGGCCCGGTGACCAGGATCCGGGTGCCGGTGACCAGCGTCGCGAGCTCCCGGTCGAGCAGCGTCGCAGCGTCCGCGCCGGCAGGGAGCCGGACCAGGCGGTCGGCGGGCCCGAGGTCGGGAGCGGGCGCGGAGCCGCAGACGACGACCAGGTGCGGTGACCCGCCGCGGTCGGCCGGACCGGCGTAACGCGGCACCGTGGTCCACTCCGGTGCGACGTGCACGGACGGGACGGCCGCGCCGGTGCGCAGCGGGCGGACGGGGTCGGGCATGACGGAGAGTGATCATACGGGCGTCGCGTGAACACCACATGGCGCCCAGCGAATGCGCAGGTCGCCATTTCTGGTGAAACTGTCGCCGAGTCGGTCACGATCTCGGCGCCGGCGCGATGAACTGCGTGAAGCGCCCGCACGTCGGAGAGGGGGACGTCATGGACGGCACGCCGTACCGCCCGCGGCACGCCCTGCGTGAGACCCCGCCCACGATCGCCGTCCCGGCGCAGCGGGGCGCCCCGCGGGCCGAGGCCGTGACCCGGCCGGACTCCGTTACCCGGCCGGACTCCGTTACCCGGCCGGACACCGAGACCCGGCCGGACACCGACGAGCAGCACAGCGCGGGTCCGTGGTGGGCGACGGTCCCGGCGCCCCGGGACGGCACCGCGCACCCCGCACCGCCCGCCCCGGCGCCCGAGCGGCCCTGGTTCACCCCGGTCCCGGTCGTCGTCGAGCCCGCGGCCGGGCCCGGCGCCGACGGGAGACTGCCCGGGTTCCCGACCGCGCTGCTGCCGCGCCGCCGTCGTCCGCTGGCGGTCGGTGCGGGCCTGGCCGGCGCGATCGCGGGGATGCTCGTCGTGTTCGCGGTGGTCGTCGGCGCCGCGGGGGCGGCGGGCCGCGGGATCGAGGACGCCGCCACGGCGACGGCCGCGGTCGGCGACTGGCGCGCCGCGGGCGGCCAGGTGCACGTCACCGCGATCACCGAGGCCCTGCGCGACATCGCCCGGGCAGGGTCGGACGGCGGGATCCCGGCCCTGGTCGAGGCCTGCCGCGGCCTGCGCGACGAGGTCGCCTCCGCCCAGGCGTACCCGGCGATCCCCGACGCCGTCGCCCAGACGTACTGGCGCGACGGGCTCGCGGCGGGCGCCGACGCCGCCCGGCACTGCATCGCGGGGGCGTCACTGGGCGACCCCGGACTGCTCGGCGACGCGGCCCGGGAGCTGAACGGGATGAGCTCGCAGCTGGGCGCGGTCGCCGACCGGCTCACGCTGCTGTCCGGCGGCTGAGCGGCGGGCACTCCGCACCCGGTGCGTCCGCGCCGCCGCGCCCCTCCATCGGCTTCGCGGGCCCCTGTGGGCGGTGCTCCACGACCGGCCCGCCGAGTCCCGTCACCTTGCCGACGTCCTCTCGGAGGCCCCTCTGTCCGCGACGCGCGGGCGTGGCGTGTCGTTGCGGCGGGCATCGGAGCCCCTGCGCCGCTAGGGTTCCCGCCGCAGGTCAACCGGGACGAACGGAGTGGGTCATGGATTCGGGGGCGCAACCGGCCGCGCGTGCCGAGGACGGTGGGGCGCGGCGGGACCCGGCGGAGGGCGGACTGCTGAACCCGTCGCCGACGGCCGGGGCCGCGAGCCGCGGCACCCTCATCGGCAACGGGCTCACCTGGGTGGCGGCGTGGAGCCTGCGGGTCGCGCTGATCTCCCTGGGGCTGGTCATCCTCGGCTACGTCACCGGCATGCTGTGGGTCGTCGTCTGGCCGGTGCTGCTCGCGATCCTGCTGGCCACCGTCCTGCGTCCGCCCGCGGCGCTGCTCATCCGGTGGCGGTTCCCACCCGCGGCCGCCTCGGCGCTGGTGCTGCTCGTCGGCATCGCCGCGGTGACCGGCCTGTTCGTGGGCATCGCGCCGTCGATCGCCGGGCAGACCCAGCAGATCACCTCCGGCGTGATCGCGGCGCTCGGCCAGATCCAGCAGTGGATCTCCGGTCCACCGCTGAACCTCGGTGAGAGCCAGATCGGCGACATCATCACCCAGGTCACCCAGCAGCTGCAGCAGAGCGCGACCTCCATCGCCGGCGGCGTCCTGACCGGGGTGTCCACCGTCGCGTCCGGACTGGTCTCGCTGGTGCTGGCCCTGGTGCTGACGTTCTTCTTCGTCAAGGACGGGCCGCGGTTCCTGCCGTGGCTGACCTCGATCACCGGGCGCAGCGCGGGCGGGCACATCGCCGAGGTGCTGCGCCGGATGTGGGACGTCCTCGGCGGGTTCATCCGCGTCCAGGCGCTGGTGAGCCTCATCGACGCCGTGTTCATCGGCATCGGCCTGGTGCTGCTGGGGATCCCGCTGGCGCTGCCGCTGGCCGTGCTGACCTTCATCGGTGGGTTCATCCCGATCGTCGGTGCGGTCGTCGCGGGCTCGCTGGCGGTCCTCATCGCGCTGGTCACGCAGGGTTTCGGCACCGCGGTCGCGGTGGTGGTGCTGGTCGTGGCGGTGCAGCAGATCGAGGGCAACGTGCTGCAGCCCTTCCTGCAGGGCCAGAGCCTCAAGCTGCACGGCGCGGTCGTGCTGCTGGCGGTGACGGCGGGCGGCTCGCTCGCCGGGATCGCCGGCGCGTTCCTCGCGGTGCCGGTCGCGGCCGTCGTCGCGGTGCTGCTGCGCTACCTCGGCGAGCAGATCGACCTGCGGGACCGCCGCTTCTCCGGCGTCGACGACATCGCCGCCGCGGGCCCGCCGGTCGCCGCCGCCCACGACGCGGCACCCGCCGACACCTCCACGGCGGGGGACCCGGACCGGGAGACGGAGGGCGCCGGGAGCGGCCCCGGGAACGGTTCCGTGCCCGCCCCGCCGGACTCCGCCCGTCAGGACGGCGGCTGACCGACCCGTCCGGGCAGCCGGTCGGTCCCCAGCAGCCGGTCCATCACCCGGAACCGGAGCACCACCCACATCACGGCGAACCAGCAGACCAGGGCCGGCAGCACGACCAGGACCACCGGCGGCGCCGCGCCGGTGAGCCCGACGTACGACGACAGCGCCGGGGTCCCGACCACGCCCGCGAACACCAGGGTCAGGCCCAGCACCAGCCAGGCCGGGCGACGGTCGTGCACCGGCGCCGTCCACGCCGCGAGGAACCGGTGCGGTGGCAGCAGGAACAGGATCAGGACGAACGACGCCAGCCCCACGAACGTCGACAGCCCGGTCTGCGCGCCGAGCGTCGCGGCCGCCTCGGCGAAGTCGGCGTCGGTGCCGTAGGTCAGCCCGGTGTAGCTCTGGAACTGGGCGATCACCTGCTCCGGGGTCCGCCCGCTGGTGAAGCCCTGCAGGATGCCCTGGTAGAGCAGCGTGTAGACGACCGTCCCCGCGCCCGCAGTCACCACCGAGGCCGGCACCACGAAGCGGGCGAGGTTGCCCAGCAGGTCCGGGTCCGGCTCGGACGGCGTCGCCCACAGCGTCAGGAACAGCGTCGGCACGCCGACGGTCAGCAGCGTCAGCCCGACCTGGGTGGGGGAGTAGGGGAACCCGAGCCCGAGCATGGTCACGGCCATGATCACCAGGCCCTGGGTGGCGACCCGGGTGAGGAACACGTACATCGACACCGCGATGCCGTCGATGATCCGGCGCCCCTCGCTGCGTGCCGGCAGCAGCGCGGCGAACGAGTCGTCGACGAGCACGATGTCGGCGACGTCGCGGGTCACCGCCGAACCGCTGCGCATCGCGACGCCGACGTGGGCCCGTTTGAGTGCCCGCGCGTCGTTGACGCCGTCGCCGAGCATCGCGACGTGCGCACCGCCCCGGCGCAGGCTCGCGACGATCCGCTCCTTCTGCTCCGGGGCGACCCGCCCGAAGACCGTGGTTCGGGCGACCAGCGCGTCGAGCGCGGCCCGGCGGTCGGCAGTGATGTCGGCAGAGTCGGCGGAGTCGGCGGAGTCGCTGGACTCGGTGGAGTCGGCGAGCTCCGCGGCCTCCGACCCGTCGACCGGCTCGCCGACGTCGAGCCCGGCCTGGGCGGCGAGCGCGGCGACGGTGCGCGGGTCGTCGCCGGACAGCACTTTCACCGCGACCCCGTCCGCGGCGAACCGCTCCAGGGCGTCGGCGACGCCGGGACGCAGCTCGTCCGACAGCGCCACCAGCGCCACCGGGACCAGGTCGGGCAGGGCGGGACGGCCGTCGTCGCCGCGCAGCCCGGCAGCCGGCCGCGCGGACCGGGCCAGCAGCAGCACCCGCAGCTCGGCGGCGGCGCGTGCCGCCACCCGGTTGGCGACGGCGTCCGGGTCGCCCAGGTGCGGGGCGAGCACGTCCGGGGCGCCGAGCACGAACGCCTCGCCGTCGGTGGTGACCTGCCCGGACCAGCGCAGCGACGAGGTGAACGGGACCTCGTCGCGCAGCTCGGACGGGGCGCCGGGCAGCGCGGCGGCGAGTGCGGCGGTGGTGGGGTTCGGGTCGGTCACCGAGGCCGCGAAGCGGGCGAGCGCGGGGCCCGGCTCGGTCCCGTCGAGCGGGTCGACACGGTCCAGGCGCAGCGCGCCGGTGGTCAGGGTGCCGGTCTTGTCGGTGCACACGACGTCGACGTGGGTGACCGCCTCCACCGCGTTGACCCGCTGGACCAGGGCGCCGCGCCCGGCGAGCCGGGCCGCACCCCGGGTGTAGGCGACGGCGATGAGGAAGAACAGGCCGTAGGGGACCAGCCCGGACAGCACCGCGGTGATCTGCACGACCCGCAGCAGCGAGAACCCCTCCAGGAACGCCTGGGCCAGGATCGCGCCGCTCATCAGCACGACCAGCACCATCGTCAGCCGTACGACGAAGTCGATGCGCCGCTGCAGCGGTGTCGCCTCGGTGGTGTCCGCGCGGGCCTGCAGCGTCAGCCGGCCGGCGTAGCTGTCGACGCCGACGGCGGTCGCGCGCTGGCGGGCGGTCCCGGTCACGCAGTGGCTGCCCGAGCGCAGCAGGTCGCCGGGATCCTTGACGACCGGGTCGGACTCGCCGGTGAGCAGCGACTCGTCGGCCTCGGCCCGCCCGGTCAGCACCGGCCCGTCGACGACGACCTGCTCGCCCGCCCGCACCACCAGCACGTCCCCGACGACGACGTCGGCGGCCGGGACCCGCTGCTCGACACCGTCGCGCACGACGGTGACCTCCGCGGCGTCGAGCAGCTGCAGCCGGTCCAGCTTCCGCTTGGCGCGCATCTCCTGCGCCGCCCCGACGACGGCGTTGACCAGGCCGAGCCCCACGCTGGTCAGGGCGTCGCCGTAGCGACCCAGCACCAGCAGGGCCAGCCCGATCGCGAACAGGATCGTGTTGTAGAAGGAGAAGACGTTGGTGCGCAGGATCCGCCCGTAGCCGCGCGTCCCGGCGCTCACCGGCGCGTTCGTCCGGCCCGCGCGGCGCGCCGCCGCGACCTGCGCCGCGGTCAGCCCGTCGTCGGGTGCCGTCTGGACGGTCTCGGCCGTCGTCACACCGTCCCCTCTCCGCCGTCGATCCCCGTGCGGCGATCGTGGCAGGCCGGGATGTGTGCCGACTGTGCGCGAGCTGAGCGCTCACCAGCGCTGCAGACCCCCGCGCTTGACGAGCTGGGCGGCGATCACGTTGCGCTGGATCTCGTTGGTGCCCTCCCCGACGATCATCAGCGGGGCGTCGCGGAAGTACCGCTCGACGTTGAACTCGGTGGAGTAGCCGTAGCCGCCGTGGATGCGCACCGCGTCGAGGGCGACCTCCATGGCGGTCTCGGAGGCGAACAGCTTCGCCATGCCGGCCTCCATGTCGCACCGCTGCCCGGACTCGTACTTCCGGGCGGCGTGCAGGATCAGGGTCCGCGCAGCGGTGATCTTCGTGGCCATGTCGGCGAGGTGGTTGCCGACCGACTGGTGCTGCCAGATCGGCTTGCCGAACGACTCCCGCTCCTGGGCGTAGGCCAGGGAGTCGGCCAGAGCGGCGTCGGCGACGCCGAGTGCGCGCGCGGCGACCTGGATCCGGCCGGTCTCCAGGCCCTTCATCATCTGGGCGAAGCCGTGTCCCGGCTCTCCGCCGAGCACCGCGTCGGCGGGGACGGCCATGTCGGTGAAGGCCAGCTCGCAGGACTCGACCCCCTTGTAGCCGAGCTTGGGCAGGTCCCGGGACACGGTCAGGCCGGGACCGTGCTCGACGAGCAGCACCGAGATGCCGCGGTGCCGCGGCTCGGCGGTCGGGTCGGTCTTGCACATCAGCGCGATCAGCCCCGAGCGCCGCGAGTTGGTGATCCAGGTCTTGGCGCCGTTCACCACCCACCCGTCGTCCGTGCGACGGGCGTGGGTCGTCATCGCCTGCAGGTCCGAGCCGCCGCCGGGCTCGGTCAGCGCCATCGTCGCGCGCAGCTCGCCGGTGGCCATCCGCGGCAGGTACCGGTCCTGCTGCTCCCGGGTGCCGAAGGCGACCAGCAGCTTCGCCACGACGGTGTGCCCGCCCATCGCGCCGGCCAGGCTCATCCAGCCGCGGGCCAGCTCGGCCGTGACCAGGGCGTAGCAGGGCATCGAGACCGGCGCCTCGCCCCACGGCTCGGGGACCGCGAGCCCGAAGATCCCGAGCTCCTTCATCTGCTCGATGAGCCCCTCGGGATAGGTGTTCGCGTGCTCCAGCTCCCGCACCACCGGGCGGACGTCCCGGTCGACGAAGTCGCGCACCGTCTCCACGACCGCCCGCTCCTCGGTGCTCAACCCCGTGTCCGACCCGGCGCTCTGCCCGTCCATGCGACCGAGCATCGGTCATCGACCGGGGACCCCGCGAGCCGGGGTGACCGGTCGTGTGCGACGGAACATCCGCGGCGGTGGGACCGTTGTAGGTTCCGAGACCCGACACAGGGAGGTTCATCCCCATGACCGAGACCGCGATCCTCGCCGGTGGCTGCTTCTGGGGCGTCCAGGAGCTGCTGCGCGCGCGTCCGGGCGTCGTCTCCACCCGGGTCGGCTACTCCGGCGATCCGAACACCCCGAACGCCACCTACCGGCGCCACGGTGACCACGCCGAGGCCGTCGAGATCGTCTTCGACCCGGAGCGGATCTCCTACCGCGAGATCCTGGAGTTCTTCTTCCAGATCCACGACCCGTCGACGAAGGACCGCCAGGGCAACGACATCGGCCGCAGCTACCGCTCCGCGATCTTCTACACCACCGAGGAGCAGCGGGCCGTCGCCCTGGACACGATCGCCGACGTCGACGCTTCCGGGCTCTGGCCGGGCCGCGCGACCACCGACGTGGAGCCGGCCGGCGACTTCTGGGAGGCCGAGCCGGAGCACCAGGACTACCTGCAGAAGTTCCCCTACGGCTACACCTGTCACTTCCCGCGCCCGAACTGGGTGCTGCCGCGGCGGACGGCCAGCACGGGCTGAGGCCCTCCGCTCCCAGCACGTACGGACCGGCCCGCGACCACGCGTCGCGGGCCGGTCCCGTGTGTGAAGGCGGCAGGGCTCAGAGGTGGCCGCGGCCCTCGGCGCGGTGCCGGCGTTCCACCGACCCGTTCACGACCTGCACCTTGTCCCCGACCTGCAGGGTCTCGAAGAACCGCCGGGCATCGCGGGTGCGGAGCTTCACGCAGCCCGCCGACTCCCGGCTGAGGTCCCCGCCGTGGAAGGCGATCCCGCCGTCGGCGAAGAACACCGACCACGGCATCCGCGCCGGACGGCCGTCCGGGCCCGGGTACTCGCCGCTGCGGTGGTCGGCCTCCTTGCGGTACACCCGGAACGAGTGCCCGACCGGGGTGGCCTTCCCCTCGCCGCCGGTGGTGACCGGGAACGGGCCGTCGGCGACCCTGCCGTCGCGGACCAGCCACGCCTGCCGCGTCTCGAGGTCCACGCAGGCGCGCACCGACGCCGAGCACGGTGTCCCCGGGGCCGCGGGTTCGGCGTGCGCCTGCTGCGCGACCCGGCTCTGCTCCGGGTCGGCGGTGGCGATCGCGGTCCCACCCAGCCCCACCCCGGCCACGAGCACGAGACCGGTCACCAGCACACGGCGACGGCGACGGAGCCGCTCGGTCCGGGACATGCCCACCTCCCACGCCACAGATCACCCACCCGGGTGACAACAGGGCAGACGCCCGTCCGGATGTCGCGGTTGCGCGGGAGCGTCCCGTGGCGGCGAGTGGCCAGCAGTGCACGGCGAACGGGTGGGCGGTGGGCCCGGCGGCGGACCGATGGCCGGTCGACCGCCCGGGTACGGGAGCGGACCGTGCGGCGTCCGGGGGCGTGATCTACGTCCCGACGGGATGTCACGGCGCGATAACGGGGGTAGGTCTCGGTGATCGCCTCCTCACCCGCGGTGGTGGGGACGCCCACTCGTGACCGACCCCAGGAGGAACGATGCGCGCAGCCGACCGTCCGGGCTCCGAGCCGGGACCTGCCGACCGGCTCCGTCGTCGGGCGTCCCGTCGCGAGGACCTGCTCGCGGTGCTGTGCGGGCTGCTCGCCGCCTGCGGGCTCGTCGTGGCGTGGCTCGCCGGTGCCGCGGCCCACGGGACGGTGCTCGAGCGCGGCGCGGTCGAGGCCCGGCAGCGCGTGCCGGTCGAGGCGACGGTCACCGCGCGGGCGAACGCGGTCGGGGACCTGCAGACCGGGCAGCAGTCGCTCACGCTGAGCTGGACCGGGCCGGACGGACTGCCGCACTCCGGGGGCAGCTCGCTGCCCGGCATCTACGACGTGGGCGACCGGGTGTCGGCCTGGGTCGGTACCGACGGCAGGCTGGCGCCGCCGCCGTCGACCCCGGCCGACGCCGTCACGGTCGCCGTCGCGGCCGGGTTCCTCACCGCCGCCGGGTGGGCCGGCGGGGTACTGGTCGTCGGGCGGCTGGCCTTCGCCTGGAACGGGCGCACGTTCGCCCGCGCCTGGGCGGAGGACTGGGCCGCCGTCGAGCCCGAGTGGTCGGGCCGCCGCACCCCCTGACCCGGGCGACGCGTCAGAACATCAGCCGCCGTACCCGTTCGGGGTGGATCACCAGCCGCACCTGGTCCTCGGCGAGGATTGCCGCGAGGTCCGCGGCCCGCGTGGGGTCGTCGAGGTCCCAGTAGCGCTGCGCCAGACGCTGCGCCAGCGCGTGCGCCCCGTCGGTCTCGACGGTCGTGCCCCCCTCGACCGCGATCCAACGCTCCCGTTCCCCGACCGGAGCGGCGACGACGAGCGAGGCCCGCGGGTCCTTCCGCCTGCGCCGGATGTGCAGCGACTCCGGTCCGGTGAACAGCTGCACCGTGCCGTCGTCGGTCGCCTCGAACCAGACCGGGCGGGGCTGCGGCGGCACCGGGCCGCCCGCCACACTGAGGAAGCCGTGCAGCGGGCGGGCGAGGAAGGCGCGGTCGTCGTCGGTCAGTGCCGTGCGGATGTCGGTGGTGGGCATGGCGTCCACGACACCAGCACGACGCGGACGACGACATGGGTGAGACACCGGATCTCCTGTCCGATCGTCTAACCTCGGTGCGGTGGACCCCTTCGGCGACCTCGTCCGCGGGTTGCGCTCGCACGGCTCGCTGTTCGGCAGCACCACCCTGACCCCGCCCTGGTCGCTGCACTTCGTCGACGGCGCACCGCTGACCCTGTGCGCGATGCTCACCGGCGCGGGGTGGATCGTCGTGCCCGGCGCCGACCCGGTGCGGCTCACCGCGGGGGAGACCGCCGTCGTACGCGGGCCCGCCGGGTTCCACGTGGTCGACGAGGTCGGCACCCCGGCCGAGCCGATCGTCTGCGGTGTGGACTGCGCGACGCCCGAGCAGGGCGGCACCCGCCACCGGCTCGGCTGGCACGACCCGGCGCCGGCACCGGACGGCGACGCGAGCACCCTGATCACCGCGGCCTCCGTGGCCGGGGGCGAGGTCGGCGCCCGGCTGCTCGACGCGCTCCCGCCGGTCCTGCGGGTCGGCGCCGGGGGCAGCGGGGACACGGTGCTCGACCACGTGGCCGCCGAGGTCGCCGTCGACGCGCCGGGGCAGCAGGTCGTGCTCGACCGGCTCCTGGACTGGCTGCTGGTCTGCACCCTGCGCGAGTGGTTCGACCGGGCCGACGGCAGCCGCCCGCGCTGGTGGGCCGCCCAGCACGACCCGGTGGTCGGGCGGGCGCTGCGGCTGCTGCACGCCGACCCCGCCGCGGCCTGGACCGTCGCCGGGCTCGCCGCCGCCACCGGGGTGTCCCGGGCGACGCTGGCCAAGCGGTTCACCGACCGGGTAGGCGAGCCGCCGCTCACCTACCTCACCGGCTGGCGGATGACCCTGGCCGCGGACCTGCTGCTCGCCGAGCCCGACGCGACGCTGGCCGGCATCGCGCGCCGGGTCGGGTACGCCGACCCGTTCGGCTTCAGCGCGGCGTTCACCCGGGTCCGCGGCGTCACCCCCAGCGCGTTCCGCCGGGGCGGGTCGCGAGGCGGGCGGCCCGGCGAGCGGGCGGATGCTCCGGACGGGGTGAGCGGCTAGCCTGCAGCGCCGTGACCACCGTCGCCGTCCTGCACCGCGCCCTCGGCCGCACCTCCGGTGTGACCGCCGTCGTCGTCTCCGTCAGCGGCCGGTCGTGACGGTCCCGCCGCACCCACCGTCGGTCCGGCTGGCGAACCTCGACCTCAACCTGCTCGTCTCGTTGCGCGAGCTGCTGCGCGAGCGCAACGTCACCCGGGCCGCCGCCCGGATCGGCATCTCCCAGCCGGCCGCCAGTGCGGCCCTGTCCCGGCTGCGCCGGCACTTCGACGACGAGCTGCTGTCCCGCCATCCCGGCGGCTACGTGCTCACCCCGCTCGCCGCCCAGCTCGTCGACCAGGTGGAGGGCGTCTGCTCGGCCGCCGAGCGGCTGTTCGGCACCGGCCACGGCTTCGACCCGTCGACGGCCCGGCGCGGGTTCACCCTGCTCGTCGCCGACTACACCGTCGCCGTCCTCGGGCCCGCGCTGTCCGCGGCGGCGGCCCGGCGCGCCCCCGGCGTCGAGCTGCGGCTGCGGCTGGTCCGCGAGTCGTTCTCCGCCGACATCGGCGAGACCATCCGGCTCATCGACGGGCTCATCGCCCCGCCCGCCGCCCGCTTCGAACGCCCCGAGCTGCGCTCCACCGCCCTGTTCGACGACCGCTGGGTCTGCGTCGTCGACGCCGCCAACCCGGTCGCTGCCGGGCCGGACCCGACCCTGGACCTCGACGAGCTCGCCGCGATGCCCTGGGTGGTCCCGTTCGCCCCGGACCGGGGCATGTCGGCGGCGGCGCCGATGACCCGCCAGCTCGCCCGCCTCGGCGTCGAGCCCGACATCCGGGTGCGGGTCGAGAGCTACCTGTCGGTGCCGTACATGGTGGTCGGCACCAACCGCGTCGCGCTGCTGCAGGAGCGACTCGCCCGCCAGGTCGCCGACGGCCTCGGACTGGTCGTGCTGCCCTGCCCCGGGGACCCCGGACCGATCCGCGAGCGCCTCTGGTGGCACACCGACCTCGACCCGGACCCGGCCCACCAGTGGTTGCGCGAGCTCCTCGTCGAGCTGTCGGCCACCCTGTAGAGCTGCGACTATTCGTCCGGTCGATGGTCCGGCAGGCGAACGTTCTATTTCCGGGACGGTGCGCGCCGTTCCTAGTGTGTGAGCCATGCCTCACCCGCTGACGCCCCTGCCGGTCCACACCGTGATCCGGGACGCCCCGCTGCAGGCCGGTGACCCGGCCGAGCACGCGGTGACCGCCGACGTCTGCGTCGTCGGCTCCGGCATCGCCGGCCTGTCCGCCGCCGTCGAGTCCGCCCGCCTCGGCCGCGACGTCGTCCTCGTCGACGCCGCCCCCGTCCTCGGCGGGCAGATGGTGAACTCGCTGATCGGGCTGTTCTGCGGGGTCTACGGCAACGGTCCGGAGTTCCGGCAGCTGACCCATGGGCTGTTCGACTCCCTGTTCCCCGAGCTCGAGGCGAGCGGCGACCTGTTCCGCCGCTCCGGCCACACCCTCACCGTCGGCTACGACGAGGTGCGCCTGGGCCGCTGGGTCGAGGACACCGTCCGTGCCCACGGCATCAGGGTCCTCACCAACGCCACCCTCACCGGCGTCGAGCGCGACGGCGACCGTGTCCTCGGCGCCCGCCTCGCCACCCGCTACGGCGCCGTCGACGTCACCGCGGCCGGATTCGTCGACGCCAGCGGCGACGCCGCGCTCGCCTGGGCCGCGGGCCTGGAGTGCCGGCTGCCCGACCGGGAGATCTACGGCAGCCAGCAGCTCGTCGTCGAGCATCTCGACGCCAGTGCCGCCCCCGAGCCGGCCGAGCTCGCCGAGCGGGTCGCGGCCAAGGCGGGCGACTACGGCCTGCTCCGCCGCGACGGCCTGGCTTTCTACTTCCCGGGGCGCGACACGGCCGTGCTCAACATGACCCACATCGAGGCGCCGCTGGACCCGTTCGCCGCCGCCGAGGCCCAGCTGGAGGGGAAGGCGCAGGCCGACCGGGTCGTCGAGTTCCTGCGCGCGGAGTTCCCCGAGGTGTTCGGCAAGGCCGCGGTGCGCTCCTACGGGCTGCCCGGCCGTCGCCAGACCCGCTGGATCGCCGCCGTCCACCAGCTGACCGTCGAGGAGGTGCGCGCCGGGGTCCGCTTCGACGACGCCGTGGCCCGCACCGCGTGGCCGATCGAGCTGCACGACAGCCCCGACGGCTACGTCTGGGAGACCTTCGACGCCGACCACCTGCACTACGTGCCGCTGCGCTCGATGCTGCCGCCCGGCGCGTCCAACCTGGTCGCCGCGGGCCGCTGCATCGACGGCGACGCCGCCGCCCTGTCCAGCGTGCGCGTCATGGGCCCGTGCGCGGCGATGGGCCACGCCGCCGCACACGCCCTCGACCTCGCCGGACCGGCGGGCAGCCTGCACGACGTGCCCGCCGGTGCCCTCACCGACCGGATCCGGGAGAACGTCGACGGCTGACCCGGCCCCCGCCGCCACCACCACGAGGAGACAGGCAACGATGCCCGGAGGCGCTCCGTGATACTCACCGACGACGACCGCAGGATGCTCGACGGGGCCGAGGGTCCCGCCGTCGCCGCCGCGATGGACCTGCTCACCCGCTACGCCGAGGCGCTGGACGCGGAGCGGCTCTGCTCGGTCCGCAACGTGGCCGGGACCGCCACCCAGCCCTCGCCGCTCAAGGCCCGGCTGGTCGCCGAGGGCGGCTGGGACCGCGCCTTCTCCGTCATCAACCTCGACAGCGACACCACGCACGAGATCCCGCCGATGGCGGTGCCCACCTGCCAGCTCCAGCAGGGCTTCGGCGCCGACGCGGCCGCCGTCGCGCCCTACCCCGCGGAGTTCGTGGAGCTGCAGGCCGACGCCGAGACCTTCTACGGCCGTCGCGGCGTCTCCATCCTCGCCACCTGCACGCCGTACCAGGTCGGCAACCTCCCGGTCCGCGGCGAGCACTGCGCCTGGATGGAGTCCTCCGCGGTCGTCTACGCCAACTCCGTGCTCGGCGCCCGCACCAACTGCGAGGGCACCGCGTCCACCGGCGCGGCGAGCCTCACCGGACGCGTCCCGTGCTGGGGCAATCACCACGACACCCACCGCCGCGGCACCCACCTGGTCCGGGTCGACACCCCGGTCGGCGGGTTCCTCGACTGGGGGCTGCTCGGCTACTTCACCGGCGAGGTCGTGCAGGAGGCCCGCCCGGTCGTCACCGGCGACCTCGCCCTGCCCGACCTCACCGACCTCAAGCACTTCGGCGCCGCGGCCGCCTCCTCCGGCGGGGTCGAGATGTACCACGTCCCCGGGGTCACCCCGGAGGCCCCGACCGTCGAGGCCGCCTTCGGCGGCAGCGTCCCGGTCGACGCCGTCGTCTACGGCGCCGCCGAGCGGGCCGCCACCTACGCCCGGCTCAACGACCAGGGCACCAGCGCGTCCGTCGACTTCGTCCTGCTCGGCTGCCCGCACGCCTCGCTCGACCAGATCCGTGACGTCGCCCGGCTCCTCGACGGCCGCCGCCTGCACCACGGCACCTCGCTGTGGATCATGGCGCCGCGGGCGCTGGCCGCGGTCGCCGAGCGCAGCGGCTACACCGCCGTCATCGAGGCGGCCGGCGGACGTGTGCTCACCGACTCGTGCCCGGCCATGTCCCGCCTCGCCCCGCCGGGCACGCGGGTGTTCGCCACCGACTCCGCCAAGCAGGCCCACTACCTGCCCGCGATCCTCGGGATCGAGGCGTGGTTCGGCACCACCGAGGACTGCGTGCACGCCGCGGTCACCGGTCGCTGGTCGGGTGAGCTGCGATGACCGCGACCGTCGGCACCGTCCTGCGCGGCCGGACCGTGGTCCCCGGTGTGGTCACCGGAGAGGCGTTGGTCTCGCCGGAGACGATCTCGGGGTGGGGCGGCATCGACCCGGCCAGCGGGACGATCGTCGAGGCCCGGCACCCGCTGCAGGGTGTCTGCTTCACCGGGCGGATCCTGGTCTTCCCCGGCGCCAAGGGCTCCTCGGGCTGGTCGGCGTTCTTCCAGAGCACCCGGCTGCTCGGCACCGCCCCACTCGGGATGATCTTCACGGTCACCACGACGAAAGCCGCGCTCGGCGCCGTCGTCACCCGCGTCCCCGCACTGGCCGACCTCGACGTCGACCCGGTGCGGGTCCTGCGCACCGGTGACCGCATCCGGCTCGACGCCACCGCGGGCACCGTCGAGCTCCTCGCGCGGGCGGACGGGCACCGGGCGGGGGAGGGGACATGAGGCTCGCCGTGCTCCCCGCCGACGAGCTCGCCCCCGGGGAGCACCGCGTGGTGCGGGTGGGCACCCGCTCGATCGGCGTCTTCCGGGTCGGCGACGACTACTACGCCCTCGCCGACCACTGCCCGCACCAGGGCGGCCCGCTGTGCCGCGGCTCCGTCGCCGGGGCCCCGGTGGCGACCGGCCCGGCCGACGTGCGGCTCGACGACGACCACGTGCTCGTCGCCTGCCCCTGGCACGGCTGGGAGTACGACGTGCGCACCGGCCGCTCCTACCAGCCCGGCGACGCCCCCGCCCGCAGCCTCCCGGCGTCGGTCGAGCCGGGCCCGCCGGGGATGACACCCGGCCCGTACACCGCCGAGACCTTCGAGGTCACCGTCGAGGACCGCTGGGTGGTCGTCGACACCGGCCGTCGCCCCGCCACCGAGGAGACGTCATGACCACCACCGACTCCGCCACGGCCACCACCCGGGCCCCGGCCCGGCGCCGCGCCCGGACCCCGATCGTCGACGCCGACATCCACCCGGTCGTCACCGCCGACCGGCTCGCGGCCGCGCTGCCCGAGCCCTGGCGGCGCCGCCTGCACCGGTTCGGGCTGCGCGGCGCGCCGCCGCCCGCGGTCTACCCCCGGGTCCGGCACGGCGGCATGCGCCGCGACGCCCACCCCGACGCGGCCGGCGGCCCCGCCCGGCCGCCCGGCAGCGACCTCGATCTGATGCGCAGCCAGCTGCTCGACCCCTACGACGTCGTCGCCGGGGTGCTGATCCCGATGCAGGGGCACACCGCGGGCGCCGAGGAGCCCGCGTTCGCCGCGGCGCTGTGCCGGGCGTTCAACGACGTGCTCGTCACCGACTGGCTCGACCCCGAGCCGCGGCTGCGGGCCAGCATCTGCATCCCGCACGAGTCGCCGGCCGAGGCCGTCGCCGAGATCGAGCGCCGCGCCGACGACCCGCGGTTCGTGCAGGTCCTGTTCCCCAGCGGCACGTTCCTGCCCTGGTCGGACCCCAAGTACCGGCCGATCTACGCCGCGGCCGCCGCGCACGGCCTGCCGGTCGCGATCCACCTCGGCGGCACCGAGGGCCACCGCGGCGACGGCTGGCCGTCGTTCTACCTGGAGCAGCACGCCTGGTACGGCAACGCGGTCGCGGTCGCGCTGACCGGGCTGGTCGCCGGCGGAGTCCTCGACGCGGTGCCGGACCTGCAGTTCGTGCTCGTCGAGGGCGGGGTGTCCTGGCTGCCGTCGCTGCTCTGGGGCCTCGACGACGCCTGGGAGCTGTGCCGCGACGACGTGCCGTGGCTGACCCGTCCCCCGTCGGAGATCGTGCGCGAGCGGGTGTGGTTCACCACCCAGCCGATCGACGAGCCGCCGGTGCCCGCGCACCTGGCGACGACCTGGGAGCAGACCGGGATGACCGACCGGATCCTGTTCTCCTCCGACTACCCGCACTGGGACTTCGACGACCCGATCACCGCGCTGCGGGTGCTGCCCGCGGCGCTGCGCCGGCCGTTGGCGGCCGCCAACGCCGCCCGCCTCTACGGCCTTACCCTGCCCGGGAGCGAGGAATGAGCGCCGAGCCGGCCGAGGAGTTCTTCGACGCCGACACCCACGTCGCACCGGCCTCGTTCGCCGACCTCTCGCCGCTGCTGAGCCCCTACTGGCGCGACTACGCCCTGGGGGCCGCGCTGCGCGTGGACCCCGTCCAGGCCGGTGCCTACCCGCCCGCGATGGTCGAGGGCCCCGCCCCGCACGACGTGGCGACCCTGCGCGCCGCCGTCCTCGACCCACCGGTCCCCGGTGGCGGACGGGTCACCACGGCGGTCCTGACCTGCACCACCGCGTTCGACGTCAGTCGCAACCACGCGTTCGAGGCCGCCCTGTGCCGGGCGGTGAACATCTGGGTCGCGCAGCGGTTCCTCGACCACGAGCCCCGCGCCCGCGGGTCGGTCGCCGTGCCGCTCGGTGACCCGGCGGCGGCCGTCGCCGAGATCGAGCACTGGGCGGACGACCCGCGCTTCGTGCAGGTGCTGCTCCCGGTGCGCGGCCACGACCTGCGCTGGGGTCACCCGGTGTTCCGGCCGGTCCTCGCCGCGGCCGCCGCGGCCGGGCTGGTCGTCACCCTGCACGCCTGGGGCCGGGTCGGCAGCGCCCCGACCACGACCGGGTTCACCCACACCTACCTGCAGGACTACCTGTCCCACGGGCAGGTCGCGCAGTCCCAGCTGGTGTCGCTGGTCGCCGAGGGCGCCCTCGGGGCGCTGCCCGGACTGCGGGTGACCGTCGCCGAGTGCGGGTCGTCCTGGCTGCCGCCGCTGCTGTGGCGGCTGGACAAGGAGTGGCGCGGCATCCGCCGCGAGGTGCCGTGGGTGGACCGGATGCCGTCGCAGTACGTCCGCGAGCAGGTCCGGTTCACCACCGCGCCGGTCCATCTGCCACGCGACCCCGGCGAGCTGCGCGACGCCCTGGACGTCCTCGGCGCCGCCGAGATCCTGCTCCACGCCGGTGACCACCCGCACCGCCACGGCGACGGGGCGGCCCGGCTGCTCGCCGCCCTCGACCCGGCCGCCCGGGTCGCGGTCCGCCACGGCAACGCCACCGCGTGGTACCGCGGCAGTGACACCGCGTGGTACCGCGGCGCCGATACCGCGTGGTACCGCGGCCCGGACACCGCCGCCACACCGTCGCCGTCCTTCGCGTCGACCCACCACGTACCGGAGGTCCCCCGATGACCCGCACGACGACCCGGCTCGCCGCGGTCCTGCTCGCCGCCTGCCTCGTCCTCGCCGGATGCGGGTCGGGCGGCGGCGGCGAGGACGGCCGCGACCGGATCACCTTCCTCAACATCCTGCCGATGGAGTCGCTCGGCTACGCCGCCGAGATGGTCGCCGACACCAAGGGCTTCTTCGCCGCCCACGGTCTCGACGTGACCTTCGAGGCCACGCAGGGCTCCGCGCCGGCCATCCAGACCCTGCTCGCCGGGTCCGCGGAGATCTCCCGGATCGGCGACATCGAGACGATGGTCGCCGCGGGGGAGCGCGGCGCACCGCTGGTCGCGATCGGCGGGGTGGTGCACGACGGTCCGCTGCGGCTCGTCTCCTCGCAGCGCGCGCCGGTCACCGACGCCGCACAGCTGCGCGGCAAGCTGGTGGGGACACCGTCGGAGGGCGGCACCAGCTCCATCACCCTGGACCTGGTCGCCGGTTCGGCCGGGATCGCCCCCGACGAGCTGCGTCGCCAGGTCGTCGGGCTCAGCCCGGGCGTGTTCGACCTGGTGGACACCGGCCGCGTCGACGCGTTCATCGTCTCGCTCGACACCGCGATGCTGCTGCAGGCGACCCGGCCCGAGGCCGTGGTCTACGACCCCAACGACGCGATCTCCGCCGGGTCGCAGATCTACGCCACCTCGAAGGCCACCGCGGCCGACCCGGCCGAGCAGGACAAGCTGCGCCGCTACCTGGCCGCGATCGCCGACGCCACCGCCTTCATCGCCGCCGACGAGGCAGCTGGCTTCACCGAGACGATGCAGCTCATCGGCTCGAAGTACCAGGTCTCGACGCTGGACCGGCCCGAGGTCGCCCGCGCCGCGCTCGCCGCCTACGTCGACGGCTACGCGGCGGGCCGGGGCCCGACCGGTATCGAACCGCAGCGCTGGCAGGCCACCTACGACGAGGTCTCCTCGGTCGGTCAGGTCCCCGCCGGCCAGGACCCGGCGCAGTGGCTCGACGCCGGTCTCAACGGCGCCCAGGGCGCCCCATGAGCACCCCGACGACACGACGGTCCCCGGCGACGGAGCAGGAGACGGACATGACCCAGCAGACGGCGACCCAGCAGCAGACGGCGGCCCGGCGGACGACCACCCGGTCCGCGACGCCTGCGGCCCCGACCGGTGGCGCGGTCGGCCTGCGGGTGTCGGGTGTGGACAAGGTCTATCCGACCCGTCGGGGGGAGGTGCACGCGCTGTCGGGGATCGACCTGGACGTCGCCCGCGGCGAGTTCGTCTCGCTGGTCGGGCGCTCGGGCTGCGGCAAGACGACGTTGCTGCGGATCCTGTCCGGTCTGCTCGCCCCGTCCGCGGGGCTGGTCGAGGCCGGTGGCCGGCCCGCCTGGGCCGCCGGCCGTCGCGACGACGCGGTCTTCGCCGAGTTCGGGCTGGTGTTCCAGGAGGCGAACCTGTTCCCGTGGTTCACGATCACCGACAACGTCGCGCTGCCGCTCAAGCTGCGTGGGGTGCCGCGCGCCGAGCGGCGGGCCCGGGCCGCGGAGCTGTGCGCCACCGTCGGCCTCGGCGGGTTCGAGGACTCCTACCCGCGCGAGCTGTCCGGCGGGATGCGCCAGCGGGCGGCGATCGCCCGCGCGCTGGCCTGTGATCCGTCGGTACTGCTGATGGACGAGCCGTTCGGTGCGCTGGACGCCCTGACCCGCGACCGGATGAACCTGGAGCTGCAGCAGATCCACGCCGTCTCCGGCGCCACCGTCGTGTTCGTGACCCACTCGATCCCCGAAGCCGTGTTCCTGGCCGACCGCGTCGTGCTGCTGACCCCGCGCCCGGGACGGATCCGGTCGGTCACCGCGATCGACCTGCCCCGCCCGCGGTCCGCGGCGACCGAGACGACACCGGAGTTCGGCGCGCTGGTCGCCGGGCTGCGCACCGAGCTGGACCGGGAGGACTGAACCGATGACCACGACCGAACGTCCCGCCGCGGCGACCGAACCCACCACCCCCGTGACCGACCCGGGCGGCCCGGAGAAGGAGTCGCCGTGGTTGCGGCGCCTGCCGTGGATCTCCGGACCGGTGCTCCTGCTGCTGCTCGTGGGGGTCTGGCAGTTCACCGTCTCGGTGGTCGGGGTCTCGGAGTTCATCCTGCCGGCGCCGGCCGCCGTCGTCGGGGCGCTGAGGGAGCTGCTGGCCGACCCGGAGATCTGGGGCCACATCGGCGTGACGCTGCTGGAGGTCCTCGTCGGGTTCGGCGCCGCGCTCGTCGCGGGCGTCTGCGTCGGCGCGGTGCTCGGGCGCATCGAGTGGCTGCGCCGCGCGGTGCAGCCCGCCCTGGTCGCGCTGCAGGTCGTGCCCAAGGTGGCGTTCGTGCCGATCTTCGTGATCTGGTTCGGCTTCGGCCCCACCTCGAAGATCATCATGGCCGGGCTGCTCGCGTTCTTCCCGATCATGCTCAACGTGATGCTGGGGGTGCGCTCGGTCGAGCGCGGGCACCGCGACGTCATGACCGGGCTGGGCGCCTCGCGCTGGGCGACGTTCCGGAACCTGGAGCTGCCCGCGACCCTGCCGTACGTGTTCGCCGGCGCCGAGGTCGCGATCGTGTTCTCGGTGATCGGCGCGATCGTCGGTGAGTACCTCGGCGGCAGCGCCGGGCTCGGCTACCTCGTGGTGTCGAGCCTCAACGCCCTCGACGCGCCACGGCTGTTCGCGGTGATCGTGCTGCTCGCGGTGCTGGGGTCGCTGCTCTACATGATGGTGACGACCGCGAAGCGCCTGGTCATCCCGTGGCACGAGTCGGTGAACACCGGGGTCTGACCGGCCGCGGCGGCACGGCGACCCGAGCACGGCGGCCTTCAGCACGGCCACCTACAGCACGGCGGCGCCGCCGGGGTCACGCCCCGGCGGCGTCGCGGGCCCAGTCGGTCAGCACCGGCACGACGACGGCGAGTGCCTGCGGCTCGCGTGCCCACCCGATGTGCGGGCGCGCCCCGGGGACGTCGAGGTGGTGGCGGCTCCGGGTCGCCGCGCCGAACATGGTCAGCAGCGCGTCGACCGAGGCGGGCGGGGCGAACCCGTCGCGTTCGAACCCGATCCCGAGGACCGGCAGGTGCACCGCGGCGATCGACGGCGTGTGGTCGACCCTCGGCGTGCCGAACTCGAGCCGCCCGGTGCGGGCCCACCGGCCCCAGTCGCACATCTGCCCGCGGGCCTCCCGCCCGGCGAAGCCGATCCGGTCGCCGGGGAAGTGCCCGATCAGCGTCGACGCGGCCACGACGGCCTGGGTGCGCAGCAGGTGCGCGAGCCCCCAGACCCGCCAGTCGACGCTGCCCGACGCGACCAGGGCGACACCGTCGATGCGGTCGGGGTGCCGTGCGGCATGGGCGGCGGCGAGGTGCCCGCCGAGGCTGTGCCCGACGACGAACACCGGCGCGCCCGGCCGCGCGGTGCGCACCTCCTCGACGGCGGCGGCGAGGTCACCGACGAGGTCCTCGTAGCCGAAGTCGTTGCGGCGTCCCGGCGGGGGAGCAGGGCGGGCCTGGTGCCCGCGCAGCTCGGTGACCGCGGCGGCGACACCGGCGTCGGTCAGCGCGGTCATCAGCGGGGCGTAGAACGACGCCCGCAGCCCCATCGCGGGCACGACCAGCAGCACGGGCGCACCGGGGTCGAGCACCGGGTGCAGGGTCAGCTCCAGCGGGGCCGGGGCCGGACGGTCCAGGACGATGGTGACGGGCACGCCGGTGATCCTCTCCCGGCCGCCCGCGGGGTCAGGCCGGGACCCCCGCCAGCGCGCGCAGGCCGGCGTCGAACACGGCCATGACCTCGTCCACCAGCTGGGGCAGCGTCGGCGAGCGCGGGTCCACGCCGTGGTCGCCCAGCCAGTGCTGCACCGCGACGCGCAGCCCGGTCACCGCGGCGGCCGCGGCCAGGGTCGGGTAGAGGTCGCGGGCCGGGTCGGACCCGGTCCGGGTGACGACGGCCTCGGCCAGCGCCCGCTCCTGGGCGGCGAACACGGCCAGCTGGTGCGCGCCGATCGTCGGGTGCCCCCGCAGCGCCTGCACCCGGTCGAGGTAGCCGGGGTCGGTGACCACGGCGCGCAGTGCGTGCCGCAGCGACTCGGTGACCGGCTCGTCGTCGGGGCGGGCGGTGAACGCGGTCAGCAGGGTGTCCGCCGCCGACTCGTTGGCCGCCACGACCGCCTCCTCCTTGGAGGTGAAGTAGTTGAAGAAGGTGCGGGGCGCGACGTCGGCGGCGTCGGCGATCTGCTCGACGGTCACCGCGTCCAGCCCGCGGGCGCTGCACAGCCGCAGCGCGGCACCGGCGAGCGCGGCGCGGGTGGCGGCCTTCTTGCGCTCGCGACGCCCGGGGGCGGCCTGCTCAGCCACGGTCGGCTCCGGTCCGCTCGCGCTCGGGCGCCTCGATGACCGAGACGAGCTCGTGGCGGCCCGGTTGCCCGCCGGTCCGTGCCGTGCCGTCGGCCGTGCCGTCGGTGGGGCCGTCGACGGGTGTGCCGGTCGGCAGGTCGACGTCGAGGCGGAGCCCGTCCGAACCGACGGTGACCCGGCGCGCGGCGGGGCGGCCCTCCCAGCGGTACACGGTGGACACGATCCCGGTGGCGACGCAGATGCGGTAGTGCCCGTCGGCGTCGGCGCGGGTCCGGCCGAGCTCGTCGCCGGTGGGGTCGAGGACGGTCAGCACGGCACCGCCCGCCGGGGCTCCGTCGGCCCGCACGAACCCGTGCAGCACCGGACCGGACGGACCCGACGGACCGGTCGGCGGGACCGGGGTGACGGTGGCCCCGGCGGCGGGGTCGGCCGGCTTCTCGATGTCGAGGGTGTCGCGCAGCGGCACCTCGCGCAGGGCCAGGATCGCCAGCAGTGCCAGTGCGGCGAGCGGCGCCGCCACCAGGAAGATCATCGAGGTGGCGTGCCCGTAGGCCTCCATGACGATCGAGCGCACCGGCTCGGGCAGGTCGCCCAGGTGCGGAACCTGGCCGCCGCCGACCGCCGCCCCGCCGTCGACGCCGGCCTCGGCCAGCCCGGCCGCGGTCCGGGAGCCGACCACGGAGGCGAGCAGCGCGCCCAGCCCGGCGACACCGGCCGAACCGCCCAGCGAGCGGAAGAAGGTCACCGTGGAGCTCGCGGCGCCCATGTTCCGCAGCGCGACGGTGTTCTGCACGGCGAGCACGAGGTTCTGCTGGGTGCTGCCGACGCCGATGCCGACCAGCGCCATCGCGACCGCGACCAGCCAGTACGGCGCGGTCGAGGAGATCACCGCGGCGCCGAGCGACAGGCCCGCGGTCAGCGAGACCGCACCGCCGACGAGGTAGCGCTTCCAGACACCGGTGCGGCTGATGAGCTGGCCCGCGATGTTCGACGCGCCGAACATGCCGACGATCATCGGCAGCGTGAGCAGCCCGGCCTCGGTGGCCGTGGCACCCCGGGCGAGCTGGAAGTACTGCGACAGGAAGATCGTGGAGCCGAACATCGCGACGCCGACGAACAGGCTCGCGACGGTGGCGAGCACGACGGTGCGGTCGCGGAACAGGAACGGCGGCACGACCGGGTCCTTCGCCCGTCGCTCGACGACGATCGCGGCCACCAGCAGCACCAGGCCGGCGCCGATCAGGCCGAACGAGGTGGGCGAGGCCCACGCGAACTGCTTGCCGGCCAACGAGGTCCACAGCAGCAGCGCCGACACCGCGGCGGCGATGAGGGTGGCACCCAGGTAGTCGATGCTGACGCGCTCGCCGTCGGCACGGACGGGGGTGGGCACGTTCAGGGTGCGCTGCAGCACGAGCAGCGAGAGCGCGGCCAGCGGGACGCCGACGAAGAAGCACCAGCGCCAGCCCAGCGGCGAGTCGACGATGATGCCGCCGAGCAGCGGCCCGCCGACGACGGCGATCGACATGATCCCGGAGAGGTAGCCCATGTAGCGGCCGCGCTCGCGCGGGGTGATGATCGCCGCGATCACGACCTGGGTCAGGGCCTGCAGACCGCCCATGCCGAGGCCCTGCAGGACCCGGAAGCCGATGAGCTGTCCGGTGGAGACCGCCAGCCCGCAGAGCAGCGAGCCGACCAGGAAGATCCCGATCGCGGCCTGGACCAGCAGCTTCTTGGAGTAGAGGTCGGCGAGCTTGCCCCAGATCGGGGTCGAGGCCGTCATCGCCAGCAGTGACGCCGAGACCACCCACGTGTACTCGGCCTGCGTCCCGCCGAGGTCGCCCAGGATCCGGGGCAGCGCGTTCGACACGATCGTGCTGGACAGCACGCCGACGAACAGCGCCATCAGGAGGCCGGTCAGGGGGAGCAGTACGTCGCGGCGGTGGGCCGCGGCCTCCTCGGGGGTGCGCGCGGGGCGGGTAGTTGACGTCACGCAACGATTCTGACGCAAAGATGCAGACTGTGCAAGTTTGCCGATCGTGCGTCGGCGCACACTCTGCACCGATGCGGCCCGGCCGGCCCGAGCCGCCCGTGCCGCCGCGTGAGCTCCGCGCCGGGAGCCCGCGCGCCGGGGGCGGACCCGGGCGGCGACGGGCTCAGGCGGTGGCGGGCTCGTCCGGCCGGACGGCCAGCTTGGCCAGGCGCTTCTCGGTCGGCCAGCGGACGTTCCACGCCCAGCCCAGCTTCTCGAACAGCCGGATCGTGCCGGCCGAGATGTCGATCTCGCCGCGGCCGACACCGTGCCGGGCCGAGGTGGGATCGGCGTGGTGCAGGTTGTGCCAGGACTCGCCCATGCTGGGGATGGCGAGCAGCCAGACGTTGGTGGAACGGTCCCGTGCCTTGTACGGCCGCTCGCCGACGAGGTGGCAGATCGAGTTGGTCGACCACGCGACGTGGTGCGAGACCGCGACCCGGACCAGCCCGGCCCAGAAGAACGCGGTGAACGCTCCCCACCAGGACCAGGTCACCAGGCCGCCGACGACGCCGGGCCCGAACACGGACAGGATCGTCAGGACCGTGAAGCCGCGGTGCACCCGGTCGATGTCGGGATCGGCGAGCAGGTCCGGGGCGAAGCGGCGCTGGTCGGTCAGCGACCGGTCGAAGATCCAGCCCATGTGGGCGTGCCAGAAGCCGCGGACCAGTGCGGCGGGGGAGGTGCCGTAGCGCCACGGCGAGTGCGGGTCGCCCTCGGCGTCGGCGTAGGCGTGGTGACGACGGTGGTCGGCCACCCAGTGCCGGACCGGCCCCTGCACGGCGAGGCTGCCGGCGACGGCGAGCGCGATCCGCAGGGGCCGGTTCGCGGTGAACGAGCCGTGGGTGAAGTAGCGGTGGAAACCGACGGTCACCCCCAGCATCGACACGACGTACAGGCCGAGCGCGAGGCCGGCGTCGAGCCAGGTCAGCCCCCAGCCCCAGGCGAGCGGGACGGCGGCGACGAGCGCGACCGCCGGGACGATCGCGAACGCGTAGACGAACAGGTGCGGTACGGGATGGCGGAGCCGGTCGGAGAAGTCCGAGCGCGGCGCGGGCCGGGTGTCGGTCACGCCCACGATGGTTCCGGCTCGCACCAGAACGGACAGTGGGGACAACCCCCCTCACGTAACCTGAGTGAGGACTTCTCAGGTCTGGCCGGGGGGCCGGCGCGGGACACCATCGGAGCTCGACGAAGGGACCTCGCCGTGGCGGACCTCCTCGGCCGACCCGGGAACCGGCGGGCCCGGCTGCGTGCCCTGCTCGACGCCGGCACCCCGGTGCTCGCCCCCGGCGCGTACGACGCGCTGTCCGCGCGGCTGGTCGAGCAGGCCGGGTTCGACGTCGTCTACATGACCGGGTTCGGGACGACGGCCGGGCTGCTCGGCCGCCCCGACGTCGGGCTGCTCGGAGGCGCGGAGATGGCCGCGCACGCGGGCAGGCTGGCCGACGCCGTCGACCTCCCGCTGATCGCCGACGCGGACACCGGCTACGGCAACCCGCTCAACGTCATCCGGACCGTCCGCGACTACGAACGGGCCGGGGTCGCCGCGCTGCACCTGGAGGACCAGGTCATGCCCAAGCGGTGCGGGCCGAGGGCGGCCGCACCCCGCCGCTGTCGCGCGACCGGCTCGCCGAGCTCGGATTCGCCCTGGTCCTGTTCCCGGTGGGCACCCTGCTCGCGGCGACGGCCGGGATGCGGGAGCTGCTCGAGCGGCTGCGTGCCGAGGGCACACCGGTGTCGCTGATCGACCGGCTCGGCGGTCTCGACGCGTTCGCCGAGCTCGCCGGGCTCGGGGAGGTCCGCGAGCTCGAGCAGCGCTACCGCGCCGACGGCGGCTGACCGGTTCCCCGGCCGCCGCCCGCCGCACACATTCCGCCGCGGAGAGGTTGGCACTACACGGTCACGAGTGGCGGGGCGATATGTCGTCCACCACACTTGGTGCAGATGACCTTGCCGACCTGCGGACGTCGACCGGAACGGGGCGCGCCGGCAGGGTCCCGGAATCGCCCCAGGCGGTGGATCGTGCAGCAGAACACTCCCCGGCTCCGCATCTGCGAACGATGCTGGTCGTCGGTCGCGGACGGCTCGGTCTGTCGGATCTTCCGGCACTCCGACCCCACCGCGCCGCTGGAGAAGCCCGCCTTCTCCTACCGTCACCTCGACGGTGACCCGGCGTGCAGCGGGGCGCAGCAGCCCGAGCTGGAGACGAGGTGGGTCGCATGAGCGCGCTCCCCGTGCCGGGACGCACGCTGCGCCCGGTCCCCGCGCCGGTCGCGCGCGCCCGGACCGTGCCGCCCGGCCGGCCCGCACCGCATGTCCGAACCGCGCCGCCCGCCCGGACCGTGCTCCCGCCGGCCGACCCGCTTCCGGTGTCGTCGGCCGACCTGGAACGGCTGCGCGAGAACCTCCGACGCGTGCTGGCCGGTCTGCGCTGGCCCGCCCATCGCTGGCAGATCCTCGCCGAGGCCGAGGCGTGGGGGGTGAGCGGCCTGGTCCGCGAGCAGCTCGTCCCGCTGCCGGACGGGCGGTACCCGTCGTTCGAGGCCGTGGTCGAGCTGCTCACGGCCGCGGCGCACGACCGGCTGCGCCCGGCGCCGGTCCGGCCCGCGGTCGGCGCCGACCGGCTGCACCCCCTGGAGTCGGCCAGGGAGTCGGCCCTGGGGTCGGCCGGTGTCCCGCGACACCTGCGGCGCGCCGTGGGCGGGCCCGCACCCGGCACCGGGCACCGCCCGGCCTGAGTCCCGACGGGCGGTGCGATCGCCCCGCCCGTGCGGCCCGTGTCGGCCGGGGTCGGCGGTCCCGAATCCGCCGGCCCCGGCCGGGGCGACCACCCGTCCGCTCCCCAGCGACGGGTGGTGGGTCCTCGGGCTGCGTGGCCCGCGACGGGGCTGAGGCTGCCGGTGCCGACCGGCCGGCCACGCGAGGTGATGTATATCACGTGGGGTGGCCCGGTTGGTCCGCTTTCCCCGAACCGGGCGACGGTATCGATCCAGCCGGCGGTGCGCGTGTAGCCCGTGGATCACCGGGAAGGTCGCTGGTGCCGGTCCCACGGTGGGCCCGGCACGAGCGAGGAGGCGGACGTGGCGGGGCAGACGGCGATCGGGCTGGCGGTCGAGACGGCGGGGCCGGGGGTGCGGCTGGTCCGGGTGTCCGGGTGGCTGGACCGTCCGGGCGTGGAGGCACTGGCCCGGATGCTCGACGCCCAGACCCGGTGCGGCCGGATCCCGGGCCATCTCGTCGTCGACCTCGCCGGGGTCAACGCCTTCGACGGGCCCGCCACCGAGCTGCTCGGTGCGGTCGTCGCCCGCTCGCGTGCCGACGGCGTGCGGCTGCACCTGGCCGGGTGCGGCGGCCGGGCGGAGCTGTTGCCGCTGCGTGCCCGCCAGGTCCTGCAGCGGTGCAGCGCCTTCCCCTCCGCCGAGGTCGCCGTCCGGACACTGACCGCGGCCCGCCCCGGCGCCGCTGGCGAGGGCGGGACCGTGCCCGGACCGCGCCGGGCCGGCGACGACCGCACGGGGGACCGCAGGGACCGCACGGACGACCGGCCGGTCTCCTCCGCCACCTGACCGCGACCGGCCCGGGGTCGGGCCGGGGCCCTCAGCCCGCCGCGTCGTGGGCGCGGCGCACGGCGGCCGCGCCGTCGTCGTCGAGCTCGCCCCAGCAACGCAGCCGGGACAGCCCGCCGTCGGGGAACACGTCCAGGCGCAGGTGGGTGGCCGCGGTGGCGCCGGGCAGCAGGAACCGGTGCCGGGTGTCGGGCTGCACCCGCTCGCGGTCCCGCAGCACCGTCCACGACCCGCCGGTGCGCTCGTCGCGGGTGCTGATCGAGACCCAGCCCGGCGCGTTCCCGACGAACCAGGTCGTGTCGACCTCCACGTGCCGCGGCACCCCGCCCGCGGCGAGGGCGAACTCGACCCAGTCGTTGCCGCCGTCGCGGCGCCGGGCGTTCTCCCAGCCCTCGCCCATGTGCCGCGCCTTCCCGGGCAGCAGCAGGTTGCCGGGGGAGGAGTAGAACTCGTCGGAGCAGCCCGTGACGTGCCCGCCGTTCTCCGCCGCGAGCAGGTCCACGGTGCCCTCCAGGAACCGCGGGTCGGGCAGCACCCGGCCGAGCACCCGGAACCGGGCGATCCCGCCGTCGGGGTGCATGATCAGGCGCAGGTGGGTGGCCCGGCGGGTGTCGGTCACCGGGTAGACGTTCGCCGTGTGCCCCGCGCAGGCCGAGCGCGGCACGATCTCGTGCCAGGGCGCCTTCTCCAGCTCGTCGGGCGAGGGGTGGCCGTCGACGGCGGTCGCCTCCACCGCGATCTCCGGCGGGTAGTTGCCCTTGAACCAGGACGTGTCGACGACGACGTGGTCCACCACGCCCGGCGCGCCCAGGCGGACCAGCGCCCAGTCGTGGCCGGGCTCGCGGCGACGGCGGGTCTCCCAGCCGTCGTAGACCTTGCCCTTGAGGCCGAACTCGTCGGGGTCGAAGCGGGGCGGCGCGGCGGTGATGAGGTTCTCGCGCTGGGCGAAGAACTCGTCGTTCGCGGCGACGACGGAGCCGCCGAGCGCGCGGGAGGCCAGGTCGATGAGCGAGGGGTCGGTCACGGTCTGCTCCTGATCATCGGACGGGTGGGGGACGGGTGGTCGGCGGCGATCCGGGCGCCGAGCAGGCGCAGGAGCTCGGCGGCACGGTCGACGGCGTCGTGCTGGTCGCGCGCGGTGTCGGTCAGGGCGTAGGCCCCGGCGAACCCCGCGGTCCGCAGCGCGGCCGCGTCCAGCGTGACCTGCCCGGCGACGGCGACGACCGGGACCCCGGCTGCCCGGGCGGCCGCGGCGACCCCGGCCGGGGCCTTGCCGTGCAGGGTCTGGGTGTCCAGCCTGCCCTCCCCGGTGACGACGAGACCGGCGCCGGCCAGCTCGTCGTCGAAGCCGGTCAGCTCCAGGACGGTACCGACGCCGGGGACGACCCGCGCACCGCAGACCGCGGTCAGCGCGAGCCCGGCGCCCCCTGCGGCACCCGCCCCCGGCGCGGCGGCCAGGGTGGCCGGGTCCCCGCCGGTGGCGGCGTCGAGCACGCGCACCCAGCGGGCCAGCGCGGCGTCGAGCGCAGCGACCCCGCCGGCGTCGGCGCCCTTCTGCGGACCGTAGACGGCCGCGGCGCCGTGCGGGCCGAGCAGCGGGTTGTCGACGTCGGCGGCGAGCCGGACCCGGACGGCCGGGTCCCGCAGCCGCGGGTGCAGCCCGGACAGGTCGAGCCGGTCGGCCCGGGCCAGCGCCGCGCCACCCCGCCCGACCTCGGCGCCGTCGGCGTCGAGCACGCGGGCGCCGAGCCCGCGCAGCAGCCCGGCGCCGCCGTCGGTGGTGGCGCTGCCCCCGAGCCCGACGACGACGTCGGTGCACCCGGCGTCGAGCACCGCGGCCAGCACGGTCCCCAGCCCCTCGGTGCCCGCGCCGCCCGGGTCGCGCACCCCGCCGGGCAGGACCGCGAGCCCGGCCGTCGACGCCAGCTCCACCAGCGCGGACGCCCCGGCCCGGGCCCAGACGGCCGTCAGCGGAGCCCCGGTGGGTCCGGTCGCGACGGTCGCGACCGGCTCCCAGCCGGCGGCCAGTGCCGCGGCGACCGTGCCCTCCCCGCCGTCGGCGACCGGGCAGCGACGCACCGGGCGGCCCGGGTCGGCGTCGGTGATCCCGGCCGCCAGCGCGTCGGCGACGGCGGCGGCGTCCAGCGAGCCCTTGAACTTGTCCGGAGCCAGCAGGATCGCGCTCACCTGAGGTGGGCCAGCGCGGTCGGGGCGTCGGCGGGGGTCTGCGCGAGGTCCTCGAACTCGGTGACGGCGTCGATCTCGGTGCCCATCGCGATGTTCGTGACCCGCTCCAGCACCACCTCGACGACGACCGGCACCTTGTGCTCACGGGCCAGCTGCGACGCCCGGCGCAGGGTCGTGGCGAGCTCGTCGGGGTCGGTGACCCGCAGCCCCACACAGCCCAGACCCTCCGCGACGCGGACGTGGTCGACGCCGTAGCCCTTCGGCAGACCGGTGAGCTCCTCGTCGGCGTGCATGTTGTCGAAGGCCAGCGAGACCTCGAAGTCCATGTCGAACGCGCGCTGTGCCTGCCGGATCAGCCCCAGGTAGGAGTTGTTGACCACGACGTGCACGTAGGGCAGCCCGAACTGGGCGCCGACGGCGAGCTCCTCCAGCATGAACTGGAAGTCGTAGTCGCCCGAGAGCGCGACGACCGGGGTCGACGGGTCGGCGACGACGGCGCCCAGCGCCGCCGGGATGGTCCAGCCCAGCGGTCCGGCCTGGCCGCAGTTGACCCAGTGCCGGGGCCGGTAGACGTGCAGGAACTGACCGGCCGCGATCTGGGACAGCCCGATCGTCGTCACGTAGCGGGTCTCCGGGCCGAACACCCGGTTCATCTCCTGGTAGACCCGCTGCGGCTTGATCGGCACGTGCGGGAAGTCGGTGCGCCGCAGCAGCGTCGCCTTCCGCTCGCGGCAGGACTCGGCCCAGGCGCTGCGGTCCGGCAGGGTCCCCGCGTCGCGACGGCGGCGGGCCTCGGTCAGGAGGGCGCGCAGCGCGGCCCCGGCGTCGGAGACCACGCCGTAGTCGGGGGCGAAGACCCGCCCGATCTGCGTCGGCTCGATGTCGACGTGCACGAACCGGCGCCCGCGCCGGTAGGTGTCGAGCCCGCCGGTGTGCCGGTTGGCCCACCGGTTCCCGATCCCGACGACGACGTCGGAGTCCAGGAACGTGGCGTTGCCGTAGCGGTGCGCGGTCTGCAGGCCGACCATCCCGGCGGCGAGCGGGTGGTCGTCGGGGATCGTGCCCCAGCCCATCAGGGTCGGGACCACCGGCACGCCGAGGATCTCGGCCAGCTCGACGAGCTCGGCCGAGGCGTCGGCGTTGACGATCCCGCCGCCCGCGACGATCAGCGGCCGCTCGCCCTCGGCGAGCAGATCCAGCACCCGCGACGCCTGCGGGCCGGTCATCGCCGGACGGTGCACCGGCAACGGGGCGTAGGTGTCGGGGTCGAAGTCGATGACGGTCTGCTGCACGTCGATCGGCAGGTCGATCAGCACCGGCCCCGGCCGGCCGGACCGCATGAGGTGGAATGCCTGCGCGAACGCGCCCGGCACCTGCGCGGCCTCGCGCACGGTCATCGCCATCTTGGTGACCGGTGCGGCGATGGCCGCGATGTCGACGGCCTGGAAGTCCTCCTTGTGCAGCCGCGCGACCGGCGCCTGTCCGGTGATCGCCAGGATCGGGATCGAGTCCGCCGACGCCGAGTACAGCCCGGTGACCATGTCGGTGCCCGCCGGGCCGGACGTGCCGATGCAGACGCCGATGTTGCCCGGACCGGACCGGGTGAAGCCCTCGGCCATGTGCGAGGCGCCCTCGACGTGGCGGGCCAGGACGTGGCCGATCGTGCCGCGGGCGCGCATCGCCGCGTAGAAGGGGTTGATCGCCGCGCCCGGGACGCCGAACGCCTGCGTGGCGCCCTCGGCCTCCAGGATGCGGACGGCGGCCTCGGCCGCGGTCATCCGGGTCATGACAGGTCCCCGTTCAGGCGGCGGACGGTGCGGTGCAGGGCGGAGTGGTCGAGCCCGCCGTCGCCGGCGGCACGGGTCGCGGCGACGAGCTGGGCGACGAGCGCGGCCACCGGGGCGACCACACCGGCCTCCCGGGCGGAGTCGGCGACGATGCCCATGTCCTTGTGGTGCAGGTCGATCCGGAAGCCGGGGGCGTAGTCCCCGGCGAGCATCGTCGGCGCCTTCTGGTCGAGGACCTTCGACCCGGCGAGGCCCCCGCCGAGCACCTCGACGGCCGCGTCGAGGTCGGCGCCGTGCGCCTGCAGGAACACCAGGGCCTCGGCGAGCAGGGCGATGTTCCCGGCGACGATCAGCTGGTTGGCGGCCTTGACCGTCTGCCCGGCCCCGGACGGGCCGACGTGCACGACGGTCTTCCCGAGGACGTCGAGCAGCGGTCGGGCCGCGGCCACGTCCGCCCCGTCGCCGCCGACCATGACCGACAGTGCGGCGTTCTCGGCGCCCGCCTGGCCGCCGGAGACCGGGGCGTCGAGCATCCGCAGGCCGCGCTCGGCGGCACGGGCGGCCAGGTCCCGGGCGACGTCGGGCCGGATCGTCGAGAAGTCGACGACCAGGGTGCCGGGCTCGGCGGTGTCGAACACCCCGCCGTCGCGGGTGCAGACGTCGACGACGTCGGGGGAGTCGGGCAGCATCAGCGCCACGACCTCGGCCTTGGCCACCGCGTCGGCGACCGTCGCCGCGGCGCGGCCGCCGTCCGCGGCGAGCGCCTCGGCCTTGCCCGGGCTGCGGTTGTGGCCGACGACGTCGTGCCCGGCGCGCACGAGGTGGCGGGCCATCGGGCCACCCATGATGCCGAGCCCGATGAACGCGACGGTGCGGGTGTCGGTGCTGCTCATGCGGACGCTCCCTGTCCGACCAGCCAGCCGAACGGGTCGGCGGTGACGGGCTTGTACTCGAGGCCGACCGGCCCGTCGTAGCCGGCGGCGACGACCCGGGCGAGCAGGTCGGTGATCGGCAGGTCCCCGGTGCCGGGCTCGCCGCGGCCGGGGGAGTCGGCGATCTGGACGTGGCCGATCCGGTCGGCGTGTCGGTCGATCGCGGCCGCGGGGTCGTCGCCGTTCACGGCCAGGTGGTAGACGTCGAGCAGCAGCCGCAGGTGCGGCGACCCGACCCGGTCGAGCACGGCGACGGCGTCGTCGGCGGTCCGCAGCGGGTAGGCGTCGACGCCGCTGACCGGCTCGAGCAGCGCGACCGCGCCGATCCGGGCGGCCGCGTCGGCGGCGAGCGCGAGGTTGCCCCGCGCCGTCTCGTCCTGGACGCGCGGGTCCAGGTCGTCGCGACGGTTGCCGTAGAGGGCGTTGAAGCCCAGCGTGCCGAGCCGCTCGCCGATGCCGACGGCGACGGCGACGTTGTCGGCGAACTCCCCCGTGCGGGCGGGGTCGGACAGGATGCCGCGCTCCCCGGCGGGCATGTCGCCCGCGGAGAAGTTGAGCCCGGTGAGGGTGACGCCGGCGTCGGCGACGGCGGTGACGAAGGCGTCGACCTCGCGGTCGCCGGGCACGGAGGCGGCGAAGGGCCACCAGAACTCGACGGCGTCGAAGCCGGCCGCCGCGGCGGCCGCGGGACGCTGCAGCAGCGGCAGGTCACCGAGGACGATGGAGCAGTTGACGGTGTAGCGCACGAAGGGGCCTCCTCGTTGAGGACGGGCGGTGCGGTTCTCAGGCGGGCTCGGGCAGTCCCTTGTAGGCACGCCAGCCGCCGTGGGTGGTGATGTCGGTGAGCTCGTCGCGCTGGCGCTCCAGCACGCCGGGGCGCAGCCCGACGGCGAGGACGTCGCGTCCGTCGTCGAGCTCGATCACGGTGAGCTCGAGCTCCGGCGGCTCGTCGGGCAGGAAGTCGGTGCGGATCGCCCGGAGCGGGACGTCGTAGATCTCCCCGGCCAGCGGTACGCCGCCGGCGGGGTCCTCCAGCAGGGCCGGGAACTCGTCGCGCACCGAGTACATGCGGTAGTGCGGAGCGGTCCGGACCTGGCCGAGGAACGGGTGGGCGGACACGTTGTGGTGGAGCCGGCCGCCGCGCATCGCGTCACCGGAACAGAAGAGGGCAGTCACCGGAGCCTCCGATCCTTCCGCAATGCGGAATAGTGATTCCGTTGTGCGGCATGAATCGGACCACGGCATCCGGGGGGTGTCAAGCATCGCTGTCGTCGGTGACCCCTTGACGCTTGCGTGACAGGCGCCATAGCGTGATTCCGCACCGCAAGAGATCCGTTTCACATCGCGGAAACCAGCGCGTCACATCCGACGCGCCACGACGTGGGAACCGAGGTGGCCCCGATGACGGGACCCGGAACGAGCGACCGGTCCGCAGCAGCCCCGACCGACGACCAGGTGACCGCCGTGCCCGTCGCGCCGGGCGGCGCGGACGCACCGAGCCCACGGCTCTACAACCGCGACCTCGCGCCGACCACCGTCGAGGGGCGGTCGTGGAAGGCCTACAACATCTTCACCCTGTGGGCCGTCGACGTGCACAGCCTGGGCAACTACGGCTTCGCCCTCGGCCTGTTCGCCCTCGGTCTCGGCGCCTGGCAGATCCTGGTCTCGCTCGGCATCGGTGCGCTGGTGCTGTTCGTGCTGCTCACCGTCGCCGGGTACATGGGCTACCGGACCGGCCTGCCGTTCCCGGTCATGAGCCGGATCTCCTTCGGCGTCCGTGGCGCGCAGCTCCCGGCCCTGGTCCGGGGTGCGGTCGCGATCGCGTGGTTCGGCATCCAGACCTACCTGGCCACCCAGGTGCTCGTCGTGATGGTCCTGGCCGTGGCGCCGTCGGCCGGTGGGCTGGAGCAGGTGTCGTTCCTCGGTCTGTCGGTGCTGGGCTGGATCTGCTTCCTCGTGCTGTGGGTCGTGCAGGTGGCGATCCTGCTGCGCGGCATGGACGGCATCCGCCGCTACGAGGCGGTGGCCGGGCCGATCGTGCTGGTGACCCTCGCCGTGCTCTCCGGATGGGTGCTGTGGCAGACCGGCGGGGAGATCGCCTGGTCGGTGCCCGACCCACTGACCGGCGGCGCGATGTGGGTGCAGATCCTGGCCGGTGCGTCGTTGTGGACGGCGATCTACGGCACCTTCGTCCTCAACTTCTGCGACTTCACCCGCGGCGCGGTGTCCACCGGCGCGGTCCGGCGCGGCAGCTTCTGGGGGATCCTGCCGAACACCCTGTTCTTCGGCGTCGTCGTCGTGGTGCTCGCGGGCGGGCAGCTGCGGATCGGCGGGCAGGTCATCTCCAGCCCGGCCGACGTCGTCAACACCATCCCCAACACCCCGCTGCTGCTGCTCGCCTCGGCGGCGCTGCTGATCCTGACGATCGCGGTCAACCTGATGGCGAACTTCGTGGCCCCCTGCTACGCCCTGTCCAACCTGTTCCCGAAGGTCCTCGACTTCCGCCGGGCCGGGGTCGTCAGCGCGCTGATCGGGCTCGTCATCCTGCCCTGGAACCTCTACGACTCCCCGCTGGTGATCACCTACTTCCTGGGTGTGCTCGGCGCGCTGCTCGGGCCGCTGTTCGGGATCGTGATGGCCGACTACTGGCTGGTGCGGCGCGGCCGGATCGACGTCCCCGCGCTGTACTCCGAGGCGAGCGGGGCGGCCTACCACTACCGGGGCGGGGTCAACCGGCGGGCGGTCGCGGTGTTCGTGCCGTCCGCGCTGGTCGCCGTCGCCGTCGGGTTCGTGCCCGCGCTGGAGCCGGTCGCCCCGTTCAGCTGGTTCCTCGGCGCCGGGCTCGCCGCGCTGCTGACCGTGCTCGTCGCCCCGCGCGGACGGACCTACCGCGCGGTGTCCGGGGAGCCCCTGGCCGTCGCACCCACCGGGGGGCACTAGTGCGCATCGTCGTCGTCAACGTCAACACCACGGCCTCGGTCACCGAGGCCATCGCCGCCTCGGCGCGTTCGGTCGCCGCGCCCGGCACCGAGATCGTCGGGCTCACGCCGCGGTTCGGCGCCGAGTCGGTCGAGGGCAACCTGGAGAGCTACCTGGCCGCGGTCGGGGTCGCCGACGCCGTCGCGCGGTACGCCGCGGCCGGCGAGTCGTTCGACGCGGTGATCCAGGCCGGCTACGGCGAGCACGGCCGGGAGGGTCTGCAGGAGATGCTCGACGTGCCCGTCGTCGACATCACCGAGGCCGCCGCGACCACCGCGATGTACCTCGGCCACCGCTACTCGGTGGTGACCACGCTGGACCGCACCGTGCCGCTGATCTCCGACCGGCTGCTGCTGGCCGGGCTGGAGCGGCGCTGCGCCTCGGTGCGCGCCTCCGGGCTGGCGGTGCTGGAGCTGGAGCAGGACCCGGACCGGGCGGTCGCCGCGATCGTCGAGCAGGCCCGGCTGGCCGTCGAGCACGACCACGCCGAGGTGATCTGCCTGGGCTGCGGCGGCATGGCGGGCCTGGAGGAGAAGGTGCGCGCGGAGACCGGGGTGCCCGTCGTCGACGGGGTGCAGGCCGCGGTGACCGTCGCCGAGTCGCTGGTGCGTCTGCGCCTGAGCACCTCGAAAGCCCGCACCTACGCGGCCCCCCGAACCAAGAAGATCACCGGATTCCCCCTGGAGATGCCATGACCAGCTACGACCTGGTGGTCCGCGGGCAGCGGATCATGACCACGGCGGGCGAGCAGCCCCGCGAGATCGGTGTGACCGGCGGGCGGATCGTCGCCATCGAGCCGCTCGGCAACGGCCTCGACGGTGCCCGGGTGATCGACCTCGTCGAGGACGAGGTGCTGCTCCCCGGCCTCGTCGACACCCACGTCCACGTCAACGAGCCCGGCCGCACGGAGTGGGAGGGTTTCGCCTCGGCGACCCGGGCCGCCGCGGCGGGCGGGGTCACCACGATCGTCGACATGCCGCTCAACTCGATCCCGCCGACCGTCGACGTCGCCGCACTCGAGGTGAAGCGCAAGGTCGCCGAGCACCAGGCGTTCGTCGACGTCGGGTTCTGGGGCGGGGCGGTGCCGGGCAACCTGGGCGACCTGCGCGGCCTGCACGACGAGGGCGTCTTCGGCTTCAAATGCTTCCTGCTGCACTCCGGGGTCGACGAGTTCCCGCCGCTCGACGCGGACGAGATGGAGCGCGACATGGCCGAGCTGGCCACGTTCGACGCCGTCATGATCGTGCACGCCGAGGACTCCCGGGCCATCGAGAAGGCCCCCACCCCGCACGGCGCGAAGTACGACACCTTCCTGCGCTCGCGCCCGCGCGGCGCGGAGAACCTGGCGATCGCCGAGGTCATCGAGCGGGCCCGCTGGACCGGGGCGCGTGCGCACGTCCTGCACGTGTCGTCCTCCGACGCGCTGCCGATGATCGCGACCGCGCGCCGCGACGGCGTCCGGATCACCGCCGAGACCTGCCCGCACTACCTGACGCTGTTCGCCGAGGAGATCCCCGACGGCGCCACCACCCACAAGTGCTGCCCGCCGATCCGCGAGGCGTCCAACCGGGAGCTGCTCTGGGAGGGGCTGCTCGACGGGACGATCGACTGCATCGTGAGCGACCACTCGCCGAGCACCGCCGAGCTGAAGCTGCTCGACTCCGGGGACTTCGGGCTCGCCTGGGGCGGGGTGTCGTCGCTGCAGCTGGGGCTGTCGCTGGTGTGGAGCGAGGCCCGCCGGCGCGGCATCGGGTTGGCGCAGGTCGTGCAGTGGATGGCCTCGAAGCCGGCCGACCTGGTCGGGCTGCGCTCCAAGGGCCGGATCGCGCTGGGGTACGACGCCGACCTCGTCGTCTTCGCACCCGACGCCGCGTACGTGGTGGACCCGGAGCGGCTGCACCACAAGAACAAGGTCAGCGCCTACGCCGGCCGGTCGCTGTCCGGCGTGGTCCGGCGCACCGTCCTGGGCGGCCGCGACGTCGACGTGGCCGGCGAGCCGCACGGGCGGCTGTTGCGCCGTGGCTCGGTGGAGCGGGTGACCGGTGCCCCCGGCGCCCCGGAGACCCCCGGCGCCCCGGAGGCCTCCGAGGTCCCGGCCGCACCGCCCGAGCAGGGCTAGACTTCCGTCATGCGGAAGAACGATCCCGACAGTCGCGTCGGTGCCGCCGCGGACGTCGCCGCGGCCGCACCGGCCCGCTCGGGGAGCGTGCAGTCCGTGGAGCGGGCCGTGGACCTGCTGGAGGCGATGGCCGACGCGGGCGGGACGGTCAGCTTGTCCCACCTCGCGGCCACCTCCGGGCTCCCGTTGCCGACCATCCACCGGTTGGTCAGGACCCTGGCCGGGCGCGGCTACGTCCGCCAGCAGTCCTCGCGCGAGTACGCCCTCGGCCCCCGCCTGGTGCGCCTCGGCGACACCGCGGGACGCCTGGTGGGCATGTGGGCCCGGCCCCGGCTCGCCGCGCTGGTCGACGACCTGGGGGAGAGCGCGAACCTGGCGCTGTTGGAGGGCAACCAGGTCGTCTACGTGGCCCAGGAGCCCGGCCGGCACTCGATGCGGATGTTCACCGAGGTCGGACGACGGGTGTCGCCGCACTGCACCGCCGTCGGGAAGGCGCTGCTGTCCCGGATGCCGGTCGAGCGGGCGCGGGAGATCCTGCGGCACACCGAGTTCGTGCGGCACACCGACAACACGATCACCTCGCCCGAGGAGTACTTCGCCGAGCTCGACAAGGTCCGCGCCGCCGGGTACGCCGTCGACGAGGGCGAGCAGGAGCTCGGGGTGCGGTGCGTGGCCGTCGCGCTCGACGGGCCGCTGCCCGCCGCGGTGTCCATCTCCGGGCCCACGACCCGGATGACCGACGCGCTGCTCGACTCCGCGGTGCCGAAGCTGCAGGCCGTCGCCGACGCGCTGGTGGCCGAGCTGGCCCGGCAGGACGCGGCCGGGGTCTGACCCACCCGGTGCCGAGGCCCAGGCGCCGCACATCCCGGGCGCCCGCCCGGCATGCTGCGCCGAGCAGGCATGGCCGCGACCGGGCGCGCCTGCCCGGCCTGCTCCGGCCGCCCCGGCATGATCGCGACCGGGCGCGACGGCTCGGCCTGCCCCGGGCGCCCCGGCATGATCGCGACGAGCGAGGGATTCCGTGCCACATCCGGCACCGGACCCCTCGCCCGTCGCGATCACCAGGTGTCCCGCCCCGGGGCTCGCCGTTCGCACCCGCGAACCGGGGCCGCCGTTCGCCTCCGGGAGCCGGGCCGGTCCACCACCCTGCCCCGATGGCTGATCCGACCAATCCGACCGATCTGGAACGGCTGCTGGTCCGGCAGGGCGGCCTGGTCACCCGGACCCAGGCGATCGCCCACGGCGTCCCGGCCCGGACCGTGGCCCGGCGGGTGTCCTCCGGTGCCTGGCGGGCGCGGCACCCCGGGGTCTACCTGGTCGCCGGTCACCGGGTCACCGACGAGACCCGGGTCCGGGCGGCGTGGCTCTGGGGCGGCGCCCGCTGCGTCGTGACCGGGCCCGCGGCCGCGTACTGGCTGGGGCTGCGCCCCGGTGCCCCGGCCGAGGTGCTGCTCGCCGTCCCGCCGACGGTGCAGCGGGCCCGGCGGCCGGGGGTGCGTCTGCGTCGCCGCAGCCTGGACCCGGCCGACCGGGTCGTCCACCGGGGCATCGTCGTGACCGCGACGCCGCTGACCGTGCTGGAGGCGGCCGCGGCGCTCGGTGGCACCGACGGGCCCGCGTTCCTGGACCGGGCGCTGCAACGGTGGGTGTCCCACGACGAGCTGTACGCGGCGTACTGCCGGGTGGCCGGCACCCCGGGCATCGCGGCCGCCGTGCGGCTGCTCGTCGCGGCGGGGGACCGGGCGGACTCGGCCCTGGAACGTCGGCTGCTGCGGCTGCTGCGCGAGGCCCGGCTCCCCGGGCTCGTGCGGGCGATGCCGTTCGGGCCCTGGACGGTCGACCTCGCGTTCCCCGCGGCGCGGGTGGCGGTCGAGGTCGACGGCTGGGCCTGGCACAGCGACCCGGAGCGGTTCCGCACCGACCGGCGCAAGCAGAACGCCCTGGTCGCGGCCGGGTGGACGGTGCTGCGGTTCACCTGGTCGGACGTGCACGACCGGCCGGGCGAGACGGTGGGGCGGATCCGGCGGGCCGTCGGTGATCGCGCCGCCTGAGGGGTCCGGTGCCGGATCCGGCACCGGACCCCTCGGAGGAGACGATCACTCGTCGCGGACCTGGGTCCCCGGCTTGGCGGTGACCGGCTCGTAGGAGTCCGGGCCCAGCACCTCACCGGAGGACAGGATCCGGATCTCCCCGGTCTGCACGAGCACCGGCGGCCCCGCGGCGACGATCGACGGTGCCGACGGCCGCCCGGGGGCGAGCACGTTGAAGAACAGGTTGAGCAGCACCGCGACGATCGCCGCCGAGCTGATGCCGGAGTGGAAGATCGTCGCGAACCACTCCGGGAAGTTCGCCCAGAAGTCCGGCGACACCACCGGGATCAGGCCGAACGCCACCGCCGCCGCGACGATCACCATGTTGTTGGTGTTGCGGTACTCGACCGAGGCGAGCGTCCGGATGCCGCTGGCGGCGACCGTGCCGAACAGCACGATCCCGGCCCCGCCGAGCACCGGCTGCGGGATCGCCGAGAACACCGCCGACGCCATCGGCGAGAGCCCCAGCACCAGCAGGAGCAGCCCGCCCGCGGCGACGGCGAACCGGCTCCGGATCCCGGTCAGCGCGACCAGGCCGACGTTCTGGGCGAACGCTGTCGCGGGGAAGGAGTTGAACACCGGCGCGAGCGCCGAGGCCGCCATGTCCGCGCGCAGGCCGTCCCCGACCCGGCGGGAGTCCACCTCGGCCCCGACGACCTCGCCGACCGCGAGGATGTCCGCGGTCGTCTCCACCATGACCACCAGGATGACGATGACCATCGACACGATCGCGCCGATCTCGAACAGCGGCCCGCCGAACGCGAACGGCGTCGGGATGGCGGCCACGCTCGCCTCGCCCACCTTCGCGAAGCTGCTCAGCCCCAGCACCAGGGCGACGACGGTGCCCACCAGCAGGCCGAGCAGCACCGAGAGCCGGGAGACGACCCGGATCTTGCTGGCGACGATCACGACCAGGAAGGTGAACGCGGCCAGCGCGATGTTCGGCAGCGAGGCGAACGCGGGGTTGGGCACCGTCGCGCCGGCGACCGTGACCGTCTCCCGGCCGGTGATCCACCCGGTCGCCACCGGCATCAGCGACAGCCCGATGACGGTGATGATCGACCCGGTGACCACCGGCGGGAACAGCCGTACCACCTTCGCGAAGAACGGCGAGATGAGCAGCCCGACCAGCGCGGCCACGATCACCGCGCCGAAGACGACGCGCAGGCCGTCGGTGCCGTCGTCGCCGACGATCGCGATCATCGTCGACACCGAGGCGAAGGAGGTGCCCTGAACCAGCGGCAGCTGGGAGCCGAAGAACGGCAGCCCGAGCGTCTGCAGGAGCGTTGCGAGCCCGCTCACGAACAGCCCGCTGGCCACCAGGACGGCGCTCTGCGCGGGGTCGAGCTCGGCCGCGCCGCCGATGATGATCGGGACGGCGATGACGCCGCCGAACATCGCGAGAACGTGCTGTACGCCGTAGCCCACCGTGGGTCCGAGGCCGAGCCGGTCGTCCTCGGGGCGGGGGGCTGTCGTGGCGGTCGTGCGTCGGCCGGTCGTCGCCGGCGCGTCCGCGTCGTCGGTGCTCATGGGCGTCCCCTCGGTGCGGAGGTGGTGGGATGGGTCAGACCGACGACGGGACGTCGGTCCACGCCTCCGGCGCCGGGGTCACGCCGTCGCGGACGACGGTGCCCTCGATCAGGCCGTAGGGGCGGTCCGCGGCGTAGAACACCTCGTTCGGGTTCTTGAGGCCGAACGGGGAGAGGTCGGACAGGAAGTGGTGCTTGTTGGGCATCGCGAACCGGATCTCGGCGACGCCGTCGCACGCCTCGATGCCGGCGCGGCCCATCTCGTAGAGCGACTGCTGCAGTGCGAGCGAGTGGGTGGTGGCGAACGCGGACAGCATCGCCGCGCCGATCGTGTCGTAGGCGGCGTTGTAGTCGATCCCGGCGGCGACGGCCTCGGGCAGGTAGCGCCAGCGCGCGGTGACCGAGGTGGCCAGGATCCGGTCGTCGGTCTCGACCAGGGTCGTGTAGCGGTCCCGGGGGAAGCCGTGGAACTCGCTGCCGGTGGACTTCAGCACGGTGAGGTCCTTCAGCCCCGCGGTGACGTGGGTGGCCCCACCGACCTTCTGCACGGTGGCGAGCCGGGTGGCGCGGCCCTTGCGGACGAAGGAGTGGTCGTGCCCCGCGCCGTCGACGACGATCCGCTCCCACTCGTAGAGCTCGGCCTGCCACAGCCCGCCGGTGATCCACTCGAACTCGCCGGTGAAGTGGTCCCCGAGCAGCATGAGGAACTCCTCGGGGGAGGTGATCCCGTGCTCGGCGGCGAAGGCGTAGACGACGTTCTTCTGGGTGTCGGTGGCGACGACCTTCGAGTTGTCCCCGGTCAGGTAGCTGCTCTCCAGGGCCGCGCCGCGCAGCTGGCTGGTGACGTTGAGATCGGTGATCTCGTGCCGGGCGGTGTCGCGCACGACCCGCACCACGCGGACCTCCGCCTTGCCGTACTTGTTGTCGCCGAGGTGGACCGAGACGGACATGTCAGCTCCCGAGGTAGGTGGAGTAGGAGTAGGGCGACAGCAGCAGCGGGACGTGGTGGTGGCGGTCGGTGCGCTCCGGCCGGAACGCGATCGACACCTCCGGGAAGAACGGGCTCGGCGTCGTGAACGTGATCCGGTGCAGCACCCCCGCGGTGAGCGCGGCGGAGTCCGGGGCGCGCCAGCGCCCGTCGTCGTCGGTGGTGCCCGAGGCCAGCACGGTCCCGTCGGCGCCGGTCAGGGTCACCGGGACACCGGTGGCCGGGCGGCCCGCCGCGGCGTCGAGGACATGGGTGGAGAAGCTGCTCATGCCAGCACCTGCCGCATCCGCAGCGCGGTGATCTCGGCCAGCTGCCCAGCGGCCTCGGCGCGCTCGGTGGCCGGGTCGTTGCCCAGCCTGCGCTCCAGCTCGGCCAGGATCTGGTCCGCGTCGCGGCCCGCGGCGCGGATCAGGAAGACGTGGCCGAACCGCTGCTCGTAGGCGGCGTTGCCCGCGGCGAGCCGGGCCGCGGTGTCCGCCCCGGAGTCCACGCCGGACTGCTCGGAGCGGGAGAAGGCGGCACCGTCGGCGTGCGCGCCACCGGGGCGCTCGCCGATCCGGGGGTGCCCGGCGAGGGCGGCGTCGATCTGCGCGGCGTCGAGGGCGAGCACCGCCTTCTCCGCCGCGGCGACGGCGTCGTCGACGCGGGCGTAGGGCCGGCCGGCGAGGAACCGGTCGGCCCAGGCGGACGAGGTGACGCAGGCCCGCAGGACGGGGCGCAGCTCGTCCGGCGGCGCGGTGTTGAGATGATCGAGGGACAGTGCGTCCGACATGGGCCCTGCTTCCGTGCGGTTCCGCACATTTCATGATGCGGAATCGTGATTCCGAACGATGTCAGTGTTGGTGTCGGGAAGACGCGGTGTCAAGGCTCACCGTGCGGTGTCCGGACACGGTGGAGGTCCCGATGTGCCGGTCCCGGCACCGGGTGTCGTCGGATCCCGGTGGGGCGCAGGGGGCTCCGGGCCTCCACGGTGGCCCGTGTCGGCGGCGTGGCGCACCCGCCCCGCCCCGAACGTCACGCAGTCGTCACCGCCGGTGATCTCTCGTCACGTGATGTCCGGAACATCCGGTTCATCGGTCTGCGCCGTCACACAGTCGTCACATCCGGGCAACCGTGCGCGACGGGTGCGCGACGGAGCATTCGTCCCCGGCGGCCCCCGACCCGGCTGCCGAAGGAGCGGAGATGACCCAGGAGATGAGCTCGCCGGCGACGACCGACGGCGCGCCGACCGCCGTCGGCGCGGCGCGCGAGACGCTCGAGGACTACACGCTGCGGTTCGCGCCGCGCAGCTACCGGCGTTGGTCGCCCGGGGTGGTCGGGGTGACCGCGCTCGGCGGGATCGCCTACCTCGCCGACTTCGCGATCGGGGCCAACATCGGCATCGCCTACGGCACGACGAACGCGTTGTGGGGGATCCTCGTCTTCGCCCTGGTGGTGATCGCGACCGGCACGCCGGTGGCCTACTACGCCGCGCGCTACAACCTCGACCTCGACCTCATCACCCGCGGCAGCGGCTTCGGCTACTACGGCTCGATCCTCACCAACGTCATCTTCGCGACGTTCACCTTCATCTTCTTCGCCCTCGAGGGCTCGATCATGGCCCAGGGCCTCGAGCTCGGACTGGGCATCCCGGTCTGGCTCGGCTACGCGCTGTCCACCGTGGTGATCTTCCCGCTGGTCGTCTACGGGATGTCGCTGCTGTCGAAGCTGCAGCTGTGGACGACCCCGTTGTGGCTGGTCCTGATGGTGCTGCCCTTCGGCTACCTGCTGTTCGCCCACCCCGACTCGGTGTCGACCTTCCTGGCCTACCAGGGCGAGGACGGGATGGGCGCGCCGAGTCTCGGTTCGGTCATGCTCGCCGCCGGGGTCTGCCTGTCGCTGATCGCCCAGATCGCCGAGCAGATCGACTACCTGCGGTTCATGCCGCCGAAGACCCCGGAGAACGCGCGCCGCTGGTGGACCGCGACGCTGCTCGCCGGGCCGGGCTGGGTGCTGTTCGGCGCGGCGAAGCAGGTCGTCGGGCTGTTCCTGGCGGTCTACTTCATCGCCAACGTCGCCGGCGGTGCCGAGGTCGCGAACGAGCCCGTGCAGCAGTTCCTGCTCATCTACCAGGACCTCATGCCGGGCTGGCTGGCCATCACCCTGGCCGTCGTGCTGGTCGTCATCAGCCAGATCAAGATCAACGTCACGAACGCCTACTCGGGCTCGCTGGCGTGGACGAACTCCTTCACCCGCATCACCGGGCACTACCCGGGTCGGCTGGTGTTCCTCGGGGTCAACCTGCTGATCGCGCTGGTGCTGATGGAGGCGAACATGTTCGACTTCCTCAACACCATCCTGGGCTTCTACGCCAACATGGGCATCGCCTGGATCGTGGTCGTCGCGACCGACATCGTCGTCAACAAGTACCTGCTGAAGATCTCGCCGAAGGTCCCGGAGTTCCGCCGCGGCATGCTCTACGCGGTGAACCCGGTCGGCTTCGGGTCGGTCGTCGTGGCGGGCGGGCTGTCCATCGCGACGTTCTTCGGCGCGCTCGGCAGCGCGGTCCAGCCGTTCTCGCCGGTGGTGGCGATCGTCCTCGGGTTCGTCCTGCCGCCGGTGCTCGCGGTGGCGACCCGAGGCCGCTACTACCTGCGACGCACCGACGACGGCATCGACGAGCCGATGTTCGACGAGCACGGCAACCCCTCCGCCGCCGTCCTCAACTGTCGCTCGTGCGGACAGGACCTGGAGCGCCCGGACATGACGGCGAGCGCGGCGGGTGGGCACGTCTGCTCGCTGTGCCTGGCGACCGACCGGACGAAGGAGCACGTGCTGCCCGCGCAGCCCTGAGGTCCGCGGCCGGGAGCGGTCACACCGGCGCGGGGACCGGACCCGCGGCGGCCACGGCGGCCGCGAGCCGGCGGCCCGCGGTGACGGCGTCGTGCCCGACGGCGGTCGCGAGCACGCCGCGCACCGCCAGCGGGGACAGGCTCCAGCCCGGCCCGGTGGCCGCGGCCACCGGGCCCGGAGCGTCGACGAGCACCTCGGTGCCCAGCACCCGGTGCCCGCCGAGATGGGCGGGGGAGCCGTCGAGCAGCGGGTCGCCGATCTCCTGGCTCTGCACCAGCAGCGGCCGGCCGTCCTGGGTGATCCGCACGGTGCCGCGGTAGCGGCCGGGCCGCTCGCCGGTGCGGCCGCCGACCAGGATGTCGCGGGCGTGCAGCGACGCGGTCGCGGCCAGCTCCACGTCCAGGACGGTCTCGTGGTGGGCGCGGGCGGTGACCACCGTCGGCTCGGGCAGGTGGGTCAGCGAGCCGCCCTCGCCGACGGTGCAGCGCAGCACCGTCCGGCTCGGTCGGCCGGGTCCACCGCCCGGCAGCGCGACGGCGGCGGCGACGCCGCACAGCGTCAGGTGCGCCCCCGGCCCGACGGTGACGACGAGCTCGACGTCGTCACCGGCCAGCGGGGTCGACGCCGATCCGACCAGGTGCACCACCGCACCGTCGGCCCCGGCCCCGGCGGCGCCCCGGCGGGGGATCAGCGCGAGCGGGGACTGCGCCCGCAGGCGCCGGACGACGGTCCGGCCGTCGTGCTCGGCGACGACCAGCTCGGCGCGTGCCCGCACCTCAGACCGTGGCGCGGACGGCGGCGACCTGCTCGCACACCCACGCCCCGACCTCGGTCGCGCCCGGGTCCTCCACCAGCGACTGCGCGATCACCGGCAGCTCCCCGCGGATCCGCGCGGCGTCGCCGGTCATGACCCCGAGGTCGGCGCCCACCAGCGGCGCCAGGTCGGTCTTGTTGATCACCAGCAGGTCGGCGGTGGTGACGCCCGGGCCGCCCTTGCGCGGCACCTTGTCCCCACCGGCGACGTCGACGACGAAGATCTGCCGGTCCACCAGCCCGCGGGAGAACACCGCGGTCAGGTTGTCTCCGCCGGACTCGACCAGCACGAGCTCGAGCCCGCCGTCGACGTCGGCGAAACGCTCCTCCAGCAGCTCGACGGCGTCGAGGTTGGCGGTGATGTCGTCGCGGATGGCGGTGTGCGGGCAGCAGCCGGTCTGCACGGCCTCGACCCGCTCCGGCGCGAGGACGGCGTTGCGGCGCAGGAAGTCGGCGTCCTCGGTGGTGTAGATGTCGTTGGTGACCACGGCGAGACGGACCCGCCCGGCGAGGCTGCGGGCCAGCGCGGCGACCAGCGCGGTCTTGCCGGAGCCGACCGGGCCGCCGATGCCGATGCGCACCGCGCGACCGCCGGCGGGGGCCGGGGCGTGGTGGTCGTGGTCGGTGACCGTCGGGTCGAAGCTGATCACGTGGCCGTGACCGTGGCCGGTCGTTGCGGACTCAGGAGGCAAAGAGACGCACCCTCTCGCGGTGGTGGTGGACGTGGGACTCGGCCATGAGGTCGAGCAGCGGCGCGCCGGGCGCCGGGAGATCGGCGGGGTCGCCCCCGGCCAGGGCCGCGGCCTCGGCGGCCAGGGCCTCCAGCTCGTCGCCGAGGGCGACGACGGCGGTGTTGACGGCGAACGGGTCCAGCCCGAGCAGCCGCACCGCCGCCGACGCGGGCCCGGACACGGCGAGGTAGCCGACACAGCGGGCCGCCGCGGCCGGCGGCTCCCCGGCCGCGCCGACGACGACCCCGACGAGCAGCGGGTGGTGCGGCCGCCGGTGGACCGCGACCAGGGCGTCGAGGGCGGCCGACGGCCACGCCGAGCGGACCGCGCGCAGCGACGCCCGGCCCTGGGACCGGGACGCCTCCCGCTGGGCCGCCGAGGGGGTCCGCGCGTCGAGTGCGGCGTCGAGCTCCGCCCACCCGGCGCCAGTCCCCGCAGCGAGGTCGGCGGCGGCCGCGGCGGCGCAGGCGGCGACCCGGCCCGCGGTGCGCAGCCGCCCCCGGAGGAAGGCGTGCAGCGACGCGACGTCGGTGACCAGGCCGCGGTCGGCGGCCTCCTCCAGACCTCCGGAGTGCACGTGCCCGCCGCCGGGGAACCGGGCGTCGGACAGGACGAGCGAGGCCAGCATCAGAACAGGAAGTACCGCTGCGCCATCGGCAGCTCGGCGACCGGGGCGGGCTCGACGACGTCGCCGTCGATCGTCACGGTGAACGAGTCCGGGTCGACCCGTACGTCCGGGGTCGCGTCGTTGAGCAGCATCCCGGTCTTGCGCACCGAGCGCGTGTCGGCCACCGGCACCGCGGGGGTCGCCAGACCGAGCCGGTCGGGGACGCCCTCGTCGAGGGCCGAGGGGGCCATGAACGTCAGCGAGCCCAGCGCCGCGGGGGTGTGGGCGTAGCCGAACATCGGCCGGCCGTACACCGGGCCCGGGGTCGGGATGGAGGCGTTCGCGTCGCCCATCTGCGCCCACACGGCGAACCCGCCCTTCAGCACGACCTCGGGGCGCACCCCGAAGAACTTCGGCTCCCACAGCACCAGGTCGGCGAGCTTGCCGACCTCGACCGACCCGATGTGCTCGGCGGCGCCGTGCGCCAGCGCCGGGTTGATCGTGTACTTCGCGACGTAGCGCCGGGCACGCAGGTTGTCGGCGCGCTCGGAGTCGCCGGGCAGCGGGCCGCGGGCGGCCTTCATGACGTGCGCGGTCTGCCAGGTCCGGATGACGACCTCGCCGATGCGGCCCATCGCCTGGGAGTCCGAGCTCATCATCGAGATCGCGCCCAGGTCGTGCAGCACGTCCTCGGCGGCGATGGTCGTCGGGCGGATCCGGGACTCGGCGAACGCCAGGTCCTCGGGCACCGACGGGTTGAGGTGGTGGCACACCATGAGCATGTCGAGGTGCTCGTCGAGGGTGTTGACGGTGTGCGGCCGGGTCGGGTTCGTCGACGACGGCAGGACGTGCCCCGTGCCGACGACCTCGATGATGTCCGGGGCGTGCCCGCCGCCCGCACCTTCGGTGTGGAAGGCGTTGATCGAGCGGCCGTCGATCGCGGCCAGCGTGGACTGCAGGAACCCGGCCTCGTTGAGGGTGTCGGTGTGGATCGCGGCCTGCACGCCGGTCTCCTCGCACACCCGCAGGCAGGCGTCGATCGCCGACGGGGTGGTGCCCCAGTCCTCGTGCAGCTTGAACCCGCCCGCTCCGGCCCGCAGCTGCTCGTGCAGTGCCTCGTGCGACGTGGTGTTGCCCTTGCCCATCAGGAGCAGGTTCACCGGCTGGTGGTCCATGGCCGCCAGCATCCGGCCGATGTTCCAGGGGCCGGGGGTGACGGTGGTGGCCTTCGAGCCGTCCACGGGCCCGGTGCCGCCACCGAACAGCGTCGTGACGCCGGAGGCGAGCGCGGTCTCGACCAGCTGCGGGCAGATGAAGTGGACGTGCGCGTCGACCGCGCCGGCGGTGAGGATGCGGCCGTTGCCGGCCAGCACCTCGGTGCCGGGCCCGATGACCAGGGCGGGGTCGACGCCGTCCATGGTGTCGGGGTTGCCGGCCTTGCCGATGGCGACGATCCGGCCGTCCTTCACGCCGACGTCGGCCTTCACCACACCCCAGTGGTCCAGCACGACGGCACCGGTGATCACGAGGTCCGGGCAGTCCGCGGCGAGGACGGCGGCCTGGCCCATCGACTCCCGGATCACCTTGCCACCGCCGAACAGCACCTCGTCGCCGGACGCCGGGCCGCGGGAGCGGTCCTCGGTGACCTCGATCAGCAGGTTCGTGTCCGCGAGCCGGATCCGGTCGCCGACGGTCGGGCCGTACAGGTCGGCGTAGCGCGCTCGGTCGATGCTCACTGCTCGTAGCTCCGCTCGTCGAGGGCGCCGGCCCGTTCGGGGCGCAGACCGGGGACCCGGCGTGCCCCGGCGATCGGCACCAGTGTCACCTCGCGCTCCACCCCGGGCTCGAACCGCACCGAGGTCCCGGCGGGGACGTCGAGCCGGTGCCCCCAGGCGGCGTCGCGGTCGAAGGACAGGCCGGGGTTCGCGGCGGCGAAGTGGTAGTGCGAGCCGACCTGCACCGGGCGGTCCGCGGCGTTGACCACGGTCAGGGTCAGCCGGGGGCGGCCGGGGTGCAGCTCGACCGGCTCCTCGCCGACGAGGATCTCGCCGGGGGTCACGCGATCGGCCCGTGCACGGTGACGAGCTTCGTGCCGTCCGGGAAGGTGGCCTCCACCTGTACCGAGTCGAGCATCTCCGGGACGCCGTCGAGGACGTCGTCGCGGGTCAGGACCTCCCGGCCGCTGCTCATCAGCTCGCTGACGGTGCGGCCGTCGCGGGCGCCCTCCAGGACGTGCTCGGTGATCAGGGCGACCGACTCCGGGTAGTTCATCCGCAGACCCCGCTCGCGGCGCCTGCGGGCGACGTCGGCGGCGACGTGGACGAGGAGCTTGTCGCGCTCGCTCGGGCTGAGGTGCATGCCCCGCATTGTGTCCGGTTCCGGGTTTCGACGGGATGACCGGGAGGTTCCGAACGGTGTCCCGCCGGGGTCCCGATGTCCGGGTCGACTGTCGGAACCTACGAAAGCCCCGCGGCGAGCGGCCCGGGGTTCGTCGGGGACGGCGGTGCCGGGGGTCCCGGCCCGGGCGCATGGTGATGCAGGTCGCAATCCGGCCCCTCTGCGCGCCCTGCCCCGTCATCCCCCTCCGGCTCTCATCGAGGTCACCGATGCGCCTGCGCCGATCCACCAGCGCCACCGCCGATCCCGCCCGTCCCGTCCACCCGGTCGACCGGGTGCCGCCCGCCGGACGGCTCGCCGTCTACGGCATGCAGCACGTGCTGGCGTTCTACGCCGGTGCCGTCGTCGTGCCGATCCTGCTCGCCAACGCCATCGGCCTCGACGAGCGCCAGCTCATCCATCTGATCAACGCCGACCTGTTCACCTGCGGCATCGCCTCGATCCTGCAGTCGGTCGGGATCGGCCGGATCGGGGTGCGGCTGCCGCTGCTGCAGGGCGTCACGTTCACCGCGGTCTCCCCGATGATCGCGATCGGGCTCGCCGCGGGGGGCGGGACGCAGGGGCTGACCACCATCTACGGCGCGGTGATCGTCGCCGGGCTGGTGACCTTCTTCGCCGCGCCCTACTTCGCGCGGCTGCTGCGCTTCTTCCCACCGGTCGTCACCGGCACGGTGATCACCGTGATCGGGCTGGCGCTGCTGCCGGTCGCCGCGACCGACGCCGTCGGCGGCTCGAACGCCCCCGACCCCGGCAACCCGCTCTACCTCGGGCTCGCCCTCGGGACGCTGGCGGTGATCGTGCTGATCCAGCGGCTGTTCCGCGGGTTCCTCGCGACGGTCGCCGTGCTGGCCGGGCTCGTGCTCGGCACGCTCGCCGCGGTGCCGTTCGGTCTGGTCGACCTGTCCGCGGTGGGGGAGTCGGACTGGGTCGGGGTCACCACGCCGTTCCACTTCGGCTGGCCGCAGTTCTCGATCGCCGCGATCCTGTCGATGATCGTCGTCATGATGATCACCGCGGTCGAGACGACCGGTGACGTGATCGCCACCGGCGAGATCGTGGACAAGAAGGTCGGGTCGGACGACGTCGCCCGCGCCCTGCGCGCCGACGGCGCCGCCACCACCCTGGGCGGTGTCCTCAACTCCTTCCCCTACACCTGCTTCGCCGAGAACGTCGGCCTCGTCCGTCTCACCCGGGTCTCCAGCCGCTGGGTGGTGGCCGCCGCGGGCGGTTTCATGATCCTCATCGGGTTGGTGCCGAAGGCCGGGGCGCTGGTCGCGGCCGTGCCGCACCCGGTGCTGGGCGGTGCGGCGCTGGCGATGTTCGCGACCGTCGCCGTCGTCGGGATCCAGACGCTGTCGCGGGTCGACTTCCGCGACCACCGCAACGTCGTCGTGGTCGGGTCCGGGCTCGGGGTCGCGCTGTTCGTGACCGTGCAGCCGGACGTGGCGCAGGCCCTGCCGGAGTGGGCGGGCATCGTGCTCGGCTCCGGGATCACCGCGGGCAGCGTGGTCGCGATCGGGCTCAACCTGCTCTTCTTCCACACCGGGCGCCGCCGCGACATCGCACCCGCGACGCCCGGCGGGGACACGGTGACCTTCGACCGGCTCGCCTCCGCCGACGCCGGCGAGTTCTCCGCGGTGCTCGGGCGGCTGTTCGAGGGCCCGACCGCGGTGCCCGCCCGGGTGCACGCCCGCGGCCCCTTCGCCGACGCCACCGCGCTGCGCGCCGCGGTGCAGGACGAGCTGTTCGCCGCGCCGCCCGAGGAGCAGCGGGCGCTGATGGGCCACTACCCCGACCTCGGGGGGCTCGCCGGCGCGGGCGGCTCCGGCGCCCCGGCCCCCCGCCGCCGCCCCGACGGCGTCGGCCCGGTCGGTGGCCCCGTCGGTGGCACCGCCGCGGCGGCGCTGCGTGACCGGGCCGGGCTGGCCCTGCTCGGCAACGACGACCGCGCCGAGCTCTGCGCCGTGGCGGCGGCCTACCGGGAGCGCTTCGGGTTCCCGCTGATCGTCTGCCTGCGCGACGCGGGGGACACCCGCACCTTGCTCGCCACCGCGCGGCGGAGGCTGGAGCACCCGCCCGCGCAGGAGCACGCGACGGCCCTGGTGGAGATAGCCAAGGTCGCGGGGCGCCGGTTCGACGACCTGGTGTCCGGCTGACCCGGTGACGGGCGCAGGGCCCGGCGGCCGGCGCGGGAGGTCCGCGCCGGCCGCTGCGGGTGTCCGGCGCCGGTACGGTGGGCGGCGTGGACCTCGGGATCGGACGGCGCGCGCGGGCGGGGGCGGCCCTGCTGGTCGCGTCGCTGCTCCTGCTCGTGCCGGTCCTGCTGCCCGCCGAGGTCGAGACCGGGCTCGTCGGCGCCGTGGTCGCGCTCGCCGTCCTCGTGTGGGCCGGGCACCGCGAGCTCGGCGCGATCCACCTCGTCGCCACTGCCGCGACCACCCCGGTCCGTGAGGCCCGCCGGGTCCGGCACCGGGCCGGGATCGTCCGCCAGACCGATCCCGACGCGGCGGGCCGTCCCCGGCCGCGCGCTCCGGGACCGCTCCACCCGGAGCAGGTTCCCGGCGTCGTCGCGGCCGCCTGACGCGCCGCGCCGCGCGCCGGTGCGGTGTGCGCACCGGCCCGTCGTCGTCCCTGCTCCGGGACCCGTCCTGCCCCTCGGACGTCCCCGGAGTGAGAAGTGCTCGACTTCCTGTACTACCCCGTGTCCTTCGTCATGCGCCTGTGGCACGAGCTGTTCGGCGCCCTGTTCGGACCGGCCACCGGCCTGTCCTGGGCGCTGTCGGTGGTGTTCCTCGTGCTCACCGTCCGGGCGCTGCTGGTGCGCTCGGCCTGGACCCGGATGCGCGCCGCCCGGATCGGTCGCGCACTGGCCCCGCAGGTCGCCCGGCTCCGCGAACGCCACCGCGGCGACGCCCGGGCACTGGCCGAGGCGACCGCCGCGCTGCACCGCACGCACGGCTCGTCGCCGGTCGCCGGGCTCGGGGTGGTGTTCCTGCAGATCCCGGTGTTCGTCGCGCTGCTGCACGTGCTGCGCTCGTTCAACCGGCCCGGCCTGACCTTCGAACAGAACGCCGCACTCGCCAACTACGCCTTCCCGCCCGACCAGGTCGCCTCGTTCCTGCAGGCCCGGCTGTTCGGGGCGCCGCTGTCGGCGTGGCTGCGGATGCCCGCCGAGCAGCTCGCCGCGTTCGGCGGGACCCCCGTCGACGGGGCGGCGGTCGCCGCCGTCGTGGTGGTGCTGGCCGTGCTCGCCGCGGTCTGCACCCACCTCAGCATGCGCTACGCCCGGGTCGACCCGGGTGCCGTGCCGCAGGGCGCCACCCGGATCCTCGCGGCCCTGCCCTGGATCGCGCCGGTCGGTGTCCTCGCCGGTGGGCTGCTCTACCCGGCGCCGGTCGCGCTGCTGCTCTACTGGATGACCGGCAGCGTCGCGACCCTGGTCCAGCAGCTCGTGCTCACCCGGCTGCTCGACCGCAGGCCACCGGTCGTCGTCGCCCCGCCGGCGCCGGAACGCAGCCGGGCGCCACGGCCGGGCGCCAAGCCGGTGCGCCGCCGCGCCGCCGGCGCCCGCCGCCGGGCCGCCGTCAGCGCGAGCGCAGCGCCAGGTAGAGGTCGACGCGGTCGGTGAACGAGGACGGGTCCCGCCCGGTCAGCTCCGCCACCCGGCCGATCCGGTACCGGACGGTGTTGACGTGCAGGTGCAGCCGGGCCGCGGTCCGGTTCCACGACCCGGACTCGTCGAGGAACACCTCCAGGGTCTCCACCAGCCCGGTGCCCGACCGCGCGTCGTGGTCGAGCACCGGGCCGAGGACCTGGGCGGCGAAGCCGCGCCGGACGTCGTCGGGGACCCCGGCCAGCAGCGCCACGTGCGAGGTGATCTCCCCGGCCCGCACCGAGGTCACCGGGCCGACCCGGGACGCCGCCAGTCCGGCGGCGTGCCCGGCCTCGGCGAGCGCACCCGACAGCGCCTCCGCCGTCGACGGCCGCGACACCCCGGCCGACAGCCGTCCGCCCGCCAGGCCGGGGCCGAGCCGGTGCACCGCGCCCAGCACCACCTCGACCGGGTCCGGGGTGTCCGCACGCCCGGGCACCGCGACGACGGCGACCGCGTCGCCACCCAGCACCCCGACCGCGGCCGGGCCGGTGCCGACCAGCGCGTCGAGGAGCACGGTGTGCGCGGTGTCGGCCGGGTCCGCGACGCCCGAGGCCCGCAGCACGACCACGGCGAGGGTCCCGTCCGGCTCCACCCCGGCCTGGCGCAGCCGTACCCGGGTCTCCGGCCGGTCGCCGGTGTCGGCGGCGATCCGGGCCAGCGCGTCGTCGGCGATCGGGCGGGCCACCGCCGCGCCCTCGCGGCGCCGGGACCGGTCCAGCGCGGCGATGGCGGCCAGCTCCCCGACGGCGTCGACGGCCTCGGTGCCCGCCTGTGCGGTGCCCGGCGGCAGCTGCGCGGCGACCAGCCAGCCGGTGGCCCGTGCCGTTCCCGGTGCCGCGGGGACCACCAGGTGCGCGGCACCGTCCCGACCGGCCGGGACGGTCACCGGCAGCCGGCCCGCGGTGAGGAACCCGGCGACGACGGCGTCGCGCTCGGCGTCGGGCAGGGCCGGCCCGGCCAGCAGGCCGCCCGCGGCGGTGAGCACCCGGCAGACCAGCCCGGTGCCCGCCGAGACCGACCCGGCCAGCTCGGCCAGCTCCGCGCCGCCGGCGAACGCGGCGAGCAGCCGCCGGTGCCGGCCCAGGGTGTGGGCGAGCCGGTCCCCGCGGGCCGCGGACAGCGCCCCGATCACCACCTCGGTGACCGCGCCGAACGACACGTCCACCGGGACCGCGATGAGGACGAGGTCGTGGCGGCGGCAGGCGTCGACGACGTCGGCCGGGATGTCGCCGAACACGGCCTCGCCGGCCACCAGCGCCGCCGCGCCGGACCGGGCGACGGCCGCGACGAACCGCTCCGAGTCCGCCGGCGTGCGCCGCCACACCAGCCCGGACACCACCAGCTCGCCGCCGCCCAGGTAACGCGACGGGTCGGGCAGGTCGGTCGGGTACACCCAGCGCACGGACCGGTCCAGATCGGCCGCCGAGCCGTGCAGGACCCGCAGCCGCAGCTCCGGTCGCGCGACCAGCTCCGAGAGCAGCATGGGAGGAACCTACAACTCGGTGCACCCGGCGGGACCCCGATTCGTCACAGTGGTGCCTTCTCCTGGTGACCGTCACACGGTGCACTGGGGTCCATGCAGCAGCCGAACGCCGGGCGGACCGCCAGCCGGGTCGCCAGCCGGATCGCCATCGAGGGTGCCCACGTCGTCACCGTCACCGGGGAGGAGATCCCCGGCGGGCACGTGGTCGTCGAGGGGGAACGGATCGCCGCCGTCGGGCCCGGCCCCGCCCCGGCGGGGTCCTACGACCGCAGGGTGGACGCCCGCGGCTGCCTGCTCACCCCGGGGCTGGTCAACACCCACCACCACCTCTACCAGTGGGTGACCCGCGGACTCGCCGTCGACCACACGCTGTTCGAGTGGCTGACCACGCTCTACCCGGTGTGGGCCGGCATCGACGAGCACGCCGTGCACACCGGCGCCACCGGGGCGCTGTCGGCGCTCGCGTTGTCGGGATGCACGACCACCACCGACCACCACTACGTCTTCCCCCGGGAGGGCGGCGACGTGCTCGGCGCCGAGATCCGGGCCGCCCAGCAGGTGGGCCTGCGGTTCCACCCGACCCGCGGGTCGATGGACCTGGGGCGCAGCGCGGGCGGGCTGCCGCCGGACCACGTCGTCTCCGACCGCGACGAGATCCTCGCCGCCTCCGCCGACGCCGTCGCCCGCTGGCACGACCCGTCACCGGGGTCGATGCTGCGGATCGCGCTGGCCCCCTGCTCGCCGTTCTCGGTGACACCGGAGCTGATGAGGGAGTCCGCGACGCTGGCCCGCGAGCTCGGCGTGCGGCTGCACACCCACCTCGCCGAGACCGACGACGAGGAGGCGTACTGCCGGGAGCGCTTCGGCGCCACGCCCACCGAGTACGTCGCCGACCTGGGCTGGACCGGGCCCGACGTGTGGTTCGCCCACACCGTGCACCTCGACGACGAGGCGGTGAAGACCATCGGCGCCACCGGCACCGGCGTCGCGCACTGCCCCACCTCCAACGGCCGGCTCGGTGCCGGCATCGCGCGGGTCCGTGACCTCGTCGACGCCGGCGCCCGGGTCGGGATCGGCGTCGACGGCGCCGCCTCCAACGAGGGCACCCACCTGCTGGAGGACGTCAAGCACGCCGTCCTGTTCGCCCGCGCCGCGGGCGGCCCCCGCGCCCTGTCGGTGCGCGAGGCCCTGGAGCTCGGCACGCTCGGCGGCGCCCGGGTGCTCGGTCGCGAGGACGAGATCGGGTCGATCGAGACCGGGAAGCTCGCCGACCTCGCGCTGTGGCGCCTCGACGGGTTCCGGCACCGCGACGTCGCCGACCCGGTGGCCGCCCTGGTCCTGGGCACCCCGCCGCCGCTGGAGCTGCTGCTGGTGCACGGTCGCCCGGTCGTGGAGAAGGACACGGTCCTCACCGTCGACACCGACGCCGTCGCCGCCGAGTGCGCCGCGGTGCACCGCGACCTCGTCTCGCGGGCCGGGTGAGCGGATGGACCTGCACACCGTCACCGGGTTCCGGCGCGCCCGCGAGCGCGCCGACCTGGCGCTGGCGCCGGGGGAGCGGATCCTCGCCGGCGGGACCTGGCTGTTCTCCGAGCCGCAGCCCGGCGTCACCGGCCTGGTCGACCTGACCACGATGGGCTGGGAGCCCCTGGAACCGCTGCCCGACGGCGGCCTGTCGGTGGCGGCGACCTGCCCGATCGCCGACCTCGCCGGGTACGGGGAGCGCACCGGGGCCCCGCTGTTCGCCCAGTGCGCGCACGCCCTGCTGGCGTCGTGGAAGATCTGGCACACCGCGACCGTCGGCGGGAACGTGTGCCGTGCCTACGCCGCCGCCGGGATGGTCGCGCTCGCCGCGACGCTCGACGGCGTCGCCGTCGTCTGGACCCCCGACGGCGCCGAGCACCGGGTCCCGGTCGCGACGCTCGTCACCGGGAACGGCACCACCGCGCTGCGCCCCGGCGAGGTCCTGCGCGCGGTCGAGCTGCCCGGTGCCGCACTGCGCGCCCGCACCGCCTTCCGCAAGATCGCACTCGCCGAGCTCGGCCGCTCCGGCGCCGTGCTCACCGGGCGGGTCGACACCGCGCGCGACGGCGGCGCGGCCACGTTCGTGATCACCGCCGCGACCGAGGCACCCACCGTCCTGCGCTACCCGGCCGGGGTGCCCGACCCGGACCGGCTGCGCGCCGACGTCGACGCCGTCGACGGCTGGTACACCGACCCGCTCGGTCCCGCGGACTGGCGCCACGGGGTCAGTGCGGTGCTGCTGGAGCAGATCCGGGAGGAGCTGTCGTGAAGCTGCACATCAACGACACCGAGCTGGAGGCCGAGCCCGCCCCGGGGCAGTGCACCCGCACGTTCCTGCGCGAGCACGGGCACCTGGAGGTGCGCAAGGGCTGCGACGCCGGGGACTGCGGCGCTTGCACAGTCCTGCTCGACGACCGGCCCGTGCACTCCTGCCTGATCCCCGCCCAGCGTCTCGACGGCGCGCGGGTCACCACCGTCGCCGGGCTGGCCGGGCCGGACGGGGAGCTGCACCCGGTGCAGCAGGCGTTCGTGGAGAAGTTCGGCTACCAGTGCGGGTTCTGCACGGCCGGGCAGATCGTCACCGCGTCTGCCCTGACCGCCGAGGACCTCGACGACCTGCCGCGGCGGATGAAGGGCAACCTGTGCCGCTGCACCGGCTACCGCAGCATCCGGGAGGCGATCGAGACCGGCGTCCGTCGTCGGTGCGCCGCCGACGGTCCCCGCGCCGCGGAGGGCACGGTCGGCTGCTCGGCCCGGCCCCCGGCGGCCGAGCGCATCGTCACCGGCGCCGAGCCGTTCACCTTCGACGTCGACCTCACCGGTGCCCTGCACCTGCGGATCCTCGGCTCCCCGCACGCCTACGCCCGGATCCGGTCGATCGACACCACCGCGGCCGCGGCCGCACCGGGCGTCGCGCTGGTGCTGACCCACCACGACGTGCCGGACCTGCGGTACTCCACCGCCCGGCACGAGCACCGCACCGACGACCCCGACGACACCCGGATGCTCGACGACGTCGTCCGGCACGTCGGGCAGCGGGTCGCGGCCGTCGTCGCCGAGACCCCGGCACAGGCCGAGGCCGCCTGCGCCCTGATCGCCGTCGACTACGAGGTGCTGCCCGCCGTGCTGGACCCGGAGGCGGCCCGGCGGCCCGGCGCGCCGCTGGTGCACCCGGACCGGACCCCGGCCGACCGCGTCGACGAGGCGTCCCGCAACGTCGTGCTCGCCCTGCACGGCGGACACGGCGGCGACGTCGACGCCGCGCTCGCCGGGTCCGCGCACACCGTCACCGGCACCTGGCGCACCAGCCGCGTCTCCCACGCCCAGCTCGAGTGCCACGGGGCCATCGGCTCCCTCGACGACGACGGCCGCCTCGTCGTCCGCGCGGGGACCCAGGTCCCGTTCCTCACCCGCGCCGAGCTCGCCCGCGTGCTCGACCTGGACCCCGACCGGGTCCGGGTGCACACCGCGCGGGTCGGCGGCGGGTTCGGCGGCAAGCAGGAGATGTTCGCCGAGGACCTCGTCGGGCTCGCGGTGCTGCGGACCGGGCGCACCGTCGTCCACGAGTTCACCCGGACCGAGGAGTTCACCCGCACCGCGCTGCGCCACCCGATGCGGGTCGCGGTCACGCTCGGCGCCGACGACGACGGCCGGCTCACCGCGATGAAGCTCGACGTCCTGTCCGACACCGGCGCCTACGGCAACCACTCCCGCGGGGTGCTGTTCCACGCCGTCGCCGAGTCGGTCAGCGTCTACAACTGCCCCGTCAAGCACCTCGACGCCGAGGTCGTCTACACGAACAACGTCCCCAGCGGCGCGTTCCGCGGCTACGGCCTGGGCCAGGTGATGTTCGCCGTCGAGTCCGCGATGGACGAGCTGGCGATCGTCGCCGGCCTCGACCCGTTCGACCTGCGGCGGCGCAACATGGTCCGCGCCGGGGACCCGCTGCACGTCGCCCACCACGGCGACCCCGAGCACGACCTGCACTGGACCAGCTACGGCATGGACCAGTGTCTCGACCTCGTGCAGGACGCACTGGCCGACGGTAGCGGCGACCCCGTGCCGGACGGTCCGACGTGGCGCGTCGGCGAGGGCACGGCACTGGGCATGATGACGACGATGGCCCCGTTCGGCCACGCCGCCACCACCACGGTGACCCTGTTGCCCGGTGGGCGCTACCGGCTCGGTGCCGGCACCGTCGAGTTCGGCAACGGCACCACGACGACCCATCGCCAGGTCGTCGCGACCGTGCTCGGCACGACCGCGGACCGGGTCGACGCCCACCACGGGGACACGGACGCCTGCGGCTACGACACCGGGGCGTTCGCCTCGGCGGGCACCACCGTGGCGGGCAAGGCCCTGCACGCCGCGGCCACCGCGCTGCGGGCCCACATCCTCGCGGTGACCGGCGGCGGAGAGCTGCACGCCGACGGCGTCACGACCCCCGACGGCGAGTGGTCCCTCGACGAGGTGCTGGCCGCCGCGTCGGCGCCGGGGGGACTGTCGGCGACGGGGGAGGAACCCGGCACCGCGCGGGCGATCACCGCGAACTGCCACGGCGTGCGGGTCGCGGTGGACACCGCCACCGGCGAGGTCCGGGTGCTGCGCTCGGTGCAGGCCGTCGACGCCGGCACCGTCCTGAACCCCGAGCAGCTGCGTGGGCAGGTGGAGGGCGGTGCCGCGATGGGGCTGGGCAGCGCCCTCTACGAGGAGGTGTACGTCGGGGAGTCCGGGGAGATCCTCAACCCGGTGTTCCGCACGTACCGGGTGCCGCAGATGGCCGACGTCCCGGTCACCGAGGTGCGCTACGCCCGGACCCACGACGCGCTGGGCACCTACGGCGCGAAGTCGATGAGCGAGGCGCCCTACAACCCGGTGGCGCCCGCGGTCGCGAACGCGATCCGCCGGGCGCTGGGGGTGCGGCCGTACCACCAGCCGTTCAGCCGCGACCGGGTGTGGCGGCTCGCGGCCGGTGGCACGGCGCCGTGAGCTGCGTGGTCAGCCGCGGCGGCGGGCGTGCTCCAGCAGCGCGGTCGCGGTGCGCCTGCCCAGCTCGTTCGCGGCCAGGGGGCTGTCCCCGGTGATGACGTTGCGGTCGGTGGTGCAGCGGCCGGTCATGTCGTCGTTGACCACGCGGACGCCCTCGTCCTGGAGTGCCTTGCCGAGCAGCCACGGCATCTCGCCGGGCAGGTAGCCGATGTCGATGTTGGCGCCGGCGTCGAGCGCGTCGGGGAACACGCACATCTCGTAGCCCTCGAAGACCGACCGCCCGCGGCCGATGCGGGTGGAGAGGAACGCCGCGGGCCCGTGGCACAGCGACACCACGAGCCGGTCGGTGCGCATGGCCCACTCCAGGGTGTCGCGGACGTCGGTGGAGAACGGCAGCCCGGACAGCGCACCGTGCCCGCCCGGGACGAACACCGCCAGGTAGTCCGAGTCCTCGCCCAGCTCGCGGTCGACGACCTCGGCCAGCGACTTCGGGGCCCGCCACTGCGCGAGCAGCTTCTCGCGGGCGCTGCCGACCGCCTCGTCCTCGCCGGGGTAGGCCCACCACTCGAACTTCGCCGGGTTGCCGGTGAGCGTCGCGATCTCGACGCCGAACCCGGCCTCCAGCACGTGGTGCAGGGGGAGCAGGGTCTCCACCGGGTGGTTGCCGGTGGAGAAGAAGGTGCCGTTGCCCATGCGCAGGTAGCGTTCGTCGGTGGCCAGGACGAGCACCTTCCAGCGGCCGCCGGACCAGGCGTGCCGCTCGGTGGCGAGACCGTCGAAGTCCGTCCTCGGCGCGGTGTAGGCGTCCAGCGAGTACGGCGACGGGAAGTACGCATCGTGCTCCGCCGGGTCCGCGGTCGGATCCTTGCTGAGCGTGCTGTCGGACATCGGGGTGCCTCCGGGTCGTTCGTGCGGTGCCCGAGCGGCCTACCCCCGCCCGGTGCCCGCGAACCGCGCCGCCGGACCCCGCCGTGGGAAGGACGGTTCGTGCGGTGAACGGTGGCGGGCGTCGTCGTCCGGGTCAGAAGTCGTGGCTCGCCTCCGGCGGTGCCCCGGTGATCCGCTGCAGGTGCACCCGGCGGGCGAGCCGGATCACCGGTCGGATCATCAGCTCGATCGAGCCGAGGAGGAACAGCCATGTCCCCGCGTAGCTGGTGGCCTCGGAGAAGAACAGCACGCTGCCGATCACGAACCACAGCGCCACCAGGATGTCGTTGACGATGCTGAGCACCTCGTAGCGCTTCCGGACGACGAGCTCCTCGTGCCCGATGGTGAACGTCAGCGGTCGGTCGTGCGGGGTCGGTCCCATGCCGTGGTGGGTACCCCCTCGACCGGCCGTCCGCACGCCGGGAAGGGTGAGCACGTGCACACGACGCCCCAACGCCGGATCGGCACCGGCGACGCCGTCGTCCTCGGGATCGGGTCCATGCTGGGCGCCGGGGTGTTCGCGGTCTTCGGGCCCGCCGCGGCCGTCGCCGGGACGGCCCTGCTGCCCGCGCTCGCCGTGGCCGGCGCGGTCGCGGTCGCCAACGCGATGTCCTCGGCGTGGCTCGCCGCCCGCCACCCCGAGTCCGGTGGGGCCTACGTCTACGGCCGCCGCCGGCTGGGGGAGACGTGGGGGTTCCTCGCCGGGTGGGCGTTCGTCACCGGCAAGACCGCGTCGTGCGCCGCGATGGCCCTCACCCTGGGCTCCTACGCCTGGCCGGACCACGCCCGCGCGGTCGCGGCGGCGGCGGTGGTCGCGATGGTCGCGGTGAACCTGCGTGGCGTCACCCGCACCGCGCTCGCCACCCGGGTCCTGGTCGGGTGCACCCTCGCGGTGCTGACGGCGGTGGTCGTCGCCGCGTTCTCCCGCCCCGCCGTCGCCGCGCCGCTGCAGGGCTGGACCGACGCCGGTCCGCTCGCGGTGCTGCAGGCCGCCGGGCTGCTGTTCTTCGCCTTCGCCGGGTACGCCCGGATCGCGACGCTCGGCGAGGAGGTCCGCGACCCCGCACGCACCATCCCGCGGGCGATCCCGCTCGCGCTCGGCCTGGTGCTGGTGGTCTACGCGGTGGTCGCCGTCGCCGCGCTGCGGGCCGCCGGGCCGGACGCGCTCGCGGCGTCCGCGGCGCCGCTGGCCACCGCGGCCGGGGACGGGACGGCACCCCTGGTGCGCATCGGGGGCGCCGTCGCGTCGGCCGGGGTGCTGCTCGCGCTGGTCGCCGGGGTGGGGCGCACCGTGCTGGCCATGGCCCGGGACCGGGAGCTGCCGGGCGCACTCGCCGCGGTCCACCCGCGGTTCGCGGTGCCGCACCGCGCCGAGCTCGCCGTCGGCGCGGTCGTGCTGCTGCTGGTGGTCACGGCCGCTCCGGTCACCGCGATCGGCCTGTCCGGGTTCGCGGTGCTGCTGTACTACGCCGTCGCCAACGCCGCGGCGCTCACCCTGCACCGCGACCGGCCATGGCGCCGCGCCCTGTCGGGGTTCGGGCTGCTCGGCTGCGTGGTGCTCGCGACGCTGCTGCCGCGGGTGTCGGTGCTGGCGGGGGCCGTGGTCCTGGCGGCCGGGACGGCGGTGCGGGCGCTCGTACGGGCCGGGCGGGTCCGCCGTGGCGGCACCTGCACCGGCGACGACCGGACGGATCCCGTCGGGCGGTGAGCCGCGGCCGCCCCGCCCGCGGTGGCCCCGGGCCCGCTCGGTCCGCCGCGACCGTTCCCCCCCCCCCGCCCGCCCCGGCCCGCGCCCCGGCAGGGCCCGGACGGAGGCTGCTCCGGTCGTGGGCGGCCGGGCTCAGCAGCGGCGGTCCCCGTCGGCCCCGTCGCGCAGGACGGCGAGGATGCGGGCCAGCTCGGCGCGGTCGTCGTCGGACAGCCGTGCGAACAACGCCTCGGCCCCGTCGGCCCGTGCGGCCCGCACGTCGCGCGCGGTCGCCGCGCCCGCGTCCGTGACCCGCACCAGCACCGCCCGCCGGTCCGCCGGGTCAGTCGCCCGTTCGACGAGCCCGAGTCCGGCCAGCGCGTCGACGACCTCGGTCGCCGACCGCGGCGTGATCCGCAGGTGCCCGGCCAGCGTGCCCGGGCGCATCTCGCCGTGCCGGACCAGCGTGCCCAGCGCCCGCGCCTGCGACGGCGTCAGACCCCAGGCCGCCAGCCGCTCGGCCGAGGCGTGGCGCAGTGAGCGCGCGACCGACCAGAACGCGTCGACGAGGTCGCCGCGCGACTGGCTGGGTGGTTCCCGGTCCGGCACGGGAACAGACTAGCGCAGGACGCTGTTGCTGCCTCATAGTGAGGTAACCACAGTAATCGGCCCGGAGGAGACCCCTTGGACACCCGACCCCCGAACCGGCCCGGACGGCCGGACACCCGCACCGCCACCCCCGAGGAACGGGAGCAGGCGCGCGCGGTCTCGCTGCGCCGCATCGGCGCACTGTTCGCCCCGCACCGGGGCCCGCTCACGGTCGTCGTCGTGACGATCGTGGCGTCCTCGATCGTGGGAATGGCCTCGCCGTTCCTGCTCCGCGAGGTCATCGACGTCGCCCTGCCCGAGCGCGACGTCACCCTGCTCGCCTGGCTGGCCGCGGGCATGGTCGCGGTCGCCGCGGTCACCGCCGCCCTCGGCGTCGCCCAGACCTGGATCTCCACCCGCATCGGGCAGGAGGTCATGCACGGGCTGCGCACCGGCGTCTTCGCCCACCTGCAGCGCCAGAGCCTGGCGTTCTTCACCCGCACCCGCACCGGGGAGGTGCAGTCGCGGATCACCAACGACATCGGCGGCATGCAGTCGGTGGTCACCAGCACCGCCACCTCGGTCGCGTCGAACCTGACCACCACCGTCGCCACCCTGGTCGCGATGACCGCGTTGTCCTGGCAGCTCACACTGGTGTCCCTGGTCGTGCTGCCCCCGGCGATCCTGCTGACCCGGCGGGTCGCCCGCACCCGCCGCGCGATCACCGCGGCCCAGCAGCGCGAGCTCGCCGACCTGAGCGTCGCGGTCGAGGAGAACCTGTCCGTCGACGGGATCGCCCTGTCCAAGACCCTGGGCAGCGGCCCGGAGCTGAGCCGCCGGTTCGCCGAGTCCTCGTCCCGGCTGATCGGGCTGGAGCTGCGCTCCCAGCTCGCCGGACGCTGGACGATGGCCGTCACCCAGGTCGTGTTCGCCGCCGTCCCGGCCGCCATCTACCTCGCCGCCGGGCTGCCGTTCGCCGCCGGGACGATGAGCATCGGCACCCTCGTGGCGTTCACCGCGCTGCAGGGCGGGCTGTTCCGCCCGGTCATGGGCATGCTGAGCGTCGGCGTGCAGATCGTCGCCTCGCTGGCGCTGTTCGAGCGGATCTTCTCCTACCTCGACCTGACCACCGACGTGCCCGAGCCCGAGCATCCCGTCGCTGTCGACCACGACCGCGTCCGCGGGCACGTGCGGATCGAGGACGTCACCTTCGTCTACCCGGGCAGCGACGCCGCCGCCGTCGCCGGCATCGACCTCGACGTCCCCGCGGGCACCACGCTGGCCCTGGTCGGGGAGACCGGGTCGGGCAAGACCACCCTGGCCGGGCTCGTGTCCCGGCTGCACGACCCGACCGCGGGCCGGGTGACCATCGACGGGATCGACCTGCGCGACATGGCCGCGGCCGACCTGACCCGGATCGTCGGCGTCGTCGGGCAGGACACCTACCTGTTGCACGCCACCGTGCGGGAGAACCTGCGCCACGCCCGCCCGGACGCCACCGACGCCGAGATCGAGGCCGCCGCCCGCGCCGCGCAGGTCCACGACCTGATCGTCTCGCTGCCCGAGGGCTACGACACCGTCGTCGGCTCACGCGGGCACCGGTTCTCCGGCGGGGAGAAGCAGCGGATCGCGATCGCCCGCACGCTGCTGCGCGACCCGAAGGTGCTGGTCCTCGACGAGGCCACCAGTGCGCTGGACACCCGTACCGAGCGGGCGGTGCAGGCCGCGTTCGACGCGCTGGCCCACGGCCGCACGACGATCACCATCGCGCACCGGCTCACGACCGTGCGCGACGCCGACCGGATCGCCGTCGTCGACCACGGCCGGATCGTCGAGTCCGGCAGCCACGACGAGCTGCTCGCCGACGCGGGCCGCTACGCCGCGCTCGCCGCGGTGTGAGGGACGGCGCCGGCCCTACGCCGGCCTACGCCACGCCCGGCGCCGTCACGACCTCGATGAGCCGGGGGCCGTCGTCGGCGAAGGCCTCCTTCAGCGCCGCCGCGGCGGAGGCGGCGTCCCGCACCGACACCGCGGGCACGCCGTAGCCCTCGGAGATCCGCACGAAGTCGATCCCGGGGACGTCCAGGCCCGGTGTCTCGCCGGTGCCCAGCAGCTCGGCGAAGCCGCGCAACGCACCGTAGGTCCCGTTGCGCAGGATCACGACGACCACCGGCACCCGGTACTGCGCCGCCGTCCAGAGCGCGGTGATGCCGTAGTTGGCGGACCCGTCGCCGACGAGTGCGACCACCCGGCGCGCGTCGCCGTGGGCCAGCTGCGCGCCGACCGCGGCGGGCAGCCCGAACCCGAGACCACCGGACGCGGGGAACAGGTAGCTGCCCGGCTCGGTCAGGTCGGCCTGGGTGACGAAGTCGTCGATCGTCGAGGTGGACTCGCACACGTGCACGGTCCCGGCCGGTGCCGCGTCCCGGACCAGCGCGAACAGCTGCTGCGGCGGGACGTGGTCCGCGGCGCCCTGCGGGGCGGGCGGTGCCGGCCGGGGCGGCAGCGGCACCCGCCCCGAGGCGGGCACCCGCCCGGCGAGCGCGGCCAGCGCCGGACCGACCGGGCCGACCCAGGCCTCGCCCATCGGGGCCCGCGCGGCCTCGGCCGGATCCGCGGTCAGGTGCAGCAGCCGGGAGCCCGCCGGCAGCAGGTCACCGGGGACCCACTGGTGGTAGCGGAACACCGGCGCACCCGCGACGAGCACGACGTCGTGCCCGGCCAGCCGGTCGGACACGTCGCGCACCGACGCCGGGAGGATCCCGCGGAACGCCGGGTGCCGGGTCGGGAACGGACAGCGCGACGCCGACGGCGCGATCCACACCGGGCAGGCGAGCCGCTCGGCCAGGGCGACGGCGTGGCCGTTCGCCCGGTCCGCGTCGACCTGCGGACCCAGCACCAGGACCGGGTTCGCCGCCCCGGCCAGTGCCCCGGCCAGCTCGGCGACCGCCCGTTCACCCAGCTCGGCGGCGGTGGTCGTGCGTCGCGACGGCAGGTGCGCGGCGTCCGGGCCGGCCTCGCGGGACCAGTCGTCGTAGGGGATCGAGAGGTAGACCGGGCCTCGTGGGGCCAGCAGCGCGGTGTGCACCGCCTGGGACAGCGCCCGCGGGACGTCCTGGGCCGACGCGGGTTCGGCGGAGTACTTGACCAGCGGACGCGGCAGGGCGGTGGCGTCCACGTTGGTCAGCATGACCTCCTGGCCGACGGTCGACCGCACCTGCTGGCCCGCGGTGAGCACGAGCGGGGAGTGGGAGTAGACGGCGTTGGTGAGCGCGCCCATCGCGTTGCCCGACCCGGACGCCGCGTGCAGGTTGACCAGGGCCGGGCCGCCGGAGGCCAGGGCGTAGCCGTCGGCCATGCCCAGCACCGCGCCCTCGTGCAGACCCAGCACGTAGCGCACCCCGTCGGGCATCGCCGCCAGGAAGGGCAGCTCGTTGGAGCCGGGGTTGCCGAACACGGTGTCGATGCCGTGGGCGGTCAGCACCTGCCAGCCGGCTTCACCGACGGTCGTCATGGGGCTCCTCGGGTCGCGGACCCCCACCGTAGGTCGCCTCAGCGGCGCGCGGCGACCCGCTCGTCGTGGGCACTGCGCCGCAGGTGGGCGACGACCAGCGGCCGGACGGCCAGCGCGGCGGCGGCCAGGACCAGGGTGACGGAGGTGGGGGCCAGCGACACCGAGACGATCGTGGCGACGGCCAGCAGGACCATCAGCACCCCGGCGAGCACGACCGCGCGCACCTCGGTCGTCCGCGACTGCGGAGCGGCTCGGAACATGGCGTCCACCTCCTGGTCGGCGCCCGTGCCACCGACTCGCACAGTACGCCCCGAACCCTGGAGTTCGGTCCGGCTAACTCTACGCCTCGGCACGCCTGAACAACAGCGTCGGGTCGCCACGGGATCGGTGATCACCTATCGTGCACGCAGCGTCACACCCGCCGGGGGACCGAGGGGACGCCATGACGGGGGTGATGTGTGACCGCACCGGTACGGGTCCCGCACCGACACGTGCTGACCGTGCCGGTCAGCGACGAGCAGCTCGCCGAGGACGTCGCCGCGTTCCTGGCCGAGGGGCTCGCGGCGGGGGAGCGGGTCGTCTACCTCGACGACGACACCGCAGGTCTGGTCCTCTCCCGCCTGACCGACGACGGCGTCGACGTCACCGGCCCGCTGCGGTCCGGGCAGTTCCGGCTCGTCCCGGGCGAGGTCACCCGCGCCGCCCTGCGCGGCCCGCTCGAGGAGCTGACCGGGCTGGTGGCGCACCACCTCACCTCCGCCCTGGACGACGGCTGGGCGGGGCTGCGGGTCAGCGGCCAGACCGACCACGGCCTGCGCCGGCCCGGCGGGCAGGTGCTCGACGAGTACGACCGCAGGCTCGACGACGCCGTCCGCGACCAGCCGCTGCGCGTGCTGTGCGTCTACGACCACCTGCGCTACCCCGACGAGCTCATCGCGACGATGCGCGCCCGGCACCCCGCCGAGCTGACCGCCACCCCGCTCCACGACGACAGCCTGCTGCGCGTCACCGAGACCGGGCCGGCCCGGATCCGGCTGGCCGGCGAGGTCGACCACGCCAACCGCCCCCAGGTCCGCCGCGTGCTGGCCGGACTGATCGACCAGGTCGTGCGCGGCGACGTCGGGGAGGGCACGCTGACCGCGGACCTGTCCGCGCTGCGGTTCGTCGACGTCGCCGGTGCGGTCAGCCTCGTGCACGCCGCCGACGAGCTCCCGGCCAGTGTGCGGCTGCGGCTGGTGAACCTCCGCCCGGGTGTGGCCCGGCTGCTCGAACGCTGCGGTGCGGGGTTCGCCCCGCAGCTGGAGATGAGCATCCGCGAGCGGCACGCCCTGCGCCCCGCCGAGGCGCTGGACCTCGCGGCGGGTGCGGCCCAGCGAGCGGACCGGTCCACGCCCGGCGCCGACACGGCGGCCGCGATCTGACCGACCGGCCCCTGGGCCCCGGTGGCCTCAGCGCGTGTCGAGTGCGTGGAAGGACTCCACGAGCCGACCGGGCGGGAACCCGGCCCGCTTCGCCAGCGACTCGGACCACTGCCCGATCATGTCCTCCAGGTCGTTCATGTGGGCGGTCTGGCTCTCGTGCGCGCGCAGCGCCGCGATCTTCACGTCGATGGTGTCGGTGATGTCGACGTGCCGCGCCCCCTCCGGGTCGTCGGCCGGGGCCGGGCCCATGATCCACACCTCGCCGACCGTGTGCGCCTCGTACCCGGCCTCGGCCAGCTCGGGGAAGGCGTAGGGGTTGCGCGCGTCGGGGTAGACCGCGCACAGGGCGGCCTCGCCGGTCGCGGTGTGGTCGGGGTGGCTGCCGTACATGCTGCGCAGGTCGCGCACCGGCTGCGGCACGAGGACCCGGTCCGGGCGGACCTGCCGGATCACCCGCGCCAGGTCGCGGCGCAGCTCCAGGGTGACGGTCAGCCGCCCGTCGGGGTGGCCGAGGAACACCAGGTCGGAGACGCCCACCACGGCGGCCGCGGCGGTCTGCTCGGCCCGGCGGATGCCCGCGATGTCGCTGCGCGGCACGGCCGGGTCGAACCCGCCCGCGTCGCCGTCGGTCACCAGGCAGTAGGTCACCGCGACGCCGGCCGCGGTCCACACCGCGACGGTGCCGCTGCAGGAGAAGTCGATGTCGTCGGGGTGCGCGGCGATCACCAGCACGCGCTCCACCCCCGTGTGCGCGCGGTCGTCGGCCGCCGTGCGCTCGTCCTCGGTCGCAGTCACCCGGTCATCCTGGGTCACGCGCCCGGGGCGGTCACCGGCAGGACCCTCCACGGGCGCCGTCCGATTCCGGGATGAACGGCGGCCGCGTGCGTGCCAGGCTGCCGGAGTGATCACCACCCCGATCGGGCCCGAGCTGCTGCACGGCGTCCTCGACGCCGTCGACGGCGAGCGTGGCCTGCTCCCGCAGCGGCTCCCCGCCCCCGCCCGCGCCCGCAACGGCGACCCGCAGCTGGCCGGGGCGCAGAGCCAGCCGTCCGGGGTCCGTGTCGTGTTCCGCACCGCCGCGCGGACGGTCGAGCTGGAGACCCTGCGCACCCGGATCGGGCTCGTCGGAGCCCCGCTGCGGCCCGACGGCGCCTACGACCTGCTCGTCGACGGCCGGCCGATGGGCAGTGCCACGACCTCCGGCGGGAAGCTCCTCATGACCGACCCGGCGACCGGACAGGTCACGGTCACCGACGGCGCACCCGGCCCGGTGCGGTTCACCCTGCCCGGCCACGACGCGATCGTCGAGATCTGGCTGCCGCACAACGAGATCACCGAGGTCGTCGCGCTGCGCACCGACGCGCCGGTCGCCGTCGTCCCGCCCGGTGGGCGCCCGGTGTGGCTGCACCACGGGAGCTCGATCAGCCAGGGCAGCAACGCCGCGGGGCCCAGCACCACCTGGCCGGCGCTCGCCGCTCGCGCCGCCGGTGTCGAGCTGGTCAACCTGGGGTTCTCCGGCAGCGCGATGCTGGACCCGTTCGTCGCCCGCGCTCTGCGCGACGCCCCGGCCGCGATGATCAGCGTCAAGATCGGGATCAACATCGTCAACGCCGACCTCATGCGCCGGCGTGCGTTCGCACCGGCCGTGCACGGGTTCCTCGACACGATCCGCGACGGCCACCCGGACACCCCGCTGCTGGTGGTGTCGCCGGTGCTGTGCCCGATCCACGAGCACACCCCGGGCCCGGGGGCGCCGGAGGTCGTCGACGGGCGGCTGCTGTTCCGCGCGACCGGCGACCCGGCCGGGGTCGCGGCGGGGCAGCTGACGCTGTCGGTGATCCGCGAGGAGCTGGCCCGGATCGTGGCCGACCGCACCCCGGAGGACCCGGCACTGGCCCTCCTCGACGGCCGGGAGCTCTACGGCGAGGACGACGCGGCCGAGCTGCCGCTGCCCGACCGGCTGCACCCGTGTCCGGAGGCGCACGTGCGGATGGGGGAGCGGTTCGCCCGGCTGGCGTTCGGTGCGGGGGGTGCGTTCCACGCGGCGGCGCGTTCCACACCGCGAACCGCGGGCCCGCCTGACCGGTGACCGGCCGGGGGCCCGCGGGAACGGGCTCAGTTGCCGTCCTGGTCCAACTGCCCCTCGATGCGGCCCTCGAAGTCCTGCTGGCACTGCGCGATCGCGGACTGGTCGTTGCCGGCCTGCTGCACACAGCTGACGTACTCGCTACCGCCGACCTGGTTGAACACGCTCACGCCGAACGCGACGACGGCGATCGCGATGACGATGCCGACGACGCCGAGGACGAGCCCGGCGATCGCGACACCGCGGTTGGTGGCGGCGCCCTTGGACGCCCGGCTGATCCCGAGGATGCCCAGCGCGACCGCGACGACACCGAACAGGGCACCGATCAGGAAGAACCCGAGCAGCACGGCCAGGATGCCGAGCACCAGCGCGGCGATCCCGACGCCGTTGCGCGGTGGGGTCGCCGGCGCCCCGCCCTGCGGCCACCCCGGGGGCCCGGCGGCCGGGCGGTCCGGGTAGGCGGCCTGGTCGTGGCCCTGTGCGCCGTAGGGCTGCTGGCCGTACTGCTGGTCACCGTACTGCTGCTGGCCGTAGGGCTGTTGCCCGTACGGCTGCTGGCCGTACTGCTGCTGACTCTGCTGCTGCCCGCCGTAGGGCTGGGCGCCGGGGTGCTCGCCGTGGGGCTGGGCGCCGGGGTGCTCGCCGTGGGGCTGCCCGTCGTAGGGCTGGTTCTGCCGGGTCGGCTGGTCCAGGTTGTTCGGGTCCTGCGGGTCCCCGGGCTGACCCGGGTACGGGGGTGGGCTGCTCACGCTCGTCCTCTCCTCACCGACGCACCGGGTGGTCCCCGATGCCGGCGGTGTCGTCCGGCGGAGTCGCCGTGACCGTCCTCGCCGTCGTGTCCGGTTCGATGATCCCCAGGTGCCCGTGTCCGGTCCAGGCAAAACACCCAGGGGAGCGGCGCGGGAACCCCGGTCGTGATGGGATCGGTGCCCGTGAGCGGCATCGACGAGATCGAGGAGTGGGCCCGGGCGCAGCGCCGGGTCGTCGACCTGGTGCGGGACCTGCCACCCGAGCGCACGGAGCTGACCGTCCCGGCCTGCCCGGACTGGACGGTGCGCGACCTGTTCTCGCACATGGTCGGTCTGGGTGCCGACGTGGTGCGCGGCGACGAGCCCGACGACCACAACGAGGAGTGGACGAGCCGGCAGGTGCGGGAACGGCGCGACCACGACGTGACCGCACTCGTCGCGGAGTGGGAGTCGCTGACCGGCCCGCTGCGCGACTGGATGGCGGCGAACACCACCCGCCCGCTCGGCGACGTGATCATCCACGAGCAGGACCTGCGCGGTGCGCTGCGCGAGCCCGGCGGACAGCACACCCCCGGCCTCTACGCGGTCATGGACCGGTTCCTGGACCGGTTCGCCGCCGCGCTCGGCGACCGGGCACCGATCGCGCTGATCGGCGACGGCCGCCGCTGGGTGTCCGCAGGCGACGAGGCGGGGGCCGCGGTCGTCGTGCGGGCCCCGGACTTCGAGCTGGCCAGGGCCCTGATGACCCGCCGGTCGGCGGCGCAGCTGCGGGCCTGGACCGAGCGCGGTGACGTCGAGCCCTACCTGGACGCGTTCGCCCTGCTCGGGCCGTTGCCCGACACCGACCTCACCGAGTCCTGACCGCGGTCGTCACCGAAGGGGCCGGCACCGGTCAGCACCGTCGACGTGACACGGTCCTGACAGTGGGTCCAGACTGGGCCGGTGAGCGTGCACCCCACCCACCCCGTCCCCGCCCTCGACGACGCGCTGACCGCGCGCGCCGTCGACCGTGTGCGCCGCTGGACCGCGCGCACCGGCACCTCCCCGTCCACCGGCGCCGGCCGCGGTACCGACCCGACGCAGCGGCTGGCCGCGTTGATGCACGACCCCGCAGGCGTCGACTTCACCCTGCGCTTCGTCGACCGCGTCGCCCGTCCCGCCGACGACCGGGTTGCGGCCCGCGAGCTGGCCCGGCTCGCCGGGGCGGGCGCCGCACTGCCGGCGTTCGTCGCCGGTACCGACCGGCTGCTGCTGCGGGCCGGCGGCCGGCTGGCGACGGCGCTGCCGCACGTCGTCGTGCCCGCGGCGCGGTCGCGGCTGCGCAGCCTGGTCGGGCACCTGATCGTCGACGCCGGCGGGCGGGGCCTGGACCGGCGGCTCGCCGCGGCCCGCCGCGACGGACACCGGCTGAACCTCAACCTGCTCGGCGAGGCGGTCCTCGGCCGCGACGAGGCCGACCGTCGCCTCGCCCGCACGATCGCGCTGGTGCGCCGGCCTGGCGTGGACCACGTCTCGGTGAAGGCGTCCTCGGTCGTCGCGCAGCTCGTGCCGTGGGACCTCGGGGGCAGCCGGGACCTGCTCGTGGACCGGCTGCTGCCGCTCTACCGGGCCGCCCGCGAGCACGGCGTGTTCGTGAACCTCGACATGGAGGAGTACAAGGACCTCCATCTGACCATCGCGCTGTTCACGACGCTGCTGGCACGCCCGGAGTTCCACGACCTGCCCGCCGGCATCGTCCTGCAGGCCTACCTGCCCGACTCCGTCGCCGCGCTCGACGAGCTCGGGGAGTTCGCCACCCGCCGCGCCGCCGCGGGCGGAGCCCCGATCAAGGTGCGTCTGGTGAAGGGCGCGAACCTGGCCATAGAACGGGTCGACGCCGAGCTGCACGACTGGCCGCAGGCCCCCTACGCCACCAAGGCCGAGGTCGACGCCAACTACGTCCGGCTCCTCGACCGCGGCATCGGCGGCCCGCACGCCGACGGGATGCGCCTGGGCATCGCGTCGCACCACCTCCACCACGTCGCGCTCGCGCTGGAACTGGCCGAGGCCCGCGGTGTCCGGCCCCAGCTGGACCTGGAGATGCTGCAGGGCATGGCCCCCGCGTTCGCCGACGCCGTCGCGGGTGACCTGCCGGAGTCCGGGCCGGGCTCGCAGCTGGTGCTCTACACCCCCGTCGTGCACCGCGGTGACTTCGACACCGCGGTGTCCTACCTGGTCCGGCGGCTGGAGGAGAACGCCTCGCCGGAGGGATACCTGTACACACTTTTCGCCCCCGACTCCGGCGGCCCAGCGAGCTACCAGGAGCGGTTCCTCGCCTCGGTGCGCGACCGCGACGCCGTCGCCGCCACCCCGCGCCGCACCCAGGACCGCACCGTGTCCGCGCCGGTCGGTACCGACGGCCCGCTGCCGGGGGACCCCGTGCCGCGCGGGTTCCGCGCCGAGCCCGACACCGACCCGTCGCTTCCCGCGAACCGCGAGTGGGCCCGCCGCGCCGCGACGACCGTCGTCGCGCGCTCGGAGGTCCCGGTCGTCACCGACCCGGCCGCGGTCGACGCCGCGGTCGAGCGCGCCCGCACCTGCGGCTGGCGCGAGGTCCCCGCCGCGGAGCGGGCCGCGACGCTGCGCCGCGCCGCCCGCGCACTGGCCGCAGCCCGCGGGACGCTGCTGTCGGTGATGCTGCACGAGGCGGGCAAGACCGTCGCCGAGGCCGATCCCGAGATCTCCGAGGCCGTCGACTTCGCCGCCTACTACGCCGAGCGCGCTGCCGAGCTCGACGGCGCCGCGTTCACCCCGGACCGGGTCGTCGCGGTGACCCCGCCCTGGAACTTCCCGGTCGCGATCCCGCTCGGTGGCTGCCTGGCCGCGCTCGCCGCCGGCGCCCCGGTGCTGCTCAAGCCCGCCCCGCAGGTCCGCGCGTGCGCCGAGGCAGGGGTGGCCGCGCTGCACCGCGGCGGGATCCCGCGCGACGCGCTGGCGCTGCTGCCCACCGACGAGGCCGACGCCGGACGCCGGCTCGTCACCCACCCCGCGATCGACCGGGTCGTGCTGACCGGCTCCTCGGAGACCGCCGCGCTGTTCCGGTCCTGGCGGCCGGACCTGAACCTCCTCGCGGAGACCAGCGGCAAGAACGCGCTGGTCATCACCCCCGCCGCCGACCCGGACCTCGCCGTCGCCGACCTCGTGCGCTCGGCGTTCGGCCACGCCGGGCAGAAGTGCTCCGCGGCGTCGCTGGCCATCCTGGTCGGTCCGGCCGCGACCGGCTCGGCCGTCGGGAGGCGGCTGCGCCGTCAGCTCGTCGACGCCGTCAGCACCCTGCGCGTCGGCCCCGGCACCGACCTCGCGACGACCATGGGCCCGCTGATCGAGGCGCCCTCGGCGAAGCTGCACCGCGCGCTCACCACGCTGGAGCCGGGGGAGCGGTGGCTGGTGCGCCCACGCCGGGTCTCCGAGACGGTGTGGACGCCGGGCGTGCGGGCCTGGGTCTCGCCGGGCAGCTGGTTCCACCGCACCGAGTGCTTCGGCCCGGTGCTCGGCCTGATGGCCGCCCGCGACCTCGACGAGGCGATCGCCTGGCAGAACGACACCGGCTTCGGTCTCACCGGCGGCATCCACTCCCTCGACGACGACGAGATCGCGCACTGGCTCGACCGCGTCGAGGTCGGCAACGCCTACGTCAACCGGCACATCACCGGCGCGATCGTGCAGCGCCAGTCCTTCGGCGGCTGGAAGGGCTCGGTGCTGGGCCCGGGCGCCAAGCCCGGCGGACCGAACTACGTCGCCCAGTTCGGCACCTGGCACGACGGCGACCTCCCCGCACCGGGCCCGACCTCCGGCCCGGCCGCCGACCGCGTGCTGGCCGCCGCGGCCGACCTGGACCCGGCCGCCCGCGACCGTCTCGCCCGCGCCGCCGCCGCCGACGCCCGCGCGTGGGACACCGAGTTCGGGGTCGAGCACGACCCGACCGGGCTGGCCGCGGAGTCCAACGTGTTCCGCTACCGGCCCGCCCCGTCGGCGACGCTGTGGTGCGGCACCGGCACCGCCCGCGCCGACGTCCTGCGGGTGCTGCTCGCCGCGGCCACGGCGGGGGTGCCGGTACGGCTGCACGGGCCGGGGATCCCGCCGGGCGAGGTCCCCGGCGGGGTGCACGGCGGCGACGGCCTCGTCCCCGTCGCGGGCGAGCGGATCCGGGCCCTGGGCACCGTGCCCGAGGGTCTGCGGGCGGCCGCCGCCGAGGTGGGCGCCTCCGTCGTGGACACCCCGGTGGTGCTCGACGGCCGCCGGGAGATGCTCACCGTGCTGCGCGAGCAGGCGGTCAGTCGCACCCGGCACCGGTTCGGCCACCTCGAACGGTGAACGATGGCGGACGCGACGCCGCCGTGGTTACGGTGCGTCCATGGTGGTGCGTGCTCGTGATGTCATGACCGAACGCGTCGTCACGATCTGGGCGGACGCACCGCTGGCGCGGGCGCAGGAGCGGATGGCCGAGTCCCGGTTCTCCGCCCTGCCCGTCGTCGACCGCCGGTTCTCCCTGGTCGGGGTGATCTCGCTGGTGGACGTGCTGCGGCACCGCGACGACCCGCACGCCGTCGTCGGCGACGCGATGACCGAGCAGGTCGTGTCGGTGCTCCCGACGACGAACGTCTCGATCGTCGCGCACCGGATGCGCGTCTACGGCGAGCTGCGGCTCGTCCCGGTCGTCGACAAGGGAGTCCTGGTCGGCGTGATCACCCGCAGCGACCTGCTGCGGCACCGGCACTCCGGGGGACGGCTGCGGCGCACCGCCCGCCGGATCGGCGGTGTCCTCCCGGTCGCACCGCTGCCCGAGGCGATGGCCCCGCGCGGGGCCGGCCGACGTCGTCGCTGCGGGTCTCGGACGTGATGACCGACGGCGGGCTGGTCGCGATCCCGCCGGAGCTGGCCCTCGACGAGACCGCCGAGGTCCTGCTGTCCTACCGGTTCACCGCCGTCCCGGTCGTCGACGACCGGGACCACCTGCTCGGCATCGTCTCCGAGGCCGACCTCATGCACGGCTCCCTGGACGGGGGCCGGCGGCTGCGGGCCCGCACCGTGTCGGAGGTGATGACCCGCGACGTCGAGACGGTGCAGCCGGACGACCCGCTCACCGACGCCGAGGACCTGCTGTCCCGGCGCGGGTTCCGGGTCGTCCCGGTCGTCGACGCCGACGACGTGCTGGTCGGGGTGCTCAGCCGCAGCGACCTGCTCTGACCCGCGGTCAGGCCCCCGCCACCGGGGCGGTGGGCGCGGCCGGTGTGGCCGGTGCGCGGACGGCGTCGCACTCCTGGGCTGCCTTGGTGACCAGCGCCGAGAACGCCACCGGGTCCGCCAGCGACTGCGCCGGCAGCGCCCCGAAGTCCAGGTACTTCTGCAGACAGGCCAGCTGCGCGGCCTGGTCGGCCGGGGTCAGCGGCGGCTCGGTGGGCGGGGCGGGCTGCGCCGACGCGGTCCCGGCGGTCACGGCGGCCAGTGCGAGTGCGGCGGCGACGGCGCCTGCCGCGGTGGTGGCGGCACGCAGGGCGGTCCTCACGATGTGCTCGCTTCCTGCGCCGGGAACCGGCGCGGTCGGGGTCCTACCGCCCTCCGCGTGGCGTCCCGGCCCGGCCGGTGTCCGCGGTGCGACGATCGTGCGGCCCCGCGGCCACCCGGCGCGCCCCGACGAGGGCGGATCGACCCGGAGGTGTGACCCCCGGTCGGGGTGGGCGTGGGATCGTGGCGGGGTGCCCCACGACCACACCCCCGCCCGCGAGCTGCTGTGCACGTGGTCCCGCCGGATGGTCCGCGACGGCCTGGTCGTCGGCACCTCGGGGAACCTGTCGCTGCGCACCGGCGACCTGATCGCGGTCACCCCGTCCGGAGTGGACTACGAGACGATGACCGCGGCGGACGTCGTGCTCGTCGACGGGGCGGGCACGGTCGTCGCGGGCACCCGGGAGCCGACCAGCGAGCTGGGGCTGCACGTGGCCGCGCAGGCCCGGCCGGGGACGGGCGCCGTCGTCCACACCCACTCCCCGGCGGCGGTCGCCCTGTCGACGCTGTCCGACCACGTCCCGGCCGTGCACTACCAGCTCGCGATGTTCGGCGAGGGCGTGCGGGTGTCGGAGTACGCGCCGTTCGGTAGCCGCGAGCTGGTCGACAACGCACTCGCCGCGCTGGGGGAGTCCACCGCCGTCGTCCTCGGCAACCACGGCACGCTCGTGCTCGGCGAGACCCTCGGTGCCGCCTACGACGGCGCCCGCCAGCTGGAGTGGCTCTGCGACGTCTGGCTGCGCGCCCGCGCCGTCGGCGAGCCGCGGCTGCTGCCCGACGCCGAGATCAGCGCGGTGCGCCGGCGGTTCGCCGCCCAGCGGGCGAGGGTGCGGGCGACGACCCCGGCCCCCACGCCCGCTCCTCGGTGACGATCGCGGTCACCAGGTCGAACGGCGTCACGTCGAACGCCGGGTTGTAGACCGGGGTCCCGGGCAGGGTGAGCAGGGTGCCGCCGTGCTCGCGGACCTCGTCGGCTCCCCGCTGCTCGACGACGATGTCCGCGCCGGTCGGGGTGTGCGGGTCGATCGTCTCCTCCGGCGCGACCACCAGGAACGGGACCCCGGACCGGGCCGCGGCGCAGGCCAGCATGTAGGTCCCGATCTTGTTCGCGACGTCGCCGTTGGCCGCGATCCGGTCGGCCCCGACGAACACCGCGTCGACCAGTCCCGAGGCGATCGCCGCGGGGCCCGCCGAGTCGACGCACAGCCGGTGCGGCGCCCCGGCCGCGGCGAGCTCCCACACGGTCAGCCGCGCGCCCTGCAGCAGCGGGCGCGTCTCGCACGCCAGCACCTCGGCCAGCGCGCCGCGCTCGTGGAGCCGCAGGATCGCCCCCAGCGCGGTGCCGCCGTCGCCGGTGGCCAGCGGGCCGGTGTTGCACACGGTCAGCGCCCGCAGTGGGCGGTCCGGGCACAGCTCCTGCGCCAGGTCCGCGGCCCGGTCGGTCGCCGCGGCGTTGACCCGGGCGGCCTCCGCAGCCACGGCCCGTGCCCGTGCCAGCACCGCGGCCGGTCCGCCGTCGAGCGCCTCCAGGGCGCTCGCGACCCCCAGTCCCAGCGGGACGGCGGTGGGCCGGGCGACCGCGATCCGCTCGGCCGCGGCCCGTACCGCGGCGACGGCGACCGGCGTCGCGGTGCCGTGCAGGTGCGCGGCCAGCGCGACCCCGTAGGCGCCGGTGATGCCCAGGCTCGGGGCGCCGCGCACGGCCAGCGACCGGATCGCCTCGATCAGCTCGTCGACGGTGCGCAGGTACAGGTGCCGGGTCGCGGCGGGCAGCGCGCGCTGGTCCAGCAGGACCACCGTCGGGCCGCCCTCGTCGTCGCCGGCCCAGTCCACGATCCGCATCCGCCCGCACCCCCCGGGCATCCGCCCTCGGGTGCCCGGCAGAACCTATCGCGGTGCCGGAGACGGCCGGGGCCGACTGCGGCCCCGGTCACGGCGGGCACTCACCGTCCGGGCGGGGCCACCCGGTAGACCGCACCGGCGTCGTCGTCGGTCACGTAGACCGCTCCGTCCGGCCCGGCGACGGCCGCGACCGGCCGGCCCCAGCGCGCTCCCGACGGGTCCTGGAACCCGCCGACCAGGGTCTGCTGCGCGCCCAGGGCACCGTCCCGCCACGGGAAGAACGACACCTCCGGTGCCCGCGGCGGGTCCGCGTTCCAGGAGCCGTGCACCCCGGCCAGCGCTCCGGCCGCGTACGGCGCGGGCAGTACGCCCTCGGTGAAGGACAGCCCCAGCGGAGCCGAGTGCGCCGGGAACGACTGCTCCATCGGGGCCAGCGCCGCACAGTCCATCGCGCGCCCGCCGGGGTTGAGCTCGGCGTCGGCGACCAGTGCGACGTCGGTGAAGTCCTGCGCGGACCCCGCGACACCCGGGTCGGTGTCCGGATCCGGGTTGCAGAACGGCCAGCCCAGCTCGCGGCCCGGGGTGAGCCGGGCCAGCGGCTCGGCCGGGTGGTCGGTCACGTAGGCGTCGACGACCTTCCCGAAGGACGAGCCGGTGTCGTCGCCGTAGGGCCGGTCGTAGGGGTAGGGCACGTTGTCGCGGCCGTTCACCGCGGTCCAGACCGAGCCGTCGGGGGCGGTGGCCAGCCCGGTGCCGTTGCGGACGCCGGTCGCGAACGGCGCGGCGGGCCCGCCGGTGGGCGGCATCCGCAGGATCGACGCGCGCGGGGGAGTGGCGTCGCGGTCGGCGACCGAGATGTTGCCGGTCGAGCCGACCGAGACGTAGACCGCGCCGTCCGGGCCGACGGTGACCGACTTCAGCTCGTGGCCGTAGGCGCCGCGCAGGTCGGGGGAGTTGGCGTCGGGCAGGCCGGGGACGACGACCCGCCGCCCGGTCGCCGCGCCGCCGGCCCAGGTGAAGGCGGACACCTGGTTCGACTCGGCGACATAGAGGGTCGTGCCGTCCGGGGAGAACGCCAGCCCGTGCGGCTGGGTGAGCCCGGTCAGCAGCGGCCGCTGCGCACCGGTGCGCGACAGCGCCAGCACCCGGCCGTCGTCGGGCACCGAGACGAGCAGCTCACCGTCGGGGCTCCACACGGCCAGCCGGGCGTTCGGGACGCGGGCGAACACCGACATCGTCCAGCCGGCCGGGACGAGTGCGTCGCGGGGTTCGTCGAACGGGGCGGTCGCGGCCCCGGGCGGCACCGACACCGGGACCGGCACCAGGCCCGCACCCGCCGCGGCGACCGGGGCCTCGGCGCCGGACAACGCGTTGGTCACCGGGTTGGGGCCGGTGTCGCAGGCGGCGAGCAGGGGCAGCGTGACCAGGGCGGCCAGCCAGGGGGCGATCCGCATGAACCCGACGCTACGGCCGGAACGGGTCCGTCGCGCGGCGGGGCGCGCGGCCGCCGGACGAGCCCGGACCCGGCCGACCGGGCCCGGGCCCGACCGGCCCGGGCCCGGGCTACCGGGTGCCGGCGCGGGTGTCGCCGGGGATGCCGGCCTGCTGTCCCGCCCGGGCGAGGTGGTCCAGGGCCAGCGTCGCGAACGCGGCGGGCACCTCGATCTGGGGCATGTGCCCCACCCGGCCGAACACGTGCGTCGTGACCTGCGGGAGCCGGCTCGCCGCCCGCAGCTGGGCCGCGGGCAGGATCAGGTCCCGCTCGCCCCACACGACCAGCGTCGGCTTCGGCGCGCGGGCGAACGCGTCGAGCAGCGCCCGCCGCCAGCCCGGGCGGACGCCGCGGACGGTGCCCAGCTCGGCCGCGACCTCGGCGAAGGTCTGCGCGAACTCCGGCCGCCGCGCGATCTCCACGGCGCGGGCGACCCGCTCGTCGGTGACCAGGGAGCCGTCGACGAACAGGGACCGCTCCGAGCGTCGGGCGGCCGCGGCGTCGAGGTGGCCCAGCAGGAACCGGCCGAGCAGCGGCACCCCGATGACCCGCAGCGCGGGCGTCACCTCGGCCCCGAACCCGGCCGGGTCGGCCAGCACCAGCGAGACGACGCGCTCCGGGTGCCGGGTGGAGATCAGCAGCGCGACGGCGCCGCCGAGCGAGTTGCCCATGACGTGCGCCGGCCGGGTCTCGCCGAGCGCGTCGAGGGTGGCGAGCGCGGTGTCGGCGAGCTTCTCCAGCGTCGCCGGGCCGGGCACCCGGTCGGAGTGACCGAACCCGGCCAGGTCGACCGCGACCACCCGGTACCGGGACAGGAACTCGTGCTGCGGGTCCCAGTCCTCGATGCTCCGGCCGATCCCGTGCAGCAGCAGGACCGGCTCACCGGCCGGGTCACCGGACTCGCGGACCCGGATCCGGGTGCCCCCGACGTCGACGAAGCGGGGCTGCGGGACGGTCATCGCGCCCCCGCCGATCGCGCCGACTTCGCCGACTTCGCCGCCTTCGCGTTCCCCGAGGCACCGACGATCTTCGCGAAGATCCGGATGCTGTTCGCCGGGGCGAGCCGGGCCAGCAGGTCCGGGACCTTGGCGCTGATCCCGATGAGCAGCCGCGGGCGGCGCTTCTCGATGGCGTCGACGATCAGCTCGGCGGCCTTCTCGGCGGGGAAGGTCAGCAGCTTCTCGAAGTCCTTCTTCCCCCGCTCGGCCTCCTCGGCCGGGATGTTCACCCCGACCCGGGCGCTCGCGGCGATCCCGGTCCGGATGCCGCCCGGGTGCACCGTGGTGACGCTCGCGCCGACCTGGGCGAGCTCGGCGCGCAGCGCCTCGGAGAAGCCGCGGATCGCGAACTTCGACGACGAGTACGCCGACTGCCCCGGCGGGGCGATCAGCCCGAACAGGCTGGACACGTTGACCACGTGCGCGCCGGGGCGCGCGGTCAGCGCGGGCAGCAGGGCGTGGGTCAGCCGCACCGGGGCGCGGAAGTTGACATCCATGACCCAGTCGAACTCGTCGAGGGTCAGCCGGGCGAAGTCCCCGCCGAGCGCGACGCCGGCGTTGTTCACCAGCAGCCTGATCTCCGGGTGACCGGCCAGGATCCGGGCCGCCAGCGCGTCGACGGCCTCGCGGTCGGCCAGGTCGACGGTCTCGGTGGTCACCGACAGGCCGGGGTGCTTCGCGCGGATCGCGGCGGCGACGGTGTCGAGCCGGTCGCCGTCGCGGTCGACGAGCACGAGGTCGCTGCCGCGTTCGCCCAGGAGCTTCGCGACGTGCTCGCCCATGCCACCGGCGGCGCCGGTCACGACGGCGGTGCCCTCGGCGAAACGGAACGGTGAGCGGGCCATCAGGAAGCCACCTCCTGCTGTGCGGCAGCCGGGGCGGCGGTGCCGGATCCGGTGCCGGTCGTGGCGTCGGCGGCGATGCCGGCCGCGGTCGGGGTGGGGACGCGGGCCTCGCGGGCGCCCAGCGCCGAGGCGGGGGTGAGGATCATGTCCCGCTTGAGGTCGGCCCGGCCGAGCCCGACGGCGTCGAGGAAGAAGTTCTGGTGCAGCCGCCACGGGTCCTTGCGGCCCTGGCGGGGGAACAGGTGCTCGGAGCGCTTCACGTAGTTCGACTCGATGTCGAGCAGCGGGCGGTCCGGCGAGACGGTCGGGGCCGGGGTGGCGATCGCGATCCGCTCGCGGTCCATCAGCGCCAGCAGCTTCGGCACGTAGCGGGCGACGAGGTCGGCGCGCAGCGTCCAGGACGCGTTGATGTAGCCGATGCAGAACGCCAGGTTCGGGATGCCCGAGAGCATCAGGCCGCGGTAGGTGACGGTCTTGCCGATGTCCACCTGCTCGCCGTCGACGTGGATCGTGATGCCGCCCAGCGGGCTCAGCGACAGCCCGGTCGCCGACACGATCACGTCGGCCTCCAGCTCCTCGCCGGAGCGCAGCCGGATGCCGTTGGCGGTGATCCGGTCGATGTGGTCGGTGACGACCGAGGCGTCCCCACGGTTGATCGACTTGTAGAAGTCGCCCTCCGGGATGACGCACAGGCGCTGGTCCCACGGGTCGTAGCTCGGGGTGAAGTGCTGGTCGACGTAGGCCTCGTCCTTGAGGAACTTCAGGGCGAGCCCGCGCAGGACCTTCTTCACCCGCTCCGGGCGGCGCCGGGCGAGCTGGTAGAACGCCTGGGTCAGCGTCACGTACTGCAGGCGCAGGATGGCGTGCGCGAGCTTCGCGGGCAGGAAGCGGCGGAGCTGGTCGGCGACCGGGTCCTTGCTGGGCAGCACCGTCAGGTACGACGGCGAGCGCTGCAGCATGGTGACGTGCCCGGCCCGGGCGGCCAGCGACGGGATCAGGGTGACGGCGGTGGCGCCGGAGCCGATGACGACGACCTTCTTGCCGGTGTAGTCCAGGTCCTCCGGCCAGAACTGCGGGTGCACCCAGGTGCCGGCGAAGTCCTCCCGGCCCGGGAACTCGGGCTGGAAGCCCCGGTCGTAGTCGTAGTAGCCCGAGCACATGAACAGGAACGAGCACGTGTAGCGCTTCGGGCCGTCGGCGGTGGTGGTCTCGACGGTCCACCGCGCGGTGGTGGAGTCCCAGGAGGCGTCGACGACCTTCGTGCCGAACCGGATCCGCTCGGTCACGCCGTACTCGCGGGCGGTCTCGGTGATGTAGCGGCGGATGTCGGCGCCGTCGGCGATCGACTTCGGCTCGCGCCACGGCCGGAACGGGTAGGCCAGGGTGAACATGTCCGAGTCCGAGCGGATGCCCGGGTAGCGGAACAGGTCCCAGGTGCCGCCGATGTTCTCGCGGCCCTCCAGGATCACGTAGTCCTTGCCGGGCAGCTCCTGGTGCAGCCGGGCCGCCGCACCGATACCGGAGAGCCCGGCCCCCACGATGATCACGTCGCGGTGCTCGACGGCGGTGCCGTCCGGAGCGGGTGTCGTACCGGCCTGGGTCATGTGGTCCTCCTCATCGGGCGCGTCCGCGCTGACTACCTCTGTCGACCGGGGTCCAGTGTGCCCCAAACCTACCCGGAGTAACTTGACCTGGCGCGACAACAACTTACCCTCGGGCGACATGGGAACCGGATCACTCACCCGGGCGAGGGCGTTGCGCGGGTTCGTCGCGCTGGTCGGGGAGCTGGGCGGCGACGGCGCCGAGCTCTTCGCCCGGTTCCGGATCCCGATCGACGCCGTCGAGGGCAACGACCCGGACGCACTGGTCCCGACCCGCTCGGTCGCCAGGGTGCTGGAGACCGCCGCCGCCGAGCTGGGCTGCGGCGACCTCGGGCTGCGCCTCGCGCAGCGGCAGGGCCCGGAGATCCTCGGCCCGCTGGCCGTCGCCGTCGAGGCGTCCCCGACGCTGGGGGCCGCCCTGGACTGCGCCTCGCGCTACCTCTACGTGCACAGCCCGGTGCTGACCGTCGGCGCGGTGCCCGACCCGGAGGGCGTGCCGGGGGTGACCGGCGTGGCGTACGGCAGCACCGAGCCGCTCCCGCCGCAGGTCGCCGACCTCGGCACGGGGGTGCTGCACCGGATCGTGAGCCTGCTGGCCGGCGGGCCCTACGGCCTGCGCTCGGTGCACCTGCCGCACGAGGCACCGCCTGCCCCGGAGCGGTTCCGCGAGTTCTTCGGGGCCGAGGTCCGCTTCGACCGGCCGGCCGCGGTCCTGCGGGTGCCCGGCGACCTGCTGCGAAGGCCGGTGGCCGGCGGGGACGAGACCGTCCGGGCCATCGCGATCGAGTACCTGGAGACCCATTTCGCGCGCCCAGGCCGCACCGTCACCGACCGGGTGCGAGCCGCGGTCGACCGGTCGCTGGGCACCGGGCCGGTGCGCATCGGCTCGGTGGCCCGGCTGCTGCGGGTGCACCCACGGACCCTGCAACGCCACCTCGCGGCCGAGGGCACGACCTTCGAGACCGTCGTCGACGAGGCGCGTCGGGACACCGCCGAGCGGCTCATCCTGCGGACCGACCTGCCGTTCACCCAGGTCGCGGCCATGGTGGGGCTGGCCGAGCAGTCCGCGCTGTCGCGGGCGGCGCGGCGCTGGTTCGGCGAGTCGCCCCGCGCACTGCGCCGGGCCGGCCCGGGCGGGCTGCCGGCGCCCCCGGTGCCGGCCGCCCACGGGTGACCATCATCCGCGGGGGTGGCAGGGTGCTCACCACGGTCGCCCGACGATGGGCCCGACGAAGGGGGTACGCGTGTCCGACGCGGTGCTGCTCACCCGGCTCGACGGCCCGGTGCTCACCCTCACCCTGAACCGCCCGCACCGGCGCAACGCGATCGACCGGGCGCTGTGGGACGCCCTCGGCGAGGCGCTGCACCGGGCCACCGTCGACGAGGCGGTCCGCGCGGTCGTCGTCACCGGCGCCGGTGGTGCCTTCTGCGGCGGCGCCGACCTCGACCCGGCTGCCCGCGGGGCGGACGCCGAGCACCCGACCCGGCTGATGCGGCGGATCAACGACGTCGCGCTGGCGCTGCACGAGCTGCCGGTGCCGTCCGTCGCGGTCGTCGACGGTGTCGCCGTCGGTGCCGGGTGGAACCTCGCGCTGGGCTGCGACCTCGTCGTCGCCACCCCCGCGGCGCGGTTCTCCCAGATCTTCGCCCGCCGCGGCCTGTCGGTGGACTTCGGCGGGACCTGGCTGCTGCCCCGGCTGGTGGGGATGCAGCAGGCCAAGCGGCTCGCGCTGCTCGCCGAGACGATCGGCGCCGAGGAGGCGCACGCGCTCGGCCTGGTGACCTGGGTCGTCGACGGCGACGAGCTGCCCGCGTTCGTCGCCGACATCGCCGGCCGGCTCGCGGACGGACCGCCGGTCGCGCTGGCCAGGGACAAAGCGATGCTGCCCGCCGCGACCCGGTCGTCGTTCGCCGAGGCACTCGACGCCGAGGCCACCTCGCAGGCGATCAACTTCGTCACCGACGCCCCCGAGGGGATCGCCGCGTTCGTCGAGCGCCGCGACGCCGGGTTCGACGGGCGGTGGCGGTTCGAGCGGACCTAACGCGCCCGCAGCGCGTAGCGGCGCTCGGCGTAGTCGAGGTCGTCGCGCCACAGCTTCGTGGCGGCCGCGGCCATCGCCGGGCGGATCGCCGGGGCGAGCCGGGTCGCCACCGCGAAACCGGGCCGGTCCGACCCGGCGACGACGGCCTCGATCACCGCGGTGCGCGGCCGCCCGTCGGGGCCGGGGCCGAGCGGGGTCGCGTGGGTCTCGACGACCGACCCGACACCCTCGCCCTCCACGATCCGCATGACCACGGTGCGCGGCTCCGGGCACACGAACTCCGCCCGCACCGGCACACCGAGCCCCGGCCCGACCTTGAAGGTGACGCTCACGAGGAACCGGTCGTCGTCGGGGGCGACGTCGGTGACGGCGGGCGCGGAGTCCACCGTCAGCCGCTGGAACGAGTACGGGTGGAACCAGGCGCCGTGCCACGGGTCGAGCCGGTTGGCGACGATGTCCTCCGGCTCGCACACCCCGGTCAGCGTGGTGACGGCGTCGAGCACCGCGCCGGCCGGTCGGGCCGGGACGACGGGGGCGTCGGTCGGCTCCTCGCCGCCGAGGTCGTCGAGCCGCACCCAGACCAGGACCCCGTCGTCGTGGACGGGCAGCACCGCCCAGCCCGGGCCGGACCGTGCGCCCAGGCGCAGCCCGTGCCAGCGGCACACCAGCTCGCCGCAGTCGACGGCGGCCAGCGCCATCGGCGCACCGAGGTGCGGGCAGGCGCCGGGACCCACCCGGACCGTGCCGTCCTCCTCCCGCCACGCGACGAGCTCGGTCCCGCCGACCCGGACGCCGTGCGGCCGGTCGCGGCGGATCTCGCGGCTCGCGGCGACGACGAACCAGTTCCCCGACGGACGTGCCTGCGCCCGCTCCAGCGCGGCCGAGATCAGCTTCGGGTCCGCGCCGGCGTAGGTCGGCTTCTGCGCCGCCCACCGCTGCGACGGCAGCGGCTGCAGCGGCCAGTGGGACGGCCAGTTCTCGGTGAGCCGGGAGAGCAGGGTCATGGCGTGGTGTCCTTCGGAGGTCAGGTGCGCATCGCGTACTCGGCGGCGCGCCGCAGCGGGCCGAGGCGGCCGCTGGTGGGGACGGTCTCGAGGGGGTGGCCGGCCAGACCCCAGCCGGCGAGCAGCCGGTTCGCCGCCTGCCAGCCTGTGCTCGCCGCCCGCTCCATGAGCGCGACGGGCAGGTCGATCCGGATGCCGTCGCCGGCCAGCACCAGGCCGTCGACGGGGGTGGCGACCGTGGGCCGCCGCGCGAAGTCGCCGATGCCGAGCATCGGGCAGTCCGCCCGCCACTGCACCAGCTCGCCGACCACCCCGGCACCCGCGGTCTCGGGGTAGAGCTCGTGCAGCCGGGCGACCGTGCGACGGCGCAGCTCGGCGGTCCAGGCGTCCTCGCCCGTGCCCGGCGGCGGCGCCGCGGAGTAGGCGTGGAGCTCCACGACGGACCCGCCGTGGTGGGCCGCCCAGCCCGCGGCGTCGCGCTCGTAGCGGTCCAGCACGGAGATGTTGTCGAGCGGGTCGAGCCCGCCGGTGCCGAGGAACGGCGGGCGGGCGGCGTCGACGGGCCGGTCGAGCCACAGCCGTTGCACGAGGAACGGCGGGGCGCTGCCCAGCGCGGCGACGTCGGCGCGCCAGCGGGCGAGCGCGTCCGGCCCGTCGACGGCCGAGACGGGGTCGCCCAGACTGGGGGAGGCGGCGACGATGTCGCGCAACCCGCGCACGTCCGGGGCCAGCACGACCGCGTCCGCCTCGCTGCTGCCGCCGGTGCCGCCGCCGTCGTGATGATTCACGTGGAACCGTCCACTGCCGACACCGTCCGCCGGGGAGCGTCCTGCCGGGGATCGTTCGACCGAGGAGACCGTGACCCCGGTCCGGAACGTGACGCCGCGGGTGGTCAGGTAGTGGCGCAGCGGTTCCCACAGCGCGGTGTCGAAGCCCGCGTCGGGCACGTCGAACATCAGGCCCTCGGAGGAGCCGAGGAAGTAGATGTGGAACATCGTCGCGAGCTCGGCGGCCGACATGGTCGAGGGCGGTGCGAAGAAGCTGCGGGAGAACACCTCGAACGCCAGGTGCCGGGCCGCGGGCGGGAAGTTGATCGACTCGACGAAGCTCTGCGCGTCGACGTGGTCGATCGCCTCGTAGATGCCGGGCACGCTGACCGCGGCCAGCGGCGCGGCGGCGCGGGCGTCGAGGCGCAGCAGGTCCGACGGGCGGAAGGTGGGGCTGCGCAGGGCGAACAGCACCGCGTTCCACGGCGGGGTGCGCGGCAGTCCGCGGAAGGTGTCCCGGCGCCCGTCGGCGTCGACGAGCGGGTAGTCCTCCAGGGGCACCAGCCGCTCCAGCCCGGGGTCGCCCCGGCGCAGCAGCGCGCGCAGGTTGTAGTACTGGCGGAAGAACGCGTGGAAGCCGCGGCTCATCGACACCGGGGTGCCGTCGGGCAGCGGCTCCGACCAGCCGCCGACCCGCCCGCCCAGGTAGGGCTCGCGCTCCAGCAGCTCGACGACGACCCCGCGCTCGGCGAGCCCGGTCGCCGCGGCCAGCCCGGCGATCCCGCCGCCGACGACGACCACCCGCGGTCGCCGCCCCAGCTGCCCGGCGTCGCCGAGGCCGCCGGCGGGCTCGTGGCGGACCCGGCGCGGGTCGGTCGGGCGGGCGGTCACGACCGCGTCCCGAGCACGGTGTGCACGACGCCGTTCTGCCAGCCGGTCATGGTCTCGGAGTGCACGGCGTCGAACCCGGCGCCGCGGACCCGGTCGCGCAGGCGGCCGATGCCGTCGAAGGTGTTCACGCTGCGCCACAGATGCCGGTACAGCGCGGTCTCACCGGTGGTCATCCGGCCGAGCGGCACGATGATCCCCCAGCAGACCGCGTGCCAGGACAGCCGGGCGCGGGGCGAGTCGGCCACCGAGTACTCGTGCAGCGCGAGCACCCCACCGGGGCGCAGCAGGTCGTGGAAGCGGCGCAGCTGGGCGTCCGGGTCGTCCAGGTTGCGCAGCAGGTAGGCGGCGAGGATCCCGTCGAACGGGCCCTCGACCCCGTTCTCGGCGAGGGCCTCGGCGGTGGAGTGCACGAACCGCACCGACGCCGGCCACGGCTTGGTGCGGGCGCGCTCCAGCATCCCGGCCGAGGCGTCGACGGCGACGATCTCGGCGCGCGGGGCGACCCCGAGCAGTGCCGCGGTGGAGGCCCCGGTGCCGCAGCCCGCGTCGAGCAGCCGCAGTCCGGCGCCGTCCCGGGGCAGCCGCATCCGGGCCGCGGAGGCGCGCAGGTGGTCGTGGTAGCCGGGGTTCATCCCGACCAGCCGGTCGTAGTCGGCTGCGCCGTCGTCGAAGTGCGACGGCACCTGCTCGCGCGGCAGACCCGCACGGCCGACGGTTCCGGGGCGGGCGGGGCGGGACGGGGAACGGTCGGCCATGTCCGCGAGCCTAGGACCGCCCACGGCGCCCGGCGCGTCGGGTCGCATCCTGGTGCACCGCAGCCGTTCGCGGGGCGGGCCCGGTCAGGAGACCCGGTCGGCGCAGCGCACGGCCATCCCCCGCAGCACCGCGGCGACGTCGTCGCCGAGCAGCCCGCCGTCGACCGCACCGTCCACCAGCCGCAGCGCGCCCTGCACCCGGGTGGCGATGAGCTCCTCGATGCGGCGGCGGGCGCCGGTGGACTCGATCGCGACCCGCGCCGCGGCGACGTCGTCCGGACCGTCGGTCTCGTCGGAGCCGTGCAGCAACGCGTCGAGTGTGTCCCGGGTGGCCGGCCCGGCGACCTCGCGGGCCAGCACGACCAGGCTGGTGGCCTTGCGCTCGGCCAGGTCGTCGCCCGCGGTCTTGCCGGTGGCGTCGGTGCCGAACACGCCCAGCACGTCGTCGCGCATCTGGAAGGCCTCGCCGACCATCGTCCCGTAGTCGCCGAGGGCGGTGAGCAGCTCCGGCCCGGCGCCCGCCATCGCGGCACCGAGCTCCAGCGGGCGGCGCACGGTGTAGTTGCCGGACTTGCGACGCAGCACGTCCATCACCTCGTCGAGGGTGGGGACGCGGCGGGCCTCGTTGAGCAGGTCGGCGAACTGGCCGACGGCCAGCTCGGAGCGCATCTCGTCGTAGCGTGGCCAGCCGCGGTCCAGCGCGGCGCGCGGCAGCCCGCTCTCGCGCATCGCCTGCTCGGCCCAGACCAGGCACAGGTCGCCCAGCAGGACCGCGCCGGACTCGCCGAACCGCTCCGCGGAGCCGGACATGCCCTGGCCGCGATGCCAGGAAGCGAGCTGGACGTGCACCGTCGGCCGGCCGCGACGCAGCTGCGAGCGGTCCATGACGTCGTCCTGCAGCAGCGCGAACGCGTGCAGCAGCTCCAGCCCGGACACCGCGGCCAGCGCGGCGGGGGAGTCCGGGGCGGCGGCCCGCCAGCCCAGGTAGCCGAACATCGAGCGCAGGTACTTGCCGCGACCGACGAAGTCGCTCAGCACCCCGGTCACGACGTCCGCCCCGCGCATCGAGTGGACGTGCTCGGCGCAGCGACGGCGCACCGTCTCCGCGACCTGCTCACGGACCCGGTCGCGGATCTCCTCCGCCCAGCCCGGATGGGTGGGGACGAGCTCGGGGCGCCCGGGCTGTCTGGTCTGCACGGAGGTGGTCTTCACAGAGCCGGTCTGCACGGACGTGGTCGTCACCGACGTGCTCTTCACGGACGTCACGCGGCCTCCCGTCGGGTCGCCTGGGGTGGTGGGCGGCCGGACGTCGGCGTCCGGACCCGGTCGGGAGCCGAGGGCGCCGCCGGGCCGGGTCCTGTCGAGGGTATGGGGGGTACCGTCATCGCGCGCGCCGAACCGGACGGACCACCCCGGTAGTGTTCGGACGGACGCGTCCGCATGGTTCGGGTGACCCCCGTCACCGACCCGGGCCGGTCAGCCGGCGCGGAGGAACGACCACGCGGCCAGCCACACCGATCCGGCGACCAGCGCCATCGCCCCGGGCACGTGCACGACCAGGCCCGGGATGCTCCCGAACCACGCCTGGACGAAGGTGAACGCGAAGACCGCGACGGCGAGCACGGACGGCCACCACGACCCGGCCGTGACGACCCGCAGCCACACCGCGGCCGCCGCGGCGAGCCCGGTGACGACGTGCAGCACGATCGCCCCGGCGCCGTGCGGACCGACGTCGCCGCCGGTGAACAGGCCGGCGGCTGTCACGAACTGCCAGGCCAGGACCACGACCGAGGCGGTGGCGAGCACCCGCAGGGCCAGGACGGGCGTGGAGCGGACGGCGTCGGGTGCGGCGTGGCGGTGTGGGACGGTCATTCTTCCAGTCTGCCGAACCGGCCGCAGGTGTACGAACCGGGCGTTCACGCCATCGCAGGTGCGAGTGCCCGCACGCCCACGACGGCCGACCACGCCGGGAGGAAGTGCCGCGCCGGGTCGAGCGCCCGGACGCCGGTGACCGGCACGAAGTGGTGGTCCACGAACGCGCGCAGCGCCGCGGAGTGGCCGCACGGGCCCGGCACGTACGCCACGTCGTCACGCCAGCCGCACTCGCAGGCCGCGCGGTAGGCGACGGCCGGTGCGCGACGCGCGTCGGCCCAGATCCCCGTCGCGCGACCGTCGGCGGTGTCCGCGCTGACGAAACCCTCGTGGTCGTCCGACCCGGGGATCTCCACCGGTCCGATGTAGAGCACGTCGGTGATCCTCCCCGGGAGCCGGACGTGCGCAACGCCGGGGGGCCGGGAGGGCGCCCCGGTTCGCCCGGCGGTCGCCGACCGGTCCCGCGTGGCAGGCTGGACCGGTGACGGACGACGCTCGGGGCGAGGCGGTGCTGGGCGCGGCGACCGACGCGGCCCGCCGGGAGTTCGGTGACGACCTGGTGGCGGCCTACACCCTCGGCAGCCTCGCGCACGGAGGGTTCGCCCCCGCGGTCAGCGACGTCGACCTGGCCCTGGTGCTGTCGGAGACCGGCGGCGGCACGGCGTCGCGGGTGCACGACGTCGTCGCCGCGGCGCGGGACGCCGCCGCGGGCACCGACGGGCTGGCCGAGCGGCTCTCGGTGTTCTGGGCCGACCCGCACACCGTCCGCCACGGCCCCGGTGACCGGCCGGCCCGGCTGCCCGCCGTCGACCGGCTCGACCTGCTCGACTCCGGGGTGCTGCGCCACGGCACCGACGTGCGTGACGGCGCCGTGCGACCCACCCACGACGAGCTGGTCCGCGGCTCGGCCGGGTTCCTCGTCGAGCGGGTCGACGACGCCTGGCTCGCCGGGATCGCCGACCCGGCGGCACTGCTGTCCCGCGGGCCGCGGGCGGTCACCAAGACGGTGCTGTTCCCCGTCCGGTTCCTGCACACCCTCACGACCGGGGAGATCGGCCGCAACGACGCCGCCGTCGCGTCCTACGACGGCGAGCACGGCGCTCTGGTGACCGCGGCCCTGCGGTGGCGCGGCGGGACGCTCGGCGACCGGGTCGCCGCCTGGTCGCTGCTGACCGACCACCTGGCGGGGCTCTACCGGGAGTGCGTCGACGCCCACCTCGCGGCGCTGCCCGATGCCGACCCCGTCGTCGCCGGGCTGCGGGCCCTGCGCGACGCCGTGGCGCTTGTCGGTGCTCCACGGGCCGTGCCGAGGGGCCGGCTCGGTGCTTCGCCGGCCGTGCCGAGGGGCCGGCTCAGTGCTTCGCCGGCCGTGCCGAGGAGCCGGCTCAGTGCTTCGCCGGCTTCCGCCCCACGAACGCCCCGATCCCCGTGACCGCACGCCCCACGACCAGGGTGTTGATCTCCTTGGTGCCCTCGTAGGAGTAGAGGGCCTCGGCGTCGTTGAAGAAGCGGCCGACCTTGTTCTCCAGCAGGATGCCGTTGCCGCCGAACACCTCCCGGGCCCGCGCGACGGCGTCGCGCAGCATGATCGTCGCCTGCCGCTTGGCCAGGGCCGCCTGCTCGTCGCGGAAGGTGCCGTCGTCCTGCATCTGCGCGACCTTGACCGCCATCCCGAGCGAGGCCACGACGTCGCCCAGGATCGACACGAGATGGTCCTGCACCAGCTGGAACGACGCGATCGGCTGCCCGAACTGGACGCGCTCGACGGCGTAGTCGCGGGCCAGCTCGTACACCCCGGCCATCGCGCCGACCGCGTTCCAGGCGACCCCGCCGCGGGTCACCCGCAGCACCCGGTTGGTGTCGCGGAAGGACTCCGCGCCCGGCAGCCGGTTCGCCTCGGGCACCCGCACACCGTCGAAGGTGAGGTCGGCGTTCTGCACCGAGCGCAGTGCGAGCTTGCCCTCCATCTTCGTCGCGGTGAAGCCGGGCATGTCCTTCTCGACGACGAAGCCCTTCACCGGGCCGCCGGTGGGGTCGTCGGTCACGTCGCGCGCCCACACGACCACCAGGTCGGCGAAGGTGCCGTTGCCGATCCAGCGCTTCGCGCCGTCGATCACCCACACCGCGTCGGCGCCGTCCCCCTCGCGCCGCGCGGTGGTCTCCAGCCCGCCCGCGACGTCGGAACCGCCGTGCGGCTCGGACAGCGCGAACGCCCCGATCAGCTCCATCCGCCGCATGGCGGGGAGCCAGCGCTGCTTCTGCTCCTCCGAGCCGCACAGGTCGATCGAGGTGAGCGCGAGCCCGGCGTGCACGCCGAAGAAGGTCGCCATCGAGGGGTCGACGCGGGACAGCTCCATCGACACGAACGACGTGAGCAGCCGCGAGTACGCGGGCCGGTCCGGCCACTCCCGGGCCAGGCCGACGACGTCGAGCTCGGCGAAGCCGGGGATGAGCTCGTACGGGAACTCGGCGCGGTCCCAGTAGTCGTCGGCGATCGGGGCGATCCGGGTCTCGGCGAACTCGCGGACCCGGGCGAGGATCTCCCGCTCCTGCGGGCCGAGCAGGTCGACGTAGCCGAAGAGGTCGGCGGGCAGAGGTGCGGTCATGACTGCTCCAGAATGTCGTCGCGGGCGGCGAGCACGGCGGTCTCGGCGCGGTCGCGTCCGGTGGTCAGTGCCTCGCGGCTGGGGCCGTAGGCGTCCTCGGTGGCGCTGCTGATCGCCTCGACGGTGTCGGCGTCGAGTGCGGGGTTCCCCAGGTCGGCCCAGCGGCGCGCCATGCCCGGGCCGAGGTGCTCGAGCAGGTGGCGCAGGCCGCCGTCACCGCCGCCGAGGTGGAAGGACAGGAACGGCCCGCCGGTCGCCCAGCGCGGGCCGAGCGCCCCGGTGACGACGCGGTCGAGCTCGGCGGGGGAGACCACGCCGTCGCGGACCAGGGACACGGCCTCGCGGAACAGCGCCGACTGGAGCCGGTTCCCGACGAAGCCGTACACCTCCTTGTGGATCTCGACCGGGTCCTTGCCGACGCCGCGCAGGAACACCGCGGCCCGCTCGACGGCGTCCCGCCCGGTCCGCCGCCCGGCGACGAGCTCGACGAGCGGCAGCACGTGCGGCGGGTTGAACGGGTGCGCCACCAGCAGCCGCGCGGCGGCGTCGTCGGGCAGCTCGGCGGCGATGTCGCTGGGCAGGATCCCGGAGGTGGAGCTGAGCAGCAGCGCCCCGGCAGGGGCGTGCGCCGCCACCGTCGCCCAGATCTCCCGCTTGACCGCCAGGTCCTCCGGGCCCTGCTCCTGGACGACGTCGGCGCCCGCGACGGCGACGGCGAGGTCGGGCTCGCACACGACCCGGTCGAGCAGGTCCGGCGAGCCGAAGCGCGCCACCCCGGTCTCGACGACGTCGGCCAGGTCCGGCCGCGGGTCGGTGACGACGACGTCGTGCCCGGCCGCGGCCAGCAGCACCGTCCAGGAGACGCCGATCGTGCCGGCGCCGATCTCGGTGATCCTCATGTCAGCGCTCCAGGTAGTCGTGCACGGTCTCGACCGGCGCCAGGGTGAGGTCGGTGAGCACGTGCGATGCGGAGACGACCTCGCGCACCGGCAGGTCCGCCAGCGGTGCGAGGACGTGGTGGAACAGCTGCAGCCGCGCCGGGCCGGTGAAGGCGCGCTTCACGGTCAGGTCGGTGATCCGGGTGCGGACCAGGCGGGCGTCGACCGGGCCGGAGCGGCCGGGGACGAGCTTGACCATGAACGTCGGGACGCCGATCTGCGCGGCGGCCTCGGCCGGGTCGAGCGGGGCGTGCTGGTAGGCCATCGTGGCGACGGCGACCGGCAGCGACCCCTTGTGCAGGGTCCCGACCAGCGCGCCGTCCTCCACGGCCAGCCTCGGGGTGCCGAACGCCTTGGGATAGGCGCTCTGCTCGCGCCCGGCGAAGGTGGCCGGCGAGTTGTCCAGCCACATCCCGTGCAGGTACTCGCCCTGCTCGCCGTCGAAGGAACAGGCCAGCGCCTGACCGGACTCGGTGTAGGGGCCGAACCCGTCGACGTCGCCCATGTGCATGACCTCGAACCGGACCAGCGGGTCACCGGCCACCAGCGGCTCGGGCAGGGCGTGGCGGAACGCGTCGGGGTCGGTGCGGTAGACGACGTTGAGGTACTCGCGGTCGGTGAACCGGTGTGCCCCGGGCGGGAACGCCGGCGCGGTGAGCGGGGTGGTCCCGGCGGCGAGGACGTCGGCGGCCCTCATCGGACCAACACCCCCTCGGCGACGAGCGCGTCGATCTCGTCCTCGGTGCGCCCCAGCTCGCGCAGCACCGCGGCGCCGTCGGCACCGAGCGCGGGGGCGGGGGTGCGCATCCCGGCCGGGGTGGCCGAGAGCCGGACCGGGAAGCCGATCGAGCGGTAGCGGCCCTCGGTGGGGTGCTCGGCCTCGGTCAGCAGGCCGCCGGAGGTGACGTACGGGTCGGTCTCGGCGTCGTCGACGGCGAGCACCGGCGCGAACGGGATCGAGTGCTCGGCGCAGAGCGCCGCCCACTCGTCGGTGGTGCGCTGCGGGGCGAGCTCGCCGATCAGTGCGTACAGCTCGGGCTGGTGCGCCGCCATCGCCGGCGAGGTGGCGAACCGCTCGTCGGCGGCCAGGTCCTCACGGCCGGCCGCGGCGAAGAAGTCCGCGATGTTGCGCGGGGTGTAGGGCAGGATGCACGCCCAGCCGTCCTTCGTCGCGACGGCCTCGTGCCCGGCCGCCATCGACCGGTTGAACCCGGTCGGGCCCTCCGCGGGCACGAAGGTGTGCCCGGACAGGTGCTCCACCAGGTTGAACGCGAGCAGCGTGTCGGTCATCGGGACCTCGACCAGCTGCCCCTCACCGGTGGCCCGCTGGTGGATCACCGCGGCCAGCGTGGAGTAGGCGATGGTCAGCGCGCACACCTTGTCCGCGAGGATCGTCGGCGCGTACGACGGGGTGCCGGTCGCCCGCCGCATCAGGTCCACCACCCCCGAGGACGCCTGCACGATCTCGTCGTAGGCGGCCCGGTCGGCCAGCTCGGAGTCGCTGCGGAAGCCCTGCGCCCGCACCTGAACCAGACGCGGGAAGCGTTCGGCGACCCGCCCGGGATCGAGCCCGAGCCGCTCCAGCGCACCGGGGCGCATGTTCGTGACGAGCACGTCGGCGGTGTCGAGCAGATCGTCGAGCACGGCCCGCCCGGCGTCGGTCTTGAGGTCGAGGGCGACCGAGCGCTTGTTGCGGTTCACGTTCAGCGCGAGCGCACCCATGCCGGGGTGGCGCTGGGGCAGCGTCCGGCGGGTCATGTCCCCGGCCGGCGGCTCGATCTTGATCACCTCCGCGCCCAGGTCACCCAGGATCTGGCAGGCGTAGGGGCCCATGACCACCGAGGCCAGGTCGATCACCCGCAGCCCGTCCAGTGCGCCACCCATGTCGTGCTCCCTCCGGTCGGTCCGCGATCACGTTCTCCATGAGCATGGCTAACTTCTCTCGCTCCTGCGAGCTACCCTTACCCATATGCGTAAGCACCACCGGACGGTGGACCGGGTCGCGGGTCTGCTCGAAGCCGCCGCGCGCCGCCCCGACGGCAGCACCCTCTCCGCGCTGGCCCGGCGCGTCGGTGCCCCGGTGTCCTCGGTGCAGAAGCTCGTCGACGGTCTCGTCGCCACCGGCTACCTCGACGAACGCGACCGTCGCTACACCCTGGGGCCCGCGCCGTGGATGCTCGCGGCGAGAGCGGGAGAACCACCCGTCCCGGCGATCCCGCACGAGGCACTCGACCAGCTGGCCCGGCACACCGGCCTGCCCGTGCTCCTCGCCGCCCGGATCGGCGACGACGCCGTCTACCTCGACTGGGCCGGCGCCGACGAGAGCTTCGACGTGGCGTTGTCCGCCCGGGTCCGCGCGCCGCTGCCCGACACCGCTGCCGGCCGGGTCCTGCTCGCCCACCTCGCCCCGGCCGAGCGCAAGCGGGTGGCGCTGGCCGCGCACGACGGCGACCCCGGCGCCGCCGCCGCGCTGCTCGACACCTGTGCACGGATCCGCACCGACGGGTTCGAACGCGGGGCGAGCGGCGCCCTGTTGCCCGGGGCGGTCGCCGTCGCGGTCGCACTCCGCCACGACGGCCGGGTCACGGGGGCGCTCTCGGCCGCCGACCGCGGGTTGGGACCGCTGCCCCGCGGGGTCGCCGACGCTCTCGCCGACGCCGCCGACGCGTGGTCGACCTGAGCCGCCGCGCGACGTTTGCCGACCGGTGTGCCGGGAAGGCGGCGGTCGATGCGTACCGACTGGATCCGAGCCCTGAACGACAGCGACGGCCCCTTCGCGACCGTCGTGCTCGACGCCACGCACGACACCGCCGACGCGACCGAGCAGTACCGCCTGCGCTGGCGCGACCTGCGTGAGCGCCTCGCCGACTCCGGCGCCGATTCCTCGGCGCTCGCCGTCCTCGACGAGGCCGTGACCGCCGCCGACGCCCCCGACGGCACGGCCGGGCGGGTACTGGTCGCCGACGCGACGCGGGTGCTGCTCGACCGGCACACCGAGGTCCCGCCCGAGCGCGGGACCGCGACCTGGGGTGCGGTCCCGGACCTGCTGGGCGTGCTCGGCGCGGTGGGGGAGGACGTGGCGACCGTCGTCGTCGCGCTCGACCGGACCGGCGGTCGGATCCGCGGCGTCGACGGCACCGTCGAGGAGGTGTCGACCGACTCCGGCGGCCCGGTCCACAAGGCGAACGTCGCAGGCCCCGGCGAGGGCTCCGCGGACGCCCGGGTCGAGGAGACCTGGAAGCGCAACGCCCGGGCCGTCGCCGAGCGGGTCGACAAGGTCGTCCGCGGCGGCAACGCGGACCTGCTCGTCGTCGCCGGGGACGCGGAGTCCCGGGCCCGCCTGCGCGACGAGCTCCCGCCGGCCTCGGCCGGGATCATGGCCGAGATCGAGAACACCGGCGGCACGGCGCCCGAGCAGGTCGACGACACCGTCCGCGCCGCGGCCGACGAGGTCCGCGAGGCCCGCCGCGGCGAGGCCGTCGCCGGCTTCGCGACCGCCTCCGGCCGCGACGACGGGCTCGCCGTCACCGGGCTCGGCGACGTCGTCGGGGCCACCCGTGCGCACGCCGTCGAGACGCTGCTGGTCGACCCGTCCGCGGTGCCCGGGACCGAGCTGGTCGCCGGGACCGACCCGGCGGCAGTGGGGGAGAAGGCCGACGAGCTCGTCGGTGACACCCCGGTGCTGTCCGGCCCGGCCGCGAACGTGCTCGTCCGGGCGGCCGCCGCGACCGATGCTGCCGTCGTGCTGGTCCACCCGGACGACGAGGTCTCGCTCACCGACGGTGTCGGCGCCGTCCTGCGCTTCCCGGTCGGTCCCGCCGCCTGAGCCCGCGACCGTCGTGCTCCGTCCCGGGCCGTACCGGCCGGGACGGGGCATGATCGGTTCCATGAGCGACCAGCGGATCGAGACCTCCCGCATCGTCGACGCGAGCCCGGCCGAGATCTTCGCCGTGCTCCGTGACCCGCGTGGGCACGTGGCCATCGACAGCTCCGGCATGCTGATGTCGGCCGAGGGCGAACCGGTCTCGGCGGCCGGGGACACCTTCGTCGTGCACATGGACCGCGAGTCGCTCGGCGACCGTCCGATGGGGCGCTACGACGTCACCGTGCACATCGCGAGCTACGTGCCGGACCGCGAGATCTCCTGGACCATCGTCGGCGTCATGCGCCCGCCGGTCGGCCACGTGTACGGCTACCGGCTGGAGCCGGTCGACCAGGCCGATGGCGGCGGCACCCGGGTCGTCTCGTGGTGCGACTGGTCCGACATCCACCCGCAGTACCGCGACTCCGACCTGTTCCCGGTGATCTCCGCGGCGTCGCTCAGGGCGACCCTGGGCATCCTCGCCCGGACCGTGCAGACGTTCCCGGCACCGGTGGTCGCCGTACCACCGTCGTAGCGGTCCGCCGTCACCCCGCTGTCACCCCGTTGTCGTAGCGCGGTGCCGACGACCGGGCCACGGTGCGCGCCGGCACTGGGCGGTGCGGGTGAACCGGACCTGTTTGCGATTGAACCGCGCACGGCCGGGGAATCCTGGGGCCACGAACGCACGACACGAACTCCTGCACGGACCGGGCGCTGGGGAGCCTTCCGGTCCGTGGGCCCCGGGTCCGGGGTGCGACCGCTTCGGGGGTGGTCGCACCCCGGACCCGTTCCTCGTCGCGGCCACCCCGGCGGGCCGTCGCGGCACGCCGGATCCCGCGGGCTCGGATGTACTCCCGACGCCGAACGCATACCCTGTGGGAATGACCGAGCCCGGAACCGTGGCGCCGCTGGCGCTCGACGAGCAGCTCTGTTTCGCGCTCCACTCGGCGTCCCGCGCGATGACCGGGTGCTACCGCCCGATCCTCGACGCCATCGGGCTGACCTACAGCCAGTACGCGGTCCTGCTCGTGCTGTGGGTCGAGGAGACGGTGCCCCAGCGGGAACTCGGGGAGCGCATGTTCCTCGACAGCGGCACGTTGTCGCCGATGCTGACCCGGCTGGAGGGCCGCGGGCTGGTCACCCGCGCCCGTCGCCCGGACGACGAGCGCACCGTGCAGGTGTCGCTCACCGAGAAGGGCAAGGCGCTGCGGGACCAGGCCGCCGCCGCACAGGACGAGGTCATCAAGGCCACCGGCATGTCGACGGACGAGCTGTTCCGCCTCCGGGACGACCTGCAGCGGCTCGCCTCCCGCCTCCGGGCGTCGGAGGCCGGGGCCGCCTCGGCCTGACCGGGGCCGCACCACGCGTCCGCGCCGCGGCGCGGATCGTTGCACGGGTATATGCTTGCCGACAGGCAATCATATGGAGTGTGCATGAGCGGCCTCGACCCCGACGAGCTGGCGCGGCTGCGCACGGACCTGGCCCGGATCGCCCGGGGCCTGGACCGGGCCACCCGCGGCTCCGACCTCACCCGCAGCGCCCTGTCGGTGCTCGGCACCGTCGCCGTCCGCGGCCCGATCGGGATGGGGGAGCTCGCCACCGTCGAGGGCGTCAACCCCACGATGCTGTCGCGTCTGGCCGGCAAGCTGGAAGCCGCGGGGCTGCTCGTCCGCGACACCGACCCCGACGACGGCCGCGCCGTGCGCGTCGCGGTCACCGAGGCGGGCGCGGCCGAGCACCGCCGACGCCGCGAGGAACGCACCCGTCTGCTCGGCACACACGTCGACGCCCTGACCCCCGACCACGCCGCACGGCTGCGGGCCGCGCTGCCCGCGCTCGACGCGCTCGCCGCGGCCCTGCGGGACGCACGGTGACCGCCGGCCCGGACCAGGCACCCCGGCGGGCGCTCGCCCGGACCTTCGCGTCGCTGTCCGGCCACAACTACCGGCTCTGGGTCGGCGGTCAGTCGATCTCCCTGGTCGGCACCTGGATGCAGTCGATCGCCCAGTCCTGGCTGGTCTACGAGCTGACCGGGTCCGCGGCCGTGCTCGGTACCGTCGTCGCCGTCCAGACCGTGCCCACGCTGCTCCTCGGGCCCTACGCCGGGGTGTGGGTGGACCGGCTCGACCGGCGACGGCTGATGATCGGCCTGCAGACGATGATGGGCCTGCAGGCCGCCGCGCTCGCCGTGCTCACCCTCACCGGCACCGTCGCGCTCTGGCACGTCTACGTGCTGGCCGCGGTGCTCGGGCTGAACAAGGCCGTCGAGAACCCGGCCCGGCAGACCTTCGTGCACGAGCTCGTCGGCCCCGACGACCTCCGCAACGCCGTCACCCTCAACTCGGTCCTGGTCAACGCCGCGCGCGCGGTCGGTCCCGCGGTCGCCGGGCTGGTCATCGTCGCGGGCGGGACCGGGATCTGCTTCGCGGTCAACGCGGTCAGCTTCGTCGCCGTCGTGACCTCGCTGCTGCGCCTGGACACCTCCGCGCTCGTGCCCACCGCGCCGGCGCCGCGGGCGCCCGGGCAGCTGCGCGAGGGACTCGCGCACGTGCGGGACAACCCCGAGCTGCGGGTCCCGCTGGTGATGATGGCGTTGATCGGCTGCCTGGCCTACGAGTTCCCGGTGGTGTTGCCGGTGGTGGCCTCGCAGACCTTCGGCGGCGACGCGAGCACCTACGGCTGGCTGACCGGCGCGATGGGTGTCGGCGCGGTCGTCGGGGGGCTCGTCGTCGCCGGGAACGGGCGCACCGGGGTGCCGATGCTGGTGCGCACCGCGCTGCTGTTCGGCCTGGTCATGGGGCTCGCCGCGATTGCGCCGTCGCTGTGGGTCGCGCTGGTCGCGATGGGGCTGGTCGGGATGGCCAGCGTCGCGTTCATGGCGGGCGGCAACTCGACGCTGCAGCTGGCCTCGGCCCCGCACATGCGGGGGCGGGTGATGGCGCTGTGGTCGGTGGCCTTCCTCGGCTCCACCCCGATCGGCGGCCCGATCGCCGGCTGGGTCAGCGAGCAGTGGGGTGGTCGCGGCGGGCTCGCGCTGGGGGCGGTGGCCTGCCTGGTCGCGGCCGCGATCGGCCTCCCCACGCCGCGCCGCGCCGCCCGGGCGGAGGCCGCGTCGTGAGCGCGCCCGGCCGGCCGGCGGTGCTCACGGCCGTCGCCGCCGGCGGGGTGGTGGGCGCCGAGGTGCGCTGGCTGCTCGGGCTCGTCGGCCCGCCGGCACCGTGGACGACGCTGATCATCAACGTCACCGGCTGCCTGCTCATGGGGATGCTGATGGTGCTGGTCACCGGGCGGTTCTCCGCCCACCCGCTGGTCCGACCGGCCCTCGGGGTCGGGGTGCTCGGCGGGTACACGACGTTCTCCACCTACGCCGTCGACGTCGCCGCGCCGGCGTTCGGGTCACCGGGGTCGCTCGCGCTGATGGTCGGCACCCCGGTGCTCGCCGTCGCCGCGACGGCGCTCGGCGCGAGCCTGACCCGCGCGCTCGCCGGGGGCGGAGCCCCATGACGGCGCTGCTCGTCGCCCTCGGTGCGGCCGTCGGGGCGCCACTGCGCTACCTGGTCGACACCGCGGTGAAGGCGCGGACGCCGTCGGCGTTCCCGTGGGGCACCTGGGTGATCAACGTGGTGGGGTCGTTCGTGCTGGGTGCGGTGGTGGCGCTGACCCCGTCGGCCGGGGCGGGGTTCGCCGCGCTGCTCGGCACCGGGTTCTGCGGGGCGTTCACCACCTACAGCACCTTCGGCTGGGAGACGCTGTCGCTGCTCGAACGGGGTCGTACCGCGCTCGCCGTGGGCTACGCGGCGGCCAGTGCCGTCGTCGGTGTCGCGGCGGCGCTGGCCGGGCACGCGCTGCTCACCGCCGTGGCCGGCTGAGCGCGCCGGGAGACGGCGGCCGGGTCAGCGGATGCGGCCGCCGGTGGCGATGCGCAGCAGGTCACGGGCGGTGCCGCGGGGGGAGGTGCCCTCCCGCCAGACGGCACGGAACTCCCGGGTCAGGTCGAGGCCGCGGACGTCGACGACGACCAGGGACCCGGCCGCGACGTCGGCGGCGACCACCGCACGCCCCAGCACCGCGGGGCCCGCGCCGGCGCGGACGGCGGCACGCAGGGCGGCGTCCGCGGCGTACTCGCGACGCGGCGCAGCGAGCTCACCGGCACCGGCGGCGTCGAGCGCGGCCTCCAGCGCGGGCCGGGCTCCGGCACCGGGCGGCCGGGTGAGCAGCGGGGTACCCGCCAGCTCCGTGGCGTCGACACCGTCGACCGCGGACCACGGGTGCCCGGGGGCGACGACGAGCACCAGCGGGTCCGACGCCACCGTCGCCGCGTGCAGGTCCTCCAGGGGGCCGGGCGTGGACACCACACCGACGGCCGCGTCACCGGACCGGACCGCCGCGGCGGGGTCCGCGGTGTCACGCAGCACGACCCGCCCGCCCGGGCCGTCGCGCAGCTCGACCAGCCAGCCCTGCAGCAGACACTCCGCGACCACCGGGTTCGCCGCCAGGACGACCGCGTCCTCCCCGGCCGGCTCGTCGCGCAGGGCCGCGACCGCGACGTCCAGGTCGGCCGCGGCGGCCAGCAGCGGGCCCGCCCACTCCACGAGCAGGACGCCGCGGGTGGTGAGGCTGCTCGACCGGCGCCCCCGCCGGCCGCGTTCGAGCACCGGCCCGCCGGCCTGCTGTTCGGCGGCCCGGATCCGCGCCGACGCGGCCTGCACCGTCAGCCCGAGCCCCTCGGCCGCTGTGGCCATGCTCCCGGAGCAGGCGATGTCGCGGAGCAGGGCGAGAGCGGTCAGGTCGGGGACGCGTGCGGGTGCGGTGGCCATCGGAGCCAGCCTAGGTGGCGGGCGGGGTCACACTCCCAGCAGCCCGCGCAGATAGGCCGCCTGACCGGCGTGCTGGAGGTCGTCGCCGACCACACTGACCAGGCGTTCGCCGAGGGTCACGTTCTCCCCCCAGGTGGGCGGCAGGACGCGCGACAGGTCCTCGTCGGCGAGGCCCGCGAGGTGCCCGACGGTGCGTTCGTGCACCGCCGCGCCGTAGCCGGTCAGCAGGTCGGCGGTCGTCCGCACGGCGTCGACCTGCGCCGAGGTGTGCCCGAACCCGGTGTCGGCGGGGTCGAGGTCGAGGCCGAACCGCTCGGCCCAGCCCTCGCCGGTCCAGACCTGCTCGGCGTCGAAGGCCTCGGCGACGTGGTCGTCCTGCACCCGCAGCAGGTGCCACACCAGCCAGCCGATCGGGTTGCCGGGGCCGTCCGCACCCTCCGGGCGGCGGGCGAGGTCGGCCTCGGACAGGCCGTCGACCACCTCGCGCACGAGCTCGTCGATCCGGCCGACGTGGTCGGTCAGCAGTTCCGCGGTCGTCGTCATGCGGCAGGCGTTCCCGTATGCAGGCCTCCGCATGCGGGTTCGTGCGGGTTACGGTGGGCCGTGGTGACCGAGAACGTGAGGACCCACAGCGCGCACTGGGGCGTGTTCCACGCCCGCTGGGACGGCAGCAGGCTGCGGGTCCGCCCGCACCCCGGCGACCCGGACCCGTCGCCGGTGCTGGACAACGTCCCCGCGGCCGTCGGGCACGCCGCCCGGGTCGCCGCACCGGCGGTGCGCCGCGGCTGGTGGGACCGGGGCCCCGGTCGTGACCCCGGCCGCGGGCGCGACGGCTATCGCACGGTGTCCTGGGACGCCGTGCTCGACCGGCTCGCCGAGGAGACCCACCGGGTCCGTTCCACCCACGGCGACGAGGCCGTCTACGGCGGCTCCTACGGCTGGGCGTCGGCCGGGCGGTTCCACCACGCGCAGAGCCAGCTGCACCGGTTCCTGGCGCTGACCGGGGGCTACACCCGCTCGGTCAACACCTACTCCGGCGGTGCCGCCGAGGTGGTCCTGCCGCACGTGCTGGGCACCTTCGACGCGGTGACCCGCTACGCGGTGACCTGGGACCAGGTCGCGGCGCACACCGACACCGTCGTCGCGTTCGGCGGGATGGCGCTGAAGAACTCCGCGATCGCCGCGGGCGGGGTCAGCCGGCACGTCGAGCGCGGGGCGATGCGCGCCGCGCGTGAACGGGGCGCGGTGTTCGTGCTGGTCAGCCCGCTGCGCCCGGACCTGCCCGAGGCCCTCGACGCCACCTGGCTGCCGATCCGGCCAGGCACCGACGTCGCCCTGATGCTGGCGCTCATGCACACGATCGTCGAGGCGGGGCGGGCCGACACCGACTTCCTCGCCTCGCACTGCGACGGCTGGGACCGGCTGCGCGAGTACCTGTTCGCCGCCCCGGCGCGCGACGCGGGGTGGGCCGAGGACATCACCGGCATCCCGGCCGCGACGATCCGGGAGCTGGCCTGGCGGATGGCGCACGGCCGCACCCTGGTCACCGTCGCGCAGTCGCTGCAGCGTGCCGAGCACGGCGAGCAGCCGGTGTGGGGCGGGACGGCCCTCGCCGCGGTGCTCGGCCAGATCGGCCTGTCCGGCGGCGGCTTCAACTACGGCCTCGGGTCGCTCGGGCACTACGGGCGCCCGCGCAACGCGGTGCCGGTGCCCACGTTCTCCCGGGCGCCGAACCCGGTGACCTCGTTCATCCCGGTCGCACGGGTCGCGGACATGCTGCTGCACCCGGGGGAGACCTACTCATACCGGGGCGTCGACGACACCTACCCGCACGTGCGGATGGCGTGGTGGGCCGGGGGCAACCCGTTCCACCACCACCAGGACCTGCGTCGGCTGCGGCGCGCGGTCGCCGAGCTCGACACGTTCGTCGTGCACGACCCGATGTGGACGGCGACGGCGCGGCACGCCGACGTCGTGCTGCCGTCGACGACGACCCTGGAACGAGACGACATCGGCGCCACCAGCTCCGACCCGCTCGTCGTCGCGATGAAGCAGCTCGTGCCCCGGCACGGCGAGGCCCGCGACGACTACGACGTGCTCGCCGACCTGGCCGCGCGGCTCGGGCACGGCGAGGCCTTCACCGAGGGCCGGACGTCGCACGAGTGGCTGGTCCACATGTACGACCGCACCCGCAAGGGCCTGGCCGACCGGGGACTCGACGCGCCGTCGTTCGAGGAGTTCTGGGAGCGCGGCGAGCTGGAGCTGCCCCGGCGTCCCGACGACGGCGGGATGCTCGGCCGCTTCCGCGCCGACCCCGCCCGGCACCCGTTGCCGACGGCGTCCGGCCGCGTCCAGCTCGGGTCCGGCCCGATCGCCGCGCTCGGGCTGCCCGACCACCCCGGCCACCCCGCGTGGATCGAGCCGACCGAGGTCCCCGACGACCGGCACCCGTTCTGGCTGGTCTCCAACCAGCCGGCGACCCGGCTGCACTCCCAGCTCGACTTCGGCGCCCACTCGGCCGGGGCGAAACGCTCCGGGCGCGAGGTCGTGCGCATCCACCCCGACGACGCCGCCCGGCTCGGGATCGGCGACGGCGACGTCGTCCGCATCCACAACGACCGCGGTGCCTGCCTGGCCGCGGCGCGGGTCACCGACGACATCCGGCCCGGCGTGCTGCAGCTGCCGACCGGGGCGTGGTGGGACCCGCGCCCCGACCCGGACCGTCCCGAGTTCGGCGACGACGGCCTCTGCGTGCACGGCAACCCGAACGCCGTGACCCGCGACCGCGGGACGTCGAGCTTCGCGCAGGGCTGCAGCGGTCAGCTGTGCGCGGTCGCCGTCGAGCGGTACCGGTACGACGCCCCGGAGGTCACCGCGCACGTCCCGCCGGTCATGCGGTGACCGGGCCCGCCAGGTCCTTCTCGATCTCCTCGAGGCTGCGGCCCTTGGTCTCCGGTAGGAGCCTCGTCGCGTACAGGTAGGCGGCGGCCGTCGTCACCGCGAAGAACAGGAAGTTCCAGCCCGCCCCGAACGCCTCGAGCAGCGACGGGAACAGCAGCGCGACGGTCATGTTGAACAGCCAGTTGAACGTCACGCAGAACGCGACCGCGCCGGCGCGGACCCGCAGCGGGAACAGCTCAGGCAGCAGCACCCACTGCACCGGGCCCCAGGAGATCGAGAACGAGGCGATGTAGACGACGATCCCGGCCAGCGTCAGGCCGAGCAGCAGCGGTCCCTGCTCCAGGCCGACCAGGTTCGTGACCGCCAGGACGATCATCGCCAGGCACATGCCGACCGCGCCCCACCGCAGCAGCGGGCGTCGCCCGGCGCGGTCGATCAGCCACATCCCGGGCAGCGTCATCAGCATGTTCACCGCGCCGATGGCGACGTTGGCGCCGATCGCGTCGGTCGCCCCGTACCCGACGTCGGTGAGCAGGGTCGGCGCGTAGTAGATGATCGTGTTGATGCCGACGAAGTTCTGGAAGAACACCAGGAGCATCCCGATCAGGGTCAGCCGCCGCAGCCGCGGGGAGAACAGCGTGCCGATCGCGACCTTCTCGGTGTGCTCGCGCTCGACGCGCACGCTCTCCCGGATCTCCGACAGCTCGGCCTCGGCCGCCTCCGGGGTGCCGCGCAGCCGCTCCAGGACGGCCCGGGCCGTGGTGACACCGTCCTCGTCACTGCCGGGTCCGTGTGCGACCAGCCAGCGGGGGCTCTCCGGCTGGGTGTAGATGCCGATCGCGAGGACGACCGCGGGGATCACGCCGAGCCCGATCATCCAGCGCCAGTCCCGGGCGTCGGCGAAGGCGTAGTCGACCACGTAGGCGAGGAAGATCCCGACGGTCACCAGCAGCTGCATGAGCGAGGTGAGCCGCCCGCGGATCCGGGCCGGGGCCAGCTCGGACAGGTACATCGGCACGACCACCGACACGATCCCGACGCCGACGCCCATCACGAACCGGAACCCGACGAGCATCGCGACGTTCACCCCGAGGGCCGCGCCGAGCGTGCCGACGACGAACACGATGCCGCCGAGCAGGATCAGTGGCCGCCGGCCGAGGGTGTCGGCGAGCTTGCCGGAGACACCCGCCCCGAGCATCGCGCCGACGAGCAGCCCGGACACCACGGTGCCCTGCTCCAGTGAGGACAGCGGGATGTCGTCGGGGATGAACAGGATCGCCCCGGAGATGACGCCCGTGTCGTACCCCCACAGGATCCCGCCGAGTGCCCCGAAGAACCAGATCGCCCACTGCGACGGCCGCTTCGCCGTCCCTGCCCCCGAACTCATCCGCCGATCCTCCGGCGGGGTGTTGCGGGCCGCAACAGGAGGGTCAGGTGGCGTGCCGGGAGGCGTCCAGCCTGCGGCGTCCGTCGTCGGTCGCGGCGTCGACCTCCCGGACCCCCAGCGCCTTCGCCAGCCCCGATGCCGGCATGTCCCCGTAGACGGTCTCGAACTCCCCGGCGACGAAGGTCTCGTGCCAGATGCCGACGGCCCCGGGGTAGCGGCGGGCCCGCCGGTTGAACGCGGCCCAGGCCGGCCGGTGCGTCGCCGTGGTGTCGCTCGCGTAGGCGTAGAGGGACTCGCGGTCGCGCCAGTACTGGACGAGCAGCGGACCGCCGGGGCCGATCCCCGAGCGGGTCCCGAGCAGCCCGTGGGCGGGCTCCCGTTCCAGCTCGCGCAGCATCCCGGCCATCGCGGTCACGACCGGGAGTCAGGCCCGGACCTTCCAGGGCCGGTTGAAGCGCATCCCGATCAGGAACACGACGACCTGGTCCTCGGTCGGCTGGTTGGTCGTGCGGGTGTAGGGCGCCATCGGTCCACTCCCTCGTGCGGCGGGCTATGGATACTGACACTATCCGATAGCGGGGTCATCCGTCGCGGTCGAGCCAGGCCCGGACCTCGGCGGAGTCGGCCCCGAGTGGCGGGGGAGAGCGGCGGTAGGACGGCGGGGTGGCCGACCAGCCGACCGGGTTGCGGACGGTCGGGATCGCGGCGGCGTCGTCGGCCCGGACGACCGGGTCGAGCCCGAGCTCCTCGGCGAGGGCGACACCGCCGTCGACGGTGTTGATCGGGCCGCAGGGCACGCCGGCGGCGGTGATCGCGTCGTACCACTCCTGGGCGGTGCGGGTGGCGAGGCGGGCGCGCAGCCGCTGCTCGATCTCTTCGCGGTGGCCGATCCGGTCGGACATGGTCGCGAAGCGCGGGTCCTGCGCCATGGCCGGGTCGCCGAGGACGGTCGCGAGCTTGCGGAACTGGCCGTCGTTGCCGGCGATGACGATGAGGTCGCCGTCCGCGGTGGGCATCGGCTGGTAGGGGAACACGCTGGGGTGGGCGTTGCCCATCCGGCGGCCGACCGCGCCGGCGGCGACGTAGGCCTCGCTCTGGTTGACCAGGGTGGACATCGCGACCGACAGCAGGTTGGTCTCCAGCAGCTGGCCCTGCCCGGTCCGCTCGCGGTGCCGCAGCGCCGCGCTGACCGCGAGTGCCGCGTGCAGCCCGGTCAGGACGTCGAAGACCGCGACCCCCGCGCGGAACGGGGGACCGTCGGCGTCGCCGGTCAGGCTCATCAGCCCGGACACCGCCTGGACCAGCAGGTCGTAGCCGGCCAGGTGGGCGCCGCCGTGGGCCCCGAACCCGGTGATCGAGCAGTACACGACCCCGGGGTTGTCGCGGGCGACGCTGTCGTGGTCCAGCCCGAACCGCGCCGCACCGCCCGGCCGGAAGTTCTCGACGACGACGTCGGCCCGCCGCGCCAGCTCCCGTGCCGCCGCGAGGTCGCCCGGGTCGGTCAGGTCGAGCACGACCGACCGCTTGTTCCGGTTGATGGACAGGTAGTAGGTGGAGATCTCGCCCTGCTCGGGGTCGCTGACCACCGGGGGCTTCCAGGTGCGTGTGTCGTCGCCGCCCGGGCCCTCGACCTTGATCACCGTCGCGCCGAGGTCGGCCAGCATCATCGTGGCGTAGGGCCCGGCGAGCACGCGGGAGAAGTCGGCCACCAGCACGCCGTCCAGTGGTCCGCCGGTGGGGTCGTCGCCGAACGGGGAGTGGTCCACGTCCCGGCACGCTAGCCGCGACGACGCCCGGCCGCTCACGGTGGGTCGGGCGCCTACGGTGGGTCGGGCCCGAGGCGTTCGATGGCCAGGGATCATCCCAGGGAGAGCTGGATGTCCCCGTTCCGGACGGCGGCGTCGGTGAACGTCACCTCACCGCGATGGCCGACCTCCACGGTGTAGAAGTCCGAAGCCGGTACGTCGTCGACGACGAAGGAGAAGGTGCAGCCGTAGCTGCTGCCCGTCCCGCTGTCGAGCGCACCGACGCCGGCGATCCTGCCGGCGGAGTCCCGGACGGTCACCGCCGTCCCGGCGACGATGTCGTCGTAGCCGCTCGACAGGCGGCAGGAACCGTAGGACGAGCTCGAGTAGAGCGAACTCGTGCCGTTCACGACCGTCATGGCTCCGGTGATGCTCCGGGTCGAGGCGTCCGCCAGGGCGAGCAGCAGCCCCGTCGCGAGGGCCAGGACGACCGCGACCGCGGCGGCCGCCAGGAGACGGCGGGAGGTCCGGGACCCGAGCTGGACATGGCCCGGCGTCGCGGCAGCGGCCCAGGGAGCCCGTGGCAGCGGGACCGGGGTCTGGGTGACCTGGGACTGGGCGTGCTGCCACTCCCGGAAGCGGGCCCACTCGTGGCGGTCCTGCTCCGACATGGACTCCCACTGCTGCACGTTCATGGTCTCCCGATCTCCGCTGTCCGGCCGTTCCCGACTGGTCCGTTCGGACGGCATGTCGACGGTCGCGTCCGGCGCGTTGCACGGAGTCCCCAGTTCTGATGAGGCGGCCCTGATGAGGCGGCGCCTACCCGACGTCCCCGTCGACGTAGAACCACCGCCCGTCCTCCCGGACGAACCGGCTGCGCTCGGCCAGCACCCCGTCCGTCCGGTGGGCCCGGAACTCGACGGTCCCCTCGGTCTCGAACATCGTCCCGCCCGAACGCGCGACGATCTCCAGCCCCGTCCACACCGACCCCGGCTCCAGCCGCAGCCGCCGCGGTCGCGTCGACGGGTGCCACGACGCCAGCAGGTACGCGCGGTCGCCCCGCACGAAGGCGGTGTAGCGGCTGCGCATCAGGGCCTCCGCCGTGGCGGCGGGGCGCCCGGCGAGCACGGGGGCGCAGCAGGTGTCCTCGGGGCGGCCGGTACCGCAGGGGCAGAGCACGGTCGTCGAGCATGCTCCACCCCGCATGTGAGGTGCCCGACCGACCCGACGGGACAGTTGACCACCTCGACGGACGTGTGGTCGTCTCATCCGTCGCCGTGCCGTGTACCGCAGGAGGAATGCCGACGTGACGGACTTCTACGACGTCCTGCACTCCCGCCGTGACGTCCGTACCGGCTTCCGGCCCGATCCGGTCGACGACGACGTCCTCACCCGCGTCCTGGCGGCCGCGCACGCCGCTCCGAGCGTCGGGTTCTCCCAGCCCTGGGACTTCGTGCTGGTCCGCGACGCGGCCGTCCGCGAGCGCGTGCACGCCCTGGTCTCCGCCCAGCGCGACCGCTACGCCGCGTCGCTGCCCGCCGCCCGCGCCGAGGCGCTGCGCGCGATCCGGGTGGAGGCGATCCGGGAGACCCCGCTGAACGTCGTCGTGACCGCCGACGCCACCCGCGGCGGTCGCCACACCCTCGGCCGGCACGAACGGCCCGAGATGGGCCCCTACTCCGCCGCGCTCGCGGTGCAGAACCTGTGGCTGGCCGCCCGGGCCGAGGGCCTCGGCGTCGGCTGGGTGTCGTTCTTCGGTGACGAGGGGCTCACCGAGCTCGGCGCGCTGCTCGGGCTGCCCGCACACGTCGAGGTCGTCGCCTACCTGTGCGTCGGCCACGTGGACGCCTTCCCCGACCGGCCCGAGCTGGAGCAGCACGGCTGGGCCCGGCGCCGCCCGCTGGACTGGGCGGTGCACCAGGACACCTGGGGTGCCCGCGGGCTGCCCGGCGCCGCACCCACCGCGCTGCTGGAGTCCACCGTGGAGGCCGTCGCACCGGTCGACGACGCCGCCCGGGCCGCGGCCCGCGACCGGCTCGACCGCATGACCAAGCCGCGTGGCGCGCTCGGCCGGGTGGAGGACGTCGCCGTCGCGCTGGCCGGAATCGCCGGCGCCGAGGTGCCGCCGGTGCCGTCCCCGGCCGCGGTCGCGATCTTCGCCGGCGACCACGGCGTCCACGCCCAGGGTGTCACCCCGTGGCCGCAGGAGGTCACCGCGCAGATGGTCGCGAACTTCACCGCGGGCGGTGCCGTGGTGAACGCGTTCGCCCGTCAGCTCGGGGCGGAGGTGCTCGTCGTCGACGTCGGGGTGGCCGCCGAGCTGGATGCCGTCCCGGGGCTGCTCCCGCGCAAGGTCGCGTCCGGCACCGCGGACATGACCGCCGGGCCCGCGATGACCCGCGAGCAGGCCCGCGCGGCACTGGAGCACGGCATCGAGGTCGCCCGAGACCTGGTCGCCGCCGGGAACCGCTGCCTGCTCACCGGGGACATGGGCATCGCCAACACCACCGCCGCGGCCGCGCTGGTGTGTGCCTTCACCGGGGCCGACCCGGCCGTCGCGACCGGGCGCGGCACCGGCGTCGACGACGAGACCCTGGCCCGCAAGACCGACGTCGTACGTCGTGCCCTGGAGCGGCACCGGCCCGATCCGGCCGACCCGCTCGGGGTGCTGGCCGCCGTCGGCGGGCTGGAGCACGCGGGACTGGCCGGGTTCGTCCTGGGCGCCGCCGCGCTGCGCACCCCCGTGGTGCTCGACGGCATCATCGCCGGCTCCGCCGCGCTCGTCGCCGCCGCGTTCGCCCCGGAGGTCACCGGCTACTGCCTGGGCGGGCACCGCTCCGCCGAGCCGGGCGGTGCGCTCGCCCTGGACCATCTCGGCCTGGCGCCGCTGCTGGAGCTCGACATGCGCCTCGGCGAGGGCACCGGCGCGCTGCTCGCGCTGCCGGTGCTGCAGGGCGCGGCGCGGGCGATGGCCGACGTCGCCACCTTCGACGCCGCCGGGGTCACGGACAAGACCGGTGGGTGACCCGCTCACCGTCGTCGGGGTCGGTGCCGACGGGTGGGCCGGGCTGCCGGAGACCCACCGCGACGCCCTGCGCGACGCCGAGATGCTGCTCGGCGGGCCCCGCCAGCTAGACCTGCTGCCCGCCGACGTCGCCGGGGAGCGGCGGGCGTGGCCGTCGCCGCTGGTCCCGGCGCTGCCCGGGATCCTCGACGAGCTGTCCGGCCGCCGCGTCGCGGTGCTCGCCTCCGGCGACCCGATGTTCTTCGGGATCGGCGCCACGCTCGCCCGCGTCGCCGGGCCGGACCGGCTGCGAGTGCTGACCCACCCGTCGTCGGTGGCGCTGGCGTGCGCCCGCCTGGGCTGGGGCTCGGAGCACGTCGCGGTGCTCAGCGTCGTCGGCCGCCCGCTCGACGCGCTGCGCCGGGCGCTGGCCCCGGGCGCCCGCCTGGTCGTGCTCTCGGCCGGAGCCGGGTCGCCCACCGAGATCGCCGGGCTGCTCGCCGGCGCCGGGTGGGGTGGGTCGCGGATGACGGTCCTGGAACGGCTCGGCGCGCCCGACGAGCGCCGGGTGTCCGCCACCGCCGCGGCCTGGCGGGGCGAGGCGGACGCGTTGAACGTCGTCGCCCTCGAGTGCGTGCCCGACGCCGGGCTGGTCCCGCCGGGGGAGACGCCCGGCCTCCCCGACGACGCCTACGACCACGACGGACAGCTCACCAAGCGCGAGGTCCGCGCCGTCACCCTCGCCCACCTCGCGCCCCGCGCGGGGGAGCTGCTGTGGGACGTCGGCGCCGGGTCCGGCTCGATCGGCATCGAGTGGATGCGGGCGCACCCGCGGTGCCGCGCGATCGCCGTCGAGAGCCGTCCCGAGCGCGCCGACCGGGTCGCCGCCAACGCCGCGGCCCTCGGCGTCCCCGGCCTGCGGGTGGTGACCGGCCCCGCGCCGGACGTGCTGGCCGGGCTGGAACGCCCCGACGTCGTGTTCGTCGGCGGCGGGCTGACCCGCGATGGCGTCCTCGACGCCTGCCTGGCCGCGCTGGGCCCGGGCGGTCGCCTGGTCGCCAACGCGGTCACGGTGCAGACCGAGGCGGCCCTGGCCGCCGCCCACGCCGCGCACGGCGGGGACCTCGTGCGGGTGCAGGTCGCCCGCGCCGTCCCCGTCGGCGGCTTCCACGGATGGCGCCCCGCCATGCCTGTGACCCTGTGGAGCTGGAGGAACCCCTCGTGAGGACCGAACCGTGACGGTGCACTTCATCGGGGCCGGACCCGGTGCCGTCGACCTGCTGACCCTGCGGGCCCGCGACCTGATCGCGGCCTCCCCGGTCTGCCTCTACGCGGGCAGCCTGGTGCCGCCGCAGATGCTGGAGATCTGCCCGCCCGGGGCCCGCACCGTCGACACGGCGCTGATGACGCTCGACGAGATCCTGGACGAGATGGTGCGCGCGCACCGGCACGGGCTCGACGTCGCCCGGCTCGCCTCCGGTGACCCGTCGGTGTTCTCCGCGATGGCCGAGCAGATGCGCCGGCTGGAGGCGGCCGGCGTGCCCTACGACGTGTGCCCCGGCGTCCCCGCCTACGCGGCGGCGGCCGCGGCGCTGGGCCGCGAGCTCACCGTCCCCACGGTCGCCCAGACGGTCACCCTCACCCGGATCGCGGCGCGCGCGACCCCGATGCCGGAGAACGAGGGTCTCGACAAGCTGGGCAACGCCGGCGGCACCGTCGTGCTGCACCTGGCCGTGCACCGCATCGCCGAGGTCGTCGACGCGCTCGCCCCGTCCTACGGCGGCGACTGCCCGGCCGCGGTGGTGGCGCACGCGTCGCGCGCACACGAGATCGTGCTGCGGGGGACCCTGGAGCAGATGCCCAAGGCCGTCGACGAGGCAGGCATCCAGCGCACCGCCGTGATCATCGTCGGCGAGGCGCTCGCGGCCCGGCACTTCCCGGACTCGCACCTCTACAGCGCGGACCGCTGCCGGAGCTGACGACGCGGCGACCGCTCGTCGTCCGTTCGCCGCCCGACGGTGGCATCCGGGCGCGCGACGATCATCGATCGAACGCGCACGTGGCCCACTGGACGCACCCGATCGGAGGGTCGGCGTCGGGCGGTGGGAGGAAGCAGCCGTGCAGATCAGGACCGTCGTCACCGGGATCGCGGCCGCGGTCGGCATCGTGCTGGCGAGCGTCGTCGCCGCCCCCACGGCGGGCGCGGCACCCGCCCCGCCGACCGGGTGCCCGCAGATCGAGACGATCGCCGTACGCGGCAGCACCGAGGCCCAGGGCGGCGGCAGCATCGCGGGCCCGCAGGCGTCGTCGATCCAGTCACGGTCCGCGCAGACCGTCCGGACCCACGACCTGGTCTACCCGGCCTCGCTCGGCAACTACGCGAGCAGCGTGCGCCAGGGGGTGTCCGCGCTGCGCAGCAGGCTGGCGGCGACCTCCGCACAGTGTCCGTCCACCCGGTTCGTCCTGATCGGCTACTCGCAGGGCGCCCAGGTCATCGGGGACACCCTGGCCGCGGGCGGCGTACCCGGCGCCGACCGCATCCCGGCCGTGCTGCTCTTCGGCGACCCGACGTTCAACGGCCGCGAGAGCTACAACACCGGCAGCTACTCCGCGGCCCGCAACGGCGTGTTCGCCCGCTCGCGCGGCGCGCTGTCGGCCTACGCGTCCTCGATCCGCTCCTACTGCAACGCCACAGACAACTTCTGCCAGCGCGGGGCGACCGGCGCGGGGCACTACCGCTACGCGAGCGACCGGACCGCCGCCACGACGTTCGCCGTGCAGCGGATCGGCGGCTGAGCCCGGCTCAGTAGTCCTCGTGCCAGGCCCGGCCGTCGCGCTCGATCAGCGCGGTGGCCGAGGCCGGGCCGTGGCTGCCCGCGCTGTAGGGGCGCGGCCGCTGGTCGGTCGCCTCCCAGGTCCGCAGGATCGGCTCGGCCCACCGCCACGCGGCCTCGATCTCGTCGCGGCGCATGAACAGGGTCGGGTTGCCGCGCAGCACGTCCATGAGCAGCCGCTCGTAGGCGTCGGGCAGCCGGTCGCCGAAGGTGCGGGCGAAGCTCAGGTCCAGCGGCGCCGGGATCGGGCGGATCCCGCCGGGGCCGGGCTGCTTGGCCGTCATGTGCAGCCGCACCCCCTCGTCGGGCTGCAGCCGCAGGACGAGCCGGTTGGCCGGGATCTCCTCGCCGAACGCGGGGAAGATCGAGTGCCGGACCGGCTTGAACTGCACCACGATCTCCGACGCGTGGGTCGCGAGCCGCTTGCCGGTGCGCAGGTAGAACGGCACCCCGGCCCAGCGCCAGTTGGCGACCTCGGCGCGCAGCGCCACGAAGGTCTCGGTGGAGGAGCGCTCCCGCTCCCGCGGGGTCCCGGCGCGGGACTCGGCCAGCTCGGTGGCGTAGCCGGGCACCGCGGTGCCGTCGACGAGCCCCTCGACGTACTGCCCGCGCACGGTGTCGCGCACCACGTCCGGACCGTCGAGCGGCCGCAGCGACTGCAGGACCTTCAGCTTCTCGTCGCGCACGCCCTCGCCGTCGATCTTGGCAGGCGGCTCCATCGCGACCAGGCACAGCAGCTGCAGCAGGTGGTTCTGCACCATGTCGCGCAGCGCGCCGGAACCGTCGTAGTAGTCCGCGCGGTTCCCGACGCCGATCGACTCGGCGACGGTGATCTGCACGTGGTCGATCTGCGAGGCGTTCCAGAGCGGCTCGAACAGGGAGTTGCCGAAGCGCAGGACCAGCAGGTTCTGCACCGTCTCCTTACCGAGGTAGTGGTCGATCCGGTAGATCTGCTCCTCGGAGAACACCGAGCCGACCTCGTCGTTGATCGCCTGCGCCGACGCCAGGTCGGTGCCCAGCGGCTTCTCCAGCACGACGCGGGTGTGCTCGTCGACGATGCCGGCGGCCGCGCTGCCGACGCAGATCCGGCCGAACAGCTGCGGGGCGGAGGCGAGGTAGAGCACCCGGGTGCGGCCCGGCGAGGGCGCCCCGATCAGGTCCGACAGCAGCGACCAGTCGTCGTCGGCGACGTCGAGGGTCACGTGGTGCAGTCGGTCCAGGAAGCGGCGGTGCTGCGCGTCGTCGGCGCAGGCGTCGGGGCCGGCCCAGCGCGGGGCGGTGCGCCGCAGCTCGGAGTCGACCTTGTCGCGGTAGCCGGGGTCGTCGAGCCCGGAGCGGGACACGGCGACGATGCGGGTGTCGTCGGCGAGCTGGCCGTCGCGGTCGCGGAGGTAGAGCGCGGGCAGCAGCTTGCGCATCGCGAGATCGCCGGTGCCGCCGAACACGACGACGTCGGCGGGGGCCATGACGGGAAGGGGGTGCGGCACGAGCCGTCTCCTCGGTAAGCGAACGGGTGCGGGTCGAGCGGTGCCAGGGCCCGCATGACGGGCACTTCCGTACTGTACCGATTCCGTTCCGCCCGCGAAAGGCGGAAGGGGTGTGCGGTCAGGCCAGCCGGCCGGCCCCGTCCGACGGCGTTCCGGTGAACACGACCGGCTCGGTCCAGCCGCGCTGTGCGTAGGCCTCGCGCACCGACGCCGCGACCGCGGCCGCGGCGTCGGCCTCGACCAGCGCGATCACGCAGCCGCCGAAACCGCCGCCGGTCATCCGGGCGCCGGTCGCGCCGCCGGCGCGGGCCGCCTCCACCGCCACGTCGACGTGCGGGACGGTGATCTCGAAGTCGTCGCGCATCGAGGCGTGCGAGGCATCGAGCAGCGGCCCGATCGCCCGCGGGTCCGCGCCGCCGGTGAGCAGGCGCACGGTCTCGACGACCCGGTCGTTCTCGGTCACGATGTGCCGGGCCCGGCGGCGGATCCGCTCGTCGGCGATGCGGGACAGGTCGTCCGGGCCCGCGTCGCGCAGGGCCGCGACGCCGAGCGCCGCGGCCGCGGCCTCGCAGTCGGCACGCCGGGCGCCGTACTCGCCCGAGGCGTGTGCGTGCGGCGCACGGGTGTCGACGACCAGCAGCTCCAGGCCGTGCGCCGGCAGGTCGAAGGGTACGAGCTCGACGGTGTCGTCGCGGGTGTCGAGGAACACCAGCCGACCTGCGCGGCCGTGCATCGAGGCCATCTGGTCCATCCCGCCGGTGGGGGCGCCGACGAACTCGTTCTCCGCGCACCGCGCGATCCGGGCCAGCGTCGTGGGGTCGACGTCGATCCCGGCGAGTCCGGCGAGCGCGACGCCGACCGCGCACTCCACCGCGGCCGACGACGACAGCCCGGCCCCGACCGGCACGTCGGAGTCCAGCTCCAGCTCGACCTCGCCCACCGGGTACCCGGCCTCGCGGAACGCCCAGCAGGTCCCGGCCACGTAGGCGGCCCACCCCGGGACCTGGCCCGGCACCACCGATGCCGCGGAGAACTCCACCGCTCCGCCGGGCTCCTGCACCGACCGGACGCGGCTGCGGCCACCGGTCGCGGGCGCGGCGGCGACGACGGCCCGGTGCGGCAGCGCGAAGGGCAGCACGAAGCCGTCGTTGTAGTCGGTGTGCTCGCCGATCAGGTTGACCCGCCCGGGGGCGAACCAGACCCCGGTCGGGGCGGCCCCGTGACGGGTGGTGAAGGCGTCGGAGACGATGGACATGGCAGCTCCGGTCGTACTGGTGCGTGATCGCTGGCGGGCTCGGTGGCGGACTTTGTGGCGGACCCTGTGGCGGACTCGGTGGCCGGTCCGGGGCGCGGGCACGGTAGCCGACCCCCGCGCCGCGGGGCCGGGGAGCCGGGGCACGATGACCTCCGTGCCCGACGTGTCCGATCGCCTCGAGTCCGTCCTGAACGACCCGGTGACCTCCACCCTGCGCGGGCGGCTCGGCGCCTTCGGCGCGACCCGCGGTGGCGCGGTGCGCTTCGACCCGGAGGTGTCGCCGTTCGGGGCGCTCCCGCTCGACCGGGACGGCCACGGCAGCGCCGGTGACTGGGCCGACCTCGCGGCGCTGTGCGGGCCGGGCGGGGAGGTGGTCGTCGTGCGCTCCGCCGACGGGCCACCCCGGGTCCCGGCGGACTGGGAGCTGCTCCGTGCGATCCCCGGGGTGCAGATGGACGGCTCCGCGGTGCCGGGCGCGGCCGCCGACGACGTCGTCGAGCTGGGCCCGGCGGACCGGCCGGAGATGGCGGATCTCACCGCGCGCACCCGACCGGGGCCGTGGCTTGCGCGCACCGCCGAGCTGGGCCGCTACCTCGGCGTCCGCCACGACGGCCGGCTGGTCGCGATGGCGGGGGAGCGGATGCGCCTCGGCGGCGAGGGTGCCGCCGGGGCGACCGAGATCAGCGCGGTCTGCACCGACCCGCAGTACCGGGGCCGCGGTCTGGCCCGCCGCCTGGTCGACGCCGTCGCAGCCGGGATCGTCGCCCGCGGCGAGCGCCCCGTGCTGCACACGGCCGCCGACAACCACGGCGCGATCCGGCTCTACGAAGCGATGGGGTTCACGCTGGCCCGCGCGATGCGGTTCGACCTGCTGCGCGTGCCGCACCGCTGAGCGGCTCAGGCCGACAGGGCGGCGTCGACGGAGCCGGGGGAGAGCACCTCGTCGAGCACCAGGATCGCGCAGCCCATCACGCCGGAGCGCCCGCTGAGCAGGCCCGGCTCGATGCGCAGGTTCTGGGTGGCCGCGGCCATCGAGCGCCGGTAGATCGCCTCCCGCACGCCCGCGACGAGCGGGTCGAACGCCCCGACCAGGTCCCCGCCGATCGCGACCAGCGCGGGGTTGACCAGGTTCACCGCTGCGGCGAGGACCTCGCCGAGCCGGCGCCCGGCGATGCGCACCAGCCGCACCGCGTCCGGGTCGCCCTGCTTGACCAGCGCGACGACGTCGGCGATCGCGGTGACCGGCTGCCCGCACTCGGCGAGGTCGCGCACCAGGGCGCGGCCCGAGGCCAGCACCTCCAGGCAGTCGATGTTCCCGCAGCCGCAGCCGATGCCCGGCCCGTCGTGGACCGGGGTGTGCCCGATCTCGCCCGCCGCGCCCCAGGCGCCGCGCTGCAGCACCCCGCCGCAGACGAGCCCGGCACCGACCCCGGACCCGATCTTGACCATCAACAGGTCGTCGACGTCGGGATGCGCGTCGTGCTCGGCCAGGGCCATGACGTTCACGTCGTTGTCGACCAGCACCGGGGCCGGGAAGCGCGCGGTGAGCAGCGGCGGCAGCGCGATCCGCTCCCAGCCGGGCAGCGCGGGGACACCCACCGACCAGCCCCGCTCGCCGTCCACGGTGCCCGGGATCGACAACCCGATGCCGCGGATCGTCGCGTCGTCCACACCGGCGGTGAGCAGCAGCTTCTCCAGCCGGATGACCGCCTCGGAGAGCAGGTGCTCCGGACCGGCGGAGGCGGGGATGTCCACGACCTCCTCGGCGAGCACGGTGCCGGACAGGTCGCACACGGCAGCCTTGGACCGGCTGACCCCGACCGACAGCGCCAGCACGGTGCCGCCGGCGGCGTTGAACTCCAGGCGCGCGGCGGGGCGCCCGCCGGTCGCGGCGGCGCCGACCACCTCGGTGACCAGGCCGTCGGCGAGCAGCCGGTCGACGCGTGCGGCGACCGCGGTCCGGGACAGGCCGGTCTCGCGACCGATCTCGGTCCGGGTCCCGGCCACGCCGTCCCGGACCAGCCGGAAGATCTCGCCCGCCGTGGCGGGCGCGCTGGTCGGGGTGCGTCCTCGCATTCGTCCAGTGAACCACAGGGCTTCCACCTGGTGAAACGCTGATGCAGTCGCACTAACGTCTTGTGAGTACATAAGTCAGTCGATAGAGTGCTTATCGAACGGTTCGCCAGGCCCCCCACCCTCTGGAGATCGACGTACCGTGACCGCTTCCGTCCCGCTGCACCCCGTCGTCGACGCCGTCACCCGGCGGGTCGTCGCCCGCTCGGCCACCACCCGATCCGCCTACCTCGAGCGCATCCGTGCGGCCGCCGCCGCGGGGCCCGCAGCCGGTCCCGGCCGCGTCGACCTCGGATGCGCCAACCTCGCCCACGCCGTCGCCGCGTGCGGCCCGGACAAGCTGACGCTCACCGCGTCGCCCGCCCGCAACATCGGCATCGTCACCGCCTACAACGACATGCTCTCGGCGCACCAGCCGTTCGAGACCTACCCGGCGCGGATCAAGGCCGCGGCCCGCGCGGCGGGCGGGGTCGCCCAGGTCGCCGGTGGGGTCCCCGCCATGTGCGACGGGATCACCCAGGGCCGCGCGGGCATGGAGCTGTCGCTGTTCTCCCGCGACGTCATCGCGATGTCCACCGCGATCGCGCTGAGCCACGACATGTTCGACGCCGCCGTCCTGCTCGGGGTCTGCGACAAGATCGTCCCCGGCCTGGTGATGGGGGCGCTGTCCTTCGGCCACCTGCCGGTGCTGCTCGCCCCGGCCGGCCCGATGACCTCCGGCCTGCCGAACAAGGACAAGGCCCGCGTCCGACAGGCGTTCGCCGCGGGCGAGGCCGACCGCGCCGAGCTGCTCCGGGCCGAGTCGGCCAGCTACCACGGCCCCGGGACCTGCACCTTCTTCGGCACCGCGAACTCCAACCAGCTCCTGATGGAGGTCATGGGCCTGCACCTGCCGGGGTCGTCGTTCGTCAACCCCGGCACCGCGCTGCGCGACGCCCTGACCGACGAGGTCGCCCGCCGCGCACTCGCCGCCGCGGGGGACTCGGACCGGGCGATGGGCGCGGTCGTCGACGAGAAGGCCGTGGTCAACGGGATCGTCGCGCTGCTGGCCACCGGTGGCTCCACCAACCACACGATGCACCTGGTCGCGATGGCCGCCGCCGCGGGCGTGCAGATCACCTGGGACGACTTCTCGGACCTGTCCGCGGTCGTGCCGCTGCTGGCCCGGATCTACCCCAACGGCTCGGCGGACGTGAACCACTTCCACGCCGCGGGCGGCACGGCTCTGCTGGTCCGCGAGCTGCTCGACCACGGTCTGGCCCACGACGACGTCCGCACCGTCGACGGCCCCGGCCTGCGCCGCTACACCCGCGAACCCTTCCTGGACGGGGACACCGGGGCGCTGGTGTGGCGCGAGGGCACCACCGAGAGCCTGGACAAGTCGGTGCTCCGCTCGGTCGCCGACCCGTTCTCCCCGGACGGCGGGCTGCGCGTGCTGCACGGCAACCTCGGCCGGTCGGTGGTCAAGACCTCCGCCGTCGAGCCCGACCACCGCGTCGTCGAGGCACCGGCCGTGGTCTTCGACGACCAGGACGACCTGCTGGCCGCGTTCGCCGCGGGCGAGCTCGACGGGCGCGACCTGGTCGCCGTCGTCCGGTACCAGGGCCCGCGTGCCAACGGCATGCCCGAGCTGCACAAGCTGACCCCCGCGCTGGGGCTGCTGCAGGACCGCGGCCACCAGGTCGCGATCGTCACCGACGGCCGCATGTCCGGCGCCTCGGGCAAGGTCCCGGCCGCACTGCACGTCACCCCGGAGGCCGCACAGGGCGGACCGCTGCGCAGCGTCCGCGACGGCGACCTGGTACGTCTGGACACCCTGAACGGCACGCTGTCCCTGCTGGTCGACGCCGACGAGTTCGACGCCCGCGAGCCCGCCCGACCCACCCGCCCCTCCGGTCCGACGACCGGCACCGGTCGCGAGCTGTTCGGCGCGTTCCGGGCCGCCGTCGGACCCGCCGACGCCGGCGCGACCGTCGCCCTGCCCTACTGAGCCGCCCTGCCCCACCGAGAGGACCCCGCCCGTGAGCGAGAAGCTGCTGGAGCTGGCCCCCGTCGTCCCCGTCGTCGTGCTGCACGACGCGGCGACGGCCGTCCCGCTCGCCCGCGCCCTGGTCGACGGCGGGCTGCCGGTCATCGAGGTGACCCTGCGGACCCCGGCCGCGCTCGAGGGCGTCCGCCGGATCGCGGCCGAGGTGCCCGACGCCGTCGTCGGCACCGGGACCGTCCGCACCCCCGACGACGTGCGCGCCTCGGTCGAGGCGGGCGCCCGCTTCCTGGTCAGCCCCGGCGCGACGCCGCGGCTGCTCGACGCGATGGAGGACTCCGGACTGGACTTCCTCCCCGGCACCGCGACCATCTCGGAGATGATGGCCGTCGCCGAGCGCGGACACACCGCGTGCAAGTTCTTCCCGGCCGAGGCGGCGGGCGGGCGCCCGTTCCTGAAGGCCGTCGCCGGGCCGCTGCCGGACCTGCGGTTCTGCCCGACCGGCGGGATCACCGTCGACTCCGCGCCGGACTACCTCGCGTTGCCCACCGTCTCCTGCGTCGGGGGGTCCTGGCTGACCCCGGCCGACGCCGTCGCCGCGGGGGACTTCGACCGGATCCGCGGGCTCGCCGCGGCCGCCGCGGCGCTCGGCTGACGGTTCGGCGAACGCAGCACGGCCCGGGCCGCCAGCACGGCCAGCAGCACGTAGCCGAGGACCAGGGCCGCTCCGGCGATGTCGCTCACCGCGCCATGGTGGCGCCGCTGCGGCACGGGCGGGTGGGATCCGGACGCGATCCTGACGCCCGGGGACGGCACGAGGGGGCCGCGCCGGGGCGTCGGGCCGCCGGTGGTGTGCGCCTCGAACGGGCTGACGCCGACGCCGGCGGCCGTTAGGATCCCGTACCGGTGTGCCGGGAAGTCTGGTCGGCGAGCGCTGTCCGCTGCCCGCCCGACCTCCCCGGAGCCCCGTGAACACCGGTCCCGTGCCCACCACCCCCACCCGCCGACGCCTGTTCCCCCGCGGGTCCTGGCCGCGCGCCCGCCGGGTCGCCGACGTGCTGCGCACCGAGACCGTCGGCGGTGTCCTGCTCGTGAGCGCGGCGGCGGCGGCGCTGCTGTTCGCCAACTCGCCCTGGCGCGACGCCTACACCGCGCTGGCCGGGTTCACCGTCGGCCCCGCCGCGCTGCACCTGGACCTGTCGCTCGCGACCTGGGCCGCCGACGGGCTGCTGGCGGTCTTCTTCTTCGTCGTCGGGCTGGAGCTCAAGCGCGAGTTCCTGGCCGGGGACCTGCGTGACCCGCGCACGGCGCTGCTCCCGGTCGCCGCGGCCGTCGGCGGCATGGCGGTGCCCGCCCTGATCTACGTCGCGATCAACCTCGCGAACCCCGACGCCCTGGTCGGTTGGGCCATCCCGACCGCCACCGACATCGCCTTCGCCCTCGCGGTGCTCGCCGTGATCGGGACCCACCTGCCGACCGCGTTGCGGACCTTCCTGCTGACCCTCGCCGTCGTCGACGACCTGCTGGCCATCACCGTGATCGCCGTGTTCTACACCGACCGGCTGTCGGTGGCCGCGCTGCTCGGCGCGCTCGTCCCGCTCGCGCTGTTCACCCTCGCGGTGCAGCGCGGGGTCCGGTCCTGGTGGGTGCTGCTACCGCTCGCCGCCCTGACCTGGGTGCTCGTCCACGCATCGGGGGTGCACGCCACCGTCGCCGGGGTGCTGCTCGGCTTCGTGGTGCCGGTCCTCGGTCGGCGCCGGGTGCACGGGGTGTCGCTGTCGGAGCACTTCGAGCACCGGTGGCGCCCGCTGTCGGCCGGGTTCGCGGTACCGGTGTTCGCCTTCTTCGCCGCCGGGGTCACCGTCGTCGGCGGCAACGGCAACGGCAACGGCGACGGCGGGGGCGGGGGCGGGGGCATCGGTGCCGCCCTGGCCGACACCGTCACCCTCGGTGTCGTCGCGGGGCTGGTGGTCGGCAAGACCGTGGGCGTGCTCGGCGCGACGTGGCTGGTGCAGCGGTGCACCCGGGCCGAGCTGTCCGACGACCTGTCCTGGTGGGACCTGCTCGGCCTCGCGCAGCTCGCCGGGATCGGGTTCACCGTGTCGCTGCTCGTGGGTGAGCTGGCCTTCGGCACCGGCACCCCGCAGGACGACCACGTGAAGATCGGTGTGCTCGGCGGCTCGCTGCTCGCGGCGCTGCTCGCGACCGTGGTGCTGCGCACCCGCAACGCCCACTACCGGCGGATCCGGGACGTCGAGTCCCAGCAGGAGGACCGGACCCGCCCGGACGGCTGAGGGCCGCTCAGCGGTGGTCGGCGCGGGCCGCCGCGTGCTGCACCGCCGCCGGGGACAGACCGCGACGCCCGTGGTCCCAGTCCCCGGTGTCCGGGCGCGCGCAGGGCAGGGCGTGCACGAAGCTGCGCACGGGCCCGCCGTCGGGCGCCGTCCCGCCGTGGGTGCGCATCCGCAGCGGCTCGGCCGTCGGGTCGATCGGGTTGAGGCAGCGATCGCAGAGCGCGTCCCGGATCACGCCGCCCACCGACCGGCCGGGACCACGGTGCCCGCGGGGACGCACGCCTCGACGTGCACGACGGCCTCGCGCCAGGTCACCTCGCCCGCCGCGTCGGCCGACTCGATGTGGGACAACCGGTAGACGCGCTCGGTCGCGGTGTCGACGGGGGCGAAGCAGCGTTCGCAGAGCTGGATCATCGGGCTCGACCTCGCGGCTCTCTCTCGGGATCGGACGGCCAGGATCCACCCACCGGCCATCATCCGGACACCGGAACGTGACCGGCGCCGCTGTGTGGTGCGCCCCACCTGACCTGCGGCGCCGTCATCGATGACCGGGCGGGCGGTGTCGCGGCGGGGATAGGCGAGGGCCCCGTCCTAGACTCGGCGGTTCCCCCGTACCCGACCGCTCCGGGAGTTCCTCCGTGCGCTTCGTGCACGCCGCCGACCTGCACCTCGACAGCCCGCTGCGCGGCCTGTCGCGGCTCGGGGACTCCGAGCTCGCCGCGACGCTGCGCGCGGCGACCCGGCGGGCCTGCGAGAACCTCGTCGACGCGGTCGTCGACTCCCGGGCCGAGGCGCTGGTGCTGGCCGGCGACGTCTACGACGGCGACTGGAAGGACTACGCGACCGGCGCGTTCTTCGTCCGGCAGCTGTCGCGGCTGCACGACGAGGGCATCCCGGTGTTCCTCATCAGCGGCAACCACGACGCCGAGTCCGAGATCACCCGGTCGCTGCGGCTCCCGCCGACCACCCGCCGGCTCTCGGTGGACGCCCCCGAGACCGTCGTCGACGACGACCTCGGCCTCGCCGTGCACGGCCAGGGCTTCGCCCGCCGCGCGGTCCTGGAGAACCTCGTGCCCGCCTACCCCGACCGGATCCCCGGCCTGGTCAACGTCGGCATGCTGCACACCTCGGTGCAGGGCGACGACCGGCACGACACCTACGCCCCCTGCCGCCCCGAGGACCTGTCCGGCTGCGGCTACGAGTACTTCGCCCTCGGCCACGTGCACGAGCAGCGCGCGGTCTGCGAGGGCCCGCACCCGGCCTGGTTCTCCGGGAACCTGCAGGGCCGCCACCCGCAGGAGCGCGGTGCGAAGGGCGCCCTGCTCGTCGACGCGGCCCCCGGCGCAGCGGCGACGGTCACCCCGCTCGTCCTCGACGTCGCCCGCTGGGAGCTCGTCGAGGTCGACATCACCGGCCTGGGCGGCGCCGACGACGTCTACGACGCCGTCGAGGTCGCGCTGCGCGAGCGCTGCGTGGTGGCCGCGCCGCGGACCGTCGTCGCCCAGGTCACGCTGTACGGCGCGGGCCAGGCCGCCGCGGACCTCACCTCCGCGGACGGGGTCCGCACCGAGCTGGAGCTGCTCGCCGAGCGCTGCGGAGCGGTCCTGGAGAAGGTCCGCAACCGCACCCGGCCGCCCGCCGGAGCGCTCGCCGTCGACCCGGAGCTGACGGCGGCGGTGTCCGCGGCCGCGGCCGGCCTGGCCGCCGAGCCGGACCGCATCCGCGAGCTCGCCGCCCCGCTGGAACGCGAGGTCGGCCGCCGGCTGCGCGAGGAGGGCCTGCTGGACCTGCGCGACGACGAGCGACTCGCCGCGCTCGCCCGCCAGGCCGAGCAGCAGCTGCTGGCCCGGATGGCCGGGTCGTGAGCCCGACCGCCCGGCTGCGCACCCTGGTCCTGGAGCGCTACGGCGCCTACGAGGGCCGTGAGCTGACCCTCGGCGAGGGGCTGACGATCGTGTCCGGCCCCAACGAGGCGGGCAAGACCACCCTGCTCGACGCCCTGTCCGACCTGCTGTGGGGGATGCCCCGCCCGGTGCGCCACGCCTACGCCGTCGGCCCGTCGCGGCTGGCCGTCTCGGCCCGGGTCACCGGCGCCGACGGGGAGACCGTGCTGCGCCGCACCACCCGCGGCCTGCACGACGACACCGGCGCCGTCGCCGACCCGCCCTGGGGCGAGTCCGGTGCCGACGCCCGGCGCCGCTGGCGGGAGGGCTTCGGGCTCGGCCACGAGGACCTGCGCGAGGGCGGCCGGGCCCTGTGCGCGGGTGAGGGGGACCTCGCCGAGCTGGTGTTCACCGCGCGCAGCGGCCGCGACGCCCGAGCCCTGATCGCCGCACTGGACACCGAGGCCGACGCCCTGTTCAAGGAGCACCGGGGCAACCGGTCGGTCGAGGTGCGGGCGGCGTTCGCCCGGTTCACCGCGACCGAGAAGGCCGTGGAGGAGCGGGTCTCGCGGGCCGGTGAGGTCACGGCGCTGGCCGAGGAGATCGCCCGGCTGGAGCGCCGCGCCGCGGAGCTGACCCGCACCCGTCGCGGGGCGGCGGTGGCGGCGGAGAAGGCCCGGCAGGCCGTCCGCGCCCAGGAGCCGGCCCGGGAGCTGGCCGCGCTGCGGGCCGAGCGCGCCGCGCTGTGTGCGACCGGCGCCGCCCTGGATGCGGCCTCCCTGGAGGAGTACACCCGCGCCACCGCCGCGCTGGCCGACGCCGAGACCGCCCGCGACGAGCACCGCGCCACCGCCGCCGCGCTGCGGGCCCGGCGCGCCGAGCTCGACCTCGACGAGGACCTGCTCGCCGACGCCACCCGGGTCCGCGAGCTGGAGTCCGCCGCCCAGGCCCGGCGCGCCGACGCCGAGCGGGCGGCCCGGCTGCGCGCCGAGGCCGCCGAGGCCCACCGTCGCGCCGAGACCGCGCTGGCCGGACTGGTCGCCGAGGACGGGCGCAGCCCCGCCGACCGGCTCGCCGCCGTCCACCTGCCGGCCGACCGTGCCCGTGATCTCGACGAGCACGCCCGACGCCTCACCGAGGCGATCGCCGAGCAGACCAGGGCGGAGCGGCTGCACGCCGACGCGCTCGCCGAGGTCCGCGAGGTGGCCGACGTCCCGGGCGGTCTCGACGCCGACCGGGTCGGCCGGGTCGCCGAGGTCCGGCGCGCGATCGAGGCCGAGGGCTCGGCCGCCGCGCTGTGCCGGGCCGCCGTCGCCGAGCGCGACGCCGCCCGTGGCCGCCGTGCCGAGGCGCTCGTCGCGGCCGGGTACCGCGGCACCCCCGACGGCCCCACGGTGGACGGCCCCGCGGTGGACGGCCCCGCGGTGGACGGCCCCGCGGTGGACGGCACAGGGGTGGTCGGTCCCGGCGTGCTGGCCCCGCCGCGCCGTGAGGTCCGGGAGCTGCGGGCCGCACTGCGCGCCGCGGAGTCCGACCAGCGGGGGGCCGAGCGGGCCGCCGCGGACGCCGCGGACCGCGCGCACCGGGCAAGGGCCGCCCGCGACGGGGTGGCCGCCGACGGCCGCCCGGTCGGCGCGGACGCGCTCGCCGCCGCCCGGGCCGCCCGCGACGCCGCGCTGGACGAGCTGCTCGCCGCCGGGCCGGACGGCGCCGCCGCGGCCGCGGGCAGGCTCTCGGCCGCCCTCGCCGGGGCCGACCGGGTCGCCGACGACATGATCGCCTCCGCGGACCGGGTCGCCGAGCTGGCGCACCGCGACGCCGAGCTCGACACCGCCGACGCCGAGGCCGCCCGCACCGCGGCCGCCGCCACCGCGGCCGCGGAGCGCACCGCCGCCGCGGCCGCGGCCTGGGCGACGCTGTGGCGGGCGCACGGCGTCGCCGTCCCGGACCCGGACGACGCCGACGCCGTCGTCGCCGCGCTGACCGAGGCCGCCCGCGCCGAGGACGACGCCGCCCGCGCCGACGAGCGTCTCGCCCGGCTGCGCGACCAGGCCGAGGTGCAGGAGCGGGCGCTGGCTTCCGCGCTCGCCGCGGCCGGGCGCCCGCGCGACGGCGCCCCGCTGGACGTGCTGCTCGTCGCCGCCGCGGACCTCGCCACCGAGGCCGAGCACGCCCGCGACCGGCGGGTGCTGCTGGCCCGGCTGCGCAGCGAGGCCGAACGCGCCGGGGGAGCGGCCGATGCCGCCCGGCACGAGCGCGAGCTGGCCGCCCAGCGCTGGCGGTTCGCGCTGCGCGGCGCCGGACTGCCCACCGATCTGGAGCCCGCGGGCTGGGACACCCGCCGCGACACCGTCGCCGACGCCCGGACCGCGGGGGCACTCGCCCGCCAGGACGACGAGGAGGCCCGCCGCCTGGAGCGCGCCGTCGCCGTACACGGGCGGGCGGTCGTCGCGCTGGTGGAGCGGCACCTGGAGCCCGCGCCGACCGGTACCGATGCCGTGGACCGGCTCGGTGAGCTCGCCGACCGGGTCCGCGAGGTCACCAAGGCCGCGGTCTCGGCGGGCCACCTCGACGACGGCATCGCCGCCGCCGAGGACGACGCCACCCGCGCCGCCCGCAGCGCGGCCGCGGCCACCGCGGTGCTGGACCGGCTCGCCGTCGAGCTGGCGCTGACCGAGGCCCCGGAGCCGGGTGGGCTGGAGGCCGCGGCGCAGCGCGGCGCGCACGTCGCCGTGCTCGACACCCGCATCGCCGAGCAGGAGCGGCTGCTGGCCGCCGCGGCGCCCGACCTCGACGCGGACGAGCTGGTCACCGCCGCCCCGGACACCGAGCCCGGTGCGCTGACCGAGGCGCTCGACCGGGCGCAGGCCCACGAGCGCGAGCTCGGGGCCGAGCAGGACGAGGTCCGTGAGCAGCTGGGCGGGCTGCGGGCCCGGCGCCGCGAGCTGGAGGAGGCCGAGGGCGCCGCCGAGCTGCACGCCCGCGCCCAGTCCGAGCTGGCGGGCGTCGCCGACGCCGCGGAGCGCTACCTGGTGCTGCACCTGCAGCGCGAGATCCTGCGCCGCGAGCTGGAGGCCTACGAACGCAGCCACGCCTCCCCGCTGCTGGTCCGCGCCGGGGTGGTGCTCGAACGCCTCACCGGCGGCCGGTTCGTCGCGCTGCGGCCCCCGGCCGAGGCGGGCGGCACCGGACGCAGCCTGGTCGCGGTGCGGGCCGACGGCGAGGAGCTCGCGCCGACCCGGCTCTCGGAGGGCACCGCCGACCAGGTGCACCTCGCGCTGCGCCTGGCCGGGATCGAGCAGCTGCAGGCCGACCGGGTCGCCGCCGGGCTGCCGACGGTGCCGGTCGTGTTCGACGACGTCCTCATGACCTTCGACGACGAGCGCGGCGCCGCCGCCGTCGCCGTGCTGGGGGAGCTGGCCGCCACCGCGCAGGTGCTGCTGTTCACCCACCACGAGCACGTCGTCGGCCTCGCCCGGGACGCGGGTGTCGCGTTCACCGTGGCCGAGCTGGGGCCGCCCGCCCTGGTCGAGGTCGGCGGCGACCCCGACACCGCCCGCGCGACCCCGCTGGCCGGCTGAGCGGAGCGATCACGGAGACTCACCGACGTGGACGCGTGCGGTGAACGGTTCGTGATCGTGAGCGGCGACTCCCGGGCCGAGGTCGACGAGGTCGGGGCGGCGCTGGCCGGGTTCCCCCAGGGCGGCCGGGTCCGGACCGAGCCGCACCCGCCCACGGCACGCCCGCCGAAGGGCTCCGGGGCGGTGCTCGCGCCCTGGCCGAACCGGGTCCGCGGCGGTGTCTGGACCCACCGCGGGACCCGTCACCGGCTCGCGCTGACCGAGCCCGACGCCGGCAACGCCATCCACGGCCTGCTGCGGCACGTGCCGTGGACACCGGTGGAGCGGGCGGGCGACCGGATCACCCTGACCGCCGTCGCGCCGGTGCAGCCCGGCTGGCCGCAGCCGGTACGGCTCACGGTGACCTACGCCGTCGGCCGCGACGGGCTCACCGTCACCACCGAGGTGGAGAACCTCGGGGACGCGACCGTCCCGTTCGGCCTGGGGTTCCACCCGTACCTGCGGGTCGGTGACGTCCCGACCGACGAGCTGGAGCTCACCCTGTCCGCGCGGACCGAGCTGCCGCTGCGCGAGCAGCTGCCCGACGGCCCGCCGGCGCCGCTGCCCGCCCCGATCTCCCGCACCAAGCTCGCCGGCCTCGTCCTGGACGGCGCGTTCGGCGGCTGCACGCCCGGCGACGGCCCGGACGGCGGAGCCGACGGCCGGGTCCGGCACCGCGTCGGGGCCCGCGACGGCGGGGGCACCGAGCTGTGGGCCGACGCGGCGTTCGGCTGGGTGCAGGTCTTCACCCCGTCGGACTTCCCGCGCCAGGGCCCGGACGGGGTCGTCACGCCGTCGCGGGCGATCGCGGTCGAGCCGATGACCTGCCCGCCGGACGCGCTGAACTCGGGCACCGACCTGATCGAGCTGGTCCCTGGCGAGACGCAGGTGCTGCGCTGGGGCGTCCACGCCACCGGGTGACCGCGGCACGTGACTCGTGTCACGGCGCAACGGGGAATGCGGGCGAAGTCGTTGAACGCTCTACGTTTCGTGACTGCTGAGACCGCTTCCCCGGTGCTCCTGCCCCGTCTCGACGAGGCCGGCCGCGCCGCGCTGTTCACCGAGGCCCGCACCGCCAACACCTTCACCGACGAGCCCGTCAGCGACGAGACGCTCCGTGCGGTGTGGGACCTGGCGCAGTGGCCGCCGACCGCGGCCAACACCCAGCCGCTGCGCGTGACGTTCGTCCGCAGCGACGAGGGCAAGGCCCGTCTGGTGCCGCTGCTCGCCGAGGGCAACCGGGCCAAGTCCCAGGCCGCCCCGGTCGTCGCGATCCTGGCCGCAGACCTGGACTTCCACGAGCACTCGGACACCACGTTCCCGGTCAAGCCCGGCTTCCGCGAGGGCCTGGAGTCCCAGGGTCGCGAGGGCCGCGAGCCGATGGCCCGGTTCAACGCGTCGCTGCAGATCGGCTACCTCCTGCTCGCGGCCCGCGCCCACGGTCTCGCGACCGGCCCGATGGCCGGCTTCGACGCCGACGCCGTCACCGAGGAGTTCTTCCCCGGCGGCCGGCACCGCGCGTTGCTGGTGGTCAACCTGGGCCACCCCGGCCCGGACGCCTGGCACCCGCGGCTGCCGCGCCTCGAGGCCGAGCAGGTCCTCGACTTCGCCTGAGCGGGCGCGCCCGCACTGCCGTCACCGTGCGGCCGTCATCGAGGGTGTGTGCTGCAGCAGGGTGCGGGTGTAGTCGTGCTGCGGGTCGGTGAGGACCTCGTCCACCGTGCCCTGCTCGACGATGCGGCCCTGCTGCAGCACCGCGATCCGGTCCGCGACCTCCCGGGCGAGGGCGATGTTGTGCGTCACGAACAGCATCGCGGTGCCCAGCTCGCGGCGGACCGTCGCCAGCAGCTCGACGATCGAGGCCTGCACCGAGACGTCCAGCGCGGAGGTGACCTCGTCGCACACCAGCACGTCCGGGGCGGTGACCAGGGCGCGGGCGATCGCCGCGCGCTGACGCTCACCGCCGGACAGCCCGCCCGGGTAGCGGTGGGCGAAGGACTCGTCGAGCCGCACCTGGCGCAGCATGTGCAGCACCCGGTCCCGGCGGGCGTCGGCGTCGAGGTCGGTGAGGTGCCGCAGCGGCACCTCCAGTGAGCTCGCGACGGTGCGCCGCGGGTTCAGCGACGCGAACGGGCTCTGGAACACGTACTGCACGCTGCGCAGCTGGGCGTAGCTGCGCGGGGTGGCGAGCGCCTCGCCGTGCAGGCTCAGCTCGCCCGCGTCGAGCGGCAGCAGCCCGGACAGGCCACGGGCCAGCGTCGTCTTCCCCGACCCGGACTCGCCCAGCAGCATCAGGCACTCCCCGGCGGCCAGCTCCAGGTCGACGCCGTCGAGCACGGGGCGGTCGCCGTAGCGCTTCCCGGCACCGCGCACCCGCAGCACCGGCTCACCGGCCGGTGCCGGCTCCCGCCCGGTCTGCCGGTGCAGGTCCGGCACCGCCGCGATCAGCGCCCGGGTGTAGGGGTGCTCCGGCGCGGTGAGCACCGCGCGCACGGTTCCGGTCTCGACGACCTCGCCGGCCTGCATGACCGCGACCCGGTCGGCCAGCCCGGCGACGACGGCGAGGTCGTGGGTGATGTAGAGCGCGGCGGTCCCGGAACGGGTCACCAGCTCCCGCACGGTGTCGAGCACCAGGTCCTGGGTGGTGACGTCCAGCCCGGTCGTCGGCTCGTCGAGCACCACCACGTCGGGCCGGTGCACGAACGCCGCCGCGATCCCGACCCGCTGCTGCTGTCCGCCGGAGAGCTGGTGCGGGTAGCGGTCGGCGAAGGCGTCGTCGCCGGGCAGCCCGACGTCGGTCAGCACCTCCCGCACCCGGGCGGCCACGTCACCCTCCCAGCCGTGTGCGGTGAGGACCTCCGCGACCTGCGGCCCGATGCGCAGCACCGGGTTCAGCGACAGCGCCGGGTCCTGCGGCACGTAGGAGACCAGCCGGCCCCGGACCCCGCGCAGCGTCGCCGCGGGCAGCGTGAGCAGGTCGTCGTGGGACTCGGTGTGCCCGGCGAAGCGCATCGTCCCGCCGGTGTGGGTCAGCCCGGCGCGGAAGTGGCCGAGCGCGGCCAGCGCCGCGGTGGTCTTGCCCGACCCGGACTCGCCGACCAGGGCCAGGATCTCGCCCGGTGCGACGGCCCAGTCCACGCCGTGCAGCACCTCGCGGCCGTGGGTCGTCGCGACCCGCAGCCCCGTGCACTCGATCGTCGGTGTCCGGCTCATGCCCCGCCCCCCGTCGTGTCCGCGGACTCCTTCGCCAGCGCATCGGTGATCATGTTCGTGCCGACGGTGAGGACCGCGATCGCGAGCACCGGCAGCAGCACCCCCCACGGCGTGACGATCAGCGCGATCCGGTTCTCGTTGATCTGCAGCCCCCAGTCCGACGCCGGCGGCTGCACCCCCAGTCCCAGGAACGACAGCGACGCCACGTAGCCGATCGAGTAGGTCAGCCGCAGGCCGAGCTCGACCATCAGCGGGCCGGTGATGTTGGGCAGGACCTCGGTGGCGAGGATCCGTCGCCGGGGCATCCCGTACATCCGGGCGGCCTGCACGTAGTCCTGCCCGGCGACCGAGAGCGTCGCCTGCCGGGCGACGCGCGCGACCCGCGGGACGTGGGTGATGCCGATGACCAGCACCAGCAGCCAGCCCGACGAGCCGAGCACGGCGACCGCGAGCAGTGCCAGCACCAGCTGCGGGAACGACAGCAGCACGTCGCCGCCCCGCATGATCAGCGTGTCCAGCCGGCTGCCGGTGGTGCCGGAGTAGCCGGCGAGCATGCCCAGCGCCGTCCCGCCGACGACGCCGATCGCGGTCGCGGCCAGCGCGTAGAGCAGCACCGGTCCGCCGCCGGCGAGGAACCGGGTGAACACGTCGCGGCCCAGGTCGTCGGTGCCGGCGATGCCCTCGGCGCGGAACGGCCGCCCGGCGAAGTCGTCGACGCCGTAGCCGGTCAGCAGCGGCCCGACGAGCGGGCCGAGCAGCGCGACCGCGACGACCAGGACGGTGAGGACGGCTCCGATCCGCGCTTGCCGGCGGCGGAAGGTGCGGCGCAGCAGGCCGGACGGCGCGGAGGGCGCGGACGGGGTGGACGGGGTGGACGGGGCGGTCATGCGGGACCTCCGGTCGAGGAGTGCCGGATCCGCGGGTCGGCCAGGATCCCGGCGACGTCCGCGGCGAGGTTCACCACGACGTAGAACGCCGCGATGACGAGGGTGATCGCCTGCACGACCTGCACGTCCCGGTTGGCGACGGCGTCGATCAGCGCCTGCCCGATCCCGGGGTAGCGGAACAGGAACTCGACGACGACCACGCCCCCGGCCAGCCAGGCCAGCTGCAGGGCGATCACCTGGGCGACCGGGCCGATCGTGTGCGGCACGGCGTGCCGGAACAGCACGGTGCGCTCGGGCAGCCCCTTGAGCCGGGCCATCTCGACGTAGCCGGCGTCGAGGGTCTCCGACAGCGTCGCGCGGGTCATCCGCACCACGTAGGGGATCACCACCAGTGCCAGCGTCACGACCGGCAGCACCAGCTGCTCGGGTCGCGCCCACACCGGCTCGCCCGGCCGGGCGATCGTCACCGACGGCAGGATCCGCAGCACCGAGGTCGCGAACAGCACGACCAGCAGCACGCCGATGACGAACTCCGGCAGCGCGGCCAGCACCAGCGAGGCCCCGGACACCGCGGAGTCGGTCCGGGTGCCGCGCCGGACCGCGGCCCGCGCGCCCAGCGCGAGCGCGACCGGGGTGGAGACGAGCGCGGTCAGCACCAGCAGCAGCGCCGAGGCCTCGATCCGGTCTCCGAGCAGCTCCGACACCGGGCCGCCGGTGGCGGCGGAGAAGCCGAGGTCGCCGGTCAGGACACCGCCCAGCCAGGTGAGGTAGCGCTCGGGCGCGGGCCGGTCGAGGCCCAGCTGCGCGGTCAGCGCCGCCACCCGTTCCGGGGTGGCCTGCTGGCCGAGGATGGCCCGGGCGGGGTCGCCGGGCAGCAGCAGCGTCGCGGCGAAGATCAGCACCGACACGACGAGCAGGATCAGCACCGACAGCGCGAGGCGCCGCAGGATCATGCGGACGAGCGGGCTCATGCGTCCACCCACGCCTTCCGGAACTCGTAGCCGGACAGGGACAGCCCGGTGCGGTTCGGGACGAGCCCGCCGACGTAGGCCTGGTGGGCGTCCACCCGGTCCGGGAAGCCCCAGATCAGGTAGCCGCCGCGGTCGAACTCGATCCGCTGCGCCGCGCGCACCAGCTGGGCCCGCCGCCCGGCGTCCAGCTCGGACCGGGCCCGGCGGACCAGGCCCTGGTACTGCGCGTCGGTCCAGTGCGTCTCGTTGAACGGTGCGTCGGGCATCGAGGACTGCGAGGCCTGCGGCAGGTAGTTGCGGGTGTTCCAGAAGCTCTGCGCGAACTCCCACTGCAGGTACTGGTCGGAGAAGAACGTGGAGGTGTCGACCCGGCGCAGCCCGACGTCGATCCCGGCGCCGCGGGCCTGGGTGGCGAACACCTGCGCGGCCTCGACGGTGCCGGCCTGGATCGGGGAGGTCACCAGCTCCACCGCGAGGTTCGGCTTCCCGGCCGCGGCGAGCAGGTCGCGGGCCCGGGCGAGGTCCTGCTCGCGGGACGGGTCGAGGTAGTCCGGGTCGAAGCGGGCGTAGAGGTCGACGCCGGCGGCGCCCTGCCCGGACAGCACCTGGTTGACCAGCTCGCCGCGGCCGGTGACCAGACGCAGCGCCTGGCGGACCCGGACGTCGTCGAACGGGGCGACGTCGACGCGCATGGTGAACGGCAGCCACGACCCGGTCTCCGAGGTCAGCAGCCGCACCGAGTCGTAGGAGCCGACCACCTCGGTCAGCGACAGCGGGACCTGGTCGATCGCATCGACCTGCCCGGAGAGCAGGGCGTTGATCCGGGCGTCGTCCTCGGAGAAGTTGATCAGCTCGAGGCGGTCGACGTAGGGCTGGTCCGGGCGCCAGTAGCCGTCGTGGCGGACGAAGGCGCTCTGCTGGCCGGGGGTGAACGAGGCGAACCGGAACGCCCCGGTGCCGACCGGCCTGTCCAGCGAGAAGTCGGCCGGGACGATCCCGCACGAGTACTCGGCCAGGTACTGGTCGAAGATCGGGGACGGCTCGGACAGCACGAACCGCACCGACCGGTCGGAGGCGACGACGACGTCGTCGAGGATCCCGAACTGCGACGCCCCGGACTTCGGGTCGGACGGGTCGGTGATCCGCGCGAAGGTGGCGACGACGTCGTCCGGGGTGACCGGACGGCCGTCGTGGAAGGTGATGCCGGCGCGGATGACCGCGGTCCAGGCCCGTGCCCCGGGCTCCGCCGTCACCGACTCGGCGACCGCGGGCTGCAGGGTGTAGGCGTCGTCCCAGTGCAGCAGCGGCTCGTAGAGGCTGAGCGTGCGGGCGATGTCGGGGTTCGTGGCGGGGCTGTGCGGGTCCAGGGTGTCCGACGATCCGCCGCCGGTCACCCCCACCCGCAGGACGCCGCCGCGGCGCGGGGGACCGGCGTCGCGGGCCGCGGCGGGGCCGCCGCAGCCGGCGAGCACGGCCGCCGCGGCGAGTCCCGCCGCGCCGCCCAGCAGGCGTCGCCGGGACAGCGACGTCAGGGTCGGGCTGGTCATCGAGCTGTCTCCTCGGGGAGGGCCCCGCAGGTGCGGGGCCGCGGTCGCGGGTCAGGTCGGGGGCCGGGTCACCTCCTGCACCGCACGTCCGGCGTGCTCGGGTACGGGGTCGCCGGTGACCAGCGCGTCGAGGTCGGCGGCGACGCCGTCCGGGAACGGCGCGGTGCCGCCCGGGCCGACGTGCAGACACATCAGCTCCTCGGTGGCACAGAGCCGGCCCGCGGTGCGCAGCTCGTGCCAGAGCCGCAGCCGTTTCGCGTCGCGGCCGAGCACCCGGGTCGTGACCTCCAGCTCCGCGTCCGCGCCGATCTCGCGCAGGTACCGCACGTGCGCCTCGACGGTGTAGAGCGAGCAGCCGGTCGTGTCCCGGTAGCCGGCGTCCATCCCGGTGTGTTCCATCAGCGCCGTCGTCGCGTCGCCGAACACCAGCACGTAGTAGGGCTCGGACAGGTGGCCGTTGTAGTCGATCCACTCGGGGCGGACGACGTCGCGGTGCGCCGGCAGCGCGCTCACCGGGCGGTCTCCCCGGCGGTCTGCCCGGTGGTCTGCCCGGTGGTCTGCACAGTGGTCTGCACAGTGGTCTGCACAGTGGTCTGCACAGTGGTCTGCCGGGCCGCGGCCACGGCCCGGCGGACCGCGATCACCGCCCGGTCGCGCTCGGCCACCAGCTCGGCCATCGGTCGCCCACCCGCGGAGACCTCGGCGCCGGCGACCATGTCGTCGCGCAGCTCCCGGGTGAGCTCCGGGGCCTCCAGGCGTGTCCACGGCGCCTTCAGCGACGGTCCGAAGTGGTCCAGCATGTGCGCCATCCCGCCCCGGCCCCCGGCCAGGTGGAAGGTCAGGCAGGGCCCGTGCACCGGCCAGCGCAGCCCCGGGCCGTCGGTGATCGAGCGGTCGATCTCCTCGGGGGTGGCCTCGCCCGCGGCGACCATGTGCAGCGCCTCGCGCCAGATCGCCTCCTGCAGGCGGTTCGCGATGAAGCCGGGCAGCTCCCGTTCCATCTCGATCACCGACTTGCCGATGTGCCGGTAGAAGTCCGCGGCCCGCGACGCCGCCCAGGCCGCGGTCCGCTCCCCGCCGACGACCTCGACCAGCGGGATCAGGTAGGGCGGGTTGAACGGGTGCCCGACGACGAGCCGGTCCGGGTGCGCCGCGGTCGTCGCCATGTCGGTCATCGGGAACCCCGAGGTCGACGACGCCACCACCACGTCCGGACCGGCCGCCACCGCGGCGTCGGCCAGCTCGGCCAGCAGGGAGCGCTTGAGCGTCAGGTCCTCCGGGGCGCTCTCCTGCACGAAGTCCGCGCCCGCGACGGCCTCGGCCGCGGTCGGGAACATCGTCAGCGCGTCCCGGTCGGCGCCCTCGGCCAGCCCCAGCTCAGTGAGCGCCGGCCAGGCGGCGTCGACCACGCGGCGCAGCGTCTCCTCGGCGTCCGGGGCGGGGTCCCAGGCCCGGACCCGCAGCCCGCGGGCCAGGAAGTACGCCGCCCAGCCCGCGCCGATCACTCCGGCGCCGATGCAGGCGACGGTCCGGATCGCGGAGACGGGCCGGAGGTCGGGCTCGGACTCGGTGACGGACACGGACTCTGTCTCGGGCTCAGACACCGGCGCGCTCCTTCAGGCCGAGGATCGCGCGGGCGCGGTCCGGCGTCGCGACGCTCGCGCCGAGGTTCTGCACGATCTCCACCGCGCGCTCGGTCAGCTGCTCGTTGGTCGCCTTCACCCCGCGGGAGAGGTAGAGGTTGTCCTCCAGCCCGACGCGGGCGTGCCCGCCGGCCAGCACCGACTGCGCCACCCACGGCAGCTGGTCGCGCCCGATCGCGAACGACGCGAAGTTGGCGCCCTCGGGCAGCAGGTTCACCTCCGCCGCCAGCACACCCGGGTCGGCCGGGGCGCCGTAGGGGATGCCCATGCACAGCTGGAACAGCGCCGGGGCGTCGATCAGACCCTCCTCGACCAGGACGGTGGCGAACCACAGCTGTCCGGTGTCGAAGATCTCCAGCTCGGGCTTCACCCCGAGCTCCTGCACCCGCCTGGCCCCGGTGCGCAGCATGTCCGGGGTGGAGACGTAGAGCTGGTTGCCCTCCCCGAAGTTCAGCGAGCCGCAGTCCAGCGTGCAGATGTCGGGCAGCAGCTCCTCGACGTGCGGGAGCCGCTCCAGGGCGTTGACGAGGTCCGTGCCGTCGATCGGCTTGAGCGGGTCGTCGGCGTCGATCACCAGGTCGCCGCCCATGCCGGCGGTCAGGTTCAGCACGACGTCGACGCCGGAGTCCCGGATGCGGGTCACGGTCTCGCGGTAGAGCTCCACCGCCCGCGACGGGCTCCCGGTCTCCGGGTCGCGCACGTGGATGTGCACCACGGCGGCCCCGGCCCGGGCCGCGGCGATCGCGTCCGCGGCGATCGCGGCCGGGGTGACGGGCACGTGCGGGCTGCGGCCCACCGTGTCGCCGGCCCCGGTCACCGCGCAGGTGATGATGACGTCACGGTTCATCCGATCTCCGTTCGTTCCGTGCCTGCCGGCGCCGCGAGCACGGCCCGGTCGATGAAGTCGTGCAGCAGGGCGCGCATCCGGTCGGTCCCGGCCCGTGGGGTCATCGCCAGCACCTGGATGCCGAGCCCGTCGATCAGCGCGGTGAGCTGGTCGGCCAGGGCCTCGGTGCGGCCGGACACGAACCCCCCGGCCGCGGCGCCCTCGGCGATCGTCATGGCGATGCTGCGGTACCAGCGGTCGTAGGCGTCCCAGTACAGCGCGCGCCGGGCCGGGTCGATCGCCGACTCCGCCCACACCTGGATCCAGATCGACCACTCGCGGCGCAGCAGGGCGCCGTCGGGGAGCTGCAGGTCGATCAGCCGCAGCAGCCGCTCGTGCGGGTGGGCGATCGTGTCGAGCTCGGCGACCTGGCGGTCGAAGGCGAGGCGCACGTTGTGCCGCAGCGCGGAGTCGAGCAGCTCCGAGCGGGTGGGGAAGTGGTAGTGGATCGCCGCCGGGCTGGTCCCCGCCGCCCGCGCGACGTCGGCGGTGCGGACCCGGTGGTAACCGTGGTCGGCGATCAGCTCCCAGGCCGCGTCGAGGATCCGGCCACGGGTGCCGTGGGCCCCGCCGGGCTCGCGTCCGGTGTCGGGCTCGGCCGCCGCGGCGGCGGCCCCGGTGGGGACCGCGGTCCTGGCCCGGGCGCCGTCGCGGCCGTGCAGCAGCCGCGCGACCGTCTCGCCGGTGACCTCGGCGATGCGGACGAGCTCGTCGGCGGCGAAGCGGCGACGTCCGGCGAGGGACTTCGACAGCTTGGTCTCCTCCAGCCCGATCGCGGCCGCGAACCGGCGCTGGGTCCAGCCGTCGCGCTCGAGCAGGGCGCGCACCCGTCCGGCGACCGCGTCCTCGGCGGTCCGGGTGGTACGGGGGTCGGTCACCGGGCGACCGTAGGCCCTGACTTGCGATATGCGCAAGTACTGATCTCTGATCGTCGCAGCGTACGACGTTGTTTCGTAGGCGTTACCGGTTGCAGGACCAGTTCGCGGGGCTTCTCGCGGAAGCGCTTGCGCGGCACGGTGCGAGCGGTAGGGTCGGCGTCTCACCCGACGGCGCCGTGGGGCGCGGGGGACGTGGCAAGGGGGACCATGCGTTCGCTGGACGAGACCGGGATCTGGGCCGACGGGATCGAGGGCGTGGAGGTCCCCGGCTACGACCGGGCCGCCGTGGGGCGCGGGATCGTCCACATCGGCGTCGGTGGGTTCCACCGCGCGCACCTCGCGATGTACGTCGACGCGTTGCTCGCCTCCGGCGGGGCGCCGGAGTGGGGGATCTGCGGGGTCGGCGTGCTCACCGCCGACGACCGGATGCGTGACGTGCTGGCCGCCCAGGACGGGCTGTACACGCTCGTGCTGAAGGAGGCCGACGGGACGCTGACGCCCCGGGTGGTCGGGTCGCTGGTCGACTACCTCTACGCCCCCGACGACCCCGACGCCGTCATCGAGCGGATCGCCCACCCCGACACCCGGATCGTCTCGCTGACGATCACCGAGGGCGGCTACGCGATCGACCAGAAGACCGGCGAGTTCGACCCGGACTTCCCCGGCATTCGCGCCGACCTGGACGCGATGGCCGCCGGCTCCGCCCCGACCGGGGCGTTCGGGCTGGTCGTCGAGGCGCTGGCGCGTCGCCGGGAGCGCGGCACCGGCCCGCTCACGGTCATGAGCTGCGACAACATGCAGGGCAACGGCGACGTCGCCCGCCGGGTGTTCACCGGTGTCGCCCAGCTCCGCGACGCCGGGCTGGGCGCCTGGGTCGCGGAGTCGGTCACCTTCCCGAACTCGATGGTCGACCGGATCACCCCGGCCACCGCCGACACCGACCGCGAGGCCCTCGCCGAGCGCTTCGAGCTGCGCGACGGCTGGCCGGTCGTGTGCGAGCCGTTCACCCAGTGGGTGCTCGAGGACCACTTCGCCGCGGGCCGCCCGGAGTTCGAGCGGGTCGGGGTCCAGCTCGTCGACGACGTCGTCCCCTACGAGTTCATGAAGCTGCGCCTGCTCAACGCCACCCACCAGGCGCTCGGCTACCTCGGCTACCTCGCCGGGCACCGCTACGTGCACGAGGTCGCCCAGGACCCGACGTTCGCGGCGTTCCTGCGGTCCTACATGGACGACGAGGCCACCCCGACGCTGCGCCCGGTGCCCGGCATCGACCTCGACGCCTACAAGGACACCCTGCTGGAACGCTTCGCGAACCCGGGTGTCGCCGACACGCTGATGCGGATCAACTACGGCAGCTCCGACCGGATCTCGATCTTCCTGTTGCCGGTGGTGCGCGAGCAGCTGGCCGCGGGCGGGCCGGTCGCGCGGGCGGCGGCCGTCGTCGCCGGGTGGTGCCGCTACGCCGAGGGCACCGACGAGCAGGGCCGCGAGATCCCCCAGCAGGACCGTCTCGCCGAGGAGATGACCGCGCTGGCCCGCGCCGAACGGGACACCCCGGGGTCGTTCCTGTCCCACCGCGGGGTGTTCGGCGACCTCGGCTCCGACGAGCGGTTCGCGGGCGCGTTCCGGGCCGCGCTGGAGTCGCTGTGGTCACGCGGCGCGGCGTCCACCGTCGCGGACCTGGCCTGAGTCGAGCCGATGAGCTCGGGGCCGGGCCGCGGTCCTACCCCCGACACCTCCGTACCGGACCCCGGGAGACCACAGTGGGCACCATCGACGTGCACGAGTTCATCAGCCTCGACGGGGTCGTGTCCGACCCGTCGTGGACGGCCGAGTACGGCTTCCCCGACGCGATGGGGGAGGCGATCGGCCGGCTGACCGACGCGGCGATCCTGCTCGGCCGCACCACCTACGAGATGTTCCACCCGGCCTGGTCGGCCCGCGGCCACGACGTCGAGTCCGGCGGGGCGTTCTTCAACGGCGCGCCCAAGCACGTCGTCACCTCGACCCTGGCCGACCCGCTGGAGTGGGAGAACGCCCGGGTGCTCGGCCCGTACGACCCGGTGCGGATCCAGCAGCTCAAGGACGCGACCGGCGGCGGCATCTACGTCTCCGGCAGCGTCACCCTGGTCCGTGCGTTGCTCGCCGACGGCCTGGTCGACACGCTCAACCTGTTCGTCTACCCGGTGTCGCTCGGGGCCGGGCTGCGGCTGTTCGCCGAGGGCGTCCGGGCGCCGTTGCGGCTGCGCGAGTCGGAGGCCTACGAGAACGGCGTGGTCCGGCTGACCTACGGGCCGCCGGCGGCCTGAGCCGGGGGCGCGTTCAGTCCGGCAGCGCCGCGAAGGACTCCCGGGCGGCCGCCAGCACGTCGCCGTAGACCTGGCGGGCCGCCGGGCCCTCCGGGGCGGCCAGCCAGCCGGCGACGGCGACCTGCATGATCGCCATCGCGGCGGCCGCGGCGAGCCGGTGGGCCGTGGTGGGGGTGTCGGTGCCGTCGCGCTCGGCGAGCGCGTCGGCGACGGTCTGCTCCACGGTCCGTCCGACGTGGGCGATCCGTGGGCGCAGCTCGGGGTGGGTGCGCAGCAGCTCCATCTGGCCGTGCCAGGTCGGGCTGGTCGTCAGCGCCTCGGCGACCTCGGCGAGCACCGCCGTCGCGGCCCCGAGCGGGGACGACTCGGGCCGGGCGCGGACCTCGGTGGCGAGCTCGGCGAGGGAGGCGGCGTCCCAGTCGAACAGCACCGCGTCCTTCGACGGGAAGTGGTTGAAGAACGTGCGCGGCGCGACGTCGACGTCGGCGCAGATCTCCTCCACGGTGAACGCGTCCGGGCCCTGGGTGCGGGCGCGTTCCAGTGCCGCGGCGCGCAGCGCCTGGCGGGTCCGCACCTTCTTGCGCTCCCGCAGCCCGTGGCAGCGTGCCTCCTGGTCGGTCAGCATGTCGCCGATCATGCCCGTCCCGCCTCTCCCGCTGGTCCCGGCGCGCGGCTCGCACCCTCGACCCGAGCGGGGAGTGCAGTCGTGCAGTCACTGCAGTGTGCTCGCAGGATCGTGAGCACCGCAAACTACTGCACGACGCAATCCGGCACCGGACGAGGGTCAGCCGTGCGCCAGCAGCGCTGCCCCGATGATCCCGGCCTCGTTGAGCAGCCCGGCCGGGACGAGCTTCGTGCGGGTCCGCACGTAGGGCGACCACTTCTCGAACTTCTTGCTGACCCCGCCGCCGACGACGATCAGGTCCGGCCACAGCAGGTTCTCGACGTGGGTGAAGTAGCGCTGCAGCCGCCCGCCCCACTGCTCCCAGTCCAGGTCCTCGCGCTCGCGGGCGGAGTCGGCGGCGCGCGACTCGGCGTCGAACCCGTCGAGTTCCAGGTGCCCGAGTTCGGTGTTGGGCACCAGCTTCCCGTGGTTGACCAGCGCCGACCCGATGCCGGTCCCGAGGGTCACGACGAGCACCAGCCCGTGGTGGTGGTCGGCGGCCGCGCCGAACTCGGCCTCGGCGACGCCCGCGGCGTCGGCGTCGTTGACCAGCACCGCGTGCCGGCCGGTGACCCGGCGCAGCACCGCGGCCGCGTCGCAGTCGACCCAGGCCCGGTCCACGTTGGCGGCGGTGCGGGTCACCCCGTGCGTGACGACCGCCGGGAACGTGCAGCCGAAGGAGTGACGCCAGTCGAACTCGTCGAGGATCTGCGTGACGGTCTCCGCGACCGCCTCCGGTGTCGACGGCTGCGGCGTCGGGATCCGCACCCGCTCCGCGGCCAGCCGGCCCTTGTGCAGGTCCACCGGGGCGCCCTTGATGCCGGAGCCGCCGATGTCGATGCCGAACCCGAGTGCGTGCTTGCTGCTCACGCGCCCGATCCTGCCAGGGCCGCCGAGACGACGCCGCGCGCCTCGTCCTGGATGCGTGCCAGGTGCTCCGGCCCGCGGAAGCTCTCGGCGTAGACCTTGTAGACGTCCTCGGTGCCCGAGGGACGGGCGGCGAACCAGCCGGTGTCGGTGAGGACCTTCAGCCCGCCGATCGCGGCGTCGTTGCCCGGGGCGCGGGTGAGCTTCGCGGTGATCGCGTCCCCGGCGAGCTCGGTGACGGCGCCGGCGTCCAGCTTCGACAGCGCCGCCTTGTCCTCCCGCGAGCAGGCGACGTCGGTGCGGGCGTAGGCGGGGGCGCCGAACCGCTCGGTCAGCCGGGCGTAGTGCTCGCTGGGGGTCGAGCCGGTGACCGCGGTGATCTCCGAGGCGAGCAGGGCGAGCAGCAGGCCGTCCTTGTCGGTGCTCCAGGGCGAGCCGTCCCGGCGCAGGAACGACGCGCCCGCGCTCTCCTCGCCGCCGAAGCCGATCTCGCCCGAGCGCAGGCCGGGCACGAACCACTTGAACCCGACGGGCACCTCGACCAGCGTCCGGCCGAGGTCACCGGCGACCCGGTCGATCATCGACGAGCTGACCGCGGTCTTGCCGATCCCGGCGGCGGCGGGCCAGCCGGGGCGGTGGGCGAACAGGTAGCCGATGGCCACGGCGAGGTAGTGGTTGGGGTTCATCAGGCCGCCGTCGGCGGTGACGATGCCGTGCCGGTCGGCGTCGGCGTCGTTGCCGGTGGCGATGGTGAAGGGAGCCGGATCGGATTCCATCCGGGCCCGCAGCGACGCCATCGCGTACGGCGAGCTGCAGTCCATCCGGATCTTCCCGTCCCAGTCCAGGGCCATGAACCCGAACGTCGGGTCGACGGCCGGGTTGACCACGGTGAGGTCCAGGCCCCAGCGCTGCGCGATCGCGCCCCAGTAGTCGACCGAGGCGCCGCCGAGCGGGTCGGCGCCGATGGTGACCCCGGCGTCGCGGATCGCGGCCATGTCGAGGACCTGGTCGAGCTGGTCGACGTAGGTGCCGAGGTAGTCGTAGCGGTGCGCGGCCGCGGCGTCGAACCGGGCGGCGCGGCGCACCTCCTTCAGGCCGTTCTCCAGCAGCTGGTTGGCCCGGTCGGCGATCCAGGTCGTCGCCTCGGTGCCCGCGGGGCCGCCGTCGGGCGGGTTGTACTTGAAGCCGCCGTCGGCGGGCGGGTTGTGCGAGGGCGTGACGACGACGCCGTCGGCCAGGTGCCGGCCGTCGCGCCCGGCATTGGTGACCAGGATCGCGTGCGAGATCGCGGGGGTCGGGGTCAGCCCGTCCCGGGAGTCGACGACGACGTCGACGTCGTTGGCCGCGAACACCTCGGCCGCGGTGCGCCAGGCGGGCTCGGACAGCGCGTGGCTGTCGTGGCCGAGGAACAGCGGGCCGTCGGTGCCCTGGGCGGCCCGGTACTCGACGATCGCCTGGCTGGTGGCGGCGATGTGGTCGTCGTTGAAGGTCGCGGTGAACGCCGACCCGCGGTGCCCGGACGTGCCGAACGCGACCCGCTGCACGTCGACCGACGGGTCGGGGTGGGTCGTGGCGTACGCGGCCAGCAGCGCGTCGACGTCGACGAGGTCCTCGGGGCGGGCCGGGGTCCCGGCGCGCTCGTGCACGGTCATGCGGCGATCCTTCCCTCTCGTCGCGGCGCACGCCACCGCCTACCGTTGCGCGGTGTGCGGATCGCGTCGCTGCTCCCGGCCGGCACCGAGATCGCCGGGCGGCTCGGCCTGGCCGCCGACCTGGTCGGCGTCACCTTCGAGTGCGACGACCCGGCGGGGGTGCGGGGCCGGGTGCCGGTGGTCGTGGACACCGCGCTGCCGACCGCCGCGTCGCCGGGGGAGATCGACGCCGTCGTCCGCGAGCGGGCCGCGGCCGGGCTGCCGCTGTACGAGGTGGACCGCGCCCGCCTCGCCGCCGCCGACCCGGAGCTGATCCTCACCCAGGACCTGTGCGCGGTGTGCGCGCTACCCGGCTCGACCGTCGCGCAGGTGCAGGCCGAGCTGGGTACCCGGGCCCGGGTGCTGTCGCTGGACCCGCACCGGCTGGCCGACGTGCTCGACGTGGTGACCGCGGTCGGCACCGCGGCCGGGGTGCCGGACCGGGCCGCCGAGCTGGTCGCGGGCCTGTCGGCGCGCCTGGACGCGGTGGCCGCCGCGGTGCGGGGCCGCCCGGCACCGCGGGTGCTGGTGCTGGAGTGGACCGACCCGCCGTTCCTGCCGGGGCACTGGGTGCCCGACCTGGTCACCGCGGCGGGCGGTGTCCCGGTGGCCGCCGCCCCGGGTGGGCGCAGCACCGCGGTCGACCGGGCCGACCTGCCTCCGTGCGACGCCGTGCTTGTCGCGCCCTGCGGCTTCGGGCTCGACGACGCGCTCGCCCAGGCCCGCGCGGCGCTGCCGTGGCTGCCCGCGGGGGTCCCGGTGCACGCGATCGACTCGGCGTCCTACGTCGTGCGGGCCGGTCCGCGCCTGGTCGACGGGGTGGAGGCGGTCGCGGCCCTGCTGCACCCCGGCGCGGTCCCGGCGCCGCCGCCGGGACGGGTCGCGCGGGTCCGCTGAGCGGCCCTCACTCCCTGGTGCCCGGGCCCAGGCGCCGCCCGACCATCCGCGCGGTCCACGGTGCGACGAGCAGCATCAGGATCACCCGCAGCACCTGCACCGCGACCACCGAGGTGACGTCCACTCCGGACGAGATCGCCGTCGCCAGCACCGCGTAGATCCCGCCCGGGGTGGTCGCGAGGTATCCCTCCAGCGGGGTCATGCCGGTGAGGGAGGACAGCAGCAGCCCCAGCAGGGCGCACAGCGCGACGACGCCCAGGATCAGGACGGTCGCCAGCGGCAGCACCCGCGCGACGGTGCCGAGCGCGGCCCGGGTGAAGCGCAGCCCGGCCTGCCAGCCGATGACGGCGTAGGCGACGTCGACGATCGGGAGCGGCACCGACGCGTCGAGGGAGAACCCGGCCAGGCTGATCACCAGCGCCACCACCATCGGCCCGAGCAGCGCCCCGGCGGGGACCCGCGCGACCTTCCCCAGCGGGACGCCGACGCCCACGCACACCGCGGTCGCCGCGAGCCCGACCCACCACGGCGCGCCGGGGCCCGTGCCCGCGGCGGCCGGGGCACCGGGCGAGGCGCCGTAGACGAACGCGGCGACCACCGGCATCGTCGCGGTGACCAGACCGACCCGCAGGTACTGGATGACGGCGACGGTGCGCTCGTCGCCGCCGAGCTCGCGGCTGATCGCGACCAGCCCGGACGCGCCGCCCGCGGTCTGCGCGAGCATCCCGGTGAGCGGGGTGACCCCGCGCTGCAGCCCCATCAGCAGCCCGGACCCCATGCTGAGCAGCAGCGTCGCGAGGCTGATCAGCAGGACCGGCAGCCACTCCGCGGCCACCGCCGCCAGGGTGTCCGGCCGGGCGAGCAGGCCGATGACGACACCGATCACCGCCTGGGCGGCCGACGTCGCCGGGCGGGCGACCCGGGTGGGGCCGAGCCCGGACAGCGCGAGCACGGTCGCGACCAGCAGCCCGGCGAACAGGGCGGGGGAGGGCACGTCGACCGTGGCGAGCCCGGCGGTCACCAGCACGGTGAGGGCGGCGAGCAACGGCCAGCGCCACCATCCGGACAGCGACGGGCGGGAGCTCACCGTGGGATCACGACCCGAGCCTAAATGGTACGGACGTACTGAGTCGCGGTGAGTCCGGACACGATCGTTGTCGTGAGCGAACGATCACCGCTTCCGTCGGAGCGGCCGCCGGGGTAGGACGGACGGGCACGAGGAGGTGCGCCGATGGGAGACACCCCGAGGAACGACACCGGAGCGGCGATGACGGGACTCGGCCCGGTGATCGCGGCGCTGACCGCACCCGGCGGGGAGTTCGAGCTGGTCGACGCCGAGGTGCGGGGCGTCGCGATGCGGGTCTACCGGCGTGGCCCGCACACCCTGGCCGAGCTGTGGGCGGCGACGGCGGCCTGGCCGGAGCGCACCTTCACCGTGTACCAGGGCGAGCGGCGCACCTACGGCGAGCACCGGAGCCTGGTCGCCGACCTGGCCGGCGTGCTCACCGGGCGGTTCGGGCTGCGCCCCGGTGACCGGGTCGCGATCGCGATGCGCAACCTGCCGGAGTGGCCGGTGGTCTTCTTCGCCGCGCAGGTCGCGGGACTGGTCGTCGTGCCGCTGAACGCCTGGTGGAGCGCGCCCGAGCTGGCCTGGGCGGCGGCCGACTCCGGTGCCCGGGTGGTCGTGGCCGACCCGGAGCGGTGCGCCGCCCTGTGCGGCAGCGGCACCGACGGCAGCGCTCGCGGCGTCGGGGTACCCGTCGTGCGGGTCCGCGGTGGCGGGGCGCCCGCGCCCGGCCCGGTGGTCGAGTGGGAGGACCTCGGGCTGCGCACCGACGGTCCCGGTGACCCGGGCGGCCACAGCCCGCCCGGCCCCGACGACGACGCGACGATCCTCTACACCTCCGGCACCACCGGCCGCCCGAAGGGCGCGGTCGGCACCCACCGCAACCACGTGACGAACCTGCTCAACGTCGCACTGACCGCCCGGGCGACCGCGCTCGACGCCGGGACGGAACCGCCGCCGGGGCAGCAGGGGACGCTGCTCATGTACCCGATGTTCCACATCGCCGGGATCAACGGCCTCGTCGGCGCCGTGCTCGGCGGGGCGAAGCTCGCGACCCTGCACCGCTGGGACCCGGCCGCGGCGCGGGCGGTCGTCCGGGCCGAGCGGCTGACCCGCTCCAACGGTGTCCCGTCGACGACGGCGGAGCTGCTCGACGGCGCTGACCCCGCCGACCTGGCCTCGCTGCGGACGGTCGGCATGGGCGGGGCGCCCGTGCCGCCGGAGCTCGTCGCCCGGATCGGACGCGACCTCGGTGCCGGCGCGGCGAACGGCTACGGCCTGACCGAGACGACCTCGGCGATCTGCGCGAACACCGGGCCCGAGTACCGGGCCCGCCCCGACTCGGTCGGCCGGCCCGCGCCGGGGGCCGAGCTGCGGGTCGCGGGCCCGGCCGGGGAGGCGCTGGGCGACGGCGAGGTCGGCGAGCTGTGGTTCCGCGGCCCGAACGTGGTCCGCGGCTACTGGAACCGGCCCGACGCCGATGCCGAGGCGTTCGTCGACGGCTGGTTCCGCACCGGCGACCTGGGGCACGTGACCGACGGCTGGGTGTACGTCGTGGACCGGTGCAAGGACGTCGTGCTGCGCGGCGGGGAGAACGTGTACTCCGCGCAGGTGGAGGCGGCGATCCACACCGTCGACGGGGTGCTGGAGGTGGCGGTGCTCGGGGTGCCGCACCCGCGCCTGGGGGAGGAGGTCGCCGCGCTGGTCCGGGCCCGCCCCGGGGCGGCCCGCGACGACGACGCCGTCCGCGCCGCCGTCGCCGCGCGGGTGGGCGAGTTCGCCGCGCCTGCGCACGTGCGGTGGACCGACGAGCCGCTGCCCAGGACCGCGACGGGCAAGATCCGCAAGCGCGAGCTGCGGGCGGGCTTCACCGCTCCGAGGTGAGGGTCCTGCGGGCCGCGGACGCGGCGTCCAGCCAGGGCCGCGGGTCCGGGGCGCCGGCCGGCGGGACCAGGACGACGGTGTCCAGCCCGGCCGCGGCGTGGGTCGCGACGATCGACTCGACCGCCCGCCGCCGCTCCGGGAGTGCGGGATCCTCCGGCAGCGCGACGTAGCCGATGCGCCGGAAGCCGTCCGCGGCGCCGCCCGGCCCGCACGACCCGAGCGAGGACCGGACCTCCTCGGGGGTCAGACCCGAGTCGAGCAGGACCCCGTCGGCGAGGTCCCCGGCCAGTCGCAGGGTGCGCGGCCCGCGCCCGCCGACCAGGACCGGCGCCGCGGTCGCCGGCGGGTGGTCCAGCCGGACCCGGTCCAGCCGGACGTAGCGCCCGGAGCGGGTGACCTCGCGCCCGGCGAGCAGGTCCCGCACCGCGGTCGTGTGCTCGGCGAGCAGGGTCAGCGGCGAGGTGACCCGGTTGCCGACCTGGCCCATCCAGTCGAGCACGCCGTGCCCGAGGACCGGCAGGTACCGGCCGGGGAACAGCCGGGCGAGCGAGGCGATCTCCATGGCGACGACCGCCGGGTTCCGCAGCGGCACCGGGAACAGCCCGACGCCGACGGTCAGGGCCTCGGTGCGGGCCAGCGCGACGGCGGCGGTGGCGGTCCCGCCGTGCAGGAAGCAGTCCTCCCACAGCCACAGCTGGTCCAGCCCCGCGGCCTCGACGTCACGGGCTGCGCCCGGCAGCTCCTCGGGGGGCAGCTCGGGCCGGAAGACGATGCCGATGTCCGTATGACCGTCCATGGGACGCTCAGGCCGGGTCGATGCGGAACACCGGGCAGATGCCGGTCAGGGCACCGAGGGCCTCGGGCGTCGGCTCGGTGACGATCCCGTTCTCCATCATGATCGCGACGCCGTCCGGGGTGACCTCCGGCCACGCATCGAGGACGGTGCGCGCCTGCTCCGGCGGCACCTCCACCAGCACGACGGGCTCCGGCTCGGCGTCGTGCCCGGTGCTCAGCGTGGCGTGCCCGCCCGCGGCCCGGACGTTGACGATCCAGTCCGCGCCCGGGAACCCGCCGACGACGAACCGCTCCCCACCGGTCGCGTACACCGTCAGCGGGGTGTGCCGAGGCCGGCCGCTGCGCCGGCCGGGGACGGTCAGGACGGGCAGCTCGAACGGCAGATCGCCGCGGTCGCGCCGGGCGAGCAGGTCGTCGTTGTGGTCCTTGATCTGCTGGGGGGCACGGATGTGACGGCGGGGATCGTCGGACACGGGAGCTCCTCGTTGTCGGATCCGGGCCAGGATGCCACGGGTCCGCGGACGGGTCGCGGGACTGCTCGCTGCCGTGCCCGGTGGCGGCCGGGCAGGGACGGGTCCTCCTCAGTCCGACCGCAGCCCGTCCAGGATCTCCTCGGCGCGGGCCAGGTCCTCCCCGGCCCGGTCGGCCCGGGCCGCCGCGTCCCGGGCGGCGCGCTCGGCCTCGTCCCGGGCGCGGTCGGCGTCCTCGGCCTCGTCCCGGGCGCGGGCCAGCTCGGCGGTCAGCTCCGCCACGCGGCGGTGCGCGTCGTCGCGGCGTCCCGCGGCCTGCGCGGCGCGGTCCCGGGTGTCCTCGCGTTCCCGGTCGGTGTCGTGGGCGGCCAGCCGGGCGGTCTCGACGGCCTTCTCGGCCTCGGCGAGGGCCCGCGCGTGCCGCTGCGCCGCGCGCCGCTGCTGCTCCTCGGCGGCCCGGCGCTCGGCCTCCCGGCGCCGCGCGTCGCGCCGGCGCCGGGACAGCTCCCCGTCGCCGTCCGGTCGGGATGCGGTGTCCGGGGGAGCCCCGGTGCCGGGTGCAGGCTCGGCGTCGCGGTCCGTCGAGGTGGGCGGTGACGAGGTGCGCGGTGGCGAGGTGGGCGGTGGCGGGGTGCGCGGCGGCGAGGTCCGCGGCGCAGGTGGCCCGGAGTCCGGCTCCGCGAGCGGGCCGAAGCCGCTGTGTCGCTCGTAGCGCTCCAGCCGTCCCGACCGCACGCGGTCGGCCAGCTCCGGGTCGGCCAGCGCCGACTCCAGGACCCACCGCACGTCGCGTTCCAGGCCGGGGTCCACCCGGGCCCCCGCGGCGCGGCCGAGGGCCGCGGCCCGCCGGGCCAGCGCACCGACCAGCCGGGTGCGCTGCGCCGACACCTCCCGCAGGGCCGCGCCGTCGAGCGAGCGCTGGGCGTCGGCGAGCACCGGGGCCAGCGCCAGGAGCCCCTCGACCTCGTCGCGGGCGTCGTCGACCAGCAGGTTCGCCAGCCACGCGGCCCGGGTCGGCCGCCGGGCGGCGGCGATCGCCCGGGCGGAGTCGGTGTCGGCCTCGGCGCGGGCCCGGGCGACGGCGGCGGCGCGCGCGGCCACGAAGTCCTCCGGCGGGACCCGGTAGAGCAGGTCCAGCTCCGCGTTCGCGTCCACGCCGGCGGGCCTCAGCTCAGGTTCGCGTGCGTCCCGACCAGGACGGCACGGCCGACGGTGTGGCTGAACAGGGTGAAGGCGAGGAACGTGGGCGTCGCGGTGGTGGGCACGTCCAGCGTGGGCACGTCGACGGCGTGCACCACGAAGAAGTACCGGTGCGGGCCGTGCCCGGGCGGCGGGGCGGCGCCCAGGTAGCGGGCCAGGCTCGCGTCGTTGCGCAGCTGGACCGCGCCCTCGGGGAGGCCGGAGCCGGTGTCGTCACCGGCGCCGGACGGCAGCGATGTCACCGACGCCGGCAGGTTGAACACCGCCCAGTGCCAGAACCCGGCGACGGTCGGGGCGTCCGGGTCGTAGCAGGTCACGGCGTAGGACCGGGTCCCCTCCGGCGCGCCGGACCAGGACAGCTGCGGCGAGACGTCCTCGCCGCCCGCGCCGAAGATCCCCGACAGCTGGGGGGTGGCGAGCGCGGTGCCGTCGGTCAGGTCGGTGCTGGTCAGGGTGAACGACGGGACCGGGGGCAGCTCGTCGTAGGGGTTGCGGGGCACGGGATGGACCTCCTCGGGTCGGTGGTGGGTGTCTCGCCGTGATCCTGGCACGGCGCGTCGGCTGCCGTCCGGCGGCGAGGAGGGCAGGGTGTCGGTCCGTGGAGATGCTGCTCGTGCTCGTCGGGATGATGGTGGCCGCGGTCGTCCTGGTCGGGGTGGGGGACCGGCTGCGGCTGCCCTGGCCCGCGCTGATCGTGGTGCTCGGCGTGGTCGTCGCGCTGCTGCCCGGCCTGCCCGACGCGTTCGTCATCGACCCCGAGCTGATCCTGCCGCTGTTCCTGCCGCCACTGCTGTTCGCCACCGCGCAGCGCACGTCGTGGGCGGTGTTCCGGGCCCGGTGGCGGTCCATCGCGCTGCTCGCCGTCGCGCTGGTGCTGGTCACCGCGACGGTCGTGGCGGGCACGGTGTGGCTGCTGGTCCCGGGGATCGCGGTGACCGCGGCGATCGCGCTGGGCGCGATGGTGGCCCCGCCGGACCCGGTGGCGGTCGAGGCGGTCGCCGGGCAGGTCCCGATCCCGCGCCGGGTGGTGGCCGTGCTGCAGAGCGAGGGGCTGTTCAACGACGCGACGGCCCTGGTCGTGTTCCAGGCCGCGGTGCTCGCCACCGTCTCCGGCGGCGAGCTGAGCCCGCTGGGGCTGGGGCTTCGGTTCGTCCTCGGCGCGGCCGGGGCGGTGCTCATCGGTCTCGGGGTCGCCTGGCTGGCCCGGCGGGTGCTCGGCCGGGTCACCGACGCCACCGGACGCAGCGCGCTCACCCTGGTCCTGCCCTTCGCCACCTACCTGGCGGCCGAGGAGCTCGGCGCGTCCGGGGTCATCGCGGTCGTCGTGCTGGCGTTGCAGCTGCGGGCCGGGGCGGACGCCGACGAGGCGGCCGAGCGGCTCACCCAGTCCTCGCTGTGGAACGTCGTCGAGCTGCTGGTGACCGGGCTCGCGTTCGGCCTGATCGGGCTCGACCTGCGCCAGGTCGTGCTCGCCGCGGGCGACGAGCTGCCGACGATGCTCGCGCACGCGGCGGTCGTGTGCGTGGTCGTCGTCGCGGTGCGGGTGCTCTGGATGGTCGTCGCCTGGCGGGTGCTGGCCCGCGACGGCGACGGGGCCGCCGCGGCCGGCGCCGCCCCGCTCACCGGACGCGAGGCCGTGCTCCTGTCCTGGTGCGGCATGCGGGGCCTCGCGACGCTCGCCCTCGCGCTGTCGCTGCCGCTGCAGACCGCGTCCGGGGCGCCGTTCCCCGCCCGCGACGAGCTCGTCCTCATCGCGGTGTCGGTGCTGTTCGTGACGCTGCTCGTGCCCGGCTTCACCCTGGGCATGCTGGTCCGCGCCCTCGACATCGACGACGAGGCCGACGCCGAGGACCGCGCCGAACGCGAGATCGTGCTGCGGGCCCGCCGGGCCGCCGTCGCCACCCTGGAGTTCGAACGCACGGTCCGCGGCCTGCCCGAGGAGGTCGGCACCGCCATGCGGGAGCGCGTCGAACGGCTGGAGCGGGTGCTGTCGGGGGAGACGCCGTCGGAGGAGGAACGGTCCCGGATCGCGGCGGTGAAGAAGGCCCGCCGGGCGTTCGCCGAGGCGCAGGCCTCAGCGCTGGCGGCCGCCCGGACCGAGGTGCTGGCCGCGCGGCGCGAGCCCGGTGTCGACCCGCACGCCGTCGACCGGGTGCTGCGCCGCCTCGACCTGCGCACGGTGCTGCTCGACTGAGGACCGGAGGTGTCCGCGTCCGCGGGCACGATCGAGCCATGACGTGCCCGTTCACCGCCCGTACCCGCTCGCTGTCCGAACCGGACCCCGCGCCGGCCGGAGGTCCGGTCGTGCGCACGACGCTCCCCGGCGGGCCCGCCGTGTGGGTGGTCACCGAGGAGGCGCTCGCCCGCCGGGTGCTCACCGACCCGCGGTTCGCCAAGGACCCCGCGCTCGCCCCGCCCGGCGTCACCGACCTCGAACCCCCGGCCGTCGAGCGGCTGTCGCTCACCACCGCCGACGGCGCCGGGCACGCCCGGCTGCGCCGCGCGCACGCTCCGCTGCTGTCGGCCCGCGCGCTCGCTCCGTACGCCGGACGGATCCGGTCCATCGCCGCGGGCCTGCTCGACGGCCTCGGCCCCGGCGAGGTCGACCTCACCGAGGACGTCACCATCCGGTACCCGCTTGCCGTCGTGCTCGAGGTCGTCGGTGCCCCGCCGGGGCTCCTCGACGACGCCGTCGACGCCTGTCGCGCGATGTGGAGCCCCGACCCGGCCGTGGCGGGCGCCGCCTTCGGACGGCTGCAGGCGATCGGCACGGCCGCGGTCACCGACGGGACCGGCGACGGCGTCGCGGCCGGCCTGCGTGCGGCCCTGCCCGACCTCGACGACGCCCAGGTCGGCTACCTCGTGTTCGGCCTGGTGTTCGGCGGTCAGCTCACCACCGACGCCGCGCTCGGCTACGTCGTCGCCCACGCCCTGGACTCCGGGCTCGCCGGCCGCACCGCCGACGAGCTCGACGCGCTGGTCACCGAGGTGCTGCGGGTCCACCCGCCCGCCCCCTACTCGCTGTGGCGCTTCGCCCGCACCGCCGTCGACCTCGCCGGGCGGGCGCTGCCTGCCGGGGCTCCGGTGCTCGTCGACATCCGGGGGATCGACGCCCGCCCGACCCAGGGACATCCGCTGACGTTCGGGCACGGCCCGCACTTCTGCGCCGGTGCGCACCTGGCCCGGCTGGAGCTGCGCACGATGCTGGAGGTGCTGCGCGACGACTTCCCCGACGCCCGGCCCACCGTTCCGGCCACCGGCCTCGTCGAAGTGCACCCCGGCGGGTCCGGCGGACCGCGGCTCGCCGGTCTACGGGTGCACCTGCGTCCCGCTCGGTGATCTTCCCCGCAGTCACCGAGCTGCCGCCACATGATGAACTGTGCAGGTGTGGGAACGACGGTCGGTGCGCTCCGCGACGGTGACGGTGGCCCTGGCCGCGCTGCTGGCGGTCGCGCTCCTGGGCTCGCTCGCCTTCGGCGCCGAGGTCCTCCCCGTCGCGAGGGTCGTCGACGCGGTGCTGCAGGACCGTCCCGGCCCGGTCTCGACGATCGTGTGGGACCTGCGGATGCCGCGCTCGCTGCTCGCCGCGATCGTCGGTGCGGGCCTCGCACTCGCCGGCACCGGGGTGCAGACCCTGGTGCGCAACCCGCTCGCCGACCCCTACCTGCTCGGGGTGTCCTCCGGCGCGAGCGTCGGCGCCACGGCCGTCATCACCACCGGGGTGCTGGGTGCGCTCGGCACCTGGGCGCTGTTCACCGGGGCGCTGCTCGGCGCCCTCGCGGCCGGGGCGCTGGTCGGGGCGATCGCCGTCGCCCAGGGCGGGATCACCCCGATCCGGCTGATCCTCACCGGCACCGTGCTCGGCTCGGCGTTCTCGGCGACGGCGAGCTTCCTCGTGTTCCGCACCGGCGACCCGGCGGCCGCCCAGTCCGTGCTGTTCTGGCTGCTGGGGAGCCTGTCCGGGGCGCAGTGGGACCGGGTCGCGGTGCCCGCGGTGACCGTCGGGCTGGTGCTCGTCCTGTTCCTGGCCTCCAGCGGCTGGCTCGACGCACTGAACGCCGGACCCGACACCGCGGCGGCGCTCGGCGTGCCGGTCACCGCCGCACGGGCGGCGCTGTTCGCGGTCTGCGCGACCGCGGTCGGGGTGCTGGTCGCGGTCTCGGGCGCGGTGGGCTTCGTCGGGCTGGTCGTGCCGCACCTGGCCCGGCTGCTGGTCGGCTCCCGGCACCGGGTGCTGGTCCCGGTGGCGGCGCTGGCCGGGGCGCTGTTCCTGGTCGTCGTCGACGTCGCCGCCCGGATCGCGGTGCGGCCCACCGAGATGCCGCTGAGCGTGGTCACCGGGCTGATCGGCGCCCCGGTGTTCCTGGTCCTGATGGGGCGCCGCCGCTACCGGACCGCCGGGAGCACGGCATGAGCCTGCGCGCCGAGACCCTGTCCTGCGTGCTCGGCGGGCGCACCGTGCTGGCCGGGGTCGACCTCGCGGTCGAGCCCGGGGAGGTGCTCGGCGTCGTCGGGCCCAACGGCAGCGGCAAGTCCACCCTGCTGCGCGCCCTCGCCGGGATCCGCCGACCCGCCGCGGGCCGCGTGCTGCTCGACGGCACCCCGCTGACCGCGCTGCGGGCCCGGCAGCGGGCCCGGCGGATCGCCTTCGTCGGCCAGGAGGAGGACCTCCCCGCGGACCTGTGCGTCGGGGAGGTCGTCGCGCTCGGCCTGGTCCCGCACCGGCCGCCGTGGTCGGGTGGCGACGCGGCCGAGCGGGCCGCGGTCACCGCCGCGCTGGCCGCGGTCCAGCTCGACGGCCTGGCCGACCGGCCGGTCGACCGGCTCTCCGGCGGGGAACGGCGCCGGGTGCTGCTCGCCCGCGGGCTCGCCCAGGACGCCGGGGTCCTGCTGCTCGACGAGCCCACCAACCACCTCGACGTCCGGCACGCGCTGGGCCTGCTGGAGCTGGTGCGCTCACTCGGCCGGACCGTCGTGGTGAGCCTGCACGACCTCGACCTCGCGGACCGCTGGTGCGACCGCCTCGTCGTGCTGCACGACGGCCGGGCCCTCCCGGCCGTGCCCGACCTCGACCCCGACACCGTCTCACGGGTCTTCGGGGTCGCCGCCGCCCGCGTCACGCACCCGGTGACCGGGCGGTCCCGCCTCCTGCTCGACCTACCCGGGGAGACTCCGTGACGCTCCTGCCCACCCGTCCACTGCGGCTGTCCGCCGTCCTCGCCGCGGGGGCGGTCGCCCTCGCAGCCTGCTCGGCCCCGGCCCCGGCTCCGCCCGCCGCCGATGCCCCGGCCGGCACGGTCACCGTGACGAACTGCGGGGCGCCGGCGTCGTTCCCGTCCCCGGCGCAGCGCATGTTCGTCAACGACGGCAACATGATCTCGATGGTCCTGGCGCTCGGTGCCCAGGACCGGGTCGCCGCGGTGTCGAGCATGCAGCGCGACGCCGAGACGCTGCGCCGCCACTACGGCGCCGCCGTCGACGGCCTGGCCCAGGCGGCACCGCAGTACCCGACCCTGGAGACGGTCCTGGCCCGCGACCCCGACGTGATGGTCGCCGGCTGGAACTACGGCTACAGCGAGGAGAAGAACCTCACCCCGGCCCGGCTGCGCGAGCAGGGCATCGCCCCCTACGTGCTGACCGAGTCCTGCCGTCAGGCCGACGGGCAGCGTGCCCGCGGCATCGTCGACCCCTGGACGGCGCTGCGCGACGACCTGCACAACCTCGGCACGATCACCGGGCACACCGCCGACGCCGACCGCGTCGTCGCCGACCTCGACGACCGGCTCGCCGCGCTGGGGAGGGCACCGAAGGCCGCGACCCCGCCGACGGTGTTCCTGTTCGACAGCGGCACCGAGTCGCCGTACTCCAGCGGCCGCTTCGGCGCCCCGCAGGCGATCATGGAAGCGGCCGGGGCGCGCAACGCGCTGTCCGACGTCGACGACACCTGGACCCAGGTCTCGTGGGAGCGGGTCGCGACGGCGCAGCCCGCCGCGTTCCTGTTCGTCGACTACCCGCCGCAGACCTTCGCCGAGAAGGTCGCGGTGCTCAAGAGCCGCCCCGACACCCGCGACCTGCCCGCGGTCCGGGAGAACCGGTTCCTGAACCTGCCCTACGCCCTGTGGACCTCGGGCCCGCTCAACGTCGACGCCGCCGAGCAGGTGCGGGCGGCGCTGGAGCGCTGGAACCTGGTGCCCGCCTCCGGCCTGACCCCGGAGTCGGACGACGTGCCCCGCAGCTGAGTGCGCAGGTCCCGGGGGCGCCGCGCGGCGCCCCCGGGACCTCCGATCCGATCCGATCCGATCCGGGCCGGTCGGTCAGGTGATCGTCATGCCGCCGTCGACGGCCCAGGTCTGACCGGTGACGTAGCCACCGGCCGCCGAGGCGAGGAACAGCACGGCCGCCGTCAGCTCCTCCGGGTCGCCCTTGCGGCCCACCGGGATCCGCTCGGACATCCGCTCCAGGTAGCCGTCCGGGTACTGCTCGGTCATCTCCGAGGCGAAGAAGCCGGGCGCGACCGCGTTGACCCGGATCCCGCGCCGCCCGGTCCACTGCTGGGCCAGGTCGCGGGTCAGGCCGACGATCGCCGCCTTGGACGCGGAGTAGGCCGCCTGCGGCAGCGACGCCGTGGTCAGGCCCAGGATCGAGGAGATGTTGACGATGCTCGACCCCGGCGCCATGTGCGCCGCGCAGGCCTGCGCCATCCAGTAGGAGCCGTTGAGGTTCACGTCGATGACCGAGGTGAACTGGTCGGGGGTCTCCTTCAGGGCCGGGACGGCGGTGCCGATCCCGGCGTTGTTCACCAGCACGTCGAGCCGACCGAACCCGTCGACGGCGGCCTGCGCCAGCGCCCGGCAGTCCTCGGGCTTCGCCACGTCGGTGGCGACGGCGACCGCGCGCCTGCCCGTCGCCTCGACCAGTGCCACCGTGTCGGCCAGCTTGTCGACCCGTCGCGCGCCCAGCACGAGGTCCGCGCCCGCCTCGGCGAGGCCCTTCGCGAAGGCCACACCGAGGCCGGACGACGCACCGGTGACGACGGCGACCCGGCCGTCCAGTCGGAACCGCTCCATCACAGTCACGCAGGGACCCTAACCCGGATCAGCCGCGGAGCTTCTCGGCGAGCTGGGGGACGAGCCGCTCCAGGGCGAACGGGGCCGAGAGCACGCTGTTGTAGGTCATCGCGCCCCGGGTGTCGGCGTCGGGCACGACCATGTCGCCGCGGGCGACGACCGGCACCTGGCGCAGGACCGGGTCGGAGTCGACCTGCTGCTTCGTGGTGCCCTCGTCGGCCAGCATCACCAGCACGTCGCCGTCGAGCAGGCCGGCCTGCTCGGAGGAGACCTCGACGTAGAAGCTCTTCCGGTCGTCGCGCTCGGCGATCGCCGGCGGCTGTGCGAAGCCGAGGCCGGTCATGAACTGCCCGCGTGCGTCGGCGGCGGTGAAGGCGCCGTACTTGCCGTCGAAGGGCAGCACCGTGGCGCCGACCTTGCCACGGAACTCCGGGTGCGCGGCGACGGCGTCGGAGAACGCGGCGTCGGCGGTGCGGATCAGCTCCTCGCCGCGCGCGGTCTCACCCAGCGCGGTGGCGACGGCGCGCATCTGGTCGGTGCGGCTCACCCCGAACGCGATCGTGCCGGCGGGCCGTGCGACGACCGGCGCGATCGCGGTCAGCTGGTCGTAGGCGGCCTGGTCGATGCTCGAGGACAGCGCGATGATGACGTCCGGGCGCAGCGCGGCGATGCGCTCCAGGTTCGGCTCGGTCTCGGTGAGGAGCTGCGGTGCCTCACCCCGCACCAGGCCGCGAGCCCACGGCCCGAGCCCTCCGGTCTCCTCGTAGAAGGCGTAGCCGGCCAGCGCGACCGGGGTGACGCCGAGGGCGAGGACGGGGTCGGCGTCGGTGACGCCGAGGGCCACCACGCGCTGCGGGCGGGCGGGGATCTCCGCGGTGCCGAAGGCGTTGTCGATGCGGACGGGGAACGCGCCGTCGGAGCCGGCCGGCGCGGCGGCCGGGCCCGGATCGGAGGCGCAGGCGGTGAGCAGGCCCGCGAGGGCCAGCAGGATGATCAGTCGTCGGAGCACGCCGGGACAATAGCCGAGGCTTACCTAACCCGTAATGTCCGGAAGGTCTCGCGGCTGCGCGTTCGCACCGGTCGACGCGGCGCGGACCGGTGCGAACGCGCCGGGTCAGTCGCGCGGGCGGCGCTTGCGGGCCACGACGGCCCGGTACAGCAGCGGGTCACGGCTGGTCGCGAGCCGGTGCCGGTAGACGGTCGCGCCGAGCTCCTCGAGCTCGCCGGAGGCCAGCAGCGACGAGATGAGGCCGGCGAACCCGGAGGTGTCGCCGTCGGTCAGGAAGTCGTCCCGCAGGGTGATCGCGACGAAGCCGTCGTCGGCGACCATGTCGAACGCGGTGCGGAACGCAGCGGGTGGGATGTCACCGAAGCCGAGCGCGGCGACGCAGGTCAGGGCGTCGAAGCCGCCCGAGGAGATGTTCTCGACGGTCTCGTCGTCGAGGGCGGTGAGGTCGACGACGTGGTAGTCGTCGTAGACCCCGGGGCGGTCGCGTTCGGCGGCGTCGCGGGCCTCGGGCAGGATGTCGATCCCCACGACCTTCCCGACGCCGCGGGCGCGCAGCTCCTCGCCGACGATGCCGTTGCCGGCGCCGACGTCGAGGACGCGCAGCCCGGACGGGTCGACACCGACGGCGTCGAGCTGCTCGGCCAGCGCGCCCGCGACCACGGCCGGGGACTGGCACTGCAGGATGTCGTAGAACAGCTTCTCGTAGAGGCCGGGGATCTTGAACAGCTCGTCGTAGTCGTGGAAGCGGTACTCGGTCCACCCGTGTCCGAGGTCGATGACGCAGTACTCCGCGTCCTGCTCGAACGAGGTCGTGGGCTCCGGCAGAGCAAGCCGGTAGGTCGGTTCGGAACGCTCGACGGCCATGAAAATCCTTCCTGGTCGGGAACGGACACCTCGACGCTAGTGCACCCGAGGCATCCGATCGGGGGTGAGCGACGTCGCACGGACCGCGATGTGACGCGGCGGTAGGGGGTGACACGATCGGCAGCGGGAGACACCCGGAGATCACCGTCGATCAGCGAGGAGAGACATGACCCAGCAGCAGAGGACCGCGATCGTCACCGGTGGGGCGCGCGGCATCGGGGCCGCCACCGCGATCCGGCTCGCCGCCGACGGACACAAGGTCGCGGTGCTGGACCTGGAGGAGTCGGCCGCGAAGGCGACCGTCGAGGCCATCGAGTCCGCGGGCGGGACCGCGGCCGCGTTCGGTGCGAACGTCGCCGACGAGCAGGCCGTCGCCGCCGCCGTCGACGCGGTCACCGAGCGCCTCGGCGCACCCACCGTGCTGATCAACAACGCCGGCATCACCAAGGACAACCTGCTGTTCAAGATGACCGTCGACGACTGGGACGCGGTCATGGGTGTGCACCTGCGCGGGGCCTTCCTGATGACCCGTGCGGTGCAGAAGCACATGGTCGACGCCGCCTGGGGCCGGGTCGTGAACCTGTCGTCGACCTCCGCGCTGGGCAACCGCGGGCAGGCGAACTACTCCGCGGCGAAGGCCGGCATGCAGGGCTTCACCAAGACCCTGGCGATCGAGCTCGGCAAGTTCGGCGTCACCGCGAACTGCATCGCCCCCGGCTTCATCGCCTCGGAGATGACCAAGGCGACCGCCGAGCGGATCGGCGTGGACTGGGAGGACTTCAAGGCCGCCCGGGCCAAGGAGATCCCGGTGCAGCGCCCCGGCGCGCCCGAGGACATCGCTCAGACCGTGTCGTTCTTCGTCGACGAGCGCTCGTCGTTCGTGAGCGGCCAGGTCATCTACGTGGCCGGTGGCCCGAAGGCCTGACCCGCCCCACGACGAACGGGCCGGCACCGCTGCTGCGGTGCCGGCCCGTCGTGGCCGTCGCGGAGCTGTCAGGACCTGGTGGTCATCGGCACGATCGCCCAGCCGGGGATGTCCTCCTGGCCGGACACCGGCACCGCGTCGGCGGAGAAGTTGACCAGCAGCATCGAGCCGTCGGCCGCGCGGAAACCGCCCAGCGAGGAGCCGTCGGTGGCCCGGCCCAGCTCTACGGTGCCCTCCCGGAGCCGGGGCACCAGCCAGCGCCACGCCTCGGTCAGCGGGGTCGCCTGGCCGCCGTTCTCCTCGGTGGCCGGGGTCCACAGCGAGGAGTACTCGAGCGAGCTGCTGCCCTCGGGACCCCACAGCAGCGCGCCCTGGGTGCCGGAGCGGGCCATCGCCTGCAGGGCGGCGATCGTCGAGACCGCGCTGGCGGGGGAGTCGAAGCCGGCCTGGGCGTCGGCGGGGACGTTCGCGTAGAACTCGGCCCACCAGATGGGCAGCTGCGTCCGCTCCTGGATCCAGCGGTCGATCACCGAGAACTTCTCCGCGCCGACGTCGACCGGGGAGATCGCGTCCTGCTGTCCGCGGTTGGTGGTCGAGCCGTCGACGACGATGAAGTCCGCGCCGACGTTGTTCTTCAGCCAGTAGTCCAGGACGTCGAGCGGGCGCTGGTCGAGCGCCCCCCAGGGGCCGCGGATGTTCGAGGCGTCGTGCGAGTCCACCGGGACGCTGCTCATGACGACGTAGGGGCCGCCGACCTGCACGTCGGGCCGGACGGACTTCACGGCCTGGTAGACCTGGTTGTAGAAGTTCGTGTAGCCCTCGTAGTCCCAGCGGTTCTCGGCCTGGTTGTAGAAGCCCTTCAGCTCGTTCCACACCAGGACGCGGTCGACCTGCGGGTACCGCTGCACGGCCTCGCGGGCGAGGTTGGCGAAGTCGGCGAAGTGCTCGGGCAGCGGGGCCTTCTCGAGCCGGTCCCAGCGGGTGTCGCCGCTGTCGCGCGGTGCGCCCTTCATCCAGTCCGGGGAGCAGCACAGCGTCAGCATCGCCTTGCCGCCGGTCTCCTCGGTGAGCTGCATCCGGCGGTCCAGCGAGCCCCAGTCGAACTCACCGGGCCGCGGCTCGGGGTTGAGCGTGCCGAAGCCCATGATGTGGTGGTTCTGGTACTCCTGGCCGAGGCTCGACAGGATGTCGACCCCGCGCTGGCGGGCCTGCGCCGGCTCGGTGTCGTCGAGGCTGTCCTGGGTGTGGGTCACCCCGATCTCCATCGGTCCCGGCTGCTTGTCCCACCGCCAGCTGCCCAGGTCGACGGCCTTCGCGGAGGCCTCCAGGGCCGACGACGGCGCGGTGCCGCCGGCGGTGTCGTCACCGCCGACCCCCGAGGTGCAGGCGGCGAGGGCGAGGACCCCCGAGAGCACCAGGGCCAGGGCCGGGGCCCGGCGCAGGCCGGACCGGAACCGGGGGGTCCGGGACGCGGACCTCGGTCCTGACGTCGTCGGGGAGGGACGGCGTGACGCTCGCACGGGGTGGTGACCTCACGTTCTGACCGGACGCGGCGCCGGGCGGATGCCGTGGCGCGCGCGGGCTCGTACTGACTCCTGCACTCCTGCGCGGGACGGTCTCCCGGCGAGGTGCTCCCAGCGTGTCAGGGGCCTCCTGTGACCTGACTGAGAGAACCCCGGGCACGCCCGGAGCCGGCGCGAGCCCGCTATCGGACGTTCGGAGCAGGGTAGGGCCGCGGTTCGCGAGGGCTGCACGCAGCCCCGTCACGCAGGTGGACCTTCTTGTCGCGCAGCGTGTACACGCGGTCGGCCCGCGGCAGCACCGCCGGGTCGTGGGTGATGAGCAGCACCGCGCGCCCCGCCGCGGCGGCGAGCAGGTCGTCGAGGACGGCGTCGCGGGTGTCCGGGTCGAGGTGGGCGGTGGGCTCGTCGAGCACCAGCACCGCCGGGTCGACGAGCAGCGCGCGGGCCAGCGCGAGCCGCCGGCGCATCCCACCGGACAGCCGGGCACCGTGTGCGCCGACCTCGTCGTCGAGCGCCAGGCCGGTGAGCCCGACCCGGCGCAGGACGTCGTGCAGGACGGCGTCGTCGGCGTCGGGGGCGGCCAGGCGCAGGTTCTCCCGGACCGTCGAGTCGAACACGTGCGGGTCGGCCGGCACCCCGGAGACCACCGCGCGGACCTCCTCGGGTGCCCGCACCGCCAGGTCGTGCCCGTCGAGCCGGACGGTGCCCGCGCGCGGGTCGAGGAACCGGAACAGCACCGCGGCCAGCGTCGACTTGCCCGACCCGCTGGGGCCGACCAGCGCCACGACCTCCCCGCGCCCGACGTCGAGGTCCACCCCCTGCAGGACGGTGCGGCCGCGGCCGTCCGGTCCCGGTCCCGGCCAGGCCGCGGTGAGACCGCGGATCGCCAGGTCGCCGCGACGGGGCAGCGGTGTGGCGCCCGGTTCGCGGTGTGCGACGGCGGGCGCGGCGTCGAGCACCGGCACCAGCCGGGCCATCCCGGCGCGTACCGCGGCGAGCCGGGCCGCGGCGGCGGGCAGCGGCGCGACGATCTCGAACGCGGCCAGCGCGGTCAGCACCAGCACGGCCAGCGGGACCGCGCCGAGGGCACCGGCGTCGACGGCGGCGACGCCCAGCAGCAGCGTCCCGGCCAGGGTGAGCCCGGCGACCAGGGCGCCGGAGCCCGCGCCGAGGCCGAGCAGCGCGGCGTCGCGGCGGGCGGTGCGGGTCAGCTCGGCGTCGGCCCGGGCGACCGCGTCGACGGCGTGGCCGGTCGCTCCGTGGGCCAGCAGCTCGGGGCCGCCGTCGAGCAGGTCGACCAGGGCGGTCGCCAGCCGGTCCCGCGCGACGCCGGCGCGCTCGGCGGGCTGCCGCGACAGCGCCGCGGCGAGGGCGGGCACCGCGACCCCGGCGAGCAGCAGCCCGCCCGCGAGCAGCGCGCCGCCGGGGAGGTAGAGCGCGGTGGCGAGCAGCACCGCACCGGACCCGGCGACCGCGGCCGCGACGACCGGCAGCATCCCGCGCACGACCAGGTCCTGCACGGAGTCGGTGTCGCCGACCAGCCGGGCGACGAGCTCGCCGGACCGGAACCGGTGGACCGGCTCGGTGGCGGCGAGCCGGGCGTAGACGCGGCCGCGCATGTCCGACAGCGCGCGCAGGGCGGCGTCGTGCCCGACCAGCCGCTCGGCGTAGCGAGCCACCCCGCGTCCGACGCCGAGGGCACGGGTGAGCACGACGGCGACCGACAGCGCCGTCACCGACGGGTGCTGGGCGGCGGTGGCGAGCAGCCAGGCGGCCAGCGACAGCAGCCCGGCACCGCAGGCGGTGGCGAGCGCGCCGAGCAGCGCGCCACCGACGACGCCGCGCAGCCGGGGCGCCAGCACGCTGCGGGCCAGCGACCAGGGGCTCATCGGGGACCCCCGGCCGGGGTGATCGTGGCGGGGGCGATCGTGACCGTGCGGTCGGTGTGCTCGGCCCAGCCCGCGTCGTGGGCGACGACGACCGCGGTGCGCCCGCGCAGCAGCTCGGTGGCCGCGGTGCGGACCGCGGCGGCGGAGTCGGGGTCGAGGTGCGCGGTCGGCTCGTCGAGCAGGACCAGCGGCGCGTCGCGCAGGAACGCCCTGGCCAGCGCGACCCGCTGGCGCTCGCCGGAGGACAGCTGCGTGCCGCCCTCACCGAGCACGGTGTCCCAGCCCCGGGGCAGCCGGGCGACGACGGTGTCGAGTCCGGCCCGGCGTGCGGCCGCGCGGACGGCGTCGTCGGTGACGTTGTCCCGTCCGGCGCCGAGCCGGACGTTGGCGGCGACGGTGTCGGCGAACAGGTGCGGCTGCTGCGGGACCCAGGCCACCCCGCGCCGCCAGGCGTCGAGGTCCAGCTCCGCGAGCTCGGCGGCGGTTCCGTCCCGGCCGTGCACGATCACGGTGCCGCCGGTCGGGGCGACGGTGCCGAGCAGCACCCCGAGCAGGGTGGACTTCCCGGCCCCGGACGGGCCGCGCAGCAGCACCGTCTCACCGGGGGCGAGGCCCAGCGACAGCCCGGCGACGGCGTCGGTGTCCGCACCGGGGTAGCGCACCCGCAGCCCGTCGACGGTCAGGCCGCGCCCGGCCGGGTCGGCGGCCGGCACCGGAGCGGTCCCGCCGGTGGCGCCGCCGACGGGGCGGTCGAGCTCGGCGAACACCTGCCGGGCGGCGGCGACCCCCTCCATGCTGGCGTGGAACCGGGCACCGACCTCGCGCAGCGGCAGGTACGCCTCCGGGGCCAGGACCAGCACGAACAGCGCGGTGGCGTAGTCGAGGTTCCCGTAGAGCAGCCGCAGCCCGACCTCGACCGCGACCAGGGCGACGGCCAGCGTCGCGAGGACCTCCAGCACGAACGCGGACAGGAACGCGACCCGCAGGGTGCCGGTCATGGCGTGCCGGTGCTCGTCCGTGGTCTCCCGGACCTTGCCCGCGACGACCTGCGCACGGCGGAACAGCGCGAGCGTCGGCAGCCCCTGCACGACGTCGAGGAAGTGCCCGCCCAGGCGCGACAGCAGCCGCCACTGGCGGTCGGTCCTGGCCCGGGTGTGCATCCCGACCAGGACCATGAACAGCGGGATCAGCGGCAGCGTCACCCCGATGACGACCGCGGAGATCCAGTCGGCGTCCGCGACGACGATCAGCACCGCGACCGGGACCAGGACGGCGAGCACCAGCTGGGGCAGGTAGCGGGCGAAGTAGTCGTCGAGGGCGTCGAGCCCGCGGGTCGCCAGGGTGACGATCTCGCCGGAGGACCGCCGCGGGTCCGGCGCGGCGAGCGCGAGCCGGCGCACGAGCGCCGTCCGCAGCTGGGACTTGGCGCGGGCGGCACAGCGCAGCGCGGCGGACTCCGCGCCGTAGGTCAGCAGCGCCCGCGCCACCGCGACGACGGCGACGCCCCCGACCAGCCGGGCCAGGGTGTCGAGCCCGGCGCCCGGACCGATGGGCGTGCCGTCGGTGGCGAACGACGGCGTCGCCCCGGCCACCACCCGCGACACGAGCCAGGCCTGGGCCAGGATCAGCCCGGTCGCGGCGACCCCGCAGCCCGCGGCGACGGCCAGGTGCACCCGGACCGCGCTCGCGGTGCGCAGCAGCCGCGGGTCGACGGGCGGGCCGCCCGCGGGCGGCGCCCCGGCGGTGCCCGGCGGGGCCGGCGGAGCCGACGGGGTGGACGGGTGCGACATGGTCGTCATCGTGGCGCCGGTACCGCGGTGCCACGAGGGCCGGCGGGCCCCTCCGGTGCGACCCGCGCCCCGCCGAGGCGCTTGCGGAACACCCAGTAGCTCCAGGACTGGTAGGCGAGGACCAGCGGCAGGAACACGGCCGCGACCCAGCTCATGACCGTGAGCGTGTAGGGCGCGGACGCGGCGTTCGCGACGGTCAGGGTGTGGGCGGGGTCGGTGGTCGAGGGCAGCAGCGACGGGTACAGCTGCCCGAACAGCACGACCGACAGCCCGCCGATCGACAGCGCGGTGGCGGTGAACGCCCACCCCTCGCGGCCGAGCAGCAGCGCCACCCCGGCCGCGGCGAGGGCCAGCCCGCTGACCCAGGCGACCGTGCCGGTCCAGGACGGCTCACGCAGCGCGAGCGTCGCGGCCAGGAAGGCGACGGTGACCAGCAGGACCGGAACCACCGCCCGCAGGGCGAACCGGCGTGCCCGGTACCGCACCGGCCCGTCGGTCTTGAGCGCCAGGAACACCGCGCCGTGCAGGAGGAACAGCGCAGTGGTGACGACGCCGCCGAGCAGGGCGTAGCCGTTCAGCAGGTCCGCGAGCGAGGCCGTGACCACGGTGTTCTGCCCGCTGCCCGGGGCACTGAGCTCGGTCGGCAGGCCGCGGACCAGGTTGGCGAGCACCAGGCCCCACACGAAGGCCGGGACCAGCGACCCGAGACCGATCATGAGGTCCCAGCGGGCCTTCCAGGACGCGTCGGAGCGCTTGTGCCGGTACTCCAGCCCGACCCCGCGCACGATCAGGCCCAGCAGGACGAGCAGCACCGGCAGGTAGAGGCCCGACAGCGTCGCGGCGTACCAGGCGGGGAAGGCGGCGAACATCGCGCCGACGGCGGCGATCAGCCACACCTCGTTGCCGTCCCACACCGGGCCGATCGCGCCGAGCGCCGCCTCGCGGTCGGCCTCCTCGTCGCGGCCCAGGACGCGGACCAGCATCCCGACGCCGAAGTCGAACCCCTCGAGCACCAGGTAGCCGGTCCACAGCACGGCCACGGCCAGGAACCAGATCGTGGGCAGGTCCATCGTCGTCCCTCCGTAGGTCAGTAGCTGAACGCCGCGGGGCGGCGCTCGTCGTCGGTGCCGACGGCGGCGCCGTCGTCGGGACGGCCGTCGGAGCCGTCGGAGCCGTCGGGGCCGTCGGGATCGTCGGTGTAGGGCAGTGCGGCGCCGGGACCGGCCTGCACATAGCGGAACAGCAGCCGCACCTCGACGACGGCGAGCACCCCGTAGAGCACGGTGAACGTGGCCAGGGAGAACGCGACCTGGCCCAGGCTCACCCCGGGGGAGACGCTCTGGGCGGTGAGCAGCTCGCCGTGCACCGTCCAGGGCTGGCGGCCCATCTCGGTCAGCACCCAGCCGGCGATGTTCCCGGCCAGCGCGGCGGGCAGCGCGGCGATCACGCCCCGGTAGGCCCACCGCTGGAGCCGCCCGGCCGGAGCCGGTGCGCCGTCGCGGGTGAAGCCGGGCAGCCGTCCGCCGCGGGTGAGCCAGAGCCCGGCCGTCGCGACCGCGACCCCGGCCAGGCCGAGGCCCATCATGAGCCGGAACGCCCAGTAGAGGACGGCGATGTTGGGCCGGTAGTCCCCGGGGCCGTAGAGCGCCTCGTACTGTGCCTGCACGTTCTCGATGCCCTGCACCGGGCCCCACGGGCTCCCGGTGGCCAGGAAGCTCAGGACGCCGGGGATCTGCACGTTGATGTGGTTGCGGCTGCCCTGGACGTCGCCGACGGCGAACAGTGAGAACCCGGCCGACTCCTCGGTCTGCCACAGCGCCTCGGCCGAGGCGAGCTTCATCGGCTCGTAGGTGGCGGCCAGCTTGGCCTGGTGGTCACCGGAGGCGATGACCAGCACCCCGGCGACGAGGGTGACGAGGAACCCGGTGCGCAGGGTCTTGCGGAACAGCGTGTGCTCGCTCGGGTGCGGCGTCGCGTCACCGGGACGGCGCCAGCGCTCGCGCATCAGCTTCCAGGCGCTGACCGCGGCGACGAACAGGCCCGCGATCAGGAACGCCGCGGCGACGACGTGGGCGTAGGTCGACCAGGCCTGCGGGTTGGTCAGCACGGCGCCGATGTCGGTGAGCCGGGCCCGGCCGGTGGCGCGGTCGACCTCGTAGCCGACCGGGTTCCGCATCCAGGCGTTCGCCGCGAGGATGAAGTACGCCGACAGGTTCGACCCGATCGCGGCGGCCCAGATGCAGGCCAGGTGCACGCCCCGGCGCAGCCGGTCCCACCCGAAGATCCACAGCCCGATGAAGGTGGACTCGAGGAAGAACGCGATCAGCGCCTCCATCGCCAGCGGCGCGCCGAACACGTCGCCGACGAAGGTGGAGTAGGCGCTCCAGTTCATCCCGAACTGGAACTCCTGCACGATCCCGGTGACCACGCCCATCGCGAAGTTGATCAGGAACAGCTTCCCGAAGAACTTCGTCGCCCGCAGGTACTCCTCCCGGCCCGTGCGGAACCAGGCGGTCTGCAGCGACGCGACGATCACCGAGAGCCCGATGGTCAGCGGCACGAACAGGAAGTGGTAGATCGTGGTGATCCCGAACTGCCAGCGAGCCAGGTCGAGCGCGTCCATCGGGACCTCCCGAGCGAAGTTTTACGTCCAGTAGTAGTTCTACCGGAAGTAGAAGATCAGCGGGGACCCGGGCCCGGTGGCGCTGGACACGCGGGCCGCCGCGGGTGCGCTCGCCCCCGGGTCCGGGGGGCTCGGTCCGGTCCTGTCCGGCCCGGTCAGGCGACGGCGAGGGTGCGCCGCAGGAAGTCCACCTGCGCGGCCACGGACCGCTCGAACATCTCGCCGAGATAGATGTCGAAGTGCCCGCACGGCAGCTCCAGCACCTCCGAGCCCGCCCCGGCCCGGGCGGCGACCGCACGCACCGACGCCGGCGGCGCGATCGAGTCCCGCGCCGCGACGACGACGAGGATCGGCGCCCGCAGCCGCCGCGCCGCCGTCACCGGGCGGTTGAGCGGGATCCGCAGCGCGCCCCGGGCCCGCATGGTGTTGCGGAACCCGGGTCCGGCGATCGAGGAGTAGCCGCTCTCGGCGTCGTGCGAGGTGATCGCCGCGGTCGACCCGGGCGGCCCGAACACCGCGATCCGGTGCGGCGGGCGCCCGAGCAGCCCGGCGGCGGCGTCGCGCAGGCCGTGCCCGGTGAGGCGGGCCAGCTGCCCGGGCCCGGCGTAGCGCAGGATCTCCAGCAGCGCGGCGGCCCCGTCCATCGCGGCGCCCTGGGAGATCACCGCGGCGACCTGGCCGTCGCGGGCGGCGACCGGGACCACGTGCCCGCCGGAGTACGAGCTGCCCCACAGCACGATCCGCTCCGGGTCGACGCCGGGCAGCGTGCGGGCGTACGCGATCGCGGCGTGGTAGTCGGCGCGGTGGCGGCCGTGGTGGACGTCCTGGTCGAGCCGCGGGTCGCCGGTGCCGTCGGAGGCGCCGAACCCGCGGTAGTCGAACACCAGCACCGCGCAGCCCGCGGCGGCGAAACGCTGCGCGAAGGGCAGCAGCCCGGAGTCGCGGGTGGCACCGAACCCGTGCGCCATGACGACGCAGGGCCGGCCGCGGTCGTTCGTGAGCGCGTCGCCGGACGCCGTGAGGAGCCAGGCCGCGCAGCGCAGCCCGCCGCTCGGGAACGACGTCTCGGCGGGGGTGACGGTCATCGTCTGCTCCTGCGGTGCACGGGCGGATCGAGTCGGTCCGGGCCGCTCGCGGCAGCACGCGGAGTCTCGGGGCCGGGTCATCGTGCCGCACCCCGGTGCCCGGCCGCTCGGTCAGGCCCCGGTCGGGCCGAACTGCTCGATCCGGATCGCGTGGTCGGGGACGCCGGCGGCGGCGAGCAGGTCGGCCGCGGCGGCGGAGAAGGCCGGCGAGCCGCACACGAACGCGGTCTCCCCGCCGCGGACCAGCGGGGCGAGGTCGGCGAGGGTGAGCCGGCCCGCCGGGCGGGTCGCGCCGGGCGGGGCGGTCCGGGTGAACACCGCGGTGACCGGCGGACCGGTGAGCTCCTCGCCGTAGAACAGATCGTCGGGGGTGCGGACCGAGACCAGCATCCGCACCAGGTCGGGACGGCCGACGGCGCGGGCGTGACGCAGCATCGCGGCCAGCGGAACCTGCCCGGACCCGCCGCCGACCAGCAGCGCGGGGGAGACGCCGTCCCAGGCGAACCAGCCCCCGACCGGGCCGCGGACCTCCAGCACGTCCCCGACGACGGCGACGTCGTGCAGGAACCCCGACACCTCGCCGTCGTCGAGACGTTCGACGGTCAGGGCGATCTCCGGCCGCCCGTCGGGCGCGGAGGCGACCGAGTACGAGCGCTGCGCGGTGTAGCCGTCCTCGGCGGTCAGGCGCAGCACGTAGTACTGGCCCGGCAGGTGGGTGGCCGGTTCCTCCAGGCCCAGCCGGAAGGTCTTCACCCCCGGGGCCTCGTCGTGCACCGACAGCACGGTCGCGGCCTGCCAGCGCAGGGTGCGGCGTGGGGTGGTGTCCACCGTCAGTCCCCCTGGAACCGCTGCTCGGACCACGGGTCGCCGCGGTCGTGGTAGCCGTTGCGCTCCCAGAAGCCCGGCTCGTCCTCGGCGAGCAGGCGCAGCCCGGCGACCCACTTCGCGCTCTTCCAGAAGTAGAGGTGCGGCACCAGCAACCGTGCCGGGCCGCCGTGCTCGCGGGTCAGCGGCGCGCCCTGTGCCTCGAACGCCAGCCACGCCCGGCCGCCGGTCAGGTCCGACAGCGGCATGTTCGTGGTGTAGCCCGAGTGCGAGTGCGCGACGGCGAACCGCGCCTCCGGCAGCGGTCCCGCCGCCTCCAGCAGCGTGTCGACCGCGACCCCGCTCCAGCGCATCCCGAACTTCGACCAGGTCGTGACGCAGTGGATGTCGCCGTCCCACCGCTCGCGGGGCAGGGCGCGGATCTCGTCCCAGGTCCACTCGACCGGGCGCTGCACGAGACCGTCGATGCGGAAGGTCCAGCGGGCGGTGTCCAGCACGGGGGCGCGTTCGGCGGTCAGCACCGGCCACTGGTCGCCGGCGTCGTACTGGCCGGGCGGCAGCCGTCGGTCACGCGGTCTGCGCCCGACGAATCCTCGGGTCACGCGGGGCATGCCGACCACAATGCACCCCCGCCCCCGGTTGTTCCCGCCCCGGCCCGTCACACCGGCACCCGGCCGCCAGGGGCTACCGGTGGGGACTACCGGCGGGGAACGGCCGCGTGCACGCCGCGAGGCCCCCGGACGGCCCCGTTGCGCCAGTCGGGTGCATCACAGGCCGTGCGCGCCTCGCCACAGCGCATGCCCCTGGCGGCACCGGCTCACTAGACTCCGCTGCACTTCGGTGGCGTCGACGACGGCGCCATCCGGCGGGCAACGAGGCCGCCCCGCGGGCCGGTGAGGAGAACAGAGCGGATGACGGACAGTGACCGCAGCGCGGTCGGCCGCGCAGCCGGTCCGGAGGGCTCTTCCGTGGATGCTCCGGTGGAGCCGGAGGAGCTGGTCCTCGCGGGCGCCTTCGACCCGGTCACCCGCGACCAGTGGCTCGCCGCCGTGGACGCGGTGGTGCGCAAGTCGGGCCGGCTCGGCGAGGACGCCGAGCTCGGGGCCGGGGTCGAGACCCTGACCCGCACCTCACCCGACGGGATCCGGGTCGCGCCGCTCTACGCCGAGGAGGACACCACCGACCTGCCGCCCACCGGCGTGCCGGGGTCGTGGCCGTTCACCCGCGGCGCCCGCACCGACGGGCACGTCCCCGACGGCTGGGACATCCGCCAGCGCCACGCGGGCACCGACCCGGCCGCCGTCCGGGAGGCCGTGCTGGCGGACCTGGAGTGCGGCGTCACCTCGGTGTGGCTGCGGGTGGGCGAGGGCGGCGTCGCCGTCGCCGACCTGGCGCGCGCCCTCGACGGCGTGCACCTGGACCTGGCCGGGGTCGCCCTCGACGCCGGGACCGAGCAGGTCGCCGCCGCGCACGCCTACCTGGACCTGGCCGCCCGCAACGGCGTCGAGGACGCCGAGCTGCTCGGCTCGCTGGGCGTCGACCCGATCGGGCTGCGCGCCCGCGCGGGCTCCGGCCCGGACGTCGAGTCCGTCGTCGAGGTCGCCCGTCGCGTGCACGGCACCTTCGACAAGGTCACCGCGATCACCGTCGACGCGACCGTGGTCCGCGAGGCCGGCGGCTCCGACGCCCAGGAGCTGGGCTGGTCCCTGGCCGCGGGGGTCGCCTACCTGCGTGCCCTGGACGCCGCGGGGATCGGGGTGGCCGACGCGGCCCGGCTGATCGAGTTCCGCTACGCCGCCACTCCCGAGCAGTTCCCGACGATCGCGACCCTGCGGGCGGGCCGGCGGCTGTGGGCCCGGGTGCTGGAGGCCTCCGGCGTCACCGACGTGCCGCAGACCCAGCACGCCACCGTCCCCGACGCGCTGTTCACCCGGCGCGACCCGTGGGTGAACATGCTGCGCGGCACCGTCGCCGGGTTCGCCGCGGGCGTCGGCGGGGCCGACGCGGTCACCGTGCCGCCGTTCGACGCCGCCCTCGGCGTCGCCGAGCCGTTCTCCCGCCGCATCGCCCGCAACACCCAGAACCTGCTGGTCGAGGAGTCGCACCTGGCGCGGGTCATCGACCCGGCGGGCGGGTCCTGGTACGTCGAGCACCTCACCGAGGACCTCGCGCGGGTGGCCTGGGAGTTCTTCGTCGAGATCGAGGCCGCGGGTGGCGCGGTCGCCGCGCTCGACTCCGGCCTGGTCGCGGAGAAGGTGGGCGAGGTCCGCGCCCGCCGCGAGGCCGACGTCGCGAAGCGGAAGGCCCCGCTCACCGGCGTCTCGGAGTTCCCCGACCTGAACGAGAAGCCGGTGCGACGCACCCCGCTGCCGCCGGCCGTCGAGCGCGGGGGGCTGCCGCTCTACCGCCCCGCCGAGGCCTACGAGGCCCACCGGGACCGCTCCGACGCGCTGCTGGCCGAGACGGGCTCGCGTCCCACCGCCTTCCTGGCGACCCTCGGCCCGCTGGCGGTCTACACCGCCCGCGCCGGGTTCACCCGCAACCTGCTGGCCGCGGGCGGTGTCGACACCGTCGACGCCGGCCCGACCGAGACCGCAGCCGACGTCGTCGAGGCGTTCGGGAAGAGCGGCTCGCCGGTCGCGGTGCTCTGCTCCTCGGACACGCTCTACGACGAGCGGGCCGCCGAGGCCGCCGCCGCGCTGCGCGAGGCCGGGGCCACCCACATCCTGCTCGCGGGGAAGCCGAAGGAGCCGGTGCCCGGCGTCGACGGCCACCTGTTCGCCGGCTGCGACGCCCTCGCCGTCCTGGACGACGTGTACACCCACCTGGAGGGCTCGAAGTGAGCATTCCCGACTTCACCACCGTGCCGCTCCTGGGCGACACAGCGCCCGCCACGGCGTGGAACGGCTCCGCCCCGACGTGGGAAGCACCGGAGGGGATCGGCGTCAAGCCGCTCTACACCGCCGACGACCTCGCCGGCGTCGACTTCCTGCACACCTACCCGGGCATCACCCCGTACCTGCGCGGGCCGTACCCGACGATGTACACCAACCAGCCGTGGACGGTGCGCCAGTACGCCGGATTCTCCACCGCCGCGGAGTCCAACGCGTTCTACCGGCGCAACCTCGCGGCCGGGCAGAAGGGCCTGTCGATCGCGTTCGACCTGGCCACCCACCGCGGGTACGACTCCGACCACCCCCGCGTGGCGGGCGACGTCGGCATGGCCGGTGTCGCGATCGACTCGATCCTCGACATGCGCCAGCTCTTCGACGGCATCCCGCTGGACAAGATGTCGGTGTCGATGACGATGAACGGCGCCGTCCTCCCGGTGCTGGCGCTCTACATCGTCGCCGCCGAGGAACAGGGCGTGAGCCCCGAGAAGCTGACCGGAACCATTCAGAACGACATTCTGAAGGAGTTCATGGTCCGCAACACCTACATCTACCCGCCGCAGCCGTCTATGCAGATCATCTCCGACATCTTCGGCTTCACCAGCCGGAAGATGCCGAAGTTCAACTCGATCTCCATCTCCGGGTACCACATCCAGGAGGCGGGTGCGACCAACGACCTGGAGCTCGCCTACACCCTGGCCGACGGCGTGGAGTACCTGCGGGCCGGTGTCGACGCCGGGCTGGACATCGACAAGTTCGCCCCGCGACTGAGCTTCTTCTGGGCGATCGGCATGAACTTCTTCATGGAGGTCGCCAAGATGCGGGCCGCCCGCCTGCTCTGGTCGAAGCTCGTGAACCGGTTCGAGCCGCAGAACGCCAAGTCGCTGTCGCTGCGGACGCACTCCCAGACCTCCGGCTGGTCGCTGACCGCGCAGGACGTCTACAACAACGTCGTCCGCACCTGCGTCGAGGCGATGGCCGCGACCCAGGGCCACACCCAGTCGCTGCACACCAACGCCCTCGACGAGGCCCTCGCGCTGCCGACGGACTTCTCCGCGCGGATCGCCCGCAACACCCAGCTGCTGCTGCAGCAGGAGTCGGGCACCACGAACGTCGTCGACCCGTGGGGCGGCTCGTACTACGTCGAGAAGCTCACCTACGACCTCGCCAAGCGGGCGTGGGCGCACATCGACGAGGTCGAGAAGGCCGGCGGCATGGCCCAGGCCATCGACGCCGGCATCCCGAAGATGCGTGTCGAGGAGGCCGCGGCCCGCACCCAGGCCCGCATCGACTCCGGCCGCCAGCCGGTGATCGGCGTCAACAAGTACGTCGTCGAGGCCGACGAGCAGATCGACGTGCTCAAGGTCGACAACAAGAACGTGCGACGCGAGCAGCTCGAGAAGCTGCAGCGGCTGCGCGCCGAGCGCGACGACCGCGCCGTCGACGAAGCGCTGCGGGCGCTGACCGGCGCCGCGGAGAAGATCGCCGAGGGCTCGTCGCGCTCCGACGACGAGAACCTGCTCCAGCTGGCCGTGAACGCGGCCCGCGACCAGGCCACGGTCGGGGAGATCTCCGACGCACTCGAGAAGGTCTTCGGGCGCCACGCCGGTCAGATCCGCATCATCTCCGGTGTGTACTCCGCCGAGGCCGGGCAGAACCCGGCGATCGACCGCGCCCGCGAGCTCGTCTCCGAGTTCGCCCGCCACGAGGGCCGCCAGCCCCGCATCCTGGTCGCGAAGATGGGCCAGGACGGCCACGACCGCGGCCAGAAGGTCATCTCCACCGCGTTCGCCGACATCGGCTTCGACGTCGACGTCGGGCCGCTGTTCCAGACCCCGGCCGAGGTCGCGAAGCAGGCCGCCGAGTCCGACGTGCACGTGATCGGCGCCAGCTCGCTGGCCGCAGGACACCTCACGCTGGTCCCGGAGCTGCGCCGAGAGCTCGCCGAGCTGGGGCGCGACGACATCATGGTCGTCGTCGGCGGGGTCATCCCGCCCGCGGACGTGCCGGAGCTGCTGGAGATGGGCGCCGCCGCGGTGTTCCCGCCCGGCACGGTCATCGCCGAGGCGGCCGTCGACCTGCTCGGCAAGCTGTCCGCCGCGCTCGGTCACGACGACCCGGACACGTCCGCACCGGCCGGCAGCGTCTACGCCGACTGAGCCCGCCGGCACGGTGTCGCCGTCACGGTGTCCCCGGGCTCGTGCCTCCGTCACCGTGCCGCTGTCACCGTGCCGCCGTCCTTGCGCCCGGTGTGCCCACCCGCGCACCGGGCGCGGTGCCGACCCGCAAGGAGAGTCCCGCCGATGGCCCCTCGCGTCCCCGACCCCGCGGAGCTCGCCCGCGGGGTCCTGGCCGGCGACCGCACCCTGCTCGCCCGGGCGATCACCCTGGTCGAGTCCAGCAGGCCCGACCACCAGCGGGCCGCCCAGGAGCTGCTCCTGGAGCTCACCCCGAAGGCCGGGCACGCGGTGCGGGTCGGCATCTCCGGGGTGCCCGGTGTTGGGAAGTCGACGTTCATCGAGGCGATGGGGTCGAAGCTCACCGCGCAGGGCCACCGGGTGGCGGTGCTCGCCGTCGACCCGTCGTCCACCCGGACCCGCGGCTCCATCCTGGGGGACAAGACCCGGATGCCGCGCCTGGCCGTCGACCCGGACGCGTTCGTGCGGCCCTCGCCCTCGGCGGGCACGCTCGGCGGGGTCGCCCGCCGCACCCGGGAGACGATGGTGGTCATGGAGGCCGCCGGGTTCGACGTCGTGCTCGTCGAGACCGTCGGGGTCGGCCAGTCCGAGACCGCCGTCGCCGGGATGGTCGACACCTTCCTGTTCCTCACCATCGCCCGCACCGGCGACGCGCTGCAGGGGATCAAGAAGGGCATCCTGGAGCTCGCCGACGTCGTCGCGGTGAACAAGGCCGACGGCCCGCACGAGCGCGACGCCCGCGCCGCGGCCCGTGAGCTCGCCGGCGCGCTGCACATGATGACCCCCACCTCGGCGCACTGGCGCACCCCGGTGCTGTCCTGCTCGGCGCAGACCGGCAAGGGGCTGGACGCGGTGTGGGAGAAGGTCACCGCGCACCGCGAGGCCCTCGAGTCCGCCGGTGAGCTCGCGACCCGGCGCGCCGACCAGCAGGTCGAGTGGATGTGGCAGATGGTGCGCGACCGGCTGATGGACCGGGTGCTGCACGACCCGGCGACGGCCGAGCGGCTCCCGAAGCTCACTGCCGAGGTCCGCGAGGGCGGGCTCACCCCCACCCTCGCCGCCCAGCAGATCCTCGACGTCCTGGGCTGAACCACCCGTTTCGGTCCCTGCCCGCACCGGGGCGGGTCACTAGCGTCGGCGACCGTGAACGAGCGGATCATCCCCGGGATGCTGGCGATCGGGCTCGGGTCGGCGCTGGTGCTGGCCGTGCTCGTCCCCGTCGTCGCGGTGACCTACCGTCGCCGCGGCCGGTTCGGGCCCGGGGAGCTGGCCGTGCTCGTCGCCGTCCCGGTGTACGGCCTGGCGATCCTCGGCTACACCCTGCTCCCGCTGCCCCAGGTCGACGCGGCGTTCTGCGCCGGGCGCACCGCGGCGGACTCGCTGCAGACCCGGCCGTTCGCCTTCGTCGGCGACATCGCCCGGATCGCCGCCCGCCAGGACGCGACCGGCGCGCGGGCCTGGCTCGCGAACGCCGCCGTCCAGCAGGTCGTGCTCAACGTGGTGCTGTTCGCGCCGCTGGGCTGGCTGCTGCGCGGGGTGTTCCGCCGCTCGCTGCCGGTCACCGTCGCCGCCGGGTTCGCGGTCTCGCTGCTCGTCGAGGCCACCCAGTACACCGGCAACTGGTTCCTGTTCCCGTGCGCCTACCGGCTCGCCGACGTCGACGACCTCATCGCCAACACCGCGGGCGCCCTGCTCGGCGGGCTCGCCGCGATGCTGCTGCGGCCCCGCTCGTGGGACGAGACGGGCGACCCGGACCTCCCGGCGCCGGTCACCGGCGGGCGACGCCTGCTCGGCGCCGTGTGCGACCTGATGGCGGTGTGGGCGACCGGGGCGCTGTTCGGGGCGCTGCTGCTCGGTGGGGTCACCGTCGTCGCCGGGCTGCGGGCGCCGTTCCCGGACTGGTACGACACCGCCAACGCCGTCGTCGGCTTCTGGGTGCCGTTGCTGGCGTTCCTGGTCGTGCCGCTGTTCGGCCGGGGCGGGACGGTCGGCCAGCGTGCGGTGCGGCTGCGCCCGGCGCTGCCCGACGGCAGGGTCCCCGGCCGCGGACGCCGCCTCGCCCGGGCACTGCTCGGCACCGGCGGTTTCCTGCTGCTGTCCGGTCCGTCCGGGGGGCTCGGCCTGCTCGGGCTGGTATGGGGGCTCGTCGGCCTGGTCGGGCTCTGGCGCAGCACCGGCCACCGCGGGGTGGCCGGACGCCTCACCGGGCTCGCGATGGTCGACGCCAGGGAGCCCACCCGCACCACCCCGGACGACCGTCGCGTGGTGCGGGACGGGTCCGCGGGCTGACCGCTCAGGACCGGGCGTCGGCCAGCTTCTCCGCCAGCGCCGCCCGCAGGATCGCCTGCTCCGCGGCGAGCATCGTGAACGTGCACCCCAGCGCCCGGAAGCGCCGCACGTGCGCGGGGGAGTCGCAGTAGATGCCCACCGGCACCCCGGCCCGCGCACACACCGCGGTGATCCCGGAGACCAGCTCGGCGTGGCGGTCGGACCCCGGGCCGCCGTCGTCCTGGGCGGCGACCGGGAGCCCGTGCGCCAGCGCCAGGTCCGACGGCCCGACGAACACCGCCGCCACCCCGTCGACGGCCACGATGTCGGCCAGGTTCGCCACCGCCGCGACCGTCTCCACCATCACCACCGTGCGGGGCGGGGCGAACACGTCGCGGCCCTGCCACGACGGGCGGACCGGGCCGAAGCTGCGCACCCCGTCCGGCGGGTAGCGGCACGCCGCGACCGCCGCCGCGGCCTGCTCGCCGGTGTCGACGAGCGGGACGATCACGCCGTCGGCGCCCCGGTCCAGGGCCCGCCCGATGCCCTCCGCGCCGTGACCGGGGACCCGTACCAGCGCCGGCGTCCCGGTCGCGGACAGGGCCTGCAGCATGCCGAGAACGGTGTCGTCGCCGATCAGGCCGTGCTGGGTGTCGACGCAGACCAGGTCGAACCCGACGGAGCCGGCGATCTCGGCGACGGCGGAGGAGGGCAGCTGCAGCCAGCCACCGACCGCGTCGTCGGTGAACAGGGGATCAGTCGTCATGCGACGACCGTGCCGCCCGACCCGTCCGACGCGCCAGTCGAGATCGTCGTCTCGTTGTGCGCCGGACCCCCGTCGGCTGGGATGGTCAGGTGAGCCTCACCTTCCCCGGCCGAACCGTGCGCCGAGCCGTGCCCCGTGCCGTGCGCCCCGTCCTGCCCCGTGCGGTGGCCGCCGCGGTGTGCCTGTTCCTGCTCGCCGGCTGCGGCGCCGGGGCGACCCGGACACCCGCGCCGGCGGGCACGGACGGTGCGGCCCCCACCGCGCTGCCCGCCGGGCAGGGCTCGCCCGAGCCCGACGGCGTCTTCCCGCGCACCGTCACCCACGAGACGGGCACCACGACGATCCCGGCCGAGCCCCGGCGGGTCGTGGTCATCTCCACCGGGCAGCTCGACGGGCTGCTGTCCCTCGGCGTCGTGCCCGTCGGGTCCACCCGGGCCGAGGCGGCCACGATGGTCCCGGAGTACCTCACCACGGCGTTCCCGCAGCACCGGGCCGCGCTGGCGGCGATGGCCGACCTGGGCCTGCGCACCGACCCGGCGATCGAGGCGGTCGCCGCGGCGCGCCCGGACCTGATCGTGGCCAACGTGGCCGGGGCGCAGGAGGTCGCCTCCCGGCTGTCCGCGATCGCGCCGACCGTGATGACCCGGGGCAACGGCGTGAACTGGAAGACCGACCTGCTGCTGATCGGGCACGCGCTGGGCCGGGCCGGCGCCGCGCAGGCCCTCGTCGACGACCTCGCCGGGCGGGCCCGTGCCGTCGGCGAGCAGGCCGGGCCGGTCGAGGTGTCGCTGCTGCGCATCCAGCCCACCCGGGTCCGGGTCTTCGGCGTCGGTTCGTTCCCCGGCTCGCTGCTCGCCGACGCCGGGATCACCCGGCCGCCGAGCCAGCGCTTCGCCGCGACCTCGGAGGACCTGTCCGCCGAGGAGCTCGGCCGCGCCGACGCCGGATGGATCTTCTACGGCGTCCAGGGCGCCGCACCGGACGCACGGCCGCCGGCCCTGCTGACCGAGGGGATCGGGGCCTCGCTCGGTGCCGTGCGGGACCGGCGCACCACCGCCGTCGACGACGACACCTGGTTCCTCAACGCGGGCCCGCAGGCCGCGCGCGTGGTGCTCGACGACCTGGCCGCCGCACTCGGGACGGGGTGAGCCCGGCCGGCCGCCGACGGCGGGGTGCGATCATCACCCCATGTCGTCGCCGTCCGCGCAGCCGGTGTCCCTGCCCGCCCGGCCGGTGGTCGGGGTCCTGCACCCCGGCGCGATGGGCGCCGCACTCGGCTCGGCCCTCAAGGCCCGGGCCGGCGCGGTGATCTGGGCCGACGCCGGCCGCTCGCACGCCACCGCCAAGCGCGCCGAGCTGGCCGACCTGCAGGCGGTGCCGACGGTCGCCGACCTCGCCGCCCGGGCCGACGTGATCGTGTCGATCTGCCCGCCGCACGCCGCGCGCGAGGTGGCGGGCCTGGTGGGCTCCGGGCTGACCGGGCGCACCGACCGGCCGCTCTACGTCGAGGCCAACGCCGTGTCCCCGGACACCGTCCGCGGTGTCGCGACGCTCCTCGGCGACCGTGCGACCGTCTGCGACGGCGCCGTCATCGGACCGCCGGCGTGGACGGCGGGCACCACGACGCTGTGGCTGTCCGGGCCGGGGGCCGACGCCGCCGCCACCCTGTTCGAGCCCGGCCCGTTCGACGCCCGGGTGCTCGGGACCGCCGGGACCGACCTGGGCACCGCGAGCGGGCTCAAGGCCTGCTTCGCGCTGCAGAGCAAGGCCGCACCGATGCTGTGGGTGGCGCTGGAGGAGGCCGCGGCGGCGTTCGGCGTCACCGACGCCCTGCACGCCGAGCTGGACCGGGCCGGGGTCGACCACGCCGCCGCGCTGGCCCACGCCCGCGAGCGCATGGCGGGCAGGGCGTGGCGCTGGGCGGGGGAGATGGACGAGGCGGCCGACGCGTTCGCCGCCGTCGGGCTGCCCGACGGCTTCTCCCGCGCCGCCGCGGAGCTCTACCGGCGCGCGGCGGGGGCCGGGCAGGACGGCTGAGCCGGGCCCGGCACCGCCTCGGCGGCACCGGACCCGGCCGATCTCACGCCGCGACGCTGCCGTGCGGGTCGATCACGAACTTGCGGGCCACGCCGCCGTCGAACTCCTGGTAGCCGCGCGGGGCGTCGTCCAGCGAGATCGTGGTCGCGTTGACCGCCTTCGCGATCTGCGCCCGGTCGGACAGGATCGCCTGCATCAGCTGCCGGTTGTACTTCTTCACCGGGCACTGACCGGTGGTGAGGCTGTGCGACTTCGCCCAGCCCAGCCCGATCCGCACGCCCAGGGTGCCCTCCTTGGCCTTGTCGTCGGCGGCACCGGGGTCGCCGGTGACGTAGAGCCCCGGGATGCCGAGCGCGCCGCCGACCCGGGTCACCTCCATGACCGAGTTCAGCACGGTCGCGGGCGCCTCCCCGGCGTCGCGGCCGTGTCCGCGGGCCTCGAAGCCGACGGCGTCGACGGCGGCGTCGACCTCGGGCTCGCCGAGCAGCTGCTCGAGCTGCTCGGCCAGGGTGCCGTCGGCGGACAGGTCGACGGTCTCGCAGCCGAAGCTGCGGGCCTGGGCGAGCCGCTCGGGGATCATGTCCCCGACGACGACCGCGGCCGCCCCCAGCAGCTGTGCGGCGTGCGCCGCGGCCAGCCCGACCGGCCCGGCGCCGGCCACGTAGACCGTCGACCCGGTGGTCACTCCCGCGGTCACCGCGCCGTGGTAGCCGGTCGGGAAGATGTCCGAGAGCATCGTCAGGTCCAGGATCTTCTCCAGCGCCTGGTCGCGGTCGGGGAAGCGCAGCAGGTTGAAGTCGGCGAAGGGCACCATCACGTACTCGGCCTGGCCGCCGATCCAGCCGCCCATGTCGACGTAGCCGTAGGCGGCGCCGGGACGGGCCGGGTTGACGTTCAGGCAGACAGCGGTCTTGCCCTCGTTGCACATCCGGCACCGCCCGCAGGCGATGTTGAACGGCACCGAGCAGATGTCGCCGACCTTCGCGAACAGCACGTCGTCGCCGACCTCGACGATCTCGCCGGTGATCTCGTGGCCGAGGGACTGCCCGACCGGTGCGGTCGTGCGGCCGCGGACCATGTGCTGGTCGGAGCCGCAGATGTTGGTGGTGACGATCTTCAGGATCGCCGCGTGCGGGGCCTTGCGCGCGATGCCGAGGCCGTCGACGACGTCGGACGGCAGCTCCAGCTTCGGGTAGTCGATCGACTCGACGGCGACCTGGCCGGGCCCCTTGTACACGACGACGCGGTTGTCGGGCATGACGTGCTCCTCGTTGCGCGGGGGTGCGGGCCGCGATCACGGCCGCACGGTGGCTCCGTGGACCGAGGGATCCCCTGCGCCCCATCGGGGCCGGCCACGTCGCTGGTCCCGACCCTCCCAGCTCGTGGCGGGGTGCGCACCTGACGATGGGTGCAGGTCCGAAGGGGGTAGCGCCGCCCGGCGCCGGACGACGGCGCGGGTGATACTGCGCGGATGGCCGTTGACGATCTTCTCGAGCCGCCGGTCCCGGTGCTCCCCGCGCCGTACCACACCCCCGAGCGCGAGGCGCTGCAGAAGCAGGCCCGCGAGTTCGCCGCGAGCCGGGTGCTGCCCGTCGCCGACGAGCTGGACCCGCGCAAGGGCGAGATCCCCCGCGACCTGCTCGACGAGATGGGCGAGCTGGGCTACTTCGGCATCACCGTCGACCGCGAGCACGGCGGTCTCGGCCTCGGTGCGTTCGAGTACTGCATGGTGGCCGAGGAGCTGGCCAGGGCCTGGATGAGCGTCGGGTCGATCATCGCCCGCGCGCAGGGCGCCGGGACCGCCGTCGCCGACCCGCGGCGCCGCGCGGAGCTGCTGCGCCGGTCGGCTCGCGGACAGTGGATCGGCGCGATCGCGCTGTCCGAGCCCGACGCCGGGTCCGACCTGGCCGCGGTGGAGACCCGCGCGGTCCGCGACGGCGACGAGTTCGTGATCACCGGGCACAAGCGCTGGACCGGCAACGCCAAGGCCGCCGACTTCATCCAGGTGCTGGTGCGCACCGACGACCCGGCGCCGGGGGAGAAGCGCTCCGCGGGCCTCGCGACCGTCGTCGTGGAGAAGGAGCGCGACACCTTCCCCGCCGGGATCACCGGCCGGCCCATCGACAAGATCGGCTACCACGGCTTCGTCACCTGGGACCTGGAGTTCGACGGTGTGCGGGTGCCGGTCGGCAACCAGCTCGGCGCCGGCGGCGAGGGCTTCGCCGACGCCCAGGCCTGGCTCAACATCGCCCGGGTGCACACCGCGGCGCGCGCGGTCGGGCTGGCCAGGGCCGCCGTCGAGGACTGCGTGCGCTACCTCCAGCGCCGCCACCAGTTCGAGCACCCGATCGGCGACTTCCAGGCCGTCCGGTTCACCCTCGCCACGATGGCCGCCCGGGTCGAGCAGGCCCGCGCCTTCTACCAGAACGTGGCGCACCGGCTCGACCTCGGCGAGCCCTGCGAGCGGGAGGCGGCGATGGTCAAGTTGCTGGCCACCGAGATGGCCGCCGAGGTCACCGCGGACGGCGTCCAGCTGCACGGCGGCAACGGCTACACCACCGAGCACCAGGTGGAACGGCACTGGCGTGACGCCCGGCTGACGACGATCTTCGAGGGCACGAGCGAGATCCAACGCAAGATCATCTCCGACCGGCTGCTCCCGCGCAGCCCGCTCGGCTGACGGCGACGCCGGGGGCGTCAGCGGAAGGCGGCCCGCACCGCGCCGAGGGCGTCGGACTCGTCGAGCCCGAGGCGGCGGGCGAGCTCGGCCAGCTCGGTGGCCTTGCGCTCCAGCTCGGCGCGCCCACCGGTGGCCCGCTCGGTGAGCACGGCCCCGCGGCCGCGCCGCAGGTCGACCAGGCCCTCGTCGCGCAGCTGCTGGTAGCCGCGCAGCACGGTGTGCAGGTTGATCCCGAGCGCGCCCGCGACCTCACGGGCAGGCGGCAGCCGGTCCCCGGCGGCGGCCCGCCCGTCGGCGACCGCCCGGCGGACCGAGGCCGCGACCTGGTCCCCGAGCGGCACCGGCGACGACGGGTCGACCCGGATCAGCACGACGGTGCGGCGCCGGCCGCGCCCTGCCCGGCGCGCCGGTCCAGCTCGGCGTTGACCAGTCCGGCCGCGGTGGCGGCGTCGGGCACGGTGACGACGAACCTGCGGTCGTCGGTGAGGTCGAGCACCAGCGCCTCCCCGGCCCGCCGGGCGCGGTAGCCGAGCACCGACGGCGTCCGGCGCAGGACGCCGTACTCGTTCCAGCGGAAGTGCTCCGGGTCGAGCTGCTCCGACCGCGCGCCGCGGACCTCGGCCAGCGGTGCCTCGGCCAGCGGGCGGCCGAGCAGGGCCTGGCGGACGTGCACCCCGGCGTCGTCGACCCGGACCCGGGCGACGGCGGTCAGCGCGGTCGTGACGACGGCAGCGGCGATCAGCACGACGACGAGCGGGGCCGCCCCGCCCGCGAGCAGCAGCGCCACCCCGGCCAGGACCAGCACGCCCGCGAGGACCAGGGTCGGACGGGAGAGCACGGAGCGCGCCCACAGGTAGCGCTCACCTGGCGCGAGCGGGGTGCGCACCGCGCCGGCCGGGGCGCCCCCGGTCGCCGACGGGTGCGGGGCGTCCGGACCGGCGAGCACGTGCCCCAGTCCGTAGGCGACCACGGCCCCGGCGAGCACGGCGACGGTCCAGGCCCAACCGGGGACCTGCGGGGCCAGCCGGGAGGCCGGCACCCACCACACGATGACGGCGAACGCCCAGGACGTGCCGACGGCGCGACGCTCGACATCGGGCCGCCCGGAACGCAGCCGCAGCAGCGGCAGCCCCAGCGCGAGCAGCCCGATGACGACCACCGGGACGGCGAACCGGCCGTCCGGCCGGGTCGCCACCAGGGCGGCGAGCCCGGCCAGGGTCAGTGCCACCGCGGGGGCGGCGGCCAGCAGCCGGCGCCGGCTCGTACGGCCGGCGGGTGTGGGGGATGTGGTCATGACGTCCTCCGTCCTCGAACGAACTGAACTTGTTCGCAATGTACTAGAACAATGCTGCCAGCGCATCCCTCGGGGGATACGGGTGTGCCGGGCAGGCGCGCCGGTGGTGGTCGGCACGCGTCGGCACCGCTCACTGGATCGGGTGAACCGCCGTGCGTGTGACCTGCACGGATGGGGTCGCGTCACACGGACGTGACACGGGCGATACGGTGCGGTAGCCGTCCCGCGCCACCCTGTGGCTCCCGGTCGCGCATCGTGACGACGAGCGCAGCGTGGGGCGGAACGGACGACCGCGGCGCCCCCGGGCCGTCGGGGTCGCGACGCGCGGAGGGTGGATGGCACGGTCGGAGATCGGACGCACCGGGGCCCGGTTCGGGACGCCCCCGTCCCGGCACGCCCCCGACCCGGAGTACCCGCACGGCAGACCACCGGAGCCGACCCCGGAGTCGGACTCGGGGTCGGGGCCGACCGTCGTCGGGGAGGAGCCCGAGCCGGAGAGCCTGGTCGGGGTGACCGGGGCCCGGTTCGGCGGGCACTCGGCGAAGCGGACCCGGCTGAGCCGCCGCGAGCGCGCGGCCCGGCGGGCCGCTGCCCGGGCCGGGGCGGAGGGCGCGGGAGCGCCGTCGGCCGACGGCGCACCCGGCAACGCGGCCGCCACACCTGGCGGCATCGCCCCGGAGAACCCCGACGCCGTCGGTGCGGGCCTCGCCGACACCGCCCCGCTGCCGATGGTCGCGGGCCGGCCGGACGGCCCCGCCACCGCGGGTCCGGGCCACCCGTCGGGTGCTGCCGCCGGCACGGACGGCGGGGCTGCCGGCGGCTCGGACAGCGGCGCGGCCGGCGGCACGGGCGGCGGTGCGGCCGGCGCGTCGCCGCAGGTCCCGGCGTTCGCCCCGGTCCGGCCCTACGTCATGACCGGTGGCCGTACCCGGGTCCGCGCCGAGCTGCGGCTGGAGACGCTGGTCTCGGTGCGGCCCGCCCCCGGCCCCGCCCCGCGGGCCGAGTCGGTCGAGCGCGCCACGGTGCTGCGGCTCTGCGCCCGGCCCCGGTCGGTGTCGGAGGTCGCGGCGCTGGCCGCGGTGCCGCTGGGTGTGGCCCGCGTGCTCATCGACGACCTCGCCTCCGAGGGGCGACTGGTGGTGCACGGCGTGTCCTCGGCGGAGGACGGGCCGAGCGTCGCGTTGATGGACCGGGTCCTGGCGGGGCTGCGCAGGCTGTAGGTCGCCGGGCACGACAGCGCTGCCCCCGGTCCGCGGGCGCCCTGCGAGGACCGCCCGCCGGGGCCAGGATGGGGACATGACCGATCCCCGTCCCGTCCGCATCGGGCTGCAGCTGCAGCCCCAGCACGCCGACTACGCCGACATCCGCCGCACCGTCGCCGCCGCGGAGGAGGCCGGCGTCGACATCGTCTTCAACTGGGACCACTTCTTCCCGCTCTACGGCGAGCCCGACGGCAAGCACTTCGAGTGCTGGACCATGCTCGGCGCCTGGGCCGAGGCGACCTCCCGGGTGGAGATCGGCGCCCTGGTGACCTGCAACAGCTACCGCAACCCCGAGCTGCTCGCCGACATGGCTCGCACCGTCGACCACATCTCCGGCGGCCGGCTCATCCTGGGCATCGGGTCCGGCTGGTTCCAGCGCGACTACGACGAGTATGGCTACGAGTTCGGCACGGCGGGCGGCCGGCTGAACGACCTGGCCGCCGCCCTGCCCCGGATCCGCGACCGGTGGTCGAAGCTCAACCCGGCCCCCACCCGCGACATCCCGATCCTCATCGGTGGCGGCGGCGAGAAGAAGACACTGCGCTACACCGCCGAGCACGCCGGCATCTGGCACGGCTTCGGCGACGTCGACACCCTCGTCCGCAAGTCCGCCGTGCTCGACGGACACTGCCGCGACATCGGCCGCGACCCGGCCGAGATCGAGCGCTCGGTGGGTGTCGAGGGCTCCCCGCAGGACTCCGCAGCCGCCCTGTACGACGCCGGCGCTCGGCTGTTCACCGTCGGCGAGGACGGCCAGGGCGGCTACGACCTGGCCCGGCTGAAGGACTGGATCGCCTGGCGCGACGAGCGCAACGCCGCCTGACGGGCTGTTCAGAGCTCGCGCAGGAACGGGTCCCGGATCAGGTCCGGGACCCGTTCGGCGGCGACCGCCGGTGCGTAGTACCAGCCCTGGGCGTTGGCGCAGCCGTACTCGCGCAGCCGCGCCGCCTGCTCCCGGGTCTCCACCGCCTCGGCGGTGACCTCCAGGTCCAGCGCCGAGGCCAGCGAGATCAGCGTGCGCAGGATGACGTCGTCGCGCTCGGCGGTCCCGGCGAGGAAGTGCCCGGCCAGCTTGAGCCGGTGCACCGGCAGGTGCCGCAGGTAGGCGAGGTTCGAGTAGCCGGTCCCGAAGTCGTCGATGGCGATCTTCACCCCGAGCCGGTCGAGCTCGCGCAGCGTCGCCAGCGGCCGGCCGGGCGACCCCATCAGGTCGGACTCGGTCAGCTCGACCTGCAGCAGCTCGGGTGGCCAGTCGTGGCGCTCCAGGGTGGCCGCGACGTCGGCGACCAGGTCGGACTCGGTCACCTGCCGGGCGGCGACGTTCACGCTGATGGTCAGCGGCCTGCCCGGGTACGCGTCGGACCAGATCCGGCCCTGCCGGCAGGCCTCGTCGAGGACACGACGGCCCAGCGGCACGACCAGCCCGGTCTCCTCGGCGAGCGGGATGAACCGGTCCGGGCCCAGCAGCTGCCCGTCGGGCCGCTGCCAGCGCACCAGCGCCTCCACCCCGATCGTCTGCTCGTCGGCGAGGCGGACCAGCGGCTGGTAGACGACCACGAAGTCGTCGCGGCGCAGCGCCTCGGGCATCTGCGAGGACAGCTCGAGGCGGGCGACGTCGTCACGGTGCCGGTCGCGGTCGTAGAGCACGTAGCGCCCGCGGCCGGCGCGCTTGGCCGAGTACAGGGTGGTGTCGGCGGCGGCGATCAGCTCGTCGGCGTCCAGCTCGCCGTCGTGGCGCACCACCCCGACGCTGGCCGAGATCACGATGTCGCGGCCGTCGACGCGGACCGGCCTGCGCACGGTCCCCAGAGCGCGGGTCGCGACCTCCTCCAGCTCGGCCCGGTCTGCGGTGCACGGCACCAGCACGACGAACTCGTCCCCGCCCATCCGCGCGACGAGGTGGCCCGCGGGCTCCAGCGTGTCCCGCAGCCGGTCGGCCAGCACCTGCAGCAGCCGGTCCCCGGCCTGGTGGCCCAGGGTGTCGTTGACGACCTTGAACCCGTCGAGGTCCAGGTAGCAGACCCCGGGGCGGGCGCCGGAGGAGCCCGCGTCGATCGCGGCGCGCAGCCGCTCGAAGAACAGCGACCGGTTCGGCAGCCCGGTCAGCGGGTCGTGCGACGCCTGGTGGGCCAGGCTCTCCCGCATCCGGAGCTGGTCGGTCACGTCCGTCACCACCGCGACGAACAGCCGCTCGTCACCGCCGACCGGTCCGAGCAGGGTGACGACGGCGTCGATCCACACGTCGCTGTCGTCGGCCCGCCGGACCGAGCGGACCACCCGGAGCCGGTCCAGCGAGCCGTCGAGCAGCCGCGGCCGCTCCGCCCACACCTCCGGCGCGGACTCCGGGGGCACGAAGTCGGTGACCCGCATCGTCAGCAGCTGCGCGGGGGTGTAGCCGAGCATGACCGCGGCGGTCTCGTTGACCTCGACGAGCCTGCCGTCCGGGTCGAAGATCACGATCCCGACGGCCGCGGAGTCGACGACGGTCCGCAGCCGCAGGTCCGAGCGGCGGCGGGCCTCCTCGGCGACGCGGCGGGCCTCCAGCGCGGCGCGGGTGACCTGCTCGTGCTCGGCGAGGACCAGGCGGCGGGTGGCTTCGGTGAACCCGCGGGCGAACGACGCGAGCACCGCCGCGATCCGGCGGACCCGGGCGGCGGTGTCGGCGGCCGGTTCGAGGTGTGCCCCGAGCAGCTCCATCCCGACCTCCAGGCAGCCCGGCTGGTGGATCCGGGCCCGCACCAGGTCCCCGCCGGCGGTGGCCGGGAGGTCCGGGTCGTACCGCTCGGCCAGTGCGGCGGCCCGCAGCTGCCCGGTCACCCGGTCGACGACCGGGCGCAGCTCGGTGACCGGCAGCACCGAGCGGCGGGCCAGCTCCTCGGTCCACGGGGCGGCGAGGTCGGCGGGGTCGGGGAGGGCTGCGCCGACGAGCGCCCGTCCGTGGTCGGCGCGTGCAGCGGCGACGTCGGCCTGCTGCATCCACCGCCCCCGTTCGCTCCGGTGGGAGGGACTTCCCTCATGATCGGGATGATCGGTGAACACCGTAACCGATCCGACCCGCCCGGTGGGGCCGACCGGGTTACGTCGGTGCCGGACAACCGGCCGGTCGGGTCAGACCGAGGACCCGTCGGTCACGTCCGTCACCCACACGACCGCCTCGCCCGCCTCGTCGGAGGCGGCGAGGTCCACCTCGGCGACGATCGCCCAGTCCCGGTCGCCGGCCGGGTCGTCGAGCACCTGGCGCACCAGCCAGCGGTCGGCCTCCTCGGTGAGGTCGAACAGTTCGGGCCCGCGTGCGTCGGGCCCGAAGCCGATCCGGTCGTGGATCGCGAAGTAGGGGGCCAGCGCGTCCCGCCAGCGGTCGGCGGTCCAGCCGGCGTCGGCGTCGAGGTCGCCCAGCTCGGCGTAACGGCCCATCGCCGCGAGCTCCACCCGGCGGAACAGCGCGTTGCGCACCATGACCCGGAACGCGCGGGTGTTGCCGGTGACCCCGGTCGGTGTGGCGACGGCGACCTCGGCCCCCGGCGGCAGCACCTCCCCGTCGGCCCCCGCACCGGCGGCGAGCTTCTCCCACTCGTCGAGCAGCGAGGAGTCGGTCTGGCGGACCAGCTCGCCCAGCCACTCCACGAGGTCGGTGAGCTCCTCGGTGCGGGCGTGCTCGGGCACGGTCTGGCGCAGCGCCCGGTAGGCGTCGGCCAGGTAGCGCAGCACCAGGCCCTCGGAACGGGCGAGCTGGTAGTGCGAGACATACTCGGTGAACGTCATCGCCCGCTCGCTCATGTCCCGGACCACCGACTTCGGCGACAGGACGGCGTCGGCGACCCACGGCGCGCCGCGGCGGTAGGTCTCCAGCGCGGCGTGCAGCATCTCCTCCAGCGGCTTGGGGTGGGTCACCTCCTCCAGCCGGGCCATCCGCTCCTCGTACTCGATGCCGTCGGCCTTCATCGCCGCGATCGCCTCACCGCGGGCCTTGTTCTGCTGGGCGGCGAGGATCTGGCGGGGGTCGTCGAGGGTCGACTCGATCACCGAGAGCACGTCGAGGGCGTAGGTCGGCGACTCCCGGTCGAGCAGCTCGAACACCGCCAGCGCGAACGGCGACAGCGGCTGGTTGAGCGCGAAGTCCAGCTGCAGCTCGTCGACCACCCGGGCGCGCGGCCGGGCCGCGCCCTCCACGGTGTACTGCTCGACGACGCCGGAGGTGCGCAGCGCCCGGTAGATCGCGATCGCCCGCAGCATGTGCTTGAGCTGCCGCTTGCGGGGCTCGTGGTTGTCGGTGAGCAGGTGCTCCATCGCCGCGTAGGTGTCCCCGCCGCGTGAGACGACGTTGAGCAGCATCGCGTGGGTGACCTCGAAGTGGCTGGTCAGCGGCTCGGGGCGAGCCTGCTGCAGCTTCTCGAACGAGGTCTGCGACCAGCCCACGAACCCCTCGGGGGGCTGCTTGCGCTGAACCTTCCGGCGCTTCTTCGGGTCGTCGCCCGCCTTGGCCAGTGCCTTGGCGTTCTCGATGTCGTGCTCGGGGGCCTGTGCGACGACGGTGCCGACGGTGTCGTACCCGGCGCGCCCTGCCCGGCCGGCGATCTGGTGGAACTCGCGGGCCTTGAGCGGGCGCACCCGGCGCCCGTCGTACTTGGACAGCGCGGTGAACAGCACCGTGCGGATGGGCACGTTGATGCCGACGCCGAGGGTGTCGGTGCCGCAGATGACCTTGAGCAGCCCGGCCTGGGCCAGGGTCTCCACCAGCCGCCGGTAGCGGGGGAGCATCCCGGCGTGGTGCACGCCGATCCCGTGGCGCACCAGCCGGGACAGGGTGCGGCCGAAGCCGGAGGTGAACCGGAACGCCCCGATCGTCTCGGCGATCGCGGCCTTGTCCTCCTTGGAGGTGACGTTCACGCTCATCAGGGCCTGGGCCCGCTCGACGGCGGCCTGCTGGGTGAAGTGCACGACGTAGACCGGGGCCTCACGGGTCGAGAGCAGCTCGGTGATCGTCTCGTGCAGCGGCTCGACGACGTAGCGGAAGTGCAGCGGCACCGGCCGCTCCACCGAGGTGATCTCGGCGGTCTCCCGGCCGGTGCGCCGGGTCAGGTCCTCGGCGAAGAACGACGTCTCGCCCAGCGTGGCGCTCATCAGCAGGAACTGCGCCTGCGGCAGCTCGACGATCGGCACCTGCCAGGCCCAGCCGCGTGACGGGTCGGCGTAGAAGTGGAACTCGTCCATGATCACCGTGCCGACGTCGGTCCCGGGGCCCTCGCGGAGCGCGAGGTTGGCCAGGATCTCCGCGGTGCAGCAGATGATCGGCGCCTTCTCGTTCACCGCGGCGTCGCCGGTGAGCATGCCGACCTTGTCCGCGCCGAAGACCTCGCACAGCGCGAAGAACTTCTCGCTGACCAGCGCCTTGATCGGCGCGGTGTAGAAGCTGCGCTCCCCGCGGGCCAGCGCGGCGGCGTGCGCACCGATCGCGACCAGCGACTTCCCCGAGCCCGTCGGCGTCGAGAGGATCACGTTGGCGCCGGTGACCAGCTCCAGCAGCGCCTCCTCCTGCGCCGGGTACAGCGACAGGCCGCGCTCGTCGAACGCCCACTCGGCGAAGGTGTCCACCAGCGCGGCGGGGTCCGGGGGGGTCGCGGGGTCGGAGGAGCGCGGCAGCCGGTCGGTGAGCGTCATGATGGGACCGATCGTCGCAGACACTCCCGACACCGGGCGCCGCAGCGCCGAGGTGGCGCCCGCACTCGCCCGTGCGGGGGATAGCGTGGATGCCGTGGTGGGGGGCGGTGCGACGCACGGCGCCGGGCAGTCGGGCGCCGGCGCGGGACCTGGCGCGCCCATGCCCGACCTCGTCCCGCCGATGCTGCCCGCCGCCGGGGAGCTGACCGACGCGGTCGACCCGGACCGCTGGGCGGTCGAGTTCGCCTGGGAGGGCCACCGCTGCGTGGCCTACGCCCGGCCCGGCCGCGTGCGGCTGCTGTCGTCCACCGCGCGCAGCGTGACCGGGTCCTTCCCCGAGCTGGCTGTGCTCGGCGACCAGGCCCCGCCAGGGGGCCTCGTGCTCGACGGCACCGTCGTCGCCCTCGACGAGGCGGGCCGTCCGTCGCGCGGGCCGCTGCTGCGCCGCACCGCGACGGTGTCCCCGGACGCGGCCCTGCGGACCGAGGTGCCCATCGGCTACGTCGTCACCGACCTGCTGTTCTGCGACGGCCGCCGCACCCTGGAGCTGCCCTACCGGCGGCGCCGCGCGGAGCTGGAGGCACTCGGCCTGGCCGGGCCGAAGATCCTGGTCCCGCCCTCGTTCGGGCTCGACGAGGCCGACCTGGTGGTGCGGACCGCGGAGCGCTACGGCCTCGACGGACTGCACCTCAAGCGGCTCGACCTGCCCTACCAGCCCGGGCGGCGCACCCGGAACTGGCTGCGGGTGCCGCTGCGCCGGCATCGGCAGGTGCTCGTCGCCGGCTGGGTGCCGGCCGGGGGCCCCGGCGGGGGCCGGGAGCGGATCGGCGCGGTGCTGCTGGCGCTGCCCGAACCCGACGGGCTCCGCTACGTGGGCCGCGTCGGGATCGGCGCCGCCGACGTCGACGCCCGGACCGTCGTGGGCTTCCCCGCCACCGGGACCCCGCCGCTCGGGGTGCCGGAGGGCATCGGCGACGCCCGCTGGTTGGCCCCTGGCCTGGTCGCGGCGGTCGAGCACCGGGGCCGGACGGCCGCCGGGCGGCTCGCCCTGCCGTCCTGGCGCGGGCTGGTGCCGCCCGCCGAGCACGACGACGACCTGGGTGCCGCCATCGAGGCGGCCCGGCGGGCGACGTCGGCGTCCCGGCCGACCGTCGCGCTGCGCCGGCCGGGGGCGTCGCCGGCCGGGACCGGTCCGGGTCCGGGTCCGCGTCCGGAGACGGTGGTGCTGCCGCGGGCCGCCGGCGGGGGCACCCGGCCCGCGGCCACCGACGACGACGCGCGCCCCGCCACCCGCACCCCGGGCCCGGCCTCCGGCCGAGCCGGGCCGGACCACGACCCGGCCGCGCGGACCACCCGGGATTCCGCCGCCGAGCCGGCCGCCCGCGACGCGCCCCCCGACGAGGCCCGTCCGCCGCGGCCGGGCGCCCACCGCGCCCCGGCCCCGACGAGACCGTCCGCATCCGGGTGCGCGACGCGGTCCCGCCGCTGCCCGGGGCCCCGGCGGCGCCGACGGCCGTCCCGACCGCAGCCCCGGACGGCCCCTGGCACGGGCCACTGTCGCGCCGGCTGGAGCAGCACTTCGTCTACAACACCCTCAACACCATCGCGTCGCTGGTGCGCACCGACCCGCCGCGGGCCCGGGAGCTGCTGCTCGGCTTCGCCGACCTGTCGCGGGCCGCGGACCGGGCGGGGGAGGCGTCGATCCGGCTCGACGAGGAGCTCGCCGCCGTCCGGGCCTACCTGCAGATCGAACGGACCCGGTTCGGGGCCCGCCTGTCCACCGAGCTCGACGACCCGTCCGGGGCCGGGGTCGACCCGTCGTCCGCGGTGCCGCCGCTGTCGCTGCTCGCCGCGGTCCGCCGCGGGGTGCAGGAGGAGATCGAGCCGCACAGCGCGGGCGGCGCGGTCCACGTGCGGCTGGACCCGGACGCCTCCGACGGCCCGGCGGCCCGGGTGGAGGTCCATCCGGCGGTCCCGGCGGACACCTCCGCCGGCGCCCCGTTCGTCCTGTTGGTCCTGCCGCTGGGCGTGCCCGTGGTGTGACACCCGTCGGCGGGGGAGTGGCGTGCACCGCCCGGGGCGACGGAGCTTCATCGATCCGGATAGCGTGCGCGCCATGCTGGGGCTGCCCGAGGGCACACGCGCGTGCCTGTTCGACCTGGACGGCGTACTCACCGACACCGCGAGCGTCCACGCTGCGGCGTGGAAACAGATGTTCGACGAGTACCTCCGTGCCCGTGACGGTGACGGGTACACCCCGTTCGACGTCACCACCGACTACGGTCCGTACGTGGACGGGAAGCCCCGTCTCGAGGGGACCCGCAGCTTCCTCGCCTCGCGCGGGATCGAGCTGCCCGAGGGGACGCCGGACGACCCCCCGGACGCCGAGACCCTGTGGGGCCTGTCGACCCGCAAGAACGACCTCGTGCAGGAGCGCATCCGCACCGACGGCGTCGACGTCTACCCGGGGTCGCGTCGCTACCTGGAGGCGGTGAAGGACGCCGGCCTCACCACCGCGGTGGTGTCCTCCAGTGCCAACGCCGAGCAGATCCTGCGGGTCACCGGCCTGGAGACCTTCATCGACCACCGCGTCGACGGGGTCACCGCCCGCGAGCGCGGCCTGCCCGGCAAGCCCGCACCCGACACCTTCCTCGCCGCCGCGGCCGACCTCGGGGTCGACCGGTCCGCCGCGGTCGTGTTCGAGGACGCGCTGGCCGGCGTGCAGGCCGGCCGCGCGGGGGACTTCGGCGCCGTCGTCGGCGTCGACCGTCTCGACCAGGCGGCCGCGCTGCGTGAGCACGGCGCGGACGTCGTCGTCACCGATCTCGCCGACCTGCTGGAGCGTTCGTGAAGCCCGACCACCTGCCCACCTTCACCGTCGAGCCGTGGGTGGTCCGCGAACCGCGCCTCGACCTGGACGCGATGGGCCAGACCGAGTCGGTCTTCGCACTGTCCAACGGCCACATCGGGCTGCGCGGCAACCTCGACGAGGGTGAGCCGCACGTCCTGCCCGGCACCTACCTGAACTCCTTCTACGAGGTGCGCCCGCTGCCGTACGCCGAGGGTGGCTACGGCTACCCCGAGTCCGGGCAGACGATCATCAACACGACCAACGGCAAGCTGATCCGGCTGCTGGTTGACGACGAGCCGTTCGACCTGCGCTACGGCACCCTGCACCGGCACGAGCGGGTGCTGGACATGCAGGCCGGGACGCTGAACCGCGAGGTCGAGTGGGAGTCCCCGGCCGGGCGCCGGGTCCGGGTCCGCTCCACCCGCATGGTGTCGCTGACCCAGCGTGCGGTCGCCGCGATCTCCTACGAGGTCGAGCTGGTGAGCAACGGCAACGAGGGCAGCGGCGCCGCCGGTGACGCGGCGCTGCTGGTGCTGCAGTCCGAGCTCGTCGCGAACGAGCAGCTGCCCGGCCGCGACGCCGACGACCCACGCCTGGACACCGCGCTGGACAACGTGCTGGAGCCCGAGCAGTCCCGCGCCGGCGACGCCGGGGCCACCCTGGTGCACCGCACCCGCAAGTCGGGGCTGCGCTGCGGCGCGGCGATGGAGCACGAGGTCTTCGGCCCGGACGGGGTCCAGGTGTCCACCGACGCCAACGAGGACCTCGCCCGCACCACCGTCATCGCCCGGGTGCAGCCCGGCCAGTCGCTGCGCGTGGTCAAGTACCTCGCCTACGGCTGGTCCTCGCGGCGCAGCCTGCCGGCGGTCTACGACCAGGTGCGCGCCGCCATCGCCGCCGCCCGCTACACCGGCTGGGACGGCCTGGTCGCCGAGCAGCGCGACTACCTCGACGACTTCTGGGCCACCGCCGACGTCGAGATCGACGGCGACGCCGAACTGCAGCAGGCCGTGCGGCTCGCGACCTTCCACATCCTGCAGGCGGGCGCCCGCGCCGAGCGCCGCTGCATCCCGGCCAAGGGGCTGACCGCCGACGGCTACGACGGCCACACCTTCTGGGACACCGAGACGTTCTGCCTGCAGGTGCTGTCCTTCGTCGCCCCGGAGGCGGCGGCGGACGCGCTGCGCTGGCGCAAGTCGATCCTGCCGCTGGCCTTCGAGCGCGCCGAGACCCTCGGCCTCAAGGGCGCGGCGTTCCCGTGGCGCACCATCCGCGGCCACGAGTGCTCCGGCTACTGGCCCGCGGGCACCGCGGCCTTCCACATCAACGCCGACATCGCCGACGCGGTCAAACGGCACGTGCACGCCACCGGCGACACCGCGTTCGAGCTGGAGGTCGGGCTGGAGCTGCTGGTCGCGACGGCGCGGCTGTGGCGCTCGCTGGGCAGCCACGACTCGGCGGGCAACTTCCGCATCGACGGTGTCACCGGCCCCGACGAGTACTCCTCGATCGCGGACAACAACGTCTACACCAACCTGATGGCACAGCAGAACCTGCGCTACGCCGCGGAGGTCGCCGCGAAGCACCCGCGGTCGGCGTCGCGGCTCGGGGTGGACTCGGAGGAGATCGCGTCCTGGCGCGACGCCGCGAGCGCCATGTTCATCCCGTTCGACTCCCGGCTCGGCGTGCACCCGCAGTCCGAGGGCTTCACCGACCACCAGCGGTGGAACTTCGAGGAGACCCCGGCCGACCGGTACCCGCTGCTGCTGAACTACCCCTACTTCGACCTCTACCGCAAGCAGGTCATCAAGCAGGCCGACCTCGTGCTGGCGATGCAGATCTTCCCGGAGGCGTTCACCGAGGAGCAGAAGCGCCGCAACTTCGCCTACTACGAGGCGATCACCGTGCGGGACTCGTCGCTGTCGGCGTGCACCCAGTCGGTGATGGCCGCCCGCACCGGGCACCTGGAGCTGGCCCACCAGTACCTCGCCGAGGCCGCGCTGGTCGACCTGCAGGACCTCGCGGGCAACACCGACCACGGCATGCACATCGCGTCGATGGCCGGTACCTGGACCGCGGTCGTGCTGGGCTTCGGCGGGATGCGCTGCGAGGCCGACGGGCTGTCGTTCGCGCCGGTGCTCCCGACGTCGCTGTCGCGGATCTCGTTCGGCCTGAAGTGGCAGGGGCGCCGGATCCGGGTCTCGATCACCCCCGAGGAGACCGAGTACCGCCTCACCGACGGCGCCCCGATGCGGCTGCGCCACCACGGCGACCCGATCGCGCTCGACGGCGAGGCCCCGGCCACCGCGCCGACCCCCACCCCGGAGTGGGTGGAGCCGGTGGAGCAGCCCTACGGGCGGGCCCCGCGGGTCCGCGGCTGACCGCGCCCGGCGCTCCGCCGTCCGGCCGCTCCGCCGGACGGTGGGTCGCCGGACGGTGGGGCAGCCGGACGGTGGCCGGACGACCCCGGCCCGTCACGTACCGGTCGGTCGTGCACCGCTGGTAGCCTGGTCAGTCGCTCCGTCGGCGACAGGCTCGCCCTGCCACCGCGCGGACGTGTCGTGTACGTCCCCCCGGTGGAGGATCCCCGCGCCGTGCCCGAACCCACTTCCGCTGCCGGTTCCCCGGCTGCCGCGGCCGACCCCGCCGCGCCGGTCGACCCGGAGCTGGCACACGAACAGTCCTACGTGGCCATGCTCTACGAGCAGCTCGAGGACCGCCGCCGCGACACCGCGCGCCGGCTGGCCGACACGCTGCGCGAGGAGACCGTCGGCACCCCGCAGGCCATCACCCAGCGCGACGCCGCCGCGGAGATGCTCACCGACCGGCTCGCCGGGCTGCGTGCCGCCGAGCACGGGCTGGCCTTCGGCCGGCTCGACGCCGACGACGGCGAGATCCGCTACGTCGGCCGCATCGGCCTGCTCGACGAGGACAACGAGTACGAGCCGCTGCTGATGGACTGGCGGGCGCCCGCCGCCCGGCCGTTCTACACCGCCACCGCCGCGAACCCCGAGGGGATGCGCCGGCGCCGGCACCTGCGGACACGGCTCCGGCAGGTGGTGGCGATCGACGACGAGCCGCTCAACCTGGCCGAGATGACCGAGGAGGAGCGGGCCCGCTCCGGGTCGGGGCTCACCAGCGAGGCCGCGCTGCTGGCCGCGGTGTCGCAGGCCCGTACCGGGCGGATGGGCGACATCGTCGCGACCATCCAGGGCGAGCAGGACCGCATCATCCGGTCGAAGCCGTCCGGCGTGCTGGTCGTGCAGGGCGGGCCCGGCACCGGGAAGACGGCGGTCGCGCTGCACCGCGCGGCGTACCTGCTCTACACCCACCGGGACCGGCTCGCCCGCCGCGGCGTGCTCGTCGTCGGGCCGAACCCGACGTTCCTGCGCTACATCGGGCAGGTCCTGCCCTCGCTGGGGGAGACCAGCGTCGTGCTCGGCACCGTCGCGCAGCTGTTCCCCGGCCTGGACGCGCGCCGCACCGAGTCCCCGGCGACGGCGGAGCTGAAGGGCCGTGCCGAGATGGCACCGGTGATCGCGGCCGCCGTGCGCGACCGGCAGCAGCTGCCGCGCAGCCCGGTCGAGCTCGTCGTGGAGCAGCAGCGGGTGGTGTTCGACCGCGACACCGTCGCCCAGGCCCGTACCCGGGCCCGGCGTTCCCGCAAGCCGCACAACGAGGCCCGCCGCATCTTCCGCAAGGAGCTGCTCCGGCTGCTCGCCCAGCAGGTCGCCCGCCGTGTCGGCGGCGGCGAGTCCGGTCTGCTGGACCGGCGCGACGTCGACGACATCCGCGACGAGCTCGCCGAGTCCGCCGAGGTGGCGGCGCAGCTGGAGGAGCTCTGGCCGACGCTGTCGCCCGAGCAGCTGCTGACCGACCTGTTCGCCGACCGCCGCCGGCTCAACTCGGTGGCCCGCCGGATCCCGGCGCCCGAGCGGGCGCTGCTGGAGCGCCCGGCGCCCGGCCCCGACGTGCCCCCGGACCTGCGCTGGACCCCGGCCGACGTCGCCCTGCTCGACGAGGCGGCCGAGCTGCTCGGCGACGACGGCGCGGCCCAGGCCGCGGCCGAGGCCGCCGCGCTGCGCGAGGAGGTCGAGTACGCCCAGGGCGTGCTCGACGTGCTCGACCTGGAGGAGGACCTCGACCCCGAGCTGCTGCGCGCCACCGACATCATCGACGCCGACCGGCTCGCCGAGCGCATGCAGGTTTCCCGCTACGACTCCACCGCCGAGCGGGCGGCCGCGGACCGTGAGTGGACCTACGGCCACATCATCGTCGACGAGGCGCAGGAGCTCTCGGCGATGGCCTGGCGGATGGTCATGCGCCGCGCCCCCGCCCGGTCGATGACCCTGGTCGGGGACATCGCCCAGACCGGTGACCGCGGCGGTGCGGGCTCCTGGGACGAGGTGCTGTCACCGTTCGTGGCACGGCGGTGGCGGCTGGAGCAGCTGACGGTGAACTACCGGACGCCCTCGGAGATCGCCGACGTCGCCGACGACGTCCTCGCCGAGATCGACGCCTCGCTGCAGCCGCCGTCGTCGGTGCGCTCGACCGGGGTCCCGCCATGGGCGGTGGCGCTGCCCGCCGGGGCCGACGGGGACCGGGTCCTGGTCGAGCGGGTGCGCGCCGAGCGCGACGCGGTCGGGGACGGGCACACCGCCGTCCTCACGCCGCAGGGCCGCCTGGACCGGGTCCGCGCCGTCCTCGACGCCGCCGGGCTCACCACCCCGGAGCCCGCCGAGGGGGAGTCCGAGCTGGACGCGCCGGTCGTGGTGCTCCCGGTCGCGGCGTCGAAGGGGCTGGAGTTCGACGCCGTCGTCGTGGTGGAGCCGCAGGAGATGCTCGACGAGTCCCCGCGCGGGCTCAACGACCTCTACGTCGCGATCACCCGAGCCACCCAGCGGCTCGGGGTGCTGCACAGCGGGGAGCTGCCGCCGGTGCTCAAGCGGATTGGCCGGCCCTAGCGCACCCAGCGGTCGAACCAGGACAGCAGCGCCGCGCGCTGCAGCTCGGTGCCCGGGGTGACGGTGCCGAGCCCGTCCCCGGCGCCGTGCTCGAGGCCGGGGAGCTGCAGGTAGCGGGTGGGGATGCCGAGATCGGCGATCGCGGCGGTGAAGCGCGCCACCGGCGCCGCCGGGACGAGGTGGTCCGCCGAGCCCTGCACTACCAGCGTCGGCGGCGAGTCGGGCCGGGCATGGGTGATCGAGTCGGTGAACGCGTAGCGCTGCGGGAACTGCTCCGGCGACCCGCCGACGTAGGCCGCGCCGACCTGGCGCCCGATCGCGGTGAACGGCTCGGTGGCGGTCAGGTCGACCGCCGGGTACATCCCGGCGACCGCCCGCACCAGGGGCAGCGCGGCGCGGTCACCGCAGGTCGGGGCCAGGGTCCCGGCGCGGTCGAGGTATGCGGCGTTGACCGCGAGGTTTCCGCCCGCCGACTCGCCGAAGATCCCGACCCGCGAGGTGTCCAGCCCGAGCCCCGGGCCTGCGGTGCCGACCCAGGTGAGCGCGCAGCCGACGTCGCCGACCTGGGTGTCCCAGTTGTGCACCTCCTCGGTCGCGAGCCGGTAGTCGACGTCGACGACGGCGTACCCGTTGTCGGCGAGGAACCGGTTGTACGACGACGGCCCGCGCGAGCCCTGCACGAAGCCGCCGCCGTGCACCCGCACCAGCACCGGCGCGGGACCCCCGCCGGGCCGGGGCAGGTAGAGGTCCGCGAGCAGCGGGGTCCCGCCCGGAGCACCGAACTCGACGGTGCGGTCCGGCCCGGGCGCGGCGACCGGCACCGGGGAGACCGGGGAGAACAGGTGCAGCCCGCCGCCGTCGCGGGCGACGCTCACCACGAGCGCCGTGTAGGTGCCCGCGGCCACCAGCGTGGCGGCCACGGTGAGGCCGATCAACACCGAGCCGGCCCGGCGACGCCGCGACAGCGCCCGCATCCCGGTGGCGGCCGCCACGCCGACCAGGGCGAGGACGACGTTCCACACGCCGAGGCCGTCGCGCAGCGTCCCGTGCACGATCAGCACCCCCTGCGACGTCGCGTCCTGCAGCAGCGGCCCCCACCAGCCGATCGGGGCCAGCGCGAGTGCCTGGGCGAGGACGACCCAGAGCAGCACGAGGACGGCCAGCAGGCCGAGCAGGGTGGCGAGCAGCACAGCCCCCGCGCGTCGGGGACCCGATCGTGTGACCGGCCCCGCCGTCGTCCGCCCCGTGTCCGTGTCCTGTCCCACTGCGGGCCCCCCGTCGTCCGTCGCACCGCCGGATGTCGTTGTGCAACAGAGTAGGCGCTCCGCTCGGCGGGCTGCTCAGGCGCGGGCGCGGTAGAGGTCCCGCAGCAGCGCGATCTCGGCCCCGTGGTGCAGGACCTCGCGGTGGATGTGCAGCACCAGCGTCGCGAGCGGCGCGTCGGAGTAGGGCCCCTCGGCCGGTCCGCACGGCCGGGCCAGGCCGTCGGAGCCGAGCGCGGCGACCCCGGCGGTCCACCGGGCGTACTCGGTGTCCAGGGCGTCCAGGGCCGCGGCCGCGGTGCCGGGGTAGTCGTAGGAGTCGAAGTCGACCGCCGGGCCGCCGAAGTGGGAGTGCGACCGCAACGCGAACACCCCCACGACCACGTGCGCGATCCGCCAGGCGATCGTCGTGACCGGGGGCGGCTCCGGCGCCGGGAAGGCGAAGTCGATCACCCAGTCGCCCGGTCCGGCCCCCGGCGGGGTCACCGACTCCCCGCGGCGGCGCACGCCCCAGCAGCCGGGTACCGGCTCCCAGTGGTACTCGTCGTCGGTGAGCCCGGCCAGCCGCGGGCGCAGTGCGGTCTCCCAGTGGAACGTCAGCTGAGCGAGCAGCTCGGAGCTCCAGTCGACACCCGTCGTCGTCCCCATCTCCGTCATGACCCCACAGCCTGGCCCCGATCGCGGACACCCGCTGCCCGCGTCCACACCCCCTGTTCGGTAGGCACACCCGTCGTGGCGGGTGTGGACATCCGACAGGGGGTGTGGATCCGGCTCAGCCGGCGAGGCGGACCGGGCGGAAGGCGCGGCTGCGGGCCCGGGTGGCGGCGGCGACCAGGGCGCGGGCCAGGCGCAGGTCCTCGGCGTCGCGCTCGGGATGGGACTGGACACCGACCACCCAGGGCGCGTCCGGGCCGCTGGGGCCGCTGGGGCCGGCCGGGTCGCTCCACTCCAGCGCCTCGACGACGTCCCCGGCGCGGGCGGACACCCGCAGCCCGGGGGCGACCCGGTCCACCCCCTGGTGGTGGTGACAGCGCACCGTCACCGTGCCCGGACCCAGGATCTCCGCGGCCCGGGTCCCCGGTTCGGTCAGCACCGGCACCGGCGCGTACACCCCCGGACCGGCCGAGTGCGCCCCGGCGACCTCCGCGCCGACCACGTCGGGCAGGTGCTGGTGCAGCGTCCCGCCGAGCGCCACGTTGAGCAGCTGCAGCCCGCGGCACACCCCCAGCACCGGGATCCCGCGGCCGAGCGCCCGGTGCAGCGCCGCCACGTCGGCGGCGTCGCGCCCGGTGCGCGGCGTGTCGGTGTGCGCGCCGGCCACCTGCCCGTAGCGGGCCGGGTCGACGTCCTGGCCGCCGGTGAGGAGCAGCCCGTCGAGGGCGTCCACGGCCTCCTCGGCGCCGTTCACCGGCGCGAGCAGCACCGGGACCCCGCCCGCGGCCAGCACCATGTCGACGTAGGTGCGGGGGACCAGCACGACGTCGTCGTCGCGCATGATCCAGTAGTCGGCCCGCTCGCTGTAGCAGCTGATGCCGATCAGCGGGCGCGTCACGAGCCGGCCCCGTGCAGCACGTCGATCACCTGGTCGCCGTAGCGGGCGAGCTTGCCCTCGCCGATCCCGGAGATCGTGCCGAGCGCGGCCCGGTCGGCGGGGGACCGTGTCGCGATCTCGCGCAGCGTCGCGTCGTGGAAGATCACGTAGGCCGGGACGCCCTGCTCCTTCGCCGTCGCCGCGCGCCAGGCCCGCAGCCGCTCGAACACCGGCGCGACCTCGGCCGGCATCTCCACGGCCGGCTTCGACCCGCCGCCCCGCGACCGCGACGGCCGCGCGGTGCGCTCCGGCTCGGTGCGCAGCATGACCTTCTGCTCACCGCGCATCGCGGCCGGGGACTCGTCGGTGAACCGCAGGGTGGAGTAGTTCCCGCCGACGGTCAGCAGCCCCCGCGCGACCAGCTGGCGCAGCACGTTGCGCCAGGCGACGTCGCTCAGCTCGGTCCCGATCCCGAACACCGACAGCTCGTCGTGGCGGTGCTGGTCGACCTTCGGGGTGTGCTTGCCCAGCAGGATGTCGACGACCTGCCCGGCGCCGAACTCCTGGTTGCGCTCCTTCTTCAGCCGCCACACCGTCGACAGCACCTTCTGCGCCGCGACCGTGCCGTCCCACGAGGACACCGGTGTCAGGCAGGTGTCGCAGTTCCCGCACCGCTCCGACGCCGGCTTCTGCCCGAAGTAGCGCAGCAGCTGGGCCCGGCGGCACTCGGTGGTCTCGCACAGCGCGAGCATCGCGTCGAGGTGCTGGGCGAGGCGCCGCTTGTGCGCGGCGTCGCCCTCGCCGTCGTCGATCATCTTCCGCTGCTGGACGACGTCGGCGAGCCCGTAGGCCAGCCACGCCGTGGACGGCTCGCCGTCGCGCCCGGCGCGGCCGGTCTCCTGGTAGTAGCCCTCCACGGACTTGGGCAGGTCCAGGTGCGCGACGAACCGCACGTCGGGCTTGTCGATGCCCATCCCGAACGCGATCGTCGCGCACATGACCAGGCCGTCCTCGCGCAGGAACCGGGACTGGTTCTCCCGGCGCACCGACGCGTCGAGCCCCGCGTGGTAGGGCAGCGCCCGGATTCCCTGCGCGGTGAGGAACTCCGCGGTCTCCTCGACCTTGCGCCGCGAGAGGCAGTAGACGATGCCCGCGTCCCCGGCGTGCTCGGCGCGCAGCAGCTCCAGCAGCTGGCGGCGCGGCTCGTTCTTCGCGACGATCCGGTACTGGATGTTGGGCCGGTCGAAGCTCGCCACGAAGTGGCGCGCATCGGTCAGCTCCAGGCGCTGGCCGATCTCGGTGCGGGTCGCGTCGGTCGCGGTCGCGGTCAGCGCGATCCGCGGGACGTCCGGCCACCGCTTCGGCAGCTCGGAGAGCAGCAGGTAGTCCGGCCGGAAGTCGTGCCCCCACTGCGCGACGCAGTGCGCCTCGTCGATCGCGAACAGCGCGATGCGACCGCGCTCCAGCAGCCGGACGGTGGACTCGACCCGCAGCCGCTCGGGGGCGAGGTAGAGCAGGTCCAGCTCCCCGGCGAGGAACTCCTGCTCGGTGAGGCGGCGCTCGTCGGCGTCCTGGGTGGAGTTCAGGAACCCGGCCCGCACCCCCAGCGCGCGCAGCGCGTCGACCTGGTCCTGCATCAGCGCGATGAGCGGGGAGACGACCACACCGGTCCCGGGCCGGGCCAGCGCCGGGACCTGGTAGCACAGCGACTTGCCGCCACCGGTCGGCATGAGCACCAGCGCGTCGCCGCCGCCGACGACCTGCTCCACGATCGCCTGCTGCTCGCCGCGGAACGCGTCGTAGCCGAAGACCCGGCGCAGGATCTCGTGCGGGTCGCTGCTGTGCACCCGCTCGGGGACGGGCAGTTCACGGGCCGGTGCGGGTGCGGCGGCCCAGGCGTCCTCCGGTGGGGGCTCGTACCCGTACTCCTCCTCGGGCTCGGGCGGGAGCGGGATCTCGTCCGGGGCGGAGGCGTCGAACACGTCGTCGATCGTACGAGCCCCGCCCGCCGCGCCCCGCCCGGCACTCACGTCGCGGCACCGGGCACCGCGTCCGACGCGTGGTCCCGGTCACCGCCCGTGTGTCGCGGGCGCCGCGGTGCTGCGCCGGACGCTCCCGGGGTGTAGCAAGACCTGCAGGACCAACGGCGCCCCGCAGACCGGACGCCGGGCGATCACGTGAGAAGGACGGACCCGTGGATCTGAAGATCGGGTACAAGGCGTCGGCCGAGCAGTTCGGCCCCCGCGACCTCGTCGAGTACGCGGTGCTCGCCGAGGAGCTGGGGCTCGACAGCGTCTGGGCGTCGGACCACTTCCTGCCCTGGCGGCACGAGGGCGGCCACGCCCCGGCCGCGCTGCCCTGGATGGCGGCGGTGGGGGAGCGCACGAAGCGGGTGCAGATCGGCACCTCGGTGCTGACCCCCACGTTCCGCTACAACCCCGCGGTGCTCGCCCAGGAGTTCGCGACGATGGCGCTGCTCACCGGCAACCGGGTCGCGCTCGGCGTCGGCACCGGTGAGGCGCTCAACGAGATCGCCGTCTCCGGGCGGGAGTGGCCGGAGTTCAAGGAGCGCTTCGCCCGGCTGCGCGAGGCCGTGAAGATGATGCGCGCGCTGTGGACCGAGGAGTCGGTCAGTACCGAGGGCGAGTACTACACCTTCGTCGACGCGATGATCTACGACCGGCCCGAGCAGCCGGTGCCGATCTACGTCGCCGCGGGCGGTCCGATGGTGGCGCGGTTCGCCGGCCGCTTCGGCGACGGGTTCATCTGCACCTCGGGCAAGGGCATGGAGCTCTACACCGACAAGCTGATCCCGGCCGTCGAGGAGGGCGCGGAGAAGGCCGACCGCGACGCCTCGGGCATCGACCGCATGATCGAGATCAAGATCAGCTACGACCGCGACCCCGACGCCGCCCGGGAGAACACCCGGTTCTGGGCGCCGCTGTCGCTCACCCCGGAGCAGAAGAACTCCGTCGACTCCTCCCGGGAGATGGAGCGCCTCGCCGACGAGCTGCCGATCGAGCAGGTCGTGAAGCGCTGGATCGTCGCCTCCGACCCGGACGAGGCCGTCGCGCAGATCAAGCCCTACCTCGACGCGGGCCTGAACCACCTCGTCGTCCACGGCCCGGGGCACGACCAGCGCCGGTTCCTGGAGCAGTTCACGACCGACGTCGCGCCGAAGCTGCGGGCGCTCGGGTGAGCGCCGCGACGAGCGCCCCGGCGCTGACCCGCGAGGGGCGCGTGCTGCGCTGCCGCATCTCCACCGGCCGCCACGGCACCCTCGACGGCCCCGCGGTGGCCGAGGTCGCCGAGGCGCTGCTGGCGCTCGACCCGGCCGAGACCGGTGCGGTCCTGGTGCACGGCGACGGCGAGAACTTCTGCACCGGGGGTGACGTGCGCGCCTTCGCCGGCGCCGAGGACCGCTACGCCTACGTGCACTCCCTCGCCGACACCTTCCACTCGATGCTGCGCCCGCTGGCGGCGAGCCCGGTGCCGACGGTCGCCGCGGTCGGCGGCTGGGCGGCCGGCGCGGGCATGAGCATCGCGCTGGCGTGCGACCTCGCCGTCGGCGGGACCTCGACCCGGATGCGCCCGGCCTACCCGGGCATCGGGTTCTCCCCGGACGGCGGGATGACCTGGACACTGCCGCGGCTGATCGGCGCCGCGCGGGCGCGCCGGGTCCTGCTCACCGACGAGGTCCTGGACGCGGAGACGCTGGCCGAGCTGGGACTGCTCGCCTCGGTCGTCGACGACGACCGGGTCGCCGAGGAGGCCGCCGCGGTCGCGCACCGGCTCGCCCAGGGCCCGACGGCCGCGCTGGGCCGCATCCGCGGGCTCCTGGCCGACGGATGGGACCGGGGCCTCGCCGAACAGCTGGCGGCCGAGGCGGACTCCATCGCGACCTGCGCCGCGGGCCCGGAGGGTGCCGAGGGGCTCGCCGCATTCGGCGAGAAGCGTCGCCCGCAGTTCCACTGAGCCCGTTCTGCCGGCGACCTCGTCCGGGCAGACCTCGTCCACGACGCACCTTGTCCACGACGCACCTCGTCCAAGGACGGACCCGGACACGACGGAGGGGGCGCGACCGACCGGTCGCGCCCCCTCCGTGTCTGTCCTTGCGTGTGTCCTGGCGTGTCGCGGTGCGGTCGCTCAGCGCGCGCTGGCCGGGCTCCCCGCGACGACCCGGCGCGACCGCTGCGGGCCGCGGGAGATGCCGGGCATGCCCACGGTGAGGCGCTGCGTCGGGCGGTGCAGACCCGGGCCGAGCGGCCAGCCCGCGTCGAGCGGGGCGAGCAGGCGGTCCAGCTCGGAGTCCGGGGTGGCGCCGACGCTGTTGCGCAACAGCCGCTGGAACTCCTCGTACTCGGCGAGGGCGTCGGCGACGTGCCCGCCGGCGAGCAGAGCCTCGACCAGCGCGCGACGCGACCGCTCGCGGCTCGGGGCGGTGGCGACGGCCCGGCGCGCGACGGCGACGGCGTCGTCGTGCCGGTCGGCGGCGGTGAGCGTGCCGGCCAGACCCTCCAGGGCGGACAGGCGCAGCTGGCGGAACCGCTCGCGCTCCACGGCGATCCACGGCGCGGTCCACGACGGGAGGATGTCGGACTCCAGCAGCGTGGTCTCCGGGGCGCCGATCTCGCGCACCGTGCGCAGCATGCTGGGCGCGGACAGCCCGCGGATCAGCAGCACGGCCTCGGTGAGGTCGACGACCACGTCGTCGGCGAGCTGCAGCCGCCCGAGGTGGTCGGCGTCGAGCAGCCCCGGTACGTCGACGCCGGCGACGGCCTCGTCCAGCAGCCGGGCCGCGGGGACCGGGCCGACCCCGGGCCACAGGGTCGCCGCGAGCGCCGCCGTCGGCTGTGGACGCCGGTGCACGGCGAGGTAGGCGACCAGGCGACGGGAGTCGACCGGCAGCGGGACGGCGCGGTCGTCCGCGCGCAGCCCGAACGAGCCCAGCACTCGCACGTGCGGGGCGGAGGTGGGAGTGATCTGCTCACTGGATCGACAGTGATCGTCGTCGGACATGGCCGTTTCCCCGGATCGGTCGTGGCGTTCGGCCCGCGGTCGGCTCCGCACAGAGCCGGGGCGCGCCGGGCGGGAGGCCTCGGATCGCGGAGCGGGCACGACGGAACCGCACCGACACGGACGGCGGGCGGCGTCTCCGTGTGGTGTCGTCGCTTGCGAGGATAGCCCAGCAGTGCCCACGGTGTGAGATCCGGGTGGGGGCGGATCGTGAGATCTGCCTCAGGCCCGGGAGAGCAGCCGGACGTGGGTGCCGTCCGGCGCCCGCCACACGTGCAGGCTGTCGCAGAGCTGCCGGGCGATCCAGGTCCCGCGCCCCCGCGCCTGCGACGGGTGCGGCGGCGCGAGCCCGATCAGCGGCAGTGCGATCACCCCGCTGTCCTGGACCTCGCACACCAGCTCGCCGTCGCGTGCCCAGACCGACAGCTCCGCCTGCGGGGACCCGTGCTCGACGGCGTTGGTGGCGATCTCGTTGACCGCCTGCACCATGTCCTCGCCGCGGGTGGTGTCGAACCGGCAGGCCCGGGCGGCCTCGGTCACGGCGTCGCGCACCCGGGACAGCTCGAAGGTGTTGTAGGACAGCGTGACGTCCGGCGGCCCGAGCAGGTGCGGCGGCGCGATCGGCAGGGCCGCGACCGCCTCGGCGGGCGGGCGGTACCGCGGGTTCGCGGCGAGCCCGGACGCGTGCAGCCGCAGCGGGTGGTTGACCTCGGCGGACTCGCCGACCGCGCCGTGCAGCGGCAGCCGTGGGTAGGCGCACACCTGCAGCACCGGCAGCCCCGCCAGGGAGATGTTGAGCGCGGCCTCCAGCTCGACTCAGAACCCGCCGTCGACCCCGTCGAGGTCCGGGTCGTGCGCGGAGACCACCAGCACCGGGCGGCCCGACGAGGTCAGCGCACGCAGCTCCCGGGCCCGCCAGGCGGCGACGGTCTGTCCGGACTCCCGGGCCGAGCTGGTCAGCGACGTCAGCCTGCCGAGCTCGACCTCGTCGCCGAGCTCGTCGTGCAGCGCCTGCTCCAGCGGCGCCGGCAGGTCGAGCGCGACCCGGGCACCGGTGTCCCGCGCCGCGGCCCGGGCCGCCGGGACGACGGCGGCGAGCAGCTCCACCGGGTCGTCGGCGTGCACCAGGGCGTGCCGGAAGCCGGGCGGGCGGGGAGCGGCGTTGACCTTCACCGGTCCCGTCCTCCCGGATGCACGACCTCGGGGGCCGGCGGACGGTCGTCGAACACGAGCTGGGGGGAGAACGCGGCACCGCAGCGTTCGAGCACCCGCAGCACCCGCGGCCGGACCCGGTGCAGCACCAGGCGGTGGGTGGCCGGGAAGCCCTCGGCGGCGTGCACCAGCGCGACCGCGGTGGCGACGTCGATGAACCGCACCGAGGCCATGTCCAGGCCGATGTCGGGGGAGGCGTCGGCGGAGCGCAGTGTGGAGTCCAGCGCCGAGTGCAGCAGCGAGGTGATCTTCGAGCGGTTGCTGTGGTCGACCTCGCCGGCCAGCCGTGCGTGACCGGTGCCGAGCCGGACGATCCGGAGCAGGCCGTCGTCGTAGGCGGTGGAGCACGGGACGTGGTCGCGGTGCAGGGCACGCATGATGTCGACCTGCTCGGCGGGGAAGTGGTCGTCGTAGGTGCACAGCGCGGTCAGCCCGCCCGCGCTCTCGCGGACCAGCCGGGCCAGCAGGCCGTCGTACTCGGGCAGGGTGCCGGCGGCGCCCGCGTCGAGCACGGAGTGCATCTGCCCGGTCATCCGGGTGCCGTTCCAGCCGAGCTCACGGGAGCGGACGATCTCGTCGGCCATCCCGGCGTACACGTCGGCGAGCGGGGTGCGGAAGGTCTGCCGGGTCCGCTCGGCGGGCAGGATCTCCAGCTGGCCGCGGCGCAGCGGGTCGTCGACCTCGACGCCGTCCTCGGCGAGACGGCGGAGCAGGACGTCGGCGGCACCGTCGTCGTCGAAGTAGAGGATGCGCTCGCCCCGGTCGAGACCGTGCCCGACGTAGGCGGCGGCGAGCTCCCCGAGGTGCTCGGTGCTGTCCGGGACCGCGCACACGTGATCCCCGGACGTCAGCGCGTCCGCCAGCTTGATCACGTCTCACCTGCCGCGCGCGCCCCGCCGCCGCTCCTCGCGGCGCCGGGCACACCCCGTCACGAACTCCTGGACGGATCAACCGTACGGAGGCCCTCGGCGGAGGCCCGAGACCTCGGAGCGTGCGAGGCGCCGAACCGACGGTGACGCGCGACGAGCGGAACGTCACCGGCGGGCGACGGTGGTGCGCAGACCCGGTCCGACCAGGACGTACGGCCGTTCGGCGCTGTCCGGTGCCCGCCGGACGGCGGTGGCTCCCGGCGTCCGGGGGTTCACCGTCCGTGGCGGCGCGGTGGTGGCGTGGCGGGGTCAGGCGGCCGGGTTGACCGCGACCGAGGTGGTCGCGCTGCCCTGGATGGTCTGCAGGACGACGCAGTACCGCTCGGTCAGCTTCACCAGGGTCGCGACCTTGTCCTGCGCCGCGGGCGCGTCGCCGTCGCGGATGTCGACGTCGAACGACAGCCGGATGTCCCGGAACCCGACCGGGGCGTCCTTCGCGACGCCGAGGGTGCCGCGGAAGTCGAGGTCGCCCTCGGCCCGCACGGCGCCGTGCACCTCGAGCTCCAGCGCGGTCGCCACCGCGCGCAGGGTCACCCCGGCACAGGCCACCAGGGCCTCCAGCAGCATGTCGCCCGAGCACAGCTGGGTGCCGTCGCCGCCGGTGGCCGGGTGCAGGCCCGCCTCGGCCATCGCCTGGCCGGTGGAGACCTTGCACGCCACACCGGAGCCGAGCTCGCCGTCGGCCTTGAGGGTGATGACCGCCGACTCCGGGTCGTCGCGGTACTGCTGCTTGAGCGGGGCCTGGATGTCACGCAGGGAGACGTTCGTGTCGGTCATGTCCCCATCCTCACCCCGACGGGGCGCCCCGCACACCCCGACCCGACGACTAGGGTGCCCGGTGTGGGCAGGGAGAGCGACACCGGACGGGCGGCCGCGGTGCGCCGCAGCGCCCGCGAGGCCGCCGACTCGGTCCGCGAGGCCCGCGACACCGTCCGGGACACGGTGCGCGACACGGTCCGGGACTCGGTGCACGACACCGTGGGCCCGCCCACCGACGACGACCGGCTCTGGACCGTCCCGAACGCGCTCAGCATGCTGCGCCTGGCCGGGGTGCCGCTGTTCCTGTGGCTGATGCTCGGCCCGGAGGCCGACGGCTGGGCCGTCGCGGTGCTGGCGATCGGCGGGTTCACCGACTGGCTCGACGGCAAGCTCGCCCGTGTCCTGGACCAGTTCAGCCGGTTCGGCGCCATGCTCGACCCGGCCGTGGACCGCCTCTACATCCTGGCCGCGCTCGTCGGGCTGGCCGCGCGCGACATCGTCCCGTGGTGGGCGGTGGTCGCCCTGGTCGCCCGCGACGTCGTCCTCGCAGGCTGCGTGTTCGTGCTGCGCCACCGCGGCTACGGCCCCTTCGAGGTCGTCTATCTCGGCAAGGCCGCCACCTTCGTGCTGCTCTACGCCTTCCCGCTGCTCCTGCTCGGCGACGGCCCGACACCCGCCGAGGCCGTGGTCGGTGTCGTCGCGAACGCCTTCGCCATCTGGGGCGTGGCACTCTACCTGTGGTCGGGGCTGCTCTACCTGGCCCAGTTCCGGCTGGCGCTGCGCCGCCCGGCGCCGGGCGTCCCGGCCCCGGCGACCCGGTTCGATCACGACCGCGCCGGGGGATAGGCTCCCCGGCGTGAGCTCGGAGATTCCGTCGGACCTGTCCTACACCGAGGCCCACGAGTGGGTGCGCCGCAGCGGGGACGGGGTGGTCCGGGTCGGGATCACCGACCACGCCCAGTCGCAGCTCGGGGACGTCGTGTTCGTGCAGCTGCCGACCGTCGGTGACACCCTCGCCGCGGGCGACGCCATGGGCGAGGTCGAGTCGACCAAGTCGGTGTCGGACATCTACGCCCCGGTCGGCGGCGAGGTCGTCGCCGTGAACGACGGGCTGGACGCCGCCCCGGAGCTGGTGAACTCCGCCCCCTACGGCGACGGGTGGATCGTCGAGATCCGGCTGGCCGAGGGGGCCTCGCCCGACGGCCTGCTCGACGCCGACGCCTACCGCCAGCTGGCCGACGGCGACTGAGCCGGCCGCCCGCCGCACCACGCGGCGCGGCACGCGGACCTCCGTATCGCCCCGGCCGCTCCGACCGGTAGGTTCACATCCCCTGGACGTGTCGTCCGGAAGGGGCCGGGACACCCGGCCCCGAACAGACCTGACCGCCCGGACGCCGTCCGGGTACCGCATCCGCGAGGAGGAGTCCCCGAGGTGACCACGAACGACCCGCGCGACGTGCCACCGGAGCGCGCACCGGAGACCACGTCGGTCTTCCGGGCGGACTTCCTCGCCGACGTCGAGCAGCCGGCCGCCGAGCTCGCCGTCTCGGGTGTCGACGGGCTTCCCGCCGGGTCGGCGCTGCTCGTCGTCCGGCGCGGTCCGAACGCCGGCTCGCGCTTCCTGCTGGACGTGCCGACCACCAGCGCCGGCCGGCACCCCGACAGCGACATCTTCCTCGACGACGTCACCGTCTCCCGGCGGCACGCGGAGTTCCGCCGCGACGCCGGTGAGTTCGTCGTGGTCGACGTCGGCAGCCTCAACGGCACCTACGTCAACCGTGAGCCGGTCGACACGGCCGTGCTGGCCAACGGCGACGAGGTGCAGATCGGCAAGTTCCGCCTGGTGTTCCTGACCGGGCCCCGCGAGCCCGGCGCCCAGGGCTGACCCGGGTCCGTGCGGTGGCGCCGTCCGCGCCGTCTCTGCCGCCGTCTCTGACAGCGGCGCCGTGGGTGCCGTGCACGGAACCCCGCGTGTGACCGGCCCGTCGCGGCCGGGGGTGCTCCGGTGCCCTCTGGTGCGGCGGGCCTTCGGCGTGGACGGGGACCGGCGGGTGTCGAGCCGACACGCCGTGCGCGACGGGCGTGTGACGATCGTCGAACGGACCCTGTCACTCCCCGTCCGGAGGCGCGCGTCCGGGCGGACCGCCGTGTAGCGTCATCAGGTGTCGGTGGCAGTGCGGTGGCAACGACGACGGTGACGACACCACGGTGACGACACGGAGTCGTCGGGTCCACCGCGCGGGTCAGGGCGAGCAAGGCGATCAGGGCGGCCGGGGTGGCGTGTCCACCCGGGTGGTCCGACAGGCCCGACAGGGCCGGGGAGGCGGGCTGATGAGCGAGATGCGCGTCGTGGGCGTCCGGGTCGAACTTCCGGCGAACCAGCCGATCCTGCTGCTGCGGGAGACGAACGGCGACCGATACCTCCCGATCTGGATCGGATCGGTGGAGGCAACGGCGATCGCCCTTGAGCAGCAGGGGGTCAAGCCCGCGCGGCCCCTGACCCACGATCTGCTCAAGGACGTCATCGGAGCACTCGGGCGGCGGCTCGAGCAGGTGCGGGTGACCGACCTGCAGGAGGGCACCTTCTACGCGGAGCTGATCTTCGACGGCGGTGTCACGGTGTCCGCGCGGCCGAGCGACTCGATCGCGCTGGCGCTCCGGATCGGTGTGCCTGTGCACGCCGACGAGAGCGTCCTCGCCGAGGCGGGACTGGTCATCCCCGACGAGCAGGAGGACGAGGTCGAGAAGTTCCGCGAGTTCCTCGACTCCGTCTCGCCGGAGGACTTCCGCGGGGCCCAGCCGGGCTGATCCGTGCGGGTCACCACCGCCGTCACCCGGCAGTGGGAACGCACGGACCGTGGTCCGACCGTTCACCGACGTCACCGACCGTTCGGCGTCCGTACGCCCCGTGTGCCCGGCGACCCGGCCGGGTGTCCGGTACGCCCAGGTCGGCGAGCCGCGTTGACCACCCCGGCCGCTGGGCCTACCGTCATCTCGACTGATGACATCCGTGGAACTCACCCACTACCCAGAGTCACATGGTAGAGGACGGTCCACGGTCCCGAACGAGGGAGACCGCGCGGTGCAGACGCCACCACCCGAGGGGCCGGGTCAGGGAGAGCTGTTCCCGGACCCGCTCGTCGGTGCGGGGCTCGACGGGGTGACCGACCGCCTGGTCGGCTTCCGCGGCCCGACCGCGTGTCAGGTCGTCGGCATCACCTACCGACAGCTGGACTACTGGGCCCGCACCGGGCTCGTCGTGCCGTCCATCCGCGGTGCCGCCGGGTCGGGCAGCCAGCGGCTGTACTCCTTCAAGGACGTCCTCGTCCTCAAGATCGTGAAGCGGCTGCTCGACGCCGGTGTCTCGCTGCAGAACATCCGGATCGCCGTCGAGCACCTGCGTCGGCGCGGGATCCGTGACCTCGCCGGCATCACCCTGTTCTCCGACGGCACCACCGTCTACGAGTGCACCTCCCCGGAGGAGGTGGTCGACCTGCTGCAGGGCGGGCAGGGCGTGTTCGGCATCGCCGTCTCCGGCGCGATGCGTGAGATCTCCGGCGTGATCAAGGACTTCCCGGCCGAGCGGGCCGACGGCGGCACCGTCGACGAGGCCCCCGAGGACGAGCTGGCGCGGCGCCGCGCGCGCCGCGCCATCTCCTGAGGCCATTTCCTGAGGCGGATCCGCTCACGCCACCGAGCGGAACGGGTCGTGCTCGGCGAGCAGCTTCTCCACCCGCGCCTGGTCGACCCGGTTGACCACGGTCAGGGACTCCTGCCGGTCCCGGACGCATTTCGCCAGGGTGAACGCCGAGGTGATCGCGTACAGCACGGCGATCGCGAGGAACGCCTTCACCCAGCCGTCGACGGGCAGGTAGACGGTCCCGACGACGACGGCGGCGAGGGACACGCCGAAGGACAGCATCGCCTGCATGTGGAACGCGGCGGTGGTGGCCGGGGTGGTGTTCGGAGCGCTGGTGTTCGACATGACGTGAGTGTGACGAGCCGGCGCAGGCGGCGACGCCGCAGAACTACGCAGGTAGGCTGACCCGGTAGTCGTCGACGCCGCGCGGGAGAGCCCCGGGGAACGAGCCCGGGCGCCGAAGGAGCAACCCCTTCCCGGAATCTCTCAGGCACACGGACCGCGCGGTCGAGACGCCTCTGGAAAGCGACGGGTCACCCGCGCACGCGGGGAGCCGTCCGCCGACGGGGAAAGCCGGAAGCCTCCGGTGAATCTCTCAGGCGCCCGGTCTCCGGGTACGGACAGAGGGGGAGGGCGAGTTGCCCTGCCCCGAATCCGCCCGACGACCTCCGGAGGCGCCGTGAGCCCGACGTCCGAGCACCGTCCCACCCTCTCCGAGCTGGAGCGGGGGCTCCCGTTCGCCGAGCGCCACATCGGGCCCCGCCCCGGCGACCTGGCCCGGATGCTGGAGGTGCTGGGCGTCGACTCGCTCGACGCGCTCGCCGCCCGCGCGCTGCCCGACACCATCCGCGACGCCGAGCCGGTCGGGGCCTCGCTGCCCGCGCCGGTCGGCGAGGCCGAGATGCTGGCCGAGCTCCGCGCCATGGCCGGGCGCAACACCATGACCGTCCCGATGATCGGCTACGGCTACCACGGGACCCGCACCCCGTCGGTGATCCGGCGGAACGTGCTGGAGAACCCGGCCTGGTACACCGCGTACACGCCGTACCAGCCCGAGATCAGCCAGGGCAGGCTCGAGGCGCTGCTGGCCTTCCAGACCATGGTGTCCGACCTGACCGGGCTGCCGGTCGCCGGCGCGTCGCTGCTCGACGAGGCCACCGCCGCCGCCGAGGCGATGACCCTGCTGCGCCGGGCCAACCGCTCGACCAGCCCGCGGTTCCTCGTCGACGCGGACACGCTGCCGCAGACCGTGGACGTGCTGCGCACCCGCGCGGAGCCGCTCGGCATCGAGCTGGTCGTCGCCGACCTCGCCGACGGCGTGCTGCCCGAGGGCGAGTTCTTCGGTGTCCTGCTGTCCTACCCGGGCGCCTCGGGGCGGGTCGCCGACCCGTCGGGACTCATCGAGGCCGCGCACGGCCGCGGGGCGCTCGTCGCCGTCGCGGCGGACCTGCTGGCCCTGACCCTGCTCACCCCGCCCGGGGAGCTCGGCGCCGACGCCGCGATCGGCTCCACCCAGCGCTTCGGGGTGCCGCTCGGCTTCGGCGGCCCGCACGCCGGCTACCTGTCGGTGGGGCAGCGCCACGCCCGGCAGCTGCCCGGCCGGCTCGTCGGCGTCTCCCGCGACGCCGACGGCCACTACGCCCTGCGCCTGGCGCTGCAGACCCGTGAGCAGCACATCCGCCGGGAGAAGGCCACCTCGAACATCTGCACGGCACAGGTCCTGCTCGCGGTCATGGCCGCCTGCTACGGCGTCCACCACGGCCCGGACGGGCTGCGCGACATCGCCACCCGCACCCACCGGATGGCCGCGGTCCTCGCCGCCGGCCTGCGCTCGGGCGGGGTGGAGATCGTCCACGACGCGTTCTTCGACTCGGTGCTCGCCCGGGTCCCCGGCCGCGCCGACGCCGTGGTCACTGCCGCGCACGAGGCCGGGATCGCGCTGCGCCGGGCCTCGGACGACGAGGTCGGCGTCGCCACCTCGGAGATCACCACCGTGGCGCACCTGCGCGCGGTGTGGTCGGCGTTCGGCCTCGCCGGGGTGGACGCCGACGCCCTCGACCGCGAGACCGCCGACGCGCTGCCCGCCGGCCTGCGCCGCACCGGTGAGTACCTCACGCACCCGACGTTCCACGACCACCGGTCCGAGACCGCGCTGATGCGCTGGCTGCGCCGCCTCGCCGACGCCGACCTCGCGCTGGACCGCACGATGATCCCGCTGGGCTCGTGCACCATGAAGCTCAACGCCGCCGCCGAGATGGAGGCGGTGACCTGGCCCCAGTTCGCCGACCTGCACCCGCTCGCGCCCGAGTCCGACACGGTCGGCACCCGGGAGATGATCGAGCAGCTGGAGACCTGGCTGGCCGACCTCACCGGCTACGCCGCGGTGTCGCTGCAGCCCAATGCGGGCAGCCAGGGCGAGCTCGCCGGGCTGCTGGCCATCGCCGCCTACCACCGCAGCCGCGGGGCGGCCGACCGCGACGTCTGCCTGATCCCCGCCTCGGCGCACGGCACGAACGCCGCCTCGGCGGTCATGGCCGGGATGCGGGTGGTCGTCGTCGGGACCGCGCCGGGCGGTGACGTCGACCTCGACGACCTGCACGCGAAGATCGCCGAGCACGGTGACCGGCTCGCCGCGCTGATGATCACCTACCCGTCGACGCACGGTGTCTACGAGGCCGGGGTCCGGGACGTCTGCGCCGCGGTGCACGAGGCGGGCGGCCAGGTCTACGTCGACGGCGCCAACCTGAACGCACTGGTCGGGGTGGCCCGCCCGGGAGCCTTCGGCGGCGACGTCAGCCACCTCAACCTGCACAAGACCTTCTGCATCCCGCACGGCGGCGGGGGGCCCGGTGTCGGCCCGGTCGCGGTGGCCGAGCACCTGGTGCCGTTCCTGCCCGGTCGCACCCCCGTGTCCGACGGCGGAGTCGGCGCGGTCTCGGCCGCCCGGTACGGCTCGCCCGGCGTCCTGCCGATCTCCTGGGCCTACCTGCGGATGATGGGCACCGACGGGATGCGCCGCGCCACGCTCACCGCGGTGGCCGCCGCCAACTACGTCGCCACCCGGCTGCGGGAGCACTTCCCGGTGCTCTACTCGGGCGCCGACGGCGCGGTCGCCCACGAGTGCATCCTCGACCTGCGGACCCTGACCAAGGAGACCGGGGTGACCGTCGACGACGTCGCGAAGCGGCTGATCGACCACGGCATCCACGCCCCGACCATGTCCTTCCCGGTGGCCGGGACGCTGATGGTCGAGCCGACCGAGTCCGAGGACCTGGCCGAGATCGAGCGGTTCGTCGCGGCGATGGTGTCGATCCGCGGCGAGATCGACCGGGTCGCCGCGGGGGAGTGGCCCGCCGAGGACAACCCGCTGCGCAACGCCCCGCACACCGCGGCCTGCCTGGCCGACGACAAGTGGGACCACCCGTACCCGCGGGAGCTGGCCGCGTACCCGACCGGGGTCACCCCGGGGGTGCACGACCGGAAGGTGTGGCCGCCGGTACGCCGGATCGACGGCGCCCACGGCGACCGCAACCTGGTCTGCTCCTGCCCGCCGCCGGAGGCCTTCGCCTGAGTCCTGCCCACCCGTCGGGAGGGTGTCCGGACAGGTCGGGGATCATGGAGGGGTGTCACACCGACCGAGTGAGCGCCTCCGGGTCCCCGCCCCCGTCCTGCGGACGCGGGTCCGGTCGAAGCGGGCCGCGACCGACCAGCCCAACGTCACCGGCGACGGTGCGTCGCCGCTGACCGCCCGGTTCTGGGTGCTGCTCGTCGTGACCGGGATCGCCGCCGGGCTGTCCGGGATCGCGCTGATGGCACTGCTGCACGCGGTGTCGGAGTGGGCGTGGGGATCCGGGGCGGCAGAAGGGCTCGGCGCGGCGGTCGAGCGGGCCGACGCCTGGGGGCGGATCTGGCCGCTGCTGCTGGCCGGGCTCGTCGCCGGTGTCGGTGGGTACCTGCTGCGTCGGTTCGTCCCCGGCCGCACCGACGTCGACGACGCGATCTGGACCGGTGACGCCCGGCTCGGGGTGCGCCGCAGCTCGGGCACCGCGGTGCTGTCGGAGGTCGTCGTCGGGCTGGGCGCCTCGCTCGGCCGGGAGGCCGCGCCCAAGCTGATGGGCGGGGTGTGGGGCGCGGTCCTGGCCGGCTGGGGTGGCCTGTCGGTCGAGCAGCGACGTCTGCTGGTCGCCTGCGGTGCGGGCGCCGGGCTGGCGTGCGTCTACGACGTGCCGCTGGGCGGGGCGCTGTTCGTCGCCGAGGTGCTCGTCGGCACGGTGCGTCTGCCGGTGGTGCTGCCCGCACTGGCCTGCACCGCGACCGCCAGCGTCGTCGCCTGGCTCTACCTGCCCGCCGGGCCGGTCTACCCCGGCCTGCCGGACCCGGTGACGACGCCGTCGCTGCTGGTGTGGGCGGTGCCCGCGGGCGTGCTGATCGGGGTCCTCGCGACCGGCTGGGTCCGGCTGATCGGGTTCGTGTCGCACCACGGGCCCCGGCGGACGTGGTGGCGGATCGCCGCCCCGGTCGTCGCGTTCGGGCTGCTCGGCGTGGCCGGGCTGGTGTTCCCGCAGCTCTACGGCAACGGCGCGGACCTGGCCGAGCAGGCCTTCCTGGGTGGCGGGGCGCTGCTGCTGTTCGCGATGCTGGCCGTGCTGAAGCCGCTGGTGACGGCGATGTGCCTGGGCAGCGGTGCGTCCGGTGGGCTGTTCACCCCGACCCTGTGCACCGGCGCGTTGCTCGGGGCCGCGCTCGGCGGGGTCTGGTCGGCGCTGTGGCCGGGCACCCCCGTCGGCACGTTCGCCCTGGTCGGGGCGGCCGCGATGATCGGGGCCGGGATGCAGGCGCCGCTGGCCGGGCTGGTGCTGGTGCTGGAGCTGACCGGCACCGGGTTCGCGATCGCCGTCCCGCTGGTCGTCGCGACGCTGGTGGCCACCGCGGTGGCCCGGTGGCTCGACGGCTACTCGATCTACTCGGCGCGCCTGGCCGCGCAGCCCACGGCCGAGCAGAGCACCTGATCAGGCCCGGAACCCGGCCCCGCCCCCGACCGTGCCCGGGGCGCGGTGCGGGAGCCGGTGGGCGAACCCGGTGAGCAGGCCGAGGCTCAGCACCGCGAGCACGCCGTAGGCGACGAACCCGCCGATGCTGTCCCAGGTGGTGTGCAGGGCGACGGCCAGGACGAACACCAGCAGCGCCCGTCCGGTGCGCCGCCGGGCCGCGTACCACAGCGCGGCCGCGGTGAGCCCGGTCCAGGCCATGTGGGCGGCCGGGCTGAGCACGCCGCGCAGGAGCAGGACGTCGTCGACGGCGCCCAGGTCGCCGCCCGAGCGGACCAGCACGACGAAGCCGTAGCCCATCGTCTCCAGCGCGGCGAAGCCGGCACCGGAGGCGACGCCGACCAGCAGCCCGTCCGCGGGGTGCCCGCGGCGGGCGGTCAGCAGCAGCACCACCAGCGGCGCGACGAGCTTGGCCGACTCCTCGATCAGCGCGACGCCCAGCATCGGCAGCGTGCCCAGCGACCGCAGCGCGTCGAACTCCAGCAGCCCCGCCGCGACGACGCCGACGACTCCGCCGAGGAACGCGACCAGCGCGATCGGGCCCGCGCCGATCGAGTAGTCCAGCCGCCGCCCGAGCACGAAGGCCACGAACGCGGCCGGGGCGACCGCGGCGCCGAGCAGGATCAGCGACGGCACTAGGTTGGGGTTCTGCGTGACGAGCAGGACCCGGCGGACCGCCTCGAACAGCGCGACCCCGACGGCCAGGACGAGCAACCAACCCCAGCGACGCACCTGCGACTCCCCTCCGCGACCGACGCCGGGACGGTAGCGGCGCCGCTCAGGCCCGGGCGAGCCGGGACCGGCGATGGGCCGCCATCCGCACCGGGGCGTCGGCCCAGCCGTGCCCGTCGTGGCCGCCGGTGCGCTGCACCAGGGCCAGGAACAGGCGGCCGCCGAGCAGCTCGGTGCACACCTGCAGGTAGTCGCCGGCGGCGTCGCGGTCGTGCAGGACGCCGAGCTCCCGGTAGACCGCGACGGTCGCCGCGGGCAGGTCGAGGCGGGCGGCAAGGTCGTCGTGGTAGTTCGCCGGGACCGGGAGCAGCGGTACCCCGGCCGCCCGCGCGGCGGCCGCGGTGGCGAGCACGTCGTCGCAGGCCAGGGCCACGTACTGCGGGTCGGCGACGGCCGGGCTCCACCCGCCGCGGCGCAGCACCGACACGGTCAGGGCGAGCCGGACGCTGCGGTCCGGGTCGGCCAGCGCGCGGCTGCGGACCAGCCCGAACGGGGCCGCGTACTCGCCGTCGCCGACGGTGTCGAGGCCGAGCACGGCGCGGTGGAACAGGACCGCCTCGTCGAACGCGTCGTAGGGCTGGGTGAGCCCGATGTGGTCGATGCCGGTGATCCCGGTGCCGGGGGAGCGGGGCTCGTCGACGGCGACGAAGTCGTGCGGCCAGGCCCGTCCGGCGTCGCCGTCGGTGCGGCACAGGAACACCGCGGTGCCGTCGGGGGCGGTGATCCCGGCGAGCTCGGCCTCCCCGGGCCCGGTGACCCGGGGGACGGGGGCGGCGCACAGCCGGGCCGCGCGGCGGGCGGCGGCAGCGGGGTCGGCGGACTCGACGGCGATCGCGGCGACCGCGCCGGTGCCGTCGCCCGCCGCGTTCACCAGCAGCCGGGCGTCGCCCTGTTCGAAGCGTTCGACCTGCTTGGTGCGGTGCACCCCGGTGCGGCTGAACCCCAGGGCGCGCAGCACCCGCCCGAGCTCCGGGCCCGCGGTGAGCTCGACGAACGCCGTCCCGCGCAGGGCCGGCGCCGCGGTGCCCACGGGATCGGTCCCGGCGCCGGCCCGTGCGGTGGCCTCGGCGAGCGCGATCAGCGAGCGGCGGGCGTCGACGGCGGTGCGGACCGGGTCGGACTGGCGGAAGACGTCGTTGAACACCTCCAGCGACAGCGGTCCGCTGTACCCGGCCCTCAGCACGGGGGCGAGGAACGCGGGCAGGTCGAACCCGCCCTGGCCGGGGAACAGCCGGTGGTGACGGCTCCAGGACAACACGTCCATCGACAGCTCACGGGCGTCGGCGAGCTGGAGGAAGAACAGCTTGTCGCCGGGGACGTCGGCGATCGGAGCGGGGTCCGAGCCGCGGGCGAGGATGTGGAAGGAGTCCAGGCACAGGCCGAGCGCGGGGTGGTCCGCGGCGCGCACGGCGTCCCAGGAGGCGTCCCAGGTGTCGACGTGCCGGCCCCAGGCGAGCGCCTCGTAGGCGACGCGCAGCCCGCGCTCGTGGGCCCGGTCGGCGAGGGTGTGCAGCTGGGTGGCGAGCAGGTCGGCGTCGGTGGCGGGGTCGACGGCGTCGGGGGACACCGAGGAGCACACCAGCACGGTGTCGGCGCCGAGACCGGCCATGACCTCGAAGGTCGCGTCCGCGCGGCGCAGGTTCGCGGCGAACCGGGCGGGATCGGTGGAGTCGATGTCGCGCAGCGGCTGGTACAGGTCCACCGACAGGCCCAGGTCGCGGCAGCGGGCACCGATCCCGGCGGGGGACTCGGGGTCGGCGAGCAGGTCCGGCGCGAAGATCTCGACCCCGTCGAACCCGGCGGTCGCGGCGGCGGCGAGCTTGTCCTCCAGCGTGCCGGACAGGCAGACCGTGGCCAGCGACAGGCGCGCGGGCCCGTGCGGGGGGCGGGGCTCAGGCGACACGGGCCGCCGCCTGCTCGGCGGTGACGAGCTCGGCCAGGTGGGCGAGCATCCGCGCCGGATCCGGTGTGGCGCCGGTGAACAGCCGGAACGCCTCCGCCGCCTGGTGCACGGCCATCGCGCCGCCGTCGACGGTGTGGCAGCCCGCGGCGCGGGCGGCGGCGAGCAGTGCGGTGTCCAGCGGCCGGTAGACGATCTCGGCGACCCACGGACGGGTGGCGAGCAGCGCGGGGTCGAGGGGGAGGCCGGGGTGCTCGGCCATCCCCGTCGGGGTGGCGTGCACGAGGCCGTCGGCCCCCGGGAGCAGCGCGGACAGTGCGGGCAGCGGGTGTCCGGTGGCGTGCGCGCCGGGGGACAGGTGCGGGGTCACCGACGCGGCGAGTGCGGCGGCGCGGGCACCGTCGACGTCGACGATCTGCAGGACGCCGACGCCCTCGCGGGCCATGGCGTAGGCGGCCGCGGCACCGGCACCCCCGGCGCCCAGCAGCACGACGCGCCCGGTCGCGGCGCCGGGCAGCCCGGCCCGCCAGCCGTCGCGGAAGCCGGTCCAGTCGGTGTTGTGCCCGGTCAGCGCCCCGTCCGCACCGATGACGACGGTGTTGACCGCGCCGATCGCGGCGGCGTCCGGGGCGAGGACGTCGAGGTGGCCGATCACCCGCTGCTTGCAGGGGTGGGTGACGTTGACCCCGGCGTAGCCCTGCGCGCGGGCCAGGGCGAGCAGGTCGCCGACGGCGTCGGGGTCGCGCCCGAGGACGTCGAGGTCGAAACGCGTGTAGGTCAGGTCCAGGCCGTGCGCGGCGCCCTCGCGCTCGTGCAGGGCGGGGGACAGCGACGGACCGATGCCGGCGCCGATCAACCCCGTCCGCACCCGTGTGCCGGTTGCGGTGGCGTCGGTCTCGCGCCGGGTCTCGTTGCTGCTCCGCACGGATCCCTCCTCGGATCTATGTACCGTACGGTTAGTTATACGGGACGGTGGGTCCGTCGGCCAGGGGGAACGGCCGACGATCCGTAGAGTCCGGGGCGCCACCGGGATCCCGGTGGCGCGGACCGGTGGAGGGGGGCCGCAGTGGCGGCGGTACCGGAGGAGGGCGTCCGGCAGCGCGACGCCGAGCGCACCCGCACCGAGATCCTGGACGAGGCGACCGCGGAGTTCGCCGACCGGGGCCTCGCCGGGGCGCGGGTCGACGAGATCGCCGCGCGCACCCGGACCACCAAGCGGATGCTCTACTACTACTTCGGCTCGAAGCAGGGTCTCTACCTGGCCGTTCTCGAACGCGCGTACACCGGGATCCGGGCGCTGGAGCAGCAGCTGTCGGTGTCGGACCTCAACCCGGCACGGGCGGTGCGGGCGGTCGCGGAGCTCACCTTCGACCACCACGAGGCGCACCCGGACTTCATCCGGCTGGTCGCGATCGAGAACATCCACCACGCCGAGCACCTGCGCTCCTCCCCGCTGCGCGCGGGGCTCGCCGGGCCCGCGCTCGGCGTGCTCGATTCCATCCTCGCCCGCGGCCGGGAGGCCGGGTTGTTCCGCGACGACGTCGACGCCTTCGACGTCCACGTGCTGATCAGCTCGTTCTGCGTGTTCCGGGTGGCCAACCGGCACACCGTCTCGGCCATCTTCGACCGTGACCTGCTGGACCCGCAGCGGCGCGGGCACTACCGCCGCATGGTCGGTGACCTGGTCGTGGAGTACCTGACCGCCCGTGTGGGGCAGGACTGACGGCGGAGCCGACGGCAGGGGCCCGTGGCAGGCGCCCGGCAGGACCGACCGCAGGGTCGACGGAGAACCCCTGGCGGGGTGACCGCGCCGGCGTCCATCCGGCTCTTGACACGCCTCGCGCCGCAACTCACTATTCGGTACCTAACCAGACGGTACATAGACGAGCGGCTCGCCGCCCGGGCCGTCGACCGCGTCATCAAGTGCCTGCAACGTCGCACACGCCGGGAGCCACCGTGAGCCAGCAACCGTCCGCCGCCGCGCCGAGCGCGCCGGAGGCGCAGCCGAAACGGGCCGCCCTGGCCGCGTGGGTCGGCAGCGCCCTGGAGTACTACGACTTCTTCATCTACGGCACCGCTGCGGCGCTGGTGTTCAACAAGGTGTTCTTCCCCGACTCGAGCCCGGTGGCCGGCACGCTGCTGTCGCTGGCGACCTTCGGTTTCGGCTACGTCGCCCGCCCGCTCGGCGCGGTGCTGTTCGGACACATCGGGGACCGGTTCGGCCGCAAGAAGGTCCTGGTCTCGACGCTGATGATGATGGGCGTCGCGACGCTGGCGATCGGCTTCCTGCCGACCTACGGCCAGGTCGGCGTGCTCGCGCCGGTGCTGCTGGTGACCTGCCGGCTGCTGCAGGGCCTGTCCGCGGGCGGAGAGCAGGCCAGCGCCAACTCGATGACGCTGGAGCACTCGCCCCAGCACCGGCGTGCGTTCTTCACCAGCTTCACCCTGTCCGGCACCCAGGGCGGGCAGATCATCGCGACCGCGGTGTTCCTGCCGATCGCGCTGCTCCCGGAGGAGGCGCTGCTGTCCTGGGGCTGGCGGGTGCCGTTCTGGGCGAGCGTGCTGGTGATGGTCGCCGGTGTGCTGATCCGGCGCACCCTGCACGAGACCCCGGTCTTCGCGACGGAGGTGGCCGACACCGAGGGGTCCCCGCGGGCCGCGGAGCAGCTCCCGATCGCCGCGCTGTTCCGTGACCACTGGCCGAACCTGCTGCGCGTCAGCCTCGCCGCGACCGTCGCCTCGGTCAGCACCCTGATGACGGTCTTCGCGCTGTCCTTCGCGGTGAACACCGTGGGCCTGGAGCGCTCGACGATGCTGTGGGTCGTCGTCAGCGCGAACGTCGTGGCCCTGGCCGCGATCCCGCTGTTCGCCACGCTGTCCGACCGGGTCGGACGCCGCCCGGTGTTCGTCGCGGGCGCACTGGGCAGCGCGGTCCTGCTCGCCGTCTACCTGTGGGCGGTGTCCACCGGCGAGTACCTGTTCGTGTTCGGCGCGGGCATCCTGCTCTCCGGGGTGGTCTACAGCGCGGCCAACGGTGTCTGGCCCTCGTTCTACGGGGAGATGTTCCCGGCCAAGGTCCGCCTGACCGGCATGGCCGTCGGCACCCAGATCGGCTTCGCGTTCGGCGGTTTCGCCCCGACCATCGCCGCCGCGCTGGCCGAGAACAGCGTCACCGGCTGGCTGCCGGTCGCCGTCTTCGGCGCCGTGATCTGCCTGGTCGCGGCGGCGTCGGCCTGGTCGGCCCGGGAGACCGCGCACCAGACCCTCGACGAGATCGAGGCCGGGTTCGGGACCCGCGACCGGGCCCCGGCCCACGTCTGACCGACCGCACCGCAGCGGGGCCCGTGGCGTCACGCCACGGGCCCCGCCGGCGTCCCGGCCGCGGCCGCGAGCAACCCGACGACGTCGCCGGGGTCGGCGGCCCGGTCGGTGCGCCACACCGCGTCGGTGCCCAGCCGCACCTGCGCCCCGGTCACCGGCAGCACGTGCACGGGCTCCCCGACGAACGCCTTGTGCGTCGCCCCCGACCCCAGTCCGACCAGCGTGAACGCCTCCCCGGAGGCGACGACGTGGGTCAGGTCGCCGGGGTTGTGGGTGTCGAGCTCGATCCGCCGGTGCACCCCGTGGCGGGCCAGCAGCTCCCCGGTGGCCCGGTAGACCGACGGGGCGGCGTCGTAGCGGATGGACACGTACGGCAGGTCCGCCAGCTCCTCCAGGGCGACCTCGGTCCGGTCGTCGAAACCCCGCCCGTGCCCGACGGCGACGGCGGCCGGCCGGGTCTCCACCCGTCGTGCACTCAGCCCGGGGTCGTCGACGGCGCCGTGCACGAACGCCAGGTCCAGCTCGCGCCGGGCGACCGCGCGGGCCAGCTCCGCGGAGGTGCCGGGGCGGATCCGCACCGCCAGCTCCGGACGCGCGGCCCGCAGACGCTCCAGGAAGCCGTCGCGGACCGCCGCCGTCACGTCCGGGGCCATCCCCACCACGACGACCGGATGCCCGTCGGCGGCGGCGAGCGCGCCGGGCAGCGCCTCGACCCGGGCGACGATGTCCCGGGCCCGCGGCAGCAGTGCCCGCCCGGCCGCGGTCAGCGCCATCCCGCGCGCGGACCGGGTGAACAGCGGCGCGCCGAGCTCCCGCTCCAGGTCGCGGACCCGTCGCGACAACGGCGACGCGGCCAGGTGCAGCCGGGCCGCCGCCCGCGTCAGGTTCAGCTCGTCGGCGACGGCGAGGAAGTAGCGCAGATGGAACAGCTCCACGGGGCATGACCCTAGAGGTCACGCCCAGGTGCGGTCATCGGTCCTGGTCGCGGCCCTGACCGGCGGCCTACCGTGACCGGCATGGCCTCCCGTCCCGTGCGTATCGCGAACGTGTCCGGCTACCTCGGCGACCGGTACACCGCCGTCGACGAGGCGATGGCCGGGGACCCGGTCGACGTCCTGATGGGCGACTACCTCGCCGAGATCACCCTCGCCGCGCTCGCCGCCGCGGCCGGGCGCGGCGGCCCCGGCTACGTCGCCTACGCCCTCGACCAGCTCACCCCGCACCTGCCCGAGATCGCCCGCCGCGGGATCCGGGTCGTCACCAACGCGGGCGGCTTCGACCCGGCCGGGATGGCGCAGGAGCTGCGCGACCGGATCGCGGCGGCCGGGCTGTCGCTGCGGGTCGCCCACGTCGCCGGGGACGGGGTGTTCGATCGGCTCGCCGACTTCCACGCCGACGGCCACGGGCTCGAGCATCTCGACACCGGGGCCCCGCTCAAGGACTGGGGGTTCGCCCCGATCACCGCGAACGCCTACCTCGGCGGGTTCGGGATCGCCGCCGCGCTGGCCGCCGGCGCGGACGTCGTCGTGACCGGGCGGGTCACCGACGCCTCGCTGACCGCGGGGCCGGCGGCCTGGTGGCACGGCTGGGGCCCCGACGACGTCGACGCCCTGGCCGGGGCGGTGACCGCCGGGCACGTCATCGAGTGCGGCGCGCACGCCACCGGCGGCAACTTCTCCGGCTTCCGCTCGGTGCCCGGCATGCTGCGCCCCGGGTTCCCGATCGCCGAGGTCGCCGCCGACGGCTCCTCGGTGATCACCAAGCACGCCCGCGACGGCGGCACGGTCACCGTCGACACCGTCACCGCGCAGCTGCTCTACGAGATCCAGGGCCCGCGCTACCTGAACCCCGACGTCACCGTGCACCTGGACACCGTGCGGCTGAGCCAGCAGGGACCGGACCGGGTCGCGATCGGTCCGGTCACCGGGTCCCCGCCGCCGCCGACGGCGAAGGTCGCGGTGTTCGCCCCCATCGGCTACGAGATCTCCACGATGCTGTTCTGCACCGCTCCCGACGTCGAGGGCAAGGTGGAGCTGCTGCGCAACCAGCTGCGCGCGGCGCTGGAGGGCCACGTCGACACCCTGGAGGTCACCCCGCTCGGCGTCGCGGCGGTCGACCCGCCGACCCAGTGGGCGGCGACCGTCCCGATCCGGGTGATCGCGACCGCCCGCGAGAAGGAGCCGCTGGTCCGGTTCTCCCCGGCCGTCGGGTCGCTGTACCTGCAGGGCTTCCCCGGGTTCCACCACGACGGGCACGCGCCGCGGGCGTCGCAGCCGTGGCCGCGGATCGAGTACTGGCCGGCGCTGCTGGAGTCCGCGCTGCTCGACCACCACGCCGTCCTCGACGACGGCAGCCGGGTCGAGGTCCCCCGCGCCTCGCGGACGGCGACCCCCGACGAGACCGCACAGCCGGTGCACCCGGAGCCGGACCTGCCCGCGCCGACCGGCCCGCCCGTCGAGCTGGGCGAGTACACCTGGGCGCGGGCCGGGGACAAGGGCGGCAACGCCAACGTGGGCGTCTGGTGCCGCGACCCCGCGCACTGGGACTGGCTGCGTGCCACGCTGACCACCGAGCGGGCGGCCGCGCTGCTCCCCGAGGCCGGGGGCCGCATCGTCCGCCACGAGTTCCCGCACCTGCGCGCGGTGCACCTGGTGCTCGTCGGGCTGCTCGGCTCGGGCGGCTCGGCCAACCTGCGCGTGGACCAGATCGGCAAGTCCGTGGGCGAGTACCTGCGGGCCAAACACGTGGGAGGACCCACCGCATGACCACCCCCGCCGCTGCCACTGCCGGTGACGCCACTGCCGGTGACGCCACTGCCGGTGACGCCACTGCCGGTGACGCCACTGCCGGTGACGCCACTGCCGGTGACGCCACGGCCGGTGACGCCACGGCCGAGCGCATCCTCGCGAACGTCGCGTCCCCCGCGACCGACGACGCCTTCGACCCCGGCGCCGCGCTCGACGGGCTGCTGGGCTGCGTCGGGATGAGCGGCGCCGACGCCGGGGGGCGGGTCGCGTTCGTCGGTGCCGACCCGGTCGTGCCCAGCGCGCTGCGCCTCGGGGGCGGTGCGGCCGTCGCGCTCGCCGCGAAGTCGGTCGGGATGGCCGCGGTGCACCGCGACCGCGGCGGCGACGGCCAGGACGTCACCGTCGACGTCCGGCGCGCCCCGCACCGGCTCTGCCCGTTCTACGACCGCCGCTGGGAGCTGGTGAACGGGTACCCGGCCGCCAGCCCGGCGATCACCTCGCAGGCGCTGGGGTTCTCGTTCCACCGCACCCGCGACGACCGCTGGGTGATGCCGCTCAACCCCTACCCCGCGCTGCGGGCCCGGGCCGAGACCTTCCTCGGGGCCCCGGAGAGCGGCGTCGCCGACGCGATCGCCCGGTGGGACGCCGCCGAGCTGGAGGAGGCCGCGAGCGATGTCGGCATCGTCATGCCGATGGCCCGTACCCCCGGCGAGTGGCTCGCGACCGAGCAGCACGCGGCGCTGGCCGGCACCCCGCCGATCACCCTGCGCCGCATCGGCGACGCCCCGCCCGAGCCGTTCCCGCAGCGCCGCCGCGCCGACCTCCCGCTGGACGGGCTGCGCGCGCTCGGGATGGGCCACGTCATCGCGGGTGCCGGGACCGGGCGGGCGCTGGCCCTGCACGGCGCGGACGTGCTGAACATCTGGCGCCCCACGGAGTTCGAGCACGACAGCACCTACGTCACCGCGAACGTCGGCGTCCGGTCCGCCACGGTGGACCCGCACACCGCCGACGGCGCCGCGCTGCTGCGCGGGCTGCTCGCCGACGCCGACGTGTTCTACGCCAACCGCCGCCCCGGCTACCTGGCCCGGCTCGGGTTGTCCGCAGAGGAGGCCGCCGCGGTGCGGCCGGGCATCGTGCACGCGACGAACACCCTGCACGGGCCGGTCGGGCCGTGGGCGCACCGCGTCGGGTTCGACCAGTCCGCGGGCACCCTGGTCGGGATGATGACCCTGGAGGGCGGCTCGGCCACCGACCCGACGGTGACGCCCCGGCTCTCGCCGATCCTGGTCGTCAACGACTACATCGTGTCCTGGCTGACCGCCGCCGGGATCGCCGCGGCCCTGCGCCGCCGCGCGGTGGAGGGCGGGTCCTGGGCGGTGGAGGTGTCGCTGGCCCGGGCCGCGCTCTGGATGCTGGAGCTCGGGGTGCTCGACCTCGGCTACGCCCGCGAGGTCGCGGGCACCGGGGAGCGGCACGCCTACCCCGCCCCGGAGACGTTCACCGCGCAGACCCCGCTCGGGCACTACCAGGGGGTGACCGACCAGGTCACGATGAGCGCGACGCCGGGGGAGTACCGCACGGTGCTCGTCCCGCGCGGCTCCGGGCGTCCGGAGTGGCTGCCCCGCTGAGGCCGGGGGCCGCCGCCCCGTCGACCCGCCGCTCGACGGCCATGATCGTCAGGACGAGCGCGGCACCCGCCGCGGCCGGCAGCAGCATCCACCACCAGCCCGGGTCGGGTGCCAGCACTCCGCGGGCGTCGTCCTGCCAGGGCCACAGCGCCCGCAGCGCCCCCAGCAGCACGCCGGTCATGATCACCATGAGGGTGCGGCGGTGGTGCTCCAGCAGCCAGGTCAGCACCGACACGAAGCTCACGAGCCCGACCACGGCGCCGAGCCCGAACACCGCGACGTAGGCCAGGTCCAGGTCGCGCACCGCACGCAGGGTCGGCTCGTAGAGCCCGAACACCAGCAGCAGGAACGAGCCGGAGAACCCCGGCAGCACCAGCGCGCACACCGCGACCGCCGCGGCCAGCCCGACCAGGAGCATCGGCGGGCGGCCGTCGCCGACGACCGGGGGGAGCCCACTGACGGCGAACGTCGCCGCGAACGCGACGACGACCAGCGCCCACTCCCGCAGCCCGCGCAGCCGCCCGGTGATCCGCAGGGGGACCACCACCGACGCGGCGACCATCCCCAGGAACACCGCCCGGGCGCCGACGGGGTGGTCCTCGATCAGCCCCGGGAGGACCTGCGACGCCGCCAGGACCGCCAGCGCCATGCCCAGCGCCACGGGCACCAGCAGGCCCCGGTCCAGCCGTCGCAGCTCCTCGCGGGGCGTCACGTCACCGCCCGCCGCGCCCGGCAGCAACGCCCGGGCCGCGCCGACGAGGTGCGCGCCCTGGGCGATCAGGCGTTCGTAGATCCCGACGACCAGCGCCATGGTCCCGCCGCTGACCCCCGGGATGGTCTCGACCACGCCGATCGCGGCCCCACGGGCCAGATGAACAACGGACATACGCGACAACACGGGCCAGGACGGTACCGACCGGGCGACGAACGGCGACAGACGGGTGAACTCTCGTTCGCATCACCAAGGATCGGGGCAACCGGTTGCGTGCCGATACGTCCGAGGAGACGTACGCACCATGACGATCGGGGGACTGACATGGACGGGTACGTCCTGCACCGCACCGCCCGCTGGGCCGTGACCATCGCCGCCTGCGGAGCGGTGCTCGCCGGCTGCGGGGGCGGCGGCGACTGGCCGACCGCCGCCGGCTCCGGCGGCACCGCCACGCCGCCGAGCACCGCCGCACCGACCACGAGCACCCCGGTGTCCGACGCCGGGAACACCGGGGGCGGCGCCGGTGCCGGCGGCGCGCACACCGGAACCGGGGGGACCGAGGCGGGCGGCGACGAGCGCTGCCACACCTCCGAGCTGGCCGGCTCGGTCGCGGCCGACCCGGGCGGCGGTGCCGCGGGCTCGTCGTACGTGACGCTGACGCTGCGCAACCAGAGCGGCCGCACCTGCTACCTGCGCGGCTTCCCCGGCGTGTCCTACGTCGGCGGCGACGACGGCCACCAGATCGGCCCGGCCGCCGCGATGCAGGGCGGGCACGGCGACCCGGTCCGGCTCGCCCCGGGCGGGAGCGCCGGTGCGACACTGCGGGTGGTGAACGTGCGCAACTTCGACGAGGCCGCCTGCCGCCCGACGGCGGTGCGCGGACTGCGCGTCTACCCGCCCGGCGAGACCGACTCGCTGTTCGTCCCGATGGAGGGCACCGGCTGCGCCGCCACCCCGCCCGGGGACCAGCTGGTGATCCAGGCGTTCACCGCTCGCTGATCCGCGTCCGGGCCCGGTCCGCCGCGGACCGGGCCCCGCGGGGCCACTGGCGGTCGCCACGACGTGGAGGAGACGACCCCGCATGACCCCGCACGAGCGCTCGGCCACGCCCCGACGTCGCGGCGACGTCGCGGCTCTCGGCCCCCGGCTCCACGACCTCGACGGAGCGTCCTACCGCTCCTACAAGGACCTCACCGGCGTCTGGACGGGGGAGCACGGCTACGACCTCGAGATCCGGACGGTGCAGGCCGACCCGTTCGCGCCGCCGTCGCGGCTGCGGGTGACCGTGCCCGCCCGGACCGCCGGGCTGCCGCCCGGCCTGTACGACGGGCCCGTGCGGGCGCGTGCCCTCGCCGGGTTCCTGGCCCGCGCACTGCGCCGGGCCCTGGAGCGCAGCACCGTGCGGATCGATGCGGGTGGCCAGGAGGTGCTCGACCGCAGCGCGGTCCGCATCCGGCCCGACGGGACGGTCGTCGCCGAGGTGTCGGTGCCGCTGCCCGGCCGGGGTCGGCGGATCGACGGCCGGGCAGCGGCCGCGGAGGTCACGGTCGCGCTGCCGCGCGCGGTGCTGGGGGCGTTGCGCTGGGAGACCGCTGACACCGACGCCGCCGAGGAGTTCGTGGAGACCGTCGTCGACGCCGGTGCCCTGCGCGACGCGCTGGCCGGTCGCGGCCTGGTCGGGTTCGTCGCCGACGGCGCGGTGCTGCCGCGCGCCTCCGGCGTCGACGACCGGCCGCTGGTGGGCGGGGTGCCATTCGTCTCCCCGCCGGAGCTGCGCGTGAACCTGGAGGTCCCGCACCGCGGCACGGTGACCGGCATGGGCGTCCCCGAGGGCGTCACGCTGATCGTCGGCGGCGGCTACCACGGCAAGTCCACGCTGCTGCGTGCGCTGGAGAACGGCGTGTACGACCACGTCCCCGGCGACGGTCGCGAGCTCGTCGTCGCCCGCGCCGACGCGGTGTCGGTGCGCGCCGAGGACGAGCGCTCGGTGCAGCGCGTCGACGTGTCGGCCTTCGTCACCGGCCTGCCGTCCGGGAACCCCACCGACGACTTCTCCACGGAGTCGGCGTCCGGCTCGACCTCGCAGGCCGCCGCCACGGTGGAGGCGCTGGAGGCCGGCGCCGGCGTGCTGCTGATCGACGAGGACACCGCAGCCACCAACGCCATGATCCGCGACGACCGGATGCGCGCGCTGATCCCGGCCGAGCCGCTGGTCCCGTTCGCCGAGCGGGTCCGGCCGCTGCACCGCGGGCACGGGGTGTCCACCGTGCTCGTCATGGGCGGCTCGGGGGAGTACCTCGACCGCGCCGACACCGTGATCCTGCTGCAGGACTACGTCGCCTCCGAGGTCACCGGCCGGGCCCGGGAGATCGCCGGACGGGCCGACGAGGCGACCGACACCGCGTTCCCGGCGTTCGCCCGCCGCGAGTTCGACCCCCGCAGTGTGGACGCCTCGGTACGTGGGCGTCGCAGGATCACCGCCCGCGGCCGCGGGCGGCTCACCTTCGGCGCCGACGACATCGACCTGTCCGCGGTGGCCCAGCTCGCCGACCCCGGCCAGACCACCGGCGTCGGGTACGCCCTGGCCGCCCTCGACCTGCGTGGGGTCACCCTCGCCGCGGCATTGGAGCGGCTGGAGGAGGCCGTGCGCCACGGCGGGACCGACGCGATCACCCGGGGCGCCCCGGTGGACGTCGCGGTGCCGCGACGGCACGAGGTCGCGGCCGCGCTGAACCGGTTGCGACCCGCACGTGTGACGCACCTCCACAGAAACGGTCAGGGCTGACTGTTAGAGTGCCTCCGAGCACGTGCACCGACGCACCGTCACCGGAGGACCCCATGACCGAGACCGCCCAGCGGGACCTGAACGGCCGCACCATCGTCATGTCCGGCGGCAGCCGCGGCATCGGCCTCGCGATCCTGCTCGCCGCCGCCCGCCGCGGCGCGAACGCCGTCATCCTGGCCAAGACCGACCAGCCCGACCCGCGCCTGCCCGGGACCGTGCACACCGCGGTCGCCGAGATCGAGCAGGCCGGGGGCAAGGCCGTCGCCGTCGTCGGGGACGTGCGGGTCGAGGCGGACGTGGAACGCGCCGTCGCCACCGCCGCCGAGACCTTCGGCGGCGTCGACATCGTCGTCAACAACGCCAGCGCGCTGAACATCAGCGGCACCGCCGACGTGACGCCCAAGCGCTACGACCTCATGCAGTCGATCAACTCGCGCGGCACCTACCTGCTGACCCGGACCGCGCTGGACCACCTCAAGGCCTCCGACGACGCGCAGGTCCTCACCCTGTCCCCGCCGATCAACCTCGACCCGAAGTGGCTCGGCGCGTTCCCGCCCTACATGCTCTCCAAGTACGGCATGTCGCTGCTGACCCTGGGCTGGGCGCACGAGTTCGCCGGCGACGGCATCCGGGCCAACTGCCTGTGGCCGCGCACCACCATCGCGACCGCGGCCGTGACGAACCTGCTGGGCGGCGACCAGGTCGCCGGGCGTGTCCGCACCCCCGAGATCATGGCCGACGCGGCCCTGGCGATCCTGACCGATCCGGCGCGCCCCACCGGGCACACCTTCATCGACGACGAGGTGCTCGCCGCGCACGGCGTCACCGACCTCACCCCCTACGGCGACTCCGAGCACAACGACATCGACTTCTTCCTCGAGGGCACCGACCCGGCCGACCTGCCGGTGTGAGCCCTGCCGGTGTGAGTCCCGCACGGCTCCCATCGGTGACCGGTTGACCCCATCGGGTGACATCGGGAACCGCCGGGAGTCCGCGGGCGACCTCTCCCGACGGCGCGGGCACACCGCCCGCGACACCCGGACCGACGACGAGGAGCACCCGAGTGCGACACATCGCCACCTTCTGCGGCAGCTGCAACTGCGGATGCCCCGAGCTGTTCGTCGACGACGCGGCCGTCCCGGAGAAGCGGATCGTGATCACCGACGACTTCGGCCAGCGCGTGCAGATGAGCGTCGACCAGTTCGCCGACCTCGTCGCCTCGGCGCGCAACGGCGTGCTGGACGAGCTCGTCGCGGGCTGAGCCGCTACGCGGTCGCGGGGCCGCCGGGCACCGTCCCGGCGGCCCCGTCGTCCGTGTGCGGGCCGCCGAGGGGGCCCTCGGCGGGGTGGCCGGCCGGGTGGTCGGGTGTCCCGGCGAGCCGGCCCGCGAGGTCGGCCAGCGCGTCGCGCAGCGGCGCGGCGCGCTCGCTGAACCCGGCCTGGGCGCGGGCGTACTCGGCGCGTCCGGCGGGTGTCTCGATCCGCACCGGGTCGAACCCGTGGCCGGACAGGTCGTAGGGGGAGGCGCGCATGTCCAGCTCGCGGACGTCCGCGGCGAGGGCGAAGCAGTCGGCGACAATCTCCGACGGCACCGCCGGGGCGAGCTTGTAGGCCCACTTGTAGAGGTCCATCGTCGCGTGCAGACAGCCCGGCTGCTCCATCTCGACCTGCCGCTCGCGGGTGGGCACGAGCTCATTGCGCGGGGCCGCGGCGTCGGTGAAGAACCGGTAGGCGTCGTAGTGGGTGCAGCTGATCCGCGCCGACTCGACGACGGCGTCGGTGCCCGCCCGCCCGAGACGCAGCGGCACCGTGTCCCGGTGCCGGACGTCGTCGGTGCGGTAGACCATCGCCCACTCGTGCAGGCCGAAGCAGCCCAGCCGGGGCGGCCGGGACCGGGTCGCGACCAGCAGCCGGTGCACGAACGCCGCGGTCGTCCGCAGCCGCTGCGGGGCCGCCGCGGGGTCGAACAGGACCGTGCCGTCGGGCCGGGTGACGTGGCCGGGGCGGTCGGCGAGTTCCGCGGCGTCGGCGAGCGCGACGCCGGGGCCCGGGTCCCAGCGCTCCAGCTGGGCGGGGCGGTGGGAGTAGTAGGTGAACAGGAAGTCCCACACCGGGTGCGGCTCGCCGCGCCGTCGCCGCTCCCGGTGCGGACCGGTCCAGGCCGCGACCCGCTCGCGGTGGGCCGCCGCCCGTGCCCGCCAGGTCGCGCCGTCGAGGACGGGCACGGTGGCGGTCGGGGCGCAGACGCTCGGGGTCGGCCCGGACGCGGTCGACACAGGCGGGGTAGGCCGGGCTGAGGTCGGCACGGACGGGGGCGGCACGGTGTCCGACGGTACGACGCGCGCGGGTCAGGCCGGGGTGCCGGGGGCGTGGGTGGCGTCGCGGACGCTGCCCACGAACGCCTCGGTGAGGTCCTCCATGGTGACCACGCCGACGGTGGTGTCGTGCTCGTCGACGGCGCGGGCCAGGTGTGCCCGGGCGGCCCGCAGCGTGGCGAGCGCCTCGTCGAGGCGGGCCGAGGCCGGGACCGACGGCAGGCTGCGGACGCGCTGCGGTGGGATCGTCGCGGACTCGGCGTCGGCGAGATCCAGCACGTCCTTGACGTGCAGGTACCCGGTCAGCCTGCCCTGTGCGCCGCGGATCGGGAACCGTGAGTACCCGGTCCGCTCGACGGCCTCGGTGAGCGCGGAGACCGTCGTCGTCCCGCCGGGGCCGGCGTCGAGGCACACCAGGTCCTCCAGTGCGACGACGACGTCGGAGACGGTCGCCTCCGCCGAGGACAGGGTCCGCTCGATCCGCGAGCTCTCCGAGTCGTCGAGCAGGCCCTCACGGCGCGAGTCGCCGAGCATCTCGGCGAGCTCGCCGGTGGTGAACGCGGTCTCCAGCTCGTCGCGCGGGGTCACCCCGACCAGGCGCAGGGTGGCGTTGGCCATCGCGTTGAACAGGTCGATGAACGGGCGGGTGACCCGGGTCCACACCAGGAACGGGGGGACCAGCAGGATCGCCGCGCGCTCCGGTCCCGCGATCGAGATGTTCTTCGGCACCATCTCGCCGAGCATCATGTGCGCGACGACGACGATCATCAGCGACACCGCGAACGCGACCGGGTAGGCGAACGACTCCGGCACCCCGACCGCCTCGAGCGGTCCGTCGATGAGGTGCGCCACGGCCGGCTCGCCGAGCCGGCCGAGCAGCAGCGACGCGATGGTGATGCCCAGCTGGGAGGCCGCGAGCATCCGGGACAGGTCGTGCGAGGCGTCGAGGACCCGCTGCGCCCCGGCGGAGCCGGCGTCGGCCATGGCCTCCAGGCGGTCCTTGCGGCCGGAGATCAGCGCGAACTCCGCGGCGACGAAGAAGGCGTTCACCCCGAGCAGGGCGACGGCGGCGAGCAGTGCGAGCAGGTCGTTCACGCCGGCACCGTCCCGTGCCCGGCGGTGCGGTCGGCGCTGCGCTGCACACGGATCTCGGCGACCCGGTTGCGGTCGCGGCGCAGGACCTCCAGCGTCCACCCGTCGACCTCGACGGTGTCGCCGACGTCGGGGATCCGGCCCAGCCGGGCCACGACCAGCCCGGCGAGGGTCTCGTAGCCCCCGTGCGGCATGCGGAACCCGGTCACCTCGTCCACCTCGTCGTCGCGCATCAGGCCGGACAGCGCCCAGACCCCGTCGCCGAGGCGGCGCACCCGGTTCTGCTCGCCGCGGTCGTGCTCGTCGCGGACGTCGCCGAGGATCTCCTCCACCAGGTCCTCCATGGTCACCAGACCGGCGGTGCCGCCGTACTCGTCGACGACGACGGCGGTCTGCAGTCCCGCCGCCCGCAGCCGGGTCATGAGTTCGTCGCCGTCCAGCGACGACGGCACCGTCTCGACCGGCCGGGCCAGGTCCCGCACGGCGGTGCCGGCGCGGCGGGCCGGCGGCACCGAGAACGCCTGCTTGACGTGCACCAGGCCCAGCGGGACGTCCGGGTCGCCGTCCACGACCGGGAACCGGGAGAACCCGGAGCGGCGGGCCAGCGCGACCAGGTCGGTGACGGTGTCGGTGGCGTCGATGGTCTCCACCCGCACCCGCGGGGTCATCAGATCCTCGGCGACGCGGTCGGTGAAGCGCAGCGAGCGCTCCAGCAGCACCGCGGTGCCCGGGTCGATGCTGCCGCTCTCGGCGCTGGCCCGCACCAGCGAGCTCAGCTCACCGGGTGAGCGGGCCGAGCGCAGCTCCTCGGCCGGTTCGATGCCGAGCCGGCGCACGATGGCGTTGGCCGCACTGTTCAGACCGGTGATGAGCCAGCGGAACGCCGAGGCGAACCCGGCCTGCAGCCACACCACCGAGCGCGCCACCTCCATCGGGTGGGCGATCGCGAGGTTCTTCGGGACCAGCTCGCCGAACACCATCGACAGCACCGTCGCCAGGACCAGCGACAGCACGGTCGCGGTGCCCGAGGCGATCCCGGCCGGCAGACCGACGGCCTCCAGGACCGGCCGGATCAGCTCGGCGACGGCGGGCTCGGCGATGTAACCGGTGGCCAGGGTGGTGGCGGTGATCCCGAGCTGGCAGCCCGACAGCTGGAACGACAGCCCGGCGTGCGCCCGCTGCACCGCGCGGGTGCGGCGGTCGTCCCGGCGGGCGACGGCGGCGTCGATGCGGCTGCGTTCGAGCGCGGTGAGCGAGAACTCCGAGGCGACGGACACGGCGGTTCCCAGGGTGAGCGCGGCGACCGCGAGCAGCCCGAGGACGGAGAGCAGGACGGACACGGAGCTCATGGCCTCCATCGGGGAGAAACGGTGCACGACGATACGGCGGCCGCGCCGGGACCGCGCGCCGGGAGCTGCGAGTCGGGCAGCTGCGAGTGACGTCACGGCGTCCCGACGGTGATCCCGGCCGTGACCGGGGTCTAGGTTGGTCAGCCATGACCACGGCGACGTCGCCCTCCGCACCGTCCCCCGCGCCACCGGGCTCCCCGGACGGCGGTCGGGTGCCGGTGAGCGGGGCCCCGACCGCAGCGCACCGGTGAGCGCACCGCAGCCGACGCCCCCGTCGGAGCGCGCGTCCCCCGCGGCCGCGACGCACCCGCAGTACGGCGGCCGGCGCAGCTCGGGCCTGGCCCGGGGGAGCGCCTCACCGTTCGTCGACTTCGACCGCCGCTCCTGGTCGCAGCTCGCGTCGTCGACGACGGTGCCGCTGTCGGCCCAGGAGCTCGACCAGCTGCGCAGCTACGGCGACTTCGTCGACCTCGACGAGGTCCGCGAGGTCTACCTGCCGCTGTCGCGGCTGCTGAACCTGCACGTCGAGGAGGGCGGTCGGCTCTACCGGGCCTACCGGCGCTTCCTCGGCTCGGGCGGGGCCCGGACCCCGTTCGTGATCGGGATCGCGGGCTCGGTCGCGGTCGGGAAGTCGACCACCGCGCGGCTGCTGCGCCTGCTGCTCGCCCGCTCCCCGGAGCACCCCGACGTGCAGCTGGTCACCACCGACGGGTTCCTCTACCCCAACGCCGAGCTGCAGGCCCGCGGGCTGATGGAGCGCAAGGGCTTCCCGGAGTCCTACGACCGCCGCAAGCTGCTGCGGTTCGTCTCCGAGATCAAGGGCGGCCGCCCCGAGGTCACCGCCCCGGTCTACTCGCACCTGGTCTACGACATCGTCCCCGACGAGCAGCTCGTCGTCCGCAGCCCCGACATCCTCATCGTCGAGGGGCTCAACGTGCTCCAGCCCGCGGTCGCGGGCGCGCTGACCGTGTCGGACTTCATCGACTTCTCCGTCTACGTCGACGCCGCCACCGCCGACGTGCGCCGCTGGTACGTGGAGCGTTTCCTGCGGCTGCGCCAGACCGCGTTCCGGGACCCGCAGTCGTTCTTCCGCCGCTACGCCGAGCTCGACCACGACGCGGCCGTGGCACGGGCCGAGCACATCTGGGCGACGATCAACCAGCCCAACCTGGAACAGAACGTGCTGCCCACCCGCTCGCGGGCCAGCGCGGTGCTGACCAAGGGCCCGAACCACGACGTCACGCGGGTGCGGCTGCGCAAGCTCTGACCAGGGCCGTGGTGAGGGCCTCGGCCGCCTCGTCGACCCGGGCCGCGGAGCAGGTCTCGTCGGTGACGTGGGCCAGCTCGGGGTCGCCGGGCCCGTACACCAGCACCGCCGGGTCCCCGAGCGCGGGGACCAGCACCGACGCGTCGGTGAAGTAGGACGCGAACGCCGCCGGTCCGTCGTGGCCGAGCGCGGTGGCGGCCGCCCTGGCCCGCGGGTCGGCCGGATCGGTGCCGACGGCGGGCAGGTCCAGGCGCACCTCGACGTGCGGGACGCCGCGGTGGGGTGTCCCGGTGAGCGCGGCGCGGGCGACCGTGGCCACCTCGTCGCGGGCCGCGGCGGCGTCGAGGCCGGGCACCAGACGCAGGTCGACCTCCAGCTCGGCGCGGTCGGGCACCAGGTTGGGCTGCAGTCCGGCGTGCAGCGTCCCGGGGTTGGCGGTGGCGGCGCCGTGCGTCGCGCTGACGGGCCAGGTGTGGTCGTGCAGCGCAGCGGCCACCCGCCCGAGCGCGACGAGTGCGTTGTCGCCCAGCTCCGGGCGCGACCCGTGGGCGCTCACCCCGTGCTGCACCAGCCGCAGCCACAGCACGCCCTTGTGGCCGTGCAGCACCCGGTTCGCGGTCGGCTCGGCCACCACCAGCAGTGGCGACGGCTCCAGGCCGGTGAGCAGCCGGGCGCCGTCGCCGCCGGTCTCCTCGCCGAAGGTGAACACCAGCTGCAGCGGGGTCGCCGGGGTGCTGCGCAGTGCCGCGACGACGAGCGCGGCCACCCCGGCCTTCATGTCGGTGCTGCCGCGCCCGCGCAGCCGCCCGTCGACGACGTCACCGGCATGCGGGTCGAACGACCAGCCGGCCGGGTCGGCGGGGACGGTGTCGAGGTGCCCGGTGAGGGTGACGGGTGGGCGGCCGTCGCCGCGGCGGGCCACCAGGTTCGCCCGTGCCGGGTCGGCCGGGTCGGGCTCGGTCCGTACGGTGAATCCGCCGTCGTCGAGCAGGCCCGCGAGGGCGTCGGCGGCCGCGCGCTCGCCGCCGCCCCGGGTGTCGAGGGCGATCAGCGAGCCGGCGAGCGCGACGGGGTCGGGGATCTCCATCCCCGCGACCTTGCCACGACCTTGCCACGGCCCTGCCGCGACGCCGCGGCCGCCGAGGGCCGATGCCATTGCTCAGCACTTCTTTGGCAGAATGGGGCGATGAGTGAGGGATCGGGCGGCGAGTCCGGTGGCACCGTGGTGACCGGCCGTTTCGAGACGAGCGACGACGAGGTGGCCTCCCGGCTGCGACTGGCGGTGGGACGGCTGAACCGCCGGATCCGCATCGACGGCTCCGAGTCGCTGCCGCCGTTGCAGCTGTCGACCCTGGTCACCGTCGAGCAGCACGGCCCGCTGCGCCTGTCGGAGCTGGCCCGCCGTGAGGGTGTGACCGCACCGACGATGTCGCGGGTGCTCTCCGCGCTGGACGAGCAGGGCATGGTCGAGCGTGCCGCGGACCCGGGAGACGCCCGCGGCGTGCTCGTCTCGGTCTCCGCCGACGGGCTGGCCCGGCTGCGCGAGATCCGCAGCCAGCGCACCGCCCTGGTCGCGCGCCGGCTCGACCGGCTCGACGCCGCTCAGCGCGCCGCGCTGGAGGCCGCGCTGCCCGCGCTGGAGGCCCTGCTTGTCGCCGACGACTGACCGGCCCGCACCCTGGTGCGACGACCGACCGGGACTGCCCCGGTGGGCCGACCGACCGGCACCGCCCCGGTGGAGCCGCCCGTGGTGACGGCCGCCCCGGCCGGGCTCAGGTCTCGGCGCCGTCGACGGTGACCACGACCCGGGAGCCGTCGTCGCGGCTGCCGCCCGCGACGGCGCGCAGCCCCGCGACCCGGGAGGACTCGGGCAGCGGGTCGGGGTAGTGCCAGAACACGTCGGCCAGCCGGGTCCCGCCGGGCAGGTCGGCGTGCTCGTAGTGCGCCTCGCCCTTGTAGGGGCAGCGCGTCCGGAGGTCGCTCGGCGAGGTCGGGACGGCGAGGTCGGCGGCGGGGAGGTACCAGCGGTTCGGCAGCCCGGTCTCCGACAGCACCCACGGGCGTCGCGAGCGGGCCAGGACCGTCTCCACCCCGTCGGTCGCGACGTGGGTGACGACGACCTCGCGGTGGGTCGGACGGACGTCGACCCGGGTGTAGGGATCGGTGAGGTGCGCGAAGACCTGCTCGTCCTCGTCGTACCAGGCGTCGGCGGCGTTCCAGTACAGCGCGGCGAGCCCGCGCAGCCAGGGCGCGGCCGCGACGGGCTCCGGGTAGTGCCAGACCGCGTTCTCCGCGGTGCGGTCGCCGACGACCAGCGAGCGGTAGGACGCGTCGCCCTTGAACGGGCAGTGCGTGGTGTGGTCGGTCGCGACCAGCACGTCCTGGTCGAGATCGGCCTCGGGGACGTAGAGCACGGGCAGCAGGTTCGACTCGTGCAGCAGGAACCCGCCACGGGTGTCGAGCACGGTGCGCCCGGCGAACTCCGCCCGCACCCGCCTCGGGAACGGGTGCATCAGCAGCTTGTGCGGCGGGCCCTCGATCGCGTAGTTCACCGTCGTCGGCGCGGAGGACGACAGCGGGCCGTCGGTGCGGGTCAGTCCCATGTGGCCTCACCTCGTGGGTGGTCGTGCGGGTCGGTACCCACACAACCACCCACGGGGCGAACCCGCCACGGGGCTACAGCGAGAGCTGCACGTCGTAGTCGCCGATCCAGGTGTTGAGGTCGATGATCCGCTCCAGCTGCATCCGGCGGCCCATCGAGTTGGCCTCGTGCCCGCCGCCGGCGTCGAGCCGTCGCCGGACGGCCGCGCGGTCCACCAGCGGCGCGACGGGGGCGTCGTCGCCGCGGGAGAGGATCTCGGCGACCTGCTCGCGCAGCGACTTCTCGTAGCCGTCGTCCTGGGTGGAGGGGTACGGGCTCTTGACCCGCTGCACCACAGACTCCGGCAGCAGGTCGGAGGTGGCGTGCCGCAGCAGCGACTTCTCGCGGCCGTCGAAGGTCTTGTGCGCCCACGGGGTGCCGAAGACGTACTCGACGAGGCGGTGGTCGCAGAACGGCACCCGCACCTCGAGCCCGACCGCCATGCTCATCCGGTCCTTGCGGTCGAGCAGCACCGGCAGCCAGCGGGTCAGGTACAGGTAGCAGATCTCGCGCATCCGCCGCTCGTGCGGGTCGTCGGCGGCCGGGCCGGTCAGCTCGGGCACCTCGGACAGTGCCGTCCGGTACTGCTCCTCGACGTAGCCGGGCACGTCGAGCTTGGCCCACAGCGCGCCGTCGAACAGACCGGGGTCGGCGGGGTCGTGGTTCATCATCCGCCCGGCGAGCCACGGGAAGGTGTCCGCGGCGACGGTCTCCGGGTCGTGGAAGTCGCGGTACCCGCCGAAGACCTCGTCGGCGGACTCCCCGGACAGCGCGACCGTCGACTCCTTGCGGATCGCGGAGAAGAGCAGGTAGAGCGAGGAGTCCATGTCGCCGATGCCGGCCGGCAGGTCGCGGGCGTGCACCGTGGCCCGGCGCACGGCGGGGTCCATCATGTCCTCGGTGCGCAGCACGATGTCGCGGTGGGATGTGCCGACGTACTCGGCGACCTCGTGCACGTAGGGGGTGTCCGGGGTACTGCGGGCGTCGTCGGCGACGAAGTTGTCGGCGTAGCCCACGAAGTCCACCGCGAACGACCGGACGGTGCCCTCGACGTGCTTCGCGGCCAGCGCGGTGAGCGCCGAGGAGTCCAGACCGCCCGACAGCAGGGTGCAGAGCGGCACGTCGGCGTAGAGCTGGCGCTGCGCGGTGTCCTCCAGCAGCTCGCGGACGTGGTGCACGGTGGTGTCGACGTCGTCGGTGTGCCCGGTGTCGGTGAGCTGCCAGTAGCGCTCCTCGCGGATCCCGCCGTCGCGGGAGACCCGGACGACGCAGCCGGGCGGGACCTCGCGCATGCCGCGGAACACCGCGTTGGACATGTCGGAGACGAACGCCAGCGCTCGGCGCAGCCCCTCGGCGTCGACCACCCGCTCGGCCTCGGGGTTGGCCAGGATCGCCTTGGGCTCGGAGCCGAACAGCACCCCGTGCGGGGTGGGGTAGTAGTAGAGCGGCTTGATGCCCAGCCGGTCGCGCACCAGCACCAGCTCGCTCGTGCCGGAGTCCCACAGGGCGTAGGCGAACATGCCGTTGAGCCGCCGGGCGACCTCACGCGGGTCCTTCGCGCCCCACTCGCGGTGCGCCCGCAGCACGACCTCGGTGTCGCTGGAGGTACGGAACCGGTGCCCCGCCGCGGCGAGCTGCTCGCGCAGCTCACGGAAGTTGTAGGTCTCCCCGGAGTAGACCATGTGCAGGGCGGGTGCCCCGCCCTCGTCGAGGGTCATCGGCTGGCGGCCGCCCTCGATGTCGATGACCGCGAGCCTGCGGTGGCACAGCGCCGCGGGGCCCTGGGCCCACACCCCCTGCTGGTCCGGTCCGCGGCAGGACATCGTGTCGTTCATCGCCGCGAGGGTGCGGGCGTGCTCGTCCGCCCCCAGGTCGTGTCGGTAGTCGATCCAGCCGCAGATTCCGCACACGGTTGAGCGCCTCCTCGATCTCGTGCCCGGACCACGTCGTCCGGTGGATCGATTGCAACGCTAATGATTGCGGAACGCAACACGGAGGAAACACACGGTGCGGGCTCTGTCCGGTGCTGGGTGGTTCGTCCCACGGTTTCGGCGACGCGCGTCGCCGATCACACCCGTTCGGAGCAGCACCGTTGCGTGAAGGCGCACGAACCTTTCGATCCGCTTACGTGATTGCGATCGTCAATGTTGCGGCCCGCAACGTGTGTAGCATGCGAAACATGACCGAACGTCCGATTGGCCCGATTGACGACGACGCCACCGTGGCGACCGGCGGCGTCGCCACGGCGACGCAGGACCCGCTGCACTCGCTGGAGAAGCAGATCACGCTGCTGGTCCGCCGCACCATGGAGTCGGTGTGGTCCCACGGGTACGGCACGAACGACGCCGTGGACCGCTACACCTACCCGGTGCTCATGCTCCTCGACGATGAGGGCCCCCTCTCGCTGACCGCGCTCACCGGCAAGCTGGGGGTCTCCAAGCCCACCGCCAGCCGTCAGGTGTCCCGGCTGTCGCGGGCCGGCCTGGTCGACGTCTCCCCGCACGAGCGCGACCCCCGCTCGGTCAGCGTCACCCTCACCCCGGCCGGACTTGCGGCCCGCGAGCAGGTCCGCGAGGCCCGCCTGGCCCCGCTGCGCGAGGTCATCGCGCACTGGCCGACCCACGACCGCGACTCCCTCGCCGAGCTGCTCGACCGGTTCAACACCGACCTGGACCTCTTCGTGCGCTGACCCGCTCCACCCGCCCCGGACGCACCCGGGCACCCGCTGCTCCGCCGGGCCCCGCCCGGGTGATGCGATAGTGGGCAGTCCGGGTGGCCGCACCCGGAGCGACTTCGGGGGTGAGGACGGGCGTGGACGCGCTGGTGGCGCTCGTCGCCGGAGTGCTGGACGGCATCCGCGGGCTCGGCGTGCCGGACGTGTGCCCGGGGGACTGGGCCTGGTCGGTCACCGCGCTCGGCGTGCTCACCGGGCTGCTGCCCACCGCGGGCGCGGTGCTGGTCGCGCTGCTGCGTCGCGGGATCGGCTCCGGCTCCTCCTCGGGCTACGGCTCGGCCGAGTCCGTGCTGCTGGCCGGGATCGGGGTGCTGGCGGCGGGTCTGCTCCCGCTGGCCGTGTTCGTCGGAGCGGGCGGGGTGTTCAGCCGCGCGACCGCGGGCGTGCCGGCCGTGCCCGGCCTGAGCCAGTCGGCGACGTCGTCGATCCGGGTCGAGACCTGCAGTGTCGTCGGGACGCAGAGCAGCTACCTGGGCCGGGGCACCGTGGCCGGGTCCATCGGCGGTGACGTCGTCACCTCGGTCACCTCCGTCGCCCTGCTCGGTGTCGTGCCGCTGCTCGCGACGGTCCTGGTCGCGGTCCAGGCACGCACCGCACTGCGTCGCGGGCCGCGCTGGCCCGCCAAGTTCTTCTGGCTCCCGCTGTTCTCGCTGATCGTGCTGACCGGCGGGGTCCCGGCGGGCACCGCCGAGCACCTGTGGGTCGGCGTCCTCGCCGCCAGCCTGGTCGGGGTGCTGGTCGTCCCGCTGTTCCCGGTGCCGTCGCGGGCGAGGATCGAGCGGATCCGCGCCGGGCGCGACGTGCCGGCCCGACGTGCCGAGCCGTCCGCGGCGGGCCGCATCGGAACCGGGTCGTCCCGGGCCGGCCGTGCCGGGGGCGACGGGCTCGCCGCGCAGTCCGGCGCCGCCGCGACGCCCAGCGTCGCCGAGCGCCTCGCCCAGCGCTTCTCCGCCCGCGAGAACCCGGGCAGCCCCGGGACCGGCGGCGCCCGCGTGCCGTCGTCGGTCGAGCAGTCCGCCCCCTACGTCGGGTTCGCCGCCGCCCCCCGTCCGCCGGCCGGCTACGGCGCACCGCCCCCCGTGGCCTACGCGCCCGGCCCGGCCGGACGCCCGCCCGCCGGACCGCCGCCGTTCACCGGACCGGCCGCCCACCCGGCGGCGGGACCGCTGCGCGGCCCGGTGTCGGGAGCGGCCCGTGGCCCCGTCTCCGGCGCGGGACGGCCCCCGGCGGGTCCGCCGCGCCGGCCCACGCTCGTCGCGCCGGTGCCGGGCGGGCCGCCCCGTGCGCCCCGGTTCCGGCTGCTGCGCCGCCTCGGTGCCGGTGGCTTCGGCGGGGTCTGGCTGGCCCACGACGCGAAGCTCGGCCACACCGTCGCGGTCAAGTCCGCGCATGCCGCTGACCCCGAGACCGAGGAGCGCATCCGCCGCGAGGCCGCCGCGCTCGGGGCGCTGCGCCACCCCTGCTGCGTGCAGATCCACGACCTGCTGCACGCCTCCTCCGACCCGGGCCTGCAGGGCATGGACGGCCTGGTCATCGTCATGCAGTACGTCGACGGGATGTCCCTGGGCCAGCTCGTCGGCGAGCAGGGCCCGGTCGACGACATCTCCGCAGCCCGCATCTGGACCGGCATCGCCGGGGCGCTGCACACCGCGCACCGCGCCGGGGTGCTGCACCGCGACATCAAGCCGGGCAACATCGTCGTCGACCCGCAGGGGCACCCGCACCTGATCGACTTCGGGATCGCGCGCAAGCAGGGTGACTCCACGCTGACCCAGACCGGCTACGTCCTGGGCACCCCGGACTACCTGGCGCCGGAGGCCGCGGCCGGCAAGCCCGCCTCGCCCGCCTCCGACGCCTGGCAGCTCGCCGCGGCGGTGTCGTTCGCGCTGAGCGGGCACCCGCCGCGCGGGGAGTCCGCCGACGCCGTCGCCGGGCTGCGGGCGGCCGCCGCCGGGGCCAAGCTCACCCACCTGCCGACCCGCACGGCGCACCTGACGCTGCTCAAGCAGGCGATGCGCACCGAGCCGCACCGGCGCCCGGACCTGCCCACGGTGCAGGCCAAGCTCGACGGCTGGCTGCGTCGCCACGGGCACCGCACCGACGGCCCGGTCACCGCGATGCTGGAGTACCGCCGCGGCTGACCGCCGTCCGCTCGGGCCGCGCCGGGCCGCTCAGAGCCAGGCCTGGACGAACAGCCGCACCGCCAGGCCGAGTCCGGCGACCGCGATCGCGATCCGCACGAACCGGGCGGGCAGCCTGCGGGCGACGACCGGGCCGAGCCGCCCGCCGACGAGCAGGCCCAGCGCCAGCGGGGGCACCGCCGCCCACGCGACGTCGCCGAACACCGCGAAACCGACCGCGGCGACCGTATTCGCGGCCCAGGTCAGCACGTTCTTCAGCGCGTTGGCCCGCAGCAGGGTCGCGCCCGGCAGCGAGAGCGTGAGCGCCAGCATCATCACCCCGGCCGCGGCGCCGAAGTACCCGGCGTAGACGGCGACCCCGAAGACCGCCAGCGCGACGCCCGGCCCGGGCGGACGGGGCTCGCCGGCCGCGGGCGGGCGCAGGAGGAGCAGGGCCGCGGCCGCGACGAGGAACGGCACGATCCGCTCGAAGCCGCCGGCGGGGGTGAGCAGCAGCAGCCCGGCCCCGGCCGCGCCGCCGAGCACCGCCGGGCCGAGCCAGCGCCGCAGCTGCGGCCCGGCGCCCCGCAGCTCCGGGCGGGACCCGGCGACCGCTCCGGCCCCCTGGAACAGCATGCAGACGGTGTTGGTGACGTTCGCCGTCGTCGGCGGCAGCCCGACGGCGAGCAGCGCGGGGTAGGAGAACAGCGAGGCGAGCCCGGCGACCGAGCCGATGAGGCCGGCCGCGACGCCGGCACCGAGGAGTGTGACCAGCTGCCACGGGGTCATGGGGTCACCGGCGGAGCATCTCGTTGTGGATGCACAGGACCCTACCCGCCGCCCCGTGAGGGGCACGATCACGCCACAATGGCGCCGATCGGCGCAGCGACCTGCGTCGGAACGGAGGATGGACGTGGGCCCGCGCGAGGCCGGGGTGGGTGTCGCCCTGCTGCTCCTGCTCGCGGGCTGCGGCGCCGCCGGGCCCGTCCTCGACCCGGCCACCTCGTCACCCGCCGCCCCGGCCATCCCGGCCCCCGCAACTCCCGCCCCGGCCACCCCGGTCCCGGCGAGCACCGTGGCCGACCCGGCCGACGACGGCCCGGCCGGGCCGTGCACCGGTGACACCCTCGACGTGTCCGCCACCGCGCCCCGCACCGACGGCCCGGCCGAGGTCTCCTACCTGGTGTTCCGCAACACCGGCGACGGCGCGTGCGTGCTCGACGGCTACCCGGGGGTGGCGTTCGTGGCGGGCAACGAAGGGACCCGGGTCGGACCACGGGCCGCGATCGACGGGCCCCGGGCGCGGGTACGGCTGGCTCCGGGCGCCGCCGCGACGGCGGCGCTGCGGGTGCGGGCGACCGCCTCGTACCCGGAGGCCGACTGCGTCCCGGAGCAGGCGCGCGGGCTGCGGGTCACCCCGCCCGGCGGCAGTGGTGGGAGGTTCGTGCCGCGCCCCGGCCCGGTGTGCTCCGCCGACCCGGCGCCGCCGCAGGCCACGGTGGGGTCGGTCGAGGCCCGGTAGGCCGCGGCCCGGTCGGTGGGAGCGCTGTCCCCGGGGCGTGCCCCGGCAGCTCGGCGACTCAGGCGGTGTCGGCGACGTGCAGGGCGAACCACAGCTCGGCCCGGACGCCGGGGGAGTCGAGATCGCGCCCCAGCAGTGCCGCGGCCCGGGTGATGCGGGCCCGCAGGGTGTGGCGGTGCACCCCGAGCCGGGACGCGGCCGGGTCCCACTGCCCGTGCTGGGCCAGCCACTCCCGCAGTGACGCGACCAGGTCGCCGCGCCGCTCGGCGTCGTGCCGGACCAGCGGGGCCAGCACCGCGTCCGCGAAGGCGCCCGCGTCCTCGGGGCGCACCAGCGCGGCGAGCCCGCTGCCGGCGAGGTCGGCGAAGCGCAGCACCGTCCGGTCGCGGCGTTCGGCGGCGTCGAGCGCCCGACCCGCCTCGCGCAGCGCCCGGCCCAGGTCACCGACCGGTGCCGGGGTGGACACCCCGGCCCGGACCCCGCGCACCCGCCCGGCGACGTCGAGCACCGCGGGCACCGACCCCGCGCCGACGACCGCCGCCACCTGTCCGTCGAGCTCGGCGTGGAAGGCGACCCCGGGATCGCGTTCCAGGGCGTCGAGCAGCACGTCCGGCGGCGCACCGGTGGCCCGCCCGCCCAGCGCGACGGCGACCAGGTCCCCCGCGGGCAGCGGACCCCAGGTCTCGGCGAGCACGTCCTCGGCCCCGCGGCCGGGCAGCGTGGCCAGCGCGCGGAGCACCGCGGTCCGCACCCGGCGCTCGGCCCGCCCCGCCGCGGCGCTCCGGGCGTGGGCCAGGGTCAGCACCGACACCGCCGACCCGATGAGCTGCCGGTCGACCGGGGTGAAACGCCGGTCCCGCCCGACGACGAGCACCGCGGGCCCGATCAGCCGTACCGGCTGGAGCACGACCTGCCCGTCCCCGGCGGCGACGGTCACGCTGGACGGCCCGGGGTGCTCGCGCACCCGGTCGATCTCCGACCGCAGCAGCACCGCCCGCCCGGCCGCACCGGCGGGCGCGGACCGGCGGACCCGGCCGTCGGCCTCGGAGATCAGCGCCCAGGCGTCGAGGCGTTCGGTGAGCCGGTCCAGCACCCGGGCGGTGCCGGTGTCCGGGTCGTCCTCGCCCAGGGCGGCCGAGGTGAGCGCCCGCTGCGCCTCGTCGGTGCGGACCACCTCGGCGTAGCGGTCGGCGGCGCGCGCCTCGGCGACGGCCTTGGTCAGCGCCAGGAACGGGGTGCGCTCGGGGACCTCCAGCAGCGCCAGCCCGGCCCGCTCGCACGCCTCGCGCAGCGCGGGGAGCAGGTCGTCGTGCCCCAGCCCGCAGCCGAACCCGAGCCCGGCGAGCCCGTGCGCGACGAGCCGTGCCACGTAGCCGGCCGGGTCGGGGGCGGGTCCGAGGCCGGTGGTCAGCAGCAGCTCGTCGCCGTCGAGGTAGGGCGTCGGATCGGACAGTTCGCTCGAATGCACCCATGTGAGCGCCCGATCCTGATCCGCGGACGGACACACGAGACGCAGTCCGAGAGTGCGGCTCGCGCACAGCGTGCGCAGCGTCAGCGCCATCGAAACCCCTGCCGGAACGGTGTGTCGCGGACCTGGAACTGGACGGTTCGGACACTACCGCGTGCGGGTGTTCCCGATCACGATGTCCCGCACGGACCGCAGTCGTCGTCGGAAGGAGCGCTGTGACCGCCACGCAGGAGACGGGTACCGCTGCGGCACCGTGGGTGGGGGCCCGCATGCAGCGCAAGGAGGACCAGGCGCTGCTCACCGGCCGGGCCACCTGGACCGACGACATCGCGCCACCCGGGACCCTGCACATGGTCGTCGTGCGCAGCCCGCTGCCGCACGCCCGGATCGTCGCGATCGACACCGCCGCCGCGGCCGCCGTCCCCGGGGTCCGCGCGGTGCTCACCGCCGCCGACGTCGACGACGAGTTCCTCGCCGGCATCCCGTGCGGCTGGCCGGTCACCGAGGACATCCGTATCCCGGACCACCGCCCGCTCGCCCGCGACGAGGTCAACCACGTCGGCGACGGCGTCGCGGTCGTGCTCGCCACCAGCGCCGCGGCCGCCCGCGACGGAGCGGACCTCGTCGACGTCGAGTACGCCGAGCTGCCCGCCGTGGTCGACATGGCCGAGGCCCTCGCCGACGGCGCCCCCGTCGTCCACGAGGAGATGGGCACCAACCACTGCTACACCTGGCCGCTGGCCACCGGCGACGTCGACGCCGCGTTCGCCGACGCCGAGGTCGTCGTGTCCGGCCGCTACCTGCAGCAGCGCGTGATCCCCTCGCCGATGGAGCCGCGCGCGGTGGTCTGCGTGCCGGACCAGGTCGGCGCCGGGTTCACCGTCTACACCGCCACCCAGGTACCGCACTTCGTCCGCGACATCCTCGCCGCGGTCACCGGCATCCCCGACACCCGCATCCGGGTCGTCGCCCCGGACGTCGGCGGCGGCTTCGGCGCCAAGCTCAACGTCTACGCCGAGGAGTTCCTCGCCCTCGTGCTCGCCCGCCGGCTGCGCGCCCCGGTGAAGTGGACCGAGACCCGCTCGGAGCACCACCAGGCCACCACGCACGGCCGCGGCCAGATCCAGGACGTCTCGGTCGCCGCCACCCGCGACGGCAAGATCCTCGGGATGAAGGTCGAGCTGCTCGCCGACATGGGCGCCTACCTGCAGCTGCTCACCCCGGGCATCGCCGTGTTCGGCGCGTTCACCTTCTGCGGCCTCTACGACTTCGGGCACTACTCCTTCACCGCGAAGGGCGTGTTCACCAACCTCACCCCGACCGACGCCTACCGCGGTGCCGGCCGCTCCGAGGCCGCCTACGGCCACGAGCGGATCATGGACGACCTCGCCCGCGAGCTCGGCATGGACGCCGCCGAGGTGCGGCTGCGCAACCTGCACCCGAAGTTCCTCGAGCCGCGCACCGTCCCCTCCGGCGTGCAGTACGACTCCGGGGACTACGAGACCTGCATGCGCCGGGCGATGGAGCTGGTCGGCTACGACGCCCTGCGCGCCGAGCAGGCCCGCCGCCGCGAGTCCGGCGACCCGGTGCAGATCGGGATCGGCTTCGGCAACTTCACCGAGTCCGGCGGGCTGTCGCCGTCGAAGGTCGCGGCCGGGGTCCGGCTGCAGTCCGGCGGCTGGGAGCAGGCGACGGTCCGCATGACGACCAGCGGCAAGGTCGAGGTCGTCACCGGCACCTCCCCGCACGGCCAGGGCCACGAGACGGCCTGGTCCCAGATCGTCGCCGACCGCCTCGGCGTGCACCCCGACGACGTCGAGGTCCTGCACGGCGACACCCTCGTCGCCCCGTTCGGCCGCGACACCTACGGCTCGCGCAGCCTCGCCGTCGGCGGCACCGCGGTGCACCTGGCCGCCGGCAAGGTCCTGGACAAGGCGATGCAGATCGCCGCGCACCTGCTGGAGGCCGACGAGGCCGACCTCGAGTTCACCGGGGGCCGGTTCTCGGTCGCGGGCACGGCCGGGCCGTCGGTGACCATCCAGGAGGTCGCGGGCGCCGCGTCGCTGGCCAACGACCTGCCCGAGGGCATGGAGCCGAACCTGACCGCGGACTCGGCCTTCGACCCGCCGAACTTCACCTGGCCGTTCGGGACCCACGTCTGCGTCACCGAGGTCGACACCGAGACCGGGTTCACCCGGATCCGCCGCTACGTCGCCGTCGACGACTGCGGGGTCGTGGTGAACCCCACGATCGTCGAGGGTCAGCTGCACGGCGGCATCGCCCAGGGCATCGGGCAGGCCCTCTACGAGCACGCCACCTTCGACGACGCCGGCAACCCGACGGCGGCCAACCTGGCGTCCTACGCCGTGCCCGCCGCGACCGACCTGCCGCACGTGGAGCTGGAGCAGCTGGTCACCCCGTCGCCGACGAACCCGATGGGGGTCAAGGGGATCGGCGAGTCCGGCGCGATCGGGTCCTCGCCCGCCGTGGTGAACGCGGTGATCGACGCCGTCGCCCACCTCGGGGTGACCCACGTGGACATGCCCGCGACACCGCAGGCCGTCTGGCGGGCGATCACGCAGGCCTCCGGTCACACTGCCTGAGACCAGGGGAGGGAGACCGGCACATGGTGGACATCAACTGCGACATGGGCGAGTCGTACTCGATCTACCACTGCGGCGACGACGAGGGCCTGATGCCCTGGGTGACCGTCGCCAACGTGGCCTGCGGCTTCCACGCCTCCGACCCGCGGGTCATGACCCGCACCGTCGCGCTGGCCAAGCGGCACGGGGTGAAGGTCGGGGCGCACCCGTCGCTGCCCGACCGGGAGGGCTTCGGCCGCCGTGAGATGAGGCTCGACCGCGAGGAGCTGACCGCGGGCGTCGTGTACCAGATCGGTGCGCTGGCGGGTTTCCTGCGTGCCCACGACATGGAGCTCAACCACGTCAAGGTGCACGGCTCGCTCTACGGCATGTCGGCCCGCGACCCGGAGGTGGCCGCCGCGATCGCCGACGCCGCCGACGTCTTCGGCGCCCCGCTCGTCGGCATGGTCGGCACCGCGCACGAGCAGGTGTGGGGCGACCGGCCGGCCGGCTTCGTCGCCGAGTACTACGCCGACCTCGACTACCGCGACGACGGCTCGCTGATCATCACCCGGGAGCACGAGGCGTTCGACCCGGTGCGTTCCGCGGAACGCGCCCTGCGCGCGGTCACCGAGGGGAAGGCGACCTCGGAGAACGGCAAGGAGCTCACCGTGCGCGCGGACTCGGTCTGCGTGCACTCCGACACCCCGAACGCCGTCGAGCTCGCCCGTGCCGTGCACGACGCGTTGAAACCCCACCTGAGCAGCTGAGTAGGAGTACCCGCAGTGCCCCGACACGAGGTCGTCTCCCCGATCCCCGGCGTGTTCTACCGCCGCCCCGACCCCGGCAGCCCGCCGTTCGCCGAGGACGGCGCCGCCGTCACCGACGACCAGGCGATCGGCCTGGTCGAGGTCATGAAGTCCTTCCACCAGATCCCGGCGGGCGCCACCGGCACCGTCGTCGAGTTCCTGGTCGGCGACGAGGACGAGGTGGACGCCGGCCAGCCCGTGGCGGTGGTGGAGACCGCATGAGGCTGCTCGTCGCGAACCGCGGCGAGATCGCCGTCCGGATCATCCGGGCAGCCCGGGACCTGGGCATCGGCACCGTCGCCGTGCACTCCAAGGCCGACGCCGACGCCCTGCACGTGCGCCTGGCCGACACCGCCGTCGCGATCGGGCCCTCGCCCGCGTCGAAGTCCTACCTGGTGGCCGACGCGATCCTCGCCGCGGCGAAGGAGACCGGCGCGGACGCGGTCCACCCCGGCTACGGGTTCCTGTCCGAGCGGGCGTCGTTCGCCGCCGCCGTCGCCGGTGCGGGCCTGACCTTCGTCGGCCCGGACGCGGCGACGATCGAGCGGATGGGTGACAAGGTCGCCGCCCGGGAGGTCGCCCGCGCCGCAGGGGTCCCGACCGTGCCCGGCACCCCCGGCGGGGTCGACGACGCCGACGCCGCGGTCGCCGCCGCCGAGGAGGTCGGCTACCCGGTGATGCTCAAGGCCGCCGCCGGCGGCGGGGGCCGGGGCATCCGGGTCGTCGCCGACGCCGACCCGCTGCGCACCGCCTTCGGGCAGGCCTCGACCGAGGCGGAGAAGGCGTTCGGCGACGGCACCATGTACCTGGAGCGGTTCGTCGAGCGCGCCCGGCACGTCGAGGTGCAGGTCCTCGGCGACGGCCGGGACGCCGTCCACCTGTTCGAGCGGGAGTGCTCGCTGCAGCGCCGCAGGCAGAAGGTCGTCGAGGAGGCCGTGTCGCCCGGCATCACCGAGGCGACCCGGGACGCCATGACAGCCGCGGCGGTCGCCCTGTGCCGCGAGGTCGGCTACACCTCGGCCGGCACCGTGGAGTTCCTCGTCGACGACCGCACGGGCGAGTTCTTCTTCATCGAGATGAACACCCGCATCCAGGTCGAGCACCCCACCACCGAGCTCGTCACCGGCATCGACCTGGTCGCCGAGCAGCTGCGCGTCGCCACGGGGGAGCCGCTGCGGTTCACCCAGGACGCCGTCGAACGGCGCGGGCACGCCATCGAGTTCCGGGTCTGCGCGGAGGACCCGGAGCGGGACTTCCTGCCCCAACCCGGCGGCGTCGGGCGGGTCACGCTGCCGTCCGGGCCGTGGGTGCGCTGCGACACCTGGCTGGAGCCCGACGGGACCGTCCCGCCGTACTACGACTCGCTGCTGGCGAAGGTCGTCGTGTGGGGAGCCGACCGGACCGAGGCGCTGGCCCGGTCCCGGCGCGCGCTCGACGAGTTCTCCGTCGCCGGGATCCCGACCACCGCCGGGCTGCTCCGCACCCTGGCGGGTGAGCCGTGGGTCGCCGCCGCCGACTTCCACACCGGGACCCTCGAACAGTGGCTGGCCGAAGGGAAGGGGACCTCATGAGCGCCCGCTACAGCTGGGGCGGTGACGAGTTCGTGTTCGTCGAGCTGGCCGAGGACATGAGTCTGCAGGCCAACTTCAAGGCCGTCGCCATCACGAACCTGCTCCGCGAGGAGCGACCGGAGGGGATCCTGGAGATCTGTCCGGCGAACGCCTCCTACCAGGTGCGCTACGACCCCGACGTGCTCGACCCGCACGCGCTGCTCGCCCAGCTGAAGGAGCTGGAGGCCCGGGTCGGCGACGCGCTCGGGGTGACCCTGGACTGCCGGGTCGTGGAGATCCCGGTGCTCTACCAGGATCCGTGGACGACCGAGACGCTGCTGCGGTTCCGGGACCGTCACCAGGACCCGGAGGCCACCGACATCGAGTACGCGGCCCGGATCAACGGCTACTCGGGTGTGGAGGAGTTCATCGCCGCGCACTCGGGCTCGCCGTGGTTCACCTCGATGGTCGGGTTCGTGGCGGGGTTGCCGTTCAAGTACCAGATGGTGCCCCGTGAGCGGCAGATCATCGTGCCGAAGTACCTGCGTCCGCGGACCGACACCCCGAAGCAGACGGTCGGTTACGGCGGCTGTTTCTCCTGCATCTACTCGGTGCGAGGGGCCGGTGGGTACCAGATGTTCGGGATCACCCCGGCCCCGATCTACGACCCGACCCAGACCAAGCCGGACTTCGCCGAGCACATGGTCTTCATGCGGCCCGGGGACATGGTCAAGTTCCGAGGGATCGACCGCGACGAGTACGACCAGCTGGAGGCGCAGGCCCAGGCGGGGGAGTACCGGATCACCGCCCGCCCGGTCGCGTTCGACCTGCAGCCCTTCCTCGACGACCCCGACGGCTACAACAAGCGCCTGCTGGAGGTGCTCGCGTGACACGCATCGAGGTCCGCAAGCCCGGTCTGTCGACCACCGTGCAGGACGGTGGCCGCTCCGGCTACTACCACCTGGGCATCCCGCCGTCGGGCGCGCTGGACCAGTACTCGCTGACCTGCGCCAACGCCCTCGTCGGGAACCCGGACGGCGCCGCCGCCCTGGAGATCGTCTACATGGGCCCGGAGCTGGCGTTCACCGGGCCGGCGACGGTCGCGGTGGCCGGCGCGACGATCGCCCCGAAGGTCAACGGCGAAGCCCGTCCGGTGTGGGAGTCCTTCGACGTCGCCGAGGGCGACGTGCTGGCCTTCGATTACCTCAAGGCCGGCGCACGCGCCTACCTGGCGGTGTCCGGCGGGATCGACGTGCCCGAGAAGCTCGGCAGCCGCGCCACCTACGCCCTCGGCGCCCTGGGTGGGCTCGACGGCCGGCCGCTGGCCGAGGGTGACGTCCTGCCCGTCGGGACCGGTACCGGCCGCGCGGGGCTCGTGGTGCCCGAGGACCTGCGGCCGTCGCTCGCCAAGGACGTCGAGGTCCGGGTCGTGATGGGGCTCTACGACCACCGGCTGACCGACCGCGGCCGCGCCACCTTCCTCGACACCACCTGGACGCTGACCCCGGTCGCGGACCGGATCGGGTTCCGCTACACCGGCGGCGAGCTGGAGACCGTCGACCGGGAGCCACCGTTCGGGGCGGGCCAGGACCCGTCGAACATCGTCGACTCGCCGTACCCGATCGGATCCATCCAGGTCCCGGGCGGGGTCGAGCCGATCGTGCTGCACCGCGACGCGGTGTCCGGCGGCGGCTACATGATGGTGGCGACGGTGATCTCCGGTGACCTCGACGTCGTCGCCCAGTCGGCGCCGCGCACCCGCACCCGGTTCGTCGCGGTCGATCTGGAGACGGCGCTGTCGCTGCGGGCCGAGCGGAAGGACCGGGTCGGGCGGATGCACAGCGCACTGGAGCGCTGACACGTCGACTGCTCACCCGTTCGGGCTGGCCCTGCGACTCCGTCTGGTCCAGACTCGACGCTCGGTGACGCGGGGCGGTACCGGACGTGGGAGAGGACCGAGCGATGAGCGGCAGGCACCGGAGGACGGCGGGCGCCGGGCTGGTCAGGCGAGTCCTGGCCGTGACGGTCTCCGCGGTCGGCGCGGTCGCTCTCGCCGCGGCGGTCGTCGTCACCGTGACGTCGACCGAGCAGCCGGTCGCGGGTCAGGCGGAGCAGACCGATCCCGGCCCGGCCGCGCCGCTCGCCGCCGGTCCCGCGATGGCCGACGGGGGCGCACCGGCACGGATGGCCGACCCGGCTCCACTCGCGCAGGCACCGGCACGGGCGGCCGCCGACGCCGCGGCCGCCGCACACCCTGCCGCCGCACAACCCGCCGCCGTGCCCGGGGCGTCCCCGCAGCCGGGGTGGTCCGGGGAGCAGGGCTGGTCCGGGGGGCCCGGACCGTCGACCACGTCCGCCGGTGGGGCCGGTCCGACCTGGTCCGGCGGGGGCGGTGCACAGCGCGCCGTCGAGCCGCGCTCCACGACCGGTGGCACAGCCGGTCCCGGCCCGGCGGCCCCAGGCGGCGCGACCGGCGGCGCGACCGGTGGCGCGGCCGGTGACCGCACCGCGCCCGGTCCGCTCGCCGTCGAGCCCGGCGCGGGGACCACGCCGAACCCCGGCCGGGACGTCCCGCCGGCCGGCACGACGCCCTCCGACGTCACCTCCCCGCTCGACGACACCACACGTCCCGGCGACACCAGACCCGGCGACACCAGACCGGACGACCCGGCTCCGGTCGACGACACCGCTCCGGTCGACGACACCGCTCCGGTCGACGACACCGCACCCGGCGACCTCTCCGGACGGGGCCGCGACACCGGGTTCTCCGCCCCGACCGTGCCGACACCCCCGCAGCCGCAGACCGTCACGCCCACCCCGCGCGGTGACGATCCGGGCGGCGACGACCTGAACGGCGACGACCCGGCCGGCGGCGGTTCCTCCGGCGGCTCCCCGGGCGCGGTCACGCCGGCCGACCCGGGCGCCGGCGCCGCGGACGGGGCACTGCTCCGGCTGCGCCTGCGGATCTCCGAGACCCCGCCCGTCGACGTCCGGGTGCCCGGCCCCGCCCTGTCGCTGCTCGGCGGCTGAGTCCGACCGGTCCGTCCGGGTGGCGCGAAGACCACCCCACCGGGATGCCACGCGCCCGCGACGCACCCGTTCGGTGCATGGCCGTTCCTCCGTCCGCCGGTCACCATCACCCCATGCGCACGGCGAGCGGCTCCACCCCGTGACCGGCCGGCACCGGCACCCCGGCTCGGCTGACCCGACGGGCCCGGCCGCGGTCGGGCCCGCGGCGTGGCCGCACGCCGCGGCCCGCTCCCGGGGCGCGACGACTCCCACCCACCCGCGCGAGGTGCCACGACCGGTCGAGGACCGGGACCGGCCGGCGCGGGGCCGCCGTCGGCTCCGCGTCACCCTGGCCGGGGTCGTCCCGGTGGTGCTGGTCGCCGCGGTCACCGTCGCCGGACTCCTCGGTACCGGGGTGCTCGGCGGGGTCGCCCCCGCGGACCAGCGGGTCGACGACCACGTCCCGGTGCCGACCTTCGCCGCCGGCCCGACCGCCGACGACGCCTCGTCGCTCCCGATGCCGTCGCGCTGGTACGGCTCCGGCACCGGGGTCACGTCCACCACGGAGCCCTCCAGGGTGCCCACCGGGACGCCCACCACGGTGCCGGTCGCGGCCCGCGAGACGCGCGCGGCCGCCGTCGCCGACGGGGCGGTACGGGCGGCGACGGCCCGCATCGCCGAGGAGCGGCGGCTCGCCGACGAGCGCCGGGCCGCGGAGATCGCCGCGCAGGAGCGCCACGCTGCCGAGGTCGCCGCGCAGGAGCGCCGGGACGAGGAGCGGCGTGCGGAGGAGCAGCGGGCCCGGGAGCAGGCCGACGCACGCCGCCGCGCTGCCGTGCCGCCGACCGAGGCCCCCACGACCCCGCCCGCCCCGAGCACCGCCCCGGCCCCGCCGAGCAGCACCGGGCCCGACGAGCCCGGGGGCGCGGCCCCCGCGCCGACCGCTACCTCGGCCCCGGCACCGACCGGGGGTGCCCCGCGCACCGAGGCGTCGTGAGCCGTGTCGTCCGGTTCGTGACTGTGCCCCGCTGACACCCGGCCCCGCTGGCACCCGACGGGGCGAGGGAGGTTTGAGCCCCTCCGGCTCCGGCTACCGACAGGGCAGGAGGCGATCACGATGAGCGGACGGCATCGACGTCCACGCACCACGCCCGGCCGCCTGGCCCTGTTCGGCACGGTCCCGCTGGTCGGCGGCGCCGGCCTGGCCGCCGCCCTCGCCGGCGCCGACGGCACGGACCCGGCCCGGAACGTCACCCCCACTCCCACCGCCGCCACCGCCGCCGTCACGAACGGCGCGAACGGCGGAGCCACCGATGCGGCCGAGCCGGTCGCGGTCCCCGGACGCGGCGAGATCGTGCTGGACGCCGTCGGCGGTGCCCGCGACGCCGCCACCCGCGCGGCCGACGCACAGACCTCGGCCCGGGTCAGCACCGTGGCCGCCGAGCTCCGTGACCAGGCACGGGCCCGGGCCGAGGCGGCCCGCGCCGCCGGGGACGCCGAGCTGGCCGCCTACCACCGTGACGAGGCGGCCCGCCAGGACCGGCTCGCGGACTCGTCGCGTCCCGTGCTCCTCGACGACCACACCGCCGACTACACCGCCGACGGCGTCGGCAGCTCACCGCTCTGCCGTGCAGCGGACGTCGTCCGGCTCGGCGCGCTCACCGCCGCCGGGCCGGAGTGCGACGACGACCCGTGGATCGCCGGGCAGATCGACGACGCGATGCGCCGCGGCGGCGTCGACCGTTCCGTCGGCTGACCCGGATCTACGCCTCGAGCACCGTCAGCCCCAGTGCCGCGCAGATCGCGCTCGCCTGGGTGGGGGAGACGATCGCCCCGCGCAGCTCGCGGGGGGTGTCCGGGGTGACCTCGCCGAGGTCGCAGCCCCGTAGGTCGGCACCGTCGAGGCGGGTCGAACGCAGCACCGTGCCGCGCAGCCGGCACCGCTCGAACCGGACGTCGCGCAGGTCGGCGCCCGACAGGTCGGCCTCGGAGAGGTCGCAGTCGGCGACCCGCAGCCCGCGCATCGCGACGTCGCGCACGTCCGCCAGCTGGAGCGAGCAGTCGTCCAGCACGAACGAGGCCGTCAGCCCCCGCAGACCGCGCAGGACCGTGCCGATCATCCGGCAGCCGGTGAACCGGGTGTCGCCGAGGGTCGCCCCGGCCAGCCGGGCCCCGGACAGGTCCACCCCGCTCAGCACGGCGTCGGTCAGGTCGGCCTCGCGCAGGTCGGCGCCCGCCAACGAGGTGCCGGAGATCCGTGCCCGGTCCAGCCGCACACCGCGCAGGTCGGCGCCCGCGAGCGAGCCGCCCCGCAGGACCAGCCCGGCGAGGTCGGTCTCGCGCAGGTCGGCCTCGTCCAGGCGCGGCGCGTCCACCTCGCCACCGGCACGAGCCGCCGCGACGAGCTCGGTCTCCGTCGTCACCGCCACCACGGCGACAGCCTGGCAGGTCAGCGTGCGGTGGGGGCGTCCGGGCCCACCGGAAGGCACTGCACCGGGCGCGGGTGCTCCGGATCCAGTGCGTTGAACACGTGCTGGAGAGCGACCGGGTCGAACGCGACGGCGCCGTGCTCGGCGAGGTCGGTCGGGCACCCGTCCTGCAGGACGATGTTGTGTGCCCCGTCCATCAGGCCCGAGGTGTAGGGGACGACCAGCTCGTCGTAGCGGGTGAGGATCATGGTGTAGTCGACGCCGTCGGCGCGCGGCCCGCCGTCGGAGTTCATCCGCTCTAGGAAGTCCGAGCCGCGCAGGAACTGCCGGCAGGACACGCACAGCGGGTCCAGGACGAGGCCGACGGCCGGGCCGAGGCCCAGCTGCTGGCCGGTGCGGTTGAGGAAGTCCAGGCCTGCGACGGTCGTGCCGTCCCACAGCGGGGTCATGCCGACGTAGCGCTCGACCTTGTCGGCACCGCCGAGGAACCGGACGTAGTAGTTCGGCATCAGCGAGCCCTCGGAGTGCCCGACGATGTCGACCTTCGCCGCTCCGGTGGCGCTGCGGACCCGGTCGACGAACGCGGCGAGCTCGGCGGCGCTGTCCTCCATCGGCGCCAGGCCTCCGACCTGGGTCAGCGGCGGCGGTGCGAGGGGGTTGCGGCCATAGGTCAGCGAGAACACGCAGTAGCCGCGCTCCGCCAACCGGGGGGCCATGTAGCTCCAGTTGTTGCCCTGGTTGGCCAGTAGGCCGTGCGCGAGCACGACCGGGTTCGGGTGCGCCGCCGACGGCCGGCAGTTCCAGTCGTTCGACCCGGGCGGGGGCGGGTCGAGCAGGTCGGTCAGCGAGGCGACCGATGCGGGCTGTGGCGCCGCCTGGGCCGGGGGCACCAGCGCGAGGCCGACCGTGCAGACCGCCACCGCGATCGAGACGACCGCCGCCCACCGGCGCCGATCGATGCCCTGTCCAGTCACGAGCCGCCTCCTCGGGTGCCGTCGTCACCGGATCAACGACCACGCCGAGGGGAGGTTGCTGACCGTCACCCGACAGGGCCGTCCGGGGGAGGCGCGGCTACTCCGTCCGATCCGGGTCGGCACGCCCGTCCGGCTCTGTGGCCGTGTCCTGCCGGGGCACCTGGTCCTGGCGGGGTCGTCCGCCGCGGCGCATGTTGCCGTTGGTGGTCCGCCGGGTCGGATCCACCAGGCGCTTCCACTTCGCCTGGGCCGCCTGGCGGCTCGACAGCTGGGCCTGCACGGCGTCGGCGACCTCCTTCCACGTCATGCCCCCGGCCCGCAGGGTGCGGATCAGGTCGCGCTCGTAGTAGTCGGCCAGCCGGCGCATCTCCTGCACCAGGGCGTACCAGGCGGCGGCCCCGTCGTGGGTGAGGACGCCGTCGGCGGCGCGCTCCTTCATCCCGTCCAGCTGCTGGGTGATCGACTCCCGGCGTTTCGCGATCGACGGATCGGCCCGTTCCAGCCAGCGCTGCGCTTCCTCGTACCTCATGAAGTCAATGGTTCATTGACGCGTACCTGAGGTCAACCGTTGGGCGACCCCGGCGTGTCGCCGGGGAACCGACGGCCACGGCAACACGGCCGCCCCGTCGGATCGGGGCCGGCCGTCGTGGTGGTGGAGGGAACCGCGGTCACGCCCGGCCGCACGGTCGGCGGGTTGCCGGGACACGGTCCGGGCCGGACGACAGGGGAGGGGGCGGGTACGACCGGCGCCGGCACGGCGAGGCCACACCCGGGGTCACCAGACCCGGGTCCCCGGCGGGCGCCGCCGGGGACGCTCTGTATCGCCCTGAGGTGCCCCGTACGGCTCCGTGCACGGCGTCGGGCGGGGGAGTCGCCCCGCCGAAGGACACGGGCGGAGCGCCCGAGCCGGCCGGGGTGGTCGCGACCTAGCGCGTGGACGGGGCGATCACGGGACGAGCACGAGCTTGCCGCCGGTACGGCGGGACAGGCTGAGCGAGGCTGCGTCCTGGACACGGTCGAAGGTGTAGGTGCCGGCGACCGGCACGGCCAGGACGCCCTCGCCCGCGAGCCGGGCGATCCCGTCCATCCGGTCGTAGCGCATCGCTGTGCTGGTCCGGACGCCGAGCTCGGATGCGGCGGCGAAGTCCGACACGGTGAGGACGCGATCGGCGACCCCGGTCAGCTCGATCAGGGCCGGCAGCGAGCCGCCTGCCGGGCTGGGCCGGTCGGCGCGGTCTATCCGCCCCCCGGTCGGCGTGGCGTCCAGCGCGCGGTCCACCGGCCCCCGGGCCAGCCGGCGGACGCGCGCGACCATTCCCTCCCCGTAGGGCGTGACCCGGGCACCGACCTGTTCCAGGGCGGCAGTCCGGGTCGGCCCGGCCGTGGCGATCACTCGCAGACCCCGGTGCCGTGCGAGGCGCACGGCCGTCTCGCCCACGGTGGTGCCCGCGCCGTGGACGAGCAGCAGCTCGCCCGGCCGGGCACCGAGGTCGTCGAGCGCACGCCACGCGGTCTCGGCGGCCACCGGCAGCGCGGCGGCCTGCTCGGCGGTGACCCCCTCGGGAACGGGTGCCCAGGCCGGCATGAGCGCGTACTCGGCGGCGCCGGCCGTCGGACCGTCGAAGCAGGCCGGGCCGAACACACGGTCTCCGATGCGGACGTCGTGGACTCCCGGGCCGAGCGCGTCGACGGTGCCCGCCACCTCCAGGCCGAGGCCACGGGGCAGAACGGGGAGGACGTCGGCGAGCAGACCGTCCGCCAGGTGCCAGTCGGCCGGTGTCAGCCCGCAGGCCTGCACGGAGATCCGAATCTGACCGGGGCCCGGCTCGGGCCGGGCGACCTCCGCGAGCACGATCACGTCCGGGGAGCCGAACCTGTGGAACTGCAGAGCTCGCATGACGGCCCTCTCAGTGATGACAGCACCTGTTGTCACCAACGGTAGCAGGCGACGACAGTGTCTGTCGTCGTATCCTGGCGGGTATGCCGCGCTGGGAATCCGACGCACAGGGCCGGCTCGAACGCGCGGCTCTGGACCTGTTTGAGACCCACGGGTTCGACCGCACCTCGGTCGCGCAGATCGCGGACGCGGCAGGCCTCAAGGAGCGCTCGTTCTACCGCTACTTCCCCGACAAGCGGGAGGTCCTCTTCGCCGGCGGGGAGATCGAGGCGCACCTCGTCGAGCAGGTGGAGGCGGCCGACCCCGGTCTGGCGCCGATCGACGTGCTCCTGTGCGCACTGGGGAGCGCCGAGGGGCTCCTCCGCCCGCGCGGGTACCTCCGGCGCCGCGGGAGGGTGATCGCGGCCAACCCGGCGCTGGCCGAGCGCGATCTGATCAAGCTCGCCGACATCGCCGAGGCACTGGCCCCGGCTCTCGAACGCCGGGGTGTCGACCCCGGCACGGCGCGCTTCCTCGTCGATGTGGTCCTGGCGATCCACCGGCGAGCCGTTTCCCGCTGGCTGGCCGAGGAGAACGCCACACTCGCCGAGCTCATGGCCGAGGCCACCGCCGAGCTGCGTGCGGCGATGGCGGCACCGCCGCGGACGTCCCCCGGGCCGGCCGAGGACGGCGGTCCCGGATCGTCGTAGCACCTCCGCCGCGGAGGAGCCGGCGCGATCCTCGACCACAGCCGGAGCCGGTCACCGCCCGCTCGGTGGCGGGATCTCGGCCTCTGCCTCTCTATGTCAATGTACCGTTGACACCATCTGATTGTCATCCACACAACGACCACAGACCTGGCAGGAAGACGCCCAGGACAGGGAGCCGGTACTCAGGCCAGGAGAGACCGAGCCCGTGATGGGGCCGGGTGGGCCCGAGCCGGTCGGCGGGGGAGCGGGGGCCGGCCCGCCGGCACCGGAGGCCCGTAGCGGCGCGCCCGGTGGCCGAGTGCCGCCGTGGGGTGCCGGACGGTCCAGGAGCTGTTCAGGACGCCCTGAACGGCGCTGTACGGGCCCCGGGCCGCCGCCGGGTCGTAGGAGCACTGTCGTTGCCGCAGCCCCCGCGGCGCTCTCTCATCCCTCGCTGCCGGCGGGATGCGCCGTGCGACAGACCGGTACGCCACAACGTCCGCCGGGCGCGAGGGGGAGCCGACCCGTCCAGACGTCGGTTGTCGTCCCGTGACGTGACCGAGTCCCGGTTGTCGGCTACGGCTCGGTCCACCGAACCAGGACTCCTCCTCTGTAGTCAATGGTTCATTGACGCGTTCTCGTCGTCAGCGAAACGACGACACAGAACCGGCCTCGACCACCGAGCCGGCCGCTCGCCGGGGGAGCAGCGATCAGGTCAGGGAGAGGCTGAACCCGTCGTGGGTCCGGGTGAACCCGAGCCGCTCGTAGAACCGGTGGGCGTCGGTGCGGGACCGGTCGGAGGTGAGCTGGACGAGCACCGCGCCACGACGGCGGGCCTCGTCGACGGCGTACCGGACCATGGTCGCCCCGAGGCCGTCGCCGCGCCGGGACGCGGCCACCCGGACGGCCTCGATCCGGGCCCGCATCGCACCCCGGCGGGCCAGCCCCGGGAGCAGCGTGAGCTGCAGGGTCCCGACCACCGTGTCCTCGTCGTCGGCGACCAGGAGCAGGTGCCGGGGGTCGCCGTCGACCTCGGCGAACGCGGCGAGGTAGGGAGCCAGGTCGTCCGGGGTCTCCCGGGTGGCGCCGAGCGGGTCGTCGGCCAGCAGCGCGACGACGGCGGGGACGTCACGGGCCGTGGCCCGGCGCAGGACGGGTGTGGGCACGGTGGGACCTCTCGACACGGAACGACACAGGACGACACGGCACGGAACGACGGGGGAGCGGCCTGCGGGGATCGGGCTGCCCGGAGAGTGTCCCGGAGTGATGTCGTGCGGCCGGACTGGGCGTCCGCCGGGGGAGCGGTCACCATGGCCGGCATGTCCACCGACACCCACGACCGGGCCGACGGCACCACCCCCGCCGCCGCGTCCGCTCCCGCACCGGCCGGCGGCGACCCCGTCACGGTTTCGTTCACCCGTCGCGCCGACCCCGGGCACGCCGCGGAGATGACGGCCTGGATCCGCGCCGGCCTGCTCATGGCCGAAGGGTTCCCCGGCTTCCTCGGCGGCGGCTGGGTCCGCAGCCGCGACGGCTCCGACGAGTGGCACATGCTGGCCCGCTTCGATTCCCCGGAGTCACTCGGGCGATGGGAGGCCAGCCCGGAGCGTCGCTGGTGGCTCGGTTCCGCCCAGGGCCTGGCCGAGATGACCCGGGCCGAGCGCCGCACCGGCATCGAGGGCTGGTTCGACCAGCCCGCCGCGGTGGAGACCGCGGGCCCGCCCCAGATCACCCCGCCGCGCTGGAAGCAGGCGACGACGATCTGGCTCGTCTTCTTCCCGATGAACCTGCTCGCCACGGTGACGCTCGGCGCGCTGCTCGCGGACTGGCCCGTCGTGCCGCGGCTGGCGGTGACGACGATCGTCCTGACCCCGATCATGGTGTACGTGATGCTGCCCTGGATCACGCGGGTGCTGGGGTGGTGGCTGCAGGGCCGTCGGTTCCGCGACCGGCACCACGTCCCGGTGGGCTGATCACCCCTGGGGGCTCCCCGGATCACGCGGAGCGAGGCCGCTACCGTCGTTCGGTGCTCACCTCCGAAGCGACGGTCGCCGCGCCGGCTCCGGTCGACACGCTCCGCGACCGTCGACGCCTGCGCTGGGCGGGCCGGCTCGGCCTCCTGGCGTTCGTGCTCGCCGTCGCGGTGCCCTTCCTGCCCGTGGTGCAGCACACGACCACGATCGTCTGGCCGTCGGCCGCCACCGGCACCGCCGACGTCAACTCGCCGCTGGTCGCGCTGCGCCCGGAGACGATGTCGGTGGTCGTCCCCGCCGACACGATCCGCAGCCTCGACGACCGCACCGACGGCACCGCCACGGTGCTGTCCACCGTCCCGCCGGAGTCGCCGGAGGGCGCACGCTCCGGGATGGTCCTGACCGTCGCCGACGGCCAGCTCGCGCTGGTCGACCGCGGCCAGCAGCTCGCCACGGCGCCGCTGCGGGCCGGCCCGTCGGAGGTCCGGATCACCTCCGAGGGCACGTCGACGACGATCGACCTGGGTGCCGGGGCGCAGACGTTCGAGGGGGACCTGCGGCCGCAGGTCGTGGGGATCTACTCCGACCTGGACACCGAGCTCGACCCGACCTCGGGCACCGCGGTCCGGATCACCCCGGACACCCGCTTCGACACCAGCCCCTCGGTGTGGAAGACCGCCGCCACCGCGGTCGCCGCGGTGGCGTTGCTGGGCTCGCTGCTCGCGCTGGCCGGGGTCGACCGGCACCTGGGGCGCAGCCCGCACCGGGCGGGCCGCGACGCCATCGGCGGTCTCGCCGGCCGGTGGCCGCCGCGGCTGCGTCGCTGGTGGTCCCGCGCCCGGCCGCGACCGATCGACCTGATCGTCACCGTCGTGCTGGTCGGGTGGGCCGCGATCGGGGGCCAGACCTCCGACGACGGGTTCACCCTCGGCATCGTGCGCGACGTCCCGACCTCGGGCTACGTCGGCAACTACTACCGCTGGTACGACGCCGCGGAGGCGCCGTTCGGCTGGTTCTACGACCTCTACGCGCTGTGGGTGCGGGTCTCGGACTCGCTGCTCTGGTTGCGGCTGCCCTCGGTGCTGATGGGGATCATGGCCTGGTGGCTGGTCTCCCGCGGCCTGCTGCCGCGCCTGGGCCGTCAGGCCCGCCGCTCCCGCGCCGCCACCTGGGCCGCGGGGATGGTGTTCCTGGCGTTCTGGATGGCCTACAACTCCGGGCTGCGTCCCGAGCCGGTCGTCGTCGTGTGCTCGCTGCTGGCGCTGGTCTGCGTGGAGCGGGCGCTGGCGCTGCAGCGGCTGCTCCCGATCGCGCTCGGCCTGTTCGCGGCCTCGATGGCGGTCGGGGCGAATCCGGCAGGGCTGATCGCGATCGCGCCGTTCATCGCCGGTGTGCGCCCGCTGTGGCACCTGCTCGCGGCCCGGATCCGGACCGTCGGCGCGGTACCGGTGCTGGCGCCGCTGCTGGCCTCGGGCACCGCCATCCTGATGATCGCCTGGGCCGACCAGAGCTGGGCAGCGGTGATCGACTCCACCCGGCTGCGGTCCGACATCGGGCCGGACTGGCCCTGGTACACCGAGATCGCCCAGCGCTACGCGCCGTTGTTCGAGGGGCTCGCGGACGGCTCCATCGCCCGCCGGTTCCCGATCCTGCTGGTCATCCTGTGTCTGCTGGCCTGCGTGGTCGTGCTGATCCGGCGCGACCGCATCCCGGGCGCCGCGCTCGGGCCCGCCCAGCGCCTCATCGGCAGCACCGTGATCGCGCTGCTGATCTTCGCGTTGACCCCGACGAAGTGGACCCACCACTTCGGCGACCTCGTCGGCCTGGGCTCCGGCATGGTGGCGCTGGCCGCGATCGCCACCGGCTCGGACGTCCTGCGCTCGCTGCGCAACCGGCTCGCGTTCCTGTCCGCGGTGTTCCTGGTGGCGGCGCTGTCCGCGGCCGGGCCGAACCTGTGGTGGTACACCAACAACTGGGGCGTGCCGTGGGCCGGTGAGCAGGTCACGGTCGCCGGCTACGAGCTCTCCACGATCCTGCTGCTCGTCGCGCTCCTGCTGGCCGCGGGCGCCGGGGTCGAGCACCTGCGCGGCATTCGCGAGCAGCGCCACCCCGACCAGCTCGCCGGCGTCGAACGGACGCTGGGCCGGATCCCGCTGGTGGGCCGCTGGGTCCGGGCCCGGGACTGGCGCCGCGACGCGTCCTCGGCGCTGCGAGCGACCCGGCGGCTGCGGCTCACCTCCGCGCCGCTGGCGGTGCTGTGCGGGCTGCTCGTCACGTTCAACGTGTGGTCGATGGTCTCGGCGATCCAGGACCGCTCCGGCACCTGGACGATGGGCGCCGACGCGCTGTCGCACCCGTTCGGCGGGTCCTGCGGGCTCGCCAGCCAGGTGTTCGCCGAGCGCCGGCCCGTCGACGGTGTGCTGACCCCCGCCCCGGAACCGACCGGGATGGCCGCACCGGCCCGCCCCGGGCTGCTGCCGACCGTCGCCCCGCCGCCCCCGCCGGGGGAGCCGACCGCGACCCCGGCGCCGCTGCCGCCGGGTGTCGTCCCGGCGAACAGCCCCGACGCCCAGCTGCTCGACCCGAACAGCGGGGGCAGCGGCTTCGTCCGCAACGGCATCCCGCCGACCGGCGGCGGGACGGGGGCGTCCGGGTTCGAGTACGTGCTGTCCGGCGGCCTGGGCAGCGACGCGGCGCCGGCGTACGGCAGCTACCTGCCCCACGGCGACCGCAACACCGGCACCCTGCGCACCCCCTGGGTGCTGCTCACCGCCGAACAGCGCGCCGGCAGCACGCCGTTGGTCGTGACCGCGGCCGGGCGCCTGGGCAACGGGAACCGGCTGACCATCCAGTACGCGACGCGGCTGTCCGACGGGCGGGTCCGCGTGGTCGAGCAGACCACCCTCGACGACGGGCGGGTGGAGGAGATGCCGTGGCGCGAGCTGCGGTTCGACCTGCCCGAGACCGCCCGCGCGGCGACCGAGGTCCGGATGGTCGTGCAGGACAACTCGCTCGGGGCGGACGGGTGGCTGGCGGTCGCACCGCTGCGCGCGCCGCAGCTGGCGCCGCTGCCGCAGGTCGTGGGCAACCAGCCGATGTTCCTGGAGTACCCGGTGTCGCTGGCCAGCCCCTGCCTGCGCCCGTTCCGGACCTCCGGCGGGATCGCCGAGGTCCCGGCCTACCGGTTGCAGGCCGACGGCAGCCAGATGCGCGGCGACGGCGAGGGCTGGTCGTCCCCGCAGGCCGGCGGCCCGCTGGGCTGGATCACCGTGATCGGCAAGCAGACGGAGCTTCCCACCTACCTCGAGGGTGACCCCGGCCGGGACTGGGGGAAGGTGCAGGCAATCCAGCCGTACCGGCCGAACGCGGTCGCGCCGACCCTGGAACGTCGCGACGTCGACCGCTCCGGGCTCTACAGCTCCGGTCCGCTGCCGGCGCCGCCGCCGGGCATCCCGTCGCCGAGCCGGTGACGGGGCCCCGGGCCGTCGGGGGCCCGGGGGAGCGGGATCAGCCGCTGAACTCGACCGCGGGTGGCGCGGAGGGCTTCCTGCGCTTCGCGGGCGCCTCGGCCCGGGTCTCGGCCTCGGGGGTCGCCTCCGGGACGGCCTCGGCAGCGGGCGCCGGCGTGGCGGTGCTCGCCGCGCCGCCGTCCTGGGCCCGCCGGTGGGCCTCGACGACCTCGGACGGGATGCGGCCCCGCTCGGACAGCGTCCAGCCGTTCTCCCGGGCCCAGGCGCGCACCGCGCGGTTGTGCTCGCGGGTTGCGGTGTCCGAGCCGCTCGCACCGCTGCGTCGGGCGGACTGCGCGGGCACTCCCGCATTGCGTCCGGTGCGCGGGGACCCCGCGGCGCGCGCGACCCCGAGGAACGGGGCGAGCGCCTCCCGCAGCGCCGCGGCGTTGTCCGCGGTCAGGTCGATCTCGAACCGGCGACCGTCGAGCCCGAAATCGACGGTCTCGGCGGCGTCGCCGCCGGTGATGTCGTCGACCAGCCGGATCGTCTCGACCTTCGCCACTGCAGTTCCTCCCGGTTCGCCGTCCCGGATTCACCCGGGGTCGCCGGAAGCATAACGACGAGGCTTCAGGAACCGTGGGCGCCCGGTCGGGCGGAACGCCGGACCTCGCGTGACCGGATCACGCTCGGCCTGGTCGGGCGCACGTCGCGGAGCCTCCCGATCAGGACGGCGAGGGCGATCAGGACAATGACCAGCACTACTGCGACGACTGCGCTCACGATGTTCTCCTCGCCGGTCGGTACGCGGCCGCCCGCCGCCGGTGAAAGTGCGATGCACCGACGATAGGAGCGTGCCGAATGGGTCGGCGCGGTATTTGAGCAATTCTTGAGCAGGGTCGGCCGGGGAAGGACAGGGACGGTACACATGGAGATCGACACCGACGACCTGTCCGGGGCGGAGGTCCAGGGGTTCCTCGCCGGGCACGTCGCCGACATGCACGCCCAGGGGCTGCCGGAGAGCACACAAGCCCTGGACCTCGACGGGCTCCGCGGGCCCGGGGTGACCCTGTGGGTCGCCCGCGACGACGACGGCTCCCTGCTCGGCTGCGGCGCGCTGAGCACGTTGGCAGCCGGGGCGGTGCCCGAGCACCCGGCCGCGGAGATCAAGTCCATGCGGACGGCCGAGCACGCCCGCGGTCGCGGTGTGGGCGCCGCGGTGCTGACCCGGCTGCTCGACGCGGCGCGTGAACGCGGACACCGGGCGGTGTACCTGGAGACGGGCTCGGGGGAGTACTGGACCCCGGCCCGGCGGCTCTACGAGCGTTCCGGCTTCGTCCGCTGCCCGCCGTTCGCCGACTACCCGGTCGATCCGTTGAGCGCGCACTACCGGCGCGAGGTGTGATCGGGCCGTCATGTGATCCCGCTCTCGCCCGGCTGCGAGATGTGATCTAGAATGCTCTACGAGTCGTAGAACACGGCGCCGACGCCGGACCGTTCGAGGGTCCTCCCACCCGGGCGTCGGGCCCCACCGCGCCGCCTCAGCGCCGGAGGTCCGTCCCGGGGCGCGGGGACGGGAATGAGGGCCACGGGAATGACGGTCGAAGCGCGTCTGGTCAACGCCGACCTGCGCCGCAAGCGTTCGGTGGATCTGGCACAGCTGATCCACGAACGACACGGGGGACCGGTCACCGCGCTGCGCGCGGGACTGCTGGCCTACCCCTACCCGCAGCCGGTGCCCGACTGGCACCGCGTGCGGACCGTCGTCCCGGCGATGCGGGGGGCTGGCGAGCTGACGCTGGTGGCCTCGACCGCGCCGGACACGAGCTCCCCGGCGACCGGTGTGGGGATCTGGGAGCTCGCCGTCACCGGGTCGGAGCCGCTGGCGCGCGGCGAGGCCGAAGGCTGGGCACGGGCCGTGTTCGGGTACCGCTGCGCTCCGCTGGTGTACCGACGCCGGACGGGCGGGTTGTTCCACCGCCCGACCGGCGTCGAGTTCGTCGTCTTCCACGGGGTGCACGGTCCGATGCACCCCTCCGACGTCGAGGAGTACGGCGCGAACGCCTGTGCGTGAGTCTCAGAGCCGGAAGGAGCGCAGCCAGACGGTCTGCGCGGCCCGGCGGAGCGCCGACAGCACGTCCTCGGGCAGGACCTGGTCGGTGTCGGTCAGCACGTAGCCGAGGTCGCCGCCGGTGGACAACGCCTGCCCGACGACGTTGACGCCGGCGTCGGCCAGCAGCCGGTTGATGTCGGCGAGCACGCCAGGGGTGCTCGTGTGCAGGTAGGCGGTCCGGAACACCCCGGGCGGGTTCGGGGCGCTGACATTGGGCAGGTTGACCGACAGGGGAGTGGCGCCCAGCTGCACGAAGTCGAGCAGCTTGCGCGAGACGAACGCCCCGATGCCCTCCTGCGCCTCCTGGGTGGATCCGCCGATGTGCGGGGTCAGGATCACGTTGTCCAGGCCGCGCAGCGGCGAGTCGAACTGGTCACCCTGGGCCTTGGGCTCGACCGGGAACACGTCGACGGCGGCTCCGGCGATGTGCCCGGACAGGATGTTCTCCCGCAGCGCCAGCTCGTCGATGACCATGCCGCGCGAGGCGTTGATGAACATCGAGCGGGGCTTCATCCGGGCGAACTGCTCGGCGCCGAACAGACCTGCGTTGCCGGGGCGGCCGTCGACGTGGATGGAGACGACGTCGGACTCGGCCAGCAGGGCGTCCAGGCTCGGCATCCGCCGGGCGTTGCCGTGGGCGAGCCGGTCGGCGGTGTCGTAGAACACGACCTGCAGGCCGATGGCCTCGGCCATGTTGGACAGCTGGGTGCCGATGTTGCCGTACCCGACGATGCCCAGGGTGCGGCCGCGGATCTCGTGGGCGCCCTTGGCCGACTTGTCCCAGACGCCCTCGTGCATCCGCTGGGTCTTCTCGGTCAACCGTCGCGCCAGGACGACGATCTCGCCGATGACCAGCTCGACGACGCTGCGCGTGTTGGAGTACGGCGCGTTGAACACCGCGATGCCGCGCTCGGCGGCCGCGGTGAGGTCGACCTGGTTGGTGCCGATGCAGAAGCAGCCGACGGCGAGCAGATCCTTCGCGGCGTCGAGCACCTCGGCGGTGATCGTGGTGTTGGAGCGGATGCCGAGCAGCTGCACACCGTCGAGCGCCTCGCGCAGTTCGTCGCCGCTGAGCGACCCGGGTCGGGTCTCGACCTCGAAGCCGTCGCGTCGGAACGCCTCGGCGGCGCCGGGGTGGATGTTTTCCAGCAGCAGGACCTTCACGTGTCCAACCTAGGACGCCGGGTGGGGCGCGGGGGTATCGGGGCCGGGGGAGCGGGGGGGCGAGATGCCGGGATGCCCGGACGTTCGAGGCGTCCTTGCAGACGAGGGGCCCGCCGAGCCGCTCGAACGTCAGCATCCATCGGCGGTGCTCGCGGTCGACGACGCGGGATGGCAGGCCCTCGGAGGTCATGCGGGGCAGGCGTGCCCCCGCCAGCTCGTGGCGGCGGCGACCCCGACGCCCTTGGCGCGGGTGCCCCACGAGGTGGAGCGCAGTGTGGCCAGCGACCAGAGCCGCAGGGGGAGCAGCGCGAGGACGTGGATCATCCCGTAGAGCGGGGCCATGAGGAACACCCCGGTCTGCACCCACCAGGGGCGGCCGGCGCGCCGCACCGAGAACATGTGCACCGAGCGGGCGTACCCGGCGAGGACGACCCACACGAGGTAGTCGATCCAGTGGGCCTCACCGGTCATCGCCGGGAGGATGAACAGCGCGAGCACCAGGCCCGCGGTGAACCCCACCCAGGACACGGTCTCCAGCAGCGTCAGCCACCACGCGGCCCGCTTCGGGCGCAGGTTCGTCAGCGCGAACAGGCTCTCGCGGAAGAAGCTGCGGCCCCACCGGACCTGCTGCCGGATGAGGTGGCCGCCCTTCTCGGGGACGGCGGTGCGGGCGACGGCGCGGTGCGCGATGACGACCCGGCCGTGCAGCAGGGACAAGTTGGTGAGGTGCCGATCGTCGCCGTAGGAGCAGGTCTCGCCGAGGAACTGCTGCCCGAGGAACTCGTCGGTGCGCTGCTTCACGATGTCGGCCCGCCAGAACGCCAGGCTGCCGCACACGCACAGCACCGACCCGAGGCGGGAGTAGGCGGCCCGCTCGTACAGGAAGGCGTTGACGTACCGCAGGTCCAGGAGCTGCGGGAGCAGGCCCTTGTCCTGGTTGAGGGCGACCACGGTGCCGGTGACCGCGGCGGTGCGCGGGTCGGAGAACGGGGCCAGTCCCTCGCGGATCGCGGACGGCTCCAGCACGGTGTCGGAGTCCACGCACACGAACACGTCGACGTCGTCGACGAGCTCGCGGAACGCACGGCCCATCGCCTCGCGCTTCCCCGCGTTCTCCTGGTAGATCACCTTCGCCCACGGGCGGGTCGACGCCCACTCGACGGCGTAGTCGTAGGCGGACCGGTCGGGGGAGCCGTCGTCGATGATCCGGACGTAGGTCGGCTGGTGGGTCTGGGCCTCGATCGATGCGAGCGACCGCGCGACGATGGCGGGGTCCTCGTTGTAGATCGGGACGACCACGCAGACCCGGGTGGTGTCGGGCGCCGGCGTCCAGCGTGGCGGGCGCAGCAGCGACAGCACCAGCTTGCCGCCGAGCAGCACACCGACGGCGGCGCCGTAGTAGGACCACGACGGGACACCGCGCCACCAGAGCCACGCGGCGGCGGCCGCGAGGATGACGAGGAACAGGGTCAGCACGAGCCCGCGGCGTGGGGCGACGACGACCTCGTCGGGCTGCACGGGCGCCTTCGGGCGACGCGACGTGAGCTGGATCGTGGGGAGGTCGAGCCGCGCAGTCGGCGGGTCGAGTTCCGCAACACGCTGCTCGGGGAGAACGTGCGGGATGACCTCGGCGCAGGTCACCCCGGTCTCGGGAGCATGGGGGATGAGGCGCTCGGTCGGGTCGTGCAGGATCACGGAATGTGGTGCCTTTCCAGGGGCGCGGGGCCACGCATCACCTGGTGGAGGCGTGACCGGAGGGCCTGGGGCCGCCCTCACTGTCACGTATGTCGCCCGTACGGGTGAGAAGATTGCTTCGTCCGATGTAACTCATCAGAACTGACTAGATACGGTGCGTGCTCGAGAAGGAGGGCGCCCCACGCACAACGCTCGGCTGGAAACTCCAGCCGAGCGTCTGCGTCAACTGCTGTCCGCCTGACCCGCCAGCGGTGTTGCAGCGACCTCTTGAATCCGCCTTCCCGGGCGGGGGCCGCTTCGTTCTACTCGCCGCCCATCGCTTTCCGGGCGTCGGGCGTCTGCTGCTGCGCGTCGTCCTCGACCTTCTCCACGGCCTCGGCCAGCTCCTCGCGAAGGCGGTCGACCCTCGCCTGGAGACCCGCCACCCGCGCCTGTCGCCGCCTGCGAATGATCAACTCGCCGATCGACAGCACGGCAACGACGCCGACCACTGCCGCGGCGACGATCCACCACTCCGAGAGCATCACGCGCCCGCCTTCCCGGTCCCATGGCACGCCGGGCACCGGCTGGACACCAGGGCGGCCGTGCCGACGCCACCCACGAACGCCTGCCTGAACTGGGCGCGCTCGCCGGTGCCATGGCAGTCCTAGCAGATCGGGCGACGGGGCGCCGGGGTGGATCCGCAGCCCCTCCTCGCAGCACTCGAACTGTCATAACGTGCATTATCGGCTCAGCACTAAGATGTCCCGGTGACTGCCGCCATCCATCATCTCGAACTCTGGACCCGAGACCTCGCCGGGACGGCGCCGTCGTTCCACTGGCTCCTCACCGGGCTCGGCTGGACCCTGCGTGGCGACGACTGGGACCACGGACGGATCTGGACCCATCCGTCGGGCGTGTACGTCGTCCTGGAGCAGTCGCCCGCCGTCCACGGCGTGCACGACCGCATGCGGCCGGGCCTGAACCATCTGGCCCTGACCGTGCCCGGTCGTGCCCGGCTCGACGCGCTGCGGGCGGACTGCGCAGCGCACGGGTGGTCCGAGCTGTTCGGCGAGACCTACCCGCACGCCGGCGGCCCGGACCACACCGCGCTGTTCCTGGAGAACGCCGAGGGCTTCGAGGTGGAGCTCGTCGCGCCCTGAGCGGACGGTGTCAGTTCCCGCGGCCGGTGACGTCCTGCAGCTCGTCGATCCGCTTCGACGCCTCGGCCTTGGTGAGCCCGTCGAGGTCGTCCGGGGCGTCCTGCCCGGCCTGCTGCAGCAGCGTCTCCAGGTACGACCGCTGCGGGCCGGTCATCGGCTCGTCGCCGGTCGTCCAGTCGGCGGGGTCCTTCTCGGCCGCACCGGGGTCGACGGCGTCGGTGCTGTGGTCGTTGGTCATGGGTCGAACATATCTTCGACCGCCACTCCCCGCACGTCGAGCCGTCCCGCCGTCACCGGAACTGTCATAACAAGAACCCGGCCGGTGTCGGTGCCGGTCACTACGCTGCCGTCGTGCCCCTGGACGAGTACCGCCGCCGGCGCGACCCGCGGCGCACGCCGGAGCCGGTGCCCGAGCACGACGCCGGCCCGCCGGGCGCCGTGGGCAACCGGTTCGTCGTCCAGGAGCACCACGCGACGGCGCTGCACTGGGACCTGCGGCTCGAACGTGACGGTGTCCTGGCGTCGTGGGCGGTGCCCAAGGGGCTGCCGGAGGACTCCGAGACCGTCCGGATGGCGGTGCGCACCGAGGACCACCCCCTGGAGTACCTGGAGTTCTCCGGGGAGATCCCGCGCGGCGAGTACGGCGGCGGCAGGATGGCGATCTGGGACCACGGTCGCTACGACACCGAGAAGTGGGACGACCGCGAGATCGCGTTCGTCCTGCACGGCGAGCGGGTCCGCGGCCGGTTCGTGCTGCTGCACCGGAGTTCCGGCGGCCGGAAGGACGGCTGGCTGCTGCGTCGCACCCGGGACCAGCCCGACGGCATGGGCGCCGGCGGCGACCCGCTCCCCCACGACGTCGTCCTGGCCGTCCCCCGGTCCGCCGACCGCCTGCCCACCGGGGACGATTGGACGGTCCGCCCGGTCTTCGGTGGCCGGCGGGTGCTGGTGCGGTCCGACGGCGGCCGGCTCACCCTGCGCCCGGTGGACGCCGAGGGCCGCCCCGGGGAGGCGTTCGACCCGCCGGGCGCGCTGCGGGGCCTGGGGCCCGCGCTGGGCGCCGGTGGGCACCTGCTCGACGCCGAGCTGACCGACCGGGGCGAGCTGTGGGTCGCCGACGTGCTGCACACCGGTGGCCGCGACGTCCGGGCCCTGCCGGTCGAGCAGCGGAGGGCACTGCTGGAGGAGCTGCCGCTGGACGGGCCGCACCGGCGCGCGGTGCCGTCGTACCCGAACGCGGGTGCCCGGCTGCTCGACGCGGTGCGGGACCAGGGGCTGCCCGGGGTGGTCGCCGTCCGGGCCGGTTCCGGGTACCCCGAGGGCGCGGGCGACGACTGGCGGGAGGTCCTGGTGGACGGCGCGAGCCGGAAGGCGGCCCGGCGCGGGTCTGCACAGCGCGGGTCTGCACAGCGCGCGGGGTACGGGCGGGCGGCGCTGTCCAACCCGGACAAGGTGCTCTACCCCGCCACCGGCACGACCAAGGCCGACGTGCTGGGGCACTACCTGGCCGTCGCCGAGGTGATGGTGCCGCACATCGAGGCCCGGCCGGCAACGCTGAAGCGCTGGCCGGACGGGGTGGAGGGGCAGTCGTTCTTCGAGAAGAACGTGGCCCGGCACGCCCCGGACTGGCTGCGCACCGCCCGCGTGGGGACGCCCGGCGGCCGGTCGGAGTCCGCCGACTTCGCGGTGCTCTCCGACGCCGAGGGGCTGGCCTGGGCGGCGAACCTCGCGGCGCTGGAACTGCACGTGCCGCAGTGGCGGCTCGGCCCGCGCGACGGGCGTCGGCCGCCGGACCGGGTGGTGTTCGACCTGGACCCGGGCGAGGGCACGACGATCGTGGACTGCGCCCGGGTGGCGCTGTGGCTGCGGGACCTGCTCGACGATCACGGTCTGCCGGTGTACCCGTCGACGTCGGGCGGGAAGGGGATGCAGCTCTACCTGCCGGTGCGGGTCACCGACCCGGAACGGACCAGCGGGTTCGCCCGTGAGGTGGCCGAGCGGCTGGCGCTGGAGCACCGGCGGGAGGTGATCGCAGTGATGACCCGCGCGCGTCGCCGCGGGAAGATCTTCGTCGACTGGAGCCAGAACGCCACCGCCAAGACCACGATCGCCTCCTACTCGCTGCGCGGGCGCGAGCGCCCCACGGTGGCGACCCCGCTCACCTGGGCCGAGGTCGAGGGCTGTCGCGAGCCCGCCGACCTGGTGTTCACCCTCGACGACCTCCCCGCACGGCTGGACACCCACGGGGACCTGATGCGTCCCCTGATCGACACCCAGGGTTTCGTGCTCCCCCGTGGTGGGGTGATCGGGCAGGTGCCAGGCTGACCGCCGTGCACCACCCGTACCTCGACGGTCCGCACCCGCGCGCCTACGCCCACCGCGGTTGGCACGTCGGGGAGCTCGCAGGTTGCGAGAACACCGTCGCCGCGTTCACCGCCGCCGCCGACCACGGTCTGCGCTACGTCGAGATGGACGTGCACGCCAGTGCCGACGGGGTGCCGTTCGTGCACCACGACCCGACGCTGGACCGCACCACCGACGGCACCGGCCGGATCGACGCGCGCCCCGCAGCGGAGCTCGACACCGTGCGGGTCACCGGGGCACAGCGCACCGAGCCGCTGCCCCGGCTGGCCGGGGTGCTCGCCGCGCTGCCCGGGGTGCGGGTGACGATCGAGCTGAAGTCGGCCGAGGTCGTCGCGCCGACGCTGGCGGTGCTCGACGCCGCCGACGCCTGGGACCGGGTGTGCCTGGGCTCGTTCTCCGCCCGGTGGCTCAACGTCGCCCGGACGCTGGCCGGGGCGCGGCTGTGCACGTCGATGGGGCAGGCCGAGGTGGTCGCGCTGCGGGCCCGCGCGTGGGGTGTCCCCGGCCGGCTGCTGCCGTCGCCGGCGGGGGTGTTCGCGCAGGTGCCACCGGCGTTCGGGCCGATCCCGGTGGCCTCGGACCGGCGGTTCGTCGAGGCGGCGCACCGGGCCGGGCACGAGGTGCACGTGTGGACGGTGGACGAGCCCGATGAGATGCGACGGCTGCTGGCCCTCGGGGTGGACGGGCTGCTGTCCGACCGGCCGGACCGGCTGCTCGACGTCGTCGGGAGCTGACCGGGGTGGGCGTCTGCGTAGATGATCGGAGGCCGGGTCCCGCGGGCGTCGATACGCTCGCGCCGTGACCGCCTCGACCGTCCCGACCGCAGAGCCGGCCCCGCCCCGCCGATCCCGGGTGTGGGCCTGGGGGCTGTGGGACTGGGGTTCGTCGGGGTTCCAGCACATCGCGCTGACCTTCGTGTTCTCGGTGTACCTGACCGACGCGGTCGGGGCGGACCTGCCCGGCACGGTCAGCGCGAACAGCTGGCTGGCCTGGTCGACGGCCGCGGCCGGGGTGCTGATCGCACTGATGGCGCCGGTGATCGGGCAGAGCGCGGACCGGACGGGCCGGCGGGTGCGCGCGACCGGGTTGTGGACGGCACTGGTCGTGCTCTGCATGGCCGGGATGTTCGCCGTCCGCGACGACTGGTCCTACCTGTGGCTGGGTCTGCTGCTGCTGGCCCTGGCGTCGATCTTCGTCGAGCTGGCGTACGTGTCCTACTACGCGCTGATGGCGCAGGTGTCGACGCCGGCGACGGTCGGGCGGGTGTCGGGATTCGGCTGGTCGCTGGGCTACATCGGCGGGATCGTGCTGCTGCTCGCGGTGTACGTGTTCCTGCTGTCCGGCGACGGCGGGCTGCTCGGTGTCCCCACCACCGACGGCCTCGACGTGCGGATCGCGGTGCTGGTGGCGGCGGTGTGGTTCGCGGTGTTCGCCGCGCCGATGTTCCTCCTGCTGCCCGAGACACCGCCGGCGACGCCGGACGCGCCGAAGCTGGGCGTCGTCGGCTCGTACCGCAGGCTCGTGGCCGACCTGCGCGAGCTGTACCGGACGAGCCCGCACACCGTGTACTTCCTCGGGGCGAGCGCGCTGTACCGGGACGGCCTCAACGCGGTGTTCGCCTTCGGCGGGGTCCTCGCCGTCACCGTGTACGGCCTGGAGCCGGGACAGGTGCTGATCTTCGGCGTGGCGATCAACGTGGTCGCGGCGCTGGGCTGCGTGGTGGGCGGCCGGCTGGGGCCCAAGGCCGTGGTCGTGGGGTCGCTGGCCGGCAGCGTCGCGGTGGGCGTGGTCCTGCTGTTCGTGTCCGGTCCGACCATGTTCTGGATCTTCGGGCTGGTGCTGGGGCTGTTCGTGGGGCCGGCGCAGGCGTCGTCGCGGTCGTACCTGCTGCGGGTCAGCCCGGCGCGGCAGGAGGGCCAGCTGTTCGGCCTGTACGCGACGACCGGGCGCGCGGTGTCGTTCCTGGCGCCGGCGCTGATCGGGGTGTTCACCTACGCGTTCGGCTCCGACCGGGCCGGGACGGTCGGGATCGTGCTGGTCCTGGCGGCGGGACTGGTCGCGCTGCTGCCGGTGCGCTCCCCCGACCGTGCACCGGTCCGGTCCGCCGTGTGAACACTCGTCGACGTCGACGTGAGCACCATCACACATGGCTGACACGTCACATCAGAGTGTGTAGATGGCGGCGATAGGGAACACTGGTCAATCGGGCGCAGAGCGGGTTACCGCGAGGTAACTCGAGCGGTCCGTTCTGCCCTGCCGCCGGAATATCCTAGCTCTACGCACGTTACACCCGGTGGCGGAGACGTAACCGTCGAGGTGCTCCCTCGACATCGCGCTACAGGAGGGTGACGCATGGCCGACCGCGTTCTGCGTGGCAGCCGGCTCGGGGCTGTCAGCTACGAGACGGACCGCAACCACGACCTGGCGCCGCGGCAGATGGTCCGTTATGTGTCCGAGTCCGGCTACGAGTTCCAGGTGCCGTTCGCGAACGACGCCGAGGCTCCCGCGACGTGGGAGTCCCCGCAGGGCGGCGTCGGTCGTCGGGTGGACGGGACCGAGCCGGAGCAGAAGAAGCAGAAGCCGCCGCGTACGCACTGGGACATGCTGCTCGAGCGCCGGTCGATCGCCGAGCTCGAGGAGCTGCTCGACGAGCGCCTGGAGCTGCTGCGCGAGCGGCGCGCCGAGATCGCCTGATCCCGGCCGCGCCACAGGCACATACCGGACCACCGCCCGGTGACCGCGGTGATCATGGAGCCCGGACCCCTCAGGGGGTCCGGGCTCCATGGCGTCCGGGCATGATGACCGGCGATGAACGACACGCAGACCGGGACCCACCGCACCGCACGCCCCAGCCGGGCGGTCCGGGACCTCGCCGACGACCACGTCCGGCGCCTCACCGAGCTCGACCCGATCCTCGCCGGTGAGCTCGGCGGTACCGCGCGGCAGGACGAGCTGCCCGACCTGTCCCCCGACGGCACCGCCGCGCTCGTCGCCGTCTGCCGGGAGACCCTGGACCGGCTGGACGCCACCACGGGCGCACGGGAGCCGGCCGACCCCGACGAGCGTCGCTGCGCGCGGCTGCTGGGCGAGCGTCTCGGCGCCCAGCTCGACCACCTGACCTCCGGGGAGCCCCTGCGCGCGGTGCAGGAGCTCTTCGGCCCGCTGGCGACCCTGCGGACCGCGTTCACCCTCATGCCCGTCGACGGCGACGAGGACTGGGCCACCGTCGCCGCGCGGATGACCCGGGTCCCCGAGGCACTCGCCGGGTACCGGGCGTCGCTGGCGGAGGGATGCCGTCGCGGGCTGTTCGCCGCGCCGCGCCAGGTCGTGCGGGTGACCGAGCAGATCGACGCCTGGAACCGCGACGCGGGCGGCCGCGGCTGGTTCGCCGCGTTCGCCGCGGAGGCCTCCGTCGGTGACGCCGTGCGCGCCGACCTGGACCGCGGCGCCCAGGAGGCGACGACCGCGCTGGGCGAGCTGCGGGACTGGCTGGCCGCGGAGTACCTGCCCGCCGCCGCGGGGACCCCGGACGGCGTGGGCCCCGACCGGTACCGGATCGCGAACCGGTTCTGGAACGGCGCCGACATCGACACCACCGAGGCCTACGAGTGGGGCTGGTCGGAGTTCCACCGGATCCGCGCGGAGATGGCCGTCGAGGCCGCGCGGATCGTGCCCGGCGGCAGCGTGCGCGAGGCGATGGAGCTCCTGGAGACCGACGGGGGCACGACCGGGGTCGTCGTCGGTGGGGAGGCCGCCCGGGCGCACCTGCAGAAGATCATGGACGAGACGATCGCGGAGCTCGACGGCGTCCACTTCGACCTGTCCGGCCGGCTGCGGGAGGTCGAGTCACGGCTGGCGCCCGCGGGGAGTGCGACGGCGCCGTACTACACACCGCCGGCGCTGGACTTCTCCCGTCCGGGCCGCACCTGGCTGCCCCGGAGCGAGGACGACCGCTACCCGCTGTGGGACCTGATCAGCACCTGGTACCACGAGGGCGTCCCGGGTCACCACCTGCAGCTGGCGTCGTGGGCGGTGCGCAGCCGGGAGCTGTCGACGTTCCAGACGTCGCTGGTGGGCGCGGTGAGCGCGGACGTGGAGGGCTGGGCGCTCTACGCCGAGCTGCTGATGGACGAGCTGGGCCACCACACCGACCCGGGCTCGCGGCTGGGCTACCTCAACGCGCAGATGCTGCGCGCGGTGCGCGTGGTGATCGACCTGGGGATGCACCTGTCGCTGCCGATCCCCGACGACTCCCCGGTCGGGCCCGGTCTGCGGTGGACCCCGGAGCTGGGACGGGAGTTCTTCGGCCGGCACGTCGGCGGCGGGGACGCGATGGCCGACTCGGAGCTGCTGCGCTACCTCGGCGGTCCGGCCCAGGCGATCGGCTACAAGCTCGGTGAGCGGGCCTGGCTGACCGGGCGGGAGCGGGCGCGGGCCGCGCACGCCGCGCGCGGCGAGGAGTTCGACCTGGCCGCGTGGCACGCCGCCGCGCTCGCGCAGGGCACTCTGGGTCTCGACGACCTGGTGCCGGAGCTGGCGGCGCTGCCGGCAGCGCGCGCCTGACGGCGCACCGGGGCGCCGCGCGCGGCTCAGCCGTGTGTGGCGCCCTCGGTGACCGGGCCCGCGGGGTGCTGGGGGATGTCGCGGCCGAGCCGGTGCGACAGCCCCCAGCAGGTGACCCGCCACAGCGCCTCGGCGACGATGCCGCCGCTCATCTTGGAGGCGCCGCGCTCACGCTCGGTGAAGGTGATCGGGACCTCGCGGACCCGGAATCCGGCCTGCAGCGCCCGCCAGGCCATGTCGACCTGGAAGCAGTAGCCCTGCGAGGCGACCGAGTCCAGCTGCAGCTGCTCGAGCACCGTGCGCCGGTAGACCCGGTAGCCGCCGGTGATGTCCCGCAGCGGGACACCGAGCGCGAGGCGGGAGTAGAGGTTGCCGCCGCGGGAGAGGACCTCGCGGTGCCAGGGCCAGTTCACGACGCGCCCGCCGGGCACGTAACGGGAACCCAGGACGACGTCGGCGTCGGCCAGCGCCGCGAGCAGCGCGGGGAGGTCCTCGGGGGCGTGCGAGCCGTCGGCGTCCATCTCGACGACCACCTGGTGCTCGCCGGTCAGCGCGTGCCGGAAGCCGTCGAGGTAGGCGGCGCCGAGGCCGTCCTTGCCGGAGCGGTGCAGGACGCTGATCCGCTCGTCGGCGGCGGCGAGGGAGTCGGCGAGCTCGCCGGTGCCGTCGGGGCTGGCGTCGTCGACGACGAGGACGTCGGCGTCGGGCAGCGTGGCGTGCAGCCGCGCGACGGCGGGACCGAGGTTCTCCCGCTCGTCGTAGGTGGGAACCACGACCAGGACCGGGCCCGGCGGTTCGACCATGCTCGTCCTCTCCCCCGCCCGATCGGTGTCGACCGGACGACCCTACCCGTACGGACCGCACCTGTTCGGTCACCGCTCGTCGTGCTGTGGCCGAGCGCGGTCGTGCGGACAGCGTAGTGGAGCGGTGCGATCGCCCGACGCGGTGGCTTCTGCCACGGAACCGGACAGGGGATCGCACCCGGGCCCGGACGCGGTCGGTGCCGGGGCAGGGACGGGGGCGGCGGTCAGCGGGTCCCGGCGAGCAGGTGGGCGTTGCCGAGCGCCTCCAGGACCCCGCCGCCGACCCGGCCGCCGGTGTTCTCCCCGGGGAGGAACCACTCGTAGCCGTAGGTGGCGGCGAAGCTCTCCTCGTCGACCGAGCCGGGCGCGATCTGGCTGGCGTGGGCGAGCATCGCGGCCCGCTTGACGGCGAGCTCGGCAGGCCCGCCCCCGACGGCGACGGCGATCTCCGCGGTGACCCGGCCGTAGCCGACGCCCGCGGCGTGCGCGGCGCCGTGGACGAGGTGCCGGTCGCGCGCGGCCAGCGCCAGGTGCTCGCGGTCGACGGTCATCCGGTAGCCGTGGGCACCGGTGAGCGAGCAGGCGATGGCGCCCGCGGCGTGTGCGGCGCGGTGGTCGGGGTGGCCGTAGATGCCGGCGTCGTCGTCGTGCAGGACGGTGCCGGCGCCCTCGGCGTCGACGATCTCGGCGACGGCGCGGCCGAGCGCGACCGGGTCGGCACCGGCGAGTGCCTGCGGGTGGCGCAGGCCCTCGCCACCGGGCAGGCCGGAGTCGCGGTGCCCGAGCAGCACCAGCCGGTGCACGCCGAGCAGCGCTGCGGCGTCGGCGAGCTCGCGGCGGCGGCGTTCGGGAACGGTCTCGCCGGGCTCCAGCGGGAGCCGGGAGCCGCCGAGGTCACCGCCGGTGGCCATGACGAGCACGACGCGGGCGCCGGCGTCGGAGAGGCGGCGCAGGGTCAGGCCGGTGAAGATCGACTCGTCGTCGGGGTGGGCGTGGAGGGCCAGGACGGTCTGGCCGGAGAGGGTGTGCACCTGGTGATCGCTTCGCGTGCGGGGCCGGGGTGGCCGGTACGGACGTCGGTCCGGAGCGGGTCGGTACCCGGGCGGCGGGAGCGGTCCACGGACGGTGAGCCGGGACGGCGGTGTCAGCCGCGCGGGGACGGACCCCGACGACAGCGACACGCGGCGGCACGCACGGGGCGCGCGGCGGCGGTGGCGGTCGTCGGGTCGATCACGCGGGAGATGATGGCAGGGCCGCCGTCGCGGGTCCACACCGGGTCCCGCGACGGCGCTCACAGCGCTCGGTCAGAGCTCGGTCAGCCCTCGATCGGCGCTGGTCAGACCGTGCTCTTCGGCATGATCAGCCAGAGCGCGAGGTAGATGACGAACTGCGGGCCGGGCAGCAGGCAGGACAACACGAACAGGAACCGCACGGTGTTGCGGCCCAACCCGAAGCGGTCGGCCAGCCCGGCGCACACCCCGGCGATCACATTCCCGTTGCGGGGACGGACGAGGCGCTGGGACACGGGCATGTTCACGGGTGCTCCTTGGTGGTGCGGATCGGACCTCCCCCACCTTGGCACCACCGGGCCCCGGCGCGCTCGGGGAACACCCCGACGGTGACCCCGAACGCACCCGGAGACCCTGCAGAGGCGGCGCTACAGGACGGCGCTACAGGACGACGAGGTCGCGGGCGGTGGTGTTGAGCCGCTCCACGCCGTCGGCGGTGACGACGACGATGTCCTCGATCCGGGCGCCCCACCTGCCGGCCTGGTAGATGCCGGGCTCGACGGAGAAGGTCATGCCCTCGGCGAGGACGAGGTCGTTGCCGTCGACGATGTAGGGCTCCTCGTGCACGTCGAGCCCGATGCCGTGCCCGGTGCGGTGGATGAAGTGCTCACCGTGCCCGGCGGCGGCGATGTGCTCGCGGGCGGCGCGGTCGATGTCGGCCGCGGTGGCGCCGGGCCGGACCGCGGCGACGGCGCGCTCCTGGGCCTCCTGCAGCACCGCGTAGGTCTCCTTGACCTCCGCGCCGGGCTCGCCGCCGACGGCGTAGGTGCGGGTGCAGTCGGAGTTGTAGCCGCCGGGGAGCGGACCACCGATGTCGATGACGACGACGTCGCCGGGCTCGATCACGCGGTCGGAGACGTCGTGGTGCGGGCTGGCGCCGTTGGGTCCGGATCCGACGATGACGAACGCGGCCTCGGTGTGGCCCTCGGCGACGATCGCGGCGGAGATGTCCGCGCCGACCTCGGCCTCGGTGCGGCCGGGGCGCAGGAACTCGCCCATCCGCCGGTGCACCCGGTCGATGGCGGCGCCGGCCTCGCGCAGGCGATCGATCTCGGCCGGGTCCTTGCGCATGCGCAGCTCGCGCAGCACGGTGCCGCCGAGGTACTGCGGGACGTCGGGGAAGGCGTGACGCAGGCCGAGGACGTGGCGGGCGGGCATGTCGTCGTCGACCGACATCCGGGTGGGACCGCCGGCGAGGTCACTGACCAGCAGGTACGGGTCCTCCCCGTCGGTCCAGGTGACCAGGTCGATGCCGAGGGCCTCCAGCGGCACATCCGCGAACCCCGGCGCCTCCAACGACGGGACGACGAGCGCGGGCGGCGCCCGGTGCCCGGCGGCCGGGACGATCAGACAGGTGAGGCGCTCGTGCGAGGACCCGTCGAACCCGGTCAGGTAGCGCAGGTCGGTTCCCGGGGTCAGGAACAGCACGTCGGAGCCCTGCTCGGCGGCGTGCTCGCCGGCACGGCGCAGCCGGTCGGCGAACAGCTCGGTGGGGACGGCATCGGTCATGACCGTGAGCGTAGGCGGGCACGGGGGGTACACGACCGCCACCCGGAGCACCGCGGCGTGGACCGGGCGGCGGCCGGAGCGCGGCCGGACGCGCTGCGTGACCGGACGCCCGCGGAGCCGGTCGGCGGGTCAGTCGGTGTCGAGGGCGGTCGGGTGCGCGGTGACGGTCCCGGCGAGCTCGACGAGCTTGACGTTCAGGTCCTGGGAGGTGCGGCGGAGCACGTCGAAGGCCTCGTCGGCGGTGAGTCCGCGGCGCGCCATCAGGATGCCCTTGGCCTGGCCGATCACGTCGCGCGAGACGATGGCCTGGCGCAGCTGGGTCTCCTGGAGCGCGGAGCTGGACACGGCGACGCAGGTGGCCAGGGCCAGCGACGCGTGCGTGGCGAGCAGCATGAGGCGGTCGCGGTCCTCGGGGGTGAACGCGTGCCGCTCGGTGGCGTAGACGTTGAGCGCGCCGGGCAGCCGCGGCGGCTCGGCGTTGGGGATGAGCGAGACCGCCAGCACCGAGTGGTAGCCGTGCCCGACGGCGGCACGGGCGAAGTCGGTCCAGCGGGTCTCGGTGGTGAGGTCGTCGGCGGAGGCCAGCGCGGGGCCGTCCGCGCGGGCGGCCTCGACACAGGGTCCGAGGCCACTGGCGTACTGGGCCTCGTCGATCGACGAGGCGGCGGGGTCGGTCTCGACGGGGGTGTGGAAGCGGCCGTCCTCGTCGCGGAGGGTGACGCTGACCATGTCCGCGCCGGGCACGACCCGGCGGACCGCCGCGACGATCCGGGCGAGGACGTCGGCGACCGAGCCGGAGGCGAGCAGGGCGGTGGTGAGGGCGGTGAACTCGCGGGCGAGCGGACCGGTCTCGGCGAGGGCGGCCTCGGCGGGCCCGCCGCGCTGCTCGGCGGCCACGAAGAGGGCGCGCTCGGCGCTCCAGTCCTCGTCTCCCGCGGCGGCCGCCGCAGGTCCGCTGCTCGTAGTGGTTCCGCTGTTCTCCACGACCACATTCTGCACGGTCCGGCCGGGTCCGGCGCCCACCCGGGTACGGCGACGGTGCCAGACTCTCGGCATGAGTGAGCGCCCGCTGATGCTGCTGGACTCCGCGAGCATGTACTTCCGTGCCTACTTCGGCGTCCCGGAGAGCGTCACCGCCCCGGACGGGACGCCGGTGAACGCGGTCCGCGGGTTCACCGACATGATCGCGCGGCTGGTCACCGAGCACCGCCCGGCGCGGCTGGTTGCCTGCCTGGACCTGGACTGGCGGCCGGCGTTCCGGGTGGCGGCGCTGCCGTCGTACAAGGCGCACCGGGTGGAGGCGGGCCGGGCCGGGGACGAGGTCCCGGCCGGGGTGGCCGAGGAGGTGCCGGACACGCTCGCCCCGCAGGTGCCGCTGATCATGGAGGTCCTGGCGGCGGCCGGGATCGCGACCGGCGGGGCCGCGGGCTGCGAGGCCGACGACGTGATCGGGACCCTGGCCCACCGCGAGGCCGTCGACCCGGTGCTGGGGGTGTCCGGGGACCGGGACCTCATGCAGATCGTGCGCGACGCCCCGCCGGTGCGGCTGCTCTACATCGGCCGCGGGCTGAACAAGGCCGAGAACCTGGGCCCGGACGACGTCGCGGCGAAGTTCGGGGTGCCCCCGGAGCGGGCCGGTGCCGCCTACGCGGAGATGGCGATGCTGCGCGGGGACCCCTCCGACGGGCTGCCCGGCGTGCCCGGGGTCGGCGCGAAGACCGCGGCGACGCTGGTGGGCCGGTTCGGCTCGTGGGCGGAGCTGCTGGCCGCCGTCGGCGACGGCGACCCCCGGATCGGCGCCGGGCCGCGGGCGAAGCTGGCCGCGGCGCGGGACTACCTCGACGTCGTCGAGCCGGTGGTGCGGGTGCGGACCGACGCCGAGGTGGACCTCAGCCGCGACGACGTGCTCCCGGTGGCGTTCGCCGACCCGGACCGGCTCGACGAGCTGGCGGCGCGGTGGGGTCTGGAGTCCTCGGTGGGGCGGCTGCGCAAGGCCCTCGACGCGGCGGCGTCGTCGTGACCCGCCACGACCAGCACGACCATGACCACGACCACTGCCTGCCGGTCCCGCCGTCGTCGGCGTACGACGAGGCGGTGGCCCGGGAGACCGCGGTGCGCGCGGCTGCGGCCGAGCCGATCACCTCTCCGTACGACGGCGCCCCGGCCGCGGTGCGCGAGGCGGCGGCGTCCGCGGTCGACGGGCTGCGGGACGAGCTGCTGGCGCTGTCGCACGACCTGCACGCCCACCCCGAGACCGCGTTCTCCGAGCACCGCTCCGTCGCCGCGGTGGCCGCGCTGCTGGCCGGGCACGGGATCGACGCGGCCGTCGGCGTGCACGGGCTGGACACGGCGCTGCGGGCGACCCTCGGCTCCGGGGAGGGCCCGACGGTCGCGGTGCTCGCCGAGTACGACGCGCTGCCCGGCATCGGGCACGCCTGCGGGCACAACGTGATCTGCGAGGCGGCGGTGGGGGCGTTCCTGGCGCTCGCGCGGGTGCTCGCGGCGCACCCGGTGGGCGGCACCGTGGTGCTGCTCGGCACACCGGCCGAGGAGGGCGGCGGCGGGAAGGAGACGATGGCCCGCGACGGCGCCTTCGACGGCGTCGACGCCGCGGTGATGCTGCATCCGTTCGCCCACGACATCGCCGACCACCCGTTCCTGGGGCGCCGGCAGCTCGAGGTGACCTACCACGGGGTGGCCGCGCACGCCTCGGCCCAGCCGCACCGCGGCCGCAACGCCCTCGACGCGGTCGTCATGGGGTACCAGGGGATCGCGATGCTGCGCCAGCACATCCCCGACGGGGACCGGGTGCACGGTGTCGTCGTCGACGGCGGGCAGGCACCCAACGTCGTCCCGGAGCGGGCGGCGGCGCGCTACTACCTGCGCTCGCAGCACCCGGAGACGCTGCGGGACCTGACCGCCCGGGTGGAGGCGATCGTGGTCGCGGCGGCGGCGATGACCGGCTGCGGTCACACCCTGGACTGGGACCCCCGCCCGCCGTACCTGCCGATCCGGCACAACCGGACCCTCGCCGCGCGCTGGGCGGTGGCCCAGGCCGGGCGGGGGCGCACGGTGTACCCGCGCGGGGTGGTGCCGGAGTCCGAGACCGGGTCGACCGACCTGGGCAACGTCTCGCTGCGGGTGCCCTCGATCCACCCGATGATCGCGATCGCCGAGCCGGGCACCGCACTGCACACCACCGGGTTCGCCGAGGCCGCGGCGGGCGCGGCCGGGGACCGTGCGGTCCTCGACGGAGCCGCCGGGCTGGCGACGGTGGTGGCCGACCTGCTGCACGACGCGGCGCTGCGCGAGGCGGTCGCGGCGGAGTTCGCCGAGGCGGGCGGCCCGGTGGACGTGCCCGCGTTCTTCGAGTGAGCCGTTCTCCCCGGGTGGGGCTCAGTCGTCGGTGCTGCCGGGACGGCGGTCGCGGGGCGCCGCGCGGGTGTGGATCTTCTCGCCCTGCGGGCCGAACAGGCTGAGCAGCTCGACGGCGCGGTCGCGGTCGGCCGAGCCGAACCAGTGCGGGACGTGGGTGTCGAACTCGGCGGCCTCCCCCGGGCCGAGCACGACGTCGTGCCCGCCGAGGACCAGGCGCAGCCTGCCGTCGAGGACGTAGAGCCACTCGTAGCCCTCGTGCACCCGCGGGTCGGGCTCGTCGCCGCGGAACGGGATGACCATCTTGAACGCCTGCAGCCCACCGGGCCGCTCGGTCAGCGGCACGACGGTCATCCCGTTGGCCCGGCGCGGCCGCAGCCGGACCCTCGGGTCGCCGACCGGTGGGGCGGCGACGAGCTCGTCGAGCGGCACCTGGTGGGCGGCCGCGATCGGCAGCAGCAGCTCCAGGGTCGGGCGGCGCCCGCCGGACTCGAGCCGTGACAGCGTGCTCACCGAGATGCCGGTGGCCTCCGATAGGTCGGCCAGGGTCATGCCCTGCGCGGTGCGCAGCCCGGCCAGCCGGGGGCCGACGCCGGCCAGGGTGTCCGCGATCGCCTCGTCCACCCGGGCAGTTTGCCACTTCGGCAACGAGCTTTGCCAGCTCCGCGTCGTGGCGCGCACGCTGGTGCCATGACGCCCTCCCCCACGGACCCGTTCGGTGCCGCCTCCGAGCGCCGGGTCGCCGCGCTCGTCGGCGGCGACCCGCACGGGCTCACCGCCGGCACCGCTGCACCCCGCACACCCACTCCCTCTTCTGCACCCACCCGAGGAGCCACCGTGACCGAGGACCGCTGGTCCGCGGCGTTCTGGGACACCCACTACGCCACCCGCCCGCAGCTGTGGAGCGGCGACGCCAACGCCGCCCTCGTCGCCGAGGCCGCGGACCTGCCGCCCGGGCGGGCCCTCGACGTCGGCTGCGGGGAGGGCGGCGACGCGGTCTGGCTCGCCGCGCGGGGATGGCGGGTGGATGCCGTCGACGTCTCCCCCGTCGCGCTGGAGCGGGCCCGGGCCGCCGTGGCACGGGCCGGGGTCACCGACGCGGTCACCCTCACCGCGACCGACCTGCGCTCCGACCCGCCCGCCGCGGGCGTCTACGACCTGGTCACCGCCCAGTTCCTGCACCTGCCCCCGGACGTGCGCCGCCCGCTGTACGCCGTGCTCGCCGACGCCGTCGCGCCCGGCGGGACCCTGCTGCTGGTGCTGCACCACCCGCGCGACCTGGCCGCGGGGATCCCGCGCCCGCCCGAGCCGGAGATGTTCCCCGACGAGCACGAGCTCGCCGGGGCTCTCGACCCGGACCGGTGGGAGGTGCTGGTCGCCGACGCCCGTCCGCGGCCGGTGACGCTGCCCGACGGGAGCACGGTGACCGGGCACGACGCGGTCGTGCGCGCCCGCCGCCGGGCCTGAGCGCCCCGTCCGTCCCGCCCCGTTCGTCCGCCCCGGCCGCCGGGCCGGTGGCGCCGGATCGGGACGGATCGGGTCGCCGGCGGGGGCAGGAGCTGCCGGATCCGGGTCGCCCGCCGCGCTCAGAAGAACGTGCCACACCACGGGGCCGGGCCGGGCACCGCGAACAGCGCGTCCGCGCGGACCGCCGCTCCGGGGGTGCGCTCGCTCCAGCGCCCCGCCGCCACCAGCGACGACGGCGACCGGTCGCCGAGGAACGCCGCCGACAGCGCGTCGACGGTGCACTCCAGGTCCGGATCGGCGGCCGCGGCGGGCTCGGCGGCGCCGCCGGCGAGGCGCCAGGTGCCGGTGTCGCCGAGGAACGCGTCGTGCACCCGCAGCACGACCGGGTCGCCCGGCCCCCAGGTGCGGGCACTCAGCGCCGCGCCCGGGTCGAGCAGGCGCAGCCACAGGTCGTCGCCGCGCCCGGTGACCCGGTGGGCCCGGGAGTCGGTCAGCATCAGGTCGAGGTCCTCGTCGAGGGGGCGTACCCAGCCGATCACCGCACCGGCCAGGTCGAGACCGGTCAGGAACCGCCACAGCCCGGCCGTCGCGGCGGGCCCGGCGGCCCAGAGCTGCTGCAGGCGGACCTCGTCCGTGGCGCCGGTGGCCAGGTCGCCCTCGGAGACGCCCCACACCACGAACCCGTCGTCGACGCCGTCGGTGCCGGTGTGCACCGCCACGCCCTTGTACTCCCCGGCGGACGGGCCAGCGGGGCGCAGCACCCGCCGCCACCAGCGCGCGGAGCGGGTCATCCCGCCCGGGCGGTGCGCGGCGAGGCGTTCCTGCAGGTCGGGCAGCAGCGCGGTCGCCTCGTCGGGGTCGAGCATCCGCACCGCGCCCCCGGCCGGGGCCTCCGGGCGCCACGTGGCGCCCGTCGTGACCCGGACGTGGTCGCCGCGGGAGGCGACGCCGTAGCCGTAGCGGCCGTAGATGGTGGCCTCCGACGCGCGGAGCACGGCGGCGACGTCGCCGCGGTCGCGGGCCGCTCTCAGCTGGGCGCGCATGAGGGCGGTCAGCCGCCCGGCGCGGGTCCTGTCGGGTCGCACCCCCACGCCGCTGACCGCGGCCGCGGGGATCCGGGTCCCGCCGGGCAGGGTCAGCCGGGTCGGGAAGGAGTACGCGGAGCCGACGATCGCGCCGGAGGGGTCGGTGACGCCGAGCCAGTGCTCTTCGGCGGCCTGGCCGTGGGCCTCCCACGCGTCGTCGGTGATCGGTCCGTGGTGCAGGGTGCCCAGGAACAGGTCGAACGCACGCCGCCGGTCGGCGGGGTCGGTCAGGGTGCGGACCGTGTGCGGGGCGACCGTCGGCGGGGCGGGGTGCGGGGCGAACGGGGCATCGGTGCTCACATCCGACGAGCCTCGCGCCCGCGCGCCCCGCGCGCCAGCCGATTAGCCGGCCGTCACCGCGGCCCGGTCAGACCCGCCCGACCTGGTAGTCGCCCTGGTCGCTGGTCACGACCACGGGGACCTCGACCTGTTCGCCGTCGACGACGGCCTGGCAGGTGAACCGGGTGCCGGCCGACACCTCGACGTCCTCCGGGCAGGCGATCGCACCGACCTGCAGGCCGTAGTCCCGGGTGAGGACCTGGGTGACCCCGGCCTGCAGCGCGGTGCGGTCGAGCCGGTCGCTGCCGAGCACGCCCGCCCAGAACAGCGCACCGACGACGAGCGCGGCCACCACCACGGCGCCGATCCCGGCCAGGATCCACACCCGGGTCCTCGACGGGGAGCGGACCGCGTCCCGCGACACCCAGGGCTCGTCCTCGCCGGGGCCGGGGTTCTGCCACCCGCCCGCACCGGCCCCGCCGTCGGCGGGGACCGCCGCGGTGGACTGCGCGTCGGCCCAGGGCGACCCGGGCGAGGACGCCGGCACGGCGTCGGTGGGGGCTCCGGCCCCGGCGGCCCGGCGACGGGCGCGGCGCCCGGTCGGGACGGCCCACCCGCCGTCGGTGCCGGTATCGGTGCCGGTGCCCGCCTCGTCGCCCCACAGCGGCTCGGCGCGGGTCCGGTCCCCGGTGTCGCCGCCGGGGGCCGATCCGGCGTGGGCGGCCCAGCCGCCGGTGTCGCCGCTGTGACGCCCGCCGGCGGGCGGGACGGCGTCCCAGCCGCCGGTGCCCTGCACGGGCGCGCCGCCGGCGTCGTGGGTGGCGTCCCGGCGGGCCGTGGCCGGGTCCCAGCCCGCGTCGGTGCTGCCGTGGGTGGCCCAGCCGTCACGGTCGTCGCGCTCGGGGGACCAGGCTCCGGTGGTCTCGGGGTCCGCGCCCCACCCGCCGGGCGGTGGCGTGCCCCAGGCGGGGATCTCCCCGGTCCGCTCCGCGGCATCCTCGGGATGCCGGTCCGGTCCCTGCGGGTTGTTCATCGCCTACTCGTCCGCCCGTCTCTCTCGTCGTTCCTGCTGCCTGTGGCCGTGCTCGTGGCCGCTGTTCGTGGCCGTCCGTTCGTGCCGTGCGCTGGTGCCGTGTGCCGGTGACCGCTACTGCATACCGGCCGCGACCACACCGCGCCGGACGGCACCGGAGGCCCGGTGGGCCGCCTTCCCGACCGGGCTCGACCGCCCGGCGACCCCGGCGATCTGGTCGAGCAGGTCGAGGACCTGCCGGGTCCAGCGTACGAAGTCACCCGCGGACAGCTCGTGCCCGTTCCGCTCGGCGGCCTCCAGGACCTGCGCCAGGGACTCCCCGCGGGCCCACCGGTGCATCGGCCAGGCGAAGGCCAGGTCGGGTGCCCGGGTGCGTTCGGCCTTGTGCCGGCGCTGGTCGGCGTCGAGCTCCTCCCACAGCCGCACGGTGCGCTCCAGCGCCTCGGACACCGGGCCGGGGGGCAGCCGCGGCATCGGGGCGTCGTCCCGACGGGACTCGTAGACCAGCGCCGAGACGACCGCCGCCAGCTCCTCGGGTTCCAGGCCGTCCCACGCGCCGTGCCGCAGGCACTCGGCGGCCAGCAGGTCCGACTCGCCCCACAGCCGGGCCAGGATCCGGCCGTGCGGGGTGATCTCCTCCTCGCCGGGCTCGGTCTCCCCGGCCGGGACGAGGTAGCCGCGCTCGGCGAGCAGCGCCCGGATCCGGTCGAACGCCCGGGCCAGCGAGTGCGTCGTGGCCCGCACCTTCTGCCGCAGCGACTCGGTCTCCCGCTCCAGGCGGGCGTGCCGCTCGGCCCAGCGGGCGTGCGCCTCCCGGTCGTCGCAGCCGTGGCAGGGGTGCGCCCGCAGGGCCCGACGCAGCGTGGACAGCTCCGGGTCGTCCTGCACCCCGGGCCGGCGACGACGCCCGACGGCGCGCCCCTCCCCCAGCCGGGAGGCGCGCAACGAGGCGGCCAGGTCCCGGCGGACCTGCGGGGAGCGGTGCTCCACCCGCTTGGGCAGCTTGATCCGGCCCAGCACCTCCACCACGTCCGGGAAGTCCGCGGCCGACAGCCGCCCCGCCCACCGGTCCTCGGTGCACACCAGCGGCCGGACCTCGGGGTCACGGCCCGCGGCCGACACCGCCCCGATCCCCGGGTCGAGCACCACGGCGATCCCGGCGCGCCTGCCCGAGGGCACCGCGATCACGTCGCCGGGGCGCAGCTCGCGCAGCGACTCCGTGGCCTCGTCCCGGGCGGCGACGGTGTTCTGGCGACGCAGCGACTTCTCCCGGTCGGAGATGCGCCGCCGCAGGTCGGCGTACTCGGCGAAGTCGCCGAGGTGGCAGGTCATCGCCTCCCGGTAGCCCTCCAGGGCCTCGTTGTTGCGGTCGATCCGCCGGGCCAGCCCGACCACCGACCGGTCGGCCTGGAACTGCCCGAAGGAGCGTTCCAGCAGCTCGCGGGCGGCGTCGGTGCCGAGGCGCCCGACCAGGTTGACCGACATGTTGTAGACGGGCCGGAACGAGCTGCGCAGCGGGTAGGTGCGGGTGGAGGCCAGCCCGCCGACCTGCTCCGGGTCCATGCCGGGGGTCCAGAGCACGACGGCGTGGCCCTCGACGTCGATCCCGCGCCGCCCGGCGCGCCCGGTGAGCTGGGTGTACTCGCCGGGGGTGAGGTCGACGTGGGCCTCGCCGTTGTACTTGACCAGCCGCTCCAGCACGACGGTGCGGGCGGGCATGTTGATGCCCAGCGCCAGGGTCTCGGTGGCGAACACGCAGCGCACCAGGCCGGCGACGAACAGCTCCTCGACGGTCTCCTTGAACGCCGGCAGCAGCCCCGCGTGGTGGGCGGCGACGCCGCGTTCCAGCGCCTCGCGCCACTCCCAGTACCCGAGCACACCCAGGTCGGCCTGCGGCAGGTCACCGGTGTGCTTCTCGACGATCCGGCGGATCTCGTCGACCTCCTCGGGCACGGTCAGGCGCACCCCGGCCCGCACGCACTGCCCGACGGCGGCGTCGCAGCCGGCCCGGGAGAAGACGAACGTGATCGCGGGCAGCAGCCCCTCGCGGTCGAGCCGGTCGATCACCTGCACCCGCGACGGCGGCCGGAACCCCCCGCGCGACGGCCCGCCCCCGCGCGGCCCCCTCCCGACGACGGCCGTGGAGTCGGTCTTCCCGCCCCGGGTGCGTCCGCGCTGCGGGCCGCCCCGCCCGCGCGGACCGCGATCGCCCGCCCGGTCCGCGGCGCGGGAGGTCGTGAAGTCCCGCCGCGCCATCTCGCGGGTGTAGCGGACCAGCTCCGGGTCGACGACGACCTCCCCGGGCCCGCCGGGGGTGCGCCGCTCGCCGAACATGTCGAACAGCCGGTTGCCGACCATCATGTGCTGCCACAGCGGCACCGGGCGGTGCTCGTCGACCACGACGCGGGTGTCGCCCCGGACCTCGACCAGCCAGTCGCCGAACTCCTCGGCGTTGCTGACCGTGGCCGAGAGACCCACCACCGCGACGTGCTCGGGCAGCTGGAGGATGACCTCCTCCCAGACCGCGCCGCGGAACCGGTCGGCCAGGTAGTGGATCTCGTCCATCACCACGTAGCCGAGGTGGTCCAGCCGCCGGTTCGCCGCCTTGTCCGAGTCGGCGTAGATCATGTTGCGGAGCACCTCGGTGGTCATCACGACCACCTGGGCGTCGCCGTTCACCGCGGTGTCGCCGGTGAGCAGGCCGACCGCGTCCGCGCCGTAGCGGGCGACCAGGTCGGCGTACTTCTGGTTCGACAGCGCCTTGATCGGCGTGGTGTAGAAGCACTTGCGGCCCTCGGACAGGGCCAGGTGCACGGCGAACTCGCCCGCGACGGTCTTCCCGGCGCCGGTGGGCGCACACAGCAGGACACCGTGGCCGTCCTCCAGTGCCTCGCACGCCTCGCGCTGGAACGGGTCCAGGTCGAAGGGCATCAGACCGGTGAACTCGGCCAGCCGCGGGTAGGCGGCGCGGGCCTTCGCCGCCGCGTACGCGGCGGCCGGGTCGGCGGAACCATTCACCGCCCCAGGCTGTCACACGGCACCGACACCCTGCTCCGTCACAGGGTGAGCCGGGCCACGTGTGACCGCCGGCCTACTCCGGCCGGGCGAACTCCGCCTCGACGATGTCCGGGTTGATCTCGGTGCCGTGGTGCTCGCCACGGCAGATGGCGGCCATCAGGCCGTCCTTCTCGATGTCGAACACGTGCAGCGGCAGGCCGTGGTCGCGGGCCAGGATGAACGCGGTCTGGTCCATCACGGCCAGCCGGCGCGACAGCACCTCGTCGTAGGGCAGGCGCTCGTAGCGGCGGGCGTCGGGGTTGGTGCGCGGGTCGGTGTCGTAGACGCCGTCGGTGCCGTGCTTGGCCACCAGCAGCGCGTCCGCGCCGATCTCCAGGGCGCGCTGCACGCTCGGGTAGTCGGTGGTGATGAACGGCTGCCCGTTGCCGCCGGAGAAGATCAGGATCGCGTCCTTCTCCAGGTGCCGCTTGGCGCGCAGCCGCAGGAACGGCTCGGCGACGGCGTTGATCGGGATCGCGGTCATGACGCGGACGTTCTCCTCGCCGCCGGCGGACAGCTTGCCGCGCAGCAGGAGGCCGTTGATCACGGTGCCGAGCATGCCGATGTTGTCGGCCTCGACGCGGTCGATCCCCCAGGTCTCGGACCGGTTGCCGCGGAACACGTTCCCGCCGCCGACGACGACCGCGACCTGCACCCCGAGCGCGCGCATCTGCCGGATCTGGTCGGCGAGGTGGGCGAGGGCCTGCGCGGAGAACCCGAAGCCGTCGGCACCGGCCATCGCCTGTCCGCTGAGCTTGATGACCACCCGGTTGTACTTCATCTGTCCCGACCCGCTCCTCAGTGCCGCCCGACCCGATCCGGGGAGCCAGCCTACGGAGCCGTGCCGGACCGGGCCGCGGGGGGATCTGCGGCGCCGCCCGGTCAGGTGATGTCGTCGTAGCGGGGCGGCTCGGGTGCGGTCCCGTTCGCCCCGGCACCGGGGCGGCCGTTCGCCGCGCCCGTGGCGCCACCGGTCGGGGGAACGACGTGCGTCGGGGTGGCGGACACCGGGGCGGACACCGGGGCGGGCGGCTCGATCCGGGACGGCCCCTCGATCGGCGACGGCGTGGTGTCCAGCGGCGACGGCTCGTCCGGGTCCAGGGAGTCCCAGCCCTCGGCGGCCCGCCGGCGGGCCCGGCGGCGGTCGGTGATCCGGCAGACCTGGATGGCCGCCTCGAACAGCAGGGTCAGCGCGAACGCCAACGCCAGCATCGAGATGGGGTCCTGGCCGGGCGTGGCGATCGCGGCGAAGCAGAACAGCCCGAAGATCAGCCCGCGCCGGGAGCGGCGCAACAGGTCGTAGGACACGACCCCGGCCGCGTTGAGCGCGACGACCAGCAGCGGGATCAGGAAGCTGACCCCGAAGATGACGATCAGGTTGACGACCAGGGAGAAGTACGACGTGCCGGTCAGTGCCGTCGTCTGGATCTCGCTACCGATGGTGAGCAGGAAGCCGAGCGCCTGCGGGATGATCAGGTAGGCCAGCACCGCGCCGGCGACGAACAGCACCGCGGCGACCGAGACGAAGCTCAGCGCGTAGCGGCGCTCCTTCTTCAGCAGACCAGGGGTGATGAACCCCCACAGCTGGTAGAGCCAGATCGGGCAGGCCAGGATCATCCCGGCCGTGGCCCCGACCTTCAGGCGCAGCATGAACTGGTCGAACGGGGTGGTGCCGAGCAGGGTGCAGACGTTCGGGTCCGCCGTCAGCGACGCGCGCGCCGAGGGCGGCAGGGAGCAGTAGGGCTCCTTGAGCAGCTCCCCCAGGCTGGGGAAGCCGAAGAACGAGACCTCGAACCAGATGTAGCCGAACACCGTCGTCACCACGATCGCGGCGAGCGAGATGCCGAGCCGGTTGCGCAGCTCGTAGAGGTGCTCGATCAGGGTCATGGTCCCGTCGGGGTTGAGCCTGCGCTTCCGACGGAACGGTGCCTTCACGGGAGGAGGTGCCTCAGGCGGCCGGGCCGGCGGGCCGGTCGGTGGCCTGCGCCGGTGCCTGCGGTTGCTGCGGGGCCTGCTGCTGCGGGGCCGGTGTGGTCTGCTGCGGCGCCGGGGCGGCCGCGGGCAGCTCCTGGGCGGGCTTGGGCTCCTCGCCCTGACGGGTGCGGGCGTCGTCGTCCTTGAGGCCCTTCATCTCGCCCTTGAACACGCGGGCGGACTGGCCGACCGAACGCGCCATCTCGGGCAGCTTCTTCGCGCCGAACAGCAGGAGCAGAACGGCGATGATGATCAGCCACTCGTAGCCACCGGGCATGGGTCCACCTCGCGTCGATCGGGCCGGGTCAGGACCGAGTGTAGACACGGGCGAATCGGTCGCCCGGTCCCCCCGTCGTCGGACGTGGCCACGGTCACCCGGTGTTCATCCCGTCGTCGTCATCCTGTCGCATTCACGCGTCGGTGACGGGCGGTGTGACCTAGGGTGACGCGTCGGCGGTCCGCAGGGCCTCGCGGGCCCGGTCGCGCACCGCCGTGGCCAGCTCGGGCGGTTCGAGGATGCGGGCCGCGCCGCCGAGGCCGAGTACGAGACGGACCAGCCAGTCGTCGTCGGCGAAGCGGAGCAGCACCCGCAGCCGGTCGTCGCCGCCCGCCGGTGCGGGCACCGGGTCCGGCGCGCCGGGCGGCGGGTCGCCCTCGACCAGCTCGCCGGCGGCGGTGCGCACCTCGTCGACCGGGTAGTACTCGGCGACCCAGTGGGCGTCCGGTTCGAGCTCCAGGACCGCGTACCGGTGCTCGGCACGCGGGCTGAACAGCCCGTGCGAGACGTCGACGGGCCGTGCCTCGGGGTGTGCGCGGGCCGGTTCGTCGAGCTCCTCGGCCTGCTCGACCCGGTCCAGGCGGAACATCCGCACGTCCTCGGCCCGGCGGCACCACGCCTCCAGGTAGCCGCGCCCGCCGCTGACGACCAGCCGCATCGGGTCGACGTCGCGGCGGGACACCGCGTCGCGGCCCGCGGTGAAGTAGACGATGCGCAGCGCGCGCCCGCGGTCCAGGGCCCGGCGCACGACGGCGGTGGTGTCGCGCTCGCCGATCCCGGACTCGACGGTGACCAGGCCGCCCGGACCGGCCGCCTCCCCCACCGCGGCCTCGACCTTGGCGATGGCCCGCCCGACGGCGTCGGAGTCGACCACCCCGGCGGTCTGGTGCAGCATGCGCAGCGCCACGAGCAACGCGGTCGCCTCGGTCGTGGTCAGGCGCAGCGGCCGGGTCAGCCCGGCGTCGAAGACGACGTCGACGGTGTCCCCGGCGAAGGACAGGTCGACCAGGTCACCCGGCCCGTAGCCGGGCAGGCCGCACATCCACAGCAGCTCCAGGTCCTTGCGCAGCTGCCGCTCGTCGACGCCGAAGTCCGCGGCGGCCTCGGCGACCGGCACCCCTGGGTGCGCGCGCAGGTAGGGCACCAGCGACAACAGCCGGGGCAGGCGCTGGGCGACGCCCTGACGGCTCACGTGCGGGCCCCCCCCGGGCTCCGGCGCCGAGCGCGGCCTCCCACAGCTCGCGGACCGCGCGGGCCAGCTCCGGCGGGTCCAGGACGGCGACGTCCGGGCCGTGCCCGGCCAGCCAGCGCGCGACGGTGCCCCGGTCACGCAGGTCCAGCTCGATCTCCACGCCCGGACGGCCCGCGTGCTCGCGCGGCCCGCGCTCGCGGCCGGTGCGGCGCAGCCCGGCCGCGCGTCCCGCCGCGACCCAGACCCGCGCGGTCCCCGACACCGGCTGCGGGCCCGCCGAGGCGCGCACCAGGGCCCGCAGGTCGACGCCGTCGGGCACGGTGACCGCGCCCTCCGGTCCGACCGCGCGGACCGGGCCCTCGACGCGGGAGAGCCGGAAGCAGCGCACGTCGTCGCGGTCCCGGTCGTGGCCCACCAGGTACCAGCGGCCCCGGAACGACACCACGCCCCAGGGCTCGACGGTGCGCCGCACCAGCTCCCCGGCGGGGCCGCCGCGACGGTGGTCGAAGGTGACGACGCGGCCGGTGCGCACCGCGCCCAGCAGCGGCGCGAGCGCCGGCTCGCCCGCGGCGGCACCGGGGCGGATCGCCGCGGCCGGGGTCTCGGCGACCTCGACGCCGGCGGCGCGCAGCTTCACCAGCGCGCCGTGCGCGGCCCCGGCCAGCTCCGGGGAGTCCCAGAGGTTCCCGGCCAGCGCGACGACGGTCGCCTCGTCCGGGTCGAGGTGGATCTCGCCGAGCTCGTAGTCGGCCCGGGCGATCCGGTAGCCCTCGACCGTGTCGAACACCGAGTTGTGGCCGGTCTCCAGGGGCACGCCCAGCTCCCGCAGCTCGGCCTTGTCCCGCTCGAACATCCGGAAGAACGCCTCGTCGCCGGCGCCGTCGGCGTAGCCGGGGACGATGGACCGGATCCGTTCCGCGGACAGGTACTGGCGCGTCGACATCAGGCAGAGCACCAGGTTGACCAGTCGCTCGGCGCGGGCGGAGGACACGACGGGCATCGTAGCCAGGCCGGACGGGGCGGATCGGGCGCCCCGGGCCGCGGGCACCCGGGACCGCGCCGGGTACCGGTCACCGCTGACCGGTGTCTCATCCTGCGACAGGGTCGTTGACGACGGCCCGCGCACGGCAAAGGCTCGACCCCGGGTGCGGCGCCGCGGCCGTACCGGCACGTGGAGGTGGCGCATGTCCGGCGAGCAGGAGACCTACAACCCGTGGACCGTGGTGAACCTGGTGTTCCACCACCTGGCCGACCAGGGCCTGCGCCCGGTGCTCGGGGAGACCGGGGACCCGGCCGCGGCCGCGACCGGGCTGCTGCGGTCCCTGGGGATCGCCCCGGCACCGGAGAAGGCGGGTCCGGCCGACCCGGAGGTCCAGGACGAGCTGGCCGAGCTGCGGCGCCGGATCATGCCCGGGATCGAGTGACCGCGCGCCGGTGATCTAGTTTGCGCTCCGCACGGACGGACCGGTCCGCGGGGAGGGGCGCCGATGGAGCAGCAGACCGAGCGCGCGATCGTGCAGCGGCAGCTCGAGGAGCTGCACGCGGCGATCGGGGGCCCCGGTGGGGTGCCCGACGGGCGGGTCGTCGCCTACTACCCGCCGGCGATGGCCGAGCGGGCGCACCTGTTCGGGCTGGCCGCCACCGACATCGAGGGCACCCAGTGGGAGGTCGGCGACGCCAGGGTCCGCTTCCCGCTGCACTCCATCTCGAAGGTGTTCACCTACGGCCTGGCGCTGGAGGACAACGGCCGCGAGGAGGTCCTGCTGCGGGTCGGGGTCGAGCCGTCCGGGGACCCGTTCAACTCGATCAGCTTCGACGAGGTCAACCACCGCCCGTTCAACCCGATGATCAACGCGGGGGCGCTGGTCGCGGTGAACCTGGTGCACGGCGCGACCCGGGAGGAGAAGGTCGAGCGGCTGCTGACCCGGCTGCGGATCTACGCGGGCAACCCCGACCTGGCCGTCGACGAGGACGTCCTCGCCGAGCAGCTGGTCTCCAACGACCGCAACGTCGCCCTGTCCTGCCTCATGCGCAGCCTGGGGATGCTGCACGGCAACATCGAGGACAACCTCTACGTCTACCTGGCGGCCTGCTCGGTCACGGTCACCGCGAGCGAGCTGTCGACGATGGCGGCGACCCTGGCCCGGGGCGGGGCGAACCCGTTCACCGGGGTGCCCGCGCTGCCCCGCACCTACACCCGGGACGTGCTGAGCGTGATGAGCATGTGCGGCATGTACGACGCCGCCGGACAGTGGGCCTACGAGGTCGGCATCCCGGCCAAGTCCAGCGTGTCCGGGGCGATCCTGGCGGCGATCCCGGACGCGATCGGGGTCGGCGTCTACTCCCCCGGGCTGGACCGGCACGGCAACTCGGTCCGCGGGGTGGCGGTGTGCCGGGAGCTGTCCGACCGGTTCGGGCTGCACGTGTTCGCCGACCCGTCGGAGTCGCGGCTGGGCCGGATCGTGCGCCCGGGCCGGCGCGAGGAGACCACCGAGATGTACCCCTCCGGCGACGGCTGGCTGCCCGACGGGATCGGCGAGGCGCCCTGACCGGGGCGCGGGCCGTCGCCCCGGCGGACGGAAACCGGGTGCCGCGGGTCCGGGCCGCGGTCATGCTGCGGGGGTGTCCAGCTACCGCCGTCCGGTCGTCGTGACCGGGCCGTTCCGCGACGCCGACGGCTCGGTGATCCCCTACGGCCACCGGTGGGACTCCGACGGCCCGCCCGAGGACAGCTACTCGGTGGTGACCCACCCGGAGCGGTTCCGGCCGCTGCACGCCGTCGCCGACGCGCTGGTCGCGGACCTGGCGGAACGGTTCGACGTCGAGCTGTCCGAGCTGCCCGAGGACCCGGCGACCACCGGGGACGCCGCGGAGCTTCTGCCCGACACCGTCCTGCGGACGACGTCGCTGCGTCCGCGCGATCCGGCGGCCGCCACGCTGACCGTTACGTGGACGGCGCTTCCCGGGCTCGGCCTCGCCGCCGGGGCCTGGTGGCGGTCGTCGCTGCCCGTGTGCGGCTGCGACGCCTGCGACGACGACGTGGAGCGGCTCGCCGACGAACTGGAGCGGACCGTGGGGGCGATCACGGCGGGCGCCTTCCGGGAGTGGCGGGTCCGCCGGGCCGACCGCATGTGGCACGGCCACGCCCTCGGCCCCTACGCGGGCGGGTCGTCCTCCGGCGAGTCGTGGGCCGCGACGGAGGACGAGGAGGACCTCGGCCCGGCAGGCCCGAACGACCGTCGCTGGGCCCCCTGGCCCACCCGGCGCGACGGCTGAGCCCGCGGCCGGGCCCGTCGCCGTCGGTACGGTGCGCCCGGACACCCCCGACGAAAGGGACACCGATGGTCGCCCAGGCCGAGCGTGAACTGGTCCAGCAGCAGTTCGAGGAGCTCCGCAGCACCTGCACCGCGGGGAGCGGCATCCTGCTGCCCGGCGAGGAGGTCGTCAGCTACTACCCGCCGGAGATGGAGGCCCGGGCCGAGGAGTTCGGCCTGGCCGGCACGAACGTCGACGGCACGCAGTGGCAGGTCGGCGACTGCGAGGTCCGCTTCCCACTGCACTCGATCTCGAAGGTCTTCACCTACGGGCTCGCGCTGGAGGACAACGGCCTGGCCGAGACGCTGCGCCGGATCGGCGTGGAGCCCTCCGGGGACCCGTTCAACTCCATCACCTTCGACCACGTGCACCACCGCCCGTTCAACCCGATGATCAACGCCGGGGCGCTGGTCGCGGCGAACATGGTGCAGGGGGCGACGAAGGAGGAGCGGGCCGGGCGGCTGCTGGAGCGCAACCGGGTCTACACCGGCAACCCGTCGCTGGAGATCGACCAGGACGTCCTCGACGAGCAGCTGGTCTCCAACGACCGCAACCTCGGGCTCAGCTACCTCATGCGGAGCCTGGGGATGCTGCACGGCGACATCGACGACACCCTCTACGTCTACCTCGCCGCCTGCTCGATCACGGTCACCGCGCCGGAGCTGTCGGTGATGGGCGCGACACTCGCGCACGGCGGGGTCAACCCGCTGACCGGTGAGCGGGCGCTGTCCCGCGAGCACCTGCGCACGGTGATCAGCGTGATGAGCATGTGCGGCATGTACGACGCCGCGGGCGAGTGGGCGCACGACGTCGGCATCCCGGCCAAGAGCGGGGTGTCCGGCGGGATCATGGGTGTGCTGCCGCGCTGGTTCGGGCTCGGCGTGTACTCCCCCGGCCTGGACCGGCACGGCAACTCGGTGCGCGGGGTCGCGGTCTGCCGGGAGCTGTCGTCGCGGTTCGGGCTGCACGTGTTCGCCGACCCGCAGGAGTCGCGCTTCGGCCGGATCGCCCAGCCGGACTGAGCCGTGGCCCCGGGGTGGGTGCACCCCCACCCCGGGGGCGGCGGTCAGAGCGAGGCGATCAGGCGGTCCACCCGCTCGTCGACGGCGCGGAACGGGTCCTTGCACAGCACGGTGCGCTGGGCCTGGTCGTTCAGCTTCAGGTGCACCCAGTCGACGGTGAAGTCCCGCCCGGCGGCCTGGGCCGCGGCGATGAAGTCACCGCGCAGCTTCGCCCGGGTCGACTGCGGCGGGGTGTCCTTCGCGGCCTCGATCTCGCCGTCGTCGGTGACCCGGTCGACCAGCGCCTTGCGCTGCAGCATGTCGAACAGGCCGCGGCCCCGGCGGACGTCGTGGTAGGCCAGGTCGAGCTGGGCGACCCGGGCGCTGGACAGGTCCAGGTCGTGCTTGGCCCGGTAGCGCTCCACCAGCCGGTGCTTGATCGCCCAGTCGATCTCGCGGTCGATCTTCGACAGGTCCTGGGACTCGATGGCGTCCAGCGTGCGTCCCCACAGCTCGACGACGCGCGCCATCGCCGGGTCCGGGTGCCCGGTCGCCTCCAGGTACTCGACGGCGCGGGCGTGGTACTCGCGCTGGATGTCCAGCGCCGAGGCCTCCCGGCCACCGGCCATCCGCACCGGGCGACGCCCGGTGAGGTCGTGGCTGATCTCGCGGATCGCGCGGATCGGGTTGTCCAGGGTGAAGTCCCGGAACTGGACGCCGGCCTCGATCATCTCCAGCACCAGGGTGGCCGACCCGACCTTGAGCAGGGTCGTCACCTCGGACATGTTCGAGTCCCCGACGATCACGTGCAGCCGCCGGTAGCGCTCGGCGTCGGCGTGCGGCTCGTCGCGGGTGTTGATGATCGGCCGGGACCGGGTCGTCGCGGAGGAGACGCCCTCCCAGATGTGCTCGGCGCGCTGGGACAGGCAGTAGACCGCGCCGCGCGGGGTCTGCAGGACCTTCCCGGCACCGCAGATGAGCTGGCGGGTGACCAGGAACGGCAGGAGCACGTCGGCGATCCGGGAGAACTCGCCCTGCCGCGCGACGAGGTAGTTCTCGTGGCAGCCGTAGGAGTTGCCCGCGGAGTCGGTGTTGTTCTTGAACAGGTAGATGTCGCCGCCGATGCCCTCGTCGACCAGCCGTCGTTCGGCGTCGACGAGGAGGTCCTCGAGGATCCGTTCACCGGCCTTGTCGTGGGACACCAGCTGGGTCAGGGAGTCGCATTCCGCCGTGGCGTACTCGGGGTGCGACCCGACGTCGAGGTAGAGACGGGCACCGTTGCGGAGGAAGACGTTGGAGGAGCGGCCCCACGACACCACCCGACGGAAGAGGTAGCGCGCCACCTCGTCCGGGGACAGCCGGCGCTGCCCGTGGAAGGTGCACGTGACACCGAACTCCGTCTCGACCCCGAAGATCCGACGCTGCATGCCGTTCAGGGTAGGCGCCCGACCCCCTCTACTGTCACGACTGTGAGTGGATGGTTCGAACGCGTCGCCCGCAGGTCCCGTCGACTGGACCGCGGGGCGGACTCGGTGTCCCGGGCCGACCGGGCGGTCACCGAGTTCATCTCGAGCCGTCCACCGAGCCGGGTGGACACCTCGCTGCGGCGGCTGACCCGCACCGCCGACCACAGCGTGCTGTGGTTCGCGATCGCCGCGGTGCTGTCGGTGCGCCGGGGAGCCGGGCGCAAGGCGGCGATGCGCGGGATCGCGTCCATCGCGCTGACCAGCTTCACCGCGAACGCGCTGCTCAAGCCGTTGTTGCCGCGCCGGCGCCCGGCCGCGGCCGAGCTGCCGGCCTACCGGACGGTGGCCGACCCGCCGTCGTCGTCGTCGTTCCCGTCGGGGCACGCCGCCTCGGCCGCGGCGTTCGCGACGGCGGTGGTGATGGAGAACCGCCGGGCCGCACCGGTCGTGGTGCCGCTGGCGGCGCTGGTGGGCTGGTCACGGGTGCACGTGGGGGTGCACTGGACCTCCGACGTGCTCGTCGGCGCGGCGATCGGCACCGGCGTGGCGAAGCTGACGAACCGCTGGTGGCCGGTGCGCCCCAGCGACGAGGCCCGTGCCCGCCCGATCGACACCGTGCCGGCGCTGCCGCAGGGCGAGGGCCTGGTCATCGTGTCGAACCCGTTCTCCGGGCCGCCCGACACCGACGTGTCCGAGGAGGTCCGGGAGCGGCTGCCCGCCGCGCACCACCTGGTGGTCGGCGACGGGGTGAAGGTCGAGGACATGCTGGAGGACGCGCTGGCCGAGCGCGGGCAGTGGGTGCGCGCCGTGGGTGTCGCGGGCGGCGACGGCACCGTCGCCACCGCCGCCGCGGTCGCCGACCGGCACGGCCTGCCGCTGGTCGTCGTGCCGGGCGGGACGCTGAACCACTTCGCGCGCGACGTCGGCGTCTACGACACCCAGGAGGCCGTCGACGCCACCCAGGCCGGGGAGGCCGTCGCGGTCGATCTGGCGCTGGTCGAGGCCCACCCGGGCCGGCTCGACGACCCCGAGGACATCTCGGTCACCCGCACCCGCTACTTCATCAACACCGCCTCGATCGGCTCCTACCCGGAGCTGGTGCGGCTGCGGGAGCAGTGGCAGCCGCGCTACGGCAAGTGGCCGGCGTTCGCCGCGGCCCTGATCACCGTGCTGCAGCGCTCGGAGAAGATCAGCGTGAAGATCGAGGGCCGCTGGTACAAGGTGTGGTTCCTGTTCGTCGGGAACGGGCCGTACTACCCGCGCGGCGCGGTCCCGGCGTGGCGGCCGACGCTGGACTCGGGCCTGCTCGACGTGCGCTGGCTGCGGGCCGACGTGCGGTTCTCCCGGCTGCGGGTGGTGATCGCGCTGATCCTGGGCGCCCTGGGGCACAGCCGGGTCTACCACCAGCGGGAGGTGCCCAGCCTCGACGTCGAGCTGCTGGAGCCGAGCATGCTGGCCACCGACGGCGAGGTCGTCGAGGAGGCCGGGCGCTACACCTTCCGGCTCGCCGAGAAGCCGATCCCGGTCTACCGCCGCGACGAGGAGCGCTGGACCGGGCGGGACCGGCCGTTCCAGGGGTGAGACCCGTGCTGCTGCGCTCGGTCCGCCCGCTGCGGCCCGGCTGCGACGGCCTGGGCGGTCCGGTCGACGTGCTCCTGGACGGGGGCCGGGTGCGCGCCGTGGGCGCCGGGCTCGACCCGGGCGGCGCCGAGGTCGTCGAGTGCGACGGGCGGGCGCTGCTGCCGGGGTTGTGGGACCACCACGTGCACATGGCCCAGTGGGCGCTGGCCCGCCGCAGGCTGGACGTGTCCGGCGCCCGCTCGGCCGCCGACGCCGCGGCGCTCGTCGCGCGGCGGCTGGCGACCGCGCCACCGGCCGCCGGTGAGGTGCTGGTCGGGTTCGGGTTCCGCGACGCGCTGTGGCCCGACGAGGCGCACCGCGCGCTGCTCGACCCGGTCACCGGTGACACCCCCGTCGTGCTCGTGTCCGGGGACCTGCACCAGGGCTGGCTCAACGGCGCCGCGCTGGCCCGCTTCGGGCACGACGGGCACCCGACCGGCCGGATCCGGGAGTCGGAGTTCTTCGCCGTCGTCTCCCCCGCGCTGCAGGACGCGCCGACCGAGGCCCTCGACGGGTTCGTCGCCGACGCCGTCACCGCGGCCTCGGCACGCGGGGTGGTCGGCGTCGTCGACTTCGAGGCGCCGTGGTCGCTGCCGGACTGGCGACGCCGGATCGCCGGCGGCACGACCGGTTTGCGGGTCGAGGCGTCGGTGTGGCCCGACCGTCTCGACGACGCCCTGGCCACCGGGCTGCGCACCGGCGACGTCGTCGAGGGCACCGACGGCCTGCTCACCGCCGGCCCGCTGAAGGTGATCACCGACGGGTCGCTCAACACCCGCACCGCCTACTGCTACGACCCCTACCCCGCGCCGCCGGAGAACCCCCTGGAGCACCCGTGCGGGCTGCTGCTGGTGCCGCCGGACGAGCTGCGCCCGCTGCTGGCCCGTGCGCACGCGGGTGGGCTCACCGCGGCCCTGCACGCCATCGGTGACCACGCCAACACCCTGGTCCTCGACGCGTTCGCCGCGACCGGGGCCCGCGGGCGGGTCGAGCACGCCCAGCTGCTGACCGGCGACGACGTCCCCCGCTTCGCCGGTCTCGGCCTGGTCGCGAGCGTGCAGCCCGAGCACGCCCTCGACGACCGCGACGTCGCCGACCGGCTCTGGGCGGGCCGCACCGACCGGGCGTTCGCGTTCGCGTCGCTGCACCGCGCCGGAGCCCGCCTCGCCCTCGGCTCCGACGCCCCGGTCGCGCCGCTGGACCCGTGGATCGCGCTCGCCGCCGCCGTGCACCGCACCGCCGACGACCGGGACCGCTGGCACCCCGAGCAGGAGATCGACCGGGCGACCGCGCTCGACGCGTCGTTCGGGGTGGTCGACGGCGCGACCGCGGCGGTCGCCGTCGGCGCCCGGGCCGACCTCGTGCTCACCGAGGCCGACCCCACCTCCTGCGAACCGGCCGTGCTGCGCGCCATGCCGGTGGCCGGGACGCTGGTCGGCGGGCGCTGGACCCACCGCTCGGGGGTCTGAGGGTGCACCGCCGGGTCACCGGGCCGACCGGGCCGGGTGTGCTGGAGGAGATCGCGCTGCCGTCCGGGCCGTTGACGGTGCTGCGCCCAGCCGACCCGGACGTCGTGGCGTTCGAGCCGGTGCCGGGGCCCGGTGGCAGCGAGGAGCTGCACCCGCCCCACTGGGCGCGGCTCTGGCCCGCGGGCCGGGCGCTGGCGCACGCGGTCGACGAGGCCGGTCCGGGGTGGCTCGCCGGGCGTCGGGTGCTGGAGCTGGGGTGCGGGCTGGGACTGCCGTCGCTGGCCGCGGCCCGCGCCGGGGCCGGAACGGTGCTCGCCACCGACCGGTCGGCCGCCGCCGTCGCCTGGGTCGCGGCGTCGGCCCGCCGGTGCGGGCTGGCGGTGGGCACCGCGGCGGTCCCGTTCGACCGGGCGGGCGACGGCGGCGCGCGCTGCGACCTGGTGCTGGCCGCCGACGTGCTCTACGGCGTGGCCGCCGCCGACGCGCTCGCCGCGCTGCTGCCGCGGGTGACCGCCCCCGACGGGCAGGTGTGGCTGGCCGACCCGGGTCGCCCCGAGACGCCGCGCTGGCTCGCCGCCGCCCGGGAGGTCTGGACGGTCACGACCCGGCCGCTGCCCGACGGGGTGGACCTGCACGTCCTGCGCCGTCCCTGACCGTGCGGCGGGGTGTGCCGGGCGCTGCGGATGCCGTCGCCCCGACCGGCTGCGATCATGAGCGGTGCGCCGCGCAACGACCTCCGGAAGGGGTTCCGCCATCCTCCGACTGCCTCGGGCCGCCGCCTTCGCCGGCCTGGCCGTGACGTTCGCCGTGGTCATGCTCGGGGCGACGATGCCGACCCCGATGTATGCGCTCTACCAGCACGAGCTCGGGTTCTCCGCCACCGTCCAGACAGTGATCTTCGCCGTCTACGCGGTCGGGGTGCTCGCCGCGCTGCTGGTCACCGGACGGTGGTCGGACCAGCTGGGACGGCGGCCGATGCTGCTGGCGGGGGTGGCGCTGTCGCTGGCGTCGAGCCTGGTGTTCCTGGTGGCGGGCCCGGTGTGGGTGCTGCTGGTCGGACGGCTGCTGTCCGGCTTCTCCGCCGGCATCTTCGCCGGGGCGGCGACCGCCGCGGTCATCGAGGCCGCGCCGGAGTCCTGGCGGGAACGCGGGGCCGCGGTCGCGACCGTCGCGAACATCGGCGGGCTCGGGCTGGGCGCGGCGCTCGCCGGGGTGGCCGTGGAGTACCTGCCGGCGCCGCTGCACCTGTCCTTCGCGGTGCACGCCGTCGCCGTCGCGCTGTGCGGGCTGCTCGTGCTGGGCGCACCGGAGACCGTGACCGACCTGCCCGCGCGCCCGGTGTTGCGGCCCCAGCGCCCCGAGGTGCCGCCCGCGGTGCGCGCGGTGTTCGGGGTCGCCGCGACGGCCGGGGTCGCCGGGTTCGCGGTGCTGGGCCTGTTCACCGCGCTGTCCCCGCGGATCGTGTCCGAGCTGATCGGGAACCCGAGCCACGCCGTCGCCGGGGCGATGTCGCTGCTGCTGCTGGGCGCCTCGGTGCTCGCCCAGCTCGCGGTCCGCACCGCGCCGACCGGGCGGATCCTGCACCTGGGCTGTGTGCTGTTGGCGGCCGGGGCGGCGCTCGTCGCGGTGTCGGTGGCGCGGGGCTCGATGGTCGAGCTGGTCGTCGGCGCGGTGGTCGCGGGCGTCGGTCAGGGGATGACGTTCTCCAAGGGCCTGGCCGCGGTGAACGCGCGGGTGGCGGCCCACCAGCGGGCGGGGACGACGTCGTCGTACTTCGTGGTGCTCTACGTCGCGATCTCGCTGCCGGTGGTCGGGCTGGGGGCGGCGAGCCAGGCGTGGGGGCTGCGGACCGCGGGCATCGTGTTCTGCGTGGCGGTCGCGGTGCTCGCGCTGCTGGCGCTGGCGGCGCTGCTGGTGCTCGACCGTCGTGACGCGCGGAGCCCGGGGTGAGCCGTCACCGGTAGCCCGTCGTGTCGGCGGGCAGACCCGCGTCCTGCACCTCGGTGACGTAGCGCCAGGCGTCGGGGCGGGCCCCGTCGACGTCGTCGACGCCGTAGACCCGGCCGAGCTCCCCCGAGGAGGTGGAGCGGCCGTTCCACCGGTGCCGGTCGGGGTCGGCGGCCAGCGCGGCGATCCCACGGCCGACGAACCGCGGTGTCTCCGAGATCGCGAAGTGCGGCTGGGCCGCGCACGCGTCGCGCCAGGTGTCGGCGGTGACCCCGTAGTGTTCCAGCATGATCTCCGAGCGCAGCCAGCCCGGGGTGACCGCGACGGCCGTTCCGCCGTGCCCGCGCAGCTCGTGCGCCCAGGACCGGGCCAGCCGGATCGGTGCGATCTTGGCCAGGTCGTAGAAGACGTTGAGCCGGTAGTTCTCGGCGTTGTAGGCGTCGGTGCCGTCGGTGATCTCGACGACGAGCCCACCCGGGGTCCGGGAGAGCAGCCGCAGCGCGTGGTGGGCGGTGACGAGGTGGGTGTCGATCGCCAGGCGCAGGGTGCGCAGCCCGTTGTCCAGGTCGTGCTCCCAGACCGGGGTGTCCCACTCGACCATCATCTCGCCGCCCCAGATGTCGTTGACCAGCACGTCGAGCCGGCCGTGGTCGCGCTCGACGCGCGCCACCAGCGTGGCGACCCTCGCGGGGTCGAGGTGGTCGGTCGGCACCGCGATGCCGGTCCCGCCCGCGGCGGTGACCAGGTCGGCGGTGTCCTCGATCGTCTCCGGGCGGTCGTACTCGGACCGACGGTCGCGGGTGGTGCGCCCGGTGCAGTAGACGACCGCGCCCGCGGCGCCCAGCTCGACGGCGATGCCGCGGCCCGCGCCGCGGGTCGCGCCGGCCACCAGGGCAATGCGTCCGGTGAGGTCCATGGTCCTCCTTATATAAACGAGTGTTCGTTCATATAAGCTGGTGTCATGCCCCGGCGCAAGCAGGTCCCCGACGCGGACGTCCTCGACCTCGCCCTCGGCGTCCTGCACACCGGCGGCGCCCAGGCGCTGACGTTCGCGGCGCTCGCGCAGGTCAGCGGTCTGGCCCCGGCCACCCTGGTGCAGCGCTTCGGCGGGAAGGCCGAGCTCCTGCACCGGGTGCTGATGCACGCCTGGGACCAGCTGGAGCGCCGGACCGCCGAGCTCGGCGAGGCCGCCGCGCCCGGGCCGGAGGGAGCCGTGGCCTTCCTGGTCGGGCTCTCCGCGCAGTACGGGGGCATCGACAGCTACGCCGACGCGCTGCTCGTGCTGCGCGAGGACCTGCTGGACCCCGAGTCCCGGCGCCGCGGCCGCGAGTGGCGGGAGACGCTCGGCCGGATCCTGGACACCTGTCTGGAGGGCCCGCCGGGCGCGGGCGCGGTGCTGGCGACCTACTGGCAGGGCACGTTGCTGTGGTGGAGCTTCGACCCGGCCCTCCCGGTGACCGAGTACGTGCGGCGCGAACTGACCGCGTTCGTCACGACCGTGCTGCGCCCGGCCTGACCGGCACAGGAGCGCGCCGTGGGACCGGCCGGCTTGTCACCGGCTCCCCGCACCCCGGGGAAGCCAGGGCGCGTCAGAGACCGTCGAGCTCGTCGCCGGTCACCAGCGGGAACCACGACGGCAGCGGCTCCGTCCCGCCGGCCACGGCCACCGGGCGTCCCAGCTCCCCCGCCGTGCGGGCGCGGACGGTGCGGCCCCGACCCCCCTCGTGCAGCCGCACCGCCGGCAGCGGCCGGGCCCGGGCGGCGGCGAGCTCGCCGGGGGTGTTGACGTTGGTCAGCGACGCCAGGTCCGGGTCGAGGCGGGCCAGCACCGGGTCGCTGCGCAGGGTCTGCTCGCCGATCCGGCGGACCGAGACCCGCTCGAACAGCGACGGCGGGCGCCCCCGCCCGGCCGCGGTCAGCCCGTCGATCACCGGGGCGAGCGTGGTGGCGTAGGCGGCGGCGAGCGGCTGGTGGTGCCCGAACGCCTCGGGCAGCGCGACGTCGTGGTCCCCGCGCAGGTCCAGCACCCGGGCGACGAACGCGGGATGCAGCAGCGGCAGGTCGACCGACGCGACGAACGCCACCTGCGCCCGGCCCGAGACGGCGGCGAGCCCGGCCCCGATCGCGGGCAGCGGGCCGAGGCCCGGCACCGGGTCGTCGACGACCTCGGTGCCCGGCGGGAGCTCCGGCAGGTCCTGCCCGGCGGCGCGGACCACGACCAGCGGCCCGTCCACCGCCCGGCCCAGGACGGCGACGGTGCGGGTCAGCAGCGCCGCCCCGTGCCAGTCCAGCGACGCCTTCGCCGTCCCCATCCGCGACGAGGCACCGCCCGCCGGCACGATCCCCGCCCCCGGCCGCCGACCCCCGTACCCGCGCACGCCGCCGATCCTCCTCCTACCCTGGGGGTCGACAGCGGGAGGGGATCGGAATGGGACGGCTCACCGTGCGGCGCCCGGTGCTGCACCTGAACGCGGACGGCAGCACCCGCTCGCGGCCGGACACCCTCGTCGCCGAGGAGCCGCTGGAGCTGCGCGTCGGGGGGAAGGCGCTGACGGTCACGATGCGCACCCCCGGCCACGACGTGGAGCTCGCGCACGGCTTCCTGCTGACCGAGGGTGTGATCGGCTCCGGGCTGGACCTGGCCGGGGCCCGCTACTGCAACTCCGTCGACGAGCACGGCCGCAACACCTACAACGTGCTCGACGTCGACCTGGCCGAGGGCGTCGCCCCGCCGGACGTGTCGGTGGAGCGCAACTTCTACACGACCTCGTCGTGCGGGGTGTGCGGGAAGGCGTCGCTGGACGCGGTGAAGCTCAAGACCCGGCACTCCCCGGCCGCGGACCCGCTGCGGATCGGCCGGGAGCTGCTGCTGGAGCTGCCCGACCGGCTGCGCGAGCACCAGAAGGTGTTCGGCTCCACCGGTGGGCTGCACGCCGCCGCCCTGTTCGACGCCGACGGCGATCTGCTCGCCGCCCGCGAGGACGTGGGCCGGCACAACGCGGTGGACAAGGTGCTGGGCCGGATGGTGATGGACGGCCGGGTGCCCGCGGCGGGCACCGTGCTGATGGTGTCCGGGCGGGCGTCGTTCGAGCTCGTGCAGAAGGCCGTGATGGCCGGGGTGCCGATGCTCGCGGCCGTGTCGGCGCCGTCGTCGCTGGCGGTGGAGCTGGCCGAGGAGTCGGGGATGACCCTGGTCGGGTTCCTGCGCGGCGACACCGGCAACGTCTACACCGGGGCCGAGCGCATCGACCTGTGAGTGCCGCCGCGCCCGGCGGTGGTCAGACGCGCGGGGTGAGCGTGGCCCAGGCCCGCTCGTGCCGGTCCACCACCCGGCGCAGCCGCCCCGCGGTCCCGGCCGGGCCGACCAGTGCGGCGACGGTGGCGACGACCAGCGCGCAGCCCGCGGCCTGCCAGCCGGTCAGGGTCTCCCCGAGCACCAGCATGCCGAGCACGACCGACAACACCGGGTGCACCAGCAGCAGCGCACCCGCGGTGCCCGGCGCCAGCCCGGCCGAGCCGCGCCCGATCAGCACCCAGGACACGACCTGCCCGGTCAGGGCCAGCACGATCAGCCAGGCCCATGTCGTCGCGGGCAGTGCCACCGCGATCCCGCCCCCGGCGACGCCGACGAGCCCGCAGGTCAGTCCGGCCCCGACGGTCGCCAGCGCGACCGGGGTCACCAGGTGGCGCGCACGGCGCCGCGACACCGAGCGGTTCAGGTGCAGGAAGCCGGCGTAGGCGATCCCGGCGAGGGTGCCGAGCACCGCGCCACGCACCGGTTCCGGCCCCCCGACGCCGGCGCCGAGCACCCCGCCGGCCAGCGCGATGCCACCCAGCAGCAGCGGCGCGGCGTACACCAGCCTGCGCGGCACCCGCTCGCCCGCGACGACCCAGGCGATCAGCGGCAGCGCCAGCACCTGGATGTTGAGCACGACGTTCGCGATCCCGGCGCCCGCGTCGAGCACCGCGTGGGTCCAGAGCAGGAAGTCCGCACCCAGGAACACCCCGGACAGCAGCGAGGTGCCGACCGTCGCGAGCGGGAGCCCGCCCACCCGCCGGTACTCGGCCAGTGCCCACGGACCCAGCACGACCAGGGCGAGCACGCACCGCCAGAACGACGCCGTCGCCGGGTCGGTACCCGCCATCGCGACGAGGATGCCGGTCCAGGCCAGGACGGAGGCGCCGGCGAGCAGGAGCAGGGCGGAGTGCGGGTCGGGGGCGGTGCGTGCGTTCACGTGATCCACGATCCCTCTCCGCACCGCGAAGATCCAATGATTGTTCCTACCCGATACCGCTAAGCTCTGCTGTGTGATCTCCTGGGACCGGCTGCGCGTGTTCGACGCCGTCGCCGAGCACGGCTCGGTCGGCGCCGCCGCGGCCGCACTGCACATCACCGGGCCGGCGGTGACCCAGCAGCTGCGCAAGCTCGAACGCGAGACCGGCACCCGGCTCGTCGAACCGGACGGGCGCGGCATCCGGCTCACCGCCGCCGGACACGTGCTGGCCGGGCACGCGGCCGCCGCGGCGGCGACCGTCGCCGGTGCCGAGCGCGACCTCGCCGCCCTGCACGACGACGCCGCCGGACCGCTGCGGATCGGCTCGGTCGCGAGCGCGCTGCGCACGCTTCTGCCCGAGGTCATCGACGGGCTGGCCGCCGCGCACCCGCGGCTGGTCCCCACCGTCGACGACGGCGAGGTCGTCGACCTGCTGCCCGCCCTGCAGTCCCGCGACCTGGACGCGGTGCTCATGGAGAGCTGGACGCAGGCCCCGGCCCGGCTGCCCGCCGGGATCCGGGTGACCGCGCTGGCCACCGAGCCCGCGATGCTCGCCGTCCCCGCCGACGACCCGCTCACCGGGCCCGATCCGGTGCCGCTGCGCACCCTGGCCGGTCGGGTGTGGACCTCCGGCCCGGTCGGCACCGAGCCCTACGCGGCCCTGCTGCAGCTGCTGCGCGGTGTCGGGTTCGAGCCGGACATCCGCTACCGGGTGGGCGACTTCGCCACCCAGCTGGCGCTGGTCCGCGCGCGGCTCGCGATCGCGCTGGTCCCGGGCATGGCGGTGGCGGGGTCGGCCGTCCCCGGCGGCACAGGCCCGGTCCCGGTCACCGCCGACGACGGCGTCCGGCTGCTCCCCTGCCGGCCCGCGGCGGGCCGCTCCCTGGTGCTGGCCACCCGCGGGTCCGACGCCGACCTGCCCGCGCTGCGCGCCCTGGTCGACGGCCTGCGCGCCGCCGCGGCCCGCATCATCCCCGCCTGACCGCCCCGGCCCGCAGCCACACCCCCTGGCCGCCAGCCACACCCGTCGCACTGGGTGTGACTGCCCGGGAGCGGGTGCGGATCCGCTCAGGCGAGCATGTCGCGGACCATCGGGATCACGCGGGTTCCGTACAGCTCGACGGCACGGAGGCGTGCCGAGATCGGCTGCGGGCCGACGGTGTAGATCAGGTCGAAGCGCTGGGCGCCCAGCGAGCGCACCGAGTCGGCGATGCGGCGGGCCACCGTCTCCGGGGACCCGACGTGCAGCGCCCCGTCGGCGACCTCGGCCTCGAACCGGGCGCGGTCCAGCGGGGGCCAGCCGCGCTGGGCGCCGATCCGGTCCATCTGCGCCTTGTAGGGGGCGAAGAAGATCTCCTTCGCCTCGGCGTCGGTGTCGGCGACGAACCCCGGCGAGTGCATGCCCACCGGCTTCGCCGCGTGCCCGAACTGCTCGACGGCGCGGTGGTAGAGGTCGACGTAGGGCGCGAACCGCCCGGCGGGGCCGCCGATGATGGCCAGCATCAGGCCGAGGTCGTGGCGGGCGGTGCGCACCACCGACTCCGGCGAGCCGCCGACGCCGACCCACACGGGCAGCCGGCGGCCGGTCGTCGGGAAGACCTCGATGCCGTCGATCGCGGCGCGGGTCCCACCCGGCCAGTTCACCGGCTTCTCGTCGAGGAGCTGCACGAACAGCTCGAGCTTCTCCTCGAACAGCCGCTCGTAGTCGTTCATGGAGTAGCCGAACAGCGGGAAGGACTCGGTGAACGATCCGCGGCCGACGATCACCTCGGCGCGGCCGTCGGACAGCGCGTCGAGCGTGGCGAAGCGCTGGTACACCCGCACCGGGTCGTCCGAGCTGAGGACGGTGACGCCGGAGGACAGCCGGATCCGGGAGGTCCGGGTCGCGATGCCGGCGAGCACCGTCTCCGGGGTGGAGATCGCGTACTCGGGGCGGTGGTGCTCCCCCAGCGCGACGACGTCGACGCCCACCCCGTCGGCCAGCACCACCTCGTCGACGACCTGACGGATGGCCTGCGGGTGCGACAGCAGCGTGCCGTCGTCGCCCACCGGGACGTCGCCGAAGGTGTCCATGCCGAAGATGATCTCGCTCATCCGGTCCCCCAGTTGGTTGATGGCTCAATCATGCCACGGGTTCCACGGGCCGGAGGCACCGCACGGCGGGGTGGTGGTGCTGGTCGACCACCCCGGACAGGACTAGCGCTCCCGCGCCCCCAGGCGACGCAGCAGGTTCGCTCCGAACCGGTCCCCGGTCACGTCCATCGTCGCCTTCATCGTGCGGGTCACCACCGGCGCCGCGAGCCGCGACAGCGGCATGTCGACGTCGACGGTCAGCGAGATCTCCAGATGTGTCGCGGGCGTGCCGTCCGGTTCCGGCTCGGCGTCGCTCAACGCGTAGTAGCCCTCCGCGCCCGCCCACTCGGTGGCCCCGGCGGGCGGTGCGTGGGTGAACTCGATCCGCTTGCCCTCGACGAAGGTCATCCGCTCGGTGAACACCGGCTTGATGCCCACCCCGAGCACCGCGATCCGCACCATGTGCCAGCGCCACAGCTCGTAGCCGTCGACGGCCGCGTCCCGCGCGGGGTCGGCCTCGATCCGGTTGAGCAGCGGCGTCAACGTCGGCAGCACGGCGGGGTCGGTCAGGACGCGCCAGACGTCGTCACGCGAGGCCGTCACGACGGCCTCGGACGCGGTGGTCGCGGAGAAGCGGGTCAGGACGCCCCGTCCCCACCCAGCGCCCCACCGGCGGCCGGGGTGTCGTCCCCGCCCGCCACGTCGGGCTCCGGCTCCTCGGTGCCGCGGTTCGCGGCCGGCAGCAGGTCCGCCAGCGCCGCCCCCTCGAGACGACGGAAGGTCCGCCGCGGACGGGTCCGGTCGAGCACCGCGACCTCGAGCGCCTCGGCGCCCAGGACCCGCGGCTGCGCGTTCGCACCGTTGCCGGCCGACGCCGGGTCCGCCCCGGGCACCTGCAGCCCGCCGAGCGCGACCTCGATCGCCGCGCCCAGCTCCAGGCCGTGCGCGTAGGTCTCGGACAGCTTCTGCGAGATCGGCTCGGTCTGCCCGCCCATGACGACGAACCGCGGCTCGTCGGTGATCGAGCCGTCGTAGGTGATCCGGTACAGCTGGTCCCCGGAGGCCTCGACGCCGACCTCGGCGACGCACAGCTCCACCTCGAACGGCTTCTGCTGCTCGACGAACGCCGTGCCCAGCGCCTGGGCGTAGGCGTTGGCCAGCATCCGGCCGGTCACGTCGCGCCGGTCGTAGGTGAACCCGCGGAAGTCGGCCATCCGGATCCCGCCGGTGCGCAGGTTCTCGAACTCGTTGTACCGGCCGACCGCGGCGAAGCCGATCTTGTCGTAGATCTCGGAGACCTTGTGCAGGGCCGTCGACCGGTTCTCCGCGACGAACAGCACGCCACCGGCGTAGGTCAGCACGACCACGCTGCGGCCGCGCGAGATGCCCTTGCGGGCCAGCTCGGAACGGTCGCGCAGCAGCTGGTCGACGGAGGAGTAGAACGGCATCGTCATGGGGAGGCGCTCCAGGCTCGTGCTTCGTGCAGGGAGGGGGTCAGCGGGACGGGCCGCCCGGGCGCTCCCGGCGCCCGGCGATCACCTGGTCGACGACGGCGGCGATCTCGGCCTCGTCGCGGCGCACGGCGCCCTCGGCGGTGATGCCGACGACCACCGGGTAGATGCGCCGCACCGTGTCCGGCCCGCCGGTGGCGGTGTCGTCGTCCGCGGCGTCGTAGAGCGCCTCGACCGCGGTGCGCACCGCGCCGTCGAGGTCCGCGGCCGGGTCGTGCAGCTTCTTCAGCGAGGACTTGGCGAACACCGAGCCCGATCCCACGGCGTGGAAACCGAGGTTCTCGTCGTACCGGCCGCCGGTGGGGTCGAAGGTGACGATCCGGCCGGCCTGGGCCGGGTCGGCGGCGTCGGTGTCGTAGCCCGCGAACAGCGGGACGACGACGAAGCCCTGCATCGCCGCGCCCAGGTTCTGGCGGACCATCCCGGCGAGCTTGTTGGCCTTGCCGTCCAGCGAGAGCGGGACGCCCTCGAGCTTCTCGTAGTGCTCGAGGTCCACCGAGAACAGCCGGACCATCTCCAGCGCGATCCCCGCGGAGCCGGCGATGCCGACCGCGGAGTGGGTGTCGGTGACGAACACCTTCTCGATGTCGCGCTGGGCGATCACGTTGCCCGCGGTCGCGCGCCGGTCACCGGCGATCACGACGCCGCCGGAGAACAGCAGCGCGACGATCGTGGTGCCGTGCGGGACGCCCAGGGCGTCGGCGGAGGTGCCGGGACCGGCTGTCCGGTCCAGGCCCGCGCCGGGGAGCAGGTGCGGGGCCGCGCCGCCGACGAAGTCGGAGAACGACTGCGACCCGGTCAGGAAGGTGCCGAGCTGACCCGTGTGGTGCCCGGGCACCAGCCCGGAGGTGACCGACGGCCGGAACTCCATCTCTCGGACGTGCCTTTCGTTCGAACTGCGTGCGCCGGGGGTCCCGCTCCCCCATCTCGGCGGGGGTCGGCGGCCCTTCCGGCACGGCCGGGCCCGCAGGTGCGGACCCGGCCGGGACGGTACTGCTGGTGCCGGGGTGCGGCACGGTGAATGGCCCCGTGGAGCTCACTCACCGCCCTTCTGCACGTAGGACCGCACGAAGTCCTCCGCGTTCTCCTCCAGCACGTCGTCGATCTCGTCGAGGATGGTGTCGACGTCCTCACCGAGCTTCTCGCGGCGCTCCTGGCCGGATCCGGACGCGTTCTCGCCGGACTCGTCGTCTCCGTCGCCGCCACCCTGGCGCTTGGTCTGCTCCTGGGACATGACGCTCCTCCTTGCAGATCTCCTCGCAGAGAATTGCCTGCCTGCTCACCCTACCTACCGGGGGCGACAAAATCGCCTGTTGCGCAGCGGCGTGTGATCCGCTTCCCGGCGGGACGGCTCAGGAGGCGGTGAGCTTGTCGACCAGCTCCTCGGCCGTCGACACCGCCTCGAACAGCTCCCCCACGTGCTTGCGGGTTCCGCGCAGCGGCTCCAGCGTCGGGATCCGGACCAGGGACTCGCGCCCCAGGTCGAAGATCACCGAGTCCCACGACGCGGCGGCGACCTCGACCGGGAACCGGCCCATGCAGGTGCCGCGGAAGTAGGCCCGGGTGTCCTCGGGCGGCTCGGTCATCGCCGCGGCGACCTGCTCCTCGGTGACCAGCCGGCGCATCGACCCCCGGGTGACCAGCCGGTTGTAGAGGCCCTTCGCCAACCGGACGTCGGAGTACTGCAGGTCGACCATCCCGAGCCGGCCCGACGCCCAGGTCAGGCCGTCGCGCTCGCGGTAGGCCTCGAGCAGCTTGAGCTTGGCCGTCCAGTCGAGCCGGTCGGCGGTCAGCATCGGGTCGCGCTCCAGGTCGACCAGCACCGACTCCCACTCCTCGACGACCTCGCGGGTGTCGGGGTCCCACTCCTCGCGGCGCGGGGAGACCGTCTGCTCCAGGTGCTCGACCGCGCGGGCCAGGTACTCCTGCTGGATCTGCACCGCGGTGAGGTGACGGCCGTCGGCCAGCGGGACGGTCCGCTGCAGCGTCGGGTCGTGGCTGATCCGCGAGACCGACTTCACCGGCTCGGCCAGGCGCAGGTCCTCGAACGAGCGCCCCTTCTCGATCATGTCGAGGACCAGGGCGGTGGTGCCGACCTTGAGCAGCGTCGCGACCTCGGACAGGTTCGCGTCGCCGATGATGACGTGCAGACGGCGGTACTTGTCGGCGTCGGCGTGCGGCTCGTCGCGGGTGTTGATGATGCCGCGCTTGAGCGTGGTCTCCAGGCCGACCTCGACCTCGACGTAGTCCGAGCGCTGGGCGATCTGGTAGCCGGCCTCGTCGCCCTGCTGGCCCAGGCCGACCCGGCCGGCGCCGCAGACGACCTGGCGGGTCACGAAGAACGGGGTCAGCCCGGTGACGATCGACGGGAACGTCGTCGAGCGGGCCATCAGGTAGTTCTCGTGGGAGCCGTAGCTGGCGCCCTTGCCGTCGACGTTGTTCTTGTACAGCTGCATCCGCGGCGCGCCCGGCACGGTGGCCGCGCGGTTCGCCGCCTCCAGCATGATCCGCTCGCCGGCCTTGTCCCAGGTCACGACGTCGCGCGGGGACAGGACCTCGGGTGTGGAGTACTCCGGGTGGGCGTGGTCGACGTAGAACCGCGCACCGTTGGTGAGGATGACGTTCGCCGCACCGAGGTCGTCGAGGTCGGTGTCGAGCTGCGGCGCCAGCGACGGCGCCGACAGGTCGAACCCGCGGGCGTCGCGCAGCGGCGACTCGACCTCGTAGTCCCAGCGCGCCCGACGGTTGCGGGGCACGTCCGCCGCGGCGGCGTAGGCGAGCACCACCTGCGTCGAGGTGACGACGGGGTTCGCGGTGGGGTCACCCGGCACGGCGATGCCGTACTCCACCTCGGTGCCCATGATCCGGCGGGCCGTCACGACCGGCCCCCTGCGCGAGAGTGCATTGCACGAGACTAACCGTCCGCGCCCCGGTCCGGGGTGCACCGCGGCCCGGCGGGATCATCGTGGCGTGACCGATCCCGCACGTGAGCGCCTGACCGTCTTCGACGCCGAGGGCAGGCCCACCGGCGTCGCCGAGCGCGGCGAGGTCTACGCGCGCTCGCTGTGGCATGCGACGACCGCGGTCCTGCTCCGCTCCGCCGACGGCACGCGGGCCTACGTGCACCGGCGCACCGACACCAAGCTGGTCATGGCCGGGATGTGGGACTGCCTGGCCGGCGGGGTCCTCGACGAGGGCGAGACGCCCGACGCCGGCGCCGCCCGCGAGCTGGGCGAGGAGCTCGGCGTCACCGGTGTGCCGCTGGAGAAGCTCGCCGTGGTCCCCTTCGACGCCGCCGCGCTGGGCGTCGACACCGGGCCCGGCACCGGCCCGGACGGGCTGCGGGCCCACGTGCACGTCTACCGCGCCTTCTCCGACGGCCCGGTGACCCACCAGCCCTCGGAGGTGGCCGAGGGCGGCTGGTGGACCCTCGACGAGCTGGTGGCCCGGATCGGCACCCCGGACCGGCCCTGGGTCCCCGACGGCCTCTACGTCACCCGCCTCCTCCTGGCAGATCTCGTCCGTTAAAGTCCTCGGGCCAGCGCGTTTACCAATGGGTAACATATGTCACCCACACCGGTACCTGAATCGGTCCATGCCGAGCGGGTCGCGCGACGCCACCCCGGGAAGGGCCCAGCGTGAGGCCTCCCCGACGGACCACCACACCCACCACGCGACAGTTCCAGGAGCCACCATGGTCAGCATCTCGGTCTCGGCCCGATCCCTCGCCGCCGCCAGGCTGATCGATCCCGATGTCAACACCGCCGCCGTGCAGGCCGCGGTGGAGGCGGCACTGGCCGCCGAGCGGCACGAGCAGCGCGTCGCCGCGAGCTCGACCACGCGTCGCGAGCACACGGCCCGGCGCGAGCCGGACGCCCGCAGGTCCTGACCCCCGGTACGCCGACGGGCCCGCACCCCGGGGTGGGGATGCGGGCCCGTCGCGGCCGTCGTCAGAAGTTGATCATGTGGCCGGCCAGGCCGTGGATCGCCTCCTGCAGGCACTCCGACAGGGTCGGGTGCGCGTGCACGTTGCGCGCCATCTCGTGGACGGTCAGGTCCCACTTCTGAGCCAGGGTCAGCTCGGGCAGCAGCTCGGTCGCCTCGGCGCCGATGATGTGCCCGCCGAGCAGCTCGCCGTAGGTGTCGTCGGCGATCAGCTTCACGAAGCCTGCGGGCTCGGCCAGGCCGTGCGCCTTGCCGTTCGCGGTGAACGGGAAGGTCGCGGTGTTGACCTTCCAGCCCTTCTCGTCGGCCAGCTGCCGGGCCTCGGCCTCGGTGTAGCCGAACGACGCGACCTGCGGGTTGCAGAAGGTCGCGCGCGGCATCATCTTGTAGTTCAGCTCCTGGGTCTCGGCGCCCGCCAGGGTCTCGGCGGCGACGATGCCCTGCGCCTCGGCGACGTGGGCGAGCATGAGCTTCGCGGTGACGTCACCGATCGCGTAGACGTGCTCCACGCTGGTGCGCATGTAGTCGTCGATCTCGATCGCGCCGCGCTCGGTGAGGTTCACGCCGAGCTTGTCCAGGCCGTAGCCGTCGACCCGGGGCGCGAAGCCGATGGCCTGCACGACCTTGTCCGCGCGCAGCTCCTCGCTGCCCTTGGACGAGGAGACCGAGACGGTGACGCCCTTGCCGTCGTCGGTGATGGACTCGACCTTGGTGGAGGTCCGCACCGTGACGCCGAGCTTCTTGTAGGCCTTGGCCAGCTCCTTGGACACGTCCGCGTCCTCGAGCGGGAGCAACCGGTCCAGGTACTCCACGATGGTGACGTCGACGCCGTAGTTGGCCAGCACGAACGCGAACTCGACGCCGATCGCACCGGCGCCGGCGATGATCACGCTCTCCGGCAGCTCACGGGTGAGGATCTGCTCCTCGTAGGTGACGACGCGCTCGGACAACTCGGTGCCCGGCAGCAGCTTGACCGTGGAGCCCGCCGCGATGATCACGTCGTCGTAGGTGACGGTCTCGTTGCCGCCCTTCGACAGCTCGACCTCGATCTCGCCCGGCTTGGTGAACCGACCGAACCCGTCGAACTCGGTGATCTTGTTCTTCTTCATCAGGAAGTGCACGCCCTTGACGCGCCCGTCCGCGACCGAACGGCTGCGGTCGAAGGCGGCGCCGAAGTCGAGCGACACCTCACCGGACAGGCCGAAGGTCTTCTGCTCCTTGGTGACGATGTGGGCGATCTCGGCGTTGCGCAGCAGCGCCTTGGACGGGATGCAGCCCACGTTGAGACAGACACCGCCCCAGTACTTCTCCTCGATCACCGCCACACTGCGGCCGAGCTGGGCGGCACGGATGGCCGCCACGTATCCACCGGGTCCGGCTCCGAGTACGACGACGTCGAAATGAGGCATGTGCCCAGCCTAGGACGCCTGAGCCGGGCTCGGGCCGTCCGGTCCCGAGTCCCGGGTCACCGGCCACTCCCCGCCACCGGACAGGTGGGCGACGACGGCCTCGCAGGCCTCGCGCAGCCCGGCCTGCTGAGCAGGGGTCAGGCCGTCGAACACCGCCTCGCGGACGCTCTCGACGTGGTCCGGTGCGGCGCCGGCCAGGACCTCGAAGCCGCGGTCGGTCAGATGGGCCAGCTGGCCACGCCGGTCGGTGGGGCACGACCGCCGTTCGATCCAGCCCGCCTCCTCCATCCGGGCCACCGCGTGCGACACCCGGCTGCGTGAGGACAGCGCGGAGTCCGCGAGGACGCTCATCCGCAGGGTCCGCTCCGGCGCCTCGGACAGCCGGACCAGGATCTCGTAGTAGGCCTGGGGCATCCCGGCCCCGGACTGCAGCCGTCGCTCGACCTTCTCCGAGACCAGCCGCTGCGCGGCCAGGAAGGCGCGCCAGGTGCGCTGCTCCTCGTCGTCGAGCCAGCGTGTGTGACCCACAGCACCCTCCGAAACATCTTGACGTGCGATCCGTTAGTTCTAGTATCGCTCTCAACAAGTGAGAGTTCAACTAGTTCTCCGGGAGAGATCATGACCACCGCCACCGCCATCCCCGGCTACGTCGTCGGCACCTGGGACATCGACGCTGCGCACTCCGACGTCTCCTTCTCCGTCCGTCACATGATGGTCAGCAAGGTCCGGGGCCGCTTCACCGGCGTGACCGGCGAGCTCGTCACCGCCGAGCGCCTCCAGGACTCCAGTGTGACCGCGACCGTGGACGCCACCTCGATCACGACCGGCCAGGAGCAGCGCGACGGCCACATCCGCTCCGCCGACTTCTTCGACGTGGAGAAGTACCCGGAGTGGACCTTCCGCTCCACCGGCCTCGTCGCGAAGGGCGGCGACGACTACGTCCTCGCCGGCGACCTGACCATCAAGGGCGTCACCCGCCCCGTCGAGTTCGCCCTCGATGTCAACGGCTTCGGCCCGGACGCCTACGGCGGCACCCGCGCCGGCTTCACCGCGACCACCACCATCAAGCGCTCGGAGTTCGGCGTCGACATCGAGATGCCGATGGACGGCGGCGGCGTCGTGGTCGGCGACAAGGTCAGCGTCGAGCTGGAGATCGAGGCGGTCCTGCGCGCCTCCTGATCTCCGCACACGCGGCCACGGCCCCGGACCGGCGACGCCGGTACCGGGGCCGTGCCGCGTCCGTAGGCTGGCGCGGTGCGCAGCTACGCCGAGACGCCCCCGACCGGACCGCTGCGCGCCGTCGTCGAGGTGGCCTGGCAGGCGCGCTCGGGTGCCGAGCCGCACACCCAGCGAGTGCTGCCCGACGGCTGCATGGACCTGCTCCTGTCCGGTGGTGACCTCGTCGTCGCCGGACCGGACACCACCGCGCACCTCGCCACCTCGCCGGCGGGCGGGGTGACCACCGGCCTGCGGTTCCGTCCCGGCGCCCTCCCGGAGCTGCTGGGCGTCCCGGCGGACGCGCTGCGCGACCGCCGCGTCCCCCTCTCCGAGGTGCTCGACCCCGGACGGCGCAGGCTGCTCCGACCCGCCGCCCCCGGGACCGGCGACCCCGGCGACACGGGCAGCGGCGACGTCGTGTGGCTCACCCGGCTGGCACTCGCCCTGCGTATCGCCGCCGCGGACCGTCCGACGCCCGCTCCGCTGCCGCACGCCGCGCTGCGCGCCCTGGCCGGGGGTGTGCCCGCCGCCGAGCTGGCCGACCGGCTCGGCGTCACCGGCCGCACGCTGCACCGGCGCTGCGTCGCCACCCTCGGCTACGGACCGGCCGTCGCGCGGCGGGTGCTGCGCTTCCGGGCCGCGGCCGCCCTGCTCTACGACGGCGTCGCCCCGGCCGAGGTCGCCGCCCGCACCGGCTACGCCGACCAGCCCCACCTGTCCCGCGAGGTCCGCGCCCTGGCCGGGGTGTCGCCGGGCTCACTGCGGGCCGTCCCCGCCGCCGACGCCGCCGACATCCGCTAGCTCCCGTCGCCCGCGCCGGACGCCCCGTCCGGTGGCGCCCACCGGGCGTGCGCCGGCAGCGACGGACGCCGCACGGAGCCGGTGAGCAGCCCGGCGAAGGCGGCGGCGGCCGGGACCGGCTGCCGTCCCCGCGGCAGGACCAGCGCGATCCGCCGTCGTACGACCGGGTCGGTCAGCGGGACCGCGGTCAGCCCGGCGAAACCGGTGAGCGGCACGACCAGCCCCGGGACCGCCGTCGCACCGAGGCCGGCGGCGACGAGACCCGCCACCGCGGCGATGTTGCGGGCCGCCAGGCCACGGCCGGGCCGGCATCCAGACTCGTCCAGGGCGCGGTCCACGTGCTGGCGGATGCTCGTGGAGGAGTCGAAGTCGACGAACTCGACGCCGTCGAGCTCGGCCCAGCGCAGCGTGCTGCGCCCGGCGAGCGGATGGGTGGGAGGCACCAGAGCGCAGAACCTGTCGGCGGCCACCGGGGTGACCACGAGGTCGTCGGGGACACGGCCGTGCACCACGGTGACGGCGAGGTCGGCACGCCCCGAGCGCACCCGTGCGGTCACCTCGTCGGCCAGGGCGTCGGAGATCTCCGGGCGCACACCCGGCCGCTCCCGCCGGAACGCCGACACCACCCCGGGGAGCAGGATCGCGGCCAGCGAGGGCAGCGTCGCGATCCGCACGGTGCCCGCCCGCCCGTCCAGGACGTGTTCGACGTGGCGCAGCTCGGTCGCGACACCGTCCAGCGCCCGGCGAGCGGCCGCCACGACGGTCTCCCCCACCGGCGTCGGCTCCAGCCGCCGGGTGGTCCGCTCGAACAGCCGCGCCCCGAGGAGCCGCTCCACGTCGGCCACCGTGCGGCTCAACGACGGCTGCGCGGTCCGCAGCACGGCCGAGGCCGCGGTGAACCCACCCGCCTCGTGTACCGCGACGACGGCCCTGAGCTGCTGCAACGTCAGATCCATGTGCCCACCGCATCAGTCCATCCGGATTCGGTCTTTGACGATCATAGGTCCGCGCGCGCACCGTTCCCCCGGGCCGACGCCGGTCCGCCCCGCCGACGAGGAGGTCGACGATGCTCGCCGCGATCGGATTCCTGACCATCGCCGTGTTCCTGGCGGCCGTGCTGTCCGGGCGGGTGTCGGTGCTCCTGGCGCTGACCGTCGTGCCCGCGGCCGCCGCCGTCGTCGCCGGGCTGGGCGGCGGGCTGGGCGAGTACGTCGCGACCGGCCTGGAGACCGTCGCGCCCGTCGCCATCATGATCACCTTCGCGATCCTGTACTTCAGCCTGATGCTCGACACCGGGCTGTTCGACCCGGCGATCCGCCGGGTGGTCCGGTGGGCGGGCGGGGACCCGCTGAAGATCTGCGTCGGTACGGCCGCGCTGACGGTACTCGTCGCCCTCGACGGCGACGGCGCCTCCACCTTCCTGATCATGGTGAGCGCCATGCTGCCGCTCTACGACCGGCTCGGCATGCGGCGGATCGTCCTGGCGGCGTTGGTGTGCCTCGGCGCCGGGGTGATGAACATGATCCCCTGGGGTGGCCCGACGGCGCGGGCGATGGCCGCCCTCGACCTCACCGCCTCCGACGTGTTCGTGCCGCTGCTGCCCGCCATGACCGCCGGCATCGTCTGGGTGCTGTTCGCGGCCTGGGTCATCGGCCGCCGCGAGCGGGCCCGGCTCGGCGTCGTCGAGCTGCCCGAGCCCGCCGACGCGCCCGGGGCCGCCGGAGCGCCCGCCGTGTGGTCGCGGGCCGACCGGGTCAGGTTCGTGGTCAACGTCGTGCTGACCCTGGCCCTGGTGGTGGTCCTGCTCCTGCAGCTGGCCGACCTGCCGGTGGTGTTCCTCTGCGCCTTCGTCGTCGCGCTGCTGGTCAACCGGCCCACCTGGGACGGCCAGCGCGCGCTGTTCGAGAAGCACGGTCACAACGTCGTGCTGGTGACCGCGATGATCTTCGCGGCGGGTGTGTTCACCGGTGTCCTCGGCGGCACCGGGATGATCACCGCGATGGCGCAGTCGCTGGTCGGGCTCGTCCCCGACGGCGCGGGCGGAGCGCTGCCGGTGGCGGTGGCGCTGACCTCGATGCCGCTCAGCCTGGTGTTCACCCCGGACGCCTACTACTTCGGTGTCCTGCCGGTGCTGGCGGAGACCTCGGCGGCGCTGGGCGGCGACCCCGCGGAGGTCGCCCGGGCCGCGATCCTGGGCCAGATGACCACCGGGTTCCCGCTCAGCCCGCTCACCGCCTCCACCTTCATCCTGCTGGGGCTCACCGCCGTCGAGCTGGGCCGCCACCAGCGGTTCGTGTTCGGGTGGGCGTTCGGCACCACCGCCGTCATGACCGTCGTCGCGCTGCTCACCGGCGCCCTGAGCCTCTGAGGAGACCCGATGACCCGGACGACCACCCGGATCGGCAGCGGTGCCGGCTTCGCCGGCGACCGGATCGAGCCTGCCGTCGACCTGGTCCGCCGCGGCGGGCTGGACGACCTCGTCCTGGAGTGCCTGGCCGAGCGCACCATCGCGCTCGGCCACCTCCGGCGTCTCGCCGACCCGGCGACCGGGTACGACCCACGGCTCGGACAGCGGCTGACGGCGCTGTTGCCGGACCTGCTGGTGGGTGGGGTCCGGCTGCTCACCAACATGGGCGCGGCGAACCCTCCCGCGGCCGGTCGCATCGTCCGCGAGCACCTCGACGGTCTCGGGTCGGTGGCCCCGGTGGCCGTCGTGACCGGCGACGACGTGCTCGACGTGGTCGACCCGGCGGCACCCGCGGCCGAGGACGGTGTCCCGCTGGGCGAGCACGGGGAGCTGGTGTCGGCCAACGCCTATCTCGGCGCCGACGCGATCGCGCCCGCGCTGGACACCGGGGCCGCGGTGGTCGTCACCGGGCGGGTGGCGGACCCGTCGCTGTTCCTCGCGCCGCTGGCGCACCGGCTCGGCTGGGACCTCGACCGCCCGGACCGGGCCGCCGCGGGCACCCTGGTGGGCCACCTGCTGGAGTGCGCCGGTCAGCTGACCGGCGGGTACGCCGCCGACCCCGGGCACCTCGACGTCCCCCGGCTGGCCGAGCTCGGGTTCCCGTTCGCCGACGTCGCCGCGGACGGGAGTGCCCGCTACGGCAAGCTCGACGGCACCGGCGGCCGCCTCGACCGGCACACGGTGCGCGAGCAGCTGCTCTACGAGGTGACCGACCCGACCGGGTACCGCACCCCCGACGTCGTCCTGGACCTGCGTGGCGTCTCCGTGGACCACGACGGCCCGGACCGGGTCCGCGTCTCCGGCGCCACCGGCCGCGCCCGCCCGGACGAGCTGAAGGTCAGCGTCGGCTACCGGGCCGGGCACCGCGTCGAGGCCGGGATCTCCTACGTGGGCCCGAACGCCGCCGCCCGGGCCCGGCTGGCCGCCGACGTGGTCGCCGAGCGGGTCCGCGGGCTCGCCGTCGCTCCCCGGATCGAGGTCCGCGGCGGCGACACCGACGCCCGGCTGCGGGTCGCGGCGCTGCACCGCGACCCGGGCCTGCTCGACGTCCTCGCCCACGAGGTCGAGGCGCTCTACACCAACGGCCCGGCGGGCGGGGGCGGCGTGCGCACCCGGCTCGACGAGGTCGTCGGAGTGCTGTCCACCCTCGTCCCCCGTGCGGCCGTCGTCCCGCGGGTCACCGTCCTGGGGGCCGGCCGTGCTGCTGCATGAGATCGCGCACTGTCGCGCGGGCGACAAGGGGACGGTGGCGACGCTGACGGTGGTCCCGCACGACGACGCGACCTACCCGCTGCTCGTCGCCGTGCTCACCCCGCAGCTGGTCCGGACGGGCCTGAGCCGCTGGGTCGGCGGCGAGGTCACCCGCTACGAGCTGCCCCGGGTGAGCTGTCTGCAGTTCGTCTGCACCGGGATCCACGGCGGCGGGGTCACCGTGTCGACCCAGCTCGACACGCACGGCAAGTCGCTCTCGTCGCGGCTGCTCGCACTGGAGCTCCCCCTGCCGCCCGGCTCACGGTGACCTGCTCGCCCGGGTCGGTCAGGCCCAGGCGAACAGGTCCAGCGACGACCCGTCGGGGTCGGCGACGGTCGCGTAACGCTGGCCCCACGGGGCGTCGAACGGGTCCAGCACCGAGGTGTGCCCGGCCGCCGTGACCCGGCCCCAGGCCTCGTCGACGGCCGCGGCGCTGGGCACCCGGAACGCCAGCGTGACCCGGCCGTTGCCGACCGGCGCGGCGCCCGGGTGGAAGCCTTCCACCGCCGACTGCAGGTCCAGGGCCAGCCGCAGGCCGCCGCGCAGGGTGGTCTCCACGTGCGTCTCGGTGTCGGAGCCCTCGGGGAACTCCAGCCCCAGCAAGCGGTAGAAGGCGAGCGAACGGGTCATGTCGGTGACCACGATGCCGATCATGTCGAGCTCGGCGCCGATCGAGGTGTCCATGCCCACGACGCTAGGCCGCGGGCGGCCCGGCGTCGTGAACGGATCGGACAGGGGTCAGCGCTTGCCGCGGAAGCGCCGCAGCATGTCCTGCGCCTTCTGCCGGTTGCGCGGATCACTCGCCATCCGCTTGGCCTGGTCGGTGTAGCGACGTCCCTGCGGGCTCTTCAGGAATGCGGTGATCCGCCCGATGATGCCGGCCATGTGTGGTCCTCCGTGGTGCGGGCCGCGACACGGACGTGCACGGCTCCCTGCACAGGATGCCCGTTTCGTCCGGCCCTCACTCCTCCGGGGCACCGCCGCCGGACGCACGACGGGCCCCGCCGCGGGATGCGGCGGGGCCCGTGCGAGCAGAGCGTGCCTACAGGTACTGGCCGGTGTTCGACGCGGTGTCGATCGCGCGGCCGGTGGCGTCGTTCTTGCCGGTGACCAGGGTGCGGATGTAGACGATCCGCTCCCCCTTCTTGCCCGAGATCCGCGCCCAGTCGTCGGGGTTGGTCGTGTTCGGGAGGTCCTCGTTCTCGGCGAACTCGTCGACGATCGCGTCCAGCAGGTGCTGGACCCGCAGGCCCGGCTGGCCGGACTCGAGCACCGCCTTGATCGCGGACTTCTTCCCGCGGTCGACGATGTTCTGGATCATCGCGCCGGAGTTGAAGTCCTTGAAGTAGAGCGTCTCCTTGTCACCGTTGGCGTAGGTGACCTCCAGGAACCGGTTCTCCTCGGACTCGTCGTACATCCGCTCGACGATCCGCTGGATCATCGCGGAGGTGCAGGCGCTCCGGTCCCCGCCGAACTCGGCCAGGTCGTCCTCGTGGATCGGCAGGGTGTCGGTGATGTACTTCGAGAAGATGTCGATCGCGCCCTCGGCGTCCGGACGCTCGATCTTGATCTTCACGTCGAGCCGGCCCGGGCGCAGGATGGCCGGGTCGATCATGTCCTCGCGGTTCGAGGCGCCGATGACGATGACGTTCTCCAGGCCCTCGACGCCGTCGATCTCGGCGAGGAGCTGGGGGACGATCGTCGTCTCCACGTCGGAGGACACACCCGACCCACGGGTCCGGAAGATCGAGTCCATCTCGTCGAAGAACACGATCACCGGGGTGCCGGCGCTCGCCTTCTCCCGCGCGCGCTGGAAGATCAAACGGATGTGCCGCTCGGTCTCACCGACGAACTTGTTGAGCAGCTCGGGGCCCTTGATGTTGAGGAAGAACGCGCGGCCCTCGTCCGGGTCGTCGCCCCGCTGCTTGGCGATCTTCTTCGCCAGCGAGTTCGCGACGGCCTTCGCGATGAGCGTCTTCCCGCAGCCGGGCGGCCCGTAGAGCAGCACGCCCTTGGGCGGACGCAGCTCGTACTGGGTGAAGAGCTCGGTGTGCAGGAACGGCAGCTCGACCGCGTCCTGGATCTGCTCGATCTGCCGGGTCAGGCCACCGATGTCGGAGTAGGCGATGTCCGGGACCTCCTCCAGCACGAGGTCCTCGACCTCGGCCTTGGCGACCCGTTCGTAGGCGTAGCCCGCCCGCGAGTCGACCATGACCGAGTCACCGGACTTGAGCGGGCTGGTGCCCTCCTCCTGCCCGAGCTCGAACAGCGGCGCCGCCAGCCAGACGACGCGCTCCTCGTCGGAGTGGCCGACGACCAGACCGCGACCGGCCGACCCGTCCTCCCCCGGACGGGAGATGATCTCCCGCAGCGAGTAGAGGTCACCGACCTGCTCGAAGCCCATGGCCTCGACCACGGTGAGTGCTTCGTTGAGCCGGACGGACTGGCCGCTGCGCAGCGTCTCGCCCTCGACCGCCGGGGACACGGGAACCCGCATCCGGCGGCCGGAGGTGAAGACGTCGACCGTGTCGTCGTCGTACCGGCCGAGGAAGACCCCGTAGCCGGACGGCGGCTGCGCGAGCCGGTCGACCTCCTCGCGGAGCGCGACCAGCTGGCCGCGGGCCTCCTTGAGGGTCTCGGTCAGCTTCTCGTTCCGAGCGTTGAGCGCGGACAGCCGGCTCGTGGTCTCGGCGAGACGTTGTTCCAGCACTCGGGCGTGCCGGGGCGTCTCGGTCAGCCGTTGACGCAGTGTGGAGATCTCGTGCTCGAGGTGACGGATGTGCTCGGCGGCCTCAGCGGGGCTGAGGTCGCGGTCAGACTGGAAACCCTGGTTGCCGGGACCGTCGTCGTAGGGGTGGTTCACGGCAGCCTCCCTCCGTGTTCCGTCTCACCACGGTACCCGTGACGGGTGACCGCGACGGTGCGTCGAACCGGTGATCCGGGCCTCAGCCGGTCGGCACCATGTGGTCACTCTGCGGCTTCGCGGGCGTCACCGCCACGTCCACACGGAGGGTAGTTCGTAACGTTCTCGTTCCGCGTTCGGGCGCGTCGCGGTCACCATCCGACCGAAACCGGACACAACGCCCAGGTCAGCGGCCGGTCGGCCGCCGCTGCTGCCGGGGCGGTGTGACGCCGTCGGCGAGCCGCCGGGTGGTCAGCAGGAAGGCCGTGTGGGCGATCATCCGGTGCTCCGGACGGACGGCGAGACCGACCACGTGCCAGGGGCGGACCATCGCCTCCCACGACTCGGGCTCGGTCCAGCACTGCATCTCGCGCAGCGCCTCGGTGAGCACGGACAGCTGGGTGGTGGTCGCGACGTAGCCGACGAGGATCCCGCCCGGGACCAGGCAGTCGCGGACGGTGTCGAGCACGTCCCACGGGGAAAGCATGTCCAGCACGACCCGGTCGACCTCGCCGCGGTGGTCCCGGACGTCGCCGACGGTCAGCTCCCAGTGCGGGGGCCGCTGCCCGAAGAAGGTCTCGACGTTGGTGACCGCGTGCGGGGCGTGGTCCTCGCGGACCTCGTAGGAGATCACCTTCCCGGTCGGCCCGACGGCCTGCAGCAGCGAGCAGGTCAGCGCGCCGGACCCCGCGCCGGCCTCCAGCACCCGGGCGCCAGGGAACACGTCGCCCCACATCAGGATCTGTGCCGAGTCCTTCGGGTAGATCACCTGGGCGCCGCGGGGCATCGACAGCACGTAGTCGGCCAGGCGGGGGCGCAGGGTCAGGTACGGCGTGTTGGCCGCCGAGTGCACGAGCCCGCCCTCGGGCGAGCCGATGATGTCGTCGTGGTCGATCTGGCCGCGGTGGGTGTGGTACGACCCGCCCGCCTGCAGGACGACGGTGTAGTGGCGCCCCTTGGGGTCGGTGAGCTGCACCCGGTCGCCCTCGCGGAACGGCCCGCCGCGGCGCGGGGGGACCCAGGTGGCCGGCTCGTCGGCGGGCTCGTCGGTGGCCGGCCCGGCGGCGGGCTCGGCGTCGACGGGCCGGGGGGCGACGAGCTCCGCGTCGACGGATTCCTCGGTGTGGGACTCGGTGTGAGGGGAGTCGAGGGGCGCGGACTCGGTCGGCGCGTCGGGCGTCGGGGCGTCGTGCACGGACGACGACGCTATCCGCGCGCACCCCCGGCCCCGACGCCGGGGCACAGGGCAGCACCGGGCAGCCCGGAACCGTCGGGGGTCGCGGCTAGCCTGCCGCCATGACCGCAGCCCCCTCCGACGAGTCCGGCCCCTTCCCGGACGAGGCGGGCCCCGAGGTCGTCACCCCGGCCGTCCGCCCGATCGTCGCGGCGCCACCGCGCCCGCCCGCGCTGTCGCCGTCGCGGGCGGCGGACTTCCGCCGCTGCCCGCTGCTCTACCGGTTCCGCGCGGTCGACCGGCTGCCGGAGCCGCCGTCGCGGGCGCAGGTCCGCGGCACCCTGGTGCACGCCGTGCTGGAGCAGCTGTTCGCCCGGGAGCCGGCCGACCGGACCCCACGCGCGGCCCGGGAGCTGCTCGGCCCCTGCTGGGACGACCTCGCCGCGGCCGATCCCGCCGTGACGGCGCTGTTCACCGGCCCGGAGGACCCGCAGCTCGCGCTCTGGCTGGACTCGGCCTCGGCACTGCTGGACCGCTACTTCGCGCTGGAGGACCCGGCCGGCGTCACCGCGACGGCGGTGGAGGCCCGCATCGAGGCGACCCTCGACGGGGCGGACGGCGCGGACGGCGCGGCCCCGGTACCGCTGCGCGGCATCCTGGACCGGCTCGACGACGGCCCCGACGGCCTGCGGGTCGTCGACTACAAGACCGGCGCGACGCCCGGGGAGGGCTACGAGTCCGGCGTGCTGTTCCAGCTCAAGTTCTACGCGCTGGCGGTCCTGCTGACCCACGGCCGCGTCCCCGACGAGCTGCGCCTGCTCTACCTGGCCGACGGCACCGCCCTGACCTACCGGCCCGACGCCGAGGAGCTCACCCGGTTCGGACGCCTGCTCGACGCGGTGTGGACCGCCATCCGGCTCGCCGCCCCCACCGGGGACTTCCGGCCCCGCCCCGGCCCGGCCCGCCGCACCTGCGACCACCAGGCCCGCTGCCCCGCCTGGGGCGGCACTCCCCCGCCGTACCCCGGCTGGCCGGGCGGCGGGGCATGATCGACGGGTGAGCGCACCGCCCCCGATCCCGCCCGGCCCGTTCTACCTGCCCCGCGGCGAGCACTCCGCCGACGGCGTCACCCACGCCGCGTTCGAGGCGACCCCGTCGACCACCGGCCCCTGGTTCGCCGACGCCCAGCACATGGGACCGCCCTCGGGGCTGCTCGTCCGTGCGCTCGAACGGCTGCCCGCGTCCCGGCCCGGCGGCGCCGGGGACGACTGGCGGATCGCCCGCGTCACCGTCGAGGTGCTCGGGGCGGTGCCCGCCGGGCCTGTCACGGTGACCGCGGGCGTCGAGCGGCCCGGGCGGACGATCGAGCTGCTGTCGGCGACGATGCGCGCCGGCGACCGCGACGTGCTCCGGGCGCGGGCCTGGCGGCTCGCCGCCTCCGACACCGCCGCCGTCGCGGTCGGGCAGACAGCGCCGCTGCCCGGCCGGGACACCGCCGTCGTGCGGACCGAGCGGCCGGACGGCTGGCTGCCCGGGTTCCTCGACGCGGTCGAGTGGGCCTGGCTCGACGGCGGCCGCCTCGGCACCGAGGGCCCGGGACGGGGCTGGATCCGGATGCGGGTCCCGCTCGTCGAGGGCGAGGAGCCGAGCCCGGCACAGCGGCTGATGGTCGCCGCGGACTGCGCGAACGGGCTCGCCGCACCGCTGGACGCGGCCCGCTGGCTGTTCGTCAACACCGACCTGACGGTGCACCTGCACCGGGCCCCGACCGGCGAGTGGATCGGCGTGGACGCCGCGACCGTCGTCGGGCCGGACGGGCTGGGCACCTGCTCGGCCACCCTGTTCGACGACGACGGGCACACCGGTCGGAGCGCCCAGGCGCTGACCGTCCGGGCCCGCTAGCGGCCCGCCGGAGATCCCGGCAACACGACGGCGGCCCGCCCACCGGAGTCACCGGGGGCGGGCCGCCGCGGGGGGAACGGACGTCGGACGGGGACGTGCTCAGTGGCCGTGGCCGTTGACCGTCATCGCGCGGCAGGACCGGATCTCCGAGGTGAGGATCGCGGTGGCGCCGATGTCGGCGAGCTTGTCCATCACGCGGTTGGTGTCCTTGGTGCGCACCATCGTGCGGACCGCGACCCAGCCCTTCTTCGACAGCGGCGAGACCGTCGGCGCCTGCAGGCCCGGCGCGACCTTCTCCACCGCCTCGAGCAGCCCTTCCGGGCAGTCGAAGTCCATCATCAGGTACTCGCGGGCCACGACGACGCCCTGCAGCCGGTCGGCGAAGACCTTCTTCAGACGGGTGGTCTCGGCGTCCTCGGCGCGGTCGTGCCGCTTCTCCCGCTCGATGAGCGTGGCCTGCGAGGTGGCGATGGCCTCGCCGATGATCTGCAGACCGTGCTGGCGCAGCGTGCGGCCGGAGGACACGACGTCGGCGATCGCGTCGGCCAGACCGAGCTGGATGGAGATCTCCACCGCGCCGTCGAGCTTCACTATCTCGGCGCCGATCCGCTTGCCCGACAGGTAGGAGCGGACCAGGCGGGGGTAGGACGTCGCGATCTTGCGGCCGTCGAGGTCCTCGATCTTCCAGTCGGCGTCGGCCGGGGCGGCGAAGTGGAACCGCGACCTGCCGAAGCCGAGCGGGATGATCTCCTGGGTCTGGCTGCCCGACTCCTCCATGAGGTCGAAGCCGGTGACGCCCAGGTGCAGGTCACCCTTGCCGACGTAGGTCGCGATGTCCTTGGGCCGCAGGTAGAAGAACTCGATCTCGTTCTCCTCGTCGACCACGCTGAGGTCGCGCGAGTCGGTCCGCTGGCGGTACCCGGCCTCGCGCATCATCGTCGCGGCGGGCTCGGCCAGGGTGCCCTTGTTCGGCAGTGCCACGCGGAACATTTCCGCTCTCCTGACGGTCGTCATCGGTGGTGGTGGTGTCGGTGGGCCGGGTCGGCCTACAGATGCTTGTACACGTCCTCGATGGTGAGCCCCCGCTGAAGCATGATCACCTGCAGCCGGTACAGCAGCTGCGAGATCTCCTCCGCCAGCTCGTCGTCACCCCGGTACTCGGCGGCGATCCAGACCTCACCGGCCTCCTCGAGCACCTTCTTGCCCTGGGCGTGCACCCCGGCGTCGAGCGCGGCGACGGTCCCCGAGCCGGCCGGCCGGTCCCGGGCCTTGGCCGCCAGCTCGGCGAACAAGTCGTCGAAAGTCTTCACGGGTACCAGTGTGAACGGTGACCTGTGCCGCATGCCGGGCGCATCCGGGGCGGTAAGCCGTGTGGGCAACGGACCGCGCCGGGTGGTTCACCCGGAGTGAGCAACCCCCGGGTGCGGTGCCGTTCATCGCCGCGAACGGCCCGCTCACGCCGGTGCCTGCGCCGTTCAGCGGGCCCGGACCTCCGCGAGGACCGCCCCGAGCTCGGCCGGGCCGACCCCGGCGAGGGTCTCGCGCAGCACCCGGCGCGGTCCGGCCGGCACGTCGAGCTCGCAGGGCACCACCAGCACCGCGCAGCCGGCCCGCTCCGCCGAGAGCACACCCGTCGGCGAGTCCTCCACCGCGACGCAGTCGCCGGGGTCGACCCCGATCAGCTCGGCGCCGCGCCGGTAGGGCTCGGGCTGCGGCTTGGGCTCGCGCACCTCGTCGCCGGGCACGACGGCGACGAAGTGCTCCCGGCCCAGCGTCTCCAGCGCCCGCTCCGCCAGCACCCGGATGGTGTTGGTGACGAGCACGGCCGGGATGTCCGCCTCGCGCAGCGCGGTGAGCAGCTCCCGGGCGCCCGGCCGCCACGGCACACCGTGGGTGAACAGCTCCCCGGCGCGGTCGTAGAGCCACTCGCCGGTCTCGCGGTACTCGTCGGCGGGCACGGTGTCCGGGTCGCGTCCGGCCTCCCGGAAGCAGATCCGCAGCGACGAGTCCAGCGAACCGCCGACGGACTCCAGCCGGGCCCCGAGGCTCAGCTCGGGGGCGCCGAGGTGCTTCATGAGGTCGTTGAGCGCGACCTCCCACACCTTCTCCGAGTCGATCAGGGTGCCGTCCATGTCCAGCAGCACGCCCGCGGGCCGGATCGTCGTCGGCTCAGGCATCGGGGGTGTAGCCCAGGTTCGGGCGCAGCCACTTCTCGACGACGGCGACGTCCACGCCGAGCCGGCCGGCGTAGTCGGCGACCTGGTCGGGCCCGATCCGGCCGACGGTGAAGTACCGCGACTCCGGGTGGGCGAACATCATGCCGCTGACCGCGGCCGCCGGGGTCATGGCGAAGGACTCGGTGAGCCCCACGCCGGTCTCCTCCGCGCCCAGCAGGTCGAACAGCGGCCGCTTGAGCGTGTGGTCCGGGCAGGCCGGGTAGCCGAACGCGGGCCGGATGCCCCGGAACCGCTCGGCGTGCAGGTCCTCGACGGCCTGGTTCGCGTCGGGCTCGAACCACTCGCGACGGGCCTGCCGGTGGGCGTACTCGGCGAAGGCCTCCGCGAGCCGGTCGGCCAGCGCCTTCACCATGATGGCCTTGTAGTCGTCGAGCGCGGCCTCGAACTCGGCCGCCATGTCCTCGGCGCCGTGGATGGACACCGCGAACGCGCCGAGGTGGTCCCCCTCGGGCGCCACGTAGTCCACGAGGCTCCGGTTGGCCCGCCCCTGTGGCTTGACGGTCTGCTGGCGCAGCATCGGCAGCCGCACGTCGCCGCCGTCGGGCGAGATCACGATGTCCTCGCCCTCGGCGTGGGCCGGCCAGAAGCCGTAGACGCCGCGGGCGGTGAACCGGTCCTCGGCGATGATCTGGTCGAGCATCGCGTTGGCGTCGTCGTAGAGCTCCTTCGCGACCGGGGAGTTCAGGATCTGCGGGAACTTGCCCTTCAGCTCCCAGGCCAGGAACAGGAACTGCCAGTCGATCAGCTCACGGAGCTCGGCGATCGTCGGCTCGCAGGGCCGGACCCCGGTGAACTCCGGGACGGGCAGCTCGCCGAAGTCGACGACCTCGCGGTTGGCGACGGCGTCGGCGAAGGGCAGCAGGGGCTTGGCCTGCCGTCCCTCGTGCTGCTCGCGCAGCCGCTGCTGGTCGTCGTCGTTGCGCGCGGACAGGGCCTCGGCGCGGTCGTCGTCGAGCAGGTCGGACACGACCCCGACGACCCGGGAGGCGTCCAGGACGTGCAGCACGGTGCCCTGGTACTGCGGGGCGATCTTCACCGCGGTGTGCTGGCGGGAGGTGGTGGCGCCGCCGATGAGCAGCGGCAGCTTCAGGCCGCGCCGCTCCATCTCGGTGGCAACGTTGACCATCTCGTCGAGCGAGGGGGTGATCAGGCCGGACAGCCCGACGACGTCGGCACCCTCGGCGACGGCGGTGTCGAGGATGGTCTGGGCGGGCACCATCACACCGAGGTCGATGACCTCGTAGCTGTTGCAGCCCAGCACGACGCCGACGATGTTCTTGCCGATGTCGTGCACGTCGCCCTTGACCGTGGCCATGACGACCTTGCCGTTGCCACGGGTGTCGATCTCACCGCGGGCCTTGGCCTCCTCCTTCTCCTTCTCCATGAAGGGCTCGAGGTAGGCGACGGCGCGCTTCATCACGCGGGCGGACTTCACGACCTGAGGCAGGAACATCTTGCCGTCGCCGAACAGGTCGCCGACGACCTTCATGCCGTCCATCAGCGGGCCCTCGATGACGTCGAGCGGCCGGGCGGCCTGCGCCCTGGCCTCCTCGGTGTCGGCCTCGACGAAGTCGACGATGCCGTGCACGAGGGCGTGCTCCAGGCGGGCGCGGACGTCGTTCTCCCGCCAGGTCAGATCGACCTTGCGCTGGGTGCCCTCGCCCTTGAACCGGTCGGCGTTCTCCACGAGCCGGTCGGTGGCGTCGGGCCGACGGTTGAACAGGACGTCCTCGACCATCTCGAGCAGGTCGGCGGGGATGTCCTGGTAGACCGCGAGCTGGCCGGCGTTGACGATGCCCATGTCCAGGCCGGCCTTGATGGCGTGGAACAGGAAGGCCGAGTCCATGGCCTCGCGGACGACGTTGTTGCCGCGGAAGGCGAAGGACAGGTTCGAGACACCACCGGAGATGTGGGCGCCGGGGCAGCGCTCCTTGATCCGGGGGCAGGCCTCGATGAAGGCCTTCGCGTAGTCGTTGTGCTCCTCCATGCCGGTGGCGACGGCAAGGATGTTCGGGTCGAAGATGATGTCGTGCGGGTCGAGCCCGGCCTTCTCGACGAGCAGGTCGTAGGCGCGTCCGCAGATCTCGACCTTGCGGTCGGCGGTGTCGGCCTGGCCGTCCTCGTCGAAGGCCATGACGACGACGCCCGCGCCGTAGGCCTTGACCTTGCGGGCCTGCTCCAGGAAGGGCTCCTCGCCCTCCTTGAGGCTGATCGAGTTGACGACGCCCTTGCCCTGCACGCACTGCAGGCCGGCCTCGATCACCGACCACCGCGAGCTGTCGATCATGATCGGCAGCCGGGCGACCTCGGGCTCGGTGGCCAGCAGGTTGAGGAAGGTGCGCATCTCGTCGGCGGACTCGAGCAGGTCGGCGTCCATGTTGACGTCGAGCATGTTCGCGCCGCCGCGGACCATGTCCAGCGCGACGTCCAGCGCGCCGTTGTAGTCCTTCGACTCGATGAGCCTGCGGAACCGCTTGGACCCGGTGACGTTGGTGCGCTCACCGATCATCACGAAGCCGGTGTCGGGGCCGATCTCGAAGCGCTCCAGACCGGAGAAGCGGGTGCGCTGCGGCGGCTCGGCCGGGACCCGCGGCGGCAGCCCCTTGACCCGGTCGGCGATGTGCCGGATGTGCTCCGGGCCGGTGCCGCAGCAGCCGCCGACGATGTTGACCAGCCCGGACTCGGCGAACTCCTTGAGGTAGTCCGCGGTCTGCTCGGGGGTCTCGTCGTAGCCGCCGAAGGCGTTCGGCAGGCCCGCGTTGGGGTAGGTGGCGACGAACGCGTCGCTGATCTCGGCGAGCGCGACGGCGTGCGGGCGCATCTCGTCGGCGCCCAGCGCGCAGTTCAGCCCGACGACGAGCGGCGCGGCGTGGCGCACCGAGGTCCAGAACGCGTCGACGGTCTGCCCGGACAGCGTGCGCCCGGAGCGGTCGACGATGGTCACCGAGATCCACACCGGCAGGTGCGGGGCGACGTCGTGCGCGGCCTGCAGCGCGGCCTTCGAGTTCAGCGTGTCGAAGATGGTCTCGATCAGCAGGATGTCGACGCCGCCGGAGTCGAGCGCGGCGATCTGCTGGGCGTAGGAGTCGTAGACCTGCTCGTAGGACACCGCGCGGTAGGCGGGGTCCTCGACCTTCGGCGACAGCGACAGCGTGACGTTCAGCGGACCGATCGAGCCGGCCACCCACTTCGGCTCGCCGGTGGCCTTCTCGGCCTCGTCGGCGGCCTCGCGGGCCAGTCGCGCCGCGGCCACGTTCATCTGGTCGACCTTCGACTCCAGGCCGTAGTCCGCCTGGCCGATCGTGGTCGCGGTGAAGGTGTTGGTCGTCGTCAGGTCGGCGCCCGCGTCGAAGTAGTTGCGGTGCGCCTGGAGGATCAGGTCCGGACGGGTGAGGTTGAGCAGGTCCGGGTCGCCGTTGGTGTCCTTGGGGTGGCCCTTCAGCCAGTCCGCGGAGTAGTCCTCCGGGGTCAGGCCGAGGCCCTGGATGACGGTGCCCCAGGCGCCGTCGATCACCGCGATGCGACGGCCGAGGAGCTCCGTCAGCTGCTCGGTACGCTGCGCAGCCCGCCGGACCCGTTCGGGGTCGACCGGGCGGAGGGTGCTGTCGTGCGCCGAGGTGCCCACCGAGTGATCCGCTCCCGTCGTAGATGACACGATCCCCCAGGGTACCTGCTGGAGGGGTAGCGACCAGGCCCCGCGCCCGCGGGGTCGTAGGCTGGGGAGATGACCGACCGAGAGCCGAGCATCACGGGTGGCGACAGCACTCCGCACCTGGTCGATCCGGTCCTCATCGCCGCGTTCGAGGGATGGAACGACGCCGGTGAGGCCGCGAGCACCGCGCTGGAGCACCTCGAGCTCAGCTGGGACGCGAAGCCTCTGACCTCGATCGATCCAGAGGAGTACTACGACTTCCAGGTCACGCGTCCGCACGTCAAGCTCGCCGACGGTGTCACCCGACGGATCGAGTGGCAGACCACCCGGCTGTCCTGGGCGACGCTGCCGGGCACCGACCGCCATGTCGTCCTGGTCAACGGGATCGAGCCGAACCTGCGCTGGAAGACGTTCTGCGCCGAGCTCGTGGGTCACGCGGAGCGTCTCGGCGTGACGAAGGTCATCACCTTGGGGGCCCTGCTCACCGAGGTCCCGCACACCCGGCCGACGCCGGTGAACGGCACATCCTGGGACGCGGAGTCGCAGAAGGCGATGGGCACCGAGCCGTCGAACTACGAGGGCCCGACCGGGATCGTCGCGGTCTTCCAGCAGGCCTGCGTGCAGGCCGGCATCCCGGCCGTCTCCTACTGGGCCGAGGTGCCGCACTACGTCTCGCAGGCCCAGGTCCCCAAGGCCGCGGTCGCGCTGCTGCACCGGATCGAGGAGTCCCTCGACGTCGAGGTGCCGCTCGGGGTGCTGCCGGAGAAGGCCGAGGAGTGGGAGCGGACCGTCTCGGAGATGGCCGACGCCGACGACGAGGTCCGCGAGTACGTCCGCCAGCTGGAGGAGCAGGCCTCGGAGTCCGACGACGAGGAGGCCCGCACCGAGCTGCGCGAGACCTCCGGGGACTCGATCGCGGCGGACTTCGAGCGCTACCTGCGCCGCCGCGGCCCCAACTCCTGACCCGCCCGGTGGTCACCGCCCTGCGCCGGGGGGCGCTGTTCGCCGGGGCGTTCCTCGGCCCGTTCGGCGGCGGGATGACCGCGGCGATGCTGCCCGAGCTGGGTACCGAGTTCGGCGTCCCGACGGCGACCGCGTCGGTCTCGATCACCGCGTACCTGCTGCCGTTCGCCGGGGTCATGCTCGTCTCGGGCACCCTCGGCGACCGGTGGGGGCGGGGGCGCACCGTCGTCGCCGGGTACGCGCTCTACGTCGTCGCCTCGCTGGTCTGCGTGCTGGCGGTGTCCTGGCCGCTGTTCCTGGCGGGGCGGGCACTGCAGGGCGTCGCGAACGCCTTCACCACTCCCCTGCTGCTGGCGGCGCTGGCCGCCGCGGTGGAGCCGGACCGCCTCGGCCGGGTGCTGGGCTGGTTCGGGTCGCTGCAGGCGGCCGGACAGACCTCGGCGCCGCTGGTCGGCGGGCTGGCCGCGGAGGTGGACTGGCGGTGGGCGTTCTGGGGCGCCGCGGGAGTGGCCCTGGTGCTGGCGGTGATCGGCATCCCCGGCGGCGGGGCGCCGTCCGACGGCGACCCCCGGCCACGGCTGCGGGCGGCCTGGACCGGCCCGGTGCTGCGGCTCGGGCTGGTCGCCGGGATCGGCTGGGGCTGCCTGGCCGGGCTGAACTTCCTGCTCGCGCTGCGGCTGGAGGAGGTCTTCGGGCTCGGCTCGGGGCCGCGCGGGCTGGTGCTGACCGCGCTGGGGGTCGCCGGGATCCTGACCGCGCGGGTGATCGGCGGGGCGGTGGACCGGTTCGGGGCGCGGCGCTGCGTACTGGCCGGGTCGGTCGTCGGCGGCGTGCTCGTCGCGGCGATCGGGCTGGTCCCGTGGCTCGGGGTGGTCGTCGCGCTGTGGGCGGTCGGCGGGGTGTGCAGCCAGCTCGTCCTGGTCGGGGTGAACGCGCTGGTCCTCGGTCCGGCCGGGGGCGGCGGGGGCGGGGCGGTGTCGGTGGTGCAGGCGGTCCGTTTCGCCGGGACGGCGGCGTCGCCGGTGGCGCTGACGCCGGTGTACCACGCGGACCCGCTGGTGGCGTTCCTCGCGCCGGCGGCGCTGCTCGCGGCGGGCGCGCCGGCCGTCCTCGCGGTCGACCGGGCGCGCCGCGTCTGAGGCCCGCCCGACGGCGTGCGCCCGCAGGTCGTCGAGGTAGACCCGTTCCGGGGTGCGGGCGTGGGTGGCCTCCGGCACCACCGGCGGCGCCGCACCTGCGCTCAGTGCGGCGCGGGCCGCGCGGTCCTCATCTGCTCTACAGCCGATCTACAGCTGCACCCCGAGAAGCGCGTCCAGCGCGGTGCGCACCTGCTGCGGGGCCGCGGTGTCGGTGCCGCGGCGGGTCAGCGCCTCCTCGGCCCAGGCGTCGACGGCGGCGAGCGCACCAGGGGTGTCGAGGTCGTCGGCGAGATGGGTTCGCACCTTGGCGACCAGCTCGGTCGCGTCCGGCCCGGCGTCGAGCCCCACGGCCTCGCGCCAGCGGGCCACCCGCCGGTCGCCGGTCGCGTGTACCTCGTCGGTCCAGGCCCGGTCGGTGCGGTAGTGCCCGTCGAGCAGGGCGACCCGGATGACGTTCGGGTCGACGCGGGCGTTGCGCAGCTTCGAGACGAAGACCAGGTTGCCCTTGGACTTCGACATCTTCTCGCCGTCGAGGCCGATCATGCCGGTGTGCACGTAGTGCCGGGCGAACGGGTGCTCACCGGTGAGCGACTCGGCGTGCAGGGCACCGCACTCGTGGTGCGGGAAGATCAGGTCCGAGCCGCCGCCGTTGAGGTCGATCTGCGGGCCGAGCCGGTTCAGCGAGATCGCGGCGCACTCCACGTGCCAGCCGGGACGACCGCGACCGAGACCCGAGTCCCAGGCCGGCTCACCGGGGCGCGCGGTGCGCCACAGCAGCGGGTCGAGCCGGTTGCGCTTGCCCGGCCGGTCCGGATCGCCGCCGCGCTCGGCCGAGAAGGCCAGCATGGTGTCGAGGTCGTAGTTCGACTCGTAGCCGAAGTGCCCGGTGGCGGACACGTCGTGGTAGACGTCGGGGTACTCCGGGTCGTCGATCCGGTAGGCCGCGCCGGAGGCGACGAGCTTCTCGACCAGCTCGGCGATCTCGGGGATCGCCTCGACCGCGCCGACGAACTCCCGCGGCGGCAGCACCCGTAGGGCCTTCATGTCCTCGCGGAACAGTGCGGTCTCGCGCAGGCCCAGCACGATCCAGTCGTCCTGGTCGCGCTCGGCGCGCTCCAGCAGCGGCTCGTCGATGTCGGTGACGTTCTGGACGTAGTGCACGTCGTGTCCGAGGTCGCGCCAGTAGCGGTTGACCAGGTCGAACGTCAGGTAGGTGGCGGCGTGGCCGAGGTGGGTCGCGTCGTAGGGGGTGATCCCGCAGACGTACATCGTCGCGACCGGGCCGGGCGCCGTGGGCCGGACCCGGCCGGTGGCGGTGTCGTGCAGGCGCAGCGGCGGGCCGCTGCCCTCCAGTGCCGGGACGTCGGTCGGGGCCCAGGTCTCCATGCGGTCAAACCTACCTAGCTCTCGGAAGCGGTCACGCATGCGAACGCGCGGTGCCCGTCGCAGATTCCGGCGAGGCCCTGGCGCCGGTCACCACCACCGGTGGTCGAGCTTGGACTCGATGTCGCGGACGTGGCGGCGGGCACAGGCCGGGCAGAGCCGCCCGTCCCGGCCGCGTTCGTCGCGGTCGGTCACCCAGCCCGCGACGGCGGCGACCCCGGCGTCGTCGGGGCCGGGGGCGCCGCAGAGGCGGCAGGCGGACGGCGTCACGCCTGCGATGCTGCCTCGGCGGCCCGCTCGGTGTCGAGGGCCGCGCGACGCCGGCCGACCCGCTCGGCGATCACCGCGCAGGCCATCAGCTGGATCTGGTGGAACAGCATGAGCGGCAGGACGACCAGTGCCCCGGCGGGGCCACCGAACAGCACGCCGGCGATCGGCAGTCCGCTGGCCAGCGACTTCTTCGACCCGCAGAACACGATCGCGATGCGGTCGGCGTCGTCGAACCCGAGCGCGCGGGACCCGTACGCGGTCGCGGCGAGCACCAGGGCGAGCAGCACCAGGCAGATCCCGAGCAGCACGAGCAGCGAGACCGGGGTGAGCCGTCCCCAGATCCCCGCCACGACGCCCTCGCTGAACGCGGCGTAGACGACCAGCAGGATCGATCCGCGGTCGACCAGCGCCAGCCGCGTCCGGTGCCGGGCGACGAACCGGCCGATCAGCGGCCGTGCGGCCTGCCCGGCGAGGAAGGGCACCAGCAGGCGCAGCGCGATGTCGCCGAAGCTCGACGCGTCGAAGCCGCCGCTGGTCGCCAGCAGCAGTGCGGCCAGCACCGGGGTGAGGACCACGCCGAGCACGTTCGACACCGACGCCGCGACGATCGCGGCGGGCACGTTGCCGCGGGCGACGCCGGTGAAGGCGATGGAGGACTGCACGGTCGAGGGCAGGCAGCACAGGAACACGACCCCGGCGGCGAGCGGCGCGGGCAGCAGCCACTCCGGCAGCAGCAGCACCGACAGCCCGAGCAGCGGGAACAGGACGAACGTGGCCGCCAGGACGGTGCCGTGCAGCCGCCAGTTCCGCAGCCCGCCCAGTGCCTCGGCGGCAGAGAGGCGGGCGCCGTAGAGGAAGAACAGCAGCGCGATCGCCGCGGTGACGGCGACGTCGACCACCCCGACCGCCGCGCCGCGCGCGGGGACCAGCGACGCGACACCGACCGTCACGAGGAGCAGCACGAGGAAGGGGTCGGGACGGACACGCATGGTTCCATCCTGCAAGCCGGGTCCCGATCGGGAAACCGGCTGATCACCATGACTGTGTCCGCGAACTACGATGACCGGGTGCTCGACCCCGTACAGCTGCGGTCCTTTGCCGCCGTCGCGCGCGCCCGCAGCTTCACCCGGGCCGCCGCGCGCCTCGGCGTCGGCCAGTCCACCGTGAGCCAGCACGTGCGACGCCTGGAGGCGACGGTCGGACGCGCGCTGCTCGAACGCGACACCCACTCGGTGTCGCTCACCGTCGACGGCGAGGCGATGCTGGAGTTCGCCGCCACCATCCTCGACGCGGGTGACCGGGCGATGGCGCACTTCCGGGCCTCGCGGGTGCACGGCCGGGTGCGGTTCGGGGTGTCGGAGGACCTGGTCCTGACCCGGCTGCCCGCGGTGCTTGCGGACTTCCGCCGTCGCCATCCCGAGGTCGACCTGGAGCTGACCGTGGGCCTCGCCGGCGATCTCGAACGCCGCCTCGCCGCCGGGGAGCTGGACCTCATGTTCGCCAAGCGCCTGCCCGGCCCCGACGACGGCCGGCTGGTCGTGCGCCGCGACCGGTTCGTCTGGGTGGGGGCGCCCGGGCTGCCGCTGGGCCCCGGCGACCCGGTGCCGGTCGTCGCCTATCCCCCGCCGAGCCTCTCGCGCACCGCCGCCGTCGGGGCCCTGGAGGCCGCGGGGCGGCCGTGGCGGATGGCCTGTACCAGCGGCAGCCTGTCCGGGCTGCGGGCCGCCGCGCTCGCCGGGCTGGGGGTGCTCGCGCACGCCGCGACGCTGGTCCCCGACGGGCTGGAGGTCGTGCCTGAACACGCCGGGCTGCCCGATCTGGGTCCGGTCGACGTGGTGCTGGCGCACGGACGACGCCGCAGCGGCCCGGCCGAGGCGCTGGTCCGCAGCATCCGCTCGGCCGACCTCCGTCCGGAGTCCTGGACTCCCCCGATCGGCGGCTAGGGTCCCGGACCGTGTGCCGCCCGCCGATCGTCCTGCTGCTCCTGCTGCTGGTCACCGGGTGCGCCGCACCCGCGCCGGGGTCCCCGACGCTGGAGCGGGTCGCGTCGTCGCAGGTGCTGCGGGTCTGCTCGACCGGTGACTACCGGCCGCTGACCGCGCTGGCCGCGGACGGCACCTGGTCCGGGATCGACGTCGACATGGCCCGCGACCTCGCCGCCGAGCTCGGCGCCCGGGCCGAGCCGGTGCGCACGACCTGGGCGACCCTGCTCGACGACGTCGTCGCCGGGCGCTGCGACATCGCCGTCGGCGGCATCTCGGTCACCCCCGACCGCGCGGCGCGGGCGGTGTTCACCGAGCCCTACCTGCGCGACGGCAAGACGCCCATCGTGCGCTGCCCCGACGTCGCCCGCTACGGCACGGTCGCCGACATCGACCGGCCCGGCGTGCGGGTCGTGGTGAACCCGGGCGGGACCAACGAGCGCTTCGCCCGGGAGACCTTCACCCGCGCGACGATCGTCGACCACCCGGACAACTCCACGATCTTCGACGAGATCGTGGCCGGCCGCGCCGACCTGATGGTCACCGACGCGATCGAGACCCGCTGGCAGGCCGCCCGGCACCCCGGGGTGCTCTGCGCGGTGCACCCCGACGCCCCGTTCACCGACTCGGAGAAGGCCTACCTGATGCCGCCCGGTGATCCGGTGTTCGCCGCCCGCGTCAACGACTGGCTGCGCACCGCCCGCACCGACGGCACCTGGGACCGCCTCGCCCGCCCCTGGCTCGGCTGACCCCACACCCGCTGTCGGACCCCTGTGCGACGGTGCGGGCATGCGCATCGTCGTGACGACACCGACCGGCACCGTCGGCTCCCGGGTCCTGCGCCTGCTCGTGCAGGCCGGGGTCCGGCCGGTGGCCCTGCTCCGCGACCCGGCACGACTGCCACCCGACCTGGCCGGTCTGGTCGAGCCGGTGGTCGCGGACCAGACCGACGCCGACGCCGTCGTCGGCGCCACCCTGGACGCGGACCGGCTGTACTGGGTGAACCCGCCGGGCCGACCCGGCACCGACCCGCTCGCCCACCACGCGGCCTGCGCGGCCGCCGTCGCGGAGGCGGTGCGACGCAACGGGATCAGCGCGACGGTGTTCCAGAGCAGCGGCGGGGCGGAGCTGCGTCGCGGGGTGGGGGACATCGACGGCCTCGCCGCGACCGAGCAGGCCCTCGACGCGACCGGTGCGCCGGTGCTGCACCTGCGGTGCGGCTACTTCATGTCGAACCTGCTGCACGCGGCCGACGAGCTCGCCGGCGGGACCCTGTCGACGCCGTGGCCGCCGGACCGTCCGCTGCCGTGGGTGGCGCCCGGTGACATCGCCGCCGTCGCCGCGGTGCGGCTGCTCGGTCCGGTGTGGTCGGGGCGGCTGGTCCAGGCGGTGCACGGGCCGGCGGACCTGACGTTCGACGACGCCGCGGCGGTGCTCACCGAGGTCCTCGGCCACCCGGTCCGTGCGGTGCCCCTCGGGAGCCGGGAGTTCCGGGAGATCCTGGCCGGGGCCGGGATGACCCCGGCCGAGGTCGACGCGGTCGCCGGGATGGCGGAGGGGCTCGCCGCCCCCGGGTACGTGCCCGAGCAGCGCCGCGACGCGGTCTCGACGACCCCGACGACCCTGCGGAGCTGGGCCGCCGAACACCTGCGCGCACCGGAACCCACCTGACCGCAGCGGGCCGCCGACGCTGCTGCGGCTCAGCCGGTGCGGCGGCGCAGGTAGTCCGAGACCACCTCGGCACCGAGACCGTCGAGGTCGGGCTGCACCACCCGTCCCCCGGCCCGGCGGGCGAGCCGGTTCACGAACGACAGCAGCCCCGGGTCGTCGCCGAGCACGAAGAAGGTGAACGCCGCGTCCATCCCGATCAGCTTGTCCAGCCCGTCCACGGTCGCCCGCAGGGTGTACGGGCTGGGCGGGTAGTCGAAGAACGCCTCGCCGTCGGGCTCCAGGTGCGCGGTCGGCTCGCCGTCGGTCACCACCAGGACCACCGGCGTCGCGTCGGGCTGGCGGGCCAGCCGTTCGCGGGCCAGGAGCAGGGCGTGGTGCAGGTTGGTGCCCTGCATGTACACGCCCTCCAGCCCGATCAGCTCGCCCAGCTCGACGGTCTGCGCGTGCCGGCCGAACGTGATCAGCGAGAGGTCGTCGCCGCGGAAGCGGGTGGAGATGAGCTGGTGCAGGGCCAGGGCGGTGCGCTTCATCGGCACCCACCGGCCCTCGGCGACCATCGACCACGACGTGTCGACCAGCAGCGTGACGGCGGCCCGGGTGCGCTGCTCGGTCTCGACGATCTCGACGTCGGACACGTCGAGTGCCCGGCCGTCGCCACCGGCGCGGCGCAGCTGGGCGTTGAGCAGGGTCCGGGGCACCGACCAGGCCTGGGTGTCCCCGAAGGCCCACGGCCGGGTCGCCCCGGTCGCGTCGCCCGCCGCCCCGGCACGCCGGGTGTCGCGCTGCCCCGACCGCCCGGAGATCCGGTCGGCGACGTCGCGCAGCACCGACTGCCCGAGCGTGCGCAGCGCCTTCGGCGAGAGCAGCAGCGAGCCGTCGGGTGCGCGCCGGAACAGGTCCTGGCGCTGCAGCTCGCGTTCCAGCTCGGCCAGGGTGCGGGCGTCGGCGGCGGCCTCCGGGCCGAGCATCTCGGTGAGCGCGTCGAGGTCGATGTCCTCCATCCGCGCACCGGGGTAGCTCTGCGCCAGCTGTTCGGCCAGCGCGTCGAGCTGCCCCAGCTCCTCCAGGGCGCGGGTCGCCTCGCCCATGCCCATCGGGTTCTCGCCGCGGAAGTTCCCCTTCCCCGACCAGTCCTCGCCCGGACGCAGGCCCTGCAGCTGCGTGTCCAGCCGGGCCAGCGACTGCGCCAGCCGCGGGTCGCCGAACGCCTGCTGGGCCAGTTCGGCCAGCTCGGCCCGCTGCTCGGCCGACATCGAGTTCATCATCCGCTGGGCCGCGGCGGCCCGGGCGGCGAGCGCGTCGACCAGCTCCTCGGTGTTCTGCGGGTTCTCCGGGAAGTGCTCGCCGTGCTCGCGCATGAACTCGGCGAACCGTTCGGTGGTGTCCTCGCCGCGGGCGTGGCGGTCGAGCAGGTCGTTGAGGTCGTCGAGCATGGCGTTGATCCGCTCGACGTCGGAGGGGGTGGCGTTCTGCATCGCCTGCTTCATGCCCTCGAAGCGCTGGTCGAGCATCTCCCGGCCGAGCAGGTCGCGGATCTCCTGGTAGGCCTCGCGGGCGTCGGAGGAGCGCCAGTCGTACTCACCCAGCTCGCGCACCGCGCCGCCGGTGTCGGTGGGCAGGGCGTCGAGCTGCATCTCGCGGAACCGCGCGTCGTCGGAGTCCTCGCTGCCCAGCGACTCGCGCTCGGCGTCCAGCGCCCGGGCCAGGAGTTCGCGGACCTCCTGCAGCGTCCCGTCGATCCGGTTGTCGCGCTGCAGGTCGCGGCGCCGCTCCCACACCCGGCGGGTGAGGTCGTCGAGGCCGCGTCGCCCGTCGAGACCGCGGCGGAGCAGCTCCTGCAGCGCCTGGCGCGGCGAGGAGCCCTCCATGACGTCGCGACCGATCTGGTCCATCGCCGCGCGGATGTCGTACGGCGGCGCCAGCGGGTCGGGCCCGCCGGCGTAGGGGCCGTAGGCGTAACGGCGACGACGACGCCTGGGATCAGCCATACGACACCGTGTCTCCGTCGTCGCTCTCGTCCTTGGCCAGTTTGCGGGTCAGGAACAGGTACTCCAGCGTCAGCTCCGCCGCCGAGGCCATCGGCCCCGGGTCCTCGGTGCCCGAGGCGCCCAGCTTGGCCGCGATCTCGGTGAGCGCGTCGACCTGCGGCAGCGCGGCGACGACGTCCTTCGCCGGGATCCGCTCGCCGGTCCGGACCGGGCTGGTCGAGACCGCGTCGGCGAGCTCGTCGAGGTCGACGCCGCGGAGCGCGAACCGGGCGGTGTCGGCGGTGGCGCGGCGCAGCAGGTGCTCCAGCACCTCGTCCTCGCGCCCCTCCTCCCCCGACGCGAACTCGATCTTGCCGCGGAGCACCGCGGGGACGGATTCCAGGTCGACCGGGCGGGCGTACGGGGTCTCCTCCCCGGTCAGCGCGGCACGGCGCAGCGCCGCCGCGGCGACCGTCTCGGCGGCGGCCACGGCGAACCGGGCCGACACCCCCGAGCCCTGGTCGACCGCGGAGGAGTCGCGCAGGTGCCGGGTGAACCGGGCGACGACCTCGAGCAGGTGTCGCGGCACCTCGGCGACGAGGTCGGCCTCCTGCGCGACGAGCTCGACCTCGGGCGCCAGCTCCAGCGGGTAGTGGGTGCGGACCTCGGCGCCGAACCGGTCCTTGAGCGGGGTGATGATCCGCCCGCGGTTGGTGTAGTCCTCGGGGTTCGCACTCGCGACGAGCAGCACGTCCAGCGGCAGCCGCAGCGTGTAGCCGCGGACCTGGATGTCGCGCTCCTCCATCACGTTGAGCAGCGCGACCTGGATCCGTTCGGCCAGGTCGGGCAGCTCGTTGATGGCGACGATCCCGCGGTGCGACCGCGGGACGAGCCCGAAGTGGATCGTCTCGGGGTCGCCCAGCGAGCGGCCCTCGGCGACCTTGACCGGGTCGACGTCGCCGATCAGGTCGGCGACCGAGGTGTCGGGCGTGGCGAGCTTCTCGGTGTAGCGGTGGTCGCGGTGCACCCACGCGACGGGCAGGTCGTCGCCGAGCTCGGCGGCGCGCCGGATCGAGGCGGGGACGATCGGCTCGTAGGGGTGCTCGCCGATCTCGGAGCCCTCGATGACCGGGGCCCACTCGTCGAGCAGCCCGGCCAGCGAGCGCAGCAGCCGGGTCTTGCCCTGGCCCCGCTCACCGAGCAGCACCAGGTCGTGGCCGGCGATCAGGGCCCGCTCCAGCTGCGGGACGACGGTGTCGTCGAAGCCGACGATGCCGGGCCAGGGGTCGCGGCCCTCGCGCAGGGCCGCCAGGAGGTTGTCGCGGATCTCGTGCTTCACAGGGCGCTGTACGTGACCGGACGCACGCAGTGAGCCGACGGTACGGGGAAGGTCAGGTGTGACGGGCACGCTCTCCACGCTACGCCCGCTCCCGGGGTGCAGCGCGTCGTCGCGGAACGATGTTCCGCGGGACCGGACTGGAATCTGTCTGGCTGTACAGATAGTTTGTCGGTATGGCCGATGCCCGCCCCGACGGACGACGACGACGCGGCGCCGACACCCGTCGCGCGCTGGTGCGGGCCGCCGTCGACGTCGTCGTCGCCCACGGCTTCGACCGGCTCACGCTGCGCCAGGTCGCGGACCGTGCGGGCGCCTCCGCCGCGGCGGCGACCTATCACTTCGGCACCGTCGACGCGCTGCTGGAGGCGGTCGTGGTCGAGCTGGAGCGCGACGCCGTCGCACGGCTGAGCGAGCTCACGCGCCGGGCCCGCTCCGGCGAGCTGACCCTGCTCGACGCCTGCACCGCCTACCTGGCCGACCTGCTCGGCCCCCGCCGCCCGGTGTTCCTGACCATGCTGGAGCTGCGCGTCCGCGTCGCCCGGGGACACGGCGGCGCCACCGGCCCGCACGGCACGGAACCCGATCCGGTACCCGACCCGGAGCCCGACGCGGCCCTGATCGACCTCATCCAGGACCACGTCGGGAACCGGGAGCGGGCCCGCGAGCTGTTCGCCGGGGTCTTCGGGCTGTCCGCGCTCGCCGTGTTCGCCCCCGCACCGCCGACGGAGCACGAGCTGCGGGCCCGGATGGCGCGGCTGCTCGCCGGAGCCGGGCTCCCCACCGACGACGACCGCGACGAGACCCGCCACGGGCCCCGGCCCGAGACCCGCCGCCGGACCCGACGGCCGCGGCCCGAGACCCAGGAGGACCGGTTCCCGTGACCGCCACCCGATCCCCCGGCGCGCCCGACCGCGGCGCCGTCGCCGCCCGCTTCGGCCCCGCCCGCGCCGACCTCGCGCTGCGCGCCAGGACCACCGGCGACCCGCTCGCCGACGCCGTCGTCGCCGAGATCCGCGCCGCGGGCCGCGACGGCGGCCGGGCGCTCACCGCCCAGCTGCAGCGCGGCATCCGCGAGGGACTCGCCTCGCTGACCGACCCCTCCCCCGCCGTCGCGGCCCTGCTCGGCTCCGCCGAGTCGGTGCCCGCGGGCACCGACCCCGCGATCCTCGACACCGGGGTCCGACCGATGTTCACCGCGCCGCCCGCGGTGCACACCCTGTCGCTGTCGGCGGGGGCACTGCTGCGCACCTACGGCTCGCCGTCGATCGCGGTGCTGCTCGGCACCACCGGACGGCTGGTGGAGTCCGCCGAGCGCCGCCTCACCGAGACCGGCGCCTGGCTGCTCGCCGCCACGCTGCCCGGCGGCATGCGGCCCGGCAGCCCCGGCTACGTCGGCACCCTGCAGGTCCGCGTGCTGCACGCCCACATGCGCGTGCTCGCCCGCGACCGCGGCCTCGACGAGGCCGTGCACGGCACCCCGGTCAACCAGCTCGACCTGGTCCGCACCTGGCTGGACTTCACGCTCGTCTCGATGCGGGCCGAGGCGACGATCGGGTTCGGGCTCACCCCCGCCGAGATCACCGAGGTCTACGCCTGCTGGCAGCTGCTGGCCCATCAGCTCGGCATCGACCCCGAGCTGGTCCGCGACGTCACCTCGCACGCCGCGGCCGAGGAGCTCGACGCGCTGGTCAGCGCCGTCACCGGACCGCCAGCCCCCGAGTCACGCGCCCTGGCCGGGGCGCTGATCGGGGCCGTCGCCGTGCTGCTCGTCGAGCCGCTGCGCCTGCCCGTGCCCCACGGCCGGCGCCTGTTGCGGGCACTGGCCCGGCGCTTCCACGGCGCCGCGGTGACCACCGGGCTGGGTCTGCGGCGCAGCCCCGGGTGGGAGCTGGCCGTCGCGGCCCTCGGCCGGATGGTCGCGCTGCAGCGCCGGTGGGTCCGGCGCAGCCCGGCGTCGCTGGAGGCCGTGCGGGTCCGCAACATCGCCGCGACCCGGGCGCTGCTCGCCGACGACGGCCCCACCCTGTTCGAGGCCTACGGCGCCTGAGGTCGGTCCGGGCCGTCCCACCAGCGCGACGACAGCCCGGCGGCCTCGACGGCCCCGGCCAGCGCGGCGCGCCGCCGGTCCGGCCCGACCAGGACGATGCCTCCGCCGTGGCCGAGTGCGGCGGCGACCCGGTCCGCGGGCTGCAGGTGCAGACCCGGGCCGAGGTCCGGCGACCCGAGCTGCGGGTAGGTGTCGGCGACGGCGAGCAGCGGCCCGGCCGGGCCGTCCCGGCGCCCCCACAGTGCGACGACGTGCGCGACCGACCAGTCCGGCCCCGGGCGGGCCCCGGCGTCGAGGTCGGCGACGGCGGTCGCGGCGGCGCCCAGCTCACCGGTCGCGAGCGACGCGAGCACCCCGACCGGGCCGTCGCCGGTGACCGCACCGAGCAGCCCCACGAGCCGGTCGCCGGTCCAGTCCCCGGCCGCCGGGACCGCCGCGAGCGACTCGCCGGAGAACTCCTCGACCGCGCGTCCGAGGCCGGCCACCGGGGTGCCGGAGGGCTCGTCGTCCGCGGCGACCGGCAGTCCCTGCAGGTAGTCGGCGTCCGCGGGTGCCCCGGGCGGCCGCGACGCCACGTCGTCGCCGGGCCGCACCCGGGTGCCCGCCGCGTGGGCGAACGCCGCCACCGTCGGTGCGGGCAGCGGCGAGAGCGCGGCGACGAGCAGCCGGGCGACGAACGGCCCGGCCAGCTGGTCGGGCTGGGGCAGCGACGCCGCGTGCACCCGCACCAGCGCCTCCGCCCCGGGGAACGCCCGGACCGGGCCGCTCACGGGGCCACCAGCAGCCACACCGGGATCGCCACCAGCGCGACCGCGACCAGCCGGACCAGCCCGTGCACGACACGCGGCAGCGGGGCCGGCGGCGCGGTGATCCGGTCGATCCGGGCCTCCAGCGCATCGGTGAACGAGGACAGCGCCGCCGCCGGCGCGGACCCGCCGACGGCCTTGAGGGCGGTCGCCAGCTCGGTCGGGTCGCAGAGCTTGCGGGCGACGTCGTCGGCCCGCATCTCGATCAGCCGGGCCACCGCGAGCTGGGCGTGCACCATGCCGCGCACGAACGGTGCCGTCGCACCCCACGCGATGAAGGGCAGCACGACCAGGTCGTGGCGTTCGCGCAGGTGTGCCCGCTCGTGCGCGAGCACCGCGACGACCCCGGCGGTGTCGAGCGCGTCCAGCACCCCCGCCGACACCACCAGCCGGGAGCTGCGCCCGGGCAGGCAGTAGGCGACCGGTACGGGATGGTCGAGCACGCGGGTACCGGAGGCGTAGGGCCAGGGCGAGGCGAGCACGTCGAGCAGGTCGCGGTGGCGGCGACGGGCCCGCAGCGTCCGCACGGTGGTGATCACCAGCACCGACAGCAGCCGCAGCAGCACCCCGACCGCGATGAGCAGCGCCCCGACGTGCAACGGGTCCATCCGTTCCGGCCACTCCCCGGCCGACAGCGACGACGCCAGCGCGGCGGCCGCCGAGGGCAGGCTCTCCCCCATCGGGGAGAGCCCGTAGGCCAGCCCGGCACCGAACAGCGAAATGCCGCCGCCCAGCCCGACGGCCTGCCACAGCAGCAGCGCGCCGACCGGGTCGCGGCCGGGCCAGCGCGCCCGGGCCAGGGCACGGCTGACCGGCTCGGCGAGCAGTACGCCGAGCAGCCCGAGTCCGAGCGCGGTCAGCTCCATCGCGTCACATCGTCGCGGAGGGCGCGCCGCGGCGCCGCATCACCCCCGCGACCGGACAGGATCCTCGACCGTCCGGCGCTCAGCCGAGCAGGTCACGCAGGCGCGACCGCTCCTCCTCCGACATCGAACCGAGGAATCGCGCGAGGGCGGCGCCGCGGTCGGACGCGTCGTCGAGCGCGTCGGTCATCAGCTCGGCCACGTGGTCCTCCCGGCTGGCCACCGGGCGGTAGTGGTGGGCGCGGCCGTCGCGGATGCGCCGGACCAGCTGCTTGCGCTCGAGCCGACCGAGGACGGTGAGCACGGTCGTCGTGGCCAGGTCGCGGTCGGCGAGCTGATCCTGCACCTCACGGGCCGTCATGTCCCGGTCCGACTCCCAGAGGACGTTCATGACCGCCCGCTCCAACTCGCCCAGACTCGTCACGTAGGTCATCCTACGCGAACCTTTCTACTGCGCGTAGAACCCCCGCGGGAGATGGCTCACACCCGGGTGTGTCGTCAGTGGATCTGCACCTGGTCGCCGACCTGCAGGTTCTCGAACCACTGGCGCGCATCGGACTCGCCGAGCTTGACGCACCCGGCCGACGGGGTCGAGAGGTCGCCCTGGTGGAAGGCGATCCCGCCCTGGGCGAAGAACACCGACCACGGCATCTGGGTCAGCCGCTCCCGGCTGGTCCACTGCTCGGCCTTCCACTGCACCGCGAAGGTGCCGGTCGGCGTGGGGGCCTCCGGGTCGCCCGGGCGCATCGCGACCGGCCCGGCGACGACCTGGCCCGCCTCGATCAGCCAGGTGGAGCGGCTCGCGAGGTCCACACAGGCGCGCGCCGAGGAGGTGCACGGCGTCCCGGCGACGAGCGAGCCGGTCGCGACCTGCCGGTCGGTGGGGTCGGGCTGCTCCGACGGCTCGGCGAGCGCAGGGCCCACCACGAGCCCGGCGAGGGCACCGCTCAGTGCGACACCCGCCACGAGGAGCCCGACGATCCGGCTCCGTCCCCGTGCCCGCATCCGTCCGCTCCTCCGTCGGGTCCGGCGGGCTCGACCCGCCCGGACCGACCGGATGCACAGCGCGACCGGTCGTCCTCGAACCGTAGTTGATCACGATCTTGGACTGAACGGGTGCATCGCATACCCCCGATCGGCGGTACGCGAGGCGCGCCGGACGGTCGGTGGCGGCGGTCAGCGGCCCCGGAACACCGGGACGCGCTTCTCGGTGCGGGCGGCGCGGCCCTCGGCGATGTCCTCGGCGGCCCAGCAGCCGCGGAAGTCCGCGGCGAGCCCGTCGACGACGGCCGGGTCGGTGTGCCCGCCACGGCCGAACGCGTTCACCGCACGCTTGTTGTAGGCCAGCGTGAGCGGGGCCATGGTCGCGACGTCACGGGCCAGGGCGAGTGCGGCGTCGCGGTCGCCGAGGGTGTCGGCGAGGCCGCGGGCGTGCGCGGTGGCGGCGTCGACCGTGGCGCAGGCCAGCAGCAGACTGCGGGCCGTGCCGCCGCCGGCGATCTGCACCAGCCGCTCGATCGTCCACGGGTCCACGGCCAGCCCGAGCCGCGCGGTCGGCAGCCCGAACACCGCCTCCGGGGCGGCGACCCGCAGGTCGCAGGCCAGCGCCAGCTGCAGCCCGCCGCCGATCGCGGGCCCGGTCACCGCGGCGACGGTCGGCATCGGAAGGTCGGCGACCGCGTGCAGGCCGGTGTAGAGCGCGTCGAGGAACTGGTCGGTGTAGACCTCGCCGAAGTCGGCGCCGGAGCAGAACGCCGACCCGTTCCCGGCGACGACGACCGCCCGCGCGCCGGCCGCGCGGACCTCGGCGGCGGCGTCGACCAGCTGCCGGCAGGTCGCGATGTCCAGGGCGTTGCGGCGCTCGGGGCGGTTCAGCTCGATCAGACCGACGTCGTCGTGGGTGCTCACGGAGATCACGGGCCGGACCCTAACCCGCGGTCGACCCCCCGGACCCGTCCGCGTGACCGGCGCCGCGCCCGGCGGGCGCGGGCTCGCTCCAGCTCTGTCCGCACAGCTCCCGGGCCAGCCCGACCGCGAGCTGGTCGATCCGGCGCAGCATCCGCGCCGCGGCCAGCCGCCGCGTCCGCTCGGTCCCGGGGCCGACCACCGCCCGCGACGCGGCGTCGGCCTCGGCGGCGTCGAGCAGCTCCTCCGCGGAGCCGACGCCGTAGTCGGCGGGGCTCGCGCCGGGCGGGTGCTCGCGCCGGTCGGCGGGGCCCCAGCCGTCGTCGAGGATGCGGCGCAGGCCGTCGAGGTCCGCGCGGACCCGCTCGGCCGCGGGCTCCAGCGTCGCGGCCCAGCCGGGCGCCGACGCCGTCGCGGCCTGGGCGGCGAGCTGGCGGGTGTAGTGGTCGATGGCCCCGACGACGCGGACGGTGTGGTGCACCCCGCGGCGCAGCGGCCTGCGGGCGACGGGGTGCTCCAGCGGCACCGCACGGGTCCGCACGGTGGCCACCGCGGCGTCGACGGCGCGGGCCCGCTCCAGCGGGTCACCGGCTCCGGGGCGGCCCAGTGCCGCGTCGACCGAGGTGCGCAGGGAGACGTCGACCGCGGTGAGGGCGTCGTCGAGGGCCTCGGCGAAGGCCGTGCGCGAGCGGGTGGGCAGGATCAGGTAGGCGGCGAGCATGCCCAGCGCGCCACCGACGACGGTCTCCTCCACCCGCAGGACCAGGGTCTGCACGCTGAACTGGCCGATCACGCCGTAGAGCAGGGCCAGCACCGCGGTGATCCAGAACGCCATCATCGCCTGCGAGATCCGCACCAGGTACAGGGCGAGGAACACGCAGACGAACAGCAGCGCGAGGCTGGCGACGACGTTGCCGCCCACCAGCAGCGCCAGCAGCATCCCGGCCACGACGCCGCCCGCGGTGCCCACCGCGCGGGCCCAGCCGCGGCTCAGGACGTCGCCGCGGCTGGCGGTGCCGGCGAACACCACGAACGCGGCGATCACCGCCCAGTACCAGCGGGCCGGTGAGATGAGCTCGCCGACCACGATCGCGAGGCTGGTGGCGACGCCGACCTGCACCGCCTGGCGGGTGTGCAGCGCGAGCCCCTCGAACCGGTCCCGACCCGCCGGGGTGTCGCCACCGGTCTCACCGGAGGAAACGGTCTCACCGGAGGGAGCAGGGGCACCTGAGGGAACGGTGTCGCCGGGCGGGGCCGGGTCGCCGGAGGGGACCGGGTCGCCGCCCGCGGTCGCCCGGTCGGTGTCGTGGTGCTCGGCGATCCGCAGCCGGGCCTGCTCGACGGTGGTCTGCATCGCGTCGGCGAGCCGGACGACGGCGAACCCGATGCGCTGCTCACGAGCGGCGGGCCCGACCCCGGACGGCCGGTCCACGATCTCGGCGACGGCCGACCGGGCGCCGTCGTAGAGGCGGGCGGCGATCGCGCCGGGTGTCCCGACGGCGGTGGCCGCGGCGAGGGCCCGCAGTCCCTCGGCCAGCGCGGCGCGGTCGTCGTCGGGGATCGGGTCGTGGTGCTCGACCGACCGGCGGACCGACATCGCGACCCGTTCGGCGGCCAGCTCGGAGTCGATGATCCACTGCCGCAGGCCGGCGGCGGGTCCCGCGGTGGCGGCGGTGTCGTTCCCAGCGTCGGTCGCGGTGTCGGTCGGGGTGTCGGTCCCGGCGGCGGTGTCGGTGTCGGTGTTCGTGTCGGGGTCGGGGTCGGTGTCGTCGAGCCGGTCGGTCACCAGCAGCGCGGTCTCGTTGAGCCGGGCCTGGGCGCGCACCAGCGGGTCGAGGTCGGGCTCGCCCTCGGTGGTCTCCACCGCCTCGACGGCGGTGAGCAGCAGCGCGTGCAGCCGCGCCTCGAACGCCCGGAACAGCGCGTCCAGCACGGCCTCGGAGCGGCGGGTGAACACCAGGCAGCGCAGCAGGAAGGTGCTGCCGATGCCGATCACCACGCCGGCCAGCAGGTACGGCAGCTCGGCGGGGCCGGCGTGCAGGAACTGCACGAAGAAGAACGGCATGAACGCCGCCATGCCCAGCGCGACCCCGCGCGGCCCGTACCGCCGGACCGCGACGGCGACGACCATGACCAGGACGAACACGACGTCGGCCGCGACCCGGTTCGTCGACAGCAGCGCGGACACCGTCGCCGACGCCGCGGCGGGCAGCACCATCAGGGCGGTGGTGACCCGCCGCCGTCGCAGGTCGTTCTCGTTCACCGCCAGGTTGCTGACCATCGCCAGCACCACGGAGAACAGCACGATCGTGACCGGCTGCCCGGTCAGCGCGCGCAGCACGCTCGCCAGCACCGCGGCGAGCAGCATCGCCGCCGTCGCGACCGAGGCCAGGTGCAGCCGGGTGTGGCCGGGGTCGACCGCGGCCGCCCACGTCCGCAGCTCGCCCCACCGGGCCGGCACCGGCATGCGCCGTCCGCGCTCGACCGTCCGCGTCACGGTGCGAGTCTGACACGCACCGCGACCGCCGCTCCGGGGGTCAGCCCGCGGTGCGGGCCTGCGGCGGCAGCGACGCGGTCGGCACCGGGTTCGTCGCCCCCGGGACCGGCTGCGAGGCGGGCCGGGCGACCCGGATGCCGAGCACGTCGCCCGCGGCCGCGGCCATCGCGCACATGCCCTGCGCGTTGGGGTGCACCGGCGCGGCCGGGGAGGTCGGGAGCAGGCCCTCGACCCACTTCACGCCGGGCAGCGTGCAGGCGTCGTGGCCGATGGTCGGGGTGTAGGTGTCGACGTAGTCCACCCCGGCGTCGCGGGCGGCGCCGGCCAGCATCGCGTTGAGCTTCTTCTCGGTCTCGCGCAGGTAGGCGGTGTCGCCCGCGCTGAACGGCATGACCGGGTAGCAGCCGGGACCGGTGTCCGGGAGGATCGACGGGTACCCGACGACGGCGACCCGCGCGGCGGGCGACCGCTCGCGGATCTGCTCGAGCACGTCGGAGACCTTCGACTCGGTGCCGTCGATCCGCTCGGCGAGCTGGTCGGTGCCGCCCGCGGTGAAGAAGTCCTTGCAGGCCGCGCCGAACAGGTTCGCCGAGGAGCGGCGCACGCACTCGCCGATGATACCGGAGAACCCGATGTCGTTGCCGCCGATGGTCAGCGTGACCAGCGACTCGGACCCGTCGAGAGCGTCGAGCTGCGGCGGGTTCGGGCCGGCCTTCACCTCCTGCAGGGCCGTCATGTCCTCGGTCGTCGCACCGCTGCAGGACACATCGGTGAACCGGCCGATGCCGGCGGAGCGGGCGAGCACCGAGGGGTAGTTCTGGTTCGAGCGCTGGCAGCCCGACGGCGTGCCCTGCTGCACCGGGACCAGCGGGCCCGCGGCGTAGGAGTCGCCGAGGGCGACGAAGCGCCCGACCGGGGCGGAGTCGAGGTTGCGCGCGGACAGCGTGGTCTCGGCGAACGTGGTCGGCGCCTCCGCCTGCGCGGGCGCGAGGGCGCTCATCCCGGCCGAGCTCAGCAGGGTCATAGTCGCCACGGCGAGCCACCGGGACGGGCGGGGACGGCGCACGGGTTCTCGGACCTCCGGTCGGACGTCGCCGGCGTGGGCACGCCGGTCCTGACCGACCAACGATCATCGTCGCGGACCGGTTACGCCCCGTTCGGCGCACGTGACGGGCCGGGACCGCCCGGCCCGTCACGCACCGTGGACGGGGCTCGCTCAGTCGGTGAGCCTGCGCAGCGACAGCGGCGCGACCAGGCGGTGCCGCAGCGCGGTCGCGTCCCACAGCTGCGGCTGCAACGGCATCGACGCGAGCCGCTCGGCGGCCACCGCGCCGGGGTCGGCCATCGGCTCGCGGACGCCGGCGAGGAACGCCCACTCGTGCTCCTCGCACCCGATGTAGACCCCGCGACCGCCGGTCTCGCCGAACACCGCGGCGAAGCGCTGCCAGGCCGAGCGCAGCGTCGCGTCCCGCCACACGGCCGGGCTGCCCGCCTGGAACACCAGGACCCCGCCGGGGGTGAGCCGCTGTGCGCAGGCCCGGACGAACTCCTCCTCGTAGAGCCGGTTGATCTGGGCGTCGGGCTCGTCGGGGCGCTCGTCGGGCAGGTCGACGATCACCAGGTCCCAGTGCTCGCGCGCGTCCAGGACGAACTGCCGCCCGTCGCCGTAGGTGAGGTGCACCGGGCCCTCGCCGCGCTCGGCCGCGGCCAGGGACTCGGGGGTGTAGCCGTAGGGCAGGTGCTCGGCGCAGATCCGGACGGCCTCGGCGTCGATGTCGACGTGGTCGACCCGGCTCGCGCCGGCCGCGACCGCCATCTCCGACGCGACGCCCTCCGAGGAGCCGATGATCAGCACCCGGTCCAGCTCGCGGGCGAGCAGGGCACCCGGCCACACCAGCGCTTCGTGGTAGGTGAGCTGGGTGTGCTCGGTGGACTGGCGCTCGTCGTCGCAGAAGAGGGTGACGCCGTGCGCGGTGTCGGCGACGACGACGTGCTGGAACCCGGTGTCCGCGACGTGGTGGACCCGGCCGAGGTCCCAGCGCCGGGTCAGGCCGGGCGAGAGGGGTTCGGTGACCGTGCGCGGGGCGCCGCCGCGGTCGACGACCTGCAGCGCGGTGTCGGTCGCGCCGACGCGGTCGGCGAGGCGGCGCACGGCGTCGACCGGGTCGGCGCTCTCGCCGCAGGTGAACACGTCGACGTGCATGCCGCCGTGCTCGGGCCAGGTGTGGATCGAGGCGTGCGACTCGGCCAGGACCGCGACGACGGTCGCCCCCTGCGGTTCGAGCCGTTCGACGACCACCTGGCGGACCTGGGCTCCGGCCTCGGTCAGCGCGGCGGTGAGGTCGCTGCGCAGGCGGGCGCAGTCGTCGAGGATCTCGGGGGCGATGCCGCCGAGCTCGGCCAGGACGTGCCTGCCGACCGGCGACGAGGTGCTGGGCAGTGCGGGCGCGCCCGTCCCCAGCCCGGTGCCCGGATGCAGTTCTCCGGCCGCGGTGGCGGGCACGGACATGGTGGGCGAGGTGGAAGATGACACGTCCGGACACGTTAACCGCGATGTGGGAACGCCGCCCCCTCCTCGCCGACGACCACGTTCAGCGGTCCGAAGCCGTTGAACCCGATCGAGGCGTAGCTGGAGGTGTAGGCGCCGGTCCCGAGCAGGTCGACGACGTCGCCCGCGGCCAGGTCCAGCGGCAGCGCGACCGGGGTCCGGCGGTAGACGACGTCGTCGCCGTCACAGGTGGGGCCCGCGACCACGACCGGTCCGCACGGGCCGGAGCGGCCGGGCACGCGCAGCGGGTAGGCGATCGCCTCGCCCTCGGTCTCGGCCAGGCCCTGGTAGCGGCCGACGTCGAGGTACACCCAGCGACGGTGGTCGACCCCCGGGCGGCGGGACACCCGCAGCACCCGGGCGCGCAGCACCCCGGCCGGGGCGACCAGCGCGCGGCCCGGTTCGAGCAGCAGCGTCGCGTCGTCCACGTGCCCGGCGGCGACGGCCGTGGCCACCGCGCTGCGCACGGCCGCGGCGTAGTCCTGCGCGGGGGCGACGGCGGTGCGGTAGGCCACCGGCCAGCCGCCACCCAGGTCCAGCTCGGGGCGGCGCAGCCCGGCCCGCCCGGCGACCCGCAGCGCGAGCGCGACGGCCCCGGCGTAGGTGGCGGGGCGGGTCTGCTGGGAGCCCGCGTGGAAGGTGACCCCGGCCGCGACCAGGCCGCGGTCCGCGACCCGGTCCAGCAGCGCGACGGCGGCGTCGGGCGGGGCGCCGAACTTGCCGTGGAACGGCGTCGCCGAGCCGGTGTCGTCGACCGAGAGGCGGACCTGCACCCGGGCGCCGGGGACCTCGGCGGCGAGGGCGTCGACGTCCTCGGCGCTGTCGGTGACGAACCGGGTGACGCCGTCGCGGGCGGCCCGGGCGGCGGCACCGGGGCCGCGCACCGGGTTGCCGTGCTGCAGGGTCGCCGGGTCCGCCCCGGCGGCCAGGCACAGGTCGATCTCGGCCTGGGAGGCGACGTCGAACCCGGCCCCGGCCGCGACGAGGGTGCGCAGCACCGCGGGTTCCGGGCAGGCCTTGACGGCGTAGAGGATGCGGGCGTCGCCGAACGCCGCGGTCAGCGCGCGGTACCGCTCCCCGACGACGACGGGGTCCAGCGCCAGGTACGGCGTCGGACGGTCGGTGGCGAGCAGCCGCTCCAGGCCGGGGCTCAGGGTGTCGGGCACACCGCGATCGTCTCCCGGGCCGGGCCGCGCCCCACCGCCGGGGCACGACCTGCGGGGCCACGACCCGCCGGGGCCCGGACCGGCCCGACCGGACCGCTCCGGGCGCCGGGCCCCTGATCTAGGTTCGACCCATGACCGCACCGAAGCCGCAGCGCCGCGCCCGGAAGATCGCCATGACCCCGGAGGAGGTCACCGCGTTCCTCGATGCCGAGCGCACCTGCCGGGTCGCCACCAACGGCGTGAACGGCCCGCACGCCACCCCGCTCTGGTACGTGTGGGACGGCGAGGCGCTCTGGCTGACCTCGCTGTCGCGCTCGCAGCGCTGGACCGACCTGCAGCGCGACCCGCGGATCGCCGTCGTCGTCGACGCCGGCCACGACTACTCCGAGCTGCGCGGGGTCGAGCTGCGTGGCTCGGTCGAGGTCGTCGGCGAGGTCCCGCGCACCGGGGAGCCGCACCCCGAGCTGGAGCGGGTCGAGCAGGCGATGGCCGACCGCTACTTCGGCGGGCAGGTCGTGATCGACGGCCGGCACGCCTGGCTGCGGCTGCGCCCGGAGAAGATCACCAGCTGGGACTTCCGGAAGATGTGATCGCCGGGGGTGAGGGGATCGGTGCCGGATGTGGCACCGATCCCCTCACCCGTGACGATCACCGGGTTCCGGCCGGGTCAGGGCCGCCCGGTCACCAGCGGCCAGAGGCCGTCGGCGCCCGCGGCCAGGGCGGCCGCACCGACCCGGTCGTTCCAGTACGCCTCGGTGCCGTCCTCGTCCCGCCAGGCCCACAGCCGGGTCGTGACCAGCCGCAACGCGTGCTCACGGGTGAACCCGATCGCGCCGTGCACCTGGTGGGCGATCCGGGCGACGGCCGTGGCCGCCTCCGAGCAGCGGGCCTTCGCCGCGGCGACGGCGAACGCGGTCTCCGCGGCGGCGAACCCCGCGCGCTGCGCGGTCGAGGTCGCCGCGGCGGAGGCGGCCGAGGCGGCGGCGACCTCCGACCCGGCCTCGGCGAGCATCTGCTGCACCGCCTGGAAGCGGCCGATGGGGCGGCCGAACTGGGTGCGCTCCCCGGCGTAGGCGACCGAGGCGGCCAGCGCGCCGCGGGCCGCGCCGGCGAGCAGCAGCGATCGTGCCAGCGCCGCCCGCAGGGTCAGCTCCGTGGCCGCGTCGGCCGGGGCGGTGCCGGTGGCCGTCGGGGTGACCGCGTCGAGGGTCAGTCCGTCGCGGGGCTCCTCGGCGAGGTTGACGCCCTCGGTGACCCGCGCCGCGGCCGCCTCGAGCACGAGCACCCGGTCGCCGTCGAGCACGACGACCGCGGCGAGCGAGCGCCCCCACGGCACCCGGGTCAGCTCCGCCGACACGGTGCCGCTGCCAGTGACGCCGCCGGTGCCGCCGTCGGTGCCACCACCAATGCCGCCGTGAGTGCCGCCGCCGGTGAGCGCGCCCCCGGCGGCCCCGGCAGGGCGGTCCCCGCCGGTCGCGTCGGTGACGACCGCGGCCAGCGGCCCGTCGGGCACGGCGAGTCCGGCGGCGCGGGCCAGCCACCCGGCGAGCAGGTCGGTCTCGGCCAGCGGCAGCCGGGCCGCCGCCGCTCCGGCGACCTCCAGCAGCACGGCGGCGTCGTCGAGGGTGCCGCCGGTCTCCGGGTCGGTCAGCGAGGTCAGCCCGGCCCCGGCGCACGCCTTCCAGGCGGCCGTGTCCAGGCCGGTGCCCTCGCGGTCGTCGGACCCGGCGGCCAGGATCGACGCGGCCAGGTCGGCGAGGTCGGTGTTGCGGGCCATCAGCGCAGTCCCATCCCCCGCGCGACGATGCCGCGCAGGACCTCGTTGGTACCGCCGCGCAGGGTGAACCCGGGCGCGTGCAGCACGGCGTCGGCGAGCAGCCGAGCGAACCCGGACTCCGCGCCGGGGTCCGGTGGGATGTCGACCAGCAGCCGGGCGGCGTCGACGATCTCGTTCTCGAAGCGGGTGCCGAGGTCCTTGACCAGGGCTGCGGCCAGCTCGGGCGCCTCACCCGACTCCAGGGCCCCGGCGACGGCCAGCGACATGGCCCGCAGCGTCCACAGCCGCGACACCAGCGACCCGACCCGGCGCCGGGTGCCGGTGTCGACACCGCCCGACGCCGCGGTCAGCTCTCCGACCAGCGACGACAGCAGCGGGTAGGTCGACAGGAACCGCTCTGGTCCGGACCGCTCGAACGCCAGCTCGCCGGTGACCTGGGCCCAGCCGTTGCCGATCTCGCCGAAGACCCGCGAGTCGGGGATGAACACGTCGTCGAAGCGGACCTCGTTGAAGTGGTGTGCCCCGGTGAGCAGCGGGATCGGGCGGATCTCCACCCCGGGCGAGTCCAGCTCGACCAGGAACTGGGACAGCCCCGCGTGCCGGTGGGCGTCGTCGCGCGGCTCGGTGCGCACCAGCGCGAAGAACGCGGGCGCGTGGTGGGCCCCGGAGGTCCAGACCTTGGTGCCCGACAGCCGCCACCCGCCGTCGACGCGGGTCGCCCGGGTCCGCACCGACGCCAGGTCGGAGCCGGAGTCCGGTTCGGACATGCCGATGCCGAAGTACACCTCGCCGCGGGCGATGCCGGGCAGGAACGCGCGACGCTGCTCCTCGGTGCCGTGGCGCAGCAGCGACGGCCCGATCTGGCGGTCGGCGATCCAGTGCGCGGCCACCGGGGCGCCCGCGGCGAGCAGCTCCTCGGTGACGACGTAGCGCTCCAGCGCGGTGCGGCCGTGCCCGCCGTACTCGGTGGGGATGGTCATACCGAGCCAGCCGCGCTCCCCCAGCCGCCGCGAGAACGACTCGTCCCAGCCGGAGAGCCACACGTCCGCGCGCGGGGTCCAGCGATCGGCGTCGCGCTCTTCGTCGAGGAAGGACCGGACCTCGGCCCGCAGGTCCGCCAGCCCGGCGGGGAGCTCGACCGGGTCGGGCACGAGCTCGGGCAGCGTCGCTGCCGCTGTCGATGTCACTGCCACGGGCCTCATCATGACCCAGCCCCGCCGACGCCGCCGGTGTCTATGGGCCGACTCACCGGGGTACGTTCCGGGCATGACCACCAATGCTGACGAGCGCAGGGTGCTGGATGCCGTCCCCACCGGCCTGTTCATCGGCGGCCAGTGGCGGCAGGCGGAGAACGGTGCGACCGCGAAGGTCGAGGATCCGTCCACCGGAGAGGTCCTGACCGAGGTCGCCGACGCCTCCCCCGCCGACGGCATGGACGCCCTCGCCGCCGCGCACGCCGCGCAGCCCACGATCGCCGCGATGGCACCGCGGGAGCGCAGCGAGATCCTGCGCCGCGCCTACGACCTGCTCCACGAGCGGATCGACGACCTGGCCCTGCTCATGACCCTGGAGATGGGCAAGCCCTTCGCCGAGGCCAAGGGCGAGGTCACCTACGCCTCGGAGTTCCTCCGCTGGTTCTCCGAGGAGGCCGTGCGGATCGACGGCGGCTACCAGGTCGCCCCGAACGGCCAGACCCGCTTCCTCACCATCCGCCAGCCCGTCGGGGTCTGCGTGTTCGTCACCCCGTGGAACTTCCCGCTGGCCATGGGCACCCGCAAGATCGCTCCGGCGGTCGCCGCCGGCTGCGCCTCGGTGATCAAGCCCGCACCGCAGACACCGCTGACGATGTTCGCGTTCGCGCAGGTGCTGGCCGACGCGGGCCTGCCCGACGGCGCCCTGAACGTCATCAACGCCACCGACGCCGGCGCGGTGATCGAGCCGATCCTGCGCGACGGCCGCGCCCGGAAGATGTCGTTCACCGGGTCCACCCCGGTCGGGAAGCTGCTGCTGTCCCAGGCCTCGGACAAGGTGCTGCGCTCGTCGCTGGAGCTGGGTGGCAACGCCTCGTTCATCGTGCTCGACGACGCCGACGTCGACGCCGCCGTCGAGGGCGCCATGATCGCCAAGATGCGGAACATGGGCGAGGCCTGCACCGCGGCGAACCGGTTCTACGTCCAGCGCGGCGTCGCCGAGGCGTTCACCGCCAAGCTCGCCGAGCGGATGGGTGCGCTCAAGGTCGGCCGGGGCACCGAGGAGGGCGTGAACGTCGGCCCGCTGATCGACGCCAAGGGCCGGGACAAGGTCACCGACCTGGTCGCCGACGCCGTCGCCGCGGGCGCCTCGGTCGCGCTCGGCGGGAAGGCCCAGGACGGGCCGGGCTACTTCTACCCGCCGACCGTGCTCACCGACGTGCCGGTCGACTCCCGGCTCAACCACGAGGAGATCTTCGGCCCGGTCGCGCCGATCACCGTCGTCGACACCGCCGACGAGGCGCTGGCCGCGGCCAACGCGACCGAGTTCGGCCTGGTCAACTACGTGTACACGCGCGACCTGAACCGGGCGCTGCACATCGCCGAGAACCTCGAGAGCGGCATGATCGGGCTCAACACCGGCCTGGTGTCGAACCCGGCCGCCCCGTTCGGCGGAGTGAAGGAGTCCGGGCTGGGCCGCGAGGGCGGCGCCATCGGCATCGACGAGTTCCTCGAGACCAAGTACGTGGCCATCGGCTACAGCGGCTGACCACGGGCACGGACGAGGGCCCCGGCGCCGTACGGCGCCGGGGCCCTCGTGGTTCGCGGACCGGTCAGTTGGCCGGGGCCGCGGGTGCAGCAGGTGCCGCAGGTGCCGGGGCCTGCGGCTGGATCGGGACCGCCGCATCCTGCCCGGGCACCGGCTCGGCGGGCTGGGTCACGTCGGCCCGACCGCCCGAGACGAGCTCGACCAGCTCGACACCGCCGTTGAGGGTCAGCATCACGATCAACAGCGCCACCGAGGCGACGGCGGCCGCGGTGAGTCCGCGTTGCGCGGACCCGCTGGTGACCAACCGGCCACGGCTGGTCTCCACCACCCAGGCGCGGGCGGCGAACACCGCCAGCATCAGGCCGAAGGCGATCCAGGTCAGGACGAATCCGTTCACGGGTTCGGCACCTCCCCGCCGGCCGCCGGGGCCGGGGCCGTCGCCGGTGCCGGGACAGCCGGCGCCGGGGGCGGGTCGTTGCGCACCAGGATCGCGTCGAAGCCGCTCTCGTAGGTCGCGCGGTACTGGCCCGACGCGATCAGCTGGTTGCGGATCTCGAGCGTCCAGCCCGGCTGGCGGTCGTTCAGGACGACGCCCTGCTTCTCGATCGCCGGGTAGAACAGCAGTGTCTGCGGCTGGACCTGGTCGATGCAGCGGAACGGGTCCGCGGCGAGCACCGCGCAGCCCTGACCGCCCGAGGCCATGTTGTTGTGCTCGCCGACGCCCTCCAGGGCGTACGGCCCGACCGTCGACAACGGCTGCACCGTCGCCCCGGGCGGCGCCTCGTCGTAGGCCTTGCGGGTCATCTGGACGTCCTCGGTCGTGACGTCGGTGTAGGCCTCGTTGCCGCCGCGGATGAAGATCAGCAAGCCGAAGACCACCACCATGCCCACCGCGAGCAACCGTTCGCGTTTGCGGTCGACCCGGGCGAAGGCCCGCAGCGCGTCGACGGCCAGGATCGACAGGATCGGCAGGCCGTAGAGCAGCACGCGCAGGAGCAGCTCGCCGCCGTAGCTCTGCACGACCGCCATGCCCATCGGGATGATGGCCAGCAGGATCGGCACGAGGTCGCGACGGCGGCGCCAGTAGACCCAGGCACCGGCGAACCCGATGATGTAGGTCAGGCCGGTCATGACGACCCGGAGCCCCTTGCCCACCAGCTGGCCCGTGTCGCCCTGGAACCGGTCGGCGACGCCGGCCTGCAGCGCACTGCCCTCGTCGCCACTGCCGATGATCATGCTGATCTGGTTCATCCAGAAGTCGCGGGCGCCGATCAGCACGAACACCGCCACCGCGGCGATCGCGACGATCACCAGCCCGCGGCCGCGGAACCGGCCCACGATCGCCAGCACGGCCAGCTGGCCGATGATGGCGAACGGGGTCAGCTGGTGGGCCGGGGCCACCGCGATCACACACAGCGCCGCGCAGAAGTAGATCAGCAGCAGCTGCCGGGCGGGCAGCGTCGGTGTGTTCGGCGGGGTCAACGCCGACACCAGCCAGCGCCGCCACCGTGGCAGCGGTGGTGCCCCACGGTGCGCCCGTGGCCAGCCCGGGGCACCTGCGTTGTCGACGCGACGGGTGGCCAGCGGGCCGAGCGCGAAGGTCAGCACCGTCAGCAGCAGCACGATCGCGGTCGCCTGCGGCGAGAAGTAGTCCTGCTCGATCCAGTTCAGGCCGATGAACAGCCAGGCCGCCACCCACGGTGCGCGGGTGCCCCCGAGCATCGAGCGGGCGAGCGCGTAGACACCGATCGCCCACACCGCGGTGACGGCGGGCGGGTACCAGCGCAGGACCGTGTCGAGCTGGTCGGCGCCCGCGGCGTCGCGGATCCACGCCCACTGGGCGAAGAACGCCGGCCAGTAGAACCGGGCGTCCACACCGGTGGGCGGGACGCCGTTGTTGCTGGCCACGGCGTCGACGAAGCCGGAGATCAGCCACGCGGTGGTGAACCGCGCCTGGGGCTGCACGACCGAGGGCAGACCGGTGGAGCAGAGCAGCAGCACACCCGTCGCGGCGCCCAGCATCGGGATCCGCGGCCGGCGCGACCACAGCTCGACCAGGCAGGCCCCGATCGCGAGCAACAGGGCCACCCACGCGAACGGGCTCAGCGCCGGGGCCAGGCCCCAGCCGCCCAGGTCGGACAGGTCGGTCGTCGCCGCGGCGACGGGCAGCAGCAGCACCGCGAGCACGGCCAGGACCGGGGCGCCCCAGACCCACAGCGGGGACAGCGGCTCGGCGGTCTCCGGCGCGGGCGGCGGAGGCGGTGGCGGACCGTCACCGGGCGGGCGCGGGACCGGGCCGCGGACGGCCATGGTCGGCGAGTCCGGACCCGGCGGCGTGACGAACTGGGTCCGCTCGCTCGCGCTCTCCTCCGCGACGCGGGTCCGCGCGACGGCGGGCTCCTCGCCGCGGTGGCCGCGGGTGGACGGGTCGGGGCCGCCCGGCCGGCGGGTCTCCGACGTCACGACTTCACCTCCGGTGTGCTCCGGCGGTTCCACGCCGGGACGAATCTGAGTGCCAGCGCGCAGAGGACCTGCGCGCCGACGTAGCCGAGGACGACCGGCAGCATGGTCATGCTGACCGACGCGGTCCCGGGCTCGGGCAGCGGGACCAGACCGGCGAAGGCCACGACCAGGCCGGTGTTGAGCAGCTGGATCTTCGCGTAGCCCATGCCGTCGCCGTCGGCCTGGCGGCGGGCGAGCTCGAACACGACGATCAGCCGGAAGAACAGCCCGCCCATGAGCACGGCCAGCGCCGGGGCGCCGGGCGCGTAGCCCTCCCCGAGCAGCGACAGCACCGGGTAGCCCAGTGCCGCGCCGAGCCCGAGCGCCGGGACGAACAGCAGGAGCATCCGGCGCCGGGCGACGCGGGCGAACTCCTCGGCGCGGTGCGGCTCCCGGGCGGTCTGCACGGTCAACGAGTTGGTGAAGAACGTCGCGGCCAGGTCGATGACGGTCACCGCCTGCCAGCAGATGAAGAAGACCGCGCCGATCTCGTTGCCCATCCGGAAGTTCGCGAACAACGGGACCTGGTTGTAGAGCAGCGCGTTGCCGCACTGCGCCAGCGCGGTCGGCGCGAGGAACGCGATCATCTCCGGGCGCGACGGGAGCGTGCCCGGCCCGCCGGCGCGGGCGAAGCGCCGCACCATGAACCAGAGCAGGACGGTGCCCGCCGCGATCCACAGCACGACCGGGATCGCCCAGGACAGCACCAGCGCCTCGGACGCGAGCGTGCTGCCCAGCGCCAGCAGCAGCACGATCCGGGTCACGGCGAAGGTGCCGTTGCGCCACACCGCCACCCACGGCCGCCCGATGGCGACCATGACGAAGTCGTGGACGACGAACACGCACCAGCCGGCACAGGTCAGGACCAGGACGACCAGTCCCCAGCCGAACGATCCGCCGCCGGCGGCCTCCGCGACCCGGGGCACGAGCGTGCCGTAGATCAGGCCGATCAGCCCGGACAGCGGCATGATCAGCAGCAGCGAGCCGAAGGTCAGCCGGACCGACTTGCGGCCGGCCCCGGGGAGCCAGCGCAGCAGCGCGAGCCCCAGGTTGAGCTGGGCGACGCCGCCGATCAGCTGGAAGGCCGACACGAACTCCGAGGCCCGGCCCACCTCGGACTGCGGCATGATCCGGGTCGCGATCAGCACGCCGAGCAGCCCGGCGACCGAGCCGAAGCCCGAGCACAGGGTCAGGGCGATGCCGTCACCGATGCCGCCGTTGCGGTCCGGGACCTGCTCGCCGTCGCCGCCTCCGCCGCCCGGTCCGGGTGGTGGGGTGGGCGGCGGGGTAGGCGGGTTCTCACCGGGCCCGCGCAGCCCGACCAGCGGGGGCAGGAACTCGGTGTGCTGCTCGGCGTTGCGGCGCGAGTGCGCCCGGGCGTGCGCCGTGGACAGACGCTGGGTCGGGGCTTCCGGGTCGACGCCCCTCGCGTGCGGTCCGGGGACGGGGCCGGGACCGGGCGTCCCCGCGGCGGGGCGGGGACGCGCCGGCCCGACCGGCCTCACCGGAAGGTCCCGCTCACTGGGCCACCACGGCGTGGCGCAGCAGGAACGGGACCGACAGGAGCGTGACGACGAACAGGGCGACGCTCGGGTACCAGAGCCCCAGGCTGACCATGAGCTGGCCGCCGATCAGGGTGACGGCGGTGCCGACCCCGAGGGTCAGCAGCCAGACGTGCGCGGCGGGCGCGCGGCGCAGGAATCCCGCGGCGGCCCAGCCGGGGCCGAGCAGCAGGAAGCCGATGGTGACCAGCAGCCGGAACTCGCCCAACGCGCCACCGGTGACCCCGGCGACGTTCAGTCCGCAGGCGACGATGCCGGCGAGGACGAGCAGGATCGCGACGTACCGCCGCGCGGTCCTCGCGCGGGTCAGCTCTGCTGCGGACTGCACGCTCACCGCGGCTCACTCCTCTTCACTGGTGGTTCTCCCGGCACGGCGTCCCCCGTGGGACGGGTGCCGGTGGGGCGTGGACCGGATCGATCCGGTCCCGGGGCGTTCAGGACGCCTCTTCCCCCCATGCGTACCGCACACCGGTCCGCTCGGGACGGGCGGACCCGTCCCGCTCGGCGCCGACGGGGCGCTGCTCGCGGGCGACCGGCGACGGGGCCGGCTGCGCCGGAGCGGGCTGGGCGGTGCCGGGCTGCGGCTGCGGGGCCGGTCGCGACGGCTGCTGCCGGCGCTGCGGGGCCGGGGCGTCGGCACGCGGTCGCGGGGCCGGGCGTCGCTGGTGGGCCGGCGGGACCATCCGGTCCGGCGTCGTGGGCGGCACCGGGCCCGTGGGCGGGGTGGTGGGCGCCGCCGGGTGTCCGGCGGGCGGGGCGACCGCGGCGGGGCCGGGGACGGCGGGCCGGTCCTCGCGACCGGCGCGACGCCGCTCGGCGGCGAGGGTCCGCAGGACGCGGGTGCCGTCGGCGAAGGTGCGCAGGTTCGTCTCGCCGAACATCCGCTCCTTCTCCACCGAGGGGACCTCGGTGATCGTCAGACCGGCGGCGGCGACGCGGCAGTTCAGGACCGTCTCGATCTCGAAGCCGTCGCCCCAGTACATCCCGCCGTCCGGGTGCGGGGGCATGTCGACCGCGGGCAGGTCCAGCAGCGGCAGGATGTCGGCCCAGAAGGCGTTGTAGCCGTAGCAGAGGTCGCTGTAGCGGGTGCCGAACAGCGTGTTGGCGATCAGGTTCAGCCCGGCGTTGCCACCCTTGCGGAGCAGCGTGATGTCGTCGCTGCCGCCGCCCTTGGTGAACCGGCTGCCCTTCGCGAAGTCGGCGCCGTCGACGAGCGCGGCCACGAAGCGCGGGATCTCCTGTGGGTCGGCGGAGCCGTCCGCGTCGAACATGACGATCGCGTCCCCGGTGGCCGCGGCGAACCCGCAGGCCATCGCGTTGCCCTTGCCCTTGCGGGTCTGGCGGACGATCCGGACGCCGGGCAGGACACGGCGTGCGGTCTCGACGGTGCCGTCCCGGGAGTCGCCGTCGACGACGATGACCTCGTGCACGGCGGGACGCACGGCCGCGACGGCCGGCAGCACCACCTCGAGGTTCCGTGCCTCGTTGCGGGTCGGCACGATCACCGACACCCTCGGTTGGCTCGGACGACGTAGTCCGTGGTCAGGGCGCTTGTTCACCGGTCTCTCCCCCGAATCGATCGGTCCTGGCGCGCGGTTGGCGAGCAGTGCGTGTCCGGTCGTGACGACGATCCCGATCCGACCGGATCCCTTACCCCACAACGGGGGACATCCGAGATATCTCCGGTGCCGTCGGTCGCGTTACGTGAGCCGCACCGCATCGGGTGTCGCCCGGACGGTGCAAGGCCCCCGGACTCCGTCGCCGCGGCGTGGACCGACCACGCGAACACGACGACGGATACTACGGATGCGCTCCGGACCACCGCGGCGCGGGACCGCCTCGCGGGGCCCCGGCCGACGAGCGGTGACCGTCGGGCGGCGAGCGGCGGGATACCCGGCCCATGATCACGGTGCGTATCCGTTCCGTCCCGATGGTCCCGTTCGGACGTCGCACGTCCGCGCCGCCGTCCGGCACGTCGACCGGGGCGGGTAGCGTGGGTCGCCGCCTGCTCGTCCGATCCGTTCCACCCCTGCGAGGTACCCGATGAGGCCCGGCGGCTTTGTGCCCAGCGTGTCCGTCTGCATCCCGGTCCACAACGGCGAGGCCTATCTCGCCGAGACCATCCGCAGCGTGCTGGAGCAGACCTGGCGGGACTTCGAGCTCGTCGTGCTGGAGAACGGCAGCACCGACGCGAGCTGGGAGATCGCCACCTCCTTCCGCGACCCGCGGATCCGGGTCGAGCGCAACCGGCAGGTCCTGCCGCAGGGCGACAACTGGAACCGCGCCGTCGAGCTGTGCCGTGCGCCGCTGGTGAAGCTGGTGTGCGCCGACGACCTGCTGCACCCGCGCTGCCTGGAGCTGCAGGTGCCGCCGATGCGCGACGACCCCTCGCTGTCGGTGGTGGCCTCGCGCCGGCACATGATCGACGAGCAGAGCCGGGTCATCGTCCCGCGCCGCGGCCTCGGCGGCGGCCTGGTCGGGCTGCACTCGGGCAGCGAGGTCGCGCGGCGGGTCATCCGCAACGGGGCGAACCCGATCGGCGAGCCGGGCAACGTGCTGTTCCGTCACGAGCAGTTCGTCACCGCGGGCGGGTGGCGCCCGGAGCGGCGCTTCATCATGGATCTCGACCTCTGGATGCGTCTGCTCCAGTACGGCGACTTCCTCGGAGTCCCCGAGACCCTGGCCGCCTTCCGGATCGCCCGCGGCTCGGTCTCCTCGGAGTTCGAGCAGCAGATCTCCGAGGAGCAGCAGCTGCTGTTCGACGAGCTGGGCGACTCCGGGGTGTTCGACGTCCGCCCGATCGACGTGCGGATCGGCCGGCTCGCCCTGCCGCTGGGCCGGGCCCGGCGCAAGGCACTGTTCAAGGTGTCGCGGATCGCCGCCCGCAAGGACGACAAGCTCATCGCCGAGCGCGACGAGGCCGCGGCCGCCGAGGCCCGCTGACCGCGCTGGGTGCAGGCCGCGGCCGCGGCCGCCGCCCCGACGGCATCCCGGACTCCCCGATCGGCGGGGCCGATACCGGACATCGGGGACATGCAGTCGCCTATCTGCTGCCAGGTCTTTGCGGCAGCACTGCCGTCGCGTTGAATTCCCTCACCCGGCCCGGTGGCGGCCGGACCGACCGGTGAGGGGGCGCGATGCGGACGCATGCGGTCGCCATGCACATGAGCGACGGGCTGGTGAACGGCCCGACGGCGCTGCTGTTCGCCGTCGTCGCGGTGATCGCGCTGACGGTTGCCGTCCTGCGCGCCCGCGCGGACCTCGACGACCGCACCGCGCCGATGGCCGGGCTGGTCACGGCCTTCGTCTTCGCCGTCCAGATGATCAACTTCCCGATCCTGCCCGGCGCGAGCGGGCACCTGCTGGGCGGGGCGCTCGTCGCGATCCTGGTGGGCCCCTGGGTGGGCATCATCGCGATCTCGATCGTGCTCGTCGTGCAGGCGCTGCTGTTCGCCGACGGCGGCATCACCGCCCTCGGGCTCAACATCACGAACATGGCCGTGATCGGGGTGGTCGTCGGCTGGCTGGTGGCGCGGGCGCTGCGTCGGTTCGCGGTGCGGTCGCGGGCCGGGCTGGTGGTCGTCGCGTTCGTCGCCGCCCTGCTGAACACGGTCGTCGCCGCGATGGGCTTCGTCCTGGAGTACGCGATCGGCGGCGCGGGTGGGGCCACCCTCGGCACCGTCTTCGCGCTGATGGGCGGGCTGCACGTGCTGATCGGCATCGGCGAGGGCGTGATCACCGCGGCCACCGTCGGCGCGGTGGCCGCCGTCCGGCCGGACCTGGTGTACCTGCTGCGCGGCACCGCGACCCCGCTCGCCCGTCGCCCGACCTCCGAGGAGGGTGTGCGATGACCGCCCCCGCCCACCGCCGTCCGCTGCTGTTCTTCGCCGGGTTCCTGATCGTGTCCCTCGTCGTGGCCGGGCTGGTCTCCTCCCTCGCCTCCCCCGACCCCGACGGCCTCGACACCGTCGCCCGGCATGGCTGCACCGCCGTCGCGACCCCGGACGGCGGGGAGCGGCTGGAGGGCACCTGCATCGCGACCCACGAGAGCGACCACGCCATGGCGTCGAGCCCGCTCGCCGGGTACTCGGTCGTGGGCGGCGAGGGCACCACCGGCGTCGCCGGGGTGGCCGGGGTGCTGGTGACGGTCGTCGTCGCGGGCGGGGTGTTCCTGCTGCTGCGCCGACGGGGCGGCTGATGGGCGCCGGCCACTCCCACCCGCTCCACCTGCACCACGACTCCCCCGTCCACCGGCTCCCACCCGAGGTCAAGATCGTCTCGGCGCTGCTGGTGACGGTGTGCGTGGTCGCGACCCCGCGGGAGGCGTTCGCGGTGTTCGGCGGGTTCGCCGTCCTGCTCGCCGGGGTCTGGGCGCTGGCGGGCATCCGGCCGGGCTGGATCCTGCGGCGCTCGGTCATCGAGCTGCCCTTCGTGGTCCTCGCGGTGCTGCTGCCGTTCACCGGCCCGGCGCCGACGCTGGACTGGCTCGGTCTCACGCTGTCCCAGCCGGGGCTGCTCGGGGCGTGGAACATCCTGGTCAAGGGCACCCTGGGCGTGCTGACCTCGCTGACCCTCGCCGCAACGACGCCGATGCGCGACCTGCTCGTCGGCCTGGCGCGCCTCCGCGCCCCGGCGATCGTCACCACGATCGCCACCCTGATGCTGCGCTACGCCGACGTGATCGCCGGCGAGGCCCGGCGGATGCGGTTGTCCCGGATCTCCCGTGGCCACGACCCGCGGTTCCTGTGGCAGGCCGGGGCGACCGCCCGTGGGATCGGCTCGCTGTTCGTGCGGTCCTACGAGCGCGGCGAGCGGGTGCACCTGGCGATGCTGTCGCGCGGCTGGACCGGCACCATGCCGCCGTCGGGCGACGCCCCGACCACCCCGCGGCAGTGGCTGGCCGGGCTGACCGTGGCCGGGGTCGCGGTGCTGCTGGCCGGGTCCGGCTGGGTGGCCGCATGAGCCCGCCGTCGCTGCGGCTGACCGACGTGGCCTTCGCCTACCCCGACGGCCACCAGGCGCTGTTCGGTGTCGACCTGACGATCGCCCCCGGCGAGCGGGTCGCGCTGCTCGGCCCCAACGGCGCCGGGAAGACCACCCTGGTGCTGCACCTCAACGGGATCCTCGGCGGCAGCGCGGACGGCCGGGTGGACCGCCGGGCGGGCTCGGTCGAGGTCGGCGGGCTCCGGGTGGAGAAGCGGAACCTGCGCGAGATCCGGCGCCGGGTCGGGATCGTCTTCCAGGACCCCGACGACCAGCTGTTCATGCCCACCGTCGCCGAGGACGTGGCGTTCGGCCCGGCGAACTTCGGGCTGCGCGGGCCGGCGCTGCGCGAGCGGGTCGACGAGGCACTGGCCGCCGTGGGGATGGCCGACGCCGGCGACCGTTCCCCGCTGCACCTGTCCGGCGGGCAGCGCCGCCGGGTGGCGCTGGCCACGGTGCTGGCGTGCGACCCGGAGATCCTCGTGCTCGACGAGCCGTCGTCGAACCTCGACCCGGTGGCCCGCCGCGAGCTGGCCGAGGTGCTGCTGGGGCTGGACCGGACCATGCTCATGGTCACCCACGACCTGCCGTACGCGCTGCAGCTGTGCCCGCGCAGCGTCGTGCTCGACGGGGGGACCGTCGTCGCCGACGGGCCGACCCGGGACCTGCTGGCCGACGCCGAGCTCCTCGCCCGGCACCGGCTGGAGCTGCCCTACGGCTTCGTCCTCGCCTAGTACGGCGACGGGTTGCGCGCCCCCAGAGGCTGGTCGGCCGACGTACTCGGTCAGGTCTGCAGCGCCGCCAGGCCGAACGCAGTGCTGTCAGCGAGCAAGCTCCTGTCGCGGTCGGAACGCGTCTGACATCTGAAGGTCTTGCCCGTCAGATAGAGTAGGGACGTGTCAGAATCCGTGGATCACCCACTGACTTCAGACGTGACCATGAACCGGGACGGGCGGGTGTTGATCCCGAAGCAGGTCCGCCAGGAGCTGGGGCTCGACCCGGGCTCGACGCTGGTGCTCTCGGTGGAGGACGGCCGGGTGATCTTGGAGAGCCGGGATCAGCTGATGGCGCGCATCCGCCGCGACGTCGCCGCCGCCTGGCAGGGCGCCCCCACCCGATCCGTGGCCGCCGAGTTGCTCGCCGACCGACGCGCCGAGGCCGATGCCGAGGACGCCCGTTGACCCCCGTGCCCGCCGACACCGCGGCGTCACCGGGCACGTCGGCGGTGCTGGATGCCTCCGCGGTGCTGGCCTGGTTGCGCGACGAGCCCGGGGCGGAGCTGGTCGAGCCCTATCTCACCGCAGCCGGCGGAGCTGCCCGGATCGGAGCTGTGCTCAGCGCAGTGAATCTGTCCGAGGTCCACCAGAAGCTCGCCCAACACGGCGTCGACGCCGACCGGACCATCCGCCAGCTCCGCACCCTGGGCGTGCACGTGGAGCCCTTCGGCGCCACCGACGCGACCACGGCGGCAACGCTGTGGCCGGTCACCCGCGCCGCGGGCCTTTCTCTGGGTGACCGGGCATGTCTCGCCCTGGCCGCGCGGCTCGAACTGCCCGCGGTCACCGCGGACACCGCCTGGACCACCCTCGACGTCGGCGTCACGGTCGTGCCCATCCGGTAGAACCGCCCCGACCCCACCCCGAGGTGGGTGCGAGCGCCGGGTGTTGGTCCGACACGACACCGCCCCACCCGGCGAACCGGGCGGGGCGGTGTCGTGCGGTGCGGTGTGGTGCGGCGGGGTGGGTCAGCCGCGCTGCTCCTGGCCGTTCGGGTGGCCCTGCGCCGCATCCGGCAGGCCGATGCCGGGCGCCTCACGGGAGGACTCCAGCTGGGCCGGGGTCGCAGAGCCGCCGGTGCCGACCTCGGTGCCGGGGACCGGCGGGACGTCCGAGCCCACCGGCGGGACCTCCTGCTGGGCCGCCGCGGTGGCCGCCGCGACCTGCTTGGCGATCTCCGGGTCGGAGGAGGTGTCGAACCAGTCCTCGACGCCGTCGTCCTCGGCGGGCTTGGAGACGGTGCCGTCGTCCGGGCTGGGCTCGTAGCGGAAGACGCCGTCCTCGCCGGGCGCACCCAGCATCCGGGTGAAGCCCTCCAGTGCCTTCCCGAAGTCGGACGGGACGACCCACAGCTTGCTGGCCTCGCCCTCGGCCATCTGCGGCAGCGTCTGCAGGTACTCGTAGGCGAGCAGCTCCGGGGTGGGCTTGCCGGCCTTGATCGCGGCGAACTTCTTCTCGATCGCCTTCGCCTCACCCTGCGCCTCGAGGTACAGGGCGGCCCGGCGGCCCTGCGCCCGCAGGATCTCCGACTGCCGCTCGGCCTCGGCGGCGAGGATGGCGGCCTGCTTGGCGCCCTCCGCGGTGAGGATCTGGGACTGCTTGTTGCCCTCGGCGCTGCGGATGGCCGACTCCCGCTGGCCCTCGGCGGTGAGGATCATCGCCCGCTTCTCGCGGTCGGCCTTCATCTGCTGTTCCATCGAGTTCTGGATCGAGGGCGGCGGGTCGATCGCCTTGATCTCGACCCGGGCGACCCGGATGCCCCAGCGCTCGGTGGCCTCGTCCAGCTCGCCGCGCAGCGCGGTGTTGATCCGGTCCCGCGAGGTCAGCGTCTGCTCCAGCGTCATGCCACCGACCACGTTGCGCAGCGTCGTGGTGGTGATCTGCTCGACACCGGCGATGTAGTTGGCGATCTCGTAGACCGCCGCCTTGGCGTCGTTGACCTTGAAGTACACGACGGTGTCGATGTTGACGGTCAGGTTGTCCTGCGTGATGACCGGCTGCGGCGGGAACGACACGACCTGCTCGCGCAGGTCGACCCGCTCGCGGGTGCGGTCGACGAACGGCACCAGGATCGCCGGGCCGCCCTCGCGGATGCTGTGGTAGCGACCCAGCCGTTCGATGATGTACGCCCACTCCTGCGGGACGATCACGACCGACTTCACGACGATCGTCACGACCAGCACGAGCAGGATGATGCCGATGATGAGCTCGGCCATGTGCACTCCCCTCCTGCGCGCCGGAGAACCGGCGCCGGTGTCGCCCCGGCGTCCCCGGGGCGTCGTGCCGTCCTACCGCGGTGGCAGCTCAGGACGGCGGTAGTTCCCCCCGACCGGTGACGAGCACCGCCGCCCCGGTCACCTGCAGGATCGTGACGGTGCTGCCGGCCTCGAGGACCTCCACCCCGTCCATCGACCGCGCCGACCACAGCTCGCGTCCGATCCGGACCTGCCCCCGCTCGCCGTCGACGCGCTGCACGACCTCGGCGGCGGCGCCGACGAACCGGTCCTGGTGGCGTTCGAGGGTGCCCAGGTGCGCGTCCAGCCTGCGTTTCGCCGCCGGCCGCACGGCCAGCAGCAGCAGGACCGCAACGGCCCCACCCAGCCCGGCGGCCGGGAGGAGCGTCAGCCCGAGGGCGGCCCCGGCCGCCGCGGCGAGTGCCCCACCGCCGAGCATGACGAGGAACAGCTCCCCGGACACGAGCTCGCTGCCGATCAGCACGAGACCGACGAGCAGCCAGATCAGTGCCGGTTCCATGGCTCCCAGCGTGCCAGAATGTCCGATTCACCGTCGGCGTTTCGTCGGGATGCTCCGCACTGCTTGGCCCGATCGTTACCGGTCGGTGCCGGAGTTCGACCCCGGTGTCGGGGTCAGGCCCCCTCGGCGGTGACGAAGTCGATGAGCCGCTCGACCGCGCCGATCATCGGGGTCTCCAGGTCGCGGTAGCTGCGGACCGCGCCGAGCACCCGCCGGGCACCGTCGGCGGGCTCGCCCCACCGCAGCGCCGCGCAGACCCAGGTCTTCCAGTCGGTGCCGCGCGGGATCACCGGCCACTCGCGGATCCCGACGACCGAGGGCTTCACCGCCTGCCACACGTCGACGTAGGGGTGACCGGTCACCAGCACGTGGTGCTGGGCGGCGGGGGTGGCGCGGTAGGCCTCGCGGGCCTGCCGGGTCTCCTTGGTGCCCTCGACGAGGTGGTCGACGAGGATGCCCAGGCGTCGGTGCGGTCCGGGGTCGAAGTCCCGGACGGCCGCGGCCAGGTCGTCGACGCCGTGCAGCGGCTCGACGACGACACCCTCGACGCGCAGGTCGTGGCCCCACACCTGTTCGACGAGCGCGGCGTCGTGCAGTCCCTCGACCCAGATCCGGGCGGCGCGCGCGGTGCGGGCCTTCAGGTTCGCGACGTGCACCGACCCGGAGGCGGACAGCGTGCGACCCGCGGGGGCGGCCTGCGGCCGGACCAGCGTCGCGGGACGACCCTCGTGGAGGAACCCGGCGGGGCGCAGCGGGAAGATCCGCCGACCGCCGAAGCGGTCCTCCAGCGTCACCTCCGAGCCGGTGACGGTCACGACGGCACCGCAGAACCCACTGGCCGGGTCCTCGACGACCAGGCCCGGTTCGGCGGGGACCTCGGTCACCCGGCTCTCCCGCGGGGCACGGGTGCCCGCGGTGTCGAAGATGCCCCGGTAGTCGTGGGTCCGGCTCATGGTGAGCCAGTATCGGTCGACGTCGGTCGGTGACCGGTGCACGACACGCCCACACTCCGGTGGTCACGCTCAGCGTGAATCTCGTAGCGCTGCGTCACCCACGTGCCGGGTGTGCGACGCGGGATGGGCCGTTAGCCTGACCGCCGTGTCCTGTGCCTCCACGACCTTCGCCGTGTGGGCCTCGGCCTGGCTGGCCGGGTCCGCCGCACCCGACGACGTCCTCGACGCGCTCGCGCCGTGGTCGGAGGCGCACGACGTGCTCGCCGCCGACGACGTCACCGCCGCCACGACCGGCCTGCCCGGCCCCGGGGCGGCTCCGACGTCGACGGCGATGCTGCTCGCCGCCGTCCGCAGGGCCGCTCCGCGCGGACAGGCCCGTCTGGTGCTGCCCGCTCCCGGGGACGTGCGTGGCCTGCCCGGCCTTGGCCCGTTCTCCGACGCCGCGATCACCGCGGGCGAGGGCGTGCTGTTCCCCGACGCCGGGTTCGGCGTCGTACCGTCGCCGATCGCGGACGGGGTGGTCCGCTGGACCGTGCACTCGGTCACCGACGCCGGCCCGGTCCCCGAGTACGTCGCGCTGAACGAGGCCGAGCGGGAGCTGCGCGGCCAGGTGCGGGCCGCCGCCGCGGCGTTGACCGACCTGGGTGTGGCCCGGCACCGGCCGGGCGTGCGCGAGGAGATCGCGGCCTGGCTGCGCCGGCGCCCGCAGGCGCTGTGGCCCGGTGGGATGCCCCCGCAGGCGTTGCGGGTCCTGCAGCAGGCCGACGAGGTCGACGCGATCCTGTCCGCAGCGTCCGGCGACGAGCCCGGCGGCGCGCTGTCGGCGTCGGCGGCGATCGCCCGGTCCGACGCGCTGCGCCCGATCGCCACCGCGGTCCGGGTCGCGCGCCGCGCCGCCGTCGCCGAGGCCGTCCGGGTCCTGGTGTCGGTCCCCCGCTGATGCCCGGCTGATCTCCCGCTGATCCCAGCTGATCTCACGGCGCCGGGTGCTGCCGGAGCAGGGACTCCAGCAGCGCCCGCGCCGCCGGGCCGCCGGGCCCGCCCCAGCGCCACACCAGGTGCAGCCGCGTCCGGATCTGCGGGGTGATCGGCACCGCCACCGGCGGCCGCGCCAGTGCCACGACCCCGGCCGCGCCGAGCGCGGGTTCCGGGACGACCGCCACGCCCGCGCCGCGGGCGGCCAGACGCAGCAGCAGGGTCATCGCCCCGGACTCGAACCCGACCCGCGCGGTGAGCGACCGGGCCGCCAGCGCCGCGTCCAGCGCGGCGCGCAGACCGTGCCCGCGGGGCAGGCAGATCAGCGGCCGGGCCGCGAGCTCCTCGCACGTGATCGCGGCCCGGCCGGCGAACGGGTCGTCCGCCGCGACCGCGGCGACCAGCGGGGACTCGACCAGCACCCGTCCGTCGAGGCCGTCGGGCGGGGCGTGCGGGAACCCCAGCACGGCGACGTCGAGCCGCCCGGCCCGCAGCTCGTCGACCAGCTCGTCGGTGGTCCCCTCCCGCAGGGTCACCTCCAGCTGCGGATGGGCGACGGCGAAGTCCCCGACGGGGTCGGCGAGCACGGTGTCCGGCAGCGACGTGGCCATGCCGACCGCGACCCGCCCGCGCAGCAGACCGTGCAACGCGGCGACGGCGTCGCGGGCGTCCTCCACGGCGGCGAGCGCGGCGCGGGCGTGCGGCAGGACCGCCCGTCCGGCCTCGGTGAGCGTGACCGCGCGCGGGCCGCGCTCGAACAGCGGCGCACCGAGCTCCCGTTCCAGCTGCCGCAGCTGCGCGCTCACCCCGGGCTGCGCGACGTGCAGCGCCGCGGCGGCCGCGGTGACGGTCCCGGAGTCGACGACCGCGACCAGGTAGCGCAGGTGACGCAGTTCCATAACCAGGGATGCTAGCCAGCAGACGATCCATCTCTTCGACTTCTGCCGTGGTCGGTCCCAGGCTCGATGCCATGACCAGCACACCCAGCTTCCAGACCGGGATCACCCACCGGCCCTCGGCGGTCGTGACCGCCACCGGGGCGGACGACGTCGTCGCCGCGCTGACGCGGGCCGACCACGACGGCCTCGCCGTCACCGTGCACGCCACCGGGCACGGCCTGCGCCGCCCGTGCGACGGCGGCCTGCTGATCGACACCGCGGCGCTGGCGGAGATGACGGTCGACCCGCGCACCCGCACCGTCCGCGCGGGGGTGGGCGCGACCTGGGGCGACGTCGTCGCCGCGGCGGCGCCGCACGGACTCCGCCCGCCGCACGGCAGCGCACCGTCGGTCGGCGTCGCCGGGTACCTGTTCGGTGGCGGGCTCGGCCTCGCCGTCCGCGCCGACGGCTGGGCCGCCGACCACGTCCGCGCCGTCGAGATCGCCCGCGCCGGGGGCACCGTCACGGTGACCGCGGAGTCCGACCCGGCGTACTTCGCCCGGCTGCGCGGCACCGGCCCCGACGACGGCGACGTCGTCACCGCGGTCGTCGTCGGGCTGCTCGGCTCCGACGGTCTGGTCGGCGGCGGCCTGGTCCGCGTCCTCGGCGCCGCGGACGCCCCCGGCGACCCGGCCGCGCTGCACGCCTGGGCGGACTGGACCGCGACCCTGCCCGACGACGTCACCTCCGGGGTGTCCGTGGTCCCCTACCCCGACCTGCCCGTCCTCCCCCCGCACCTGCGCGGACGTCGCGTCCTGCGGGTCGGGGTCGTCGGCACCGGCGGTACCGGCCGCACCGACGCGCTGCTCGCGCCGCTGCGCGCCGCCGTCGCCTGGGACGACGACACCGTCGCCCCGCTGGACCCGCGCGCGTCGTCGCGGGTGTATGCCGAGCCCGAGGTCCCGCACGCCTACCTCGGCGACGACGTGCTGGTCGACGGTCTCGACCCTGACGGCCTCGACCGGGTCGTCTCCCGCACCGGGCCGATGGTCGTGACCGGGATCCGGCACCTGGGCGGCACCGCCGGGCGGGCCGCGGCCGTCGCCGACACCGTCCGCGGCCGCGACGCCGCCTACTGCGTGAACGTCCTCGCCCCGTTCGGCGACGACGTCCCTGCCGCGTGTGCCTGGTCCGGGGTCGACCACCTCCTCGACGGGTTCTCGCCCCGCGCGACCGCCGAGGTGACGCACCCGTCGTTCCGGTACGGGCCGCCCCGCCCGGGCACCGCCTGAGTCCGTGCCGGACCGGCCGGGGGCGGCCGTGTGCGAGGTCAGCCGTGCGCGAGCAGCTTGACCACGATGACCAGTGCGCCCAGCCCGACCAGGGCGACGACCAGCAGCACCCGTCGCCACCACGACAGCGGGGTCCGCCGGGCCGCGAGCACCGCGAACAGGGCCAGCACCAGCACCGTCACCCCGGTCGCGAGTTCCAGCGCGGTGGTGAGCTCCAGCAGCCCGACCGCGGCGGCGACGAGCAGCACGACGGGCGCGGCGGAGGCCTGCAGGATCTGCCCCGAGCTGCGCAGCGCGGCGACGAGCTCGTGGCCGCGGGGGCCGTGACCGTGCACGGTGAGGTGGGCGACGACGTCGGAGAGCAGGCTCGCCGCCCACAGGGCGCCCGCGGCCACGACGACGTCCACGATCGCGGACCCGGCCGAGGATCCCTCGCCGCCGTGGCCGAGCAGGACCAGCAGGGTCGAGAGGCAGGACAGGGTGCCGTAGAGCCGCTCCCGCAGCACCGTCACCACGACCGGGGCGGGGACCTCACCGTCGCGGCGACGGCGGGAGGGAACACGGGAGGTCATGACGCCGAGCGTGCCAGGCCGCGTCGACGACGGGTCACCACGGCCACGTGCAGCCCCGGCGGCGCCACCGGCCCCGGGCGCGGTGCCGCCCGCGACGGAGCCTGCCCAGCATCCATCTCATGTGGACCCCGTGACCGTGGTCGGCATCGACGGTGACACCTCCTACCCCGAGAAGAACTTACAGTCACGCGTGACCGTCGGAAGGTCCGGACGGCGTAATCGCGGCCTGCCCCCACCGACGGATGAGCACTGCCATCACACGCTGCACGCCGGCGCCGGCCTGACGATCGCCCCCGCGAGCACGCCCGCGCCACACCGACCGACGCCGACGTCGGCTCCTTCGACGACGGCGACGGCTCGGCCCACCTCGCCCACCAGGTCGGCCGGGAGCTCGCCCGGGAGACCCTCCTCCTCGGCCGGACCGGCAACACCTAGCCGCGGGCACGCAGGGCGTCGTTGACCTGCTCGGCCATCGGCGCGCTGGACGCCGGGTTCTGACCCGTGACCAGGTTGCCGTCGACGACGGTGAACGCCTCGTAGGCAGGCCCGCTCTCGTGGGCGGCACCGCGCTCGCGCAGCCGGCTCGCCAGCAGCCACGGAGCGCCCTCCGCAGTGCCGAAGATCTGCTCCTCCTCGTCGGTGAAGGCGGCCATCCGGCGCCCGGCGAACAGCCAGCCGCCGTCCGGGCCGGTCGCGCTCAGCAGACCCGCGGGGCCGTGGCACACCGCGCCGACGATCCGGCCGTCGGCATCGGCCCGCGCCAGCAGAGCACCCAGGTCGGCGTCCTCGTGCAGGTCGACGACCGGTCCGTGGCCGCCGGGGAGCACGATCGCGTCGTACCGCTCCGGGTCGACCTCGGCCAGCACCAGCGGCGCCCCGAACTCCCGCAGGGCGGTCTCCGCGACCTCGACGTAACGCGCGCAGTCGGGGCCGGCGACCTCGGGGTCGGCGCTGTGCTGGTCCAGGGGCTGCAGAACGCCGCCCGGGGAGGCGAACTCGACGGTGTGCCCGGCGCCGACGAACGTCTCGTACGGCGCCGCCAGCTCCTCGGCCCAGTAGCCCGTCGGGTAGGAGGTGCCGTCCGTGCGCTCCCAGGTGTCGGCGGCGGACATGACGATCAGGATCCGGCCCATGGTGGTTCTCCCTCGATGGTCGACCGTGGTGCGCTCCCGGCGATCGGAGCGTGTCCCCAGCCTTGTGGCGGCATGGGTGCCGCGGGGGCCTATACCGGGCCCTGCCCGACCGCGGACTCCGCTGACCAGGACCCACAGGGCCAGGTGGGACGGACCGGGTGGGGCGATACTGGCCGGCATGGCCGGGAACAACCGCGAGCTCGCCGACTTCCTGCGCCGCGCCCGCGGTCAGTGCGACCCGGCGCGGGCGGGCCTGCCCGCCGACGGGCGCGTCCGCCGCGTGCCGGGGCTGCGCCGGGAGGAGGTGGCGCTGCTCGCCGGAGTCTCCTCGGACTACTACGCCCGGCTGGAGCAGGGACGCCGGATCGTCCCCTCGCCGTCGGTGGTCGATGCCATCGGCCGGGCCCTGGAGCTGGACGCCGCGGGACGGGCCCACCTGAGCGACCTGATCGGGCTCGGCCCGGCCTCGCCGCGGCCCCGGGCCCGGGCGGTGCAGCGGGTACGGCCCGGGCTGCGACAGCTGCTCGACGCCCTCGACGAGCCGGCGCTGCTGCTGGGCCGCCGGATGGACGTGCTGGCCGCGAACCGGATGGCCGCGGCGCTGTTCGTCGACTTCGACCGGTTCCCCGCCCCCGAACGCAACTACGCCCGCTGGATCATGCTCGACGCCGACGCGCGGTCGCTGTTCGAGGACTGGGCGGTACAGGCCCGCGCCGCGGTCGAGACCCTGCGGCTGGAGGCAGGCCGCGACCCCGGGGACCGGGCGACCGTCGAGCTCGTGGCCGAGCTGCGCCGGGAGAGCCCCGATGTCGACCGATGGTGGGGGGAGCACCGCGTCTACCAGCGGACCTACGGGACCAAGCGGCTGCGTCACCCGGTCGTCGGGCACCTGAGCGTGGAGTACGAGACCCTCACCCCGCCCGGTGATCCGGACACCACGTTGTTCCTCTACTCGACCGCGGCCGGGTCACCGTCGCGCGAGGCGATGGACGTCCTGGCCAGCTGGGCCCTGTCCGACCGGACGACCGGTGACCGGGCGGCTCAGGACTGCTCCTGACGCCGGACGCTCGCGATCTCGACCTTCACGTCGCGTCGACGCGCGAGCCGCACCTCCCGACGCCGATCCAGCCCGGTGCGTCAGTCCTTCAGGGCTGCGGCCAGGGCGGCGAGGTCGTCGGGGTGCATCCGGGCCACAGGAGCGGGTTCCACGGTCGCGCTCCGCAGCCGTTCGAGCTCGGCGGCGTGGCCGTCGCGCTCGGCGCGGACGCGTTCGATCCGGTCGGAGAGCTCCCGGATCTCCGCACGCGCCGCGTCGTGCTCCGCACGCAGCCCGTCGGCGACGGCGCGGGCCTCGGCCAGCGCGTCCTGCTGCCCGGCGAGACGGCTGCGCTGCTCGGCGACGGTCTCGGCCAGCCCGGCCCGCTCGCCGGCCACCGAGGCGAGCTCGGCGCGCAGCGCCGCCAGCTCCCCGGCCACACGGTCGCGGTCGCGGGCGAGGTCGTCGGCGCGGGCGAGCGCGGTGTCGCGTTCGTGCTCCGCGGTCCGGGCCGCGAGCACCGCGGTCTCCCGGCCCCGGCCGGCGGACGCGGCGGCCTCCCGCTCCGCACGGGCGTCGGCGACAGCGGCGTCGCGCGCGACGACGGCGGCGTCCCGGGCGGCGACGGCGTCGGCGGCCTGCTGGCGCGCGGCACCGAGGGCCTCGGTCGCCGCGAGGGCGGTGGCGGTGGCCTCCTCGGCCCGGGCCACCGCCTCGGCCCGCTCCTGCCGGGCGTCGGCGGCGGCCCGGGCCGCGTCACGGGCCCGGCGCTCGGCCGCCTCCCGGGCGGTCTCGGCCTGCTGACGGGCCGCGTCGGACTCGGTGGCGGCGGCGCGGGCGGCCTCGGTGGCGGCCAGGGCGTCGCGCTCGATCTCGTCGAGCCGGTCCAACACGGCGGTCAGTGCCCCGGACAGCTCGGCCACCGGTCCGGCGAGCGCACCGACGTGCTCGCGGAGCCGGTCCGCGTCGAGCGCGAACGCCCCGGTCCCGGTGTCGAGGCCGAGGGCCCCGAGGGCCTCCCGCTCGGCGCGGGCCATCTGCGCGCAGGTCCGACCCTGCTCCCACCGGGTGTCCCGGCAGAACGACCGCGGACGGCCGCCCTGCGGCCCGGGCGGGGGCAGCTCCGCCCGGCATCGGCTGTATCCGCACCGCACCACCGTGTCCGCCATGCACCCCACGCTACCAGTTCATGTTTCTCAAACTCGAAACCAGTTCATGGTTCGTTATCATTAACCGAGATAACACTGGATAATGCGGGGAATCCCGTATGGCTTGACAGGGACCGCCGGGAGCGCGGGCGGCCCGGCGGGGTCAGGGGGCCGGGTCGAGGGTGAGCAGACCGGTGTCGGTGTCGAAGTCGAACAGCTCGCCGTAGCGGCCCCAGTCGATCGCGGTGTCGATCTGGCGGCGGGCGTCCTCGGCGGAGAACCCCCGCTGCAGCAGGTCCAGGAAGAACCCGACCCGCAGCGATCCGTCCGCAGCGGCGGACAGCGCCCGGTGCACGGTGCGCACCAGCGGGGCCCGGGTCACCGCCTGCGCGGCGAAGATCCGCTTGCTCTCCTGGATGTCGGCGGTGGTGAACGCCCGCCCGGTGCCGGTCAGGTGCAGGTCCGCCCCGGACACCTCCAGCAGGTCGAGCATCGCGGCCGCGTCGACCAGCGGCAGCAGGTCGTCGACCTCGAAGCTCAGTCCGGCGGCGAGCTCGGGCAGGTCCGCCCGGCCGCCACCGGAGTGCACCAGCTCCACCAGGCCCGCCAGCCCGCCCACCGAGGCGGCGGGCAGCGGCCGCGCGGTCGGGGTCACCTCGCCGGTGCCGGCGCCGACGACGTCGGACTCGCGACCGGTCAACAGGTCGTAGAGCCGGTCGACCAGCGCGGTGAACGCCGGCGTCGCGCGGTCCCGCGGCCGCGGCAGGTCGACCGCGACCTCCGCCCGTATGCGCCCCGGGTTGGCCTCCAGGACGACGACCCGGTCGGCCAGCAGCACCGCCTCCTCGATGTTGTGCGTGACGATGCAGACCGACCGGGTCGGGAAGCGCCGTCCGGTCCACAGGCTCATCAGCTCGGTGCGCAGGTTCTCCGCGGTGAGCACGTCCAGGGCGGAGAACGGCTCGTCCATCAGCAGCAGGTCCGGTTCCAGCACCAGCGCCCGGGCGAACCCGACCCGCTGGCGCATACCGCCCGACAGCTCCCGCGGGTAGGCGGACTCGAAGCCGTCGAGTCCGATCAGGTCGATCGCGGCCAGGGCTCGCTCGCGGCGCTCGGCGGCCGGGACGCCCCGGGCGGCGAGCCCCAGCTCGACGTTGTCCTGCACGGTCAGCCACGGCATCAGTGCGAAGGACTGGAACACCATCGCGACACCGGGGTTGGCGCCGTCGAGCTCGCGGCCCCGGTACCGCACCGTGCCCGACGTCGGCGCGATCAGCCCGGCGATGGTGCGCAGCAGGGTCGACTTGCCCGAACCCGACCGGCCGAGCAACGCGACGATCTCTCCCTCGCGCAGCTCCAGGGCGATGTCCTGCAGGACCCGCAGCTCCTCCCCCGTGCTGCCGGGGAAGCTCGTGCTGACCCCGTCGAGGGTGATCAGGGCGTCGGAACGGGTGGCGGTCGTGGACGACACGGGATGCCTCCTGGTGATCGGTGGGGCAGCGGGTCAGAGGGCGAAGCGGCGCTCGGCCAGGGCCTGCAGGGGTCGCCAGAACAGGCGGTTGACCCCGACGACGTACAGGCTCATGACGACGACGCCGATCAGGATCCGGGGCCCGTCGCCGGCGGCGGTGGCCTGCGCGATGTACGCGCCGAGCCCGGTGGCGGTGAGCGTGACCGGTCCGTAGGTCACGACCTCGGCGACGATCGAGGCGTTCCAGGCGCCACCCGCGGCGGTGATCCCGCCGGTGACCTAGCCGGGGAACACCGCGGGCAGCGCCAGCCAGCGCCACCACAGCGAGCGCGGCAGCCCGAGGTCGGCCGCGGCCTCGCGCAGGTCGTGCGGGATCGCCGACGCCGCGGCGATCACGTTGAACAGGATGTACCACTGCGCACCCAGGCTCATCAGCACGATCCCGCCCCAGTCCAGGCTCACCCCGGTCGCCAGGAGCACCCCGGTGACCAGTGGGAACAGGAAGTTCGCCGGGAACGAGGCCAGTACCTGCACCACCGGCTGCGCGAGCCGGGACACCCGTGGGTTCATGCCGATCCACACCCCGACCGGCACCCACACCACCGTCGCTACGACGACGAGCAGCACCACCCGGCCGAACGTGACCAGCCCCAGCAGCAGGGCGTGCCCGACCTCGCCGAACCCGACCGTCGCCGCGACGTAACCGGCCATCCGGACCAGGGCGTAGGCGAGCACGGCCGCCCCCGCCGCCCCCAGCACGACGTCACCGGCCCGCCGGCGCACGGCCGACACCCGCAGCGGGTGCTCGGCGCGGCCGAACACCGCCATGGCCCGGTCGAGCGGCCCGACCAGCCGCCCCGCGACCCGGCCGACCGCCCGCGGGACGCGGGAGCGGCGGAGCAGGTCCAGCACCACGCTGCGGGGTGCCTCGGCGGGCGCGGAGTCGCCGATCCGGAACCGCTCCGCCCAGGCCGTGAGCGGCCGCCAGAACAGCACGTTCACCCCGACGACCATGACCACCATGACGACGACGGCGAGCAGCACCCGGCCCGGGTCGGCGTCGGCCGTCGCGGTGGCCACGTAGGCACCGATACCGGGCAGCACGTAGGAGTGCCCGTCCACGGTCAGTGCCTCCGAGGCGACCAGGAAGAACCAGCCGCCGCCGAAGCTCATCATGCCGTTCCAGACCAGCGGGATCATCCCGCCGGGCACGTCGACCCGCCAGAACCGCTGCCACTTCGACAGCCGCAGCAGCCGCGCCGCCTCGTCCAGCTCACGGGGCTGGGACACCAGCGACCGGTGGAAGGCGAACGCCATGTTCCAGGCCTGCGAGGTGAAGATCGCGAAGATCGACGCGCACTCCAGGCCCAGCTCCGAGCCGGGGAACAGGGCGAGGAAGCCGGTGACCGTGATCGACAGGAACCCCAGGATCGGCACCGACTGCAGGATGTCGAGCGCCGGCAGGAGCACCGCCTCCGCGCGCGGCAGCCGGGCCGCGGCGGTGGCGTAGACGAAGGTGAACAGCACCGACAGCACGAGCGCGGCGAACATCCGCAGCAGCGAGCGGGCGGCGTAGTAGGGCAGCTCGGCCGGGTCGGTCGAGAGGCGCGACGGCGCGGTGGCCGGGTCGAACGGGACGTCGATCCCGTGCGAGACCCGCACCAGTGCGTACAGCAGGGCGGCGGCCCCGGCCAGCACGGCGACGTCGACGAGGCCCTGCCGCGGCCGGGCCAGTGCCTCCCGGGAGGGGAACACGCGCAGCACCACGACGGTCTCCTTTCTCCGCCTGCGGGCGGGGTCAGCGTGCGGCGCCGGTGTCCCGGGCCGGGGTCCGCACGTCCCACCGGACGCTGGTGACCGAGGGCTCCAGCGACAGCCGGCTGACCGCCGACTCCATCTGGGTGTCGTCACGGTGGTCGGCGGCCAGGTCGGCCCGGACCTCGACGTAGCCGTCGGTGTCGGTGTTGGCCGAGCGGACCGAGGCGAGCCGGAAGTCGGTGCGCCCGAGTGCCTGGACCAGCAGCGCCCGGACGTGGGCCTCGGCGTCGTCGCGGGTGACGGCGTGGAAGCTGTAGACGGTCGGGGTCTCGTCGCCGGACTCCGGGCGGCGGTCGATGGCCCGCCCCAGCGGGCGCAGCGCCAGGTTCACCAGCACCACGACGCCGGTCCCCGCGGCGGCGACCGGGTAGAGCCCGGCCCCGGACAGCGCTCCGACGGCGGCGGAGCACCACAGGGTCGCCGCGGTGTTGAGCCCGCGGACGGTCATCCCGTCGCGCAGGATCACCCCGGCGCCGAGGAACCCGATGCCGGACACGATCTGGGCCGCCACCCGGGTGGGATCGGCACTGCCGGTGTCGGACAGCCCACCGAAGCCGTGTGCGGACAGCAGGACGAACAGGGTCGCGCCGACGGCGACCAGGGCGTTGGTGCGCAGGCCGGCCATCCGCGCCCGGTACTGGCGCTCGAAGCCGATCACCGTGCCCAGGCCGACACCGGCCCCCAGGCGCAGCAGCATCTCGACGGTCGTCATCACGTACTCGCTCTCGTTGCGCAGGAGAGGTCCGCCGGCCGCGGCCGGGCACACGTCGATGCCGGTCGGCGCAGCACGCGACGACCGGCCGTGTGGGGGCGGCGGTGACGGACGGAGAGGTGGGAGACGCGCGGCAGGGGACGCCGCGCGGACGAAGCGGCCGTTGTGGACGGCGGACGCGGGCACGTGGCCCGGAGCTCAGCCCGGGAGTTCCCGGTGCAGCGGCCGGCAGTCCGTGCGGCCGCACCTACTGTGCTCGTCGTCGGACATCCGGCTCACCTCCCTCGTGGACAGTCGGGGACCAGTGAACCGTACCGAGCTGCAACGTTCAAACGGTTGTGAGAATGTTTGACGCTCGTCACCCCGTCGCGGAAGGAGACCGTTGACCCCCGATCCCCCGTCGCAGGACCTGTTGCACGACACCGCCTCCGCCTTCGGCATGCTCTCGGCCACCGTCCGGCTGCACATCATGTGGCTGCTGGCCGACGGCGAGCGCGACGTCGGCGCCCTCGCCGAGGAGCTCGGCCAGTCCGTCGCGACGGTCAGCCACCACCTGGGCAAGCTCAAGGCGGCCGGGTGGGTCCGCGTCCGCCGCCAGGGCCGCCACCGCGTCTACCTGGCCGACGACGACGGCGTGATCGACATCGTGCGCCGCGCCGTCGCGCACCAGCAGACCCTGCGCCACGCCCCGGCCGGTCGCCGGTCACGCGGCGCCTGAGTGTCGGTCCCCTGCCCTACGGTCGCCGGCGTGCCCACCGAACCGGTCCCGCGCCCCGCCGACCTGGACGCCGTCCGCGCGTCCTACGACCGCGTCGCCGACAACTACGTCGCGATGGTCGTCGACACCGGGATCGGGGACGTCCGCGCCCATCCCTGGCTGCGCGCCGCGATGGACGTGTTCGCCGACGCCGTCGCCGGCCGCGGGCCGGTCCTCGACGTCGGCTGCGGGCCGGGGCAGGTCACCGCCTACCTGGTGGAGCGCGGGGTGGACGCCTCGGGTGTGGACCTGTCCCCCGCGATGGTCGCCCACGCCCGTCGCCTGCACCCGCACTGCTCGTTCGCGGTCGGTTCGGCCACCGAGCTCGACGTGCCCGACGACTCGCTCGCCGGCGTGCTCGGGTGGTGGTCGCTGTTCAACCTGCCCCGTGACGTCCTGCCGCACGTCCTGGCCTCCTTCGCCCGGGCGCTGGCCCCGGGCGGACGACTGATCCTGGCCACCCACGCCGGCGATGGCGACCTCGTCCGCACCGAGGGCTACGGCGGCGTCCCGGTCACCTGGACCACGCACCTGTGGCGGCCCGAGCGGCTCCGCGCGCTCGTCGAGGACACCGGGCTGCGCACCGAGGCCGAGCTCCGCTTCCCCGCCGAGGGGGCGAGCGGGTCGGGCGTGGTGCTCGTGGCCGCGGCGCCGCAACCGGCAGGATGACCCCGTGACCGCCCCCGTGCCCGACCGCACCACGGTCCCCGGTGCCGAGCTGCTCGCACCGCAGGTCGACCTGCCGCTGACGCCGGAGGAGGCCGCCTACGTCGCGGCCGCCCGCTCTCCGAACACCCGCCGCGGCTACGCCTCGGACTGGCGCGAGTTCAGCGGCTGGTGCGCCCGGAACGGCCACGCGCCACTGCCCGCCGCCCCCGAGGCGCTGTCCGGCTACATCACCGAGCTCGCCGGGGCCGGGGCCAAGGTCGGGACCATCAGCCGTCGACTGTCCTCGATCCGCTTCGTCCACGTCATGCGCGACCTGCCCGACCCCACCGACGCCCGCCGCGTCACCGCCGTGTGGGAGGGCATCCGCCGTACCCACGGCGCGCCGCCGGTCCGGGCCCGCGCCCTCATGCCGCCCGATCTCGACGACGTCGTCGCCGCGTGCGGGTCCGGGACCGACCTCGCCGGCCTGCGCGACCGGGCCCTGCTGCTGGTCGGGTTCTTCTCCGCGCTGCGCCGCTCCGAGCTGGCCGGACTCACCGTCGCCGACGTCGCCGAGCACCCCCGCGGCCGCGTCCTGTCGATCCCCCGGTCCAAGACCAACCCGTACGGCACCGAGCCCGAGCTCGTGGTCCTCCCGCACGCGCACCGGGCCGCGCGCTGCCCGGTCACCGCGCTGCGGACCTGGCTCGAGGCCGCCGGGATCACCGAGGGCCCGGTGCTGCGCAAGGTCACCCGTGGCAACCGGGTCACCGACCGCCCGCTGCACCCGGAGTCGGTCAACGAGATCGTCCAGCGTGCGGTCGCCCGCGCCGGCATCGGCCCCGGCCCCTGGTCGGCGCACTCCCTGCGCGCGGGCCACGTCACCTACGCCCACCAGCGCGGCGCCTCCGACCGGGCCATCGCCCACCAGACCCGGCACCGCTCCCTGGCCACCGTGGGCACCTACATCCGTGTCGACAACGCCTGGGAGGACAACTCGGCCGCCCTGCTGGCAGGGTTGTAGCGGTGCCTCTCCACCCACCGATCGAGCCCTACGACACGGGCGTCCTCACCACCGACGACGGCCAGGCCCTGTACTGGGAGACCTGTGGGAACCCCGACGGACGCCCGGTGCTGTACCTGCACGGCGGCCCCGGCTCGGGCTGCTCGGCCGGGGCACGCCGGTACTTCGACCCCGAGCGGTACCGGATCGTGCTGTTCGACCAGCGCGGCTGCGGCCGCAGCAGGCCGCTCGCGTCCGACCCCGACGTCGACCTGGAACGCACCCCGACCACCCGGCTGCTGCTCGACGACATCGAGCGGCTCCGCGAGCTGCTGGCGATCCCCTCCTGGGTCGTGAAGGGCGGTTCCTGGGGCAGCACCCTCGCGTTGGCCTACGCCCAGGCCCACCCGCAGCGGGTCGAGGCGCTACTGCTCGCCGCCGTCGCGACGACGACCGAGCGGGAGGTCCGCTGGATCACCGAGGACATGCGCCGCATCTTCCCCGCCGCCTGGGACCGCTTCGCCGAGGCCGTGCCCGCCCCGCTGCGCGGCACCCGCCTCGTCGACGCCTACGCGACCCTGCTCGCCGACCCCGACCCGGCCGTCCGCGAGCACGCAGCCCGCGAGTGGTGCCGCTGGGAGGACGTCCACGTCTCCCTCGTCCCGGGGTACCGGCCGAGCAGCCGCTACGAGGACCCGGCGTTCCGGCTCGTGTTCGCCCGGCTGGTCACGCACTACTGGCGGCACGCCGCGTTCCTCCCCGACGGCGCCCTGCTCGACGGGGCGACCCGGCTCGCCGGCATCCCCGGGAGCATGGTCCACGGCCGCTACGACGTCAGCGGGCCCCCGGACATCCCCTGGGACCTGCACCGGCGCTGGCCCGGCAGCGAGCTGCGGATCATCGACGACGCCGGGCACGGTGGTGCCGGAGCGTTCACCGACGCCGTCGTCGACGCCCTCGACCGGGCCGCCGACCTGCCCCGCTGACCCGGACCGACCACACCGCACATCGCACGGGAGATCCCGCAGCCCGGGCTCCCCGGCCGGCGCCGACTCCCCCGGCTCTTGGCGGTGTGGTTGTCGTCGTTTCGTCGACGATCTGTTGGCGTCAATGAATCATTGTCATCGGAGGTCAGGACACGATCCGACGGTCGGCGAGGAGACCGCGCGATGCGCTCCGGCACGGCGGGATGCGGCGCGGCGGGATGCGGCGCGGCGGGATGCGGCGTGGGCGCGGCGGCATCACCGAGGGCCCGACAGGAGCACCGCCTCCGCACGCGGCAGCCGGGCCGCACCATGCCGACGACTTGTTCCCGCAGCTCGGCGATGCCGGGAACACCATCCGTGCAGGTCCCCCTGCGTGGGGCCGCCACGCTCCCGGCGACGGGCCCCGCGCCGGACCCCGCGGAGTCCGGCCACCCCTCCCCCGTCTCCACGTCCGGCAGGTGTCGCCGTTCGATTGACCACGCGCGGGCGTCAATGATTCCTTGACAAGGTGGGCGGGACGCCGTGGCCGCCGGGACGGCGGACCTGGTGTGACGCCGGGCCTTGACCTGAACCTCGATCGAGGTCGCAGGCTCTCGCGAGAACCCCGTCAGAGGAGCATCCGATGGACCTCACCCCGCCCGTCTCCTGGTTCGAGCAGGCCTACCGCGACGGCGATCCGCCCTGGGTCATCGACGAGCCGCAGCCGGCCGTCGTCGCGCTGGCCCGCGACGGCGCCGTCACCGGGACCGTCCTCGACCCCGGGTGCGGCACCGGCGAGCACACGATCCTGCTGGCTGGGCTCGGGTACGACGTGCTCGGCGCCGACGCCGCCCCGACCGCGGTGCACCGGGCACGCGAGCGCGCCGCGGCCGCGGGGGTGGACGCGCGGTTCGTCGTCGCCGACGCACTCGCCCCGGACGGCCTCGGCCCGTTCGACACGGTGGTCGACAGTGCCCTGTTCCACCTGTTCGACCCCGCTGACCAGGCCCGCTACGCCCGCGCGCTGGCCGGGATCGTGCGCCCCGGCGGCGTCGTGCACGTGCTCGCCCTGGCCCGGACCGGCGCCGCCGCCGAGTTCGGCCCGGTGATCGACGCGGCCGACGTCCGCACCGCGTTCACCGGTCCGGACTGGTCGGTGGAGACCGTCACACCGGCGTCGTACCGGGGAGTCGTGACCGCCGCCCTGGCGCAGGCCTACGGTGAGCCGGCCGGGACCAGGGTCGAGGTCCCCGCCCACCTCGCCCGGGTACGGCGCCGCTGATCAGCCCGACCGGGCGGGCCGCCGCTGCGGCACACAGCAGTCGACCGCACAGGGTGCCCCGTTGCGGGTGCACCCCGCCGACGGGCCGCTGCCCAGCCGCCGGGCGGGCGCGTCGTCGGTGTGCTCCCGCACGAGCTCGACCACCATGTCGGCGAACCGCGGGTCGGGCCCGGCGGTGGCGGCCCGGGCGAACCCCATGCCGTGCTCGGCGGCACGCTCGGCGGCCTCGTTGTCGAGGTCCCACACGACCTCGACGTGGTCGGACACGAACCCGACCGGCGCGACGACGACCGCGGGCACACCCTTGGCGTGCAGGTCGTCGATGTGGTCGACGATGTCGGGCTCCAGCCACGGCACCTGCGGCGGACCGGAGCGGGACTGCCAGACGACGTCGAACTCGTCGACGCCCAGCTCGGCGGCGACCAGCGCGGCGGCCTCGGCGACCTGCCGGGAGTAGCGGTGCCCGCCGTCGGCCGGGGTCCCGGCCGCCGCGTCGGCGGAGGTGGGGATGGAGTGCGCCGTGAACACCAGCCGCGCCGCCTCGCGCCGGTCCTCGGGCAGCTGCGCCCACGCCGTCCGCACGGCGTCGGCGTTGGCGCGCACGAAGTCCGGGTGGTCGTAGAAGTGGCGCAGCTTGACCAGCTCGGGCGCCGCCTCGCCGACGGCGTCGCGGGCCCGGGCGATGTCCTCGTGGTACTGGCGGCAGGCGGAGTAGCCGCCGTAGGCGCTGGTCGCGAACACCAGTGCCCGCTCGACGCCGGCCTCGGCCATCTCGCGCACGGTGTCCTCGGCGAAGGGCCGCCAGTTGCGGTTGCCGAAGTACACCGGCAGCTCGGTGCGCGCGGCGATCGACGCGATCAGCTCGCGGTTGCGGGCGTTGATCGGCGAGACCCCGCCGAAGTGCTGATAGTGCTCCTCGACGGCGTCGAGGCGCTCCGGCGGGACCCCGCGGCCCCGGGTCACGTTCTCCAGGAACGGGCGGACCTCGTCGGGGGCCTCGGGGCCGCCGAAGCTGAGCACCAGGATGGCATCGGGGTCGGGGCAGGACTGTTCGGGCACGACCCGATTATCGACGCCTTCCCGCGGGCGCGCTCCCCGGCCTCACACGCCGACGGCGTGCACCCCGCCGTCGGCCATGATCATCGATCCGGTGGTGGTCGGCATCCAGTCCGACAGTGCGGCGCACACGGTCTTCGCGACCGGCACCGGGTCGTTCATGTCCCAGCCGAGCGGGGCACGCTTGTCCCACACGTCCTCGAACGCGGCGAAGCCCGGGATCGACTTGGCGGCCATCGTCTTCACCGGGCCGGCGGCGACCAGGTTGACCCGGATGCCGTCGCGGCCCAGGTCGCGGGCCAGGTAGCGGGTGACCGACTCCAGCGCCGACTTCGCGACGCCCATCCAGTCGTAGGCGGGCCAGGCCTGACGGTTGTCGAAGTCCATGCCGACGATCGAGCTGCCCGGACCGAGCAGCGGCTTGCACGCCATCGCCAGCGACTTCAGCGAGAACGCCGACACCTGGATCGTGGTGGCGACGTCCTCCCACTGCGCGTTCAGGAACGCACCCTCCCCCAGCGCACCCGCCGGGGCGAACCCGATCGAGTGCAGCACGCCGTCGAGGCGGGGCTCCTCGCCCAGGTGCGGGGTGATCCGCTCGACGAGCGAGTCCAGCTGCTCCTGGTTCGACACGTCCAGCTCGACGACCGGGGCGGGCTTCGGCAGCCGCATCGCGATCCGCTCGACCAGCCGCATCCGGCCGAAGCCGGTGAGCACGACCTCGGCGCCCTGCTCCTGGGCGATCTTGGCGGAGTGGAAGGCCAGCGAGGCATCGGTGATCACACCGGTGATCAGCAGCCGCTTGCCGTCGAGCAGTCCCATGACGTCCTTTCGAGAGTTCTGCGGGGGCCCGGACCCGGGGCCCGGTGTCGGTGTTCGCGCGTGAGCGCCGATCAGTGCCCCATGCTCAGTGCCCCATGCCCAGGCCGCCGTCGACCGGGACGACCGCCCCGGTGACGTAGCCGGCGCCGGGCGAGGCGAGGAAGGCGACGACCGAGGCGATCTCGCCGGCGTCGGCGTAGCGGGAGAGCGGGATGGTCCCGAGGATCTCCTCGCGCCGCTTCTCGGGCAGCGCGCGGGTCATGTCGGTGTCGACGAAGCCGGGGGCGACGACGTTCGCGGTGATGCCGCGGCTGCCGAGCTCGCGGGCGACCGAGCGCGCGAGGCCGACGAGCCCGGACTTGGAGGCGGCGTAGTTGACCTGCCCGGCCGACCCGGAGAGGCCCACGACCGACGACACGAAGATCATGCGGCCCTTCTTGGCCTTCAGCATCCCGCGCGAGGCCCGCTTCGCGACCCGGTAGGCGGCGGTGAGGTTGGCGTCGACGACCCGGGTGAAGGACTCCTCGGACATCCGCATGAGCAGGCCGTCGTCGGTGATGCCGGCGTTGGACACCAGCACCTCGACCGGTCCGTGGGCGGCCTCGACCTCGGTGAACGCGGCGTCGACGGACTCGGCGTCGGTGACGTCGCAGTGCACCGGCAAGAGCCCGTCGGGGATGTCGTCCTTCCCCGAGCGGTAGGTCACCGCCACCTGGTCGCCCTCGGCCGCGAACGCCTGCGCGATCGCCAGGCCGATGCCGCGGTTTCCTCCGGTCACGAGCACGCTGCGTCCCACGGGGGGTGAACCTAACGCACTACCGGTCGGTACCCGCGAGCGGAGATCACCCTCACGGCAGCCGCCTGCCGAGCAGGATGCCCGCACCGAGCCCGCCGATCAGCAGCACGAACCCGCCGATCATCCACGGTCTGCTCGCGTCGACCTCGCGCTCCTCGTAGCCGAGCTCCTCGGACAGGTCGGAGTAGACCGCGCGCAGCTCGGACTCGGTGGCGGCGGTGAAGAACCGGCCACCGGCGAGCTGCGCGATGCGCTCCATCGAGGCGTCGTCGACGGGGACGGGGGTGCGTCCGCCGTCGAGCTCGATCGTGCCGTAGCTGGTGCCGAAGGAGATCGTGGACACCGGGATGCCGCGGTTGCGCGCCTCGGCGGCCGCGGTGAACGAGCCGCGCGGCTCGTTCTCCCCGTCCGGACCCGGCACGGTCTGGGTGCCGTCGGAGAGAAGCACGATCCGCGCCGGAGGCGGCACCCCCTCCGCGTCCGGGCCGCCCTGCAGCGACCGGGAGAACGTGTCGATGGACTGCATCGCCGTGAAGATCGCCTCGCCGGTCGCGGTGGACTCGGCGAGCTGCAGGTTGTCGACGCCGTTCTTGACCGCGCTGCGGTCGGTCGTCGGCGAGACGAGCACCGCCGCGGTCCCGGCGAACGACACCAGCCCGAGGTTGACGCCGGGGGTCAGCTGGTCGGCGAACTGCTTGGCCGCGGCCTGCGCGGCGGCGAGCCGGGTCGGCGCGACGTCGGTGGCCTTCATCGACAGCGACACGTCGATCACCAGCATCACCGTGGCCCGGTTCCGCGGCACCTTCGCCATCGCCTGTGGCCCGGCGAGCGCCACGGTGAGCACCGCCAGCGCCGCGATCAACGCGATCGCGGGAAGGTGCCGCCGCCGGCCCGGCCGCTTCGGGGCGACCGACTCCAGCAGCTCCAGGTTGGTGAACCGTACGACGTCGCGACGGCGCCGGCGCAGCAGCCACACGTAGGCGACCGCCAGCGCGGCGACGACGAGCAGCCCGAGCAGCCACCAGGGGGCGGTGAACGTCACGCGGGCCTCCGCGGGGCCGCAGTTCCGTCGGGCGGGAACGCTGCGCCGTTGCGCGGGGCCGCTGCGCCGTTGCCCGAGAACGCGGCGCCGCTGCGTGGGGCCGCTGTGCCGTTGCGCGGAGACGCGGTGTGCTTGCGGGCGACGGCGAACCGCACGATGTCGGCCACCCAGTCGGTGTCGGTGCGCAGGGTCAGGTGCCCGGCCCCGCAGCGACGCAGCGCCGCGGCCACCCGGTCGCGGTGCTCGGAGGCGGCGGCGGCGAACTCGCGGCGCAGCAGCGGTGTGGTGTCGACCTCGCGCTGACGCCCGGTCTCGGGGTCGGCCAGCACGACGGTCCCGACGTCGGGCAGCTCCAGCTCCCGCGGGTCGACGACCTCGATGGCGAGGAGCTCGTGGCGCGCCGAGAGCGCCCGCAGCGACCGCTCCCAGGTGGGCTCGCCGAGGAAGTCCGAGACCACCACGACCAGCCCGCGCCGGCGCGGGGGGCGGCGCAGCTCGTCGAGTGCGCCCGACAGGTCACCGCGGGTGCCCTCGGGCGCCGACGGCATCGTCGCGACCCGGCGGACCAGGCCACGGGCGTGCGCCAGGCCACCGCGGGCGGGCAGCCGCAGCGTCGACTCCCCGTTCGCGACGACGGCGCCGAGCCGGTTGCCGCCCCCGGTCGTCAGCTGGGCGACCGCGGTCAGCCCGGCCAGCGCCAGGTGCCGCTTGTCGGTGCGGGCGGTGCCGTAGTCGATGCTGCGCGACAGGTCCACCACCGCCCAGGTCTCCAGCTCGCGGTCGGCGACGGTCTCGCGCACGTGCGGGGCGGTCGTGCGGGCGGTGACCGACCAGTCCATCCGGCGGACGTCGTCACCGGGCTGGTACGGGCGCGCGTCACCGGGCTCGGTGCCGGGGCCGGGCAGCAGCCCGATGTGGTTGCCCTGGAGCAGGCCGTCCAGCCGGCGCCGGACGGTGAGCTCCAGGGTCCGCAGGGAGGCCTCGAGCCGGACGAGGTCGGCGGACCCCGCCGTCACGCCGGACCCTGGCCGGCACCCGGTGCGGGCGGCCACGCCGACGGCGCACCCTCGGGCGCTCCCCCGGGCCGGGCGCTGACCTGCGGCAACGGCACGGTCTGCAGGACCCGGGTGACGATGTGGTCGACCGGCACCTGGTCGGCGATCGCGTCGTAGGACAGCACGAGGCGGTGCCGCAGCACGTCCGGGGCGACCTCCAGCACGTCTTGCGGCAGAACGTAGTCGCGGCCACGCACCAGGGCCAGCGCGCGGGCGGCGGACACGATGCCCAGCGACGCACGCGGCGAGGCCCCGTAGGCGATCCAGGACGCGACGTCGGACAGGCCGTGCTCGGACGGCAGCCGGGTCGCGACGACCAGCCGCACGACGTAGTCGACCAGGGCGTGGTGCACGAACACGTCCGCCGCGGTGCGCTGCAGCCGGACCAGCTCGTCGGGGGTGAGGACCTGGGAGGCCACCGGTGGGGTGGACCCCATCCGGTAGATGATCTCCCGTTCCTCCTCGACCCCCGGGTACTCGATGATCAGCTTGAACAGGAAGCGGTCGCGTTGGGCCTCGGGCAGCGGGTAGACGCCCTCGTTCTCGATCGGGTTCTGGGTGGCGAGCACGAGGAACGGGTCGGGCATCGGGTGGTCGCGACCGGCGAGGGAGAGCTTGCGCTCGGCCATCACCTCGAGCATCGCCGACTGCACCTTCGCCGGGGCGCGGTTGATCTCGTCGGCCAGCACGAAGTTCGCGACGACCGGGCCGAGCTCGACGTCGAACTCCTCCCTGCCCTGCCGGTAGATCCGGGTGCCGAGGATGTCGGCGGGCACCAGGTCGGGGGTGAACTGCAGCCGGGAGAAGCTCCCCCCGACGACCCGGGCGAAGGTCTCCACCGCGAGGGTCTTCGCGACGCCGGGGACGCCCTCCAGCAGCAGGTGCCCCTTCGCGAGCAGACCCACCAGCATCCGCTCGACGAGCCGGTCCTGGCCGACGATCACCCGCTTCACCTCGAGTACCGCACGCTCGAGCCGCTCGGCGTCGCGGGCGGGGGTGATCGGGTCCGGGCCGGTCGAGGCAGTCGTGCTCACGGTGCCATCCCACCGTGTCGGCCGTGTGGATCCGGTGAGGCGTGCCGCTCCCCGCCCGCCAGCGGGCCGACCGCAGGGTCCTGCGCGGTGAACCGGAGCGTCATCGCCAGGTAGTCGCGCAGCGGCACGGTCCGCGGTGCCGCCCGGTGCCGGGTCCAGACCGCGTTCGCCCGGGCCGGGGTCAGGTCGTGGGCGTGCGCGACGACGGCCCGCGCCTCGCCCGGACCGATCTCGCGACCGGCCAGCGCGGCGAGGGCCGCGGCCAGCTCGGCGGCGCGGTCGTCGTCCACGGCCCCAGCAGAGCAGACACCCCCGACAGTTCCGGGCCGCTCACTCCACCAGCAGGAACACGATGGCCGCGACCCCGATCACGACGATCGCGCTCCGCAGCACCGCGGGCGACAGCCTGCGCCCGACCTTCGCGCCGAGCAGCCCGCCGACGATCGAGCTGACCGCGATGATCCCGACGACCCTCCAGTCGACCGGCGCGACGACGGCGTAGATGGCCCCCGCGACGATGTTCACGACCGAGGCGAGGGTGTTCTTGAAGGCGTTGAGCCGCTGCAGCGGGTCCGCGAGGAGCAGCCCCATGACCCCGACCAGCATGATCCCCTGTGCGGCGGTGAAGTAGCCGCCGTAGACGCCCACCAGGAACACCAGCAGGTAGAGCACCGGTGAGCCGGACCGGTCGGGACGCGGCCGGTCCCGCAGCCGGCGGGCCAGCAGCGGTTGCACGGCGACCAGCAGCACCGAGGTGCCGACCAGGACCGGCACGATCGTCTCGAACGCGTCCGGCGGCAGCGACAGCAGCAGCGCCGCGCCGACGACCGCCCCGAGGAACGACGCGACGGCGTACTTCGCGAGCCGGCGACCGTGCCCGGCCCACTCCCTGCGGTAGCCGACGGCGCCGGTGATCGACCCCGTGATCAGGCCGATGGCGTTCGACGTCGTCGCCGTCACCGGCGGGAAGCCGAGCGCCACCAGCACCGGGAAGGTCACCAGCGTCCCGGACCCGACGACGGTGTTGATCAACCCCGCCCAGACTCCGGCCAGCGCGATGACCCCGACCTCCCACCACTGCATCGGGCCACCCTACGAACCGCACGGCGGACGACCCGCCGCCCGTGTCTGCGTAGGGCTTACGCACAGTGCGTAGGTGTCTCTACGACGTGCGTGGCATGATCCACGCCGTGACCGTCGACGACCCCCGCTGGGCCGCTCCCCCGGCCCCGGCGCGACGGACGCTGGACCGCGGGTCCGTCGTCGCCACGGCGCTGCGCCTCGCCGACACCGACGGCCTGGCCGCGGTGTCGATGCCGCGGCTGGCCCGGGAGCTGGGGTCGGCGCCGATGTCGCTGTACCGGCACGTGCCCGGCAAGGACGCGCTGGTCGACCTCGTCCTGGACGCCGCGCTGGGCGAGCCGCCGGACCTGGCGGGCTGCGGGCTTCGGCTGGGGTGCGAGATCTGGGCGTCCGCCCTGCGCGAGGTGCTCGACGAGCACCCGTGGGCCGTCGGGCTGCTCGCCGGTCCCCGCGCCACCGGCCCGGCCGAGTGCGCGTGGGCGGAGGCGCTGCTCGCGCACGTCGTCGGGGCGGGGCATCCGCTGCACGCGGCCGTGGAGGTGCTGCACCTGCTGCACGGCTACGTGCGGGGGGCGGCGGCCCTGGCCGGGGACCGCCTGCCCACCCTCGACGACGTCCGTCGCTCCGGCCGGTCCGAGCAGCTGCCGGTGCTGTCCCGGCTGCTCGGCGGCGCGGTGGTGCGCGGACCCGGTGGCGGCGAGCCGCTGTTCGAGTCCGGGCTGCGTCGCACCCTCGACGTCGTCGAGGCCGGGCTCCGGCCCTGATCAGCCGGCCGTACCGAGCTCGAGGCGCGGCCAGTCGGCCAGGTCGCGCAGCAGCTGCCGGTCGTGGGTGGCGACGACGACGGCCGCCGAGGTGTCCCGCACCATCGCGGTGAGCTCGTCCACCAGCCGCGCCGACAAGTGGTTGGTCGGCTCGTCGAGCAGCAGCGTCGTCGGGCGCGCCGCGAGGGTCACGGCCAGGTCGAGCCGTCGTCGCTGCCCCTCCGACAGCCGTCCGACCGGCGTCCGCAACGCCGCCGCGTCGAGCAGGCCGTGAGCACCGCCGCCGGCCTGCTCCAGCACGGCGCGCGCGGGCCACCGCGGGTCGAGCACCGCGGTCTCCTGCCCCAGCCGGACGACCCGGGCGCCGCCCGCGGTGCGCACCGCCCCGGTGTCCGGGTCGAGTGCTCCCGCCAGCACGGCGAGCAGTGTCGACTTCCCGGCCCCGTTCGGCCCGGTCACGAGCAGCCGGTCGCCCCCGTCGAGGACCAGGTCGACCGGGCCGGCGAGGCGGTCCCGCACGCCGATCCCTTGCGCGCGCAACTGCGGCGCGCCCGGTCGCACGTCGAGGTCGGGCCTACGCAGCGACGACGGCGGCACCGGCACGTCGACCCGGTGCGCGTCGAGCTCGGCGCGGCGGCGCTGCAGTGCCTGCACCACGCCGGGAGCCCGCGACTGGCGGGCGTGCTTGCCGGTCCCCTTGTCCGGGCGCCAGCCGGTCGAGAGCCGGTCCCGGGCGGTGGCGACGGCCTCGACGAGGCGGCGGTGCTCGGCCTGCTGCTCGGCGTACGCGGCCTCCCATGCACTGCGGGCCCGGTCGCGGGCGGTCACCCAGCCGTCGTAGCCGCCCGCGGTGAGCCGGGGCGCGCCGTCACGGGTCGGGTCGAGGTCGCAGAACTCCTCGGCGACCTCGCGCAGCAGGGCCCGGTCGTGACTGACCACGGCAAGTCCGCCCGGGTACGCACGCAGGGTGCGGGTCAGGAAGTCCAGACCGCCCGCGTCGAGGTGGTTGGTGGGCTCGTCGAGGAGCAGGACGTCGTGGCGGGCGCCGAGCAGGCACGCCAGCCGCACCCGGTGGCGCTGCCCCACCGACAGGGTCTCCAGCGGCCGGTCGCGGTCGGTGCAGGCGCCGAGTGCGTCCAGCGCGACGTCGATGCGGCGTTCGGCGTCCCAGGCGTCGAGCCGGGTCGCGGTGTCCAGGGCGGCGGCGAACCGGTCGTCGGCGCCGGGCGCACCGTCGGTGAGCGCCCCGGTCGCCGCGTCGAGCTCGCGCAGCGCCGTCCGCGGGGCGGCGAGCGACTCCGCGGTGAGCGTGCCGACGGTCTCGCCGTCACGGGCGGGCACCTCCTGGCGGACCAGGGCGACGGTCCCGGCGCGGTGCACGGTGCCGGAGTCCGGGACGATCACGCCGGCGAGGACGTGCAGGAGCGTGGACTTGCCCCGGCCGTTCTCCCCGACCACGGCGAGGCGTGACCGGGCGGAGACGGTGAGGGTCACGCCGGCGAGGACGCGGTGCGATCCGCGGGTGACGACGACGTCCTCGGCGCGCACGTGGGCGGACGCGCCGGCGTCGAGGGTGGGGAGGAGGGACGAGGGTTCGGGGGTGGTGTGCACGAGAGGCTCCGCGGCATCCGAGATCGGAGCCGGGCAGCACGGAGTGCGCCGCCCGGCGGGGACCGGGACGGCGGACGCGGTGGTTGCTTCGCGGGACGAAGAGGTGGGCGCCGCCGTCAGCGGGCGGTGCGGACCTTCTGCGACCAGATTCCTCGTGCCATGGTTCGAGCCTACCCGTCGGCAGGTGGGTGCGTCGTCCGGCTTCGGGCGCGCTCACCCGTCCCGGTCACCCACCGCCCCGGCGGCCCGAACAGCGCTCAGATCCCCCGCCGACGCGCCCGCAGCAGGACGACGACCATGACGACCAGCCCCAGCGCCCCGGCCACCGGGAGCGGGAACCCGGTGCGGAACGACCACCACGGGTGCACGATGTCAAACCCGGCCCGCAGGGCCCACACGACCGCGAGCACCACGCCGGCGGCGGTGACACCGAGCAGCACGGCCAGGGTGGTCTCCACCGCCTGGGCCTCGCTGCGTTCCCGGTGCCGCTCCACGACACCACCCTGCCCGATCCGCGCGATGCCCAGAAGGGTTCGACGGGATCAGAAGGGCACGAGGGCGGCACCATGGTCGGCGCCGTGGTCGGCCCCGGAGGGCAACGGATCGGTGAAGGCCCGGTAGTCGAACGGCTGCGTCGTCGCCCGACGGCCGCACGGTGCCACCCAGGTCAGGCTGCCGTCGCGCCCGGCGAGCACCTGCCAGCCGGGAGCGTCCTTCAACGCGTGGTCGGCCCGGCACAGCCCGAACAGGTTCTCCGCACTCGTCGGCCCGTTCCCGGCCGCCCAGGGCCGGTGGTGGTCGAGGTCGCGGACCCGGCGGCTGCACGCGGGACCGCGACAGGTGCCGTCTCGTGCCCGGACGTGGTCGGCCATCGCGACCGGCGGGCGGTAGCGCGTCCGTCCGACGTCGAGCAGCATGCCCGACAGCGGGTCGGTCACCAACCGCTGCCACACACTGCCTGCGGCGAAGGCCCGGGCGAGGTCCGCGGGGATCGGACCGTGCCCGACCAGCTCGGCCGGCGCCGCGCCTCCCATCAGCGTGCTGAGCGGGACCACGACCTGGATCAGCGGACGACGACCCACCACCTCCCCCGGGTCCGGCTTCGCCGCGAGCACCTGCGCGACCGCGGCGAGCAGGGTGCCGTCCTCGGCACCCTCAGCGGCCGCACCGAGCGCGTCCCGGACCGTACCGACGTCGGTGAGCGTCAGCGTGCCCTGCAGCAGCTGGTGGGCGAGGTCGACGCGCTTCTGGTCCAGGGTCCGGTCGTCGCACGGGTCGTCGAGGGAACGCGCGAGCCGGTCGACGCACTGCCACGACGCCTCGACCTGCGCGGCGGTGCCGCCCAGCCACAGCGACCCCATGCCGTCGTCCCCCGGGGAGACCGACATCCGCCGCTCCGAACGGGCCCGTTCGTGACGCTCGCGGGCGCCGTCCGGGCCGATCCGGGCGATGTGGCGGCGCAGCCGCTCCCGGAGCAACCGCCGGTGCGCTGCGGGGCGCCCGGGAGGACGGCGGCCTGCACCCGTCGGGCACGCTCGTCGTCGAGGACGAGGGTCGACGACGAGATCGCCTCGGCCGCAGCCTGGTCGATCCGCCCCGACTCCCACTCCGCCAGGGTCTCCGGCAGCACCCTGGCGAACCGCTGCGCCTGACCGATCAGCGACCGGGCGTGGTCGCGCGGGACCCGCAGCACGATCGCCACCTGGTCCGGCAACCATCGCGCGACGGGCTGCGACGCACGCGGGTCCGCTCCGGGCGGTGCGGCACTCGTCCTGGTCGGGTGCCGCTCCGCGACCTCCGCGACCGAGCGCATCCGCAGGGCGGTCGAGCGGCGCACCCAGTGCTCGGCGCCCTCGAGGACGTCGAGCACCTGCAGGTCGGTGAGCCGGTCGGGCAGCGCCCCGGCGACCAGGCAGCGCAATGCGGCCCACGCCACGTCGTCGATCCCGCCGGACGGGTCGGGCGGCTGCTCGGGCCCGCACATCTCGCCGCACAGATCGGCCGCGAGACCGTGCGGACACCGGGTCGCCTCCTCCACCGCCTCACGGCGGCGTCGGTGCTCGATCCAGGCCGGGTCGTCACCGGGGTCGACGGACGTCCAGGCCATCACGGTCTCGATCATACGTTCGATTATATCCCCCTGAGATGCTGTCTTCCAGGTCGTTCGGCGCTCGGGCACGGCCGTCCGACGCACCCGTCCGGCGGGCGGGCTCGTCGACCCACCCCCGCCCGCCGATCCCAGCGAGCCCCTACGCCGACACCCTCTGCACCGCCACCCGCGAGCAGCGCGCCCTCACACCGCCACCGGCACCCGACCCCGGGCCGGCGCGGACGCCACCAGCACCCCGCCGACCACCACCGCCCCGGCGACCAGCTCGATCACCGACGGCCGCTCCCCCAGCAGCACCATCGCCAGGCTCATCCCGACCACCGGCACGAGCAGCGAGTGCGGCGCGACGAGCCCGGCCGGGTAGCGGCGCATCAACCCGGTCCAGATCCCGGCGGCCAGCACGGTCGCGACCAGCGACAGGTACACGAGCGCGGCCAGCCCCGCGACGCCGTCGGGGGTCACCATCGCGACGACGTCGCCCCACGCGCCCGGCCCCTCCACCACGGCCGAGGCGGCCAGCAGCGGCACCGGCGGCACGACGGTCATCCACAGCGTCAGGTGCAGCGGGTTCACCGCCTCGCCCTCGCGCTGGGCCAGGCGGCTGCACAGGTTCCCGGCCGCCCAGCCGAGTGCGCCGAGCAGGGTCAACACCACGGGCAGCAACGCCGCGGACTGTGCCCGGGCCACCGCGATGCACCCCAGACCGACGACGGCGACGCCGATCCCGGCCCACTGCCGCGGCGTCACCCGCTCGCGCAGCAACAGCGCGCCCAGCACCAGCGTGAACGGCCCCGACGCCTGCAGCACCAGCGACGCGAGCCCGGTCGGCATCCCGGCGTACATACCCAGGAACAGGAAGAGGAACTGCACCGTGCCGAACCCGAGCCCGTAGCCGACGAGCCAGCGCAGCGGCACCCGCGGCCGCGGTACGAGCAGCACCGTCGGCACCGCGAGCACGAGCATCCGCAGCCCGGCGAGGAACAGCGGCTGGAAGTGTTCCAGGCCGACGTGGATGGCGATGAAGTTGGCGCCCCACAACACGGCGACGACGACGGCGAGCAGACGGTCCCGAACGGTCACGGGTCCACGCTGCCGCCCCCTGACCGTACAGACCAGCGATGAGAAGTGAAACGATGTTGTAGCGTTCCTTCATGGACGTGCGTCGGCTCCGGATCCTGCGCGAGCTCGCCGACCGCGGCTCGGTCACCGCCGTCGCCGCGGCACTGAACTTCACCCCGTCCGCGGTGTCCCAGCAGCTCAAGACCTTGTCGCGGGAGGCTGGCCTGGAGCTGACCGCGCCGGACGGCCGTGGTCTGCGGCTCACCGCGGCCGGGCGGGCCGTCGTCGACGGGGCGCAGGAGGTGCTCGACGCGCTGGGCCGGCTGGAGGAGACCGCCGCGGGACTGCGCGAGCAGCCGCTGGGGACGGTGCGGGTGGTGTTCTTCCCGTCCGCGGCCCGGCTGCTCCTGCCCGGTCTGCTGCACCGGGCGTCGGCCCATCCCGGGCTCGCGCTGTCCTGCCGGGACCTCGACCTGCGTCCGGAGGAGGTGCCGGCCGCGGCGGCCGACGCCGACGTCGTCGTCACCCACCACGACGAACGGCTCGACCCGTTCGGCACCGGCCGGCTCACCGTGCACCCGCTCCTGCGCGAGCCCCTCGACGTCGCGCTCCCCCCGGACCACCCGCTGGCCCACCGTGCCGAGGTGCACCTGCCCGAGCTCGTCGACGCCGACTGGATCTCGGTCGCCGTCGGCTGGCCGGTCGACGACGTGCTGAGTTCGCTGTCCCTGGTGACCGGCACCGTGCCGCGGGTGGTGCAGCGGATCAACGACTTCTCGGTCACCGAGGAGCTCGTCGCGCACGGGCACGGCGTCGCGCTGCTGCCCCGCTACTCCACCGACCACCGCGACGGCGCCCGGCTCGCGCTGCGCCCGCTCGCGGGGGTGCGGGCCGCCCGCCTGGTGCGCGCCGTGACCCGCGGTGCGGTGACCCGGCCCGCGGTACGGCTGGTGCTCGACGAGCTCGCCGCGGAGGCCGCGGCGGTCAGAGCAGCCGGGTGACCTTGTTCAGTCCGGCGTAGCGGACCGGGGTGACCCGCACGGTCGCACCCGAGTACGGAGCCTCCAGCATCTTGCCGTCGCCGAGGTAGATGGCGATGTGGTGGGTGCGACCGCCCTCGGCCCAGGACAGCATGTCCCCGCGCCGCATGTCCGAGATCGGCACCAGCCGCCCGGCGTTGGCCTGGTTCCCGCTGTAGCGGGGCAGGTAGATGCCGACCCCGGCGAAGGCGAACTGCATCAGCCCCGAGCAGTCGAAGCCGACCTTGCGGAAGTCGCCGTGGGCGTCGGCGACGCCGCCGTCGCGGATGCCGCGGGTCGGTCCGCGCGTGTTGCCGCCACCCCAGGCGTAGATGGTGCCGAGCTGGGCCATCGCCCGGTCGATCACGGTCTCGATCGCCGCCGTCCCGGTGCGCCGCGGCGCGGGACCCGCCGACGGCGCGGACTCCTGCGCAACCCGCGACGCCGCCTCCTCCCTGGCCCGCCGGTCGGCCTCGGCCTGGAGCCGGGCCTGTTCGGCCCGCCACGCCTCGTAGCGCTGGCGCTGGGCGCGCAGCCCGGCGTCGGCGTTCTCGGCGGCGTCGAGCCGGGACTGCACGTCGGTGCGTTCGGCGTGCACCGCGTCGAGCCGGGTCTGCTGGGCGTCGGCGGCCGCGACGGCCTCGTCGACGGCGGCGTCGGCCGCCGCGGACGCCTGCTCGGCGTCGGCGCGACGCCGGTCGGCCTCCTCCTGCGCCGCGCGGGCGAGGGAGTCGGCGTTGGCCTGGGCGATGCGGGCCTGCTGGAGCTGCTCCAGGACGGCAGCCTGGTCCTCGCTCAGCGCGTCGGTGAGCCGGGCCCGGTCCATCAGGTCCTGCGGGTCGGTCGCCCGGGAGAGCAGGCCGAGCGGGCCCAGGTCGAGGCCGTGGGTGTAGACGTCGCCGACGAACGCGTCGATCCGGGTCCGGGCGTCGTCGACGGCGCGACCCGCAGCCTCGGTCGCGGCGCGGGCGTCGGCGGCCCGGGCCGCGGCGGTCTCGGCCTCGCGACCGGCGGCGTCGGCGGTGTCCCGGGCGGCGAGTGCCTCCTCGTTGCGCCCCGCGACCTCCATCTGCAGCTGCTCGGCCTGTGCGTCGAGCTCGGCGAGGCGGGCGGTGAGCCTGCCGACCTCGGCCGCCCGGTCCTGCACCGACTGGCGGCTGCGCTCCAGCTCGTCGTCGCCGGGGTTGGGCGGCGGCGGGGGCGGAGGCTGCGCCGGGAGCACCGCAGCAATGGGCACGGCGGCGGTGGGCACGACGGTCGCGGCCGCACCCACCCCGGGCGAGGCCAGTGCAACCGCCACGAGCACGGCCACCACGACGAGGGTCGCCGACGGCTGGCGCGTCACGGGGAGGTCCTTCCGGGGAGCGGGGCGGGATCGACAGGGGAGCTCGACCGGCAACACTGCCACTCGCGTCACCCGAATCCCGTGCGACACACCGGACTCGTCCATCACACGAGCGACCCCACGCCCCCGACGGCTCCGCGACTCCGGCCACACCCGGCTCGCCAGGCTTATAGGACAGGCGTACTGTTTACCTCACGAGGGTCCGCGCTGCTGCCGACACGGCGGTGCGCGAGACTCCGACACGACGCAGGTGAGCCCCTCCTCCCCCGCGAGGCGGGGCGGGCTCACCGCACCGGACATAGCGACCGCCCACCACCACGGGAGGACCACCAAGTGGCCAGCACCGACAGCTTCGGCGCCCGAGGACAGCTCGACGTCGGGGGCACCGGTTACGAGATCTTCCGGCTCTCCGCGGTGGAGGGCTCGAAGCGCCTGCCGTTCAGCCTGAAGGTCCTGCTCGAGAACCTGCTCCGCACCGAGGACGGTGCGAACGTCACGGCGGACCACATCAACGCCCTGGCGAACTGGGACCCGCAGGCCGACCCGGACACCGAGATCCAGTTCACCCCCGCCCGGGTGATCATGCAGGACTTCACCGGCGTGCCCTGCGTCGTCGACCTGGCGACCATGCGCGAGGCCGTGACCGAGATGGGCGGCGACCCGTCCAAGGTCAACCCGCTCGCACCGGCCGAGCTGGTCATCGACCACTCGGTGATGATCGACTTCTTCGGCACCGCCGACGCGTTCGAGCGCAACATCGAGTTCGAGTACGGCCGCAACAAGGAGCGCTACCAGTTCCTGCGGTGGGGCCAGGGCGCCTTCGACGAGTTCAAGGTCGTCCCGCCCGGCACCGGCATCGTGCACCAGGTCAACATCGAGAACCTGGCGCGCGTGGTCATGCCGCGCAACGGACAGGCCTACCCCGACACCCTGGTCGGCACCGACTCCCACACCACGATGGTCAACGGCCTGGGCGTGCTGGGCTGGGGCGTCGGCGGCATCGAGGCCGAGGCCGCGATGCTCGGCCAGCCGGTCTCGATGCTCATCCCCCAGGTGCTCGGCTTCAAGCTGACCGGCGAGATCCCGACCGGCGTGACCGCCACCGACGTGGTGCTGACGATCACCGAGATGCTGCGCCGCCAGGGCGTCGTCGGCAAGTTCGTCGAGTTCTACGGCGCCGGCGTCGGCGCGGTGCCGCTGGCCAACCGCGCCACCATCGGCAACATGAGCCCGGAGTTCGGCTCGACCGCGGCGATCTTCCCGATCGACGAGGAGACCGTCCGCTACCTGAAGCTGACCGGCCGGTCCGCCGAGCAGATCGCGCTGGTCGAGGCCTACGCCAAGGAGCAGGGCCTCTGGCACGACCCGGACCACGAGCCGGTCTACTCCCAGACCCTGGAGCTCGACCTGTCGACGGTCGTCCCGTCGATCGCCGGCCCGAAGCGCCCGCAGGACCGCATCGAGCTGACCGACGCCAAGCCGGCGTTCCGCAAGACCGTGCACGACTACACCGACGACGGCGTGGCCCCGAGCCCGCTCGCCGGCGTCGACGAGTCGTCGAACGAGTCCTTCCCGGCCAGCGACGCCCCCGCGCTCTCCTTCGCCGACGACGACGCCGCGCCGATCATCATGTCGGCGGCCGACGGCTGCGAGGGCCGCCCGTCCAAGCCGGTCACGGTGAAGTCCGAGACGCGTGGCGAGTTCGTGCTCGACCACGGCGCCGTCGTGATCGCCTCGATCACCTCGTGCACCAACACCTCGAACCCGAGCGTCATGCTCGGTGCCGCGCTGCTGGCGCGCAACGCCGTCGAGAAGGGCCTGACCACCAAGCCGTGGGTCAAGACCTCGATGGCCCCGGGCAGCCAGGTCGTGACCGACTACTACGAGAAGGCCGGCCTCTGGCCCTACCTCGACAAGCTCGGCTACAACCTGGTCGGCTACGGCTGCACCACCTGCATCGGCAACTCCGGCCCGCTGCCGGAGGAGATCTCGGCCGCGGTCAACGACAACGACCTCACCGTCGTCTCGGTGCTCTCAGGCAACCGGAACTTCGAGGGCCGGATCAACCCCGACGTCAAGATGAACTACCTGGCGTCCCCGCCGCTGGTCATCGCCTACGCGCTGGCCGGGACGATGGACTTCGACTTCGAGACCCAGCCCCTGGGGCAGGACTCCGAGGGCAACGACGTCTTCCTCCGCGACATCTGGCCCTCGACCGAGGACATCAACGACGTCGTGGACTCCTCGATCACCTCGGAGATGTTCACCAAGAGCTACTCCGACGTGTTCCGCGGCGACGACCGCTGGCGCGCGCTGCCCACCCCCGAGGGCAAGGTCTTCGAGTGGGACCAGAAGTCCACCTACGTCCGCAAGCCCCCGTACTTCGAGGGCATGAAGGGCGAGCCGGACCCGGTCACCGACATCTCCGGCGCCCGCGTGCTCGCGCTGCTCGGCGACTCGGTCACCACCGACCACATCTCGCCGGCCGGTGCGATCAAGCCGGGTACCCCGGCCGCGGAGTACCTGGACTCCCACGGCGTCGAGAAGAAGGACTACAACTCCTTCGGCTCGCGGCGCGGCAACCACGAGGTGATGATCCGCGGCACGTTCGCGAACATCCGGCTGCGCAACCAGCTGCTCGACGACGTCTCGGGCGGCTACACCCGCGACTTCACCCAGGACGGCGGACCGCAGGCGTTCATCTACGACGCCGCGCAGAACTACGCCGCGGCCGGCACCCCGCTGGTCATCCTCGGCGGCAAGGAGTACGGCTCCGGCTCGTCGCGTGACTGGGCGGCCAAGGGCACCGCGCTGCTGGGCGTGCGCGCCGTCATCGTCGAGTCCTTCGAGCGGATCCACCGCTCGAACCTGATCGGCATGGGCGTGATCCCGCTGCAGTTCCCCGAGGGCGAGTCGGCGAAGAGCCTCGGGCTCGACGGCACCGAGACCTTCGACATCGCGGGCGTCACCGAGCTGAACGACGGGAAGACCCCGAAGTCGGTGCACGTGACCGCGACCAAGGGGTCCGGCGAGACCGTCGAGTTCGACGCGAAGGTCCGCATCGACACCCCCGGTGAGGCGGACTACTACCGCAACGGCGGCATCCTGCAGTACGTCCTGCGAGGCATGCTGAAGAGCTGACGCGCGCAGCACCCACCACCACACGGAGCCCGTCCCCTCGCCGAGGGGGCGGGCTCCGTCGGTGCTGCCGGACGGGACTGCGGGCCGGGGCTGCGGGCTGGGACTGCACTCCCGGCGCGTGCCTACGGACGGGCCCCCAGGTCGTGGGAGATGCGCCGGGCGGCGTCGGCGGCGGCGCGGCCGTGGTCGTCGAAGACGTCCTCGGTCATCCGCACCGTCGGACCGGACACCGACAGCGCCCCGACCGGTTGCCCGTCGGGACCGAGGAGGGGGGCGCCGACCGCGGCGATGCCGTCGGAGAGCCCCTCGGGGTTGACCGACCATCCGCGCTCGCGGACCTCCGCGATCCGGGCCCGCAGCCGGTCGGGGTCGACGACGGTGCGCCGGGTGGACGCCTCCAGCGGACCGGCGAGGTAGTCCTCGACCTCCGCCGGGGTGCACGCGGCGAGGTAGGCCTGCCCGGTGGCCGAGGCGTGCAGCGGGATGCGGTGACCCAGCGGCAGGAACGCGCGCAGCCGGTGCGCGGTGTCCAGCCGTTCGAGCAGGACCAGCTCGCGACCGTCCGGGGCCGCCAGGTGCACGGTCTCCCCCGTCGTGAGCTGCAGCTCGTGCAGGACCGGGAGCGCCACCGCGCGCAGGCCACCGGCGTCGCGGGCCTGGTTGCCGACCGCGAACGCCCGGTAGGTGAGCCGCCAGCGGGCGGTGTCGTCGCTGACGCACCAGCCGACCTCGGCGAGGGTGTGCAGGATCCGCTGCACGGTGGACTTCGGCAGCGCGACGGTGCGGGCGAGGTCGGACAGCCCGACGGGCTGACGCTCCCCCACCGCCTCCAGGACGCGGACCGCGGAGACGACGCTGGTGGTCGGAGCCATGAGCGGTGTTGACCTCCCCCGTTCGGGCGACCTAGTGTCCGCCCCAGACGGTCCACTCTACGAACCACTGTGCCACCTGATGGACCGATACGACAAGCGCGTACCAACGGGGGTAGGCATGGCGGTGCAGACGGTGCAGGTCGTCACGCTGGTGGTGTTCGCGGCGGTCTTCGTGATCGCCGAGGTCCGCCGGTCCCACATCGGGATCGTCATGTTCGCGGCCGCCGCGGGCATGGGCGTGCTCGTCGCGGGCCTGCCGCTCGACGACGTCGTCGCGGGCTTCCCCGTCGACATCCTCGTCCTGCTGGTCGGGGTGACGTTCTTCTTCGGGATCGCGAAGGCCAACGGCACCATCGGCCGGCTCGTCGACCGGGCCCTGGTCGTGGTCGGTGACCGGACCGGGGCGCTGCCGCTGACGTTCTTCGTGCTCACCGGCGTGGTGTCGGCGATGGGCTCGCCCCTGGGCGGTCTGGTCATGGCACCGATCGGGATGACCGTGGCCCACCGGCGCGGGATCGACCCGATGCTGATGGCGCTGGCCATCGGGACCGGGCTGTCGGCGGGCGGGTTCGCACCGACGTCGCTGTTCGGGATCGTCACCTGGGGCACGGCGTCGGCGGCGGGCATCGCGCTCGCCCCGCTGACCCTGTTCGCGGTCGCGATCGTCGCGAACCTGGTGCTGCTGGCCGCGTCCTACCTGATGTTCTCCGCCCGCAGCCGGGTCCCGGTCGCCGCCGGCGGCGGGCCCCAGGAGCCCGGAGACACCGAGCCGCCGGCGCGCGAGCCGTTCACCGCGACGCACCGGATCACCGTCGTCGCGATGCTCGGCCTGGTCGCGGCGATCGTCGTGCTGGCGCTGCTCGACGCCGAGCCCGACGTCGGAGTGCTCGCCTTCGTCTTCGGCGCGGTGCTGACCCTGATCGACCCGGACAGCGGTCGCGGTGCCCTGAAGGAGATCGACTGGTCCACCGTGCTGCTGGTCGGCGGCATCATCACCTACGTGGGCGTGCTCCAGGAGATCGGCTCGGTCGACCTGCTGGGCGACCTCGCCGCGAGCCTCACCGTCCCGCTGCTCGCAGCGCTGGTGATCTGCGCGGTGTGCGGGCTGGTGTCGGCGTTCGCCTCGACCACCGGCATCCTCGCCGCGCTGGTGCCGCTGGCGATCCCGCTCGTGCAGCAGGGCGGGCTCCCGGGCTGGGCGCTGATCTGCGCGCTCGGGGTCTGCTCGTCCATCGTGGACGTGTCGCCCTTCTCGACGGTGGGTGCGACGCTGGTCGCCACCACCGTCGACGAGCAGGAACGCCCCCGCATGACTGCACTGCTGACCCGCTGGGGCCTGTCGATGGTCGTGATCGGCCCGTTGGCCTTGGTCGGCGCCCTCGTACTGCCGGCCATGGCCGCGTGAGAAGGAGATCCTCGTGTTCCTCACCTCCCTGACCGAGCCGCGGGACCTGGAGCGGGCCGTCACCGTCGGCGACGACGTGCTCTCCCGCTCCGAGCTCGTCGACCGGGGCGGACGCGTCGCCGCCGGGATCCCCGACGACGGCCCGGTCGCGGTGCACGCCACCGCCTCGATCGACACCGTCGTCGCGATCACCGGCGCGATCATGGCCGGGGTGCCGGTCGTGCCGGTCCCCCCGGACTCGGGGCCGGCCGAGCGTGGGCACATCCTGACCGACTCCGGCGCCACCGCCTGGGCGGGACCGCGGCCCGACGGCGTCGACCTGCCGGTCGTCGTCCCCGGCGCACGACCGCTCACCCCGCGCGCGGTCGACCCGGCCGCCACCGCGATGCTGCTCTACACCTCCGGCACCACCGGCCGCCCCAAGGGCGCGCAGCTGTCCGGGGCCGCGATCGCCGCCGGGCTGGACGCCCTGTTCGAGGTGTGGGACTGGACCCCCGAGGACACCGTCGCCCACGGTCTGCCCCTGTTCCACGTGCACGGCCTCATCCTCGGGGTGCTCGGTTCGCTGCGCCTCGGGTCGCGGGTGGTGCACACGGTCAAGCCGCAGCCCGCCCGCTACGCCGCGGTCGACGCCTCGATGTACTTCGGCGTCCCCACGGTCTGGAACCGGATCGTCGACGAGCCCGACGCCGCCCGTGCCCTGGGCCGGGCCCGGCTCCTCGTCTCGGGCAGCGCCCCGCTGCCCGCCTCGCTGTTCGACCGGATCGCCGGCCTGACCGGGCAGGCGCCGGTCGAGCGCTACGGCATGACCGAGACCATGATCACCCTGTCCGCGCACGCCTCCGGGGAGCGTCGCGCCGGATGGGTCGGCCTCCCCGTCCCTGGCGCCCAGACCCGGCTGCTGCCCGCCTCCGACGACGCCCCCGCCACCGTCCCCGACGACGGCGAGACCGTCGGCCGGCTCGAGGTCCGCGGCCCCATGCTGTTCGACGGCTACCTGAACCGCCCCGACGCGAACGACGAGTGCTGGGCCGGCGAGGGCTGGTTCCGCACCGGGGACCTCGCCGTCCGCGACCCGGGCGGGTTCCACCGCATCGTCGGCCGCGAGTCCACCGACCTGATCAAGTCGGGCGGCTACCGGATCGGCTCCGGGGAGATCGAGGCCGTGCTGCTCGACCACCCGGGCGTCGCCGAGGTGGCCGTGGTCGGCGCCCCCGACCCCGACCTCGGCCAGAAGATCGTCGCCTACGTCGTCGGCGACTCGCGTGACGGGCAGGCGCTGATCGACCACGTCGCCGGGCAGCTGTCCTGGCACAAGCGTCCCCGCGAGGTCGTGTTCGTCGACGCCCTGCCCCGCAACGCGATGGGCAAGGTCCAGAAGAAGCTGCTCGGCGCCTGACCCGGGTCCCCGGATCGGGCGCGTCCGCGGGCGCTCCCGGCCGGCCGGGCCTAGGTTGCTGACCATGCCCGGTGCGCACTCACCCTCGGAGGACCGCGGCGACGACCGCGGGGTCTCGGTCAACCCCGTCTTCGCGGCCGAGCCGGTGGACATCCCCCGGTTCCGGATGCCCGACTCGGGCCTGCACCCCGAGATCGCCTACCAGGTCGTGCACGACGAGCTGATGCTCGACGGGAACGCCCGGCTGAACCTGGCCACGTTCGTCACGACGTGGGCGGAGCCCCAGGCCGAGCGGCTGATGGCCGAGTCCTTCGACAAGAACATGATCGACAAGGACGAGTACCCGCGGACCGCGGACCTGGAGCAGCGGTGCGTGCGGATGCTCGCCGACCTGTGGCACGCCCCCGACCCGGGACGGGCCGTCGGCTGCTCGACGACGGGCTCGTCGGAGGCGTGCATGCTCGGGGGGCTGGCGCTCAAGCGGCGCTGGCAGCACCGGCGCAGGGCGGCAGGCCTCCCGACGGACCGGCCGAACATCGTGATGGGCGTGAACGTCCAGATCTGCTGGGACAAGTTCGCGAACTACTGGGACGTGGAGCCGCGGCTGGTCCCGATGGAGGGCGACCGGCTGCACCTGGGGGCCGACGAGGCCGTCGCGCTGTGCGACGAGAACACCATCGGCGTCGTCGCGATCCTGGGGTCCACCTTCGACGGCAGCTACGAGCCCGTCGCCGAGATCTGCGCCGCGCTCGACGACCTGCAGTCCCGCACCGGGCTGGACGTCCCGGTGCACGTCGACGGCGCGTCGGGAGCGATGATCGCGCCGTTCTGCGACCCCGACCTGGAGTGGGACTTCCGGCTGCCCCGGGTGGCGTCGATCAACACCTCCGGCCACAAGTACGGCCTGGTGCATCCGGGCGTCGGGTGGGCGGTGTGGCGCGACACCGACGCGCTGCCCGAGGACCTGGTGTTCCGGGTGAACTACCTGGGCGGGGACATGCCGACGTTCGCCCTGAACTTCTCCCGCCCCGGCGGGCAGGTCATCGCCCAGTACTACAACTTCCTGCGGCTCGGCCGCGAGGGCTACGCGCGGGTCCAGAGCACCTGCCGGGAGATCGCCACCGGGCTGGCCGGGCGGATCGCCGACACGGGCGCGTTCCGGCTGCTCACCGACGGCTCGCAGCTGCCCGTGTTCGCGTTCACCGTCGCCGACGGCGAACCGTTCTCGGTGTTCGACGTGTCGGCGGGTCTGCGCGAGACGGGATGGCTGGTCCCGGCGTACACGTTCCCGCAGAACCGGGAGGACCTGGCGGCGCTGCGGATCGTGGTGCGCAACGGGTTCAGCCACGACCTGGCCGCGCTGCTGCTCGACGACCTGGCGCGGCTGCTGGAGCGGCTGCGCCGCCAGGCCGGTCCCGTCCGCGGGAGCGAGGCCGCGGGCTTCGCCCACGGGACGTGAGCCGGTCCCGGCGGGACACCCGCACCGCGTACCTGCTGCTGGCGCCCAGCCTGCTGGGTGTGGTGCTGTTCCTGCTGGTCCCGGTGCTGATCGTGGTGGGGCTGGCGCTGTTCCGGTGGGACCTGGTCGGGCCGCGGACGTTCGTCGGGCTGGACAACGTCGTCGCCGTCGCCACCGACGGCCGGTTCACCCGGTCCCTGCTGGTGACGGCGTTCTTCGTGCTCATCGTCATCCCGGTGCAGACCGCCCTCGGTCTGGCGGCGGCGCTGCTGCTGGACCGCGGTCTGCCGGGGACCACGGTGTTCCGGGTGATCTTCGTGCTGCCGTGGATCTGCGCGCCGCTGGCGCTGGGCGTGGTGTGGCGGTGGATCCTGTCCCCCACCGACGGCGCGCTCAACGCGCTGCTGGGGATCCGCGTCGAGTGGCTGGCCGACCCTGCGCTGGCGCTGCCGTCGGTCGCGGCGGTGACCGCCTGGACCCAGGTCGGCTACGTCGCCCTGTTCTTCCTGGCCGGGCTGCGCGCCATCCCGGACACGATCGTCGAGGCGGCCCGGCTCGACGGGGCATCGGCGTGGCAGCTGCTGTGGCGGATCCGGCTGCCGCTGCTGCGGCCGACGCTGTTCTTCGTGCTGGTCACCGGCGTGATCTCCAGCTTCCAGGTGTTCGACTCGGTGTACGCGCTCACGCCGAACGGCGGCCCGCAGGGTGTCACCGACGTCGTCGCGGGGCGGATCTACTACGAGGCGTTCGAGAACCGCGCGGTCGGGCAGGCCGCGGTGATGGCGGTGGTGTTGTTCGTGATCCTGGTGGTGGTGACCGTGGCCCAGCAGCGGTGGTTCAGCCGTCGCACGACCTACGAGCTCGACACGTGAGGCGCGGCAGACTCGTCGACGCGGCCGTGCTGGTCGCGCTGCTGGTGGGCGCGGTGGTGACGCTGGCGCCGTTCGTGCTGAGCGTGATGACCGCGCTGAAGACGACCCGGCAGTTCGCGGCGACGCCGGTGCTGGCACCGCCGGCCCCGCCGACGGTCGAGAACATCGTGACCCTGTTCGGCCGCGACTACGACTTCGTGACCCCGATCGCGGTGACCGCGCAGGTGGTGGTCGTGGTCCTGGTGGGGCAGCTGCTGTTCTCGGTGCTCGCGGCGTACGCGTTCGCCCGCCTGGAGTTCCCGGGTCGCGACGCGTTGTTCTGGGTGTACCTGGGGACGCTGATGGTGCCGCAGGCGGTGACGGTGATCCCGCTGTACCTGATGATGACCGAGGTGGGGCTGCGGAACACCTTCTGGGCGCTGGTGCTGCCCTACGTCCTCGGGTCGCCGTTCGCGATCTTCCTGCTGCGCGAGCACTTCCGGACCATCCCGCAGGACCTGATCGACGCCGCCCGGCTCGACGGTGCCGGGACGGTCGGGATCCTGCGGCACGTCGTCGTGCCGGTGAGCCGGCCGATCCTCACGACGCTGGCGGTGATCACCGTGGTGACGCACTGGAACAACTTCCTGTGGCCGCTGGTCATCACCTCCGGCCGGACCTGGCAGGTGATGACGGTGGCGACCGCCGGGCTGCAGACCCAGTACAACGGGAACTGGCCGATCGTGATGGCGGCGACGACGGTCGCGATCGTCCCGCTGATCGCGCTGTTCCTGGTGTTCCAGCGCAGCGTCGTCCGCTCGATCACGATCACGGGGTTCCGGTGAGGCGCCGCCTGGGCGCCGCGCTGGTGCTGGTCGCGGCGCTGGTGCTGACGGCCTGCTCCCCCGCGTCGCGGTTCGACGACGATGCCGACGGCGTCACCACGGTGACGCTGCGGTTGTGGGACACCCAGGTCGCGGCGGCCTACCGGCGCTCGTTCGACGCGTTCACCGCGGCCAACCCCGACATCCGGGTCGAGCTGGTGCAGGTCCCGTTCAAGGACTACTTCACCTCGCTGCCCCTCGACGTGGCCTCGGGTACCGCGACCGACATCTACTGGGTCAACTCGTCCAACTTCGGGGCGCTCGCCGACGCCGGAAGGCTGATCGACGTCGGGTCGGCGCTGGCCGACCAGCGCGCCGGCTGGGTGCCGGCCGCCGCGGACCAGTACACCCGCGGCGGCACTCTGTGGGGTGTCCCGGTGGTGACCGACGGCCGGATCGCGCTGTTCTACAACAAGGACCTGGTCCGCGCGGCCGGGGTCGACCCGACGACGCTGCGGTGGGATCCGACCGACCCGGCCCGCGACACCCTGCTCCCGGCCGCGCGGAGGCTGACCGCCGACGCCACCGGACGGACCGCGGACCAGCCCGGGTTCGACCCGCGCACGGTGCGCCGGTACGGCTTCAACGCGGCCCGGGACCTGCAGGCGATCTACGTGAACTTCCTCGCCTCCGCGGGCGGCCGGTTGCAGGCCCCCGACGAGACCTTCGACTTCGCCACGCCCGCGGGTGAGCAGGCGTTCGGCTACCTGGTGAACATGATCAACACCGAGCGGGTGGCGCCGTCCGCGGCCGACACGAACCAGAACCCGGACTTCAGCCGCGACCAGTTCTTGCGGGGCCGGATCGCACTGTTCCAGAGCGGCACCTACAACCTCGCCAACATCGCCGAGGGCGCGACCTTCGACTGGGGGATCGCGCCGATGGTCGAGGGCCCGCGCGGCCGGGTCAGCGTGGTGTCGAGCATCGTGGCCGCCGGCAACGCCGACAGCCCGCGGCGTCCGGAGATCCTGCGGGTGCTGCGCTGGCTGGGATCGCCGGAGGGTGCCGCCCCGGTCGGCGACAGCGGCGCCGGGCTGCCCGCGGTGACCGCGGCCCAGCGGGGCTGGTTCGACTACTGGGCGCGCCGCGGCGTCGACACCCGGGAGTTCGTCGCGGACGGCCCGACGACCCCGGCACCGTCGGGGCCGAAGGTGGGCGCGGCGACGACGGCGATGGAGCCCACGCTCGACGACCTGTTCGCCGGGCGGCTGCCCGTCGCCGCGGGGCTGCGGCGGGCGCAGGACATCGGCAACGCCGCGCTGCGCTGATAGCGTGTCCGGTGCGCCCCCGATGGGCCCAGCCGGAAGGAGTTCTCGCCAGTCCCGCACGGGCCCGCGGGCGCAGCTCCTTCACCCAGGTCGTTCGCGTGGTCCCCACTGTCGTCGGGAGACCCGTATGACCTGCACGTTCAACCACATGATCGTCGCCGCCCGGGACCGGGTGGCCTCCGCCGAGTTCTACCGGCACGTCCTGGAGGCGGCGCAGGCGCCGTCCTGGGGGCCGTTCACCAACGTCGCCCTCGACGGCGGCGTCCTCGTCCAGTTCGCCGACCTGCCCACCGACGTCTACCCGCAGATCCAGCCCCAGCACTACGCGTTCCTCGTCGACGACGCGCTGTTCGACCGCGCGTACGCCCGGCTCGTCGAGGCGGGCGCCGAGCACTGGGCCGACCCGCAGCGCACCCGCCCCGGCGAGATCAACCACGGGCACGGCGGGCGCGGGGTGTACTTCCTCGACCCGGCCGGTCACTTCCTCGAGATGATCACCCAACCGTATGTGTGACGTCGCCGCGGCCCGGCGCTGGCTCGACGCCGCCCGGCCCGATCCCGGCCGTGCCCCGGACTGGATGGTGCCGTTGCTGCGCGGGCTGGAGCACGCCGGGCCGCGGGACATCAGCAGGAACGACCTGCCCGCCGACCACGTCGGACCCCGGCAGTCGGCCGTGCTGGTGCTGCTCGGGCAGGGCCCCGACGGCCCGGAGGTCGTGCTCCAGCGGCGGGCCCGACGGCTGCGCCACCACTCCGGCGAGATCTCCTTCCCCGGGGGCCGTGCGGACCCGGGCGACACCGATCCCGCGGCCACCGCGCTGCGGGAGGCGACCGAGGAGACCGGGCTGGAGCCGTCCGGTGTGGACGTCGTCGCGACGCTGCCGCGGCTGATCCTGCTGACCGGGTTCCACGTGACCGCGGTACTGGGGCACTGGCGGACGCCGACCCGGCTGCACGCGGTCGACCCGGCCGAGACCGAGGCGGTGCTGCAGGTGCCGTTGGTGGTGCTCGCCGACCCGGCGCACCGGTTCCGGCTCCGGGCCGGGGGCGGGGCCTGGCGGGGCCCCGGTTTCCGGGTGGGCGAGGACGTGGTGTGGGGGTTCACCGCCGAGGTGCTCGACGCGGTGCTGCGCCTGGGCGGGTGGGAGCGGCCGTGGCCGCCCGGCCCGGAGCTGGACTGGGAGTCGTTGTGAGCACCAGCAGCGGCGCGGCCAGCAGGGCCAGTGCCGCGGCCGTCCATATCGGACCGATCGGCCCGGCCGCCGCGAATGCCGCGCCACCCAGCAGCGGGCCGAGGGTCGCTCCGGCGTTCAGCGACGCGGTGGCGACGGCGCCGCCGAGGGTCGGTGCCTCGCGGGCGGCCGTCAGCGCCCGGGCGACGAGCGTCGACGCGACCGCGAAACCCAGCGCGCCCAGCAGCCCGACCAGGGCGAGCACCGCCACCGGGTGCGTGGCACCGAGCGCGAGCGCGGTCCAGGCCACCGGCAGCGCGCTACCCGCGCCGAGCAGCAGCGGGCGGGCGCGGGTGTCGGCGAACCTGCCCGCGATGCCCACCCCTGTGGCGGCGCCGGACCCGAACAGCAGCAGCCCGACGGGCACCGCCGGTGGGCCGCCCGCCTCGGCCAGCAGCGGCGCCAGGTAGGTGTACGCGGCGAACGTCGAGCCGTTCACCAGGGCACCGAGCGCCAGCGCCCCGACGACCGCGCCCCGGCGCAGGACCGTCAGCTCGGCGCGCAGGCCGGGCGCCGGTGCCCGCCCGCCGTCGCCGGTGGGGACGCCGGCGACGACCCCGGCCAGCGCGACGGCGGCCACCGCCGCGACCACCCAGAACGTCGCACGCCAGCCGAACGCCTGTCCCACCAGTGCGCCGGCCGGGACACCGGCGACGAGGGCGACGGTCGTGCCGGACAGCAGGGTCGCGGTCGCGCGGGCCGTACGCTCCGGCGGCGCCGCCGCGACCGCGACCGACAGGGCGACGGCGAGGAACCCGGCGGTGCACAGCGCGGCGAGCACCCGGGTGACCAGCAGGATCCCCAGGCCGGGGGTCAGCGCCCCGGCGACGTGCGCGGCGACGAAGGCGGCCAGGAACCCGCACAGTGCGAGCCGCGGCGGCAGCCGGCGTGCGGCCAGCGCTGTGAGCGGGGCGCCGAGGACCATCCCCACGGCGAACGCCGAGGTCAGGGACCCGGCGGCGAGCGGGGTGACGCCGAGGTCGGCGGCGATGTCCGGGACGAGCCCGGCGAGCATGAACTCCGTGGTGGCCAGCGCGGTGACGGCGCAGGCGAGGACGACGAGCAGCACGGTGGAACTCCGTGGGTGACGGGGTCGGGAACGGACATCGGTCCGGCCGCGTCACCGGGTGCGGGCAGGGGAGGTCGCCGCCACCGGTGGGACCGGTGGCTACCGCGTGTTCGACTCCGGACTGCCCACGGCCGTCACCGTAGCCGTCGCGCTCCCCCGGCGCCCGCCGTTTCCCCGTCCCCGGCGGTTCACCAGCTGATGCGGTCGAAGAGCTCCCGCAGCCGCGCCGCCCGCGCCGGGCGTCCGTGACCCACCCACGCGATCCGCCCCAGCAGGTGCTCGCGGAACACCGGGTGCCCGGCCCGGTTCTGCGCGTCGGGGCCGGTGCGGGCGGCGTTGTGCAGGATCGCGCGCAACTCGTCGTGGTCGCGGCGCGAGGCGGCCGGGGCGTCGCCGTTGACGACCAGGCCCACGACGCGCTGCCGATGGTGCGCGGGCATGATCCGGGTCTTGTCCGGGCGGACGCGGAAGCCCTCCTCCGCGGCGATCGCCGCCACCCGCCGCGTCAGACCGTGCACCGGCAGCGCGGCGTCGCCGGAGAACACCAGGTCGTCGGCGTAGCGGCCGTAGGCGGCGCCGACCGCGGTCGCCAGGCCGCTCAGCCGCCGGTCCAGTCCGTAGGTGAGCAGGTTGGCCACCGTCGGCGACGACGGCGCGCCCTGGGGCAGGTGCGGTGCGGCGAGGCGGTCGAGCATCCGTCGTCGCGCGGCGGGATCGCCGCGGTGCGGGCAGGCGCGCAGCACCCCGGGCGGGGTGGCGGTCACGAGCAGGCCGGCGATGGTGGCGGCGACGGCGGGCGGGTAGCCCGCGACCCGCAGCAGTCCGGCGACCCGGCCGCCGGTCACGTGGGAGTAGAAGCCCTCAAGGTCCAGGCGCAGCACCATCGGCCGGGCCCGGTGCTCCGCGGCGAGGGTGTGCGGGCTCCGCCCCCGGACGTGGCCGTGCGCGGCCGGGTGCACCGGGATCCGGTCGAGCACCCTCCGCCGGATCCGGCGCTGCAGCTCGGCGAGCCGCGGGGCGGGTGCCTCGATCAGCCGGGGTGTCCCGGAGCGCGACGGTGTCCAGTGCCGCCGGTAGTGGGTCAGCGGCCCCTCGGGGGCGTGCCGCAGCCAGCCGCCGGGGTCGGCGAACCAGGCGAGCTCGCCGTCGTCGAGGTGCAGGGCGGTGGCCAGGGCGGACAGATCCGCCCAGCGGGGCACCGGCAGGCGCCACACCGGGTCGGGCTGCTCGACCCGGCGATGTCGGCGCGGCCCCGCCAGCAGCGCGACGACCTCGGCCTCGACACCGGCCGAGGAATCGCGCGGGGCTCGGCGCCGCCGGGCGACGAGCGCGCCCACGACGCCCGCCAGCTCCTCGGGTCCCGACCAGCCACCGAGCCCGGCGAGCCGCTCGGTCAGCGGGTCCGTGCCCCACGGCCCGGCGCAGGCGGCCGCGGCGACCGCCGCCGGGTGCGGTGCCATCAGCGGCCCCGCACTCTCGAGCGGTCCCGCACCGCGGGATCGGACGGTACGGCGGGGCCGCAACGCTGGGTGATGCGGCGGCGGGGGTCGACCGGTGTTCTCCGTCCGCCGCGCGCCGCGGGCAGCGCTGTCGTGCCGTCCGCGCGCGGGACGCCGTGCTGCATCGTGCCGGTGCACCCCGGGGTTGCCCCGGAGTCGCGGGCCCCGGCCGGAACCGGGGCGGCCGCCTGCTCGTCCGTCCGCCGCCGCATCGGCGACGACGCTACCGGGTGCGGCACGCCGCGGCAGCTCACGCGCGGCCGACACCGGCTCTGCCCGGGGAGAACGACCACGCCCACGGTGGAGGCGATAGGTACCCGTTCTACGCTCGGCTCCCCAGGGAGGAGAGCACGATGACCGCATCCGCTCACCGCGAGATCGACCTGCCGTTCGACGTCCTCGACGGCTTCACCCACCACATGGTCGACGTCGACGGGGTGACGCTGCACGCCGTCGACGGTGGCGTCCCGGAGGCACCCGCGGTGGTGCTCCTGGCCGGCGTGCCGCAGACCTGGTGGGCCTGGCACCGGGTCATGCCCGCCCTCGCCGCGACCCACCGGGTCGTGGCCCTGGACCTTCCCGGGCAGGGGCACTCCGACCGGCCCGCCGACGGCTACGACACCCTCAGCGTGGCGCGCCTCGTGCGGCGGGCCGTCGAGCTCCTCGGGGTCGGCGAGCACTGGCTCGTCGCCCACGACGTCGGGGCATGGGTCGCCACCACCTACGCCCTCGACACCCCGGCCGCGTCCGGCGGACCCGAGCTGCTCGGTCTGGCACTGCTCGACGCCGGGATCCCCGGCGTCAGCCTGCCCACCAGCGTGGCCCTCGACCCCGCGAGCGCCTACAAGCTCGCGCACTTCGCCTTCCACCTCGTGCCCGATCTCCCCGAGACGCTCATCAGCGGGCACGAGCGGGAGTACGTGGCCTGGTTCCTGACCCACAAGGCCGCGGCGCCCGACGTGTTCTCCGATGCCGAGATCGACCGGTACGCACGCCTGTTCGCCGCGGCGGACGGGGTGCGGGCGATCCTCGCCTACTACCGGTCCGTGCCGGAGTCGGCGAGTCGCAACCGCGAGCTCGCGGCCGCCCGGAAGATCGATGTGCCGGTGTCGGCGATCTCCAGCGACCAGGGCTCGATCCCCGACATGGCGGCGGCCGTCCGACCCCTCGTCGGCGACGCGGTCGACGTCCTCGACGTCCGGGTGGTCGGTGCCGGCCACTTCATCCCGGAGGAGGCTCCCGACCAGGTCGTCCGGGCGATCGAGGAGCTCGTCGCCCGCAGCCGGCCCTGACCCGCTCCGCAGCGGGCGGCGGCCCCGCTGCCGGGTTCCGGTTCCGGGTTCCGGGGGCGGAGACCCCCGGTCATCGGTCGGTCCTCGCCCTCGGGACCCGCCCCGCAGGCGGCCGGCGCAAGTGCCTGATCCGCCTTGACACCGGCGCACCACCCGGGTTGTGTCGGCTCCGCAGGCTCGCACGGGGCGACCGGCAGAGGTGGGGTCGGCGAGACGACAGCACCGTCCGGCCGCGGGTGCGGGTGGTAGCGCCCAGCACGAGGGAGGACCGCATGTTCGTCGCCGTCCGGCGCCGCCACGTGGACTTCGTGCGGACCTCGGGGGCGTGCTGTCGGGGCTGACCACAGCCCGTCTCCCGACCGCACGACCGAAGGATCCTCATGCCCGCCACATCCCGCGGTGCCCTGGTGCCCACCACCGGTACCGACCGGCCGACGCGGCCCGCCCCCACGCCGACGGGTGCCGTCCCCCCGGCGTCCGGCGCCGGTGCCTCCTCCCGCATCCGGCCCCACGGGATCCGGAGGTCGCGGTGAGCGCCCGTCCACCCCGCATGCTCCGCACGGTGACCGGAGCGGGCGGCGTCGCGGAGACCTACGACCTCGCCCTGGACCCCGAGCGGTCCACCCTGGACACCGCGGTACGGGTCGCCGAGCTCGCCGAGGCCGCCCGGATCGACGCCCTGTTCACCGCGGACCTGCTCCGCTTCGGCGCCCAGGGCGCGATCGGGTCGCAGGAGCCGCTCGTGTTCGTGTCCGCGCTGAGCCAGGTGACCTCGCGCATCGGGCTCATCGCGACGGTCTCCACGACGTTCCACCACCCGTACAACCTGGCCCGACTGTTCGGCACGCTCGACCACGTGTCGAACGGGCGGGCGGCCTGGAACCTGGTCACGTCGTCGCTCGGCGAGGAGAATTTCGGACCCGGTGGGCTGCCCGACCCCGAGGACCGGTACGCCCGCGCCGCCGAGACCCTCGAGGTCGTCAACGCGCTGTGGGACAGCTGGGACGCCGACGCGCTCACCCGGGGGCCGGACGGGCGGGCGGTGCTGCACCCCGAGCGGGTGCACCCGATCGACCACGCCGGCCGGTTCTTCGACGTGGCGGGCCCGCTCAACATCCCCCCGCTGCCGCAGGGGCGCCCGGTACAGATGCAGGCCGGGCAGTCCGAGGCGGGCCGGGCGCTCGGCGCGCGCTACGCCGAGGTGGTCTTCACCTCGCTGCCCACCCTGGACATCGCCCTGGACTTCACCCGCGCGATCCGTGCCGAGGCCGGCAGGCTCGGGCGGCCCGGCGGGCTCCCCCTGATCTTCAGCTCCTTCCACGCCACCTACGGCGCCACCGAGGAGGAGGCCCTGCGGACGGTGCGCGACCGGCGGGAGGCGATCGACTTCGACCGCGGCCGCGCGCAGGTGGCCGACATGCTCGGGGGGATCGAGCCCACCGCGCTGGCCGAGCTGCCGCTCGACGTGCCGATCCCGGAGTCCCTGCTGCCCGACATCCGGTCGGTGCACCGTCGCCGCGGGCGGGTCGACATCTTCGCCCGCTACGTCCGGGAGGGATACACCCTGCGCGAGCTGGTGATCGCGGCACAGGACACCGGGCACTGGGCCGCGGCGGGCACCCCCGAACAGCTCGCCGACGCCGTCGAGGAGCGGTTCCGGGCCGGCGTCCTCGACGTCATCTCGCTGCAGGGGCTGGCCGACCCCCGGCAGCACGAGTTCGTCGTGGACGGCCTGCTCCACGAGCTGCGCCGCCGCGGGATCGTCGCCGACGACTACACCGGCACGACCCTGCGCGAGAACCTCGGTCTGCCCCTTCCCGGCCCACGGGCACTCCCGCGGATCGCTCCGACGGGATGAGACCGGACGCGTGCCGGGTACGCCGGGCGTGCCCGGCGACGCGGGGCACGCACAACCTCCGGGAGCCCCTCGGGCACGGTCACACCCGACGCGCGGCGACGGCCCGTATCGTCACCCGCCGTGAGTGCCGTGTCGTCCGGCCAGCCGTCCGAGCAGCCGTCCGGCCAGCCGTCGGGACAGTCGCCCGGCCGGCCGTCCCGGGCCACCCCGGTCGTCGCCGGCGCCGCCGCCGTGCTGCTGGTCGCCCAGCAGGTGCCGGGTCTGGTCTTCCGGCACGGGACAGCGGTGCCAGTACTGCCGGTCGGGCTGTGGCGAGCCTGGCTGCCACTGATCCTCGCGGGTCTGGCGCTGCTCTCGGTCTCGGCGCTGTGGGCGCGCCGGCACCCGGGGGCGACGGCCACCGCGGGCCGCGTCGCCGGGCTGCTGCTCGCGCTGGGTCCGGCGACGCTGCTCGCCTACCGCGGGCGTCTGGTGGACCCGCTGGCCGTCTACACCCTGGGGCTCGACCCGTCGGAGCGGGCGTGGCCGGTGGTCGACCTCGTCCTGGGCACCCTGCTGGCGCTGACGCTGGTCGTCTGCCTGCTCAGGACCGGTGCAGCGGGTCGATCCACGGCACGTGCTCGGGCGGCTCGACCCCGGTGATGCCGAGGTTCACCACGACCGGCTCCTGACCGGAGCGGGTCAGCACGCACTCCAGCGGCTCGTCGTCGAGGGCGTTGATCTCCTGGTGCGGCACCCACGACGGCACGAAGATGAACCCGCCCGGCCCGGCCTCGGCGGTGAACTCCAGGTGCTCGCCCCACTTCATGCGGGCCCGGCCGCGCACGACGTAGATGACGCTCTCCAGCTCCCCGTGGTGGTGCGCCGCGGTGCGGGCGCCGGGGTGGATGGTCACCGTGCCCGCCCACAACCGCTGCGCGCCGACCCGGTCCCCGGTGACGGCGGCGGCGCGGTGCATGCCGGGGGTCTGCGGGGTGTTGTCGTCGAGCATGTCGCCGGGGATGACCCGGACGCCGTCGTGGCGCCAGTCGGTGCTCATGCACCCGACCCTAGCCGCGGCCGGCCCGGAACCGGAACGACCGCGCACCCAGCTCGGTCTCCGGCCGTGCGAGCCCGGCCGCGCCGAGCCGCCGCGGCAGTGTCGCCGGGTCGACCGCGGTCAGGGTGTCCCCGATGTGGACCGCCCGGAACCGCAGCGACATCCGGGAGTCGATCCCGGCGAACGTCCCACCGGGACGCAGCACCCGTGCGGCCTCGGCGAAGAGCCGGTCCTGCTCCCCCGGTGTCGGGACGTGGTGGAGCATCGTGAAGCAGACGACGGCGTCGAAGCTCCCGTCCGGGAACGGCAGGGCGGCGCCGTCGCCGTGCCGGACGTCGACCCCGAGCTCGTCCCCGAGGTCGTCACGCAGGTCGGCCGCCAGCACGGGGTCGACCTCCAGCGCGGTCAGTGCCCCGGATCGCGGCGCGAGCCAGCGGGTGGTGACGCCGTAGCCGGGGCCGATCTCCAGGACCTCACCGGTGAGGTCGACGTCGCGGGTGGCCCAGGGCAGCGTCGTCCCGTGCATCCGGTCGGACCAGGAGTCGGAGCGGCAGATCCGCCGGTGCAGCACGTTCATCGCCATGGCCGCGACGCTAGGCGCGGGTAGCGGTGGCCGGGAGCCGCTAGGCTGCCGGATCGTGTCGCGTTCCGGCCTGCCCGCGCACGTCCCCGACGTGCCGGGCGCCGCGGTGCTGGTCTCCCGCATCCCGCTCGAGCGCGGGCACGCGTTCGCCGAGCACACCCACCCGGCCCATCAGCTCGCCTGGGCGGCCGCCGGGGTCCTGCGGGTCACCGTCGCCGACACCAGCTGGGTCCTCGGCCCCGGACGGGCGCTGTGGCTGCCGGCCGGGGTCCCGCACGTCACGGCCGCCACCGAGACGGCGGCGATGCGCGGGATCTACCTGTGGCCCGGCCGCTGCCCGATCGACTGGCCCGCGCCGTGCGTGCTCGCGGTCGAACCGCTGGTGGCGGCCCTGCTGGAACACCTGGCCGGGCCGGGGCCCGCGACGCCCGAGCGGTCCCGCGCCGAGGCGGTGCTGTTCGACCGGCTCCGCCCGGCCCGCGACGCCGGCGGCCCCGGCGCGGCGGTCCGGCTCGTCCTGCCCACCGACCCGCGAGCCCGCCGGGTCGCCCTGGCCCTGCTCGACGATCCCGCCGACGACCGCGACACCGCCGCGTGGGGCCGGGCCGTGGGAGCGGGTGAACGCACCCTGTCCCGGCTGTTCCGCGCCGAGACCGGGGTGGGCCCCGGCCGGTGGCGGACGCTGCTGCGGATGCGCGTCGCACTGGAGCAGCTGGCCGCGGGCCGCCCGGTCGGCGTGGTTGCCCGGCACGTCGGCTACGCGACGCCCTCGGCGTTCGTCGCGGCGTTCCGCCGGGAGACCGGGACCACGCCGTCGGCGGTGCTGCGCCCGGCCGGCGCAGCACCGCCCGGGCTCAGGCGGCGGTGAACAGGGTCAGCGCGAACCGCGCGTCGGGGTCGACCCAGCGGCGCGTCGTCGCGAACCCGGCCGCGGCGGCGAACGCGTCGACCGTCGCCGGGGTGAACTTCGCCGAGATCTCGGTGGCGAGCTCCTCCCCCGCGACGAACGCGACGTCGAGGTCGAGGTCGGCGATCCGGACCCGCATGTCGCGGGTGGCGCGCAACCGCATCTCGATCCACGAGTTCTCCGCGTCCCACACCGCGACGTGGTCGAACGCGTCGACGTCGAAGGTCGCGCCGAGCTCGCGGTTGAGCACGCGCAGCACGTTGCGGTTGAACTCCGCGGTGACCCCGGCCGCGTCGTCGTAGGCGGGGACCATCACGGCCGGGTCGGTGGCCAGGCCGGTGCCGAGCAGCAGCTGCTCACCGGGCCGCAGCACCGAGCGGACGTGTCGCAGGAAGTCGTGGCGCGGGCCGGGCATGAGGTTGCCGATGGTGCCGCCGAGGAAGGCGATCATCCGCTTCCCGCCCGGCTCGGCACCGGGCAGCCGGTCCAGGTCACGGGTGAAGTCGCCGACCACGCCGTGCAACTCCAGCTCTGGGTAGTCCCGGTGGAGCTCGTCGATGGCGCCGCGCAGGGCGGACTCGCTGACGTCCTGCGGGACGTAGCGGCGCAGCGTCCCGGCACGGGCGAACGCGTCGAGCAGCAGCCGGGTCTTGGTCGAGGACCCCGACCCCAGCTCGACGACGGTGTCGGCGCCCGAGGAGCGGGCGATGTCGTCCACGGAGTCGGCGAGCAGGGCCCGCTCGGTGCGGAAGGGGTAGTACTCGGGCAGCTCGGTGATCCGCTCGAACAGCTCGGATCCCCGGGCGTCGTAGAACCACTTCGGCGGCAGTTCCTTCGGCGACGCGGCGAGCCCGCGCGTCACGTCGGACCGCAGCGCGGTGTCGGCATCGGATTCGGTGAGGTGGACGTCCAGCTGAATGGCGCCGGGAGTGCTCACGGAGCTCCTAGGTCATGACTCTCGTGGTGGCCCGGTCGGGCCACCACCAGGTGCCGGTCGGGCACCCGGGTCCAGTCGGGGAACGCATGGGTCGGTTCGGAGGCGACGGTCACGCAGCCCGGTCCGACCCGGACGGCGAGTGCGTGCCGCCAGGCCGTCGCCCAGATCGTCGTGCCGTCGGTCAGCAGCAGGTTCAGCCGCGAGCCGGGCGCGGTCCGTTCGGTGTCGGCGCAGACCCTGGCCAGCAGGTCGGCCGGGTCGGCGCCGTCGGCGAGACCCCGCCGGACCACCGCCCAGAGCAGTGCCGCGTCGGTGGGGGCGTCGAGGGTCATCAGGTCGGTGACGGGCAGTGCCGCCGCGGCGTCCGCGAGGGACTCTGGCCAGCCGCGGACGACGCCGTTGTGGCTGAACAGCCACCGCCCGTCGGTGAAGGGGGCGGCGGCCGTCGCGGTGACCGGCATACCGACCGTCGCCGAGCGGACGGCGGCGAGCACCGCACCCGACGTCGTCGTCCCGGCCAGCGCGGCGTAGGACGTGTCGGACCACAGCGGCGACGCCGAGCGGACCCGCACCGGCGTCGTGCTCCCGGGCGGGTACCAGCCGGTGCCGTGGCCGTCGGCGTTGATCGTGCCGCCACCGCGCATGTCGGCCGGGGCGTAGGACTGCGCGAGCAGCCCGTGCTCCGGTTCCAGGACCAGCGACGCCAGTGTGGCCGGTTCCCCCAGGTACGCGAGGTGCCTACACACCGGCGTCGCGGACCAGCCGGAACCCGGCGAAGATCTGTCGGCGGATCGGGTGGTCCCAGTTGCGGAACGTCGCCCGGATCGCCGCCGGATCGGTGCCGAACGACCCGCCGCGCAGGACGGCGTAGTCCCCGCCGAAGAAGACCTCCGAGTACTCGGGGTACGGGAACACGGTGAACCCCGGGTAGGGGTGCCAGCCGGAGTCGCACCACTCCCAGACGTCGCCGACCATCTGCTGCACCCCGAGCGCGGACGCCCCCGCCGGGTAGGCCCCGATCGGGGCCGGCTGCAGGTGCCGCTGACCGAGGTTGGCGTGCTCGGCGCGCGGCTCGTCGTCGCCCCAGGGGAAGCGCCGCGAGCGGCCGGTCGCCGGGTCGAAGCGGGCGGCCTTCTCCCACTCCGCCTCGGTGGGCAGCCGCTTGCCGACCCAGCGGGCGTAGGCCTGGGCCTCGTGGAAGGACACGTGCACGACGGGCTCGTCGTCGGGCACCCGCTCGATGATCCCGAACCGGCGCCGCCACCAGGTGCCGTCGGCGTCGCGGGACCAGAACCGCGGCGCGGCCAACCCTTCCTCCGTGCGGTGCGCCCAGCCGGCGTCGGTCCACAGCCGCGGGTCGTCGTAGCCACCCGCGTCGACGAACGCCGCGAACGCGCCGTTGGTGACCGGGTGCACGTCGATCCGGAACGCGGGCAGGTCGACGACGTGCGCGGGCCGCTCGTTGTCCAGCGCCCACGGCTCGGCCGAGGTGCCCATCTCGAACGGGCCCGCCGGGACGAGGACCTCCGCCGCCGGGTCCACCGCACCGGCCGGGCGGGGCGGCGGGGCGGCGTCGAGCACCGGCGCCCCGGAGCGCAGCTGGTGGGTGGCGAGCATGGTCTCGTCGTGCTGCTGCTCGTGCTGCACGATCATCCCGAACGCGAAGCCCTCCGCCTCCAACCGGCGACCGCGCAGCGGGCTGCGGTGCAGCGCGTCGAGCGCCTTGTCCCGGACCTCGGCGACGTAGCCGCGGGCCTCGGCCGGGGTGAGCAGCGGCAGCGTGACCCGCGAGGAACGGGAGTGCTGGAACGCGTCGTAGAGGCCGTCGATCTCCGGGCGCAGCGGCTCGCGGCCGCCCACGTCACGGACGAGCCACAGCTCCTCCATCGACCCGATGTGCGCGAGGTCCCAGACCAGCGGTGACATCAGCGGCGAGTGCTGGGCCTGCAGCTCGCCGTCGTCGAGATCGGTCAGCGCGGTGCTGCGGCCCCGCGAGCGCTCCAGCAGCGCCGCGACCCGGGTGCGCATGGTCTCCGGGCGCTCCCCGGGCGTCGCGGGCCCGGTCAGGGGTCCGGTGGGAACGGTGGGGTCGGCGGTCATGCCACGTCCTCCTCGGCGGCTCGGGTGGTCGGACTGGCGGTGTCACCGGGTCTGGCGGGGCCTCGACCGGCCTGGGGCAGGTACAGCCCCGGCGGGAACGGGGCGGTGGTCGGCCCCGCGCCGTGCTCGGCCGGGTCGGCCTCGTCGGCGGGGCAGCGCCCGCGCAGCACACGCTGCTCGGTGACCTCCCGCAGCCGGTCCAGCAGCGGTGCGGGGGCGGTGGTCAGCGGGTGGTCCGCAGCGGCGAGCACGTCGCAGGCCAGCGGGAACAGCGCGGCCGCCGCGGCGGCGAGCCCGGGGTGGTCCAGCCCGTCGCGGGCGGCGGCGACCCACTCGTCGCGGACCGGCTCGCACAGCTCCCGCACCCGGTCGACGACGGTGTCGGTGGTCAGCGCGAGCAGGACCGCGGCGGGCAGCGCCCAGTCCGCGCCGGCCTGGCCGTCGACGTAGCGCACCTCGATGTAGCCCTGCGGACGGACCGGCGGGAACAGGGTCGAGACGTGGTAGTCGAGGTCGGCCAGTGTCGGCGGCCGGTCGAGGACCCCGCCACGGACGCGGCCGGACACCCAGTCGGCGAAGGTGACCCCGGGTGGCACCGACCAGGTCCCGGTGCCGCGCACGCACAGCAGCGGGGTGGTGACCACCCGGCGCGCCCACGCCGCGGCCGGGTCGGTACCGGACGCCGCGATGGACGGCGGCGCGGTCCGCGAGGGGTCCAGGCTCAGCCAGCACGCCTGGCGGGAGGACTTCCAGCCGGTGCGGCGGCCGTGCTGCACCGGCGAGTTCGCGAACGCCGCGAGCAGCACCGGGCCGAGCTCGTGCAGGACCGCCCAGCGGTCGGCGATCCCGGCGGCCGGGCCGGCGTCCACGCTGACCTGCACCGCGGCCGTGGAGCACATGCCGCTGCGGCCGTGCGGGCCGACGCCGTCGAACACGCACTCCATGGCCGCGTAGCGCGGCAGGTCCAGCAGCCGCCGGGCGGGCCGGACCGGGTCGGCGGCGCGGTCGTGCGGGCGCAGGCCGTACTCGGCGAGCAGTCCGTGGAGGTGGGCGGAGTCGGCGGTGAGGGCGCCGAGGAGGGCCTCGAGCGAGCCGGAGGGAGCGCTGGAGATCTCGATCTGGCCGCCCGGCTCGACGGTCACGGTGCCGCCCGCGGGGAGCGGGGCCGCGTGCGAGGCGGGGTCCAGGGAGGCCGGGCAGTGCGGGCCGAGCGCGGCACGCACGGCGCCGAGGTCGACCGGGTCGGCCGGGTGACCGGGTCGGTGGAGCATCCATTCGATCTCGACACCGGCCAGGGTCGGGGGGCCGTGTTTGAAGCAGACCGACGCCACGTAGGCCTCGGCCTCCCCCACGCTGCGGAGCACACCGTCGGTGCTCTGGTGGTCCAGGGTCACCAGGTCGACGCTACCCCCGACGTGTGACACCCGCACGCGATGCAACCGTGATCCCGCGCGATCGCGGGTGACCGGCGGCACGACCGTCCCCCCATGCAGGACAAGCGTACGGAATACTGGGGCCATGCCCCGTGTCAGCACCGACCAGCTCGCCGCGCGCCGGCAGCAGATCCTCTCCGGTGCCCGGACCTGCTTCGCCGATCACGGCTACGAGGGCGCCACCGTGCGGCGGCTCGAGGAGTACACCGGGCTGTCCCGTGGCGCGATCTTCCACTACTTCCGGGACAAGGAGGCGCTGTTCCTGGCCCTGGCCGAGCAGGACGCCACCCGGATGGCCGACGTCGTCGCCGAGCAGGGCCTGGTGCAGGTCATGCGCGACCTGCTGCGCGACGGATCGGACCGCAGCTGGCTGGGCACCCGCCTGGAGGTTTCGCGACGGCTGCGCACCGAGCCGGAGTTCCGGGCCCGCTGGCAGCAGCACTCCGGTGCGCTGACGGCCGCGACCCGGGCGCGGCTGGAACGCCAGGCCGCGGCCGGCGCCCTGCGCGACGACGTGCCGGTCCCGGTGCTCGCCCAGTACCTGGAGCTGGTGCTGGAGGGGCTCGTGTCGCACCTGGCGATGGGCCTGCCCGCCGACGACCTCGGCCCGGTGCTCGACCTCGTGGAGAACGCCGTCCGCGCGCCGTTGATGCGCTGACCGCCCGCGGCCAGCATGATCGGCGCCATGCCGTTCCCCTTCCACCCCGCGGGCGACGACCCCGTGCCGGCCGCCGTCCGCGGGTTCGCCCGGGCCCACGCCGACCTCGTCGTCCTGCACGAGGACCCGATCCACCTGGTCGCCCGCGATCGGGCACCCGGCAGGCGGGTCGGGCTGGTCTCCGGTGGGGGGTCCGGCCACGAGCCGCTGCACGCCGGGTTCCTCGGCCGCGGGATGCTCGACGCCGTCGCCCCCGGCCCGGTGTTCACCTCCCCGCACAACAAGGCCGTGCTGCACGCCTCCCGGGCTGCCGCCGGCCCGGACGGGGTCCTGCACGTCGTGAAGAACTACACGGGCGACCGGATCAACTTCGGCATCGCCGCGGAGCGGCTGCGGATGGAGGGCGTCGACGTCGCCCGGGTCCTCGTCGACGACGACCTGGCAACCGACGGGCTCGACACCGCGACCGGGCGGCGCGGGACCGGGGCGACCGTCGTCGTCGAGAAGATCCTCGGGGCCGCCGCGGACACCGGCGCCGGGCTCACCGAGCTCGCGACGCTGGGCGCGGACGTCGCCGCCGCCTCGCGCAGCCTCGCCGTCGCCTCCCGCGCGCAGACCTCGGCCCGCACCGGGGAGCCCGCGTTCGCCCTCGACGGGCAGCTCGACTACGGCGTCGGCATCCACGGCGAGCGGGCACGGCGTTCGGTCGACCGGCCGCCCACCGAGGAGCTCGTCGACCGGATGCTCGACGAGATCGTCGCCGGCCTGCCCGCGGGCCCCGACCAGGTCGTCCTGGTCGTGAACGGCATGGGGGGCACGGCGCTGCTGGAGCTGTACGTGCTCGCCGAGCTGGCCGCCGTCGCGCTGGAGGCACGCGGGCTGGAGCGGGTGGGTCTGCTCGTCGGCACCTTCGTGCCCGCCCTGGACATGGCCGGCTTCTCCCTGACCCTGACCCGGATGCGCCCGGAGTGGACGGACCTGTGGTCCGCCCCCGCCCGGACGGCCGCCTTCCCCCGGACGGAGACCTCATGACGGGCCAGCGGATCGACCAGGACGCCGTGCTGGCCCGGTTCGCCCGGGCCGTCGAGGACGGCCACGGCGCGCTCACCGACCTCGACCAGCACTCGGGCGACGGCGACTACGGCGACAACCTGCGTGCCGGGGTCCGGCTGGCCGTCGCGCTCGCGGAGCGCGGTCCGCAGCGCGGTTTCGGCGCGCTCGGCGAGGTCTTCCTCGACGAGGTCGGCGGCACCAGCGGCCCGCTGCTGGGCCTGCTGTTCTCCGAGATCGCCCGCGCGCTGTCCTACGGCTCGGCCGACGCGGCCGCGTTCGCCGCGGGCGCCCGGGCCGGGCTGACCGCGATCCAGCGGGTCGGCGAGGCCGAGGTGGGCGACCGGACGATGGTCGACGCGCTCGCCCCCGCCGTGACCGCGCTGGACCGTGCGGGGTTCGCCGCGGCGGCGGCCGCGGCCCTCGACGGCGCCGAACGGACCGCGGAGCTCGCGGCCCGGCACGGCCGCGCGTCCTACGTCGGGGAGCGCGCGAAGGGCGCACCGGACCCCGGCGCGGTCGGCGTCGCGCTGCTGTTCGCCGCGGTCGCCGCGGTCGCCGAGCCCGACGCCGAGGTGGCGGACCCGCTGGCCGGGCGGACCTGAGTCCCGTCCCCGCGGGCCGTTCAGCTCGCGGTCGCGGCCGGGAGGAACTGGGTGCGGTAGAGGGTGGCGTAGCGGCCGTCGGCGGCCAGCAGCTCGTCGTGGGTGCCGGACTCGACGACCCGACCGCCCTCCAGCACCGCGATCCGGTCCGCCGCCCGCACGGTGGACAGCCGGTGCGCGATGACGATCGCGGTCCGCCCGACCAGCGCCTCGGCCAGTGCCTCCTGCACCGCGGCCTCGGACTCGGAGTCGAGGTGGGCGGTGGCCTCGTCGAGGATCACCACCCGCGGGCGGGCCAGCAGCAGCCGGGCGATGGTCAGGCGCTGGCGCTCGCCGCCGGAGAGCCGGTAGCCGCGCTCCCCCACCACCGTGTCGAGGCCGTCGGGCAGCGTGTCGAGCAGGTCGCCGAGCCGGGCGCGCCGCAACGCGTCGACCATCTCGTCGTCGGTGGCGGCGGGTGCGGCGTAGCGCAGGTTCCCGGCGATGGTGTCGTGGAACAGGTGCCCGTCCTGGGTGACCATGCCGACGGCACCGCGCAGCGTGGCGAACGACAGGTCCCGCACGTCCACCCCGGACAGCTCCACCGAGCCGGAGTCGACGTCGTAGAGCCGGGGGACCAGCGAGGCCAGCGTCGACTTCCCGGCCCCGGACGACCCGACCAGGGCCAGCAGGCCACCACCGTGGACCTGCAGGTCGACGCCGTGCAGCACCTCGGCATTGACCCGCTGGTCGAGCACCGCGACCTCCTCCAGCGAGGCCAGGGAGACGTCCGTGGCGCTGGGGTAGGTGAACCGGACCCCGCGCAGGGCCACGTCGACGGGGCCGTCGGGCAGCGGGGCCGGATCGGGCCGCTCGGTCAGCATCGGGCGCAGGTCCAGCACCTCGAAGACCCGCTCGAAGGCGACCAACGCGGTCATGACGTCGACGCGGGCGTTGGCCAGCGCCGTCATCGGGGTGTAGAGCCTGCTCAGCAGCAGCCCGAGCGCGACGACCGTGCCCGCCGGAATCGACCCGGTCACCGCGAGGTAGCCGCCGAGACCGTAGATCATGGCCTGGGCCAGCGCGGACACCAGCTGGAGCGCGGTGACGAACAGCCGCGACACCATCGCCGACCGGACACCGATGTCGCGCACCCGCGACACCTGGCCGCGGAAGACGGCGGCCTCGGAGTCGGGGTCGCCGAACAGCTTCACCAGCGTGGCGCCGGGTGCGGAGAACCGCTCGGTCATCTGGTTGCCCATGGTGGCGTTGAGCTCGGCGGCCTCGCGGCGCAGCTCGGCGAGCCAGGTCCCCATCCGCCGGGCCGGGAGCACGAACACCGGCAGCAGCAGCATCGCCAGGACGGTGACCTGCCAGGCCAGCCCGATCATGACCGCGACGGCCAGCACGAGCTGGATGCTGTTGGACAGCACGGTGGACAGGGTGCCGGTGATGGCGGTCTGGGCGCCGATCACGTCGTTGTTGAGCCTGCTGACCAGCGCCCCGGTCCGGGTGCGGGAGAAGAACGCCAGCGGCATCGACTGGACGTGGCGGAACACCGCCACCCGCAGGTCCTCGATCAGGCCCTCACCGAGCCGCGCGGAGAACCAGCGTCCGGTGAGCCCGACCACCGCCTCCAGGACGGCCATCCCGGCGATCGCCCCGGCGATCACCATCACGACGCGGGCGGCGTCGGGCAGGTCGTTCGCCGCGACGATCGTGTTGACCACGCGGCCGGCCAGCACCGGCGTGGCGACCCCGATCACCGCGGTGACGGTGGTCAGGGCCAGGTAGGACAACAGCCAGCGGCGGTAGGGCCGGACGAAGCCCCAGATCCGGGGCCAGGTGCCCCGCGCGATGGAGCCACGGCGGATGGACGTCGAGTCCGCCCCCCGGATGACCCCGCGCATCAGGGTGAGCGGGCGATCCAACGGTGTTCCCCTTCGCCGGTGGTGGACGGCGAGGGTTCACGTTACGGCGCGCACGGCGGGCGGGCGCGGCGATCACGCGCCCGGCGGCCCGGGGCCCGGGCACACGACCGACCCCGGACACACGACGACGCCGCCCCGGGCCCGTTCCTCGACCCGGTCGGCGGCGCCGACGAGAGAGCTACTTCTTCTTGGTGCGGGTGGCGCCGCCGCGCCCGCGCAGCGTCACACCCGTCTCGGACAGGACCCGGTGGACGAATCCGTACGACCGCCCGGTCTGCTCGGCCAGCGAACGGATGCTGGCGCCCTTCTCGTACTTCTTCTTCAGGTCGGCGGCGAGTTTGCCCCGCTGCGTCCCGGTGATCCGGGCGCCCTTCTTCAGCTCGGCCATCGGCCCTCCTCATCCCCTCCGCGGATGCCCCCGCGGATCGCCGCATCAGCCGCGACGATCAGGTCATGATGATCCAGTTGACGATTTATGACCAGATCGCGGAAAACGCGATCGGCGAACGGTTACCCCGAACGGCTCAGCACCGCGAGCACCGTTCGACGGCGCCGTCCGTCGGGTGGCGCAACGAACCACCCGTCGGGACCGGCCGAGGAGGTCGCCGCGGCCGCCCGCGACACGTGCCGGACACGTCCGATGATCGTGGTGGTCCGGTCGGGTGATCACCGCGGCGTGCGGTGACCGGTCAGGCGAGCTGGACCAGTTCCAGGTAGTCGGCCGACCAGTGGTCCTCGGTGCCGTCGGGCAGCACGATCACCCGGTCCGGCTCCAGCGCCTCGACCGCGCCCGGGTCGTGGGTGACGAGCACGACGGCCCCCTCGAAGCGGCGCAGCGCGTCGAGCACCTGCTCGCGGCTGGCCGGATCCAGGTTGTTGGTCGGCTCGTCGAGCAGCAGCACGTTCGCCGCCGAGGACACCAGCCCGGCCAGGGCGAGCCGGGTCCGCTCACCGCCGGACAGCGTCCCGGCGGGCTGCTCGAGCTGCTCCCCGGAGAACATGAACGACCCGAGCAGGGTCCGCAGCTGCTGCTCGGGGGCGTCCGGGCTGGCGTGGCGGATGTTGTCCCAGACCGAGGCGTCCATGTCGAGTGTGTCGTGCTCCTGGGCGAAGTAGCCCCGGCGCAGCCCGTGGCCGGGGACGACACCGCCCGAGTCGGACTCCTCGGTGCCGGCCAGGATCCGCAGCAGCGTCGTCTTCCCGGCGCCGTTGAAGCCCAGCACCACGACCTTCGACCCGCGGTCCACCGCGAGATCCACCCCGGTGAAGACCTCCAGCGACCCGTAGGCCTTGGACAGGTTCTCCGCGGTGAGCGGGGTCCGCCCGCAGGGCGCCGGGGTCGGGAACCGGATGTGCGCGACGCGGTCGGCCTGACGCTCGTCGTCCAGGCCGGCGAGCAGTGCGTCGGCGCGGCGGGCCATGTTCTTCGCCGCGACGGCCTTGGTGGCCTTCGCACCCATCTTCGCGGCCTGCACGTGCAGTGCGGACGCCTTCTTCTCGGCGTTGGCCCGCTCGCGGCGACGACGCTTCTCGTCGGTGGCGCGCGCCTCCAGGTACCGCTTCCAGTCCATGTTGTACTGGTCCGCCTCGCCGCGGGTGGCGTCGAGGAACCACACCTTGTTCACGACCGCGGCCAGCAGCTCGGTGTCGTGGCTGATCACGACGAGCCCGCCCTCGTGCGACTGCAGGAACCCGCGCAGCCAGGTGATCGAGTCGGCGTCGAGGTGGTTGGTGGGCTCGTCGAGCAGCAGCGTGGTCGCCGACTGCGACCCGCCGTCGGAGGCCGCGAACAGGATCCGGGCAAGCTCCACGCGCCGACGCTGACCGCCCGACAGCGTCCGCATCGGCTGGGCGAGCACCCGCTCGGGCAGTCCCAGGTGGGTGCAGATCCGCGCGGCCTCGGACTCCGCGGCGTAGCCGCCGAGGGCGGAGAACCGCTCCTCGAGCCGGCCGTACTCGCGGATCGCCTTGTCGTTCGCGGCCGGGTCGGCCAGCTCGGCCATCGCCGTCTGCGCCTTCTCCATCTTCGCGAGCAGCACGTCCAGGCCGCGGGCCGAGAGCACCCGGTCCTTCGCCGTCACCGACAGGTCGCCCTCGCGCGGGTCCTGCGGCAGGTAGCCGACCGGGGAGTTCGCGGTCCGCTGCCCTGAGTACGGCTCGCCCTCACCGGCCAGCACCCGCATCGAGGTGGTCTTGCCCGCGCCGTTGCGCCCGACCAGACCGATCCGGTCGCCGGGCTGCACGCGCAGGGTCGCACCGGAGAGCAGGATGCGGGACCCGGCACGCAGTTCGAGGTCGGTCGTGGTGATCACGTGAAAGAGCTCCAGACGGAGGACGAGGAGTGACGCTGAGAGGACCGGATGCGGGCACACCTGTGCCCGGGAGCCGGTCTACTCGATCAGGATCACGCGGCCAGCCTACCGGCCGGGTCCACGGTGTTTCCCACGTAGGGTCGTTCCCCATGACCGATCTCACCTCCCTGGCCGGTCGGGCGGCACTGGTCACCGGCGCCTCACGGGGCATCGGCCACGGCGTCGCGGCCGCGCTGCTGGCGCGCGGCGCGTCGGTGACGATCACCGGGCGGCACGCCCCCGAGCTCGACGCGGCGGCGGCCGGTCTCGCGGCAGCCGCGGGTGTCGACGCCGGCCGGGTGCTGGCCGTCGCCGGCAACGCCGGGGACGCGGCGCACCGGGCCGCCGCGGCGGAGGCCACGGTGGCGGCGTTCGGCTCGCTGGACGTGCTGGTCAACAACGCCGGGATCAACCCCCAGCACGGGCCGCTGGTCGAGGCCGACCTCGATGCCGTCCGCAAGATCCTCGACGTCAACGTCGTCGCCGCGCTCGGGTTCGTCCAGCAGGCGCACCGGGTCTGGATGGGCGCGCACGGCGGCGCGGTCGTCAACGTCGCCTCGGTCGCGGCGCTGCGCGCCACCGGCGTCATCGGCGCCTACGGGGCGTCGAAGGCGGCGCTGCTCACCCTGACCGAGGAGCTGGCGGGCCAGCTCGGCCCCGACATCCGGGTCAACGCCGTCGCCCCCGCCGTGGTGCGGACGCGGTTCGCCGAGGCGCTCTACGCCCGGGACGAGGCGTCGGTCGTGGCGGGTTACCCGCTGGGGCGCATCGGGGAGCCGGCGGACGTCGCCGAGGCGGTCGCGTTCCTCGTCTCCGACGCCGCGTCCTGGGTCACCGGCGCCACCCTGCGGATCGACGGCGGCAGCCTGTCCGCCGGGCGGCACCGGCAGGACCCGCGGTGACCGGGACGGCCGGCGGGGCCGCGGCGCCGCAGCCCTCGGGCACGACAGCGCAGCCCTCGGGTGCCTCCGGGCCGACGGTGGCCGACGTGCTGGTGCTCGGCGGCGGGCCGGCCGGGCGTGCACTCGCCGCGGCGTGCGCGGAGGCCGGGCTGCGCACCGTGCTCGCCGATCCCGCCCCGGAGCGGGCGTGGACGGCGACCTACTGCGCGTGGCCCGAGGAGCTGCCGCCGCACCTGCCGGCCACGACGGTCGCGGCCCGGCCGGCGGCGGTGGCCGTGCTGCCCGGCGGCGGCAGGCGCGCGCTGGGCCCGTACGCGGTGCTGGACACCGCCGGGCTGCGCGCCCACCTCGACGCCCGGCTCGCCGGGGTCACGGTGCTGCCCGGCCGCGCCGCCGCCGACGACGTCCGGCCCGACGGCCACCGGTACCGGGTGCGGCTGCACGTCCCGGGCGACCGGGGCGGTGACGGCGGGAGCAGCGGCACCGACGCCGACGGCACCAGCGGCGACGGCAGCGGCAGCAGCAGCAGCAGCAGCGGCAGCGGAGGCGGAGGCAGCGACACAGCACCGGGGGACGACGCGACGCAGGTCGTCGACGCGGCACTGGTCGTCGACGCGACGGGGGCGCCGTCGCGGCTGCGCCCCGGCCCGGCGGGCGGGACCGAGCAGACCGCCTGGGGGGTCGTCGTCGACGAGCGGGCGGCCGCACCGGTGGTGCGGCCCGGCGAGGCCGTCTTCATGGACTGGCGCTCCCCCGGCCCGCACCGGCCCGGGTGGACGGACTGGCCGACGTTCCTCTACGCCGTCCCCTACGGCGACGGCACCGTCCTGCTGGAGGAGACCTCCCTCGCGCGACGGCCGGGGCTGCCGCTGCCCGAGCTGCGCGACCGGCTCGCGGCCCGGCTCGCGGGGGCCGGCGTCACCGTGCCCGACGGCGCCCCCGTCGAGCGGGTGCGCTTCCCGGTCGACACCCCGCGCGGTCCGCGGCACCCCGTCGGGTTCGGGGCGGCGACCCCGCTGGTGCACCCGGCCACCGGGTTCAGCGTCGCCCCCGCGCTCGGGCTGGCCCCCCGGCTGGCCGCGGAGCTGGCCCGGCACCTGCCGCACGATCCCGCCGCCGCGACGACGGCGGCCCGGCGGCTGCTCTGGCCCCGGTCGGCCCGCGCGGTGCACCGGCTGCGCCGGCACGGGCTGCGCACCGTGCTGGAGATGCCGCCGCACCTCGTGCCGGACTTCTTCGACGCGTTCTTCGCCGGGCGCAGCGGACGCGCGTTCCTCACCGGCCGCGACGACCTGACCGGCACCCTCGCCGGAATGGCCGGGGTGTTCCGGGCCGCTCCGCCGGCCGTGCGTACGCGCATGCTGCGATCAGCTGCAGCATTCCACCCGAACGGGCGATGACGGGAGGGACTCGGGACAAGTTGATCGGATACAACGTAGTAACGTCGTCGCACGCGGTGACGCCGGCCGCATGCCCGGCGACGCGCGACCGTTCCCCCGGGAGGCACCTGTGTCCGCATACCAGACCATCGTCGTCGGCACCGACGGCTCGGCGACGTCGTTCCTGGCCGTCGAGCGCGCCGCCGGGGTGGCCGCCGACAGCGGCGCGAAGCTGGTCATCGTCTCCGCCTACACCCCGGCCAGCCGCGAGGACACCTCGGTCGCGGAGGACGCGCTGAAGGACGAGGCCTTCCTCGTCACCGGCTGGACCCCCGCCGAGGAGGCGCTGCGCGAGGCCGCCGACCGGGCCGCCGCCGTCGGCGCGAAGGACGTCTCGACCTTCGCCGAGGACGGCGCCCCGGTGGACGTGCTCCGCAAGGCCGTCAAGGAGCACCGCGCCGACCTCCTCGTGGTCGGCAACCGCGGTCTGAACACGTTCTCCGGGCGGCTGCTCGGCTCGGTGCCCGCCGACGCGACCCGCCGTGCCGGCGTGGACGTGCTCGTCGTGCACACCACGTGATCGCGTGAGGTCCGAGCCCGGGTCGTCCCGCCCCCTGCCCGATCCCGCCTCGATCGACTGGAGCGAGGTCGACGACGGGGCGCTGGACGAGCTCATCCTGGGCGTGCCCCGCGAGTTCACCCGCGACGAGCTGGTGGAGGCCGCGGGGCTCGACCCGGAGGAGTCGGGGCGGCTCTGGCGGGCGCTGGGGTTCACCGACTCCGAGCCGGGTGACCGCGTCTACACCCGGGCCGACCTCGAGGCCGCCCGGATGGTCACCCGGCTGAGCCGGGAGTGGCTGCCCGAGACGGTCGCCCGCGAGGCCGTCGCCCGGGCGCTCGCGCAGTCGATGTCCCGGCTCGCCGAGTGGCAGATCGGGATGCTCGCCCAGGTCGCCGCCGCGCACCTCGGGGAGCTGACCCCGCGCGACGCGGCGCGGCTCGCCGCCGAGGTGATCCCCGACCTGGAGGCGCTGCAGTCCTACGTGTGGCGGCGCCACCTCGCGGCGACGGCGTCGCGCTGGGTCGCCGGGGTGCAGCGCCGCGACGTCGCCGACATCGTCGCCGACACCTGGCCGCTGTCGGTCGGGTTCGCCGACATGGTCGGGTTCACCCGCACCACCCGCCGTCGCAGCATGGACGAGCTCAGCGAGATGATCGAACGTTTCGGGGCCGTGACCAACGAGGTCATCGCGAACGGCCGGGGCCGGGTGATCAAGACCGTCGGCGACGAGGTGCTCTTCGTGACCGAGCACCCCGCCGACGCGGCGGCCATCGCGCTCGGCCTGCGGGACCGGGTCCGGACCGAGCCGTCGCTGCCCCTGCTGCGGATCGGGCTCGCGCACGGCATGGTGCTCGCCCGCTACGGCGACGTCTACGGCGAGGTCGTCAACGTCGCGGCCCGGCTCACCTCCGAGGCGCGCCCGGACACGGTGCTCGTCGACAAGGAGATGTACGACGCGCTGCGCGACGACCCGCGCTTCGACCTGCGGCGGATCGCGACCCTGCACACGCGCGGCTACTCCCACCTGCGGGCCTGGGCGCTGCGCGGGGCCCGCGAACGCTGACCGTGTCGACCCGGTCGACCCGGTCGATTCAGTTGACCTGAACCCGGGTCGAGGTGACAGCCTCGATCACCATGACGAGCACGACGGGCAGCACGACGAGCACGGTGACCACCTCGGTCGCCGCCTACCTCGACCTCATCGGGGTCGACCGGGCGACACCGGACCGGGCGCTGCTCGACCGGCTCGTGACCGCGCACGTCGCGACCATCCCGTTCGAGAACCTCGACCCGTTCACCGGGGTCGAACCGCCGACCACCGCCGACGGTGTCGCGGCCAAGCTGGTGCACGGGCGGCGCGGCGGCTGGTGCTTCGAGCACAACCGGCTGCTGCACGACGCCCTGGCCGACCTCGGTCTGCGGGTGACCCCGCTGGTCGGGCGGGTCCGGCTGGGCCTGGCCGCCGAGGACCCGCCGACCGAGCGCACCCACCGGCTGACCCTCGTCGACACCGTGGAGGGCCGCTTCACCGTCGACGCCGGGTTCGGCTCGACGGTGCCGACCACCGCGCTGCGGCTCGTCGCCGGGCTGGAGCAGCCGACCCCGCAGGCTACCTACCGCTACGCCCGCGGCGACCACGGCAGCTGGGTCCTGCAGCGGCGCGGCGGCGACGGTGGCTGGGCCGACCAGTACACCTTCGACCTGGCCCCCGCACCGGACATCGACTTCGCGATGGGCTCCTGGTACCTGACCCACCACCCGGGGTCGCACTTCCGGACCGGGCTCGTCGCCGCGCGCACCACCCCGGAACGCCGGACCACCCTGGACGGGACCCGGCTCACCGTGCGCACCGCCGACCGCGCCGCGCAGCGGCACGACCTCGCCTCCCCCGCCCGGGTCCGGGACGCGCTGGAGACGCACTTCGGCATCGACACCGGCGGCGTCGCCGGGCTCGAGGGCCGGCTGCGGGAGGTCTACTTCCCGTGAGACGACGACGGGCCGGACCCCCGGATGTCGGGGATCCGGCCCGTCGGGTCGGTACGGGTCCTCAGACCCGGAAGCCGAGGGCGCGCAGCTGCTCGCGGCCGTCCTCGGTGATCTTCTCCGGGCCCCACGGCGGCATCCAGACCCAGTTGATCCGGACGTCGTCGACGAGGCCGCCGTCGGGACCGGCGGTGAGCGCGGAGCGGGTCTGCTCCTCGATCACGTCGGTCAGCGGGCAGGCCGCCGAGGTCAGCGTCATGTCGATGACTGCGGTACCGCCGTCCCGGTCGATGCCGTAGACGAGGCCGAGGTCGACGACGTTGATGCCCAGCTCGGGGTCGACGACGTCCTTCATCGCCTCCTCCAGGGCCTCCAGGGTCGCGCCGTCACCGGCGTCGGCCCGGGCGGGCGGCTCGGGCATGCCCGCCGCCCCGCGCACCACGTCCTCGGAGGTGCTCTGTTCGGTGGTCTCGCTCATGCCGGACTCCCCTCGGAGTTCTCGATGCTGGCGTCGGTGCGGCTCACCGCGTCCTTGAATGCCATCCAGCCCAGGAGAGCACACTTGACCCGCGCCGGGTACTTGGCGACGCCGGCGAAGGCCACGCCGTCGCCGATGACGTCCTCGTCGGGCTCGACCTTGCCGCGTCCCTGGGCCATCTCCTGGAACGAGGCCATGATCTTCCACGCCTCGCCGACCGACTTCCCGGCGACCAGGTCGTGCAGCACCGACACCGAGGCCTGGCTGATCGAGCAGCCCAGCGTCTCGTAGGAGACGTCGGTGACCACGGCACCCTCGGGACCGTCGTCGACCTTGACCCGCAGCGTGACCTCGTCCCCGCAGGTGGGGTTCACGTGGTGGGTCTCGGCGTCGTAGGGCTCGCGCAGCCCGGACCCGTGCGGGTCGCGGTAGTGGTCCAGGATGATCTCCTGGTACATCTGCTGCAGCTGCACGTCACACCGTCCCGAAGAACGTCTGGGCGGCGCGCACCCCGTCGGCCAGCGCGGTGACCTCGTCGAGCGTGTTGTACACCGCGAACGACGCGCGGGCGCTGGCCACGATGCCGAAACGCCGGTGCAGCGGCCACGCGCAGTGGTGACCCACGCGGATGGCGACGCCGGCGTCGTCGAGCACCTGGGACAGGTCGTGGGCGTGGATGCCGTCCACGACGAACGACACCGCTCCCCCGCGCTCGCCGGGCGTGGCCGGACCGACGATGCGCAGCCCGTCGATCGCCGACAGCTGCTCGAGGGCGGCCGCGGTCAGCGACGCCTCGTGCGCGGCGACGGCGTCCATCCCGATCGCCTCGAGGTAGTCGACCGCGGCGCCGAGGCCGACGGCCTGCGACGTCATCGGCACCCCGGCCTCGAACCGCTGCGGGGGCGGGGCGTAGGTCGCGCCCTCCATCCGGACGGTCTCGATCATCGAGCCACCCGTGAGGAACGGCGGGAGCGCCTCCAGCAGCTCCCGGCGGCCGTAGAGGACGCCGACCCCGGACGGCCCGAGCATCTTGTGCCCGGAGAAGACCGCGAAGTCCACCCCGAGCCGGTGCAGGTCGACCGGCATGTGCGGCACCGACTGGCAGGCGTCGAGCACGGTGAGTGCCCCGACCGCGGCGGCGCGGGCCACCAGCTGTGCGACCGGCGCGACGGCACCGGTCACGTTCGACTGGTGGGTGAAGGCCACGACCCGCGTCCGGTCGGTCAGCTCGAGCGAGTCGAGGTCGATCCGGCCGTCGTCGGTGACCGAGTACCAGCGCAGGGTCGCGCCGGTCCGCCGGCACAGCTCCTGCCACGGGATGAGGTTCGCGTGGTGCTCCAGCTCGGTCACCACGATCTCGTCACCGGGGCCGAGCGCGAACCGCTCGGAGGCGGCGTCGAGCCCGGTCCGGACCGAGGCGTTGCCGAGGCCGTAGGCGACCAGGTTGACGCCCTCGGTCGCGTTCTTGACGAACACGACCTCGTCGTCGTTCGCACCGACGAACGCCGCGATGCGTGCCCGGGCGGACTCGTAGGCGTCGGTGGCCTCCTCGGCGAGCTGGTGCGCGCCCCGGTGGACAGCAGCGTTGTGCCGCTCCAGGAACGTGCGCTCGGCGTCGAGCACCTGGCGCGGCCGCTGGGAGGTCGCGCCGGAGTCGAGGTAGACCAGCGGCTTCTCCTCGCGCACGGTGCGCGCGAGGATCGGGAAGTCCGCCCGGATCCGGGCCACGGCGTCGGCGTCCAGGCCGGCCGTGGTCCCGGTTCCGTGGGTGAGGGTCATGTCAGACCGCTGCCTTGTCGGCCTGGGTGAACCGGACGTAGCCGTTCTTCTCGAGCTCGTCGGCCAGCTCCGGGCCGCCGGACTCGACGACGCGGCCGCCGGCGAACACGTGCACGCGGTCCGGCTTGATGTGGTTCAGGATCCGCGTGTAGTGCGTGATCAGCAGGACGCCGGTCTCGCCGCCGGAGCGGTACCGGTTCACGCCCTCGGACACGACGCGCAGGGCGTCGACGTCGAGGCCGGAGTCGGTCTCGTCGAGCACGGCGAACTTCGGCTTCAGCAGCTCGAGCTGGAGCACCTCGTGGCGCTTCTTCTCACCGCCGGAGAAGCCCTCGTTGACCGAGCGGTCGGCGAACTCCGGGGAGATGTCGAGGCCGGCCATGGCCTCCTTGACCTCCTTGACCCAGGTCCGCAGCTTCGGCGCCTCGCCGCGGGTGGCGGTGGCCGCCGAGCGCAGGAAGTTCGCCATCGACACGCCCGGGACCTCGACGGGGTACTGCATCGCCAGGAACAGCCCGGCGCGCGCCCGCTCGTCGACCGACATCTCCAGGACGTTCTCGCCGTCGAGGAGCACCTCGCCGCCGGTGACGGTGTACTTCGGGTGCCCGGCGATGGCGTAGGCCAGCGTGGACTTGCCGGAGCCGTTCGGCCCCATGATCGCGTGCGTCTCGCCCGCGCGGACGGTGAGGTTCACGCCGCGCAGGATCTCCTTGGGACCGTCCTCGGCCGTCTCGACCGAGGCGTGCAGGTCCTTGATCTCCAGAGTGGACATCTGTGGTGGTCGCTCCGTATTCGGGAAGGGTGTGGGATCAGACGCCGGTCAGGGCGAGCTCGGCCTCGACGGCCGCTTCCAGTCGCTCCTTGAGCTCCGGCAGCGTGATCTTGTTGAGGACCTCGCCGAAGAACCCGCGGACGACGAGGCGGCGGGCCTGGTCCTCGGGGATGCCGCGGCTGCGCAGGTAGAACAGCTGCTCGTCGTCGAACCGGCCGGTCGCGCTGGCGTGGCCGGCGCTCACGATCTCGCCGGTCTCGATCTCCAGGTTGGGCACGGAGTCGGCGCGGCAGTGCTCGGTGAGCACCAGGTTCCGGTTGAACTCGAAGGTCTCGGTGTTCTCCGCGGCGGCCCGGATCAGCACGTCGCCGATCCACACCACGTGCGAGGAGTCCTTCGTGAGGCTCTGCAGCGCGTTCTTGTAGAGCACGTTGGACTTGCAGTTCGGCACCGCATGGTCCACCAGCAGCCGCTGCTCCAGGTGCTGGCCGGCGTCGGTGAACCCGAGCCCGAGGAGCTCCGCGTCGCCGCCGGGGCCGGCGTAGCGCACGGTCGAGGAGACCCGGACCAGGTCGCCGCCGAGCTGCACGGTCGTCCCGCGCAGCGTGGCGTCGCGGCCGACCGAGTAGTGCTCGGCGCCCACGTGCACGGCGTCGTCGGCCCACTCCTCGGTGACGACCAGGGTCAGGTGCGAGCCGTCGGCGAGCACGACCTCGGTGTTGTCGGCCAGCACGCCCGAGCCCCGGTGCACGACGACGACCGTCGCCTGCGTGTGCGGGGTGGTGCGGATGTGCAGGTGGCCGGCCGCGGAGACTCCCTCGCCGGGGCCCTCCACGGTGATCGTGACCGGCTCCACCTTCTCGCCGTCCAGGGTCACCACGGTGGCCTCGGCGAAGCCGGACCACGCGGCGGCGGCGACCCGGTCGAAGGGCGTGCCGCCCTCACCGAGACGGGCGTCGTCGCGGCCGACGGTCTCCACCGTGACCCCCGCGGCCTCGGTGACCGTGACCACGGGCGAGCCCTGCAGGTCGGCCGACCCGTCGTGCAGGCCCTTGAGGCGCCGCAGCGGGGTGAACCGCCAGTTCTCCTCGCGGCCCCCGGGGACCTCGAACGCCTCCACGTCGAAGGACTGGAAGCGCTCACCGGCCGAGGCGATCGGGACCTCGCCCTGCCCCTCCTTGGCGCCCTCCAGCTCGGGCGCGAGGCCGGCAACGTCACTCGTCGTCATCCGACGGAACCCTCCATCTGCAGCTCGATCAGCCGGTTCAGCTCCAGCGCGTACTCCATCGGCAGCTCGCGCGCGATGGGCTCGACGAACCCGCGCACGACCATGGCCATGGCCTCGTCCTCGGTCAGACCGCGGCTCATCAGGTAGAAGAGCTGGTCGTCGGAGACCTTGGAGACGGTGGCCTCGTGCCCCATCGACACGTCGTCGTTGCGGATGTCGACGTAGGGGTAGGTGTCGGAGCGGGAGATCGTGTCGACCAGCAGCGCGTCGCACTTCACCGTGGACCGGGAGTTGCGTGCGCGCGGGTTGACCTGGATCAGGCCGCGGTAGGACGTACGGCCGCCGCCACGCGCCACCGACTTCGACACGATCGTCGAGGAGGTGTTGGGCGCGAGGTGGACCATCTTGGCGCCGGCGTCCTGGTGCTGGCCCTCGCCCGCGAACGCGATCGAGAGGACCTCGCCCTTGGCGTGCTCGCCCATCAGCCACACGGCCGGGTACTTCATGGTCACCTTGGAGCCGAGGTTGCCGTCGACCCACTCCATGGTCGCGCCCTCCTCGGCCTTGGCGCGCTTGGTGACCAGGTTGTAGACGTTGTTCGACCAGTTCTGGATCGTGGTGTAGCGGCAGCGGCCGCCCTTCTTGACCACGATCTCGACGACGGCCGAGTGCAGCGAGTCGGTCTTGTAGATCGGCGCGGTACAGCCCTCGACGTAGTGCACGTAGGCACCCTCGTCGACGATGATCAGCGTCCGCTCGAACTGGCCCATGTTCTCGGTGTTGATCCGGAAGTAGGCCTGCAGCGGGATGTCGACGTGCACACCCGGCGGGACGTAGATGAACGAGCCGCCGGACCAGACCGCGGAGTTCAGGGCGGAGAACTTGTTGTCACCGGACGGGATGACCGAGCCGAAGTACTCCCGGAACAGCTCCGGGTGCTCCTTCAGCGCGGTGTCGGTGTCCAGGAAGATGACGCCCTGCTGCTCGAGGTCCTCGCGGATCGAGTGGTAGACGACCTCGGACTCGTACTGCGCGGCGACACCGGAGACCAGGCGGGCCTTCTCGGCCTCGGGGATCCCCAGCTTGTCGTAGGTGTTCTTGATGTCCTCGGGCAGGTCCTCCCAGGTGGCGGCCTGCTTCTCCGAGGAGCGCACGAAGTACTTGATGTTGTCGAAGTCGATCCCGGACAGGTCGGAGCCCCAGCGCGGCATCGGCTTCTTGCCGAAGATGTCGAGCGCCTTCTGCCGGAACTCCAGCATCCACTCGGGCTCGTTCTTCAGGCGGGAGATGTCGGCGACGACCTCGGAGGACAGGCCACGCTTCGCGATGGAGCCCGCCTCGTCGGAGTCGGCCCAGCCGAAGTCGTACCGGCCGAGCGCCGCGATCGTCTCCTCCTGCGTGAGCTCGGTGCGCACATCAGGAGTGGTCGTCATAAGGACTGCCTCCCTTTCGGGGACCGTGGTGGTGGGAGCTGCGCGGTACCCGCGGCTCCCCTGTCCCGTACCCGCGCGAGGAGTTCGGGATCCTCGAGCGGCACGTGTGTGGTGCACGCGGCGTCGCCGCGGGCGATCGTGGCCAACCGCTGCACGTGCGTGCCCAGCAGATCGGCGAAGGCACGCGTCTCGGCCTCGCAGAGCTCCGGGAACTCGGTGGCCACGTGGGCGACCGGGCAGTGGTGCTGGCACAGCTGCACCCCGAACCCGCCGCGCCGGGTCTGTGCGGCGTAGCCGCGGGCGCTGAGCACCCGGGCGAGCGCCTCGACCCGCTCCGCGGGCTCCGCCGGAGCGGTCACCGCGTCGAGGTCGGACCCGAGCAGCTCGCGCACCCGGTGCCGGGCGAAGGCGTCGACCGCCTCCTCCCCCGCCGTGTCGGCGAGGAAGCGCAGAGCCTGGGTGGCCAGGTCGTCGTACCCGTGCCCGAACCGGACCCGGCCCGTGTCGGTGAGCAGGTACTCCCGGGCCGGACGACCCCGGCCCCGCGGCCGGGCGGACCGGGCCGGGGCCCGGGCCTCCGCCTCGCCGTCGACGATCAGCGCGTCGAGGTGCCGGCGCACGGCGGCCTCGGTGAGCTCCAGCTCGGCCGCCACGACGGCGGCCGTGACCGGACCCTGCTCCATGAGCACCCGCGCCACGAGGGCACGGGTACCCGTCCCGGATCCGGCGGGCACCACGGCGTCGCCCGCGACGCCGTGCCCGCAGGCAGGGTCGTCGAGGCGCCGCGGCGCTGTCCGGTCCGTTTTCACAACACCAGTGTTGCGTATATCGGTCGGCACGGCAAAACAGGCCCCCCGCCGCGGTGACCGGGCTCACTCCACCCGCAGGTGAGGGCCGGTACCGGACCCCCCGCGGCGGCACCACTAGCCTCTTCTCCCATGGTGACGCCCGAGGTCGCCCCGCCCGGGCGCGACGACCCCCCGACGCGTGCGGCGCCGTCCGATCCCCCCGCCGCACCGCCGTCGACCGGCCACCGGGCCCGGCGCGGCCTGCGCGAGCAGGCCCGGATCGCGCGGATCCTCGGCCTGATCGGCGCGCTCCTGATGGGGATCAGCGCACTGGGTTCCGGGGCGTTCCCGGTGCCGAACCCGCTGAACGGGCTGCGCGTGATCGGGCTGCCCGCGCGCAACGTCACCCTGGCCATCGCCGTCACCTACGCGGGCCTGCTGATGGTGGTCACCGCCTGGCTGTGGATCGCCCGGATGCTCACCACCCGCGGGGCGCGGCACCCCGCGCCCGAGCGTCGCGAGCTCGGCCGCACCGCGATCCTGTGGGGGGTGCCGCTGGCCCTGGCGCCGCCGATGTTCTCCAAGGACATCTACAGCTACCTCGCCCAGAGCGCGACGCTCGCCCGCGGGATCGACCCGTACTCGATCGGCCCGGCGCAGGCGCTCGGCATCGACGACCCGCTGGTCCGCGGCATCCCCACGGTCTGGCGCGACACCCCGGCGCCCTACGGCCCGCTGTTCCTCGGCCTGGGGCGCGGGATCACCGCGCTGTCCGGGGACAACGTCGTCCTCGGGATCCTCGAACACCGGCTGCTGGCGCTCGCCGGGGTCGCCCTGCTGGTGTGGGTGCTGCCGCGGCTCGCGTCGCGCTTCGACCTCGATGCCGGGCTGGTCCTGTGGCTCGGCGCGGCGAACCCGCTGGTGCTGTTCCACATGGTCAGCGGCATCCACAACGAGTCGATCATGCTGCCGCTGATGCTGCTCGGGCTCTGGGTGATGCTCGGCCGCGACGACACCGTGCAGCCCTGGTGGCGGATCACCGCCGGCGCCGCGCTGATCGTCGCCGCCGCCTCGGTGAAGCTCCCCGCGCTGCTCGCACTGGGGTTCGTCGGCGTGTACCTGGTCCGCAGGCGCGGCGGCAGGCTCGTCGACTGGGCCGTGACGACCGCGTGGCTGTCCGCGATCGCCGCCGCGGTGCTGACCTTCTTCAGCCTCGCCACCGGGCTGGGCTTCAACTGGGTGCGCGGGCTGTCGGCGCCCAGCGCGCTCATCTCCCCCATGTCGATCAGCACCAACCTCGGCCTGCTCGCCGGCCAGGTCGGCAGGCTCGCCGGGCTCGGTGACCACCTCGACACCACGATGGGCCTGATGCGCAGCCTGTTCGTGCTGCCGATCGTGGTCATCGTGGTCGCCCTGCTGCTGGGCTGCCTGCGCGGCACGGTCGACCCGGTCACCGGCACCGGTCTCGGGCTCGGCGCGGTCGTGCTGCTCGGCCCGGTCGTGCACCCGTGGTACCTGTTCTGGGCCCTGCTGCCGCTGGTCGTCACCCGGGCCATGCCGTTCTACCGCCGCGGCCTGCTGCTCCTGTCGGTGGTGCTGGCCCTGGTCGTGCCGCCCACCGGCGCCGACTTCTTCTTCCGCGGATTCCAGCTGCCGCTGGCGATCACCGCGGGCGCGGTCATGTACGCCCTCGCGCTGTACGTGGTCGCGCGGCTGATCCGCGCCCCCGGCGACGCGGCCGCCGACGGCCCCGGCGGCCCCGACGACGCCGACGACGCCGACGACGCCGACGACGCCGACGGCGCAGCCACCCCGGGCGACGCCCCCGCCGGGACCCGCGCGGCCTCGGACACGGAGCCCGCCCGGTGAGCGCCGCCCTGGAGATCCGCGGCCTCGTCGTGCGCTACGGCACCACGACCGCCGTCGACGGGATCGACCTCGACCTGGCCCGCGGCGAGGTCCTCGCCCTGCTCGGCCCGAACGGCGCCGGCAAGTCCTCGACCGTCGAGGTGTGCACCGGCTTCCGGGCGCCCTCGGCCGGGCGGGTGCGGGTACTCGGCCACGACCCGGCCGACGAGACCGTCCGCCCCCGCGTGGGCGTCATGCCGCAGGGCGGCGGCGCGTACCCGGCCGTGCGGACCGGGGAGATGCTGCACCTGGTCGCCGACTGCGCCGCGCACCCGCTCGACGTGGACATGCTCCTCGACGTGCTCGGGCTTCGACCGCGGGCGGGCACGCCGTACAAGCGGCTCTCCGGCGGGGAGCAGCAGCGCCTGGCGCTGGCCTGCGCCGTCGTCGGGCGCCCGGAGCTGGTGTTCCTCGACGAGCCGACCGCCGGTCTCGACCCGCAGGCCCGCCACCTGGTGTGGGACCTGGTGCGGGCGCTGCGCCGCGACGGCGTCGGGGTGCTGCTCACCACCCACCTGATGGACGAGGCCGAACAGCTCGCCGACGACGTCGTGATCATCGACCACGGCCGGGTCGTGGCGCACGGCTCGCCGGCGCAGCTGACCGCGGGCGACCAGACCGAGCTGCGCTTCCGGGCCCGGCCGGGGATGGACGTCGACGGTCTCGACGCCCGGCTGCCCGCCGGCTACGCCAGCTGCGAGACCTCCCCCGGCCGCTACCGGGTCCGCGGCCGGATCGACCCGGCCGCGCTCGCCGCCATCACCTCGTGGTGTGCCGACCAGGGCGTGCTCGCCGACGACGTCCAGGTCGTGCGCCGCAGCCTGGAGGACGTCTTCCTCGACCTCACCGGACGGGAGCTGCGCTCGTGAGGACCCCGCCGACGGCCCCGCCGTTCCCCGACGGCATGTTCACCCCCGCGCCCGGCCGCGGACGTGCGCTGACGATGCTGCGGGCCCAGGGCGGCCTGGAGACCCGGCTCGCACTGCGCAACGCCGAACAGGTGCTGCTGACCCTGCTTATCCCGGCGGCCCTGCTGGCCGGGCTCACGCTCGTCCCGGCGGTGCCCGCCCCGGAGCCGCGGGTGGCGTGGCTGTTCGCCGCCATGCTGGCGCTGGCCGTGATGAGCTCGGCATTCACCAGCCAGGCCATCGCGCTCGGCTTCGACCGCCGCTACGGCGCGCTGCGCAGGCTCGCCGCTACGGCGCTGCCCCGCTGGCTGCTGGTGTGCGGGCGGCTGACCGCGGTCGCCGCCGTCGTCGTGATCCAGGTGGTGCTGCTCGGCGTACTCGCCGCACTGCTGGGCTGGTCCCCGGCCGGGGCCCGGCTCGACGGCGCCGCGCTGGCCGTGCTGCTCGGCGCTGCCGCGTTCGGGGCGCTGGGCATCCTGCTGGGCGGGACGCTGCGGGCGGAGATCGTGCTCGCCGTCGCCAACCTGGTGTGGTTCGCGCTGCTGCTGGCGGGCGGGATCGTGGTGCCGGTCGCGGACCTGCCGGGACCGCTGGCGGCGATCGCCCCGTGGCTCCCGTCCGGGGCGCTGGCCGAGGCGCTGCGGTCGGCGCTCGGCGCGGGCGAGTTCCCGTCGGCCGGGCCCCTGCTGGTGCTCACCGGGTGGGCCGTCGTCGCCGGGGTGGCGGCGTCGCGGCTGGTGCGCTGGACCTGAGACCCATCTTCTACGATGCGTAGTGTGCTGTCGTCGCGCGTGCCCTCCACCCCGCCGGTGCTGATGCGCCGGCTCACGATCGCGAACCTCGTCGCCCAGATCGGGATCGGGGTGACCGGATCGGTCGTGCGGGTCACCGGCTCGGGGCTCGGCTGCTCGACCTGGCCGCAGTGCGAGCCGGGCAGCATGATCCCGGTCGACCACGCCGAGATCGCGCCGCTGCACATGTGGATCGAGTTCTCCAACCGGCTGCTCGGGATCCTGGTCGTGCTGTTCGCCGGCGCCGCGCTGCTCGGGGCCCTGTTCACCCGGCCCCGCAGGCGCCGCCTCACCGCGCTCGCGCTGGCCATGCCGCTCGGCGTCGTCGCGCAGGCCGTCATCGGCGGCATCACGGTGCTCCTCGGTCTGGCCTGGTGGACGGTGATGCTGCACTTCCTCGCCTCGATGGTGCTGGTCTGGTTCTCGGTGCTGTTCGTCGGCGCGGCGACCGAGGCCGACGGCCCGGCGACCCGCACCGTGCCCGCCGCCGGGCGCGGGCTGGTGCTGTTCTCCACCGCGGTGCTCGCGGTGCTGCTCGTCGCCGGGACGCTGGTCACCGCGGCGGGTCCGCACGGCGGCGACCCGGAGACCCCGCGCCTGGACGTGCCGATCCCCGCGCTCGCGCAGCTGCACGTCGACACCCTGTTCCTCTACCTCGGGACCCTGGTCGGGCTCGGGTTCCTGCTGCGCGCGGTGTCCGCCCCGCAGGCGCTGCAGCGCCGCTTCCGGGTGCTCGTCGTGGTCGTCCTCGCCCAGGGCGCGCTCGGCGGGGTCCAGTACGCCCTCGGGGTCCCGGAGCTGCTGGTGTCACTGCACGTGCTCGGCGCCGGGCTGACCGCCGCCGCGGCCGCCTGGGTGTGGGCCGGGACCGCGACCCGGCCGGCCGCCGTCGACCCCCGCGCCACCCCGACCGGTGACCCGGCGGACACCGCCCCGGAACCCGCCGCCGCGTCGGCCTGAGCCGGCACGGGTCCGTCCGGACGACGTGCTGCGCGACCCGCTGCCGACCGACGGTCTCGTCGCGCGCACCGGGCTCGCGGCGGGCCGTCTCCCGGATGCCGCGCCGCGACGCGTGCGGGCATGATCGGGACCGGCAGCAGCGGCGAGCGACGAGGAGGACACATGCGTGCGGTACGGGTGCGGGAGCCCGGCGGGTCCGAGGTGCTGGAGGTCGTCGACACCGACGCCCCGGTCCCGGGTCCGGGCGAGGTGCTGGTGGAGGTCGCCGCGGCCGGCGTGAACTTCATCGACACCTACCAGCGCGAGGGCATCTACCCGATGCCGACGCCCTACGTCGCGGGGCTGGAGGGCGCGGGCCGGGTCACCGCGCTGGGCCCGGACGTCGACGGCGTCGCGGTCGGGGACCGGATCGCCTGGGCCAACACCCTGGGCAGCTACGCCGAGCAGGTCGCCGTGCCGTGGGCGAAGGCCGTCCCGGTGCCCGACGGCGTCGCCGACGACGTCGCGGTCGGCGCGGCGCTGCAGGGCATGACCGCGCACTTCCTGGTCACCGACTGCTTCCCGCTGCGCGGCGGGGAGACGATCCTGCTGCACGCCGCGGCCGGGGGCGTCGGGCTGCTGCTCACCCAGCTGGCCGTCGCCAAGGGCGCCCGGGTGATCGCCACGACGTCGACGCCGGAGAAGGCCGAGCTGGCCCGCGGGGCCGGCGCCGACGAGGTGATCGACTACACCGCGGTCGACGACCTGGCCGCCGCCGTCCGCGACCTCACCGGCGGCGAGGGCGTGCACGCGGCGTTCGACTCGGTCGGGCGCAGCACGTTCGACGCGAGCCTGGCCTCGGTGCGCCGTCGCGGCACGCTGGTGCTCTACGGCGCCGCGTCCGGCCCGGTCGAGCCGTTCGACCCGCAGCGGCTCAACGCGGCGGGGTCGCTGTACCTGACCCGCCCGAAGCTGTTCGACTACATCGCCACCACCGACGAGCTGCGCGCTCGCGCGGCGGCCGTGTACGGCGAGGTCGCCGCGGGCCGCCTCGACGTACGGATCGGACACCGCTACGGCCTGGCGGACGCCCGCACCGCCCACGACGACCTGCAGGGCCGCCGCACCACCGGCAAGGTGCTGCTCGTCCCCTGACGAGGCGCCACGGGGGTCGGTCCGCCGCGCGGCGTGCGGTAGAACCGACGGCGTGACCGACACCCCGTTCCACGACCTCGACGCCTACGTCGCGCTCCCCCGCCTCGGCGGGCTCACCCTGTCCCCCGACGGGCAGCGCCTGGTCACCGGCGTCGCCGAGCTCGACGCCGACGGCACCCGCTACCGGACCGCCCTGTGGGAGATCGACCCCGCGGGGGACGCCCCGGCGCGGCGGCTGACCCGGGGCGCGGCCGGCGAGTCCGGGCCGGTCTTCACCCCCGACGGCGACCTGCTGTTCCGGTCCGCCCGCCCCGACCCCGATGCCACCGGGGAGACCGAGCCGCCGACCTCGCTGTGGCGCCTCCCGGCGGCCGGGGGCGAGGCCGAGCCCGCCGGGGCGCGGCCCGGCGGGATCTCCGCGGTCGCTGTCGCCGCCGACGCGGGGACGGTCGTCGTGTCCTCCCCCACGCTGCCCGGTGCCACCACGACCGAGGAGGACGAGCAGCGCCGCAGCGCGCGCACCGAGGGCAAGGTCACCGCGATGCTGCACACCGGCTACCCGGTGCGGCACTGGGACCACGACCTCGGCCCGGCCGAGGAACGGCTGCTCCTGGCCACCCCCGGGGAGACGGACCCGTGGCGGGACCTCACCCCGGCGCCGGGCCGTGCGCTGGACGAGACCGCGTTCGACGTGTCCCCCGACGGCGGCTCGGTGGTGACCGGTTGGTACCGCGCGCACGGCCACGGCACCTGGCGGCCGGGTCTGGTCGTGGTCGACACCGCGACCGGGGAGCACCGCGGCCTCACCGACGACGACGGGCACGAGTACGCCGCGCCCCGGATCAGCCCGGACGGGCGGACCGTCGTCGCGCTGCGCGAACGCGTCTCCACCCCGGAGGTCGCGCCGCGGATCGAGCTGGTCCTGGTCCCGCTCGCCGGTGGCGCACCGCGCCCGGTGGCACCGGGCTGGGACCGGTGGCCCACCGCGGCGCGGTGGACCCGGGACGGGTCCGCGCTGGTGGTCACCGCCGACGAGAACGGCCGCGGCCCGCTGTTCCGGATCGAGCTGGGCGCGACCGGGGAGGACGACGCCGTCACCCGGCTGACCGGCGACCACGGCACCTACTCCGACCCGTGCCCGTCGCCGGACGGGCGGTGGGTCTACGCACTGCGCCACGCCTACGACGCGCCGCCCGCCCCGGTCCGGATCCCCGCCGACGGCCACGACGCCGTCCCGGAGCACCTGCCCGCACCCGCCGCGGCGCCCGCACTGCCCGGTTCGCTCACCGAACTGGAGACCACCGCCGCCGACGGCACCCGGGTCCGCGCCTGGCTGGTCCTGCCCGAAGGCGCCGACGCCGAGCACCCGGTACCGCTGCTGCTGTGGATCCACGGCGGCCCGCTGGCCAGCTGGAACGCCTGGTCGTGGCGGTGGAACCCGTGGCTGATGGCCGCACGCGGCTGGGCCGTGCTGCTCCCCGACCCGGCCCTGTCGACCGGCTACGGCCAGGACTTCGTCCAGCGCGGCTGGGGTGCCTGGGGCGGCGCGCCGTTCACCGACCTGATGGCCGCCACCGACGCCGCGACCGCCCGGCCCGACATCGACGACACCCGCACCGCGGCGATGGGCGGCTCCTTCGGCGGCTACATGGCCAACTGGGTCGCCGGGCACACCGACCGGTTCGCCGCGATCGTCACCCACGCCAGCCTGTGGGCGCTCGACCAGTTCGGGCCGACGACCGACCACGCCGAGTACTGGCTGACCGAGATGACCCCGGCGATGGCCCAGGCCAACAGCCCGCACCGGCACGCCGACGCGATCGCCACCCCGATGCTGGTGATCCACGGCGACCGCGACTACCGGGTGCCGATCGGCGAGGGGCTGCGGCTGTGGTGGGACCTGGTGTCCCGGCAGGCCGACCCGGAGGCCAACCCGCACCGGTTCCTGTATTTCCCCGACGAGAACCACTGGGTCCTCGCCCCGAACCACGCGAAGGTCTGGTACCGCACGGTGTGGGCGTTCCTGGACCACCACGTGCTGGGCACCGAGTGGGAGACCCCGGACCTGTTGCGCTGACCGGCCACCGCCCCGGCGGCTGCCGGTCCGGGCTCAGAACAGGACCGGCAGCCCCAGCGCGGCGTCGACGGCGATCGCCGCGAACAGCACGCACAGGTAGATGTTCGACAGGTGGAACAGCGGCATCGGGGAGATCTCGCCGCCCTCTTTCACCTGGTGGTGCAGCCGGTGCGCCCGGAACACGAAGTAGGCCCCGCCGAGCAGCGCCACCGCGAGGTACACCCACGACGTCACCGGCAGCAGGAGCAGGCTCCAGGCCACCATCACCCAGCTGTAGACCACGATCCGCACCGACACCGCGGGCGCGGGCGCGACGACCGGGAGCATCGGCACCCCGGCGGCGGCGTAGTCCTCGCGGTAGCGCATCGCCAGTGCCCAGAAGTGCGGCGGCGTCCAGAAGAAGATCACACCGAACATGACCAGCGCGGGCCACTCGACGGTGCCGGTCACCGCGGCCCAGCCGATCACCACCGGCATGCAGCCCGCGGCACCGCCCCACACGATGTTCTGCGAGGTCCGCCGCTTGAGCAGCATCGTGTAGACGAGCACGTAGAACGCGATCGCGGCCAGCGACAGCACGGCGGCGAGCCAGTTCGTGGTCAGGCCGAGCCACACCGAGCTCAGCGCGGCCAGGACGAGGCCGAACACCAGCGCGTTGCGGGTGGGGACCTGTCCCCGTGCCAGCGGACGGCGGGCGGTGCGCGCCATCTTCTGGTCGATGTCGGCGTCGACGACGCAGTTCAGCGCGTGCGCCGCGGCGGCGGCCATCGCGCCGCCGACCAGGGTGGCCGCGATCAGCAGCAGCGACGGCACGCCGCGCTGGGCCAGGAACATGGCGGGCACGGTGACGACGAGCAGCTGCTCGATGATCCGCGTCTTGGTGAGGCCCAGATAGGCCGCCACCGTGGCGCGGACACGGGCGAGGCGCCCGGTCGGTGCCGCCGGGACCACCACGGTCGTGGCGGGGGGCGTCGCCGCCGGCGCGGCGTCCGGTCCGGCCGGGACGTGCTCGGCCGGCACTCCGGCCTCGTCGGCCCGGCTCCGCCCTGACGCGGGTGCGCTCACCTGTTCGTACCTCGCTCGGTTCGACGTAGTGATCCCGTGCCGCGCCGCCCGAGGGGCCGCACCGGCTCGGTGCCGTGGACACCGGGTGGGTAGCCGCGGTGGCGACCTCCCTAGTTCTACAGCGCGTCGATGCTAACCGGTGGCATGCGTCGCGGGCCCGCCGGGTACACCGACCTCGGCGCCCCGGTCCGCCGAACGCCACGAGGCGCAAAGCCGCTGGCCGCGGGCGTGAGCAGTAGGGTGTTCCGGGTCGGGGCGGCGAGGATGCCGCCAGGTGGTCCGGGTCACCACGACACCCGCCGACGTCGCCGCCACCGCAGTGGCCGCGACCACCGGGCGGACCTCCGGATCCACCACCGGCAGACCGACGATCGTCGACGCGAGTACAGGAGCCATCGCCTTGTCCGAGACCGCTACGTCCCCCCACGCCGGGGACAGCGCCGTCGCCGCGCTCACCCGCGCGCACGTCCCCGACGACTGGACCGACCTCGACCGCAGGGCCGTGGACACCATCCGTGTACTGGCCGCGGACGCGGTCCAGAAGTGCGGCAGCGGACACCCCGGCACCGCGATGAGCCTGGCCCCGCTGGCGTACACGCTGTTCCAGCGCGTCATGCGCCACGACCCGGCCGACCCGGACTGGATGGGCCGCGACCGGTTCGTGCTCTCCGCGGGCCACTCCAGCCTCACCCTCTACATCCAGCTCTACCTGGCCGGATACGGCCTGGAGCGCGAGGACCTCGAGAGCCTCCGCACGTGGGGCTCGCTCACCCCGGGCCACCCGGAGTGGGGCCACACCCGCGGCGTCGAGATGACCACCGGCCCGCTGGGCCAGGGGCTGTCCTCGGCCGTCGGGATGGCGATCGCCGCCCGTCGCGAGCGCGGTCTGTTCGACCCGGACGCCCCCGAGGGGTCCTCGCCGTTCGACCACCAGATCTACGTGATCGCCTCCGACGGCGACATCGAGGAGGGCGTCACCTCCGAGGCGTCGTCGCTGGCCGGCCGCCAGGAGCTCGGCAACCTCACGGTGATCTACGACGCGAACGAGATCTCCATCGAGGACGACACCAACATCGCGTTCAACGAGGACACCGCGAAGCGGTACGAGGCCTACGGCTGGCACGTGCAGGTCGTCGAGGGCGGCGAGAACGTCACCGGCATCCTCGCCGCGCTCGAGGCCGCGAAGGCCGAGACCGGCCGTCCGTCGATCATCGTGCTCAAGACCGTGATCGGCTACCCGTCGCCGAACAAGATGAACACCGGTGCCGCGCACGGCTCGGCGCTCGGTGACGACGAGGTCCGCGAGGTCAAGAAGGTCCTCGGGTTCGACCCGGACCAGGACTTCGAGGTCGACGCCGACGTCCTCGCCCACACCCGGGCCGTCGGCGAGCGCTCCCGCGCCGCGCACGACACCTGGCAGGGCACCTTCGACGAGTGGGCGCAGCGCGAGCCGCAGCGCAAGCAGCTGCTCGACCGGCTGCTCGCGAAGGAGCTCCCCGAGGGCTGGGCGGACGCGCTGCCGCACTTCGACACCGACGAGAAGGGCCTGGCGACCCGCAAGGCCTCCGGCACCGTGCTCGGCGCGCTGGCCGAGGTGTTGCCGGAGCTGTGGGGCGGCTCGGCCGACCTCGCGGAGTCGAACAACACCACGATGAAGGGCGTCGACTCGTTCGGCCCGAAGTCGGCCTCGACCGGCATGTGGACGACCTCCCCGTACGGCCGCACGCTGCACTTCGGTGTCCGCGAGCACGCGATGGGCGCGGTCCTCAACGGCATCGCCCTGCACGGCCCGACCCGCGCCTACGGCGGCACCTTCCTGGTGTTCTCCGACTACATGCGCCCGGCGGTCCGCCTCGCCGCCCTGATGAAGACCAACCCGATCTACGTGTGGACGCACGACTCGATCGGTCTGGGCGAGGACGGCCCGACCCACCAGCCGATCGAGCACCTGGCCGCGCTGCGCGCGATCCCGGGCCTGTCGGTGGTCCGCCCCGGTGACGCCAACGAGACCGTCTACGCCTGGAAGGCGGCGCTGGAGCGCCCGTCGGACGGGCCGATCGGGTTCGCGCTGACCCGCCAGAACGTGCCGACCCTGCCGGGCACCTCCGCCGAGGGTGTCGCGCGCGGCGGCTACGTGCTGTCCGACGCCTCGACCGGCGTCCCGCAGGTCGTGATCGTCGCCACCGGCTCCGAGCTGCACCTCGCGGTCGAGGCGCGGAAGAAGCTGGAGGCCGACGGCGTCGGTACCCGTGTGGTGTCCATGCCGTGCGTCGAGTGGTTCGACGCCCAGGACGAGGCCTACCGCGAGTCGGTCCTGCCGTCCGCGGTGCGGGCCAGGGTCTCGGTCGAGGCCGGGATCGCGATGCCGTGGCGCGCCGTCGTCGGCGACGCTGGGCGATCGGTGTCCATCGAGCACTTCGGCGCCAGCGCCGATGCCGCCACCCTGTTCGAGAAGTTCGGCTTCACCGCCGACACCGTCGCCGACGCCGCGCGGGAGACCCTCGCCGCGACGACGGCGTGAAGGGAGCGAACGTGAGCAACGACCGACTGGCCGCACTCTCCGCGGCCGGAGTCTCCATCTGGCTCGACGACCTGTCCCGCGAACGGCTGACCTCGGGCAACCTGGCCGAGCTCATCGAGGACAAGCACGTCGTCGGGGTCACCACCAACCCGACGATCTTCGCGGGCGCGCTGTCCGACGGCGCCGCCTACGACGCGCAGGTCCGCGAGCTCGCCGCCCGGGGCGCCGACGTCGACACCGCGATCCGCGAGATCACCGTCGCCGACGTGCAGCAGGCCTGCGACGTGTTCTCCGGCGTCTTCGAGCGCACCGGCGGCGTCGACGGCCGGGTCTCCCTGGAGGTGGACCCGCGGCTGGCGCACGACACCGAGGGCACCGCCGCCCAGGCGAGCGAGCTGTCCAAGGCCGTCGACCGGCCGAACCTGCTGGTGAAGATCCCGGCGACCGAGGAGGGCCTGCCGGCCATCACCCGGGCGACCGCCGAGGGCATCAGCGTGAACGTGACGCTGATCTTCTCCGTCGAGCGCTACAAGCTCGTGATGGACGCCTACCTGACCGGCCTGGAGCAGGCCCTGGAGAACGGCCAGGACCTGTCCCGGATCCACTCGGTCGGCTCGTTCTTCGTGTCCCGTGTGGACTCCGAGATCGACAAGCGGCTCGAGGCGATCGGCGGCGAGCAGGCGCTCGGTCTGCGCGGGAAGGCGGCCGTCGCGAACTCGCGGCTGGCCTACGCCGCCTACCGCGACGCGTTCTCCGGCGCCCGCTGGGACGCCCTCGCCGCGAAGGGTGCGCACGCCCAGCGCCCGCTGTGGGCCTCGACCGGGGTGAAGAACCCCGACTACCCGGACACGCTGTACGTGTCCGAGCTGGTCGTGGACAACACCGTCAACACGATGCCGGAGAAGACCCTGCTGGCCTTCGCCGACCACGGCGAGGTGAACGGGGACAAGGTCACCGACACCGCCGGGGCGTCCCAGCAGGTCTTCACCGACCTGGAGGGCCAGGGCATCGACCTCGACGACGTGTTCCTCACCCTGGAGAACGAGGGCGTCGAGAAGTTCGAGAAGTCCTGGACCGAGCTGCAGGACACCGTCCGCGGCCAGCTCGACTCCGCGAAGTAGTTGGACGAGGTCACTCCCGGTGGCGACGGGGCCGACCTCGGCTCCGCCGCCACCGGCGGCCCGGCCGTACCCGCACCCTCCCCGGTGCGGGTGCGGCTCGCCGGTGAGCCGTTCGCCGGGGCGGCCCGGCGGATCGCCGCCGAGCTGGCCGGCGACACCGTCGCCTCCCGGCTCGCCGACGGCGACCCCAGCGTCTGGGGGCCCCGCGCGGCGGGTGCCCCGCCCCGCACCGGCTGGGCCGGGCTCGCCACCCGCAGCCGGCCACTCGTCGGCCAGGTCGCCGCGCTGCGCGAGCGGTTCGCCGTCGCCGGTGCGCACCGGGTGCTGCTCGTCGGCACGCCCGACGCGGTCGCCGCGGCCCGGGTGGTCGCCGGGACCGCCCCGGACGGGACCCGGCTGACCGCGCTGGACTCCGCGGACCCCGTGCAGGTCGCGGAGGCGCTGTCCGGGGAGCTCGCCGAGACCGTCCTCGTCGTCGCCGACGCGGCGGGCACCGACCCGGTGGTCGCGGCCGTCACCCGGGTGGTCGCCGCCGCGATCGCCGAGGAGGTCGGCGCACAGGCACTCGCCGCGCGCACCGTGCACCTGACCGAGCCCGGCTCGCCGCTGGACGTCCCCGCCGACCCCGGTCCGGTCGTGGTCACCCTCGACGCCGACGTGCCCGGCCGTTTCGGCGTACTGGGACCGCTCGGGCTGGTCCCCGCGGGGCTCGCCGGAGCGGACGTGCCCGCCGTCCTGGGCGACGCCGTCGCCGCCGAGCGCGCACTGGCCGCCGACGACCCGGACAACCCGGCGCTGCTGCTGGCCGGTGCGCTCGTCGCGGGCCGCGGCTCGCTGCTCGCCCTGCGCGACGTCGAGCGCTCCCCCGCCCTGACCGGCTGGCTGGCCCCGCTGCTCACCGCCGCCGGGCTCACCGTCGTGCCGGTGCCGCCCGACGAGCCGGTCGGCGCGGGCCCCGGCCCCCGCGAGCCCACCGCTCCCGCGGGCGTCGTGGACGTGCACGCCGACGGCACCGGGCCGCGGCCAGGGCCGGGCCACGGCGCGGTGCGGCTCGACGCCGGACCGGGGGCCGCGGTCGTGCTGTGGCAGGCCGCCGCGGCGCTGGCCGGGCGGGTGCTCGACACCGACCCGTTCGCGCCCGCCCCACCCGCGCCCGCCGACGGCACCGACCCCGCGCCGTCGTTCGTCGACGGCGGGATCGCGGTGCACGCCGGGGACTGGCTGCCGGCCGGCACCCGCACCGTCGCCGGTGCGCTCGACGCGCTGGCCGCCGTCGCCGACGGGGCCCCGGCGGTCGTCTCGGCCTGGCTGGACCCGGAGTCCGACGCCTCGGTCTCGGTGCTGCGCGGGCCACTGGTGGCCCGGCTCGGGCTACCCGTCGCGTTCGGCTGGGCCCCGGCCTGCCGCAGCGGCGACACCGGTGCACCGGACGTCGCGGTGCACTGTCACCTGACCGGGGACGGACCCGGCGGTGATCTTCCGGGATCCGTCGGCGCGGGCGCCTCGCCGCCCGGCCCGGGACTGGATAGCCTGCACGCGGCACAGGCCCGGGCGGTCATCGACGACCAGCGACGCCGGGGACGTCCGGTGCTGCGGCTGCACCTGACCGACCGGCTCGCCGGGCTGGTCACCCTGGCCAGGGCCGTCACATCGACAGAGCCGTGACCCGGTGTCCCGATCACGAGAACACCAGTACTAGGAGGGGCGATGCCCACCGCGAACGGCGGACGGACCAACCCGCTGCGCGACCCCCGTGACAAGCGGCTCCCCCGGATCGCCGGCCCCTGCGGACTGGTGATCTTCGGAGTGACGGGGGACCTGTCACGCAAGAAGCTCATGCCCGCGATCTACGACCTCGCCAACCGGGGGCTGCTGCCGCCGGGCTTCGCCCTGACCGGTTTCGCCCGGCGCGACTGGGACAACGAGGACTTCGGCCAGGTCGTCTACGAGGCCGTGCGCGAGCACGCCCGCACCCCGTTCCGGCAGGAGGTGTGGGACCACCTCGCCGAGGGGCTGCGGTTCGTCCAGGGCTCCTTCGACGACGACGCCGCCTTCGACGAGCTGGAGCGCACCGTGCGCGAGCTCGACGAGAAGCGCGGCACCGGCGGCAACCACGCGTTCTACCTGTCGATCCCGCCGGGCGCGTTCCCGGTGGTCTGCAAGCAGCTCGCCCGCTCCGGACTGTCCGCCCAGGAGGACCCGGACGTCTGGCGGCGGGTCGTCATCGAGAAGCCGTTCGGCCACGACCTGACCTCGGCCATCGAGCTCAACGCCATCGTCAACGACGTCTTCCCCGAGGACTCGGTGTTCCGCATCGACCACTACCTCGGCAAGGAGACCGTCCAGAACGTGCTGGCGCTGCGGTTCGCCAACCAGCTGTTCGAGCCGATCTGGAACGCCAACTACGTCGACCACGTCCAGATCACCATGGCCGAGGACATCGGCCTGGGCGGTCGCGCCGGCTACTACGACGGCATCGGCGCGGCCCGCGACGTCATCCAGAACCACCTGCTGCAGCTGCTCGCGTTCACCGCGATGGAGGAGCCGACGTCGTTCTCCTCCGACGAGCTGCGCGCGGAGAAGATCAAGGTCCTCAAGGCGGTCAAGCTCGCGCACCCGCTCGACGCCACCACCGCCCGCGGCCAGTACGAGGGCGGCTGGCAGGGCGGCGAGCAGGTGCCGGGGCTGAAGGAGGAGGAGGGCTTCAACCCGGAGTCCACCACGGAGACCTTCGCCGCGATCACCTGCGAGGTCGAGAACCGCCGCTGGGCCGGGGTGCCGTTCTACCTGCGCACCGGCAAGCGCCTGGGCCGGCGCGTCACCGAGATCGCGGTGGTGTTCAAGCGTGCGCCGCACCTGCCGTTCGACGCGACGATGACCGAGGAGCTGGGGCAGAACGCCCTGGTCATCCGGGTGCAGCCGGACGAGGGCGTCACCATGCGGTTCGGGTCGAAGGTGCCGGGCAGCCAGATGGAGGTCCGCGACGTCACGATGGACTTCGGCTACGGCAACGCGTTCACCGAGGCGTCCCCGGAGGCCTACGAGCGCCTCATCCTCGACGTGCTGCTCGGCGAGCCGTCGCTGTTCCCGGTGAACGAGGAGGTCGAGCGGTCGTGGGAGATCCTGGACCCGGTGCTGGAGCACTGGGCCGCCGACGAGCGCGGCCCGGACTCCTACCCCGCGGGGTCCTGGGGTCCGACCTCGGCCGAGGAGATGCTCGCCCGCACCGGACGCCACTGGAGGCGGCCGTGAGCGGACCGACGGCAGTCGCGGAGAAGACGGAGACCCCATCGTGATCATCGATCTCCCGTCGAGCACCACCTCGGCGGTCAACCGCAAGCTCGTCGAGCTCCGCGAGTCCGGCGGCGTGTTCGCGCTGGGCCGGGTGCTGACCCTGGTCGTGCTGACCGAGGACGGCCCGGAGCTGGAGCGGGCCGTGGACGCCGCGAACACGGCCAGCCGCGAGCACCCCTGCCGGGTGATCGTGCTGGCCCGCGGGCAGCGCCGGGCCTCGCCGCGGCTCGACGCCCAGATCCGGGTCGGCGGCGACGCCGGCGCCAGCGAGGTCATCGTGCTCCGCGGCTACGGCCCCCTGGCCGACGCGGACGCCGGCGCCGGGATGGTCATGCCGCTGCTGCTGCCCGACGCGCCGGTCGTCGCGTGGTGGCCGAACGAGGCACCGGCCTCGCCGTCGGAGGACGCGGTGGGCCGCCTCGCGCAGCGCCGCATCACCGACGCGCTCTCGGCGAAGAACCCGGTGAAGGCCTTCGAGGCACGCCGCAAGGACTACGCCCCGGGCGACACCGACCTGACCTGGACCCGCCTCACCCAGTGGCGGGCCCAGCTGGCCGCGGCGCTGGACGTGCCGCCGTTCGAGGGCATCACGTCGGCGGTCGTCGCCGGGGAGGCGGTGTCGCCGTCCACCGAGCTGATCGCGGGCTGGCTCGCCGCGTGCCTGGGCGTGAAGGTGAAGCGTTCGCCGTCGGAGAAGGACAACGGGCTCGCCCTGGTCCGGCTGACGCGCCCCTCCGGTGACGTCGAGCTGGCCCGCCCGGACGGCAAGACCGCCCGGCTGAGCCAGCCCGGGCAGCCGGAGCGCCTCATCGCGCTGGCGCGCCGGCAGGTGTCGGACTGCCTCGCCGAGGAGCTGCGCAGGCTCGACCCGGACGAGGTGTACGCCGAGGCCCTCGCCGGGGTGTCGAAGGTGACCCGCGGCCGCACCCCGCTGAAGGTGCGCGCGTGAGCGCCACGTCGCAGGTCCGGGTCGCGGTGCACCCGGACAAGGACACCCTCGCCGCGGCGACCGCGGCCCGGCTGGTCACCGCGCTGGTGGATCTGCAGGCCGCGGGCACCGTGCCACGGCTGGTGCTCACCGGCGGCGGGGTCGGGATCGCGCTGTTGCGCGACGTCGCCGCCTCCCCGGCGCGCGACGCCGTCGACTGGGACCGGGTGGAGCTGTTCTGGGGCGACGAGCGCTTCGTCCCCGCCGACGACCCCGAGCGCAACGACCGCCAGGCCCGCGAGGCGCTGCTCGACGCGCTCCCGCTGGACCCGGCCCGGGTGCACCCGATGCCCGCGGCCCCGCCCGGCGGCGGCACCCGCGAGGACGCGCTGGCCGCCGCGGCCGACTACGCGCGGCTGCTCGACGACCTGGCGGGCCCCGACGACGACGGCATCCCGGCGTTCGACGTGACCCTGGTCGGGATGGGCGAGGAGGGCCACACCCTGTCGGTGTTCCCCGACTCCCCCGCCGTGCACGAGCAGGCGGCGACGGTCGTCGCGGTGTTCGACTGCCCGAAGCCGCCGCCGACCCGGATCTCGCTGACCCTGGCCGCGGCGCGCCGCTCCCGCGAGGTGTGGGTGGTCGCCGCCGGGTCGGGCAAGGCACCGGCCGTCGCGGGTGCGCTCACCGGCACACCGGAGACCGAGCTGCCGGTCGGCGGGGCCCGCGGCACCGTCACGACCCGCTGGCTGCTCGACACCGAGGCGGCCGCGGAGCTGCCCGACGGGTTCGTCGCCCGGGTGTCCTGACCACCGCCCGGGCGCGGATGTGAGATGCCGCGCCCGGGCGGGGTGCCGCAGGTGGACCTGCGGTTAGGGTCCCCGTCATGCGTATCGGCACCCCGCTCGGCCCGGACCCCACCCGCGTGCTGCTGCTCGGCTCGGGTGAGCTGGGCAAGGAGGTCGCGATCGCGTTCCAGCGCCTGGGTGTGGAGGTCGTCGCCGTCGACCGCTACCCGCACGCACCCGCGCACCAGGTGGCGCACCGCTGGCACGCGATCGACATGACCGACCCGGTGACGCTGGCGACGCTCATCGAGCAGGAGGCGCCCGATCTCGTCATCCCCGAGATCGAGGCCATCGCCACCGGTGCGCTGCTGGAGATCGAGGCGGCCGGGACGACCGTGGTGCCGACGGCACGGGCCGCGAAGCTGACCATGGACCGCGAGGGCATCCGGCGCCTCGCCGCCGAGGAGCTGGGGCTGCCCACCTCCCCCTACGTCTTCGCCGACACTCTCGACGAGGTCCGCGACGCCGTCGCCACGGTCGGGCTGCCGTGCGTGCTCAAGCCGGTGATGTCGTCGTCGGGCAAGGGGCAGTCGGTCCTGAAGAGCGCCGACGACGCCGAGGCCGCCTGGGAGCAGGCCCGCACCGGCGCCCGGGTGTCGAACCCGCGGGTGATCGTCGAGGGCTTCGTCGAGTTCGACTACGAAATCACCCAGCTCACCGTCCGGCACGCCGGCGGCACCGCGTTCTGCGAGCCGATCGGGCACCGCCAGGAGTCCGGCGACTACGTCGAGTCCTGGCAGCCCCAGCCCATGTCCGACGCCGCGCTGGCCGCCGCCCGCGACGTCTCCGCCCGGATCACCGAGGCACTCGGTGGGTGGGGGCTGTTCGGGGTGGAGCTGTTCGTCCGGGAGGGCCGCGACGGGAGCGGGGACACCGTGCTGTTCTCCGAGGTCAGCCCGCGCCCGCACGACACCGGCCTGGTCACCCTGGCGACCCAGCGGCTCTCGGAGTTCGAGCTGCACGCCCGCGCCGTGCTGGGCCTGCCGGTGGACACCGCACTGCGCTCCCCGGGTGCGTCGGCGGTGGTCTACGGCGGCAAGGACATGGACGCCCCCGCCTACGAGGGCGTCGCCGAGGCGCTCGCGGTCGAGGGGGCGGACCTGCGGCTGTTCGGCAAGCCCACCGCGACCGAGCGGCGCCGGATGGGCGTCGCGGTCGCCCACGCCGACGACGTCGACACCGCCCGGGAGCGCGCGACCCGCGCCGCCGGTCACGTCCGGCCGGTGCCGCGGGGCTGACGGCGGGTCCCCGCCGTCGCCCTGGGGAGGGGCCACCGCGGGTAGCCTGGCGGGGTGGCTCGGACCGGAGTCGTCGTGGCCGGCGCCGGGGCGCGCGGGGCCTACGAGGCGGGTGCGCTGACCGAGCTCCTTCCGCGGATGGCAAGGACGTGGTCGGCGCCGTCGGTGCTGGTCGGCACGAGCGCGGGTGCGCTGAACGTGGCCGCGCTCGCCGGGCTGGCCGATGTCGCCCCGGACGCCGCGGCCGCCGAGCTCGTCGCCCGCTGGTCCTCGGTGCGCACCGACGAGGTGGTGGCGCTGCCGTCGTCGGCGGTGGAGGCGACCGCGGCCTACCTCGGTGACCTCGCCGGGGTCCCGTCGTGGCTGCGCAGGCTGCTGCTGGTGCCGGACCGAGTGACCCGGCTCCTGGACGCCGACCGGCTGCGCCCGGTGGTGGACCGGGTCGTCGACTGGGACCGGCTGCACGACGCCGTCGCCCGCGGCCGGGTCGACGCCGTCGGCGTGGCGTGCACCGCGGCCGGGACCGGCGGGACCACGGTGTTCGTCGAACGTGGGCCGGACGTGGCGCTGCCGCCATACGACCCGGGGCGCGACATCCGCTACGTCGACGCCCGGCTGGGCCCCGACCACCTGCTCGCCTCGGCCGCGGTGCCGGTGCTGTTCGCCCCGCGCCGCATCGAGGGGGAGGCGGCCGGCTGGTACCTCGACGGCGGGGTCCGGCTCAACACCCCGCTGAAGCCCGCGCTGCGCCTGGGCGCCGACCGGGTCGGGGTCGTCGCGACGACACCCGACGTGCCGTTCGGCGCGTCCGCCGCAGCGCTGTCCCCCCGCCGACCGGGTGCCCGACGTGTACGCGGTCGCCGCGCTGGCGCTGCGCATCGTGCTGGGCGCCGGGGTGACCGAGGACCTGCGGACCCTGCGCGCGGTCAACGCGCTGGTCGAGCGCGGCGAGGACCGGCGGCACCGCCGGATCGCGACCTGGTTCGCCGGGCCGCCCGCCGACCGGGCCACCGAGCTGGCGGAGCTGGCCGACGCGGTGCGCCGCCGCGAGTACGGCGGGCTGCGCGCGCTGCGGAACCCGTCGCTGGCCGTGCTGGAACGGCTGGTCGGCGGCGCGGTGCCGGACGCCGACACCACCCACGGCGCGGAGCTGCTCAGCTTCCTGTTCTTCGACCCGGCGTTCGCCGCCGCGGCGGCGGAGCTGGGTGCGGCGCACGCGGCGGGCACCGCACCCGCGGGCGGGGTCGCGCGTCGCCGGACGGCCCGCCCGGCGACGCGCTGACCGGCTCAGACGGCGTCGCTGCCGCGTTCGCCCGTGCGGACCCGCACGATGGTCTCGACCGGCTGCACCCAGATCTTCCCGTCGCCGATCTTGCCCGTGCGCGCCGCCTCGGCGACGGCGTCGACGACCTTGTCGACGAGGTCGTCGTCGACGACGGTCTCGATGCGCACCTTGGGCACGTAGTCCACCGAGTACTCCGCGCCGCGGTAGATCTCGGTGTGCCCCTTCTGCCTGCCGTGCCCGCGGACCTCCCCGACGGTCAGCCCGAGCACGCCGAGGCGTTCGAGCGTGGCGCGGACGTCCTCCAGCGCGAACGGCTTGACGATGGCGGTCACGAGCTTCATCGGGTCTCCCCCACGGGTTCGCGGGTGGCCGGCGTCGCGGGGCGCGAGGCCCCGGCGAGCGCGCGGGTGCCCAGCGACGAGAAGTCGTAGGCGGTCTCGGCGTGCTCGGTCTCGTCGATGCCGGTGGCCTCGTTCTCCTCGTCGATGCGGAACCCGATGGTCACCTTGATCAGGTAACCGAGGACCAGCGCGACGACGAAGGAGTACAGCAGCACGGCGCCCGCGGCGAGTGCCTGACGGCCCAGCTGGACCAATCCACCGCCGTAGAACAGGCCGTTGTCGCCGGCGGCGGCGGAGTTGACGCTGTTGTCGCCGAAGAAGCCGATGAGCAGGGTGCCCACGATGCCGCCGACGAGGTGGACGCCGACGACGTCGAGGGAGTCGTCGAGGCCGAACCGGAACTTCAGCCCGACGGCCAGCGCGCACACCGCACCGGCAATGAGCCCGATGGCCAGCGCCCCGACCGGCCGCACGAACCCGCAGGCCGGGGTGATCGCGACCAGCCCGGCGACGGCCCCCGAGGCCGCACCGAGGGTGGTGGGACGCCCGTCGCGGAACTGCTCCACGAGCAGCCACCCGATCAGCGCGGTGGCGGTGGCGAGCATGGTGTTGGTGAACGCCGTCGCGGCGAGGTCACCGGCGGCGAGCGCGGAACCGGCGTTGAAGCCGAACCACCCGAACCACAGCAGCGCCATGCCCAGCAGCACGAAGGGCAGGTTGTGCGGGCGCATCGGCTCGCGCGGCCAGCCGCGCCGCTTGCCGAGCACGATCGCCAGCGCGAGCGCCGCGGCACCGGCGTTGATGTGCACCGCGGTGCCGCCGGCGAAGTCCTCGGCCTTGAGGGTGTTGGCGATCCAGCCGCCGACGTTGTCCGGGCCGGTGAACCCGTCGAAGGCGAACACCCAGTGCGCGACCGGGAAGTACACGATGGTCACCCAGAGCACGACGAAGGCGGTCCAGCCCCAGAACTTCGTGCGGTCCGCGACGGCGCCGGAGATCAGGGCCGGGGTGATGACCGCGAACATGAGCTGGAACATCACGAACGCCAGCGCGGGCAGAGCGTCGGGCCCCGGCCACGGGGCCGAGTCGCTGCCGACGCCGACCATCGCGCCGACGGTGTTCGCCAGCCCGGCGAACTCGCCGCCGCCGAGGAGGCCGCCGCCCACGTCGTTGCCGAAGGCCCAGCTGTAGCCGTACAGCGCCCACAGGACGCTGACCACGGCCAGACAGATGGTGCTCATCATCAGCATGTTGAGCACGGACTTGCTGCGGGTCATCCCGCCGTAGAAGAACGCCAGTCCCGGCGTCATCAACATCACCAGCGCGGCGCTGACCAGCACCCACGCGGTGTCTCCCGCATTCACGCCCACGCGTCCTCCGTCGTCGCAGTTCCCCGACCCCGGCAGGGATCGTTCGCCCGCGGTGTTTCGTGGAGCAACCATGCGTGGTTTCCGATGGGTGTCGGGTCCGGGCACCCGGCGCGGGGCACGCAGACGCCGCCCATGCGACACACGGCACCGACGGCACGGACCGGACCGGGGGCAGGACCGGACCGATGAGTTCCGGCGCGGGGTGCGGTCTCCCCCTTACGGCGGCGGCCCCGGCCCGGGGCCGCACCATCGAGGGAGACCGTCATGACCGCCATCCGCACCGAGTCCGCGTCCACCACCGCCCGTCCCCGCCGGCCGCGCGCCGTCACCGTGGGCCTGTGGGTGCTGCAGGTGCTGCTCGCCGGGATCTTCGTCATGGCCGCCGTGCCGAAGATCGGAGCCGATCCGGTCGCGGTCGCCGGCTTCGACCTGCTGGGGCTGGGGACGGCCGGGATGGTCGTCGTCGGGTGGCTGGAGCTGGCGGGCGCGGTGGCGCTGCTCGTCCCGCGGCTGTGCGGGCTCGCCGCGGCCTGCCAGGTGGTGCTGATGGTGGGGGCCACCGCGGTCACCGTGGTGCTGATGCCCGCGATGGTCGCCTTCCCGGCGCTGACCCTGGTGGCGGTGTGCGTGGTCGCGTGGGCCCGCCGCCACGACACCGCGGCCCTGGTCGGTGGCCTGCGCCGCTGACCGCCCGCACGGTGACGGCCCGGCACTCCCGCCACGGGGGTGCCGGGCCGTCGTCACGTGCCCGGGGGCTCAGCCCATCTCGTCGAGCCGGCCGTGGGTGTAGTCGTCGTAGGCGGCGAGGTCGAGGAAGCCGTGGCCGCAGTAGTTGAAGAGGATCACCTTCTCCTCCCCGGTCTCCTTCGCGGCGAGCGCCTCGTCGACGGTGGCGGCGATGGCGTGCCCGCACTCCGGCGCCGGGATCTTGCCCTCGGCGCGCGCGAACTGGATGGCGGCCTCGAACACCTTGCCCTGCGGGTAGGCGACGGCCTCCATCCGCTCGTCCTTGACCAGCGACGACACCAGCGGCGAGTCACCGTGGTAGCGCAGACCGCCGGCGTGGATCGACGGCGGCACGAAGTCGTGGCCCAGGGTGTACATCGGCATGAGCGGGGTGAGACCCGCGGTGTCGCCGAAGTCGTAGTCGTAGCGGCCCTGGGTCAGCGTCGGGCAGGACAGCGGCTCGACGGCGAGCAGCCGCACGCCGGGGTCCGGCACGAACGGGAAGGAGATGCCGCCCAGGTTGGACCCGCCGCCGCAGGGCGCGATGACGACGTCGGGCAGCCGCTCCCCCGCCAGCGCCAGCTGTTCCTTGGCCTCCAGACCGATCACGGTCTGGTGGAGCAGCACGTGGTTGAGCACCGAGCCGAGTGCGTAGTGGGTGTCGGAGCGGCCGACGCAGTCGCGGACCGCGTCGGAGATGGCCGAGCCCAGTGAGCCGGGCTGGTCGGGCTCGTCGACCGGGGACGGCACGACCTCCCCGCCCCAGGTCTCGATCGCGATCCGCCGGTAGGGCTTCTGCCCGTAGGACGCTCGCACCATGTAGACCTTCAGGTCCAGGTCGAACTGGGCGGACGCGAACGCCAGCGCGGTCCCCCACTGGCCGGCGCCGGTCTCGGTGGTGAGCCGGGTGGTGCCCTCCCGGGCGTTGTAGAACGCCTGGGCCACCGCCGTGTTCGTCTTGTGGCTGCCCGAGGGCGAGATCGACTCGTCCTTGAAGTAGATGCGCGCCGGGGTGCCCAGCGCCTTCTCCAGGCGGGTCGCGCGGACCAGCGGCGTGGGCCGCCAGAGCCTCAGGATGTCGAGGACCTCACCGGGGACGTCGATCCACGGCTCCGCGCTGGCCTCCTGCTCGATCAGGGCGGCCGGGAACAGCGGAGCCAGGTCGTCCGGGACCACCGGCTCTCGGGTCCCGGGGTGCAGGGGCGGCTGCGGCGGCGTCGGCAGGTGCGGCACGACGTTGAACCACGCCGAGGGGATCCGGTCCGGGGGCAGCGTCCAGCGGCTCATGACCACCGAATCTAACCGGAACGTGTGCCCGGTCACGACCCGGGCGGGCCGCGGGTTCGGGGTCAGAGCTCCCGGGACGCCCGCAGCCGGCCGAGGGCCTCCTCGAGGATGGCCTCCCCGTCGGCGTCGCTGCGCCGCTCCTTCACGTACGCCAGGTGCGTCTTGTACGGCTCGGTGCGGGGCGCGGCGGGCGGGTTCTCCGCGTCGCGCCCGCCCGGCAGCCCGCAGCGCGGGCAGTCCCAGGTCTCGGGGACCTCGGCCTCCGCGGCGAACCAGGTGTTGTTGACGTGCCCGTTCGCGCAGTAGAAGGGGATGCGCTCGCGCGGGGCGGTCTCGCCCCGCTCGTTCTCGCCCATCGGGCCCGCACCGACCCGGGTACCGCGGATCGCGTTGCCGCCTGCCATGCCCCGCTCCCTCTCGTCCGTCCGACCGTCAGCCGGTGGCCAGCAGCAGGCCGTTGCCGACCACCGCGATGAGCCAGATGAGGCCGACGAAGACCGTGTAGCGAGCGATGTTGCGGTCCGCCGCCGCCGAGCCGGACAGGCTCGACTGCACGCCGCCACCGAAGAGGCTGGTCAGACCACCACCCTTGCTGCGCTGCAGCAGGACCATCGCGATCAGCAGGAGGCTGGTCACGATCAGGATGATCTGGAGGGTCAGGATCACGTGCGCTTCCCCATCAGTGGTCGCTCGCCGGAGTGGCCGAGAATACTCCAGCGGCCCCGGCCCCCTCACGAGGGGACCGGGGCCGCGGTGGTCGTGCCGGTGCTAGTGGTTGCCGGTCACGGGAGCGGGCCGCCCGCGGCGATCGCCGAGAGCTTCGCGAACTCCTCGGCGTCCAGGCTGGCCCCGCCGACGAGGGCGCCGTCGACATCGGGCCGGGCCACGATCTCGCCCACGTTCGACGACTTCACCGAGCCGCCGTAGAGGATGCGGACGCCGCCGGCCACCTCGTCGGAGTACAGCTCGGCCAGCGTCGCGCGCAGCGAGGCGCAGACCTCCTGCGCGTCGGCCGGACCCGCCACCTTGCCGGTGCCGATCGCCCAGACCGGCTCGTAGGCGAGCACGATCCCGGCGGCCTGCTCCGCGGTGACGCCCTTCAGCGCCGCGCGCAGCTGCTCGGTGCAGTGCTGCACGTGGGTGCCGGCCTCGCGGACGTCCAGGCCCTCGCCGACGCACAGGATCGGGGTGAGCCCGTGCTTGAGCGCGGCGTGCACCTTGGCGTTGACGACGGCGTCGTCCTCGCCGTGGATCTCGCGGCGCTCGGAGTGCCCGACGACGACGTAGGTGCAGCCCAGCTTGGCCAGCATGACCCCCGACACGTCACCGGTGTAGGCACCGGAGTCGTGCGGGGACAGGTCCTGGGCCCCGTGCACGAGGCGCAGCTTGTCCCCGTCGATCAGCGTCTGCACGCTGCGGATGTCGGTGAACGGCGGCAGGACGGCGACCTCGACCTTGTCGAGGTAGCGGTCGGGCAGGGCGAAGGCGAGCTTCTGCACCACCGCGATGGCCTCGAGGTGGTGGAGGTTCATCTTCCAGTTGCCGGCGATCAGCGGCTTGCGGGTGGCCATCAGGCGTTCTCCTCCAGCACGGCGACACCCGGCAGGGTCGCGCCCTCCAGGAACTCCAGGGACGCGCCGCCCCCGGTGGAGATGTGGGAGAAGGCGTCCTCGGCGATGCCGAGCGCCCGGACCGCGGCGGCGGAGTCCCCGCCACCGACGACGGAGAAGGCGTCGCCGTCCGCGATCGCCTGCGCCACGCCGCGGGTGCCCTCGGCGAACGGCGCCAGCTCGAACACGCCCATCGGGCCGTTCCAGAAGATCGTCTTCGCGTCGGCGATGCGGGCCGCGAACTCCCGCACCGAGTCGGGCCCGATGTCCAGGCCCATCCAGCCGTCGGCGATCTCCTCGACCGACACCGTCTTCGTGTTCGCGTCCGCGGAGAACGCGTCGGCGACGACGACGTCGGTCGGCAGGACGATCTTGCCGGACTCCAGCAGCGTCCGGCAGACCTCGACCTGGTCGGCCTCCAGCAGCGAGGACCCGACGCCGTGGCCCCGGGCGGCCAGGAACGTAAAGCACATCCCGCCGCCCACGAGCAGGGTGTCGACCTTGGGCAGCAGCGCCTCGATCACGGCGAGCTTGTCCGAGACCTTCGAGCCGCCGAGCACGACCGCGTACGGTCGCTCCGGGTTCCCGGTCAGGGTGCGGAGCACCTCGACCTCGGACAGGACGAGCCCGCCGGCGTAGGGGTCGAGCCGCTGGGCGACGTCGTAGACCGACGCCTGCTTGCGGTGCACCACGCCGAACCCGTCGGACACGAACGCCGCGTCCTCGCCGACCAGGGCGACGAGCTCGTCGGCGAACGCGCCGCGCTCGGCGTCGTCCTTGCTGGTCTCTCGGGCGTCGAACCGGATGTTCTCCAGCAGTACGACGTCACCGGCGGCCATCGACGGTAGCGGCGTGCCGAGCTGCACCAGGCGCACCGGGGCGCCGAGCAGCTCGCCGAGCCGCTGCGCGACCGGGGCCAGCGAGAGCTTCTCGTCCGGCCCGTTCTTCGGACGGCCGAGGTGCGCGGTGACGACGACCCGGGCGCCGCCCTCGTAGAGGGCGTTGATCGTCGGCACGGACGCGCGGATGCGGCCGTCGTCGGTGATGTTCCGGTCGTCGTCGAGGGGAACGTTCAGATCGCTGCGGACCAGGACGGTCCGGCCCTGCACGCCCTCGGCGACGAGGTCGTCGAGGGTCCTCACAGCTTCGACGCCACCAGACCGGTGATGTCGACGAGCCGGTTGGAGTAGCCCCACTCGTTGTCGTACCAGCCGACGACCTTGACCTGGTTGCCGATGACCTTGGTCAGACCGGCGTCGAAGATCGTCGAGTGCGGGTCGGTCACGATGTCGGAGGAGACGATCGGGTCCTCGGTGTACTTGAGGATGCCCTTGAGCGGGCCCTCGGCGGCCGCCTTGAACGCCGCGTTGATCTCCTCGACCGACGCCTCCTTGCGGACGTCGACGGTCAGGTCGGTGGCCGAGCCGGTGGGGATCGGCACCCGCAGCGCGTAGCCGTCGAGCTTGCCCTTGAGGTGCGGCATGACCAGCGAGATCGCCTTCGCCGCACCGGTGGAGGTGGGGACGACGTTGAGGGCGGCGGCGCGGGCGCGGCGCAGGTCCTTGTGCGGGCCGTCCTGCAGGTTCTGGTCCTGGGTGTAGGCGTGGATCGTGGTCATCAGACCCTTCTCGATCCCGAGCAGGTCGTCGAGGACCTTCGCCAGCGGGGCGAGGCAGTTCGTGGTGCAGGACGCGTTGGAGATGATCGTCTGCGAACCGTCGTAGTCGCCGTCGTTGACGCCCTTGACGATGGTGATGTCCTCGTCGGTCGCCGGGGCGGAGATGACGACCTTCTTGGCGCCGCCGTCGAGGTGCTTGGCCGCGGCCTCGCGCTTGGTGAAGATGCCGGTCGACTCGACGACGACGTCGACGCCCAGGTCCTTCCAGGGCAGCTCGGCGGGGTCGCGGACGGCCAGGCCCTTGAAGCCCTTGCCGTCGACGACGATCTCGTCGCCGGAGGTGCTGACCTCGTAGGGCAGGCGCCCGAGGATCGAGTCGTACTTCAGCAGGTGCGCGAGGGTCGCGTTGTCGGTGATGTCGTTCACCGCGACGATCTCGATGTCCGTGGTGCCGGCGGCGCGCTGGGCGTCCACCGCCCGCCAGAAGTTCCGGCCGATGCGGCCGAAGCCGTTGACTCCTACGCGGACCGTCACAGATGCCTCCAGGGCTCGTCGTGCCTGTCGTCTTCTCCCCCGGCCCGCCGGGTCCCGGCGGTGGGGTGTGGCAGGTCGATCGCGGGTCGACACCCGTGCGGGCGCCGGCGCGTGCCGTGCTCGGCAGCCACCCTATCGGCGCATCGGCCGTCGCGACGCCCGTAGGGCCCGTGACCTGCGCCGCGCTCCGCGGTCGGGCACGGTCGGAGCGCTCCGGACGGTCCCCGGTGTGGGGACGGACCGGTACCGGCCGGTATCCGGACACCCGGCGGCCCCGTGCCCGGGCGGGTCACGGGGCCGTCGGGTGGGTGCTCAGGCCAGGCGGAGCAGGCGGCGCCAGCCCGGACGGGTGTCGGGGACCTCGGCGGCGGCGCGCTCGTCGTCGGAGAAGCCCTCGACCGGCTCGTGCGGGCGCCCGGCACGGGCCCGGGTCACGAACGCCGACGCCGCGGACAGCGCGGCGGTCACGCCGGCGGCCCCCGGGCCTGCGGTGATGGTCGCGGTGGCCGGCACGCCGAACCGCTCGGCACCGTCGCCCGCGGGGCGCTCGGCGACGGCGACGGCGGCGTCCCCGCCCTCGCCCCGGTTCTCCTCGGACGCGGCCGCCCGGGCACCGGCGGTGGCCGGGATCGTGCCGGTGGTCACGTCGACCAGCACGAACTCCCAGGCGTAGGTGTTCTGCTGGTGGACGATGCGCTCGCGGACCGCGGAGGTGTCGCCCACGGCGCCCTCCCCGACGAGCAGGACGACGACCCGCTCGGGGCGGTCGGCCTCGTCGCGGGCGGCGAGCTCGTCGCCGACGGCGCCGAGCAGCCGGGCCGCGCCGCCGCGCAGGTCCGGGCCGCCCAGCGGGCGGAGCTTCGCGGGCAGTGCGGTCCGGGCCTCACCGGCGCCGACCGGGACGGCGGGCGGGTGCGTGCCGTCGGGCAGCGAGCGGGTGAGGTCGTCCCCGGTGGCGACGACGACCTGCAGGTCACCGTCGTGGGCGTCCTGCTCGGCGAGCAGGTCGGCGAGACCGGAGCGCAGTGCGGGCAGGAGCGGCCGCAGCGTGCTGGATCGATCGAGATGGACGGCGAGGAGGGTGGAGCCCGGGATCGTCACGAGGGCATCATGCCCGACGCTGCGCAACCTCTCGTGACGGGGTGTGACCGGGGTCAGCGCCCGCCGCCGTCCTCCTCGAGCATCTCGGCGGTGACGGCGGACTCGGTGTCGGGGATGCCGAGCTCGGCGGCCTTCTTGTCCGCGGTCTGCAGCAGCCGCCGGATCCGGCCGGCCACCGCGTCCTTGGTCATCGGCGGGTCGGCCAGCTGGCCCAGCTCCTCCAGCGACGCCTGGGTGTGCTCGGCCCGCAGCCGGCCGGCGGCCTGCAGGTGCTCGGGCACCTCGTCGCCGAGGATCTCCAGGGCGCGGCTGACCCGGGCCGCCGCGGCGACCGCGGCCCGTGCCGAACGGCGCAGGTTCGCGTCGTCGAAGTTCGCCAGCCGGTTCGCCGTCGCCCGGACCTCGCGGCGCATCCGCCGCTCCTCCCAGGACAGCACGCTCTGGTGGGCGCCCATCCTGGTCAGCAGCGCGCCGATCGCGTCGCCGTCGCGGACGACGACCCGGTCGGCGCCGCGGACCTCGCGGGCCTTCGCCGTGACACCCAGCCTGCGTGCCGCGCCGACCAGCGCCAGCGCGGCCTCCGGGCCGGGGCAGGTGACCTCCAGGGCGGAGCTGCGGCCCGGCTCGGTCAGCGAGCCGTGCGCGAGGAACGCGCCGCGCCAGGCGGCCTCGGCGTCGGACAGGTCACCGGAGACCACGGGCGGCGGCAGCCCGCGCACCGGGCGGCCCCGGTTGTCGAGCAGCCCGGTCTGGCGGGCGAGCCCCTCGCCGTCGCGGATCACCCGGATCACGTAGCGGGCGCTGCGGCGCAGCCCGCCCGCGGTGATCACGTGCGCGTCGGCGGTGTGGCCGTAGAGCTCGTGGATCTCGCGGCGCAGCCGGCGGGCGACCGAGCCGGTGCCGACCTCGGCCTCGATCACCACCCGGCCGCCCACGATGTGCAGGCCGCCCGCGAAGCGGAGCAACGAGGCGACCTCCGCACGCCGCGACGACTGCTTGGTGACGGTGAGCCGGCTCAGCTCGTCCTTCACCGTGGCGGTCATGGCCATCGGGAGCTCCTTCCACGCTGCGGGCTGTCGTGCTGCGGGCTGTCGTGGGTGCCGTTCTCCGCCGGGATCCGGCCGGGGGCCAGAGCACCGAACACGTCGACGAGTGCCCCGGCCAGTGCGTCCGGGTCGTGACGTGGGGTCGACGCCCGGGCGTCGGCGACGGCGGCCGACCACACCCGCCCGCCGGGGACCAGCAGGTCGGCGGCGGCCGCGTCCAGCCGGTCCGGCAGGCTCACCGACCCGGCGTCGGCCAGGACGGCGTGCACCCGCAGCCCGGGAGCGTGCCCGGACAGTACTTCAAGGTGCTGTTCGGGGGAGAAGCCGGCGGTCTCCCCCGGCTCGGGGGCCAGGTTGAGCAGCACGACCCGGGCCGCCACGGTCTCCAGCAGTGCCGCACGCAGCTCCGGCACCAGCAGGTGCGGGAGCACGCTGGTGAACCACGAGCCGGGTCCGAGCAGCACGACGTCGGCGTCGCGCACCGCACGCACGGCCTCGTCGCAGGCCGGCGGGCTCTCGGGCCGCAGCCAGACCCGGCGCACCCGGCCGGGGGTGGCGGCGACGGCGACCTGGCCCCGGATCAGGTGGGCACCGTCCACGCCGTCCAGCGCGACCTCCGCCTCGATGTCCAGCGGCACCCGGGCCATCGGCAGCACCCGCCCGGCACAGCCCATCAGCTCGCCGACGGTCGCCAGCGCCCGCACCGGGTCGCCGTCGCGCTCCAGCAGCCCGGCGAGGAGCAGGTTGCCCACCGCGTGCCCGGCCAGGGCGCCGGTCCCGCCGAAGCGGTGCTGGACCAGCCCGGACCAGAAGCGGCCCCGCTCGTCGTCACCGGCGAGGGCGGCCAGCGCCATCCGCAGGTCGCCGGGCGGGAGCAGACCGAGCTCGCGGCGCAGCCGCCCGGAGGAACCGCCGTCGTCGGCGACGGTGACCACGGCGGTGATGTCGGTGACCGGCGGGCACCGACGCAGCGCGGTCAGCGTGGCGTGCAGGCCGTGCCCGCCGCCGAGCGCGACCACCCGCAGTCCCCCGCCGTGCTCGGGCGGGCGTGGGCTCACTCGCGCCCCATGTCGCGGTGCTCGACGTTGACCTGGATGCCCTCGCGGTCGGCGAGCCGTCGGCCGATCTCCTCCGAGATCGCGACCGAGCGGTGCTTGCCGCCGGTGCAGCCGACGGCCACGGTCAGGTAGCGCTTGCCCTCGCGCCGGTACCCGGCCCCGACCAGGTCGAGCAGCTCCAGGTAGCGGTCGACGAACTCCTCCGCGCCCTCCTGGGACAGCACGTAGTCGCTGACCTCCCGGTCGCGGCCGGTGAACGGGCGCAGCTCGGGGATCCAGTGCGGGTTGGGCAGGAACCGCACGTCGACGACGAGGTCGGAGTCCAGCGGCAGGCCGTACTTGTAGCCGAACGACAGCACCGTCACCCGGGTCGCGGCGTGCGCGCTCTCCTGGGCGAACGAGCCCTCGATCCGGGTGCGCAGGTCGTGCACCGACAGGTTCGAGGTGTCGACGACGAGGTCGGCGTCCTCGCGCAGCGGGCGCAGCACCTCGCGCTCGGCGTTGAGCCCGTCGGTGATGCGTCCGGCGCCCTGCAGGGGATGCGAGCGGCGGTTCTGCTCGAAGCGGCGCACCAGCACCGCGTCGGAGGCCTCCAGGAACAGCAGCTTCGGCCGGTAGCCGCGGCCGTCGAGGTCCTTGATCACGGCGCCGAGGTCGTCGGTGAACGCACGCGAGCGCACGTCCATCACCACCGCGATCCGGGCCACCTCGCCCCGGGCCCGCGACCCGAGCTCGACCATCGTGGCGATCAGCTCGGGCGGCAGGTTGTCCACCACGAACCAGCCCAGGTCCTCCAGGACCTTCGCCGCGGTGCTGCGCCCGGCCCCCGACAGGCCGCTGACCACCGCGACCTCGATCCCCGGGCCCGCGGCCGCCTCGCCGTTGTCCTCGGTCATGCCTTCTCCCCCTCGGTTCCGGCGTGCAGGGCCGCGACCACGGACTCGGCGGTCCGGCGACCGAAGCCGGGCACGCCGGCGATCTCGTCGACGTCGGCGGCGCGCAGCTTGCGCACCGACCCGAAGTGCTTGAGCAGCGCCTGTCTGCGGGCCGGGCCGAGCCCGGGGACCCCGTCGAGCGCGGACGCCGTCATGCCCTGCGAACGACGCTGGCGGTGATAGGTGATGGCGAACCGGTGCGCCTCGTCCCGGATGCGCTGCAGCAGGTAGAGCCCCTCGCTGGTCCGGGACAGGATCACCGGGTCGGTGTCGTCGGGCAGCCAGACCTCCTCGAGGCGCTTGGCGAGCCCGCACACCGCGACGTCGGTGATGCCCAGCGCGGCGAGCTCCGCCGCGGCCGCGTCGACCTGCGGCTTCGCCCCGTCGACGACGAGCAGGTTCGGCGGGTAGGCGAACTTCTTGGGCCGGCCGGTCTCGGGGTCGATCCCGGTGCGGACGGTGTCGCCCGGCGCGACCTCGCCGGAGCCCTCGGTGGGCGCGGGCTCGTCGGCCGTCTCGGCCAGGTAGCGGCGGAACCGGCGCCGCACCACCTCGGCGATCGAGGCGACGTCGCCCTCCGCCGCGGCGTCGCGGATCTCGAAGCGGCGGTACTCGGACTTGCGGGGCAGCCCGTCCTCGAAGACCACCAGCGAGGCGACGACGTTCGTGCCCTGCACGTGGCTGATGTCGATGCACTCGATGCGCAGCGGGGCCTGGTCGAGCTCCAGGTTCTCCTGGATCTCCTGCAGGGCGGCCGAGCGGGCGGTGAGGTCCCCCGCGCGGCGCAGCTTGTGCTGGGCGAACGCCTCCTTCGCGTTGCGTGCGACGGTCGCGGCGAGGTCCCGCTTGTCGCCGCGCTGCGGCACCCGGATCTGCACCCTGGACCCGCGCAGCCCGGTCAGCCAGCGCTCCAGCGCGGGCGTCTCGGCGGGCAGCACCGGGACCAGGATCTCCTTGGGCACCGGCTGGGCGGCGTCGTCGGCGGCGCCGGCGAGTGCGTGCTGCTCGCCGTAGAACTGGGAGACGAACCGCTCCACGAGCTGCTCGGTGTCGGTGGGCTCGACCTTGTCGACGACCCAGCCGCGCTGGCCGCGGACCCGACCGCCGCGGACGTGGAAGACCTGGACCGCGGCCTCCAGCTCGTCCTCGGCGAAGGCGACGACGTCGGCGTCGGTGCCGTCACCCAGCACCACGGCCTGCTTCTCCAGGGCGCGGCGCAGGGCGCCGAGGTCGTCGCGCAGCCGGGCGGCGCGCTCGAACTCGAGGTTCTCCGAGGCCTCGGCCATGTCGCGTTCGAGCCGGCGCACCATCCGGTCGGTGCGCCCGGACAGGAACTCGGAGAAGTTCTCGACGATCTCCCGGTGCTCGTCCGCGCTGACCTTGCCCACGCACGGGGCGGAGCACTTGTCGATGTAGCCGAGCAGGCAGGGCCGCCCGATCTGGCCGTGCCGCTTGAACACCCCCGTCGAGCAGGTGCGCGCGGGGAAGACCCGCAGCAGCAGGTCGAGGGTCTCGCGGATGGCCCAGGCGTGGGCGTACGGGCCGAAGTAGCGCACGCCCTTGCGACGCGGGCCGCGGTAGACGTGCAGCCGCGGGTACTCCTCGTGCATCGTCACGGCGAGCACGGGATAGCTCTTGTCGTCGCGGTAGCGGACGTTGAACCGCGGGTCGTATTCCTTGATCCAGTTGTACTCGAGTTGGAGGGCCTCGACCTCGGTCCCGACGACCGTCCACTCCACCTTCGACGCGGTGGTGACCATCTGCCGGGTGCGCGGGTGCAGACCGGACAGGTCGGCGAAGTAGGAGTTCAGCCGCTGCCGCAGGCTCTTGGCCTTGCCGACGTAGATCACCCGGCCGCGCGGGTCGGAGAAGCGGTACACCCCGGGCGACTCCGGGATCGTCCCGGTCGCCGGACGGTAGGTGCTGGGGTCGGCCATGGTGACTCCCAGGGTAGTTGCGGGCACCGACAGTCCCGGTCCGGCCCCGGTCTCGGCGCGGGCCCCGGACGAGGTGTAGGGACGCGTGTCGACCGGGGACCTCGCGCGGCGCCGCCGGAACTGTCGGTAGGGTCCGGTACACCTCGCCCTCGAACACGAGTTCGACCCTACCGAGCCCGAGGAGACCGCCGTGGCCACCGCGCAGGAGACCGGCCCCCGCACCGACACCGGCACCGAGATCGGCACCGCACCGGGTGAGCAGGTGCCCGGGGCCCGGCTGGACCGGATCCGGAAGCTGCTGGCGAAAGCGGAGCGGGCCGGCACGCCGGACGAGGCCGAGATCTACACCGACAAGGCGTTCGCGCTCATGGCGCGGCACGGGATCGACGAGGCGCTGCTGGCCGCGGCACCCGGCGCCGGGGCGCGGGCCGATCCGATCGGCCGGAGCCGGATCACCGTCGACAACCCCTACAGCGGGGCGAAGGCCCGGCTGCTGGGGTGGACGGCGTCGGCGCTGCGGTGCCGCTGGGTGATGCACGACCAGCGGGGCGGCTCGGTCGCCGCGGTCACCGTGTTCGGGTTCGCCTCGGACCGGGAGCGGGTGGAGCTGCTGTACACGTCGCTGCTGCTGCAGGCCACGGCCGCGCTGGCCGCGGTCCGCCCGCCGGACCCCGGCGAGTCGGTGGCGGCCTACCGGCGGTCCTGGATCTACGGCTTCGCGGGCCGGGTGTACGAGCGGCTGTGCGCGGCCGAGCGCTCGGCACTGGGCGAGACCGAGGCGGAGACCGGGCGGGCGGCGGCGTCGACCGAGCTGGTGCTGGCCGACCGGGGCGCCGAGGTGGACCGCGCCTACGACGCCGAGTTCGGCAGGCTGCGTCGCGCCCGCCGCCCGCAGGTGTCGGGCAGCGGGTTCCGGCACGGGGCCGCCGCGGCCGACCGGGCCGACCTGGGCGGCCCGGTCCTGGACCACCGGGCCGCGGCGCCGGGCATCGGCGCCTGAGCCGTCACTCGCCCAGGACGGCGGCGCGGTGCAGCGTGCGGAGCGTGCGGACGTGGCGCACGGCCAGACCACGGTCGACGGCCTGCACGGCCAGGACCGACTGGTACTCGTCGTCGGGCAGCTCCAGGCGGGCCGAGGCGGCGCCGTCGGGGAACGAGACGCCGTGCACGTCGGCCCAGTCGTACCACCGGGCGGTGATGACGTTGCGGACCTCGATGCCGTGGGAGTCGGCGCGCACCCGAGGCCGGGCCATGAGCAGCAGCCCGCCGGCGACGAACGCCCCGATGACCATCATCGCGACCTGGTCGGCCGGCTGGAAGATCACCCCGGTGTCCTCGGCGGGCATGTAGTAGGCCGCGATGAGGAAGAACACCATCACGCCGAGCGCGCTGAGCCAGGCCGTCCAGCGGATGACCCGCGGGCGCAGGGTCACCGCGTCAGGCCCGGGTCCGGTCCGGGGCCGGGTGTCGGGCGCTGCGGTGCCGGCGGTGGTGGCGTCGGGTGTGGTGGAGTCGGTCGGCTGCTCGGTCACTGGGGTCTCCCTGTGCTGACCCGGGTCGGGGTCACGGGCTGGTCGGGGCGCCGGCACGCAGGTCGCGCAGCGCCAGCGCCGATTCGAGTGCGGCGGTGCAGGCCTCGGCGCCCTTGTCCTCGGCCGCGCCCGGCGCGCCGGAGCGGTCGACCGCCTGGTCCACCGTGTCGGTGGTGAGCACGCCGTTGCCGACCGGGGTCGACTCGTCGAGGGCGACGCGGGTGAGGCCCGCGGTGACGGCGTCGCAGACGTACTCGAAGTGCGGGGTGCCGCCGCGGACGACGACACCGAGCGCGACGACGGCGTCGTGGCCGCGGGCGAGCTCCTGGGCGATCACCGGGAGCTCGATGGTGCCGGGCACCCGGACCACGGTCGGTTCGACGCCGGCCTCGCGGGCCGTGGCGACGGCCCGGTCCAGCAGCCGGTCCACGATCTCGGCGTGCCAGCGGGCCGCCACCACCCCGACCCGCAGTCCGCTCGCGTCCAGCTGCGTGGCCCCGGAGGGCCGGCCTTCACCGCTCATGGGCCGATTCTCGCCTCCGGGTCCGTGGGCCGCAGCGGGGGGGTCCGCCGACCGCGCTCGCCCGCGGTGCGCGGCGCCGGTCAGAGCGCCGGGTCGGCGACCTCACCGAGGTCGGGCAGGTCGTGGCCCATCCGGTCCCGCTTGGTCCGCAGGTACCGCAGGTTCTGCGGGGTGGCGCGCACCGGCATCGGCTCGCGGCCGACGACGCGCAGGCCGTAGCCCTCCAGCCCGGCGCGCTTGTCCGGGTTGTTGGTGAGCAGCCGCATCGACTTCACGCCGAGGTCGGCGAGGATCTGGGCGCCGATGCCGTAGTCGCGGGCGTCGGCGGGCAGCCCCATCGCGAGGTTGGCGTCGACGGTGTCGGCGCCGGCCTCCTGGAGCTGGTAGGCCTGCAGCTTGTGCAGCAGGCCGATCCCCCGGCCCTCGTGCCCGCGCATGTAGAGCACGACACCGCGGCCCTCCTTGGCGACGGACTCCAGGGCCGCGTCGAGCTGAGGGCCGCAGTCGCAGCGCAGCGAACCGAGGACGTCACCGGTGAGGCACTCGGAGTGCACCCGGACGAGCACGTCCTCCCCGTCGTCGGCGGGGGTGGCGACGTCGCCCATCACCATGGCGATGTGCTCGGTGCCGTCGAGGGTGCAGTCGTAGCCGTAGGCGAGGAAGTCACCGTGGCCGGTGGGGATCCGCGCGGTCGCGACCCGTTCGACGTGCTTCTCGTAGCGGCGCCGGTAGGCGATGAGGTCGGCGATGGTGATCAGGGTGAGGTCGTGGTCGGCGGCGAAGACGCCGAGCTCCTCGCCACGGGCCATCTCGCCGGTGTTCTTCTCCGAGACGATCTCGCAGAGCGCCCCCGCGGCGGGCAGGCCCGCCATCCGGGCCAGGTCGACCGCGGCCTCGGTGTGCCCGGGGCGGCGCAGCACGCCGCCCTCGCGGGCCTGCAGCGGCACCACGTGCCCGGGCCGGACCAGGTCGTGCCGGTCGGACTCCGGGTCGGCCAGCGTGCGGATCGTGTGCGCGCGGTCCTGGGCGGAGATGCCGGTGGTGATGCCCTCCTTCGCGTCCACGGTGACCGTGTACGCGGTGCGGAAGGAGTCCCGGTTGGTGTGGTGCATCGGCGGCAGGTCCAGCCGGTCGCAGGCCTCACCGGTGATGGCCACGCAGACGTAGCCTGAGGTGTAGCGGACGGTGAACGCCAGCAGCTCCGCGGTCGCCTTCGACGCCGCGAAGATGAGGTCGCCCTCGTTCTCGCGGTCCTCGTCGTCCATCACGACGACCGGCTTGCCCTCGGCGATGTCGGCGATGGCCTTCTCGATCAGGGCGAAGCGCTCGGCCCGTTCCGAGGGCGACATCGCGGTGTGCGGGGCGTCCGGCAGCTTGCCAGCCCCCTGGTCTGCCGGGTTGACCGGCGACTCCGACGGCTCGCTCACCGGGCGGCCCCTTCCTGTCCGGACCCGGGCCCCTGCAGGTACCCCGCGGTCATGCGTTCCACGTACTTGGCGATCACGTCGACCTCCAGGTTGACCGGGTCCCCCGGGGCGCGCGACCCCAGGGTGGTCTCGGCCAGGGTCGTCGGGATCAACGCCACCCCGAACCCGTCCGGGTACACCGAGGCGACGGTCAGCGAGACCCCGTCGACGGCGACGGAGCCCTTCTCGACGACGTAGCGGGCGAGCTCGGCGGGCAGTGAGAAGCGGACCTCGTCGCTGCGCTCGCCGGGGGTGCGGGAGACCACGGTGCCGACGCCGTCGACGTGGCCCTGCACGATGTGGCCGTCGAGCCGGCCGCCGGCGGGCACCGCGCGCTCCAGGTTGACCCCGGAGCCGGGGCCGACGGCGCCGAGCGAGGTGCGCTTGAGCGTCTCGGGCACCAGCTCGAGGGTCAGCGTGGCCGCGCCCGGCCCGGTGACGACGGCGGTGAGGCAACAGCCGTTCACCGCGACCGACTCCCCGTGCCCGACCTCGGCGGCCAGGGCCGCGCGCACGGTCAGCACGACGACGTCGTCGTCGGTGCGGACGTCGACGACCTCGCCGACCTCCTCCACGATCCCGGTGAACATCGCCCGTCCCTCCTACTGCGGCACGTCCGGCCCGGTCGGGCCGGGTACCGGTCGTGCGTCGATGACCACGTCGTCGCCGGCGCGGTGGATCTCGTCCACGTGCAACCGCACGATGTCGGCGATCGTTACCACGCCCGCGTCGCCGAGGGCGTGCGGTCCCGCGCCGAGCAGGGCCGGGGCCAGGTGCACGAGCACCCGGTCGACGAGTCCTGCGGCGACGAAGGCACCGGCGAGGGTCGGTCCGCCCTCGAGGAGCACGTCCACCACGGTCCGGTGGTCGAGCTCGGCGAGCACCTCCCCCGGATCGCGGGTGCGGAGGTGGAGCACGTCGGCGGTGCCGTCCTCGTCGGTCCGGGCCAGCCGGGCGCCGGGCGGGACGTCGCGGTGTCCCACCACCACCCGCAGGGGCTGGTGGTCGAACAGGGTGCCGTCGGGCCGGCGGGCGGTCAGCGCCGGGTCGTCGGTCAGGACGGTACCCGTCCCCGCGACGATCGCGTCCATCCTGCGTCTCAGGTCATGGACCGTGGCCCGGGCGGCCGGCCCGGTGATCCAGCGGCTGGTGCCGTCGGCGGCGGCGACCCGGCCGTCGAGGGTGGTGGCGACCTTCCAGGTCACGTGGGGGCGACCGGTGCGCTGGCGGTGCAGCCAGCCGCGCAGCGGACCCCGGGCCACCTCGTCGGCGAGGGTGCCCAGTGTCACAGCGACTCCGGCGGCGCGGAGCCGGTCGAGGCCGCCCGCGGCGACCGGGTTGGGGTCGGCGACGGCGGCGTGCACCCGGGCGACGCCGGCATCGAGGAGGCCGTCCACGCACGGCGGGGTGCGACCGGTGTGGTTGCACGGCTCCAGGGTCACCACGGCGGTCCCGCCCGCGGCGCGGTCCCCCGCCTCCGCGAGCGCGACCCGTTCGGCGTGCGGTCCGCCGGGCGGTGCGGTGGCGCCGGTGCCGACGACGACGCCGTCGCGGTCGAGGACCACGCAGCCGACCGCCGGGTTGGGGCTGGTGCTGCCGTGGACCTCGACGGACGCGGCGAGGGCGCGGCGCATGGCCGCGGCCGTGCGCTCGTCGGTGCCGGTCGGGCGGTCCACTGCGGTGTGCTCGGTCGCTCGGTCGTCCGCGGCGGGCTCAGTCGGCCCAGCGGTGCGGGGTCGCCCGGCGGACGCTGTCGCGCAGCGCGGCGACGGCGCGGCCCGGGTCCTCGGCGCCGTAGACGGCGGACCCGGCGACGAAGCAGTCGACACCGGCCTCGGCGGCCGCGTCGATGGTGTCGGCGTTGATGCCGCCGTCGATCTCGACGAGCACCGTGAGGTGCCCGGTGTCGACCAGGTTGCGGACGGTGCGGACCTTGTCGAGCACCTCGGGCATGAAGCTCTGTCCGCCGAAGCCGGGCTCGACGCTCATCACGAGCAGCGTGTCGTAGTGGCGGAGCACCTCGACCCACGGGTCGAGCGGGGTGCCGGGCTTGAGCGACAGACCGGCGAGGGACCCGGCGGCACGCAGGTTCTTCGCGAGCATGACCGGGTCGTGGGCGGCCTCGGCGTGCACGGTGACGTTGCGGGCGCCCGCCTCGGCGTAGCCCGGGGCCCAGCGGTCCGGGTCCTCGATCATCAGGTGGCAGTCGAGCGGGATGTCGGTGGCGGCGCGCAGGCTCTGCACGACCGGCAGACCGAGTGTCAGGTTCGGCACGAAGTGCGCGTCCATGACGTCGACGTGCAGCCAGTCCGCGCCGTCGCCGGTCCCGTCGCCGCGCACGGCGGCGGCCTCCTCGCCGAGTCGGGCGAAGTCGGCCGAGAGGATGCTGGGCGCGATCATCGGGTGCACGCGGAGCAGGCTACTGGCCGTGTCCCGGCGGCCTCGCACCCGTGGGCGAGGCCGCCGTCACACCGCGCTCAGTCGGTGAGCGGGCGGCGCAGCAGCGCCAGGAACATCGCGTCGGTGCCGTGCACGTGCGGCCAGAGCTGCACGGTCGGGCCGTCGCCGAGCCCGGGCATCCCACCGGGCAGGCAGGCGCGCGCGTCGAGCTGTTCGACGACACCGGCCGGGCCGGGCCGTCCCTCGCGGCCGACGATCCGGCCGACGACGCCCAGGGTCTCCGACACGTGCGGCGAGCAGGTGACGTAGGCGACGACGCCGCCGGGGCGGACGTGGCGCAACGCGGCGGTGAGCAGCTCGCGCTGCAGCCGGGTCAGCGTCGCGATGTCCTCGGGGCGGCGCCGCCAGCGGGCCTCGGGGCGGCGGCGGAGCGCGCCCAGCCCGGTGCAGGGCGCGTCGACGAGCACCCGGTCGTAGCCGCCGTCGGGCAGCGGGGCCTCCCGGCCGTCGGCGACGTGCACGGTGACCGGCAGCTCCGCCACGGACCGGCGGACGAGGTCGGCGCGGTGCTCGCTGGACTCGACCGCGTCCAGCGTCCCGCCCCGGGCGGCGACGAGCCCGCCCAGCAGCGACGCCTTGCCGCCCGGTCCGGCGCACAGGTCGAGCCAGCGCCCGGTGTCCTCGCCGAGCAGCTCGGCGCGGGCGAGCGCGGCCGCGACGAGCTGGCTGCCCTCGTCCTGGACGATCGCGAGCCCCTCGGCGACGGCGTCGAGCTCGCCGACGTCCCCGCTGCCCGGCTCCAGGTGCACCCCGTAGGGCGAGTACGGCGCCTGCTCACCGCCGGTGGCCAGGGCCAGCTCCTCGGCGGTGATCTCGCCGGGGCGGGCGAGCAGGTGCACCCGGGGCCGGGTGTCGTCGGCGGCGAGGGCGGCGGTCAGCTCCTCGCCGGTGCCGCCGAGCGCGTCGGCGAAGGCCTGTGCGATCCAGCGCGGGTGGGCGTGGCGCAGCGCGGCGTCGCCGACCGGGTCCTCGGCGGGGTCGGGCGCGAGGCGGTCGAGCCACTCGGCCTCGGTGTGCTCGCCGATGCGGCGCAGCACCGCGTTGACGAACCCGGCCGACTGCGACCCGTGGTCGGAGCGCACCAGCTCGACGCAGGTGGTGACGGCCGCGTGGTCGGGCACCCGGGTGCGCAGCAGCTGGTAGGCGCCCAGGCGCAGCGCGTCGAGCAGCGCATGCTCGATCTTGGCCAGCGGACGGTCGGTGCAGGTGTCGATGATCGCGTCGAGCAGGCCCTGGGCGCGCAGGGTGCCGTAGCCGAGCTCGGTGGCGAGCGCGGCGTCGCGGTCGCGCAGCCGGTGGCGACGCAGGATGCCGGGCAGGGCGAGGTTGGCGTAGGCGTCGCGCTCGCGGACGGCGGTCAGCAGCTCGTAGGCCGCCTGCCGGGCCGGGTCGACGGCCGGGGGCCTGGTGGGGCCGCCGCGGCCGCGGGACGGGCCGGAGTTGCGGGGGCCGGAGGTGCGTTCGCGGCGGGGGCCGCGGTCGCCACCCCGGTCGCCGCCCCGGTCGTCGCGGCGCGGGGCGCCCCGGTCGTCCCGGGGGCTGCGGCGGTCGTCGCCGCGGTGCCGGTCGGGCCGGGGGCGGTCGCCCTGCGGCCGGTCGCCGCGCGGCCGGTCGTCACGGTCGTACCGCGGGCGGTCGCCGCCGGGGCGGCCACCCCGGGGGCGGTCGTCACGCGGGCGGTCGTCACGCGGGCGGTCGTCACGGCGGTCGGAACGGTCGCCGCGGGGGCGGTCCGCATCCCGCGGGCGGTCGTCGCGCCCCCGGAACGGCCGGTCGACGCGGGGTCGGTCGTCGCGCTGGCGGTCACCGCGCGGACGGTCACCGCCGTCGCGCGGGCACGCCGCGTCCCGGCCGGACCGGGACCGATCGGGCCGGTCGGAGTCGCGCCCACCACGACGCTCCTCGGATCCACCGGAACCGGGCCCGCCGCGCCGGTCGCCGGACCCCGATCCGGAGCCCGGGCCGCCGCCCCAGCCGGACCCGGCGCGCGGGCCGCGGTCGCCGCGCGACCGGTCACCGCCCGTTCGGTCACCGCCCGTTCGGTCACCGCCCGTTCGGTCACCGCCACGGTGCCGGTCGTCGCCGGAGCGCCGCTCGGGGCGGTCCGGCCGGTCGCGGTCGGGTCGGGGGTCCTGCTCGCTCACGTGGTCTCCTCGGCGGTGGTCCGCCGTGGCCGGGGTCCGGCCGTCGTCCGGGATGTCGGGAAGTCGGTGGGTGTCGGGAGGTCGGTGCGCCGGACCGGGCTGGGCGTCGGCGGTCAGCTGAGGTACTCGACGCCGTCGATCCGGGCGCCGCGGGCCCAGTCCGGCGCGGGCATGGACCGCTTGCCCTTCGGCTTCACCTCGCCCAGCTCGACCGGGACGGTCGCGGTCCCGGCCAGCACCCGGCGGCGTTCGACCCGCAGCTCCCCGGGCGCGAGCTCGACCTCACCGGTGCGCAGCGGGCGGACCGGGCCGAGTCCGAGGCGGTCCCCGCGGAACCCGCACCACGCGCCGGGCTCGGGGGTGACCGAGCGGATCAGCCGGTCCAGCGCCGCGGCCGGGGTGGTGAAGTCGGCGCGGGCGTCGGCGGTCGTGACCTTCGGCGCGAGCGAGACACCCTCGGCGGGCTGCGGGACGGCGGTCAGCGAGCCGTCGGCGATGCCGTCCAGGGTCGCGGCGAGCAGCCGGGCGCCGGACTCGGCGAGCCGGCCCAGCAGGTCCCCCGCGGTGTCGGTGGCACCGACGGTCTCGGTGACCAGGCCGTAGGTGGGCCCGGTGTCCATGCCCTCCTCGAGCCGGAACGTGGTGGCGCCGGTGACGTCGTCGCCGTGCCGGATCGCGGCCTGCACCGGGGCCGCGCCGCGCCAGGCGGGCAGCAGCGAGAAGTGCAGGTTGACCCAGCCGTGGACGGGGATGTCGAGCACCGGGCGGGGCAGCAGCGCGCCGTAGGCGACGACCGGTGCGCAGTCCGGGGCGAGCGCGCGCAGCGTGTCGAGGAACTTCGGGTCCGAGGGCTTCGCGGGCGTCAGCACCGGGATCCCGGCGGCGTCGGCGAGCTCGCCGACCGGGGAGCGGGTGAGCCTGCGGCCGCGCCCGGCGGGGGCGTCGGGGCGGGTCAGCACCGCGACGACCTCGTGGCCGGGGTGCTCCAGCAGCGTCCGCAGCGACGGCACCGCCGGGTCGGGGGTGCCGGCGAACAGCAGCCTCATCGAGCCTTGCCGAACATGGGGTGCGGGCTCGCCTTGACGACCGGCTCGGGCTCGCCGAACCAGGCGGCCTCGCGGATCTCGCGCATCGCCAGCTTGCGGGTGTCGGCGTCGAGCCGGTCGACGAACAGCACGCCGTCGAGGTGGTCGGTCTCGTGCTGGATCGCCCGCGCCAGCAGCTCGGAACCCTCGATCACCTGGGGCTCGCCGTGCATGTCCCAGCCCCGTGCGACGACGTGCAGCTTGCGCCGGCAGTCCCAGCCGAGCCCGGGGATGGACAGGCAGCCCTCCATGCCGAACTGCTCCTCGTCGCCGACGGCCTCCCAGGTCGGGTTGACCAGGTGCCCGGAGAAGCCGTCGCAGTCGTAGACGAACACCCGCTTGCCGACGCCGATCTGCGGCGCGGCCAGACCGGCGCCGCCCTCGTCGTGCATGGTGTCGGTCAGGTCGCTGACGAGCTTGCGCAGCTCCGCGTCGAAGTCGGTGACCTCGGTGGCCCGGGTGCGCAGGACCGGGTCGCCGAACAGCCGGACGGGCTGGATGGGCACGGGTTCTCCCTCGGGCGGACGAGTGCGGTGATCAGCGTTCCATTGTGCCACTGCGGCACCGCCGGTCCCGCCCGGTGTCGCGGCGGCGACCCGGTGCGCGCGGCTCAGTCGATCTCGTCGGGGTCGAGCCGGACCCGCACGGTCTCGGGGGCCTTGCGGGCGGTGCGCAGGGCCTGCGCGTCGTGCAGGGCCCTGGCCAGGTCGCGGCCGGCACGCCGGGGGACCCGCAGCAGCGCGCGTTCCCGGACCTCGTCGGCGGCGCCGTGGCCGGCCCCGGGGCGGTCCGGCGGGTCGATCTCGACCGGTCCGAGCAGCTCCACCCCCTCGGGCGGGGAGGGGTCGACGCGCCCGGTGCCGAGCACCGCGTCGCAGATCTCGGCGACGGCGGCGGGCGGCCCCTCCACCGCGGCCATCCGGACGGCCGGTGGGAACCCCACCTCGGCGCGTTCGGCGAGCTCGGCCTCGGCGTGCCCGGCCGGGTCCCAGCGCACCAGTGCCTGCACGGTCGGCAGGGACGCCTCGGCGACGACCACCACCCGTCCGCCGTCGGTGTGCGGGACGACCCCGGCGGCCGCGGCGAACCAGCGGCGCAGCGTCTCCTCGGCGACGCGCAGATCCGGCCGGGCGAGCATCGCCCAGCCGTCGAGCAGCAACGCTGCGCCGTACCCCGCCCCGCCGCCGCCCTCGACGACGGGCTCCGCACCCGGGGTGGCGACGACCAGTGAGGGCCAGGCCGGGACGGTGTCGAGGACCTCGGCGCCGCCGCCGGAGGTGCGCACGGTGACGCCGGGGAACGCGCGGCCCAGCTCTTCCGCGGTGCGCCCGGCACCGACGACCCCGGCCCGCAGCCGCCGCGACCCGCAGTGCCCGCAGCGGAACGCCGGCTCCGCGCGGCCGCACCAGCGGCAGGCGGGCAGGGCGCCCTCGGAGCCGGCGCCGGAGCGGGGCAGGCCGAGCGGGCCCGCGCAGTGCCGGCAGCGGGCGGCGTCGCGGCAGGTCGCGCACGCCAGGAACGGCAGGTACCCCGACCGCGGCACCTGCACCAGCACCGGGCGGCCGGCGCTCAACGCGGCGCGGGCGGCCTCGAACGCGACGCCGGGGACCCGGGCGGCGCGGGCGGCCGGGTCGCGCACGAGCTGGGTGTCGGTCTCGCCGATCGCGGTGACCCGCGGCATCCGGGCCCGCACGGTGGCGCGGTCGGCCGCGACCGGACTCGCCCAGCGGGTCTCGACGAGCACCTGTGCCTCGGCGGTGCGGGCGAACCCGGCGAGCAGCAGCGCGGCGCCCTCGCGGTGCGCACGCAGCACCAGCACGTCGCGGACCTGCGGGTAGGGGGCGCGGGGCTCGGAGTGGGAGTCGTCGCCGTCGTCCCACACGGCCAGCAGGCCCAGCTCGCCGAGCGGGACGAACGCCGCGGACCGGGTGCCGACGACGACCCGCACGCTCCCCCGCCGCACCGCCAGCCAGCGCCGGTAGCGCTCGGCGGGCCCGAGCTCCGCGGTCAGGGCCACCACCCCGTCCTCGCCGAGCAGCGCGGCGCACGCCGCGTGCAGCCGGGCCACGTCGCGCTGGTCGGGCACGACGAGCAGCGCCGAACGCCCGGCCGACCGGGTGGCGACGGCGGCCTCGGCCAACCGGGCCGCCCACTCCTCCCCCGGCAGTGCCTGCCAGACGGCGTGCGCGGCGCGTCCGCCCGCCAGCGCGTCGAGGAAGGCGCCGCCGCGCGGGTAGGCCTCCCAGCCCGCGCGGTCCACCGGGGCGGGGTCGGTCGTGGCGCGCTCGCGCGGGGTCTCGGCCTCGACGCGGGCGTGCCGGGCGGGCACCGCGAGGCGCAGGACGTCGGCCATCACACCGGCGTAGCGGTCGGCGACGGCGCGGGCCAGGCCCGCCACCTCGGCGGTGAGCACCGGTTCGGGCGAGACGACCTTGTCGACCCAGGCGAGCTTCCCGACGTGGGCCGTGTCGTCGGAGCGTTCCAGCAGGAAGCCGTCGACCATCCGGCCGGCGAACCGCACCCGCACCCGCACGCCGGGGACGGCGGCGTCGTCGAGATGGGTCGGGACGCGGTAGTCGAAGGTCCGGTCCAGGTGCGGGAGCGCGACGTCGACCAGCACCCGCGCGACCGGACGGACCGCGGCGGGCTGCCACTCCCCCCGGTTGCGCCCCGGGCGGCGGGCGCGGGCCGCCGGGGCCGGACGCGGAGAGCTCACGCCGAGGGTCTACCACGAGGCACCGACTCCCCCCGGAGACGCCCGTGGCCGCCGACCGCACGGTGCGGTCGACGGCCACGGGGCACGTGCTCGGCGGTCAGGCGCCGGCGACCGACTTCAGGGCCTCGGCGCGGGAGGTGTCCTCCCACGGCAGCTCGACGTCGGTACGGCCGAAGTGGCCGTAGGCGGCGGTCGGGCCGTAGATCGGGCGCAGCAGCTTCAGGTCGCGGATGATCGCGGCCGGGCGCAGGTCGAAGACCTCCTCGATGGCGGCCTGGATCCGCGCCGGGTCGACGTTCTCCGTGCCGAAGGTCTCCACGAACAGCCCGACCGGGGCGGCCTTGCCGATCGCGTAGGCGACCTGGACCTCGATCCGCCCGGCGAGCCCGGCGGCGACGGCGTTCTTGGCGACCCACCGCATGGCGTACGCCGCGGAGCGGTCGACCTTCGACGGGTCCTTGCCGGAGAAGGCGCCGCCGCCGTGGCGGGCCATGCCGCCGTAGGTGTCGACGATGATCTTGCGGCCGGTGAGGCCGGCGTCACCCATCGGGCCACCGAGCACGAACCGGCCGGTCGGGTTGACCAGCAGCCGCGGCTCCGACGGGTCCCAGCCGAGCGCCTCCACCTCGGGGGTGACGACGTGCTTGAGGATGTCGGGGGCCAGCATGCCGTCGAGGTCGACGTCCGCGGCGTGCTGCGACGACAGGACCACGGTGTCGAGCCGGACCGGCTTGTCGCCGTCGTACTCGATCGTGACCTGGGTCTTCCCGTCCGGGCGCAGGTAGGGCAGCGTCCCGTTCTTGCGGACCTCGGTCAGCCGGCGCGACAGGCGGTGGGCCAGCGCGATCGGCAGCGGCATGAGCTCGGGGGTGTCCTCGCAGGCGTAGCCGAACATCAGGCCCTGGTCGCCGGCGCCCTGCTTGGCGATCTCGTCCTCGGCGGACTCGACGCGCTTCTCGTAGGCGGTGTCGACGCCCTGCGCGATGTCGGGCGACTGCGCGCCGATCGCGACGTTGACGCCGCAGGAGGCACCGTCGAAGCCCTTGGCGGAGGAGTCGTAGCCGATCTCGAGGATCTTGTCCCGGACCAGCTGCGGGATCTCGACGTAGGCGCCCGTGGTGACCTCGCCGGCGACGTGGACCTGGCCGGTGGTCACCAGGGTCTCGACGGCCACCCGGCTGCTCGGGTCCTGCGCGAGCATCGCGTCGAGGATGGTGTCGCTGACCGCGTCACAGATCTTGTCGGGGTGGCCCTCGGTGACCGACTCACTGGTGAACAGGCGACGGCTCGTGGTTGACACGCGCAGTTTCTCCATCCCGTTGGAAATGTTCTCCGCACCGGCGCGACGGCCCCGTCGCGCTCGCTCGGACGCACGCCCATGATCGCGGGCGCCCCTCGCCATGCAGGGTAGTGCAGACCGGCCGCCCGTACGGGACCACCTGCGACGAACTCACACACGGAGCGTGACGCGCCGTGGTAATGACGCTACTCAGTGTCGCCGGATGGGGTGATTGACCCTGCGCGCACGAATCGAACGGGGGTCGGCTCGTTGGGCCGGACAACACCTCGCACGCCCCGCGGGGTCGCCCACGAACGGATCCGCACGGTGGCCTCCCCGGCCCCGGCGGCACGGAGGTTGTTCCACGATGAAGCCGAACTCGCGACGCGTCGCTGCCGTCCTCGGCGCCCTGGCCGTGGCCGGCGTCACCACCATCGGGATCGTTGCCGGCACCGCGTCGGCCGCCGGTACCGGCACGTGCACCCAGAGCGTCAACGTCCGCTCCGAGCCCGAGACCGACGCCCCGATCGTCGGTGTGTGCGAGCGCGGGGAGACCACCTCGACCGGGGACACCCAGGACGGGTTCGTCGAGCTCCCCGAGTACGGCGGCTGGGCGATGTCCCGGTACGTCTCGACCTCCGGCACCGAGCGCTCCGGGTCCTCGGAGGACTCGCTGACCCCGAGCAGCAGCGAGCGGTCGACCCCGTCGACCTCGTCGCCGTCGACCACGAGCCCGCGGTCGACCTCCTCGGCGACGCCGTCCACCTCCACGCCGCGGTCGACCTCGTCGGCCACGCCGTCGTCGGACGAGGGGTCGGGCGAGGGGTCCGACTCGTCCTCCGGCGAGGCGACGCCGACCCGCAGCTCGTTCTTCGACGAGGACTGAGCCGGGGCCGTACGACGACGTGCCCGCACCGGAAGCTCTCCGGTGCGGGCACGTCGTCGTGTGCGGGGCTCAGCGCAGGCGCGGGGTGACCGCGTCCCAGATGCGGGAGGCGAGCAGCGCCTTGGAGCCGAACGGCAGCTCCTCCTCGCCGCCGTCGCGGGCGAGCAGCCAGCCGGCGTTGTCCGCGGTCTCGAAGGCCTTGCCGTCGCCGACCGCGTTCACCACGAGCAGGTCGCAGCCCTTGCGGGCGAGCTTGGCGCGGCCGTGGTGGAGCACGTCGCCGTCGGCGTCGCCGGTCTCGGCGGCGAACCCGACCACCACCTGACCCGGCCGTGGCGGGTCGGCCACGAGCCCGGCGAGGATGTCGGGGTTCTGGGTCAGCCGCAGCGGCGCCGGCTCGGCGTCACCGCGCTTGATCTTGTCGACAGCCGTGTCGACCGGGCGGAAGTCCGCGACGGCGGCGGCCATGACCACCGCGTCGGCGTCGGCGGCGGCGCCGCGGACGGCGGCCTCCATCGCGACGGCGGTCCCCGCCGCGACGACGTCCACCCCGGCCGGGGCGCCGAGGTCCGCGGTGTGTCCGGCGACGAGCGTCACCCGGGCGCCGCGCTGGGCGGCGACCCGGGCCAGGGCCCAGCCCTGCCGGCCGGAGGAGCGGTTGCCGAGGAACCGGACCGGGTCGAGGTTCTCCCGGGTCCCGCCGGCGCTGACCACCACGTGGCGGCCCTCCAGGTCGCGCGGCAGCGCGTCCGGGCGTTCCAGCAGCAGCCGGGCCAGATCGACGATCTCGGCCGGGTCGGGCAGCCGGCCCTTGCCGGTGTCCGCGCCGGTCAGCCGGCCCGCTGCGGGTTCGATCACCACGGTGCCCCGGGCGCGCAGCAGCGCGACGTTGTCGACCGTCGCGGGGTGCTCCCACATCTCGGTGTGCATCGCGGGCGCCAGCACCACCGGGCAGCGGGCGGTCAGCAGCGCGGCGGTGAGCAGGTCGTCGGAGCGGCCGTGTGCCAGGCGGGCCATGAGGTCCGCGGTCGCCGGAGCGACGACGACGAGGTCCGCACCCTTGCCCAGGGCCACGTGCGGCACCTCGTGGACGTCGGAGAACACCCCGGTGGCCACCGGCCGCCCGGACAGAGCCTCGAACGTCGCGGCGCCGACGAACCGCAGCGCGGACTCGGTGGGGATCACCCGCACCGCGTGGCCGGACTCGGTCAGACGGCGCAGCACCTCGGCGCTCTTGTAGGCGGCGATGCCGCCGGAGACGCCGAGGAGCACCTCGGGAGGAGCCATCGAGAGGTCTTACTCGCCCTCGGTGTGCTCGAGCATCCCCGCCTGGATCTCGCGCATCGCGATCGACAGCGGCTTCTCGCGCGGGCCCGGCTCGACGAGCGGCCCGACGTACTCGAGCAGGCCCTCACCGAGCTGGGAGTAGTAGTCGTTGATCTGCCGGGCGCGCTTGGCCGCGTAGATGACCAGCGCGTACTTCGAGCTGACCTGGCCGAGCAGGTCGTCGATCGGCGGGTAGGTGATGCCCTCGGGGGCGGTGGAGGTGCCGGTGGGCGTGCTCACGTGGTGGACTCCTGAAGAACGAGGGGGACCTGGGGCACTCAGACGGCGCCGCGGTCGACCGCCAATGCTACCAACCGGCCGATCACGGCCTGCAGGTCGTCGTTGACGACCACCTCGTCGAACTCCCCCTGGGCGTCCATCTCCTCGATGGCGGTCCGCAGCCGGCGCTCGCGCTGCTCGGGGGTGTCGGTGCCGCGGTCGGTGAGCCGACGGGTCAGCTCCTCCATCGACGGCGGCGCGACGAAGACGGTGACGGCCTCGGGCACGACCCGTTTGACGGACCGGGCGCCCTGCAGGTCGACCTCGACCAGGACCGGACGGCCCTGGTCGAGGGCCTGCTGGACGGGTACCCGTGGCGTGCCGGAGCGCTGCAGACCGCCGTGCACCTCGGCCCACTCGAGGAGTTCGCCGCGCTCGATGAGCGCGTCGAACTCCTCGCGGGACACGAAGTGGTAGTCACGGCCGTCCACCTCACCCGGCCGCGGGGGCCGGGTCGTGGCGGACACGCTGAACAGCAGCTCCGGCAACGCCTCGCGCAGTCCCGCGACCACGCTGCTCTTGCCCACCCCGGACGGCCCGGCCAGCACGAGCAGCCGCCCGCGGTCGGGGCCGGTCCGGCCGGAGGACATGACGGAGGAGGTGTCGGTCACGGGACGCCCGGATCAGCTCGGGTAGCGCTCGAGCAGCGCCTTGCGCTGACGGTCGCCCAGGCCACGCAGGCGGCGGCTGGTCGCGATCTCCAGCTCCTCCATGATCTGCTGGGCACGGACCTTGCCGACGTTCGGCAGCGCCTCGAGCAGCGCCGAGACCTTCATCTTGCCGAGCACCTCGTCGGTCTCGGCCTTCTTCAGCACCTCCTCGAGGGTGGTGCCGCCGCGCTTGAGGCGGTCCTTCAGCTCGGCCCGGGCCCGGCGCGCGGCCGCAGCCTTCTCCAGCGCGGCGGCGCGCTGTTCCTCGGTCAGCTGGGGAAGGGCCACGGTTGGTTCCTCCGTACTTTCCTGTGTCGTTCTCGTCGTTCTCGCCGCCGTGATCCCGGCTCGCGCCGGGGTGTCGCGTCAGCGATCGGGCGGCGGGTCGCACCTACCCGTCCGGGGGACGTCCCGGCTGGTGCGATCGAACGTACCCACGACCTCCACGGAAGCGTCAATGGGGGTCCCACCTCCGGTTTCGGCCGTGCGGAGGTGATCAACGGCACGCCGGCGGTCCCGCCACACCACCGCCACCCGGCTCCGCCGGACGGCGGGTCGGCGCAGTGGGCGTGCCGGAGGTGCACCCCACCGACACGGTCGGGCGCGCCCGATCGACGTCCCGGTGCGCCGGGGGGCTCCCGACCGGCACGACGGACCGCCGGACGCCCTCCCGGCGCGTCCGGCGTCGCCGACGGCCACGGCCGCGGTCGGTGAGCGGACCGGTGCCGGACGTGGCACCGGTCCCCCGCACACCGACGTCGGCCGGTCCGGTTCAGTGCGATCCGGCGGTCGCCGAGGCCAGCTCCTCGCTCAGGGCGTGCGCGGCGTCACGCAGCGCGGACGGGTCGGGGCCCGCCCGGAGCACCCCGCGGGCCGACACCGGCAGCACCGGGCCCGTGGTGCCCGCGAACCGCGCCACCACGTCGGCCGGGCTCGCGCCCTGGGCGCCGAGCCCGGGCACCAGCACCGGACCGTTCAGCGCGCTCAGGTCCAGGCCGTGGTCGTGGGTGCCGCCGACGACGACCCCCACCGCCCCGCCGGGCTGTGCGCCGGCGTTGCGCGCGGCGGCCTCGTCGACCATCTGCTGGGCGACGGACACCCCGCCCGGCGCCGTGGCGCACTGCACCGCGGCACCGTCCGGGTTGGACGTCCGGGCCAGCACGAACACCCCGCGCCCGGCCTCGTCGGCCGCGGTCAGGGCCGGTTCCAGCGACCCGAACCCCAGGTAGGGCGACAACGTGAGCGCGTCAGCCCCGAGCGGCGCGCCGACGCGCAGGTAGGCGTCGGCGTAGCCGTCCATGGTGGAGCCGATGTCGCCGCGCTTGGCGTCGAGCAGGGTCAGGGTGCCCGTGCCCGCGTACCCGGCGAGCAGCCGCTCCAGCACCGCGACGCCCGCCGAGCCGTGCCGCTCGAAGAACGCCGACTGCGGCTTCACCACCGACACCGCCCCGGCGAACGCGGTGTGGCAGCGGTCGGCGAACGCGGCGAGGCCGTCGGCGTCGTCGGTGAGGTCCCAGGCCGCCAGCAGGGCCGGGTGCGGGTCGATCCCGACGCACAGCGGCCCGTGGGCGGCAACGGCCTCGCCGAGCCGGGCGGCGATGCTCACGCCTTGGCCTTCAGCGCCGCGTGCGCCTGCTGCAGCGACCGCACACCGAGCCCGCCCGAGGCGAGCGCCTCGATGCCCTGCACCGCGGCCGCGGTCCCCTGCACCGTGGTGATGCACGGGACACCGCGGGACACCGCGGCGGCGCGGATCTCGTAGCCGTCCACCCGCGGGCCGGGGTTCCCGACCGGGGTGTTGACGATCAGGTCGACGTCACCGGCGAGGATGGTGTCGACGATCGTGGGGGTGTCCGGGCCGGATCCCTCGCTGTGCTTGCGCACCACGGTGACGTCGATCCCGTTGCGGCGCAGCATCTCCGCGGTGCCCTCGGTGGCCAGGACCTGGAAGCCCATGTCGGCCAGGCGACGGATCGGGAAGACCATCGCCCGCTTGTCGCGGTCGGCGATCGACACGAACACCGTGCCCGAGGTGGGCAGCGAGCCGTAGGCGGCGGCCTGGGACTTGGCGAAGGCCGGACCGAAGGCGGAGTCGAAGCCCATGACCTCGCCGGTGGACTTCATCTCCGGGCCGAGCAGCGGGTCGACGCCCTGGCCCGCGGTGTTGCGGAACCGGTTGAACGGCAGCACCGCCTCCTTGACCGCGACCGGGGAGTCGGCGGGCAGCGCTCCGCCGTCGCCGGTGGCCGGGAGCAGGCCCTCGGCGCGCAGCTCGGCGATGGTGGCACCGAGCATGATCCGGGCGGCGGCCTTGGCCAGCGGCACCGACGTCGCCTTGGACACGAACGGCACCGTCCGCGACGCCCGCGGGTTGGCCTCCAGCACGTAGAGCACGTCGCCGTGCAGGGCGTACTGGACGTTGAGCAGCCCGCGCACGCCGACGCCGTGCGCGATGGCGGCGGTGGCCTCGCGGACCTTCGCCAGGACCGAGGAGCCCAGCGTGATCGGCGGCAGCGTGCAGGAGGAGTCACCGGAGTGGACCCCGGCCTCCTCGATGTGCTCCATGACCCCGCCGAGGTAGATCTCCTCACCGTCGCACAGGGCGTCGACGTCGATCTCGATGGCGTCGTCGAGGAACTTGTCGACCAGCACCGGGCGGTCCGGGGAGATGGTGGTGGCGCGGGCGATGTAGCCGGCCAGGGTCGCCTCGTCGTAGACGATCTCCATGCCGCGTCCACCGAGCACGTAGGACGGCCGCACGAGCACCGGGTAGCCGATCCGCGAGGCGATCCCCCTGGCCTGCTCGAAGGAGGTGGCCATGCCGAACTCCGGGGCGGGCAGGCCGGCCTTGTGCAGGACCTCGCCGAACGCGCCGCGGTCCTCGGCCAGGTCGATCGCGGCCGCGGACGTCCCGACGACCGGCACCCCGGCGTCGGTGAGGCGCTGGGCGAGCCCCAGCGGGGTCTGCCCGCCGAGCTGCACGATGACCCCGGCGACGGTGCCGGAGGCCTGCTCGGCGTGCACGACCTCCAGGACGTCCTCGAAGGTCAGCGGCTCGAAGTAGAGGCGGTCGGCGGTGTCGTAGTCGGTGGACACCGTCTCCGGGTTGCAGTTGACCATGACGGTCTCGAACCCGGCGGCGCGCAGCGCCATGACCGCGTGCACGCAGGAGTAGTCGAACTCGATGCCCTGCCCGATGCGGTTCGGGCCGGAGCCGAGGATCAGCACCTTCGGCTTCTCGGTCTGCGGGGCGATCTCCGACTCGGCCGCGGGGTCGGTCTCGTAGGCCGAGTAGTGGTAGGGCGTCTTCGCCGCGAACTCGGCGGCACAGGTGTCGACGGTCTTGTAGACCGGCCGGATGCCGAGGCGGTGGCGCAGGGTGCGCACGCCGTCCTCGCCGGCGAACTCGGGGCGCACGGCGGCGAGCTGGCGGTCGGACAGGCCGTGGCGCTTGGCCCGGCGCAGCAGGTCGGCGTCGAGGACGGGTGCGGCCTCGAGCTCGGCGCGGATCTCCCCCAGCAGCGCGATCTGGTCGACGAACCAGGGGTCGATGCCGGAGGCCTTGGCGACGTCGTCGACCGACTGGCCGCTGCGCAGGGCGCGCTCGACCTCGTAGATGCGGCCGTCGACCGGGACGGTGTACTCCGGCTCGCCCTCGGGGTCGGGGGCGGTCCAGAAACCGGCCCGGTCCCGCTCCATCGAGCGCAGTGCCTTGCCCAGCGCCTCGGGGAACGAGCGGCCCAGCGCCATCGCCTCGCCGACCGACTTCATGGTCGTGGTCAGCTCGGGGTCGGCGCCGGGGAACTTCTCGAAGGCGAACCGCGGGATCTTGACCGCGACGTAGTCCAGCGACGGCTCGAACGCGGCAATGGTCTCGCCGGTGATGTCGTTGCGGATCTCGTCGAGGGTGTAGCCGACGGCGAGCTTCGCGGCGATCTTGGCGATCGGGAAGCCGGTGGCCTTCGACGCCAGCGCGGAGGACCGCGAGACGCGCGGGTTCATCTCGATCACGACCAGGCGCCCGGTCTCGGGGTGGATCGCGAACTGGATGTTGCAGCCACCGGTGTCGACGCCGACGGCCCGCAGCACGGCGATGCCGACGTCGCGCATGTGCTGGTACTCGCGGTCGGTCAGCGTCATCGCCGGGGCGACGGTGATCGAGTCACCGGTGTGCACGCCCATCGGGTCGATGTTCTCGATCGAGCAGATGACGACCACGTTGTCGTGGTGGTCGCGCATGAGCTCGAGCTCGTACTCCTTCCAGCCGAGCACCGACTCCTCGATGAGGACCTCGGTGACCGGGGAGGCGTCGAGCCCGGCGCCGGCGAGGCGCTCCAGGTCCTGCGCCGAGTGCGCCATGCCCGAGCCGAGACCGCCCATGGTGAACGACGGCCGGATGACCACCGGCAGGCCGAGCTCGTCGGCGGCGGCGCGGACCTCCTCCATCGAGTGGCAGACCCGCGAGCGGGGGACGTCGCCGCCGACCCCGATGACGATGTCCTTGAACTTGAGCCGGTCCTCGCCGCGCTCGATGGCGTCGACGTCGGCGCCGATCAGCTCGACGCCGTGCCGCTCCAGGGCGCCGTTCTCGTGCAGCGCGATCGCGGTGTTGAGCGCGGTCTGCCCGCCCAGGGTCGCGAGCATCGCGGTGACCGGGGTGCCGTTGTCGCGCTCGGCGGCGATCACCTTCTCGACGAACTCCGGGGTGATCGGCTCGACGTAGGTGGCGTCGGCGAACTCCGGGTCGGTCATGATCGTCGCCGGGTTGGAGTTGACCAGCGAGACCCGGATGCCCTCGGCCTGCAGCACCCGGCACGCCTGGGTGCCGGAGTAGTCGAACTCGCAGGCCTGGCCGATCACGATCGGCCCGGAGCCGATCACCATGACGTGGTCGATGTCGTCGCGGCGGGGCATCAGTGGTCCTCCTGCCGGGCCTGGTCGTGCCGGTCCGGGTGCTGCGGGGTGGATGGGGCTGCGTGGGGCGGCGGCCACGGGCGGTCGTCGACGGGCCGGGCGCGGCCGGACACCGGGTCGGCGCCCGGTGCCGGGTCGGCCGGGACGTCCGCCGCGTCCGGGTCCGCGGTGGCGCCCGGGTGGGCGGGTGTGCCGCCGTCGCGGCGCAGCGCGTCCTCGATGTCGGAGAACGGCGCCGTCAGCGGGTCCGGGGTGGCGGGACGACCGAGGGCGGGCATCCGGCTGGTGGGCGGCTCGACCTCGTCGCGGCCGGAGACCGGGGTCCCGGTCGGCGGGGTGACGGGCAGCCGGGTGGTGTGCTCGTCGGCAGGATGCTCGACGGCCGCCGGGCCGGGCCGGACCCCGCCGTGCGGGACCTCCGGGCTGCCCGGCTCGAACCCGCCCGCGGCCGGGGCCGGGCCCGGTGACGGAGCGGGCGGGGTGGGCCGCAGGTCGACCGACGGGGCCGCGGTCGCCGACGGCGGCGTGGCCGGGTCGGGCTGGGCGGTCATCCCCGGCGCGGGCGCCGGCTCGGGCTCCGGCTCGGAGTCGGACACGGACTCGGACACGGGGTCGGACTCGGGCTGCGGGTACGGCGCGGGCGCGGTGCCCTCGGGCCGCTGCCCGGCGACGCCGGCGTAGCCGACCGGGTGCTCGGTCATGAGCGCGACGAACCGGTCGAACAGGTCCGCGGCGTCGTGCGGGCCCGCGGCGGCCTCGGGGTGGTACTGCACGGAGAAGGCGGGGAAGTCCAGCCCGGTCATGCCCTCGACGGTGTCGTCGTTGGGGCAGTAGTGGCTGATCTGCGCCCGGCCGTAGGGGGTGTCGAACTCCTCCCCCGGCGACCCGGCGACCGCGAACCCGTGGTTCTGCGAGGTGATCGCGATCCGCCCGGTGGCGTGCTCGACGACCGGGATGTTCACGCCGCGGTGGCCGTAGCGGAGCTTGTAGGTCTCGCGTCCCAGCGCGCGCCCCAGGATCTGGTTGCCGAAGCAGATGCCGAACAGCGGGATCCGGCGCTCCAGCACCTGCCGGGCCAGCGCGACCGGACCGTCCGCGGTGGCCGGGTCACCGGGGCCGTTGGCCAGGAAGAAGCCGTCCGGACGCAGCGACTCGACCGTCTCGATGGTGCTCGAGGCGGGCAGCACGTGCACCTCGATGCCGCGGGCGGCCATCATCCGCGGGGTGTTGAACTTGATGCCGACGTCGAGGGCGGCGACGACGAAGCGCCGCTCCCCCACCGCGGGCACCACGTAGGTCTCGGCGGTGGTCACGGCGCCGTAGAGGTCGGCGCCCTCCATCGGCGGGGACTGCCGCACCCGCTCGACGAGCTCGTCGTCCGGGGCGATCGCGTCGCCGGAGAAGATCCCGGCCCGCATGGCGCCGCGCTCACGCAGGTGGCGCACCGCGGCGCGGGTGTCGATCCCGGCGACGCCGACGACCCCCTGGGTGCGCAGCGCGTCCTCCAGGGTGCCGGTGGCCCGCCAGTTCGACGGCCGCCGGGCCGGGTCGCGCACGACGTAGCCGGCGACCTGGATGCCGGAGGACTCGTCGTCCTCGTCGTTCCAGCCGGTGTTGCCGATCTGCGGTGCGGTCTGCAGCACGATCTGTCGGTGGTACGACGGGTCGGTGAGGGTCTCCTGGTAGCCGGTCATGGCCGTGGTGAACACGGCCTCACCCAGGGTCTGCCCGGTGGCGCCGTAGGCCTCACCGCGGAAGATCCGCCCGTCCTCGAGAACCAAAAGCGCGGTCACTGCACAACCTTCCCGTCCTGCGCGGTGATGCGTCCCCGCAGCACCGTCGCGACCACCGTTCCGGGCAGCCGCATTCCCTCGTACGGCGTGTTCGCCGCCTTGCTCGCCAGCTCCGCTCCACGGACCGTCCAGACCCCGTCCGGGTCGACCAGCGCGAAGGTCGCCGGCTCCCCCTCCGCGATCGGACGGCCCTGGTCGGGCAGGTTCCCGATCTCCGCGGGGCGCTCCGAGAGCACCCGCGCGACGCCGTGCCAGTCCAGCAGGCCCGGCTCCACCATCGTCTCGACCAGCACCGACAGCGCGGTCTGCAGGCCGAGCATGCCCGGTTTCGCCGCCTGCCACTCGGTGTCCTTGTACTGCGCGGCGTGCGGGGCGTGGTCGGTCGCGACGACGTCGATCACGCCCTCGGCCAGTGCCTCGCGCATCGCGCGGGTGTCGTCGGCGGTGCGCAGCGGCGGGTTGACCTTGTTCACCGGGTCGTAGCCGGTCAGCCGGGAGTCGGTGAGCAGCAGGTGGTGCGGGGTGACCTCGGCCGACACCCGCACGCCCTGGGCCTTGGCCGCGCGCAGCACGTCGATCGTGCGGGCGGTGGAGATGTGGCAGACGTGCAGCCGCGCCCCGGCCTCGCGGGCCAGCGCGCAGTCCCGGGCGACGATCGTCTCCTCCGCCGTCGCGGGCCATCCGGCGAGCCCGAGCCGGGCCGCGACGGCGCCCTCGTGCGCCTGGGCGCCGCCGGTCAGGCGGTGGTCCTCGGCGTGCTGGGCGATGACGACGTCGAGCGCGGAGGCGTACTCCAGCGCCCGGCGCATGATCAGCGGGTCGTTCACGCAGCGGCCGTCGTCGGAGAACATCCGCACCGCGGCGCGGGAGGCGGCCATCGTGCCGAGCTCGGCGAGCTTCTCGCCGCCGAGGCCGACGGTGACCGCGCCGACCGGGTGCACGTCGACCAGCCCGATCTCCTCGCCGCGCCGGCGCACGTGCTCGACGACGACGTCGGAGTCGGCGACCGGGGTGGTGTTCGGCATCGCGAACAGGGCGGTGAACCCGCCGAGGGCGGCGGCCCGGCTGCCGGTCTCGATGGTCTCGGACTCCTCGCCGCCGGGCTCGCGCAGGTGCACGTGGAGGTCGACGAAGCCGGGCAGCAGCACGGCGCCGTCGGCGTCGAGGACCTCGGCGCCCTCGGGCGTGGTCAGCCCGGTTCCGATGGTGGCGACGACGCCGTCGGTGACGAGCACGTCGACCGGGTCCCCGCCGTAGGGCCGGGTGTTGCGGATCAGCAGGTCGGTCATTCGGGAGCTCCGGCGAGAAGGTGGTAGAGGACGGCCATCCGCACGTGCACGCCGTTGCGGACCTGGGCCAGGACGGCGGCGTTGGGGGCGTCGGCGACCGCGGGGGCGATCTCCATGCCGCGGATCATCGGGCCGGGGTGCAGGACGACCGCGTGGTCGGGCAGGAGCTTCGCGCGGTCCTCGGACAGCCCGAAGCGCACCGCGTACTCGCGCGCGGAGGGAAAGAAGCCGCCGTGCATCCGCTCGGACTGCACGCGCAGCATCATGACGGCGTCGAGCGCGGGCAGCTCGGCGTCGAGGGAGTGCGACACCCGGCACGGCCAGGACTCGACGCCGGTGGGCAGCAGCGTCGGCGGCGCGACGAGCACGACCTCGGCGCCGAGGGTCGCGAGCAGCAGCACGTTGGACCGCGCCACCCGCGAGTGCAGGACGTCGCCGACGATCCCGATCCGGCGCCCGGCGATGCCGCCGAGCCGGTCGCGCAGGGTCGCGGCGTCGAGCAGCGCCTGGGTGGGGTGCTCGTGGGTGCCGTCGCCGGCGTTCACGATCGCGGTGGGCGTGCCGGTGACCTCGCGGTCGGCATCGACCCAGTGCGCCAGCCGGTGCGCCGACCCCGACGCGGGGTGGCGCACGATCACGCAGTCCGCCCCCATCGACGACAGCGTCAGCGCGGTGTCGCGCAGCGACTCGCCCTTCGACACCGACGAGCCCGACGCCGACACGTTCACGGTGTCGGCGCTCATCCACTTGCCGGCGATCTCGAACGACACCCGGGTGCGGGTGGAGTTCTCGTAGAACATCGTGATGACCGTGCGGCCGCGCAGCGTCGGCAGCTTGCGCACCTCACGGCCGAGCAGCGCCTGACGCAGCCGGTCGGAGGTGTCGAGCAGCGCGGTGGCCTCGGCGGCGTCGAGGTCGGCGACCGAGAGCAGGTGCCTCACCTGTCCCCCTCTCCCTGGGTGATCCAGACGCCGTCGCCGCCGTCGATCTCGGTCAGCGAGACCAGGATCTGCTCCGAGCGCGACGTCGGGACGTTCTTGCCGACGTAGTCGGCGCGGATCGGGAGCTCCCGGTGGCCGCGGTCGATCAGCACGGCGAGCTGCACCGCGCGCGGGCGGCCCTCGTCGCGCAGGGCGTCGAGCGCGGCGCGGGTGGTGCGCCCGGACATGAGGACGTCGTCGACGAGTACGACGAGCCGGTCGTCGACACCGCCCTCGGGCACCGCGGTGGACTCCAGCGCACGGGCCGGGCCGCGGCGCAGGTCGTCGCGGTAGAGGGTGGCGTCGACCGAGCCGACCGCCGGTGCGGCGCCGGCGAAGTCGGTGATCGCGGCGGCGAGCCGGTGGGCCAGGTGCACGCCGCGGGTGGGGACGCCCATCAGCACGAGCCCGTCGGGGGCCTCGGCGCTGAACGCGGTCTTCTCGATGATCTGGTGCGCGATGCGCGCGACGGTGCGGGTGACGTCGGCGGCGGACAGCAGTTCCCGTGCGGGCTGCTGCGCGTCGGCGTCCCCGCGGCGGTTCTGCGCCACGAGGTGGTCTCCTTCCCCGCCTCACCGGACGGGTCTTAAAGGACGGTCGTGCAAGAGCTGTGCGTCAACCTATCAACCCGGCAGGTGCCGCGCGGGTCGGCCGCAGCGCGTCACAACGCGAGCCGCGCCACAACGGCACCACTCGTTTGAGGTCACGTTCCTGTCACGATGCGCGATGATCGACGGCCGGGCCGGACGGGACTTGCGATACCCGGTTCCGCCCAGGCGCACCCACAGGGGCGGGTGGCGGAGTCGGCGCCCGTACCCTGCGCTACCGCTGTCGAGGGACACGGACTGCCCCGTTCGTGTGGGAAACCGCTCGTCAACCCCCCGAGCAGGGGGTCGAGCTTGACCACGCCGGACCGGACCCGGAGGATTACTCTCCGTATCAATCAGCAATCACTCAGCATCAATCAGCACGCGTGCAGCAGCGCCGCGACGCACGGGACGGCCGGGAGGCCGGCCCCCCGCCGGAGCTGCCGCCCCGAACGGGACCACCCACAGGGGCGATGACGCGGCAGGCGCGACCACGCCACCGGTGCACCGCCGGTGACCGCCGGTCCGTCCTCACCGGCACGGACCGTCAGGAACGAGGAGATCGATGGGCGACTACGCCAAGGCGCTCGGGGGCAAGCTCCGGGCGATCAGGCAGCAACAGGGGCTCTCCCTGCACGGCGTCGAGCAGAAGTCGGGCGGACGCTGGAAGGCGGTCGTCGTGGGCTCCTACGAGCGCGGGGACCGTGCGGTCACCGTGCAGAAGCTGGCCGAGCTGGCCGACTTCTACGGCGTCCCGGTGGCCGAGCTGCTCCCCGAGGGCCGCATCCCGTCCGGCAGCGAGCCCGCCACGAAGATCGTGATCAACCTGGAGCGGCTGCAGCAGCTGCCCGCGGACAAGGTGGGTCCGCTGGCCCGCTACGCCGCGGCCATCCAGAGCCAGCGCGGCGACTACAACGGCAAGGTGCTCTCGATCCGCGCCGAGGACCTGCGGTCGCTCGCGATCATCTACGACATGTCCCCCGGCGAGCTGACCGACCAGCTGATCGACTGGGGTGTCCTGCCTCCCGAGGCACGCCCCGGACAGCACGTGGGATGATCTGCCCCGCCGGCCGCGTCCCAGGGGAAGGGTGACGCGACCGGCACGACGGCGGCCGGGGTTTTCGCACAGTCCCCCGGCCGCCGTCCTCGTCCCGCGGTGCCCGGCCACCGCGCGCGGGGCCGGTGTGCCGCGCGGCGCACCTCACGGTGGGGTCGGCGCCGGCTGGTCACCGGTCGCGGCCCGGTGCGCCAGCATCGCCAGGTGCAGTCCGGTACGGACCTCCGCGTCACCGAGGTCCGCGCCGAGCACACGACGCAGCGTGTCGAGCCGCGCGTAGGCCCCGGCCCGGCTCAGGTGCAGCGAGCGGGCGAACACCGCCATCACCCCGTTGCAGTCCAGGTAGGACTCGAGCATGCGCAGCGTGTCCTCACGTCGTCCGTGGGGAAGCGCGAGGACCCGTCCGAGCTGTTCGTCGACGAAGGCGTGCAGTCGTACCTCGCCGCGCAGCTGCCACAGCAGCCTGCGGACACCGAGGTGCCGCCCGCGCGACACCCGGACCGCCTCACCGGGCCGCGTGGGCCGGGCGATCCCGGCGATCTGTTCGGCCTCGGTCAGGGCCTCGGCCAGCTCCCGCCATCGTCGCACCGGGGGCCCGAGCGCCAGGACGGCCACCGCACCCGCCCCGAGCTCGCTCGCCAACCGGTCGTCGACCCCGTCGCCCCCGTCGAGCAGAGCCACGACCAGGTTGCGGCGGACCCGTCCGACCAGGGCCGTTCGTTGGATGCGGTGCACCGCCGCGCCGAACTGCTCGACGAGCTCGGCATCGGGCCCGCCGTCCCCGCCACGCCCGCGGGCCATCAGCACCGCGATCTCCCCGGCCGGGCTGAAGCCGAGGGCCTGTGCCCTGGCCCCGACGGCCGCCTCGTCGCCGCCGTGTCCGCCGATGACGTCCCGGATCAGCCGCTCGACGGCCATCACCTCGAGCTCCTCGGCAGGCCCGCCCACCAGACGGGTGATCGTCACCGCCTCGGCCGCCCGTTCGAGGACCAGTGCCACGTCCTCGGCCTCGAACTGGTCGACCCGGGTGGGCACCACCAGACGTCCCCACCGGGCGCGGCGGAGCCCGACCGGGATGGCCATCCACCGTTCCGGCCCGCCCCGGATCGTGTCCGCCGCCGGCGGGACCTGCCGTGAGCGCGCCGTCCAGTCGCGCAGGATGTCCTCCGGTGCGGATGCGCCCGCGAACCCGATGACCCGGTGGGAGAGGTCCTCCAGCACGACCGCCCGGTCGACCAGCTCCGCGCAGCGAGCCAGGATCACCTCGACGGGGGCGCCCTCGACCCCCAGCGGTCCGAGCACCCGGTGTGCCCGGCGCGTCAGGTCCAGACGTGCGAACTGCTCGTGCATGACGCGGCCGTGCACGGCTTCGGTGATCTCCACGAAACGCACCGTCGACCGCAGCTCGACCAGGGGGAACCCCACGGAGCGGGCGTACTGCACCAGTTCCTCGGGCAGCCGCTCCACGTGCCGGCCCAGTTCCACCACCAGACCGACCGCCCCGCTGGCGCGCAACGAGTCGAGGTACCGGACGAGGTCGGTGCCCGCTTCGGACAGCACCACCCCGATCTGCAGGACCAGCTCGCCGCCGGTCAACGTTCCCGCCACGTCGGGGAGTTCGCTCACGTGCACCCAGCGCACCTCCGCCCCGAGAGCGGCCGAGCCGGCGCGCACGCGCGGCCGGCCCCGGAGCACCGAGGGGAGCTCCAGCACCTCCCGGAGGGACATCCGCACCGCCCCAACCTAGCCGGACCCCGACACAGTGACCATTCTTCGGCAGATCTGCCGACACAGTGACGGTCGTGGCACGACCGGTCCGGACACCACGATCCGTACGGCCCGCCGCGGTGGGCAACAGCGAACGGGGCCGAGCGACTCGCCCCGACGACCGCGGTGACGTCGTGCAGGTCGCTCTCCGGCTCGTCTGCGGGTAGACCGAGTCCGACGAGATGGAGCGGATCCGACGGCGGACGACCGGCGACGCCGCGTCCGTCGTCCGACCACGGCCCCGACACGGAAGAGGATCATGACGAGCACGCTGCAGAAGACGCTCCACCACTGGGTCGCGGGCACGCGGGTCGAGGGCAGCTCCGGGCGGACCTGCGAGGTCACCGACCCCGCCACCGGCGAGGTCACCGCGCACCTGCCCCTCGCGAGCGCCGACGAGGCCGCCGCGGTGATCGCCGCGGCGAAGGCCGCGTTCCCCGCCTGGCGCGACACCAGCCTCGCCAAGCGCACCCAGATCATGTTCCGCTTCCGCGAGCTGCTCGACGCCCGTGCCCCGGAGCTGGCCGCACTCATCACCGCCGAACACGGCAAGGTCCTCTCCGACGCCGCCGGCGAGGTCGCCCGCGGCCAGGAGGTCGTCGAGTTCGCCTGCGGCATGCCGCACCTGCTCAAGGGCTCGGCGACCGAGAACGCCTCCACCGGCGTCGACGTCCACTCGATCCGCCAGCCACTCGGCGTCGTCGGGATCATCAGCCCGTTCAACTTCCCGGCGATGGTCCCGATGTGGTTCTTCCCCATCGCGATCGCCACCGGCAACACCGTGGTGCTCAAGCCGTCGGAGAAGGTGCCCTCCGCGGCGCTCTGGCTCGCCGAGCTCTGGTCGGAAGCCGGCCTGCCCGACGGCGTGTTCAACGTCCTGCACGGCGACAGGACCGCCGTCGACACCCTGCTGACCAGCTCGGACGTCAAGTCGATCAGCTTCGTCGGCTCCACCCCGGTCGCCCGCCACGTCTACGAGACCGGCACCGCCCACGGCAAGCGCGTCCAGGCACTCGGCGGGGCGAAGAACCACATGGTCGTGCTGCCCGACGCCGACCTCGACCTCGCCGCCGACCAGGCCGTCAACGCCGGGTTCGGCTCCGCCGGCGAACGCTGCATGGCCGTGTCCGCGCTGGTGGCCGTCGGCGACGTCGCCGACACCCTCGTCGCGAAGATCGCCGACCGCGCCCGCAACCTGCGCACCGGTGACGGCCGCCGCTCCTGCGACATGGGGCCGCTCGTGACCCGGGCGGCCCAGGAGCGGGTGTCGGGCTACATCGACGCCGGCGAGTCCGAGGGCGCCACCGTCGTCGTCGACGGCAGGCAGGGCGAGTTCGACGCCGACGGGTCCGGCTTCTTCGTCGGCCCCACCCTGCTCGACCACGTCACCCCCGACATGAGCGTCTACACCGACGAGATCTTCGGCCCGGTGCTGTCGGTGGTGCGCGTCGCGACCTACACCGACGCCGTGGAGCTGATCAACGCCAACCCCTACGGCAACGGCACCGCGATCTTCACCAACGACGGCGGCGCCGCCCGCCGCTTCCAGAACGAGGTCGAGGTCGGCATGATCGGCGTCAACGTCCCGGTCCCCGTCCCGATGGCCTACTACAGCTTCGGCGGCTGGAAGAACTCCCTGTTCGGCGACACCCACGCCCACGGCACCGAGGGCGTGCACTTCTTCACCCGTGCCAAGGTCGTCACCACCCGCTGGCTCGACCCCAGCCACGCGGGGCTGAACCTCGGCTTCCCCACGAACACCTGAGAGGCCCCACCGTGCGGATCGCACCGCGGTCACGCCCGGGTCCCGGGGCGGCGGGGACGCGGCCACCGTCCGCCCGGGACCGCGCGGGCACCGGCACCGAGCGGCCGGGGCCTACAGGGTGGCGCGCAGGTGCTCGGCGATGTCGGAGATCTGGCCCAGCACCCCGTTGACGTAGCGCGGGGAGTCGTCGGTCGACAGCGTCCGGGCCAGCTCGACGGCCTCGGTGATCGCGACCGGGTCGTCGACGTCGTCGACCCACAGCAGCTCGTAGATCCCGAGCCGCAGCAGGCCGCGGTCGACCGCGGGCATCCGGTCGACGTCCCAGCCCTCGGCGTGCTCGGCGATCAGCTGGTCGATCCGCTCCTGGTGGGTGGCGACGCCCTCGACGAGCCGCGCCGCGTAGTCCTGGACGGGCGGCGCGTCGTCGGTCTCGCGGCGCGCGGTGAGCACGGACAGCGCGTCCTCACCGCGGGCCTCGGCCTCGAACAGGATGTCCAGTGCCCGCTTACGGGCCTTGGTGCGTGCGCGCACCTCAGCTCACGCGGCCGAGGTAACGGCCGTCCCGGGTGTCGACCTTGACCTTGGTGCCGCTCTCCAGGAACAGCGGCACCTGGATCTCGGCGCCGGTCTCCAGTGTCGCGGGCTTGGTGCCGCCGGTGGAGCGGTCGCCCTGCAGGCCCGGGTCGGTGTGGGAGATGACCAGCTCGACCGAGGTCGGGAGCTCGACGAACAGCGGCTCCCCCTCGTGCAGCGACACCTGGGCGGTGGCGTTCTCCAGCAGGTAGCGCGCTGCGTCGCCGACCGCCTTCTCCGGGATCGGGATCTGGTCGAAGGTGTCGGCGTCCATGAAGACGAAGTCGGTGCCCTCGCGGTACAGGTAGGTCATGTCGCGGCGGTCCACCGTCGCGGTGTCGACCTTGGTGCCCGCGTTGAAGGTCCGGTCCACGACCTTCCCGGACATCACGTTCTTCAGCGTGGTGCGAACGAACGCACCGCCCTTGCCGGGCTTGACGTGCTGGAACGCCGTCACGGTCCACAGCTGGCCCTCGATGTTCAGGACCAGGCCGTTCTTCAGGTCGTTCGTGGTCGCCACGTGCGCGCTCTCCTGCTCGGATCTCGGATTCGTGCGTCGGTCAGGGTACCGCCACCGGGTTCACCGGCCCGCCCGAGGGGCGGGCGACCTGCCAGGATGGGCGCCATGACGGTGCGGGTGGTGGTGGCCGACGACCAGGCCGTGGTGCGGGCGGGGCTGCGGACGGTGCTGGCGGCGGCACCGGACATCGACGTCGTCGGGGAGGCAGGGGACGGTGCGGAGGCCGCCGAGCTGGCCGAGACCCTGCGTCCGGACGTCGTCCTGATGGACGTCCGGATGCCCGGCACCGACGGCATCGAGGGGACCCGGCGGATCCGGGCGTTGCGCGACCCCGGCATCCGCGTGCTGGTGGTGACGACCTTCGACCTGGACCGCCACGTCTACGACGCGCTGCGGGCCGGCGCGTCCGGCTTCGTACTGAAGGACGTCGAGCCGGAGGACCTGCAGGTCGCGGTGCGCACCGTGCACGCAGGCCATGAGCTGTTCGCGCCGTCGGTCACGCGGCGGCTCGTCGGCTCGTTCGTCCCGACCGACCCGCCCGCGCAGGCCGGACCCGCCGCCGCGCTGACCGAGCGGGAGCGGGAGGTGCTCGGGCTGGTCGCCGCCGGGCTGTCCAACGCCGAGATCGCCGACCGGCTGGTGCTCGGCGGGACGACGGTCAAGACCCACGTGTCGAACCTGCTCACCAAGCTGGGGCTGCGCGACCGGGTCCAGCTCGTGGTGTTCGCCTACGAGCACGGGCTGGTGGGGGCCGCCGGTGCCGACGGCTGAACCCGGCGCGGACGCTCCCCCGGCACCGCTGCCCGGCAGCCGAGCCGGGGACATCGCGCTCGCGGTGCTGGCGCTGATCCTCGCCGCCCAGGAGATGGTGACGGCCCTGGTCGTCAACACCTACGGCTACGTCCACCGGCTGCCGCTGCCGCTGGAGGTGGCCCTGGCGGTCGGGCTGAGTCTGGCGGCGGCCGCGGCGATGCTGCTGCGCCGCCGGCGGCCGCGGTGTGCCTATCTGGTCCTGGCCGTGATCTCCGCCCCGGGGATCGCGTTCCTCGGCGGGGCCGCGGCGCTGGTGTGGCCGCTGCTCGCGTTCTCCGTCGCACGGGCGCCGCAGCGCGGACCGGTCGGCGCTGCGGCGTGGGTGGCCCTGCCCTGGCTCGGTTCGCTCGGACTGGCCGGGCTGCTGCGCCTGCTGGTCTCGCCGGACGTGGCGACCGACGCCGGGCTGATCGTCGGCGGCGCGATGGTGGTCATGCCGATGCTGGTGATCGCCACCATCGCGGGGCGCTGGAGCCGGTCCGTGGCGCTGCGCGCCGACCGCGAACGGGCCGAGACCGACCGGCTGCAGCACGGCACCGCGTTGGGCGCCGAGCGGTCCCGGATCGCCGAGGAGATCGGCGGTGGGGTGCTCAGCGGTCTGCGCCGTCTGGTCGCCCAGGCCGGGGCACTGGGCCCCGACGCGACCGAGGCCGACCTGCGGGCCGTGCGGGAACGGGCCCGGTCCGTGCTGGCCGCGATGCGCCGGGTCCTGGGTGTGCTCCGCGCCCCCGCCGCCGAACCGGGACCCGTCGCCGTCCCGGTGCCGGCCCCGGCCGCGCCCGCGCGGTGTCGCCGGGTGCCGCTGCCCGACCGGGCCGGGCTGTGGGCGCTCGTCGCGTTCGTCGTCCCGGCTCTGCTGATCGGTGCGCTCGTCTCCTCGGCGGGCGACGTGGACACCGGGCTGGTGGTCGTCGACGGGTTCCTGCGCCTGCTGCAGCTGCCGTGGGGGAACCCGGCCGCGGCGCTGGTCGTGGCGGTGCAGTTCGCACTCGTCGCGTGGTGGCGGACCGCGCCGGTGCCGGCGCTGCTGCTCGCCGGAGTGGCGTCGTTCGTCGCGACCATGCTCGACGGCTCCAACACGTTCGCCGAGTCCACCTGGATACTCCTGGTGTGGGGCGCGGCGTCGACGGCGCCGGTCGTGACGTCCGCGGTGGCAGTGGCGGTGTCGACGCTGGTCGTCCTCACCGGGGGCACCCTCGCGGGGGTGTGGCACCGGCTCGGGACCCCGGCGTCGGTGGTCGTGCTCAGCTTCCTGGCCGTGGTGCCGCTGTGGGCGGCCGGGGTCGCGGTCCGCCACCACCGGCTCGACACCGCGACCCGGCGACGCGCGCTCACCGAGGCCGGGGTGCGCGAGGCGCTCACCCGCGAACGCCTGCGGGTGGCCCGCGACCTGCACGACGTCGTCGCCCACCACGTCTCCGCGGTGGCGGTGCAGGCCGGGGCGGCGCGGCTCGCCGCCGACCCGGCGGCCCGCGCCGAGGCGCTCGGGCACATCGCGGACTCGGTCCGCCGGGTCGCCGAGGCGCTGCCCGCCCTCGCCGATCTGGGGCCGGACCCGGACGGCGCGGACCTGTCCCCCGCCGCGTTGGAGGCCCTGGTCGCGCCGTCACGCGCGGCAGGGCTGCCGGTCGCGGTGACCGTCGAGGGCTCCCCCACGGCGACGCCCGGCGAGGCCGAGCTGTTCGCGCGGCGCATCGTCACCGAGGCACTGACCAACACCCTGCGCCACGCCGGGCCCACCCCCACCCGGGTGCGGGTCGTCCACGGCGGCGCCGCCGAGCCGCTCGTCGTGGAGGTCGACGACGACGGCCCGGTGCCCGGCCACCGGCCCGACGACACCGGCTCCCGCCTGGGCCTGCTCGGGATGCGGGAACGGGTCGCGCTGGTCGGCGGCGAGCTGTACACCGGCCCCGGCGACGGGCAGGGGTGGACGGTCCGCGCGGTGCTGCCCCGCAGCCCGCTCGTCCGCGAGGACGACCCCGCCGCGGCACCGATCTCGTCCTTCGCGCCGATCCGCGAGGGCACCCCCGGCTCGTAGCGTCGGTCCCCACAGCGGGGGAGGGACCGATGACCACACAGCAGCAGCAGCTCCGGGCCGGGCCGGTGGCGGACACCGGCGCCACACTCGAGATCGACGCGCTGACCAAGCGCTACGGCGGCACCGTCGCCCTGGACGGGGTGAGCTTCGACGTCCGCCCGGGCGAGATCTTCGGCTTCGTCGGCTCCAACGGCGCCGGGAAGACGACGACGATGCGGATCGCCCTGGGCGTGCTGGCGGCGGACTCCGGACAGGTCCGTCTCGGTGGGCGCCCGATCGACCTCGACGTCCGCCGCACGATCGGCTACATGCCCGAGGAGCGCGGGCTGTACCCGAAGATGAAGGTCGGTGAGCAGCTCGCCTACCTGGCCGAGCTGCACGGCGTCGACCGGGTCGCTGCGCGCCGGGCGGTGCTGCGCTGGGCCGAGCAGCTCGGCGTCGACCACCGGCTCGACGACACCGTCGACGCGCTCAGCCTGGGCAACCAGCAGCGCGTCCAGCTGGCCGCGGCACTCGTGCACGACCCGGCCGTGCTGGTGCTCGACGAACCGTTCTCCGGGCTGGACCCGGTCGCCGTCGACGTGATGAGCGAGGTGCTGCGGCAGAAGGCCCGCGCCGGGGTGCCGGTGCTGTTCTCCAGCCACCAGCTCGACCTGGTGCAGCGGCTCTGCGACCGGGTCGGGATCCTCGTGGCCGGCCGGATGCGGACCGTCGGCACCGTCGGTGAGGTCCGCCGCGGTGGCGGCACCCGGCTGGAGGTGCGCGCCCCCGCCGCCGGACCCGGCTGGGCACACGGGCTGACCGGGGTCACCGTGCTCGCCGAGGAGCGCGGCCGCACCGTGCTGGCGCTCGGCGACGGCGTCGACGACCAGCGGGTCCTCGCCGCCGCCCTGTCCACCGGACCGGTGCACGGCTTCACCGTCACCACCCCGTCGCTGACCGATCTGTACCGGGAAGTCGTCGCATGAGCGCCCCGTCCACCACCCTGCCGGCGCGGCGCGCCATCGCGCTGGTCGCTCGTCGCGAGTTCCGCGTGCAGGTGCACAAACGCAGCTTCTGGGTCAGCAACGCGATCATGCTCCTGCTCATCGCGGGCAGCATGATCGCCTTCTCGCTGTTCGGCACGGGCGACGACCGGCCCTCGGTCGGCGTCGCCGGTGACCCGGCACCGGCCGCGGCCGTCACCTCCGCCGCGGAGCGGCTCGGGTCACCCGTCGACGTCCGGGAGATCGCCTCCGCCGGCGACGGCCGGGCCGCCGTCGCCGCCGGGGACCTCGACGTCGCCCTGCTCGGCGACGAATCAGGGCCGGGCGCGACGGCCGTCGTCGACTCCGAGCTCGCCCCGACGACCCGGGCCGTCCTCGACGCGGCACTGGCCGACCGGGCCACCGGCGTCGGGCTCGCCGTGGTGGGCGTGACCCCGTCCCAGCTGGCCGCCGCGACCCCGCCCGCCAGGCTGACCGTCGACGCACTCGACCCCACCGACCCGGAGGCCGGGCAGCGGTCGGCACTGTCGTTCGCGGTGCTGATCGTGATGTTCATGCAGATCGTCGGTTTCGGGCTGACCGTCGCGATGGGCGTGGTCGAGGAGAAGTCCAGCCGGGTGGTGGAGCTGCTGCTGTCCACGATCCGCCCGCTGGACCTGCTCTGGGGCAAGGTAGTGGGAATCGGCGCGGTCGGGCTGGTCCAGCTGCTGCTCTACGGCGTCGTCGGGATCGCGACCGGGCTCGCCACCGGGCTGCTGACGATCACCGGTACCGCGGTCGGGGTGTTCGGCGCGGCGCTGGCCTGGTTCGTGCTCGGCTACGCCTTCTTCGCCGTCCTCTACGCCGCAGCCGGGTCGCTGGTGTCGCGCCAGGAGGACGTCAACTCGACGACCGGGCCGCTGATGATGCTGATGTTCGCGATGTACGGCGCCTCGTTCTGGTACCTCGGCTCGCCGGACGCGACGGCGCTGCAGGTCCTGTCGTGGATCCCGCCGTTCCCGGCGATGCTCATGCCGCTGATGGTCGCCCAGGGCACCGTCTCGGCCTGGCACGTGGCCGGCTCGGCGCTGGTCATGATCGTCGCCGTGGCGTTGCTGGCCCGCGCCGGGGCCCGCGTGTACGAGCGGTCCGTGCTGCGGATCGGGGCGACGGTGCCGTGGCGGGAGGCACTCAGATCTCGATGAGCTCGCGGGGCAGCCCGGTCAGTGCCCTGGCCGGGCCGCCCGCGGCCACGTGCAGGGTGTCCTCGATCCGCACCCCGCCCCGCCCGTCGAGGTAGACGCCCGGCTCGACGGTCACGACGGCGCCGGCGTCGATCCGCCCGGTGGCGGTGGTCGCGAGCCACGGCGGCTCGTGCACCGCGAGCCCGACCCCGTGCCCGAGCCCGTGCGGGAACCGCTCGCTGTGCCCGGCGGCGGTGACGATGTCCCGGGCCGCCGCGTCGACGGCGGCCACCGAGGCACCGTCGACGAGCGCGGCCCGCCCGGCCGCCGCCGCGGCGTCGACCAGGGCGTGCAGCTCACGCTGCCAGTCCGCGGCCGGGCCCAGGCAGAACGTCCGGGTGGTGTCGGAGTGGTAGCCGTCCAGCGCCGCCCCGAAGTCGATCTTGACGAGGTCGCCGCGACGCAGCTCGGTGCCGGTGGGGCGGTGGTGCGGCACCGCGGAGTGCGGGCCCGCGGCGAGGATGGTGTCGAAGGCGGGGCCGTCGGCGCCCAGGCGGCGCATCCGGTCGTCGAGCTCACGCGCGACGTCGGCCTCGGTGCGTCCCGGGCGCAGGCCGCCGTCGTCGAGCAGGCCGCGCAGCGCGGTGTCCGCGAGCGCGCAGGCGGCGGCGATCCGCTCGACCTCGTCGGCGTCCTTGACCGCGCGCAGCCGCCCGACCAGGCCGGGTGCCCGGCGCAGCCGGCGGCCGGGGACGGCGTCGCGCACGGCGGCCAGGCCGTCGACGGTGAGCGTGGCGGAGTCGTAGCCGAGGGTCCGCCCGGCCCGGACGCGGGCTGCGGCAGCCGGGGCGCTCGGCCGCTCGACGAGGATCTCCAGGCCGGGGCACTGCTCGGCGGCCTGGACGCGGTAGCGCCCGTCGGTGCAGAGCAGGTCCTCCCCCGGGTCGGCGGCGATCACCGCGGCGGCGTTGGAGCCGGTGAACCCGGTGAGGTACCGGACGTCGAGCAGCTCGGTGACCAGCAGCGCGTCCAGTCCGGCGGCGGGGAGCAGGGCGCGGAGGGTGTCGCGCCGGGCGGGGTGGGACATGCCACGAACCCTATGTCTAGGGTCGCGGCCATGGGTCTCTACTTCCGCCAGCTGCTGTCGGGCCAGGACTACGCCGTGGGCGACCAGGTGGCTACCCAGATGGTCAACTTCTCGTACCTGATCGGCGACGACGAGACCCGCGAGGCCGTCGTCGTCGACCCGGCCTACTCCCCCGACGAGCTGGTCGCGACCCTCGACGCCGACGGCATGCGCCTGACCGGGGTGCTCGCCACCCACCACCACCCCGACCACGTCGGCGGCACGATGATGGGCTTCGACCTCGTCGGCGTCGCGCAGCTGATCGGGTCGCACCCGGTGCCGATCCACGTGCAGCGCGCCGAGGCCGACTACGTGACCCGGGTGACCGGGCTGTCGGCGACCGACCTGACCCCACACGACCACGACGACGTCGTCGAGGTCGGGAACGTCGCGATCCGGCTGCTGCACACACCCGGCCACACCCCGGGCTCGCAGTGCTTCCTGGTGCCGGACCCGGACGGCGACCGGCTCGTCGCCGGGGACACCCTGTTCCTGCAGGGCTGCGGGCGCACCGACTTCCCGGGCGGCGACACCGCGCAGATGTACCACTCGCTGCAGCAGCTGGCGGGGCTGAAGGGCAACCCGACGGTGTACCCGGGGCACCGCTACTCCCCGGCGTCGCACGCCCCGCTGGCCGAGGTGCAGCGGACGAACACCGTCTACCGGGCGACGTCGGCGGAGCAGTTCGTGGCGGCGTTCGGCTCCTGAGCCAACCCGGCGTCGTGGGCGGTGATCACGGCCCGGACGGCGACCGCCTGCTCACGCTGCCTCAGTGGGTCTCGTCGTAGTCGAGCCGAGACATCTGGACGTGCGACTGGTGCCGCTTGGCCCAGTCGGTGAGCAGCGACAGCGTCCGCGCGAGCTCCCGAGCCGCCTCGGTCAACCGATACTCCGTCCTGGGCGGCACCGTCGCGTACACCGTGCGGGTCAGCAACCCGTCCCGCTCCAGATTCCGCAACGTCAACGTGAGCATCCGCCTGCTGATCCCCGGGATGCCCCGCTCGAGCTCGGTGAACCGCGCGACCTCCTCCGCACCGATGAGCGTGAGCACACCGATCGCCCACTTCCCACTGACCCGGTCCAGCACCTCGTTCAACGGACAGACGTGGTGGACGGCGTCGTGCCCGCCGGTGGGGCGAGGTCGGCCGCCCTCGTCGGAGGTCGACTCCAGGCCACTACTGGCCACCTCTGTCACCGTAGGTGACCGAGCGCGAATCCACAGTCAGCACTCCTGATCTCGCACGTTTCATGGAGCGGCGCGCAGAGATGACGAAGACCAACCTGATCACCTGCGCGTAGCCCCCTGGAGGAGAGCAGCTCTGCCCTCTCCGAGTGAATCGCCGCCACGCCCTGGCCCGTCGTCGTCGCCGCTGACGGGGCTGGCTCGCTCGGGAGGACTCGACATCCCGCGGCAGCGCGGGGCCTCCCGCACACGGAGACCCACTGTCGCAACGAAGTGCCGAGCAACTCAACTGAACATGGTGTCCACCATAAGTTACGCTGTGCCAACTACGGCAATGGCGCTACTGGAGGTCGGTGGATGTCGGGACGTCGGTTCAGGGGACACGCGATCGTGCTGGCGGTCGCGCTCGTCCTGATGACGGTCGCGCCGGGCTTCGCGGCGGCGCTGCCCGGGCCGTCAGGCCCACGGGGCGAAGACCGGAACGAGTCCTACACCAGCGCTGAAGGGGTTCTGCGCTACCAGGTACATCTCCCGCCGCCGCGGCCCGAAGGCTCGACGGGCGCGCCGCCGGCGGTCGTCGTCGCGATCCACGGGTGCGCGATGACCGGCTTCGGGCTCAACTCGATGAAGGACACGACGCGGCTCGACGATCTGGCCGACCGAGAGGGCTTCATCGTCGTCTACCCGACACAGTCCGTGCTGCGGAACCCACAGCTGTGCTGGAACTCGCTGTCGCCCGAACACCAGCACCGCGGTCGTGGTGAGCCGGAGCTGATCGCCGGAGCCGTGCGGCAGGTCGTGGCCACGCACCATGCCGACGGTGACCGCGTCCACGCCCTCGGCGTGTCCTCCGGAGCAGGCACGGCCGTCATCCTCGGCGTGACCTATCCCGACCTGTTCGCGACGGTCACGTCCGTGGCCGGAGGCGAGTACGGGTTCCGGCGCGAGTTCGCCGAGGAGCCCGTCCCGCCGTCACCGGCCGAGACGGCGGTGCCGGCTCGCGCCGAGATGGGGCCACGGGCCCGCCAGGTCCCGCTCCTGGTCGTTCAGGGTGACCAGGACACCACCGTTCCGCCCGTCATGGCGGAGCGACTCGTACAGCAGTGGCTCGCACTCGGCGAACTCATCGAGGGCCGCATCCCGGACGCGTCGACTCCGGTCCGACCCGACACGGCGGTGCACTCCACGCCGCCGGACGGACACGCCTTCGAGACCGACACCTACCGCCGCCCCACCACCCCCGGTCTCGTCGTCCAGCGGGTACTGATCCACGGACAGGGCCACGCATGGTCGGGGCCCCGCAGCACAGGGCTCTTCGTCGACCGGCGCGGCCCCGACCTTGCCGCTGTGATGTGGGATTTCGTGTCGGAGCGCCGGCTCTCGGGGTGACGGTCGAGTGGGCGCGGGTCGATACCGCGCGGCGACGTACCGTCTCGTACATGACCGAGCGCCCCCCGCGACGGCGCCTGTCCCGCGAGGCCAGGCAAGCGCAGCTGGTCGCCGTCGCCGAGCGCCTCTTCGCCGATCGGGGCTTCGAGGGCACGAGCATCGAGGACATCGCCCGGGAGGCCGGGGTCAGCCGCACGATCGTCTACGCCCACTACGCCACCAAGGACGACATCTTCGTCGCATGTGTCCGACAGGCCCGCGCCGAACTCGAGGACCGGGTCCGCGAGCCGGAGATCCTCATCGAGGCCGGCGCCGACGCCCGCACCGTGATCACGCGGGCGGGCGAGGTGTTCTTCGGCATCCTCGAGCGCGATCCGCGCCGCTGGATGGTGCTGTTCAACCCCAGCACCGCCTTGTCCCCGGAACTGAACGCACAGCTCACGGAGCTGCGTGAGCAGACCATCACGCGGATCGCGGGGATGGTCCGGCACCTCGGGACCTTCGACGACGAGCGCAGCCTCGCCTTCGCCTACGCCATCAGCGGGGTCGGCGAACAGCTCGGACGCTGGTGGCTCACCCGGCCCGACATCCCCCGCTCCACGGTCGTCGCCTACTACCGCGACTTCATCACTCCCGGCCTGGACCTTCGATGAGCGCACCGCGGCCACGGAGGCCCGGTTCCGGACCGGCGACGACCGACGCCGCCCCCACGCTCGTCGCGCACATCGGTTGACCAGCTCGGCGGAGCCTGAAATCGGACCGCGCGGATCGGCAGACGTGGCTAGGGTCGTCGCCGATGACCACGATCGTGAGGTTGATCCGTTCTGCCCGCCTGTCCGACGTGGCGGAGTACGCCTACGCCGCGACCGCGCCCGCGGACGCACGACTGATCTTCCTGGCGGGTAGCTGCCCCCTCCACGCCGACGGCTCGACCGCGGCGGTCGGGGACGTCGCAGGCCAAGCAGCGCACGCCGTCGAGAACATGAGAACCGCGTTGGCCGAGAGCGGCGCGTCGCTGAGTGACGTCATCAGCACCCGGGTGCTCGTCGCGTCCAGCGAGCAGGCCGATCTCGTGGCCGCCTGGGAAGTGGTCCGTGACGCCTTCGGTGACCACGACTCACCCAGCACCCTCATGGGAGTGACCGTGCTCGGTTATGACGATCAGCTCGTCGAGATCGAAGCGGTCGCCGCGGTGCGCGACTAGTTCCTCCTCCGGCGCCGACGTCCGGGGGTCGGTGGTCGACTGTTCGCGATCGTTGATCGCCTAGTAGTGTGCTTGCTCGAACCCTGAGTGTCCGACGCGTTGCTGTTCGTGACATGGTCAGCAGGCCGACTATGAACGATGCCGACTCCGCAGCCGCCGTGCCGAGGCCCCGGCGCCTGACCGAGGTCTTCACGCTTCGCGAGTTCCGTGCGCTCTGGTCTGCCGAGGTCGTCTCGATCCTGGGCGACCAGCTCGCTCGGGTGGCGTTCTCGGTGCTGGTCTACGAGCGCACCAGCTCAGCGGCCCTGTCGGCGGCGGTGTACGCGTTGACCTTCCTCCCTGCGCTGCTGGGCGGCGCACTGTTGGGCTGGGTCGCCGACCGGTATCCGCGTCGGCGGGTCATGATCGGCAGTCACCTCACCAGAGCGGCGCTCGTCATGCCGATGGCGTGGCCCGGCCTCCCGCTGCCCGTGCTGTGTGCCCTGATCGTGGTCCTGGTGCTGGCAGGTTCACCGCACTCGGCCGCGCAGGGGGCGTTGTTGCCGGAGATCCTGCGCGGTGACCTGCTCGAACGCGGTTACGCCGTCCGTCAGGTGACGGGCCAGCTCGCGCAGGTTGCCGGGTTCGCGACCGGCGGAGCGCTGCTGGCCCTGCTGAGTCCGCACGCCGCGCTGGTCATGAACGCGGTGACCTTCGTACTGTCCGCGGCGGTGTTGGCCTACGGGGTCGCACCTCGTCCCGCGCCCGCCCCTGCCGCCGGTGCGGTCCGTTCCTGGTCGGGCGACATCGCTGCCGGAGCGCACACGGTCTTCGCGGACCCCTCGCGTCGCACGCTGGCCGTCGTGGTCTGGCTGGCCGGGACCTACATCGCCCCGGAGGGGGTCGCTGCTCCCTATGCCGCGCAGCTCGGCGCCGGGCCGGTCGCCGTCGGGTTGCTCCTGGCCGCCATCCCGGCCGGCAGTGTCGTGGGGGCGATCGTGTTCACGCGTTGGGTCCCCCAGCGAACCCGGGAACGGTGGATGCTCCCGCTCGCCGTGGCCGCCGGCGTTCCGTTGATGGTGAGCGCGCTCGCACCGTCGGTCGCGGCGATCACCGTGTTGTGGGCACTCAGCGGCGCGGCCGTGGCCGCCGCGCTGATCCAGGCACAGGCCGGTTTCGTACGCCGGACCCCGGCCGAGGCGCGAGGGCGCGCGACCGGCCTCGCGGCCGCGGGGCTGATCGGCGCGCAGGGGCTCGGTCTTCTCGCTGCCGGTCTGCTCGCCGAGTGGTCCTCCCCCGCCGTGGCGGTGGCGGTGACCGCCGCGGTGGCCTCGGCGGGGCTCGCAGCCGTGGCCATGTCGCGGCCCGCGCGAGCACTCTGAGGGGCGGGTCGCCACGGACGACTCACGGCTCCCCGCCACCTCATCGACGTCGCGCGTCGCGCCTTCCCCGGCCGGACGTCGCCGGCGCGTGCTTCAGATCCGTACACGGCTACATGTCACGAGTTGCCTCTTCCCGATCTCGGACGGCAGTACCACGTCACCAGTTCCAGTTGCGCACAGCCATCTCCCCTCTCCGCTCGTGTCCGTCGATCACAACGCTCACCAGTTCCAGTTGCGCATCCCGCATTCCCCTTTCCGACGATCCCCGCCGGCGCCGACAGCCGGATGGCTCGACACCCGCCCCGACTCGGTCACCGTCACCAGTTCCAGTTGCGCATCGCCCACACCTCCCCGCCTGCTTCTTCGACCCGTCGTTGCATCCACGCCTCACCAGTTCCAGTTACGCATGTCGACACCTCCCAGACCATCGTGACCAACACGTCGTCGCATTCACCAGTTCCAGTTGCGCACGCTCGCCACCCACCCCTCATCGCAGACACCGTTCCGCTCGACCACTGCAGTCACCAGTTCCAGTTGCGCATTACGCCCCCTTTTCGATGGAGTGGAGAATCTTTACACCGAACCGCGCTCCGTCACCAGTTCCAGTTACGCACGACTCCCCCTCTCCGGGCAGCCCCTTCTGTCGGGTTACTGCGAACGGCCCAGTCGCCGACCGTCCGCCGACGGCGAGCCGCCGAGGCGCCGAGCCCCGCCTCGCGGCGACCTCGACAGGGTAGGCGAGAAGCATCACCACGTCAGCGCCTTAGTTGATCTTGGCAGGTCGTTCGAGCCCGGGTGGCGCCCAGCAGATCGGTGAGAGCGACACGACTGAGCAGGGATGAAACCGCTGGACGACGTCTATGCTGACACGAGAGAAAACGATCTACGATTCGGGGATTTCGGTGACCTCATCCGCCGCGCGAGACACCGACCGGAGTGCGCTCCGGTCGTGGCTGGCGGCGTGGCAGCTGTGGTCACTTCCGATCGGCGTCCGAGCGCTACTCGTCGCGGTAGAGCTCGCCGCTGTGTGCCTACTCACCGTCGATATCGTCCTCGGCGGCGTCCCGCGCGATCTGTCGGCATGGCTGATCGCAGGCACACTGGTGATCTTGAGCGGGTTCCACGCCGAGATCTCACTGCGTGCCGAACGACTACGGCGGCGCATCGCCGAGACCAGATATGTCGACCTGAGTTCGGTGTGGACGTTCGCGGGCGCGTTGTTGCTACCGCCGATGCTGGCAGCGGCCACGGTGATCGCCAGTTACACACATCTGTACTTCCGCGTGTTCCGACCCGCAGGAACTCCCCCGCATCGACAGCTCTATTCGACGTCGACGGTCGTCCTGGCCGTCTACCTGGTTTCCGCGGTCACACTGATCTTTCCCGGATCCGGCGGATTCGACTCCTGGTGGGCGATCGTCGAGATCGCCGCGTGCCTGGTGGCCTACACCGGTACGAACATGTTGCTGGTCGTGAGCGTCATCCGGCTCGCGCAGCCGGGCAGCACATTCCTCGCGATCCTCGCGGGAGGGGAGATCGCGCTGGAGACCGCCACACTGAGCCTCGGCGGAATCGTCGCGGCTGTCATCGTCCCCGACCACGTCCTGCTCGTCTGGCTGCTGATCCCTGCGCTCGTGTTGATGGAGCAGACGACCCTCATCAGGCAGCTGGAGACACGGGCATCGACGGACGCGAAGACCGGTCTGCTGAACGCCGAGGGCTGGCGTTCCCGCGCGCTGCAGCTGCTCGGCGCGGCGAAGCGCGACTGCACCTGTGCCGGCGTGCTCATCCTCGACCTGGACTTCTTCAAGGAGGTCAACGACCGCTACGGGCACCTGGTCGGTGACGCGGTGCTCCGCGCGGTCGGCGAGGCGATCGTCGCCGAGATCCGCGACGACGACGCGGCGGGTCGCTTCGGCGGGGAGGAGTTCGTCATCGCGCTGGCCGGGATGTTCACCTCGGCAAGCCGCAACGCAGAAGCGGTCCTGGAGGTGGGAGAGCGGATCCGACGCAGGATCGAGCGCCTGGCGGTCCACGTCGACGACGAGGTCCCCCCGGTCGCGGTCACCGACCTCACCGCCTCGATCGGGGCCGCGGTCTACCCGCAGGCCGGTCGCGAGCTCGACGTCCTGCTCGCGGCCGCCGACGAGGCCCTCTACGCCGCGAAGAACGCCGGCCGTAACCAGGTCCTGGTCAGCCACGGCCCGGCCGCTCCTCCGTCCAACCCGTCGGTGCCGTCACCACGCCCGGGACCATGAGGGACGTACGCACCGACGACGCGGGCGCCACCTGATCTCGACCGGTGTCGGCCTCTGTTCGGGGTCACGCCCTCGGCGAGCTCGACGGTCGGGTCGATCACTGCCGCCATGCTGCCCGTGCCGCCTTCAACTACCTGGCGTCACAAGATCCGTTGCGCTTCGTGTAGGCGGTTGGTCTCACCAGGTGACGGAGTGCTCGATCGTATGGCCCTACAGGACGCAATGTGTTGTATTCGCTGCTCCATCCCGCCGGATGAGCGCCAACGGGCTCGGGCGGGCAAGCGACGTGTTCACGGAGGCTGCGCAGGTGACCGCGCGCGACAGCTGGCAGCTCGGTGGAGCTGCTGCCCCGTCACGGGTCGGCGCCGAGCTGACCTGGTGGGGTGCAGCGCTGCCGCACGCAGGTCAGCTGATCGTGGCCGATCCGCTGTTGCCCCGGCCGTTGATGATGGCGTTGTTGTCCGACGCCGCCGACACCGCGTCCGCGCCGGGGCCCCGCCGGGCGCGCCTGATCGTGGTCTCGCTGCTGGTCGGTGGCGGGCTCGGCGCAGCAGTCCTGCAGGCGTCCGAAGCGCTGCTGGTGCTCCTTCTGCTCACTGTTGCGACCGGCTTCGTCGCCTGGGCGTGCCGCATGCGCAGCCGCGAGCGAGCGGTCCGGGAGCGCGAGGGGGCACGGCCGCTGTTCGCGGTACGTCCGGCCGCCGGCGAGCCGACCTGGGACCTGCTCGCCCATCTCGACGACCAACAGGCCTCCAGGTCGGACGACGCCTACCTCGCCGCGTCCCGTCATCTGCTGTGGCGGGTCGCGCACCTGAACCCGCGCGGCGACGCCGCCATCGCCCATCTCACCGCACGCGCTCACGACGGCGAGTTGTCGTCGGCCGAGCAGCTGTGGGCCGCGGCGGACGACCTGACGGCCCTGGCCGTCGCGTCCCCGCGTGACGTGCGCCGTTCGGTCCCCCAGCTGGCCGTCCTGTACCGCTACGAGTCCCACGCGACCCGCTGACCCCCCGGCGACCACGGCGAGCGGAGCGAGGACATCGGCCCGCGGCACGGGCACGGTCTCAGCGGGAGATCGCGGTGTACGCGGTCGCCAACAGCTCCGGGTCCGGGCCCTCCAGGCGGCCGGGCTCGGCGAGCCCGTCGAGGACCACGAACCGCAGCGTCCCGGCGCGGGACTTCTTGTCACCGCGCATGGTCTCCGTCAGCTCGTCGAGCACGCCGGGCTCGTAGCTCGTCGGCAACCCGACCAGCTCCAGCACCTCGCGGTGCAGGTCGGCGGTGGCGTCGTCGAGCCGCCCGGCGGCGCGGGCGAGCTCGGCGGCGAACACCAGGCCGACGGCGACGGCGTTCCCGTGCCGCCAGCGGTAGCGCTCGCGGCGCTCCACGGCGTGGCCGAGGGTGTGGCCGTAGTTGAGGATCTCGCGCAGGTGCGACTCGCGCAGATCCGCCCCGACGACGTCGGCCTTCACCCGGATCGCGCGGCGCACCAGCTCGGCCAGCACCGGCCCGGTCGGGTCCAGCGCGGCGGCCGGGTCGGCGCGGACGCGGTCGAGGATGATCGGGTCGGCGATGAACCCGGCCTTCCACACCTCCGCGGACCCGGCGACGAGCTCCGCGCGCGGCAGCGTGCGCAGCGTGTCGAGGTCGACCAGCACCGCGGACGGCTCGTGGAACGCGCCGACCAAGTTCTTCCCGGCGGCGGTGTTGATGCCGGTCTTCCCGCCGACGGCAGCGTCGACCATCGCGAGCAGCGTGGTCGGGACGTGCACGACCTTCACCCCGCGCATCCAGGTGGCGGCGACGAACCCGGCGAGGTCGGTGACCGCTCCCCCGCCGAACCCGACGACGACGTCGGCGCGGGTCAGCCCGGCCTCGGCGCAGGCGTCCCAGCAGTCGGCCAGCGAGGTCAGCGACTTGCCGCCCTCGGCGTCGGGGACCTCGTGCAGCGCGGCGGCCAGCCCGGCGGCGGCGAGCTCGTCGCAGGCGGCGGCAGCGCGGTCGGCGAGGGTCGGCGGGTGCAGCACGAGCACCCGGCCGGCGCCGGTCCCGGTGACGACCTCGGCGAGACGGGCGGCGACCCCTGCGCCGACGAGCACCGGGTAGGGCTGCTCGGTGCGCACGTCGATGCGGACCGCACCGTCGGACTCGAGGGTGCCGGAGGTGTCGGGCAGCGTGGTGGTGTCGGTCATCGGGCCTCCGCCCGCTCTGTGCCGGTCCCGGTGGCGTCCTGTGGTGAGCCGAAGCCGGGCGCCGGGAGCGTCGAGTCCTGGCGCGGGGTGGGACGGTCGAACGGGTCGGCCGCGTCGGGCGAGGCCTCGGGCAGGGTGTCCGGGCCCTGGCCGAACGCGGCCAGCACCGCGGCGACGACCTGGTTGGGGCTGCGCCGCACCGTGCTCACCTGCACGGTCGCGACCTCCGCGTAGAGCGGGGCGCGCTCGGCGAGCAGGGCGCGGAAGGTGGCACGCGGGTTCACCCCGGCCAGCAGCGGGCGCGCGGTGGACATGCCGGTGCGGCGCATCCCGTCGGCGAGGTCCACCTCCAGGGCGACGACGCGGTGCCCGGCGAGCAGCGCCCGGGTCTCGGCGGCGAGCACCGAGCCGCCGCCGAGGGCGAGCACGCCGTGCCCGGCGTGCAGCTGCTCGGCGACGACCTCCCGCTCCAGCGCGCGGAACGCGGGCTCGCCCTCCTGCACGAACATCTCCGCGATCGGCCTGCCGATGCGCTCGACGATCACCGCGTCGGTGTCGGCGAAGCTCAGCCCGAGCCGCTGGGCGAGCAGGGTCCCGATGGTGCTCTTGCCGCACCCGGGCGGGCCGACGAGCACCAGCCAGGGGCGGCCCTGCGCATCGGGGCCCGGCGCGGTCACCGCTGCCCCGCGAGGTAGGAGGCGACGTTGCGGCGGGTCTCGTCGAGCGAGTCCCCGCCGAACTTCTCCAACGCGGCCTGCGCCAGGACCAGCGCCACCATCGTCTCGACGACGACCCCGGCACGCGGCACGGCGCAGGCGTCGGAGCGCTGGTGGATGGCGGTGGCCTCCTCACCGGTGGTGGTGTCGATGGTGCGCAGCGCCCGCGGCACGGTGGAGATCGGCTTCATCGCGACCCGGACCCGGACCGGCTCGCCGTTGGTCATCCCGCCCTCGATGCCACCGGCCCGGTTGGTGAGCCGGGTGACCGGGACGGTGCCCGCCGGGCCCTGCCCGGGCGAGCCGGCGGGGACCATCTCGTCGTGGGCGACGGAGCCGCGGCGGTGCGCGGTGCGGAAACCGTCACCGATCTCGACGCCCTTCATCGCCTGGATGCCCATCAGCGCGGCGGCGAGCCGGGCGTCGAGGCGGCGGTCGGCCTGCACGTAGGTGCCGACGCCGACCGGCATCCCGTAGGCGATGACCTCGATGACCCCACCGAGGGTGTCGCCCGCGTCGTGGGCGGCGTCGATCTCGGCGGCCATCGCGGCACCCGTGGCGTCGGTGAACGCGCGCACCGGGTTGGCGTCGATCCGGTCGAGGTCGGCGGGGCCGGGCAGCGGCTCGTCGTCCGGGGCGTCGACGGCACCGATGCCCACGACGTGGGACACGATCGTCACACCGAGCGCCTGCTGCAGGAACGCCTTCGCGACGGTGCCGAGCACGACGCGCGCCGCGGTCTCGCGGGCGCTGGCCCGCTCCAGGACCGGACGGGCCTCGTCGAAGCCGTACTTGGTCATGCCGGCGAGGTCGGCGTGCCCGGGGCGGGGCCGGGTCAGCGGCGCGTTGCGGGCGCGGTGCGCGATCAGCTCCGGGTCCACCGGGTCGGCGGCCATCACCGTCTCCCACTTGGGCCACTCGGTGTTGCCGATCCGGACCGCGACCGGGCCGCCCTGGGTGACCCCGTGCCGCAGGCCGCCCAGGACCTCCAGCTCGTCGGCCTCGAACGCCATCCGTGGGCTGCGGCCGTAGCCGAGCTTGCGGCGGGCCAGCTCGGCCTGCAGCTCCTTCGTGGTGACCGAGACACCGGCGACCATGCCCTCCAGCACGCCCACCAGGGCCGGACCGTGGGATTCCCCGGCGGTGATCCATCGCAGCACGGCGACCATCCTCTCACCCGGCCCCGACGGCACCCGACGGCACCACGACCGTCGCGGCGACGACCACCAGGGCGGCACCGAGCAGCACCGGCCCGTGCGGGAGCCTGCTCCCCCACCCGGCCCGGCCGGCCGCAACCACGACGAGCGCCACCACCGCCGAGGCGATCGCGGCGCCCACCGCCACCACCGGCAGCAGCGCCCACCCCGTCCCGGCGGCCGCGGCTCCCACCGGGGCGGCCAGCTTCACGTCGCCGCCGCCCATCGCGTGCGGCGAGACCAGGTGCACCACCAGGTAGGCGCCGCCGAGCAGCACCGCGCCGGCCAGGCCGCGCAGCACGGCGCCGCCCCCGGCCGGGACGAGCGCGGCCAGCACCAGCACGAACCCGGGCACCGTGAGCGCGTTCGGCAGCCGGCGGACCAGCAGGTCGGTCGCCGACCCGGCCACGGCCAGCCAGGACAGCACCGCGAGCAGCGCCGCCCACCGCGGGTCGAGCCGTCCGGTCTGCACCGCCAGCGCAACCGCCGCCCAGCACAGTGCCGTCCCCGCCGCCGTCCCCGCCGCCGTCCCCGGCCCGCACCACCGCTCCGGTACCGGCGCCCCGCGGGGCGCCCGGGCCAGCAGGTACCGGGTACCCGCACCGGCGACGAGACCCAGGGCGGCGGCGAGGACGACGAGGCTCATACCCCGATCCTGGGGCCCGGGGCGCCGCCCGGACCGACCGATCGCCCGCCTGTGGACAACTCGTCGGCCCGGGGCAGGATGACCGGAATGGGATCCCGTGCACCGCAGGACGACCGTCGGGCCGGCGCGGTGGTCCGCGCCGAGGTCGACCACGGCGTCGCCGAGCTGGTGCAGGACGCGGCGCGGCCGTCGTCGTGGACGTTGCTGCTCGACGGGACCGCCCAGTCCCACGTCGACCTCGACGCCCCCGAGCACCTCGAGTTCGAGTACGTCCGCCGGATCGGCCACCTCGTGGACCTCGCCGCGCCGCCCGCCGTGCCGCTGCGGGTGCTGCACCTGGGCGGCGGGGCCTGGACGCTGGCCCGCTACGTCGCCGCGACCCGCCCCGGGTCGGCCCAGACCGTCGTCGAGCTCGACGCCGAGCTGGCCGCCCTCGTCGCACACCGGCTGCCGGGCCCCGGCGTCGCGGACGGGCTGGCCGTGGTCACCGGGGAGGCACGCGCCACCCTGGGCCGGTTCGCGCCCGGGTCGTTCGACGTCGTCGTCGTCGACGTGTTCGCCGGCGCCCGCACCCCGGCCCAGGTGACGACGGCGGAGTTCCTCACCGCCGTCCGCCGGGTGCTCGCGCCGACCGGGATGCACGTGGCGAACCTCGGCGACGGCGCCCCGTGGCCGTTCCTGCCCGGTCAGATCGCGACGGCCGGCGCGGCGTTCGCCGAGCTCGCACTCGTCGCCGCGCCGGACGTGCTGCACGGTCGCCGGTTCGGGAACCTCGTGCTCGCCGCGTCGGACCGGGAGCTCCCGGTGCCCGGCGTGACCCGCCGCGCGGCCGGGGACCCGTTCCCGGCCCGGGTCCTCGACGACGCCGACACCCGCGCCCTCGGCCGCGGCGCGGGCGTCGTCACCGATGCGTACGCGGTCCCCTCACCGCGGCCGCCGGAGGGCTTCTGGGGGCAGTGATCCCCGGTCAGGGACCCCCGGTCAGGCCAGGGACGGGTCGACCAGGACCTTCATCTTCCGGCCCGCGTGCAGCGCCTCGAAGCCCTCCTCGACGACGTCGCGCATCGCGATCCTCTCCGTCCAGCCGGTGGTGTCGTAGTGGCCGCCCGCCATCAGTTCGATCACCGCCCGGTAGTCGTCGTGGGTGTAGCAGAGCGAGCCCTGGATGCGGGACTCCCCGAGGACCAGGCTGAGCAGCGGGGTCACCAGGGGCGTCTCGTAGATCGCGACGCTGACCATCGGACGGCCGGCACCGAGGGTGTCCAGCGCCGTCGCGACGGCCGGGGCGACGCCCGCGGCGTCGTAGCAGGCGTCGGCGCCGCGGCCGTTCGTCAGGTCGGCGACGATCGCGGGCACGTCCTGGGAGGTCGGGTCGAGGGTCTGGGCGCCGAGCCGCTCGATCGCGCCGCGCCGGGTCGCCGACGGCTCGACGACGCGGACGTTCTCCACGCCCATGCCGCGCAGCGCGAACCACAGCCCGATCCCGATCGGCCCGGCGCCGAACACCAGGGCGGTGTCGCCCGGGTCCACCTCGCCGAGCTTCGCCGCGTGGTAGGCCACCGACATGGGCTCGACGAGCGCGCCCATCTCCAGCGACACGTTCTCCGGCAGCGGGTGCAGCATGTGTGCCGGAACGACGGTCGACTCGGCCATGCCGCCGTCGGCCATCAGCCCGTGGAAGCCGATCTGCGCGCACACGTTCTCGCGGCCCTCGGCGCAGCGCGAGCACGTCCCGCAGCTGTAGAGCGGCATCACCGCGACCCGGTCGCCCTCGGTGACGCCCTGGACCCCCGACCCGATCTCGACGACGGTGCCGGAGAACTCGTGGCCGAGGGTCAACGGCAGCTCGCGGCCGGTCAGCGGGTGCTTCTGCCCGTTCGGGATGAAGATCGGCCCCGCGTAGTACTCGTGCAGGTCCGAGCCGCAGATGCCGTTGAACCCGACCCTGAGCCGGACCTCGCCGGGGCCCACCTCGCCCTCGGGCACGTCGGTGATGTCGAGGTCCCCGCGTCCCCGGTAGACGACCGCACGCATCGTTGGCTCCTCTCGCCTGACGTCGTTGTCGGGACCGGTCTACCGGTGGCGGGTGAGCGCCGTCACGGGTTGGGGCGGGGTTGCATGCGCGCCCGGTGATGGGTCAGAACGCTCCGGCGGCGCGGGCACGGTCGACGTTGCCGAGGTGCTCGGGGTAGGTCGTGGCGAAGCAGGAGGCGCCCTCGGTCGTGCACCGCACGAAGAACAGCCAGGGCCCCGCGGCCGGTTTCTCCGCGGCCGCCAGCGCGGCGGTGGACACCGAGGCGACGGGCGTCGGTGGCAGCCCGGTGTTGAGGTAGGTGTTGTACGGGCCGGGGGTGTTGCGGGCCTCGGCGGTGGTGCGCAGCGCCTGCACGTCGAGCGGGTAGTTGACGGTGGAGTCCATCTCCAGTCGCTGGTTCGCGGCGAGCCGGTTCTCGATCACCCGTGCCACCTTGGGCATGTCGGGGACGAGCGCCTCCTTCTCCACGACCGAGGCGAGCACGAGGGTGCGGTAGGAGTTCGCGCCGCCCAGCCCGGCGGCGTCGAGCCGCTTCGCCGAGGCGGTGAGGACCTGCCGCAGCACCTGCTCGGGGGTGCCACGCGGATCCAGGTCGTAGGGGCCGGGGGCGACCAGGCCCTCCATCCGGCGCTCGGGCGCCGCGGCCCGGTAGCCGGCGCGGGCCCAGTCGGGGACGGCGATCGCGGCCGGGTCGGCGTCGGCCATCGCGGTGCGCAGGGCGTCGACGCTCGTGCAGGTGGGGTCGCCGTCGGCGGCGCCGAGGCAGGTGGCGCGGGAGATCTGGGACAGCACACCCGGGGAGACGGTGCCGTCCGGGGCGCGGGTGTCGTCGAGCTGGACGCCGCCCTTGACGTCGAAGAACCCGACGCGCCGCTCCGGGTCGAGCAGCGCTTCCACCGCGGAGTCGCCGGACATGTGCGAGCGGAGCTCGTAGTAGCCGGGCTGGACCCGCTGGATGCCGGGCTCTTCGGCGGCGGCCTCGACGAAGGCCGCCCGGGACTTCACCACGTCCAACCCGACCAGGGTGTCCCCGATCGCGCTGGTGGAGTCGCCGGACTCGACCCGCACCACCACCGAGCCGCTGCCGGAACCGGTGTAGTCGTCGGCGCCGCGCAGGTACAGACCCGCCGCGACGAGAACCGCACCGGCCAGCAGCGCCGACCCCAGCAGGGCGAGCCGCCGCCGCCGGAAGTGCACCGGGGTCGGACGGTGCCGCACGGGGCCCGCGGTCGTGCTCACACCGGGCCCCGGGACGTCACGTCGTACTCGCCGGCGCCGGTCACGGGCACGAGGGTAACGGCCCGGCGCCCGCCGGGTGGTCACCCCCGGTGGCGGTGATCAGCCGTCGCGGGTGGTATCCAGCCAGCCCTGCAGGATGGCGACGGCGGCCTGCTGGTCGATCACGGAGCGTTGCTTGCGGCCGCGCACGCCGCGCCCGGCGAGCTGCCGGGTCGCGACGACGGTGGTCATCCGCTCGTCGGTGAGCTCGACCGGCACCGCGCAGCCGGCGGCGGCGAGACCCGCCTCCAGCGCGGCCGCGAACTCCCGCGCGGCGACGGCTGCCGGGCCGTCCTCGCCGCGCAGGTTCCGGGGCAGCCCGAGCACGATGCCGACGACGTCGTGCTCGGCCACCAGATCGGCGATCCGGCGCACGTCGGCGCCGCCCTCGGCGTCGCGCGCGACGGTCTCGACCGGGGTCGCGAGGATCCCGTCCGGGTCGCACATCGCGACGCCGACGCGGACGGCGCCGACGTCGATGCCCAGGCGCCGCCCGCGGACCGGCGTCACGGACGCAGCGCGGTGCGCAGCTTCTGCACCGCGGCGTCGATCCCGGCCGGGTCGGTGCCGCCACCCTGGGCGAGGTCGGGCTTGCCGCCGCCGCGCCCGCCGACCGCCGGGGCGAACTCGCCGATCAGCTTCCCGGCGGCGACCCCGTTGTCCCGTGCCGCCTTCGTGGTGGCGACGACGAACGACACCTTCTCCCCGTCGACGCCGAACAGCACGACCACACCGGGCCGGTCTCCCAGTTTGCCGCGCACGTCGGCGGCGAGGGTCCGCAGGTCGTTGCCGGTCACCCCCTCCGGGGCGGTGACGGCGACGAGCGCGGTGCCGTCGAGGTCCTCGGCCCGCTCGGCCAGCGCCCCGGCCGAGGCCAGGACGGCGTCGGCGCGGTGCTTCTCCAGGTCCCGCTCGGCCGTCCGCAGCCGCTCGACGATCCCGTTGATCCGTTCCGGCAGCTCCTCCGGGCGGGCCTTGAGCTGGTCGGCGAGCTGGTTGACCAGCAGGTGCTCGGTCGTGGCGTGCTTGAAGGCGTCCAGTCCGACGAGCGCCTCGACCCGACGCACGCCGGAGCCGATGGAGGCCTCGGACAGCACCCGGACCAGGCCGAGCTCGCCGGTGCGCCCGACGTGGGTGCCACCGCACAGCTCACGCGAGTAGTCGCCCATGTCGACCACGCGCACGCGATCGCCGTACTTCTCGCCGAACAGCATCATCGCGCCGAGCGTGCGCGCGGAGTCGATGGAGGTCTCGTAGGTCTGGATCTCCCGGTCCTCCTGCAGGACCGAGTTCACCTCCTCCTCGATCTCGACCAGCGCCGCGGGCGGCACGGCCCCGGTCGGGGAGGTGAAGTCGAACCGCAGCCGGCCCGGGGCGTTGAGCGACCCGGCCTGCGCGGCGGCGCTGCCCAGCGCCCCGCGGACCCCGGCGTGCACGAGGTGGGTGGCGGTGTGGGCGCGCGAGATCGCGGACCGGCGGGTGCGGTCGACGTCGGCGACGACCTCGGCGTCGAGGGTCACGGTGCCGGCGGTGACGACGCCGCGGTGCACCCGCAGCCCGGCCACCGGCGACTGGACGTCGTCCACCCGGACCTCGAACGACGCACCGCGGAGCACACCGGTGTCGGCCTGCTGGCCGCCGGCCTCGGCGTAGAACGGGGTGCGGTCGAGCAGCACCTCGACCTGCTCGCCCTCCTCGGCCGCGGGCACGGTGGCGCCGTCGCGCAGCAGCCCGACGACCCGGGCCTCGGACTGCAGCGTCTGGTACCCGGTGAAGTCGGTGGCGCCGTGGGTGTCGAGGACGGCGCGGTACACCGAGGCGTCGACGAAGCCGACCTTGCGCCCGGCGGCGTCGGCCTTGGCCCGCGAACGCTGCTCGTCCATCAGCGCGGTGAACCGCTCCCGGTCGACGGTGAGTCCGGCCTCGGCGGCCATCTCCAGGGTCAGGTCGATCGGGAAGCCGTAGGTGTCGTGCAGCGCGAACGCCTGGTCGCCGGGCAGGGTGTCGCTCCCGGCGGAGCGCGCCTTCGACACCGCGCCCTCGAAGATCCGCTCCCCGGCGGTCAACGTGGCGCGGAAGGTGTCCTCCTCGGCCCGGATGACCGCGGAGATGCGCTCGAAGTCGGTGGTGAGCTCGGGGTAGGTGGGCGACATGGTCTCGCGCACGACCTCGGCGAACTCGCCCAGGCAGGGACCGGTGACGCCGAGCAGCCGGGCGGAGCGCACGATGCGGCGCAGCAGCCGGCGCAGCACGTAGCCGCGGCCCTCGTTGCCCGGGGTGACGCCGTCACCGACGATCATCATCGAGGACCGGGCGTGGTCGGCGATGACGCGGAAGCGGACGTCGTCGGCCTCGTTCTCGCCGTAGCGGCGGCCCGAGAGCTGCTCGGCCTTGGCGATCACCGGTCGGACGAGGTCGGTCTCGTAGACGTTGTTGACGCCCTGCAGCAGGAAGGCGACCCGCTCGACGCCCATCCCGGTGTCGATGTTCTTGTGCGGCAGCGTGCCGATCGGCGGATGCCCCTTCTTCGGGGACAGCTCGCCGCGCTCGTCCTGCATGAAGACGAGGTTCCAGATCTCGAGGTAGCGGTCCTCGTCGGCCTCGGGGCCGCCCTCGGCGCCGAACTCCGGGCCGCGGTCGACGTAGATCTCCGAGCAGGGTCCGCCGGGACCGGGGACGCCCATGTCCCAGTAGTTGTCGTCGCCGCCGCGGCGCTGGATGCGCTCCTCGGGCAGGCCCGCGATCTCCTTCCAGAGCGCGATGGCCTCGTCGTCGTCGTGGTAGACGGTGACCCAGATGATCTCCGAGTCGAAGCCGTAGCCGCCCTCGTCCTGGCTGCGGGTGATCAGCGACCAGGCGAACTCGATGGCGCCGCGCTTGAAGTAGTCGCCGAAGGAGAAGTTCCCGGCCATCTGGAAGAACGTGGTGTGCCGGGTGGTCTTGCCGACCTCGTCGATGTCCGGCGTGCGGACGCACTTCTGGATCGACGTGGCGCGCGGGTAGGGCGCGGGGACGTCGCCGAGGAAGTACGGCTTGAACTGCACCATGCCCGCGTTGACGAACAGCAGCTGCGGGTCCTCGAGGATCAGCGAGGCGCTGGGGACGGGCGTGTGCCCGTTGCTCTCGAAGTGGGCGGTGAAACGACGGACGATCTCGTGGGTCTGCACCGGTGGGTCTCTCGTGACGGGTACGGCTGGCGACGGGTCGGCGACGGGGCGGGCGCCCTGCGCCCGCGCCACACCGTAGGCCGCGCGGCGTGGGGACGCCGCGGGAGGCCGGTCGTGCCAGGTTACCGGCACCCGCAGCAGCGACGGCCGGTGCCGGTGCGCGCCCGAGCGCACCGGCACCGGCCGCCTGCGGGCCGCGCCGTGCTCCCGGTCCGGGGGGTCGACCGGGGAGCGGGCGGGCCCGCCGTCACGCCGCGGTCACACCGCGACCGGCAGCGGGGCGTCGAGTGGGGGCCGCGGCGCGGGGACCGCGGGGACGAGGGCCGCGGGGGCGCGGACGGGGGCCCGCGGGGCGGGGACGGCGACGACCGGGGCACCCGCCCGGCGGGACGCGCGGTCCTCCAGCTCGCGGCGCAGCCGCTGCAGCGCGCGGTGCTGGGCGACGCGGACCGCACCCGGGGTGGAGCCGAGCACGTCGGCGGTCTCCTCGGCGCTCAGCCCGACCGCGACGCGCAACGTGAGGATCTCGACCTGGCGCGGGCCGAGCAGGCCCATGAGGTCGGACAGCCGGTCGTTGCGCTCGGCGTGGAGCACGAACTGCTCCGGGTCCTCCTCGCGGCTGAACCGCTCGGGGACCTCCTCGACGGCGTCGCAGCGGTTGCGGGCCATCGCCCGGAACGCGTCGGCGACCTTGTGCCGGGCGATGCCGAACACGAACGCGCGGAACGACATGCCCGAGGGCCGGTAGTCCGGCAGTACGGAGAGCACGGCCATGCAGACGTCCTGTGCGACGTCGTCGGCGCAGCCGAGGATGGTCTCGCGCCGGCCCAGCCGGGCGCGGCAGAAGCGCGCCACCTGCGGATGCACCTTGGCCAGGAGCAGTGCGACGGCGCGCTCGTCGCCGGCGACGGCGGCGGCCAGCATCTCCGGCGGGAGCAGGTCCGGCGCCTGCCCGGGGTCGGTCTCCTCGACGGTGTCGTCGGGTGCGGTGTCGTCGGGTGCGGTCGCGATGGCCACGGGTCCGTCGTGCATCTACCCAGCTCTCCTCGGTCGCGCCCCGGGGGGGCGCGTCAGGCGCCGGCACCGCCCGTCCGACCCCGGGAGAGGTCGGGCGGCGCGACTGTCGCGCTGTCCTCCGCCGGTGGTGGTCGGCGCTGCCGGCAGGTCCACCCGGCCGCGCCCCGGCCTGCGTTCAACCCTCGCGGTGCACCCTTTCGGGGTCAATTAATATGCACAATTTGCGGTATATGACGACGGACAGTAGGAGCCTCGGGTCCTGACGGGGGTGACCCAGGCCACGGACGGACGTCTCCATCTCACAGTGGGGTGCCATCCGTCTGCGGGGCGTGACCCATGCGGAGCAGCGTCGTTGGGCCGGGTGTCACGCTCCGCCCGCCCGAAGGAACGCTCGTGCCTCTGCGTCGCCCGCACCGTCTCCTGCTCGCCGCTCTCGGCACCGTCGCGATCGGTGTGGCGGTGGCCGTGCCGGCGACCGCGGCGCCCGAGCCGGCCCCGGTCACGGTCGGCGACGACGCGGCCGCGGCGCTGGTGCCGGCGGTGACCGAGGCACTCGGCCCCGCACTGGCCGGGACGTGGCTGGCCGGCGACCGGCTGATGGTGGGCACCTGGGACGCCGGGACGGCTCCGCTGATCACCGCGCTCGGCGCGACGCCGGTGGTGCGCGATGAGCCGCGCCGCGACCCGGTCGCGGTGCTGTCGGCGCTGGCCGCCCGCACCGCGACCGGGATGCCCGCCGGCCTGGACTCCTACGGCGTCGACCCCCGCACCGAGCAGGTCGTGCTGAGCGTCGTCGACGGGCCGGGTGCCGACGCGCTGGCCGCGCGCCTGACCGGTGGGCTCGACCCGTCCGCGGTACGGGTGGAACGGGTCGCGGCGCCGGCGCACCGGCAGGCCGCGGTCGGCGGGGGCGACACCATCACCGACGGGACCCGCCGCTGCACGGCCGGGTTCGCCGCCTCGGACGGCAGCAGCGACTGGCTGATCACCGCCGGGCACTGCACCCGGAACTCGTCGTCCTGGTACGCCGTCGACGGCTCGACGATCGGCTCGGAGGTCGAGACCGCGGGCGGCGGGGTCGACGTCGGGGCGATCGCGGTCGGCCCGGGCAGCGTGTCGCCGACGGTGTCGGGCATCCGGGTCGCCGGCAGCCGTCCGGCGCCCGTCGGCTCCTCGGTCTGTCTCTACGGCTCCACCAGCGGGCGGTCCTGCGGCACGATCCAGCGCACCGACATGACGGTGAACTTCGAGGGCCAGAGCCAGTCCGGGCTGACCTCGGTGGCGGCGTGCGCCCAGGAGGGCGACTCCGGCGCCCCCTACATCACCTCGTCCGGGCAGGCCCAGGGCGTGCACACCGGCGCCGGCGGCGACGGCAACTGCACCAGCTACTTCACCCCGATCCGCACCGCGACCGGAGCGCTCGGGCTGACCCTGCGCACCGGCTGATCCGGGCTCAGTCCCGGGTACCGCGCACGACGCGCCGCAGCTTCGGCAGCCGCTCGGCCAGGACGCGCTCGTGCCCACGCCCGGACGGCGCGTAGTAGTCGACGCCGACGACGTCGTCGGGCGGGTACTGCTGGCGCAGGACGCCGTCGGGGTCGTCGTGCGGGTACCGGTAGCCGACGGCGTTGCCGAGCTTCTGCGCGCCGGCGTAGTGGCCGTCGCGCAGGTGCGGGGGCACCCCGCCGACCTTGCCGGAGCGGACGTCTGCCATCGCGGCGTCGATCGCGGTGATCACGGCGTTCGACTTGGGCGCGGTCGCCAGGTGCACGGTGACCTGGGCGAGCGCGATCCGCGCCTCGGGCATCCCGACGAGCTGCACGACCTGGGCGGCCGCGGTGGCGGCGGGCAGCGCGGTCGGGTCGGCCAGCCCGACGTCCTCCGAGGCGTGGATCATCAGCCGGCGTGCGATGAAGCGGGCGTCCTCCCCGGCGACGAGCATCCGGGCCAGGTAGTGCAGGGCGGCGTCGGGGTCGGAGCCGCGGATGGACTTGATGAACGCGCTGATGACGTCGTAGTGCTGGTCGCCGGCGCGGTCGTAGCGCACGGCGACCTCGGTGACGGCGCGCTCGACGGCGGCGAGGTCGATCACCGGGTCGCCGCCCGCGCCGAGGACGCCGTCGGCGGCCGCCTCCAGCGCGGTGAGCGCGCGGCGCCCGTCGCCCGCGGAGAGCCGGACCAGTGCCTCCTCGCCGTCCTCGGCGAGCTCGACGGTCGCGTTCAGGCCGCGCTCGGAGGTGACGGCGCGATGGAGCAGGGTGCGCACGTCCTCCTCCCCGAGGGACTGCAGCTGCAGCACGAGGGAGCGGGACAGCAGCGGGGACACGACGGAGAACGACGGGTTCTCGGTGGTCGCGGCGACGAGCAGGACGAGCCGGTCCTCGACCGCGCCGAGCAGGGCGTCCTGCTGGGTGCGGGAGAAGCGGTGGACCTCGTCGATGAACAGCACCGTGGTCGTGCCGCTGCGGTCGCGACGCCGGCGTGCCTCCTCGATGACCGCCCGCAGCTCCTTCACCCCGGCCGACAGCGCCGACAGGGCGACGAAGTGCCGGTCGGCTCCCCCGGCGCCGGCCATCAGCCGGGCGAGGGTGGTCTTGCCCGTGCCGGGCGGGCCGTAGAGCAGCACCGACGCCGCGGCACCGCCGTCGAGGAGGCGGCGCAGCGGGGCGCCGGACTTCAGCAGGTCGGCCTGGCCGACGACCTCGTCGAGGGTGCGCGGACGCATCCGGGCGGCGAGCGGCGCGTCGGGACGGACGGCGTCGCCGTCACCGGTGTCGCGCTCGTCGCCCCCCGGGTCGATGTCGAACAGGCCGTCGGTGCTCATCGCATCCAGCCTGCCAGGACACCGGCCCCGGGGGACGAGCGCCTCAGGCCCGGTCGATCTCGTCGGCGAGGACGGGGGTGTGCACCGGGTTGTGCTCGTGGAAGCGGCACTCCGCGTAGGTGACGATCATGGCGGCGACACCGGCCATCTGCAGCGGCAGCTGCAGCAGGACCGCCACGAGCTCACCCAGGACGGGGCTGAGGAACATCAGCGGCGTGGCGATGACCAGCGAGATGATCATCGAGTACACGACCGCGATCAGGAAGAAGACCACCAGCCGGCCGAGTACGGGGAAGAAACGCGGGTTGACCAGGGTGAACGCCCGGCCGATCCCGGCCCGCTCGATCACCACGACCCCCATCAGCGCGCCCGTGAACACCACGCCCAGGTAGATGGCCGGGATGACGAGCAGGAAGAACCCGATGACGAACAGCAGCCCGGCCAGCAACGACCAGCCGATCACCGGGAGTGCGCGGTTCTTCGCGAACGCGATGACCTGGTCCTGGTTCCACGGGCGCTGTGCCGCGTCGCGCACGACGACGAAGACCGACGCCGCATAGCCGAGAGCCGACAGCACGAGGGTGACCACGGCCAGGAGCAGGGTGGTCAGGCCGAGGCCCGCCACGACGCCGGCGCTGAGGTCGAGGTCGACGGGGTCGAACGACGACCGCGTGCTCCCGTCGAGGACGTAGCCGAGGGCGCTGAGGATCGCGGTCGGGATCAGCACGATCAGGTTGATGACCAGCAGCGGCTTCCAGCTCCGCTGCAGCACGCCGACGATCTTGGAGAACCAGTCGCCGAAGGAGAACGGCACCAGCGGATCCGGGGAGGTGCCGCTGGGCGGGGCGCCGCCGGCGGGGTAGGCGGGCTGGCCGTAGCCGCCCTGGGGGTACGGACCGCCGTACTGCTGGCCGGGCGGGTACTGGGCGGGGTACTGCTGCCCGGCCCCGGGGTACTGGCCGGGGTACGGGGTCCCGGGCTGCTGGCCGCCGTAGGGCTGGCCCGCGCCGGGGTACTGGCCGGGGTACGGCTGCTGACCGTACTGCGACCCCGGCTGGCCGTACTGCCCCGGCTGGCCGTACTGCCCGGGCTGGCCGGGCGGGCCGTACTGCCCGGGCTGGCCGTACTGCTGCCCCGGGTCCTGCCCGTACTGCTGGCCCGGCTGCCCGTGCTGCGTGCCGGGGTCCTGCCCGTGGGGAGCCTGGCCGTACTGCCCACCCTCCGGCGTGTCCGGCCGGTCGCCGCTCCAGGCCGCGTGGCCGGGCTCCTGGGCGCCACCGGGCGGCGCGGCGCCCCCGGGACCGGCCTGCGGGTCCTCGCCCCGCGGCGGTTCGTTGCTGCTCATGCGCGCGGACCCTAGTTGCGGACCAGGTGCGGCGGCGCCGAATTCACCGGCTCGCCCCCGATTCGTGACCGTCGCGTACGCACCGTGATCGTCTCCGACCCCGGATCGTCGCCGGAACGCAACGCCGCGGACGCGCGGTGTCACCGCCTCGCAACAGATCCCGTGCATGCTCACAGGGCATGGACACGATCCCGAGTTGCCCGCTCTGTTCTCGTCCGCGCACCCCCGCCGACGTCCGCGGACTCGCGTGGAGCAGCCACCACGGCCCGGCCGGCACGGTGTACGTGTGCGGTCCGTGTACGCGGCTGCACCTCGTCGACCTGGAGTGCGGGCTGCTCGACCCGGCCCGCGGCGCCGTCACTCCGGGCGTCGCGGCCCCGCTGCCGCGCGCGGCCTGACCGGTCGGACGGGGCGGGCCACGACCGACCCGCCCGGCCCGCGGCGCGACGACGGGCGGTCGTCGTAGGGTCACGCCGTGCGCGAGATCCTCGAGTTGCTCGAACGTGACGCGTCGTTGAGCCACGACACCGTCGCCACCATGCTGGGTCTGACCCGGGACGAGGTCGACACCCGGATCGCGGAGTGGGAACGCTCCGGGGTGATCCGCAGGCACAAGGCCGTCGTGGACTGGGCCCGCTACGAGGACGGCGGCGACGGCCACCCCGGCGCGGGCCGCGCCGGTGCGCAGGTGACGGCGTTCATCGACGTCTCGGTGGCCCCGGCCCGTGGGGTCGGGTTCGACGACGTCGCCGCTCGCATCTCCCGGTTCGACGAGGTCCGCGACTGCTACCTCGTCTCCGGTGGGCACGACCTGCGCTGCACGGTCGTCGGCCCGGACATCCGCGCGGTCAGCGACTTCGTGTCCCAGAAGCTGTCCACGATCGACCGGGTCCGCTCGACCGCCACGCACTTCGTGCTGGCCACGCACAAGCGCGACGGCGACTCCTTCGCCGAGCCGGAGCCCGACCACCGGCTGCCGGTGACCCCGTGAAGCCGCTCAACACGACGATCTCGGCGATCCCGCCGTCGGGGATCCGGCGGTTCTTCGACATCGCCGCCGAGATGGACGACGTCATCTCCCTCGGTGTCGGCGAACCCGACTTCGTGACGCCGTGGCGGATCCGCGAAGCCGGCATCTACGCCCTGGAGCGCGGCTACACCACCTACACCGGCAACGCGGGCCTGCCGAAGCTGCGTGAGCTGGTGTGTGCGGACCTGGCGTCGCGCTACGACGCCCACTACGAACCCGCCACCGAGTGCCTCGTGACGACCGGGGTGTCCGAGGGGCTCGACCTGGCGTTCCGGGTGCTGCTGAACCCGGGCGAGGAGGTCATCGTCCCGGAGCCCTGCTACGTCGCCTACCAGCCCTGCGTCGCGTTCGCGGGGGGTGTCCCGGTCGGGGTGCCGACCCACGCCGAGGACGGGTTCGCCATCGACATCGCCGCGGTCGAGGCCGCGGTCACCCCGCGGACGAAGGCGATCCTGATCGGCTCGCCGGCCAACCCGACCGGCGCGGTGCAGCCGCCCGAGGTGCTGCGCGAGCTCGTCGCGCTGGCCGAGCGGCACGACCTGTACCTGCTCTCCGACGAGATCTACGACCGTCTCACCTACGTCGGCACCCACACCTGCCTGGGTGCGGTCCCCGGTGCGCGGGAGCGGACGGTGGTCCTGGGCGGGTTCTCCAAGGCCCAGGCGATGACGGGGTGGCGGGTCGGCTGGCTCGCCGCGCCGGAGCCGATCGCCGAGCTGTGTCTGCGGGTGCACCAGTACACGATGCTGTGTGCGCCGCACGTCTCGCAGATCGCCGCGGTGGAGGCGCTGACCAGCGCGGAGGGCGACGTCGCGGAGATGGTGGCCGACTACGACCGTCGCCGACGGGTGTTCGTGAAGGGCCTGCGCGAGGCCGGGCTGGACTGCCCGGAGCCCGCGGGCGCGTTCTACGCGTTCCCTTCGATCCGCGCCTCCGGCCTGGACTCGGAGACCTTCGCCGAGCGGCTGCTGCGGGAGGAGTCGGTCGCCGTCGTCCCGGGCAGCGTGTTCGGGTCGCCCGGGGAGGGGCACATCCGCTGCTCGTACGCGACGGCGCTGCCACAGCTGGAGCAGGCCGTGGAGCGGATCGGGAACTTCCTGCGACGCCTGTAGCGGGACTCCCCGGCTCCGACGGTGACCGACGCCGGCCGGGGCACGGGTCAGGCCGAGAGCCTGCGCACCCGCGCCCCCTCCACCAGGCCGCGCACCATCACCGGCCCGAGGTCCCGGCCCCGCCGCACGAGCCACGGCACGCCCTGCACCACCAGCCACGCCCCCCGCTGCCAGGCCGTCACCTCCCGGCCACCGGCGGCGTCGAGCCCGACCTCCCCCGGTACCGCGAACCCCGCGGCGCCGAGCAGCCCGGCGAAACCCCGCGCCAGCAGCCGGTGGCCCAGCTCGGACGGGTGCAACCGGTCCACGCTCCACGCCGCCGGGTCGTAGCTGCCGGCGGTGTCGAGGTCGAGGATCCCGACGGCGGACCGTCCCGTCGCGGCGACGGCGTCGGCCACCGCCGCGTCGACGGCCCCGTTCAGAGCGGAGATCCGGGCGGCGAGCGCCCGCTGCAACAGGCCCGGCAGCGGCCAGACGCGGGTGTGGTCGTGGAAGCGGAGCAGCAGCACGGTCGCACCGGCCCCCAGCAGCAGCTCCAGTGACTCCGCGCAGTCCCGCCGGATCCCGGCCGGGTCGAAGTCCGAGCGGAGGGTGTCGTTCATCCCGACGCACAGCACGACCACGTCGGGCCCCGACGCCGCGGCCACGGGAACCTGACCGTGCCGGGCGTCGGCCATGCGTGCCCCGGTCCGGGCGTGGTTGTCCAGCCGGACCGAGCCGGGGCGGGCGGGATCGTCGAGGGCGTCGCGCAGCAGTGGGCCGACACCGCGCCAGCCACCGCCCGGCAGGGGATCCCCCAGCCCGACGGCGGTGGAGTCGCCCAGCAGCACGAGGTGCCGGACGGGCCGCCCGGTCGCACGCGGTGCGGCGACGGGACGGACGGAGCGCAGGACCGGATCGACGACGGACGGGCGCGCGGTCATCGGGGACACGCCGACACCCTCACCGCCGCAGCCACCGTTTCCGTGTGCAACCGGTGACGCGTCTCGTACCGCCGCGGGAACTCTCGGGGCAGCGCTGTCGTGCAGACCCCTACCAGTCGCCGCCACGGAAGGCCGGGAACAGCGGCAGCGTCGACGACGCGTCCGGGAAGCGGGTGTCCAGCGCCGTCACCACGGCGTCGGCCAGCGCAGCCGTGCCGGGCCGGGCCGTCGCCTCCGCGGTGACACCGAGGCGTCGCCAGTAGTGCCGCAGTGCCGTCGAGATCCGGGGGGACCGGCCGGCGTCGGGGCCGATCGGCCCGTCGCGCTCGGGCACCCGCGGCAGCAGCCGCCAGGTCGACCACCACACCCACAGCACCTGGGCGTCGGCGAGGCGCGACTCCAGCAGCTCCGGGTCGTCCAGCTCGGGCCACACCGGCGCGACCTCGGCCCGCCAGGCGTCGAGCATGGCGTCGGCGACGGCGTCGGGCAGGGCGAAGCTCGACGAGCACCCGGGGAAGGGCACCCGCACGTAGGCCGCGTCGAGGACGACGTCGCGGAAGCAGCCCCACTCGAAGTCGACGAACCGAACCCCGCGGCTGGTGACCAGGTTGTTGTCCGGGCAGGTGTCGGACGGGCTGAACGCACGGAACCCGGTGCCGCCGAGCAGGCGCACCCCGCCCTGGGCCTCCCACGACGCCAGCTCCGGCACCTCGACCCCCAGGATCCCGGCCAGCAGCTCCGGCAGGCCGGCCAGCGCGGCGCGGGCCTGGTCGGCGACCGGGTCCCGGCGTGCCTTCTCCCCCAGCCGGCGCAGCAGCGCGCTGAAGTCACCCTCCCGACCGGCGGTCGCGGCCTGCATCCGGCCCAGGCCACGGGCCCAGCCGAGCAGGCAGGTGCGGGCGGCGTGGGCGTCCGGGCCGAAGAGCTTGTCGGCCAGGGTCAGGCTGCGGCCGAGATCCTCCAGGACGAGCAACCGCTGCTCGGGGTCGTGCGCGATGATCACGGGGCTGGGCCGGACGTCGCTGGGCAGCGCGGTGAACAGCTGGCAGGACGCGACCTCGTAGCGGAACGGGTCCGACACCAGGTCCGCGCCGGCCGAGCCGTCCTCGGGCGGCGCGTAGTGCTTCACGACGACGCTGCGCCGGTCGGAGAACGGGTTCTTCGCCATCCGCGCCCGGGCGACGACCGAGCGGCCGCTGCCGCCTAGGTCCTCGGGCTCGTACAGCTCGACCTCCGAGCCGGCCCGCCGCGACAGCAGGCGCGCGGCCCCGGCCACCGCCGCGACCGCGCCCGGAGTCGACTGCGGATCGGTCATCGAAGGCGACCCTACCCTTCGGAGAGCGCGCGGTCCGCGCCCCGACGTCGCGACCCGCGCCGGGCGAACGCCAGCACCGCGGCCGCGGCGCCGATCGCGCCCACCAGGTTGACCCCCAGCTGCAGCGCCGACAGTGCCGCCTCGTTCCAGCGTCCCTCGATCACCGCGACCGAGGCGTAGGCGGCGGCGGGGACGGTCGTCACCGAGATGACCACGCCGACCATCGCCGACGACCGCGCCGAGGTCAGCGAGAGCATCCCGGCCGCCCCGGCGAGCACGGCGACGACCAGCGAGAACGGCCCCACCTCGTAGATGAAGTCCATCTGCTCCAGGCTGTCGAGCCCGGCCGAGGACAACCAGCCGAGCAGGTCGAACACCAGGGTCGCGACGGCGGTCACGGCCATCGCCAGCGGGAACCCCACGGCGAGCGCGAGCGCGCCGCGCGAGACCAGGTCGCGACGACACAGCACCAATCCGACCGCCATCGCGGCCATCGGGCCGAACTCCGGGCCCAGCACCATCGCCCCGACCACGGTGACCGGCGAGTCGGTGACCGCGCCGACGGCGGCGAGCAGGCAGGCGATGGTGAGGAAGGTCAGGAACGTCCCCGACAGCCGCGACTCCTCGCCGGTGCGCTGGATCAGCTCGTCCCAGACGACGGCGTCGGCGCCGTCCCCCGGGGCGGCCTCCTCGGCGGCGTCGGCCCGGTCGGACAGCACCGTGTCGAGCTGTTCGAGGGTGATGCCGCCGTCGTGGTCGACGCCGAGATCGGACAGCCTGCCCAGCAGGTCGTCGGCGCACTCCCGGGCGACATCGGCCTCGATCAGGTCACCGGCCGGATGCACGGCCACCCCGGGGTGGACCACCAGGTGGGCCACCCCGGGTTCGGTGTCGAGGACGGTGCGGACGTCGGCGGTCCGTCCGGCTGGACAGACCACCCGTAGGTGCAGCACCTACGCGGCCGGGCCGGGCTTCTCCGGGGCGCCGCCGCCGGTCTCCGACGACGGGCCGGGCACGGACCCCCCGGGCGCGGGCGCGGCGGGCTTCGCGTCGACGCCGGCCTCCTTGCGCTGGGCGGCGGTGATCGGAGCGGGTGCCTGGGTCAGCGGGTCGAACCCGCCGCCGGTCTTCGGGAAGGCGATGACCTCGCGGATCGAGTCGACGCCGGCGAGCAGCGCGGTGATCCGGTCCCAGCCGAACGCGATCCCGCCGTGCGGCGGCGGACCGTAGGCGAAGGCGTCGAGCAGGAAGCCGAACTTCTCCTGCGCCTCCTCCGCGGACAGGCCCATGACCTCGAAGACGCGCTTCTGCACCTCGGCCGAGTGGATACGGATCGAGCCGCCACCGATCTCGTTGCCGTTGCAGACGATGTCGTAGGCGTAGGCCAGCGCGTTGCCCGGGTCCTTCTCGAGGCTGTCGATCCACTCCGGGGTCGGCGAGGTGAACGCGTGGTGCAGCGCGGTCCACGCACCGCCGCCGACGGCGACGTCGTCGGTGTCGGCGGCCGACTCGAACAGCGGGGCGTCGACGATCCAGACGAACGACCAGGCCGACTCGTCGATCGCGCCGATGCGCCGCGCGATCTCGCCCCGGGCGGCACCGAGCAGTGCGCGGGCCTCGCTCGGCGTCCCCGCGGCGAAGAAGATGCAGTCACCGGGGTTCGCGCCGACGGCCTCGGCCAGCCCGGACCACTCGGCCTCGGACAGGTTCTTGACGACGGGGCCGCGCTCGTCGACCTGTCCGTTCTCGCCGATCAGCACGTAGGCCAGACCGCGGGCGCCACGCTGCTTGGCCCACTCCTGCCAGCCGTCGAGCACCTTGCGGGGCTGCGACGCCCCGCCCGGCATGACGACGGCGCCGACGTAGGGGTTCTGGAAGACCCGGAACCCGGTGCCCGCGAAGTACGACGTGAGCTCGGTGAGCTCGATGTCGAACCGCAGGTCGGGCTTGTCCGAGCCGTAGCGGGCCATCGCCTCGGCGTAGGGCATCCGGCGGATCGGGGTGGGCACGTCGTAGCCGACGAGCTTCCACAGCGCGACCAGCACCTTCTCGGCCAGCGCGATGACGTCGTCCTGCTCGACGAAGCTCATCTCGATGTCGAGCTGGGTGAACTCCGGCTGCCGGTCGGCGCGGAAGTCCTCGTCGCGGTAGCAGCGCGCGATCTGGTAGTACCGCTCCAGCCCGCCGACCATCAGCAGCTGCTTGAACAGCTGCGGGCTCTGCGGCAGCGCGTACCAGGAGCCGGGGCGCAGCCGGGCCGGGACGACGAAGTCGCGCGCGCCCTCCGGGGTCGACCGGGTCAGGGTCGGCGTCTCGACCTCGATGAAGTCCTCGGCGGCGAGCACGTCGCGGGCGGCCTTGTTCACGTCGCTGCGCAGCTTCATGGCCGCGGCCGGCCCGGGACGGCGCAGGTCGAGGTAGCGGTGGGAGAGCCGGATCTCCTCGCCGACGCCGGTGTGCTCGTCGATCGGGAACGGCAGCGGCGCGGACTCCGACAGCACGGTCAGCCCGGTGACCGTGACCTCGATGTCGCCGGTCGGCAGGTCGGCGTTCTCGTTGCCCGCGGGCCGGCGGACGACCTCGCCGACGACCTGGATGCAGAACTCGGAGCGCAGCCGGTGCGCCCGCTCGGCCATCTCGCCCTCGCGGAACACCACCTGGGCCGATCCGGAGCGGTCCCGCAGGTCGATGAAGATCACGCCACCGTGATCGCGGCGGCGGGCCACCCATCCGGCGAGGGTCACGGTCTGGCCGGCGTTCTCGGCACGCAGGGTGCCGACGGGGTGGGTTCGCATCACGGCGGTCAAGGCTATCGGCACCACCCGGGCCGCCTGCCACCAGGTTTCCGGCGCCGCCTCACAGCAGGCTCAGCTGCCCCGCGTCCGGGTCCGGTGGCCGCACCGGCGCGACCGGCTGCCGGGTCCACCCCGGGTCCCGCGGGTTCGGTTCGGGCCGGTCCAGGCCGTGCCGGGCCAGCAGCGGGGAGACCCGCCGGGCCAGGGCCCTGCGGTAGTCCGGTGTGGCGTAGGCCCCGCCGCGGTAGAGCCGCGCGTAGCGCGGCAGCAGCGCGGGGTGGGTCCGCCCCAGCCAGGCCAGGAACCACTCCCGGGTCCCGGGGCGCAGGTGCAGCGCGAGGACCGTGGCCCGGCTCGCCCCGGCGGCGGCGATCTCGCCCAGCAGTGCGTCGAGGGCCTCGGTGGAGTCGGTCAGCCACGGCAGCACCGGGGCCACCATGACCCCGCAGGGCAGGCCCGCGTCGGTGATCCGGCGGACGAGGTCGAGCCGGGCCCGCGGGCTCGGCGTGCCCGGCTCCAGGTGCGACTGCAGCTCCCGGTCCAGCAGCGCGATCGACACCCCGGTGCCGACGCGCACATCGGCGTTCGCGGCCGCGAGCTGCGGCAGGTCCCGGCCCAGCACGGTGCCCTTGGTCAGGACGGAGAACGGCGTGCCGGAGCGGGCCAGTGCGCCGATCACCCCCGGCATCAGCCGGTAGCGGCCCTCCGCCCGTTGGTAGGGGTCGGTGTTGGTGCCCATCGCGACGTGCTCGCGCCGCCACGACGGCCGGGCCAGCTCCCGCTCCAGCACCCGGGCGACGTTCACCTTGACCACGATCTGGGAGTCGAAGTCCGCGCCGGCGTCCAGGTCCAGGTAGGTGTGGGTGTTGCGGGCGAAGCAGTTGTGGCTGACCACCCCGGCGGCGACGAAGTCACCGGTGCCGGTGGTGATGTCGACCATCGGACGCAGGGTGCCGGTGTCGCGGATCGACACCACCCGCGGCGCTCCCCCGGGCGGCTCCTCGACGCGGGCTCCGCCGACGTCACGCATCCGGGCCACGGCCGGGTCGGTCACCGCGACCAGCCGCAGCTGCTCGGCGACCCCGCCCAGCACCCGCAGCGCCCGCACCCCGGGCCGGGCCGACGGCTCCGAGGCCACCCGGAACCCGAGCCGCCGCAGCGCGTCGACGCAGGCGCGGGCGAGCGTCTCCTCGCCGGGCACGATCCGCAACACCCCGGCGGAGACCTCACCGCAGGCGTCGACGATCCCGCCGACGAAGCCGGCCGACCAGCCACGGGCGGGCCGGTGCGGCCAGGCCGTCGGCGACGGTGCGGCCAGGCCGTCGGCGACGGTGCGGGCGCCGCGAGCATCCCGGCGGCCACGGGCACCGGCCGCGCGGTCAGCAGGTGGTGGGCGCGGGCGAGCGCCTCCAGCTCCACCCAGCCGGTCGGGAACGGCTCGGCCCGCACCCGCCCGCGCACCGCGTCGGCCCGGACCAGCCCGCAGAGCCAGCCCTCGGCGTACCCCTCGGGCCGGGGCCCGCCCGGGACCGCGGCCGCACCGGGCCCGACCAGTGCCGTCCCCGGTGTCAGGTGCGGCCGGTCCGCCGAGGAACGGCAGCGCCCCGGGCGCACGTGTGCCCAGCCGGTGGTGGTGAGGAAACGGTGTTCGGCGGAGGTGACGAGCACCGTGCCGTCGTCGAGGGTCACCTCCTGCGCCCGGCGCCGGGTCGACCAGCGCGCGAGCACCGGGGTGCGGACGAACCGGCGCCGCCCGCCGCCGTCGGCGAGGGTGCCGACCACCTCGTCACCCGGGCGCAGCTCCCCGATGGGCCGGGACCGGCCGTCGGCGGTGAGCACCGGGGTGTCCGGGACGAGGCAGTAGGTGCAGGCGTGCGAGCAGCCGCGGTAGGGGTTGACCGTCCACCCGAACGGCACCGGCGACGACGACGGCACCCGGTTGAGCACCGAGCGCGCCTCGACCTCGTGGAACACCGTGTCCGCGAACCCGGGGGTGCGCACCGAGTGCAGCAACCCCCGCATCCCCGGCAGCGCCGTCGCGTGTCCGACCCCGTCCGCCCCGACCTGCTGTCCGTCCCATCGCACCGCTCCAGTCGAACACAAGTTCGAACGACGGACAACCGGTCGTCGCCGGGCGGTCGCGTCCGGGCGAACGGCACCCCGCAGGCCGAAGATCGTTTGCAAGGATGCGGAGGTGCCCCCGCCCCCGCCCGTCCCGCGCGACCCGTCCGCCCCCGACGGCGGCCGGCCCAGCGCTCCGCGGACGGACGGCGGCCGGCCCACCGCTCCGCGGACGGGGGGACGGCGGCGCGCCGAGGACCGGGCACCGGGCGCCTCCGGCGGGCACCTGTTCCCGGCAGAACCGGCGCAGCACCGGGCCCGGCGGACACCGGGCACCCGGCCACCCGCCCCGCGCCGTCCGTCCCGCGAGGAGAACGGCGCCTCCCCCGCACCGGCAGGACGTGCCGCGCCGGGCCCCACCGGCGGCACCGACAACAGCACCGACGACAGCGCCGAGACCGGTCCGATCCCCCGCGCCGGGCACCCGGGCGGCTGGGGCGACTGCCCCGGCGCGGCGGGGCCCGGCACCACGACCGGCGCGCCGGCACCGCCCGCCACCGGGCACGACCACGGCGCGGGACTCGGGGAAGGACACCGAGACGGACACAGCGCGGGACACCGAGAGGGACCCAGCGCGGCACACGGCCAGGGACACGAGCAGGGACACGGCCACGGCCACGGGCACGGCGCCGCGTCCCCGGCCGGACGACGGGTGCGGCGGCTGCTCGTCGCGCTGCTCGTGCCGTGCGTGCTCGCGACGCTCGCCGGGGTGGCCCTGCTGTGGCCGGGGGCGACCCCGGTCCCGGAGATCCCGCCCACCCAGCAGGTGCACGGCACCGTCACCACGGTGCAGGTCGCGGACTGCTCCCCCGGCGCCGGGGACCGTCGCTGCACCGGGGTGACGGTCGCGCTGTCCGACGGGCCCCGTGCCGGACGGGACCTGGTGCAGCTGGTGCCGAACGAGCCGTCGACACCGCGGTTCGCGGTGGGCGACCCGGTCACCCTGTCGTGGTCGGGCGCCAACCCCGACGACGCGGGCTCCTACCAGCTCGTCGACTTCCAGCGCGGCGCCCCGCTGGGGTGGCTGGCGGCGGCGTTCGCCCTGGCCGTCGTCGTGCTGGGACGGCTGCGCGGGTTCGCGGCGCTGGTCAGCCTGGCGCTGAGCTTCGTGATCCTGCTGTGGTTCGTGCTGCCGGCGATCCTGTCCGGTGGCTCCCCGCTCGCGGTCGCGGTCACCGGCGCCTGCCTGATCATGTTCGTGGTGCTGTACCTGACCCACGGGTTCACCGCGCGGACGTCGTGCGCGGTGCTCGGCACACTGGCCTCGCTCGCCCTGATCGGGCTGCTCGGCTACTTGTTCACCGTCACCTCCCGGCTCACCGGGCTCGACGACACCACCGCCACCCTGATCGGCACGCTCGGCCCCGGCGTACCGATCGACCCCCGCGGCCTGGTGCTGGCCGGGCTGGTGATCGGCGCGCTCGGGGCGCTGGACGACGTCACCGTCACCCAGGCGTCCGCGGTGTGGGAGCTGGGCGCGGCGAACCCGGGGATGAGCGTGGGCGAGCTGTTCGCCGCCGGGATGCGGATCGGCCGCGACCACGTCGCGTCCGCGGTGAACACCCTGGTGCTGGCCTACGCCGGGGCGGCGCTGCCGCTGCTGCTGTTGTTCACCGTCGCCGCCGGCGGGGTGACGCAGGTGCTGACCAGCCAGGACGTGGCGACCGAGATCGTGCGGACGCTGGTGGGCAGCATCGGTCTGGTCGCCGCCGTCCCGGTGACGACCGGGCTGGCCGCGCTGGTCGTCGGGCGGCGCTGAGTCTCACCCGGCGGGCTGGAGCACGAAGTCGTAGCGGGCCTCGTACCAGGGGGTGTCGCTGTGCCCGCCGTCCGGCGTGGGGCCGGGCTCGTGGCGGTCGAACGCCACGACGAGCTCGCGCTTCACACCGAACACGACGTCGGAGTCGAGGTACTCGGTGCCCTCCCGGAACAGGTGGGTGATCAGCGGTGCGTAGCCGGGCACGGCGAGCAGGAAGTGGATGTGCGCGGGCCGCATCGGGCTGATGTCGGTGCGCGAGATCAAGTCGCCGACCGGGCCGTCCATCGGGATGGCGTAGCCGAGCGGGGCGATGGTGCGCACGCAGTAGCGGCCGTCGGCGTCGGTCGTGTACTTCGCGCGCAGCCGGGCCTCGTCGACGTCGAGCTGGGCCTCGTAGGTGCCGTCGGCGTCGGACTGCCACACGTCGAGCACGGCGCCGGGGACGCCGGTGCCGTCGAGCGAGCGGACGGTGCCGTGCACGAACAGCAGGTCGCCGGGCAGCCCGTCGGACATGTCGGCGCCGAAGTCCTTCTCCGGGGAGCCGTCGATGTGGAACGGGCCCAGCACGGTCGCCGGGGTGGCGGCCGGGTCGAGGCGGTGGTTCTGCTGGACGACGAGCATGGACAGCCCGAGCACGTCGGAGGCGAGGATGAACTCCTCGCGCTTGTCGTCGGAGATCTGCCCGGTGGCGGTCAGCCAGCGCACGGCGGCCATCCACTCGTCCTCGGTGAGGTGGGTCTCGCGGGCGAAGTCGTGCAGGTGGCGCACCAGGGCGGTCATCAGCTCGGCGGTGCGCGGGTCGTGCGCGGTCGCCCAGCGCGCGACGGCGGCGTCGGTGATCGTGTCCTCGGTGACGGTGGTGGGCTGCGTCATCGCAGGTCTCCCTCGGGCTGGTACGGGTCGGGGTCGACGGACCGGTTGTGCAGGTCCACGGACAGGAAGATGTCGTTCGCGACGGGGTGGCGCAGCTCCTCCGCGAGCTGACCGATCAGACCGGCGGTCCGGGCGAGCAGCGCGAAGCCGCGCAGCAGCTCCAGCGGCAGCCCGAGGTCGGCCAGTGCCGCGCCGCAGACCCCTGCGCCGTTGAGCGGCAGCGTCCGGCCCAGCACCTGCGGGTGCACCCGGTCGATCGCGGCGAACAGGCGCAGGTGCGGGCCGAGCAGCCCCTCCTGTTCCGCGATGGCGAACAGCCGCGGGGTGCGGGGGTCGCCGTCCTTGTGGACGTGGTGGCCGAGGCCGGGGACGAACCGCTTCGCGGCCCGCTGCGCGGTGACGACGTCGAGCGCGACGGCGTCCCAGCCGTCGTCGTCGGTGGGGCGCTCGGTGGGCAGGTGGTCGTGCAGGAACCGGCCGCAGTCCTCGGTGACGCCGAGGAAGCGCGAGCCGCCACCGAGCAGGCCGGCGGCGAGCGCGCCCTGCACCGAGTCCGGCGCGGACAGGTGGGTGAGCCGCGTGACGATCGCGGTCGGGGTGAACCCGTGGTCGGCGAGGGCGGCGAGGACGGCCTCGAACACCCGGGTCTCACCGGGGGTCGGGCGGCGCTGGGTGGCGAGCCAGAACGCGAGCTCACCGAACCCGACGGTGCCCATCACGTCCTCGGCGAGGTCGTGGCCGAGCAGGGTGATGGCGTCCTTCGACGAGGCACCCAGGGCGGCGGGGTAGGTCATGAGTCGAGCCACTTCCGCAGGTCGGCGCCGTGCTCGTCGAGCTGCGGCGGGGGGAGCCGGTAGACGGCAGGGGTGGCGGAGAAGCGGACCGGGTGGCGCGTGGTGGGCACCGCCCGCTCCCCCTCCCCGACGGTGACGACGGGGTCGAGGCCGAACCGCTCCGCCATGGCGAAGCCGCCGTCGATGGTCTGGATGGGGCCCGACGGCACGCCGGCCTCGGTGAGCAGCTCGAACCACTCGACGGCGCCGCGGGTCGCGAGCCGCTCCTCCAGCAGCGGGCGCAGCGCCTCGCGGTGCACGGTGCGGTCGGCGTTGCGGGCGAAGCGGGGGTCGTCGGCGAGGTCTCCGACCCCGAGCACGACGCAGAGCTTGCGGAACTGGGCGTCGTTGCCGGCAGCGACGATGAGGTCGTCGTCGGCGGTCGGCATCGGCTCGTAGGGAAAGACCGACGGGTGGGCGTTGCCCATCCGGTACGGCACGGTGTCCCCGGCGACCCAGGCGGAGCTGTGGTTGACCAGCCCGGTGAGCGCCGAGGAGAGCAGGTTGACCTCGACGTGCTGGCCGGTGCCGGTGCGGTCGCGGTGGCGCAGCGCGGCCAGGATCCCGATCGCGGCGTGGTTGCCGGCCATCACGTCGAACACCGAGATGCCCGCCCGGTACGGCGGCCCGTCCGGATCGCCGGTGAGGCTCATGAGCCCGGACATCGCCTGGACCATGAGGTCGTAGCCCGGCACGTGCGCGCCCGCGCCGGAGCCGAACCCGGAGATCGAGGCGTAGACGACGCCCGGGTTGGTCGCGGCGACGGCGTCGAAGTCCAGCCCGAAGCGGGTCATCCCGCCGGGGCGCAGGTTCTCGATGACGACGTCGGCCCGCCGCGCGAGCTCGCGGGCGGCGGCGAGGTCGGTCTCGTCGCGCAGGTCCAGCGCGATGGAGCGCTTCCCGCGGTTGATGCCCAGGTAGTAGGTGGACTCCCCATCGCGCTCGGGCGGCATCCACGTCCGGGTGTCGTCGCCGGCCGGACCCTCGACCTTGACGACGTCGGCGCCCATGTCGGCCAGCAGCATCGTCGCGTACGGCCCGGCCAGGATGCGCGAGAAGTCGGCCACGAGGATGCCCTCGAGCGGCCCGCCGGTTCCGGCTTCCGCCATCATTTCCTCCGAAGTGATCGCTGTGCGGACGCCTGTCCGCCAGACGATCGTGGCCCCGTCCGGGCCGGGAGGTCAAGCCGGGGCGGACACGGTCACGTGCGGGGCGGTGGCGAGCCGGGCGAAGTCGGCGCTGATGTCGCCCGCGGTCTGCAGCAGCAGCGGCAGGTGGTGTTCGAGGAGGGTCTCCAGCGAGGTCTCCGCGGCGTGGCAGTTGACGTTGACCCCGGCGATCACCCGGCCCTCGCCATCGCGCAGGGGGGCGGCGACCGAGCGGATTCCGGGCGCCAGCTGCTCGTCGGTGAGCGCCCAGCCGCGGGCGCGGACCTCGCGCAGCTCCGCGTCGCGCTCGGCCGGAGTGGGGGCGCTGCGCGGGGTCAGCCCGGACCGCGACGGCTCGGCCAGCACGCGTTCCAGCTCGTCCGGGGCGAGCGCGGCGAGCTGCACCTTCCCCAGCGAGGTCGACGCCGCCGGGAACCGGGTCCCGATCTGGACCGACAGTGCGACGATCTTGGGCACCGCGACCCGCGCGACATAGACGATGTCGCTGCCGTCGAGCTGGGCGATCGAGCACGACTCGTGCGTGCGCCCGACCAGGCGCTCCAGGTGCGGGCGGGCGACGTCCCACAGCCCGGTGGAGCGGACGTAGGCGACGCCGAGGTCGAGCACCCGCGGCGTGAGGGTGTACCCGCGCTCGCAGGCGCGGACGTAGCCGAGCTCGGCCAGGGTGAGCAGCACCCGGCGCACGGTCGGCCGGGCGAGCCCGGTCGCCGCGGCGAGGTCGGCCAGGGTCATCTCCGGCCGGCCGGGCCGGAACGCGGTGATCACCTCCAGGCCGCGGGCGAGCGCCTCGATGAAGTCCGGGCCGGTCCCGTCGCGTGGCATGGGCGTCACGGTAGCGCCTCGCGTCCGCCCTGCGGACACACCGCGACCGACCGCACGACGACGGCGGCCCGGACGGTGACAGCCCGGACGTTGACAGCACAACCAGCGTGCGCGACAGTGACCGCCGTTCCACGGTGTCCGTTCAGCGGACGTCTGTCCGGCAGATCGAGGGGTGCGCCGATGAGCGTCGTCTTCCGCAACACGACCGTCCTGACCGTCGATGCGAGCCGGACGGTCCTGTCCGGCCACGACGTCCTGGTGACCGGCGACCGGATCGCCGCCGTCGGCGTCGGGCTGGCGGTTCCCGAGGGCACCGAGGAGATCGAGGCGGCCGGCGGCATCGTGATGCCCGGCATGATCGACACCCACCGGCACATGTGGCAGACCTCGCTGCGCGGCTACGGCGCCGACTGGACGCTGACCCAGTACTTCGTGTGGAACTACCTGGAGTGGGGGAAGGTCTTCCGTCCGGAGGACATCCACGCGGGCAACCTGCTCGCGGCGCTGGAGGCCCTCGACGCGGGCGTCACCACCACGGTCGACTGGTCGCACGGGCTGCAGACCCCGCAGCACGCCGACGCCGCCGTCGACGCCCTGACCTCCACCGCGGGCCGGTTCGTGCTCGCCTACGGCAACATCCACGACGCCCCCGCGAACTGGACCGCCGACCCCGGGTTCGCGGAGTTCGTGTCGCGGCGCATCACCCCCGGCGACGACATGCTGGGCTTCCAGCTGGCCTTCGACGTCACCGGCGACCCGGCGTTCCCCGAGCGTCCCGCGTTCGAGGTGGCCCGCGAGCTCGGCGTCGGCGTCACCACCCACGCCGGGGTGTGGGGCGCCACCAACGACGACGGCGTCCGGCTCATGCACGAGCACGGCTTCGCCGGCCCGGACACCGTCTACGTGCACGCCGCGTCGCTGTCCGCGGACTCCTACCACCGGATCGCCGCGACCGGCGGCTCGGTGTCGGTGTCCACCGAGAGCGAGCAGAGCGCCGGTCAGGGCTACCCGCCCACCTGGGCGCTGCGCGAGCACGGCATCCCGGTGTCGCTGTCGATGGACTCGTCGATGTGGTGGAGCGCGGACCTGTTCTCGGCGATGCGCACCACGCTGGGCGCCGACCGGTCCCGCGAGCACCTGGAGGCGCACGGGCGCGGGGACACCGTCACCCACTCGTCGCTGCGGGCCGAGCAGGTCGTCGAGTGGGCCACCCGCGGCGGGGCCCGCGCGATCGGGCGCGAGTCGGACCTGGGCTCGGTCGAGGTCGGGAAGAAGGCCGACCTGGTGCTGCTGCGCAACGACCACTCACCGGTGTCGTTCCCGGTGCTGCACCCGCACGGCCACGTCGCGTTCCAGGCCCAGCGCGGGGACGTGCACACGGTCCTGGTTGACGGGCGCGTGGTGAAGCGCGACGGGCGTCTCGTCGACGTCGACCTGCCCGCCGCCCGCGCAGCGGTCACCGCGACCGTGGAGCACCTGCGCGCGACGATGGGCGAGCAGGCGTGGCAGGCGGGGATGAACCCGGAGATCCCGGAGACCAAGGTCCTCGACAACCCCTACACCTACACCGACTACCGCAGCGCGGCGACGCACGGCGGCTGAGCGGCGGCGCCCGTTCAGGCGGGGGCGCGGGCGACGAGGTGCGCCTCGCCGTTGCCCTCGCGGTGGGCGAGGACCTCGAGGCCGGCGAACGCCGCGGTGAGCTCCCCCGGCGCCGCCCGGAACGCCCCGCCCGTGTCGCCGACCTCGGACAGGACCGTGATCACCAGCAGCCCTCCCGGGGCGAGCGCCGCGGCCATCGCCGGGTAGAGCGCCGGGTCGCGGAAGCGCTGGCACACGACGAGGTCGTAGCGGTCGTCCTCGGCCGGGAACCCGGCGTCGAGGTCGGCCTCCACCCAGCGCACGCGACCGGGCGGCTGCTCGCGGGTGACGAGCTCGGCTCCCGCGGCGAGCGCGGCCGGCGACACGTCGACGGCGACGACGTCGAGCCCGCGCCCGGCCAGCCACACCGCGACGCTCCCCCGCCCGCAGGCCACGTCCAGCGCCCGGCCGGACGACGGGAGCAGGTCGAGGTGCTCGCGCAGGGCGTCCGGCGGGGCGGGGGTGCCGGTGCCGAGGGCGCGGTGCTTCGCGTCCCACCGGTCCCGGTCGGTCCGGGCCACGGTGGGCCTCAGCCCGCCAGGGCGGTCACGACGGCGTCGGTGACCGCGTCCAGCGGGACGTCCTGCTGCTCGCCGGAGACGAGGTCCTTGAGCCCGACGGTGCCGTTCTCCAGGTCCCGGTCCCCCAGGACCAGCGCGAACCGCGCCCCGGACCGGTCGGCGGACTTCATCGCGCCCTTGAGTCCCCGGCCGCCGTAGGCCAGGTCGACCCGCAGGCCCCGGGCCCGCAGCTGCGCGGCGATCACGACCAGGCGGCGCTGCGCGGCGTCGCCGAGGGACACCCCGAACACCTCGACCCGCGCGTCCGACCAGGGCGCGACGCCCTCGGCGCGGCAGGCGAGCAGCGTGCGGTCGACGCCGATGCCGAACCCGACGCCGGACAGCTCCGGTCCGCCGAGGGTCGCCATGAGACCGTCGTAGCGGCCGCCACCGCCGATGCCGGACTGCGCGCCGAGGCCGTCGTGGACGAACTCGAAGGTCGTCTTGGTGTAGTAGTCCAGGCCCCGGACCATGCGCGGGTTCGGCGTGTAGGCGACGCCGAGGTCGTCGAGGTGGGCCAGCACGCGGGCGTGGTGGTCGGCGGCGGCGTCGGACAGGTGGTCCATCAGCAGCGGCGCGTCGGCCATCGCGGCGCGGATCTCGGGGCGCTTGTCGTCGAGCACCCGCAGCGGGTTGATCTCCGCCCGGGCCCGGGTCGCCTCGTCGAGGTCGAGCCCGGCCAGGAACTCCTGCAGCAGTGCGCGGTAGGCGGGGCGGCACTCGGCGTCGCCGAGGGAGGTGATCTCCAGGCGGTAGCCGGTCAGGCCGAGGGCCTTGAACCCCTCGTCGGCGATCGCGATGACCTCGGCGTCCAGGCCTGCGTCGTCCACCCCGATCGCCTCGACGCCGACCTGCTGGAGCTGCCGGTAGCGGCCGGCCTGGGGACGCTCGTAGCGGAAGAAGGGTCCGGCGTAGCGCAGCTTGACCGGCAGCCCCTGCTTGTCGAGGTTGTGCTCGATCACCGAGCGGACGACGCCCGCGGTGCCCTCGGGGCGCAGCGTCACCGAGCGGTCGCCGCGGTCGGCGAAGGTGTACATCTCCTTGGAGACGACGTCGGTGGACTCCCCCACCCCGCGGGCGTAGAGGCCGGTGTCCTCGAACACCGGCAGCTCGATGTGGCCGTACCCGGCGCGCTCGGCGGCGGCGGCGAGGGTGTCCCGCACGTGCACGAACCCGGCCGAGGACGGCGGGAGGTACTCGGGGATGCCCTTCGGCGCGGCGAACGGCTCGGGCCTGCGGGCCCGGCTCACCTGCGGCTCGGTGGCGGTCACGGTGGTTGCACGTCCTCTCCGGGGATCAGATCGGTCCTCCCAGCCTAGAACCGGTGTCTCTCAGCTTTCTCCCCAGGTCGCCCCGATACCCTCACCGCGCGTACGGATGATCAAGTCAGGGAGTTGGCGGGACGTGGCGACGAACGAGCAGCGCCGGGAGGCGGCCAAGCGCAAGCTGGAGGCGCAGCAGGCCCGCCGGGCCGAGCGCGAGCAGAAGCGCAAGCGGAACACGACGATCGCGGCCGTGGTGACCGTGCTGGTCGTCGTGCTGGCCGCGGTCGGGATCTACGCGCTGACCTCGGCCTGGGGCGGCCCCGACGACGCCACCCCGGCCGCCGCCCCGCCCGCCGGTGACGGCCCGGACACCTCCGGGCTGCCGACCGTCCCCCTGCCGAAGCGCCCGACGGCCCTGCCGGCCTCGGTCGACTGCACCTACCCCCGGGCTCCCGAGCCCGCCGCGAAGCCGGTGAACCCGCCGGCCGCCGGCGCCACCCCGGCGCAGGGGACGGTGACCGCGGACCTGCAGACCAGCGCCGGCCCGATCGACCTGACGCTGGACCGCGCCCTCGCGCCGTGCACGGTCAAGAGCTTCGCGAGCCTCGCGCAGCAGGGCTACTTCGACGGGACCTCCTGCCACCGGCTCACCACCAGCCCTGGCCTGCAGGTGCTGCAGTGCGGCGACCCGTCCGGCTCCGGCCGCGGCGGCCCCGGCTACTCCTTCGCCGACGAGGTGTTCCCCGGCCTCACCTACGGCCGCGGCCTGCTGGCGATGGCCAATGCCGGGCCGAACACCAACGGCAGCCAGTTCTTCATGATCTACGGCGACGCCCAGCTGCCCCCGAACTACACCGTGTTCGGCTCGATCGGCACCGCGGGGCTCGCGACCCTGGACAAGGTCGCCAAGGGCGGCGAGTCCGTCGGCTCCGGCGACGGCCTGCCGAGCATCCCGGTCGAGATCCAGCGCACCACCCTCGGCTGACCGGCGCCCCGGCCCGCCCCCGCGTGGGGTGGGCCGGGGTCAGGCCGCGCTGGTGACGCGGTAGACGTCGTAGACGCCCTCGATGTTGCGCACCGCGTGCAGCAGGTGCCCGAGGTGCTTCGGGTCCCCCATCTCGAAGGAGAACCGGGAGATCGCGACCCGGTCGCGCGACGTGGTCGTCGTCGCCGAGAGGATGTTGACCTTCTCGTCGGCCAGGACCTTCGTGACGTCGGACAGCAGCCGGTGCCGGTCGAGCGCCTCGACCTGGATGGCGACCAGGAACACCGACTCCGGCGACACCGACCAGGTCACGTCGACCAGGCGCTCCTCGCGGGCGGTGAGGTCGCCGGCGTTGGTGCAGTCGGTGCGGTGCACGCTGATCCCGCCGCCGCGGGTGACGAACCCGAGGATCTCGTCGCCGGGCACCGGGGTGCAGCAGCGGGCGAGCTTGACGTAGAGGTCACCGAGGGACTGGCCGTCGGCGCCGGTGACGACGACACCCGCGTTGCCCGACGGGCGGCGGTGGCGGACCGTCGACGGCGTCGCCCGCTCGGCGAGCTCCTCCTCGGCCTCCTCCTCGCCGCCGAACCAGGCCACGAGGCGCTGCACGACGTGCTGGGCGCTGGCCTGGTGCTCGCCGACGGCGGCGTAGAGCGCGGAGACGTCGGAGTAGTGCATCTCCCGGGCGAGCGCGGACATCGCGTCGGCGGAGATGAGCCGCTGCAGCGGCATCCCGGTGCGGCGTGCCTCCCGGGTGATCGCCTCCTTGCCCTCCTCGACGGCCTCCTCGCGACGTTCCTTCGCGAACCACTGCTTGATCTTGGCCTTGGCCCGCGGGGACTTCGCGATCTGCAGCCAGTCCCGGCTCGGCCCGGCGTCCTCGGCCTTCGAGGTGAAGATCTCGACGACGTCGCCGGAGGACAGCTGGCGCTCCAGCGCGACGAGCTTGCCGTTGACCCGGGACCCGATGCAGCGGTGCCCGACCTCGGTGTGCACGGCGTAGGCCAGGTCGATCGGGGTGGAGCCGGTCGGCAGGGTGACGACGTCGCCCTTCGGGGTGAAGACGAAGATCTCCCGCGCGGCGAGGTCGAAGCGCAGCGAGTCGAGGAACTCGCCGGGGTCGGCGGCCTCGCGCTGCCAGTCGAGCAGCTGGCGCATCCACGCCATCTCCTCGACCTCGACCTCCTTGTTGCCGCCGCCCTTGACCTCCTTGTACCGCCAGTGCGCGGCGATGCCGTACTCGGCGGTGCGGTGCATGGCGTGGGTGCGGATCTGCACCTCGAGGGGCTTGCCGTCCGGTCCGATCACCGTGGTGTGCAGCGACTGGTAGACCCCGAACCGGGGCTGGGCGATGTAGTCCTTGAAACGGCCGGGCATCGGCTGCCACAGCGCGTGCACCATGCCGATCGCGGCGTAGCAGTCGCGCACCTCGTCGACGAGCACCCGGACCCCGACGAGGTCGTGGATGTCGTCGAAGTCGCGGCCCTTGACGATCATCTTGCGGTAGATCGAGTAGTAGTGCTTCGGCCTGCCCTCGACCTTCGCCGGGATCCGCGCGGAGTCCAGCTGGGCGGACACCTCGTCGATGACCTGGCGCAGGTAGGTGTCGCGCGAGGGCGCCCGGTCGGCGACCAGCCGCACGATCTCCTGGTACTTCTTCGGCTGCAGGATCGCGAAGGACAGGTCCTCGAGCTCCAGCTTCACCGTGGCCATGCCGAGCCGGTGCGCGAGCGGGGCGAACACCTCGATGGTCTCGTTCGCCTTCTTGACCTGCTTCTCCGGGCGCAGGAAGCGCATCGTGCGCATGTTGTGCAGCCGGTCGGACAGCTTGATGACCAGCACCCGCGGGTCCCGCGCCATCGCGACGACCATCTTGCGGATCGTCTCGGCCTCGGCGGCGGTGCCGAACTCGACCTTGTCGAGCTTGGTGACCCCGTCGACCAGGTGCGCGACCTCGTCGCCGAAGTCGGCGCGCAGCCGTTCCAGGGAGTAGTCGGTGTCCTCCACGGTGTCGTGCAGCAGCGCCGCGACCAGCGTCGTGGTGTCCATGCCCAGCTCGGCCAGGATCGTGGCGACGGCGAGCGGGTGGGTGATGTAGGGGTCCCCGGACTTGCGGGTCTGCCCGTCGTGCTTGTCCTCGGCGACGTCGTAGGCACGCTGCAGCAGCACCAGGTCGGCCTTGGGGTGCAGCGACCGGTGGACCGCGGCGAGCGGCTCCAGCACCGGGGTCACGATGGCGACGCGCTGCGGGGTCATCCGCCGGGCGATCCGGGCGCGGACCCGGCGGGTCGCGGACGGGCGTGGCGGCTCGTCGTCGGCAGGCGACAGCGGCCGCGTGGCCGGGTGGGTGCTCGTCCGGTCGACCTCGGTCACCGCACCTCCTGCTCGTGCTCGGGTGGCGGGGAGGTCCCCGCCACCCGAGGATAGTCCGCGTTCGGGCCCGCGTCGTCGTCAGGCGTTCAGCAGGGCGTCGATCCGCAGGTCACCGAGCTTCGCCCGGCCGTTCAGCGCGCTCAGTTCCAGCAGCGTGCCGAACCCGACGACCTCGGCCCCGACGTCGGTGAGCAGCGCGCAGGCCGCGGTGGCGGTGCCACCGGTGGCGAGCACGTCGTCGACCACGTAGACCCGGGCCCCCGGCTCGACGACGCCGGCCGGCAGCTCCAGGGTGGCGCTGCCGTACTCCAGGTCGTAGCTGCGCGACGCGGCGACCGCGGGCAGCTTGCCCGCCTTGCGGACCGGTACGGTCCCGACCCCGGCGACGAGCGCGACGGCGGCGCCGAGCAGGAACCCGCGCGCCTCCACCCCGACGACGAGGTCCGCCTGGCCGGCGCCCGCGGCCAGCTCGGTGGTGACGGTCGCGAAGGACTCCCCGTCCGCCAGCACCGGGGTGATGTCCCGGAACAGCACGCCGGGCTGCGGGTAGTCGGGAACCGAGCGGACCAGCTCGGCGACCCGGAGCAGGTCCTCTGCGGAGTCGCCGCTGATGCCGGGCCCGACCCGGATGCCGTCGACCTGTGCCCCGCTCACCCGCGACGCCGTCCGGTCTTGCCGGTCGGGCGGGCGCCGGGCCGCGGGGCGGCGGGTGCGGAGGAGCTCACGGCGGCGAGGGTGTCGGTGGCCGGGCCGCCGTCGACGTCGGAGTCGGGCCCGGTGTCGGGCCCGGAGTCCGTCCCGCCGCGGCCGGCCGCGCGGGCACGCCGGGCCTCGACCCGGGCGGCCTGGTCCCGGACCCGCTTGTCGCGCAGCTTGATGTCCACCAGCACGGGGGTGGCCAGCAGCAACGAGGAGACGACACCGGAGATCATGCCGACCAGCTGGACCAGGGCCAGGTCGGCCAGGGTGCCGACGCCGAGCAGCCCGACGCCGATCACGAGCAGGCCGAGCACCGGCAGGATCGCGATCAGCGAGGTGTTCATCGACCGCATGAGCGTCTGGTTCAGCGCGAGGTTCGCGGCCTCGGCGTAGGTGCGCCGGGTCAGCTTGAGCAGTCCGCGGGAGTTCTCCCGGACCTTGTCGAACACCACGACGGTGTCGTACAGGGAGAACCCGAGGATGGTGAGCAGCCCGATCACCGTGGCCGGGGTGACCTCCAGACCGATGATCGAGTACACGCCCGCGGTGACGACGATGTCGTTGATCAGAGCCACCAGCGCGGCGGCCGCCATCGCCCGCTCGAAGTAGAACGCCAGGAACAGCGTGACCAGCACGATGAACACGGCGAGCGCGATCAGCGCCTGTGTCGTGACCTCGCCGCCCCAGGTGCCCGAGACCTGCGAGTCGCTGATCGAGGCGGCGCTGGGGGTGCCGTCCGCGCCGAGCGGCTGCAGCTGGGTGAACAGCGCCTCGCGCAGCGGCACGAGCTGCTCGGAGGTCAGCGGCTCGGACTGCAGCACGATCGACGCGGCGTCGCCGGACCCGACGGACTGGGTGACCTCGGGCGCGGAGCCGATCACGCTCTCGTAGACCCGGTCGACCTGCTGGGTGCTGATCGCGCCGTTCGCCCCGGTGGCGGGCATCTGGATCTGGGAGCCGCCGGTGAAGTCGATCCCGAGGTTGAAGCCCCGGAAGACCAGCGACAGCAGGCAGATCGCGATGAGCACGCCGAACCCGATGTACCAGGTCTTCCGGCGGCCGATGATGTCGACGTTCGCGGTGCCGGTGGTGAGCCGGGTCCAGCCCGACATCGACTCGGGGTTCGTCATGCGCCCGCTCCCTTCCCGGTGGTGGCCGCGCGCCTGCCGACGGCCGGCTTCTCACGGCGGTGCCGCTGCCCGATCCGGTCGACGGCCGCGAGCCCGGACAGCCCGGGCCTGCCCAGCGACTTCGACCGGGAGATGAGCACGACCAGCGGGAACGTCACGAGGAACACGACGACGAGGTCGAGGATCGTGGACATGCCCAGAGTGAACGCGAAGCCGCGGACCTCGCCGACGGCCAGGATGTAGAGCACCGCGGCGGCGAGGAAGCTGACGGCGTCGGCGGTGAGGATCGTGCGCCGCGCCCGCTCCCAGGACCGCGGGACGGCCGAGCGGAACGTGCGGCCCTCCCGCATCTCGTCCTTGAGCCGCTCGAAGAAGATGACGAACGAGTCGGCGGTGATGCCGATGGCGATGATGAACCCGGCGACGCCGGCGAGGTCGAGGGTGAACCCGATCCAGCGCCCGAGCAGGATCAGCACCGCGTAGACGACCAGGCCGGACAGGGCCAGCGACAGGATCGTCAGGATGCCGAGCAGCCGGTAGTAGAACAGGCAGTAGGCGAACACCAGGGCCAGTCCGACGGCGCCGGCGAGCAGCCCGGCCTCCAGCGAGGCGAGCCCCAGGGTGGCCGAGACGGTCTGGGCGTTCCCGGAGTCGAACGACAGCGGCAGCGAGCCGTAGCGCAGCACCTGGGCGAGCTGCTGGGCCCGCTCCTGGTTGAACTGCCCGGAGATCTGGGTCTGCCCGTAGATCGGCTGGTTGATCGTGGGGGCCGAGACGACGTCGCCGTCGAGCACGAACGCCACGTTCTTGCCGACGTTGTTCGTCGTGTACTGCCCCCAGGTGTCGGCGCCCTGCGGCTTGAAGGTCAGCGAGACCACCCAGCCTGCGCCCTGCGGGTTCTGCTGGGCCTGGGCCGAGGCGATCTCGGTGCCCTCCAGGAAGGAGGGGCCGAGCAGGTACTTGTTCTGCTTGTCCTCGCTGCACGCGACCAGCGGCTTCGTCGGGTCGTCGTAGCCCTGCAGCGGGTCGGGGGCGTTGCAGTCCAGGGTCAGCAGCGCCTGCAGCTGGGTGGCCTGGTCGGTGCTCTGCCGGGTCTCACGGAGCTTCGTGACCTCGGCGGCGACCCGCGGGTCGTCCGGGGCGAGCCCACCAGGGCCCGGTGCGGGGGACGGCGCGGGCGTCGGCGGCGGGTCCTGCAGCGGCGAGACCTGCGCGACCGGGGCGACGGGGCGGCTCTGCTCGCCCATCCCCTGCGGCTGCGCAGGGGCAGGGCTCGCGGGGGCCGGGCTCGCCGGGGCCTGACCGGTCTGCGCGCCCTGGCCCGGTGCGGGCTGCCCGCCGGCGGCCTGGTTCGCCGGGACCGGGCCCTGCAGCACCTCGCGGAAACGCAGCTGCGCGGTCTGCCCCAGGGAGCGGGCCTGCTCGCCGGCGTCACCGGGGACGGTGATGACGATGTTGCTGCCGTCCAGCTGGACCTCGGCGCCGCTGACACCGAGCCCGTTGACGCGCTGCTCGATGATGTCCTGCGCCTGGACCAGCTGGTCACGCGGCGGTGGCTGCCCGTCGGTGGTGCGCGCGGTGAGCGTGACGCGGGTGCCACCCTGCAGGTCGATGCCCAGCTTCGGCGTGAGGTTGCCGCCCCCGGTGAGGAACACCAGTGCGTACAGCACCACGACGATGCCTGCGAAGGCCGTCAGGTAGCGCCAGGGGCGCACGTGCTGCTGCCCCGACGACGTTGCCACGTGATCGTTCTCCTGATCCGACTCGTGCGGCGGCCGCGGCCTGCCTCACGGTCGGTCGCCGTCCCACCGGGCCGGTGCGGCAGAGCCGCGGCCGGGCCCGGTACGGACGCCGAGGCCGCCGGAACGGGCCGTCCGGCCCGTTCCCGACGTGCTCAGTGGATGGTCGGCTTGTTCTCCGACGCGTCCTTGTCGGCCGACTCGGCGACGGTCTCCTCCGTCGCCTCCTCGGTCGTGACCTTCTCCCGGATCGCCGCACGCAGCCAGGTGGTGACCACGCCGTCGGCGATCTCGAGGTCGATCGTGTCCTCGTACGAGGCGTCGACGATGGTGCCCCGCAGCCCGGACGTGGTGACGACGACGTCGCCGTCCTCCAGCGCCTGCTGCATCGCCTGCGTCTCCGCCATCTGCCTGCGCTGCTTGCGGCCGTTGAGGAACAACGGCACGAACAGCAGCAGGATGATGAGGAACGGCAGCAGTGAGAAGATGCTCGAGCCGCCACCGGCCTGCTGGGCGAGAATTGATGTCATCGTGCGGGGTCTCCGTCTCGTCTCGTAATCGTGAGTGTGCCAGCCGGGACCGACACCGACGGCCTGCCCCCTCCCGGTGGCGGACCGCTCGTCGCAGTGCGGCGGGCCGAACGGCGTCGTCCGGGAGCTGTCGACTGTCCGACCTGCCCCGGAACGAGTCGCACGCCCGGATCGTTCCGACGTCCCGGTCCGGGTCGCCGGTCGGGGCACGCGGTGTCCGGAGGGCTCCGCGCGGTGTGCGGGCACCAGGGTGCCCGTCGTCCCGGCCGGGCGCTGCCCGATCCGTTCGGTCCGTCCGGATCCTCCCATGTGCGACCGGTCGTGCGCTCCGGCGCCCCGGCGGCGCGCCGGGTCAGAACAGCGGGTCGATCCGGTGTCCGGCAGGCGCGTCCGCGGGCGGGGTCAGCCCGAGGTGGGTCCAGGCCAGCGGGGTCGCGACCCGCCCGCGCGGGGTGCGGGCGATCATCCCGGCCCGCACCAGGTAGGGCTCGCAGACCTCCTCGACGGTCCCGGGCTCCTCCCCGACCGCGACGGCGAGGGTCGACACCCCGACCGGGCCGCCGTGGAAGGAGCGGACCAGCGCGCCGAGCACCGCGCGGTCGAGGCGGTCGAGGCCAAGCTCGTCGACGTCGTAGACGGCCAGCGCGTCGCGGGCGACCTCCCGGGTGACGACCCCGTCCGCGCGGACCTCGGCGTAGTCGCGGACCCGGCGCAGCAGCCGGTTCGCCACCCGGGGGGTGCCGCGGCAGCGACCGGCGATCTCAGCCCCGCCGTCGGGGCGCAGGTCGATGCCGAGGATCCCGGCGGCACGGCGGAGCACGAGCTCCAGCTCGGGGACGTCGTAGAACTCCATCTGCCCGGTGAACCCGAACCGGTCGCGCAGCGGACCGGTCAGCGAGCCGGCCCGCGTCGTGGCCCCGACCAGGGTGAACGGCGCGACCTCCAGCGGGATCGAGGTGGCACCAGGGCCCTTGCCGACGACGACGTCGACCCGGAAGTCCTCCATCGCGAGGTAGAGCATCTCCTCGGCGGGCCGGGCGGCGCGGTGGATCTCGTCGATGAACAGCACGTCGCCGGGCACGAGGTTGGACAGCATCGCGGCGAGGTCCCCGGCACGCTCCAGCGCCGGGCCGGAGGTCAGCCGGATCGCGGCCCCCATCTCCTGGGCGATGATCATGGCGAGGCTGGTCTTGCCGAGCCCGGGCGGGCCGGACAGCAGGATGTGGTCCGGCGGGTCGCCGCGGCGACGGGCGCCCTCCAGCACCAGCTGCAGCTGCTCGCGGACCCGGGGCTGGCCGACGAACTCGGCCAGCGAGCGGGGCCGCAGCGACGCCTCGACGTCGGTGTCCCCCGGCTGGACCCCGGCGTCCACGGCGCGCTCGTCGAGCCGGCCGTCGACCCCGGCATAGGGGTCGGGGTCGGTCACCGCGACCGGCCCAGGCTCGACAGCGCGGTGCGCAGCAGGTCCCGGGCGTCGGTGTCGGGGGCGTGGGCCAGGACCGCGTCGACGGCCTGCTCGGCCGGGCGCTGGGTGAAGCCGAGCCCGAGCAGCGCCTCGACGACCTGGTCGCGCACCCCGAGCATCGGGGCCGGTGCGGCCGCGACGGCGCCCGCGGGCACCGCGGCCGGCGCGGTCACCTTGTCGCGCAGCTCCACGACCAGGCGTTCGGCGCTCTTGCGCCCGACGCCCGGGATGCGGGTGAGCACGGCCAGGTCGCCGTCGGCCAGCGCGCGGCGCAGCGTGTCCGGCTCCAGCACCGCGATCGTGGCGAGCGCGAGCCGCGTCCCGATCCCGGACACCGTCTGCAGCAGCAGGAACAGCTCGCGTTCCTCGGCGTCGGCGAACCCGTAGAGGGTCAGCGAGTCCTCGCGCACCACCAACGTGGTCGGCAGCCGGGCCTCGTCCCCGCGACGCAGCCCGCCCAGCGTGGCGGGGGTGGCGTACACCGCGAGCCCGACCCCACCCACCTCGATGACCGCGTGGTCCAGCCCGATCTCCAGCACCGGACCGCGCACCGAGTGGATCACTGACAGGTCCCCTTCCGACGAACGACCGTTCGAGCACCGACGCTACCGGGCCGCACCGACCGGACCGCACGCGACACCACGCCACCACCGGGCGAGAGGGATCAGCGCGCGCGCCACCCGCCGGTCGAGCGGGCGTCGGCGGCCGCGCGGGCCGCGGCCCACTGCTCGGCGGCACCGGGCCGGGCGCCGCCGCGCTCGCGCTGGGCCTCGGCGAGCCGGGCACGGTGCACCGCGGCCAGCTCCTCGGCGCGGGCCTGGGCCTGCGCCATCCGGTCGATCATCGGTGAGCGCCAGCAGTGGCAGATGGCGAGCGCGAGCGCGTCGGCGGCGTCGGCGGGCTTCGGGGGTGCGTCCAGGCCGAGGAGCCGGGTGACCATCGCGGTGACCTGCGCCTTGCCCGCGCGGCCCTCCCCGGTGACGGCGGCCTTCACCTCGCTGGGGGTGTGGAAGGCGACCGGCAGCCCCGCCCGGGCCGCGACGAGCGCGACGACGCCGCTGACCTGCGCGGTGCCCATCACGGTGCGGACGTTGTTCTGGCTGAACACCCGCTCGACGGCGATCACGTCGGGTCGGTGCCGGGCCACCCAGCGCTCCACCTCGTCGGCGACGGCGAGCAGCCGCCGTTCCAGCGGCAGGGCCGGCTCACTGCGGGCGACGCCGACGTCGACGAACCCGACGGTCCGGCCCGCACCGGCCTCGACGACGCCGATGCCGCACCGCGTCAGTCCGGGGTCGACCCCGAGCACCCGCACCGCGTCCCCCTCGCCTCGGACCGCACAGCCGTTCGAGAACCGTACCGGTCGGGACGGTCCCGTCCGGGCGGGCACGCCGGACCGGCGGGTCCGGACCGGGCCGGGCGGACCGGGGTGACGCCCGGGATGACAGGGTGCGCAGGTGACGTCGTTCCTCCGGGTCCTCGCGTGGGTGTGGGCCGCGCTGCTGCTGGTCGTGCTGGTGGGGACGTTCCGCCCCGAGACCCCGGCGATCGGGCTCGCGGGGTCGTTCCTGTCCGGGGCGTACCCGCTGCACGTCGCCCTCGCCGGGGTGCTGGGGATCCTGTTCGGGCTGGCCGCGCGGGCCGCGGGCGCACGGTTCACCGGCGTCGCGACGGCGGTGCTCGCCCTGGCGGCGGTCGTCGGGTCGGTCACGGTGCTGGCCGCGCAGGGCCGGGCCGCGTCCGAGCAGGGCGTCCCGCTGGACTGGACGGCGGCGCTGACCGAGCTGGGCCAGCCCGACGGGAAGCCCGACCGGTCGGTGGAGTTCGCCCCCGGCCGCACGCTGGACCTCTACCTGCCGACCGGCGCGGGTCCGCACCCGACGATGGTGTGGGTGCACGGCGGGTCGTGGACCAGAGGGGACCGCAGCGACCGCACCGCGCTGAATCGGTGGCTCGCCGAGCGCGGCTGGGCGGTCGCCGCGGTGGACTACCGGCTGCCGCCACCCGAGCCCGTCGGCCGCGACCAGCAGCGCGACGTCGCGTGCGCCGTCGACTGGGTCCGCGCGCACGCGGGCGAGGCGGGTCTGGACCCCGCGCGGCTGGTCCTGGGCGGGCAGTCCGCCGGGGCGACGCTGGCGCTGTCGGTCACCTCCGGACTGCTCGACGGGACGCTGGCGTGCTCCGAGGCACCCGCCGCGTACGGCGGCACCGGCCCGGCCGACGCCCCACCGCCGACGCCCGGCCCGCCGCCGGTCGGCGTGGTCGCCTACTACCCGCCCGTCGACCTGACGCTGGTCGACCCCGACCTACAGCGCACCCTGTTCGGCGGCACCGCCGACCAGGCGCCGGGCCTGCTGCGGCTGCTCTCCCCCGCCGAGCAGGTGCGCCCCGGGCTCCCACCGACCCTGCTGCTGCGCGGCTCCGCGGACCACTACGTCCTGCCCGACCGGGTCGCCGCCTACGACCGGCAGCTCCGCTCCGCGGGGGTCGACGGCAGGCTGGTCACCGTCCCCTACGCCGACCACGTCTTCGACCGCCCCTTCGGCAGTCCCGGTGCGCAGCTGACCCGGGAGGCCGTGATCCGCTTCCTGACCGGGCTGAACTGATGCGGGTCGAGATCACCGCACTGGTGGTCGCGTCCCGGCACGCCTACGAGGGCAGGCCCGCCGACGGGCCGCGTCCCGACCCGGAGCCGCCGCTGCGCGACGAGGTCCGGGTACGCGCCGGCCACGGGATCGTCGGCGACCGCTACGCCGGCCACCCGGCGCACGCCCGCGCCGCGGTGACGCTGCTGGCCGCGGAGTCGCTGGACCACCTGCGCACGGTCCTCGGCGACGTCGTCGAGGCCACCGCGACCCCGCGGGCGGCGCGGCGCAACATCGTGCTGCGCGGCGCCCCGGTCGACGCGCTCGCCGCACCGGGCCGGGGCGGCACCGGCGCGCTGTTCGCCCTGGACTCCGGCGACGGCCCGGTCCGCTTCCGCGCGCACCGCGCCGCCGCGCCGTGCCGCTGGATGGACACCGAGATCGGCGACGGCGCGTGGGCCGCGCTGCGTGGCCGGGGCGGGGTCCGCTGCGAGCCCCTCGACGACGGCGTGCTCCGCCTCGCCCCCGCCGAGCTGACGATCCTGGAACCGGCGGCAGCCGCACCGCAGGGATCCACACAGCGGGGATCCACACCGTAGGGACCCGCACAGCACGGATCCGCACCACACGGATCCGCACCACGGGGATCCGCACCACGGGGATCCGCACCACGGGGATCCGCACCACCGAGAGCAGCACCACCGAGAGCAGCACCGCGGGGATCCGCGACGTCGAGAGCAGCGCCACCGAGGCCAGCGCTGCCGGGATCCGCACCGCCGGACGCCGGGCACCGACCGTCCGGCGGGGGGCCCGCACCGTCCGCCGCCACGCTGTAACAGCAGGTAGGAGGGTTTGCGACCCTACCGACGTCGGCACCGCAGGAGGTGACGCCGATGTCGTCCCCGGTCCCGCATCCCCGCCGCCCCGACGTGCCGCCGGCCGTCCCCGCGCAGGCGGGCGTCGTCGTGCACCGGGGTCTGCCCGGGGACCGGGCGACCTGGGCCCGCCGGGCCGTCCTGATCGGGGAGCTGCTGGTCGCCCTGGCCGATGCCGAGGCCGGCGGGCTGGAGCTTCCGCCGTCGCTGGCCGGGCGGCGTGCGCTGCGGGCATGGTCGCGTTCCGCGGAACGCGCGGTGGCCGCGGCCGGGGACGCCGACGCGGTCGTCGCGGTCCACACCGACGACGCCGACGTCCTCGCCGCCGCCGGGCGCGACCTGGCCGCGGTGCTGCGCCACGAGCGCGACACCCGACGCCGCACCGGCCCCCGTGCCACCCCGATCGGCCTCGCGGCCGGTGGCACGACCGACACCACCACGGGCGTCACGGCCGGCACCACAGGCACGGAGGGCACGGCCGGCACGGTCGGTCGGCTCTGCGCGATCCTGCACGCCGCGGCCCGCCGTCAGGACGTCGCGGTCGAGCAGCTCGTCGCGGAGCTGGGCCGCGCCGGCCGCATCCTCGCGCCGGGACATCTGCGCCACCGCTCCGCAGCCGCACACGGCACCGGAGCCGGCACCGCGCCCACCCGGGGAGCGGTCGCCGGCTGACCCGGGCGCGAGGTCAGTGCGCCGCGGCGTCCCAGCTGCGGCCGGACCCGACCGACACCTCCAGCGGCACCGACAGGTCCGCCGCGGCCGCCATCTCCCGACGAACGAGTGCCTCCAGGGCCTCGCGCTCACCCTCGGCGACCTCGAGGACCAGCTCGTCGTGCACCTGCAGCAGCATCCGGCTGCGCAGCCCCTCGGCCTGCAACGCCCGGTACACCCCGAGCATCGCGACCTTGATGATGTCCGCGGCGCTGCCCTGGATCGGGGCGTTGAGCGCCATCCGCTCGGCCATCTCCCGGCGCTGACGGTTGTCGCTGGTGAGGTCGGGCAGGTAGCGCCGCCGCCCGAGGATGGTGGCGGTGTAGCCGTCCTTGCGGGCCTGGTCGACGACTCCCGCGAGGTAGTCGCGCACTCCGCCGAACCCGGCGAAGTAGTCGTCCATCAGCCCCTTCGCCTCCTCGGTGGAGATCCGCAGCTGCCCGGACAGGCCGTAGGCCGACAGCCCGTAGGCCAGGCCGTAGTTCATCGCCTTGATCTTGGCGCGCTGCTCGGGCGTCACCTCGGTGGCCGCGACGCCGAAGACCCGGGCGGCGGTCTCGGCGTGGAAGTCGTGCTGTGAGCGGAAGGCCTCGATCAGCGCGGCGTCCTCGGACAGGTGCGCCATGATCCGCATCTCGATCTGGCTGTAGTCCGCGGTGAGCAGCTCGGCGTACGGCGTGCCGTCCGGCGCGGACCCGACCACGAAGGCGTCCCGGATCCGGCGCCCGGCGGCGGTGCGGATCGGCACGTTCTGCAGGTTCGGGTCGGTGGAGGACAGCCGGCCGGTCGCGGCGATCGTCTGCGAGTACGTGGTGTGGATCCGGCCGTCCTCGGCGACGGACTTCATCAGCCCGTCGACGGTCACCTTCAGCCGGGTCGCGTCGCGGTGCTGCAGCAGGAACTGCAGGAACGGGTGCTCGGTCTGCGCGTAGAGGCTCGCCAGCGCGTCCGCGTCGGTGGTGTAACCGGTCTTGGTGCGCTTGGTCTTGGGCATCTCCAGCTCGTCGAACAGCACGACCTGCAGCTGCTTGGGCGAGCCGAGGTTGATCTCCTTGCCGATCACCTCGTAGGCCTGCCGCGCGGCCTCCCGGACCTGGGTGCCGAAGTCGGACTCCAGGTCGGACAGGGTCTCGCCGTCGACGGCGATCCCGGCGGCCTCGCAGTCGGCCAGTACGAACGCCAGCGGCAGCTCGAGGTCGGCCAGCAGCTCGCTGCCGCCCCGCTCGGCGAGGTCGGCGTCGAGGGCGTCGGCGAGCTCGGCGATCGCCGAGGCCGCGAGCATCTCCTGCTCGGCGGCCCGGGCGTCGGCCTCCTCCTCGCCGCCCAGCAGCGACAGCTGACCGTCGGCGGGCTCCTCGGTGCGCAGCTCGCGACGCAGGTAGCGCAGCGCGAGGTCGGCCAGGTCGAAGGTCCGCTGCCCCGGCTTGGCCAGGTACGCGGCGAGCGCGGTGTCGCTGGTCAGCCCGCCCAGGGTCCAGCCCCGCGCACGCAGCGCGTGCAGCACCGGCTTCACGTCGTGCGCGGCCTTGGGCACGGACGGGTCGGCGAGCCAGTCGCCCAGCGCCGCCTCGTCGTCCGGGGTGAGGCCGGTCAGCGCGAGGTAGCCGGCGGCCGGGACGCCCGCGGTGGCGCCGGCGGCCCGCTGCTCGACCGTCGGCTCACCCGCGGCGAGCGCGATCCCGTCGAGGTCGCGCCCGGCGATCGGGCCGGTGACCCCGGCGAAGCTCACCGCGACGCGACGGCCGTCGCGGGCGTGGGTGTCCAGCCAGGCCCGCACCGCGCCGGGGGCGACGACCTCGCCGGCGACCTCGAAGACGGACTCGGCCTCGGGCTCGGCGGAGGACAGCGTGGAGAACAGCCGCTCGCGCAGCACCCGGAACTCCAGCTCGTCGAACAGGCGGTGCACCGCGTCCCGGTCCCAGGGGCGCAGCTCGAGCTCCTCGGGGTCGGCGCCGAGGTCGACGTCGCGCACCAGCTCGGTGAGCTGGCGGTTGAGCAGCACGTTCGCCAGGTTGGCCCGCAGGTTGTCCCCGGCCTTGCCCTTCACCTCGTCGACCCGGTCGGTCAGCTCCGCGAGCGAACCGAACTCCCGGACCCACTTGGCCGCGGTCTTCTCCCCCACCCCGGGGATGGAGGGCAGGTTGTCCGAGGGGTCGCCGCGCAGCGCCGCGAAGTCCGGGTACTGGGTCGGGGTGAGCCCGTAGCGCTTGTCGACCTCGGCCGGGTCGATCCGGCCGAGGTCGGACACGCCGCGCTTGGGGTACAGGACGGTGACGTCGTCGGTGACCAGCTGGAACGCGTCACGGTCCCCGGTGGTGATGAGCACCTGGAAGCCGCGCGCCTCGGCCCGGGTGGCGAGGGTGGCGATGAGGTCGTCGGCCTCGTACCCGTCGACGGCGAAGACCGGGATGTTCAGCGCGCCCAGGACCTCCTTGATGAGGTCGATCTGGCCGCGGAAGTCGTCCGGCGTCGACGAGCGGTTCGCCTTGTACTCGGCGTAGCGCTCGGAGCGGAAGGTCGTGCGGGACACGTCGAAGGCCACCGCGAGGTGGGTCGGCTCCTCGTCGCGCAGCAGGTTGATCAGCATCGAGGTGAAGCCGTAGACCGCGTTCGTGGTCTGCCCGGTTCCGGTGCGGAAGTTCTCCGCGGGCAGCGCGAAGAACGCCCGGTAGGCCAGGGAGTGGCCGTCGAGCAGCAACAGGCGCGGCTTCGCCGGTGCCTTCTTCTTCGCCGAGGCCGACTTCTGGGTGCCCTGCGTCGCTGTGCTCATCGGCGGCGAGTCTAGAACCGACCCCCGACAGTGAACGCGGCCGCGGGTCGGCTCCCGGACGGGCCGGCCCCGGAGACGACGGTGCGGCCGCCCCACGAGGGGGACGACCGCACCGGGACGGGACGCGCCGCTCAGCCGACCTCGGCCATGACCTCGTCGGAGACGTCGAAGTTGGCGTAGACGTTCTGGACCTCGTCGGAGTCCTCGAGCGCCTCGATCAGCTTGAAGACCTTCTTCGCGCCCTCGGCGTCCAGCTCGACCTGCATCGACGGGACGAAGACCGCCTCGGCGGAGTCGTAGTCGATCCCGCTGCGCTGGAGCGCGGTGCGCACCGCGACGACGTCGGTCGGCTCCGAGACGACCTCCCAGCTGTCGCCGAGGTCGTTCACCTCCTCGGCGCCGGCGTCGAGGACGGCCATCAGCACGTCGTCCTCGGACAGGTCGGCCTTCGGCAGCACCACGACGCCCTTGCGGTTGAACAGGTACGCCACCGACCCCGGGTCGGCCATGGTGCCGCCGTTGCGGGTCATCGCGGTCCGGACCTCGGTCGCCGCCCGGTTCCGGTTGTCGGACAAGCACTCGACCAGCACGGCGACCCCGTTCGGGCCGTAGCCCTCGTAGGTGATCGTCTGGTAGTCGGCGCCACCGGCGTCGGCACCCGAACCACGCTTGACCGCACGGTCGATGTTGTCGTTCGGGACCGAGCTCTTCTTCGCCTTCTGGATGGCGTCGTAGAGCGTCGGGTTGCCGTCGGGGTCACCGCCGCCGGTCCGGGCCGCGACCTCGATGTTCTTGATCAGCTTGGCGAACATCTTGCCGCGGCGGGCGTCGATCACGGCCTTCTTGTGCTTGGTCGTCGCCCACTTGGAGTGACCGCTCATCGGCTCGTCTGCCCACCTCTCGTGCTCGCACCACGCACACGACGCGCGGTGAGGGGCAGGTCCGACGCCCCGCAGCGCGAGCTGCGGTCGGGCCGACCTGCGGGAACCCGTCAATGCTACCGACGACGCGGCTCCGCGCCGGGTCGGGCCCGAGCAGACCCCGCCCCACGAGGACACGTGCATGAACCGCTATGGTTCGCCACCACGTCCCGTCGGGAACCCGGCGAGGACTACTCTGACAACCGTTGTCGGCACCTGCACCGGGCGCCGGTCGCGAGAGGAGCGCACGTGTTCGGAGCAGTGGCAGGCAAGGCCGTGGGGCTCGTCGTGAGCGGGCTGGCCGGCGCGGTCGCCTACGACGGCGTCAAGAAGGTCGCACGCTCCGGCGCCGTCCGCGAGGCCGCCGTCTCGGTGACCACCTGGGGCCTCAAGGGCGCCCGCGCCGCGGAGACCGGCGCCGAGAAGGCCCGCCTGGCGACCGCCGACATCGTCTCCGAGGCCCGCGGCCGCATCGGCGAGGAGGCCCCCGCGCCGGGCAACGGGCACGGGCACGGCCACGAGCACTGATCCCGGTCCTCCGGGCACGACGAGCGAGACGAGCGAGACCGTGAGCAGCGACACCGCCGGCCCGGAGGCCACCGTCCTCAGTGACGCCGCGGGCCGCGTCCGCTTCGCCGTCCCCGCGCTGCGCGGGCGGACGGCGCTGGCCGTGGCCGTCGAGGACGAGCTGGACCACGTCGGCGGGGTGCGCCAGGTGCACGCCTACCCGCGCACCGGCAACGTCGTGGTCTGGTACCGCCCCGGCTGCCACCGTGTCGAACTCGTCGAGGCCATCGGCAAGGGCCTGGGCGCCGAGCCGGAGGCCACCGCGGCGCGCACACCGCGCTCGGCCGACCAGCACAACGGCGAGCTGGCCCGCCTGGTCGTCGGTGGCGTCGCGCTCGCCGCACTGGGATTCCGCCGCTACGCGCTCCGCCGCCCGCCGCTGCTGGGCCCCGCCAGCCGCACCGTCGCCACCGGCGTCACGATCTTCACCGGCTACCCGTTCCTGCGCGGGGCGCTGCGCGCGCTCGCCGGCGGGAAGGGCGCGGGCACCGACGCGCTGGTGTCCGCGGCGACCGTCGCGAGCCTGGTGCTGCGCGAGAACGTCGTCGCGCTGACCGTGCTGTGGCTGCTCAACATCGGCGAGTACCTCCAGGACCTGACGCTGCGCCGCTCCCGGCGCGCCATCTCCGAGCTGCTCACCGGTGCCACCACCCGCACCTGGACCCGGACGCTCGCCCCCGACGGCAGCACCGTCGAGGTCGAGGTCGACATCGCGGACCTGTCCGTGGGCGACGAGGTCGTGGTGCACGAGCGGATCGTGCTGCCCGTCGACGGCGAGGTCGTCGAGGGCGAGGGCGTCGCCGACCAGGCCGCGATCACCGGCGAGCAGCTGCCGGTCTCGGTCGCCCCCGGCGACACCCTGCACGCCGGGTCGGTGCTGCTGCGCGGGCGGATCGTGGTCCGGGCGACGGCCGTCGGCCAGGACACCGCGATCGGCCGGATCATCGACCGGGTCGAGCAGGCCCAGGGCGACCGGGCCCCGATCCAGACCGTCGGCGAGAACTTCTCCCGCCGGTTCGTGCCGGCGTCGTTCCTGCTCTCGGCACTGACCCTGATCGCCACCCGCGACGTGCGGCGCGCGATGACGATGCTGCTCATCGCCTGCCCGTGCGCGGTCGGCCTGTCCACCCCGACCGCGATCTCCGCGGCGATCGGCAACGGCGCCCGGCGCGGCATCCTCATCAAGGGCGGCGCGCACCTCGAGGCGGCCGGGCGGGTCGACGCGGTCGTGTTCGACAAGACCGGCACCCTGACCCAGGGCCGCCCGATCGTCACCAACGTCATCTCCTTCCACGACGACTGGTCGCCCGAGCAGGTCCTCGCCCACGCCGCGTCGTCGGAGATCCACTCCCGGCACCCCCTGGCCCAGGCGGTCATCCGCTCCACCGAGGAGCGGCGGATCGAGATCCCGCCGCACGAGGAGTGCGAGGTCCTGCTCGGCCAGGGCATGCGGGTCCAGGCCGACGGCCGGGTGCTGCTCATCGGGTCGCGCGACCTGCTCCGCGCGCAGGGCGTCACGGTGCCGCGCAAGGCCGCGGACTGGGTGCGACGGCTGCAGAAGGCCTCGGAGACCCCGCTGCTGCTGGCCGTCGACGGCACCCTGGTCGGTCTGGTCTCGCTGCGCGACACCGTGCGTGCCGAGGCCCGCGACGTGCTGGAGCGGCTGCGCGCCGACGGCGTCACCCGGATCGTCATGCTCACCGGCGACCACCCGCAGACCGCGAAGGCCGTCGCCGAGGAGCTCGGCATCACCGAGTACCGGTCCGAGGTCATGCCCGAGCAGAAGCAGGACGTCGTGCGGGCGCTGCAGGAGCAGGGCCACACCGTCGCGATGATCGGCGACGGCACGAACGACGCCCCGGCACTGGCGCTGGCCGACATCGGGATCGCGATGGGCGTGGCCGGTACCGACGTCGCGGTGGAGACCGCCGACGTGGCCCTCGCCGCGGACGACCTCGGCGCGCTGCTGGACCTGCGTGACCTGGGACGCCGGTCGATCACCCTGATCCGGCAGAACTACGGCATGTCGATCGCGGTGAACGCGGCGGGGCTGCTGGTCTCCGCGGGCGGCGCGATGTCACCGGTGGTCGCAGCGATCCTGCACAACGCCTCCAGCGTCGCGGTCGTCGCGAACAGCTCCCGACTGATCCGCTACCGGCTCCCGGCCGCCGCACCGGCCACGGTCGTCGACGGCGAGGTCGTGCGGGCGGACGCCCGGTAGAAGGTCTGCGCAGCGGGGTGGAACAGCAGCACGACGGCGGCGAGCAGCTCCGCCACGTGCAGCGCGCGCAGCGCGGCGGCGGCCAGCTCGGGGCCGGTCGCGGTCGTCAGGAACAGCCCGACCGATCCCCCGCCCGCCAGCGCCCGCAGCGGCCCCACCACCAGTGACGCCGTGCCGAGGACCCCCAGGACACCGACGACGGTCCAGCGGTGCACGTCGTGCCCGGAGAGCAGCTGCACGACCAGCACGCCCAGCACCAGGTAGATCCCGCCGCGCGCGAGGATCTCCACGACCGAGGGTGGCACCGGGCCCGCCAGCCGGACCAGGGTCTCGGCGAACCCGGCCAGGATCGCGCCGAGCCACAGCGCCACGCTCAGCCCCACCGCGGACGGCAGGGCCGGGCGCGACCCGGTGGGCACGACGGTGCTGGTCATGACCCCATGCTCCCCGCGGCGGGCCGATCGGCCCACACGGCGCTCCCCCGGGTGCACCTGGGGCAACCCCCACCCCGGGGGCCCGGTGACGGAACCGAGTTGCCCCTCGCCCATCAATTCGTACTACCGTACAGATTGTGGACGGACGACACACCCGCAGCGCACGGACCCGCGCCGCGCTGCTCGACGCCGCCATCGAGATCATCTGCACCGACGGCGTCGCCGCGGTGACCCAGCGCGCCGTGGCCGCCAAGGCCGGGACGTCCCTCGCCTCGACGACCTACCACTTCCGCACCGCCGACGACCTGCTCGTCGCCGCGTTCGAGGCGACCAGCTCCCGGACCATCGCCGACATGCGCCGGACCGCGCGCGAGGCCGTCGAACGCGGGGCCGGGATCGTCGACGCGGCCATGGCCGTCGTGGCCCGCGCCCCCTACGGCGACCGACTGCCACCGGACGGGGTCGTCCAGCTGACCCTCAGCGCGATCCACAACCCGCGGCTGCGCCCGATGGCCGAGGCGTTCGTCGAGGAGCTGGCCGCGCTGTTCGCCCCGCTGACCGCGTCCCGCGACACCGCACGCACCCTCGCCCGCTCGCTGTCCGGGCTGATCCTGCACGAGATGGCGCGTGGCGCCGACGCACCCACCGCGACCATGCGCGCCGACGTCACACGGCTCTTCGCCGCGTTCGGCGTTCCCGACCACCCGACGCCCGGTCGGCCACCGGCCGACCCGCCACACCACGAGGACCAGGAGCCACGATGACCGTCACCGCCGCATGGCCGACCGCCCGGTCGAGCCGGACCGCCGTACTCGCCCAGTTCGGCGAGACCCGCGCCGACCTGATGCAGTGGGCCCTGACCACCGGCGATCCGCTCGCCGACGCCGTCGTCGACGAGATGCACGCGCTCGGGACGGCGACGGCGCGACCGCTGCTCAACCGCGGGATCGAGCACGGCCTCGACGCACTCGACGACCCGCCGCCCGCCCTCGCCGCGCTGCTGCGGCAGACCGAGACCCCGCCCGACTACGTCGACGACGAGCTGCTCGACGAGTTCCCTCGCCCCTGGTTCAGCTCGCCCACCCCGGTCCACATCCTCTCGCTCAGCGCGGGCGCCCTCGTCCGCGTGTACGAGTCACCGTCGATCGCGAAGGTCCTGTCCACCACCGGCCGCCTCGTCGACCGCGCCGACAAGCGGCTCTCCGAGACCGGGGCCTGGCTGACCCAGGCGATGCTGCCCGGCAACCTGCGCCGCGGGCGGCCCGGCTACGTCGCGACCCTGAACGTCCGCATGCTGCACGCCCACATGCGCAGGCTCGCACTCGACCGCGGGTACGACAGCACCGCCGACGGCGTCCCCATCAACCAGGTGGACCTCGGGCGGACCTGGATGGACTTCACCCTGACCTCCTTCGTCGCGGAGGAACGGTTCGGGTTCGACCTCACCGGACGCGAGCTCGACGGCCTCTACCGCTACTGGTGGTACATCGGACACCTGCTCGGGATCGATGCCCGGCTCGTCGAGGGGATCACCAGCCACGACGCGGCCCGCCGGATCGACGACGTCCTGCAGACCGTCACCGGGCCCGTGTCCGACGACTCCGCGCGTCTCGCCGCCGCGACCCTCGACTCGATCTCGGTGCTGCTCCGGGGCCTGCTCGGAGTCCCGCCGCGGCTGTCCCGGCCCGCACTCGACGCGATCACCCGCCGCATCCACGGCCCGGCGATGAGCCAGGACCTGCAGATCCGGCACGCTCCGGTCGCCGACGCCCTGCTGACCCCCGCCGTCGCCGGGTTCCGCCGTGCCCGGACCGTGCGCCGACGCTCCCCCGAGCGGTGGCACGCGGGCATCGACTCCACCGTGGCCGCGGAACGCCGGCGGACCGCCGAACCCGGCGAGCCCACCGCCTACCAGCGCGGCGCCACCGGCTCGACCGACTGACCCGCCGCGGCGCCACCCGGTGGTGGCCGCGCCGAACCACCCCGTGGCGGCCCGCACCGCATCAACCGGTGGCGGCCCGCACCGCATCAACCGGTGGCGGCCCGCACCGCATCAACCGGTGGCGGCCCGCACCGCATCAACCGGTGGCGGCCCGCACCGCATCAACCCGGCCCGCACCGCATCAACCGGTGGCGGCCCGCACCATGTCGACGAACAGTGCGTGCACCCGCCGGTCCCCGGTCAGCTCCGGGTGGAACGAGGTGGCGAGCACCGGGCCCTGCCGCACCGCGACCGCGCGGCCCGAGGCCTCACCGGCATCGGCACCGGTGCTGGTGACGGCGGGGACGGTGGCGAGCACCTCGACCTCGCCGCCGGTCTTCTCCACCCACGGGGCCCGGATGAACACCGCGTGCACCGGATCACCGGTGAGCCCGGTGAACTCCAGGTCGGTCTCGAAGGAGTCGACCTGCCGGCCGAACGCGTTGCGCCGCACGACGACGTCGAGCCCGCCGAGCTGGTGCTGATCGGGCCGCCCGTCCAGGATCTCCTCGGCCAGCAGGATCATGCCGGCGCACGAGCCGTAGGCGGGCAGTCCCTCACGCAGCCGGGCACGCAGCGGCTCCAGCAGCTCGAAGGTGTCGAGCAGCTTCGACATGGTCGTCGACTCACCGCCGGGCAGGACGATGCCGTCCACCGCGGCCAGCTCGGACGCACGGCGGACCGGCACGGCCTCGGCACCCGCCCCGGTCAGCGCCGCCACGTGCTCGCGGACGTTGCCCTGCAGGGCCAGCACACCGATCCTCACCGCCATGCCGACCAGCGTAGACCCGCCCGACCTGCGGCAACCGCCCGTCCGGGGGTGAGCCGCGGCACCGTACGGCGACCTCCCCGTCGAACGCGGCCCGGCGTCCGCGCCGGTGCCCGCGCCGACCGGGGTGGTCGCCCGCCGCAGGGCCGGGTCAGCCCGCCTCGACCTCGCCGCGCTTGGCCTGCTTCGTGGCGGCGTTGCGGAGCGCCTCGGCGACGGCCGGGGCCACGCTCTGGTCGAACACGCTCGGCACGATGAACGACGGGTTCGGCTCGGCGACGACGTCGGCGATCGCCGCGGAGGCCGCGAGCATCATCTCGTCGGTGATGTCGTGGGCCTGCGCGTCGAGCAGGCCGCGGAACACGCCGGGGAAGGCGAGCACGTTGTTGATCTGGTTCGGGTAGTCCGACCGCCCGGTCGCGACGACGGCGGCGTGGCGCATCGCCAGCGTCGGGTCGACCTCGGGGTCCGGGTTGGCCAGCGCGAACACGATCGCGTCGTCGTTCATCGACCGCAGCTCGGTCTCGCCGAACAGGTTCGGCGCGCTGACCCCGATGAAGACGTCGGCCCCGACGAGCGCGTCGGCCAGCGTGCCCTGCTTGCCGTCCTTGTTGGTCTGCGCGGCGATCGAGGCGAGGTTGTCGTCCATCCCCTCGCGTCCGGTGTGGACGATGCCGTCCACGTCGACGGCGACGACGTCGGCGGTCTCCTCCGACCCGAGCAGCCGGATGATCGCCGAGCCGGCCGCACCGACCCCGCAGACGACCACGCGGACGTCGGAGAACTTCTTGCCGACCACGCGCAGCGCGTTGCGCAGCGCGCCGAGGACGACGACGGCGGTGCCGTGCTGGTCGTCGTGGAAGACCGGGATGTCGAGCAGCTCGCGCAGCCGGCGCTCGATCTCGAAGCAGCGCGGCGCCGCGATGTCCTCCAGGTTGATGCCGCCGTAGCCCGGCGCGATCAGCTGGACGGTGCGGATGATCTCCTCGGTGTCCTGGGTGTCGAGGCAGACCGGCCACGCGTCGACGTTGGCGAACTGCTTGAACAGCGCCGCCTTGCCCTCCATGACCGGCATCGCCGCGGCGGCGCCGATGTTGCCCAGGCCGAGCACCGCGGACCCGTCGGTGACGACGGCGACGGTGTTGCGCTTGATCGTCAGACGGCGGGCGTCGGACGGGTTCTCCGCGATCGCCATCGACACCCGCGCGACGCCCGGGGTGTAGGCGCGCGACAGGTCGTCACGGGTGCGGAGGTTCACCTTGGAGCGGACCTCGATCTTGCCGCCGAGGTGGAGCAGGAAGGTCCGGTCCGAGACCTTGCGGACCGAGAAGCCCTCGAGCTGCTCGATGGCGGCCTTGATCTCCTCGACGTGCTCGGTGTTGCGGGCGTTGACCGAGATGTCGACGACGAGACTCTCGGTGCGCGCCTCGACGACGTCGAAGGCGGTGACGACGCCGCCGACCTGGCCGACGGCGGCGGTGAGGTCACCGGCCGAGGTCGGGTTGGCGGGGGCGTCGACGCGTGCGGTGATGGCGTAACCGGGACCGGGAATGGACACGGCCCCGAACAGTACCGCCAGGCGTGTGGTTACCGGGGCGTCAACGATGTGACGACGCACGTCACCGGTCGTCGGGCTCCTCCGCGGGGATCCGCGGCAGCGGCCCGGTGGGCGCGTCGGCGACGGCCATCTTCGCCGCCGAGTCGGTCGGGGCACCGGCCCCGAGCGCCGCGAGTGCCGCCTCGTTGCCGACGTCGGCACCGGCCCGTTCGGACAGCAGCCAGCGCACCTCCAGCAGGTCGCAGTAGGCCTGCACCGGATCCCCGGCACCGCCGAGCGCGGCGTGCGCGCGGGCCGAGCCGGGCTCGAGACAGTGGTCGATCCAGCTGCGTGCGGCCGCGCGGTCCGAGACCGGCTGACCGGTGCGCCGCTGCATCCAGTCGCGGTGCGCGTTGAGGTCGCCGAGCAGGATCCGGGCCTGGCCCTCCCCCACCTCGACGCCGGTCAGCCTGCGCAGCGTCGCGGAGTGGTAGTTCCGGTCACCGACGGCGATGTGCAGCCGGGACCGGCCGTCGCCGACCGGCAGCAGGGAGACCTCGTCCACGGCGAAGCCCAGGTCGTTGAGCTCACGGATGGCACCCTCGACGCGGTAGCGGTCGCCGAAGGCGAAGACCGGCGAGGCGTGCAGGGCGTCCCACAGCTCCCGGTAGCGCTCGGGCAGCGCGGTGGCCTCGTCGATCAGCTGCGGGATCATCTCCGGCGGCCGCTCCAGCGAGGTCGCCAGGTCGATCATCCCGGCGGCGACGTTCTCGACCAGGATCGTCACGTCGTGCTCGCGCTGACCGTCGGACAGGCCGTCCGGGTGCACCTCGCTGGTCTCGGCGTCGACGAGGAAGGCCTGCAGGGTCTGCCCGTCGCGGGTGAGCAGGGTGTTGTTCAGCGAGCAGTCGCCCCAGAACACGCCGTGCCGGTGCAGCTCGACCAGCAGCGAGATCATCGCGTCGAACAGCCGGGCGCGGTGCCGCGGCCGGTTCGGGGGGAGCCGCAGGAACAGCCTGCGGTACTGCCAGGACCCGCTCAGGTACCGGGTCACCAGGATCGCGGTCTCGTGCGCCGGCTGGTTCACCAGCCCGGCCGGGCGGACCGCGGGCAGACACTGGTGCCCGAGCCGGCGCAGCACGTCGTACTCGCGACGGGCGATCCGCTCGGGCATGTCCTTGAGCACCCACAGTGCACCGTCGGCCTCGACGAACCGGACGAGGTGCCGGCTGGGACCGACCTCCATGTCGCGCAAAGGGACCCGCGTCTCGTCCCAGTCCTCCAGCGGCTCGTTCCACGGCAGGGCGATCAGCTCGGGGCCGGGTGCCCGCAGCACGAGCTCCGGTGAGGCATCCATTCAGGACACTCCCCGGGCGCCGCGGGCCGGTGGGGCGGTGGAGCCGCGGATGACCAGCCGGGTCGGCAGGGTGGCGAGCGGGTCGACCGGGTCGCCGGCCAGCGTCGCCAGCGCCATCCGGGCCGCGACGGCGCCCTGCTCGGCCGCCGGCTGGGCCACGGTGGACAGATCGGTCAGCGCGGCCAGGGGATGGTCGTCGATGCCGATGACCGACACGTCGCCGGGCACCGCGAGCCCGGCCCGACGCAGCGTCCCGACGGCACCGAGGGCGACCTCGTCGGTGTGGGCGTAGACCGCCGTCGGGGGGTCGGACAGCCCGAGCAGCTCGCCCATCGCGCGCGCCCCGCCCTCCGGGCTCCACGGCACGCGGACCGTCAGCGCGGGGTCGTACCCGACGCCGGCGTCGGCGAGCGCGGCCCGGTAGGCGGCGGCCCGCCCCGCGGGCTGGCCCGGGTCCAGCTCCGGGTCGGTGGTGACGATCATCCCGATCATCCCGATCCTCCGGTGTCCGAGGTGGAGCAGGTGGTCGACGGCCTGGCGGCCGGCGACGCGCTCGTCGATCGACACCGACGGATGGTGCCCGATCCGGGTCCCCGCCGACACGATCCCGACACCGATCCGCTCCAGCCGGGCACGCTCGGCGTCGTCGACGCCGAACCCGAGCAGCACGACGGCGTCGGCGCGGCGCCGGGCGGGCAGCTCGGCGAAGAACGCGCGCCGGGCCGCGGCGTCGCCGAGGTGGTACAGCAGCAGGTCGCGCCCGGCCTCGCGCAGCACCTCGGACAGCCCCTCCAGCGCGGCCCCGAACCACCACCGGGACAGGTGCGGGACGACGACGGCGATCCGCCCCGTGGTGCCCCGCGCGAGCCCGGCGGCGTCCGGGCTGACCACGTACTCCAGGGCGCGCGCGGCCTCCCACACCCGGGCACGGGTGGCCGCGGCGACGTGGGGGTGATCGCTGAGCGCACGTGACGCGGTGGCCGGTGAGACCTTGGCCAGCCGGGCCACGTCCGCCAGGTTGACCGGCTCGGGCACGACACATGTATGCCGAAAGCTGGAAGCGATTGCAAGAGCGGATGTTATCCGTCCGCGCTGGACCAGCGCCTGTTGATCAGTAAGGATCGTCGCCTACCAGCGCGGGCGCTATGAGCCTTGACACTCCCGAGTGAAGGGCTCACAGTCTCGGCTGGAAACGCTTCCAGCGACGCCGACGTGCGTCGGGACAGCAGCGGTATCGAACACGGGAGTTCGGAGTTGACCATGCGTCGCACACGGTGGAGGAGGACGCTGGCCGCCGGTGCGGCCGCCGTCGCCCTCGCCCTGCTGGCGGGCTGCGGAGGCGCACCCGCGGGCCCGCCGGTCCTCAACTGGTACATCAACCCCGACGACGGCGGGCAGGCCGAGATCGCCCAGCGTTGTTCGGCGGCGTCGAACGGCGAGTACTCGATCGCGGTGTCGGTGCTGCCGCGCCAGTCCGCGGAGCAGCGCCAACAGCTGATCCGCCGGCTCGCGGCGAACGACAGCTCGATCGACATCATGTCCATCGACCCGCCCTACATCCCCGAGTTCGCCGAGGCGAAGTTCCTCGCCCCTGTTCCCGAGGACGTCGCCCGGCGGACCACAGCGGGGATCGTGAACTCCGCGAAGGAGGGCGCGAGCCGGAACGGCAGGCTGGTCACGGTGCCGTTCTGGGCCAACACCCAGCTGCTCTGGTACCGCAAGTCCCAGGTCGCCGGCACCGGGCTGGACATGTCGAAGCCGGTCACGTGGGACCAGGTCGTGGCGGCCGCACGGTCGAAGAACTCGATCATCGCCGCGCAGGGCATCCGGGCCGAGTCGCTGACCGTCTGGCTGAACGCGCTGGTGGAGGGCGGCGGCGGCCAGATCATCACCAACGCCTCGCCGCAGGACCCGGAGGGTGTGCAGCTCGGGCTGGACTCCCCCGCCGCGACGAAGGCCGCGGAGATCATGAAGGCCGTCTCCGCCGTCGGCGGTCCCGGGTTCTCGACCAACTCCGAGGACGAGAACTCCAACGCCTTCCAGGCCGGTGAGGCGATGTTCCAGGTGAACTGGCCGTTCGTCTGGGGCAAGGTCAACAGCGCGGTCGAGGCGGGTACCGTCCTGCAGTCCACACCGGACGACTTCGGCGCGGCGCTCTACCCGCAGACCGAGGCCGGCAGGCCCTCGTCGCCGCCCTACGGCGGCATCAACCTCGGCGTCGGCGCGTTCAGCAACCACGTCGACCTGGCCTACAAGGCCACCGAGTGCATCGTCTCGACCGAGAACCAGAAGCAGTACTTCCTCACCAACGGCAACCCGGCCGCCCGGATCTCGGTGTTCACCGACCCGGACGTGGTGGAGAAGTTCCCGATGGCCCCGGTGATCGCCCAGTCGCTGCAGCAGGCCAAGCCGCGCCCGCAGACCCCGTACTACAGCGAGGTCTCCGAGTCGATCCAGCGCACCTACCACCCGACCGCGGGCATCGACCCGCCGACCGTCGGTCCCGCGACCGCCGCGCTGATCAAGGCGGTCCTGGCCAAGGAGGAGCTCCTGTGACGACGACGGAGTCGACGACGGCGCGCCCCGCCGCGGGGGCGGCGCCCGCCCCGCGCGGTGGCAGCGACCGGGCCCGTGCCGAGCAGAAGCTCGGCTGGTACCTGGCCGGGCCGGCGTTCGCCGTGATGTTGCTGGTGACGGCCTACCCGATCGTCCAGGCCGTCTACTACTCGCTGTTCGACTACCGGCTGACCGACCCGGAGAACATCTCGTTCGTCGGCCTGAAGAACTACGCGGTCATCCTCACCGACTCGATCTGGTGGACCTCGTTCGGCGTCACGGTGTTCATCACCGTGGTCACCGTCGCGGTCGAGCTGGTGCTGGGCTTCCTGCTGGCGCTGGTGATGATGAACGCGCTCAAGGCGATCCGGCCGGTCCTGCGCGCGGCGATCCTGATCCCGTACGCCGTCATCACGGTCGTGTCGGCGTTCTCCTGGCAGTACGCGTTCTCCCTGGACTCGGGCTTCGTCAACTCCTGGTTCGACTGGCTGCCCGGGGTCTCGGCGGACACCGACTGGTTCGGCTCGACCGGCTCGTCGCTGTTCGTGATCTGCCTGGCCGAGATCTGGAAGACCACCCCGTTCATCTCGCTGCTGCTGCTCGCGGGTCTGGCCCAGGTGCCCGACGTGCTGCAGGAGGCCGCCCGCGTCGACGGCGCGACCTGGTGGCAGCGGATGTGGAAGGTGACGCTGCCGAACATGAAGGCGGCGATCATGGTCGCCCTGCTGTTCCGGACCCTGGACGCCTTCCGCGTGTTCGACTCGGTGTTCGTCATGACGGCGGGGGCGAACAACACCGAGACGGTGTCGTTCCTGGCCTACCGCCAGACCATCGCCCGGGTCGAGATCGGGCTCGGCTCCGCGGTGTCGGTCCTGCTGTTCCTGTCCGTCGTGATCATCTGCGTCGGCTTCATCAAGGGGTTCAAGGTCGACCTGTCCCAGGCCCGAGGGGAGAAGTGATGTCCACCCGCGAGCGAGTCCTCTGGATCGTGGCCGGCATCGCGATCGTCGTCTACGCCCTGTTCCCGGTGGGCTGGATCGTGTCGCTGTCGCTGAAGTCGAGCGAAGACATCGCCAACAAGCAGTTCCTGCCGACGTCGGTGTCGTGGAGCAACTACGAACAGATCCTCGTCGGCGACGCGGCCGAGCTGTTCCTGCCCGCGCTGCGCAACTCCTTCGGCATCTGCATCATCGCGACGTTCCTGGCGTGCGTGCTGTCGATGTTCGCCGCCTACGCGATCGCCCGGCTCGATTTCCGGGGCAAGAAGCTGATCCTGTCCACCGCGCTGGCGGTGGCGATCTTCCCGGTCATCTCGATCGTGACGCCGCTGTTCAACCTGTGGCGCCAGATCGGGCTCTACGACACCTGGCCCGGCCTGATCATCCCCTACCTGTCGCTGACCCTGCCGCTGTCGATCTGGACCATGTCGGCGTTCTTCCGCGAGATCCCGTGGGAGATGGAGCAGGCCGCCCAGGTCGACGGCGCCACCACCTGGCAGGCGTTCCGCAAGGTGATCGTCCCGCTGGCGACGCCCGGGGTGTTCACCACCGCGATCCTGGCGTTCTTCATCGCCTGGAACGACTTCGCCTACGGCATCTCGCTGACCTCGACCGGCGCGTCCCGCCCGGTCCCGGCCGCGCTGGGCCTGTTCTCCGGAGCGTCGCAGTTCGAGTCGCCCAACGGCCCGATCGCCGCCGCCGCGGTGATCGTGACCATCCCCGTCGTCGTGCTCGTCCTGATCTTCCAGCGGCGCATCGTCGCCGGTCTGACCAACGGCGCCGTCAAGGGCTGACACGCCCTGCCGCTCCGCAACACGGAAAGGAACCGACCGGCCATGGCGTCGATCGAGATGAAGAACATCGTCAAGAAGTACGGGGACGGCTTCCCGGCCGTGAACGACGTGAGCATGGACATCGCCGACGGCGAGTTCATGATCCTCGTCGGCCCGTCCGGCTGCGGGAAGTCGACGCTGCTGCGGATGATCGTCGGCCTGGAGGACATCACCTCCGGCGACATGATCATCGCCGGCAACCGGGTCAACGACAAGGCCCCGCGGGACCGCAACCTGTCGATGGTGTTCCAGAACTACGCGCTCTACCCGCACCTGTCGGTCTTCGAGAACATCGCGTTCCCGCTGCGCCTGGCCAAGGCACCCGAGGACGAGGTCAGGCAGAAGGTCGACGCCGCGGCGAAGGTCCTGGAGCTGCAGGAGCACCTGCAGCGCAAGCCCGCGAACCTGTCCGGAGGTCAGCGCCAGCGGGTCGCGATGGGCCGCGCCATCGTCCGTGACGCCGACGCGTTCCTGTTCGACGAGCCGCTGTCCAACCTGGACGCGAAGCTGCGCGGGCAGATGCGCACCGAGATCGCCCGGCTGCAGCGCCGCCTCGGCATCACCACGGTCTACGTCACCCACGACCAGACCGAGGCGATGACCCTCGGCGACCGCGTCTGCGTGCTGCGCAAGGGCGTCATCCAGCAGGTCGCCTCGCCCCGCGAGCTCTACGAGCAGCCGGTCAACCTGTTCGTCGCCGGGTTCATCGGGTCGCCGCCGATGAACTTCCTGCCCGCGACGCTCTCCGGGAGCACGCTGGAGACGCCGTTCGGTCCGATCGAGCTCGACACCGCGCGCGCCGAGAAGATCGCCGGTCGCGACCTGGTACTGGTGGGGATCCGCCCGGAGTACTTCGAGGACGCCTCCCTGGTCGACGAGGCGAAGAAGCACGTCGGGTCCACCTTCACCGCGAAGGTCGACGTGACCGAGTGGCTGGGCGACTCGCAGTACGCCTACATCCCCTACGAGGCCCCGGCCGAGGTGGAGACCAAGCTGAAGGAGCTGTCGCGCGAGCTCGATGCCGACCAGCTGCGTACCCAGGCGATCGTGTCGATCGACTCGACCAGCCGGATCCGGGAGGGCCGCGACGCCGAGTTCTGGCTGGACGCGCGGAAGATCCACGTGTTCGACCCGGAGTCGGGCGAGAACCTCACCCGCGACCCCGACGCCGGCGCCGAGCTGACCCGGATCGCGGCCGAGGACCGCGCCGAGCAGGTGGCGCAGGCCCGCGGCCAGGGCTGACGCGCCGCGTGGTGCCGCACCCGTGCGGGTGCGGCACCGCGGGCGGCGCTGTCCACGCGTCCCTGCGCCCGCCTCGCGCATCCCGGCAGCCGCCTCCCGGGCGCAGCAGCACCCCACACGTCGGAGCTGCGGGGGCGTGGGAGTCAGAGGGCGCGGACCTCGCGCCGGTAGCGGGTCTCGGCGACCCCGGCCAGGGTCCGGGCCATCACCGCGAACACGAAACGCTGCGAGGGGTAGGCCGCCAGCCACCCCAGCCGCCCGGCCATCCCGCGCGGGGCGAACCGCAGGGTCTGGGTGTAGCGGCTGGTCAGCCGGTCGGTCGGGGTGACGGCGAGCTCCAGCCGGGCGTCGCCGGGCAGCCGGTCGGCGGCCCGCAGCACCAGCCGGTGCCCCGGCTCGACCGCCTCGACGATCCAGCGGTCCAGGGGCTCCCCCGGGACGAGCCGGGCCGGGCCGTCGCCCTGCCGCCGCGGGACCACGCCGGGCCCGCCGGCCAGGACGTCGAGGTGGCCGGTCAGCGTCGCGACCCCCGGGACGGTGTACCAGCCGTGCGGGCCGCCGAGCGTCTCGATCACCGACCAGACGGCGTGGGCGGGGGCGGCCACGTCGCGGGTGTCGGTCGTCGACCACTCCAGCGGGCCGGTGCCGGGCGGGTCGGACGGCCCCGGTCCGGCCGCGCCGACGCCGTCGAGGGCACGGCGGACCGCGGTGCGGTACGGGGTCCGTCCGCCGGGCGGGGTGCCGATGAGCGCGTCGAGGGCCGCGAGGTCGTCGGGGTCGGCCACCAGCTCGTGGCGCATCGACTCGACCAGAGGCTCGGCCAGGCCCCGGCCGACCGGGGTGAGCGCGGCGACGGCGCGGGCAGTGAGCCGCGGCGCGGACAGCGGGACGGGCACTGGGAACGGCCGCAGCAGCCCGGCCTCGGCGGCGAACTCGCTCATCAGGGAGCGGTAGGTGTGCACGTCGGGGCCGCCGACGTCGAACGCCCGGTCCACCTCGGCGGGCAGGTCGAGGCAGCCGACGATGTCGTACAGCACGTCGTCGACGGCGATCGGCTGGATCCGGTTCCACGCCCGGTCGGGCAGCGGCAGGAGCAGGGGACCGCCCATCGCCGTCTCGGTGAGGTGGCGGATCATCTCGAAGCTGGCCGAGCCGGTCCCGACGACGATCCCGGCACGCAGCACCGCGGTCGGCACCGGACCGGCGAGCAGGATGTCACCGACCTCCCGGCGCGAGGACAGGTGCTGCGACACCCGCCGGGTGCCGGCCGCGGGCTGCAGCCCGCCCAGGTAGACGATGCGACGCACACCGGCCGCGGCGGCCCCGTCGGCCAGCGCGTGCGCGGCGGCGCGGTCGCGTGCGGCGTAGCCGGGGCCGTCCATCGCGTGCACCAGGTGGACGACGGCGTCGACGCCCTCGCAGGCCCGGCGCACGTCGGCCGCGTCCTGGGCGTCGCCGCGGGCGACGTCGACCCGGTCGCCCCACGGGTGCGCGGCGAGCTTGGCCGGGGTGCGGGCGAGCACCCGCACGTCGTGGCCGGCGTCGAGCAGGCATGGGACGAGCCGGGACCCGACGTAGCCGGTGGCACCGAGGACGAGCACGAGCATGGGGTGATCCTCGCGGTCCCCGGCGCGGGGCGCGCGCCGGGGTGACGACCGGCTCAGCCGATCCCGGCCAGGCGCAGCCCGGCCGTCGTCGCCGCGGCGAGGACGACGACCAGCACGAACGGCATCCGCAGCAGCAGCGCACCCGCGGCCACGGCCACCCCGGCCGGGCGGGCCCAGCCGGCGAACCCGGCCCCCTCGAACCATGTTCCGGTGGCGACGAGCGCGACGAGCAGCCCGGCCGCCCCCAGCTCGACGAGGCGGACGGTGCGCGGTGACAGGGCGACCCGGTCGTGCAGGACGAGCGGCAGCAGCCGCATGAGGTAGGTCCCGCCGGCGAGGACGAGCAGGGCGGCGACGGTCACGACTGCTCCTCCGTCCGTCCGGCGGCGGTGACGCCGAGCAGGCCGGCCAGCACGGGCAGCCCCGCCGGAAGGAACGGTGCACAGGCCAGCGAGACCGCTGCCGCGGCGGCACCGACCCGGCGGGCGTCGACCCGGCGCAGCATCGGGACGAGCATCGCCAGCATCGCGGCGGGGAAGGCCGCGTCCAGGCCGAACGCGCCCGGGTCCGGCACGCTCGCGCCGAGCACGAGACCGGCCGCGGTGCCGAGCTGCCAGCACAGGTACTTCACGACGCCGAGGATCCGGAACGCACGCCACCCCCTCCCGGGGACGTCGGTGCGGGCCAGCACGAACGCTGTCGACTCGTCGGTGACGACGTGGGCCGCGGGCAGCCGCGCCCAGCCCCCACCCAGGTGGCGGGCCAGCGCCAGGCCGAACGGCAGGTGCCGCAGGTTGAGCACCAGCCCCGCGGCGACGGCGGCCCACATGCCTCCGCCGGCGGCGAGCACCCCGGTGACGAGGAGCTGGGCGCCGCCCGCGAACACCAGCAGCGACATCGCCATCGTCATGGCCGGGGACAGCCCGGCGGCCGGCGCGAGCGCGCCGAAGGACACCCCGACGACGGCGACGGCCACCGAGATGGTGAGCGCATCGCGGACGTCCCCGCGGGTCGTTCGCTGTATCGAACGCATGCCCGATACAGTGAACAACACCGCCTGTGTTCGTCAAGTCGAACGAGGAGAACGATGAACCGAACGCCTGAGCCGCCGCTCGCGACGATCGCGGCGGCCATCCGCCGGGAGCGCGAACGCCTCGGGATCTCCTCGGCCGAGTTGGCCCGGCGCGCGGGGATCGCGAAGTCGACGCTGTCGCAGCTGGAGGCGGGCACCGGGAACCCGAGCGTCGAGACGCTGTGGGCGATCGCCGTGGTCGCGGGGGTGCCGTTCAGCGCCCTGGTGGAGCCGCCGTCGTCGCCGCTGCGGGTGGTGCGCTTCGCCGACCGTCCCGCGATCCGGTCGGAGGAGGCCGCGTACACCGGCGCACTGCTGTCGCGCTGTCCGCCGGGCGCTCGCCGCGACCTGCACCTCATCACCTGCGAACCCGGGCCGGCGCGGACGGCCGACGCCCACTCCCCCGGCACCGTCGAGCACCTGGTGGTGTCCACGGGCCGGTGGAGCGTCGGGCCGGACGACGAGCAGGTCGAGCTCGACCCGGGTGACCACGTCACCTTCCCCGCCGACCGGCCGCACAGTTACCGGGCGCTCACCCCCGGGGCCACCGCGGTGCTGGTGATGGAGTACCGCTGATCAGGTGCCGCTCGCGCCGCGGGTCGCCGAGCCGGGCTCGGGGTCCGGACCGCCCTCGGTGATGCGGTGCAGCAGTCCGTCGAGGAGCCCCTCGTCGTTGCCGCCCGAACCGCCCGAGCCCCCTCGCCCTTCTCCGACTCGGGCAGCGCGTACTGACGGACCCAGTCGACCTGCATCTCCGAGGGCTTCACGTCGCCGCCGCCCTTGGGGAACCAGTCGAGCTGGATGGTCAGGTGCATCGGCCCGGGAGGCAGGATCGAGGTGTCGTCGGTGTGCCACCACTGCTTGCCGTCGACGAAGGCGGTCACGCCCTTCGGCGTCCACTCGACCGCCCAGTTGTGCCACTGGGTCGCGTCGATGTCGACCGAGCCCTGGACCTGGGAGTTGTCCTCTCCGTAGTGCAGGAACAGGTTGGTCTTCTGCCGGGTGTGGTCGGTCATCTCCATGAAGTCGATCTCGCCGCCGACCGGGAAGTTCTCCGCGGTCGGCCAGAGCAGCAGCAACGCGTTGTACGACGGGTCCGACGCGGGCGCCCGCACCCGGCCCTCCCAGCGGCCGTACTTCTGGCTGCTGTCGGACCAGGCCATGCCGCCGGTGGTGCCGTCGGCGTCGCCGTCGATGGTGAGCACGCCGTCCTTCACCGAGATCGCCGACGGGGAACGGGTCCCCTTGCCGGCGTGGCCGGGGCCGTCGTAGGGGCTCCAGCCCGTGAGGGCGTCGCCGTTGAAGTCGTCGACCTTGGTGGGCTCGCCCCAGCCGTGCTCGACGGCGGCGCTGGTCGCCGCACCCGGATAGGACGGGACCGCCGGGGCCGCAGGGCCTGCCGGGGCCGCGCCTGCGGCGCAGTCCGCGGGGGCCGGGGTCGCGCCGGGGGCCGAGGTGTCGGTCGGGGTGGCCGTGGCGCCGCCGGGCGCCGCGCCCGGGGTCGCGGTCGCCGAGGTCGTGTCCGAGGGTGAGCCCTGCTCTCCGCCCTGCTCTCCGCCGGATCCGGCCTGGTCACTCTGGTCGCCCTGGTCGCCGGCCGAACCGCCCTGGCCGTCGCCCGAGGTCGTGTCGTGGCCCGAGGTCGGGTCGGAGCCCTTGTCGTCTCCGGGGCTCTTGTCGTCTCCGGCGCTCTTGTCGTCTCCGGCGCCCTTCTCGTCTCCGGCGCCCTTGCCGCTGCCGGAGCCGCCGCCGGACCCCTGGTCGGCTCCGTGGTCGCCGCCGGAGCCGGAGTCGCCACCGGAGCCCGTGGCGCCGTCCGATCCGTGGTCCCCGCCGGAACCCTGGTCGCCGCCGGAGCCGGAGTCGCTGCCCGGGGACGTCGTACCGCCCGGGGATGTGTCGTCGCCGGGCCCCGTGTCGCCGGAGCCGGAGTCGCCCGTGCCCGAGGTCGTGTTGCCGGAGTCCCCACCGGAACCCGACCCCTGGTCTCCGCCGGAGCCCGAACCCGAGCCGGAGCCGGAGCCGGAGCCGGAGCCACGGTCACCACCCGAGCCGGACCCCGCATCGCTCCCCGAGCCACCCGACCCCGACGATCCCCCGTCGCCACCGGAGCCGCTCCCGGACGCACCGTCTCCCCCGGGCTCGGCCGTCCCGGGGGTGGCGGAGGCGCCGGGCTTCCCCGACCCGGCACCTCCGTCACCGCCGGTGGCCGGACCACCCGAACCGGCTCCCCCGCCCGGGGTGGCGCCCGTCGTGGGGCAGTCCGCGGTCGTCGTCGCAACCGCTCGACCGTCTCCGGTGTCCGCGAACGCCGCGGCCGGAAAACTGATCAACATCGCGGCGGCGATCGCCACGACCCTCACAGAGTGTCCCATCAGGCTCCTCCGTAACAGTGGTCTCCTGATCCACATCGCACGTTAGATGCCACAGCGTCACCACGAGCCCCTCTGTCACCACATCGAGTAGGCAACCCCTCCACCGAGCGACCGCGGAACGTGTCCGGAACGGACGACCCACGCGTCCGGGGGACCGATCGGGTCACCGGACCGTGGTCCCCGGAACGACGAGAGCCCCGTCCGGCGGCGTGCCGGACGGGGCTCTCGGGGCGGAGCGGGGGGTGCTTACCAGCCGCGAGCGGCGTAACGCTGCTCGTCGGGGATGTCGGCGATGTTGATGCCCACCATCGCCTCACCGAGACCGCGGGAGACCTTCGCGATCATCTCGGGGTCGTCGTGGAAGGTCGTGGCCTTCACGATCGCCGACGCGCGCTGCGCCGGGTCCCCGGACTTGAAGATGCCGGAACCGACGAACACACCCTCGGCGCCGAGCTGCATCATCATCGCGGCGTCGGCCGGGGTCGCGATGCCGCCGGCGGTGAACAGCACGACCGGCAGCTTCCCGGTGCGGGCCACCTCGGCGACCAGCTCGACCGGGGCGCGCAGCTCCTTGGCCGCGATGTAGAGCTCGGCGGCGTCGAGCGAGGCGAGCCGGCCGATCTCGGCGCGGATCGAGCGCATGTGCCGGGTCGCCTCGACGACGTTGCCGGTGCCGGCCTCGCCCTTCGAGCGGATCATCGCCGCGCCCTCGGAGATGCGGCGCAGGGCCTCGCCGAGGTTGGTGGCGCCGCAGACGAAGGGGGCGGTGAAGCTCCACTTGTCGATGTGGTGCGCCTCGTCGGCCGGGGTCAGCACCTCGGACTCGTCGATGTAGTCCACACCCAGGGACTGCAGGACCTGGGCCTCGACGAAGTGGCCGATGCGGGCCTTCGCCATGACCGGGATGGACACGGCCTCGACGATGCCGGTGATCATGTCCGGGTCCGACATGCGGGCCACGCCGCCGTTGGCGCGGATGTCGGCCGGGACGCGCTCGAGGGCCATGACGGCGACGGCCCCGGCGTCCTCGGCGATCTTGGCCTGATCCGGGGTGACGACGTCCATGATCACGCCGCCCTTCAGCATCTCGGCCATCCCGCGCTTCACCCGCGCGGTGCCGTGCTGCGGACCGGCGGTGTCGGGGGTGTTCTCAGCTGCGGACACGGGTGATCGGAGCTCCTCACATGACGGTCGGACTGCGTCGCGATTCTACGTGAGGTCGCGCAGGTGAACGCGGCGGTTCCGGATCGGCGATCTCGAAGTACACCGGCTCCGGTGCGGTCCCGTACAACCGCAGCATCCGGACCAGCCGCCGGGACCGCAACGCACGGGTGTCGCGGACGGCGTCGTTGTGCACCCGGCGGGCCAGCACGACCAGCGCCTCCGCCTCGGCGAGGTCGCCGCAGGGCGCGGGCTCCCCCGGTCCCCGCCGGACGGCGGCGAGCTGCCTGGTCAGGGCGTTCTCCGCGGCCTCGCGGGCGGCGCGGCTCCCGGCCGGGTCGCGGCCGTCCGGCGCCGGGGCGGGCAGCGCACGCGCGGCGACGGCGGCCCGGCGCAGGTCCGGTGGCGCGGCGGGACCGAGCGCGCCGGCGACGGCGAGCGCGACCCGGGCCCTGGCGTCCAGCGCCGCGGCCAGCCCGGCGCGGGCGGCGTCGACCCGCACGTGCAGCCGGTGCAGGCGTCGGACCCGTGTCACGCACCACAGGGTGAGAGCCGCCACCAGCAGTGCCGCGAGGACCGCCGTCCCGGCGACGACGGCGGTGCTCACCGTGCGCCCCCGCGCACCAGCGGTCGCGGTGCGGCGGCGATCGCGGCCCGGTACACGCGCAGCACGTCCCCGGCGACGACCGGCCAGTCGTAGCGCTGCACCCGTTCCCGACCGGCGGCGGCGAGCCGGGCCCGGGCGGTGTCGTCGTCGAGCAGGCCGGACAGCGCGGCGGCCAGGGCGGCGTCGTCGCCGGGCGGGAACAGGGCGCCGGCGCGGCCGTCGTCGAGGACGGCGCGGAAGGACTCGAGGTCCGCGGCCAGCACCGGGGTGCCCGCGGCCATCGCCTCGGTCAGCACCATCCCGAAGCTCTCCCCGCCGCGGTGCGGTGCGCAGAACACCGCGACCGAGCGCAGCGCGGCGGCCTTGGTCTCCTCGTCGACCGGACCGAGCAGGTCGATCCGCTCGGCCAGCCCGGGCCCCGCGGTGCGCAGCAGCCGGTCGCCGTCGCCGCGGCCGACGACGAGCAGCCGCACGTCCGGCCGGTCGGCGACGACCCGGCGCAGCGCGTCCAGCAGCACCGGCATGCCCTTGCGGGGCTCGTCGAAGCGGCCGACGTAGCCGACCCGCACCGCGGGCGGCAGGTCCAGCGCCGGTCCGTGGGCGAACCGGGCGACGTCGACGCCGTTGGGGATCTCGGTGGCGTCCCCGCCCAGGTGCTCGACCTGCACCCGGCGCGCGGTCGCCGACACCGCGATCCGCGCCGTCACCCGTTCCAGCAGGGGTCGCGCCATGGGTCCGAACGCCGCGAGCGCCCGGGATCGCTCGGTGGAGGTGTGGAAGGTCGCGACGACCGGCCCGCGGGCGTCGAGCAGCGCCAGCGCCGACACCGACGGGGTCGTCGGCTCGTGCACGTGCAGCACGTCGAAGTCGTGCGTGGCGAGCCAGCGCCGGGTGCGATGGCGGGTCATCGGGCCGAACGCGACGCGGGCGACGGAGCCGTTGTAGGGGACGCCGACGGCCCGTCCGGCCGGGGTGACGAACTCCGGCGCCGTGCCGGTCGCCGGGGCCAGGACCTCGACCGTGTGCCCGAGCCCGCGCAGCGCGGCGGCGAGGTCCAGGACGTGGCGCTGCACTCCCCCGGCGACGTCGAGGGAGTACGGGCAGACGATCCCGATCCTCATCCCGCACCGACCGGTTGGAGCATGTGCCAGTCCCACGGGCGGCGGGCGATCATGTCGCCGAAGGCGTCGGCGAGGCGCTGGACGGCGTCGGGACCGGGCGGGACAGGCGCTCCGACCTCGACGCCCCAGGCGTCGTCGGTGAAGTAGGGGTAGGCCGGGTGCAGGGCGGCACCGGTGAGCCGGGCCAGCCGGGCCGGGCCGGACGGCAGCCGGGCGGGCCCCCCGAGGAAGGTCACCTCGGTGCCGGTGCCGGACAGGTCGCGGTCGGCGACCAGGCAGACCACGCCGCCGCGGCGCAGCCGCCCGGTCAGCGCCCGGTGCGCCGTGCGGGGGTCGTCGGCGGTCACGACCTCGAACCCGAGCCCGGACCGGTAGGCGAGGAACCGGCGGAACAACGGCTCCGGGCGCAGCCGTTGCACGACGGTGGTCAGCGCCGGTTCGAGCCCGAGCCGGTCGAGCTCGCGCAGCAGATAGAGCCCGGCCAGGTCCCAGTTGCCGGCGTGCGGGAGGGCGAACACGACCCCGCGCCCGGACCGGACGGCCGCGAGTGCGTCGGCGACGCCGTGGGCGTGCGGCGCCATCGCGGCGTGCACCGCGGCGGGGTCGAGCCCGGGTAGCGCGAACGCCTCCCGCCAGTAGCGGGCGTAGCTGCGCATCCCGGCGGCGACCAGCGCGTCGAGCTCGGCGAGGGTCGCGTCGGGGCGGACCCGGCGCAGGTTGTGCCGCAGCCGCCGCACCCCCGGGCCGTCGCGGCGCACCGCGAGCGCGGCGCCCGCGTCGAACACCCGCTCCACCACACCCGCGGGCAGCCGCCCCGCAACCGTCCAGCCCGCCGCGTACCCGGCGGCGCCGAGCGCGGCAGCCGTGCGTTCCCGCAGGTCAGGCACGGGGGGCCTCGCGGGAGCTCCGCCGTACCGCCAGGATCCGCTGGCCGAGGGTCACCGCCGTCCCGAGCGCCAGCACGACGAGGGTGACGGTCAGCGCCCACGGCACCCCGACGCCGGACAGGAACGCCCCGACCAGGCCGAGGATGAGCCGTTCGGCGCGTTCGACGAGACCGCCCTCGGCGGTGAGCCCGACGGACTCGGCGCGGGCCTTGACGTAGGACACGATCTGGCCGCCGACCAGCGCCACCAGCGCGGCGGCACCGGCGAGGGGCTCGGCCCCGCCGGTCAACGCCCACCAGGCGAGCCCGGCGAACAGGGCACCGTCGACGATCCGGTCGCAGGTGGAGTCGAGCACCGCCCCGAACGGGGTGCCGTGCCCCCGCGCGCGGGCCATCGCGCCGTCGATCAGGTCGGTGAGCACGAACAGGGTGACCAGCACCGCGCCGAGCGCCAGCCACCCGGTGGGCAGGAACGCCAGCGAACAGACCACGGCCCCGACGGTGCCGAGCACCGTGACGGTGTCCGGGCTGACACCGCGGTCGATCAGGGCTCGTCCGACGGGGTCGGTGAGCCGGTTGACGTGCGCGCGGGCGAACAGGTTCAGCATCGGCGGCTGCGTGCTCCCGTGCAGGACGGCGACGGTGGGGGGACCCTCCCAGCCTAGTCCGACACCGGATCCGCCCGCCGCAGGTGCGGCCGGAGTCAGCGGCGTGGCGGTTCCCACGCCTGGGCCAGCTGGTCGCGGGTCTCGGCGAGCAGCTGCGGGATGACCTTGGTCTGCCCGACGACGGCGATGAAGTTCGCGTCCCCACCCCACCGCGGGACGACGTGCTGGTGCAGGTGCTCGGCCAGCGACCCGCCCGCGACGTGGCCCAGGTTCAGCCCCACGTTGAACGCGTGCGGCGCCGCGACCTTCTTCATGGTCACGACGGCCTGCCGGGTGAACGCCATCAGCTCACCGGCCTCGGAGTCGGTGAGGTCCTCCAGGTCCGCGACGTGCCGGTAGGGCAGCACCATCAGGTGCCCCGGGTTGTACGGGTGCAGGTTCAGCAGCGCGAACACCTCGTCGCCGCGGGCGACGACGAGGTTGTCCGCGTCCGGGTCCGCCGACTCGCCCAGGGTCTCCCCCCGGGCGATCCGGCAGAACGGGCAGCCGGTGTCTCCGGCACCCTGGATGTAGGCGAGCCGGTGCGGGGTCCACAGCCGGGCGAAGCCGTCGGGCGTCCCGGTCCCCTCCTGCGGGACCCACTCCTGCTCCATGCGCCGATCCTAGGCGCCGGCCGGGAAGCTCTCCGCGGTCGGCGAGGTGTTCGTGCGCGAGCGCACCCACTCGATGATGGAGGCGACCGCCTGCTCGACCGGCACCGCGTTGGTCTGCGAGCCGTCGCGGAACCGGAAGCTGACCGCACCGGCCTCGACGTCGCGTCCGCCGACGAGCAGCAGGAACGGCACCTTCGCCAGGGTGTGGGTGCGGATCTTCTTCTGCATGCGGTCGTCACCGGAGTCGACGTCGACCCGGATGCCGGCGGCGCGCAGCCGGGCGGCGACGTCGCGGACGTAGTCGTCCTGGGCCTCGGTGACCGGGATCCCCACGACCTGGACGGGCGCCAGCCACGCCGGGAAGGCGCCGGCGTAGTGCTCGGTGAGCACGCCGAAGAAGCGCTCGATCGACCCGAACAACGCGCGGTGGATCATGACCGGGCGCTGCCGGGAGCCGTCGGAGGCGGTGTACTCCAGCTCGAAGCGGTCCGGCAGCATCAGGTCGACCTGGATGGTCGACATCTGCCAGTAGCGGCCGATCGCGTCACGGGCCTGCACCGAGATCTTCGGGGCGTAGAACGCGGCGCCGCCCGGGTCGTCGCGCAGCTCCAGACCGAAGCTCTCGGCGGCGTCGCGCAGCGCCTGGGTGGCCTCGGCCCACGACTCGTCGGACCCGATGGACTTCTCCGGGTTGCGGGTGGAGAGCTCCAGGTAGAAGTCGTCGAGGCCGTAGTCGCGCAGCAGGTCGAGCACGAACTGCAGCAGGCTGCGGATCTCGCCCTGCATCTGCTCGCGGGTGCAGTAGATGTGCGCGTCGTCCTGGGTGAAGCCGCGGGCCCGGGTCAGGCCGTGCACGACACCGGACTTCTCGTAGCGGTAGACGGTGCCGAACTCGAACAGCCGCAGCGGCAGCTCGCGGTAGGACCGCCCGCGCGAGGCGAAGATCAGGTTGTGCATCGGGCAGTTCATCGGCTTGAGGTAGTAGTCCACCGCGGGCCGCTTGAGCTCGCCGTCGGCGGTGTACTCCGCGTCGAGCTGCATGGGCGGGTACATGCCCTCGGCGTACCACTCCAGGTGCCCGGACTTCTGGAACAGCGCGCCCTTGGTCGCGTGCGGGGTGTAGACGAACTCGTAGCCCGCCTCGGCGTGCCGCTCGCGCGAGAGGTCCTCCAGCTCCTTGCGGACGACCCCGCCCTTGGGGTGGAAGACGGGCAGGCCGGACCCGATCTCGTCGGGGAAGCTGAACAGGTCCAGCTCGCTGCCCAGGCGGCGGTGGTCGCGGCGCTCGGCCTCGGCGATGCGCTCCAGGTAGGCGTCGTGCGCCTCCTGGGACTCCCACGCGGTGCCGTAGATCCGCTGGAGCTGGGCGTTGGCCTGGTCGCCCCGCCAGTACGCGGCGGCCGAGCGGGTCAGCGAGAACGCCGGGATGTACTTGGTGGTCGGCAGGTGCGGGCCGCGGCAGAGGTCCGACCAGACGGTCGCGCCGGTGTGGGCGTGCACGTTGTCGTAGACGGTGAGCTCGCCGGAGGAGTCGACCTCCATGACCTCGCCGTCGGAGTCGGCACCGCCCTTGAGGTCGATCAGCTCCAGCTTGTACGGCTGGTCGGCGAGCTCGGCGCGGGCCTCGTCGCGGGAGGCGTAGCGGCGGCGCTCGAAGCGCTGGCCGGACTTGACGATCTTCTTCATCGCCGACTCGATCTTCTTCAGATCCTCGGGGGTGAAGGGGGTGTCGACGTCGAAGTCGTAGTAGAAGCCGTCGGTGACCGGCGGGCCGATGCCCAGCTTCGCCTTCGGGAACAGCTGCTGGACGGCCTGTGCGAGCACGTGCGCCGCCGAGTGCCGGATGACGCTGCGCCCCTCCTCGGTGTTCGCCGGGACCGGCACGACCTCGGCGTCGGCCTCGGGGGCCCAGGCCAGGTCGCGCAGGACGCCCTCGGCGTCGCGCACGACGACGATCGCCTCGGGACCGCTGGTCGGCAGCCCGCCCTCCCGGACGCGCCCACCGGCCGTCGTCCCGGCCGGCACCCGGATCGGGGCGGACGCTGGCGGGGCGGACAGTGCGGACACGGGGGTGCCTCCTGCGGTGGTGCGAACGGATGGACCTCCGATGCTAGTCGGGGGGCGCGAACCGGTTTCGACCGCGGGGAACACGGGCGCCGGGTGGCCCCGGACCGGGGCGCCCGGGGATGATCGCGGACGTGAACGACGCCGCCGCCCGCTTCCGGGCCGCGATCGAGGCCGGAGACCTCGACGCGGCCGTCGCCCTCTGCCGCGACGACGTCGAGTTCCGCTCGCCCGTCGTGCACCGCCCCTACCGGGGCCGGGAGGCGTTGCGCCCCATCCTCGGCGCGGTGTTCACCGTCTTCGGCGGGTTCCGCTACGTCGCCGAGTACTCCGGCGACGACGGCCACGTGCTCGAGTTCACCGCGACCGTCGGGGAGCGCGAGGTGCAGGGGGTCGACGTGCTGCGCACCGACGACGAGGGCCGCATCCGCGAGCTGACCGTGCTCGTAAGGCCGCTGTCGGCCGCGGTCGCACTGCGCGACCGCATGGGCCCGCTGCTGTCCTGACCCTGCCCGTCGCCGCAGGTCGGGGGCGGGGTTGCCGCCGCCCGGCGACCGACGACGGCCGGTCGTCCCGCCGGATGCGGCCGTCCGGCCGTCCGGCCCCGGCTCGCTCGCGCGTCGTCGCACACAACCGGCCGTTGCTCGATGCAGTGATCGCCTCGCCTGTGCAGCCCTTCGGCCGCGGGCACGATGGTCCACATGCCGCACCATGATCGGGCGATCCGGTCACGGAGCGCGCCATCACCCCGCTGACGTGCCGACATTCGAGTGACGTCGATCAGGTGGGCACAACGCCGCCCTCCGGTCCCTCGTTGAGGCAGGGAGCTCGTTGACCGGGTGAGACCACGCCACCGTCCGGCTGCGCCGGCAGACGACCAGAAGGGAGAGCCGGTTGCCCGCAGGCCCGCCCCCACCGCCGCGGTCGCGCCGCTCTCCCGAGTCCGATTCCTACGGTGTGTCCGGCTCCCACGGTGCCTCCGCTCCCGGTCGTGCGGTCGACACCGAGGAGCGCCCGACCGGACGACACCAGACCGGACGACACAGCAGCGACGAGGTCGCCCGCGCCGACTCCGGCGCCCCGGCACGGCACGGCGCCCCCGCCGCCGACGGGCGTGTGCGGTCCGGTGACCCGGAGGCGCGGTCCTTCACCGACGTCGTGCGGGCCACCGGGTCCACCGCGCGCCCCGGCCCGGGCCGACCGCGAAACGCCGGCGCGGACGGGTCACGAGGTTCCGGCGCGAACGGGTCTCCCGGTGCCGGTGAGGACGGCCGCCGTCGACGCTCCCGGCGGGCCGACGAAGCCGTCTCCGCCGGCGCAGGGACACCGACGAACGGCGCCCCTGCGCACGGCGCCCGCACCAACGGATCCCCTGCGAACGGTGCTGCCGCGAACGGTGCTGCCGCGAACGGGTCGTCCGCGCACGGCGCCGCGACGGGCTCCGGGGCCCACGGCTCCGGGGGCAGCACGAAGGTCGGGCTGCGTGTGCGCGGCGGCACCGTGCCCCGCGAACCCGGCCGCGGCCCGCAGCCCGGCACCACCGGCGCGACGCCGGCTGGCCCGCCCGCCCCCACGGGGGCCACGCCAACCGGGGCCACGCCGACCGGGGCCACCCCGAGCAGAGCAACGCCGACCGGGAACCGGCACACCACCGGCCCACAGCGGCGCCCCGGCACCGGCAGGCCCGGCGGCCCTGCCGGGTCCGGCCCTGCCTCGCCCGGCCCTGCATCGCCCGGCCCTACCGTGTCCGGTCCTGCCGCGCCCGGCTCGGCGGCGTCCGGTTCCCCGCCCTCCGGCTCTGCGACCTCCGGCCCCGCGTCGTCCGGCGTGTCGGCAGGCCCCGCGCCGTCCCGTCCGGCCGGGACGTCCGCGCCGGCCGGCCGTCCCACCCCGCCCGCGGCCACCCCGGGGCGCCGGGACACCGGGCCCCGCCGGAACCCCGCCGCCGGCCCGCCCGCCGCCGCACCCCGGGCCGCCGCAGCCCGCCCCGGGGAGCACCCGTCGCTGCCGCCGGTCCCACGGCCCGCCGTGCCCCCGACCCGATCCGCACGGCCCGCCCCGGCGTCGGCCGCCCCGGCGACCACCGCGACACCGGCGACCACAGCGACCCCGGCTACCACCGTGACCCCGGCTACCACCGCGGCCCTCGCCGCGCCTCCGGCACCGAGCCCGGGCCCGGCGGCCCAGGGCGGCACGAGCGGCACCCCCCGCACCGGACGCCGTCGTCGTCCCGAACCGGACGGGAGCGCCGGCAGCGCCACGGACGCCCTGCCCGCGCACACCGGCGGCCGCCGCCGATCCGGCCCCGACGACGCCGCGACCGCGCTCGCCCCCGCCGCCGCGGCCCGCACCGGGCTCGTGCCCGCCGCCCGCCCCCGCAGCGACGGCGGAGCACCCACCGCGCTGGTCCCCGCCCCCGGCGACGACCCGGGCACCGAACTCGTCGACGCCGCGGCCCCCGGCCCGCGCCGCCGGCGCCGGGCCGAGCCCGACGGACCGTTCGACCGGGTCATCGCACTCGTCGGCCCCGGAGTGGGTGTCGTGCGTCGCCGCCTCGGCATCCTCGACGCCGACCAGAAGGCCGCCCTCACCCCCGAGGAGCGCCGGACCCGGCGCCGCCGGCAGATCGTGTACTCGCTGGTCGGGACGGCCGCGTCGATCGTGCTGCTGCCGCTGCTGCTGCTCGGGATCGGCTGGCTGCTGTTCCCGATCCCCAGCACCGACGACGCCGTGCAGAACCAGATCGCGACCGTCTCCTACGCCGACGGCGGGCAGCTCGCCCGGCTGGTGCCCGAGCAGGGCAACCGGATCAAGGTCGGGATGGACGCCATCCCGATCCACGTGCGCGAGGCCGTGCTCGCCGCCGAGGACCGGTCGTTCTACTCGAACCCGGGCTTCGACTTCACCGGCATCCTGCGCGCGATGGTCAACCAGCTGACCGGCGGCGTCGGCGGCGGGTCGACGATCACCCAGCAGTACGTCAAGAACACCCTGGTCGGCAACGACGCGACCTACTGGCGCAAGTACAAGGAACTGATCGTCTCGCTGAAGGTCTCCGGGCAGAAGTCCAAGGACGAGATCCTCAACGACTACCTCAACGCCATCTACTTCGGCCGCGGCGCCTACGGCATCGAGTCCGCCAGCCTCGCCTACTTCGGCAAGCCCGCGGCCCAGCTGACCCCCAGCGAGGGCGCGCTGCTCGCCGGGATCATCCAGTCGCCGTCCAACTGGGACCCGGCGAACTCCCCGGACCGGGCGAAGCAGCGCTGGAACTTCGTCCTCGACGGCATGAACGCCCAGGGCTGGATCTCCACGGCCGACCGGCAGGCAGCGGTGTTCCCGCAGACGATCCCGCCGCAGAACACCTCCCGGTCGTCGTCGCTGACCGACGCACGCGGCCACATCCTCAACGCCGTCCGCTCCGAACTGGGCTCGCTGGGCATCTCCGAGCAGGCGTTCGCCCAGGGCGGCCTCCAGGTCACGACGACGATCGACCCGCAGCGCCAGCAGCAGCTCACCGACTCGGTCGAGCAGAAGCTGCGCGGCGAGCCCGAGCTGCTGCGCACCGGTGCCGTCGCGATCGACCCGCGCACCGGCGGGATCGTCGGCTACTACGGCGGATCGAACGGCACCGGCCTGGACTACGCCCAGGTCATGAAGCAGCCCGGGTCGACGTTCAAGCCGTTCGCCGTGCTCGCCGGGCTCCTGAACGACCCACCGATCGGCCTGGGAACCACCTTCGACGGGTCCGAGCGGCCGGGGCTGCGCAACGCCGAGGGCGCCAACTGCCCGCGCTGCGACCTCAAGCAGGCGATGACGATCTCCAACAACGTCGTCTTCACCAAGCTCGCCGCGCAGGTCGGACCGCAGAAGGTCGCCGACGCCGCCCGGCTCGCCGGGATCACCGCGCCGCTGGACAACCCGGACGCGCGGCTCCCGCTGGGCAACAAGGAGGTCACGCCGGTCCAGCTGGCGTCGGCCTACGCCACCATCGCCGCGGGCGGCGTCTGGCACCCCCCGCACATGGTGTCCAAGGTCGTCGACTCCGACGGGCGCGTGCTCTACGAGTACCAGCCCGGCGAGGGCGAACAGCGTTTCCCCGAGCAGGTGGCACGCAACGTCGTCGAGGCGATGATGAACGTCGTCGACAACGACGGGCTGCAGCTGCCCGACGGGCAGGAGGCCGCCGGCAAGACCGGCACCGTCCAGTCGCGCTTCGAGGGCCAGAACAACGACGCCTGGTTCGCCGGCTTCACCCCCCAGATCGCGACGGCCGTGTGGGTCGGCACCGACCGCAACGACCCGATCCAGGACTCCTCCGGCCGCCCGATCAACGGCTCCGACCTGCCCGGATCGGTGTGGAAGGAGTTCATGTCCGACACCGTGCGCGCCACCGGCACGACCGAGTTCCCGGCGTTCAGGCCGATCGGCGAGGCACCTTCCACCCTGGCGCCCAACGAGCCGACCGCCCCGGCGACGCCGACCAGCACGCCCTCCGCCGAGCCCACCCCGGAGCCGACCGCGGAACCGGCCGCCCCCGCCGAGCCGCCTGCCCCGGCCCCCGTGGACCCGACCGGCGCCCCGGAGGCCACCGGCGACCCGCTGCCCGCCCCGCAGGACGACACCCAGCCCGGCGGCGACGCGGGCCGTGCCGCGGACCCGACCGTCGGCTGATCCGCCCCGTTCGCGCCACCGCCGGGCTACCGTGGACGGGTGACCGGTGACCATCACTTCGAGGTGGTGGCCTGGCGGGCGGACCGCAGGCTCACCCTCTACGTGCCGGGCATCGAGGCGTCGACCACCGTCGACGACCCCCGGGCGGCCGAGGACGCGGTCCGCGACCTGATCGCGGACCTCACCGGCGTCGACCGCGGGGTCATCACCTGCGACATCCGGCTCGGGCGACCCTGGCGCTCCGGGATCTGAGACCTCCCGGGCCCCGGGATCCGCGACCGGTCGGTGTGATCCGGGACCTCCCGGTCGGTGTGATCCGGGACCTCCCGGTCAGCGGGACGGCGGCACCAGGATCGTGGCCGCCGCCGCACAGACCGACTCGGTGAGCGCGTCGAGCACGGTGGTGCTGAGCTTCCAGTGCTGCCAGTAGAGCGGGACGTCGAGGTGGCGATCGGCGTCGAGCAGCACGAGCCGCCCGGCGGCCGCCGCCTCCCGCGCCGGGCCGTCGGTGAACATCCCCCAGCCCAGACCGGCGCGGATCGCCTCGTGGTAGCCGTCGGCGGCGGGCACCCGGTGGGCCGGACCGGTGCACGGCCGGTGGGTGAGCCCGCGGACGAACCGGGTCTGCAACACGTCCTTCGACCCGAAGTCGACCCGCGGCGCGAGCGGGAACGCCTCGGCCGGGTCCCGCCCGGCGAACCACCGGTCGTACACCGGCCGGGCCGCGACGGGCCGGTAGCGGGTCGCGCCCAACGGCCGGACCGCGCAGCCCTGCACCGGCGCCGACGACGTCGTGACCGCCCCGACCACCGAACCCTCGCGGAGCAGGGCCGCGGTGTACTGCTCGTCGTCGACGTGCAGATCCAGCCGGACCCCGTGCCGGGCGGCCAGGGGCACCACCGCGGACAGGAACCAGTGGGTCACCGAGTCCGCGTTCACCGCGATCGGCAGGTGGGTGCCCGCGGTGTCGGCACTGCCGAAGCCGGCCTCGACCTCCCCCTCGAGCACCGCGATCTGGCGGGCCAGCCGCAGCAGCGCGGCCCCCTCCTCGGTCGCGACGCACGGACGCGTGCGGCGCACCAGGATCCGGCGCGCCTGCCGTTCCAGGGCCTTGATCCGCTGGGACACCGCGGACGGCGTGATCGACAGCCGCGCGGCGGCGGCGTCGAAACCGCCCTCCTCGACCACGGCGCTCAGGGTGGCCAGCTGATCCCGGTCGTACATGAAGCAAAGCTACACTTCATGAAGTTCTTTCAGTTCTCGACGTCCTCCTGACGCGGTCGGCCTAGCGTCGACGACGTGAGTGTGCTGGCGGGATTCGGGACGGGACTGTCGCTGATCGCGGCGATCGGGGCGCAGAACGCGTTCGTGCTGAGGCAGGGGCTGCGCCGCGAGCACGTCCCGGCGGTGGTGCTGTTCTGCGTTCTGGCCGACCTGGTGCTGGTGACCGCGGCGGTCGCGGGTGTCGGGCTGGTGGTCGACCGCGTACCGGGCCTGGTCGAGGTGGTGCGGTGGGGCGGCGTCGTCTGGCTGACCGGCTACGGGCTGGTGGCGCTGCGGCGCGCCGTCCGTCCCGGCTCGCTCGACGCCGACGCGCACGGCTCGGCCCGGCCGCTCGTACCCGTCCTGGGGAGCGCGGCGGCGCTGACCTTCCTCAACCCGCACATGATGCTGGACCTGCTCGTCCTCGGGTCGCTGGCCGCCGCCCACGGCGACGACGGCCGGTGGGCGTTCGGCGCCGGGGTGGTCGTGGCCAGCCTGACCTGGTTCTCCGGGCTGGGCTTCGGCGCGGCGCGGCTCGCCGGGCTGTTCGCGCGGCCGACCGCGTGGCGGGTGCTCGACGGCGTCGTCGCGGCGGTGATGCTCGGGCTCGCCGCCGGCCTCGCCGTCTCCTGAGTCCCGCTCGGACCATCCCGGCGGTGCGCGACCCGGCCGATCCGGAGTAGAACCTGACCCGTGTCCGCCGAGTACGTGTCGGTGCAGCCGCCCGTCGCGCTGCGCGGCCGGGTGCTGCGCCTGCTCGGTTACCGCGAACACGCCTCCGCGCCGCGGCGGCGTCGTCAGCCCGCGGCCGGCGGGGTCGCGCTGATCCTCGGGCTGCATCCGCTGACCCTGTCCGGCCCCGCGCTCGGCACCGCGACGGCGGACGCGTTCGTCGGCGCGCCGAGCGACACCTGGGTGCTGACCGAGTTCACCGGCCCACAGGCCGGCGTGCAGGTCGACCTCACCCCGGCGGCGGCGTTCACCGTGCTCGGCGGGCGTGCGCTGCCCGGCGGCGCGGTCCCGCGCCTGGAGGAGCTGCACGACCCCACGCTGGCCGCGCTGCCCGCACGCCTCGCCGCCGAACCGACCTGGGCCGGACGGTTCGCACTGGTCAACGCACTACTGGCGGAGCGGCTGCTCGACCCGCGCGCACGCGTCGTCGCACCGGAGGTGTGCTGGGCGTGGGACCGGCTCCTCGCCACCGACGGCCGGGTCGGCGTCGCGGAGCTGGCCGCGGGGACCGGGTGGAGCACACGGCACCTGCAGTCCCGCTTCCGCGACCAGGTCGGTCTGACCCCGGGTACCGCGCGCCGCGTCCTGCGCTTCGGCCGGGCCGCGGGCCTGGTCGGGCGTGGCCGCGAGCCGCTCGCCGGGATCGCCGTCGCCTGCGGCTACGCCGACCAGGCCCATCTCACGCGCGAGTTCCGCGCGCTGGCCGGGCTGCCGCCCGCCGCGTTCCGGGCCGAGGTGTTCGCATCCGTTCAAGACCTCCCGCCCGGCCCCGGCCAGGATCGGGCGTCATGAGCATCCATCCCACCCTCCGCTACGACGACCCGCGCGCCGCGATCGCGTTCCTCACCTCCGCGCTCGGCTTCCGGGAGGCCGCCGTCCACACCGGCGAGGACGGCACCGTCGCCCACGCCGAGCTCGCCTGGGACGACGGCGACGACACCGGCCTCGTCCTGATCGGACCGCGCCGGCCCGGTGGCGACCGTTTCGACACCGGCCCGGCCGTGATCTACCTGACGTGCGACGACCCGGACGCGGTGCACGCCCGTGCGGTCGCCGCCGGGGCGCAGATCGCCATGGCACCGGTCGACCAGGACTACGGTTCACGCGAGTGCGCCGTCACCGACCCGGAGGGCACCACATGGAGCATGGGGACCTACCGGCCGTCCCCGGGGCGCCCGTGACCGCACGCCACCCGGACCCCGCCGACCCGCTGCCGTGGCTGCGGGAGATCTGCCTGTCGCTGCCCGAGGTGACCGAGAAGCTCAGCCACGGGTCGCCGTCGTGGTTCGTACGCAGGATGTTCGTGTCCTACGCCGACCACCACCACGGCCACCCGCACCGGGCGTTCTGGTGCGCCGCTCCCCCGGGCGTCCAGTCCGAGCTGGTCGCCGAGGACCCGGCCCGGTTCTTCCGGCCCGCCTACGTCGGCCACCGCGGCTGGCTCGGGGTGGTGCTGGACGGCACCGGACCCGACGCCGCCGACCGCGACGAGATCACCGAGATCGTGACCGACGCGTGGCGCTGCGTCGCCCCGGCCCGGCTGACCGCCCGGCTCGAGCGCTGACTCAGGCCGCGGCGCCCGACTCCCGGACCGACCGGAGCAGCGCCGTGAGCAGCCGGGCGTGGTCGGCGTCGGCCTGGCTCGGGACGAGGAAGCGGCGGCGCAGGAAGGCGTAGGACAGCTCGTTGCGCGGGTCGGCGAGCGCCTGCTGACCGCCGGCCCCGCTGTGGCCGAACGACCCGGCGGCCAGCATCGGGTAGATCTCGGAGGAGGCGTGGAACCCGACCGCCCACGCCTTGTGCTGCCGCAGGACCAGGTCGAAGCCGGCGGTCTGGATCTGGGCGAACGCCGCGAGCGTGTCCGGGCGGAGCAGCGCGGGGCGGCCGTCGACCGGACCGGTCGCGGCCGCGTAGAGCGCCGCGAGGGCGTGCGCGGTCCCGATCCCGCCGAGCGAGGCGGGTCCCCGGGAGCGGACCACCGGGTGGGCAGGCAGCTCCCAGACCTCGCAGCCCTCGGGGTGCTGCCGGTTGAACGCGATCCCGGGCAGGCCGTCCGCTGCGCCCGCGCCCGCGGCGAGCTCCCGCAGGCGCTCGGGTGTGGCGATCATGGGCTGCGGGGCGAGGAACCGGCGCTCGGCCTCCGCAGGCAGCCCGAGGTGCAGGTCCAGGCCCAGCGGGCCGGTCAGCAGCTCCCGGACGAGCACACCCACGTCCGACGAGGTGGCCCGGCGGACCACCTCGCCGGTGAGGGCCGACTCGACCAGGGCGTGGTAGCCCGACGAAGTGCCGGGACGCCAGAACGGGCGCTGCGCCCCGAGCCGCCGGGCCACCAGCCGATCGTCGGAGAGCTCGTCGACGGAGAAGCCCTCGGGCGTACCGACCAGACCCGCCTGGTGGGCGAGCAGCTCACGCAGCAGCAGGTCCTGCTTCCCGCCGGTGGCGAACTCCGGCCAGTAGTGGGAGACCCGCTCGTCCAGGTCCAGGACCCCCTCCTGGACCAGCAGCGCGACGAGCAGGTGGGTCACGCCCTTGGTCGCCGAGTAGATGCCCAGCAGGGAGTCGGGGCCGGTCTCCGGACCGGCCCACAGGTCCACCACCGGCCGGCCCCGGTGCCGGGCCGAGACCTGGACGTCGAGCGGGGCGCCTTCGGCCGCGAGCAGTGCAGCGAACGCGTCCCGCACGGGTTCGAAACCGTCGGCGACCGTGCCCTGCACCGTGGGCCTCTCGAGTGTCCGCATCGCCTGGTCCTCCCTCTCCTTCGGTAAGTGACCATTGGATACTAACCCAGGCGGGCGGCCGTCGTGCCGTGACGGGCGCCTCGCCTACAGTCCGGCCCATGACACCGACCACGGAGGCGGGCGGTCCCGGACGCCGGCCGGGCCGGCCGCCGCGGCTCAGCCGCGACGCGATCGTCGAGGCCGTCGCGTCCGCCGCGAACCTCGACACCCTGACGGTGCGCGAGCTCGCCGCCCGGCTGCAGGTGAGCCACGGCGCGCTCTACCGCTGGGTGCGCAACCGCGACGAGCTCGTCGACCTGGTCAGCGCCACCGTGGTCGACCGGGTCCTCGGCAGGCTCGACGACGACCCCCGCGGACCGGCCCCCACGGCCGCGGACCAGCTGGAGCGGCTCGGCACCGCCATGCACGCGGAGTTCCTGGCACTACCGGGCTACGCCACGCACCTGTCCCGGCCGCACCGCCACCACACGCCCTCGGTCGAGCGGCTCCGGGACACCGCGGTCGCGGCGTTCGTGCGCGACGGCGTCGCCGAGGACCTCGCGGTGCAGAGCTGGCAGATCTTCGTGACCTGCACGGTCGGGTGGCTGGCCGCGGTGGAGAACGCGCAGCATCCCGGGGCCGGGGTGCCGGACTTCCCGGTCGTCCTCGACGTGCTGGTCCGCGGCCTGCCCGCCCGTCCCCTCGGCGGCGTGGACGGGTCGTGATCACCGGTCGTGGAGCGCGGCGTCCGCGTCACGGACGGCACGGACGGTCCGCTCCACAACCGGTGATCATACGGGGCGGGCGGACGCCGCCCGCCGCGTCACACGGTCGCGTTGTTCCCCGCCAGACCGGCGAGGTTCGACGGGTTGCGCAGCCCGGCCGGGTCGACCGCCTTCTGCGGGCGCCGGGCACGCAGCTTGGCCAGCAGGCTGCCCTCCGGCCGCTCGGCCAGCGCCGAGGTGAACCGGTCGAGGAAGATCGCCACGATGACGACGGCGAGCCCGCCCTCGACGCCGGTCGCGATGTCGAGCTGGGTGACCGCGCTGACCACCGTCGTGCCCAGCCCGTCGGCTCCGGCGAGGCCCGCGACGACCACCATCGACAACGCCAGCATGATCACCTGGTTGACGCCGGCCATGATCGACGGGAGCGCCATCGGCAGCTGCACCTCGCGCAGGATCTGGCGGGGGTGGGCCCCGAAGGCGTGCGCCGCCTCGACGACCTCGCCGTCGACGCCCCGGATGCCCAGCTCGGTGAGCCGCACCGCCGGCGCGATCGAGAACACGATCGTCGCGATGACGCCCGGGACCACGCCGATGCCGAACAGCAGCACCACGGGGATCAGGTAGACGAACGCCGGGACCGTCTGCGCCAGGTCGAGCACCGGTCGCAGGGTCCGGCTCGCCGCGCGGCTGCGCGCGGCCCAGATCCCCAGCGGTACCCCGATGACCACCGCGATCAGCGCCGCGACGAGCACCAGACCGAAGGTCTCCATCGTCTCGGTCCACAGGTCGAACGAGGACACGAGGAGGAAGCCGAGCAGGGTGAACACGGCGAACCCGACCCCGCGCACGAGCAGCGCGAGCGCGACCAGCAGCACCAGCCAGACCCACCACGCCGGGGTGGTGAACACCGCGGTCACGGCCTCGACGACCGCGGTGATCACGACCCCAATGGCGTCGAGCACGACGCCGTCGTTCTGCAGCAGCCAGAGGATGAAGGCCTCGACGTAGCTCCCGAACTCGAACCTGGGCATCAGGCGTTCCTCCCGTCGGCGGTGGCCTCGTCATGGGTCGACAGCGCGGCGAGCACGGCACCCCGCGGGACCACCCCGGTGAGCCGGCCGTCGTCGACCACCGCGAGCGGGACCGGGTTGCGCCCGACCTGGTGCAGCAGGTCGATCAGCGGCCGGTCCGGTTCGGTGGTGCGGTACTCCTCGACCAGCGCGGACCGGTCGATGCCGGTGGCGTTCCGGCCCGCGGCGTGGCCGAGCCAGTCGTCGCGGACGACGCCGAGGATGCGCTGGTCGTCGTCGACGACGTAGGCGCCGGTCGCCTCGGCCTTGCCGAGCCGGACCAGCACGTCCGCCGGCCGCTCGTCGAGGGTGACGGTGATGCGGGCAGCCCGGATCACGTCGGCGGCGGTGAGGACGCGGCTGCGGTCGACGTCGGAGACGAAGTCGGCGACGTAGTCGTCGGCCGGGGACGCCAGGATCTGCGGCCCGGTGCCGACCTGGACCAGCCGGCCGTCCTTGAGCAGCAGGATGCGGTCGCCCAGCAGCATGGCCTCGTTGAGGTCGTGGGTGATGAACACGATCGTCTTCTTGAGGTCCCGCTGCAGGCGGACGAGCAGCTGCTGCATGTCGCGCCGGATCAGCGGGTCCAGCGCGGAGTAGGGCTCGTCCATCAGGAGCACCTCGGTGTCGCTGGCCAGGGCCCGGGCCAGCCCGACGCGTTGCTGCATGCCACCCGAGAGCTGACCCGGCAGCGCGTCGGCGCGGTCGCCGAGGCCGACCTGATCCAGCGCCCACTCCGCCTTCTCCCGGCGGGTGCGGGCGTCGACGCCGCGGATCTGCAGCCCGTACTCGGCGTTCTGCGCGACGGTGCGGTGCGGCAGCAGCGCGAAGTGCTGGAACACCATCGCGATCCGCTCGTTGCGCAGGGTCCGCAGGTCGGCGGCGCCGAGGGAGCCGAGGTCGCGGCCGTCGACGGTGATGCTGCCCGAGGTCGGCTCGATGAGCCGGTTCAGCAGCCGGACCAGGGTCGACTTGCCCGACCCGGACAAGCCCATGATCACGAACAGCTCGCCGTCGGCGATGTCGAAGGACACGTCGTGCACGGCGAGCGTCGCGCCGGTGCGGCGCTGGATCTCCGACCGGCCGAGACCCTCGCCGGCCAGCCGGACGGCCTCGTCGGCGGCGCGGCCCTCGCCGAAGACCTTGGTCAGGTTCCGTACCTCGATCATGCTCCCGCTCCCACCCACTGGCGGACGCGGTCCGGGTGCGCGGCCACGTAGTCCCGCGCCACCGCCTCCACGTCCTCGTTGTCCACGTCGACCCGCTGGAGCATCTGCTCGACATCGGCCAGCGGCAGCTCGAACCGGCGCAGCATCGACGCGAACCCGGGGCTGGTGCGCGCCAGGTCCGGGCTCGCCGCGGTCCAGGCCGAGTACGCCGGCATGGCGCAGGCACCGTCCCCGGTGGTGTAGCAGTCCTCGCGCGCCGGGGTCGGCTCCGTCAGCTTGGTCAGCGCGAGCTCCTCGAAGATGTAGTGCGGCCGGTACAGGTAGACCAGGATCGGCTGGCGGCGCTCGTAGGCGCGGCGCAGCTCGGCGATCTGCGCGGCCTCGCTGGAAGTGACCTGCTCCAGGTTCAGCTTGTACCCGGCGAGCCGCTTGGCGTTGTACTCGGTGGTGAGGAAGCTGGGGTCGGAGTCGACGAGCCGGTCGCCCAGGGCGTCGGCGTAGTCGTTCAGCTGGGTCACGCTGGTCAGCCCGGCCAGCGGCTGGCCCGGCTCGACCGCGTAGCTCGGGACGTACCAGCCCTGCTCGGCGCCGGAGTAGGTCGGGTGCACCAGCTCGATCCGGTCCTTCGCCTTCGCGGCCAGCTCGGACTGGTTGGGCATCGCGACCTCGGACAGGGCGTCGACGTCGCCGCGCTGGGCGCCTGCCCACGCCGTCGCGGGTCCGACCTGGATGGTCTTCAGCCGGCCGACGCCGAGCTCCGGGTGGGTCGCGACGACCTCACCGAGGATGGCGTTGGTCAGCTTCGCCGCGCTCCACGGGAACTGGGCGAGCCGGACGGTCGGACCGTCGGCACCGGCGGACGCACAGCCGGATGCGGCCACCAGCACCGCGAGCAGCGCGGTGACCAGGCGGACCGTCCTGGTCCGGGGTACGGGAACGGGCGGATCGGCCACGGGGGCACGTCCTCTCGGGGGTCGTCGGCTCTCCGCGTCCCGATCGGCTCCAGGACACGCGGGCGGGGGTCAACGACAGGCGGACGACCACATCCGGCACAGGTCGACGTGCAGCCGCGACGTCAGCCGGAGGTCGGGAATCACGCGAACGACCCTTCACGACCCTTCCGGACGGCGCAACAGCGGGCACTACGATCGTGACGTGTCTGCGACGTCGCTGCTCGAACTGGACGGTCTGCGCCACGAGTACTCCGACACCGGCGATCCGGGCGACGGCCGCGCACCCCTGCTGTTCCTGCACGAGGGACTCGGCTCGGTCGGGCTCTGGCGGGGCTTCCCCGAGCGGATCGCGGCGGAGTCCGGGCGCCGGGCCATCGCGTACTCCCGGCTCGGGCACGGCCGCTCCGACCGGCCGCGCACCCCGCGGACCACGACGTTCATGGCGACCGAGGCGACGACGACCGTCCCGGCCCTGTGCGCGGCCCTCGGCCTGGAGCGTCCGATCCTCGTCGGTCACTCCGACGGCGGCACGATCGCGCTGCTCGCGGCCGCGGCGATGCCGGCGAGCGGGGTGGTCGTGCTCGCCCCGCACGTGCTGACCGAGCCGTTCGCCCTCACCGCGATCCGGGCGGCCCGCACCGCGTTCACCGAGGGTGACCTGCGCACCCGGATGGCCCGCCACCACGACGACCCCGACACCACGTTCCACGGGTGGAACGACATGTGGCTGGCCGAGGAGTTCACCTCCTGGGACGTCCGCGACGCGCTGGCCGGGATTACCGCGCCGGTGCTGGGTCTGCAGGGCGACGACGACCCCTACGGCAGCATCGTGCACGTGCGCGCGGTGGAGGAACGGGCGTCCGGGCCGGTCACGGTGACCGAGCTGCCCTGCGGGCACGCACCCCACCTGGAGCTCCCCGACGAGACCACCGCCGCGATCACCAGGTTCCTCCACCCCCTCCCCTGACCCCCGCGCTCCCGCGTCCGCGCGCGGATTCGCGGTGCGCGCGCGACGCGACGCGCGCGGGGGCCGGTTCCGCGCGCGGACGCGCGATCACGGCGGCGGGGTGGCGGTCCAGGCGGTCCAGCGGGTCGGGGTCAGGGCGACGACCGGCCCCTCGGGGGGACGGGCGGCGTAGGGGGCGTACCGGTCGGCCAGTGCCGCGACGGCGCGGGAGTGCAGGTCGCCGTCGTCGTGGATCGCGGCGGTGGCGTCGAGGCGGACCCACCACAGTCGGGTCCAGTCGTCGTCGTAGTGGTCGGCCAGCAGCGCCACCCGCGGCTCGACCTCGATGTCGCGCAGCCGCGCGAGCCTGCGGTGCCGTTTGGGCTTGACGTCGTCGACGGCCGACACCACCAGCCCGTCGACCAGGGCGAAGGTGATCGGCACCAGGCGCGGGGTGCCGTCGGTCGCGCGGATCGTCGCGAGCCGCGCCACCCGCGCGCCGGTCAGCAGCGCGCGGGCGGCGGTCTCGTCGAGGGAGGGCACAGCGGTCAGGCCGCGGGGACGGCCACGCGCACGGCGAGCAGCTGCGCCAGGCAGGTGTCGCGGCGCTCGTGCTCGGCGAACCCGGGGGCCGTGCAGAGGAACAGGGTGCGGCCGTCGTCGCCGCCGAGGGCGCAGGCGTACGTGCCGACCTGCCCGGTGGACACCTCGCCGTCGACGAGACCGCCGGGCCGGACCCGGATCGCGCGGTTGCCGATGGCGTCGGCGACCCAGATCGCGCCCTCGGCGTCGGGGACGGAGATCCCGTCCGGGGCGACGGTCAGCTCGGCGATGGCGTCGGACGGGTCGTCGGCGGCCGACGGCGGACCGAACAGGGCCCAGTCCCGGCGCGGGCCGAGCGTGCCGTCGTCGCCGATCGCGAAGGCGGACAGCCGGTTGCCGAAGGTCTCGGCGACGACGAGGTCCCCGCCGGTCAGTGCGGGCCCGTTCGCGAAGTGCAACGGCTCGCTCGCGACCGACACGGTGCCGTCGGGCGCCACGCGCAGCAGCGGGGCCGCGGCGCGCGGGGCACCGTTCATCAGGTCGAAGCCGAAGGTGCCCACCCAGAGCCCGCCGCCGTCGTCGACGACCATGTCGTTGAGCAGGTGCTCGGTGTGGCCGGACAGGTCGGCGTGGGTGACCAGGGTGCCGTCGGACTCGCGGCGCAGGATCCGCCGGTCGCGCATGGACACCACGAGCAGCCGTCCGTCGGGCAGCCAGCCCAGCCCCGACGGCTGCTGCGGCACCTCGGCCTCGGTGCGCAGGTCCGACCCGTCGGCGCGGGCCGAGAGCACCCGGTGGGTGTAGAAGTCGCTGAGCCAGATCCTCCCGTCGTGCCAGCGTGGGCCCTCGAGGAAGGACATGTCCGACAGCACCGTCGACAGCTCCGCCATGGTGATCAGTCTGGCCTGCCGGGAATCGGGACGCCAGCACAGTCGTTGACCGTGCAACAACCACCGACCGTGGAGGTCCCGATGCCCGCCGTCTCCGTCGCCGACGTCAGCGCCCTGCCCCGCGTGCCCGTTCCGGGCCCGACCGACCTGGACCGGGGCGTTCGCAGCGTCACCACCGCCCCGCGCGGCTACGAGGGCGAGGGCTTCCCGGTCCGCCGCGCCTTCCAGGGGGTGGACCTGCGCGACCTCGACCCGTTCCTGCACATGGACCAGATGGGTGAGGTCGAGTACGCCCCGGGCGAGCCGAAGGGCACTTCCTGGCACCCGCACCGCGGGTTCGAGACCGTCACCTACATCATCGACGGGACCTTCGAGCACGGTGACAGCCACGGCGGCGGCGGGACGATCACCGACGGCGACACCCAGTGGATGACCGCGGGATCGGGCCTGCTGCACATCGAGCGCCCGCCGGAGTCGCTGGTGCGCAGCGGCGGCCTGTTCCACGGCCTGCAGCTGTGGGTGAACCTGCCGCGCGCGGACAAGTGGCTGCCGCCGAAGTACCAGGACCTGCGCGGCGGCGAGTCCGCGCTGGTCGCCACGCCCGACGGCGGCGCACTGCTGCGGGTGATCGCCGGTGACGTCGCCGGCGTGTCCGGGCCGGGCTCGACGCACACCCCGATGGCGATGGTGCACGCCACCCTCTCCCCCGGCGCGCAGCTGCGGCTGCCCTGGCCGCGGCCGTACAACGCGCTGGTCTACGTGCTGTCCGGGGCGGGCACGGTCGGTGCCGACCGGCGCCCGGTCCGGACCGGTCAGCTCGCGGTCTTCGGGCCCGGGGACCTGATCACCGTCGAGGGCAACACCGCGCAGGAGGCCCGCCACCCGTCGCTGGACGTCGTGGTGCTGGGCGGGCAGCCGATCCGTGAGCCCGTCGCCTGGGCAGGGCCGTTCGTGATGAACACCCGCGAGGAGGTCCAGCAGGCGTTCGAGGACTACCAGCGCGGCCGCCTCGGCGTGGTGCCGTCGGACTACGTGCCGCACGGGTCGCTCCCCGGCTCGTTCAACTGACGGGTTGAATACGAGCCGTCCCCGCGCTACGGTCTGTTCAACCGCGAGGTTGAACGAGGAGGAGACGTGGAGGACCGGCTGAACCGGGTCTTCGCCGCGCTGGCGGACCCGATCCGGCGCGACATGGTGGCCCGGCTGGCGACGGCCGACGCGACCGTGAACGAGCTGGCCGAGCCCTACGACGTCTCCGTGCAGGCCGTCTCCAAGCACATCCGGGTACTGGAGGACGCCGGCCTGGTCCGGCGCAGCCGGCAGGCCCAGCGCCGTCCGGTGCACCTGGAGGCGGAGGTCTTCGACCTGATGACGGCCTGGATCGAGCGGTACCGGCGGCAGGTGGAGGAGCGCTACGCGCGCCTCGACGCCCTGCTCGCCGAGGAGACCGCGCCCACCGAGCACGAGGAGACGGCATGAGCACCACCGGCACCCGCGGCACCGCCATCGACACCGTCGAGGACCTGCCCGCCATCCGCGTCACGCGGGAGTTCGAGGCACCGCCCGAGCGGGTCTTCCGCGCCCACGTCGAGGTGGACGAGGTGCGACGCTGGCTCGGCCCGCGCAGGCTGCGGATGACCGTGGACCGCTGGGACGCGGTGACCGGCGGCGGCTACCGCTACACCCACGCCGACGACGACGGGGAGTACCGCTTCTTCGGCTCGTTCCACGAGGTCCGGGCCCCGGAGCGGATCGTGCAGACCTTCACCTTCGAGGGCTTCGGCGACAGCGTCTGCCTGGAGACGATGACGCTGACCCCGCTGCCCGGTGACCGGACCCGGCTGGTCGCGGAGTCGCTGTACGACTCCTGGGCGGCCCGGGACGCGATGCTGGCCTCGGGCATGGAGGTCGGGGTGAACGAGGGCTACGAGCGACTCGACGAGCTGCTGGCCTCGCGGTAGGCCGCCGGGGTCAGCCCGGTCGCGCGCTTGAACACCTGCCCGAAGTGCGACGGACCGCGGAACCCCCACCGCGACCCGATCGCCGCGGCGGGCACGTCGGCCAGCGCGGGGTCGGCCAGGTCGCGCCGGCACATCTCGACCCGCCGCGCGCGGATCCAGGCCGCGGCGCTCGTCCCGGTCCCGGCGAACAGGTTGTGCAGGTGGCGGGCGGAAACGAAGTGCGCGACGGCGATCCCGGCGGGGGCGAGGTCCGGGTCGCCGAGGTTCGCCTCGATGTGGGCCTTGATCCGGTCCAGCAGGTCGCAGTGCGGGGCGGGTTCGACCCCGGCCACGCTGCGCAGCAGCACCCCGACCAGGTCCACCGCGTGCCGCACCGCGACGGCGGCGTGCGGCCCCATGGCGAGCCGGTGGGCGTCGAGGTGGCGCAGGGTGTCGCACACGTAGCCGGCCAGGCCGGGACCCGCCTCGAACGCCGTGCCCGCCACCCCGGGGAGCGGCTCACCGCGGGGCTCGACGCGGTCGCGGGGGAACCGCACGCACAGCGCGCGGAACGCCCCGTCCGCGGTGGGCGTGCCCGGACGGGCCGGGTCCAGCAGCGCCCACCGCCCGGGGACCAGCGGCTCGCCGTCGCCGAGCAGGGCGCTGCCCGCGAGTGCCACGACCAGGACGAGACGGTCGTCGCCGGGGGCGGGCAGGTCGCCGGTGACGGTGGCGAACTCGACGCCGTCCGGGCCGGGAGCCGGGCCGGAGTGGGTGGGACGGTCGGCGACGGTCGTCATCGGCGGCTCCTGGTCGTGCTGGTGGCCGCCCCCAGCCTAGTCACGCAGCAGCCGCCCGCGGGCCGCGGCGGGCGTGCACTCCGACGACAGCGGTCTGCGCCCGTCGGCGATGTGCCGCGGCCGCGGCGTTCCTAACGTCTCCGAACGTGGCTCATGTCGAAGGCTCGCACCATGTGACCCTGTCCGTCGCCGGCGCCCAGGAGGACGTCGACTTCCACACGAAGATCCTCGGCATGCGCTTCATCAAGCGCACCGTGCTGTTCGACGGCTCGCTGCCGATCTACCACCTCTACTACTCCAACGCCGACGGCGACCCGTCCAGCGTCGTCACCACGTTCCCGTGGGCGCAGGCCGGCCAGTTCGGCACCCGCGGCACCAACCAGGCCCGCGAGGTGCTGCTGTCGGTGCCGGACGGCTCACTGGACTTCTGGGCGCAGCGGCTGCGCTCCCACGACATCGAGGTCGCCGACGTCGAGCGGTTCGACCAGCGGCGGCTCGCGTTCGCCCACCCGTCGGGCATCGAGTACCAGTTCGTCGCGAACGCCGCCGACCCGCGCCGCGGCTACGAGGGCAACGGGGTCTCGGCCGAGCACGCGATCCACGGCATCCACGGTGTCGGGGTGCACATGACCACCCCGGACCGGATGGTCGAGTTCGCCGACACCTCGTTCTTCGCCCAGGGCGCCCCCGCCGAGGACGGCGACGTGGTCGGGCTCCGGATCGGCGACGCGAAGGTCGGCAACCACCTGGAGATCACCGTCAACCGCCGCGACGACCAGGGCACCTGGCGCTACGGCGCGGGCACCTACCACCACTTCGCCTGGAACGTGTCCGACCTGGCGAACCAGGACGCGGTGAAGTTCGACATCGAGGGCGCCGGCTACACCGACATCTCCGAGCTCAAGGACCGCAAGTACTTCAAGAGCGTCTACGTCCGCACGCCGAGCGGGGCGCTGTTCGAGCTGGCCGTCACCCACGAGGAGGGCGGCTGGACCTGCGACGAGTCGCCGCACGAGCTCGGCACCCGGTTCCAGCTGCCCGAGCAGTTCGAGGACCGGCGCGAGGAGATCTTCGCCAAGCTGGAACCGATCGAGGGCTGATGACCACCTGGGGGGACCCGGACGCGCCGCTGGTCGTGCTCGCCCTGCACGGGCGGGGCCGCGACCCCGACGACATGCGGGCCACCGCGGCCCGGTTCGGGGACGTGCCCGCCCGGTTCGTCGCGCTGGCGGCACCGGGCGGCAGCTGGTACCCGAAGCCGTTCCTGGAGCCGTTCGACGAGAACCGGGACGCCCTGCTGCGCGCGCTCGACGTCGTCGACGACCGGCTGGCCCGGCTGGCGGACGACGGTGTCGGCCGGGACCGGGTCGTGCTGTGGGGGTTCTCCCAGGGCGCCTGCCTGGCCGCGCACCACCTGCTGGTGCGCGACCCGCGCCCGTGCGCCGGGCTGGTGCTGTTCACCGGCGGCTTCGTCGGGCCGGACCCGGTCCCGGCGCCGCCGGGCGGCTCGCTGGCCCCGACGCCCGCGGTGCTGCGGTCGATCTCGCACGACCCGTGGGTACCGGCGCACCGGGTGGAGGAGACGGCGTCGCTGCTGGTCGCCGGAGGTGCGCGGGTGGACCTGCGGATCGACGACGGCGACGAGCACGTGATCACCGACGAGGCGTGCGCGGCCGCAGCGGGACTCCTGCACGCGGTCGCTGTCGGGGGTCGCCTCTAGCGTGGGGGTGTGTTCGTCGTCCACGCCCTGCACTCCCCCGCCCGCGGCGTCCTGCTGTGGGCGGAGGACGGCGAGCGCACCCCGCGCACCGACCGGCGGTCGCTGCGCACGGCGCGGCCGCACCCGTTCGCGGTGCCGTCGGACGAGCTGGCCGCGATCCATCCGGGCAAGCCGGCGTCGGTGACGGTGCTGCTGCCCTCGCAGCCGTCGGGCCCGCAGGTCTCCCCCGGGCTGGTCCGCTCCCGGCCACGTACCCGGAGCCGGGCCACGCCGACGCTGGCGCCGTGGACGGTGCCGGCGGTGGTCGTCGACCCCTCCGAGCTGACCGACCCCTCCGACGAGGTCCGCTACGGCGCCGGGTTCGCCCATCTCGCCGACCTCGCCCGGCTCGCCGAGGAGCTCGCGGCGCGCGGCCGGGTGCTGCCGGTGCTGCTGACCGAGTCCGGGCGACCCGCGGCACGCTGGCGCCCGGTCGTCCAGGGTCTCGACGCGGTGGCCCGCGCGGACCTGGTGCGGCGGCTGCCGCCGGTCGCGCGGGCCGAGCAGCGGCGCCCGGGCGACGTCGCCGGGCAGGACCCGGACGCCCTGGTCGACGCCGCGCTGGCCCGGTTCACCGACGCCGCGGTCCGCGAGCGGCTGGGGCGCAGCGCCGCGATGCCGCTCCCGCTGCCCGCCCGCGCGGACGCCCCGGCGGCGTTGCTGCACGCGCTGACCGGGCCGTCGGCCGACCTGCCCGCGACCGGGGCCGGGCTGCAGGCGCTGCGCGAGGCGCTGTCGGTGTGGGAGGACGTCGGTCGCGAGCAGCCCGGCGCCGCCACCGCCCTGTTCCGGCTCGCCGAGGTGTCCACGCTGCACGACCCGGCGGACCCCGGCCCGGACCTCGACGACCAGACCGGTGACGGCACCCGGTGGGAGCTGCACTTCGCGCTGCGCTCCACCGAGGACCCGAGCCTGGTGTTCGACGCGGCCGGGGTGTGGGCCGGCGAGGCCGACGCCCTGGTCGCCGGCGCGCAGGACGTGCTGCTGGCCGAGCTGGGGCGGGCCGCCCAGGTGCTGCCCGGGCTGGTGCCCGCGCTGCGCCGGGCCCGGCCGACCGGCCTCCCGCTCGACGTCGCCGGCGCGCACCGGTTCCTCACCCGGGACGCGCCGGCGCTGCTGGCGGCCGGGTTCGGGGTGGCGCTGCCGCGCGGCTGGGACGGGCGCCGGCCCCTGGGGCTGCGGCTCTCGGCGTCGTCGGCCCCTGCGCCGGGGGTGATCACCCGCGGCGGGCTGGGGCGCGACGAGCTGGCGGAGTTCCGGTGGTCGCTCGCCGTCGGTGACGAGGAGCTGGGCGAGTCCGAGATCGCCGCGCTGGTGGCGGCGAAGGCACCGCTGGTCCGCCTGCGCGGGCGCTGGGTCGCCGTCGACGCCGAGGCGCTGGCGCAGGGGCTGGACTTCCTGCGTCGCCACCGGGACCGGCCGCCCACCGTCGGGGAGGTGCTGGCCGCGGCCCGCGGCGACGCGGACGCCCCGCTGCCGGTGACCGACGTGTCCGCCCGCGGGCACCTCGGGGCGTTGCTGGAGGGCACCGCCGACCAGGCGCTGACGCCGGTGCCGTCCCCGCCGGGGTTCACCGCGACGCTGCGCCCCTACCAGGAGCGCGGGGTGGCGTGGCTGGCGTTCCTGTCGTCGCTGGGGCTGGGGGCCTGCCTGGCCGACGACATGGGGCTGGGCAAGACCGTGCAGCTGCTGGCCCTGGAGGCCCACGACCGCGCCGGTGGGCCGACCGGCGCCCCGACCCTGATCGTGTGCCCGATGTCGATGGTCGGCACCTGGCAGCGGGAGGCCGCGACGTTCGCCCCCGGCCTGCGGGTGCACGCCCACCACGGTGCCGCCCGTCCGCGCGGCGACGCGCTGCACGCCCGGCTCGGCGCGGTGGACCTCGTCGTCACCACCTACGCGACCGCGACCCGCGACGCGGAGGACCTGCGGGCGTGGCGGTTCCACCGGCTCGTCCTCGACGAGGCCCAGATGATCAAGAACGCGCACGCGGCGGCGTCGCGCACGATGCGCTCGTTCGACGCGGGCCACCGGGTCGCGCTGACCGGCACGCCGATGGAGAACCGGCTGGCCGAGCTGTGGTCGGTGATGGACTTCCTCAACCCGGGGGTGCTCGGGGTCCCGGAGGTGTTCCGGCAGCGGTTCGCGGTGCCGATCGAGCGTCACCGCGACGCCGGGACCGCCCGCACGCTGCGCCGGATCACCCGGCCCTACCTGCTCCGGCGGGTCAAGACCGATCCCACGGTGATCGACGACCTGCCGGAGAAGATCGAGATCGTGGCCGACCACCGGCTCACCCAGGAGCAGGCATCGCTGTACCGGACCGTCGTCGACGACATGATGGAGAAGATCGAGGACAGCGACGGCATCGAGCGCCGCGGCAACGTGCTGGCCGCGATGACCAAGCTCAAACAGGTCTGCAACCACCCCGCCCAGCTGCTGCACGACGGGTCCCCGATCCACCGGGCCGGCGGGCGGCACCGCTCGGGCAAGGTCGCCCGGCTGGAGGAGATCCTGGAGCCGGTGCTCGCCGCCGGGGACCGGGCGCTGCTGTTCACCCAGTACACCGAGTTCGCCGCCATGCTGCGCCCGCACCTGTCGGCGCGGTTCGACACCGAGGTGCTCTACCTGCACGGCGGCATCCCGAAGAAGCGGCGCGACGAGATGGTCGCCCGGTTCCAGTCCGGGGAGGGGCCGCAGCTGTTCCTGCTGTCGCTGCGCGCGGGCGGCACCGGGCTCACGCTCACCGCGGCGAACCACGTGATCCACCTGGACCGGTGGTGGAACCCGGCGGTCCAGGACCAGGCCACCGACCGGGCGTTCCGGATCGGGCAGCGGCGCGCGGTGCAGGTGCGCCGGTTCGTGTGCCCGGGCACGGTCGAGGAGCGGATCGAGGAGCTGGTCACGTCGAAGCGGTCGCTGTCGGACATGGTGGTGACCGGCGGGGAGGACTGGCTGACGTCGCTGTCGACCGCCGAGCTGCGCGAGGTGTTCGCGCTCGGCTCCGACGCGGTGGCCGATCCCGACGAGGACACCGGAGACGGCGATGAGTGACCGGCCGTTCTGGGCGCAGGAGGACTTCACCGGTGGGCCGCCGCGCCGTGTCGAGGGCGGGATCCGGATCCACGCGACGAGGGGCGCGGTCGCCCGGACCTGGTGGTCGGGGCGGTTCCTGGCCGTGCTGGAGCGGCTCGGCGTCGGCGGGCGGCTCTCGCGTGGCCGCAGCTACGCCCGGTCGGGGCAGATCGTGTCGCTCGACGTCGACGCGGGCGCGGTGGTCGCGCTCGTCCAGGGCACCCGGCCGCAGCCCTACCGGGTCCGGATCGGGCTGCGGGTCTGGGACAAGACCGAGTGGCGGCGTGTGGAGGAGGCCCTGGCCGCCGACGCCTGGTACACCGCGGCCCTGCTGGCGGGGACCGTGCCCCCGGAGATCGAGGAGCTGCTCGACGGCCTGGGGCTGTCGCTGTTCCCGGCCGAGGGCGCCGACCTCTCGCAGGACTGCTCGTGCCCGGACCACACGGTGCCGTGCAAGCACCTGGCCGCGGTGTTCTACGTGCTGGCCGAGCGCTGCGACACCGACCCGTTCACCCTGCTCACGCTGCGTGGACGAGACCGGGACGCGCTGCTGGAGCGGTTGCGGGCCGAACGCGACCGCACCGACGGCCCGGCCGCACCGGCCGGGCCGGTGCCGCTGGCGGACCTGCTGGACCGCTTCTGGGAGGGAGCGCCCGGGTCCGCTCCCCCGCGTCCGCCGGACACCGGGCCGGGTGCGGTGCTGGACCAGGTTCCCGAGCCGCCGCTGCGGGCCGGCGGCGGGCGGCTGACCGACGCGTTGCGGCCGGTGTACGAGGCGCTGGCCCACCCGGACGCGTGAGGAGCCGGGCGGAGCAGCTGTTCGCGCTGCCCACCGCGGAGACCGACGAGATCCGTGCCCGACATGACGCACCGCAGACGGGAGGCCGGGATGCGTAGTCCGTGGACGGCCCTGCGCACGTCGCAGGAGCAGATCAGGAACGAGACCGACGAGCGCGCGGAGCTGGTGCAGCTGCGACGGCGCTGCCTGGAGCTGCAGGCGGTGGTGGTCGCCGGGGGGCTCGGCATGGTCACCCTGCTGGGCCGCCCGCTCGGACTGCGGGACGCATCGGGGGCGACCTGGTCCGGTGCCGTGCTCGTACTGGTAGCAGCCCTGCTCGCCGTGTGGCTGGTCGCGCGGGCGATCGGCCGACGGCGGTACGGGACGCACGTGACACCCGAGCGGGATCGTGCGGAGACCCTTCACGCACTGCTGCTGCTGCCGCTGTTCGTGATCGTCGCCGGGGCCGCCCACTGGTGGGTGGGTGGCGACCTCGCCGACACGGGTTTCTACGTCGTAGTGCTCGCCATCGCCATGGGTGCGGAGCTGGGGCTGCGTCTGTGGTTGATCCGGAAGCCCGCCCCGGGCGACGACCGAGCCGGAGAAATGTGAGGGCCCGGTCGCCGTGGTCGAGCGACCGGGCCCTCGTCCCGAACTGACGCGCCGCTCCCACCACGAAGCGACACGTGAAACTTAGCCAAGGCTTACCTATGTTGTCAACGGCCTCCACCGGATTCCCCCGGCAGCGTTGCCGAACGACCGACGAGCCGGCCGTGCCGTGGCGCGCGAGCAGGCCCGAGCCGACGCTCGTGACCTCGCCGTACCCGCCGGGGGCGCCGTGACACCGGGGACGTGGACACCGAGGACGTGAAGACCGAGGCCGCAGCACCGGCGACACGGCACCGGCGACACGGCACCCGCACGGACCCCGGAACGCGGGACGGCCCGGCCGCTGTGGTCGATGCGGCCGGGCCGTGTTTCCCGAACTGACGCGCCGCTCCCACCACGAAGCGACGTCCTGAAGTTAGCCTAGGCTTACCTCAAAAGTCAAGAGCGGCGCGCGGATCCGGGAGGCCCTCAGCCGGCGACGGCCCGGGCACGGGCCGGGTCGAGGCGGCCGGTGGACCCGGTGTGGCGCTCGAACCAGATCGTCGTCAGCGGCGGGATGCTGGCGAGCAGCCCGATCACCGTGGTGCGCAGGTCCCAGCGGAACAGCCGCGCGGTCCACAGCGTGACGAGCACGTAGGCGATGAACAGCGCACCGTGGATCGGCCCCATGACCTGCACCCCGACCTCGGTGGTGGCCAGCACCCACTTGACGAACATGCCGATCAGCAGACCGGTCCAGGACAGCGCCTCGGCGATCGCCACGGCACGGAAGACCTTGGCGACGAGGGACGGGTCGTTCATGACGGGGGCTTCCTCCAGTCGGGCGGGACGTCTGGCGTCCACTCTGCCGTAGTCCCCGCCCCACCTTCTACCGGGTGTCGAAATACACGTCCCGCGATGAGATCCGGCGCCGTGGCCGGTCGGAGTGGGCAGGGGCCCCGTCCGTGGGGCGCCGACCCGACCGGAGGTGGCATCCGTGCTCGATCTCGCCCCGACAGCCCGCGCCGTGGCCGACGTCGTCACGGGTGTCCGCGACGACCAGCTCCACGACCCGACCCCGTGCGACGGCATGTCCGTCGCCGCCCTGCTCGACCACCTGCACGGTCTGGCGTGGGCGTTCCGGGTCGCGGCGCAGAAGTCCCCCGAGGCCGCGGGCACCGCGCCGAGCGCCGATGCCGCGCACCTCGTCGCGGACTGGCGCACCGCGATCCCGGCCCGGCTCGACGCGCTGGCGCAGGCCTGGCGCGAGCCGGCCGCCTGGGAGGGGTTCACCGCGGCGGGCGGGCTGGACCTGCCGGCCGACGTCTCCGGGGTCATCGCCCTCGACGAGCTGGTCCTGCACGGCTGGGACCTCGCCGTCGCGACCGGGCGCCCGTTCACCCCGGACGACGACGCCGTCGCCGCCGTCCTGGAGTTCACCAGCGCCATGTCCGCACCCGGTCAGGAGGCGTCGCGGGAGGGGTTGTTCGGACCGGTCGTCGCGGTGCCGGCCGACGCGCCGCCGTTCGACCGGGCGCTGGGCAACAGCGGTCGGGACCCGCGCCGGGGCCGCTGACGCGGGTACCGTCGACCGGTGTGGTGGCCTCCCCGCACGGCAAGGTCCGCATCGGCGTCGGCTCGGTGGGGCTGCGCACCACCGACCCGGGCTCGGAGTTCGACGAGTTCGTCGACGCCCTCGACCGCGCGGGCGTCGACTCGCTGTGGCTGCCCGACCTGGTCTCCGCCCCCGGCGTCGACGCGCTGGTCGGCACCACGTGGGCGGCCGCCAGGACCCGGACCCTCAAGGTCGGCACCGGCGTCACGATCCTGCCCGGCCGCAACCCGATGCTGCTCGCGGCCGAGCTCGCATCGCTGGCGGTGCTGGCGCCGAAGCGGATCCTGCCGGCGTTCGGCTTGCGTGCGGCGACGCCGTCGGAACGCCAGCTGTTCCCCGTCCCCGGCACCCGGGCCGCGGTGTTCGAGGAGTCCCTGGTGGTGCTGCGCCGGCTGGTGTCCGAGGAGACGGTGACCCACCACGGTGAGTTCTTCACCCTCGACGACGCGTCGGTCGCACCACGCCCGACCCGCCCGCTCGACCTGTGGCTCGGCGGGCGTGCCGAGGTCGGGCTGCGCCGGGTCGGCCGGCTCGCCGACGGCTGGCTGGGCAGCTTCCTCACCCCCGACGAGTCCGCCCGCGCCCGCACCGTGATCGAGGCCGCCGCCCGCGACGCGGGCCGGGCGATCGACGACGACCACTACGGCACGAACGTCACCGTCGTGCTGCCCGGCGACGGGTCCGACGCCGCCGCCGAGCAGGCGCTGCACCGGGCCGCCCAGCAGCGGCCCGACGCCGACCCCGAGCAGCTCGTCGCCCGCGGGTGGGACGGTGCCGCCGAGCAGATCCGCCGCCACGTCGAGGGCGGGCTGACCAAGTTCGTCGTGCGCCCCGCCGCCCCGGCGCGGGACTGGGCCCGGTTCCTCGACGAGTTCGTCGCCGAGCTGGGGCCGCTGGAGTCCGGGTGAGGCTTGCTCCTCCCCCGACGGGAGGTCCCACACTGCGACCATGTTGAGCATCGGGGAGTTCGCCCGGATCACCGGCCTCACGGTCAAGGCCCTGCGGCACTACGACGAGCGCGGCCTCATCAGGCCGACCCGGGTCGACCCGTTCACCCGGCACCGCTCCTACGGCAACGGACAGCTCGCTGACGCCGTGCTCGTCGCAGCCCTGCGCACGGCGGACACGCCCCTGGAACGGATCCGAGCCGCCCTGGCCTCCCCGGCCGACGCCCGCGCGGTGGTGGCCGGGTTCCGCTCCGAGCTGGCCGCGGCCCGAGCCGCACAGGACGCCGCCCTCGCCGCCGCGGAGGTCTTCGTCGACGCGTTCGCCGACCCCGGTCCGGTCGTCGAGCGGGACGTCGACGCCCGGCACTGGGCCGGCGTCGAGCTGAGCGTCCCCGTACCCGACGATCCGGAGACCACCGCCGGGGCCGACGCGGCGCTGTCCCGGGCCGCCGGACGACTGCGCGCCGAGCTCGAGCACGCCGGGGCGTCGCCGCAGCAGCCGATGTGGACGGCGATGGCCGAGGGCGACGACGGCGCGGCCCTGGTGACGCTGTGCTGGCCGCTCACCGCACCGGCTCCGCAGGGGCTGCCGACGACCGTCGAGGACCTGCCCGTCCGTACCGGGACCCTGCCGAGGCGTCGTGAGCTCGTCGCACGCTGGGACCGGGGGCCGGAGGACGCGACCGGCCACGGACTGCCGCACCCCGCGATGATCGCGTTGATGCACGAGCTGTCCGCCCGCGAGGCCGCGGGGCTGCCCGACCCGTTCGACGGCACCGACGCCCTGCGCCAGACGGTGTGGCCCACCGAAGGACCCGACGGCTCCGCGGTCGTGGAACTGGCCCTCACCCTCGTCGCCCACGAGCACTGACCCCGCCGACCCGCGGCACGGCTCAGCGCGTCGTCCAGATCCCCCCGTCGACCGGCAGCACCGCGCCGGTCACGTAGGACCCGGCGGCCCCGGCCAGGAACAGCGTCGCCCCGACGACGTCGGACGGCTTCCCCAGGCGCCCGAGCGGGGTGGAGTCGGCGATCTGTTCGCCCGCCGCCTCCAGTGTGGCGCGCATCATCCGTGACGGGAACGGCCCCGGCGCGATGGCGTTCACGGTGATCCCACGCCCGGCGAGGTCACGGGCCAGCACCCGGGTCAGCTGGTGCACCCCGGCCTTGCTGGCCGAGTAGCTGTAGTTCGGCAGCTCCGGCACGCGCAGCCCGTCGATGCTGCCGATGTTGATCACGCGGGCCGGGTCGTCGGCCGACCCGGCGGCCTCCAGCAACGGCAGGAACGCCCGGGTCAGGAAGAACGGCGCCTTCAGGTTGAGGTCGAGCACCTTGTCCCAGGCGTGCGCGGGGAACTCCTCCAGTGGCGCGCCCCAGGTGGCGCCCGCGTTGTTGACCAGCAGGTGCACCCGCTCCTCGCGCGCCCCGACCTCGGCGGCCAGGCGGACGCACTCGTCCTCCGACGACAGGTCCGCGGCGATGCCGGTGCCGCCGATCTCCGCGGCGGTCCCCGCGCAGGCGTCGGCCTTGCGGCTGGACACGTAGACCCGCGCCCCGGCCTCGGCGAGGCCGCCCGCGATCATGCGGCCGATGCCGCTGGTGCCGCCGGTGACCACGGCCACTCTGCCACGGACGTCGAACAGTTCGGTGATCATGACGCACGCTAACCGGGAAGCTGGCACGCTCGCAGCCATGACCCGTTCCCGCGACCGCGACGGCCGGGGCCGTGCCCGCAACGCCCGCCCCCGCGACGCCGCCGGGCGTCCGCTCCCGCACGGCGCCCCCGGCGTCGAGCGGGTGCCCGAGGACCTGGCGCTCTCCCCCGCCGAGACCGTCACCGAGGCCCAGCGCCTGCTCGACTCGGGCCGGCCGTTCCACGCCCACGAGGTCCTGGAGGGCGCCTGGAAGGACGCCGACGACGACACCCGTGAACTGTGGCGGGCGCTGGCCCAGCTCGCGGTCGGGCTGACCCACGCCCAGCGCGGCAACGCCCGCGGCGCCGTCGCGCTCCTGCGTCGCGGCGCGGAGGGCGTCCGGCTGTGGCGGGTGCTCGACGTCGCCGTCCCGGCCGGGCTGGACCTCGACGGTCTGGTCGCGCACGCGGACGCCCTCGCCGACGACGTCGAGCGGGACGGCACCGGCGCCGTCACCTCGGCACGGCTCGCTCCGCGGTTGCGGGTCACCCGGCCGGGGGTCTGAGCGCCGGGGAGTCCGACGCCACCCCACGACGTCCGTGACTCCGGTACGGCCGCGGGGCCACCATGGCGCCGTGCCCATCCCGACCGCGCCCGCCCCGACCGCGCCGTACGGAGCCCGCTGACGGTGCCCACCCGTGCCACGTCCCGGTCCTGGCCGCGTGCGCTGCTGCGCGAGGCCCGGTCGCTGCCCACGCTGCTGCTGCTCGCGCTGATCGCCGTCGTCGGCGTGCCGCTGGTGATCCTGCTGACCCCGGAGAACCACGTCGAGGTGTTCGGCCAGGACGTCGGCGTGGGCGCCAGGGTGCCGCCGCTGACGCTGTCCGGGCCCGCGCAGATCGCCCAGCTCGGCAACGCCGAGTTCGACCTCACGACCGTGCAGGTGTGGGGTCCGATCCGGCCGCGGCTGTCGATCGGGCCGTTGAAGCGGCCCGCCGACAACGGCCCGGTCCTGGGCCCGCACACCGTCGACGGCGCCGGTGACGCGGTCCGCGACCTCGGTGAGGGGTTCGTGACCTGGTACCTGTGGGGCGCCACCGGCATCGTGCTGGTCGCGCTGTTGGGCAGCGGGCTGATGGCGACCGCGCGGCTGCTGATGGCGCTGCACCGGACCCGCGCCCGCCGGTACCGGCCGGTGCACTGGGACGACCTGGCCGGGCCGATCGGGCGAATGACCGTCGTCGCGGTGACGGCCTCGGTGCTGCTGTGGGCGGGTGCCGGGGTCGCCGCGCTGCACGGCACCCTGACCGGCCTGGGCCGGGTCACCTCGCTGACCGACCTCGTCGGGGCGGCGACGGTCACCCCGTCACCGGTCGGGCCCGCGGTGACCGGGGTCGCGGGCGCGGTGATCGGGGACTCCCGCGCGGCCCGGATCGGCGGTCCTGCGCTGCGCGGCGAGGACGGCACCGTCACCCCGGAGGACCGCGCCTGCGGGCGCAGCACCGACTCCCTCGCCGCCGAGCTCGCCCGGCTGCGTGGCGAGGACGTGCTCAACCTGGCCTGCGCCGGGGCGGGCGTCGCGGCCGGGCTGCGGGGGCCGCAGCTGCGCGAGGGCGTCACCGTCGACCCGCAGGTCGGGCGGCTCAAGCAGGTCCGGAACCTGCAGTGGGTGGTCGTCGCGGTCGGCCCGAACGACCTGGCCTGGTCGGACTTCCTGCTGTACTGCTATGGCCTCGCCACCTGCGACGACCGGCTCTCCGACGGCGAGTTCGAGTCCCGGCTGGCCGGGTTCGCCCGCGACGTCGGCGCCCTGTTCACCGACCTCGACACGCTGCCGGGCCGCCCGCGGGTGGTGGTCACCCTGTCCTACGACCCGTTCCCGGCCCGGTTCGACCCGACGTGCGCCGACATGCGCGGACCGGCCGGCACCCCGGGCCTGGACCAGGCCAAGCTCGACCTCCTCGCCGAGCGGAACCGCCGTCTCAACGACGTGCTGACCGACGGCGCCGCCCGCTTCGGGTTCGCCACCGCCGCGCCGGCCCTGGCGCCGCTGTGCGCCCCGGACCGCGACCGGATGCCGCCGGACATCATGGGGCTCGCCACCCCGGACCCGTTCCACCCGACCGCGATCGGGTCGCTGCGCATCGCCGCCTCCGCCGCCGCGGCGCTCGCGTCGGCGCGCCCCGGCGGCGGCACGCCCTGACCCAGGCCTGCCGCCGCCGGCGCGGCGGTCAGGCGTCGGCGTCGCGCAGCACCCGCAGGGCGTTGCGGTGCGCGAGCTTGGCCAGGTCGTCGGCGCTCCACCCGCGGTCGGCGAGCGCGTCGAGCAGCCGCGGGTAGGTCGAGACGTCGGAGAGCTCGTCGGGGAGCTCGGAGGTCCCGTCGAAGTCGCCGCCGATGCCGACGTGGTCGATCCCGGCGGCCTCGCGGAGGTGCTCGACGTGGGCGACGACGTCGGCGAGGGTCGCGCGCGGCGCGGGCGGACCGTCCCAGGTCGCGACGAACCGGTCGCGGGCGCCGAGGTCGCGGTGGTCGACACCGGCCGCGGCCATGGCCTCGCGCAGCCGGGTGTCCCAGCCGGTGACCGCCGCGGAGACGAAGCGGGGCACGAACGTCGCCATGACCACGCCGCCGTTGCCGGGCAGCGCCTCCAGCACGTCCGCGGGCACGTTGCGCGGGTGGTCGGTGACCGCGCGGGCACCGGAGTGGGTGAACAGCACCGGCCGGGTGCGGACGGCGAGGGCCTGGTGCATCGTCGACGGTGCGACGTGCGACAGGTCGACGATCATGCCGATGCGGTTCATCTCGGCGACGACATCGCGGCCGAACGGCGAGAGCCCGTCGTGGCGGGGCGTGTCGGTGGCCGAGTCGGCCCAGTTGTTGTTCAGGTTGTGGGTCAGGGTGAGGTAGCGGACCCCGAGCCCGCGCAGGACCCGCAGCACGGCGAGCGAGTCGGCGATGCAGTGCCCGCCCTCGGCCCCCATCAGGGAGGCGACCCGCCCGGATCCGACGACGGCGTCGACGTCGTCGGCGGTGTCGGCGAACGCCAGGGCGTCCGGATGGGCGGCGAGCAGCCGTCGCACCCGGTCGACCTGGTCGAGGACGGCGGTCACCGCCTCGTCGTGGCCCAGCTCGCCCGGCACGTACACCGACCAGAACTGCGCACCGACCCGCCCGGCACGCAGCCGGGGCAGGTCGGTGTGCAGCCGTCGGTCGCTGGCGGCGACGTCCGGCTCGGCGGCCGGGTCACCCCCGGACAACTCGCGCAGGGCCCAGGGGAGGTCGTTGTGGCCGTCGAGGACGAACGTCATGCCCCCATCAGTAGCGGATGACGCCGCGGATGTTCTTACCGGCGTGCATGTCCTCGTAGGCGGTGGCGACCTGGTCCAGGGTGTAGGTGGTGGTGACCAGCTCGTCGAGCTTCAGCGCGCCGGCCCGGTAGAGCTCCAGCTGGCGCAGGATGTCCCAGTTCGGGTTGGACATGCCGAACATCGCACCCTGGATGCGCTTCTGGAACAGGGTGACGTCGGCCAGCGACACCGGCAGCGGCTCGGTCGAGTTGATGTCCCCCAGCGCGGTGACGACGACGGTGCCCGCCTTGCGGATCGACGCCATCGCCTGCCCGATGTGGTCGGGCTTCACGACGCCGACGGTCACGACGGTCTGGTCGGCGCCCTGACCGTTGGTGAACTGCTTCGCGATCTCGGTGGCCTCCTCCATCGTCTCCACCGCGTGCGTGGCGCCGAGCTCCTGGGCCTTCTCCCGCTTCAGCGCGACCGGGTCGACGGCGATGATGTTCGCCGCGCCGGCGTGCGAGGCGCCCTGGACCGCGTTGATGCCGATGCCGCCGATGCCCATGACGATCGTGGTGTGCCCCGGCTGCACGCCGCCGGCGTTGACCGCGGAGCCCCAGCCGGTGCCGACGCCGCAGCCGACCAGGCAGGCGACCTCCAGCGGGATGTCGTCGGGGACCTTCACGCAGGAGTCCTCCGAGACCAGCGTGGTCTCGCAGAAGGTCGAGATGCCGCACATCTGGCCGACCGGGGTGCCGTCGTCGGCCAGCCGCAGGCGGGTGGTGTTCTCCTCCCAGCGGGTGCCGGCGAGCAGCCCCGCGCCGAGGTCGCACAGGTTCTGCATGCCGCTGGCGCACCAGCGACAGTGCCCGCAGGACGGCAGGAACGAGAAGACGACGTGGTCGCCCTCCTTGAGGCCCTTCTTGTTCGCCCCGGCGCGAGTGACGATGCCGGAGCCCTCGTGGCCGCCGGCGAACGGGTAGGTGCCGACCGGGATGTCGCCGGTGGCGATGTGGTCGTCGGAGTGGCACAGGCCCGACGCGACCATCTTCACCTCGATCTCGCCGGCGCGCGGCTCGTCGAGTTCGAGGTCGACGACCTCGTACTTGCCCGGAGCGCTCCGGACGATTGCTCCACGGGTGTGTCCCACGGTGGTTCTCCTCAGACTTCGTCGTCCAACGGGATGCGCACGCGACGATATGAGCCAGGCCACTCCAGGGGAAGTGCCACACGCAGATCGCGGGACACCATTCACCTGTAGATCGTGTCGCTAACGGGGCATCCGCCGCCAGACGGCGCGGGGCAGCAGCCGCAGCCCGAGGAACAGCAGCCGCAGCGTGCCGGGCACCCAGACGTCGGCGTTGCCCCGACCGCGCCGGACCGCGCGCACCGTGGCGTCGGCGACCTGCGCGGGCGTCGACGACAGCGGCGCCGGGCTCATGCCCTCGGTCATCCGGCCGACGACGAACCCCGGGCGGATCAGCACCAGCCGCACCCCGGTGCCGTGCAACGCGTCGGCCAGGCCGGAGGCGAACCCGTCGAGCCCGGCCTTGGCGCTGCCGTAGACGTAGTTGGCGCGCCGCACCCGGACCCCGGCCACCGAGGAGTAGACGACCAGCGTCCCGCTCCCCTGCGCGCGCAGCACCTGGGCCAGCTCGGTGAGCAGGTGGACCTGGGCGAGGTAGTCGGTGTGCACGATCGCGGCGGCGTGCGCGGCGTCGGTCTCGGCACGGGCCTGGTCGCCGAGGATCCCGAACGCGACGACGGCGACGTCGATCCGCCCGTGCCGGGCGGTCACCTCGTCGAGCAGCGGGCGGTGGCGGGCGAGGTCGTCGGCGTCGAAGGCGACGGTGTCCACCGCGGCGCCCGCGGCCCGCACCCGGGCCGCCTCGGTGGTCAGCTCGTCGGGGCGGCGGGCGGCCAGCACGACCGTGTCGGTGTCGCCGGCGGCGAGCCGTTCGGCGACCTCCAGCCCGATCTCGCTGCGACCACCCAGGACCAGGACCGTGCGTTCCGAACCACCCACACGGTGCAGCCTCCCACCCGGGGGCGGAGCGTCGTCGCCGTGGGGTCGGACGGGGAGACCCGCTCGACCGAGGGTGGTGTGGGTCCGCTCACACCGGCCCGGGTGGGGATGGGCGGGGACGGCGCCGTCGTTGTGTGCTGTCACGGGGCGTGCCCGCCGCGCTCCGGGAAGGGGACCGTCGTGGACCTCCTGCTGCACCACGGGCTGACCGCGTTCGGGCAGTTCGTGTCGTGGGCCGAGCTCGTCGGGCAGATCGGCGCCATCGCCGTGGTCTTCCTGGCGCGCCGGCGCAGCCTCGCGACCTGGCCGGTGCAGATGGCGGCCTGCGTGCTGCTGTTCACCGTCTACGCCTCGGCCCACCTGGGCGGGCTCGCGTTCCGGCAGGTCATCGTGCTGGCCATCTCGGTGTTCGGGCTCGTCGCGTGGCTGCGCAGGCGCGACCCGGTCTACGGGCTCGCCGTGCGCCAGGCGAGCACCGCCCAGCGGCTCGGGCTGACCGGGCTGCTCGTCGGCGGCACCGTCGTCATGGCGCTGGTCCTCGACGCGCTCGACGCCAGCTGGGCGCCCTGGCCGGATGCCGCGATCTTCGTCGGCACCGCGGTCGCGTTCCTCGCCCAGGCTCTGCGGTTCGTCGAGTTCTGGGTGATCTGGCTGCTGGTCGACGCCGTCGGCGTGCCGTTGCAGCTGGCCTCGGGGCTGTGGTTCTCCGCCGCGGTCTACGTCGTGTTCGCCGGGCTGGTCGTGCACGGCTGGTGGAGCTGGGCGCGGACCCGGCGCACCGTGGCGGCCGCGCAGCGGGAGCCGTCGCGGGCGGTCTGAGCCGCCGCGGGATACTGCCCGGATGAGCACGTCCCCCGTCCGCCGCGCCGCCGTCCTGGGTTCCCCGATCGCCCATTCGCTGTCCCCGGCGCTGCACAACGCCGCCTACACCGCACTCGGGCTGGCCGGCTGGCACTACGACCGGTACGAGGTCGACGAGGCGGGCCTGGCCGGGTTCGTCGCCGGGCTCGGCCCGGAGTGGGCCGGACTGTCGCTGACGATGCCGCTCAAGCGGGTGCTGCTCGACGTCGCCGACCACGTCGCGCCGGGGGCGGCCGCGATCGGCGCCGGCAACACCCTGGTCTTCGAGGGCACCGGCGCGACGGCGCACAACACCGACGTCACCGGGATCGCGCGCTCGCTGCGCGCCGCGGGTGCCGGCGGCGGGCGCGCCGTCGTGCTCGGGGCGGGCGGGACCGCGCAGGCCGCCGTCGCCGCGCTGCACGACATGGAGGTCGACGCCGTCGACGTGCTGGTCCGCGACGCCGGGCGGGCCTCCGCGCTGCGCGGGACCGCCGAGCGGCTCGGCACCGAGGTGACGGTGCACGCGGTGCTGACCGATCCCCCCGCCGCGGCGCGGCTGCTCGAGGGCGCCGACGCGGTCGTCTCCACGCTCCCGGCGGGGGCGGCCGACGCCCTGGCCGGCGCCCGCTGGCGGCCGGGGACCGTGCTGCTCGACGCGGTCTACGCGCCGTGGCCGACGGTCGTCGCGGGCGGCGCGGCGGCGGCCGGCGCGCGGATCGTCTCCGGTCTGGAGATGCTGCTGCAGCAGGCGGTCGCGCAGGTCGAGCTCATGACCGGGCGCCCCGGCCCGGAGGCCGCCATGCGCGAGGCCCTCGACGCGGCCGTGCTCGCCCGCAGCTGAGGCCCCCGGTCCGACGGCCGCACCCGCGCCCCGCTCCGCCAACCGGGCGCCCGACGACGCTCGGCGAGCGGAGCGCCGCGGGCGCGACGACCATGGTGGTCGTGGAGGAGACGACGGGGGCCGACGACGGGGACCAGGGCAGCGACCACTCCCGGGACCGGCACCGGCGGAAGGGCCGTCCGGTCGACACCGAGCTGGAGTCGGCGATCACCGGGCTCCTCGACCGGCGCAGGAGCGGGGCGACGATCTGCCCGTCCGAGACGGCCCGCGCCGTCGACCCCGACGGCTGGCGCGACCTCATGGAACCGGCGCGGACGGCCGCGCACCGTCTCGTCGACGCCGGGCGGGTGGAGATCCTGCAGTCCGGCCGGGTGGTGGACCCGTCGATGGCGAAGGGCCCGATCCGGATCCGCCGGGTGCCGGACCGAGCGGCCCGCCCGGCCGAGCGGCGCGCCGGACCGAGCGGCCCGCCCGACCGAGCAGACCGCCGGCCGAGCGCCGGGCCGGCTGACGGCGTGCCAGGCTGACCCCCGTGCCCCGCGACACCTACACCCACGGTCATCCGGGCGTCGTCGTCCGGTCGCACGCGGCCCGCACCGCGCAGGACTCGTGCGCCTACCTGCTGGACCGGCTCGCGCCCGGCACCAGCCTGCTCGACGTCGGTTGCGGCCCCGGCAGCATCACCGCCGACCTCGCCGAGCGGGTCGCGCCCGGCCGGGTGCGCGGCGTCGAGGTGGTGCCCGGCCCCCTGGAGCAGGCCCGCGCCGGTGCCGCCGCCCGCGGCCTGGACGTGGAGTTCGCCGTCGACGACGGCTACGCCCTGTCCGACCCGGACGACACCTGGGACGTCGTGCACGCCCACCAGGTGCTCCAGCACGTGTCCGACCCGGTCGCGGTGCTGCGGGAGATGGGCCGGGTCGCCCGCCCCGGCGGACTGGTCGCCGCCCGCGACGCCGACTACGCCGGGTTCCACTGGTGGCCGCACGACCCGCGCCTGGACCGCTGGCTGGAGCTGTACCGGGCCGTCGCCCGCGGCAACGACGCCGAGCCCGACGCCGGACGGCGGCTGCTCGGCTGGGCGCACGCGGCCGGGTTCAGCGAGGTGACACCGTCGGCGTCGGTCTGGTGCCACGCGACCCCGCGGGCCCGCGCCGCCTGGGGCGGGATGTGGGCCGACCGCATCCACACCGGGGTCGGCCGGATGGCCGTCGACCGCGGGCTGGCCGAGGAGCCCGAGCTGGCGGACATCTCGGCGGCGTGGCGGGAGTGGGCCGCGCACCCGGACGGCTGGCTGGTGATCCCGCACGGCGAGATCCTCGCCCGGGTGCCCGGCTGAGCGGGGCCGGCCGGGCGGCCGACGGGGTTCAGTCGCGTTCAGTCGCGCCGGTGCAGCGCGACGACGTAGTCGCCCCCCGACCACGGCTCGCGGTCCCAGGTGGCCCAGCGCGCGACCGGCACGAGCCCGGCGGCGGCGCACCACGCGTCGTGGTCGTCGGGGGTCGGCCAGCCCGGCTGCGTCGCGAACCCGGCGAGCAGCAGCCCGCCGGCGCGCAGGTGCGCCGCGCACCCGGCGACCACTCCGGCACGGTCGCTCGCGTATGGGATCACGTTGCCCGCGAGCACCACCAGCGCGAACCGGTCCGGCAGGTCGAGGCGCTCCAGACCGGTGGCGACCCAGCGCAGCGCGGGCGCCTTGGCCCGGGCCGCGGCGATCATGTCCGGGTCGGGGTCGACGCCGGTGACGGCGATCCCGCGCCGGTCCAGCTCGATCGCGACGCGGCCGGTGCCGCAGCCGCCGTCGAGCACGGGGCCGTCGCCGCACAGCGCGGTGACCAGATCGGCCTCGCCGTGCGGGTTCTCCCCCGCCGCGGCCATCGCCGCCCACTTCCGGTCGTAGTCGGTGAGGTCGACGCGGTCCTTCCAGGAGTCCCAGTCGTCGGGCAGGTTCCCGGGGTCGAGCGTGCGGTCGTCGGACACCCCGACAGGCTAGACGGGGACGCCGGCGGCGAGCCGCCGCCGCAGCCACCGGCCCAGTCCGCGGCGGCGGTGCAGCGGGTGCACCACCACGACGGTCTCGGCACCGGTGTCCGGCGCGGTGAGCCGCGCAGCGACGGCGACGAGGTCTCCCGCCCGCGAGCGCAGCAGCAGGCAGCGCCCGCTGGGTGGCAGCAGCACCGAGCGCAGGTCGGCGTCGGTCCAGCTGGTCCCGGCCTCCGGCGACCCCGCGACGCAGGTGCGCAGCAGCGTCGCGAGCTCGGCGGTCTCGGCACCGGTCGCCGGGGTCGCGGTGAGCGCGTCACCGTCGTCGAGGAGCAGCTCACCGACCGGGCCCGCCGCGCCCGCGCGCAGGAACGCCTCGGCCCGGGCCCGCTCGGTGACGGTGAACGGCGCCCAGCCCCGGCGCGCGACGAGCGGGGTGCCGTCCGGACCGGTCAGCTCCAGCACGTGGGTTCCGGTCGCCGGGCCGGCGACGACGTCGTCGGCGTGCAGCAGGGCGGCGAGGGCCTCGCGCAGCCCGTCCGGGGTGCGGGACGCCGCGACGAGGTCGCGCGCCCGGGTGGGGGTGTCGACGAGCTCGTGCGGGTCGGCCGGGGTGACCCGCACCGTGTCCGGGGCGGAGCCGCGCAGCCGTCGCCGGATCACCCGGGAGAGCCGCTCGGCGGTGACCGGGCCGCCGACCAGCATCTCGTCGACCACCGACCCCGCGTCCTGGGCGTGCACCGACAGGGACAGGATGTTGCCGCCGACCTCGGCGACGGCCGCGGTGAGCCGCGCCAGCGCCCCGGACTCGTCGGGCAGCCGGACCCGGACCTTGTGCAGCTCCGGTGCCCCGACCACCCGCAGCACCGTCGGCTCCGGCAGCGCCGGGGCCTCCGACGGCACCGGGGGCTCCGACGGCGCCGCGACGGCGGGGCGCCCCTCGACGAGCGTCTGCCCCGGCCCGTCGGCGTCACGACCGACCGCGCGCAGCGCGGCCCACACCGTCACCTGGTTCGCGGTGAGGACGGGCTTGCCGAGCTCGCGTTCGAGGCCGGCGACGGCGTCGTAGGTGGCGAGGTTGGTGCACGAGACGAACACCGCCTGCGCGTCGGGGTGGTCGGCGGCACGCACGGCGGCGGCGACGTCGTCGGCGCGGACCTGCCAGATCCCGCCGAGCAGGCCCAGGCCGTGCCGGGCGACGGTGGCGACGCCGTGCTCGGCGAGGAAACCGGCGAGCAGGTCGGTGAGGTCGTCGACGTAGGGCGTGGCGACGGCGAGCCGGGTCACGCCCAGCTCGGCGCAGGCCGTGACGAGCGCTCCGGCCGTGGTGACCGCCGCCGGGGCGCCCGCGTCGAGGACCGCGGCACGCAGTGCCCGCTCCCCCGCGGCGCCGTCGACGAAGCTGCCCGAGGTGCACGAGTACGCGACGACGCCGGGCCCGGGTGTCAGCACCTCGCGCACCGCGGTCCGCACCATGGCCGGGTCCGAGATCAGCCGGGCCTGTCCGGCGTCGGCCGGGGTCTCGACGAACGGGGTGCGCGTGAGGTGCAGCGTCGCCCCCTCGGGGACCCAGCGCCACATCTCGTGGTCCAGCGCGAAGTCGTAGGGCACGACCACCCCGACGCCGCACCGCGGCGTCCCCTGCTGCTGCTCGTCCATGCCGGCCTCCACGCCGATGACGATCGCCGTCGTGGGTTGCGGCGGCGGGTCACCTGTGTTTCACGATGATGAGGACGCCGCCGGAGGCCGTGCGTTCCGTCCCGCCGTGGGCGGTGTGGAGGTCGTGCCCAGTTCTCGGATGTCCTGCGCGCAGGATGGCAGCGCCGCGGACGCGGTCACAAGCGTGCGCGGCGACCGTCGGCGCCGACCGGTGTCGGCACGTCGCCGAGCGCGGTGCCCGACCGGGAGCGTGCGCCGTGCCGCCGTGCCGCAGCGCCGCCATGCCGCAGCGCCGTCGTGCCGTCAGGCCGTCGGCCGGCCGCGCGGGTCGGACTCGGGACGCGTGGCGACCGCCCGCAGGAACGCCTCGGCCCTGGCGACCTCGGTCACGGTGAACGGCGCCGCCCGGCGGGCGACGATCCGGGTGCCGTCGGCGGCGCGCAGCTCGATGTCGTGCTCGTCGCGGGCCCCGGGGTCGTCCGGGCCCGGGGTGCGGACCGACGCGGCGCCGAGCAGCGCCGCGACGCCGTCGGCCGCCGTCCGGCCCGCCGCGACCAGGTCGAGCGCCCGGGTCGGCGGGTCGACCAGGTCGTGCGGGTCGGCCGGCAGCACCATGACCCCGCCGCCGGTGACCGCGTCGCAGATCGCGACCGACAGCTCCCCGACGCTGCACGGCCCCGACACCAGCAGCTCGTCGACGACCGAGTGGGCATCCTGGCCGTGCACCGACAGGGCGAGGATGTTGCAGTCCACCGCGGCCAGGGCCGCGGTGAGGCGGGCCAGGGCGCCCGGTTCGTCGGGCAGCCGCACCCGTACCCGGTAGAGGCCGTTCACGGTCCCGGCATCGGTGCTCATCCCCACCAGCGTCCGTCACCGATGTTGCGAACCCGTGTCGGCGCGATGTCGGCCGGGTCGCGACGGCGCTCGCGCGGGTCAGCCGCAGACCGCCCCGTCGGCCGCCGAGGAGACGAGCTTCGCGTACTTGCCGAGCACCCCGCGCCGGTTCGTCGGCTCGGGGCACGTCCACCCCGCGCGACGCCGCTCCAGCTCGGCGGGCTCGACGCCGATGTCGATCGTGCGGGCCTTCATGTCCAGGGTGATCGTGTCCCCGTCGTGGACCAGCGCGATCGGTCCGCCGTCGGCGGCCTCGGGCGCGACGTGCCCGACGCACAGCCCGGTCGTCGCCCCGGAGAAGCGGCCGTCGGTGACCAGCAGGACCTCCTTGCCGAGGCCAGCGCCCTTGATCCGCCCGGTGACGGCCAGCATCTCCCGCATCCCGGGTCCGCCGCGGGGGCCCTCGTAGCGGATCAGGACGATCGTGCCGGGCCCGATCTCCCCGGCGTCGACGGCGTCGAGCGCGCCCTGCTCGCCGTCGAAGACGCGGGCGGTGCCGGTGAAGGTGGTGGCGTCGAACCCGGCGGACTTGACCACCGCGCCGTCGGGGGCGAGCGAGCCGCGCAGGATCGTGAGCCCGCCGGTGGGGTGGATCGGGTTCGCGAGGTCGTGGATGACCGAGCCGTCGAGGCCGGGCGGGTCGAGCTCGGCGAGGTTCTCCGCGACCGTGCCGCCGGTGACGGTGCGGGCGTCGCCGTGGATGAGGCCGGCGTCGAGCAGGGCCTTCATCACCACCGGCACGCCTCCGACCTGGTCGACGGCGTACATCAGGTGCCGCCCGAACGGCTTGACGTCGGCCAGGTGCGGAATCCGGTCGCCGACGGTGTTGAAGTCGTCCAGGGTCAGCGGCACCTCGGCCTCGCGGGCGATGGCGAGCAGGTGCAGCACCGCGTTGGTGGACCCGCCGAAGGCCATGACGACGGCGATCGCGTTCTCGAAGGCCTCGCGGGTCAGGATCGACCGCGCGGTCAGCCCCTTCGCGATCATCCCGACCGCGGCCTCGCCGGAGGCCCTGGCGACGCCGTCGCGGCGCCGGTCCACCGCGGGCGGGCTGGCCGAGCCGGGCAGCGCCATCCCGAGCGCCTCGGCCGCCGCGGCCATCGTGTTCGCGGTGTAGAAGCCGCCGCACGCCCCCTCCCCCGGGCACATCGCGCGTTCCAGGGTGTCGAGCTCGTCGGGGGTGATCAGGCCGCGGGCGCAGGCGCCGATGCCCTCGAAGGCGTCACCGATGTTGACCTCCCGGTCGCCGACCCGGCCCGGCATGATCGATCCGGCGTAGACGAACACCCCGGCGAGGTCCAGCCGGGCCGCGGCCATCAGCATCCCGGGCAGCGACTTGTCGCAGCCCGCCAGGAGCACCGTCCCGTCGAGCCGCTCGGCCTCGACGACGGTCTCCACCGAGTCGGCGATGATCTCCCGGCTCACCAGCGAGTAGTGCATGCCCCGGTGTCCCATGGAGATGGCGTCGGAGACCGAGATCGTGCCGAACTCCAGCGGGTAGCCACCCGCGGTGTGCACGCCCTCCTTCGCCGCGGTCGCGAGCCGTTGCAGCGACAGGTTGCACGGGGTGATCTCGTTCCAGGACGAGGCGATGCCGATCTGGGGCTTGGCGAAGTCGTCGTCGCGCATGCCGACCGCGCGCAGCATGCTGCGGGCGGCGGTGGCACCGATGCCGTCGGTGACCTGGTGGCTGCGGGGCTTGCGGGAACTGGTGGTGGTCATGCGCGCTCCTCGGCCGGACTCCGGTGGTCGGGACGGGCCGATCCTCCCGCAGATCGCCGGTGCAGGCCCGGCGGCATCGCCTTCCACGGGGGGCGACTCCGGGTCCGCGGGCTGCCTGACGATGCGGGACCAGGACGCGACGGTCTTCCTCGGCACGCTCCGCCACGGTGGCCGGGCCGAGGCGGCTGGCCCTCCCCCACCGACGACAGGGGCCCCGCGCGGATCGCGCGGGGCCCCTGTCGTGTGTACCGGGTCTAGCGGGCGCCGGCGTTGTCCCGGTCGCGACGTACGTTGGCCTTGCGGCCCTTCAGCGTCGTCGCACCGCGCAGCGAGCGCAGCACGTCGTCCGCGGCGTGCTCGGGCACCTCGACCAGCGAGTGGCGCTCGTGGATCTGGATGGCGCCGATGTCGCGGCCGGACAGCCGGGACTCGTTCGCCAGCGCACCCACGATGTCCTGCGGGCGCACACCCGAGGCACGGCCCGCCGAGACGAACAGGCGGGTCGCACCGGCCTTCGGCGGACGGGCACCCTGACCGCGGGCACCGGTCGGACGACCGTCGCGGTCGCGGCGCGGGCCACGGTCACCGGGGCCGCTGTCGCGGCCACCGCGCGAGCGGACCTGCGGGATCTCGATCTCGTCGTCCGGCACCGAGTTGCCGGCGCGGGCGATCCGGATCGCCGCGGCGGCGATCGAGGCGAGGTCGTGGTCGCGGGCCAGCTCGACGACGAGCTGCTCCACACCGTCCTGCGGCGGGGTGTCGGCGTCCTGACCGGCCTGCTCGCGCAGGGCCAGCGCGGTGCGGGCGAGCCGCACGGTGCGCAGGTCCTCCGGCGAGGGCACCGGCGCGCTGGGCACCGACGCGCCGATGAGGCGCTCGATGTTGCGCAGGTGACGCACCGACCCCGGGGTGACCAGGGTGATCGCGACGCCCTCTCGGCCCGCGCGGCCGACCCGGCCGATGCGGTGCACGTAGGACTCCGGCGACGACGGGACGTCGTGGTTGACCACGTGGGTCAGCGAGTCGATGTCGAGACCACGGGCCGCGACGTCGGTGGCGACCAGCAGCTCGGTGCGGCCGGCGCGCAGGCGCTCGACGACCCGGGTGCGGTGCTCCTGGTCCATGCCGCCGTGCAGCGCCTCGGCGCGCAGCCCGCGCGCGGTCAGCGTCTCGGTGACGGCGTCGACGTCGGCGCGGGTGCGGCAGAACACGATCGCCGCGGTCGGCTGCTCCATCTCGAGCACCCGGCCCAGCGCGACGGTGACGTGGCTGCGCGGCACGTGGTAGGCGGTCTGGCGGACCCGCGGGGCCTCGCCCTCGGGCGTGGCCTCCTTCTTGATCCGGATGTCGGCCGGGTCGCTCAGGTGGGTCCGCGCGAGGCTCTGGATGCGGCCCGGCATGGTCGCGGAGAACAGCACGGTCTGGCGGCCCCGCGGCGTGGCGCCGAGGATCGTCTCGATGTCCTCGACGAAACCCATGTCGAGCATCTCGTCGGCCTCGTCCAGGACGGCGACCTCGATCGCGTCCAGCGCGAGCGCACCGCGGTTGACCAGGTCGATCGCCCGGCCCGGGGTGGCGACGACGATGTCGACGCCGCGACGGAGCTGGCCCAGCTGCGGGCCGATGGGCGCGCCGCCGTAGACGCAGGCGACCGAGGCACCGAGCGCGGCGCCGTACTTGGAGACCGCGTCGCCGACCTGCATGGCCAGCTCACGGGTCGGGGCGAGCACCAGGCCGAAGGGCTTGGCGCCGCGGGAGCGGGAGGTGCGGCCGTCGGCGAGGCGCTGCAGCATCGGCAGCGAGAACGCGGCGGTCTTGCCGGTACCGGTGGCGGCCTGGCCCAGCAGGTCGCGCCCGGCGATGAGCGGGCCGATCGCGGCGGCCTGGATCGGGCTCGGCGAGGCGTAGCCCAGCTTCTCGAGGGTGTCGAGCAGCTGGGGCGCGAGGCCCAGGTCGGCGAAGGTCGGGCCGGCGGGGGTGTCGTCGACGGGCTCGTCGGTACGGTCCTCGGTGCGCTCGTCCTCGGCGACCTCGTCCGAGGAGGTGTGCTCCTCGACGGCGGTCGCATCGGGGGTGGCGGCGACCTCGGTGTCGAGCTCGGCGGTGTCGGTGTCCGTCATGGCGGCGGAAGTGGTGATCTCGTCTCCGGAGTCGTTCAGGTCGGGGTGCTGGTCCAGCAGAATGGTCACTCGGTCCTCAAATGGCGTGCGCAGGGGGTGCGCTGTGTCGTCGGGCGGCTCTCGCCCGCTCTCCCAGCCCGCCAGGCCCGCGTGCGGCATCTCGATCCAGATGATGTGCCGGTGAACCCAGACCTCCGGGGCTCGCGGCCGTGCGTCATCGCCTACGGCCGTCGATCGACCAGTGTGCCATGTCCCGACGCGACGCGTGCGCCGGGTCCGGGTGACCGACGCCACCGATGCCCCTGGTCACGCCCCCCCCCGGCGCGGCCACGGCGAGATCACCCACCCTGGTCGGGTGACGGCATTCCTCTCCGGCGCGGCGACCCGGCGCCCGGCGAACCTGCGCGATCTCGGCGGTCTCCGCACGACGGACGGCTACCGGGTACGGCGCGGGGTGCTCTATCGGTCCGACGCCCCCCGCCCCGGCGACCCCCACGACGCCCGGTCCCTCGACCTGCCCGACGGCTCCCCGTGGCCGCCGCGGACCGTCGTCGACCTGCGCTCGGCGGCGGAGACGCGCGAGCCGCACCCGCTCGCCGACGTCGCCGACGTCCGGCCGGTCCCGCTCGGCTCGTCGCTGACCCCGGAGCGGGTCGCGACGGCCGCCGCCGGCCAGGACGGGCTCGGATGGGCCTACCGGCTACTGGCGTCGGAGGCAGGCGCCGAGCTGGCCGGGATCGTGCGGACCGTCGCCGACGCGCCCGCCCCCGTCCTCGTGCACTGCGCCGCGGGCAAGGACCGCACCGGGATCGTGGTCGGGGTGCTGCTGGCCGTGCTGGACGTCCCGCGCGCGACGATCGTCGCGGACTACCTGCGCACCAACGAGGTCCTGCCGACCCTGTGGGACCGGCTGCGCGCCTGGGGGCAGCCCGAGCCCGACCACGAGGCGCTGCTCGGGGTGGACGCCGCCGACCTGGAGGCCGTGCTCGACGACCTCGACGCCCACCCCGGCGGACCGGCGGGCCGGCTGCGCAGCTGGGGCGTGACCGACGACGACCTGCGCCGCCTCGCCGAGCGGCTGCTGGAGCCGGACCTCCCCCGCTGACCCCGCCCACACCCCTCTCCTACGAACGGGCCCCCGTACGCACGGTGCGTACGGGGGCCCGTTCGTGCGAGGGCTCGGGGTCAGGACTTCCCGAAACCCGCCTTGCGCAGGGCCTCGGCCATCGCGTCGTTGGCGGGACCGCGGTCCTGGCGACCGCCGGAGCCGCCGCGACCGCCCTGCCCGGCGGAGCCACCACGGCCGGCGCCCTGGCCACCACGCCCGCCGTCGCGGCCACCCCGGCCACGGTCACCGCCGCCCTGACCGCGCCCGGCACCCTGGCCGCGTCCGCCGCCCTGGCCACCGCCCGGACCGCGCCCGCCGCCGTCGCGGCCACGGCCGCCCTGGCCGGCCCCCTGGCCACCGCCCTGACCCTGGCCGGGCCCGGGGGACCGGCCGCCGCGCTCGCCCGCGCCGGGCTCGTCGTCCAGCCGCAGGGTCAGCGAGATCCGCTTGCGGGCCTCGTCGACCTCCAGGACCTTCACCTTGACCACGTCACCGGACTTGGCGACGTCGCGCGGGTCGGACACGAAGTCCTTGCTCATCGCGCTCACGTGCACGAGGCCGTCCTGGTGCACGCCGACATCGACGAACGCGCCGAACGCGGCGACGTTGGTGACGACGCCCTCCAGCAGCATCCCCGGCCGCAGGTCGGAGATCTTGTGGACGCCCTCGGCGAAGGTCGCGGTGCGGAACGCCGGGCGCGGGTCCCGGCCGGGCTTCTCCAGCTCGGCCAGGATGTCGGTGACGGTCGGGAGCCCGACGGTGTCGTCGACGTAGTCCTTGGGCTTGATCTGGTGCAGCCGCGCGGCGTTGCCCATCAGGGCGGAGACGTCCAGCGAGGTGCGCTCCACCATCTTGCGCACCACCGGGTAGGACTCGGGGTGCACGCCGGTGACGTCGAGCGGCTCGTCGCCGCCGCGGATCCGGAGGAAGCCCGCGCACTGCTCGAACGCCTTGGGCCCGAGCCGCGCGACGCCGGTCAGCGCGGTCCGGTTCCGGAACGGGCCGTTCTCGTCGCGGTGGGCGACGATCGCGGCGGCGAGGGACTCGGAGATGCCCGAGACCCGGCGCAGCAGCGGCGCGGACGCGGAGTTCACGTCCACCCCGACGGCGTTCACACAGTCCTCGACGACCGCGTCGAGCGACCGCGACAGCGACGACTCGGGCAGGTCGTGCTGGTACTGGCCGACCCCGATCGACTTCGGGTCGATCTTGACCAGCTCGGCGAGCGGGTCCTGCAGGCGCCGCGCGATGGAGACCGCGCCGCGCAGCGAGACGTCCATGTCGGGCAGCTCGGCCGAGGCGTAGGCCGACGCCGAGTACACCGACGCGCCGGCCTCGGACACCATCACCTTGGTCAGCTTCAGGCCCGGGTTGGCCGCGATCAGCTCACCGGCCAGCGCGTCGGTCTCGCGCGAGGCGGTGCCGTTGCCGATCGCGATCAGCTCGACCGCGTGCTTCGCGCACAGCGCCGCCAGGGTCTTCAGGGCCCCGGCGCGGTCCTTGCGGGGCTCGTGCGGGTAGATCACCGCGGTGTCGACGACCTTGCCGGTGGCGTCGACGACGGCGACCTTGACCCCGGTGCGCAGGCCCGGGTCGAGGCCCAGGGTCGCGCGGGTGCCCGCGGGGGCGGCGAGGAGGAGGTCGCGCAGGTTCGCCGCGAACACCCCGATCGCGCCCTCCTCGGCGGCGGTGCGCAGCCGGACCCTGATGTCGATGCCGAGCGCGGTGAGCAGCCGGGTCCGCCACGCCCACCGGACGACGCCGAGCAGCCAGGCGTCGCCGGGACGGCCACGGTCGGCGATGCCGTACTCGGCGGCGATCAGCGCCTCGTAGGGGTTCGGCTCGTCGTCGGCGACGCCGGCGTCGAGGGTGACGTCGAGCGCCTCCTCGGACTCGCCGCGGAAGGCCGCGAGGATCCGGTGCGACGGCAGCGTCGTGAACTTCTCGGCGAAGGCGAAGTAGTCCGAGAACTTCGCCGCGGCCGGGTCGTTCTCCTTGCCCTCGCGGACCGTGGTGACCAGCCTGCCGTGGCTCCACATCCGCTCGCGCAGGCCACCGACGAGGTCGGCGTTCTCCCCGATCCGCTCGACCAGGATCGACCGGGCGCCCTCCAGCGCGGCGCCGGCGTCGGCGACCTCGTCGGTCACGTAGCCCGAGGCGGTCTCGTGCGGGTCGAGCGTCGGGTCGGCGAGCAGCGCGTCGGCCAGCGGCTCCAGACCCTGCTCTCGGGCGATCATCGCCTTGGTGCGGCGCTTGGGCTTGTAGGGCAGGTAGATGTCCTCGAGCCGGGCCTTGGACTCGGCGGCGAGGATGGTGGCCTCGAGGGCCTCGTCGAGCTTGCCCTGCGAGCGGATGGAGTCGAGGACGACGGTGCGCCGCTCCTCCAGCTCCCGCAGGTAGCGCAGCCGCTCCTCCAGGGTGCGGAGCTGGGCGTCGTCGAGTCCGCCGGTCGCCTCCTTGCGGTACCGCGCGACGAACGGGACCGTCGAGCCCTCGTCCAGCAGGGCCACCGCGGCCCCGACCTGGTCCGGCCGGGCGCCGAGTTCGTCGGCGATGCGTTGGTTGATCGAGCGGTGCTGCTGGATGTCCGGGGGTGCCGTGCCTGTCACCGCCCCATCGTCGCGAACGGTGTCGCGGGCGCCACCGCCGGGTGGGGGTCGGGCCCGCGCCCGTCCGGACGGGTGCCTCCGGGACCGCGGACAAGTGTCCGACATCCGATGGAGAACCCGGTGGGTGAGCGCCCGCTCACCCGTGCCAGACTTCCGTCGTGACCCGCTGTGGATCATGGCCCGCCCGCGGGCCCGGGTCCCGTCACCTCGTCCCCGACCGCTCCCCCAGGTCCCGGAGGTTCCCGTGAGATCGCTCGATCCAGTGCTGTCCGTGCTCGTCGCAGTGGTCGTCGCAGTGGCCATCGGCGTGGTCGCAGCCGGGGCGGGTGCGGGGGTCGCGTCCGCGTCCACCTGTGACGACGCCTGCCGGGTCGACGGGGCCCGCGCCTACGTGGCCGCGCTCGTCGACCACGACCCCTCCGCGGTGCCGTTCCACCCGGCCGCGACCCGGGTCGAGGCGGGGCTGCCGACCGGGTTCTCCGGCGACCAGTTGCGCGCCGACCTTCGGTACGGCCCGCAGTACCGGATCATCCGCGGCGTCTCCGACGAGACCTACCGCGTGCGCGAGGACGGCGTCGTGGTCGCGGACTTCACCCTGTCCGTCGGGGTGGGCCCGGTCGGCCTCACGACCGCGCGGGTGCACGAGACCTTCCGCTACGAGAGCGGCCTGATCCGCGAGATCGTCGCCGACATCCGGATCGGGGGCTGACCGGCATGCGGGTGACCAGCCGCCGGGGTTTCCTGACCGGTGCCGCGCTCGGCGCCGCCGCGCTGGGCGCCGCCGGGACCGCGAACGCCGCGCCCGCCCTGCTGCGCCGGGACGTGACCGCGATGTCCGCTCCGGCCGTCGTCGTCGGGAGCGGGCTCGGCGGGTCGATCGCCGCGGCCCGGCTCGCCGAGGCGGGCGTGCGCACCCTGGTCCTCGAACGCGGCCGCCGCTGGACCACCCCGGCCGCCGACACGTTCCCGCCGTTCCTGCGCCCGGACCGTCGCTCGTCGTGGCTGACGCCCGCGCCGGTGTTCCCCGGCCAGCCACCGACGCTGTACAAGCCCTACACCGGGCTGTTCGAGAAGGTGTCCGGGCGCGGGATGAGCGTGCTCTGCGGGGCCGGGGTGGGCGGATCGACCCTGGTCTACGCCGGGGTCTGGATCCGGCCGGACGCGGCGGTGTTCTCCGCGGCGATCCCCGGCATCGACCACGACGAGCTCGCCGCGGTCCACTACCCGCGCGCGGCCGCCCGGGTCGGGGTCTCGCCGATCCCCGACGACGTCCTGGCCCACCCCGCGCACGTCGGCACCCGGCTGTTCCTGGAGCAGGCCCGCCGCGCGGGGCTGACGGCCCAGCTGCTGCCCAACGCCACCGACTGGGACGTCGTGCGCGCCGAGTTCGCCGGGCGCGCGACCCCGTCGATGTCGGTCGGCGAGTACTTCTCCGGGGTCAACTCCGGGGCGCGGCTGTCGTCGGACAAGAACTACCTGCGCGACGCCGAGGCCTCCGGTCTGGTCACCGTCGCCCCGCTGCACCGGGTCACCGACCTGCACGCGCTCGGCGGCGGCCGCTACCGGCTCGACGTCGAGCGGATCGACACCGACGGCGTCGTGCAGGAGCAGATCGCGCTCACCACCGGCGCGGTGTTCCTCGCCGCCGGGTCGACCGGCACCTCCCGGCTGCTCGTACGGGCCCGCGACACCGGGACGCTGCCCGACCTCACCGCCGACGCCGGCCGGTTCTGGGGCAACAACGGCGACCGCATCCAGCTGCGCGTCGGTGTCCCCGAGCCCGCGGGCGGACCGCAAGCCGGACCGATGGCGGCCGGCATCCGCCCGCCCACCGACGACCGCGCCGAGGCCGTCACGCTCACCTACGGTCCCGCGCCGCTGCCGTTCGACATCCGGGCGATGTCGCTGCCCGGGTTCGGGGCCTGCGACCCGGTGGGCGAGTTCCGTTTCGACACCGCCACCGGCGAGGCCGTCCTGCACTGGCCCACCGACGGCGACGCCGACGCCCAGCGCACCGTCCGCGACCTCACCCAGCGGTTGATCGCGCCCGACGCCCCGCTCGGCGTCGGGCTGGGCCGGACCGTGTCCGGCCTGGCCGCGCAGTTGCCGGCGGGCCCGTCCGGGCTGGTCGCCCGCGCCGCGGACGCCCCGACCGGGGTGCTCGACCTGGGCACCCTGGACCCGGTGACGTGGCACCCGCTGGGCGGCGCGGTACTGGGCCGGGTGACCGACGACCGCGGGCGTGTCACCGGGCACCCGGGGCTGCACGTCGTCGACGGGGCGCTGGTGCCGGGGTCGACCGGCAGCACCAACCCGTCCTGGACGATCGCCGCGATCGTGGAGCGGGCAATGGACGGGATCCTGCGCGACGGCCTCTGACCGCCGCGCCGTGGCGACCCGCCGCCGTCCGTGGCACCCCGGGCACGGGGCGCCACGCGAGATCAGCGGGTGCCGCGGTCCGCGGTCACCAGGTCACCGGTCACCAGGTCACCGGCAGCGACCGCACGCCGCCGGTGACCTGCTCGGCCCGCACCTCCAGATCCTCCGGGGCGACGGCGAGGCGCAGCCCGGGCAGCCGCCGGAACAGCCGCGCGAACACCGTCGCGAGCTCGGTGCGCGCCAGGCTCGCGCCGATGCAGAAGTGGCCGCCGTAGCCGAAGGACACGTGCGGGTTGGGCTGGCGGGTCGGGTCGAAGGCGTCGGCGTCGGCGAAGACCTCGGCGTCCCGGTTGGCCGAGGCGGTCGCGATCATGACGGCGTCGCCGCGGCGGATCGTGACGTCGCCGACCTCGATGTCGGTGTGGGCGTAGCGCAGCAGGGCGAGCCCACCCGGCGAGGACAGCCGCAGGACCTCCTCGACGGTGCCGTGCAGCCGCCCGTCGATGTCGGCGACGAAGGCGTCGCGGCGGGCGGGGTCGGTCAGGAGCAGGAGGACGCCGAGGTCGATCCGCCCGACGGTCGTCTCGTGCCCGGCGAACAGCAACGCGGCGGCGAGCCGGGTCATCTCCTCCTCGCCGAAGTCCGGGTCCTGCTCGCGGGCGCGGACGAGGTCGGTGACGACGTCCTCCCCCGGCTGCGCACGCTTGGCATCCGCCAGGCGGCCCAGGTAGGCGCGGAACTCCCCCATCGCGACGTCGGCGTCGCCACCGGAGCGGATCGTGGCGACCCGCTCGGACAGCCCGTGGAAGTAGCCGCGATCGGCGAACGGCACCCCGAGCAGCTCGCAGATGACCAGCACCGGCAGGGGGAACGCGAGGTGGGCGTGCAGGTCGGCGACGCCGTCGGCCGCGTCCTCCTTCGCCGCGACGAGGTCGTCGAGACACCCGTCGACGAGCTCGCCGACGTGGTCGCCGAGCAGCCGCATCCGCTTGGCGGAGAACGCGGGCACCAGCAGCCTGCGCATCCGCTCGTGCTCGGCCTTCTCCCGCTCGAAGGCACCGCTGGGCCCGCCCAGGATCGCGGCCTCCGACACCCGGGCGGCGTTCTCCGGCTCGGGGTGCGAGCGCCCGAGCCGCGGGTCGGCGAACAGGGCACGGGCCTCGGCGTGCCGGGTGACCAGCCAGGCCGGGTCACCGACCGGGGTGCGCACCGGGACGACCGGTCCCTCGCGGCGCAGCACGGCGTAGAGCGGGGCGACGTCGATGATGTTCGGACGGTCGAACGGCAGCTGCGGGGCCTCGGTGGTCGTCACGGTGACACTCCCTCGTGCGCACGGTCTGCGAGCACGTAATGGTAGCCGACTATCGTTTCACGGTGCAAGACGATCTCCGACCGACGCGCGGCCACCGGCCCGCACGACGATGCTGGGGAGATGGCGACAGTCGGACGCACGACCCGTGGGGCGCCGACCGTCCCGGCGCCCCCGGCGCTCCTGACCACGGCGCTCCTGACCACGGTGCTCCTGACCACGGTGCTCCTGACCACCGTGCTCCTGGTGGTGGGCTGTGCTGCCCCGCCTGCCGACACACCGGCGGCGCCGGGGCGGGCGGGCACCCCGGTGCGTTTCGCCGAGCCGCTGCCGCCGCCGGCCGAGCCGGGCGTCGCGCCCCCGGTGACCGGCACCCCGCCCGGGCGGATCGTCGCGGTCGGGGCGGTCCCGGAGGGCATCGTCGCCGACGGGCCGACGCGGCGCGTCGCGGTCGGGGTGCGCCGGCCCGACCGGCTCGTGCTGCTCGACGCCGACACCGCCACCGTCGCCGGGCGGGTGCCACTGCCGGGCGTGCTGCGTCACCTGCAGCTCGCCGGGCCGGGCGGGCCGGTGCTGGTCCCGAGCGAGAGCGCGAACGGCCTGCTGCGTGTCTCGCTCCCGGACGGCCGGGTGTCCTCCGAGGTCATGACCGGCCCGATGGCCCACGACGCGACCGAGACCGCGGCCGGGACCGTGTTCGTCGCCAACGAGGCGGGCGGCAGCGTGTCCGTGGTCCGCGGGGACCGGGTGGTGCGACAGCTGACCGACGTCACCCAGCCCGCCGGGCTCGCCCCGGCCGGGGACCGGGTGGGACTCGTCGACGTCCGCGAGAACACCCTCACCATCTACGACGCCGCGACCGGCGACGGAATCCGCGAGCTCCCGGCCGGGGACGGCCCGACCCACCTGGTCGCCGACCGGCACGGCCGCCTGATCGCGACCGACACCCGGGGCGGGCACCTGATCGTCGTCGACCCGGCCGGCACCCCGGCCGAGGTCGGACGGGTGGACCTGCCCGGGGAGCCCTACGGCATCGCCTACGACCCGGTCCGCGACCGCGTGTGGGTCACCGCCACCGGGGCGAACCTGCTCGTCGGCTACGACATGACCGAGCCGACGCCGCGGGAGGTCGCCCGGATCCCCACCGTGCGCCAGCCGAACACGGTCGCCGTCGACCCGGACACCGGGCGGCTGTTCGTCACCGGCACCGCCGACGGCGTCGTCCAGGTCGTCGACGGGCCCGCCTCGTAGCCCGACGCGACGAGCGCCGGACGGCACGGGCGGGACCCGCTCTCCCCTCGATCATCGACGGCCTGTCGGTGCCGCTCGCCCGGTCGCGATCAGGGCTGTGGGGCGAAGTGGGTCCGCACCGCGTGCCCGAACCACTGGTCACGGAACGCGGCGGCAGCCCGGCTCGCCGACGCCTTCGGAACGAGCACGTCGAAGCCGTGGTAGGCGCCGGCGAACTCACGGAACTCCACCGGGACGCCTGCCGCACGCAGGTTGTCCACGTAGTGGACGGTCTCGTCCCGGAACGGGTCGAGACTGCCCACGAAGGTCATCGTCGGGGGGAGCCCGGCGTGGTCCGTCGCCCGTGCCGGAGCGGCGTACGCCGGAACATCCGCGGCCCCGAACAGGTCGCCGAGGTACAACCGCCACGCCGACCGGTTGGTCACGGAGTCCCAGACCGGCGCGTCGTTGTCCCGCCCGGACTCGGTCTCTCCGCGATCGTCGATCATGGGGTACAGCGGCATCTGGAAGGCGACGGCGACCTCGCCCTCGTCGCGTGCGTAGAGCGTCGTCGCCGCGGTCAGCCCGCCGCCCGCGCTGCCGCCCGCGACCGCGATCTGGTCGGGCCGCACGCCGAGTCGGACGGCGTTGTCCTTCAGCCAGACCAGCGCCGCGTACGAATCGTCGAGCGCAGCCGGGTACGGCGCCTCCGGGCTGAGGCGGTAGTCCGGTGAGACGACGACGGCGCCGCTCCCCGCGATCAGGGGCCGGAAGGAGGACGCCTCGAACTCGGGGGCTCCCGTGGCGTACCCGCCGCCGTGGAGCCAGAGCAGTCCGGGAGCATCGGGCCGGGCGTCCCGCGCCCGGTAGACCAGGATGCGCAGCCGCGACCCGTCCGGCCGCCGGATCCACTCCTCGCTGCGGACCAGACCGGCGGGCACCCGTCTGCGCAGCAGCCGGTCGACGGGCCCGGGGAGGGCGCTCGATCGGCGCAGCTGCTCCTCGGTCCGCGCGGACCGGATCCTGCGGATCAGCGTTCCGCGGCGCCGCAGCTCCGGGTCGATCTGCGAAGGGTGTACGGGCATGGCGGCCCTCCTCGTGGGGTCCGTCGCGTGGCTCTCGTCGTGAGACCGTGGCCCACCATAAGCAGTGGAGCCCTCCGTTTAGCTCTCACGGTCCGGGGCCCCGGGCTGGTCACCTCGCCCGTCCGGCGGCCGATGTCGTCAGCCTGCTCGCGACCAGCACACTCGGGGAGACACCCGGTCACTCGCGACGCAGGAAGAACAGGAACGGCTGGGGCAGGCCGCGCATGTCCATGGCGCCGAGCACGGTGTCGTCGTCGACGCGACGGAAGACGTCGTGGATCGGGAGGTCGTCGTAGCACATGGTGGCGCTGGCGACCCCGCGGTACTCGGTGGTGCGCAACCGTGCCTTCGGGGCCCGGGTGGCGAGCGCGGGGCCCGCGGTGCGGGCGATCCGCGCGAGGGTCGCGTTGCGCAGCGCGGCCGGGTAGCGCAGCAGCGCGGGCAGCGGGACCAGGGCGGGGTTGAGGGAGAACCGGCCGCCGCGGGGGTGGTCCATGACGAGCGGGTGGACGTCGTCGACGCCGTCGAACCGCTTGCCGTGCCAGCCGAAGCGGCCCAGCAGCCCGTCCATCGGGTTGCCGGTGGGGATCTCACCGCCCGACCAGTCACCCAGCATCTCCTCGACCCCGACGGCGGGCAGCGCGTCGAAGAAGCCGAGGCCCTCCTCCAGGGTGGCGCCGTGCGCGAGGTGTCGGAGCGTGTCGGCCGGTGCGGTGCTGGTCATCGCGAGCTCTCCATCGAAACGTCGGCGTGTCGATCAACGGTACAACCCGCACCTCGCTCCGCCCCTGCTCGCGGGGTACCGGGCTACCGGGGTCAGCTCAGGGCGGAGCCCTTCGTCTCCGGCAGGGTCAGCACCGCGACGAAGGAGATCACCGCCCCGACGGCGACGTAGACGAAGAACAGGATCGCCAGGTCCGCCTCCTGCAGCGAGGCGATGACCAGCGGCGCCGTCCCGCCGAACACGGCGACGGTCAGGTTGTACCAGGCGCCGATGCCCAGGGCGCGGACCGTCGTCGGGAACAGCTCGCTCATGATCGCCGGCGCGACCGAGGTCATCGCTGTGTAGAGCCCCAGCCCGACGGTGAACACGACGAACATGTTCCAGAAGCCGGGCCCGATGAGGAACGACAGCGGGACGACGAGCAGCGCGGTGGCCGCGGACCAGACGAGCATCTGGGGTCGGCGGCCCCAGCGGTCGGCGGCGGCCCCCATCGGGTACTGCAGGAGGACGAAGATCGCCGTGGCGATCGAGAGCGCGAGGAACACCTCGGTCGCGTCCGCGCCGCGGGAGCGGGTGGCGAACGGCGTCAGTGCGGAGAAGAACGTGTAGTAGCAGAGGGTGTGCAGGATGGTGAAGCCGACGAGCTGCGCCACCGCCTTCGGGTGCTCGCGCAGGGTCAGTAGGAGCGGGTTGCGGATCCGGGCCGCCGACTCCTTGTTGTCCTCGAACTGCTCGGTCTCGCTCATCTGACGGCGCATCCAGAGCCCGATGATGCCGAGCACCCCGCCGAGCAGGAACGGGATCCGCCAGCCCCAGGCGGCGAGCTGGTCGTCGGTCAGCGTCGCCGCCAGCACGAAACCGGTGAGCGAGGCGAACAGCACCGCGGTGCCGGTGGAGATGTAGAAGAACGACGAGTAGCGCCCGCGCCGCTCACGGGGGGCGATCTCGGCGAGGTAGGCCGACGCGTTGGAGACCTCCCCGCCCAGCGACATGCCCTGCGCGATGCGGGCCAGCAGCAGCAGGACCGGGGCGAACCAGCCGATCATCGAGAACGTCGGCAGCAGGCCGATCACGAACGAGCCGCCCGCCATCAGCAGGATCGTCACCAGCATCGCGGTCCGGCGCCCCTTGAGGTCGGCGAACCGGCCCAGCAGCAGACCGCCCAGCGGCCGGAAGAAGAAGGCGAGCGCGTAGGTCGCCAGCGTCGAGATGAGGGCTAGCGCCGCGTTCTCGGGCGGGAAGATCTGCGTCGCGAAATAGATCGAGAACGTCGCGTAGATCGTCCAGTCGTACCACTCGACCGCGTTGCCGATGGACGCCGCGACGAGCGTCCGGACCGGAAGGCGGTGACGCTCCGTCGTTCCGGTGCTGGCTGGCTGGGACACGGTTCCCCCTGACGTGTCGGCCGAACGGTCGGCGAACCGTATCCGGTGCGGCCCGACACATCGACCGGACCGATCGGGAGAGGAACGGACCGAGTATCGCTGCCGCGCGCCGGGCACCCCATCATCACTTCTCGGTAGACCGGGCCGGGCGGTCCGGTGCCGCCCCACGACCCCGGAGGATCCCCGCGATGCCACTGTCCACCGCCACCGACGGCTTCCGGCTGGCCTACGACCGCCACGGCGAGCCCGGTGCGCCTCCGGTCCTGCTGCTGCACGGCTGGCCGGGCGACCGGACGGACATGGCCGCCGTCGCCGCACGGCTGGCCCCGGCGCACGAGGTGGTCGTCCCCGACCTGCGCGGGTTCGGCGCGTCCGAGAAGCACGACCGCGACCCGGCCGAGCAGTACTCGGCGGCCGCGCAGGCACGCTCGCTGACCGCGCTGCTGGACGAGCTGGGCCTGTCCGGGGTGGTCGTCGCGGGCTACGACGTCGGCAGCCGGGTCGGCCAGCAGATCGCCGCGGACCGGCCCGACCTGCTGCGCGCGCTCGTCGTCACCCCGCCGGCGCCCGGTGTCGGCAGGCGGATCCTGGGAGAGGACCCGGTGCGCGAGTTCTGGTACCAGTCCTTCCACCAGCTCGACCTGGCCCGCGAGCTCGTCGACGGCGACACCCGTGCCGCCCGCGCGTACCTGCGCCACTTCTGGTCGCACTGGTCCGGGCCCGGGTTCACCCCCGACGACGAACGCCTCGACCACCTCGCCGCCGTCTACGGGGCGCCGGGCGCGTTCGTCGCGTCGATCAACTGGTACCGCTCCGGCGGCGGCGCGGTGGCCCGCTCGCTGGCCGAGACCGCGCCCGACCCGGCCGACCGGGTCACCGTCCCGACGACGTTCCTGTGGCCCGAGCACGACCCGCTGTTCCCGCGCGACTGGTCCGACCGGCTCCCGGAGTTCTTCACCGAGGTGACCGTCACCCCCGTCGACGGCGTCGGGCACTTCGTCCCGGTCGAGGCACCGCAGGTGTTCGCCGACGCGGTGGCCGCGGCGGCCGCGCCGCCGCGGACGGTGCGCTGATGGGGACCCCGCGGGTGCGCGACGACGGCCCCGTCCGGACCGTCACCCTGGACCGCCCCGACGCCGCGAACGCCCTGCACCTCGTCGACGTCGACGCGGTCGCCGCGGCCGTCACCGACCTCCCGGACCGGGTGCGGGTCGTCGTGGTCACCGGTGCCGGGGACCGGGCCTTCGGCGCCGGGATGCACCTCGACGTCTTCCGCGACGCCGACCCCGGCGACGGTCGCGCGATCATCACCCGGCTCGCGGCCTGCCTGCGTGTGGTGCGCACCGCGCCGGTCCCGACCATCGCCCGGCTGAACGGCGCCTGCCTGGGTGCCGCGTTCGAGCTGGCCATGGCCTGCGACCTTCGCGTCGCCCACACCGGGGTGCGGGTGGGGCTGCCCGAGGTGCGCCTCGGGATCCCCTCGGTGGTCGACGCGGCGCTGCTGCCCCGCTACGTCGGCGCCGCGCTCGCCCAGGAGATGGTCCTGACCGGCAGCGTGCACCGGGTCGACGAACCCGGGACGGCCCCGCTGGTGAACCGGCTCGTCGACTCCCCCGCCGGGCTCGACGCCGCCGTCGACGAGCTGGTCGCGGCCCTGCTCGCCCCGACCCGCGAGGTCCTGGCGGCGCAGAAGGAGCTGCTCGAGACCTGGCGCGAGCAGGGCATCACCGGATCGGTGGAGGCCAGCGTCGACACCTTCGCGGAGGTGTTCGCGCTGCCCGCGACCCGCGCCGCGATCGCGCGGTACCGGCCGTAGGGTCGCCGCCATGGCCGTCACGACCAAGATCGCCGACCTGACCGGGCCCGGGCACACCGACCGGTTCGGGATCGGCGGCACCGACCTCGGCATCCTCGCCACCGCGCCGGACGGGCGCCTGGTCGCCGTCTTCGGCGACACCTTCGAGCGGGCCGGCGTCGGTGGGCCCGGCTGGCGCTCCCCGGTCGTGGTGTTCGCCGACCCGGACGGGTTCCGGACCGGCCTGCGCTGGACCGGTTCCGGTGGCGACACCGCGGACTACGCCTGCCGGCTCGTCAGCAAGCCGGCGACGAACTGGTTCCGGCTGCACCGCCGCGTCACCACGATCCTGCCCGCCGACGTCATCACCGTCGGCGACACGATGTACCTGCACGTCATGGCCAACAAGGGCCTCGGCAACGTGCTGTGGAGCGAGATCATCGCCTCCCGCGACAACGGCGTCACCTGGGAGCGCACCGGCTGCGACTGGCCCGGCGACCACCACGACGGCCTGTTCCAGCAGCTGACCTGGTGCGACGGCGACGACGGGTACGTCTACGCCTACACCACCGGCTTCCAGCGCCGCGACGGTCTGCTGCTGCACCGGGTGCCCGCCGACCGGATCACCGACCGCGACGCGTGGGAGCCGTGGGGCTTCGCCGGGGAGCGCTGGGACTGGGGCAACCCGCCGACGCTGACGCTGCCGGGTGCCTTCGGCGAGCTCAACCTGCGCCGGGTCCCGGGCCCGGACGGGCGCGAGCACCTGCTGCTCACCGTCTTCGACGCCGGGAACTACCGGATCGACACGCTGCTGCTCGATCGGCCGAACGCCGACCTGCACCGTGCCCCGCGGACCACCGTGCTCACCGGCTGCGGCTGGGACGACGAGGACCACGCCACCGGCCGCGTCGCGCAGCTCTACGGCGGCTACGTCGTCCCCGGCTCGACGCTCGACGACCTGCACCTCGTCGTCAGCCAGTGGAACACCACCACCCACTGGCCGTACCGCGCGATGCAGTTCCGGACGGACGTCACGGAGCTGCTGCGGACGGAGCAGTCCGAGGTCCGGGCGTCATGAGAAGTGGGTAACGGGGAGCTGGTCCTGCAGGCCCGCCTCGACGACATCGACGCTCCCGCCGCCGTCCGGCGGCTGCGCCGGGTCGTGCCGCGGCTGCTGACCGGGTTCCCCGGTGTCGTCGTCGCGGCCGCCCCCGGGCCCGCACTCCGGCCGAGGAGGCCGTGGCGGTGCCCCGGGGTCAGCCGGGTTCCTGCCCGCCGGGCGGCAGGAGGCTGAGGTACCAGCGGCCCGCCTCCTCGGTGACCGACAGCGTCACCAGCACCGGACCCGAGCGGATCTCGACCCGGTCCGCTCCGGTGGGCAGCACGACGGGTGACCCGGCCGCCTGCAGGCGTTCGACGTAGTCGTCGGCGAAACCCCGGTCCGGGGCGTCGAGCAGCAGCTCGTGCAGCCGGGCACCGCCGTCGGGGCTCCGCAGCGCGGCGCCGGCCCGGTCGTGGAGCGCAGCGGGGTCGTCGGCGCCGCGCTCGCCGGCCGCCGCGATCAGCGCGACCGTCCCGACGATCCACACTCCGACGAACGCGACGGCGATCCACCCCAGCAGGGTGCGGGTGCGCGCAGGACGTCTCATCAGGGCGACAACTGTGTCATACCGGACACCCTCGCACCGGACACCTGTCGGCCGCCGCACACCGGTCGCCGTTCACCGGGTCGTGCCGATGCTCGCCCGAACCCCGCGGGTACCCCGCTCGTAGATCCGGGTGGAGGTGGTCGACGGTGGCCCGATGGTGGCGACCCGTGCTGCTGGTGACGCTGGTGATCGCGGGCTCCGCGGTCCTGCTGGTCACCGGCTGGCCGACGGTCGAGGGCGTCCGTGCGACGACGGCGGCCGCGGGCTGGGCGGCGCCGGTCCTGTTCACGCTGCTGTTCGTCGGGTTCACCCTGGTCCCGGCGCCCGCGACCGTGATGGGCATCGCCGACGGCGTCCTGTTCGGCCTGCCCGTCGGCCTGGCGACGACGATGACCGCGGTCGCCGTCGGCTCGCTGATCGGCTTCGTGCTGTCGCGGACGCTGGGCCGCGAGGTCGTCGCCGGGATCGGCAGCGCCCGCATCCACCGTCTCGACGCGCGGCTGCGCCGGGGCGGGCTGTGGGCCGTCGCCGGGGGCAGGCTTCTGCCGGTCATCCCGTTCCCGGTGCTCAGCTACGCCTGCGGGCTGACCGCGATCCGGCTGCGCGACTACCTCGCCGGGTCCGTGCTGGGCGTGCTGCCCTCGGCCGTGGCGTTCGTGACCATCGGCGCCTATGGCGGGGACCCGGGCTCGGTGCCGTTCCTCGTCGCGGTCGCCGGGCTGGTGGTGCTGACCGTCGCGGCGCTGGTGGCGTCCCGGACACGGCGGCGGGCCGGGCGGACTGCCCGGCGGACGGAGACGGCACCGGTGCCGCCGGCCCCGGTGGCCTGACCCGCCACGGCCGGCCGGGCCTCACGCGGGCGGTGTGCCCGCCGTCGCGGCGTCCCGCTCGGGACGGCCCGGCAGCACCAGGTTCAGCAGCACCGCCACCACCGCCGTCACGACGACGCCGGACTCCAGCAGCGGGCGCCACTGCCCGGGCACCAGCGCCAGCAGGTTCGGCACCGACGCCAGGCCGCGCCCGAGCCCGACCGACAGCGCGACGACCACCAGGGCACGCTGGTCGAGACCGCGCTCGGTGAGCATCTGGATCCCGATCGCGCACACCATTCCGAACAGCAGCACGACCCCGCCGCCGAGCACCGCGGGCGGCGTCGCCCCGATCACCGCCGCGGCCTTGGGCAGCAGCGCCATCGCGACGAGGACCCCGGCCGCGATCGTCACCACGTGCCTGCTCATCTGGCGGGTGAGCGCGATGAGCCCGATGTTCTGGCTGAACATGGTGGTGGGCAGCGCGGAGAAGACCGCGCCGAGCAGCGCGCTGCCGCCCTCGGCGAGGATCCCGCCGCGCAGCTCCCGGGTGGTGGCGGGGCGCCGGGCCCCGGCCTGGGTGACGGCGTTGACGGTCCCCACGGAGTCGACCATGTTGACCACGCCGACGACGGCCACGGTCAGGATCGCGACCACGTCGAAGCTCAGCCCGAACGCGAACGGCGTCGGGAACGCCACCCAGCCCGCGGGCCCGACCCCGGCCAGGTCCACCATGCCCAGCGCCAGCGCAACGAGGTAGCCCACGACCAGCGAGATCAGCACCGCCGCCGTGCCGAGCAGCCCGCGCCCCCACCGGTTGAGCACGACGGCGAGCACGAGCACGAACGCGGCCAGCCCCAGGTTCGCCGCGGCGCCGAAGGTCGGCGAGCCCGCCCCGCCCGCGGCGAGGGTGAACGCCGACGGCAGCAGACCGAGCCCGATCACCAGGATGATCGTGCCGGTGACCAGGGGCGGGAACAGCCAGGCGATCCGGTGGATGTTCAGCGCGATCACCACCTGGACGACCGCGGTGACCAGCACCGCGCCCCACACCGCGGCGAGCCCGCGCTCGGCGGCCAGCGGCACCGCGACCGAGATGAACACGAACCCCGAGCCCATCATGATCGGCAGCCGGCCGCCGACGATGGAGAACCCGATGGTCTGCAGCAGCGTCGCGAGGCCGGCGCACAGCAGCGCACCCTGGATGAGCAGGGTCCGCTGGGCCGGTGTCGCCTCCACCGCGGTGGCCAGCAGGAACGCCGGGGTCAGGTTGCTGGCGAACATGGCCAGCACGTGCTGGAGCCCGAGCGGGACGGCCTCGCGCAGCGGCGGCATCGTCTCGATGTCACTGCGGTCCGGCGTGGGCGCGGGTCGGGGTGCGGTGGTCGCCATCGCTCCTCCTCGGTCGGATGCGACGACGGTGCCCCGTCCGGATGACCCCCGTGTGACGCGCCGTTACAGCTGTTTCGTCCGGTTCGGGGTGCGCCGGCGCAGCCCGGCTGCGCTCAGGTGCCGATCGCCCCGGACAGGGTCGCGGCGAAGGCCCGGACGTCGTCGAGCAGCAGGTCCGGGGCCTGCAACGCGGCGAAGTGCCCGCCGCGGTCGTGCTCGGTCCAGCGCACCACCCGGTGCGACCGCTCCACGAACGGCCGCACGGCGTGGTCGCCGAGCAGGTTCAGCACCGCGGTCGGCACCCCCGAGGGCGGGCGGGTCTCCCGGAACGCCGTGGGCGCGATCTCCCGGTACAGGCGCATCGCGGACCCGGCGGTGCGGGTGAACCAGAAGCTCGCGACGTCGGCGAGGTAGGCGTCCGGGTCCACGGGGGTCTGCCGGGTCGTGTCCGGGTCGTAGTCGACGAACCACTCGAGGTGCCAGGCCAGCAGCCCGACCGGGGAGTCGATCATCGCGTAGCCGAGCGTGGACGGGCGGGTGCTCTGGATCGCGGCGTACCCACTGCGCCCGGGCCACGTCTCGCCGAGCTCGGCGACACGGGCCCGCTCGGCGTCGGTCAGGCCGGCGAGCGGGTCGGCCGCCGACGGGTCGGGGGACGCGCCGACCAGCGCGTTGAGGTGCACCCCCAGCACCCGGCCGGGGTCCCGGCGGGCGATCTCGGGCGCGATCATCGAGCCGTAGTCGCCGCCCTGGGCCAGGAAGCGGTCGTGGCCCAGGGCCGACATGAGGTCGGTGAGGCAGCGGGCGTGCCGGTCGACGTCCCAGCCGAGGTCGCGGGTCGGACCGGAGAACCCGAACCCGGGCAGTGACGGGGCGACGACGTGGAACGCCGGGAGCGTCGCGTCCCCGGGCTCGGTGAGCGGCCCCAGCAGCCCGAGGAACTCCGCCGGGGTGGACGGCCAGCCGTGCACCAGCAGCAGCCCGACGGCATCGGGCCGCGTCGAACGGCGGTACAGCGCGTGCACCCCGACGTGGTCGGGGGTGTCGAGGACGACGGAGTCCGCGGCCAGCCGCTCCTCCACGGCCCGCCAGTCGAAGCGGTGCCGCCAGCGGTCGGCGAGCTCACGCAGGTGACCGGGCGGGACGCCGTAGGACCACCCCGCACCGGACGGCACGTCCGGCCAGCGGGTGTCGTCGAGGCGGGCGTGCAGACGGTCGATCTCCGCCTGCGGGACGGGGAACGGGTTCGTTGCCGTCGTTGCCGTCGGTGCCATAGGTGCCATAGGTGCCATAGGTGCCATAGGTGCCATAGGTGCCATGGCCGCGACCGTGGCACCGAACCCGGACTCCTCCGGTCCGCGTGCCGCGGTCAGGCGGAGACGACGGTCCCGACGTGCTCCCCGGCGAGGGCCTTCGTCACGGTCCCGGCGACGGTGCCGTTGACGATCTGCACCGACCGGACGTGCCGGGCGCGCTGCAGCGTGCGCAGGGCCTCCCGGTCGATCGGCAGGGGCCGGGCGGGGTCGGCGAGCAGGTCGGCCGCGGTCGCCGTGCGCAGCACGGTGCCCCCGTCGAGGTCCCCGTCGAGCACGCCGTCGACGTCGCGGACGTAGGTCAGCGACGCCGCGCCCCAGGCGTCGGCCAGCAGCAGCGCGCCGGTGTCGGTGCGGTGCGGCGGGATCTTCCCCGCCGCCGCGGGCAGCTCGTGCACGCCGTAGGGCGGGTAGCCGTTGGTGACGGCGGCGTTGGACGCGGCCAGGTGCACCGGCAGCTGGTGGGCGACGGTGCCGTGCCCGAGGTAGGCGACGCCCTGCTCGGCGAGCAGCGCGGCGACGAGATGCCCGTTCTGCTCGGCCTCACGACCGGCGATCTCGGCGAGCGCGCCGGTCGGCAGGCCCAGGTCGAGGCCGACGCCGAGCGCGTGCCGAGCGCGGATCCCGGCGCCGGTGGCGATCAGCAGCGGGTCCCCGGAGATCGCGGCGCGCAGCTCCTCGACGATCGGCAGCAGCACGTCGCGGCCGCGGTCGACGATCGAGCGGCCGCCGAGCACGACGACGCGCAGGCGGGGCAGCATCCGGATGACCGGCTGCTGCTGGTCGACGGGGCGGACCTGCTCGCGGTCGAGCAGGGTCTGGCGGGCCAGCGGCGACTCGACGTCCTTGGGGTGGGTGGTGCTCATCGGGCGTCTCCCGCGGTGATGATCGTGCCCACGTGCTCGCCGGCGAGCGCGCGGGTGAGGTTGCCGGGCTTGAGACCGTTGACGATCTGGATCGAGCGGACGTGCGTCGCGTGCCGCATGAGCTCCAGCACCGGGCGCTCGACGATCAGGTCGGGCAGGTCCCGCTCGATCAGCTCGTCGACGGTGATCTCCGGGATCAGCGTCGCCGACGGGTCGTTCTTCGGGTTCGCGGTGTAGAGGCCGTCCTCGTCCTTGACGAAGATCATGTTCTTGCAGCCGTAGGTCTCGGCGACGAGGTAGCAGCCCGCGTCGGTGCGGTAGGGCGGGATCACGCCCTCGTCGGGCAGGGGCTGCCACATCGCGTACGGCGGCATGCCCGCGAAGATCGCCGCCCGGACCTCGGACAACGACAGGGGCAGCGCGTCGAACCCGCCCCCGGCGACGACCGGCACCCCGTGCCGGGCCATCAGGTAGCCGAGCATGGTGGCGTTCTGCCCGGCGACGGCGCTGCCGACCGAGCTGAGCACACCGGTGGGCAGGCCGAGCTCGGCGGCCAGGGAGTACGCGTGCCGGGCGCGGGTGCCCCCGCCGGTGCCGATCAGCAGCCGGTGCGTCGACCGGGCCTCCAGCAGCTCCTCGACCAGCGGGAACACCGCCTCACGACCACGGTCGATGAAGCTCTGTCCACCGACCTTGACCACCGACACGTCGGGTAGGACCCGGGTGTCGGACGTCCGCTCGGTGGCCGCGGCGAGCTCCGGGTCATCGAGCGACCGGGTCAGCAGCAGCGACTCGAGCTCGGCCGCGCTCGCGGCGTGCGTCATCGCATCTCCTCGTGTTCGGGTGCGCGCACCCGGACGGGCTGCGCGGTCGAGGCGAACCTAGCGACTCCGGGCCACGTCGTGCCGCCGACGCCACGGGCGCCATCGGCCGGGCTGCGGTACCGGACCCGGGCGGCGCTCCGTCGGCGCGGCCGGTCGCGCTCGACCGGCCCGCATCCGCTGGTCACGACGCCGTCCGGGTGATCCCTGCCACTGGCCGGAGCCCGCTCCGCAGCTCCGGCCCACTCCGCGCTCCGCCCCCGCACCCACGGCACACCCCCGCTACGCGCGGCGTCGCACGGGTTCCGGCCCCGCCGCTCGTGTCCCGGGACGCCGAGCACGAGCGGACGGGGCGACGGCCGGACGGGTGCAGGGCAGCGCGCCAGCACGACGGCACGGCAGCGCGACGGCACGGCGCCTCAGACGCGCAGACGGAACGTGCCGGTCGACGCGTCGAAGGCCAGCTCGTCGGTGTCGAACGCCGCCCCCACCGCCCCGGAGGCGGCCAGCTCGCCGGGCGTCCCCGTGCACAGCGCGCCGGCGCCGTCGAGCAGCCAGGCCCGGTCCGCCAGGCGCAGCGCCGGTTCCAGGTCGTGGGTGGACAGCAGCACCGCGAGGTCCTGCTCCCCCGCGAGCCGGCGCAGCGTCCCGAGGAGCGCGACCCGCGAGGAGACGTCGAGGAACGCGCTCGGCTCGTCGAGCAGCAGCAGCGACGGCTGCTGGGCCAGTGCGCGGGCGACCATCATCCGCTGCCGCTCACCGTCGGACATCCGGGCCATCGGACGTCCGGCGAGGGGGCCGGCGCGGACCGCGTCGATCGCGGCGTCGACGGCGGCCTCGTCCCCCGCGGTGAGCACACCGGCGGCGCCGGTGTGCGGCAACCGCCCCAGCTCGACGACGTCGCGGCCGGTCAGCTGCCCGGGGTCCGGCCGGTCGGTCAGCACCACACCGACCCGGCGGGCCCGTTCGGGCGGCCGCAGCGCCAGCAGGTCGGTGCCGTCGAGGGTCACCGCGCCGCCCAGCGCGGGCGCCAGCCCGGCGAGGGTCCGCAGCAGCGTCGACTTGCCCGTGCCGTTCGCCCCGAGCAGCACGGTCAGCTCGCCCCGCGCGGCGACGGCGTCCACCCGGGACAGCACCGGGCACACCCGGGCCCGGCGCAGCGTCCTGCCCTGCGCGTACCCGGCGACGAGCCCGGTCAGCACCAGCCCGGCGTTCACGAGGCCGCGCCCAGGCGTCGGGAGCGCAGCAGCACCGCGATCACCACCGGTGCCCCGACCAGTGAGGTCACCACGTTCAGCGGGATCACCGTGCCGACCCCCGGCGGGTTCGCGACGACCGCACACGCCAGCCCGACCAGCGCACCGGTCAGCGCGGTGGCCGGGACGAGCACCCGGTGCCGCGAGGTGCCGACCGCCAACCGGGCCAGGTGCGGCACGGCGATGCCGAGGAACCCGATCGGCCCGCAGAACGCGGTGACCGTCCCGGCGAGCACCGCGGCGACTCCCAGCACTGCCAGCCGCACCCGGGCGACGTCGACGCCCGCGGTGCGGGCGTAGTCGTCGCCGAGCAGCAGTCCGTCCAGTGGCTTGGCCAGCACGAGGACCCCCACCAGCCCGGCCGCGACGATCCCGCCGAGGATCGGCAGCTCGCCGCGGCCGACGCCGGACACCGAGCCGAGGCCCCACATCAGGTACTGCTGCGCGGTGCGCGGGTCGGTCCAGACCAGCAGCAGGCTGACCACCGAGGTGACCGCCGACCCCAGCATCACGCCGATCACCAGCAGCGCGGTCACCGACCGGGCGAACCGCGACAGCGCCAGCACCAGCGCGAGCACGGCGGCGGCACCGACCGCCGCGGCCGCGACCGTGGTGAACCGTCCCCCGACGACCGGTGTGGCCCCGAGCCCACCGGTGGCGAACGCGGCGGCCCCCGCAGCCGCCCCGAGGGTGGTCACCAGCGCGACGCCGAGCCCGGCGCCCGCGCTGACCCCGAGCACGTAGGGCTCGGCCAGCGGGTTGCGGAACAGGGTCTGGGTGAGCAGCCCCGCGGTGCCCAGCCCGACACCGACGGCCGTCGCGGTCACCGCCCGCGGCACCCGCAGGTCGGTGACGAGCAGGTCGAGCCGGGCGTCGGGGGTGCCGGTGCCGAACAGCGCCGACAGCGTCCGATCGAGCCCGATCACCACCGAACCGGTCGACACGGCGAGGGCGAACAGCACGACGACCCCGACCGCGAGCAGCATCAGGACCAGCGGTGCGCGGCGCCCCGAGCGCTGCCCGGCCCGGTCCGGGACCCGGCTCGCCGCGGCGGGCGACGCCGGTGCGGCCGGCCTCATCCGGCGGGCACCTGCCGGTAGTAGGTGAAGGCGTGGCCGGGCAGGACCTGTGGGTGCAGGATCGCGACGAGGTCGGCGAGGATCTCGTCCTGGTGGAGCGCGCCGCGCTCGTAGAGGGGGTTGCCGCCGTCGGGGGTGGTGGCCCTGTCGCGGGTCCACAGCTGCCCGCCGGGGCGGACCGCGGCGAGCGAGGACAGCCGCGGGTCGACCGCGGCGACGTCGGCGGTCGTGGCGAACGGGCCGTCGGCGAGCCAGATGCGGGCGTCGCCGTCGTCGGCCAGCACCCGCTCCAGCGACTGCGCCTGGGTGCCGGTGCCCGGCATCCCGGCACCCAGCCAGGTGGCACCGGCGTCACGGAAGAGAATGCCGGCGGTCGACTCGGCGGCCGGGACGTTCCAGGTGCCCTGGTAGGGCTGACCGGCGACGATCGGGGTCGGCGGCAGGCCACGCACGCGACCGACGAGGTCGGCGTAGCGGCCCGCGATGCCGTCGAAGATCTCCGCGGCGCGGGCGTCCTGACCGGTCAGCGCCCCCGCGACCTTGATCCACTCGGCCTGGCCGAGCGGGCCGGTCTCCAGGTAGTCCGCCCAGCCGACCACCGGGATCCCGGCCGCGGACAGTGCCGGGAACGCCGCGTCGTCGGTCCCGGCCGAGAGCACGACCGGCGGCGCGGCGGCGACGACCGCCTCGGCGTCGATCGTCGAGTTCGGCGCGAAGTCGACGGCGGCGCCGGAGGCGACGCGGGCACGAACGGCCGGGTCGGTGACCAGCGCGGCCCCGCCGACGCCGGTGATCCGGTCGAGCCCGCCCAGCTCGGTGATCATCGGCAGCTGGGTGGTCGAGCCGGCGAAGATCCCGCTCACCGGGGTGTGCACGACCGGGGCCCCGGCGAGTGCCGCGGGCAGCGCCGGGTCGCCCTGCCCGCAGCCGACGAGCACCACCGACTGCGGCTGCCCACCCGGGAAGGGCGTGCGGACGGTCAGGACCCGGTAGCCGTCGCCGCCGGTGATCGTGACGTTGGTGGCGTGGGTGAAGGCGACCGTGTCGTCCGGGGCGGACGCGGCGCCCGGCACGCAGTCCTGCGCCGCGGCGCCGGCCCCACCGGGGGCGGGCGGTGCCGTGGCGGGCGCGGAGCAGCCTGCGACGACGGCCAGTGCGAGCAGGGCCGCGAGGACCCATCGATGACACGTCACCTGAACAGTCTCACATATGTGGATCAGGCCCCGACGAAGGCGGAGAGCCCGTCCAGGAGCCGGTCGACGTCGTCGTCGGCGGTGTAGCAGGCCAGCCCGATCCGCAGGGAGCCGGTGTCCCCCAGGCCGAGCCGCCGCGAGCACTCCAGCGCGTAGAACGACGAGGCCGGCGCCGCGATCCGCCGCTGCGCCAGGTACCGGTAGGCCTCGACCGGGTCGCGGTCGTCGAAGGTCACCAGCAGGGTCGGGGTCCGCCGGGCCGCCCGGGACCGCACCGTGACCCCGGGCAGCGCGGCCAGGTGGGTCTCGATGCGCTCGCGCAGCGGGCGCTCGTGCTCCTCGACCGCCGCCATCGACGCCAGCAGGCGCGCCCGGCGGTCCCCGGTCGCCGACGGGTCCAGCGCGGCGAGGAACTCGACGGCGGCGGTGGTGCCGGCGAGCAGCTCGTAGGGCAGGGTGCCGAGCTCGAACCGCTCGGGCACCGCGTCGCTCGACGGCGCCAGCTTCGCCGGGCGCAGCGTCTCCAGCAACGCCGGGTCGGCGGCGAGCACCCCGCAGTGCGGGCCGACGAACTTGTAGGGCGAGCAGGCGTAGAGGTCGGCGCCGATCGCGGCGAGGTCGATCGGTGCGTGCGCCGTCAGGTGCACGCCGTCGACCATGAACAGCGCCCCGGCTGCGTGCACGGCGGCGGCGATCGCGGGCAGGTCGGGGCGGGTCCCGACCAGGTTCGACGCACCCGTCACCGCGACGAGCCGGGTGCGGTCGGACAGCAGCGGCGTCACGTCGTCGAGCTCGGTGGTGTCGGGGTCGAAGTCCAGCCACCGCACCGTCACCCCGGCGGCCTGCGCGGCGATCACCCAGGGGCGGATGTTCGCGTCGTGGTCGAGGCAGGTCACGACGATCTCGTCGCCCGGCGACCAGGTCGCGGCCAGCGTCCGGGCGAGGGCGAAGGTCAGCGCGGTCATGCTGCGCCCGAACACGATCCCGCGCGGGTCGGCGCCGAGCAGGTCGGCCATCGCGGCGCGGGCGCCGAGCACGATCGCGTCGGCGGCGCGCTCACCGCTGGTGACCGTGCCGCGGTTGGCCAGCGGGGAGGTCATGGCGGCCGCGACCGCCCCCGCGACCGAGTCCGGGACCTGGGAGCCGCCCGGCCCGTCGAAGTGGGCGATCCCGGCGCGCAGGGCGGGGAAACGGCTGCGGACGGCGGCGACGTCGTAGCTCATGACCGCACCCTGTCACGCCGGCGCCCGGCCCACGCCCGGACAACGAACACATGTCATCGGGGTGTCGTACCGCCCGTGTGGGTGACACGCGGGCCATGATTCCTCCCATGTCGAGGTCCTGGGAGCACTCGCGCGGGCGCCACGCCCCACGTCGACGGCGACGCTCGGTGCACCGTCGCGCCTGGGCGGTGCTCGTGACCTCGCTGGTCGCACTGGTGGTCCTCGTCGCGGGCGGGACCGCCGCGATGGCGGGCGGGCGGATCGGTGACGCCGTCAGCGGCGGCGTCGACTCGCTGGCCCGCAACCTCGCCGGCGCCGTCGACCGCCTCCGGCCGGCCCCGGCCGTGCCCCCCGCACCCCCGGTCCCCGAGGTCCTCACCAGTGTCCCGGCCGGTGAAGCGCCGGTCGCCCCGCGCGGCCCGGTCCGCACCGAGGTCAGCACCGGGACCCTCGAGGGCGTCGCGCTCACCGCCGACTCCGACGACGGACCGGTCACCGTCGCGGGCACCCTGTCCCCCGACGGCCGCAGCTGGACCGCCACGGAACCGCTGGACTTCGCGACCACCTACCACTGGTCGGGCAGCTGGGTGCTGGGCCCGCAGGACCGTCGCCCGGTGCCCGCGGCCCCGTTCACCACCGTCGACCCGGACGACACCGTCGACGCCACCATGAACATCCGCGACGGCGGCGAGGTCGGCATCGGCGCCCCGGTCGTGCTCACCTTCGGCGAGAAGCTCCCCGACGCCGCGAAGGCCACCGTCGAGCGGGCGCTGAGCGTCACCACGTCGCGGCCGGTCGAGGGCGCCTGGGCGTGGCTGCCCGACACCGCCGAGGGCTCGCGGGTGCACTACCGGCCGAAGTCCTACTGGCCCGCGCACACCCGGGTCCAGGTGCGGGGCGCGCTGCGCGGACTCGACCTCGGCGACGGCACCTTCATGACCGAGGACCTCGACCGGACGTTCACCGTGGGGCGCAGCCAGGTCGTGAAGGCCGACACCCGCAGCCACGCGATCGTCGTCGTCCGCGACGGGAAGGAGATCGCCCGCTACGACGCCTCCTACGGCCTGGAGTCCGACCCCCGCCGGGTGACCCGCTCCGGGATCCACGTCGTCATGGCGAAGTCGGAGAAGGTGCTGATGAGCAACCCCGACTACGGCTACGTCGACGAGCCCCAGTTCTGGGCGGTCCGGATCTCCAACAACGGCGAGTTCATCCACGCCAACCCCGCCTCGTCGTGGGCGCAGGGCAGCCGCAACGTCAGCCACGGTTGCATCAACCTGTCCACCCGCGACGCCAAGGAGTTCTTCGCGAGCGCGACCTTCGGCGACCCGGTCGAGGTGACCGGCAGCTCGCAGCCGCTGACCGCCCGCGACGGCGACCTGTACGACTGGACGATCCCCTGGGACGAGTGGCGCTCGCTCAGCGCCCTGTCCTGACCCCGCTGTCCCGAGCCGCTGTCCCGACCCGCTACCGGATCCGGCGTTCCTGCCCGGCCCACGCCTCGTCGCGCAGGACGAACTTCTGGATCTTCCCGGTCGAGGTCTTCGGCAGCTCGCCGAAGGTGACCCGCTTCGGTGCCTTGAACCGCGCCAGCCGCCCCCGCACGTGCTCGACGATCTCGTCCTCGGTGGCGCTCTCGCCCTCGCGCAGCGTCACCCAGGCGGCCGGGACCTCGCCCCACCGCTCGTCGGGGACGGCGATCACCGCGACCTCCAGAACGGCCGGGTGGTCGGCGATGGCCTGCTCCACCTCGACGCTGGCGATGTTCTCCCCACCAGAGATGATCACGTCCTTGGAGCGGTCCCGGAGCTCGACGTAGCCGTCGGGGTGCATGACTCCGATGTCGCCGGTCCGGAACCAGCCGTCCGGTGCGGCGTCGCGGGTGGCCTGGTCGTCGTCGAGGTAGCCGAGCATGACGTTGTTGCCGCGCAACGCGATCTGGCCGGTCGTCGCCCCGTCGCGCGGGACGTCGGCACCGTCGTCGTCGATCACCCGGACGGCACAGGCGATCATGTTCCCGACGCCCTGGCGGGCCTTCATCCGGGCCTGCGCGTCGGCGTCGAGGTCGCTCCACTCCGGACGCCAGTCGCAGATCATCGCGGGCCCGAAGGTCTCGGTGAGCCCGTAGAGGTGGGTCACCTCGAACCCGAGTTCGGCCATCCGGCGCAGGATCGCCGGGCTCGGCGGCGCTCCCCCGGTCGCGACGGCCACCGGCGTCTCCACCGGCCCGGCCTCGGGCGCGTACGCGATCATCGACAGCACGGTGGGGGCGCCGTTGAGGTGGGTGACGCCCTGCTCGCGCACGAGCTCCCAGATCCGGGACGGCTCGACCTTCGGCAGGCAGACGTGGGTGGCGGCGGCCGCGGTGACCGCCCACGGGAAGCACCAGCCGTTGCAGTGGAACATCGGCAGCGTCCACAGGTGCACCGACGACGCGGTCAGCCCGGTGTGCCCGACCATGGCCAGCGCCTGCAGGTAGGCGCCCCGGTGGTGGTACATCACGCCCTTCGGGTTCCCGGTCGTCCCGGACGTGTAGTTGATCGACAGCAGGCCGCGCTCGTCGGCGGGACGCACCGCGGTGGGCTCGCCGTCGGCGACGAGGCGCTCGTAGTCCGGGCCGACCCGCACGGTGTGCGGCGGGGTGTCGAGGCGGGCGAGCACCTCCGCGACGAGCTCGTCGAACACCGGGTCGGCCACCAGCACCGAGGCGCGCGAGTGCTCGAGGATGTAGGCGACCTCGCCCGCCGCCAGCCGGGTGTTGACCGCGACCAGCGCCGTCCCCGACCACGGCACCGCGTGCGCCGCCTCCAGCCCGACGTGGGTGTTCGGCACGAGGACCGCGACCGGGCGCCCGTCGTGCAGCGCGGCGAGCGAGCCCGCCAGGCGCCGGCAGCGGTCGCGGAACTCGGTGTAGGTGAACCGCAGGTCCCCGTCGACGACCGCGACCCGGTCACCGTGCGCCGCCGCGGCCCGGTCGAGGAACGCCGTGGGGGTCAGCGGCTCGAACGACAGGTCCACCAGATCGGCCGGGACACCCGCCGGGTGCGTGGGGACGGGAGCCTCGTCGGTCATCCCCCGAGCCTCCCCCGGCGACGCGGACGCGCGCAATGTCGCCGCCCCGCGACCCACCGTCGCGCGGGCCTCCTCCCCCGGCGCGTCGGTGATCGCCCGCCCGATCCCCCGCCGCCCGGCAGCCCACCTGCACGGTCGCCGTCCGCCCGGCCCGCCGCCCGCGGTGCCCACCGTGCGCGCGCTGCTGCACCGGCGCGCGGTGATCCGTCCGGCGCGCGCCGATCCGTCGCGCGCACGATGATCCGCTGGGCGCTCGGTGATCCACCGGCCGCGCGGTGATCCGCTGGGCGCGCGGTGATCCGCTGGGCGCGCGCGTCACAACACACGCGCGGAGCGGATCAGCGCGCGAACTGTCGATCACCGACGCGTCACCGAACCTGTACCCCTCGACGCGCCGCGCCGGAGTCGACGCGCCGTGCCCGAGTCAACGCGCCGCTCCACCGGGCACGGCTATCCGCCGTGCGCGTGCTGATCCACCGGCCGCACTGTGATCCGCCGGGCACGCGGAGATCCGTCGGGCGCGCGCGTCACAACACACGCGCGGAGCGGATCAGCGCGCGAACTGTCGATCACCGACGCGTCACCGAACCTGAACCCGTCGACGCGCCGCGCCGGAGCCCACGCGCCGATCCACCGAGGGCACAGCGATCCGCCGGGCGCACGATGGTCCGCCGGACGCGCGCCGCTCCACCGGTCGGACGGCGATCCGCCGGGGCGTGCCCGATCTACCGGGCGCGCATGGAGATCCGCCTGGCGCGCGATGATCCGTCGTCCGCGCGCGTCCGAGCACACGCAGGATGCGGATCACCGCGCGGACTGTCGATCACCGGGGTGCCGCCGGGACTCCTCCGCCCCGTCGTCCTGTGTCGCCGGAACTCCCCCCGTCGTCGCGGGCTGTATTACGTTCGCGGTGGCAACGAGGCTCGTCGGGAGGCGGACGCGATGGCGTGGGACTTCAGTACCGACCCGGAGTTCGAGGAGAAGCTGACGTGGATGCGCGGCTTCGTCCGCGACGAGATCATCCCGCTGGAGACCCTCGACCTGGACCGGGAGACCTTCGCCCGGATCACCGCGCCGCTCAAGGAGCAGGTCCGCGAGCAGGGTCTGTGGGCGGCGCACCTGCCCCCGGAGCTCGGCGGCGGCGGGTTCGGCCAGGTCTCCCTCGGGCTGATGCACGAGATCCTCGGCCAGTGCCGCTACGCGCCGGGGGTGTTCGGCAACCAGGCGCCCGACTCGGGCAACGCCGAGCTGCTCGCGATCGGCGGATCGCCGGAGCAGAAGGAACGCTGGATGCACCCCCTGCTGCGTGGTGAGCTGCGGTCCTGCTTCTCGATGACCGAGCCCGGCGCCGGCGCGGACCCGACGATGCTGTCCACCCGGGCCGTGCGCGACGGCGACGACTACGTCATCAACGGCCACAAGTGGTTCTCCTCGAACGCCACCGGCGCGGACTTCCTGATCGCGATGGTGGTGACCGACCCGGACGCACCGCCGTACCAGCGGGCCTCGATGATCATCGTCCCGACCGACACCCCCGGGCTCGACGTGGCCCGCGACATCCCGGTGATGGACCACCCAGAGGTCGGCGGCGAGATCTACGGCGGCCACGCCGAGGTCTTCTACCGCGACGTCCGGGTGCCGGCGACGAACCTCGTCGGCAACCCCGGCGACGGGTTCAGGCTCGCCCAGCAGCGGCTCGGCCCGGGCCGCATCCACCACGCCATGCGCTGGCTCGGCCAGTCCCGGCGGGCGTTCGACATGATGTGCGAGCGCGCGGTGTCACGGTCGGCGAGCGGCACGCGGCTGGCCGACAAGCAGATGGTGCAGGACATGGTCGCGCAGTCGGCGGCGGACATGGCCGCGGCCCGGCTGCTGACCCTGCACGCGGCCTGGACGATGGACCAGGTCGGGGCCTCGAACGCCCGGATCGAGATCGGGATGATCAAGTACTGGGGCGCGAAGGTGCTCCACGACGTGATCGACCGCGCGATCCAGGTGCACGGTTCGCTCGGCTTCTCCGGGGACCTGCCGCTGGAGCAGATGTACCGCGCGGCCCGCGCCGCTCGGATCTACGACGGTCCCGACGAGGTCCACAAGGAGTCCGTCGCGCGGCGCATCCTGCGCGGCTACACCCCGGTCGAGGTCCCCACCGAGCACGTCCCGACCCGCACCGAGGCCGCGCGACGCAAGTTCGCCGAGTACCTGGACACGGCGACGGCGAACGCCTGACCGCGTCAGGCCGGTGCGGGCCTCGGCTCCGGCGAGGCTGCGAGGTCGGCGCGGTAGTCCGCGACCAGCGCGTTCATCGCACTGAGGAAGCGGGCCGCCGCGTCGAGCTCGTCGTCGTCGAAGCCGGCGAGCAGGGCGTCCATCCGGGCGCCGAGCGGGCCGAAGAACGCCCCGCCGACCTCCGCGGCGTTCTCGGCCTGGCGCAGGGTCACCCGCCGCCGGTCGGCGGACTCGCGGCTGCGGCGCACGTGGCCCGCGCGTTCCAGGCGGTCGACGAGCGCGGTCGTCGCACCGGTGGACAGGCCGAGCCGGGCACCGAGGACGCCCGGGGTGAGCGGTTCACCCGCGGAGTCCGCGCGCATCACCGCGAGCAGCGCGTGGAGGTCCGTGGGATGCAGCCCGTGCCGCCCGGCGAACTCCTGGCCGAGCAGCTCGGACTCGCCCGCGTAGTCCTGCAGCAGCGCGACCAGGTCCTCGCGTCGCGTCCGGGCAGGCATGCCGACGAGCCTAGTCGCCGTCAGCGGGCCCGTGCCGGGCGCAGGGTCAGCGCCCCGTCCACCGCGGCGGGCGCTTCTCCAGGAACGCCGCGACCCCCTCCGTCCTGTCGGCCGAGCGCAGGATCGCCGCGGTGGCGACCTCGGTGGCGCTCCAGCCGCGCTCGTCCGGCTCGGACACCACGCGTTCCAGGGCGCGCAGCGACACCGACACCGCGAGCGGCGAGTTCTCGCAGACCGTCGCGGCGAGCTCCAGCGCCGCGGTCTCGGCCCGCCCCGGCTCGACGAGCTCGTTGACCAGCCCCAGGGTGTACGCACGGTCGGCGTCCAGCGGGCGCCCGGTCACCAGCAGCTGCTTGGCGACGTTGAGCGGCAGCGGCCGCGGCGCGCGGAACAGCGCACCGCAGTTCGCGACCAGGCCGCGGGCGACCTCGGGCAGGCCGAACCGCGCCGTCGTCGAGGCGACGACCATGTCGCAGGCCAGCACGATCTCGAACCCGCCGCCGTAGGCGACGCCCTCGACGGCGGCGATCAGGGGGCGCCGCCGGTCCCGCCGGACGACGCCGTAGTTGCCGCCGCGCGGGGTGGGGCCGCCGGCTCCGGCGGCCAGGTCGGTGCCCGCGCTGAACGCCGTCGCGTCCCCGGCGAGCACGCCGCACCACAGGTCCGGGTCGTCGTCGAGGGTGTTGAGCGCCTCGTCGAGGCCGGCCGTCATCGCCGCGTCGACGGCGTTGCGCTTGTCGGGCCGCGTCATCCGGATCAGGAGCACGTGCCCGTGCCGCTCGGTGCTCACCCTGGTCCCCGCCATGCCGTCGGTCACGATCGTGACTGTAGGTGGGAACCGCGCCCGGGGCGTTCGTAGTCTGGTGATCGTGTCCCGCAGCAAGCGCCTCCCCACCGCGGCCGTCCTGTCCGTCCCGCTCGCCCTGACCGGCGCCCTGGCCGCGCTCGGGCTGCACGTGCGCCGGAACATGGGGGCCCGCCCGGGCGAGCTGCGCCGGATCGCCTCCGCCTCCCCGAACGCCGTCGACGGGCTGTTCGCCAACACCGAGCCCGGGCTGCCGCGGGCCAAGGCCTCGGCCCGGATGATCCTGAACATGCTGGTCGGCCGCCGCTCCGCGGGCGGCGCGCCGGCGACGGTGCCGCTCGCGCCGCTGCGGACCCCCGCCGAGCCCGCCGGGCTGGCGGTCACCTGGCTGGGCCACGCCGGGGTGCTGCTGGAGATCGACGGCCGGCGGGTGCTGGTGGACCCGGTCTGGTCGGAGTACGCCTCCCCCGTGCCGCGCTTCGGGCCGCGCCGCCTGCACCCGCCGGTCGCGCCGCTGTCCGAGCTCGGCTCCCCGGACCTCGTGGTGCTCAGCCACGACCACTACGACCACCTCGACCGTCCGACGGTCACCGCGCTGGCCCGCGACACCTCCGCGGTGTTCGTCGGGCCGCTCGGGGTGGGCGCGCACCTGCGTTCCTGGGGCATCCCAGGGCACCGGGTCGTCGAGCGCGACTGGGAGGGCGTGGTGACCGTGGCGGGGCTGGAGCTGACCTGCCTGGAGACCCGGCACTTCTCCGGGCGCGGGCTGCGCCGCAACACCACGCTGTGGGCGGCCTGGAAGGTCGCCGGACCGCGGCACACCGCCTACCTGGGCGGGGACACCGGCGCCACCCGGGCGCACGCGCGCACCGGGGCCGTGCACGGCCCGTTCGACCTGACGGTGCTGCCGATCGGCGCCTACTCCGACCTGTGGCCCGACATCCACGCCGACCCGGAGCAGGCGGTCGCCGCGCACCGCGAGCTCGGCGGCCGGGTCCTGCTGCCGATCCACTGGGCGACGTTTACGCTCGGCTTCCACCCCTGGGACGAGCCCGCCGAGCGGGCCCGCAAGGCCGCCGCCGACCAGGACGTGGTCCTGGCCCTGCCGCGCCCGGGCCAGCGCATCGACCTGACCGGCGTCACCACCGTCGACGACGCCCGCGCCGCGGTTCCCACCGAACCGTGGTGGCCGACCACACGCTGATTCGCGTCACCGTCACCGCTGCCCCTTTCCGCCCATTCCCGTCACCCGGACGCCGTATCCCCTCCCCGGAAACGCCGGCACCGGACCATTTCCGGGGAGGGGTTCGACAGATCGGTTCGGTATCCCTTATCGTTCTGCTCGAAGAATCGGTTCCGGTACCGACCGGGCGATTCCCGTCTCCGGCCGGGTCCGGCGATTCCCCGCGGAAGGAATGACGACGTGGCGCAGCAGACGACCATCACCCTGGTCGACGACCTGGACGGCACCGAGGCCGACGAGCAGGTGGAGTTCTCCGTCGACGGCCGCGCCTACGAGATCGACCTGTCCACGAAGAATGCCGAGAAGCTGCGCGAATCGTTGGCACCCTACGTCGCGGCCGCCCGTCGCGGGTCCGGTCGGCGCAGCACCTCTTCCGGCACCTCGTCGAACGGTTCCAGTGCCTCGGAACGCGCCGCGAACCGCGCGGTGCGGGAATGGGCAACGGCCCAGGGCATGAAGATCTCCGAGCGCGGGCGTATCCCGTCCTCGGTTCTCGAGGCCTATCGGAACGCGCACTCCTGACCGCTGCCGCCGCCGGGGCCGCCCCGGATGGCAGGATCAGGGCCGACGAGAGACGTGCGCCGGGCGATCCGCGGCGCACACCGACGGAGAGGGCCCGATGTACCCAGGCACGCATGCCGCGACGACCCCCGACAAGCCGGCCGTGATCATGGGGGGCTCGGGCGCGAGCCTGTCCTTCCGTGAGCTGGAGGAGGGGTCCGCACGGCTCGCGAACCACCTGCGCGCCGCCGGACTCCGGCGGGGCGACGTCGTGGCGCTCGTCGCGGAGAACTGCGCGCGGGTCTACGAGGTCTACTGGGCGGCCCAGCGCTCGGGGCTCTACATCACCGCGGTGAACCACCACCTCTCCGCGCCCGAGGCCGCCTACATCGTCCGCGACTGCGGTGCGAAGGCACTCGTGGTCTCGGCCGGTGTCGCCGGTCTGGCCGCGGCGATCGAGGACCACGTCGACACCCCGGTGCGGCTGGCCTTCGGCGGCGAGATCCCCGGCGCGTCCCGCTACGCCGACTACGACAAGACCCTCGCGTCGGTCTCCGCCGAGCCGCCGGCCGACCAGCCCCGCGGGGCGGACATGCTCTACTCCTCGGGCACCACCGGGCGCCCCAAGGGCATCAAGCCCACGCTGCCCGACCGGCAGATCGACGAGCCGGGCGACACCTACCAGGCCCTGTTCGGGCCGATGTACGGCTTCGGCACCGACACCGTCTACCTGAACCCGGCCCCGCTCTACCACGCCGCGCCGCTGCGGTTCACCGCCACCGTGCAGGCGCTCGGTGGCACCGTCGTGGTGATGGAGCGCTTCGACCCGGAGAAGGCGCTGGAGCTCATTCAGCGGTACTCGGTCACCCACTCGCAGTGGGTGCCGACGATGTTCGTGCGCATGCTCAAGCTCCCCGAGTCCGTCCGCTCCGCCTACGACGTGTCCTCGATGCGGGTCGCGATCCACGCGGCCGCCCCGTGCCCGGTGGACGTCAAGCAGGCCATGATCGACTGGTGGGGCCCGATCCTCCACGAGTACTACGCCGCGACCGAGTCCAACGGGGTCACCTTCATCGACTCGGCGCAGTGGAGCGAGCGTCCCGGGTCGGTCGGCAGGGCCGGGCTGGGCACCATCCGGATCGCCGCCGACGACGGCACCGTGCTCGGGCCGGGCGAGATCGGGACCGTCTACTTCGAACGCGACGAGCGCCCGTTCGAGTACCACAACGACCCGGGCAAGACCCTCGCCGCGACCCACCCCGAGCACGAGAACTGGACCACCACCGGGGACCTGGGCTACCTCGACGAGGACGGCTACCTCTTCCTCACCGACCGCAAGGCGTTCATGATCATCTCTGGCGGGGTGAACATCTACCCGCAGGAGGTCGAGGACGCCCTCGCGCTGCACCCGAAGGTGCTCGACGTCGCCGTTATCGGAGTGCCCGACGACGAGATGGGCGAGAAGGTCAAGGCCGTCGTCCAGCCCCCGGAGGGCGTCGACGCCGGCCCGGAGCTGGAACGCGAGCTGATCGAGTTCGTGCGGGAGCGGATCGCGCACTACAAGGCGCCGTCGTCGGTGGACTTCACCGACTTCCTGCCGCGTACCCCCACGGGCAAGCTGGTCAAGCGGGAGCTGCGCGACCGCTACGTGTGACCTCGCCGCGAGCCCGGGGCGTGACCGGGGCGGGGGTCAGGCGGCGCGGCGGGCGTAGCGGGCACGGGCCAGGGCCGCGACCAGAGCCAGCGGCACCGAGGCGACCAGGGCGGCGGCGAACAACGGGGCGAAGCGCCCGGCGTCGGCGAACGGGGCGCCGAGCGCGGTCCCGGCCGAGCTGCCCAGGAACAGCAGCGTCGCGAACAGTGCGACGGCGGTCGCGCGGGCCTGCGGGACGACCTCGGTCGCCCAGGTCTGCAGGGTCGAGTGCAGGAACGCCCACGCCCCGCCCAGGCAGAGCCCGGCCGCGGCGACCGTCACCGGGTGCACCGTCACCAGCGGGAACATCCAGGCGACCACGAGGAACCCGCCGCCGACGCCGGCCAGCGCGGCCGGGCCGAGTCGGCCGACCAGGCGTCGCACGACCCGGGAGAACAGCACCGCACCGACGCCGTAGCCGCCGGCGGCGAGCCCGGCCAGCGCGGCGGAGCTGCCCCCGGCCTGCAGCGACGGCGCGAGGTAGGTCAGCACCCCGAGCACGACCGCACCCTCGACGAAGGCGAGCGCCAGCACCAGCCGGGCCCAGCCGTTCCCGGCGACGGCGGCCAGCGGGCGGAGCACCGCGTCGGTGATCCCGCGCGACGGCGTGCGGGCGCCGTCGGGTTCGGGCAGCGCCCGCAGCGCGACGAACAGCACCGCGCAGCCCGTCGCCGTCGCCCCGAGGACGACGCGCCACCCGGCCAGGTCGGCGAGCAGACCCGCCCCGGCCGTGGCGACGGCGGTGCCGAGCGCGGTCGCGGCGAGCAGGTCCGACAGCGGCCGCTGCCGGACGGCGGCGGGCCAGGTGTCGCCGACGTAGACCAGCGCCGCCGGGATCAGTGCCGCCGTGCACGCGCCGGTGAGGACCCGCGCGACGACCAGCACGGCCAGCGTCGGGGCCAGCACCGAGGCGACCCCGCCCAGCACCGCGCCGACCAGGGCCAGGCGCATCACCCGGACCCGGCCGATCCGGTCGGACAGCACGCCCCACACGACCTGCATGAGGCCGTAGGCGAGGAAGTAGCCCCCGGCCGCGCCGGCCGCCGCCGCCAGCGGCGCGTCGAACGACGCGGCGATCGGCACGAGCAGCGGCGCGATCGCGAACCGGTCGACGGTGCTCGTCAGCGACGCCAGCTGCAGCAGCCGGAGCCGCCGGGTGCCGTCGGGGACGGCGCCCCCGGGGTCGGCCCCGCCGGGACCGCTGCGGTCGAGGCCGCCGCCCTCGGGACCGCTGCCGTCGGGACCGCTGCCTTCGGGGGTCGTGCTCACCGGCGTCACCCTCCACGGCGGGACGAGCTGTTGCCCCACCGGGGTGGCCGGGACCACAGTGACAGGGCAGTCGAGGCTCGGGAGGCCACCGGTGGGCACGATCACGGGACACGGGATGACGGCGGCGGACATCGTCGCGCGGCACGCACGGACCACACCGGACGCTCCGGCGCTGGCCGACCCACGGACGTCGCGGACCTGGGCGCAGCTCGACGACCGGGTGTCCCGGCTGGCGACCGTCCTCGCCGGACGCGGGGTCGACCGCGGGGACCGGGTCGCGGTGCTCGGGCTCAACTCCGTCGAACTCGTCGAGAGCTACCTGGCGGTGCTGGGGATCGGCGCGATCTGCGTCCCGCTGAACTTCCGGCTGACCGCCGGCGAGATCGCCTTCCAGCTGACCGACTGCGGCCCCACCGCGGTCGTCTGCGACGACCGGTTCGCCGCGACGGTGGAGACCGCCCGGGCCGACGCGCCGTCGGTGCGGACGGTGCTGGGGCTCGGCGAGGGCCTCGACGCGCTGCTCGCCGAGGCCGGGCCCGGGTCCTGGGGCGACGACGTCGCCGACGAGGAGCCCGCCTACATCATGTACACCTCGGGGACGACCGGCCGTCCCAAGGGCGCCGTGCTGACCCACCGCAACCTGCTGCTGCACGCGTTCCTGTCGATCACGCACATGGGCACCGCCGGCGACGACCGGGTCTCGCTGTCCGGGGCGCCGCTGTTCCACATCGCCGGGCTCTCCGGGATGCTGCCCACCCTGATCGCGGGCGGCCGGGTGATCATCCCGCCGTCGGGCGGCTTCGACCCGGTCGCGACGGTCGACACCCTGGAACGGGAGAAGGTGTCGTCGTGCTTCTTCGTCCCGGCGCAGTGGCAGGCGATCTGCGCGGTGCCCGGCCTCGCGGAGCGGGACCTGTCGGCGCTGCGCCGGATCAGCTGGGGCGCGGCACCGGCGTCGACGACGCTGATCCGCACGATGATCGACACGTTCCCGCAGGCCACCGTGGTGACCGCGTTCGGCCAGACCGAGTGCAGCCCGATCACGTGCGTGCTGCGCGGCGAGGACTCGGTCCGCAAGATCGGCTCGGTGGGGACGCCGATGATCGGCGTCGAGGTGCGCGTGGTCGACCCGGAGATGAACGACGTGCCACGCGGCGAGGTCGGCGAGATCGTCTACCGCGGACCGACGGTGATGCGGGAGTACTGGGGGCGTCCGGACGCGACGGCCGAAGCGTTCCGCGGCGGCTGGTTCCACTCCGGAGACCTGGTCCGCGAGGACCCCGACGGCTACCTCTACGTCGTGGACCGGGCCAAGGACATGATCATCTCGGGTGGTGAGAACGTCTACAGCGCCGAGGTGGAGGACGTGCTGGCGGCGCACCCGGGCATCGCCGACGTCGCGGTCATCGGGGTGCCCGACCCACGCTGGGGCGAGACACCGCTGGCGGTGGTCGTGCCCGCCGACCCCACCGCGCCGCCGGACCTCGACGCCGTCGTCGCGTGGTGCGCCGACCGGCTGGCCCGCTACAAGCGCCCGACACGGATCGCCGTCGTCGACGCGCTGCCGCGCAACCCGACGGGCAAGGTGCTCAAGACCGAGCTGCGCCGCGACCACGGCGCGCTGGACTCGGTCTCCGCGCCCGCGCAGTAACCCGGTCGCCGACCCGGTCGCGACGGCGGCGGGGCTCGCCTACCGTCGCGACCGTGAGCGTCGTGGAATCGGTGAACACCGGGGTGTCCCGCCCGATCCTCGCCAAGGCGGGGGCCTCGGGGATCGACAAGCTGCCGGTGGCCGGACCGGTCCGGGTGGCCGTCCCGGCGGCTGCGGCGAGCGGGCTGGCCGGCGACACGATCTGCGACGCCGACCACCACGGCGGCCCGGACAAGGCCGTCTACGCCTACGCCCGGGAGGACCTGGAGTTCTTCGCCACCGAGCTCGGGCCGCTGCGGGCGGGGACGTTCGGGGAGAACCTGACGACCCGCGGGATCGACGTGTCCGGGGCCGAGCTCGGCGAGTGCTGGCGGGTCGGCGGGGTGGTGCTGCAGGTGACCGCGCCCCGCGTGCCGTGCCGGACCTTCGCCGCGCACCTGGAGCGGGCGGGCTGGGTGAAGCGGTTCACCGCGGCCGCCCGCCCGGGCGCCTATCTGCGGGTCCTGTCCCCCGGCGAGATCCGCGCCGGGGACACCGTGACCGTCGAGCACCGGCCCGGGCACGGCGTCACCGTCGCCGACGCCTTCCGGGCGCTGCTCGGCGAGCCCGACCGGCTCCCGGACCTGCTGGCCGCGGGCGAGCACCTGCTGCCGCAGATCCGGGACACCGTCACCCGGCGGACCGCGTCCTGACCCGGTCGTAGCGCATCCCCATCGCCGCACGGACCGCGTCGAGGGTCTCCTCCGCCAGCTCGTTCGCACGCGCGTTGCCCCGCGCCAGCACGTCGTCGACCAGCCCGGGGTCGCGGGCCAGCTCGGCGCGCCGCGCGCGGTGCCCGGCGAGATGGTCGTTGACCGCCTCGGTGGTGAGGCGCTTGAGCGCGGCGGCCCCGTCGAGGGTCGCGGCCAGCTCGTGCGGGTCGCGCCCCAGACACAGCGCCGCGGTCGTGAGCAGCCCGTACACCCCGGGCCGCCCCTCGGGGTCGACGGTGATCCGCCGCTCGGAATCGGTACGGGCGCGGCGCACGATCGCCGCCGTCTCGTCGGCGGTCGCGCCGAGCGGGACGGCGTTGCCGCGGGACTTCGACATCTTGTGCCCGTCGAGGCCGGGCAGCTCCGGGGTGTCGGTCAGCATCGGCTCGGGCGGGGTGAACACCGGGCCGTAGCGCTCGGCGAAGCGCCGCGCCAGCACCCGGGTCAGCTCGATGTGCGGGAGCTGGTCCTTCCCCACCGGTACGAGGTCGGCACGGCAGGACAGGATGTCCGCGGCCTGGTGCACCGGGTAGGCCAGAAGCAGCCCCGACAACGCGCGCCCGGACGCCGCGTGCTCGGCCTTCACCGTCGGGTTGCGGTGCAGCTCGGCCTCGGTGACCAGCGACAGGAACGGCAGCATCAGCTGGTTCAGCGCGGGCACCGCGGAGTGGGTGAACACCGTGGTGCGGTCCGGTTCGAGCCCGGCGGCGAGCTGGTCGAGCACCGCGCCGCGCACGTGGTCGGCCAGCCGGTCCGCGACGTCGCGGTCGGTGATCACCTGGTAGTCGGCCAGGATCACCAGCACGTCCACACCGGACCGTTGCAGCCGTACCCGTTCGGAGATGGTGCCCACCAGGTGCCCCAGGTGCAGCGGGCCGGTCGGCCGCTCCCCGGTCAGCACCCGGTGCGACGACGGGTCGGCGGCGACGGCGGCACGCAGCGCGGGCATCCGGGCGACGGTGGCAGCGAGGGAATCCATGATCAGCTCCTGGGAACGGGGAGCTGCACGAGACACACCGGGTTGCGCCGGGCTGCTCGGGCAGCCCGGGGTGACGGTGACGTGCGTCTACGCGGCTGCGGGGAGCAGCCGCCACCAGACGGGACGGGAGGAACGCACGGAGGCAGCCTACACCCGCCTAATCGACTATCGTTATCATCATCGGTATGGCCGACCGTCGCGTTCCCGTCACGATCCTGTCCGGCTTCCTCGGCGCGGGGAAGACGACGCTGCTGGAGCACCTGCTCGCGAACCGGGAGGGCAGGCGGATCGCCGTCGTCGTCAACGACATGAGCGAGGTGAACATCGACGGCGCGCTCGTCGATCTGCACCGCAGCCAGGAGAAGCTGGTCGAGCTCACCAACGGCTGCATCTGCTGCACGCTGCGCGAGGACCTGCTGACCACGGTCGGCGAGCTGGCCGCCGAGGGGCGCTACGAGCACGTCGTCGTCGAGTCGACCGGGATCTCCGAACCGATGCCGGTGGCGGCGACGTTCGAGTGGACCTTCGACGACGGCACCGCGCTCTCCGACGTGGCGCGGCTCGACACCATGGTCACCGTCGTCGACGCCTCCACCTTCGAGCACCTGCTGACCAGCGAGGACTCGCTCGCCGACCGGGAGCTGCAGGCCGCCGAGGGCGACGAGCGGACGCTGTCGGACCTGCTCGCCGACCAGGTCGAGTTCGCCGACCTGCTGGTGCTGAACAAGACCGATCTCGTCGCGCCGCACGCGCTGGGCCGGATCGAGGCACTGCTGTCGCGGATGAACCCGGGCGCCCGCATCGTGCGCGCCGTGCGCGGGGACCTGCCCATCACCGACCTGCTCGACACCCGTCGCTACGACCCGGCGGCGGCCTCGGCGACACCGGGCTGGGCCCAGGAGCTCAACGGCTCGCACACCCCCGAGACCGAGGAGTACGGGATCGCGAGCGTCACCTGGCGGGCGGCGCGCCCGTTCCACCCGGCACGACTGCTCGACGCGCTCGGCGACTGGCCGGGCCTGCTGCGCAGCAAGGGCTTCTGCTGGCTGGCCACCCGGCCCGACGTCGCGGGCCTGTGGTCGCAGGCCGGGCCGAACATGGCGCTGGACCCGGCCGCGCCGTGGTCGTCGTTCGACGGGCCGCGCGGGCAGGAGATCGTGTTCATCGGGCTCGGCCTGACCCGCGACACCGTCACCGCCCGGCTCGACCCGGCCCTGCTCACCGACGACGAACTGCTCGCCGGGCCCGACTCCTGGCGCGACCTGGACGACCCGCTGCCCGCCTGGGACCTCGACGACCTGCACGACCACGAGCACGCCTCCGTGGCCGGGTAGCGTCGGGCCGCGTGCCCGACCTCACCCCGGACGAGTTCCGCGCCCTCGGCCACCTGTTCGTCGACGCCGTCGCCGACGCCCGCGCCGGGATCGAGCGTCGCCCGGTTCGCGACGTCGTGGAGCCCGGCACCGTGCGGGCCCGCTTCCCCCGCGAGGCGAACGAGGACCCCGAGCCGCTCGCCGCGTTCCCGTCGCTGGTCGAGGCCGTCACCGGCGACGCCGACACCCGCTGGCAGCACCCCGGCTTCCACGCCTTCTTCCCGGCGAACGCCTCGCTGACCTCGCTGCTCGGTGAGCTGCTCTCCGGCGGCGCCGGGGCGCAGGGGATGCTCTGGTCCACCTCGCCCGCCTGCACCGAGGTGGAGCAGGCGGTCACCGACCAGCTGGCCAGGGCGCTCGGGCTGGACGAGTCGTTCACCCACGACGGCGGCGGGGGCGGCTCGATCCAGGACTCGGCGTCCTCGGCGGCGCTGGTCGCGCTCACCGCCGCGCTGCACCGGGCAGCCCCGGACCCGGGCTCCGGCTGGCGGGCGCGCGGAGTGACCGGGCGGGAGCGCGTCTACGTCACCGCCGAGACGCACTCGTCGCTGGCCAAGGCGGTGCGGGTGGCGGGGCTCGGCTCCGACGGGCTGCGGACGGTCCCGTGCACCCCGGGCTCCCGGGCGATGGACCCGGCGGCGCTGGCCGACACCCTCGCCGCGGACGTCGCCGCCGGGCTGATCCCGGTGCTGGTGTGCGCGACGGTCGGGACGACCTCGACCGGGTCGAGCGACCCGGTCGCGGCGCTGGTCACGGCGGCGCGGCCGCACCGGGCCTGGGTGCACGTCGACGCCGCGTGGGCCGGCGTCGCGGCGCTCTGCCCGGAGCACCGCTGGGTGCTCGACGGCGTCAATCCCGGGCCGGGCCACGGTGTCGACTCCTTCTGCACCGACGCCCACAAGTGGCTGCTCACCGCGTTCGACGCCTCGCTGCTGTGGGTGCGCGACGCCCGCGCGCTGCCGGCCGCGCTGTCGATCACCCCGGCCTACCTGCGCGACGCGCACTCCGACTCCGGCACCGTCGTGGACTTCCGGGACTGGCAGGTCCCGCTCGGGCGGCGGTTCCGGGCACTGAAGCTGTGGGCGGTGCTGCACGGGCAGGGCCTGTCCGGGCTGCGGGCGTACCTGCGCGGGCACGTGGACCTCGCCGCCGAGCTGGCCGAGCGGGTCCGCGGGCACAACGACCTGGAGCTGGCGTGTACACCGGTGCTGTCGCTGGTCTGCCTGCGCTCGCGTGCCGGCGACGCGGCGACCACCGCGCTGCTGGAGCGGGCCAACGCCGACGGTCGGGTGCTGCTCACCGGCACCGAGGTCGACGGGCACCCGGTGGTGCGGGTGGCGTTCGGCGGGGTCACCACCGGCCGCGCGCACCTCGATGTCGTCTGGGATGTCCTGTCCGCCCGATCGTGACCGCCATGGGTAAGGTTCGCCTGTCCACCCAGAAGGGTGTACTGACCTGATCCCCCGGCGCCCGGTGCACCCGCCCGCACGGGTCCCGTCGAAAGGACCGCCCCCATGCCCCGATCCCTGCTCCGTGCGCTCGCCGCGTGCGTGGTCCTGCTGCTGGCGCTGGCCGGCTGTGCGTCCGGGGGTACCGGCGACACCGCGCAGCCCGCCCCCAGCGGCGAGGCCGCCGGAGCCTTCCCGGTCACGCTGAAGCACGCCTTCGGCGAGACGACGATCCCGGCCGCACCGCAGCGGGTGGTCACCGTCGGTTTCAACGACGCCGACTTCGCACTGGCCGTGGGGGTGAAGCCGGTCGGGGTCCGCGAGAACATCGGCGACTACGACTACGCGAAGCGCCCCTGGGCGCAGGAGGCGCTCGGGGGGACGCAGCCGCAGCTGCTGACCGGAGCCGAGATCCCGATCGAGCAGGTCGCCGCGCTGAAGCCCGACCTGATCCTCGGCGTCTACTCCTTCATGGACCAGGCGACCTACACCGCGCTGTCGCAGATCGCGCCGACCGTCGCCCAGGGCACCCCCGACGGCACGAACCCCGCAGGCTGGGAGGAGCAGACCCGCATCACCGGGCAGGCCACCGGCCGCACCGAGCAGGCCGAGCAGGTCATCGCCGCGACCCGCGCGAGGTTCGACGAGGCCAAGGCCGCCCACCCCGACTTCGCGGGCAAGAACCTGAAGATGGACTTCTTCATCGAGGGTGTCCCCTACGACATGGGCACCGACGACCTGCGCGCCCAGATCTTCGCCGGCCTCGGTTTCGCCGTCCGGCCGGACTCGCAGACCCTCTCGCTGGAGCGCCAGGGCGACCTCGACAGCGACGTGCTCGTGGTGCTGGGCCGCTCGCGCGCCGAGTCCGAGGCCGACCCGGTGTTCCGGGCGATCCCGGCGGTGCAGCAGGGCCGGGTGGCCTACCTCGGGCCGTTCGAGACCGAGTTCGCCGCCGCACTGGGCTACTCCAGCCCGCTGTCGCTGCCCTACGCACTCGACACCGTGGTGCCGCAGCTCGATGCGGCGCTGAAGGGGCAGGCACCGGGGAACTGAGCCCACCGCCGACCGCGTCGGGCGTCGATGTTGGCAAGGCTATCCTGACACAATGGACGTTCCCACCCGCCAGGCGGAGTCCGGCCGGTCCGTGTTGCGGGGGTCGCTGGGGGCCTTCCGTGGACGGCTCGCCGCGGCGTCGGCGCTGTTCTGCGGCCACCAGGCGGGTGAGGCACTCGTCCCCGTCCTCGTCGGGGTGGTGATCGACCGCGGGATCGCGGCCGGCGACCCCGTCGCCCTCACCGGCTGGTTGCTGGTCCTCGGACTGGACTTCCTGTTCCTGTCCACCTGCTACCGCTTCGGCGCCCGGCACGCCTGGTCGGCCGACGTACGCGGCGACGCCCGGCTGCGGCTGCAGGTGGCCGGGCGGCTGCTCGACCCCCGCGGCGGCGCCGAGGCCGGACGGCTGCCCGGTGAGCTGGCCTCGATCGCGGTGTCCGACGCGAAACGTGTCGCCGTGGTCAGCTTCATGCTCCCGCTCGGGCTGGCCGCGGTGACCGCGGTCGTCGTCGCGGCGATCGCGCTGCTCACCATCTCGCTGCCGCTGGGGCTGCTCATCCTGCTGGGCTCCCCGCCGCTGCTGTGGGCGATCCAGCGCATCGGCACCCCGCTGGAGCGGCGCAGCCACGCCGAACAGGAGCGGGCGGCCGCGGCCTCCGGGGTCGCGGCCGACCTGATCGACGGCGTCCGGGTGCTGAAGGGGCTCGGGGTCGAGCCGGCGGCCCAGCGTCGCTACCGCCGGGTCAGCCGGGAGGCGCTGGGCGCGACCCTGTTCGCCACCCGGGCCGAGGCCGGCTTCCTCGGCTCGGTCCAGCTGGTCAACGGGCTCTTCCTCGCCCTCATCGCACTGGTCGGCGGGCGACTCGCCGCCGACGGCCAGCTCAGCATCGGCGGCCTCGTCGCCGCCGTAGGCCTCGCCCAGTTCCTGGTGGGCCCGCTCGAGGTGTTCGGCGCGGTGAGCCGCCAGCTCGCCCAGGGCCGCGCGTCCGCCGGCCGGATCGCGACGCTGCTCGGCAGCGAGCACGCCGTCACCGCCCGGCCCGGGTCCGGCTCCGGGAGCGCCGCCGCGGCCGGGGACGGCGGGCTGACCCTGCGCGGGGTCCGCACCGTGGGCCTGTCCGGCGTGGATCTCGACGTCGCACCGGGAACCATGCTGGGTGTGGTCACCGACGACGCGGCGACCGCACTCGGGCTGGTCCGGCTGCTGGGCCGCGAGACCGACCCCGTCGACGGCCGGGTCGAGGTCGGCGGGACCGACCTCACCGCGCTGGAGTGCATCGACGCCCGCGCCGGTGTTCTCGTCGCCGCGCACGACGCACACCTGTTCGCCGGCACCGTGCGCGACAACGTCCTCGCCGGGTGTGCGCCCGGGACCGACCCGGCCCCGGCGATGGCCGCGGCTCGCGCCGACCAGGCCGCGGAGGTCCTCCCCGACGGGGCGGACACCGCGGTCGTCGCCCGGGGCAGCTCGCTGTCCGGGGGTCAGCGGCAGCGGATCGCCCTCGCCCGGGCCCTCGCCGCCGACCCCCCGGTGCTCGTGCTGCACGACCCGACCACCGCGGTCGACGCCGTCACCGAGGCCGCGATCGCCGACGGGCTGCGCGCGCTGCGTCGCGGCCGGACCACCGTCGTCGTCACCACCAGCCCGGCGCTGCTGGCCGCCGCCGACCGGACCGTCGTCCTGCGCGGCGGCCGGATCGCCGCGGACGGGACGCACAGCGAGCTCATGGCCGACCCCGACTACCGGAAGCTGGTGACCGGATGACCACCCGCCTGCCCGTCGCCGACGGGGCACGGATGCGGGCCGTCCTCGGCGAGCTGCTGCGGCCCCAGCGCGGCACCGCGCTGCTCGGGCTCGTGACGCTCGTCGGGGCCGCCGCGGTCAGCCTGCTCACCGCACCACTGCTCGGCCGGATCGTCGACCTGGTCGCCGACGGCCGGGGTGCCGACGCCGTCACCGCCCCGGTGCTCGGCCTGGTCGGGGTCGCGGTCGGGCAGGGCGTGCTCGCGATGCTCGGCGTCGCCCTGGTCGCCCGCGTCGGCGAGACGGTGCTGGCCGGGCTGCGCGAACGGTTCGTCGACCGGGCGCTGCACCTGGACCTGGAGCAGCTGGAACGGGCCGGGTCCGGGGACCTGACCTCGCGGGTCACCGACGACGTCAGCGTCGTCGCCGAGGCCGTGCGCGAGGCGCTGCCCGAGTTCGCCCGCTCCGCGCTGCTGATCGGCCTGACCCTCGTCGCGCTGCTCGCGCTGGACTGGCGGCTGCTCCTCGGCGCGCTGCTCGCCGTCCCGATCCAGGCCTGGACCGCGCGCTGGTTCCTCGCCCGGTCCGGCCCGATCTACGCAGCACAGCGGATCGCCTACGGCGACCAGCAACAGCAGCTGCTCGACACCGCCGCGGGGGTGTCGACCGTGCGGGCGTTCCGCCTGCACGACCAGCACCGGGACCGGGTCGCCGAACGCGCCGACGCCGTCGTCGGGCTCGCCATGCGGGTGATCCGGCTGCAGACCCGGTTCTTCGGCCGGCTCAACGCGGCGGAGTACCTGGGTGTGACCGGTGTCCTGGTCGCCGGCTTCTGGCTGGTGACCTCCGGTGAGGCCACGATCGGCACGGCCAGCGCGGCGGCGCTCTACTTCATCAACCTGTTCGGCCCGGTCAACGTGGTGCTGTTCCAGCTCGACGTCGCCCAGTCCGCGATCGCCGGGCTGCGCCGGATCGTCGGGGTCGCCGACCTCGCCCCCGAGCCCGATCCCGCCGAGCCCGCCCGGCCGGACGGCTCCCGTGTCCGCGCCCGCGGCCTGACCCACGCCTACGTCGACGGACACCCGTCGCTGCGCGGTGTGGACCTCGACGTCGAGCCGGGCACGCGGGTCGCCCTGGTGGGCGCGAGCGGCGCGGGCAAGTCCACCCTGGCGAAGCTGGTGGTGGGGCTGCACCGGCCGTCGTCCGGCCGGATCGAGATCGGCGGCGCCGGCCTCGACGAGCAGGGCCCGACCGTCCGCCGGGACACCGTCGCGCTGGTCACCCAGGAGGTGCACGTGTTCGCCGGGACGCTGGCCGAGGACCTGCGCCTGGCCGCCCCGGACGCCGACGACGCGCAGCTGCGCGCCGCGCTCGACACCGTCGGGGCGCTGGCCTGGGCCGAGGAGCTGCCCGGGGGCCTGGCGACCCCGGTCGGGAACGGCGCGCACGAGCTGGACGTCGTGCAGTCCCAGCAGCTCGCGCTGGCCCGGCTCGTGCTCGCCGACCGGCCAGTCGTGATCCTGGACGAGGCCACCGCGGAGGCGGGCAGCTCCGGGGCCCGGGCGCTGGAGGACGCGGCGCTCGCCGCGGCTCGCGGGCGGACGACGGTGGTCGTCGCGCACCGTCTGACCCAGGCGGCCACCGCCGACCGGGTCGTCGTCCTCGAGGACGGCCGGGTCATCGAGCAGGGCCGTCACGACGAGCTGGTGGCCGCCGGGGGCACCTACGCCCGGCTGTGGAGTGCCTGGTCGGGTCTGCGACCCGACCAGGCACCCGATCTCGGCTGAGTGGCGCGGCGCCCCGGACCAGGCGGCGCCGGGGATCAGGCGTCGGTGCGGATCAGGCGTCGGTGCGTTCGCGCAGGCTGCGCGGTCGCAGGTCGGTCCAGTTCCGTTCGACGTAGTCCAGGCACGAGGTCCGGTCGGCCGGCCCGTGGACCGAGGTCCAGCCCGCCGGGACCTCGGCGAAGTCCGGCCACAACGAGTGCTGACCCTCGTCGTTCACCAGCACCCGGAAGGTGCCGTTCTCGTCGTCGAAGGGGTTGGTGGACATGGTTCTCCTCCGGTGCGGGGACGTGGTGGGGAGCTCAGACGGTGGCGGTGTCGCGTCCGCTCGCCTCCGGGGAGGCGACCGCCGTTCCCCGGACGAGCGAGGCGACGATCTCTCCGGACCGCACGGCGATGTTGGACAGCAGGGTCGAGGTGATGCCGTGCGTGTGCTCGGTCGGACCCTGCAGGTAGACGCCGGCCCGGACCGTTCCGCCACCGGGGAGCGCACCGGTGCGGACGCGGTAGTCGCGCTGCACGTCGAGCCGGCCCTGTCCGTCGCGCCCGCAGGCCTGCTGCAGGCCGGCGTCGAGCAGCCACAGCGGGTCGGCCGACCGGTACCCGGTCGCGTAGACCACGGCGTCGGCGGTGATGACCTCGCGCTCGCCGTCGATGAGCGACTCGATGGCCAGTTCCACCCGGTCCCCGACGTCGACGACGTCGGCCACCCGGGAGACGTTGCGGAAGCGCAGCCGCTCCCGGCCGGCGACCCGCTCGTGGTAGTGCGTGCGGTACAGGCCCTCGATCAGCTCGGGGTCGACCACCGAGTAGTTGGTGTTGGCGTGGTAGCCGAGGATGCGGTCCTTGACCTCGTCCGGGGCGGTGAAGAAGTCGTCGACGGCGGCCGGGTCGAAGATCCGGTTGGCGAAGGACGTGTCGTCGGCGGGGCTGTAGCCGTAGCGGGCGAACACCGCGTGCACCTCGGCGGTCGGGAAGGTGCGGTGCAGGTGCTCCACGGTCTCCGCCGCGCTCTGCCCGGCCCCGACGACGGCGAACCGCGCGGGCGAGGCGCCGGCGAGCTCGCGGGTGCGGAAGAGCAGGTCGCGGTTGTGCCAGATGCGTCCACCTGCGGTGATCCCGCGCGGGAGGACCGGGGTGAGCCCGCAGGCGAGCACGACGTTGCGGGTCCGCAGCCGCTCCACCCGTTCGCCGGTGCGCACCACGACGTCGAGGAGGTCGACCACCCCGTCGCCGGGCACGGGCTCGATCTCGACGACCTCGCTGCCGTAGTCGACGGTCACCGGGGAGCCCGCGGCGTCGCTGACCTCGCCGACCCGTGCGGCGGCCCACTCCAGGTAGTCGTGGAACTCGCGGCGGGTGGGGAACGACGAGCCGTAGTTGATGAAGTCGGCGAGCCGGTCGCGGTCGTGCAGGTAGGACAGGAAGGAGAAGCCGCTGGTCGGGTTCCGCAACGTCACGAGGTCCTTGAGGTAGGACACCTGCATGGTCGCGTCCTCGAGCAGCATCCCGCGGTGCCAGCCGAACCGATCCTGGCGCTCGACGAACCGGGCGGTCACCCGCGCGTCGGCCGGGGCCGCCGCGTTGTGCTCCAGCAGGGCGATCGCGATGCCGAGGTTCGACGGCCCGAACCCGACCCCCACTACGTCGAGTACCTCCGGGGCGGAGTGGGGGTTCGCGTTCGCGGGGTTCGCCATCACGGTCCTTTCGTTGCTTCGGCACGCCTCAGATAAGGCGAGGCTAACTGCAACACGAAGGTGGACGTCCCGCCTAGGGGGTGATCGTCGGAACCCGGCCGCAACGGCTCGTCTGCGCTGGTCGGAGCAGTGGAGTGACGAACGTGTCACCCGTTCAGAGTATGGAGTGCAGGCGCGCACACACCGCCGGACGAGGGTGTCGCATGCCCCGTCCGAGCGTCACCGGTTCTGACGACAGGGACACGGGCAGGGACGGGTACGTGCCCGGGACCCGACCCGACACCGGTCGGCGGCCACGGACGGCGGCGCCGCGCGGGACGACCGAGCGTCCCGCGCGGCGCCGATGACGGTTCACCAGTCCCAGTTGCGCACGAGCACTCTCCCCTCGACCGGAGTACTTCTCACCGTCCCGGAACGGACGCCGTTGCGGTCCGCACGTCAGGACGCACGGCACGCTCCACGATCGAGTGATGACAGGTCCAGCGTAAGCGATGGACAACGCTCCGTCACGGTTTAACGCAATCCTGAGGCGTTCGTCGTCGGTTTCGGGCCGCTCGGCGCGGACTCGGGCCGCTGCGACACGAACGGCAACCGCTTGCCCTACTCCCGCGTAGGCTCGACCCGATACCCCTAACGCACCCGACGAACAGGCAGGCGACGTGACCTCTGGCCCGGTGGCACCGCGCCCGGCACGGCGTCGCCGTCGTGTGCTGGACGCCCGGTCGCTGCTCGGCCTGCCGGTGCGCCCGCTGCTGCTCGTCCTGGCCGTGGAGTCCGCGGCGGTGGCCGCCGTCGTCGCGGGCGCGCTGACCGGGGCCGCGCCGACGCGGACCGACGCGCTGCTCTGCGGGCTGCTGATGCTGGTGGCCGCGGTGCACACCGAGCTGTCGGTCAACGCCGAACGCCTGCGGCGCCGGATCGCCGAGACCCGCTACATCAACATGACCTCGGTCTGGACCTTCGCGGCGGCGCTGCTGCTGCCGCCGGTGCTCGCGACGGCCGTCGTCGCCGTCATCTACGTCCACCTCTACCTGCGGGTGGTGCGCCCGAGCGGCACGCCGCCGCACCGCCAGGTCTACAGCGCCGCCACGGTCCTGCTCGCCGTGCACACCGTCGCGGGACTGCTCGCGCTGGTCGGCGGCTGGGGCGGGGCGCCGGCGACCGCGCAGAACGCGGCGCTGGTGCTGGGCGCGCTGGTCGCCTACACGACGGTGAACACGCTGCTGGTCGTGTCGGTGCTGCGACTGACCGCACCGGGGTCGCGGTTCCTCGCGATCCTGTGGGGCGGTGACATCGGGCTGGAGCTGGCGACGCTGTCGATCGGCGGGCTGGTCGCCGTCGTGCTCGCCAACACCTCCCCCTGGTTCGCGCTGCTCGCGGTGCTGCCGCTGCTCGTCGTCGAACAGACGACCCTGGTGCGTCAGCTCGAGGCACAGGTCGACACCGACGCCAAGACCGGGCTCCTCAACCCGGCGGCGTGGCGCTGGCGCAGCCGCCAGATGCTGGAGCGGGACACACGCACCGACCGCGCCGGCGCGGTGCTGATCCTCGACCTCGACCACTTCAAGGCGGTCAACGACCGGCACGGCCATCTGGCGGGCGACGACGTGCTCCAGGCCGTCGCCGACGTCCTCACCACCGAGGTGCGCGACGAGGACCTGGCCGGCCGGTTCGGCGGCGAGGAGTTCGTGGTCACGCTCGGCGGGATGCGCGCCGACGACACCCTGGACGACCGGGCCCGCGAGGTCGCCGAGCGGATCCGCCGGGGCGTGCGCGCGCTGGAGGTCGACACGGCCACCGCGGGCCGGGTCACCGGGCTGTCGGTGTCGGTCGGCGTCGCGACGACACCGGACCACGGCACGGACCTCGACGGGCTGCTGGCCGCCGCGGACGCCGCGCTCTACGAGGCCAAGCACGCGGGCCGCGACCGGGTCGCGGTGCGGCCGCCGGCGCCGCCCGTCGTTCCCGAGGGTGCGACGCCGCCGTTCGGGCTGAGCTTCGGCACCTGAGAGCTACCGCACCTGAGGACTCCGACACCCGGGGCGCCGGTCACGGCCCGAGCAGCACCCGGGCCAGGTCCTTCCACTGGGGCAGCATCGGGTCGCTGCCCGGGTCGCGCGGGTCGAAGGTGTAGGTCAGCGAGGTGCCGCGCATCGAGGTGAGCAGCAGGTCGCGCAGCTGCTTGAACCGCGGGCGGCCGGCGAGCTCGTCGCCGAACATGCGGGCCATCGACGCCCGGATCGCCGCGCCGAGGCGCTTCTCCTCGGGTCGCAGCGCCTCGGCGATCTCGGCGTTGGACCGGGCCGCGGTCCAGAGCTCCACCGCCGCCCAGAAGTGGGGCTCGGAGAAGCTCTCCCACAACAGCTCGATGACCCGGTCGGCCCGCTCGAACGAGCCGACCGGGTCGGTCTCGACCACCCGTCGCACGCGTTCCTCGGTGTCGGCGACGCGCTTCACCGCCAGGTGCTGCGCAGCCGCGACCAGCAACCGGTCCCGGCTGGGGAAGTGGTGCAGCAGCCGGCCGCGCGACACGTCGGCGGCCGACTGGATGGTCAGGGTCGTGGAGCCCGAGTAGCCGCCGTCGATGAGGCAGGCCACGGCGGCGTCCAGGATCCGGGCGCGGCTGTCCTCCGACCGCTGCGCCCGGCTCCTGACCGCCGGAGGGTGTTCGGAGTTCATGATGTGCTCATGATCGCCTGTCGGTCATCGGCTCAGAGTCCCAGACCCCGGCCGATCACCTCCTTCATGATCTCGGTGGTGCCGCCGTAGATCCGGGTGATGCGGGCGTCGGCGTAGGCCTTGGAGACCGGGTACTCGCTCATGTAGCCGTAGCCGCCGTGCAGCTGCAGGCAGCGGTCGGCGACCCGGCCCTGCAGCTCGGTGCACCAGTACTTCGCCTTCGACGCGTCGACGGCGGTCAGCTCGCCCGCGTTCAGCGCCCGCACGCAGTCGTCGACGTAGTGCTCGGCGAGGTCGATCTCGGTGTCCATCTCGGCCAGCGCGAACTTCGAGTTCTGGAACGAGCCGACCGGGGACCCGAACGCCTTGCGCTCCTTGACGTACTCCAGGGTGTTCGTCAGCACCGTCCGGGCCGCGGCCACCCCGGCGACGGCGATCGACAGGCGCTCCTGGGGCAGCTTCTCGACCAGCTGGACGAAGCCCTTGCCCTCCTCGGGCCCGAGCAGGTTCTCCACCGGCACCTTCACGTCGGTGAAGGAGAGCTCGGCGGTGTCCTGGGCGTGCATGCCCAGCTTGTCGAGGTTGCGGCCGCGCTCGAATCCCTCCATCCCGCGCTCGAGCACCAGCAGGCTCATGCCCTTGTGCTTCTGCGACGGGTCGGTCTTCACCGCGACGACGACGAGGTCGGCGTTGATCCCGTTGGTGATGAAGGTCTTCGCGCCGTTGACGACGTAGTGGTCGCCGTCGCGGATGGCGGTCGTCGACATCGACGCCAGGTCCGAGCCGATGCCCGGCTCGGTCATCGCGATGGCGAGGATCTTCTCCCCCGCCACGACGCCCGGCAGCCATCGCTGCTTCTGCTCGTCGGTGGTGTAGGCGAGCAGGTAGGGCAGCACGATGTCGTTGTGCAGAGTCAGGCCCAGCCCCGAACCGGCCGCACCGACGCGCAGCACCTCCTCGGAGACGATCGCGTTGAACCGGAAGTCCCGCACCCCGCCGCCACCGAACTCCTCGGGCGCGTCCATGCCCAGGAACCCGTTGGCGCCGGCGGTGGTGAACAGCTCCCGGGAGACGACGCCGTCGCGCTCCCACTGCGCCTCGTGCGGGGCGATCTCCTTCTCGACGAAGGCCCGGAAGGCCTCGCGGAAGTCCTCGTGGTCGGACTCGTAGAGCGTGCGCTTCACGGCGCCGCCTCCTCTCTGGGGTACCGGCAGGGGGACTAGCGGGGCTGCATGCGGATCGCGCCGTCGAGACGGATCGTCTCGCCGTTGAGCATCGGGTTCTCCACGATGTGGGCGGCGAGCTTGCCGTACTCCGCGGGCTGCCCCAGCCGCGACGGGTGCGGCACCTGCTTGCCCAGCGAGGTCTTGACGTCCTCGGGCAGACCGGCCAGCAGCGGCGTCTCGAATAGACCGGGGGCGATGGTGTTGACCCGGATGCCGATGCTCGCCAGGTCACGGGCGATCGGCAGGGTCATGCCGACGATGCCGCCCTTGGACGCCGAGTAGGCGGCCTGGCCGATCTGGCCCTCGAAGGCCGCCACCGAGGCGGTGTTGATGATGACGCCGCGGTCGCCGTCGACGTGGTCGGACTTGGCGATGCGCTCGGCCGCCAGCCGGATCACGTTGAACGTGCCGATCAGGTTGACGTTGATGACCTTGGCGAAGTCGGCCAGCGGGAACGGGCCGGTCTTGCCGAAGGTCTTGATGCCGTTGCCGATACCGGCGCAGTTGACCGCGACGCGGACGGTGCCGAGCTCCTCGGCGGCGTCGAGGGCGGCCGAGACCTGCTCCTCGCTCGTGACGTCGGCGGCGACGAAGCGGACGTTGTCCCCCAGCTTGTCGGCGACGGCCTCGCCCTGCGACGACGGCAGGTCGATGATCAGGACCTTGGCGCCGAGCTCCACGAACTTCTCCGTGGTGGCCAGGCCCAGGCCGGACGCACCGCCGGTGACGACGGCGACGGAACCGTTGATGTCCATGTTCTGTCTGTTTCCTTCCGGGTGGGGAGCGGGTGTCAGAGGAGTTCGAGGATGGTGGCGTTGGCCTGGCCGCCGCCCTCGCACATGGTCTGCAGGCCGTAGCGGATGCCGTTGTCGCGCATGTGGTGGACCAGGGTGGTCATGATCCGCGCGCCGGAGCCGCCGAGGGGGTGGCCCAGCGCGATGGCGCCGCCGTTGGGGTTGAGCCGCTCGCCGACACCGGACGCGGTGTCGGTGGTGCCCGCGATGTCGGCCAGCCAGGCCAGCGGCACCGGCGCGAACGCCTCGTTGACCTCGAACGCGCCGATCTCGTCGAGCGACAGACCGGAACGCTTCAGCGCCTTCTCCGTCGCGGGGATCGGGGCGGTCAGCATGATGACCGGGTCGGCGCCGGCGAGGACCGCGGTGTGCACGCGGGCGATCGGGGTCAGGCCGAGCTCGCGGGCCTTCTCGCTGGTGGTCATGAGCAGCGCGGCGGAGCCGTCGGAGATCTGCGAGGAGTTGCCCGCGTGGATGACGCCGCCCTGGTCGGCGTCCTTGAACACCGTCTTGAGCTGGGCGAGGCCCTCGACGGTCCCGCCGCGGCGGACCCCCTCGTCGGCGGTCACGCCGGCCAGCGGGGCGAGCTGACCGTCGAACCGGCCGTCGTCCTGCGCGGCGGCGGCGCGCTCGTGCGACAGCAGCGCGAACTCGTCGAGCTGGGTGCGGGAGAAGCCCCACTTCTCGGCGATCATCTCCGCGCCGACGCCCTGGTTCGGGGCGACCCCGTAGCGGGTGGCGAAGTCGCTGCCGAACGGGTCCTGGCCCTGCAGCGAGGACCCCATCGGCACCCGCGTCATGGACTCGACACCGCCGGCGACGGCCACGTCGTACTGCCCGGCGATCAGGCCGGCGGCCGCGAAGTGCACCGACTGCTGGCTGGACCCGCACTGGCGGTCGACGGTCACACCGGTGACGGTCTCGGGGAACCCGGCGGCCAGCGCGGCGTTGCGGGCGATGTCGAAGGTCTGCTCCCCGGTCTGGGACACGCAGCCCCACAGGACGTCGTCGATCTGCGCCGGGTCCACGCCCGAGCGCTCGACCAGGCTGCGCAGAACGTGCGCGGACAGGTCCGTGGGGTGGACGTCCGCCAGGCCGCCCTTGCGCTTGCCGACCGGGCTGCGTACGGCCTCGACGATGACTGCGTCTCGCACGGTGTTCGCTCCTTCGCGACGGTGGACGGCACCCGGGTCGGGGCCGTCGACTCACCTGCGACGGTAGCAGGAAACAGTCAGAGTTGACTGTCACGAATCCGTGCGACGCCGCTCACGCCCGCCCGGGGACGACCTCGCCCACCGCCCGCCCGGGGACGCGGGACCCGGTCCGCCCGGCCAGCAGGACCAGGTAGCCCAGGACCGGGAATCCGGCCGCCAGCCGGAGGACGTTCCAGGCCAGCCCACCCGCCCCGACGGCGTCCGGGTCCAGGAAGTAGTACGGCGCGCGCCGGCCGGCCCCGTTGAGCACGGCCAGCGCCAGCCCGAGGTACGCGGCCGGGAACAGCAGCCACACCGGCGGGTGCCACCAGCGCAGCCCTCCGCGGGCGGGCCGGACGAGGACCCAGTCGGCCAGCGCCAACACCGGCACGACGATGTGCAGCAGCACGTTGGCCGGGGTGAAGCCCGTCGAGCGCCCGGACAGGAACAGCACCCAGACCAGGCCGGCGACCAGCAGGTAGACCACGACCGCACCACGGACCGCGGGCCGCGCGTCGTACCGGCGCCCCAGCAGGGTCCAGAGGTAGAAGGCCGCGGCGAGCAGGTTGACCTGGTAGGTGAAGGTGGTCAGACGCCAGGCCACGCCGCTGCGCGAGGTCAGTTCGACCACGACCAGCGCCGCCAGCACGCAGGCGACGACCGCCCCGCGCAGGACGACGGCGACGACGGCGACAGGGACCTTGCGGGGCGCCGGGAGATGCACGGGGGATCAACGCCGGGTGCCGCCCACCGGGTTCCCGTGATCCGGACGAGTGATCCCGGTCATGCCGCGGTGCGCCGTCGCACGGCATGCCGCACCATGATCGTGAGCATTGCTCACCTCCTGGGAGGACCGATGTCCGGAGTACCGCACGGCAACGTCCCGGCCGGTGGCAACAGTGTCCCCGGCGGGTGGGACGTCACCCGCAGCGTCGGCGCGACCGCACTGGCCGTCGCCGCGGCCCGCGCCGCCGAGGCCGAGCGCCCCGACCCGCTGGTGGTCGACCCGTACGCGCGCGCACTCGTCGACGCCGCCGCGCCGGGGCTCCCGCTCCCCCGCGGTGCCGACGACGACGGCGGCGTCGGCTGGCGGGCGCTGGTCGACATGATGGCGATCCGCACCCGGGTGCTCGACGCCGCGCTGCTGGCGGCGGCCGCGGACGGAGTGCGGCAGGTCGTCGTCCCGGCGGCCGGGCTCGACGCGCGCCCCTACCGGCTGGCCTGGCCGGACGGCACGTCGGTGTACGAGATCGACCAGCCCGAGGTGCTGGCCCACAAGCAGCGGGTCCTCGGCGCCACCGCTGCCCGGGCGCGGCGGGTCGCGGTGCCCTGCGACCTGCGCGACGACTGGCCGGGCGCACTGCGCGGGTCCGGTTTCGACCCCGGCCGCCCCACTGCGTGGCTGGTGGAGGGCCTGCTGGCCTACCTGCCGCCGGAGGCGGAGGCGGACCTGCTCGCCCGGGTCGACGAGCTGTCCGCGCCGGGCAGCAGGGTCGCGCTGGAGGCGGTGGACCTGGCCGTCGCCGACGAGTACCTGCACACCGACGAGGTCCGGGCGATGGCCCCGGCGATGGGCAGCGACCTCGCGCAGCTGTGGGACACCCGGCGCCGCCCCGCGCCGGCGTCGGTGCTGCGCGCGGCGGGGTGGGACGTGCGGGAGCGGCCCCTCGGCGAGCTGGGCGCGGATCTCGGCCGGCAGCTCACGGGCCCGGTCGGCACGCTGGTCGCGCACGTCCTCATCGTCGAAGCGTCCCGCTGACCCGGCTCGGGACGCGCCACGGCCCGCCGTCCGCGCGACGGGCGCGGTACGGCGGGCCGGGCGGTCCGACCGGCGGCGGTCAGACCGAGGAGGTGCGTCCGGCGACGGACGCGGCCTCCTGCGACGCGCCCGCCGTGTCCGGCTCGGCGGGCTAGGCGGTGACCGGGCCGGTCGCGTCCCCGCGGTCGAGGATGCCCTCCTGCGCGGCGACGAGCGTCGGCACGGTGATCTGCCCGGCGACGTTGGTCGCGGTGCGCATCATGTCCAGGATCGGGTCGATCCCGATGACCACGGCGATACCGGCGGCGATCACCGCGGGCGGCATCCCGACCGCGGCCAGGGTCAGCGTCAGCATGGTGAACCAGCCGGTGGTCCCGGCCGTCGCGAGCGCACCGAACACGGCGACCGCCGCGATCACCACGTACTGCCACGCGGCCAGCTGGATCCCCGAGATGTGCGCGATGAAGATCGTCGCCAGGGCCGGGTAGACGGCGGCACAGCCGTCCATCTTGGTGGTGGTGGCCAGCGGGACGGCGAACCCGGCGTAGTTGCGGTCCACACCCAGGTCGATCGCGGCCTGCCGGGACATCGGCAGCGTCGCCCCGGACGAGCGGGACACGAAGGCGAACTGCAGCACCGGCCAGGTGGTGCCGAAGAAGCGGCGCGGGCCGATCCCGGCCACGACCCCGAGAAGCAACGGGTAGACACCGAACAGCACGATCGCGCAGCCGAGGTAGACGGTGACGATGAGCCCGGCCAGTGAGGAGACGACGCCGCTGCCGTAGGTGGCGAACGCGTTGCCGATCAGGCCGAGCACGCCGATCGGGGCGAGCACGACGATCCAGCGGATGATCGTCAGGACGACCTCGAAGGCGGAGCGGGAGAACGCGACGAACGGCTCGGCCTTCTCCCCCAGCGCGTAGGCGGCGGCACCCACCAGCAGCGCGGCGAGCACGACCTGCAGCACGTTGTCGTCGGCGAAGGCCGCGACCGGGTTGTCCGGCACCAGGTTCGACAGCAACGCCTGCCAGGACCCGGCGGTGCGCTTGCCCACCGCCTCGACGGCGGCCGGGTCGGCGGCGATCGTGACGCCCTGCCCGGGCCGTCCGACGAGCCCGATCGCGATGCCGATCAGCACCGCGACCAGCGACGTCCCGGCGAACCACGCGACGGTGCGGCCGCCGAGCCTGGCCGCGGCGCGCCCGCCGCCGAGGTCGCGCAGGCTGACGATGCCGACCACGATCGCGAGGAACACCAGTGGTGCGACGGTGAACTGGAGCAGCCCGGTGAACAGGCTGCCGACGGTGTCCAGCGTGGACGCCAGCCCCTCCGAGCCGGTGACCCGGGCGGTCAGCCCGAGCAGGGCACCGAGCACGAGCCCGGCGACGGTGAGCAGAGCGAACACACGCGGGCGCTGCCAGGCGCGCGCGGCACGGACGACGAACGACACGGGGATCCCCCAGGAGATGCGGAACGGGCGTGGGCGGGGTGGCAGCGCCGACAGCCCGTGCTGGGACGACGACACAGGTCGATCACCCGCCGGCTCACCAGCCGCACACCCGTCCCCCGCACGGGTGATCACAACGCCTCCGTCCGCCGTGTTCTTCCCGCCGGACGGACCAGCTGCTCGGGCACGCGGGGCACCTGGACCATCGGGGGTGGGCCGAAGGGCGGATCGACGGTCCCTGGTTGAGCTCTCCGCAGCTCGCCAGTATCGACGCCGTCGACGTCCTGCTCGGACGGCCGGTCGTTCCGAGCCCTTCCACCGTTCTTCCAGCCCCGCGCGTCGGGGCGCGTTCGTGAGGAGTAGCGATGTCTCCCACCGACCCACAACAAGATCGTCCACACGGGACACGACGGTTGTCCCGCAGGTGGTTCCTCGGGGGCACCGGCGCCGTCGCGGCCGGGGCGGCGCTCGTCGTCGCGCCGAGGGTGGCCGAGACCGTGACCACGCCGACGGTGACGGCACCCGGGCAGAACCTGGTCGAGCTCACCCTGCGGGTGAACGGCGACCGGATCCACCTGCAGACCGACCCTCGGGCCACGTTGCTGGACACGCTGCGGGAGCGGCTCGCGCTGACCGGCACGAAGAAGGGCTGCGACCGCGGCCAGTGCGGAGCGTGCACGGTCCAGGTCGACGGCCGCCGGGTGCTGTCGTGCCTGACGCTCGCGGCGACCCTGGACGACACCGAGGTGACCTCGATCGAGGGCCTGGCCGACGGCGACGAGCTGCACCCCATGCAGCAGGCGTTCATCGACCACGACGGGTTCCAGTGCGGCTTCTGCACCCCCGGCCAGATCATGTCGGCGGTGTCGCTGGTGCAGGAGGGGCGAGCCGGATCGGACGAGGAGATCCGCGAGAGCATGTCCGGCAACATCTGCCGGTGCAGCGCCTACCCGGGCATCGTCGAGGCGGTCAAGTCCGGTCGGGAGGCGATGCGCTGATGCGCCTCTACGACTTCACCCGGCCCGGATCGGTGCGCGCGGCCCTGACCGCGGCGCACGAGAACAGCGCCTACCTCGCCGGCGGCACCACCCTCGTCGATCTCATGAAGCTGGAGGTGCTGGCCCCCTCCCGCGTGGTGGACATCAACCGGCTGCCGATGCGCGGGATCGGCGTCGACGCCGGCGGCCTGCACATCGGCGCGCTGGAGCGGATGAGCGACGTCGCCCTCGACGAGCGCGTCCGCACCCGCTACCCGATGATCAGCCAGGCGCTCGAGCTCAGCGCGTCGCCGCAGCTGCGGAACATGGCCAGCATGGGCGGCAACCTGCTGCAACGCACCCGGTGCGGCTACTTCCGCGACCTCACCACGCCCTGCAACAAGCGCGAACCCGGTAGCGGCTGCGCGGCGCTCACCGGGCACAACCGGATGCATGCGGTGCTGGGCACCAGCGAGAGCTGCGTGGCCACCCACCCGAGCGACGTCGCCGTCGCGCTCGTCGCGCTCGACACCCAGGTGCACCTGGAGGGCCGGCAGGGTGCGCGCACCGTCGCGCTCGCGGAGTTCTACCGCCTGCCCGGCGACAGCCCGCAGGTCGAGAACGACCTGCGGGACAGCGAGCTGATCACCGGGCTGACCGTGCCACCGCTGCCGTGGGCCACCCGGTCGACCTACGTCAAGATCCGGGACCGACAGTCCTACGAGTTCGCCCTGACCTCCGTCGCGGTCGCGCTCGACATCAGCGGCAGCCGGATCCGCAGCGCCCGGGTCGCCGCAGGCGGGATCGGGACCCGCCCCTGGCGCCTGGGTGCGGTGGAACGCGCCCTGGTCGGGCAGCCCGCCACCCTCGCCACCTACGAGGCGGCCGCGGCACCGGCCGCCGACGGCGCCCGGACGCTCCCGCACAACGTGTTCAAACCAGCCCTGCTCCGCCGCACCCTGGTGCGCGCCCTTCTCGCCCTGGGAGGGCAGTCGTGAGCACTCCGATCGGCAGCGACGTCGCCCGCGTCGACGGTCGCCTCAAGGTCACCGGCGCCGCCCGCTACACCGCCGACCACCCCGTCGACCGCCCCCTCCACGGGCACGTCGTGGTCAGCGCGATCGCCCGCGGCCGGCTCCGCTCCATGGACGTCGACGCCGCCCGCGGGGCACCGGGTGTGGTCGCGGTCCACACCCCGTTCGCGCCACTGCGGCTCTACCCCGCGCCGCCAGGGTTCGGCGAGAACTACGTCCCGCTGCAGGACCGGGAGGTCCGCTTCCGCGGCCAGATCATCGGCCTCGTCGTGGCCGTGACGTCGGAGCAGGCCCGCGACGCCGCCGCGCTGGTCACCGCCACGTACGACCAGGCATCCGCGCGGACCTCCCTGTCCGCCGGCCTGCCGGGGGTGCCCTCACCGGGCATGTCCCCCGAAGGCCCCTCGCCCAACCCGACGGTGCTCGCGCCCGGGGTGCGCTCGATCGACGCCGCGCTGCGCGCGAGCGCGGTCGTGGTGGACACGACGCTGCGCCAGGAGCCGCAGAGCCACGTTCCGATGGAGCCGCACGGGACCACCGCGGTGTGGCAGCACGACCACCTCACCGTCTATTCCGGCAGCCAGATCCCCCCGCTCTACGCGGCCACCGTCGCGGCCCGCGTCGGGGCCACCCCGGACCGGGTGCGGGTGATCAGCACCTTCGTCGGCGGCGGCTTCGGCGCCCGGGTGCCCGCCTGGAGCGAGGCCGCGCTCGCCGCGGTGGCCGCCCGGGAGCTCGGCCGCCCCGTCCGGCTCACCCTCACCCGGGAACAGAGCATGATCCTGACCGGGCACCGACCGGCGCTGACCCAACGGGTCCGGCTCGGCGCCGACCGCGACGGCACGCTCACCGCGGTCTCGCACCAGAGCGCCGCCGAGATGCCCGCGGTCGGTGGCTGGCCCCTGACCCCGGCGACCGAGACGACCGGCGTCCTGTACCGCACCCGCAACCTCGCGATCGACCAGCGGCTGGTCCCGATGGACACCCCGGCCACCTGGGCGATGCGCGGCCCGAACGAGGCGCCGGGCGCGTTCGCGCTCGAGACCGCGATGGACGAGCTCGCCGTCACCCTGGGCATGGACCCGATCGAGCTGCGACTGCGCAACGAGGCCACGACCGTCCCCGCCACCGGACAGACCTGGACGAGCAGGCGCCTCGCCGACTGCTACCGCGCCGGGGCCGAGCGGTTCGGGTGGGCCGGCCGCAACCGGGTCCCCGGCACCCGGGTCGAGGGCGACTGGCTGATCGGCACCGGGATGGCCAGCGCGGTCTACCCCGCCCACGCGGACCCGGGGGCGGTACGGATGCAGCTGCGCGACACCGGGCAGGTGGTGGTGTCGGCCTCGACCCCCGACCTCGGCACCGGGACCTACACCATGGTCTCGATCGTCGCCTCCGACGCGCTCGGCGTACCGATCGACCGCGTCGTCGCCGAGCTGGGCGACTCGAGCCTGCCCCTCGGTGCGCCCGCCGTCGGCTCCCGCGCCGCCGGCATCCTCGCCCCGGCGATCCGGTCGGCCGCACGGGCACTGATCACGACGCTCACCGACCTCGCCGTGCGGACCGCGGGGTCACCGTTCGAAGGACGCGACCCGGCCGGCCTGGCGTACCGGCAGGGACGCATCGAGGGTGGCGCCGACTCCGCCTCGTTCGCCGAACTGCTCGAGGTCGCCCACCGGCCCGCGGTCGAGGCCATGACACCGCCGCCACCGGCCCCGCCCGACTCGAACCTGGCCGCGCACGGCTTCGGCGCGCACTTCTGCGAGGTCCGGGTCCATCGCCACACCGGCGAGCCCCGCATCAACCGGTTCACCAGCGTCTTCGACGTCGGCCGCGTGCTCAGCGCCCGCACGGCGCGCAGCCAGCTCGTCGGCGGCATCGTCTTCGGCATCGGCGGCGCGCTCCTGGAGACCAACCCCATCGAGGAGAACGGACGCTTCGCCGCCGGCAACCTCGGCGACTACCTGGTCGCCGTCAACGCCGACATCCCGCCGATCGACGTGACCTGGCTCGACTACACCGACACCGCCTTCAGCCCGGCGGGCGCCCGCGGGCTCGGCGAGCTCGGCACCGTGGGCAGCGCCGCCGCCGTCGCGAACGCGATCTTCGACGCCACCGGCATCCGGGTACGCGACCTGCCGGTCACCCTCGACGCACTGATCAGGTGACGTCGTGCGGGGCCCGTCGGCGCGGGCGCATCGCGGGCCCGGACGTGCATCGGGCCGGTTCTGTCCGAGTCCCCGTGCCCGGACACGCGCTGTGATTCACTCGTCCGGCGAGACCGGCCCCGGCGCGTGCACCCCGCCGTCCGGTCCGCCGGGGCGGAGCATGGACGGCTCCGCCGGACCCGCGCTCAGGAGGACATGTGACCGCACTGCCACGCCGCAGCGTGCTGCTCGGCACCCTCGGGGCCGCGGCCGCCGGTCTGGTGCCGGCCACACCCGGTGGCGAGCCCGCCGCCGTGCCCCGCTGGTTCGCCGGCGCGCTGCGACAGGCGACGACGCCGGACCCGTTCACCCTCGGCGTCGCCTCGGGCGACCCGTCGCCCGACGGCATGGTGCTGTGGACCCGCCTCGCCCCCGAGCCCGACGCCGAGGACGGCCGCGGCGGCATGCCCGACCGGGCGGTCGAGGTCGAGTGGGAGGTCGCCGAGGACGAGCGCTTCGCCCGGGTCGTGGCACGCGGCACCGAGACCGCCACCCCCGAGCTCGCGCACAGCGTGCACGCCGAGCCCGCGGGGCTCGCCCCGGGACGCGAGTACTTCTACCGGTTCCGCACCGGCGGACACCTCTCCCCCGCCGCGCGCACCCGGACCGCGCCCGCCGCAGGTGCCGCGGCGGCGTCGCTGACGATCGCGACGGCGTCGTGCGCGAAGTTCGGGGCGGGCCACTTCACCGCCTACCGCGGGCTGGCCGCCGACGCCCCCGACCTCGTCCTGCACCTGGGTGACTACTTCTACGAGACCGACCGGGGCGAGGTCCGCGACCCGGGGCCGCCGGAGCCGACGACCCTCGCCGGGTACCGCCGTACCCACGCCCACCAGCGCTCCGACGAGGACCTGCGCGCCGCGCACGCCGTCGCCCCGTGGGTGGTCGTGTGGGACGACCACAAGGTCGTCAACGACTGGGAGGGCGCGACGACCGACCGGCGCCGGGCCGCGGCCCAGGCCTACTACGAGCACATGCCGCTGCGTCGGGCCTCGGTGCCCGACGGCCCGGACATCCAGCTCTACCGGCGGCTGTCCTGGGGCTCGCTCGCCACCTTCCACGTCCTGGACACCCGCCAGTACCGGATGCGCGGCTCGATGCTCGGCGCCGACCAGGAACGCTGGCTGCTGCGGGGCCTGCGGGACTCCGCGGCCGGCTGGGACGTGCTGGCCCAGCAGGTGTTCTTCGCCCCGCGCCGGGGCGGCAAGTCCGGCACCTGGGGGGAGTTCACCGGCTCCCGGGAACGGGTGGTCCGCGGCTGGACCGAGGCGGGCGTGCGCAACGCCGTCGTCCTCACCGGGGACGAGCACGTGCACCACGCCAACGACATCCCCGGCGACGACGACAGCGTCGCCGGCACCGAGCTGGTCACCACCTCGGTGACCTCCGGCGGCGACGGCGACGGCGACGCGAAGTCCGGTGGCAGCGGCAGCTCGGTGTGGTCGCTCGACCGGCGCGGCTACGTGCTGGCGACCTTCACCCCCGCGCAGATGCGTGCGGACTTCCGCACCGTGTCCCGGGTCAGCGAGCCCACCGCCACGGTGCGCACGGCGGCGTCGTTCGTGGTGCCGGACCGGGAGCCGGGTCTGAACAAGGTCTGACCCGGCCCCGGCGTTCAGCCGGTCGCCACCCGGGGCTCGCGGACGTCGTCGCCGAGGGTGTCGAGCACCAGCGCGGCGATGCGCTCGCGGTGGGCCTCGGCGGACCCGAGCAGGGCCGCGTCGGCGACGGCGCGCTTGTAGTACAGGTGCGCGACGTGCTCCCAGGTGAACCCGATCCCGCCGTGCAGCTGCACCGCGTCCGCGGCCACCCGGTACGCCGTCTCCGAACAGGTGGCCTGCGCGATCGACACCGCGAGGTCGGCCTCGTCGATGCGCGGGTCGTCGACCGCCCAGGCCGCGTGCAGCGCCGCGGTCCGGGCCTGCTCGACGGCGACGAGCATGTCCGCGCACCGGTGCTTGACCGCCTGGAACGACCCGATGGGCCTGCCGAACTGCAGCCGTTCCTTCGCGTAGGCGACGGTCAGGTCGAGCAGCCGGCGGGCGATGCCCGCCTGTTCGGCGGCGAGCAGCGCCCCGGCGGTGCGGAAGGCGTGGCGCAGTGCGCCGTCGGCGTCCGCGCCGGTGGCGAGCACGGTGCCGGTCGCGCCGTCGAGGACGACCCCGGCGACCGGGCGGGTCACGTCGAACGAGCCGCGCCGCTCCACCCGCACCCCGTCGGCGCTCGCGTCGACGACGGCCAGCACCGGGCCGTCGACCCCCGCTGCCGCGACGACCAGCACGTCCGCGGCGCCCGCGTCCGGGACGTGGGAGACCGTGCCGGTGAGCCGGTCGCCGTCGGCGGTGACTCCGGCCGCGGACGCGCCGTCGTAGGGCGCGGTGAGCACGGCGACCAGGGCCGCGGTGCGCGAGCCGTCGGCCAGTGCTGCGAGCAGCGCGTCGCGCTCGGCGCCGGTCGGGGCCGCGACCAGCGCCGGGACCGCGAGCGCGACGGTGCCCAGCAGCGGTCCGGTCACCAGTGCCGCACCGAGCTCCTCGGCCGCGACGGCCTGGTCCACACAGGTCCCGCCGGCGCCGCCGAGGGCCTCGGGGACGGCCAGCGACAGCGCGCCGAGCTCGGTGCCCAGGCGGCTCCAGAGTGCCCGGTCGAACCCGTCGGCGGTGTCGACGAGCCGGCGCAGGGTGGCTTCGTCGTGCTGGCGCTCGGCGAAGCGGTGCAGTGCCGCGCGCAGCTCGCGCTGCTCGTCGGTGACGTCGAACTCGCGGAGTTCCTGCTCAGCCACGGGGGACCTCCTTCCAGGGGCGGTCGGAGTCCGACCGGGGCTCGCCGGGCAGGCCGAGGACGCGCTCGCCGAGGATGTTGCGCATGACCTCCGAGGTGCCGCCCTCGATGGTGTTCGCGCGCGAGCGCAGGAAGCGCTGCTGCACCGTGGAGTTCGGGTCGGTGTGCACCCGGCTGCGGTCCATCGACCAGTCGTCGTAGAGCAGCGCGTCCGGACCGAGCAGGTCCATGCAGAACTCGTAGACGTCCTGGTTCAGCTCGGCGCCGACCAGCTTGGACACCGAGCCCTCCGGGCCGGGCTGCCCGGCGCTCGCGGTGCGTCGCGCGCGGGCGAGGGTGAGGCGGTGGGTCTCGGCGCGGGTCCACAGGGCCGCGAGCCGGTCGCGCAGCACCGGGGTGTGCCGGTCGGGGTGGGCCCGCCACAGGCCGAGCGCCTCGCCGATGACGCCGCTGCCGCGCCGCCCGGTGACCCCGCCGATGGCGGTGCGCTCGTTCATCAGGGTGGTGATCGCGACCTTCCAGCCGGCGCCGACCTCCCCGAGCCGGTGCGCGTCGAGGACGCGGGCGTCGGACAGGTGGACCTCGTTGAACTCGGCCTGCCCGGTCATCTGGCGCAGCGGGCGCACGTCGACGCCCGGCTGGGCCATGTCGATCACGAAGTAGGTCAGTCCGCGGTGCTTGGGCTGCTCGGGATCGGTGCGGGCGACGAGCATCCCCCACCGCGCGACGTGGGCCAGGGTCGTCCAGACCTTCTGCCCGTTGACGACCCACTCGTCGCCGTCGCGGACCGCGGAGGTGGCCAGACCCGCGACGTCGGAGCCGGCGCCGGGCTCGCTGAACAGCTGGCACCAGATCTCCTCGCCGGTGGCCATCGGCCGGAGCCATGCCGCGACCTGCTCGCGGTCCGCGCCGTACTCGACGACGGTCGGCGCGCCCATGCCGTAGCCGATCGGGTTGACCGCGAACATCCGCTCGCCGCCGGCGTCGGTGACGATCTGGTCGACCACCGGCTGCAGCCCGCGGGACAGACCGAGCCCGCCGAGCCCCTCGGGGTGGTGCACCCAGGCGAGGCCGGCGTCGTAGAGGGCGCCGAACAGCTCCTCGCGTGGCACCGACCGCGGGTCGTGGGCCTCGACCACCTCCCGGGCGGCCTGTGCCACGCGGGCCGCGTCGGATGCCGGTCGGGTCGTGGTGGGCGAGCTCATCGCACCTCCGGGGAGCTGGGCCTGACATCGTCGTCGATGTCGATCCCGACGGTAGCCGTCATCAGTTTCGGGGACCACGGTTAACGATTCGTGGTCCGGGTGCGACATCAGGTTCGTCCGTATGACGCAGCCCGAGCCCCAGGAGCAACGATGCCCGCCACCGCCGCCACCCACCGTCCCGCGGCCCCGGTGCTCGACCGGACCGTGCTGCCTGGCTGGGCGCTGCTGCTGATCACCACCGGGCTCGCCGCCGCGGTCGTCGTGATCATGGTGCTGTCCTACAGCGGGCTGGCCTGACCCATACTCGGGGGTGATGTCCCCACTCCCCGACCTGCCGGTCCGCGTCGTCCTCGACGACCTGCGCGCGGCGCTGGACGACCGCGGCGGCGCCGTGCTCGTCGCCCCGCCCGGCACCGGCAAGACCACCCTCGTGCCGCTCGCGCTGGCCGGGCTCGACGGGTTCGCCCCGGCGCCGGAGGGCACGGTGCTGGTCGCCGAGCCGCGCCGGGTCGCCGCCCGCGCCGCCGCGGCCCGGATGTCGTCGCTGCTGGGGACCGAGGTCGGCGGGCCGGTCGGCTACCGCGTCCGCGGCGACGCCCGCACCGGGCCCGGCACCCGGATCGAGGTCGTCACCTCCGGGCTGCTGCTGCGCCGCCTCGCCGGGGACCCGGAGCTGGCCGGGGTGTCCACCGTCGTCCTCGACGAGGTGCACGAACGCCACCTCGACGCGGACCTGCTGCTCACCCTGCTGCTCGACGCCCGCGACGGGCTCCGTCCCGACCTGCGGCTGCTGGCCACCTCCGCGACCCTCGACGCGGCCCGCCCGGCCGTACTGCTGGGCGACGACGACCGGCCCGCGCCGGTGCTGGAGGTCGCCGCACGCAGCCACGACGTCGCGGTCACCCACGTCCCGCCCGCCCGGGCCGGCCGCGGCGGGACCGAGCGGATCGAGAGCACCGTGGCCCGGACGTGCGTGCGGGCACTCGAGCACGGCAGCGTGCTGGCGTTCCTGCCGGGCGTCGCGGAGATCGGGCGGACCGCGTCGGCGCTGCGCGAGCTCGGACCCGACGCCGACGTCCTCGCGCTGCACGGCAGGCTGCCCGCCGCCGAGCAGGACGCGGCGCTGCGCGACGGGCCACGGCGGCGGATCGTGCTCGCCACCGCCGTCGCCGAGTCCAGCCTGACCGTGCCCGGGGTGCGGGCCGTCGTCGACTCCGGGCTGGTCCGGGTCCCGCACACCGACCACCGGCGCGGGTTGTCCGGCCTCGTGACCCGCCGGGTCTCGCGCGCGGTCGCGACCCAGCGCGCGGGCCGCGCCGGGCGGGAGGCACCCGGCGTCGCCTACCGCTGCTGGCCCGAGGGCGAAGTGCTCGCCGACGCCCCGGACCCCGAGATCCGCACCGCCGACCTCACCGCGCTCGCGCTGGACCTCGCCGTGTGGGGCACCCCCGACGGCAGCGGTCTGCGCTGGTGGGACGCCCCGCTGGCTGGTCCGCTGGCCGCCGGACGCGGGGTGCTGACCGCGCTCGGCGCGATCGGCCCCGACGGCGCGGTCACCGACCGGGGACGACGGATCTCCGCGCTGGGCCTGCACCCGCGCCTCGCCAGGGCGCTGCTCGACGGCGTCGCCGCCGGAGGGGACCCGCGGGAGGTCGCCGGGATCGTCGCGGTCCTCGACGACGACACCCTCGCCGGCCCCGCCGACGACCTGACCGCCGCGCTGGCCCGGCTGCGCTCCGGCGACGCCCCCGGCGCCGGGCGGTGGCGCGGGGACCGGGACCGCCTGACCGGCGCACTGCACCGCGCCCGCGCTGCCACACCCGCGGCCTCCTCGTCCCCCGCGGCTGCCGCGTCGCCGGCCACGGGGTCTCCGGGCACCGGGTCGCCGGGCACGGGGTCGCCGGGCACGGGGTCGCCGAGTACCGGGGCCCGCTCCGGCGCTGCCGCCGGGACACCGGCGCGGGCCCGGGGACGGACCGTTCGCGCCGAGGGGGCTGCGGGCGCCGAGCTCGTCGCGCTGGTCACCGGGCTCGCCCACCCGGAACGGCTCGCCCGGCGCCGCGACACCGCGGCCGGGGTGTTCCTGATGGCCGGTGGCACCGCCGTCGAGGTCCCGCCCGGTCCCCTGCGCGACGCCGAGTGGCTCGCCGTGGCCGTCGCCGACCGGAGACCCGGGCAGACCCACGGCCGGGTCCGCCTCGCCGCGGCCACCGATGCCCCGACCGCGCTGCGGGCCGCCGCACCACTGCGGGTCACCGGCTCGGAGGTCGTCTGGAGCGACGGCGACGTCCGCGCCCGCACCGTCGACCGGCTCGGCGCGATCGTGCTGTCGGAGAAGCCCGACCGCTCCCCCGACCCGGGTGCCGTCCGCGACGCGCTCGTCGCCGGGCTGCGCGCCGAGGGCACCGGTCTGCTGCGCTGGACGGCGGGCGCGGTGTCGCTGCGCGAGCGGCTGGGCTTCCTGCACCGGGTGCTGGGCGCACCGTGGCCGGACGTGTCCGAGGAGGCGCTCCTCGACTCCGCCGCCGATCCCGCCGGGTGGCTGGCGGGTCCGCTCGCCACCGCCCGGCGACGCTCGGACCTGGCACGGGTCGACGCCGGGCCCGCGCTGCGCCGGTACGTCGCCGCGGCCGTGGGCGGGCTCGCCGGGCGGATCGACGAGCTGGCCCCGGAGCGGCTCACCGTCCCCACCGGGTCCCGGATCGCGCTGGACTACTCCGGGGCGGCCCCGGCGCTGCCGGTGAAGGTGCAGGAGGTGTTCGGGTGGACCGGCTCCCCCGCCGTCGCCGACGGGCGGGTGCCGGTGGTGCTGCACCTGCTCTCCCCCGCCGGGCGCCCGACCGCGGTCACCGCGGACCTGGACTCGTTCTGGGACAACGCCTACCCGCAGGTCCGGGCCGAGCTCCGCGGGCGCTACCCGAAGCACGCCTGGCCGGAGGACCCGCGCACCGCGACACCGGGACGGGGCACCGGGCGCCGCAGGTGAGCGCGGCGCCCCGGTTCCGGCCGTCCCTGCCCCGGCCGTCCCTGCCCCGGCCGTCCCTGCCCCGGGGCGGCCCTGCCGTCGAGATGCAGCTCAGCGGGAGTTGTCGATCTCCGCAGCCCGCTGAGCTGCATCTCGACGAGCGAGGGGCGACGGACCGCGACGGCGCGGCGGGCCCGGGTCCCACTCGGCGGGGCGCGGAGCGCGGACGGGGGGCGCGGACGGCCGGGCCGCTCAGCGGACCTGGTCGGCGAACACCACGACGTTGTCGAGGTAGCTGCGGGCCGACCGGTCGAACACCCCACCGCAGGTGATCAGGCGCAGGCCCGCGTGGTCCAGGTCGCCGTAGACCTCGGCGGTCGGGAACTCCGCCTTGGGGAAGCGCCCGACCCGGCGCACCGCGAACACCACCGACGTCCCGTCGGCGCGGTCGACGCGGATCTCGTCGCCGGGCTCCAGGGTGTCCAGGTCGGCGAAGGCTCCGGGGAGCCCCTTCCAGTCGACGTGCGCGGTGAGCACGGCGGGCCCGACCTCACCGGGGGTCGGCGCGCCGGTGTACCAGCCGACGGTGCCCGCGTCCGCGGGGACCTCCATCGACCGGTCCGCGGTCAGCCCCATCGGCCGGGGCACGGTGTCGAGCCCGAGCCGGTCGACCCGGAGCCGGACCGGCTCCGAGCGCACCAGCGGCGCGGGCCCCGGCGGCAGCAACGCGCCCGGTGCGGGCCCCGGAGCGGTCACCGGGACCGACGCGACGGCCGTCGCCCCGGGCTCGGGTGCGCCCGCGGGGTCGGCGAGCAGCAGCGTGGCGGTGAGGACACCGAGCGGCGCCAGCACCCGTGTCACCCGGCGCAGCGCACCGGCCCGGCGCCGCGCCCATCGCCGCCGGTCCGGGCTCCCGCGCCGCACCGTCCCGGCCCGGTCACCGGCCACCGGCCCATGTCCAGACCAGTCCGCGGCCACCGGCCCATGTCCGGACCGGTCTGCGGCCGCCGTTCTGCCTCCGGACCGGTCCCCGGCCACCGATCCGCCTCCGGACCGGTCCCCGGCCACCGATCCGCCTCCGGACCGGTCCCCGGCCACGGCGCCGTGCCCGGCCCGCGCACCGGACGGTGCGGCGGGGCCGGGCACCGGGAGGGCGGAGCCGGGCACGTGCCGGGATCAGCCGCGGCGACCGACGGCGACGCGGCGCACCGCGACCGCGCCGATACCACCGGCGGCGACGGCACCGAGCGCCAGCGGCAGCACGTCGGCCGGGCCGCCACCGGCCTCGACGCCACCGACCGGCGTCGCGGTGACCTGGGTGGAGTCGTCGGACGCGGCCGTGGCGGTGGACGCGACGCCGTAGTCGTAGTCCTCGCAGGCCACGCCGTTGTCGTTCGCGTCGAGGTTCTCGGGGTCGCCCGGGGTCAGGGCCGCCTGGGCGTCGGCCTGGCTCGCGAAGTCCTTGCAGTTTCGGTCCTGGGCGAAGGCGGTGCCGGCGAGCGGGAGGGCGGCCACGGTCGCGAGGAGCGCGGCGGCGGACAGGGAACGGAGGCGCATCGGGGGTGTCCTTCCGGGGGACGTGGGGGGAGCCACGCAGGTAGCAGCGATCCGGACGTGTCGGTCGTTACACCCGAACGGGAATGAACCCGAACGGGCTTGAACCTGCTCCGCCGGGCGGCGGAAGGTGGTCCGGTGATTGCTCTCCCCACCCCCGACGACGTCGGTGCCGCCGCGGCGATCCTGCGCGGGCACGCCCACCACACCCCCGTCCTGACCTCCCGGCTCACCGACGCCGAGCTCGGCGCGCAGCTGCTCGTGAAGGCGGAGAACCTGCAGCGCACCGGGAGCTTCAAGTTCCGCGGGGCGTTCCACACGCTGTCCCGGCTGACGGCGGCCGAGCGGCGAGCCGGGGTGGTCGCGTTCTCCTCGGGCAACCACGCCCAGGCCGTCGCGCTGGCCGCGCAGCTGCTGGAGGTGCCCGCGACCATCGTGATGCCGCACGACGCCCCCGCCACGAAGCTCGCCGCCACCCGCGGCTACGGCGCCGAGGTGATCGGCTACGACCGCTGGACCGAGGACCGCGACGCCATCGCGACCGCGCTGTCCGAGGAGCGCGGGCTCACCCTCGTCCCGCCCTACGACCACCCGAACGTCATCGCCGGTCAGGGCACCGCGGTGCTCGAGCTGCTGACCGACCACGGTCCGCTCGACGCGCTGTTCGTCTGCCTCGGCGGGGGCGGGCTGCTGTCCGGGTCCCTGCTCGCGGCCCAGGCCCTGTCCCCCGACGCCCGGGTGTACGGCGTCGAGCCCGAGGCCGGCGACGACGGCCTGCAGTCCCTGCGCGCCGGGCACGTCGTGCGCATCCCGCAGCCCCGCACCCTCGCCGACGGCGCCGCCACCACCCACCTCGGCGACCACACGTTCCCGGTGATCTCGCGGCTCGTCACCGACATCGTGACGGTGCCCGACGCCGCCCTGGTCGAGTCGATGGCGCTGTTCGCGTCGCGCTACAAGGTGCTCGTCGAGCCGACCGGGGCGCTGGCGTTCGCGGGAGTCCGGGCCGCCGTCGCCGCGGACCCGCAGCGGTGGGCGGGGGCGCGGATCGGCGTCACGATCTCCGGCGGCAACGTCGACCTGGACCGCTTCGCCGCCCTCGTCACCGGCTGAGCCACCGGCCGGGCGCACCCACCGCGGCGCACCCACCGCGGCGGCCCCCGTCCGGACGGTCCGGGCGGGGGCCGCTCGGGCGGATCCTGCTCAGCGCCGGTCGTGCTGCAGCGCGTCCTCGGCGATCACGGCCTCGGTCGGCAGCCCGGGCACCTCCCGGACCGCGGCCTCGGCGTCGGCCCGCTCGTGCGACGGGCCGGGCTGCTCGGCCTCGGCGTCGGCGGCGTCGAGATCGCGGCGGATCGTCGCCAGCAGCACCACGCCCACCAGCACGACGACCGCGGCGATCAGGAACGGCACCGAGGCACCGACGGCCGCGGCCATCAGACCCGCGGCGAACGGGGCGAGGCCGCCGCCGATGAACCGGACGAACCCGTAGGTGGCCGACGCGGTCGGGCGGGGCACCGGCGAGATCGACATGACCGCCGTCGTGACCAGGGTGTTGTTGACACCGACCACGATGCCGGACAGGACCACCGCGACGATCACCACGGCGGGCACGGTGTCGAACAGCCCGATCGCCGCGAGCAGGACCGCGATGCCGACGAGCGCGCCGTAGAGGGTGCGCGCGGTGCCGAAGCGGTCCTTGAGCCAGGGCGCGCCGAACACCGCGAAGACCGCGACGAGCAGGCCCCAGCCGAAGAACACCGCGCCGAGCGAGATCGGGTCGAGCCCGCCCATCAGGAACGGTGCGTAGCCGAGCAGGGTGAAGAAGCCCCAGTTGTAGAGCAGCCCGACCCCGCTGGTCGTGGCGAGCGCGCGGTGGCGCAGCGCGGTCAGCGGCTCGGAGAACGTCGCCTTGCGGGTCGGGACCGGCGTCGGCTCCAGCAGCACGACGGTCGCGACGAGCGCGATCAGCATCAGCACCGAAGAACGGGCCCCGCCAGGACACGGTGCCGAGCAGCCCGCCGAGCAACGGACCCGTGGCGATGCCGACGCCGAGCGCGGTCTCGTAGAGCACGATCGCGCCGGCGAACCCGCCCGAGGCCGAGCCGACGATCACCGCGAGCGAGGTCGCGATGAACAGCGCGTTGCCCAGGCCCCAGCCGGCGCGGAAGCCGACGATGCCCCAGATCCCCGACGACGCCCCGGCCAGCGCGGCGAACACCACGATCAGCGCCAGGCCGGTGATGAGGGTCTTCTTCGCACCGATCCGGGACGACACCCAGCCGGTCACCAGCATCGCGATCGCCGTGACGACGAGGTAGCTGGTGAACAGCAGCTCGACCTCGGCGTGCGAGGCGTTCAGCTGCCCGGACAGCGACGGCAGGATCGGGTCGACCAGCCCGATCCCCATGAACGAGATGACACAGGCGAAGGCCACCGCCCAGACGGCCTTGGGCTGACGGAACGGGCTGGGGGCGTGCTCCGCACCGGATGTTCGGGACATGTCATCGCCTTTCCCCGGGAACGGACCCCGGAGAGATCATGGACGTTTCGGACCTGTTGAACATTGCATCACGCAACCCATCTCATGAGCAATGCGAACGACCGTGACCGTGCCCATGTCCCGCTACGGTCGGGGTCCCGACGTCGAGGAGGCTCCGTGCCGCACATCGCCGCCGAGGCCGACCGCCTCGCCCGGCAGGCCGCGTTCCTGGGCGCGCTCGCCGCGATCGGCGCCCTGCTGCTGGCCGTGCTCGGCTGGGCCGGTGGGGCGGTCGCGATGTGGATGGGCGTCGCGGCCCGCCGGCGCGGGGCGGGGCGCACCGCCGTCGTCGCGATCACCCTCGGCGCACTCGGCCTGGTCGCCGGCCTCGGGAACGCCCTGCTGGGCGCCTACGTGTTCCGCTGACCGGTCCGCAGGACCGGCTTGCCGGGGGCACGGTCCGGTGACTCCAGGTGCTCGTGCGCGGCGGCAACGGCCGCGACGCCGTCGTCGAGGTCGAAGACCCGCTCGACCAGCGGGACGAGCGTGCCCGCGGCCAGCCCGGCGCGGGCGAACGCCTCGGCGCGGGCCAGCGTCTCCGCGTCACCGGTGACCTCGCGGACGTGGAAGCGGCGCAGCCAGACCGGCGCGTACCCGGCCGCGGGCAGCGGTGTCGGCTCCCCGGACAGCCCGCCGTGCACGATCACCGCACCGCCCGGCGCGCAGGCCCGCACCAGCCGCGCGACGCCCGGGCCGCCCTCGGCGTCGAGGACCAGGTCGGCGCCTCCGCCCAGCGCCGCCCGCAGGTCGTCGGGGCCGGGCGTACCGGCCAGCACCTCCGCGGCACCGGCGGCACGCAGGACATCGGCGTGCCGGTCGTCGGACACGACGGCGACGGCGTGCACCCCGAGGTGCCGCGCGACCTGCAGCGCCGCGGCCCCGACGCTGTTCGCCGCGGCCGTGACGACGAGCCGGTCGCCCTTCCGCAGCCGGGTGGCGTGGCGGGTCATGCCCCACACGGTCAGCAGCGGCATCCACAGGGCGGCGGCGCCGTCGTCGTCGAGACCGGGTGGGCGGGCCAGCAGCGACCGGACCGGCACGACGGCCTCGTCGGCGTAGACCGGGTGCTCGTTCTGCGACGACGCCGGGATCACGCACACCTCGTCGCCGGGTGCCCAACCCGTCACCCCCGGGCCGGTGTCGAGCACGGTGCCCGAGCACTCGCTCCCCAGTCCCGCGGGGAGCACCGGGGCGTCGAGGTAGGTGCCGCGGCGGAAGTTCACCTCGGAGCGGTTGAGCCCGACCACGTGCACCCGGATCCGCACCTCCCCCGGGCCCGGGTCGCGCAGCGGCAGGTGCTCGATCCGCAGCACCTCCGGGCCGCCCGTGGCGTGGAAGCGGACGGTGCGCACGAGCCGTGACGTCACAGCGGTCCAGATTAGGGCCGGCCGGAGGCGTGCGACGGCTCAGAGCTCGTTGCTGATCTCGACCAGGTTCCCGTCGGGGTCCCGCAGGTAGACGCTGAGCAGCGGGCCCCGTGCCCCGGTCCGCTCGACCGGCCCCTCCTCGACGGCGACGCCGGCCTCGGCCAGCTCACGCCGGACCTGCTCGATCGGGTCGAGGGTGATCAGGCACAGGTCGGCGCTGCCCGGGGTGGGCCGGTCGGCCTTCGGCTCGAACTCGTGCCCCGCCCGGTGCAGGTTGATCTTGCTGGGGCCGAAGGCGAGTGCGCGGCGCCCACCGCCGAACTCGACGGCCTCCATGCCGAGCACGCGGGTGTAGAAGGCGACGGTGGCGTCGACGTCGGCGACGGTCAGCACGAGGTGGTCGAGGTGGTCGATGCGCATGCTCACGATGTTGGCAGCCGGGCCGCACGCACGCGGGACCTCCTGTGGGTGACCTCCGCCGCACCGGACCGTCACCGAAGGCCGGACGTCGACACCCACACGGACCAATCCGGCGGGTCGCTACCGGCGAACGGGCGTTCGTGAATCACCCTTGTAGCTGGCCGTGCAGCCGAGTGGAGAGGGACGAGGACGCACGTGGACGACGAGCTGACGACCGGCGGGGAGACCCCGTCCGCGGGCACCGCAGACACCGCGGACCCCACGGGGGCCGCGGGGGCCGCGGGGGCCGCGACGCCCGAGCCGCCGAAGCGGAGGCGGGGGCGGCCACCGGGCTCGACGGCCCGCACCACCCGGGTCGTGACCATGACCCTGACCGTCAGCGGTTCCGCCGACGGCGACTGGCAGGCGGAGCTGAAGCAGGGCAGCACCTGGGTGGCGCGGGGGCTGCCGGTGACCGCGTCGGCGGTGTCCGCGGCCGCCGCGGCGCTGCACGCCGACCTGTCCGGTCCGGTCGACGAGCTCATCGAGGGGGCCCGGTCGGCGAAGGCCGCGCGGGTCGCGGAGCTGGAGGCGGAGCTGGAGCGGGCCCGCAAGGACCTGGCCGCGCTGGAGCAGTGACCGCGACGGGTGAGGGCGGCCGGGCAGGCGGCCGCCGGGATCACCCGCGGGGCCGCAGCTCCGCCCGGCCGCTGATGCCCAGCCGGCGGTAGGCGCTGGTCAGCCGCTTCTCCACGGCGCGGCGGCTGAGGCCGAGGCGCGCGGCGATCTGCTGGTTCCCGTCGCCTGCTGCGGCGAGCTCGACGACGCGCAGCTCGGCGGCGGTGAGCCGGTCGGCCCCTGCGACGCCGGACCCGGCCGTGCCCGCCGGATCCGCGGTCCGTGCGCGGGTGGACGCGGCCGGATCCGGGCGGGTCTGCTCGGCGGGGAGCACCGGCGGGGGCGGCACCGGAGCGACGGGCGAGAGCCCCGTACCCGGTCGGTCGTGCCCGGCGGAATCGTCGGTGCCGGTCCCGAGGACCCGGTCGCGGAGCCGTCGTGCCCGCTGCACGGGCCCGGGAGCGCCCCAGGCCAGCGCCCGCTCCAGCTCCTCGTCCAGCAGGCGGAGAGCCGCGGCCCGGTCGCCGCGACCGGCGAGCAGCTCCGCGGCCCAGCCGCGCCACGGGAACAGAGCGGGGTTGCACCATCCGAGATGGTCCAGGTGCCGTCCGGCGTCCCACACGCATTCCAGGGCGAGCGCGGGGGCGTCCTCGGCGAGCGCGGCCGTGGCCCGGACGAGTCGGCGTCGGATGTGGGCGGCGAGTCCGGCCCGGTCCGGGTCCCGGTCGTCGAGCCGGGCCCCGGCGGACGCGGCGGTGCAGGCCAGGGCGATGGTGAACGCGACCGGCCGGCCGTCCGGGTACGGACGTGCCGCGGCCGGCTGCTCGGACGGCACACCGCAGGCGAGTCGTACCAGCTCGGCCTCGGCCCGGTCGCGGGGATCGGCACCGGGGCGCTCGGCGAGCCAGACGGTCAGTGCTGCTGCCCGACCGGCCGCGACCAGTGCGGTGATCAGCAGCCCGCGGTGTCCGTCCCCCGCGGCCACTCCGGCCGGGGACCGCAGCTCCTGTGGTGAGGCGACCTTCAGGACCCGGGAGGCGACGTGGGCGACCGCCGCGGCGGACCCGGTACCGGCCACCGCCGCACCGTGCAGCACCACCGCGAGCAGCTCCCGGCCGGCGGCGGTGCTCAGGAGCGGATCGGCGGAGGCGAGAGCCTCGTCCAGCATGCCCGCGACGGCGTCGGTCCCACCGGGTTCGTCCTCGTCGAGGCGCAGCGAGCGGGTCAGGATGCGCAGCCGCAGCTCGCGGGCGTCGTCGTCGTCGAGTGCCTGCGCGTCGTGCGCCGTGGGCAACCCGGGCGGGGACGCGGCAGCGAGGTCCCGCACGGCGGCACGCAGCGGCTCGGGGGCGTCACGCAGCAGCGCCGGGTCGAGCACAGCGAGGGCGCGTGCCCGGTCGCGCGGGGAGTCGAGCAACCGTACCGCCTGGCCCACGTGACGGACCGCGGTCGACGACTCCTCGGTGTACTCGGCGGCGGCGAGCTCGACGAGCAGCGCACCCCGGTCCCGGCCGGTCGAGTCGTCGTCGAGCAGGGCACGGCGGAGGTAGCGGACCGCGCGCGACGAGCCGGGGTCGAGGGTGGCCGCCCTGCGGGCGGCGGCCCGCAGGATCTCGATCCCCCACCGCTGCAGGGGCGCGGCGACGGCGAGCAGGTGGGCGGCGATCTCCTCCGAGCCGTGGCCCAGCTCCAGACGGAGCCGGGCGGCGCGCAGGTGCAGGTCCTCCCACCCGTCCGGGTCGGCGGCAACCTCCCCGAGCAGCGGGTGCAGGACCCGCGGCGGATCCCCCACCAGCAGCCCGTCCCCCACGAGCCGGGCGACGGCGGCAGCCCGGTCCACCGGGTCGAGCCCGGACAGCCGGTCGGCCGGCGAGCCCGGTCCGGCACCGTCGAGGACCGCGACGGCCTGCAGGTACGTCCGGGCCGGGTCGGGGAGCAGACGAGCCGCCCGACGCAGCCGCTCGCGCAGTGCGGAGGGCCGGGCGGCACGGACCGCCGCGACGGCGTCGTCGTCCGGGCGGAGGCCGCGGACCTCGTCGAGCACGGCGTGCAGGACCGACGGGACCCCGTGGCAGACGTCGCCGACCGCGTCGAGGAAGGCCGAGGTGGCGCCGGGGCCACACCGCTCGCGCACCAGGGCGGTCGTCGCCGGCACGTCCAGGGGGTGCAGGTGGACCGATCCGCAGACGGCGAGGAGAGCACGCAGCAGGGCCCCGTCGTCGGCAGGACCACCGGTCGTGGCCTGCCCGGCCAGTACCGTCCCGACGAGGGCGATCGGCTGCCCGGCGGACCGGTCCGCGAGCCGGGTCAACCAGCGCAGCGACGCCGGATCCGACCACTGCAGGTCGTCGACCAGCACGGCCAGCGGCACCCGGCCGGCCAGCGCCTCGACGAACCGCCACAGCGTCCGGTCGCGGGCCCCGGCTCCGTACTCCACGGCCGGGTCGCGGCCCGGGAGCAGCCCGGTCGGTGGCGCGGCGAGGTGCCAGCCCCGGGCGCCGAGCAACAGCGGGTCGACGAGCTGGTGGGTCACCCCGTGGTCGAAACCGGTCTCGGCCGGTGCCGCCGTGGCACGCAGCACCTGCATCCCCCGGGCGGCCGCCGCTGCGGCGGCGTCGTCGAGCACGGTGGTGCGGCCGGAGCCGACACCGCCCCGGACCACGACGGCGCCGCCTCGGCCCTGCACCGCGCCGGCCAGGAGTCGCTCGACCGCGGCGTCCACGGCGTCACGCATCGGAACGGGGAGTGCCGGCGGGGTGGGGCACGGGAGCTCGGTCGGTGTGTCGGCAGGCGGCGGCGACCGGGGCGGGCGTCCCCCAGCGGCGTGCCAGCCGCAGCTCATCGGCCAGGAGCCGGTCGGCGCCGTCGTGGTCACCGCGCGCCGCCAGGACCCGGGCCGCGCCGGAGCGCCACGGTGCCAGGACCGGGTTGACCCGGCCCCGGTCGAGCAGCAGCCGGCCACAGGCGAGGTACTCGGCCAGTGCACCGGGCGGGTCACCGCAGCGGTGCCGGGCGAGCCCGGCGGCGTACCGCAGCAACGCGGACCCGGGCCGGTCGATGTCGGGCTCGGCCGGTCGGGCCAGCACGGCCAGGGCGGCGTCCGGGCTGTCGTCGGCGAGGTTCAGCAGGACGGCGGCCGCCGCGACGAGGGGGGCCCCGTCCGCTTCGGGTGACGACCAGGCGCTGTCGAGGTCGCGCCGAGCGGCGTCGCGCCGGCCCGCGGACAGCTGCATCAGGCTCGACACGGCCCAGACCGCGGCGGGGACCCGGCCGCGGCGGGTCAGGCCGAGCAGCAGGTGCCCGGTCGCGTCGAGGGCCTCCGACCGGTGCCCGGCCGCGGCGAGGGTGGCCGCCGCCAGGACACGCGGGGTCACCGCGACGGCGTCCCCGCCGGTCGCGGCGAGCGCCGCACGGGCGAGCGCGACGGCACGGTCCCGCGCCTGGGCGCGCAGCGTGAGGCTCCACGCGGCCACCCCGTCCGGGACCGCCGTCGCCCCGGACGCCGGGGCCTCCTCGCCGAGCGCGGGCGTGAGGTCGTAGCCGAGCTCGTCGGCCATCCGGGCCGGCACGAGGACGGCGGGCCGGTTGCCCCCGGGGGCCGCCGACCGGCGGACGGCGGCGACCACGTTGCGCACCGCCCGCACCTCACCGCGGCACAGCAGCGTGTCGACCACGACCGGGTCGAGGTCCACGGGCCCACCGGGAAGGACCGGCACGACCGCGCAACGGGCCAGCAGCCGCGCGGCCGTCGCGGGATCGGTGCGCTCGCGGGCGCGGACGAGCTCCTGGGTCAGGTCCGCGCGGGTCCGGGGTGGGACCGGTTCGCCCAGGGCTCGTTCGACGAGCCCGGCCGCCTCCGCCGCACGCCCGGCGGCCCGCCGCCGCCGCGCGACCGCCAGCAGCAGCTCGCCCAGCGGGGGGTGCTGCAGTGTCGGCGCGGAGCGGGCGATGCGGGCGACGGCGTCGTCGGGCAGGCCGCAGCGTATGGCGAGCTCGATCGCCTCGAGGAACAGCGCGCGCCGCTCCGGTGCGCCGATCCGTGCGAGGACCTCCTCGACGACGACCCGGCCGTCCGGCACCAGCCGGGCACCGGTGACCAGGCCGGTGGCGCGCAGCCGGTCCCGGACCCGGCCGGCGGTGCCCGGTCCCGGCCCGCCGAGGCGGGCCGAGACCGGTTCGAGCTCACCCCCGCAGACGGCGAGCGCCAGCAGCGGGGCCGACAAGTCGGCGGGCAGCCTGTCGAGCACCGAGCCGACCTGCTCCCGGCGGGCATCGACGGCCGCGCGGCACAGCGCCTCGGCGGTCGCGGCTCTGCTGCCGAGCCTGGCCAGCGCGGCGTCCAGCACCGCGGGGTTGCCGCCGGTGGCGCGCCGGGCCAGCACGGTGGTGCGCCGGTCGGGGGCGACGCCGGCCGCGACCAGGACCGCGCGGACGCCGCCCAGGGTGAGCGGCGCGGTGCGCACCAGCAGGTCGCCGGGGCCGGCGGGAGGCACGTCCCATCCGGACGGGTCCTGTGCCCCGTCGAGCACGACGAGTCCGGCGATCGGGGCGGAGTGCCTGCGCCGCAGCAGCATCTGCAGCCACACCCGGCTCCGGGGGTCCGCCCGCAGGAGGTCGTCCACCACGACGAGCACCGGGCGCGACGCCGCGGCGGCGAGCACGACCCGGCACCGGTCGTGCAGGACCGCGTCGCTCAGGTGGGCAGCTGCGGACCCGGCCGGCCCGGCGCCCGGCAGGTCGTCGACGAGGTCGGCCACGAGATCGGCGACGAGGTCGGCCGCAGCCCCCGGCTCCCGGCCCGCCGCGGGCGGCAGCGCACGGGCGCGCAGCACCCGCACCCCGCGGTCCACGGCCCGTTCTGCGGTGCGCCGCGCCAGCAGCGAACGGCCGGTGCCGGGGAGGCCGGTCACGACGCAGAGGGGAGCCTCGCCCCGGGCGGCACGTTCGACGAAGCCGTCCAGCGCGGCCAGCGCCGCGGAGCGCTCGACCGGTTCCGTCATCCGGTGGCGCTTCCCGACACCGGTGCGATGCCCTCGCCCGCGGTGGCCGCACAGACCAGGGCGGTGAGCGCGGAGCGGTCCGCGACGCCGAGCTTGCGGTAGGCGCCCGTGAGGTGCACCTCGACCGTGCGCAGGGTCACGAACAGGGCCTCGGCGATCTCCCGGTTGCGCAGGCCCTGGGCGGCGAGGCGGACCACACGGTGCTCGGCGGCCGTCAGCGAGTCGAGCGGGGATCCGCGGGGGCGGCGCATCCGCCCGCCGGCGGCGACGAGCAGGTCGCGGGCGGTCCCGGCCTCGTGGACCGCGCCGCAGCGCGCAGCGAGCTGGGCGGCGGTGCGCAGCTGGCTCCGGGCGGCCCGTACCCGGCCCTGGCGCAGCAGCTCCGTCCCGAGGCGGCGACGGGCACGAGCCTGGTCGAGCCGGGCGGGGCTGCGTTCCAGGGCGTCCACGGCCTCGGCCAGCAGCGGGTGGGCGCGAGCAGGGTCCGCCGCGGCGGCCGCGAGCAGGGCGAGGCCCGCCCCACGCGGGGTGCCCCAGCGGTCCGCGAGCTCCGCGCCGTGCTCGGCGGCAGCGGCGGCCTCCCGGTGCCGGCCCAGGTCACCCAGCAGCATCGCGGCCTCCGCCCACCACGGCGCGAACACCGGGTTGGCGATGCCCGCCTCGGCCAGGCTGCGGCCGCAGCGCTCGTAGGTCCGCAGCGCCCCCTCGGTGTCGCCGGCGACGGCGCGCGCCCCGGCCCGGACCATCAGCAGGTCGTGGTACTCCCACGCGAAGTCCTCGGTGCGCGGGCGGGAGATGCCGTCGAGCAGCTCCTCCGCACCGGCCGGGTCGCCCCGGTGGACCCGGACGCTCGCCAGCGCGATCGTGGGGACGACGGCGTTGTCCGACCAGGTCTCCCGGCTGGTGATCTCCAGCGCGGCCAGCGCGTCGAGCTCGGCCTCCAGCAGGTCGCCGGTCGCGAGCCGGTTCGTCGACCGGGTCCCGGTCACCAAGGCGTAGGTCCACGCCGACGCGCGGTCGCGGGCAGCCACCACGAGCCGGTCGAGCACGGCGTCGGACTCCGCCGTCTCGTCGCCGAGGCGCAGGACCAGCGACGACGCCAGCGCCGCCCAGCCACCCAGCCCGCCGTCGTCGCCGAGCAGGACCCGGCGGGCCCCGTCGACGGCGGCGACGGCCGGGCCACCCTGCATCGCCGTGGCGACGGTCATCATGGCCAGCTTCTGGCGTTCGGCGGGCGTGCGTCCCTCCGGGACCGACATGGCGCGCATCCGCGCCATGGTCGGGGCGACCGTCCGCTTCTCGTCGAGCCCCACCACGAGCAGCGCGGCCTCGATGTGCGTGCGGAGCTCGGCCGCGGCCGGCGTGGTGTCACCGTCGAGCTCGGTGAGGACCCGTTCCAGGAGCTCCACGCCCTCGGGGGCACGCTGCACGGCCAGGGCGGTCATCGCGAAGGCGGCCGCCGCCCGTGCCCGCCCGGCCATGTCGTGCGCGACGTCCAGTGCGTGCTGCAGGTGGTCCAGCGCGCGGTCCGGGTCCCGCTGGCCGATCGTGGCGGCCAGCCGCAGCCGGACCTCGACGTCGTCGGGCCGGGCCCGGACCACCAGGTCGAGGAGGCGGGCCTCGGTGCCGGGCGCGCCGCGCCGGGCGGCGGAGTCGGCGGCCTCGGCGAACACGTCGACCATCCACGGCTCGGGCGGCGCCGGGAGCGGTTCGAGGATGCCGGCGACGAGCTCGGCGGGGCTCCCGGCGTCCGAGAGCACCCGTCCGGCGCGCCGACGCAGCGTGTCGAGCTCCCCCGGGCCCGCGCAGCGACGCAGGACCGCGCCCCGGAGCCGGTCGTGCCGGAACGCCGCCCGCCCCGGCAGGGTCAGCCCGCACGCGGCCAGCGCCGCGAGCGACTCCCGGACCGTGGCGGTCGGGACCCGGGCGACGGCGGCGAGGAGATCCTCCCCGGCCTCGCCGACGACGGCGAGCGCGACCGCCGTGGGCGCCGCGCCACCGAGCCGGACCTGGTGCTCCACCAGGTCGTCCACGACCTCCTCTGAGGCCTCGGCGGGGAGCACGATCTCGCCGCCGCCGTCCGGGACGAGCTGCTCGACGAGCAGCGGGTTGCCGCCGGAGACCCGGACCAGGGTGTCCAGGCGGGACTCCTCGGGCGGCGCACCGGCGCGCAGGGCGGCCAGCCGTCGGACGTCGTCGCGGTCCAGCGGGGCCAGCGTGCGCACCGCGTCGCCGGCCGCCGCGGCGATCCCGGCCAGCCGCTCGCCCGGACCACCGCCGGGGCCGGGCCGCGCGGCCAGGACCACTCCCAGCGGCAGCCCGGACAGACGCCGGAGCAGGAAGCCCAGGAACGCGAGCGACTCGTCGTCGGACCACTGCAGGTCATCGACGACCAGGAGCAGCGGACCGTCGCCGGTCAGGTCGACGGTCAGCCAGTACAGGGCGTGCAGGGCCCCGTGCAGCTCGGGAACCGCCCCGACCGCACTGCCGCCGTCCGTGCGGTCGGTCCCGGGGTCGGCGAGAGCGGCCCGCGCCCAACGTGCCCCGCCGGGAAGGGTGGCCGCCCTGGCGGCGGCGTCGGGGCCGAGCAGTTCCCGGACCACGCCGAACCCGGACTCGGCGCGGCCACGCGTCGCCGCGGCGCGCAGTACCCGCACCGGGCCGGAGGTCGCCTCGCACAGCTCGGTGAGCAGTGCGGTCTTGCCCAGACCCGGGGCGCCGAGCAGCAGCCGGGCCGCCCCGGAACCGTCGGCCGCGGCGGCGGAGGCACCGCGGAGCCAGGACGCCTCACGGTCACGGCCGACCAGCGGCGTGGGACCGGGGCGTTCCCTCATCCAGGTGCTCCTGTCTCGCTCAGCGTGACCTCGGGAATGGTAATCGATCTCCGTCACGGCGGCCGTCGAGCGCGGTCGTCGGCTGCGGGGTCGGCCGTCACGGTGCCCGGGGCGGTCGCGCGGGGGTCACCGCGCCGCCGAGGGCCTCCCCCAGCTCGTGTCGCCCGCAGATGCCGAGCTTGCGGTAGGCCCGGGTGAGGTGGAGCTCCACGGTCCGTCGGGTCAGGTGCAGCGCGCCCGCGATCTCGGGGTTCGTCATCCCCGAGGCGGCCAGCCGGGCGATCTCGCGCTCGGCGGCGGTGAGACCTCCGTTCCGGCGACCCGTGCCCACGCGATGCTCCTCGCCGGCCGGGAGCAGCGCGTGGGCACGGTCGGCCTGCAGCCGCGCGCCACGTGCCTCGGCGAGCGCCAGTGCCTCGGTGGCGAGACGGGTCGCGTCGGGGTCGCCCGGCCCGAGGCGCTCGGCGAGATCGAGACCGCACCGGATCCACTCCAGGGTTCGTGGCGAGCCGGCCAGCTCGTCGTGGGCCCGCCGGAGCAGTGTCGTGCCGGCCCGGCCGGGGGTCACCAGCCCGGACGTACGCAGTGCGGACCCCAGCGCACCGGAGGCCCGCCAGCGGCGGGCCAGACCCAGCTGCTCGCGGGCCAGCTCTGCGGCGCGCGTGGTGTCGCCCGCGCCGAGGGCGAGCAGCGACAGCCGCTCCCACCAGTCCAGCGGTGCCGGGTTCAGCGCCCCGGCCGCACGCATCCGCCGCTCGACGTCGTCGAGCAGCCGCAGCGCCTCCTCCGGCCGGCCCGACGCCTGGGCCGCGGCAGCCCGCGCGGTGAGGACCCAGCTGTGCCGCCACGACCAGCGGTCCGGCTCGTCGGGGCCGGGACGCAGCCGTCGGACGGCCTCCTGCGGGCGGCCGGCCTCGATCAGCGCGATGCCCACGACGTACCGGACGGGGCCGACGACGTGGTCCATGTCGTCACCGCGGTCCTCCAGCGCCTGCAACCCGTCGGCCAGGGCGTCGAGCACGTGGCCGGAGCGCAGGCGTTCCAGAGCGCGCTCCGCGCGGAGCAGCGCCCGCACGACGGGCCGGTCCCGGCGCCGGGCGCTCCTCAGGACACGCTCGTCCTCGGCGTGCCGGGACGCATCGCCACCGGTCCGCTCCACCACGCCCAGCGCGGCGACCCGTAGGGGCCGCAGGAAGGACTCGTCGGTCTCGCCGAGCGCGGCGGCGAGCCGCCGCTCCGTGGTGGCGGCGGTCGCGCGTAGAGCCCACGCGGAGCAGAGCGCGTGGGCTCCCCGGACCGCCCGGGCGCCCGGGCCGGATGCGGTGCGGGCGCGCTCCGTGCCCGCCGACCAGGAGTGGATGCGGCCGATGTGGCGCAGGTCCCCCGCCGCGACGTGCGCTTCCAGGGCCGCCAGCCGCATCCGCAGGTCGGACGGCGGGTCGGCGGCGGGCAACCCGTCCCGGGCCGCGTCGATCCGGCGGAGCAGCGCACCGGTCCCGGCGCCGGCCAGCAGGGGGACGAGCCGCAGCGTGGTCCGTGCTCGCTCGACCGGGTCCGCCAGCACCGCCAGCGCGGCGTCCAGGTGGGACAGCGCACGGCGGGGGTCGGCGCTGCGCTCGGCGACGGCGAGATCGGTGAGCAGGGCGGCTCGGTCGCTCACGGGGACCGGCCCGGTCAGCGCGTGCCCGAGATGCAGCGCCGCCCGGCCCGGCTGCCCGCCGGCGAGCAGCGCCGTCCCGGACGTCCGGAGGACCGCGACCGCCGCGGCGTCGGACGGCGGTCCCGCACCGAGCAGCTGGTCGGCGACGGTCTCCGGGGCGGCACCGCCGGCGTCGAGGATCCGCGCGGCCCGCGCGCGGGTGGACCGCAGGGTCGCTGGGTCGGTGGTGGCGAGGACGACGGCGGCGGCCTGCGGGAGCAGGAACCGGACGCCGTCGGCCTCCAGGACCCCGAACGCGGCCGACCGGGCCGATGCCGCCTCCCGGGCGATGTCGTCCAGCTCGGACAGCGCCGCGACGGTGTCCCGGCCGGCCCCGGTCCCGAGCACGGCGACGGCGCGCACCAGCGCGGTCGCCTCGGGGCCGAGGCGCCGCAGCACGGCCGGCAGCCGGTCGGCGGTGGCCCGCTCGGCCGCCGCGCGCACGAGAGCGGGCTTCACGGCGCGGCCGGTCCGGTCCGCGCCGTCGGCGGCGAGCTCGGTGCCCAGCGCGGCCAGCCATCCGGGCAGTCCCGCGGTCGCCGCGCGCGCGGCCTCGACCGCGTCGACCGGCCAGTCCGCGGCGTCCAGCACCGTCCGCGTCGACGCCGACCGCAGCGGCAGCAGCGGCAGCAGCCGGGCACCGGCAGCGGTCAGGAGCGCGTCGATCGCCGGCCGCGCCGCCGGGGGCGCCGGGCCGAGGCAGGCCGCCACGTCGTCGGCGGTCACCGCCCCGGGCGTGCTGCGGCCCGAGCCCGTGCCGCGCAGCGCGGCGACGATCAGGACCGGCGCCGGGCCCGCCGACCTCCGTGCCAGCCCGGCCGCACGCAGGCCGACCTCCGCACCGGCGTCGTCGAGGTCGTCGACGAGGACGACGAGCGGTCCGCCGGGGAGGGGGCCGGGCCCCCCGAGACGCCGTACGGGCAGCCCGCGGGCCGCGGCGAGCCCGGCGGTCACCTCGAGCAGCGTCGTGCGACCGGATCCGGCCGGCCCGACGACGACCACCGTCCGTGGATGCCCGGCGGCGACGGCGTCGACCGCGGCCCGGACCGCGGCGAGCTCGGCGTCACGATCCAGCAGTCGTCCGGGGTCCGGACCGTCAGCGGTGGAGATCGGACCCCTCCTCCCACATCCGGCCCAGTGCCGGCCGACCGGCCACACCGAGCTTGCGGTAGATCCGCGTGAGGTGCTTCTCGACGCCCCGGACGCTGGTCCCGAGCACCGTGGCGATCTCGGGGTTCGTACGCCCGCCCGCGGCCAGCTCCGCCGTCCGGTACTCCCTCGGGGTGAGACCGTGCCGGCGGTCCGCCGGTCGTCCGGCCAGCCGTGACGGACCACAGGCGTCCTCGGGGGGCACCGGCACCGGCCCGGCCGTCCGGCGGCGCAACGCCAGGGCGGCCCGTCGGCCCTCCGCCCGGTCCGAGCTCTGCCGAAGCACCTCGACGGCCTCCCGCAGCAACGCGACGGCGGCGGTGCCGGACTCCAGCTCCCCGGCCGTCCTCAGGGCACGGCCCAGCCGGGCAGGTGCCCCCCACGCCCTGGCGAGCCCGAGCTCACGCGCGCTGAGCTCACGCGCGCCCCCGACGTCACCGACCCTGCGCCGGAGCTCGATCGCCCAGCTCCGCCACGGCTGGGGCGCGTCGACCCAGCCGATCCGGTCGAACTCGCGTCCGGCCTCCAGACTCAGGCGCAGTGCGTCCGCCGGGAGACCGTCGGCCACCGCGACCTGGGCCCGCAGCATGGCTGTCCCGGCGACGACGTCGTCGGGCACCTCGGGCAGCGCATCGGTGTCCGCGACGACCCGACGGGCCAGGTCCGGGTCGTGCACCGCGGTGAACAGCGGGACGAGCAAGGTCGCGGCGAGTGCGGTCCCGGGGGCACGGGCGACGAGCTCCCGGTAGGCCGTCCGGCTCAGTTCCCCGCCCTCGTCCGGCCGGTTGCCGCACACCAGCACCGCGGCGTACTCGGCCTGCAGCACGGCGGCGGTGACCGGGGCGATGCCCGGGGTCGCCGACGCGGTCGTGAGTACGGCCGGGAGCCCGGAGGTGGCCTCGGACATGCACAGGCAGGGGATCACGGCGGCGGTCGGGGTGTGCACGTGCGCGCTCGCGGTGGGGTCGGCGTCGAGGATCCGCCGGGCGAGCTCGGCGACCTGCGCCGCCGGGAGTGCCCCGGCCACCGCGGCGGAGTGGACCAGGACCGCCATCCGCTCCCGTTCACCGGCCGTGCCGAGGGGCGGCTCCCCGCCGCGGGTGAGCTCACGCAGACGCGCGACGTTGCGGGCCACCCCGGCCGCCTCGAGACCGTCGAGCTGGTGGACCCGGGCCTGTAGTCGCAGTCCGAGGTCGCGCAGGTCGTCGTCGGGGTCCTCGACCCCTGCGACCTCGGCCGCGGTGCGGCGCAGCAGGGCGACCGACGGAGCGGGGTCGAGATGCAGTCCCAGCGCACCGGCGTCGCACAGCGCCGCGGCGCGCTCGCGCAGTCCCTGCAGCAACGGGACCGCCTGAACCGCACGGAGCCGGGCCCGTCCGGGATGCAGGCCGCGCTCCACGACGGCGAGCCGCGCGAGCACCTCCGCCCGGCGCGCGGCGGTCGGATGGGCGAGGAGCGCGCGCTGCAGGTGCCGGGCCGCGATGTCCGGTGCGTCCTGCCGGAGCGACCAGTCGGCCGCGTCGCACAGGACCGCGACCATGTCGTCGGGCAGCGTTCCCGCGACGTCGTGCAGCACGTCGGCGGCCGCCGACGGCTCGCCCGACTCGGCGAGCAGCGCGGCCGCGTCGAGACGCAGGCGGCGGCGCTCCTGCGGATCCAGGACCGCCAGGGCCGCGGAGCCGACCAGCGGGTGCCGCAGCCGCGGGGCTGCCTCGTCCAGCAGCAGCCCGGCGGCAACCGCGTCACGACGGGCTGCGGCGAGGTCCGCCCCGGCCGCGGGGACCAGCGCGGCGCACCGTTGCGGGGTGGCGTGCTCCCCCAGGACCGCCACCGTCGCGAGCAGCTCCCCGACGTCCCGGGACGACCGGCGCAGCGCATCGTCGAACCGCAGCCGCAGACGGGGCGAACCGGCTCGTCGCACCCGCGCGGGGTCGGGCGGGTCCGGGAGGTCCAACAGCCCGGCCAACAGCAGCGGGTTCCCCCCGGTGACCTCCCGGACCGCGGCGAGCACACCGTCGCCGACCTCCCGGCCCCAGCGGGCGCGCACGGCCGCGTCCACCCGGACGGGTTCCAGGGGCTCGAGGACGTGCACCACCTCCGCCCGTGCCGCCAGCGGGTCGGGGAGGCCCGACGCACCGTTCCCGAGGGCCCCGAGGAGAACGACGACCGGAAGCCGCGCGCCGGGATCGACGAGATCGGCCAACCACCCCGCCGACAGGTCGTCGCAGTGCTCGGCGTCGTCGACGACGAGCACTCCCGGCCGGCCGGTCAGCAGGTCCGCGAGGTCCGCCTCCGGTCGCCCGGTCGGGCCCGCGACACCGGTTCCCGCGCCCCGGGGACCGAGCAGGCTCCGCACGACCGCGCCGGGGACCTGCCGGTCGACGGGGTGGCAGCGCGCGGTCAGGGTGACCGCCCCACGCCCACCGGCACGCACGGTGCAGTCCCCCAACGCGGCGGTCCGCCCGCTCCCGACCGGGCCGGCGACCACCAGCAGGCTGCCGCGGCCGTCGTCGGTGCGGGGGCCGAGGGGCCGGTCGACCGCGGTGTCGAACAGGGCGAGCAACGCGCGGTCGGCGGGTGTGAAGACCGCGCCGGGCCCGGACCCGAGGTCGGTCATCGCGTCTCCCCCGCTCGTCGGCCGTGCCGACGCCCAGCCTCCTCCATCCCGTCGTCCTCGGCACGCGGCCGACGGGCACCCGCGGCGCCCTCGTCCTCGGAACCGGCGTGACATCCATGGCGGCCGTCGGCCAGGGTGGGCGGCGTGACCGTCCGACCCGTGCCCGGTGTCGACGCCCGCGTGTTGGACAACGGCTGGATGGAGCTGCACCACCCCGGTGGTGGTGCGCTGCTGTGCAACCTCGAGGAGACCGCGATGTGGCTCTGCCTGGCCGAGAACGGATGGCACGTCGGCGACGCCGCGATCCGCCTCGCCGACGCGTGGGGCTGCCAGCCGTGGAACGTGCGCGACCGGATGAACGACTGGCTGGACGGCCTCCTGGCCGCCGGCCTCGTGACGCACACACCGAAGTGACCTAGACCACACACCGAACCACACCTCCCTCACGAGCCGCCGGGCGGTCCACAATGTTAAGCGCTTACGGGGCCAGGTCGTTGACGCCCTCGTTTCGATCTTCGTACCGTCATACGTGAGCTCGCGGCCGAGTTTCCCCACGTCGAGGGGGGGTGCCCGGCGAGGCGTCCCCCCACCGACCGCACCCGGGACGCCCCGGCGCAGGCCGCCGACGGCACGGAGTCGACCGGGCGGTACCGGGAGAGGAGGGCGGTGACGGTGCGGGAAGGACCGCCGGCCCACCTGTCCTGGTGGGCCACGGAATGGGCCTGGCTCACCGCAGCACCCGCGACCGTCGCCGCCGGCAGGCCGATCGCCCGGTTGCTGACCGGCGCACCCGGGACCGGCAAGACGGCCCTGCTCGACACCCTGCGCCGGCACCACGACCACGACGTCCGGCTGCTGCACGCCACCGGCCGACAGGACCCCGAACCCACCCCGTTCGGAACGGTGGGCCACCTGCTGGGTCCGACCGCGCGTCACGCCGACGACGTCGCGACGGTCCTCGACGAGCTCGGCCCCACCGCGACACCGGACGAGCTCCACCGCCGGCTGCGCGCTCTCCACCGGTTCACCACGAGCCTCGTCGCGCGCGGTCCCCTCCTGCTGGTCGTCGACGACGTCCACTGCTGCGATGCCGGGTCGCTGGCCTTCCTGGGGTTCCTCCTGCGCCGGATGCACGGCCTCCCGATCGGACTCGTCCTCGCGGCGCGCACCGACGTCGACGGGGTCCTCCCCGAACGGCTCTGGCCCCTGCGTGCCCCGTCGACCGAGACGCTGGCCCTGCGCCCCGCGGAGCGGGCCAGGACCGCGACACCGCTCCCCCCACCTCCGGTGGCGGAGCGGACGGGGAGCTCCCGCCGCCGGACCGACGAGACGGTCGACTGGCACCTGCGCTCCGGAGGTCCGTGCGTCGGACGCCTCACGGCGGCGCTCGCGGTCGCGGGGCCGTCCACCATCGGGACGCTCGCCGCCGTCGCGGGGGTCGGCCCCGTCCCGACCGCCGGCGCCGTGCGTGCCCTCGCCCGGACCGGGGTGCTCACCCCCGACGGCACGGACCTCGGTGACGACCGCCTGCGTACAGCGGTCCTGGACCGGATCCCCGACCACGAGCTGGGACGGCTCCGGCGGCGCGCCGCACGCGTGCTGAACGACGCGGGCGCGCCGGCCGAGCGCATCGCGGAGCTGCTGCTGCAGCTGCCCGACCCCGCCGAGCCGTGGATGCTGACCGTGCTCCAGGAGGCCGCCGACCGTGCGGCCGACCGGTCCGCGTTCGCCGACCTCGCGCGGTATCTCGCCCCGGTGGTGGACGCGCGGCCGGCCGACGTCGCCCTGCGGTCGCGCCTGGCCTCCGCGCTCGCCGTGTCCGACCCGACCGGCGCGGTCGAGCACCTGCGCGTCGCGCACGCGTCGGCGGTGGACCCGGCCCGTCGGATGCAGGTCGCCGTGCAGCTCGCGATGGCCTCGCTGCCGGCCCGGGGCCCCGCGGACGCGGCCGCGGTCCTCCGGTCGGCGCTGGAGGAGCTCGACCACCGCGACGCCGTGGACGACGAGCCGCAGGTCCTGCCACGACCAGCGGACCTGCGCACCTCGGCCGAGGCGGTGCTGCTCGTCGTCGGCCTGGACCGGCGGCGGACGGTCGCCCGCACGATCGAGCGGGCGTACCGGACCGACGTCCCCGAGGGCGACACCGAAGCCGGCCGGCACAAGCTCGCGATGCTCGCGACCGCCCTGCTCCTCGCGGGACGCGATCCCGCGAGGACCGTCGAGCTGGCTCGTCGGGCGGCACCCCGCGAGCACACCGAGCTCGCCGGCTGGACGGCGCTGGCCTGTGCGCGGGTCCTGCGCCTGGCCGACCGCTGCGAGGAGTCCGTCGCCCTGCTGGAGGGCGTGCTGCGGCGCCCCGGGCACGAGGTCTCGTCCTGGACGCGGACCCTGGCCACGAGCGGGCTGGCCGAGGCCCGTCTCGCCACGGGGGAGCTGGCCGCGGCGGAGGCCGCTGCGTGCGAGGCGATGGAGACCGCCCGCCGGGCGGGTCGGGACTGCGGCACCGGAACCCCGTCGATCGTCCTGGCGGGGGTGCACCTGCGTCGGGGCGCGGTCGACCGGGCGACGGAGGTCCTGGCCGCACGGCAGCACCGGTGGGACGAGGACCTCACCTGGGAGCACCACGACCTGCTGCTCGCCCGGGGCGACGTCGCGGCGGCCCGCGGCCGGCACACCAGGGCACTGGCGCTGTACCGGCGGTGCGGCGCCGCCCTCGACGAGGACGGCATCGCCAACGCCGTGTTCGCGCCCTGGTGGGCGCGTGCCGCCCTGCTCCTCGCCGATCTCGGGAGACCCGACGACGCGGCCCCGGTCGTCGAGCACGGCGCGGCGCTGGCCGCGCGGTGGGGCACCCCCAGGGCCCGCGGGCTCGCGCTCACCGCCCGCGGTGCGACGACCCCCGGTCCGGACGGGCTGGATCTGCTGGCCGAGGCGGTGGCGGTGCTCGACGACTCACCCGCCCGGTCGGAGCTGGTGGAGGCCCGTCTCCGATGGGGTACCGGCCTGCTCGCCTCGGGGCACGTGATCGAGGCACGCCGTCAGCTGCGCGAGGCCGCGACCCTCGCCGCCCGCTGCGGGGCGACGCGGGAGGCCTCCCGGGCGCGGGCGGCCCTGCACCGCGCGGGCGGCCGGATGCGGCGGCCGACGGGTTCTCCGCTGGACCCCCTCACCTCCGCCGAGCGGCGGGTGGTGCGCCTGGCCGCCGGGGGTGCCCGCAACCGGGAGATCGCCCGGGCGCTGTTCATCACGGTCCGCACCGTCGAGGTGCACCTGACGAGCGCGTTCCGGAAGCTCGACGTCACCGACCGGACCGGGCTCGCCCCGTTGGTCGCCGCCGACCGTGGCGGCGCGGCGTGACCGCGGGCCCGGACCGGCGCAGGCCGCACGCCGCGCTCCTGGAGACGGTGCGCCGGGTCGCGGGCGGCACTCCGACCTTCACCGTCGTCCTGGGCGAGCCAGGTACGGGGCGGTCCACGTTGCTGCGGTGGGCAGCGGACAGGGCCGGGGAACGCGGTGTCCGCGTACTGGCCGCGCGCGCCGTCGAGGGCCGCCACGACCGTCCGCTGTCGACGACGTCCCGCCTGATCGCGGCGTGCGGGCCCCGCCCCGGCGAGCCGCTCCCGCCCACCGCGCCGGGCCGGGTCGACCATGCGGCGCTGCACCGGTACTGCCGCACGGTCCTGGAGTCCGCGCGTCGACGGCCGCTGCTCCTCGTGGTCGACGACCTGCAGTGGGCCGACCCCCTGAGCCAGGAGTGGCTGCAGATGCTGCTCCGACGACGGCACCACGCCTCGTTCGGGGTCCTCGTGTCCGACACCGGCACCCACGGGGGCTCGTCGTGGGCGCTGGCGCCGGGTCCGCCGGAGGACACGGTCGTCCGGACCGCCCGGCTCACCCTCGCCGAGGTCCGCGACACGGTCACCGACCGGCTGGGCCACGTCCCGGACCGCGCCACCGCCGTCCGGCTGCGGCGCGCGACCGGCGGCGTGCCGGCGGTCCTGTCGACGGTTCTCGACCGCTGGGACGGCGACGGGGACCCGGCCCGGCTGGCCCGCGTCGTCGACAGGGCCCGGCAGGACCACGCGAACGCGGTCGTCGACGGCCTCCCCGACGACCTGCGCCACGCGCTGACCGGCATCGCGGTGTGCGGTCGTCCGCTCGCGGCGCTGGCCGGGCGCATCGGACCGGCCACCGGACACGGCGGAGACCTCGGTCCCCGGCTCGCCGCGACCGGGCTCCTGGCCGGGACCCACCCGGCGGTGCTGGACCCGGTCGCCGCGGACGTCGTACTGAGCCGCGTGCCCCTCGCCGAGCGACGCGCCCTCTTCACGCGGGCGGCACGTGCGGCCCGCCGGGCCGCGCTGCCCGAGTCCGACATCGCCCGGGTGCTGCTGGCGGCGCCGGTCCAGGGCGAGCCCTGGGTCGCCGGTCTGCTGCACCGGGGCGCCCGCGAGCTGCTCGCCACCGGCAGACACGCCGAGGCGGCGGCCGTTGCCGAACGCGCGTTCGACGAGAACGTGCCCGCGGCTCTGCGCGGCCCGCTGACGACGACGCTCGCCGCGGCGCGCGCACACCACGACCCGGCTGCCGCGCGCCGGCTGCTCTCCCGGCTCGCCGCCTCGGGCCCGGACCCGGAGCCGCACGACGACCCGGCGCCGGACCGCGGGGACGCACCCCGTCCCCGCACGACACGTTCCGCGATCGACCTGCTGCTGGCCGAGGGCGACACCGGGGCCGCGCGCCGAGCACTCGCCGGCGCGGCTGCGCCCTGCCGACCGTCCGCAACCCAGGTCCGGCAGCTCGGCTTCGACGGTGCGGGAGTCGACCACGGCCCGCCACCCGAGGGCGCCGGCGGCGCCGAGGCGTACTCGCTGCTGCTGCTGGGACGGGACCGCCGACGGGCGCTCGCGCTCGCCCGGGAGGCCGCGGCCGTCGTCGGGGACCCGGACGCGGACCGCCCGATCGTCCCCCGGGTGACGGCCGCGATGACCCTGCAGGCCTCCGGCCACCACGACGAGGCGCGCGCCGGCATGCGCCGCCTCGTCCTGGATCTGGCCGGGGCCGGGCGCGTGCCCACGCTGGTGCTGGGCGTCTCGGCCCTGCTCGAGCTGCGCGCCGGGGCCTGGGAGGGTGCGCGCCGCGACCTGCGTGCCGCCCGGCGCGGCCCTGCCGCCGTCCGGAAGCCGGGCTGCGATCCGCTGCTCGACGCGGTCGAGGCGCTGCTGCACGTCGTCGACGGTGACCTGGCCACGGCGACCTCGGTCGCCCTCGCCGGGAGCACCTCGGACACCGACCGTGCGGGGGTCGCGTTGCTCACCTACGTCCGGGGGATCGTGCACATGCTCTCCGGCTCCCCCCAGGACGCGGTCGACGAGCTGATGGCGTGCGGTCGCCTGCTCCTCGACCGGGGCCGGGTCAACCCGGCGATCGCACCGTGGCGCTCGACGGCCGCCCGCCTGCTGGCCGGGCTCGGCTCCCACGCCACCGCCCGCAGGCTGGCACTCGACGAGCACCGGCTGGCACTCCGGTGGGGGGCTCCCGCGCCGATCGCACTGGTCACCGCGACACTGCGCGAGCTGCCCCCCGTGGGATCGACACCGGAGGTGTCGCGTGCACGGTCGTGAGCGCGAACTCGAACGGCTCGGGTCGCTCCTGGCCGGAGCACGGGACGGGCTCGGCGGGACCGCCGTGGTGAGCGGGGGGATCGGCTCCGGTCGGACGACCGTGCTCGGGGCCGTCGCGGCGAGGGCCGGGAGCACCGGGATGCAGGTGCTGCGGGCGTGTGCCGCCCCGGCTGAGCGCGAGTTCGCCCGCGGGGTGGTGCACCAGCTGGTCGATCCGTTGCTGCCGGGGGACCGTGTCGAGGACGACCTCCCGGTCGGTGTCGAGGACGACCTCCCGGTCGGTGCCGAAGGCGACCTCCCGGTCGGTGCCGAAGGCGACCTCCCGGTCGGTGCCGAGGACGCCGCCCTGGCCGACCCCGTCGGGTTCCTGGACCGCACGACGGCACCCGGCAGTCCCCTGGTGGTGCTGGTCGACGATCTCCAGTGGGCCGACGACCCGTCCCTGGACTGGCTCGTCGAGCTCGCCCTGTCCGCCCACGAGCGACCCGTCGCCCTCGTGTGCTCGGTGCTCGCCGGGGACCGGGGAGCCGACCGCCGATCGGTCCGCAGACTGCTGGCGACCGCTCGTGACGTCCGGCTCCACCCCTTGTCGGAGCGGGCCACCACCGCCGTGGTCGAGGAGTGGATCGGGGCCGGGTCGGCGCCGGGGACAGCGGGCGTGTTCCACGCGGCCAGCCTCGGCAACCCGATGGTGCTCACCCAGCTGCTGTCCGAGGCCGCTGCGTCCGGGGACGACACCGCAGCGCGGACGCCGGTCGGCGCACTCCGCCCCCCGGCCCTGCTGGAGCGGTTCGCCCGGGCCGTGCGCGACCTGGACGACGAGGCCCTCCGCTACCTGCGCTCCGTGGTCGTGCTCGACCACGACGGCGACACGGGGACGATCCGCCGGCTGTCCGGTCTCGATGCGGCGGCGGCCAGGACGGCGCGGGCCCGCCTGGTCGACGCCGGGCTGCTGCTCGACCGTGACCCGCCCGGCCCGAGCCATCCGGCGGTCGCCGACGTCGCCCTCGGCCCCACCGACCGGTGCACCGTGCACGCCGAGGCAGCCCGCCTCCTGCACGAGATCGGACGGCCCCCGGCGGAGGTGGCCGGACATCTGCTGGCCTGCACGACGCCGTTGGAGCGGTGGGCGGTGCACACCCTGCGGACGGCCGCGTCACTGTGCCTCGCCGAGGACCCGGTCGGCGGGGGCCGGACCGCCGCCGACCACCTGCGGCGGGTACTGCTCGACGGGGACCTGTCCCCCGCCGAGCGGGGATCGGTCCTGGCCGACCTGGCCGCTGCCGAGTCCGGGTACGCCCCGACGATCGCCACCCGGCACGTCGCCCAGGCCCTTCCCCTCCTCGACGGGCCGCGCGCCAGGGCCCGGGCCATCGCCGCCCTCCCGGTGGGAGCCGTCGTCACCGCGCCCGCCGAGGTCCGCGACGCGGTCCGGCAGGCCGACGCCGACCCGGCCACCGCCGGCGACCGGCCGCTCGCCCTGCGCATCCGGACCCGTCGGCACCGGCTCGACGAGCAGACGCCCGAGGGACTGGAGGCCGGCTGTGACAGGCTGCAGGAGGTGCTCGCCGATCCGGACGCGGAGCTGTCCACCTCGGCGGGGCAGGAGCTGATCACCGTCCTGTTGCACGGCGCCGCGCTCTCCGGTCGGGTGCCGGCCGCCTCCGTGGCGGGGCTCGGGGCGCGGCTGCTGCGGATCGTCCCGGCCCGCGAGCTGGATCCGACCGGCGCGCTGCCCGAGCTCCTGGGACTCGCACTGGTGGCGGCGGACCGGGCAGGGTCGCTGGCGCACCGGCTCGCCGTGCAGCAGGGCGCGGCGGCGGGCGCCGGCCGTTCCGCGGATCTGCACGCCCTGCTCGCACTCGCGCGTGGACGCGAGGTCCGTCTCGCCCCCCGCGATCCGGACGCGCCGGTCACCCCGCTCGCGGTGGCCCTGACGGCCACCGCCGTGGTGAAGGAGGTCCGGATCCGGGGCACCGACACCGACACCGATCTCGCACGTCCGCGACTGCCCGAGCGCGCGATGCACCGGCTGCGCCGCAGCGGTGCGGCGTCGGCCGCCGGGGACCTCCCACTGGCGCTGGAGTGCCTGCTCGACGCCGGTCGTCACCTGGACCACCTGGGCTGGCGCAATCCGGCGGTGTTCCCGTGGCGTGGGCGGGCCGCCCTGCTGGCCGCCCGGCTGGGCGAGGTCGGCACCGCCCGCGACCTCGCCGAGACCGAGCTCTCGCTCGCCACGAGCTGGGGGGCACCGGCCGCACTCGGCCGTGCGCTGCGGGTCCGTGCCGAGCTCGCCGAAGGGCCGGAGCGCCTGCGCCTCCTGCGCTCGGCGTCGGCGGTACTCGCGGACTCCGAGGACGGCGCCGAGGCCGACCGGGTCGCGGTGGCGCTCGAGCACTGCCCCGACACCGTCCCCCGGCCCGGGGCTGCCGGCGGGGGGGCGGTCCCGCCCCGCCCCGTCCCCCGCCCGGTGCTCGCCCCGCGTCCCGCGGCAGGCGCACCGGCAGAGTCGGCCGAGGCGCCGCTCGGCGCCGCCGTCGCGGCGCGTGCCGGCTCGTCACGGTCCACGGGGACCGGGGCCGGCCGGCTCACCGCGGGCGAGCAGGAGGCCGTGGCCCTGGTCCGGGCCGGGGCCTCCAACCAGCAGATCGCGCAGCAGCTGAGGGTCAGCCGGCGCGCCGTCGAGAAGCGCCTCACCAGCGCCTACCGCAAGCTCGGAATCGGTGGCCGCGGCGACCTCGGCCCGGGCTGAACGCCGGCGAGCCGCTGTCACCCGACAGGAGTCGGATACTGGTGATATCCGCACATGACGTCCTCGACACTGGTCGTCATGAACAGCGGTCGCGCCGTAGATGACATTCTGATGTACGTCGCGTCCGAACTCGATGACGAATTGCCGCGCCATGTCGCGTGAGACACGGAATCGACGGATCGGCCCCGCCCCCGGAATGACGGTCAGCGTGCTGAGCAACGGGTGGATGGAAATCCGGCTCGCCGGAAGTCCCGACACGCTCCTCTGCACCGCCGCGCAGACGGCGATGTGGGTCAGCCTCAGCCGGGCCCAGTGGGTCCTGGGCGATGCCGCCCTGGAGCTGGCCCGCGCCTGGCAGGCCGATCCCTGGGTCGTCCGCGACCGCATGACGGGATGGCTGGCCGAACTCGCCGCGAACGGCTTCGTCCGCCTCCTCGACCGCACCTGACCTGCGGCGATGGTTGCCATGACTCCAGCATGACCACGGTATGACCGTGACATGACCCGCCCCCGGACCTGCCGTGCAGGTGCCCCGGGTGAGCCCCCGACGATGCCGCAGACCGTACTGAGGAAACCCCCAGAATCCGCCCCTCCACACCGTAGTGACACCCATCACACACCGCCCCCTCTCGCCACCCGGCCGAGTGACTGCACAGCCACAGTGTTAAGCGCTTGCGGCCACTCCGCGTTGACGCTCCGGCGTAACGGTTCATAACGTCGGTGGAAGCCGTTCGGCGTAAAGAGTTGATCCTCCCGAACACGCCGGGATCCCGATTCGCAGGGGAGCGACATGAACCAGTCGACGACAGGGACACGCTCGTCACAGTCACGCGGCCCCGGGGCGCACCAGTCCTGCATGGTGTCCCTGGACCGATCGCTGCGGATCGTCGCGGCGAATCAGGAGATGTTCCGGCGGTTCCGTCAGCAGCTGCACGAGGACCTCTGCGGGTCGGCGTTCTGTGACCTGCTCGACCCGAGCGTGCGGACCGCGGTGCACGGTCGGCTGCAGCGGCTGCTCGACGGTCAGCAGTCCCGGTTGAAGGACACCACGGTCACGCTGCAGTCCCCCGAGGGGCAGCTCCAGGGCGAGCTGACCGCGACCCCGTTCGCCCGCGGGGCGGGCCGGATCGAGGGCGTCATCGCCGTCCTCGCGCCGCACGCCGAGCGCGGCGCGCCGGTCCCGCGACCGCGCCGGATCCTGTCCGACATGGACGCCAAGATCCTCGAAGGGGTGGCATCGGGGGCGTCCACCGTCCAGCTCGCCTCGACGTTGTTCCTCAGCCGCGGCGGGGTGGAGTACCACGTCACCTCCCTGCTGCGCCGCATGAAGGTCAAGAACCGTCCGGCGCTGATCTCGAAGGCGTACGCGCTCGGGATGTTCGAGATGGGGTCGTGGCCCCCGCAGGTCGTCGCCGACCACGTGAAGTGAGCGGAGCCGACCGACGGAGGGATGGACATGACCACGACCAGGGACGGCGTCGGCACGACCGGGGACCCCACCGAGCCCGACCTGCGGTCGCGGGTCGGTGAGCTCGCCGAGCTGCGTGAGCAGGCCCGCAGCGGCCCGTCGGCGCAGGCGACCGCGGCCCAGCACGCCCGCGGGAAGCTCACCGTGCACGAACGGCTCGAACTGCTGCTCGACCCCGGTTCGTTCCGGGAGATCGAACGCTTCCGCCGGCACCGCGCCCACGGGTTCGGGCTCGAGGACCGCCGGCCGCACTCCGACGGCGTCGTCACCGGCTGGGGGCGGATCGACGGACGGACGGTCTTCGTCTACGCCCACGACTTCCGCATCTTCGGCGGCTCGCTCGGTGAGGCCCACGCCAGCAAGATCCACAAGGTCATGGACATGGCCGAGGCGGCCGGGGCACCGCTGATCGCGCTCAGCGACGGGGCCGGGGCCCGCATCCAGGAGGGGGTCACGGCGCTCGCGGGCTACGGCGGGATCTTCCGCCGCAACGTCCGCTCGTCCGGGGTGATCCCGCAGATCAGCGTGATGCTCGGGCCGTGCGCCGGTGGCGCCGCCTACTCCCCCGCACTCACCGACTACGTGTTCATGGTCCGCGACGTCGCGCAGATGTACATCACCGGGCCGGACGTCGTGTCCGCGGTCACCGGTGAGGACATCGACCACGAGGGGCTCGGCGGCGCGCACGTGCACGCGACGCGGTCGGGTTCCGCCGGCTTCGTCCACGACGACGAGGCCTCCTGCTTCGCCGACGTCCGGCACCTCGTCTCGCTGCTGCCGTCCAACAACCGGGAGGCGCCACCACGGGTCCAGACCGGTGATCCCGCCGACCGGCCCACCTCGTCCCTGCTGGACCTCGTCCCCGCCGACACGACGCGCGCCTACGACATGCGCGCGGTCGTCGCGGAGATCGTCGACGACGGCGACCTGTTCGAGGTGCACGCGGACTGGGCGCCGAACATCGTCTGCGGGTTGGCCCGGCTCGACGGGCACACCGTCGGGATCGTGGCGAACCAGCCGGCCTCGCTCGCGGGCGTGCTGGACATCGCGGCCTCGGAGAAGGCGGCCCGCTTCGTGTCCACCTGCGACTCGTTCAGCATCCCGCTGGTCACGCTGGTCGACGTGCCGGGCTTCCTCCCGGGCGGCGACCAGGAGCACCGCGGGATCATCCGGCACGGTGCGAAGCTCCTGTACGCCTACTGCAACGCCACGGTGCCCCGGGTGCAGCTGATCCTGCGCAAGGCCTACGGCGGTGCCTACATCGTCATGGACTCCCGCTCCATCGGCGCCGACATCTCGCTCGCGTGGCCGACCAACGAGATCGCGGTGATGGGGGCCGAGGCCGCCGCGAACGTCGTCTTCCGGCGGGAGATCGCCGGCTCGCCGGACCCGGAGGCGACGCGGCTGCAGCGGATCAAACAGTACCGCCAGGAGCTGATGCACCCCTACTACGCCGCCGAGGCCGGCCTGGTCGACGACGTCATCGACCCCGCCGACACCCGGTCCGCCCTGGTCGACGCCCTGGCCGTGCTGCGTGCCAAGCGTGCCGACCTGCCGTTCCGCAAGCACGGGAACCCGCCGACGTGAGCGGCCGCACGACCGCGGGCACCGGCTCCCCCGGGCCGGTGCCGGCGGCGGTCCACGTCCTGCGCGGGCGACCGGACGACGCCGAGCTGGCGGCGCTCGTCGCCGCCGTCCTGGCCGCTCGGCGGCCCGCCCCCGCCACCGCCACGCCGCGGGCCCGGCCGGTGTCGTGGGGCGGCCCGCCCGGCTTCGTCGCTCCGACCAGCTGGATCGGACCGGGCTGACGGCGTCGGTCCGGGATCGCTGTCCCGGACCGGGCCGGCTCTCTCGGTCCGGGCCGGCACCGCCCCGGCCGACGCGGCACTCATCGCCGACGCGGCGCTCACCGCGGGCACCTGCCCGCGATGAGCGCCGCGCCCTCAGCCCTCGTGCGGGAAGGACCGGACCGCGTCGATGATCGCGTCCTGGTCGGCCGTGGACAGCCCGGTGTGGGTGGGCAGGTAGAGCCCGGTCTCGGCGTAGCGGTGTGCGGTGAGCTCCGGCCAGCGCGGGTCGAGGTACATCGGCTGACGGCTCATCGGCTTGAAGAACACCCGGGTCTCCACACCCGCGGAACTCAGGTGCGTGCGCAGGTCGTCACGGCGTTCGTGCAGCAGGTCGTACATCCACAGCACGTCGCGCGGGGGCATGCGGGTCAGGCCCGGCACGTGCTCGAGGCCGGCGTCGTAGCGCTTCTCGATCTCCCGGCGGCGCTCGAGGATCTCGTCGAGGGCCTCGGTCTGGGCGAGCGCCACGGCGGCCTGCAGGTTGGTCATCCGGAAGTTGAAGGCGAGCTTGCGGTGCAGGAACGTGTGGTCGGGGTCGAACGCCATCCCCCGCAGGTGCGCCATCTGGGCGGCGAGGCGCGGGGAGTCGGTCAGGCAGATCCCGCCCTCCCCCGAGGTGATGATCTTGTTGCCGAACAGCGAGAAGCAGGCGATGTCCCCCACCGGGCGGACGCCGTGGGCCTCGGCCGAGTCCTCGACGACGGAGAGGTTGTAGTCGTGCGCCAGGGCCATCACCGCGTCCATGTCGCAGCGGCGGCCGTAGACGTGCACCGGCATGATCGCCCGGGTGCGCGGGGTGATGGCCTCCTCGATCCGGGTGACGTCGATGTCGAGGTCGTCGGCGCAGTCGACGAAGACCGGGGTGGCGCCGTTGTAGGTGACCGCGAACGCCGACGCGATCATCGTGAACTCCGGGACGATCACCTCGTCCCCTGGCCCGATGTCCAGCGCGCGCAGGGCCAGGGTCAGGGCGGTGGTCCCCGACGAGCAGGCCACGCCGTGGGCGGAGCCGTTCCAGTCGGCGAAGGCCCGCTCGAACCGGGCCACGTAGGGGCCCTGCGAGGAGATCCAGCCGGACTCGACGGCGTCGGTGACGTAGTCGCGTTCCCGGTCGGTGAGATACGGCTTGGACACCGGATGGACGATGGTCATGGGCTCCTCGCAGGGGCTGGTGCGGACGCTCTCCCGGCGCGACGCTAGGTCCGCGGCGCCCCGGAATCGCCTAGTACGGGGCGCCGCGCGACCCGGATCGCTCACCCGTCGCCGAGCTCCTGGTCGAGCAGGGCGAACATCTCGTCGTCGGTGGCGTCGGCGAGGTCGACCGAGCCCGCGCTCGCGCCGTCGCGGGCGTGGCGCACATCGGCCCAGCGGTCGCGCAGCGCGTCGAGCCGGCCGGTGACGGTGCGGTGCAGCCGGTCGTCGGCCTCGATCCCGGCCAGGGCCCGTTCGAGCCGGTCGAGCTCGTCGAGCAGGGTCTCGGCCGCCGACGGCGGGTCGAGGTCCAGCTGGTCGAGGACGTGCGCGGCGAGCTCGGCGGGGGTCGGGAAGTCGAACACCAGCGTCGCGGCGAGCCGCAGTCCGGTCTCGGCGGAGAGCCGGTTGCGCAGCTCGACCGCGGTGAGCGAGTCGAACCCGAGGTCGGTGAACGCCCGGTCCGGTCCGATCGCGGACGCGTCGCCGTGGCCGAGCACCTCGGCGGCCCGCTCCCCGATCAGCGTCTCCACGATGCGGGTGCGGGTGCCGGCGTCGGCCGCGGTGAGCCGGGCCAGCAGCTCGGCGGCCCGGGCCGGGTCGGGGGCGCCGCCGGCGTCGCTGCGGGGCCGGACCAGCCCCCGCAGCAGCGGTGGCACCTCGCCGCGGGCGGCGACCGCGGCGGTGTCGAGCTGCAGCGGCAGCACGACGGCGGACCCGGCCGCGGCGCCGGCGTCGAGCAGGGCGAGGCCCTGCTCGACCGGCAGCGGCGGCAGTCCCGCGCGGGCGAGCCGCTCGGCGGCGACGTCGTCGAGCATGCCGGGCCCCCGCCAGGTTCCCCAGGCCAGCGAGACGGCGGGGAGGCCCGCGGCACGACGGCCCGCGGCGAGCGCGTCGAGGAACGCGTTGCCCGCGGCGTAGTTGCCCTGTCCGGGGTTGCCGAAGGTGCCGACGGCCGAGGAGAACAGCACGAAGGTGTCGACGCCGGTCGCCAGCTCGTGCAGGTTCCAGGCGGCGTCGACCTTGGGCCGCAGGACGTCCCGCACCCGCTCGGGGGTGAGCCCGGCGAGCGTCGCGTCGTCCAGGACGCCCGCGGCGTGCACGACGGCGGTGACCGGGTGCTCGTCGAGGACGCGGGCCAGCGCGGCGCGGTCGGCCGCGTCGCAGGCGAGCAGCGTGGCCCCGGTGCCGAGCGCACGGACCTCGTCCAGCAGTTCGGCGGCGCCGGCGGCGTCGGGTCCGCGCCGGCTGAGCAGCACCAGCGTCCGCGCCCCGCGCTCGGCCAGGTGCCGGGCGACGGCACGGCCGAGGCCGCCGGTCGCGCCGGTGAGCAGGACGTCGGCGTCCCGCCACGGGTCGGTGCCCGTGGGCAGCTCGGTGCGGACGAGACGGGGCACGCGGACCTGCCCGTCGCGGACCCGGGTCTCCGGTTCGCCGACCGTGAGTGCGCGGGCCTCCGTGTCTCCGGGTGCCGTGTCCGGGTCGAGGTCGAGCAGGCCGATCCGGCCCGGGTGCTCCGACGCCGCGGAGCGGACCAGGCCGCGCACGGCGGCCACGGCCGGGTCGTCGCCCCGGGTGACGACGACGAGGCGTCCGTCGCCGTCGTGTGCGGCCCACTCCTGGAGCAACGCCAGCGCGCGCCGGGTGAGTGCGTGCGCTCGTGTGGCCTCGGTGCCCTCGGGGCCGGCGTCGAGTGCGACGAGGACGGTGCCGCCGCCGGTGGTGGTGAGCGCGGCCGGGTCGGTGTCGTGGATGTCCACCCAGGACAGTCCGGCGAGCGCGAACGGGTCAGGCCCGACCAGGGTGACGGGGCCCGTGGTGCCGGTCCCGCCGCCGGGGACCTCGACGTGCTCGACGAGGTAGGCCGTCGGTGCGCCGCCCAGCCGGGAGGGGTCCAGCGGGCGCACGGTGAGCCGGTCGACGGTGACCACGGGCGCGCCGGTGGCGTCGGTGACCAGCACCGACATGGCGTCGCCGGTGGGGCGCAGCCGGGCCAGCGCCGCACCGGTCCCGGAGCGGTGCACGGTGACCCCGCTCCAGGCGAAGGGCAGACCGCCCGCTCCACCGGATCCGTCGCCGGAGAGCATCCAGGCGTGGAGGACGGCGTCGAGCAACGCCGGGTGCACGCCGTAGGCGGCGTCCCGGACGTCCTCGGGGAGCCGGACCTCGGCGTAGACGTCGTCGCCGTCGCGCCAGGCGGAGGTCAGCGCCCGGAAGGCGGGGCCGTAGGCGAAGCCGCGGTCGGCGAGGACGTCGTAGCCGCCGTCGAGCGGGACCGGGACGGCACCGACCGGGGCGTTCGCGGTGTCGCCCGGCGTCCCGCCGGTGCCCGCCGGGGCCAGCAGGCCCTCGGCGTGCAGCGTCCAGGGGTCGTCGCCGCCCGGGCGGGAGTGGACGGCGACGGTGCGCCGGCCGTCCGCGCCGGGCTCGGCGACGGTGACCTGCAGCCGGATCCCGCCGTCGGGGACGACCAGCGGGGCGGCCAGGGTCAGCTCGTCGATGTGCGGGCAGCCGAGCCGGTCCCCGGCGCGGGCCGCGAGCTCGACGAACGCGGTGCCGGGCAGCAGGGTCGCGCCGGCGACGACGTGGTCGGCGATCCAGGGGTGGGTGCCCGCGGAGAGCCGGCTGGTGAACACGACCGCGTCGGACCCGGCCAGGTCGACGGCCGCGCCGAGCAGCGGGTGCCCGGCGGTGCTCAGCCCGAGCCCGTCGGCGTCGCGGGGCAGGGCCGACGGCGACGGCCAGTACCGGCGGTGCTCGAAGGCGTAGGAGGGCAGTGCGGTGCGTCGCCCGCCGGGGGCGGTCGCGGCCCAGTCGACGGTGCCGCCCGCGGTCCAGAGCCGGGCGAGCGCGGTGAGCGCAGTGGCGTCCTCGGCCCGGCCGTCGCGCAGCAGCGGTGCGGCGGCCGCGTCCGGTACGAGGTCGGCGAGCATCGCGGTGAGGACTCCGCCGGGTCCCGCCTCCAGGAAGCGGGTCACCCCGGCCTCGGTCAGCGCGGTGACCCGGTCGGCGAACCGGACCGTGTCCTGGACGTGCGCGACCCAGTACTCCGGGTCGGTGACCTTGGCGGTCGCCTCGCCGCCGACCTCGATCGGCAGCTCCGGCTCGTCGAAGGTCAGCGATCCGACGACGGCGCGGAAGTCCTCCGCCATCGGCTCCATCAACACCGAATGGAACGCGTGCGAGGTGTTCAACCGCTTGTGACGGAACCCCTCCACCACCGCCAGAACCTCGGCCTCCACACCCGACAGCACCACCGACGACGGACCGTTCACCGCCGCCAACGACACCCCACCGGTCAGCAGCGGGACGACCTCCGCTTCGGAGGCCTGCACCGCCACCATCACCCCACCCGACGGCAGCGCCTGCATCAACCGCGCCCGCGCCGCCACCAACACCGCAGCATCAGGCAGGGACAACACACCCGCCACATGCGCAGCGGCGATCTCCCCCACCGAATGCCCCGCGAGCCGATCCGGACGGACCCCCCACGACTCCAACAACCGGAACTGCGCCACCTGCAGGGCGAACAACGCAGGCTGGGCGACACCGGTCGCATCCAGGGCAGCGGGGTCGTCGGAGAACACGACCGCACCCAGATCCGTCAGCGCCGGGTCCGCATCGGCCAGCTCAGCCAGCACCGCATCGAACGCCTCCGCGAACACCGGGAACGCCTCGTACAGACCACGACCCGCACCCGGACGCTGCGAACCCTGACCCGAGAACACCACCGCGGTGCCACCCGGCACGACAGCGCCCCGCGCAACCTCCGACGGCCCCGTCCCGTCGTGCAGCAACACCGCACGGTGATCGAACACCGCACGCGTGGTGGCCAGGGAGAACGCCACATCCACCGGACGCGGGTCGTCCAGCGCCGACATCCGGGCGGCCTGCCCGTCCAGAGCACCGGAGGTACGGGCCGACAGCGGCCACGCGACGACACCCGCCGGCTCGACAGCCGGCTCAGGGGTGTCGGCGGGGGCGGCCTGCTCCAGGATCACGTGGGCGTTGGTGCCGCTGATCCCGAACGAGGACACCGCAGCCCGGCGGGCCCGGCCGGTCTCCGGCCAGGCGGTCGGCTCGGCGACCAGCTCGACCGCGCCCGCGGACCAGTCCACGTGCGACGACGGGGTGCCCGCGTGCAGGGTGGCCGGCACGGTCCCCCGCCGCATCGCCTCCACCATCTTGATCACCCCGGCCACACCCGCGGCGGCCTGGGTGTGCCCGATGTTCGACTTCACCGACCCCAACAGCAACGGGACCTCACGGTCCCGCCCGTAGGTCGCCAGCAACGCCTGCGCCTCGATCGGGTCACCCAGCGCGGTACCGGTGCCGTGGCCCTCGACCACGTCGACGTCGCCGGTGCTCAGCCCCGCTGCGGCGAGCGCGGCGCGGATCACCCGCTGCTGCGACGGGCCGTTCGGAGCGGTCAACCCGTTCGACGCACCGTCCTGGTTCACCGCCGACCCGCGCAGCACCGCCAGGACCTCGTGCCCGTGGCGGCGGGCGTCCGACAGCCGCTCCAACACGACCAGACCGACACCCTCACCCCACCCGACACCGTCGGCGTCGTCGGAGAACGCCTTGCACCGGCCGTCGACGGACAGGCCCCGCTGACGTGAGAACCCGATCAGCGCACCAGGGGCGGACATGACGGTCACCCCGCCGGCGACGGCGAGATCGGACTCCCCCGCACGCAGCGCCTGCGCCGCCAGGTGCAGGGCGACCAGCGACGACGAGCAGGCGGTGTCGACGGTGACCGCGGGCCCCTCGAAACCGAAGGTGTAGGACACCCGGCCGGACGCGACGCTGCCGGAGCTGCCGGTGACCTGGGTCCCGGCGTCGGAGCCGTCGAGCAGGGTGGCGTAGTCGTTGTACATGACGCCGGTGAACACCCCGGTCCGCGAACCGCGCAACGCAGCCGGGTCGATCCCGGCGTTCTCGACGGCCTCCCAGGTGGTCTCCAGCAGCAGGCGGTGCTGCACGTCGGTGCCGACCGCCTCGCGCGGGCTCATCCCGAAGAACGCGGGGTCGAAGTCCCCGGCGTCGTGCAGGAAGCCGCCGTGGCGGGTGTAGGCCGTGCCGGGGTGGTCCGGGTCCGGGTGGTAGAGCGCGGCGAGGTCCCAGCCACGGTCGGTCGGGAACCCGGAGATCGCGTCGGTGCCGCTGTCGACGAGCCGCCACAGGTCCTCGGGCGAGGCGACCCCGCCGGGGAACCGGCAGGCGGTGCCGACCACGACGACCGGGTCGTCGCCGGTCGCCAGGGTGGCCCGGGTACGGGGGCCGGGCACCGCGTCGGTGGTGCCGGACAGCTCGGCGTCGAGGTGGCGGGCCAGCGCGGTGGCGTTCGGGTGGTCGAACACCAGTGTCGCGGGAAGGTCCAGACCGGTGACGGTCTGCAGGTGGTTCCGCAGCTCGATCGCGGCGAGCGAGTCGAACCCGAGGTCGTTGAACGACCGGTCCGGGTCGACGGCCTCGGCATGGGCATGGCCGAGGGCCGACGCGACACGCTCCCGCACCAGGGTCAGCAGCGCGGCGGCGCGGGCGTCGGCGTCGAGGCCGGCGAGGCTCCCGGTCAGCGCCGCGGCGCCGGTGTCGGCGGTGCGGCGGCGGGTCGTGCCCGCGGTGTCGCGCAGCAGGGCGGGCACGGTGTCGGTGCGGGCCCGGACGGCCCGCCGGTCCACGATCATCGGTGCGACGACGGGGACGTCGGCGGCGAGCGCCGCGGAGAACAGCAGCTCGCCGTCCTCCTTCCCGACCGGCGGGACGCCGTGGGCGACCATCCGCGCCCGGTCGGCGTCGGACAGCCAGGCGCCGAGTCCGGCGCCGACGTCCCACAGGGAGAACGCGGTGGCGGTGGCCGGGAGTCCCGCGGCGTGCCGGTGCGCGGCGAGGGCGTCGAGGAACACGTTCGCGGCGGCGTACCCGCCCTGCCCGGCGGCGAGCACCTGCCCACCCGCCGAGGAGACCAGGACGAACGCGGCCAGGTCGGCACCCGCGGTGAGCTCGTGCAGGTACCAGGCGGCGTCGGCCTTCGCCGCGAGGAGCCCGTCGAGGCGCTCCGGGGTCATGGTGGTGACCAGGCCGTTGTCGCCGACACCGGCGGCGTGCACGACCCCGGTGAGCGGGGTGTCCAGACCGTCGAGGAGGGCGGCGAGGGCCGCGCGGTCGGCGACGTCGCAGGCCACGACGTCGGCGGTGGCGCCCAGCGCGGCGAGCTCGGCGACGAGCTCGGCGGCGCCGGGGGCTGCCGGGCCGCGACGACCGGCCAGCACGAGCCGGCGCACGCCGTGCGTGGTGACCAGCCGGCGGGCCATGACGGCGCCGAGCCCGCCGGTGCCGCCGGTGACCAGGACGGTGCCGTCCGGGTCGAACGCCGGGCCGGCCGCGTCCGGGTCGACGGTGACCGGCCGCAGCCGCGGCACCAGCAGGGTCCCGTCGCGCAGCGCCAGCTCGGGCTCGTCGAGCGCGACGGCACCGGCGACGGTGGCGTCGTCGGGGTCAGGGGCGTCGGGGTCGGCGTCGAGCAGCACGAACCGGCCGGGGTTCTCGGCCTGGGCGGCGCGCAGCAGGCCCCAGACCGGGGCGGTCACGACATCGGTGTCGTCCCCGCCCCCGGGACCGGCGGGGACGGCGCCGCGGGTGCGCACGACCAGGGTGGATCCCGAGCAGCGCTCGTCGGTCAGCCAGGCACCAACGGTGTCGAGCACCGCGGCCAGGGTCGCGCGGACCGCGGCCGGGACGTCGACGTCGGCGGGTGCGGCCGGGACGGACAGCACGACCACCGGGGGAACCGGCTCCGTGGGGACGCCGCCCGCCTCCCAGGTCGCGACGGACCCGCCGGCGGCGGGGGCGCCGGCGACCGGCGCGAGGGGCTGCCACACGACGGCGTGCAGGCCACCGCGCGGCGCGGCGAGGGCGGCCGGGTCGACCGGGCGGCCGGTCATCGTCGCGACGTCGAGCACCGGGCGCCCGGCGGCGTCGGTGATCTCCAGCGTGAACGCGGTCGCGGAGGTGCGGACGAGGCGGACCCGCACCCGGGTCGCGCCGACCGCGTGCAGCGCCACTCCCGACCAGGAGAACGGGATGACGGCCTGCTCGCCCTCCCCGGCGAGGATCGCCACGTGCATGGCGGCGTCGAGCAGCGCCGGGTGGATCCCGTACCCGGTGCCCCCGGGCCCGGGGTCCCCGCCGGGCAGCTCGACCTCGGCGAACAGCTCGTCGCCGCGCTGCCAGGCCGCGGTGAGGCCGCGCAGCAGCGGCCCGTAGTCGAACCCGCGGGTGGCGAGTCGGTCGTAGTCGACGGGCAGCGCGACGGCGTCGGCGGGCGGCCACTCGGTGGTGCCTGCCGTCGGCGACGGGGTGCATCCCGGCGTCGCGCCGGTGCCCAGCAGTCCGGTGGCGTGCCGGACCCAGGGCTCGCCCGGCTCGTCGGCGCGGGAGTGGACGGTCACCGGGCGGCGACCGCGCTCGTCGGCGGTGCCGACGGTGACCTGCAGGATCCGGGCGGTGTCGTCGGGCAGGGGCAGCGGGGCGTCGAGGGTCAGCTCGTGCAGCACACCGGAGCCGGTCTCGTCGCCGGCCCGCAGGACGAGCTCGACCAGGGCGCTGCCGGGCACCAGCACCGACCCCAGCACGGTGTGGTCGGCGACCCACGGGTGCGACGCGGTCGAGATCCGGCCGGTCAGGGTGGTGCCGCCGCCGTCGGCGGCGGGGACGACCGCGGCGAGGACCGGGTGGTCGGCGTCGGTCAGTCCGGCGCTGTCCAGGCCCGCCCCGGTGGTGCCGGCGGGCAGCCAGAACCGCTGGTGCCGGAACGCGTAGGTGGGCAGCGTGGTGCGCCGGGCCCCGGTGCCCTCGAAGAGGGCGGCGAGGTCGACGGGGATCCCTCGGGCGTGCAGCCGGAACGCGGCCGCGACGACGGAGTCCTCCTCGTCGCGGCCGGCGCGCAGCGCGGCGACGGCGGGGACGCCCGTCGGCAGGGTGGCGGCCGCGGCACCGGTCAGCGTGGCGTCCGGGCCGACCTCGAGCACGGCCGCGGCGCCGTGCGCGGCGAGCGCGCCGACGGCGTCGGCGAACCGGACGGGGCGGCGGACCTGCTCGACCCAGTAGTCGGGGGTGGTGACCTGCCCGGCGGTCACGAGCCGCCCGGTGACGTCGGAGACCAGCGGCAGCGCCGGCTCGTGGAGGGTGAGCCGGTCGACCACGGCGCGCAGGTCGTCGAGCATCGGTTCCATCGCCGCGGAGTGGAAGGCGTGCGACACGGAGAGCTGCCGGTGCCGCAGGTCGGCCACCGCGGGGAGCACGCTCGCGGCGGGCCCGGACAGCACGACGGCGTCCGGGGCGTTGACCGCGGCGAGCTCCACACCGTCGCCGAGGCGGTCGGCGACGGCGGCCTCACCGGCACGCACCGACACCATCACCCCGCCGGCGGGGAGGGCGGCCATCAGCCGGGCCCGCGCGACGACGAACGCGGCGGCGTCGGGCAGGTCGAACACGCCGGCGAGGTGGGCGGCGGTGATCCCGCCGAGGGAGTGCCCGGCGAGCACACCGGGGGTGACGCCCCACGACTCCAGCAGCCGGTACAGCGCGACCTCGACGGCGAACAGCGCGGGCTGAGCCAGCGCGGTGTCGTCCAGTGCCGCCGCGTCGTCGCCCCACAGCACCTCGGTGAGCGGGCGGTCGAGGTGGCGGTCCAGCGCGGCGGCGACCTCGTCGAACGCGGCCGCGAACGCCGGGAAGCGGCGGTGCAGGGTGCGTCCGGCACCGAGGCGCTGGGCGCCCTGGCCGGAGAACACCATGGCCGGCGGACCGGCGGTGGCGGTCTCGAGGACGGTGCCCGGGGTGGGTGTGCCGTCGGCCAGGCCGCGCAGCGCGGCGACCGGGTCCGCGGGGTCGAGGACCGCGCGGTGGGTCAGCGCCGCGCGAGTGGTGGCCAGCGAGAACGCGATGTCGACCGGCTCGATCCGGGTGTCGGTGCTGTCGGTGCTGTCGGCGGTGGTGGCGCCGTCGACGTGGGCGAGCAGCCGGGCGGCCTGAGCGCGCAGCGCGTCCGGGTCGGCGGCGGACAGGGTCCAGGGCCGGGTGCCGGTGCGCTGCTGCGGAGCGGGCGCGCCGGAGTCCGGGGTCGTGGGTTCGGGCTCGTGTTCGAGGATGACGTGCGCGTTGGTGCCCGACAGCCCGAACGACGACACCGCCGACCGGCGGGCCCGGCCGGTGTCCGGCCACGGCGTCGCCGCGGTGACCAGCTCGACCGCGCCGGAGGACCAGTCCACGTGCGAGGACGGGGTGCCGGCGTGCAGCGTCGCGGGCACGGTGCCCCGACGCATCGCCTCGATCATCTTGATCATCCCGGCGACGCCGGCTGCGGCCTGGGTGTGGCCGATGTTGGACTTGACGGTGCCGAGCAGCACCGGGGTCTCACGGTCCTGGCCGTAGGTGGCGAGCAGGGCCTGGGCCTCGATCGGGTCGCCGAGGGTGGTGCCGGTGCCGTGGGCCTCGACGACGTCGACGTCGCCGCTGGTCAGGCCGGCGGAGGCGAGTGCGGTGCGGATCAGCCGCTGCTGGGAGGGCCCGTTGGGAGCGGTGAACCCGTTGGAGGCGCCGTCGGAGTTGACCGCGGTGGCCCGGACGACGGCGAGCACGGGGTGGCCGTTGCGGCGGGCGTCGGAGAGCCGCTCGACGAGCAGCACCCCGGCTCCCTCGCCCCAGGCGACGCCGTCGGCGTCGTCGGAGAACGCCTTGCACCGCCCGTCGGCGGACAGCCCGCGCTGGCGGGAGAAGTCCACGAACATACCCGGGGTCGCCATCACCGTGGCGCCGCCGGCCACGGCCAGGTCGCACTCACCGGAGCGCAGCGCCGTCACGGCCAGGTGCAGCGCGACCAGCGAGGAGGAGCAGGCGGTGTCGACGGTGACGGCCGGGCCCTCCCACCCGTGGGTGTAGGCGATCCGTCCGGAGACGACCGAGCCACCGGAGGTTCCCGACGCGGACACGCCGAGTGCGTAGTCGTGGTACATGACGCCGGTGAACACGCCGGTGCGCGAGCCGCGCAGCGACGCGGGCGGGATGCCGGCGGCCTCCAGCGCCTCCCACGAGGTCTCCATCAGCAGCCGCTGCTGCGGGTCGGAGTAGAGCGCCTCGCGCGGGGAGATGCCGAAGAAGTCGGCGTCGAAGTCGGCGGCGTCGTGCAGGAAGCTGCCGCGGCGGGTGTAGCTGCGGCCCTCGACGCCCGGCTCGGGGTCGTACAGGCCGGGGTCCCAGCCGCGGTCGGCGGGCCAGTCGCCGACGGTCTCGGCCCCGGCGGCGACGAGGTCCCACAGACCGGCGGGTGAGGTGACCCCGCCCGGGTAGCGGCAGGACATGCCGATGACGGCGATCGGCTCGTCGTCGGTCGTGGTGCGCGCGGGGCGGTCCCGGCGGGTGCCAGCCGCGGCGGTGCCGAGGTCCGCGCCGCCGAGGTCGGCGGCGAGGTCGGTGAGCAGCGCGGTCGCGACGGCGGTGGCGTCCGGGTGGTCGAAGGCGAGCGTGGCGGGCAGGGAGAGCCCGGTCGCGGCCTCGAGCCGGTTGCGCAGCTCGATCGCGGCGAGCGAGTCGAAGCCGAGCTCGGAGAAGGCGCGGGTCGGTTCGACGGCGTCCGGGCCGGGATGCCCGAGGACGCCGGCGACCTCGGTGCGCACGAGCTGCAGGACGGTGTGCTGCCGTTCGGCGGCCCCCGTCCCGGCGAGCCGGGCGGTGAGCTCCCCGCGGGCGTCGGCGGTGCCGCTGCGGGTGGCGGCGGTGCGACGGCCCGGGGCGAGATCGCGCAGCAGCGCCGGGACGCCGTCGGTGCGGGCACGCAGCGCGGCACGGTCGACGGTCATGGCCAGGGCCAGCGACCGGGGTGTGTCGAGTGCGGCGGAGAACAGGGCCAGTCCCTCGTCGGCGCCGACGGCGGGCAGTCCCTGGGTGGCGAGCCGGGTCCGGTCGGCGTCGCCGAGCCGCGCGCCGAGGCCGGCGCCGACGTCCCAGAGCGAGAACGCGACGGCGGTCGCCGGTCTGCCGCAGGCGAGGCGGTGTGCGGCGAGGCCGTCGAGGAAGGTGTTCGCGGCGGCGTAGCCGGCCTGCCCGGCGGCGAGCACCGAGCCGCCCGCCGAGGACAGCAGCACGAACGCGGCCAGGTCGGCGTCGGCGGTGAGCTCGTGCAGGTGCCAGGCCGCGTCGGCCTTCGGGGCGAGGACGGCGTCGAGGCGGTCGGGCCCCAGGTCGGCGAGCAGGCCGGCGTCGCCGGTGCCCGCGGCGTGCACGACGGCGGTCAGCGGCCGGTCGAGCCCGTCCAGCAGGGCCGCGAGCGCGGCCCGGTCACCGGCGTCGCAGGCCACCACCCGGACCTGCGCACCCAGGGCGGTGAGCTCCTCGGCGAGCTCGCGGGCGCCGGGGGCGTCCGGTCCGCGTCGGCCGGTGAGCAGCAGGTGCCGCGCGCCGCGGTCGGTGACCAGATGCCGGGCGACGACCGCGCCCAGGCCGCCGGTGCCGCCGGTGACGAGCACGGTGGCGTCGGGGTCGAGTGCCGGGGCGCTCTCGCCGTCGGGGGCGGGCAGCGCGGTCACCCGGGGCACGAGGACGGCGCCGTCGCGGACGGCGGCCTCGGGCTCGCCGGACGCGGCGACCGCGGCGGCCGCGGCGGCCTCGGCCTCGGTCGGCGTGGACGTCGCGACGGCCGGGTCGAGGTCGAGGAGCACGACGCGGCCGGGGTGCTCGGCCTGCGCTCCGCGCACCAGGCCCCAGACGGCGGCAGCGACGGGGTCGGTGTCGTGGCCGGACGTGGTCGGGGCGGGCACGCCGCCGCGGGTGGCGACGACGAGCCGGGACGCGGCGAGCCGCGCGTCGGTGGTCCACTGCTGCAGGGCGGCGAGCACGGTCGTGAGCCGCTCGCGCAGGGTGGCGGGGACGTCGGCGCCGTCCGGGGTGGCGGGGACGGTCAGCAGCACGACCGGCGGGACCTCATGGTCGGCGGCCCCGCCGGCAGCACTGTCGTGCCCGACCGCCGTCTCCCAGGTGCCGGTGGTGTCGGTGGAGGGAGTGAGCGTCGCGCGGCGCCAGTCGACGCCGTACAGCGGAGCGACCGGGGCGGTGAACCGCTGCGCTGCGGCGGGGCGGGATGTGACGGTGCCGACGGTGAGGACGGGGCGTCCCGCGGTGTCGGCGAGGTCGAGGCGGCGCCCGGCGCCGGAGCGCACGAGCCGCACGCGGGCCGCGGACGCGCCGGTGGCGTGCAGGGTGACGTCGCCCCAGGCGAACGGGATCTCCACCTCGTCCGCGCCGGAGCGGGCGCCGCGCAGGAGCGCGGCGTGCATGGCGGCGTCGAGCAGGGCCGGGTGCACGCCGAACCCCGCGGGCGGGGCCGGGGTGGTGATCTCGGCGAGGAGGTCCTCACCGTCGGACCAGGCCGCGGTGAGTGCCCGGAACGCGGGGCCGTAGCCGAGACCCGCGTCGGCGAGGACGTCGTAGGCGTCGTCGACCGGGATCGGGGTGGCCCCGGCGGGCGGCCAGGCGCTCAGGTCGGCCGGGACGGTGGTGCCTGCGGCGGTGAGGACGCCGTCGGCGTGCCGGGTCCACGGCGCGTCGGTGCCGTCGGGGCGGGAGTGGATCCCCAGGGGGCGGGTGCCGTCGGCGCGGGCCGGGGCGACGGCGAGCTGCAGGACCAGCGCGCCGCGCTCGGGCAGGACCAGCGGGGCGAGCAGGGTGAGCTCGGCCAGCGCCGGGAGGTCGAGCTCGGTCCCGGCGTGCAGTGCGAGGTCGACCAGCGCGGACCCGGGCAGCACGGTGGCGCCGTGCACGGTGTGCTCGGCCAGCCACGGGTGGGTGGCGGTGGAGATGCGTCCGGTGAGGACGGCGGTGCCGTCCTCGGCGACGGGCACGACGGCGCCGAGCAGCGGGTGTCCGGTGGCGCGCAGGCCTGCGGCGGCCACGTCGGCGCCGCCGGTGGCGGCGGGCCAGAACGTCTGCCGGGCGAACGGGTGGGTGGGCAGGCGGACGGGGCGGGCGCCGGCGGGGCGCAGCAGGGCGGCCCAGTCGACGTCGGTGCCGCGGACGTCGAGCCGGGCCAGCGCGGTGAGCAGGGTGTGGGTCTCGTCCCGTCCGGCCCGCAGCACGGGGACCGCGTCGAAGCCCTCGGGCAGCATCCCGGACAGGGTCGCGTCCGGTCCGAGCTCGAGAACCCGGGTGACGCCGCGGGCGGTGAGGGTCTCGGCCATGTCGGCGAACCGGACGGTGTCGCGGACGTGGGCGACCCAGTAGCCGGGGTCGGTGACGTGGCCGGGGTCGGCGATCCGGCCGGTCCGGTTGGACAGCAGCGGCAGCAGCGGCTCCGCCGGGTCCAGGTCGGCGGCGACGGCGGCGAACCGGTCGAGCATCGGCTCCATCAGCGGCGAGTGGAAGGCGTGCGACACGGCGAGCCGCCGGTGCCGGAATCCCGCGGCGACGGCGAGCGCCTCGTCCTCGTCGCCGGACACCACGACCGAGTCGGGGCCGTTGACCGCCGCGATCGCGACGCCGGGGGTGAGCAGCGGGCGGATCTCGTCCTCGCTCGCGCGGACGGCGAGCATGGCCCCGCCGGTGGGCAGGGCCTGCATGAGCCGGGCGCGGGCGCCGACCAGGGCGCAGGCGTCGGCGAGGGACAGCACGCCGGCGACGTGGGCGGCGGCGATCTCACCGACGGAGTGACCGCCGACGACGTCGGGGGTGACGCCGAGGCTCTCGACGAGCCGGTGCAGGGCGATGCCGAGTGCGAACAGCGCCGGCTGTGCGGCGCCGGTGGCGTCGAGAGCGGCGGCGTCGTCGCCGTGCAGGGCCTCGGCGACCGGCCGGTCCAGGTGCGGGTCGAGCTCGGCGTCGACGGCGTCGAACGCCGCGGCGAAGACCGGGTGCCGTGCGTACAGCTCGCGGCCGGCGCCGAGGCGCTGGGCGCCCTGCCCGGGGAACAGCATCGCGAGCGGCCCGGGGCTCGCGATCCCCCGGGCGACCTCGACCGGCTCGCCGCCGGCGGTGTGCAGCAGCACGGCGCGGTGCGGCAGCCGGGCGCGGCGGGTGGCGAGGGTCCAGGCGGTGTCGAGCGGGTCGGTGCCCGCGCTGGTGAGCCGGGCGATCTGCCGGTCCAGGGCGTCGGCGGAGCGGGCCGAGACGGTCCAGGGCAGCACGGCGGGGACCGTGCGCTCCCCCGGCCCGCTGTCGGCGGTGGCCGGGGCCTGTTCGAGGACGACGTGGGCGTTGGTGCCGCTGATCCCGAACGAGGACACCGCGGCACGGCGGGCGCGGCCGGTGTCCGGCCAGGCCCGCGGGGTGGTGGCGAGCTCGACGGCGCCCGCGGTCCAGTCGACGTGCCGCGACGGGGTGCCGGCGTGCAGGGTCGGCGGGACCGTGCCGTGCCGCAGCGCCTCCACCATCTTGATCACTCCGGCGACACCGGCCGCGGCCTGGGTGTGCCCCAGGTTCGACTTCACCGACCCGAGCAGCAGCGGGGTGTCGCGGTCCTGCCCGTAGGTGGCCAGCAGCGCCTGCGCCTCGATCGGGTCGCCCAGTGCGGTGCCGGTGCCGTGGGCCTCGACGACGTCGACGTCGCCGGTGGTCAGCCCGGCGGCGGCGAGCGCGGCGCGGATCACCCGCTGCTGCGACGGGCCGTTCGGAGCGGTCAACCCGTTCGACGCACCGTCCTGGTTGACCGCGGACCCGCGCAGCACCGCCAGGATCTCGTGCCCGTGGCGGCGGGCGTCCGACAGCCGCTCCAGGACGACGAGGCCGACGCCCTCGCCCCAGGCGACGCCGTCGGCGTCGTCGGAGAAGGCCTTGCAGCGCCCGTCGGAGGAGAGCCCGCCCTGGACGGCGAACTCGGTGAAGGTCCCCGGCGAGGACATGACGGTGACGCCGCCGGCGAGGGCGACGTCGCACTCGCCGGTCCGCAGGGCCTGCGCCGCGAGGTGCAGGGCGACCAGCGACGACGAGCAGGCGGTGTCGACGGTGACGGCCGGCCCCTCGAACCCGAAGGTGTAGGACACCCGGCCCGAGGCGACGCTGGGTGAGCTGCCGGTGCCGCGCTGGCCCTCGAACCCGTCGGCGGCGAGGAGCTGGGCGTAGTCGGCGTACATGACGCCGGTGAACACGCCGGTGGCGCTGCCGTGCAGCGCGGTCGGGTCCATGCCGGCGCGTTCGAGCGCCTCCCAGGTGGTCTGCAGGAGCAGCCGCTGCTGGGGGTCGGTGGCCAGCGCCTCGCGCGGGCTCATCCCGAAGAAGGCGGGGTCGAACTGGGCGGCGGTGTGCAGGAAGCCGCCCTGGCGGCAGTAGCCGTCGTCGGCCGTGGTGTCGGGCCAGCCGCGGTCGGTGGGGAACCCGGTGACGGCGTCGGTGCCGTCGACGACGAGGCGCCACAGGTCCTCGGGGGTGTCGACGTCGCCGGGGAACCGGCAGGCGGTGCCGACGACGACGATCGGGTCGTCGTCGGTCGCGGCGGCGGCGCGGGTGGCCGGGGCCGCGGTGGCGGCGCCGCCGAGGCGGGAGTGGAGCAGCTCGGCGACGGCGTCGGCGGTGGGGTGGTCGAAGACCAGGGTGCTGGGCAGGGTGAGGCCGGTGGCCTCGGCGAGCCGGTTGCGGAGCTCGACGGCGGTGAGCGAGTCGAAGCCCTGCTCCTGGAAGGGGCGGCGGGGTTCGACGGCGTCCGGGTCGGTGTGCCCGAGGACGTCGGCGACGGCGCCGCGGACGAGGGTGCGCAGGGCGGGCAGGTCGGTGCCGGTCCGCTGCGCGCCACGGCGGCCGGGGCGGCGGGTGCCGGTGCGGGGGCCGGTCAGCGCGGTGAGGAGCGGGTGCACCCGGGTGCGGGCCCGCAGGGCGGGCAGGTCCAGGCGCATCGGGAGCAGCACGGGGGTGGTGTCGGCGGGGGCGGTGTCGAGGGCGGTGTCGAACAGGGCGGTGTCGAGGAGGGCGAGGCCGTCGGCGATCGACAGCGGTGGGGTGCCTGCCCGGGTGACGCGGGCGAGGTCGGTGGCGCCGAGGCTGCCGGCGAGCCCGACGGAGGGTTCCCAGGCGCCCCAGGCCAGCGACAGGGCGGGAGCACCGTGGCGGGTGCGGTGGACGGCGAGTGCGTCGAGGAAGGCGTTGCCCGCGGCGTAGGCGGCCTGGCCGGGGTTGCCCAGCGTCCCGGCGGCACTGGAGAACAGCACGAGCCGGGCGGTGGGGAAGGTCTCGTGCAGGGCCCAGGCGCCGTCGACCTTGGGGGCGAGGACGCGGTGGAGCCGGTCGTCGTCGAGGGCGGCGACGGTGGCGTCGTCGAGGACGGCGGCGGCGTGCACGACGGTGTCGACGGTGTGGGTCGCGGCGATGCGGTCGAGCAAGGCGCGGTCGGTGACGTCGCCGGTCTCGACGGTGACCGTGGCGCCGGCGGCGGCGAGGTCGGCGGCGAGGTCGTCCGTTCCGGCGACGGTGCTGCCGCGGCGCGAGAGCAGGACGATGTCGGTGACGTCGTGGGTGGTGGCCAGGTGGCGGGCGACGAGGGCGCCGAGACCGCCGGTGCCGCCGGTGATCAGCACGGATCCGCCGGGGGCGCCGGGTCCGTCGGTGGTGGTGTCGGGTGTCGTGGTGTCGGATGTCGTGGTGTGCCGGGCCACGCGCGGCAGGAGCAGGGTGCCGTCGCGCAGGGCGAGCTGCGGCTCGCCGGTGATGAGGGCGTGGGTGAGGGCGGCCGCGACGGCCGGGGTGGCGATCGTGGCCGGATCGGTGGGCGCCGGGTGGTCGGTGAGGGCCGGGTCGAGGTCGAGCAGCACGATGCGGCCGGGGTGTTCGCTCTGTGCGGAGCGGACGAGTCCCCACACGGCGGCGGCGGCGAGGTCGTGGCCGGTGGTGGCGCCGCGGGTGACGACGGCGAGCCGGGTGTCGGCGGGGGCGTCGTCGCCGGTCCAGGTGCGCAGTGCGGCGAGGACGGTGCGGGTGGCGGTGTGGGCGCGTTCGGCCGGGTCGGTGCCGGTGGCGGTGTCGGTCTGGGTGTCGGTCTCGGTGTCGGTGTCGGTGTCGGTGTCGACGACGAGCACGGCGAGGTCGGCGTCGGTGTCGGTGCTGGACGGGCTGTCGGGGTCGAGGACGGTGATCCGGGCCGGGGTGGTGTCGGTGCCGGTGGTGGGGGTCCAGTCGAGGACGAACACGGCGTCGTCGGCGGGCCGGTCGGCGCCGGGGAGGGTGGCGGGGCGGGTGACGAGTGCGTCGACGTCGGCGACGGGGCGGCCGTCGGTGCCGGTGAGGGTGACGGCGACGGTGTCGCCGTCGGCGCGCAGCCGCACCCGCAGGGTGCCGGTGGCGCGGGTGTGGAGGGTGGCGCCCTGCCAGGTGAAGGGCAGCCCGCCGCGGTCGCCGTCGCCGAACGCCGCGGCGTGCAGTGCGGCGTCGAGCAGGGCGGGGTGCAGGTGGTGGCGGGTGTCGGTGGTGTCGGGGGGCAGGGCGATCTCGGCGAGGACGTCGTCGCCGCGGTGCCAGGCGGCACGCAGGCCGCGGAAGGTGGGGCCGTAGTCGAACCCGTCGGCGGCGAAGCGGTCGTAGGTGCCGTCGAGGTCGACGGGCCGGGCGTCGGCGGGCGGCCAGGGCGCGGTGTCGTGGTCCGGGGTGGGGCCGCCGGGTGCGATGGTGCCGGTGGCGTGCCGGGTCCAGGGGCGGTCGGCGTCGGGGTCCGCGGGCCGGGAGTGGAGGTCGGCGCTGCGTCGGCCGTCGGTGTCGGGGGCCCCGAGGTGCAGCTGGATCTCGACGGCGCCGTGCTCGGGGAGGACCAGCGGTGCGGTGAGGGTGAGGTCGTCGATGCGGTCGCACCCGGTGTCCTGTCCGGCGTGCCAGAGGGCCTCGACGACGGCGGCGCCCGGTACGAGGACGTGCCCGTGGATGCGGTGGTCGGTGAGCCAGGGGTGGGTGTGCCGGGAGAGTCGTCCGGTGTAGACGGTCTCGTCGCCGGGGAGGTCGACAGCGGCGCCGAGCAGCGGATGCCCGACGGCATGCAACCCCGCAGCAGCCAGGTCACGCGACCCACCACCCACAGCAGGCCAGTAACGACGGTGCTCGAAAGCGTAGGTGGGCAACTCAACGACGCGACCACCGGATGCGGTGGCAGTCCAGTCGACCGCGCCACCGGACACCCACACCCGGGCCAGCGCCGTCAGTGCGGCCGTGTCCTCGGGCCGACCGTCACGCAGCACCGGTGCCGCCGTCGCGTCCGGCACCAGCTCGCCGAGCATCGCCGACAACACACCACCCGGCCCCACCTCCACGAACCGGGCCACACCCGCAGCCGACAACCCAGCAACCCGATCGGCGAACCGCACCGTGTCCCGCACATGAGCGACCCAGAACTCCGGATCGGTGACCACACCGGCCACCTCCACCGGCAGCGCAGGCTCGTCGAAGGACAGCGACCGGACCACGGTCCGGAACTCCTCCAGCACCGGCTCCATCAACACCGAGTGGAACGCGTGCGAAGTGTTCAACCGCTTGTGCCGGAACCCCTCCGCCACCGCGACAACCTCGGCCTCCACACCCGACAGCACCACCGACGACGGACCATTCACCGCCGCCAACGACACCCCACCGGTCAGCAGCGGGACGACCTCCGCTTCGGAGGCCTGCACCGCCACCATCACCCCACCCGACGGCAACCCCTGCATCAGACGCGCCCGCGCCGCCACCAGCGCCGCAGCATCCCCGAGGGACAACACACCGGCCACATGCGCAGCCGCGATCTCCCCCACCGAATGCCCCGCCAGCCGATCGACCCGCACCCCCCACGACTCCAACAGCCGGAACTGCGCCACCTGCAACGCGAACAACGCCGGCTGCGCAACACCCGTCGCATCCAAAGCGGCCGGATCCTCGGAGAACGCCACCGCACCCAGATCCGCCAGGACCGGGTCCGCATCGGCCAGCGCGGACAGCACCGCGTCGAACGCCTCCGCGAACACCGGGAACGCCTCATACAGACCGCGGCCCGCACCGGGACGCTGCGACCCCTGACCGGAGAACACCACCGCCGTCCCACCCGACACCACGATGCCCCGCGCGACCTCCGACGGTCCGGTCCCGTCGTGCACCAACACCGCACGCTGGTCGAACACCGCACGCGTCGTCGCCAGGGAGAACGCCACGTCCACCGGACGCGGGTCGTCCAGCACCGACATCTGCGCGACCTGCCCGTCGAGCGCGGCCACCGTGCGCGCGGACACCGGCCACGCCGCGGTCGCGGGCAGTGCCGGGGCCGGCTCCGGCTCCGGCTCGGCAGCGGGCTCGGGGAGCTCCAGGACGACGTGCGCGTTCGTCCCGGACACCCCGAACGACGACACCGCGGACCGGCGGGCGTGACCGGTCTGGGGCCAGGCGGTCTCCTCCGACACCAGCGTGACGGCGCCCGCCGACCAGTCGACGTGCGACGACGGGGTGTCGGCGTGCAGGGTCGCGGGCACGATCCCCCGCCGCATCGCCTCGATCATCTTGATCACCCCGGCCACGCCGGCGGCGGCCTGGGTGTGCCCGATGTTCGACTTCACCGACCCCAGCAGCAGCGGGGTCTCGCGGCCGGGGGCGCCGTAGGTGTCCAGCAGCGCCTGGGCCTCGATCGGGTCGCCCAGCGCGGTGCCGGTGCCGTGCGCCTCGACCACGTCGACCTCGCCCGGGCCCAGCCCGGCCGCGGCCAGCGCGGAGCGGATCACCCGCCGCTGCGACGGGCCGTTCGGCGCGGTCAACCCGTTCGACGCACCGTCCTGGTTCACCGCCGAGCCGCGCACCACGGCCAGCACCTCGTGTCCGAGGCGTCGGGCGTCCGACAGCCGCTCCAGCACGATCATGCCGACGCCCTCGGACCAGGCCACGCCGTCGGCGTCGTCGGAGAACGCCTTGCACCGGCCGTCGGAGGACAGGCCGCCCTGCCGGGCGAACTCGGCGAACGCGTGCGGGGTCGACAGGACCGTGACACCGCCGGCGACGGCGAGATCGCACTCCCCCGCACGCAGCGCCTGCGCGGCCAGGTGCAACGCCACCAGCGACGACGAGCACGCCGTGTCGACGGTGACGGCAGGCCCCTCCAGCCCGAAGGTGTAGGACAACCGGCCGGACAGGACGCTGGCCACCAGACCGGTGTCGGCGTGCCCCTCGTCGTCACCGAGCAACGCGGCGTAGTCCTGCCCGTTCGTGCCGACGAACACCCCGGTGGCGGTGCCGCGCAGCCCGACCGGGTCCAGGCCGGCCCGCTCCCACGCCTCCCAGGTGACCTCCAGCAGCAGCCGCTGCTGCGGGTCCATGCCCAGGGCCTCGCGGGGCGAGATGCCGAACAGGGCCGCGTCGAAACCGGCGACGTCGTCCAGGAAGCCGCCGCGGGTGGAGACCCCGTCGAGCTCCGGCGCGCCCAGGTCCCAGCCCCGGTCGGTGGGGAACGCCGAGGTGGCGTCGGTGCCGGAGGCGACCAGCTCCCACAGCTCCTGCGGGGAGGAGACACCACCGGGGAACCGGCAGCCGGACCCGACGATCGCGAGCGGCTCGGTGCGCTGCGCCTCCAGCTCCGCCACCCGCTCGCGGGTGCGGCGCAGATCCACGGCGACCCGCCGGAGCCGGTCGACGACCTTGTCCTGCTGCTCGTCCTGCACTGCTGCTCCTCGATTCCTGCCGGTCGCCGGGATGGGGTCGGGCCCGGGTCAGAGTTGGGCGTCGATGATGTCGAGCAGGTCGTCGACGTCGGCGGTCCTGATGTCGTCGTCGGGGCCACCGGTCACGGGCGCGCCGTCCCGGCCGGGGGCCCGGTCCCCGGCACGCAGCCGGTCCAGCACCGCGGCGAGCCGACGTTCGAGCGGGGCGCGCTCGGCCGGGTCGGGCAGACCCGCCGCGAGCGCTGACTCCAGCCGATCCACCGCCGCCGCGGGCGACGGGTCCGGCTCCGACGCCGGGGCGAGTGCCGCGACCAGGTGCGCGGTGACCGCCTTCGGGGTCGGGTGGTCGAACACCAGGGCCGTGGCCAGCGGCAGCCCGGTGCGGACCCGCAGCCGGTCGCGCAGCTCCACCGCCGCCATCGAGTCGAAGCCCTGGTCCCGGAACGACCGGTCCGGGTCGACGTCGGCCGGGCCGGGGTGGCCGAGGACCGCCGCGACCTCGCGGCGCACGAGGTCCAGCACCGCCGCCGGGCGTTGCACCGCGGGCAGTGCGGCCGGTCCGGGGCCGGTCGGCTCCGGCGGGGCGAGCGCCCGCGCCGCGTCCGGTACCCCGGCCAGCAACGGGCTCGGGCGGACCGCGGTGAACCCGGGGGCGAACCGCTCCCAGTCGACGTCGACGACGGTGCGCACGGCCTGCTCTCCGCTGAGCGCGGCGTCGAGCGCGGCCATCGCGGCCCGCGGGTCCAGCGGCAGCAGACCCTGACGTCGCATGCGGTCGGCGACGCCGTCGCGGCCCGCGAGACCCTGCCCGGCCCAGGGTCCCCAGGCCAGCGACACGACCGGGACGCCGGTGTCACGCCAGGCCTGGGCCATGCCGTCGAGCTGGGCGTTCGCGGCCGCGTACCCGGCCTGCCCGGCGCCGCCCCAGGTGGCGGCGGCGGAGGAGAACAGCACCACCATCTCCAGCGGGGCGTCGGCGGTGACCTCCCGCAACGCGCGGGCACCGCCGACCTTGGGCCCGAACAGCTCGGCGAGCCCCCCGGTGGTCAGGTCCGCGGCGGCGGCGTCACCGGTGTCGACCCCGGCCGCGTGCACGACCGCGCGCAGCGGCAGGTCGGCCGGTACCGCCTCGACGACGGCCCTCAGCGCCGCGGCATCGGCGCAGTCGCAGGCGGCGACGGTGACCCGGGCCCCGGCCTCGCTCAGCTCGGCCACCAGCGCGGCCACGCCGGGGGCGGCCTCGCCGCGGCGGCCGGCCAGGACCACGTGTGCGGCGCCGCGGCGGACGACGTGCCGGGCGACGTGCGCGCCGAGCCCCCCGGTGCCTCCGGTGACCAGCACGGTGTCGCGGAACACCGGAGCAGCCCGGTCCCCGGTCGGGGCGGGGACCAGCCGCCTGCCGAAGGCGGCTCCGTCCCGGATCGCGACCTGGTCCTCGCCGGACGCGCCGGTCAGGACGGAGGCGAGTGCCGCGACCGTCGCCGGACCGGGCTCGGCGGGCAGGTCGACCAGGCCGCCCCAGGACAGTCGGTCCTCCAGCGCGGCCGAACGACCCCACCCCCAGACGGCGCACTGCTCCGGGTTCACGACCGCTGTGTCCGCTGTGTCCTCTCCGGCGGCCTCCCCGGACCCCACCGGTACGGCCCCGGTCGTCGCGCACCACAGCGGGGCGGGCACCCCGGCGTCGACGAGCGCACCGGCCAGGGTCACCCGGCGCAGCAGCGAGGCGGGGACCTCCCCGCCTGCCGTGTCGGCCGTGTCCCCGACGGGCAGCGACAGCACGACGTCCGGCGGGTCGGTCGCGGCGTCCGCCAACGCCGCGGCCAGCGCGGCGCGGTCGAGACCGGTCGCGTCCAGGAACCCGACCGACGCGCCCACCCCGGTCAGGGCGGCGGCCGGACGCCCGCCGTCGACGACCACCAGGACCCGCTCCGGGACCGACGGCGGATTCTGCAGCGGTACCCACTCCTCGCACAGCGCAGGGACCTCGGGGACCCCGCCCGCCCCGCCGGCCGGCGGTTCGGGCCAGAACCGGCGACGGTCGAACGGGTAGGTCGGCAGCTCCGGCACCGGCGCCCCGGACCCCGGCACCAGCGCCGCGGGGCGCACCGCGGCGCCCGCGACGTGCAGCCGGGCCGCCGCGGTCAGCGCGGTGTCCACCTCGGACCGGCCGTCCCGACACAGCGGGGTGACCAGCACGTCGCCGTGCACGGGCAGCGCGTCGGGCACCAGACCGGACAGCGTGGCGTCCGGGCCGAGCTCCACGACGGTGTCCACCCCGGCCCGGGCCGCGGCCGCCACCAGGCCGGCGAACCGCACCGTGCCGCGGGCGTGCCGGACCCAGTAGTCCGGGTCGGCGGGCGCCGCCGGGTCGACGACCGTACCGGTCACGTCGGACAGGACCGGGATCCGCGCAGGCGTCAGGTCGAGCCCGTCGAGCACCTCGCGGAGCGGCACGCTGATCGGTTCCATCAGGTGCGAGTGGAACGCATGGGAGACCGGGAAACGGCCAGTCCTGCGGCCGCGGGCGGAGAACGACGCCGCGACCGCGTCGACGGCGTCGGCGGCCCCGGACAGCACGACGGCCGACGGGCCGTTCACCGCGGCCAGCGCCACCTCCGGTCCCAGGTGGGCGGCGATCTCGTCCTCGCCCGCCTCCACCGCGACCATCGCGCCGCCGCCGGGCAGTGCCTCCATCAGCTCGCCGCGTGCGGTGACCAGCCGGGCGGCCGAGGCCAGGTCCAGCACCCCGGCCAGGTGCGCCGCGGCGAGCGCGCCGATCGAGTGTCCGCCGGCCAGCGCCGGTGTCACCCCCCACGACCGCAGCAGCGCGGCCGCCGCGACGTGGAACGCGAACAGGGCGGGCTGGGCGGTACCGGTGCGGGCGAGCCGCTCGGCGTCGTCGCCCCACACGATCTCGCGCAGCCCCGGGCGGAGGTGGCCCAGCACCTCGTCGAACGCCTCGGCGAAGGCGGGGAAGCGCCCGTACAGGTCACGCCCCATCCCCGGACGCTGGGTGCCCTGGCCGGAGAACAGCACCGCGACCCGCCGCGGCACGGCCCGCCCCCGCGCGACCTCCCGCACCCCGGAGTCGGTGGCGAGCAGCACCGCGCGGTGCTCGAACCGGGACCGGCCGTGCACCAGCGCGTGCGCGACGTCGCCGCGCGGGAGCCCACCCGCCACCGCCGTGATCCGGCCGACGTGGGCGTCGAGCGCCTCGGGGGTGGCGGCCGAGACGAACCACGCCTCGGTGCCCGCCGGCTCCCGCGCTGCGCCGGTCCCGCTGCCGGGGGCCTGCTCCAGCACGACGTGGGCGTTCGTACCGCTGATCCCGAACGCCGACACCGCGGCCCGGCGCGGACGGTCGCGGTCCGGCCACTTCTCGGCGGCGGTCACCAACCGTACCGGCCCGGCCGCCCAGTCCACCGCGGACGACGGCGCGTCCACCCCGGGGGTCGCGGGCACGACCCCGTGCCGCATCGCCTGCACCATCGCGATCACCCCGGCGGCCCCGGCGGCGGCCTGGGTGTGGCCCAGGTTCGCCTTGACCGAGCCCAGCAGCAGCTCCTCCGACCGGTCGCCGTAGGCGACGCGCAGCGCCTCGGCCTCGATCGGGTCCCCCAGCGTGGTGCCGGTGCCGTGGGCCTGCACGACGTCGACGTCGTCCGGGCCGAGCCCGGCGGCGGCCAGCGCCGCGTCGATCACCCGCTGCTGGGACGGCCCGTTCGGGGCGGTCAGCCCGTTGGACGCGCCGTCGGAGTTCACCGCGGACCCCCGCAGCACCGCGAGGACCTCGTGACCGTTGCGGAGGGCGTCGGACTGCCGCTCCAGCAGCAGCAGCCCGACCCCCTCCGACCACGCGGTGCCGTCCGCGGCCTCGGCGAACGGCTTGCACCGCCCGTCCGGGGCGAGCCCGCCCTGGCGGGTGAACTCGACGAAGCTGCCCGGCGTCGCCATCACGGTGACGCCGCCCGCGACGGCCAGGTCGCACTCCCCCGCCCGCAGGCTCTGCGCCGCCAGGTGCAGCGCCACCAGCGACGACGAGCACGCCGTGTCCACCGTGATCGCCGGCCCCTCCAGCCCGAGCTGGTAGGCGATCCGGCCGGAGACGACACTGCCCGCCGTGCCGACGCCCCAGTGCGCCTCGGTGCCCTGCGGCGGACCGGCGTGACCGCTGCCGTAGTCGTGGTACATCACCCCGGCGAACACACCGGTCCGGGTGCCGTGCAGCGAGTCCGGGGCGATCCCGGCACGTTCGAACAGCTCCCAGGCGCTCTCGAGGAGCAGCCGCTGCTGGGGATCGCTGGCCAGGGCCTCCCGCGGCGAGATGCCGAAGAAGGCGGCATCGAAGTCGGCGGCGCCGGACAGGAACCCGCCCTCCCGGGTCGCGCTCGCCCCGCCGGCCAGCGCGGCGAGGTCCCAGCCCCGGTCGTCCGGGAACGGGCCCATCACGTGCCCGCCGGCGTCGAGGACCCGCCACAGGTCCTCCGGCGAGGCGATCCCGCCCGGGTACCGGCAGGCCGTCCCGACCAGCACCACCGGGTCGTCGTCCGACGGCGGCCGCGCCGGGAGCGCACGCCGTGACGGCGCCGTCTCGCCCAGGACCCCGGCCCGCAGGAACGCTGCCAGCGCCGCCGGGGTCGGGTGGTCGAAGGCGACCGCCGCGGACAGCTCCAGCCCGGTGGCCGCGGCCAGCCGGTTGCGCAGCTGCACCGCACCCACCGAGTTCAGGCCGGCCTCGCGGAACGCGCGCCCGTCCCGTGACGCCGGCACGTCGACGCCCAGCGTCTCGGCCAGTGCCGTGCGCACGATCGCGGTGAACGCCGCGGTGCGCCCGGCCTCGTCCAGCGGTTCCACCCGTGCGCGCAGGGCGTCGCGCACCGGGTCCGAGGGGCCCGCGGCCGCGACGGTCTCGAGCAGGCCGCGCAACAGCACCGGGACCGGCCCGGGTGTCCCCGTTTCCGTCGCCTCCAGCCGGACGACGACGGCGTCGGCGCGGGCGGGCAACGCCACGTCGGCCGCGGCGGCGACCTCCTCGACCGCGACGGCGCCCACCCCGGCCGCCGGCGGCACCTCCGGCTCCGGGTCGCCCCAGGCCAGGACGCAGCCGCCGAGACCGTCGCGGACCCGGGCCGCGGCGAGCGCGGACAGGAACGCCGCGGCCGCCGACTCCGCGCCGCACCCGGCCGAACCGAGCGCACCCCGCACGGTCCCGGTGAGGACCAGCGCCGGCGCCCGCGCGGCCGACCGGGAGGCACGGTCGCAGTGCAGCGCGCCCGCCAGCACCGCGTCGAGGTCGGCACCCCGTTCGCCGTCGGCGTGCACCAGCACGGTCACCGGCCGCGGTGCGGACGCCAGGGCGGCGGCGAGCGCGTCGGGGTCGGCCGGGTCGGTGTCGTGCACCGCGCAGGCCGCGCCGAGGTCGTCCAGCTCCCCGGCGAGGCGGGCGATCGCGGGGTCGCCGAGCCCGTCGGGCCCGCACAGCAGGACCTGGCCGAGGCGGTGGCCGCGGACCAGGTGGCGGACCAGCGCCGCGGTGCGCGGGCCGGGTGCCCCGGCGACGGCGACCGCGCCGCGCGGGTCGGGGTCGGGGGCCGCTGTGCCAGCGTCGGGCGGGCCGGCCGGGGCCAGCCGCGGGACCAGGGCGACCCCCTCGCGCAGCGCCAGCCGCGGCTCGTCGGTGCCGACGGCCAGGGCGAGCGCGTCGGCCGAGGCGGGTGTGCCGTCGGTGTCGAGCAGGACGAGCCGGTCGGGGTGCTCGGCCTGCAGCGCGGCCAGCCCGCCCCACACGGCGGCGGCCGCCGGGTCGGGGGCACCCGGGTCACCGCCGGGGTCGACCGCGCCGACGGTCACGGCCACGACCCGGCCGGGACCGGCGAGCAGTGCACGGCAACGCGCGTCGGCGTCGCGGGTCGCCGTCGCCACGGACGCCGCGTCGGGAACGCCACGACCACCCGCCGGGGGCACGACGGCGGCCAGCACGGTGATCTCCGGGTCCTCGGCGTCGCGGTCGACGCCGAGCGCGTCGAGCACCCCGGCGATCCCGTGCAGGTCGGCCGGGGCCCCGCCGGCCGCCGACCAGCGGCGCGGCAGCTCGCGCACCCCGGTGCGGGTGGACGGCAACGGCGTCCACGACGTCCGCAGCACCGTGCGGTGCCGGCCGCCCGCGGTGGCGCGCAGCCGGGCCGGACCGTCGAGCAGCAGGTGCCGGGTGATCTTGCCCGACGAGGTGCGCGGCACCCGGTCGATCTCGAACAGCTCCTCGGGCACCTTGAACGCCGCCAGCCGCTCCCGGCACGCGGCGAGGGCGGCGTCGGGGTCGACACCACCGGGCCCGGCGACGACGAACGCGACGGGGACCTCGCCCTGCACCTCGTGCGGGCGGCCGGTTACGGCGGCGTCGGCCACGCCCGGCACGCCGAGCAGCACGTCCTCGATCTCGGCGGGGTGCACGTTCTCACCACTGCGGATGATCAGCTCGCGGGTGCGGCCGGTGATGGTGAGGTACCCGGCCTCGTCGAACCGGCCTAGGTCACCGGTCCGGTACCAGCCGCCGGGCATCGCCTCGGCGGTCGCGTCCGGGCGGCCGTGGTAGCCGACCATGAGGTTCGGTCCGCGGACCCACACCTCACCCTCCGCGCCGGCGTCGACGTCACGGCCGTCGTCGCCGACCAGGCGCAGTGCGATGCCGGGCACCGGCAGCCCGCACGACCCGTCGACGGTGGCCCCGGTCGGCCAGTTGACCGCCATCAGACCGCAGGTCTCCGTGCTGCCGTAGCCGTCGAGCAGCGGGGCCCCGAAGGTCTGCTCGAACGCGGTCCGCAGCGGGCCGGGGCAGATGGAGCCCGCGGTGAGGGCCCGGGTGAGGCCGTTCGGCACCCCGCCCGCGGCGCGGGCCTCGGCGACGAGCCGGTGGTACATCGCGGGGACCCCGGCCAGGAAGGTGTAGGAGCCCGCGCGCAGCTCGGCGAGGACGTCGTGCGGGTCGAAGGCCGCCATCAGCCGGGCCGTCGCGCCGACCGCGGTCACCCCGACCACGCACAGCACGTGGGCGAGGCTGTGGTGCAGCGGGAGCGGCCAGAGCACCCGGTCCCCCGCGGCCAGCCCGACGATCGGCGCGTAGCAGGCCGCCACCGACCACAGGCAGCTGCGCTGGGTGGACAGCACGCCCTTGGGGCTGCCGGTGGTGCCCGAGGTGTAGAGCATGAACGCGACGTCGTCGAGGTCCTGGTCGTCGCGGGCGGGCTGCGGGGGCTCGGTCCGGGCGAGGCGCTCGTAGCCGTGGACCCCCCGCGGCAACGGCCCGTCCCCGGTCACGAGCACCGTCACCGAGGACCGACCGGGCAGCAGGCCGAGCACCTGCTCCAGGTGGGCCGGGTCGGTGAGCACGACCCGGGCCCCGCTGTCGTCGAGGACGTGCGCGAGCTCGTCGGCGGACCCGGCCGGGTTGCAGGGCACCGCGACGCCGGACGCGCGCAGCACCGCCAGATAGCTCTCGACCACCTCGACCGCGTTGCCCTGCAGGATCACCGCCCGGTCGCCGGGATGCAGCCGCAGGGCCGCCAGGTGCCCGGCGAGCCGACCCGTGCGCACGTGCAGCTCGGCGTAGGTCACCGACCGGACCCGGTCGGCGAAGGCGACCGTGTCGCCCCGCTCCGAGGCGTGCCCGGCGACCAGCTCGTGCAGCGGCCGGATCAGCTCTGTGCGCAACATGCCGTCTCCCTGGGTCGAGATCCGGCGTGACGGTAGGTGCGACGGGACCGGCGAATCCTCAGTCCTGAACGGATTCCCCACCCCCTGCCCACCCCCTGGAACCCCCCTGTGACGTGTCCGGCCGGATCGACGCCACGGGATCGGACCTACCGTCGGGACGAGCGACGACCGCACGATTCCGCCGCGATTCCTCCACGACGTCCCTGAGATGTCTCCGGGATTCGACGGCGATTCCACGGTGATTCCACGGTGATTCCACGGCGATTCCACGGCGATTCCGCCGAGGCTCCGCTGCCGTTCCTCCGCGACGCCGCCGCACTGTCCGCCCCATTCACCGACGCGAACGGGAAGCCGACGTGACGCAGATCCAGTTCCAGCCCCGCACCGATCTCCCCCGACACCCCGCCCCCGGCCGCGCCCCGGCCGCCGCGTTCGTCGACATCACCGACGCCGACGCCTACTGCGCGACCCGCCCCGTGCTCGGCCGGATCGACTACGGCGACACCGCCACCGGCGCGTCGCTGACCGGGGGGCATCCCCGGCTCGGGCTCGGGATGGGCACCGGCACCGCGGACCTGCCCGCGTTCTCCGAGGTGTGGACGACCGAGGGCCCGGTCGAGACGGGCAGCACCGACGGGATCGTGTGGTCGCGCGACGACGAGTTCCTGCTCTGTGCCGGGCACATCCCCGAGGCCGACAGCTACGCGGAGGCGACCCGCTCGGCGTACACCACCGCGATCGACCTGATGCACGAGCTGGGCCACACCCGCTGCTTCCGGATGTGGAACTTCGTCAACCGGATCAACGAGGACAACGCCGACGGGCTGGAGGTCTACCGCGACTTCTGCCTCGGCCGTGCGCACGCCTTCCGCCGCAACGGGTTCGCCGACACCGAGGTCCCGGCCGCGACCGGCATCGGCGCACGCGGCGACGGGATCATGTTCTACCTGCTGGCCAGCCGCAACGGGCACGGCACGCCGGCCGAGAACCCGCAGCAGGTCGCGGCCTACCGCTACCCGAAGCGGTACGGGCCGGAGGCGCCGAGGTTCGCCCGCGCGACCCGGCTGGTGCTGGACGGGCCCGGACCGGTGTACGTGTCGGGCACCGCGAGCATCACCGGGCACCTCACCCGGTTCCACGGCGACGTCGAGCGCCAGACCGGGCTCGCCCTGGAGAACATCGCCCGCGTTCTCGCCGCCTCCGGCCCGGCCGCCGGGGCCGTCCCCGACCTGTACGACCTCGACCTGGTCAAGGTGTACGTGCGGCACGCGGACGACGTCCCGACGGTGCGCGCGATCGTCGAGGCCACCCTGTCCCCGCACGCCGAGGTGCGCTACCTCGTCGTGGACGTCTGCCGGGCCGACCTGCTGGTCGAGATCGAGGGCATCGCCCGCACCGTCGCCGGACCGCGGCCGTGACCCGGTCCGCCATCCCGGCCGCGCCGGCCGTGGCGGACCCCGCCGGGCCGCCCGCCGCGCAGCAGCCCGACTGGGCGGGCCACCCGGGCCTCGGCCGCGCCGTGCGCAGGCTCGCCTCGGCCCCGCCGCTGGTCGGCCCGGACGAGATCGCCCGGGCCCGACACGCGCTGGGCGAGGCCGCCGAGGGGCGGGCGGTGGTGCTGCAGGCGGGCGACTGCGCCGAGCGGCTCGACGAGTGCGGCGCCGGGCACACCGCCCGCCGGCTCGCCGAGCTCGACGCGCTCGCCGCGCTGCTCTCCGACCGCACCGGGCACCCGGTGCTGCGGATCGGGCGGATGGCCGGCCAGTACGCCAAGCCGCGGTCGTCGCCGGTGGAGGAGCACGACGGTGTCGTCCTGCCGGTCTACCGCGGGGACCTGGTGAACGCACCCGAGCCGGACGAGCTGGCCCGCAGGCCCGACCCGGACCGCCTGGTGCGTGCCCACCGGGCGGCGGCCACGGTGCTGGCCGGGGTCCGCGCGCACCCGTCGCGGTCCGGGACCGGGCCCTTCACCAGCCACGAGGCGCTGGTGCTCGACTACGAGCGACCCCAGGTGCGCCACGACCCGGTCAGCGGCGACGACCACCTCACCTCCACCCACCTGCCGTGGATCGGCGACCGCACCGCCGACCCCGGGCAGGCACACGTCGCGCTGCTCGCCCGGGTCGCCAACCCGGTCGCCTGCAAGGTCGGTCCCACCGCGACGCCGGACCGGCTGCGGCGGCTGTGCGCGCTCCTGGACCCGGACCGCTCCCCCGGCCGGCTGACCCTCGTCTCCCGGATGGGCCGGGACCGGGTCCGGACGCTGCTCGCGCCGCTGGTCGCCGCGGTCCGCGACGCCGGCCACCCGGTGGTGTGGCTGTGCGACCCGATGCACGGCAACACCGTGCGGACGCCCGACGGGACGAAGACCCGGATGCTGGCCGACGTCGTCGCCGAGGTGCGCGCGTTCGGTGAGGTCCTCGCCGCGGCGGGGCTGCACGCCGGCGGGCTCCACCTGGAGACCGCCGCGACCCCGGTGACCGAGTGCGTCGGTGCCGACGTCCCCGGTCCCGGTGCGCTGGCGGCCCGCTACGAGTCACCGTGCGATCCCCGCCTGAACCCGGCCCAGGCGCGCGCGGTGATCGCCGCCTGCTGAAACGCGGGCGGTCTACGCCGACGCCGCTTCCGGTTCCGCGGCCGGGCCGGGTCCGAGGGACGCCGGCAGCGAGGTGCGGTCCCGCACGCCGAGCTTGCGGAACACCCGGGTCAGGTGCTGCTCGGCGGTGCTGGCGGTGATGTGCAGCCGCTGCGCGATCTCGCGGTTCGTCAGGCCCGCCGCGGCCAGCTCCGCCACCCGACGCTCGCCCGCGGTCAGCACCGCGGCCGTCCGGCCCCGCTCCGGATCGGGATCCGCGGTGCAGTGGGCGCGCAGCGTCGTGGCCAGCGCGTCGGCCCCGCAGTCGACGGCGAGGGTCAGCGCCTGCCGGGCGGTGGCCAGCGCGCGTCGGTGCCGGCGCGCTCCGGCGTGCACCCGGGCCAGGTCGGCGAGTGCCCGGGCGGTCCCGTAGCGGTCCCCGGCCGCCTCCAGCACGGCGACCGCCTCCTCGAGCACCTGCTCCCGGCCTGCGCTGCGACCCGCGGCGGCGAGCAGCCGCAGCGCCGTGCCGCGCTCCCCCGACGGGCCCGCGCCGGTCGCGGCGAGCTGTTCCTGGAGCAGCCGCCGGGCCTCGGAGCGGCCCTCGTCCCGCGGGGTGGTCCCACCCAGCCGGGCGGCGGCCGCTCCGGCCCGCCACGGCACGAGACCCGGCCGGTCCAGGCCCCAGCCGACCGCGAGCTCACCGCAGGACAGGAAGTCCGCGAGCGCGGCGTGCGCGTGGCCGGCGGCCAGGTGGTACTCGCCGCGGGCGAACAGGTAGTGCAGTCCGTAGCGGGTGCCGAACAGCGCGGGAGGCACCGGGCGGGCGAGCAGCGCGGCCGCGTCGCCGAGCCGGCCTGCGCGGGTGGCCGCGACGACCGCGGTGGCCAGCGGCACCCCGCAGGCCACGCCCCAGTCCCCCGGTCCGATCTCCAGCGCCGCCGACGCCGCCGCGCCCGCCGCCCCGAGCCGACCCAGCCGCAGCGCGGCCTCCGCGCCCGCCGCACGGACCAGGGCCCGCCCGGGGCCCGGCGGTTCCTCGGCCGCGATCGCCGCGGCCAGCTCGCACGCGACGGCAGGCCGTCCCGCGTAGACCAGCACCAGCAGCAGCTCGAACGCCACCTCCGGCCACCAGCACGCGTGGTCCCGGGGCCGGACACGGACCAGCGCCTGCTCGGCGGTCGCCGCGGCCTCGGCCCGCCGGTCGCGGGTGCACACCGCGGCCAGCGCGTCGGCGACGGCCGTCCAGGCCGGGACGGCCGGGTCGCCCGGGACCGGTCCCGGCCGCGGGGACAGCGGAGCCGGGCCCGGGCCGACGGACCCCGGGTGGGTGCGGACCAGCCAGCCCTCGACGGCCCCCGCCTCCGGGCCCCCGACGGCACTCAGCCGCGCCGCCACCGCACCGGCCTCGTCCGTGCGGCCGTGCCAGAGCAGCCGGCGCAGCAGCGGCGCCAGTTCGGGGCCGGGCAGCTGCGCCACGGCAGCGGCCGGGCGGGTCAGCAGGCGGTCCGCGAGGCCCGGTCCGGCCCGCCACTCGGCGCGGGTGGCGCAGGCGTCCGCGGCCAGGACCTGGGCGGGGTCGGCACCGGCGGCCGCGGTCACCGCGGCCCGGGCCAGCGTGCGGGCCGTGGCGGTGCGCCCGTCGCACAGCGCCTCGTCCGCGGCGCGGACCAGCACCCCGACCGCCCACGACGGCAGGGCCCCACCGGCCTCGGCCAACCGCCCGGCGACGTCGGCGACCGGAGCGCCGCGGTCGTGCAGGCGTTCGGCGGCCCGCAGCCGCAGGGCCCGCAGCTCCGTGGGGGGCACACCGGCCAGGACCGCGTCGCGGACCCCGCCGGGCAGCTCGTCGCCGGTCAGCAGCCCGGCGGCGGCGAGCGCACAGGTCGCGGCCGACCGCCGCGGCTCGGCAGGGCCCGGTACCGCGCCGGTCGCCGGCGGCGCGGTCCGGCGGCCGGTGACCGCGAGGGCGAGCGCGAGCCGCGGCGCCCCCTCGGGCAGCCGTGCGACCAGCACCTCGACCGCCCGGACCAGCGCCGGTCCCGGCACCGTCGTCCGCCCGGCCGCGTGGTCGGTGAGCAGCGCCGCGACCAGCCCCGGGTGCCCGCCGGTGGCCGCCAGCACGGCCTCCGGCCCCGGCCCCGGCCGGGCCCGGCAGACCTCGGCGACCGCGTCGGCGTCCAGCGGGCCGACGACGTGCTCCCGGGCCGCCGGGCAGCGCCGCAGGTCGTGGGCGAGCGCGGCACCGGGTGCGGCGACCAGCAGCAGGACCGGTCGCCCCGGACCGGTCCGGCGCGCGATCCAGCACAGCAGGCCCAGCGAGGCGTCGTCGGTCTCGCCCGCGTCGTCGACCGCCACCAGCACCGGCCCGGGTGGCAGCGCCGCGCCGAGCTCCTCCACCCGCAGCGCGCGGGCCGCCTGGTCCGGGCCCGGGTCGGGCAGCGGACGGCCGCACAGCTGGGCGGCGACACCGAAGGGCACCGGCCGCTCGGCCGCGGACGCCGTGGCCCGCAGCACCGTCGTCCCGGTCGCCGCGGCCCGCGCGGTGACGGCGTCGAGCAGTGCGGTACGCCCGCAGCCGGGTGGCCCGTCGAGCAGCGCGACCCCGCCGGTCCCGCGGCGCAGCAGATCGAGCTGCTCGCCGAGGGCGGCCCACTGCGCGGTGCGGCCGGGCAGGACGGTGCTCACGACCACCGAGGCTAGGTCGTCGAAGACTGGCAATATCCCGGTTCCCGATCCGGTGCCATGGACGGCATGAACGCGACCCGCCCCGCGGTGCTGATGGTCGGGCTGCCGGAGAGCGGCCTGATCAACCCGATGCTCGTGCTCGCCGGGGAGCTGTCCCGACGCGACGTCGCCGACCTCTGGTTCGCCACCGACGACCACCGACGCGACGACGTCGAGGCGGCCGGCGCGGACGGTGGCGCTCCGGTGCGGTTCTGCGGCCTCGGGGAGGTCGTCGGCGAGCTGTCGTCGGTGACCTGGGACGACCGCACCTACCGGCGGGTGACCGGGCGGTCCCGGTTCCGGGCCCGCGCGGCGGTCATCCGGAAGACCTACGTGCCCGGAGCGCAGGCCGAGAAGTACCGCAGGCTGCTCGCGGTGGTGGACCGGGTGCGGCCGTCGCTGATGGTCGTCGAGAGCATGTGCCAGTACGGCGTCCAGGTCGCGATCACCCGCGGCATCCCGTTCGTGCTGAGCAACCCGTTCGTCCCCAGCAACCTGCTGACCTCGCTGGTGCCGTTCGGGCCGTCCTACACGCCGAAGGACTTCCCGGTGCCGCACTCGGGGCGCTCCGCGCACGCGGGGCCGCTGGGCCGGCTGGCCAACCGCTGGTTCCGGTGGCGGATGCTCGGGCTGTTCCTGTCCCCCGCCATGCGCCGTCGCAACGCCGAGGACGCCCGGATCGCCGCCGAGCTCGGCGTCGACCCCGCCTCGGCGGGCCAGTTCACCCGGACCGAGTCCGCGGCGATGGTCCTCAACTACTCGATCCCGGAGCTGGACTACCCGTTCGAGCTGCCCGCGGTGTTCCGGACCGTCGGCGCGATGATCCCGCCGCTGCCGCAGGAGCCCCCCGGTGAGCTGACCGACTGGCTGGACGCACAGACCTCGGTGCTCTACGCGGGCTTCGGCACCATCACCCGGCTCACCCGCCCCGAGGTCGCCACGATGGTGGAGCTCGCCCGCCGGCTGGAGGGCCGTCACCAGGTGCTGTGGAAGCTCCCCGCCGAGCAGCAGCACCTCCTCCCGGACACACTGCCGGACTCCCTGCGGGTGGTGAGCTGGGTGCCGTCCCAGTTGGACGTGCTCGCGCACCCCTCGGTGCGGGCCTTCCTCTCGCACGGCGGCGGGAACGCCTACCACGAGAGCCTCTGGTTCGGGAAGCCGATGGTGGTCCGTCCGCTGTGGGTGGACTGCCACGACCAGGCCGTACGGGCCGAGGACCTGGGCGTGGGGCTGTCGCTGCGCCGACCGCGCCGGTTCCGCATTGACGACCTCCAGAACGCGGTGACCCGAGTGCTGGAGGAGCCCGCGTTCGCCGAGAACGCCCGGCGGTTCGCCGCGCTGCAACGGGCGGCGGGCGGACGCGAGCGGGCCGCCGACCTGGTCACCGGGCTCCTCGGCGCCGGTCGAGCGGCCCCGTCCGTCCCCCAGCCCTGACCCTCCCCGGAGGAATCATGTCGACCACCGAGACCGATCCCGAGCTCGTCCCGTTCCTGATGCGCGGGCCGGGCAAACCCTTCCCGCCCCCGGAGTACGACGCGCTGCGCGGGCAGGGACCCGTCCGCGCCGCGCTGCCGGACGGGACGCCGGTCTGGCTGGTGACCCGGCACGCCGACGTCCGCGCCGTGCTCACCGACCGGCGGATCAGCTCGAACCCCGACCGGGAGGGCTTCCCCCGGCCCAACGCCAACGGCGGCGCGCCCTCGGCGACCGAGGTGCCCGGCTGGTTCGTGTCGCTGGACCCGCCCGAGCACGACCGGTTCCGGCGCGCCCTGATCCCGGAGTTCAGCGTGCGCCGGGTGCGCGAGATGCGCCCGGCGATCCAGCAGGTGGTCGACCGCGTCGTCGACGACCTGCTGGCCCGCGACGGCGAGGCCGACCTGGTCGCCGACTTCGCCCTGCCGGTCCCCTCCCTGGTGATCTCGGCGCTGCTCGGGGTGCCCGAGGTCGACCGGGACTTCTTCGAGTCGCGCACCCGGACCCTCGTCACGATCGGGTCCGCCGACGCCGACCGCGACACCGCCACCGAGCAGCTGCTCCGCTACCTGAACCGGCTGATCGCGATCCGGACCCGGCGCCCCGGCGAGGACGTGCTGAGCCGGCTGGTGACCGCCGGGGACTTCACCCCCGAGGAGCTGTCCGGGGTGGCGATGCTGTTGCTGATCGCCGGGCACGAGACCACCGCGAACAACATCGCGCTGGGTGCGGTGACGTTGCTGGCGCACCCCGAGTGGATCGGCGCCGACGGTCTGCCCGACGAGCTGCTGCGCCTGCACTCGGTCGCCGACATCGTCGCGCTGCGCGTCGCGGTGTCCGACGTCGAGATCGGGGGTCGGACCATCGCGGCCGGCGAGGGCATCGTCCCGCTGATCGCCGCGGCGAACCACGACCCCGAGGTCTTCGGCGAGTGCCCGGCACGCTTCGCCCCGTCGCGCGAGTCCCGCCAGCACGTCGCGTTCGGGTTCGGTGTGCACCAGTGCCTGGGCCAGAACCTGGTCCGGACCGAGATGGAGCTGGCCTACCGGACGCTGTTCGAGCGGGTCCCGGGCCTGCGGCTCGGGGTGCCCGCCGAGGACCTCCCGATCAAGTACGACGGCGTGCTGTTCGGCCTGCACGCCCTGCCGGTGCGCTGGTGAGCCGCCCACGGGGAGAGGCCCCGCCCCCGGACAGCACCGACCGCACCGACCACACGGACCGCACCGACGGGACGCGGGACACGTCCGCCGCGGGCGGCGCCGGCCGGATCGTCGTCGACGTCGACCGCTGCATCGGGGCCGCCCAGTGCGTGCTCTCCGCGCCCGAGATCTTCGACCAGGACGACGACGGCTTCGTGGTGGTCCTCGACGAGACCCCGCCCGCCGACCGGGCCGACCGGGTCGGTCTGGCGGCGCGCATCTGCCCGTCCGGGGCGATCCGACAGGTCCCCGACGCCGGATCGTCGTGAGCGGGCCGGCCCGCCGGCCGGAACGGACCTGACAGGGGCGCCCCGCCCGCGTTCCGCGGAACGCGGGCGGGGCGCCCCTGTCGCCGGTGCGGGTATGTCGGACGTCGGTATCGGACGTCGCTGTCAGGCGTCGACGCGGCGGGCGGTCAGCAGCAGGTAGCCGAAGCCGTCGACCGCGGCCATCTCCGCGCACGGGTCCGGCCAGTCGGCCGCGCCCCCGGACTCGGCGGCCGCCCGCTGCTGGACCCGCGCCATCTCCAGGAACGTGCGCCGGGTGCTGTGCCGGCTGATGTCGCGGATCTCCTCGAAGGTCATCCCCGCGGCCCGCAGCAGGTCCGGGTAGTCCCCGGCCCGCGACAGCGACATCATCGAGCCCTCCAGCAGCATCCGCAGGGCCGGACGCTGCTCCGGCAGGATCGGCCCCCGCTCGAAGAAGTCGGTGAGGACCAGGCGCCCTCCCGGGCGCAGCACCCGGGCGGCCTCCGCGACCACCTCGGACCGATCCCGCACGTGCATGATCGACTCGAGCGCGACGACGGCGTCGAACGACGCGTCCTCGAACGGGGTCCGGCGCGCGTCGGCCACCCGGAACCGCACGGCGTGGTCGGCGCCCGCGATCCCCGCGGCACGCCGGGCCTCGTCCACCTGGTCCCGGCTCAGCGTCACGCCCTCGACCGCGGCACCGGTCCGTGCGTGCAGCCGCAGGGCCGGGCCGCCGATCCCGCAGCCGAGGTCGAGCACCCGGGAACCGGGCCCGGCCGCCAGCCGCTCGATCACCATGTCGGTCAGCCGCAGCGAGGCCTCGGCGAGACCGAGCTCCTCCTGCGGCGACTCCCAGTACCCGAAGTGGAGCTGGTCGCCGAAGCCGAAGTTGCCGGCGTCGGTGTCGTCGTCGGCGTCGGTGCCGCGCTCGGCGCACTGCTCGCCGAACGCGTCGTAGAGGCGGCCGACCGCCTCGGCGGAATCGTCGTGTCGGCCGGTTCCCGTGTCCGTGTCGGTCATTGTCGCAAAGGTCCTCTCCGGGCGGTCCGGCGACCGGTGACGCTCATCGCACGGATACGTCATTCCATCGGGTGACACTATTCGAGGGGCGTCTAGGGAATTATCCGGAAAATCTCCTCGATACGGTTTCCCGGCGGGTCGGGGCGCAGAATCGGAATATGCGTTCCCCCATCGGCCACATCCATCCCGATCCGGTCGGCTTCGAGGCGGACCGGCTGCGAGGGCGGCGCGCGATCGTGCTCGGCGCCTCCAGCGGCATCGGTGCCGCCGCCGTGCGGCGCTTCGCCCGTGAGGGTGCGTCCGTGGTGGCCGCGGCGCGCCGGCGCGACCGGCTCGAACAGGTTTGCGCCGAGGTCCGCGACGGGCTGCCCGCCTCGGCCGGACCGGTGCTCCCGATGCCCTGCGACGTGCAGGACGAGGAGTCGGTCGCGGCCCTCGTGGACGCCACGGTGGAGCGGCTCGGCGGCCTGGACACGGCGTTCAACGTCCAGGGCGTCGGCAACACCCCCGGCCCGCTGCACGAGGTCCCCACCGAGGAGTTCGACCAGGTCGTGGCGGTCAACCTGCGCGGCACGTTCCTGGCGATGAAGCACGAGATCCGCGCGATGCTGGCGGGCGAGGGCGGCAGCATCGTCAACACCTCCTCGGTCGCCGGCCTGGTCGGCACCCCGCAGCTGCCCGCCTACGGCGCGTCCAAGGCGGGGCTCGACGGGCTGACCCGCACCGCCGCGATCACCTACGCCGACCGGGGCATCCGGGTGAACGGCCTGGCACCCGGGGCGACGATGACCGAGATGCTCACCCCGTGGGTGACCAGCGACGCGATCCGCCAGAAGGTCGCCGAGACCGCGCCGCTGCCGTTCCTCGCCCTGCCCGACGACATGGCCAGGGTCGCGGTGTTCCTGCTGTCGGAGGAGGCGCGCTGGATCACCGGCACGGTGCTGCCGGTGGACGGCGGCGCCTCGGCCGACTGATCCGCGCACGGCCCCGGTGCCGCCGCGGGCCGGGGTGACGCCGGGCAGGGGCGGCACCGGGCAGGTCAGCGGTCGCGGCGCAGGACCGCGTCCAGTGCCGCGGTCACCTCGGCCTCGGGATCGTCCGCGGGACCGGTGGCGCACCAGGCCACGACCCGGTCCGGGCGGACCAGCACCGCGCCGCCGGGGCCGGTCCCCCGCCGGTCGAGCCAGGCCGTTCCGGGGGCGAGCAGGTCGCCGTCGAGGTGCCCGATCCGGACCGCGTCCAGCCCGACACCCAGCTCGCCGGCCACCTTCGCCGCCGCCTCGGCCCAGGCCTGCCCGTCCTCGCCGGCGATCAGCAGGAACCGACCGGGACGGACCAGGTCCATCACCGGCAGCCGGGCCGTGACGTCGCCGTCGGGGTCGACCCAGGCGTGCGGCAGCAGTGCTCCGGGGCGGGTGCCCGGCCGGTGGATCCGCGGGTCCGGCGGCGGGTCCGCCGGCGAGCCGTCGTCCACCAGCGCGGTCGCCGGGTCGGCCGGGTCCACCTCGTAGCCGTACTCGATGCCGAGCGCGTCGAACTCTCCGGACTGGTCGGCGAAGGCACGGCGCATGCGGCGCCGGAGGTCCTCGTCGGCGGGGTCGTCCCCCCACATCCGGCGCAGCGTCGCCCAGTTCCGGTCCGGGTCGCTGCCCGGGCCGAAGCCGGCCGCCTCCATGCCCCGCAGATGGGTGACGATGTTGGCCACGGCGTGCTGGACGAACTGCACCGTGACCGGTTTGCGCTCGGCCTCGTAGCTGTCGAGCAGGCCGGGTCCGGCCTGGCCCTGCAGCACCGCGGCGACCTTCCAGACCAGGTTGTGCGCGTCCTGGATCGCGGAGTTGAGCCCGAGCCCGCCGGTCGGCGGCAGCCGGCGCACGGCGTCGCCGAGCAGCAGCACCCGGCCGTCGGCGAACCGGTCGGCCACGACGCCCTCCACCAGCCACCGGTTGATCCGGTGGACCTGCATCGGGTGCCGGTCCAGGCCCAGTGCCCGGCGCAGCTCGGCCACGACCGCCTCGTCATCGGGGACGGGGACGTCCATCGGGAAGCTCAGGTGGAACACCCACTCCTCGGAGTCGGTCCCCCAGCGCTGCGGTCCCATCGGCACGATCGCGCAGCTGGTACCGATGTGCGGCAACCAGATCCAGCGGATCAGGACCTCGTCGTCGCGCAGCCAGCGGGTCAGGTCGGTCGTGGCGTGCACCGACACCGACCGGAACAGGTTGCTGACGCCCTCCATGGTCACGCCGCGATCGGGCCCCACGAAGCGGCCGCCGTCGCACCCGAGCACGTACCGCGCCCGGACCCGGGTGACCTCGTCGGTCGCGACGTCGCGCACGGTGGCGGTGACGCCGTCCTCGTCGGGGTCGAGGGCGGTGACCTCCCGGCCGAACCGGACCCGGCCGGGGGCCAGCTCCTCGGCGCGGCGGCGCAGCAGCGGCTCCAGCCGGATCTGCGGGAGGTTGGTGGTGCGGCACGGGCTGGCCGCGACCCAGGCCGGGTCGGTCGCGCCGGCGCCCCAGCACTCGATCCGGGCGATCTCGCGCCCGTAGTCGTCGTGCTCGCCGCGCAGCCCGGCGTACCAGCCGGTGTGGCTCATGTTCGCCGCGGGCGTCCCGGCCGCGTACACCTGCTCGGCCAGGCCCAGCTCGCGCAGGATCTCCATGGTCCGCTGGTTCAGCACGTGCGCCTTGGGCACCGTCGAGGTGTCCGGACGGGCGCTGACCAGCAGCGAGTCGATCCCCAGCCGGGACAGCAGCATGGAGGCGGTCAGGCCGGCCCCGCCGCCGCCGACGACGAGCACGTCGACCTCGCGCACGTCGTCCTCGCGCCGCTCGACCCCGGGCACGTCGACCCCGGGCACGTTGACCCCGAGCACGTCGACATCGGGCAGGCCGCCGGTCATGCGGGCCGCCGCCCGACCACCGCGCCGTTGGCGCCCGCGGCCTCGAACCGGACGACCTCGAGGTCGACGAACCCGGTGTCGGCCAGCCAGCCCAGGTACTCGGTCTCGGAGTAGTTCTCCCCGCCGTCGTGGGCGACGAGCATGTTCATGCCCATCAGCGCCGCGGCGGGAGGCCCGCTGCGCGCGGGGTCGAGCAGGAGCTCGCAGACCACCACCGCACCGCCGGGCGGCAGCGCCTCGAAGCACTTGCGCAGCGTCTCCCGGTTGCGCTCCTCCCCCGCGCAGTGCAGGACCTGGCTGAGCACGATCAGGTCGTGTCCGGACGGCAGGGCGGCGTCGGTGAACAGGTCGCCCGGTGCGGTGCCGATCCGGTCCTCCAGACCGGCCGCGGCGACCTTCTTCGTGGCGACCGGGCAGACGTGCGGCAGGTCGTACACGGTTGCCCTCAGGTGCGGGTGACGCCGGCACAGTTCGATCGGGAACCCGCCGGAGCTGCCGCCGACGTCCAGCAGCGCGGTGTGCCGGCCGACGTCGTAGGCCCCGGCCAGCGCGCCCGCGGTGGTGAGTGCGACGGCGTGCATCGCGTTGCCGAAGAACTCGGTCATCACGAAGTTGTCGACCTCGAAGACGCTGTCGCGCTCCTCCGGCTCGGCGAACACCGGGCTGTCGGTGCGCAGCGCCTCGGTGATGCCCTGCCAGCCGGGGTAGAGCACCCGGTCGTAGAACTGCACGAAGCCGCCGAAGTGGTCCTCGACCCCCTCGACGAGGAACTCCTGGGCGAGCGGGGTGTTGCGGTAGCGGCCGTCGGCGGTGCGCTCGACCAGTTCCAGGGAGGTGAGCGCGGCCAGCAGCACGCGTGCGGGGCGCGGGGCGAGCCCGAGCTCCTCGGCGAGCTCCGCCTCCGTCCGGGCACCTCGGCCGGACAGGGCCGTGAACACGTCCAGCTCGACGGCGGCGGCGAGGGTCTTGAAGGCCATGAACCCGTTCACCAGGTTCAGCAGCGGTATCTGGGACGGCCGTGCGGACTGCTCGGTCACGTCGGTCTCCTCACGGGTCTCGGTCACCAGGTGACGGGAAGGGCGGCGAGCCCGCCGGCCAGGCGGCCGCCCGGGTGCGGCGCGAGCTCGGAGTCGTCGACGGCCAGGCGCAGGTCGGGGAACCGCTCGAACAGGGCCCGGTAGGCCACCCCGAGGATGATCCGCACCAGCGGCGCGCCGGTGCAGTGGCGCAGGCCGTGGCTGAAGGTGAAGTGCGGGTTCGGCACGCGGTCGACGTCGAAGGTGAACGGGTCGTCGAACACGCGCGGGTCGTGGTTGGCCAGCGAGAAGTCCACCATCACCAGGTCGCCGCGGCGGATGGTGACGCCGTCGACCTCGATGTCGGTGTGCGCGTAGCGGGGCAGCACGGGGGCGCCGATCGTCGCGCGGAGCACCTCGTCGACGGCCCGCGACATCACGTCCGGGTCGGCGACGGCGCGTCGGCGCTGCTCGGGGTTGCGCAGCAGCAGCAGGGTGCCGAAGTCGACGTGGCTGGCCAGCCCGGACAGCCCGGTGAACAGCAGCGCGACGATGTGCGTCGCGATCGCGCGGTCGTCCAGCCCGGTCTCGACGAACCGGGACACGACGTTGTCGCCCGGCGCCGCCCGCACCCCGGCGGCCGTCGCGGAGGCCCGCTCGAACAGCGCCTCCATCCCGGCGTGGGAGTCCGCGGCGTCGGTGGTGTCACCGACCCGGTCCATCATGGACAGCAGCGGCTCCCGCTCGTCGTCCGGGATGCCCATCATGTCGCAGAGCGCCTGCTGCGGGAACGGCATCGACCATGCCTCGTGCAGGTCGGCGGGGGCGCCTGCCTCCTCGATCCGGTCCAGGAGCCGCTCGGCGATGGCCTCCACGGAGGCGCGGCGGTCCAGCACCCGGCGGGCGGCGAAGCTCGCGGTGTACATCGCGCGCTTGGTCAGGTGCTCCTGGAGCTCGACCTCCGGGGGTGCGTCGGTGATGAGCATGTCGAGCATCGGGTTGTCGAGGAACTTCGGTGCGTGTGCCGGGTCCTCGTGGGACCGGCCGAGCCGGTTGTCGGTCAGCAGGGTCGCGACCTCGGCGTGCCGGGTGACCAGCCATGCGGGGTCACCGACCGGGGTGCGGATCGGGCACACCCCGGCCTGCTGCTGCAGCCGCAGCCGCAGCGGGCTCAGCGTGAGCACACCGGGCGGGTCGATGCCGACGACCGGCGGCTCGTCGTGTGCCGCGGCGGCACTCGTCGTGGAGGTGGACATGGGTTCTCCCTCGGGTGGACCGGGACGGACGGGTCAGGTGCGTGCCGGCACGCGCTCGGTCAGCCACTCCTCGACGACACCGGCGGTCAGGGCGGAGTCCTCCATCACCATCGCCATGTGCGTGGTGGGGATCTCCCGGACCTCGTCGGCCGGGACGGCGACGCTGATCCCGGACGCGGTGGCCGCGCCGGTGGCCTCGTCGTCGCGCGAGCACCGGACCATGAGCGTCGGCACCGTCGGCTCGTCACCGATGCCGGTCATGCTCACGAACCAGTGCGCCATCGCGGAGAGCCGAGCGCTGTTCATGCTCACCGCGGGCGAGTCCATGGTGGTGAAGTAGTGCTGGGAGGTGGCGTCGAAGTCGATCGCCTCGCCGCCGTCGTAACGCAGGCTCAGCGTGTCGAGCATGATCACCGCCTCCGGGCGGACCCCCCAGGTGCGCTCGAGGATCCCGGCGGCGAAGTAGGCCAACGTGCCCCCCGAGGAGTGTCCGAGCAGGACGAACGGCTCGCCCTCGGAGGCGTGCAGGATGCTCTCCGCGACGACCCGGCCGGCCGCCTCGGTGCTCGCCGGGAGGCTCTCCCCCGGCGCGAAGCCCACCAGCGGCAGCGCCGAGACGTGCCGGCGGCCGCGCAGGTGGGCCGCCATCCGGGCGTAGAGGTGCACGCCGGCGCTCGCTCCGGGCGAGCTGATGCAGATCAGCCGCGGGTCCCGGGACCCCTCGGCCAGGACCACGGGTGCGGGCAGTTCCGCCAGCTCGGCAGGGCTCTCGAAGCTGGGCCGCAGTGCGGCGACCGCGGACAGCATCCGCAGCCCGGCCAGCGACCGCCCGTCCCGGACGGCCTGGCTGAACAGCTCGTGCACGGTCTCCCCGGCGGGCACCGTCCGCGGCCCGGGCCCGCCGGACGTCGCGGCGCCCTCCACCACCTCGGGTGCGGTCGCCAGGTACCGGGCGAGCTCGGCGGGGGTGCGGTGGTCGAACACCACCGAGGTCGGCAGCCGCAGACCGAGCGCCTCGGACAGCGCGTTGCGCATCTCGACCGCGATCAGCGAGTCGAAGCCCAGCTCCAGGAAGTCCCGGTCCGGGTCGATGCCCGCGGGGTCGTCGTGCCCGAGCAGCCGGGCGGCCTGGGCCACGATCTCGGTGCGCAGCAGCTCCACCCGCCCGTCGGCGTCGCGCTCCCGGAGCCGGGTGCCCAGCGTCGCCGGGGCGACACCGGTCCCGGCGACCGGGCGGGTCCGGCGGACCAGGCCGCGCAGCAGCGGCGGCACGGTGCCGGCTGCGGCGCCGCCGCGCCCGGTCCCGAGCTCCAGCACGACCGTGGCCGGGCGGTCCGCGGCGACCGCGGCGTCGAACGCGGCGAGCCCGCGGCGCACGGTCAGCGGCGGGAACCCGGAGCGGGCGATCCGCTCGGCGGCGGCCGGGTCGGCGGTCATGCCGCCGGTCGGCTCCCACGGCCCCCAGGCGATCGACGTCGCGGGCAGGCCGAGCCCGTGCCGGTGTGCGGCGAGCGCGTCGAGGAACGAGTTCGCCGCCGCGTAGACCCCCTGCCCGGCGCCGCCCATGATCCCGGCGACCGAGGAGTAGAGGACGAAGAACCGCAGCGGCAGCGCCCGGGTCGCCTCGTGCAGGTTCCAGGCACCGCCGGCCTTGGGGGCGAGCACCCCGGCCAGCCCGTCGGCGGTGGCCGCCGCGACCAGGCCGTCGTCCAGGACCCCCGCGGCGTGCACGACCCCGGTCAGCGGGTGCGCCTCCGGGACCGACGCGACGAGCGCGGCGACGGCGCCGGGATCGGCGACGTCGCAGGCGGCGAGGGTGACCCGGGCGCCGTGCCCGGCGAGCTCGTCGCGCAGGGCGACCGCACCCGGGGCGTCGGCGCCGCGACGCCCGGCGAGGACGAGGTGGCGCACCCCCGCCTCGGTGACCAGGTGCCGGGCCAGCTCCGCGCCGATCCCGCCGGTGCCGCCGGTGACCAGCACGGTGCCGTCGGGGTCGGGGTCCGGGCTCCCGGACGGCGCGGTGGTGACCGGCGCCAGCCGCGGGACGCGCACGGCGCCGTCGCGGACGACGACCTGCGGCTCGTCCCCGGCGGTCAGGCCGGGCAGCGCCGCCACCGAGTGTTCGGAGACGTCGATGTCGGCGAGCAGGAACCGGCCGGGGTTCTCCGACTGTGCCGAGCGGACCAGCCCGGCGGCGGCGGCCGCGGGCAGGTCGCGCGGCGTCTCCCCCGGCGGTGCCGCGGCACCGCTGGTCACGAACACGACGGTGCAGCCGGCGAGCCGGTCGTCGGACAGCGCCTCCTGCAGCAGTGCCAGCGTGCGTCCGCCCAGCTCGCGGGTCGCGGCCGGGACGTCGTCGGTGTCGGGCGCGGCGAGCGGGACGAGCACGGCGTCCGGGACGCCGGCGGCGGCGTCCGCGACGGCGCCGAGGGTGTCGCCGAACGCGTCGACGGTGTGCCCCGCCGAGTGCACCCCGTAACCCAGGTGCCAGTGGTCGACGCCGACGATCCCCCATCGCAGCCCGCCCGGGTCGGGTGCCTCACCCGCCCGTTCCGGCCAGTCCTGCGTCAGCAGCGGCAGCCGTCCGGTGGCGGGGCCACCGCGCCCCGAGGTGGTGCGCAGCTCCAGCGCCTCCACGGTCAGGACCGGCAGGCCCGCCCGGTCGCTGGCCCGCACGCTCACCGATCCGGGGCCCGCGGCGGTGATCCGCACCCGCAGCGTCGTGGCGCCGGAGGCGTGCAGGACCGCGCCGGACCAGTCGAACGGCAGGCCCGGGGTGTCCTCCTCGAGCAGCACGATCGGGTGCAGCGCGGCGTCGAGCAGAGCCGGGTGCACGCCGTAGCCGCCGGTGTCGCCGGTCGTCCCGGCGGAGATCTCGGCGTACACGGAGCCGTCGTGGCGCCAGGCGCGCGCGACACCGCGGAAGGCCGGGCCGTAGTGCAGCCTGCCGTGCTCGGACAGCCCCTCGTAGAACCCCTCGAGGTCGACCGGTCGGGCCCCGGCGGGTGGCCACTCGGCGTCGTCCGGTGCCGGGACGGCGTCGTCGGCGGTGGTCAGCCGTCCCGACGCGTGCAGGGTCCAGGAACCGTCCGGGTCGCCGGCGGGCCGGGCGTGCACGGTCACCGGGCGGCGGGGGTCCGCCGCCGCGGGGTCCTCGGGGGCGCCGACCCTGACCTGCAGGGCGACGGCGTCGTGCGGGCCGAGCTCGAGCGGCTCGGTCAGGGTCAGACCCTCGACCCGCTCGCAGCCGGTGGCGTCGCCCGCGCGCAGGACGAGCTCGAGGAAGCCGGTGCCGGGGAAGAGCACCCGCTCGCCCACGACGTGGTCGGCCAGCCACGGCTGCTCGGCGAGCGACATCCGTCCGGTCAGTACGGTCTCACCGGACCCGGCGACCGAGACGGTGGCGCCGAGCAACGGGTGGTCCGCCGAGCCGAGACCGAGACCGGACGCGTCGGGGACACCGATCGCGGCGGTGCCCGACGGCCAGTGCCTGCGGTGCTCGAAGGCGTAGGTCGGCAGGTCGACCCGGCGCGCACCGGTCCCGGCGAACCCCGCCGCCCAGTCCACCTGTCCGCCCGCGACGTGCAGCTCGGCCAGCGCACCCAGCACCGAGTCCTGCTCGCTCCGGCCGGTGCGCAGGGCCGGGACCAGCACCGCGCCGTCGGGGGCCGAGGCCGCGGCCAGTGCGGTCAGCGTGGAACCGGGCCCGACCTCGACGAACGCGCCGATGCCCAGCCCGGCCAGGGTGGCGACGCCGTCGCCGAACCGGACGGGGTCGCGCAGCTGGCGGACCCAGTACTCGGGCCGGGCCAGCTCCTCCCGGGTGGCCGGGCGGCCGGTGAGGTCGGAGATCAGCGGGATCGACGGCGCGGCCGCGGTCAGGTCGGCGACGATCTCACGGAAGTCGTCGAGCATCGGGTCGAGCAGGGGCGAGTGGAACGCGTGCGAGACGGCCAGGCGGGTGGTGCGGCGTCCCTCGGCCGACCAGCGGGCCGCCAGCTCCTCGACGACGGCGGTCACCCCGCTGACCACCACCGAGCGGGGCCCGTTGACCGCGGCCAGCGCGACCTCGTCGGTGTGCCCGGCGATCAGCGGCACGACCTCGTCCTCGGTGGCCTCGACGGCGACCATCGCGCCCTCGCCGGCCATGGTCTGCATGAGCCGGGCCCGGCCGGCGACGAGCGCGCAGGCCTCCTCCAGCCCGAACACCCCGGCGACGTGTGCGGCGGCGAGCTCGCCGATGGAGTGGCCGAGCAGCGCGTCCGGGCGCACGCCCCGGGACTCCAGCAGCCGGAACAGCGCGACCTGACCGGCGAACAGTGCGGGCTGGGCCCACCCGGTCTCGGTCAGGGTGTCCGGGTCCTCGCCCCACAGGACCTCGCGCAGCGGGCGCTCCAGCCACGGGTCGAGGTGGCGGAACACCGTCTCGATCGCCTCGGCGAAGACGGGCTCGGTGGCGTACAGCTCGCGGCCGGCCCCGAGACGCTGGCTGCCCTGTCCGGAGAACAGCAGCGCAGTGCTGCGCCGGGTCGCGGTGCCGCGGGCGAGCTCGCGGACACCGTCCGGTCCGGCGGCGAGCACGACGCGGTGTTGATGGGTACCGCGGGTGCTCGCCAGGGACCAGCCGACGTCGAGGGGGCGGGGGGCGTCCGGTCCGGTGGCCAGGGCGGTGATCCGCTCGACCTGGCCGTCCAGCGCACCCGCCGTGCGGGCCGACACCGGCCAAGGCACGGTGCCCGGTGTCGGCGGTGCCGCCGTGGTCCCGCCGGGGGCGGCGCCGGGCTCGGGGGCACCGTCGTCGGGCTCCGGATCCGGGGCCTGTTCCAGGACGAGGTGCGCGTTGGTGCCGCTGATGCCGAACCCGGACACCCCGGCGCGGCGCGGCCGGTCGGTGCGCGGCCACGCCTGCGCGGTGGTGAGCAGCTCGACCTCGCCACCGGACCAGTCGACATGCGTGGTGGGGCGGCTGACGTGCAGGGTGCGCGGGAGGGTGCCGTGCCGCAGCGCCTGCACGGTGGCGATCACCCCGGCGACGCCCGCGGCGGCCTGGGTGTGCCCGAGGCGGGACTTCACCGCGCCGAGGCGCAGCGGGTGCTCGCGGTCGGCTCCGTAGGCCGCGATCAGCGCCTGGGCCTCGATCGGGTCGCCGAGCACGGTGCCGGTGCCGTGCGCCTCGACGGCGTCGACGTCGGCCGGGTCGAGACCGGCGGAGGCGAGTGCGGAGCGGATCACCTGGACCTGCGACGGGCCGTTCGGTGCGGTGAGACCGTTGGAGGCGCCGTCGGAGTTCACCGCGGACCCGCGCAGCACCGCGAGCACCGGGTGCCCGTGCGCGACGGCGTCGGACAGCCGCTCCAGCAGCACCACGCCCGCGCCCTCGGACCAGCCGGTGCCGTCGGCGTCGTCGGAGAACGCCTTGCACCGGCCGTCGGCGGCGAGACCGCCCTGCCGGGTGAACCCGGCGAAGTTGCCGGGGGTGGCCATCACGGTGGCGCCACCGGCGAGCGCGAGACCGCACTCACCGGCCCGCAGCGCCTGCGCCGCCAGGTGCATCGACACCAGCGACGACGAGCACGCGGTGTCCACGGTCACCGCCGGGCCGACGAACCCGAGTGCGTAGGACAGCCTCCCGGAGATGACGCTGGCCGCGGTGCCGGTCCCGGCGTGGCCCTCCACGTCCTCCCCGGACCGCATCAGCACGTGGCCGTAGTCCTGACCGTTGGTCCCGACGAACACACCGGTCCGGCTGCCGCGCAAGGTGTCCGGGTCGATCCCGGCCCGCTCGACCGCCTCCCAGGTGGTCTCCAGCAGCAGCCGCTGCTGCGGGTCGGTCGCGAGTGCCTCGCGCGGAGAGATCCCGAAGAATCCGGCGTCGAAGTCACCGGCGCCGTCGAGGAACCCGCCGCGCAGGGTCGCGCTGTGCCCGCGCTCGCCGCCGGCGAGCAGCGCGAGGTCCCAGCCCCGGTCGGTCGGGAACGGCCCGATCACGTCGTCGTCGGAGCACAGCAGCCGCCAGAGGTCGTCGGGCGAGTCGATCCCGCCGGGGAACCGGCAGGCCATGCCGACCACGGCGATCGGCTCCCGCACACCGGCCTCGGCCTCCTCGAGACGCCGGCGCGTCCGGTGCAGGTCGGCCGTGACCCACTTCAGATAGTCGACGAGCTTCTGGTCGTCCGGCACGGCGGGCACCTTCCTTCTGGGCTGACGGGTCGGCGGTCAGGAGTGGTCGGAGCCGTTGCGGGCCCGGCCCAGCTCGTTGTCGATGAAGGCCAGGACGTCCTCGGCGCTCGCCTCGCGGATCCGGTCCTCCACCCCGGCCCCGCCGGGGCCCCGGTCACGGGCCTCGTGCCGGGCGAGCAGCCGGCGCAGCCGCGTGAGGACGTCGGCGCCGGTGAGGTCGGCCGGATCGGCCGAGGCGAGTGCCGCGTCGAGGCGGTCGAGCTCGGCGGTGAGCGCGGGCACCGGGCCGGTCGCGCCGACCAGCTCGCCGACCAGGTGCCGGGCCACCGCGAGCGGGGTCGGGAAGTCGAACACCAGGGTCGAGGGCAGCGCCAGCCCGGTCGCCGCGGTGAGCCCGTTGCGCAGCTCGACCGCCGCGAGCGAGTCGACGCCGAGCGCCCGGAACTCCTTGTCGACCGTGACCTCGGCGACGTCGTGCCCGAGCACCGCGGCGGCGCTGCGGGTGACGAGGGACAGCACGTGCTCCTCGCGGCGCTCCGGCGCCATCTCCGCCAGGGTCCGGGCCAGGTCCTGCGACGACGTCCGGTCCGATGCGCTGCGTCGGCCGCCGACGACCAGGCCGCGCAGGATCGGCGGTACCGGTCCGGCCGGACGGCCCCCGCCACCGCCGAGGCGGACGGCGACCTGGACCGGGTCGGTGCGGGTCACCGCCTCGTCGAACAGGGCCAGGCCGTCGGCGGTGTCCAGCGGCGGCATCGCGGTGCGGGCGGCCCGTTCCGCGACGGCCTCGCCCATCCCGGCCGCCCAGGGGCCCCAGGCGAGCGACAGCCCGGGCAGGCCGAGGTCGTGCCGGTGTCGGGCCAGGTCGTCGAGGGCGACGTTCGCGGCGGCGTAGTTCGCCTGCCCCGCGGCGCCGAGCACACCGGCGACCGAGGAGTAGAGGACGAACCCGCGCAGCCCGGCGTCGCGGGTGAGGTCGTGCAGGTGCCAGGCGCCGTCGACCTTCGGGGCGAGGACGGTGTCGAGCCGCTCGTCGGTGAGCGAGCCGACGGTGCCGTCGTCGAGCACACCGGCGGTGTGCACCACCGCGGTCAGCGGGTGCTCGGCCGGGACCGCGGCGAGCACGGCGGCCAGGTCGGCCCGCACGGCGGTGTCGGCCGCGGCGACGGTGACCTCCGCGCCGTGCGCGGCGAGCTCGGCCCTCAGCTCCAGGGCGCCGGGGGCGTCCGGGCCGCGGCGCGAGACCAGCAGCAGGTTGCGGTGGCCCCGGCCGGCCAGGTGCCGGGCCAGCTCGGCGCCCAGGCCGCCGGTGCCACCGGTGACGAGCACGGTCCCGTCCGGGTCCCAGCCGGGCACCGGGCCGTCCCCGGTGCCGTCGGTGGGTCCGTCGGCCGGGGCGAGCCGGGGCACCCGGACCGCGCCGTCGCGCAGGACGAACTCGGTCTCCCCCGCCGTGAGCAGGGCGGGGAGGGTGGCGAGCGCGGCGAGCGACCCGGCGTCGGTGTCGGCGACGGCGAAGACGCCGGGGTGCTCGGAACGGGCCGAGCGGGCCAGCCCCCACACGGTGCCGGTGGCCGGGTCGACGAGCCGTTCGTCCGGTGCGGCGGCGACGCCGCCGCGGGTCAGGAACAGCACCGTCAGGTCGGGGCGCTCGGTGGCCAGCCGGTCGGTGACGACGCCGAGCGTGCGGTGGGCCAGCGCGCGGGCCCGGCCGGGGACGGACCCGTCGGTGTTCGCGGGCAGCGGCACCACGAGCATCCCGGTGCCGTCGGGCACCGCGTCGACCGTGGCCACCACGCTGACCTCGCGTCCCGTCCCGGTCAGCGCCTCGGCCACCGTGCGGGCGGCGTCCGGCGCGGCGCCGGCCGGGGTGGGGTCCAGCACCGCCCAGCGCGCCACGTCGACCGGGGCGAGGTCCTCGGCCGGGACCCAGTCGGTGCGCAGCAGCGCCCCGACGCCGCGCGACGGGCGCACGGGTGCCCCGTCGGGGACGGCGAGGGTGGCGGCCACGGTGAGGACCGGGGCGCCCGCGCCGTCGTGGGCCGAGACCCGCACGCCGCCGGTGCCGTCGGGGCGCAGGGCGACCCGCAGCACGGTGGCGCCGGTGGCGTGCAGCCGTGCCCCGTGCCAGGCGGTGGCCCGCAGGGCGGGCTCCCCGGCGTCGGCGGCGGCGATGCGCACGGCCGCGTCGAGCAGCGCGGGGTGCAGTCCCCAGCCGACCGGCCCCCGGCCCGGGGTCTCCACCAGCGCGATCTCGACGAGGACACCGTCGTCGGTCCGCCACACTCCGCGGACCGAGACCGGGCCGTCCGCCGGGAGCGCACCGACCGGGGCGATCTCCTCGGCGGTCCCGGTGGCCTGCGGGAGGACAGCGGGCACCTCCGGACCGTCGGGGCCGGGTCCGGCGAGCACGCCGGTGGCGTGCGCAACCCACGGGGCGTCCCCGGTGCGGGAGTGGACGGTGACCGGGTGGCGCCCGGACCCGTCGTCGTCACCGGCGCGGACCTGCAGCGCGAGCGCACCGGTGGCCGGGACGACGAGCGGGGTGTGCACGGTGAGCTCGGCGACCCGGTCGCAGCCGACCCGGTCGCCGGCCTGCACGGCCAGCTCGACGAGCGTGGCCGACGGCAGCTCGGCCGGGCCGTCGCCGACCGCCCACGGCACTGCGGCCGCGGTGAGCCGCCCGGTGAGGACACAGCCCCCGTCCGCGACGGTGACCGCGGCACCGAGCAGCGGGTGCCCGGCAGGTTCCTGGCCGAGCCCGCCCGCGTCGGCGGGGGCCGCGCCCGTCGCCGGCCAGAACCGGCGGTGCCGGAACGGGTAGGTGGGCAGGTCGACGGTGCGTGCGCCGGTGCCGGCGAGCACCGGGGCCCAGTCGACGTCGACGCCGGCGACGTGCAGCCGGGCGAGCGCGGTGAGCGCGGTCGTCTCCTCGGGCCGGTCGGCGTGCAGCAGCGGGGTGAGCACGGCGCCCTCGCCGGTGAGGTCGGCGGCGAGCGCGGTGAGCACACCGTCCGGGCCGAGCTCCAGGAACGCCGTCGCGCCGCGGTCGGACAGCCGGGCGACGGTGTCGGCGAAGCGGACCGTGTCGCGGACGTGGCGCACCCAGAACCCGGGGTCGGTCACGTCGTCGTCGCCACCGGTGAGCAGGGGGATGCGCGGCGCGTGCAGGGCCAGGCCCTCCACGACCGTCGCGAACTCCGCCAGCACCGGTTCCATCAGGGGTGAGTGGAACGCATGTCCGACCGGCAAACGGCTAGTCCTGTGCCCGGCGCCGGCGAGCGTGGCGGCGATCGCGGTCACCTCGGCGTCGTCGCCGGCGACCACCACCGAGGCCGGGCCGTTCACCGCGGCGATCGCGGTGCGCGGGGTCAGCAACGGTGTGACCGTCTCCTCCGGGGCGGCGACCGCGACCATCGCGCCGCCCGCGGGCAGGGCCTCCATCAGCCGGGCCCGGGCGGCGACGAGGGTGCAGGCGTCGTCGAGGGAGAACACCCCGGCGACGTGTGCGGCCGCGATCTCACCGACCGAGTGCCCGCCGAGCAGGGCGGGGCGGATGCCCCACGACTCGACGAGCCGGTACTGGGCGACCTGCAGCGCGAACAGCGCGGGCTGGGCGATCCCGGTGCGGCGCAGCTCCTCCGGGTCGTCGGGGATGGTGGCGCCGAGCCGGCCCAGCACGTCCTCGAGCGCCTCGGCGAAGACCGGGAAGCGGGCGGACAGCCCGCTCCCCATCCCAGGGCGCTGGGTGCCCTGCCCGGAGAACAGCAGGGCCAGCGTGCGGTGCGTCGCGGTCCCCCGCGCGACCTCGGCGGGGGTCCCGCCCTCGGGCCCGGTGAGCAGGACGGCGCGGTGCTCGAAGCGCGCGCGGCCGCGCACCAGGGAGTACGCGACGTCGACCGGGCGCCGGTCGCGCACCGCGTCCCGCACGTCGTCGAGGGCCGCGTCGAGCACGTCGGGGTGCCGGGTGGACACCGGCAGCGCCACCACGGCGGGGGTCACCTGCCCGGTCGCGGGCTCCGCGACGGGCGGCGGCTCGGGTGCGGCCTCCAGCACGACGTGGGTGTTGGTGCCGCTGATCCCGAACGAGGACACCGCGGCCCGGCGGGGCCGCCCGGTGTCCGGCCACGGGGTCCGCTCGGTGCGCAGCCGCACCGCCCCGGACGACCAGTCCACGTGGCCGGAGGGCTCGGTGACGTGCAGGGTGCGCGGCAGCTCGCCGTGCCGCAGCGCCTGCACCGTGGCGACCACGCCGACCGCGCCGGCGGCGGCCTGGGTGTGGCCGAGGTTGGACTTGACCGACCCGAGCAGCAGAGGGTGCTCGCGCTCCCCCCGCCCATAGGTCGCCAGCAGCGCCTGGGCCTCGATCGGGTCGCCGAGCACCGTGCCGGTGCCGTGCGCCTCGACCGCGTCCACCTCGGCGGCGGACAGCCCGGCCGCGGCCAGGGCCGCCCGGATGACCCGCTGCTGGGCGGGCCCGTTCGGGGCCGTCAGACCGTTGGAGGCGCCGTCGGAGTTCACCGCGGAGCCGCGCAGCACCGCGAGGACCTCGTGGCCGCGGCGGCGGGCGTCGGACAGCCGCTCCAGCACGATCACGCCGACGCCCTCGGACCAGGCGGTGCCGTCGGCGTCGTCGGAGAAGGGCTTGCACCGGCCGTCCGGGGCGAGGCCGCCCTGCTGGGTGAACTCCATGAAGGCGCCGGGGGTGGACATGAGCTGCACGCCACCGGCGAGGGCGAGCGAGCACTCGCCGGCGCGCAGCGACTGCGCGCCGAGGTGCAGCGCCACCAGCGCCGAGGAGCACGCAGTGTCGACGGTCATCGCGGGGCCCTCCAGGCCCAGGGCGTAGGCCACCCGGCCGGAGGTGACGCTGGCCGAGGTGCCGGTCCCGGAGTAGCCCTCCATGCTCTCCGGCGAGCCGAACAGCAGGTGCGCGTACTCGGCGCCGCCGGTGCCGACGAACACCCCGGTCGGGGTGCCGCGCAGGGCGGTCGGGTCGATCCCGGCGCGCTCGCACGCCTCCCAGGACGCCTCGAGCACCAGCCGCTGCTGCGGGTCCATCGACAGCGCCTCGCGCGGGGAGATCCCGAAGAACTCCGGGTCGAACTCGGCGATCGAGTCGAGGAAGCCGCCGCGGGCCGTCGCACTGGAGCCCGGCCCCTGGCCGGCCAGCGCGGCGAGGTCCCAGCCGCGGTCGGTGGGCAGCGGACCGGTGGCGTCGCGCTCCTCCACGAGGAGCTGCCACAGGTCCTCCGGGGACCGGACACCGCCGGGGAACCGGCAGCTCATCCCGACCACGACGACGGGGTCGTCATCGGTGACGCGGGCCGGTGCGGCGGCCGAGGTGTCCGCGGGGGCGTCCGGGTCGCCGAAGAGCTCGCCGAGCAGGTGCGCGGCGAGCGCGTCGGGTGTCGGGTAGTCGAAGACGAGCGTGGCGGGCAGACTCAGCCCGGTGCCGGCGGTGAGCCGGTTCCGCAGCTCGACCGCGGTCAGCGAGTCGAGTCCGAGCTGGCGGAACTCGGCGGTGCCGTCGAGGCCCTCGGGCGAGGCGTGTCCGAGCACGGCCGCGGTCTCGGCGCGGACCAGGGCGCGGACCGCGTCCGGCCGGTCGTCGGCGGCGAGGCCGGTGAGCCGGTCCCTGGCGCGGCCGTCCCCGCCGCCCGCGGCGGTGCGCCGGGTGCGGACCAGGCCGCGCAGCAGCGGCGGCACGGTCGCGGCGTCCGGTGCCGGTCCGGCACCGCTGCCCGCGGTGACCCGGGCGGGGACGACGACCGGGTCGTCGACCAGGGTGGCCGCGTCGTAGAGGGCGAGGCCCTGCTCGAGCGACAGCGGCGGCATCCCGGACCGTTCCATCCGTTCCAGGGCCGCGGCGTCGAGCGCCGCGGTCATGCCGGTGGTCGGCGCCCAGGCACCCCAGGCCAGGGAGACGGCGGGGAGCCCGAGCCCGCGGCGGTGCTGGGCCAGTGCGTCGAGGTAGCCGTTGGCCGCGGCGTAGTTGCCCTGCCCGGCGCTGCCCATGACCCCCGAGACCGAGGAGTAGAGGACGAACGCGGCGAGGTCGAGCCCGGCGGTCAGCTCGTGCAGGTGCCAGGCGGCGTCGACCTTGGGGGCGAGCACGCGGTCGAGCCGCTCCGGGGTGAGCGAGCCGACGACGCCGTCGTCGAGGATCCCGGCCGCGTGCACCACCGCGGTCAGCGGCCGTTCCAGACCGGCGAGCACCGCGGCGAGAGCGTCGCGGTCGGCGACGTCGCAGGCGTGCACCGCGACCTGCGCCCCGCCCGCCCGCAGGTCGGCGACGAGCTCGGCCGCGCCGGGGGCGTCCGGGCCGCGGCGGCTGACCAGGGTCAGGTGCCGCGCGCCGCCGTCGACGAGGTGCCGGGCCAGCTCGGCGGCCAGCCCGCCGGTGCCGCCGGTGATCAGCACGGTGCCGTCCGGGTCGGGCCCCGCCGGGACGGTGAGGACGATCTTGCCGACGTGCTGGGCCCGGCTCATGAACCGGAACGCCTCGGGAGCCCGGCGCACGTCCCAGGTGCGGGTCGGGAGCGGCTCGATCGCACCGTCGGCGAACAGCACCAGCAGGGCGTCGAGCATCTCCCGGATCCGCTCCGGGTCGACCTGACCGAGGTCGAAGGGCCGGTAGACGATGTCGGCCGGCAGCGAGGCCGGGTCGCGCAGGTCGGTCTTGCCCATCTCCAGGAACCGGCCGCCGGGCCCGAGCAGCCCGAGCGAGGCGTCGACGAACTCGCCGGCGAGCGCGTTGAGGACCACGTCGACGCCGCCGAACGCGCTCGCGAAGCCGAGGTCGCGGGAGGAGGCGATGTGGTCGTCGGCGACGCCGAGCGAGCGCAGCACGTCCTGCTTGGCCGGGCTCGCGGTGGCGTACACCTCGGCACCCAGGTGGTGGGCCAGCTGGATCGCCGCCATGCCGACGCCACCCGCACCGGCGTGCACCAGGACCCGCTCGCCCGGCCGGACCCCCGCCAGGTCGACCAGGCCGTGGTAGGCGGTGAGGAACACCAGCGGGACCGAGGCGGCACGCTCGAACGACCAGCCGTCCGGGATCCGGGCGAGGTGCCGTTCGTCGGCGGTGCCGAGCGGGCCGAACCCGCCGAACAGCATGCCGGCGACCGCGTCGCCGACCGCCAGCGACGTGACCTCCGGCCCGGTCGCGACGACCACGCCGGCGGCCTCGGCGCCGAACATGCCCGCCTCGCCCGGGTACATGCCCAGCGCGTTGAGGACGTCCCGGGAGTTCAGGCCGGCCGCGCGGACCGCGACCCGGACCTCCCGGGCGCCGAGCGGGCCGTCGGCGTCGGGCGCGGGGGCGAGGGTGAGCGCGGCCAGGCTGCCGCCGCCGGCGGTGTCGAGCCGCCACGGGACGCCCACCGGGGGCAGCAGTCCCGAGGTCTCGGGCCGGGCCCGGTCCAGCCGCGCGGCGAGGATCCCGGTCCCGCGGACGGCGACCTGCTGTTCGTCGGCCCGTGCGAGCGCCGCGGCGAGCACCCGCGGCGCAGCGGCCTCGGCGGCCACGTCGACGGTGTCGGCGGGCAGATCGACGACGAGGAACCGGCCGGGGTTCTCCGCCTGGGCGGACCGGACGAGACCGGTCGCGGCGGCGGCGGCGAGGTCGGTGACCGGATCGCCCGCGCCCGCGGCACCGCGTGTGAGGAAGACCGTGCGCGGTCCGTCCGGGTCGGCGACGGCGCCCTGCAGCACCGCGAGCACGGCGTGGGTGCTCGCGCGGACCGCGTCCGGGGTCGCGCCACCGGCCACACCGGCGACCACGAGCTCCGGCGTCCCCCCGTCGGCGACGGGGGCGCCGAGCGCGGCGGTGAGCGCGTCGGCCACCCCGTGGACGTCCGGGCCGTGCAGGGCCCAGCGCACCGGCTCGGGCATCCCCGGCGGGACGTCCAGCGGTGTCCACCCGGGCCGGAACAGGGACTCGGCGGTGCGCGTGCGTGCCGGGTCGGCCGGGGCGGTGGGCTCGCGCAGGGCCAGCGCGTCGACCGACAGCACGGGGTCCCCTGCCGCGTCGGCTGCCTCGACCCGGACGGCGCCGTCCCCGGCGTGGACGACCCGCACCCGCAGCAGCGGGGCACCGGTGGCGTGCAGGGTCACTCCGGACCAGTCGAACGGCAGCCCGCGGGGTGCGTCCGGGAGCAGTGCCGCGGCGTGCAGCGCGGCGTCGAGCAGCGCCGGGTGCACCCCGTAGAACGCGGCGTCCTCGGTGACGGGGTCGGACTCGATCTCGGCGAGGACGTCCTCGCCGTCCCGCCAGGCGGCGCGGACGCCGCGGAACGCCGGGCCGTAGTCCAGGCCGCCTGCGGCGGCGGTGCCGTCGTAGAACGCGGCGGGGTCGAGCTCCTCGGCCCCGGGCGGCGGCCAGGCCGTGGCGACGGGTGCGGGGACGGTGCCGGTGCGCGGGGTCAGGGTGCCCTCGGCGTGGCCGGTCCAGTCGTCACCGGAGCCCGCCTCGCGGGCCCAGACCGACAGCGGGCGCCGTCCGCCGTCCGGGGCACCGACGCGGACCTGGATCTCGGCCGCCCCGCCGTCCGGGACGACCAGCGGCACGGCGAGGGTCAGCTCACCGACCCGCTCGCAGCCGACGAGGTCCCCGGCCCGCAGCGCCAGCTCGAGGAAGCCGGTGCCGGGGAACAGCACCGACCCACCAACGACGTGGTCGGCCAGCCACGGCAGGGTCGCGGCCGACACCCGTCCGGTGAGCACGACCTCCTCGGAGCCGGCCATCGCGACCGACGCCCCGAGCAGCGGGTGCCCCGGGGACTCCAGACCGAGCCCGGAGACGTCACCGGGCCGGACGGTGGGTGCGGCGGCGGGCCAGTACCGCGCACGGTCGAACGGGTAGGTCGGGAGCTCCACCGGCCGGGTGCCGCACCCGGCGAACCAGGCGGTCCAGTCGACGTCGGCGCCTGCGGTGTGGAGCCGGGCCAGCGCGGTCGCGGCGGTGCGGAGCTCGTCGTGGTCCCGCCGCAGGAGCGGGACGGCGACGGCGTCCGGCACCGTCGCGGGGACCAGCCCGGACAGCGCGGTGTCCGGACCGAGCTCCAGGAACGCGGTGGCTCCCGCGGCGGCCAGCGTGGCCAGTGCGTCGGAGAACCGGACGGTCCCACGGGCGTGCCGGGACCAGTGGTCGGGCGCGCCGAGCTCGTCGGGGCCGGCGGGACCACCGGTCAGGGTGGACACCAGACCGATCTGCGGCTCGGTGAGCTCCAGCCCGGCGGCGACCGCGTCGAGGTCGTCGAGCACCGGGTCCATCCGTGCGGAGTGGAAGGCGTGCCCGACCCGCAGCGGGGTGGTCTCCCCCAGCCCGGCGGCGACCTCCGCCACGGTGTCGGCGTCCCCGGACAGCACTACGGAACCGGGCGCGTTCACCGCGGCCAGCGACACGCCGTCGCGCAGCGCCGCGAGGGCGTCGGCCTCGGTCGCCCGGACGGCGACCATCGTGCCGCCCTCGGGCAGCGCGTCCATCAGCGCGCCGCGGGCGGTGACCAGGCGGGCGGCGTCGGGCAGCGACAGCATCCCGGCGACGTGGGCGGCGGTGATCTCGCCGATCGAGTGCCCCGCGACGTGCCGGGGCCGCACGCCGAGCGCGGTGACCAGCCGGAACGAGGCCACGCCGACGGCGAACAGGGCGGGCTGGGCGTAGCGGGTGCGTTCGAGCAGCGCGGGGTCCTCGCCCCAGAGCACCTCGCGCAGCGGACGGTCGAGGTGGCGGTCCAGTTCGGCGGCACAGGCGTCGAAGGCGTCGGCGAAGACGTCGAAGCGGGCGTGCAGCTCGCGGCCCGCACCGAGCCGGACGCTGCCCTGCCCGGAGAACAGGACCGCGGTGCCCGGCTCCCCGGCGACGCCGCTGGCCAGCTCGGTGAGACCGTCCGGGCCCGCGGCGAACACGGCGCGGTGCTCGTGCACCGCCCGGGTGGCGGCCAGCGCGGCGCCGATGTCGGACCGGGCGCCGGGGCCGGCCGGGTCGAGGGCGTGCAGCTGCGCGACCCGCTCCTGCAGGGAGCGCGCGCTGCGGGCGGAGACCGGCCACGGGACGAGCGCGTCCTCCGGCCCGGGGCGGGCCGGAGCCGGTTCCCCGGGCGGCGGCTCCTCCAGCACCACGTGCGCGTTGGTGCCGCTGATGCCGAACGAGGAGAGCCCGGCGCGGCGGGTGCGTCCGCCGGCTGGCCACGGGAGCGGCTCGGTGAGCAGCGCGATCCGGTCGGCCCAGTCCACCCGGCCGGTGGGTCGCTCGACGTGCAGGGTGCGGGGCAGTTTCCCGTGCCGCATCGCGAGGACGATCTTGAGCAGCCCGGCCATGCCGGCGGCGGCCTGGGTGTGGCCCATGTTCGACTTCACCGAGCCGAGCCGCAACGGCGCGTCGCGGTCGGCGCGGCCGTAGGTGGCCAGCAGTGCCTGCGCCTCGATCGGGTCGCCGAGTGCGGTGCCGGTGCCGTGCGCCTCGACGACGTCGACGTCGGCGGCGTCGAGCCCGGCCGCGGCGAGCGCGGCCCGGATGACCCGCTGCTGGGACGGCCCGTTCGGCGCGGTGAGCCCGTTGGAGGCGCCGTCGGAGTTGACCGCCGAGCCGCGGAGCACCGCGAGCACGGGATGGCCGTGCCGGCGGGCCTCGGAGAGCCGCTCCACGACGACCACGGCCGCGCCCTCGGACCAGGCGGTGCCGTCGGCGTCGTGGGAGAAGGCCTTCACGCGGCCGTCGGCGGCGAGCCCGCCCTGCCGGGAGAACCCGCCGAACGAGGTCGGGGTGGCCATCACGGTGACCCCGCCGACCAGGGCACGGTCGCACTCGCCGGCCCGCAGCGCCTGGGCGGCGAGGTGCAGCGCGACCAGCGCCGAGGAGCACGCGGTGTCGACGGTGACGGCGGGCCCCTCCAGCCCGAGCGCGTAGGACAGGCGCCCGGAGATGACGCTGGCGGCCAGCCCGGTGCCGGCGTGGCCCTCCAGGTCCTCCCGGGAGCCGAGGACGACGCGCTGGTAGTCCTGCCCGTTGGTGCCCACGAACACCCCGGTCCGGGATCCGCGCAGGCTCGTCGGTTCGGTGCCGGAGCGCTCCAGGGACTCCCAGGACGTCTCCAGCAGCAGCCGCTGCTGGGGGTCCATGGCGAGCGCCTCGCGCGGGGAGATGTCGAAGAACGCGGCGTCGAAGTCGGCGACGCCGTCGAGGAACCCGCCCCGGGCGGTCGCGCTGGCGCCGGGACCGTCGCCGGCCAGCGCCGTGAGGTCCCAGCCGCGGTCGGTGGGGAACGGGCCGATCACGTCGCGGCCCTCGGCGAGGACGGTCCAGAGGTCTTCGGGCGAGGCGATGCCGCCGGGGAACCGGCAGGCGGCGCCGACGACGACGACCGGGTCGTTCCGGTCGTCCGGGCCGGCCACGGACGTGGTCGGGGCGGCGGCGTCATCGGCAGCGTCACCGGCCGGGTCGAGCTCGTCGAGCAGGTGCCGGGCCACCGCCCGCGGGGTGGGGTGGTCGAACACCAGCGCGGCGGGCACGGCGAGCCCGGTGACGGCGGCGAGCCGGTCGCGCAGCTCCACCGCGGTGAGCGAGTCGATCCCGAGGTCACGGAACGGGCGCTCGGCGGGGATCCGGTCGGTCCCGGTGTGGCCGAGCACGGCGGCGGCGGTGGCGCGCACCAGGTCCAGGACCGGCTCGATCCGGTCGGTGCCGCGCAGCCCGGACAGCCGGGCGCGCAGCTCCCCGCCGGCCCGCTCGGTGTCCCGGCGGCCGCGTCCGCGGCGGCCCGGGCGCCGGGCAGCGCCGACAGCAGCGGCGACGGGCGCAGCGACAGCAGCGAGGTGAGCAGCTGGGGGCGGGCCAGCTCGGCGACCACCGGGGCGGCGGCCGGGCCGTCGGCCGAGCGCCACAGCGCGGACAGGGCCAGCGCCGGGTCGAGCGCGGTGGAGCCGGAGCGGCGACGGGCCCGGTCCGCGTCGTCGCCGGCGGCCATGCCGTCGCCGGCCCATGCCCCCCAGGCCACCGACACCGCCGGCAGGCCGTCGGCGCGGCGGGCCGCCGCGAGCGCGTCCAGGGCGGCGTTGGCGGCGGCGTAGTTGCCCTGGCCGGGGTTGCCGACCGCGCCGGCGACCGAGGAGAACAGGACGAACAGCGCGACCGGGTGGTCCCGGGTCAGCTCGTCGAGCAGCCGCGCGGCGGTGACCTTGGTCCGCCACACCGTGTCGAACCGGTCCGGGGTCAGGGAGTCGAGCGCGCCGTCGTCGAGGACACCCGCGGCGTGCACGACGCCGTCGACGGGGTGTGCGTCGAGTACGCGGGCCAGTGCGTCGCGGTCGGTGACGTCGGCGGCGACCAGGACCGGCTCGGCGCCGAGCGCGGTCAGCTCGGCGGACAGCTCGGCCGCTCCGGCGGCGTCGGGGCCGCGGCGGCCAAGCAGCACCAGCCGGCGGGTGCCGCGACGGGCGAGGTCACGGGCCACGTGCGCGCCGAGCGCACCGGTGCCGCCGGTGACCAGGACGCAGCCGGGAGCCGGGGCCTCGGCGGTGGCGCCGACCGGGTAGGTGACCAGCCGCCGCCCCAGCACGCCGTTGTCGCGCACCGCGACCTGGTCCTCTTCACCCGCACCGGTGAGGACGGCGACGAGCCGGCGGGCGGCCCGGCCGTCGAGGTCGGTGGGCAGGTCGGCGAGCCCGGCCCAGCGGGTGGGGTGCTCGAGCGCCGCGACCCGGCCGAGCCCCCAGAGCGCGGCGCGCTCAGGGACCGGAGCGGGGTCGGCGCCACCGGTGCCGACGGCGCCGCGGGTGAGTGTCCACAGCGGCGCGTCGACACCGGCGTCGCCGAGGGCCTGGACGAGGGTGAGGGTGCCGGTGAGCGCGCTGTGGGTGTCGGGGTGCAGTCCGAGCAGGGACACGACGCGGTCCGCGCCGGACCCGGCCGAGCCGACCAGGGCGGCCAGCGCGCCGCGGTCGGCGAGCGCCACGTCGTCGACGGCGACCGGCCCGGCCACCGTCGCACCGGCGTCGCGCAGCGCCGCGGCCACGGCGGCGGTGTCGGGATCGGTGCCGGGGTCGGCGGTCCGGGCGACCAGCAGGACCCGGCCCGGTCGCGCGGGGGCGGCGGGAGTGACCGGCTCCCAGGTCTCGCGGAACCGGACGGCGTCGACGGCGCCCTCGGTGCGGCGGCGCCGCCGCCAGGCCGACAGCGCCGGGACGACCGCGGAGACCGCGTCGTCGTCGAGGTCGAGGGTGGCGGCCAGCGACTCCAGGTCGCCCTGCTCGACGGCGGCCCAGAACGCGGACTCCCCCGGGTCGGCGCCGGTGGCGCGGGCGGCGGGGTCGAGCCAGTACCGGTCCCGGCGGAACGGGTAGACCGGCAGGTCCACCGGCCGGGCCGCGGTCCCGTCGAACCACGGGCCCCACCGCACCGGCACGCCCGCCACGTGGAGCCGGGCGAGCGCGGTGGCGAGCGCGGTCTCCTCGTCCCGGTCGCGGCGCAGCGTCGGGACGATCCCGTCGGCCAACGGTGCCAGCACGGCGTCCGGACCGACCTCCAGCAGCGTGTCCGCCCCGGCGGCGCGCGCGGCGTCGACGACGTCGGCGAACCGCACCGTGGCCCGCACGTGCCTCACCCAGTGGGCGGGGTCGGTGATCTCGTCCCCGGCGAGGGCACCGCCGGTCCCGGACAGCACCGGGATCCGCGGCGCGGACAGGCGCAGCCCGGCGACGACGCCGGCGAACCGCTCCAGCACCGGATCGACCAGCGGCGAGTGGAACGCGTGCGACACCGGCAGCCGGGTGCCCTCGACGCCGAGCCGGACGCGGACCGCCTCGACGGCGGCGGCCTCGCCGGAGAGCACCACCGAACGGGGTCCGTTCACGGCCGCGACGTCGACGAGTGCGGTGCCCGCGGCCGCCAGCGCGGCCCGGGCGGCGTCCTCGGTGACCCGCAGCGCCACCATCACGCCCCCCGCGGGCAGCTCCGCCATGAGCGTGGCGCGGGCGGTGACCAGGGCGGCGGCGTCGGCGAGCGAGAGCACACCCGCGACGTGGGCCGCGGTGATCTCGCCGACCGAGTGGCCACCGACGGCGACCGGGCGGACCCCGAAGGACTCCAGCAGCCGGTACAGCGCGGTCTCCACCGCGAACAGCGCCGGCTGGGTGACCGCGGTGTCGGCCAGTGCGTCGGCGTCGGTGCCCCACATGACCTCGCGCACCCGTGGGTCGAGGACCGCCAGGGCCTCGTCGAGGGCCGCGGCGAACACCGGGAAGCGGGCGTGGAGCTCGCGACCCATCCCGGGGCGCTGGGCGCCCTGCCCGGAGAACAGCAGCGCCGGGCGCCCGCCGCCCGCGGTGCCGCGGGCGACCTCGACGGGTGCGGCCGCCCCGTCGCGGCCGGCCAGCAGCACGGCGCGCCGGTCCAGGCGGGTGCGGCGGGTGGCGAGGGTCAGGCCGGTGTCCAGCGGGTCGGTGCCCGCGGCGGTCACCCGCGCGGCGAGCGCGTCGAGGGTCTCGTCGTCGGCGGCCGACAGCGGCCACGGCACGACCGCGGGCACCACGTCGGGGGCGGGCGCCGCCTCGGGCGGTGTCTCCGGCAGCGTCTCCGGCGGGGCCTGCTCGACCAGGACGTGCGCGTTGGTCCCGGACAGCCCGAAGGAGGAGACGCCGATCCGGCGCGGACGCCCGGTCGAGGGCCACGGCGTGTGTCCGGTGAGCAGCGACACCGCGCCGTCGGCCCAGTCGACGTGCCCGGTGGGTGCGGCGACGTGCAGGGTGGCGGGCAGCTCGGCGTGCTGCAGCGCCAGCACCGACTTGATCATTCCGGCGACGCCGGCGGCGCCCTGGGTGTGGCCGAGGTTGGACTTCACGGTGCCGAGCAGCAGCGGGTGCTCGCGGTCCCGGCCGTAGGTGGCGATCAGGGCCTGGGCCTCGATCGGGTCGCCGAGCACCGTCCCGGTGCCGTGTGCCTCGACGGCGTCGACCTCGGCCGGGGCGAGCCCGGCGTCGGCCAGGGCGGCGCGGATGACGCGCTGCTGGGCGGGCCCGTTGGGGGCGGTGAGCCCGTTGGAGGCACCGTCGGAGTTGAGGGCGGTCCCGCGCAGCACGGCGAGCACCGGATGTCCGTGCGCGCGGGCGTCGGACAGCCGCTCCAGGACCAGCATGCCCGCCCCCTCGGACCAGCCGGTGCCGGACGCGTCGTCGGAGAAGGCGCGGCAGCGACCGTCCGGGGACAGTCCGCCCTGGGCGTCGAACCCGACGAAGTTCATCGGCGTCGACATCACGGTGACGCCGCCGGCGAGGGCGAGGGAGGTCTCGCCGCTGCGCAGCGACCGGACGGCGAGGTGCAGCGCGACCAGCGACGACGAGCAGGCCGTGTCGACGGTCAGCGAGGGCCCCTCCAGACCGAAGGTGTACGACAGCCGCCCGGACATGACCGCGGCGGCCAGCCCGGTGCTGGCGTGTCCCTCGACGTCCTGGTCGGACTGCACGACCAGGTGCGTGTAGTCCTGGCCGTTGGTGCCGACCCAGACCCCGGTGGCGCTGCCGCGCAGCGAGGCCGCGTCGATGCCGGCCCGCTCCAGGGACTCCCAGGTGACCTCCAGCAACTGGCGCTGCTGCGGGTCCATCGCGGTCGCCTCGCGCGGGGAGATCCCGAACACCGCCGGGTCGAAGGTGGTGGCGCTGTCGAGGAACCCACCACGGCCCTCGACCCCGGCGAGCGGGCCGTCGGCCCACCCGCGGTCGGTGGGGAACCCGGTGACGACGTCGCGGCCCTGTGCGAGCAGCTCCCACAGCTCCTCGGGCGAACGCACGCCGCCGGGGAAGCGGCAGCCCATCCCGACGACGACGACGGGGTCCGCACCGTCGGCGGTGCGGACGACGGTGGCCGGGGTGGCGGAGGTGGCGCCGAGGATCTCCTCGAGCAGCAGCGCGGCGACCGCACGTGGGGTCGGGTGGTCGAACACCAGCGTCGAGGGCAGGGTCAGCCCGGTCGCGGCGGCGAGGTGGTTGCGCAGCTCCAGCGCGGTGAGCGAGTCGACGCCCAGGCGGCGGAACTCGGCGTCGTCGGTGATCGCGGCGGACGAGTCGTAGCCCAGGACCGCCGCGGCGGCGTCGCGGACCAGCGCGGTGAGCCGGTCGGCCCGGTCCTCGGGATCGAGTCCGGCGAGCCGGTCGGCCCAGTCGTGCGCGGTGCCGCCGCGGCCGTCGGCGGCGCGGCGGCGTCCGGTCCCGGCGAGCACGCGCAGCAGCGCGGGCACCGCCCCGGTCGGTGCCGGCGCGGCGAGGGCGCGCGGCAGGACCGCGAGGACCGGCTCGTCGAGGCGCAGGGCCGCGTCGAACGCGGCGAGGCCCTGCTCGACGCTCAGCATCGGGGCGCCGGCCGCGGTGATCCGGCGGGTGTCGGCGAGGGTGGCGGTCATGCCCGCGTCCTGCGCCCAGGCCCCCCAGGCCAGTGAGACGGCGGGCAGGCCGTGTCCGCGGCGGTGCGCGGCGAGCGCGTCGAGGGCGCTGTTGGCGGCTGCGTAGTTGCCCTGGCCGGGGGCGCCGAGCATGCCCGAGACCGAGGAGTAGAGCACGAACGCGGCCGGGTCGAGGTCGGCGGTGAGCTCGTGCAGGTGCCAGGCGGCGTCGACCTTGGGGGCGAGCACCGCGTCGAGCCGCTCCGGGGTGAGGGCGGCGACGACACCGTCGTCGAGGACGCCCGCGGCGTGCACCACCGCGGTGAGGGGGCGCTCCAGCCCGTCGACGACCGCGGCGAGCGCGGCCCGGTCGGCGACGTCGCACGCGTGCACGACGATCCGCGCGCCCGCCTGCTCCAGCTCGGTGACGAGGTCGGCGGCGCCGGGGGCCCCGTCCCCGCGGCGGCTGAGCAGGGTGAGGTGGCGGGCCCCGCCCGCGACGAGGTGACGGGCGAGTTCGGCGCCGAGCCCGCCGGTGCCGCCGGTGAGCAGGACGGTGCCCTCGGGGTCCCACGGCCGTCCGCTGCCGGAGCCCGCGGGAGCGGGTGCGGGGACCAGCCGCGGGGCGCGGACGGCCCCGTCCCGGACGGCGACGGCCGTCTCCCCCGCCGCGAGCAGCGCGGGCAGCCGGGGCAGCAGCGCGGCGGAGGCGGGGCTGTCGTCGGTGTCGACGAGCAGGATGCGGCCGGGGTTCTCGGTCTGGGCCGAGCGCAGGAGTCCGCAGGCGCCCGCGGCGGCCGGGTCGTCGCCGCCGGTGGCACCGTGGGTGCGGACCAGCAGGGCTCCCCCGCCGGCGCGGGTGTCGTCGCCGTCCGCGGCGAGGTGGGCCTGGACCGCCGCCAGCGCCCGCGCGGTGAGCGCGTGCACCCCGGCGGCGCCGGCAGAGGGGTCGCCGGTGAGGTCGAGCACGGTGGGATCGAGCACCGTGGGATCGGGCACCGTCGGGCCGGCGGCGGGGAGCTCGACCGGCACCCAGTCGGTGCGCAGCAGCAGCCCCGCCGCGTCGTGCGCGGCGGTGGTCGCGGAGTCCGGGCGCGGCGCCGGGCCCAGCGTCACCGGGCCGGTGGTGAGCACCGCCGCGCCGGTGACGTCGGTGGCGGCCAGCAGTACCGCGGTGGCGGCTGTGGCGGTGCCGTCGGTGCCGGCGGTGCGGTCCCGGGTGATGCGGACCCGCAGCACCGACGCGCCCGCGGCGTGCAGCCGCACGTCCCGCCAGGTGACGGGGGCCAGCGCGGTGGGGCCGTCGAGGACGACCGGGTGCAGCGCGGCCTCCAGCAGCGCCGGGTGCAGGCCCCAGGCGTCGCCGTCCTGCTCGGGCAGCGCGATCTCGGCGAACAGGTCGTCGTCGCGGCGCCAGACCGACCGCACACCGGCGAAGACGGGCGCGGCGGGCAGCCCGGCCGCGGCGAGCTCGTCGACGGCCGGGGCGAGGTCGGTGACGACGGCACCGGCCGGAGGCCACGCGGTGTCGGTGGTCGCGGCCGGGCCGGTGGTTCCGGGCGCGGCGAGGGTGCCGGTGGCGTGCCGGGTCCAGGGGCCCTCGGTGCCGTCGTCCGGGCGGGCGTGCAGGTGCAGCGGGCGGTTCCCGTCGGCGTCCGGCGGACCGACGCGCAGCTGCAGCCGCATCGCGGTGCCCGCGGGCAGGTGCAGCGGCGGGTCGACGGTCAGCTCCGCCACGCCGGCGGCCCCGACGGTGTGCGCGGCGTGCAGCGCGAGCTCCAGCACGGCGGTGGCGGGGAGCAGCCCGGGACCGTCGGCCGAGGCCAGCCACGGGTGGGTGGCGGTCGACAGCGACCCGGTGAGCAGCACCTCGTCGGACCCGGCGACGGTGGTGACCGCCCCCAGCAGCGGGTGCCCGGCCGGGGACACGCCGAGGCCGGCGGCGTCGGCGACCCGCACCGACACCTCGGGCCAGAACCGGCTGTGCGCGAACGCGTAGACCGGGAGGTCGACCGGCCGGGCGCCGGTGCCCTCGTGGACCGCCGCCCAGTCGACGGGGACCCCGGCGGTGTGCAGCCGGCCCAGGGCGGCCAGCAGCGCGGGCTCCTCGGCGCCGGTGCGGCGCAGGGTGGGCACCAGCTCGGCGGTGCCCGCGGCGCTCGCGGTGAGCGCACCGCTCGGCCCGGCCTCGACGAACACCCCGGCCCCGGCCGCGGCGAGCGCGGCCAGTCCGTCGGCGAAGCGGACGGTGCCGCGCAGGTGCCGCACCCAGTACTGCGGGTCGCACAGCTCAGCGCCGACGAGGCCACCGGTCAGGTTGGACACCACCGGCAGCGTCGGCCGCCGGTAGGTCAGGCTCTCGGCGACCGACCGGAACCGGTCGAGGACCGGGTCCATCAGGGGCGAGTGGAACGCGTGCGAGACCGGCAGGCGGGTGTGCCGGAACCCGCCCGCGATCGCGACGACCTCGTCCTCCGCGCCGGACAGCACGACCGCGGACGGGCCGTTCACCGCGGCGATCGCCACCCCGGGGGTCAGCAGCGGTCGCACCTGGTCCTCGGTGGCCTCGACCGCGATCATGGCGCCGCCGGGCGGGAGCGCGGCCATCAGCGCGGCGCGGGCGGAGACCAGCCGGCAGGCGTCGGCCAGCGGGAACACCCCCGCGACGTGTGCGGCGGCGATCTCGCCGACCGAGTGCCCACCGACCATGTCCGGGACGACACCGAGCGAGCCCAGCAGCCGGTACAGGGCCACGTGGAAGGCGAACAGCGCGGGCTGCGCCGACCCGGTGTCGTCGGAGACGGTGTCCAGGGCGTCGGCGGGCAGGCCGAGCTCGTCGAGCACCTCGGCGAGGGCGTCGGCGAAGACGGGGAAGCGCCGGGCCAGACCGGAGCCCATTCCGGCACGCTGCGAGCCCTGCCCGGAGAACAGCAGCGCCGTCCTGGGCCTGCCGGTGACCGTGCCGGTGCAGGTCCCGGGGGTGGGGGCGCCGTCCAGCCAGGCGGCGAGGGCGTCGCGGTCGGCGACGGCGAGCCGGTGCTCGAACGCGGTGCGGGTGGTGGCCAGGGCGCAGGCGACGTCGAGCGGGCGGACACCGGGGCGGGCGTCGAGGTGGTCGAGCAGCCGCCGGGCCTGACCGGCCAGCGCCTCGGAGCGGCGCGCGGACAGCAGCCACGGCGGGGTGGCCGCGTCCGGGTGGCGGGGTGCGTCCTGCGCGGGGGGCTCAGGCTCGGGAGCCTGTTCGAGGACGAGGTGGGCGTTGGTGCCGCTCACCCCGAACGAGGAGACGGCGGCGCGCCGGGGCCGCCCGGTCTCCGGCCACGGCCGGGCCCGGTCGAGCAGCTGGATCCCCTCGGTCCACTCCACCCGGGTGCTGGGCCGGGTGACGTGCAGGGTCTGCGGCGCGACGCCGTGCCGGACGGCCTGCACCATCTTGATCACGCCGGCGACCCCGGCCGCGGCCTGGGCGTGGCCGAGGTTCGACTTGACCGAGCCGAGCAGCAGCGGGTGCTCGCGGTCGCGGCCGTAGGTGGCCAACAGCGCGCCGGCCTCGATCGGGTCGCCGAGCACCGTGCCGGTGCCGTGCGCCTCGACGACGTCGACCTCGCCCGGCCCGAGACCGGCCCGCTCCAGCGCCGCGCGGATGACCCGCTGCTGGGCCCGCCCGCTGGGCGCGGTGAAGCCGTTGGAGGCGCCGTCGGAGTTGACCGCGGACCCGCGCAGCACCGCGAGCACCGGGTGCCCGTGCGCGCGTGCGTCGGACAGCCGCTCCAGCAGGACGAGTCCGGCGCCCTCGGCCCAGCCGGTGCCGTCGGCGTCGTCGGAGAAGGAGCGGCAGCGTCCGTCACGGGCCAGCCCGCCCTGGCGGCTGAACTCGACCAGTGAGCCGGGGGTCGCCATCACGTTGACGCCGCCGGCGAGCGCGAGACCGCACTCACCGGCCCGCAGCGCCTGCGCCGCCAGGTGCATCGACACCAGCGACGACGAGCAGGCGGTGTCCACGGTGACCGTGGGGCCCTCAAGGCCGAGCTCGTAGGACAGCCGCCCGGAGACGGCGCCGGCGGCGATGCCGGTACCGATGTCGCCGGTGGCGTCGTCCATCGAGCGGATGAGCAGGTGCGCGTAGTCCTGGCCGTTGGTGCCCACGTAGACGCCGGTGCGGCTGCCGCGCAGCGTGGACGGGTCCAGCCCGGCGCGTTCGAAGGTCTCCCAGGCCAGCTCCAGCAGCAGCCGCTGCTGCGGGTCCATGGTGACCGCCTCGCGCGGGGAGATCCCGAAGAAGCCGGGGTCGAAGTCGGCGACCCCGTCGAGGAACCCGCCCTGCAGGCTGACCTCGGTGCCGCGGTCGTCGACGGTCCCGGCGTGCAGGGCGTCGAGGTCCCAGTTGCGGTCGGTGGGGAACCCGCCCACGGCGTCGCGGCCGGAGTCGACGAGCTGCCAGAGCTCGTCCGGGTCGGTGACACCGCCCGGGAAGCGGCAGCCCATGGCGACGATCGCGACGGGCTCGTTCGACGCCGCCCGCAGGTCCCGGTTCTGCCGGCGGAGCCGCTCGGTCTCCTTGATCGATGCCCGCAGGGCGACGACGACCTTCTCCGAGGGGGTGCTCATCAGGTCAGCTCCATCAGTTCTGCGACGGGTCGGACAGGTCGTCGAGTGCGGCCCGTACCAGGTCGTCCACGGACATCGAGTCGATCTCGGGGTCGGTTCCGGAGCCGTCGGCCCCGGTCGGGGTGTGGCCGTTGCCATCGCCGTTGCCACTGCCGTTGCCATGGCCGTTGCCGTTGCCGTGGCCCCGGGGGTGGCCGTTGCCGTCGCCGTCGCCCCGGGGGTCGGCGTGACCGGGCGTGCCGTCGGCGGCCAGCGCGAGCAGGGCGTCGAGCAGCCCGGCGTCGCGCAACCGCTCCAGCGGGAGCCCGGTGAGGGCGGCCCGCACCGCCGTCTCGGCCACGCCGTCGGCGTCCGGCACCGCGGTGCCGGACGTGTCGCCGGTCAGTCCGGCGAGCACGTGCTCGGCGAGTGCCTGCGGTGTCGGGTGGTCGAACACCAGCGTCGCGGGCAGCGTCAGGCCGGTCGCCGCCGAGAGCCGGTTGCGCATCTCGACGGTGGCCAGCGAGTCGAAGCCGAGGTCCCGGAAGGGCCGGTCGGCGCCGACCCCGTCGGCGTCGTCGCGGCCGAGCACGCCGGCCGCGATCTCGCGGACCGTCCGGAGCACCGTGTCGAGCCGGGCCGCCGCGGGCAGCGCCAGCACCTGCTCGCGCAGCGCGTCCACCGGTGGGGCTCCCGGGTCCGTGCCGCGCCCGGCGGCCGTGTCGGCGCCGGGCATGTCCCGCAGCAGCGCCGTGGCCCGGGGGCCGGGCGCCGCCGGCCCCTCCACCGCGACGACGACCGCGTTGTCGGCGCCCTCGGCGACGAGCTGGCGCAGCACGGTGCAGGCCCGGCCGGGGTCGAGCGCACCGAGCCCGGCCCGGCGGGCGTGCTCGGTCGCGTCGGCGCCCTGCGCCATGCCCCCGCCCGCCCAGGCACCCCAGGCGATCGAGGTGCCCGCGGCGCCGCGGGCCCGCCTGCGGGCGGCGAGCGCGTCGAGCACCGCGTTGGCCGCGGCGTAGTTGGCCTGGCCGGGGTTCCCGACCGCCGAGGACGCCGAGGAGAACAGCACGAAGGCGTCCAGGTCGCCGGTGAGCTCGTCGAGCAGCAGCGCCGGGGCGACCTTGGCGTGGAACACCTCGGTGAACCGGTCGGGGGTGAGCCGGTCGAGGACGCCGTCGTCGAGCACACCGGAGGCGTGGACGACCCCGGTGAGCGGGTGCTCGTCCGGGATCGTGGCGAGCACCGCGGCCAGCCGATCGCGGTCCGCCGCGTCGCCGGCGACGACCTCGGCGTGCGCGCCGAGCCCGGCCAGCTCCGCGGTCAGCTCCGCGGCGCCCGGGGCGTCCGGGCCGCGGCGGCTCAGCAGCACCAGCCGGCGGGCACCGGCCCGGGCCAGGTCGCGGGCCACGTGCCCGCCCAGTGCGCCGGTCCCGCCGGTGACCAGCACGGTCCCCCGCGGCTCCCACGTCGTGGCGGGACGCGGCGCGGGTGCGGGCAGCAGCCGCCGCCCGTACAGGCCGTGCGGGCGGACCGCGAGCTGGTCCTCGCCGTCCCGGCCGGTGAGCGCGGCGGCGAGGCCGCGCACGGTCCGGGCGTCGGTGGCGGGCCCGAGGTCGACCAGGCCGCCCCACCGGTCCGGGTACTCCATGGCCGCGACCCGGCCCAGGCCCCAGACGGCGGCGGCACCGAGGTCGTCCCCGACCGGGTCGTCGGCGGCGACCGAGACCGCGCCGCGGGTCAGCACCCACAGCGGTGCGGTGACCCCGGCGTCGCCCAGCCCCTGCAGCAGCGTCGTGACCCGGGCGGCCGCGGCCGGCCCACCGTGCGGGTCGGCCGGGCCGGGCAGGGCGAGGACACCATGCAGGGTCGCGGCCTCGGTTGCGGCTCCGGTCGCGGCGACCAGACCGGCCACCTCGGTGCGGTCCGCGTCCGCGGTGACCGAGGTCCACACCGGCTCGATCCCGGTGGCCGCGGCCAGGTCCGCGACCAGCCCGGCGTCCGGGCCCGCGGGGTCCCCGACGACGAGCCAGGGCCCGCCGGGGACCGGGTCGCGGCCGGTCACCGGCCGCCAGCCGATCCGGTGCCGAACCGCGTCGAGCGCGTCGGCCTCCCGGCGGCGTTCCCGCCAGCCCAGCAGGCCGGGCAGGACCTCGGCGAGGGCATCGGCGTCGACGTCGAGCTCGTCCGTGGCGTGGTCGCCGGAGAGCAGGTCCCACAGCTCGTCCCCGGCGCCGTCGTCCGGGCCGGGCCGGGCGGCCGATGCGGGGGTCGCCGCGGTGGTGCTCCAGTAGCGCTCGCGCTGGAACGGGTAGGTGGGCAGGTCGACGCGCCGGGCCGGGACCCCGGCGAAGACACCGGCCCAGTCGACGGCGGCGCCGCGCACGTGCAGCCGGGCGAGCGCGCCGAGCAGGGACTCCTCCTCGTCGTGGTCGCGGCGCAGCGCCGGGACCGCGACCGGGTCGGTGGCCGCGCCGGTGCCGAGCTCGCCGATCAGCGACGACAGCGACGCGTCCGGCCCGAGCTCGAGCACGGTGCGGGCACCACGCGCGGCGAGGGTCGCGGCGGCGTCGGCGAACCGGACGGTGTCGCGGACGTGGGCCACCCAGTGGGCGGGGGTGTGCACCGGCCCGGTACCGGTGCCGTCGGCGGTGACGACCGGGATGCGGGGCCGGTTCCAGGTCAGCGACGCGGCGACGGCGCCGAACTCCTCGAGCACCGGGTCCATCAGTGCCGAGTGGAACGCGTGGGACACGACCAGCTCGCGGTGCCGCCAGCGGCCGGCGACGGCGAGGACCGCCTCCCGGGGGCCGGCCAGCACGACCGACTCCGGACCGTTGACCGCGGCGACCGCGACGGTGTCCGCCGGGTCACCGGTGAGGTGCGCGCGCACCTCGTCCTCGCCGGCGCGGACCGCGACCATCGTGCCGCCGCGGGGCAGTGCCTGCATGAGCCGCGCCCGGGCCGAGACCAGGGTGCAGGCGTCGTCGAGGTCGAGCACGCCGGCCACGTGGGCGGCGGCGAGCTCGCCGACCGAGTGCCCGGCCAGCAGGTCCGGGATGACCCCCCAGGACTCGACCAGCCGGTACAGCGCCACCCCGACCGCGAACAGCGCGGGCTGGGCGACGCCGGTCTCGGCGAGCGCGTCCGGGTCGTCGCCCCAGAGGGCGTCGCGGACGCCGTCGGGCATCCGGTCGAGGACCGCGTCGAACGCGTCGGCGAAGACCTCGAACCGGGCGTGCAGCTCGCGTCCGGCGCCGGGGCGCAGCGCGCCCTGGCCGGGGAAGACCATCGCGAGCCGGCCGGTGCGGGTGACCTCGCCGGTCACGACGTGCCGGGCCGGGGACCCGGTGGCCAGCGCGTCGAGGCCGTCGAGCAGTGCCCCGCGGTCGGCGGCGAGCACCACCGCGCGGTGCTCGAACGCGGCCCGCCCGGTCGCGGCGGAGAACGCGATGTCGGCCGGGACGGCGCCGTCGCGGGCGGCGACGGCGCGCAGCGCGGACGCGCGGGCCCGCAGCGCCGCGGGTGTGCGGGCCGAGACCGGCACCGGGAGCAGGGTGCGGGCCACCGGCGCCTCCGGGGCGGGTGCGGGAGGCTGTGGCTCGACCTGTTCCAGCACGACGTGGGCGTTGGTGCCGCTGGCGCCGAACGAGGAGACCGCGGCCCGGCGGGGGCGGCCGGTCTCCGGCCATGCCTGCGGAGCGGGCACCAGCCGGACCGCGCCGGAGGACCAGTCCACCCGCGAGGTCGGGGTGTCCGCGTGCAGCGAGCCGGGCACGGTGCCGTGCTGCATCGCCATGACCGTCGCGATCACCCCGGCGACGCCGGAGGCCGCCTGGGTGTGGCCCAGGTGGGACTTCACCGCGCCGAGCAGCAGGGGGTGCTCGCGCTCGCGGCCGTAGGTGGCCAGCAGCGCCTGGGCCTCGATCGGGTCACCGAGCCGGGTGCCGGTGCCGTGGGTCTCCACGACGTCGACCTCGTGCGCGGCGAGCCCGGCCGCGGCCAGCGCGCGGGTGATCACGCGCTGCTGGGCGGGTCCGCTGGGGGCGGTGAGCCCGTTCGAGGCGCCGTCGGAGTTGATCGCCGAGCCGCGGACGAGGCCGAGCACACGGTGCCCGAGGCGGCGTGCGTCCGACAGCCGTTCGAGCACCAGCACACCGGCGCCCTCGGCCCAGGCGGTGCCGTCGGCGTCCTCGGCGAAGGGCTTGCAGCGCCCGTCCGGGGACAACGCGCCCTGGGTGCTGAACTCGACGAACCCGACCGGGGTCGACATCACGGTGACACCACCGGCCAGCGCCGCGGTGCACTCGCCGGTCCGCAGGGCCTGTGCCGCGAGGTGCAGCGAGACCAGCGACGACGAGCAGGCGGTGTCCACCGACACCGTCGGACCCTGCAGGCCCAGGGTGTAGGCGACCCGCCCGGACAGCAGGCTCGCCGACTGCGCGGTCTGCCACTCCTGGCCGTAGGTGTCGGCGGAGACGCGGTACTCGCCGCTGCCGCCGCCGATGAACACGCCGGTGTCGGAGCCGCGCAGCACCGACGGGTCGATGCCGGCCCGTTCCAGGGCCTCCCAGCAGGTCTCGAGCACGATCCGCTGCTGCGGGTCCATCACCACGGCCTCGCGCGGGGAGACGGAGAAGAAGTCCGCGTCGAACCCGGCGACGTCGTGCAGGAACCCGCCGCGGCGGGTGACGCTGGCGAGACCGTCCAGGTCCCAGCCGCGGTCGGTGGGCATGTCGCCGGTCGCGTCGACGCCGTCGCGCACGAGCTCCCACAGGTCCTCCGGCGAGGCGACCCCGCCCGGGTACCGGCAGGCCATGCCGACGATCGCGATCGGTTCCCCCGCCGCCGCGGCGGCCGGTGCGGGCGCTGCCACGGCGGCGACGGTCGCACCGCCGAGCTCGGCGAGCAGGTGCCGCGCCAGCTCGGCCGGGGTCGGGTGGTCGAACACGAGCGACGCGGGCAGTGCCAGCCCGGTCGCCGCGCCGAGCCGGTCCCGCAGGTCGACGGCGGTGAGCGAGTCGACGCCCAGGTCCCGGAACGGGACATCACGGTCGACCGCGGCCGGGTCGTCGTGGCCCAGCACGCGGGCGGCGACGGCGCACACCATCTCGGTCAGCTCCGCGGCCCGGGCGCCCTCGGGGAGGTCGGCGAGGCGCGCGCGCAGCGCACCGTCGTCGCCGGTGCCCGGCCGGTCGGCGGGCGCGGCCTCGGGCAGCAGGGCCAGCAGCCCGTCCGGTCCGCCCTGGGCCAGGGTCGGCGCGAGCCGCTCCCAGGCCACGTCGGCGACGACCTCCTCCGGTCCGCCGCCGGCGACGGCGGCCGCCAGCGCGGCGAGCGCGGTGTCCGGCTCCAGCTCGGGCAGCCCGTGCAGCCGCAGGTGCGCGGCCACGTCGGCCGTCGACGAGCCCGTCCACGGCCCGAACGCGACGGCGGTGGCGGGCAGGTCGCGCGCCCGGCGGGCGCGGGCCAGCCCGGCGGCGCGGGCCCCGGCGGCGGCCTCGTCGGCCCGGCCGCGGACGTGCCAGGTGCCGGCGACCGAGCCCAGCATCACGAACGCGGTCAGCTCGTGGTCCGCGACGAGCGCGTCGAGCTCGGCGGGGGTCCAGCGGGCGTCCGGTCCCCCGCCGTGCACGACGGCGGTGACCTCCGCGGGCACACCGTCGCCGTGGCCGAGGACGGCCACCTCGGTCCCGGCGGGGTCGAACCCGGTGTCGGGCGCGTCGGTGAGCAGCAGTGCCCGCGCACCGGCGGCGGCCAGCGCCGTCAGCACCCGGGGGTCGGTCCCGTCGGCGAGGACGGTCGCGCCGGTGACCCACCCGGTGGACCCGCCGGGCGCACCGCCCGGGACGCGGACCAGGCGCCGGGCGTGCACCCGGCCGTCGCGGACCGCGAGCTCGCCGGGGCCCGCCGTGCGCGGCAGGTCCACCGTGGTGGCCGGGTCAGCGCTCCCGGCACTCCCGGCGCTTTCGGCACTCCCGGCGGTCCCGGCGGGGAGGTCGACCCGCACCACGGTGCGTTCCGGGTGCTCCCGGGCCGCGACCGCCGTCCGGGCCCAGCGGTCGGCCTGGTCGGGGTCGCCCTGCTCGCCGTCCAGGGCGACGGCGCCGCGGGTCAGCACCCAGAGCGCGGCCCGGGAGCCGGCCTCGTCCAGCGCGGCGAGCAGCGCGGCGGGGTCCGGGGCGTCCGCCGCGCCGAGGTCGAGGAGGACCCGTCGGGCGGCGGCGAGGGTGTCGGGGTCGGCACCGGCGGGCACCGTCTCCGGCCCGGTGGGTGCCGTCGGGACGTCCACGACCGGCCACTCGACCCGGTAGCGGGTCGCGGCGGCGGCGTCACGGGTCCGGCGGCGGCGTCGCCACGAGCCCAGCGCGGGCAGGACGGCGTCGACGGTGTCGCCGTCGAGGCCCAGCTCCTCGGCCACCCGGTCCCGGTCGGACCGTTCGACGGCCGACCACAGCTCGGTCTCGGCCGGGTCCGCGGCACCGGGTGCCGCGCCGGCGGCGATCGTCGCCGGCCAGTACCGCGTCCGGCGGAACGGGTAGGTCGGCAGGTCGGCGCCGGGGCCCTCGCCCAGCGGCCAGCCGCTCCAGTCGACGTCGGTGCCCGCGGTGTGCAGCCGGGCCAGCGCGACCGCGAGGGTGTGCTCCTCGTCGCGGTCGCGGCGCTGCACCGGCACGACGGTGACGTCGTCGGCGACCGCGGCGAGCGCGGCGTCCGGGCCGACCTCGACGAACGTCGTCGTACCCGCGGCGCGCAGCGCGGTGACCGCGTCGGCGAAGCGGACGGTGTCGCGGACGTGGGACACCCAGTACTCGGGGTCGGTGACGTCACCCGCCGCCTCGACCGGGATGAGCGGCGGCGCGAGCTCCAGGCCCGCCACGACGGCCCGGAACTCGTCGAGGACCGGGTCCATGAGCGGGGAGTGGAACGCGTGCGAGACGGTCAGGACACGGTGCCGGAACCCGGCGGCGGCCGCGGTGACGGCGTCGGTGTCCCCGGCCAGCACCACCGAGTCCCGGCCGTTGACCGCGGCGAGCGCGACGACCCGGCCGGGGGTGTCGTCCAGGTGCGGGGCCACCTCGTCCTCCGAGGCGGCGACGGCGACCATGGCGCCCTGCTCGGGCAGGGCGTCCATCAGGCGGGCGCGGGCCGCGACCAGCGCGGCCGCGTGATCGAGGGTCAGCACCCCGGCGACGTGCGCGGCGGTGATCTCGCCGATCGAGTGGCCGGCGACCCGGTCCGGGTGGATCCCGAACGAGCCGAGCAGCCGGTGCAGGGCGACCTCGACCGCGAACAGCGCGGGCTGCGCCCATCCGGTGCGCTGCAGCGTGGCGGCGTCCCCGGACCGGACGACGTCGCCGAGCGGACGGTCGAGGTGGACGTCGAGGTGGGCGCAGACCTCGTCGAACGCGGCGGCGAAGACCGGGAACCGGTCGTACAGCGCGGCGCCCATGCCCGGCCGCTGGCTGCCCTGGCCGGTGAACAGGAACGCGGTGCCACCGCTGCCGCGGGCGACGCCGCGGGCGACGCCGCGGGCGACGCCGCGGGCGAGCTCTTCAACGGTCCCGTCGGTCCCGGCGAGCAGCACCGCGCGGTGTGCGAGCGTGGCGCGGCCGTGCACCAGGGTGCGGGCGACGGCGGCCCGTCCGGCGTCGTCGGCGGGTACCGGAGGGAGCCCGGCGAGCTGCTCGTCGAGGGCGTCGGCGGCGGCGGCCGACACCGGCCACGGCACGGCACCGGCCGACGGAGCCGGGGCGGGCACCGGGTCGGGGCCCGCCTCCAGCACGACGTGCGCGTTGGTGCCGGACAGCCCGAAGGCCGAGACCCCGGCCCGCCGCGGGCGACCGGTCTCCGGCCACGCGGTGGTGTCCTGCACCAGCTCCAGCGGCCCGCCCGCCCAGTCCACGTGCGGGGACGGGGTGGCGGCGTGCAGGGTCCGCGGGAGGACGCCGTGCCGCATCGCCAGCACCATCTTGATCACACCGGCCATGCCGGCCGCGGCCTGGGTGTGGCCCAGGTTCGACTTCACCGAGCCGATCAGCAGCGGGTGGTCGCGCCGCCCCGCGAAGGTGCCGGCCAGCGCGCGGGCCTCGATCGGGTCGCCGAGGACGGTGCCGGTGCCGTGCGCCTCGACGGCGTCGACCTCGGCCGGGGCGAGCCCGGCGTCGGCCAGCGCGGCGGCGACGGCCCGCTGCTGCGACGGCCCGTTGGGGGCGGTGAGCCCGTTGGAGGCGCCGTCGGAGTTCACCGCGGAGCCACGGACCAGCCCCCACACGGTGTGCCCGTTGCGGCGGGCGTCGGAGAGCCGCTCCAGCACCAGCATCCCGGCCCCCTCGGACCAGCCGGTGCCGTCGGCGCCGTCGGCGAAGGCCTTGCAGCGCCCGTCCGGTGCCAGCCCGCCCTGCGCGCTGAACTCCACGAAGGCGTCCGGTGTGGACATGACCGAGACGCCGCCGGCGAGTGCGAGCCCGACCTCGCCGGAGCGCAGCGCCCGGGTCGCCCAGTGCAGCGCGACCAGCGACGACGAGCAGGCGGTGTCGACGGTGACGGCCGGTCCCTCGGTGCCGAGCACGTAGGCCAGCCGGCCGGACAGCACCGACGCGGTGGTGCCGGTCGCGGCGTGGCCGAGCACCTCGGCGTCGCCGGCGCGGCGCAGCACCTCCCCGTAGTCCTGGCCGTTGGTGCCGACGAACACACCGGTGCCGGTGCCGCGCAGCGTGGACGGGTCGATGCCGGCCCGCTCCAGCGCGGTCCACGCGGTCTCCAGCACCAGGCGCTGCTGCGGGTCCATCGCCAGCGCCTCGCGCGGGGAGATCCCGAAGAACGCGGCGTCGAAGTCGGCGACCCCGGTCAGGAACCCGGCGCGGGTGGTCGCGGTGTGTCCGGCCAGCGCGTCCAGGTCCCAGCCGCGGTCGGTGGGGAACCCGGTGATGGCGTCGCCGCCGTTCTCCAGCAGCGTCCACAGGTCCTCCGGCGAGGCGACCCCGCCGGGGAAGCGGCAGCCGAGGCCGACGACGGCGATCGGGTCGTCGTCGGCCGCGGCGGTGACGGGCCCGGCCGGGACAGCGCCGTCGGATGCCTCCGGCCCGCCCAGCTCGGCGAGCAGGAACGCGGTGAGCTCACGCGGGGTCGGGAAGTCGAACACCAGCGACGCGGGCAGGGTGAGCCCGGTCGCGGCGGCGAGCCGGTTGCGCAGCTCCAGGGTGGTCAGCGAGTCGAACCCGAGGTCGCGGAACGCGCGGTCGTCGTCCACGGCGGCGGCGTCGGCGTGCCCGAGCACCGCGGCGGCCTCACCGCGGACCAGGGCGGCGAGCGCGGCCCGGTCCCCCGGCCGGGGCCGCACGTCCGGTGCGGGGGCACCCGTCGTGCGGGCCCGGGACTCGGCCAGGTCCGCGAGCAGCGGCAGCGGACGCAGCGCGGTGAAGGCCGGCAGGAACCGGTCCCAGTCGATGTCGGCCAGCACGGTCGTGGTGTCGCCGCGGTCGAGCGCCCGGTCGAGCGCGGCGACCGCGCGTTCCGGTGCCAGCGGGACCAGGCCGCCGCGGCGGATCCGGTCGGCGACCACGCCGCGGTCGGCCATGCCGGCGCCGGCCCACGGTCCCCAGGCGAGTGCGGTCGCGGGGAGACCGGCGGCGCGACGGTGCTCGGCGAGTGCGTCGAGGTAGGCGTTGGCACCGGCGTAGACGCCCTGCCCCGGGGCACCCACGACGCCGGCGGTCGAGGTGAAGAGCACGAAGGCCCGCAGGTCGAGGCCGCGGTCGACGGTGAGCTCGTGCAGGTTGCGGGCCCCGGTGACCTTCGGCCCGAGGACCGCGTCGACCGAGCCGGTGGTCACGGTGTCGAGCACGGCGTCGTCGACGACGCCGGCGGCGTGCACGACGGCGCGCAGCGGGCGGTCGGCGGGCACGGCGTCGAGGACGGCGGCCAGCGCCTCGCGGTCGGTGACGTCGCAGGCGACGGCGTCGGCGCCGGTACCGGCCTCGCGGAGCGCGGCGACCAGCTCGGCGGCCCCGGGCGCGTCCGCGCCGCGACGGCCGAGGAGCAGCACGTGCGCGGCCCCGCGGGCGGCGAGCCAGCGGGCCACGTGCCCTCCGACGCCGCCGGTACCGCCGGTGACCAGCGCGGTCCCGCCGGACAGGTCGACGGGCCCGCCCGCCGAGCCGAGGGCGGCACGGTCGGTGTCGCGCACCAGACGGCGGGCGTACACCCCGGACGCGCGCACGGCGACCTGGTCCTCGTCACCAGCGGCGGCGAGCACGGCGGGCAGCCGGCGCAGTGCCGCCGTGTCGGTGCCCCCCGGGAGGTCGACGAGGCCGCCCCACCGCTGCGGGACCTCCATCGCGGCGACCCGGCCGACGCCCCAGACGACCGCCCCGACCGGGGCGGCGACCGTCTCCGAGCGGCCGATCGCGACGGCGCCGCGGGTCAGGCACCACAGCGGCGCGTCGACGCCGGCGTCACCGAGCGCCCCGACCGCTGCCGCCACCCGGGCGGTCAGGTCGGCGGCGGTGGTGTCGGTGTCGGTGTCGGTGTCGCCGAGCAGCAGGAGGACACCCCGGGGTGGTGTGTCCGTCTCCCCGGTGACCACCCCGGCGACCGCCCCGGCGAGTGCGGCGCGGTCGGCCAGGATGCCGGGGCCGCCCGGTACCGCCGTGGCGGGGGCGCCGAGCGCGTCGAGCACAGCGGTGGTCCAGGTGCCGTCGTCGTGCGGCAGCACCAGCCAGTCCCCGCCCGCCGGGGACGCGTCCGGCACGGGTCCGACCGGCTTCCAGGTGACGGTGTAGCGGCAGCGGTCGACGTCGGCGCGCTCGCGGATGTCGTGGCGGCGGGCGGCCAGCGCCGGGACGAGGTCGGCCACCGCGGCGGGCTCGAGGTCGAGGGCGGCGGCGACGGCGTCGGTGTCGCCGCGCTCGACGGCGTCCCAGAACGCGGCGTCGGCCGGGTCGGCCGAGGCACCGGTGTCGGCGGTCGCGGGGGCGGCCTCCGGCCAGAACCGGGTGCGCCGGAACGGGTAGGTCGGCAGGGCGACCGTGCGCGCACCGGTGCCGTCGAACACCGCGGCGGGGTCCGTCGCGGTGCCGTGCACGGCGAGGGTGGCGAGCGCGACGGCGACGCTCGCGGTCTCCGAGCGGTCCCGGCGCAGCAGCGGGACCAGGACGGAGTCGTCGCCGTCCGGGCCGGGGCAGGCGCGGGCGGCGGCGCACAGCACACCGTCCGGGCCGAGCTCGACGAAGCTGCGGGCGCCGTCGGCGTGCGCCCGGGTCACCGCCGCGGCGAACCGGACCGGCTCGCGGACCTGACGCACCCAGTACTCGGCGGTGAGCGGCTCCGCGGCGGTCAGCGGGGCGCCGGTCAGGGTGGACACGACCGCGATCTCGGGTGCGACGGCCGGGATCCCGGCGGCGACGGCGCGGAACGCCTCGAGCATGCCGTCCATCCGCGGCGAGTGGAAGGCGTGGCTGACCCGCAGCACGGTGGTGCGGCGCCCCCGCGCGGCCAGTGCCTCGGCGACCGCGCGGACCTCGTCGGCCTCACCGGAGAGCACCAGCGACCGCGGCCCGTTGACGGCGGCGACACCGACCCCGGCGGTGAGCAGCTCGGCGACCTCCTCCTCGGTGGCCTCGACGGCGACCATCGCGCCGCCGTCGGGCAGTGCCTCCATCAGGCCGGCGCGGGCGGCGACCAGGCGGCAGGCGTCGGGCAGGGTCAGCGCGCCGGCGCAGTGCGCTGCGGCGATCTCGCCGACCGAGTGGCCGACGAGCACGTCCGGGCGCAGCCCCCAGGACACGGCGAGCCGGTAGAGGGCGACCTGCAGGGCGAACAGCGCGGGCTGGGCGGCGCCGGTCCGGTCGATCCGCTCGGCGGCGGCCGGTGTCTCGTCGAGCAGCAGCGGACGGACCGGGGCGTCGAGCAGCGTGTCCAGGTGTGCCAGCACCTCGTCGAGGGCCTCGGCGAACACCGGGAAGTGCCGGTAGAGCCCGGCGCCGGCACCCGCCCGCTGGCTGCCCTGGCCACTGAACAGGAACGCCGTCCGTCCGCGGCCACCGGGCCCGGGGCGGACCAGCGCGGGGTCGGGCCGGTCGTCGCGCAGCGCGCCGAGTGCGCGGGTGAGCTCGCCGGTGTCGGCCGCGACGACCGCGGCCCGGTGCTCGAACGACGTGCGGGTCGTGGCGACCGAGTGGGCGAGGTCGGCCGGTCGGACCGACGGCTCGTCGCCGAGCAGCTCCAGCAGCGCGGCGGCCTGGGCGCGCAGCGCACCGGCGTCGCGGGCCGAGAGCACCAGCGGGACCTCGCGCCCGTCGGCCTCGGGTCCGTCGATCTCGGGGCTGTCGGTCTCGGGGGCGCCAGCCTCGGGTCCGTCGAGCGGGGTGGCGGCGAGCAGGCCCGGTCCCTGCTCCAGCACGGTGTGCGCGTTGGTGCCGGACAGCCCGAACGACGAGACCGCGGCCCGGCGCGGGCCGGCGGTCTCCGGCCACTCCTGGGGCCGCTGCGGCAGCGTGATCGTCCCGGACGACCAGTCGACGTGGGTGGTCGGAGTGGCCGCGTGCAGGGTCGGCGGCACGATGCCGTGCTGCATCGCCAGCACCATCTTGATCACGCCGGCGACGCCGGAGGCCATCTGGGTGTGGCCGATGTTGGACTTCACCGAGCCGAGCACCAGCGGGGCCCGCCCGGCGCGCTCGCCGTAGGTGCTCTGCAGGGCCCGCATCTCGATCGGGTCGCCGAGCGCCGTTCCGGTGCCGTGCCCCTCCACGACGTCGACGTCGGCGGGGGTCAGACCCGCCTCGCCCAGCGCGGCGGTGATCACCCGCTGCTGCGCGGGACCGCTGGGGGCGGTGAGCCCGTTGGAGGCACCGTCCTGGTTGATCGCGCTGCCGCGGACCACCGCGAGGATCGGGTGCCCGTGGCGTTCCGCCTCCGAACGGCGGGTCAGCAGCAGCATGCCGACCCCCTCGGCGAGGGTCATGCCGTCGGCGTCGTCGGAGTAGGCCTTGCAGCGGCCGTCGGCGGCGAGTGCGCGCTGCCTGCTGAACCCGACGAACGCGCCGGGGGTGGCCATCACGCTGACACCGCCGGCGAGGGCCATCGTGGACTCGCCGTCGCGCAGCGAGCGGCAGGCCAGGTGCAGCGCCACCAGCGAGGAGGAGCAGGCGGTGTCCAGGGTGACCGCCGGGCCCTCCAGGCCGAGCAGGTAGCTCACCCGCCCGGACAGGATCGACGACAGCGTGCCGGTGACGAGGTGGCCCTCGGCGCCGTCGGACGGGTCGCCGCCGGAGGCACCGGCGCGGACGTTGTCGTAGTCCTGGTAGCTGGCCCCGACGAAGGTGCCGACCCGGGTCCCGCGCAGGCTGGACGGGTCGATCCCGGCGCGTTCGACGGTCTCCCACACGGTCTCCAGGACCAGGCGCTGCTGCGGGTCCATCGCGAGTGCCTCGCGCGGGGAGATCCCGAAGAACGCGGCGTCGAAGTCGGCGACCCCGGAGAGGAACCCGCCCCGCACCGAGTAGGTGCTTCCCGCGGCGTCGGGGTCGTCGTCGAACAGGGCCGCGGCGTCCCAGCCGCGGTCGGCGGGGAAGGTGTCGATGGCGTCGCCGCCGTCCACCATGAGCTGCCAGAGGTCGTCGGGCGAGGTGACCCCGCCCGGATAGCGGCACCCCATCCCGACGACGACGATCGGGTCGTCGGCCAGGTCGGCACGCGCCGCGGGGGGCGGCACGACGGGCCCGGCGGCCCCGGCGCCGCCGCCGAGCTCGCCGTCGAGGAAGCGGGCCAGCGCGACCGGGTCCGGGTGGTCGAACACCATCGTGGTCGGCAGGGTGAGTCCGGTGGCGGCGACGAGCCGGTTGCGCAGGTCGACGGCGGTGAGCGAGTCGAACCCGACGTCGCGGAACGCCCGGCCCTCGGCGAGTTCGTCCGGTCCGCCGAGGCCGAGCACGGCGGCGGCGGTGGTCCGGACCAGGTCCAGCAGGGCGCGGTCGCGGTCGGCGGGGGTGAGCTCGCGCAGCCTGCGGGCCAGCCCGGCGTCGCCGCCCGCGGCGGGGTCGGCGGCGGCCAGCGCGGCGACCTCGGGGACCTCGTCGAACAGCGTCGTCGGCCGCGCCGCGGTGAAGACCGGGTGGTAGCGGCGCCAGTCGATGTCGGCCAGCGTCAGATCGGCCTCGCCGGTCTCGACGGCCCGCTGCATCGCGTCCAACGACAGGCGGGCGTCCATGAACACCAGGCCGCTGCCGGTGATCTGCTCGGGGTCGATCCGGCCGAGTCCGAGGTCGTCGGACCAGATGCCCCAGGACAGCGCCGTCGCGGCGAGGCCGCGGGCCCGGCGGTGGCGGGCGAGCGCGGACAGGTAGGCGTTGGCCCCCACGTAGGCGGCGTGGTGGCCGCTGCCCCAGGCACCGGAGATCGAGGAGAACAGGACCAGCTCGGCGACGTCGTCGCCGAGCAGCCGGTCCAGGTTCACCGCGCCGGTGACCTTGGCGTGCAGCACCCGCTCCACCTGTGCGGGATCGGTCTCGGCGATGCTACCGAGCTCGATGACCGCGGCGGTGTGCAGCACGGTGCGCACGGTGCGCCCGGCCGCGGCCAGGTCGTCGAGGACGGCGGAGAGCGCGTCGAGGTCGGTGATGTCGCAGGACCGGATCTCGACGTCGGCGCCCAGCCCGGTCAGGTCCGCGGCGAGCTCGGCGGCACCGGGGGCGTCGGGTCCGCGCCTGCTGAGCAGCACCAGGTGCTCGGCGCCCTGGTGTGCCGCCCACCGGGCGACGTGCGGGCCGAGCGTGCCGGTGCCGCCGGTGATCACGGTGGTGCCGTCGAACGACCACGGGCGCGGCCGGTCGTCGCGGGCGGCGGCGCGCTCGATCCGGCGGGCCAGCGCCCCGGACGCGCGGATCGCGAGCTGGTCCTCGCCGGTGCCCCCGGCCAGGACCGAGACCAGCCGCTGGGCGGCGCGGCGGTCGAGCTCCGGCGGCAGGTCGACCGTGCCGCCCCAGCTGCGCGGGTGCTCCAGGGCCGCGGTCCAGCCGATCCCGGTCGCGATCGCCCGGACCGGGTGCGAGGGCGGGTCGGCCGGGCCGGTGCCGACCGCGCCCCGGGTGAGGGACCAGACCGGGGCCGTGAGCGGGCCGCCGTCCCGGTCGGGGTCGATCAGCGCCTGGACGAGCGCGAGGGTCCAGGCCGCGCCGAGCGGCAGCGCGGGGTGGCCGGGGGTGGGGGCGTCGACGTCGCCGAGCAGCGACACCACACCCCGGACGCCGGTGCCGTCGGTGGCTTCGGTCGCGTCGGTCGCGTCGGTCGCGGAGTCGTCCCGGATGGGGTCCTGGGCGGACAGGCCGGCCAGCCGGCCGGCGAGCACCCCCCGGTCGGCGCAGGCCGCGTCGAGGGCGATGCGGTGCACCGTGGCGCCGTGCCCGCGCAGCGCGTCGGCGACGGCGTCGGCGTGCGCGGGGTCGGCGTGCTCCGACACCGGGTCCGGTTCGACCAGCACCCAGGTGCCGTGCAGCGCCGCGAGCGGGAGCCGCCCGAGCGGGGTCCAGGTGGTGCGGTAGCGCCAGGAGTCGGTGGTGGAACGGTCCCGGCGCCTGCGCCGCCACTCCCCCAGAGCGGGCAGGACCGGTGCGAGCACGGCCTCGTCGACGCCGAGGTCGGCGGTGAGAGCCGGCAGGTCGGCGGCCTCGACGGCGTCCCAGAACGTGTCGTCGGGTGCCCCGTCCTCCCCGCCCGGGCGGGACGGGAGCACCGGGTCGCTCCAGTACCGCACGTTCTGGAACGGGTAGGTGGGCAGCCCGATGCGGCGGCCCGTGGCGGCACAGCGACCCCAGTCGACCGGCACGCCGCGCACGGCGAGCGCCGCGGCGGAGGTGTAGAGCCGGTCCAGGCCGCCGTCGTCGCGGCGGAGCGTGCCGGTGACCACGGCACGCGCGCCCGCGGCGGCGACGGTGTCCTCCAGCCCGGCGACGAGGACGGGATGCGCACCGACCTCCACCAGGGCCCGGTGGCCCGCGGTGAGCAGGGTCCGGACGGCCTCCTCCAGCCGGACCGTGCCGCGCAGGTTGCGGTACCAGTAGCCGGAGTCGAGCTCGGCGCCGGTGACCCACTCGCCGGTGACGGTGGACAGGAAGGGCACCTGCGGTGCGAGCGGTGTGATCCCGGCCAGCTCGTCGGCGAGCTCGGACCGGATGTCCTCGACGTGCGCCGAGTGCGAGGCGTAGTCCACGGCGATCCGGCGGACCCGGACGCCGTCGGACGCGAGGGCCTCGAGGAGCTCGTCGAGGGCGGCGGAGTCACCGGACACCGCGACCGCGCCGGGCCCGTTCACCGCGGCCAGCGAGAGCCGCTCACCCCACGGCTCGATCCGGGCCGCGACCTGCTCGGCGGGCAGCGCGATCGAGGCGATGCCGCCGCGGCCGGACAGCCGCCGCGCGATCGCGAGGCTGCGCCGGGCGACGACCGCGGCGCCGTCGGCCAGGCTCAGCGCCCCGGCCACGCACGCCGCGGCGATCTCGCCCTGGGAGTGTCCGACGACCGCGTCCGGCTCGACGCCGAGGGAGCGCCAGAGGGCCGCCAGCGAGACCATCACCGCCCAGGACGCGGGCTGCACGACGTCGACCCGGTCCAGGGTCGGGGCGCCGTCGACCTCGCGGAGCACGTCGAGCAGCGACCAGTCGACGTGCGGGGCCAGCGCGGCCGCGCACTCGGCGAGGCGCTCGGCGAAGACCGGGGACTGTTCGGCCAGCCGGGCCCCCATGCCGGCCCACTGCGCACCCTGGCCGGGGAAGACGAACGCGACCGGACCCGCCAGGTCCGCGACCCCGGTCACGACGTCCGCGGCCGCCGGGTCCGCCAGGGCCGCGGTCATCGCGGCGGTGTCGCGACCGACCACCACGGCGCGGTGCTCGAAGGCCGTTCGTGTGGTGGCCAGCGAGAACGCGACGTCCGCTGCGGCCGCGGGGACGGCCTCGAGGTGGGCACGCAGCCGCGCCGTCTGGTCGGCGAGCGCCTCCGCGGTCCGCGCCGAGAGGGGCCAGGCGACGACGGGGCCGTCGGCGGCCGGGGGCTCGGTCGCCATGGGTCCGGTCGCGGTGGGCACGGTCGCGGTGGGCCCGGTGGCCGGCTCCTCGGGCGCCTCCTCCAGGACCAGGTGCGCGTTGGTGCCGCTGATGCCGAACGCCGAGACCGCGCAGCGGCGGGGGCGCTCGCCGCGCGGCCAGGGACGCGCCGTGGTGAGCAGCTCCACGGCACCGGCGTCCCAGTCGATGTGCGACGAGGGCGTGCCGGCGTGCAGGGTCCGCGGCAGCAGGCCGGCCCGCAGCGCGAGCACCATCTTCAGCACGCTCGCGACGCCCGCCGCGGACTGGGTGTGCCCGATGTTGGACTTCACCGAGCCCAGCCACAGCGGCCGCTCCGCGTCGCGGTCGCGGCCGTAGGTGGCGAGCAGCGCCTGGGCCTCCACCGGGTCGCCGAGCGCGGTGCCGGTGCCGTGAGCGTCGACCGCGTCGATCTCGTCGGCGGCGAGCCCGGCCGCGGCCAGCGCGGCCCGGATGACCCGCTGCTGCGACGGCCCGTTCGGGGCGGTGAGCCCGTTGGAGGCACCGTCCTGGTTGACCGCGGAGCCACGGACGACCGCGAGCACCTCGTGGCCGTGGCGGCGTGCGTCGGAGAGCCGTTCGACCAGCACGACGCCGACGCCCTCGGACACGGTCATGCCGTCGGCGTCGTCGGAGAACGCCTTGCACCGGCCGTCGCGGGCCAGCGCGCGCTGCCTGCTGAACGCGATCAGCGGCTTCGGGTTCGGCATGACCGTGACACCGGCGGCGACCGCGAGGTCGGACTCGCCCGACCGCAGTGATGCCACGGCCAGGTGCAGCGCGACCAGCGACGACGAGCAGGCCGTGTCCACCGTGACCGCCGGGCCCTCCAGCCCGAGCACGTAGGACAGCCGCCCGGACAGCACGCTGGGCAGGGTGCCGGTGACCTGGTAGCCCTCCGAGCCCTCCTCGCTGCCGCCGTACTCGGCGTAGCTGGCACCGACGAAGGCGCCGGTACGGGTGCCGCGCAACCCGGCCGGGTCGATCCCGGCCCGCTCGATCGACTCCCAGGTCGTCTGCAGCAGCAGCCGCTGCTGCGGGTCCATCCCGAGCGCCTCGCGCGGGCTGATCCCGAAGAATCCGGGATCGAAGTCGCCCGCCTCCGGCAGGAACCCCCCCCGGCCAGCGAGTAGGTCGCGCCGGGGGCGTCCGGGTCGGCGTCGAGCAGGGCGGCCACGTCCCACCCGCGGTCGGCCGGGAACTCGGTGATGGCGTCGACGCCGTCGTCGAGCAGGGCCCAGAACTCCTCGGGGGTGCCGGCGCCGCCGGGGAACCGGCAGCTCATCCCGACGATCGCGATCGGCTCGTCGGCCGGGCCCGCGGCGTGGACGGGGGTGTGCGGGGGGCCGTCGACCGCGGGGTCGGTCACCCCGCCGAGCTCCCCGTCCAGGAACGCGGCGAGCACGGCCGGGGTGGGGTGGTCGAAGACCAGGGTGGCGGGCAGCTCGAGGCCGGTGGCGTCGCCCACCGCGCGGCGCAGCTCGACCGCGGTCAGCGAGTCGACACCGAGGTCGCGGAACGGCAGGTCGAGGTCGATGCCCTCCGGGGAGTCGTGTCCGAGCACCGCCGCGGCGGCGGCGCGGACCAGCGTGACGATCCTGCGGCGGCGCTCGGCGGGGGCCAGGCCGCGCAGCTCGCCGGCACCGGCACCGGCCGGGGCGGCCGCGGTCACCGGTGCCGTCCGCTCTGCGAGGTCGGCGAGCAGCGGGCTGGGGCGCACCGAGGTGAACACGGGCAGGTAGCGGGCCCAGTCGACGTCGGCGACCGTGACGGTGGTGTCCCCGTCGGCCAGCGCCCGGACGAGCTCGTCGAGGGCCGCGTCCGGCGCGAGCAGGGCCAGCCCGCGACGGGTGAGGTCGTCGGCGGTGTGCTCGGCGGCCATCCCCACCTCGGCCCACGGTCCCCACGCCACCGAGGTGGCGGTCAGGCCGCGGGCCCGGCGGGACTCCGCGAGGGCGTCGAGGTGTGCGTTGGCGGCCGCGTAGGCCGTCTGCCCGCCGCTGCCCCACACTCCGGCGATCGAGCCGACCAGCAGGAACAGGTCGAGGTCGCGGTCATCGAGCAGCTCGTCGAGCAGCTCGGCGCCGGTGGCCTTGGCGGCCAGGACGGCGGCGAGCTCGTCGTCGGAGGTCTCGGCCAGTGCCGTGCGCTGGCCGAGACCGGCGGCGTGCACGACCCCGGTGAGCGGCAGCTCGTCGTCGCCCGCGGAGTCCAGGACGGCGGCGAGCGCATTGCGGTCGGCCGCGTCGCAGGCGGCGAAGCGGACCTCGGCCCCGCGGGCCTCCAGGTCGGCGCGCAGCTCCTCGGCGCCGGGGGCGTCGGGACCGCGGCGCCCGGTGAGCACCAGCCGCCCGGCACCGAGGTCGGCGAGCCGCCCGGCGATGGCGGCACCCAGGCCTCCGGTGCCACCGGTGACCAGGACGGTGCCGTGCACCCGGTACTGCTCGGGCAGCGGACGTCCGGGGCGCCGCGCCAGCCGACGGGCGAGCAGACCGGCGTCGCGGACGGCGAGCTGGTCCTCCCCCAGCCCGGACAGTGCCGACAGCACTCCCGCGGGCACCTCGGTCGGGTCGCCGCCTGCGGGCAGGTCGACGGTGCCGCCCCAGCGGTGCGGCAGTTCCAGGGCGACGGCCCGGCCGAACCCGGCGACGGCCGCCTGGTGCGGCGAGCGGGCCAGGTCCCCGCCGCCGGTGCCCACGGCCCCGCGGGTGATCGCCCACAGCGGTGCGTCGACCGCGCGGACGGCGGCGACGGTGAGTGCGAGCCCGCCCGAGAGCAGCGGGTGCGCCGACCCGTCGGCGGCGAGCAGCGACACCGCGCCGCTCCAGCGGCCCGACGGTGCGGCGCCGACCCGCTCGGCGAGCACGGCGTGGTCGGTGCAGGAGGCGTCGACCTCGACGAGGTGGACCCGGGCGCCGTGCACGCTCATCGCGTCGCGCAGGGCGGCCGGGTCGAGCACGCCGGGGTCCGGCGCGCCGGCGGCCGGGGCGAGCAGCAGCCAGTCGCCGTCGAGCACCGGGCTGTCGGTGACCCGCACCGGGCTCCAGGTGACCCGGTAGCGCCAGCCGTCGAGCTGTGTGCGCCGACGGCTGCCCGAGCGCCACGACGACAGGGCGGGGAGCACCGCGTCGAGCGCGGCGCGGTCGCCGGCGGGCAGCCGCAGCAGGGCGCCGAGGTCCTCGGCGTCGCCGCGGTCGACGGCGTCCCACAGTGCCCCGTCCGCCGCCCCGCCCGCAGTGGTGCCCCGGGCCGGGCCGAGGTCGGCGACCGGCCAGAAGTGGGTGTGCTGGAAGGCGTAGGTGGGCAGTGCGACCCGTCGGGCTCCCGGGTACGGCGCGGCCGGCTCGGTGGCGACGCCGTCGACGTGCAGCCGGGCCAGCGCGGCCAGCGCGCAGAGGTCCTCCTCGCGGCCGGCGCGCAGGACCCCGGTGACGGTGGCCGTGTCGCCGAGCACCGCCCGGACGGCGGGGGCGAGCACGGTGTCCGGTCCCACCTCGACGACGGCGCCGGTGCCGGCGTCGCGCAACGCCGCGACCGCATCGGCGAACCGCACGGTGGAGCGGACGTGGGCGACCCAGTAGTCCGGCGAGGCCAGGTCGCCCGCCACGGCCGGTGCCCCAGTGACGGTGGAGACCATCTCCAGTGCGGGCTCGGCGAACGTCAGACCCTCGACGACCCGGCGGAACCCGTCGAGGACGGGCTCCATCAGGGGCGAGTGGAAGGCGTGGCTGACGTCGAGCCGGGTGGTGCGGCGGCCCTGCGCGGCGAACGTGGCGGCGACCCGCTCGGTGGCGTCGGCGGCACCGGAGAGCACGACCGAGGTCGGCCCGTTGACCGCCGCGACCGCGACGCCGTCGGTGAGCGCGGCGCGTGCCTGCTCCTCCGTGGTCTCGACGGCGATCATGGCCCCGCCGTCGGGCAGGGCGTCCATCAGGCGGCCGCGGGCGGCGACGAGTGCGGCGGCGTCGGCGAGGTCGAGGACCCCGGCGACGTGCGCGGCGGCGATCTCGCCGACCGAGTGCCCGCCGACCCGCGCCGGGCGCACGCCCCAGGAGGTGAGCAGGCGGTAGAGGGCGACCTCGACGGCGAACAGCGCGGGCTGGGCGTAGCGGGTCCGTCCGAGCAGCTCGGCCTCGGCGCTGCCCTCGGCGGCGTGCAGCACCTCGTACAGCGGGCGGTCCAGGTGCGGGTCGAGTGCGGCGACGACCTCGTCGAGGGCGGTGGCGAACGCGGGGAACCGCTCGCGCAGCCGCGCCCCGGCGCCGGCGCGTTGGCTGCCCTGTCCGCCGAACAGCACGGCGACCGGTCCCGCGGCCGCGGCCCGTCCGGTGAGGACGCCGGGATCCGGCTCGCCCGAGGCGAGTGCTGCGAGCCCGCGCAGCACCCCGTCCCGGTCGTCGGCGACGACCGCGGCCCGGTGCTCGAACGCCGACCGGGTGGTGGCCAGCGAGAACGCGACGTCGGCGAGGTCGGCGCCGGGCTGCTGCTCCAGCCGGGCGCGCAGCCGTGCGGCCTGGTCGCGGACGGCGCCCTCGGTGCGCCCGGACACGTGCAGCGCCACGGCGCCGGTGCCGGGGTCGATCACGGTGGGCGCCGCGGCGGGGGTCGGCGGCGCCTGCTCCAGCACGATGTGGGCGTTGGTGCCGCTGATCCCGAAGGAGGACACCGCGGCCCGGCGGAGGCGGCCGGCCTCCGGCCAGTCCGTGGGCTCGGTGACCAGGTCGACGGCGCCGGACTCCCAGTCGACGTGCCGCGACGGCGTGCCGACGTGCAGGGTGCGCGGCACCCGGCCGTGCCGCATCGCCTGCACCATCTTGATCACCCCGGCGACACCGGCCGCGGCCTGCGTGTGCCCCAGGTTCGACTTCACCGAGCCGAGCAGCAGCGGGGTGTCCCGGTCCTGCCCGTAGGTGGCCAGCAGCGCCTGGGCCTCGATCGGGTCACCGAGCACCGTGCCGGTGCCGTGGGCCTCGACCACGTCGACGTCGGCGGTGGTCAGCCCGGCCGAACGCAGGGCCTGCCGGATGACGCGCTGCTGCGCCGGGCCGTTCGGCGCCATCAGGCCGTTGGAGGCGCCGTCGGAGTTGACCGCGCTGCCCCGGACCACGGCGAGCACCTCGTGCCCGTTGCGGCGGGCGTCGGACAACCGCTCCAGGACGACGACGCCGACCCCCTCCGCCCAGCTGACGCCGTCGGCGGCGTCGGAGAACGCCTTGGACCGTCCGTCCGGTGCGAGCCCGCGCTGCCGGGAGAACTCGATCAGCGCGACGGGGGTGGACATGACGGTGACGCCGCCGGCCAGTGCGAGCGAGCACTCCCCCGCCCGCAGTGCCTGCATCGCCCAGTGCATCGCGACCAGCGACGACGAGCAGGCGGTGTCGAGGGTGACGGCCGGGCCCTCCAGCCCGAGGGTGTAGGCGACGCGACCGGAGACGATGCTCGGCGAGGTGCCGCTGCCCTGCATCCCCTCGGACGGGGCCGTGCCCGCGCCGTAGTCGCTGTACATGACCCCGGCGAACACCCCGGTCCGGGTGCCGCGCAGGGTGCCGGGGTCGATGCCGGCGTGCTCGACGGCCTCCCAGGAGGCCTCGAGGAGCAGCCGCTGCTGGGCGTCGGTGGCGAGCGCCTCGCGCGGGCTCATGCCGAAGAACGCGGCGTCGAACTCGCCGGCGTCGTGCAGGAACCCGCCGGAACGGGTGTAGGACGTGCCGGGGTGGTCGGGGTCGGGGTGGTAGAGCGCGTCGAGGTCCCAGCCGCGGTCGACCGGCAGTCCGGACACCGCGTCGCGGCCCTCGTCGACCAGCCGCCACAGCTCGTCCGGGCCGCCGACGCCGCCCGGGTACCGGCAGCCCATGCCGACGACGACGATCGGGTCGTCCGCGGTCCGGGCCGCGGTGGTCGCCGGCGTCGAGGTGTCCGCGGTGACGGCGGCGCCGGCGAGCTCGGTGGTGACGTGTCCGGCCAGCACCCGCGGTGTGGGGTGGTCGAAGACCAGGGTGGCGGGCAGCCGCAGTCCGGTCGCGGCACCCAGGGAGTTGCGCAGGTCGACCGCGGTCAGCGAGTCGAACCCGAGCTCGGAGAACGGGCGGTCGGGGTCGATCTCGTCGCCGCCGGTGTGCCCGAGCACCGCGGCCACCCGGCCGCGGACCAGCTCCAGCACCGCGGCGGCACGCTCGTCGCCGGACAGGGCCGCGAGCCGGCGGGCCAGCGAGCGGGAACGTTCGGTGCCCGCGGCGGAGCGGCGGGCACCGCGGACGAGGCCGCGCAGGAGCGGCGGGACCTCGGGCAGCCCGCGCAGCACCGACAGGTCGAGCGGGAGCGGCAGGACCAGCGGGGCCGGCCCGGGGACGGCGGCGTCGAGCAGGGCCAGCCCCTCCTCGACGGCGACGGCCGGCATCCCGGCCCGGCGCAGCCGCTCGGGCTCGGCTCCGGCGAGCATGCCGGGGCCGTCCCAGGCGCCCCACGCCAGCGATGTCGCGACGAGCCCGGCGGCGCGCCGGTGCGCGGCGAGTCCGTCGAGGAAGGCGTTCGCCGCCGCGTAGCTGGCCTGGCCGGGGGTGCCGAGGACACCGGCGGCCGAGGAGAACAGCACGAACGCGGTGAGCTCCCGGTCGGCGGTGAGCTCGTGCAGGTGCCAGGCGGCGTCGGCCTTCGGGGCGAGCACCCCGCTGACGCGCCCGGCGGTCAGTCCGTCGACGACGCCGTCGTCGAGGACACCCGCGGCGTGCACGACCGCGGTGACCGGGTGCGCGTCGAGCAGCGCGGCGACGGCGTCGCGGTCGGTCACGTCGCAGGCCACGACGGCCACGTCCGCGCCGAGGCCGGTCAGCTCGGCGGTGAGCTCCGCCGCGCCGGGGGCGTCCGGGCCGCGGCGCCCGGCGAGCACGAGGCCACCGACGCCGTGCTCGGTGACCAGGTGCCGGGCGACGAGCGCGCCGAGCCCGCCCGTGCCGCCGGTGACCAGGACGGTGTCGGCCGGACCCCAGCCGGGGGTGTGGTCCTCGGCCGGGGCGGGCAGCCGGACGAGCCTGCGGGCGTGCACCTCGCCGTCGCGGCAGACGATCTCCGGCTCGTCGACGGCGAGCGCGGCGGGCACCAGGTCGGCGCGCCCGTCGGCGGGGCCGGGGTCGAGCAGGGCGAACCGGCCGGGGTGCTCGGCCTGGGCCGAGCGGACGAGGCCGCGCACCGCGTCGGCGGCGGGCCCGTCGCCGTCCGGGACGACGACGAGCCGGGTGTCGGTGACCGCGTCGCAGGCCAGCCAGTCCTGCAGCAGTGCCAGCACCGCGGCGGTGGCGGCGTGCGCCCCGGTGACCGGGTCGTGGACGTCCCCGGTGGCCACCGGGGCGACGACGACCGGCACCCCGGCGGCCTCGGCGGCGGTCGCGACGACCGGGGTCCTCGGGTCCAGTCCGAGCTCCGCGACAGCGGTGGCCGGGCCGAGCAGCGCGGTCTCGGGGACCGGGGTGCCCGCGGCCGGGGTGACGACCGTGCTGCCGATGCCGTACAGCGCGCGGGGGCGGGCACCGGGCTCGGGCACGGCGGCGTCGGCGAGCGGGCGCAGCGCCAGGGACTCGACGGTCGCGACCGGCTCGCCGTCGGGGTCGCGGACGTCGATGGCGACCCCGCCCGCGACGGGCGTGAGCCGGGCCCGGACCGCGGTGGCGCCGGAGGCGTGCAGGCTGACGCCCTGCCAGGAGAACGGCAGACCACCGGTGTGCTCCCCGGGTCCGGCCTCGCCGAGCAGCGCGGTGGCGTGCAGCACGGCGTCGAGCAGCGCAGGGTGGATGCCGAACCCGTCGTGCTCGGTACCGGCCGGCAGCTCCACCGCGACGTCGACGCCGGATCCGGCGCCCGCCGCGGGGTCGACCGGCGTCGCCGTGCGCAGTCCGCGGAAGACCGGGCCGTAGCCGAAGCCGTGCCCGGCCAGGCGTTCGTAGAGCTCGGCGCCGTCGACGACGTCCCCGTCCGCCACGCTCCGGTCGGGTCGCGCACCGGGCCCGGAGGCACCGGTCGCGAGCAGACCGGTGGCGTGGGTGATCCACGGGTGCTCGTCGTCGTCGGCCGGGCGCGAGTGGATCCGCACCTCGCGGACCCCGTCCGGGTCGGCGTCACCGACCCACATCTGCACCTGGACGGCACCACGCTCGGGCAGCACCAGCGGGGTGGAGAGGGTGAGCTCCTCGACGCGGTCGCACCCCGCCTCGTCGGCGGCCCGGACGGCGAGCTCCAGGAACGCGGTGCCCGGCAGCAGGACGGTGCCGTGCACGACGTGGTCGGCGAGCCACGGGTGGCTGTCGACCGACAGCCGCCCGGTGAGCAGGGTCCCGCCGGCGCCGGCGAGCGACACGACGGCGGACAGCAGCGGGTGTCCGCTGGCGCCCTGCCCGGCGGCGCGCAGGTCACCCGCGCCGGACGGACGGCGCGGCCAGTAGCGCCGGCGCCGGAAGGCGTAGGTCGGCAGCGTGGTGCGGCGCGCACCGGTGCCGGCGAACCAGGCGGCCCAGTCGACGCCGACGCCGCGCAGGTGCAGCCCGGCGGCGGCCGCCGCGGCGGTGACGGTCTCGTCGTGCCCGGCGCGGAGCACCGGCAGCGCGGTGACGGCCGCACCGCTGTCGGCGGCGCGGTCACGGACCATGGGGGTGAGCGCGGCGTCCGGGCCGAGCTCGACGACGACGCCGGTGCCGTGCTCGATCAGCCAGCCGACGGTGTCGGCGAACCGCACCGTGTCGCGGACCTGGCGGACCCAGTGCTCCGGCGAGCCGAGCTCGTCGAGGGTGGCCTGGGTGCCGGTCACCGACGACACGACGGGGACGAGCGGCTCCCGGACGGTCAGCCCGGCGACGACCTCGCGGAACTCGGCCAGCACCGGGTCGGCGTGGTGGGAGTGGAAGGCGTGCGAGACGCGCAGCCGGGTCGTGCGGTGGCCGTCGCCGGCGAGCCGCGCGGCGGCCTCGGCGACGGCGTCGGCGTCGCCGGACAGCACGACCGACCGGGTGCCGTTGACCGCGGCCAGCGCCACCTGCTCGCCGAGCAGGCCGGTGACCTCCTCCTCGCCCGCGTCGACGGCGACCATCGCCCCGCCGGCGGGCATGCCCGCCATGAGCCTGCCGCGCGCCGTGACCAGCGCGGCGGCGTCGGGCAGGTCGAGGACACCGGCGACGTGCGCGGCGGCGATCTCGCCGACCGAGTGGCCGGCGACGGCGTCGGGGACGACCCCCCAGGACCGGACCAACCGGTACAGCGCGACCTCGACCGCGAACAGCGCGGGCTGGGCGTAGCCGGTGGCGTCGAGCGCGTCGGGGTCCTCGCCCCACAGCACCTCGGTCAGCGGGCGGTCCAGGTGCCGGTCGAGCTCGGCGACGACCTCGGAGAGCGCCTCGGCGAAGACCGGGAAGCGGGCGGCGAGGCGGCGCCCGGCGCCGATCCGCTGGGCGCCCTGGCCGGTGAACACGAACGCGGTGCGGGTGCGCGGCCCGGCGGTGCCGAGCAGCACCGCGGGGTGCGGCTCGCCCGTCGCGATCGCCCGCAGCCCGGCGCGCAGCCGGTCGGGATCCTCGGCGACGACCGCGGCCCGGTGGTCGAGCGCGGCGCGGGTGGTGGCGGCGGAGAAACCCAGGTCGAGCAGCGGGGCGGGCGCGTCCCCGTCGAGCGTGTCGAGCAGCCGCTGCGCCTGGGCCCGCAGCGCCTCGGCGCCGCGCCCGGACAGCAGCACCGGCACCGCGGCGGCGGTGTCGGCCACGACCGGGGCAGGTGTCTCCGGGGCGGGGGTCCCACCGTCGTCGCCCGCGGGGTCGGTGTCGGTGGCGGGGGCCGGGTCCGGTGCCTGCTCCACGATCACGTGGGCGTTGGTGCCGGAGAGCCCGAACGACGACACCCCGGCCCGCCGCGGTCGTCCCCGGTCCGGCCAGGCGACCTGCTCGCGGACCAGCTCGACGGCGCCGCTCGACCAGTCCACCTTCGTCGACGGCGTCCGCACGTGCAGCGTCGCGGGGACGACGCCGTGCTGCAGGGCCAGCACCATCTTGATGACACCGGCGACGCCCGCGGCGGCCTGGGTGTGCCCGAGGTTGGACTTGACCGAGCCGAGCAGCAGCGGCTGTTCGCGGCCGCGGCCGTAGGTCGCGAGCAGCGCCTGGGCCTCGATCGGGTCGCCGAGCGCGGTGCCGGTGCCGTGGGCGTCGACGACGTCGACGTCGTCGACGCCCAGCCGCGACTGCGCCAGCGCCTGCGTCAGCACCCGCTGCTGGGACGGTCCGTTCGGCGCGGTCAGCCCGTTCGAGGCCCCGTCGGAGTTCACCGCCGAGCCGCGCAGCACCGCGAGCACGTCGTGGCCGTGCCGCTGGGCGTCGGAGAGGCGTTCCAGGACCAGCACCCCGACGCCCTCGGACCAGCCGGTGCCGTTCGCGTCGTCGTCGAAGGCGCGGCAGAAACCGTCCGCGGCGAGCCCGCCCTGGCGCCCCATCTCGGCGAAGGTGACCGGCCCCGACATCACGGTGACCCCGCCCGCCAGGGCCAACGAGCACTCCCCCGCCCGCAGTGCCTGCGCCGCGAGGTGCAGCGTGACCAGCGACGACGAGCAGGCGGTGTCCACCGTGACGGTCGGCCCGACCAGGCCGAGGACGTAGGAGACCCGGCCGGACAGCACACTGCTCGCCGTCCCGGTCAGCTGGAAGCCTTCGGCCTCCTCCGGACCGATCGGGTACTGCTGGCCCATCGCGCCGGCGAAGACACCCGTGTCGCTCCCGCGCAGGGTGCCGGGGTCGATCCCGGCCCGCTCCAGCGCCTCCCAGGTCACCTCCAGCAGCAGCCGCTGCTGCGGGTCCGTGGCGACGGCCTCGCGCGGGGAGATGCCGAAGAAGTCGGCGTCGAAGTCGGGGGCGTCGTAGAGGAAGCCGCCCACGTTCGCGTCCGGGTCGGCCCCCAGGGCGGCCAGGTCCCAGCCGCGGTCGTCGGGGAACGGGCCGATCCCGTGCCCGCCGTCGGACAGCATCCGCCACAGCGCCTCGGGACCGTCCACCCCGCCGGGGTAGCGGCAGCCGATGCCGACGACCGCGATCGGCTCGTGCGCGGCCGCCTCGACGTCCTGCAGCCGCTTGCGGGTGCGTCGCAGATCCGCGCTCGCCCGCTTCAGGTAGTCCCGGAGCTTCTGTTCGTTGTCCATCGCGGGGGCACACCCATCTCGAGGTACGGCGGACTCACGCCTGTGCGGCGGTGCCGTGGTCGTCTGTGGACTGCGGGGCGCTCGCCGGCCGCGTTCGGGGGGGGCGGGGGCGGCGGCCGCGGGCCTGCGCGGATCACCAGGACATGGCGGGTACCAGGTCGCCGTAGCTGTCCTCGCGCCGGAGCTGCGCCAGGTCGGAGTCGACCATCATCCGCATCAGCTCGGGGAACGACGTCACGGGCGTCCAGCCGAGCGCCGCCGTCGCGCGGGTGGTGTCCGCGCACAGCACCTCGACCTCGGCCGGACGCACCAGCGCGGGGTCGACCACGACGTGGTCGCGCCAGTCCAGCCCGACGTGCTCGAAGGCGATGCGCACCGCGTCCCGGACCGAGTGCATGACCCCGGTGACGATCACCCAGTCGCCCGGCTCGTCCTGCTGCAGCATCGCGTGCATGGCCTGCACGTAGTCCCCGGCGAAGCCCCAGTCGCGGACCGCGTCGAGGTTGCCCAGGTGCAGCTTCTCCTGCCGGCCCGAGGCGATCCTGGCCGTCGCGAGCGAGATCTTGCGCGTCACGAACTCCGTGCCGCGGCGCGGGGACTCGTGGTTGAACAGCATCCCGGACACCGCGTACATGCCGAAGGACTCGCGGTAGTTGCGGGTGATGCAGTGGCCGTACACCTTCGCGACGCCGTACGGGCTGCGCGGGTGGAACACCGTCGACTCCGACTGCGGGGTCTCGGCGGCCTTGCCGAACATCTCCGACGACGAGGCCTGGTAGAACCGGATCCCGCCGCCGTCCGAGCCCCGCGAGCCGGACAGGCCGCCCACCATCCGGATGGCCTCGAGCATCCGCAGCACGCCCATGCCGTTCACCTCGGTGACCAGCTCCGCCTGCTGCCAGGACATCGGCACGAACGAGATCGCGCCGAGGTTGTAGACCTCGTCGGGCTGCACCCGGTCGACCACCGACACCAGGCTGGCCTGGTCCAGCAGGTCGCCGTACTCGAAGGACAGGTCGGCGGCGAGACGGCTGATGCGGGACTGGCGCGGGTTCGACTGCCCGCGGACCAGACCCCACACGTCGTAGCCCAGCGACAACAGGTACTCGGCGAGGTAGGAACCGTCCTGCCCGGTGATCCCGGTGATCAACGCGCGCCTCGGCATGGGGTCGTCTCCCTCCGACGTGTGGTGGGTGTCCCCCACTCCGGCGGCGACGGTAGGTTCGCGCCGACTAGTGATTCGTCGAGACATGACCGGTGCGCCGCACCGTGCTCTGGGGATTTCCGGGCCGCCGCCGTGGTCGGGTGCACGCGTCCGTTCCCCGCGACTCGCTCGCCGGGCCCGCCGTGCCGGAGAGGGACACCCGTGGTCCGAGATCTCGTCCTGTTCCTGCGCACCGGCCTGCGGCCGTACCGGCTCACCGTCGCCGGGATCGTGCTGCTGCAGCTGGTGCAGACCGCCGCCGTGCTGACGCTGCCCACCCTGGCCGCCGCGGTCATCGACATCGGCATCGTGCGTGGCGACGTCGGGTTCGTCGGCCGCATCGCGGCCGTGATGGCCGGGGTGGCGGTGCTGCAGGTCGTGGCGTCGGTCGCGGCCCAGTGGCTCGCCGCCCGGGTCGCCGCGCAGCTCGGCTACGACCTGCGCACCGCCGTGGTCTCGCGGGTGCTGTCACTGTCGGTCCAGCAGGTCGGCCGGTTCGGTGTCCCGTCGCTGATCACCCGCTCGGTGAACGACGTCCGGCAGGTGCAGCAGCTGTGTCTGGCCCTGTTCGACGTCGCGGTGACGGCCGTGGTGATGTCCCTGGGCGGGCTGGCGCTGGCGACGGCCCTGGACCCGTGGATCGGGCTGGTGCTGGTCGGACTCTTCGTGGTGGTGGCGGTGACCATCGGGCGGCTGCTGGTGCAGATGTTCCCGCTCTACGACCGGCTGCAGACCGCGACCGACCGGGTCAACCGGATCCTGCGTGAGCAGATCGCCGGGGTGCGGGTGGTCCGGGCGTTCGCGCAGGACCGCCGCGAGCACGCGCGGTTCGCCGGGGCGAACCGCGAGCTCCACGACCCGGGGCTGCGGCTGGGCTACCAGATGGCGACCTTCCCGGCGCTGGTCACCCTGGTGATGAACGTGTTCGCGGTCGGCCTGGTGTGGCTGGGGGCGGGCCGGGTCGACGCCGGGCTCATGCCGCTGGGTGTGCTGACGGCGGTCCTGGGCTACCTGGCGCTGATCGTGCTGTCGATGGTCATGACGATCGTCGTCATCACCGGCGCGGCCCGGGCCCGCACCTCGGTCGCCCGGCTGACCGAGGTGCTCGACGCCCCCGTCCCCGAGCAGCCCCGCGTCCCGTCGTTCCCGACGGTCGGGCCGGCCGACGGCGGCCGGGTCGAGCTGCGCGGGGTCGGGCACGTCGCCCCGGGTGCCGAACGTCCGATGCTCGACGGTGTCGACCTGACCGTCGCCCCCGGCGAGACGGTCGCGGTGCTCGGCGGGACCGGCAGCGGGAAGAGCACGCTGTTGTCGCTGGTCGTACGGCTGCTCGATCCGACGTCGGGCAGCGTCCGGGTGGACGACGTCGACGTCCGGGAGATGGATCCCGACGAGCTGGCCCGCCGGGTCGGCCTGGTGCCGCAGACCGCGCAGCTGTTCGCGGGCACCGTCGCCACGAACCTGCGGTTCGGCGCCCCCGCCGCCACCGACGAGCAGCTGTGGGACGCGCTGGCCGCCGTCCGCGCGGACGAGCTGGTGCGCGGCCTCCCGGACGGGCTGGAGTCCGCGGTCTCGCCGGACGGCCGCAACCTCTCCGGTGGACAGCGACAACGGCTCGCGCTGGCCCGCACGCTGCTGCGCAGGCCACGCGTCTACCTGCTCGACGACTACTTCTCCGCCCTCGACACCACCACCGAACGCGAGGTGCGTGCCGGGCTGGCGGCACGGACCGGCGGCGCGACGGTGCTGCTGGTCACCCAGCGGGTCGCCACCGCGGCCACGGCGGACCGCATCGTCGTCCTCGACGGGGGCCGGATGGTGGCCTGCGGAGACCACGACACGTTGCTGCGCGAGGACCCCGTCTTCGCCGAGATCGTGCGGTCCCAGCAGGCCGTGGCCGAGCCGGTCGTCGGGGGCCTGCGATGAGCGACGGCACGACGGAGATCACCGCGCAGGACACAGCGGAGGACACCGCAAACGGCACCGCGGACGGCACGGCACGGTCCGGGGGGCCGCGCGCGACGGCGAGGCGGGTCGCGGGACTGTTCGCCGCGCACCGCGCCGCGGCCGCACTGATCGTCGGGCTCGGGCTGGTGGCGACGGCGACGAACCTGCTGGGGCCCGTGCTCCTGGGGCGGGCGACCGACCTCGTCGCGGCCGGGCTGATCGGTCGCTCGGTGGGTCCGGACACCACCAAGGAGCAGGTCGTCGCAGGGCTGCGGGCGTCGGGGGACGAGACTCTCGCCCAGGTCGCCGGGACCGTCGACTTCACCCCCGGAGCGGGCGTCGACATGGCCGCCCTCGCCGCGGTCCTGACCGTCGCCGCGGTGCTGTTCGTGGGCTCGGCGCTGCTGGCCCGCCGGCAGGGCCGGGTCGTCGCGCGGGTCGTCCAGCGGATCCTGTTGGACCTGCGCGAACGTCTCGCCCGCAAGATCAGCCGGATGCCGCTGGCCGAGCTCGACCGCACCCCGCGCGGTGACCTGCTCAGCCGGGTCACCAACGACGTCGACAACCTGCAGCAGTCGCTGCAGCTGGCCGTCGGCCAGCTCTTCGTGACGGTGGCGAACGTCGTCGGGGTGGTCGTGGTGATGGCGGTGCTGTCCCCGACGCTGGCCGCGGTGGTCGTGGTCGCGGTGCCGGTCGCCGCGGTGCTGGCCGCACGGGCGGCGCGCCGCGCGCAGCCCCGGTTCGCCGAGCTGTGGCAGGCGACCGGCGCGGTCACCACGCACGTGGAGCAGGCCTACGGCGGGCACGCCCTGGTCAGCTCGATGCGCCGCCAGCAGGCCGTCGCCGAGGAGTTCGACCGCCACAACCGGGCACTGCGGGAGGCGGAGCGACGCGCCCAGGCCGTGACCGGCACGATCGAGCCGAGCACCCGCTTCGTGACCGACCTGGCCTACGTCCTGGTCGTCGTCGTGGGCGCCCTGCAGGTCACCGCGGGTGCGATGACGATCGGCGGCGTCCAGGCGTTCACCCAGCTCGTGATGATCTTCAGCAGGCCGGTGGTGAGCCTGGCCGGGTTCTCCGCGCAGATCCAGTCCGGACTGGCCTCGGCCGAGCGGGTGTTCGCGCTGCTCGACGCCCCCGAGCAGTCCGCCGACCCGGTCGACCCGGCCCGGCCGGCGACGGTGCGGGGGCTGGTCGAGTTCGACCGGGTGGGCTTCCGCTACCGCCCCGACACGCCGCTGATCGAGGACCTGTCCCTGCGGGTGGAGCCCGGCTGCACGGTGGCGGTCGTCGGTGCGACCGGTGCCGGGAAGACGACGCTGGGCAACCTGCTGCTGCGCTTCCACGAACCGCACGCCGGGCGGGTGCTGCTCGACGGCGTCGACGTCGCGACGATGGCCCGTGACGAGCTGCGGCGCATGATCGGCGTCGTGCCGCAGGAGCCGTGGCTGTTCGGCGGCACGATCGCCGAGAACATCGCCTACGGCCGTCCGGACGCGAGCCGCGAGGAGGTCGTGGCGGCGGCGCGGGCCACCTGCGTCGACGAGATGGTGCGCCGGCTCCCCGACGGCTACGACACCGTCGTCGACGTCGACCGGCCCGGGGTCAGCGCCGGTGAGCGCCAGCTGATCACGCTGGCCCGGGCGTACCTGAGCGACCCGGCGGTACTGCTGCTCGACGAGGCGACCAGCTCCATCGACACCCGCACCGAGGTGCTGGTGCAGGAGGCGATGGCGGCGGTGCGGCGCGGCCGTACCGGGTTCGTCATCGCGCACCGGTTGTCCACCGTGCGCGCCGCGGACCTGATCGTCGTCATGGACGCCGGACGGATCCTCGAGCGCGGCTCGCACGCCGAGCTCCTCGCCCGGGGCGGGGCCTACGCCCGGCTGCACGCCGCCGGGACGACCGCCGATGACGCATCTGGGGTTTTGCCCGCTGCTGCCGGGGTTGACTCCGGGCAGGGGGACGGCGCGCAGATCCGGACCCCGTGAGGCGGTACCCGCACCCGCGAAGGGACGAGATGACCACGAGCACCGAGAGCCGACCGGCCGGCGACCCGATCCCGGACGACGGCACGACGCCCTGGATCCGCCGCTACCACCCCACCCGGTCCGCGACCCGGCGGCTCGTGTGCTTCCCGCACGCGGGCGGGTCGGCCAGCTACTTCCACCCGGTCTCCGCCCGGTTTCCCGACGACGACGTGGTCGCGCTGCAGTACCCGGGGCGGCAGGACCGCCGGCACGAGCCGTGTGTCACCGACATCGACGAGCTCGCGGACCTGATCGCCGCCGAGCTGTCGCGGCTCTCGTCGCTGCCCACGGTGTTCTTCGGGCACAGCATGGGGGCGACGCTGGCCTTCGAGACCGCCTGGCGGCTCGAACGCGACGGTGCGGGCCCCGGCGCGGTGGTGGTCTCCGGCCGCCGTGGACCGACCACGAGCCGTGACGAGGCCGTGCACGAGCTCGACGACGACGGCGTCCTCGCCGAGATCACGCTGCTCGACGGCACCGACTCCGCGGTGCTCGCCGACGACGAGGTCCTCCGGATGTCGCTGCCCGCGATCCGGGGCGACTACACGGCGATCGAGGGCTACCACTGGACCCCCGGCCGGACGCTGTCCTGCCCGCTGGTGTCGCTCACCGGGGACGCCGACCCGCGCACCACCGTCGAGGAGGCCGCGGCGTGGTCGGAGGTGGCCACCGGGGGCTTCCGCTCCCGGGTGTTCCCCGGCGGGCACTTCTTCATCGCCGCGCAGGCGGCCGCGGTCCAGGCCGAGCTCGCCCGCGAGCTGGACGGCGTGGCCCGGTGAGCCGGCCAGCCGCCGTCGCGCTGTGGGTGCTGCAGGTGGTGCTCGCGCTGGTGTTCGTGGGCTCGGCGTTCGGGAAGCTCACCGGCGACCCGGCGATCGTGGCGGTCTTCGACGCGCTAGGTCCCCTGGCCTGGCTCCGCTACCCGGTCGCGGTGGCGGAGATCGTCGGCGCGGTCGGGCTGCTCGTCCCGGCGACGACGGCACTCGCCGCCGCCGCGCTCACCCTGCTGATGCTCGGCGCGGTGTCGGTGCACCTGTTCGTCGCGGGTGGGTCCGTGGTCCCCGCACTGGTCGTGCTGGTGCTGTGCGCGGTGACGCTCGTCGGCCGCCGGAAGGATCTCCTGCGTCCGGTGACCGCCGGGCGGACGGGACCCGCCGGCGAACGGTCCTGACCCGCTTCGCCGGGGCCCGCCCCGAGCCCTTGCCCTCCTCCGCCGCGCCCGGAACCGTCACCGGAGACGACCCCGGAACCGACCTGCAGGAGGAGACCCGATGACCGCCGTCCAGGAGCCGCGCACCAGCGCGAGCCACCCGCTGGCCCCGACCACGGAGGCCGAGGTCACCGCCGTCCGCGAGGTCCTCGTCGCGGCCGGGCTGCTCACCGAGCACGTCCGCTTCGCGTTCTTCGCCCCCGAGGAGCCGCCCAAGTCCGAGGTCCTCGCCCACTCCGACGGCGCCGCCGTCGACCGCAGCTTCCGCGCGGTGCTGCTGGACCTGGGCACCGGCCGCTCCCACGACACGGTCGTCTCGGCCACCCGGCGCGAGCTGGTCTCCTGCCGGGAGCTGGAGCCCGAGCGGGAGGGGCAGCCGCCGATCATCGACTCGGAGTTCGAGTTCATCGAGGACGTCCTGAACGCCTCGCCGGACTGGCTCGCCGCGCTGGAGAAGCGCGGGCTGGAGCCCGCCTCGGTGCGCGCGGTGCCGCTCTCGGCCGGCGTCTACGGCATCCCCGGGGAGGAGGGCCGCCGGCTCGCCCGCGCCTTCGGGTTCCGTCAGGACCACGAGGCCGACCACGCCTGGGCCCACCCCGTCGACGGGCTCGTCGCCTACGTCGACCTGACCGCCCGCACGGTCGACCGGGTGATCGACACCGGCGTCGTGCCGGTGCCCGCGACCAGCGGGAACTTCGACGACCCTGCCGTGCAGGGCGAGCACATGACCTCGCTGCGGCCGATCGAGATCACCCAGCCCGAGGGCCGCTCGTTCACCGTGCAGGACGGTCGCGTCCGCTGGGGCAAGTGGGAACTGCGCGTCGGGTTCAACGAGCGCGAGGGCCTGACCCTGCACCAGATCGCCTTCGACGACCGCCCGATCTGCTACCGCGCCTCGGTCGCGGAGATGGTCGTGCCCTACGCCGACCCGGCGCCGGTGCGGTTCTGGCAGAACTACTTCGACTGCGGCGAGTACATGTTCGCCCGCTACGCCGACTCCCTGCAGCTGGGCTGCGACTGCCTCGGCGACATCCACTACCTCGACGCGGTGGTCGCCGACGACCTCGGCAACCCGCGCACGATCACCAACGCCATCTGCCTGCACGAGGAGGACCACGGCGTCCTCTGGAAGCACACCGACATCTTCACCGGCGCCCGCGAGGTGCGCCGCCAGCGCCGCCTGGTGATCTCCTTCTTCACCCCGATCGGCAACTACGACTACGGCTTCTACTGGTACCTCTACCTCGACGGCACCGTCGAGCTGGAGTGCAAGGCGACCGGCATCGTGTTCACCTCGGGCACGCCGGGCGAGTACGCCACCGAGGTCGCCCCGGGCCTGGGTGCGCCGTTCCACCAGCACCTGTTCTCGGCGCGGCTGGACATGACCGTCGACGGCACGGCGAACGCCGTCGAGGAGGTCGAGGCGGTCCGTGTGCCGATGGGCGAGGGCAACCCCCACGGCAACGCGTTCGCCCGGTCGGCGACCCGGCTGACCCGCGAGTCCCACGCCCAGCGGGACGCCGACCCGGGGTCGGGGCGGGTCTGGCACGTCGTCAACACCGAGAAGACCAACACGCTGGGACGCCCGGTCGGCTACGTCCTGCACCCGCACGGGCAGCCCACGCTGCTGGCGGACCCGGCGTCGTCGATCCACGCGCGGGCGACGTTCGCCTCGAAGGCGCTGTGGGTGACCCGCTACCACCCGGCGCAGCGCTACCCGGCCGGTGACTTCGTCAACCAGAACCCGGGTGGGGACGGGCTGCCGTCCTGGGTGGCAGCGGACCGCGACCTCGACGGCCAGGACGTCGTGCTGTGGCACACCTTCGGGCTGACCCACTTCCCGCGCCCGGAGGACTGGCCGGTCATGCCGGTCGACCACACCGGCTTCGTGCTCAAGCCGGCCGGGTTCTTCGACCGCAACCCCACCCTCGACGTCCCGCCGGCGCCGACGAGCTGCCACTGACCGCCCCCTCCCGGCCGGCGCCGCCCAGGTCGTCCCGCCGCCGCACGGGTTCGGGCCCGTGCGGCGGCCCCGGCACCCGTGCGGCGCGCGCGGGTGCCCGACGACGGGCGGGGTGTGACGACGGCGCCGGGCCGGGCGGGGCGCGGCGGTGGCGGACTAGGGTCGGTCCCGACCACTCCACCCCGTCGCACCAGGAGGAACCCCGTGGCTCTCGCCGCCGGTGACCAGATCCCCGACGTCACCCTGATGACCCCGTCCGCCGAGGGGCCGAAGCCCGTGCAGAGTGCCTCGGTGCTCGGCACCGGCACCGTCGTGCTGTTCGGTGTGCCCGGCGCGTTCACCCCGGCCTGCTCCGACACCCACCTGCCCGGCTTCGTCCTGCGCCGCGACGAGCTCAAGGCCAAGGGCGTCGACACCGTGGCCTGCACCTCGGTCAACGACGCGTTCGTCCTGGAGGCCTGGGCCGAGTCCCGCGGCGCCGGCGACGCGGTGCTCATGCTCGCCGACGGCAACGGCGACTTCGCGAAGACCGCCGGCCTGGACATGGACGGCTCGTCGTTCGGGCTCGGCACCCGCTCGAAGCGCTACGCCGCGATCGTCACCGACGGCGTCGTGCGCTGGATCGGTGTCGAGGACGTCCCGTCCTCGGTGGACGTCTCCGGCGTCGAGTCGGTGCTCGCGCAGCTCTGAGGTTCCGGGCCGACCGGCACGCGGGCCTACACTGGCCCGCGTGCCGAAGGTCCTGGGCTCGCTCGCCACGCACCGCGAGCAGGTCCGTGAGCGCGTGTTCGACGCGCTGCGTGTGCAGCTCTACGAGCGCGGCTTCGACACGGTGACCCTGTCCGGGGTCGCCTCGGCCGCCGGTGTGGGGCGTTCGGCGCTCTACAACCACTTCCCCGACCGCCAGGCCCTGCTCGTCGCCTTCGTCGAGCACGAGGCGCAGCGCTACGTCGCCGACCTCGACGCCGCGCTGGCCGATGCGCCGGGCCCGCGTGAACGCCTCGCCACCTTCGCCCGGCTCCAGCTGCGCCGCCTCGCCGAGTTCCACCTCCCGCCCGGCCAGGCACTGGCCGGCGCGCTCGACCCGGCCGCCTACCGCCGGATCGCCGCGCACGCCGACCCCATCGGGGACCGCCTGGTGGCGGTGCTGCGCGAGGGCGCGGCCGCGGGCTGCATGGTCGACGACGACCCCCGGGTGCTCGCCGTCGTCGTCGCCGGGGCGCTGTCGAGCAGGCGGATCGTCGACGTCGACCCGGCCGATCTCGACGCCACGGTGGAGACCGCCGTCGCGGCCGTGCTGCGAGCGGTCTCGACGGTTGCGCGCGACTGAGGCTAGCCTTACTCGCGTTCGCGCCCTAGCATCGTGATCTGACACGGTGTCAGATCCGGCGCCGTGCCGTCGCACCAGACGTCACGTCACGGGAGGGCCGATGGCCGCCACGACCCCCATCGCGGGCACGCTGTCCGCCGATCTCAGCCAGGCCACCTGGGCGGTGCACGAGCGGGCGCACCAGTGCAGCTACTTCGGGGCACTGTTCGACGGCGCCCTCCCCCTGGACGCGTACACGCTGCTCGCCGAGCAGTACATCGCGATCTACACCGCGCTGGAGGCGGCCGGGGACGTCCTGGCCGCCGACCCGGTCGCGGCCCCGTTCGTCATCGATGAGCTCCGCCGGGTGCCCGCGCTGCACGCCGATCTCGACGCACTGGGCGGCGGGGTCCCGCGAGTCCTGCCCTCGACGGCGGCCTACGTGGCGCGGCTGCGCGAGACCGCGGCGGACCCGGCGCTGTTCGTGGCGCACCACTACACCCGCTACCTGGGCGACCTGGACCGTTCCCGATCTTGTAGACACCGGTCGTAGACTGCCGCTGATCGCAGCGGAGGGGATCGCGTGGCGACACGCCGCCATTTCACCCAGGAGTATAAGGACCAGGCCGTCAGTCTTGTCCTCGATTCCGGCCGAACAATCGCCGAGGTAGCGAAGAGTATCGGCGTCCACGAGATGACGTTAGGCAAGTGGGTGAAGAAAGCACGCGAATCCGGGCAGGTCCCGGACACGGACCTGTCCGAACCGGAGCGGGCCGAGCTGGAACGGCTCCGCAAGGAGAACACGACCCTGCGAATGGAGCGGGACTTCGCAAAAAAAGTAGCGACCTGGTTCGCGAAAGAACAGCCGTGAAATACGCGGCGATCGCGGACTGGGCAACCGAGGGCGAGTATCCGGTCACGTTCATGTGCGCCCAGCTCGGCGTGGCCCGACAGGGCTACTACCGGTGGCTCAAGACCGGACCCAGCCAGCGGGAACGCACCGACGCCGAGCTCACCGACACGATCCGAGAGATCCACCACGACCTGCGCGGTGACCCCGGCGTGCGCCGGGTGTGGGCCGAGCTGGTCGCTCGCGGCCACCGGACCGCCCGCAAGCGGGTCTGGCGGCTCATGCGCGCCGCCGGCCTGCAAGGCCGCCACCCTCACACCTGGCGCAAGACGACCGTCGCAGGTCTACGCCCGATCGACGCCCCGGACCTGATCGGGCGTGACTTCACCGCCGAGGCTCCCGACACCCGCTGGTGCGGCGACATCACCTACATCCAGACGGTCGACGGCTGGGCCTACCTCGCCACCGTGATCGACCTGCACTCCCGCAAGGTCGTCGGCTACGCCGTGGCCGACCACCTGCGCACCAACCTGATCATCGAGGCCCTCGCCGCCGCCCTGCTCACCCGCCGCCCACCAGCCGGAGTGATCATGCACAGCGACCGCGGGACGCAATACACGAGCCGGGAGTTCACCGACTTCTGCGCCGCCAACAATGTGGCCCGATCGATGGGCCGACGCGCCACCTGCTTCGACAACGCCGTCGCCGAGTCGTTCTTCGCCAGCTACAAGAAAGAACTCATCCACACCCGGCCATGGAACGACGTCACCGAGGTCCGACAGCAGACATTCGCGTGGATCGAGAGCTACTACAACCGTCGCAGACGGCACTCCACCCTCGGATACTTGACACCCACCGAATACGAGCTAGGATTCAGGAAAATAACCGACTTGGCAGCCTAAACCGGCGTCAAAGAAATCGGGAACACTCCAACCTGGCCGGCGGCCAGGTCGTCGGGAAGATCCTGCAGCGCACCTACGGCATCGACGGGCCGGGGCGGCTGTTCTACGACTTCACGGCCCTCGGCAATCCCTCGACGTTCCGGGCCCGCTACCGCGCCCTGCTCGACGAGGCCCCCTGGACCCCGGCGCAGCGCGAGCGGCTGCTCGCCGAGGCGGTGCACGCCTTCGAGCTGAACATCGCCGTGCTCACCGAGATGGCGCAGGAGGTCGGGCTCGGGCAGCCGCTGGCGTCCTGAGCCGGAATCGGGGGAACTAGGATCGACGCCCGTCCCCCGACCACGATCCCAGGAGTGTCCCGGTGTCCAGCCCCGGCATCGACCCGGACGAGCTCGCGACCGCGCTGAAGGTACTGGCCCAGGTCGACGAGCTGCCACCCGAACACCCCGACGCCGTGGTCGTCCGGCGGGCGACCGCCGGGATCTGGAAGTCGGTGCGGCTGCGGCGTCGCGCGGAGAAGCGCCAGGCCGAGAAGTCCTCCGACGAGGCCGTCACCGCCGCCACCGCGACCGGCGCGGCCGGGCGCATCGACGACGAGACCGCCGGGATCCCGCTGGTGTCGACCACCCCCGGCGCGACCGCGGGGACGCTGCACCGCGCCCGCGGCTGCTACGTGTGCAAGACGCGCTACACCGTCGTCGACGCCTTCTACCACCAGCTGTGCCAGGACTGCGCCGCCGCGCACCGCGCCCACCGCGAGGCCCGCACCGACCTGACCGGGCGCCGCGCACTGCTCACCGGCGGCCGCGCCAAGATCGGGATGTACATCGCGCTGCGGCTGCTGCGCGACGGCGCGCACCTCACGATCACCACCCGCTTCCCGCGTGACGCCGCCCGCCGCTTCGCCGCGCTGCCCGACTCCGGGCAGTGGCTGCACCGGCTGCGGGTGATCGGGGTGGACCTGCGCGACCCGGCCCAGGTCGTCGCGGTCGCCGACGAGGTCGCTGCCGCCGGCCCGCTCGACATCCTGGTGAACAACGCCGCACAGACGGTGCGCCGCTCCCCCGGCTCGTACTCCGCGCTGGAGGCGGCCGAGCAGGAGGAGCTGCCCGCGGGCGAGCTGCCGGAGATCGTGTCGTTCACCAGCGCCTCGCGCGAGCACCCGGTCCTGCTCGCCGGGGCGGTCCCGGGCGGGCGCGACCTGGCCGCGCTGGCGACGACGGCCCGTTCGGCGTCGCCGGAGCGGATCGCCGACGGCACCGCGGTCGACGCGGGCGGGCTGCTCCCCGACACCGCGGCGGTCAACAGCTGGGTCGACCACGTCCAGCACGTGGACCCGCTCGAGCTGCTCGAGGTGCAGCTGTGCAACCAGACGGCGCCGTTCGTGCTGGTCTCGCGACTGCGCCCGGCGATGGCGGCGTCGAGCGCACGCAACAAGTACGTCGTGAACGTCTCGGCGATGGAGGGCGTGTTCGGCCGCGGCTACAAGGGCCCCGGGCACCCGCACACCAACATGGCCAAGGCCGCGCTGAACATGCTGACCCGCACCAGTGCCGGGGAGATGTTCGCGACCGACCGGATCCTGATGACCGCGGTGGACACCGGCTGGATCACCGACGAGCGGCCGCACCCGATGAAGCTGCGCCTGGCCGAGGAGGGGTTCCACGCCCCGCTCGACCTCGCCGACGGCGCCGCCCGGGTCTACCACCCGATCGTCGCCGGGGAGTCCGGCGAGGACCTGCACGGAGTGTTCCTGAAGAACTACCGCGTGTCGTCCTGGTAGAGGGGTCCGGCCGTCCCTGTCGGGGGTCGCCGCTACCGTGCGGTCCGTGCTGGAGATCCATCGGGCCGAACGCGCCGACACCCTCGTGGAGGCGCTCGCCGACGTGCTGGCGGTCGGCTCGGGTGACCCGTTCGCGGCCGAGACCGTCGCGGTCCCCGAGCGCGGGGTGGAGCGCTGGCTGGCCCAGCGGCTGGCACACCGGCTCGGTGCGGGGCCGGGCAGCGGCGGGGTCTGCGCGAACGTCCGGTTCCCGGCCCCGGCCGCGCTGCTCGGCGGGGTCGTCGCGCACGTCACCGGCACGGACCCGGCGACCGACCCGTGGTCGCCCGGCCGGTCGGTGTGGACGCTGCTGGAGCTGATCGACGACGCCGTCGCCACGTCCGGGGACGACCGGTTCACCGCCCTGGCCGCACACCTGGAGCGTGGTGGGCACGGCCGCCGCTACGCGCTCGCCCGCACACTGGCCGGGCTGTTCGGCTCCTACGCCACCCACCGCCCCGAGCTGCTGCGCCGCTGGCGCGCCGGGGAGGACGCGGTGCCCGCCGACCTGCGGTGGCAGCCCGAGCTGTGGCGGCGCCTGCGCACGGCGCTCGGGGTCCCCGGTCCCGCCGAGCGGCTCGACGAGGCGGTGGCCCTGCTGCGCGGGGGCGCCGACCCGGGACCGGAGGTGGGGCCGCGGCTGTCGTTGTTCGGCCCGACCCGGCTGGCCGCCGAGCACCTGGCCGTCCTGGAGTCCCTCGCGGCGCACCGGGAGGTCCACCTGTGGCTGCCGCACCCGTCGCCGGTGATGTGGGAGGCGGTGCGCGCCGGGCGTTCGCCGGGGGTGCCGTCGCGTGCCACCGACACCAGCGCCGAGGCGGTCCGTCACCCGCTGCTGCACTCGCTCGGCCGCGACACCCGGGAGCTGGCGCTGCGGCTGCCCCCGGCCGGGCCCACGGTGGCCGACACCCACCACCCGGCCCCCGCCGACGCCGGCCCGCCGACGCTGCTGCGCCGCCTGCAGGCCGCGCTGCGCGACGACGCCGTGCCGCCCGCCCCCGCGGACCGTCCGCTGCTCGACCCGGCCGACCGCAGCGTCGCGCTGCACTCCTGCCACGGCCCGGACCGGCAGGTGGAGGTGCTGCGCGAGGTGCTGCTCGGGCTGCTCGCCGCGGACCCGGACCTGGAGCCGCGCGACATCATCGTCATGTGCCCGGACATCGAGGTGTTCGCGCCGCTGATCACCGCCTCCTTCGGTCTCGCCCCGGACGCGGACACCCCGGACGGCGCGGGCCCGTCCCGCGAGGAGCTGCACCCCGGGCACCGGCTGCGGGTGCGCCTGGCCGACCGGGCGCTGCGCCAGGCGAACCCGCTGCTGGGCACCGTGTCGTCGCTGCTGGAGCTCGCCGGGTCCCGGGTCAGTGCCTCCCAGGTGCTCGACCTGGTCGCCTCCGCCCCGGTGCGGCGCCGCTTCCGCTTCGACGACGACGCGCTGGAGCGGCTGTCCGAGCTGGTCACCGCGGCCGGGGTGCGGTGGGGGCTCGACGCCGCGCACCGCCGGCCCTACCGGCTCGAGGGGATCGGGCAGAACACCTGGCGGGCCGGTCTGGACCGGATGCTCGTCGGCGTCGCGATGGCCGAGACACCGGGCGCCCCGGCCTGGCTGGGCACCGCGCTGCCGCTGGACGAGGTCGACTCCTCCGACGTGGACCTGGTCGGGCGGCTCGCCGAGTTCGTCGACCGGCTCGCGACCGTGCTCGGTGCGCTGCGCGGGCCGCAGCCGCTGTCGGCGTGGGTGGACGCGCTGGTCGAGGGGCTGTCGGCGCTGACCGACACCACCCCGACCGACGCCTGGCAGGCCGGGCAGGCGCGCGCGGAGCTGGCCGACGTCGTCGCGTCCGCGGGGCCGCAGGCCGCCACCGTCGACCTCGACCTGCCCGACGTGCGCGGTCTGCTCGCCGAGCGGCTGCGCGGTCGGCCCAGCCGGGCGAACTTCCGGACCGGCACGCTGACCGTCGCGACGCTGGTCCCGATGCGGGCCGTCCCGCACAAGGTGGTGTGCCTGCTGGGCTGCGACGACGGGGTGTTCCCCCGCGCCGGCGCCCCCGACGGGGACGACGTGCTGGCCCGGGACCCCGTCGTCGGCGAGCGCGACCCGCGCGGGGAGGACCGCCAGCTGCTGCTCGACGCGATCTGCTCGGCCACCCGGCACCTGGTCGTGGTGTCCTCCGGCGCCGACGAGCGCACCGGGGCCGACCGACCGCCGTCGGTACCGGTCGGGGAGCTGTGCGACGCGATCGACGCCTGCGTGCGGACCACCTCCGGCACCCCCGCCTCACGGGCGCTGCGGGCCCGGCACCCGCTGCAGCCCTTCGACCGGCGCAACTTCACCCCCGGCGCGCTGCTGGCCGACGGGCCGTTCAGCTTCGACCGGGCCGCGCTGCGCGGCGCCGAGGCCGCGGCCGGGCCGCGCACCGTGAACCCGCTGTTCGGCGCGGACCCGCTGCCCCCGCCGGAGGACCCGCCGGACGGGGTGGTCGAGCTCGACGAGCTGGTCGCGTTCGTCGAGCACCCGGTGCGGGCGTTCCTGCGCCAGCGGGTGCGCGTGCTGCCGCCGGAGGAGAACGTCGAGCCCGACGACGCGCTGCCGGTCGAGCTCGACGGGCTGGCCACCTGGAAGATCGGTGACCGGCTGCTGACCGACCGGCTCGCCGGGGCCGCACCGCAGGCCGTGGCGCGGGCCGAGACGCTGCGCGGGGACCTCCCACCCGGAGGGATCGGCCACCGGGTCCTCACCGAGGTCGGCGGGCAGGTCGAGCCGCTGGTCGCCGTCGCCGCGTCGGTCGCGACCGGCGAGGCGGGCTCGCAGGACCTCGTCGCGCAGCTCACCGGCACCCCCGAGGACGGCCGCGCCGTCGCCGGGACGGTGCCGGGCCTGCACGGCGACGTCGTGGTGCGTGTCGAGTACTCGCGGCTCAAGGCCAAGCACCGGCTGCGGGCCTGGGTGCAGCTGCTCGCGCTCACCGCCGCACACCCCGGCCGGTCCTGGACGGCGGTGACCGTCGGCCGCGGACCCGGCGGCGCCGCCCGCTCGGTGCTCGGCCCGGTCGACCCCGGCCTGGCCCGTCGCACCCTGGCCGACCTGGTCGCGCTGCGCCGCGAGGGGCTGCGGGCGCCGCTGCCGCTGCCGACCGACGCCGCCGCCGTCTACGCCCGCAACCGCGCCCGCGGCGTGGTGCCCGCCAACGCGTTCGCCGCGGCGGAGAGCGAGTGGTCGCGCTTCGAGCACGCCGAGGCCCCGCACGTCTTCGTCCGGGGCGGTGCGGGCGGCCCCCTGGTCGTCCGTCCCGAGCCCGGCTCCGGCGGTGAGCCCACCCGGTTCGGGGAGCTCGCCGTCCGGTTGTGGGTACCGCTGCTCGACCACGAGAGGCAGGACGCGCCGTGAGCACCACGAGCCTGCTGTCGGCACCGACCTTCGACGTCGACGGCCCGCTGCCGACCGGCACCGTCGTGCTGGAGGCGAGCGCGGGGACGGGCAAGACCTACACGATCGCCGCGCTCGCGACCCGCTACGTCGCCGAGGGCGTCGCCGACCTGGACCGGCTGATGCTGGTCACCTTCGGCCGCGACGCCACCCAGGAGCTGCGCGAGCGGGTCCGGGAGCGGCTGGTGGGCACCGAGCGTGCGCTGGCCGCGGTGCTCGCCGGCGCCACCCCGCCGACTCCCGACGCCGACCCGGTCGTCGCGCACCTGGCCGCCACCGACCCGGCCGAGCTGGAGCGGCGCCGGGCCCGGCTGGCCGTGGCCTCGGCGTCGTTCGACGCGGCCACGATCGCCACCACCCACCAGTTCTGCATGCAGATGCTGGCGGGGCTGGGCGTGGCCGGGGACAACGACCCGGACGCGGAGTTCGTCGACCACGTCGACGACGTCGTCACCGAGGTCGTCGACGACTTCTACGTGCGCAAGTACGCCGCACCGAACGCGGGCCGCCCGGCGTTCGACCGGGCCGCGGCGCTCGCGCTGGCCCGCCGCGCCGTCGGCGACCCGCAGGCCGAGCTGGAGCCCCGCGACGCCGACCCGACCACCCCGGCCGCCACCCGCTACGGCTTCGCCTCCGCGGTGCGCCGCGAGGTCGACGCCCGCAAGCGGCGCGCCCGCATCTACAGCTACGACGACATGCTCACCCGCCTCGCGACGGCGCTGCGCGACCCGGTCCGCGGCCCCGCCGCCCGGGAACGGCTCCGGTCGCGGTTCTCGGTGGTGCTCGTCGACGAGTTCCAGGACACCGACCCGCTGCAGTGGGAGATCCTCTCCCTGGCCTTCCACTCCGCCCCGGGGACCACCCTGGTGCTGATCGGCGACCCGAAGCAGGCGATCTACGCCTTCCGCGGCGCCGACGTGCACAGCTACCTGCGGGCCGCCGACGCGGCGGCGACGAAGCGCACCCTGTCGACGAACCGCCGCAGCGACGCCGCGCTGCTCACCGCGCTGGACGGGGTGTTCGGCGAGGCCACCCTCGGCGACCCCGGGATCGTCGTCCACCCGGTCCGGGCCCACCACACCGGGCGGCGGCTGACCGCCCGGCACGACGCCCCGCTGCGGCTGCGGCTGGTCGACCGGGACCGGCTCGACCTGACCGGGCGCGGCCTGGCCCGGGCCAAGGGCGCCCGCGCGGTCGTGGCCCGCGACGTCGCCGTCGACCTGTCGCAGCTGCTCGACGGCACCGCCCGCTTCGCGGGGGACCAGCTGCGCCCCGGCCAGGTCGCGGTGCTGGTACGGACCAACGCCCAGGGCCTGCTGGTGCGGGACGCCTGCGCCGAGGCCGGGGTGCCCGCCGTGCTCACCGGCACCAGCAGCGTGTTCACCACGCCGGTCGCCGCGGAGTGGCTGACGCTGCTGGAGGCCGTCGAGCAGCCGCAACGCTCGATGCGGCTGCGCGCCGCCGCGCTGACCCGGTTCGTCGGGCACACCGTCGCCGACCTGTGCGGGCCCGACGCCGAGGGACTGGTCGACCAGCTCGGCGCGGACCTGCGGGCCTGGCACCAGGTCCTCGCCGAGCGCGGGGTCGCGGCGCTGCAGGAGGCGGTGTTCGCCCGCTACGCCCCCGCCGAACGCCTGCTGCGCAGCCCCGACGGCGAGCGCGACCTCACCGACGTGCGCCACGTCGGCCAGGTGCTGCACTCCGCGGCGCTGGAACGACACCTGGGCCCGACGGCCCTCACCGAGTGGCTGCGGCACCGGATCGGCGAGGCCGCCCGCGACACCTCGGCCGAGCGGAGCCGGCGGTTGGAGTCCGACGCCGACGCCGTCCAGATCGTGACGGTGCACCGGTCGAAGGGGCTCGAGTTCCCGGTGGTGTACCTGCCCTTCGCGTGGGACCGCTGGGTCGACGACCGGCCCGAGACGCTGCTCTACCACGACACCCCGCCCGGCTCCGACGGTCCGCGGCGGCTGCTCGACGTCGGCGGGTCCACCGGCCCGGACCGCACCCGGCGCACCGCGCTGCACCAGGCCGAGGAGGCCGGCGAGGACCTCCGCCTGCTGTACGTGGCACTCACCCGCGCCTGCAGCCAGGTCGTCGCCTGGTGGGTCCCCGGGGCCACGACGGCGGCGTCGTCGCTGCACCGGGTGCTGTTCGGGCACGCCGGGCCCGGCACGGATCCGGAGCCGACCGCGAAGGTCCCCGGGGACGCGAACGCGCTGGCGTTCCTGCGGGAACGGCTCGCCCCGGCCGGCGCGTCGGTGGAGACCGTGAGCGACCGCGACCCCGTCGAGCGCACACCGGTCCCGCCGGACGCCGAGCCGGCCGTCGCGACGTTCGCCCGCACCCTGGACACCGCGTGGCGGCGCACCTCCTACACCGCGCTGACCGCGGCGGCGCACGCCGCGCACCACCCGCACCCGGCCGTCGACGCCGAGCCGGAGCCGGTCGCGACCGCACCCGGGGTGCTGACCGAGCCCGAGGACGAGGGCATCGTCGACGAGCCCGACGCGGCTCCGCTCCCCGGTGCCGGCGGGGGCATCGCAACGGGCGCCGCCGATCCGGCCACGTTCCCCTCCCCCATGGCCGACCTGCCCTCGGGCACCGGGTTCGGCACCCTGGTGCACGCCGTGCTGGAGCACCTCGACACCACCACCGCGGCCGGGGGCGACACCGCGCTGCGCGCCGAGGTCGTCGCGCACGTCACCGAGGAGCTGCGCCACCAGCCGGCCGACCTCGATCCCGACGAGCTCGCCGACGCGCTCGTCCCGGTGCTGCGGACCCCGCTCGGGCCGATCGCGTCCGGGCTCGCGCTGGCCGACATCGCCCCGGGCGACCGGCTGTCCGAGCTGGACTTCGAGCTGCCGTTGTGCGGCGGTGACACCCCGACCGGGCGGCTCACCCTGTCCGGGCTGGCCGCCGCGGTACGCAGGCATCTCGGGCCCGACGACCCACTGCACGGCTACGCCGACCTGCTCGACTCCCCCGACCTCGCCGGGCAGCCGCTGCGCGGCTACCTGACCGGCAGCATCGACTCGGTGCTGCGGATCCGCGACGGGGCCGGGCAGCGGTACCTCGTCGTGGACTACAAGACGAACTGGCTGGGCCCGACCGGCCCGTCCGGCCGCGACCCGCTGACCGCGGCGCACTACACCGCCGACCGGCTGGCCACGGCGATGGCCGACGCGCACTACCCGCTGCAGGCGCTGCTGTACGCCGTCGCACTGCACCGCTACCTGCGGTGGCGGCTGCCCGGCTACGACCCGGACACCCACCTCGGCGGGGTCGGCTACCTGTTCCTGCGTGGCATGTGCGGGCCGGACACCCCGGTCACCGGGTCCGGGCCGCTGGCCGCGCCCTGCGGGGTCTTCGCCTGGCGGCCACCCGCCGCCCTGGTCGAGGAGCTGTCGGACCTGCTGGACGGAGGCACCCCGTGACGACGACCGCACACTCCACCCCGGCAGCGACGGCAGCACCGACGGTGCCACCGGCCCCCGAACGGGACCCGTTCGGCCCGCGGGCCGCCCGCACCGCGACGGGGGTGCTCGCCGCGTTCAACGAGGCCGAGATCCTCGCACCGGGAGACATCCACGTCGCCCGGCGGCTCGCCGCCCTCGGCGGGCGCGGCGACCCGACCGCCGCCGCCGATCCGGCCACCGCCGAACCCGAACCCGTGGTGCTGGCCGCCGCGCTCGCCGTCCGCGCGATCCGCAACGGCTCGGTGTGCGTGGACCTGGCGAGCGCCGCGGACACGACCGCCGGCGAGGGCGAGGTCGCCGTCGACGTCTCCGGGCTGCCCTGGCCGGAGCCCGCGGTGTGGCGCGCAGCGTGCGCGGCGAGCCCGCTGGTCGCCGTCGGCGAGGACGGTCCGGCCGGACGGCCGCTGCGCCTGCTCGGGGACCTGCTCTACCTGGAGCGCTACTGGCAGGAGGAGGAGCTGGTCCGGCGCGAGTTCACCGCGCGCGCCGGACCGGTGGCGGCCGTCGACCCCGACCGGCTGTGCGCGGCGCTGGACCGCCTGCTCGGCGACCCCGGCGCCGAACGGCAGCGCCTCGCCGCCGCGGTCGCCGCGCTGCGACCGGTCGCCGTGATCGCCGGTGGCCCCGGCACGGGCAAGACGACGACGGTCGCGGCGCTGCTCGCCGTCCTGCACGACCTGCACCGCGCGACCGCCCCGCCGGGGGCGCCGGCTCTGCGGGTGGCGCTCGCCGCGCCGACCGGGAAGGCCGCGGCCCGGCTGACCCAGTCCGTCGCCGAGGCCCACGGGCGGCTGCCGGAGACCGACCGGGCCGCCGTCGCGGGGGCGACCGCGTCGACGCTGCACCGGCTGCTGGGCTCGCGGGGCACCTCGGGCCGGTTCCGCCACCACCGCGGCAACCGGCTGCCGCACGACGTCGTGGTCGTCGACGAGACGTCGATGGTGTCGCTGACGATGATGGCGCGGCTGCTGGAGGCCGTCCGCCCCGACGCCCGGCTGGTGCTGGTCGGGGACCCGGACCAGCTCGCGTCGGTGGAGGCCGGCGCGGTGCTCGGCGACCTCGCCGCCGCGGGCGGCCGGGCCGAGCCCGCGCTGCAGGACGCACTGGCCGCCTGCGGCGCGTTCCGCGTGGACCGGCCCGTCCCGGCATCCGGTACCGCGGGCACCCCGGCGCCCGCCGAGCCCGGACCACCCGTCGCGGTGCGCAACGGGGTGGTGCGGCTGGAGCGCAACTGGCGCTTCGGTGGCACGATCGCGGACTTCGCGGCCGCCGTGCAGGACGACGACGCCGACACCGCCGTCGCCCTGCTGCGTCGCGGCGCCGCCGACCTGTCCTTCGTCGACGGCGACGCGGCCGAGATCGAGCCGTCCCGGCTGGACACCTTCCGCCAGGACGTGGTCCGGGCCGCGGTGGACGTGATCGGGGCGGCCGATGCCGGGGACTCCGCACGGGTGCTGCGGGTGCTCGACGACCACCGCGTCCTCTGCGCGCACCGCCGCGGCCCGCACGGGGTGGCCCGCTGGACCGCGGAGATCGAGCGGTGGATCGAGACCGAGCGTCCCGGATTCGCCACCGAGGCCCCCTGGTACCCGGGGCGTCCGTTGCTGGTCACCACGAACGACTACGACCTCGGGCTGTTCAACGGCGACACCGGGGTCGTGGTCCGGACCGGGTCCGGGCGCCGCGCGGTGTTCGCCCGGGACAACTCCTCGGTCGCGTTCGAGCCGGCCCGGCTCGGTGGTGTCAGCACCGTCCACGCGATGACGGTGCACCGCAGCCAGGGCAGCCAGTTCCGGCGGATCACCGTCGTGCTGCCGCCCGCGGACTCGCCGCTGATGACCCGTGAGCTGCTCTACACCGCCGTCACCCGGGCGAAGGAGGCCGTGCGGATCATCGGCACCGAGGAGGCGGTGCGCGCCGCGATCGGCCGCCCGGCCGGGCGTGCGAGCGGCCTGCAGCAGCGGCTCGGGACCTGAGGTCCCGGGTCACGCCGGCGCGGGCACGGCTCACGCGGCCGGCGGGGCCTGCTGCTTCTGCTTGCGGCCCGCCTGCACCGAGACGAGCACCACCAGTGCCAGGCTGATCCACAGTGCGTACTTGTCGATGGCGAGCACCACGTCGACGGCGTGCTGCCCGAGCCCGAACCCGAGCCCGGCGACGAGTCCGGTGATCAGTGCGGCACCGATCGCGTCGAACAGCAGAAAGGTCCAGAGCCGCATCTTCCCCAGGCCGGCGACGGCGAACACCGCCGCGGCGGGGATGCCGGGCAGCGCGGACGCGACGACGGCGATCGGCATCGCCCAGCGCGGCCAGCTGCGGATCCGGCCGACGAACCGCTTCGCGAGGTCACCGGGCGCCCACAACGCGACGATCTTCTCGCCCCACCGGCGCCCGGCCAGCCAGAACAACCAGTCGAACTTGATCATCCCGAACACGCCGGCGGCGATCACGGCCCACAGGTCCGCCTCACCGATCCGGGCGAACGCCGCGCCCGCGCCGACCGCGGAGAGGCTGCCGGTGACCGCGGCGAGCCACACCGGGTGCGACGCCAGCAGGAACGGCCGCAGCGGCATCGTCGCCAGCATGAATACGAGCAGGCCGAGGGTGGAGAAGACGAGCACCTTGTCGCCGCGCGACATCGGGTGGTCCCACGGCATCGCGTCGCGCCAGGCCTGCTTGCCCGCCTCGATCTCCTCCGGGCTGTAGTCGCGTCGCCACCACCGTGTCCGTGCGGGGGCCTCGCCGTCCCCGCTGGGGGCCGCTCCGTCCGCGGGGGGCGCGAGCCGCTCCCCGGCGTGCGCGCCCGGCACCGCGGTCGCCACGCCGTCCGTGCCGGCAGTGCCGGCGGTGCCGCCGGTGCCGTCCGTGCGGTCCGTGCCGTCGGTGCCGCCGTCGGTGACCGGCCCGCCCCCGTGCGCGGCCCGCCCGGTGTGGTCGTTCGTCATCGTCGTCCCCTCGTCCGATGGCGTTCCCTCGGCACAGGACCCTAGGCCGGACGGGGTCCTGTCCGAATCCGCAGGGAGGACGACATGCCCACCGCCCCGTCCTCGTCCGGGCGGAGGAGGAAACCGCTCGGCGACCTCCCGCGGCGCGGCTACGCTCCCGCCCTGTGCCGCCGTCCGCCACACCGACCGACGGGCCTCTCCTCGACGCACCCGTCACCCTGCGTCCGCTGGTGCGCGCCGACCTGCCCCTGCTGCAACGCTGGCTGGCCGCGCCGCACGTGCACCGGTGGTGGTTCCACGAGACCACCGACGAGGCCCTCGAACGCGACTTCGGGGCGGGGCTGCGCGGGGAGGAACCGGGCGAGGACCTCGTCGCCGAGCTCGGCGGTGTCCCGGTCGGGCTGGTCCAACGCGCCTGCTGGGCCGACCACCCCGACGACGTCGCACAGGTCCGTGGGTTGATCGACCTCCCGCCGGGCGCGCTCGAGATCGACTACCTCATCGGCCCGGTGGAGCTGACCGGACGCGGGCTGGGCCCGCGGATCATCGCCGCGGCCGTGACCGAGGGCTGGGAGCGCTACCCGGACGCGACGGCGGTGGTCGTCCCGGTCGCCGCGGGCAACCGGACGTCGTGGCGAGCGCTGGAGAAGGCCGGGTTCCGCCGGATCGCGACCGGGGAGCTGCCCCCCGACAACCCGGCCGACCCCCCGCTGTCCCACGTGCTCCGGCCCGCCCGGCCGTCCGGGATGATGCCCGGATGACTCCTGTGACCAGCGCCGGCCTCCTGCTGCACCGGACCGGCCCGGACGGCCCGCAGGTACTGCTCGGCCACATGGGCGGACCGTTCTGGGCCCGCAAGGACGACCACGCCTGGTCACTGCCCAAGGGCGAGCACGGTCCCGACGAGAGCCCGCTCGACGCGGCCCGCCGCGAGTTCACAGAGGAGATCGGTGCCCCGCCACCCGACGGCGACCCGGTCCCGCTCGGCACGGTCCGCCAGTCCCGCAAGACCGTCACGGCCTTCGCGCTGGACGGGTCCGGCTTCACCGGCGCCGCCGCCGTCGCCGACCGTCCCGACGACGGCAGCTGGGTCGAGATGGAGTGGCCGCCCCGCTCCGGGCGCACCCTGCGCTTCCCGGAGCTGGACCGCGCCGCGTGGTTCGACCTCGCGACCGCCAGGGAGAAGATCGTGAAGGGGCAGGTGCCGCTGCTGGACAGGTTGGCGGAGCTGCTCGGGGTCGTCACCGATCGACCACGGTCTACTCCGTGACGACCCCGATGGTCTGCCAGTCGCCGTAGGTGATCCCTGAGTCGGAGGCACGCCAGTCCTGGCGACCGTTGGCAGGACGCCCGAGGACCACCGCTGCAGCCGCACTGGGGCTCGCGAAGACGGTGTCGTGCGCGAACTCTCGCCATTCGCCGCCGGCTGCCAGCGGCAGCGTTCCGTCGTCGACGAGCTGACCGTGCAGCTGCTGGTAGCCGTGGCGGGTCGGACCCCACTGCGCGCGGGCCCGGGAACCCGCCAGCACTGTGAACTCGCCGTCCACCTCGCGCGCAGACGCCACCACGCCGTCCTTCTTGGTACGCAGCTGGAACAGCGGCGCGTTCGGGAGATCGGTCCTGACGTCGGAACGATCGGTCGACCGGGCCGGCACCGGACGAAGGGATCGGAAGACGTTGATCCCGAGCACCGGGAGCACGATGCGCACCTGCTCGATGAACTGCTCCATATCGGAGGCGTCGGCCTCGGGCAGCATCGCCGTCGAGGCAGGCTGCGTCCCGTTCACGAGCTTGGCTCGCTTGGCATCGAGGGCGATCTCGATCAGTCGGCTCTCCAGGTAGCGCACATGAGCCTTCGTGAGGTTCATGTCCTTGCTCGTGAGCAGCACCGCCCGCGACCAGAAGTCCTTCCCGTTCTTCTCCTGCGGCTGGGCGTGCCGTTTGAGACGCTCACCGACGTCGTCGGTCTCCCCGATGTAGACCAGGGTGCCTCCCGGTGAGTCCGGGTCGTCGCCGAGCAGCAGGTAGACGCCGGTGCGGCCGATCTCCGGGCGCACCAGCAGCGCCGCGAGTTCCGATCTCGGAGCTGCCAGGACGTGCCCCGTCCAGTTCATGATCTCCGCCGTCAGGAGACCTCCCGGGGTGCCGTCGGCGAGGAACATGCGGACGGACTTGCCCTGGCTCATGCGTCACTCCTAGCAGAAGTCCCGGCAGCCACGCCGGTGCGTCCCGCGGACGGGTTGACGACGGCGGCGTCGGGTACCCCTGGTGCATGGCGAACAGCATCAAGGACGAGGAGATGCACGAGCGCCTCCGCGAGGAGGGCAACTCCAAGGAGAAGTCCGCACGGATCGCGAACGCCGCGGCGGCGCAGGGGCGCGACACCGTCGGGCGGCGCGGCGGCGAGCACGGCGACTACGAGAACCAGACCCGCGACGAGCTCTACGCCCAGGCGCAGAAGGTCGGCATCGAGGGCCGCTCGGACATGACCAAGGACGAGCTGATCGAGGCCCTGCGGAAGCACTGACCGGCGGCCTGGCAGTGTCGCGGGCATGAGCCGCCGCCACGACCACGACGCCGGGGGCGACCCCGAGACCCTCGCCCGCAAGGCGGAGCTGCGCGAGGAGGTCTGGACCGCGCTGACCGAGCAGAAGGTTTCCCGGTTCCCGGGTGCGCGGAACCGGATCTCGAACTTCGTCGGTGCGGAGGCCGCGGCCCGGCGGCTGCGCGAGCTGGACGTCTGGCGTGCCGCGCGCACCGTGAAGTCCAACCCGGACTCCGCACAGCTCCCGGTGCGGCAGTACGCGCTGGAGGACGGCAAGACCGTCTACATGGCCGTCCCCAGGCTGGCCGAGGACGACCCCTTCTTCCTCCTCGACCCCGACCACCTGGCCGACCCGCCGCGCCGGGCCGTGTCGATCAAGAATGCCACCCGGTCGGCCCGCCGCGTCGCCGTCGACGAGCTGGAGCCGGTGGACATCGTGGTCACCGGCTGTGTGGCGGTCGGCGCGGACGGAACGCGGCTGGGCAAGGGCGGCGGGTTCGCCGACCTCGAGTTCGCGCTGGCCCGCGCGGCCGGGCTGATCTCCGACGACACCCTCGTCGTCACCACCGTGCACGAGCTCCAGCTCCGCGACGCCGGGGTGGTCCCGTGGGCCGACCACGACGCGCCGGTCGACCTCGTCGTCACCCCGGACCGCGTCGTCGACTGCCGGCAGCACCGGCGCCGGCGCCCCGAGGGCGGCATCGTGTGGAGCTCCCTGACCGAGGACAAGATCGCGGCCATTCCGCTGCTGGGACGGCTGCGCGAGGAGGCACGCGCATGAGGATCGTCTGCGAGCGCGGGGACATCACCGAGGCCCGCGTCGACGCCGTCGTCAACGCCGCCAACTCCGGCCTCCGCGGTGGGGGCGGGGTCGACGGCGCCATCCACCGTCGCGGCGGGCCCGCGATCCTGGCCGAGTGCGAGCGGCTGCGCGCCACGGAGCTCCCCGACGGGCTCCCCACCGGCCAGGCCGTCGCGACGACCGCCGGGAACCTGCCCGCCCGCTGGGTGATCCACACCGTCGGCCCGGTGTACGCGAAGCGCGAGGACCGGTCGGCGCTGCTGGCGAGCGCCTACCGCGAGTCGCTGCGGGTCGCCGACGAGCTCGGCGCCCGGACGGTCGCGTTCCCCGCCGTCTCGGCCGGGGTCTACGGGTGGCCGCTCGACGACGCCGCCCGGATCGCCGTCGCCACTGTCCGGGAGGTCGCCGACGCGGGCACCGCGGTGGCCGAGGTCCGGTTCGTCCTGTTCAGCGACGACGTCCTCGCCGCCTTCGAGACCGCCCTAGGCTGACCCCATGATCACCGTGAACGGCCACACCCCGCAGGTCCACGAGCAGGCCTGGGTGGCGCCCGGCGCCGTGCTGGCCGGCGAGGTGAGCGTCGGCGCGGAGACCGGGATCTGGTACACCTGCGTGGTCCGGGCCGACCTCGCCCCGATCACCCTCGGCGCCCGCACGAACGTCCAGGACGGCTCGGTCCTGCACGCCGACCCCGGCTTCCCCACGACCATCGGCGACGGCGTCACCATCGGCCACCGCGCGGTCGTGCACGGCTGCACGGTGGCCGACGACGTGCTGATCGGCATGGGCGCGGTGCTCATGAACGGGGTGCACGTCGGCGCCGGGTCGCTGATCGCCGCGGGGGCGGTGCTCACCCAGGGCACGGTCGTGCCGCCCGGGTCGCTGGTCGCCGGGGTCCCGGGGAAGGTGCGTCGTGAGCTCGGCGAGGCCGAACGGGACTCGATCCCGCTGTCGGCCGCCGCCTACGTCCACCTGCTGGGGCTGCACCGCGACGCGAACACCTGACCCACCGACCGGACCCGGCCGCCGGGACCAGGAACGGGCAGTCAGCCGAGGTCAGCGGCGGGTCAGGCGTCCGGCGAGGGTCGCGACGCCGTCCCCGGTCAGCCGGTCCAGCACGGCAGGGCGCCCGCACACGGCCAGCAGCACGTCGATCGCTCGTCCCCGCACCTGCGCGCCCTGCCCCGCGTCGAACCTGGCGTCGTCGGCGACGAACCGCAGGCCGGCCACCCGGTGCTTCGTGGTGAACCCGGGCGGGACCCTCCCGACCACGAAGTCGAGCGCGACGCACACGTCGGCGGGGTCGGGGTCGAACGGCAGCCCGAGCGGGACCACGACGTCGCCGGTGTGCACGATCGCGTCGGTCATCGGGCCCCGCGTCCCGATGCCCGGCGGGGCGACGGAGCTGTCGGCCCGCTCGCGCAGGACCGCGACCAGCTCCTCGACCGGGCGGGTGGCCTCCCGCCGCGCGGCCCGGTCGACCGCCCGGTCCAGGTTCCCCCGTGCCCACAGCACCTGGGCCAGGAACGACGGGATCGTCGTGGTCAACGCGGACACCAGGTGCCCGGCGACGGTCCGCACGTCCCACCCGGCGCACAGGCTCGGTGCCGCGAGCTGCGTCGCGTCGAGCGAGGACACCAGGTCGGCGAACGCACGACGATGGCGTGCGGAGATCTCGACGACGGCGGCGTCGGACAGGTCGGAGGTGGTCACCGCCGCGAGCGTAGGGCAGGTCAGACCCGGCCGTGGAAGGCGCGGATGTGCGCCTCGATCCGGTCCGCCGCCAGCGTCGGGTCGCCGTCGGCGAGGGCCGCGTGGATCTCCCGGTGCTCGGCCCGCAGCCGCTCGCGCAGTGCGGGCCAGTCCCCCTGGGACTGCATCGCCTCGAGCAACATCCCGCGCACCGACTCCCGGATCGCCCGGGTCAGCTCCCCCACCAGCCGGTTCCCGGCGGCCGCGGCGATGGCGACGTGGAAGGCGATGTCGGCGTCACTGAACGCGACCGGATCGAGATCGGCGTCCATGACGTCCAGCGCGGCCGCCCATTCCAGCAGGTCCGACGCCGAACGCCGGCGCGCGGCGAGCCCGGCGGAGAACCGTTCGAGCATGACCCGGGCCTCGGTGACGTCGTCGACCGGGAACGAGTCCACCGCCAGGTGCAGGGCCAGGACCCGGCCGAGCGCCCGCGCCGGGGCCGGCACGACGACCGTCCCGGAGTCGGCGCCGGTGCCCACCTGCGAGCGGATCACGCCCTGGGCCTGCAGCACCCGCAGCGCCTCGCGGACCGCCTGGCGGGAGGCACCCAGCGTCGCGGCGAGCTCGCGCTCCGGCGGGAGCCGGTCCCCCGGGCGCCACTCGCCGCTCGTCAGGCGCTCCTCGACGTGGGCGAGCACCATCTCGTAGGCGGCGGGAACAGGCACGTCGTCCTCCTGCTTGTGTGTGGTCCGACCATACCGTTACCTTGGTCGGACCACACCCTCCGTCCCACCACGTCACCGGAGGCGCCATGCCGATCCCACCGCCCCGCGTCGGCCTCATGGTCACGTGTCTGAACGACGCCCTGTTCCCGGACACCGGCCGGGCCGTCGTGTCCCTGCTGCGCCGGCTCGGCGTCGACGTCGACTTCCCCGCAGCCCAGACCTGCTGCGGCCAACCGATGGTCAACACCGGCTACCTCGACGAGGCCGTCCCGCTCGTCCGCAACCACCTCGACGCCTTCGCCGGCTACGACGCCGTCCTCGCACCGTCCGGCTCCTGCGCGGGTTCGGTGCGCCACCAGCACGGCCTCGTCGCGCGCCGCTCCGGCGATCCTGGCCTGGTCCGTGGTGTGGAGGCGGCACCGCCGGTCTACGAGCTGAGCGAGTACCTGGTCGACGTGCTCGGCGTCGTCGACGTCGGGGCCTACTTCCCGCACCGCGTCACCTACCACCCGACCTGCCACTCGCTGAGGATGCTCGGGGTCGGCGACCGGCCGACCCGGCTGCTGCGCGCGGTCCGCGGGCTGACCCTGCTCGACCTGCCGGGCGCGGCCGAGTGCTGCGGGTTCGGCGGGACGTTCGCGGTGAAGAACTCCGAGACCTCGATCGCGATGGGCAATGACAAGGCCCGCCACGTCCGGTCGACCGGCGCCGAGGTGCTCGTCGCCGGGGACAACTCCTGTCTGATGCACGTCGGGGGGCTGCTGTCGCGGCAGCGGTCGGGGATGCGGGTCATGCACCTGGCCGAGGTGCTGGCGCAGACCGAGCCAGTGGTCGCCGGGGACGACCGGGCGGGCGACGAGCGCTCCGTCGGCAGCCGTGTCGATGCGCGTTCCGCGGAACTGCGCGCCGGAGGGGTGGCCCGGTGAGCGGCACCTTCCTCGGCACCCCGTCGTTCCCGACCGCGGCGAAGCACGCGCTGGAGGACTCGCAGCTGCGCCGCAACCTCGCGCACGCGACGGGGGTCATCCGCACCAAGCGGGCCGGCGTCGTCGGCGAGGTCGACGACTGGGAGCAGCTGAGGCTGGCCGGTGAGGCGATCAAGAACCGGGTGCTGCGGCACCTGCCCGACTACCTGGAGCAGCTGGAACGCTCACTCACCGCGGCCGGGGCCACCGTACACTGGGCGCGTGACGCCGCCGAGGCCAACGCCGTCGTCGTCGACATCGCGCGGCGCCACGGCACCGACGAGGTCGTGAAGGTCAAGTCGATGGCCACCCAGGAGATCGACCTCAACTCGGCGCTGGAGGCCGCGGGCATCCATGCCTGGGAGACCGACCTGGCCGAGCTGATCGTGCAGCTCGGCGACGACCTGCCCAGCCACATCCTGGTCCCGGCGATCCACCGCAACCGCGCGGAGATCCGGGAGATCTTCCTGCGCGAGATGGGCCGCGCCGGACGCGCCGCGCCCGCGGACCTGACCGACGAGCCGAAGCGCCTCGCCGCCGCCGCCCGGGAGCACCTGCGGGAGAAGTTCCTGCGGGCGAAGGTGGCGGTGTCGGGAGCGAACTTCGCCGTCGCCGAGACCGGGACGCTCACCGTCGTCGAGTCCGAGGGCAACGGCCGGATGTGCCTGACCCTGCCCGAGGTGCTGGTGTCGGTGGTCGGGATCGAGAAGGTCCTGCCCACCTTCCAGGACCTGGACGTGATGCTGGCGCTGCTGCCCCGGTCCTCGACCGGCGAGCGGATGAACCCCTACACCTCCACCTGGACCGGGGTCACTCCCGGCGACGGGCCGCAGGAGGTGCACGTGGTGCTGCTGGACAACGGCCGCACCGACGTGCTCGCCGACCCGACCGGGCGGCAGGCGCTGCGCTGCATCCGCTGCTCGGCCTGCCTGAACGTGTGCCCGGTCTACGAGCGCACCGGCGGGCACGCCTACGGCTCGGTCTACCCGGGCCCGATCGGCGCGATCCTCACCCCGCAGCTGCGCGGGGTGGGCAGCGACCCGCAGACCGACTCGCTGCCCTACGCCTCCAGCCTGTGCGGGGCGTGCTTCGAGGTCTGCCCGGTCCGCATCGACATCCCCGAGGTGCTGGTGCACCTGCGCGCCGAGGTCGTCGACGCGCACCAGCGGGCGAGCCGGGTGCCCTCGGTGCAGGACGTCGCGATGCGGGCGGCGTCGTGGACGCTGTCCTCGGCGACGCGGACCGGTGCGGCGGAGAAAGCGGCCGGGCTCGGGGGTCGGCTGGTCGCGCGGCTGGGACGCACCACCCCCGGCGGGCGGACCGTGCTGGGCGCGGTCCCCGGTCCGGCGAGCCCGTGGGCGGACTCGCGCGACGTCCCGGTGCCGGCGGAGGAGTCGTTCCGGGAGTGGTGGAAGCGGACGGACGGCGGTCGGAGCCGGACCATCAACACCGACGGCGGCCGGAGCCGGACCATCGACACCGACGGCGATCGGAGCCGGAGCGACGACACCGACGGCGGCCGGGACGGGGGCGGGACATGAGCGCGCGCGAGGCGATCCTGGCGAAGGCCCGGCGGGCCCTGTCCGACGTCCCCGACGTCGAGCCGGTGCTCGACGTCGAGGTGGTCCGCCCGGTGCCCGACCGGTCACTGTCGCACGCGCAGGTCGTGGACCTGTTCGACGAGCGGGTCGCGGACTACCGCGCCGTCGTCGAGCGGGCGGGCCCGGACACCGCGGCGGCGCGGGTCGCCGGCGCGCTGGCGGGCCGGACCCCGCTCGCGGGCTCCGGTCCGCTGCGGATCCTGGTGCCACCGGGCTTCCCGGCCGGGCTGGTTCCCGCCGACGTCGAGGTCGTCACCGACGGGCCGGGCGTCGCGGTGGCCGAGCTGGACCGGTGTGACGGGGTGCTGTCGACGGCCGCCATCGGCGTCGCCGAGACCGGCACGATCATCCTCGACCACGGACCGGGCCAGGGCCGCCGCGCCGCGACCCTGGTCCCCGACCTGCACGTCTGCGTGATCCGCGCCGACCAGATCGTGGCCGGGGTGCCGGAGGCGGTGGCGGCGCTGGACCCGGTGCGGCCGCACACCTGGATCAGTGGACCGAGCGCGACCAGCGACATCGAGCTGGACCGGGTCGAGGGCGTGCACGGGCCGCGGACACTGCACGTGGTGATCGTCGGGGACTGACCCCTCGTCGGGTCCACCGGCCAGGTGGCCCGGCGTCGGGGTGGGGATCCGGAAACGTGATCGTGACACCGGAAGGGCTATCGCGGCCGTCCGGACGGCCGTACGGTCGCCGGCAATGTATACAACGGTTCGACTCGCGGTGGTGCTGCTCGGTGCCCTGCTGCTGACCGGCTGCATCGCCGTGCAGCCGGTACTGCCGGCACCACCGCGTCCGGTGGTCCCCGGCGCGGCCGTCTCCCCCGGCACCCCGGTCCGCGACGGCGGTGACCTGGTCATGGGGCTGTCCAACGAACCCGACCGCCTGGACCCGACCACGTCGTCCTCGCTCTACACGCGCTACGTCATGAGCTCGATCTGCGAGAAGCTCTACGACATCGACGCCGAGGGCACGGTGCTCCTCCAGCTCGCGACCGCGCTGCCGACGGTCAGCGCCGACGGCCGCTCGGTGGAGATCACCGTGCGGGACGGGGTCCGGTTCGCCGACGGCACCCCGCTCGACGCCGCCGCGGTCGTCACCACGCTGCGCCGCCACCTCACGCTGCCGGACTCGAGCCGCCGTTCCGAGCTCGGCCCCGTCGCGGGCATCGACGCGACCGGACCGCGCACGGTGCGGATCCGCTACGAGCGACCGTTCGCGCCGCTGACGGCGTCGTTGGCCGACCGTGCGGGCATGATCATGTCCCCGACCGCGCTGGCCCGGCCCGGCGTCGAGTTCTCCTCCGACCCGGTCTGCGTCGGACCGTTCCGCTTCGCCGAGCGCATCCCGCAGACCTCGATCACCGTCGTGCGGGACCCGCTCTACTACGCCGCCGACGAGGTCCACCTGGACTCGATCACCTACCGGATCATGAACGACGCCAACATCCGGGCGGCGAACCTGCGCAGCGGAGACGTCGACGTGGCCGACACGATCTCCCCGCAGGACGTCGACGCGCTGTCCCGCGAGACCGACGTGCGTGTCCTGCAGATCCCCTCGCTCGGGTACCAGGCGATGACGGTCAACATCGGCAACACCGCCGGCACCGGGAACCCGCCGGGGCGCATCGACACCCCACTGGCGCGCGACGCGCGCGTGCGACGGGCGCTCGCCCTGTCGGTGGACCGGACCGTGCTGGTCAACGCGGTGTTCAACAACTGGTACGAGCCCGCCTGCTCGCCGATCCCGCCGGGGAGCACCTACGCGAGCCCGGCGAGCGACGCCTGCCCGCCCTACGACCCGGAGGAGTCCCGCAGGCTGTTGGCCAGTGCCGGTGCCCCGGTGCCGTACCCGGTGACGATGAAGGTCTCCAACTCCCCGGACACGCTGCGGCTGGCCCAGGCGCTGCAGGCCGCGGTCGCCCAGGGCGGGTTCGCGATCACCGTGGAGCCGGTCGAGTACTCCACGCTGCTCGACGTCCAGGACCGTGGCGACTTCGACCTGCTGCAGCTGGGCTGGTCGGGCCGGGTGGACCCGCACGGCAACATCGCCTCGTTCCTCACCACCGGGGCGGGCAGCAACTACTCCGGCTACTCCGACGCAGGCGTCGACGAGCTGATCCGCCGGGCCGCGGCGACGATCGACCCGGCCGCCCGGGCGGCCCTCTACGGACAGGTCGTGGAACGGGTGCAGCGCGACAACCCGATCATCTACCTGTACCGCCTGCGGAACCTCACGGCGCACTCCGCGGACGTCGTCGGCGTGCAGACCTTCGCCGACGGCGTCGTGCGGCTGAGCCGGGCCGCGTTCGTCGACGGCGAGGTGGGCTGATGCTGCGCTACCTGGCGGTGCGGGCCGGGCAGGGCCTGGTCACCCTGCTGCTGGCCTCGGTGGTCGTGTTCGCCGGCGTCCGGGCGCTGCCCGGCGACCCGGCGCTGGCGCTGGCCGGGGAGGAGGCGACACCGGAGACCGTCGCCGCGATCCGCGACCGGCTCGGCCTGGACGGGTCGCTGGTCGAGCAGTACCTGCGGTTCCTGGGCAGCGCGCTGACCGGGGACCTGGGCGAGTCGACCCGGACCGGGACGCCGGTGACCGAGCTGATCGCCGCGACACTGCCGGTCACGGCGTGGCTGTCGCTGTACGCGATCGTCGTCGCCGTCGTCGCCGGGATGGCCGCCGGGACGCTGGCCGCGGTGTACCGCGGACGCGGGGTGGACGCGGCCGTCAGCGGGCTGTCGCTGGTCTCGCTGTCGGTGCCGAACTTCTGGCTCGGACTGCTGGCGATCCTCTACCTCGCGGTCGGGCTCGGGCTGTTCCCCGCCTCGGGCTACGTCGCCGTCACCGAGGACCCGCTGCGCGCGCTGTGGCACCTCACCCTGCCCGCGCTGATCCTCGGGACGGGGCTCGCCGCCATCGTGATGCGCCAGACCCGTGCATCCATGGTGGACACCCTGACCGCCGACTTCGTGCGCACCGCGCGGGCGAAGGGAGTGTCCCGTGGCGCCGTGGTGCTGCGGCACGCCCTGCGCAACAGCCTGCTCGTGGTCCTGACGATCGTCGGCCTGCAGCTGGGCGGGCTCGTGTCCGGCGCCGTCGTCACCGAGCGGATCTTCGGGCTGCCCGGCTTCGGGAAGCTCACGCTCGACTCGGTCTTCACCCGGGACTACCCGGTGATCCAGGGAGTGGTGCTCGTCGTGACGCTCGCCTACATCGTCATCAACCTGGCGGTCGACGTCCTCTACTCGGTCGTGGACCCGCGGGTCCGGGTCGAGGGGAGGTCGCGATGACCGCCGTCGAACCCGTCGGGCCCCAGCCGACCGCGCCGTCCGGCGGCCGGGTGCTCGCCGCGTTCCTGCGGAGCCGCTCCGGGCTCGTCGGCGGGGTGCTGCTCGTCCTGGTCGTGCTGGCCGCGCTGCTCGCCCCGGTCCTCGCGCCCCACTCCCCCGGCGCGGTGCACTTCGAGACCCCGTTCCAGCTGCCGCGCACCGTCGGGTTCCCGCTGGGCACCGACGACCTGGGCCGCGACGTGCTGTCCCGGATCCTGTACGGCACCCGGGCGTCGTTGCAGGTGGGACTGCTCGCCGTCGCGCTGGCCGTGCTGGTGGGCACGCCGCTGGGGCTCGCCGCCGGATGGTGGCGGGCGGCCGACGTCGTGGTGTCGAGGCTGACCGACCTGACCCTGGCGTTCCCGTTCCTGATCGTCGCGGTGGGACTGGCCGCGATCCACGGCGCGAGCCTGAGCGGCGCGGCGATCGCGCTCGGTGTGGCACAGGTGCCGACGATGATCCGCGTCGTGCGCGCGGAGACGCTGCGGCTGCGGGAACGGGAGTTCGTGCTGGCGGCGAAGACGATGAACGCCTCGGGCCCGCGGGTCCTGCTGACCCACGTCCTGCCCAACGCGGCGTCCTCGGTGATCGTGCAGGCGACCGTGATCATGCCGGTGGCGGTGATCGGCGAGGCGCTGCTGTCGTTTCTCGGCCTCGGGATCCAGCCACCGGAACCGAGCCTGGGCATCATGCTGTCCGACGCCCAGCAGTACCTCTACCGGGCTCCGTGGTCGGCGGTGTTCCCCGGCCTCGCGATCCTGCTGATCTGCCTGGCGTTCAACCTCGTCGGCGACGCGCTGCGCGACGCCCTGTCCCCGGGGGCACGACAGTGAGCGCGCTGCTGGAGCTGCGCGGTCTGCGGGTGGGTTACGCCGACTCCCGCGGCATCGTCACCGACGTGCTGCACGGGGTCGGCCTCGCGGTCGGTCGCGGGGAGAAGGTCGCCGTGGTCGGCGGGTCCGGGTCCGGGAAGTCGACGGCCGCGGCGGCCGCGCTCGGCCTGCTGCCGGGGACCGGGCGGGTGACCGGCGGGCGGATCCTCTTCGACGGCGAGGACCTCACCACCGCCGGGGAGGCCCGGCTGCGGGCACTGCGCGGGGCGCGGATCGGTCTCGTCCCGCAGGACCCCATGTCCAACCTGAACCCGGTGCACCGGGTCGGGGCGCAGATCGCCGAGGCCCTGACGACCCACCGGCTGGCGCGCGGCCGGGCGGCGCGGGACCGGGCCGTGGAGCTGATGGCCGAGGCCGGGATCCCGGATCCCGCGCGCCGGGCGCGGCAGTACCCGCACGAGTTCTCGGGAGGCATGCGGCAGCGGGTGCTGATCGCGATGGCGCTCGCCGCGGAGCCGGACCTGCTGCTGGCCGACGAGCCGACCTCGGCCCTCGACGTCACGGTGCAGCGGCGGATCCTCGACCACCTCGCCGGGCTGACCGACGCCCGCGGCACGGCGATGCTGCTCATCACCCACGACCTCGCGCTGGCCGCCGAGCGCGCCGACCGGGTGGTGGTCATGCACGAGGGCCACGTCGTCGAGACCGGGCCGGCCGAGCGCATCCTGACCCGGCCCGACGACGACTACACCCGCCGTCTGGTCGCCGCGGCACCCGCGATCGGCGGTGGGTCCCGCGCCGCCGAGCCACCCGCGCCGCCGCGACCGGTGCTCGAGGTGACCGGCCTGGTCCGCGAGTTCCGGGTGCGCGGCTCCCGTGAACGGGTCCGCGCCGTCGACGACGTGTCGTTCACCGTCGACGCCGGCACCACCACCGCCCTCGTCGGGGAGTCCGGGTCGGGCAAGACGACGACCGCGCGGATCGTCCTCGGGCTGGACCGGCCGACGGCGGGCACCGTGACCGTGGCGGGGACCGATCCGTTCCGCTCGTCACGACGGGACCGGGCGATGGTGCGCCGCACCATGCAGCCGGTGTTCCAGGACCCCTACGGCTCGCTGGACCCCACGTCCACGGTCGCCCGGATCGTCGACGAGCCCTTGCGGGTGCTGCGGATCGGGGACACCGCGTCGCGGCGCGACCGGGTCGCCGAGCTCCTGGACCAGGTGGCCCTGCCGTCGGGGGTGACAGCACGTCGCCCGGACGAGCTGTCCGGCGGCCAGCGGCAGCGGGTCGCGATCGCCAGGGCGCTGGCCGCCCGGCCGCAGCTCGTCGTGTGCGACGAGGCCGTCTCCGCCCTGGACGTGCTGGTGCAGGAGCAGATCCTGGAGCTGCTGACCGGCCTGCAACGCGACCTGGGGGTCTCGTTGCTGTTCATCACCCACGATCTCGCGGTCGTGCGCCAGGTCGCCCACCGCGTCGTGGTGCTGCGCGCGGGCGCCGTGGTCGAGCAGGGCCCGACCGCACGCGTGGTCGACACCCCCGCGCAGGACTACACCCGCGAGCTGCTCGCCGCGATCCCCGGGCGCGACGTCGGCGCCACCCCCTGACGACCGGACGGGGACGTGCGTCCACACTGCACCGGCGGCGAGGAGGTGGGTCCGGGTGGACGGGCAGGACGGCGGTAACCGGTACGGCTCGGCCGACGGCAAGGCGCGGCGGGTACTCGCGGCGCTGCGGGCGGACATCGTGACCGGGGTGCTCGCCCAGGGCGAGCGGCTGACCGAGGCCCGGCTGTGCGAGCGCTACCGGGTCTCGCGCGTCCCGGTGCGCGAGGCGCTGCGCACGCTCGCCGTCCAGGGTTTCGTCGAGGTCCGTCCGAACCAGGGTGCCACCGTCGCCACGATCGACGACGCCGACGCCGAGGACCTGTTCGCCGTGCGCGGCACCATCGAGGAGATCGCCGCGGCCCGCTGCGCGGCGCGGGTGGCCGGGGGCGAGGACGCGGTGGTGGACCTGCTGGGGCTGCTCGTCGCCGAGGGCGAGGCCGAGCTGGCGTCCGGCCGGACGGAACGGCTGCCGGAGCTCAACACGCGCTTCCACCTCGCCATCGCCGAGCACAGCGGGTCGGCGTCGCTGCCGTCGCTGCTGCGGCACGTCTCCGACCGGATCGAATGGATCTACGCGATGGGGGTGTCCGTGGCCGGTCCGCGGTCGTGGGCCGAGCACCGGGGCATCCTCGCGGCGATCGCGGCGGGTGATCCGGCGTCGGCGGGGGCCCTGGCCCGGGCACACGTCGAACGCGCCGAGCGCCATCACCGCGGGGTGGGCTGAGCGGGTCGTCGAGCCGTCGGCCTCCCCGGCACCGGACAGTGCCGATCGGCCTCGCCGGCGTGGGCCGGCGTGCGGACCTGCCGCGGACCGTCGGGCCGGGCTGAGGGTCAGTGTTCGTGGGTCCAGGTGTCCGGGGCAGGGTCCAGGTCGACGCCGAGGACGGTGGTGAGCCGGGCGACGGTGAGGTAGTGCCCGACCAGGACGATGACGGTGACCAGGTCGCGGTCGTCGAGGATCCGGCGTACGGCGGCGAGGACGTCGGCGGGGACCGGGAGGCCGGGGACGAGCAGGTCGACCAGGTCGAGCAGGCGGGCGAACCCGGTGGGCAGCACCGACCGGTCGGCCCCCGCGGTGGTCTCGATGACGGCGATCTGCTCGTCCGACCAGTGCTGACGCGCCTGGTCCAGGTGCTGCCACCGTTCGTAGGCACTGCCGGTGAGGGCGGCGACGCGCAGGATGACCCCTTCGCGCCAGGCGGGAGCCAGCGCGGAGGCGCGCAGCGCGTTGGCCGTCTCCGGCAGGGCCTCGGACAGCCGGGAGTCCATGAGGGTCAGGGTCCGGGTGAGGTTCGAGGGGAACCGTTCGTACTGGGCGCGGTGACGGGGGTCCATGTCGGCGGGCTCGGGCAGCGGGATGCGGGCCATCGCGGGTTCCTCAGGCGACCTGGTCGAGGAACCCGACCAGGTGGCGGGTGACGGTGTCGGGCTTCTCCAACGGTGCGAGGTGGGCGGCGGCGGGCACCACGCGCAGCCGGGCGTCCGGGATGGTGTCGCGCAGCTGCCGGGCCGCGGAGACCGGCGAGCTGGAGTCGTGCTCCCCGACCACGACCATCGTCGGGCACCCGATCCGGGGGAGGTCGGCCGCGAGCTCGAAGCCGGCGATCATCTCCCACATCGCGGCATGCACCTGCGGGTCCTGGGCGAGCAGCGTGCGGGTGGCGCGCTCGACCAGGTCCGGGCGCCGGGCGCGGGTGTCGGCGGTGAACCAGTGCCCGAACAGCCCCTCCAGCACCGCCGCCATGCCCTCCGTCCGCGCCTGCGCGGCCCGGGCCCGCATCGCCGCGCGGCCGGCGTCGGAGAACGAGGCCGCCGTGTCGATCAACGTCAACGAGGCCGTGATGCCCGGGTCCGCGACGGCGGTGGCCTGGGCGAGCATCCCGCCCAGTGACAGCCCGACCAGGTGGACCCGGTCGGCCTCCAGACTCGCCAGCACTCGGCGCACGAACCCGACCGCGCGATCGAGCTGCCAGTCGCCGGGGCCGCCGGTGGTCCGCCCGTGGCCGGGCAGGTCGACCGCGACGACGTCCCGGTCGGGCGCCAGGGCCGCGATCTGACGATCCCAGTAGGTCAGATCCAGCCCGGCCGAGTGCAGGAGGACCAGCGGGGTGCCGCCGCGGGGGCCGGTGCGGACCAGGTTGACGGTCCGCGTCGAGAAGGTGCTGTCGTCCACGACGACGACTGTCACCTGCGGACACCGATCACGTCCAACGATAGGTTCTCCTGAGACCTATTCATCGGATTCATGGATCGGGGAGCGCCGTGGAGCTGCGCCAGCTCGAGATCTTCCTTGCGGTCGCCGACACCGGGAGCTTCACCGCCGCCGCCGAGTCCGTGCACCTCGTGCAGTCGGCGGTCTCGGTCGCGGTCCGGGCGCTCGAACGTGACCTGGGCGCGGTGCTGTTCGAGCGGACCACCCGCCGGGTCGCGCTCACCGACGCGGGCGCGGCCCTGGTCGCGCCCGCCCGCACCACGCTGGCCGCGGCCGCCTCCGCCCGCGACGCCGTCGAGGAGGTGACCGGGGGGATCCGCGGCACTGTCACCGTCGGGATCATGCACGCCCTGCCCGGTGTCGACCTGGCGGCGCTGCTCCAGCGCTTCCACCAGCAGTGGCCCCGGGTGACGATCCGCCCCGGCACCGCACCCGACGGGACCGCCGGGCTCGTGCGTGGTGTGCGTGAGCACCGCCTCGACCTCGCGCTCGCCGCGGTCGATCCCACGGCGTGCCCACCGGCGATCGAGGCGCACGAGCTGTTCCGGGAACCGATCCGGCTCGCCTGCCCGCCCGGGCACCGGCTCTCCGGTCGTGAGCGTGTGCCCCTCACCGAGCTCCGCGGCGAGTCGTTCATCGACGTCCCTCCCGGCTGGGGCAGCCGGGAGAGCGTCGACCGGGTCCTCGCCGCCCACGGTGTCGCACGCGAGGTGGTCATCGAGGTGGGAGACGTCGCCACCGTCGCCGAACTGGTCCGCGCGGGGCTCGGGCTGGCACTGATCGCGCCGTCCTCGGCGCCCGAGCCGGTCCGCCGTCGGCTCCTCGACCTCTCACCACATCCCGAGTTCGTCGTCTCCCTGATCACCGCACGCGACCGGCCCCCGTCCGTCGCCGCCGGCCGGCTGATCCGTCTGGTCCGGCACGCCGCCGGGGAGGCCGGCGGCACGCCTGCCACGCCGTGACCGGGGCGGGACGACCTCCCACGAGCTCACACCCCGTCGTCGCCGAGCGTCCGCACCACCACGGTCGCGATGTCCTCCGCCGAGCGCGACGCCGGGCCCGCGGGGAGCACCAGGTGGCTGACCGTGAGCCGGGCGGCGGTCTCCGCGGCGAGCCGCACGTCGTGCTCGCGGGCCCCGGGCCGGACCCGGCGCAGGTATCCGGCGGACCGCTCGGCCGCGGCCGCGATGATCGGGCCGGAGTCGGTGCCGAACGCGGACGGGACCGCCGCGTCGCCGCTGAGCAGGGCCTTGAGCAGCGGGTTCTCGGCCCCCTCGGTGAGCGCGGCGCCGACGGCGGCGACCCAGGCCGCGTGCAGGTCGGTCTCGCCGTCGAGGGCGGCCTCGATCCGGTCGAGGAACCGGTCGGTGGCCCGCAGCACCAGGGCGGCGGCGAGCCCGTCGCGGTCGCCGAACTCGCTGTAGAGGGTCTGCCGGCTGACCCCGACCCGGCGGGCGAGCTCGGGCATCGACGGGCGTTCCCCCGCGACCGCGAGGCGTTCGGCGACGTCGAGCACCTCGCCGCGCAGCTCGTCGCGGGCTCGCCGCGCCATCGTCCGCCGCTCGCTCATGGCCGACATCATCGCACGGCCCGTCCATCGTCTGGACAGTTTCGTCAGAAGTGTCTAACTTCGGCCGGGACACCGCCGTCGACGTCCGAGGAGCAAGCCCGTGAAGCTGGTGCAGCAGGCGCGTGAGCGCTGGTCGTCCGTCCTCACCCTGCCCGCGCCCGAGGCGGTCGACCGGTCGCTGCTGACCGGTGCGGTGCGAGGCCGGCGCCCCGCGGCGTTCGGCCCGGCACCCGAGGGGCTGCGCGAGGTGCCCGGCGACGACGGGCTGCCCGTCCTCGGCCACGCCCTGACCTACGTCCGGTTCGGGCACCGCTTCACCCGGGCCCGCTCCGAGGCGCTCGGCCCGGTCTGGTGGATGCGCACCCCCAACGGCCGGGCGATCGTCGTGACCGGCCCGGCCGCGACCCGGGAGGTGCTCACCAACCGGGACAAGGCGTTCTCCCAGGAGGGGTGGCGCGCGACGGTCGACGCGTTCTTCCACCGCGGCCTGATGCTGCTCGACTTCGACGAGCACCGCGCGCACCGGCGGATCATGCAGGAGGCGTTCACCGCGGACCGGATCTCCCGCTACGTCGCCGCGACCACCCCGGTCGTGCGCGAGGTGCTGCCGACCTGGCCGGAGCGGCTGCGGCTCTACCCGGCGCTCAAGCGGCTCACCCTGGACGTCGCGCAGGCGGTGTTCATGGACGCCCGCTCGGGAGCCGCCGAGAGCAGCGCAGGCGGAACGAGCATGCACACTGCGGAGGCGGTGAACCGGGCGTTCGTCGACTGCGTCCGGGCGGCGAACTCCTTCGTCCGCAAGGACCTGCCCGGGACCCGCTGGCGGCGCGGGCTGCGCGGACGGGTCGTGCTGGAGAACTGGTTCCGGGAGAACCTGGCGGCCAAGCGCGCGGGCGAGGGCACCGACCTGTTCTCGGCGCTGTGCCACGCCCGCACCGACGACGGCGAGGCGTTCTCCGACGACGACGTCGTCAACCACATGATCTTCCTGATGATGGCCGCCCACGACACCTCCACCACCACCACGGCCTCGGCGGCGCACCACCTCGCCCGCAACCCGGTCTGGCAGGAACGCTGCCGCGCCGAGTCCGACGCGCTCGCCGAGCGGATCGGGGACCGCGTCCCGACCGTGGCCGAGCTGCGCGAGCTGACGTCGCTGGACCTGGTGATCCGGGAGGCGCTGCGGCTCGACGCACCGGTCCCGGTGGTCATGCGGACGGCGGTGAAGGACACCGCGGTGGCCGGGCACCACGTCCCGGCCGGGACGCGGGTCGTCGTCGCGCAGGCGGTGAACCACTACGACCGCTCCTGCTGGACCGACCCGGAGCACTTCGACCCCGAGCGGTTCGGGCCCGACCGGCGCGAGGACCGCTCCGACCGCGACGCGTGGATCCCGTTCGGCGGCGGGGTGCACAAGTGCATCGGACTGCACTTCGGGACCCTCGAGGTCACCGCCATCCTGCACGAGATGCTGCGCCGGTACCGGTGGACCGTCGAGCCGTCCTACCGGTTGCGCTGGGACAACACCTCGCTGCCGGTGCCGGTGGGCGGGATCCCGGTGCGGCTCACCCCGCGCTGACGGCCCACTCGTCGCGGGCGATCCGCACGGCCAGCTCCAGCAGCGCGACGGCCGCGGCGTGCAGCCGCTCCCCCACCGCGCGGTCCGCCTCGCCCGCGGCGACCCGTGCCCAGGTGCCCTCCAGCACGACGCCCAGCTTGAACGCGGCCAGCCCCGCGTACCAGGTGATGTCGGTGGTGTCGCGGCCGCCCGCGTCGGTGTAGGCGGCGACGAGCTCGGCCCGGGTGGGGAGACCGCCGTGCCCGGCGAGCGCGGTCCCCGCGCCGAACCCGACCGGGTCGACCGGCCAGGTGACCAGCAGCCAGCCGAGGTCGAGCAGCGGGTCGCCGACGGTGCACATCTCCCAGTCGACGAGTGCGGCCACCCGCGGCCGGGTGCGGTCCAGCAGCACGTTGTTCAGGTGCAGGTCCCCGTGTGCGACGCCCGGTTCCGGCTCGGGCGGGCGGTGGCGGGTCAGCCAGTCCGCGGCGACGGCCACGTCGGGCAGGTCGCCGGGGTCGTAGCCGGGCACCTCGGAGTAGGACGCGAGCTGCGCGGTCCAGCGCGGCACCTGCCGTTCCAGGAACGGACCGGGGCGGCGCAGCCCGTCCAGCCCGACCGCGGCCGGGTCGAGGCGGCCGAGCCTGGCCGCGGCCCGGGCCACGTCGAGCACCGCGCCGTGCCGCAGCGCCGGGGTCGCGGCCTGCTCGGGCGAGACCCGCTCGCCGGGGTTGACGCCGTCCACGTCGGTCATCAGGTAGAACGGCCTGCCGAGCACGTCGGTGTCGGTGCAGGCGGCGACGAGCTCCGGGTGCGGCACGTCGGTGCCGCGCAGCGCGCCGAGCACGGTGATCTCGCGGGCGATGGTGCGGGCCGACCCCGGCCGCGGGTGCACCGGCGACGAGCGCAGGACCAGCGGTCTGCCGTCGACGACGGTGCGCAGCACCACGTTCTGGGTGCCGCCGCCGACCGGTTCCAGCTCGCCGGACCAGTCGCCGAACCCCTGTCCGCGCAGCCAGGCCGCGAGCGCGGTCCGGTCGACCACACCCGACGGGTCCGCGGGGCTCACGTCGACCACGCCATGCCGCCGTCGACCTTGATCGTCGCGCCGGTGGTGTACCCGGCGTCCGGGCCGGTCAGGTACAGGATCGCGCCGACGACCTCGGCCGCCTCCCCGACCCGTCCGGCGGGCACGGTGCCGGCGACGTGGGCACGGAACTCCTCGGTCCAGTGCTCGGCGATGTCGGTCCGGACCGGACCGGGCATCACCGTGTTGACCCGCACCGACGGCGCGTACGCGCGGGCCAGCCCGACGGTCAGCGCGTTGAGCCCGGCCTTGGCCAGCGCGTAGGGCAGCTCCCCGGGGCCGGGCATCACCGCCGCGACCGAGGAGACGTTCACGATCGCGCCGCCGCCCGCCGCGGCCATGAGCTCCCCGCAGCGGGCCCCGAGCCGGTAGGCGCCGCGCAGGTTCACCGCGAGGACCTTGTCGAACAGCTCCTCGGTGACCTCGGTGAGCGACCCGTAGAGCGGGGACATGCCGGCGTTGTTCACCAGCACGTCGACCCGGCCGTACTCGGCGAGCACCCGGTCCACCAGGTCGTCGCAGTCCGCCCAGCGGCCCACGTGGCAGCCGACGCCGAGCGCCGGGACGCCGTGCAGCGCGGTCAGCTCCGCGGCCAGTGCGGTGCACGCCTCGGCCCGTCGGCTGGCGACGACGACCGTGTCCCCGCGGGCCGCGTACGCCGCGCAGGCCGCCCGTCCGATCCCCCGGCTCCCGCCGGTGACGACGACGACCCGGCCGCCCTCCGTCGTGCCGCTCATGTCAGGACGCCCCGGAGCTCCCGGCGTTCCACTCCCGGTCCTTGCGGTCCTCGGACTCGGTGCGCTCCCTGGCGATCTCCAGCGCGCGGGCCGCGGTGGCCCGGTCCGGGTACGGGCCGAGCCGGTCGGCGGACCGGCAGCCGTCGGCGGTCTCCACGGTGCCGTGCTTGAGGCAGTAGAACCATTGCTCGTCGCTCATGGGACCACCCTGGCACCGATCCGCCCCGCCTGTCTCCCGCCGCGCCGCGCCGACGATGGCAGGCTGGGGCCCATGGCACTGGTGCTCGGGGTGGACTCGTCCACCCAGTCCTGCAAGGTCGTCGTCCGCGACGCCGACACCGGCGAGCTCGTCCGGTCCGGGCGCGCCGCGCACCCGGACGGCACGGAGATCGCGCCCCGGCTCTGGTGGGAGGCGCTGCAGGCCGCGATCGACGACGCGGGCGGCCTCGACGGCGTCGCCGCGGTGTCGGTCGCGGGCCAGCAGCACGGCATGGTCTGCCTCGACGAGCGCGGCGAGGTCGTGCGCGACGCGCTGCTGTGGAACGACACCCGCTCGGCGGCGGCCGCCGGCGAGCTCGTCGAGGAGTTCGGCGCGCAGCAGTGGGCGGAGACGACCGGCGTCGTCCCGGTCGCCTCGATCACCCTGGCCAAGCTGCGCTGGCTCGCCGGCCACGAGCCCGAGAACGCCGCCCGGACCGCGGCGGTGTGCCTGCCCCACGACTGGCTGACCTGGCGGCTCCGCGGTGGCGGCGTCCCCGGCGGCGCGGGGCTCGACGAGCTGGTCACCGACCGGTCCGACGCCTCGGGCACCGGCTGGTTCGACGGCGTCGACTACCGCCCCGAACTGCTCGAACGGTTCTTCGGGTCGACACCGACGCTGCCGCGGCTGCTCGGCCCGGCCGAGTCCGTCGACGGGCCGGGCGGGATCCGGGTCGCCGCCGGGGCGGGCGACAACGCGGCCGCCGGGCTGGGGGTCGACGCCGGTGGGGACGTCGTCGTCTCGCTGGGCACCTCCGGCACGGTGTTCGCCCGCTCGGAGCGCCGCGCCCAGGACCCGTCCGGGATCGTGGCCGGGTTCTCCGACGCCACCGGCGCCTACCTCCCGCTGGTGTGCACGCTCAACGCCTCCCGGGTGCTGGATGCGACCCGGCGGTTCCTCGGGGTGGACCACGACGAGCTGGGCCGCCTCGCGCTCGCCGCCGAGCCGGGCGCGGGCGGGCTGGTCGTGGTGCCCTACCTGGAGGGCGAGCGGACCCCGAACCTGCCCGACGCGACCGGCGCGCTGCACGGCTGGACGCTGGCGTCGGGGACCCGGGAGAACCTGGCCCGGGCCGCGATCGAGGGCATGCTGTCCGCGCAGCGGGTCGGGCTGGAGGCGCTGCGCGAGCAGGGCGTAACCGTGTCCGGGGTGACGCTGGTCGGCGGGGCGGCCCGCTCCGAGGCGGTCTGCCGGATCGCCGCGCAGGTGTTCGAGGTGCCGGTCCGGGTGCCCGAACCCGGCGAGTACGTGGCCGACGGCGCCGCCCGGCAGGCCGCGTGGGCACTGCGCGGCGGGGCGACCCCGCCGTCGTGGAGCGCCGGGGCCGAACCGGCGCGCTACGAGGCCGAGCCCGCTCCGGCGGCGTGGGAGCGCTACCGCGAGGCGGCGGGGGCGTTCCTGGACCGGGTCGCGGCATGACCACCGAGGGCCCGAAGCGGCTCCTGGTCCTCGGCAAGATCACCGACATCCTGGACGCGTTCACCCTGCAGCGCCCGGTGCTCGGGCTGGGCGAGATCCAGCAGGCGACCGGCATCCCGACCTCGACGGTGCAGCGCCTGGTGTCCAACATGGTCGCCGAGGGCCTGCTGGACCGGGTCGGGGACCGGGTCCGGATCGGGATCCGGATGGCCTACTGGGCCGGAGCCGCGGCCCGCGGGGTCGACCTGCTCGAGCTCGCCGGGCCACTGCTGCGCGAGCTGCGCGACACCACCGGGGAGACGGCGGCGCTGTTCCGGGCCGAGGGCGGGCACCGAGTGTGCGTCGCCGTCGCCGAGACGCGGCACGCGCTGCGCCGGGAGATGCACGTCGGGCGGATCGTGCCGCTGCACACCGGCTCGGCCGGGCGGGTGCTGCTGGCCTGGGCCCCCGAGCTGGCCGAGCAGGTGCTCGCCGGTCCCCTGGAGCCCCTCACCGACCACACCGTGACCAGCCCGCAGCGGCTGCGCGAGCTGCTCGCCGACACCCGTCGCGACGGGTTCGCGATCACCGTCGCCGAGCGCGACGACGGCGGCTCCGGGCTCTCCGCTCCCGTCTTCGACCACGCAGGCGAGGTCGCGGCGGCGCTCACGATCAGCGGACCGACCATCCGGTTCGGCCGCTCGGAGTGCGAGAAGTGCGTGGACCTGCTGGTCGGCGCCGCCGAGCGGCTCACCCGGACCCTCGGCGGGCGCCCGCCGGGCTGACCCGGTGCGCGCCGGGGGCTCAGCCGCGGGGCCCCGCCGTCCAGGGGAACGCCAGGGCGTTCGAGCGGACGCCGCGCGCGGTCGCCGAGCGCATCGGCTCCCCCAGCTCGGCGAGCAGGTCCTCCGACCACGTCACGAGCCCGGCCAGCACGGCGGGGGTCAGCCAGTCCGGGCGCAGCGCGAACAGCAGGTCCTCGCTGGCGGTGTTGCCACTGGCCCCGGGCGCGAACGGGCAGCCACCGAGGCCGCCCAGCGCGCCGTCGAGGACGGTCGCGCCGTTCTGCACGGCGGCGAGGGCGTTCGCGACGCCCTGGCCCCAGGTGTCGTGGCCGTGGAAGGCGACGCGGCGGCCGTCGGCGACCGCCGCGACGCGCCCGACCAGCGACCCGACCTCGGCCGGGCTCGCCTGCCCGAGCGTGTCGCAGACGACGACGTCGCAGGAGCCCGCGGTGCGCGGGTCGGCGACGATCCCGAGCACCCGGTCCGGGTCGACGGGCCCGTCGAACGGGCAGGTGAACGCGGTCGCCAGGCACAGCTGGATGCGTCCGCCCGCGGCGCGCGCGTACTCGACGGCCTGCGGCATCGCGTCGAGGGAGACGGCGGTGTCACGGCCGACGTTGGCGTTGTTGTGCGCGTCGGACACGGAGAAGCAGTACTGGACGTTGCGCGCGCCGGCCGCCACCGCCTTCTGCACGTGCCGCGGCGTCGCCACCCACACCCAGCAGCGCTCCAGCTCCTCCGGCGTGAGCGCGGCGACGACGTCGAGGGTGTCGGCCAGCGGCGGCACCAGGTCACCGCGGGCCAGCGACCCGATCTCCAGCTCCGGCACGCCCGCCCCGAGCAGCGCGCGGACCAGCTCGACCTTGCGGTCGGTGGGCAGCGGTTTGCCGGTGAGCTGTAGCCCGTCGCGCAGCGTGACGTCCCGCAGGACGATCCCGTCGGTGCTCATGCGTCCTCCCCCGATGCGGCCCGGATCGTGTCCGGGGTGTACCCGAGCAGACCCCCGAGCACGTCGTGCGTGTCGGCGCCCAGGTCGGGCCCGACCGAGCGGACCGGCACCGAGCGGTCGCCCAGCACCGGCACGATGCCGGGGAACCCGACGCGGGCGGGCGCGTCGCCGCCGGTGTCGACGTCGAAGTACTGGACCATGTCGCGGGCGCGGAACTGCTCGTCGGCGACGATGTCGGCGGCGGAGTGGATCGGCCCGGCCGGGACCCCGGCCTCCTCCAGCTTCGCGAGGACCTCGTCGCGGGGCAGCGAGCGGGTCCAGGCCTCGATGGCGCCGTCGAGCTCGTCGCGGCGCGTCCAGCGGCCGGCGTTGGTGGCCAGCTCCGGGTCCGTCCCGAGGTCGGCGCGGCCGATGACGGTCATGAGCCGGCCGAAGATGGAGTCGCCGTTGCCGGCGACGACGACGCTTCCACCGCAGGCGCAGACGTAGGCGTTGGACGGCGCGATGCCCTCCATCCGCCCGCCGACCCGACGCCGCTCGACGCCGTAGGCGAGGTGGTCGGGGACGAGCGACTCCATCATCGAGAACACGGCCTCGTTGAGCGCGACGTCCATGCAGCGCCGGTCCAGCGCGGGCCGGTCGGCGCGGCTCTCGCGCTGGTAGAGGCCCATCATCGCGGAGAACGCACCGTAGAGCCCGGCGATCGAGTCCCCGATCGACACCCCCGTCCGCGACGGCGGCCGGTCGGCCTCCCCGACCAGCGCGCGCAGCCCGCCCATCGCCTCGGCGACCGCGGCGAACCCCGGCCGCGACGACAGCGGCCCGGTCTGCCCGAACGCGGAGATCCGCACGAGCACGACGTCGGGGTTGACGGCGTCGAGCTCGGCCGGGCCCAGTCCCCAGCGCTCCAGCGTGCCGGGCCGGAAGTTCTCCAGCACCACGTCGGAGCGGGCGGCCAGGTCCAGTACCGCCTGCTTCCCCGCGGCCGAGCGCATGTCGAGGGTGACCGAGCGCTTGTTGCGGTTCAGCGTCCGGTACAGCATCGAGGTGTCCCCGGCGTAGAGCCGCCAGTTGCGGACCTCGTCGCCCGTCCCGGGGCGCTCGACCTTGATCACCTCGGCGCCGAAGTCGGCGAGCAGGCGTCCGGCGGTGGGGGCGGCGATGTAGTTGCCGAGCTCGAGCACCCGGACCCCGGACAGCGGAAGTTGCGACACGACTCTCCCTAGACGACGAGCGACAGCGGCAGGATCACGATGATCGCCACGACCGAGGCGATCGAGACCCCGACCGAGCAGGTCTTGAGCGTCCCCCGCACGGACTGCCCGAGCAGCGACTGCAGCAGCCAGAACGTGTTCGACGTGACGTGCACGGCGAACAACGCGCCGGCTCCGGCCGCGAGCGCGATCAACACGGGGGCCAGGCCGATCACCGGGGCGACCGGGGCGAGCACGCCGGCCGCGGTGATCGCCGAGATCGTCACCGACCCGATCGCGACGTGCAGCACGGCGGCGATCAGCCACACCATCAGCAGCGGGGCGGCGGTGCTCGCGGAGAAGAAGCGGCCGAGGATCTCGCCCAGCCCGGCGTCGCCGATCGTGGTGGCGAGCGAGCCGCCGACCCCGGTGAGGATGAGGATCTGCCCGCTCTCGCGGAACCCGTCGGTCACGGCGGACTCCACCATCTCGCGCCCGTGGGCGACCCCGACGACGGCGGTGGTCCCGATCAGCGCCAGCAGCAGCGCGATCACCGGCTCACCCAGGAACGCGAGCACCGGGTGGGTCACCCCGGCGGCGTCGAGGACGGCGCCCGCGGCGATGAGCAGCAGGCCCACCAGCAGCGGCCCGAACAGCAGGGCCAGCGGGAGCTCGCGACGCGCGGTGCCGGACACCGCGGTGCCGGCGGCCGCCCCGCCCGCCCGACCGGCGCCGCCGGCACCACCACCCGGAGCCCCCTGCCCGGCCCCGGGGCCCGGAACAGCTCCCCCCGACGGCGGGAGGTCCCCGCCGGGACCGTCACCGGGTGGGGCGGCGTCGGCCGGAGAGGGGACGGCCGCGGCGGCGTCGGTCGCGGCGGCGTGCGGGGCGCCGGCCCCCGGTCCGCCGGGTACGCCCGCTGCGACCGGCTCCTGCTCGTCGCGCGCCGGGTCCCACCAGCCGCGACGCAGCAGCACGGACATGATCGCGGTGGCGATGAGCACCGTCGGCACGACGACGACCAGGCCCAGGATCAGCATCTGGCCCAGCGGCACCCCGAGCACACCGGCGAGCGCGACCGCGCCGACCCCGGGGACCATGAACACGATCCCGCACTCCAGGCCGATCGCGAGCGCGGTCGCCATCCGCGGCAGTCCCCGGTCCCCGATGCGCGGGGCGATCCGGCGGGCCAGCGGCGCGGAGATGACCAGCAGCACGTCGACGAAGATCGACTGGAGTGCGGTGGAGACGGTGACGGCCGTGGCGTAGGGCATCCCGCGCGGACCGCAGGCCGCCAGCAGCGCCGAGACCAGCCGTTCGATGGCGCCCGCGTGGTGCAGCATCGCCCCGGTCAGGACGCCGAAGGCGATGAGCAGCCCGACGTCGGCCAGGATGTCGCCGAACCCGCCGGTGACCGCGTCGACCGTCCCCCTCACCCCCAGGCCGGCGGTCAGCCCCAGGTAGACGGCGCCGATCACGAGCGAGATCACCGGGTTGAGCCGGAACCTCACGATCAGCACGACGACGGCGAGCACGGCGACAGCCGTGTTCACCACGATGACGGTGTCCGACACGATGGTCCCCCTGGGCGTCGACGACGATGTCGTACCCACATCATGAACACAGACCCACCATGCGAGCAAGCCTGGCGGTCAGGTCACGGCCAGCGCCCCGCCGAACCCGATCAACGCGGCGCCGGCGACGACGTCACCGGCGCGGCGCACGCGGCGCCGGGTGAAGAAGCCCCGCGCCCGGTGCACGGCGAGGACCAGGCCGACCCCGTAGACGCCGCCGAGCACCGCCACCGACAGCGCCAGCAGCAGCGCGTCGGCGATGGTCGTCACGCCGGGGACGAGGAACTGCGGCAGCACCGACAGGTACATGACCAGCACCTTCGGGTTGGTGATGTTCGAGCCGAAGCCGACCAGGAACGATCGCCGCACCGGCACCCGCGGACCGCCGTCGTCGACGGCGGGGTAGTCCCCGCGGCGGGCGGCCCGCAGCGCCTGCACACCGAGCACACAGAGGTAGACCACGCCGGCCCAGCGGATCACGGTGAACGCGGTGTGCGAGCCGGCGACGAGCACGCCGAGCCCGAACGCCGCGGCGCAGCCCTGCAGGGCGTTGCCGGTGAACACCCCGGCCAGCGTCGCCAGCCCGCCCGCGCGCCCGCCGACCAGCGAGGCGCGCAGCATCACGAAGGTGTCCGGGCCGGGCATCAGCACCAGCCCGACGACGATCAACAGATAGGCACCGTAGGACGTCCAGCTCACGAGAGGCCATCGTAGGCTGCTGCCCCGTGAGATCCCGCCGGCGCCGCACCTCCCGGGAGGCGTCCCCGCTCCCGACGGTCGACGGCCTCGCGCCGGCCCGCGTCCGGACCCCGGCGACCCAGGGGTGGGCGACGATGCGCGACCACCTCGTCGACCGGTTCCCGCACGTCGCGGACCGGATCGACGCGCGCCTGGCCGCCGGGGAGATCGTGACCGCGGCCGGTCCGGTCACCCCGGCCACGCCGTACACGCCCTCGACGACGCTGTGGCTCTACCGCGACGAGCCCGACGAGGTGCCGGTGCCGTTCGGCCTGCCGGTGCTGCACGCCGACGACGACGTGGTCGTCGTCGACAAGCCGCACCTGCTCGCGACGATCCCGCGCGGCAGCCACGTCCGCCAGACCGTGCTGGTGCGGCTGCGTCACGAGCTCGGGCTGCCCGCGCTCAGCCCGGCGCACCGGCTCGACCGCGCCACCGCGGGGGTGCTGCTGCTGGTGGTGCGGCCCGAGCTGCGCGGTGCCTACCAGACGTTGTTCGCCCGCGGCCGCGTCACCAAGACCTACGAGGCCCTCGCCCGGTTCGACCCGGACCTGGAGCTGCCGCGCACCGAGGTGTCGCGGATCGTGAAACGCCCCGGGGTGTTCGCCGCCGTCACCGAGGACGGCGAGCCGAACGCCGAGACCCGCATCGAGCTCGACGGGCGGCGCGAGGACCTGGCCCGCTACCGGCTGACCCCGCGCACCGGGCGGACCCACCAGCTGCGGGTGCACCTGAACGGGCTGGGCGTGCCGATCCTCGGCGACGACGTCTATCCCGAGCTGCGCCGGCGGGCGCCCGAGGACTTCACCCGCCCGCTCCAGCTGCTCTCCCGCGCGCTGGAGTTCGACGACCCGCTGACCGGGGTGCGGCGGCGCTTCGTGAGCGGCCGCACGTTGCAGGCGTGGGACGACCCGGACGGCTGGGCCGCCGGGACGCCGCACGAGTGGTGATCAGCCGACGCTGCGGTCGCCGTCGTCGTCGAGGTGGTGGCCGTTGTGGTGGCCGCCGGGGACCGGCAGCCCGTTGGCGGCGCCGTTGGCAGCGCCGTTGACCGCACCGTTGGCAGCCCCGTCGGCCGGTCCGTGCGGACCGTGGTCCTCCGCTGCGCGGTGGCGGCCCTCGCGCAGCCCCCGCTGGTAGCTGGACAGCCGGTTGCGCACGCGGTCGGGCTGGCGCTCGCGGGACCCGGCCGGCGCGACGCCGTTCGGGGTGTCCCGCCACGACGGCGGCACCATCGCCTGCCCGGGCAGCCGCTGCGGCAGACCCTGCGCCGTGGTCGGCAGGTCGACGACCCGGTCGGCCCGGATGCGGGCGGCGTCGAACTCGGCGTCACCCGCGGTGCGCCAGTTGTTCCCGGTGACCGGGAGCGCCGTCGTCTCGGTCGATCCCGGCTCACGGAACCAGGCCGAGGCGACCGCCGCGAAGATCGGCGTGTCGTCCGCGTCGTCCACGGGCACCGGAACCTCCGAGTCGAACGGTCCGAACAGCTCCACCGGCGGGGTCGTCCCCGGGGCGCCGGTGACGGGCAGTGCCTCGGTGGCCGGGGCCTCCTGCGGCGCGGGCGGCGGGCCCCCGTTGCGCGACGGCCCCGCGCCCGGCGACGGCGGCCCGTACGGCGGACGGGACCCTGGTCCGGGCCCACCGGGACCGGAGCCGGCCGGACCGGGCCCGGTCGAGCCGAATCCGTTCGGGCCGACGCCGTTCGAGCCGGAGCCGTTCGGGCCGACGCCGTTCGGACCGGAGCCGTACGGGCCGTTGCCGTTCGGGCTGTTGCCGTTCGGGCTGTTGCCGTTCGGGCCGGAGCCGGCGAAGGGGGCCGCGGCCGCGATGCCGCCGGCCGGACGGGGCGCACGGCGGGGCAGCCCGGCGGATGCCGCCGGCTCGTCCCGCTCGGGCGCGACCGGCGGCCAGCTCCGCTCGGGCTCCGCCGCCGGGGCGTCCCGCGGGGGCCAGGGCACGTCCGCCGCCGCAGCGGGGTCGGGGGTGCCGGCCGCGTCGGGGGCACCGTCCGGCGCCGGGCGGCGCAGCGATGCCGTCGTCCCGGTGCCGACCTGCTCGTCCGGCTGCGGCTCCGCGGTGGGGCCGGCGGGCGCGGCCGGCTCGGAGCGGCCACCGCCGACGACCGACGACGGCAGGTGCAGCACGGCGATCGGGGCGACCGCGGAGTTCCCGGCGGGGCCACGGACGCCGAGCCGGGCGCCGATGGCGCGGGCCAGCCGCGCGGCCACGTGCAGACCGATCTCCTGCGGGGCGACCGGACCGCCGGGCGTCGCCGAGCCCAGCGCCCGGTCCAGCTCCTCGACCGGGGTGCGGTGCCGCGGCGGCTGGGTCCCCTGGAGCTCGACGACGATCCCACCCTCGGGACCCCAGCGGGTGAGCAGCTCGATTCGCTCCCCCGCCGGCGTGACGCTCGCGGCGTGGGCCAGCAGCTCCGCCAGGATCTGGCCCAGCACGGGCTCGGCGACCGCGTCGACCGAGACGCTCGGCGTTGGCGGGACGATCGTGCGCGAGGCCGCCTCGCTCGCCGAGACGACGGTGTTGAGCGCCTGGCCGAGCGGGGTCGGCGGGGCGGCGAGCCGGGGACCGCGGGGGGCACCGGCGAGGACGAGGATGTGGTCGCCGTCGCGGGCGCCGCGGCGGGCGGCCGCGGCCAGCTCGGCGAGGTCGGCCAGCGCACCCGGGCGCAGCTCGCCGGCACGCAGCCGCTCGGTCAGCAGCTGCTGACGCTCCGAACGGGCCCGCAGCCGGTGCGCGATCGCGGCCAGCACGGCGTCCCCGGCCGAGGCCCCCGCCGGGCCGGACGGGTGGGGCGGCGGGTCGTCTCGCGCCACGCGATCGTCCTCCGAACCGTTCGGACGGCGCCCGGGTCGGACGCCACGTCAGTACCCGCTCGGGTAGCGGGCGGGACGGTTGCGAAGCCTACTCGTCGGTCCGCCCAGCGCTTGTTCTGATGCGGTGGGCGGTGGATCGTGGACGGGCGGGCGGCGCAACTCCGCCGACGGGTCGCCGGGAGTGCCCGGACGGGCACGACGGGCGGCCGGGCGGCCGCGCCGGAGGGGTCTCACTCGAACCGCGACGGGTCCCCCGCACCGTGCCGCACGATCTCCGGCTCGTCGCCGGACAGGTCGACGACGGTGGTCGGCTCGGTGCCGCAGTCCCCGGAGTCGATGACCGCGTCGACCTGGTTCTCCAGCTCCTCCTTGATCTCCCAGCCCTGCGTCATCGGCTCGTCGTGGCCCGGCAGCAGCAGCGTCGAGGACAGCAGCGGCTCCCCCAGCTCGGCCAGCAGCGCCTGGGTGGTGGCGTGGTCGGGGATGCGCACGCCGACGGTCTTCTTCTTCGGGTGCAGCAGCTGCTTGGGCACCTCCTTGGTGGCCGGGAGGATGAAGGTGTAGCTGCCCGGGGTGGACGCCTTCACCGCGCGGAACACGGCGTTGGAGATCTGGACGAACTGCCCGAGCTGCGCGAACTCCGCGCACACGAGGGTGAAGTGGTGTCGGTCGTCGAGCTTGCGGATCTGCCGGATCCGGTCCAGGCCGTCGCGGTTGCCCAGCGAGCAGCCCAGCGCGAAGCACGAGTCGGTCGGATAGGCGATCAGGCCGCCGGAGCGCACGAGGTCCACGACCTGTCCGATGCTGCGCGGCTGCGGGTTCCGCGGGTGCACGTCGAAGTACCGGGCCATCGCGCGAACGTACCGGCTCGGCGGCCCACCCGGGGACCTCGACGACCGGCCGGTCGCGGTGCGGCCGGGAAACCGTTGCCCGCGACGCGCGGAGGGGACCAGGATGCGATCCATGCACGTCGTGGAATACCGGCCGGAACGGCACGAGTTCGCCTGGACCTTCGGGGGCGTGCCGCCGGTGCGCCGGGTCGCGCCCGGGACCTGCCTGCGGCTGTGGACCGAGGACGCGTTCTCCGGGCGGCTCACGTCCATCTCGGACCGTCCGAGCGCGGTGCTCGACATGAGCGAGGTGAACCCGCAGACCGGGCCGTTCCACGTGGAGGGCGCCGAGCCCGGCGACACCCTGGCCGTCCACCTCGTGGAGCTGACCCCGGCCCGGGACTGGGGCGCCTCCACGCTGATCCCGCTGTTCGGGGCGCTGTCGACGACCGAGCGCACCGCGCTGCTGCACGAGCCGCTGCCCGAGCGGACCTGGATCTACCAGCTCGACCGGGCCGCGGGGACGGTGCTGTTCGAGGCGACGAGCGCGGACCTGCGTCTGGAGCTGCCGTGCAACCCGATGCTCGGCACCGTCGGCGTCGCGCCGCCCGGGCGGGAGGTGCGCAGCTCGCTGGTCCCCGACGTGTTCGGCGGGAACATGGACACCCCGGAGATGCGCGCCGGGGCCACCTGCTACCTGCAGGTCAACGTGCCCGGCGCGCTCTTCTCGGTCGGCGACGGCCACTACCGTCAGGGCGAGGGCGAGAGCTGCGGCACGGCGGTCGAGGGCGCGATGGACGTCGTGCTGATCGTCGAGCTGATCAAGAACTCCCCGGCCCCGGCCTGGCCGCGGATCGAGACCGACACCCACTACGTCGTCGTCGGGTCCGCCCGCCCGCTGGAGGACGCCTGGCGGGCCAGCCAGGTCGGGATGATCGCCTGGCTGGGCGAGCTCTACGGGCTGGACCGGCTGGACGCCTACCAGCTGCTCACCCAGGCCGCCGAGTCGCCGCTGGCCAACGTCGTCGACACCAACTACAGCGCCGTCACCAAGATCGCGAAGGCCCTGCTGCCCACGGCCGCGGCCTACGGCGGCGTCCACCGTCACCTGCGCGAGCAGGCCCGCTCCCTGTAGAGGAAGGCCCCTGTCATGGACATGCTGTTGAACGGCCGCGTCGTGCTCGTGACCGGAGGGTCGCGCGGGATCGGGCGCGCGGTCGTCGCCGGGCTGGCGGCGGAGGGCGCTCGGGTCGCGTTCTGCGCCCGCGACGCCGACGGGGTCGCCGCCGCCGAGCAGGAGCTGCGCGCCGCCGGCGCCGGTGAGGTGGCCGGGACCGCGGTGGACGTCGCCGACGGCGATGCGCTGGCCGGCTGGGTCGCCGCCGCCGCCGATCGTTTCGGTGCCGTCGACGCGGTCGTCGCGAACGTCTCGGCGCTCGCGATCGGCCCTGGCGAGCAGAACTGGCGCTCGAGCTTCGAGATCGACCTGCTGCACACGGTGCGTCTGGTGGACGCCGCGATGCCGCACCTGGAGCGCAGCGACGCCGCTTCGGTCACCGCGGTGTCGAGCGTCTCCGGTCGCGAGATCGACTTCGCCGACGGCTCCTACGGCGTCATGAAGGCCGCGCTGGTGCACTACGTCTCCGGCCTGGCCTTCGACCTCGCCCCGAAGGGCATCCGCGCCAACGCCGTCTCCCCCCGGCAACGTCTACTTCCCCGGCGGGGTGTGGGCGAACGTCGAGCAGAACGACCCCGCGCTGTACGCGCACGCGATGGGGCTCAACCCGACGGGCCGGATGGGCACCCCGGAGGAGACCGCCTACGCGGTCGTCTCGCTGGTCAGCCCGCGGGCGAGCCGGATCAGCGGCACCAACCTGGTGGTCGACGGGGCGCTGACCCGCGGGGTGCAGCTCTGAGGCCTCACCCCAGCGCCTCGCGCACCACCCGCTCGACCGGGGCCGTCCCGGCCACCAGGTCGAACGCCGGCTCGCGCGCGGGTTCCAGCGGCGGCTGGGCGATCACCCGTGGCCGCCGGGCGGCCGAGGACATCGCCTGGGCGCGGTGCACGACGAACGGGTGCACCAGGTGGACGTCGCCGGCGCGGCCGGTCGCGGCGACCTCCCGACATCCCGCGGTCGCGCGGACCGCCTCGCCGCAGAACGGCAGCCAGTCCGCGCCGGCGGATCCGTGCGGTGCGAGCAGCCGGGCGACCTCGTGGTGCGAGCCGGACCGCAGCAGCGTCGGGGCGTCGTCCGGTCCGACGTCGGTGTAGAGGAACAACATCAGCAGGGACCGGCCCCGCCCGGGAGGTGCACCCAGCCGTCGCGGAGGAACTGGTCGATCATCGCCTGACAGGGTCCCCGGTCGTGCGCTCGTGGGCGACCGGATTTCCGTCGAACCGGACAGCCCATCCCCTACCGGTCTCGGGTTAGGGTCGCCTCACCTGACCGAAGGAGACCGTCCGTGACGCCGTCCCGGGCCGCGGTGGCCCTCGCCGCCCTGCTCACCCTGCTCCTCGCCGCGTGCTCCGCCACGCCCGGCGCCGACCCCACCGACGACGATGGCACCCGCACGGTCGCCACCGCACGGGGCGAGGTCACGGTCCCGGCCGCGCCGCGGCGGGTCGTCGTGCTGGAGCCGGTGCAGCTCGACACCACCGTCGCCCTCGACGCCCCGCCGGTCGGGGCCGCGGTCCTGTCCGAGGGCACCGGGGTGCCCGCCTACCTCGGCGACGCCGGCGCGCGGGTGACGGTCGTCGGGACCGTCGCCGAGCCCGACCTGGAACGGATCGCGGCCCAGCGGCCCGACCTGATCCTGGGCACCGAGTCCCGGCACGCCGCGCTGTACGACCGCCTCGCCGCGATCGCGCCGACGGCGTTCATGGCCTCGCAGGCCGACCCGTGGCAGGACAACGTCCGCTTCGTCGGCCGGGTGCTCGGCCGGGAGGCCGACACCGAGGAGCTGCTCACCCGCTACCGGGACCGGTGCGCCGAGGTCGCGCGCACGCACGACACGGCCGGGCGCACCGCGCAGATGATCCGCCCCCGCGACGGCCTCCTGACCCTCTACGGGCCGACGTCGTTCGCGGGCGGCACCCTGGAGTGCGCCGGGTTCACCATCCCTCCCCGGGACTGGGAGAACTCGATCTCGGTGGACCTGTCCCCCGAGCTGGTCCAGCAGGCCCGCGCCGACGAGGTGTTCCTGACCGCGGCCGACCCGGCGTCGCCGTCGGCGGTGCCGCCCGCCGTCGAGGCGGTGCGCGCGCAGGTCTTCCCGCGGCTGCACCCGGTCGACCAGTCGGTCTGGATCACCGGGGTCGGTCCGCTCGGCGGGCAGAAGGTGCTCGACGACATCGAGCGGACGCTGGGCCGGTGAGCCCGCTGGCGGGGTCGCCGAACGTCCTGTTCGCCGCCCGGGTTCTCGCCGTCGGCGTGCCCTCCCCCGGGTTCCGGCGGCTCGTCCTGGGCGGGCCGGAGCTGTCGCGGTTCGCCCCGCACGGCCGGGACCAGCGGATCAAGCTGCTGGTACCGACGGAGGTCGGCTATCCCGCCTCGCTCGCGTCGGGCCTGCCCGAACGCGAGTGGCGGGCCCGGCTGCGGGCGCTGCCCGCCGACACGCGGCCGGTGCCGCGCAGCTACACCCCGGTGGCGGTCCGGCCGGGGCGCGGCGAGGTCGAGCTCGACGTGTTCTGCCACGCCCGGCCGGGTCCCGCGAGCGCGTGGGCGGCGGCCGCCCGGCCCGGCGACGCCGTCCTGCTCTCCGGGCCGGACGTGCGGCGCGGCAACCCGGACCACGGCGTGCAGTGGGACCCGGGCCCCGCCACCGAGGTGCTGATCACCGGCGACGAGACGGCACTGCCCGCCGTGCGCGGCATCCTCGCCGCGCTCCCGCCGCACCATCGGGGCCGGGTGCTGGTCGAGGTCGGCGACCCGGCCGACGCCGTCGGGCTCGCCGGCGTCCATCCCGGCGTGACCGTGGAGGTCTGCCGGCGGCCGGGGCGATCGCTGCTCGACGCCGTCGCCGACTGGGTCGGGACCCACGGTGCCGCAGCCGCCCGCCTGGGCGACCGCTTCTACGCCTGGAACGCCACCGAGAGCACCCGGGTGGCGCAGGTGCGCGGCCTGCTGCACGAGGCGGGCGTCGCCCCGGACCGGGTCCACGCGCAGGGCTACTGGCACGACCGGCCCCGTCCCGCTGCCCGCTGATCACCCGGAGGTCATCCGGGTGTGGCCGGGTGGCCATGCCCGGCGCGCAGCGTTGCCGGACGTGGACGAGACCCCGGTCGAGCCTCAGGCCGACGCCCCCGCTCCCCTCATCCCGCACCCCGGTGCGGTCGACCCCGGGCACTTCCGGGTCGACGACTCCGACGACGACGACCCGACCCTCGTCGACCCCGAGGGCAGCCCGGTCGACACCTGGCGCCAGGGCTACCCCTACGACGACCGCCTGTCACGCCAGGAGTACGAGCACCAGAAGCGGCTGCTGCAGATCGAGCTGCTGAAGCTGCAGAACTGGGTCAAGGACACCGGCAACCGGATCGTCGTCCTGTTCGAGGGGCGCGACGCCGCCGGCAAGGGTGGCACGATCAAGCGGTTCACCGAGCACCTCAACCCCCGCGGCTGCCGGGTGGTGGCGCTGGAGAAGCCGACCGAGCGCGAGGCCGGCCAGTGGTACTTCCAGCGCTACGTGGCACACCTGCCCTCGGCCGGGGAGATCGTGCTGTTCGACCGGTCCTGGTACAACCGGGCCGGCGTCGAGCGGGTCATGGGCTTCACCGACCCCCGCTCCTACATGGAGTTCCTGCGGGCTACCCCGGAGCTGGAGCGGATGCTCGTCCGGTCCGGGATCCACCTGGTGAAGCTGTGGTTCTCGGTCTCGCGCGACGAGCAGCGCACCCGCTTCCTCATCCGCCAGGTCGACCCGGTGCGCCAGTGGAAGCTGTCCCCGATGGACCTGGCCTCGCTGGACAAGTGGGAGGCCTACACCGAGGCGAAGGAGGCGATGTTCTTCTACACCGACACCAAGGACGCCCCGTGGACGGTGATCAAGAGCAACGACAAGAAGCGCGCGCGGCTCGAGGCGATGCGCCACGTCCTGGGCCTGTTCGACTACCCCGGCAAGGACACCGGGGTGGCCTCCCCGCCGGACCGGCTGATCGTCGGGCCCGCCGCGGAGATGTTCGAGCAGGACGAGGGCCCGAACCGCTTCCCGCCCCTGACCGACCGGCACCACTGAGCGGCGGGGCTTTGCTCAGGCGGGCTCGGCCACCAGCGTCATGGTCAGCGAGTGACCCACGGCCAGGCCGGGGCCCGCGGCCCGTTCGAGTCCGAGCAGGGTCCCGGCGAGCCGGGCGGCCTCGGCCCCGGCGAGGGGCCCGGCCCCCCGGTACGGCTCCAGGGCGCCGTTCCACCGGTCGGCGAACCCGCGCAGCCAGGCCAGCGCCTCCTCCGGTGCTCCCCCGGTCGCCGGGGTGAACCGGAGGTCGTCGGGGTCGACCCGGGACGGGTCGCGGACCAGGTCGTTCACCAGGGCCCGGAACCGCGGCACCGACGGGTGGAAGGTGCCGGTGGCGGTGTGCCGCCCGACCAGGACCGACCGGTCGACGGCGGTGCGCGACACCAGCCGCGCGCCGCTGCCGGCCAGCGCGGCGTCGACGGTGGCGTCCAGCTCGGCACGGCCGTAGAACGTCATCGGCTCGGAGATCGCCTCGCCGCCGCCGGCGAAGAAGCTCATCGCGTAGTCCCAGCGCTCGGTGTCCCAGCGGGGCTGCCACTCCACCGAGTACCGGCCGAGGACGTCGACGACGACCGCCGCCCGTCGGCCCCGGGCCGCCACGGCGGTGAGCACCGACCCCAGCGCGGCGACGAGCTCGTCGCGGGTGAGGTGGGAGTAGGGGACGCCGCAGGACAGGTAGAGGTCGAACGCGCCGTCGGGCAGCGCGTCGCGCACGTCGCCGAGCACGAACGACGCCGACGGCGAACCGACGGTGTCCCGTGCGGTGGCGACCATCTCCGGGTCGACGTCGAGGCCGACGTAGCGCAGCCGGTCCTCCGCGACGATCGGCGCGGCGCCCGGTTCCGGGCGGGTGAGGAGGGCGAACCCGTCGGCGGTGCCGGACCCGACGTCGAGCACGGCGACGGGGGCGCCGGGCCGCAGGTGCAACGCGGCCAGCGCGTTCGCGATGACCCGCCGGGTGACCGGCTCCTCGGAACCGACCTTGACCGGGTCCCGTCGCGCCGGGGACAGGTAGTGGGCGCTGGCCCCGCGGTAGGACGGGGCCTGATCGGAACGGCTCACCGTTCCTTCCTACACCGAGAAGATCATTCTCGGCTCACCGCGGGCGGCCGGGGTCGGGCCGGCCGCCCGCGGGAGGTCGGCGGACGCTCAGGCGAGGTCGTCCAGCTCGCCGTTCCTGATCGAGGTCAGGAAGGCGGCCATCTCGGTGGCCGGGAAGGCGAGCACGGTGCCGTGCGGGTCCCGCGAGTTGCGGACGGCCACGGTCCCCCCGGTCACGACGGCGAGCTCGACGCAGTTGCCCTGGTAGCCGCTGCGCACGCTCTTGCGCCACGTCAGCGAATCGATCGCCGCGGGGCCGCTCAGGTGCATCTGGTCCATGCGAATGCTCATCTCATCTGCATATGCATTCTCCGTTGCGTCAAACGCTAGCAGTGGACAAGCGGTCCGGTCGTGCAAAACAGGACGGAACGCGCCCGGCGGTCGCCCGTCCGCGCCCGACTGCGGTGCACGGGCCGTGGGCGGTCGACGTCGGAGCGTGGTACCCGGGGCCCGAAGACGGGCGCCGCTCGTCGCCCGCGAGCGACGTCGGCGCAGGTCAGAGCTCGGCGCGCAGCTTGCTCAGTGCCTGCTTGGTCTCGGCCGGGCTGAGCGCGTCGATGGTGAGCCGGTCCATCGAACGGCCGTAGCGCTCGACGTCGGCCCGCTTGTCCAGGTAGGAGGCCCCGGTCATCTCCTCGATGTAGACCAGGTCGGGCAGCTCGGGCTCGGCGAAGCGCAGCATGGTGAAGGCGTGCTCGGCGCCGTAGCCGGACAGATCCCAGGGCAGCAGCTGGACGACGACGTTCGGCAGCGACGACAGCTCGATGAGGTGGTCGAGCTGGGCACGGAAGACTCCCTCCCCGCCGACCGGTCGGTGCAGCACGGCCTCGTCGAGCACGGTCCAGAAGGTCGGTGCGTCCTTGCGGTGCAGCACGCGCTGGCGTCGCAGCCGCACCTCCAGGCGCTTCTCGACGTCGGCCCGCTCGACGGGCGGCAGGTCGGTGTGTCCGCCGCTGACGACCGCGCGGGCGTACTCCTCGGTCTGCAGCAGCCCCGGGACGAACAGCAGCTCGTAGGACGAGATGCGCGATGCCGAGGCCTCCAGACCCACGAAGTCCTCGAACCAGCCGGGGACGACGTCGTTGTAGCGGGCCCACCAGCCGCTGGAGTTGCTCTCCTCGGCCATCGACAGGACCTGGTCGCGCTCGGGGCCCTCGGCGACGCCGTACATCGTCAGCAGGTCGGCGACGTCGCGCTGCTTGAACCCGACCTTGCCCGACTCCAGCCTGCTCATCTTCGAGTCCGAGCCGCGGATCGCGTACGCCGCGTCGGTCCGGGAGATGCCCGCGCGCTCCCGCAGCCGGCGCAGGTGGGATCCGAGCACGATGCGCCGCGCGGTCGGGCCGCGGTCGGCACCGGGCGGGGTGGGGCTGTTCGGGCTGGGGACCACCGGGACGGGCTCCTGCGGTTGCGGGGACTGCCGATCGGGTGACCGAGCCTACACAACGGTTCCGCAGGTCGTCAGCGGTCTCGATCACGGGACACGTCCGGACGGTGACGGTGCGTGCCCAATCGGGTCGGTCCGCTACGGTGACCGCACCGGTGATCGGCGCCACGACGGGCGTCGTCCGGGCACCGACCGACGCACCGGCGCGACGCCGCCGACGACGCAGTGAGGACTCCGCCGATGGCCCAGCCGACCGAGGGTCGCGCTCCCGCGTACATCGACACGACCAAGGCCAGCATCGCCCGGGTCTACGACTACGCCCTCGGCGGCAAGGACAACTACGAGGTCGACCGGGAGACCATCGAGCGGGTTCGCAAGATCGCCCCCGAGGTCAACCTGCTCGCCGTCGACAACCGGGCGTTCCTGATCCGGGCGGCGCGCTTCGTAGCCACCCAGACCTCGATCACCCAGTACCTGGACTGCGGCTCCGGCCTGCCGACCGCGGAGAACACCCACCAGGTGGTCCAGCGGCTCCAGCCCGAGGCCCGGGTCGCCTACGTCGACAACGACCCGACCGTCATCGCGCACGGCCGGGCGCTGCTGGAGGACAACGAGTTCACCCGCTTCTCCGCCGCCGACATCCGCGAGCCGGAGTCGGTGCTGGCCGACCCGTCGGTGCAGGGCTTCCTGGACCTCGACCAGCCGGTCGCGCTGTTCCAGATCGGCACCATCCACCACTTCGACGACGCCGTGGACCCGCAGGCGATCATGGCCCGCTACGTCGAGCGGCTCGCTCCGGGCAGCGTCGTCGCGATCGCGCACTTCTTCGACCCGGAGAACGCCGACAGCGAGCTGGCCCGGCGGATGGAGCAGGTCTTCGTGCACAGCCCGATGGGCAGCGGCCGGTTCCGCACCCTCGCCGAGATCACCGGACTGTTCCCCGGCCTCGAGCTGGTCGACCCGGGCATCGTCCCCTGCTACCGGTGGTGGCCCGACGGACCACAGCTGCGCGGCGAGGACCCGGTGCAGCGGTGCATCGTGGGCGGGGTCGGCATCAAGCGATGAGTTCGCGGGGCCACCACGGTCGAGAGGGGTGAGACCCGCCGACCCCGGGAGGCCCCGTGCCCGTCACCCTGGACCCCACCGCCCAGATCCTGCGCGACGCCGTCGCCACCGGGTGCGTCCCCGGACTCGTCGCGGCCGTCGACCATCCCCGGCACGGCACCGGGGTGCACGTCCTCGGCGACGACGGCGCCGGACACCCGCTGCGCCGCGACACGATCGTGCGGATCGCCTCGGTCACCAAGCCGGTCGTCGCGGTCGCCGCGCTCGCACTCGTCGAGGACGGGATGCTCGACCTCGACGAGCCGGTCGCGGCGTGGCTGCCCGAGTTCGCCGCGCCGCGGGTGCTGCGTCACGAGGCCGCCGGGCTCGACGACACCGCCCCCGCGCGCCGGCCGATCACCCTGTACGACCTGCTGACCTACCGCTGCGGGATCGGGATGCTCCCCCGGCCCCCGGCCGAGCTGCCGGTGCAGCGCGCGACCGCAGGGCTCGGCAGCGACGGACCACCCGGGTCCTACCCGCTCCCCGACCCCGACACCTGGACCGCGCGGCTCGCCGCGGTGCCGCTCGTCGCACAGCCCGGGTCGCGCTGGCTGTACCACACCTCCGGTGACCTGCTCGGTGTCCTGCTGGCCCGCCGCTGCGGCACCGACCTCGCGACGGTGCTCGCCGAGCGGGTGTTCGCCCCGCTCGGCATGCGCGACACCGGCTTCTCGGTGCCCGCCGCCGACCGGGACCGGTTCGTCCCGCTGCTGGCCGCCGCACCCGGCGGCGGCTTCACCGTGACCGACCCGGTCGACGGCGCGTGGTCGGCCCCGCCGGTGTTCCCCTCCGGAGGCGGTGGCCTGGTCTCCACCCTGGACGACCTGCTCGCGTTCACCCGGGCCCTGCGCGCGGGCGGCAGCCCGGTCCTGTCCCCCGGCGCGGTGGCCGAGCTGACCTCCGACCGGCTGAGCACCGCGCAGCGGGCCGGTGCCGCCCCGTTCCTCGACGACGGCTGCGGCTGGGGCCTGGGCCTGGCCGTCGAGGACGGCGGACGCTACGGCTGGGACGGCGGCCTGGGCACGGGCTGGCGCTCCGACCCGTCGAGCGGTGTGATCTCCCTGCTACTGACCCAGGTGGTGTGGGACGGTCCCGAGGGCCCCGCGCTCCTGCACTCCTTCCGCGCCGCGGCGCACTCCTGAGAGGCCCCACCATGGACTGGACACTCGAGGTCGTCGTCCTGCCGGTGTCGGACCTCGACGCCGCGGTCACCTTCTACGCGACCGGGTCGGCTTCGACCTGGACCACGACACCCGCACCGAGCACATGCACATCGCCCAGCTGACGCCGCGGGGCTCGGGTTGCTCGATCGTCGTCGGCTCGCTGCCGGCACAGAACGAGATGGCGCCCGGCTCGATGCGCGGGCTGCAGCTCTGCGTCGCCGACGCCCGGGCCGCGCGCGACGAGCTCGTCGGACGCGGGGTGGAGTGCAGCGAGGTGACGGTGCTCGACGAGCGCGACGGCGGCACCTTCTTCGGCTTCGCGGACCCCGACGGCAACACCTGGGCGGTGCAGAAGCTGCGGGTCCGGGGTGAGCGGCCGCTGATCCCGGAGTCGGCCCGGGGCCGCTTCGGCGGCTGAGCACCGCCGGTCACACCGATTGCGCGACGGTCCCCGTAGGCGCATACTCGCCTTAATTCAACGCTGGTTGAAATGAGGTGGGCGTGATGTCGGAGCGGACGACGTGCTGTGTGGTCGGGGGCGGCCCGGCCGGGATGATGCTGGGCCTGCTGCTGGCCCGGGCCGGGGTCGAGGTGACCGTGCTGGAGAAGCACGGCGACTTCCTGCGGGACTTCCGCGGGGACACCGTGCACCCCACCACCCTGGACCTGCTCGACGACCTGGGGCTGGGCGAGCGGTTCGCCGCGCTGCCGCAGAGCCGGGTCGAGGAGGTCGTGATCCCCGAGGGGCGGGGCGGCGCGCAGCGGATCGGGAACCTGTCGCTGCTGCGCCGGATCGGGGTCCGCCACCCCTACATCGCGCTCGTCCCGCAGTGGGACCTGCTGAACCTGCTCGCCGACGTCGCCGCCGACGAACCCGCCTTCGATCTCCGGCTCGACACCCGCGCCACCTCGCCGGTCCGGGAGAACGGGCGGGTCGTCGGCGTCCGGTACGTGACGACGACCGCGCCCGGCGAGGAGACCACCGGCGAGATCCGGGCCGACCTCACGGTCGCCTGCGACGGCAGGCACTCGGTCCTGCGGGACGGTTCCGGCCTGCCCGTCACGGAGTTCGACGTCCCGTTCGACACCTGGTGGTTCCGGCTGCCGCGCCGCCCCGAGGAGCTGCACGCCACCCTCCGCCCGCGGATCGGGAACGGGCGCTTCGCGGTCGTCATCCCGCGCGAGGGCTACTACCAGATCGGTTACATGGCGCCCAAGGGCGCCGACGCGCGGCTGCGCGCCGCGGGGATCGAGGCGTTCCGGGCCGACCTCGCCGAGCTGATGCCGGAGTACGCCGACCGGGTCGGCGACATCGCCTCGATGGACGAGGTGAAGCACCTCGACGTGAAGCTCAACCGGCTGCGCCGCTGGCACGTCGACGGGCTGCTCTGCATCGGCGACGCCGCGCACGCGATGTCCCCGATCGGCGGCGTCGGGATCAACCTCGCGATCCAGGACGCAGTGGCCGCCGCCACCCTGCTGGCCGCGCCGCTGCAACGGGGCGCCCCCACCCAGCGGGACCTCGGCCGGGTCCGCAACCGCAGACTGCTCCCGACGGTGCTGGTCCAGGGCCTCCAGCGGATCATGCACCGCACCATGGCCGGCCCGGCGCTGACGGGGCGGCGCGACGGTCCCCCGGTTCCGCTGCTGCGGCTGATGCATCGCGTCCCGGCGCTGCAGATCCTGCCCGCCTACCTCGTCGGTGTGGGGTTCCGTCCGGAGCGGGCCCCGGACTTCGCCCGCCGCGAGCCCGTCCCGGCCGCCTGAGCCGCGGCTAGGCTCGTCGGGTGCTGTCCCTGGACGCCCTCGACGTCGACCTGCTCACCGCGCTGCGCGACCGGCCGCGGGCCGGGGTGCTGGAGCTCTCGCGCACGCTGCGGGTCGCCCGCGGGACGGTGCAGGCACGGCTGGACCGGCTGGAACGTGCCGGGGTCGTCACCGGGTACGGCCCGGACGTCGACCTCCCGGCCGCCGGGTACGGCGTGCAGGCGTTCGTGACCCTGGAGATCGCGCAGGGCGAGCTGGGCGACGTCGCCGCCGAGCTCGCCGCGCTGCCCGCGGTCACCGAGGCGTACGCGACGACCGGCTCGTCGGACGTGATGTGCCGGCTCGCGGCGTCGTCGCACGAGGACCTGCAGGACACCCTGCTCGCGCTCGGCCGATCCCCCCTGGTGGCCCGCTCCACCAGCGTGGTGGTGCTGTCCACCCTGGTCGCGCCGCGCTGGCGGCCGCTGCTGGAGCGTGACCACCGGGAGGGCCCGAGCCGGGCACCCGCCTACCGGGACTGACCGCCTCGGCCGAGGTGGTGCGCCGTCCGGTGCGCGCCGAGCACGTCGAGCCCGAAATCCGCCGACGGGTCGCGCCACACGGAATGGGCGTGGTTGGCGTCGCGCTGGGTGTTGTCCCACTCGATGAGCAGCCGTGGGCCCTGGACGCGGTAGTAGTTCGGGGCGCCGTCCTCCAGCGGTCCCGCCCAGGCGAGGTGCACGGCGTCGAGCGCGGCGTCGTCGTCGTAGCGGGAGATCGGCTGCAGCGGCTCGGCGACCCGCTCCAGGTAGGTGCCCAGCAACGCGCGCAGCATCTCACGGCCCTCGGCGTCCAGGTCGGACGCCGGCACGCCGGCCGGGGTTCGCGACAGCGCGACGGCCTCCTTCTGCGCGTCGGTGAACGCGGCGCGCTCTTCGATGGCCTCGCTCATGTCGTCGAGCGTGCGCTGCTGCTCGGGGTCGGCGAACGACCGGGTGCGCCAGATCCCGGCCAGCGGGATCCAGTTGTCGCCCTCCTGCGGGTCGGTGCGGTTGGCCGCGACGAGGTCGGGCGGTGCCTTGTCGAGCAGCACCGCCCGCTCGCGCAGTTCGGTCGGCAGCGCGCGGACCAGGTCGCGGGCGAGGTCCTCGACCCGGCCCAGCGGGCGGAGCACGGCGTCGCCGAGGAGCTCGGAGGTCGCCGGGTCGGCACCCAGGAAGCACGGGGTGGAGGCGACCACCACCCCGTCGACGACCAGCATGTTGATCGACACGTGGTGCCCGCCGAAACGCCAGCCCCAGGTCCCGGTGTCCCCCGGCTCGCCGAACACCCGCAGGTAGTACATCTGCGGGTCGCGGCCGCGGGTGCGGTCGAACAGCGTCACGAAGCCCTCGGTGTGGTCGAGGACGTTCTCCAGCCCCATCACCGTCGAGACGGTCACGTACGCCGCCCGCGACAGCCCCGTGCCGACGAGCTTCATCGCGGCCCGCTGCTGCGGCGGGAGCTGGTCGTGGAAGGTCAGTCCACCGTGGTCGGTGGGGGTGTAGAACCAGCGGCGGCGCTCGGCGTCGGCGTCGTCGTCACCGGTCGGGGCGTGCCCGACGGCCGTCTCCCGCCGGCCCGGGTCGAGGGTGTCGAGCCAGGCACGCGCGGCCTCGGCCATCGCGGTCGCCGTCTCGCGGGTGTCCGCAGCACCGATCATGCCGCGAGACGCTAGCGACTCCGGGCAGACTCCACCGGGGAGGACGGCTACGTCGACCACGGCCTGACTCAGGTCCGGCGGTACCCGGCCGCCAGCTCCACGAAGGCGGCCGGGTCCACCAGCGACGTCGTGTCGCCGGGCTCGCGCCCGGCGGTCACGTCGAGCAGCAGCCGCCGCATGATCTTGCCCGACCGGGTCTTCGGCAGCTCAGCGACGAGGACGACCTCGCGGGGCCGGGCGACCGGCCCCAGCTCCCGGGCCACGTGCGCCCGCAGCTGTTCGGTCAGCCCGTCGGTCGGGCCGTCGGTGACGGTCACGAACGCGACCACGGCCTGCCCGGTCGTCGGGTCCGGCGCCCCGACCACGCCCGCCTCGGCGACCCGTGGGTGGCTCACCAGCGCGGACTCCAGCTCGATCGAGCCGAGCCGGTGACCCGAGACGTTCATGACGTCGTCGATGCGGCCCTGCAGCGTCACGTAGCCGTGCTCGTCGATCACCGCGCCGTCGCCCGCCTTGTACCAGCCCTGCTCGGCGTAGTCGGCGAAGTAGGACGCGCGGAACCGCTCGGGGTCGCCCCAGACCGTGCGCGCCATCGACGGCCACGGCCGGTCGATCACCAGGATGCCGCCCTCGCCCGGGGCGCAGGTGCGCCCGTCACGGTCGACCACCCGCACCGACAGGCCCGGCAGCGGCCGGGTCGCCGAGCCCGGCACCAGCGGTGTCACGCCGGGCAGCGGCGCGCAGATCGCCGCGCCGGTCTCGGACTGCCACCAGGTGTCGACGATCGGGCAGCGGCCGCCGCCGATCACCTCGTGGAACCACCGCCAGGCCTCGGGGTTGATCGCCTCGCCGACGCTGCCGAGCAGGCGTAGCGAGGACAGGTCGTGGCGCGCGGGCACCTCCGGACCCCACTTCATGTACGTCCGGACCAGGGTCGGCGCGGTGTAGTACACGGTGACGCCGTACCGGGCGATGATCTCGAAGTGCCGGCCCGGCTCGGGGGTGTCCGGGGTGCCCTCGTAGATCACCTGCGTGACACCGTTGGACAGCGGTCCGTAGACCTCGTAAGTGTGCGCGGTGACCCAGGCGAGGTCGGCGGTGCACCAGTAGACGTCGTCGGGCTTGTGGTCGAAGCAGGCCCACGCCGTCCAGGACGCCTGGGTGAGGTAGCCACCCATGGTGTGCAGCAGGCCCTTGGGGGTGCCGGTGGTGCCCGAGGTGTAGACGAGCATCAGCGGGCTCTCGGCCGGGTGCGCCTGCGCCTCGTGGACCTCGGGTGCGGTGTCGACGACGTCGTGCCACCACACGTCGCGGCCGGGGGTCCAGTCGACCTCCGAGCCGGTCCGCCGGATGACCAGCACATGCTCCAGCGAGTCCACCCCGGACGCGGCCTCGTCGGCGTTGGCCTTGACCGGGACGGCCTTCCCGCGGCGGTACTGGCCGTCGGTGGTGACGAGCAGCTTCGCGGCGCCGTCGGTGATCCGGAACCGCAGCGCGGACGGGGAGAACCCGCCGAAGACCAACGAGTGGACCGCCCCGATCCGGGCGCAGGCCAGCATCACGACGACGGTCTCGACCAGCACCGGCAGGTAGACGACGACCACGTCCCCGCGCCCGACCCCGAGCGCGGTGAGCGCGTGCGCACAGCGGGCGACCTCGCGCTGCAGGTCGGCGTAGGTGACGGTGCGCCGGTCCCCCGGCTCGCCCTCCCAGTACAGCGCGACCTTGTCCCCCGCACCGGCCTCGACGTGCCGGTCGACGCAGTTGCGCGCGACGTTCAAGGTGCCGTCGGCGAACCAGGTGACCTCGGGCCACCTGCTGCCGTCGTAGCCCTGCTCGGGCACGCGGTCCCACTCCAGCCGGCGGGCCTGCGCACACCAGAACGCCTCGGGGTCGGCGGCCGCCTGGTCGTAGGCGGCGGCGGTGACGTTGGCGTGCGCGGCGAGCTCGGGCGGGGGCGGGTACATGCCCCGATCCTCACCGCCGGGCCCCCCGCGGCGCAGGCCGTCGTGAGGGGACTCACCGGTGGGCGAACGCCCGGTGGTGGTCGTCGAGCAGGTCCACGCCGAAGTCGTTCTCCGGGTCGCGCCACACCGAGTGGGCGTGGTCCGCGCCGCCCTGGGTGTTGTCCCACTCCAGCAGCAGCCGCGGACCCTGCAGCCGGTGGTAGTGCGGCTCCCCCGCCTCCAGCGACCCCGCCCAGGCCAGGTGCACCTCGTCGAGGGCGGCGTCGTCGTCGTAGCGGCCGGCGGGTGAGACCCCGGCCGGCGCCCGGTCGAGGTAGGCCGAGAGCAGTCGGCGCAGCAGGGCACGGCCACGGTCGTCGAGCGCGTTCGCCGGGAGCCCGCGCGGCACACCGGTCAGCGCGACGGCCTCGGTCCCCTCGACCGGGTCCACCGGGCCGGGCGGGCTCTCCCGTCGGATCGCCGAGGTCGGCAGCGGCCGGTCGCCCGGCGCGACCAGCGGCCGGTTCGCCGTCACCAGGTCCGGTGGGGCCCCGCCGGGCAGGACGACGGTCTCCAGGAGCTCGGGTGGCAGGCCGCGGACGATCTCCCGCGCCAGGTCCTCGGTCGGTCCGAGCGGGCGCGCCACCCCTCCGCCGAGCAGCGGCGTCGTCGCCGGGTTCGCGCCGAGGAAGCACGGCGTGGCCGCGGCCACCCGCCCGTCCACGACGAGTGCGTTCACCGACACGTGGTGGCCGCCGAAGCGCCAGCCCCAGGTGCGTCCGCCCGGGTCGCCGAACACCCGCAGGTAGTAGAGCGCCGGGTCCCGGAACCGCTCCCGGTACGGGCGGGTCGGCCAGTCCTGCGCCCGGTCCAGGACGTTCTCCAGCCCCATGACCGTCGCCACGGTGGCGTAGCCGGCCTCGGACAGTCCCGACGCGACCAGCCGCATCGCGCGCTGCTGCTGGACTGCGGTCTGGGCCGCGAGAGGCAGTCCGCCGTGGTCGGTGGGGGTGTAGAACCAGCGACGGCGCTCGACGTCGGCCCCCGCGTCACCGGTCGGGCCGGCGCCCCGGGCGGGGCCGAGCCGGTCGTCGTCCAGGGTGTCCAGCCAGGCCGCGGCCGCGTCCGCCATCGCCCCGGCGACCGTCTCGCTCGTCGTCACCCCGGCCACGCTAGTGGGCCGGGCGGGGTCAGTCCGTCGCGTCGCGGACGAGCAGCGCGATCTGCACCCGGTTGTCCAGGCCCAGCTCGCGCAGCAACCGGGAGACGTAGGACTTCACCGTCGCCACCGACATGTGCAGCTCGGCGGCGATGTCGGCGTTGGAGCCACCCCGGGCGACGGCCTCGGCGACGTCGCGCTCCCGGTCGGCGAGCCGGTCGAGCCGGGCCCTGGCGGCGCGCCGGCGGTCGACCGACCCGGCGCCGCCGCCGCGGACGATGCCGATCAGCCGCCGGATGATCGCCGGGGACAGCACGGCGTCGCCGTCGGCGGCGGCGCGGACGGCGTCGACGATCCCCTCGGGCGCGGCGTCCTTGAGCAGGAAACCGCTCGCCCCGGCGCGCAACGCCCGTACGACGTGCTCGTCGGCGTCGAACGTGGTCAGCACGACGACGGTCGGGGCGTCGGGCCGCGACGTCACCTCCCGGGTCGCAGCGACGCCGTCGACGCGGCGCATCCGCAGGTCCATCAGCACCACGTGCGGCCGCCCCGCGGCGACGGCGGCGGGCACCTCGTCGCCGTCGCCGGCGTCGCCGACCACCTGGATGCGCCGCACCGGTCCGGTGCCGTCGCCGGGCAGTGCGTGCCCGTCGAGCATCACCCGCAGGCCGGAGCGGACGAGCGGGTCGTCGTCGACGAGCAGCACCCGGATCGCGGTCGCGGTCATCGTGTCTCCTCCCGCCACGGCAGCACCGCGCGCAGCTGGTGGCCCGACGGCGTCGGGCCGTGGGTCAGCGTCCCGCCGGCGAGGGTCTCGACCCGCTCGCGCAGCCCGACCAGGCCGGTCCCGGCGCCCTCGGGTGTCGTCCCCGCGGCGGACTCCCCGGAGGTGACGGTGACGGTGAGGTCCCGGCCGGGCCGCCCGTCGAGGGCGACCTCGACCCGGGTCCCGGGCGCGTGCCGGGCCGCGTTGGTCAGGCCCTCGCGGACCACCCGGTGCACGACCCCGGCCAGCGGGCGCCCTGGCGGGCACACCGTCAGCAGCGCCGTCGACCGGAGACGGACGTCCGCACCGACCGCGCGGGCCTCGGCGACGAGCTCCTCGACCGCACCGAGGTCCTCGATCTCGTCGGGTACGTCGCCGGTGGGCTCGTGCAGCACCTGCACGATCGTGCGGAGGTCCTCCATCGCGCGGTGCGTGGTGTCGCGCAGCACCCTCGCGGTCTCGCGCACGGTGCTGGCGGGCAGGTCCCCGCGCAGTGCCAGTGCCCCGGCGTGCACCGACAGCAGCGACAGCCGGTGCCCCAGCCGGTCGTGCATCTCCCCGGCGATCCGGCGACGCTCGTCGGCGCGGGCCTGCTCCTCGCGCACCGCCCGATCGGCCTCGGCGCGGGCGAGCCGCTCGCGCAGGTCGTCGACCATCGCGCGGCGGATCCCGGTCAGCAGGCCCGCGGTCGCCGAGATGCCCTGGAACGCGACGGCCCCGCCGAGCAGCACGAGCGCCGTGGCACCGTCGGGAGCGTCGCGGTACAGCGTGATCGCGGCCGTCCCGACCGCCAGGGCCAGCACCAGCAGTGTCTCCACCGCACGGCGTCGGGTCGCGATCACGAAGACCCCGACCAGCGGCAGGTAGGTGGCGACCGGCGACACCAGCGGCCCGAGCACGGCCACCACCGCGAACACCCGCGGCAGGCGGTAGCGCACCGCGATCGAGCCGATCATCAGCAGGCCGACGACGAGCAGCGACCACTGCAGGGCCCCGGCGATGGCGTACGTCCCGACGACGGTGAGACCCCCGGCGAGCACCGCGACCATCAGCACGGCGGAGATCACGGCGGGGCGGACCGGCACACGACGACCATAGGGGGCGGACCGGCGCCGTCCAGCAGGTTTCCGCTCGAACGGGACGGCCACCGGTCCACTCCTGTCTCCCGACCCCCCGGGATCGACGGTCAGCGTGCCGAGCTGCGCGCCGGCGGCGCACCCGCCGAAGGTCGCGCCCACCGCGACCGAAGTCGCCGGGCCGCGTCACCCGGAGTCACGTCGCCCGGAACGGGTCACCCGGAATGAGTACGATTCGGACATGCCGGAACCGCACAGCCACCGCGAGAGCGGGCAGCACGTCATCGAGCACGCGCTCGACCTCCTCGAGGCGGCCGACAAGGCGCAGGACTACCCCCAGGCGACCGACGGCCACACCGCCGCCACCGCCTACGCGGTGAGCGCGCTCTATCAGGAGATGCGCCACGGCGACGACCAGCTCGCGGTGCTCATCTCCGCGGTGCAGGAGCAGACCGCGGTGCTGCGCGAGATCCCGGACTCGTTGCGGGACGGGAGCCGCACCGGAGAGTGACCGGAGAGCGACGGCCCCGCCCGCGATCCGGTCCGGCCGGGCGCCGCGGACCTCGTGCCGGGGGCCGTCCTCAGGCGCCGACGTAGGCCGCCAGGTGCTCCCCGGTCAACGTGGACCGGTCCGCGACCAGCTCGGCCGGGCTCCCCTCGAACACCACGGTGCCGCCGTCGTGCCCGGCGCCGGGGCCCAGGTCGATGATCCGGTCGGCGTGTGCCATCACGGCCTGGTGGTGCTCGATGACGATCACCGAGCGGCCGCCGTCGACGATCCGGTCGAGCAGCGCGAGCAGCTGCTCGACGTCGGCCAGGTGCAGCCCGGTCGTCGGCTCGTCGAGCACGAAGGTCCCCCCGGACTCCCCCAGGTGCACCGCCAGCTTGAGTCGCTGGCGCTCCCCGCCGGACAGCGTCGTCAGCGGCTGGCCCAGGGTGAGGTAGCCGAGCCCGACGTCGGCGAGGCGCTCCAGGATCCTGTGCGCGGCCGGCGTGCGGGCCTCGCCGGCCCCGAAGAACTTCTCCGCCTCGGCGACCGGCATGGCGAGGACCTCGCTGATGTCGCGCCCACCGAAGGTGTAGCCGAGCACCGAGGCGTCGAAGCGGCGGCCGTCGCAGACGTCGCAGGTGGTGGCGACCCCGGCCATCATCGCGAGGTCGGTGTAGACGACGCCGGCGCCGTTGCAGTTCGGGCAGGCGCCCTCGGAGTTGGCGCTGAACAGCGCGGGCTTGACGCCGTTGGCCTTCGCGAACGCCTTGCGGATCGGCTCCAGCAGCCCGGTGTAGGTGGCCGGGTTGCTGCGCCGCGACCCCTTGATCGCGCCCTGGTCGACGACGACCACCCCGTCGCGCCCGGCGACCGACCCGTGGATCAGCGAGCTCTTGCCCGACCCGGCCACCCCGGTGACGACGGTGAGCACGCCCAGCGGCACGTCGACGTCGACGTCCCGCAGGTTGTGCCGGTTCGCCCGGCGGATCTCCAGATACCCCGACGGGGTCCGGACGGTCGGCTTGAGCGTCGCCCGGTACTCCAGGTGTCGCCCGGTGAGCGTGCCGGAGCGGCGGAGCCCGTCGAGGTCGCCGGTGTAGACGACGTGGCCGCCGTCGGAGCCGGCCCGCGGCCCGAGATCGACGACGTGGTCGGCGATCGCGATCGTCTCTGGCTTGTGCTCGACGACGAGCACGGTGTTGCCCTTGTCGCGCAGCCGCAGCAGCAGGTCGTTCATCCGGGCGATGTCGTGCGGGTGCAGCCCGATGGTGGGCTCGTCGAAGACGTAGGTGACGTCGGTCAGCGACGACCCGAGATGCTTGATCATCTTGGTGCGCTGGGCCTCGCCGCCGGACAGCGACCCGGACGGCCGGTCCAGCGACAGGTAGCCGAGCCCGATCTCGACGAACGAGTCCAGGGTCGCGCGCAGCGAGGACAGCAGCGGGGCCAGGGGGGCTCGTCGAGGCCGCCGACCCAGTCGGCGAGGTCGGAGATCTGCATGGCGCAGGCATCCGCGGTGGAGATCCCCCGGATCTTCGACGACCGGGCGAGCTCGGAGAGCCGGGTGCCGTCGCAGTCCGGGCAGGTGCGGAACACGATGGCCCGGTCGACGAACGCCCTGATGTGCGGCTGCATCGCCTCGCGTTCCTTGGCCAGGAACGACTTCTGGATCCGCGGGATCAGGCCCTCGAAGGTGACGTTGACGCCGTCGACCTTGATCCGGGTGGCCTCCTTGTAGAGCAGGGCGTCGCGCTGGGGTTTGGTGAAGCTGCTGATCGGCTTGTCGCCGGGGAAGAAGCCGGAGTTGGCGAAGATCCGGCCGTACCAGCCGTCGACGGAGTAGTTCGGGATCGTCAGGGCGCCCTCGACGATCGACTTCGACTCGTCGAACAGGGCGGTGAGGTCGAAGTCGGACACCGAGCCGCGGCCCTCGCAGCGCGGGCAGGCGCCGCCGACGATCTCGAACTCGCGGCGCTGTTTGACCTGCTGGCCGTTCTTCCGGACGGTCACCGCACCCGAGCCGCTGATCGTCGCGACGTTGAAGGAGAACGCCTTGGCCGGGCCGGCGTAGGGCTTGCCGAGGCGGCTGAACAGGATCCGCAGCAGCGCCCCGACGTCGGTGGCAGTGCCGACGGTGGAGCGCACGTCGCCGCCCATCCGCTCCTGGTCGACGATGATCGCTGTGGTGAGGCCGTCGAGGACGTCGACGTCGGGGCGGCCCAGGTTCGGCATGAAGCCCTGGACGAACGCGCTGTAGGTCTCGTTGATCATCCGCTGCGACTCGGCGGCGATGGTCGAGAACACCAGGGAGCTCTTGCCCGAGCCGGACACCCCGGTGAACACCGTGAGCCGGCGCTTGGGCAGCTCGACGGAGATGTCGCGGAGGTTGTTCTCGCGCGCACCGTGCACGCGGATGAGGTCGTGACTGTCGGCTGCGTGCATGGTGGATCCCCCGTCCGGCCCGTTCAGGGCCGCTGCTGGATGCGGACCATCGTGCCCGCGGGGTCGCGGAAGGCACAGTCGCGCACCCCGTACGGCTGGTCGACCGGCTCCTGGACGACCTCGGCCCCGCTCGCCTGGAGCCTGTCGAACGCCGCGTCCAGGTCGTTACTGGCGAGCAGCACGGCGGTGTAGGTGCCCTTGGCCATCATCTCGGTGACGGTGCGGCGTTCCTCGTCGGTGATGCCGGGGTCGGCGGCGGGCGGGGCGAGGACGAGCGAGACGTCGGGCTGCCCGGGCGGGCCGACGGTGAGCCAGCGCATCGTGCCCTGGCCGACGTCGAGGCGGACCTCGAAGCCGAGCGCGTCGCGGTAGAAGGCCAGCGACGCCTCCGGGTCGGTGTGCGGGAGGAAGCCGGCGTGGATCGTGATGGCGGGTGCGGTCATGGCGTTCACGCTAGGGAGGTCGGCGCCACCGTGGCTTCTCGATTCCTGACCGGTCGGGTGACCTGCTTCGCCACGCAGGCCGGGAGCCCCGCGGTCCCGTCGCGCACGGCGTCGCGGTACGCGCTCGGCGGCATTCCGACGAGCTCGGTGAACCGAGTGCTGAACGTGCCGAGGGAGGAGCCGCCGACCGCGAAGCACACCTCGGTGACGGTGAGGTCGCCGCGGCGCAGCAGGGCCATGGCGCGCTCGATGCGCCGGGTCATCAGGTAGCTGTAGGGCGACTCGCCGTAGGCCGCCCGGAACGCCCGCGACAGGTGCCCCGCCGAGACGTGCTCGGCGCGGGCGAGCTCGGTGACGTCCAGCGGGCGGGCGTACTCCCGGTCGATGCGGTCGCGCACCCGGCGCATCCGGACGAGCTCGCGCAGGCGCCCGTCCTCGCGGTCGCTCACCGCAGGTGCTCCGCCAGCAGCGCCGCGACCTCGTCGGGGCGTTCGAGGTAGACCATGTGTCCGGTGTCGACGGGGGCGACGGTGAGGTCGTCGCCGAGCGCGCTGCGGCAGGCGGCCAGCCAGTCGTCGGTGACGAAGTCGGCCCGCAGGGCGGGCACGACCAGTGTCGGGAGGCCGGCCCGTGGGACGGCGGCGGGGCGGGCTATCTCCGACCAGGCGGCGACGACGGCCGCCCGGCTGTAGCGCCAGCGCCAGGCGCCGTCGCGCTGTTCCAGGTGCTCGGCGACCTCGGCGTCGACCAGCGGTGCGGGCACACCGGTCCAGGACGCGGCCTTGGCGGCGCGGGCGTCGTCACGGGTCGCGAACCCCTCGTCGGCACGGCCGGCCTCGGCGGAGGCCAGCATGTCCTGCGGGTCCAGCCCGTGCGCCGGGTCGAGCAGCGCGAGGCGGGTGACGCGCTCGGGTGCGGTCCGCGCCAGCCGGGCCGCGACCGCTCCGCCGAAGGAGTGCCCGACCACGGCGACCCGCTCGACGTGCTCGGCGTCGAGGACCTCGAGGACGTCCTCGACGTGCTGCTCGAGGTTCCACGGCGGGACCCACGGCGAACGGCCGTGCCCGCGCAGGTCGACGGAGATCCAGCGCAGGGTGGGCAGCGCGGCGAACAGCGGCGCGAAACGCAGGCCGTGGCCGGTGACACCGTGCACCGCGAGCACCGGCTTGCCTGCCGGGTCACCGGCGTGGTGGACGTGCAGGGGCATGCATCCATTCTGCACTTTGCTATTTCGGCAACGATGTTTGCCGTCCTGTCCGGCCCTTCGTCAGGCTGGGCACATGGACACAGCACAGCGCCACGACGTCGTCGTGATCGGCGGCGGCCCGGCCGGACTCAACGGGGCCATGATGCTCGCCCGCTCCCTGCGGTCGGTGGTCGTCGTCGACTCCGGCCTGCCCCGCAACGCACCGGCCACCGCCGCGCACGGCCTGTTCGCCCGCGACGGCGTCGCCCCGGCCGAGCTGCTCGCGACCGGCCGGGAGGAGGTCCGCCGCTACGGCGGGACGGTCGTCGACGGCGAGGTCGTCGGCGCCCGGCGCACCGACGACGGTTTCACGGTGACCCTCGCCGACGACACCACCCTCGACGCCCGGCGACTGCTCGTCACCACCGGACTGGTCGACGTGCTGCCGGAGATTCCGGGACTCGCGCAGGGGTGGGGCGCCGATGTCGTCCACTGCCCGTACTGCCACGGCTACGAGGTGCGCGACCGCCCGATCGCCGTCCTCGGGACCGCCCCCGGCTCCGCACACCACGCACTGCTGTTCCGACAGCTCAGCGCGGACGTGGTCTACGTGTCGCACACGGTGGAGCCGACCGCGGAACAGTCGGAACGCTTCGCCGCGCTCGGCATCGCCGTCGTCGACGGGCCGGTGAGCGAGGTGGTGCGAGAGGACGGCGCGATCACCGGGCTGGTCACGCCGTCCGGCGTGCTGGCGCGCGAGGTCGTCGCCGTGGCGACCCGGATGGAGGCCCGCGCCGGATTCCTCGCCGAGCTGGGCCTGGTCCCGGTCGAGCACCCGAGCGGGGCGGGGCAGCACCTCGTCGCCGACCCGACGGGCCGCAGCACGGTCGAGGGCGTGTGGCTCGCGGGCAACGTCACCGATCTGAGCGCGCAAGTGGGGGCCGCGGGGGCCGCGGGAGCGTTCGCGGGCGCCGCGATCAACGCCGACCTCGTCGAGGCCGGGGCGCTCGCCGCACTGCGGGAGCTCGCACGCCCCTAGCCTGGGGACGTGCTGGTCATCTTCGGGCTGTCGGGCAAGGAGCGCCCACTGGGCCTGGTCGCGCTGGGCTGCGGCACCTGCGGTCACCCGGGGCCGCAGCCCGCGGTGCACCGGCGGACCCGGTTCACGCTGTTCTTCGTCCCGGTCCTGCCGCTGCGCAGCCGCTACGAGATGCGCTGCCCCGTGTGCGGGGCGGGGCGGACGCTCTCCCGCGACGATGCCCGCCGGTACGGCGCACGGGTCTGAGCAACGCGCTCGTCCAGCACGGGGGGCTCCCCAGCTCCTGCCACCTGACGGATCGGCCGGGCGCCACCGAGGCTACAGCTCGCTGCGGTACCACTCCCGCAGGTAGGGAGTTCGCGATCGCGAACGGAAACTAGCGATCGAACACATGTTCGACTAGCATCGGCGATGTGACCGCGCCCCAGGAGCCACCCGCCCACGCCACCGGCGTGGGCTCCGGCAGGTTCCGCTCCGGCGACCTCGCCCTGATCCAGCTCCTGATCGACCAGACGATCGGCGACGACACCACACTGCTCGCCGAGGCCGACCTGATCGACCAGATCCAGCAGATCGAGTCCGTCCAGGCCTCCCTCGCCGCGCTCCAGTCCACCCGCATCCGGGCGTTCGCTCAGACACACGTCGAGAACCGCCTCACCGACGATCGGACCGACCCCGAGCGGCTCCACCGCAGTGTCGTAGCTCAGGTCCAGCTCGCCTGCCGGGTCTCCACCGCCGAGGCCCGCACCCGCGTGGCCAACGCCCGCGACCTGCACACCGGACTCGACCACGTCCGCGGCCTGCACAACGACGGACAACTCAGCGCCGCCAAAGTCACCGCGATCGCCGTCGAGTGCCGCGACCTCGACCCACGCCAGCGCAGGCAGGTCGACACCCGCCTCGCCGCACACGACCTCACCCGCTACGGCATCGGCCGCCTCCGCGCCCTCACCCGCCGACTCGTCGCCGAAATCGCGCCCGAACGCTTCCGAGCCCGCGTCCACACCGCCACAGCCGAACGCCGAGTCACCCTGCGCCCGGCACCGGACGCGATGAGCTACCTCACCGCCTACGTCCCGGTCGCACAGGGCGCCGCCTGCCTCGCCGCACTGCAGAAGGCCTTCGTGCAGGCCCAGGTCGACCCGGCACCGTTGACCCGCAGCCGCGGACAGGTACTGGCCGACACATTGGTCGAACGCCTCACCGGACAAGCCACCGCGACCGCGGTCAACCTGGAGGTCCAGGTCACCGTCCCCGTCCAGGCCCTGCTCGACCCCACCTCCCCGCTCCCCGCGGAGATCCCCGGACTCGGACCCGTCCCGGTCGAGCTGCTCGCGACCAGCGACGGCACCGCGTCACTGCGGCGGCTGCTCACCGACCAGGGCCTGGTCATCGGCGGCGACTCACGCCAACGCACCTTCACCGGCCTCCTCTCCACCCTCGTCAAGGCCCGCGCGGGGAACCGGTGCACCGAGCCCTACTGCGACGCACCCCTCCGCCACATCGACCACATCCACCGCGCCACCGACGGCGGACACACCGAACTCGACAACGGACGCGGACTGTGCGAGTTCCACAACCACATCCGCGAACAACCCGGATGGCACACCGCCCGAACACCCGACGGGACCGTCCTCACGACCACACCCACCGGACACACCTACCGCGGACCGGACTGACCGCGGTGGGCCCGGGCACGGGCACCCTCAGGTCGGCAGCAGGTACTCCTCACTGGCGTGGTGGCAGGCGCTCGGGTGGTGTCCACCTGGCCGCGTCACCAGCGGCGGCTCCTCGGTGGCGCAGATGTCGGTGGCCTTCCAGCAGCGCGTCCGGAACCGGCAGCCGCTCGGCGGGTCCACCGGGCTCGGGACGTCACCGGTCAACCGGATCCGCGTCCGCCCCGCGCGCACCGACGGGTCCGGCACCGGCACCGCCGAGAGCAGCGCCTGGGTGTACGGGTGCGACGCCCGGGTGTAGATCTCGTCCTCGGTCCCGAGCTCCACCATCTTGCCCAGGTACATCACGCCGACCCGGTCGGACAGGTGCCGCACGACGGACAGGTCGTGGGCGATGAAGATGTAGGACAGCCCGAACTCGCGCTGCAGGCTCCCGAGCAGGTTCATCACCTGCGCCTGGATGGACACGTCGAGCGCGGAGACCGGCTCGTCGCACACGATGATCTCCGGGCGCAGCGCGAGCGCACGGGCGATCCCGATGCGCTGACGCTGCCCGCCGGAGAACTGGTGCGGGTAGCGGTTGACGAAGTCCGGGTTGAGCCCGACGACGTCGAGCAGCTCCTGCACCTTCGCCCGTCGCTCCCCCTTCGGCGCGACCTCCGGGTGGATCTCGAACGGCTCCCCGACGATGTCGGCGACCGTCATCCTCGGGTTCAGCGACGTGTACGGGTCCTGCAGCACGATCTGCATCTGCCGGCGCAGCGCGCGCAGCTCCGCCCCGCGGCGGGCGAAGATGTCCTCGCCGTGGAAGCGCACCGAGCCCGACGTCGGCGGCTCCAGCCGCATCAGCACCTGGGCCAGGGTCGACTTCCCGCAGCCGGACTCGCCGACGATGCCCAGCGTCTCGCCCTTGTTCAGCGAGAACGAGACGCCGTCGACGGCACGCACGTGGCCGACGGTGCGTTTGACGACCGCACCGACCTTCACCGGGAAGTGCTTGACGAGGTCGGTGACCTCCAGAACGGGCTCGCTCATACGAGGTCCTCCGCGAACAGGCACGCCGACGCCCGCGCTCCGGGCAGGGGGATCAGCGGCGGATCGGTACCGAGGCAGCTCTCCACCGCACGCGGGCAGCGCGGGTGGAACGGGCAGCCGTCGGGGATGGCGGTGAGCGTCGGCGGGAGCCCGGTGATCGCCCGCAGCTCGGTGCCCTTGCTGTCCAGCCGCGGGATCGACGCGAGCAGCGCCTCGGTGTACGGGTGGGCCGGGTTCGCGAAGAGCTGGTGCACGTCGCCCTGTTCGACGATCCGGCCCGCGTACATCACCGCGATCCGGTCGGCGACCTCCGCGACGACACCCAGGTCGTGGGTGATGAGGACCAGCGCCATCTCCCGTTCGCGCTGGATCTCGGCGAGCAGGTCCATGATCTGGGCCTGCACGGTGACGTCGAGCGCGGTCGTCGGCTCGTCGGCGATGAGCACGTCGGGGTCGAGCGCCAGCGACATGGCGATCATGACGCGCTGGCGCATCCCCCCGGAGAACTCGTGCGGGAAGTTCGTGACCCGCTGCTTGGCCCCCGGGATGCCGACCAGGTCGAGCAGCTCGACGGCGCGGGTGCGGGCGTCGCGCCTGCTCATCCCGCGCCGCGTCCGCAGCTGCTCGCCGATCTGGAACCCGACGGTGAACACCGGGTTCAGCGCGGACAGCGCGTCCTGGAAGATCATCGCGATGTTCTCGCCACGCAGCTCCCGGCGCCGCTCCTCGGTTGCGGTGAGCAGCTCCTCGCCGCGGTAGCGCACCGAGCCCGCGGTGACGGTCGCGGGCGGGGTCGGCAGGATCCCCATCACCGTGTTCGCGGTGACCGACTTGCCGGAGCCGGACTCCCCCAGGACGGCGAGGGTCTCCCCCGCCCGCACCTGGTAGCCGACGCCGTTCAGCACCCGGGCGACGCCGTCGCGGGTACTGAACTCGACGTGCAGGCCCTCCACCTCGAGCAGCGGGGTCATGACCGGCCCTTCGGGTCGAACGCGTCGCGCACGGCGTCGCCGAGCAGCACGAAGGCCAGCACGGTGACGACGAGGAACGCGCCGGGGAACAGGAGCAGGTGCGGCGAGGTCCGCAGGTAGCTCTGCGCCTCGCTGATCATCACGCCCCAGGAGACGACGGGGTCGCGCAGACCGACACCGAGGAACGACAGCGTGGCCTCCGCCCCGATGAACGCGCCGAGCGCGATCGTCGCGTACACCATCACCGGGGCGATGGTGTTGGGCAGCATGTGCCGCCAGATGATCCGCCACGGGCTCGCGCCGAGCGCGCGGGCGGCCTTGACGTAGTCCTGGCTCCGGGCGGCGATCGCGGCGGACCGCATGATCCGCATGACGATCGGCCAGGACAGCAGCCCGATCGTGCCGATCACCAGGCCGCTGATGCCGATCACGCTCTGTCCGACCGACGCGCGGAAGGTGGAGAGCACGACGATCGCGCCGAGGACGAACGGCACCCCGAAGAAGACGTCGGCGACGCGGGCGAGCAGCGAGTCGACCCAGCCGCCGGCGAACCCGGCGATCAGGCCCATGACGGAGCCGACCAGCACGACCGCCGTCGTCGCCAGCACCCCGACGACGATCGAGACGCGGGTGCCGTGGACGGTGCGTGCGTAGACGTCGCGGCCGAGGTGGTCGTAGCCGAACCAGGCCTGGGCCGACGGGTCCTGCCGGGCCCGGGACAGGTCGCCCGCGGTCGGGTCGACCGAGGTGAACAGCTGCGGGAACGCGGCCATGACCAGCAGGAACGCGATGAGGCCCGCCGCGACGAGGAACAGCGGCCGTCGGCGCAGGTCGTGCCAGGCGTCGCCGCTGAGGCTGCGGGTGCGGGCCGACACCTCGGCGCGGCCGTCGGTGGCGACGGGCTTGTCGGCGGTGGCGGTGGTGGGGTCAGTCAAGGCGGATCCTCGGGTCGAGCAGCGCGTAGGTGACGTCCACGACGAGGTTCGCGAGCAGGTAGACGATCACCAGCAGGACGACGACGCCGGTCACGACCACCCCGTCGAGCCGCTGGATGGAGCCGAAGATCAGCCCACCGATGCCGCGGATGTTGAAGATGCCCTCGGTGACGATCGCCCCGCCCATGAGCGTGCCGAAGTCGGCGCCGAGGAAGGTGATCACCGGGATCGCCGAGTTGCGGGTCAGGTGGACGCCGACGACACGGCGCCGGGTCAGGCCCTTCGCGGTCGCGGTGCGGACATAGTCGGCGCGCAGGTTCTCCGCGATCGACGTCCGGGTCAGCCGCGCGACGTAGGCCAGCGACAGGCTGCCGAGCACGTAGCCGGGCACGACCAGGTCCAGGAACCCCGGGTCGGCCGGGACGGTCGGCGGGACCAGGCCCAGCCGCAGCCCGAGGACGGACTGCAGCACGTAGCCGGTCACGAACACCGACACCGCGACCAGGAACAGCGTCGCGGTGAGCACGACGTTGTCGAGGAAACCGCCGGGCCGCAGCCCGGTGAGCACGCCCGCGGTCAGGCCGATGACCGCCTGGATGACCAGCGCGACGATCGCGAGCTTGATCGTGACCGGGTAGGCGTTCGCGATCAGCGTCGCGACCTCCTGGCCACGGAAGTTCTCGCCGAAGTCGCCCCGCAGCAGGTTGCCGAGATAGGTGAAGTACTGGACGACGATCGAGCGGTCGAGCCCGTACTCCTCCCGCATGCGCTCGATGAACGCGGGCGGGCAGGCCTGGTCGCCGCACTTGCCGGCGAGCGGGTCGCCGGGCAGCGCCCAGACCATGAAGTAGATGAGGAACGTGGTGCCGAGGAACACCGGCACCAGTTGCAGGAGTCGTCGCAGGACATAGCGCCCCACGGGTCACCTCCGGGTACGTGCGCCGGCGGCCGGGGATCGCCCGGCCGCCGGTGCGTGTGGTGGGGTGGGGCGGGATCAGCCCTGGACGGTCACGGTCTCCAGGTCGAGCTCACGGCCGTAGGTCATCTCGACGTTCTGCAGCCGTGGGGACCAGCCGAACTGCGCGGACTGGTCGTTGATCGCGACGGCCGGCATGTCCTGGATCAGGATCCGCTCGGCCTCGGCCCACAGCGCGTAGGCCTCCTCGGCGGTGGCCGCGGTCGAGCCCTGCTGGACCAGCGCGTCGAAGCGCGGGTTGGTGTAGCCGCTGTTGTTGTTCGCCGCACCCGTCGTGTACTGCGGCCGCAGCACGTACTCCATGGTCGGGGTCGAGGCGACCCAGCCGGAGCGGAAGATGCCGGTCAGGTTCTCCGCCCGGCGCTGCTCCAGGAACTCCGAGAAGGTCGGGACCGGGACGAAGTTGCAGGGCACGCCCAGGGTGTTGCTGATGCTGACGCAGGCGGCCTGCATCCACTCGCGGTTGATCGCGGAGTCCACGTTGGAGATCAGCTCGATCGGGCCGGTGAAGCCGGACGCGTCGAACTGCTGCTTGGCCCGCTGCGGGGAGAAGGTGCACAGCTCGCCGCACTGGTCGTCGACCTTGCCGGGCACACCCTCGGGGATGAAACCGGTGGCCGGCTTCACGAGTCCGTTGTAGACGTTGGCGATGATCGCCTCGCGGTCGACTGCCATCGAGATCGCCTGCCGCAGCTGCGGGTTCGCGTAGCGCTGGTCGTAGATCGGGAAGGTCATCGTGTTGATGCCGGCGTAGGGCTGGTTGCCGTTCCGGTCGGCCAGATCCTGCTGGTACAGGTTGTCGATCAGGAACGAGCCGGGGATGGTCTCGAGGAAGTCCAGGTTCCCGCTGACGACGTCCTGGTAGGCGGCCTCGCTGTCGGCGTAGAAGCGGAACTCGACGCCACCGACGGCGACCGGCTGCTCGCCGCCCCACTCGTCGTAGCGGGTCACGGTCACGTTCTGGTCCGGCACCCGGGACTCGAAGCGGAACGGGCCGTTGCCGACCGGGTTGGCCTCGAACGCGGCCGGGTCGGCGAAGAAGGACTCCGGCATCGGGTAGAACGCCACGTCGCCGAGGGTGTTGACGAAGATCGGCGACGGCGCGGACAGCGCCACGGTGAAGGTTCGCTCGTCGACGACGCGCAGCCCCGACATCGTCTGTGCGGTGGGTTCGCCCTCGTCCGGGTTGACCTGGTCGAACCCGGCGATGTTGGAGAAGAACTCCGCGCTGGACTGGGCGTTGGTCTTCAGCGCCACGTAGTTCCACGCGTCGACGAAGCTCTTCGCGGTGACGGGCGTGCCGTCGTGGAAGGTCCAACCGTCCTTGATCCGGATGGTCCAGTTCCGCGAGTCGGTCGACTCGATCGACTCGGCGACCTTGTCCTCCGGCTCGCCCTGCTGGTTGTAGTCGACCAGCCCGGACCACAGGGCGTCCAGGATCTTGCTACCGCCGGTCTCGCGGGTGTTGCCCGGCAGCAGCGCGTTCTCCGGCTCGGTGCCGAAGACCGAGATCGTGGGGGCGCCCTGGGCGTCGCCCGTGGTGCCGCCTCCCCCGCCGCCACAGGCGCTGAGCACCAGCGCGGAGGTCAGGGAGAGCGCGAGCAGCGCCGCGACTCGAGGTGATCGCATCAGAGTCCTGTCTGTCCGGGACGGCCGCGCCCTGCGTGGTGCGCAGGCGGCCGGTGCGGTTCGGTGGTGGGTCGCACGGTAACCACAGCATCCCGGTTCTCTGGTTACGAATCTATTGCGTCCGCCGTCATTGCACCGAGCAACACGGAATTGCGCACGACGGTCGGTGACCGGATCGCGACAGCACGCCCGGAGCGGTCAGTCTCGAAAAGGCATCGGCGCAGGTCGGACGCATTCCCTACATTCTTCCGTCGCGCAACATTGCATTGCGCATCGCAATGTCTCTGCGCTTCATGTGACCAGTGCCACAGATATCGACAGAGCTCGAGCCTGTGAGCAGCGAGGGCAGGTAAGACCGACAGCCCGAGGGCGACCGCTGTCCCATCACATGGAATCCACCCGTCGCGACGCGGGACCAGCCGCACTGCCCCATCTCGCCTTCCCAGCGCATTCACCGAAACGTTCTCCGGTGACCGTCGAACGATTATCGACATTGCCGTGGCGGCGATTCTCCGATGCCTGCACCGCTTCCCGCCGACACCGCGGCGGCGCGTGTACGACGGCCGACGGGAATTGCCGGAACCACCCACGGAATCACCCACGCGATCACTCACGGAACCGACCGCGGACATCGCCGGCGCGTGCTCCACCTGCAGGACCGCGGGATCGGAGCCGGCCCGACCCCGGCTCCGCGGACGACGACGCCCTTCCGCTGGACGTCAAACGCTCGACGTATACGTTTCAGGAAAGATCACCCGAAACGGTCATTCGAGTACGGTCGTACCAATCGTGCGCGGTCAGCGCGGCGACGCCTGCGTGAACAGATCGCCCTTCAGGTAGATGTTCCAATCGGCCGCCTTGAGCCCGTGCCCGCCGGAGCGCAGGTGGTAGCTCATCGCCGGGCCGGAGAAGGCCTTGTCGGTGGCGGGCTCCCAGCCCGTCGTGCCCAGGCCGTTGTCGCCGAGGCCGTACAGGGCGTAGATCTCGGTCGCCGCCTTGTAGGCGAGGAACTCGCCCTCCGGGTCGGCGTTGGAGTCGTCGCTGGCGCTGGCGATCACCAGCTTGCGCGGTGCGACCAGCCCCATCAGCTCGTGCTGGTCGACGGGCAGCTCGTCGACCTTGTCGCCGTAGTTCTTGTAGGTCTGCGGGAACCAGTGCGGGAAGGAGCTGTTGACCCGTGACACCGTCTCGGCGCCCACTCCCCCGTCGCCGCGCCGGGCGAGCTTCGCACCCGTCGAGCCGGAGTTGTTGGAGATGACCGCGGCGAAGCGCGGGTCCTGGGCACCGGCCCAGAGCGCGGCCTTGCCGGAGCGGGAGTGCCCGATGACCGCGATCTTCGACGGATCGATGTCCTTGTCGGTCTGCAGGTAGTCCATCGCCCGGCTCGCACCCCAGGCCCAGGCGGCGATGGCCCGCCCGGCGTCGTCGGGCAGGTCGCTCCCGGACGGGTAGAACAGGTTGATCATCTTGCTGCGGTAGCTGCCGCTGTCGTCCGGCGCGATCTGGTCGGCGTCGATCTGGGCGAAGGCGTACCCCGCCTTCGTGATCGTCGAGACCGGTGCGTAGTCCGAGGACTGACCCGGGTCGTCGGAGACCGAGCCCCGGTGGTCGATCATCAGGAAGGTGCCGCGCGGGGTCTGCCCCTTCGGCACGAACAGCCGCAGCGTGAAGGACCCGGTGCCCTCCGGGCCGGTGATGCCGATCGTGACCTTCTTGAGGACGACGTCGCCGTCGTCGCTGGTCCGGACGTCGAAGGTCTGCTTGGTCGGCTTGGGCAGCGGCTGGCCGTAGACGTTCTCGCGGAACGCCGCCAGCAGCTCCGCGCGGCGGGTGCCCTCCCACTGGGCGACGTCGGTGACGCCGGTCCCGTCGACCATGCGCAGCGGGTTCGGATACGGCGTGCCGTCGATCGTCACCGTCGCCGCGACGGACAGACCCGCCGTGGGGATCGAGGCGTAGGCGGCGGGGGTGACCGCCGCGGACGTGCCGCCCGCCACGCCCACGCACCCGGCCGCGGCGACCGCACCGACGACGAACAGCGACGTCGCCGTCCTCGCGACGGTGTGCAGGACGCGACGACGGCTGCGCGGACTGATCGGAGTGGACACGGACCGCACGCTACCGAGATGGGAACCCTCTGCAACCGCCGTTGCCGGTATCACGTCGTTCGGGGGATGTGATCACACCCCTACCGTGTGACTCCTGTCGCCACGGGTGTCGCCGCAGGTGACGAACGGGTACGGCGGAACCGCCCGGGCACCCGGAGGAAGCCCGCCGGCGTTCGCGGGTGCGAACCGTCAGGGCCGCGGCGCGGCGTCCTGGGGATCGCCGACGACCGACAGCAGCCGCAGCTTCTCGTAGCTCTCGCTGCCGGGGACGGCGGTGTAGACGAACAGCAGGTGCGCCTGGTCGGGGTCGACCAGGGTCTGGCAGTTCAGCTCCAGCACCCCGAGCTCGGATGGACGAGCCGTTTCGGGTCCGGCGGTCGCAGACCCACCTCGTGGCGGTCCCACAGCGCGCGGAACTCGGCGCTGCGCCCCAGCAGGTCCTCGGCCAGCGCGGCGGCCCGCGACCCCGGCCCGCGCAGCCCGACGAGCCCGCGCAGCCCCGACGCGTACAGGCGCGACAGGAGCCCGTGGTCCTCGGCGACGTACAGCCCCCGGGCGGCGGGGTCGGTGAACCATCGGTAGCCGAGGCTGCGGGCCGCTCCGGTGTGGACGGTCGAGTCGCCGGTCAACGCGACGCCCGTCGGCGTCTGCCGCAGGGTCTCGCCCAGCTCGGTGACGATCTCGGCGGGGGTGTCGGCGAGCCGGTCGAGGATCCGCAGCAGACCCGGGGCGACGTGTGCGCTGTCGGCGCCCCGTGCGGGCGGGCGCCGCCCGGCGAGCCGGAAGAGGTGGTCGCGCTCGTCGAGGGACAGGTGCAGGCCCTGCGCGATCGCCACCAGCATCTGCTCCGACGGGTGCGGCCCGCGTTCCTGCTCCAGACGGGCGACGTAGTCGGCCGACATGTGGCACAGCGCCGCGACCTCCTCCCGGCGCAGCCCTCCGGTCCGACGACGGCGCCCGCGCTGCAGCCCGACGTCCTCCGGCTGCAGCGCGGAGCGGCGGTGCCGCAGGAACTCCGCCAGTCCGGCCCGGTCGACCATGCACACCCCTCCTCGTGTCCTGCAGCCATTCCTACCGCGCGGGCCGCCACCGCAGCCACGGATCGACGATCAGTGGCTACCGGGCCGCGCCCCGGACAGGCTGATCCCATGACACGCACCCCAGACCTGACCCTTCCCGACCTGACCGGGCGCCGCGCCGTCGTCACCGGCGGCAGCGACGGTGTCGGCATCGGCATCGCCGACCGGCTCGCCGCCGCCGGTGCCGAGGTCGTGCTCCCCGTCCGCAACGCGGCCAAGGGCGCCGCCGCCGCCGACCGCATCCGGGACCGGCACCCCGGCGCGACCGTCTCGCTCCGCGAGCTCGACCTGTCCTCGCTGGCATCGGTCGCCGCGCTCGGGGAGACCCTGCGGGCGGAGGGACGGCCCGTCCATCTGCTGATCAACAACGCCGGCGTCATGACCCCGCCGGAGCGCCGCACCACCGCCGACGGGTTCGAGCTGCAGTTCGGCACCAACCATCTGGGCCACGTCGCGCTCGTCGCGCACCTGCTGCCGCTGCTGCGCGAGGGCCGGGCCCGGGTGGTCTGCCAGATCAGCGTCGCTGCGGCCCGCGGCCCGGTCCTGTGGGACGACCCGGACTCCGAGCGCTCCTACGACGGCATGGCCGCCTACCGGCACTCGAAGATCGCGTTCGGATTGTTCGGCCTGGAGCTGGACCGGCGCAGCCGCGCGGCGGGCTGGGGCATCACCGCGAACCTGTCCCACCCGGGCGTCGCGCCGACCAACCTGCTGGCCGCCCGCCCCGACCTGGGCCGGGAGCGACAGACCTTCGGACGACGGGTGCTCGGCGCGATGTCCCGGGCCGGCCTGCTGATCGGGACCGCCGACTCGGCCGGGCTGCCCGCGCTGCTCGCCGCGACCGCACCGGACGCCGGGCACGCCGTGCTGTACGGGCCGAAGGGGCCGGGGCGGGTGGGTGGGCCGCCCGCCGAGCAGGAGCTGTACCGGCCGCTGCGCGACGCCGACGCCGCCCGCCGGATGTGGGACCTGTCGCAGGAACGGGCCGGTGTCACCCTCGACGGCGCCGCCACCCCCTGACAGCCCCCCTCGCCGACGCCTCCGGAACACCGGCGGGCCCCACCGCCGCGGACCCGCCCGGAGAGGATCATGGAGTCGTCGACGTACGGAGGTGCCCAGTGGACGACCAGTCCCCTCAGGAGCGCGAGATCCTGCTGCACGGACAGCGCGTGAGCTACCGCGAGACCGGTCGCGGAGAGGGCCCGACGGTCCTGCTCGTGCACGGTCTCGCCGCCAGCTCGCGGACCTGGGCCCCGGTGTTCGACGCCCTGGGCGGCGGCCTGCACGTGATCGCGCCGGATCTGCTCGGGCACGGCGCCAGCGAGGCACCGCGCAGCGGTGACTACTCCCTCGGCGGCTACGCGACCGGGCTGCGGGACCTGCTGGCCGCACTCGACGTCGAGCGGGCGACGATCGTCGGGCACTCGTTCGGCGGCGGCGTCGCGATGCAGTTCGCGCACCAGTTCCCCGAGTTCACCGAGCGGGTCGTGCTCGTGTCCTCCGGTGGTCTCGGCCACGACCTGACCCTCGCGCTGCGGGCGGCGAGCCTGCCGGGCACCGAGCTGGTGCTGCGGTCGGCGGCGTCGCTGACCGCGCCGTGGATGCGTCGCGCCGCCCACCGGCTCGCCCACCGCGTCGGCCGGGTGCCGCGCTCGGACATCGACGGTGTGCACACCGCGCTGGAGACCTTCGCCGACCGCGGCACCCGCGGCGCGTTCGTCCAGACCGCGCGGGGCGCGCTGGAGCCGTCCGGCCAGCGGCTCGACGGGGCGCAGCGCCTGCACCTGCTCGAGGAGGTGCCCGTGCTGCTCGTCGGCGGGAACCGCGACCGGGTCATCCCGCCGGCCCACACCCTCGCCGCGCACGACCGGCTGCCCGACAGCCGCCTGGAGGTGTTCGACGGCGCGGGGCACTTCCCGCACGCCGAACAGCCGGCCCGGTTCGTGGCGCTGCTGCAGGACTTCGTCGACGGGACGGCACCGGCCGAGGGCGACCGGGACGCACTGCGCCGCCGGATCCTGGGACTCCCCCGGGTCGGCTGACCCGTCGTCAGCCGGTCGGCGTCCCGTGGCCGCTCGCGCGGAGCGCCCCGGTCAGCGTGTCCGCGCAGAGCTCACGCACCGCGGCCCGGTCGAGGACCGGGTTCTCCAGCCAGTCGAGACAGACGGCGACGAGGAACGACAGCCAGCCGCGCACGGCCAGCCGCACCGGTTCCGGCGTGGGGCCGGAGCCGACCACGGCCCGCAGCACCCGCTCCTGCTGGCGGGCCAGGTTCCCGTCCACGATGGACCGGATGGCCGTGTCGGCTCCGAGCGCGCCCCGGAACAGGGCGCGGTAGCCGTGCGGGTGGGCCTCGACGTAGTCCAGGTAGGCGTCGAGCACGGCCCGCAGCCGCTCCGCCGGTGGCAGGCGGTCGTCGGGTTCGGTGACGGCGAGGAGCGTCGCGGCCTCCTGCTCGACGACGGCGGACAGGAAACCGCGCTTGCTCCCGAAGTAGTGGTAGAGCAGCCCGCGGCTGATCCCCGCCGCCCGGGCGACGTCGTCGACCCAGACCTCGTCGTAGGGCTGCGTCGCGAACAGCGACGCCCCGGCCGCGAGCAGCTGCCGGCGACGGGTCTCGGTGTCCAGCCGCCGGAACGCCGGCCCGGACGGGCTGTTTGACATGGGAGTGGCAGCTTACTAGCGTCGGCCCTTGTTGTACGTGGGTTCAACAAGCGGGGGTACGGCGATGCGCAGGCCGTCGGTCCGCACCGCGCGGAACGTGTGGATCGCGGGCTTCTCACTCGCCGCGGTCCTGCAGGGGGTCTTCGGCCGCCGGTTCGCCCGGGGCGCCGCGTGGGGCCGCAACGCCGGATGGCAGCGCGAGATCGCCGTCTGGAACGTCGGGACCCTCGTGACCGCGGCCGGGCTGGCCGGGCTGGGACCCGAGGCCGACCGCGCGCAGGTCCGCGGCTTCGCGGTGCTGTCGACCCTGTTCGGGCTCAACCACCTCGCCGCCGCCCTGCGGTCACCGCGCAGTGGGAGCAACTGGTTCGGGGCGGGGCTGAACGCGGTCGGGATCACCGCCGGCGTCGCGGCCCTGGCCGCACCGCGGCCCGCCCCTCGCGGCCCCGACGAGCGGTGAGACCGCGACCGGCCGGGCCGCCGCTGGTGGAGCAGGTGGACCGGGGCACCGTCCTCGTGACGGGGACCGACGTCAACTGGGTCCTGCTCCGCGAGGGCGACGCCCTCACCCTGGTCGACGGCGGCTACCCCGGGGACGTGGCGGCCGTCGAGTTCTCCATCGCGACCCTCGGCCTCCGTCCGCAGGACGTGGTCGCCATCCTGGTGACCCACGCCCACGTCGACCACCTCGGCGCGGTCAACCCCTTCCACGCCCGGTACGGCACCCCGGTCCTCCTGCACCCGGTCGAGGTGGCGCACGCCCGTCGCGAGCGCCGGGAACAGCTGACTCCCGCGCGGGTGGTCGCCGGGCTCTGGCGGCCGGCCGTCCTGCCGTGGGCGGTGCGCGTCGCCCGGGCCGGGGCGGGCCGGGACGTCGCCGCCGCTCATGCGCAGCCGTTCCCGACCAGCGGCGCCCTCGACCTCCCCGGGTCTCCCGTACCGGTGCCGACCGGAGGTCACACGTCCGGCCACACCGCCTTCCACCTCCCGGCCTCGGGTGCCGTGATCACCGGCGACAGCCTCGTCACCGGGCACGCACTCTCCCCGGCGACCGGGCCACAGCTGCTCCCGGCGTGGTTCAACCACGGGACCGACGAGGAGATGCGGGCGGCGCTGGGCGCTCTGGCCGGCGTGGACGCCGACCTGCTGCTGCCCGGGCACGGCCCGGCACACCGCGGACCGCTGCGCGCCGCCGTGGACCGGGCGGCCGGTGCCCCGCCGGGTGGCGGCCCGCGCACGACGAGAGGACGACGATGACCCGAGGACGGGGACCACGGCGGTTCCGGGAACAGCGGTGGCTGGTCGACGAGGCCCTGCGGGTCCGCGACGTCGAGTTCGACCAGCCCCGGCTGGGCTACCACCTGGGTGCCGTCGGCGACGAGCTCGCGCCGGCCGAGACGGCCGCGCTCCGGGCGGGGATCAACAAGCTCGCGGACTTCGTCCCGGTGGTGCGGTCGTTCGCCGAGCGACGCGCGCGCCGGGCCGAGGACGCCGAGCGGCGCGGCCACCCGGACAGCGCCGCGGTGCACCACTTCGCCGCGGCCCAGATGTGGTCGCTCGCCTGCTGGCCGGTCTGGGAGGACGACGGGCTGGCCCGTGAGCTCGATGAGCGCAAGAACGCCGCCTACCTGGCGTGGGCCCGCCGCGCCGCACACCGTGTCGAACGGGTCGACGTCCCGTTCGGTGACGCCGCACTGCCCGGATGGCTCCATCTCCCCCGCGGCGCCGAGGGTCCGCTGCCCACGGTGCTGGCCATCGGGGGCATGGACGCACCCCGCGAGATGCTGGTCGCCCGCACCGGCAGCCCGTGGCTCGCCCGCGGCGTCGCCGTGCTCGCTCTGGACGGCCCCGGCCAGGGCGAGGCGGCGATCCGTGGTGTCCACGTCACCCCCACCGCCTGGGCCGAGGCCGGCGACGCCGTGATGGGCTGGATCCGCGGCCGTCACGACCTCGACGCCACCCGCGTCGTGGCGTCGGGCACCAGCTTCGGGTCGTTCTGGATGTCCCAGCTCGCGTCCGGGCAACCCGATCTGCTCGGCTGCTCGGTGGCGCTGCCCTGCTTCGAACCGGGCGCCCACACGATCTTCGAGGAGGCCCCGCCGACGTTCAAGGCGCGCCACATGTGGATGGCCGGGCTCTACGACGACGAGGACGCCTTCGACGCGATGGCCGCCCGGTACGACCTGCGACCCCACGCCGAGACGATGCCGGTGCCGTGGCAGATCGTCGGCGGCGCGGCGGACGACCTGTCCCCCTCCTCGTGGGTCCACGAGATGACGCGACGCTGCACCTCCCCGACCTCGGTCACCCTCTACGCGGGCGCCCGGCACTCGATGACCGAGGCCTCGTCGGTCGCGTTCGGGCCCGGCTGGCGGACCCTGCAGGTCGAATGGCTGCACGACCGCCTCCGCGGCCGTACCCCGACGACGGAGAACCTGCTCGTCCTGCCCTCGGGGGAGGTCACCCTCGCCGGGTGAGAACGGGGGTCCCTACTCGTAGCCCTCGTCGCGCAGTGCGGAGCGGTAGCTCGCATCCAGCGCGCGTCGGGTGAGCCCGCTCGTGGCGGTGGCCAGCCCGCGGGCGACCACTCGTGCGGCGCGTCCACCCCGGGCGGCCAGGTGCGCGGCGCCGATCGCGGTGAGGTCCGGGCCGTTCACCGCCGGCCCGGCCCAGAGGGCGTCGACGGCAGGACTGCGCACGAGATCGGCGGTCGCGACCTCCACCACGACGGCGGCGTCGGGCGCCCTGTCCCGCAGCGCCATCGTCGCGAGCAGCGCCGGCTCCACGCTCACCCGCGCCGTACCGGTGAGCCGGACGACGTCGCCGCGACCGGGTACGACGGCGAGCAGCGAGACCTCGGGGCAGCTCATGAGGTTGTGCAGGGTGTCGGCCCGCCGGTTGCCGCGGCGCTCGGGGAACGCGACCGTGTGCCCGTCGAGCAGCCGCAGCAGGGTCGGCCGGTCCCCCCGCGGGCTGGTGTCGTGACGGCCGTCGCTGTCGTGTGAGGTGATGACCAGGAACGGGGTCATCGCGAGGAACTCCGCGACCCCCGGCTCGGCGAGCGGGCCGCTCGCGGGCGGGGTCACGCGAACCGGGTCCGGCACCGCCGTCCACAGCTCGGACCGCAGCACGCAGCGCGCGCAGTGCACGTAGCCCTCCTCCAGCCGGACCTCGACCCGGCCGTCGCGGGTCCCCTCCGCGACGCCGTTGCACCGGAAGGTCTCGCCGAGGCCGGGGATCAGGAACAGCATCGACACCCCCGTCCCGGGCGCGGGCACGTCGTCCAGCGGCACCGACAGCAGCGTGGCGGACTCGGCGCGGACGACACCGGGCCACCCGCCGGCGAGCACGGTGCCGGCCCGGGTGCCGACGGCGACGACCGGGGCGGCGGCGAAGATCTCGCGGCAGCCGTCGTCGAGCACCGCTGTCGACTTGAGCACCACCGGTCTCGGCGGGGTGCCGATGAGGGCGTCGACCTCGTCGGTCGTCCTGAGCGTCTGCATGTCGTCGACGCTAGGATGGCGCTCGTGCGGTAGGTGGCCGATCATGGCCGTGAGACGGCCAACCGGAGGTGCGCGTGTCCGGGACCGTGCTCGCGACCGCGCGGACTCGGTTCGACGACGGGTTCTCCTTCGACCTGCACACGCACGACTTCCATCTGCTCAGCTGGTCGGCGTCCGCGACGGTCACCCACCACACGTCCGAACGCGACTGGCTCGTGCCCCCCACGCATGCGTTGTGGATGCCCGCCGGGGTGCCGCACGCGATCGAGGTGGTCAGCGGCGGACTCGGCTACGGCGTGATCCTCACCGGGACCACACCGTGGACCGAACCGACCGGAGTGCTGGTCACCCCCTTGATCCGGGAGCTCATCGTGCACCTGGGCACCCCCGGCACCGCCGCGCGGGACCGGGCCGAGCAGCTGCTCGTCACGTTGCTCGAACCCGTCCCGAGCACCACCTTCACCCTGCCGGTCCCCGACGACCCACGGCTGCGGACCATCACCGACGCCCTGGTCGCCGACCCCGCGGACGACCGTGATCTGGCTGCCTGGGCCGACCACGTCGCCGCCGGCGTCCGCACGCTGACCCGGCTGTTCCGAGCCGAGACGGGCATGACCTTCGCCCAGTGGCGCACCCACGCCCGCGTCCGTGCGGCGCTGGTCCTGCTCGCACGCGGCACGTCGGTCGGGGCGACGGCCCGGGCGGTCGGCTACCGCAAGCCCGGTGCGTTCGCCGAGGCGTTCCGACGAGTGACCGGCCGGGCCCCGAGCGACCTCGGTTGACACGCAGCGCGGGACCCGCTCTACCACCGGTCCCAGTGCACGACCTCGTCCACCGGGATGCGCGTCGCCGGGCGGAACTCCGTGCCGACGGTGTACGCGACCGGGATCAACGCCGCCTGCATCACCGACTCGTAGGGGATGCCGAGCAGGGCGGCCGCGTCGCGCTCGACGGCCATGGTGCCGGTGGTCAGGACGGTGCCGAGCCCGTGCAGACGTGCGGCCAGCATGAAGCTCCACACCGCGGGGAACAGCGACCCCCACCGGGATGCCTGCCGGTCCGCCCCGAGGCCGTCGGTACGGCCTTCGATGCAGGGGATCACCAGTGCCGGGACCCGGTCCAGGTTCTGGGACAGGTGGCCGAGCCCGTCCCACACCTTCTCCATCGCACCCGGGCGGACGTGGGCGCGGCGCAGCTCCTCGGTCGACATCGGGCTGTCACCGCGGCCGATGCCCGCACGCCAGAGGTCGGCGAGCCGGGTGCGCACCGACGGGTCGGTGACGACCACGAAGTGCCAGCCCTGCTCGTGCCGACCGGTGGGCGCCTGGGTGGCGATCTCGATGCAGCGCCGCAGCAGGGCGGGATCGACCGGCCTGTCCAGATCCAGCCGCCGCCGCACCGACCGCGTCGTGGTGAGCAGCTCCTCGGCCGACAGGTCCAGGACCTGGTGGTCGGCCGCCGTCGTACCGGCCGTGTCCTCATCCATGACGGGCCTCCAACTCGGGGGCGGTGCGCGAACGGGTCGCGCGGGTGAGGGCCACGGCGACGGCCGCGGCGAGCAGGAACACCGTGACCTGGTAGGCGCCGGCACGCCCGAACGACGGCACGGCCCCGGCGGTGTAGGCAGCGCCGCAGAGCGCCACCCCGATCGTCCCGCCCAGCTGCTGCGCCGTGGGCAGCAGCCCGGACACCGTGCCCACCGCTCCGGCCGGCACCTCGGCCAGGACGAGGGTGAAGGCCGAGGCGGTGAACGCGCCGAACGCGATCCCGCCCAGGGCCAGCACGGTCCAGAGCGCGGGGCCGGGGTGGTCGACCACGACGACGGTCGCACCGCACACCGCGGCGAGCACGAGCGATGCGCCAGCGAGCATCGACACGTCCCGCCGCCGCGCGAGCGGCTCGGCGAGCGCGCTCCCGGCGAGCGCCCCGACGGCGTAGGTCGCGATCGTCCCGGCCGTGCGCAGCGGACCGAACCCGACGGGCCCCTGCAGGTGCAGCGACAGCAGCAGGACGAAGGACGGCACCCCCGCGTTGAACACCAGCACGACCCCGATGCCGAGGCGGGCGGTGGCGGTGCCCAGCGCTGCCGGCTGGACCAGCGGATACGCGGCGCGACGCTGCTGGACGACCAGGGCCGACAGCAGGACCACCGCCGCCGCGAACGACACCCGGGTCCACATCGGCCACCCCTGTTCCCCGCCGAGCGCCAGGGGGAGCACGACGGCGGACAGACCCGTCACGCTGAGCAGGGCCCCGGCGACGTCGAGCGGGACCCGGTCGGCGACCCCTCCCCCGGTCCGCGGGAGCACGGGCCACAGGACCAGCGCGGCCACCCCCACCGGGACGGTCACGGCCAGGGCCGCACGCCATCCGGCGCCGAGCGGGTCGAGCTCGAGCAGCACCCCACCGAGCACCGGGCCGGCCAACGAGGCGACGGCCATCGTCGCGCCGAACCAGGACAGCGCCCGGGCCCGCCGCCCGGGGTCCACCGACCGCTGGATGATCGACAGGACCTGCGGCGCGACCAACCCGCTGCCGATGCCCTGCACCAGCCGTGCGACGACGAGGACGTCGGCGTCGGGGGCGAGCGCGCCGGTGGCGGCGGCCGCGGTGAAGATCGCGGTCCCGACGACGAACAGGCGACGGTGCCCCCAGCGGTCGCCCAGGCGCGCGGCGGTGATCAGGGTGCAGGCGAAGGTCAGGGTGTAGCCGGCGACGACCAGCTGACCGGCGCCCGCGCCCGCAGCCAGGTCAGCGCGGACGTCGGGCACGACGATCTGCATCACCGTGACGCTCATGAGCTGCACGAACGTGCCCGAGAGCAGGACGGGCAGCGCGAGGCGCCTCATCGCCGGGTGGCGAGGTCGGCGAGCAGCCCGCCGAGCTCGTCGGGACGGGTCAGGAAGGGCGAGTGGCCGCCGGGCAACGAGTGCACCTCGAACCCGCGGCCGGGAGCGGCCCGGTCGGCCTCGGCGATCATCAGGTCCTGGGTCGCCACAGGGAGGGCGCGGTCGTCGGTGAGCCGGACGTAGCTGCGGGGCACGGTGCCCCACCGGCCGGCGGTGACGGCGAACGGGTCGGAGAGGATCGCCGTCGTCTCGTCGGGCTGCAGCAGCGACCGCCAGGCGGGCCGCCCGGCCGGCCAGTCGTGCAGGAACGAGGTGCGGATCGCCTCGACCTCGGCGGGGTCGTGGGACAGGGGATTGATCCGCATCGCGCCGATCCGGTCCGGGTCACCGATCCGGGGTGCGTGCGTGGCGTGGGCGTTCTCCGGCGCGCCGATGTAGTCGGTGAACCGGGGACGGCCCGCGGGGACGAACGCCGACAGGTACACGACGTGGTCGACGAGGCCCGGCTCCTGTTCGAGGACGGCGGACGCGGGCCCGCCACCGGCACTGTGGGCGACCAGCACCAGCCGGGCGGTGCGCCGCCGGATGTCCGCGAGCTGCCCCAGCAGGTCCTTCACGACGACGTCGGGGGTGAGGTCGGCCAGCCCGGAACGCTCCGTCGTGAGCCCCGGCTGCCCCGGGAGGAGGTAGCCCGACGGGTACGGGGCGTCGAGGCCGTGCCCCGGCATCTCGAGGGCGTGGCTCGTCAGCCCGTGCCGGGCCAGCACCGTCCGCACCGGGCCCCAGTGCAGCGAGGAGTGCCAGGCACCGTGCAGGAGCACGACGGAGGTGCCGGTGGCGGGATGGTTCAGGGAGGTCTTCGGTTCTGCGGACACGCCCCCACCACACCGGCACCGGCCGGTGTCATCCACCTTCATATCTCACGTACGGCAGCACGATACCTCCGAGCTATCGTGGCGCGGGTGGAAGCACGTCATCTGCGGTACGCGCAGGCGCTCGCCGAGCACCGGCACTTCGGCCGGGCGGCCGCGTCGCTGGGGATCGCACAGCCGCCGCTGTCCTCCCAGATCGCCGCCCTCGAACGCGAGGTCGGCGAGCGGCTGTTCGACCGCACGCCGAAGGGGGTGTTCCCGACCGCGGCCGGCACGGCGTTCCTCGCGCGCGCCCGGAGCGCGCTCGACGAGATGGGCGGAGCCGTCGTGGACGCCGGACGAGCCGCACGCGGGGAGACCGGGCGGCTCCGGCTGGGTTTCATCGGCTCGGCGCTGCTCGCACCGCTGCCCGGGGTGCTCGGCAGGTTCCAGCGCGCCCGGCCGGACTTCCGGCTCGAGGCACTCGAGACGGGAACCCCGGCGGGCGTCGCGGGTCTGCTCGCGGGCGAGCTCGACGTCGCCGTCGGCCGCGGGGCACCCCGGGGCCCGGGGGCCGAGGAGCTCGTCACGGTGCCCATCGGCACCGACGACCTCGTCGCCGCCGTCGCCGTGACGCACCCCTTCGCGGGGACGAGGTCGGTCACCATCGAACAGCTCGCCGGCGAGCGGCTCGTCGTGTCCGGCAGAGCCGACGAGCCGGGGGTCGGGGCCTGGCTGCAGACCGTCTTCGCGGACGCACCGACGGCACTGGACGGCGCCGCGACCGCCCGTGACATCCACACGATCGTCGGCCTCGCCGCGTGCGGCGTCGGTGTGGGGCTGGGGCCGTCGCGGATGCGGCTGCTGGCCCGCGACGACGTCCGGTTCTGCGACGTCACACCGGCCGTCCGCCTTCCCGACCTGCAGCTGTCGTTCCGGGCGTCGGACGACTCGCCCGTCCTCGCGGCCTTCCTGGACGTCGTGCGGCTCAACTGCGACGAGGTCGGGTCGCGGCTGGACCGGATCCTCTCCCACCACCCCGGCGTCGGGGCCCTCTGACGACGGCCTCGTCCGATTCGGCCGGCCACGGGCACCGGGTCATCCGGACCGGCCCCGGCACCGCAGGTGCCGGGCGAGGAACCGGGCCGCGTCGCCACCCTCGAACGCGGGAACGCCGGTGTGCCCGCCGGTGTTGGCGTGCAACGTCTTCTCAGTCCTGCCGAGCGCGTCACTGCCGAGCGCGTCGAACAGGTCGAGAGCCTGCCGGCGGTCGTTGCCCTCGTCGTCCCACTGCAGCAGCATCAGCAGCGGGACGGTGACCCGCCGGGCCTCGTCCAGGGTCGCGCGCGGCAGCCGGCTACCGGCGAACAGCAGCGCCGCCGCGATCCGCGGCTCCAGCGCCATCCGGACACCGATCGCGGTGATCCCGCCCGACCAGGCGACCGGGTCGTGCCCGGGCAGCGCGTCGAGCAGCGTCCGCCACTCCGGGACCGACGCCTCGACCAGCGGTGTGACCAGCCGTTCGACGACGGCGTCGGGAACGGGTTCGCCCGCCCGGACCGCCCGGCGCAGCTCGGCGCGGGCGGCGTCGACGGCGGGCAGGCGGGGTCGTCCGCCGGCACCGGGCAGCTCCAGGGTCGCGGCGGTGTACCCGTCGGCGACGCAGGAGCGGGCCCGCCCGAGCAGCCTCGGGTGCATGCGTGCCAGGTCGCCGGGGTGGCCCAGCAGGACCAGCGGGGTCGGGCCGCCGGTCGTGCGGGGTGACCAGAGAACGCCGGGGACACCGTCGAGGGTGAACCGGTGTTCGGTCAGGTGGTCGTCGAGGTGCTCGGTGCTGATGACATGCATGGTCGTGCCTTCCGGGAGTGCTCGCGGCGCTCCGGGACGGCCTGCCGTCCGGGTGGGAGCGCCCGTGTCGGTACCGCGGTCACGGGACTCACCTCCTCGGGTCGGTGCACGGTCGGTCGCACGCTAGTCGCGATCCGCGCCCTCGTCGCACGGATTTCCCGTCGCATTCCGGCCGTACGGTGTAGGGGTGCTGCGCTGGGACGACCCGTTGCCCACCCGGCCGCGCCGCATCCTCGTCGCAGGGGTCTCCGGATCCGGGAAGACGACGCTCGCCGCCCGCCTCGCCACGGTGACGGGCGGTCCGCACACCGACATCGACGCGCTGTTCCACGGCCCCGGCTGGACGCCGCGCCCGTCCTTCCTCGACGACGTCGACCGGTTCACCGCCGCCGACACGTGGGTCACCGAGTGGCAGTACGGCACGGCGCGCCCGCGCCTGGCGGCCCGCGCGGACCTGCTCGTCTGGCTCGACCTGCCGTTCTGGACCGTCACGTTCCCCCGTGTGCTGCGGCGGACGTGGCGGCGCAGCCGCCGCCGTGAGGTGCTGTGGAACGGCAACGTCGAGCCTCCGCTGCGCCGGCTGCTCGTCGACCGGGAGAACATCGTGCGCTGGGCCGTCGCGACCCGGCACAAGTACCGGGAGCTGGTACCCGCGGTCGCCCGGGAGCACCCGGCGCTGACGGTGGTACGGCTGCGGTCACCGCGCGAGGTCGACGACTGGGTCGCCGGGCCGCTCCAGCACTCACTGCGCGGGACCGGGCTCTCCTGACAGGGGCACCAGGGAAGCCACCGGCTTCACGACACCCCTTCCCCAATTCTGGGGATCCGCCGCCGCACCCGGCAACACTCGGTCGTCTCGCGCGACATAGGGGCCATGACGACCCCGCAGACCCCACAGGGCCCCTCCTGGAGCACCACCCCGGCCGGCCACGGCGTGCCGCCCGGCCAGTACCCGCCGCCGGGCCGGATCCCGCAGCAGCGGAACCTCCCGACCGCACCCTGGGCGCAGCAACCGCCCCTTCACCCGGCTCCGGCTCCGGCTCGACGACGGAAGTGGCCGTTCGTCGTCGGCGGGCTCGCCGTGGTGATCGTCGCCGCCGCAGCTGCCGTAGGCTCGGGCGACGGAGACGCGGCGTCCCCCATCGCTGCGGCCCCGTCCACCGCACCCGTCGTCGTGCCGTCCACCGTGGCCGCCGCGCCGCCGGCGGTGATCGCCCCGGCACCGAGCAGCGCGGCGTCCGCTCCCGAGACCTACGCCGCCCCGGCCGTGCCCGCGCTGTCGGTGAGTCGACAGAACGCCGTCGAGTCGGCCGAGGGCTACCTCGACTTCAGCTCGTTCTCGCGGACGGGTCTCATCAAGCAGCTCGAGTTCGAGCACTTCTCCAGCGCCGACGCGACGTATGCCGTCGACCACGTGACCGTCGACTGGGACGAGCAGGCGGCACGGTCCGCGAAGAGCTACATGGAGTTCAGCTCGTTCTCCCGGCAGGGTCTGATCGACCAGCTGAAGTTCGAGGGCTTCACCGCTGCGCAGGCCAAGCACGGCGCGGACGCGGTCGGGCTCTGACCTTCGACGTCGAGCAGTCCTCGTCCTCGGACGCACGGGGACGGGCGATGGACGACATCCACGATGGACCTTCTCGAACACCCTCTCCGGTGTCGTTCCCGTCCGTGCCGTTCGGGCTGCCCGCTCCTGCACATCGATCTGTGACACCGGGGGAACCGACCCCGCCCCGTCGTCACACCGGGGAACGGACGGGGCGACGTAGGCTCGGTCCTCAGACCGGACCCACCGATCCCCTGGAGGCCGTCCGTGCCCCGCCCCCCGGCCCGCGTGTTCGCCGAGATCGCCACCGCAGACCCACCACGGGGACCACGGACCGTCATGGGCCGCGCCGTGGTGCTCGGGGCGAGCATCGCCGGGATGCTCGCTGCGCGCGGGCTCGCCGACCACGCCGAGGAGGTCCTGCTCGTCGACCCCGACGGTGACCCGACCGGCCCGGAGCCCCGGCCCGGCGTCCCGCAGGGCGGGCAGGTGCACGCGCTGCTGCCCGCCGGGCAGGTCCAGCTCGAACGCTGGTTCCCCGGCATCACCGCGACCGCGATCCGCGAGGGCGCAGTGCCGCCCGACCCCGCCACGGTGGAGCTCTGGGTCAACGGCCGCCTCCGCCCGCTCCCCGCCACGCCGCAGGACGAGCCGACCCTGGTGACGACCCGCCCCTTCCTCGAGAACCTGGTCCGGCGGGCCACCACCGCCGTCCCCGGGATCCGTGTGGTCGCAGGTCGTGCCGAGGGGCTGGTGTTCGACGGCGCGCGGGTGTCCGGGGCCCGGGTGCGGGTCGGGGACGAGGTCGTGACCGAGCCCGCGGATCTGGTCGTCGACGCCACCGGCCGGTCGAGCAGGCTCGCCGAGTGGCTGGGCCAGGGTGGTCATCCGCGTCCGACCTGGCAGCGGATGCCGATCAGGCTGAACTACGCCAGCGCCCTGTTCGAGCGTGACCCTGCGATCAGCGATGCCGGCGTCGTGATCGCGACCTCCGACGCCGACGACGGCCGGGTCGCCCGTCAGGCCGGGATCCAGGCGGTCGAGAACGACCGGTGGATCGTCCTGGTCGCCGGCTACGGCGACGACCGGCCCACTCGCGACCCCGCAGACTTCCGCGAGCGCTGCAGCCGGGATTTCCCGGCGGCCTTCGGCGACATCGCCACCGGCGCCCGGATGATCGGCGACGTCGTCACCTACCACCAGGCCGACAGTCGTCGCCGCGACACCGCATCTCTTCGACAGCTGCCCGCCGGCATCATCCCCATCGGTGACGCGATCGCCTCGTTCAACCCCGTCTACGGGCAGGGCATGACCTCCGCCGCGCTGCACGCCTCCTGCCTGTCGGCCTATCTCCGCTCCGCTCCGTCATTGGCGGAGCCCGCCCGTGGCTACCTCGACGACGTGCAGGTCGTCGTCGACGCCGCCTGGAGCATCTCGACCCTGGCCGACCTGCGGCTGCCGCACGTCGACGGTCCCTACCCGCGCGGGTACCCGGTCGCGTCCTGGTTCGGACGACGACTGCAGGCCGCGTCGTTCACCGATCCTGAGCTGAACCGGCGCCTGTCCGCGGTCACGATGATGCACGAGCACCCCAGCGTGCTCGCCCGCCCCGGCACGGTGGCTCGGGTGCTGCGGGGCGAGCGCGGGAGGCCGGTCGGCTGAGCCCCCCTGCACCGGGGCCGCCGCCACGGGCCGCCTCGTAGCATGTGTCAGCGCTGCTCGGTAGTGGCGCCGTTCAACTCGGGCCGCCTTTCACCACCGACCACACGAACCCGATAGAAGACCCCGACGTTCTGATGCTCGGCGCCAGCGAGTTCGGGCGCACTGACGTACCTGATGGTCAAGCATGGCGACGGGTGGCGGATCGCTTTCGCCCAGACGACACCCGTCCTCGGCACGTCCCCGTCCCAATGAGACTGACCACTCCGACGCCTCACCGGACACTGGCTCCGCATCCGACTCTGCGCCTCCCTCGACCCGAAACAGCGCGTCCATCGATGGGACGACGCGCTTCGGATGAGCACCAACGCGGTGGGATTCGCCCATCTGATGCCCACCCGGAACGCCGATCAGGATCCCCCGGACCTTCATCGGGCGGGATGTCCGGGGGCCGTTCGTTGATCACCGCCGGCTCACTCCGGCGCGCAGGGCCACCTCTCGTGGTTCCCGGCGACGCGGAGGGAGTCACGGCGGAGCAGGTGGGGCGGATGCCGGCTTGAGTGCGCCGACGAGGCACGACAGTTCCTCCGCGGCATGCTCGAGAAGCGCCGAGAGATCGAGCTCTGGGGCGCCTTCCCAGGCGAGTGCGGCGTACCCGAAGACCGCGGCGCCCACTCGTGACGCCAGGAGCGCTGTCGCTTCGGGGATCTGACGGTCCGTCAGGGCGACGCACACGGCTGACGTGAGCGCTGCGGACTTGGCGTGCGCTCGTTCCTGCAGCGCCGCCGACGTCGCGATGACGCGCGCCCTCCGCTCGGCAACCGGGCGACCCGTGACGAACAGGGGGATCGCTGCGCGGTACGCCTCCAGAACCAGATCCAGTGGTGACGGCGTGCCCGGGGCCGACCTGATGGCGCCGGCCATGATGTCGCGCAGCTCCGTCTCGCCGTCGAACAGCACCTCGCGCTTGTCCGCGAAGTGGCGGAAGTAGGTCCGCTCGGTCACTCCCGCGCGCGCAGCGATCTCCGCGGTCGTCGTGGCTTCGTATCCCCTCTCCGCGTAGAGATCAAGGGCTGCCTCCTGCAACCTCGCCCGCGCTTGAGCGCCGCTCCTCGGCATCGCACCATGCTAGCGAATGTCAGTCACTGACACTTCGTGGTAGCGTCAGTGACTGACACAAACCGACGAGAGGATCGGGCCATGTCCCCTGTCTCAGCCTTGGCCATCCGTTTCCACAAGACCGGGGAGCCCTTCGACGTGCTGCGAGAGGAGCGCGTCGAGGTCGCTGACCCGCCGAGCGGCAGGGTGCGGGTGCGCGTCCTCGCCGCGGGGCTCAACCCCGCGGACTGGGAACTCTGCCGCGGGTTCATGCCCGGCCGGCTGCCGCGCGGCATCGGGTTCGACGTCGCCGGTGTCGTCGACGCGGTCGGCCCCGACATCGTCGACCACGAGTCTGCGCTGGTCCGCCCCGGTGATGTCGTGTTCGGCACGGCCGACTTCACGGCGCAGCCCAGCGCCGGCGCGGCTGAGTACAGCATCATCAACAGCTGGTCCCCGGTGCCGGAAGGGCTCGATCCGCTGCAGGCGGCAGTCCTGCCGATGGCCGTGCAGACAGCGGCCTGGACGCTCGAGCTCACCGACGTCCAGCCCGGTGCGACGCTGCTCGTCCACGGTGCCGGCGGCATGGTCGGGTACGCCGCCGTGCAGATCGCGCTGCGCCGCGGCGCACGCGTGATCGCGACAGCCGGCCCCACCTTCACCGCGGACCTGGAAGGCTTCGGTGCGCGCGTCACCTCCTACGGGGACGGGATGCCTGAGCGCGTGCGCGCGCTCACCGACGGAGCCGACGTCGACGTGGTGATCGACACCGCTCGCCCCGCCCCCGGAACGCTGCGCGACCTCATCGAACTGGCCGGGAACGATCCGCGCCGCGTGATGACGATCAGCAATCACGACGAGGCACGAGAGCTCGGAGCGCGGGTCAACATCGACGAGTTCCGACCGGGTCTGACCCCTCTCGCAGAACTGCTCCCGACGTACGCGGCGCTCGCCGCGCGAGGCGAGTTCCACCTCCCCATCGCCCGGTCCTACCCGCTCGCCGAATGGCGCGACGCCGTGGCGCTGAGCCTGCTGGGCAACCCGCACGGCAAGGTCGTACTCGAGCCTGGACACCCTCGGCCATCTGCCTGACGGCGTGTGGCAGGCCATGGGACGGAGCTGCGGGACGCCCCGGTCCCAGGCGGAGGTCAGCAACGCCGTCTCCGGCCCGGGCAGGGCCTGCGCGGACCGTGAGCGAGGTGAGGTCGTCACGGGCGACGACACCGCAGCAGTACGGTGCGGGCGGACCTCACCCGCGCGACTGTGTGACCGCCGAAGCATCCTCCGGGCAGCGCCCGTTCAGGATGCCGCGGTGTCGTTCAGCCAGTTTGAGGTAGCGGGAGAAGCGTTCGCGCCGTGGCCCGGGATCTCCGGCATCACGGCGACCTGGTCGTCCATCACCGACGTCTCCGGGGTGACCAGGACGACCTCGCGCAGCCGAAGGAGGTCGCCCTGGTGCGGCCGGCGATCGAGAGGTTCGCGACGTCGGCCGTCAGGCCGGCGCAGGCCTGCCCGTCCACCCGACATGGTCCGCCCGGGTATGCGGCGCTCTGCGACGGTAGGCATCGGACCGGACCCATCGCGACGACCGAGCCCGACTCCGCGCTGAGCCGACGATGTCGGTGGGAGCTGATGAGCTAGCCGGGTGTTCGAAACCCGGAACGAGCTCCGCGACCTCCAGACCCTGCTCGACACGTCGTGGGCCGCCTCCAGCGACCATCTGAAGTCGATCGTGCGGCCAGGCGAGAGCACCTTGGACGCCGAGCAGGTCGTCCAGATCTGCCGAGGCATGTGCACACTGGCCATCGCCACGGTCACCCAGCGCGGCGAGCCACGCATCAGCGGCGCCGACGGACACCTCCTGCACGGCCGCTGGATCATCGGCACCCACCGCCGAGCCGCCAAAGCCCGTCACCTCGCGGCGCGGCCCGCCATCAGCGCGACCTTCATGCGCGGCGAGCAGGTCGGCATCTTCACCCACGGAAACGCTGTGCCGCTGAACCCCGAAGGAACGAGCAGCGACCCGACCTGGCCCACCGTCCGCGACTACCTCGTCGACCACTACGACGACGACCCCGCCAAACCGTTCTGGGACGAGAACGTGTGGTTCCGCATCGATCCGCACTGGATGGTCGCCTACAGCGGCGATCCTGTCGGCTTGCTCGATCGAGATCCGCCGATCTGATGCGAGTTCGCGGGCCTGCGCGCCGAGCTCGGCCACGATCACGGCGTGGTGAAGCGGGTGGCCGAGCAACTCGGCTACTACCAGGCCGACCTCATCCCGCTCCCCCACTGTCGGTGTGCCACGACTCATCACATACTGCGCCACCAACGCCACAGAAGGACTGAACCCATGCCCGAGTCGACGTCGAGCGAGCAGCCCGACGGCAAGCCCAACGCTGCAGACGACGAGGTGTTCGCCGCGATCCGCCGAGCTCGGCTGGGTCTCGCCGACCTGGTCGCAGGCCTGGACTCCGACCAGCTCGCCACCCCCAGCTTGTGTGCCGGCTGGTCGGTGCGCGACGTCGTCGGACATCTCGTGCTGGCGTCGGATCCCCCGAAGGCGCGGCTGTTCGCCGCAGTCGTTCGTGCGAGGGGCAGCTACGACCGGGCCATGGACAGGCTCTCGCGAGCCGAGGCCACCCGGCCGTTCCCGGATCTGGTCGCGAACCTGCGGGCGAACGCGGACAGCCGTTTCGCCGTCGCCGGAGTCGGGCCGCGCGGTCCGTTGACCGACGTGCTGGTGCACACCGTCGACATCGCGGTCCCCCTGAGGCTCTCCTGGAGCGCCCCGCCCGACGCGGTCCGGGCCAGCCTGGAGTTCGCAACGAGCAGCCGAGCCAGAGCTTTCGTTCCCCGTGGTCGGCTGAGCGGCCTACGTCTTCACGCTTCTGATCTCGGCTTCACCTGGGGACAAGGCGCAACAGTGAACGGGTCCGGGATCGACCTGCTCGCCGTTCTCTGTGGCCGCGCCGCGCTACTCGAGCGTCTCGACGGTCCCGGGGCAGATGCACTGGAGTCTCGGACACTGGGCACGATCACGTCCGGCCGGCGCCCAGATGGAGGCTGAGCACCGGCCGCACCCGGATGCCACGTGGATCGACACGATTGGGCTCCTGGTCTAGACGTCGTCGCTGTGCTCGCCGTCCTGCCGGCGGGCCGGACGCGCACCCCGCACCGGTCCGGTGCTGCCAGGGTCGGATGTGCCGCCCCCGGACCCCAGCGTGCGCGGCCTCGGAGGGTCTGCCGGCAACCTCACGCCGAGCGCCTGGCCCACCGAGGTCTCGGGGGTCGAGCGGGTTACCGCAGAGACTCGCGCAGACATGCCGCGGTCACCGAGTCCGTCGCGGTCACCATGCTCTGCGGGCTGCCCTCGAACATGATCCTGCCGCCCGCGCTCCCGCCGCCCGGGCCGAGGTCGATGATCCAGTCGGCGTTCTTGACCACATCGAGGTTGTGCTCGATGACGATCACGGAATTGCCGGCGTCGACGAGGCTGTCGATGATCCGTAGTAGACCGTCGATGTCGGACAAGTGCAGGCCGGTTGTTGGCTCGTCCATCACGTAGATGCCGCCCTTGCGGCCCAGCTCGGTGGCGAGCTTGATGCGTTGGCACTCGCCGCCCGAGAGGGTGTTGAGCGGCTGCCCGAGCTGCAGGTAGCCCAGGCCGACGTCGATCATCGGGGCGAGCGTGTCGGTGATCGCGTGCTCGGTGAAGAACTCCATGGCCTCGTCGACGCTGAGGTCGAGCACCTCGCTGATGTTCAGTCCACGCAGGGTGTACTCCAGTACCTCCGGGGTGAACCGCCTGCCTGCGCAGACCTCGCACGTCGTGATCATCGCGTCCATGAAGGCGAGGTCGGTGTAGATGACGCCGAGGCCCTGGCACTCCGGGCAGGCACCCGCGGAGTTGAAGCTGAACTGCGACGCGCTCGCCCCCCTGTTGGCATGAGCGAACGCACGACGGATCTCGTCCATGGCGCCCGAGTAGGTGGCCGGGTTGGAGCGACGACTGGTGCTGACCGCCGACTGATCGATCATGACCGTCGACGGGTGCTGTGCCCGGAAGCAGTTGCGGATGAGGCTGCTCTTACCGGAACCCGCCACTCCGGTGACGACAGTGAGCACTCCCGCGGGCACGTCGACGGTCACGTTCGCGAGGTTGTGCACGGCGGCGTCGGTGATGCGGAGCTGCCCGGTCGGCGTGCGTACCTCGACCTTCAGGGGCATCGGGCGGCGCAGGAACTGCCCGGTGAGGGTGTCGGCGCCGTGGAGTTCCTCCACAGATCCGGTGAAGACGATCTCGCCCCCGGCCTTTCCCGCCCGCGGGCCGACATCCACGACGTGGTCGGCGATCTCGATGACATCGCGGTCGTGCTCGACGACCAGCACGGTGTTGCCCTTGTCGCGGAGCCGGCGCATCAGGTCGGTGAGGCGGACGACGTCGTGGGGATGCAGGCCGATCGTGGGCTCGTCGAAGATGTAGAGGACCTCGACAAGCGCGCTCCCGAGATGGCGCACCATCTTGATCCGCTGTGACTCACCGCCCGACAACGTCGAGGTTTCCCGGTTGAGGCTCAAGTAGCCGAGCCCGAGCATCTGCAGGTGCCCGAGCCCGTCCACGAGGCTCTGCGCGACGGTCGCGGCCGTGGCACCACCCATCTGTTTGACCTCGTCGACGAGGTCGTTGATCTCCATCGCCGCGTACTCGGCGATATTGCGCCCGTTGACCTTGCACGCCAGCGCCTGCGCATTGAGTCGCAGCCCTTGGCAGGAGGAGCAGGTCGTCACATTCACGACTTGCTTGAGCGCCCTGCGGTTCTTGGCGCTCATCTCGTCCGGCTCTTTGCGCAGGTAGAGCCGCTCCATCTTGGGGATGATGCCCTCGTACTTCGAGTTGATCTCCCCGCCCTTCCAACCCAGCTTGATCGACGCGTCGGCGCCGTAGAGGAGCTGCATCCACTCCTGTTCGCTGTAGTCCGAGAGCTTCTTGTCGTTGTCGAACAGCCCGGAGTTCGCGTACAGCTTCCAGAACCAGCCGCCCGGGTTGAAGGCGGGATGGCGGATCGGGCCGTCGTTGAGCGACTTCCCGCGGTCGATCAGCTTGTCGATGTCGACTTCGCTGCGCCGGCCCAGGCCGTCGCAGTCCGGGCACATGCCCTGCGGATCGTTGAAGGAGAACTCGTTCGAGTACCCGACGTTGGGGCGGCCGACGCGGGAGAAGAGGAGCCGCAACAGCGCGTAGAGGTCGGTGATCGTGCCGACCGTGGATCGGGAGTTCCCGCCGATGCGCTTCTGATCGACGATGATCGCTACCGACAGGTTCTCGATGGAGTCCATGTCCGGCTGGCCGTACCGTGGCAGCCGGTTGCGCTGAAATGCCGTGAAGGTCTCGTTGAGCTGTCGCTGCGATTCCGCAGCGATCGTGTCGAACACAAGCGACGTCTTGCCCGATCCCGAGACACCGGTGAACACGACGATCTTGTGCTTCGGGATGTCCACAGAGACGTTCTTCAGGTTGTTCTCGCGGGCGCCGTCGACATGGACGTACGAATCGATCATGGGATCACCGTAGTGAGAATAGCGGTCAGCTCATGTCCGCGATTATGACCAGAGCCCGATCAAGAGTCGGCCAATCGCACTCGGAGTTTCCGGCACGGGCGGGCAACAGCGATACCGCTGAATCCGCAGACCCAAGATCGAATTCTCCGGCGACGCTGGACGATGACCACTAGCGAGCACAGAGCTGCCCCGGGCCATAGCCCGATTTTCACCGCAACGGCCACCGCCGACCCGCCCGCTCCTCGTGCGACTTGACTCGTCGCACGACCTCGACGGTATAGTTCCTTCATGGAAGTAAGTAAATCGATTTGGAGCATCATCCGATCCCTGGATCGCGCCGCACAGATCCAGCGCAGGGCCGCGGCCCGATCCACCTGGGGCCCAGTCCACCTGGGGCTGCTCAACCTGGCCGCGCAACGACCAGTCCGCCCGTCCGAGGTCACTGAGGAGTTGGACGTACCGGCACAGTCGGTCAGCCGGGCCGCTAGCGAGCTGGCGACGGCGGGCCTGATCGAGCGAGTCGGCGACGAGACGGACGGCCGCTCGTACCGCATCGCTCTGACGTCGGAGGGCGAGTCGACGGTCGACCGGTTCCGCTCCGAGCTTGCATCGGCCTTCGCCCGCCACCTTCAGGGTTGGACCGAGGACGAGATCACCGACTTCGCTGGCCGTCTCGCGGAGCTGACCACCTCGATGGCGGAGGATCTGACGACAGAGCCACGGGAACGACGGCGCAACCCATGGCGAACTCGATGACATCCGCACCCCAGCCCCGTGCCCTACCGCCGACCACCGACGTACTGGTAGTCGGCGGCGGCCTGACCGGGCTCGCCTCAGCAGCGCTACTCGGCCTCCACGGCTTAGAGGTCGCGCGGATTGATCACAGCTGGGTCGCGGCCGGGTGTCGATGGTGAGGGGCGGGCACGGGCCTGTCGATCATGAAGTTGTTGACTCTTCGTGATCGTCTGGAGGCCGCGTGCCCGCCCTGCCATCATGGTTGACCGAGCCGTTGTGGGACCAGTTCGCCGCGCTGCTGCCGCCCCGGGTCGAGTTCGATCCCACTCATCCGTGGGGCTGTCACCGCCGCCGGATCGCGGATCGGGTCGTGTTCGACAAGCTCCTGCAGGTGCTGCGGTTCGGCTGCCCGTATCAGGGCGTCTCCGACAGCACCTGCTCGGCGACCACCATCCGCGATCGCCGTGACGAGTGGATCCGGCTCGGGGTCTTCGCCCAGCTACGCCGGATCGCCCTGGACGCCTACGACCGCATCGTCGGCCTGTTGCTTGACGACGTTGCCGTCGACGGCGCCATCACCAAGGCCCCCGGCGGCGGTGAGGTCGCCGGACCGTCACCGGTTGACCGGCGTAAACAGGGCATGAAGCGATCGGTGCTCGTCGAGGGCCATGGCATCCCACTGGGCCGGGTCCTGGCCGGGGCACACCGCCACGACTCCCCGCTACTGGGCCCCACTCTCGACCACCTCGACGCTCTCGGCCCGCTGCCCGACGACATCACCGTGCACCTCGACGCCGGCTATGACTCCGGTAAGACCCGCGACACACTCACCGAACGGGGCCTGCACAGCGAGATCGCGCGCAAGGGCGAGAAAGCACCGATCCAGGCCACCCAACGCTGGCACATCGAGCGCACCAACGCCTGGCACAACAGCTTCAACCGGCTGCAGCGCTGCTACGAACGCCGCGAAACCGTCGTCGACGCGTTCTTCGACCTCGCCGACACCATCATCACACTCCGTAGCCTGATCCGGCAGGCCTGGACCACGCACCGCTGGGACAGCCGACCACACCGCCGCCCATGATCATCCATCAATCCGCGCGACCTCTTACACGTGCTCCTCGTCGAGCGACGCCCCGGTACCTCCCGTCACACGAAGGCGCGGCTGGTCAATGCGCGAACGATGGAGATCTTCCGTGCACTCGGTATCGAGGGCCAGGTTCTGGCCGCCGGCGAGCCCAATGGTGGCTTCACCGTCGCCGACACCCTCGCCGCGGAGCACGAGACCTGGATCCCCGCACCGGCTGAGGACGACACCGCCGATCTGAGCCCGTCTCCGGCATGGTCATGCGACCAGCAGCGGATCGAACCTCTCGTCCGCGACCGAGCCCACGAACTCGGCGCCGACGTCCGCTTCGCTCACACCGCGCACATCCAGAGCCAGGACGCCGACGGCGTCAACGCCGTGATCGAGGGCCACGCCGTACGAGCCCGCTACCTCATCGCCGCCGACGGTGCACACAGCCCGACCCGGACCGCCCTGAACATCGGCTGGAGCGGCGAGTCGCTCCCGGGCACTGCCGTGAGCGCACTCTTTCACGCACACCTCGAACCAGCCCTCCGAGGCCGACACACAGAGGCCCTGTTCGCCCGATCGGCCTGCGCGTTTCTCTTCGCCCGCGGCAACGCCTCTGGCCGGAGCTGGCAACTCGGCACCCATGTATCCGGCTCCGACCCGGACGACCTCGACCAGCACGTCCGCGACACGATCCGCGCCGCAAGCGGCATTCCTGACCTGCAACCGGTCATCGACGACATCGCCACCTGGCGGACCGGCGCTTACGTTGCATCGCAGCTTCGCGCCGGTCGCGCTTTCCTCGTCGGCGACGCCGCCCACGTCATGCCGTCCTACGGTGGATTCGGCGGCAACACCGGCGTCCAGGACGCGCACGCGCTCGCATGGCGACTCGCCTTCGCCTGCCGAGGGGACGACACATGGCTAGCCTCCTACGAGACCGAACGACTCCCCGTCGCACGACGAACAGTCAGCCAGGCACTCCTCCGCTCCCGCAAGACACCTGGCGCTCCGCCACCCCCGGAACAAATCGACGCCACCACCCTGGTGCTCGGGTTCCACTACGGGACCGGCGGCGTCGAGGACCCGGCGAGCCCGTCCGGTGAGCCCGGTACCCGCGCCGCCCACATCCGGCTCCGCGACGGCCGCAGCAGCCTCGACCTCTTCGACCCCACCACGTTCACGACGTTGGAGGTGCCCGCCGACATCGTCACCTCTGAGGACCTGCCACGCTGGGAACGCGTCTATCGCCAAGCCGTGACCATCCGACCGGATGGGGTTCTCGCAGCTCACCCCTCACCCGCGCCGAGCACCTCGGCGTTAAGGCAGAAGCTGTCGCTTATGCCTGGTCGCCTCGTATCGTCTTATGTCGTCTGAGCTGCCGCTTCCTGACGGCCCGTGTCAGCCAGTTTCGGATGCGCCCGGCGGTCTCGCTCCGGAAATGCTCCGCCTCCACGCGCCTAGACCGAAGCGCTATCTCCTCGATCTGGCAACGCCAGACCGCGCGGCACGTCGGGCGCAGCTGCTCGCCCGCCACCGCCGACCTTGCCAGACCTGCGCCCGGCGTGCCGTGTGGTAGTCCTCCGGGAGGTCGGATAGATGGCGCACCCCCCTCCCCGAGATCTGCCGCCCGGCGAGGGCTCGTCGTCCGTTCACGAACCAGGGGCCTGCGCCGCTTGGATGGGTCGGGAGTTGGTCAGCCCGTCGAGCCACTCGCACACCGTCAGCCCCACGTGATCAAGCAGAGATCGAAGCTGGGTCGTGATCTTGACTAGATCTGCCATATTACGCGACTTCCCGACATCGACGGGGTCGATATCCCAGTGAGCTACGTCATTACGCTTCTGCGTCAGTTCGCGCATCAGCAGTGCATCTGCAGGGATATTGTGCCAGTGGCCGGGTAAGTCAAGGAGAACCCAAAGGGCTTCGAACTGGGCAACAGCTATTGTTGTGCCGTCGGCAAGCGCAAGATCGTCACCGAATGCGGTCATTGGTCTTGCGTCACTTGCATGCTGGAAAGCTTCCACCAGAAGACCAACTCGTGCAATCAGCGTGCGAGTCGTCCGCTGATTGCATTTCTGAAAGGAGCTTGCAGCAAGCACAGCGAGAAGTGATGATGGAACATCCGATCGCTGTAGTCGCAGACTCAAGACATCATCCGATATTGCGGCCGGTAGATCGCGCATCAACTTCTCTAGGATTCCACCACAAACAACGTAGGTTAATGCTCGACTCATGGCGAACACGCCTTCTTTGTCAAACTTGTCTGGATGATTCTTGGCAATTGCTCCCAGCGCGTGAAGACGCCGCGCCTCGCGGTCGACAAGGTCAGTTGCGGCGTCGAATAGATCCTCGGTCTGCCACGTCATGGTTGGAAGATTCGCTCGGCGCGATCGAGCCGGGCGTGGAATGTCGTACGCGTGTTAGTTCCTTTCGTGCTCGCTTGGACGAGCGCTGGGTCGTCCTGCCAACCGGGACGTGGCGTGACCGGCTCCGCACCTGACCGGAGAACCCGGCCTATTACTGCAACGGCAGTTGATCAGCTCGGGGGTCGTTCGCCGCGTCGGCGGTAGTGGCAGTCGCGGGCCTGTTGTTGGCGTTCACGGCGCCAGGTCGACCAGTGCATGACGTGGTCGATGCAGGTGAGCGGGGTGAAGGCGAGCGCGGCGAGGAGACGGCGGATCTCGTTGCCCGACAGCTGAATCAATGCGCGCCGGCTGGCTGAGGATCCCCCTTTTCGGCCTCGCGTGCGTGTTCGGCGGCGCGGGTGACGGCGAGGTAGGCCGCGGTGAGCATGGCCAGGGTGATGTGGGCGTGCCAGGCTCGGTAGGAGCGGACTTGGTAGTGGTCGAGGCCGGCCTCGTTCTTCGCGGTCTGGAAGCATTCCTCAATCGCCCACCGCGCCCCGGCGACTCGAACGAGGTCGCGCAGCGGCGTGTTCGCCGGGGCGGCGCAGCGGTAGAACGCCAGCTCACGGATGGTCTTGCCCTCTGCGGGCTCGGTCTGGCGGCGCACCAGCAGCCAGTGCCCCCAACCCGCCGGGAGGCCGTCGATGGCCAGCGCAACCGCGGTCCAGTCATAGACCCGCATCCCGTGCGCGCCCGGCCCGATCGCGCGGCGCTCCCACCCGTCGTGCCCGGTGTCGAGATCACGCGCCCCGGCGATCGTGGCCAGGGCCTTGGCCGGGCGACGATTCCCGTCCGGGCTGGTGAGCATGTCGTCATTGCGGGTGGCCAACACGAACGGGATCTCCCGCTCGGTGAGCCAGTCGCGAAAGCCCGGGTTCTGCCCGTAGACCTCGTCCGCGGTCACCCACGACCCGGACGTGAGTGCCCCAGCGGCGTACGTGCGGGCCAGCATCGCCGTCCCCAGCTGCGGTTTCGTGGCGAACTCGACGTCATCGGGGACATCCGCGCGCTCGCAGCGTTCGCGGTCCTCGGTCCACGAGGTCGGCAGGTAGAGCTCCCGGTCGATCAACGCCCGCCCCCGCTTCGAGGCGTAGGCCAGGAACACACCGAGCTGACAGTTGTCGATCTTCCCGCTGGTGCCGGTGTACTGGCGCTGCACCCCGGCCGAACACAGGCCCTTCTTGATGAACCCGGTCTCGTCCACGATGAACACCCCCGACGCGGTGTCGGTGAGATGTTGCAGGACGTAGCCGCGCAGGTCGTCGCGGACCCCGTCGACGTCCCAGTCCGCGGTGCGCAGCAGCCGCTGCATCCCGTCCGGCGACATCGCCCCGGCGTGTTCGGCGAGGGTCCAGCCGTTCTTCCGCTCGAGCCCCGCGAGCAGGCCTCGCAGGTAGGTTCCGACCCGCCGGCGCGGCTCGACCCTGCGGAAACGGCCAGAGATCAGCTCCACCACCGCATCCAACGAGGCCACCCACCCGGCAAGATCAACCACGCGGTGATCATCACCGCCGAACGGCCGTCAGCCTCTCACCACACGCCGAACTGCCGTTGCAGTACTATTCCAACGAGCACGGCCTCCAGCTGATTTACCGGGGTAATGTTAGTCCGCGAGCGAAGAAATGGCTTGCCGTCGGTAACCTTAGCTAGGTGTGCAACCACCTTCGTAAAGAGTTCTCGATCGTCGGCCAGGTCGGTGTCAGCCGCTCTCTCGCCCATGTACGAGTTCAAGAACTGGGTAACTTTTCCGTCGTACGCGTCGGCACTATTCAGGTAGGCAAAGAACTTGAGGACAATCTCCTCAAATGTGGCATTGCTTTGGTTCTGCTGCTGCAGCTTTACAGTATCTCTGAAGTTCTTGTCACGACTAAGGTCGGCGACCATTGTGTTGAACGGTCCGCGATAAACGCAGCCTCGAATCTCCTGCGGAGTCAGCGCGACTGCCCCGACGTTCAGGCGTCGAAATAGCTCGAAGCGCACGTCCAAGTCGGATTTGTCCGAGAGGACCTGGACTCGCAGGTAGCGCCGCTCAAACATCAGTCGCACTGGGCGAGGTAGATCGGTGAACCCGGTTGCATTGAATACTTCAAGGGTGGATAGTGCCTGGAGCCTTAAGGGGCGGTCCGCAAACTTCAGGTCCTCGGACTCTTGGGCGTCGATTCCTAGGTAGCGCAACACCGTGCAAATCCGTTGGAGCCCATCGACGACTTCCCAGGTTCCATCGAGATTCGTGGCGACAAAGATTGGAGGAACGGGAAGCCCTAACAGAAACGACTCAATAAGGGCGCTCTGCAAGTCGTCGTTCCACCGAAACTGACGCTGGAACTCTGGCGCAATTCTGATCTCGCCCTCTTATGCCATGCGGGCAAGCTCGCGCAAGGAGAGATCAAAAAAGTCTGTGTCGACGCTTCGGCGGTGCACGTCGAGTGCTTCTTGGAGGGCAAGCGGCGATCCAGTCACGCGCAAGTCATAGCACCTCGAGGCGTCCTGAGGGTTGCAGCCCCGCGCGAGCGCTTGCGGCTGCATCAGACACAGTGCCGCGCGGCGCCGTCGGCGCCGCCTTGACGAAGCAATGGATAGTTGCGACACCGCACCGCTACCGTGACACCAGCGGCAGGTCGATCGCGGGAGGACGCTCTGACCTACGACTCTTTGGGCTGTGGCTTGGCCTGCTTGGCACGAGGGGTGCCGTGGTCGGCACGGCCGCCATGTTCGTGACGCATGTGAGGCGCCGCCCCGACCGCGACGTGCCGCGTTGGCTCCCGATGAGCTTCTTGGTGCTCAGCCTCGGCATGGTCGTCAACACCGTCGGCACGATGAGCGAGTGGTGGGCGGTATTCATCGTCGGCACTCTCACCGCCATGGGAAGCATCGTCTACCTGGTTCGACGTTCCCTACTCCTCCGTCGTAGCGGTGGGAAGCCAAAGACCGACACCGGACCGCCCGAGGTCTGAGCTGCTACAGCGCTACCTCCACCGGCAGGAAGACGCTGGCTGCGATACCTGAATCTCGCCCTCGCCGAGGCTCGACGGCCTGCCCGTCAGCTCCTCGAACGGACTTGGCCCACGGCACCTCGGTGATCTCGTGCTGCTCGAACAGGAACGACCCAACTTCGGTCAAGACCTCCATCGCGGCACGGGCAGAGTCGCGGAGCTGCTGTCAGGTGTCGTGCGGGGCCGTCACCCGGGTCGGACGCAGCTCCAGGAGCTCAGCGACGCTCATTGACCGGGGTCATCTGCCGGCCCAGGATCTCCGGCCACAGGTACGCCTCGTCGATGTTTCGGCCGGCACCTCGCCAGCTGCAGCCCCATGGACGCCACGCGAGCTGCGGCACAGCTTCGTGTCCCTGCTGCCCGACAGCGGCATGACCGTCGACCAGATCGCCCGGCTGGTCGGCCACGCGAGCAGCAGCTCGGTCACCGAACTCGTCTACCGCAAGCAGATCCGCCCCGTGATCGACGAAGGCGCCACCGCCATCAACGACCTGTTCCCCGGGGAACAGCAATAGTCAGGCAGTTGGGCAAGCAGGACCCATCGAACACACGAAACCCCTGGTCGGTTCTCTCACTACAAGGAACTGACCAGGGGTTTTGACTGTGGGCGATACTGGGATCGAACCAGTGACCTCTTCGGTGTGAAGCAATTTCCGTGAACGTCTCATGTCGGGATCGCCCTGGTGGATCCTCGTGGCGCGGTCCTAGGGCGTCCCGACGTGTCCCCGTCAGTCCGTGGCCGTTGATACTCAATTAGCTACTCAGAAGCGCGAGCTTGCCTTGCGATGACCGACGGCACTTCGTGCAGCCCCCGGACGGCGCTACACCCGCAGGGAAGGCAGCGGCGGCGGGCCCGTCGAGACACTGTCTACCCCTCCCTCGGCGGCTTGACAGGTGGGGGCGCCGCCGCGATGATGGCCCGCTGCTCGTACACTTGACCGCATAAGCGCACGAGCGAGGCAACGAGGAGAGTGTGAACTGTGGCAATCGATCAGCGCAGTGACCGGCCGGTGTTCGCACAGGTCGCCGACGTGCTCCGGCAGCGTATCCGCTCTGGCGAGCTTGGCCCCGGAGCCAAGCTGCCGAGCGAGGCCGAACTGATGTCCGAGCTGGGCGTGACCCGGCAGACGATCCGTCGAGGTCTGGCCGTCCTGCAACAGGAGGGCCTGACGGAGCCGATTCACGGCAAGGGCACCTTCGTCAGGCAGGCGCTGCCCGTACTGGCCATGCGAAACAACCGGTTCAGCCGAGCCGCCCGAGCGCAGGGCAAGGGCGCTCTTGCGGCAGAGGCTGAGGCTCTCGGGCTGGAGTGGACCTCCGAGGAGCTTGGTCCGGTCGAGACTGTCGACGTCTCGGCCGACGTTGCAGAGCTGATCGGTGAGCCCACCGCAGTCGTCAAGCGTCGTCGCATGTGGGTCGGTGGGTCCCCGACCCAACTGGCGGACTCCTACATCCCGTCCAGCCTTGACGCCGAGATCGGGTTCTCGGCGGGCGAAACGGCCCCGGGTGGCATCTACGGCTTGCTGGAGGCGAAGGGGCACGCCATCGCCGAGTTCCAAGAGGAACTGTTCGCCCGGCAGGCGTCGCCGGAGGAGGCAGTGGCGCTGCACCTGGCGTCGGGCGCTCCCGTCGTGTCGCTCGTCCGGCAGGCGCTCGACAAGGACGGCCGCGTCCTGGAGTACTTCGATTCCGTAGCAGTTGGGGACCGACACCGGTACGTGTACCGGTTCGCCGCCGAGTAGGGCACGACCCGCCAGTCTCTCCACACGGGGCCAGCTCGCCAGGTGCGAGCTGGCCCCTTTCGCATCTTGGTACTTGTACACACGAGTGCTCGTGTGCTTGAGTGTATGAGTCAGTGAGGGTCGGCACGGCGGCAGGAGATTCAGATGCGGGACCGCTCGAATCAGTTCGCGGATTGCGTTGCAGTGCTGGAGGAGGAGCAGGTGGTGGCGCTCCACGCCTACTGGGATCAGGTGCTCGATGAGGCATGGGGTGTGTCGGCTCCGGTCGTCGCGGATGGCGGCGAGCGGGCGACCGGCGTCGTTCTTGCCCTCGGGTCGCGGACGTCGGTCCGGTCGGACGTCGTGAGTGGTGAGGCGGCGTGATGCGGGTCGTGGATGCGCACCGTCGTCGGGTGCTGGACCAGGTCCGGGGCGAGTTCTGGCGCCGGTCCGGCGCCGGGGTGGCGCTGGTGGTGCTGACCGGGGTGTTCGTTGTCCTCGCGCTGGGCGCGGCTGGCCCCCTCGACGGCGTGGCCGGTGCGCTGGTGTGGGTCGCGGGCGGTGCGGCCGGGGCCGAGGCGCTGAGCAGCGCGGTCGTGGGGTGGCGGGAGTGGCGTCGTCTGCGTTCCAACGACGGCTATCTGTCGGCGGTGGTGGAGGTTGTGGCGGCGCAGGATCGGGCGGAGCTGGTCCTGCTCGGCGCCGAGGAGCCCCCGGCGGGTGTGCGGTGAGCGCCCGGTTGGCGGCTGGTGTGGAGCGCGCGGCGGCGAAGGCGGCCCAGGAGCGTCCGGTGCGGCTGGTCCGGCCCGGGTGGTGGGTCTACTCCTACGGGCCCGCGGGCGGTGCCTGGGCGGAGGTCCTCGGGATCGAGTGGCGCCCGCAGGGGCGGGTGAGGGTGAAGCTGCGTCACCTCGACGGCGGCGCCGGTGTGGTGGAGACCGAGCGGTCGGCGCCGATGTCGTACCTGACCGGGGCCACGGCCCGGCGGGTCGGAATCTGCCGGTGACGCCGGTGAAGTGGGTCCTGCGCTTCACGCGCTGACCCCGGGTGCAGGCCGGTCGAGGCCGGACGGGCGCACCCCTTTGATCCACATAGGACAGATGAAGTAGGCGCAGGAGAGGAGCGGGGCGATGGGTTGGTTGTCGAGTACGGCCAAGGGCGGGGCCCGGGTGGGGCGGGCTGCGGTGGCGCGGGAGGTCGCGGCGTCGCAGCACGCGAAGCATCACCGGCGGGGCCGTCACACGGAGGAGGCGTCGGGGCCGGTGCATTGCCGGTCCTGCGGGGTCCGGGTGCGGTCGGGCATGGGTGATGTGTGCTCGCGGCCGCGGTGCATGAAGGCGGCCGTGCGATGAGTACGGGTACGTGGGCGGAGCGTCGTCGTGAGGACCGGGCGGCGGCGGCGGAGCTGGCGCGTCGTGACGCCGACGCTGCTGCGGAGCGGGCTTTGCATGTGGAGGCGGTGCGGGCGGAGATCGCCGAGCGCCGCCGTACCGAGCGGGCCGCCCGGGATGAGGCCGCGCGGGCGGCGCGGGTCGAGCAGACCCGCCGGGCCCGGGCGGAGCGGCGGAAGCGTGCTGCGGCCCGGCGGGCGGCGGTCGGGGTGTGGGCGGCTCGGCATCGGGTGGACCTGCTGATCTATCCGCTGGCGGTGGCGTCGGCGGTGATGGCGGTCCCGGCGATGGCCGCCTACGGCGTCGCCGTCTACGGGTCCTGGACCGGCGCGGTGCTGCCGGTCCTGAGTGAGCTGGGGATGTGGGCGTTCGCCCTGGCGGTGCAGTCCCGGCGCCGGACCCACCCGGGCGCTCCGCTGTGGGCTCTCCAGGCCGGGGTGTGGGCGTTCGCCGCCGTGGCCGCGGGGCTGAACGTCGCCCACGGCCTCGACGCCGGGGCGAGTACCGGGCTGGTGATGGGTGTGGTGTCGGTGGCCGGGGTGATCGCGCACCAGTTGGTGACCGCCGGGGCCCGCCCGGCCCGCAGGGCGCGCACCGTGCGGGCGGCGGAGCGGAAGCTGCGCGCGGCTCGTCGGGCGGCGCTGCGGGCCGCGGTCGCCGAGATCGACACCGACGGCGACGCCCGCCTGGTCCACGCCCCTGGGGTCTACCGGGTGCGCCGTGACCGGCTCGGCCGTGCCCACCTGGCCCCGCACACCACCCCCGGGCTGCCCGTCGACGACGACGGCGGGGACCTGGCCGCGGAGGTGTCGGCGTGGCTGGCCGAGCAGACCCCGCCCCTGTCGAGCATCCCGGTCCCGTCCGCTGACGACCCCGCGGGCGGGACCGGGGACCAGCACGACCCGGCCGATATCGGCACCGAGGACGACCGCCCGGACGGGCACGGTGTCGCGACCCTCGACCGGCCCGCTGGGGGCCGCGACGGCGAGCACGGCCGCCGCCGACCGCGGCGTAAGGCGACCCGCCCGCGGGCCCGCTCGATGGCCGAGCTCCGCGCCGAGCTGGCCGCTGCGGTGGCGGCCGGGGAGGTCGATCCGTCCTCGGCGGAGTCGATCCGCACGGGCCTGCGCTGCGCACCGGCCAGGGCGCGGGCGCTGCGTGATGAGCACCGAACCAACCAGTCCTGACCAGCGATGATCGAGGGGAATCGACCCGTGACCAGCAACCCGCACGACACCGACCACACAGGACACGACACCGAGACGATCGGCGGTCCGGCCGCGCGGCCGGCCACCGCTCCGGGGGAGCACGGGCGCCGCCCGCCGCCACGCCCGCACCGCACCCCACCCGCCGACATCCCGACCACCGACGGCCCGGTCGAGGAGGCCGAGCCGCTGGTCGTGGACGGCGAGATCGTCGACGACCAGGCGGCCGACCACCGGCCCGCCGAGACCGTGAAGGCGCGCCCCGGGACCGCTCTGGTGCGGGTCGCTCGACAGGCCCCGGTCCGCGCCTACAGCGTGTCCCGCGCCGTCGTGGCCCACCCGACCACCAAGGCGGTGGCCAAGGGCGGGGTGCGCAACCTCTGGTACCCGCTGCTCGGCGCCGGGGTGGCCTACGGCTACTGGCGCGACGCTCACGGCGCTTCCCGCTACGAGCGCCAGATGCGCCGCGCGGAGGTCGCGGGCGATCAGGAAGGGCTGTTGGAGTGGGAGGCCCGCGACGTCGCGGAGAAGCAGCGCCGCCATGACCGGGTCATGGACTGGATCCGCCACCCCCTGGACTTGTTCAAGGCCATCGGGGCGGGGCTGCTCGGGTTCCTCGGGCTACTGCTCCTTCTCGGGGTGGTGCTCGCGTTCGGGCACCGCGACATCACCCAGGTCATCGCCCCGCTGATGGCGGTGGTCGACCTGGTCATGTGGGTGTCGTGGTTCCTCGCCGTCTACGGCGCGACCCTGCTGCTCGCCGCCACCGCCGCCGCGGTCGCGTTCCTGTGGCACCTGGGGCGGTCGCGCTGCGAGCTGCCCGCGTGGGTCGCTCCCGGCGAGCCGGAGGAGTCCCGCCGCGACGTGATCCCCGACGAGCGGGCGATCGTGAACGCGCTGCGGAACATGAACATCCCCGCGCTGAACCGCAAGTTCCGGGAGGGCTGGGCCCCGCGGTGGGTGATGCCGCCGACCCATGACGGGAAGGGCTGGCACTGCCAACTGTTGCTGCCCGAGGGCGTCACCGTGGAGATGATCAACAACAGCAAGCCGGTCCTGGCGCACAACCTGCTGCGGCTGCCGGTCGAGGTGTGGCCCACCGAGCCCCGCGACAACCCCGGTGTGATGGACCTGTGGACCGCTGATCAGGGCTCGTTGACCAAGCCGGTGGCGCCGTGGCCGCTGCTGCGGGACGGGACGGCGGACTACTTCAAGGGTGTCCCGGTCGGGGTCGACCCCCGCGGGAAGCTCGTCCTGGGTCGGTTGTTCGCGGCGAACTGGGGCGTGGCCGGGATGATGGGGTCGGGCAAGTCCACCCTGATCATCACCGCGCTGCTCGGCGCGATCCTCGACCCCCTCGTGGAGGTCGACGTCTACTGCATGGCCGTCAACGCCGACTACGACCCGCTCAAGCCCCGCCTGCGCACCCTGTTCGTCTCCGACGACCCGGAGCAGATCCCCACGGTCCTGGACGCGCTCAAGGCCCTGATGTCGGAGCTGTCCGAGCGCGGCCGCAAGTTGCAGGCCGCGGGCGAGCCGAAGCTCACCCGGGCGCTGGCCGAGGCCGACCCCACCATGCGGCCGCGCGTGGTGGTGATCGACGAGTGCCAGGAACTGTTCGTCTCCGCGGTGGGTGAGGAGGCGGCGGAGCTGGTGGAGAAGATCGTGGCCAAGGCCCGTAAGTACGGGGTCACGCTGATCTTCGCCACCCCCGTCCCGTCGGCCGATTCGCTGCCGCGGAAGGTGGCGAAGGTGCTGTCGAACCGGGCGTGCTTCGCCATCGGTGACCACCAGGGCAACGACGCGATCCTGGGCACCGGCAAGCACCGCGCCGGAATCTCGGCGACCACGCTGCGCCCGATGACCGTGGACTCCGACGGGTCGGTGGACATGGGTGACCTGGGTACGGCGATGACCAGTGGGTTCACCCCGGCCGATGGGCTGATGCGCTGCTTCTACGTCGCCCGCGGCAACGGCGTCGACGACGTCACCCCCGTCGTCGAACGAGCCCTGGGCATCCGCGCTGAGGCCGGACTCACCACCACCGGAGCGCGGACCCCGGAACCGGTCGCGGGGCGGGACCTGCTCGACGACCTCGCCCGCGTCCTCGCCGAGGCGGGGGCGAAGCGGATGCGCACCCAGGAAGCGCTCGCGTTGCTGGCCGGACTGGACCGGAGGCACTACGGGTCCTGGACCTTCGAGCGCCTGGCCGAGGAGCTGCCCGACGGAGCCAAGCCCTACAAGACCGGCGGCACCATGCAGGTCTCCACCGCGCGGGTCGCCGAGGCCATCGCCGACCGCCTCACCGCGACAGAGAGTGACGACGACGGGACCGGCGAGGGCGGCTGATCACAGGGAGTCGCTCAGGGAGGCAGGGAGTTCTCCCTCCCCGCCTCCCTGAGCCCGCCTCCCTGCCCTGATCAGCAACAACACCCCTCCAGGGAGGCCAGGGACCCACCCCGCCCCCACCAGCAACAACCACCGAAAACCGGGATCGAGCCGCACCCTCGCGCCTCCCTCCCTGTCCTTCGTCATGCCAAAAACAGGAGCAGCAATGTCGACACAGAGTGAGCACGGAGTGATGACCGACCGGTGGGGCTGGCAGCCCACCGCCCGCATGCACGACGGACTACCGACGTGGCGGTGGCGCTGCGCCCCGGCCGGGCTGGTCACCCGACGCCAGATGCGCGCCGCCGGACGAGCACCCGCAGGTGCCGCACCGGTCGGGCGGATCGAGTGCCGCCGCGGACGCCGATGGGCGCTGCTCTGGGACCCGGCCGAGCTGGGCCCCAAGCGGGTCCCGACACCCGCGCAGCGGGCCGCGCTGGGCCGGGCGTTGGCCGCCCGGCGGCGCTGCCCGTCCTGCGATCGCGACGCCGGGTACTGCATCCCCCGCTCGCTGGGCTGCTGCCTCGACTGCCACGACACCACCCACCCGACCCGCCACCACCAGGGAGACCCGCGATGAGGTTCCGCGCGCGCAAGACGTTCCGACTCGGCCCGCTGCGGGCCACGGTCAACCAGGACGGCCGCTGGTCGTTCGCCATCACGGTCGGCCCGGTCACCCACAACCTGACCCGCCGCACGACCTCGATCGACACGCCGGGCCCCGGCGGGTTCCACCACCAGCACCGCCGCCGCACCCGCCGCGACGGGGGGCAGCGGTGAACGCCGCGGACCGGGCACGGCTGGCGGGGTGGCTCGACCTCGCCGCCCGCGGCTGGGCGCTGTTCCCGGTCCTACCGAGCCGTAAGCAACCCGCCATCGCGGCGTGGGAGTCCCGCGCCACCACCAACCCGGAGATCATCGTGGACTACTTCACCACCCACCCCCACCACAACGCCGGGATCGCCTGCGGCCCCTCGGGCCTCTACGTGATCGACTGCGACACCCCCAAACCCGACCACGCCGACCAGACCCGCGACGGCTGGGACGTCCTCACCGCCCTGGCCGCCGGACGCGGCGGACTACCCGACACCTGGACCGTCACCACCCCATCCGGCGGGCGGCACCTGTACTTCCGCGCGCCGACGGCCCGGCTCGGCAACACCGCCCGCACGTTGGGACCGATGCTCGACAGCCGCGGGCACGGCGGGCAGGTACTCGCCCCCGGCAGCCGCCTCCCGAACGGCGTCTACGAACTCGCCGACGACACCGACCCACCACCCCTGCCGGGGTGGATGGTCTGGCACCTGTCCGTTCGCTCGGCTACGGCCCTCTCAGGGCCGTCTGAGCGGCCCACCACGGCGCCCACCACGGCACCGCGCGACCACGGGGCCTACGTGTCCGCGGTCGTGAGGGCGGAGTTGCGGCGGGTCGAGAAGGCCGAGAGCGGGGGGCACAACGCCGCGGTGTTCACCGCCGCCCGCGCCCTCGGCCAGCTCGTCGGCGCGGGCGCCCTCGACGAGCACCAGGCCGCCGCGGACCTGACCGCTGCGGCCGGCCACATCATCGCCGGGTCGTGCGACTGCACCACCGCCGACATCGCCGCCACCATCCGGTCCGGACTGGCCTACGGCGCCCGACGGCCCCGCCGACTCCCCACCCTGTCGAGCACCACCACCGAAGGGCGGCGGACGGCATGAGCAACACCGCGCCTCAGAGCCTGCGTGCGGTCCCGGACCTGCCCGCCGTCGCACCGGCTGTTCTGCTGGACCAGGTCGTCGCGTTCGTGTCCCGGTTCTCGGTCTTCCCCGACCGGCACACCGCGCCGATGCTGGCGCTCTGGTACGCCCACACCCACGCGATCGAGCACTTCTACACCACCCCGCGCCTCGTCCTGGATTCCGTCGAACCCGGGTCCGGGAAGACGCGTGTGCTGGAGGTGGCGCAGTTCCTCGTCCGCAAGCCGGAGATGACCATCTCGGCCACCACCGCCGCTGTCTTCCGGATGCTCTGCGACGGGCCGATCTCGCTGCTGTTCGACGAGATCGACGCCGTGTTCTCGGCCAAGAACGGCGGGAACAACGAGGACCTGCGAGGCCTGCTGAACTCCGGCTACAAGCGTTCCGCGACCGTGGCGCGCTGTGTCGGGGACGCCTCCCGGATGAAAGTCGAGCGGTTCCCGACGTTCGCCCCGGTCGCGCTCGCCGGGATCGCCGGTGCCGTACCAGTCACCATCACCTCCCGCGCCGTCACCGTCCACATGCGGCGCCGGGCTCCACACGAGCAGGTCGAGGCGTTCCGGGAGCGGCGGGTGGAGGCCGAAGCTCAGCCATTGCGTGAGCAGCTCGCGGCGTGGATGGACAGGGTCGCGGAGGAGCACCTGGCGGGGGCCGATCCGGTCATGCCCGAGCAAGTCACCGACCGCAACGCCGAGATCTGGGAACCGCTGCTCGCGATCGCCGACCTCGCCGGAGACCACTGGCCCGACACCGCACGCGCCGCCGCGGTGCACTTCGTCGGCCAGGCGACCGAGACCGGCACGTCGGTCGGGACGAGGCTGCTCGCTGATCTGCGGGCACTGTTCGTCGCCCACGAGACCGACCGGATGGCAACCAGCGACATCATCGGACGGCTCTGCACCGACGACGAATCCGGCTGGGCCGACCTGGACGGGCGCCCCCTCGACGGCCGCCGCCTCGCCAGAGAACTCAGCCGGTACGGGGTACGCCCCGGCTCGATCCGCGTCGGCGGACACGTCACCAAGGGCTACACCCTCGCCGGAGCGCTGACCGATGCGTTCACCCGCTACCTCCCCGCCCTCACCGAGGACCACCCTCCAGGAGCGGTTACATCGGTTACATCGGTTACGCCGCAGGTCAGAGGCGTAACCGATACCGCAGGTGTAACCGCTACATCGGTTACACCCACTGCCGAGCCCCCGCCCCCACCGCTGCCCGACGGCACAGCTGTAACCGATGTAGCGGTTACACCCCAATCGTCGGTTACGCCCCTGACCAGGCATGTAACCGCTGTAACCGATGTAACCGACTCTGACGGGGGTGCCTGAGCCATGCCCGAATTCACTGCCGAGACGCTGCCCGTCCGTCAGCTCTACCGCGTGTCCGAGGTGATGCTGCTGCTCTCACTCAGTCGCTCAGTGATCTACGAGCTGATCCGGTCCGGGCGGCTCGGCTCGGTTACCGAGGGCCGGACCCGCCTCATCCCGGCGACTGCGATCAGCCGCTACATCGATCTACTCACCGCCGAGGCGAAGGACGCCGACTATGGCCAGTCGGCGTAGTCGCGGGGACGGCGGACTCAGCTGGAGCGAGTCTCGCCAACGATGGATCGGGGCGGTGACGGTTGGATACACCCCCGCGGGGAAGCGGATCATGAGGCGCGCGAGCGGGCGCACGAAGACGGAGGCGATGAAGAAGCTCAAGCAGCTTCTTCGCGACTACGAAGACGGCATCGTCGTCAAGGACGCCGGGTTCACCGTGGCGCAGGCTGTGGAGGACTGGCTGACGTACGGGCTCAACGGTCGGGACCAGAGCACAGTCACGACGCGTCGGATTCTGGCCGAGCAGCATGTCGTTCCCGCGCTTGGTGCCCGCAAGCTGCGGGACCTGTCGGCCGAGGACGTCGACCGCTGGCTAGCGAGCAAGGCCCGCGAGCTGAGCACCCGCACTCTGCAGGACATCCGCTCGATCTTGCTGCGCTCGGTGAAACGCGCACAGGCCAGGGACCGAGTCCGGCGGAACGTCGTGCTGCTCTGCAGCACGCCCAAGGGCAGGAGCGGGAGGCCGTCGAAGGCACTCACCCTCGCCCAGGCACGGGCGCTGCTGGAACGCGAGGTTGCGAACACCTACGGCGCCTACACGGTGCTGGCCCTGCTGACCGGCGCGCGGACCGAGGAGCTTCGGGCCGTCGTCTGGACCGACGTTGAGTTGACCGGTGAGCCCGACGCTGACCCGCCGGTTCCCCCGCATATGAAGGTCTGGCGCTCGGTCCGAGTCGATGGCGACACGAAGACCCGGAAGTCACGCCGGACGATCGCCCTGCCGAGTCGCTGCGTCGACGTTCTCCGCGAGCAGCGCCGTCGCCAGGCCCGGCACCGGAATCAGGCCGGGGCCCGGTGGGAGGAGAACGGGCTGGTGTTCGCCTCGGAGACTGGCACCGAGCTGGACGCCGCCAACGTCCGACGAGGATTCCGCCGGGTGCTCGGCGCGCCAGAGTTGAAGGAGATCGGGCTGAACGCCGCCGAGTGGACACCGCGGGAGCTGCGCCACAGCTTCGTGTCCCTGCTCTCCGACAGCGGCATGACGGTCGACCAGATCGCCAGTCTGGTCGGACACGCGGGCGGTAGCGGGGTCACCGAGCGCGTGTACCGGAAGCAGATCCGGCCCGTCATCGACACCGGAGCCACCGCCATGAACAAGATCTTCCCGGACTCGGCCACGTAGGTACTCAGTTAGTTACTCGGGTCCCCGCGCAACAACGAAACCCCTGGTCACATCCGGCTCACTGAGCCTGTGACCAGGGGTTTTGACTGTGGGCGATACTGGGATCGAACCAGTGACCTCTTCGGTGTGAACGAAGCGCTCTCCCCCTGAGCTAATCGCCCTCAGCGGTGAAACCAACTCTACACAGCCCGTCCCCCCGCCGTTCACGGGGGTCACCGGTGGATCACCGCGGGCCCGTGACCAGCTCCGATCCGGGTACGGGCACCGGCGGGGGCGGCGGCTGGAGCAACGGCAGCAGCGGCGAGTGCAGCCACTCCCAGTGGATCCCCACCCAGCCTCCGACCGTCGCGAAGATCCCGAAAAGCCACGCGCAGACCGCCACCGTGCCGAGGATCAAGGTCATCACCAGCAGCTGCACGACACGGTTCTGGCGGCCCATCCAGGCGACCCAGCCGTCGTAGCGGACGCGGACCCAGTGCAGGAGCCGCTGGGCCCAGCTGAACTCGGCGGCGAGCACGCCCAGGCCGAGGAAGATGATCGCCCAGCCGGGACCCGGCGCGGGCAGCGCGATGATCCCGATGATGACGATCGCGGCGCCGAGGACCCCCATGGTGATGCGGTAGGTCAGGTCCAGCACCGGGCTGCGGGCCACCCCCGCCCGGAACGCACGGTAGCGGACCTTCGCCCGCCGGTACCTCCTGCGGACAGCGGTGTACCGGCGCCCGGAGGTCGTGCTCCCGGACGCCGGAGCACCGGCGTCGTTCTTCTCCGTCGTACTCAGGTCTCCACCTGCCCGGCCGCGACTACGTTGGTCGGCGCGTGGGGAGCCTCCCTTCCGCGCTCGAGCGAGACGGCGTATGTCCCGTAGCTCCCGCTGTCGGGCGATTCTACGGATACCGGTCCCGACTGACCCGCTCGCACGTCGAACGTGCCGATCGCCCGCGGAGTTCCGTCCCCGTTCAGCCCCCACAGGACATAGGTCTGGTCGGCGGGCTCGTTCGGGTCGAGCCCCATCGGCATGACCTCCCGCTGTCCGTCCTTCATCACGACGGCCGCGACCATCGGTCCTCCCGGCTCGGGGGACAGGAAGGCGTGCGGGGTCCCGGGCTGCGCGATGGCGGAGAGTACGTCGCGCATCTCCTGGGCCTGCGCGAGGCTCGCGTCGCGCTCCGCCTGCATCGACCGCATCTGCCCGACGACGACTCCCCCGCTGACGATCACCGCGAGTGCGACGGCCGCCGCGACCAGTACCCGACCGGGGCGGCGCAGCCACCCGTTCCGGGTGCGGCCGCGTCCGGGCCCCGCCGGCGGGCGTGTCGCGGCGACGGTGGGCCGCTCGGACCGCGACGGGCGCGCCCCGCCCTCGGGCGAAGCTCCGGAGGACGCGACGTCGTCGCGCAGCGCGTGGCGCGGGAGCGCCCGGTCACCGACCCGTCCGACCTGCGGGGTGTTCCGGGCCTGCTCCAGGATCGCGTCGCGCAGCGACGCGGGCGGTTCCACCTGCTGCACCGCGCCGCCGAGGACGGTGGTCGTCTCGGCCACGTCGGCGGCGAGCCGACGGCACTCGTCGCAGCCCTCGAGGTGCTGCAGCACCTCGATCTCCTCGTCGGGCTCGAGGGCGTGGAGCGCCCAGCCGACCGTCTGCTCGTTCATCGGACAGGGCCTCCCCTCGTTGTCGTTCACGACAGCCCTCCCGCCAGGTCCGCCCCGGCGTCCCCGACCACGGGGCCCAGCAGATTCCGGAGCTTGGCCACCCCGGTGAACATGCGGGACTTCACGGTGCCCAGCGGCACCCCTGTCATCGCGGCCACCTCGCGTTGCGTGTAGCCGCCGTAGTACGCCAGCGCCAGGACCTTCCGCTGGTCGGCGGGCAGCTGATCGAGCGCGTCACGCACGTGGCCCGCGACCAGCGCGCCGATGGCTCCCTCGTCGGCGCCCGGCCCGGGCGGGGCGTTCCACTCCGAGCCGTCCTCCGACGCCGGGACGGTGCGACGCCGGATGGCGCTCTCCCGGCGGACGGCGTCGACGGACTTGTGGTGCACCAGTGTCAACAGCCAGGTGCCGAACCGGCCCTTGGCGGGGTCGAAGCGCGACGGGTCGCGCCAGAAGGCCAGGAAGACCTCCTGGACGACGTCCTCGGCGAGACCCTCGTCGGCGCAGATGCGGCGCGCGAGGGAGTAGGCCTGGCGCCCGAACCGGTCGTACAGCTCGCCCAGTGCGGTCGAGTCCCCGGACACGATCCGTTGCACGAGACGCGCGTCCCCGGCGTCGTCGCGACGTGACGGATCACGGCGCGCGGCAGGCCCGGCGGCCCGCCCGTGCTCGGGGCGGTCCGGCGGATCGGCGATGCCTGCCACCAGCGTTGTCCTCACGATTGCTGTGTTCGGTGTCCGCACCCGTTCCGGTTCGGACTCCGACGAGAGTAGTCGTTCTGCGCTGCGCGGCTCACACGCCAGGACGGCGCCGAGCCCCGTTCAGCCCTGTCGTCGCACGCGGTGAGTTACACCGTTGTGACTCGATCGGGGGTCATCCCACGGTGACCCACGTTCATGCGCATCGAACCCGTCACCCCGAGGCCTTCTCTCTCGTTCCCACACTGACGCCCCACGCAACGCCCCCACGAAAGAGGATCACCGATGCGCGACGAGTCCAAGACGATCCGGGCGACGGCCATGTTCGAGCTCATCGCTCCGGACGCGCCCGTCGTGCCCGTGAAGGTCGAACTGTCCTACACGAGCCGCGACCCCTACGCCGTCCAGGCCTCGTTCAAGACCGGCCACGACACCACGGTCGACTGGGTCTTCGCCCGCGACCTGCTCGGCGACGGCCTGGTCGACTCCGCCGGCACCGGCGACGTCCGGGTGCAGCCGATGAGCGACGACCCGACCCGGATCGAGCTCGAGCTCACCTCCCCCTCGGGCCACGCCCTGTTCACCACCTCCGCGGCGACGCTGTCGGAGTTCCTGCAGGCGACCTACGACGCCGTGCCCGCCGCCGCCGAGTACTCGTGGCTCGACTTCGACGCCGCCCTCGCGGACCTGCTGGACACCACCGCCCGGGACTGAACCGAGGCACCCCACCACCGGGCGGAGCGCGTCTCCGCACGTGAGAGGACATCCGGTGGTGGAGAGAGGGGGCGGTCGGACCCCCCTCGGGGCGGGTGCTAATGTTCTCTCACCGCGCCGCGGACGGGCCTCACGGCCCGGGACGCGGTGCACGGTGCGGACGTAGCGCAGCTGGTAGCGCATCACCTTGCCAAGGTGAGGGTCGCGGGTTCGAATCCCGTCGTCCGCTCGGAGACTTCTCTTCCCACGCGCGATTAGCTCAGCGGGAGAGCACTACCTTGACACGGTAGGGGTCACTGGTTCAATCCCAGTATCGCGCACCATTTCCCAGATCCCCGGGGCCGCACGTCGGCCTCGGGGATCTTGCTTTTCCCGAACGTGACCGGATGGCCGACACGGCCCGCGAGAGGCCGGCAGCGCGCTCCCCCGGACGCCTCCGGCCGTCATAGCGCCGCCGACCTGGGCAGACGATCATCGGGTATCCCCTCGACAGCGGCCACGGACCGTGCGCTACTGTTCTCCCAACGCACCGGGAACTCGCGGAAACGCTTCGGGAACGGTGCGACATGCGGACGTAGCGCAGCTGGTAGCGCATCACCTTGCCAAGGTGAGGGTCGCGGGTTCGAATCCCGTCGTCCGCTCTGCCGGGCCGCGACAGCAGGCCGGTTTCCGGCGGCGTGGCCGAGTGGCTTAGGCAAGGGCCTGCAAAGCCCTGTACGCGGGTTCGATTCCCGCCGCCGCCTCGCGCGATTAGCTCAGCGGGAGAGCACTACCTTGACACGGTAGGGGTCACTGGTTCAATCCCAGTATCGCGCACCATGTCCCGGATCCCCGGGGCCGGAATCCCGGCCCCGGGGATTCTGCGTTTCCGGGCTCCGCGCCGAGGTCACCGCACCTGTTCCACCGGCCGCACCAGCACCTCGTTGACCGCCACGTGCCGCGGTCGGGTCACGATGTAGACGACGGCGTCGGCGATGTCGGCCGGCTGCAGCACCCCGCGCTCGCCCGTCGAGGTCACGTCCGGCGCGTACTGCGCATCCGAGGTCGTCATCTCCGAGGTGACGAGGCCGGGCTCCACGAGGCCCACCCGCACGTGGCGTTCGGCGTACTCCTGGCGCAGCGCCTCGCAGAACGCGCCGACCCCGTGCTTGGTGGCCGCGTAGACATTGCTGTGCGGGGAGGGGACCCGTCGTCCGGCCGCCGAGCTGATCGTCACCACGTCGGCGACGCCGCGCGGGCCACCGGCTGCCGACGCCAGGTGCGGCAGGGCCGCGTGCGTCGCCGACAGCACACCCATGAGGTTGACGTCGATCATCCTGCGCCAGTCCGCGACGTCGGCCTCGGCCGCCGGGCCCCAGGCCCCGACGCCGGCGTTGTTGACCAGCACGTCCAGCCCGCCGTGCTGCTCGACCACGGCCGCCACGGCGGCGTGCAGCGCGTCGTCGTCGGCGACGTCCACCGGGTGCACCGACGACCCCGGCAGCGAGTCCGCCAGCTCCTCGAGCCGCTCCCGGCGCCGGGCCAGCAGCGCCACCGTCGCACCCTCGGCCGACAGCGCCCGTGCGGTCGCCTCACCGATGCCGCTCGACGCTCCCGTCACGATCACCGTCGTCCCGTCCAACCGTCCGCTCATGACGGCGGTGTACCCGCACCCCGGGCGCAGTAATGATCATCGCCGGGGTGCGGCGCGGAGACCAGGATCCGGTGGGCTATCGTGGTCGGGCACGCACCGGGGACGGTGCGCATGCGGACGTAGCGCAGCTGGTAGCGCATCACCTTGCCAAGGTGAGGGTCGCGGGTTCGAATCCCGTCGTCCGCTCCACCTCACCCGGGGCGCCACCCGTTCCGGTGCCGCGCGAACCCACCTTCGGAGTCGATCACCTGTCCGGTGATCCAGGCCGCCTCGTCGGTGCACAACCAGGCGATTAGCCGGGCCGGGTCGTCCGGCTCACCGAACCGGCCGAACGGGAACATCGGGGCCATCTCGCGGAACGCGTCCGCGCCGAGGTAGCCGGTGTCGACCGGCCCCGGGTTCACCGTGTTGACCCGCAGCCGCCGGTCCGCGAGCTGGTCGGCCAGGGTCGGGGTGATCCCCGCGACGGCCGCCTTCGCCGCGGCGTAGGCCACCTCACCGGGCATCGGCCCGCGTGCCTGCCCCGAGGTGAGCAGGACGGCCGCGCCACCGGGACGGGTGTCGTCGTGCGCGTTCGCCCACGCCTGGACCAGCAGGATCGAGGCACGCGCGTCGACCGCCCAGTGCCGGTCCAGCTCCACGGACAGCTCCCCCAGCGGGCCGTCGGACCCCGACAGCGCCTGGTTGGCGACGAGCAGATCCACCGGCCCGGCGAGCTCACGGGCGGTGTCGAGCAGCCGCTGCGGCGCGGACGGGTCGGCGAGATCGGCGTGCACCCCGGCGACGGGCGCCGTCGCGTGCGTCCGCACCTCGGCCAGCACGTCGTCGACGTCGTCGGCGCCCCACGGCTGCGCCGCGTCGTGCGGGGCGAAGTGGTGCACGACCACGGCCGCGCCGTACGCGGCGAGCCGGCAGGCGGTCGCGTGCCCGATCCCGCCGCGACGGCCACCGCCGGTCACGAGCGCGGTCCGGCCGCGCAACGGCATCGGGTCCCGGCGCAGGGTGCTCACACCCCGACCCTGCCCGACCACGCCCCGGCCGCGCGAGGGAGAAAGTGGGCGGACCGGGCTCAGTGGCGGCCCGGACCCGCTGCGCCGTGGCTGAGGTGTGCGTGCTCGCTCTGCAGGCTGAACAGCGCGAGCGTCTCGGCGGGCCGGTCGTCGGCGCTGCCGATCCAGTGCGGTGTGCCGGTGTCGAACTCGACGACCTCGCCGGGGTCGAGGAGGTGCTCGGTGTCGTCGAGGACCAGCCGCACCCGGCCGTCGAGGACGTAGAACCACTCGTAGCCCTCGTGGGTCTGCAGGGCGGTCGTCGCGGACGCGGCCGCCGGAGGGTAGATCACCTTGAAGGCCTGGACCCCACCACCGCGCCGGGTCAGCGGGACGAACACCAGCCCGCGGTGACGCACCGGGCGCAGGTGGATGCGGGGATCGCCGGTCGGTGGTGCCTGCACCAGGTCGTCGAGCGGGACCCCGTGGGCCCGGGCCAGCGGCAGCAGCTGCTCCAGCGTCGGCCGCAGCTTTCCGGTCTCCAGCCGGGACAGCGTGCTCGCGGTCAGGGAGGTCTCCGCGGCGAGCTGGTCGAGGGTGGCGCCGCGGCGACGGCGCAGGTCCCGCAGCCGCGGGCCCACCCCGGCGAGCACGTCGCGTCCGGTGTCGTCCACACCGCCAGATTGCCGATCGGCAAGGTTCCTTGCAAGACGGAGCGGCGGGCCCGGCCTCTCGGAGAGGCAGGCATCAGCCCCGAGCCGTCTCCGGGGTGATCGCGCAACGCAGCCGTGCGGGCAGTGCCTGCGGGTCGGGCGCGCCGTCCTGGAGCCAGCGGGTCACCGCGCGGACGTCGTCGGTGCTGCGGACCGGGCCGACCGCGACCACCGGCGACTCGGGACGGGTGCGGGTCGCGTCGCAGGCCTGCACCAGCAGCATCAGCCCGGGCCGGCGGACCGCACAGACGCCCGGCCCGAGCCGGCACCCGGTGGTCACGAGCACCCCGTGGGCGCTGTCCTGCACCACCGCGCGCAGGCCCTCCACCAGCACCTCGTCGATGCCGGGCAGGGCCGCGACGGTGCCGTGCGCGTCCTCGTCGAATCCCGACGGCGCGTGGGCACAGGCCCCGCACCGGACCACCGTGAACCCGTCCACCGGCACCCCTTCCTGTAAACAGTAATCATTGTCGATTACTATGACGGTAACACCCGCGACGCAGGAGGAACACCGTGAAGCCCGGCATCCACCCCCCGTACGGCCCGGTCGTCTACCGCGACACGTCCACCGGCGACGAGTTCCTGACCCGGTCGACCGAAACCTCGCGCGAGACCGTCGAGTGGTCGGACGGGAACACCTATCCCCTGATCAAGGTGGACACGACCTCGGCGTCGCACCCGTTCTGGACGGGCAACGCGCGGGTGCTCGACGCCGCCGGCCAGGTCGAGAAGTTCCGCCGCCGCTTCGGGGAGCGCACGCGCGGCTGACCCCGCGTAGCGTCGCCGGCATGCGCCGCCGTCGCGAACGGGTCCAGGTCGTCACCGACCTGACCGAGCCGCTGGCGGTCGAGCACGGTCGTCGCATCCGGATCCGGCTCGTCGCGATGGCGGTGTGGATCGCGGGCTGGCTCGTCGCCGGCGCCCTGTGGCGCGACGGGTGGCTGGCCACCGCGATCCTGCTGGCCAGCGGCCCGGGAGTGTGGGTGCTGTGGCTGTTCGTCCCGTCCCGGGAGCGCGGACGGCGCGAACCGGTCGGCCGCCGGCCCCCGCGGGCACTGCCCGCGCCGCGGGAGCCGCGGGAGTGATCGGGTGGGCGGCCGCGGAGTTCCGCGACCACCCACCCCGGCATCCGGCGTCGTGGGCCGGAGGGTCATCCCGTTCTGCTGATCTCCACCATGTCCTCGCGCGGCACGACCTTCGTCCGCTCGCGGCCGCGCGCCTCGCCGAGGCTGCGCTCGTGCTTGTCGAGCGCGAGCCAGCCGCTCCAGGTCGTGTAGGCCACGCCCCGGCGCTCCAGCAGCGCCTCGACCTCCGCCGGATCGCGGCGGGGGGCCCGGGGCAGCTGCGGGGCGTCGGCCAGCAGGCTTGCGACGGTCTCCGACGCGCAGCCCTTGGTGTGCCCGATCAGCCCGACCGGTCCGCGCTTGATCCAGCCGACGGCGTAAACGCCGGGCAGCTCCTGGCCGTCGATGTCGTGCACCCGCCCCTTGCGGTGCGGCAGCACGCCGTGCTCGTGGTCGAACGGCAGATCGGCCAGGTGCGAGCCGGTGTAGCCGATCGCCCGGTAGACCGCACCGACCGGGAAATCGGTGAACCGGCCGGTGTCGCGGACGTCGCCGTGGCCGGTGTACTCGGTGCGCTCGATCCGGATGCCCTCGACGCGGTCGGTGCCGAGGATCCGCTCGGGGCGCGAGAGGAAGTGCAGGTGCACCCGGCGCGGATCGCCGCGCCGGTCGCGCAGCGCCCACCCCTGCAGGGTCCGCACCACCATCTCGACGTGCTTGGCGGAGCGGACCTCGGCGGCGGCGACGTCGTCGAACTCGACGTCGGCCGGGTCGACGATCACCTCGACACCCGGGACGTGGTCGAGCTCGCGCAGCTCCATCGGGCTGAACCGGGCGTGGGCGATCCCGCGACGGGCGAACACGTGCACGTCGGTGGCCGGGTTGCGGGAGAGCCCGGCGTGGACCGAGTCCGGGATCTCGGTGCTCGCCAGGTCCTCGGCGGTGCTCGCCAGGATCCGGGCGACGTCCAGGGCCACGTTCCCGGCACCGATCACCGCGACCGACGACGCGTCGAGCGTCCAGTCCCGGGGTACGTCGGGGTGGCCGTCGTACCATTGCACGAAGCTGGCGGCACCGTGGCTGCCCGGCAGGTCGATCCCGGGGACGTCGAGGTCCCGGTCCCGCTCGCAGCCGGTGGCCGCGACGACCGCGTCGTAGTGCTCGCGCAGGTCGGACAGGGTGATGTCGGTCCCGACGTGGACGTTGCCGAACAGCCGCACACCGGGGCGGTCCAGCACGCGGTGCAGGGCGTGCACGATCTGCTTGATCCGCGGGTGGTCCGGGGCGACGCCGTAGCGGACCAGCCCGAACGGTGCGGGCAGCTTCTCGAACAGGTCCACGGTGACGTCGGCGTCGGACTTCAGCAGGGTGTCGGCGGTGTAGACGGCGGCCGGACCGGCACCGATCACGGCGACGCGCAGCGCAGTCATCGTTCTCCTCGGGTGTCGACGGACCCCGAGGCTATAGCAAGGTAAGCCTTGCCTAACTATGATGCAGGCGACACCGTGCGCGGCAACTGGTCCGGGAAGTGCCCGCCGACCCGTTCGGAATGGCGTCGCCACTCCCGCGGGTAGCCCAGCGACACCTCGACGAACGGCACGCCGTCGACGGTGACCGTGCGCGGGATGTGCAGGTGACCGTGCACGACCGCCCGGGCCCGGTAGCGGCGGTGCCAGTCCGCCGTCGCCGTCGTCCCGCACCAGAGCGCGAACTCCGGGTACCACAGGACGTCGCAGGGCTCGCGGACCAGCGGCCAGTGGTTCACCAGGACGGTCGGCAGGTCCGGGTCGAGCGCGTCGAGGCGGGCGACGGTGGCGGCCACCCGGGCCGCGGACCACTCCGCCCGCGTCGCGTACGGGTCCGGGTGGAGCAGGTACTCGTCGGTGCAGACGACACCCGCGGCGTGGGCCGCGGCCAGCCCCTCCTCCGGGGTCGAGGTGCCGGCGGGCAGGAACGAGTAGTCGTAGGGCACGAACAGCGACGCGACGACGACCGGTCCGCCCGGCCCGTCCCACACCGGCCACGCGTCCTCCGGGGTCAGCACCCCGATCTCCCGGCAGCGGCGGACCAGCTCGTCGTAGCGGGCGACACCGGAGAGCCGCTCGACCGAGTCGGCCCGGACATTCTTGGCGCGGGTCCAGAGCTCGTGGTTGCCCGGTGTCCACAGCACCCGGGCGAAGCGGTCGCGCAGCGCGGCGAGCGTCGCGACGACGCTCTCGATCCGTTCGTCGACGTCACCTGCGACGATCAGCCAGTCGCCCGGGTGCGACGGGCGCAGCCCCGCGGCGATGTCACCGTTCTCCGCGTACCGCAGATGCAGGTCACTGACCGCGAGCAGGCGCGGCTCCCCGACGGCGGTCACCCGTCATTGGTACCCGGTGACACCGGGGCCACCCCCCGCCGGGGCGGCGAAACGCGCCTACCCGCGGTAACTTACCCCTGGTAGCTTCGGATTCGAGCTCGACGACGAGGCGGGGAGGCCGGCATGGCGGCATCGCGAGGCGTACGACGGTGGATCCGGTGGGTGCTGCGGCACGGGGCGATGCGCCAGGAGGTGACCCGCCAGGCGGGCAAGGGCGACCTGGGCGCCCACATGATCATCAGCCCGGAGGTGGTCCGGGACCCGTACCCGGCCTACGAGCAGATCCGTGGTCAGGGCCGGATGGTGCGCTCGGCCCTGACCTGGACCACGGTCGACCACGAGATCACCACCGAGGTGCTGCGCAGCCCCGACTTCTGCGTGGGCATGCGCATGCCGGAGAACGCCCCGGGCCTGCTGCGCGCGCTGCTCGCGGCGGGCGGGACCTGGCCGCTCGGGCCGGCCGAACCGCCGTCGCTGCTGGCGATCGACCCGCCGGACCACAACCGGATCCGGAAGCTGGTCACCCGCTCGTTCAGTGCCAAGGCGATCTCATCGCTGCGCGGACGCACCGAGGAGATCGCGGCGCAGCTGCTCGCGGACCTCGAGGCCCGGGCCGGCGCCGACCGGCGCACCGACGTCATCTCCGGCTACGCCTCGCTGCTGCCGGCCACGGTCATCACCGAGATGCTCGGCGCTCCGGTGGAGATGCGGGAGCAGTTCCTCGAGTGGGGCGCCGGCGGGGCCTACTCCCTGGACATGGGACTGGACTACGCGAAGTTCCGCCGGTCCGAGCGCGACATCGACGCGCTCACCGAGTGGATGGCCGAGCACTTCGAGCGGCTGCGCCGCGAGCCCAACGACTCCATCCTGTCCTCCCTGGTCGCCACCTACGACGAGGAGGAGGGCCGGCTCACCCACGACGAGCTGCTGTCGCTGGCGATGCTGCTGCTCGCCGCTGGGTTCGAGACGACGGTCAACCTGATCGGCAACGGCACCCGCCTGCTGCTGACCCACCCCGACGAGCTCGCCCGGCTGCAGGCCGACCCGGCACTGTGGCCGAACGCCGCCGACGAGATCCTGCGCTACGACTCCCCCGTCCAGCGGACCGCGCGCGTCGCCGCCCGCGACACCGAGGTGTGCGGGTTCCCGGTCGAGCGGGGCGCGCTGGTGGTCACCCACCTCGGCGGTGCGAACCGGGACCCGGAGGTGTTCGCCGACCCGGCCCGCTTCGACGTCGGGCGCGAGGGGGCTGACCGCCACGTCGCGTTCAGCCAGGGCATCCACTACTGCCTGGGTGCGGCACTGGCGAAGATGGAGGGCGAGGTCGGGCTCCGGGCGCTGTTCGACCGCTACCCCGACCTGCGTGCCGACGGCCCCGCCGAGCTGCGCGGGACCCGGGTGCTGCGCGGCTACCGGACGCTGCCGGTCCGCCTGGGCGACGCCCGGGTCCCCGTCGACGTCTGAGCTCAGGCCCGGTTGGTGGCGCTGGTGACCGTCGTCGTCACCAGGCTGATGATCGACATCCCGATGACGAGGTGGATCACCGCGGTGGCGATGCGGACCGTCCAGGGCTGCTCGGTGAGGATCAGCGGCGACACCGCGGCCAGCGCGGTGAGCAGCCCGGCGATCCAGCCGAAGTAGGACATGGGGCTGGGCACCGCGACCAGCAGCAGGTGCGCGAGGCCGGTGGCCGCGAGACCGGCGACCGCCGCCCAGCTCGCGAGGCTCTGCGCCGCGGCCCACCCGTCGAGCGGCTCGGAGACGGCCGGGGCCAGGTACGGGATCTGCAGCAGGACCTGCAGGATCAGCAGCCCCACCAGGGCGATCAGCGCGGCGGTCACCGCCGTCGCCACACCGCCGGCCCACAGCCGGCCGGGGTTCACCCCGCTGCGGGGACGCGGCCGGGCGGTCTCCCGGCTCATCTCTCGGGTGCGGTCGTCGGCCTCGGACATCGTCGTACTCCCCCGGTCGCGGACGGGCCGTGCGCGGCGTCGGTGCGGCGCCGCGCGGCGGTGACCACCCGCGCCGGGTGATCACCTGTGGTGGGCAGAAGACTACGCCCCGCGACGACGCCCCGTCCGCCCGCGGCGCAACGCGGCGAGTGCGGCCTCCGCGTCGGCGACCACCCGCTCGCCACGGCGTTCCAGGGCCTCCCCCGACTCGGCGCCTGAGCCCATGTTGCCCTGGGCGTACCGCGTCCAGACCCCGGCCCCGATGCAGGCGCAGCGCCAGTGCGCGAACGCCACCCAGTACGGCAGCTGGTCCAGCGCCCGCCCGGAGCGGGCGGCGTAGCGGGCGGCGACGAGGTCACGGTCGGGCCAGCCGGGCGCCGCGGTCGGGCCGCTGGTGATCGCCGGCAGGGTGTCGCCGGGACGCTCCCAGGACGCCAGCAGCCACCCGAGGTCGGCCAGCGGTTCCCCCAGGGCCGCCAGCTCCCAGTCGAAGACACCGGTGATCCGGCCGCCGCGGAACGACAGGTTGCCCGGCCGGTAGTCGCCGTGCGCGATCCGCGGACCGTCGGACGGCTCCGGCGGCATCGCCTCGACCAGTGCGGCGTGCGCGGCGTCGAGCGCGGCGAGGTCGGTGAACGCGCCGGCGTGCGCCTGCCGGTGCCAGCGGCGCAGCTGCCGCTCCAGGTAGCGGCCGGGCCGCGCCAGGTCGGCGAGCCCCACCTCGGTGGGGTCGACGGAGTGCAGTGCGGCGAGCACCTCGGCGGTGTCGAGACCGCAGGCCCGCCGTTCCGGTTCGGGGACGGCCTCGCCCGCGGCGCGGTCCCCCGGGACGACACCGTCGACCCAGCCCATCAGGTAGAAGCCGGCGCCGAGCACCGCGGTGTCCGTGCAGAGGGCGACCGGCTCCGGCACCGGGACCGCGGTGCCGGCCAGTGCGGTCAGGAAGCGCCACTCCCGGCCCATGTCGTGCGCGGTGGCGAGCACACCCCCGGTCGGTGGGCGGCGCAGTGCGTACGGCGTGCCGCGGGCGTCGGTGACCCGGAAGGTGAGGTTGGAGTGTCCGCCGGAGATCCGCTCCACGGCCACCGGGCCGTCGCCGAGCTCGACCTGCGGCACCTCGGCCGCCAGCCAGCGGGTCAGGGCGACCGGGTCCACCCCGTCGTGTGCGTCGGTCATCCCCCGATGCAACATGATCGCCCCCGCGCCGACCAGCCCCCGGACGGAGAACACCGGCACGTCCTCCGGGCCGGACCGCGCGACCAGTGGCACCGGCGGCCCCGGCGGCACGGCCCTGGGTTTCCCGGCACCGGCCGAGGCGTCCGCTCCTAGGACGGTGGCAGGACGAGCCGGGCCAGCAGGCGTTCGGCCTCCGCGGCCGGGTCCGCGGTGAGCCCGGTGTGCACTGGGCCGGGGCACACGATGGTGCTGCGGGCGGTGGTGAGGCGCCGGAAACGGCGTCCGATGTCCTCCCCCGCGCCGGGGCCGCGGGCGGCCAGCGCGCCGGTGGCGTGCCGGTCCGACCGCGGCGGCTCGGGCACCGCGGCGACCGCGGCCACGGTCGCCAGCAGCTCGTCGACGGCGTCGGCGTCGGCGGTCGGGTCGAGCGCGGCCAGCCGGGCACGGTCGAGGTGGACGCGCACCGCGAGGACGTCGCGGGCCCGGCAGTGCAGCAGCACCCCGGCGTTCATCGACTCCCCGCGTTCCACCCGCGGCACGACCCGCAGCAGCGCGTACTCGTAGGGGACGAGGTCGCTCACCGGCCCTCCCCGCCGCCGACGCCACCGATCCGCAGCCACGGTGGACGGCGGGGCGCCCGGTCGACCGGCCGGGGTCTGCCCGCGGCCACCGTCGCGGCGACGCCCGGCAACCAGTCCCCGCGTGCCGCGACCCGGGCCAGCAGGGCCTCGGCGTAGGCGGCACGGACGGCGTCGGGACCGCCGACGCCGTCGACGTCGGCGATCCACTCGTCGGGGACGAGTGCCAGCACCTCGTCGAGCAGGGCCGGGGTGACCTGCGGGGCGAGCGCGGCGTCGGCGGAGTCGAGGTCGGGGTGCGCACCGAGCAGCACGTGGTCGCCGGCGTCGAACGGACGGTGGGCGAACCGCGACGCGGCCGACCAGTCGTGGGCGAAGGTGAGCGTCGCGCCGTGGTCGATCAGGTAGGGCCTGCGGTGCCAGAGCAGCATGTTCGAGTTGCGCCAGGAGCGGTCGACGTTCCCGACGAGCGCGTCGAACCAGAGCACCCGCCCGGCGAACCCGGGCCCGACGTCGAACGCGACCGGGTCCAGGTCGAGCGCCCCCGGCAGGAAGTCGACGGCGAGGTTGAGCCCGTCGGAGTTCCGGAGCAGCTCCTGGACCTCCTCGTCGGGCTCGGTGCGCCCGAGCGTCCCGTCGACGACGATCGTCGCGATCCGCGGGACGGGCAGGCCCAGCGCGCGGGCGAGCTCCCCGGCGACGATCTCGTTGACCAGCACCGGACGGCCCTGCCCGGCGCCGGTGAACTTCACCGCGTAGGTGCCGAGGTCGTCGGCCTCCATCAGTCCGGGCAGCGACCCGCCCTCGCGCAGCGGGGTCACGTACCGGATCGCGGTCAGCCGGGGCAGGGCCCGCTTCTCGGTCGTCGGCTCCTGGCTCACCCGCGGAGGTTAGCGCCGGACGTGCGAACGGCCCGCACCCCGTGGCGTCGGGGTGCGGGCCGTGGTCGCGCTCGCCGGCCGGGCCGGTAGGAGGATCACCGGCCCGGCCGGCTCCGGGGCGCGCGGGCGGGCCGGGAGGTACGGGTCAGACCGAGACGGTCTGGCGCGGGATCGCCTGGGTCTGCTCCATGCGGCGGGCCGCCTGGCGGGCCAGGAGCTCGTCGACGCTGAACCGGCCCGGGCCGCTGGACATGAGGATCAGCGTGGCGCAGATGATCGTGCCGACCGGCGCCCAGCCGTTGTCGGCCATGAACAGGCCGTTCTTGCCGTGGACGAACCAGATCGCGCCGGCCATCACGAAGGTCATCAGTGCACCGGGGACGACCATGCGGACACCGAGGGCGACCGACAGCGAGAACACGAGCTCGACCACGATCGTGAACGACGCCGCGCCGATGGCCAGCGGGATGCCGAACTTCGCGAACACGGCGGCGGTGTCGAACAGACCGGCGTCGATCTTCTTCCACGAGTGCATGACCATGATGTAGGCCAGCAGCAGACGGGCGACGAGCAGCGCGACGTCGCGCGGGGTTCCGGTCAGGGAGCGGTACACGGTTCCTCCAGGAGCGAGTTGGTCACCGCGGGTGAGCTCGTCACCACGGAATGCACAAGACCTAAGCGCACGAACGTGCTACTCCGCCGAGTTCAGCAACTCTGCGCGACGAAATGGCCGCACGGCGCGACGAGGCGCACCGGACAGCCGGTCACCCGACCGGGGAGCGCTGCGGCCGGTGCGTCACGCGGTACGACCGGACGAGCGGTCGCCGCACGGGCGCATCACCGCAGGTCACGAGCACGGAGGGTCGCACCTTCCGGGCGGCCATCACCCGTATGTCGCAGTGGTTCGACGACCACTCCGCAGGGGGTCACCGACGGTCGTCACGTCGTGCAGCCCGGCGTTCCGGACGTGCCGCTCGTCCCGCGGATCGTCGCGTACGACGGGCGGTTCGCCCGAGCGGCCCAGCGACGCGCCCCGGCTCGTGCCGGCGCGCTCGCGCCGGGGTGCTGCGCCATGATGGCCGCGTGTCCGACACGAACAGCCACGACATCACGGCGACCACGGAATGGACGGCGCTGACCGAGCACGCGGCGGAGGTCGAACCCCGACACCTGCGGTCGCTGTTCGACGACGACCCCGACCGCGCCGCCGCCCTCACCGCCACCGGCGCCGACCTGGTGCTCGACTACTCCAAGCACCGCATCACCCGAGACACCGTCGGTCTGCTGACGGACCTGGCGCGCGCGGCCGGACTGCCCGCGCGCATCGAGGCGATGTTCACCGGTGAGCACGTGAACACCTCCGAGGACCGGGCGGTCCTGCACACGGCCCTGCGGCTGCCGCGGGACGCGTCGCTCACCGTCGACGGCCAGGACGTCGTCGCCGACGTGCACGCCGTGCTGGACCGGATGGGCGAGTTCACCGACGCCGTCCGCTCCGGGGCGTGGACCGGGTTCACCGGGCAGAGGATCCGCACCGTGGTCAACATCGGCATCGGTGGCTCCGACCTGGGCCCGGTCATGGCCTACGAGGCGCTGCGGGACTACGCCCAGCGCGACCTCGAGTGCCGGTTCGTGTCCAACATCGACCCGACCGACCTGTACGAGAAGACCCGCGACCTCGACCCGGCGACGACCCTGTTCGTCGTCTCGTCGAAGACGTTCACCACGCAGGAGACGCTCACCAACGCCCGCAACGCGCGGTCCTGGCTGCTGTCCGGGCTTGGGACGGACGACACCGGAGCGGTCGCGAAGCACTTCGCCGCGGTCTCCACGAACGCCGAGAAGGTGGCGGAGTTCGGCATCTCCACCGACAACATGTTCGGGTTCTGGGACTGGGTGGGCGGGCGCTACTCGGTGGACTCGGCGATCGGCCTGTCGCTGATGTGCGCGATCGGCCGCGAGCACTTCGCGGAGTTCCTCGCCGGCATGCACGCCATGGACGAGCACTTCCGCCACACCCCGCTCGAGCAGAACCTGCCGGTGATCTCCGGGCTGCTCGGCGTCTGGTACTCGAACTTCTTCGGCGCCGACACCCGCGCGGTGCTGCCGTACTCGCAGTACCTGCACCGGCTGCCGGCCTACCTGCAGCAGCTCACCATGGAGTCCAACGGCAAGTCGGTGCGCGGTGACGGCACCCCGGTCACCACGACCACCGGCGAGATCTTCTGGGGCGAGCCGGGCACCAACGGCCAGCACGCGTTCTACCAGCTGCTGCACCAGGGCACCCGGCTCGTGCCGTGCGACTTCATCGGCTTCGCCCGTCCGCACCACGACCTGCCCGGCGAGGACGCGGCCGACTCCCACGACCTGTTCATGGCGAACCTGTTCGCCCAGTCCGCGGCGCTGGCGTTCGGCAAGACCGCCGCGGAGATCGAGGCCGAGGGCACCCCGGCCGACGTCGTGCCGCACAAGGTGATGCCGGGCAACCGGCCGTCGTCGACGGTCCTGGCCGAGAAGCTGACCCCGTCGGTGCTGGGGCAGATCATCGCCTTCTACGAGCACGTCACCTTCGTCGAGGGCACGATCTGGGGCATCGACTCCTTCGACCAGTGGGGGGTCGAGCTCGGCAAGGTCATGGCCAAGCAGTTCGGGCCCGCGCTCTACGGCGCGAACCCGCCGGACGCCGCCGAGTCCGGTCTCGACGCGTCCACCGCCGCGCTGATCGGTCGCTACCGCGCCTGGCGCGGTCGCTGAGACCCCTCGCCCGGCGGGGCCCCGTCCCGCCGGGCGAGAATCGCCCGGTGAACGATCCACGGTCGGCCCCGCTGCGGGCCCGCGTCACCGGTCCGGTCGCTGCGGCCCTGCTCCTGCTCGCCGGGGTGCTGATCGCCCTGGCAGCGACGGGGGTGCTGCAGAGCGGTGACACCGAGACCGCGATCGGACTCGCCGCGGACCGGATCCCGGGGGTCACGGTGGTGGCGCTGGTGGTCACCGAGCTCGGGAACACCGTCGGCAGCACCGCGGTCGCCCTGGTCGGCGCGGCCGTGCTCGCGCTGCGCGGCCGGGCCGCCGAGGGGCTGTGCCTGGCCGCGGTGCCGCTCGTCGCGAGCGTGGTGTTCACGGTGATCAAGCAGCTGCTCGACCGGGCCCGCCCACCCGCGGACCTGCAGGTCACCTTCATCGCGAACGAGTCCCTGCCCTCCGGACACGCGACGATGGTCGCCGCCGCCTGGACGGCGCTGGTGCTCGTGCTGTGGCCGGTACTGCGCCCGCGCGGCCGGGTGCTGCTCACCGCGTTCGCGGTGCTGTGGGCCGGAGCCGTCGGGTTCACCCGCATCTACCTGGGTGTGCACTGGCTGTCCGACGTGCTCGCCGGATGGACGCTCGGGGCGGCGCTCGCGTTCACCGGGGTGACGGTGCTGTCGCTGGTCCTCTACCGGCGGACCCGGCGACGGGACGTCACCGCGGCCTGACCCGGCCACCGGCGCCGGTCAGGCCCCGGGGTCGGCGTCCGGTGTCCCGGCGCCGGTCAGGGCGCCGGTGACGCGCGTGGCCCGCTCCCCCGCCGCGGCGAGGGTGCGGGCGTGGTCGTGCCAGGCACCGATGTCCTCGCGCAGCCACGCCGCGCGCAGTGCCTCCGTCGCCGTCGTCCACTGCCGCAGCAGCGCGACCCCCTCGGCGGCGCCCGCGGCCTTCCGGTGCGTGCGCAGCGCACCGGTCATCGCGAGCACGGCACGCGTCGCGGTCGCGACCTTCCCGGTGATCTCGATCGGCACCGGGAGTCCCGCCGTGGCCTGGGCGACGGCGGCGGCGCGGGTCAGCAGCAGCACCGCGGCCACCACCGCGACCAGCACGACGACCGCCGTCGCCCAGAACGCCGCGCCCGCCACCGGGGTGAACGCGAGCACCAGCACGACGAGCAGCAGCGCGGGGACCGCCCACCGGACCCCGCGGGCGGTCCGGGCCAGGAGGTGGGCCCGGCGCTGGACCCCGGGGTCGGGTGGGGTGTCGTCGGCGCGCACGAGGCCGCGGTCGACGTACAGCAGAGCGGTGTCGGACGCGTCCGGCATGGGGTGATTGTGCACGGCTCCCGGGAGGACGGAACCGCGGGATTCGCGTACCCGGTGAGCGAGCTCGCCGACGTCACGTCCGGCCGTGGGGACGGGGCGGGCACGTGCGGTCGCTCCGCCCGGGTTCAGACCTGCTCCCGCGGGCACCACCAGGTCGACCGCCCGCCGACGGTCCCGTGCACCATCTCCGTCCCGCAGCGCGGGCAGTGCCCGCCCGGACGCCGGTGCTCGACGACCTCACCGGTGTGGACGCCGCCGTGGGCGATGGCCCGCTCCAGCGCGCGGCCGAGGTCGCGGTGCAGCCGATCCAGGTCGGCGCGGGTCAGGTCGCGGACCGGGGCCGTCGGCGAGATCCTCGCCTGCCACAGTGTCTCGTCGGCCAGCAGGTTCCCGACGCCGGCCAGCACGGACTGGTCGAGCAGCCGGGCCTTCACCGCCGACGTGCCGCGCAGCAGGCGTTCGCGGAACTCGGCGGGGTCGATGCCCTCGGCGTCGGGTCCGAGGCCGGACAGGTCGGGGTCGAGCCGGACCCGGCCGAGACGGCGCTTGTCGAACAGCCGGAGCTGCCCGCCGTCGTCGAAGGTCAGGGTGAACCGGTCCCACTCGGCCTTGCGCGGCTGCCGGTCGAGGCGGGCGGGGCCGCCGCCGATGCGCTCACCGTCGGAGTCGGTGACCACGATCCGTCCGCCCATCCCGAGATGCACGCCGAGCGCGGGCCCCGCCTCGCCGTCGGCGGTCTCGGTGTCGCACCACATGGTCTTGCCGATCCGGTTCGCCCGGGTGAGCCGCCCGCCCTTCAGCGCCGAGGCGATGTCACCGGGCCGGTGCGGGCGGCAGACCCAGTCGTCGCGGTCGTCGACGGCGGTGATCGTGCGGCCGACGGCCTCGGCGAGGACGGTGCGTGCGTTCTCCACCTCGGGCAGCTCCGGCATGACGGTCAGTGTGGCGTGGCCGGGGAACACGCGCGCGCCGGTCCGTCGTTGGGGCCGGTGTGACTGCTGGTGAACGGATGAAGGTGCGGGCGCCCGAACTGCGCGGACGGCGGTGGCTCAACACCGGCGGCGAGGACGTGACCCTCGCCGGGCTGCGCGGGCGGATCGTGGTGCTCGACTTCTGGACGTTCTGCTGCGTCAACTGCCTGCACGCGCTCGACGAGCTGCGGCCCCTGGAGGCCGAGTTCGGCGACGTCCTGACGATCATCGGGGTGCACTCGCCGAAGTTCGTGCACGAGGCGGACCCGGCCGCCGTCGAGGCCGCGGTGGAGCGCTACGACGTCACCCACCCCGTCCTCGACGATCCCGAGCTCACCACCTGGGACGCCTACGCCGCCCGCGCCTGGCCGACCCTGGCCGTCGTCGACCCGGACGGGTTCGTCGTCGCCCGGATGGCGGGCGAGGGCCACGGCCCCGGCCTGGCCGCGCTGGTCCGGGAGCTGGTCGCCACGCACGGCGACCGGCTGCGCCGCGGGGACGACCCGTACGTCCCGCCGCCCGCGCCGGACACCGCGCTGCGCTTCCCCGGCTCGGCCGTCGCGCTGCCCGGCGGCACGTTCCTCGTGTCCGACACCGCCCACCACCAGCTCGTCGAGCTGGCGGGCGACCTGGAGACCGAGGTGCGGCGGATCGGGGCCGGGGAGCGCGGGTTCGCCGACGGCGCGGCGTCGGCGGCGCGGTTCTCCGAGCCGCAGGGGCTGCTGGTCCTCCCCTCCGGCGACGCCGTCCTGGTCGCCGACACCGTCAACCACGCGGTCCGGCGGGTCGACCTGGCCGACGGCACCGTGTCCACCCTGGCCGGGACCGGTGAGCAGCTGCGCGAGCGGGTCGCGGTGGGCGCCACGTCGACGCTGCTGTCCTCGCCGTGGGACCTCGCGTGGTGGGGCGGCACGGTCGTCGTCGCCATGGCGGGCCCGCACCAGCTGTGGACCCTCGACCCCGCCACCGGCGAGGCCCGGGTGCTGGCCGGGACCACCACCGAGGGGCTGCGCGACGGGGCGTTCGACGAGGCGTTCTTCGCCCAGCCCTCCGGGCTCGCGGTGGGCCCCGACGGGACGCTGTGGGTCGCCGACTCCGAGATCTCCGCGCTGCGACGGATCGGGGACGGCCCCGGGGCCGCGGTCGCGACGGCCGTCGGGCAGGGGCTGTTCGAGTTCGGGCACCGCGACGGCCCGGCCGCGCAGGCGCTGCTGCAGCACCCGCTCGGGGTGACCGTGCTGCCCGACGGCTCGGTCGCCGTCGCCGACACCTACAACGGTGCCGTGCGCCGGTTCGACCCGGCCACGAACCGGGTCTCGACGCTGGCCGAGGGGCTCGCCGAACCGTCGGACCTGCTCGTCGACGGCGAGACACTGGTCGTCGTCGAGTCCGCGGCGCACCGGCTGGTGCGGCTGCCCGTCCCGGCCGGGTCGCTCGTGGCCGGCGACGCCCACGTCGTCCGGCGTACCCCGACGACGCTCGCCCCGGACGTGACGCTGCGGATCGGGTTCACCCCGCCCACCGGCCAGCACCTCGACGACCGCTACGGCGACCCGACGTCGCTGACCGTGGTCGCCGACCCGCCGTCGCTGCTGCGGGGCGGCGGCGGCACCGCGACCGGGCTGACCCGCGAGCTGCGTCTGGACCCGTCCGTCGGCGCCGGGGTGCTGCAGGTCGCGGTGACCGCGGCGGCCTGCGACGACCCGTCGGACGGGTTCGCCGCCTGCCACCGCTACCAGCAGGACTGGGGCATCCCGGTGACCGTCGGCGACGACGGCCCGGCCGAGCTGGAGCTCGACCTGCGGTCGGTCTAGTACTGCAACGGCAGTTGATCAGCTCGGGGGTCGTTCGCCGCGTCGGCGGTAGTGGCAGTCGCGGGCCTGTTGTTGGCGTTCACGGCGCCAGGTCGACCAGTGCATGACGTGGTCGATGCAGGTGAGCGGGGTGAAGGCGAGCGCGGCGAGGAGACGGCGGATCTCGTTGCCCGACAGCTGAATCAATGCGCGCCGGCTGGCTGAGGATCCCCCTTTTCGGCCTCGCGTGCGTGTTCGGCGGCGCGGGTGACGGCGAGGTAGGCCGCGGTGAGCATGGCCAGGGTGATGTGGGCGTGCCAGGCTCGGTAGGAGCGGACTTGGTAGTGGTCGAGGCCGGCCTCGTTCTTCGCGGTCTGGAAGCATTCCTCAATCGCCCACCGCGCCCCGGCGACTCGAACGAGGTCGCGCAGCGGCGTGTTCGCCGGGGCGGCGCAGCGGTAGAACGCCAGCTCACGGATGGTCTTGCCCTCTGCGGGCTCGGTCTGGCGGCGCACCAGCAGCCAGTGCCCCCAACCCGCCGGGAGGCCGTCGATGGCCAGCGCAACCGCGGTCCAGTCATAGACCCGCATCCCGTGCGCGCCCGGCCCGATCGCGCGGCGCTCCCACCCGTCGTGCCCGGTGTCGAGATCACGCGCCCCGGCGATCGTGGCCAGGGCCTTGGCCGGGCGACGATTCCCGTCCGGGCTGGTGAGCATGTCGTCATTGCGGGTGGCCAACACGAACGGGATCTCCCGCTCGGTGAGCCAGTCGCGAAAGCCCGGGTTCTGCCCGTAGACCTCGTCCGCGGTCACCCACGACCCGGACGTGAGTGCCCCAGCGGCGTACGTGCGGGCCAGCATCGCCGTCCCCAGCTGCGGTTTCGTGGCGAACTCGACGTCATCGGGGACATCCGCGCGCTCGCAGCGTTCGCGGTCCTCGGTCCACGAGGTCGGCAGGTAGAGCTCCCGGTCGATCAACGCCCGCCCCCGCTTCGAGGCGTAGGCCAGGAACACACCGAGCTGACAGTTGTCGATCTTCCCGCTGGTGCCGGTGTACTGGCGCTGCACCCCGGCCGAACACAGGCCCTTCTTGATGAACCCGGTCTCGTCCACGATGAACACCCCCGACGCGGTGTCGGTGAGATGTTGCAGGACGTAGCCGCGCAGGTCGTCGCGGACCCCGTCGACGTCCCAGTCCGCGGTGCGCAGCAGCCGCTGCATCCCGTCCGGCGACATCGCCCCGGCGTGTTCGGCGAGGGTCCAGCCGTTCTTCCGCTCGAGCCCCGCGAGCAGGCCTCGCAGGTAGGTTCCGACCCGCCGGCGCGGCTCGACCCTGCGGAAACGGCCAGAGATCAGCTCCACCACCGCATCCAACGAGGCCACCCACCCGGCAAGATCAACCACGCGGTGATCATCACCGCCGAACGGCCGTCAGCCTCTCACCACACGCCGAACTGCCGTTACAGTACTAGCCCTCCATCCAGGCGAGCACCGCCATCACGCGGCGGTGGTCGTCCGAGGACGGCGGCAGTCCGAGCTTGGTGAAGATCGAGGAGATGTGCTTCTCCACCGCGCCCTGGGTGATCACCATGAGCCGCCCGATCGCGATGTTGGTGCGGCCCTGGGCCATGAGCTCCAGCACCTCGCGCTCGCGCGGGGACAGCTCGGCCAGCGGGTCACGCCGGCGGCGCTTGGTGAGCAGCGCGGAGACGACCTCCGGGTCCAGCACGGTGCCGCCCGCGGCGACCCTGCCGAGCGCGTCGGACAGGTCAGCGAGCTTGGAGACGCGGTCCTTGAGCAGGTAGCCGACCCCGCCACCGGCCTCCAGCAGGTCGGTGGCGTAGGACTCCTCGACGTACTGGGACAGCACGAGGATCCCCACCGACGGGAACCTCCGGCGGATCTCCAGCGCGGCCCGCAACCCCTCGTCGGTGAACGACGGCGGCATCCGGACGTCCACGACGGCCACCTCGGGCTGGTGCTCCTCCACCGCCGCGACCAGCGCGGTGCCGTCCCCGACGGCGGCGAGCACCGTCGCGTCCGCCTCCTCCAGCAGCCGGACCAGGCCCTCGCGCAGCAGCACCGAGTCCTCGGCGAGCACCACCCGCATCGTCATGGACCCATCCTGGGTCACGCGTCGCCGAGGCCGGCGACCGGGACCTCCGCGGTCAGGACGGTCGGGCCACCGGGCGGGCTGTCGACCTCCAGGCGTCCCTCGACGATCTCCAGCCGGTCGGCGAGCCCGGCCAGGCCGTGGCCCTTGCCCGGGTGGGCGCCGCCGCGGCCGTCGTCGCGGACGCTGACCCGAAGCAGCGTCTCGTCGACGGTCACCGTGACGGTCACCGCGGTCGCGCCGGCGTGCTTGGCGATGTTGGTGAGCGCCTCGGTCACCACGAAGTACGCGGTGTTCTCGACCAGGGCGGGCAGCCGGGCACCGTCGTCGAGGCCGACGTCGAGGTCGACCGGGACCGGGCAGCGTCCCGCGGCGGCCCGCAGCGCCGGGCCGAGCCCGCGGTCGGCGAGGATCGGTGGTGCGATGCCCCGGGACAGCGCGCGCAGCTCCGAGAGCGCCTCACGGCTCTGTTCCAGTGCCTCGTGCAGCAGCGGGCGGGCGCGCTCGGGATCGTCGTCGAGGCGCCGGACGGCGGACTCCAGGTCCATGCCGAGCCGCACCAGCCGCTGCTGCGGCCCGTCGTGGATGTCGCGTTCGAGCCGGCGCAGGGTCTGTGCCTCGGCCGCGACGGCCGCCCGCCGCCCGGCGGCCAGAGCCAGCGCGCGGGCCCGCAGTGCGGCCGTCTGGTTGGTGAGCAGGCCGCGGGCGAGCAGTGCGCGCATGTCGGTCAGCCACCGCACGACCGTCGGCAGGGTCACGAGCAGCAGAACCCCGAGCCCGGTGTTGAGCGCGACGTCGCCGAGGGTGGAGTCGATGCCGGTGACGGACCCGAACAGCGTCCAGTTCTCCGGCCCGCGCGGCAACGACCACTGCCAGAACACGTAGAACAGCCCGCCGAGCCCGGTGACCGCCCACACCAGCGCGACCACCGCGGTCAGGATCCGGACCGGCAGGGCGGCGACCGCGTGCGCCACGTCGCGCCAGCTCTGGGGGTCGGCCAGCGCCCGGAACAGCCGTCCCATCAGCGAGCGCCCGCGGTTGGGCCGGTAGTGGTGCGGCGGGAGCGGACCGCCGGTCGCGCCCTCGGTGGCCCGGCGCTCCAGCTCGGCGAACCCACGCGCCGCGGCCAGCAGACCGACGGTGATGGGCAGCCCGATCCAGATGACGAACGTGCTCGCCCCCAGCACCAGCCCGACCAGCACCACCACCCCGCTGACGACCGCCAGCGGCAGCCCGGCCAGCAGGTAGGCCATCTGCGCGCCGAGCCGGGTGCGTCCCGGCCACGTCGACGGCCAGCCCGGCGCGTGCGGCAGGTGCAGGCCGCCGTCGCGCAGCAGGTACTCGCGCAGCGCGCCGTTGCCCCAGCCCTCCAGCGCACGGACCAGGTGCGGGTCCAGGTGGCTGCCGCCCGGCTCGTCGGGGTCCGGCCGCGGCCGGACGGCCTGCTCCTCCGCCATCACGGTCCACCTCCTCGCCTGCCGGTCGTCCCCTGCGCAGGATAGGCGGTGACGAACGCCGCGCCGGGGTCGCGTGGGGCGGGGGCGACATGGTGAGCTACCACTCGGTAACAGACGCGACGACGCGAGAAGGTGTGCCCGTGGACCCCGCCGACCTCACCGACGTCCTGGACTCCGTCCGTGACTTCATCCGCACCGAGGTGGTGCCGCAGGAGGAGCGGATCGACGCCGAGGACGCCGTCCCCGAGCGCATCGTCGCCCAGTGCAAGGAGATGGGCCTCTACGGCTTCACCATCCCCGAGCAGTACGGCGGCCTCGGTCTGACCGCCTCACAGGAGGTCCGGCTCGCGTTCGAGCTCGGCTGGACGACCCCTGCGCTGCGTTCGTTGTTCGGCACCAACAACGGCATCGCCGGGCACGTGCTGCTGGAGGGCGGCACCGAGGAGCAGAAGAAGCAGTGGCTGCCCCGGCTGGCGTCCGGTGAGGTCACCGCCTCGTTCGGGCTGACCGAGGCCGACGCGGGCTCCGACCCGTCGTCGCTCACCACCAGGGCCGTCCGCGACGGCGACGGCTGGGTCCTCAACGGCTCCAAGCGCTACATCACCAACTCCCCCGTCGCCGACGTGATCATGGTGTTCGCGCGGACCGACCCGGACGCCCCCGGCAACCGCGGCATCTCGACCTTCCTCGTCCCGAAGGGCACCCCCGGCCTCTCGGTCGGGCCGAAGGACCACAAGATGGGCCAGTTCGGCGCGTGGACCGCCGACGTGTACCTCGACGACGTCCGCGTCCCGTTCGAGAACGTCGTCGGTGGCGAGGACGGCATCGACAAGGGCTTCCTCGTCGCCGCCAAGTGCCTGGCCCACGGCCGGCTGCACATCGCCGCCGTCTGCGTCGGGATGGCCGACCGCCTGGTCCACGAGACCGTCGAGTTCGCCAGGACCCGGGAGCAGGGCGGCAAGCCGATCGCGCGGTTCCAGCTGGTCCAGGGCCTGGTCGCGGACTCGGTCACCGACGCGCGTGCCGGCCGCGGTCTGGTCCTCGACGCCGCTCGCAGCTTCGACGACGGCACCGACATGGTCTCCGGGCCCGCCGCCGCGAAGTACTTCTGCTCGGAGATGGTGGGCCGGGTCGCCGACCGCGCCGTCCAGGTGCACGGCGGGGCGGGTTACATGCGCGGGGTCGCGGTCGAGCGGTTCTACCGCGACGCCCGGCTCTTCCGGATCTACGAGGGCACCAGCCAGATCCAGCAGGTGATCATCGCCCGCGACGCGCTGGGCCGCGCCGCCCGCGGCTGACCGTTCGCCTGCGGTCCGGCCCGTCCGGGCCGCCGGTCACCCGCCGGCGAGCACCCGGCGCAGCGCCGCGGAGACCACCCGGATCTCCGCCACCAGGTCACCCGGCACCGGGGCGGAGACCCAGCGGGTGAAGGCCGTGCGGAACACCGCGACGCCCGCCTCGGCCGCCACGGTCGCACCCGGCTCGCCCACGCCCCGGTCACGCAGTCCCTCGGCGAGCACCCGCGTGACCGCCTCCATCTTCACCAGCTCCCGCTCGCGCAGCGAGACGTTCGCCATCAGCACCCCCTGCCGGCGCCGCGCGAACTCCCACCCCGGGTCGAACGCGCCGGCCGCGTGTTCCAGCGCGGCGCTCAGCGCACGCTCGGGTGGCACGTCCGGGCCCACGGCGGCCAGCCCCGCGGCGAACAGGGCCACGAACGACTCCCCCGAGTCCCCGCCGAACAGCACCTCCCGCTTGTCGGCGTAGTGCCGGAAGAACGTCCGCTTGGTGACCCCGGCCCGGGACGCGATGTCCTCCACCGTCGTGCCGTCGAAGCCGTGCTCCTCGAACAGGTCCAGGGCCGCTCCACGCAGCCGTCCGGCGGCGTCCGGCTCCCATCTGCCCATGCGCGCAGCCTACGTGATGACACCTCGTGTCATCCCGGTGTACGGTGATGTCATCAGGTGACATCACCTGGTCGTCATCACTCACGGAGGCACCACATGCGCATCCTCGTCACCGGGGCGACCGGCTGGATCGGCTCCGCCCTCGTTCCCGAGCTCCTCGGGGCGGGCCACCGCGTCGTCGGACTGTCCCGGTCCGACGCCGGCGCTGCCGCTCTCGACTCGGCGGGAGCCGAGGTCGTCCGGGGCGACCTGGACGACCTCGACCTGCTGTCCGCCACGGCCGCGCAGGTCGACGGCGTCGTCCACCTCGCCTTCAAGCACGACCTGGCCTTCGGTGGCGACTTCCCCGCCGCGGTCGCCGCGGACCGGGCGGCCGTCGCCGCACTCGCCGCACCGCTGAAGGGCACCGGCCGCCCGCTCGTCATCGCCTCCGGACTGGCCGGACACCATTCCGGCACGCCCGTCACCGAGGACGACCCGCCCGCCGCCGACAGCCCGGCGGCGCACCGCATGGCCACCGAGCGGGACGTCCTGGCCCTCGCCTCGGCGGACGTGCGCTCGACGAGCGTGCGGCTCGCCCCCACCGTGCACGGCGCGGGCGACACCGGCTTCGTGTCCGTGCTCGTCGAGACCGCACGCCGGACCGGGATCAGCGCCCAGGTCGGCGACGGGAGCACCCACTGGCCCGCCGTGCACGTCACCGACGCGGCACGGCTGTTCCGACTGGCCTGCGAGTCCGCCCCGGCCGCGACGGTGCTGCACGCCGCGGACGAGCAGGGCGTGCCGATGCGCGAGATCGCCGGCGCGATCGGCCGCGGGCTCGACGTGCCGGTGCGGGAGGTGCAGCCGGAGCACTTCGGCCACCTGGGCGCCTTCGCCGCGCTCGACATCGTCGCCCTCAGCGACCGGACCCGGGCGCTGCTCGGCTGGCGGCCGGAGGGGCCCACGCTCGTCGAGGACATCGAGCGGCACTACACCAGGGCCACCACGGCACAGCCGACGAGCTGAGGCACCGGCCAACGACGAACGGCCCCGCCCGGGATTCCCGGGCGGGGCCGTTCGTACGGTGCGGTGGATCAGTGGGCGGCGGGACCCCGGTGGTACTCGAACACCAGCCCGCCGACGGCGATCAGCACCAGCGTCATGCCGACGACGATCATCCAGGCGTACCAGAACGCCACACCCAGCGCGGCGAACGCCGCCGCGGCGGCCAGACCCAGGGGCCAGTAGCTGCCGGGCGAGAAGAAGCCCACCTCACCGGCGCCGTCGGACACCTCGGCCTCGGGGTTGTCCTCGGGACGCTCCTCCAGGCGGCGCGAGACGAACCGGAAGTACGTGCCGACGATCAGCGACAGACCCGCGGTCAGCCACAGCGCGGTCACGCCGACGACCTCACCGGCGATGAACATGTACGCCAGCGCGGCCAGGATGAAGAAGCCGGTGACGATCTCGAAGAGCCGGGACTCGATCTTCATGGGTGCGCGTCCTCCCTCAGCCCGTGACCTGCGCGGCGAGCTGGCCGCGGTCGGTCGAGAACGGCTGCGTGCTGATCGCCTCCGGCGCGCACCACTCGCCGCAGTTCAGCGCCTGCAGCGCCTCGCCGGTCGAGTAGGCCTGCCCGGTCTGCGGGTTGATCTCCTTGCGGAGCTGGATGTACCGGTCGAACAGCGCGGGCTCCAGGACACGCACCTCGAAGTTCATCTGCGAGTGGTACGTGCCGCACAGCTCGGCGCAGCGACCGACGAACGCACCCTCACGGTCGATCCGGTCGATGATGTAGGTGTTGTCCTGCTCGTTCCGCTCCGGGAACGGGAAGACGTCGCGCTTGAAGAGGAACTCCGGCACGTAGAACGAGTGGATGACATCGGGCGAGCGCTGCGTGAACTGGATCGACCGGTCGGTCGGGAGGACCATGATCGGGATCGTGTCGCTCGTGCCCAGCGTGCTCACCGGGCGTCCGCCCGGGCCGGCCTCGTCGGGGTAGGAGAACTCCCAGTTCCACTGGAACCCGACGATGTCGACCCGCAGGTCGGCCGGGCCACCCGCGGTCGGGTTCTCCTTGTCGACGAAGTTCTGCACGTTCACCGTGAAGCCGAAGAGCACGGCGACGATGACGGTCGGGATGGCGGTGAAGACGAGCTCGACCGGCAGGTTGTACTGCGTCTGGCGCGGCAGCGAGCCGTCGTCGTCCTTGCGCTTGCGGTGCAGGATCATCGCCCAGAACATCGCGCCCCAGGTGATGACACCGACGATCAGCGCCGCGATCGCGGACCAGGTCCACAGGTGGCGCATCGACTCGGCTTCGGGGGTCACCCCCTCGGGCCACCCGAACCGGATGACCTCCTGGACCGAGCAACCGGCCAGAGCCGGCGCCGCCAGCAGGCCGACCACGGCCACCTTCGCCGCCCGGGCGATCCGGGAGCGGCCTTCGGTTCGGGCCACTGCACGCCGCCTTCCTGTCGTCTCCTGCGTACGCCGCACTGCCAGCACGTTCTTCCTTGCTCCGCCGTCACGACACCGCGGCCGAAGGGGATCTTGTGCCACCCGTATGGAGCACCGTCTTCGACCTCGCGTAGAGCCTAGACGAACCCCGGTCGGGCCGCGCCCCCCGGGGGTTCCCGGCCGGCGAGTGAACGTCGTCACCGCCGCAGGGGAAACCGGCAGTCTCTCAGCGGGAAGACCGTTTCGCACCGGGGCGCGCGAGACCCGTCCGGCTGACTCGGCATACTGACCGGTGTGTGCGGACTGCTGGGATTGCTGACCGCCGGGGCGGACGCCGCGACCCGGGTCGAGCCGATCGCCGACGGGCTGCGCTGTGCGCGGCACCGGGGACCCGACGAGAGCGAGACGTGGAACGACCACGACCTCGTCCTGGGGTTCAACCGGCTGTCGATCATCGACGTCGACCATTCCCACCAACCCCTGCACTGGGGGCCGGTGCCGGGAGAGGACACCCGCTACACGATCGTCTTCAACGGCGAGATCTACAACTACCTCGAGCTCCGTGAGGAGCTGATCGAGACCTACGACGCGGCCTTCGCCACCGACGGCGACGGCGAGGTCATCGTCGCGGCGTTCCACTACTGGGGCCCCGACGCCGTCCAGCGCCTGCGCGGCATGTTCGCCTTCGCGATCTGGGACGTCGTGGAGCGCGAGCTGTTCCTGGCCCGCGACCCGTTCGGCATCAAGCCGCTGTTCCTGGCCACCACCCCGGTCGGCACCGCGTTCGCCAGCGAGAAGAAGTCGCTGCTGTCCCTGGCCGGTGAGCTCGAGATCGGGCTCGACCTGGAGCCGGCCGCGCTGCAGCACTACCTGACCCTGCAGTACGTGCCCGAGCCGATGTCGCTGCACCGGATGATCTCGCGCGTCGAGTCCGGCACGCACGTCACCGTGCGCCCCGGCGAGGAGCCGCTGCACCAGCGCTACTTCGCGCCGAAGTTCATCTCACTGCCCAGCCACGCCCCGGCCAGCGCCGAGGCGGAGGCGATCGTGCACGGCGAGATCGCCGACGTGCTGCGCGACTCGGTCGCCAAGCACATGCGGGCCGACGTCACCGTCGGCGCGTTCCTGTCCGGCGGGATCGACTCCACCGCCATCGCGGCGCTGGCCAAGGAGCACAACCCGAACCTGATCACCTTCACCACCGGGTTCGAGCGCGAGGGCTACTCCGAGGTCGACGTGGCCGCCGAGTCCGCCGCGGCGATCGGCGTGCGGCACGTGGTGCGCACCGTCAAGCCGGACGAGATGATGGAGGCCCTGCCGCTCATCATCTGGTACCTCGACGACCCGGTCGCCGACCCCGCGCTGGTCCCGCTGTGGTTCATCGCCCGCGAGGCCCGCCAGCACGTCAAGGTCGTCCTGTCCGGCGAGGGCGCCGACGAGCTGTTCGGCGGCTACTCGATCTACCGCGAGCCGCTGTCGCTGTCGCCGTTCGAGAAGGTCCCCGGCACGCTCAAGCCGCTCATGCGCCGGGCCTCGCGCAAGATGCCCGAGGGCATGCGGGGCAAGGACCTGCTGCGCCGCGGGTCGCTGTCGATGGAGCAGCGCTACTACGGCAACGCCCGCATCTTCCGTGACGACCAGCTCCACGAGGTCCTGCGCGGCTACGACCCGCGGGTGTCGCACCAGGACGTCACGGCGCCGCACTACTTCGCCAGCCACGACTGGGACCCGGTCGCCCGGATGCAGCACGTGGACCTGTTCACCTGGCTGCGTGGCGACATCCTGGTCAAGGCCGACAAGATGACGATGGCGCACTCGCTGGAGCTGCGGGTGCCGTTCCTCGACCCCGAGGTCTTCGACATCGCCTCGTCGCTGCCGCAGTCGCAGAAGATCACCCACGGCTCGAACGGCACCACGAAGTACGCGCTGCGCCGGGCCTGCGAGGGCATCATCCCGCCGCACGTGCTGAACCGGCCGAAGCTGGGCTTCCCGGTGCCGATCCGGCACTGGCTGCGCGACGAGATGTACGCCTGGGCGCGCGATATCCTGCAGAACTCCGGGGCCGGGCACCTGATCGACCTGCAGGCCGTGCACCGCATGCTCGACGCGCACCGCGAGGGCCCGGTCGACCACTCCCGCCGGATCTGGGCGGTGCTGGTCTTCCTGCTGTGGCACGGGATCTTCGTCGAGAAGCGGATCGTTCCCGAGGTCCCGACCCCGACCTACCCGGTCAAGATCTGAGCGGTCCCGCACGACGACGGGCCGGCACCCCTGGGGGTGCCGGCCCGTTCGGCCACTACGGCGGGGTCAGCCGGGCAGGACGGCCCGGATCTCGTCGGCGGCGGCGTCACCGAACGCGTCGCGCAGCCGGATGAGGGCAGCGTCGCGGTCCCAGGTCCACTCCTGCGGGCCGTCGGACTCCAGGACGTAGGTCGCGATGAGCGCGCCCAGCTGGGCCGAGCGCTCCAGCGACAGCCCGGCGCCGAGCGCGGTGAGGAACCCGGCGCGCCAGGCGTCACCGACGCCGGTCGGGTCGACCAGCTCGGTCGGCGGGACGACGTCGATCCGGGTCTCGGTGCCGTCGGCCTCGACGATCAGCGCACCCCGCTCGCCGAAGGTGGTGATCCGGGTGCCGACCTTGGCGCCGATCTCCTCGGCGGTCCAGCCGGTCTTCTTGAGCAGCAGCTCGAACTCGTAGTCGTTGGTGACCAGGTAGGTGGCGCCCTCGATGAGGCGCTTCACCTCGGGACCCTCCATGCGGGCCAGCTGCTGGGACGGGTCGGCGAGGAAGGGGTAGCCCTGGGCGCGGCACTCGTCGGTGTGGCGCAGCATCGCGTCGGGGTCGCTGGCGCCGATGAGCACCAGGTCGAACCCGCCGACGCGCTCGGCGATCGGGGCGAGCTCGATCTCCTTCGACTTGGCCATCGCGCCGGTGTAGAAGGACGCGATCTGCCGCATGTCGTCGTCGGTGGTGCAGACGAAGCGGGCGGTGTGGACGTCGTCGTGGGTGTGCACCCCGGAGGTGTCGACCCCCAGGTCGTCGAGCACCTTCCGGTACTCGGCGAAGTCGGCGCCGACGGCGCCGATCAGCACCGGGTTCTGGCCGAGCACACCGAGCGCGAAGGCGATGTTGCCGGCCACGCCGCCCCGGCGGATCGTCAGGTCGTCGACCAGGAAGCTGACCGAGATCCGGTCGAGCTGCTCGGCCAGGATCTGCTCGGAGAACTTCCCGGGGAAGTGCATGAGATTGTCGGAGGCGATCGACCCCGTCACGGCAATAGGCACACGGGGGAGCCTACGTCACCCGAGCCGAAGGGCCCCGCCGGAGATCACCGGCGGGGCCCTTCGGAGGTGCTGTCGTGCGACGTCAGTTGAAGCTGTCGCCACAGGCGCAGGAGCCGCCCGCGTTCGGGTTGTCGATCGTGAAGCCCTGCTTCTCGATGGTGTCGACGAAGTCGATCGTGGCGCCCTGCAGGTACGGGGCGCTCATCCGGTCGACGCCGACCTTGAGACCGTGGAAGTCACGGAAGAGGTCACCGTCGAGCGACCGGTCGTCGAAGAAGAGCTGGTAGCGCAGGCCGGCGCAGCCACCGGGCTGCACGGCGATGCGCAGGTGCATGTCGTCACGGCCCTCCTGCTCGAGCAGGGTGCGCGCCTTGACGGCAGCGGAGTCGGTCAGCTCCACGCCGTGCGTCTGCTCCGTGGTCGCGCCCGCGTTCACGGTGTTGTCAACGGTCATGACTCTCCCAACAACGTGCGTGGTCCGCCCTGTTCCCACCGGGCGTCGGAATCCATAGTACGACGTCCCGCAGGTCCGCATCCGCGCGGAGACCGTGCGATTCGTCGCCGGGAGGGTGACGGGGATCACCGACTCCAGCGCGGAGCGACACGTTCGGCCAGGTCGGCGAGGGTCCCGGCCGGGTCGGCCAGCGAGGCCTCCAGCCCGAACTCCTCGGCCACCCCGAACGCGGCGTCGACCCCCGCCGCGGCGGCCTCCCGGCGCCCGACGCTCACCTGACCGGCCAGCACCACGCACGGCGTGCCGCGCTCGGCCGCGCCCCGGGCGACCGCGGTGACGAGCTTGCCGCGCAGCGACTGCCAGTCGAAGCTGCCCTCCCCGGTCACCGCGACGTCGGCGGCGTCCAGCTCGGCGTCGAGCCCGACCAGGTCGCGGACCAGTCCGGCACCGGACTCGACCCGCGCGCCGAGGGCGAGCAGCGCGGCACCGAGACCGCCCGCGGCCCCTGCCGAGGGCAGGTCGCTCACGTCGCGCCCGGCCAGGCCGGCGAGCACCCCGGCAAACACGGTCAGCGCGCGGTCCAGCTCGGTGACCGCGGCGTCGTCGGCGCCCTTCTGCGGGCCGAACACCGCGGCGGCGCCGTGCGGTCCGAGCAGCGGGTTGTCGACGTCGCTCGCCGCGACCAGGGTCATCCCACCCAGGTCGGGTGTGCCGTCGAGGCGGGCACAGCAGTCCAGGGACGCGCCGCCGGGTGGGAGCGGGAGACCGTCCTCGTCGACGGGGACGGCGCCGAGGGCGGCCAGCAGGCCGGCGCCGCCGTCGGTGGTGGCGGACCCGCCCAGCCCCACGACGGCGGTGGTGACCCCGGCGTCCCGGGCGGCGGCGAGCAGCTCCCCCACGCCGGAGGTCGTCGCGGTGCGGGCGACCCCGGGGATCCGGTCCTCGCGCGGGACGTGGTGCAGGCCGCACGCCGAGGCGCACTCCAGGTAGGCCGTGTCCCCGACGCGCAGCCAGGACCCGGTCACCGGGTCGCCGAGCGGACCGGTGACCTCCTGCTCGTGCAGGGTCCCGCCGAGCGCGGTGTGCAGCACCTCCGCGAAGCCGGTGCCGCCGTCGGCGAGAGGGACGATCGCGACGTCGGCGCCGGGCACCCCGCGACGCCAGCCCGCGGCGATCGCCTCGGCCGCCTCCCGTGCGCTCAGCGTTCCGCCGAACGAGTCGGGAGCCACCACGATGCGCATGCGGGGCAGGCTAGCGGCGGCCCGTATTGTGGGCTCCTGTGAGGTTCCTGCGCCGCTCCGAGAGTTCCGACCAGGCCGGTCAGACGGCCGTCGAGTCCCCGGCGGACACGGACGCTGCGGAGACGGAGGACGAGGGCGCGACCCGCTCGCGTCCCCGCACCACCCCCGGCAAGGGCCGGGCGACGCCGAAGCGCCGTGACGCCGAAGGCAGGCGGCGCGGCCCCGCGCCGCCCCCGCCGCGCACCCAGCGGGAGGCCGCGAAGCTGGCCCGCGCCACCCGGCCGTCGAAGGACGAGCGCCGGGCGAAGGCGCTGGAGCGCCGCAAGCGGATGGACGCCGGTGACGACCGCGTGCTGCTCCCCCGTGACCGCGGCAAGGTGCGGGCGTACGTGCGTGACATCGTCGACTCGCGCCCGCACGTCATCGGGCTGTTCCTGCCGCTGGCCGCGCTCGTGCTGGTCGCGGCGCTGATCCAGAACCCGATGATCCAGCAGTACGTCACGCTGTTCACGTTCCTGATGCTGATCGTGATGGTCGTCGAGGGCACGCTGCTGGGCATGCAGGTCCTGAAGAAGGCCCGCGCGAAGTTCCCCGACGAGGAGATCAAGGGCCTCGGCACCGGGTGGTACGCGTTCTCCCGCGCCACCCAGCCGCGACGGATGCGGGTGCCCAAGCCGCGCGTCAAGCGCGGCGACACGGTCTGACACCGTCCCGGCGGGCCCCTGCTCTCAGAGCACGAGCGGCCCGCCGGGCAGGTCCAGCACGGCCTGCAGCGACGGCGTCTCCCCCGCGACGACCTCGGCCTCCCCGCCCGCGCCGAGCGCGTCGAGCAGCGCGGTCACCCGCTCCGGCTCGGGGTGGGTCAGGCGCAGCGTCCGCAGGCTCGCCGGGACCGGGAGGTCGGCGGCCGGGTGCCGGGTGGTGCCCCAGTCGATGAGGAACGGCAGCACCCCGCCCGCGTCGTCGGGCGGGAACGCGAGCCGCCACGCCAGGAGCGTGCCGTCCGGGCGTCTGCGGGACATGTCCCGGGCCGGTCCCGGGTCGTGCCCGGCGGCGCGGGCCGCGGCGAGCGCGGCGTCGAGGTCCTCGACGCGCACCGCCCAGGTCACCAGGGCGGGCGCGGTCAGGGTGTCGATCCGGAACGGGCGCGGTGCGCCCGGCTCGTCCTGGGCGGGGTCGGGGCCCACGACCTCCAGGTAGCGGCCCGGCCCGATCCCGGCCAGCCGGTTGCGGGTGCCGACACCGACGTGCGGTCCGCCCTCGATCGTGTGGAGATGACGTCCGGCCAGGTCAGCGGCGGTGTCGTCGACGTCGGGGGTGGCCAGGACCAGATGATCGAGCACCTTCGCGACGCTACCGGGGACCGGTAGGACACGATGTGCGGCGTGACTCCTCCCGTCGAACTGCGGACACTCGTCCTCGGGGGCACGCGCTCCGGCAAGTCGCGGCACGCCGAGGAACTGCTCGAGGGGCTGCCCTGCGACGCGGCGGTCCGCTACCTGGCGACCGGTCGGCGGATCCCCGGCGACACCGACTGGGACGCGCGCATCGCCGCGCACGCCGCCCGGCGCCCCGCGCACTGGACCACCGAGGAGGTCGTCGGCACCGAGCTGGCCACCGCGCTCGCCCGGCCCGGCCCGGTGCTGGTCGACGACCTGGCGACCTGGCTGACCGGTGTCCTGGACGACGCCGGCGCCTGGGCCGCCCCGGTCGTGCCCGCCGGCGTCGACGCCGCCGTCGACGGGCTGGTCTCCGCGGTCGCCGCCGCGCCCGGGCCGCTGGTGCTGGTGTCCGCCGAGACCGGGCTGGGCGTCGTGCCGGACACCCGTGCCGGGCGGCTGTTCCGCGACCGCCTCGGCGAGCTGAACGCCGCCGTCGCGCGGGTGTGTGACGACGTCGTGCTGGTGGTGGCGGGGCGGGCGCTCGCGCTGCCCCCGGGTGGCACCGCCGGGACTCCGGCCGTCGCTCCGGCTCCGGTCACCGAAGTCCCGGCAGCAGAGACCCCGGAGCCCGAGGTCCCCGCTGCCGGGATCGCCGCGACGGAGGTCGCGGATCCCGCCGGGGACGTCGCCGGCACCCCGGCCGGGGTGCCGGGTGCGGTCGTCCCCGCGACCGGAGCCGCCGCGGGCGCCGTCGCCGGGGCCGCGCCGACGCCCGACTCGGTGTCGGAGTCCGACGTCGAGATCGTCCCGGTCACCGTCGGGCGGCCGGACTCCCGCAGCTGCCGCGAGGCCGTCGCGCTGGTGGACGGGCTCGCGATGCCCACCGGTGGGCTCGGCAGGCTCGGTGAGCTGGGTGTGTGGCTGGCCTCCTGCCAGGGCGTCTGCCCGCCGCAGGCCCCGGTGCGCGCCCGGGTGCTGCTGCTCGCCGCCGACCACGGCATCGCCGCGAACGGTGTCTCGGCCTACCCGCCCGAGGTGTCCGCGGTGCGGGCGACCGCCGCCGCGGCCGGACGGCTGCCGGTGACCGTCGCCGCGCGGGCCGCCGGGGCGACCGTGCGGGTCGTCGACGTCGGGCTGGTGTCCGGGGCCGAGGGTGCCGAACCGGGCTGGCTGGTCGCCCACGGCACCGGCCGGATCGACCGCGAGGACGCCCTCGACGGTGAGCGCGCCACCACCGCGTGGCTGACCGGGCGCCGGCTGGCCGACGCCGAGATCGACGCCGGGGCGGACCTGCTGATCCCGGCGACGCTCGCCGTCGGCGTCACGACCCCGGCCGCGACGCTGGTCGCGGCCGTGACCGGGGCCGAGCCGGTCGCCGTCGTGGGGCGGGCGTCGGGGATCGACGACCGCGCCTGGATGCGCAAGGCCGTCGCGATCCGCGACGCGCTGCGCCGGGCCCGTCCGCACCTGCGCGATCCGCTGGCGCTGCTGCGCACCGTGGGCGGCACGGACCTGATCGTGCTCGCCGGGTTCCTCGCCCGGGCCGCGGAGCGGAAGGTGCCCGCGGTGCTCGACGGTCTGGCGGTCGGCGCGGCGGCGCTGCTGGCCGACGAGCTGGCCCCCGGGGCGAAGGACTGGTGGGTCGCGGCGCAGCCGTCGACCGAGCCGGCCGCGACGCTCGTCTTGGAGCACCTGTCGCTGGTGCCGCTGCTGGACCTGGCGGTGCGCACCGAGGACGGCACCGCCGCGGTGACGGCGCTGCCGCTGCTGGTGACCGCGGCGCGGCTGCTCGCCGAGACCGGGACGGCGCGCGACACCGGCGTCGTGCCGGGCGACGTGACCGCGGCGGCCGGCGCCGGGCGGTGAGCGGACCCCGGCCGGGCCCCCTCGCCGGGCTCGCGCTGGCGGTCAGCTGGCTGACCGTCGTGCCGGCCCGGGTGCGCACCGCCGACGACGGCGCGCTGCCCGACGGCGTCGCCGCGGCCGCGCTGCGCTGGGCGCCGCTGGTCGGTGCCGGGCTCGGCGTCGCGGGCGGGGCGCTGCTCACCGGTCTGGTCGCGGCCGGGGTGTCCCCACTGGTCGCGGGCCTGCTCACGGTCGGGGCGGGTGCCCTGGCGACGCGCGGGATGCACGTCGACGGCATCGCCGACACCTCTGACGGTCTGGGCAGCTACGGACCGCCGGAGCGGGCGCTGCGGATCATGGCCGACGGCGGGGCGGGGCCGTTCGCCGTCGTCACGCTGCTGGTGGTGCTGGGCGCCCGCGCCGCGGCACTCGCCCAGCTGGTGGCCGCGCCACCGGTCGTCGTGCTGGTGGTCTGTGCGCTGGCCGCGGCGACCGGGCGCGCCGGGTTCTGCTGGGTCGCGCGCCGCGGCACGCCCGCCGCGCGCCCGGGTGGTCTCGGTGCGACGGTCGCCGGGTCACAGCCGGTGTGGGTGGCGCCGCTGTGGTGGGCCGGGCTGGCCTCGGCCGCCACCGTGACGCTGGCCGCGACGGGTCCGGCGGGCACCGTCGTGACGACGGCGGCCGTGGTGGGGGCGGTCCTGCTCGCGGCGCTGCTGGTGGTGGGGCTGGCCCACCACACCCGGCGCCGGTTCGGCGGGATGAGCGGCGACGTGCTGGGCGCGGCCTGCGAGGTGGGCGGCACCGCCGTCCTCGTCGTGCTGGCGGCCGCGCTCCCGGGCTGACGGGCCGCCGAGCGGGTCACCGCGGTTCCCCGAACCAGCGGCCGAGGGCGACGTCGAGGGTCGAGGGGTCGCCGGCCCAGCAGACGTAGCCGTCGGGCCGGACCAGCAGGGCGTCGGTGTCGGCGCCCCGGCCGGCGCGCTGGATCCGGCCGCTCCAGCGGCGCTCCTGCTCGCCGTAGTGGCCCCGGGGATCGACGAGCACACCACGACCGGCGCGCAGGAGCTCGTGGAGCCGGGCCGGACCGAGGTCGACGTCGGGGGCGGGACGACCGACCAGCGGGTGCTCTCCCACGCCGGGCATCGGATAGCGGACGGTCCGGCCGGAGAGCGTCTCGGTCAGCCTCCGACGCACCTCAGGCAGCGCGGCCAGCTCGACGACGAGGTCCCGGGCCGCCGTGACGCCGGGGGTTCCGGTGCCGGCCCAGTCCATCAGCAGGCTCTGGGCCGCGACGTTGCGCAGGACCGCGGCGCCGACCGGGTGGCGCTCGTCGTGGTAGGTGTCGAGCAGTCCGGGCCCGGCCCAGCCGTGCACGGCGGCGCCGAGCTTCCACCCGAGGTTCATCGCGTCCTGGATGCCGGTGTTCATGCCCTGGGCGCCGAGGGGCAGGTGGACGTGGGCGGCGTCGCCGGCCAGGAACACCCGTCCGTGCCGGTAGCGGGCGGCCTGGCGGGCGGCGTCGGTGATCCGGTAGGCGTAGCTGGTCTCCAGCAGCTCCACGGCCGTCCCGTACACCGCCCGCAGGCCGTCGCGGATCTCCTCCTCGGTGACGGGGACGTCGCGGGGCCGCGAGCGTGGCCCGCCCAGGGCCAGGCGGTGCAGTGGGCGCCCCTGCCGGTCGGTGCCGAGGGGGAAGATCTCGGTCCAGGTCCCGTCGTCGCCACGGGTGTGGGTGACGAGCTGGTACTCACCGCTGAGCCGGACGTCGGCAGCGACGACGGTCACCGTCCCCGGAGTGCCGGGGAACCGCTCGTCGAGAAGGGAGCGCACGGTGCTGCGTCCGCCGTCGGCGGCGACGAGCCAGCGTGCGCGCAGTGTGGTGCCGTCGGCGCAGAGGGCGGTGACCGCGTCGTCGTCCTGGGTGAGCGCCGTCAGCTCGCACGCGCGCCGGGCACGTACGCCGTGCGTGGCGAGGTGCCCCTCCAGCAGCTTCTCGATCTCCACCTGCGGCGCGGTACGCCACGCCAGCCGCTCATCGGGGTCGTCGAGCCGGATGCCGGCGAAGTGGGCCGGGACCGGCCGGGCGAAGTCCTGGGCGAGCAGGAGCTCCAGCAGGCCTCGCTGGTCGAGCGCCTCCTGGGTGCGGGGCTGGATCCCCCCGGCCTTGGACAGCGTACTGCGCTCGGCCAACCGGTCGACCAGGACGAACGGCACCTGGGCGAGGCGCAGCTCCTCGGCCAGTACGAGACCGGTGGGCCCGGCCCCCACCACGAGTACCTCGGTGTCCACGGGGTCTGTCATCGGAAGCTCCTCGGGTCGGTGTGTCCGCGTCGAGCCGACTGTTCACCGTGTTCGGTGATCACCGCCGCTGAACCGCACGGATCCGGCGGATTCCGGCGCCGTAGGCTCCGAGGTGATGGATGACGACTTCGACGAGATCGACCGTCGGCTGGCGCACGCGCTGGCGCTCGACGGCCGGGCCCCGTTCAGCCTCATCGCGGAGGTGGCGGAGGTCTCCGAGCGGACGGTCGCCCGGCGCTACACCCGGCTGCGCTCGACCGGAACGATCCGGGTCGTGGGCCGCCCGGCCGCCGTCGCGACCGGCGCCGTGGAGTGGTTCCTGCGCGTGCGCTGTGCGCCGTCCGCCGCCGTCGCCGTCGCGGAGGCACTCGCGCGGCGACCGGACACCTCGTGGGTGATGCTCACCTCGGGCGGTACCGAGATCGTGTGCGCAGTGCGCGCCGAACACGACACGGACAGCGAGACGTTGCTGCTCGACCGGCTCCCCCGCACGTCACGGGTGGAGGCCGTGAGCGCGCACTCGGTGCTGCACACCTTCTACGGCGGCGCGGAGAGCCCGGTGGCCAAGCTCGGGCCGCTCGACGCGGCTGCCGCCGCCCGCCTGCGACCCGCACCGCCGGACGGACCGGGCGGGCCCGTCCGCCTCGACGACGGCGACCGCGAGCTCGTCGCCGCACTGGCCGACGACGGACGCAGCACCTACGAGCAGCTGGCCGCACGCACCGGCTGGTCCGCCTCGACCGTGCGTCGCAGGCTGCACGAGCTACGTCGCCGCGGAGCGGTTCATGTCGATCTCGATGTCGACCCGCGCCTGTTCGGCCGCGGTGTGCGCACCCTGTGCTGGTTCTCGGTGCCGCCGGCAGACCTCGCTCCCGTCGGCGAGGCCCTCGCCGGGCACGCCGAGGTCGCCTTCGCCGCCGCCACCACGGGCCCGACGAACCTGTGCGCCACGGTGCTCTGCGCCGACCAGCGGGGGGTCTACCGATATCTGACCGAGCAGGTCGCGACGCTGCCGTCCGTCGCCCACGTCGAGACGGCGCCGGTGATCCGGATCGTCAAGGAGGTCGGCGGCGGAACCGTGCCACGGGCACGGCCCCGCCACTAGACCGCGCCGCCCGACTGCGCGTCTCAGACCGACGCGGAGGCCGGCACCAGCGTGTGCATCCAGCCGTGCGGGTCCGGGGCCGCACCCCGCTGGATCGCGGTCAGCGCGTCACGCAGCTGCAGGGTGACCGGGCCGGGCTCACCGTTGCCGATGGCCACCTCGCCGCCGCTGTGCTTGACCGTCCCGATCGGGGTGATCACCGCGGCGGTGCCACAGCCGAACGCCTCGGTCAGCACGCCGCTCGCGGCACCACCGAGCCACTCCTGGCCGGAGATGCGGCGCTCGACCACGGACATCCCGAGGTCCTCCGCCACGGTGATCAGCGAGTCCCGGGTGATGCCGGCGAGCACCGAGCCGCGCAGGTCCGGCGTCGCGATCTCGACCGAGCCGTCGTCGCCGCGGAAGACGAAGAACAGGTTGTTCGAGCCCATCTCGTCGATCCACTGGCGCTCCTCGGCGTCGAGGTAGGCGACCTGGGCGCAGCCGTGCTGGGCGCCGACCGACTGCGGCAGCAGCGACGCCGCGTAGTTCCCGCCGCACTTGGCGGTGCCGGTGCCGCCGAGCGCGGCGCGGGTGTACTCGGTCTCCAGCCACACGTCCATCGGCTGGACCCCACCGGCGAAGTACGGCCCGGCGGGCGAGGCGATGACCGCGTAGAGGTACTCCGACGACGGCCGCACCCCCAGCCCGACCTCGGTCGCGATCATGAAGGGCCGCAGGTAGAGCGAGTCCTCGCCGCCCGCCTCGGGCACCCACTCGGAGTCCACGGCGAGCAGCTCGGACAGCGAGGCGAGGAACAGCTCCTCGGGGAGCTCTGCCATCGCGAGCCGGCGCGCGGAGCCGGCGAACCGGGCGGCGTTGGCGTCGGGGCGGAACGAGGCGATCGAGCCGTCGGGCTGGCGGTAGGCCTTGAGCCCCTCGAAGATCTCCTGCCCGTAGTGCAGGACCATCGACGACGGGTCCAGTGTCAGCGGGCCGTAGGGCACGACCGCCGGGTCGTGCCAGCCGGTCCCGGCGGTCCACCGGATCGTCACCATGTGGTCGGTCATGTACCGGCCGAAACCAGGGGCGGCCAGTACGTCGGCGCGCCGCTGGGGGGACGCCGGGGCGGGGTTGCGGGTCACGGAGAACTTCGGCGCGCTCATGACACGAACGGTATCGCCGGCGTCCATCCGGCAGACAGTCGGATTCCCGACCATCGGAACGGGTCACCGCACGTGCGAGGGCACCAGGGGCGGCTTCACGACCTCCACCGGCAGCGCACGGCCCCGGACGTCGATCACCAGCGTGTCCCCGACGGCCACCTGCGGTGCGGTGTCGACCAGGGCCAGCGCGATGCCGGTGCGCAACGTCGGCGAGAACGTCCCGGAGGTGACGACGCCGACCGGGTTGCCGCCCTCGCCGTCCAGGACGGTCATGCCCGCCCGCGGGACACCGCGCCCGGTCGCCCGCAGCGCACGTAGCCGCCGCGCCGGGCCCGCCGCGCGCTCGGCCAGCAGCGCGTCGCGGCCCCAGAACGCGGGCTTGTCCCAGCCGACCGCCCAGCCGCTCCCGGCCTGGACCGGGCTGATCTCGGTGGACAGCTCGTGGCCGTGCAGCGGGTAGCCCATCTCGGTGCGCAGGGTGTCCCGCGCGGCGAGCCCGCAGGGCCCGCCGCCGACCGCGCGGACGGCGTCGAGCAGGGCGTCCCACATCGCGGGGGCGGCCCCGGCGGCGAGGACGACCTCGTAGCCGAGCTCGCCGGTGTAGCCGGTGCGGCAGATCCGCACGCCGCCGTCGCCCAGGCCGCCCTCGATGTCGGTGAAGGCCATGTAGTCCAGCCCGGCGACGGCGTCGCCCGCGGCACCGAGCGCCGCGACCAGCGCCTCGCGGGACCGGGGGCCCTGCACCGCGAGCACCGCGAGCTCGCGGTGCCGGTCGGTGATCACGACCCCGGGCGGGGCGTCGGCGGCGAGCGCGGAGACGATCCGGGTGGAGTTCGCGGCGTTCGGGACGAGCAGCAGGTCGTCGTCGGCCGCCAGGTACACGATCATGTCGTCCTCGACGCCGCCGCGGGCGTCGCAGGCCAGGGTGTACTGGGCCCGGCCCGGGCCGATGCGGCCGAGGTCGTTGGTGAGGCAGGCGTTCAGGTGCGCGGCCGCCCCCGGCCCGGTGACCGGGACGGTCCCGAGGTGGCTGACGTCGAACAGTCCCGCCGTCTCCCGGACCGAGGTGTGCTCGGCGACGGTGCCGCCCGGGTAGGAGATCGGCATCGACCATCCCCCGAACTCGCCGAGGGTGGCGTCGAGGGCGACGTGCCGGTCGTGCAGTGGGCTGGGCAGGAGCTCGTCGGTCACGCGCCCGACCCTATCGGCCTCAGGCCGCCTGCTCCTCGGGATCGGTGCGGCGCACGGGTTCCTCGTCCGCGGCACGAGCACGGGAGCGCGCGGTGACCGCGCAGAGCAGCCAGCCCGCGGCGAGCGCCCCGACGGTCGCGAGCAGCGGCCACAGCGGCATCGCCGCGGCGACGACCAGGCACCCCACCCCACCGGCGACGGCGACGACCGCCGCCCGCACCGGGCGCCCCGGCAGCCGGAGCACCGCGGCGTGCACCACCGCGTGGTGGACCAGGGCCGCGACCACGGTGACCACGATCGCCGTCGTCGCGGACAACAGCAGGGTCATCGCCAGGGTCAGCGCCCCCAGCGTCAGGTCGGCCACCCACGGCGTGCCACGCGACCCGCCCCGCCCCAGGAACGCGGGCAGCTCCCCCTCGCGGGACAGCCGGGCGGCCCCGGCCGCGGCCCGCGAGAGCGCACCGAGCAGCGCGGCGATCGTGGCGGCGGCGGCCCCGATCCGCACCAGCACCCCGACCTGGGCGCTGCTGCTGGTGTCCATCAGTGCGGCCAGCGGAGCCGACGCCGACGCCAGCCCGGACGCCCCGAGCCCGCGCAGCAGCGCCGCCGACAGCAGGAGCAGCAGCAGCGTCGTGATCATGACCGCGAGCGCGGGGGCCCGGCGGATCGCCCGCACCGGGTCCCGCAGGCTGCCACCGAGCTCGGCGACGCGCGACAGACCGGTGAAGGCGAGGAAGACGAACCCGGCGGCCGCGAGCACCCCGAGCGGGCCCGGTTCGATCGCGGCCTGCAGCGTGGCGACGGCCGGGTCGTCGGGCGTCCCGGCGCCGTCGCCGGCGATGCCGGCCCCGGTCGCCGCGGCGGGCATCGCCGAGGACAGCACCGCCTGCGGCCCCTCCGAGCTCAGGCCCACCGCGATCGCGACGGTCAGGGCGAGCAGCGTGCCCACCACCAGACCGCGCGCGGCGCCGTGCGAGATCCGCACCCCGAAGGCGTTCACCGCGACGACGGCGAGCACCGCCACCACCGCGATCGTCACCGGCTGGGTCGGCAGCACGTAGGCGCCGAACACCAGTGCCGCCGCCGACCCGGCGGCGACCCGCGAGGTCACCCGCGCGACCGCCCCGAGCCGCAGCGCCGGGGCGGGCAGGTCACCGCGGGCCAGCTCCGGACCGGCCGGGCGGGCGAGCGACAGGTGCGCGGTCGAGGCGACCACGCCGAGCGCGAGCAGCGCGGCGAGCAGCACCCCGAGCGGGAACCAGGTGCCCGCCGACGCCGCAGCGGGCCCGAGCGCGGCGTACAGCCCGGTACCGAACGTCGCCGCGAGGGCGACGACGACCGCGGTCACGGTCGGCATCCGGTACGGGGGGCGAGGCACCCGTTCACCTTCCCATCCACCCCTGTGCCGCGCGGCGCCGCGGGGGTGTCATTACCATCTCGGTCCGGTCTCGTCGTCCCGCCCGCCACCCGGCTCCCCACCCGCCCGGCGCACAGGACACGCGCACCGGCCACGCAGGGTGAGATCGGGCGAGGCGGAACCACTCGTCCGATACCCACCGTTCCCGTCCGACCCGAGGAGTGCCACCCGTGCCGATCGACGTCCCGACCCTCCCCCAGACCGCCGCGCACAGCGGTGCCGAGACGGAGGCGGTCGTCGACGCCGTCGTGGTCGGTCTGTACGCCCCCGCGGCCGACGCCGCCGACGGCACCGGCCCGGCCCTGGCCGCGGGCGCCGACGGCGTCGACGCCGCGTTCTCCGGGGAGCTGCTGGAGCTGCTCACCACCGTCGGCGCGACCGGCAAGGCCGAGCAGGTCGTCTCGCTGCCGACCCGCGGGGCGCTGTCCGCGCCACGGCTGGTCGCGGTCGGTCTGGGCCGCCCGGCCGAGGGACCGAAGGCGTCCGAGGCGGTCCGGCGCGGCGCCGGTGCCGCCGCCCGCGCGCTGGCCGGGACCGGCTCGGCGCTGAGCACGCTGTCCGCGGTCGACGCCGAGGCCGCGGTCGTCGGCGCCGTCCTGGGCGGCTACCGCTTCGACCGGCACCGGACCTCGACCGACGCCGCGGCCGCCCCGGTCGGCAGCTGGTCGTTCACCGGCACCGACGACCGGTCCGTGCAGCGGGCGACGCTGGTCGCCGAGGCCGTCGTCACCGCGCGGGACCTGGTCAACACCGCGCCGAACGTGCTGGTCCCGGAGACCTTCGCGGCGCACGCGGTCGCCCTCGGCGAGCGTGCCGGCCTGGTCACCGAGGTCCTCGACGACGCGCAGCTGCGGGAGAACGGCTACGGCGGCATCACCGGCGTCGGGAAGGGGTCGGCGAACCCGCCGCGGCTGGTCCGCCTGACCTGGAACGGCGGCGCCGCCCCGTCGAAGCGGGTCGCGCTCGTCGGCAAGGGCATCACCTTCGACACCGGCGGCATCTCGCTCAAGCCCAACGCCGGCATGGCCGACATGACCTCGGACATGGGCGGGGCGGCCGCGGTCGTCGCGACCGTCGTGCTGGCCGCGAAGCTGGAGCTGCCGGTCACCGTGACCGCGACCGTGCCGATGGCGGAGAACATGCCGTCGTCGACGGCGTACAAGCCCGGCGACGTGCTGACCATGTTCGGCGGCACCACCGTCGAGGTGCTCAACACCGACGCCGAGGGGCGGCTGATCCTCGCCGACGCGATCGTCCGCGCCGCCCAGGACGACCCCGACTACCTGGTGGAGACCTCGACGCTGACCGGCGCGCAGCTGGTCGCGCTCGGCATGCGCACCGCCGGGGTGATGGGGTCGGACGAGCTGCGCGACCGGGTCGCCGCGCACGGTGCCGCCACCGGCGAGGACGCCTGGGCGATGCCGCTGCCGGAGTACCTGCGCAGCGACCTGGACTCGCGGGTGGCCGACATCAGCAACGTCAGCGGGCAGCGGTTCGCCGGGATGCTGCTGGCCGGGGTGTTCCTCAAGGAGTTCGTGCCCGCCGGGCTGCCGTGGGCGCACATCGACATCGCCGGGCCGTCGTTCAACACCGGCGGGCCGCGCGGCTACACGACCAAGGGCGGCACCGGTGTCCCGGTGCGCACCCTGCTGGCGTTCCTGGAGGACGTGGCAGCGAACGGCTGACCGGCCTCAGCGTTCCTGCAACGCGTCCAGCGCGACGGCGAACGCGGCGGCCAGGCGGAAGTCGACGCGCGGGTCCGGGACGGCGACGTCGTAGGAGTCGCGCAGCGACCACCGCCGGCCGCTGCTCATCAGCAGGGTGCCGTCGGCGTCGTCGGTGACGTCGAAGTGGTACGGCAGCGGCAGGTTCTCCGCGACCCGGCGCAGCAGCGCGACGCCCAGGCTGCGTTCGCGCCCGGTCGCGGCGATCCCGGGCGCGGTCAGCGTCCAGGTCGAGCGCAGCAGGCTCGCCCCGAACCGCTTGCCGAAGGTGCCGATCACCTGGCCGTGCTCGTCGAACACGTCGTGCTCGGCGCGGACGTCGAGGCGTTGGCGGGCGCGGAAGGAGAACACCGCGCGGGAGCGGGTGTCGTCGGACCAGAAGGTGACCTGCTCCTTGAAGGCGAACCGCTTCTGCTGGGCGAACGCCATGAGCGCCCCCGCGCTGCCGTCGGGGTTCGCGGCGTGCACGTCGTAGCGGTTCACGCCGAGGGTGATCCGCTGGCGGACGAGGAAGCGGGGCAGGTGCATCGCGGCGGTCACGGGTCCGGAGTCTGGCCCTGCCGGGCACCGGCCGCGACACCGGGCCGGGGGTTACCCGCGGGTAGGGCATACTGCCGCGCATGAGCCGGCAGCGTCGTCGACACGAGGTCCCCGCGCACTCGCCCCGCTCCGCGGTGGTCACCGGCGCGGCCCGCGGCATCGGCGAGCAGATCGCCCGGGAGCTCGTCGGGCGCGGCTACCGGGTGCTGGTCACCGACCTCGACGAGGCAGCGGCACGGGCCACCGCGGCCCGGATCGGGGCGGCCGCCGGCACCGCCTGCGACGTCACCGACCCCGCGGCGTCCGCGGCGGCGGTGGCCCGGGCCCGCGAGCTCGCGCCGCTGGGCGCCTGGGTGAGCAACGCCGGCGTCGGGTTCGACGGCACCGTCACCGACATCGCCGAGGACCGGGCCCGCGCGCTGGTCGAGGTCAACCTGCTGGGCCCGATCTGGGGTGCCCGGGCCGCGGTGACCGCGTTCCGCGAGCAGGCCGACGCGGGGACCACCCGGGGCGGCGAGATCGGGGTGACCGTGTCGCTGTCCGGCCTCGGGCCGGTACCGGGACTGTCGGTGTACGCGGCGTCGAAGGCAGGCGCGCTGTCGGTGGTGTCCGCGCTGGCCTCGGAGGTGCGGCGGGAGGGCATCGGGGTGCACGCGGTGTGCCCGGACGGGGTGAACACCGAGCTGCTGCGGTCGATGACGCCCGGCGGCCAGGGCCAGGCGCTCGTGCGGTCCGGGGTGCTGGTCACCCCCGAGCAGGTCGCGACGGCGCTGGTCGGGATGTTCGGGACCGGCCGGGTCTACCGGACGCTGCCCGCCTGGCGGGGTGCGCTGCTGCGGCTCACCGCACTGGCCCCCGGGCCCGCGCTGCGCCTGGAGCCCGCGATGCGCGCGCTCGGCGAGCGACGCGCCCGCTCACTGCGCCCCTGACCCGGGTCCCACCTACATCCGCACCGTCAGGCGTCGCGGTCCTTGGCCCGCAGCTCGCGCAGCATCCGCTCCTGGCGCTCGCGCTTGCGCAGGGCGCGGTCGCGGGCGTCGTGCTCGCGCATCCGGTTCGGGTAGCCGACGAGCTGCACGTCGTAGATCGGCATCTGCAGCGACCGGGCCAGCTTCTTCGCCGCGTTCGGGCTCGCGACCCGCCTGCGGGTCCACTCGCCGTCGTGCGCGACGAAGACCACGGTCGTCTCCGTCACCGTGGTGCGGGGCTCGACGAAGGCCTCGACCCCGATCCGGGCGGCCGACCACGCACGCAGGTGCGCCTCCCCCTCCGCGTACGCGCCACGCCTCCCCCCGGAGCCGGATCCCCGGCCGGACCTGGCACCCGACGGTCCCCGTGACCGGAACAGGTCGAGCAGACCCATGCGCGTCATCCTCTCCTCGATCCGGTCCCACCCCTACGAACCGGACACGGTAGCTCCAGGTGCCCAACGAACGGGATCACCGTTTTGCTCCCGACACCCCAGTGGCGCAGCCGCGACCGGATGACAAGATGGTCGCCGCGTAGCGGGGTCCCGTCCGGCGGAGCCGGTCCACCGGCGGTGACCCCCGGAGGGAGCTGATCGGTGTCCGACCCGGGCGCTCGTTCCGCCGACCTGGTGATCCTGGGTGGCGGCTCCGGTGGCTACGCCTGCGCGCTGCGGGCCGCGGAGCTGGGCCTGTCGGTGGTCCTGGTCGAGAAGGACAAGCTCGGCGGCACCTGTCTGCACCGCGGCTGCATCCCGACCAAGGCACTGCTGCACGCGGCCGAGGTGGCCGACCACGCCCGGGACGGCGCGCAGGTCGGCGTCCGGTCCACCTTCGACGGCATCGACATGGCCGGGGTGAACGCCTACAAGGACGGCGTGGTCTCCCGGCTGTACACGGGACTGCAGGGCCTGGTCGCCTCCCGCGGGATCACCGTGGTGCCCGGCGCGGGCACCCTGGAGGGCCCCGGCACCGTCCGGGTGGGCGACGAGCGGATCACCGGCCGCCACGTCGTGCTCGCCACCGGCTCCTACGCCCGGTCGCTGCCCGGCCTGGAGCTCGACGACCGCATCGTCACCTCCGACGCCGCGATCTCCCTCGACGAGGCCCCGCGCCGGGTCGTGGTGCTCGGCGGCGGCGTGATCGGCGTCGAGTTCGCCAGCGTCTGGCGCTCGTTCGGGGCCGAGGTCACGGTCGTCGAGGCGCTGCCGCGGCTCGTGCCCCACGAGGACGAGTTCTGCTCGACCCAGCTCGCGCGGGCGTTCCGGCGTCGCCGGATCACCACCCGCACCGGGGTGCGGCTCGCGACGGCGACCCGCAGCGGCGACACCGTCACCGTGTCGCTGGAGTCCGGCGAGGAGATCGAGGCCGACCTGCTGCTGGTCGCGGTCGGCCGCGGCCCCAACACCACCGGTCACGGCTTCGCCGAGGCCGGCGTCGCGATGGACGGCGGATTCGTGACCGTCGACGAGCGGCTGCGCACCAACCTCGACGGCGTGTACGCCGTCGGGGACGTCACCCCCGGCCTGCAGCTCGCCCACCGCGGCTTCGCCCACGGGATCTTCGTCGCCGAGGACGTCGCGGGGCTCGCGCCCCGCCCGGTCACCGACGACGGCATCCCACGCGTCACCTACTGCGACCCCGAGGTCGCCTCGGTCGGGCTGACCGAGCAGGCCGCGCGGGACCGCCACGGCGAGGTGCACACCCTGACCTACGACCTGGCGGGCAACGGGAAGTCGCAGATCCTGAAGACCTCCGGGGCGGTCAAGCTCGTCGCCCAGGGACCCGCCGGACAGGGCGGACGCATCCTCGGCGTACACATGGTGGGCTCCCGGATCGGGGAGCTCGTCGGGGAAGCGCAACTGGTCTACAACTGGGAGGCTCTGCCCACCGACGTCGCCGCCCTGATCCACGCCCATCCCACGCAGAGCGAGGCCCTCGGAGAGGCCCACCTCGCACTGGCCGGGAGACCGCTGCACACCCACGGCTGATCCCGGCCCCCACGACCCGAACACCCACGCGGAACAAGAGGAGCTCCACCCGACATGGCCGTCACCGTTGAGATGCCCGCCCTGGGCGAGAGTGTCACCGAGGGCACCGTCACCCGCTGGCTCAAGGCCGAGGGCGACACCGTCGAGGTCGACGAGCCGTTGCTCGAGGTCTCGACCGACAAGGTCGACACGGAGATTCCGTCGCCCGCCGCGGGCGTGCTGAAGCGCATCATCGCGGGCGAGGACGACACCGTCGAGGTCGGCGGTGAGCTCGCCGTGATCGGCGACGCCGACGAGGCCGACGGCGCCGGTTCCGACTCGTCCTCCGAGAAGGCCTCCTCCGAGAAGGCCGAGGAGCCCGCGGAGACCGAGCCCGAGCCCGAGCAGGCCGAGGAGGAGGCCCCGAAGCCGTCCTCCGGTGGCTCGTCGTCCGGTGGGGGCTCCGGCACCCCGGTGACGATGCCCGAGCTCGGTGAGTCGGTCACCGAGGGCACCGTGACCCGCTGGCTCAAGCAGGTCGGCGACACCGTCGAGGTCGACGAGCCGCTGCTCGAGGTCTCCACCGACAAGGTCGACACCGAGATCCCCTCGCCGGTCGCGGGCACCGTGCTCGAGCACACCGTCGCCGAGGACGAGACCGTCGAGGTCGGCGCGCAGCTCGCGCTGGTCGGCGACGGCTCCGCCGCCCCGGCGCAGGACGAGGCGCCGAAGCAGGAGAAGGCGCCCGAGAAGAAGGAGGAGCCGAAGAAGGAGGCTCCGAAGCCCGAGCCGAAGCCCGAGCCCAAGGCCGAGCACCCCAAGGCCGAGGAGAAGCAGGAGAAGGCCCCGGCCGGCTCCGAGGACTCCCCCACCGGGAGCATCGAACCCTCCTCGAACGGCTCTTCGGGCGAGAAGCCCTACGTGACCCCGCTGGTGCGCAAGCTGGCCCAGGAGCACGGCGTCGACCTCGACTCGGTCACCGGCTCCGGCGTCGGCGGCCGCATCCGCAAGCAGGACGTCCTCGCTGCCGCCGAGCAGGCGAAGGCCCCCGCGAAGGAGACGCCGGCCGCCGCGTCCGCCCCGGCTGGGCAGCCCGCCTCCGGTGGCGCGCCGAAGACGCCGCAGGCCGTCCCGACCCGCGCGGACGACGCGCCGGAGCCGGGCACCACGGTCAAGCTCCCGCGCCTGCGCCAGGTCATCGCGCAGCGGATGAACGAGTCGCTCGCCACCTCGGCGCAGCTGACCACCGTCCAGGAGGTCGACCTCACCCGCATCGTCAAGCTGCGGAACCGGGTCAAGGAGGACTTCAAGCGCCGCGAGGGCGCCAACCTCACCTTCCTGGCCTTCATCGCCAAGGCGACCATCGAGGCACTCAAGGCGTACCCGTCGCTGAACGCCTCCATCTCCGAGGACAACAAGCAGGTCACCTACCACGGCTCGGTCCACATGGGCATCGCCGTGGACACCCCGCGCGGCCTGCTCGTCCCGGTGATCAAGGACGCCGACGACCTGTCGCTGGCCGGGATCGCCAAGAAGATCGCCGACGTCGCGGCCCGCACCCGGGCCTCGAAGATCGGCCCGGACGAGCTGTCCGGCGGCACCTTCACGATCACGAACATCGGGTCCGCCGGCGCGCTGTTCGACACGCCGATCATCAACCAGCCCCAGGTCGCCATCCTGGGCACCGGCGCGATCTCGAAGGAGCCGAAGGTCGTCACCGGCCCCGAGGGCGACGACGTCATCGCCGTCCGCTCGGTGTGCTTCCTGCCGATGACCTACGATCACCGCCTGGTCGACGGCGCCGACGCCGGCCGCTTCCTGTCCGCGGTCAAGGCCCGTCTGGAGGAGGGCGCCTTCGAGGCCGAGCTCGGCCTGTAGGCACCCCGCACGACACACGGCGGCCCGTCCCGGTTCCCCCGGGGCGGGCCGCCGTCGTCACCGGTCCGGGTGACCGGTGACGACGGTCGCGGTATGTCCGGCTCGCGCGTCCGCCCGGGACCGGGAAGGATCTCCGCCGTGCGAGTCGTCGTGGCCGGTTCGTCCGGACTCATCGGAACAGCCCTGGTCGCCCACCTGAGGGGCGCGGGGCACGAGGTGCTGCGCCTGGTGCGGCGCACCCCCGCCGCCCCCGACGAGCGCGGCTGGGACCCACCGGCCGGCACCCTGCAGGACGGCACCCTCGACGGTGTCGACGCGGTCGTGAACCTCAACGGCGCCGGCATCGCCGACCGGCCGTGGACCGGCGCCCGCAAGCAGCTGATCCGCGACTCGCGCAACGTCCCCACCGAGGTCCTCGCCGAGGCCGTGGCCCGGCATCGGGTCCCGGTGCTGGTCAGCGGCTCGGCCGTCGGCTACTACGGCGACACCGGCCAGGTCGTCGTCGACGAGTCCGCGCCGTCGGGCTCGGGGTTCCTCGCCGACGTCTGCCGCGACTGGGAGGCCGCCACCGCCCCCGCCGTGGACGCCGGCGCCCGGGTGGTGCTCGTCCGCACCGGTCTGGTCCTGTCCCCGTCCGGTGGGCTGCTCGCGATGCTGCGCCCGCTGTTCAAGGGCTTCCTCGGCGGGCGGATCGGCAAGGGCACCCAGTACATGCCCTGGGTCTCGCTCGACGACCAGGTCGCCGCGATCCGGTTCGCCGTCGAGACCGAGTCGCTGTCCGGCCCGGCGAACGTGACCGGCCCGGTACCGGTCACCAACGCCGAGTTCACCAAGGAGATGGCCGCCGCCGTCGGGCGTCCCGCGCCGTTCCCGGTCCCCGGCCCGGTCATCTCCACCGTGCTCGGCGAGATGGGCCGCGAGATGCTGCTCGGCGGTCAGCGGGCGGTGCCGGCGGCGCTGCTCGACGCCGGGTTCCAGTTCCGCCACCACACCATCGGCGACGCGCTCTCGGCCGCGGTCGGGTCATGACCCCGTCCGGGGTCGACGTCCTGGTGGTCGGGGCGGGCCTCGCCGGCCTGCGCGCGGCCACCGTCCTGCACCGGCGCGGGCTGACCGTGCGCGTGCTGGAGGCCGCCGACCGGCTCGGCGGCCGGATGGCGACCGACGTCGTCGACGGGTTCCGCTGCGACCGCGGGTTCCAGGTGCTGAACAGCTCCTACCCCGCGCTGCACGCCGCTCTCGCCCCGCACGGGCTCGACACCCTGGGCGCGCGGGCGTTCGAGCCCGGGGCCGCCGTCCGGGCCGGCGACGGCGAGCTGCACCGCTTCGTCAACCCGCTGCGCCGGCCCGCGTCCGCCCCGGCCACCGCGCTGGACGACCTGTTCGGCCCGATCGACAAGGCCAAGCTCGTCGCGTGGACGGCGAAGGTGCTGGCCTCGCCGCCGTCGCGGACCGCGACGCTCGTCGGCTCCTCCGCCGCCCAGGACCTCGACGCCGCGGGCCTCGGCGGCGCGGTCACCGACCGGTTCCTGCGCCCCTTCCTGTCCGGGGTGCTCGCCGAGACGGCGCTGGAGACCTCGACCGCGTTCGTGCGGCTGGTGTGGCGCAGCTTCGCCCTGGGCACGATCGTCGTCCCCGACGACGGCATGGAGGCACTCCCCCGGCGCCTCGCCGCGGCCCTGCCCGAGGGCACGGTGACGCTCGGGACCCGGGTGCACGCCGTCCGCGGCGGACCCGCGCCCGAGCTGGACACCGACGGCGGCACCCTGTCGGCGCGCGCGGTCGTCGTCGCGGCGGACCCGCGGACGGCCGCCGCGCTCCTGCCCGGGGTCGCCGAGCCGCGGATGAACGCGCTGACCACGTTCTTCCACGTCCCGCCGCAGGCCCCGACGGCCGCTGCGCTGCTGCACCTGGACGGCACCGGCGGGCCGGTCGTCAACACGATGGTGCTGACCGCGGCCGCGCCGGGCTACTCCGCCGACGGGCGCCCACTGGTGGCGTCGTCGATCGTCGGGACCCCGGGGTCCACCGGGCTCGACGAGCCCGCGGTGCGTCGCGAGCTGGCCCGGATCTGGGGGGTCGGCACCGACGACTGGCTGCACCTGCACACCGCCCAGGTCGACGAGGCGCTGCCGCTGTTCGAGGCGGGGCGCCCGGTCCGCCGCGACGTCGACCTCGGGGAGAACCTGTTCGTCGCGGGCGACCACCGCGACACCCCGTCCACCCAGGGTGCGCTGGTGAGCGGTCGCCGGGCCGCGCAGGCCGTCCTCGCCCGGCTGGGTGCGGCGTAGGCTCGCCGCCATGGCCGCTCCGCACCTGTCCTGCCGCGCCCGCACCGACGACGTCCGGGTCGACCGGCTCGGGCGGGTGGAGTACCAGGCGGCGTGGGACACCCAGAAGGCGCACGCGCAGGCCCGCAAGAACGGCGGGCCGGACGTGCTGATGCTGCTGGAGCACCCGCCCGTCTACACCGCGGGCCGGCGCACCCGGCCGGAGGACCGGCCCACCGACGGCACCCCGGTCGTCGACGTCGACCGGGGCGGGCGCATCACCTGGCACGGGCCGGGGCAGCTCGTCGGCTACCCGATCGTCGCCCTCGGCGAGCCGATGGACGTCGTGGACTACGTCCGCCGCCTGGAGGAGGCCCTCATCCGGGTCTGCCACGACCTCGGCGTCACCGACGCAGGCCGCGTCGAGGGGCGTTCCGGCGTGTGGCTGCCCGCGCAGGGCTTCACCCCCGAGCGCAAGGTCGCCGCGATCGGCGTCCGGATCGCCGGCGGGGTCACCCAGCACGGCTTCGCGATCAACTGCGACGCCGACCTGGGCGACTTCGGCAGGATCGTGCCGTGCGGGATCGCCGACGCCGGTGTGACCACGCTGAGCGCGGAGCTGGACCGTGCGGTGACCGTCGACGAGGTCGCCGGCCCGGCGGCCGCCGCCGTGCTGGACGCGCTCGACGGGCGGCTGCCGGTGACCGAGCACCCGGTCGTCCGCCAGGTCGACCTGATGTCCGGCCTGGGCTGACCCCGGCCCCGGTGCCTCAGGTCAGCTGCGGCATCACCGTCGCGGCGAAGTCCTCGATGTGGGCGAGGTCGGACAGGTCGAGGATCTGCAGGTAGAACCGGGTCGTCCCGGTGACCTCCGACCACCGGCCGAGCTGGTCGACGACCTGGCCGGGGGTGCCGGCCAGGCAGTTCTCCCGGACCTCGGCGGCGTCGCGGCCGACCGAGGCGGCACGGCGTTCGACCTCGGCGTCGTCCTTGCCCAGGCACAGCATCTGCGCGGTCGACCAGGTCAGCGTGCCAGGGTCGCGCCCGGCCGCGGTGCAGGCCTCGCGGACCCGCCCGAACTGGTCGGCGACGGCCTCGGGCTGCTGGAACGGCACGTTGAACTCGGTGGCGAACCGGGCGGCCAGCGCCGGGGTCTTCTTCTTCCCCATCCCGCCGACGATCACCGGCGGCGCGTCCTGCACCGGGCGCGGCAGCGCCGGGGAGTCGGTGAGCGTGTAGTGCCGCCCCTGGTGGGTGAAGCGCTCGCCGAGCGGGGTCGCCCACAGCCCGGTGAGGATCTCCAGCTGCTCGGTGAGGATCTCGAAGCGCTCGGCCAGCGGCGGGAACGGGATGCCCAGTGCCCGGTGCTCGGCCTCGAACCAGCCCGAGCCGAGCCCGACCTCGATGCGGCCGCCGGACATCTCGTCGGCCTGGGCGACGGCGACGGCGAGCGGGCCGGGCAGCCGGAACGTCGCGCTGGTCACCAGGGTGCCGAGCCGGATGCGCTCGGTCTCGCGGCCGAGCGCGGCGAGGGTCACCCAGGCGTCGGTCGGGCCGGGCAGGCCGCTGCCGTCGCCCATCGCAAGGAAGTGGTCGGAGCGGAAGAACGCGTCGTACCCGGCGTCCTGCGTGGTGCGCGCGACCCGCAGGAGGTCGGTGTAGCGGGCGCCCTGCTGGGGCTCGGTGAAGATCCGGAAGTCCACGGACGCCGACGCTAGCTGCCCCGCCCGGCGCCCGCCCGGCCGCCGTCGTATCGCTGTCGGGGTCTGCCGCTACGGTGCCGCCGTGCAGTCCTTCCCCGACCTGAGCGGCCGTACCGTCGTCGTCACCGGCACGACCTCCGGCCTCGGCCGCGCGCTGGCGGCGCGCTTCGTCCGCGCCGGGGCGCGGGTGCTGATGACCGCCCGCGACGACACGCGGGGCCGGGCCGCGGCCCGCGAGGTGGGCGGCGAGCTCGTGCTGCTCGACCTGGCCGACCTCGCCTCGGTGCGGGCCGCGGCGGCCCGGATCCGCGAGCGCACCGGGGACCGGCTGGACGTGCTCGTGAACAACGCGGGCGTCGCGGTGGGGCCCCGCAGCGAGACCGCGGACGGGTTCGAGCTCCAGATCGGCACCAACCATCTGGGCCCGGCCGCGCTGACCTGGCTGCTGATGCCCGCGCTGTGCGGCGCCGGGGACCCGGAGCGCCCGTCGCGGGTGGTGTCGACCTCCAGCATCGGGCACCGCAGCGCCCGTCTCGACCTCGACGACCTGCACTGGCGGCGGCGCCGGTACTCCCCGGTGTTCGCCTACGGCGCCTCGAAGCTGGCGAACCTGCTGTTCGCCGCCGAGCTGGACCGGCGGCTGCGGCTGTCCGGGCAGCCGGTGCTGTCGGTGGCGGCCCACCCGGGGATGACGGCGTCGCAGCTGCTGGCGAACTCCTACCGGCGTGCGGGCGGCGGCGGCCTGCGGGCCCGGGTGCTGCTCGCCGCCGAACGGCTGGTCGTGCAGCCGGTGGAGGACGGCATCGCCGCGCAGTGGGCCGCCGCGACCGGGCCGGTGCACGGTGGGGACTACCTGGGCCCGTCCGGTCCCCTGGAGGCGCACGGACCGGCCGGTCCGGCCCGCCGGTCCGCTGCCGCGCAGGACCCGGTGCTCGCCGCCCGGTTGTGGCAGGTCACGGCCGCCGCGACCGGCGTCACACCCGACCCCGGGCGTAGGCTGGGCGCGTGACCATCGCACCCGAAGGCCGCAAGCTCCTCCGCCTCGAGGTCCGCAACAGCGAGACCCCGATCGAGCGCAAGCCGTCCTGGATCCGCACCCGCGCCAAGACCGGTCCGCAGTACACCGAGCTGAAGGGTCTCGTCCGCTCGGGCGGCCTGCACACGGTGTGCGAGGAGGCCGGTTGCCCCAACATCTACGAGTGCTGGGAGGACCGGGAGGCGACGTTCCTCATCGGCGGGGAGCAGTGCACCCGTCGCTGCGACTTCTGCCAGATCGACACCGGCAAGCCGGCCGACCTGGACACCGACGAGCCACGCCGGGTGGCGGAGTCGGTGCAGCAGATGGGGCTGCGCTACTCCACCGTCACCGGTGTCGCCCGCGACGACCTGGACGACGGCGGCTCCTGGCTCTACGCCGAGACCGTCCGCAAGATCCACGAGCTGAACCCGGGTACCGGCGTCGAGCTGCTGGCCCCCGACTTCAACTCGATCGACGACCAGCTCGTCCCGGTCTTCGAGTCCCGCCCCGAGGTGTTCGCGCACAACCTCGAGACCGTCCCGCGGATCTTCAAGCGGATCCGTCCGGCGTTCCGGTACGACCGGTCGCTGGAGGTCATCGGCAAGGCGCGCGCGTTCGGTCTGGTCACCAAGTCGAACCTGATCCTGGGCATGGGCGAGACCCCCGAGGAGGTCACCTCGGCGCTGCAGGACCTGCACGACGCGGGCTGCGAGATCATCACGATCACCCAGTACCTGCGCCCGACCAAGCGCCACCACCCGGTGGAGCGCTGGGTCAAGCCCGAGGAGTTCGTGGAGCACTCGAAGGCCGCCGAGGAGATCGGCTTCGCCGGTGTCATGGCCGGTCCGCTGGTCCGCTCGTCCTACCGGGCCGGCAGGCTCTACGCGCAGACCGTGGCCCACCGCGGCGAGGAGCTCTCCCCCGCTCTGGCGCACCTGGCCGACTCCGGCCCGGCCGCGCAGGAGGCCAGCTCCCTGCTGGCACGCAGCTGACACCTGCTCGCACCGTCGATCACCGGTCGGACGTAGGCTGGTCACATGCCCGGCAAGCCCCGTAAGCCCTCGCCCGACGAGAAGAAGGCGCTCAAGGCCCAGAAGAAGGCCGCGTCGAAGCAACGCCGCCAGCAGATCTGGCAGGCGTTCCAGATGCAGCGCAAGGAGGACTCCAAGCTCCTCCCGATCATGATCGGCGTGTTCGTCGGGTCGATCGTGGTCGTCACGCTCATCGGCTGGCTGCTGGGCCTGGTCTGGTTCTTCGTGCCCTTCGGCATCCTGATCGGCGCGCTGGCGGCGTTCAGCATCTTCGGCCGCCGCGTACAGCGCTCGATCTACGTGAAGGCCGACGGGCAACCGGGTGCCGCGGGCTGGGCGCTGGACAACATGCGCGGGCAGTGGCGGATCACCCAGGGCGTCGCGGGCACCACCCACCTCGACGCGGTGCACCGGGTCATCGGGCGGCCCGGGATCATCTTCGTCGCCGAAGGGGCCCCGCACCGGGTGAAGACCCTGCTCGCGCAGGAGAAGAAGCGCACCGCGCGGGTCGCCGGCACCACCCCGATCTACGACGTGATCGTGGGCAACGAGGAGGGTCAGGTCCCGCTCAAGGGGCTGCAGCGCCACCTCATGAAGCTGCCCCGCAACATCTCCGCCGCCGAGATGGACTCCCTGGAGGGCAAGCTCAACGCCCTCGGCAGCCGCGCCGCGGCGATGCCCAAGGGGCCGATGCCCCAGGGCGCGAAGATGCGCAGCATCCAGCGCACCGTCCGCCGCCGCTGACCCTCCCGCTGCTGACCCGGCCGCCGGTCCCACCGCCGGCCGGGCCGCTCCGCGCCCGGCCGCGCGGCCCGCAGCGGCGACGGCCGTCGGCTCAGTCGGCCGTCTCGCCGGACGCCGGCTCGCCGCGCAGGTCCGCGAGGACGCAGTCGGCGCACGTGCTGCCGCCGGGCACCCGGTAGTACAGACAGCAGGACCGGCGCCGGAACGTCCAGGCGTGGTCCGGGGCCACCGGAGCGCGCCGCTCCCCGGTACCGGTGAGCCGCGGGTGCTCCAGCAGGTCGGTGGCGACGGCCGCGACGGCGTCCGCGGCGTCGGGGCGCTGGATGTCGAGCACCCGCTTCGCTCCCGCGACCGACGACGCGACGTTGCCCCACAGCACCGTCGCGGACACCCCGAAACGCTCGCCCGCGATCTCCACCAGCGGGGTGAGCACCTCGTCGACGAGCGGGGCCAGCGCGTCGGCCCCGGGGACCCGGCGGCGGACCATCCGCGGCGGGTCCAGCGCGACGACGTCGCCCAGCGGCGTGGCGGACCACCACAGCGTCTGCGGCCGCAGGTCGACCAGCACGCCGTACAGGGCGAGCGCCGCGACCGGCCCGGACAGCAGCTTCGCCGCGAGCCCCTGCACCGCGATCGACGCGGCGATCCGCCGGCCCAGCGGCGGCTCGGCCCCGAGTGCGATCCGGGTTCGTTCGACCCGGTCGAGCAGCGCGTCGGGGGCCAGGACGGCGGCGAACGGGCGGACCGACCGCCCTGCCGCCCGCTCCTCGGTGACGTCGAGGAGCTCGAAGAACGGTCCGACCGCCGCGAGCCCGGCCAGCACCTCGCTCACCTGCGGGGCGGTGGCCGGGCCCGCGAGGTCGGTGTGGTCGGTGCTGTGGGTCGGGCCGGTCACCGTGGCAGCCTCGCATCCCGGATCGTCCCGGGCGAGCCGTTCGCGAGGGTCCCGGCGAGCGGCCCGATCCACAGCACCGCCCCCGCCGCGGCGACGACCGCGACCGCCTGCGCCGCCGTCGACGACGTGACCAGCGCGGCGAGCACCGTCAGCCAGAGGAGGCCCCGGGCGGTCACCCGTCCCGTCAGCGTCGCCGACGGCGGCAGGTGCGTCACGGCCGGACACCGGCCGGTCCGGGCAGCGGCAGCCCGGTCACGATCCGGGCCGCCGCCGCGCCCGCGTGGCGCCCGTGCGGCCGGTCCCCCGAGCCCGACCCGCCCGGACCGCCCGACCCGGCCGGCGCGGCCGGGCCGTGTGCGGGTTCGGTGAAGGCGGGCCGGTCGGTGGGCAGCTTCGTGTGGTGCACGACCACCGAGCCGTCGGCGTCGATCCCCACGCCGACGTCGAGCCGGGACCGCTGCGCCGCCCGGTGGGCCAGTGCGACGAGCCCGTCGGGACCGCCGGCCGCGGCGGGGTCCGGCCAGGTCGTGACCGGGACGCCCTCCTCCTCGGCGCCGGCGAGGACCTCGCGCAGCACCGGGGCCGGGGTGTCCGGGTGGTGACCGACGACGACCGACGGCGGCTCCGGGGCCGACGCCGGGCCCGGCCGGCTCATGCCGCGGGCTCCCCGCTGCCGACCAGTGCGCTCGCGTGCGCGTCGACCAGCCCGGACGCGACGGCGTTGCGCGGCCCCTCGGTGCCGTGCACGTTGCCGGTCCCGCACACCACGCCCTGTCCGGCGAGGGCGTCGGCGACCATCTGCGGGATCTCGAAGTCCAGCGCGGACCCGCCGAGCAGCACGACGAAGTCGAGCATGCGCAGCGAACCGCCCGGCGCGACCTGGCGCAGCGCCCGCAGGGCGTTCACCACGAAGACCCGGCGCTTGGCCTCGCGGCGCACCCGCACGACGTGGTCGATGGAGTGCCGGGTCCTGATCGGGACCGGCCCGTCCGGGGTCATGACGACCACCCGGGCGAACACGTGCGAGGGCAGGGGCTCGGTGAAGAACTCGACCGAGCCGTCCTCGTGGCGGAGGTGGAAGAAGCTCTCCACCTTCGCCAGCGGGTACCACTTGACCTGCTCGGCGGTCTCCCGGTCCTCGAGCGCCAGCTCCGAGTCGATCAGCTTGGTGACCAGCTCGCCCGCGCCGGCCACGTGCACCGCGGTGCACGTGCCGTCCCGCAGGAGCAGCGCCGCGTCGGTGGAACCGCCGCCCATGTCGAGGATCGCGATCGGGGTGTCGGTGCCCGGGGTGGTGAGCGCCCCGCGGACCGCCATCTCGCCCTCGATGCCGCCGATCCGGGCCGAGCAGCCGAGGCTCTCGGCGACCCGGTCGGCGACGACCTGCATCCGGCTGCGGCTGGTGCGCACCATCGCGGCGAGCGCGACCGCGTTCTCCAGCGACACCTCGCCGGCCAGACCGCCCCGCACCTCCCGCGGGACGAACGTGTCGATCGCCAGCACGTCGCGGATCCGGATCTCCGCGGCCGGTTGCCCGGTCACGTCGGTCATCGTGTCCCGGACCTGCGCGAGCATCCCGCCGACGTGCGTGCCGGGCTGCCCGGTCGCGTCGTCGAGGGGCTGCACCCTGGCCAGGGTGTCCATGATCGCCTCGGCACCGGCGTCGACGTCGATCCGCAGGGTCTTCCCGGCCCCGGTCAGGACCAGCTCGCCGACCGGGACGCGCCGGTCGGTGACGTCACCGGCCGGGGTCCGGACGACGACCGCCGACCGGTTGCCGGTCAGCGCCCGCGCGACCGGGGAGACCTGACGGGTCTGGTCGGGGTCGAGCCCGAAGACCGTGGCCAGGCCGTAGGAGTCCGACAGGGTCCGGATGGTGCGGCCCGGCAGGGCGACCTCCACCGCCGCGACCATGTCCAGCGGCACCCGCTCGACCGCGCCGACCTCGTCGACGATCGGGATCGCGACCGGGACCCGGTTCGCGACGAGCACCGCGTCGTCCTGGGCCAGGACCGCCGCGACCAGCTCGCACCCGCGCTCGTGCGCCGCGGTGAGAACCTGCGCGACCCGGTCGAAGTCCCACCCCCGCCCGACGACGACGATCACCGGCCCGTCCGGGAGGGGGCCGTTGCCGGTGAGGTCGTCGATCGACACCGTGGTCCCGACCCCGAGGCCGCTACCCCCGGGCGTCGACGGGTTGTGCCCGATCATCGTGGACTCGGTGATGATCGTCTCGGTGATGGTCTCCATGGCGAGACCGCTGATCACCGGGGTCGCCTCGTTGAGCAGCACCTCGTCGAGGTCGGCCACGGCCCGCCGGGCCCCCTCCAGCGCCCGGCGGACCGCGGTCACCGCACCGGCGGTGTTGTCCGGGGTCCCCTTGACCCCGGTGGTGCGGGTCAGGGCGGTCCCGAGGTGGTCGACCCGGCCGGGCGCGTCGATCGAGGCCACGCAGGCCTCGGTCGTCGAGTTGCCGATGTCCACGCCCACGACCAGCCGCGAGCCGTCCGTCCCGTGCACCGTGTCTCCTTCAGCCCGCGTCGACCGACGTACCGAGGGTGACCTCGACCGGACGCACCCCGTGGCGGATCTGCTCGAACTCCTTGAGGTGCAGCAGCGCCGCCTTGGCCTGCCAGCGGGGACGGGCCATCTGGTCGTTGCGCGTCGGAACCGGCTGCGGCGACTCCCCCTTGGCGTACTGGGCGGCGTTGGAGCCGATGCCGCGGAACACCTCGGCGTCGAGCAGCGGCGACTGCGGGAACAGCTCCAGGTTCGACAGCCGTGCGAGGTCCTTCTGGTGGATCATCGTGGTGCCCCGCGACAGCAGGCCCACGCAGATCCCGGAGCCGGACAGCTTCGCGCCGGTGTGGGCGATGGCCGCCAGGTCGGCGGTGTCCCACACCCGGATCAGCCGAGAGATGACGCCCTGCTCCTCGATGCCCGCCATGAGCTGGCGCAGCACCTCGGCGTGCGGGACGTTCACGATCGTGCGGGTGAAGAACCCGGCGAACGCCGGGGACACCGCGATGACGACCTCGTCGGGGCGGGTGCCGCGCTCGGCGGGCCCGACCTCGGTCAACGACAGCGGGGTCGGGGCGGGGTTGTCGGTCGCGATGCTCACGAGACCTCCTCCTCGGGGTTCTCGGCACTGGTGACGTGACGCAGCTTCTTGAGGGCGTTCCACCGCTCACCGGTCAGGCGGTAGCCGGTGCCCGGGCCTGCGTAGTCGTTGGCGTCGTTGATGGCGGCCTGCGGGACGAAGTTCCCGTCGAGGATCGCCGAGGTCTGGAGCAGGTCGCCCGACACCCGCTGGCGCAGGACCTGCAGCAGGTTCTCCGCGACGTCGTGGAAGCTGGTGCGCTCCAGGATCTTGACCAGGTCGAGTCCGGTGATGCCGCGGTCCATGACCGACTGGGCGCCCTTGAGGTCCTCCAGGACCTCGCGCAGCGGGTAGTCGGCGCTGGAGTTGGCGTAGGTTGCCGCCTCGACCTCCTCGTCGGTGATCCGCGGCAGGTCCAGCTCGGCGAACACGGCCTGCATCGCGCGGGCGGCCTTCTCCCGCACGGCGAGGATCTCCGGCTCCCGGACGTGGCGCAGGCCGCCGTCGATCTGCAGGTCGCGCTGGATGGTGTTCCAGTCGTCGTAGTCCTCGACGTCGAGGTTCGACCCGGCGAACATGTTGTCCGAGTTCGGGACGCCGGAGAAGCCGGAGCACACCAGGTCCTGGCCGGAGAGCAGCTGCGGCATGAGCCGGCTGGTGCGGCGCATCGCCGAGTGCGAGAACGACTGGTCGTTGCCGGCCGCGCACTCCAGGTCGACCATGTTGCAGACCAGGTTCTCCGCGGCGACGGCGCGGATGCCGCCCGGGACCGCTCCCGGTACGCCGATGCAGCTGATCGAGCCGTTCTGCAGGCCCTGCACGCCGGCGCCCTTGGCCATCAGGATGCAGCGGATCTCGAGGAACAGCATGGAGCGGCCCTCGGCGTTGCCCATCTGCACCTCCGACCCGGTGCCCGAGGTGAAGCGCATCTTGATGCCGCGGGAGGCGTAGGCGCTGGCGAGGAACGACTTCGACCACGGGGTGTCGTCGCCGTCGACGAACACGGACTCGGTGCCGTAGACCGAGATCGTCTCGGCGTAGCCGGTGATGCCGCGCATGCCCAGGTCGAGCTCGGTGGCCTCCTCCAGCGCGCACTGGGTGATGACGCCGCCGCGCCCGGACTGGGCGCCGACCTGCAGGCCGATGGCGACGAGTGGGGCGTAGCGCAGGACCCCGAGGGTGGTCTCCATCTCGGCGAAGCCGCGCAGCGCGGCCTCGGCGGCGTCGGCCGCGACCTGGATGGGGTTGTCCCGGGCGCTGGTGGAGTGCGCCTGGTTGGCGGGGCTGCGGCGGGCCCGCATCTTCTGCATCGACATCATGATCTCGACGACGTTGAGCAGCTTGACGACGTCGAGGAGCTTGGCCGGGGTGAGGCCGCGGGTGATGTCGAGGAGCTCGGCCCGGGTCACGCCCGGGTCGACGAGCATCCGGGCGATGTCGGTCGAGGGGATCGCGGTGGCGCGCTCGGCGACCTCGACGTCGATCGCGTGGTCGGCGATGAAGGTGTCCATGAAGTCGAACGCGGCGCGCTCGCGACCGTCCATCTCGACGATCACGCCGTTCTCGACCCGCACGCTCGGCGCGGGGTCGAAGTCGCTCTCCATCGCGACGAGACCCTTCTCGGGCCACTCCTCGACGAACCCGTCGAGGTTGACCGGGCGGGACTCGAGCATGTCGGTGCGCTTGGAGGTCCTGGCCCCGGTCGCCGGGGTGGCCGCCTCGGGCAGGGTGCTGGTCATCGGTCAGTCTCCTTCGCGGGCGAGCAGGTCGCGGGCCGCGTAGACCTGTGCGGCCTCGCGGACGAGCGCGGCGCAGGTGGTGGCGGCGTAGTCGTTCTCCAGCCGGTCGGCGATCTCCGCGAGCCGGGCGGCCGACGACGCGCGGGGCCGCAGCGCGTTGTAGATCGCGAGGACCTCCTCGTCGGGGACGGTGGTCAGCTCCGCGGCGCGCCGCATGTTCTCGGCGAGCTGGCGGCGGCCGACGGCGTCGGAGATCTCGCCCTGCAGCGTCAGCGTCTCCGCCGAGATGCGGAGGTCCTCGTTGCGGATCTCCCCGGACACGACGGCGGCCATGGTGACCTCCGAGAGCGGCCGGCCGGTCGGGGTGCGCAGCAGGTCGGGCCGCTGCACGGACAGCGGGTAGTCGGCGGGGCCGAGGGTGGTGCTCATCGGGTCTCCTCCAGGCGGGACGCCACGGCCGGCTCGGCCGGGACCTCCGGGTGTGGGATGCGGCCGACCGGCACGTCGCCGGTGGCGGCGGCCTCCAGCTCGGCGGGGGCGAGGAAGCGCTCGACCAGCAGGACGAACGCGCCGCCCCCGATCAGGCCGCCGAGCAGCGGAGCGACGATCGGCAGCCACCAGTACGGGACGCCGGTGCCCGTGACGAACGCGGTGTCGTAGCCGGTGACGAACGAGGCCAGACGTGGGCCCAGGTCACGGGCCGGGTTGATGGCGTAGCCGGCGTTGGCACCGAAGGCGATGCCGATGCCGACGACCAGGAAGCCGATCATGAACGGGGCCATGTTGGCGCCGGGCGGGTTGTTGAGCGCGTTGGTCAGCGCGAAGATCACGAACACCAGCAGGGCGGTGCCGACGATCTGGTCACCGAACGCGGCGAGGATCGAGACGTGCTCACCGGGCAGGGTCGAGAAGATGGTCTGGGTGGCGACGGTGTGGCCGGGGTCGACCGCCGCGATCGGGCCGGCGTAGACGGCGCGCACGACCAGCTCGGCGAGGAACGCGCCCGCGGTCTGGGCCAGCCAGTAGGGCGCGACCTTGCGCCAGGCGAAGCCCTTGAACACGGCCAGTGCCAGGGTGACGGCCGGGTTGAGGTGGGCGCCGCTCACCCGGCCGGCGACGTAGACGCCCATGGTGACCGCGACACCCCAGCCCCAGACCAGGGTGCCCCAGTCGCCGTTGGCGCCCTCGGAGGTCACGACCTGCGCGACGGTGCCGCAGCCGATGAGGATCAGGACGAAGGTCCCGGCGAACTCGGCTGCGAGCTCGCCGGTGTCCCCGCGGCTCACGCGAGTGCCGTGACGGCGGCCTCGGCCACCGTCACGTCCTGCTCCACCGAGCCGGCGCTGACCCCGACCGCGCCGACGAGCTCACCGTCGCGGTGGATCGGGATGCCGCCGCCGAAGATGACCATGCCACCGGCGGTGTGCTCCAGGCCGTAGAGCTCGGCACCGGGCTGCACCAGCGGGGTCAGCGCCGCGGTCGGCAGGTCCATCAGGATCGAGGTGCGCGCCTTGCGCTGGGCGATGTCGATGCTCGCGCGGATCGCACCGTCCTGGCGGGCGAAGGCCAGCAGATGACCGCCGTCGTCGACGACCGCGACGTTCATCGGCTGGCCGATCTCGGTCGCCTTCGCCAGTCCGGCGGCCAGCGCCTTCTCGGCGTCCTGGAGGGTCAGTCGTGCCATCCGGGCCTCACTCCTCGTCGAGTCGGGCAACCCGGTCCGTACCGGGTACGTCGACGACGCTAGGAGCGCGAGCACCCGCGAGGTATGAGGACTCTCCCTACCTCACCCCCACCCCCACACCCTCCGGGGAGGGCCGTACGGCCCAGCCGTCCGGCGCGGACGCCTCGCTCGTGCGGGGTGACCCTGTGGAGTGTCGGAAGGGATCCGCGGCGGGGGGCCGGGCGTGCTCGGGGAGCCGGGAACGCTCAGGTGGCCGCACCGAAGCGGGCGAGCATCGTCCGGTTGCGGGCGCCGGTCTTGCGCAGCACCGCGCCGACGTGCTTCTCCACCGTCTTGACCGAGATGGCCAGCCGGGTGGCGATCTGCTTGTCCGCCAGGCCCTGCTCGACGAGCGCGCGGACCTCCCGCTCGCGTAGGGTCAGCAGGTGCTGGCCGCGGGCCGGCTGCAGACCCGTGGGGGGCGCCGCGAGCGGGCCGGCCGGATACGGGGTAGGTGGATCGGGCCAGCAGGCCCGCACCCGCGTCCCCCAGCCCGGGACGCTGTCGATCTCCAGCCGGCCACCCGCGGCGCGCACGGTGGACTCGACCCGGTCCAGCCCGGACCGGGGCGCGGTGACGGGGTCGAAGCCGCGGCCGTCGTCGTCGACGAGCAGGCGGACCTCGCCCGCCTCGAACGCCAGCCCCACCCGCAGCGTGCCCGCGCCGGAGTGGAGCACCGCGTTGTCGAGCAGCAGCCGCGCGACCTCGCGCACCCCGGTCGCGACGACCGGGTCCGGCACCCGCTCGGTGCCCAGGGTGACGACGCCGCCCCGGGCCCCGAGCGCGCGCAGGGCACGGTCCAGCTCGGCCCGCAGCTCGGGGAGCAGCCGGTGCCCGGCGTCCGCGGTCGTAGCGACCGGGGCCTCGGTGAGCAGCCGCGCCGCCATCACCGCGACGGCGGCCTGTGCGGCGAATCCCTCGACCGCGGCGACGTCGCTGGCGGAGAAGGATCCACCCCCACCGAAAGCACAGGCCCCGAGCAGTTCGTCGTCCCACCAGAGGGGGGTGCCGAGCACGTCCGACCTGCCGGGGCCGTCCCCCTCCATCAGGAGGGTGCGCGGTTCCCGGACCAGCCGCGCCAACACGTCGTCGACCGGGGGCAGGGGCTCACGGTGGACCACCGGCGCCCGGTCACCGAGCAGCGTCACGGCCCCGCCACCTCCGCCGAGGCGCTGGGTGGTGCGCCGGACGAGGTCGTCGAGGAGCGGCGTCACACCCCGGTCCTGCACCGCACCGTGAGCGAGGATCACCCGGTCCTCCCGGTATCCATCTTGCATCTATGCCGCGTCCTTGGGGATGAACGGTAGGGACGTCGACCGGGGCGGGCAAGCCTCTCGGATCCGGGGCGGTCGCGGTCAGGCATGATTCGGACGTGGACGACGGGTCACGGGCGGGCGGGACCGCCGCCGAACGGGCGTACCGGTTCACCAAGGCCGGCATCCTCGACGGGACCCTGCCCGCGGGCGAGCTCATCAGCGAGGGCCAGGTCGCACGGCCGCTGCAGCTGAGCCGGACCCCGGTCCGCGAGGCGTTCCTGCAGCTGCAGGCCGAGGGGCTGCTGAAGCTCTTCCCGAAGCGCGGCGCGCTGGTCGTGCCGGTCTCCCCCGGCGAGGTGGACGCCGTGGTCGAGGCCCGGGACGTGATCGAGTCGCACGCGATCGCCACCGTCGTCGGGGTCGACGACGAGACCCTCGCCCACATCGCCGCCGCGATGGACGCCGCGATCGAGGACCAGCTCGCCGCCGTCGCCTCCCGCGACGAGCTCGCCTTCGTCGAGGCCGACCGGGCGTTCCACACCGTGCTGGTGCGGGCCGGGTGCCGCAGCATCCTGCTGGAGGTCTACGGCTCGCTGCGCGACCGGCAGCTGCGGATGAACATGGGCGCCCTCGGCGGGCGCTTCCCCGGCCGCGCCGAGCGTCTGGTCTCCGAGCACCGGCAGCTGCTCGCCGGGCTGCGCGCCCGCGACACCGAGGCGGCGGTGGCCGTGCTGCGGGTGCACCTGGCCGGCACCCGGGCGTCGGTGCTGGGCACTCCCCCGGTGAGCGTCTGACCCGCCGGGGTCAGCCCCGCAGCACCCGCACGACGACCGTACGGCTGGCGCGGTCGTGCCAGCCGCGGCCGTCGGCGTCGCGCAGGAACGGCGGCAGCACCACCGCGATCATCGCGGTGCGCAGCAGCGCCCGCGGCACGCCGACGTGGGTCGCCATGTCGGTGCGCGCGACGCGCATGCCCAGCGCGAGGTGCCCCGGCGCGGTGCCGAGCACCGACACGGTCAGCGCGGTGATCACGAACCAGGTCCCGAGGACCCACCAGCCGAACTCCGGGGAGCCGAGCGCGTCGACCCCGGCGACCAGCAGCACCAGCAGGTAGGCCAGGAACCAGTCGAGGACGACGCCGGCGATCCGGCGCCCGAACCCGGCGACCGAGTAGTGGCCGGTCGCGGGCAGCCCGAAGCGCTCGCCGGGGTGTCCGGCAGGGGCGGAACCTCCTGCGGATGAACCGGGGAGCCAGGACTCGATCCAACGGGCCATGCTCTCTAGCGTAGGCGGCGTAACCGCAGCACCGAGCGGGACCGGACCGGACACCGATGACGAACGTGATCGATCTCGCGGTCGGGTCAGTTAACGTCGGTGAAACAGATGAGTGATGGGTGAGCAACACGCCGCTCCTACCGTCACCCACGATCTCCACCAGCGAATGAAGGAGCCCGAGAGAGTGTTCAGCAACGCCGAAGAGGTACTCAAGTACATCTCGGACGAGAAGGTCGAGTACGTCGACATCAGGTTCTGCGACCTGCCCGGCGTCATGCAGCACCTCACCGTCCCCGCCAAGACGGCCGGCGACCTCCTGGAGAACGGCGCCGCCTTCGACGGCTCCTCCGTCCGCGGTTTCCAGGCGATCAACGAGTCCGACATGGCGCTGTTCCCGGACACCACCACCGCGCGCGTCGACCCGTTCCGCAAGCACAAGACGCTGAACATCAACTTCTTCGTCCACGACCCGATCACCGGTGAGCCGTACTCCCGGGACCCGCGGAACGTGGCCCGCAAGGCGCAGGAGTACCTGGCCGCGTCCGGCATCGCCGACACCGCCTACATGGCGCCCGAGGCGGAGTTCTACGTCTTCGACTCGATCCGGTTCGGCACCGACCCGCACCAGGCCTACCACCACATCGACTCCGCGGAGGGCTGGTGGAACACCGGCCGCGAGGAGGTCGGGGGCAACCTGGGCTACAAGGTCAACTACAAGGGCGGCTACTTCCCCGTCCCGCCGGTCGACCACTACGCCGACCTGCGCGCCGACATCGTCACCGCGATGCAGGCGTCGGGCTTCGAGGTGGAGCGCGAGCACCACGAGGTCGGCACCGCCGGCCAGGCCGAGATCAACTACAAGTTCGACACGCTGCTGCGTGCGGCCGACGACGTCATGCTCTTCAAGTACCTGGTGAAGAACGTGGCGTGGCAGAACGGCAAGACCGCCACCTTCATGCCGAAGCCGCTCTTCGGCGACAACGGCTCGGGCATGCACGTGCACTCGTCGCTGTGGAAGGACGGCCAGCCGCTGTTCCACGACGAGTCCGGCTACGGCGGCCTGTCCGACACCGCCCGCTACTACATCGGCGGCCTGCTGCACCACGCGCCGTCGCTGCTGGCGTTCACCAACCCGACGGTGAACTCCTACCACCGCCTGGTCCCGGGCTTCGAGGCGCCGGTCAACCTGGTGTACTCCGCGCGCAACCGCTCGGCCTGCATCCGGATCCCGCTGACCGGTGACAGCCCGAAGGCCAAGCGCGTCGAGTTCCGCTGCCCCGACTCGTCGGGCAACCCGTACCTGGCGTTCTCGGCGATCCTGATGGCCGGTCTCGACGGCATCAAGAACAAGATCGAGCCGCCGGCGCCGATCGACAAGGACCTCTACGAGCTCCCGCCCGAGGAGGCCAAGGACATCGCGCAGGTCCCGTCCTCGCTGGGTGCGGTCATCGACAAGCTCGAGGCCGACCACGACTACCTGCTCGAGGGCGGCGTGTTCACCCCGGACCTGATCGAGACCTGGATCTCCTACAAGCGGGAGAACGAGATCGACCCGCTGCGGCTGCGCCCGCACCCGTACGAGTTCGCCCTGTACTACGACGTGTGATCCACACCTGACCCACGTCACACCGAGGCCCGGCTCCCGCGAGGGAGCCGGGCCTCGGCGCGTCCTGCCCGGTGCGCGACCGGTGGGCGGGCCGCCTCGTCGGAGGCGTTCGAGACGTCAGAGACGTTCGACGCGGTCGGCCTGCGGGCCCCGGTCGCTCTGGCGCACCGCGTACCGGACCCGGTCGCCCTTCTGCAGCGCCTCGGCGTCCCGGATCACGGACACATGGACGAACAGGTCGTCCCCGCCGGCGTCCGGGGAGATGAACCCGAAGCCACGCTCCTCGTCATAGCGCACGACGACGCCCTCGCCGCCCCGTGCCGGAACGTCCCGCGACGCCGGTCCGGCGGCGGGAGCGGGCCGGCGCGGCGTCGAGGGCTCGCCGCTGCGAACCAGGTGCACGTCACGGGCCTGGGGGCCCTTCTCCGCCTGCGCCACCTCGAAGGCGATGCGGTCGCCCTCCGCGAGCCAGGTCAGTCCCTCGGCCAGTGCCCTGGCGTGGACGAAGACGTCCTCGTCGCCGGAGTCGGGGGTGACGAAGCCGAAGCCCTTGCCCTCGTCGTACCAGGTCACCGTTCCGTCGGCGCCGTCGTCGCCGTCCGCCTCGCCGTTCGCGGCGGGCAGGCCCGCCCCCTCCCCCAGCGGGATCACGTGCCCGGCCTGCGGGCCGCGCTCACCCTCGACGATCAGGAAGGCCACCCGCTGGCCCTCGGCGACCACGCCGCCGGTCACGATGGCGGAGCTGTGCACGAAGATGTCGGCGCCGCCGCCGTCCGGCGTCGCGAAGCCGTAGCCCTTGGCCGGCTCGTACCAGCTGACGGTGCCGAGCAGGCCCACCGCGCTGCCGGCGGCCGCGTCGGCGGTGACCCGGACGCGCAGCGCCTGCGGGCCGCGGTCGTTCTCGCCGAGCTCGAACTCCACGGCCTGACCCTCGCGGAGCACGGGTGCGCCGCCGCCCCCGACGATCTCCGAGGCGTGCACGAACACGTCCGGCGAACCGTCCTCGGGGGCGAGGAAGCCGAAACCCCGTTCGGCGTCGAACCAGCGGACGGTCCCGTGCGGCATGAAGAGCTCCAGATCGGAAAGGCGGATACCGGCCCAGTCTCCCCGACGGCCCTCGCGGTGCGACGGGCCGGGCCCACGAAGAGGCGGGACGAGTCGGCCGCCGACACCCGGTACCGAGATGCCACGGGAGATGTCGGGCAGCACGCTCATCGACGCGAGAGCGACCGCACAGAGGAAGCGGGACCACCGAGGACCGGTCGACGAACGCCCCTCAGCTGTTCCTCTCCGACCCTCGACTGAACAGCAGGACGTCGAACGAACCGGTCCGCGGCTCAGGTCGACCCAGCGGATCCGGCAATGGATGCGCGGCCCGTTCGAGTACCGACATCAGCGTGGCGAGTTCCTGAGGGGGCTCCTCGGCCAGCAGGTTCTCGGCGTAGTCGATCACCACCAACAATCCGGAGGCCGGGCGCCCCACTCGATCCCCGAAGACGGCCCCCAGGTGACCATCGTCGATTTCCAGCAGCTCCCTGAGGCACTCGTCGAGCGCGTCGTAGTTCTGGCCGTAGTAGCCCGGCAGCTCGAGAGCGTCCCCCAGGCTGCGGAGCGCATCCTTGTACGTGCGACACCGTTGCCCCTGGACCAGGACCCGGTGAATCCCCTTCCGTCGCGCCACCCGTGCGACAGCAGAGTCGATCACCCGGTTGTACTGCGACCGGCGCAACCAGTCGCCGTCCGCCGCATCCTTCGTCGACAGCTCCATTCTTGCGACACGCGAGATCTCGGAGTGAACATCGAGCCAGAACTCCGACGTGGTCGACAACGCTTCTCCCTCCGACACGGCAAGCACAGAGAACTGGAGGACGTTCTCGCGATGACAGCACGGCACGTCGTCCTCGATCGACCGGACCGCTACCCGCCTCGCTCGCAGGATCGGGTCCGCACATACGTCGGAGCCCGCCCGAAGAGTTCCGGGCGGGCTCCGACGAGGGTGTTACGCGCGTGTCAGGCGCGGACCTTGCGGCCCACGATCACGCGGTAGATCGCCAGCAGGATCAGCGCACCCACGATGGCGAGCAGCCAGGTGGAGATGTTGAAGAACCCGCCGAGACCGACGCCGAACACGGCGCTGCCGATCCAGCCGCCGAGCAGCGCTCCGACGACACCCAGGATCAGGGTGACGATGATTCCGCCCGGGTCCTTGCCCGGCATGATGGCCTTGGCGATGGCGCCCGCGATCAGCCCCAGCACGATCCACGCGATGATGCCCATGTCTGTCTCCCTCGCTTACGGTCCGTTCGTGACGAACCGAATCTGACCGGTCGGCATCGAGTGACCCGTGGGGGTCGTGGCGAAACGTCCCCGGTGGTCACCGTTCGGATGCGATCAGGCGACGACAGGACGTCGGCCCGCTCCGAACGGCACCGTGGAGACGCCCGGTGCCGCCGGTGTACACCCGTCGCCACCACGCAGTTCCCGATGTCGTGTAGGACGTCGACGACGCTAACCACCGACGGTCACGGGAACATCGCGGAACACCCCTGCCCCACCATCAGGTGCCGGAGTTCCCACGGTCGGGGTCCTCCCCGATGCGCACGCGTCACGCGACCGGCACGACCGGGCCGGCGACACCCGCTCGTGGTCAGGGCCGCTCGGAGCATCCCAAACGCGGAATCGGTGCAGCGATCCTCTCACCGACCGCGTCCGCGGACTCGTTGACAGGAGTGGAACTCGGATGCTTGACTCAGACCTACCGTGTTCCAGGTCACACGGAGTGCGGGCCACACCGGCCCACCCACTCCGTTCGATGACATCGACCGGGTGTCCAAGGAACGGCACCGGCCACGCGCGCACCGCAGCCTCGCTCCGTGCCCTCCGGGGCGACCACGCACGTGCACGATCCTTCCTCGGCGGCAGGATCGTGTCCCCTCCGCGTCCCCGGGTTGACCTCGTCGCCCGGGGGCGCGGCACATAGAGGGACTCGTGGGAACAACCCGCGGGGACTACTCGGCGCCGGTGACCGCGACCAGACCGGCGGCCTCGATCCCCGCGACGGCGGCCGCCTCGTCGTTCAGCGAGGCGTCACCGGTCACGCCGACGGCACCCAGCAGCGTGCCGTCGGCATCCTTGACGAAGACACCGCCGGGCACGGAGAGGATCTTGCCGCCGGCGAGGTTCGCCACCGAGGTGAAGAACTCCGGGGAGTCCGCGGCGCGGGCGGCGATCGCGCGGTTGGTCATGCCGAGGGCGAGCACCCCGCTGGCCTTGCCGACGGCGAGGTCGGGACGCAGGAAACCCGAGCCGTCCTGGCGGGCCAGCGCGACGATCGCGCCGCCCGGGTCGAGCACGGCGACCGTGAGCGGGTTGAAGCCCTGCTCGGTGCCGTGGGCCAGGGCAGCGGCGGTGATGGTCTGGGCCTGCTCGAGGGAGATGGTCATGCCGGGAACCCTGCCATCACCACGGGCGGCGGTCAGCGCCGGGTGAGGCCGACCAGCGGGATCCTGCGGTCGGTCTTCTGCTCGTAGTCGGCGAAGCCGCCGTTGTTCTCCTTGATCCACGTCCAGACGCGGTCGCGGTCGGCGTCGTCGAGCTCGGCCGCGTGCACCTGGACGGTCTCGACCGCGCCGTGACCGTCGGCGATCTCGGCGGTCACGTCGGGGTGGGCGAGCAGGTTGTGGAACCACGCGGGGTGCTGCGGTGCGCCCGCCGCGGAGGCGACGACGACCCATCGGTCGCCGTCGGCGAACCAGCGCAGCGGCGCGATGCGCTCGGTGCCGCTCTTCGCGCCGATGTGGTGGAGCAGGATCATCGGGAGCCCGGTGAACGGCTCCCCGACCCGGCCGTCGTTCTCGCGGAACTCGCGGATCACCCTGGTGTTGAAGTCCTCTGCCATGACCCCATGCTGTCAGGCCGGTGCCCCGCCGGGGGCGAACACGACCCAGCACGCGGCGAGCGTGGCGGCGACCGCGAGGAGGACGAACAGTGCCGCCCACGCCCCGCCGCCGAGCGGGGTGAGCTCGGCGAGGCGGTCGGCGTCGGAGTGCCGCAGCCTGCCCCCGCGACGACCCCGGCGCAGCTCCAGGCAGGCCTTCACCCCACCGAACAGCAGGAACCAGGTCAGCGCGGCGGCGAACCCGGTGCGCAGGTCGGCCGGGGCGCGTAGCGCGACGAGCACGAGCACCGCCCCGGTGGCGACGACGGCCAGCCCGCCGTAGAGGTTGCGGATCTGCAGCAGCGTCGCCGCGAGCAGCACCACGGCGATCCACAGCATCGCCTGCGCGGCGTCGGCGGCGACCAGGACCGCGCCGCCGAGGCCGAGCAACGGAGGGAAGACGTACCCGGCGAAGAACATCGCGACCACGCCGGGCCCACGCCCGGCGCCGGTGGAGTGCGTGACCCCGGAGGAGTCGGCGTGCAGCCGGATCCCGGCCAGACCACGCCCGACCAGCACCGCGACGAGCGCGTGCCCGCCCTCGTGGGCGATCGTCACCGCGGTGCGCGTCAGCCGCCAGGTCGGCCGCCACGCGACGACCACCAGTGCCAGCAGCGCGGCCAGCAGCGACGCCGGCCGGGCCGCGACGAGCTCGTACCCGCGGGTGATCACGTCCAGGTCTGCCACGGCCCCAGTGAACCAGCGGGGTCCGGTCAGACCGCGCCGAGGATCTCCTCGACCGCCGCCAGCGCCGAGTCGGTGTCCTCGGCCAGGTACATGAGGTCGACGAAGGCGTGGTCGACGTCGGTGTCGGTGCCGACCCGGCGCACCAGCGCGGCCGCGTCGGCGGCGGTCTCCCCCGGCTTCGGGTTCACCCGCAGCACCGCGCCGACCGCGTCGGCGGGGCGGCCCGCCGCGGCCGCGGCGGCGCGCAGGTCCGCCCAGGGCGCCGAGACCGCGGCGTCGAGGTCGGTGACGTCGGAGGTGACGACCGGCAGGAACCCGTCGGCCCGTTCGGCGATCCGCCGCCGCGCCCGGGGGCTGAACCCGGCGAGGTAGACCGGCACGTGCCGCGGCCTGGCGTGCACGTGCGACGGTGCGACGCTCGCGAAGCGGCCGGTGAACTCCACCGGGTCGTCGTGCCACCAGGCGTCGAACAGGTCGAGAGTCTCGTCGAGCCGGGCGCCGCGCTCGCGCATCGGGACACCCACGGCGTCGTACTCCTCGGGTGACCAGCCGGTGCCGAGACCCAGCAGCAGCCGGCCGCCGGACAGGTTGTCGATCGTCGTCGCCTGCCGGGCCAGCAGCGCCGCCGGGTACCAGGGTGCGTTGAGCGTGCTGGTACCGAGCTGGACCCGCGCGGTGACCGCGGCCGCAGCGGTCAGCAGCGCCAGCGGGTCGTGCGCGGCGGTGAACTGCTCGGGCACGCTGCCCGGGCCGCCGGGCCCGCCGCCGTAGCCGACCGTCGGGTCGACGGCCACCAGCAGCCGGTCGCCGGCCCACAGGCTCGCCGCGCCGCGCTCCTCGGCGCCCGCGGCGAACCGCATGGTCCCGTCCACGTGGGCAGCGGCCGCACCGAACTGCGGGATCCCGAATCCGATTCGCACTTGACCTCCAGTCGCTGGAACCCCCGAGGCTGTACCCCGTGACCGCACCACGTACCGATGACCACCTTGTCACGCTGACGATCGGGCAGCTCGCCCGGCGCAGCGAGGTTCCCGTGCGCACGCTCCGCTTCTGGTCCGACGAGGGACTCGTCCCCGCCGACCGCAACGGCGCGGGCCACCGGGTCTACGGACCGGCCGCGGTCGCACGGCTCGACCTCGTCCGCACCCTGCGCGAGCTCGGGCTGGGCCTGGACGACGTGCGCGCCGTGCTGTCCCGCCGACGGGGGGTCGGCGAGATCGCGGCGGCACACGTCCGGGCCCTGGACGACCGGATCCGGGAGCTGCGGGCGCAACGCGCGGTGTGCACGTTGCTGGCCCGCACCGGAGACGGCGACACCCCACCCGACGAACGGAGCGTGACCCTGATGAACGACCTCGCCCGGCTGTCCGCGGCCCAGCGGCAGCACCTGATCGACGACTTCGTGAACGAGGCCTTCGCCGGCATCGACGCCGGCGCGCCCGGCGCGGGCATCGCCACCGCGATGCGGTCGATGCCGGCCGAGCTGCCCGACGACCCGACCCCCGAGCAGGTCGGGGCCTGGGTGGAGCTGGCCGAGCTCGTCGGCGACCCGGGCTTCCGGGCCCGCTGCCGGGAGATGGCCGTCGCCGGCGCCACCGTCTCCGAGCACCGCGAGCGGCAGGCCGACCCGGTCGCGGTGGCCGAACACGCCGGCGGCGCGCTCGCCGCGGGGGTCGACCCGGCCTCACCCGCGGCGGCCGCGGCGCTGGAGCGGATCCCCGGCGTCGCCGGGCTCTCGGTGGTCGACCGGGCCGCCTGGGCGGACACGGTCGACCTGTTCGCCGACCGCCGCGTCGAGCGCTACTGGACGCTGCTCGGTGTCCTCAACGGGTGGCCGCCGGCCCGGGAGCCGACGATCCCGGCGTTCGAGTGGTTCGCCGCCGCCCTGCGCGCCGCACCGGTCGGTCAGTCCTCGGACCAGCCGTAGAACACCCGCTCGACGACCGCGCGGGCCCGCCGGGTGACGCGCTTGTAGTCGTCGAGGAACTCCCCCGGGTCGCCGCCGGCGGGGTACCCGAGCGCGACGGCGACGGCGGCCAGCTCACGCCCCGAACGCGGGAGCTGGTCGCCGGGCTTGCCCTTCACCAGCATGATCGCGTTGCGGGCCGCGGTGGCGGTGCGCCAGCCCTCCTCCAGCTCGGCGGCGTCCTCGGCGCCGATCAGACCGGCCTCCGCGGCCTCGTGCAGCCCCTCCAGCGTCGAGGGGGTGCGCAGCTCGGGGACGTCGCCCGCGTGCTGGAGCTGCAGCAGCTGCACCGTCCACTCGACGTCGGCGAGCCCGCCCAGGCCCAGCTTCGTGTGGGTGGAGCGGTCCGCGCCACGGGGCAACCGCTCGGCGTCGACCCTGGCCTTGATCCGCCGGATCTCCGACACCGACGCCGCCGACAGCCCGTCCGCCGGGTAACGGATCGGGTCGACCAGCGCGGTGAACTCGCGGCCCAGCGTCCGGTCCCCCGCGATCGGCCGGGCCCGCAGCAGCGCCTGGGCCTCCCACACCTCGCCCCAGCGGGCGTAGTACTCGCGGTAGGAGGCCAGGGTGCGCACCATCGGCCCGGAGCGACCCTCCGGGCGCAGGTCCGCGTCGACCGGCAGCGCGGGGTCCGGGCTCGGCGAGCCCAGCAGCCGTCGCACCCGTTCGACGACGCGGGTCGCCCACCGCACCGCGGTGTGGTCGTCGACCCCCTCGGCGGGCGCGCAGACGAACATGACGTCGGCGTCGCTGCCGTAGCTCGACTCCCCGCCGCCGAGACGGCCCATCCCGATCACCGCCAGGGCGGCCGGGCGCTCGGTCTCGGCGCGGAGCACCGCGTCCAGGGTCGCGGCCAGCACCGCCTCGTTCACCGAGTTCAGCGCCGCGCAGACGGCGTCGACCGGCAGCAGGCCGAGCAGGTCGGCGCAGGCGACCCGCAGCATCTCGTGCCGGCGGTAGGACCGCGCCGACGCCACCGCGATCTCCGGTGTGGCCTGCCGGGCCACGGTGGTGCGCAGCGCCATCGACACCTCGGCCGGGTCCCGGGTCAGCTCCGGGCTCTGCACCCCCGAGGAGATGGCGAGCATCCGCAGCACCTCCGGAGCGCGGGCCAGCAGGTCCGGGACCAGCGCCGAGGTGCCGAGCAGGGTCATCAGGCGCTGCGCGACCGCGCCCTCGTCGCGCAGCAGCCGCAGGTACCAGGGGGTGTCGGCGAGTGCCTCGGAGACCCGCCGGTATGCGAGCAGGCCGCGGTCGGGGTCGGGGCTGGTCGAGAGCGAGTCCAGCAGCACCGGCAGCAGGGCGCGCTGGATCGACGCGGCCCGCGACACCCCGCCGGTGAGCGCCCGCAGGTGCCCCAGCGCCCCCTCCGGCGACGCCCAGCCCAGCGCCTTCATCCGTGCCTTCGCCGCCTCCGGGGTCAGCACGGCGTCGGCGCCGTCGGCGGCCAGCCGGGACACCGCCGACAGCAACGGCCGGTAGAACAGCTTCTCGTGCAGCCGGGTCACCCGGCGGGCGTTGCGCTGCCACTCGTCGACCAGCACCCCGACGACGTCGCGGCGCCCGTCCGGGCGGATCCGCGCGGCCCGGGCGAGCCAGCGCAGCCCGTCGGTGTCGTCGACGGCCGGGAGCAGGTGGGTGCGACGCAGCTTCTGCAGCTGCAGCCGGTGCTCCAGCAGGCGCAGGAACCGGTAGGACGCGGCGAGGTTGGCTCCATCGTCGCGGCCGACGTAGCCGCGCTCGGACAGGGCGGCCAGCGCGACCAGGGTGTTGCCCGAGTGCAGGGTGTCGTCGGTCCGGCCGTGCACCAGCTGCAGCAGCTGGACGGCGAACTCGACGTCGCGCAGCCCGCCGCGGCCGAGCTTCAGCTCGCGTTCGCGCTGATCGGAGGGGATGTTCTCGATGACCCGGGCACGCATGGCCTGCACCTCGCCGACGAAGTCGTCGCGGGTGCACGCCTGCCACACCATCGGGTCGAGGGCCTCGACGTAGGAGCGGCCCAGCTCGGGGTCCCCGGCGATCGGACGGGCCTTCAGCAGCGCCTGGAACTCCCAGGTCTTGGCCCACCGCCGGTAGTAGGACACGTGCCCGTCCAGGGTCCGCACCAGCGCACCCTGACGGCCCTCGGGGCGCAGGTTCGCGTCGACCTCGAAGCAGGCCTCCCCCGCGACGCGCATGACCCGCGACGCGAGCTTCGTCGCGGCCGGGGTGAGGTCCCCGCCGGGCTCGGCGACGAACACGACGTCGACGTCGGAGACGTAGTTCAGCTCCCGGCCGCCGCACTTGCCCATGCCGATGATCGCGAGACGCAGCTCGTCCGGCGGGTCCTGCTCGGCCGCGGCCACCGCCAGCGACGCCGCCAGCGCGGCCTCGGCGAGGTCGGCGAGCTGGGCCGCGACGTCGTCGACCTCCATCACCGGCAGCTCCGGGTCCCCGACGGCGGCCAGGTCGGCCGAGGCGAGGCCGAGCAGCTCGTCGCGGTAGGCCGTACGCAGCGCGGCGACGGCCTCGGCCCCGGTCAGCGACGCCCGCGCTCCCCCGACCGTCCCCGGCGTCGGCGCATCCGGGTCGGCGCCGACCGCGCGCAGCAGGTTCGCGGTGCGCCGGGCCAGGTCCGGCGGTGGGTCCCCGCGCTCGGCGGTGTCGGCCAGCAGCGGCCAGCGGTCCGGGTGGCGGACGAGGTGGTCGCCCAGCGCCGTCGACGATCCCAGGGTCGCGAACAGCCGCCCGCGCAGCCCCCGGTCGGTGCGCAGCGCCCGGTCGATCGCGGGCCACGGGGCGGTCTGCGCCAGCCGCTCGACCGCGCGCAGCGCGAGGGACTGGTCGGGGCTGCGGGCCAGCGCCCACATGATCTCCTCGCAGCCGGGCACCGGTCCGTCGGTCGCCCACCAGCCCAGACCACGCAGGGTCGTGGCCGCGTCCTCACCGGTGAGGCCGAGCCGGGCCAGCGAGGTCCCCGTGCGACGGTCCATGACCGGTGATCCTGCCCCATTGCGGGCGGCCCTTCCCTCAGGGGCGCTCAGCGGTCAGGCTCGGGGAATGCACGTCCTGATCGTCGGTGGGGGTATCGGAGGACTGACCACGGCCCTCGCGCTGGAGCGGGCCGGGATCAGGTCCACGGTCCTCGAGCAGGGCTCCGGCGCGGGCGAGCTCGGTGTCGGGTTCAACCTGCTGCCGCACGCCGTGCGGGTCCTCGACGGGCTCGGCCTGTCCGCGGAGCTGGCCGAGGTCGGGGTGGCGACCACCGACCTCACCTACGCCCACCGGCTCGGCCGGCCGATCCTGCGCAGGCCCTGCGGGGTAGCGGCCGGGTTCGCGTTCCCGCAGGTCGCCGGGCACCGCGGCCGGGTGCACCGGATGCTCGCCGACGCCGTGCGCGCACGGCTGGGGCCCGACGCGATCCGTACCCGGCACCGGGTCGACGGCGTCGAGCGGTCCGCGGACGGCGTCCTGGTCCGGTTCACCGACGACGCGCTGCCCACCGTAACCGGCGACGTGCTGGTCGGCGCGGACGGCATCCACTCCGCGGTGCGCGCGGGCCTGTTCCCCGACGAGGGACCGCCGCACTGGAACGGGGTGTCGATGTGGCGCGGCGCGACCGACTGGCCGGCGTTCCGCGGGGGCCGCTCGATGGTCGTCGCGGGCGGGAACGCGGCGAAGCTGGTGGTCTACCCGGTCGGCGCCGGAAGCGCCCCGGGGACGGTCCTCACGAACTGGGCGGTGTGCATCGCGACCGGGGCCGACGGCGACCCCGCCCCCCAGCGTCAGGACTGGTCACGGCCCGCCGACCGCGACGAGACCCTCGCCCACGCCCGCCGCTTCCACCTCGACGACGTCGACCACCTCGCGCTGGTCGCGGCGACACCGGAGATCTTCGAGTTCCCGATGTGCGACCGCGACCCGCTGCCGCGCTGGTCGCACGGCCGGGTCACGCTGCTCGGCGACGCCGCGCACCCGATGGTCCCGATGGGCTCCAACGGCGCCGGGCAGGCGATCCTCGACGCCGAGTCCCTCGCCCGGCACCTGGCCGCGGGCGACGACCCGGTGGCGGCGCTGGCCGCCTACGAGGCCGAGCGGCTGCCGATGACCGCCGACGTCGTGCTCCGCAACCGGGCGGGCGGCCCGGAGCGGGTCATCGACGAGGTCGAGCGCCGCGCGCCCGACGGCTTCGACGACCTCGACGCGGTGATCACGCCCGGGGAGCTGGAGGAGATCTTCGCCGGCTACCACCGGGCGTCGGGCAACACCCGCTGACTAGTCGGCGCCCGGGACGCTGCCCGGGGGCAGGAAGTCGACGTCGTGCAGGGCCGACTGCCGGACGACCTCGGCCGGGTCGGTCAGGTCGTGCAGCCGGTCGAACAGGTGGGCCAGCCGGCCGGCCGGGCTCACCCAGAACAGGGCGCGCGCGTCGCCCTGCTCCTTGTTGTAGTAGGCGTGCGGCAGACCCCTGGGCATGAGGACGGTGTCGCCCGGCCCGGCCTTCTCCCACTGCCCGTCCAGATAGAGCGTGAACACCCCGTCCAGGACGTGGATGTGCTCGTCCTGGGTGGTGTGCACGTGCGGCGGCACCCCGGTGCCCGGCGGGTCGAGGGTCTCGAAGGCGAAGCTGGTCTCGCTGACCGCCTTCGCCCAGTAGGTGTGGCCCAGCACGTTCCACACCCGCTTGTACTGGCCCTCGCCGGCCCGCGTGATGCCCTTCGGCAGCGGGCCCAGGATGATCTCTTCTTCGTCGAAGCCGCTCACAGGACCGGAAGGTACGTGGCGAGCTCGTGCGGTGTCACGTTCCGGCGGTAGGCGTCCCACTCGGACCGCTTGTTGCGCAGGAAGAAGTCGAACACGTGCTCGCCGAGGTACTCGGCGACGAGCTCGCTCTTCTCCATGACGTCGAGCGCCTCGGTGAGGTTCTGCGGCAGCAGCTCGTAGCCCAGCGCCCGGCGCTCGGTGTCGGTCAGGGCCCACACGTCGTCCTCGGTGGGCGGGGGCAGCTCGTAGCCCTTCTGGATGCCGGTGAGGCCGGCGCCCAGGATGACCGCGTAGGCGAGGTAGGGGTTGCACGCGGAGTCCAGGGTGCGGACCTCCACCCGGCGCGACGACGACTTGCCCGGCGAGTACATCGGGACCCGGACCAGCGCGGAGCGGTTCGCGTGGCCCCAGGACACCGCGGTCGGGGCCTCGCCACCGGTGATGAGGCGCTTGTAGGAGTTGACCCACTGGTTGGTGACGGCGGTGATCTCCCGGGCGTGCTTGAGCACCCCGGCGACGAACGCCTTGCCGGTCGCGGACAGCTCGTAGGGGTCGTCCGGGTCGTGGAAGGCGTTGTGGTCGCCCTCGAAGAGCGAGAAGTGCGTGTGCATCGCCGAGCCGGGGTGCTCGGAGAACGGCTTGGGCATGAACGAGGCCCGCACGCCCTGGGTGAGCGCGACCTCCTTCACGACGTAGCGGAACGTCATGAGGTTGTCGGCCATGGTCAGCGCGTCGGCGTAGCGCAGGTCGATCTCCTGCTGGCCGGGGCCGCCCTCGTGGTGGGAGAACTCCACCGAGATGCCCATCGACTCCAGCGTCTCGATGGTGTTGCGCCGGAAGTGCGGGGCGACGTCGTGGCTGGCCTGGTCGAAGTAGCCGCCGGAGTCCGCCGGGACGGGCCGGCTGCCGTCGCCGGGCAGGTCGCGGAGCAGGTAGAACTCGATCTCCGGGTGCACGTAGCAGGTGAACCCGGCCTCGCCGGCCTTGTTCAGCGCGCGGGTCAGCACGTGGCGCGGGTCGGCCCAGGACGGCGACCCGTCGGGCATGGCGATGTCGCAGAACATCCGCGCCGAGTAGTGCTCACCCGAGGCGGTCTCCCAGGGCAGGACCTGGAACGTCGACGGGTCGGGCTTGGCGACCATGTCGGACTCGTAGACGCGCGCGAAACCCTCGATGGCCGAGCCGTCGAAGCCGATGCCCTCGGCGAAGGCGCCCTCCAGCTCGGCCGGGGCCACCGCCACCGACTTGAGGTAGCCGAGCACGTCCGTGAACCAGAGACGGACGAAACGGATGTCGCGTTCCTCGAGTGTGCGGAGCACGAACTCCTGCTGGCGGTCCATGCGGCGGAGCCTAGGAAGCCCGTGTTACACGGATGTTTCGGAAGTGTGCGGCCGACCCGGTCGTGGTCGCCCGCACACCCCCGGCGACGGCCCTCAGCTGGGCGCGAGCGTGCACTCCGCGCCCTGCGGCGGGAGCGTGAGGTTCACCAGATAGTCGATCGCGAGCTTGTCGGTGCACGCGTCACCCTGCAGCGATGCGGTGTGCTGATTGCCGTTGACCTTGATCAGGCTGCCGTTCAGCTGCTGCGCCAGGTCCACCCCGGCCTGGTACGGCGTGGCCGGGTCACCGGTGACCGACACCACGACGACCGGCGGGAGCCCGTCGACCTTCGGCGTGTGCGGCTCGCTGGTGGGCGGGACCGGCCAGAACGCGCAGGCGTCGCGGGCGCCGACCGGGCCGCGGCCGGTGGAGCGGAACGGTGCGGCCTCGTCGGCCCGCTTCGCCAGCTCCAGTGCCTGCGCCGGCTCCGTGATCGCCGGCTGGTTGACACAGCTGATCGCCTGGAAGGCCTGCAGCATGTTGGAGTAGCGGCCCTGCTCGTCGCGCTCGTAGTAGAGGTCGGCCAGGCGCATCAGCAGGTCGCCGTTGCCGTTCGCGACCTGCGAGATCCCCCGCTGCAGCGCCGGCCACAGCTGGGACACGTACAGCGCCTGGCTGACCCCGGTCTGGGCGTCGGCGAAGCTCAGGATGCGCCCGTCGCCCACCCGCGCGGGCCGGTCGATCAACGGGCGCATGATCGCCTGGAACGCCTGGGTCGCCTTCTCGGGGTCGGTGCCCAGCGGGCAGCCGGGGCGGCTGGTGCAGTCCTTGGCGAAGTTGTCGAACGCGAGCTGGAACCCGGCGTTCTGCTTGACCGCGGAGTCGATGGTCGACTGCGTGGGGTCGATCGCGCCGTCGAGCAGCAGCGCGCGGACGTTCTGCGGGAACGCCTCGGCGTAGGCGGTGCCGAGCTCGGTGCCGTAGGAGAAGCCGGCGTAGGTCATCTTCTGGTCGCCGACGGCGGCGCGCATGACGTCCATGTCCTTCGCGACGTCGCGGGTGCCCACGTTGGCCAGCACGTCGGCGCCGGTGCGCTGGGTGCAGCGCTCGGCGAACTGACGGCTGTCGGCCTCGGCGGCAGCGATCCCGGCGGGCGAGGGGTCGGCGAAGACCTTCGTGCGCTCCTCGTCGTTCTCGGCGTCGGTGAGGCACTGGATCCGCGGCTGGCTCGCTCCGGTGCCGCGCGGGTCGAACCCGACCAGGTCGAACCGGTCGCCCAGGCCGTTGGTGGCCCAGGTGGCGGCCTGGCGCGCGACGAACGAGGTGCCCGAGGCGCCGGGGCCGCCCGGGTCGGCGAACAGCGAGCCGATCTTCGCGCCGGTCGCCTTCTTGCGCAGCAGCGCGATCTGCATGGTCTTCCCGTCGCCGGGCTGCGCGTAGTCCTGCGGGACGGTCACCCGGGTGCAGTCGAACTGCGGGTCGGCGTAGGTCTGCGCGTCGGCCGCGGTGGGGGCGTAGTCGTTGCAGGGGCCCCACTGCAGCTGCTGGTCGTAGAACTGCGCGAGATCCGGCGGGTTCTGCGCGGCCTGCGACCGGTCACCGGTGCCCGCGTCGGCGCACGCACCGACCAGGACGAGGGTCGCCGCGCCGAGCACGGCGAGCGCGGCCGGGCGCATCCGCCGGCCGGCCGGGGCCGGTGCCTCTGGTCGGTGGGCACGTGGTCGCAACAGCCGAGGGAGCATGACCGTGAGCATGCCACCGACCTCCGACGGTGACCGGTCGCGGGTCACGGCGCGGGTGAGGGTGCCCACACCACGGGGCGGTCCGGGCCCTGCGCTGCCACCCTGGCGTCCGCCATCGACGGCGAACCCGGGGACCCACGACCAGCGTGGGCCTCGAGGCACGGAAGGAGCTCACCGGTGAGCACACAGGAGAGCGGAGAGGTGGCGGCCCCGTACCGGGCGCCCGCGACCCCGCCGAAGCGGACCCGCGTCCACCACCTGCTGCAGTGGAAGCAGGAGGGTCGGCGCTGGCCGATGCTGACCGCCTACGACGTCTACTCCGCCGAGATCTTCGACGACGCCGGCATCCCGGTGCTGCTCGTCGGCGACTCCGCGGGCAACAACGTGTTCGGCCACGACAACACCATCCCGGTCACGGTCGACGACCTGATCCCGCTGACCCGGGCCGTGGTGCGCGGCGCCCGCAGCGCGCTCGTCGTCGCCGACCTGCCGTTCGGGAGCTACCAGATCTCCCCCGCGCAGGCGCAGGAGACGGCGTTCCGGTTCATGAAGGAGGGCGGGGCGCACGCGGTCAAGCTCGAGGGCGGTGCGCGGTTCGCGCCGCAGGTCGAGGCGCTCACCGCGTCCGGTGTGCCGGTGATGGGCCACCTCGGGTTCACCCCGCAGAGCGAGCACGCGCTGGGCGGGTTCCGCATCCAGGGCCGCGGCGACGCCGCCGACCGGCTCGTCGAGGACGCGCTGGCCGTGCAGGAGGCGGGCGCGTTCGCCGTCGTGCTGGAGATGGTGCCCGCCGACGTCGCCAAGCGGGTGACCGGGGAGCTGCGCATCCCGACCGTCGGGATCGGCGCGGGACCCGACTGCGACGCCCAGGTGCTCGTCTGGTCGGACATGGCCGGGATGAACCGCGGGAAGGTGCCGCGCTTCGTCAAGAAGTACGCGGAGCTGGGCTCGGCGCTGCACGACGCGGCGGCCGCGTTCGCCGCCGACGTGGCGCACGGCGAGTACCCCGCCGAGGAGCACAGCTACCGCTGAGCCGGACCGGGGCCCCGGCGCGCGTCAGCCGGGGCCCCGCTGGTCCGCCGACCCGCTCCGGTCCGCGCCGACCCGCTCCGGCACGCGGCTCCGCCGTGTCCGCGTCGGCCCGCGGGTCAGCCGGTCCGCGGGTCAGCCGGTCCGCGCCGGCCCGCGGCTCTGCCCGTCTGCGCTGGCCCGCGGGTCAGCCGGTTCCGCGTGGCACCGGGTGCCCGAGACCCGGGATGCCGCCGCCCGCGCGGTGGCGGGCCAGCATCCGGTCCGCGGGGGTCTCCCGGCGCGCCAGCCGCCGGGCCAGCGACGCCAGCCGCGCGAGGTGGGCGTCGTCGCCGGCCAGCGCGGTCGCCGCGGCATCGAGGACGGCCTGGGACCCCACCCGGACCGCCGCGTCCGACCAGCCCCGCAGCGCCGAGCGGCGGTGCGCCGCCGCGTCCGGGGTGCGACGACGGCCGGGCAGCGTGTCGTCGCGCAGCAGGCCGGTCAGCAGGCTCAGCAGCGCCGCGGGCAGCTCGGTGCCCACACCCTCGGCGGGCTCCTCCCCCACGACCACCGGTACGGCGTCGAACGCCTTGAACTCGATCCGCCCCACCTCGCCGGGGATGCCCGCGTGCCGCACCAGGCTGGGGTCGGTCGCCAGCAGCGGGGCGCCGGGCGGCAGCCCGCCCCACGGACGGCCGTCGCGGAACGGTGAGGAGAACGACCACGGCACCAGGTACGGGCTGTAGAAGGTCAGCTTCGCCGCCGCGTCGGCCAGCACACGGGGATCGGTCCCCGACTCCGGGAACGACAGGTTCAGGTCCGGGCCCCAGGTGACCATGTGCAGGTGGGAGGTCCGCTCCTCCGGCGAGGCCGCCATCAGGGCCCGCTCGTGGGCGTTGGGCGGCGGGTCCAACCGGTAGGCCGACAGCTCGGGGTGGTGGCCGAACGCGACCGGTCGCAGCCCGTGCCGGGCCGCGACCCCGGCCAGGGTGACGGCGTCGGCGGCCAGCGCGTCGACTGCGGCCTCGACCGAGTCGTGCACACAGGTCCGGATCTCGATGCCCTTGGGCTCGAACCGGAGCAGCTCGCCGTCGGGGTCGAGACGCTCGTAGCCCTCGGCGTACCAGCGCTTGCAGCGGATGCCGGCGTCGCCGATCCGCAGGTCCGACTGGTCGTCGGGCAGCTCCGGCAGCTCGTCGACGACGGCCGCGACCTCCGCGTGGGTCAGCGACCGGTGGTCGGCGACCGTCCCGTCGTCCCGCAGCAGCGCGAGCTCGTGCTCGAGCCCGTAGCGCGCCTCGCCCCGCATCGCTGACCCCCGGTCCCCGTCCCGGCACACGACGTTACCGACGCCGGTCCGGGCGCCGGCTGTGATCCGTCCCGTCTGCTCCTCACCCGTTCCGCCCTGGACAACCCCGCGACGAACGGTCAGCCTGGTGATGGCGGCCACGTCCACCAGGTGGCCGGGACCCGGAGCACACGGGAGGCGTCATGAGGCTGGGCCGCAAGATCTCCGAGGGATTCGCCGTGGACCACGAGGCCGACCGGGTGGCCGACGCCCAGGAGCGCCCGCGTCCGGGGCGCACCGTCGAGCCCGAGTTCACCGAGTGGACGCCGGCGCTCGAGCAGCCGGCGCACTCGGGGTCCCGCGAGGACTGACCGGGTGCGCGGGCTGTTCCGCCGAACCCCGCTGGAGTACCCGACCGGCCCGCTGGAGGGCCACAAGCTGGCCTTCCCCATGCTGTCCGCGGACGGCACGACGGCGGGCTTCAGCGGTGTGACACTCGGGCGGGCGCACGTCTACCGCACCGTCGACGACGCGGTGTGCGCGCACGGTTGCCGGCACGCCTGCCCGTCGCGGTGGTGCGACTGCGGGTTCTACTGCTTCCACACCGCCGACGACGCCCGCGAGCTGGCGTGTGCGCCCGAGCACCAGGGCGCGGTCCTGCTCGAGGTGGCCGCCTCCGGCCGGTTCCGCCGCTACGAGCTGGGCCTGCGTTACGCCCGGCAGCGGGTGCGCACGATCCGGATGCGACCGTGCCGCTGCGGGGCACGGGTCGCGGTGCTGGCCGACACCGGCTCCGGGCAGCACGGCTGGCGCCGGCTGGAACCGGTGTGCCTGCGCTGCGCCGGGGCGCGTCCGGTGCTGTCGGCGCAGCGCTTCGCCGAGCTGGCCGAGCTCACCCTGCTGCCCGACGACGTCGCGGCGGGCCCGCTGACCACACCCGACGCGGCGGGGTTCGGCGAGCGCCCCGACCCGCACGGGGACGAGGCGGCCGACGGGGTGATCGGCGACCCGGTCGCCGCCGCGGGCGCGGTCGCCGTGCTCACCGCGGAGATGGCGCTGTTGCAGGCCCGGCTCGACGAGATGGCCCGCCAGCTCGGCCGGGCCACCGCGCGCCTGGACGAGCTCGAGGGCCGCGACCGGCCCGCGGCGGAGCCGGGGTCAGAGCCAGACCGGTAGCGGCGGCGGGATCTTCCCGTCGGCGTCGCGCAGCCCCTTGTCGAACGGGCGGCCCAGCAGCCAGGCCATGATGTCGTGCACCTTGCCGCGGACCGTGCCGAGATCCCGCGGCTCGGCCCCGTCCGGCCCGGCGGGCCCTGGACCGAACTCCAGCGTCGCGCCGGTGCGGACCTCCTCCAACCGCACGTGCGGACAGCCGGGCTTGCGCTCCAGCCGCGCGACCACGTCGGCGACCAGCACCTCCCGCATGGGGATCGGCAGGTCCTTGAACGAGGCGCCGACGTCGAGGTCGACGGCGTGGATCCACACCTCGCGGGCCCGGTTCCACGGCACCGCCGTCACCGGCATCTCGACGCCCTGCGGATTGCGCACGGTCGCCGACCACGCCTTCTCCGGCATCGCGCGGACCGCGTCGGCGAGCCGGTCGGAGGAGGCGATGACGTCGGCGCGGATCTCGTCGGAGCTGCGCCCGGCCCCGGCCTCGATGTCGGCGTCGCGGGACGCGAGGTCGGGGTAGGCCGGGGTCTCGACACCGGTCCGCGCCCAGGTCAGCAGGTTGACCATGGCGTCGGCGTTGCGGGCGAGGTGGGTGAGCACGTGCGCGCGGGTCCAGCCCGGCAGTGCCGACGGGGCGCGGAACGCCTCGCCCGCCATCCGGGTCATCAGCCCGCGCAGGTGGGCCTGACCGTCGCCGGCCCAGGCCAGTGCGTCACTCACTGGCGGCGGGACGACGGCACGGCCGTCCCCGGGTGGGTGCACGGACGTCACCGCACGGCCCGGCACACGTTGCGGCACTCGCCGATCCCCTCCACCGCGGTGACGATCTCGGCGCCGTCGGTGAGGTAGCGCGGAGGCGTGCGTGCGTCGCCGACACCGCCCGGGGTGCCGGTGGCGATGACGTCACCGGGGTTGAGGGTGAGGATCTCCGACAGGTAGACCACCAGGTCCACCGCGCCGAACACGAGCTGGTCGGTCGTGGAGTCCTGCATGGTCTCCCCGGACAGCTCCGAGGAGATCCGCAGCGCGCCGCCGGCAGCCGGGTCGGCGGGCAGCTCGTCGGGCGTGACCAGCACCGGCCCGAGCGGCGTCGAGTGCTCCCAGGTCTTGCCCTGCAGGAACTGCTTGGTGCGCCGCTGGTAGTCGCGCATCGACACGTCGTTGAGCACCGTGTACCCGGCGATGGCGGCGGCCGCAGCCTCGCGGTCGGCGCGGCGGACCGAACGCCCGATGACGACGGCCAGCTCGGCCTCGTAGTCCACGCGGTCGGACTGCTCGGGCAGCTCGATCTCGTCGTACGCGCCGATCAGGGCGGGCGCGTACTTGCCGAAGACCGTGGGGTACTCGGGCAGCTCGTTGCCCATCTCGAGCACGTGGTCGCGGTAGTTCAGCCCGATGCAGATGATCTTCTCGGGCGACGGCACCAGCGGCGCGTAGTCCAGGCCCGCGGTCTCGTGCACCGGGCCGGCGGCGCCCGCGGCGTGCTCGGCCCAGTCGGGACGCTCCAGCAGCGCCCGCACGTCCGCCTCCCCCGTCTCGACGGCGGTGTCGCCGTCGACGCGCACCGCCCGGTGCCCGGTCGCGGTCCGGATCGTCGCGAGCCTCATCGTGCGGGTGCCTCCCGGTATCGGTTGCCGTCCGGCGAGAGTCTGCGCCACCGGGGGGCCGCGGAACAGTCGGGGGGTGGGTTGGCGCGCATCCCGGCCGGTGGACGCGCCGAACTCACCCGTACGGGCGATTCCGCGACGGAGCGCGACCCCCGTTCCGCCGGCCCGGCGACGGACACCCCCGTCCGGGAACCGCCCCCGCCGGCGCGCCGCCACCCGCCCCGCCCCGCCCGGCGGCGTGGCGCTCCGCAACCACACCCGCTGTCCGGTGCCCACACCCGTTGCAGCAGGTGTGGATGCCGGACAGCGGGTGTGGATCCGCCACGGCACCACCGGCCTGGGCCGGTGCCGGGTCAGATCGCGGCGTCGTCCTCGGCGCCACCGCCGCGCACCGGCAGGTCGTCGAAGACCGCGGGCGGCTCGCGCCACGCCTGCTCCGGCTCCCCGGCGCGGGCAGCGGTGACCGCCCGCCACACCCGCTCGGGGGTGCAGGGCAGGTCGATGTGCCGCACCCCCAGGTCCGACAGCGCGTCGACCACGGCGTTCTGCACCGCGGGCGTCGACCCGATCGTCGCGGACTCGCCGATGCCCTTGGCGCCGAGCGAGTTGAGCGGGGTCGGGGTCTCGGTCGTCGAGGTCTCGAAGGAGAACAGGTCGGCCGCGGTCGGGATCGTGTAGGCGGCGAGGCTGGAGGTCAGCGGCTGGCCCTCGTCGTCGAACAGGACCTCCTCGTGCAGCGCCTGCGCGACGCCCTGGGCGAGTCCGCCGTGCTGCTGGCCCTCCACGAGCAGCGGGTTCAGGATCCGCCCGCAGTCGTCGACGGCGACGTGCCGGAGCGGCGTGACCCGCCCGGTCTCGGTGTCGACCTCGACGACCGACAGGTGCGCCCCGAACGGGAAGGTCGCGCCGTCCTGCGCGGAGTCGAGGCCGACGTGCAGCTCCTCCCCCGTGGCCTCGGCCTGCCGGTGCACGTCGCTCCAGCTCACGGTCGGCCCGCCGGGCACCCCGGCGGCCCCGAAGGTGCCGTCGCCGGTGATCTCGACGTCCTCCGCGGCGGCCTCCAGCAGGTACGCGGCGAGCTTGCGGGCCCGCTCGTGGAGCTCGTGCGCGGCCTCGGACACCGCGGTCCCGCCGAGCTGCAGCGACCGCGAGCCGCCGGTCCCGGCGCCGCGCGGGACGAGCGCGGTGTCGGACTGGACGTAGCGGATCCGGTCCATCGGGATGCCGAGCCGGTCCGACACCAGCATCGCGAACGAGGTCGCGTGTCCCTGACCGTGCGCCGAGGTGCCCGCCGACACCGTCGCCGAGCCGTCGGCGTGCACGGTCACCGAGCCGTACTCGCCGCCCCCGCCACCGGCGGTGACCTCGACGTAGACCGCGATGCCGATGCCCAGGCGCACCGGGTCGCCCGCCTCGCGGCGGCGGGCCTGCTCGGCGCGCAGCTCGTCGTAGCCGGCGATGCGCAGGGCCTCGCGCAGCGGCAGGTCGTAGTCGCCGACGTCGTACCGGGCGCCGGTCGGGGTGGTGTACGGGAAGACGTCGGGCGCGAGCAGGTTCCGCCGGCGCAGCTCGACCGGGTCGATGCCCAGCTCGACGGCGGCGAGGTCGACCAGGCGCTCCAGGTGGGCGGCGGCCTCGGGGCGGCCCGCGCCGCGGAAGGCGCCCATCGGGGTGGTGTTGGTCAGCGCGGAGACCGCGTCGTAGCGCAGGTTCGTGATGTCGTAGACGCCGGTCGCCATGAGGTAGGTCGTGCGCAGCGGGAGCGCGCCGCCGAACCCGGCGTAGGCCCCGGAGTCGCCGACGACCCGCACACGCAGGCCGGTCATCCGGCCGTCGCGGGTGAGGCCGAGCTCGTAGTAGCCGACCTGTCCGCGGCCGTGCGGCATCGAGACGAGGTTCTCCGAGCGGGTCTCGATCCAGGCCAGCGGCCGCCCGAGCGCCCGGGCGGCGACGACGGTCGCGGTGTGCTCGGCGAGCACACCGGCCTTCGCGCCGAACCCACCGCCGACGTGCGGGGCGACCACGCGGACCTGCTCGGTCTCCAGCCCGGTCAGCCCGGCGAGCTGGGTGCGGAAGCCGTGCGGCATCTGGGTGGAGACGTGCACGGTCAGCGGGAAGTCGGTGGTCGTCGGGTCGGCGGCGATCGCGTTGCCCTCCATCGGGACGGCCGCGACGCGCTGGTTCACCATCCGCGCGCGGACGACGACCTCGGCGCCCTGCAGCGGGTCGCCGGTCCCCCGCTCGCCGGCGGCGAGGTTGCTGCCCTGGTCGGGGAACTGCAGCGGGGCGTCGTCGGCGAGCGCGGCCTCGATGTCGGTCACCGCGGGCAGCGGGTCGTAGTCGACCTCGACGAGCTCGGTGGCGTCGACGGCGGCGGCGCGGCTCTCGGCGACGACCAGTGCCACCGCCTCGCCGACGAACCGGACCCGGTCGGTCGCCAGCGGCGGGCGCGGCAGCGCGGGGTTGAGGACCATCAGGCCGTGGTGGGCGGGCAGGTCGAGGTCGGCCGCGGTGTAGACGGCGAGGACGCCGGGCGCGGCCGCGGCCGCGGTGGTGTCGATGCCGGTGAGCAGCGCGTGCGCCACCGGCGAGCGGACGAACGCGACGTGGGCGAGGCCCGCCGGTGCGTCGGCACCGAGGACCCGGTTCCCGACGAAGGTGCTCGCACCGGTGATCAGGTCGGCGTCCTCGACGCGGCGGACGGAGGTTCCCAGGATCGAGCCAGGCATGTGGTCCACACTACAACACTAACCGGAGGGTCGTCCGGTTAGTGCGTCTCACACGTCGCCTGCGTCTCCACCTGCGGTGCCCGCCCGGCGACGGCCGGTAGCGTCCCCGCCATGCCCGAGTTCCACCACACCGATGTGCTCCCGCTCGGCCCGGACGACACCGAGTACCGCGAGCTCGACCTGCCCGCGGGAACCGTGACCGAGGCCGCGGGCCGCACCTTCCTCGAGGTCCCGCCGGAGACGATCACCGGTCTCGTCCGCGCGGCCGTCTCCGACATCCAGCACCTGCTGCGACCCTCGCACCTGAAGCAGCTGCGCGCCATCATCGACGACCCCGAGGCCTCCGGCAACGACCGGTTCGTCGCCACCGACCTGCTGCGCAACGCCTGCGTGTCCGCGGGCGGGGTGCTGCCGATGTGCCAGGACACCGGCACCGCGATCGTCGTCGGCAAGAAGACCGAGACCGTGCTGACCGGCGGCGACGACGAGGCCGCGGTGTCGCGCGGGGTCTTCGAGGCCTACCAGGAGCTGAACCTGCGCTACAGCCAGATGGCGCCGATCAGCTTCTGGGACGAGAAGAACACCGGCACCAACCTGCCCGCGCAGGTCGAGCTGTACGCCAAGCCGGGCCGGGACCCGTACTACGAGTTCCTGGTCATGGCCAAGGGTGGCGGCTCGGCCAACAAGACCTTCCTCTACCAGGAGACGAAGGCGCTGCTGAACCCCAAGCGGCTCGCCGCGTTCCTGGACGAGAAGCTGCGCAGCCTCGGCACCGCGGCCTGCCCGCCGTACCACCTGGCGATCGTCGTCGGCGGGATGTCGGCGGAGTTCAACCTCAAGGTCGCCAAGCTCGCCTCGGCCCGCTACCTGGACACCCTGCCGACCGAGGGCTCGCCGCTCGGGCACGCCATCCGCGACACCGACCTGGAGCAGCAGGTCCTGGAGCTGACCCGCAACTTCGGGATCGGCGCCCAGTTCGGCGGCAAGTACTTCTGCCACGACGTGCGCGTCATCCGGCTGCCCCGGCACGGCGCCTCGCTGCCGGTCGGCGTCGCGGTGTCCTGCTCGGCGGACCGCCAGGCCAAGGCCAAGATCACCCCGTCCGGGGTGTACCTGGAGCAGCTGGAGCGCGACCCGGCGCAGTACCTGCCCGAGACCACCGACGGCGACCTGTCCGACGAGGTCGTGCGCATCGACCTGAACCGGCCGATGGACGAGATCCGCGCCCAGCTCTCGCAGCTGCCGGTGCGGACCCGGCTGTCGCTGACCGGGCCGCTGGTCGTCGCCCGCGACATCGCGCACGCCAAGATCGCCGAGCGGCTCGACGCGGGCGAGCCGATGCCGCAGTACCTGCGTGACCACGCCGTCTACTACGCCGGGCCGGCCAAGACCCCCGAGGGCTACGCGTCCGGCTCGTTCGGACCGACGACGGCCGGGCGGATGGACTCCTACGTGAAGCAGTTCCAGGAGGCCGGTGGGTCCCTGGTGATGCTGGCGAAGGGGAACCGGTCGAAGCAGGTCGTGGACTCCTGCGCCGCGAACGGTGGCTTCTACCTGGGCTCCATCGGCGGCCCGGCCGCCCGCCTGGCGCAGGACTGCATCCGCAAGGTCGACGTGCTCGAGTACCCGGAGCTCGGCATGGAGGCGGTCTGGAAGATCGAGGTCGAGGACTTCCCGGCGTTCGTCGTGATGGACGACAAGGGCAACGACTTCTTCGCCGACACCAGCGCACCGACGCTGCAGGTCACCTTCCGCACCTGAGCCCGACGCTGCCCTGGCGTGCTCCGCCGGGGCGCTCCGGCACCGGGCGTGCCACCGCGCCGTGGGCACCGCGCCGTGGGCACCGCGCCGTCGCACCCCGGGACGTCGTGTGGCACCCCTCGCGTGGGGTGCCGCGCGCGGTCGCGGGGTGCGGCGGCGTCATCTGGCGCGGTTGGCGGCGCGGCACGGTCGGCGGCGCGGCGTTCTCCGTGGCGCGGGGGTCTCCGTGGCGCGGGGGTCTCCGTGGCGCGGGGGTCTCCGTGGCGCGGGGGTCCCCGGCACGGCGTCCCCGGGGCTGCGGCCTCCCCGGGGCCGCGGCTCGGCGTCCGCGCGGGCGCGCAGGCAGCGTCAGCGCAGGCGGCGGGGGCCCGCGTCGCGGCGGTCGGGCACCGGGCCGATCGTCACCCGTGCGCCGGCCACGAACGCGCCCTGCGGCGAGGCCAGTACCGGGTCGAGTGCGAGCGAGCGGACCTGCGGCAGGTCCTCGACGAGCCGTCCGATCCGCAGCACGACGTCCTCCAGCGCGGCGAGGTCGACCGGGTCGGTGCCGCGGTAGCCGGTGAGCAGCGGCGCCGCCCGCGGGGCCCGCACCAGCCGGGCCGCGTCCTCGGTCGAGACCGGCAGGACGCGGTAGGCACGGTCGTCGAGCAGCTCGGTCGCCATCCCGGACAGCCCGAACGCGACCAGCGACCCGAACGACGGGTCGTCGACGACCTCCACCGTGCACGAGGTGCCCTTCGGCGCCATCCGCTGGACGTAGACCTCGTCGGAGCCGGTGACCCGTGACAGCTCCGCGTGCGCGGCGCGCAGCGCCTCCTCCGAGACCAGGTCCAGGCGCACCCCGACGAAGTCACCGCGGTGACGCCACTGGTCCGCGGTCGACTTGATGACGACCGGGTAGCCGAGCTCCCCGGCGGCGGCGACGGCGTCGTCGGCGCCCTTCGCCCGGCGGAAGGTGATCACCTCCAGGCCGTAGCAGGCGAGCAGGTCGACCGCCTCGTCGTCGGTGAGGGGGTGCGTGACGTCCGGCCCGAACGACGCCACGAGGTCGCGCGCCCGGTCGGCGTCGATGCCCTCGGGCACGACGAACTCCCCGACGGCGGTGTCGCGCCACTGCGCGTAGCGGCTGACCCGGCCCAGCGCCGACGTCGCCCGCTCGGGACTGGCGAAGCTCGGCACCGACCCGCGGCCGGGGGTGCCGTCGGTCCCGGGGACCGACAGCTCGGCCGGGATGCCCTCCGCGGCCAGGAACACCGCGACGACCGGGACCCCGGCGCCGGCCGCCGCGTCACGCAGGGCGCGCGCGTGGTCCCGGCCCGCCACCGCGACCGGCGGGACGAACACCGCGATGAGTGCGTCCGGGCGGACGTCGCCGTCCAGGGTCGCGCGGACCGCGCCGGCGAACGCCTCCGGCGAGGCCTGGGTCCCGACGTCGACCGGGTCCCCCGCCAGCTCCAGTCCCTCGTCGAGCAGCCCGTCGAGGACCAGCAGGTTGACCGCGGTGGAGTTGCCGACGACGGCGACCCGGCGGCCCTTCGGCAGCGGCTGGTGGGCGATGAGCAGGGCGGTGTCGAACATCTGCGGCAGGGTCTGCACGCGGATGACGCCGGCCTGCTCGAACAGCGCCTGCACGCTGGACTCGTCGATCGGCGCCGCGACCGAGGCGAGCGACGGCAACGTCCCGGTGTGCCGGCCGGACTTCACCGCGATGACCGGCTTGGTGCGGGCGAGCCTGCGGGCGACCCGGGCGAACTTGCGCGGGTTGCCGAAGGTCTCCAGGTACAGCAGCACCTGCTCGGTGTTCGGGTCGGTCTGCCAGTACTGCATCAGGTCGTTGCCCGACACGTCGGCGCGGTTGCCCGCCGACACGAACGACGACAGCCCCAGCCCGCGGGTGCGGGCGTTGGCGAGGATGGCGCTGCCGAGCGCGCCGGACTGGCAGAAGAACCCGGTGCGCCCGTGACCGGGCATCCGCGGCGCGAGGGTGGCGTTGAGCCGCACCGCCGGGTCGGGGTTGGCGACGCCGAGCGCGTTCGGCCCGACCACCCGCATCCCGTGCGCCCGCGCCTCGGCCACCAGACGACGCTCGGCGACGGTGCCGCCGGCGTCACCGGCGTCGGCGAAGCCGGAGCTGATCACGACCAGCACCTTCACGCCCTTGGCCAGGCAGGAATCCATGACCTCGTCGATGTTCGCGGCCGGGACGGCGACGACCGCGAGATCCACCCCGTCCGGGATGTCGATCACCGACGGGTAGGCACGCACGCCCCGCACCGAGCGGGCGTCGGGGTTGACCGGGTACACCGGGCCGGTGAACCCGGCGCGCAGCAGGTTCAGCAGGACGGCGTGCCCGATCTTGGTCTCGTCCGCGGACGCGCCGATCACCGCGACCGAGGTCGGGTGCAGCAGGTTCGCGACGCTGCGGGCCTCGGCGGCCTGCTCGCGCGCGTAGCGGACCGCGATCGACTTCTCGGTCGGGTCGATGTCGAACTCGAGGTGCAGCACGCCCTCCGCGAAGGCCCGCGTGACGCCGTAGCCGGCCTCGCGGAACACCCGCACCATGGCGTGGTTCTCCACCAGCACCTCGGCCTCGAACCGGGACAGCCCGTTCTCCCGGGCGGCGGCGGCGAGGTGTTCGAGCAGGATCGAGCCGAGCCCGCGGGACTGGTGGTCGTCACGGACGACGAACGCCACCTCCGCGGAGGTGACCGGCTTGTCGGTGCCGGCCCCGTCCTGCGCGGCGGCTCCCCCGCCGGGGGTCAGCCCCTCGTAGCGGCCGACGGCGATGATCTCGTCGCCGAGCAGCGCCAGGAACGCGACCCGGGTCCGGTGGTCGACGACGGTGAACCGCTCGAGGTCCCGCGCCGAGATCCGCGGGTACGGGCCGAAGTAGCGCAGGTAGCGGGTGCGGTCGGACAGCTTGGAGTGGAAGTCGAGCAGCGCGTCGGCGTCGCTGGGCAGGATGGGGCGCAGGTGCACGATCCCGCCGTCGGAGGCGACGACGTCGGCCTCCCAGTGCCGCGGGTAGGGGTGCTCGGGGGTGGTGGCCGGGGTCTCGTCGGTCGTCTCGGTCATGGTCGGTCTCAGTCCCGCGGGTCGTCGGGGTCGAGGCCGTGCAGCGGGAACACCGCACGACGGGTCTCCAGGATCGCGGAGTCGACGCGCTCGCCGAACGAGCCGCCCCACCGCTCGAACGCCGGGTCGGCGCCGTCGGACATCGACACCGGCAGCGGCGACCGGGTCCGGGTCGCGGCGAGCGCCGTCCAGTCCGCGGGGATCGAGGTGTCCGGGTCCAGGTCGCGGTCCAGCGCCACCGCCATCAGGTGCGTCCAGGAGCGCGGGACCACCCGGTAGAGCGCGTACCCGCCGCCGCCGAGGACCAGCCACTTGCCGCCCGCGGTGGTCTCGGCCATCTCGCGCAGCGCGTGGTAGATCGCCCGGTGACCGTCGACCGACAGCTCCAGGTTCGCCAGCGGGTCCTCGGAGTGGGTGTCCGCGCCGCACTCGGTGACCAGCACCTGCGGGCGGAAGGACTCCAGCAGCGACGGCACGACGCCGTGGAAGGCCCGCAGCCAGCCCGCGTCGCCGGTGCCGGGGGGCAGCGAGACGTTGACGGCGTACCCCTCGCCGGCACCGCGGCCGGTCTCCCCCGCCCAGCCGGTGCCCGGCCACAGGGTGAGCGGATGCTGGTGCATCGAGATCGTCAGCACCCGGGGGTCGTCGTAGAAGCAGTCCTGCACGCCGTCGCCGTGGTGGACGTCGACGTCGACGTAGGCGATCCGCTCGTAGCCCTGCTCCAGCAGCCAGGCGATCGCGACCGAGCAGTCGTTGTAGACGCAGAAGCCCGCGGCGCGGTCGCGCATCGCGTGGTGCAGCCCGCCCGCCATGTTCACCGCGCGGTCCGCGCGGCCCTCGGCGATCTCCCGGGCGGCGGCGACCGAGCCGCCCGCGATCAGCGCGGACGCCTCGTGCATGCCGAAGAAGATCGGGTTGTCGGCGGTGCCCAGCCCGTGGCCGACACCGAACGGCGACTCGGGGGCTGACTTGACCGCCGTCTGGAAGCCGGGGGTGTGCACTCGGGTCAGGTCCACCTCGCCCGCGGGCTCCGGGACGACCAGGTCGACGCCGTCGAGCACGCCCAGCCCGCGGGAGAGCTCCATCATCAGCTCCAGCCGCACCGGGTTGAGGGGGTGGTCCTCGGACAGCTGGTAGGTCAGGAACTCCGGAGTCCACACCACCGACGTGCGAGCGCTCATGGGCCGGAACCGTATGCCAGGCCGGCGGGCGCGGTCACTCCCGCGCGGCCCACGGCCGGTCCCCGATCTCGGCCGGGCGGTCCGGGTCGGCGCTCCACTCCGACCACGACCCGGGGTACAGCGCGGCCGGGGTGTCCGGCGTGGTGAGGCCGGACTCCTCCAGCGCGAGCACCAGGGCGCAGGCGTTGACACCGGACCCGCAGTAGGCGCCGGTCGCGACGCCCGGTGCGACGCCGGCGGCGCGGAAGCGCTCGGCCAGCGCGTCGGCGCGGTGCCAGCGCCCGTCCGGGCCGGTGTTCGCCGCGGCCGGGGTGTTGCGGGCACCCGGGACGTGCCCGGCACGCGGGTCGACCGGCTCGGTCTCGCCGCGGAAGCGGGCGGCGGCGCGGGCGTCGAGGAGCACCCCGTCGCGGGCCAGCGCGGCGGCCCCGTCGGCGTCGACGACGGGCATCCCGCCCGGCCGGACCACCAGGTCGCCGGGCGGCAGGGGCTCCGGCTCCGGCGCCCCGGCACCCGGGGCGCTCCCCGCGACGGGCAGGCGTGCGGCCTGCCAGCCGGCGAACCCGCCGTCGAGCACCCGGACCCGGCCGGGCGCGACGCCGGCCCAGCGCAGCAGCCACCAGGCGCGGGCGGCGACCGAGCCGTCGAGGTCGTCGTAGGCGACGACGAGCTGGTCGCCGGTGTCGTCACGGACCCCGGCCCGGCGCAGGACCTCCTGCAGCGCACCGGTGTCGGGCAGCGGGTGGCGCCCGCCGGGCCCCGGGCGCGCGGGGCCGGCGGACAGCTCGGTGTCGAGGTCGACGAACACCGCTCCGGGGATCCGGTGCGCCTCGTGGTCCGCGCGGCCGGGCGGGCCGACCAGACGCCACCGGACGTCCAGCACCACCGGTCGCGCGGTGTCGGCGGCCGGGGCGGGCCCCAGCAGGCCGGCGAGTTCCGAAGGGGGGATCATGGATCCGGACACGCGCCCCATCCTGCCCCGGACGGGCTCGCCATGCGCGGGAGCCGCGCTGGGTAGACTGGACGTCGAACGAAGGGGCCCCATGTGAACGACCTCATCGACACCACGGAGATGTACCTCCGCACCATCTACGAACTCGAGGAGGAAGGCGTCGTCCCGCTGCGCGCGCGGATCGCCGAACGCCTCGGACAGAGCGGGCCGACCGTCAGCCAGACGGTGGCCCGCATGGAACGCGACGGACTCGTCGTCGTGGCCGGGGACCGCCACCTCGAGCTGACCGACGAGGGTCGCGGCCGCGCCGTCGCCGTCATGCGCAAGCACCGGCTCGCCGAGCGGCTGCTGATCGACGTGATCGGGCTCGAGTGGGAGCTCGTCCACGCCGAGGCGTGCCGCTGGGAGCACGTGATGAGCGAGGACGTCGAGCGCAAGCTGCTGCACCTGCTCGACAAGCCGACCGTCTCGCCCTACGGCAACCCGATCCCGGGTCTGGAGGAGCTGGAGCGCGGTGACGACACCTCGGCGTCGTCGTCGGTGCCGCCCACCCTCGAGGTCGGCCTGCAGCGGCTCGACGAGCTGGCCCGCCGCGGCGGCGGTCGCGTGGAGATCCGGCGGATCGCCGAGCACGTGCAGCTGGACTCCGACCTCATGGGCGAGCTGAAGCTCGCGGGGATCGTGCCCGGCAACGCGGTCGAGGTGGGCCCGATCTCCCGCTTCGGCGACCCGGTGCCGGTGAGCTCGGACGACGAGAAGTCGACCGTCGCTCCGCCGGTCGCGCACGCCGTGCTCGTCCGCGCGATCTGAGGAGGATCCGGACACGTGAAGTTGCTCGTCACCGGCGGCGCGGGTTACGTGGGCAGCGTGTGCGCCGCGCACCTGCTCGACGCCGGCCACGAGGTCGTCGTGCTCGACGACCTGTCCACCGGCCACCGCGACGCCGTGCCCGCGGGGGCGGAGTTCGTCGAGGGTGAGCTCGGCGCCCGCGCCGGGGAGGTCCTGGGCCGCGGCGGGTTCGACGGCGTGCTGCACTACGCCGCCCGCTCGCTGGTCGGGGAGTCCGTCGAGCAGCCCGAGAAGTACTGGGACGGCAACGTCGTGGCCTCGTTCCGGCTGCTGGAGGCCGTTCGGGAGCACGCGGTGCCGCGGCTGGTGTTCTCCTCCACCGCGGCCACCTACGGCGAGCCGGAGCAGGTCCCGATCCCGGAGACCGCGCCGACCCGGCCGACCAACCCCTACGGGGCGAGCAAGCTCGCGATCGACCACATGATCACCTCCTATGCGCGGGCGCACGGCCTGGCCGCGACGAGCCTGCGGTACTTCAACGTGGCCGGGGCGCACCTGTCCGGTGACACCCCGCTCGGGGAGCGGCACGCGGTCGAGACGCATCTGATCCCACTGGTCCTGCAGGTCGCCGCGGGCACCCGGGAGTCGATCTCGGTCTACGGCGACGACTGGCCCACCCCCGACGGCTCCTGCGTGCGCGACTACATCCACGTCGACGACCTCGCCGAGGCCCACCTGCTCGCGCTGACCCACGCCGTCGCGGGCCGGCACGACATCTACAACCTCGGCAGCGGTCAGGGGTTCTCCGTGCTCGAGGTCGTGCAGGCCTGCCGCACGGTGACCGGGCACCCGATCCCGGCCGTCGTCGCGCCGCGCCGGGCCGGGGACCCGGCGGTGCTGGTGGCCTCGAGCGAGCAGGCCGCGCAGCAGCTGGGCTGGAAGCCGTCGCGCACCGCGATCGCCGAGATCGTCGCCGACGCCTGGGAGTTCGCCCGGTCCCGGTGACCCGGACCGCCGTCGGTGTCCCGGCCGGGGTGCCGGTCGGCGGGGTGTCGGTCGACCGGGGTGCCGGCCGGCCGAGCAGCGGCCCGCCGCCTCGACCGACGGGCTCACCGGGCGGCCGGGTCGTCGGTCGCGTCCGGGTCGAGCATCGCGGTGAGCAGCCGCCGCAGTCCGCGCGGGCCCGCCCACCGCGCGGCGGGTGAGCGCGGGTCACGCGTGCCGTGCAGGCTGCTCGCCACCACCCCGGCGAGCACGTGGTCGGGCCGCTCGGCCAGCGCCCGCTGCACCGCCCCGGTCGCGAGCGCGCCGTCACCGCGCAGCAGGGCGCACACCGCGAGCAGCGCCAGCGGGTGCGCCCGCTGCGGTGACGGCAGGGCCGCGGCCAGTACTGCCCACAGCTGTTCGGCGTCCGCCGCGCGGCCGCCCAGGCAGCGGCGCAGCGCCTCGTCGCGCACGTCACCGACGTCGAGGGCGCCGCACAGGGCCAGCGCCAGCCGGTCGTCGACGACGAACCGGCTCGCGGCGGCCTCGTCCAGGCAGGCGTCGAGCAGCGCGGTGCCGACCGCGGCGGAGACCCTGGCGGGCGCGGCGCCGGTGTCGCGCAGCCGGGCCCGGCGGCGGCGGGCGCCGGCGTCGCCGTCGAGCGGGGCGAGCACCGCAGCGCGGTCGGGCAGGACGGCCCGGCCGTCGCGGACCGCGGCCGTGACCCCCAGGGCGGTCGACGCCGGGTCGGGCAGGATGCCGCCGCAGGTGCAGGGCTGGTCGAAACAGCCCCAGCGGTCCCCCGCCCCGGTGCCCGTCGCCCAGAGCACCGCGACGGGCTCGATCCCGGCGTCGAGCAGCGCCCGCCGCGCGGCGGACCCCATGTCCCGGCGGCTCCGGCGCGGGCTCGGCCCGCCCGGGCCCGGGTCGCGCACGACCAGTGCCAGTGCCCGGGCCGGCCGTTCACCGACGAGCACCCCGACCGCCTCCTGGCACACCCGGCGTGTCGAGGCCGACGAGCGCGGGAGGTCGACCCGCACGGTGAGCCCGACCCCGCCCCCGTGACGCGAGCCGGTGAGCGAGACGAGGACCAGCGAGTCCCGGGGGTGGAACCCGAGCAGCACCGGGATCGCGGCGATCAGCTCGGCGGGGCTCTCCAGCCGGGGCGGCGGGCCGAACGGCTCCGGTGGACCGGGGTCGGGCGGGTCCGCCGTCCCGGGCGGCGACGGGGCGGGTTCGGGCTGGGGGCAGGCGGTCATGGCACCACGGTCGGCCCGGGCCAGGGCGTGCGGAACACCGTCACCCGCCCGGCTGTGGACAGCCGGGCGTCACACCCCTTCCTGAGGGGGTGTCGTGGATGGTTCGGGGCGGCGCGGCGGTCGGCAGGTCGACCTGCACGAACGTTCTGCACCCGCACGGTGTGCACCACGGGCCGGGGGAGGTAGGAACGTCCCATGCGCGTGTATCTGGGCGTCGACATCGGCACGTCGGGTTCGAAGGGCGTCCTCGTCGACGCCGGCGGCCGGGTGCTGGCCCGGACCGACCGGGCACACGACACCGCGCAACCGGTGCCCGGCCACGTCGAGCACGACGCCGAAGCCGTCTGGTGGGGCGACTTCGTCGCGATCGTGCGGGAGCTGCTGCCCGCCCTCGACGACGGCACCGAGCTCGCCGGGCTGGGGGTGTCGGGGATCGGGCCGACCCTGCTCCCCGCCGACGGCGACGGCCGCCCGCTGCGCCCGGCCATCCTCTACGGCGTCGACACCCGCGCCGGCGCCGAGATCGACGAGCTGAACGCGGAGCTGGGCGTCGACGCGATCCTGGCCCGGGCCGGGACACCGCTCTCGTCGCAGGCGGTGGGGCCGAAGTGGCGGTGGCTGGCCCGGCACGAACCGGAGGTGTTCGCGCGCACCGAGATGTTCCTGATGTGCTCGTCGTACCTGGTGCACCGGCTCACCGGCGAGTACGTGCTCGACCACCACTCGGCCAGCCAGTGCGACCCGATGTACGACCTGACCGCCGCGGACTGGGCGCCCGACTGGGCCGAGCGCACCGCCCCGGGCATCACGCTGCCCCGGCTGCTGTGGCCGACCGAGGTCGCCGGGCGGGTGACCGCGGCGGCGGCCGCCGCGACCGGTCTGCCGGAGGGGCTGCCGGTCACCGCCGGCACCGTCGACGCGTGGGCCGAGGCCACCAGCGCCGGCGTCACCGGCGCCGGGGAGGTGATGGTCATGTACGGGACGACGATGTTCCTCATCGAGGTCATCGACCGTCCGCACCCGCACCCGGCGATGTGGACGACCCGCGGCGTCGAACCGGGGTCGTTCACCCTGGCCGCCGGGATGGCGACCTCCGGGGCGATCACGAACTGGCTGCGCGATCTCACCGGGGAGGGGTTCGCCGGACTGGTCGCCGAGGCCGCCGAGGCACCGCCGGGCAGCGGCGGGCTGCTGCTGCTCCCCTACTTCGCCGGGGAGCGGACACCGCTGTTCGACCCGGACGCCCGCGGGGTGGTCGCCGGGCTGACCACCGGGCACACCCGCGGCGAGGTGTACCGGGCCGCGCTGGAGGGCATCGCGCACGGCGTGCGGCACAACCTGGAGGTCATGCGGTCCGCGGGCGGCGGCACGAAGCGCCTGGTCGCCGTCGGCGGCGGGGTGCAGGGCGGCCTGTGGACCCGGATCGTCACCGACGTGACCGGGGTCCCGCAGGACGTACCGGAGCAGACCGTGGGCGCCGCTCTCGGCGACGCCTGGCTGGCCGCCGTGGCGACCGGGGCCGAACCCCGGCTGCGCGACTGGAACCCCGTCGCCCGCACGATCGAGCCGGACCCGGCGGCCCGCGAGGTGTACGACCGCTTCCACCCGCACTACCGCTCGCTCTACACCGCCACCCGGGAGACCGCGCACTTCCTCGCCGACGAGCGGAGACGCTCCTACCGGCCGTGACACGCTGTTCACACCCGCACGGTTGCCGCGCGGCACCCCGACCACCACGCTGTGCGGGTGAGTGCCGACGAGTCACCCGCCCACGACTACGACCTGCTGGTGATCGGCTCCGGTCCCGGCGGGCAGAAGGCCGCGATCGCCGCGGCGAAGCTGGGGAAGCGGGTGGCGATCGCCGACCGCGGCCACATGATGGGTGGCGTCTGCGTCAACACCGGCACCATCCCGTCGAAGACGCTGCGCGAGGCGGTGCTGTACCTGTCCGGGTTCAGCCAGCGCGAGATGTACGGCGCCAGCTACCGGGTCAAGTCCGAGATCACCATCGACGACCTGCTGGCCCGCACCCGGCACGTGATCGGCCGGGAGACCGAGATCGTCCGCAACCAGCTGCTGCGCAACCACGTCGACATCCTGACCGGGACGGCGCGCTTCACCGACCCGCACACCGTCGTCGTCGAGGGGTCGGGGCGGGGTGACCACAACCAGGTCACCGCCTCGCACTTCGTGGTCGCGACCGGGACCCGCCCGGCCCGGCCGGACACCGTCGCGTTCGACGGCGAGCGGGTCGTCGACTCCGACCAGGTGCTGCAGCTCGGCCGGGTGCCGGGCTCGATGGTCGTCGTCGGGGCGGGGGTCATCGGCATCGAGTACGCCTCGATGTTCGCCGCGCTCGGCACCCGGGTGACCGTGGTGGAGAAGCGGGACTCGATGCTCGGCTTCTGCGACCCGGAGGTCGTGGAGTCGCTGAAGTTCCACCTGCGGGACTCGGCGGTCACCTTCCGGTTCGGCGAGGAGGTGTCCTCGGTCGAGGTGAACGGCCGCGGCACGGTGACCAGCCTGGCCAGCGGCAAGAAGATCCCGGCCGACATGGTCATGTACTCGGCGGGCCGCCAGGGCATGACCGAGGAGCTGGGCCTGGACGCCGCGGGCATCCAGGCCGACGACCGGGGTCGCATCGAGGTCGACAAGCAGTACCGGACCTCGGTCGAGCACATCGCGGCGGTCGGCGACGTGATCGGGTTCCCGGCGCTGGCGTCGACGAGCATGGACCAGGGCCGCCTGGCGGCCTACCACCTGTTCGACGAGCCGGTCCGCGAGCTGCACGAGCTGCAGCCGATCGGCATCTACACGATCCCGGAGATCTCGTTCTGCGGGCGGACCGAGGCCGAGCTGACCGCGGCGGCGATCCCGTACGAGACCGGGCTGTCCCGCTACCGCGAGCTGGCCCGCGGCGCGATCGTCGGCGACTCCTACGGCATGCTCAAGCTGCTGGTGTCGCCCGAGGACCACCGGCTGCTCGGGGTGCACGTGTTCGGCACCAACGCCACCGACCTCGTGCACATCGGGCAGGCCATCATGGGCTGCGGCGGGACGGTGGACTACCTCGTCGACACCGTCCTGAACTACCCGACGCTGTCGGAGGCCTACAAGGTCGCCGCGCTGGACGCGACGAACAAGATCCGGGCGCTGGAGGCGGTCCAGAGCTCCTGACTCAGGTGTAGCGGAAGCCGTTCGCGTCGAGCCACGGCTTCGGGTTGATCTTGGTTCCGCTCGGGTCCACGACCTCGATGTGCAGGTGCGGGCCGGTGGACTGGCCGCGGTTGCCGACCTCGGCGATCTGCTGGCCCGCCGCCACCTTCTGCCCGACCGAGACCAGCGAGCGGTTGATGTGGCCGTAGACGGTGACCGTGCCGTCGGCGTGCCGGACCCGGACCCACATCCCGAACCCGCTGGCCGGGCCGGAGCTGATGACGGTGCCGGCGAGAGGCACGTGGATCGGGGTACCGATCGGCGCGGCGATGTCGAGCCCCATGTGCTGGGTGCCCCAGCGGGATCCGAAGCCCGAGGTGACCCGGCCGGTCACGATCGACACCGCACCGCCCGCGGACGCGGACTGCAGTGCGCCGGTGGCGCCCGCGGCGCGGGCGGCCTCCACTGCCCGGGCGCGCTCCTCGGCGGCCTTGCGGACCTGGTCGACCGAGGCGGTGGCGGCCTGGACCGCGGAGGCGGCCCTGGCGCGGCCGGTGTCCGCGGCGGCGACGGTGCGCGCGGCCACGGAGGGGGCGGCGGCCGGGGCGGCGAGCGAGGCGATGGTGGCCGGGTCCGCGATCGGGGAGGTCGCGGTGTCCGCGGCGGACCGGGGTGCGGGCACGGCGGAGGGAAGGGCGGCGTTCTGGTTCGACACCGAGGACGATCCCGCAGCCGACGATCCCGCCGTGTCGAACCAGGACGTCACGGCCGCGGACAGGTCGCCGGAGCCGACGGTCGCATGGGCGGTGGCCGCGATGCCGCCCACCGCGACGACGGCGGCGGCGATCCGGGTGGACGCCGACCAGCGCGAACCGTCCTCGGTCCGGATGTCACGGGCACGCCGGACGTAGGGACCTGCGGGGAACGAGCCGACCGGGGCCCCGATCCCGGCCACCGCGAGCTGCGGGGCCGGGATCGCGAGGCTCGTCCGACGGCTCCGGGGGGAGCGATGCCGTGCCACGACGATTCCTTCCGGATCGCGGAACGGCGGACAACCCGTGGGGAGCGGGCGGCCCCCTGGGGAGAAGCCGCGTCCGGTTCGTGACCGTTCCGTGATCTGATTCCGACGCTAGCCGGACGCACCGGACGGACAAACCCGAACGGGTGATCACGAGACCGACGGGACGTTGCGGGCGGTGAGCGGACGAGGCCGGCCACTCGCCCCGGCCACCTGCCGTTCACCGTGCCGCCGATCCGGTCGATCCACCTCGGACAATGCCCTGAGCTGGACTTTCCGCCTGTAGTGCGCCGGGGTCGAGTGGTCGTGGCCGGGCAGATCGCCTTCGACGCACTCACCCACAGTGATGACGCGTGCGCGGCGGCTCCGCGGCATGTCGTCCGCGGACGCGGCCCGGCCGGGACCCGTTCGGCGCACCTCGTCGTCGACGGCGCGTGCACCCCCTCACCCGGTGCCCGGATTGCCGCAGGGGTGCCGCCGGGGTTGTCTGAACGGGTGCGCCGCCTCCTGGTCCCCCTGCTGACGTGCGCGTTGCTGGTCGTCCTGGCACCGGCGGCACTCGCCGACCCGGCACCGGCCGTCGCGATCGCGGCCCCCGTCCGGTACGTCGCGCTCGGCGACTCCTACGCCGCGGGCGTCGGGGCCCGGCCGGACCCGGCCACCGGCGACTGCCGGCGCAGCGCAGCGTCCTACCCCGCGCTGTGGGCGGCCCGCCACGACCCGGCGTCGTTCGTCAGCGTCGCGTGCAGCGGCGCCACCAGCGGCGAGGTGATCGCCCGGCAGGTGCGCACCGTCTCCGCCGACACCACCCTGGTGACGATCACCGTCGGCGGCAACGACACCGGGTTCGGGCCGGTCCTGGCCGTCTGCAGCACCGCCCGCGACGACGAGACCTGTCTGCGCGCCATCCGGGGCGGGGAGCGCGCCGCCCGCTGGATCGCTCCCGGCGGGCTGATCTCGACGATCGTCGGTGTCCGGCTGCAGGCCCCCGGGGCGAAGATCCTGGTCCTGGGCTACCCGCGACTGTTCGAGCCGGGCCCCGACTGCGACGTCCCCGGCGTCCCGAACGCCGTCCGCCGGGAGGCGCTGAACCGGGCCGCCGACACCCTCGACGCCGCCCTCGCCGACGCAGCCGGACGCTTCCGGGGCCAGTTCGTCGACGTCCGCGCCGCGTTCGCCGGACACGGGGTCTGCTCCGCAGACCCGTGGATCACTCCCCCGCCGGCGTCGGCCCCGGCGATTTACCACCCGACCCCCCAGGGTTACCGCGACGGTTACCTGCCCGCGTTCGAGGCGGCCGTCACCCGACCCTGACCACCAGGTCCTCGCCGGGTCGTCCACCGGAGGACACTCGCGCGACACCGACCGGACCGGCCGCGCCACGATGGTTCCCAGGTACCGCCCCCGATCCTGAGGACTCACCTCGTGCGACGCCTGCTCGGTACCCTTCTCGTCCCCGCCGCCCTCCTCGCGACGGCCACGGTCGCCCTCGCCGACACCGACCGTCCCCGGACCGGCCCGGAGGTCGTCGCGCACCGCGGCGCCTCCGCCGACGCCCCGGAGAACACCGTCGCCGCCGCCGACGAGGCGCTGGCCCAGCGGGCCGACGCCGTCGAGGTTGACGTCCAGCGCACCGCCGACGGCCACCTCGTGCTCGTCCACGACGCCACGCTCGCCCGCACCACCGACGTCGAACGGGTCTTCCCCACCCGCGCCCTGGCACCCGTCGGCACGTTCACCCTCGCCGAGCTGCGCCGTCTCGACGCGGGGTCGTGGTTCTCCCCCGCCTTCGCCGGGGAGCGCGTCCCGACCCTCGCCGAGTTCGCCGAACGGCTCCGCGGCCGCGCGGACCTGCTGGTCGAGCTGAAGGACCCGGCGCGGTACCCGGGCGTGGAGAAGGAGGTCGCCTACGAGGTCGACGGCCTCCGCTCCGGCGTCGTCGTGCAGTCCTTCGACCACGACGCGATGCGCCGCTTCGCCGAGGCCGCCCCGGACATCCCGGCCGGATGGCTGTTCGGCGGGCGCCCGACCACGGCACGGCTCGACGACGCCGCCGCGCACGGGGTCACCCAGATCAACCCGTCGTTCCGGGTCGTCGACGCCGCCCTGGTCGCCGAGGCCCGGGCCCGCGGGATGCAGACCGGGGTCTACACGGTCAACGACACCGACGACATGCGGCGGGTCGCGACCACCGGGGTGGACCGGATCATCACCGACCGGCCCCGGGTGCTGCGGAAGGTCCTCGCCGGCTGACCCGGTCCGCACCGTCGGAGACACGTGGCGGAGCCGCGCTCACTGTCGGGGCAACGCGCGACAGTGACGGCATGGCGCACCTGGACCCCACCGTTGAGGATCATGCGTACTTCCTCGGCCTCTTCCAGACCGATGGTCACCTCAGCGCCGCCGACCGGAACCGTGGAGCGGCGACGATCGAGCTGGGCGTCCGCGACATCGCCGTGCTCGACGCCTTCGTCGGACTGTTCGCCCCCGGTCTGCGCAGCACCGTGAGGACCCGCGTCCGGCGGACCAACTTCGCCGAACGCCACGAGAGCGCCACCTGGAAGACCCATGCGTGGAGCTTCCGGAAGGAGCTGCAGGCGCTCGGCCTCCCGGCAGGGCACAAGTCCGGGTCGGTCACGCCTCCGGCAGCTCCCGTGCATCCCCGGGGTTTACCTGAGGGGCGCGCTCGCGGAGTTCCTGTATCCCCCGGGAAGTCTTGCCCTGCCCCGCAAGCTCGTCGCAGCGGAGACCGTCGCGCGGTGGCGCCGTCCCGAGGGAATGCGAGCACGGAGCTCACCTCGTCGGTGGACCGAAGCGGAGGACCAGGTCGTCCTGGGTCTCCCGCCGACGGACGCCGCTGCCCAGCTGGGCAGAACCCTCTCGTCGGTGTCGATGCGCCGGTGGCGGCTGACCAGGGCGGGACAACGGAACGAGCCCCACCCACCGCCGACATCCACCTCACACCCCGCGACCTAGACTTCACTCACGGATCGGGCACCGTCCCGGCCGGTGAGCGGAGGATCGGGGATGACGGCTGTACGGCGGCCAGGACTGCTCGTCCCGGCGGTACTGGCCCTGCTCCTGGTGGCGGGCTGCGGCAGCTCGCTGGCGACCCAGCCGAGCTCGTCCCGCCCGGTCACCACCACCCAGAACCGTCCCTCCAGCCCGTTCTGCGACGCCGTCGAGGCCAGCCGCACCGCGACCCAGCCGTTCAGCGGGGTGGGCATCGGCCGCTCGATCTCCGACGTCGGCGAGGTCACCGCGAACGTGCGGCGGGCGAACCAGCAGGTCACCTCCCTGGCACCGCAGGAGATCCGCGCGGACTTCGAACGGGTGGACCAGCTCGTCGAGCGTCAGCTGGCGCTGCTGGAGGCCAACGGCGGGGACACCCTCGCCGTCGCCCGCGACCCGGGGATCGCCCAGGAACGGACGGACCCGGAGTACCAGGCCGCCGCACAGCGGATCCGGGACTACGTCCGGTCGACCTGCACCTGACCGTCGACGACCGCCGGTGCGGTCCGCCGCCACCCGAGGTAGCGGTCGGCCTCGACCAGCAGCGCCCCACCCAGCCACATCGCGACGATCGCGTCGTCGCCGAGGCCGAACACGGTCAGGAACGCCTCGGGCACCAGGTCGACCGGCGACACCAGGTAGGCCAGCGCGGCCAGGAACAGGGCGACCCGGCCCCTGCCCAGGTGCGGGTAGGTGCCGCGCCAGGCGTCGCCGACCATGGCGGGCAGCGCCCGGAACCGTTCGACGGGTCCGGGCTCGCCGGGGCGGCCACGACGGGTGAGGGCACGGAAGAGCGTCGCGAACGCGGCCGTGCGGCCGGCGCGGCGACCTGCGGTGGCACTCGCTGCAGTCATGTCCGGTCCAACGCACGGCTCGCCCCGGTCGTTCCCGGCGAAACGGTCAGGTCACACCGGGGACGACCGGGGCGGTCGTGCGGTCCAGGGTCAGTGCGGGTCAGTACGAGCCAGTGCGGGTCAGTGCGAGGCCAGGTAGATGTCGCGCAGCACCCCGGCCTCGGTGCTCATCTCGGCCAGCCGCTGCTTGACGACGTCACCGATGCTGATCATCCCGACGAGCCGTCCGCCGTCGACGACGGGCAGGTGGCGGTGCCGCCAGCGGTTCATCAGACCCATGGCGTCGGCGAGCGAGTCCTCCGGCGAGCAGGTCACGACGTGCCGGCTCATGATGTCGCCGACGGTGAGGTCGAGCAGGCCGGCACCGTCGGTGGCGAGTCGGCGCACGATGTCGCGTTCGGAGACGATGCCGTCGACGCGTTCGCGACGGCCGTCGTCGGAGACCACGAGCGCGCCGATCGCCGGCGGTCCGGCGAGCCGGGTCGCGGCCTCGGCGATGGTGTTCCACGACAACACGGTCTGCACCGTGTCGCCCTTGATCCGCAGGATGTCCGACACCTTCATGGAACTCTCCCTTCGACGGCCCCTATTGTTGCGCTTGCGCAGTAGTTGTGCAATGGCAAAGATTGATCGACGCAACGGTCAGTGCGAGGTAAAGATCGCTGGTGAGGGAGGTGGACGGGGATGATCGACACGGACGACCGAGATCGGGATCACCCGGACGGCGCGGCGGTGGAGGCGGGCCTGGCGCTCGCGCGCGCGTTCACCGGCATCAGCGTGCGCGCGGTGGCGGCGGCCGGGGATGCCGTGACCGTGCCCCAGCTGCGGGTCCTCATGCTGGTCGCCGAGGCGGGGCAGACCAACGTCGCCGCGGTCGGGCGCGAGCTCGACGTCCACCCGTCGAACGCCACCCGCGTCCTCGTCCGTCTCGGCCGGGCCGGTCTGGTCGACCGTCGACCCGACCCTGAGGACCGACGACACCTGCTCATCGAGCTCACCCCGGCCGGACGGGAGCTGATCGGCGAGATCGACGCCCACCGGCGCGCCGCGGTCGCCGACCTGCTGGACCGGGTGCCGCCCGAGCGACGGGCGGGTGCGGCGGAGCTGCTGAGCGCGCTGGCCGACGCGGCGGGCCCGACGACGCCCCCGACCTCGGCGCACCGGACCGCCGGCCAGGGCTGAACCTGACGGACTTCGCCCCGTTGCGGGTGTGCGCCGAGCTCGGCCGCCGCCCCGCAGCGGCCCGGGTCGGACCGCGCCGCACTACCCGACTGCGACCTACCGACTGCGGCGCGGACGGCGGACCCGACGCACCACCAGCACCGCCCCCACTCCGGTCGCGACGAGACCGCCGACATAGGGGACGGCAGCCCTGGCGATCTCCCCCGCCCGTCCGACGAGCGCCGCACGCCGTGCCGCCAGCCCCTCACCGAGGCGGTCCAGGCTCGCCCGCAGCTCGCGCGCGGCCTCGACGACCTGGTCGTCGCGGCCGTCGGACCGTGCGGAGAGCCGGTCCCGCAGCTGCTCGGCGGAGACCCCGCTGAGGTCGATCTCCTCGGCAGTGTCCTCCGGTGCCTCGCCGTCCTCCGGTGCCTCGCTGGCCGGACCGGCCCCTGCGTCGTGACGCCCCACGACTCCCCCTCACGTCCGGCGGGCCGCCCACCGGCCCGCCGGGACAGTGAACCCGCCACGGGCCGCCGCGCGCACCCTCAGGAGATTCGTGGGCAATCCATGTTGCATCGGCGAGCAGTCGCGATATATCGTGATGGCACACGAGCCGATCGAAGAGGGAGGCTCACGACGAGAGGACGACGCGTCATGACCACGCGCGACATGTTCCGGAGCCCGTTCGGGCCCCGCACCCACCGACACCCCCGGGGCCACCGCGGCGCCGGGTTCCCCTGCGGCCCGGAGGAGGCAGCCATGCACGACACCCCCGACTTCCACGGCGACGACCGTGACGACACCCGCCACGAGGGCGGACCCGGCCACCGCCGGGGCCGCACCCGCGGCCGAGGACGTGGCCCTGACGGGCGGGGCTTCGGCCCCGGCCGCGGGTTCGGCCCCGGTGGGCCGTTCGGCCCCGGCGGTCCCTTCGGCCCGGGCGGGTTCGGGCCCGGCGCCTTCGGCCCCGGGTTCGGCCCGGGTGGGCATCGCGGCCGCCGCGGCAAGCGTGCCCGCGGCGACGTGCGCACCGCGGTGCTCGCGGTCGTCGCCGACGGCCCGCGGCACGGTTACGAGATCATCCAGGAGATCACCGGTCGCTCCGGCGGGCAGTGGAAGCCGAGCCCCGGCTCGGTCTACCCGATGCTGTCCCAGCTGGAGGACGAGGGTCTGGTGCGTTCCGAGCAGACCGAGGGCCGCAGGGTCGTGCACCTGACCGAGGAGGGCACCCGGCACGTCGAGGAGCACCGCGCGGAGCTCGACGCGGTGTGGGCGCCGTTCGCCGAGGACGCCGAGGAGGCCGAGTCCGACCCGGCGAGCGGTCTGGTCACCGAGCTCGGCCGGCTCGCCGCCGCCGCGCGGCAGGTCGCCGAGGCCGGCTCCGAGGCACAGGTGGCGTCCGCGACCGAGGCGCTGACCGAGGCGCGCAAGGCGCTGTACCGGCTGCTCGCCGAGTGAGGCTTGCCGAACGAGCAGACCACACCGAGTGAGGCTCGCCGAACGAGCAGACCACACGGTGTGAGGCTCGCCGAACGAGCAGACCACACGGTGTGAGGCTCGCCGAACGAGCAGTTCGCACGGTGCGAGGCTCGCCGAACGAGCAGTTCGCACGGTGCGAGTCTCGCCGGACGAGCGGATCGCACCGGGTGAGCAGACCGCCCGGCGGGGACGGGGGCGGGACCGATCGGGTCCCGCCCCCGTCGTCGTCTACCGGACCCGTCTCCGGCGCCGGTTGCGGCGCAGCGCCTCCCGGAGCGGCGGGACGACGGTGCCCTCGGCGGCCATGACCCGGCGGGCCTTGCGTCGCGCGAGGACGACCGCGACGGCGGTCAGTGCCCAGATCGGGAACTGCACGAGCCAGGCCAGCCGGAACGCCTCGGGGGTGTAGCCGCCGGACATGCTGAGCACGAGCCCGACCAGCAGCGTGGTGGTGAGCGAGGCGGTGAACCCGCCGACGTTGACGATCCCGACGGCGGTGCCGCGCCGGTGCGCGGGGTTGGACGTCCGGGCGTAGTCGAAGCCGACCGCGGAGCAGGGGCCGTTCGCGGCGAGCACCACCACGAGCAGGACGAGCAGCCACAGCGGCGCGGGCGGCGGGACGAGCAGCACGACCGTCCACACCAGCGCGGTCGCGCCGATGACCGACAGCACGAGCCAGGACCGGCGCAGCGGGTGGCGGGCGGTGAACTCGCCGAACACCGGCCCGACGACGGCCCCGACGAGGACGAGCAGGGTCAGCATCACCGACGCACCGGCGGGGCTCATCCCCTGCCCGGCGACGAGGTAGGGCACGCCCCAGAGCAGCGCGAACACCAGGCCGGAGAACTGGGTGCCGGCGTGCGACCAGAGCCCGAGCCGGGTGCCCGGGTGGGCCCAGGCGCCCGTGAGGCCGTCGAGGACCTCGCGGGGGCTGCTTGCGGGGGCCGGGGCGGGGCTGCCGGGCGGGCGGTCGCGGAGCACGGCGAGCACCGCGAGCGCGGCGACGACACCGATCCCGGCGGCGGACAGGAACGCCGTCGTCCAGCCGTAGGCGTGCAGGACGGTGGCGAGCGGGATCGCGGAGAGCACCTGGCCGAACTGGCCGAGCAGGGCGGTGACCTGGGTCATCAGCGGTACCCGGCGCGGCGGGAACCAGGTGGACAGCACCGACAGCACCGAGATGAAGGTCAGGGCGTCGCCGACGCCGACGAGCACCCGGGCGGCGACGGCCAGCGGCAGCGAGGTGGCGACGGCGACGAGCACCTGCGCCGCGGTCATGGTGACGGCGCCGGCGAGCACCATGGTGCGGGCGCCGAAGCGGTCGAGGAGCAGCCCGACCGGCACCTGGAGGGCGGCGTAGACGAGCAGCTGCAGGACGAGGAAGCCGGCGAGCACGGTCGGGGACGCGTCGAACCGGTCGGCCGCCTCCAGCCCGGAGACGCCGAAGGAGCTGCGTTGCAGCACCGCCACGACGTAGGCGAACAGACCGACGGACCAGACGAGGTAAGCGCGACGTGACGAGTGCATGACGGACGGCCATTCTGGTCCATCCCGGCTGTCCGGGGCGTCCCGGCGGGGTCGTGTCACACGGGGTCGGTGATCACACGGTGACCGGGCAGCCCACAGGGGGCTCCGGATAGGGTCGCGGTGCACGCCACGACTCGGAGGACGCCGGTGCTCGATCCCGCTCAGCTGTACCAGGTCGACCCGGCCGCGCCGGCTCTCGACGAGCCGGTCCTGATCGTCGTGCTGGACGGGTTCGTCGACGCCGGCAACGCCGGTGCGCTCGCGGTCGGCGCGCTGACCGACGAGCGCGAGGCGGTCCGGGTGGCCCGGTTCGACGTCGACCAGCTCGTGGACTACCGGTCGCGCCGCCCGCCGCTGCGGTTCGAGACCGACCGCTGGGCCGACTACGACCCGCCGGAGCTCGATGTCGTCGCGCTGACCGACACCGGGGACACGCAGTACCTGCTGCTCGCCGGTCCGGAGCCGGACATGCAGTGGGAGCGGTTCGTCGCCGCGGTCGGGCTGCTGGTCGAGCAGCTCGGGGTCCGGCTGGTGATCACGTTGCAGGGCATCCCGATGGCCGTGCCGCACACCCGTCCGATCGGGGTGACCGCGCACGGCACCCGCCCGGAGCTGGTGGAGGGCCACACCCCGTGGTTCGCGACCGCCGACGTCCCGGGCAGCGCGGCCGCGTTGCTGGAGTACCGCCTCGGGCAGGCCGGGCAGGACGTGGTGGGTTACGCCGTGCACGTGCCGCACTACCTGTCGCGCTCGGCGTACCCGCAGGCCGCGCGGGTGCTGCTGGACCACGCGGGGCTGTCGGCGGGGCTCTACCTGCCGACCGAGACGCTGACCCGTGCCGCCGAGCAGGCGGAGTCCGAGATCGCCGAGCAGATGGCGGGGTCGGAGGAGGTCGGGCAGGTCGTGTCGGCGCTGGAGGAGCAGTACGACCAGGTCGTCGCGGCTCGGGAGTCCGGTGACCTGCGGGACGGCCTGGAGGGCGGCGAGCTGCCCAGTGGCGACGAGCTGGCCGCGGAGTTCGAGCGGTTCCTCGCCGGCGGGGGCGACGACAAGCCCGGCGGGAAGTCCGGCGACGACGAGCCGCCGCACGAGCCGCCCGCTCCCCCGCTGCCGCCCGCGACCTGACCGGTCCGCCCCGGCCGGTTCAGCCGCCGAGGGCGAGGGCGTGCTGCACCCGGCCCCGGCCGCCGGGGCCGCGCAGCACCGCCTCGACCCAGCAGCCGACCGGGCGGGCCGCGAGCCCGGCCGCGGTCGCGGCCAGCCAGGCGTCGTGGACGGCGAGGCCGGCCCGGACGTGCTGGGCGACGGTGTCCGGGCCGGGGTCGACGTCCCCGGTGACGACGAGCAGCCCGCCGACGCCGGTGAGGTCCGGCAGACCGCAGGCCCGCCGGGTCAGCGCGGCCAGCAGGGGGTGGCCCGCGCCGAGCACGGCGGCGTGCTGTCCCGCGCCGAGCCGGGTCCGGGCGACCCGGTCGAGTCCGGGGTCGGCGACCGGGGGGCGCAGGTTCTCGAACGGCGCCGACCGGCGCGCGCGGAGCACCGCCGCCGGGTGCGGGTCCGCGCTGGCGCCCAGCCCGACGGCGTCGTCCGGGGCGGGACCGGTCGTGAGCACGACGCGGGAGTGGGCGCCGTCGGGGACGAGGTGGGCGGTGCGCGGCCGGCGCAGGGTCGCCGCGGCGGCGAGGACGGCGGCGGCCGCGTGGCCGAGGTCGAGCAGCAGCACCGGCAGCGAGCGGGGGCCGTAGCGCCACACGGTCCGCTCGGGGACGAGGTCGAGGACGACATCGGCGTGAGCCCCCGGCTCGGCGCGGTCCGGTTCGGTCCGGTCGGGTGCGGCACGACCCGGGGCAGCACGGTCCGGGGTCGCGGGTCCGCCGTCGAGGGCGTGCGCGAGCGGGTCGTGGACACGGCCGCCGACCCGGGCGTCGACGGGGTAGCGGCCGCCCGCCGAGGGCACCCGGCGCAGCCGCACCCCGCCGACGACCCGGTCGGGGTCGGCGGCGAGCGACAGCGCGAGCAGCGCGCCGGTGCCGTCACCGTCGCGGGCCAGGGGCACCGGCCGGGTCGCGGTGGCCGCCTCGGCGGGCCGGGTGGTGTGGTCGGTGGGGCCCGGGTCGGCACCGGACCAGGCGAGCCGGAACGCCGCGGCGGTGTCCTGGGTCGGCGCCGTCACAGGAACGGCGGCGGGCAGTGCACCAGCCCGTCGGGCCCGGTGGCCGGGTCGAGGTCGAGGCCGTGGGCGCGGGCGGTGTCGCGCCAGCGGGGCAGCCCCCAGTACCGGAACGCGGCGGGTGCGTTCGGGACGAGCCCGGTGGCGCAGGTGCGGACCACCCGCCACGGGGTCTCGGCGACGTCGGGCGTGGTGAGGTCGACACGGGCGATGCGGTGGCCGTCGGCGAGCAGCGCCGAGGTCAGCGACGCGAGGTCCCCGGCGGGGCCGGTGCGCAGCGGACCGTGGGTCGCGGGCGCGGTGAACCGGGGCAGGTGCTCCTCCTGGACGCGGGGGTCGAGCCAGACCTGCACCTGGGCGCCGAGGTCGCGAACGGCGGCGTAGCGCTCGCCCGCGTCGTCGCGGTAGTGGCGGTCGGCGCGGTGGTCGAGGTAGAGGCCGCGGGCGAGGACCCCGGCGTCGATCGAGGCGTACACCCAGCCGTCGGGGTCGAGCAGGCCGCGGGTGAAGACCCAGGTGTGCACGGCCTCCAGCACCGCCTTGGTGGCGGCCTCGACGGCGTCGAAGCGGGCGGCGCCGCCCCCCGGCGACGATCCCGGTCTGCGGGTCGACGACGACGGCCCCGACCACGGCGGCCGGGTACTCGGTGGGCAGCTCGACGAGGTGGACGTCGAACGCGGCCCCGGCCAGCGCGGCGTCGAGCCCGGGGACCGAGGCCAGGTCGATGCCGTGGGAGGGCAGGCCGAGGTGCCACCAGCGTTCCAGCGCGTCGCGTTCGACGAGCTCGAGCAGGCCGCGGCGGTGGGCGTCGGTGGCGCCGTCGCCGGTGGCGATGCCGGCGTAGTTGAGGTGGTGGAAGCGGGGCTCGTCGCGGCGGGCGCCGCTGTGGTGGTTGAGCAGCGCCCAGGAGGCGGGCAGCCAGGTCGGTTCCCCGTCGGCCTCAGCGCCGGCGATCCAGCGGATCGGCAGGTCGTCGGTGAAGCGCAGGTAGGGGCGTCCGTCCTGCCAGGGCGCGAGCAGCGGCAGTTCCTCGGGCCCCCAGCACCGGTCTCCCGCGGCGCGCAGCTCCGCGGCCGTGGTCAGCGGCAGGTCGCGCGGGACGCGGTTGCCGCAGTAGCGCTCGACCGCCTCGCCGAGCGCGGCGGTGCGGGCGCCGTCGCGGTCGCCGAAGGTGGTGCCGAGGCTGACCCGGTCCGCGGGCCAGGCGCCGAGCCGACGCGCGTCGGACACCTCCGCGGTGACGGCGGTGTAGGCCGCGGGCAGCCCCGGGACGGGGGCGACGTCGACCAGCCGGCGGACGATCCCGCTCAGCGGGTCGACCAGCGCCTCCACCGGCAGTACGGGAACGGTCGGTGCCGTCACAGGGTGACCTCCTCGGGGATGGCGGCCGCGGCGACCTCGTCGCGGCCGGGTCGGACGTGCGGCAGGTCCAGCCGCAGTGCGTGCACGGTGCGGTGGTCGGCGCGCAGTTCCGTCGCGTGCGCCGGGTCCTGCCCGGTGTGCGGGTTGCGGGCGTGCGCGGGCCAGTGGTGCCCGGCGATCTCGACGCGCAGCCGGTCGCCCTCGTCGAGCGCGGCACCGACCGGCGGGGTGGTGACGACGACCTCCCGCGTCGCCGGGCCGCGGTGCCGGTGCACGGCGGTGACCAGGTCGTGGCCGCGCAGCCCGATCCGCACGACCCAGTCGGCGTCGGGGGCGTCGCTGTCACCGGTGACGGTCACGACCAGCGGCCCGGCGAGCGCACCTGCCGGCAGCGGTGGAGTGTGGGCGACGACCCGGTCGCCGGGGTCGGCGTCCGGCCCGGGGTCCGGGGCGGCGGGGAGCGGCGCGCCCGGCGGCCGGGACCGCACGGGCCGCTCCGGGTCGGCGACGAACGCGACCGGGAACCCACCGGGCGGGACGGCGTCGACCGCGAGCGTCGGCCCGTCACCGGCGCGCACCCACCGCCCGCTCTCCCCCACCGCGACGAGTGCACCGCGCCCCCGCGGCGGGTTCCCGACCGCGGCGCGGGCCCAGGCGGCGTAGACCGCGCCGATCCGCCGGCCGGCCAGGACGGCGCCGGGCGCGGAGGCGTCGAGCTCGTGCCCCCACGGCCCGAGGACGAGCCGGGACGGCCCGCCCCAGCGCCGGGCGAGCTCCCGGGTGCGGGCGGCGAACGGGTCCGCGGTGCCCCCGACGGCGAGCAGCGGCATCGCGGCCCGCGCGATCCCGTCCCACAGCCAGGGCGTCTCCTCGGGCGCATCCCACAGCTCGGGCCAGCCGGTCGGGGCCGGCGCCAGCGCCGCGGTGACCGGCAGCGTCGCGGCCGCCGACGGGGCGACGCGCGGAGCACCCGCACCGTGTCCGGGTCCACCGTGTTCGGACCACCAGCCGATCCGGCAGGCCAGCCGGGCGGCGCCGCCGGGTTCGCGGGCGGTCTCCCCGGGCCCGAGCGCGGGGACCGCGGCGAGCACCCCGCACACGTCGGGGTCGGCGAGGGCGCCGGCGACCGCGCAGTGCGCCCCGTAGCTCGCGCCGGCCAGCACGATCCGCCCGTCGCAGCCGGGGATCGCGCGCAGCGCGGCGAGCGCGGCGACGCCGTCGTCGGTCTCGTGGGCGTAGGGCCGGAACTCCCCCGTCGAGCCGCCGCGTCCCCGGACGTCGACGACGAGGCAGCCGAACCCGTGCGCGGCCCAGCCGCGGGCCTCGGGCAGCAGCCGTCCGCGGCCGTAGGGGGTGCGGACGAGTACGGCGGGCCAGGTCGCGGCGGCGGGGCGGACGAGGGTCGCGGCGAGCCGGACCCCGTCCGCGCCGGGCAGGTCGAGCTCGGTCAGGTCGGGCCCGGTCGGGTGGGGCTCGGTCGGGTCGGGCTGGGTCGAGTCGGGCTGGGTCAGGCCGGGCTCGGTCACGGCGCGCTGTCGGGCACCGGCAGCAGTGCGTGGTCGGCGATCGCGGCGGTGTCGAGGTCGACCACCCGCAGACGGCGTCGTGCCGGCAGGGCGGCCGGCACGAGGTCGCCGGTCGCGGGGGTGTCGTGGCCCGCGATCCACGCCCGGATGTCGGCGGCGAGCAGCGCGGCCAGCAGGGCGTGGTCACCGGGGCCGGTCGGGGCGGCGGGGGCGGCGTCCCAGTAGGCGAGCAGGTGCGGGTGCCCGGATCCGGCCGCGGCGAGGCGGCGGGCGCGGACGTCGGCGTGCCCGGCGTCGCCGGGGTGCACGGCGGGGGGTTCGAGGATGCCGTGCCGTCCTTCGACGGCGAGCCGGAACCAGGCGGTCCCGTGCGCGGGCAGGATGTCCAGCGCGGTCCAGGCGGCCGGTGCGGGTCCGTCCGCGACGGCGCACACCGCATCGGTCCCGATACCAGTCTCAGTATCAGTCTCAGTGCCGGTCTCGCCGACGAGCACTGCGGCGAGGGAGTCCAGGTCCCGGCGCCGGACCTGCATCCCCGGCCCGGCGAGCGCGGCGGCGACCGCGTCGGCCAGCGCCCCCCGCCCGGCGACGGTCACGGTGGCGGTCCGCGGCGCCGGGGTCTCGTCCAGGTAGCCGGCCGCGGCGAACGCGCCCCGCTCGGGGTCGAGCCCCGGCGGCGGCACCGGGTCGACGCCGTCGAACCAGCGGGTCAGTGCCTCGACCGTGTCGCGCGGCAGGTCGACCCCGCGCAGCCGGCCGGACGCCTCCCGCAGCGCCGAGCCCCGTCCGGGGACCTCGAAGACGCTCACGCCCGGTCGCAGTCGTTCCACTGGCACTCCCTGGTCCGTCGGTCGGTCACGGCAGACCGCGGGCCCGGCACCGTCACCGGTGCCGGGCCCGCGGCGGGTGTCACTCCTGCTCGGCAGCCTGCTCGGTCGCGAACGGGTTCTCGACGAGGGCGTTGGAGTGGCTCGCGGAGTTGTGCGGCAGGGCGCGCTCGGCCTCGAGCTCGGTGAAGATGTCCTTCATCGTTTTCTCCTCCAGTGGGTGACATCGTCCGGTTCCGGACCGTCACATCCTGGTCACAATCGACATCGATTTTCAACAGTGGCGCATCTCTCGTCGCTACTATTGGAGATGACTCTCGTTTCACACTATGGTTCGCGCAACCCCGACGGAAGGACCTCGTGAGCGAGACGGCCCCGACCGCCCCCGCGCAGGAACGCACCGATCTCCGCCGCTACCTCACCGCCCGCGTCGTCGCGGTCGCCGGGTCGCTGGTCGCGGCGGTCGCGCTCCCCGTGCTCGTCTACCGGCTGACCGGCTCACCCGCCTGGACCGCGGCGATCGCGACCGCGGAGGCGCTGCCCTACCTGCTGTTCGGGCTGTTCGCGGGCGCACTGGCCGACCGGGTCGACCGCAGGCGGCTGATGGTCGGCGTCGACCTGGCGTGCGGGCTGGTGCTGGCGGGGATCCCGCTCGCGTGGTGGGCGGGGGTGCTCACCCCGTGGCAGGTGCTCGGCACGGCGGTCGCGGTGCAGACCGGCTTCGTCTTCTTCGACGCCGCGAACTTCGGCGCCCTGCCCACGCTGGTCGGCCCGGACCGGATCACCGCGGCGTTCTCCACGCTCTACGGCGCGACGACCGTCGTCGAGCTGCTCGTGCCGCCGCTGGCCGGGCTCGCGGTCGCGACACTGGCCCCGGCCGGGCTGCTGTCGGTCACCGCGCTCACCGCGGTCGCCTCCGCGCTGCTGATCCGCTCGATCGCCGGGAGCCTGTCCCCCGGGCCCGGCACCCGCGCACCGACCCGGATCCTCGCCGACGTCCGGGAGGGCCTGGGTCTGTTGTGGGGCAACCCGGTCGTGCGCACCCTGACCCTCGTCGGCACCACCCAGGCCGTCGCGGGCGGCGCCTGGCTCGCGATGACCGTCCCGTGGGCGGACCGGGTGCTCGGCATCCGCGCCGACGGCGACGCCCGGCTCGGCCTGCTGTTCGCCTGCTGGGGCGTCGGCGGGCTGGCTGCGGCCCGGCTGGTCCCACGGCTGTCGGAGCGCTGGGGCGGGGCCCGGCTGGCGCTGGCCGGGCTGCCGGTGTCACTGGCCTGCGCGGTCGCCGTGGTCTCGGCGACGCACTGGGTCCCCGCGCTGCTCGCCGCCACCGCGTTCGGGGCGGCCTACTCGACGGTCGTGCTCAACGCCGTCACCTACCGGCTGCAGGTCACCCCCGAGCACGCCCGCGCCCGGGTCTCGACGACGGCGCGGATGCTGTCCTGGGGCCTCGGCACCCCCGCCGGCGCGGCGCTGGCCGGGGTGGGGGCGACGACGCCGGCCGGCCCGCGCGGTGGGCTGGCGGCCGGGGCCGCGGTGCTGGCCTCCGGGGTCGCGCTGGCCTGGCTCACGCCGCCGCTGCGCCGGGCCGCCCGCGGCTGACCGGACGCCCCCGTCCGGGACACCCCGCCCCGGTGCCGGCAGCGCCGATCCCGACGCGCGCCCGACCGGCGAGATGCACGTTTCCGCCCTCGCAGGGGCGGAAACGTGCACGTCGCTGCACCGGCGACCCGCCCGCCCGGCGGGGTGGGTGGGCCGTCAGGCGCTGACGGGCCGGGCCGGGGTGGAGTCCAGGTAGCTGCAGGTCAGCCGCCCCTCGTGGGTCGAGACGACCCCGCGCACCCCGAACACCTCGGCCAGCAGCCGCTCGTCGACGACGTCGCCGGGCGGCCCGTCGGCGTGCACCCGCCCGTCGCGCAGCGCGACGATCCGGTCCGCGCACCGCGCGGCCTGGGCCAGGTCGTGCAGCACCGCGACGACGGTCAGTCCGCGCTGCACCTGCAGCTCCCGGACGAGGTCGAGCACCTCCAGCTGGTGACGCACGTCGAGGTAGGTGGTGGGCTCGTCGAGCAGCAGCACCGGGGCGTCCTGGGCCAGGGCGAGCGCGATCCGCACCCGCTGGCGCTCCCCGCCCGACAACAGCTCGACCGGGGTGTCGGCCCACGCCCGGGTGCCGGTGGCCGCCAGCGCGTCGGAGACCGCGGCGTCGGCGCCGCCGCCGAGCATCCCCAGCGGCCCGCGGACCGCGTAGCGGCCCTGGGCGACGAGTGCCCGCACCGTGACCCCGCCCAGCGGCGGCAGTGCCTGCGGGAGCACCGCGACCCGCTTCGCGACCTCCCGGCGCGGGGTCCCGGCCAGCGGCCGGTCGACCAGGTGCACGGAGCCCGCATCGGGCCGGTGCAGCCCGGCGAGCACCCGCAGCAGCGTCGTCTTGCCGCAGCCGTTGCGTCCCACCAGCGACAGCCACTGTCCGCGGTCCACCGCCAGGTCGACGCCGTCGAGCACGGTGCGCCCGTCGAAGCGCACCGTCACCCCCTCGGCCCTGAGCACCGTCACAGCGCACCTCCCACCGTCGTGCGGGACCGTCGGCGGACGATCCCGATGAGCACCACCGCGCCGGCGACCGCCGTCACCGCTCCCGCGGGGACCCCGATCGGCCGGTCACCGACCGGGGCGAGCGCGGTCAGCAGCTGGGCGACGACGTCGGCCGCGGCGACCGTCCCGGCCCCGGCCAGCGCCGCCGCGGGCACCAGCAGCCGCGGATCGGCCGCGCCCCGCGACCCGAGCACCGCGCGGGCCAGGTGCGGGGCGAGCAGCCCGACGAACGCGAGCGCCCCGACCGCCGCGACCGCCCCGCCGGTGGCGAGCACGGCCAGCAGCACCGCGGCCGAGCGCCACCCGGACACCGCGAGGCCGACGCCGCGGGCGTGGTCGTCGTCGACGCCGAGCACGGCGAGCACCGGGCCGAGCAGCACCGCGAGGACCACCGCGGTGAGCGCGACCGGCCACAGCGCGTCCCAGTGCTCCCAGCCGCGGCCGTTGAGCGAGCCGACCAGCCACCGCACCATCGACCCGGCCAGCTGCGGGCGGGCGGTGAGCAGCAGCAACGTCGCCCCGCCGAGCACCGCCGACACCAGTACCCCGACGACGGCGAGCCGCAGCGGGTCCGCGGTGCCGGGCCCGGCGGCGCGGCCGGCGAGCAGCCACAGCACACCGCCGCCGAGGGTCCCGCCGAGCAGCGCCACGACGAGCACGCCCAGCGGGGTGCCGACCTGGCCGCCGAGCACCGTCCCCAGCACCGCGCCGAGCACCGCGCCGGACCCCACCCCGGTCACCTCCGGCGAGGCGAGCGGGTTGCGCAGGACCGCCTGCAGGACCGTCCCGGCGACGCCGAGGCAGGCACCGGCCGCGAGCCCGACCAGCACCCGCGGCATCCGCAGGCCCACGACGAGGTCGGTGGCCAGCGGGTCCGCGGTCCCGGCGAGCGCCGCGAGTGCGGTGCCGGGCCCGACCGCGGTGCCGACCATCAGCCCGGCCAGGGCCGCGGCCGCGGCGGCCGCCCCCAGGAGGGCGAACCGGGACGCGACCGTCGCGACCCGGCCGACCGTCCCCCGCCCGGCCGGCCGGTTCACCGGGCCACCACCGCGCCGGGACGGGCCGCGCGGACGGCCCGCGGACGTCGCCACGCCAGCAGCTGCCCGCCCGCGACGACCGCGACCCCGGCGGTGAACCCGCCCACCGGCAGCTCGACCGGGTACAGCACGGTGCGGGCCAGCAGGTCCGCGACGACGACCACCGCCGCGCCCGCCGCGGCGCAGCCCACCGCCCGCGGCAGCGGCCGGGCCGCCGGGTGCAGTGCCCGCACCAGCTGCGGGGCGAGGAAGCCGACCCAGGCGACCGGCCCGGCCGGGCCGACGACGGCGGCGACGAGCAGGCAGGCCACCCCCAGCACCGCGGCCCGGGCCGCACCGGTGCGCAGCCCGAGTGCCGCGGCGGCGTCGTCGCCGAGCCGCAGCGGCCCCAGCAGCGGCAGCACCGCGACGGCCGCGACGAACGCGACCGCCAGCGCGGGCAGCACCGGGGTCACGGTGGCCCAGGTGGTGCCGGTGAGCGAGCCGAGCAGGTAGCGCACGAGCACGCCCTGCTCGGTGGACCCGGTCATCGCGACCGCGGCGAGCAGCAGCGCCTGCAGCGCCGCGCCGACACCGGCGCCGATGAGCAGCACCGCGGCCGGACCGACGGCGCCGCGGATCGCGAGCAGGGTGAGCCCGCCCCCGACGACGGCCCCGACGACCGCGGGCAGCAGCGGCGCGAAGGGCACCGCGACCCCGGTGACGATCGTGATCGCCACCGCCGCGGCCGCCCCGGAGGAGACCCCGAGCAGCTCGGGGACGGCGAGCGGGTTGCGCAGGCCGTCCTGCAGGAGCAGCCCGGCCAGCCCGAGTGCCGCGCCGGTGAGCACGCCGAGCACGAGCCGCGGCACCCGCAGCTCGGTGACCACGACGTGCTCGACCCCGCCCGCCGCCCCCAGCACGGCCGGGAGCCGGTGCGGTGCGACGGCCGGGGTGCCGGTCCCGAGGACCAGCGCGGCGAGCAGCACCGCCCCGAGCGCGGCGGCGAGCAGGACCAGGAGCCGTCTCACCGGCCGGGGACCACGGCCAGCGACTGCTCGACCATCGCACCGAGGCTGCGGGTGCCGCGCCCGCTGCCCCACAGCCGCGGGTCCATCTCGTGCACCTGGCGTGCCTGCACGGCCGGGACCTGCTGCCAGACCGGGTTGTCGGCGAGCTGGTCGGTGAGGGTGCGGTCGGCGGAGGAGAACAGCAGCGAGAACGCGAACACGACGTCCGGGGCCTGGGCGAGGATCTCCTCGACGCTGTAGGTGCTGGCGGTCTCGACGTCGGCGCCACGCGGGACGAACGGGTAGTCGTAGAGCGTCGCGAGCAGGTTCCCGTTGACGGTGTCGGTGGTGTCGACGCCGATCGTGTCGGCGCTGCCGTACATCAGCAGCACCTTCCGGTCGGCCTGGCCGGTGGCGCGGGCCTGCTCGACGCCGTCGGCCAGGGTGGTGCGGAAGCGCTGCTCTCCGGCGGTGGCCTCGGCGGTGCGGCCGGTCAGCGACCCCAGGTTCCGCAGGTAGCCGACCGACTCCTCCCAGGTGGTGGGCTGCACCAGCCAGAGCGGGGCGAACCGCTCGATCGCCGCGCGCAGTGGCTCGTGCACACCGCCGAGCCCGATCACGAGGTCGGGACGCAGCGCGGCGATGGACTCGACGTCCTCGCTGCCGAAGCTGCCCTTCACCGTCGGGACCTGCGCGGCGCGGTCACCGAGCAGCACGGGGTTCTTCAGCAGGGCCGGGGTGGAGGTGCCGGCCGGGGTGAGGCCCAGCTCGACGACCATGTCGTCGCACAGGCCGGTCAGGCAGACGACGCGCTTCGGCGGGGCCGGCACCGTGACGGTGGTGCCACGGGGGTCGGTCACCGACAGCGCGGGCTCCAGCGGAGCGACGTCGCGGCTGACGGCGGGCCGGTCGGCGGGCGTCTGCGGGGCGGGCGTGGCCGACCCGCCGCAGCCGGCGAGCAGCAGCGCGACCACCGCGACCGGCAGCAGCGCGGCGACGCGGGAGAACCGGGCCGCGGTGGACCGGGCGGATCGGCGCGAGGCGGCGGCTCGGGTCGCGGCGGGCTGGTCGCCCGCACCGGCGGGCACGGGACGGGGGTCCGGGCGGGGGCTCATCGCGCACCGGCCAGGTCGCGTCCGGCCTGCAGGTCGCGCAGCGCGGCGGCGTCGCGGAGCAGGGAGGCGGCGGTGTCGCCGGGGACGAACTCCAGCAGCACCTCGGTGTCGGTGCCGTCCTCGCGGGACTGCGCGGAGAGCTCGGCGAGCACCGGGGCCCACAGGTCGGCGCGGTCGGCGAGTGGCAGCCGCTCGGTGTAGCCGTCGGCCCCCCAGGAGAACGCGTGCACGGTCCGCGGGCGCAGCGCGCGGACCTCGGCCAGGCAGGCGTCGGTGTCGGGCAGCTCGCGCGGCTGCCAGTGGGTCACCAGGGCGGGGTGGTCGACCTCGGCACGCAGCGCCAGCGCGGTGTCGAGCCCGTCGGTGAGGGACTCGACGTGGTGCTCCACGAGCAGCCCCATCCCCTGCTCGGCGACGGCGTCGGCGCAGCGCCGCAGCGCGTCCACCGTGGCGGCGCGCTCGGCGGGCGACACGTCGGCCGAGGCCGCGGTCCCGGCCCAGACCCGTACCCGCGGAGCGCCGAGCTCGGCCGCCGTCGCGACGACGGCGGCGAACGCCTCGGGGTCCGACGCCCCGGCCTTGTGGTAGCTGCCGTAGGTCCCGATCCGCAGCCCGGCGCCCGCGCACGCACCGCGGGCCGCCGACGCCGCGGCCCGGTCACCGGGACGGACGTGCCGGTCCCCGGCCCACTCCACGACCTCGGACCCGGCATCGACCGCCAGGCTCACGACGTCCGGTACGGATCTCTCACGGAAGGTGACCGACGCCAACCCCAGAAGCAGCATGGTCGGTAACCGTAGTCATTGTCGTTTGCGCGATCCAGCGACGTACGTCACCCGGTGTCCGATTTCTCCTAGAGCAGGTCCAGCCCGGCCGCCACGACCGTGTCCGCGTCGAGCCCGTGGTGGGCGTAGACCGAGGCCAGATCGCCGGACTGCCCGAAGCGGTGCACGCCCAGGTGCGTCGCCGGGACCTGGTTGACCCCGGCGAGGAACGCGAGGGTGTGCGGGTGCCCGTCGAGCAGGGTGACCAGCGGCGCGGCCCGGCGCGCGGGGAACGCCGACTCCAGGATCCACGGCTCGGCCTGCGGTCGGGCGGGGCGCCCGGAGCGGGCCTGCAGCGCGTCGAACAGCAGACCCGGGCTCGTCACCACGACGACGTCGACGTCGTGGCCGAGCTCGGCGAGCCGGTCGGCGGCGGCGAGCGCCTCGGTCGTCGGCGCCCCGGCCACCGCGATGGTCAGCGCGGGTGTCCCCGCGGCGCGGCGCAGCGGGTAGGCCCCGGCGACCACCTGGCGGCGGCGCCGCTCGCGCGCGGCCGGGTCGGCCGGGACCGCCGCGAGGCTCTGGTCCACCGGCCGCGTCGACAGGCGCAGGTAGGCGCTGGTGCCGTCCGGGCGACCGAGCCGGGCCAGCGACGCCAGCAGCGTCCACTCGGTGTCGATCGCGAACGCCGGCTCGTAGGTCACGCAGCCGGGCTGCTCCAGCCCGACCGACGGCGTCGTCACCGACTGGTGGGCGCCGCCCTCGGGCGCCAGCGACACCCCGGACGGGGTGCCGACCAGGATCGACTGCCCGCCGGCGTAGATCCCGAACGACCACGGCTCCAACGCGCGCTCGACGAACGGGTCGTAGAGCACCCCGATCGGCAGCACCGGACGGCCCCAGCGCGACCAGGTGGCGCCGAGCTCCCCCAGCGCCCCGACCAGGTTCCCCTCGGCGATCCCCAGCTCCAGGTGCTGACCGGTGGGCCGCTCGCGCCAGTGCAGGATCGTCTCGGGGTCGTCGTCGAACCAGTCCTTGCGCTCCGCGGTGGACCAGACGCCGACCTTGTTCACCCAGCCGCCCAGGTTCGTCGACGACGACACGTCCGGGCACAGCGTCACGACCCGCTTCGCCGCCTCGGGGGCCTCGCGGGTGAGGTCGAGCAGGGCCCGGCCGAGCGCGGCCTGGGTGGTGGCACGCCCGGTCGGGGTGCGCCCGATGTCGGTCGGCAGCGGCGGGACCGGCTGCTCGTCGACCGGGTCGCGGCGCAGCCGCGCCGCCGCGCGCGCCACGGCCTCGCCCGCCGGGGACTCCGGGTCGAAACGCCGCCAGGGGTCCTCGGGGTCGACGCCGACGGCGTCGGCCAGCTCGCGGACCTGGTCGGCGCCCAGGATCGAGCCGTGGTTCTGCGGGTGGCCCGCGGTCGCGAGGCCGTGCCCCTTCACGGTGTAGGCGAGGATCACCGTGGGCCGGGTGTCGTCGATCGCGGCGAACGCGTCGCGCAGCGCGGCGGTGTCGTGCCCGCCGAGGTTGCGCACCGCGGCGAGCAGGGTGTCGTCGTCGAGGTCGGCGACGAGCGAGGCCAGGTCCGCGTGTCCGTCGGGGAGCCGGGTGCGGACCTCGTCGGCGTCGCAGCGCAGCAGGCGCTGGTACTCCGCGTTCTGCATGGTGTCGATCCGGGCGCGCAGCGCGTCGCCGCCGGGCCGGTCGAACAGCTCGTGCAGCAGCCTGCCGTACTTGACGGTGAGGACCTGCCAGCCGGCCGCGGAGAACATGCCCTCGATCCGCGGCGCGCCGATCGCGGGGACGACCCGGTCCAGGGACTGGCGGTTGAGGTCGACGATCCACACCACCTCGCCGAGCTCGCCGACCATCGGGTCGAGGATGGCCTCCCAGACCGCGCCCTCGTCGAGCTCGGCGTCGCCGACCAGGGAGTACTGCCTGCCGTGGCCGGCACCCCCGAAGTGGGTGTCGACGTAGCGGCGGGCCAGCGCACCCCAGATCGGGGCGGTCGCGCCGATCCCCACCGAGCCGGTCGAGTAGTCGACCGGGTCGGGGTCCTTGGACCGCGACGGGTAGGACTGCAGCCCGCCGAACGCGCGCAGCGTGCCCAGGTAGCGCTCGTCGAGCTCGCCGAGCAGGTAGTTGATCGCGTGCAGCACCGGGGACGCGTGCGGCTTGACCGAGACCCGGTCCCCGGCCCGCAGGTGCTCGAACCACAGCGAGGTCATGATCGTCGTCATCGACGCCGACGACGCCTGGTGCCCGCCCACCTTCAGCCCGCTCGGGTCACCGCGCCGGTTGGCCGCGTCGACGATCGCGGTCGCCAGCCACAACACCCGCTTCTCGATCTCGACGAGCGTGTCCGTCGCCACCGCCTGAGTGCCCATCGCACACCACTCCAGCCTCGTCGCCCCATGCAGCCTGCTCCGTCAGCCCACCATCAGCTCGGACGAGTGCACAACCGGGTCGGTGAACACTGAGCAGACTGCACGGTCCGGGCGGGGCTGGATCGGTGCGGGCGCGGCATACTGCGCACCCACGGACACGACGGAGGCACCACGTGACGGGAACGACCGGCGACGGCCGCGCCACGCTCGACGGCCACGACGCCCGGCTGCTGCTGGCCCTGGCGCAGGACCCGCGCGCGACGGTGCTCGCCCTCGCCGAGCAGGTCGGCCTGTCCCGCAACACGGTGCAGGCCCGGCTGGCGAAGCTGGACCGGCTCGGTGCGCTGGACACCTTCGAGCGGCGCGTCGACCCGGCGGCACTGGGCTACCCGCTGACCGCCTTCGTGACGGTGCGGGTGGTGCAGCGCGAGCTCGCCGCCGTCGCCGACGCGCTGGACCGGGTACCGGAGGTGCTGGAGGTGCACGGCATCTCCGGCCCCGAGGACCTGATGGTGCACCTGGTCGCCCGCGACGCCGACGACCTCTACCGGATCGCCGGGCACCTGCTCGCGATCGACGGGGTGGAACGGACCTCGACGTCGCTGGTCATGCGCTCGCTGGTCGGGTTCCGCACCGCGCCGCTGCTGCGCCGCCTCGCCGACGGCGACGCAGCCGCACCCGTCGTTCACCCCGCACCGCTACCGTCACGACGATGAGCGCCCCCGCCTCCCCCGGCTTCGACCAGGACTTCCTCGGCGTCGCGACGCCGATGCCGACGCTCCCCGGGATCGACACGGTCCTGCTCCCCTACACCCACTTCTCGACGCTGCACCGGCCCGACCGGCGGCTGGCCGCGGCCACCGCCGTCGCGATCGACGGGGCGACCCTGCGGCAGCTGGAGCGATCCGACGACTGGCGCCTCGACGACCGGCTGCCCGCTGAGCAGCAGGCCGGCCCCGAGCTCTACGCCGACAACGACCTCGACCGCGGCCACCTGGTGCGCCGCCAGGACCCGGTGTGGGGCGAGCCGGCCGAGGCCGCGACCGCCGAGTCCGACACGTTCCACTACACCAACGCCGCCCCGCAGGCCGCCGCCTTCAACCAGGACAAGCAGACCTGGGGCGGCCTGGAGGACTACCTGCTCGACAACGCGGGCGACAACGACCGCCGGCTGGTGGTGTTCACCGGCCCGGTGCTCGCCGACGACGACCCGGAGTACCGCGGTGTGCTGGTCCCGCGGCTGTTCTGGAAGATCGGCGCCTTCGTCACCGGCGGCGCCCTGGGCACCACCGCCTACCTGCTCGACCAGACGCCCGAGCTCGGTGACCTCGCCGAGCCGCCGGCCGGGGACCCACCGCCGCTGGGCCCCTACCGCACCTTCCAGGTGCCGGTGGCCCGGATCGGCGAGCTCACCGGGCTCGACCTGGGCCCGCTGACCGCCGCGGACCGGATGCCGGTACCCGAGCCGGTGCCCGCCGCGCTGTCGGAGCGGGCGGTCCGGCTGCGGTCGTTCGCCGACATCCGGGGGATCTAGGCTCGCCCGCGTGACCGAGCTGCTCCCCAGCACCCAGCGCACCCTGCTCGCCCGCGTCGCCCGCGCCCAGCGCGACGGCCGCGTCCCCTCGCTCGTCGCCGGGGTGGTCCGCGACGGCGCCCTGGTCTGGCACGCCGGCCGCGGCGCCCTGCCCGACGGTGCCGACGGCCCGGCCGCCGCGGACGACGTCCAGTACCGGATCGGCTCCATCTCCAAGACCGTCTGCGCGGTCACCGTCCTGCGGCTGCGCGACGAGGGCCTGCTCGACCTCGACGACCCGCTGGACCGGCACGTGCCCGGCACCCCGCTCGGCGACCGCACCGTGGGCCAGCTGCTGTCCCACCTCGCCGGCGCCGGCTCGGAGAGCCCCGGCCAGTGGTGGGAGCGCACCCCCGGCGGCACCCTGGACGAGCTGGGCCTCGGCGACGCCGACCGGGTGCTGCCCGCGGCGCGCCGCTTCCACTACTCCAACCTCGGGTTCGGGCTGCTCGGCGAGGTCGTCGCCCGCCTGCGCGGCCGCGCCTGGACCGACGTCGCCCGCGACGAGGTCCTGCTCCCGCTCGGCATGACCCGCACCTCGCCCCGTCCTCAGCAGCCCGCCGCCGCGGGCCGGGCGGTGCACCCGTGGGCCGACCTCGTCCTGGCCGAGCCCGAGCACGACGCCGGGGTGATGGCCGCCGCCGGGCAGCTGTGGTGCACCGCGGCGGACCTGGCCCGGCTCGGCGCGCTGCTGCTCGGCGACACCGGCGGGGTGCTCTCGCCGGCGACGGTCGAGGAGATGACGCTGCCCGCCGGCGTCGACCCGTCGTCGCCGATCTGGGCGGGCTACGGACTGGGCGTGCAGGTCCAGCGGCACGAACGGCCCGGCGGCGGCACGACGACGCTGGTCGGGCACGGCGGCTCCATGCCCGGCTTCCTCGCCGGGCTCTGGGTGGACCGCGAGGAGGGCACCGGCGCGCTGGCGATGGGCAACACCACCTCCGGGATGGACGGCGGGCTGCCCGCCGGGCTGCTGAACGACCTGCGCGTCGCCGAGCCCCGCGTCGTCGAGCCGTGGACCCCGCAGCCCTGCCCGGTCGATCCGGAGCTGCTCGGCCCGTGGTTCTGGGGGCCGTCGCCGTACGTGCTGCGCTCGGTCGGCGGCGGTCTGCTGCACCTGGGCGGGCTCGGCAGGCCCGGGCGCGCGTCGCGGTTCCGGCCGGGCCCGGACGGCACCTGGATCGGCCTGGACGGCTACTTCGCCGGGGAGACCCTGCGGATCGCCCGCGACCACCTGTGGCTGGCGACGTTCGTCTTCACCCGCACCCCCTACGACCCGGCCGCGCCGGTCCCGGGCGGCGTCTCGGACGAGGGCTGGACCACGGTCTGACGTCGCCGACGTCGCCGGCCGACATCACGGTTCGGCTCGCACTGCGACACGGGGAGGGCCGAGTACCTACACTTTCGGCACACAAAACGACTTGTGCACCATTTCTGCACGAACGAGAGCGGAGGGGGGATGCGCCCGGCACGCGGGCGTGACCACGTATGACACAGGCCCAATCACCACCGGACGACCGTCCGGGCACGACCGGGGACGGCCGTCCCCGCACCGACTGGATCGTGTTCGGCGTCGGAGCCGCGCTCGCGCTGCTGTTCGTGCTGTGGGGGCTGCTCAGCGCCGACACCCTCGGTGCCACCGCCGAGGCGATGCTCGGCGGGCTGATGCGCGGCGGTGGCTGGGGCTTCATCCTCGCCGCGACCGCCTTCGTCGCCTTCGCACTGTTCCTGGCCTTCAGCCGGTTCGGACGCATCAAGCTCGGCGCCGACGACGAGGAACCCGAGTTCCGCACGGTCTCCTGGATCGCCATGATGTTCTCCGCCGGCATGGGCATCGGACTGATGTTCTTCGGCGTGAACGAGCCGCTGACCTTCTTCCGGTCACCGCCCCCCGGCTCCGCCGAGCCCGGCACCGTCGACGCGCTGCAGACCTCGATGGCGACCTCGCTGTTCCACTGGACGCTGCACCCGTGGGCGATCTACGCCGTCGTCGGCCTCGCCATCGCCTACTCCACCTTCCGCAAGGGCCGCCGGCAGCTCATCAGCCAGGCCTTCGTCCCGCTGATCGGCCGCAAGGCCGCCGAGGGCTCCATCGGCCGGGCCATCGACATCCTCGCGATCTTCGCGACGCTGTTCGGCTCCGCCGCCTCCCTCGGCCTGGGCGCCTTCCAGATCGGCGGCGGCATGCAGACCGTCGGCTGGGTCGACGGCCCGGTGAGCCCCTGGCTGCTCGCCGCGATCATCGTCGTCCTGACCGCCGCGTTCATCCTCTCCGCCGTCTCCGGCGTCGAGAAGGGCATCCAGTGGCTGTCCAACACCAACATGGTGCTGGCGGCGGTGCTCGCGTTCTTCGTGTTCGTCGTCGGCCCGACGGTGATCATCCTCGACCTGATCCCGACCTCGATCGGCGCCTACTTCTCCCAGTTCTTCGAGATGGTCGGGCGCACCGAGGCCGTCGGCGGCGAGCCGATGCTCGAATGGCTCTCCGGCTGGACGATCTTCTACTGGGCGTGGTGGATCTCCTGGACGCCGTTCGTCGGCATGTTCCTGGCCCGGATCTCGCGCGGGCGCACCATCCGCGAGTTCGTCGGCGGCGTCATCCTCGCACCCAGCCTGGTCTCGCTGGTCTGGTTCTGCATCTTCGGCGGCACCGCCATCACCCAGGCCCAGCAGGGCACACAGTTCTCCGACGACTCCAACGTCCAGCTGTTCCAGGTACTCGGCGCCTACCCGTGGGCGACCGTCACCGGCCTGCTCGTCATGGTCCTGGTCGCCATCTTCTTCGTCTCCGGCGCCGACGCCGCGTCGATCGTCATGGGCACCCTGTCCCAGCGCGGCACCATCGAGCCCACCAAGTGGGTCGTGGTCTTCTGGGGCTCGGTCATGGGCGCGGTCGCCGTGCTGATGCTGGTCACCGGCGGGGAGAACGCCCTGGACGGCATCCAGAACCTGACCATCCTGGTCGCGGCACCGTTCGTCGTGATCATGGTGCTGCTGTGCTTCGCGCTGTTCAAGGACCTGCGTCGCGACAAGGTCGTGCTGCGGGACGAGAAGGGCGCACAGGTGCTGGAGCAGGCGGTCGACTGGGCCACCGTCAACCACGGCGAGCACTTCTACGTCAAGGTCGGCGCGTTCGACCCGGACGACGAGAACGCCCCCGGCAGTGGCAACGGCAACGGTGCCGTCGCGACCGGGACCGACGGACCGGACGGATCGACCGGCGACGGGTCGACGCGGGCGACCGCCGAACGGCGCGACAGCCCGGTCGGCGGCGACTGAGCGCCTCTCGTCGCACACGACGGCGGCCGGACCCCCTCCCCGGGGTGTCCGGCCGTCGTCGTCCGTGGCAGGGTCGAGGGCTCACGGTCGCGGGGGCGGCCGGACGATCGGACGGCCCGTGACCGACCGCCCACCGATGGTGAGCGGTCGGGAAGTGACCCGGGCCGACCGCGCTCGTTGGACCTCCTGCGACCACCCGGTGCACGGCCCCCGCGCGCACCGACGATCATCGGAAAGTGCTGCGCCGCAGCCGGAGCGGATGGGAGGGACCTGACACAGTGGGCCGGATGCGTCTCGTCTTCACCCCGGGGGACGACCAGGGGTACGCCGAGGCCCGCAGCCGCCTGCTGGAGCAGTTCTCCCTCTGGGCCCGCCGCCGTCGCGTCGAGGTCGACACCACGCTCGTCGCCGCCGTGCTGGACTACAAGTACGCCCGCGACCGCAGGCTGGGCCGCTGGACCCGCTCGCACATCGCCGACGCGCTGGGCATGTGGTTCCCGCGCAAGGTGACCGTGCTCGAGCCCGACGACGTCGCCCCCGCCTTCCACGCGCTCATCGACTTCCTCGACGAGCACGACTGGTTCGACCCGCAGTCGCACCCGGCGGACGCGCTGCACCGTCAGGTCCTCGACTCCACCCCCGCACTGCACGACGGTCTCGCCGACGAGCGCAACTACGACCTGGGCAAGTTCTGGGGCGTGCAGCTGCACCGCCACGGCGTCGACCCGGCCGACCCGGCCGCCGTGCAGCGGTTCCTCGACCGCGCCGGCGCCGGGGAGACCGACGTCGACCGGCACGCGCTCGCCGAGATCATGCGGCGGGAGGCGCAGCGGCCCACCCGCACCGAGTGGAACCCCGAGCTGCCGCCGGTGCCGATGCCCGGCGCAGCGGCGCTCGTCGAGGCCGCGGAGCGCTCCGAGGCACTCGAGCTGCTCCGCAAGCTGACCCTGTGGGTGCGGGCCGGGCGCCGACTCACCTCCGACGGCCGCCTCGACCGCACCGACGCGCTCGACCTCGCCGCGCACCTGCAGCTCGACCACATCTACCGCGAGACCGCCCGCACCAGCGACGACCTGCCCGAGGTGTCGCTGCTGCTGCGCTGGGCCCGCTCGGCGCGCCTGGTCCGTGTGGTGCGCGGGCGGCTGCTCCCGGTCAAGAGCGCGGGCCCGCTGCTGAACCGGCCGATCGAGCTGTGGCGCAGGGTGTTCGAGTCGGTCGGCCGCCTCGGCGACAGCCTGGGCGGGACCGACGTGTTCGGCGCGCCGTCGCTGTTCGGGATGTCGATGTCGCAGGCCTTCCCGATGCTGTGGGTCGGCCTGTACGCCACCGGCGGCGGGCCGGTCCCGCTCGAGCACTTCCACCGCCAGGTCCGCGACGCCGTCAACGACGAGGCGGGCTGTGTCGTCGACGATCTCGCCGGCGACGTCGAGCAGCGGCTGTGGCGCCGCGACGTCACCGCCCTGCTGGACGCCTGCGAGCTGCTCGGCGCGATCGAGCTGACCGAGACCCTCGACGCCGACGAGCTCGACGAGCTGTCCCGGGTCGCGCACCGCGACGACCCGGACCCCACGGTGGTCGCGCTCACCCCGATGGGGCTGTGGGCGGTGCACGAGTACCTGACCGAGCAGGGCATGCACCTGCCCGCGCCGGGCGAGCTGGCCGACGAGGACGTCGAGTACGTGTGCGTGCGGATGAGCGGGGTGCGGACCGACGTCGCCGAGGCCGAGCTGGCCGCGTGGGCGCTGGCCCGCCACCCCGGCGACGCCGTACGCGAGCTGGACCGCTTCCTGCGCCGCTGCGAGGTGCCGGCCCACCGGGCCCTGGCGCTGCACGCGCTGTCCGTGACCGGCCCGGCCGGGCGGGCGGTGGCCGCCCGGCACCGGCTGCACGTCGCCGAGTCCGTGGCGGTGCCGGCGCCGCACCGCCACGTCGGCCCCACCCCGGCGCCGCGCAGGGCGGCCGCCGAGACGGCAGCGCCGCGCACGGCGGCCGCCGGGACCACGGCGCCGCGCACCGCGGCCGCCGAGACCACGGCGCCGTTGCCGCGCGCCGCGGTCCGGCACAACCTGGAGCCGGCCGGCTGACCCGGCTCAGGTCAGCAGCACGACCTTGCCGGTGACGGTGCGGTCGTCGATCCGGGACAGGGCGGTCGCGGCGTCGTCGAGGCCGAAGCGCTCGCTGATCAGCGGGGTGAGCGCGCCGGAGCGCAGGTGCGGGAGCAGGGCGTCCCACTCGGCGCGGATGAAGTCCGGGCGGCCCAGCGCGTAGGCGCCCCAGCCGACGCCGCGGACGTCGACGTTGTTCAGCAGCAGCCGGTTCACCTTCACCGTCGGGATGTCACCCGCGGTGAACCCGACGACCATGAGGCGGCCGAGCGGGCCGAGGCAGCGGACCGAGTCGGTGAAGCGGTCGCCACCGACCGGGTCGACGACCATGTCGACGCCCGCGCCGCCGGTCAGCTCCTTGACCGCATCCTTGAACCCGTCGACGCCGACGGTGTGCGCCGCGCCCGCGCGCCGCGCGACCTCGGCCTTGGCCTCGGTGGACGTGACACCGATGACGGTGGCCCCCATCGCGGCGGCCAGCTGGACGACCGCGGTCCCGACGCCGCCCGCGGCGCCCTGGACGAGCACCGTCTCCCCCGCCCGCAGGCCACCGCGGGTGTCGAGGGTGAAGTGCGCGGTCAGGTAGTTCATCGGCAGGCAGGCGCCCGCGGCGAACTCCACCTCGTCGGGCAGCGGGAAGACGTGCTGCTCGGGAGCGGAGACGGTCTCGGCGAACACCCCGGACATGGTGAACGCGACGACCCGGTCCCCGGCGGCGAACCGGCTGTCCGGGCCCGCTTCGCGCACCGTGCCGGCGCACTCGGAGCCCAGGGTGAACGGCGGCTCCGGCTTGTACTGGTACATCCCCTTGGTCAGCAGGACGTCCGGGAAGTTCACCCCGGCCGCGGCGACGTCGATGAGGACCTCGCCGTCACCGCGGACCGGCGGCTCGACCTCGGCGACGCGGACCGCGGACGGCCCGTCCAGCTCGCTGACCTGCACTGCACGCACGTGTGCTCTCCCTCGTGGTCCGACGGCGGTGTCCGCCGGTCATCGAACCACGGGCGCGGGTGATCCACACGGGCCGCGGGTACGGCTACACGGGCTGGGCGTCGCCGTAGCGCGGGGTGCGCGGCTCGGTGAGCGCGTCGCAGAGCTCGGAGAGCCGGTTGTCGATGCGGTCCTGCACCCGCTCGAGCGCGTCGAGTTCCAGCATGAGGTCCAGGGCGTCGCCGGTGGTGCCCCCGGCCAGGGCGCGCTCCAGCTCGGCGCGACGCTCGGCGGCGCGCCGACGGCAGGCGTCGGCGGTGGCCTTGTGGGCGCGCAGCCGGGCGCGGGCGGGGTCGGCGAGGTCGCGGCCGCCGTTGACGGTGGCGACGCGTTCCTCCAGCAGGTGCGGGTTCACGGGGCCCTCCGATGCGTGGTGGTGGGACGTCGGCTCGGCGGTGACGTGACCGCTGCCACACCCCACGCTAGACGATCAGCGTGTGCTGCGCATCACATCGGTGTGACATCCGCCGCGAACCGGCCGCGGACGCACGACGACCCCCGGCGCCATCGGCACCGGGGGTCGTCGTGGATCGGGTCGGGTCCGGCTCAGTCGCCGCGGCGCGGCTGCGGGATGAGCTGCGCCGGGTCGCGACGGCGCTGGGCGACGGCGTCGGTGGTCAGGTGGTAGTGCCCGCGGCGGGACCGCCGGCACAGGTAGGCTCGCTGCGGGCGCCCCCCGAGGGCCTCCAGCTCGCGGGCGGCACACTCGGCCGCGTCCCGGTCCGGGTAGATGACCTTGCCGTCGCTGCCGGTCGCGGAGGCGCCCAACCGCTCGCGGTCCTCGATCTCGCGCCGCCCGGGCAGGCAGACCTCCGGCCGGCCGGACCGCATGAGCCGCGCGTAGCGGGCCAGCACGCGGCCCCGCTCGCCGTCGACCACGCCTCGTCCGGACGGCAGGTTCTCCACCGACCGCCGTGCCGCGGGGATCATCCCCGGGTGCACCGCCGGAACCCTGTCGAACTGCCCGTCCATGTCGCCTCCACGTCGCCGTCACTTGTGGATCGCTCGACTCATCCTGCCTCGTTACCGCCTGCGGCGGACTCGCTCGATCGTGTCATCTGTCACGCAGACATCGGCAGATTCGCTCACGTTGCGTGACATCGCCTGCTGATCGGCGTGTCGGGGACGCCGCTCGTCGCCGCGTCGGTCGTGCCGTCACACCTGTGGGTACGGCCGTGTGCACCAGCCTGTACGCCCGTGCGGACCGTCCTATCCTGATCCCCCGGGACCGCGCGTGCCCCGGGTCGGGGGACGAAGATGGCGATCCAGCCCGAGACGGGTGTCGGGAACGGGGCAGCCGGCGGCCCGCGGTGGGACGAGGTGTTCACACCGTCCGACCTGGCCGAGGGCGTGTTCGACGTGCGCTGGGACCTGCGTCCGCGGCTGCGTCGCTGGCTGGCCGAGCAGGATCTGGCCACCGCGTCGGGCCGGGAGACGCACCGCCCCGCGATCGACGCGTGGGCCCTGCTCGACGGCGGCGTGATCGCGGTGTCCGCGGTGAGCCTGCCCGGCGTCCCGCCCGGCGCGGTCCCGCTGCCCGGACAGGAGTCCGCCGCCGGCGCCACTCCCCCGCGGAACTCGGCGCTGCTGTCCCCGGGCATGCGGCTGATCGGGCACCGCACGCTGCGGCTGGTCGTCGCCCGCCTCGGGCTGCCCGGCGGCGACGAGCCGTTGCCCGGGGAGCACCGCGACGTGCCCGGCCTGGTCGAGGACCTGTTCGACGCCCGTCGCCGCGACGCCGAGAGCATCGAGCAGGCCGAGCTGCTCGCGACCTGCACCGACCGGACGTCGCTGCGCTGGGTGGTCGCCGCGCTGCGGCCGTGAGACCACCGGCCGTCGGCCGCCCCGCCGTCGGACGGGCGGGTCAGCGGCGCCCCGAGCCACTGCGCAGGACCCCGGTCTGGCGCAGCAGCCCCATCAGGTCGTAGCTGGCGTGCAGTCGGTCGGCGCGGCCGTCCCGGAAGTCGAAGACCTCCAGGCCCACGAAGTCGAACGGGAGGCCGGTCCCGGGGATCCCGGGCGGGGTGAGCGTGCCGGTGAAGTGCCCGGTCCCGCGCCAGGTGAAGGCGGCGCGCGGGACATCGGGTGCGAGCAGCGGCGGCCCGGTGCGTTCCCAGGTCAGGTCCGGGTACGCGGTGAGCACGTAACGCATGTAGTCGGCGGCGGCGTCAGGTCCCCGTACGTCCCAGCCGGAGTTGCGCGTCGTCGGCGTCTCGAGCCGGAAGCCGTCGGTCACCAGCGGGCGGACCCGGTCCGGATCGTGGCTGTTCCACGCGTCGATCCAGCTCCCGTACCAGCCCAGCGCCTCGGTCGGGTCCAGTGGTGCGGCGTCCCGGGCGGCCGAGGGCGAGGGGATCGTCATGGCTCCTCCAGAAACTAATGGTCGTTAGTTTTTAAGCTAGCATAGAATGCTGGGGCAGCACTCCGGCAGCGCCGCGTTCCGGGGCGCTCCGATGTCGTCGTGGCGGTGGGAGGTGAGAATGGCGACCGTGCCCGCCGCGCCCGACCGCCCGTCCAAGGGGGACCGGACCCGACGCCGGTTGCTCGACGCGGCCGCGTCCCTGCTGGCCCGCGACGGGCGGGTCGGGGTCAGCCTCAGCGGGATCGCCGAGGCCGCGGGACTGCGGACCGGGAGCGTCTACTTCCACTTCGGCTCGAAGGACGAGCTGATCGCGACGGTGCTCGAGGAGGGCCTGCGCGAGTCGCTGCGCCACCTCGACGACGCCCTGGCCCCGCTCACCGCCGCCGATGCCGGGGCCCGCCTGTGGGCCGCCGTCCGTGCGCACCTCGACGCCCTGGTGGAGCTGAGCGACTACGCCGCGGTCGTGCTCACCATGCCCGAGCCGGGCCGGGACGCGTCGCTCGCGATCTACCGCGTGCTCCTGCACCGCTACCGGAGCCGGTGGACCGAGCTGGTCGACGACGCGCAACGCGCGGGGGCGATCGCCGCCGGGCCCGCTCCCCGGCTCGTCCGCGATCTGCTGTTCGGGGCGATGAACGCGGTCGCCGACCCCCACGGGCGGCCCGGCCGGACCCCGGCCGACTGCGCCGCCGCCGTGCGGGACCTGCTGGCAGGCCCCCTCGGTGCACCGCCGGGAGGATGACCGCGGTCGGACCGTTCCCGACCCCGCCACGGACCGACACCGCCGGGCCGGGCGGACCGTGGCACCCTCCTGTCGTGACGACCTGGACCAGCGACGAGTGCGCCGCCCACTGGGGCGTGCAGGTGGGCACCTGGAACTCCTACGTCTCCCGCGGCCAGGCACCGCCCCCGCTGCCCGACCCCGGCCCGGACGGCCGCAAGGTCTGGGACGCCGACGCCGTGCGCGCGTTCTCCCGGCCCGGGGTGGGCCGACGCCGGGAGTCCGCCGAGTCCGCGGCCGTGCTCGAACAGCTGCGGGCCGCCGCGGACGCCCCGCGCGAGCGTCGCCGTGAGCTGCTGCGGGCCGGGCGCGAGGCCGGCTGCGAGGTCAGCGCGATGGCGGCGGCGCTCGGTGTGTCCCGGCACACCGCCTACGCCTGGTTGAAGGACTGACCTCCGGCGGCGAGACTGCGCTGGCGTGCGCACCGCAACGGAGGGGGACGGCGTGCTGGTCTCGACGGCCGTACGGACGGCGACGAAGCGGCTCATCCCGCTGCTCGCCCTGGCCTATCTGCTGAACTACATCGACCGGGTCAACGTCGGGTTCGCGTCGCTGACGATGAACGCCGACCTGGGCCTGTCCGCGGCCGCCTACGGTCTGGGCGCCGGGCTGTTCTTCGTCGGGTACTTCTTCTTCGAGGTCCCGTCCAACGTGATCCTGCACCGGGTCGGGGCGCGGATCTGGATCGCCCGGATCATGGTGACCTGGGGCGTCGTCGCGTCGTCGACGGCGTTCATCCAGGGCGAGATCGGCTTCTACGTCGTGCGGGTGCTGCTCGGCATCGCCGAGGCCGGCTTCTTCCCGGGCATCATCCTGTATCTGACCTACTGGTTCCCGAGGGTCGAGCGGGCGCGGATCGTCGCCCTGTTCTTCCTGGCCGTGCCGCTGTCCTCGGTGGTCGGCGGGCCGCTGTCGACGTGGCTGATCTCGATCGGCGACGGCGCCCTGGGCTTCGACGCCGGCTGGCGTTTCATGTTCTTCGTCGAGGGCATCCCGGCGGTGCTGCTGGGCATCGCGGTGCTGTGGCTGCTGCCGGACCGTCCGACCCGGGCCCGGTGGCTGCCCACCGACCAGGCGGTCGCGCTGGAGGAGCGGATCGCCGCCGAGGACGCGGCGGCGGCCGGGCAGGACCGCGGGGTCGCCGCCGCCCTGCGCGACGGCCGGGTGGTGGCCCTGTCGGTCGTCTACTTCGGGATCGTGTTCGGGCTCTACGTCCTGGCGTTCTTCCTCCCCCAGATCGTCGCCGGGTTCGAGCAGCAGTTCGGCGCCGACTACTCGCTGGTCGAGGTCGGCCTGATCACCGCGGTGCCGTACGCGATCGCGTCGGTGACGATGGTGCTGTGGGCCCGGCGCTCCGACCGCAGCGGGGAGCGGCCGCTGCACGTGGCCGTCCCCGCCGTCGTGGGGGCGGTGGCGATCGCGGGCGCGCTGTACATGGACTCGCCGTTGCTGGTCATGGCCTGTGTGACCGTCTGCGCGATCGGGGTCTTCGCCGCGATCCCGCCCTTCTGGTCGCTGCCGAACGCCTTCCTCACCGGCGCCGGGGCCGCCGCCGGGATCGGGTTGATCAACTCCTTCGGCAACCTGTCCGGGTTCGTCGGTCCGTTCGTCGCGGGATGGCTCAAGGACCTGACCGGTGACTCGCGGGCCGGGATGTGGGTGGTCGCGGTGATGATGCTGATGTCGGCGGCGATCGCGATCGGCTTCCGCCGGACCGCGCAGCGCGCTGCGGCGGCAGAGGCAGAGGCGGCAGAGGCGGCGAAGGCGACCGACCGGACGGTCGACCCTCGACGGTGACCGACCGGTCGCGGCGGCACCGCGGAGCGCGCACCGGTACGGGCCGTGGGACCCGGCCCGGCGCACGCGCTCGGGGGATCGGCCCCCGAGCAGGTCAGTACCCGATCGCGCTCGCGTAGTGGACCGCGCCGAACGCGACGGCGGACGCGGCCACGGCAAGGGTGGCCAGCGCGAACGGCCAGGCCGGACGACGTTCGACGACCCGCAGCACGGTCATGGCGAGACCGGCCACGCCGGCGGCCGCGGCGACCACCAGCGAGCCGCCGACCGACACGAGCACGGCCGACGAGCTGCACGTGCGCGGCGGGCAGTACTCGAAGAAGGCGACCAGGAAGACGGCGCCGAAGATCCCGAGGGCGACCAGCATCCCGGTCACGACGAGCGCGGCCCCGGACAGCGCCGCGTCCCACCGGACGATCGGCCGGCGCCGCGTCTCCGGACGCACGGGACCGGTCGACAGCATGGCGCCAACGGTACCGCTACCGGCCGGTACAGGACAGATCGGACATCGGTCGTCACCGTTCGGTGAGCGGCCGCGCGGTGGATCCCGACTGGCAGCCGGGGCACCAGAAGAGGTTCCGCGTGCGGACCTCGGCGTGCGCGATCGGGGCGCCGCAGACCAGGCAGGGCTGTCCGGTGCGGCGGTAGGCGTAGACGACGCTGGCGCAGACCGCGCCGCGGTCGGGCGGCTCCAGCAGGGCCGGGTCGTGCTCGGGACGCAGCGTCTCGATCCGGCCGCGCCGCTCGCCGTCGTGGAGCATCGCGGTCAGGTCGTCCCAGAGCAGCGCGAAGGACCGGTCGTCGAGGTCACGGGCCGGGGTCATCGGGTCCAGACCGGTACGGAACAGCGTCTCGGCGCGGAAGACGTTGCCGATGCCCGCGATCACCGACTGGTCCATGAGCACCGCTGCCAGCGGGGCCCTGGAGCGGGCGAACCGTTCCCGGACGCGGGCCGGGTCGGCGTCGTCGCGCAGCGGGTCCTCGCCGAGTCGGGCCCGCAGCTGCGCCACCCCGGCGTCGTCGAGCAGCTCGCAGGCGGCCGGACCGCGCAGGTCGGCGTAGTGGGTCTCGCCGACGATCCGCATCCGGACCTGGCCGCGCGGCGGCTCCCGGGGCAGCTCCCGGTTCGGGAACCGGCCCCACAGCCCGAGGTGGACGTGCACGGTGGTGTCCGGACCGTAGTGCTGGAACAGGTGCTTGCCGTGGGCCTGCACGTCGACCAGCACCCGCCCGTCGACGATCTCGGCTCCGGTGCTGAACCGGCGCTGCGGACTGGACACCGCCACCGGCCGGCCCGCGTAGCGGCGGCGCTGGAGCCGCGCGAGCCGGTGCACGGTGTGTCCCTCGGGCATGCGGCGGGATCCCCCGCGGGGGCGGGTCCTACTCCCCCGAGGAGACACCCACCGCGTGCCGGGCCGGGGTGCGGCCGCGTCCGGCGACGAGCGCGTCGACCGAGAACCGGCCCGGTCCGGCCGCGGCCAGCGCGAGTCCGCCCGCGGCGATCACGCCGACCAGCTCCCAGCCGCCCGAGTCGACGAACGGGTTCAGACCGGGGTGCGCGAACAGGTAGGCCCCCACCATCTCGACGGCGACGACGAGCCCGGCGACGGTCGTCGCGGCACCGGCGAGCAGCAGCACGCCGCCTCCGATCTCGACCGCGATCGCGAACAGCGCGGACACCGTCGGCAGCGGGATGCCCATGCCGGCGAAGCCCGACGCGACACCGCCGACCCCGTTCGAGAGCTTCTGCAGACCGTGGGCGACGAGGACGACGCCGACGAGCAGCCGGACCAGCAGGAGTGCGATGTCGGAGAACGGCGTGGGAAGCGGGCGCATGGATGCCTCTCGATCGTTGAACGTTCACGCTTTCGCAGTCCGAGGCTACCGGATCGTCCGAAAGGCGTAGTCGTGTCCGCGGTCACTTCCCGCGGGGACACTGTCGCCGTCCGGGTTGCGCCGCGGCACGGCGGGCGATCAGGTGGACCCGTGCCCGACTTCTCGACGCTGTCCCACCTGGAGTGCTCCCGCACCGGCGAGGTCCTCGACGCCGACACCGTGCAGGGCACCTCGGGCTCCGGCGCCCCGCTGCTCGCCCGCTACGACCTGGACCGCGCCCGCACCCTGGTGACCCCGGCCGACATCGCCGCCCGCCCGCCGGACCTGTGGCGCTACCACGAGGTGCTGCCCGTACGGGACCCCGCGCACGTGGTGACGATGGGCGAGGGCATGACCCCGCTGCTGCCGCTCCCCCGGGCCGGCGCCCGCCTCGGGCTGCCGGGCCTGCGGATGAAGGACGAGGGCCTGATCCCGACCGGGGCGTTCAAGGCCCGCGGTGCCGCCGTCGGCGTCTCCCGCGCCGCCGAACTCGGCGTCCGCGCGGTCGCGATGCCCACCAACGGCAACGCCGGTGCCGCCTGGGCGTGCTACGCCGCGCGGGCCGGGCTCGGCGCGCTGATCGCGATGCCGGTCGACGCCCCGGAGATCACCCGGCGCGAGGTCGCCGTCTCCGGCGGGGAGCTGTACCTGGTCGACGGCCTGATCGGCGACGCCGGGAGGCTCGTCGCCGACGCCGTCGCCCGTCGCAACTCCGACGGGGCCGGATACCAGGACACCTCGACGCTGCGCGAGCCGTACCGCATCGAGGGCAAGAAGACGATGGGCTACGAGATCGTCGAGCAGCTCGGCTGGCGCTGCCCGGACGTGATCCTCTACCCGACCGGCGGCGGCGTCGGGATCATCGCGATCCACAAGGCCCTGGCGGAGATGCGGGAGCTGGGCTGGATCTCCGGTCCGCTGCCGCGGCTGGTCGCGGTGCAGGCCACCGGGTGCGCCCCGATCGTCGAGGCGTTCGAGGCCGGGCTGCGCGAGTCGACCGCCCCGGCCGACCCGCACACGGTCGCGTTCGGGATCACCGTGCCCAAGGCGTTGGGCGACTTCCTCGTCCTCGACGCCGTGTACGACACCGGCGGGACCGCCGTCGCCGTCTCCGACGACGAGCTGCTCGCCGCCGAGCACGCCCTCGCCCGCGACGAGGGCACCTGGATCTGCCCGGAGGGCGCGGCCTGCGTCGCCGCGGCGGGCCGGCTGCGGGAGTCGGGCTGGCTCGACGGGTCGGAGACGGTCGTCGTGCTGAACACCGGCAGCGGGCTGATCTACCCCGACACCGTGCCCGCCGACGCGCCGGTGCTGGCGACCGACGGGCGCATCCCGTGACCGCGGCGTACCGGCCCGGACCGGTGATCCGGGGCATCGAGCGGGTCGGGAACCGGGTGCCGCACCCGTTCTTCCTGTTCTGGATCCTCCTGCTGCTGCTCGGGGTCGGCTCGGCGGTGCTGGCCGCGAACGGGGCGACCGCGCAGCTGCCGGGCGCCCCGCAGGCACAACCGGTCCGCGACATCCTGTCCGTGGCGGGCCTGCGGCAGCTGCTCACCACCATGGTGGACAACTTCATCGGCTTCCCGCCGCTGGGCGTGGTGCTCACGATGCTGCTGGGCGTCGGGATCTGCGAGCGCACCGGGCTGCTGCGGTCGCTGGTGAACATCGCGCTGACCCGGGTACCGCGGCGCTTCATGCCGTATGCGGTGGCCTACCTGTGCGTGCAGGGCCACTTCATGGGCGACGCGGCGATGGTGATCCTCCCCCCGCTGGCGGCGCTCGCGTTCGCCTCGGTGGGGCGGCATCCGGTCGCCGGGGCGCTCGGCGCGTTCGCGGCGACGGCCGTCGGCTACGGCTCCGGGCTGATCGTCGGTGCGCTGGACGCGAACCTGGCCGCGCTGACCGAGTCGGTGCTGCCGCCGGGGACGCCGCCGGACATCGGCGTCGGGGTGCTCATGAACTACTGGTTCCAGGCGGTGTCGGCGCTCGTGCTGCCCGCGGTGCTCGGCTGGATCCTGGCGCACCGCGTCGAGCCGGGGCTGCCCCCGGTCGACCCGGAGCCGGACGCGGCGGGTGAGCCGGACACGACGGTCACCGCGCGGGAGCGGCGCGCGCTGCGGGTGGCGGGCGTCGCCCTCGCGGTGTGGCTGGTCTGCGCGCTGGCGGCCTGGCTCGTGCCCGGCGGCCCGCTGCAGGGCGACGACGGGTCCCTGATCGACTCCCCGTTCCTCGACGGGATCGTCCCGCTGCTGTTCCTGACCTTCCTCGTCACCGGCCTGGCCTACGGCATCGCCGCGGGCGTGGTGACCCGCCCGTCGGACATGCCGGAGATGATGGCCGAGTCGCTGAAGGGGATGCTCGGGTTCGTCGTCATCGCCTTCTCCGCGGGCCAGTTCATCGCGATGTTCACCTGGAGCGGGGTCGGGACGTGGCTGGCGGTGGAGGGGTCGGCCGGGCTGCGCGCGATCGGCCTGACCGGGCTCGGCGCATTGCTGCTCGCGCTGGTGCTGTGCTCGGTGCTGGCGATGGTGGTGTTCTCCGGGGCGTCGCTGTGGACGGTGCTGGCGCCGGTACTGGTGCCGGTGTTCGTCGGGCTGGGCCTGCACCCGGCGGTCATCCAGGCGACCTACCGGATCGGTGACGCGATCACCAACCCGATCTCGCCGCTGAACCCCTACCTGTACGTGCTGCAGCTGACCTGCCGTCGCTACGACCGCTCGTTCACCCTGGGCGCGGTGTTCTCGCGGATGGCGATGTTCGTCGTGCCGGTGTTCGTGGTGTGGGTGGTCATCCTCTGCGTGTTCGTCCTGCTGGGGCTGCCGCTCGGCCCGGGGACGACGATCCGGCTGGCCGGGTGAGCACCGGTAGCCTGCGGGCGTGTCACTCCTGCGCCCCGGATCCGAGCCCTCCCCCGCACCGCTGTCGCGGTACTGGCGGACCTACGTGGCCGAGTGCGCCGAGCAGGTGCAGCGCTTCCACCGGATCACCACGGTGATCTCGGCGATGCAGGTGCGGACCTGGCTCACCGAGATCGGCAAGCGGCTGGACTCGGAGCTGGAGGCGGTGCAGCGCCTGGCCGCCGTCGGCGACTCGATCGAGCCCGCCCGGTTCCGGCTCACCGAACCGCCCGCCAAGCGGATCGCCGCCCGGCTGAACAAGGCCAAGGCGTCGCTGAAGCAGTCGGTCGACCAGGCCGCGGAGATCGCCGAGCAGGCGGTGCTGGACCCGACCCACGACGACGTCCGGGTGCACCTGAAGGTCCTCAACGAGCAGGTCGGGCGGCTGGCGATCGCCGCCCCGATGGAGGACGAGCCCGCCGACCGGCCGCGCCGCCGCCGGTGGGGCGGCGCGGCCTCCTGACCGTCAGAAGGGTCGGTCGCCCGCGATCGCGACGCGCTCCGCGACCCGGGTGTGCGGGTGGTAGTCGCCGACCGCGTAGTGCTGGGTCGCCCGGTTGTCCCAGAACGCGAGCGTCCCCTCGGACCAGCGGTAGCGGACCTGGAACTCGGGCACGCGGGCCTGGGCGAACAGGTGCCGCAGCAGCGCGTCGGACTCCTCGCGCGGGAGCCCGACGATCTCCGTCGTGAACGAGGCGTTCACGAACAGCGTGCGGCGCCCGGTCTCCGGATGGGTCCGGACGACGGGGTGGGTCACCGGCGGGAACAGGTCGCGGCCACGGGCCAGCCGCTCCGGGTCCAGGAACCGGGCGAAGCCGGGCACCATGTCGTGCACCGCGACGGCGTCGTCGATGCGCGCCCGCACCTCGTCGGTGAGGTTGTCGTAGGCGACGGCCATGTCGGCCCACACCGTGTCCCCGCCGAACGGTGGCGTCTGCACCATCCGCAGCATGGCGCCCATGGCCGGTGCGGGACGGAACGTGGTGTCGGCGTGCCAGATGTTCTCGTAGGTGCGCCTGCCGGTGCCGAAACGGACGACGTCGGCGGCGTCGCCGGTGTCGAGCATCGGGTTGGTCTCCAGGTCGCCCCAGAGCAGCGCGAGTTCGCGCTGCCGGTCGCTGGTGAGGTGCTGGCCGGGGAAGAACAGGACCTTCCACTCCAGCAGTGCCCGGTGCAGCTCGGCCCGCAGGTCCTCGTCGACGCGGTCACGCAGGTCGATACCGGTGATCTCGGCGCCCAGGGTGCGCCCGAGCGGGGTGAGGGTGAAGGCCTCGAAGTCCGCGCCACATCGGTCCGCCCCGTCGCCCGGGAGGCGGGCCAGCAGGCGCTCACCCTCCAGGAGGTCGACGGCGGGTGTGGAACGGGGCCGGGTGACCGGCGCATCGAGGTGGATCGTCACGTCCGCGATGGTGCGTCCGCCGTCCGGTGGTGGACAACCGGGCGTCCACTGCGCGGTGACCTGTCCGGTCAACTTCGGCGCGCACCGCCCCGGACCCGGTGGAGTCGACCAGCCGGCACCGGCCCGTCGCGCTCGTACCCGGTGCCGCCGCCGCACGGTGCCGCCGCTCGGTGCCGCCGCTCGGTGCTGTCGCTCGGTGCCGCCGCCACTCGGTGACGCCGATCCGCCCCGTCCGCCCCAAGGATGTGACGGTTGTGAATCCGCTTACCGGGTAAGCGGATTCGCAGCACCCCACTTCCGCGACGGACCGGGCGGCGCGGGCGTGCCGGCGTCGGTTGCTCGAAACCGTCGCACCCGGCAGGCAGGATGGACCCATGACGACCACCGAGTCCCCGACCGAGAAGCGCTCCGGTCTCGACCTCAGCTGGGTCGACCCGGACGTCCGTCCCCAGGACGACCTGTTCACCCACGTGAACGGCCGGTGGCTGGCGACCCACGAGATCCCCGACGACCGTTCGCAGGACGGTGCGTTCCGCGTCCTGCGCGACCGGGCCGAGGACCAGGTCCACGAGATCGTGGAGGAGTGCGCGGCCTCCTCGGAGCCCGGCACCGAGGCCCGCAAGATCGGCGACCTGTACCGCTCGTTCATGGACGTCGAGCGGGTCGAGGAGCTCGGCACCGCGCCGCTGCGCCCGCTGCTCGACGAGATCTACGCCGCCACCGACCGGGCCGCGCTCGCGACCGTGCTCGGCCGGCGTCAGCGCGAGGGCCGGGCCGCGCTGTTCGGCGAGTTCATCGCGACCGACCTCAAGGACTCCTCCCGCTACCTGGTGAACCTCAACCAGGCCGGGCTGGGCCTGCCCGACGAGTCGTACTACGGCGACGAGGGCGACCCCGAGATCCGGGCGAAGTACGTCGAGCACCTGCGGCGCCTCGCCGAGCTGGTCGGGCTGGCCGAGCCGGAACGCGTCGCCGAGCAGGTCATGGACCTGGAGACCGCGCTGGCCGACGCGTCCTGGGACCGGGTCCTCAACCGCGACGCCGAGAAGACCTACACCCTGATGACCCGCGAGGAGCTGCGGGCCGCTGCCCCCGGCTTCGACTGGGCCGAGTGGGAGTCCGCGCTGGGGGTGCCCGCGCACGCCTACGACGAGGTGATCGTCCGCCAGCCGAGCTTCGTCACCGCCGCCGGTGAGCTGTGGGCCGGGCGCCCGCTGGAGCAGTGGCAGGCGTGGCTCGCGCTGACCGTCGCCGGGTCGTGCGCGGAGTTCCTCTCCGCGGACCTGGTCGAGGCCGACTTCGACTTCTTCGGCCGCACCCTGTCCGGCACCCCGGAGCTGCGCGAGCGCTGGAAGCGCGGGGTGTCGCTGGTGGAGGGCGCGCTGGGCGAGGCCGTCGCGAAGATCTACGTCGAGCGGCACTTCCCGCCGCGGGCCAAGGAGCGCATCACCGAGCTGGTCGACAACATCGTCGAGGCCTACCGCCGGTCGATCTCCACCCTGGACTGGATGAGCCCGGCCACCCGGGAGCGGGCGCTGGACAAGCTCGGCAAGTTCACACCGAAGGTCGGCTACCCGGACTCCTGGAAGGACTACTCCGACCTGCAGATCGACCCGGCCGACCTGCTCGGCAACGCGGGTCGCGCGGCCCAGTGGCGCCACGACTTCGAGTACGCCAAGCTAGGCGGCCCCGTCGACCACGGCGAGTGGCTGATGACCCCGCAGACGGTCAACGCCTACTACCACCCGCGGCTCAACGAGATCGTGTTCCCGGCAGCGATCCTGCAGCCGCCGTTCTTCGACGCCGATGCCGACGACGCCGCGAACTACGGCGGCATCGGCGCGGTCATCGGCCACGAGATCGGGCACGGCTTCGACGACCAGGGCTCCCGCTACGACGGCGACGGCAACCTCACCGACTGGTGGGAGTCCGCCGACCGGACCGAGTTCGAGTCCCGCGCGCAGATGCTGATCGACCAGTACGACGGCCTGTCCCCCGCCGGGCTGCCCGACCACAAGGTCAACGGCTCGCTGACGGTCGGCGAGAACATCGGCGACCTGGGCGGGCTGACGATCGCGCTGAAGGCGTACGCGATCGCGCACGAGGGCTTCGAGCCGCCGGTGATCGACGGTCTGACGGGTGAGCAGCGGGTGCTGTTCGGGTGGGCGCAGGTGTGGCGGGCGGTGACCCGCGACGCGGAGGCGATCCGGCGGCTCACCACCGACCCGCACTCGCCGCCGGACCTGCGGTGCAACGCGGTCGTCACGAACCTCGACACCTTCCACGAGGCGTTCGGGGTGACCGAGTCCGACGGGCTCTACACCGACCCGGACCGGCGCGTCCGGATCTGGTGACACGGTCCCCCGCGCCGGGTTGACCGGCCGGCGCGGGGGTATCCGTCCCCATGACGCAGACGTTCGCCAAGGGCACGTGGGTGGCCTGGAACTGGGGCAACGGCACCCCGACCGGCAAGGTGGTGGACCACTCCACCGACCGGATCGAGAAGACGATCAACGGGTCGACGCAGTCCCGGAACGGGACCGAGGACAACCCGGCCTACGTGCTGGAGCAGGAGGACGGCCAGACCGTGCTCAAGCTCCACTCGGAGCTGAGGAAGGCGTGACCCGCCGGCGGCGGCGCCGCACCACCAGGTAGACCACGACGAGCAGGACCAGGAAGGGCACACCCGCCTGCGCCGCCGTCGCGAACTGGGTGGTGAACGGCGTCGTCGCCAGCACCGCGGCGACGAACAGCATCGCCGCGACCGTCGTGTACGGCGCGCCCCAGAGGCGGACCGGGGACGCCTCACCGGCGCCCGCCCGGCGGAACGCGAGGTGCGCGGCGAAGATCAGCAGCCAGGTCACCAGTGCCCCGAACAGGGCCAGCCCGACGAGCAGCGGGAACGCGGTGGCCTCGGCGAACACCGAGACCAGGGACGCGAGGGCCAGCCCGACCGCGGACAGCGCGAGTGCCCGCTGCGGGGCGCCGTGCCGGTTGACCCGGGCCAGCGAGCGGGGCGCGTAGCCGTCGCGGGCCAGCGAGTAGGTCATCCGCGCGGTCACGTAGAGGTTGGTGTTCATCGCCGACAGCGCCGCGGTCAGCACGACGAGGTTCATCACCGTGGCCGCCGCGGGCACCCCGGCCTGGGCGAAGAGCCGCACGAACGGCGACTCGCCGACGTCGTCGCCGGTGGTCACGGTGTTCCAGGGCACCAGGGTCACCACCACCAGCATGGCGCCGACGTAGAAGATCGCGAGCCGCACGACGGTGCGCCGGGCGGCCCGCGGGATGTCGCGCACCGGGTCCGACGACTCGGCCGCGGTGACGGCGACGGCCTCGGTGCCCAGGAACGAGAAGGTCACCACGGTCAGCGCGAGCCAGATCGCGCCGATCCCGTTCGGGGCGAACCCGCCGTGCGCGGTGAGCGCCCCGAGTCCGACCGGTTCCTGCCCGGGCAGCCCGAACACGATCGCGACGAGACCGACGGCGATGAACGCCACGATCGTCACCACCTTGATCATTGCGAACCAGTACTCGGTCTCGCCGAAGAAGCGGACCGCGCCCGCGTTGACCGCCAGCATCACCACGGAGAACCCGACGACCGGGATCCACAGCGGCAGGTCGGGGTACCAGAACGTCAGGTAGAGCCCGGCGGCGACGACCTCGCTGCCGATGTTCACGACCTGCGCGGCCCAGTACATCCACCGCTGCACGAACCCGGCGCCGGGCCCGAGGTAGCGCTGGGTGATGGGCCCGAACCCGCCGGCCTCGGGGTGGCGCACCACCATCTCGGCCAGCGCGTAGGCCAGGACCAGCGCGACGACCGCGGCGACGACGTAGGCGACGATCACCGCGGGACCGGCGAGGGAGATCGCGAGCCCGGAGCCGAGGAACAGCCCGGTGCCGATCGCGCCGCCCACGGCGATCATGCCGATCTGGCGCCCGTCGAGTTCGCGGCGCAGGCCGTCCATGGTGCTCCCCGTGCGGTACCGCTCCCCCGGCCCGGGATGGCGGGCGGGGCGCGCCGGCACGGCGCCCGGCCGGCTGGGCCGGGTGCGGTGCGTGGCGCAACGGGCGGTGATCCTCGCACGAACCCGACGGGCTCAGTCCCGGGGGCCGTCCGGCGGGGCCTCGACCAGCGCCCGCCGGAACCAGGTCACGTCGCGCCACGCACCGAGCTTCCAGCCGACCCCGCGGAACGTGCCGACCTCGGTGAAGCCCAGCGCGCGGTGCAGGGCGGCGCTCGCCTCGTTCGGCTCGGTCATCCCGGCGACGGCGACGACCATGCCGCGCGCGGCGAGCTCGGTGAACAGCGCCTCGTACAGCGCTCGGCCCACACCCCGGCCGCGGGCCTCGGGGGCCAGGTAGACCGAGACCTCGCAGGTCCGCCCGTAGGCTGCGCGGGACTTCCAGGGCCCGCCGTAGGCGTAGCCGAGCACCGCGCCGCCGGGACCGACCGCGACCAGCCAGACGTGACGCTCCTGGGCGGCCGCGATCCGCTCGGCCATCTCGACCGGACCGGGCGGCTCGACCTCGAAGCTGATCGCGGTGTCGCGGACGTAGGGGGCGTAGACGGCGGCGCAGGCGTCGGCGTCCTCGGCGGTCGCCGGGCGGACGAGGGGTGGGGTCGGCACGGACACAGGGAATCACGGTGCATCGGTGGCCGTCGCGGGTGAGGATCGCCGGTGTGCTCCTGTCGATCGTGCTCGGACTCCTCTTCGGCCTCGCCGGCACGTCGACGTCCGGGGTGACGGTCGCGCTCCCGCACCTGGCCGCCGACCTCGGGGTCGGGACCGCGACCGCGACCTGGATGGTCAGCGGGTACGCCGTCGCGCTGGCCGTGGCGACGCCGGTGCACGGACGGCTCGCCGACGCCGTCGGGATCCGGGCCCCGCTGTGCATCGGAGCGGGCCTGCTCGGGCTGGGGGCGCTCGCCGCCGCGGCGGCGCCGAACTTCGGGCTGCTGATGACCGCCCGGATCGTGCAGGGGATCGGAGCCGCGGCGATCCCGGTGCTGGCCTCGGCGCTGCTCTCGGCCCGGATCCCGCCGGAGCGACGCGGCGGCGCGCTGGGACGGCTGGCCGGGACCTCCGCCGCGTTGTCCGCGCTCGGGCCGCTGATCGGCGGGGCGCTGACGACGGTGGGCGGGTGGCGGGCCGCGGTCGCACTGCCCGCGCTGGCGCTGCTCGCCCTCCCCTACCTGTGGCGGCACTCGGTGGTCCGTGGCGACGGCGCCCGGGTGGACCTGGCGGGCGCGGTGATCGTCGCGACCGCGGTGACCGGCCTGGTGCTGCTGGTGCAGTCGCCCGGCGCCGGTGCGGTCGCGGCCGTCGCCGGTGGGGTGCTGCTCGCCGTCGGCGTGCCCATGACGGCGCTGTGGGTGCGGGCCCGTCCCGACGGGTTCCTGCCACGCGGGGTGGTCGGGAACGCGACGGTGGTGCGCAGCTCGCTGTGCGCGTCGGTGGTGCCGGCCAGCTGGTTCGCGCTGCTGCTGGGCATCCCGCTGGAGCTCGCCGAGCGCGGCTGGAGCCCGCTGTCCACCGGGCTGGTGCTGGTGCCCTCGGCGGTGGTGGCGCTGGTGTGCCCGGCGGCGTCGGGGTTCCTGCAGACCCGGATCGGAGCACACCGGACACTCACCCTGGCCTGCGCGACGACCGTCGTCGGGCTGGTGCTCGGCGTGGCCGGGGTGGCGACCCACCTGCCGTGGGTGCTGGCGCTCGCCCCGATGCTGGTGACACTGGCGTTCGGCACCGGCCAGCCCGCGATGATCGCCTCGGTCGGTGCCGCGGTGCCGCAGGACCGGCGCAGCGGCGCGATCGGGGTCGCGACGCTGTGCTTCCTCACCGGCGCCGGGATCGGGGCGGCGGCGATCGGCGGGTTCGCCGCCGTCCTCGGGCTGAGCGCGGCGCTGGCGCTGCTGCTGGTGCTGCCCGTCGCCGGGACCGCGGTGCAGCTGGTCGCGGGGCCCCGGCCCGGGACGGCGTGATCGTTCACCCGCGCGCCACCCCGACGACGCCGGGTGGTCGCCGGGGCGTCCGCTCCGGCCGCGATCGTCCCCGTTCGGGTGATCACCGTGCCGGACCGGCCGGGCCCGAACGAGGAGTGCCCGTGTCCCGAACCGCCGTCCGCACCGTCCTCGTCGCGACCGTCGCGGCGCTCGTCGTGGGTGCGACGACCGGCGCCACCGCAGCGCCGCTCGCCGCGCCGGCAGCAGTGCCGTCCGCAGCACAGACAGCAGTGCCGTCCGCAGTGCCACCGACCGCCCCGTCCGCCGCGCAGGCCCGCGAGGGCGACCTGCTGGAGGTGCGCCTGCGCGACCTGCGGCCCACCCAGCCGAACATCGGCCACGACCAGATCCACTACAAGCTGGGCCGCTACGCGGGCACGAAGGACACCGACCGCGGCACGCCGAACAAGCGGTTCGACGACTGGTGCGAGGCCGACGGGCGGGGCGAGGCCGCCGAGGCCGGACCGGGCGCCACGCTGCGCGACCCGTCGTCGTTCCGGTGCACGATCGCGACCGGTGCGGAGACTCCGGCGTCGCTCGCGGCGATGAAGACCGTCGTCGTCGGGCCCGGGAACGCGCTGTACCTGACCGACGGCCACCACACGACGACGTCACTGCTGGAGACCGCCGACGGCGGACCCGACGTGCGGGTCCGGATGCGGGTGCAGGCGAACCTGTCCCGGCTGACGCCGGCCGCGTTCTGGACGCAGATGCAGGCCCGGTCCTGGGTGTGGCTGCGCACCGCCGACGGCACCACCATCACCCCGCAGCAGCTCCCCGACCGGATCGGGCTGGCGCTGCTGCCCGACGACCCCTACCGCGGGCTCGTCTACTTCACCCGCGACATCGGCTACGCCCCGCCTGCCGACGCCCCGGAGTACCTGGAGTTCTTCTGGGCCTCCTGGCTGCGCACCCGGATCGACCTGGGCCGCTACGACCTGCACGACCCGGCCTCGTACCTGCGCGCGGTGAAGGACGCCTCGCAGCTGATGTCCTCGACGCCGGGCGACACCGAGATCGCGCCCGGCCGGACCGCGGACCAGCTCGGCCGGATCGCCCGCTGGAACGACGGCAAGGCCGCCGACAAGGGCGAGTTCGGCGACCTGTCCCGCCCGATCACCGACCCGAAGCCCGGCAAGGTCGCCTACGCCGTCGACTCCCGCAACTGGGTCCCGGCCACGCCGGCGTGCACCCGCACCGTGACCGGGGCGTACACCGGCCCGCTGACCGTCGGCTCGGGGGTGCTCTGCCTGGATCGGGCGCGGGTCCGCGGGCCGGTCACGGTGACCGGCGGCGCGAGCCTGGTGCTGCGCGGGTCCGACGTGACCGGCCCGGTGACCGCGACCCGGGCCCGCGTCGTCGAGGTGTGCGGGGCCCGGGTGACCGGGCCGGTCGTCGTGCGGGGAAGCACCGAGCGGACGCGGGTCGGAGGCTGGGCCTGCACCCCGAACGAGGTGCGCGGCCCGGTCGTCGTCGGCTGAGCGTCACCGACGCCCAGCTCGGCGATCGGCGGCGCGACCCACCAGCGCGCTCAGCGCCCCGCCCCGATCGAGCGCCGGACCTCCTCGGCGTAGAGCCGGCGCAGCTCCGCGATCCGGGTGGCCCCGACCAGCCGCGGGTCGGTGCCGGGGTTCTCCCGGGTGACGACGTCGTCGAGCCACACCCGGAAGCAGCCGTGGAGCCCGCGGACCAGCCCGTCGAGCAGGCACGACGCCGGCTCGAGCGGGTCCAGGACGGTCGAGACCGCACGGTGGCCGTGCTCGGGGTGCGGGGCCTGCTCCGGGCACACGACGAACCACCCCTGCCGGGCCAGGACGGCCTCCTGGAACAGGTCGAGGACCACCTCCTCCTCGGCGGCCCCGGCGAGGGTGCACAGCACGTGCCGGGCCACCGCGAGGTCCTCGTGTCCGATGGCCTCGGCGAGCGCGACGACGTCGGGCACCGCATGCCCGACCCGCTCCGCGACGAGCGCGGCGGAGGCCCGCAGCCAGCGCAGGGTCGCGACGGCGGCCGCGTTCGGCTCGACCGACGTCACGATCGCGGGCGGCCCGAGCGGGTCGTCGTGCAGCAGCGAGTGGGCGACGAGGAGCTGCTCGGCCGGGGCGTCGCACCGCGGGTGGACGACGGCCTGGGCGGAGCGGCCGGTGAGGACGCCGTCGTCGGCGTCGAGGACGGCGTCGGTCTCGGCGCGGACGTCGGCGACGACGGCGTCGCGGAACGCCTGCCCCGGTGCCCGCGCCACGATCCGGCCGAGCAGGTGCGCGGTCTCGGCACAGCCGTCCTCCATGACGCGCAGCAGGTCTCCGACCGGCTGGTTCGGGTGGCGGACCGCCGCGGCCAGCTCCGCCGGGTCGATCTCGTGCGCGGCCTGGTCGGCGTAGGCGGCCCACAGGTGCCTCGACAGGGCGCTCAGCGCGGTCGCGGTGCGGCGGGCCAGGGAGTGGTCGAGGGTCCGCGGGACGCGGGCGGCCCGGTGGGCGACGGCGCCGTCGCCGGTGGGCCAGCAGGCGACGATCGTCGAGGCGACCGGGTCGTGGGCGTAGGTGGTCATGCGGCTTGGACGACGCCGGGTGCGACTCGGTTCCGCCGGGTCCGCGATCGGGCACCGTTGGCCGCGCCCGTGATCGGTGGGTATCCGTGGATCAGGAGCGGCACCATCACTCTCGCCGGGAATCGGCTGATCCGCCCCGGGCGAACACGAACACCGACTACGCTCGCCCGGTGACGCTCAGCCCGGAGCGGCAGCGGTCGTTCGAAGGCCTCATCTCCCAGGTCAGCGCGGACAACGTCCTCGCGGTGGCACGAGTGCTCCGTACCCGGGCCGACGACATGGAGTCGATGCTCAACGCCAGTCTCAACGGCCTCGACCTCAGACCCTGTGCCGAGGATCCTGTATCCCTCGACGCCCGCGACCTCTTCCAGCGGAAGATCGACCAGATTCTGGCCGGGCACTGGGCCCAGTGTGCCGAGCTCCGCGCAGCCCACACGGCCCTGCGCGCGACGGCGCTGGAGTACGGCGTCACCGACGCCGATCTTGCACGTGAGTTCGGGGACGACTCGTGATGCGCACCCGGCTGGTCATCGGGCTGGCCGTCACCGTGCTCCTCACCGGCTGCGGAGGCGCTGCCCGCCACGACGAGCAGGACCGGCCGGTGTCGTTCCCGCCTCGGCCGTTCGAACTGGACGTCACGACGGTGGACCCGTGCGACGGCCTCGCCCCATCGGATCGCGATCGCCTCGGCGTCCGGACGACGAAACCCGGCACGAGCCAGGACGGCACGTCGAACGACTGCACATGGAGCACCCGCGACGGTCTGGGCTACACACTCCAGACCTTCCACGTCGATGCAGCTCAGGCGTTCGAGCCCGGCAGCTCCGAGATCGTCGAGGTCGCGGGGTTCGGCGCCGTCCAGCGATCGCTGGCTGCCCCGGGGACGGGTCTACCGCTCTGTCAGCTCGTGCTCGACGTCGCCGACACCGCGTCGCTCCGTGCTCAGGTCCAGGTCACACCGCTGGCCGAGAGGGGCGGGGCGTACACCGGCAGGTCGATCTGTGACCGTCTCCGTGGCGAGGCCTCGCGGATGATGGCGAACCTGCGCGCGGCCCACGCCGGCTGACCTCAGCGGTTCCCGACCACCCGTTCCGGCGCCACGAGCACCGCCGCCCGCCGCTGCTCGGCCATCACCCGGTCGTACTCGGCCCAGTCGTCGTGGGTGCCGCCGCAGGCGACGAACACGTCCCGGAGAAGCTGCGGGACGTCGACGCCGTCGCGCGGGTCGTCCGGCCCGATGATCTCCGAGTTGCCCTCGACGGCCACCCAGCGCCACCCGGCCCGCCAGTGCAGCGACGTCGCGGGTCGCGCGCGCAACGCCGTCAGCTTGACGGGGCCGTAGGTGACGTAGGCGGCCACCGGGGTGCCGGTCACGGGGTGGTCGAGCACACCCGGGTTGACCAGCGAGGTGTGCGGGCGTCCGTCGGCGCGGACGACCGCGACGGTGCACAGCCCGGAGTCCTCGGCGACGATCCGCCGTACCGCGTCCAGATCCATGCGACCAGTGTGGCCGCTCAGCGCCAGCCGAGCTTCTCGGTGCACGCGGGCCAGGCCTTCCAGCCCTGCTCGTCCTGCACCTTCTTCGCGATCTCGATCTGCTGGGCCTTGGTCGCCTGCTCGGCGCTCGGGGCGTACTTCCGGCCGCCGAACTCCTTCCAGGTCGACGGCGTGAACTGCAGTCCGCCCTTGAACCCGTTGCCGGTGTCGGCGTCCCAGTTCCCGGTGCTCTCGCAGTGCGCGAGCTTGTCCCAGGTGGCGGTCCGCTCGACCGACGGCGCGGCCGACGACGTCGACTCGGCCGCCGCCGCGGTCCCGACGACGCCCAGTGGAGCCGCCGCCACCGCGGCGAACGCGCTGATCCGGGCGACCTTCCGGCCGGTCTCGGTGGGCTTGCGGTGTCGTCCAGCCATCGTCGTTCCTCTACCTCGGGGAGCAGGTGCCGCCCGGGCCGGAGTGCAGGGAGGGCCCGGAGCGGCCGACACCGTAACCACGCCGAGACCACTCGTCACAACCCGTGACACCCGCCGACGCGGAGTAGGCGACGAGTGGTCGCCTGGCCGCGTTCACCGACGGACGGGGTAACGCATACCCGTCGGGCCGTCCGCCGATCAGCTGCCGCGGGTCGGCGCGGGGACCGGTTCGCCCGTCGCGGGAACGGGGACGCGACGGCCCAGCACCGCCGCGACGACGGCGAGCACCGCGACGACGCCGCCGTACACCAGCGCCGTGGGCCGCAGCTCCCCCAGCGTCGCGGCGACGCCCGCGACCATCGCCGGCACCGAGAACGCCAGGTAGGCCAGCGTGTAGAGGGCCGCGAAGAGCTCGCCGCGCTCGTGCGGGGCGGCGAGCGTGGACATCGTCCCGAACGTGGCGTAGGCGGCCGAGCCGAAACCCAGCCCGGCGACGACCGCGCCGACGGCGGCGAGCGCGAGCACTCCGGTGAGCACCCCGGCCAGTGTGACGACGGTACCGGCGGCGAGCAGCCAGGCCGCCGGGACGAGCAGCGTCACGGGGACGCGCCCGCGCAGCGCGAAGGCCGTCACCGCGCCGGTCCCGACGAGCGCGACGACGGTGAGCCCGCCGACCAGGTGGTCGCGCACGCCGAACACCTGCGCGACCACCGAGCCCCCGAGCGAGAGGTAGAGCCCGGCGAGCGCCCAGCTCGCCAGCAGGATCGGCACGATCACGGCGAACCCGGACCGCACCCGCGGCGGCACCCCGACCCGCGGGCGCAGCGACGCGAGCGCCCCCGGCCGACGGTCGATGGTCTCCGGGATCAGGGCGACCAGCACGGCGGCCAGGACCAGGCCGGCGAGCAGCAGCGCCCAGACCAGGCGGGTCGGCGCGGGCGCGTACTCGACGAGCAGGCCGCAGCCCAGCGCCCCGACGGCGAGACCGGACAGCGGCGCGGTGCCGTTGACCACGCCGGCGCGCTCGGGCCGGTCACCGCGAGCGGCGAGATCGACCAGCGTCGCGGGCAGCGTCGCCGTCGCCGCGCCGGTCGCGACGCCCTGGACGACGCGCGCGACCAGGAGCCAGCCGACACCGTCGGCCAGCAGGAACAGCACCAGGGACACGGCCTCCAGCGCGATCGCACCGAGCAGCACCGGCTTGCGCCCGATGTGGTCCGACAGCGACCCGGCGACGAGCAGGGCGGCGATCAGCGCGAGGACGTAGACCGCGAACACCGTGGTCAGCGTGAACTCGCTGAAGGCGAAGCTCTCCTGGTACACGACGTAGAGCGGGGACGGCGCGGACGACGCGGCGAGGAACCAGACGAACGTCGCGGCGACGACGGCGAACGCCACCGGCGGGGACAGGCGGGGCACGGTGCTCCTCGGGTCGGACGGCCTTCTGAGCATCCGCAACGACCGGCCCGGGACCCGCATTCCCCCGACCTCCCCGGCGCCCCCGCTCCCCCGCCCAGCACGACGACGCCGCGGGCTCGGCGCGCGAGGAGGGGCGGGTGCGGGGGTGGGTCAGGCCAGAGCGGTGCGCAGGGCGGCGCCCGCCTCGTCGAGCAGGGCACGGCTGTCGTCGACCGCGGCGCCGAACTGCAGGAACCCGTGGATCATGCCCGGCGACTCGCGCAGCTCCGCCTTCACCCCCGCGGCGTTCAGCGCCGCGGCGTAGGCAGCACCCTGGTCGCGGAGCGGGTCGAACTCCGCGGTGACGACCAGCGCGGGCGGCAGCCCGGACAGGTCGGTGGCGCGGGCCGGAGACATCCGCGGGTCGCGCAGGTCCTTCTCGTCGGTGAGGTAGTGGCCCATGAACCACTCCATCATGGCCCGGGTCAGCAGCGGACCCTGTGCGTTCTCGGTCATCGACGGGCTCTCGTCGGCGCCGTCGACGGCCGGATAGACCAGCAGCTGGAACCGCAGGTCGGGACCGTGGTCGCGAGCGTGCTGGGCGACGACCGCCGACAGGTTCCCGCCCGCGGAGTCGCCGCCGACGGCGATGCGGGACGGGTCGCCGTCGAACTCCGCGGCGTGGGCGTGCACCCAGTCCAGGGCGGCGACGGCGTCGTCGACGGCCGCGGGGAACCGGTGCTCGGGCGCGAGCCGGTAGTCGACCGAGACGACGACGGCGCCGGACCGGTTGGCCAGCGACCGGCACACCGGGTCGTGGCTGTCGAGGTCGCCGATCACCCAGCCGCCGCCGTGGTAGAAGACCAGGATCGGGAACGGGCCGGTGCCCTCGGGCGTGTAGATGCGGACCGGTACGTCACCGGCGCGGTCGTCGCGGACCGCCGCGACCGGCTCGGGCGGGCCGGACACCGCGGCCATCCCCCGGAGCATGGCCCGGTTCTGCTCGACGGTCATGGTCTCCGGCGGGTCACCGCCCTGCTGGGCCAGGAGCGTCAGGAGGGCTTCCACCTGCGGGTGCAGCGGCACGGTCGGTACTCCTTCTACGTCGTCCCACGAGTGGCGGGGTCCTACGGGGCGGCGGACCCCACTCGACCATCCTGCACCCGCCGGGCACCGACGGCGTGGACGACGACGGCCGCCCCGGCGAGCAGCACCGCCACCGCGGGCACGGCGGGCCGCAGGTGCTCCAGCAGGAGCCCGCCCGCGACGGCCCCGAGCACCAGCGCGCCGAGCTGGCGCAGCGCCGACCACCGCCGCCCGTCGCCGGTGACCAGGTCGGCGACCGCACCGGTCAGGGTGCCGGTCATGTAGGTCGTGGACTCCCCGAGCAGCCGGGCGACGCTGCTCTGTCCACCCATCGCGACCGCGGCCCCGGCCAGCAGCGGCAGCGTCGCGGCGGGCGCGAGCAGCCACGCGACGGCGAGTGCGATCAGCACGACCAGCTCGGCCAGCAGCGGCGCGGACACCGCATCCCGCTGCCACCGCCGGTGCAGCGACCACAGACCGACCCCGGCGACGAAGCCCGCCACCGCGACCGCCGGTGGGAGCAGCTCGACCGGGTCGGCGACGGCGACGGCATGCCCCGCCGTCACGAGGTTGCCGGTGACGACGCCGGCGAAGGCGCCACCCAGGGCGACCACCGCCCAGACGTCCACCACCCCGGCGCAGGCGGCCAGCAACGCGAGGACGATCGCACGGTTCACCGGATGATCCTCCCGCGGCGGCCACCGGAGGTGGCACGCTGGGCGGGTGCAGCTGCGTGCCACCTCCGTTCCGGCCGGGCTGCTCCGCGTGCGCTACGAGGTCACCGCCGACGGCCGGGCCGTGACCGGGTGGAGCGCACGTGCCTGGCAGGCCCACCGGGACCTCGTCATCGACGGGCACCCCTACGCGCTGCGCTCGGAGGGGATCGCCCGGTTCGCGCTGGAGGGCGACGTCCGCGCCCGCATCCAGCGCTCGGTCGACCATCCGGACGGGCCGCTGTCGCGCCCTCGGTGGTCGGTCGAGGTCGGCGACCTGGCCTACCGGCTCAGCGGCTCGGGGGTCGGGCACCGGTTCGCGCTGCTCACCACGGCCGACGCGGTCAACGAGGCGGGCCGGGTGTGGCGGGCCGGCGCGCTGCGGCCGCGTTACGGCGCGGACCTGCCCGATGCGCTGCCGCTGCCGGTCGGGGTGTTCGTGCTGTGGGCGGCGATGGCGATCTGGCGGGCGACGGTCACCGCGGCCGCGACGGCGGTGCGGTGACCCACCGCAGACCTCACGCAGCAGATCTCACGGTCCCGGCCTCACGCAGCGGGCCTCACGCCTGCGGACGCACGACGGCCCCGGACGCCGTGGTGGGGACGTCCGGGGCCGGTGTGGTGGGTGCTGCTCAGACCTCGCCGCGGTAGCCGGCCGCCTGGGCCTGCCACATCCAGCGGGCCTCCTCCAGCGCGCGGCCCAGCTCGATGAGCAGGTCCTCCGTGAGCGGGTCGGCCTTGCCGGCCTGCTCGATCCGCGGACGCAGCCGGTCGACGACGGCGTCGACGGTCGCCGAGATGGTCAGCACCGTGTCCTGGTCGGACACGTAGCCCGCCGGGTACTCCGGCAGCCCGGTGTCGCGGCCGACCGTCCTCGCGCGACCGTCGGGGGCGACGCCGATGGCGGCGGCACGCTCGGCGACCGAGTCGCCGTGCTCGCGCGCGAGGTCGACGAGCTCGTCGAGGTGCAGGTGGATGTCACGGAACTGCTTGCCGACGAGGTTCCAGTGCGCCTGCTTGGCGACCAGGGACAGGTCGACGAGGTCGACGAGGGTCTCCTGCAGCACGCGGCCGGTGATGTCGGTGGCGCCGCCGTCGAGCGGGCTGGTGATCGGGGTGGCCATGGTGCTCACCGCTCCTTCCGATGTCGGTTCGGGACGTACCGGGAGTGCCCCGACCGTGGGGCGCCCACACCCGTTCGTGATCCGTCCGACAACCGGTGAGGCATGCCTGACCTGGGGAGAGTCGAGCCTACGAGCGCGCCGCGTGGGTAGTCCGAGCAGCGGCGCGCCGCCGCCGTGTGCTCACCCCGCGGCCCGGGCCAGCTCGACGGCCCGCGCCAGGGTGGTGAGTCGTTCGTCGAGCGTCTCGCCGGCGGGGTAGAGCTGGACGGTGTCGACGCCGGCGGCGGCCCAGTCCCGCAGCCGCGCGCCGGTCCGCTCGTGGGTACCGACCAGCGTCGTCCCCAGCACCATCTCGTCGGTCACCAGGGCCGCGGCGCCGGCCCGGTCCCCGCGCTGCCAGGCGGCGCGGACGGCGTCGGCGCGCTCGCCCCAGCCCTGGCGCCGGTAGGCGTCGTAGTAGAAGTTCCGCTCGGCGGTGCCCATCCCGCCGAGGCTGAACGCGATGCCGGGACGGCGGGCGTCGACCATCGCCGCCTGCTCGGCCTCGTCGGCGGCGAAGGCGACCTCGGCGCCCTGGCAGACCTCGATCGCGGACCGGGCCCGCCCGGCCGCGCGCAGACCGGTGTCGAGGTGGGCGAGGTAGGCCTCGGCGCCCTCCGGGACGAAGCTCGTGCCCAGCCAGCCGTCGGCGACCCGCCCGGTGAGCTCCAACATCCGCGGGGACAGCGCCGCGACGAACACCGGCAGGTCCGGCACGGGCGTCGTCGACAGCCGCATCGGGCGGCCCTCGCCGCCGGGCAGCGGGATCGCGACGGTCTCGCCGTCGTAGTCGATGCGCTCCCCCGCGCAGGCGGCCCGGACCACCTCGATCGTCTCGCGCAGCCGGGTGAGCGGGCGCGCGAACGGCACCCCGTGCAGGCCCTCGATCACCTGCGGGCCGGACGCTCCGAGGCCGAGCAGGAACCGGCCCTGCGACATGTCGTGCAGGGTCAGCGCCGCCTGGGCGACCGCGACCGGCGAGCGGGTGCCGACCTGGATCACCCCGGAGCCGAGCCTGATCCGCTCGGTGCGGGCGGCCAGGTAGCCCAGCGCCGACGGCGCGTCCGACCCCCACGCCTCGGCGACCCAGCAGTCGTCGAGACCGAGCCGTTCGGCCTCGACGACGAACTCGACGGTCTCGCGCCAGTCGCCGCCGGAGGCCTCCACCGTCGTGGCGGTCCTCATCGGGCGTCCCGGACGAGCCCGACCGGGCCGTGCGCGGGCACGTCCCCGGCCGCGAGCACCGCCGACGCCATCGGCGCCAGCAGCGCGGCGAGCTCGGCGGTCCGGTCCGCGCCGAGGGCGGCCCACGGGCGGGCGGCGGCCCGGTCGGTGAGCCGTTCGATCTCGTCGTGCTCGTGCGCGCCCGCGGCGGTGAGCGCACCGGTGGCGTCGACCCAGCCGCGGGCACGCAGGTCCTGCGCACCGGCCGCCCAGGTCTCGGGGTCGAACCCGCGGGCGGTGCGCAGCCACTCGCCGTCGGTCTCCCCGGCGGCGATCTTGAGGTGGTGCGCGGCGACCGGGCCGATGCCCCGCGCGACCAGGACGGCGACGTGGCCGTCCCCGCGGTGCTCGCGCAGCGTCGTCGTCGCCTGCCAGAGGGTCTCGAGGTCGCCGTCGGGCCGGGGCAGTGCGGCGTTCGCGGCGGCGAGGACGCGGCCGTCGACGTCGACCTCCCCGGCGGCCGCCCAGGCCAGCTCCGCGGCCCGGCGCAGCGCGGCCGGGTCGGCGGCCGGGCCGGCACCGTCGAGACCGGACCGGCGCAGTGCGGCGGCGGCACCGGCGAGGCGGGCCGCGAGCGCCGCGGCCGGGGTGCCGAGCGACCAGACCGCGGGCAGTGCGCGGGCGACCATCGACCGGTGGAATCCGTGGAACGCGGCCGTCACGGGTGCCGCGCCCACCGGCCCCAGTGGCGCGGCACGCATCGCGAAGTAGCCACGCCAGAACCCGCGGAACCCGGCGGCCCCGGCGGCGGCCTGCGCCTCGGGGGCGAAGTAGACGACGTCGTGGACCGGCTCGAGCTCGGCCCAGAGCGCCCGGGTGGACGGCACCGCGCCGTCGGAGGTGGTCACCGGCGCAACGCTAGTACGGGGTGGCCGCACGCGGTCCCGGCGCGCGGCCACCCCGGTGGCTCTCCTGCTCGGCGGTCAGGAGAGGTGGTGCCGCTCCTGCAGCCCGTAGACGGGGGTGTCGATGCCCGCCGCCCGCGCCGTGAGCTGCAGCGCCAGGTACAGCGAGTAGAACCGGCTCTGGTGCAGGTTCCCGCCGTGGAACCACAGGTTCTGCTGCTGGGTGGGCTTCCACATGTTGCGCTGCTCGCCCTCCCAGGGACCGGGGTCCTTGGTCGTGTCCGAGCCCAGGCCCCACACCTTGCCCACCGTGTCCGCGACGTCCTGGCCGACGATGTCGGCGGCGAGGCCGTTCATCGACCGGTAGCCGGTCGCAAACACGACGAGGTCGGCGTCGAGCTCGGTGCCGTCGGCGAGCTTCACGCCCTTCTCGGTGAACTCCTGCATCTGGCCGCGGACCAGCTTCACCTTGCCGTCGGCGACGAGCTCGGCGGCACCCACGTCGATGTAGTAGCCCGAGCCACGGCGCAGGTACTTCATGAACAGACCGGAGTCGTCGTCGCCGAAGTCGAGGTCGAAGCCCGCCTTCTCCAGCTTGGCGTAGAACTCGGCGTCGATCTCGCGGACCTTGTCGTAGTTCGGCTTCTCGAACTGGTTCATGATGCGGTACGGCAACGACGCGAAGATCATGTCCGCGGTGTGGGTGTCGACGCCGTTCGCGACCGCTTCCTCGGAGTAGAGGCCCTTGAGGCAGTACTCCAGCAGCGACTCGGACCGGATGATGTGGGTCGAGGAGCGCTGCACCATCGTGACGTCGGCGCCGACCTCCCACAGCGACCCGCAGATGTCGAAGGCGGAGTTGTTCGAGCCGATGACCACGACCTTCTTGCCCCGGTAGGCGTCCGGGCCGGGGTGCTGGGACGAGTGCTGCACCTCGCCGCGGAACTGCTCCTGCCCGGGGAAGTCGGGGATGTTCGGCTTGCCGGAGACGCCGAGCGCGATCACGAGCTGGCGCGGGCGCAGGGTGATCTGCTCGCCCGCCCTGTCGACGACGACGCGCCAGCGACCGGACGCCTCGTCGAACTCGGCGCTGTTCGCGGTGGTGGAGCCCCAGTAGTTCAGCTCCATGATCCGCGTGTAGAACTCCAGCCAGTCGCCGATCTTGTCCTTCGGCGCGAACACCGGCCAGTTGTCCGGGAACTTCAGGTACGGCAGGTGGTCGTACCAGACCGGGTCGTGCAGGGCGAGGCTCTTGTAGCGCTTGCGCCAGGAGTCGCCGGGCCGCTCGTTGCGCTCGACGATGATCGTGTCGACACCGAGCTGGCGCAGCCGGGCGCCCAGCGCGATGCCGCCCTGCCCGCCGCCGATGATCACGACCTCGGGGTCGCGGGTGTGGCCCAGCTCGGCCAGCTCGGCGTCGCGGCGTTCCTTCCAGGTGACCCGGGCGGGGTTGGCGCCGTGTTCGGTGCCGAGCGGCCGGTTCTCCCCGCGGGGCTCCTCGTGGCCTTTCAGCTCGTCGAGGGTGGTGAGCAGGGTCCACGCCTTCCCGTCGACGATGCGGACGTGCCCGGAGCCGCGCCCGACGGCGGTCTCGAACGTGAACCACCCCTCGGTGACGCCGCCGGCCTCGGTCGGCTCGGCGGAGAGCGCCCAGTGCGACGGGTCGGTCGGGTCCAGGGTGTGGGTCAGCAGGTCACGGATGCCGTCGTGGTGCTCGACGGTCTTCAGGTTCCAGGTGAACGCGACCAGGTCGCGCCAGTAGCTCTCGTCGGCGAACAGCCCGACGGCGCGGTCGATGTCGCGGGCGGACAGGGCGTCGGCGAAGGCGGTGAGCCAGCCCTCCGCGGTCGTGCGTGCCGCCGTCTTCTCCTGCGTGGTCGTCACGGGCACCTCCAGCGAGCGGTTCGCCACGACCGTGGCGGCGCTCGCCGTCCAGCCGCGGTCGTCGGGGCAACGACCGGAGTGAACACCACCCGCGTGACCCACGACACCGGTTGCGGGGAGGTTGCAACCGCCGCGGCATGGGGGCTCGCCGCCCCCGGCCCGGCACACGCTCCCCGTGTGCCGGGCCGCCCCTCGCCTCAGACCTGGTCGGGCCGCGACGGGGTCCGCTCACCCGCCTCCACCGGCACGTCCAGGGTGTTCCCGGCCGGCGGCAGCGGGCAGGTGGCGTACGCGGTGAACGCGCAGGGCAGGTTCACCACCCGGTTCAGGTCGAGGCGCAGGGTCCCGTCCGGGGCGGGGTCGTCGGCGCGCAGGATGCGCCCGCCGCCGTAGGTGGTGTCCCCGGAGGTGGCGTCGCGGAAGTGCAGGGACAGGCCCCCGTCCTTGCCCGCCAGCGCCACCAGTCGCTGCGGGCGGCCCGCCCAGGTGAAGGCGACCTCGCCGACCGCGGTCGGGAAGTGCTGCAGGCCGGCGACGACGGCGTCCACGGTGACGGTGCGCGGCGCGTCGTAGGGGGTGAACACCGCGTCGACGACCGCGGCCGGGTCGTAACCCCAGGCCGGGACACCGGTGAAGGCGGTCCGGGTGACCGCCCTCGGGTCGCGCACGCGCAGCGCGTAGGAGTCGGTGCGCCGCGCGATCTCGACGACCCGCTCCCCCACGGTGACCATCACCCCGGGTGCGCCGTCCACCGGGTGCAGGTGCGCCGTGCCGTCGAGCGGCGCGTCGGTGCCGGGCAGGACGACGCCGTCGGCCGCCTCGGCGGTGACCGCGACCGCGTCCGGGCCGGCGACCCGCCAGGTGCCGGGCAGCCCCGGCAGCCCGCCCTCGCCGTCGTCGAGCCAGTGCAGGGCGGTCAGCGACAGCCAGCCGTGCGGCTCGGCCAGGGTCCGCTCGCGGTCGGCGCGCCAGGTGTCGTACGCGGCGCGCTCGGTGCTCTCGGTCGTCGCGGAGGTCCAGGTGCTCGTCATGTGGGGGCAACACCGGCTCCGGCCGTGGCTGTTCCCGCTCGGGGCCCGGCTCAGTGCACCCGGCGGCGCACCGACTCCGGGTCGGGACGGGTCAGCACGACCACCCCGGCCAGCGCGACCAGCACCCCGGCCAGCGCCGCGCCCTCCCAGCCCGGCCGGATCCGGTCGCCGAGCAGCGCGAGCCCGACGACGCCCGGCACCACGACCTCGGTCACCGACAGCACCGCCGTCGCCGGGCCGACGGCGCCGTCCTGCAGGGCACGGGCGAAGGCCAGCACCCCGAGCACACCCATCGCGACGACGCCGTACACCAGCGGGTCGAGCAGCAGGCTGCCCGCGGTCTCCCAGCGCAGGGGCCCGGGGTGGATGGCCCGCACGGCCAGCGCGGTACCGCCGAACCCGAGCCCGGCCAGCAGCGCCAGCAGCATCGGCCGGCCGGCACGCCACACCAACGGTGCGGCGGCGAGGATCAGCACGAACGACACCAGCAGGACCGGGGTGGCCACGGGGGGCAACGCGTCCGGACGGTCCGGCTCGGCGCTCGCGGCCACCACGACCAGGCCTGCGAGCACCGCCAGGACGGCCCACCGGTCGCGCCGGATCAGGTTCCACGGGTTCCAGCCGTGGTCGGCCAGCGTGGTCAGCGCGATGGCGCCGGCGAGGATCGACTGGACCGCGAAGACCGGCAGGTACCGCAGTGCGACCACGGTGAGCACCCAGGCCAGGATGTCGGCGAACAGCCCGGCCAGGAACCACGGCTGCAGCCACACCGGCCGCCCGTACTTCGCCAGCCGGCTCCCGCGGGCCTCCCAGAGGGCGGCGACGGTGTTGCCGGCCATGGCGGCCGCGGCCGCGAGCAGGGCGAGGAGTGTGGTCATGTCCCGGCCATCCTGCCTGCCGAGCCGGTGGCCCGCTCCGGACACGCCGATCCGTGGCCGTGGGTGTGGCCGGCCCGCCGGGCGTGCACACTCGGGCCATGCGCATGCGGTTCGGCCCGGACTCCGACGACGAGTTCCACGCGGCCGCCCAGGAACTGCTCGACGGGTTCGCGGCGTGGCTCACCGAGAACGAGGTGGACGCCGAGCCGATGTCGGCGGAGCTGTTGCTGCAGTACAAGTGGCTGGCGGCGGACGGTGACCTCGCGGACTGGCCCCTGGAGCACGTCGAGACCTTCCTCGACGGCTGGTGCCCGCACGTCGTGCTGGAGCACCGGCTGCCGGTGCGTCTGGTGCCCGCGAGCGTCGCGGCGTTCATCGAGCACCTCGACGAACGGGGGCTGCTCGCCCCGGGCGGGCCGCGGCCGTCGCAGGTGCGGCGGCTGTGCGGGGAGTACGTACAGGAGTACGAGGAGCTGGAGGCCGGAGCCGGGTCCCCGCTGCTGACCGAGCTGGGCGACGACCCGGACCCGGTGCGGATCCCCTCGCCCGCCGACCGGGCGGCGTCCGCGGCGCAGGCCCGGATCCTGCACGACGCCCGCGCGCTGGCCGCCTGGTGCGGCGACCGCGGCAGGCCGCTGACCGCGACCGGCAACCTGCGGCTGGCCGACGCGCGGGAGCTGGTGGACCTGCTCGGCACCGGTGACGAGCCGGACCGCTACGGCCGCCTCGACCGCTCCACCCGGCTGCGGACGCTCACCTGGGTGCTGGAGACCAGCGTGCGCGCGGGCGCGGTGCGCCGGGAGAAGGGCAGGCTGGTGGCCGTGCCACGGTTCGCCGGGCTCGACGACACCACGGCCCACGAGGACCTCGTGCTGGCCGCCCGCGACGTGGGGGCGCTCTCGACCGGCTGGCCGCGTGCCGTCGTCGACGACGGGACGGACCCCGACCGCCCGGCCGGCTCGTCGGCCCACCCGTCGCTGCCCGCACCGCTCGAGGACGTGGTCCTCGGGTTCGACGACGAGGCCCCGGTGCCGGGGGCCGGGATCGACGACGAGGCCCCGGTGCCGGGGGCCGGGATCGACGACGAGACGATCGAGGCGCTGCTCGGCGCCGGGGACGGCCCGCCCTCGGAGGACGCGACCCCGGCCCTGCTGTTCCTGCTGCGCCACGTCGAGGACGGCGTCGACCACGACGACCTGTGCCACGCCCTGGACGTGCTGCTCGACTGGACCGAGGAGCAGCCCGGCGACACCGGTGTCGCCGAGGGCCGGGCGCAGCTGCTGCTGGAGCAGCTGGAGCGGCTCGGCGTCGTCGCCTGGACCGGCTCGCGGACCGAGCCCGACGACCTGGTCGGCCAGGTGCGGGTCGGCGGGATCGTGCAGCTGACTCCCGGTGGGGTCGCCTGCGCGCTGCTGCTGCTCGCCGCCGAGGACCTGCACTACCCGACCCGCCCGGACCCGGCGGTCGCCTCGGCCGCGGAGATCGTCGAGCTGGCCGGGGAGGTCGCGCCGGACGAGTGGCGCCGCGACATCGACGCCTGGCACGCCGCGCAGCCCGACCCGGCCCGCGCGGTCGCGGACTTCGTGGCCGCCGCGCTCGCGCCGGGACAGTCGCTGCTGGTCGCGCTCACCGCGACCGGGGTGGCCGCGGACCGGTTCGGCGCCGACACCGTCGACACCCTGCTGCGCGAGCACCTCGACGGCCCGCACCGCGGGATGGTGGCCCGCCGGCTCGTCGCGCGCGGGGAGCTGGACCCCGACGCCGTCGAGCCGGAGCTCCTGCTGGTCGCCTCGGTCGACGTGCTGGCCGTCGCGCTGGACACCGTCGACGCCGAGGACTGGCCGGACGCGTTCGCCGCCGAGTTCCCGCCCGAGTCCCTCGACGTGTTCGACATGCTGTGGCAGCTCGACCATCCCCGGGTCGGCGACGTGCTCGCCGCGCTGGGCGAGCACCACCCCGACGCCGCGGTGGCGAAGGCCGCCCGGCGGGCCCGCGAGCGCTGGCGCAGCCGGACCGGGGGCGCCTGAGACACCACACCGAGCCCTCGCCGTCGGCCCGGCCGCATGCGAACATGTGTTCGTGCGCGGCCTGGCCACCATCCTGCATGCCGACCTGGACTCGTTCTACGCGTCGGTCGAGCAGCGCGACGACCCGCGGCTGCGCGGGCGACCGGTGATCGTGGGCGGCGGTGTCGTGCTGGCGGCCAGCTACCAGGCGAAGGCCTACGGCGTGCGGACCGCGATGAACGGGCGCCAGGCGCGGGCACTGTGCCCGCAGGCGGTCGTCGTGCCGCCGCGGATGGCGGCCTACTCCGAGGCGAGCCGCGCGGTGTTCGCGCTGTTCCGCGACACGACCCCGGAGGTCGAGGGGCTGTCCATCGACGAGGCGTTCCTGGAGGTCGGCGGGCTGTTGAGGATCGCGGGGACCCCCCGGGAGATCGCGACGCGGCTGCGCGAGCGGGTGGCCGGGGAGGCGGGTCTGCCGATCAGCGTCGGCGTGGCCCGCACGAAGTTCCTCGCGAAGGTGGCCAGCGGGGCGTCGAAGCCCGACGGGTTGCTGGTCGTCGACCCCGACCGGGAACGGGAGTTCCTGCACCCGCTGCCGGTGCGCAGCCTGTGGGGCGTCGGCGCGGTGACCGCGGCCCGGCTCCACGAGGTCGGGGTCCGGACCGTCGCCGACGTCGCGTCGCTGGGCGAGGCGGCGCTGGTCTCCTACCTGGGACCCGCCGCGGGCCGCCACCTGCACGCCCTGGCCCACCTGCAGGACCCCCGGCCGGTGGACACCCACCGGACCCGCCGGTCGATCGGGTCGCAGCGGGCCCTGGGCCGGCGCCCGCGCACCGACGCCGAGCTCGACGGCATCCTGGCCTCGACCGTCGACCGGCTGGCCCGGCGACTTCGCGCCCCCCGCGGCTCCGACCGCGACGAGCAGGACGGGACCCCGGACCCGTTCGACGCCGCCGGGCCGGGCGACGACCCGGACGATCCGGCGGGCACCGGCGCGATCGGCACCCCCGCCGGCGGCCGGGTCTGCCGCACCGTCGTGCTGAGGGTGCGGTTCGGCGACTACGCCCGCATCACGCGCTCGCACACCCTGCCGGTCGCCACTGCCCACACTCCGACGATCCTGTCCGCGGCACGACGACTGCTCGTCGACGCGCTGCCCGAGATCCACCGCCGCGGGATCACCCTGCTCGGCCTGTCGCTGACCAACCTCGACCGCGACGACGCCCTGCAGCTGGAGCTGCCGCTCGACGCGCACGCCGGACCCGCCCTGGACACCGCGCTCGACGCCGTCCGGAGCCGGTTCGGATCGGCCTCGGTCGGCCGCGCCAGCCGCCTCGGCCACGACGAGGGCCTGCAGGTGCCGCTCCTGCCCGAGCACGAATGACCGTCAACTCAATGTTGACGGATCGCCTGCGTCAACTTACAGTTGACGCATGGGAACTCCGACGCCTCCGGGCACCACCGTCCGTCTCGACGACCTCATCCGAGCCATCACCGCCATCCACCAGGACCCCCTGGAGCAGCTGTCCGACGCAGTACTCGCCGGCGACCACCTCGGTGAGGTGGCCGACCACCTGATCGGCCACTTCGTGGACCAGGCGCGCCGTTCCGGCGCCTCCTGGACCGAGATCGGCCGCAGCATGGGGGTGTCCAAGCAGGCCGCGCAGAAGCGGTTCGTGCCGCGTGCCGACCCCAGGACCGACATGGCGGGCGGCTTCGAGCGCTTCACCCCGCGGGCGCGGGCCGTCGTCGTCGCCGCCCAGGAGGCGGCCCGTGCGGCCGGCAACGACCGGATCACGCCGGAGCACCTGCTCCTCGGCGTGCTCTCCGAGACCCGTGGGCTCGCGGTGCTGCTGCTGACCGGGCTCGGCACCGACACCGCGGCGCTGGGCGAGGCCGCCACCGCAGCGCTGCCCGCCCCCGCGGACACCCTCCCCGCCCTCATCCCGTTCGACCCGGACACGAAGAAGACCCTGGAGCTGACGTTCCGCCACGCGCTGCGGCTGGGACACAACTACGTCGGCACCGAGCACGTCCTGCTCGCGCTGCTGGAGACCGAGGACGGCGACGGCGTCCTGTCCGCGGCCGGTGTCGAAGCCGCCCGCGTCGAGGAGTCCCTGGCCCAGGCACTCGCCGCGATGGAGGACCCCGAGACACCGTGACTCCTCGGCAGTTCGTCCGCCGCCACGCCCCGCGGACCTGACCGGTCAGGACGCCAGCTCGATGCTCCCCCGCACCGACTCCGGTGCCCCGTCCGATCCCGCGGCGACGACGATGCGGTCCCCGTCCGGGGTCCCGCCGACCCAGACGTCCGCGCCGGCGAAGGCCGGTGCGGTGAGGCGGTACTCGAAGCCGCGGACGAACGCCGTCGGGCGGTGGCGTCGCGCGATCTCCAGGCCGAGCAGCGCGAACAGCGGGCCGTGCACGACCAGCCCGGGATAGCCCTCCACCTCGGTGACGTAGGGCAGGTCGTAGTGGATGCGGTGGGTGTTGTAGGTCAGCGCCGACATGCGGAACAGGAGCTCCGGGCCGGTCGGCACGGTGAATCCCCACTCGTGCTCCGGACGCGGCGCCGGGTCCGGGGCGGTGATCCCGCGCCCGGTGCCCGCGGGCTGCGAGCGGTAGACGATGTCCTGCTCCTCGACGCAGAGGAGCGTGTCACCGCGGTGGAACTCCGCGCGGGTGGTCACGAAGGCCATCTGCCCGCTGCGGCCCTGCTTCACGCGGACCGGGCCGAGCTCCTGGCGGCGGGTCACCGGTTCACCGACCCGCCACGGCGCGTGCCAGGTCAGGCGGCCGCCGGCGACCATGCGTCGCCGGTCCGGGATCGGCGGCAGGAAGCGACCCTCGCCGGGGTGCCCGTCGTCGCCGAGCGCGGACGTCGGCGGGGTGTCGAGGAAGGCGAACCAGTGCCACAGCGGCGGGAGCGGGTCGCCCTCGGCGGCGACCGGGTCGAGGTCCAGCAGGCCGGAGAACGCGGCGACCGACCACGCGGACACCGCGTCGGTGCCGACGAGCGGCTCCGGCGCCCAGCCCTCGACCGCCGCGGCCAGGTCCACGGCCCCGTCCGGCGACCCGGCGGCCGGCCCGGTCACGAGGCCACCTCGTAGCGGGTGTGCTGCAGGATCGTCCACGCGACCAGGGCCGGGTTGTCGACCATCGGCACGTGCCCGACCCCCGGCAGCACGACGAACTCCGCGCCGGGCACGGCGTCCATCATGGGGCGCCCGTAACGGCTGTAGGGGATCGTGCGGTCCGAGCCCGACCACGCGATCCGGACCGGGCAGGGCAGCTCCTCGAACGGTGCCATCGCGTTGTCCATCCGCGCGGCGGACAGCAGCGGGTCGAGCACCGTGCAGCCGAGGAAGTCCGCGAACAGCTCGGCGACCTCCTCGGGGGTGAAGCGGTCGGTGCGCTCGGACAGCGCGCGCAGCATCAGCCGGCGGATCAGACCGCACGAGGCGAGCGCCCGGACCGGCGCCCACCCGGCGAGCATCGCGCCGATCCGGAAGCTCGCGAGCAACCGGTACAGGTCGGCGGGCATCTCCCAGGTCCCGGCCGGGGACAGCGCCACGACCGACCGGGCGCGCCCGCGGCGGGCCAGCTCCAGCGCGACCCAGCCGCCGAGGGAGTTCCCCACGACGTGCGGGCGCTCGGGCACGCCGAGCCCGTCGAGCTGGTCGAGCAGCGCGTCGACCAGCAGGTCGATGCTGAACTCGCCCTCGGGCATCGGGGGGCCGTTCAGGTGGCCGGGCATGGTGACCGCCCAGACCTCGTGGTGCTCCTCGAGCATCGCCAGCACCGGCTTCCAGGCCCGCCACGACGACGTCACCCCGTGCAGCAGCAGCAACGGCTCGCCGGACCCGCCGACGTGGACGGCGCTCACGCCACCACCACCGGCTCGGCCGACCCCGGGTGCAGGGCGAGGACCTCGGAGAACCCCTCGGCCAGGCAGCGCGCGAACGTGTCGCGGTCGGTGATGGCGGCGGCGTCGATGTTCGCCCCGACGCAGCAGAGCTCGCCGTGCGTGACGACGGTGATCATCGCCGCGCAGCCGGGCAGCGGCGCGAACGGGTAGACCCGATCGATCCGTGCCCCGCACAGGAACGCCTCCGCCCGCAGGCCCGGCACGTTCGAGGCCTGCAGGTCGTTGCCCTGGGTCGACCCGCCCGCCACCAGCGTCAGCAGCGGTCCGGGCAGCCGGGCCAGCAGCGGGGCGACGACGTCCGGGCTCTCCAGCGCGGGCTCCTCGTGGGCCGCACGCATCTGCTCACCGACCGCCCGCAGCCGGGCGGCCGGGTCGGCGATGCCCATCGGGCCGCGCAGCCGGGCCGGCGCCCACCGGTTGCCGCCGTCGGCGTCCCCGGGTCGGCGCACCGACACCGGAACCGAGGTGCGCAGGACGGCGTCGCCGGGGACCGGGTGGCCCATCTCCTCGTGGTAGCGGCGGAAGGCGCCGAGCAGCGAGGCCACGTAGGCGTCGTTGAACGAGCCGCCGACCGTCTTCGCGGCCGCCCGCAGGTCGGGGAAGGAGACGTCGAGCGCGACGAACCGCCACGACGTCCCGCGCGGGCGCAGCAGCTCCGACCCGGTGCCCGGCGGCGGCGACAGCACCCGCAGCGCGGACTCCAGGTAGCGCGCGCTGTCGCGGGCCGCGGAGAGCGGGTGGGTCAGCGCGCCGACGACGTCGCGCGCGGCGCGCACCGTCGCCGGGACGATGCCGGCCTCACGGCGCACCAGCCGGTCGACCTCGGCCAGCGGGTCGGGCGTCTCGGTGGCGGGTGCGGGGGGCTGCGGCTTCTCCTCGTCGTGCTCCCGCTTGCGGCTGTGCAGCTGCGACAGCAGCTGGACCACACCCATCCCGTCGGTGAGCACGTGGTGCAGCTTCAGCAGGAACGCGGCGCGACCGCCCGGGAGACCTTCGACGAGGGTCGCTTCCCACAGCGGCCGCTCCCGGTCGAACGGCGTCATCATGAACTGCTCGGCGATCGAGGACAGCTCCGGCCAGAAGTCGGGTCCCGCGCCGGGGATGCGCACCCGGCGCAGGTGGTAGTGCAGGTCGAACTCGACGTCGTGGATCCAGTAGGGCGTGCCCAGCCCGCCGAGCGGCTCGCGGATCCGCTCGCGGAAGCGCGGCACCATCCGCGTCGCCCAGTCGACGGCGGCCACGAGCCGGTCCCAGTCCGGCCGGATGTCGAGCAGCTCGACCGCGAGGACCGGCGAGCGGAACCGGGGGTCGTCGGCCTCCGCACGCCACATCATCGTCTCGAACGACGAGATCTCGCGGACCGAACCCCACGCCAGCGGAGTGTCACTCATGCCGGGTCCTCCTGGGTGCGTCCGTCCTGCGCGATCCGCCGCTCGGGCCAGGCCGCGAGCGTGTCGAGGAACTGGTCGCGGACCTGGTCGGCGTACTTCCCGACGTCCTCCGGCACCCACGACGAGGTGTCCACCGGCGGGAGCACCGCGACCTGCACGGTGCCACCGCGCATCGTCTGTGCACCCCGCCACATGATCTCGCCGGCATTGCGGATGACCACCGGGACGATCGGGACACCGGCCTGGATCGCGATGTGGAACGCGCCCTTCTTGAACGGGCCGAGCCGCGGCGTCGCCGAGCGCGTCCCCTCCGGCGCGATGGCCAGCGAGACCCCTTCGTCGCGGAGCTTCTCCACGGCGGGGCGCAGCGCCTCGCGGGCGGCGGTGGAGTTGCCGCGGTCGACGAACGCGACGTCGGCCGCCCAGAACAGCTGGCCCCACACCGGGATCTGTGCGGCCTCCTTCTTCGCGACGCCGGTGAAGTTCTCGCGGAGGAGCTTCATCATCAGCGGCACGTCGAACTTGGACTGGTGGTTGAACACGAACACGCACGGGCGCGCCGAGTGCAGGTGCTCCGCGCCGCTGACCTCGACGTCGATACCGGCCAGCCCGAACGCGACGTCGGACCCCACCCCGGCGGCCATGTCCACGAAGCGTCGCCGCGAGCCGTGCAGCAGACCCGCGCCTGCCGCGGTCGCGAGACCACCCAGCAGGCCGCCGTAGAACACCGCGGTCCGCGCGAGGTCGGCGACGCTCGGGAACAGCCCGCCCCGCGGTGCGCAGTCGAGCACCGGCCAGCCCCGCTCCACCGCGAGCCGGCGCAGCGAGTCGGTCGGCGAGACGGCCACCGCGTGCCCGACGGCGGAGAGGAACTCCGCGTCCTCGGTGCCGTTGGCGTAGCCGAAGCAGTCCGCGAGGTCGACGCCGTGCGCCGCGGCGTCGGCCCGCACCGCGTCGGCCTTGCCGGTCCCCCACAGCGAGGTCCCGGCGACGCGGCCGGTCAGCACGCCGTCGCGCACCTCCAGCTCGGTGCACAGTGCGCGGTCCGCGCCCAGCTCCTCGGCCATCGGCTGCACCTGGAACCGGGTCGCCGAGGACGCCATCACGACCTGGTGGCCCTGCTCCCGGTGCGCGGCGACGAGCTCCCACACCTCCGGGTGCAGCGCGGCCGCGATCTCGTCGCGGAACAGGGTCCGGCCCAGCGCGAGCAGCTCGTCCTCGCTACGGCCCTTCCAGGTCGCGAGGGTGATCGCGAGGAACTCCTTGAAGTCGTCGTCGGTGCGGATTCCACGCATGCCCGAGAGCACCGTTCGCACCATCTCGACCGGGCCGACGTCGAACTCACGCAGCCGTCGGCGGTAGAACGCGCCCGCCGAGTAGCCGTCGATGACGGTGCCGTCGTAGTCGAAGTAGGCGATCGTGCCCGGTCCGGGCTCGGCCTCCTGGATGGCCCGGATCCTGGCCCGGGTGTCCCCGTCCCGCGCACCGTCAGCTGGCGACACCCGAGTCCCCTTCCGCACGCTGTTGCGCCCCGGCCGGCGGGACGACGGCGCCCGCGGCGGCGGAGGCCGCGACCGTCGTCGTCTCGCCGGAACCGAGGACCACCTCGAGGCGGGCGCGCTGCAGCTCGCCCAGCCGTCCCAGATCGTGGATGACCGCGGTGACCTCCGTCAGCCAGGCGGCGCGCCGGTCGGCCAGCGGCGCACCGGCCGCGCCGGACTCCGGCTCGGCGAGCAGGTCGCGGTTGTCGGCCTGGCGCACGGCGGTGGCGTACAGCTCACGCGACACCGAGTCGGCGCGGTCGACCCGCTGCTGGAGCAGCATCTGGCGGCCGACGCCCAGGCAGTCCTCCAGGAACTCCTTCTCGTCGGTCATCGGCTCCTCGCCGAGCGCGACGAGCCGGTCCGCGACGACGAGCTGGGCGTCGAAGAACGAGCGCAGCACACCCGGCGCGACCAGCAGCGGCGCCTGCCGCAGCGCACCGCGGACGTCGGCCGGGTCCGCCGCGCGGGTCCGCCACTGCGGGTCGACGAGGTCGAGCTCGCCGATGATCTCGGCGCGGAACTCGCGGCGGGTGGAGAAGAAGAACTCGAACTTCAGCAGGTCCCGGAGCCGGGCCAGCTCCCGCCATGCGACCTCGACGATGTCCTCGTCCGGGTCGGCGTCGCCCACCCGCAGCAGCGCGATCTCCAGCATGGCCCGGTTGAGCAGGTGGTGCAGCGCGCCGTTGCGGTAGAAGGCGGCCACGTGGTGGCGGCCGGTGCTGATGGCGAAGACGGGCTCGGTGCCGCCGTCGTAGATCGTGACGACACCGGCCTCGGCGAGCCGGTCGAGGGTCATCCGCAGGCCGTGCCGGGTCCGCAGCTCGGCGATCGGCACCGGGATGCCGCGGGCCTCCAGGTAGTCCGCCAACGGCGCGACGACCTCCCGGACCTGCTGCAGGGTCAGTGCCCGGTCCTGCGCCCAGAGCAGCGCGAAGGTCGCCAGCGAGGTCGCGGTGGCCGGGGTGACCCGGTTGATGCCGGCGCACACCCGGAACGCGACCTTCTCCAGCTGGGCCCGGCCCGGCCCGGCGTCGGCCAGCGCCTGGCGCAGCGCGAACGGCTCGGCGAAGCGCACCCGGGCGGTGCCGATGTGGCGGCGCTGGTCCCGGAAGTAGCCGAGCAGCCAGCCCAGGCCCTCGGCCTTCTTCGCCGCCCCACGCTGCTCGGCGGCCATCGCACCGACCTCGTGCAGCTGGTCGTAGACGATCGACACCGGCACCAGGATCGCGTCGAGCTCGGGGCGCTCCTCCAGCGCGGACACCAGGTACCGCAGCAGCCCGATGCGGGGCTTGCGCAGCTTGCCGGTGCGGCTGCGGCCGCCCTCGATGTACCACTCCAGGTTGAAGCGCTTCGCGAGCAGATGCCCCAGGTACTCCTGGATCGCGGCCTTGTAGATCGTGTCCCCGCCGAAGGTGCGCCGGATGAACACGATCCCGGCCCGGCGGCCCAGCGCCCCCATCGGCCAGAACGACAGGTTGTTGCCGCCGAGCACGTGGTTGCGCGGGAAGTCGCGGTCGTGCAGCACCTCGGCGAACAGCAGCGGGTCGGCGTAGGACCGGTGGCTGGGCAGGAAGACCAGTGCGTGCTCCTTGTTGAGCTCCCGCAGCCGCTCCAGCCCGGACTCGTCGACCTGCACGTCCCAGGCCTTGGAGTGCATCGGGCCCATCATCGCCCGGAACACGTCGATCGCCGGCGGGCTCTGCACCGCGGCCATCTCGTGCAGGCAGGACTCCAGGCGCTGCTCGACCTCGGCGGCCGGGGTGCCCGTCTGCCGGGCGAGCCGGTCGACCAGCGCCGCGAACCGCGACGAGGAGGTGATCTGCTCGACCATCCGGCGCGGCACCTTGTAGCGGTCGCCGAGGATCCGCCGCTCCGCCCGGTCGCAGGCCAGCACGGCCTGGCGGGCGACGAAGCGGGTGAAGCCGTTGCTGCCGGGCCGCCCGCTCTCCTGGGCGACGAACCGCGACACCAGGTCGGCGACGGTCGCGGCCTCCCCCACGACGACCCGCGCCGCGTCCGGGCGGTGCCGGGCCATCGAGGGGTGCAGCGGCGACCAGGCCATCCGCATGACGGCCGAGGTCGCGAGGCCGGTGAGCTTGCCGACCGCGCCGCTGTCCTCCGGCTCGGGGGTCACCCAGGCCACGCGGGCGGGGACGATCACGGTGTCGTCGCCGTGCAGGGCCTCCCCCAGGGCGGAGGGCACCTCGCCGTTCGGCCCGATCCCGACGACCCTCGCGCCCGGGTGGTGCTCCTCGGCCCAGCGCCGCAGGATGCCGCGCTCGGTGTGCGACCGGGCCTGGGTCACGACGACCTCGCGTCCGCCGGTGAGGTCGTCGGTCGTCATGGAGCCCCCCGTCGCATGCCCCGCCGCGGTGCGGCGCCTGCGCGTTCAACCTAGTTACCCGCCGGTTGGTCAACAACCCGACGCGGCGGGTCCCTACGAACTCATACGACCTCCGCCGCCTCGGTGAGCACGTGCCGCAGGATCTGCTCCATCTCGTCGAACTCGGCCTGGCCGGCGATCAGCGGCGGTGCCAGCTGGATCACGACGTCCCCGCGGTCGTCGGGCCGGCAGTACAGGCCCGCCTCGAACAGCGCACCGGGGAGGAAGCCGCGCACCAGCCGCTCCCGCTCCTGCGGGCCGAAGGTCTCCCGGGTCTCCCGGTCGCGCACGAGCTCGATCGCCCAGAAGTAGCCGTCGCCGCGGACGTCACCGACGATCGGCAGGTCGCGGAGCCGGCCGAGGGTCGCGCCGAACGCGTCGGCGTGGGACGCGACGTTGCCGTAGAGGTCCTCGCGCTCCATGAGGTCGAGGTTCGCGAGCGCGACGGCGGCGGAGACCGGGTGCCCGCCCCAGGTGTAGCCGTGCGGGAACGTCACGCCGGGGGCGAGGAACGGCTCGATCACCTTCTCCGAGGCGATCATCGCGCCCAGCGGCCCGTAGCCCGAGGTCATGCCCTTCGCGCAGGTGATGATGTCCGGGGTGAACCCGAACTTCGCGCTGGCGAACGGGACGCCGTGGCGGCCGAAGCCGGTGATCACCTCGTCGGCGACGAGGAGCACGTCGTGCCGGTCGCAGATCTCGCGGACCCGGGCGAAGTACGACGGCGGCGCGGTCAGGCAGCCGCCGGAGTTCTGCACCGGCTCCAGCACGACCGCGGCGACGGTGTCGGCGCCCTCGAACGCGATGGCCTCCTCGATCCGGTCGGCGGCCCAGCGGCCCAGCGCCTCGGCGTCGCCGTCGAACTCGGGGTGGCGGTAGAGGTTGGTGTTGGGCACGCGGAACCCGCCGGGGGCCAGCGGCTCGAAGTCCTTCTTCATCGCAGGCAGCCCGGTCACGGCCATCGCCCCGTGCGTGGTGCCGTGGTAGGCCGTCGCCCGGGAGATCACCTTGTGCTTGAGCGGGCGGCCGCGGAGCTTGAAGTACTGCTTGGCCACCTTCCAGGCGCTCTCGACGGCCTCGCCGCCGCCGGAGGTGAAGAAGACCCGGTTCAGGTCGCCGGGGGCGAGATGGGCCAGCCGCTCGGCGAGCTCGGCCGCGGGTGGGGTCGTGTAGCCCCAGACCGGGAAGAACGCCAGCTCCGACGCCTGCCGGGCGGCGACCTCGGCCAGCTCGCGCCGCCCGTGCCCGGCCTGGACGACGAACAGGCCGGCGAGGCCGTCGAGGATCCGGCGTCCGCGGTCGTCCCACAGGTGCACGCCCTCGCCACGGGTGATGACCGGGATCGGGTTCGCGCCGTCGCGGCCGTGCATCCGGGCGAAGTGCATCCAGAGGTGCCGGCCCGCCGCGTCGGCGTGCGGCGAGAGGGCGGGCGCGTCCGGGGTGGCACCGGCCTCGGTCCGGGTCGGGTTCTCGACGGCGGTCACGTGGGGCTCCCTCGGTAGCGGCGTGGACACCTCCGATCGTCGGCGCCGCGAGGGCTCCGGTCAGGGATACGATCCGTATCGTCCCGAGCCTTCCGGCGAACGGAGTGGATCCCCGGTGCACCCGACCATCGCCGACGTGCTGGCCCGTCCGGAGGTCCGGGCGGGGGCACCGGCCGTCCGGGCCGGGCGGGCGGCGCTGGGTACCCCGGTGCGCTGGGTGCACGTCAGCGAGGTCGCCGACCCGGCCGGGACGCTGCCCCCGGGGGTGCTGGTGCTGTCGGTGGGGATGCCGGTGGCCGACCCCACCACCGTCCCCGCCCGCTACGTCGACGCGCTGCGGGCCGCCGGGGCGGTCGGGCTGGTCGTCGAGATCGGGCAGCAGCTGCCGTCGCTACCCGCCGGGCTGGTGCAGGCCGCCCGCGCGGCCGGGTTCCCACTGGTGGAGCTGCGCCGCACGGTGCGCTTCGCCGAGATCGTCGCGGGCGTGCTGGGGGAGATCGTCGACCGCGGCGACGACCTCCCCGGGCCGCCGGGCGCCGAGGCCGCGTTCCGGTCGCTCGCCCTGCACCGGGTGGGGCCCGAGCGCGTGGTCGACGAGCTGGCCCGCCGGATCGACGCGCCCGTGGTGTGCGAGGACCTCGCGCACCGGGTCCTGCTCACGGCGGGCGATCCGGATCTGCGGGACTGGGTGGCGCGCTCGCGCCTCGCCGGGCCCGCCGGGCCCGAGGGCTGGGCGACCGCGCCGGTCGGGCGGCCGGGCGCGCGGTGGGGGCGGCTGACGGTGCCGTCACGGCCGACGCCGGGCACCGCCGACCGGGTCCGCGCGGTGCTCGACGCCGCCGCGGACGCGGTGTCGCTGCTCGACCCGGACCCGGTGGTCCTGCTGCGCGCCGCCCGCGACGCGCTGGTCGCCGACCTGGCCGCCGCGGTCCCGTCCGACGCAGGACGGCTGGCGGTGCGCGCCCGCGCCGCCGGGCTGGACACCGCCGTCGGATTGTCGGTGGTGGCGCTGCGCGCGACCGGCGACCACCCCCCGGAGCAGGGCCTCGAGGCGGCACTCGCCGTCGTCGCACCGGCGGCGACGGTGGCCTCCCCCGCACCCGGCGAGCTCGTCGTGCTCGTCCCCGGCGACGGCGGCCCGCTGCTCGCCGCGCTGCCCGCCACGGCGGCCGCGGCGACGGCCGGGCCCGGTTCCGTCGCCGACCTGCCGGACCTGCTGCGCAGGGCCCGCGAGGACGCGGCCGCCCACGCCGCGACCGGCGGCCGCGGCCCCGTCCGGGTGCCCGCGCTGCGCGGGCTGGTGCACCGCCTCGGCGACGACCCCCATCTGCTCGGCTTCGCCGCGGACGTCCTCGGCCCGGTGGGCGCACTGCCCGCGGCCGCGCGGACCGACGCCCGGGACACCCTGTGGGCCCTGGTCGACGCCGGCGGGGTCGTCGCCGACGTCGCCCGCAGGCTCGGGGTGGGCCGCCCGGCGGCCTACGCCCGGCTGCGCCGCCTGTCCGCCCTGCTGGACCTCGACCTCACCGACCCCGAGGTGCGGACGACGCTGCACCTCGCCCTGCTCGTCGACGCCCGCGCCGCGCGCTGAGCCCGCCGCTCAGGGCCGGTCGGCCCACAGCAGCGTCGTCGCGCCGAGGATGTCGACGGCCGTGCCGCCCAGCGGTCGCCCGTAGTCCGCGGCGACGTCGCGGGCCGTACGGGCCGTGACCGTCCAGCCGTGGCGGCGCAGCCAGGCGTCGCAGGGCTCGGTCCGGGGCTCGGCGAAGAACAGCTCGCGGACGTCGGTGCCGGGCAGCATCTCCTGGGCGGCCACCCGGAACGACGGGTCGTCCGCGATCCGCTCCACCTGGTCGCCGAAGTGCTCGACGGCGATCCGGCTGCCCGGCGCCGACAGCGCGTGCACCCGTTCGAACAGGAGCTGCTCGGCGTCGGCGGGCAGGTAGGGCAGCAGCCCCTCGGCCAGCCAGGCGGTCGGCCGGGCCGGGTCGAAACCGGCGGCGGTGAGCGCGGCGGGCCAGTCGTGGCGCAGGTCGACCGGCACGGTGACCCGGCGCGCGGTCGGCGTGATCCCCGCCTCGGCGACGACCCCGTCCTTGAAGTCCAGCACCTTCGGCTGGTCGACCTCGAACACCGTGGTCCCGGCGGGCCACGGCAGCCGCAGGGCCCGCGCGTCGAGTCCCGCGGCGAGCAGCACGACCTGGGTCGTCCCGGCGCCGGTGAGGGCCTCGTCGAAGAAGCGGGAGCGCACGCCCTGGTAGCCGGCCTGCACGACCCACGGGTCGGCGGGGTCGTCCGGGTCCTGCGGCACGGCCGACAGCGTCCCGGCCGCATCGACGAACCGCTGGGCGTACGGATCGTCGACCAGTCGGTCGGGGCGGCGGGTCTCCAGTGCCCGCCCCGCGGCGACGGCCAGGGCGGTGGCGCCCACGCTGCTGGTGATGTCCCACTGATCGTCGGCTGTGCGCATGCCGATCACGGTAGGAGCTGATGCTTAGCGTCGCTCACCAGTCACGCGGATGACCACTCGCACGGCGCAGGCGGTACCGGACACCGAGCCCCATACCGACGGTGCGTGCGCGATCCGCGACGCCGCGTAGGTGCCAGGGAGCCGCGTAGGTGCCGGGGAGCACGGCCGCCGGGTCAGCCCAGGGCGCCCACCGGCGTGCGGGCCTCGGGGTCGTCGTCCTCGGAAGGCTCGACGACCGGCTCGCCGACCAGCTCGCCGTAGACGGCGGTCAGGGCCTGGGCGATCCGCACCCGGTCGAACCGTGACACCGCACGGTCCCGGCCCGCGATCCCGAACCCGACGCGCAGGGCGTCGTCGCCGAGCACGCCGCGCAGCGCGACCGCCAGCTCGGCCGGCCGGGCCGGGCGGACCAGCATCCCGGTCACCCCGTCGACGACGACGTCGCGCAGCCCGCCCACCCCTGTCGCCACGACCGGTCGCGCGCACGCCATCGCCTGCAGGACCGCCCCGACCCCGACGTCGTGCTCCGGCGCGGCGACCACGACGTCGGCCGAGCGCAGCAGCCGCGGGAGCAGGTCACCCTCGACCGGCCCGAGGAACCGGACACGTCCGGCGACTCCGGCCTCGCGGGCGATGCCGAACAGGCGCGCGCGGTCGGGGTCCTGGCCCGCCGCGCCGCCGGCGACCAGCAGCTCGGCGGTGCGGATCCGGGCCAGCGCCCGGATCACCGTGTCCACCCCGGCACCGTCGGCCAGCGAGCCGACCGCGAGGAGCCGCGGCCGCTCGCCCCGGCGCAGCGCCGGGCCGTCGGGGGTGAAGGCGTCGGTGTCGACGGCGGTCGGCACGGTCCGCAACGCCGCCCGCGGCACCCCGTGGCGCAGCAGGGCGGTGTGCTGCTCCTCGCTGGAGGCCAGCACCCGGGCCACCTCCGGCGACGACCAGGTACGGGCCGCGGGAACCACGGCCGGGCCCGGGGTGTCGGGCGGGTAGACCTGCACCACCGGCACCCCGGTCGCGGCGGCGGCGACCCCGGCGCGCAGACCGATCGCGTGCACCACCTGGGGCGGGTCGTCGGACCACGCCGCGGCCAGTGCGGTGTCCTGCCCGGCGTCCCACGGCTGTACGCGCAGTGCGTCGCTGCCGGCCCGGGCGACCAGGTCCGGGTCGTCGGGGACGTCGGTGAACACCCGGACGGTGTGCCCGGCGGCGGCCAGCGAGGCGGCGGTGATTCCCGCGCCGCACGTTCTCGGGACCTCGGGGGTACGGATGACGGCAATGCGCAAGCGGAGCCTCCACGTCGTGCTCGCAGCTGCGGGCACGCGCAGTTGGCTCTACGCGTCGGATCTGTGACCGTACCCGCTCCGGGCGGCCCACGGGTGGGTGACCGCGCGCGTGTGCGAGGGGGGCACATCGGGTAACCCGTTCAGGTCGGGTGGCACGACCCGACAGGACGGGGAGGGGGCGGGCCGTGACCGCGCAGTCCTGGACCCTGAGGGTGGAGCCCGACGCGGCCGCGTGCCGCGCGGCCCGGCACGAGCTGACGCGGTTCCTGACGCCGCTGGTGGACGACTCGACCCTCGACGACGCGGCACTCGTGCTGCACGAGCTGGTCGCGAACGGCATCGACCACGCGCACACCCCGATGCTGGTGACCGCCCGGGTGCGCGACGGCGCGGTGCGGCTGCGCGTCCGCGACGGCTCGGTCGTCCGCGGACGCGAGCAGCCCCACGACCCCACCGCCACCCGCGGGCGCGGGCTGCAGATCGTCGGCCGGCTCGCACAGCGCTGGGGGGTGCGCCCGCACCGCGGCGGCAAGACGACCTGGGCCGACGTCGGGCCGACGGGCGCCCGACCGGCCCCGGACCTGCACCTGGTGCGCCCGGCCTGACCACCGGCCCGGCCGTCGGACCGGCACGGGCGCTGCGGCGCGGGGTCAGGCCGGGGTGGAGTGCCGGGCCCCCTCGTGGCGCGGTGCCAGCCCGAGCCGCTCGACCAGCTCGGTCGTCGCCGTGGACCGATTGAGGCAGTAGAAGTGGATCCCGGGGACGCCCTCGGCGAGCAGCCGCTCGCACAGCTCGCCGGTGACCTCCATCCCCGCGGCGCGGAACCCCGCCGCGTCGCCGGAGTAGGGCGCGAGCCGCTCCACCAGTGCTCCCGGCAGCGGCGAGCCGGACAGCTCCGGACCCTTGCGGAAGGTCTTCTCCGAGGTCAGCGGCATGATGCCGGGGATGATCGGCTGGTCGAACCCGGCGGCGGCGACCCGGTCACGCAGCCGCAGGAAGCCCTCGGGCTCCAGGAACAGCTGGGTGACGGCGAACTCCGCCCCTGCCCGGAACTTCCCGACGAGCCGCTCGGTGTCGGCGTCGAGGTCGGCCGAGCGCGGGTGGCCGTAGGGGAACGCGGCGACGCCCACGCAGAACGGGCCGGACCGCTTGATCAGCGCGACCAGCTGGTCGGCGTACTCGAGTCCCTCGGGGTGGGCGACCCACTCGCCGAGCGGGTCGCCGGGCGGGTCCCCGCGCAGCGCCATGATGTTGCGGACACCCGCGGCGGCCAGCGACCCGATCACGTGGCGCAGCTCGTCGGTGGAGTGCGAGACGGCGGTCAGGTGCGCCATCGAGCAGAGCGTGGTGTCGGTGGCGATCCGTTCGACCGTGCGGACGGTCCGGTCGCGGCTGGAGCCGCCCGCGCCGTAGGTCACCGAGACGTAGGCGGGGTCCAGCACCTCGAGGCGACGGATGGCGCGCCACAGCTCCGCCTCGCCCTGGTCGTCCTTCGGCGGGAAGAACTCCACCGCGAAGAAGGGGCGGTCGACGCTGATCCGTTCGGTCACCGTGGATGCGGAACTCGTCGTCACGGCGACGACCTTACGGGGCGCAGGACCCACCGGTCGTCCGCCGAAGGGTCCGCACCGCCCCCGAGCGGCCATGACGTGCACCACCACCGCATCGACGGGCCGGGTCCCCGGCGCACCGATAGCCTGGTCGACGTGGCAGACCCCGTCTCCCCCGTGTCCGCACCGTCCGGTCCGTCCGGGTCCCCCGGCCCGTCCACGACCGGTCCGGCCCCCCTGGACGACGCGCTGCCCCAGCACGTGGAACGGGTGCTGGCCGGGTACCTGGACCGCCGGCGCGCCGAGGTGTCGGGCATCGACCCGGTCGTCGTACAGGCCGCCGACGCGCTGGCCGGGTTCGTCCTGGGCGGTGGGAAGCGGCTGCGGCCCACCTTCGCCTGGTGGGGCTGGCGGGGCGCGGGTGGCGACCCGGCCGACCCGCACGCCCAGGGCGTGCTGAGCGCGATCGCGTCGCTGGAGCTGATCCAGGCGTGCGCGCTGGTCCACGACGACCTGATGGACGCCTCCTCCACCCGGCGCGGCCGGCCGACGGTGCACGTGGAGTTCGCCAGGATGCACGCGGCGAACGGCTGGTCGGGCCCGCCGGCCCGGTTCGGTGCCGCCGTCGCGATCCTCGTCGGGGACCTGGCCCAGGTGTGGGCCGACGACATGTTCCACGCCGCACCGCTGCCCGAGGGAGCCCACACCCGCGCCGCCGAGCCGTGGCGGGCGATGCGCACCGAGGTGCTGTCCGGCCAGTACCTCGACGTGCTGGCGCAGGCCTCCGGGGACACCGCGGAGTCGACCGCGCTGACCATCGACCGCTTCAAGACCGCCGCCTACACCGTGGAGCGGCCGCTGCACCTGGGCGCGGCGATCGCCGGGGCCGACCCGCGGGTCGTCGCGGCCTACCGGCGCTACGGCGCCGACATCGGGGTCGCGTTCCAGCTGCGCGACGACCTGCTCGGCGTGTTCGGCGACCCCCGGGTCACCGGCAAGCCCGCCGGGGACGACCTGCGCGAGGGCAAGCGGACCCTGCTGGTCGCCGCGGCCCTGCAGCGGGCCGAGCAGCGCGGGGACCGGGCCGCCGCCGACGTCGTCCTCGCCGCGCTCGGCGACCCCGACCTGGACGCCGCGAGCCTGGACCGGGCCCGCTCCGCGCTGTCCGAGCTGGGCGCGGTGCAGTCGGTGGAGCAGCGGATCGCCGCCCTCACCGGCGCCGCGCTCGACGCGCTCGACTCCGCACCGGTCGCCGAACCGGGCCGGTCGCACCTGTTCGAGCTGGCCGAGCGCGCCACCCGACGGGCGTGGTGAGCGGGATGCGGCGGATCGAGGGGCCCTCCGACCACGTCGTCGTCGTGGGGGCGGGGCTGGCGGGGCTGTCGACCGCGCTGCACCTGCTGGGCGCGGGCCGCCGGGTCACGGTCGTCGAGCGGGAGAGCGTCCCCGGCGGCCGCGCCGGACGGCTCGACGTGACCGACGCCCACGGGACCTACGCCCTGGACACCGGCCCGACCGTGCTGACCATGCCGGAGCTGCTGGACTCCGCCTTCGCCGCCGTCGGCGAGACCACCGCGGACCGGCTCGACCTCGTCCGGCTCGACCCGGCCTACCGGGCCGAGTTCGCCGACGGCTCGGCCATCGCGGTGCACACCGACGCCGCCGCCATGGAGCACGAGATCCGCGAGACCTGCGGCCCGGACTCCGCGGCCGGGTACCGACGGCTGCGTCGCTGGCTCACCGACCTCTACCGCGCCGAGATGGACCACTTCATCGGCGCGAACATGGACTCGCCGCTGTCGCTGCTCGGCCCCGACCTGGCCCGGCTCGCCGCGCTCGGCGGGTTCGGACGGCTCGGGCGGCGGATCGACCGCTTCCTGCCCGACGAGCGACTGCGCCGGGTGTTCTCCTTCCAGGCGCTCTACGCCGGGGTCTCCCCGCGCGACGCGCTCGGCGCCTACGGCGTGATCGCCTACATGGACACGATCGCGGGCGTGTACTTCCCCCGCGGCGGCATGCGGATGATGGGGACCGCGCTGGCCGGCGCGGCCGCCGACGCGGGCGCGGAGATCCACTACGGCCGCACCGTGACCGGCCTGGACCGCTCCGGCGACCGGGTCACCGCGGTCCGGCACACCGGCCCCGACGGCACCGACGAGTCGCGCACCCCGTGCGACGCGGTCGTGCTCACCCCCGAGCTGCCCGCGGCCTACGCGCTGCTCGGCGGGGCGCCGCGACGCCCGGTCGGGCTGCGCTGGTCGCCCAGCGCCGTCGTCGTGCACGCGGGGATGCCCGCCCCCGCCCCGGGCACCGCGCAGCACCACCACACGATCTCCTTCGGCGGCTCCTGGGAGGGCACCTTCCGCGAGATCATCGACGAGGGCCGGCTGATGTCCGACCCGTCGCTGCTGGTCACCCGGCCCGGGCTGACCGACCCGTCGCTGCAGCCCGACGGGCGCGAGGTCATGAGCGTGCTCGCGCCCTGCCCGAACACCGCGGTGGCGCCCGGGATCGACTGGGACCGGGTCGGCCCGGCCTACGCCGAGGAGCTGTTCGGGGTGCTCGCCGACCGCGGCCTGGTGGACTCCTCGGCGGAGCCGAGCTGGACCCGGATGTGGACCCCGCAGGACTGGGCGGCCGCCGGGATGGCGGCGGGCACGCCGTTCTCGGCGTCGCACACGCTGGCCCAGACCGGCCCGTTCCGGCCGCGCAACCTGGTCCGCGGGACGGCGAACGCGGTGCTCGCCGGGTGCGGCACGACCCCCGGCGTCGGGATCCCGCCGGTGCTGATCTCCGGGCGGCTGGCGGCGGAGCGGATCACCGGTCCGCGCCCGGCCGAGCGCGCCGGGCACGGGGTCGGGGCACGCACGGGTCGCTGAGGGTCGGCACTGACGACGGCCACTGCGGGCGGGCGCCGAGTAGGAGCGTCGAGGGGCGTGGAATCATGACACCGGACGACGCCCGACCAGCACACACGGACACGATGACGGCTCAGCCCTCGCCCCCGCTCCCCCGCCCGGCGGCTCCCGAACCGGTGACGCCGGCCCCCGGCGCGGGCCGGGTCCTGCCCCCGCCCGCCACCCCGCGGCCCGCCGGGCCCGGTCCGGTCGAGCGGCTCGGCTCGCCGCCGCGGGGCATCCTGCTGCTGGGGCTGGCCGGGACCGTGCTGATGTTCCTCGGCTCGTTCGGCGGCGGCGGGATCCCGATGCGGGACCCGGTGATCGGCAACTCGGCCCTGTCGTTCTGGCGTTACGGCCACGGCGCGATGCTCGCGACGATCGTGATCTACGTCGGCCTGGTGCTGATGGTGTGGGCGTGGGTGCGGCTGGGCCGCGCCGTGCTCGCCCGCAGCGCCGGCGGCCGCGCGGTGCTGACGACGGCCGCGGTGTGGATGCTGCCGATGCTGGTCACGGCGCCGCTGTTCACCCGCGACCCCTACAGCTACCTCGCCCAGGGCGCGCTGCCGCTGGCCGGGTACGACCCGTACGTCGTCGGGCCGGACACCATGGGCGGGATCTTCACCGACAACGTCCACTTCTTCTGGCAGGACACCCCCGCCCCCTACGGGCCGCTGTTCATCCTGCTCGCCCAGGGCGTGGTCCTGCTCGCCGGCCAGAACGTGCTGCTCGGCGTCGTGCTGATGCGGCTGAGCCTGGTCACCGGGCTGCTGCTGCTCGTCGCGGTGCTGCCCGCGCTGACCCGGCGCCTGGGCGGGCGTCCCGCGGTCGCGCTGTGGCTGGCGGTGGCGAACCCGGTGATGGTCGTGCACATGGTCGGCGGGGTGCACAACGACCTGCTGGTCGTCGGCCTGCTGCCGCTGGCGGCGCTGCTGGCGCTGCGGGAGCGGTTCGTGTGGGCGATCGTCGTCGCGTCGCTGGCGATGGCGGTCAAGGCCTCGGCCGGGATCGTGCTGCCGTTCCTGGTGCTCGTGTGGGCGGCGAAGCTCTCCGGCGGGTTCTGGTCGCGGCTGGTCCGGGCCGGGGTGCCGTCGGTGGCGGTGTTCGGCGTCGTGTTCGGCGGGGCCACCTGGCTCACCGGTCTCGGGCTGGGCTGGCTGCCCGCGCTCAGCGCCCCCTCGATGATCGTGAACTGGTTGTCGGTGCCGACCGCCGTCGGGCAGGCGACCGCGAGCGTGGCCGGGATGTTCGCCGAGGAGGTGAACTCCCAGGCGTTCGTCGACACGTTCCGGTTCATCGGCGCGCTGGTGATGGCCGCACTGATCGCACTGCTGTGGTGGCGCGGCCGCAACGACCCGCGGGTCGCGGTGCGCAACGCGGCGATCGCCCTCGCGCTGGCCGCGGTCCTCTCCCCCACCACACTGCCGTGGTACCTGAGCTGGGGGTTCTGCCTGCTCGCGATGACCCCGTGGAGCGCCCGCGGGCTGCAGTGGGTCGTGTTCGGCTCGATCTGGCTGATGATCGTGTACTTCCCCGACGGCGAGACCGCCCTCTACGTGCCGCACTACCTGCTGGCCTGCGCCCTGGCCGGTGTCCTGGCCGCGGTGTCGCTGCTGCGGCCGGACCCGCTCGGCCTGCGCCGGAGCACGCCGTCGCCGGCCCCGGCCCCGGCCCCGGCCGTGACACAACCCGCGACAGGGCCCGCGACCCAGCCGCCCACCGACGATGCGGCCGTCCGCGGCTGAGCGGGCCGGGCGCGTCGAGCTCGACGCCGCCGGCCTGACCGACCCGCAGCTGCGCGCGGCCTATGCCGCCTGCCGGGCGCTGCACGCCGAGCACGGGCGCACCTACTTCCTCGCGACCCGGCTGCTGCCCCCGGAGCGACGGGTCGACATCCACGCCCTCTACGGCTTCGCGCGCTTCGCCGACGAGATCGTCGACGACCCCGACGGCGCGGGCGGCGGGGACCCGCACACCCGGCTCGACGCGCTCGACGCCGAGCTGGCGGCCGCGCTGGCGGGCGCGCCACTGCCCGGCAGCAGGCCCGAGGTCATCGCCGTCGCCGAGACAGCGCGCCGCCACGACCTCGACGCGTCACTGTTCCGGGACTTCATGGTCTCGATGCGGATGGACCTGTCCGTCACCGACTACGCCACCGACGACGAGCTGGCCGTCTACGTGCACGGCTCGGCCGCGGTGATCGGGCTGCAGACGCTGCCGGTGCTCGGGACCGTCGTGCCGCGGGCCGAGGCCGAGCCGCACGCCGCGCTGCTGGGCGTGGCGTTCCAGATCACGAACTTCCTGCGCGACGTCGGCGAGGACCTCGACCGCGGCCGGGTGTACCTGCCCGCCGACGAGCTCGCCGCGTTCGGGGTCGACCGGGAGCTGCTGGCCTGGAGCCGGCGCACCGGGCGCCCGGACCCACGGATCCGCCGCGCCCTGGCCCACCTGGTCGCCCGGACCCGGGCCACCTACCGCCGGGCCGACCCGGGGATCCCGATGCTGGAGCCGGTGTCGCGGGCCTGCGTCGGCGCCGCCCGGGTGCTGTACGCGGAGATCCTCGACGAGATCGCCGACGCCGGCTACGACGTCCTGACCCGCCGGGTCGCGGTGTCGAACCGGCGCCGGGCCGCCGTCGCGCTGCCCCGGCTCGGCCGGGCGCTGGCCGCCCGCGGGAGCCAGCTGGCGCGCGACCGCGTCCACCGCGCCCGCGCCTGACGGGCCGCGCCCCGCAGGGCACCGGTCAGACCGCGGGGCGGCGGTCAGAAGGCCATGGCCTGGGCGCGGCGCTTGATCTCCTTGTGCCGGCCCGCGCGCAGCGCGGTGATCGGGGCGCCGTCCAGCGACTCCTCCTCGCTGAACAGCCAGGTCAGGATCGCGTGGTCGTCGTAGCCGCCGTCCCGCAGGACGACGATCGTGCCCGGCAGCCCGCGGACGACGCCGTCCCGGTCGAGCAGCGCCGCGGGGACGACGACGTCGTGCCCCTCCTTGAAGGACAGGAGCTGCCCGTCGCGGACGAGCTGGTGCACCCGGGAGACGGGGATCGACAGGCGGTCGGCCACCTCGGCGACGCTCAGCGTCTCCTCGGTGACAGCGGCGGGGAGGGACTCGTTCACAGCCGGACACTGTCCCACACCGCCCCGGGCGGCGGCGACGCCCACCGCACCGACCGGCACGGCGGCCCCGGCGCCGACCACCTGCACGAGCGCCGGGATCCCCACCGGTAACCTGACCCGCGATGAGCTCACCGTCCGGTCCGGCCGCCCCCGGCACCCCGGGTGGGGCCGGGCGGCTCGCCGCCGACGGCCCCGGCGAGGTGCTGCTCGACGGTCGCTACCGGGTCGGCCCGGTGCTGGCCCGCGGCGGCATGTCGACGGTGCACCACGGCACCGACACCCGTCTCGAACGCGCCGTCGCGATCAAGGTGATGGACCCGAGGATGGCCGGGGACCACGCCTTCCGCACCCGGTTCGACCGGGAGGCCCGCCTGGCGGCGCGGATCGACCACCCGTGCGTCGTCGCCGTCTACGACCGGGGCACCGTCCCGGCGGGCCCGCTGGGCGAGGCCAGCCTGTTCGTCGTCATGGAGCTGGTCGACGGCGGCACCCTGCGCGACGTGCTGCGCGCCCGCGGCGCACTCGGGCTCCCCGCCGCGGTGCGGGTGCTGGAGCCGGTCCTCGCCGGGTTGGCCCGCGCGCACCGGCTCGGCATGGTGCACCGCGACGTGAAGCCGGAGAACGTGCTGATCTCCTCCGGCGGCGAGGTGAAGGTGGCCGACTTCGGCCTGCTCACCGCGGCCGCCGAGGCCGGGGTCAGCCACGCGGGGATGCTCCTCGGGACGATGGCCTACCTCTCCCCCGAGCAGGTCGTGTCCGGCCGCGCCGACGGCCGCAGCGACGTCTACGCCGCCGGCGTCGTGCTCTACGAGATGCTGACCGGGCAGCCGCCCTACACCGCCGACAACCCGCTGTCGGTGGCCTACCGGCACGTGAACGAGGACGTGCCGCCGCCGTCGGCGCTGGTCCCGGGCCTGCCACCGGCCGTGGACGCGCTCGTCGCCCGGGCCACCTCGCGGGACCCGGAGCAGCGCCCGGTCGACGCGGAGCACTTCCGCCGCGAGCTGCTGGACATGGCCGACCGGCTGGGCCTGCCCCGGACCGCGACGCCGCGACCGCCCGGCCCGCCGCCCCCCGACGACGGCGCCACCCTCCCCGCCGGACCGCTGCGGCACCGGCCGCTCGACGCGGCCGCGCCGGGCCCCGGCGGCACCCGGGTGCAGACCAGGGCCCGCGGCGCGCACGGCACCGCCGTCACCCCCGCCGGTCAGCCGGAGCCGATGACCCGCGAGGAGCTGGCCGGGCGCCGCCGTCGTGGCCGCCGGGTATTCGCGCTGTGGATGGTGCTGCTCCTGCTGCTGGCCGCACTGGCCGGGACGGGCGCCTGGTGGCTCGGGTCCGGCCGCTGGACCACGATGCCCGCGGTCACCGGCATGGACCGGGAGCAGGCGACCGCGCTGGTCGCCGAGTCCGACCTGACCCCGACCGTCACCGAACGCGCCGACGACGAGGTGGCCCCCGACCGGGTCGCCCAGGTCGACCCGGCGCCGGAGACCCGCGTGCTGCGCGGCACCACGGTCACCCTGGTCGTCTCCACCGGCCGGCCCGCCGTCCCCGACGTGCCGGCCGGCAGCGCCGTGGCCACCGCCGAGGACGCGGTGCGCCGCGCCGGGCTGACCCCGGTGCAGTCCACGACCGCGGCGGAGTACAGCACCGAGGTGCCGGCCGGGGCGGTCATCCGGACCGACCCGCCCGCCGGGACCCGGCTGGCGAGCGGCGCGGCGGTCACCCTGGTCACCAGTCGCGGCGCCGAACCCGCCCCGCCCCCGACGACCACGCCGCCCACCGCGGAGCCGGGCCCCACCTCGGTGCCGTTCGTGATCGGCATGCGCGCCGACGAGGCCGCGGACCTGCTGCGCCAGGCGGGCTTCGACGTCGACGTCGAGCGCGGCTTCCCGTTCGGCCGCCGCGACGGGCGCGTCATCGGGCAGGACCCGGGAGCGGGCAGCGACGCCGAACCGGGCGACACCATCACGCTCACCGTCCTCTGAGCCCGGCCCTCGGATCCGGGCGCTCCGAGCCGGATGCTCCGCGACGGGTGCTCTAGGCCGGATGCTCCGGGCCGGGCGACACACCGCGTGGACACCGGCCGCGGCCCGGAACCCGGCGGGACGGGAACCGGTGTCCCGGCCGGATGGCGGTCCGGCCGGGACACCGGCGTTCGTGGGGCCTACAGCCCGAAGCGGATGCGCTCGTCGTCGCCGACGGGCGGCAGCTGCGCCCCGGCGACGGTCACCGCGAGGGCACCGGCGCGCACGGCATAGCGGGCCGCGTCGACCAGGTCGTCCCCGGCGGCGAGCCGCACGGCGACGGCCGCGAGGAACGCGTCGCCCGAGCCGGTGGTGTCCACCGGCTCGACCCGCATCGCTTCCACTGTGGACACCGTATCGCGGTCGGCGTCGTGGACCTCGCACCCCGCGGCCCCGCGTGTCACCACCGACCGGGGCACCGGGTGCTCCCCCAGCAGCGCGGCCTCGTGCTCGTTGACGACGAGCACATCGGTGGCGTCGAGCAGCTCCGGGGGCACCGGGGCGTACGGCGAGAGGTTGAGCAGCACGGTGGTCCCGGCGGCGCGGGCGGCGGCCAGCACCGTCGGGGTGGGGATCTCCAGGCACAGCGTCAGCACTGCGACGTCGTCGAAGGCGGGCAGGTCCTCCGGCCCCAGGGTGGCGTTGGCCCCCGGCGAGACGACGATCGTGTTGTCGCCCGCGGCGTCGACGGTGATGACCGCGGTGCCGGTGGCCGTGCCGGCCCGCACCGCGACCCGGTCGACGTCGGCACCCGCGGCGGCGACGGCGTCGCGCACGGTGCGGCCGTGGTCGTCGTCGCCGATCGCGCCGACCATGCCCACGCCGACCCCGGCACCGGCCCCGAGCCGGGCGGCGGCGACGGCCTGGTTGGCCCCCTTGCCGCCGGGGCCCACCGTCAGGTCCTCCCCGGCCACGGTCTCCCCCGGTCCGGGGAAGCGCTCGGTGCGCACCACCAGGTCCGCGTTGAGCGAGCCGACGACCAGGACCCGGCTCATCGGGCGTCCACCGCGTCGTGTGCGGCGCCGGTCTCGGCCGCGGCCGGACGCGGGATGAGCAGCGACAGCGCGAACGCGCCCGCGGTGCACGCGGCCCCGACGCCCATGCCCGCGGCGTAGCCGCCGACCCCGGTCTGCTCGACACCGCCGACGGCGACCTGCACCGCGGGCAGCACCACGAAGCTGATCCCGGCGCCCAGGTTGAACGCGCCGGCGTTGAGCCCGGGGAGCATGCCGGGCCGGTCGGCGGGCGAGAGCAGCACACCCAGGCCGTTGAGCATGATGTTGGCGATGCCGGCGTAGGTGATGCCGAGCAGCAGCGTCGCGACGACCAGCACCGGGAACGAGTGCACCCCCACCACCGCCAGCAGCACGGTGGCGACGACGCTGCCGGCCAGCCCGACCCGCAGCACCGTGCGGTAGCCGAGCACCGGGGCCAGCCGACCGGCGAACGGCCCGACCAGCCAGCCGATCAGGGCGTAGGGGGCGAGCAGCGCCAGCGCGGTGAGGTCCGCGCCGAGCCCGAACCCGGCCGTGGGGTTCTGGGCGATCGAGGCGACCAGGCCGTTGACCACGGCGAACACGCCGGTCATGGTCAGCAGCGTGGTGCCGAGTGTGGCCCAGGTCGCGCGCCGGCGCAGGTCCTCGGGTGCGACGAGCGGCTGCGCGGTGCGGCCCTGCAGCCGCCAGAACACCACGGCGGCGACGACGGCGAGCAGCGCGTACCCGACGACCAGACCCCAGCTCGCGTCGGACAGCGCGGCGGCCTCGTCGAAGGCCAGCAGCAGTGCACCGACCGCGACGACCAGCGGCACGACCCCGCGCCAGTCCATCCGGGCGCCCTCCGAGGGGCGGGACTCCACCCCCCACACGGCGACGAGCACCAGCGCGACGACGGTGACCGCGGCGATGACCCAGAAGATCGAGCGGAAGCCGTGGTGGGTGGCCAGCCAGCCGCCGAGCAGCGCGTCGAGACCGGCGACGCCGCCGTTGACGGCGGTGATCAGCCCGAGCACGACCCCGTAGCGGCGCGGGTCGGCGATCTCGCTGCGCAGCATGAGCAGGCAGATCGGGACGACCGGCCCGGTGATGCCCTGCAGGATCCGACCGGCGAACAGCATCGGCACGCTGACGGCGAGGGCGGCGACGACGCTGCCGACCAGCATGACCGCGAGCATCACCAGCAGCACCCTGCGGCGCCCCGCGATGTCGGACAGCCGCGGCAGGAACAGCGAGAACATCGCCGCAAGGGTGAAGAACATCGTCTGGGACAGGCCGACGGTGGCGTCGTCGGTGCCCAGCTCACGGGCCATGGTGACCAGCGCGGGGCTGAGCATGGAGGCGTTGAGCTGGAACGCCACGCAGGCGGCCAGCACCGCCACGACGAGCGTGACGACCGGGCGGCGGTCGGGGGTGGTCATGCGATCTGCTCCGTCGCGGCGAGGAGGGCGGGCGCGGGGTCGCCGATGGCGCGCAGCGCGTCCACGACCAGCTCCCAGAAGCGGGCGTGGTCGAGCTCCAGCGCGGCGTGGGTGCGGCACCCCTGCGGGGCCGGACCGCGCCGGTCGGCGACCGTCATCCCGGTGGTGTGCCGACCCGCCGTCTCGACGACGATCGGCATCGGGAACGCCCGGACGATCGTGGGGTCGATGACGTGGGCGACCGCGCACGGGTCGTGCACCGGCGGGGCGTCGAAGCCCTGCACGTCGCGGTAGGTGGCGGCGAAGAAGTCGAGCAGCTCGTCGACGAAGCGCGCCGGGCCGGTCCCGACGGCGCGGATCGCGCGGCGCACCTCGGGACCGGCCAGCGCCTGGTGGGTCAGGTCGAGCCCGACCATGACCACCTCCCAGCCCGCCTCGAACACGATCGCGGCGGCCTCGGGGTCGATGGCGATGTTGAACTCGGCCACCGGGGTCCGGTTGCCGACGGCGACGCCGCCGCCCATCAGCACCACCCGCTTGACCCGTCCGACGATCTCGGGTGCGCGCCGGGCGGCGAGCGCGATGTTGGTCAGACCGCCGGTGGGGACGAGGGTGACCGTGCCCGGCTCGTGGGCGAGCACGGTCTCCACGATGAGGTCCACGGCGTGGGTGTCCACCGTGGTGAACGCCGGGGCGGGCAGCTCCGGGCCGTCCAGCCCGGACTCGCCGTGGATGTCGGCGGCGACGGCGATCTCCCGCAGCAGCGGGCGGTCGGCGCCGGCCGCGAACGGCACGCCGGTGATCCCGGCCAGGGTCGCGACCGACAGTGCGTTGCGCGTCACCTTGTCCAGCGTCTGGTTCCCGACGACCGTGGTGACGGCGAGCAGCTCGATCCGCGGGTCGCCGTGGGCGAGCAGCAGCGCGATCGCGTCGTCGTGGCCCGGATCGCAGTCCAGGACGATCTTCTCGGTCATCTCCGGTGTCCTACCTCGTCGTCGCGGCCGTCCGGGGCTCCGGACGTGTCGACTGTGACTGGTCAAGCGCATGACGTCAAGCGCTTGATGTGTGGCGCGTCCGGGTACGCTCGCCCAATGGCAGGACCGGTGGGCCAGCGGGTGACGGCGGCGATGGTGGCCCGGCGGGCGGGGACGAGCGTGTCCACCGTGTCGCTGGTGGTGAACGGCAAGTCGCGTGGGCGGGTGTCGGAGGTGATCACCGACCGGGTCCGGGCCGCGGTCGACGAGCTGGGCTACGTGGTCGACCACGCGGCGAGCTCGCTCGCCCGCGGTACCACCGACCTCGTCGTGCTGCTCGCCCCCGATCTCCCCAACCCCTACTTCGGGCGGGTCACCACCGGGATCCGGGCGGCGCTGGGTAGCAGGCACCCGCTGATGCTGTCGGTGATCGAGGGCGGCGAACAGCCCGGCGCCGACGACGTCCGCCGGGTCGCGGCGTTCCGGCCGGCCGGGCTGCTGGTGCACGCGCCGTCGCCGACCTTCCTCGACGACCTCGAGCCCGGCGGCCCGCCGATGGTCCTGATGGACGCCCCCGGTTTCGAGAGCCGCGCGGCCACGGTGACCTTCGACCTGGAGCCGGGCGTGCGCGCGCTGGTCGCGCACCTCGCCGCGGCCGGGCACACGACGATCGCCTACCTGGAGGGGTCGACGCCCTCGGCCACCTTCACCGTGCGCCGCGAGCTGCTGTCCCGGGTCGCCGCCGAGCACGGCCTGCGGGTCCTCGACGACGGCACCCGGGCCGGGCTGACCCTCGACTCGGCCGCCGACGTCAGCGCCGAGGCACTGCCGCGCTGGCGGGCGGGCGGGGCGACCGCGGTCGTCGCGGCGGCGGACACGATGGCCTACGGCGTCCTCGCCGCCGCGCACCGGCTCGGGCTGGACGTGCCGGGGGACATCGCCGTCGCCGGGTTCGACGATCTGCCGTACTCGCAGGTGACGGCGCCGGCGCTGACGAGCGTGGCGCTGCCCGCCGAGGAGCTCGGCCGGGCCGCCGCGCAGCGCCTGGCCGGGGTGCTCGCCGGCGCCGACGGCTACGGCGTCGCCCCCCGCCTGCCGTCGCGCCTGGCGGCCCGGGCCAGCACCGGCGCCTGATCCCGGGCGCCCCGCGCGTCGGGATGCGGGCGGCCCGCTTCCCGTCGATCAGTACTTGAGCGCGGTCCGGACCGGCCGGAACAGCGCTGAGGTACTGATCGACGGGTACTGATCGAGGACGGCAGGTCAGCCGCGCAGCATCTCCGCGACGAGGAACGCCAGCTCCAGGCTCTGCTGGGTGTTCAGCCGCGGGTCGCAGGCGGTCTCGTACCGGCCGGCGAGGTCGGTGTCGGAGATCCGCTGCGCACCGCCGAGGCACTCGGTGACGTCCTCGCCGGTGACCTCGACGTGGATGCCGCCGGGGTGGGTGCCGAGCGAGCGGTGCACCTCGAAGAAGCCCTGCACCTCGTCGACGATCCGGTCGAAGTGCCGGGTCTTGTAGCCGGTCGAGGCCTCGTGGGTGTTGCCGTGCATCGGGTCGCACTGCCAGATGACCTTGTGCCCCGAGGCGGTGACCTTCTCGACGATCGCCGGGAGCACGTCGCGGACCTTGTCGTTGCCCATCCGGGAGATGAGCGACAGCCGGCCGGGGCGGTTGTGCGGGTCGAGCCGCTCAACGTACTCGACGGCCTGGTCGGGCGTCGTCGTCGGGCCGATCTTCATGCCGATCGGGTTGGCCAGCAGCTCCGCGAACGCGACGTGCGCGCCGTCGAGCTGGCGGGTCCGCTCCCCGATCCAGAGGAAGTGCGTCGACAGGTCGTAGAGCTTCGGGGCCTCCCCGCCGGTGGGGTCGCGCTCGAGGTCCAGGCGCAGCATGGCGCGCTCGTAGTCCAGCAGCAGCGCCTCGTGGCTGGCGTAGAACTCGACCTGGTGCAGGTTGTGGTCGCGCACCCCGCAGGCGTCCATGAAGCGGACCGCGCGGTCGATCTCGGCGGCGACGGCCTCGTAGCGCACGCCCGCGGCGGAGGTGCGGACGAAGTCCTTGTTCCAGTCGTGCACCTTGGACAGGTCGGCGAGCCCGGTCGCGGTCAGGCCGCGGACCAGGTTCATCGCCGCGGAGGCGTTCGCGTAGGCACGCACCATGCGCGACGGGTCCGGGATCCGGCCCTGCGGGTCCGGAGCGAGGCCGTTGACGATGTCTCCGCGGTAGGACGGCAGCCCGGCCGCGTCGATCGGGGAGCTGCGCGGCTTGGCGTACTGCCCGGCGATCCGGCCGACCTTGACCACCGGCATCGAGGCACCGTAGGTCAGGACGACGGCCATCTGCAGCAGCGTGCGGATCGTCGCCCGGATGTGCGGCTCGGTGTTGTCGACGAAGGTCTCGGCGCAGTCGCCGCCCTGCAGCAGGAACGCCTCGCCGTTCGCGACGTCGGCGAGCCGGGACTGCAGCCGGTCGACCTCGGGCGGCAGCACCACCGGCGGGACGGACTCGAGGACCTTCCGCACGTCGCCCACCTGCGACGGGTCGGGCCACTCGGGCTGCTGGGCGGCGGGGCGGGAGAGCGCGTCGTCCAGCGCGGAGCGCAGGTCCGCGGGCAGCGGCGGCAGCTCCGGGAGGACGTCGATCGGCGCGTCGACGGACCAGTTCACGTGGTCCAGCCTAGGCCGCGGCCGATCCCTACCGGGGCGCGGCCCCCGTCGCGAGGGTCTCGGCGATCACTTCCCAGCGCCGCAGGTTGTGCCGGGCGTCGGCGAGCGCGTCGTGCGCCTCGGCGGGCGGCGGGGGCAGTGCCGGGCGGCCCGCGTCCTCCCACCGCTGGCGCAGCTCGCGGGTGAAGCGCGGGATCGGGCGCGGCAACGCGGGCATCGCGCCCCACAGCTGGCACAGCGCCACGTGGTCGTAGGCGGCGATCCAGGCCCACAGCTCGACGTCGCCGGGCGCACCGGTGCAGAAGTCGAGGATCTCCTCACGCATCCGGGCCCGCGACATCCAGGCCCGGTCGCTGGGCGGGGGCAGCTTGGGCAGGACGTTGGCCCGCACCCACTTGCCCGCCCGGTCCGGGTCGAACTCGGTGGACACGGCGTAGAACTCGCGGCCGTCCTCGCCGACGATCCCGATCGACACCAGGTCGATCGTCGTGCCGTCCTCGATGAACTCGGTGTCGTAGAAGAAGCGCATGGTGCCGTCCTGTCTGCCGGAGCCGGTCAGGAGGCGCGGGAGTCGGGCACGTTCGCGTCCGGCCGCGGCAGGCTCTGGCGCGACGGGGCCGGCGGCGGCGCACCGGCCGCGGCCTTCTCCTTGACCGACGCCGCGTACAGGTCGACGTAGGTCTGCCCGGACAGCTCCATCAGCGCGTACATGATCTCGTCGGTCATGGAGCGCTCGATGAACCGGTCCCCCGCCATGCCCTCGTAGCGGGAGAAGTCCAGCGGCTCGCCGATCACGATCCGCACCTTGCGCGGGCGCCACATCTTCGAGCCGATGGGGTTGACCTTGTCGGTCCCCACCATGGCGACCGGGATGACCGGCACGCCGGCCTCCAGCGCCATCCGGGCGACGCCGGTCTTGCCCTTGTAGAGCCGCCCGTCGGGCGAACGGGTGCCCTCCGGGTAGATGCCGAGCAGCTTGCCCTCGTTCAGCAGCCGCACCGCGGTGTCCATCGCGGCGCGCGCCGCGGACCCACCGGACCGGTCCACCGGGACCTGCCCGACGCCGGTGAAGAACTGCTTCTTGAACCAGCCGCGGATCCCGGGCTCGGTGAAGTACTCGCGCTTGGCGAGGAAGGTCACCCGCCGCGGCAGCATCAGCGGCAGGAAGAAGGAGTCGGCCACCGCGAGGTGGTTGCTGGCGAGGATCGCGCCGGAGCCGGCGGGCACGTTCTCGGCGCCGCGCACCTCCGGCCGGCAGAACAGCCTCATCAACGGGCCGAGCAGCACGAACTTGGACCACCAGTACAGCACCCTGCGCTGCCTCCCTACCGACTTCGGCGACAGCCTACGGAGCGTCGACACCTCCTCACAACGGGGCTGTGGTCACCGTGGTCGGGCGCGCCCCGCGGTGGCCCGCGCGGGCCCGTGGGCGGTGTCGGGCGGGACACCGGCCGTGACAGGATGGGAGCCGCCGCGAGCGGGGAGGGACGGACCGGTATGAGTTCCGCAGACCCCGCGCGTGACCGCGAGGACCGGCCCGACGACGACTTCGACGCGATCGTCTCCGCCTGGCGCGACGAGGGCTCGGTGCCGGACTGGCCCGCCGAGCCCGTCGAGCGGGCCGACCGTGCGGACCGCACCGACAGCGGCGACACCGGCGACGCCACGGGCACCGCGGCGGACCGCCCCGTGCACCGGCCGGGCCCCGCGGTCCCGCCCCCGGGAGGCGGGGCCGACGCCGACCCGGAGGACCACTACCACCCGCCGGAGCCGCCGCCACTGCCGCGGCCGGGCCCCCCGGCCGTCGTGGGTGGCGGACTGATCGCGGTGGGGCTGCTGCTGTGCGTCGCGCCGGGGCTGGTCGGCGTCGGCGGGACCTGGCCGCTGCCGCTGGGGCTGGTGCTCATCGCGGCCGGGCTGGGCTGGTTGTTGCTGCGGCTGTGGAGCCCGGACACCGACGAGGGCCCCGACCCCTGGGACGACGGCTCGCGGCTGTAGCGCTCAGCGCCGGGCGTCGGCCCGCAGGCTCTCCCGGGCCAGCGTCGCCGCGCCCACGACGGCGGCGGCCGCGCCGAGCTGCGCGGTCCGGATCCGGGCCAGCGGCCGGTTGCCCGCGCCGGTGAGGATGCGGGCGTAGTGCTCGCGGGCGGCGTCGAGGAACAGGGGCGCCGACGCCGACACCCCGCCGGCGATCACCACGAGGTCCGGGTCGAAGACGTCCGCGACGAGCGAGAGCCCCTCCCCCAGCCAGCGCCCCATGTCGTCGAGGGCGGCGCGGGCGACCGGGTCGCCCTCGCGGGCGGCGGCGGCGACCCGTTTGCCGGTGATCCGCCCCGGGTCGACGGCGGCCTCCCGGGCCAGGCCGGACGGGCCGGGCACGTCGCCGCCCGAGAGCATCTCCAGCGCGGTGGCGCCGAGCGCGGTCCCGCTGCAGTAGCGCTCCCAGCAGCCGCGCTTGCCGCACGGGCAGGCTCGCCCCTCCGGGACGACCCGCAGGTGCCCGAGCTCGGGCGCGACGCCGTGCGCGCCGCGGTACAGCTCGCCGTCGAGCAGCAGGGCACCGCCGATCCCGGTGCCCAGCGCGATGACCAGCGCCACCGACGCGCCCGCCGCGGCGCCGTAGCGGCGTTCGGCGAGCGCGGCGGAGTTCGCGTCGTGCTCCACGACGACCGGGATCCCCCCGAGCCGGGCGCCGATCCGCTCGGCGACCGGGGCGTCGCGCCAGGACAGGTGCGGGGCGTAGCGGACCAGCCCGCGCGGGGCGTCGACGAACCCGGCGAGCGCGAGCCCGACGGCGGCGACGGTGTGCCGGCGCCGCAGCTCCTCGACCGCGCCGGCGATGGCGGCCTCCAGCGTGTCGTCGGTGCGTGGGGTCGGTGCGGAGGCGGTGTCGAGGATCCCGCCCTCGGCGTCGACGACGCCCGCGCGCACGCTGGTACCCCCGACGTCCACCCCGATGGTGCGGACGTCGGACATCCGGGGGCTCATGTCCGGTGCACCACGATCCGCTGGACGGAGCGACCGCTGCCCTGCGGCCGGCGGGACTCCCGGCGCGCGGGCGGGGCGGCCTCCTCCAACAGCGCGACGAGCACGGCGAGCAGCCCGGTGGCGTGGTCGGCGAGCCGGGTGACCAGCTCCGAGCGCTCCCCCCGGACGACGGCGATCAGCGCGCACACCGGACAGGCGGTGCAGGAGCCCGCGGCGCCGGGGCCGGGGTCGACGCCCGTGGCCTGCAGCGAGTCCGACATGGCCTCGGTGGCGGTGCGCAGCCGGTCGAGCAGCGCCACCGCGGTGACCCGCAGGTCCTCCGGGATCGCGCCGTGGGTGCCGCAGTGGGTGCCGCCCTGGGTGCCGCCCTGGGTGCCGCGGCCGCTCACGAGGTCATCCAGGTGCCCGGGTCGGGGACGAAGGAGATCACCAGGCGGGCGTCGGAGCCGTGGCCCTCCAGCCGGGCGCCGGTGGCCTCGCAGCGGCGCAGCACCGACGGCAGCGAGACCACGCGCCGGGAGAACCCGATGCCGACGACCATGTCGTCGCCGACCCGGGCGAGGTCCAGCGGCGCGTCCTGGGCGCCGGGCAGCGCCACGTCGAGCTCGAACTCGGTGTCGGCGGAGACCCCGTGACCGGCGGTGCGCCGGAGCTCCATCAGCGGCCGCGACGGGGCGTCGTCGGCCGTGCCCGCGGGGTCGTCGTCGCCGTAGACGGAGTGGGCCAGCTCGCGCAGTGCGGCGACGCCGGTCGGCTCGGCGGCGGTGTAGCGGACGGCCGTCACCGGCACGTCCGCGCCGAGCTCGCCCAGCTCGGCGAGCACGGACTGCTGCTCGGCGGCACGTTCGCGCAGCCAGCGGGCGGCGGGCCCGCGCAGCGACGGCGGCGGGCCCGGCATCACCCGGTTCGCCAGCAGCCCGTCGACCCGCAGCTCGTGCAGGGCGAGCGCGGTCAGGGTCCGGCGGGTCTCGGCCGCGACGACCCGCTCCGGGGTCAGCACCAGCCGGATCGAGGTGCGGGAGCGGTCCGCGAGCAGGCCGCGCAGGCCGCGCAGCTGCTCGGCCAGCACACCGAGCGCGTCGACGGTGCGCTCCCAGCCCGCGCCGTCGGCCTTCGCGCCGGCGAGTCCGGCGACCAGACCGCGCACGGCGCGCCGGTGTGCGGGGAACAGCCGCTCCAGGTAACCCGACAGCGCCTCGGGCAGGGTGAGCAGCCGCAGCGTCTCCGCAGTCGGCCCGCAGTCGACGACGACGACGTCGAAGCGGCCGGAGTCGGCGAAGCGCTGCACCTCGACGAGCGCGAGCAGGTCCTCGACGCCGGGCAGCACGGTCAGCTCGTCGGCGACGAGCTCGTCCACCCCGGCCCCGGCGAGCATCGTGCGCAGGTGCCCCTGCAGGTCCCCCCAGGCGCCCTCGAGCAGGTGCCGGGCCTCGATGTGGGCGCCCCACAGGTTGTCGGTGACCTCGGTGGGATCGGCGCCCAGCTCGGCGTCCAGCGCGTCGCCGAGGGAGTGCGCCGGGTCGGTGGACACGACCAGCGCCGACCGCCCGGTCCCGGCGACGTGCGCGGCCGTCGCGGCGGCCAGGGTCGTCTTGCCGACCCCGCCCTTGCCGGTGAAGAGCACCACACGCACAGCGCGGAGCCTAACGATCGTGTCCGGGTCGCCGCCGACCGGCTCAGCCCTTCTCGACGCGGCGCTTGAGCCCCTTCAGGGCCGCGTCGATGATCACTTTCTCCGCCTTGCGACGGAGCATCCCGATCATCGGGAAGTTGACCTCGACGCTGAGCTCGTAGGTGACGGTGGTGCCGCCTGCGTCGCCGACCAGCCGGTACGCGCCGTCCTGGGCGCGCTGGATGCCGCCCTTGACCAGCGTCCACGACACCGAGCGGTCGTCGGCGGCCCAGTCGTAGTCGAGGGTGTAGGTGTCCTTGATGGCCCCGGCGTCCATCGCGAAGCGGACCTGGCGGGCGCGGCCGTCGGCACCGGCGTCGAGGATCTCGACGCTGGTGATCTGGTCGGTCCACTCGGGGTAGGACGCGAAGTCCGCGATCACCGCCATGACCCGCTCCGGCGGGGCGTCGATGTGGATCGAGGACGAGGTCGCGTCGGCCATGGCGGGAGGCTATCCGGTGGTCAGAACCGGAGCACGTAGGGCGTGCCGTGCGCACGGAAGTGTCCGGCGTTGACGCACTCGGTGCGGCCGACCCGGGTACGGCGGCGCAGCGGCTGGTGCACGTGGCCGAACAGCGCGTGCGAGGGCTGCTCGGCCCGGATCCGCGCGGCCAGCGGGGCACTGGCGATCTCGGCGCGGCGGGTGACGACGTCGTAGGTCAGGCCCGGGAGCGCCGGCGGGACGTGGGTGCACAGCACGTCGGCCGGGCCGAGCGCGTCCAGGCGGGCGGTCCAGTCCTCGTGGGACACGAAGTGCGGCTGCCAGGGGCCGGTGCGGCGCGGGTCGACCCCGGGCGGCAGCGGCACCCCGCCGAGGAAGCCGAACCGGCGGCCACCGATCTCGACCACCCGTCCGTCGGCGCGGGTGACGCCCTCGGTCTCGGGCCAGGCGTCGGGGACGTCGACGTTGCCGGGGATCGCCCACACCGGCACCCCGAGCCCGCCCAGTACCCCGAAGACCTCGGCGTACTGGGCGGCGACGGCCTCGGCGACGGCGGCCGCCGGGTCGGTGAACCGGGCCCAGGAACGCTCCAGCAGGCCCAGCATCTGCGTGCGCGGTGCCCCGATCCGGCGCATCCGGCCGAACTCGGCGGCCACCTCCGCCCCGAGCAGCCGGGAGATGATCCCGTTGGCCGGGTCGCGGTAGTCGATGAACTCCAGCAGGTCGCCGAGCACGAGCACGCCGTCGGCGCCCTCGGCGGCGCGGGCGAGCGGCGTGGTGGCGCCGTGGACGTCGGTGACGACGTGCAGCCGCACGCTCAGGCCGTCCCGTCCGGCCGGTACGCCGACGGCGCGACGCCGGCCGGGCGTCCGTCCTCCAGCCGGCGCTTGAGCGCGAAGGCGTGCGCCTTGAACGCGCGGTGCCGCCGGTCGGACTCGGCGCGCAGCCACCGGCGGCGGCGCAGCCGCCCGCCGGACGGCGCACCGTCCGGGTCCGCGCGCAGGAAGAAGTGCAGGACGGTGCCGTCGCCCTCCGGCTCGCACCAGACCTCCATGGTCCCCACCAGCGCGCCGGTCACGGTCCAGCGCAGCCCGGCCGGTCCGCGGTCGTGTGCGACCTCGGGGCGCAGGTCGGGCCAGTACGACGGCCACCGGGCCGGGTCGGCGAACTCCGCCGCGACCCGCTCGCGGGGCACGGCCAGGAAGGTCTCGTCGATCACGTCGATCGCGGGCACCGGGTCAGCGTGCCACCCCGTGCGACGGCCCCGGTCACGGGTACCGTCGCGGGCCGGGCCGGACCGGCGGATCAGCTCGTGGATCCGGTATGTCCGGTTCGATGTACGCACGTCCTACTCTCCGGTAAGTTCTGCCGGAAGGTGTCGCCGCAGCCGTCGCGGCGACCGTGTTCTCAGCCTGTCGAGGCCGCCAGGAGGTCGATCCCCGTGCGTGAGTACAGCGTTCCCGCCGCGGTGTCAGTGGGAGACGAGGAATCGCTCTCGGACGCCGTGTTCGACAATGCCGCGCAGCACCCGTCGGACGTGCTCTACCGCCGCAAGGCCACGGACGGGACCTGGTCGGAGGTGACCGCGGCCGAGTTCGCCGAGCAGGTCACCCGGGTCGCGGCCGGGCTGATCGCCGCTGGTGTGCAGGCCGGGGACCGGGTCGCGCTGCTGTCGCGGACCCGCTACGAGTGGACCCTGTTCGACTACGCGATCCTCGCCGCGGGCGGGGTCACCGTCCCGATCTACGAGACCTCCTCGCCGGACCAGATCTCCTGGATCGTGTCGAACTCCGGCGCGGTCGGGATCGTCGTCGAGACCGCCGACCACGCCGCGGCGCTGGAGAAGGTCCGCGGGGACCTGCCGTCGCTGCGCACCGTGTGGCAGATCGAGCCCGCCGGGTCGGCGCCGGACGCCCCCTCGGCGGTGGAGCAGCTGCGCGGCCTGGGCTCGGACACCCCGGACGCCGTGGTCCACGAGCGCCGGGGCGCGGTGCGCGCGGACGACCTGTGCACTCTGATCTACACCTCGGGCACGACCGGCCGACCCAAGGGCTGCGAGCTCACCCACCGCAACATGCTCTCCGAGATCCGGACGATCGCCGCGACGATCCCGCACCTGTTCGAGCCGGGCGACTCGGTGCTGCTGTTCCTGCCGCTCGCGCACGTGTTCGGCAAGGCCATCCAGTGCGGCTGCCTGGCCACCCGCACCGTCGTCGGGCACACCCCCGACGTCAAGAACCTGCTGCCCGACCTGGCGGAGTTCCGGCCGACCTTCCTGCTCGCCGTGCCGCGGGTGTTCGAGAAGGTCTACAACGGGGCCCGGCTCAAGGCGCACAACGACGGCAAGGGGAAGATCTTCGACGCCGCCGCCGACACCGCGATCGCCTACTCCGAGGCGCTCGACGCGGGCGGCCCGGGGCTGCTGCTCAAGGCCCGGCACGCGTTGTTCGACAAGCTCGTGTACGGCAAGCTGCGCGCCGCCGTCGGCGGGAACGTCAAGGCGGCGGTGTCGGGATCGGCGCCGCTGGGTGCGCGGCTGGGCCACTTCTTCCGCGGCATCGGCCTGCCGGTCCTGGAGGGCTACGGCCTGACCGAGACCACCGCGGGCATCACCCTGAACACCCTCGACGCCCAGCGGGTCGGCTCGGTCGGGCGCCCGGTGCCCGGCTGCGCGGTCCGGATCGCCTCCGACGGCGAGATCATGCTGCGCGGCGACATCGTCTTCCGCGGCTACTGGGACAACGAGGAGGCCTCGGCCGAGGCCCTGGAGTCCGACGGCTGGTTCCACTCCGGCGACATCGGTGAGCTCGACGACGGCGGCTTCCTCACGATCACCGGCCGCAAGAAGGAGATCATCGTCACCGCGGGCGGCAAGAACGTGGCCCCGGCCGTGCTCGAGGACCGCCTGCGGGCGCACCCGTTGGTCGGGCAGTGCATCGTGATCGGCGACCAGAAGCCGTTCATCTCCGCGCTGGTCACGATCGACCCGGACGCCCTACCGGGCTGGCGCGAACGCAACGGCAAGCCCGCCGGCGACGGGAGCTCGGCCGCCGACCTCGTCGACGATCCGGAGCTGCGCGGCGAGATCGCGGCCGCGGTCGAGGACGCCAACCAGGCCGTCTCGCGGGCCGAGCAGATCCGCAAGTTCACGATCCTGCCGCACGACTTCAGCGAGGCGGGCGGCGAGCTGACGCCGACGATGAAGGTCAAGCGCAAGGTCGTCGTGGAGTCCTACTCCGACGAGATCGAGGCGCTCTACGCGGGGACCACCGCCGACAAGGGCTGACCCTCCACCGACGCCCTCCTCCCGGCGCCGACGGGTCGCGCGCTCAGCGCGGCCCGTCGTCGCCGGTCAGGAAGCCGTGCAGCCGCGCCGCCGACGACGGTCCGCCCCAGAGCCGACGGACGCGGGCCCGCCCGGCGCGACCCATCGCCGTCGCGCGGGCGGGATCGGCGAGCAGGTCCGCGACCCGGTCGGCGACGGCGGCGACGTCCCGTCCCGCCACGACGTGGCCGGTCACGCCGTCCTCGACGGTCTCCGGTGCTCCGCCGGAGTCCCCCGCGACGACGGGCAGTCCCGACGCCGCGGCCTCCAGCAGCGCGATCCCCAGCCCCTCGACGTCGAGCCCGCCCAGGTGGGTGCGGCACGGCAGGGCGAACACGTCCCCGGCGGCGTGGTGCGCGGCGAGCTCGGCGGCCGGCACCCCGCCGGTGGACACCACGGCGTCGGCGACCCCGGCCCGGGCCGCCAGTGCGCGCAGCCGGTCCCGGTAGGGCCCGCCGCCGACGAGCAGCAGCCGGGCGCCCGGCACCCGCGCGCGGATCCTCGGCAGCGCCGCGACCAGCACGTCCTGCCCCTTGCGCGGCACCAGCCGGGACACACACGACACCACCGGCGCGTCCCCGAGCCGGTAGCGGGCCCGGACCGCGGCGCGGGCGGCCGGGTCGGGCGCGAAGCGCACGGTGTCCACCGGCGGCGGCAGGACCTCGACGGCCGCGTCCGGGCCGAGCGCACCGGCGAGCCGGCTGCGGGTCCAGCGCGAGACCGTGGTGACGACGTCGGCGTCCCGGCCGATCCGGCGCAGCGCCCGACGCGCGCCGGGCAGCATCGACCAGCCGACCTCGTGGCCGTGCGTGGTGGCGACGACCCGCTCCACCCCCGCGTGGCGGCGCAGGTACGGGCCGAGCAGCCCCAGCGGCGCGGCCGCGCCGAACCAGACGGTCCGGGCGTCGTGCTCGCGGGCCAGCTCCGCGGCGCGCCGGGCGACCTCGGGGACCGGCAGCATCAGCGACGACCGGTGCCGGTGCACGGGGAACGGCAGCGTGGCGTCGTGGGCGGCGTCGCCGCGCCAGGCGGGGGCGTGGACGGCGAGGGTCTCCGGCGGGAGCGCGCGGGCGAGGTCGGACAGGTAGGACTGGATGCCGCCGGGGCGGGGCGGGAAGTCGTTGGTCACCAGCAGCGTGCGCGCCACGATCGGCGACGCTAGTCCCCGACGGGGCGGCGGCCCCCGGTGGTCACCGGCGGACCGGGCAGCGGGGTCGGAGCGGCGGGGTCGGGACGGCGGCTCCGCACGCGCACGGCGCGTCGGGGATGCGGGCCGCCGTCCGACACTCCGGGGAGCGGACGAGTTCCGCGTCCTCACCGCTGCGTGACCGGAGCGTTGGCCCGCCGGCGTGGCGCTGCTCCGCAGGAGTGGTGCCGGTCGTTCGACGGGACAGCTGGTGAGGATGTCGTGCTGTTCAGGTGAACGAGTGCGGCCGCCCGCGGTGACGGTCCGGCCCGGCATTTCTCCGGCGCGGCCATTCTGTCGGACCCCTCCCCTAGCGTCCGCGGTACTCGACCACCTCGGGTCCGACGAAGGAGGAGCCATGATCGTCGACTGCGATCGCTGCGAGGTCCGCGGTGCCGCGTGCGGTGACTGCGTCATCGGAGTGCTGCTGGAGGTCCCGGAGGACGACCGACCGATCCCCTATCTCCCCGTCGACCTGGCGGCCGGCTCGGTGGACACGAGCGTGGCCACGGCCGGGGCCCCGGTGGAGTTCGCCGAGCCGGAGCGCCGGGCGTTGCAGGTGCTGGCCGAGGGCGGCCTCATCCCGCACCTGCGCCTGGTCGAGCCGGGCGCGCCGGCACGCACCACGCTGCCGATGCCGGTGGTCCCGCCGGCCGGGCGCCGGACCCGGCACCGTGACGTGGGGTGACCGGTCAGCCGCCGAGGCGGCGCAGCAGCACGGCGGACGCCACGGTGTGCGCGCCCCGGCGGCGCACCGAGCGCACGAGTTCCTGGTCCGAGGTCGCCACCAGCAGCGGCCTGCCCGCCGGTTCGGCGGCGACGAGGTCGCGGACGACGTCGTCGGCGATCACCCCGGCGTCGCTGAACAGCACCCGTACCCCGCGGCTGCCGCGCACCGGCGCGGCGATCACCGCGGCGCCGTCGAACACCACGGTGATCTCGGCCCCGGTGCGGGCGCCCAGGGCGCTGAGCTGGGCCACCAGCCGGGAGCGCTGGTCGGCCAGCGGCAGGTCCGGGTAGCCGGTCTTGCTGACGTTGTAGCCGTCGACGATGAGGTGCACCGACGGCACGCTCAGCAGCGCGTCCAGCGCGGCCAGCCCGTCGACGGGTGCCGCGGCGCGTGCGCCCGCCGCGCGGTCGCCCGTGCCCGCGACCAGGTCCGCCGGCCGCGGTCCGCCCGCGCCGACGTCGAGCTCGCGGCGCAGGCCCGAGATCGCGCCGCTGACGGTGTCGAGCAGCAGCTCCAGGCGCACCTCGTCGCCGCGACGGGCCTCGCGGGCGGCCTGGCGGGCGGCGGCGACCTGACCGGCCGCGGCCTCGGCCCTGCGGCGTTCCCGGTCGGCGCGCTCGCGCTCGGCGGCGGTCTCGGCGCGGGCCCGCGCGAGTTCCTCGTCGACGCCGCCGCGCAGCCGCGCGACCTCCGCCTCCAGCTCGCTGCGGGCGTCGAGTGCGGCACGCAGCCGGGCGCCCTGGTCGCTGACCCGGCGGCGCATCTGCTGGTACTCGGTCTCCCGCTCACCGACGAGCATGCGGGCCCGCTCCCGTTCCTCGACCAGCTCGGCCCGGGCCCGTTCGAGCTCGGCGGTGAGCTTGTCGACCTTGGCCAGTGCCTCGTCGCGCTCGGCGCGCAGGTTCGCCAGGTCCGCGGTCTGTCCCACCTCGGCGACCCGCCGGTCCGCGAGCGGGTCGGCGGTGAGCAGCGCGACCGCGGCCGCATCGAGCTTGTCGACGGGCGCGGGCAGCGGCCCGGCCCCTTCCGCGGCTCCGGCGTCGCCGGCGGGCGCGCCGGTCCCGTCCGGGGACGGGTCGTCGGTGGGCCGTGGCGTGGAGGTCTCGGGAAGCTCCAGCTCACCGGGCCGGTTCTCGGCCCACCAGGCCACCACCGCGGCCCGGAACGCCGCGTCGTGCTGGAGCCGGGCCACCAGCACCTGCCCGCCGAGGCGGGCCCGCTTGGCGGGGGTGAACCGGGCGAAGCGGCGCAGCGGGGTGGGGACCTCCCCGGGCGGCAGGCCGCCCAGCGCGGTGCCCGCGATCTCCGCGAGCCGGGCCCGCAGCGGGGCGGGCAGCTCCGGCCAGTCGCCCGCGGCCGGTCCGCCGGGGCCCTCCCCGTCACGGGTACCGTCCTCGGCGCACGACGGCGGCCCGGAGCGCGTGGGCTCCGGTCGCTCCGTGTCGTCGTGCGCCATCTCTCCAGGTTATCCCCGCCCGCCCCGGACCGCCGTCGGCGCGGCCGTCCCCGTACGGGGCGTGCCCGATCGGTGGCGGCGCCGCGCCCGCCCGGGTCCCGGCCGGGCGTTCGAACATACTGTCGGACCCGACGGCTACGGTGCGGGCGTGACCTCCTGCTCCCCGCAGCTCACCTTCGACGAGCTGGGCACGCCGCTGCGCGACGTCACCTTCTGCGTGGTGGACCTGGAGACGACCGGCGGCAGCCACCGGACCGACGCGATCACCGAGGTCGGCGCCGTCGCCGTCCGCGGCGGCAGCCGGGTCTCCGAGCTCGGCACCCTGGTCGATCCGGGCGTGCGGATCCCGGCCGACATCACCCGCCTGACCGGCATCACCACGGCGATGCTGCACGGCGCACCGCCGCTGGGGGCGGTCCTGCCGTCGGTGCTGGACATGCTCCGCGGCTCGGTCCTGGTGGCGCACAACGCCCCGTTCGACGCCGGGTTCCTCAAGGCCGCCTGCGAGCGCCTCGACCGTCCCTGGCCCGGCCCCCCGGTCCTGTGCACCGCCCGGCTCGCCCGTGCCGTGCTGCCGCACGCCGAGTGCCCCAGCGTGAAGCTGGGCGTCCTGGCCCGGCACTTCGGATGTGCCACCACCCCGGACCACCGGGCGCTGACCGACGCCAGGGCGACCGTCGAGGTGCTGCACCACCTGCTGGAGCGGATCGGGAACCTGGGCGTGCAGAGCCTGGAGGAGCTGCTGCAGCTCGTGCGGGACCGGGCCCCGCACCGGCCCACCACCACCCAGCGCCGCCGCAGGCACCTGGCGAACGACGTGCCCTCCGCGCCCGGGGTGTACCTGTTCCGCGGCGGCGACGGCCAGGTGCTCTACGTGGGCACCAGCGGTGACCTGCACCGGCGGGTGCGGTCGTACTTCACCGCCGGGGAGAAGCGCCGCCGGGTCCGGGACATGCTCGCCCGGGCCGAGAAGGTCGACACGGTGGTCTGCGCGCACGCCCTGGAGGCCTCGGTGCGCGAGCTGGCCCTCATCGCCGCGCACCGCCCGCCGTACAACCGGCGCTCGCGCAACCCCGGCCGGGCCTACTGGGTGGTGCCGACGGCGGAGGCGTTCCCGCGGCTGTCGGTCGTCGCCACCCCGCGGGCGGGCGCCCTGGGCCCGTTCGGGTCGCAGCGGGCCGCGACCGACGTGCTCGACGCGGCGCTGGACGCGCTGCCGCTGCGCCGGTGCACGATCCGCATCCCGGCCCGGAACCCGTCGGCGACACCGTGTGCGCTGCACGAGCTGGGCCGCTGCGCCGCGCCGTGCGCCGGTCTGCAGCCAGCCGAGGACTACGCGCCCGCCGTGCACGCCTGGGGTCACCTCGTCGCGGGCAGGGACGACGGCCCGCTGCGGGTGCTGGCCGCCGAGGTCGACGACCGGTCCGAGGGCGGGCGCTACGAGGCCGCCGCACGGGCCCGGGACCGGCTGGCCACGCTGGCCGCCGGGGTCGACCGGGGCACCACCCTGGCCGCGCTCGCGGGGATCGACGAGCTGGTCGGCGCCCGGCCCGACGGCAGGGGCGGCTGGGAGCTCGCCGTGCTGCGGCACGGGCGGCTCGCCGCGGCGGGCACCGCGCCGCGCGGGGTGCGGCCGATGCCGGTCGTCGAGGCGCTGCGGGCCGGCGCGCAGACGGTCCTGCCGGGCGACGGGCCGCTGCGCGGGGCCCCGTCGGAGGAGGTCCGGATCCTGCACCGCTGGCTCACCAGCGGCGGGACCCGGCTGGTGCACTGCGACCCGCCGTGGGCGGAGCCGGCGTGGGGCGGGGGCGCCTGGCGCACCTGGGCCGAGCGGGCCCGGGAGGCCTCGCACCGCACCGGTGACCGCTCCCCCGACGAACCGGCCGGGGTCTGAGGTCGCACGGAGACCGCACGCACGACGGCGGCCCCGCCGGAGACCGGGTCTCCGGCGGGGCCGCCGTGGAGTGCTTCCGGGCCGGGGCCCGGGCCGTGCTCAGTCGCGCGGCTGCTGCGGACGACCACCGTCGTCCGGGCGGCCCGCGAGCTCACCGTGCCCGGACTCGAGCTCCGCCCGCGCCTCGTGACGCTGGCGCGACTCCTCGAGCTCGCGCTCGTGGGCCTCGTGGCGGGCCGCGGCCAGCGCACGGGACTCCTCGACCGGGTCGGGCGTGAGCAGCGAACCGGAGACCGGCTCACCCGCCGAGCCCAGCTGGTTCATCCGCTTGGGCACCGAGGCGCCCTGGTACTCCAGCGGGATGGCGTGGCCGTGCGCGTCGACGCCGCCCAGCGGCTGGTGCACCTCGATGAACTCGCCGTGCGGGAGCCGCTTGATGATGCCCGTCTCGATGCCGTGCTCCAGCACCGCGCGGTCCGACCGCTGCAGACCGATGCACCAGCGGTAGGCCACCCAGTACACGATCGGCGGCACGACGAGCAGACCGATGCGGCCGGCCCACGTCGTCGCGTTCAGCGAGATGTGGAAGAAGTACGAGATCCAGTCGTTGAACCCGCACATCACGAGCCACAGGTAGAACGAGATCGCCATGGCGCCGAGCGCGGTCCGGACCGGCACGTCGCGCGGGCGCTGCAGCAGGTTGTGGATCGCCTCGTCGCCGGTGAAGCGCCGCTCGATCGACGGGTAGGCACCCGCGAGCACGAACAGCACCGGCAGGAAGCCCGCGGTGGGGATGAACGCCGCCGGGATCGTGTACGTCCCGAACAGGTAGAACTCCCACGGCGGGAAGATCCGGCCCATGCCCTCGGACCACAGCATGTAGAAGTCCGGCTGCGACCCGGCGGAGATGTGCGAGGCGTCGTACGGGCCGAGGTGCCAGATGGGGTTCATCTGGAACAGCCCCGAGATCAGCGCCAGCACACCGGCGACGACGAAGAAGAACGCGCCGCCCTTCGCCGCGAACTGCGGCATGATCCGCACGCCGACGACGTTGTTCTCGGTCCGGCCGGGGCCGGGGAACTGGGTGTGCTTCTGGTACCACACCAGCCCGAGGTGCACGGCGATCAGCGCGAGGATGATCCCGGGCAGGATCAGCACGTGGATGATGTAGAGCCGCGGGATGATCTCGGTCCCGGGGAACTCGCCGCCGAACAGCGCCCAGTGCACCCAGGTGCCCATGATCGGCACGGTCAGCGTGATGCCCGAGGCGATGCGCAGACCCACACCGGAGAGCAGGTCGTCCGGCAGGGAGTAGCCGGTGAAGCCGGCGAAGGTGCCCAGCAGGATCAGCACGATCCCGATGGTCCAGTTGGCCTCGCGCGGCTTGCGGAACGCTCCGGTGAAGAACACCCGGAACATGTGGATGATCATCGCCGCGACGAACAGCAGCGCCGCCCAGTGGTGCAGCTGGCGCATGAACAGCCCGCCGCGGACCTCGAGCGAGATCTCCAGGGCGGACTCGTAGGCACGCGACATGTGCACGCCGCGCAGCGGGTCGTACGGCCCGTTGTAGACGACCTCCTGCATGGAGGGGTCGAAGAACAGCGCCAGGTAGGTGCCCGACAGCAGCACGATGATGAAGCTGTACAGGGCGATCTCGCCCAGCATGAACGACCAGTGGGTCGGGAAGACCTTGTTGAACTGCTTCCGCAGACCCGCGGCCGCGTGGTAGCGCTGGTCCGCCTGGTCGAGTGCTTCGCCGCCCTTGGCCGCGAGGCCCCCTGAGGAGGTGGTGGGTGTCGTGATCGAACTCATGTCGTCTTCGGCCTCTCCCAGAACGCGGGTCCGACGGGCTCCACGAAGTCGCTGCGGGCGACGAAGAAGCCCTCCTCGTTCACCGTGATCGGCAGCTGAGGCAACGGCCGGGCGGCCGGCCCGAAGACGGGCTCGGCATCCTGGGTGGCCAGGAACTGCGACTGGTGGCACGGGCAGAGAATGCGGTTGTCCTGCGCCTGGAACAGCGAGGTCGGGCATCCGAGGTGGGTGCAGACCTTCGACCAGGCGTAGAAGTCACCGTAGTTGAAGTTCTCCTGACCGGGGCGCTTCGTGACCTCGGTCCCGGGGCGGAGACGGATGAGCATGACCGGCGCGTCCGAGGCGCGCTGCGCGTGCAGCAGCTCCTCCTCGTTGCCCCGCTCGCTCTCGCGGTACGGGAAGACCGTCATCATCGCGCCCGGCTCCATGTCCTCGGGTCGCACGCGGGCGATCTCGGAGAGGATGCCGGTGTCGGTGCGCAGGTAGACCGTCTCGCCGTTCTCCGGACGCCAGCCGGTGTGCCACAGCGGGGCGTTCTCACCCTCGGCCCACGGGTTCCGGATGATGCCGCCGAGCGCGACGACGCCGGTGCCGATACCGGCGACGGCCGCCGCCAGCCCGGCGCTGCGGATGATCAGCTTGCGACGGCCGATCGTCGTGCCCTTGCCCGCGTCGGCGACCTGGGCCAGGAAGGTGGTGCGGTCGACGTCGGTGGACGGGCCGTCGTGGCGCTGCTGGACCGAGGTCTCGTCCGGGAAGAGCTTCTTCACCATCTGGATGACCGCGATGCCGATGGAGAGCACCGCGAACCCGAAGGTGAAGCCGATGACCGGGGTGTAGAGGTTGTAGAGCGCGTGGCCGGGCTCGCCGACGTTGACGTACTCCCACGGCCACGCGATGAACGCGACCACGAAGGCGATCATGGAGATCGCCGAGATGATGAACCACAGCGCGACCGAACGCTCGGCGCGCTTCTCCGCGCGGGTCCCCGGGATCGGGAACGCCGGCGTGTTGTGCACGACCTCGACCTCGTCGAGCTCGCCGGCCAGACGGGCCAGCTGCTCGGGCGACATCTCGTCGAGCTCCTCCTTGGTCGGACGACGGTCCGACCCGGTGCTGACTTCGCTGCTCAACTCTTCGCCCCCAACCAGATGGCGAACCCGACCAGACCGGACATCACGACGGCGAAGATGAAGACACCCTCGGCCGTCGGACCGAGAGCCAGCAGCGAGTAGCCGCCCGGGTCGTTGGCGTGGTTCACCGACTTGATGTACGCGATGATGTCCTGCTTCTCCTGCGGCGTGAGCTGCTGGTCGGAGAAGCGCGGCATGTTCTGCGGGCCGGTCTGCATCGCGGTGTAGATCTGCTCCTCGCTGGCCGGCTCGAGCGCGGGAGCGTACTTGCCGGACGACAGCGCGCCGCCGACGCCGGTGAAGTTGTGGCACGAGGCGCAGTTCAGCCGGTACAGCACGCCACCACGGCCCGGGTCGTCGCCGCGCAGGGCCTCGCCGGTCGCGGCCGGGGTGACCGGCCCGCCGCCGTTGGCCTGCACGAACGCGCCCAGCGCCTCGAGGTTCGCCCGACCCTCCTGGGTCTCCGGGTCGAAGATCGGCAGCGGGTGCTTGCGGGCGGCCTGGGCCTCCTGGCGCGCCATCGGCATACGCCCCGAGGACACCTGGAAGTAGACCGCGGCGTCGCCGACGCCGATCAGGCTCGGGCCGCGCTCCTGGACACCCTGCAGGTTCGCGCCGTGGCACGTGATGCAGGTGTTGTTGTAGAGCTGCTCGCCCTTGGCGATCAGCGCGGTGTCCTGCTGGGCCTGGGCGACCTGCGGCTGCGGCGCGAAGGCGGCGTAGAGGAAACCGACGGACAGCAGGCCCAGCCCGATGGCGAGGGCGCCGGCGATGCGGCGCTTCACCTTGCCGTGCGGACGGGTGCGGCCCCCGGCCTTCTCGTCCGGCCGTTCGACCGGTGGTGGGTTCTGGTTCTCGGTCATCGCTGGGGGTCTTCCAACCTCGACGTCGTGGCGGGTGCTGTCAGGGGACGGGCGGCGCGATCGGTCAGCGGATGAAGTAGATCGTGGCGAACAGCCCGATCCACACCACGTCGACGAAGTGCCAGTAGTAGGACACCACGATCGCCGCGGTGGCCTGGGCGGGCGTGAACTTGCTGAGCTTCGTGCGGATGATCAGGTACACGAACGCGACGAGGCCACCGACCACGTGCAGCCCGTGGAAGCCGGTCGCCAGGTAGAAGACCGACCCGTAGGCGCTCGAGGAGATCGTCGTCTCGTGCGAGGTGACCAGGGTGTAGTACTCGAACGCCTGGCCGAGCACGAAGAACGTCCCCATCGCCAGCGTCAGGGCGTACCAGCGACGCAGCCCGAACACGTCGCCGCGCTCGGCCGCGAACACGCCGAACTGGCAGGTGAACGAGGACGCCACCAGGACGAGGGTGACCACCAGTGCGTAGGGGACGTCGAGCTCGGTGGGCGGCGGCGGCCAGGGGCCGTCGTTCTGCGCCCGCGCGGTGAAGTACATCGCGAACAGCCCGGCGAAGAACATCAGCTCGCTGGAGAGCCAGACGATGGTGCCGATGCTGACCAGGTTGGGGCGGTTCAGCGAATGGATCCGCGCGCTGATGTTGGGTGCCGCTGTCGTCACGTCGGGCATTATGACCCGAGCCGAACTTCTACGGCTTGTCGGGATACCCCTCACCGCATCACGATCGGCGAACGGACCCGATGATCGGGAACTCATCGCCTGGTCGGGACGACGGAGCGGCCGCCACGCGGCCCCGGCCCGGATCGCCGACACGACAACGTTCGGGGGTGTCGGGAGGTTCCCCTAGTATCGCCGGCGTGAGCGGACGAGCGGCAGAGATCGGCAGCGCGGCCGGGTCGGGGACGGGGACCAGCACGGTGCTGGTCTACAGCCACCGTCCCGAGGTCCGCGAGAGCATCATCGAGGCGGTCGGGCGGCGTCCCGCGCCGGACGTGGGCCGGGTGCGCTGGGTGGAGGCGGCCGGCATCGCCGAGGTCCTCGCGGCCTGCGACGCGGGTGAGGCCGACCTGCTGGTCCTCGACGGCGAGGCCCAGCCGACCGGCGGGATGGGCGTGGCCAAGCAGCTGCGTCACGAGATCGTCGACTGCCCGCCGATCGTGCTGACCGTCCGCCGCCGGGACGACCGCTGGCTCGCCACCTGGTCGGAGGCGGATGCCGTGCTGGTGCACCCGCTCGACCCGATCGAGGCGGCCGAGGTCGTCGCCCAGGTCCTGCGCGACCACCGACCCGGCACCCTGACCCAGCAGCAGTAGCGAGACAGAGGACACCTCACGTCGTGAGCGCACCCACCTGGCCCTCCGTGATCGGCCGCCTGATGCGCGGCGAGGACGTCACCGCCGACCAGGCGACCTGGGCGATGGGGCAGGTGTTCGCCGGGGAGGCGACCCCGGCGCAGCTCGCCGGGTTCCTCGTCGCGCTGCGCGCGAAGGGCGAGACGCCCGCGGAGATCTCGGGCATGGCCGACGCGATGCTCGCCCATGCGCTGCGGGTGCACGTGCCCGGCCGCTCGGTCGACGTCGTCGGCACCGGCGGGGACCAGGCGCACACGGTGAACATCTCCACGATGGCGGCGATCGTCGTCGCGGCGGCGGGTGCGCCGGTCGTCAAGCACGGCGGGCGCGCGGCGTCGTCGCAGTGCGGGACGGCCGACGTGCTCGAGGAGCTGGGGGTCGCGATCGAGCTGACCCCTGCCGCGGTCGAGCGGTGTGCCGCGGAGCTGGGGATCGCGTTCTGCTTCGCCCAGTCCTTCCACCCCGCCATGCGCTACGCCGGCGGTGTCCGTCGCGAGCTCGGGGTGCCGACCGCGATGAACCTGCTCGGGCCGCTGTCCAACCCGGCCCAACCCGAGACCGGTCTGATCGGCTGCGCCGACCCGCGGCACGCCGCGACGATGGCCGAGGTCTTCGCCCGGCGCGGCAAGTCGGTGCTGGTGGTGCGCGGCGACGACGGGCTCGACGAGCTGACCACCACCGGGCGCAGCACCGTCTGGATCAGCGACGGCGGCACCGTCCGCGAGGAGCGGCTCGACCCGGCCGACCTCGGGGTCGGCGTGGCCACCGCAGAGGACCTGCGCGGCGGCACCCGGCAGGTCAACGCCGCCGTGGTCCGCGACCTGGTGGCCGGCAAGAGCGGCCCGGTGCGCGACGCGGTGCTGCTCAACGCCGCGGGCGCGCTCGCCGCGCACCGCGGGATCGGCACCGACCTCACGGCCGCGATCGGGGACGCGCTCGACGCCGTCGCCGCGGCCGTGGACTCCGGCGCCGCGTCCGACCTGCTCACCCGCTGGGCGGCGCTGTCCACCGAGCTGGCCGCCTGAGCGGACCGGCACCACCGTCCACCGGACCGGCCGCCCGAGCGGACCGGCACCCTCCGCCGAGCCGGCCGCTCGCGCAGTCCGGTCGGTTCGGGCAGCGCCATCCCGCGGGCCGACCGCTCGCGCAGTCCGGTCAGTTGGGGCGGGGCGCGGGCTCAGTCGAGGCCGATGGCGAAGGCCGCGTCGGTGTCGGCCTTGGAGTAGGACCGGAACGCTATGTGCGTGTCGGTCCCGACGACGCCGTCGATCCGGCTGAGCCGGCTGGCGATCACGTCGGCGAGCTGCTCGTGCTCGCGCACCTTGACGATCGCGATCAGGTCCACGTCGCCGGCACAGGAGTAGACCTCCGACACGCCGTCGAGGTCCGCGATGGCCTGAGCGGTCTCGGGGATCCGGTCGGCGGCGGTGTGCACCAGGACGATCGCGGTGATCACGGTGGGGCTCCCCCTCGGGTCAGGGCGTGGCGGACACCGGTCAGGCTAGTGGGGGCATCCCCTGTGGCGCAGGCCGCATCCGGTTGCTACTGTCACCGTCATGCGCACCGTCGAGCACACCCTTGCTCCGGCCGCAGCGCTGCCCGCACTCATTCCCGCGGTAGTAGCACTGCGCGTCGGCTGATCCAGGCCGCCGACGCGCCCGCGCCGCAATCCCGGCGCTTCCCTCCCGCACACCGCGGTGAGGATCTTCGAGACCTGGCTCGCGTTCCCGCTTCTCTCTCGCGCAACGCACGGAGCCACACGATCATGAGCATCACCGCCGACCGCCCCACCACCACCTTCTCCTTCCCCACCGGTTCCGGTGGCGCCGCGGACATCGCGTCCCGGATGCCCCGCCGGCACACCGTCGTCACCGGCGACGGGATGGCCGGGGTCATGCAGATCGCCTCGGCGCTGCAGAGCTGCGGCCGCACGCTGCGCGAGTTCTGCGTCGACGTCCGTGAGGGCGTCGCCTACAGCTCGGTCACCTGCACCCTGTCGATGACGCCCGACGAAGCCGACGACTTCACCCGCGGCATGGGCGCCATGCCCTGCGTCCTGGCCGTCGACCCGTACTGAGCCGTACTGAGCTGGACCGGCCGCCACCGAGGCGACGGGCCCGCGGCCGCTACGGGCGTGAGCTGCGGCTGCGGGCCGCGTCGAGCATCTCGGCCCGGTCCGCGATCTTGACCCGTTCGGTGCCGCCGCGCCGCTCCCCCAGGGCGATCTCGGCGGCGTCGAGACGCAGCCAGTCCTCCCACAGGACGGGGTCGACGCCGTAGGAGCGCATCCGCTCGACGACGGCGTCGCCACCCGGCCGCGGCGGCGTCGCCAGGTCCGGCAGGTCGGCCAGCACCGACTCCGCGGTCTGTGCGCCGTCGCCCTTGTTGGTGCCGATCACCCCGGTCGGGCCCCGCTTGATCCACCCGGCCACGTAGCTGCCGCGCACGGGCTCCCCGCCGAGCAGCACCCGTCCGGCCTCGTTCGGGACGGTGCCGGTCACCGGGTCGAACGGCAGCCCCTCGATGGGCTCGCCCGCATAGCCGATGGCCCGCACGACCAGGCCCGCCTCCAGGGTCTCGACCTCACCCGTGCCGTGCACCCGGCCGTCGGCGTCGACGGCGTTGCGTTCGACCACGACGGCGCCGACCCGGCCGGTGCCGTCGTCGACGAGCCGGACCGGCGACCGCAGGAACCGCAGGTGGATGCGCCGACGCGCACCGGTCGCGGACCGGGCGGCCCATTCGGTGAGCATCTCGATGTTCTGGCGCATCCGCCGTTCCTCCGGCTCGGCGACGCCCGCGGCGAGCAGGCCGTCGTCGTGCACCACGACGTCGACGTCGTCGAGACCCCCGAGACCGCGCAGCTCGGCAGGGGTGAACTTCATGTGCAGCGGGTCGCGCCGGACCAGCACGTGCACGTCGGTGACCGCGCTCGCCCGCAGTGCGTCGAGCACCGCGTCGTGCGCGTCGGTGGCGGCGAGGTCCTCGGCGGGGCGGGCAAGGACCCGCGCCACGTCGACGGCGACGTTCCCGGCGCCGACCACGACCGCGCCGGGGCGGTCGAGCAGCGGGCCGGGGCCCACCGCGTCGGGGTGCCCGCAGTACCAGGACACGAACGCCCCGGACCCGACCGAGCCCGCGAGATCCTCCCCCGGGACGCCGAGGTCGCGGTCGACCGCGCTGCCGGTGGCGTGCACGACGGCGTGGTAGTGCTCCCGCAGCGCCTCCCCCGGGATGCCGCCGGGACCGACGTGCACGTTGCCGAGGAACCGGACGCGGTCGCTGTCGTCGAAGGTCCGCACCAGCGCCCGGATGACCGACTTCATCTTCACGTGGTCGGGGGCGACGCCGTAGCGGACCAGACCGTAGGGCGCGGGCAGCCGGTCGATCACGTCGACGTGCACCGCCGGCTCCCCCGCCAGCAGCGCCTCGGCCGTGTACAGGCCGGACGGTCCGGACCCGATGACGGCGATCCGGTGGGGTCGTGGGCTGAGGACCTGCGGGGTCGACACGTGCGCACCTCCGAGCCGGGGACGGTGACGACGCTAACAGCGATGACCCGTCCGGGCGATCACCGACGCAGCGCGGTGCCGACGGCGCGCACCGCGGTCCGCCCGTCGGGCAGCAGCAGCTCCGTGCTCAGGGTGCGGAAGCGCCGGCCGTCGCGGATCGCGACGGTGCGGGCCCGCAGCCGGTCGGTGACCTGCACCGGCCGCAGGAACTCCACCGTCGTCGACAGCGGCCGGGCGTCGCCGGCACCGGGGTGCGCGGACTGGGCCGCGGCGGCGAGCCCGGACAGGACCGCGCCGTGGGTGGTGCCGTTGAGGTTGGTCGTCGAGGGGCCGGGGGTGAACACGACGTCGCCGTCGCCGTCGCGCTCGAGGTTCTCCGGCCGCAGCCGGGTGGCGTCGAACGGCGGCAGGGCGGCCCGGAGGTCGGTGCCGGGAGCGGTGGCGTCGGGATCAGTGTTGTCGGGAGCGGTGGGGTTGTCGGGAGCGGTGGGGCCCGGGGCGGGAGCGGTCGCGAGCCCGCCGGGGCCCGCGGGGACACCGGTCAGCGCGAAGGTCGCGACGACGTGCGCCACGGCGACCCCGGTGTCGTCGTGCATCTCGGCCCGGCCGACACCGACGGCGCCGTCGAGGTGCAGCAGGGTCAGCTCGGCGCGCAGCCACCGCGCGTCCGGCGCGGGGATCCCGGCCAGGTCCAGGCGCAGGTCGACGGTGGGGGCGCCGGCGGCGAGGCGCGCGGTGGAGAACACGAGGTAGCCCAGGCCCGCGTCCGCGAGGAGCGCCGGGACCACCGGGAGGACCCGGCCGTCGGCGGTGCGGACGCCGTCGTGCAGCGGGGCGCGCACCACCGCGCGCTCCCGCGTCGACGACGGGTCGGGGACCATCCCGAGACCGGACTCGACCGGCGCGCGCCGCAGCCGCTCCCGGGAGCCCGGTCCGGGCCTGGTCTGCTGCGGTTGCGTCGTACCGGTCATGATCCCATCGTGCGTCACCCCGGGGGTGCTCCCGGCTCCGGGTCCCGGTACCCGGCGGTGAGCAGTGTCGCCGCGTCGTCGACGGCGCGCCGCTCGCGGTGAGGACGCGCACCCGGCGATCGTGCCGGTCAGCCCGCCGTACGGGCGTACCGGCTCACCGGGCGGGCGAGCCCGAACCGGTCCCGCAGGGTGCCGTCGTAGGGGGCGGGCGCCCAGGTGTCACCGAGCGCGGGGAGCAGGCCGTCGACGATCTCGTCGACCCCGGACGGCAACGCGAGCGGGACCAGGACGAACCCGTCCGCGGCACGCTCCTCGGCGGCGTCGCGCAGGAGGGCGGCGAGCTCGGCCGGGTCGCCGACGTGGCGCAGCGTGGCCGGGCCGGTGTCGGCGCCGGCCGGGGCGAGGGCGTCGAGCTCACGCAGCCGGGCAGGGGCGTCGTCGCCCAGCAGGATCTCGACGTCGAGCAGCACGGTGACCTGCTCGGGGTCGCGCCCGGCGCCGGCGACGGCGGCCCGGACCTGGTCGCGGGCCTCGGCGGCACCGGCGACCGTGTCGGCCGCGACCCGGACGACATCGGCGTAGCGGCCGACGGTCGCCAGCGCGGCGGGCTCGTCGCCGCGCAGCACGGTCAGCGGCTGCCCCTGCGGCGGCCGCGGTGTGATCGACGGCCCGGTCACCGAGAAGAACTCGCCGGTGAAGTCGATGTGGTGGAGCCGGTCGCGGTCGACGAAGCGCCCGGTGGCGGCGTCGCGGATCTCGGCGTCGTCCTCCCAGGAGTCCCACAGCCGCGCGGCGACCTCGATCACCTCACCGGCCTCCCGCCACAGCGAGGCCGCGTCGCGGTCGGCGCGCGCACGGCCGAACAGGTCGGCCTCGGCCTGGGTGCGCGACACCTCGGGCTGCCACCCGGCCCGCCCGGTGGACACGAAGTCCAGGGTGGCCACGGCCTTGGACAGGTGGAACGGCTCGGTGTGGGTGACCGTCACCGTCGGGACGACCCCGATGCCGGGGACGGCGGGCGCGACCCGCGCGGCGACGGCGACGGCGTCGAGGGTGCCGGGCAGCGCGGCCGGGTCGGCGCCGGGCGGCTGCAGCGAGTCGGGCAGCGCGACGAGGTCGAGGCCGCCGCGCGCCGCGGTGCGCACCAGGTCCAGGTGGTACGGGGCGGTGAACAGCCGGGCCGGGTCGGCGCCGCCGAGCCGCCACGCGCCGGGGTGCCGCCCCGCCGCTCCGAGTTCGACCGCCAGGTGCAGACGTCCGCTCACCGTGCCTCCGTCGCTCGTGTTCAGCTCCTGACCGAGCCAACCCGTCGCGGACGCGGTCTGTTCCCGGCTACCCGGCGGCGCGCAGGTCCGCCTCGATCGCGGCGGCGCAGGCGCGCAGCTCGGGCAGGATGTCCGCGCGCAGGCCGTCGGCGTCGTTGCGGGAGGCGTGGGTGGAGACGTTCGCGGCCGCGACGACCCGCCCCGCGCGGTCGTGGACCGGCACCGCGACCGAGCGCAGCCCGGCCTCCAGCTCCTGGTCGACGACGCAGTGCCCGTCCACGCGGACCCGGTCCAGCTCGGTGCGCAGCTGCTCCGGGGTCGAGACGGTGTGCGCGGTCAGCGCCGCGGGCTCCAGCGCGGCGAGGTGGGTGTCGAGGTCGGCGGGTGGGAGGGCGGCGAGCAGGACCCGGCCCATCGACGTCGCCCAGGCGGGGAAGCGGGTCCCGATCGTGATCGTGACGGTCATGATCCGCGAGGTGGGGACGCGGGCGACGTAGACGACGTCGTAGCCGGTGTGCGGGTCGCCGTCGAGCACCGACACCGACGCGGACTCGCGCACCGCGGCGACCAGCCGTTCCAGGTGCGGGGCGGCGATCTCGGGCAGCCCCATCGCGGACAGGTAGGACCAGCCGAGCTCCAGCACCCGCGGGGTCAGCGCGAACAGCCTGCCGTCGGTGCGGACGTAGCCCTCCTCGGCGAGGGTGAGCAGGAACCGGCGCGCCGCGGCGCGGGTGAGCCCGGTGGCGCAGGCGACGTCGGCGAGGGTCTGCTGCGGGCGCTGCGCGTCGAAGGACCGGATGACGGCCAGACCGCGGGCCAGCGAGCGGACCTGCTCGGTGCGCGGGGCGCTCATCCGGGCCGCCCGGCGAGGACGGTGTCGACCAGGTCGGCGGCGTGCCCGGTGCCCGAGCCCTGGGCGCCCGCGGCGAGGGCGAGGTTGCGGGCCATCGCCCCGGGGTGCACCTGCAGTCCCTCCAGGCTCACCCGCAGCCGGGCCGCGGCACCCGCGGTGACCCGCAGCAGCGCGACGAGCGTCTCCCACTCCGCGTGCCAGGCCCCGGCGGCGCGCTGGAACTCCTGCTCGGCGCCCGCGAGCAGCGTCGCGACCAGGCCGGGGGCGCGCTTCGCGGCGCCACGGGCGGTGACGGCGGCGGCCGGGTTGCGCTTGTGCGGCATCGACGACGAGTCCCCCGGCGCGGACTCCGACACCTCGCCGAGCTCGGTGGCGGACAGCAGCACCACGTCGCCCGCGGGCTTCGCACAGGCCCCGGCGGCGACGCCGAGTGCCCCGGCGAGCTCGCCGACGCGGCTGCGTTCGGTGTGCCACGGCACGCCCTGCGGGGCGAGCCCGAGCCGCGCGGCCAGTGCGTCGGCGACGGCCGGGCCGTGCGGGTGGACGGCCGCGAGGGTGCCCGCGGCGCCGCCGTAGGAGACCGGCAGGGCGTCGAGCACCCGGTCGAGACCGGTGCGCGCCCGGTCCAGCCCGGTGCACCAGGTCGCGGCGACCAGGCCGAAGGTGGTGGGCAACGCCTGCTGGCCGAGGGTGCGGGCCGCGCACGGGGTGCCGCGGTGGGCGGCGGCGAGCGCGGCCGCGGCGTCGGCGCAGGCCGTGAGGTCGGTGACGATGCGGTGCCCGGCCCGGCGGGTGAGCAGCATCAGCGCGGTGTCCATGACGTCCTGGCTGGTCGCGCCCGGGTGCACCGCCCGCTCGGCGCCGGGCTGGATCCGCGCCGCGGCCGCCTTGAGCCGTTTGACCAGCGGGATGACCGGGTTGCCGCCCTCGACCGACTCGGCGGCCAGCGTGTGCGGGTCGAGGCCCGCGACGGCGGCGACGGCGCGTTCCACCGCGTCGGCGTCGTGCTCGGCGACCGCGCCCTGCTCGGCGGCGACGGCCGACAGCGCCAGCTCGACCTCCAGCAGGGCGGCGATCCACGCGCCGTCGTCGAGCAGGCCGTCGACCCGGTCGGTACCGGACAGGGGCCCGAGCAACGTGTTCGCCATGCGTACGAGCGTACGGCTTGCGACCGCCGGGGAGGAGGACGCCCGCGTCGCCCGGCAGGCAGAATGGCCCGACGTGTTGACCCACATCCTGCTCGACCTCGACGGCACCCTCGTCGACTCCGCCCCCGGCATCCTCGGCTCGATGCGCCGCGCCATCGACGAGGTGGGCCTGGACGTCCCCGAGTCCGCGCTCGGCACCCACCTGCTCGGCCCGCCGCTGTACCGCAGCCTGCCCCCGATCCTCGGCGAGGAGGGCGCCGCCGCGGTGCTGCCGGTGTACCGGCGGATCTACGGCGACGAGGACGGCTGCCTGGACTGCACTCCGTACCCCGGCGTCGAGGAGCTGCTGCGCGCGCTGTCCGCGGCCGGCGTGACGATGGCCCTGGCCACCAGCAAGGCCGAGCCGCCGGCCCGGCGGATCATCGCCCACCACGGCTGGACCGACCTGTTCACCGAGATCGTCGGCGACACGCGCACCGCGGACCGGCCGACCAAGGGCGCCGTGGTCGCCGAGGCCCTGCGCCGGCTCGGGCACCCGTCCGGTGCCGACGAGCCGTTGATGGTCGGCGACCGGCTGCACGACGTCGAGGGCGCCGCCGAGCACGGCCTGCGCTGCGTCGGCGCGGGCTGGGGCTACGCCGAGCCCGGTGAGCTGGTCGCGGCGGGCGCGGACACCGTCTACGACTCCGCGGACGAGCTCCGGGTCGCCCTGCTGAGCCGAACGGGTGGTCCGACAGGGCGGGACGGCGCATCCGCGGCGACCCTCCCCCGGCAGTCCCTCAGCTGAGACCCGGCCGGGCGGCCCCCTCCGTCCGACCCGTGCCGGGGACGCGGACGGGCCGATATACACCGGACATGACGGTCGTCGCGCTGTACCGGTACCCGGTCAAGTCCATGCTCGGTGAGTCCCTGACCCGGGCCACCGTCAGCGGGCGGGGGTTGCTGGGCGACCGCGCCTATGCGGTGCTCGACACCGAGACCGGGAGCATCGCCAGCGCCAAGGTGCCCAGGCGCTGGCTCGGACTGCTCGGCTTCGCGGCCCGGTTCGTCGCCGAGCCGGTGCCCGGGGAGCCGCTGCCGCCGGTCGAGATCACCTTCCCGGACGGCTCGGTCCTGCGCAGCGACGACGAGGGCCTGGACACCGCGCTGTCGGCCGCGCTCGGGCGGGACGTGTCGCTGGTCTCGGTCCCGCCGGAGGGCAGCCACTTCGAGGAGCTGTGGCCCGACATCGAGGGCCTCACCCCGCAGCAGCTCGCCCCGCGCGCGCTCATCGACGCCACGACGACCCGGCACGAGGACTCCGGCGAGGCCATCAGCCGGTTCGACATCTCCGCGTTCGGGGCGCCGGGCACGTTCTTCGACCTGTCGTCGCTGCACGTGCTCACCGAGTCCACCCTCGACCGGCTCCGCGAGCTCGCGCCGGAGGCGACCTTCGACGCGCTGCGCTACCGGCCGAACATCGTGCTCCGCGCCGACTCATCCCCCGACGGCGGCCACGGCTTCGTCGAGAACGACTGGCCGGGCAGCACGTCGACGATCGGCGAGGAGGTCCGGGTCTCCTTCTCCTTCGCCACCATGCGGTGCGTCATGACGACGCTCCCCCAGGGCGACCTGCCCGACGACCCGGACACCCTGCGCACGATCGCGAAGCACAACCGCATCGAGATCCCGCAGATCGGCGGGGTCTGGGCGTGCGCGGGCGTGTACGCCGAGGTCGCCGCGGGCGGGGAGATCGCCGTCGGCGACCCGCACACCGCCCCCGCCCCGGCCTGACCCGCGCCGCGCCCGCCCGACCGACGGTGCGCCGCGACGGCGGCGGTCGTCGAGATGCAGCTCAGCGGGGTACGGGGCACCCTCGGGCCCCGCTGAGCTGCATCTCGGCGCGTGGACGCCACTCCGGCAGTGTTCGCAGAGCGAACACTTGTGCGTCTGTCGTACGCCGCGTACCGTCGTCGGCGACGGAGGTGAGTGATGGACAAGGTGGTGGCATCCGCCGCGGAGGCGGTCGCCGACATCGGCGACGGGGCGTCGCTCGCGGTCGGCGGGTTCGGCATGTCCGGGGTTCCGACGGTGCTGATCGCGGCGCTGCTGGAACAGGGCGCGACGGACCTGGAGACGATCTCGAACAACCTGGGCGTCGACGGCTTCGGCCTGGGCACCCTGCTCGCCGCCGGGCGCATCCGGCGCACGATCGGCTCCTACGTCGGCAACAACAAGGAGTTCGCCCGCCAGTACCTCGCCGGCGAGCTGGAGCTGGAGCTGACCCCGCAGGGCACCCTCGCCGAGCGACTGCGGGCCGGCGGCGCGGGCATCCCGGCGTTCTACACCCCGGCCGGGGTCGGCACGCTGGTCGCCGAGGGCGGGCTGCCCTGGCGCTACGCGGCCGACGGCTCGGTCGCCGTCGAGTCCCCGGCGAAGGAGACCCGCGAGTTCGACGGCGTGACCTACGTCCTCGAGCGTGCCCTCACCCCGGACTTCGCGCTGGTCCACGCCTGGAAGGGCGACCGGCACGGCAACCTGGTGTTCCGGCGCGCGGCGCGCAACTTCAACCCGGACTGCGCCGCGGCCGGGCGGACGACGATCGCCCAGGTCGAGCACCTGGTCGAGCCCGGGGAGATCGACCCCGACGAGGTCCACACCCCCGGCATCCACGTGCACCGCGTGCTGCACGTCCCCGACGTCGAGAAGCCGGTCGAGTTCAGGACGGTGCGTTGACCATGGCCCTCAACCGTGACGAGATGGCCGCCCGGGTCGCGGCGGAGCTGCCCGACGGCGCGTACGTCAACCTCGGCATCGGCATGCCGACCCTGGTCCCCGGGCACATCCCCGAGGGCCGGACGGTCGTGCTGCACTCGGAGAACGGGATCCTCGGCGTCGGCCCCTACCCCACCGACGACGAGGTCGACCCCGACCTCATCAACGCCGGCAAGGAGACCGTCACCGTCGCCGCCGGTGCCGCCTTCTTCGGCTCCGCCGAGAGCTTCGGCCAGATCCGGGCCGGGAAGCTCGACGTGGCCGTCCTGGGCGGGATGGAGGTCGCCGCGAACGGCGATCTCGCGAACTGGGCGATCCCCGGCAAGATGATCAAGGGGATGGGCGGCGCGATGGACCTCGTCCACGGCGCGCGCTCGGTGATCGTGATGATGGACCACGTCTCCAAGGACGGGTCCCCCAAGATCGTGGAGCGGTGCTCGCTGCCGATCACCGGCCTCGGCTGCGTCACGAAGATCGTCACCGACCTGGCCGTGATCGACGTGACGCCGGACGGGCTCGCACTGGTCGAGACCGCGCCCGGCGTCACCGCCGACGAGGTCCGGGAGAAGACCGGCGCTCCGCTGCGCTGACCCCGACCCGCTGCACCGACGGCCGCCCCGCCGGGTCCACGCCGGCCCCGCCGGGCGCGCCCCCTCGGTCGCGTCCGGCGGCGGCGCGTCCCTCAGGCGGGCGCGCCCGGCGTGACCGGCAGCCGGGACAGGCCCCGGACCAGCGTCGACTCGCGGTAGACGAGCTCCGAGGGGTCGACGGCCAGCGCCAGGTCCGGTCGCTGCGCGATGAGCTTGCCGATCGCCACCCGCCCCTCGGTGCGGGCCAGCTGCGCGCCCAGGCAGAAGTGGATGCCGTGCCCGAAGAACACCCCGGACGAGGAGTCCCGGGTGATGTCGAGGCGATCCGGGTCCGCCAGCCACTCCGGGTCCCGGTTCGCCGCGGCGAGCCCCAGCATCACGGTCGATCCGGCGGGGATGGTCACCCCGGAGTACTCGACGTCCTCGCTGGCGAAGCGCATCGGGGCGTTGGAGACCGGGGACTCGAAGCGCAGGAACTCCTCCACCGCCGAGTTGATCAGCGACGGGTCGGCCTTCAGCCGGGCGTGCTGCTCGGGGTGGGTCAGCAGGGCGAGCACGCCGTTGCCGATCAGGTTGACCGTGGTCTCGTGCCCGGCGATGAGCAACAGGGTCGCCATCGCGACGAGCTCCTCGGAGGACAGCCGGTCGCCGTCGGCGTCGCTGACGGCGAGCAGGCCGGAGAGCAGGGCGTCGTCGGGCTCGGTGCGCTTGCGCTCGATCAGCTCGGCGAGGTAGCCGTTCAGGCTGCCCATCGCGGCGAACTTCTCCTCCTGCGGGGAGTCGTCGACCAGCACCGACGACCACGCGGAGAACTTGTCGCGGTCCTCGGCGGGCACGCCCAGCAGCTCGCAGATGACCAGCACCGGGACGAGGAACGCGTACTGGCGCATGAGGTCGACGGGGCCCTCGGCAGGCAGCGCGTCGAGCAGCTCCTGGGTGATCTCCTCGACCCTGGGCTGCAGGTCGTTCATCCGCCGCACGGTGAACGAGCGGCCGACGAGCTTGCGCAGCCGGGTGTGGTCCGGCGGGTCCATCAGGATCATCATCGGGATCGGCGCGGCCGGCTGGCCCTCGCGCTGGTCGGCGGGCAGCGTGTACCGCCAGTCCTTGCTCAGCCGCGGGTCGACGAACGCGGCGCGGACGTCGGCGTACCGGCTGATCAGCCACACCTTCCCGTCCGGAAGTGCGAGCTCCCGCACCCGCTCCTCGGTGCGCAGGGCCGCGTAGGCGGGGTGCGGGTCGGTCCAGAAGTCGCCCGAGAACAGGTCGTGCGTCTCGGTGCCGGTGGTGGTCAGCGCCATGGGTCCATCGTGCCAGCCGGTGGTAAGCGAGCGCTTACGTCAATCGTGTGACGGAGCACGCAGCCGGGTCGAGATCGATGTCGGCCGGCGACGGCCGGCCGAGGACGACCGACGCGGCCAGCGCGGCCAGCGCCGGCGCGGACTCGATGCCCGACCCGCCCTGCCCAGCGACGAAGAAGAAGCCGGGGTGCTCCGGGCGCGCACCCAGCACGGGGGCACGGTCGGGGGCGAAGGTCCGCAGCCCCGCCCACGCGGTCCGGACAGACCGCAGCCCCAGCGTGGTCGCCGCGCCCACCCGGTCCAGGGCGAGGGCGACGTCGAGCTCGTCGGGACGGGCGTCGCCCGGCTCGGCCTGGGTCTCGTCGGCCGGGGAGACGAGCACCGTGTCCGCCTCGGCCTTGAGGTACCAGCGCTCGGCGGCGTCGACGACCATCGGCAGGACGGCGCCGTCGACGGTGAGCACCGACGGGTCGGCGACCGGGCACGCCGCGATCGTGCGCCGGTAGGGGGTCAGTCCGGCACCGGGCACGCCGGCGAGTGCCGCCACCGCGTCGGCCCAGGCGCCGGCCGCGTCGACGACCGTCTCCGCCCGCACCCGGTGCCCGGCGGCCGTCGTGGCGGTCCAGCCGGAGCCGTCCCGCTCCAGCGCGGCCACCCGGGCCCCGCGCAGCACGGTGCCGCCGCGGGCGCGCAGCCCGCGCCGGTAGCCGTCGTGCAGGGCGGCGGTGTCGACGTCGCAGGCACCGGCGGTCCACGCGGCCGCACGCGGGGCCCGGCGCAGCACCGGCACGCGTCGCCAGGCCTGCTCGGGGTCCAGCGCGACCGGGGCGCCGGGCTCGCCGTGCTGCTCGCGCACCGTCGTGGCGAGGTGGTCGGCGGCCAGGTCGTCGTCGGCGACGTGCAGGACCGGGCGCGGGCTCAGCAGCGGTGGCGTGCCGAGCAGCGCGGGCAGCGCGGCGAACCGCGGGCCCGAGGCGTCGATCAGCGCGCGGAACGGGCCGGAGCCGTGCCCGGGGATGTAGGTCGCCGCGGAGCGGGCGGTGGAGTGGACCGGCAGGTCGTCCTCCGCCTCGGTCAGCACGACCCGGGCGTGCGCGGCCAGCTCCCACGCGACCGACACCCCCGCGATGCCGCCGCCGATCACCAGCACGTCCGCCGTCACCGTGCCCGCCGTCCCTGCCGTACCCGTGCCCGCCGTACCCATGCCCGCGACGATAGGGCGGCGGCGCCGGGGAAAACCGGTGGCACCGGTCGGGGTCGTCGTCGTAGCGTCGCCGCCATGCTGATCCGGTTCCTCTGAGCGACCCGCGCGGTCGATCTCCGCGCCCTCCGTCGCCGGCCCGTGACGTCCTCACCGGGCCCCGGAACCGTCGCCGCCCTCGCGCGGCCCCTCCGGCGTCCCCGCGCGTCACCGGCCCCTCTCACCCGGTCCGAGTCCGACCCGATGTTCCGAGGAGGTCGTATGCCCACGACCCGCCACACCACCGCCCACAGCACCGCCCACAGCACCGCCCACAGGGCAGCCCACAGCACAGCCCGACCGACCGACGCGTCCGCGGTTCCCGGTTCCCTGACCGGCGCGACCGGGCCCGGCACGGCCGGCGGGGCGGCACCCGGCGGGGCCACCGCCACCGCACCCGCCAACCGCGCCGAGCGCCGTGCGGCCAAGCGCGGCCGGTCCGGCGCGCCGGGCGGCCCGGCGGCACCGCGCACGGCGGGGCCGGCCCCGCAGGCCCGCCCGGCCCACGTCCGCACGGACTTCGCCGCCCGCCGCAGCGGCTGACCGCACGGGGAGCACGGACCGGGCACCGGAGACGCCGACGGGCGACCCTTCGTGTGCCCGGTCCGTGATCACTCCCGGCGGCGCGCCCCGACCGGGGTGCGACGTGGGAGGCTGGACGCCGTGACCGTCACCGTCTGGTGGGCCGCCCCGGCCGATCCCGGCGCCCGCGCCGACCTCGTCGCGCTGCTGGACGCCCACGAACGCGAACGGCTCGTCGCGCTGCGACGGCCCGAGGACCGCGCCCGCTACCTCGCCGCGCACGCGCTGGCCCGGCTCGTGCTCGCCGAGCGGCTCGACGCCGACCCCGCCGAGCTCGTCCTCGACCGGACCTGCCGCTGCGGGGAGCCGCACGGCAAGCCCCGCCTGGCCGGGCGCGGCGACGACCCCGGCTTCTCCCTCACCCACTCCGGCGCGCTGGTCGGTGTCGCGGTCGGGACCGGGCCGGTCGGCGTCGACGTCGAGGCGCACCGCCCCCTGTCCGGCCTCGACGGCCTGGCCCGGCACGCCCTGTCCCCCGCCGAGCTCGCCGCCGGGACGCCCGACGGGACCGGCTTCCTGGTCACCTGGACCCGGAAGGAGGCGCTGCTCAAGGCCACCGGGGAGGGCCTGTCGAGCCCGATGGACGCGATCACCCTGTCCCCGCCGCACGGCCCGGCCCGGGTGCTGGACTGGACCGGCACCGCCGGGAGCTGGTGGGTCACCGACGTCCCCACCGGCCTCGACGACCACCCGGGCGCCGTCGCCGGGGCGGGACCGGTGGCCCCGGCCGTCACCGTCGCCGACGGCGACGCGATCCTGTCGGTGCGCCGGGGCACGATGCACGGGTGATGATGGAGTGACCGCGGCGGCCGACCGCTGGGTGCTGCACCTCGACATGGACGCGTTCTTCGCCTCCGTCGAGCAGCTCACCCGGCCCACCCTGGCCGACCGTCCGGTCCTCGTCGGCGGCGCGGGACCTCGCGGCGTCGTCGCGGGGGCGAGCTACCAGGCCCGGGTGTTCGGGGCACGCTCGGCGATGCCGATGGGCCAGGCGCGGCGGCGCTGCCCGCACGCGACGGTCCTGCCGCCCCGGTTCTCCCTGTACAAGGCGCTGTCCGAGGAGGTCATGGCCGTCCTCGGCGAGTTCTCCCCCGTGCTGGAGCCGGTGTCGGTGGACGAGGCGTTCGTGGAGCCGCCCGACCTCGTGGGCGCCTCCCCCGACCAGGTGCGGGAGTGGGGCACCCGGCTGCGCGGCGCGGTGCGCGACCGCACCGGGCTGCCCGCCTCGGTGGGCGCCGGGTCGGGCAAGCAGATCGCGAAGATCGCCTCCGAGCTGGCCAAGCCGGACGGGCTGCGGGTGATCGCCCACGCCGAGCAGGCGGCCGTGCTCGACCCGCTGCCGGTGCGGTCACTGTGGGGCATCGGGCCGGTCTCCGGCGAGGCGCTGCGGAAGATCGGGATCGAGACGATCGGGCAGCTCGCCGCGATGGACGCCCGCGAGGTCGCCGGGGTGCTGGGTAGTGCGATCGGGTCCGAGCTGCACCGTCTCGCCCGCGGCATCGACGACCGTCCGGTCGCCCCGCGCGGCGCGGCCAAGCAGATCAGCGCGGAGACGACCTTCGACGCCGACCTGACCGCGATGAGCGCGGTGCACACCGCGGTGGAGTCGATCTGCGTCGCCGTGCACCGACGGCTGGTCGCCGACGGTCGGACCGCCCGCACCGTCACCGTGAAGGCGCGGACCGGGGACTTCACCACCCACACCCGGTCGGAGACGACCCCGTTCGGCACCCGGGACCTGGCGACCCTGGTCGCGGTGGCGCGCCGGCTGGCCGAGGGCGCGGTCGGCGAGGGCGGGGTGCGGCTGCTGGGCGTGTCGGTGTCCGGCTTCGGCGACGAGCCGCCGCTGGCCCTGTTCGACGCGGTGCCCTCGGAGAACGGGTGGACGACGGCCTCGGCCCTGGACCCCCCGCCCGCGGCCGACGCCCGGGCCGGCGCGGCGGGGGTGGCCGTGCTCGACGCACCACCGGACACCGACGCACCTCCAGACACCGACGCGAGGACGGGGACGGGCGCGGCCGCGGGGGCCGACAGTCCTGCGGGGACCGGCGGTACCGCGGGGGCCGACGCGACCACGGGTGCCGGCGACGTGCCCGGCCCCGTCCGCCCGGGCCGCCCCGACCGCGAACCCGACCCGGACCGGCCCTGGCGCGCCGGCGACGACGTCGCCCACCCCGAGCACGGCCACGGCTGGGTCCAGGGCGCCGGGCACGGGCGGGTCACCGTGCGCTTCGAGACCGCCTACACCGGGCCCGGCCGCACCCGCACGCTCGACGCCGCCGACCCCGACCTCACCCGGGCCGACCCGCTGGGCAGCTGGCGGGCCTGAGCGCGCCGCCCGCCGGCGGTCTCAGCCGATCAGCGGGCTGCGGTGCGGCGGCGCGACGCGGCTGCCCTCGGCGACCCGGGCCCGCAGCGCCGGGACGGTGCGCGCCAACCCGTCGAGGACCGCACCGAGCGCGGCGTCGGCCGCGGGGTCGCCCCCGACCAGCAGCACCGCGCCGCCGGCGGGTCCGGCGGCGGCCCAGGCCCCGATCCGGGCGACGGCGTCACGCGGGGTGACCGGCTCGACCCGCCACGCCTCGGCGTAGAACAGGGCCGTCGACTCGGCCTGGGGGAAGGCGAAGACGGTCTCGGCGTCGGCCAGCAGGTCGGCGACGTGGGCACCCGGGCGGGGTGCGCCGTCGCCGGACGGGTCGGTACCGAGCACCACCAGGTCGTGGCTCATCGCATGTCCTCCTCGAGGGTCCGCGCCCTCACCAGTGGGAATCCGCGACGACGGGCAGTGTCCTGGCTCCCGGATCCCCGCGCCCTCCCCGGCCTTCCCACCCTCGCGGGCGGTGGCACCGGTGTGGGGAGGGCACTCCCCGGTGACAGTGGCGGGACCGCGCCGGATTCGCACCGGCTTCCTGTTCCGTCGTCGTCGGGGAGCCCATCACGCGACCGGGTCAGTGGTCAACCGTCCCCCGCCCCGACACCCCCCGCAGATGGTCGAGCAGGTCGTGTTCGGCGAGCGTCCCGAGCAGCGGCCCGTCCGGCTCCCGCACGGGCAGCGCGGCTCCCCGGTGCGCGGCGAGCACCCCGAGGACGTCGTGCACCGGGGCGGCCGGGTCCAGCGCGGGCAGCTCCGGGCCGGGCGGGGTGCCGTCGACGGGACGCATCACCTGGGCGACGACGACCCGGCGCAGCGCCTCGTCGGTCGGGGTGTCGGCAGCGAGGTCGATCCCGCGTCGCAGCAGCTTGAGCGTGTAGATGTTGTCCCGCGACACCAGGTTCGACAGGCCGGTGGCCAGGACGACGGCGGCCATCAGCGGCAGGATGAGGGCGTAGTCGCCGGTCAGCTCGAACACGATGAGCACCGCGGTGATCGGGGCGTGCGCCGCCCCCGCGAACACCGCCGCCATGCCGACCAGACCGAACGCGCCGGGGTGCAGGTCCAGCGCCGGGAACAGGGCCGCGGCGGCGTAGCCGAAGGCGGTACCGGCGGTGCCACCGACGAACAGCGACGGCGCGAACACACCGCCGGACCCGCCGATGCCGATGGTGAGGCTGGACGCGAGGATCTTCCCGACGACGAGCAGGAGCAGGAGCCCGACGGCGTACCGGCCACCGATCGCGGCCTCCAGCACGGGGTAGCCGACGCCGTACATCTGGGGCAGTGCCAGCAGCAGCGCGCCGAGCAGCAGCCCGCCGACGGCCGGGCGCAGCCACTCCGGGCCGCGCCAGACGGCGTCACAGGCGTCCTCGACGACGTAGAGGATCCGGGCGAAGGCCCAGCCCAGCAGCCCGGCGAGCAGCCCGAGCAGCGCGTAGAGCGGCAGCTGGGCGGGGCTGCCCAGGTCGAAGTGCGGCAGGGTCAGGATCGCGCGGTCGCCGGCGATCACCTCGGCGACGACGTTCGCGACCACCGAGCTGATCACCAGCACGCCGAACGCCTCGGCGCTGAACGACCGCAGGATCAGCTCCAGGCCGAACACCACCCCGGAGACCGGGGCGTCGAACGTCGCGGAGATCCCGCCCGCGGCACCGCAGGCGACCATGAGCACCAGCCGGGTGGCGGGCACCCGCAGCCACTGCCCGATCGCCGAGGCGAGCGCGGAGCCGATCTGCACGATCGGGCCCTCCCGGCCGACGGAGCCGCCGGTCCCGATGCAGATCCCCGACGCGAGCGCCTTCACCGCGGCGACGGTGGCCGGGATCCGCCCGCCCCTGCGCGCGACGGCGAACATCACCTCGGGCACCCCGTGCCCGCGCGCCTCCGGGGCGAACCGCTGGACCAGCGGGCCGTACACCAGGCCGCCGAGCACCGGGGCGATCAGCAGGAACCACACGCCCAGCCCGGGCAGGTGCGGCGAGGCGACCCGGCCGGCGTCGGAGAAGTCCTCCCGCCCGGTGACCAGCCAGGTCACGCCGAGGATCAGCTCGTGGAACAGCACCGACCCGATGCCGGCGCCGATCCCGATGACCGTCGCCAGGCCGACGAGCCCCGGCCGGGTGCCGACGAGCGCGCGGTGCAGCGCGCGGACCGCGGTCACCGCGCACCGCCCTCGGCGGGCACCGGCGCGACGGCCCAGTCGGTCTCGCCGACCTCGCCCGCGGCGTCGGCGAAGCGGCGCAGTGCGTCGCGGACCGCGGTGCGCTCGGCGGCGGGCAGCATCGCGAGCAGCCGGTGCATCTCGGCGCGGCGCAGCCGGGTGACCTCGTCGACGAGCGTCCGCCCGGCGGGGCTGAGCGCGAGGGCGACCTCGCGGCGGTCGTCGCCGGTGCGGGTGCGCACGACGAGGCCGCGGCTCACCAGCCGGTCGCACATCCGGGTCGCCGTCGACGCCGACACGGTCAGCGCCGTGGCCAGGTCGGCCGGGCGCCGGGTGCCGTGCTGGGCCAGCACGACCAGCGCGCGGTACTGCGGCAGGGTCACCTCGCCCGCCGTCGGGCCGGCCTGCTCCCCCGCGGCGGCCAGGGACCCGGCCACCACGGAGAGCATCGCCCGGCTCGCGGTCATCACCGCGTCGACGACATCGTCGATCTCGTCGGCAGCACCGTTCTCGTCGGTCGCACCGTTCTCGTCGGTCACGCCGCCGATGATTGCACACTGCAAGGTTGCAGTGTGCAATGAGGTCGGCGCGGTCAGCGGGCGACGGGCGCCTGCAGACCGGCGACCGGCCCGATCACGACGATCGCGGGCGGGCTGATCTCCTGCTCGGCGGCGACGCGCTCGGCGGTCTCCAGCGTCGCGCGGACCGACCGCTCGATCCGCGTGGTGCCGTCCTGCACGATCAGCACCGGGGTGTCGGCCGGGCGGCCGTTGGTGATGAGCGCCTCGGCGAACTTCCCGAGCCGCTCCACGGCCATCATCAGCACGATCGTGCCGGTCATCCGGCCCAGCGCGGTCCAGTCGGTCAGGCTGCGCGGGTCACCCGGTGCGACGTGCCCGGAGACGACGACGATCTCGTGTGCCACCCCGCGGTGGCTCACCGGCGTCCCGGCGACGGCCGGTGCGGCGAAGGCGCTGGTGATACCCGGGACGACGGTCACCGGCACCCCCGCCGCGGCGCACGCCTGGACCTCCTCGAACCCGCGGCCGTAGACGAACGGGTCGCCGCCCTTGAGGCGCACCACGAACTTCCCGGCACGGGCGTGCGAGACGAGCAGCTCGTTGATCCGCCCCTGGGCCATGGCGCGGCCGTAGGGGATCTTCGAGGCGTCGATGACCTCGACCTCGGGGGACAGCTCGTCGAGGATGTCGCGCGGGCCGAGCCGGTCGGCGACGACGACCTCGGCGCGCGACAGCAGCCGCCGGCCGCGCACGGTGATCAGCTCCGGGTCGCCGGGGCCGCCACCGACCAGCGCGACACCGGCCTGTGGGGGCTCGGCCGACTCGTCGACGACGCCGGCGGCCAGTGCCTCGACCAGCGCGGTGCGCACGGCCGCGGACCGCCGGTGCGCGCCCCGGGCCAGCACACCGACGGTGAGCCCGTCGTAGCCGCCGGTGGCGGGGGTGACCGCGGTGCCCCGGTCGCCGTCGTCGGCGCGGACGCAGAACACCCGGTCCCGCTCGGCCTCGGCGACGACGGCGGCGTTGGTCTCCGGCTCGTCGGTGGCGGCGATCACGTACCAGGCCCCGGCGAGGTCGCCGTCGGTCCAGCGGCGGGCCGTCCAGGTGATCTCCCCGGCCGAGGCCATGCCCTCGACCGCCGGGGTGACCTCGGGCGAGACGACCTCGACGACCGCTCCCGCCGCGATCAGGCGGGCGACACGCCGCTGGGCGACCTGTCCCCCGCCGACGACGACGGCCCGGCGGCCGGCCAGGTCCAGCCCGACCAGGTACTGCTCGTGGTGCGCGTTCAACGACGTTCCTCTCCCGGACTCCGAGGCCCGGTGGTGGCAGCGGGTCCCTGCGCCGGGCCCCCGCTCGACGGCGACGCCGGACGATAGCCGGGCCCGCATGTGTCGCAGGAGCCCCCGGAGGGCAATCCCACATCCGCCGCTCCGGCGGCCACGGCGACCGTGACGCCCTGACCAGCGGTCTTGCCCACGATCAGCTGGGCTCCGTCGCCCGCGGCGAGGAGCGCGGCGGCCTCTGCGACCGATGGGGTCCCGACGGCCGCGGCGACCCGGGCATCCGACCTCGCCACCCCGACCACGGCCAGTGCGGCCGCGGCGAATCCGTGCGGTTCCCGCGGTGCGACGGCCGCCAGCAGACCGGGTTCGGCGACCCGCCGGTCCAGGGTGGCGACGACGGCGCCGCCGAGCTCCAGCCCGTGCTCGGCGGCGACCCGGTCCAGCAGCGCGCGCACCGCGGCCTCGGGGGTTCCGGGGCGCAGCCCCACCCCGACCGTGATCACCGGTCGTGGAGCGGAGCGCTCGGCACGCGGACGGTCGGCTCCACGACCGGTGATCATGCGAACGCGGCCGGGGCGGCCCCGGCCGGGGTGTGGCGTGCCGCCGCGACGAACCGGGCGACGGCGCCGGGCACGCCGGCCGGGTGGGTGTGCAGGAACGAGGCGTGCACCCGATCCTCGACGTAGCCCTCCGGCTCCCCGCCCCGCCACGCCCAGGCCGGGGCCGCACCGGCCCGCGGGGTGACCGCGCACCGGTGGAACTCGTGTGCCCCGGCCCGCTCGCCCGCCGCGAACAGGGGCGACGCCGACACCGCGACCGCGTCGCGGTAGCCGAGGGTGAGCCGCGGGGTCATCCCCGCCGACGCGTCGAGGACCCCGCACATCGGCGTCCCGTCGAGGTCCCGGCACAGGTAGAGCAGCCCGCCGCACTCGGCGTGCACCGGGGCCCCGGACGCGGCCAGCGCCGCGACCTGCGCCCGCAGCGGTGCGTTGTCGCCGAGCGCGCCGACGTGCTCCTCGGGGAAGCCGCCGGGCAGCACGAGCGCGGCGGTGCCCGCCGGGAGCGCGGGGTCGCGCAGCGGGTCGAAGGTCGCCACGTCGGCGCCGGCCGCGGTGAGGAGCTCGGCGTGCTCGGCGTAGCCGAACCCGAACGCGGGCCCCCCGGCGAGCGCGACGAGCGGCCGCTGCCCCGCCGTGCCGCTCGTGCCGACCTCGGCGGCCGGGTCCCAGACCGGGCCGGCGGGCAGCGGGCGGGCGAGTGCGAGGACGGCGTCGAGGTCCACGTGTGTGGCGACGAGCTCGGCCATCGCGTCCACCGCGGCGGTCGCGGCGGTGCCGTGCTCGGCGGCGGTGACCAGGCCCAGGTGCCGCGAGGGCACCGCGAGCTCGGCACGTCGCGGGACGGCGCCGAGCACCGGCAGCCCGACCTCCTCGGCCGCGGCCCGGCAGACGTCGGCGTGGCGCTGCGACCCGACCCGGTTGAGGATCACCCCCGCCACCTGCACGGACTCGTCGAAGCTGCGGAACCCGTGCAGCAACGCGGCCAGCGACCGGGACTGCCCCCGGACGTCGACGACCAGCACCACCGGTGCCCCCAGCACGGCGGCGACCTGCGCGGTGGACCCGGCGCCGTCGGCGATGCGGCCGTCGAACAGCCCCATCACCCCCTCGACGACGGCGACGTCGGCGTCCCGGCTCCCGTGCCGGGCCAGCGGGGCGAGCCGGTCGGCGCCCTGCAGGACGACGTCGAGGTTGCGGCCCGGACGGCCCGCGGCGAGCGTGTGGTACCCGGGGTCGATGTAGTCCGGCCCGATCTTGAACGGCGCGACCCGGGTGCCGCGCCGCGACAGCGCGGCCATCAGCCCGGTCGCCACCGTCGTCTTCCCCCTGCCCGACGACGGCGCCGCGACGACCAGCGCGCGGGCCGTGCTCACGGTGGACACGGTGCTCACGGTGGTCACCACTCGATCCCCCGCTGGCCCTTCTGCCCGGCGTCCATCGGGTGCTTGATCTTCGTGGTCTCCATGACCAGGTCGGCGGCCTCGATCAGGGCGGGCGGGGCGTCCCGGCCGGTGATGATCACGTGCTGCCGGCCGGTCCGGGCGGTCAGCACCTCGACGACCTCGTCGACGTCGATCCAGCCCCACTTCAGCGGGTAGGTGAACTCGTCGAGGACGTAGACCTGGTGCTCCTCGCGCTCGATGCGGCGACGGATCTCGGCCCAACCCTCGACGGCGTCGGCAGCGTGGTCGGTCTCGGTGCCCGCCTTGCGCGACCAGGACCAGCCCGACCCCATCTTGTGCCACTCCACGGGCCCGCCCTGCCCGGTCTGCTCGTGGACGGCCCCCAGCGCGCGGAACGCCTCCTCCTCGCCGACCTTCCACTTCGCGGACTTGACGAACTGGAACACCCCGATCGACCAGCCCTGGTTCCAGCCGCGCAGCGCCATCCCGAACGCGGCGGTCGACTTCCCCTTCATCACCCCGGTGTGCACCACCAGCAGCGGCCGATTGCGGCGCTGACGGGTGGTGAGCCCGTCGGCGGGCGTGACGGACACCTGTCCCTGCGGCACGGCTGTCCCTCCTTCTCGGGCGTGATGTGTCAGGCGGCGCGCGCGGACCGGGTCGCCCGGACCAGGTCGCCCACACTGTCGGCGGTCAGCTCGTCGAGGGTCACCAGCTCGCCGCCCGCGGCGGCGGCGAGCGGCGCGGCGAGACCCAGGCGCACGTGCCCGGCCTCGCAGTCGACGACGACGGTGTGCACCCCGTCCGCGGCCAGCAGCCCGGCGGCGCGGCGGGAGTCGGCGACGGGGTCCCCGCCGTCGCGGGCGGCGACGGTGGCCCGCCCGTCGGTGAGCAGGACGACCAGCGGACGCCGGCGCGGGTCCCGGCGCCGCTCGGCGTCGAGCACGGCGCGGGCCTTGAGCAGCCCGCCGGCCAGCGGGGTCCGCCCGCCGGTGCGCAGCCGGGACAGGCGCTGCTGGGCGGTCGGCACCGACGACGTCGGGGGCAGAGCCAGCTCCGCCTCCCGGGCCCGGAAGGTGACCAGCCCGACCTTGTCCCGGCGCTGGTAGGCGTCGCGGAGCAGGCCCAGTACGGCGCCGGACACCGCGGTCATCCGCCTGCGCGCGGCCATCGAGCCGGACGCGTCGACCACGAACAGCACCAGGTTGCCCTCGCGCCCCTCCCGCTCGGCGCGGCGCAGGTCGTCGCGGCGGACCAGCAGGCCGGGCCCGCGGCGCCCGCGACCGGCCTGGTGCGGGGCCGCGGCGAGCACGGTCGCGGGCAGGTGCAGGTCCGCGGCGCGGGTGGTCCCCGCCCCGGACGGGCGGACGACGCGCCCGGTGTCGGTGCGGGCCCGGGAGCGGCGCCCCGGGGCGCCCGCGCCCAGCCCGGGCACGGTGAACTTCCTGACCGTGGCCCGGTGCAGCCGGGCGGCCTCCCCGACGACGACGGCGCGGCCCTCCCCGCCGTCGCCCCCGGCCGGTGCCTGCGCGGCCCCGGGTTCCCGGTCCCCCGGGTCCGTCGCCCCGGTCCCCTCGGTCGTCTCCGTCGCATCGGTCGGGTCGGTCGTGCCGTCGGCGCCGTCGGCGCTCGCCGTGCCGTCGGTGCCGGGGGCCTCGGCGCGCCCGCCGGACCCGGTCGCGGGGCCGCGAGGGTCGTCCGCCTCGGGGGTCGTCCCCCCGGTCCCGTCGGGCTCCTCGCCCGCCCCGGATCCGTCCGGGCCGTCCTGCGGCTCGGCCGGGTCGCCGGGGCCCGGGCTGGGATCCGGATCGTGGTCAGGGTCGTCGTCGGGGTCCGGGCCGTCCTCGGGACCCAGGTGGTCCTCGGCGTCGGCGAGGGCGCGGTCCAGCTCGGCCGGGTCCAGGCCGGGCTCGTCGAACGGGTCGCGGCGACGGCGGTGCGGCAGCGCGAGCCGGGCGGCGACGCGCACGTCGTCGGCGGTCACCGCGTCGCGGCCCTCCCAGGCGGCGTGCGCGGCCGCGGCGCGGGTGATGACCAGGTCGGCGCGCATGCCGTCGACGTCGAACCGGGCGCACACGAACGCGATCCGCCGCAGCTCCCGGTCGCTCACCGCGACGGCGGAGACCCGGGCCTGCGCGGCGCGGAGCCGGGCCGCGGTCGCGGTCTCGTCCGGGGCGAAGCGGGCGACGAACCCGGCCGGGTCGTCCTCGAACGCCATCCGCCGCCGGGTCACCTCGACGCGGGTGTCGACGTCGCGGCTGGCCCGGACCTCCACGGTCAGCCCGAACCGGTCGAGCAGCTGCGGGCGCAGCTCGCCCTCCTCCGGGTTCATCGTCCCGACCAGCAGGAACCGGGCCGCGTGCGAGACGGAGACGCCGTCGCGCTCGACGTGCGCGCGGCCCATCGCGGCGGCGTCGAGCAGCAGGTCGACGAGGTGGTCGTGCAGCAGGTTGACCTCGTCGACGTAGAGCACCCCGCGGTGGGCGTCGGCGAGCAGACCGGGCTGGTAGGCGCGGCGCCCCTCGGACAGCGCCTTCTCCAGGTCGAGCGAGCCGACCAGGCGGTCCTCGGTCGCACCGACGGGCAGCTCGACCAACCGGGCCGGGCGGCGGCCGCCCGGTGCGCCCGCCGGGTGCGGGCCGTCCGGGCAGGACGGGTCCGGCGCGGCGGGGTCGCAGCCGAACCGGCAGGCCTCGACGACGTCGTGCCAGGGCAGCAGCGCCGCCAGCGCGCGCACCGCCGTGGACTTCGCGGTGCCCTTCTCCCCACGCACCAGGACACCGCCGACGCCCGGGTGCACGGCGTTGAGCAGCAGCGCCAGCCGCAGGTCGTCGTGGCCGACGACGGCGGAGAACGGGAAACGGGGAGGTCCGGCGGCGGGGGCGGTGCTCGTGCTCACGCCGGTGAGGCTGCCAGACCGGAGGTCAGCACAGGGAGGTCCGACGGCGCACCGTGTCCGATCACATGTTCAAGTGACGACGTGTCCAGGTGGTGTTCGACCAGGTCGGCCAGCAGATCCACCTGCCGGGTGCGCTCGGCCGCGAACGACGTGTCCTGTGCCACCCGGAACCCGGTTCGCCCTGCCTCGTCCGCGAGGCGGGTGAGCAGCAGCCGTCGGAAACCGTCGTTCTCGGCGAGGCCGTGCCAGTGCGTGCCCAGGACGTTGCCGCGGTCGCTGCCCTCCTCCCCGATCAGGCCGGGGTCGCCGGAGCGCACGACGCGGCCGTGGTGGATCTCGTAGCCGGTGACGGTCTCGCCCCACGCCGTCGCGGTGGGGGTGCCGAGGTGCTTGACCGGGTCGAAGGCGATCTCCAGGTCCAGCAGCCCCAGCCCGGCGACGGAGGTGCCGGAGGCAGCCTCGGCCCCGTCCGGGTCGGCGACGGTGTGCCCGAGCATCTGGTAGCCCCCGCAGATCCCCAGTACCGGACGCCCGGACGCGGCGTGCGCGCGCACCGCGTCGGCCATCCCGGAGGGCCGCAGCCAGGCCAGGTCCGAGACGGTCGCCTTCGTCCCGGGCAGGACGACGACGTCGCTGTCGGCGAGCCGCGACGGCTCGGTCACGTACCGCACGGCGACGCCCGGTTCGCAGGCCAGCGCCTCGGCGTCGGTGGCGTTGGAGATCCGCGGGAACCGGACGACCGCGACCCGCAGCCACTGGGTGCCGAGTGGCGGGGCCGGACGCCCGAGCACCCCGTCGGCGACGGCGGAGAGCGAGTCCTCGGCGTCGAGCCAGAGCCCCTCGGCGAAGGGCAGCACGCCCAGCGTCGGCCGACCGGTGAGCTCGCGCAGCCGGTCGAGGCCGGGTTCGAGCAGGCGGGGGTCCCCGCGGAACTTGTTGATCACGAAGCCGGCGATCAGCGCCTGGTCGGCCGGGTCGAGCACGGCGAGGGTGCCGAACAGGTGCGCGAGCACCCCGCCGCGGTCGATGTCGCCGACGACGAGCACCGGCAGGTCGTTGCGCCGGGCGAAGCCCATGTTGGCGAGGTCGGTGGCCCGCAGGTTGATCTCCGCGGGCGAGCCCGCCCCCTCGCAGACCACGACGTCGTGGCGGGCGCGCAGCCGGGCCAGGGAGTCGGCGACGACGTCGGACAGCGCCGCGGTGCGGTGCCGGTAGGACAGCGCTGACACCTGGCCGTCGGCGCGGCCGCGCACCACGACCTGCGAGGTCCGGTCCCCGCCGGGCTTGAGCAGCACCGGGTTCAGGTCGACCGAGGGGGCGATGCCGCAGGCGAAGGCCTGCATCGCCTGCGCCCGCCCGATCTCCCCGCCGTCCGGGGTGACGACCGAGTTGTTGCTCATGTTCTGTGCCTTGAACGGCGCCACCGAGACCCCGCGCCGGTGCAGCCACCGACAGATGCCGGCGACGACGGCGCTCTTGCCCGCATCCGACGTCGTCCCCGCGACGAGGACCGCTCCCTGAACCACCACGGCGCGAAGTATCGCCCCGGCGGGACCGTCGGCGGGCGCGGCTACCCTGGGCGGCGTGCGTTTCCTGCTGCGTCCCGGGTGGATCGCGTTCGTCGTCGCGGTGCTGGCCTTCGCCGTCGCCTGCTACACGCTGCTCGCGCCGTGGCAGTTCGACCGGGAGTCCGAGCGCTCCGCGCAGAGCCGGGCCATCGCCACCGCCGACGCGACCCCCGCCGTCGGGTTCGACACGCTCGTGCCGCCGGGCACCGGGATCGGCGCCGAGGACCAGTGGCGCCGGGTCACCCTGACCGGCTCCTTCGACCGCGCCGCGGAGACCCTGGTCCGCCTGCGGGTCGTCGACGGCGCGCCCGCGTTCGAGGTGTTGACGCCGCTGCGGCTCACCGACGGTCGGACCGTCGTGGTGAACCGGGGGTCGATCCCGGCCGCGGACCGGGGCGCCGTGCCCGAGTACGCCGCGGCGCCCGCCGGGCCGGTGACCGTCGAGGGCAGGCTGCGCCTGGACGAGACCGACCCGCAGGGCCGCCCCCCGCTGGTCGAGAACGGCACCCACCAGGTCTACGTGTCCGACTCCCGGTCGGTCGCCGCCGCCACCGGCCTGACGCCGGTCGAGGGCGTCGTCGTGCTGGAGGCCGGTCAGCCGGGCGTGCTGGACCCGATCCCGATCGCGCCGGTCGGGGGCGGAGCGCCGTTCAGCAACTTCTCCTACGCCCTGCAGTGGCTGACCTTCGGCGCCGTCGCCCTGATCGCGCTGGGCCTGTTCATCCGACTGGAACTGTTGCAGCGCAACGGGAAGCGCGAGACGGCAGGCAGCCTGCGGGACCAGCTCTCCGGCCGCGACGGCTTCGGCGACGAGCCCGCCCCCGACGGCCGTGTCACCGACCGTGCCGCCGATGGTGCCGACGGTGGTGCCGACGACGGCCGCCGTGACACCGCCCGCGACGCCGCCGGCTCCGGCCCGGGCGCCGGCTGACTCCGCCCCGGCCAGGTGCGCCGGGCGGGCAGGTCTGCACCCCGCGAGTCCCGTGCGCTCACCCGGTCAGTGAGTCCGCCCGACCGACCCGTCTCCCGCGCTGCCCCGCACCGGACCAGCGCCACCTCGCGGGCCTCACTCTCCGAACTCGCTTACCGGGTAAGCGAATTCGCCCGCCCCCCGAACACACCGACCGCCCGCGATCCCTCCCTCCGGACCCGCTCACCCGCTCGGCGACCGCCCCCGATGTACCCTCACCGACCGGGTGGGCACGCCCCGCCGTGCGAGGACCGCCGCCGTCGCGACGGCGAGCAGCCCGGCTGTCCCGGCCACCAGCCGGGACAGCCGCGCGACGCGGTGCAGGTCGGCGACCCGGGGCGGGTGCCCGTCGCCGAGCGACGGGCGGTCCTCGGTGCCGTGGGCGTAGATCGTCGGCCCGCCCAGACGCAGCCCGAGCGCACCGGCGGCGCTCGCCTCGACCGGACCGGCGTTCGGGCTGGGGTGCCCGGCGGCGTCGCGGCGCCAGGTCCGCAGCGCGGTCGCCGGCGAGCCCCCCACCAGCGGCGCGACGGCCACGGTGACCACCGCGGTGACCCGGGCCGGCGCCAGGTTGACCAGGTCGTCGAGGCGGGCCGAGGCCCACCCGAAGCGGGCGTGCCGGGCGGAGCGGTAGCCGACCATCGCGTCGAGGGTGTTCGCCGCGCGGTAGCCGAGCAGCCCCGGGATCCCGGCGACCGCGCCCCACACCAGCGGCCCGACGACGGCGTCGGAGGTGTTCTCGGCCAGCGATTCGGCTCCGGCGCGGGCCATTCCGTCGGCGTCGAGCAGGTCCGGGTCACGCGCGCACAGGTGCGGGATCCGGGCGCGTGCGGCGTCCAGGTCGCCGGCGTCGAGCGACGCGGCCAGCGCGGCGCCCTCCCCCACCAGCGAGGTCCCGCCGAGCACCGCCCAGGTGGCGACGGCGGTCAGCCCGGCCCGCAGGACCGTCTCCCGCCGACCCCCGGCCCGGCGGGCGACCGCCTCGGCCAGCGCCCCGGCCGCGACCGTGCCACCGACCAGCAGCGCGGTGTAGGCGGCACCAGGCGCGACGGCGTCGCGGTACAGCCGGCGCTCCAGCCGGGCGGCGGCGGCACCGAACCCGGCGACCGGGTGCCCCCGCCGCGGGTCGCCGAGCAACGCGTCGGCGACGATCCCGGCGGCGAGCCCCGTCGCGCGGCCCCGTGTTCCCATGCCGGGGAAACTAGGCCACCGGGCGTCCGTCCGGCGCAGGCCCGGTCGGGAACTCCTGCACGCCGAGCACGCGCAGCAGCTCGAGCCGCTCGCGGGTGTCGTCGTCGGCCGGGGTGAGCACGACCAGCTGCTGGCCGAGGTCGGGCGTCACGAGGGTCTCGCAGTCCATCACCAGCGCGCCGACCCGCGGGTGCCGCAGCGTCTTGCGGTCGGCGCGGCGGACGGCGACCTCGTGCTCGGCCCACAGCTCGCGGAACTCGGCGCTGGCCGCGGCCAGCCGTGCGACGAGCCGGTCGACCACCGGGTCCCCCGCACGCCGCCCGGCCACCGCCCGCAGCTCCGCGACCAGCTGGCGGGAGTGGCGCACCTGCTCCTGCGGCGGGTGACCGTCGCGCTGGTCGGACCGGGTGAACCAGCGGTGGGCGAGGTAGCGGTCGTCGCCGGTGAACCCGGTCTGCTCCCCGGCGAGCACCCGTGACATCGCGTTCTGGGCCAGGACCTCCCCCAGGTCGGAGATCACCATCGCCGGGGTGGCCGGCAGCAGGTCGAGCAGGCGCAGCAGCCCGGCGCGGGCGAGCCGGGCCACCCCCTCCCCGGGAGCGGGCCGGTGCCCGGCCAGTCGGAAGAGGTGGTCGCGCTCGTCGTCGGTCAGGCACAGGGCCCGGGCCAGCGCGGCGAGCAGCTGCGTCGACGGTCGGCTGCTGCGCCCCTGTTCGAGGCGCACGACGTAGTCGACCGACATCCCCGCCAGCATCGCCACCTCCTCCCGGCGCAGGCCGGTGGCCCGCCGGCGCGGCCCCGCCGCGATGCCGACCTCGGCCGGGCGGACCGAGTCCCGCCGGCGACGCAGGAAGTCCGCGAGCTGTTCACGTTGCACCCTGCGATGGTCCCCGTGGGCAGGCCGCCCGACCAGGGAGCGCCGCTCCCACGATCGACGCTCCGCTCCCGCTACGGGCCGACGCGGCGCACGCTGGCTCCCATGCAGACACGCACCCTCGGCACCACCGGCCCCACCGTCTCCGCTCTCGGCCTGGGCGCCATGAGCATGTCCGGTTCCTACGGACACGCCGACCGCGCGGAAGCCGTCGCGACCGTGCACGCCGCGCTCGACGCCGGAGTCACGCTGATCGACACCGGCGACTTCTACGGCATGGGCCACAACGAGCTGCTGCTCGCCGAGGCGCTGCGCGGGCGCGATCGCGACGGCTACGTCCTGTCGGTGAAGTTCGGCGGGCTCGGTGGCCCGGGCCTGCCACCGCTGACCCAGGACTGCCGCCCGGTCGCGGTGAAGAACTTCCTCGCGTACTCGCTGACCCGCCTCGGCGTCGACCACGTCGACGTCTACCGCCCGGCCCGGCTCGACCCGCAGGTCCCGATCGAGGACACCGTCGGCGCGATCAGCGAGATGATCGACGCCGGGTACGTCCGCCACCTCGGGCTGCCCGAGGTCGACGCCGCCACCGTCCGCCGGGCGCACGCCGTGCACCCGGTCGCCGACCTGCAGATCGAGTACTCGCTGATCTCCCGCGCCGTCGAGGCCGAGGTCCTGCCGACGCTGCGCGAGCTGGGCATCGGCCTCACCGCCTACGGCGTGCTGGCCCGCGGGCTCCTCTCCGGCCACTACGAGCCCGGCAAGCCCGGGGACGCCCGCACCCGCAGCCCGCGCTTCAGCGGGGAGAACCTGACACACAACCTGGGCCTGGTCGAGACGCTGCGCGCGCTGGCGGCCGAGCGCGGGGTCACCGTCGCCCAGCTCGTGATCGCCTGGGTCGCCGCGCAGGGCGACGACGTGGTCCCGCTCGTCGGTGCCCGCACCCGGGAGCGGCTCGCCGAGGCGTTGCCCGCCGCCGACCTCGACCTGGGCCCGGCGGACCTCGCCGCGATCACCGACGCGCTGCCCGCGGGCTCCGCGCGCGGGGACCGCTACCCGTCGGCGTTCATGGGGGCCCTCGGCGTGGGGAACTGACCCTCGCGGTGGGCGGTCCGGCGCCGGGCCGGGGAGGATCAGGGGCATGCGCACGGACATCGTCCCCGAGGAGCTGGGCAGCGGCCCGTTCTACAAGCTCCTGACCAGCGTCGTCGTCCCCCGGCCGATCGCCTGGGTCTCCACCCGCTCGGCCGACGGCGTCGACAACCTCGCCCCGCACTCGTTCTTCACGGTGTCCTGCGTGGACCCGCCCATGATCCAGTTCACGTCGGTCGGGAAGAAGGACTCGCTGCGCAACGTCTCGGAGACCCGCGAGTTCGTCGTCTGCCTGGCGAACGAGCCGATGTTCGAGAAGATCAACGCGACCGGCACCGACTTCCCCGCCGAGATCAGCGAGTTCTCCTCGGTCGGGCTGACCGCCGAGGCGTCGTCGGTCGTGGCGCCGCCGCGGGTCGCCGAGTCACCGGTCGCGCTGGAGTGCGTGCTGCACGCCAGCATCGAGCTGGGCAACTCGACCGTCGTGATCGGCCGGGTCGTGCACGCCGCGATCGAGGAGAGCGTGTTCGTCACCGACGAACGCGGCAACTCCCTGCCCGACATCCACCGGCTCGCCCCGCTGGCCCGCCTGGGCCGCAACGAGTGGTCGCGCGTCGGCGAGGTCCTGGAGATCACCCGCATCCCCTATCAGCAGTGGCCGGGTCACTTCGGCGACGCGTGACCCGGCCCCCGCCGGGGCTACAGGGTGTACTCGGTGGGCGGCGTCGCGGCCGGGTCGGCGTGGATCTCGCCCTCCCGGCCGCGCAGCTCGACCCGGCGGATCTTGCCGGAGATCGTCTTCGGCAGCTCGAAGAACTCGAGCCTGCGGATCCGCTTGTAGGGCGCGAGGTTGTCGTAGGCGAACCGCAGGATCGCCTTCGCCGTCTCCTCGGTCGGCTCGTGCCCCTTGGCGAGCACCACGTAGGCCTTCGGCACGGCGAGGCGGACCGGGTCCGGGGACGGCACGACCGCCGCCTCGGCGACGGCCGGGTGCTCGATCAGCACGCTCTCCAGCTCGAACGGGCTGATCCGGTAGTCGCTGGCCTTGAACACGTCGTCGGCGCGGCCGACGTAGGTGATGTAGCCCGCCTCGTCACGGGAGCCGACGTCGCCGGTGTGGTAGTACCCGCCGGCCATGGCCTCGGCGTTGCGCTCCGGGCCGTCGGCGTAGCCGACCATCAGCCCGGTGGGGCGGTGGGCGAGGTCCAGGCAGATCTCGCCCTCGTCGGCCGCCTTCCCGGTGGCTGGGTCGACCAACGCGACGACGAACCCGGGGATGGGCCTGCCCATCGAGCCCGGCTTGACCGGCTGCCCGGGCGGGTTGCCGATCTGGACCGAGGACTCGGTCTGGCCGAACCCGTCGCGGATGCGCAGGCCCCACGCCTTCTCGACCTGCTCGATGACCTCGGGGTTGAGCGGCTCCCCCGCCCCGACGACCTTCGACGGCGGCGTCGTCAGCCCGGACAGGTCGGCCTGGATCAGCATCCGCCACACCGTCGGCGGCGCGCAGAAGCTGGTCACGCCGCAGGAGTCCAGGACCGACAGGACCGACTCGGCGTCGAACCGGGCGTAGTTCATGACGAGCACGGTCGCCTCGGCGATCCACGGCGCGAACACGTTGGACCAGGCGTGCTTGGCCCAGCCGGGCGAGGAGATGTTGAGGTGGACGTCGCCGGGCTCGAGCCCGATCCAGTACATCGTCGACAGGTGCCCCACCGGGTAGGACGTGTGGGTGTGCTCCACCAGCTTCGGCTTGGCCGTGGTGCCCGAGGTGAAGTACAGCAGCAGCGTGTCGGAGGCCTTCGTGACGCCGTCCGGGGTGAAGTCGGCCGCGGCCGAGTAGGCCTCACCGGTGTAGTCGCGCCAGCCCGCGACGGCACCGCGCACGGCGATGCGGGTGTAGTCGCCGTCGACGCCGTCGAACTTCGCGGTGTCGCCCGCACCGACGACGACGTGCCGCGCCCGACCCCGGTCGATCCGGTCCTGCAGGTCGGCCGGGGTGAGCAGGGTGGTTGCGGGGATGACGACGGCGCCCAGCTTCATCGCCGCCAGCAGGGTCTCCCACAGCTCCAGCTGGTTGCCGAGCATCAGGACGACCCGGTCGCCGCGGACGACGCCCTGCTCGCGCAGCCAGTTCGCGACCCGGTTGGACCGCTCGGACAGCTCCGCCCACGTCCAGTGCGCCTGCGAGCCGTCCTGCTCCACGATCCACAGTGCCTTCCGGGCACCCCGCTCGGGGTCCGCGGCGACGACGTCGAAGTGGTCGAGCGCGAAGTTGAACTCGTCGAGCTCCGGCCAGCGGAAGTCGCGGTAGGCCGTGTCGTAGTCCTCGTGGTGGGTCAGCAGGAAGTCGCGGGCGGCGAGGAACGTCTCCGTCGCCGGGCTGGCGGTCGCCATGGGGTGCACCTCGGTGGGCTCGTGCGGGGGGCCCGTGCCCCGGGCCCGTCGTGCGGGGCCGCCCGTGCGGCCGTACCGCGACCCTAGTCACTCCGCAGCAGGCTCGGCAGGTCGCGACGGCCCCGCCACACGGGCCCACCGAACAGGGCCGCCGCAGGACCTCGGGCCGTAGGACCTCGATCACGCGATGGTGGCGGCGAGGTCGGCCCGCCCGGGCGGGCCGGTGATCGTAAGGTGCCCGCGTGACCGTGCCGAACCTGCCGAAGGTGACGACCCCCGACGTGTCGGTGTCCCGCCTGCGGGTGGGCCGGTACGGACCGCGGACGCTGCTCCGCGTCGTACTCGTGGGGCTCGCGCTGGTGCTCCTCGTGCTGCTGCTGGCCGGCTGCGGCAACAGCGAGCTGCCCGCGGCGTGGCGCACCCCGTCGCCGGCCCCGACGACGACATCGCCGACCGCCACGCCGACCCCGTCCCCGACGCCCACCGCGACCCCCACGCCGAGCCGCACCGCCGAGCCGTCGCGCACGACGGCCGCCCCCGCCCCGGCCCCGGCCCCCGCGCCCGGGCGCGGTGGTGCCGACGGCGGCGGGTCGGGCCGGACCGGGGCCCCGGGAGCGGCCGCGGCGCCGTCGCCGATGTGGCCCGCGGGCGACGCGGCGACCGCGCGGCGGATGCAGCAGCAGTCCGACGCCGGCGGCGACCCGTGGCTGCTCGACCCGGAGGAGGTGACGCTCTCCTTCGTCGGCAGCGAGCTCGGCTACCGGAACCCGACCGTCACCCGCCTCGGCAACGGTGTCTACGCCGCCACCGACGGTCGCACGCCGCAGCGCGCGACGATCCGGCTCACCCAGCCGGTCCGCTCCGGTACCGGCGGGATCTGGGTGGTCGACCACGTCGACCGCGGCTGACCGGACCCGACGGGGCCGACCGAGGCCGACTGCCGGGGCCGGTCACGGCCCGGCACGCGCCGGCACCCGCCGTCACCGGAGCCTCGCGCCGGACGGTGTGCCTCGCCGGAAGCCGACCTCGCGTTACGCCCTGTGCGCGCCGTGGGTACCGTGAGGTGAATGACAGTTGGCACGAACGGGTGAAACCCGGCGTCGAGTGCAGCGCCAGGGCCCGGTTCGACGATGTTCCGTACGAGGCCGTCGCGAGACCGCGACGGTCGGGGGGTCCAGGAGAGGCGGAGCACGATGGCCAGCGAGTCGGTCCAGCAGGACGTCTTCACCGTGTTGCACGGGCAGGCGTCGCCGATCGTGAGCCGATGGGCGTACCGCGCTGCGGACCCGTTCGCGATCTCCTTCTCGGTGCGCCGGTCCTCCGACCGCTGGATCGAGTGGCTCGTCGCGCGTGATCTCGTGATCGAGGGCCTGACCACCCCCACCGGCATCGGTGACATCCGGATGGCGCCGCGCCGCATCGACGGCTACGACGTCGTCGAGCTGGAGATCCGCTCCGACGGCGGCTCCGCCGTGCTGGAGGTCGACCGCGACCTGCTGGCCCAGTTCGTCGACTCGACGTTGGAGATCGTCGACCTCGGCGAGGAGTACGACCACCTCGACATCGACGGCGCCATCGCCCGGCTGACCGGCAGCGCGGCGGGCCCCACCACCCCCTGAGCCCACGCTCCCACCGACGACGAGGGCCCCGGACCGCACGACGCGGTACCGGGGCCCTCTTGTCGACCGGGTGTCCCGGACACTCAGCGGTTCTGCCCGGCCCACTCGGGGTCGGTCGAGGCGTCCCACTCGGCGTCGGCCGCGGCCTGGTCGGCGTGGTCGGCGTCGCGGGCGAGCTGGTCGCTGACCTCCGGGTCCCCCACCGGGGACTCGTCGACCACCGGCACGACGCCCTCGTCGACGTCGTGCACGGCGGCCTCCTCGGCGCTGGCCGCGCCGCCGTCGATGCCGACGTCGGTTCCGGCGCCGTCGACGGCCGGGTCACCCGCGACGGAGTCGGTGGCCGCGGTCAGCCGGCCGGAGCGGCCCGGGTCGCCTTCCGGCAGGTCGTCGGGCAGCTCCCGGGCCAGGCGCGCCTCGTGCGACTCGCCCTCCTCCTGTCCCGCCGCGGTCACCGCGTTGTCCTCGACGCCGTAGGGGCGGTCCGGCGGGACGTAGCCGGAGTCCAGCGGGTCGGTGTCCGACGGCCCGGTCAGCGCCTCGTCGGTGTCCAGCTGCATCGCCGACGCCATGTCCGGCGCCTCCGGCTGGAACTCGTTCTCGTCACCTGAAGCGGATGCCATCGCCTGCGGGTCTCCTCGCTGTGGCCGTGTGTCGGGTGGTGTTCGGTCTCGGGTGTTCGGTCTCGGGTGTTCGGTATCGACCGTGCGTACCCGGCGTCGCCTCCCGCCATGCGCCGACGCCCGGACGCTACGGTCGCCGACACCGGACCCGCCGTCGCCGGTCCCCGCGCCGCGCCCCTGGCGCGCCGCACCTCCAGTACCTACGAAGGAGCACTCCCCCGTGACCGCCGCCCCGTCCGCCCGTTCCGGTGACAGCACCCGCAGGGCCCTGCTCGCCGCGGCCGCGGACCTGTTCACCGAGCACGGCTACGACCGCACCTCGGTCCGTGCGATCGCCGACCGGGCCGGGGTGAACCAGGCGCTGCTCTTCCGCTACTTCGGCAGCAAGGACGCCCTGTTCGCCCGGGTCGCCGCCGAGCGCGCCCTCGCCGTGCTGCACGACGGCCCGCCCGAGGATCTCCTGCCCCGGCTGCTGCGGTCCGTCCTCGACAGCAGCCAGGGCCCCGAGCGCGACCTGTTCGGGCCCGTCGTGCGCTCGGCCGGCACGTCGGAGGCGGCCACGGCCGTGCGGAGGGAGCTGGCCGGGGCGTTCACCGAGGCGTTCGCCGCGCAGGCCACCGGCGCCGCCGACCGGGCCGAGGCCGAGCTGCGCGCGGAGCTGGTCCTGACCTGGCTGCTCGGGCTGAGCCTGGTCCAGCCGCTGCTGCCCGAGGGCGCGGTCGGGCGGGCCGAGCCGGACACGGTGCTGGCCCACGTCACGCGCGCCGCGCGCACCCTGCTGGAGGCACCCGGGGTCAGCCGGTGAGCCGGTCCACCTCGGCGCGGAACCGCTCGCGCTGGGCGGGGGTCTCCCGGGTGCGCGACAGGTAGTGCTCGGGCCGCGGGGCGCGGTCGTGCCAGAACCGGCCGGTCCCGACCGCCGAGGACGGCGCGGCCGCGAGCCACACCGCGGTGTCCGCGCCCTGGGCCGGGGTGCGCAGCACGGGGCCGACGACCCGGTCGAACAGCGGCAGCGACCCGGTGACGCCCGGGGTGCGGGCCCAACCGGGGTGCAGTGCGTGCACGGTGACCCGACGGGGGGCCAGCTCGTCGGCGAGCAGCCCGGTCAGGACGACCTGCATCCGCTTGGTGCGGGCGTAGGCCGCGGTGCCGCCGTAGTCGCCGGTGCGGAACTGCAGGTCGTCGTCGCGCAGGGGCTGGGCGTACATGCCGCCCGAGGACATGATGATCACCCGGGAGTCGCTGCCGGACCGCTCGGCGCCGGCCGCGAGGGTGTCGGTGAGCAGCCGGGTCAGCAGCAGCGGCCCGAGGACGTGCACGGCCAGGGTCAGCTCGTTGCCCTCGGAGGTCTCGCTGCGGCCGGGCGGGAGCAGCCCGGCGTTGTGCACCAGCACGTCCAGGGCGTCGACCTCGGTGGCGAACCGGGTCGCGAACGCGCGGACGTCGGCGAGCTCGCCGAGGTCGCAGACCTGCACCGGCAGCCGGTCGGCCGACAGCCCCGGCACGGCGGCCAGGATCCGGTCCCGTGCCGCGACGCCCTTGTCCCGGGAGCGGACGAGCAGGTGCACCGTCGCGCCGAGCCGGACCAGCCCGGTCGCGATCGCCTCGCCCAGTCCGCCGCCCGCGCCGGTGACGAGCGCGGCGCGCCCGGCCAGGGCGCCGCGGGGTGGGTCGGCGCGGTCGCCGCTCCACCCCGGGCGCCGCAGGAGGTAGCCGATCCGCGAGTAGCCGGGGACCAGGGTGCGGTCGAGGAGGGTGTCGAGGACGGAGGGGACGACGCTGCCGGGCACGCATCGATCCGACCACAGCGCCGCGCCACCCGCGCGTCGATCAGCCCGTCAGGCCGCGACGTCGTCGGCGGTGGACTCGCGACGGCGCGCCCGGATCTCCGTCCAGCTCATCAGCCCGACGACGGCCACGCCGCCCGCCACGACCCCCCAGAGCGTCGAGGCGCTGACCCCGTCGCTGCTCCCGCGCACCAGCAGCCCGGCAGCCATGACGAGGAGCAGGACCAGGACCGGGGCCATGCGCCACCAGGACATCCGCGCGCCCTCCGTGGCGCGGACCCCGAGCCTCGCGGCGTAGATGCTGCTGACCAGCGACGGCACACCGACGACGCCGATCACGACCAGGACGTAGGGCAGCGCCGGCGGTCCACCGATCCAGATCATCGCCCCCGCGGCCGCCAGCCCGAGCCACAGCATCAGCTGGAACCCCACGGCCGACGCCTCGTTCCAGACGTCCCGGCGGCGCTCCTCCCGGTAGAACGGATTGCCCAGGTCGCCGACCGCGGCGGCCGCCCGCACGAACCAGCTGTCGCGCTTCATCTCGTCACCCATCACACGTCCTCCCCCCGCCGCGCCTCGGCGCGGCCTCACTCCGATGTCCCGGTCGCGTTCCCTGCGGTCCGGCCGGCCTCTGCCTCGGACCCGAACAGCCCCTCGACGGTGCCGTCGAGCGACCGTGCGATGGCCAGGGCCAGGTAGACCGACGGTGCGTAGTCGCCGGCCTCGACGGCCACGACCGTCTGCCGGGTCACGCCGACCTGTTCGGCCAGCTCGGCCTGCGTCATGCCGGCCGCCGTCCGGGCCGCGCGGACGGCGTTGCGCCGTCCCCTCGCCGATGTCCGTCCCACATCGACGATTGTCAAGGCTACTCGACTTCATGTCAAGTAAGCCGGACATCGATCCGGCACCCGGTCCGGCGCGACCTCGATCTAGCCGAGGCGCTCGCGGACGGCGTCGAGGTTGCGCTCCATCCCGGCCCGCCACTCACGCAGCCGGCCCTCGACGATCCGCTCCTCCTTGTCCGGCCACCGCTCGATCGCCGCGGTGAGCCCGGACGGCCCGGGGCCCATCCGGGCCCACTGGCGCAGCACGGTGCCGTCGCCGTCGGGGGTGAGCTCGAAGCGCCAGACGGCGGTCTCGCCGCACTCGGCACCGGCCTCGACGGTCCACTCGAACACCCGCCCGGGTTCCCAGGCGGTCACCGTGGACACGGTGCTCCACGCGCCGCGGGCCTCGTGGTGGTGCTCGCCGCGCAGCCGGGCGCCGGGCCCGGGGCGGTCGCCGTCGACCCACTCGGCGCGCTGCATCTCGGTGGACACCTCCACCAGGAACTGCGGGTCGGTGACCAGCGCCCACACCGCCCGTGGCGGTGCGGCGACCCGGGCGGTGGCCTCGGTGGTGGGTCCGTCGGCGTAGCGCATGCGACCTCCTCGTCGTCGGCCCGCGGCGGGTCAGCGCTCGTCGGCACCCCGGCGCAGCAGGTAGGTGTCCATGATCCACCCCTTGCGCTCCCGGGCCTCGGCGCGGACCTTCAGGATCTCGTCGGCGACCTCGTCGAGCGGCCCGGCGACGAGCAGCTCGTCCGCTGTCCCCAGGTAGGCACCCCAGTAGATGTGCAGCTCACGATGCTGCTCGGCCGGCAGCGTGGCGAAGGCGGTACGGCCGTCGAGCATCACGACGACGTCGTCGACGTCGTCGGGCATCCCCTCGGCGATCCGGCGCCCGGTGGTGATCAGGACGGGGCGGCCGACCCGGTTGAGGATCAGCCGGTGGGCGGCGGCGAGCGCGGCGACGCTGGAGATCCCGGCGACCGACTCGACCGCCCACTGCTCCCCCGCGCCGTCCAGGACCCGGTCGAGCAGGCGCAGCGTCCCGTCGTAGAGGGAGGGGTCGCCCCACACCAGGAACGCGCCGGTCTCGCCGTCGGCCAGCTCGGCGTCGAGCATCTCGCGGTAGAGACGAGCCCGCCGGTCCTGCCAGTCGACGACGACCTCGCGGTACCGCTCGTCGTCGCGCTCGACCTCGGTGCCGCGGTCCCGGCCCACCTCGGGCGCGGTGACCAGCCGGTAGCCGCCGTCCGGGCGGTGCCGGCGCAGGATCTCGGTGCGCAGCGCCAGCAGGTCGTCCTGCGACCCCCCGCCGTCGAGCCCCTTGTCGATGACGAAGACGACGTCGGCCCGTTGCAGGGCGCGGACTGCCTGGAGGGTGAGGTGGTCGGGGTCACCGGCCCCGATCCCGATCACGAGAACCGTGCGCACCGGAATGACCGTAATGGACCCCGGACACGCCCGGGCACTCCCCCGATCGGCAGGCACCTCCGCTCCGGTGTCGCCCGATGCGCGCAGCGTGCGACCCCGTCTCGCCCCGTCGTCACTCGGTAGTGTCGGAGTGGCCGGCGAGCCGGGCCGCGTCACCGGCCGACCGCCGACGACCGACCCCCACGCGCCACCCCGGGAGGCCACGTCACCGTGCCCACCAGCGAGAGCACCAGCAGGATCCTGACGATCGGGCACCTCGTCGAGTCCCTCGACGACGGCGGCGTCGCGGCCGCGCTCGGTGACCTCGCCGTCGCCGGCCCGGACGCGGGGTTCCGGGTGGTGGTCGTCGCGCTGGCCCCGTCCGGGCACTCCGAGGTCGCCGAACTCCTGTCCCGTGCCGGGGCGCCGCCGGTCGAGCTGAACGTCGCACCGTGGGACCCGCGTGCCGTGCTGAAGGTGCTCGCCGCGTTCCGGGAGCACGGCGTCGACCTGGTGCACACCCACGGAGCCCGGCCCGACGTCGTCGGCTCGGCCGCCGCGGCCCGCCTGCGGGTGCCGGCGGTGTCCACGCTGCACCACATCCACGAGCACCCCGCCGACCGCGGCGACCAGCTCCGGCGGACCGCGAAGACGTTGGCGCGCAAGCGGTTCATGACCCGCACGATCGCGACGTCGGCCCTGCAGCGCGACTGGTACCGCCGCGCCGCCGGGTCCACCGAGGGCCTGTCGGTGATCCCGGACGGCGCCGCCGACCCGGGCGAGGGCACGGCCGAGGAGCGGGAGCGCCTGCGGCGCGGGCTCGGCGTGGCCGACCACGAGGTCGTCGCCGTCTCGGTCGCGCCGATGCGCCGGGGCCAGGGGCAGGACATGCTGCTCGACGCCGTCGCCGGGATCGCGCCGGACGAGCCGCTCACCGTGGTGCTCGGCGGCGACGGACCGCTGCGGCCGTGGCTGGAGTCCCGGGTCGCCGCCGACGAGGCCCTGTCCGGCCGGGTGGCGTTCCGCCGCAGCACCGACCCGGTGGCGCTGCTCCGGGCGGCCGACGTGCAGCTGCACACCACCCGGCACGACACGATGCCCCGGATGCTGCTGCTCGGGCACGGCACCGGCACCCCGGCCGTCGCGACCCGGGTCGGCGGGATCCCGGAGATCGTGACCCGCGAGACCGGCCTGCTGGCCCCGGTCGACGCCACCCGGATCGCCGACGAGCTGGTGCGGCTCACCCGCGACGCCGACCTGCGCGCCCGGCTCGGGGCCGGGGCCCGGCGGCGGTTCCTCGACCGGTTCGCGGCCGCGCCGTGGGCGGCCCGGCTCGGCGACGTCTACCGCAGTGCGGTCGGGGTCGCCGGCGCGCCGGCCGCCGCCGAGCTGGACACACCCGAGCCGGTGGGCCGGGGCTGAGCCGGTCCCGGGCTCCGGCTGCCCGGACCGGGCTCCCGGTGCGCCGCGGGGTGCCTCGTTCGCGGAGGTCCCGGTCGGCCGGCTCGGAGCAGGGACGGACCGGACCGCGGTCAGCGCCGCCGCAGCGGCCGGGCCGGGCCGGTCAGCGGCGGAGTGCTCCCGCCCTCGGTCTGCACCTGCCGGCGGGCCTGCAGGTAGAGCGCCGGACCGGAGACCAGTCCGCGCAGCTTGCGAGCGCCCGCCCCCCTCGGCAGCGCGACGACGTCCTGCGGCGCCGGGCGGTCCTCGTCCGCGAGCGGGGCACCCAACGGCTCCGGCGACGGCCCGCGCCCACCGACAGCGGCGGGGGCGTGCTGCTCGTGGCGGGCCCGCGCGACGGGCTTCGGCTCCGCGGACTCGCGGCGCACGATGTCGCGCAGCCGCCCCAGTGCCGCCGGGAACCGGCGCACCGCCAGCCGCCGAGCCCGCGGGTCCAGCGCCACCTTGCCCAGGAACGCACCCAGCCCGAGCGCGTAGCCGCCCATCTGGTCGCGCAGCTCCCCCGACGACGGCCGGTGGTGGTGCCACACCCACGCCGACGGCAGGTAGGCCAGGGTGCCGCCGTCGAGCACGATCCGGACCAGCAGCTCGATGTCCTCGCCGCCCCGGGTGGGCCTGCCCGGGCCGAGCGCCTCGTCGAACCCGCCGAGCGCGCGGACCGGCTCGGCACGCACCGCCAGGTTGGCGCCGATCCCGAACAGGCCCGGGGAGAACGGGAACACCGGGGAGTCCGCGGGTGGGTCGTCGAGCCGGAACCGGCGGGGCAGGAAGCCCTTGTTCCAGGCCAGCGCGACGTCGGTGGCCCGCTCTTCCGGGGTCTCCAGCCGCGCGGCGAGCACGGGACCGCTCAGCGCGACGAGCTCGGGGTCCTCGGCGAAGGACCCGGCGATCCGTGACGCCCACCGCGGGTCGGGCTCGGTGTCGTCGTCGGTGAACGCGACGACCGCGGTGCGGGCCTCGGCGAGGCCGCGGTTGCGCCCGACCGACACACCGCGGCGCGGCTCGCAGACGTAGCGGACCCGCGGGTCCGCGCAGTCGCGGACGACCTCGCGGGTGCGCTCGTCGGGCGGGTCGTTGTCGACGACGAGCACGGTCACGTCGGGGTGGTCGCCGGCCAGCACCGCGGCCAGGCAGCGACGGACGCTCTCCGGCCGCCCCCGCGTCGCGACGACGACGGTCAGCGGCTCGGCCGACACCGCGGGCTCGGCCGGTGGTTCGCGCCCGGCGACGGCCGCGGCGGCCCGGGCCAGGTCCGCGGCGCGCGCCCGGCCCCCGTGCAGCGGGACGACGGCCTGACCGACGGGGACACCGCCGTCGGTGACCAGCAGCCGGGCCGAGCCGAACCGCGGCGGGACGACGAGGTCACCGGCCCCGTGGCCACTGCCGTGCACGCCGCGGTGGTGGGCGAGCTCACCCACCCAGACGGGGTCGCCTGCTCGGTCCGGCACTGCTGCGGCCTCCCGGGATCGTGGGTCGGTGTCGGTGGTCGGCCCGACCGGTGCACGCCCCGCCGGTCGCGACGGGCACCCGCCCCGATCGTCGCAGAGCACCCGGCACCCGCGCTCACCAGGCACGGGACCCGCATCGTGCGCTGCTCCGTCCGCCGCGGTCCGGACGACCTCCCGGCCCAGTCACGCCGACGAGGTGCCACCGGCGGCACCGCCGGGTTCGGGACAGGGTGGTCCGTCCGGGGGCTCTCCCGGTCACCGTGCGCACTGCGACACCCGCGTACGCACACCGTTCGGCGCAGCCGAACGACCGTACGACCCGAACAACACACCGTCTGCACCGTTGGGCGCGGCCCCGGTGCGCGGATCGCGCCGGACCGGCCGCTCGCCGCACACCCGGCGAGCCCCGTCGGTGTCCGAGTCACGGATCGGTTACGGTCCCTCTCGGCTGGTCGACGAGATGTCGGCTGGTGCGCCTGGTCGGTCGCCTGCTCCCCGCTGGCCGACACTCCCCCTGGCGCCCACCCAGCACGCAGCGGGGCGGAGCCGTGTCCGGTCACGAGGACCGGGGCGGGTTCGAGGCGGCGAGGACCCCCGAATGACCACTGCACTCACCCCGGAACTCCATACACCCGAGAGCGACGTCCCCCGGCGTCGCCGGGACCGTGACGCCGGCGCGGGCATCTCCGCCGCCGAGCTGCTCGCCCGCTACTCCGAGGCCGGGTTCGACACCCCCGCGACCGGCGGCCGTCGCGCCCGCCGTGCCGACGCCCCCGGCCCGGACCTGGAGCGCATCGGCACCCCCGCGACCGGTCTGCCCGCCGTGTCCGGCAGCGACACCGTCATCACCCGCGACGCGCCGGACACCCCCGCCAGCGTCACCTCGCGGACCGCGGTCGGCCTGCTCCGCGGCACCTCGGACACCGGGCCGCTCGGGCGCAACCCGCGCGCCGTCGTCGCGACCATGTCGGCGACGCTCGTCGGCGCCACCGCGGTCATGGGCGTCGTGTCGACCCTCAGCTCGCCGGAGCAGTCCCCCGAGACCTCCGCGGACATGGACCTCACCGGCGCGGCCAACGAGGCCACGATGAAGCTGTCGATCCCGGCCGCGGGCTCCGAGCACGGCGGCACCGGCACCAGCGACGCCGCGTCCACCCTGACCAGCGGGTTCGAGCACGTCACCGCGTCGGTCCCGCAGGCCTTCGAGAAGGCCGACGCGGCCCGCATCGCCGCCGTCGCCCAGAAGGAGGCCGCGGCGAAGGCGGCCGAGGCCCGGGCGAAGGCCGCCGCGGCGTCGGCCCGGCACGGCGGGGACGACGACGGCGACGGTGGCGGCGTGATCGGCGACATCGTCGGCGGCCTGACCGGCGGCTCCGCCGAGGGTGCCCAGGCGCTCGCGCAGGCCAAGCAGCAGCTCGGCAAGCCCTACAAGTGGGGCGCCACCGGCCCGAGCGCGTTCGACTGCTCCGGCCTGATGGTATGGGCGTTCGAGCAGATCGGCATCGACCTGCCGCGCACCTCCAGCGCGCAGTCGCAGATGGACGGCACCCCGGTCTCCAAGAGCCAGCTCAAGCCCGGCGACCTGGTGTTCTTCTACTCGCCGGTGAGCCACGTCGGCATCTACGCCGGCAACGGCAAGGTGCTCCACGCCTCCACCAGCGGCGAGCCGGTCAAGTACTCCGACATCGACTCGATGCCGTTCCACAACGCCGTCCGGGTCTGACCCCGCCGCACCCTGCCTTCGAGGCCGCACCCCTGGGGAGGGGTGCGGCCTCGACGCACGTCCGGACCCGTTCGCCCCGCGCCGCGACCCACAGCCCGCACGCAGGCAGACCCGCAGCCCGCGCGGTGATCCGCCGGGCGCGCGGTGATCCGCGGGACGCGCGCGTCTGAACACGCGCGAACAACGGATCACCGCGCGGGCTGCGGATCACCGGCGGACCGCGGGCGGCACCGGCGGGTTGCTCCCCGTGGCCGGGCTGCGGTTACAGCGAGCGGAGCCGCTCCGCGACGGCCTCGGGCAGCACGTCGGAGATGAACGCGCCCGCGCCGGACTCGGACCCGGCCAGGTACTTGATCTTCCCGGGGGCCCGGCGGATCGAGTGCAGCCGCAGGTGCAGCCGGGCGTCGGAGCGGCCGTCGGACTCCAGCACCGGTGCCTGGTTCCAGCCCGCGACGTAGGGGAGCTCGTCGTCGTAGAGGGCGTCGAGGCGGCGCAGCACGTCCAGGTAGAGGGTCGCGAACTCGGCGCGCTGGGCCTCGTCGAGGGCGGGCAGGTCCGGGGTGGGCCGGTGCGGGTACAGGTGCACCTCGACCGGCCAGCGCGCCGCCTGCGGCACGAACGCCGTCCAGTGCTCCCCGGCCACGACGACGCGCTCCCCCGCCCGCTCGGCGGCCAGCTGCGTGTCGAACAGGTTCTCCCCCGTGGCCTCGCGGTGCGCGGCGACGTGGGCCAGCATCCGCTGCGGGAACGGCGGGACGTAGGGGTAGGCGTAGATCTGTCCGTGCGGGTGGGACAGCGTCACGCCGATCTCGGCGCCCCGGTTCTCGAACGGGAAGACGTAGCGGACCCCCGGCCGGGCACCCAGCTCGGCGGTCCGGTCGGCCCACGCTTCCAGGACCAGGCGCGCCCGGTCGGGGGTGAGCCGGGAGAACGGGGTGTCGTGGTCGTCGGTGAAGCAGACGACCTCGCACCGCCCCGACGCCGCCTGCGGCACCGGGCCCGGTTCGGGCAGCGGCGCGCCGGGTGCGGACCCGAAGGACGGGAAGCGGTTCTCGAACGCGACGACGCCGTACTCCGGGCTCGGCACCTCGGTGTGGCGACCGTCGCGGCTGGGGCACAGCGGGCACTGGTCGGCCGGCGGCTTGTAGGTGCGGTCCTGCCGGTGCGCGGCGATCGTCACCCACTCCCCGGCCAGCGCGTCGTAGCGCAGCTGCGAGGCGGGCACCACCCGCGGGAGGTCGCGGGCGTCGACCAGGTCGGCCGGGTCCCGGGGAGCGTGGTCGGGGCCGTCGAACCAGAGGATCTCCCGGCCGTCGGCCATCCGGGTGGCCAGCTTCTGCACCTTCTGCACGTACGTCACCTTCCGGGCCGGGCAATGATCACGTGGTCGACCTCGCCCTCGAGGACCGCACGGTCGGCGTCGGCCAGACCGCTGTCGGTCACGAGCACGTCGGCCTCGGACAGCTCGGCGATCGTCGAGATCCCGACGGTGCCCCACTTGGTGTGGTCGGCGACGACCACCAGCCTGCTACCGGACTCGATCAGGGCGCGGTTGGTGTCGCGCTCGGTGAGGTTCGGGGTGGAGAAGCCCGCCGCGGCGCTCATCCCGTGCACCCCGAGGAACACCGTCTCCAGGTTCAGCGAGCGCAGCGCGGCGATCGCGACCGGGCCGACCAGCGCCTCCGACGGCGTCCGCACACCTCCGGTCAGGATCACCGTGGTCCCGCGGGAGTCGGCGCCGCCGGTGTGCAGCGCGTCCGCGACGGCGACGGAGTTGGTCACCACCGTCAGCCGCGGCACGGCTGCGAGCAGCCGGGCGAGCCGCCAGGTCGTCGTACCCGCGGACAGGCCGATCGCGGCACCGGGGGTCACCAGCTCGGCGGCCGCGGCGGCGATGGCGTCCTTCTCCTCCAGCTCGCACACCGACTTGGCGGCGAACCCGGGCTCGGACGTGGTGTGCTCGCCGACGGCCGTCGCGCCGCCGTGCACCTTGTCCACCAGGCGGCGCCGGGCCAGCACGTCGAGATCGCGGCGCACGGTCATCTCCGACACACCGAGGTGGTCGGCGAGCTCGGACACCCGCACCGCGCCGCGGGTGCGGACCTGCTCCACGATCACCTCGCGCCGCTGCTCGGCGAGCAGGCTCATCGTGTCCGGGCCGGACACCGTCGGGGCTTCACCCGCACAGAATGCAACACAACCGAACGTGCGGCAAGGGTCGACCGAGCGTATCGATCGGCCACCCGAGGGGCATCCAGGTCACCGACCGGTCTCGAAATCGAGCGAAAGTGTTCACTTCTGATCGAGTCCGGTCTAGCTTGTGCGTTGGTCCGCGCAACGCGCCGTCGTGCACCACCGGCCGGCGGACCGGCAGCACACGCACTCGACGGCGAGGAGCTATCCGAGATGGAGCATCACGAGACGGCCCGGCGGGCCCCGGGGACGTCCCGGGAGGGCACGGCATGACCGCCCAGGAGGTCCTGCGCCTCAACCCCAACCTGGTCGACTACCTGCTGGTGGCCTTCTACTTCGTGCTGGTGCTCGGCATCGGCTTCGCGGCACGTCGCTCGGTCTCCTCCAGCCTCGACTTCCTGCTGTCCGGCCGGTCGATGCCGGCCTGGATCACCGGCCTGGCGTTCATCTCGGCGAACCTCGGCGCGATCGAGCTCATCGGCATGGTCGCCAACGGGGCCCAGTTCGGCATCCCGACGGTGCACTACTACTGGCTGGGCGCGATCCCGGCGATGGTGTTCCTGGGCATCGTGATGATGCCGTTCTACTACGGCTCCAAGGCCCGCAGTGTCCCGGAGTTCCTGCTCAAGCGGTTCAACAAGACCACCCAGCGGGTGCAGGCGGTGATCTTCGCGGTCGCCTCGATCCTGATCGCCGGGGTCAACCTGTTCTCCCTGGGCCTGGTCCTGGAGGCGCTGCTCGGCTGGTCGCTGTACCTGGCGATCCCGGTCGCGGCCGTCGTCGTCCTGGGCTACATCTCCCTCGGCGGGCTGTCCGCCGCGATCTACACCGAGGTCCTGCAGTTCTTCGTGATCCTCGCGCTGCTGATCCCGCTGACCGTCGCCGGACTCAACCGGGTCGGCGGCTGGGACGGCCTGACCCGCGCGGTCACCGAGGGCCCGAGCGGCGGCGCGGACCTCAACGCCTGGCCCGGCACCCCGCTCACCGAGATCGCCAACCCGTTCCTGTCCGTGCTGGGCATCGTGTTCGGCCTCGGGTTCGTCCTGTCCTTCGGCTACTGGACGACGAACTTCGCCGAGGTCCAGCGCGCCCTGTCGGCCAAGTCGATGTCGGCCGCCCGGCGCACCCCGATCATCGGTGCGTTCCCGAAGGCGCTGGTCGTGCTGGTCATCGTGACCCCGGGCATGATCGCCGGGATCCTGGTCCCGCAGATCGCCGCGGTGAAGTCCGGCGGCGGCGACGCCGTCGAGGGCATCACCTACAACAACGCGCTGTCGCTGCTGATGAAGGAGGTCCTGCCCAACGGGATCCTCGGCGTCGCGATCGCCGGCCTGCTGGCCGCGTTCATGGCGGGCATGGCGGCGAACATCAGCTCGTTCAACACGGTGTTCACCTACGACATCTGGCAGGACTGGGTCCGCCCGGGCCGCGCCGACCGCTACTACCTCGGCGTCGGCCGGCTGGTCACGATCGTCGGCTGCGTGCTCGCGATCGGCACCGCGTTCATCGCCTCGGGCTCGGCGAACCTGATGGACTACATCCAGTCGCTGTTCAGCTTCTTCAACGCACCGCTGTTCGCGATCTTCATCCTGGGACTGTTCTGGAAGCGCATGACCGGGCCGTCGGCCTGGATCGGCCTGCTCTCCGGCACCGCCGCGGCGGTGCTCGTCGACATCCTGGTGCGCACCGAGGTCTGGACGATGTCCAGCCAGGCGGGCAGCTTCGTCGGCGCCATCGCGGCGTTCGTCGTCGGTGTCGGCGTGGCCGCGGGGGTCTCGCTGGTGACCACCCCGAAGCCGGACGCCGAGCTGGTCGGCCTGACCTGGAGCCTCACGCCCAAGGAGGCCCGCACCCATTCCACCGACGGCGACGACGCGGGCTGGTACCGCAGCCCGGGTGTGCTCGGTGCACTGGTGCTCGCGATGACCGTCGTCCTCTACATCGCGTTCGGCTGAGCGGAGACCTGCGATGAGCTCGAAGAGTGCAGACCACACCCCCGGCGACCGCGCCGGGACCGACGCCCCGGTCTCGACGACCGCGGCCAACCTGTTCGACCTGCGGTCGGTGATCGCCCTGCTGTTCGGGGTCTACGGCATCGTGCTGCTGATCATGGGCATCGTGTCGGGGAACGACCCGGAGAACCTGGCCAAGACCGGCGGTACGAACCTCAACCTGGACACCGGCATCGGCATGCTGGTGATCGGGGTGCTGTTCGTGCTGTGGGTGTACCTGCGGCCGCTGAAGCTGGCCCCGCCGGCGGCCGACGAGCAGGACTGACCCGGACCACGCCGGCCGGGAGTGCCCTCAGCGCTCGCGGCCGGCGCGGTTCGGGTAGACCGGGTTGAACGCCGCGAGGGTGTAGTCGTCGATCCGGCGCACCACGCGGGTCAGGCCGGAACGCAGGACGCGGAGTGTGTCGATCATGGATGGGATTCCCTTCGGTGTCGGCGGCAGAACCGCCAGCTGTGGACGAGGGAGCCCGCCGGGTGAGGCGGGCGGCCTCGTCACCGGACCCTTCCAGGATGCACTGAATCGATCCCGATGCGCCGCCGATCGCGAGCGCGGTCACGATGTGAGGCCGGTCGCGGCGTGCGGGTGATCGCCCGCGACAGCGCGCACGAGATCGAGATCGCGCGGTCGCGCTTCCTCTGCACCGTCGCCCGCGTCGCCGACGTCGCGGCGGCCCAGGCCGTGATCGACCGCGTCCGCCGGGCCGGGCCGGACGCCACCCACCACTGCACCGCGCTGCGCATCGGCGACCCCGCCACCGGGGACCTCACCGCCCGCAGCAGCGACGACGGCGAGCCGTCGGGCACCGCGGGCGTGCCGATGCTGGAGGTGCTCACCCGCCGGGGGCTGACCGACGTCGTCGCCGTCGTCTCGCGCTGGTTCGGCGGGACGAAGCTCGGCGCGGGCGGGCTGGTCCGCGCCTACTCCGGTGCCCTGACCGCCACCCTGGACGCGGTGGGCGAGCTGCGCCGGGTCCGGCACCGCGAGCTGCTGCTCGCCGTCGGCCACGACCGCGCCGGGCGCCTGGAGCACGACCTGCACCACTCCCCGTACCGGCTGTGCGACGTCACGCACGGCGTGGACGTCACACTGACCGTGGCCGTCGCCGAGACCGACACCGGTGCCTTCGCCGACTGGCTCGCCGAGCACACCGGCGGCGACGTCGAGGCGCTCGACGCCGGCCCGCGCGACCTCTACCTACCCTGAGCGCGTGCACATCCGCGCCGCCACCGCCGACGACCTCCCCGCCGTCCTCGACGTGCTCCGCCCGATCTTCGCCGACGGCCGGACCTACACCGTCCCGCCCGACGCCGACGACGCCTGGATCACCCGCATGTGGATGCTCCCGCCGCCGGCACGGGTCGTCGTGGCGGTCCGGGACGGGAGGGTCGTGGGCACCGCCAAGACCGGGCCCAACCAGCCGGGGCCGGGCTCGCACGTCGCGACCGCGAGCTTCGCCGTCGACACCGGCGAGGCCGGGCGCGGCACCGGGCGCGCGCTCGGCGAGCACGTGCTGGCCCTCGCCCGCGCGGACGGGTACGCCGCGATGCAGTTCAACGCCGTCGTCGCGACCAACACCCGCGCGGTCGCGCTGTGGCACTCGCTCGGCTTCGCCACGGTCGGCACGGTGCCCGACGCGTTCGCCCTGCCCGACGGCACGACCACCGGCCTGCACGTGATGCACCGCTACCTGTGACCCGCACGGTCTGCATCGTTGCACCTCTGTACCTGCAGAGTTAGTCGCGCCTACACTGTGTCTTCGCCAGACCTCATCACTTCACGGGGGCGCACATGACGAGCACGGACACGGCCGCACCGGTCAGCGTGGAGCAGCTGCGCCGACGCGGGTGGCGCGGCAGGCTCGCCGTCCTCGGGCCCGCGTTCGTCGCCGCCGTCGCCTACGTCGACCCGGGCAACTTCGCGACGAACTTCTCCGCCGGCGCCGGCTACGGCTACCTGCTGGTCTGGGTGATCGTCGTCGCCAACCTGATGGCGATGCTCATCCAGTCGCTCTCGGCCAAGCTCGGGCTCGCGACCGGCAAGAACCTCCCCGAGCTGTGCCGCGAGCACCTCACCCCGTGGCGGAACCGGTTCATGTGGGCCCAGGCCGAGCTCGTCGCGATCGCGACCGACCTGGCCGAGGTGATCGGCGGCGCCGTCGCACTGCACCTGCTGTTCGGGATCCCGCTGTTCACCGGCGGGGTGATCACCGGCGTGATCGCGTTCGTGCTGCTGGGACTGCAGTCGCGCGGGCACCGGCCGTTCGAGCGGGCGATCGTCTTCCTGCTCGCGATCATCCTGGTCGGGCTGGTCTCCACCGTGGCGCGCACCGACGTGGACGGTCCCGCGCTCGCGGCGGGCCTGGTCCCGGGCTTCGACGGCGTCGGGTCGCTGGTGCTGGCCACCGGCATCCTCGGCGCGACCGTGATGCCGCACGTGATCTACCTGCACTCGGCACTGACCCAGGGCCGCCTGGTCGCCCGTGGCCCGGAGGACACCCGGTTCCTGCTGCGGGTCGGGCGCACCGACATCGCGCTCGGGATGGGCGTGGCCGGGCTGGTCAACCTGTCGATGCTGGTCGTCGCGGCCGCCCTGTTCGCCGGCACCGACGTGCCCGGCACCGACACCCTGGAGGGCATCTTCGCCGGGCTGGGCAGCGAGCTCGACGCCGTCGCCGCGTACGGGTTCGCGATCGCGCTGCTCGCCTCGGGGTTCGCGTCGTCGGGCGTCGGGACCTACGCCGGGCAGGTCATCATGGCCGGGTTCCTGCGCCGCCGGATCCCGCTGCTGCTGCGCAGGCTGCTGACCCTCGCCCCCGCTCTGGTCGTGCTGGGCATCGGGATCGACCCGACGCAGGCGCTGGTGCTCTCCCAGGTCGTGCTGTCGTTCGGGATCCCGTTCGCGCTGGTCCCGCTGGTGTGGCTGACCGCGCGCCGCGAGGTGATGGGCGACCTGGTCAACCACCGCGTCACCACGGCCGCGGCGGTCGTCGTCGCCGCGGTCGTGGTGGGGCTGAACGCCTTCCTGATCTGGGAGGCGTTCGTCGCCTGACTCAGCGACCGCACCAGACCGGGTCGCGCTTCTCGGCGAACGCGGTGGCGCCCTCGCGGGCGTCCTCCGAGGTCAGCACGGGGCGAACGATCGCGTCGTGGCGCTCCCAGCGGTCGGCGCCCCAGTCCGGGCTCTCCCGCACGATCCGCTTCGACGCGGCGACGCCGAGCGGCCCGTTCACCGCGATCCGCGCGGCCAGCGCCAGCGCCGCCTCGAGCGCGGTGCCGTCGTCGACAACGGAGTTGACCAGGCCGGCGGCCTCGGCCCGCGCGGCGTCGATCGGGTCCCCGGTCAGCAGCATCTCCAGCGCCAGCGCCCGGGGCACCCGGTTCGCCAGCTCCAGCGCCCCGCCCGCGGCGGCGACCAGGGACCGCTTGACCTCCGGCACCCCGAAGCGGGCGCCACGCCCGGCGACGACGAGGTCGCAGGCCAGCATGATCTCGAACCCACCGGCCAGGGCCCAGCCCTCGACGGCGGCGATCATCGGGGTGACCGGCGGGGCCTGGGTGATCCCGCAGAGGCCGCGCCCGGGCACCGACGGCCGCTCGCCGCGCAGGAACGCCTTGAGGTCCATCCCGGCCGAGAAGACCCCGCCCGCCCCGGTCAGCACGCCGACCCGCAGGTCGGGGTCGGCGTCGAGCTCGTCGACGGCCGCGGCGACGGTCCGCGCGACGCTCTCATTGAGGGCGTTCTTGGCGTGCGGGCGGTTGATCGTGATCAGCAGGACGCCGTCCCGCCGCTCGACCAGCACGTCCTCGTCGGACGCGGCCGTCCCGGAAGGAGTCAGTTCTGACTGCTCTGTCATGGGCCCACCCTAGATCGCGGGCGCCACCACCGGAACCGAGTGCTCCCAGTCCGCCAGCAGGGTCCGCAACGCGGTCACCAGCGCCAGCGGCTGGTCGATCATCATGTGGTGCCCGGCACCGGGGATCTCGACGACCAGCGCGGCCCGGCCCATCCGGTCGACGGCCATCTCCCCCATGTCGGCCGGGACCAGGCCGTGCTCAGCGCGGAACAGCGCGATCCGGCAGCCCGGCCGGCCCAGGTCGCCGGGGGTCAGCGCGATCCCACCGAAGATGCGCGGGTCGAACTTCCAGCTCCAGCCGCCGTCGACGGCGCGCACGCTGCGTTCGGCGATGTGCCGGTGCACGTAGGGCAGGTCACCGGGCTGGCCGGGGATGGTGCGGAACCGCGCGACCAGCGCGTCGCGGTCGGGGTGCACCTTCACCGGACCGAACGCCCGCTGTTCTCGTGCCGCCAGCTCCTCCGGCGACCGGTCCCGGATCGGGGAGTCGACGGCGACGGACCCGGCCAGCTCCTCGCCGTAGCGCAGTGCCGCGGTGAGCGTGACGTACCCGCCCATGCTGTGCCCGATCAGCGTCGGACGCGGGCCGAGGCCCGCGGCGTCGATCACGGCACGCAGCTCGGCGGCCCAGCGGTCCAGGTCGTAGGACGGCGCGCGCCCGGAGTCACCGTGCCCGGACAGGTCGACCGCCGCCACCCGGCGGGTGCCCTCGGTCAGCAGCGGAGCGATGTGGTCCCACCAGTGCAGGTGTGCCGCGCCGCCGTGCACCAGCAGCACGCCGGGCCCGCCAGGGGTGCCCCAGCTGCGGAAACGGATCTCGACGCCGTCGCTCTCGGTGCGCCCGGGCTCGCCCGGATCGGCGAGTGCGTCGGTGAACCACGTGGGCGGAGCGGTGGACACGCTGGGACCTCGGATCGTGGTGCGGGGACGGCCGTGGAGAACCTACCTCCCCGCGGCCCCGACGACGCCCGGCAGCGCGGCGGCGACCAGGGGTGGCGTCTTGTTGACACGTTTTCTACGATGACGGTGTGTCTCACAACGAGGTGGAGCCCGCCGGCCGCGTCCGGACGGTGCGCAGCCGGGACGACCTGGACCTGGTCGTGGAGGAACGGGGCGACCCGTCGCACCCGACGGTCGTCGCCGTGCACGGTTATCCCGACGACCGGCACGTGTGGGACCGCGTGGCCGCGGACCTCGCCGCGGACCACCACGTCGTCACCTACGACGTGCGCGGCCACGGTGGCTCCGCCGCCCCCGGAGCCCCGGCCGGCTACGACCTGGAGCTGCTCGCCGCGGACCTGCGCACGGTCGCCGACGCCCTCTCCCCCGACTCTCCGGTGCACCTGCTCGCGCACGACTGGGGCGCGATCCAGACCTGGCACGCCGTGACGCGCGAGGACGGCGCCCCCTCGGCGATGGACGGCCGGGTCGCGTCGTTCACCTCGGTCTCCGGCCCGTGCCTGGACCACGTGGGGCTGTTCCTGCGCCGCCGCGGCCTGCGCGACCTGCGGCCGGTGCTCACCCAGGCGCTGCACTCCTGGTACACCCTGGCGTTCCGGATGCCCGTGCTGCCCGAGCTGATGGTCCGCAGCGGGCTGCTCGGCGCGATGGTGGCGCGGACCGAGCGGATCCCGCGGCCCTCGGTGCGCGACGCGGTCAACGGTCTGGAGCTCTACCGGCGGAACCTGCCCCGGCGGCTCGGACGCCCCCGGCCGCGGCGCACCGACGTCCCGGTGCAGATCCTGGCCCCGCTCGGCGACGCCTACGTCACTCCCGCGATGGCGACGAGCGCCGCCGCGTACGCCCCCGACCTGCGGGTCCGGTACCTGCCCGGCGGGCACTGGATCGTCCGCAAGCGGGCGGGTGTCGTCGCGCGCTGCGTCCGCGAGCTCGTCGCCGAGCGCTCCGGCGGCACCACCTCGCCCGCGCTGGAGCGGGCGGCGGCCCGGGGCGCCGCCCTGGTCCGCAGCGGGGGGCGGCCGGGCCGGGCGTCGCGTTGGGACGGCTCGCTCGCCGTCGTCACCGGGGCGGGCAGCGGGATCGGCCGCGAGATCGCCCGCCGGCTCGCCGACCTGGGGGGACGGGTCGTCGTCGCCGACGTCTCGGAGGCCGGCGCCGCGGAGACCGTCGACCTGGTGACCCGGCGGCACGGGCCCGGGCGTGCGGTGGCCGCGGTCGTCGACGTCGCCGACGAGGCCGCCGTCGCCGCGCTCGCCGAGCGGGTCGCCGCCGAGCACGGGGTGCCCGACCTCGTCGTGAACAACGCCGGGATCGCCGTCGCCGGGTCGTTCGCCGACACGACGACGCAGGAGTGGCAGCGGATCGTCGACGTGAACCTGTGGGGCGTCGTGCACGGCTGCCGGCACTTCGGCGCGCTGCTCGCCGCACACGGCGAAGGCGGCACGATCGTCAACACCGCGTCGGCGGCGGCCTACCTGCCGTCGCGCTCGCTGCCGGCCTACGCCACGACCAAGGCGGCGGTGCTCATGCTGTCGCAGTGCCTGCGCGCCGAGCTGGCGGGCGCCGGGGTCGGGGTCACCGCGCTGTGCCCCGGGTTCGTCGACACCCCGATCACCGGTGCCACCCGCTTCGCCGGCACCGACGACGCCACGCAGGCCGTCCGCCGTCGCGACGTCGCGGCGGCCTACGCCCGACGCGGGTACACCCCGCAGCGCGTCGCCGCCCGGCTGGTCCGCGCCGTCGAGCGGGACCTGCCGATCGCCCCGGTCACCGCCGAGGCGCACGTCGGGCTGCTCGCCTCCCGGCTGTCCCCCGCACTCGTCCGCGCACTCGCCCGGGTCGACGGGACCCGCTGAGTCTCCCAGGAGCATCGCCATGACCGACCCGACCGAGGACCGGATCGCGCTGCAGGCCCGCGACGTCCGGTTCGACTTCAGCACCCTGCGGACCGACTGGATCCCCGGCGAGCCGTTCGCCTCGCACCTGATCGACGTGCTGCACCTGCTGCTGCCCGAGGGGGAGCGCTGGTTCGTGGAGGTCTTCTCCCGCGCGCTGCCGATGGTCCGTGACGAGGCGCTGGCCGAGGACGTGCGCGGTTTCATCGGCCAGGAAGCCGTGCACGCGACCTCGCACCAGGGGGCGCTGGACCACCTCGTCGAGGCGGGCGTGGACGTGACCCGCTTCGTCGAGCAGGTCGAGTGGATCTTCACGGAGCTGCTCGGCGACCGCGGCCTCACCGGCGACGCGGCCCGGGAGTGGCTGGTGGAGCGGGTCGGGCTGATCGCGGCGATCGAGCACTTCACCGCCGTCCTCGGCTCGTGGATCCTCGACGCCGACGCTCTCGACGCGGCCGGGGCCGACCCGCACATGCTGGACATGCTGCGCTGGCACGGCGCCGAGGAGGTCGAGCACCGCAGCGTCGCGCACGACCTCTACACCCACCTCGACGGGCGGTGGCTGCGCCGGATCCGGGCGATGGCGGTGGCCGGGCCGGCGCTGGCGAAGCTGTGGGCCGACGGCACCCGGCACCTGTGCGACCGCGACCCGCACCTGCGCGGGACACCGCAGCGCCGGGCCCGGCTGCGCGACTACCTGCGGGACTCCCGGCGTGGGCTGGTGCCCGGCCCGTGGCTGTTCGCCCGCGCCGTGCTGACCTACCTGAGCCCGCGGTTCCACCCGGCCGCTCACGGCGACACCGACGCGGCGGTGGCCTACCTCGCGGTCTCCCCCGCCGCCCGTGCCGCCGAGGCGGGGCACGCCGACCCGGCCGGGGGGTCCGCGGCATGAGGACCGCGCTGCTGTCCGGCGCGGGCTCGGCCGCGCCGCCGCCGCACCCGAACCGCGGGGCGACCGCATTGTCGGTGCTCACGGCGGTGACCCAGACCCTGGCGACGGCCGGTGGCCGGCGCCGTCGCCCGGTCACCCCGGTGGACCGCACCGTGGTCGTCGAGGTGCACGCCGTGCGCCGCCCCTGCCCCGACGTCGCCGAGCTCGACCTCGTCCCGGCGGGCACCGGGCCGCTGCCGGGCTGGCGGCCCGGCGCGCACGTCGACGTCGAGCTGCCCTCGGGGTTGCTGCGGCAGTACTCGCTGTGCGGCGACCCGGGCGACCGGTCGGTGTACCGGATCGCGGTGCGGCGGGTGCCCGGGGGCTCCGGCTCGCACGAGGTGCACGCCCTGCGCCCCGGGGCGCGGCTGCGGCTGCACGGCCCGCGCAACGCGTTCCCCCTGGCCGCGGCGCCGTCGTACCTGTTCGTCGCCGGTGGCATCGGGATCACCCCGATCGCGCCGATGGTCCGGGCCGCGCACACCGCGGGGGTGGGGTGGCGGCTGGTGCACACCGGCCGGGACCGGGCGTCGATGCCGCTGTCCGACGCCCTCGCCGCGCTCGCCCCGGATCGTGTGGTCCGCCGCCCCGACGACGTCGCGGGCGTCCCCACGGCGGCCGAGCTGCTGGCCGGGACCGACCCGGACGCCGCCGTCTACTGCTGCGGCCCGCCGCCGATGATCGAGGCGCTGCGCCGGGCGCTGCCCGCCGGGCAGCGGTTCCACTCCGAGCGGTTCTCCCCGCCCCCGATCCGCGGCGGCCGCCCGTTCACCGTCCGGATCGTCGGCGGCCCGGACGTCGCGGTCCCGGCCGACCGGACCGCGCTGGACGCCGTGCGCGCGCTGCGCCCGGACGTGCCCTACTCCTGCCGGCAGGGGTTCTGCGGGACCTGCCACGTCCGGCTGGTGGAGGGCACGACCGTCGGCGACCCGGCCGGGCCGGGCCGGACCGCGCTGTGCGTCGGGCGGGCCACGGACGGGACGATCGTCGTCGACCTCGGGCGCTGAGGCATGGGGTCCGTACCCTCGTCGGTGATGACCTCACCCGCACGTCCACCCCGGCGCATGACGCCCGAGGCCCGCCGCGCGCAGCTGGTGTCGGCCGCGCTCGACCTCTACGGCGCCCGCTCGCCGGAGGAGGTGGCCGTCGAGGACGTCACCCGGGCCGCGGACGTGTCCCGGGCGCTGTTCTACCGGTACTTCTCCGGGATGGAGGAGCTGCACGTCGCGGCGCTGGGCAGTGTCGCCGAGGAGCTCATCGACCGGGTCGCGCTGCCCGCTGACGGTCCGCTGGACTCCCAGCTCGCCGACGCGCTGGACGTGTTCCTCGACGTCGTCGGCCGGCACTCGCGGGCCTACGTCGCGCTGCTGCGCAGCGGCTCGGTCGTCTCCACCGGGGAGACCGACGCGATGGTGGACGGCGTGCGCGACCACATCGTGGACCTGCTGTGCGTGCGCGGCGGTGTGCCCGACCCGACGCCGCTGCAGCTGATGACGCTGCGCGGCTGGGTCGCGCTGGTCGAGGGCTCGGTGCTGGTGTGGCTGGAGGCGGGCCGGGTGCCGGCCCGCGCCGAGCTGCGGGACTGGCTGGTGGAGCAGCTGTTCGCGATGCTCGGGGTGACCGTGGCCCGCGACCCGGACGCTCAGTTCTCCACGACGCCGAGCGCGTTGGGCACCAGCCGGTAGGCGTCCTCGGACGGGCTGTTCACGACCTGGCCGCGGAACACCATCGTCGAGGAACCGCCCCCGTCGAGGTTGACACCGTCGACGGCGCCCGCCCGGCGCAGCTGCTCGGCGGTCTCGGCCAGGGTGATGCCGACCGAGGTCGACTCGCGGCCGTCGGCGGTGAGCAGGATCAGCCGTCCCTGCGCGGTGAGGCCCGCGGCGCTGCGCGGGTCGCGGGAGCGGGCGTCCAGCCCGGCGACGGGTGCACCGTCGCGCAGGATCGGCGACGCCCCGACCGCGGTCCGCGGCGGTGTCCCCGACGCGGCGGCGAGCGCGTACCGGACGGTGACCCGGTCGCCGACGGCGAGCCGTCGCAGCGCGGCGGCGCCCTGGTCGCGGCCGGCGAGGACCTGGTCCCCGGCCGGGATCGCTCCCCCGCCGGGCGGGCGGACCGCGGTGACCGCGCCGTCGCGGACGACGACCTCGACCCGGTCCGGTGCGCACGGCGCGTTCCGGTCGGTGTCGCTGCCGCACAGCGTGGCGGCCCGGTCGCCCGCCCAGTCGGAGGTGAACAGCCCGATCCCGCCGACCGGCACGGCGTAGGCATTGAGGGTGTCGATCCGGAGGCGGCCCTGCGGGCCGGTCGCGGAGGCGTCGAGGGTGAGCCGGTCCAGGCGCGGGGTGCCGTCGTCGTCGACGGCGAGCACGTCGCCCTGCTCGGCGCCGGGGACGCCCGGGGCGAGCCGCCGCCCCGGTGGGACGGCGGAGGTCAGCGCGCGGCCGTCGCGGACCGAGGGCCCGGCGGGGGCGTTGCTGCGCCCCAGGTCGAAGAAGTCACCGTTGATCGCGGCTGCCGCCCCGCCACGCTGCGCGTGCGCGGGAACCGAGGACCGCTCGCCGACCGTCGCACCGGTGAGCAGGGTGGCGCGCAGCTCGGCCCGGTTCAGGTCGGCGACGACGACGTCGACGGTCACCGGCCCGGCCGGGGTGTCGACCCGCTCCTCGCGGTGGGTGATGGCGGGGGCCTGCGGGGCCGGGGCGACGGGCGCATCGGCCCCGGTGGACCCGGACGTCGCCGTGGACCCGAGCGCCACGGTGGACGGGGTCTCGCCAATGGAAGCGGTCTCGGCAGTGGACGCGGTCTCCGCGGTGGCCCCGGTGGACGCGGTCTCCGCGGTCTCCGCGGTGGGCCCGGGCGCCGCGGGGACGACGGCCGCGACGGGCGGCGCGACCCGGGCGGGGCCCGCGGACGCCTGCTGGGTGACCGGTACCAGCAGCCCGACCACGACCGCCGTCGCCACCGCCGCGCCCCGGCTGCCCGTCCATCCCGCCATGCCCGCACTCCCCCGATCGCCACCCGGCCGGGGCCGAGGTGACCACGCCGGTGCGGCGATGGCGCGGGGCGTCACGCGACGGTGGCGCAGGGCCACCCGGTCGGGGTCCGGTGGTCCCCGACGGGGTGACCGGGGCTCCGTGAACCCGGGCCGTGCGCCCGGGGCTCCGCCGATGATCGCCGGGAGTGGAGCGCCGGAGACAGTGCACCCGTCCGGCCGCTCCACTCCTGGCGATCACCCGAGCCGGCGCGGGGTCGGGGTCCGGCACGGGGCCGGGGTCCGGTGCGGGGTCAGCGGCTCCGGTGCGGGTCAGCGGGTCCGGTGCGCCGCACCGGGGTGGTCCTTCGCGAGCCGGGCGCCGTCGCCGGTGCCGTACCGCTCGCGCAGGGTGGGGCCGCCCGCGTCGGCGGGGGCGGGCATCCGGCCGCGGCGTCGCAGCTCGGGAACGACGTGGGTCACGACGTCGGCCATCGTCCCCGGGGTGACGGCGTAGGCCAGGTTGAAGCCGTCGAGGTCGGCCTCGTCGGCCCAGCGCTCCAGCTCGTCGGCGACCGTCACCCCGGACCCGACGACGACCGGCCCGCGCCCGCCGACGGTGATGAACTCCGCGAGCTCGCCGACCGTCCAGTCGCGGTCCGGCCCGGTGAACGACGCCAGCGCCGAGCGGGTCGCGTCGGTCTGCACGTACTCGAGCTTCTGCTCCGGCTACGCCCCGGCCAGGTCGACGCCGGACCAGCCGCCGAACAGCGCCAGCGCCGCCGACGGGTCGGCCAGCTCCAGGTACTCGGCCAGGGTCGCGTGGGCGGCGTCGTCGGTCTCCCCGGCGATCGCGGTGAGCATCGCGAACACCTTCACCGAGCGGGGGTCCCGCCCGGCGCGGGCGGCCTCGGCGCGCACCGCGTCGACCGAGCGGCGGACCACCGCGGGCGACGGGCCGGACACGAAGACGGCCTCGGCGTGGGTGCCGGCGAACCGGGCGCCGCGCGGCGACGCGCCCGCCTGGAAGATCACCGGGGTGCGCTGCGGGGACGGCTCGGACAGGAACGGGCCGGGCACGTCGAACCAGCGGCCGTGGTGGGCGATGTCGTGCACCCGGTCCGGCTCGGTGAACACGCCGCGGTCGCGGTCGCGGACCACGGCATCGGTGTCCCAGGAGCCCTCCCACAGCTTGTAGCAGACCTCCAGGAACTCCTCGGCGAGCTCGTAGCGCTCGTCGTGCGGGATCTGCCCGGACCGGCCGAGGTTGCGTGCCGCGGAGTCCAGGTAGGACGTGACGACGTTCCACGCGACCCGGCCGCGGGTGAGGTGGTCGAGGGTGGTGAACCGCCGGGCCAGCGCGTAGGGGTGCTCGTAGGCGACCGAGACGGTCACCCCGAACCCGAGCCGTGAGGTCACCCCGGCCATCGCGGGGACCAGCAGCAGCGGGTCGGCGAGCGGGACCTGCGCGGCGGCGCGGACGGCCGCGTCGCGGGAGCCGCCGTAGACGTCGTAGACGCCGAGGACGTCGGCGAGGAACAGCGCGTCGAAACCGCCGTCCTCCAGCATCCGGGCGAGCGAGGTCCAGTGGTCGAGGTCGGTGTAGCGGTGCCCCTCGTCGGACGGGTGACGCCACAGCCCCGCGGACTGGTGGCCCACGCAGGCCATGTCGAAGGCGTTGAGCAGGATGCGGCCGGTCATGCCACCACCTTCTCGCGGGCGGTGCGGAGCCCGCCGCGGTGGGTCTCGGGCAGCAGGACGGTGGAGACGATGCAGATCGCGAACAGCACCCCGAGGTAGGCCCAGATCAGCCACGGGGTCCCGCCGCCGGCGTAGAGCAGGGCGGTGGCGATCAGTGGCGTCGCCCCGGCGAGGACGGAGCCGACCTGGTAGCCCAGCGAGGCCCCGCTGTAGCGCAGCCGGGTGTCGAACAGCTCGCCGTACCAGGCGGCCTGTGGGCCGTACATGGCGTCGTGGAACAGGTTGACCAGCACGACCATCGCGACGACGACCAGCACGGTGGCCCCGGTGTCGAGGAGCAGGAAGAACACCCCGAGGAACAGCGGCGCCCCGATCGCGCCGAACAGGTAGACCGGCTTGCGGCCGACCCGGTCGGACAGGACCGCCCACAGCGGCGTGGAGAACAGCCCGATCGCCGACGCGATGATCACCGCGGTCAGGCCGGCGCTCTCGGCCGCGCCGGACTCGCCCCGGGCGAGGTAGGTGAGGGCGAAGGTGGTCGCGAGGATGTAGAGCGCGTTCTGCGCGATCCGGCTGCCGACGGTCAGCAGCACGGTGCGCCAGTCGGTGCGCAGCACCTCCAGCACCGGACGGCGGGACAGTGTCCCGGCGTCGCGGGCGGCGGTGAACACCGCGGGGTCGGCGAGGGTGAGCCGGATGGCCAGCCCCACGACGACGAGCACCGCGCTGAGCAGGAACGGGATCCGCCAGGCGCCGGCGAGGAACGCCTCCCTGCCCGCGATCGCGAGCACCGCGGTGTAGACGCCCGAGGCCAGCAGCATCCCGGCCGAGGAGCCGATCTGCGGGAAGCTGCCGAACAGACCGCGCCGACGCTCGGTCTCGGCGTGCTCGACGGCCATCAGCACCGCACCGGCCCACTCCGCGCCGACGGCGAGCCCCTGGGCCAGCCGCAGCACCACCAGCAGCACCGGGGCCAGCAGCCCGACGGTCGGATAGGTCGGCAGCAGCCCGATCAGCGTCGTCGCGACGCCCATCAGCACCAGCGACCCGACCAGGACGGCGCGGCGGCCGATCCGGTCACCCAGGTGCCCGGCGACGACCGCGCCGATCGGCCGTGCCCCGAACCCGGCGGCGTAGGTCGCGAAGGAGGCCAGCACCCCGGTGGCCGGGTCGGCGTCGGTGAAGAACAGCGGGGCGAACACCAGCGCCGCGGCGGTGGCGTAGAGGTAGAAGTCGTACCACTCGATGGTGGTCCCGACGAGGCTGGCGACGGCGGCGCGGCGCGGGGTGGCGCCGGGCGTCGCAGAAGGGGAACTGGACACGGGTGACCTGCCGGTGTGAGGCGGAGCGGGGGGCGTCGGGGGCGGGTCAGCGACAGGCGTGCGACGACAGGCGGCCGTGGTCCAGCCACCGCCGCCGGGTCAGCTCCGAGTGCTCCACGTCGCCCACCCGAGCAGACCGCCCCCGCCCGGCGCAACGGAGCGGGACCGGGGTCACCTCCGCCCGGCCACCCTGGCGTGCAGCCGGACCCAGTGCCCCGCGTCGAGGTCACGCGGCAGCGTCCGCGGCCCGAGCCCGCACTCGCGCGCCCAGTCCCGTGCCAGCGCGCGGCCGAACCGCCGCCCGACGACGTCGACGGCCCCGCGACCACGGCCGGTGAACACCGCGTCGACGATCCGGTGGTGGTCCCGGGGCCGGGCGTCGAGCAGCGGCACCTCCCGGCGGGCGATCTCCAGCACCCCGCCGTCGACGGCCGGGACCGGCCGGAACGCCCTGGCCGGGACCCGGTCGTGCAGGGTGAAGGTGAACCACGGCCACCAGCGGGCGGTGAGGGCGCTGGTGCCGCCGACCGCGGCCCGCTTGCGGGCGACCTCCCACTGCACCAGCAGCAGCGCGTGCGCCCAGCGCGGGGCGGCCAGCAGGCGTCGCAGCAGTGGGGTGGTCAGGGCGAACGGGACGTTGGACACCACGTCGACGGGCCGGTCGAGGCGGACGTCGAGCAGGTCGCCGTGGACGACGGTGAGGCCGCCGCCGAAGCGTCGTCGCAGGCGGGCCACCCGGTACGGGTCGAGCTCGACCGCGGTCAGGGGCCTGCCGGGCAGGCGCAGCAGCGCGGCGGTCAGCGCGCCGTCACCGGGGCCCAGCTCCAGCAGCGGCCGGGGCGGGTACCCGGCGACGACGGCGGCCATCGCGGCCGGGACGGCGTCGTCGACGAGGAAGTTCTGGCCGTGCTCGTGACGGCCGAGCGGACGTGGCAGTGGGGATCGCACAGGAGGCTCCCGGATGGGGAGCCGGGGGCGCGGCGGGGCGCCGCCCGGCAGGGGTACGAGGACCGGCTGCTCGGACGGCGGCGCCAGGAGATCGGCAGGGATCAGGTGTGGCGCCGCCGTCGGGCGACGCGCAGGCGTATCGAGGCCACGGGGGCACGGTAGGGGCGCCGGGGGCACCGGCGCACCCGGATTTCAGTCCGTCAGGTCGGCGGGCGGGGCGGGCCAGTGCGGCAGGACGTGGCCGGGGTAGTCCTCGGAGACGGTGTCGGGGAAGGCGGGCGGGCGCTTCTCCAGGAACGACGTGACGCCCTCGGCGACGTCGCGGCCCTGCCCGAGGTGCGCGATCGCGGCCGAGTCGGCGCGGTGGGCGTCCCACGGGCTGGGCGCGCCGAGCATCCCCCACAGCAGCTGCCGGGTCAGCGCGACCGACACCGCCGAGGTGTTGTCGGCGATCTCGCGGGCGATCGCGTACGCCGCGCCGAGCAGCTCGTCGTCGGGCAGGACGCGGGAGACCAGCCGGCCGTCGAGGGCCTCGGCGGCGTCGAACACCCGGCCGGTCGCGGCCCACTCCATCGCCCGGGAGACGCCGACGATCCGGGGCAGGAACCAGCTCGACGCGGCCTCCGGGACGAGCCCGCGGCGGGCGAACACGAACCCGAACCGGGCCGAGGCGCCGGCCAGGCGGATGTCGGCGGGCAGCGTCATCGTCGCCCCGATGCCGACCGCGGGCCCGTTGACGGCGGCGATCACCGGGGTGCGCAACGCCGCCATCCGCATGGTCACGGTGCCGCCGCCGTCGCGGACGACGCCGCCGATGGTGCCGATGCCCGCGCGGTCCGCGGCACGCTCCGGGTCGGTCGGGTCGAACGAGGAGCCGCCGCGGCCCAGGTCGGCGCCGGCGCAGAAGCCGCGGCCGCGACCGGTGAGCACGATCGCGCGGACGGTGTCGTCGGCGTCGGCGCGGTCGTAGGCGGCGATCAGCTCGCGGGCCATCGTCGCGGTGAACGCGTTGAGCCGGTCCGGACGGTCGAGGGTGATCGTGGCGACCCGGTCGTCGACGTCGTAGGAGATCTCGGTGAAGGCGGGAGCGTCGGTGCTCATGACCGGCGAGTCTGCCCCGCCGCGTCACCGGGTGGTCGGGAACCGCCGGGTGTGCACCGTCACGCCGCCGTCCGGCCGGCCGCCGGCGATGGCGGCCGCCCGGATGCAGGCGTGCGTCCACATGTTGAACTGCACCTCCTTGGCCACGCGCAGCGTGTTGTAGAGCACGTGCGACAGCCGGTCCCCGGGCCGTGCCCAGGACTCGATGTCGAAGCGCAGCATCTCCGGGTGATCCGGGTCGCGACGGGTGCGGAAGTCGATCCGACCGGCCTCCAGGTGCCCGTCCAGGGTGACGAAGGAGAACTCGGTGGGCCCGGCGGCGGCCACCCGCACCGGGCCGTCCCACGGGCCGGGCATGCGGATCAGGAACTCGTCGCCGACGTCCATCCCGCCGGGCTCGCCGCGGGTGCGGCGGAACACCGCGAACTCCGGTGACCAGCGGTCGGGGTCCGCGGCGAGGCGCGTCATGAGCTCCTCGGGGCTGCACCGGGACCCGCGGATGCGCACGCCGTAGCGCCGGTGCAGCAGGGTGCCGTACCCGTCCGACGGGCGCTGGACGTCGTCGGCGTCGGCGCCCTGCGGCGAGGCGGGCGGGAGGTCACCCAGGTCGCCGACGACGTCGCTGCGGTGGATCGGTGTGGTGCGCCAGAAGTAGCGCCACGACACCAGCAGCAGACCCACCGGCCAGCGGAGCACCGCCGACACCCGGCGGGACCGCCGGTCACCGGTGACCGGGGTGGTCCGTCCGCTCGTCGAGGCCGTCGTGGGGGTCCGCATCGACCACGGGTACCCCCTGTGCGGGATTACATCCGCCGGCAGCGGGGAACGGACCGCCATGACGGTCGGACGTGTCCTGCACCGGGCCGGTGTGCGCGGTGCCCAGCTCCAGTGGTTCTCCCTCGGCTCGGTGGGCTTCGCCATCGCGCTGTGGCTGCGCGCGAAGACCGTGGACCAGGACGAGCGCGGCAACGCCGAACGCCGCGCGATCTTCGTCGGCCTGTGGCCGTCGATGTTCTGGCTGATCGGCGACGCAATGCGGCGCGAGGAGAAGGGCGCTCGGTCCTGAAGCGCCCCGGCCCCGAGGACCGTCGCGCCGACCTGGACGGGCTCGCCGCACGCGGCGTGAACTTCGACGACGCCGAGACCCCCATCGACTCCCACGACCCGCGCTGGCACGTCGACCACGGCCGGGCGCTGGTCGGCACCGAGCCCCCCGGTGACCCGGTGCCCGACGGCGCCTGGGAACGCGCCTGCGCGATCCTGCGCGACTACCAGTTCACCGCCCCGAACCGGCTGCGTGGCGTGTTCCGCCCGGCCGACCCGCTGCTGGGCCGCGACATGCTGCTGGAGGGCCGGTTCGGGCCGATGCGCTTCCACCTCGGCGTCCGGGTCACCGGGCTGGTCGACGAGACCGTCGACGGCCGGCGCGTCTGGGGCTGGACCTACGAGACCCTGCACGGACACCTGGAGGAGGGCCGGCTCACCTACGAGGTGGTCAAGACCCTCACGACCGGCGACGTCGAGTTCGTCATCCGCGCGTTCTCCCGGCCCGCGCACATCCCGAACCCGCTGTTCCGGCTCGGCTTCGGGCTGTTCGGCCGGGCGGTGCAGCTGGAGTTCTACCATCGGGCCGGGCAGCGGGTGCGTGAGCTCGTCGCCGACGCGGCGGCGGGCAGGCCGCTGCCGCAGCCGCTGCCGGGTGCCGACGGTGTGACCGTCGCCCCGCAGAACGCCGGACGGCACTGGACGGACCCGTTCGCCGTGCTCGTCCGGCATCCGGGTGTCTGACCCGGGTGCCCGACCCGGAGGGAACCTGCAGATGGACGACCCGATCCGGCGGCCGAACCCGTTCCGCTGGGTGGCCTACGCCTTCGGCGCCCGGCTGCCGGCCCGCAACCGGCGCTGGGTGCTCCACGACGTCACCACCCGCACCTGGGTGCTGCGCCACCTCGTCCGCACCACGGTCCAGCTGATCCCGCTGCTGGCCCTGCTGTACCTGGTGGTGCCCGGCCCGCCGTGGGTGCGGCTGGGCGCCATCGCCTCGGGCGCGGTGATCGGTTACTTCTACTCGGCGGTCTACACGGTCGAGGCGTGCGAGACCCGGGTGATGAAGGCCGGCTACCCGGTGGGGGCGGCCGCGGCGACCCGGGAGGCGCGCCGTGCCGAGCAGCACGTCGACGCCCGGCTGCGGCACGACCGGGAGTTCGGGGCGGAACGCGAGCGGGACGACCGCCGGGGCTGAGCGGCCGCGGTCACGCCGCGCCGTCGAGGACCGCCCGGTGCTCCTCGGTGAGGTGCAGGTCCCGGGCGTCGAGGGCCTCGTCCAGCTGGGCGGTCCGGCTGACCCCGACCAGCGGCCATGCCGGTCCGACGGCGAGTTCGCCCGCGAGCCCGGTCCGGCCGTGCCCCCCGGTCATGATCCAGGCGAGCACGACCTGGTTGCGGGTGGCGCCGGTGTCGGCGGCGACGGCGTCGAGCGCGGCCAGCCGTGCGGTGGTGCCGGGGTGGTCGTAGGCGTCGGGCAGGGCGCGGTCGGTGCGGGTCAGGGCCCCGTTGACCAACGGCGTGTAGGCCCACAGGGTCAGGCCCTCGGTCGCCGCGAGATCCGCCGCGCCGGCGTCGAGCAGCATGTGCCCGGAGTCGGGCAGCGCCGCGCCCGGGCGCGGGAGCACGTAGGAGTGCCGGTACTGGACGGCGTCGAACGCGGCGACGCCCTGCGCGGCGGCGGCCGCACGGGCCCGCTCGACCCGCCACGACGCGTGGTTGGACGCGCCCAGCCGCGCCGCCAGCCCGTCGGTGACCAGGGCACCGAGCGCGGCGACCGTCTCGTCGAGGTCGGTGCGGCGGTCCTCGACGTGCGCCCAGAACAGGTCGACCGACCCGACGCCGAGCCGGTCCAGGCTGCCCCGTGCGGCGGTGCGGACCGCGGCGGCTCCGAGCCCGCCCCGCACCCCGGTCTTGGTGGAGATCCGGACCTGCTCGCGGACGCCGGGCCGCGCCGCGAGCCACGCTCCGAGCACCCGCTCGCTCCGGGCTCCCCGGCCGGGTCGTTCCAGAACGCGTAGACATCGGCGGTGTCGAGCCAGACGCCGCCGCGCTCGACGAAGCGGTCGAGCAGCGCGAACGAGGTGGCCTCGTCGACCCGGGTGCCGAAGTTCATGGTGCCGAGCACCGGCTGCGGTGTGGTCACGGGAGTCATGTCCCGAGGATCCGGCCCGACGCGCGCCGCGGTTCACCCGGATACCCACCCCGACACGTACCGGTGCCCCGGGCCGGCGCGCGGCACCCACCGTCGGGGTGTCGCACGGCGGCCCGGGGCGCCGGGTGTGGGATCAGGGGATGACGACCGGACCGGTGGTCGGCGCCGGGTCGTCGGCCCAACGGTGCCCGGTCTCGCGCGGGGTGACGCCGTCCTCGGTCCACGCGGCCAGCAGCTGCGCGACCTTGGCGTGCATCACGGTGCGCAGCCGGTCGAAGGAGTTCTGCGGGTCGTCGTCGACCTCGCCGAGCAGCAGCCACCAGGCCCAGGCGACCGCACCGGCGTTCGCGACGAAGTCCGGCAGCACCGGCACCCCGCGCGCGGCGAGCATGGCCTCGGCCTCCGGGGTCGTCGCGGCGTTCGCGGCCTCGACGATCACGCGGGCGCGGACGTCGTAGGAGTTGTCCGGGGTGATCGCGTAGGAGATCGCGGCCGGCACCAGGATGTCGACCTCGGCCGACAGGATCGCGGTGCGCGGGAGCTGCTCGACGCCGGCGGGCAGCCGGGAGCGGTCGATCTCGCCGTAGCCGTCGCGCAGGTCCAGCAGCGTGGGCACGTCGAGCCCGTCCGCGCAGTGCAGGGTGCCCGCGGCGTCGGCCAGCGTGGTGACCTTCATCCCGGCCTCGTGCAGGTAGTAGGCGGCCGCACCGCCCATCGTGCCGACACCCTGGATCGCGACCGTGGTGTCGGCCGGGATCTGGCCCCAGGACACCGCGGAGGCCAGGCAGGCGTGCGCGACGCCGTAGCCGCCGATCACGTCGCCCAGCTCGAACCCGCCGTCGACCTCGGCCTTCAGCCCGGTGCGGACCCGCTCCAGGGTGGCGGCCGGGTCGGCGGCGCGGCTGATCGCGGCGTGGTAGCTCTGGCCGAGGCCGAGCTTCTCGAAGACCTCGTCGATCAGGTGCTGCGGGACGCCGAGGTCCTCCGCGGTCACCCAGTGCGCGTCGATCCAGGGGCGCATGGCCTCGCAGAAGCGCTGCAGCACCTCGACGGCACGCGGGTCCTTCGGGTCGAAGTCGATGCCGCCCTTGGTCCCGCCGATCGGCAGGTCGAAGGTGGCGGTCTTGTTGGCCATGCCGCGTGCGAGGTCCTCGACCTCGGACAACGTACAGCCGGCCCGCATCCGGGTGCCGCCGGTGGCGAGCCCCGCCCGCAGGGTGTGCACGACCAGGTAGCCGACGGCGCCGGTCACGGCGTCGTTCCACTGCAGGCGCATGTAGGGCTCGGGACGGCGGACGACCGGGGCGACGGTGGGCGCCGGGGCGCCGGGGACGTAGGGGGCGGCCGTGGCCGCCGTCTGCGGGGTGCCCCCGGCCGGGTTCTGCATCGTCGTCATGGCGACCCACCTCCTGCTCGTACTGCACCGGTCGTCGCCACCAGGGGCCGTTCCGGTCTCGTCGACATCGCGGACCTCGTCGTCCCCCCGGCGGCAGTCGTTCCCGACCGGTGGCCCCAGGTTGCGGGCGCACCGGGCCCCGCGTCCATTTACGGATCATTCACGCCGCTGTTCACCGTTCCTGCACAGCGCAATAGGCTCGGTCGCATGGAGCTGTCCCTGTCTCGGCTTCGGATGCTGCGTGAGCTGCACCGGCGGGGAACCATCACGGCGGCGGCGACGGCGCTGCACTACACGGCGTCGGCGGTGTCCCAGCAGCTCGCGCAGCTCGAGCGCGACGTCGGGACGCGGCTGTTCGAGCGGAGGGGGCGCCGGGTCCAGCTCACCGACCTCGGTGTCCTGCTGGCCGAGCACGCCGAGGAGATCCTCGCCTCGGTCGAGCGCGCCACCCAGGCGCTGGAGGAGGCGGGCGAGACCGTTGCGGCGAAGCTCACCGCCGGGGTGTGGGCCTCGGTCGCCTCGGGTCTGCTGCCCGACGCGCTGACCGCGCTGGCCCGCACCCACCCCGGTGTCGAGGTCCGCACCCGCGAGCTCGCCCCGGAGGAGACAGCGGCCGCGGTGCGCGACGGCGAGCTCGACCTGTCGTTCGTCATCGACTACTCGAACTACCCGATGACGTGGGACAAGGGCCTGGAGCGGGCGGTCATCGCCGTCGAGCGGGTCTACGCGGCGGTGCCCGCCGGGGCGGTGCCCGCCGCGAGCGTGATGCTGGCGGAGCTGGCCGAGCACCCGTGGATCGTCTCGCCCGCCCGGTCGCACTTCGGGCAGGCGGCCCGCCTGGCCTGTCAGAGCGCGGGCTTCGAGCCGCGGATCGACCACGAGGTCGAGGAGCAGGCCACCGCCATGGCGATGGTCGCGGCCGGGCTCGGTGTCACCCTGGTGACGGACCTGGGCCTGGCGCTGCGCCCGCCGGGGGTCGACATCGTCGCACTCGGCGACGCCCTCACCCGCACGGTGTCGCTGGCCTACCGCACCACCACCGCGCGGCGGGCCGCGGTGCCGCTGGTGATCGAGGCCGTCCGGACCGCGGCGGCGCAGAAGGGGCTCGGCGCCGACGCCCCGATCCCGGTGCAGCCGGAGTCGCTCGGCCTGACCTGACCCCGTTCCGCGGCGGAATCCGCGGGCCGGTCGAACCGTTTCCGCCGGGGTTCCGAAGAACGGTTGTGCTGACCGAGAACCGGACCGAGGGAAACGGGCCCCTGGTCCTTCCGTCGCGTTCCGTGGCGATCCTGGTGGAACTGCTGGCGATCGCTGCGGCGGTGGCGTCGGGGCACCTCGTGGCGGCCCTGGTGGCGCCGGCGTCGTCACCGTTCGTGGCGGTCGGCGACGCGGTCGTGCGGCTCTCGCCGCAGCCGGTGGTGGAGTTCGCCAAGTCCGCGTTCGGGACGGCCGACAAGCCGGTCCTGCTCGCCGGCATCGGTGTGCTGCTGGTGCTGCTCGGCGCACTGGCCGGGCTCGCGGCGCGCCGGCGGGCGGTGGTGGGAACCGCCGCGGTCGCCGTGCTGGGGCTGCTCGCGGTGGCGGCGGTGCTGACCGGGCCGGTGCCGACCGCGACCGACCTGGCCGCGCCGGTCGTCGCGCTGGTGGTGGGTGTGGCGGTGCAGCGGGGGCTGGACGGCCTCGCCCGCCGTCCCGGCACCACCCGCACCGGGGACGGCGGCGCCGGTGACGGTGACGGTGTCCCCCGGCGCACCGTGCTCACCGGGGCGTCGGCGGCGGTCGCCGCCGGGACGCTCGTCGTGGGCGGGACCGGCCTGGCGCTGTCCTCCGCCGGCAGCGGGATCATGGCCTCACGGGCCGCGCTGACCGGCAGGCTGGCCGCGGCGACGCTCGCCGAGACCGCGCCGCCGGTGCCGGCCTCGGCCGCGTTCCCCCAGCTCGGGACCGTTCCGTTCGTCACCCCGAACGCCGACTTCTACCGGATCGACGTCGCCCTGACGATCCCCGCGGTCCGGGCCGAGGACTGGTCGCTGCGGGTGCACGGCCGGGTCGGGCGCGAGCTCGTCCTCACCGTCGACGACCTGCTGCGACGTCCGCTGGTCCAGCGGACGATCACGATGACCTGCGTCTCCAACACCGTGGGCGGGAACCTGGTGTCCACCGCGGACTTCGTCGGCGTCGAGCTGGCCCCGCTGCTGCTGGAGGCCGGCGTCGACCCGGCCGCGGACCAGATCGTCTCCACCAGCCGCGACGGCTGGACCGCGGGCACCCCGACCGCGACCGTGCTGGAGCCCGGCCGCGGCGCGCTGCTCGCACTCGGCATGAACGGCGAGGCGCTGCCGGTCGAGCACGGGTTCCCGGTCCGCATGGTCGTCCCGGGGCTCTACGGCTACGTCTCGGCCACCAAGTGGCTCGCCGACATCGAGCTGACGACCTTCGCCGAGCGCAGCGTCTACTGGCGCGACCGCGGCTGGGCCGAGCGCGCCCCGATCAAGACCCAGTGCCGCATCGACGCCCCGGTCGGGTTCTCCCGGCTGCCGGCGGGGCGCGTGCAGGTCGCCGGGGTCGCGTGGGCGCAGCCGGTCGGGATCACCGCCGTCGAGGTCCGCGCCGACGACGGCCCGTGGGTCCGCGCCGAGCTGGCCACCGAGGTCAACCCGAACACCTGGCGGATGTGGCGGGCCGAGCTCGACCTCTCCCCCGGCAGCCACACGCTCACCGCCCGCGCCACCGACCGCCGCGGGCTCGTCCAGACCGACGTCCGTGTCGACCCGATCCCGGACGGTGCGACGGGGTGGCCCAGCACCATCGTCACCGTCGTCTGAACCGATTCCCGAGCCGTCGAAAAAAGATCCGGAAATCTTCCGGAACACCCGAACCGCCCGGCCCCACGACCCGAACAATCAATCGACAGTCCATGTAGGACAGACAGTTTCCTCGAAAGGGAATCCAGCCATGCGCGCTTCTCGCACCCTCGCCACCGTCGGTCTGCTCGCCACCCTGTCGCTCGGCCTCACCGCCTGTGGCGGCGGCAGCGACACCGCCGCCCCGCCGGCCGCGGCCCCGGCCACCTCCTCGGCACCGGCAACCACCGCCGCCGCCGACGGCGTCACCACCAACGCCGACGTCTTCGGCCCGGCCTGCAGCCAGCTGCCGCAGGGCAACGAGCCCGGCTCGCTCGACTCGATGGGCCCGCAGCCGGTCGCCACCGCCGCGAGCACCAACCCGCTGCTGACCACGCTGGTCACCGCCGTCGGCAAGGTCCCCGGCCTGGCCGACACCCTGAACCAGCAGAAGGGCATCACCGTCTTCGCCCCGGCGAACGACGCCTTCGCCGCGGTGCAGAAGCAGCTCGGCGAGCAGAAGTTCAACGCCCTGCTGGCCGACACCAGTGCCCTGCAGGGGCTGCTCTCCTACCACGTGACCCCCGAGCGCCTGGACGCCGCGGGCATCGTGGAGAAGAAGACCCTCACCGAGCTGGCCGGCGGCGACCTCACCATCGGCGGCACCCCCGAGGCCCCCACCGTCACCGACGGCCAGGGCAACACCGCGAACATCCTCTGCGGCAACATCCCGACCGCGAACGCCACCGTCTTCGTGATCGACAAGGTCCTCATGCCCAAGAGCTGACGACCGCCGCACGACACGACGGGCCCGGGGTGCGAACCCCGGGCCCGCCGTCGTACGAACACCCTGCTGTCACGACGGACGTGGCGCATCGAGATCGAACCGGGACCCGGTGAGCGCACCCTGCGCGTGCGCGCGACCGAGCGGACCGGCACGGTGCAGACGGAACGGGAACACGGCTCGATCCCCGACGGCGTGACCGGCCTGCACACGGTGCCGGTCGCCGCCGTCGGACGGACGGCCCGGTCCCGCGCCGCGCTCCCCCCGCCGAGTCGATCCGGAAGTCGATGCACCCCTCAGACCGCTCCGCCCCGTCGCCCGTCTCCCGTCGCCTGGTGGTCGCGACCCTGGTCGCCGGACTGCTGGCGGGGTTGTTCGCCGTGCTGGTGCCGTTCGCCCCCGTCGACACCCGCACGACGACCGTGTCCTGGCCGCGGGCGGGCGAGCGGCCCACGTCGACGACGGCGGCGTTCCAGCCCGCCGCGCCGGAGGCGGTGCGCGTCGAGGTGCTCTGCCGGGTGCTGCGCGCCGCGCAGGCCCGCTCCGCCGGAACCGGGGTATCGACGACCGTCGTGGGCTCGGAGCGGCCCGGTGCCCCGGGGACCGGGTTCGCCGTGCTCACCGGGGCGGGCGGGGAGCTGCGGGTCCAGGTCGGCGGCCGCGAGCTGCTGCGCGCGCCCGTCCCGTCCGGCGACGCCTGCGGGCTGGTCCTCGACACCGACGAGGCCGGGTCCCGGGTCACCCTCGGCGACGGCGCCCCGCGCGCCTTCCCCGGCGATGTCGTGCGCGCCGTGGCCGCGTTCGGCACCCAGCTCTCCCCCGCCGACGCCGACGGGCTGCGGGTCACCGCGCGGACCGCGGACTGGTTCGCCGCCGCCTCGTCGCCGGCCAAGACGGCGCTGCTCGGGCTGCAGTGGCTCGCCGCCGCCGTCGCCGCCGTGCTGCTGGCCCGTCTGGCCGGTGACCGGTTCCGGCGCCGCCGCGGGACGGCCCGCGTCCGGCGGGCCCGGCTGGCCGCGGTGGGCACCCCGGCCGGGATCGGGCGGGCCGCCGCGGACGTGCTCGTCGTCGCCACGCTGGCGGGGTGGACGGTGCTCGGGCCGCTGTCGACCGACGACGGCTTCACCGAGGCCATCGCGCGCAACGCGACCGGCACGGCGACCGGCGACTTCGGCAACGTCTACCGCTGGGGCAACGCCTCGGAGGCGCCGTACACGCTGGTGATCCGGCTGGTCCGGGCGCTGGCCGAGACCGGTGTGGGGCCGTTGGTGCTGCGTGTGCCGTCGGTGCTCGCCGGGATCGCGGTGTGGCTGCTGCTGTCGCGGGTCGCGCTGCCCGCGGTGCTGGCCCGCCACCACCGACGGGCCTGGGTGCGGGGCACGCTCGGCGTCGCACTGCTGGCGTGGTGGCTGCCGCTGAACCTCGGGGTCCGCCCCGAGCCGTTCGCGGCGCTCGCGACGACCGCGGCGCTGTGCTGTGCGCTGCGCGCCGCCGCCCGGCCCGGGCTCCGCGGCGGGACGTGGACCGCGGCCGCGGCGCTGACCGCGGGGCTGGCGCTGGCGGTGACGCCGTCGGCGGTGACCGTCGCCGGTCCGCTGGTGCTGCTGCTGCCCGCGCTGTGGCGGCGGGTCGTCCGCCACCGCGGCGGGGGGATCGCCGTCGGGGTGGCGGCGACCGTCGCCGCGGCCGGGATCGCCGCGGCGGGGCTCACGCCGGTGTTCACCGGGCAGAGTCTGTACACGGTCGCGCGGGCCACGCAGATGCACCAGTTCTACGGTCCGGCCACACCGTGGTTCCAGGAGCTGCGCCGATGGGACTACCTGCTCGGATTCGGCACCGAGCAGGGCGGCCTCGGCCGCCGGGTGCCGGTGCTGCTCGCCATCGCCCTGCTGGTCGCGGCGCTGCCGCTGGTCGCCCGCGGCGCGCACCGGTGGGGTCCCGGTCTGCGGTGGGCCCCGGTGCCGCTGGTCGGGCTCGCACTCGGGTTCGTGCTGCTCACCCCGGCACCGTCGAAGTGGACCCACTACTTCGGGACGCTCGCCGGGGTCGGGGCGCTCGCCGCCGCGGCGGGGGTGGTGCTGGTGGTGGCCGCGGCCCGGCGGCCCGGCGACCCGACCGTGCGCGGCGCGGCCGCCGCCGGGACCGTGGCGGCGGCCGTACTCGCCGCGCTGGCCTTCAGCGGGCGCAACGAGTGGTTCCTGTGGTCCGGCTGGGGTGTGCCGCGCGCCGACGGCCCGTTCACGCCGCTGGACTCGCCGCTGGTGTGGGCGCTGGTGGCGCTGGCGGTGCTGGTCGTGTCGGCCGCCGCGGTCCACCGGGCGGGCCGACGAGCAGGTCTGCTGGCAGGTCGACGGGCGGATCACGGACGGCACCGGACCGGGCGGGACTGCGTGGCCCGGGCCGCGGCGGCGCTGCCCGCCGGGGTGGTCGTGGTGGCCCTGCTCACCGGGGTGTCGGTGGTGGTGGCGTCGTTCGTCGTCGCCCCGGTGCGCCAGGGCGGGGGCTACAGCGTCGGCGGACAGCTGTGGAGCGAGCTGACCGGCCGCGACACCTGCGGGATCCTCGACCACGTCACGGTCGGGGTCGACGGGGGCGCGCTGCCCGCCGCGGGCGGCGCCGACACGCTCACCGGGTTCACCGAGGGCCGTGGCTGGGTCGACGCCCCGCCGCGCGGCGGGCTCGCCTGGGGCAGCCTCGACGGCGGAGCGGGCACCACCGGCGAGCTCCGGACCCGCTGGTTCGCCGTCACACCGGGGCCACCGGACCGGGTGCTGTCGGTCGACGTCGCCGGGCGGACCGGGCAGGGCAACACCCTGGAGCTGGAGTACGCCCGCGCCGGTTCGCCGGGCCCGGACGGCCGGGTGTCGTTGGACGACACCGCGACCGGCGCCCGCGGCACCTACCCCGCCGAGCGGGTGCAGGAGGCCGTGCCGCTGGACCGGTCGGGCTGGCGCACCGTGCGGGTGCCCGTCTCCGCGTTCCCGGCGGACGTCGACCGGGTGCGGCTGCACGCCGTCGACACCACCGTCGGGCCGGGCGGCTGGGTGGCCGCCGCCGCCCCGCGGGTGGTCACCTCGGCGCCGGTGGTGCCGATGCTGCGCGACGCCGACGGGCCGGTCTACGTGGACTGGTCGATCCTCTGGGCGGCGCCCTGTCTGCGCGACCTGCCCGCCGTCCGGGCCGGTCTGGTGCAGACCCCGCGCTACCTGGTCCTGGGTCCGTCGTCGCTGGGGTTCGCCGTGGACGTGTCCTTCGCCGACGTCGCCGGGGGCAGCTTCGCGGCGATGCGCCGCACCACCACCGAGCAGGTCGTCGCGACCCGGATCGACACTGCCGACGTCCCGGGCCAGGCCGACTGGGGTGCGGTCGTCCGGATCGACACCGACCTCGCCGTCGACGCCTACGACGTCAGCTCGGTCCCGGTGCGCCGTTGGGGCTGGGAGGGCGACCGGAGTCCGATCGGGTACCCCGCCCTCCCGGTGCCCTGACCCCCGTGGGTCGGGGATGTGTCCGGACACATCCCGCCGCAGGTCCATCCGGTGGACGGCTCCTTGCTCCGGACCGGGTATCGCGATCGAATCATGCGGTGATGCGCACCCTGCTCGAGCCGTTCTGGCCCGGTCGGCGCATCGTCGCGTTCGACGAGCTGTGTCGGTGGGCCGCGTAGCGACCCCCGGGTCGCCGCGTGGCCGCCCCGTGCATCGCGCGCGGGTACGACGCCCGCGTCACCGACCACCACTCCGGAGGACCCCGTGTCCGTCACCGACGAACTGCTCGAGAACAACGCCCGCTACGCCGAGAGCTTCTCCGGCCCGCTGCCGCTGCCGCCGGCACGCAAGATCGCCGTCGTCGCCTGCATGGACGCCCAGCTCGACGTCTACCGCATCCTCGGCCTGGCCGAGGGCGACGCCCACGTCATCCGCAATGCGGGCGGCGTCGTCACCGACGACGAGATCCGCTCCCTGACGATCAGCCAGCGGCTGCTGGGGACCGAGGAGATCATCCTCATCCACCACACCGACTGCGGGATGCTGACCTTCACCGACGACGCGTTCAAGGCCTCGATCCGCGACGAGACCGGCATCAAGCCGCAGTGGGCCGCCGAGGCGTTCGACGACCTCGACGAGGACGTCCGCCAGTCGCTCGCCCGGATCCGGACCAACCCGTTCATCCCGCACACCGACGCCGTCCGCGGCTTCGTGTTCGACGTCGCGACCGGGCGGCTGAACGAGGTGAAGTAGGCCCGCCGCACCGCCCGTGCGGTCGTCGCACCCGTCGCGGCGGGTGCGACGACCGCGGCCCGGGTGCGACCGTCGGCGAACCGCCACCGGGGCCGCGGGGGTCAGGACGGCAGCAGCACCAGCACCGCCGCCCCCGGTGCGCCGGCCTCGCCCAGCAGGTAGGCCGTGCGCTCGACACCGCCCAGGCGTACCCGGGGCCGCCCGAACGCGCCGACCCCGCGGCACTCCCACAGCGGGGCCCGCTCCGGGGCCTCGGCGTGCAGGACGTCGCGGACCCCGCGGGTGCCCGGGGCGGCCGGGTCGAGGTCGGAGGCCATCCGGAACCTGCGGTGCAGTGCGGTGAGCAGCTCGTCGGGGTCGGGGCCGATCCGGGCACGGGCCGCGGGGTCGGCGGCCAGCTGCCACAGCACGTGCCGGCGTCCCGGGTGCCCGTCGGCCGGGCGGCCGATCGCGGCCTCCCAGGCGTCGTTCACCGCGACGACGCCGAGCTGGGCGTCGAGCAGCGCCGCCGGGTCACCGGGCCAGCTCGTGAGCACCGGCAGCAGCTCCTCGGGCGCCGTCGCCGCCGGGGCCGCGCCGTCGCGGGACAGCCGGACCAGGTGTGCGACCCCGGGGGCGTCGATGCCGAGCACCCCGCCGACGGCGGCGAGCACCTCGTCCGAGGCGGTCACCCGGCCCTGTTCGAGCCACGTGTACCAGGTGAGACCGACCCCGGCGAGCGCCGCGACCTCCTCGCGGCGCAGCCCCGGCGTGCGGCGCCGGCCGCGGTCGGGCAGACCGACCGCGGCCGGCGCGACGCGCTCACGGTAGGAGCGCAGGCAGGCGCCGAGTTCCCGGCGGCGGTCGGTCGTCGTCGTGGGCCGCACACGCGCCGACGCCGATCCTGTCACCACGGGTACCCCCATCGGTTCGCTCCTGGTCCGGTCCCGGCCGCCGGCGGACGGTGGACCCCATGATCGGTATCGGTGTCAACCTCGCGGCCGGGCTCGATGATCCCCCACCCGCGAACCTGGTCGAGGAGATCGTGGCGCGGGCGCGGGTGGTGGCCGCCGCCGGGCTGCGCACGGTGTGGCTGCCCCAGGGGTACGGGGCCGACACGCTCACCCTGTACGCCGCCGTCGCCCGCGAGGTCCCCGACGTCGAGCTGGGCGCGTCGGTCGTCGTGGTGCAGCCGCGGCACCCGCGGGTGCTGGCCGCGCAGGCGCTGACCGTGCAGGCGGCGTCCGGTGGGCGGCTCACGCTCGGTCTCGGGGTGAGCCACCCGGGATTGCTGGAGGTGTACGGCATGCCGTTCACGCGGCCGGTGGCCGCGCTGACCGACCACCTCGACGTGCTCGCCCCGCTGCTGCGCGGCGAACGGGTCCCCGGCTCGTCCGGTCCCGGGTCGGACCCGGCGGACACGGCGGTGCCCGGCGCCACGCCCGAGGTCCCGCTGCTGCTCGGTGCGCTGGGCCCGCGGATGCTGCGGCTGGCGGGTGAGCGGACCACGGGCACCATCACCTTCCTCACCGGGCCGCGGACGATCTCCGAGCACGTCCGGCCGCTGCTCGACGCGGCGGCCGCCGGACGGCCGTCGCCGCGGGTGGTCGTCGGGGTGCCGGTGTCGGCGACGACCGCACCGGACCGGGTGCGGGCAGCGGCCGCGGTCGACTACGCGGACTACGCCCGGCTGCCGTCCTACGCCGGGGTGCTGGAACGGGAGGGGCTGGGCTCCCCGGGCGGGCTCGTCGTCGCCGGGGACGAGGACACGATCGCGGCCGGGATCGCCCGCTACGCCGACGCCGGCGCCACCGACCTGCTGGTCAGCCCGCTGGGCGACGCCGCCGAGCGGGCCCGCACCGTGGCCGTACTCGGCCGGATCGCGCGGTCCTGAGCAGTACCGCGCCCGGGCGGTGGCCGTACGCCGGCTGCCCGGTGGCACCGTGGCGCGCGCTCCCTCGCCCGCCGAGATGCGGCCCAGCGGGCGCACGGGGTCACTCCGCGCCCCTTGAGCTGCATCTCGGCGTCGTCCCGGGTCCGCCGGGACGCGACGGGCGTGCCGCGTCCCGGCGGACGGGGATCAGGCGACGCGCGGTCGGCGGCGCAGCGCCGTGCGGGCCGCCGCGAGCTGCTGGGCCACCTCGGCGGTGATCAGCTCGGCGTGCAGGGCGTCGTTGACGGGGTCGCCGCCGCCACGCAGCGCGCGGTGGCGCCGCACGAGGGCGTCGAGCCCGTCGAGCAGCTGGGTACCCGGATCGGTGGTGGGCAGGGTCGGAACGCTCATGGGATGTCTCCTGGTGACGTGGCTGTCGGGGTCGATCGGTCGGGTCGATCGGCCGCGACGACACAGCGTCGAGGAGATCCGCACGTAGTCGATGTGACGCCGCCGGGACAGGACGGTGCGGGTCACGACACCACCCCCGCCCGTCTACCGGCGATCGCAGCGAGCAGCTCTGCGGTGTACTCGTCCTGCGGGTCGTCGAACAGCTCCGCGGTGGGCCGCAGCTCGCGGAGCCGTCCGTCGCGCAGGACGCCGGTACGGTGCGCGACCCGCCGCACCACGGCGAGGTCGTGCGAGATGAACAGGTAGGACAGGCCGTCGCGCTGCTGCAGCTCGGCGAGCAGCTCCAGCACCTGGGCCTGCACCGAGACGTCGAGCGCGGACACCGGCTCGTCGGCGACGACGAGGTCCGGCGAGAGCGCGAGCGCGCGGGCGATCGCGACCCGCTGGCGCTGTCCCCCGGACAGCTCCTCGGGCCGCCGGTCGAGCACCCCGGCCGGCAGCGCGACCCGGTCGACGAGCTCCGCGGCCCGGTCGGCCTGCTCGGCGGCCGACCCGACGGAGAACGCCCGCAGCGGCTCGGTGACGATCTCGCGGACGGCGAACCGGGGGTCCAACGAGGCGTAGGGGTTCTGGTAGATCAGCTGGGCGCGGCGGCGCAGCTGACGCCACGCCTCGCCGCGGACGCGGGTGACGTCCTCGCCGTCGAGGAGCACCTGCCCGGAGGTGGGGTCCTCCAGGCGCAGTAGCAGCCGCGCCGTCGTCGACTTGCCCGAGCCGGACTCCCCGACCAGCGCGACGGTCTCGCCGCGGGCGATCGTGAACGACACCCCGTCCACGGCGCGGTGGGTGCGCCGCGTCCAGGACCCTCGCGCCCGCGGCAGCGGGAACTCCTTGACCAGGTCGCGGACCTCGGCGACCGGGGTCCCCGCCGTGTCGACGGGCGGCAGCACCGGCGGGGCGGTGATCGCGAGACCGGGGGCGGCGGCGAGCAGCTCCCGGGTGTAGGGGTCCTGCGCCCCGGCGAGCAGCTCGGCCGGGGTGCCCTGCTCGACGACCCGACCGTGCCGCATCACGACGATCCGGTCGGCCCGGTCGGTGGCGACGGCGAGGTCGTGGGTGATCAGCAGCAGCGCGGTGCCCCGCTCGCGGCGCAGCGCGTCGAGGTGGTCGAGGATCCGGCGGGCGACGGTCGCGTCCAACGCGCTGGTCGGCTCGTCGGCGACGACCAGCGAGGGTCCGGCGGCGAGGGCGATCGCGATGAGCACCCGCTGGCGCATCCCGCCGGACAGCTGGTGGGGGTACTGCCCGGCGCGGGTCCCCGGATCGTCGAGACCGGCCGCGGCCAGCAGCTCGACGGCGCGGGCCGCGGCCGTGCGGCGGTCGGCGAGCCCGTGGGCGCGCAGGCCCTCGGCGACCTGCACACCGACCTTCTGCACGGGGTTCAGCGCGACGCCCGGGTCCTGCGGGATGAACCCGATCCGGGCTCCGCGCACCGACCGGTAGGCGCGCTCGGACAGCCCGGTGAGGACGGTGCCGTCGAGTGCGACCGTGCCCGCGGTGACCGACCCTGCGGCGGGCAGCAGCCCGAGCACCGCGGAGGCCAGGGTGGTCTTGCCCGACCCGGACTCCCCGACGACGGCGACGACCTCCCCGGGCGCGACGGTCAGGTCGACGCCGCGCACGGCGTGCACCGTCCCGCCACCGGCGGCGTAGGCGACCTCCAGACCCGTCACCTCCAGCAGGGCGCTCATGCCGACCGCCTCCACTCGCCGTCCAGGGCCCGGGCGATCCGGTTGACCGACAGCACGGTCGCGGCGATGACGAGGCCCGGCATCGCGCACACCCACCAGGCGACGGCCAGGTAGTTCCGGCCGTCGGCGACCAGCGAGCCCCACTCCGAGGCCGGTGGCGGGGCGCCGTAGCCGAGGAAGCTCAGCGCGGACACCGCGAGGATCGCCAGCCCGAACTCCAGCACGGCGAGCACGGCGACCGGTCCGGCCGCGTTGGGCAGGACGTGGCGCCACGGCGAGACGTACCAGCGGGTGCCGACGGCGCGGGCGGCCTCGACGTAGAGGGCGCGGCGCACCCGCAGGGTCTCGGCACGCATCACCCGGGCGAAGCTCCCGACGCTCGCCACGCCGACCGCGATCGCCACCTTCACCGTGCCGAAGCCGAGCGCGGTGATGAGCGCGAGCGACAGCAGGATCGCCGGGATGGCGAGCAGCACGTCGACGCCGCGCATGAGGACCTCGTCGACCCAGCCACCGGCGAACCCGGCGACCAGCCCGATCAGCCCGCCCGCGAGGAGCGCGACGGCGACCGCGATCACCGTGGCCTGCAGCGACAGCGAGGCGCCGTGCACGACGCGGGTCCACACGTCGCGGCCGAGGTGGTCGGTGCCGAACCAGTGGCCCGGTCCGGGCGGGGACAGCCGGCGTGCGGTGTCGCCGACGGCGGGGTCGCCGGGGGCGAGCAGCGACGGCACGAACGCCGCGGTCAGCACCAGCAGCACGATCGCCGCGGCGAGCACGAGCCCGGGCCGGGCCCGCAGGAGGCGGCCGAGCCGGGCCGCCGGGCGGCGCGGGGCCGGAACCGGCTCCGCGCCGGGCGCGGGAGCCGGGGTGGCCAGGTCGCGGTCGAGCAGGGTCATCGGGAGCTCCCGGAGGCGACGGCGACCCGCGGGTCGAGCAGCGGGTAGGCCAGGTCGACGAGCAGGTTGACCACGACGAACGCGAGTGCCGCGAACAACACGATGCCCTGGACGACGGGGATGTCCTGCGCCCCGACCGAGGCGACGGTGAGCCGGCCCAGGCCGGGTCGGGTGAACACCGTCTCGACGACGACGGACCCGGCGAGCACGTTGCCGACGACGTAGCCGAGGACGGTGAGGGCGGGGATCGCGGCGTTGCCCAGCGCGTGGCGCAGGTGCACCGCGGCCTCGCCGACGCCCTTGGCGCGGGCGGTGGTGACGTAGGGCGAGTCCAGTGCCTGGCCGAGGCTCTTGGCCAGCACCTGGGCGACGAGCGCGCCGGTCGGGAGCCCGAGGGTGACCGCGGGCAGCACCAGCGACTCCGGACCGCGGTCGCCGACCGACGGCAGCCAGCCGAGGGAGAACGAGAACAGCTGCACCAGCATCAGCCCGACCCAGAACACCGGCAGCGACACCGCCAGCGACGGCAGCGACGCCAGCACCTGCCGCAGCCACGGCGACCGGACCCAGGTCGCCGCGACGGCGACCGCGGTGCCCGCGACGACCGCCACGACCAGCCCGGCCGCGGCGATCTGCAGGGTCGGCGGGAGCGCCTCGGCGACGGCGGTCCGCACGTCCTGCCCGCTGACGAAGGAGGTCCCGAGGTCGCCGTGCAGCGCGGCCCACAGCTTGGTCACGTACTGCACCGGCAGCGGCTGGTCCAGGCCGTAGCGGGCGCGCAGGGCGGCGAGCTCGGCCGGGGAGACCGGCTCGCCGTCCGACGCCGACGCCATGGTCGCGACCGGGTCACCGGGCAGCAGGTACAGCACGACGAAGCTGACCGTCCACGCCGCCCACAGCACGACGGCGGCGAGCCCGAGGCGGCGCAGCAGGTAGGGAAGGGTCATCGCGCGTCGGACTTCCAGGCGTCGTGGAGCTGGATGCGCGAGGACGCGTCGAACGCGACCCCGTGCGCGTCCGGGCCGACGCCGAGCACCGTGGTGAGCTCGACGACGGGCGCGGTGTCGAAGCGCTGCGCGAGCAGCGCCTGCGCCTGCCCGACGAGTGCCGCGCGCCGCGCGGGGTCCACCGTCGCGGCCTGGGCCAGCAGCGGTGCCTGCAGCGGCCCGTCGGGCAACCGGTACCGGTTGACTCCGTCGGTGCCGTAGGTCGACCGCAGGATGTCCGGGTCGGCCCGGGTCAGGTTGCCCCACGCGGCGACGAAGTCACCGCCGTCGAGGACGGCCTGGGTCTCGGCGATCTGGACCTCGCGCAGCGCCACGTCGATCCCGATCCGGCGCAGCTGCTGCTGGATCAGCTCCAGCGCGGGCTTGGTCGTGCCGATGTTCTGCGCGAAGGTCAGCGGCACGGTCAGCCGCTGCCCGCCCTTGGCGCGGATGCCGTCCGGACCGGGCACCCAGCCGGCGCGGTCGAGGGCGGCGGTCGCGGCGGCCGGGTCGTAGCCGACGAGCGCGGACTGGTCGGCGTAGGACGGCGTCGTCGACGACAGCGGGCTCGTCGCCGCGCGGGTCTGGCTCGGGTACACCGCGGCGACGACCTCGTTGCGGTCGATGCCCCGGCTCACCGCCTCCCGGACGGCGGCGTCGGCACCCAGCGGCGTGCCCTGGTTGAACGTGATCCCGAACGGCAGGCCGGGGTTCGGCCGGGCCGGGAGCTGCACGCCCGCCGCGGTGAGCGGGGCCTCGTCCTGCTGGCCGACGCTGGCGATCGCGTCGACCTCGCCGGACTGCACGCTGCCCGCCCGCACCCCGGACTCGGGGACGACGCGGAACTCGGCCCGGTCGAGCCAGGCCTCGCCGGGGTGGGTGAACAGCTGCGAGCCCCAGTCGTAGCCGGCCCGCTTGGCGAGCACGGTGACGTCGTTCTTGGCGTAGCGCTCGAGGGTGAACGGCCCGGAGCCGACGACGCCCGCGCAGCGCTCGTCGTCGGAGCGGGCGGCGCTGGCCGGGGAGAGCAGGCCGAGGCTGTGGGTGGAGGTGCCCTGCAGGAACTGCACGTTGGGCCGGGAGAACCGGACGGTGAACTCGGTCGGGCTCGCGACGTCGGTGCCGACGTACCCGGCCAGGTAGCCCTTGGGCAGGCTGCCGCGGGCGCCGAGCGAGCCGACCCGGTCGAAGTTGGCCTTGACCGCGGCCGCGTCGACCGGGGCGCCGTCGGAGAAGGTCGCGCCCTGGCGCAGCGTGAAGGTCCAGGCGGTGGCGTCGGCGTTCGACGACCAGCGGGTCGCCAGCCACGGCACGATCGCCCCGGTGGACGGGTCCTGGTCGGTGAGCGAGTCGACGATCTGGCGCAGCGAGTAGATCGAGTCGTTGCTCTGCACCTGCTGCGGGTCGGCGCAGCCCTGGTCCGAGGACACCGCGAACACCAGGGTGCCGCCGGGACGGGGCGGCCCGGCATCGTCACCGGCGCCACCGGCGCCCGATCCGCAGGCCGTGAGGACCAGCGCGGTGGCGGCGAGCAGCACCGCGCAGCGGCCGGCGGTCACGCCCCGCCCGGACCCGAACCGGCGGCTCACGCCGTCACAGCCGGGGTGTGGCGCTCGCCGAACCGCGACGGGTGCGCGAGACCGAGGTTCTCCCGCAGCGTCGCGCCCGGGGTGTAGTCGGTCCGGAACACCCCGCGCTCCTGCAGGATCGGCACCACCCGGTCGACGATCTCGTCGAGGCCGGACGGGCTGACGTGGGAGCCGAGGATGAACCCGTCGGAGGCGTCGTTCTGGACGTAGCGGTCGATCTCGTCGGCCACGTGCTCGGGGGTCCCGACGAACACGGCGCGGTCGAACACGTGCTTGACCGTCTCGCGCAGCGAGTACCCGTGGGCATCGGCGAGCTCGCGCCAGGCGGCGACCGTGGCGTGCGCGTCCTGGGTCAGCGGGGCCCGGCCCTCGATCCACTTCGGGGCCTCGGGGGTGGGCTCGACGTCGGGCAGCGGCCCGTCCGGGTCGTAGCCGGACAGGTCGCGGTTCCAGACCATCTCGGCCAGCACGATCGAGGTCCACGGGTCGACCTGCTGGTCGTGGATGTACTCGTGACGCTCGCGGGCCTCGGCGTCGGTGTCGCCGAGCACGACGCCGGCGCTGGGCAGGATCCGCACCTCGTCGGGGTCGCGGCCGGCCTTGCGGACCCGGGCCTTGACGTCGTCGTAGAAGGCGCGGGCCTCGTCGAACTTCTGGTACCGGGAGAAGATCGCGTCGGCGGACGCGGCGGCGAAGTCGCGACCGGCCGGGGACTCGCCGGCCTGCAGCACGACGGGGTGGCCCTGCGGGCTGCGCGGGGTGGTGAAGCGCCCGGCGATGTCGAACTGGTTGCCCGAGACCGCGAAGTCGCCGACGTGGCCGTCGCGCAGGAAGGTGCCCGACGCGGGGTCGGCGACGACGGCGTCGGAACCCCAGGAGTCCCAGAGCGCCCGGACCGCGGCGAGGGTCTCCCCGGCACGCTCGTAGCGCTGGTGGTGGCCGAGGTAGGCGCCGCGGCGGAAGTTCTCGCCGGTGGGGGCGTCGGAGCTGGTGACGACGTTCCACGCCGCGCGCCCGCCGGAGAGGATGTCCAGCGTCGCGAACCTGCGGGCCAGCTCGTAGGGCTCGTTGAAGGTGGAGTTGATCGTCCCGGCCAGACCGATGTGCTCGGTGACCGCGGCCAGCGCGGCGAGCACGGTGAAGGTGTCCGGGCGTCCGACGACGTCCTGGTCGAAGATCTCCCCGCCGCGGGTGCGCAGCCGCAGGCCCTCGGCGAGGAAGAGCAGGTCGAGGCGCCCGCGCTCGGCGGTGCGCGCCCAGTGCTCGAACGACTCCCAGGCGATGTGGCTGCCCGAGGCCGGGTCGCTCCAGACGGTGTCGTGGTTGACGCCCGGGAAGTAGGCGCCGAGCACGATCTGCTTCCTGTTGCTCATGCGGTGGCTCCGGAGAAGGTCGGGACGACGGCGGACCCGGCCCCGGCGGCGTAGCGGCTGGCGGGCCTGGGCAGCCCGAAGCGCTCGCGCAGGGTGGTCTCGCCGTAGGCGGTGCGGAACGCGCCGCGGGACTGCAGCTCGGGGACCAGGCCGTCGACGACGGCGTCGAGGTCGGTCGGCAGGACGGCCGGGCGCAGCCGGTAACCGTCGAGCCCGGCGCGGCGCCAGGACAGCAGGGTGTCGGCGAGCCCGGCGGGGGTGGTGGCGAGGATCGCGGCGTCGGAGGAGAGCGGGTCGAGTGCGTCGAGCCGGGCGAGCCGCTCGCGGGCGGCGCGCTGGGTGTCGGCGAGCACCACGACCACGTCGCCGAGGATGCGCAGCGGCGGTGCGGTGCGGCCCGCCGCGGCCTCGGCGGAGCGGACCTGGGCGACGATGCGGGCGGCGTCGTCGGCGTCGTGCGGGGTGGTGGCCACGACGTCGCCGACCCGGGCGGCGAGCAACGCCGGCTCGTAGCCGTGGGCCAGTGACAGGACCAGCGGCTGGCCCTGCGGCGGACGCGGCACGATCGAGGGGCCGGCGACGCCGAAGTGCTCCCCGGCGAAGTCGACCCGGTGCAGCTTGTCGCGGTCGACGAAGCGCCCGGTGAGCGCGTCGCGGATCTCGGCGTCGTCCTCCCAGGAGTCCCACAGCCGGCGCACGACCTCGACGACGTCGGCGGCCTCCCCGAACAGCTCGGCGACCAGCGCGCGGCCGGCCGGGGTGTCGAGGTCGGCGCGGCGCAGCCCGGGGACGGTGCGGCGCCCGAAGTGGGCGGCCTCGTCGGCGCGGACCGAGGTCTGCACCCGCCAGCCGGCACGGCCGTGGCTGTCGTGGTCGAGGGTGGCCAGCGCGGACGCGACGTGGAACGGCTCGGTGTGGGTGGTGGTGACGGTCGGGACCAGCCCGATCCGCGACGTCAGCGGGGCGAGGAAGGCGGCGACCAGCGAGGCGTCGAGGCGTCCCTGGACCCGGTCGGTGCGGCGCTGTGCCCCGTGGAGGTGGTCCCCGGACTGCAGGCCGAACCCGTCCTCGATCGTGAGCAGGTCGAGCAGCCCGCGCTCGGCGGTGCGGGCGAGGTCGGCCCAGTAGCGCGCGGTGAACAGCTCGCCGGGCCGGGCGCCGGGCTCGCGCCAGGCGGCGGGGTGCCAGCCGGCGCCGTCGAGCGCGACGGCCAGGTGCAGCGGCCGGTCTGAGGTGTCCGTTGTGGACATGAGGGCATCGCTTCCTCGTCGCACGGGGCGCGACGGAACGGGTGGGACGTCACGGGGGGGCGGACGCCACCGCCGACGGGGCGCCGGCGGGCGACGCGCAGCGCGGGACGGGGCGGTGTCAGGCCCGACAGGTCGCGCCGGCCACCCGCATCAGGTCGACGTGGCGCCGGTACCGAGGGTGGTGCGCGCCGCGCACCTGCTCCGCGATCGACCGCATGATCTCCTCCATCGAACCCGGCTGGAGCACCCGCACCCGCTGCTGCGGGGGGTTGCTGCGGCGTCGTCGAGCCGGGTCTCTCGGCCGCTCCGGATGGTGTGCACCCCGACTGTAGGGAGCCCGTGCCCGATGGTGTCAACCCGCGGAGCCGGCCCAGTGATGCCCGCCGCACCGAAGCTCCCGACCGGCGGAATCGGGACGCCTAACCGGCTCGACCTGTCCGGACAAGCCGGTCGCTTTCCTGGGGGGTGGACACCAGGTTGTCCGGAGAGGTGACCACGACGCACCCTGGTCGGGTGACGACGAGCCGACGGAGGCCCTCGCGCCCCCACCGGTTCGCAGGGGGTGCGACCGAGCCCTCCCCCCACCAGCCGGCCCGAGCCGCACGGCGCGCGGTGCCAGTGCGTCCGACCGGCCTCGAGCCGTTCTGGCCGAGCCGGCGCGCCCCCGCCTACAGCGAGCTCTGTCGCTGACCGAGCCGTACCGGTCCCCGCTCTTCCGCGGACGGTAACGCCACACGTCCGGCGTCCGACGCATCCGCCGGAACAGGGATCGCCCGCCGGACACCGGTCCGGCCCGCCACCCGTCCCGCATCCCGGCACGCCGTCCCGGCCGGCCGGACCCGGCGCGCCGTGGTCGTCCCGACCGCCCGCCGCCCACCACGGAAGGACCCCGTCCCGCGATGTCCCCGCACGTCCTGCGCCCCGGCTCCCGGGTGCGCACCGCCGCCGTCCTGCTCGCGCTGCTGACCGCGCTCGGACTCATGGCCGGCTGCTCCCGCGCCGCCGAGAGCACCACCGCCGCAGGTGCCACCTCCCCCGCCGCCGAGGTCCGCGTCGGCTACTTCCCGAACATCACCCACGCCCCCGCGCTGGTCGGGGTGAAGCAGGGCCTGTTCGCCAAGGAGCTGGGCAGCACGAAGCTCACCACCCAGACCTTCAACGCCGGCCCGGACCAGGTCAACGCCCTGCTCGGCGGCTCGATCGACGTCGCGTTCATCGGCTCCGGCCCGGCGATCAACGCCTTCACCAAGTCGAACGGCGAGGCGGTGCGTCTGGTCGCCGGCTCCACCTCGGCCGGGGCCCAGCTGGTGACCAGCCCGGACATCACCTCGCCCGAGCAGCTCAAGGGCAAGATCATCGCGACGCCGCAGCTGGGCAACACCCAGGACATCGCCTTCAAGACCTGGCTCAAGGAGAACAACCTCCCGATCGGGGACGGCCCGGACGCGGTGACCGTCCAGAACATCGACAACCCGCAGACCCTCGACCTGTTCAAGCAGGGCAAGCTCGCCGGCGGGTGGCTGCCCGAGCCGTGGAGCTCGCGCCTGGTCGACGCCGGCGCGAAGGTGCTGGTCGACGAGAAGGCCCTGTGGCCGGACGGGAAGTTCCCGACCACCGTCGTCATCGCCCGGACCGAGTTCCTGCAGCAGCACCCCCAGACCGTCGAGGCGATCCTGCGCGGCGAGCAGGCCGCCATCTCCTTCATCCGCAGCGACCCGGCGCAGGCCAAGACCGTGTCCAACGCCGCGATCGGCGAGATCACCGGCAAGCCCCTGGCCGCGAACATCCTCGACCGCGCCTTCACCGAGCTGTCCTTCGACACCGACCCGCTCGCCTCGACCTTCCCGCAGCTGGCGAAGGACTCCGTCACCGCCGGCATCGCGCAGAGCGAGGCGAACCTGACCGGTTTCCTCGACCCGACCGCGATCGACGCGGTCCGCACCAGCTCCGGGGAGGCCGCCGTGGACCCGGCCGGTCTCGCCGCCGCGAACTGACCATCCCGACCGACGAGGGGAACCACCGATGACCGTCGACCTCACCACCCGGCGCCCCCCGGCCCGCGACACGGCCGTGGAGCTGTCGGGGGTCGCCAAGACCTTCGGCACCGGCCCCGGGGCGGTGACCGCGCTCAACGGGATCGACCTGCGGGTCGGCGACGGCGAGTTCGTCTGCGTGCTCGGTGCCTCCGGCTGCGGCAAGTCGACGCTGCTCAACCTGCTCGCCGGGCTCGACGAGCCGACCGCGGGCGAGGTCGCGGTGGGGTCCGCCCGACCGTCGTTCATGTTCCAGGAGGCCGCGCTCATGCCGTGGCTGACCGCGCTGCGCAACGTCGAGCTGCCGCTCAAGCTCGCCGGGCACGGCCGGGCGGCCCGGCGTGAGCGGGCCGAGGAGCTGCTCACCCTGGTCCGGCTGGAGGGCGTGGGCGGGAAGCGGCCGCACGAGCTGTCCGGTGGCATGCGCCAGCGCGTGTCGCTGGCCCGGGCGCTCGCCGCCGCGACCGGACTCGGCGACGAGCCCGGCACCGGCGGGCTGCTGCTGATGGACGAGCCGTTCGCCGCACTCGACGCGATCACCCGAGACGTGCTGCAGGGCGAGCTCCTGCGGGTCTGGCGGGCCACCGGCACGACGATCGTGTTCGTCACCCACGACGTGCGCGAGGCGGTCCGGCTGGCCGAGCGGGTCGTGCTGCTGTCCTCGCGTCCCGGCACCGTGGTCCGCGAATGGTCGGTGCCCGCCGACGGACACGACGCCGAGGCCCAGGCCGAGCTGCACGACGACATCACCGGACGACTGCGGCAGGTGATCACCAGCCATGCCGCGTGAGGACTCCTCGATGACGGTCGTCGACAACGACCGGGACTCCGCCGCCGCGGTCGCCGGGCTCGACGCCCTCGACACCCCGGTCGAGCGCACCACCCCGTGGTGGCAGCGGTTCCTGCGGACCTGGCTGCCACCGCTGGTCGCGCTCGCCCTGATCGTCCTGGTCTGGCAGATCGTCTGGGCCTCGGCGATCACGCCGGAGTACAAGCTGCCCGCACCGGGCGCGGTGGCCGAGGCGTTCGGCGCGACGGTCGCCAGCGGCGAGATCTGGTCGATCCTGTGGACCTCGATCAGCCGGGCCGCGCTCGGCTTCCTGCTCGCCCTGGTGATCGCCACCCCGCTCGGCGTCCTGGTCGCCAAGGTGCCGGTGATCCGGTCGGCGATCGGCCCGCTGCTCACCGGCCTGCAGTCGCTGCCGTCGGTGGCCTGGGTGCCGGCCGCGGTGCTCTGGTTCGGGCTGACCAACACCACGATCTTCTTCGTGGTGCTGCTCGGCTCGGTCCCCTCGATCGCCAACGGCCTGGTGGCGGGGATCGACCAGGTGCCGCCGATCCTGCCGCGAGCGGGCCAGGTGCTGGGCGCCACCGGCTACCAGATGGCCCGCTACGTGCTGCTCCCCGCGGCGCTGCCCGGCTACCTCGCGGGCTGCAAGCAGGGCTGGGCGTTCTCCTGGCGCTCGCTGATGGCCGCGGAGATCATCGCCGCCGGCCCGGCGCTGGGGGTCGGGCTCGGCGCCTACCTGAAGAACGGCGCCGACGTGAACGACATCGTCCAGGTGTTCGCCGCGATCCTGCTGATCCTCATCGTCGGCATCGGGGTGGAGCTGCTGGTCTTCCGCCCCCTGGAGCGACGGGTGCTGCGGGCCCGGGGGCTCGCCCTCACCGTCTGACCCGCCGGTACCCGAGCGGGCCGTCCGGACGTACCCCGTACGGACGGCCCGCTCGTGCCGTGTGCTGCCCAGGTGTCCGGACGGGCGATCAGAACCGTTCCCACCAGCCGAAACGCCGTGACCCCAATCCCAACTCCAGGGGTTGGGTTTCGGACGCGGGCCGGTTACCGTCACCGTATGTCCGTTCCGGTTCCGCTGACCACGCGCGCGCACATCGACCTCGCACGCGTCGCGTCGGCGCTCTGTCGGTCCTGACACCGCTCCCGCCGCGCCGCGCCGCCGACCGCACCGCCCGGCCGACCGCGGCACCCGACGGTGACCGCGACCGCACCACCGGCGAACCACGACCGCGGTGCCGGCCCGGCACCCGGCCCACCGGAACGGTTCCCGCCGGGGTCCACCTCGTTCCGGGGCGGTGCGGCGGTTCCCCACAGCGCCGCCGCACCGGCCCCACCGAGGCACCGGACCGCCCGGCAGCACTGACCCCACCGGCCGACGCGAGGGCACCGGTCCCGCCGTACCGCCCGACGCGTCGAGCCACGGCGTGCCGGCACCGCCGGCGCCCCACCCGCACCCGACCCGCCCGGCGACGGCCCACCCGCACCACACCGCCACGTCCGTCCGGCACCGACCTCCGCACCGGACCTCCGCGTCCGGCATCCGCATCCGGCATCCGCACCGCCCGAGCCGCACCGGCGACCCGGGCCGGCCGGGCATGCCCTCCGAGCCCCAGGAGCCCCCATGACGACCACCTCCGAACGGGAGCGCACCAGCTCCCCACCCGAGGTCGAGACCCTCCGCACCCGCCACACCCGAGGCCCGGACCGGGTGCCCCGCTGGGTGGTCAAGACCGCCTCCCCGGTCGTGCTCATCGCGCTGTGGCAGGTGCTGTCGAGCACCGGGATCCTCCCCCGCGACGTCCTCGCCTCGCCCGCGACCGTCGCGGTCACCGCCGCCGAGATGTGGGCCGACGGCGCGCTGCAGAGCGCGGTGGCCGTGTCGAGCGTGCGGGTGCTGTCCGGCATCGCGATCGGCCTCGTCGCCGCCGTGCTGCTCGCCACCCTGTCCGGGCTGTTCCGCCGCGGCGAGGACGTGATCGACGCGCCCGTGCAGATGCTGCGCACGGTGCCCGTCATCGGGCTCATCCCGCTGCTGATCATCTGGTTCGGCATCGGCGAGGAACCCAAGATCGCGCTCATCGCGCTCGCCGTGACCTTCCCGCTCTACATGAACCTGTTCGGCGGGATCCGCAACGTCGACGCGACCCTCGTCGAGGCCGCCCGCACCCTGGGGCTCGGCTGGTTCGGCCAGGTCCGCCACGTGATCCTGCCCTCGGCGATGCCCCAGTTCCTGGTCGGTCTGCGCTACGCGCTGGGCACCGCGTGGCTCGCCCTGGTCTTCGGCGAGACGATCAACGCCACCTCCGGGATCGGCTACGAGATGAACACCGCCCGGGAGTTCTTCCAGACCGACGTGATCGTCGTCTGCCTCGCGCTCTACGCGGTGCTCGGGCTGGTCGGCGACCTCGTCGTGCGCACCCTGGAGAGGGGGCTGCTGTCGTGGCGACCGGCGTTCAGCGGACGGTGAGCACCACTGCGCGACCCGTGTCGGTCCGGGGCCTCGGCCGGCACTTCGGTGACCGGGCCGTCCTGACCGACCTCGACCTGGACATCGAGCCCGGTCAGTTCGTGGCGCTGCTCGGGGCCTCGGGCTGCGGCAAGTCCACCCTGCTGCGGATCCTGGCCGACCTCGACAACGACGTCAGCGGCGAGGTCACCGTCGCCCGCCGACGGGCCGTCGGGTTCCAGGCGCCGCGTCTGCTGCCGTGGAAGAAGGTGTGGCGCAACGTCGTGCTCGGCCTGCCAGGGCGCCCCGACCGCGCCCGCGCCGAGGCCGCCCTGACCGAGGTCGGCCTCGCCCACCGCACCGACGTGTGGCCCAAGGTCCTCTCCGGCGGCGAGGCCCAGCGCGCGGCGCTGGCCCGCGCCCTCGTCCGTGACCCGGACCTGCTGCTGCTCGACGAGCCGTTCTCCGCGCTCGACGCGCTCACCCGGATCACCGCCCGCGGGCTCGTCGACGAGCTGTGGCAGCGCCACCGGTGCGCGGTGCTGCTCGTGACCCACGACGTCGAGGAGGCGCTCGTGCTCGCCGACCGCGTCCTGGTGATGGACGGCGGCCGGATCGCGCACGACGCACCGGTGGATCTCCCCCGCCCCCGCGACGTCACCGACCCCGACTTCCAGCGCCTGCGTGCCGACCTGCTCGGCCGCCTCGGCGTGCACCGACCCCAGGAGCGCACATGAGCATCGAGTTCATCGGCATGATCGGGACCCAGGAGGTCTCGGAGATCCTGCCGGCCACCGGCCCGGTCCTCGACCCGGCGCTCGTGCGCCGGTTCGCCGCCGTCCACGAGGAGGCCGGCTTCGACAAGGTCCTCATCGGCCACTCGTCGTCCACCCCGGACGGGCTGCAGGTCGCCGCGTACGCGGCCGCGCACACCGACCGGCTCGGCTTCCTCGTCGCGCACCGGCCCGGCTTCACCGCCCCCACCCTGGCCGCCCGCCAGTACGCGACGCTCGACCACTTCAGCGGCGGTGGCCGGGTCGCGATGCACGTCATCTCCGGGGGCAGCGACACCGACCAGCGCCGCGACGGCGACTGGCTCGGCAAGGACGAGCGCTACGCCCGCACCGACGAGTACCTCTCGGTCGTGCGCCGGGCCTGGACCGAGCGCGAGCCCTTCGACCACGCCGGCGAGCACTACCGGGTCGCCGGGGTCGCCCAGGAGATCCGCCCGCTCGGCCCGATCCCGGTGTACTTCGGCGGGTCCTCCGAGGCCGCGTACCGGGTGGGCGGGCGGCACGCCGACGTCTTCGCACTGTGGGGCGAGCCGCTGGCCGGGACCGCCGAGCAGATCGCCCGGGTGCACGAGGCCGCCCGCGCCGCGGGCCGCACCGAGCCGCCCCGGATCAGCGTGTCGTTCCGCCCGATCCTCGGCGACACCGAGGAGCAGGCCTGGGCCCGCGCGCACGACGTACGGGACCGGATCGTCGCCGCCCGCGGCGGTCACGGCTCGTTCACCGGCACCCGGATGCGCGAGCCGGGGGCGCCGGCCAACGTCGGGTCCCAGCGCCTGCTCGCCGCCGCCGAGGCCGGGGAGCTCCACGACCGCTGCCTGTGGACCGCCACCGCGGCGGCCTCCGGAGCGGCCGGCAACTCCACCGCGCTGGTCGGCACCCCGGACACCGTCGCCGCCGCGCTCGCCGACTACGTCGACATCGGTGTCACCACGCTGCTCATCCGCGGCTACGACCCGATCGACGACGCCCGCCGCTACGGCCGCGAGCTGCTGCCCGCGGTGCGCGCCGAGCTCGCCCGCCGCGGCGCGGCCGCCGGGGTGGGGGTCCCCGCGTGAGCGCACCCGCCACCACCGGCACGGTGTGGACGCCCGAGGGGACCTCGCGGGGCACCGTCGCCGTCCTGACCGGCCGCGGCGAGCACCCCGGCCTCTACGCCCGCCTCGGGCGGCGGCTCGCCGTCGACGGGTGGACCCTCGCCGTGCCCGCTCCCGGTGCCGGGGCCGACGAGGTCACCGCCGCACTGGCCGGCGCGACCGGGGCCCGGGTGCTGCTCGGGTCCGACACCGGCGCGCTGCGCGCCTGGGAGCTGGCCGGGGCCGTCCGCCCGGACGGGCTCGTGCTGGCCGGGCTGCCCACGGGCGCCCCGGGCGAGCCGCCCGCGGACCGGGCCGGGGAGCTCGACGCCCGGACCGCCTGCCCGGTGCACCGCGGGCTCCTCGAGTCCGACCCCGACTTCGCCTGGGGCGCGCTCGCGCAGGTCCCGCCCCCGCCGCCGTCCGACCCGCTGCCCGACGCGGCGGTGCTGTGGCTGCACGGCGACGCCGACCCGGTCGCCCCGGTCGCCGGGATCCGGTCGCTGGCCCGTCCGGGCGACGACGTGGCCGTCGTCGTCGACGGGGTGCACGACGTGCTGAACGACCAGTTCCACCGGATCGTCGCCGCACGGCTCGTGCAGTTCCTCGAACGCCTCGCCAAGGGTGCCCGCTTCGCCGAGGAGGTGGCGCCCGTCGCGGCGGGGCCCGCCCGGTCGCGCCGCGCCGCGCCGCTGAACGTCTCCGCGCGGCTCGACCACGCGATGCGCGCACTCGCCGAGCTCGTCGCCGCCGACGGTGCGACCGTCACCTGCGACGCGATGGCCCGCGCCCGAGGTGTCCCGCTCAACTCCCTGGTCAACGTGATGCTCGCGCTGCGCCGGGCCGGTCTGGTGACCAGCCGTCGTGGCTGCGAGGGCGGCTACCGGCTGGCCCGCCCGGCCGCGGAGATCACCGTCGCCGACGTCGTGCGCGCCACCGAGGGCTCGATCGCCTCGGTCCGCGGGACCGGCCCGGCCGCCCCGCTGTGGGCGGACCTGGAGCGCACCGTCGCCGACTTCCTGACCACCCGCACCCTGACCGCCCTGGAGGGCGATACCCGGTGACCACGCACGCGCACGGGACCGACCCGTTCCACCCCGACCTCGCCCCCACCCCGCCGGACCACGCCCGGGTGCACCTCGTCCGCGGTGCCGACCTGTCCGGCGACACCGCCCAGACCAGCGGCATGTCCCGCCGCGAGGCCGTGAGCGGACGGACCGTCGGCTCCTCGAAGCTCTGGACCGGCGAGACCCACGTCGCCCCCGCCACGAACTCCGGCGACCACCACCACGGCGAGGCCGAGACCTCCATCTACGTCGTCTCCGGCCGACCCCGGTTCGTGTTCCACGACGGCACCGGCGAGGTCGTCCTGCAGACCGAGCCCGGCGACTACGTGTTCGTGCCGCCGTGGGTCCCGCACCGCGAGGAGAACCCCGACCCCGAGGTGCCGGCCGTCGTGGTCATCTCCCGCAGCACGCAGGAGGGGATCGTCGTGAACCTGCCCTCGCTCACCCCGCTCACCGACCCGGAGACCACCCCGTGACCCGCCGTCCGCTGCTCGCCCTGCCCGCCCTGCTCGCCGCGCTCGCGCTGCTGCTCACCGGCTGCTCCGGCGCGGCCGACGACGGCCCGGTCGACCTGTCTCAGGTCACCCTGCGGGTCGGTGACCAGGCCGGCATCCAGCAGGCCCTGCTCAACGCCTCCGGCGCGCTCGACGGCGCGCCGTACCGGGTCGAGTGGGCACAGTTCCCGGCGGCCGCGCCGCTGCTGGAGGCGCTGCGCAGCGAGGCGATCGACGTCGGCGTCGCCGGCGACGCACCCACCCTGACCGCGCTGTCCTCCACCGACCGCATCAAGATCGTCGAGGCGACCCGGTCCCCCAGCCAGGGCGGGCTGGCGCTGCTCGTGCCGAAGGACTCGCCGATCCGGTCGGTCGCCGACCTGCGCGGGAAGACGGTCTCGCCGACCACCCAGGGCAGCATCGGGCACTACCTGCTGCTGCGCGCGCTGGAGGAGGCCGGGGTGCGGCCGGACGAGGTCACCATCTCGTTCCTGCAGCCGGTCGACGCCGCCGCCGCGATGAACTCCGGCGCGATCGACGCCTGGTCGACCTGGGACCCCTACACCGCGGTCACCCAGCAGGAGTCCGGCGCCCGGGTCCTGCGCGACGCGAAGGGCCTCGGTACCGGGCTGACCTTCCTCGACGCCAACACCGCGGCGCTGGACGACGCCGGCACCCGCGCGGCCCTGACCGACTTCACCGAGCGCTACGGCCGCGCGCTGCAGTGGGCCCGGGAGAACTCCCGGGAGAACGCCGCCATCTACGCGGAGCTGACCAAGCGGCCCGCCGCCGTCGCCGACCTGATGGCGCAGCGGGCGCTGCGCGACACCCAGCCGCTGTCCCCGGAGCTCGTCGCCGAGCTGCAGGGGGTGGCCGACCGCTACTCCGACTACGGCGTGCTGCGCAACCGGGTGGACGTGGCCTCCGCGGTCGAGGACCTGCGCGCCCCCTCCGGCTCCTGACCCGGCCGGACCTGCCCCACCGATCGGTGGGGCGGGTCCGGTCCGTCCTGCCGCGCCACGGCGGGCGCGGCGTGGTTCACGTGCGGTAGTCGGCGGCGAACGGCACGGAGCGGGCGGCGTCGGTGACATCGGCGACGCCGTCGGGCGGGGTCCACAGGCCGCGCTCGCGCAGCACCGGCATGACCCCTTCGCCCATCCACCACGCCTCCTCCAGGTGGGGGTAGCCGGAGAGGACGAACTCGTCGATGCCGGCCTCGTGGTACTCGGCGATCCGATCCGCGACCTCGGTGTGGCTGCCGACGAGCGCGGTCCCCGCACCACCCCGGACCAGGCCGACACCGGCCCACAGGTTCGGGGCGATCGTCAGCTCCTCGACCGAGGTCTTGACCCCGCCGTGCAGCGCGCGCATCCGGCGCTGGCCCTCCGACTCGCTCGCGGCCAGACCCGCCTGCACACCCGCGATGGTCTCGGGGTCGAGCGCGTCGAGGAGCCGGTGCGCCTGCGCCCACGCCTCGTCGGCGGTGTCGCGGGTGATCACGTGCAGCCGGATCCCGAAGCGCACGGTGCGCCCGCGGTCTGCGGCGAGCTTGCGGATCCGTTCGATCTTCTCGTGGACGGCCTCGACCGGTTCGCCCCAGGTCAGGTAGACGTCGGCGTGCTCGGCGGCGACCTGGGCCGCGGCCGGTGAGGAGCCGCCGAAGTAGACCGGCGGGACCGGGTCGGGCAGCCGCGACAGCGACGCCTGCTCGACCCGCACGTGCTCGCCGTCGAGGTCGACGGTCTCGCCGCGCCACAGCCGGGTGACGACCGAGAGGAACTCCCCGGTGCGGGCGTAGCGGGAGTCCTTGTCGAGGAAGTCGCCGTAGGCGCGCTGCTCGCGCGACTCGCCGCCGGTGACGACGTTGAGCAGCAGCCGGCCGCCGGAGTGCCGCTGGAAGGTGGCGGCCTGCTGGGCGGCGAGCGTCGGGGAGATCGACCCGGGCCGGAACGCGACGAGGAACCTCAGGCGCTCGGTGTGGGCCACGAGCATCGCGGTGGTGAGCCACGCGTCCTCGCACCAGGCGCCGGTCGGGGTGAGGGCACCGTCGAACCCGGCCTGCTCCGCGGCACGAGCGACCTGGGTGAGGTAGCCGATCGAGGCGGGGCGGAGGGCGCCGGCGGACCCGGTCGCGTTCCCGTGGCCTCCCCCGACGAGATGGCGGCCGTCGCCCATCGTGGGCAGGAACCAGTGCAGCGTGACTCCCATCCGGCAGACGCAACAGGGCGGAACCGGCCGGCGCAAGTCGGTGGGGACGACGGTCACACCATGCTCCACAGTGGACCGTCCACCCCGCGGGACACCTGTCCGGACGCCTGGGAGCGGGTCTCCCACCAGGCAGGACGCCGGTGATCCGGGTCGCCGACGCCTTGGGAAGCGGAGCCGGTCGCGGCTACCGTGGACCCCGTGACCGGATCGGTGCTGTTGACCACGCGGGGCCATGTCGACCTCGCGCGCGTGGCGTCGGCGCTGTGTCGTCGCCCGCTCCGCCGCCGCTGAGGCCGCGCACCCACAAGCCCGGATCCGCTCCGCGCCCGCCCCACGCGCCCGCCGCACCGGGACCGCCTCCGACGGCCACCTCCGGCCGGCCCGCCTGCCGCAGGGCGGAGCGGACCCGCCCGTGCGACCGGCCCCGCACGGCGGCGACCGTCCGTGCCCCGACCCCGCCACCACCGCGCCACCACCCCGCCACCGTGCCCGGCGCGCCACCGGCCCCACCGGAAGGACCCCCATGACCACGACCTCCCCCGCCCCCACCGGCACCGACGGCCGGGCCGCCTGGACCGACGAGCAGCTCGACGCCGTCTTCGCGCCGGTGTTCGCCCGCATCGCCGAGGGCGCGGTCGCCCGTGAGCAGGGCCGCACCCTGGCCCACGACGAGGTGGCCGCGCTGCGCGCGGAGCGCTTCGGCGCCCTGCGGCTGCCCGTGGAGCTCGGCGGCTACGGCGCCACCGTGCGCCAGCAGTTCCGGCTGCTCGTCGACCTCGCCGCCGCTGAGTCGAACCTGCCGCAGGCACTGCGCGTGCACTGGTGGTACGTCGACGACCTGCTGCTGGCCGCCCCGGGCCCGGACCGCGACGCCCGGCTGGCGGCCGTCGCCGAGGGGCGGCTGGTCGGCAACGCCATCACCGAGCCCGGCGTCGGCGCGATCGACCGCTACCGCACCACCCTGACCTCCGACGGCGACGGCTACCGCCTCGACGGCACCAAGTACTACTCGACCGGCAGCCTCTACGCCGACCAGATCCTGGTCGCCGCCGACCTCGACGGGCAGCGCGTGTCCGTGCTCGTCGACGGCGACGCCCAGGGCGTCGTGCAGCACGACGACTGGGACGGCTTCGGGCAGCGCCTCACCGCCAGCGGCACCACCGAGTTCCACGGCGTCGCCGTCCCCCGCGAGCGGGTCCTCGGACCCGGGTACGGCACCGAGGGCCGCGGCTGGGGCACCTCCTACCTGCAGCTCGTCCAGCTCGCCGTGCTCGCCGGGATCGCCCGCCGCGCCACCGACGACGTCAGCGCCTGGGTCCGCGAGCGCACCCGCACCTTCACCCACGCCCCGGCCGACCTGCCCCGCCACGACCCGCTCGTCCAGCAGGTCATCGGGCGGCTGTCGGCGGCCGCCTGGTCCTCGCGTGCCCTGGTGCTGGCCATCGCCGAGCAGCTCGACACGCTGCTCGCCGCGGGCGGGGAGGACCCGGAGCTGCTCGACCGGGTCGAGCTCGACGTCGCCCATGCCCAGGCCACGATCATCCCCGCGGTGCTCGACGCGACCACCCAGCTGTTCGAGGTCGGCGGTGCCTCCGTGACCTCGGAGAAGCTGCGGCTGGACCGGCACTGGCGCAACGCGCGGGTCATCTCGGTGCACAACCCGTTGATCTACAAGCTGCAGTCGGTCGGGGACCACGTGCTCAACGGGACCGACCTGCCCTACGCCTGGAGCGCCGGCAAGCGATGAGCCGCGCGATCGACCCGGCACCGCGCCGCATCCATCTGAACGCCTTCGACATGACGTGCGCCGGGCACCAGTCACCCGGCCTGTGGCGCCACCCGCAGGACCGCTCGCACACCTTCCACGACCTGCGCTACTGGACCGAGCTGGCGCAGCTGCTGGAGCGCGGCGGGTTCACCAGCCTGTTCATCGCCGACGTCGTCGGCCTCTACGACGTCTACCGCGACGGCCCCGAACCGGCGATCCGCGACGGCGTGCAGGTCCCCGTCGGCGACCCGACCCTGGCCGTCTCGGCGATGGCCGCGGTCACCGAGCGGCTCGGCTTCGGGATCACCGTGTCGCTGACCTACGAGAAGCCCTACGCGCTCGCCCGGCGGTTCTCCACCCTGGACCACTACACCCGGGGCCGGGTCGCGTGGAACGTCGTCACCTCCTACCTGGAGTCCGCGGCCCGCAACCTGGGGCTGGAGAAGCAGGTGCCGCACGACCGGCGCTACGACGTCGCCGACGAGTTCATGGAGGTCTGCTACCAGCTGTGGGAGGCGTCCTGGGACGACGACGCGGTGCTGCTCGACCGGGACAAGGGTGTCTACACCGACCCGGCGAAGGTCCGTCCGATCGGCCACCACGGCGAGTTCTTCGACGTGCCGGGCATCGGCCTGACCGAGCCCTCCCCGCAGCGCACGCCGACGATCTTCCAGGCAGGCGCCTCCGCACGCGGCACGACGTTCGCCGCCCGGCACGCCGAGGGCGTCTTCGTCATCTCCCCGACCCCGGAGACACTGGCCCCGCGGGTCGCCGAGCTGCGCAGGCAGACCGCCGAGCAGGGCCGCGACCCCCGTGCGGTGAAGGTCTTCACGATGGTCACCGTGGTCACCGGCGCCACCGACGAGCAGGCCAGCGAGCGCTACGCCGACCTCGCGCAGTACGTGAGCCTGGAAGGTGCCCTCACCCTCTACGGCGGCTGGTCCGGCCTGGACCTGTCCACGATGGACCCCGACGAGCCACTGCGGTTCGCCGAGACCGAGGCCATCCGCAGCGCGGTCGAGCTGTTCACCACGGCCGATCCGACACGGGAGTGGACGCCGCGGGCGATCGCCGAGCACATCGGGATCGGCGGGATGGGCGCCGTCGTCGTGGGCGGGCCGCAGACGGTCGCCGACGAGCTGGAACGCTGGGCCGAGGTCGCCGACGTCGACGGCTTCAACCTCGCCTACGCGGTCACCCCCGGCACCTTCGCCGACGTCGTGGAGCACGTGGTGCCCGAGCTGCGCCGGCGTGGGGTGCTCGCCGAGGCCCCGGAGGGCGCGACCCTGCGCGAGCACCTGCAGGGTGCGGGCCAGGCACGGGTCCGTGCCGACCATCCCGCGGCCGTCCACGCCCGGCGCCGGGGCGCCGCCCCCGCCTGACCCCGGTTCCCGGTCCGGACCCGGCCCCGGCCCCACGGTCCTGCTCCCCACTGCACGAGCGGACCGGTCGTACGGACCCTGCCGGACGACCGGTCCGCTCGTGCGGGGCGGGTGTCAGATCCGGGCGGGGACGCGGGGCACGGTGTCGACGAGGCGGCGGGTGTAGTCGTGCCGCGGGGTCCCGAACACCTGGGCCGGCGTGCCGAGCTCGACCACCTCCCCCGCCCGCAGGACGGCGACGCGGTCGGAGACCCGGTCGACGACCGCGAGGTCGTGGCTGACGAACAGGCAGGCGAACCCCAGCTCGCGCTGCAGCGACGCGAACAGCTCCAGCACCTCGGCCTGCACCGACACGTCCAGCGCGCTGGTCGGCTCGTCGGCGATCAGCAGCCGCGGCGACAGCGACAGGGCCCTGGCCAGCGCGACCCGCTGGCGCTGCCCGCCCGACAGCTCGCCGGGCCGGCGGGTCGCGAACTCCCGTGGCAGGCGGACCGACTCCAGCAGCTCGCCCACCCGGGAGCGCAGCTCCGGGCCGGTCCGGGCGCCGTGCACCCGCAGCGGCTCGGCGACCGAGTCCTCCACGGACCGGCGCGGGTCCAGCGACGCCGCCGGGTCCTGGTGCACCATCGCCAGCCCGCGACGCACCCGGCGCAGCCCGGAGCGCGACAGCCCGGCCAGGTCGGTGCCGTCGAGCAGCACCCGGCCCTGCGCCGGCGGGAGCAGCCCGGCCGCTGCCCGGCCGATCGTGGTCTTGCCCGACCCGGACTCGCCCACGAGCCCGACGACCTCGCCGGGCGCCACGTCCAGGCTCACGGCGTGCACGGCCCGGAACGCGGGCCGGCCGCGCCGGGGCGGGTGCACCACCGACAGGTCCTGCAGGGACAGCACCGGCACCGGCCCCTCCGGGTCGCGCGGCGCGGGGACGTCGGCGGCCTGCGCCACCGCCGCGACGGCGCTCCCCCGCGGCCGGTCGGCGAGCGTCGGCACCGCCGCGAGCAGAGCCCGCGTGTAGTCGGTCGCCGGCCGGTCGAACAGGTCCGCGACGGAGCGCTGCTCCACCACCCGGCCGCGGTGCAGCACCACGACGCGGTCGGCGAGCTCGGCGACGACGCCCATGTTGTGGGTCACCAACAGCACGCCCACGCCGGTGCGGTCGCGCAGGTCGCGCAGCAGCTCCAGGATCCGCGCCTGCACGGTGACGTCGAGCGCGGTCGTCGGCTCGTCGGCCAGCAGCAGGTCCGGCTCCCCGGCCAGCGCCAGGGCGATCACGACGCGCTGCTTCTGGCCGCCGGAGAGCTGGTGCGGGTAGGACCGCACGCGGCGCTCGGGCTCGGGCAGGTCGACCAGCCGCAGCAGCTCCACCGCCCGGCGGCGGGCCTGCGCGCGCGGCACCCGGGCGTGCGCCCGGATCGCCTCGACGAGCTGCCAGCCGACCGTGCGCACCGGGTTCAGCGCGGTCTGCGGTTCCTGGAACACCATCGCGGCGCGGGTCCCGCGGACCCGGTCCAGCGCCTCCTCGGGTGCGCCGAGGACGGAGTCCCCGGCGAGCTCGACCGAGCCGGACGCCGTCGCGGCGTCGGGGAGCAGGCCGAGCACCGACCGCGCCGTCAGCGTCTTGCCCGACCCGGACTCACCGACCAGCGCGACGACCTCCCCGCGGCGCACCGTGAGGTCGACGCCGTCGACGGCGACCGTGTCGCCGAAGGAGATACGCAGGTCCCGCACGCTCAGCACGGTGCTCATCCGGCCACCCGCCGTCCCGCCGCGAGGGCCTGCGCGACGAGCAGGAAGCCCAGCGTCAGCATCGTGACCACGGCCAGCGGGCCGAGCGCCATCGCCGGGTTGACGTCGAGGTACAGCACCGAGTCGGCGACGATCGACCCGAGCGAGGGGTCCGGTGGCCGGACCCCGATACCGATGAAGCTCATGGCACCCTCCACGAAGACGGCGACGGACAACGACACCGCGACCTGCACACCGGCGGGCTCGGCGGCGCCCGGCAGCACGTGGCGGCGCAGCACCCACCAGCGCCCGGCCCCGACCACGGTGGCCGCCTCGACGTAGGGCATCTCCCGCACCCGCAGCGCGGCACCCCGCACGAGCCGCCCGAAGATCGGGATCTCGGCGAGGACGATCACCACGACCACCGCCGTCGTGCCCGGCCCGAGGACCGCGGCCAGTGCGATCCCGAGGATCAGCACCGGGAACGCGAGCAGCACGTCGAACACCCGCTGTGCGACGACGTCGACGGCCGCCGACAGACTCGACACCAGACCGACCAGGCCACCGGCGACCGCCCCGAGCGGCACCGCGACCGCGATGATCGACAGGTTGGCGAGGATGCCGTACAGCGTCCGGCTGAAGACGTCGCGGTTCACCTCGTCGGTGCCCAGCCAGTGCGCACCGGACGCGGGCAGCAGGTTCGCACCCGGGATCTGCGCCAACGGGTCGTACGGCGCGAGCAGCGGTGCGGCGAGACCGGCGAGCACGACGACGCCGACGAGCACCGCCCCGACCAGCCCGCGCCCGCGGTACAGCGCCGACAGCGCGTGCGGGCGGCGGGTGGGACCGGGCCGGGCCGGCGCGGCCGTCCTCGCCGGGAGGATCTCGCCGGGGGCGGTGACGGTCATGCGTTCCCTCCGATCCGCACCCGCGGGTCCAGCGCGGCGTGCAGGATGTCGGTGACCAGCTGGACGGCGACGAACACCGCGACCGACAGCAGCAGCAGGACCTGCACCACCGGGTAGTCGCGGCGGCTGATGCCCTGCTCGATCAGCTGACCGAGCCCGGGCCAGGTGAAGATCAGCTCGACCAGGACGGCGCCGCCGAGCAGGTTGCCGATCTGCAGCCCCAGCACGGTGGCGACCGTGGGGAGCGCGGCGGGCAGGGCGTGGGCGAGCACCAGACGCCGGCGGGGCACGCCGAGCGCGCGGGCGGTGAGCACGTAGGGCTGCGCGAGCTCGGTGCGCAGCGACTCCACGACGAACCGCGACAGCGCGCCGGCGACCGGCAGGGCCAGGCACACCGCCGGCAGCAGCAGGTACTGCCACGTCAGGTCGGGGCGGGCGAGGAACCCCCCGGGCGGGGTCCCGCCGGAGGGCAGCACCGGGAAGGCGACCGCGAACAGCAGCACCAGCACCACACCGGTGACGAACGTCGGGACCGCGAGCGCCAGCGTGGTGAACCCGGTGACGACGGTGTCGACCCACCGGGCCCGCGACAGCACGGCCGCGACCCCGACGACCAGCGACAGCCCCACGGCCAGGACGAGCGCGGCGCCGGCCAGCCAGAGCGTGTTGACCAGGCCGGCCGCCACCAGGGTGCCGATCTCACCGCCGATCAGGTACGAGCGGCCGAGGTCACCGGTGAGGACGTTCCCCAGCCACAGCACGTACTGCTCCCACACCGGCCGGTCGAGCCCGAGCGAGACCCGGATCGTCTCGACCACCTCGGGCGAGGCGTCCGGCCCGGCGAGCGTGGTCGCCGGGTCGCCGGGGACCAGGCGCAGCAGACCGAAGATCAGCACCGAGGCGAGGAACAGCACCGCGACCGCCGACGGCAGCCGGGAGATGACGAAGCGCAGCATGTCAGGCCGCCGTGTACGCGTCGGTGAGGTCGATCTCGGCCCGCTTGGACCAACCGACCCCCTGGACCCGGTCCGAGGCGGCGAGCTGGTTGAGCACCACGCCGATCTCGACCAGGAACAGGTGCTCGAGCAGCTCGTCGGACAGCGCCGTGTAGGCGCGGCCGAGGCCGGCGGTGTCGGTCGCGGGCAGCGTCCACGCGGTGGCGGCGGCCCGCTGGTAGTCGGGCGAGACGAACCGCGAGGAGTTCTTCTGCGCGTTGAAGGGGTAGGCGCTGACGGTCAGCGTCGACGGGGTGTGCTGGGCCCACGAGTGGAACGTCGTCCACAGCCCGGGGAACTGCGCGCCGATCAGCTGCATCACGAACTGCGCGGAATCGACCGGCTGCAGCGTGGTGGTGATGCCGATCTCGGCGAGGTCGGCCTGCACGATCTGCGCGACCGGTTCGTGGACGGGGTGGCTGGCCGGGAACGTCAGCGGCTGCGGTGGCACGGTGCCGACCTCCGCGACGAGCGCACGGGCCCGGTCGAGGTTGCGGGTGTAGGTGGCGTTGCGGGCCTCGTCGTAGGCCGGGGAGCTCTTCGGCCACGGCAGGTTGATCGGGTAGCCGGAGCCGCGCAGCACCTCGTCGACGACCCGTTGCCGGTCGATCGCGTAGGCGACGGCCTGGCGGACCCGCACGTCGGACAGCCCGGGGGCGGTGACGTTCGCGCCCACGTAGGTCTGCAGCTCCGCGCCCTCCATGGTGATCGCGTGGAAGCCCTCGGCCGCGTCCAGGGTCGCGATGTCGCGGAACGGGAGCCCGCCGACGACGTCGAACCGGTTGGATCGCAGGCCGGCCAGCAGCGCCTGGGCGTCGCCGCCGATGCTCAGCTCGACCCGGTCGAGATAGGGCCGCTCGGGGTCGCGGAAGTGCTCGTTGCGCACGTAGACGATCGAGGTGTTCGGGGTCCAGGACTCGAACCGGAACGGGCCGGTCCCGACGAACGCCTCGCCACGCCCGAGCGCGTCGATGGTCGCGGAGTCCAGGATCGGGACGGTGTCGAGCAGGTCGAGGATGTTCGACAGGGGCTCCGCGAGCCCCAGCACCACCCGGTGCGGCTGCGAGGTGTCGAACGAGGTGACGGCGGCGGCGGTGCTGCGCAGCTGCGCGGTCCACTTCGGGTCGGCGTAGGTGCGGATCGAGAACTCGACGTCGGCCGAGGTGAACGGCCGGCCCCGCTCGGTGCCGCGGCCGTGGAAGAAGACGTCGTCACGCAGCTGCAGGGTCACCGTGCGGCCGTCCGGGCTGATCTCCCAGGACGTCGCGAGCCGCGGCTGCGGCTCGAACCCGGTGTTCGGCCGGCGGACCAGGGTGTCGTAGACCAGGCCGACGGTGGTCGTGACGCCGTCGTTGGAGTTGGTGAGGAAGTTGCCGGGCACCAGGTCGGTCCGAGCGGCCAGCTTCAGGGTCCCGCCGCGCACCGGTGCGCTCGCGGCGGCGTTCCCGGCGGCACGCCGCTCGTCGACGGCGGAGGCGCACCCGGTCAGGCCCGCACCGGCCGCGCCGGCGGCCAGGACACCGAGTCCGGCGCGGCGCAGCAGGCTGCGCCGGTCGAGCGGGGAGGACAGGAGTCGGGTGGTCATCGGTGGTTCGCCTCTCGGGGGGTGGTGGGGGTCGGGAACGGCCGAGGCGCCGCGCGCGCGTCGGCGGCGACCGCGGCGGCGCGGCGGGTGGTGCCGAGCGGGTCGGCGTAGATCGGGCGCAGGCCGGCGGTGCACGCGGCGACCGCCTGCAGTGCGGACCCGAAGGTGCCCGCCTGCAGGCTGATCGGCGGGAGCGCGCTCGCCTCGGCGAAGCTCCGGGAGACGTGGGCGAGCCCGGCCCGGTAGGCGGTGAACGCCTGCCCGGCGAGGACGACGCGGTCGGGGTTGAGCACGTCGCGGACCAGCGCGACGCCGCGGCCCAGCAGGGCGGCCCGCTCGGCGAGCAGGTCGTGCGCCCGTCGGTCGCCGCCCTCGGCCGCGCCGACCACCTTCTCGATCACGGGTGCGTCCACGATCCCGGCCGCGTGCGCGGCGCGGGCCACGGCGGAGTCGCCGGCGGCGGCCTCCAGGCAGCCGGTCCGCCCGCAGTGGCAGCGTTCCCGCCCCAGCACCCCGTCCCCGCCGACGGGCAGGTGGCTGACGGTGCCGGGTCCGCCGGCGGGGGCGTGCACCCTGCCGTCGACGGTGAGCACGGCACCGACGGCCTCGCGGGCGTAGACGTGCAGGGTGGTCCCCTCGTCGACGTGCGGGGACAGCAGCGACTCGGCGCCGGCCATCGCCTCGATCTGCGGGACGACGACGACCCCCGGCAGCCCGACCCGGTCGACGATGTCGGCGAGCGGGGCGGGGTCCCAGCCGAGCCGGGGGTGACCGAACCGGTCGCGCTCACCCGACACCTGGCCGCCGACCACGAGGCCGACCTGCAGCACGGTCCGACCCGGGCCGCGGGAGGCGAACCGTCGCAGCCGGGCGGCGAGCCCGGCCAGCGCGGTGCCGGGCTCGGCGTCGCGCGGGGTGGGCACGTCGGTCGCCGACACCACGGTGCCCCGCAGGTCACCGACGGCGAGCGTGGTGCGGTGCAGACCGACGTGCAGGCCGAGCACGCCGAACCGGTCGGTGTCGATCTCCAGCGGGATGCGGGGCCTGCCGACCGTGCCCGTGGGCACGAGGTCGGGCCGCTCGCGGACCACTCCGGCGGCGACGAGCGCGACGACCTGGCGGTTCACCGTCGCGTGCGACAGCCCGGTGGCCGTGACGAGCTCGTCGCGGAACACCACCCCGGCTCGCCGGACGGCGCCGAGCACCGCCGCCGCGGCCGGCACGCCCGCCCCGGTGACCGGCTCGGGGGCCGCGGCGCGCACGACGGCGCGGTGGGCGGGACGGTGGCCGCCGACGTGGCGGACGTGGTGCGGACGGGGCCGGGCCGACGGGCGTGCGGTCGGGTCGGCGGGGGCGGAGGGGAGGTCGGCAGGGGGTCCGGGCGTGGTGGGGCCGGGCATCGGCGGTCCTCGGGGCGCGGGCCACGACGTCGCGCGGCCCCTCGGTGGGGTCCGCGGCGCGCGGTGGCCGGGTGGTCCTGGGTGTCGGCGGGCCCCGTCCGGGCCGCGGCGGCGGACGGTCGGGGCACGGCGGCGCCGGTGGGACGTGGACCCGGCGGGGCCGATCGAGGGGGCGCGCGGTCCGGGCGGGACAGTGCGGCGGGACCGCGGGTGCGGTGGCGCCGCGCCCGCTCCGGGGTCGCGGGACGCGTCAGGGCGTCGGGTTGGTCAGACCGGTCGACAGAGTGCGGTCGCCGTGCGGCACAGATCGACGTGCCGGCGCAGGACCAGGAAGGGCAGGACGCCGGGGACCAGGCCGCGGCGCACGCCGGGCCGCGGCCCGGGTCGGTCGCGGTCGTCACTCACACCGGTGACGCTAGCAGCGGCCGGGAGACCGGGTCGATGCCTGGAATCACGGCAGCGGATCACATTGACAACCGCGGCCCGCGCGGTCCCGGCGCAGGGGTTGGGATCGGCATGAGCGCAACCGTTGCCGCCGCCGCGGGCGCCTCCCTACCGTCGACGACGTGCCGGGACCGTGGTGCCCCGCTCCCCCACTCCGTCCGGAGTGGACGGTGGGCGGCCCGCCCGCCGGCGTCCTCCCGCCCCTGCCGCCGCGACCGGCGCCCCCGGGCCACCCGCACCCCACGTCTGGAGATCCGATGACCCTGCAGGCCGAGAACCCGACCCCCACCGCAGCCGCGCAGCCCGTCGTGCGCAAGGTCGGCGGACGCATCGGCGCCCGCGTCGAGGGCGTCCGCCTGGGCGGCGACCTCGACGCCGCCACCGTCGCCACGCTGCGCGCGGCGCTGCTCGAGCACAAGGCGCTGTTCTTCGGCGGACAGGGCCACCTCGACGACGAGTCGCACCTCGCGTTCGTCTCGCTGTTCGGCAGCCCGACCACCGCGCACCCGACCGTGCGCGGCGAGAAGACCCACGTGCTCCCGGTGGACTCCGACCGCGGCAAGGCCAACAGCTGGCACACCGACGTCACCTTCGTCGACCGCATCCCCGCGATCAGCTCGCTGCGCACGCTGGACCTGCCGCCCTACGGCGGCACCACCGTGTTCGCCAACACCGGCGCCGCCTACGCCTCGCTCCCGCTGCCGCTGAAGAACCTCGTCGACGAGCTCTGGGCGGTGCACACCAACGCCTTCGACTACGCCCGCGACGCCGAGACCACCACGGCGCCCGACGACGACCGGATCGCCGCCTACCGCGCCGAGTTCCGTTCCACCACCTACGAGACCGAGCACCCGGTGGTGCGCGTCCACCCGGAGACCGGCGAGCGGGTGCTCGTGCTCGGCCACTTCGTCCGGGAGTTCGTCGGGCTGAACTCCAAGGAGTCCCAGACCGTCTACCACCTGCTCCAGGACCGGATCGTCCGGCTGGAGAACACCGTGCGCTGGAACTGGTCCGACGGCGACTTCGTGCTGTTCGACAACCGGGCGACCCAGCACTACGCCGTCGCCGACTACGACGACCACCACCGCGCCCTGCGCCGGATCACCCTGGCCGGCGACATCCCGGTCTCGCCCAGCGGAGCGCGCAGCGTCGTGCGCACCGGCGACTCCTCGCACTACACGAACTAGGCCCGGCCGCCGGCCCGGCGCCCGCCCCCGCGGACGCCGGGCCGGCCCGCGTCACGCGCCCGTCCGCTTCCCGCCCGTCCCCGCCCGGAGGTCCCGTCGTGCCCACCGATCCCCCGCCCACCGCGGCCTCGCCGGTCCCGTCCGTCCCGCCCGGCGCACGGGGCTACGACGGGTTCGGCGGCACCATCGGCCGGACCGCCGCGACCTCGACGCGCTGGTGGCCGCCCGAGCCCGAGCGGGTCCGGCGACCGAACGTCGTCGTGGTCGTCGTCGACGACCTGGGCTACAGCGACATCGGCCCGTACGGCTCGGAGATCCCCACCCCGCACCTCGACCGGCTGGCCGAGGCCGGGCTCACCCTGGCCGAGCACCACACCGCACCGCTGTGCTCCCCGGCCAGGGCCGCGCTGCTGACCGGGCTCAACCCGCACCGGGCCGGGTACGGCTGGGTCGCCAACGCCGACCCCGGCTTCCCCGGCATGCGCCTGGAGCTGGGCGACGACGCCGCGACCCTCGCCGAGCACCTGCGCGCCGGCGGGTACGCCACGTTCGCCGTCGGCAAGTGGCACCTGGTCCGCGACGCGAACCTGGCACCCGGCCGGCCGCGGGACTCCTGGCCGACCCGGCGCGGGTTCGACCGCTACCACGGCTCGCTGGAGGGCCTGAACTCCTTCTTCCACCCCAACCAGATCACCGTCGACGAGCACGCCCTCGACGTCGACGAGTACCCGCCGGGCTACTACGTCACCGACGACCTCACCGACCGCGCGTGCGCGATGGTCTCCGAGCTGCGCGCGCACGACGCCACCCGGCCGTTCCTGCTGTACCTCGCGCACGTCGCGATGCACGGACCGCTGCAGGTGCCCGCCGCCGACCTCGCCGACCAGGAGGGCCGCTACGCCGCCGGGTGGGACGCCGTCCGCGAGGCCCGCTTCGCCCGCCAGCTCGACCGCGGCCTGTTCCCGCCCGGCACCCGGCAGGCCCCGCGCAACCCCGAACCCGGCTACGACGTGCCGCCGTGGGAGTCGCTGTCGCCCGACGAACGCCGCCGCTACGCCCGCTACATGGAGGTCTACGCGGCGATGGTGTCCACCGTGGACGCCTCGCTCGGCCGGGTCACCGCCCTGCTCGAGGAGCTGGGCGAGCTCGACGACACGATCATCGTGTTCACCTCCGACAACGGTGGCACCGCCGAGGGCGGCCCGGAGGGCACCCGCAGCTACTTCACCCGCTTCGTGCACCATCCCGTCCCCGCGGACTGGGAGCGCGACGTCGACCACGACGAGTCGCTCATCGGGTCCGAGGAGCTCGGCGTGCACTACCCGCGCGGCTGGGGACAGGTGTCGAACACCCCGTTCCGGTTCTACAAGGGGCAGACCTACGCCGGCGGGGTGCGGGTGCCGCTGCTGGTGTCCTGGCCGCGGGGCCTGCCCGCCGGACGGGTGCTGCGCGACTACACCTACGTCACCGACCTGGTCCCGACGCTGCTCGCGCTGACCGGGGTGCCCCGGCTCGCCGAGCGCGCGGGCACGCCGACCGCCGAGCCCGACGGCGTCGACCTGGGCGGGTTCCTGCGCGGCGAGGTGACCGCGAGCCCGCACATCGAGCAGTACTCCGAGATGGGCGGGCACCGCGGCCTCTACCGCGACGGCTGGAAGCTGCTCGCCCGCCACGAGCCGGGCCACCGCGACATCGACGACCCGGTTTGGGCGCTCTACGACGTGCGCACCGACCCCGCCGAGCTGGTCGACCTCGCCGCCGCCCATCCGCAGCGGGCCGCCGAGCTCGCCGCGGCCTGGGAGCGCACCGCCTGGGAGAACACCGTGTTCCCGCTGCTCGACCGCGGTGACCTGGCGGTGCGACGGCCGGGCGAGGCCCGCCTGGCCGAGCCGGTGCGGATCCTGCCCGGCACTCCGGTGCTGGAGCGCTACCGGTCCGCGCAGCTGGTCGCGTTCCGGTCGTTCGACGTCGAGGTCACCCTCGGCGGGCTCGCCCCGGGCGACGAGGGCGTGCTCGTCGCGCACGGCGACGCGTTCGGCGGCTACCTGCTCGCCGTCGAGGACGGGCGGCTGGTCGTGCTGCACAACGCGGGCGGCCGGGTGTCCACCGCGGACGGCCCGGCCCCGGCCGGAGCCCGCAGGGTCGTCCTGTCCGTGACGGCGACCCCGGACCTGCGCTGGCACCTCGCCGTCTCCGCCGACGGGGTCCCGGTCACCGCGCTGCCCGACCGGTGGGCGCTGACCGGGATCTCGGTCGGCCGCGACGCCCGCGGGCCGGTGTCCTGGGCGCTGCGGCGACGGCGCGGGATCTTCCGGTTCACCGGCGACCTGCGCGCGGTGACCTACCGGCCGGGCGCCCGCGTCGTGCCGGACGAGGTCGCCCGCACGGTCACCGCCGAGGCCGCGTCCCGGGCGGACTGACCCGTCGAACGGGCGGCCGGGCGGCGCCGTCGCGCTTCCCCCGTCCGCCCCCGGGCCGACCCCCACCGCCCGCCGTGCCTCAGCGCAGGCACGCCCAGAACCCGGTCAGCGCCGCGGCCCCACGGGCCGGCTCACGGGTCATCCACCAGTGGCCGAGACCGTCGAGGACCGCGACCCGGGCCCCGGCGCGGGTGGCCGCCCGGCGGCGTTGCTCCTCGGTGCCGACGACGTGGTCGGCGGTCGCCAGGACGGCGAGACCCGGCCGGGCCGCCGCGCGTTCCAGCGGCAGGCCGAGGCCGGGCGCACCGGCCGCGGCGGCGGACCGGTACAGGGAGAGCACCGCGCGGCCCATCTCCTCGCCCTGCCCGGCCGCGACGCGCGCCGCGACCGCCCGACCCATCCCGCGTTCCACCAGCACCGCGGCGCGCTCGGCGGGCGCGGCACCGAAGCGCGCCGCGACGTCGGCCTCGCCGACGCCCGGGGTCTGCCAGCGGCGGGCGAGCTCGTGCCACTCGTGGTCCGGGTCGAACACTCCGAGGGCGTCGCTGACCCAGCTGCGGACCAGGTGCGGGTGGCTCAGCACGACGTTGAGGACGTGGATGCCGCCGAAGTCGTGACCCACCAGGTCCACCGGCTCGCCGAAGGCCGCCAGCTCGCCGGCCAGCCAGTCGCGGTAGCCGGCCGGGGTGGCCTCGAACCCGGCGGGCAGGGGCGCACCGAAACCGGGCGGCGACAGGCACACCACGTCGGTCCGCGTGGGCGCGAGCTCCGCCAGCAGCAGGTCCCAGACCGCCGCCGTCTCGGGGTTGCCGTGGACGAACACCGCGGGCATCAGCCCGTCACCGGCGTCGTCGGCTGCAGGACCGACTCCACCAGCGCCTCGGTGCGCAGGTGGGTGATCGCCTGGTACTCGGGATCGCGCACCATGGCCGCGAAGGCCTCCCGGTCCGGGTAGCGGACCAGCACCACCATGTCCCACGCCTGCCCGCTCTCGGCGACCAGCGCCGGCTCACCGACACCGAGGTACACCACCTGCAGGCCGTAGCGGGGGTTGAGCTCGGCCCGGAGAGCGTCGGCGTAGCGCTGGTAGCTCTCCCGGCCGCCGTCCGGGCGGAACCGCAACAGGTTCAGCATCACGACCGGGCCACCGGGGTCGTCGGCCAGCAGGGCGTCCAGGGCGTGGTCTTCGATCTCGATCATCGGAACCTCCTGACACCCACCCTACACATACTTGTTGGATGACACGCAAATTTGTTTGCTAGTGTCCGGCCATGCGCCGTACCCAGCAGGAACGCCGCGACCAGGCCGAAGCCGCGTTGCTCACCGCCGCCGCCGAGCTCGTCGTCGAGCAGGGCGTGCGGTCGCTGACGCTCGCCCGTGTCGGGGAACGGGCCGGGTACAGCCGCGGCATCGTCACCCACCACTTCGGCGGGAAGCAGGCGTTGGTGGAGCGGCTGGCGCGCGCCACCCAGGCCGGGTTCGTCCCGGGACTCGACGACCTCCCGCCCGGCCTCGACCGCCTGCTGCGGCTGATCGACGGCTACCTCGGGGAGCTCGGCCGGATCGGTGCGTTCCACCAGGCCTTCCTGCTGCTGTGGGCCGAGGCCGCCACCCAGCCCGAGCTCGCCCCGATCTTCCGCGAACGGGACGCGGCCTTCCGCGCCGACCTGCGCGACGACGTCGAGGCCGGCATCGCGGACGGCAGCATCACGGCGGACGCCGGCGCGGACGAGGTCGCGACCGCCGTCGTCGGGCAGCTGCGCGGGATCGCGTTGCAGCGGCTGCTCGCCCCGGACAGCGTCGACACCGAGGCGCTGCGCCGGAGCGTCACCGCCCAGTGGCGCCGTGCCCTGGCCCGGTAGCCCGCTCCAGGTCCCGCAGCCACGGGGGCGCCGACACCGGGGCGGCGCCATAGGGCGCCCGTCCGGTCCTGGGAGAGGGCGCCGGATTCCGCTCCCGGCACCGCGTCGTCGGGTGCCCCACAGGGGTGCGACCCGGCACCGCCGGCCGGACCGATCGCGCAGGACGATCGACGGCGATGGCGGATCGTCGTTGGACACCGCCGGTCCCGGCCGCCTTGACTCGGACGGTGGCCGTCCCCGCTCCCCCGCCGTCCGCCCGCCACCACAGCTCGCACTGGGGTTCGTTCCGGGCCGTCACCTCCCCCTCCGGGCTCGCCGTGTTCCCCCGGCCCGGCGACCCCGACCCGTCGCCGCTGCTCGGCAACGTCGCCTCCGCCGTCGACCACCCGGCACGGGTGCGGCGCCCCGCGGTGCGGCTCGGGTGGTGGACCGACGGCCCCGGCCCGGACGCGCGACGCGGCGCCGACCGCTGGGTCGAGGTCGGCTGGGACGAGGTGCTCGACCGGCTCGCCACCGAGCTCGCCAGGGTCCGCGACACCCACGGCCCGCAGGCCGTCTACGGCGGCAGCTACGGCTGGGCCAGCGCGGGCCGGTTCCACCACGCGCAGAGCCAGGTCCACCGCTTCCTGAACACCGTGCTCGGCGGGTACGTGCGCTCGGTCGGCACCTACAGCGCGGCCGCCGCGGAGACGGTGCTGCGCCACGTGCTGGGCCCCACCGACGTCGTCTCCAAGGGGCCGGTGACCTGGGACCAGGTGGCCGCGCACACCGACACGGTGCTCGCCTTCGGCGGGATGAACCTGAAGAACTCCACGGTCGGGGCGGGCGGGATCAGCGCCCACGTGGAGCGCTCGGCGCTGGCCGCGGCAGCCGCGCGCGGCGCGCACCTGGTGAACATCGGGCCGCTGCGCTCGGACCTGCCGGCGCAGGCGCGCCCGCGGTGGCTGTCGCTGCCGCCGGGCACCGACACCGCGCTGATGCTCGGGCTGCTGCACACCCTGCTCGAGGAGGACCGGCACGACCGGGCGTTCCTGGACCGGTACTGCGTCGGCTGGGACCGGGTCGCCGGGTACCTGCGCGGCAGCGACGACGGCGTCGTCAAGGACGCCGTCTGGGCGGCGGGGATCACCGGGGTGGCGGCCGAGGCGATCCGCGGGCTCGCGCGGTGCGCGGCGGCCGGGCGGACCCTGGTCACCGTCGCGCAGTCGCTGCAGCGCGCCGAGTTCGGCGAGCAACCGGTCTGGGCGGGGATCGCCCTGGCCGCCGCACTCGGCCAGATCGGGCTGCCCGGCGGCGGGTTCTGCTACGGGCTGGGCTCGATCGGGCACTACGGCAGGCCCCGGGTCGACGTCGCGATCGGGGCGCTCCCCCAGGGCACGGGTGGCGTCGACGAGGCGATCCCGGTGGCCCGGGTCGCGGACATGCTGCTGCACCCCGGCGAGCCCTACGACCACGACGGCCGCCGCGGCCGCTACCCGCACGTGCGACTCGCCTACTGGGCGGGCGGCAACCCGTTCCACCACCACCAGGACCTCGGGCGGCTGCGCCGGGCCGTCGCCCGGCTCGACACCTTCGTGGTGCACGAGCCGGCCTGGACCGCGACCGCCCGGCACGCCGACGTCGTGCTCCCGACGACCTGGACGATCGAGCGTGACGACATCGGCGCGAGCCGCCACGACCCGGTGATGACCGCGATGCACCGGCTCACCGACCCGCCCGGCGAGGCCCGCGACGACCATGCCGTCCTCGCCGCGCTCGCCGAGAGGCTCGGCGCGGGCGCGGCGTTCACCGGCGGCCGGGACACCGACGGCTGGCTCGCCCACCTCTACGAGGTGACCCGCGCCGACCTGGCCGCCCGCGGTCTGCCCGCTCCGTCCTACGGCCGGTTCCGCGTCGAGGGCGAGCTCGCGCTCCCCACCCGTCCCGACGACGGGGACGTGCTCGCCGCGTTCCGCGCCGACCCCGCAGCGCACCCGCTGCCGACGCCGTCGGGCCGCATCGAGCTGTACTCGGCGACCGTCGCCGCATTCGGCTACGCCGACGCCCCCGGGTACCCGGTGTGGCGGGCACCGACCGACGCGCCGACCGCGCGGCACCCGTTGTGGCTGGTCGCGAACCAACCGGCGACCCGGCTGCACTCGCAGCTGGACTTCGGTGCGCACAGCGCCGCGCACAAGATCGACGGCCGCGAGGTCGTCGCCGTCCACCCGGACGACGCCGCGACCCGCGGCATCGCCGACGGCGACCTGGTCCGGCTGCACAACGACCGCGGGGCCTGTCTGGCCGCGGCCCGGGTCACCGACGAGGTGCGGGCCGGGGTGGTGCAGCTGCCGACCGGGGCCTGGTTCGACCCACTGGACCCGGCGGCGGAGCGGCCGTTCTGCGTGCACGGCAACCCGAACGTGCTCACCCGCGACGTGGGCACCTCGCCGCTGGCGCAGGGCTGCACCGGCCAGCACGCGGCCGTCGAGCTGACCCGCCACGACGAGCCGGTGCGCCCGGTGGGGGCGCACCGGCCGCCGGTGTGACCCGGGCGCGGGTCAGGCCGGGGACCAGCCCCAGGCCGGGGCGACGGCGGCGAGGTCGGTGAGCAGCCGGACGTTCGCCCCGGGCCCGAAGCCCGGTGGCAGGAACAGCACGACCTCGTCGGCGGCGGCGATCCCGGGGTCGGCGAGCACCGAGGCGGCGACCTCGTCGGGGGTGCCGTGGTGCACCGGGCTGATCCGCTGCCCGGCCGGGAGCTGCGCGCCGACCACCGGTTCGAGTGCGCCGCGCGGCCGGGACGCGGCCATCCCCTCGGTGCGGCGCTGGTGGTCGTAGGCGGCGTAGGTCTCGCGCAGCGCCGCGGTGGTCCCGGGCAGGATCGACGCGGCGACGGCGACCGGCGGCGGGGTGGAGCCGTGCACCTCGTACCAGGTGTCGCGGTAGGCCGCGATCACCCGGGCCTGGTACTGCGCGAACGTCTCCCCCTCGGCGAGGCCGTGCAGCACGGTGCCGGTGATCAGGCCGAGCCCGAGGCGGGCCGCGCGGCGCGCGGAGTCGGTGCTCGCCGCGCCGATCCGCAGCCGGCCGCGCAGCCCGGGGCTGTGCGGGGTGACCCGGATCGGGGTGCCGACCGGGGCGCCCTGGCCCGGCCCGTCGACGACGTGCAACGGCTCGCCGGACACCCCGGCGAGGAACCGGTCGAGCCGGCGCAGCGCCTCGGTCCGCGGGTCGGTGTCGACACCGCCGAACACCGCGTCCCACGACGCCTGGGAGCCGGTCGCGAGCGCCAGCTCCAGCCGGCCGCCGACGAGCAGGTCGGTGGTCCCGGCGGCCTCGGCGAGCAGCACCGGGTCCTGGTAGCGCATCGGGAGCACCGCGGAACCGAGCCGGATCCGCGACGTGTGCTGCCCGACGGCGGCGAAGAACGGCAGCGGCGAGGACAGGTAGTGGTCGAAGTGACGCTGGTAGGCCCACCCGGCGTCGTAGCCGAGGTCCTCGGCGGCCCGGTAGAGCGCGATCCCCTCGGCGAGCCCGGCGGCGGGGCCGTGGTCGTCGGACCAGGACACCCGGGTGTTGAAGCCGAGCCCGGTCACCGGGCGAGGCCCGCCCGCCGGAGCGGCCGTCCGTGGGCCCGACGCGGTCGACGACGTGGCCGGGGCGTTCACGCGGCGGCCCGCCCGGTCCCGGGCAGCGAGGCGAGCAGCGTGCGGGTGTACTCCGCGCGCGGCTCGTCGAAGATCGACGCGACCGGACCGGACTCGACCACGCGTCCGTGCTGGAGCACCGACACCGTGTGCGCGAGCTGGCGGACCAGTGCCAGGTCGTGCGAGACGAACACGTAGGTGAGCCCCAGCTCGGCCTGCAGCCGCAGCAGCGTCTCCACGATCCCGGCCTGCACCGTGACGTCGAGCGCGGAGGTCGGCTCGTCGAGCACGATCACGTCCGGTCGCAGCACCAGGGCGCGGGCGAGCGCGACCCGCTGCCGCTGCCCGCCCGACAGCGCGGCCGGGCGCCGGTCGAGCAGCTCCTCGGCCAGACCGACCGAGGCGAGGGCGGCCCGCACCAGCGCGGTGCGCTCGCCGCGGTCGCCGACCCGGAACCGGTCCAGCGGCTCGCGGACCAGCCGTCCGACCTTCCATCGCGGGTCCAGCGAGGTGAACGGGTTCTGGTAGACGAGCTGCAGGTGGCGACGGATGTCGCGCAGCTCGGCGCGCGAGCGGCCGTGCAGCGTGCGACCCGCGACGACGATCCGCCCGGCGTCGGGCCGCTCCAGGCCGAGCAGCATCCGGACCGCGGTCGTCTTGCCCGACCCGGACTCACCGACCAGCGCGTGGGTGGTGCCCGACGGCACGCGGAACGACACATCGTCGGCGGCGACGACACCGCCCGGGAAGGTCTTGGCGACGCCGTCGAGCTCGATCCGCGGCTCGGCCCCGGACCGTGCCCGTCCGACCGCGCGCAGCTCGGCCCAGCGGTCGGGGTGCAGCGCGGGCACGTCGGCGTGCAGCCGGCGCGCGTACTCCGAGGCCGGGCGCTGCGAGACCTGCCGGGTCGGGCCGGTCTCCTGCACGGTGCCGTCCTTGAGCACGAGCAGCTCCTCGGCCCGGTCGGCGGCGACGGCCAGGTCGTGGGTGATCAGCAACAGCCCGATCCCGAGCTCGGTGCGCAGACCGGTGAGCAGGTCGAGGATGCGGCGCTGCACGGTCACGTCGAGCGCCGAGGTCGGCTCGTCGGCGACCAGCAGCGACGGCTGGGGCAGGACCGCGAGGCCGATGAGGACGCGTTGCAGCATCCCGCCGGAGAGCTGGTGCGGGTAGGCACCGTAGACCCGGACCGGGTCGGGCAGCCCGACGCGCTCCAGGGTGTCGAGCACCAGGGCGCGCCGGTCCGCGGGCGCGACGCCGGCGGCGAGCGCGGCCGCCTCCAGGGCCTGCGAGCCGATGGTGCGGACCGGGTTGAGCGAGCTGGCCGGATCCTGCGGGACGAACCCGCGGGTGCGTCCCCGCAGTGGCCGGAACGCGCGCTCGGACAGGCCCAGCACCTCGCGGCCGTCGACCTCGACCCGGCCGGTGGCCCGGCCGGGTGTGGGCAGCAGCCGCAGCAGCGAGCGGGCGATCGTGGACTTGCCCGATCCGGACTCGCCGATCACCGCGAGCGAGCCGCCCGCGGCCAGTGTCAGGTCCACACCGGACACGACGCGGTGGTGGCCGTAGTGCACGGTCAGGTCCGAGACCCGCAGCAGCGGCGGTCCGGGCAGGTCGGTGGGTTCCGCGGCGCCGGCGGGATCGGCACCGGTGTCGGTGTCGGTGTCGGTGTCGGTGTCGGTGTCGGTGTCGGTGTCGAGGACGGTGCCGGTCAGTCGGTCGTGCGGAGCCATCGGCTGATCCTGTTCACGGAGAGGACGGTGACGATCGTGACGAGTGCCGGCGCCCAGACGAGCCAGGGCGCCAGCGGGTAGTCCTTGCCGGTCGCGACGAGCAGACCCCAGTCCGAGGCGGGCGGCGGGTCGCCGTAGCCGAGGAACGCGAGGCTGGCGATGACCAGCACCGAGAGCCCGAACTGCAGGACGGCGAGCTGCAGCACCGAGCGCGAGGCGTTGGGCAGGACGTGGCGCAGCAGCACGTGCCAGCGGGAGCCGCCGAGCAGCAGGGCGGCCTCGACGTAGACGGCCGAGCGGGTCTTGAGCACCTCCGAGCGCATCACCCTGGCGAACACCGCGATCGCGGAGATGCCGGTGGCGACGGCGGCGTTGATGGTCTGGAACCCCAGCGCGCTGACGATCACCACGGCGAGCAGGAAGCTGGGGATGGCGAGCAGGACGTCGACGAGCCGGGCGAGCACGACGTCGACGAGGCCGCCGAGGAACCCGGCGAGCAGCCCGATCGCGCCACCCACGAGGACACCGATCGCAACCGCGACCAGCGCGCTGGTCACCGAGGACGCGGTGCCGTGCACGATCCGGGCGAACACGTCACGGCCCAGCTGATCGGTGCCGAGCAGGTGCCCGGCGCCGGGTGGGCGGAACAGCTCCGAGGGGATCCCGTCGACCGGGTCGTGGCTGGTGAACAGCCCGGGCGCGACCGCCCAGGCCAGCACGAGCGCGACGACCACGAACGAGGCCAGCACCGTCGGCGGCGCCCACCGACGGGTCCGGGCGGCGCGGGCGTCCGGCTCGGGTGCCCCGTCGGTGCGGGTGAGGGCGGGGGCGCTCATGCGGTCACTCCTGCTTCCTGGCGGGCCACCGGTCGCACCCGCGGGTCGAGCAGCGGATAGACCAGGTCGGCGACGAGGTTGACGACGACGAACACGACGGCGGCGAGGGTGACCACCGCCTGCAGGACGGGCAGGTCCTGCATGGCGACCGAGCGTTCGACGAGACTGCCGAGCCCGGTGCGCCCGAAGACCGCCTCGATGATCACCGCGCCGCCGAGGACCTCACCGACCATCAGCGCGAAGACCGTCACCACCGGCAGCGACGACGGCCGGAGCAGGTGCCGCGCCAGCAGCCGGGTCCGGGTGAGCCCGCGGGAGCGGGCCACCGCCACGTACTCCTGGTCGGCCTCGTGGTCGAGGTTGGCGATGAGCACCTCGGCGATCTGGGCGGAGACCCAGATCCCGAGGGTGAGCGCCGCGAAGAAGGTCGCGACGGCGGAGTCGGCGTCGATGGCCCGGAACCACCCGAGCCGGAAGGAGAACACCTGGATCAGCAGCAGCCCGACCAGGAAGGTCGGCGCCGACAGCGACAGCGCGGGCACCGACCGCAGGATCGAGCTGTACGGGGCGGGCAGCCGGTGCACACCGAACGCGACGCCGAAGGCGATCACGACGGCGATCGTCATGGCCGATGCGGCGAGCGCCAGGGTGGAGGGCAGCGCCTCGGCCACCATCCCGGACACCGGCAGGTTGGACCGCAGCGAGAGGCCGAGGTCGCCCGTCACGAACCGGGACGCCGACTCCCACAGCTGGACCGGGACGGGGCGGTCGAGGCCGTAGTAGGCCACGATCCGCGCGATCTCCTCCTCGGTGAACCCGTTCTCGGGGTTGCGCAGCGTCGTCGTCACCGGGTCGCCCGGCAGGACGCTGATCACGACGAAGGTGAACACGTAGGCGAGGGCCACCACGACGAGCGACTGCCCGGCGCGGCGCAGCGCGTAGCTGACGTAGTCCCGGTTCATCGCGCGATCAGTCCTGCAGCCATGCGGTGTAGTAGTTCGCGTAGGCGACGCCGTTGTAGGTCACGCCCTGCACCCGCGGGGACTGCGCGTAGATGCGCTGCACGATCTGGGTGATCGGCACGAAGTACCCCTGGTCGAGGACGTGGGCCTGCAGCTGGTCGAGGAGCTCGTTGCGCGCGGCGGGGTCCTTCGCCCCGGCGATGCCGTCGGCGAGCTGGTCGAGCTTCTGGTCGCTGCGGCCGAGGCCGAACCAGTTCTCCCCCTTGTTCGCGTCGGTGAGCACGCCGGAGACGGTGCCGGCGTCGATGAAGCTGCGGGTGACCTCGTAGGCGGGCACCGTGGGGCTCCCGACGACGACCTTCTGCGTGTAGTTGACGACGTCGAGTGCCTGGATCGGCGCCTCGATCCCGACCTTGCGCAGCTGCTGGGCGATCAGCTCGTCGATCGCCCTCGAGGTGGCGAGGTAGGGGTTGGGGTGCAGCGTGACCGAGAGACGCTTCCCGTCCTTGACGCGGATCCCGTCGGGGCCGGGCACCCAGCCGGCCTGGTCGAGCAGCGCCGTGGCCTTCGCCACGTCGAAGGCGAACGACGACGAGTGGTCGGTGGCACCGGGGACGTTGCTCTGGATGAACGACTCGGCCTTCTGCCAGTCCGGGGTGTAGACGGTCGCGATGATCTCGTCGCGGTCGATGGCGTGCTGCACGGCCTGGCGGACGCGGACGTCGTCGAACGGGGCGACCGTCGTGTTCAGCGCGAAGCCGTTGACGAAGCCGAGGTAGCGCGGGGTGGCGGTGGTCAGGCCCTGCGCCTTGAGCGTCTCCAGCTCCTTGGGCGAGGGGTTGTAGGCGACGTCGGCCTGCCCGGACTGCACCGAGGAGGTGCGGACCTGCTGCTCGGAGACGACCTTGTAGGTCAGCGTGTCGATCCGGGCCGGGCCCTGGTGGTCCAGCGCGGCGGGCGCCCAGTCGTAGTCGGGGCGCTTGCGGAGCACGACGTTGTCGTCGTCGCGCCAGGACTCGACGACGTACGGGCCGGAGCCGATGTCGTTCGACAGGTCGGCCTGCTGGGCGGCGGGCAGTGCGAGCGTCTTCGGCGAGATCAGGATCGAGCCGTGGTAGCCCAGGGTCGGGATGAAGCCCAGCGTCGGCGAGCGGAACGTGACCTGCACCGTCGTGGGGTCGACCGCCCGGGCGGCCTGGTAGGTCTTCGGGAACAGCCCGATCGGCTTGATGCCCTCGTCGGGGCGGCCCTTGGCCCAGATGTCGAGGTTCGCGACGACGGCGGCCGCGTCGACCGGGGACCCGTCGGAGAACGTGACACCGGGACGCAGCTTCAGGGTGAACTCGGTGGCGTCGGCGTTCTGCTGCCAGCTCTGCGCGACCCACGGCGACACGGCGCCCTTGTCGTCGACGTAGACGAGCTTGTCGGTGACGTGGCCCCACACGTGGCCCTGGAAGCTGGAGATCGAGCTGTCGTTCGGGACCCAGGTGTCGCCGAGCGAGTCGATGAGGAAGGTCAGGTCGCCGCCGTCGGTGGGGGCGCCGGCGGCGGTGTTCTGCACCGCTCCGGTGCCGCAGGCCGACGCGAGGACGGCGGCGGCGAGGACACCGGCGGCGGCGCGCAGCACCGACCGGCGGGAGGGGGTGGTCATCGGGGGTTCTCTTCCTGCGGGGTGGGGCGGGACAGGAGGCGGCGGCCGGCGTCGAGGAACGCGGCGTCCGCCTGCGGCGGGTGGACCCGCACGCAGAGCACGTCCCGCAGGTGCCGTTCGAACGGCAGGTGTCGGGTGAGCGCGGGGTTGCCCAGCGCGGCGACGGCGGTCTCGACCGCCGTGATCGCCGAGCGGGCGATCTGCACCTTGAGCAGCGAGAGCTGCGGCAGGTGCGAGGTCTCGCCGGAGCCCGCGCGCAGCAGGGCCCCGTACAGGAGGGTCTCGGCCTGCGCGACGTGGGCGTCGATCTCGCCGGCGACGGTGCGGATGCGGTCGGTCTCGGCGATCGGGCGCCCGAGCGCGGTGGGGACCCGCTCGCGGGCGTAGCGGACGAACGCGGCCCGGGCGGCGCGCGCCACCCCGACGTAGAGCGCGGGGTGGCCGAGGCTCGCCGGGCCGGTGACGGCGGCCGGGTCGCGGTAGACGCCGTCGTCGCCGCGGGGGATCTCGACGAACGCGTCGAGCGGGAGCGCGACGTCGTCGTAGACCACGTCATGGGTGTTCGAGGCGCGCAGGCCCAGGTGGTCCCAGGTCTCGACCCAGCTGATGCCCGGGGCGTCGGCGGGCACGAGCAGGTGCCCGACGCGCGGCTCGTCGTCGTCGGTGACCGCCCAGACCACGTGGTGGGCCAGCGCGGTGCCACCGGTGGCGTAGGCCTTGCGGCCGGAGAGCGACCAACCGTCGCGGGTGCGGCGGGCGACGGTGGCGGGCAGCCCGCCGCGGGCCGGGGCACCCAGCTCGGGCTCGGCACGCACCGCGTTGATCAGGACCGGCTCGTGCACCGAGCGGCGCAGGATCTCCGCGTAGGTGGCCTCCGGCCAGGTCGCGGCGGCGGCCTGGCCCTGGTGCGCGTTGAGGGTGTTCGCGGTGATCAGGGCGACCGAGGGGTCGCCCTCGCCGAGCGCGACGAGGATCCGGGCCGCGTCGAGCAGCGACACCCCGGGGCCGCCGTGCCGCCGGGCCACGGTGGCGGTGAGCAGCCCGGCCCGGTGCACCGCGGCGATGCCCGCCTCGGGGACGGCACCGCTGCGGTCGTAGGTCTCGGCCGTGGCGGCGAGCTCGGCGGTCACCGCGGCCAACGCGGCGTCGGACAGGTCCGGGACCGGGAGCGCCGCGGTCCGCTCGTCGAGCGCGGTCACAGGACACCGGCCAGCGCGTCGGCGTCGAAATCAGGGGCGAACGCGCCCGGGTGGTCGGCCTGCAGGGTGCCCCGGCGCCCGGTGGCGTCGCGGTGCGCGAGCTCCTCACGGACCAGGGGCAGCACCCGGCGGCCGTAGTCGGCGGCGTCGGCGAGGGTGTCGTAGCCGCGGATGGACACGAGGTCGGCACCCAGGTCGATGTAGTCGACGATCGCCGCGGCGACGGTCTCGGGGGTGCCGACCAGCGCGGTCGACGCACCGCCCGCGTTCGTGACGGCGGCGGTGCGGGTCCACAGCGCACGGTCGTAGACCTCGGCGCGAGCGGCGAACTCCAGTGCCCGCTGCGAGCCGACGTTCTGCGGGCTGCCGGTGAAGCGGTGCTTGGTCGCGCCGCGCCGGAAGCTCGCACCGATGGCGTCGGCGTAGCGGTAGGCCTTGGCCCACGCCAGCTCGTCGGTGCGGTCGACGATCGGGCGGAAGGTCACCCAGATCCGCGGCCGCGGCCGGCCCGCGGCGTCGGCGATCGCGTGCACCCGGCCGATCTGGGCGCGGATGTCGGCGAGCGGCTCGCCCCAGAAGCTGAACACGTCGGCCTGCCGGCCACCGATCTCGAACGCCTCGTCGGACTGGCCGCCGATGGAGATCGGGATGGTGTCGCCGTAGGGCGCGAAGCCGGGCCCGAAGTCGTCGAAGCGGTAGAACTCCCCGTCGTGGCCGAACGCCTCGGTCTCGGTCCAGGCGCGGCGCAGCAGCGTGATGAACTCGCTGGTGCGGGCGTAGCGGCGGGCCTTGGGCAGGTAGTCGCCCTGGCGGGCCTGCTCGGCGTCGCTGCCGCCGGAGATGAGGTGGACGACGGCGCGCCCCTCGGTCAGCTGGTCGAGCGTGGCGAGCTGCTGGGCCACCACCAGGGGGAAGGCGGTGTTCGGCCGGACGGCGACGATCGGGCGCAGCCGCTCGGTGAGCTGTCCGACCGCGGAGGCCACGACGAAGGAGTCCGCGGTGTTCGAGCCGTAGGGCAGCAGCGTGTAGTCGTAGCCGGACTCCTCCAGGGTGCGCACGTAGCGCCGGAAGTAGGGCAGGTCGATGCCGCGGGTCGGCAGCGGGGCGAGCTCGGTGGAGGGGTTCAGGTGCGACAGCGAGATGAACTCGACGCGGCGGGCGGCCGTCTCGGGAACGGTGTCGGACGGGGCGGTCACGGGCGTGTCGGGCACGGTGTCTCCTCGGTGCGGGTACGGGCGGACGGCCGGGGCGCGGCGGTGCGGCACGTCCGGGGCGGGTGTCGGGTCACGGGTGGGCGGTCGGGCGCTGCGGCCCGGGGAGGTCAGAGGGCCTTGCCGGGGTTGAGGACGCCGCGGGGGTCGAACACCGATCGCAGCCGCTGCTGCAGGTCCACCAGGTCGTCGCCGAGCTCGTCGCGCAGCCAGCGGCGCTTGAGCAGGCCGACGCCGTGCTCCCCGGTCAGCGTGCCGCCCAGGCGCAGTGCCGTCGCGAACACCTCCCCGGCGACGTCCCACACCTGCTGGTCGAGCTCACGGCCCGGTTCGAGGACGAGGATCGGGTGCAGGTTGCCGTCGGCGGCGTGCGCCATCGTCGCGATCCGGATCCCGCTGCGGGCCGAGATCGCGGCGATCGCGGTGACCGCCTCGGCGAGCCGCGAGCGCGGCACCGCGACGTCCTCGACGAGGACCCGGCCCAGCCGCTCCAGGGCCGGCAGTCCGGCGCGGCGGGTGGCGAGCAGAGCCTGCGACCCGGCGTCGTCGGTGGCGAGGTCGACCCGCGACGCGAGCGGGGCGACCACGGCGCGCACCGCGTCGATCTCCGCGGCGGCGCCGAAACCGTCGGTCTGGACCAGCAGGAACGCCGCCCCGTGCGACGCGGCCCCGCCGGCCGCGGCGATCGCGTCCAGGCACGTCGTGTCGAGCAGCTCGGCGACGGCGGGCTGCAGCCGGGCCGCGGTGATCGCGGCGGCCGCGGCGGCGGCCGTGGTGACGTCGTCGAACCAGGCGGCCAGGGTCGCGGTCGCGACCGGGACCGGCCGCAGCCGGACGGTCGCGCCGACGACCACCCCGAGGGTCCCCTCGGAACCGACGAACAGCCCGGTCAGGTCGTAGCCGGCGACGCCCTTGACGGTGCGCCGTCCGGTGGCGACCCGGCGGCCGTCGGCGAGGACGACGTCCAGGCCGAGCACGGCCTCGCGGGTGACGCCGTACTTGGCGCAGCGCAGCCCGCCCGCGTTGGTCGCGATGTTCCCGCCGATCGTGGAGATCGCCGCGCTGGCCGGGTCCGGGGCGTAGCGCAGGCCGTGCGCGGCGGCCGCGGCATCGAGGTCGGCGGTGAGGACCCCGGCCTCGACGACGGCGAGCTCGTCGACGGGGGAGATCTCCACGATCCGGTCGAGACCGCTCAGGTCGAGCACCACGCTCCCGGCCCCGGCGACCGCTCCCCCGGACAGCCCGGTCCCGGCCCCGCGGACGACGACCGGGGTGCCGGTGGCGTGGGCGTGGGTCAGCAGCTCGACGACGTCGTCCACCGAGCGGGCGGCGACGACGGCATCCGGGATCGAGCCCGGGTCGAACCCGGAGCGGTCCAGGCGGGCGGCGGTCCGGACGGCCGGGTCGGTGCTCCATCCCGTCAGGGCGGACGGGTCGGTACGGGGGTGGGTCACGGTGCTGACGGCACGGCTGGGCACAGGGAGGTCTGCTTCCGGTTCGGCGCCCCGCCGCGGACCGCAGGGCGGTACGGCGGGGGCGGGCCCGCCGGGAGGGCGGGTCGGGAGGGCGGCGCGCGGTGGGGGCACGCAGGGACCGGAGGAGGGACCCGGGGGGCGGCGCTGCGGCCGGGTCTCAGCGGGCGCGACAGCCCGCGGAGAACACGGTGCCGTGGTCGATCACGCGGCGCCGGGTGAACCCGGTCGGCGCGGGCGGCGGGCACGACGGTGCCGGACGGCGGCGCGGCGCCGCGGGCCCGGTCGAGGTCGTCGTGTCCACACCGACGAGTGAATCCCGGACGACCGGTCGGGGTCCAGCGACGAATCGGGATCGGTTCCGATCACGCGACGCGATCGATGACCGCGTGGCGCCCCGTCCGGGCGGCGTGCGGGCCTCGGCGCCGGTCACGGCCGCGCCCCGGTGGCGACCGGGCGCGCCGGGTCGTTCGACCACGCCGACCAGGACCCCGGGTACAGCGCGGCGCGCACACCGACCGCGGCGAGCGCGGCCACCTGGTGGGCGGCGGTCACCCCGGATCCGCAGTAGACACCGACCGGCCGGTCGAGCGCACCGAGCGCGGCGAAGCGGGCGCGCAGCGCGGCGGGGTCGCGGAAGCGGCCGTCGGGGGCGAGGTTGCCCCCGGTGGGAGCGCTCACCGCGCCGGGGACGTGCCCGGCGCGCGGGTCGACCGGCTCGGTCTCACCGCGGTAGCGCTCCCCGGCGCGGGCGTCGAGCAGCAGCCCGTCGCGGGCCAGCGCGGCGGCGGAGTCGGCGTCGAGGACCGGCAGCGCGCCGCCGGTGAGCACGACGTCGCCGGGCTCGGGGTCGGGCACGTCCCCGGACTCGACGGGCAGGCCCGCGGCGGTCCAGGCGGCCAGGCCGCCGTCGAGCAGCCGGACGTCGTCGTGCCCGGCCCAGCGCAGCAACCACCACGCGCGCCCGGCGGCGAGCCCGCCGGTGGCGTCGTACACCACGACCGGGCGGTCGGCGCGCACGCCCCAGCGCCGCGCCGCCGTCTGCAGGGCCGCGACGTCGGGCAGTGGGTGGCGGCCGTCGCGGGGGTCGTCGGAGTGCGCGGCGAGCTCGGTGTCCAGCGGCACGTACACCGCGCCGGGCAGGTGCCCGGCACGGTGGTGCTCGCGCCCGTGCGGGTCGCCGAGGGCCCAGCGGACGTCGAGCAGCACCGGCGGGGTGTCCCCCGCCAGCTCGGCGGCCAGCGCACCCGCGTCGACGAGCACGGACACCGAGGGCAGGGTCGCGGCCAGGTCGGCGTCGTCGAGGTCGTGCGCCCCGGCCCCGTCGGCGACGGCGCGGCGCACCCGGTCCGCGACGGCGGCGTTGCGCGGCGCCGTGGTGCCGTGCAGACCGGCGAGCAGCACGATCTCGCCGTTGAGGAAGTCGGTCTCCGGGCTCACCCCGCGGCGCAGGCTCTGCCAGGTGGAACGCCCCGCGGCCGGTGCTCCGGGCACCGGCCGCACCACCAGCGAACCGAGGTCCGCGGTGGACTCCGCACGGTGGTCGGCCGGGTCGACGCCCGCGGCCCGGTACACCTCGCGGGCCTCGGCGCGCAGCGCGGCCGCGGCCCGCTCACGCAGTCGCCCCGGCGGGTAGAGCGCGTCGAGCGCGTTGCCCAGCACCTGCGGGAGCTTGCCCGCCTTCCAGCGCGGCACGTCGTCGACGAGCTGGGTGGGGTGGCGGGCCGCGGTCAGGTCGGCGGCGATCTCCTCGGCGCGCGCGTCGCGGCCCGCCGGGTACCGGCCGAGCCAGACCAGCCCGGCCGCGGGTGCGCCCGGCGAGACGACCTCGCCGGGGGTGAGGTAGGCCGTCGGCGAGCGCACGACGGCGCCGTACACGGTCGTGAACCGGCGCAGCGCGGCCCGCTCGGTGTCCAGGCCGTTCTGCAGCACGACGACCGGGAGCGACACGGCCGCGGTGCCGTCGGCGACCGGGCGTGCGGCCCAGTGGGCCAGCGCCGCGTCGGCGTCCTGGGCCTTCGTGGCCAGCAGGAGCACGTCGTCGGCGCGCAGGGTCACCTCGTCCTGCGCGGCGGCGGGTACGCCGACCCGCCGCTCCCCCTCGGGACGCAGGTACCGCAGGCCGCCGCGGAGCGCGGCGAGCTGCGCACCGCGGGCGACGAGCACGACCTCGCGCCCGGCGAGGTGCAGCTCGGCGGCCAGCGTGGCGCCGACCGCCCCGGCGCCGACCACGACGTAACGCGTCACCGCGGCACCGCCGCGACCTCGACCCGGGCCAGCGGGGACCCGACACGCAGCCGCTCCAGGAACAGCACCGCGGTGGCGGCGGCGATGCGGTGGGTCGCGTCGTTGAGGGCGTCGTGCACACCGCCGGCGACGCCGACCAGCTCCCCGTCCGGGAGGGCGGCGTAGAAGTCGCGGACGTCGGCGAGCGGGCTGACCGCGTCGGCGGCGCCGTGCAGGCCGAGGACCGGCACCCCGATCGCGGCCGGGCGGGCCCGGTCGACCCAGCCGTCGGGGAGCCGGCCGGTGAGCGCGCCGCGGCGGACGGTGTCGTCGGCGTCGAGGCGGCCGCGATGGGTCGGGCAGGACGTGCGCAGCGCGAGCTCGTCGGCCCAGTCCGGTGCGCCCGGGGTGGTGTGCAGCGGGAGCCCGGCCAGCACGAGGCCGTCGATGCCGGCCGCGCCGTCGGCGACCAGCCCGGCCGCGAACAGCGCGCCGGTGTCGGAGCCGACCAGCACCCGCGGCGGCGGACCGGCCTCACCCGGCTCCTCGGACGGGGTGCGGTCGAGCAGCGAGCGGATCTGACCCAGGGTGCGGGCGGCGTCGACGGTGGGGTCGCTGACCGCCCAGACGCGGTAGCCGTCGGCGGCGATGCGCCTGCCGAACCGCTCGTAGACCGCGGCGTGCTCGCCGCGGCCCGGGACGACGACGGTGCCGCGGGGACGGATGCCCTCGGGCTCGGTCCAGGACGCGAGGACCGGGGTCGTGCCGACTGCAGTCATGGAGGACTCATCTCTTTCTCGGGTGACGTCGTCTCGGGTGACGCCGGAGGACACCGGCCCGGGGAGGGCCGGCGGAGGGCGACCGGGGCCGCGCGCTCCGGACGGGTCGCGACCGACCCGTGGTTCAGCGGGCCGGACAGGCCGCGGAGCAGACGGTGCCGTGGTCGACGACCCGGCGACGCGTGAGCCCGCCGTCACGGCACGCGACGGCGGCCGGAACGTGCCGGCCGGGGGTCGCGGAGCGCGGGCGGGTCATGCCCACCATCACAGACGGCCGGGGCGCCCGGGTCCAACGACGAATGCGCATCACAACCGATCGCGATCCGCGATCATTGTCGGTAGCCTCGGTACCGTGCCCGCCGTCCTCGACATCACCGCGCTGCGGAGCATCGTCGCCGTCGCCGACCAGGGCGGGTTCCACCGCGCGGCGCAGTCCCTGACGTTGTCCCAGTCCGCGGTCAGCCAGCACGTCCGTCGCCTGGAGAAGGCCGTCGGACGCCCGCTGGTCCGCAAGGACGGCCGGGTCAGCCGGTTCACCGCCGAGGGCGAGGCGCTGCTCGGCGAGGCCCGTCGCATCCTGGCCGCCCACGACGACGCACTGCGCCGTCTCGGCGTCGGCGACACCCGCGAGTCCCTGGTGCTGGGCTCCACCGAGCACGCCGCGGACGAGCTGCTGCCCCGGGTCATGGAGCGGCTGCAGGAGGTGTTCCCCGGTACCGCGGTGCGCTTCCGGCTCGACCGCTCCAGCCGGCTGAACGACGCCGTCGACCGCGGCACGCTCGATCTGGCGATGTACATCGGCGACGTGGTCGAGGGCCCCGGCGTCGCCGCCGGGGCGATCCCGCTGACCTGGTACGCGGCGCCGGGCTGGCGTCGTCCCGCGGACGGTCCGGTGCCGCTGGTCGTGATCGACTCGCCGTGCACCATCCGGCGTCGCGCCCTGCAGACGCTGTCCGCCGCCGGGATGGCGGCGACCGTCGTCGGGGAGGCCGCCTACCTCGCCGGGGTGCTGAACGCGGTGCGCGGTGGTCTGGGGGTCGCGCTCGTCGCCGGGCTGGGCGACCCGCCCGAGGGGCTGGAGGAGTGCACCGACCTGCCCGGGGCGCCGTCGGAGCCGCTGCACCTGCGGGTCCGGGCCGGGGCCGACCCCCGGCTGGTCGAGACGGCCAGCGCGGCGCTGGCCGCGGTGCTGCCGCCGGCCGGGGACCACCCGCCCCCGGCCGGCTGACCGCTCGCCGCTCAGGACGCCGCCCGGCGCGGCAGCCCGGGCGGGTTGATCCGGGAGTCCTGCAGCGCCTCGTTCTCCAGGTGCCACCGCGCCAGCACCTCGCCGTACTTGCCGCTCGCGATGAGCGCGTCGATCGCCTCGTGGATCGGGCCGACCAGCCCGTCGCCGCGGCGGGTCATGGCCGCGATGTCGGCCTGCACTCCCCCGCCGCCGCCGTTGAGCGAGCCGACCGCCTTCGTCGTGCCACCGGTGGCGACGTGGTAGGCGACGCCGGGGTTCGGGCCGAGGTAGGCGTCGAGGCGTCCGGAGTCCAGGGCGAGGTAGTAGTCACCGGTGTTCTGGTAGTACTGGATCGTCGCCGGTGCGACCCCCGCCGCCTCGTTCTGCCGGTTCCACTCGACCAGGATCTGCTCCTGGTTGGTGCCGGGCGCGACACCGATGGTGAGCCCGGAGATGTCGGCGGGCTTCTCGATCCGCTCCACCCTCCCCGCGTTGCGGGCCTCGAAGGTGACGGTGTCGACGCGGTAGGTCGCGAAGTCGTACTTGTCCTTGCGCTCCTCGGTCACGGTGATGTTGGAGAACCCCGCGTCGTAGGTGCCGGACTCGACCCCGAGGAACAGGTTCTCCCACGACGTCGGCTGCAGGTCGAGCCGCAGCCCGAGCGTGTCCGCGACGAGCTGGGCCAGGTCCGGCTCGACGCCGATGACGGTGCGGTCGTCGTCGGCGCGGAAGGACAGCGGCGGGTTCCCGCTGCCGGTGGTGGCCACGGTGAGCTCTCCCGACTCGCGGACCGCGGCGGGGACCGTCGCGGCGATGGCCTCGATGCGGTCCGCACGGACACGGTTCTGCTCCGGGCTGGTGTTCACCGCCGTCCCGGGGTCCACCGGGGCGGCCTGGTCGGGATCGGCGCCGGCGCAGCCGACGGCGGCGACCAGGGGCAGGACGAGGGCGACGGCCGCGAGGCGCAGGTGGCGCAGCGGCCGGGGGATCCGGGACATCGATACTCCTGTGGGGAGGTCGGCGCAGACCGGGGTCAGCGCAGGACCGCGCCGAGGAAGGCGCGGGTACGGGGTTCACGCGGGGTGTCGAGCACCGCGGCGGGCGGGCCGGACTCGACGACGCGGCCCTCGTCGAGGAACACGACGGTGTCGGCGACCTCGCGGGCGAAGCCGATCTCGTGGGTGACCACGACCATCGTCGTGCCGTCCCGGGCGAGATCGGAGATGACCTCGAGGACCTCGCCGACGAGCTCCGGGTCGAGCGCGGAGGTCGGTTCGTCGAACAGCAGCAGCTGCGGGTGCAGGGCGAGCGCGCGGGCGATCGCGACGCGCTGCTGCTGACCGCCCGAGAGCCGCCGCGGGTACTCGTCGGCCTTGTCGGCGAGCCCGACCCGGGCGAGCAGCTCACGGGCCTCGGCGTGGACGGTGGCACGGTCGCGGCGTTGCGCCGACAGCGGCGCCTCGACGACGTTCTCCAGCACCGTCAGGTGGGCGAACAGGTTGAAGCTCTGGAACACGAAGCCGATCCGGCTGCGCCGGCGCAGGATGCGCCGCTCCGGCAGTTCGTGCAACCGGTCGCCGACCCGCCGGTAGCCGATCAGCTCGCCGCCGACCCGGACCGTGCCGCGGTCGACCTTCTCCAGGTGGTTGATGGTGCGCAGCAGGGTGGACTTGCCCGACCCGGACGGCCCGATGACGACGGTGACCTCGCCGGGGGCGACGGTCAGGTCGACCCCGCGCAGCACCGGCAGCGGACCGAAGCTCTTGTGCACCCCGCGCAGCTCCACCATCGGGGCAGTGCCGGCGGCGGTCATGCCGTGGCCCCCCGCCGGCGCCGTCCGGACACCGCGGCCCGCGCGCGTTGCAACGGGGTCGGTGGCAGCGTGCGCTGCGCGCCGCGGGCGTAGTACCGCTCGACGTAGAACTGGCCGACCGACAGCGCACTGGTCAGCACCAGGTACCAGACGGCGGCGACCAGCAGCATCGGGATGACCCGTCCGGTCCGGGTGTAGATGACCTGCACCTGGTAGAAGAGCTCGGACAGCGCCATGATGTAGACCACCGAGGTGCCCTTGACCAGGCCGATCAGCTCGTTCGCCGCGGTCGGGACGATGATCCGCATCGCCTGCGGCAGCTGGATCCGCCGGAACCGGCGCCAGGCCGGGATGCCGAGCGCGGTGGCGGCCTCCAGCTGGCCGGCGTCGACGCCCAGGAACCCCGAGCGCACGACCTCGGCGGCGTAGGCGGCCTGGTGCAGGCCGAGCCCCAGCACCGCGGCGGTGACCGGGCTGACCAGCTCCATCGTGCCGAACTCGACGAACGACGGACCGAACGGGATGCCGATCGAGAGCCGGTCGTAGAGCAGGGCGAGGTTGTACCAGAACAGCAGCTGCAGGATCAGCGGCACGGACCGGAAGATCCAGATGTAGGTCCAGCTGACCGAGCGCAGCAGCGGGTTGGGCGAGAGCCGCATCACCGCGAGCACCGTGCCGAGCACGAACCCGACGACGATGCCGAGCACCGTGAGCTGCAGCGTCAGCAGCACCGCGTTCACGATGGACGGGGCGAACAGATAGCGGCCGACGGTCGGCCAGTCCCAGGCCGGGTTGGTGACCAGCGCGTTGACCGCCATCGCGGCCAGGACCGCCACCACCGCGGTCCCCGCCCACCGCCACGGGTGCCGGGCCGGGACGACCCGCAGGCCGGCGTCGTCGTCCCCGGTGGGCGGGACGGCGCCCGGGGCGGCCCGGGCCTCGGTGCGGCTGCTCACGCGAAGCCCCCGGTCAGGTACTTCTCGAACGGGTGCGGCCCGACCGTCTCCGGGTGCAGGGTCCGGTCGTAGAGCGGCGTGTAGCCCGCGGCGAGGTAGAGGTGGCGGGCCTCGGGCTGGCGCGGACCGGTCGTCAGGTAGATGCGCCGGTAGCCGCGGGCGGCGATCGTGTCCTCCAGCTCGGTGAGCACCCGGCGGGCCAGGCCGCGGCGGCGGTACGCCGAGCCGGTCCAGATCCGCTTGAGCTCGGCGGTGTCGGAGTCCCACCGGCGGAAGGCGCCCCCCGCGACGGGGGTACCGCCGTCGAGCAGCAGGACCACCCCGCCGGACGGTGGGGCGAACCGGCTCGCCTCGCGGAGGGTCTCGGCGTCGAGGTCGCCGAGGGTGTGGCCGTAGCGGACGCCGTACTCCTGGTCGAGCTCGACCAGCATCGGGCGGACGAGCGGGTCGGTGTAGGCGACCCAGCGGACCTCCGGGCGGGCGGAGGTGGTGGGCGGGGCGGGGTGGAGCGCGGTCACGGTGGGGACCTCTCGGTGCGAGCGCTGCCCTCGGGCAGGCGGGGACCGGCCGGCCGCGGTGGCGGGCGGTCCGGTGCGGGGCACGGGTGGAGAGGTCAGCGACAGAGCGCGGCGCCGGTGCGGCACAGGTCGACGTGCCGGCGACGGACCCAGCGCAGCCGGATCCGGGCCCGCTGCCCGGCGTCGGGCCGGTGCCTCGCGGGGCGGTGGGGCATCGGGGTCTCCCATCGGACCCGGCGGTAGCACCCTGCCCGGAACGGGGCGGGTTGCTGCGGCGTCGACGAGCCGGGACTCTCGACCGCTCTGGATGGACCTCACCACTGCAGCCGACGCACCGATCCGGTGTCAAGCGCGGACCGGGAGATCGGTCGTGGCATCACAGTGGGACGGCACGGTGCCCGGGCGCAGTGGCGCACCCCGTCGGCGCGGGCGGATCGCCGGACGACCCACCCGCGCCGCGGAGCGGGGTGCTCAGGTCGCGGCGGCCTCCTTCACCGCCGCCCCGACCCGGGCCCGCAGCTCGGCGAACTCCGGCGAGCCGCGCAGCGCCTCGGCGTCCACACCGGAGCGCGGCAGGTCGATCCGCAGGTCCAGCGCGATCCGTCCGGGGCGGGCGGTGAGCACCACGACCCGGGAGCCGAGGAACACCGCCTCGTCGGCGGAGTGGGTGACGAACACGCTGGTCCGGCCGGTCTCGTGGCTGACCCGGCGCACGTCGTCCTGCAGGCGTTCGCGGGTGAGCGCGTCGAGCGCGCCGAAGGGCTCGTCGAGCAGCAGCAGGTCCCGGTCGGCGGCCAGCGCCCTGGCGATCGCGACCCGCTGCTGCTGGCCGCCGGAGATCTCCCAGATCCGCCGGTCCGCGACACCGGTGAGCCCGACCCGCTCCAGCAGCCCCTCGCGGGCCACGGGACGGTCGGACAGGTTCACCCCCGCGTACTTCAGGGCGAGGTCGACGTTGCCGCCGACGCTGCGCCACGGGAACAGCCGCGGCTGCTGGAACACCACGCCGGCGCCGACACCCGGCTCGGGTGCCCGGCCGGCGACGGTCAGCGTCCCGTCGGTGGGCCGCTCGAACCCGGCGACCAGCCGGAGCAGAGTCGACTTGCCGCAGCCCGAGGCCCCGACCAGCACCAGGAACTCGCCGCGCTCGACGGTCAGGTCGAGCGGTCCGAGCGCGTGGACCCGGTCCCGGCGGCCCGGGTAGGAGTGCCCGAGCCCGGACGCGGCGATCGCCGGCACTCCCTCCCCCGCCGCGGCCCCGGTGTCGGGGTCCGTATCAGTGTCGGTGTCGGCGTCGGTGTCAGCCTGCGGCGAGGACATCCGGGAGACCCTTCGTGTAGATCGCCTTCTGGAAGGTCGCGAGGTCCGGCGCCGTGGGGATCTGCTTCTGCGCGGCGAGGAACTGGGCGGCGCTCTGCAGGTTCTGGGCGAGGTTGCCCGGGGCGCCGTCGGTGCCGAGCCACTCGGCGGAGGCCAGCTCCTGCGGGGACAGGAACACGCCCTGCTTCAGCTGGGACGCGGCGTTCTCGGGGGTCGTGCCGATCTCGGCGGCGACGGCCTGCGCGGCGGCCTGCGGGTCGTTGCGCACGGTCTCCAGGGCGCGGGCCTCGACCTTGCGCCAGGTGTCGACGACCTCGGGGTGCTGCTCGGCGAACGGGGTGGAGACCACCCCCCAGGTCGAGGGTCGGCTTGCCGGCCGTGGCCAGCTCGCGGCTGGTGACCAGGGTCTTCCCGGTCTTGCGGAGCTCGTCGAGGGTCGGCAGCCAGGTGTAGACGGCGTCGACGTCGCCGCGCTCCCAGGCAGCCAGCGCGGCCTGCGGCTGCAGGTCGATCAGCTGCACGTCGGTGGGCTTCAGACCGGCACGGTCGAGGGCGGCGAGCAGGCTGTAGTGCGAGGTGGACGCGAACGCGGTGGCGACCCGCTTGCCGCGCAGCCCCGCGACGTCGGTGATCCCGGTGGCGTTGCGGGCGACGAGCGCCTCGTTGTCGCCGGCGACGTCGAGCACGAACGCGACCTGGTACGGGATGTTCAGCGGCGCGGAGAGCCCGCGGGCGACCGGGCTGGACCCGATCGCACCGAAGTCCAGCTCACCGGCGACGAACGCGGTGTTGATGTCCGCGCCGGAGTCGAACTTGGTCCACTGCACGTTCCAGTCGGGCAGGGCGTCCTCCAGCCAGCGGTTGTGCTTGGCGACCAGGTCGCCGCTGGGGAAGCTCTGGTAGGCGATGCGGATGGTCGGCTTGCCGGAGTCCTGCCCGGCAGGGCCGACGGCGCAGCCGGCGAGGACGCCGACAGCCAGCAGGCCCACGAGCAGTGCGGTCAGTCGGGTGCGGATGGTCATGCTCGTCCCCTCCACGGAACGGTGCGGCGCTCGACGGCGCGCAGCAGCGCGTCGATCACCAGGCCGGAGATGCCGATCGCGAAGATGCCGACGAGCACGACCGGGGTGTTGTTGTAGTTGCTGGCGTCCTTGACCATCCCGCCGATGCCGGGGATGCCGTTGAACAGCTCGGCCGCGACGACCGAGGAATAGGCGATGCCGACGGCCAGCCGGATGCCGGTGAAGGTCTCCGGCAGCGCCGACGGGACGATGACGTCCCGCACCACCTGGCCGCGGGTCGCGCCGAGCGCGCGGGCCGCCTCGACCAGCCCGACCGGTGCGGCGGCGACGGCCGCCGTGGTGGCGACGGCCGCCGGTGGGAAGGCGGCGAGCGCGAGCAGGGTGATCTTCGGTGCCTCGTCGATGCCCAGCCAGATGACCAGCAGGAAGAGGTACGCCAGCGGCGGCAGTGCCCGCAGGAACGTCAGCCACGGCTCCAGGACCCGGCGGACCCAGCCGACGGTGCCCATGAGCAGACCGACCAGCACACCGACGACCACACCGAGGACGACACCGGCCAGGACCCGGCGCAGGGTCATGTAGAGGTGCTCCCACAGCAGGTAGCCGCCGTAGCCGCGGGTGCCGTCGTGGGTGGTCGACACCTCCACGAACGCGCGCCACACCGTCGACGGGTACGGCACGAACGTCTCGTTCCAGACCCCGCTCGCCGCGGCGGCCTGCCAGACGGCGAGGAACACCAGCACCGACAGGACCGGCAGCAGCGCGGTACGGGGGTCGAACGCCAGGCGGCGCGGGGACGGGGGTGCGGCACGAGCCGCACCGGACGGAGTGTCGGTGGACGCGGACACGGTGGACCTCTCGGCGGGCACGGGGCGCGGACCGGCGCCGGGGTGGGCCGGGTCGTCCGCGCGCGGACGACGTGCCGGGGGCGGCCGCAGGCGCGGCCGTCGGCACGGGTGCGGACGAGGGCTCCGTCGTCTGAGGGCTCGCCGGTCACGGTTCGGGTGCAGCTCGCCCTCCACCGGGGCCCGCGGGAGCAGGGGCCGGCGGGCCGGACGGGGCGTGCACGGTCAGCGGCAGCCGACCGTGCACGGGGGACGGTGGCCGGACGTCGCGCGTCCTGCCGTCGTCCCCGCGGCACCGTAGAACAGATACCGGACGGCTGTGCCGCGGACAAGGACGGACCCACTGTCAGGAACACCACGCACCGGCCCCGTAACACCGGCCGGACCGTCCCGGTCTCCCGACCGGCGGGGCGGAGACCCACGTTGTCCGGACCGCGACCGTCGTTCGTCCACCGACCGGACGGGGGGGGCGGGCGTGGCTTGCCGCCCGTGGAGCGGATCAGACACGATCGCTCCCATGACCGGAACCGCGCGTCTCGTCGCGCGCCTGCACGTGGACCTGGGTCGTACCCGGTCCGCACTCTGTCGCTGACCCGGTCACCCCCTCGGCCCGCAGCCCCACCGCACCCCCGCCCGGCGGCGGTGCCGGCCCGCTGCGCGCACGCCCGTTCCCGCCGCACCGACCTCGTCCGGGAGGACACCCATGACCGCAGTCCGTCCGAAGCAGACCGTCGTTCCGTTCGTCGTGCACTCCGAGGGCACCGGGGTCTTCCAGACCCTGCGCCCCGAGGGCGACGTCGGGCACGTCTTCACCGCCGACGCCTACCCGGCCTTCGGCGGCGCCGACTCCGCGCCCAGCCCGCTGTTCTACGCACTCGGCTCCCTGACCTCGTGCAACCAGGTGACGGCGAGCCTGGTCGCGAAGGACCTGGGGATCCGCCTGGGCCACTGGACCTTCGAGGTGCGCGGTGACCTCGACACCGCGGTGCTCGTCGGTGGCGCCGAGGGCAACGCCAACTTCGACCGGGTGCAGGTCCGGGCCACCGTCGAGACCGACGCGACGCCCGAGCAGTTCGAGCGGCTGGTGTCGGAGACCGCGCGGCGGTGCCCGGTCACCCAGCTGTTCGAGCGCAGCGGCCTGGAGTTCGCCAACGACTGGACCCCGGTGGCGCTGCCCGACGCCGGCTGACCCGGCACCGCCGTCCCGCTCCCCGCACCGCACGGGCGGGCCGGTCGCGCTGGACCAGTGCGACCGGCCCGCCCGTCGCGCCGGGCACCGGCCGGTGGGAGGGGCCGGGGTCAGGCGGCGGCGGTGAACCCGGCCGCACGGCCGGCGTCGTCGGGGCCCCACAGCGTCGTCGACACCTCGCGACGCACCAGCGGCACCACCTCGGTCGCGAACCGGGTCAGCACCTCGTGCTGGCGTGCGTAGGGCAGCACCGGGTTGACCGACACCGACTGGACGTCGTGGCCGTAGGCCCCGTGGTAGTCGAGGATCTTCGCCGCGACCCGCTCCGGGCTCCCGACCAGCGCGGGGCCGTGCGCCACCGCCTCCTCGACGGTCGCGAACGAGGTGGCCTTGCCCGGACGGTCGTCCCCGGCGTGCGCGGCCCGCATCTTCGCGGCGAACCCCTCGTAGACCGGGCGGTACTCCGCGATCGCCTCGGCGTCGGTGTCGGCGAGGAACAGCCCGCCCGAGCCGGAGCCGACGTAGCCCAGCGCCGGGTCGTGGCCGTGCTCGACGAGCTTCTCCCGGTAGCGGTCGATGAGGACGCGGTAGTTCTCCCGCGGCTGCAGCGCGTTCGCCGAGAAGATCGGGTCGCCCCAGCGGGCGGCGAGGTCGACGGCGACGGTCGAGGTCGCCGAGCCGTGCCAGATCCGGAACGGGCCCGCGAACGGCCGTGGGAAGGTCGTCACGCCCGCCAGGTCGGCGTGGTGGGTGCCCTTCCAGTCCACCCCGTCCTCACGCAGCAGGCGGCGCAGCAGCTCGTAGTTCTCGGTGAGGTACTCGTACTGGCGGCCGAGCTCGAGCCCGAACATCGGGAAGTGCCGGTCCTCGTTGCCCTTCCCGATCACGATCTCCAGCCGGCCGCCGGAGAGCTGGTCGACCGTCGCGTAGTCCTCGGCCACACGGACCGGGTCGAGCAGCGACAGCACCGTCACCCCGGTGGAGAGCAGGATCCGGGACGTGGCCTGGGCGATCGCTCCCAGCAGCACGGTGGGCGCGGACGAGACGAACTCTCCGGCGTGCCGCTCGCCGACGGCGTAGGAGTCGAACCCCAGCCGCTCGGCGAGCACCGCGGTGTCCACCACCCGACGCAGTCGCTCGTGGGTGTCGACGATCTCGCCGGTCACCGGGTGCGGGGCGTGCGGAACGATGTCGAGAACCTGGAACCTCATGGGAAGCACCGCCTCACGCGCGGCCGCGCCGCACGCGTCGTCATCGGACGTGCCGGGTGGGGCCGGGCGCCGGCGGAGCGCGGGTGCGCCGGGGGCGTCCCGGCCGGACCGGGCCGTCGCGCGGTCCCGCGGACGGGCGGCGCGGCGGGGCGGCCGGCACGACGTCGACGGTAGCAAGCAGCACCGGGGTTGCGCCCCCGTCGCGCGCGGGGTGAGGATCGGCGGGCGACGGCGTCGCCCCGGGCCGGACCCGCTCGGAGCGCACCGCCCGACCCGCGCCCCGGCCCGCCCACGTCCCGCGTCGGGCTCGCCGGGAGCGCACACCCCTCGCCCGGCCCGGTCGTCGCGACCGCCCCGGGCACGTCCGGAGGTCTGCCGTCGTGCCCGTACCGCTGTCCGTACTCGACCTCTCCCCGGTGCCGGCCGGTTCGACCGTCGCCGACGCCCTGCGGGACACCCTCGACCTGGCCCGCTCCGCCGAACGGGCCGGCTACGCCCGGTTCTGGCTCGCCGAGCACCACCTCAACCCGGGCGTCGCGGGGGCATCGCCCGCCGTCCTGATGGGCGCCGTCGCCGCCGCGACCACCACGATCCGGGTCGGTTCGGGGGCGGTGCAGACCGGCCACCGGACCCCGCTGTCGGTGGTGGAGGACTTCGGGACCCTCGACGGGCTGCACCCCGGCCGGATCGACCTCGGACTCGGCCGCTCCGGCGGGCCGCGCCCGCCGGCCCGCGAACCGGACGGACGCGGCGACCGCGTGGTCGACGGCGTGCTGATCCCCGCCCCGGTGTCGCTCGCCGCGCTCGCGACCTCGCCCCGGTTCCGCGCCACGACGGTCGCGCTGCGCCAGCCGGGGGCGCAGGCGCCGCCGTACGAGGCGTTCCTCGACGCCGTCGAGGGGCTGATCGCCGGCACCTGGGCCCCGGGCGGGGTGCAGGTCCGGGCCGTCCCCGGCGAGGGGGCCGGCCTGCAGACCTGGGTGCTCGGCTCCAGCGGCGGGGAGAGCGCCGTGCTCGCCGGGCGCCGTGGGCTGCCGTTCGCGGCGAACTACCACGTCAGCCCGGCAACGGTGCTCGACGCCGTGGCCGCCTACCGGGAGGCGTTCCGGCCGTCGGACCGGCTGGACCGACCGCACGTGATGGTGTCCGCGGACGTCGTCGTGGGCACCGACGACGCGCACGCCGCCCGGATCGCGGCGGGCTTCGCCCCGTGGGTGCACAGCATCCGCACCGGGGTGGGCGCCATCCCCTACCCCCGCCCCGAGGACGCCGTGGCACTCCCGGCCGACCCGGCGCTGGTGACCGACCGGGTCGCGACCCGCCTCGTCGGCGGGCCGGCCGCCGTCGCCGACGGTCTGGAGCGGCTGCGCGCCGTCACCGGCGCCGACGAGCTGCTCCTGACCACCATCACCCACCGGCACACCGACCGGGTCGCCTCGCAGGAGCTGCTGGCGCGGGAATGGGCCACCCGGGCCTGAGATCCCACCCAGCGGGACGCACGGGAGCCGGCGGTCCGCACACCTCCTGTCACCCGTCCCGCGGTCCGGACACCGTTTTGTGAAGGTCCGGACGCCGTGGTCACCTGGTGGCATGAACACCGGCCGGCGCACCCCGTCACGCACGGTCGCCGTCGGTCCGGGCCGGGACCTCACCCGTCGTCGCCACGTGGACCTGCTCCGCCTCGCCGGCTGCACCTGTCGCTGACCGCGGCGATCCCGCCGCGCCGTGCCGCCCGTGCCGCGGGCCGCCCCGTCGTGCGCCCACCCCTGCCCACCCCTGTCATCACCGTGAATCCCGGGAGCCATCGTGTCCACGACCTGGACCCCCGCACCGGCCGACGCCGGTGCACCATCCGCCACGCCGTCGTCACCCGTCGTCGCACCCGTCGCCCGCCGGACCCGGCGCCGCCCCGACCTGCGCCGCTGGATCTCCCCGGTCGCCCTGATCGTCGCGTGGCAGCTCGCGTCGTCGACCGGGCTGCTCGCCGAGGACGAGCTCGCCTCGCCCCTGCGGGTGGTGACCGCCGCCGTCGACCTCACCCGCAGCGGGGAGCTGCCCGAGGGGCTGCTGGTCTCGCTCGCCCGGGTCACGACCGGGCTGGTCCTCGGCCTGGTCGTCGGGGTCGGGCTCGGCGTGGTCTCGGGGCTCTCGCGCTGGGGCGGGCTGCTCGTGGACCCGCCGGTGCAGATGCTGCGCACGCTGCCGCACCTCGGCCTGGTGCCGCTGTTCATCCTGTGGTTCGGCATCGGGGAGCTGCCGAAGGTGCTGCTCGTCGCGCTCGGCGTGCTGTTCCCGATGTACCTCAACGTGCACTCCGGGGTCCGCGGGGTGGACCCGAAGCTGATCGAGGCGACGTCGGTGTCCGGGTTCACCCGCGCCGAGCAGCTGCGCCACGTGGTGCTGCCCGGCGCGATGCCCTCCACCCTCACCGGCCTGCGCCTGGCACTGGGGATCGCCTGGCTGTCGATCATCGTCGCGGAGACGACGTCGGCCGACGCCGGACTCGGCTACATGATCATGAACGCCCGCGAGTTCCTGCGCACCGACGTGATCGTCGTGGGCCTGGCGGTGTACGCGCTGCTCGGCCTGGGCACCGACGCCCTGGTGCGCCGGCTGGAACGCCGTGTCCTGGCCTGGCGCCCGGCCGGACCGGCGGGGGCCGACCGATGAGCGCCCGCGTGCACGACCTGGTCCGCGAGTTCGACGGCCGCCGGGTCCTCGACCGGCTGGACCTCACCATCGGCGACGGCGAGTTCGTCGCCCTGCTCGGCCGGTCCGGCTCGGGCAAGTCGACGCTGCTGCGGCTGCTCGCCGGCCTCGACGACGCCTCCGACGCCGGGGTGTCGGGCACCGTCGAGGTCCCCGGCTCGGTCGCGGTGGCCTTCCAGGAGCCGCGGCTGCTGCCGTGGCGCACGGTCCGCGACAACGTCGCCCTCGGCCTGCACCGCGACCTGGGCGGCGACACCCCCGCCGGGGTCGCCGACGCCGCGCTCGCCGAGGTCGGGCTGACCGCACGGGCCGACGCCTGGCCGCTGACCCTGTCCGGCGGCGAGGCCCAGCGGGCGTCGCTGGCCCGGGCCCTGGTCCGCGAGCCGGACCTGCTGCTGCTCGACGAGCCGTTCGGCGCGCTGGACGCGCTGACCCGCATCACCATGCACCGGCTCGTCCTCGACCTGTGGCACCGGCACCGCCCCGGCGTGCTGCTCGTGACCCACGACGTCGACGAGGCGCTGCTGCTCGCCGACCGGGTGCTGGTGCTGACCGACGGCCGCATCGGCGACGAGCACCGCCCCGGCGACCGCCCGCGCGACCCCGAGCGGCTCGCCGCGCTGCGCCGCACCGTGCTCGACGAGCTGGGGGTCGCCGCCGATGCCGCGTGAGCGTCCCCGTCGCACCCCGGATGCGGTCGTCGCGACCCGTGCGGCGGGTGCGACGACCGCCGCGCGGGTGCGCCGGCGGGTCACCGTGCTGGCCGTCGCGGTCGCGGCGCTGGTGCTCGCCGGGTGCTCCTCGGTCCCGGTGTCCCGGCCCCCGGTGCAGCCGCCGGTCGACCCGGCCGCGCTGGCCGGGGTGACCCTCGTCGTCGGGGACCAGAAGGGCGGCTCCCGGTCACTGCTGCGGGCCGCCGACCTCCTCGACGACCTGCCCTACCGGATCGAGTGGCGCACCTTCACCGCCGGTCCCCCGCTGATCGAGGCGGCCCGGGCCGGCGCGATCGACGTCGGCGGCACCGGCAACACCCCGACGATCTTCGCCGCCGCGGCGCGCGCCCGGGTGCAGGTCGTGTCGGCCAACCGCGGCAACGTCACCAGCGACGCGATCCTCGTGCGCCGCGACTCGCCGATCCGCACCGTCGCCGACCTGCGCGGGGCGCGGATCGCCGTCGGGAAGGGCACGTCGGCGCACGGGCAGGTGCTGTCCACGCTGCGGGCCGCCGGGATGACCCTCGACGACGTCGACCTGACCTTCCTCGCCCCCGCCGACGCCTACGGCGCGTTCCGCCAGGGCGACGTCGACGCCTGGGCCGTCTGGGACCCCTACACCTCCCAGGCCGAGCTCGACGACGGCGCCCGGATCGTCGCCGACGGCACCGGCAACGCGAACGGCTACGGCTTCCAGGTCGCGTCCAACGCCACCCTCGCCGACCCGGCCCGCAGCGCCGCACTGGCCGACTACCTGGCCCGGGTCGCGGCCGCCCAGGTCTACTCCGACTCCCACCGCGAGCAGCGGGCCCGGGTGTGGAGCGAGGAGACGACCATCCCGCTGCCGATCACCCGGCGGGCCGTCGCGCGCGGCCCGGACCTGCCGGTCCCGCTCGACGACACCGTCGTCGCCTCCCAGCAGGCGCTGGCCGACGCGTTCTCCGAGGCCGGGGTGATCCCCGGCCGGGCGGACGTCGGCGCGTTCGTCGACCGCCGCTACGAGGCCACCACGCTGGCCGCGGCCCGGGACGGCATCCCGGGCACCCCCACCGACCGACGGACGGGAGCACGATGAGCATCGTCCCGCACTGGTTCCTGCCCACCTCCGGCGACGGCCGCACCATCGTCGCCCGCCGGCACGCCGACCGCGGCGAGGCCGGCTCGACGGCCCGCGAGGCGAGCATCGACTACCTCGCCCAGATCGCCAGGGCCGCCGAGGCCCAGGGCTTCCACGGCGTCCTCACCCCGACCGGGACCTTCTGCGAGGACGCCTGGCTGACCACCGCGGCGCTGCTGCGCGAGACCCGCACGCTGCGCTACCTCGTCGCGTTCCGGCCCGGTGTGCTCTCCCCGACCCTCGCCGCCCAGATGGCCGCCACCTACCAGCGCGTCTCCGGCGGCAGGCTGATGCTCAACATCGTCACCGGCGGGGACGCCGTCGAGCAGCGCCGCTTCGGCGACCACGCCTCCCACGACGAGCGCTACGCCCGCACCGACGAGTTCCTCACCGTGCTGCGCGGCGCCTGGTCGCCCGAGCCGTTCGACTTCACCGGCGCCCACTACGACGTCGACGGCGCCACCACCCTCGCCCCGCCGGATCCGCTGCCCCCGGTCTACTTCGGAGGCTCCTCCGACGCCGCGCTGCCGGTCGCCGCCCGGCACGCCGACGTCTACCTGACCTGGGGCGAGCCACCCGCTGCCGTCGCCGAGAAGATCGGGCGGGTCCGCAAGCTCGCCGACGACCTGGGCCGCAGCCCCCGCTTCGGCATCCGGCTGCACGTGATCACCCGCGACACCGCCGACGAGGCGTGGGCCGAGGCCGCCCGGCTGCTCGACGCGCTCGACCCGGCCGAGATCGAGCGCGCCCAGGCGACCCTGCGGGCCAGCCAGTCGGTCGGACAGCAACGGATGCTCGCGCTGCACGGCGGCTCGGCCGACGCGCTGACGATCGCGCCGAACCTCTGGGCCGGGGTGGGTCTGGTCCGGGGCGGTGCGGGGACCGCGCTGGTCGGGTCGCACACCGAGGTGGCCGACCGGATCGCCGAGTACCACGAGCTGGGGATCGACGAGTTCGTGCTGTCGGGCTACCCGCACCTGGAGGAGGCCTACCGCGTCGGCGAGGGTGTACTGCCCGAGCTGCGCCGGCGGGGCCTGCTCGCCGAGCCGCCCCGCTGAGCGACCGGCCCCGGGTCAGCGGAGCCAGTCGGCCAGGTCCCAGCCGGTGCGCTCCGCGACCCGCGGCACGTCGTCGGCGAACAGGGCCAGGGCTGCGGCACGCTCCTCGGCGGTGGGGCCGCCGGTGCGGCCGTGCACGTCCGGGCGCACGTGGTGGCGGGGCACCCCGGTGACCACCCCCGTCGCGACGCCGAGGAAGGCGCACACCCGGTCCGCCGTACCGGCCGGGTCGTCGCGCAGATCCCGGTAGCGCAGCAGCAGCACCTGCTCCCGGGGGAACAGCGTGTCCAGGTGCGCGAGCTGCTCCCCGTAGCGGCCCTGGGCGGCGTAGTGCCAGAAGTGCGCCCAGCCGGCGTCGATGCGGCGCTGCTCGTCGCGCAGCGCCGTCAGGAAATCGGCCTCCGGTTCCAGGCCCGCGCCGCGCAGGTGCGCCCAGTTCGAGTGGGCCCGCTCCACCGGGTCGCGCAGCACCGCGACCAGCCGGGCGCGGGGCAGCAGCCGGGCGATCCGGTCCTGCGCGACGGTGTCGTAGAGGTAGAACACCGTCGACTCGCCGCAGCGCGCACCGGGCGGGGCGGCGTCGAACAGCGCCTCGTAGTCGGCATGCCGCCACACGTGCTCACCCCAGGTCGGGACGTCGCCGGGGCCGCCGCCGGAGGTGGGCGGCGGACCGTCGGTGAGGAAGAACTTCGGTTCCTTCGGCTCGGACAGGAACAGCTCCGGATGGCCGGCCAGCGCACGGTGCAGCGCGGAGGTGCCGCACTTCGGCGCGCCGAGCAGCAGGAAGTCGGGCAGCCGACCCACTCAGACCGTCCCGGCGACGGGCACCGGCGCACCGAGCAGCTCGGTGCGCAGCTCGTGCGCCCCGTCGGCGCGGGTGACCTCGTAGAACAGCCGCCAGCCGCCACCGGGGGCGGCCACCACCGACAGGTAGCGCAGTCCGCCCGCCCCGTGCGGGGAGGCGGCGACCGGGCCGTCGCCGTCCGCGGTGAACTCACCCGGCGCACCGGTGCCGCCGAGGGCCAGCCCGGTGCGCTCCTCCCAGTTCTCCGCCGCGGTGGCGCGCCCGTCGTAGGTCGCGGCCCAGCGGCCGTCGACCCGGAACACCGCGGAGATCCGGACGCCGCGGGCGTCCCAGCGGTCCGGACGCGGGCGCAGCGCGGTGCCCGCGTGGCTCCAGGCCAGCCCGTCGGGCGAGGTGTAGTGCTCGGTGGTCATCCGGTCCTCGTGGCCGGGCAGCTCGAGCGGGTGCACCGAGGCCCACAGGTGCCAGGTGCCGCCCTCGCGCACGACCACCGGGTCCTTCACCGCGTGCCGGTCGTCACCGGGCAGCACGGTGCGCCGGGGCGCGGTGGGCAGCTCCTCGACGGTGCCGGCCTCCAGCACGTCGACCCACCAGTGCTTGGAGTCCGGTGTGGCGCAGGAGACGTAGAGCCGCCACCGGCCCTGCTCGGTGCGCACCAGCGCGGGCCGTTCGAGCGACTCGGAGCCGAAGCGGTCCTTGGTGACCTCGGCGACCGGGGTGACGGCGACGCCGTCGGCCGACCGCGCCAGCACCACCGCGAGGCCGCGGCCCTCGCCGAGCGGGGCCCGCAGCCGGTAGGCGAGCACGTAGCCCCCGTCGCCGTCAGGGACGGCCGACGGGGCGCCCGCCCAGTGCCCGGCGCCGTCCCCGGGCGGTGCGACGGCGACGGCGGCGCCGTCCAGACGTGGCAGTGGCAGCGGGGTGCTCATGCGGTCTCCCGGGTCGTGACGTCGCGCGGTCCGGCCAGACCACGGCCGATGAGATGGTCGACCAGCAGCGTCACCGAGTCGGCGACCGGCTGGGTGTGGGCGGGCAGCACCAGGTCCGGCGACGGCGGCACCTCGTACGGGTCGTCGACGCCGGTCAGGCCGCTGATCTCCCCGGCCCGCTGCCGGGCGTAGAGCCCCTTCACGTCGCGCGAGGCGGCCACCTCGACCGGGGTGCTGACGTGCACCTCCAGGTAGGCGGTGCCGTTGGCGGCGTGGGCGCGCCGGACGTCGTCGCGGACGTCGGCGTACGGCGCGATCGCCGAGACCAGCACGAGCACGCCGTTGCGGGCGAGCAGCTCGGCGACCCAGCCGATCCGACGGATGTTGATCGCCCGGTCCTCCCGGCTGTAGCCGCGGGCAGCGGCCAGGTGCGGGCGGACGGCGTCGCCGTCGAGGACCTCGACCCGCAGGCCGCGGGCCCGCAGGACCGGCTCGCAGGCGTGGGCGATGGTCGACTTCCCGGCGCTGGGCAGGCCGGTGAGCCAGACGGTGGCGCCCGGGGCGGGCAGGACGTCCGTGGGGGGCATCGCGCAGGTCTCCGCGGGAGGCGCCCGGCGGCGGAGGCGTTCCGGGGCCGGGTGGCGGGTCGCGCGTCGCGGCGGTGACGGCCGGCCCACGCGGGAGCGGCCGCCCGGGCCACGGACGCGCGAACGGTCCCCCCGATCGTGGCCGCTCCGACCGCTGCGCCGCAACCGCCGGACGGCGGCGCGCCCGGCCACCGTGAGCTTCGTCGCGGCGGTGCGGTCCGGGTGGTTCGTCCGATGTAGGTTCTCCGATCGTGCCGACCGCCCCGCCGCGGCCGGTCGCGCCCACCCGGCGGGACCCGGTCCGGTGGCCCGGTCTCCCCGGTCACGCCCCCGGAGCACCTGCTCCCGCCCGGCGTCACCCCCGCGGGGCGCCGTACCCGGTGCCCGGCACATCCCCCGCTGCACCGCCGCACCGGCACCCGGACGCGACCCGTCCCGGGGCCGGAGCCGAGAGGAAGTCCGATGCGCCTGCCACGCGCACTGTCCCTGCTGGTCCCCGTCGCCGTGCTCGCCGTGCTGGCGGCCGGCTGCTCCGCCCCCGGTGAGTCCTCGTCCGGTGGTGGTGAGAGCGGGTCGCGGACCGTCCGGATCGGCGTCTCCGACGGCGCCGAGCCCTACTGGAAGGTCTTCACCGACAAGGCCGCCGCCCAGGGGATCACCGTCGAGCTGACCAACTTCACCGACTACAACCAGCCGAACCCGGCTCTGGCCCAGGGCCAGCTGGACCTCAACCAGTTCCAGCACCTGCAGTACCTGGCGAACTACAACGTCCAGAACAACGACACGCTGGTACCGGTCGGTGCGACCGCGGTGTACCCGCTGCCGCTGTACTCCACGAAGCACACCGACCTGGCGCAGATCCCGCAGGGCGGGCAGGTCGTCATCCCGAACGACGCGGTGAACCAGGCCCGGGCGCTGACCGTCCTGCAGTCCGCCGGTCTGCTCAGGCTGACCGACGGGGGCACCACCACCTCCACCCCCGCCGACATCGACCGCGCCGCCTCGAAGGTCACCGTCACCCCGGTCGACGCGGCCCAGACCGCGGCGAACCTGGCGAGCGCCGACGCCGCGATCGTCAACAACAACTACGCGCAGTCGGCCAACCTGACCCAGGACCAGGTCCTCTACCAGGAGGACCCGGACTCGGAGAAGGCCAAGCCCTACATCAACCTGTTCGTCGCCCGGGCCGACCAGGCCGACGACCCGGTGTACGCGACGCTGGTCCGGATCTACCACGACCCGGAGGTCCTCGCCGCCGCCCGCCGCGACCTCGGCGACGGCGGTGTGTTCCGCGACAACTCCGCGGAGGACCTTCGCCAGACCCTGGCCGGCATCGAGCAGCAGCTGCGGGCACGCTGATGGCGGAGCCGGTGATCTCGTTCTCGGGCGCGACCCGCACGTTCCCGGCCCGCCGCGGCCCGGGGGTCACCGCCGTCGACGACGTGGACCTCGACATCGCCGAGGGCGGGATCACCGGCGTGATCGGCTGGTCGGGGGCGGGAAAGTCCACGCTCGTCCGGATGATCAACGCACTGGAGCTGCCGACGTCGGGCACCGTCACGGTGCGCGGGCGGGTCACCTCCGAGCTGTCCGAACGGGGCCTGCGCGAGCTGCGCGGCGAGGTCGGGATGATCTTCCAGCAGTTCGCGCTGATGAACTCGCGCACGGTCGCCGGCAACGTCGGCTACCCGCTCGCCGTCGCCGGCCGCTCGCGGGAGGAGCGCCGGGCCCGCGTCGCGGAGCTGCTGGAGTTCGTCGGGCTCGCCGAGCTGGCCGGGCGCTACCCGGCGCGGCTGTCCGGTGGACAGAAGCAGCGGGTCGGCATCGCCAGGGCGCTCGCCACGTCGCCGTCGATCCTGCTCGCCGACGAGGCGACGAGCGCGCTGGACCCGGAGACGACCCGGGAGGTGCTGGCCCTGCTGCGCCGGGTCAACCGCGAGCTGGGCACCACGGTCGTCGTGATCACCCACGAGATGGAGGTCGTCGCCGACGTGTGCGACCGGGTCGTGGTCATGGAGGAGGGCAGGGTCATCGAGGACGGCGAGGTGTACGACGTGTTCGCCGCGCCGTCGCACCCGGCGACGCGCCGCTTCGTGCACGGCGTCCTGCAGGACGTGCCGTCGCCGGAGACGCTCGCCCGGCTGCGCGAGCGCCACCCCGGCCGGCTGGTGACCGTCGGCGTCGGCGGGCCCGGCTCGGCCGCCGCCGACGCCCAGGACGCGATCGCGCGGGTCCCGGCCGCGCACGGGGTCCGCGCGACCGTGGTGCACGGCGGCATCCGCGAGCTGTCCGGTCGCCCCGTCGGCAGCCTCACCCTGGCCCTGACCGGCGACGACGACGCCGTCGACGCCTGTGTCGACGAGCTCTCGCGCATCACCCGGGTCACCCCGGACGCCGTCACCACCCAGGACGAGGAGTCCGCATGAAGGCCGACTGGGAGACCCTGAGCCCGGTGCTGTGGCTGTCGGTGCTCCAGACCGCCTACATGGTGTTCTGGACGATGCTGCTGGCCGGGCTGCTCGGGCTGCTGCTCGGCGTCGCCCTGCACACCACCCGTCCCGGCGGCCTGTACGCGCACCGCGCCGTGTTCGGCGTGCTGAACGTGCTGGTCAACATCGTGCGGCCGATCCCGTTCATCATCTTCATCACCGCCGTGGGCCCGCTGACCCTGCTCGTGATGGGCACGACGATCGGCACCCGCTCGGTGCTGTTCCCCATGGTCGCGATGGCGACGTTCTTCATCGGCCGCATCGTCGAGCAGAACCTGGTGTCGGTGGACCCGGCCGTCGTCGAGGCGGCGCGGGCGATGGGCGCGAGCCGGTTCCGGATCGTGTGGAGCGTGCTCGTGCCCGAGGCGCTGGCACCGCTGGTGCTCGGCTACACGTTCGTGTTCGTCGCGGTCGTCGACATGTCGGCGATGGCCGGTTACGTCGGCGGCGGCGGGCTGGGCGACTTCGCGATCACCTACGGCTACCAGCAGTTCGACTGGCCGGTGACGCTGCTGACGGTGGCGATCATCGTGGTCGTCGTGCAGTGCGCGCAGCTGCTCGGGAACACCCTGGCCCGGAGGGTGTTGCACCGGTAGGAGCCACGTCGGGAGGACACGCATGCCACGCAAGCAGATCCACCTCGCCGCCCACTTCCCGGGCGTCAACAACACCACGGTCTGGAGCGACCCGGCGTCCGGCAGCCACATCGAGTTCGAGTCGTTCGCGCACTTCGCGCGGACGGCCGAACGGGCGAGGTTCGACTTCCTGTTCCTCGCCGAGGGCCTGCGCCTGCGCGAGCACCGCGGCGAGATCTACGACCTCGACGTGATGGGCCGCCCGGACACCTTCACGATCCTGAACGCCCTGGCGGCGGTCACCGACCGGCTCGGCCTCGCCGGCACGATCAACTCCACCTTCACCGAGCCCTACGACGTCGCCCGCCAGTTCGCGTCGCTGGACCACCTGTCCGGCGGCCGGGCCGCCTGGAACGTGGTGACCTCGTGGGACGCGTTCACCGGTGAGAACTTCCGCCGCGGCGGCTTCCTGCCGAAGGAGAAGCGCTACTCCCGGGCGAAGGAGCAGCTGGCCGCGACCGCCGCGATCTGGGACTCGCGCACCGGCGCAGGCGACCGCGGCGAGTTCGCGTACACCTCCGACCAGTTCGACGTGCACGGCCGGTTCTCGCTGCCGCGCAGCCCGCAGGGCCGCCCGGTGATCCTGCAGGCCGGGGATTCCGAGGAGGGGCGCGAGTTCGCCGCCGCGTCGGCCGACGCGATCTTCTCCCGGCACGCCGAGCCCGAGGCCGGACGGGCGTTCCTCGCCGACGTGAAGGGCCGCCTCGCCCGCTACGGCCGGGCCTGGGACGACCTCAAGATCCTGCCCGCCGCGACGTACGTGCTGGGTGACACCGACGCCGAGGCCGCCGAGCGCGCCGAGGTGATCCGCTCCCAGCAGGTCAGCCCGCAGACCGCGATCGTGTTCGCCGAGCAGCTGTGGAACACCGACCTGTCCGACCGCGACCCGGACGGCCCGCTGCCCGAGTTCGACCCGGTCGAGGGCGAGCTGGTGTCGAAGGGGCGCGCCAGCGTGCGCCAGTACCGGGACCCGAAGGCCGTCGCCGACCAGTGGCGCGCCCTCGCCGCGGAGAAGGGCCTCTCGCTGCGGGAGACGGTGATCGAGGTGACCGGGCGGCACACCTTCGTCGGGAGCCCCCGAACGGTCGCCGACGCGATCGACGACGCCGTGCAGTCCGACGCCGCGGACGGCTACGTGCTCGTCCCGCACGTCACCCCGGGCGGGCTCGACGAGTTCGCCGACACGGTCGTGCCGCTGCTGCAGGAGCGCGGGTCGTTCCGCACCGACTACACCGGGACGACGCTGCGCGAGCACCTCGGGCTCCCGGCCGTCCGCTCGACGACCGACCCGACCGAGGCGGCGACGGCGGCTCCGACCGCGGGCTGACGGTGCCGCCGACGGTGCCGTCGTGCTCGACGGCGGCTCCGGCAGTCGACGCGGCCGACGGCGCCGGATCCGATCGGGCCGCGGCGGGCCCGGCGCTCAGGGGCGCTCGTCGTCGCGGCCCTCGGCCTGCTCCCGGGCGACGTTCTCCCGGTGCGCCCGGACCGCGATCCAGGCCATCACCACCGGGATGCCGAGCAGCAGCCCGAACGACAGCAGCCCGGCGATCCAGTCGCCCGGCACGAGGACCAGCACGATCACGGTGATCGCGACGGCCTGCAGGATCCGGTCGGCACGGCCGCCCGCGGCACGCGATGGCCGGTGCGGTGCGGTCAGCTCGGTGTCGAGCCGCGGGTCGGAACGGCGCAGCTCCTGCTCGAGGGCGGAGAGGCGGAGCTCCTCGTCGCGGTCCAGGGGTCGCGCAGACGGGTGCGGATCGGGATCGCCGGTCCCACCGCCGGGCGACGACGGCGGCAGGGGCGGGGGTGTGACGGACATCGTGACCTCCTCGGTGCCACCGACCGGGTTCCCGCTCCCGGCCACAGCCATCCGGGATGTGCTGAAGATGTCACCGATCCTACCGAAACGGACATACTCCCGCCGCTGCACGCGGCAGGCCCCGGCGGCAGGATCGGCCGCATGGAACGCTGGACCGATCTCGTCGAACGCCACGACCCCGCCGGAGTCCTCGACCGGCTCGACGGACGGCCCGCCCACGAGATCGCCGACGCGCTGGCCCGGATGCAACCGGTCGACGCGGGATGGGTGTTCCGGCTGCTCGACAAGGACCGCGCGCTCGACGTGTTCGAGGAGCTCGACCCGGTCGACCAGCAGGAGCTGCTGGCCGGGCTGCGCGACGACGCGGTGACCGCCCTGGTCGAGGACATGGATCCCGACGACCGCGCACGGATGCTCGGCGAGGCCCCGGCGAAGGTCGCGACCCGGGTGCTCGCCGGGCTCTCGGCCTCGGAGCGGGAGATGACCGCGGCGCTGCTGGGCTACCCCGACGGCTCGGTCGGGCGGGTGATGACCCCGGAGACCGTCGCCGTACCGCTGCACAGCAGCGTGACCGAGGCGCTGGCCGTCGTGCGGCGCAAGGGCGCCCGGGCCGAGACCGTCTACACCCTCGCCGTCACCGACGCCGGGCGCCGGGTGATCGGCACCGTCTCGCTGCGCGACCTGGTGCTGGCCCGCCCGGACGACGCCGTCGCCGACCTCGTCGACGACGGCGCCCCACGGGTGCGGGCCACCGACACCGCCGAGGACGCCGCACGGCTGATGGGTGAGGCGAACCTGCTCGACCTGCTGGTCGTCGACTCCGAGGACCGGCTGCTGGGCCTGCTCACCATCGACGACGCCGTCGAGATCCTGGAGCGCGCCGATACCGAGGACACCGCCCGCCAGTCCGGTGCGGCCCCGTGGTCGGGCCACTACATGTACGTGCGGGTCACGAAGCTGGCGCGCACCCGCGCGGTGTGGCTGGCGGTGCTGCTGCTCGCCGCGGTGCTCACGGTCAACGTGCTCCAGATCTTCGAGGACGCCCTGGAGCAGGTCACCGCACTGGCCCTGTTCATCCCGCTGCTCGTGGGCACCGGCGGCAACGCCGGTGCCCAGTCCGCGTCGGCGGCGGTCCGGGCGATCGCCGTCGGGGAGGTGCGGCTGGCCGACCTGCCCGCCGTCGTCTGGCGGGAGCTGCGGGTCGGGCTGCTGCTGGGCACCCTGCTCGGCGCGCTCGGCCTGCTCGTCGCGTCGCTGCTGGTCGGGGTCCAGGTCGCCGTCGTGGTGGCGGTGACCCTGGTGGCGATCTGCGGCTGGGCGGCGACGGTCGGAGCGACGATGCCTCTGCTGGCCCGCCGGGTCGGGATCGACCCGGCGGTGGTGTCCGCTCCCCTGGTCACGACCCTCGTCGACGCGACCGGGCTGCTGATCTACTTCTCGGTCGCCCGGCTGGTGCTGGGGCTCTGACCCGCGCGCACGGTGTCGTCGCCGTGCCCGGTGTCGTCGCCGTGCCCGGTGGCGTCGCCGTGGCCGGTGGCGTCGCCGTGGCCGGTGGCGTCGCCGTGACCGGCGGCCCCGCCGTCGTCGGAGCCGGTGCCCCCGGAGCCGGTGCCGGCAGCACCGGAGGGGGCGTCACCGGCCGCGGCGGCGCGGCGGCGCGAGACCACCAGGCTCGCGACGGCGGCGACGGCGATCGTCCCGGTGATGACCAGCAGCGACAGCCAGATCGGCACCTCGGGCACCGGCACCGGCTGCCCGCCGTTGATGAACGGCACGTTGTTCTCGTGCAGCGCGTGCAGGGTGAGCTTGACGCCGATGAACGCGAGGATCACCGAGAGGCCGTGCGCCAGGTAGATCAGGCGCTCCAGCAGGCCGCCGATCAGGAAGTACAGCTGGCGCAGGCCGAGCAGGGCGAAGGCGTTCGCGGTGAACACCAGGAACGGCTCCTGGGTGAGGCCGAAGATCGCCGGGATCGAGTCGAACGCGAACAGCAGGTCGGTCAGCCCGATCGCGACGATGACCAGCGCCATCGGGGTGAGGAGCCGCTTGCCGTCGATGCGGGTGACGAGCTTCGCGCCGTCGTACTCGGTGGAGGTGGGCAGCACCCTGCGGACCAGGCGGATGAGCCTCGAGTCACCGGCGTCGGCCTGCTCGTGGTCGTCGGAGGACAGCGCCTCGCGGATCTGGGACCAGGCGAGCCAGAACAGGATGATCGCGAACAGGTAGAACACCGCGACGAACTGCTCGATGATCACCGCACCGACCGCGATGAACGCACCGCGCATGACGATCGCTATCGCGATGCCGATCAGCAGCACCTTCTGCTGGTGCACCTTCGGCACCGCGAAGCTGGTCATGATCAGCAGGAAGACGAACAGGTTGTCGACCGAGAGGGCCTTCTCGGTCAGCCAGCCGGCCATGTACTCGCCGCCGTACTGCCAGCCCGAGAAGACACCGACACCGACACCGAACAGCAGGGCGATCGCGATGTAGCCGGCCGACCAGATCGCCGACTCGCGCAGCGTGGGCTCGTGCGGGTCACGGGCGTGCCCGACGAAGTCGAACACGAGCATGCCGATGACGACGGCGACCGTCGCCAGCCACACCCAGAGGGGAACGTTCATTGCGGGATCCTCCAGCGCAGATAGGGGCGCTGAAGGTCTCCTCCGCCCGCCGCGGTGACCGCGATGGACCGGCGCCACCGGGACCAGCTCGTCCTGGTTCCGTATTGACGGCGACGCCGTGTTCGGGAGTACTCCCCTTCGACCGGGCAAACGCTAGGGCATGGCTCTGGGTTCCGACAACGGGGGGGGTACGCGAGCCTCATCACATCTGTCCGTTTCCGCCGTCGAACGCGCGGTCCCCGCCGACGGCCCGGAACCGGCCCCGGAGCCGGCCCGGGGCTCTCAGCCCGCGGCGAGCCGGACGGTCGCGACCTCGCGGGCCGGCTGCACCGGACGGGGGGCGGCGGGCAGCCTGCGGACGGCGGCGCGGGCCGTCGCGGAGGTGGCCGCCCGCGCGGCGGTCGGGCGGGCCGGGAGGGCCCCGGACCCTGCCACGGCCGGACGGGTCACGACGGGCAGCGGCCCGGTGCCCGACACCCGCGGCGCCGGGACGGTCGCGGCGGCGACGTGCGCGGGCCGCACCGGCTCCTCGGGCAGGACCGGCGGCACCGGCGTCGCCGGGCCCACCGCCACGGCGGGCAGCGGCCGGGACGGAGCGGGCTCGTCGCGGAACGGCGTCGGGACCGGCGACGGCCGGGTGTGCCCGCTCCCCCGCTCCAGCCGCTCACAGCGCTCCCGGCCCCGGCCCGCGACCCGTGCGGCCAGCCGCAGCGCGGTGCGCGGCGCCTCCAGGTAGCCGACCAGCGCCCGGTACACCCAGCCCGGCGCGGACAGCGTGCGGCCGCGGGCCAGGTCGTCGAGCGAGCGGCGCACGACGTCGCAGGGGTCGAGCCACAGCGGGCCCTGCGGGTCGTCGTCGGTCCGGATCCGGCCCGCGGCGACCGCGGTCACGGTCACCCCGGTGCCGTGCAGCGACGCCGCGACGGTGTCGCTGAACGCCAGCACCCAGGACTTCGACGCGCCGTAGGCGTTGCCCCCCGAGGGCAGGTACCCGGCGACGCTCGCGATGTTGAGGACCCCTCCGTGGCCGCGGGCGGTCATCGCCGGGACCGCCGCGCGGGTGAGGCGCATCAGGGCCGTCACGTTGAGGTCGATCTCGCCGGCGAGCACCTCGACCGGCGCCTCGGCGAACACCGCGTCGGTCTCGACGCCCGCGTTGTTGACCAGCACGTCGACCGGCAGGTCCCGGTCGGTGATCCGGCGCTCGACGGCCGCCAGCCCCGCCGGGTCGGTGAGGTCGGCGGGCAGCGTCTCCACGATCGCGCCGGTGGCCCGGCCGACGGACTCGGCGACCTCGGCGAGGCGGGCGGCGTCGCGCGCCACGAGGACGACGGAGTACCCGCGCTCGGCGAGCTCGCGGGCGTAGACGGCGCCGAGCCCTCGGCTCGCTCCGGTCACCAGTGCAGTCGGCATGTCCGGGACGCTAGGACCCGGACGCTGTGGTGCCCCTGAGAAGGTCACGGCCCGCTGAGAGCCCGCTGAGACCCCTCCGGGACCACCGGGACCGGTGACCCCGGGCCCGCCGCGTCGTTCCACATCGCAACGCCATCTGGACTAACGTGCGCCCCCATCCGCAGCAACCGCGGGTACCGGTCGAGACGAGGAGGTCCCTGTGGCAGGCAAGTTCGAGGTGTACGAGGACCGGGGCGGAAAGTTCCGGTTCCGGCTCAAGGCGAGCAACGGACAGGTCGTCGCGGTCGGCGAGGCCTACGAGACGAAGGCGGCGGCGCACAAGGGCTGCGAGGCGGTGCAGCGCGCCGCGGACGGCGCCACCGTCGCCGAGGTCGACGCCTGACCGACCACCGACTCCCCGGAGACGACCGCACCCCTCGTCGGACGCGCCGCGCCCGACGAGGGGTGCGGTCCCCGCGTTGCCCCGCAGCGGCTCCGACGGGTTGTGGGGGCCGCGGCCCGGGGTTACGGTGATCGTCCGGCTCCGATACGTACCGTGTCCAGGGAGCCGATCCGAGATCCGTTCAACACGCAGCGGACCCCGCACTGCCATCGGCGATTGCGAGGGACCATGCACAGTCCCACACTTCCCACCCGGCCCGCGGAGCGCACCCGCGACGGCCGCCACGGCTACGACGACCTCATCCCCGACCTGCACCAGCTGGCGGCCACCCCGGACGGTGCACCCGGCCGGGCGGCGTTGCGCGACCACGTCATCACCGAGTTCCGTCCCCTGGTGCGCAACCTGTCCCGGCGCTTCGCCGCTCCCGGCCGGGGCGCCGAGGACATCGAGCAGGCCGGCATGCTCGGCCTGGTCAAGGCGGTCGACCGGTACGACCCGGGGTCGGCGACCGGGGGCCCGCTGGGCTACCTGGTGCCGAGCATCCGCGGCGAGATGAAGCGTCACCTGCGCGACCACTCGTGGTCGGTGCGGGTACCGCGCGACCTCAAGGAGTTGGCCGTCGCGGTCGGCCGGATCGCCGACGAGATGGGCCAGCGCCTCGGGCGCCCGCCGCGGCCGTCGGAGATCGCCGAGCAGGCCGGCGTGTCGGTCGACGAGGTCGTCGACGCGCTCGGCGCGCTGGAGTCGCACCACGCCAGGTCCCTCGACGCCCCCGTCGGCGACGGCGACGGCCCCGGTCAGACCCTGCCGCTCGTCGAGCGGTTGGGCGGAGAGGACCCGGCGCTGGACCTGGCGGCCCACGGCCCGGGCATGCGGGCGGCGCTGGCCGAGCTGCCCGAGCGCGAGCGCCGCATCCTGGTGCTGCGCTTCTACGGCGACCGGACCCAGTCCCAGATCGCCGCCGACCTGGGCATCTCCCAGATGCACGTGTCCCGGCTGCTGTCCCGCACGCTGTCGCGGCTGCGCGAGCGGCTCACCGGCGACTGACCCGTGCGGGCCTCCCCGGCGGGGGCCTCCCCGCGACCTCCCGGTGTCAGCCGGGCAGGGTCTCACCACCGACCGGGGCGAGCACCTCCCCGGTGTAGTACGAGGACAGCCGCGGCGCGGCGAAGAACACGAAGGACGGGGCGATCTCGTCCGGGGACGCGGGCCGCCCCATCGGGGTCTGCTCCCCGAAGCCCTCGACCTTCTCCTCCGGCATGGTCGCCGGGATCAGCGGGGTCCACACCGGGCCGGGTGCGACGCAGTTGACCCGGATGCCGCGCGGGGTCAGCGACTGGGCGAGCGAGGACGTCAGCGACTGCACCGCGCCCTTGGTGGCGGAGTAGTCGATGAGGCTCTTGTTGCCGCGCAACCCGTTGATCGACCCGGTGTTGACGATCGCGCCGCCGTCGGGCAGGTGCGCGAGGGCCGCCTTGGTCACGCGGAAGTAGCTGTGGATGTTCACCTCGAAGGTGCGCAGCCAGGCATCGTCGTCGATGTCGGTGAGATCGTCGACGGGGTCCTGGGTGGCGATGTTGTTGACCACGGTGTCCAGGCGGCCGAGCTCGTCGACGGTGCGGCGCACGACCTCGGCGCAGTGCCCGGCGTCGCCGAGGTCACCGGGCAGGGTCAGGCAGCGGCGGCCCTCGTCGCGAACGAGCCGCGCGGTGTGCTCGGCGTCGGTGTCCTCGTCGAGATGGGCCAGGGCGACGTCGGCGCCCTCCTTGGCGAAGGCGACGCAGACGGCGCGCCCGATGCCGGAGTCGCCGCCGGTGACCAGTGCGACGGTGCCGGCGAGCAGGTCACGGCCCCGGTAGCCGCGCATCTCGTCGCGGGGCTCGGGGGTCATCGCCGCGGTGTCACCGGGCGGGGTCTGCTGCTGAGCGGGCGGGCTGTCGGGCACGGGGGCTCCTCACGGTCGTCCCGCGTCGGTGCGACGGCGGGCGGGAGACCGACGGGCACGACCGAGGGGGTCGACGGCCGCGCCCGACGACCGGACCGCGGCTACCCGTGGCTCCGGCAGCGAAACGGTGCGCGTGTGCCGGACGGCGGGCGGGGTAGTCCGGTCCGCGTGCGGCCGGCACGGTCGCCACGACAAGGAGAGGAGACCCCGATGGACGCGCAGCGGGCACGGTCCCTGCTGACCGAGGAGCTGGACCGGCTGGAGGGCGGTACGGTCGCGACCGAGCGGCCGGCCCCGGGCCAGGACCGCGTCGGCGACGGTCTCGACTTCGGCGACGAGGGCGCTCGGGCCTACGAGACGATGGCCCACGACCTGGACGAGAACACCCGCCGCGCCCGCACACGGCGGGTGCGCGCGGCGCTGACCCGCCTCGACAAGGGCGAGTACGGCCGCTGCGACGTGTGCGGCGGACGGATCGACGACGAGCGGCTCGAGGTGCGCCCCGACACCGACCGCTGTCGCGAGCACCCCGAGGACGACGCGCAGATGCCCGGCCCGGTCGAGGGCTGACCCGGACCGACGCCGACGGGGCCGGCCCTCCCACCTGGGAGGACGGCCCCGTCCGTCGTACGTGGGGAGCTCAGGCGGTCGCACCCTCCGGGTGCACCGGGTGCCTGCCCTCGGCGAACTCCTCGACCAGCTTCGCGCAGAACGCGTCGAGGTCGTCGGGGTTGCGGCTGGTGACCAGCCCCTCGTCGGTCACGACCTGCTCGTCGACGACGGTCGCGCCGGCATTGCGCAGGTCGGTCCGGATGCTCGGGAACGAGGTGAGGGTGCGGCCCTTCACGACGTCGGCCTCGACCAGCGTCCACGGCCCGTGGCAGATCGCGCCGACCGGCTTGCCCGCCGTGAAGAACGCCTTCACGAACGCCACCGCGGTGGCGTCGGCCCGGAGGTTGTCCGGGTTCACGGTGCCGCCGGGCAGCACCAGGGCGTCGTAGTCGTCGGCGGACACGTCCGCGACGGCACGGTCGACGTCGAGCTTTTCGTCCGGGTTGATGTCGGCCGACATCGACTGGATCGGGTCCGTGGACAGCGAGACCACCTCGACCCGCGCGCCGGCCTTGCGCAGCTCGTCGCGGGGCTGGACCAGCTCGACCTTCTCGACGCCGTCCGTGGCCAGGATCGCGACGGTCCGGCCCTGCAGTTCGTTCGCCACCGTGGGTTCCTCCTCGGTCTCGTGCTCGTGCGGTGTCCCGTCCCGCCTTCCCGCTGTGGGCGCGGTCAATCGCGCACGAGGGACCGGCATCTGTCGCCGTCCTCCCCGCCGGGCTAAGCTGCCTGGGTAGCTCAGCGATACCCAGGGGGCGGGATGGACGCACGGACGGCGGCGGCGTCCCAGGTGTGCTCGGTGGCCCGCACCGCGGCGCTGCTGGCCGACCCCTGGACGGTGCTGCTGGTGCGCGACCTCGGCCGCGGGATCACCCGCTTCGACCAGCTGGCGCGCGGCCTGGGTGTCGCGCGCACCGTGCAGAGCCGGCGCCTGTCCGAGCTGGTCGACGACGGCGTCGTCGAACGGGTGGACTACCGCGAACCCGGGGCGCGGACCCGTGCCGAGTACCGCCTGACCCGGCGCGGCCGCGATCTGGGCGTCGTCCTGGCCGCACTCATGGACTTCGGTGACCGGCACCTCGCCGGCGACGCCGGACCTCCCGTGGTCCGCGTGCACACCGGCTGCGGCGCCCCGGTGCGCCTGGTGAGCGTGTGCGGTGCCGGACACCGTCTGGGCCGTACCGACGAGGTCCACCTCGAACCGGGGCCCGGAGCCCCCGACACCGACACCGACACCGACACCGACACCGACACCGACACCGACCAGGAGCCACGATGACCTCCGCAGCAGGGCCCGCCACCGGGCCGGCCGCCACGCGCCGCCGCGAGCACGAGTGGACCGACCCGATGGCGCTCGCCGCCGCCGCGTCCGGTCTGGACGGACTGGAGTACCTGCGCCGGATCGTCGACGGCCGTCTCCCCGGCGCGCCCGTCGCGAGTCTCGTCGGCTTCCGCGCCGTCTCCGCCGAGCACGGGCGCGTCGCGTTCGCCTTCGAACCCGGCGAGCACCAGTACAACCCGATCGGCTCGGTGCACGGCGGGGTGTACGCCACGCTGCTCGACTCCGCCTGCGGGTGCGCGGTGCACTCCACGCTCCCCGCCGGGACCGGCTACACCAGCCTGGACCTGTCGGTGCGCTTCCTGCGCCGGATCACCGTCGACACCGGCACCGTGACGTGCACCGGCCACGTCGTGCAGGCCGGGCGCCGCACCGCGCTGGCCCGGGCCGAGCTGACCGACGCCCGGGGGAGGCTGCTGGGCGAGGCCACGTCGAGCTGCCTGATCCTGCCCGGGGACTGAGCTGATCCCGCCCGCGGGACTGAGCTGCCCCCGCCCGGGGGGCCGAGCTGACCCTGCCCGGGGGCCGGGCTGATCGTGCCCGGGGGCGAGCCCGGCTCAGCGCGGGACGATCGGGCCCTGGGTCGGCGCGACGCCGGAGCGTTCGGCGCGCTGCGCGGCCTCGACGCAGGTCGCGGCGCGGACCGCGCCCGCCGCGTCCGGGCCGGTGGCGTAGCGCGCGGGCCCGGGGAGCTCGGGGGTGAGGGCGCGCGCGTCGTCGGTGACGGCGGCGAAGCCCTGGCGCCCCCACACCCACACGGCGCGGTCCCCGGCGCCGCGCACCGTGCCGGTGATCGGCGCCGAGACGAACGTGAGGTCCCCGTCGGTCGCGGTGAACCGGGCCGCGCCGGGCACCGCACCGGCCGGGAGCGCACCGGAGAGGGCGTCGAGGAGGGTCCCCTGCGCGGGGGTGCACGAGCGCAGCGCGGCGGCCGGGTCGTCGACGGCGAGCCGGGCGAACTCGGTGGCCGGGTCGATCTCGCGGGACGCGCGCGCCTCCCCCGGTGCGACGAGCGTCCCGACACCGACGACGACGGCGGCCAGCACGCCGGCGCCCACCAGCAGGACGCCCGCGCACCAGGCGACGGTCCGCAGGACCATCGGCCGCGATCCGCTCATGACCACAATCTATCCGCGCACCGGGACATCGGCCCCGCGAAACATGATCGGTTACCGAGCGGTGACACCGGCCGGGTCGTTCACCGCCCCGATCGGGTCGGCGCAGTTCCCTTCCCCATTCGCGCGGGGTAATGCGCGGAATGCGACCACCGAACCATTCTGTGACGATCGGTGCACGTTCTCCTACCGAGCGTGGTCGGCGTGGTCGTGGTCGGCGTGGTCGTGGTCGGCGTGGTCGTGGTCGTGCCCGGCCGGGCGGGCGGCGAGGTCGGCGGCCCGGGTGAGCACCTCCGCCCCGTCGAGACGGCCCGCGGCGACGAGCGCGTCCTCACAGGCGGCGAGCCAGCAACCGTAGTAGGGGGCGGCGGGATCGGCGGCGATCCGCGCGACCAGCCGGTCGCGGAACCCGTCCCAGGTGAACACCCCCGCCTCGGCGAGCGCGACGGCCAGCCCGAACGCGCGCCCCTCCCAGGGCGCGGCGAACACCAGCTCCCCGTTGCTGCGCGGCGGGGCCGCGGGACCCGTGGTGTCGAGCACCGGCCCGCTCACGACGGCCCGGCCACGTCGGCGACCCCGACCATCGCGTCCCGCCCGACCAGCCCGGCGAGCTGCTCGACGGTGAACCCGTCGGTGCCGGCGGGTCGGCGCGGCAGCACGAGGTAGCGGACCTCGGCCGAGGAGTCCCACACCTCGATCCGGCGCTCCGGGGGCACGTCGAGCCCCATCTCGGCGAGCACGGTGCGCGGCTCGCGCACGACCCGGGCCCGGTAGGCGGGGTCCTTGTACCAGCTCGGGGGCAGGCCGAGGACCGGCCACGGATAGCAGGAGCACAGCGTGCAGACCACGACGTGGTGCACCTGGTCGGTCTGCTCCAGCACCACCATGTGCTCGCCCTGCGGTCCGCTGAACCCGAGCGCGGCGATCGCCGCCGTGCCGTCGCGCAGCAGCCACTCCCGGTACTCCGGGTCGGTCCAGGCGCGGGCGACGACCGTCGCCCCGTTCAGGGGACCGACGTCGCGTTCGTAGGTGCGCACGAACCCGTCGACGACGGCCGGGTCCACCAGCCCCCGTTCGACCAGCAGCTCCTCCAGCGCCGCGGTGCGCAGCGCCGGACCGGGATCGTCGTCGGTCATCGTGGCTCCAGGTAGGACTCGAACAGGTCGGCGTGCACGATCACGTCCGGGTGCGCGCCGGGGCCCCACACGTCGGGGGCGGCGAAGGCCACGGTGTACACGTGCTCGGGGTGCTCCCCGGCGAACACCGCGTGGGTGTCGGGCAGCACGTGCGCGGGCCGGACCGCGGTCACGGCACCGGGCGCTCCGCGCAGATAGCGGGGCAGCTTGCACGGTCCCCGCCCGACCGGCCCCGCCGACGGCGCGGGCGGCGCGACGTCCGGGGGCTCCCGGCGGGCGCGGACCGGGTCGCCGGGGGCGAAGCGCGGCGCGGCGTCGACGGTGCGCAGCGACCCGGGCGCGGTGGGTGCGTAGTCGGGCTTCGCCAGGGGCGGGTCGGCCGGCTCGGGCACGTCCTCGCCGCGGGTGTGCCGGGCACGGGCCTCCACCGCGCCGGGAGCCAGCACGCCCGAGTCGACCAGCATCAGCTCGGCGGCATGCAGCCAGCGGCCGTAGTAACCGTCGTCGAGGTAGCGGGTGCGGTCCAACCGGGACAGCGCGTGCCGGAACGCGTCCAGGTTGCGTCCGGAGATCCGGCCCATGGTCAGCGCGGTCAGTGCAAACGCCCGCCCCTCCCATGCCCGGGCGAACGGCGGCTCGGGCTCGACGTCGCCCGGGGCGACGACCCGGCCCCAGCCCGTCGTCCCGCCCAGGTCGGCCGGGTCGTCAGGGTCGACGGACCCGTCCACTCAGGACCCCAGGGCCAGGACGTTGCAGACGTCGCCGCGGCCGCCGGTCGAGGTCAGGCCGCGCTGGGAGCGGATCCGCTCGGCGAGGAACGCCGCGTCGGCGCCCACCCCGGAGAACCGTCCGGACCCCCAGGTCCACTGCCAGGGCAGACCGAGGAAGAACAACCCGGGAACGCTCGTCACGCCGCGGCTGTGCACCGGCGAGCCGCGGCCGGTGAACACACCGAGGTCGACCCAGGAGAAGTCCTGCCGGAACCCGATGCACCAGACCACCGAGGTGATCCCGGTGTCGGCCAGCGCCAGCTCGGTGATCTCGCGCTCCGGGCGCCACACCGGGGTGTAGCGCTCCTCGACCGGGGCGTCGATCCCCTTGTCGGCGATCCAGCCGTCGATGGTGTCCTTGATGGACTCGCTGACCTCGTCGGCGTGGTCCAGGGAGGACTCCAGGTCGGGGGCGAAGGTGAGCCGCCCCGCGGCGTGGTCGGTGAGCGCGCCGTAGAGCCGCATGCCCTCGGTGGCGAAGCGGCGCAGGTCGATGTCGCGACCGCCGTCGCGGCCGGTCACGTAGTGGTTGGCCTGCGCGCGCACGGCCTCGCGACGCGGGTGCCGGGTGACCGGCATCCGGTAGTAGCCCATCTCGTCGAGCCAGTCGGTGACGTCGCGGCCCCGGTAGAAGCGGGCCACCCGCGGCGCGTGCCCGACGACGAGGTGCACCGTCCGTCCCTCCAGGTGCAGGTCCTCGGCGATCTGGGCGCCGGACTGCCCGGACCCGACCACCAGCACCTCCCCCGGCGGCAGCTGCCCGGGGTTGCGGTAGTCCTGGGACCCGATCTGCGTGATGCCGGCCGGCAGCGGCTCGGACAGCGGCGGGGTGAGCGGTGTGTGGTACCCGCCGGTGGCGACGACGACCTGGTCCGCGGTGCACCTCCCGGCGGAGGTCTCGACGACGAAGGTCCCCCGCTCGTCCTGGTGCACGCGTCTCACCTCGACGCCCTCGATCAGCGGCGGGTCGACGAACGCCCGGTAGGCCTCCAGGTAGTCGACGATCTCGCTGCGGACCATGAACCCGTGCGGGTCCGGCCCGGCGTAGGGGAAGTCCGGCAGGTCGCACTGCCAGTTCGGCGTGACCAGGCTGAACGTGTCCCAGCGGTGCCGCTTCCAGGACGAGGCGACGACGTCGCGTTCGAGGACGAGGTGGTCGATGCCGCGCACGTCCAGGCACCGGCTCATCGACAGACCCGCCTGCCCGCCGCCGACGACGACGACCGTCCGGTGCTCACCGTCCAGCTCGGCGGGCGGGGGACGCCGGTCCTCGCGTCGGATCATCGCGGTCATGGGGCCTCCTCGTGGGTGGTCGGGGAACGGACCCACCGTCGACCCGTCGCATTACCGAATCGTGTCGTTCGGACGACGGGAGTATTGCCCCGTGTTACGCAACACGACGGTCACACAGGGCCGATCCGGAATTGTTGTCGTAGTCCGCTCTCAACGTTCCGGCAACAGAACACTGGTGTCGTAGTGATCGCCGGAAACGGTGGGACCCGATCCCATCGCATTCTCCCTCTCCGGCGCTCCCACGCACACGTTTCCCGGCGTGGATCCGTCACACCACGAGGAGCATCCCCATGACCAGCGCCGAGCTGTCCGACGTCGAGAAGAAGAGCCTCGAGGAGATCCCGCACCCCTCGCTGCCCGAGGGTTCAAGCATCTACGGCGGGACGAAGGTCTTCCCCGACCTGCAGGCCGAGGACGGCGAGACCTACTTCACCCTGGTGCACGGCATCGCCCACGAGTCCTCGGTCAGCTTCGTGGCCGTGCTGCAGGCGACCCGTGCCCTGCGCAAGGGCTTCGAGTCGGCCATGTACTTCTACGGCCCCGGCTCGCTGAACTGCCTGGCCACCCGCGGCTTCCCGACCACCGGCACGTCCGCGTTCCCCGGCGAGCACAACATCAACGACCAGCTCAAGACCTTCATCGGCGAGGGCGGCAAGGTCTACTGCTGTCGCTTCGGGCTGTCGCTGCACGGTGCCCGCGAGGAGGACCTGATCGAGGGCGTCATCCCGACGCACCCGCTCGACGTCCAGGACGCCCTCATCTACTACGCCCGCAAGGGCGCGATCATCAACTCGACCTACCAGCTCTGAGGAGACGGCGGGACGCCGTCGCGTACCGGATCCCGCACCGAGATGCAGCACAGGGCGCCCCGTCGCCCGCCACGCCCGCCGTGGGCTGCGTCTCGGTGCGGCCGGGCGCACCGGTCGCCCCGCCGCACCCGGCCCGTCGCATCCGGCCCGTCGCACCCGGCCGTCGCATCCACGGAGGTCCGCCGCATGTCCGCACCGTCCCGTACCGAGCCCGGTCTGCGGGCCCGCGCCGAGCTCGCCGTCCGCGGCGTGGGGCTCGACCCCGACACCGACTCCGACACCGGTTCCGGCACCGGCGCTGACACCGGCACCCGGCCGGACCGACCCTCCGGCGTGACCGACCTCGGCTCGGTCATCCCGCTGCGCCGCCCCGGCGGGGCGGGACCGTCCGCGGACGGGCACGTGCTCGTCGACGGGCTGGCGACCACGGTCCCGATCGTCGCCGACTCCCCGTACCGGCTGCGGGACGGACGGCTGCTGCGCCGCGAGCCCGGCGGCGGCGTGACCGACATGGGCGTCGCCGTCGACACCGTCGCCCGGCCGGCGTTCTACGACCTCACCACCGCCGACGGCGTGTCCTACGAGAAGATCGCCCGCCTGCACGGCAACGACGTGCTCGCCTCGACGGTGGTGCAGACCTGCGTGCGCTACGGCGAGGCCGACCGCTGCCGGTTCTGCGCGATCGAGCAGTCCCTGGCCTCCGGCGCGACGACGGCGGTGAAGACCCCCGACCAGCTCGCCGAGGTCGCCGAGGCCGCGGTCCGCCTGGACGGGGTGCGTCAGATGGTGCTGACCACCGGCACCTCGAACGGCCGCGACCGCGGCGCCCGACACCTGCTGCGCTGCGTGCGCGCGATCCGCGAGCGCGTCCCCGCGCTGCCGATCCAGGTCCAGTGCGAGCCGCCCGCCCCCGACGACCTCGGCGTGGTCGCCGAGCTGGCCGCCGCGGGTGCCGACGCGATCGGCATCCACGTCGAGTCCCTCGACGACGACGTCCGCCGCCGCTGGATGCCCGGCAAGGCCACGGTTCCGCTGTCCCAGTACTGGGCGGCCTGGGACGAGGCCGTGCGGGTGTTCGGCCCGAACTCGGTGTCGACCTACCTGATCGTCGGTCTCGGTGAGGACCCCGACGAGCTCGTCGCCGGCGCGGCGGAGCTGGTCGCGGCCGGGGTGTACCCGTTCGTCGTCCCCTACCGGCCGCTGCCCGGCACCCTCGCGTTCGCCGACGGGGTGCCCGCACCCGCCCCGGACCTGCTCGCCGACGTCACCGAGCGGGTCGCCGCGGTGCTCCGCGCCGCCGGGATGCGCGGCGCCGACCAGGCCGCGGGCTGTGCGGCCTGCGGGGCGTGCAGCGCCCTGTCGGCGGCGGGGGGCTGAGCGTGAGCACCACCGACCCGCGCCCCCGCTTCGTGACCGGGAAACCCCGGCACCTGACCCCGGCACCGCGCTGGATCGCCGACGAGCTGCTCGGCGGCCGCCCGACCGGCGCGGGCGACCCACCCGCGATCACGATCCGTGAGGCCCGCGCCGACGATGCGCGCGACCCCGGCGTCGCCGCGTACCGGGCGCTGCGCCGCGCGGTGTTCTGCGTCGAGCAGGGCCTGTTCCCCGACCGACCCACCGCCGACCTCGACGACCACGACGCCGACGGCCGCGTCGTCGTCCTGCTCGCCCACGACGCCGACGGGACCCTGCTCGGCGGGGTACGCCTCGGCCCGGCCAGGGCGGCCCACCCCGACATCGGGTGGTGGACCGGCAGCAGGCTGGTGGTGGCCCCCGCCGCACGCCGCCGCGCCGGTGTCGGGGTCGGCGCCGCGCTGGTCCGCGCCGCGTGCGCGCGCGCCGAGGCCGCGGGTGCCCTGCGCTTCGACGCCGACGTGCAGGCCGCGGGCGCGGTCCTGTTCGAGCGGCTCGGCTGGACCCGGGTGCGCGACAGCGTGGTCGCCGGGGCCCCGCACGTCACGATGCGGTGGCCGGTGACCCGCGTCCAGGATCTCGTCGTCGCCACCAAGGCCCCGTTGGGGGCGCTGGTCGGCGGGCTCGGCCCGGCCGGGTTCGTCGGCGACGACGGCGCCCCCGTCCCGGGCAGCGACCTGATCGCCTGCTGCGACGCGATCGTGCCCGCCATGGTCGAGCGCGACCCGGAATGGGCGGGCTGGGCCGGGGTGCTGGTCAACGTCAACGACCTCGCGGCGATGGGCGCCGCCCCCGTCGGACTGCTCGACGCCGTCGGCGCCCGGGACGCCTCCTTCGCCCACCGCGTGCTGAGCGGCGTGCGCGACGCGGCCGCCGCCTACGGCGTCCCGCTGCTCGGCGGGCACACCCAGCTCGACGTGCCCGCGTCGCTGTCGCTGACCGCGCTCGGGCGCACCGACCGGCCCGTCCCCGCCGGTGGCGGGCGAGCCGGGCACCGGGTGCGGCTCACCACCGACCTCGGCGGCGGCTGGCGACCCGGCTACGCCGGACGCCAGTGGGACTCGACCACCTCCCGCACCCGCGCTGAGCTCGCCGCGACCGTCGGCGCCATCGGCCCGGACGCACCGCACCGCCCGGCCGCCGCGAAGGACGTGTCGATGGCCGGGCTCGCCGGAACCCTCGGCATGCTCGCCGAGGCCTCCGGGGTCGGCGCCGTGCTCGACGTCGCCGCCGTCCCCCGCCCCGACGGTGCCACCGCGGGCGACTGGTTCACCTGCTTCCCCGGGTTCGGTCTGCTCACCGCGGACGACCCCGGCGCCCCCGCCCCCGACGCCGGTCCCGCGGTCTCCGCCGAGTGCGGCGAGCTCGTCCCCGGTGCCGGGGTCCGGCTGCGCTGGCCGGACGGCGAGGAGACCGAGGCCGTCGCCGCGGGCGTCACCGGCATGGGCCGCGCCGGCACCCCCGCCCCCCACCCTGAGGAGACCCGATGACGCCCACGACCTTCGGTGCCGCCGCGCAGGGCTTCGTCCGTGACCTCGACGAGGACTTCGACCGGATCGCCGCCACGATCGCCCGCGCCCGCGCGGCCGGGGTGCAGGTGCTCGCGCTGCCCGAGGCCGCGATGGGCGGCTACCTGTCGTCGCTGCACGACGTGCCCGGCACCCCGGCCGACCGGCCCCCGCAGCTGGACCCGGACGGACCGGAGATCCGGCGGCTTGCCGCGCTGGCCGGGGACATGGTCGTCGCGGCCGGGTACTGCGAGATCGGGGACGACGCGTCCGGCGGGCTGCCCTACAACTCCTGCGTCGCCGTCACCGGTGACGGGGTGCTCGGCCGGCACCGCAAGGTGCACCAGCCGATCAACGAGAACTCCAGCTACGCCGCCGGTGACCGGTTCGCCGCGTTCGACACGCCGTACGGCCGCACCGGCATGATGATCTGCTACGACAAGGCGTTCCCCGAGGCGGCCCGCGCGCTGGCCGACGACGGCGCCCGGACCGTGCTGTGCCTGTCGGCGTGGCCGGCGTCGCGGACCAACCGGGCCCCGGTGCTCGCCGACGACCGGTGGGCCCGCCGCTTCGACCTGCACGACCGCTCCCGGGCGCTGGAGAACCAGATCGTCTGGGTCTCGGCGAACCAGGCCGGTACCTTCGGCGACATGCAGCTGGTGGCGAGCGCGAAGATCGTCGACCCGGGAGGCGAGGTGCTGGCGACGACCGGCAGCGAGGCCGGTCTGGCCGTCGCGACCGTCGACGTCGACCAGTCCGTGGACGCCGCCCGCCGCGTGATGGGGCACCTGCGTGACCGCCGTCCGGCGGCCTACGGACCGGGTCCGGTCCGCGCGGGGGTGTGAGGTGCGTGTCGCCGCGGCGGCCGCGAACTTCACCCGGGACGTCGCGTTCGACCTGGAGCGGATCGGCGTGATCGTCGCGCACGCCCGGGAGCAGGGCGTGAGCGTGCTGGTGCTGCCCGACGGCGCGCTCGGCGGCTACGTGCACGACCTGCGCAGCCCCGACCCGGCCGACGACGCGGTGCTGCCGCCCGAGCTCGACCCGGACGGCCCCGAGGTGCGCGCGGTCGCCGCGCTCGCCAGGGAGATGGTGGTGTGCGTCGGGTTCTGCGAGGCCGGACCCGAGCCGGGGGTCCGCTGGAACTCCGCGGTCTGCCTGACCGGCGACGGCGTGCTCGGCAGGCACCGGAAGGTGCACCAGCCCGCGGGTGTGGCCGGGCTGTTCGCCGCCGGGGACGGGTTCACCGCGTTCGACACCCCCGCCGGCCGGATGGGGATGCTCATCGACCACGACAAGACCTTCCCCGAGTCGGCCCGCTCCCTGGCGCTCGACGGCGCGCAGCTGCTGGCCTGCCTGTCGGCCTGGCCGACCTCGCTGACCAACCGGGCTCCCCGGATGGCGCAGGACCGCCAGGCCCGGCTGTTCGACCTGTACGACCAGTCCCGCGCCGCGGAGAACCAGGTGCTGCTGCTCTCGGCGAACCAGAGCGGGCGCAACGGCTCGCTGCACTTCCTGGGCCGGGCGAAGGTCGTCGGGCCGGGCGGGGACATCCTGGCCCGCACCTGGTCCAAGGGCGGGCTCGCCGTCGCCGACGTCGAACCCGCCGAGATGATCGGCTCCGCCCGCGCGGTGCTGCACCACCTCAAGGAACGCCGACCCGACCTCTACCGGGGCTGAGCGGTGCGGATCCGGCTGTCCACCTACTCCACCAAGCCGCGCGGCGGGGTCGTGCACACCCTCGCGCTGGCCGAGGCGCTCGCCGCCGCCGGGCACGACGTCGCGGTGTTCTCACTGGCCCGAGGCGGGGACGCCGGCTTCTTCCGGGCCGTCGACCCCCGCGTCGCGGTGCACCTGGTCGAGGTGCCCGAGATCGACGGCGAGACCGTCGGCGCCCGCATCCTCCGCTCGATCGACCTCCTGGCCGCCGGGTTGGCCGAGGCCCCGCCCGTCGACGTGCGGCACGCCCAGGACTGCCTGTCCGCCAACGCCGAGGGTCGCGCGCACGGCTACGGCTCGCTGCTGCGCACCGTGCACCACCTCGACGAGTTCAGCACCCCCGAGCTGGCCGCCTGCCACGAACGCGCCCTGGTCGGACCGGCGGCGCTGGTGTGCGTCTCCCGGGCCGTCGCCGCCGAGGTGCGCGCCGGCTGGGGCCGGGAGGCGACCGTGATCGGCAACGGCGTCGACGCCGCCCGCTTCGCCCGGGCCGCCGACACCGGCGCCGGCTCGCCGTGGCGGGACCGGTTCGGTCGCTACGTGCTCTCGGTCGGCGGGATCGAGCCGCGCAAGGGCACCGCCGACCTGGTGGAGGCGATGGCGCTGCTCGGCCCGGGGGCCCGCCTGGTGATCGGCGGCGGCGAGACGCTGTTCGACTACCGCGACTACCGGTCCCGGGTGCTCGCCCGGGCCGAGGAGCTGGGCGTCGTCCCGGAGATCCTCGGCCCCGTCGACGACGACGCGCTCCCCGGTCTCATGGCCGGCGCGGCGGCGTTCGCGTTCCCGTCGGCCAAGGAGGGCTTCGGCCTGGCCGCGATGGAGGCACTCGCCGCCGGGGTCCCGCTGGTGACCCGGGACCTGCCGGTGCTGCGCGAGGTCTTCGGCGACGCGGCACGGTTCGCCCACGACCCGGCCGGTTTCGCCGCGGCGCTCGCCGACGCGCTGGCCGCCCCCGACCCGCGGCGCGCGGCCGCCGGGCGGGCACTGGCCGCCGCACACACCTGGTCGGCGGCGGCCGAGCGGCATGCGGACCTCTACCGCGCCCGTCTCGCCACCGTGGGGTGACGACGGACACACCGACTGCGCTAGCCTGGGGCGACCACACGACGTCGACGTCCGGGGGGTACGCCGATGCCTGCTCACGAGGCACCCGCTGCGGCCACCGTCGTGCCCCTGTGCCGCGCCGCCCGCCACGGCGACGCCGCCGGGGCCCGCTGCCCGCACTGCGCCCGCCCCACCCGCGACGACCGCGACGCCGTCGTGCTGCCGCTGCCCCGCCTGCGCGGCCACGAGGTGCTCGCCGGCGAGCTCTGACCACCGGTCGCACATCGGTCGCGCACCGCTCCGCCCCCCGCGGTGGTGACCCGCCTGTACCCGCGCCGATCGCCCTGTACCTGCGCTGGTCCGCCGCCGCGCGGGCATCCTCGTTCGCGCGGTGATCCCTTGTTCGCGCCGTGATGCGCCGGGCGCGCGGTGATCCGCCGTGCGCACGGTGATCCGCTGCACGCGCGGTGATCCGCTGCACGCACGGTGATCCGCTGCACGCACGGTGATCCGCTGCACGCGCGTGCCCGGATGCGCGCACCGAGCGGATCAGCGCGCGCACCGGGGATCACCGGTACCGGTGCCCGTCCACAATCGTGGGATTGCTCCACAGGAGGCGAACCCGTCCCGGTGTGGTGGCCGGATCCGGGCAGGGTCGGGACCGTGGACGAACCGCTGCTGCGCCGCGACCTGCTGAGACTCGGGACGACCGAGGCCGAGATCCGCACCGCCCTGCGCACCGGTCGCTGGACCGGTCTGCGTCCGGGCGTGTACCTGGAGACCGGCGACGAGCGTCTGCGGTTCGCCTCCACACGGCACGCGACCCTGGTGGAGGCGACGTTCCCCACCCTCGCCCCCGGGGCCGTGGTCAGCGGTCCCTCCGCCGCCGTGCGGCACGGCCTGCCGGTCTGGGGCGTCCCCCTGACCACGGTGCACGTCACCCGGGACCGCCCGTCCGGCGGGCGCGGCGGGCCGCGGCTGCGCGTGCACGCCTCACCCCTGGCCGACGGCGAGGTCGTCGACGTCGACGGCATCCCGACGACGTCGGTGGCCCGCACCGTCGTCGACGTGGCCCGCACCGCGCCGTTCGAGACCGCCGTGGCCGTCGCCGACGCGGCACTGCACCGGCATCTGGTCACGCCCGACCGTCTGCGCGACGCGGTGCTCGCCGCCTGCGGACGCCACGGGATCGGCCGGGCCCGGGCCGTCGTCGCGTTCGCCGACGCCCGCGCGGACGGGCCGGGCGAGTCGCGCAGCCGCGTCCGGATGGCGCGCCTGCACGTGGCGACCCCCGTACTGCAGCACCCCGTGCTCGACGACCGCGGTCACCGGATCGGCGTCGTCGACTTCTGGTGGCCGGACCACGGGGTGATCGGGGAGTTCGACGGCCTGGGCAAGTACGGGCGGTCGGTGCGTCCGGGAGAGGGCGCGGCGGACGCCGTCGTCCGGGAGAAGCGACGCGAGGACGCCCTGCGGGCCCGCCCCGAGGTGCGCACGGTCGTGCGCTGGACCTGGGACGACCTGGACGACTTCGCCGCCGTCGCGCACCGTCTCCCCCGCGCAGCATGATCCGCACCCCGCGCGGTGATCCGCTGTCCGCGCGTGCCCGGACGCGCGCGCGGAGCGGATCACCGCGCGGCGGTCGGATCACCGCGCGGCCGGCGGATCGACGCAGCGGCGGCAGGTCCGCGCAGCGGCGGCAGATCGATGCGAAGCCGGCAGATCCTCGCGACGCCGGCAGATCGGTGCGCCGGCAGGTCGGCGCTGCGGCGGATCAGCGCAGCGGATCAGCGCGGCGGATCAGCGCCGCGGACCGGCCTCGGGACCCCGGTCAGTCGGGCGGGCGCAGGACCGTCGACCCGAGTACGCGGCAGGCGAGCAGCGCCACCTCGACGTCGAGCCGGTCGTCGCCGAGGGGCCGGCCCCGCACCTCCTCGGCGCGGCGCAGCCGGTACTGCACGGTGTTCTTGTGCAGGTGCAGCTCGCCCGCCGCGGCGGCGAGGCTGCCGCCGCCGCGCAGGTAGGCCGCGAGGGTGTCGCGGAGCCGGGCGTGCTGCTCGTCGTCGATCGCGAGGTCGCCGAGGATCTCGGCGACCCGGTCGGCGAGCAGGTCGGTGCCCGCGTCGAGCAGCAGCAGCGGACCGAGGTCGTCGGCGGTGGTGACCGGCAGTCGGGCGGCGGGAACGGCGGCGGTGACGACCTCCTGCACCCGGCGGGCCCGGCGGTGCGCGCCGCGGAACCCGTCGAGGCCGCGGCCGGGTCCGCCGAGCGCGACCCACACCGGGCCGGGCGGCAGGGTGACCGGGCCACCCCCGCCCTGGTACCAGGCCCAGGAGGTGACCGCGTCCGGGGCGACGACCAGCGGGGCCCGCGAGCAGCCCAGGGCGACGCCGAGGTCGGCGACGGCGCGTTCCAGGGCCCGGCCGGGATCGGGGGCGTCCGGGTCGACCCAGAGCACCGCGGCCGCGTGCTCCCCCGCGACCGGGTGACCGAGCGCCGCCTCGACCTCGGTGACGGTCCCGCCGCGCCCGGCGAGCACGGCGTCGACCATCGCGAGCCGGGCGGCGTCGCGGCGGCGGACCCAGCCGTCGCGTTCGGCCTGGTGGACCGCGACCATCTCCTCGGAGACCCGGTCGACGTAGCCGAAGGCGACCGCCGTGAGCGCGCCGACGGCGTCGCCGACCTCGGCGGTCCCCAGCCCGGACCCGGCGATGCGGCCGATGAGCTCCTGCTGGAACACCGACTGCCCCAGCCGGTAGGCCCGCAGGACGACCGTGACCGGAACCCCCTGCTGGGCGAGGCGGCGGGCGATCTCCCCGGCGACCGGGGGCAGCGGCACCTCGTCCGGCGCCCGGCCGGTCAGCACGGCCAGCGCCCCCTCCAGCGACCCCTGCACGGTGGCGACCAGCAGCTCGCGCACGCGGGGGTCGCGGCCGAGCTCGGGCAACCCGGCGTCGATCTCGGCGAGCACCCGGGCGCCGAGCGCCTCGACGTCGTCGCGGACCTCGGTCGCGAGGCGGGCGAGCAGGTCGGTCACCGTCGACACGGGACCGACCGTAGCGCGACGCCCGCCCGGCTCCGGGGATCCGGTGCGGGGCGGGCGTCGCGCGGAGGTGCTCAGCTCTCCAGGGCCAGCGCGCGGGCGGGGCAGGCGCGGACGGCGGCGTCCACGTGCGACCGCTCGGACTCGGGCGGGTGCTCGTCGCGGACGACGACCACGTCGTCCTCCCCCACCTCGAACCAGCCGTCGGCCATCGCCTCACACATCCCGATGCCCTGGCAGGCGTCGAGGTCGGCGACGATGCGCATCAGACCTCCTCGGTGGTGAGCGCGACGAAGTCGACCTTCTCGCGGACCCCGCAGTCCGGGCAGCACCAGTCGTCGGGGATCTGCGACCACGGGGTGCCCGCCGGGAAGCCCTCGGCCTCGTTGCCCACGGCGACCTCGTAGGTGTAGCCGCAGCCGGGGCAGCGGGCGGCGGTGACGGCGTCGCTCTGGGCCCGCCGGGTGACGTCGGCCGCGGTCTCCGCGGCCGGGGCCGGGTCGGCGGGCGGCGGGTACGCGGCGAGCAGCTTCTCGCGCTTGCCGGGCTGCAGGTTGGCGTAACGCAGGTCGCCGTCGTAGTGGGCCACCACCAGCGGGTCCATCAGCCGGCGGAACACCGGCGGGACGGTCGCGGCCAGCATCATCCCGGTGTAGCCGGTCGGCAGGACCGGGGCCTCCGGGAAGTCGCGCAGCGTCTGGAACCGGCGGACCGGGTTCGCGTGGTGGTCGGAGTGGCGCTGCAGGTGGTAGAGCAGCACGTTGGTGGCGATGTTGTTGGAGTTCCAGGAGTGCTCGGGCAGCACGCGCTCGTAGCGGCGGCGGTCCGGCGGGCCGACCTTCTGGCGCAGCATCCCGTAGTGCTCCATGTAGTTCACCAGCTCGAGCAGGGTGAACCCGAAGACGGCCTGGATCAGCAGGTAGGGCAGCACGCCCCAGCCGAACAGCGCGATGATCGCGCCCCAGAGCACCACCGACATCAGCCAGGCGTTCAGCACGTCGTTGCCGATCCGGAACGGGTGCCGGTCGCGGCGGGCGTAGCGCTTGCGCTCCAGGCGCCAGGCGCTGGTCAGCGAGCCCAGCACGGTGCGCGGCCAGAAGCGGTAGAAGCTCTCGCCCATCCGGGCCGAGGCCGGGTCCTCCGGGGTGGAGACGCGCACGTGGTGGCCACGGTTGTGCTCGACGTAGAAGTGGCCGTAGAAGCTCGGGGCGAGCGCGATCTTCGCGGCCCAGCGCTCGACGTCCTCGCGCTTGTGGCCCAGCTCGTGGGCGGTGTTGATCGCGACGCCGGCGACGGTGCCGAGCGTGATCGCGAGGCCGATGTTGCCGACCACCGGGGCGCCCGCGGTGGCGATGTACCACATTCCCGCGAACAGGCCCGCGTACTGCAGCGGGAGGTAGGCGTAGGTGACCCAGCGGTAGTAGCGGTCCTCCTCCAGCTCCTCCATGATCTCGTCCGGCGGGTTCGTCGGGTCCTTGCCCGCGAACAGGTCGATCACCGGGACGATCACGAGGACGACGATCGGGCCCAGCCACAGCGCCACCGACCAGCCGGTGGCCAGGTGCAGCCCGATCGCGAGGAACGGGAGCACCGGCACCAGCAGGCCGAGCAGCCAGGCGTAGCGCTTGCCGTCCTGCCAGGTGTGTTCACCGTTCACCGGTTCGGACAGTGCATAGGTCCGCATCGGGTTCCTCCTCGCGTCGGCTCTGACGGAACGTCGCGAGCAGACGTTAGGGAGATCGGTCCGCGATTCCTCGGTCGTCGGGACCGAAGATCGGCGCCCCGTTCGGTCCCGCGGACCGAACGGGGCCCTGTTCAGCGGTCCCAGCGGAACAGCTGGACCGCGCCCACCGCACCGACCAACACCGCGACGACCAGCCCGACGACGGCGCCGGTGTCCGGCGGGACCCCGCGCCACGCCGTGCCGAGCAGCTCCGACGTCGCGCCGTAGGGCAGGGTCCGGCCGATCTCGGCGAGCGGGCCGGGCAGCGTCCGCGGGTCGCCGAACATGCCGCCCAGGAGCCCCGTGGCGAAGAACAGCAGCACCCCGCCCGCGACGGCCGCGTTCGCCGTCGGCGCCAGCGCCGCGACCAGCGCCCCCACCGCGAAGAACGCCGCCGTGCCCAGGACGAGCCCGCCCAGCGCCGCCCACGGCGCGGCGGGCATCCGCGCGCCGAACACCGGCACCGCGACCGCCAGCGCGACGCCGACACCGGCCGCGACCTGCCCGACCCCGACGACCGCCTGCGCGACCAGCACCGGGGCCGGGCCCGCGGGGGTGACCCCGAGCCGGCGCAGGACCCCGCCGCGGCGGTAGGACGCGACGAAGCTCGGCACGTTCACCATGCCGACCAGTGCGAGCACCGTGGCGACCGCGATCGGGAGCCCGACGACCTCCACCACCGAACGGCCACCGAGCACGTCGGGGGGCAGCTCCGGCACCGTCGCGCCGACCATCACCAGGATCAGCAGCGGCAGTACCAGCGGGACCACCAGTCCCGCGGTGTCCCGGGCGACCATTCTGGACTCCGCGGCGACGAGTGCCCGCCACCCGGCGAGCGGCAGCCCGGACCGGACCGGGGCGCTCACGCCGCCACCTCCCCCGCCGTCGCCGGGCGGTCGGCGCGGACCCGGTGCCCGGTCAGCGCCAGGAACGCCTCGTCGAGGCCGGGGCGCTCGGCACGCAGCCCGGTGGCGACGACACCCTGCCGGACGAGCTCCGCGCCGACCGGGCCGAGCAGCTCGCCCTCGCCGGTCACGGTGACGTCGTGCCCGACCCGGCAGACCTCCGCGACGCCGGGCAGGGCGAGCAGCGCGGCCCGGTCGAAGGCGGCGTCGGTCCGGAACCGGACGCGGTCCGCGAGCCCGGCCGCCGCGACGAGCCCGGCCGGGGCGGCGTCGGCGACGACCCGGCCGGCGTCGAGCAGCAGGACCCGGTCGCAGAGCCGCTCGACCTCGTCCATCCGGTGGCTGACCAGCAGCACCGCGACCCCGTCGGCGGTGAGGTCGCGCACCAGGTCGAGCACGGTCTCCCGGGAGGCCGGGTCCAGGCCGGTGGTCAGCTCGTCGAGGATCACCACCCGGGGTGCCCCGACCAGCGCGAGCGCCACCGACAGGCGCTGCGCCTGGCCGCCGGAGAGCCGGTCGAACCGGGTCCCGGCCTGCGCGGACAGCCCGACCGCCTCGAGCAGCTCCACCGGGTCGCGCCCGGTGCGGTGCAGGGACCGGTGCAGGTGCACCAGCTCGGCGGCGGTGAGCATGTCGTGCAGGGCGGCCTCCTGCAGCTGCACCCCCAGGACCGCGCGGACGGCGCGTCGGTCCCGGCGCGGGTCCAGCCCGAGCACCCGTACCGTGCCGGAGTCGGGGGCGCGCAGCCCCGCGACGCACTCGACGGTCGTCGTCTTGCCGGCCCCGTTGGGTCCGAGCAGCCCGACGACCGACCCCGCGGGCACCGACAGGTCGACCCCGTCGGCGGCCACCGTCTCGCCGTAGCGCTTGTGCAGCCGGTGCACCTCGATCGCATCCATGCCGGTCACAGTGGCGGCCGGACCGGGGCCGGGGTCAGTGCCGGACGTCGTGAACCCGGGCCATGACTTCCGGCACTGGGGACCCCGCCGCACCGTGCCCTACCGTGTCCGACGTGCGCCGGATCGACCCGAACGTCGTGGCCGGACTCATCATGAGTGTGCTGTGCGGGGTCCTCGCCGTCCCGGTGGCGCTGGAGCAGGCCGCCGGCGCCGCGAGCCCGCTCGGCCCGCCGTGGCTGTGGTGGGTCGCCTACGCCGCGTTCCTCGTCGCGCTGGTGGTGGGGGGCTGGCTGGACGAGGTCGTCGGCGTGACCGCGACCCGGGCGCTGCTCGCGCTGATGGTGGTCGCCGCGGCGGCGCTGGTCCTGATCGGCGCGCCGTTCGGCTGGCTGCCGATCTTCCTGGTCGTGACCGCGGCCATCTCCACCTACCACCTGCCGGGCCGGGTCACCGCGGCGATCGTCGTGGTCAACGTCGGGGTGGCCGCGGTGGCGACGCTGATCGCGGGGGATTCGGTGCAGGTCGCGGCGGTGACCGGCGCGATCTACCTGCTGCTGCAGAGCGCCTCGGTGCTGCTCCTCGTGACGCTGCACCGCGAGGAGGCGTCACGACGGCGGCTGGCCGCCGCGCACGCCGAGCTCGCGGCCGCGGGCGCCGCGCTCGCCGAGACCAGCCGGACACAGGAACGGCTGCGGATCTCCCGCGAGCTGCACGACCTCGTCGGGCACCAGCTCACCGCCCTCGCCCTGGAGCTGGAGATCGCCACGCACACCGGCGCCGACCCGGGCGGGCACGTCGCGCGGGCCCGCACGCTGGCCGGTGACCTGCTCACCGACGTCCGCACGACCGTCGGGCAGCTGCGCGGCCGCGCCCCGGACCTGGCGGCCACCCTGGAGAGGATCGCCGGGCAGCTGCCCCGCCCGGTGGTGCACGTGTACGTCGCCGACGGGGTCGCCGCCGACGAGGAACGGACCCTCGCGGTGGTCCGCTGCGTGCAGGAGATCCTCACCAACGCCATCCGGCACTGCGACGCGGACACCGTGTGGATCGACCTGTCCCCCGTCCCCGGCGGCGGCCTGCGGCTGTCCGCCCGCGACGACGGCCGCGGCCCCGCCGCCGACGTGGTCCCCGGGAACGGGCTGCGCGGCCTGGCCGAACGGGCCGAGGCGTTCGGCGGGTCGGTCGACTGGGGCCCCGCCGCACCGCGCGGGTTCGTCGTCACGGCGGTGCTGCCGTGACCGGGCCCACGACGTCCGGTGGCCGGCCGGTGCGCGTGGTGCTCGTCGACGACCAGACCCTGGTCCGGCACGGCATCCGCGGGCTGCTCGGCCTGGCCGACGGGGTCGAGGTCGTCGCCGAGGCCGGGGACGGCGCGGAGGGGGTGGCCGCCGTCGTCGAGCACGACCCGGACGTGCTGCTGCTGGACCTGCGCATGCCCCGTCACGACGGGCTGTGGGCGCTGGCCGAGCTGCGCTCGCGCGGGCTCGACGTGCCGGTGCTCGTCCTCACCACCTTCGACGACGACGAGCTGGTCCTGTCCGCGCTGCGCGCCGGGGCCCGCGGATACCTGCTCAAGGACGTGACCCTCGACCAGCTCGTCGGCGCGGTGCGGACCCTCGCCGACGGCGGCACCCTGATCAGCCCGGCCGTCACCGACCGGTTGCTGCGCGCGGTGCGCGACGGCCCGCCCCCGGCCGACGACGGCTCCGGCGTCGCCCCGCAGGACCTGTCGGCCCGCGAGGTCGAGGTGCTGCGGCTGCTCGCCGCCGGGCACAGCAACCGTGAGATCGCGCAGGTCCTCGTGCTGGCGGAGGGCACGGTGAAGAACCACGTGTCCAGCGTGCTGCTGAAACTGGGCACGCGGGACCGGACCCGCGCGGTGCTGCGGGCCCTGCACCACGGCCTGCTCGACCCGCCACGGGGCCGGGACGGGGCCTGACCCGGCCGTCCGACGGTGACGTGGCGGCGGGTCACGATCGCGCTCCGTGGTCACGGGTGTCACCCGTTCCGACGCGATTGAGCTGCCCGTTCCCGGGTAACCCTCACTCAGCCGGGTGAGGATCGACGGAAGGATCGTCATGACCGACACACAGAGGGTCCTCCGTTCCGGACTCCGTCGGTGTCGTCGTCGGACGGGCGCCTGCCGCCGATCCGCCGGCGGCCTCCGGTGACGCCGGACCTCGCCCGGGCCACCGACGCCGTCAGCAGGCTGATCGACGAGCTCGGTCCGGCCGTCAGCCGGGACGCCGTGGTCGCCGCCGTCGCGCAGGCCTGTGACGACCTGCGCGGCAGCCCGGTGGGTGCGCTGCCCGAGCTGGTCGAGCGGCTGGCCAGGGCCCGCCTGGAGCAGTCGACCGCAGGCCTCTGAGCCGCCCGCTCCGGCATGGGGAGCCGGGCGTCCGGGTACCCCCGCCCGATGAGCGACGACGAGAACGACACCGGACGCGCGAGTCCCCCGATCGACCCGGCACGTGCGCTCGACGAACTCGAGGAACGCGTGCTCGGCAAGCGGGTCGACGCCGGCGACACCGAGGCCGACCGCGAGGAGTCCTCGGACGACACCACGTCGGAGGGCTCGGCCGAGCCGGAACCCGTCGAGGGTGCCGGCGAGCCGGGCGACGCCGGAACCGGGGTGGACGCCCCCACCGACTGAGGCCGTCCCGCCCATCGGGCGCTCCCCGCGGGCCCCGGCACGGTCGTCCGGGTCCGGACGCAGCCCGACCGGACCCGGACGCACTGCGTCATGTCCCGACGGTGACGTACGGAACACAACCGACATAAGGTGCCTTCTCGACGATGCCGTCCCAGGAGGTACCAATGACCGACGTGTCCGACCGTTCCGCACCACCGGGTACCGGGACCCGTTCCCGCGCCTGGGTCATCGCCCTGTGCTGGACGGCGATCGTCGTCGACGGCTACGACCTCATCGTCTACGGCACCGTGCTGCCCACCCTGATCTCCGGCGAGTGGGCGCTCGACGCGGGCACCGCGGGCTGGATCGGGTCACTGGCACTAGTCGGCATGCTCGTCGGCGCGCTGCTCGCCGGGACCGTCACCGACCACATCGGCCGACGCCGACTGATGATCATCTGCATCGCCTGGTTCTCGGTCGCGATGGCGCTCTGTGCCCTCGCGCCGTCCCCGGAGGTGTTCGGCCTGCTGCGGTTCGTCGCGGGCATCGGGCTGGGCGGGGTGGTGCCGACCGCGATCGCGCTGACCGTCGAGTACGCCCCGGCCGGGCGGCGCAACGCGGCGAACGCCCTGATGTTCTCCGGCTACTCCGTCGGCGGCGTCGTCGCGGCGCTGTCCGGGATCGTGCTGCTGGAGCAGCTGGGCTGGCGGGCGCTGTTCTGGATCGGCGCCGGGGTCGGCGCGGTGCTGCTCCTCGTCGTCGCCGTGGCGCTGCCGGAGTCGGTGGCCTACCTGGTCGGGCGCGGTCGCCGCGCCGAGGCGGCCGCGCTGGCCGCCCGCTACGGGATGCCGGTCCCCGACGACGCCCCGCCCGGTGCCGGCCGCGCCGGGCTGCGTGCGCTGCTCGACCGCCACCACCTGCGCGGCACGCTGCTGTTCTGGGTCGGCACCGGGTTCGGGCTGCTGCTGGTCTACGGCCTCAACACGTGGCTCGCCCAGATCATGCGCCAGGCCGGCTACCCGCTGGGCGGGGCACTGGCGTTCCTGCTGGCGCTCAACCTGGGCGCGATCGTCGGGGCGCCGCTGCTCGGGGCGCTCGCCGACCGCATCGGGCCGCGCCCGGTCGTCACCGGGATGTTCCTCACCGCGGCGGCGTCGATCCTGCTGCTGATGAACCGCTTCCCGACGCCGGTGCTGCTCGGCCTGATCGCCGTCGCCGGGGCCTGCACGATCGGCACGACGATCATCGTGAACTCCTACACCGCCACCTTCTACCCCGAGCACCTGCGCGCCGCCGGGCTCGGCTGGTCGCTGGGGATCGGCCGGATCGGGGCCATCGCGGGTCCGCTCTACGGCGGCGTCGTGATGGCGACCGGGGCCGGGTTCGCCGCGAACTTCCTCGCCTTCGCGATCCCCGCCGTGCTCGGCGCGATCGTCATGGTGCTGGTGCCGCGGGGCGCCGCGACGCACCCGTGACGGGGCACGTGCGCAGGCCGCGCGCGACCGTCGACACCACCGGATGATCGCCGGGAGTGGAGCGCGCAGCGCAGTGCGCCGCCCCGTGCACTCCACTCCCGGCGATCACCGACGGCCCGGCGTCACCGCCCGGACAGGCGCGAGCGCAGCCGCGCCACCGGCCCGGGGGTCGCGAGCCGGTCGGCGACCAGGAACCCCGACGCCCCGCCCAACCCCGGACCGGGGTGGGTGGACGCGCCGATCTGCCACAGCCCGGGCACCGGCGTCGCGTGCCCGCCGGAGGTCGGCAACGGCCGCCACCAGAAGTTCTGGTCCAGCTCGGCCGACCCGGCGTAGGGGTCCCCGCGCAGCGCGTTCGGGTTGTGCGCGGCGATCGCGGTCGGGTCGAGCACGTCGACCCGGCCGACGAGCTCGCGCAGGCCCGGCGCGTGCGCGGCGACCCGGTCGAGGACCCGCTCGGCGTAGCCCTGGGTGAGGGTGGCGTCCCAGCCGTCGGCGGTGTCCAGCTCGCCCGCCGCGTCGCCGACCGGGGCGAAGGGCAGCTCCTGGAGCTGCAGCCACAGCGCGGCGGCGCCCTCGGGGACCCGGGTCGGGTCGAGCACGTGCTGCTGCCCCACGACGACGGTCGGCCGGCGCGGCAGCAGCCCCGCCTCCGCCTCGGCGCAGGCGATCGCGGTCGAGTCGGACCCGTCGCAGACGTGGACCAGGGGGACCTCGCGCAGCCGGGTGTCGGCCCACGGGACCGGCCCGGACAGCGTCACGTGGATCTGCATCGCGGCCCGACCCGGGCGGTAGCGGGCGGCGGCGTCGGCCACCGGCGGCGGCACCACGGTGGGCGGGAGCAGCGAGCCGTAGAGCGCCGGCGGGGTCACCGAGGCCAGCACCGCGCGCCGCGCCCGGAACGCGAACCCGTCACCGGCGACGCCCGTCGCGCGCCCGGAGGCGACCGTGACCCGCTCGACCCGGCAGCCGGTGTGCACCGCGACGCCGAGCTCGTCGAGCAACCGCTCCCAGGCGGTGAGGAAGTGGCCCGCCCCGCCGGTGACGACCGGCAGCCCGGCACCGTGCATGGTCGCGGCGAAGATCGGGACCATGAGCCCGCCGGACGCGGAGTCCGGGGCCAGGCCGGCGTGCAGCAGCCACGGCGCCCAGAGCCGGTCGGTCTCCGGACCGGTGAACCGGGCGCGCATCCAGGACCGGCCGGAGGTCAGCGCGTCGCGGGCGTAGGTCTCCATCCCGGCGACGCCCGCGGCGCGGGCCAGCGTCGCGACCGGGCCGAGCGTGCCGGGGGCGTGCAGCTCGGCGCCGAGGAGCCCGCCGATCCCGGCGGCGTGCGCGCCGAACCGGTCGACCATGGCGCGGTAGGCGTCGCGGTCGGCCGCCTCGGCGAACCCGGCGACGGTCGCCTCGACCGACCGGTGGGCGAGCGCGACCGAGCCGTCGCCCGCGACCGTCGCGGTGAGCGGGCCGTCGGTGTTGGCGTAGGCGAGGCCGTGCCGGTGCAGGTCGTCGCCGAAGGCGGCGTAGGCCGGGCCGGTGACGAACAGCGGGTGCCAGCTCGACCAGGTGTCGTGGACGAACCCGTCGTGCTCCTCGGCGGCGACGAACCCACCGACCCGGTCGTGGTCGTCGACGAGCGCGACCGACCAGCCCCCGCGGGCGAGTCGGGCGGCCGCGGCCAGACCGTTGATGCCGCCGCCGACGACGACGGCGTCGTACGTGGCGTGCACGGCTCAGCCCTCGACCAGTGCGAGCACGCGCGCCGGGCTGCCCGAGCCGCCGACGATCGGCAGCGGGCACACCACCAGCACCGCGCCGGTGGCCGGGAGCTGGTCGAGGTTGCGCAGGCTGGTCAGCCCCCACTTGTCCGCGCCCATCAGCTCGGAGTGGCACGGGAACGCCGGCTCCAGGTTCGGCGCCTGCCCCGCGTCGGTGCCCACGGTCTCCACGCCCAGGCCGGTGATCGGGGTCTCGCGCGCCAGCCACCGCGCGCACTCCGGGGCGACGCCCGGGGTGTGCGGGCCGTTCTCGTCGGCGTTGGCGAAGGCCGCCCCGTCCTCGCCGCGGGCGGACCACCCGGTGCGCAGCAGCAGCCACCCGCCCGCGGGCAGCGGGCCGTTCTCCGCCTCCCACGCCGCGACGTCGGCGATCTGCAGCAGGTAGTCGGGGTCCTTCTCGGCCTCGGCGGTCCGGTCGATCACCGCGACCGGCGCGACGAGGGTCGACAGCGGCGCCTGCGAGACGTCGAGGCCGTCCCTGCCGGTGATCCAGTGGTTGGGCGCGTCGAGGTGGGTGCCGGTGTGCTCGCCGGTGCGGATGTTGTTCCAGTACCAGGCCGGGCCGCGGTCGTCGTAGCGGGAGATCTCCTCCAGCTCGAACCGCGCGGTCTGGCCGAACGGCTCGGGCAGCTCGAGGATCGGCGTCGAGGCCTGCAGCGGGGTCGTCAGGTCGACGACCCGGACCGAGCCGGAACGCGCGGCGTCGAGCAGGGCGGAGAGGACGGACACGGGGACCTCCAGGTCGGTCGGGACGTGCCGGACAGCTTCGTCGCACCGATGCGTGTCCGGCCATCCGTTCCGCGCGGCGGCTGTCCGCTCAGGGTCAGCCGCCCAGGGGTCGGCCGCCCGGGGTCAGCCGCGCAGGGTCTCCGACGGCGACTCCCCGAACCGCTCCCGGTAGGCGACGGCGAACCGGCCCAGGTGCGCGAAGCCCCAGTCCGCGGCGACCTGGGACACCGTGCGCCGGGTCGGGTCGGACTCGGTGAGCTCGGCCCGCACACCGGCCAGCCGTGCCTCGCGCAGCCGCGCGGTCGGCGTGGTGTCGAGGTGGCGGCGGAAGCCCTCCTGCAGGCTGCGGACCGAGAGCCCGACGGCCTCGGCGACGTCGTCGACGGTCAGTGGCTCGCGCGCGTGCCCCTCGATCAGCGCCTCCGCGCGGCGGATCACCTTCGGCACCGCGGGCGGCGGGTCGGCCGCGGCGAGCAGCTCGTCGCTGGACGAGTGCGGCACCGCGGCGAGCAGCTGGCTCATCAGCAGCTGCTCGGCCTGGGCACGCAGCACGGGGTGGGTGAGGCCGCCGGGGCCGTCGAGGTCGGTGCGGACCATGTCCACCGTCGACAGCCAGGACCGCGCGGCCGGGGTGGTGAGGTCGACGCTGGTCGCCAGCCGCAGCGGCTTCGACGGCGGGCGGCCCAGCAGCCGGTGCAGCTGCCCGGTCAGCGCCTCGCGCTCGACCCGCACGATGAGCTGCTCGTTCCCGGACTCCCAGGTCATGTCGAGGCCGGCGTCCGGGTCGGGCACCGACGCCGTGCGGGCGTCGGAGACGACCTCGGTGCCGCCGGTGCGCACCAGGGCGCGCCCGGAGAGCGGGATCTGGACCAGGACGAACGAGCGCAGCGGCTGCGGCCTGATCCGTACCGCCGACCCGTAGGACAGGTAGGACAGCCCGACCGCCCCGAACGCGGCCGTGTTGAACCGGACCGGCGCCGGTGTCGCCCGGTCCACCGGCTCCAGCCGGTGCGGGCAGAACACCTCGCCGACCCGCTCGCGGGCCTCCTCCAGGTCCGGCGAGTGCACCCGTCGGAAACCGCTCAGCACCTCGGTCATGGCACCTCCTCGTGCTCGACCCCGGTTCGTGCGTCCCGGCCGCGTCCCACGGACAGCGACCGCGTGGTGGGGATAGTCACGCCCACCATATAGCCAAATGATGACTGCCATCACGCGTCCGCTAGATGACCGTCATGTTTCGGAGGCTCCCATGACTGACCTGCACGGCCGCACGGTGCTGGTGACCGGCGGATCGACCCTGGTCGGGCACGGTGTCGTCCGTGCCCTGCACGCCGTCGGGGCGTCCGTCGCGATCGCCGACATCGACGAGGCCGGCGCGAAGCCGCTGCTCGACGAGCTCGGCGGGCGCGTCGCGTTCCACCGCACCGACATCACCGACGACGACGCGGTGGCCGCCACCGTCGCCGCCGTCGCCGCCCCGTCCGGCCTGCACGGCCTGGTGAACCTGGCGTGCAGCTACCTCGACGAGGGCGCCGACACCGGTCGGGCCGACTGGCTGCGCGCGCTGGAGGTCAACCTGGTCAGCGCGGTGCAGGCCACCCGGACCGCGCGGCCCCACCTCGCGGCGGCCCGCGGCGCGGTGGTCAACCTGACCTCGATCTCGTCGAAGGTCGCCCAGACGGGGCGCTGGGTCTACCCGGCGTCGAAGGCCGCGCTGGTGCAGGTCACCCGCTCCATGGCGATGGACCTCGCTGGCGACGGCATCCGGGTCAACTCGGTCTCCCCGGGCTGGACCTGGTCGAAGATCATGGACGACCTGTCCGGCGGCGACCGTGCGCACACCGACCGCGTCGCCGCCCCGTTCCATCTGACGGGCCGCGTCGGCGACCCGGACGAGGTCGGCGCCGTCGTCGCCTTCCTGCTCTCCCCGGCCGCCTCCGCCGTCACCGGCGCCGACTGGGCCGTCGACGGCGGCTACTCGGCGATGGGTCCGGAGCAGGCCGTTCCCGCCATCCCCCAGCTCGCGACCGCTTCGGAGTGACCACCATGAAGATCGCCGTCGTCGGGGCCGGATTCGCCGGCCTCTCCTCCGCCAAGGTCCTGACCGGTTTCGGTCACGACGTCACCGTGTTCGAGAAGGCGCCGGACGTCGGCGGGGTGTGGAGCGCGAGCCGCCGCTATCCCGGCCTGACCACGCAGAACGACAAGGGCACCTACTCGCTGTCGGACTTCCCGATGCCGAAGCACTACCCGGAGTGGCCGTCCGGGCAGCAGGTGCAGGAGTACCTGGAGTCCTACGCCCGCCACTTCGGCATCCGCGACGCGGTGCGCACCGACACCGAGGTGCTCTCCGCCGAGCCGCGCGAGGGCGGCGGCTGGACCGTCACCACCGCGGGCGCGTCCGCCGGGGTGGGCGAGTTCGACCACCTCGTCGTCGCGAACGGGATCTTCTCCGAGCCGTTCCTGCCGCCGCTGCCCGGTACCGAGGAGTACCGCGCCGCGGGCGGGCGGTACTGCGCGCCGTCGGACTTCACCGACATCGACGACGCCCGCGACCGCGACGTCGTCGTGATCGGCTACGGCAAGTCCGGCTGCGACGTGGCGGTGGCCCTGAACAGCGTGTCGCGCACGACCACCGTGGTGGCCCGCGAGCTGCTGTGGAAGATGCCCCGCCGGATCGGCGGTGCCCTGAACTACAAGTACCTGCTGCTCACCCGACTCGGCGAGGGGCTGTTCCGCTACGCCCACCTCGCCGGCTTCGAGAAGTTCCTGCACGGCCCGGGCAAGGGCGTGCGCAACGGGATGATGTCGAGCCTGCAGGGCCAGATCGTGCGCCAGCTCGGGCTGCAGAAGCTGGGCCTGGTGCCGGGCGGGTCGCTGGAGGACATCGCGCGCTCCACGGTGTCGCTGGCCACCGAGGGCTTCTACGAGGCCGTCGCCGACGGCTCGATCACCGTCCACCGCGACACGCTCATCAGCGCGCTCGGTGCCCGCGACGGCAGGCCCGTCGCGATCCTGTCCGACGGCACCGAGGTCCCGGCCGACGTGGTCGTCGCGGCGACGGGGTTCCACCAGCGGGTGCCGTTCCTCTCCCAGGACGTGCGGGACCGGCTGGTCGACGAGCGCGGCAACTTCGAGCTCTACCGCCAGATCCACCCGCACACCGTGGCGGACCTGAGCTTCTGCGGGTACAACTCCTCGTTCCTGTCCCCGCTGTCGGCCGAGGTCGCGGCGCTGTGGATCGGGGTGCACCTGGCGGGCGGGATCGACCTGCCGTCGGTGGAGCAGCGGCGCGCCTTCGTGCAGGAGCGGCTGCGGTGGATGGAGGAGCGCACCGAGGGCAAGCACGCCCGCGGTACGAACATCATCCCGTTCTCGCTGCACAACATCGACGAGATGCTCTCCGACCTGGGCGCCGGCATCGGACGGCGCCGCCGCCTGGCCGAGTGGCTGCTGCCGGTCGACCCCGGTGTGTACGCCCGGATCACCGCCGAGCTGACCGCCCGGCACGCCCCGCTCACCGCGGCCGGGGCGGACCGGCGGCCGGGGGCCCCGTTGCGGGCCGCCGGGTGACGAGCACCGCTCCCCCGCGACGCGCCGCACCGCCCCTCCCGGACGGTGCGGCGCGTCGCCGCGTTGCGGGGGCCGACCCGACCACCGCCCCAACCACCGACCCGACCACCGCGCCGACACCCCGCCGTCGGCCCGGCGCACGGCCCGGCCGACGCTCGCGGCCGTACGATGCCGACGTGACGACCGTCGCCGAACCGGAGGAGATCCTCGCGCCCGTCCCGCCGCGACGGCTGATCGTGTCGGTGTACGGGCTCTACGCCCGCGAACGCGGCGGCGCCCTGTCGGTGTCGTCGCTGGTGCGCCTGCTCGGCGGGCTCGGGGTCGACAGCCAGGCCGTGCGCTCGGCGGTGTCGAGGCTGAAGCGGCGTGGTCTGCTGGAGCCGCAGAAGGTCGGCGGCGCCGCCGGGTACCGGCTGTCGGCCGCGCTGGCCGACGTGCTCGCCGAGGGCGACGAGCGGATCTTCTCCCGGCGCCGCGCCGGTGCCGGGGAGGGCTGGCTGCTGGTGGCCTTCTCGGTGCCCGAATCGGCCCGTGACCAGCGTCATCAGCTGCGCAGCCTGCTGATCCGGCTCGGCCTGGGCACCGTGGCTCCGGGCCTGTGGGTCGCGCCGGCGCACCTGGAGGCCGAGGTCTCGCACGCGCTGGACCGCGCCGGTCTGCGCGGGTACACCGAGCTGTTCCGCAGCCGGCACGTCGCCGGACGCCCGCTGCGCGAGACCGTCGCGTCCTGGTGGGACCTCGACGCCCTCGCCGCGCAGTACTCGGCGTTCGTCGCCCGCCACGAGCCGGTGATGCGCGCCTGGCGCGACGCCGACGGCACAGCCGAGCAGGCCTTCGCCGACTACGTGACGCTGGTGACCGTCTGGCGACGCCTCCCCTACCTCGACCCGGGCCTGCCGCTGGAGGCGCTGCCCGAGAACTGGGTCGGCGACCGCGCCGAGGACCTGTTCGGCGACCTGCGGGCCCGGCTGGCCGGCCCGGCACGGGAGCACGTCAGCAGCGTCCTGGACGCCTGAGCCTCCGGGAACCGCGCCGTGCGACCGGTGGCCTGCGGGGGCAGCGCAGTCGTGCCCACCGGCCACGGGCCCCGTGCGTCGCCGGAGCAGGGACGGGCCGTCGCCCGGCAGGACGATCACGGGCAGGCGCCCGCCCGGCTGGGCGACCGCCCGGCTGGGCGACCGCCCGGCTGGGCAACCGCCCGGCGGAGCGACCACGCGGGCAGGAGGTCGAACGATTCGCTTACCCGGTAAGCGAGTTCGCCGGGGTCGGGCGCCGGGGCGACGGCGCCGCACCGCACCGCACCGCGCCGCACCGCGCCGCACCGCGCCGCGAGTGCACCCTGCCCCGGGTCAGGCCGAGGGCCGATGGCACCCGGGATCCGCCGGCACCGCACACCACCTCCGGTGAATTCGCTTACCGGGTAAGCGAATTCACCGAACCCCCTGGTCCGGCACGCTCCACCCGGCCACGGGACACCTCCGTCCACGCCGAAGCCCACGCCGGAGCGCCGGGCCCGGTGGTCCGGACCCGGCGCGCGCGGGCGGGTGGCCGCGCTCAGACCCGGCGCGCCGCGACGGCCTCGATCTCGATCAGCGCCTCGGGCTGCCACAGCGCGGTGACCCCGACACCGGTCATGGCCGGGTAGGTCCGCCCGCACAGCTCCTTCCAGATCGCGCCGATCTCCCTGCCGCGGGCCTGGTAGCCCGGCACGTCGAGCAGGTAGATCCGGACCGACAGCAGGTCCGCGGGCTCGGAGCCCGCCGCGCGCAGGGCGGTGATCACGTTGGTCAGGGCCTGCCGGAACTGGTCGACGATGTCGCCGTCGACGATCGTGCCGGTCGCGTCCATCGCGGTCTGGCCGGAGAGGTGGACGGTGTCGCCGTGGCGGACGGCGTGGGTGAAACCGGACGGCCTCGCGAGGGTGTCCGGGTTGATGAGCTCGACGTCGGATGCGGTGCCGGTGGTCATGTCAGTGCTTCCCCTTCTTCGACGGGACGGTGGTGGGCAGCCCGGCCCCGGACAGCTGCTCCCGCAGGGCGGCGCCGTCCTCGTCGGCCAGGGCGGCGGACCGCAGCCGGGCGAGCACCGCCGCGGCGTCGGCACGGCCGCGCAGCTCGCCGGCGGCCCGGCAGAGCAGGGCGAAGCTGTCGTTGCCGTGGGCGTAGGTGGCTCCGTAGCCCTTGAGGACCTTCTGGCAGACGACGACCTCGGTGGCGAGATCGGTGTCCTCGGCGGCGATCCCGAGCGCGAGCGCCGTCCACGCCTCGATCGCCTTCTGCTCCTCGACGAACCGCAGCGACCGCGGCCGCAGCGGACGCATCCGCGCCATCGTCGCGAGCATCGCGTAGCCGGTCACCGAGGTGGTGTCGAGGACCATGCCCTCACGGGTGACCCGGTCGACGGTGCGGGTGAACGCCCGCGACCGGCGCAGCACCTTCCCGAGCCGGTACGGCAGCGTGTCGGTGATCTCCTCGGCCTGCGGGTGCAGGTACTCGCGCACCTGGGACAGCTGCGCCGAGGTCACCCGGGCCTCCTCACGCACCCGTTCGAGACGGCGCTTGCGGGTCTTCTGCAGCGCGACGTGGATCGTGTCCTGGTAACACATCCACAGCGCCAGGTGCCGGGCCGCCTCGGTGGTGAGGCGGGCGGCGCCGGCCCGGTCGGGGTCGACGGCGGCGAACGCGCGGACCCGTTCGAGGTATCGGGCGGCGTAGTCGAGGTCCTGGTAGACCCCGGTCCGCACGAGCCCGTGCAGGACCGTGGACCGCGCCGCGGCCGGCAGGTCGGCGACGGTGCGGGCGAGCGGCCGCAGGTCCTCCCCCACCAGGGACTCCGGGTCGGTGGCGGCGATGTCGTTGCGCCGCGCCTCCTCGCGCTCCTTGCGCTCCTCGGCGGAGACGGGGCGGGGCCCGATCGCGATGTCGACCGTCGCCGGCGCGCGGGGCGCGGGCGGGGCGGGGGCGAGCGCGGCGGTGGCGGCGTCGAACCCGCCCGCGAACGCGGCCAGGCTCGGCTCGACGCCCTTGCCGGCGTCGCGGATGGCCTGCTCGAAGCGGTCCCGGGAGAAGGGCAGCGCCCCCGACCCGGCGAGCGCCCCGAACAGCGCCGCGGAGATCACGCTGCGGTGTTCCTCGGCGATCGCGGCGAAGTCCGCGGCGACCAGGTGCCGCGCGGCGCGGCCCGCCGCGGCGACGAGCTCGTCGGAGTCGACGCGGCCGTCACCGAGGTGCATCTTCTCGTCGATGGAGTAGACGCGGTTCGTCGAGGTGATCAGCGTGGTGCGGTCGGGGGTGGCGAAGCCGCGTTGCACGGCGCGGCCGCACTCCATCAGCTCCGAGGCGACGACGACGTCGACCTCGCCGGGCGTCGGGAACACCGACAGCACCGGCTCGGCCCGGCCCGCGCCGTCGGCCGAGTCGCTCTCGGGCAGCGGAGGGTGCAGCTCGGCGTAGTAGACGGTCGCCCCGGTCCGCTGGGCGACGCCGGCGACCGAGGTGGTCTGCGCGTGGTAGCCGGCGGCCTCGGCGACGGCGACGACCCAGTCGGCGAGCACCCCGCCGCCCTCGCCGCCCATCGCGAGGATCGCGAGGGTGATCGGGCGGTTCCCGGCGTACCAGGACGCGGTGCCGGTCCGGGTCGGTGCGGGCATCACGGTGGGCATCAGGCTGCCTCCATCCGGGCGGCGCGGCGCTCCAGGCCGCGTCCGACGAGGGTGATCCACCAGGACCGGACGCGGGCGCGGACCCGCTCGCCGGCCGTGGGGTTGTCGACGACGTCGGTGCGGTAGAACGACGGGCACAGCACCGCCGCGTGGGCGTTGTTGCCGCAGACCCCGCACCCGACGCAGGAGTCGAGCACGGTCGCGATCGGGTCGGTGCGCAGCGGGTCCGGGTTGTCGGTGATCGTCAGCGACGGACAGCCGGAGATCCGGATGCAGGCGTGGTCGCCGGTGCAGGTCTCCGGGTCGACGCCGAATCGTTCGCGCACGACGCGCTCGCCGCGCTTGAGCCTGGCCGCGCGGTCCTTCTTGACCCGGCGCTGCCGGTTGAGCTGGCACTCCGACTGCATGACCAGCAGCTCGGGGCCGGGCTCCCTGCGGCGGAACGCCTTCAGGAAGGTGTCGCGGACGCGGGCCACGTCGTAGGTGTGGTCGATCGTGGTGGCGTTGGTGATGCCGAGCCCCCGGGCGGCCTTCTCGATGGGGTGCTTGGTCGAGCGGCGCTCGAGGTCGGCGTGGCTGGACAGCACGTCCTGCCCGCCGGTGGCGGCGGCGTAGTCGTTGTCGACGACCACCATGACCTGGTCGGACTTGTTGAACACCGCGTTCCCGACGCCGGACACGAGCCCGTTGTGCCAGAAGCCGCCGTCGCCCATGATCGACACGGGCCGCTTCTCGGCGCCGCCGCCGGCCAGCGCGGACGAGCCCGCGGCGCCCATGCCGTAGCCCATCGTCGTCGCGCCCAGGTCGAACGGGGCGTTGATGGCGAACAGGTGGCAGCCGATGTCGGCGGAGATCTGGTGCTGCCCGGTCTCGCGCTCGGCGAGCTTGAGGCCGGAGAAGATCGGGCGCTCCGGGCAGCCGGTGCACAGGCCCGGCGGGCGCGGGCGCACGACCTCGGCGGCGACCCGCGGCGCGAACGGGCTCGCCGGGTCGGCCGGGTCGCGCAGCAGCGACGGCCGGTGGGTGACGACGTCGGGGGCGTACTTGCCGAGGGACTGGTCCAGTCCGCGGGTGATGACCTGGGCGGTGTACTCGCCGCCCGCGGCCAGCATGTCCTTGCCGTGCAGCACGGTCGGGACGTCGGCACGGCGCAGGATCGCGTGCAGGTTCTGCTCGATGTAGTCGGGCTGCCCCTCCTCGACCATGATCACGGCGCGCTTGCCGGCGCAGAACTCGACGATCTCGGAGTCGACGACCGGGTAGGTCACGTTCATGACGTAGGTCGGGACGCGGGTGCGGCCGAGCGTGTCGGAGGCACCGAGCAGCTCCATCGACCGGTTCAGGGTGTTGTACAGCCCACCCTGGACGATGATGCCCACGTCGGAGGCGGTGCCGTCGCCGGGGAACAGCTCGTTGAGTCCGTGCTCCCGGATGAACTCGACCGCCCGGGGCCAGCGGTCCTCCAGCTTCTCCCGCTCGTGGGCGAACGACGCGGGCGGCAGCACGATCCGGTCGACGCTGCGCCGCGGGGCGTCCGCGGCCTGGGCGACGGTCATCGGCGGCCGCACGTTGTCCTTGGCGACGAACCCGCCGTGCAGGTGGCAGGACCGCAGCCGCAGCTCCAGGAAGACCGGGGTGTTCGACGCCTCGGACAGCGCGAACCCGGACTCCACCGCGTTCACGATCGCGGTCGTGTCGGCGCGCGGGTCGAGCAGCCACATCTGCGACTTCATCGCGAACGCGTGCACCCGCTCCTGCATGATCGAGGAGCCCTCGCCGTAGTCCTCGCCGAGGATCACCAACGCACCACCGGTGACCCCGCCCGAGGCGAGGTTGGCCAGGGCGTCGGAGGCGACGTTCGTGCCGACCGGGGACTTGAAGGTGATCGCGCCGCGCAGCGGGTGGTGCACCGACGCGGCCAGCATGGCCGCGGCCGTCGCCTCGGAGGCGGAGTTCTCGAACCGGACGTCGAGCTCGTCGAGGATCTCGCGGGCGTCGCCGAGGACGTCCATGAGGTGCGAGATCGGCGCGCCCTGGTAGCCGCCGACGTAGGCGACGCCGGACTGCAGCAACGCCTTCGTCACGGCCAGGATGCCTTCGACGTGCAGCGTCTCGCCGGCACCGGCGCGCAGCTTCTGCACCTCGGCGGCGAAGGACCGTTCGGCCATGGCCGTCCTCTCGTCGTGGTGGTCGTGGTGGTGGGTGTGGTCGTCGGCACCGACGCTAGGCACCGGATCGCGTGGCGCCTATCCCGTGGACGTGGTCGCTGTCCGATCGGCGCCGCGAGGCGGGTACGGGGGCGGGTACGGCGGTCAGACGCCCACGTCGGTCAGGTGCTCGAAGCGCAGTCCGAGGTCGGTGACGGCGACGGCCACCGAGGCGAGCGCGGCGCGCAGGTTCGCGGCGACGCAGGGCGAGAGGTCGTCGCGGCGCAGCGCGGCGACGATCCGGTCGTAGACGTCGAGCAGGGCCTGCTCGGCGTCGTCGAGCGGGACACCGAGCAGGTCCGTCGCCCGGTCGGCGGCGGCGCACGGGGCGGACGGCGCGGTGGTCGTGGCGGTGGTCGTGGTGGTGGTCGTGCTCATGGCGGGCTCCTCGCGGGTCGGGTCGGCGGCGGGCCCGGTCAGACGGCCGGACGCAGGTCGGTGAGCCGCTTGGCCTTCAGCTCGAAGCGGGGCAGCTCCCCGGTCGCGGCGCGGCGGACGTGGAAGCGCAGGCCCTCGTGCGCGTCGGCCAGCTCGGCCGCGACCCGCCCGGAGAGCAGGTCCCAGGCGGTGCCGTCGACGGTGGCCGCGGGTTCGAGCAGCAGCTCGATCTCGTCGCGGTCGCCGGGGCGGGAGATGCGGATCTGGAACTCCTCGATCCCGTCGAAGCCGCGCACGATCGCCTCGACGGCGCCGGGGTAGACGTTGGTGCCGCGGACGAGCTTCATGTCGTCGACTCGGCCGATGATCCCGCCCTGGTACAGGTCCCAGGTGCGCCCGGAGGTCGTCGCCGTGCCGGGGACCTTCACCACCAGGTCGGCGGTGCGGTAGCGCAGCAACGGGGTGGTCGAGCGCCCGAAGGAGGTGCAGACGCGCTCGCCGCGCTCGCCGTAGCCGACCTCGCGCCCGGTCTCGGGGTCGATCACCTCCTCCAGGAGGTGGTCCTCGATGACGTGGCAGCCGCCGGGCTGCTCGGCGGGGGTGAACATGACGATCGTCGACACCTCGGTCATGCCCGCGGTGTCGTAGGCCCGCGCGCCCCACTTCCGCTCGATCAGCGCCGTGGTCTCCGGGATCGACCCGGCGGGCTCGCCGGAGAGGATCACCCGGCGGACCGGGCCGTTCACCAGGTCGATGCCCAGCTCCTCGGCCTCGGCGGCCAGGCGCAGCGCGTAGGTCGGGGTGGACGCGACGACGGTCGCGCCGAAGTCGTGGATCTGGCGCACCCGCTGGGCGGTGGACTGCGCGCCGCCGGGGATGGTCAGCGCGCCGATCTTCTCCAGCCCGTTGTGCAGGCCCCAGAACCCGATGAACGAGCCGTAGCCGAACGCGACGTAGCCGACGTCGCGCGGGCGGACCCGGGCGCCCCACAGCGCGTAGCACCACATCTCCGCCGACCACGACCAGTCCTTGCGGGAGTCCAAGGCACGCAGCGGGGTGCGTCCGGAGGTGCCGGACGTGGTGTGCAGCCGGATCGCCGACTCCGGCCCGGTGACCGGCAGCTCGCCGAACGGCGGGTGCGTGTCCTGGGAAGCCATCCACTCCTCGCGGGTGAGGAACGGGATGCGCGCCAGGTCGTCGCGGGTGCGGATCCGGTCCGGGTCGACGCCGGCGAGGGTGCGCCGGTAGTACGGGCTGCGGTCCTTCGCCCAGGCCAGCACCCGGCGCAGCTTCGCGAGCTGCAGCTCGACGAGCTCCGCGCGCGGCATGAGCTCGGTCTTGGGGTTCCAGAACGGCTGGTCGGTCACGACGTCCCCTTCTCCCGGCGCAAGCCGTATGTCGCTGACGTGACGACAGTCATCACAGCACGGAACGGCGACTTCCGACAACCCCCGTCACCGAGGCACCCGGGGGACGAGATCAGCACGTCATGGCCGCGAAACGCGGACGCTGTCCACCTGACGCAGATGATCGCGGCGCGCTTGCCGCGACACCGTTCATCGTGTTTCAGTAGTTCTCGTCAAGAAATCGACACAACCGGAGGTCGGGATGCGCCTGGCGACCCTGCGCCGCGCGGACACCACCGTCGCCGCCGTCGCCGCCGACGGGCGGTGGGTGCCGCTGGGGTACCGCGACGTCGGTGCGCTGCTGGCCGACCCGGACGGCCCCGGCCGGGCCCGCGCCGTCGCCGCACCGGGGGCGGTCCCCGGGGGCGAGGACCTCGCCGCGGTCGTCCCGCACCCGGCGAAGGTGGTGTGCTGCGGGCACAACTACGCGGGACACATCCGCGAGATGGGCCGCGAGCTGCCCGCCCACCCGACGCTGTTCACCAAGTTCGCCGACACCCTCACCGGGCCCGCGGACACCGTGACGGTGCCGGACTGGGCCGAGGGCCTGGACTGGGAGGCCGAGCTCGCCGTCGTCGTCGGGGCACCGCTGCACCGCGCGGACCGCGACGAGGCGACCGCCGCGATCGCCGGGTACACCGCCGCGAACGACCTGTCGGTCCGCTCCTGGCAGCGCCACACCGGGCAGTGGCTGCCGGGCAAGGCGTTCGACGCCACCACCCCGCTCGGCCCGGTGCTCGTCACCCCCGACGAGCTGGACCCGGCCGCCGGCCTCGCGCTGACCTGCCGGGTCGGCGGCGAGCTCGTGCAGTCCGGCGACACCGCGGACCTGGTGTTCGACGCGCCCGCGCTGCTCGCCTACGTCTCGGCGTTCACCCGGCTGTCCCCCGGCGACGTCGTGCTCACCGGCACCCCCGCCGGGGTCGGCGCCGGGATGTCCCCGCCCCGCGCCCTGGCCGACGGCGACGTCGTCGAGGTCGAGCTGGCCGGCGTCGGCGTCCTGACCACCCCGATCCGCATCGAGAAGACCGGCACCGAGCACAGGGAGTGCGCATGAGTGAGCAGAGCAAGGACGCCACCGAGCTGGCCTGGTCGGCCGTCCCCGTCGTGACCCGGGCCGGGTCCGAGGACACCGGCACCGGCCAGTCCGGTGGCTGCGTCCGTGTCTCCGGCGTGTCACCGCAGCACACCCCGGCCACCCGGATCTGGTTCGGCCGGGTCTCCAACGAGCCGGGCTACCGCTCGCTGCCGCACCACCACGGCGAGGCCGAGACCGGCGGCTACGTGCTGTCCGGCACCGGCCGCATCTGGTACGGCGAGAACTACGAGCAGTGGATCGAGATGACCGAGGGCGACTTCGTGTTCGTCCCGCCGTTCATGCCGCACGTCGAGGGCAACATGTCGACCACCGAGGAACTGGTGTGGCTGACCTGCCGGACGCCGGACAACATCGTCGTCAACCTCCCCGAGGTCGACGACGCGAGCCTCGAGGGATACCGCCGCGCATGAGCACCGAGCACACCACCCCCATGCCCGCGGACACCGAGCGGTCGGTCGCCCCGCTGCTCGCCGCCCTGGACCTGCAGAAGGACGGCGACGACGCGTTCCTCGCCCGCCACCAGGTCATCCCGTCGGGCCGCGCCTACGGCGGCGAGCTCGTCGCACAGGCCGAGCGGGCCATGACCCTCACCGTCGGCGAGGACCGCCGCGTCGCGAACCTGCACGGCTACTTCCTGCGCGCCGGCGACGTGCACACGCAGACCCGCTGGGAGGTCGAGCGCGTCCGCGACGGCCGCGGCTTCTCCCACCGCGCGGTGCGCGGCCTGCAGGGCGGCAAGGAGATCTTCCGGGCGATGGCCCAGTTCGCGGTGCCCACCGCGGGCGCCGTCGAGCACTCCGACACGCTGCCGCCCGAGGCGGGTGACCCGAGCGAGCTGCCGAGCACCGCCGACGTGCTCGTCGGCGCGGACACCCGCGACGCCGAGTACTGGCGCTTCCACCGCGGCTTCGACATCCGGCACTCCCCCTCGGCGCTCTACACCGACGCCGGCGGCGAGCGCGTCGCCCGGCAGACCGTGTGGCTGAAGGCCTGGGAACGGCTGCCCGACGACCCGGCGATCCACCGCAGCGCCCTGGCCTACGTCTGCGACTACACCCTGCTCGAGCCGATCCTGCGCCGCCACGGCTCGGCCTGGGCCGACGACGGCGTCGTCACCGCCAGCCTCGACCACGCCATGTGGTGGCACCACGACGGCCGCATGGACTCCTGGGTCGCACTGGTCCAGACCTCCCCGGTCGCCACCCGCGGCACCGGGCTCGGCACCGCCCGCCTCTACTCCGCCGACGGCCGGCTGCTGGCCTCGGTCGTCCAGGAAGGACTGGTGAGTCTCCCGTGAGCTCTCCCGTGAGCGCCGCAGCCTAGAAGATCGTCTCCGTCGGTGGCGGCCCCGGTGGACTGTTCTCGGCGATCCTGCTCAAGAAGTCCGACCCGTCACGCGAGGTGGTGGTCTACGAGCGCAACCGCGCCGACGACACCTTCGGCTTCGGCGTCGTGTTCTCCGAGGAGACGCTGGACAACATCCGCGCCGCCGACCCGGAGTCGCTCGACCGCATCGCCGCGGAGTTCCGGCACTGGTCGGCGATCGACGTCGACGTCCTCGGGGTCCGCGAGCGCAGCGACGGGCACGCCTTCGCCGCGCTGGAGCGCAAGCGGCTGCTCGGCATCCTCGGCGAGCGGGCCGCGGAGCTCGGGGTCGACCTGCGCTTCTCCACCGAGGCGCCGGACCTGGACACCCTGCGCCGCGACCACGACCTGGTCATCGCCGCCGACGGCGTGAACTCCCGCATCCGCGAGGCGCTGGCCGAGGAGTTCCGGCCCACCCTGGACCGGCGGACCGCCCAGTACGTCTGGTTCGCCACCACCCGGCCGTTCGACTGCTTCACCTTCCAGTTCGTCGAGACCAGGTTCGGGCTGTTCTGGGCGCACATCTACCCGTTCGACGGCGAGCGCTCCACCTTCATCGTCGAGACCGACTCCGACACCTGGGAGCGGGCCGGGCTCGCGGAGTTCGCCGCCGCCGAGCGCAGGCCCGGCGAGAACGACGAGCGCTCCCTGCGCTTCTGCGAGGAGGTCTTCGCCGACCTGCTCGACGGCCACGGCCTGATCGGCAACAACTCCGGCTGGCTGTCCTTCGGCGTGCTGCGCAGCGGGTCCTGGCGCGCCGGGAACGTGGCGCTCGTCGGCGACGCCGCGCACACCGCGCACTTCTCCATCGGCTCGGGCACCAAGCTCGCGCTGGAGGACGCGATCGGGCTGGTCGGCGCGGTGGACCGGGAACCGACCGTCGAGGCCGCGCTCAAGGCCTACCAGGAGGACCGCAAGCCGGTCGTCGAGTCGCTGCAGCGCTCCGCGCAGACCAGCCTGGAGTGGTTCGAGGGCGTGCGCCGCTACCGTGGCCTGGCCCCCGAGCAGTTCGTGTTCCAGCTGCTCACCCGCTCGCAGCGGGTCACCTACGACAATCTCAAGCTGCGCGACGCCGGCTACGTCGGCCGGGTCGACGCCTGGCTCGCCGACCGCACCCGCGAGCTGGGCTGCGACGTCGAGACCGGGACCCCGCCGATGTTCCACCCCTACCGGCTGCGCGGCATGACCCTGGCGAACCGGATCGTCGTCTCGCCGATGGCACAGTACTCCGCCGTGGACGGCGTGCCGACCGACTGGCACCTCGTGCACCTCGGCGGGCGGGCGCAGGGCGGCGCCGGGCTCGTCATGACGGAGATGATCTGCACCTCCGCCGACGGCCGGATCACCCCCGGCTGCCCCGGCCTGTACACCGACGACCAGCGGGACGCCTGGGCACGCGTCGTGCGCTTCGTGCACGAGAACACCGGCGCGAAGATCGCCGCCCAGATCGGCCACGCCGGGCGCAAGGGCTCGACGAAGGTCATGTGGGAGGGCATCGACGAGCCCCTCCCCGACGGCAACTGGGAGATCCTGGCGCCGTCGCCGGTGCGCTACCGGCCCGACAGCCAGGTCCCGCGCGAGGCGACCGAGGCCGACCTCGACCTGGTCGTCGCCGACCACGTCGCCGCGGCCCGCCGCGCCGCCGACGCCGGGTTCGACATGATCGAGCTGCACTTCGCGCACGGGTACCTGGTGTCGAGCTTCCTGTCCCCGGTGTCGAACCGGCGGACCGACTCCTACGGCGGCAGCCTGACGAACCGGGCCCGCCTGGGCCTGCGGATCCTCGACGCCGTGCGCGAGGTGTGGCCGGCCGACCGGCCGATCAGCGTCCGGATCAGCGCCACCGACTGGGTCGAGGGCGGTTTCGACGGCGACGACGCGGTGGCCCTGGCCCCGATGCTGCACGCGCACGGCGCGGACATCGTCGACGTCTCGACCGGCCAGACCAGCACCGAGGCGAGGCCGCGCTACGGGCGGCTCTACCAGACGCCGTTCGCCGACCGGATCCGGCAGGAGACCGGTGTCCCGACGATCACCGTCGGCGCGGTGTCCAGCGTCGAGGATGCGAACACGATCATCGCCTCCGGCCGGGCGGACCTGTGTGCCATCGCCCGTCCGCACCTGGTGGACCCGTACTGGACGCTGAACGCGGCCCTCGACCAGGACTTCCGCGGGCACGCGATCCCGAAGCAGTACCGGTCGGGGCTCTCGGCGCGGCGCCGCGCACAGGAGCCGTGAGCCGCGTCCTGCCCCTGCGGGTGCCGCGCGGACGCCGACGGGCCGGGCCGGGCGCGTCGGTGCTCCGGGCTCATCGCGCGACCTCCTCGGCCAGCGCGGTCATGCCCGCCGCGACCTCGGCGAACGACGTCGACAGCGGTGCGAGCCCGATCCGGATGCCGTCCGGGGCGCGGAAGTCGCCGATCACGCCGCGCTCCCACAGCCGGGCGTTGACCTCGGCGAAGTCGGACCGGCGCAATGTGACGTGCCCGCCGCGGCGGTCGGGGTCGCGCGGTGAGGCGACCTGTACACCGTGCCGGGCGAGCAGGGTGTCGGCCAGGTCGAGTGCGAACGCCGTCAGCCGCAGCGACTTCGCCCGGACCGCGTCGATCCCGGCCTCGGCGAGCAGCTCCACGCCGCACTCCAGCGGCACCGAGGCCAGCACCGGCGGGGTGCCGGACAACAGCGCCCGCACGTCGGGCGCGGGCTCGTGGCCGGGGCCCATCGCGAACGGGGCGCGGTGGCCGAACCAGCCGGTGATCGGCTGGCGCAGCGCGCCGGTGTGCCGGGCGGCGAGGTAGCCGAACGCGGGCGCGCCCGGCCCGCCGTTCAGGTACTTGTAGCCGCAGCCGACCGCGAGGTCGGCGCCCCAGGCGTCGAGCTCGACCGGGACCGAGCCGACCGAGTGCGACAGGTCCCAGAGCACCAGGGCGCCGGCGTCGCGCGCGACCCGGGTGATCGCGGGGCCGTCGGCGAGGAACCCGGACCGGTAGGCGACGTGGGACAGCAGCACCAGCGCGGTGCGCGGCCCGACGGCCGCCGCGACCTGCTCCGGGGTCACCCCGGCGGCCGGGTCGGACTCGATCCAGCGCAGCGACGCGCCGCGCTCGGCGGCGATGCCCTCGACCACGTAGCGGTCGGTCGGGAAGTTGTCGGTGTCGACGACGATCTCGTCCCGGCCGTGCGCCGCGCGCTCGTCCAGGGCGGCGCGGGCCAGCTTGTAGAGCAGCACCGTGGTGGAGTCGGCGACGACGACCTGCCCCGGCCCCGCCCCCAGCGCGGCGGCGCCGATCCGGTCGCCGAGGGTGCGCGGACGGTCGATCCAGCCCTCGTCCCAGCCGCGGATCAGCCGGGTGCCCCAGTCCGCGCGGACGAAGCGCTCCATCCGCTCGGCAGCCGCGCGCAGCGGGCGGCCGAGGGAGTTGCCGTCGAGGTAGGCGACGACGCCGTCGGCGGGCAGGAACCGCTCCCGGAGGGCGGCGAGCGGGTCCTCGGCGTCGAGGCGGGCGGCGACGGACGCCGGGCCGGGGTGGACGGTCACGGGGCCCATCCTGCCGGGTTCCGGACCCTAGCCGCGCCAGCGGCGCTCGTAGCGTTCCCGCGCGGCCTCGCGGGTCCCCTCGTCGGCCTTCTCGCGCACCGCGGCGGCGTGCCCCACCGGGTACCCCGCCTTAGCGACGCGGTGCTCGGCGGACTCGTACATGTAGGCGAGCGAGTAGAAGTAGCCGAGGATCGCCCCGGCCAGCACCGACAGCGCCCGGACGTACACCGGGCCGGGGATCAGCAGGTAGAGCAGCACGCCGATCGGCAGCAGCTGCACGGTGGTGCGCACCAGGTGACGCAGCTGCCAGGTCCGGGTGGTGACGTCGTGCAGGACCCAGCCCCGGAACCGGGAGGGCAGCCCGGCGCCGTAGGCGTAGGCCAGCCACTGGACGGGGTTCGGCCGCTGATCCATTGTTGGTCCCCCAATTCTTGGTGCACCAACAATGTACGATGGGTGCCATGCCGAGCGCATCCCCGGGTGACGACGACCTCCTCCGGCTCGACCGTCAGGTCTGCTTCGCCCTCGCCGTCGCGGCCCGCAACGTCATCGCGCTGTACCGGCCGCTGCTGGAGCCGATGGGGCTGACCCACCCGCAGTACCTGGTGCTGCTCGCACTGTGGGAGCGCTCCCCGCGCTCGCTCGGCGACCTGGCCCGGGAGCTCGCGCTCGACCCCGGCACGCTGTCGCCGCTGCTCAAGCGGCTCGAGGCCGCGGGCCTGGTCGACCGGCGCCGGGTCCCGGGTGACGAGCGGACGATGGCGGTGTCGCTCACCGACGCCGGGTGGGCGCTGCGGGCGCGGGCCGAGGCGATCCCGGCGGCGATCGTGGACCGGCTCGGGATGCCGCTGCCGGAGCTGGAGGAGCTGCGGACGGTGCTGGACCGGGTGATCGCCGCGTCGCGCGGCTGACCGGGGCGGTGGTGCGGGACCGGTCGCCGGCCGTACCGTCTCCGCCGTGCTGATGACCGCAGGCAAGGCCGTCCTGCTCCTGGTCGACCTGCAGGAGCGCCTGGTCCCCGCGATGCACGACGGCGATCGCGTCGTCGAGCGCGCCGCCCGGCTCGCCGAGGCCGCGACCCTGCTGGAGGTCCCGGTGCTGGCCACCGAGCAGGTCCCGGAGAAGCTCGGCCCGACCGTCGAGCGGCTCGCCGGCCTGCCGCACCTGGTGATGCCCAAGACCCGCTTCGCCGCCGACGACGGCGTGCTGTTCCCGCCCGGCCGCACCGAGATCGTCGTCGCCGGGGTGGAGGCGCACGTCTGCGTGCTGCAGACCGTGCTGGAGCTGCGCGCCGAGGACCGCCGGGTGGTGGTCGTCGCCGACGCCGTCGGGTCCCGGTTCCCGCAGGACGAGCAGCTGGCGCTGGAGCGGGCGCGCTCGGCCGGGGCGGAGGTCGTCACCTCGGAGATGGTGCTGTTCGAGTGGCTGCGCGACGCCGCGCATCCGCGCTTCCGCGAGGTCCAGAAGCTGCTGAAGTAGGCGCGTCACCCGTTGCGGGGCTGCAGGTAGGCCGGGTCCGGGTCGGGCAGCGGCACGTCGGCCCGCCCGGCGACCAGCGGGTCGACAGCGGCGAAGAACGGCGGCGCCGCGACGGTCCCGCCGAACGCGCCGTGCCCGCAGTCGCCGAGGTGCACGGGGTCGCCGGGGCAGATCTCCGACGGGTTCGGGCCGTCGGCGAACACCATCGAGGACCCCGCCACGCCGTCGATGCCGCCGGTGGCCCCGACGAACGCGACCGACTCCGAGGAGTTCGTCGTGCCGGTCTTGCCGATCGTGGGGCGCGTCCAGCCCTCGGCCCGCGCCGCGGCCGCCGAGGTGCCGGTCACGGTGTCGCCACCGAGCCCGGCGGCCAGGGTGTGCGCGACGCCGGGGGCGACGGCCTGCTCGCAGGCGGGCCGGTTCACCGGCACCGCCGCACCGTCGCGGCCGGTCACCGACAGCACCGCGTCCGGGGCGCACCAGACGCCGTCGCTCTGGATCGTCGCCGCGACGTTCGCCTCCTCCAGCGTGGACACCGGGCTGACCCCGAGGGTGAACGACGGGAGGTCCGCGAAGAACTGCGACTGCGGCTGGGAGATCCGCGCGTCCGGCGACGAGGGGTCCGGCGTCCCGCCCACCGCGTTCGACGCGAGGGTGTCGCGCAGCCCGAGCCGGCGCGCCATGTCCACCACCCGGGGGATCCCGGTGCGTTCCTCGAGGTCGACGAACGCGGTGTTCGGCGAGGTCGCGAGCGCGACGGGCAGCGGGATCGGGTCCGGGTAGTTCGGGGTGTCGTTGCTGACGGGGTAGCAGCTGCTCCCCGCGCCGGGGAAGCACGCCGAGGCCGGGTCGGGCAGCGTGCTGTCGTAGCCGACGGTGCCCGCCTCCAGTGCCGCGGCGGTGGTGAAGATCTTGAAGGTGGAACCGGCACCGAAGACGTTCGACGGCGCGGCGACGAGGTCGCGCGTGGTGTCGCCGGCCGCGGCGTCGGTGCCGGGCCGGCGGTTGGCGACCATGGCGAGGATCTGGTGGTCGCCGGTGGCGGCGTCGCCGTGGCCGGGCCGGATCAGCGCCAGGGTGTTGGCGACGCCGTCCTGGGTGCGCGGCACGTTCGCGTCGACCGCCTGCTGCGCCGACGCCGTCGCGGCCGGGTCGAGGGTGGTGCGGATCGTGTAGCCGCCGGTGTCGAGCTGCTGCTCGGTGAACCCCGCCTTCTCCAGCTCGGACACCGCGTACTCGCAGAGGAACCCGGCGCCGTCGGTGGCGCCGTAACAGTTGTGCCCGGGGACCTGCGGCCCGCCGGGGCGCACCCCGAGCGGCGCGGCCGTGGCCTCGGCAGCCTGGACCGGGGTGAGCGACCCGGCGTCGCGCATCGCCGCGATCACGGTGTTGCGCCGGTCGGTCGCGGCCTGCGGGTGGCGGAACGGGTCGAACAGGGTGGGGTTGTTGACCGCGCCCGCGAGCAGCGCGGCCTGCGGGACCGTCAGGTGCGCGGCGTCGGTGCCGAACCAGGCGCGCGCGGCGGCCTCGACGCCGTAGACGTTGCCGGTGAACTCGACGGTGTTGAGGTACCCGGCGAGCACGTCCTGCTTGGACGTGCTGTGCGCCAGGCGCTGGGCGAGCACCGCCTCGCGGATCTTGCGGGTCGGGGTGTCGGCGTGGTCGGCCCGCTGGGCGGCGGGGTCGTCGCGGTCGACGACGTCGATCAGCCAGTTCTTCACGTACTGCTGGGTGATGGTGGAGCCGCCCTGCACGGCGCCGCCCGCGGCGTCGGTGACCAGTGCGCGCAGGGTGCCGACGGGGTCCACCCCGGACTCGTCGAAGAACCGGCGGTCCTCGACGTCGACGATCGCGGCGACCATCGACGGGGAGATCCGGTCGTAGGGGACGGGGATCCGGTACTGCTCGTCGAGGTAGGCGATCGGGGTGCCGTCGCGGTCGGTGAGGACCGTCGCCGCGGGCAGCGACGCCGCGTTCGGCAGGTCGCCGGTCGTCCCCGGCGGCACGACCGAGGCGACGGCGGCGACGCCCGCCGCGGCGGGGGCCGCGCACCCGGCGAGGACGAGCCCGCCGGCCAGGATCCCGATCCCGAGCCGCCGCAGCACCGACGGGTCCGGGCGGCGCCACCGTCGCCCGGTGCGGGTCTCCCGGAGACGGTCGTTCCAGTGCTGTGCGATCAGGCGTTCCCCCACGCGGGCGATTGTGCGCCGCAACGCTGAGGGATGCCTGAGGCGCGCCCGCGCGAGTCGCTGAGAGTCAGCCGGTCAGGGCGGCGAGCGCGGTCCGGGCCTGCTCCCGGAACCGCTCGACGTTGCCGAGCTTGACGTCCTCGTAGCCGCGCACCAGGTCCACGGTCTCGGCGACGGCGACCACACCGTCGACGGTGTCGTGCGTGAGCCGGTCCAGCGCGGCGCGGACCAGCGTCTGGTACTCCCCCACCAGCTCGCGCTCCACCCGGCGGACCCCGGCGCGGCCGAACACGTCCAGCGGGGTGCCGCGCAGCCGCCGGGCCGCGCGCAGCGCGCGGAACGCGGGGCCGGCCAGCCGGCCGTCGAGGGCGATCTTGCGGTTCATCCCCAGCGCGCGCAGCACCGGCGGGTGCAGCATCACCGAGACCCGGGCGTCGGGACCGAACGCGGCGTCGCGGCGGGCGGTCTCGACCGGGTCCAGGTGCAGGCGGGCGACCTCGTACTCGTCCTTGTAGGCCATGAGCCGGTGCAGGCCGCGGGCGTAGGCGGCGCCGACGCGCTCGCCGGCCGCGTCCCCGGCCCGGGCGGCGGCGATGGCCGCCACCCGGCGGACCTCCTCGGCATAGCGGTGCGCGTAGGCGGCGTCCTGGTAGCCGGTGAGGTCGGCGATGCGGGTGGCCAGCGCCTCGGCGAGCTCGGAGCCCGTGGCGACCGAGCGGGCCAGCGCCGCGGACACCTCGTCGACGGCGACCGGGGCCGGCTGCGGCGCGAGGAGCGCCCGGCGCACGGCGGCGGCGTCGATCGCGGCGGCCCGGCCCCAGCGGAACGCGGTCAGCGTGGTCTCCACGGCCGCGCCGTTGACCCGGATCGCCTCCTCCAGCGCCTCGACCGACACCGGGAGCACCCCGTGCTGGTAGGCGGCACCGAGCAGCAGCATGTTGGTGGGCAGGTGGTCGTCGAACAGCGCCTCGGACAGCGTCTGGGCGTCGACGGCGAGCAGGTCGCGGGCGACCGCGCCGATCCGCTCGACTGCGTCGTCGGTGGAGCCGGGCAGCACGACGCGTCCGGTGACCATGGCCGCGGTCGGCACGAGCGAGGTGTTGACGACGGCGACGGTGTGCCCGGGCCGGGCGACCGCGAGCGTCGCGTCGGAGGCGGTGCCGACCAGGTCCATCCCGATCAGCACGTCCGCGGTGCCGCGGGAGGCGCGCAGGATCCCGTGGTGGGGCTGCTTGGCGATCCGGACGTCGGAGACGACCGGGCCGCCCTTCTGCGCGAGCCCGACCTGCTCCAGCCCGGCGGCGAACAGCCCGTCGAGGTGGGCGGCCATCTGCAGGATCGCCGAGGCGGTGACGACGCCGGTGCCGCCGATGCCGGGCATCCGGATCAGGGTCGCGTCCTGGTCGACCCGCGGCTCGGGGGCGACGAGCGTGACCGGCAGCGGCGGGATCTCCCGGCGCGCCCGGGTGCCGGGCACCACCGTCAGGAACGACGGGCAGTCGCCCTTGAGGCAGGAGTAGTCGGTGTTGCAGGACGACTGGTGGATGGTGGTCTTGCGGCCGAACTCGGTCTCCACCGGCAGCACCGACAGGCAGGTCGACTGGTCACCGCAGTCGCCGCAACCCTCGCAGACCCGCTCGTTGATCAGCACCTTCTCCGCCGGGGCGGGCAGCTTCCCGCGCTTGCGCAGCCGGCGCTCCTCGGCGGCGCAGCGGTCGTCGTGGATCAGGACGGTGACGCCGTCGAGGGCCGCGAGCTCCTGCTCGACCGCGGCCAGCTCGTCGCGGTGGCGGACGCTCGCGATCGGGTCGAGGGCGATGCCGCGGTAGTCGCGCGGGTCGTCGGTGGTGACGACGATGCGGCGCACGCCCTCCAGGGCGAGCGAGCGGGTGATGTCGGGGACGTTCATCCGTCCCTCGGCGCGCTGCCCTCCGGTCATGGCGACGGCGTCGTTGTAGAGCAGCTTGTAGGTCATGGTGACCCCGGCGGCGACGGCGGCGCGGATCGCGAGCGAGCCGGAGTGGTGGAAGGTGCCGTCGCCGAGGTTCTGCACGAGGGTGCGGTCGTCGGTGAACGGGGCCAGGCCGATCCACTGGGCGCCCTCGCCGCCCATCTGGGTCAGCCCGATCTGCCGGCCGCGGTGCTCACCGTCGAGGGCGATCATCGCGTGGCAGCCGATCCCGACGCCGACGAGCGTGTCGTCGCCGGTGCGGGTGGAGGTGTTGTGCGGGCAGCCGGAGCAGAAGTACGGCGTCCGGTTCCCGAGCAGGTCCAGACCGATCCGCGACGGCTTCGGCGGGGCGAGGCGCTCCAGGTGCACGCTCGCCGCGGCGGGCAGCGTCCGTCCGGCGGCGGTGAGCCGGGCGGCCAGGGCGCGGGCCACGTCCTCGGCGCCGAGCTGGCCGCGGGCGGACAGCAGCGGGCGGCCGCGGTCGTCGCGGCGGCCGGTGACCGTCGGCCGGTGGTCGCGCCCGTAGAGAGCGTCGCGCAGGTGGCCCTCCAGGAACGGCACCTTGTCCTCGACCACGAGCACCTCGGCGCAGCCCTCGACGAGTCCGGCGAGCGCGTCGGCGTCGACCGGGAACGGCATGGCGAGGCGGATCAGACGCACGCCGAGTGCGTCGAGCTCGGCCTCGCCCAGGCCCAGGTCCTCGCACGCCCGCAGCACGGTGGCGTACCCGGTACCGGAGGCGAGCACGGCGAGGTGCGGGTCGCGGGAGGTGAAGGTGACGCGGTTGAGCCCGGTCTCGCGGGCGTACTGGCGGGCCAGGTCGAGCCTGCGGGTGAGCTGGTCGTGCTCGGCCTCGACGGCGGCGGGCCCGACGAGCGGGCCGGCCTGCGCGCGGTCGGTGGCGGGCGGGGCCGGGACGCCGACCAGCTCCGGGCGCAGCGCGCCGAGGTCGACGGTGCAGGAGGCGTCGGCGACGTCGGCGATGATCTTCAGGCCGGTCCAGAGCCCGGTGGCCCGGGACAGCGCGACCGCGTGCAGGCCCAGCTCGATCACCTCGGCCACCGAGCCGGGCGCGAGCAGCGGCATCGTCAGGGACTGCGCCATCGGCTCGCAGGAGCTGGGCACGGTGGAGGACTTGCAGGACGGGTCGTCGCCGATGATCGCGACGGCGCCGCCGAGCCGGGCGGTGCCGGCCAGGCTGCCGTGCCGGATGGCGTCGGCGGCCCGGTCGAGGCCGGGGTTCTTGCCGTACCACCAGCCGACGACGCCGTCGTGGCGGCGACCGGGGACGGCGTCGAGCAGCTGGGTGCCGGCGACGGCGGTGGCGGCGAGCTCCTCGTTGAGCCCGGGCCGGAAGACCACGCGCTCGGCGTCGAGGTGGGTCCGGGCGCGGCCGAGCTCGGCGTCGAAGGTGCCGAGCGGGGAGCCCTGGTAGCCCGAGACGAACGAGGCCGTGTCGAAGCCGCGCGCGGTGTCGAGGCGGGCCTGTTCGAGCACGAGCCGCACCAGCGCCTGGATCCCGGTCATCGGAGCCCGCCCGTGGGTGGCGAGGTACTTGTCGTCCAGCACGGTCATCGGTGACAGCTCCTCGTCGGGTGGGCGGCGCGGCCCGCTCAGGACAGCGTGACGAGCGCCACGACGCAACAGCCGAGGGGACTCTGACCGAGAGAACGCAACGGATACCGTGTGGCGGCCACACAGGAGTGAATCCGTTGCGCCGGAGGTGCTGTGCCCGAGACCGAGGTCGACGAGCTGGACCACGCGATCCTGCGGTTGCTGCACGAGGACGCGCGCCGCACCTACGCCGACATGGCCGCACGGGTCGGGCTGTCCACCGCCGCGACCAAGCGCCGGGTCGACCGGCTGCGTGAGTCCGGGGTGATCACCGGCTTCACCGTGCAGGTCGACCACGCCAAGCTGGGCTGGCCGGTCGAGGCGTTCAGTGAGATCCGCTACGCCGGCACCGCCAGCGTCTCGGAGATCGTCGACACGGCGTCGCGCCAGCCGGAGGTGCAGGCGGTCTACACCCTCGCCGGTGACCTCGACGCCCTGGTCCAGGTCCGGGTGCGCGATCTCGCGCACCTGCAGGAGGTCATCGACCGGCTGCGGCGCAACGGCACCGTCACCGGGACCCGGACGCTGATGGTGCTGGGGCGCTGGACCCGCACGTGATCAGTTGCCTATCGCAACGATCCGACCGATCATGACCGGGTGCTCGTTCTCTGCAGTGTCACCGGTTCGCCCTCGCACGGCCGGGCCGTGCTCCCCTTCGCCCGGGCGCTGGGCGATGCCGGCCACCGGGTCGTGGTGGCGTGCCCGCCCGACGTCGCGGGGGTGTTCGACGGTGCGCCCGTCGTCGTCGAGCCGGTGCTCCCGACGATGGCCGACGCCGCCGGACACCTCGGCCCGGTTCTCGCCCGGCTCGGCGGGCCCGCCGCGCTGGCGACGCTGACCCCGGCCGAGGCGACGACGGCGCTGCTGCCGACCCTGTTCGCGGGTCCGCAGGTGACGGGCTCGGCGCGGGCGCTGCTCGCACTCGTGCGGGCCCACGGGGTCCCGGACCTGGTGCTGCGCGACGGCGGCGAGACCGCGGGGTTCCTGGTGGCCGAGCACCTGGGGGTGCCGTGCGTGGCGGCACCGTCGGGCGCGGGCAACGTCCTCGCCCCGCACGTCGTCGCCGACGCGCTGACCGAGCGTCGCGAGGAGCTCGGCTTCGCCGTCCCGGACGACCCGGCTGCGCTGCACCGGTGGGGGCGGCTGGACTGCATGCCGCAGCAGTTCTCGCTGGCCGAGCCGCAGGTGGCGCCGGCGCGGGCGTTCCGCCAGGACGACCAGGTCACCCGCGGCGAGACGGTGCCCGGCTGGGTCGCCGCGCTGCCCGGGAACCGGCCGCTCATCCTCGCGGGACTGGGGACGGCGATGCCGGCGATGGCCGGACGTGCCCAGCGCCGCGCCCCCGTCGACCCGCACGCGGCGCTGCGCACCGTGGCGGAGGCGGCGTCCCGGCTCGACGCCGAGGTGGTGCTGTCCACCGGCGGCCTGCCGGTCGACGACCTGGACCTGCCTCCGCACGTGCATCCTGCTTCGTGGGTGCCGCAGCCGCTGCTGCTCCAGGTCGCGGACCTGTTCCTCACCCACGGCGGCTACAACGGCATCCGCGAGGCCGTGCGGCACGGCGTCCCGCTGGCGGTGCTGCCGCAGTTCGGGGACCAGGAGCACAACGCCGGGCGGGTCGCCGAACTCGGGCTGGGCTCGCACTGCGCTCCCGACGCCGCCGAGATCGCGGCGACCTGCACGCGTCTCCTGTCCGACGACGACGTCCGCGCGCGGATCCGCTCGGCCCAACGCGCGATGCTGGCGCTGCCGCCGGTGGAGGACGCGGTCGGTGTCCTGGAGGACCTGGCCGCGCGCCGGGTAGCCGTGCTGGCGGCCTGAGCCGCAGGGGTCAGGCGGGCGGGCCGTGCGGGGCGCGGGGCCCGCAGGCGACGACGGTGCGTGCCCAGGTGCCGAACAGCACGAGCACCCCGAGCACGGTGACGACCAGCCCCGGTCCGATGTCGTCGGTGCCGGCGACGGCGGTCTGGCGCGACCACACCGCCCAGAGCCCGGTGACCGCGCCGACGCCGGTGACGGTGGCCGCGGTCCAGGCCAGCGGCCAGAAGCGGGTCAGCAGGGCGAGCACCGACACCCCCACCGCGACGACGGCGACCACGGTGAACAGCCACGGCAGCGGCCCCATGGCGGCCCGGCCGGTGAGGACCTCCCACCCGGCGCCGTGGGTCGACCAGGGCATGAGCAGGGCGGCGACGACGGCGGCGACCCCCGCCCCCGCGACGACCGACGCCGGACCGGGGTCGATCCAGCGGTCGACCCGCCACGCGATGCGGGTGAGCTCGTCGGCGAGCTCGGGTGTCGCCTGCGGGGACAGCGCGCCCGGGCCGGGCGTGCGCGGTGCACTCATGCGGCTCCCTCGTCGTCACTGCGGTGTCGTCGCTGCATGTAGTCGCTGCGGTAGCGGGATGTCGGGAAGGCTATTGCACCACGCCGGTACCGGTCGCGACGCCGCCGACGGGGTGGCTCCGGGGGCCGGTCGGCGAGCCCGCCGTGCGCACCGCTCGGCGGTCGCGGCGGTTCCGGAACGGCCGCCGCGGTCGGCACCGCTCGCCTAGGCGGCGCGGACGGCGCAGCGGCAGGGCGCGCCCTGCTGGCAGCCGCAGCCACAGGTACTCGCGCATCCGCACGCCGAGGTCGCCGCGCCCACCGGGGCCGGTGCCGCCGAGCCGCCGCAGCAGCCGCCGTCGAGGCAGCTCAGCCGGGGGACGGCCGCGGGCGGTGGTGCCGGAGCCGGAACGGCGACGCCGAGCGCGGCGAGGACCCGGTCGGTGAGATCGGGGACCGGTTCCGCCGGACCGACGCGGGCGAGCCGGCCGAGCCGGTCGGCACCGTCGGTGAAGGCACGGCAGGACGCGCAGCCGGCGAGGTGGTCCTCGGCCATCGCGCGCTCGTCGTCGGCCGCCTCGCCGTCGAGCCGGGCGGACAGCACCTCGCGGTAGCCCTGACAGTCCATACCATCACTGTCGTACACGAGGCCCGTCCGGTTCCACCCGACCCCCGTCCGTGTTCCGCGGTCCGTACGGCGCGTTCCTCGGTGACCGCGGCACCTGACCTCGTGCCGACAGCTCCGCGGGCCCTCGGGGAACCCCGTCCCTTGCGCTTCCCACGCGCAGCAGAACGACGCCACCGGCGTGCGTCGCCCCGCTCCCGCCGCTCGCACCGGTACAGCAGCGTCGTCTGGTGGAGCAGCATCGTCGATCAGGCAGTGTCGGCGGTGGAGCCAGCATCCTCGGTGAACCGGGGGTCGCCGTGGCCCCGGCCCCGGGCCGAGTCCCCGCCCACTCTCACCCCGCATCGCCCTGCCTTACCGCGCCTCATCCATCGCCGCGGGTGCGTTCGACCTCGCACACCGTCCTACGACCTCGCAGACCCTGCAGCAGATGCGAGGTCACAGAAACCTGTGCCCCGTGCCCCGCCCGGCTCACAGCCGGCGCAGAACAGAACGGGACAGAACGGGACAGAACGGGACGGGACGGGACGGGACGGGACGGGACGGGACGGGACGGGACGGGACGGGACGGGACGGGACGGGACGGGACGGGACGGGACGGGACCGACTCCACAACCGAAAGCGGGCCCAGAGCACAGGCACACAACGCCCCGCACCCCGCCGGGCGCACTGTGGGCAGCGCTGTCGTGCCCTGGCAGCCTACGGAGAGCCGACCGGAACAGAACCCAGAAAACAGGAAACGCCCCGGACAATGAAGTCCGGGGCGTTTCCTGATCATGTTGAATGTCGGCGGCGACCTACTCTCCCACACCCTGGCGAGTGCAGTACCATCGGCGCTGGAAGGCTTAGCTACCGGGTTCGGAATGGGACCGGGCGTTCCCCTACCGCAATGACCACCGACAACACTATTCAACAAACCCCCACACAAACATGGGGGGACCTACGAACACACAACCCGCACAGGGTTGTGGGCTCAGGGTCACACAGTGGATGCGAACAACTCGTTGTGGCAAGCCCTCGGCCTATTAGTACCGGTCAACTCCACCCCTCACAGGGCTTCCATCTCCGGCCTATCAACCCAGTCATCTCCTGGGAGCCTTACCCACTCAAAGGTGGTGGGAGACCTCATCTTGGAACAGGCTTCCCGCTTAGATGCCTTCAGCGGTTATCCCTCCCGAACATAGCCAACCAGCCGTGCCCCTGGCGGGACAACTGGCACACCAGAGGTTCGTCCGTCCCGGTCCTCTCGTACTAGGGACAGCCTTCCTCAAGTCTCCAACGCGCGCGGCGGATAGGGACCGAACTGTCTCACGACGTTCTAAACCCAGCTCGCGTACCGCTTTAATGGGCGAACAGCCCAACCCTTGGGACCTACTCCAGCCCCAGGATGCGACGAGCCGACATCGAGGTGCCAAACCATGCCGTCGATATGGACTCTTGGGCAAGATCAGCCTGTTATCCCCGGGGTACCTTTTATCCGTTGAGCGACACCCCTTCCACAAGGTGGTGCCGGATCACTAGTCCCGACTTTCGTCCCTGCTCGACCCGTCAGTCTCACAGTCAAGCTCCCTTGTGCACTTACACTCAACACCTGATTGCCAACCAGGCTGAGGGAACCTTTGGGCGCCTCCGTTACTCTTTGGGAGGCAACCGCCCCAGTTAAACTACCCACCAGGCACTGTCCCTGAACCAGATCATGGCCCGAGGTTAAGACACCCAATTCGACCAGAGTGGTATTTCAACAACGACTCCACCACCACTGGCGTGATAGCTTCACAGTCTCCCACCTATCCTACACAAGCCGAACCGAGCACCAATACCAAGCTATAGTAAAGGTCCCGGGGTCTTTCCGTCCTGCCGCGCGTAACGAGCATCTTTACTCGTAGTGCAATTTCGCCGAGTCTGTGGTCGAGACAGCGCCCAAGTCGTTACGCCATTCGTGCAGGTCGGAACTTACCCGACAAGGAATTTCGCTACCTTAGGATGGTTATAGTTACCACCGCCGTTTACTGGCGCTTAAATTCTCCGCTTCGCCCCACAAGGGGACTAACAGGTCCTCTTAACGTTCCAGCACCGGGCAGGCGTCAGTCCGTATACATCGTCTTGCGACTTCGCACGGACCTGTGTTTTTAGTAAACAGTCGCTTGGGCCTGGTCTCTGCGACCGGCCATCCCTAGCCCGCACGGGGCATCAAGACAACCGGCCCTCCTTCTCCCGAAGTTACGGAGGTATTTTGCCGAATTCCTTAACCACAGTTCGCTCGATCGCCTCGGTATTCTCTACCTGACCACCTGTGTCGGTTTGGGGTACGGGCCGCAACAGCACTCGCTAGAGGCTTTTCTCGACAGCATGGGATCACCCTCTTCGCCTCAATCGGCTACGCATCACCTCTCACCCTTCACGACCCCCCGGATTTACCTAGGAGATCAGGCTACAGGCTTACACCACGACAACCACCGCGTGGCGGAGCTACCCTCCTGCGTCACCCCATCACTTGCCTACTACCAGATCGGATCCCACGCTCCCCCACAAACAACACTCCCGAAGGAGCGAAGGTGGGTTCGGATGGTTAGCATCACCAGCCTCGGCATGGACGCACTATCACGAGCACGGGAATATCAACCCGTTGTCCATCGACTACGCCTGACGGCCTCGCCTTAGGTCCCGGCTCACCCTGGGCGGAACAACCTGGCCCAGGAACCCTTGGTCATCCGGCGGCAGAGATTCTCACTCTGCATTCGCTACTCATGCCTGCATTCTCACTCCCACACCCTCCACCCGTAAATCACTCCCGGGCTTCACCAGACGCAGGACGCTCCCCTACCCAACAACACCACAAAGATGTCATTGCCACGGCTTCGGCGGTGCGCTTGAGCCCCGCTACATTGTCGGCGCAGGACCACTTGACCAGTGAGCTATTACGCACTCTTTCAAGGGTGGCTGCTTCTAAGCCAACCTCCTGGTTGTCCGGGCGATCCCACATCCTTTCCCACTTAGCGCACGCTTAGGGGCCTTAGCCGGTGATCTGGGCTGTTTCCCTCTCGACCACGAAGCTTATCCCCCGCAGTCTCACTGCCGCGCTCTCACTCACCGGCATTCGGAGTTTGGCTGACTTCGGTAAGCTTGTCGGCCCCCTAGGCCATCCAGTGCTCTACCTCCGGCGAGAAACACACGACGCTGCACCTAAATGCATTTCGGGGAGAACCAGCTATCACGAAGTTTGATTGGCCTTTCACCCCTACCCACAGCTCATCCCCCAGGTTTTCAACCCTGGTGGGTTCGGGCCTCCACGACGTCTTACCGACGCTTCACCCTGGCCATGGGTAGATCACTCCGCTTCGGGTCTACACCCCGCGACTCAACCGCCCTATTCGGACTCGCTTTCGCTACGGCTACCCCACACAGGTTAACCTCGCCACGAAGCATAACTCGCAGGCTCATTCTTCAAAAGGCACGCCATCACCCCGCAAGGCTCTGACGGCTTGTAAGCACACGGTTTCAGGTACTATTTCACTCCCCTCCCGGGGTACTTTTCACCTTTCCCTCACGGTACTTGTCCGCTATCGGTCACCAGGTAGTATTTAGGCTTGACGGGTGGTCCCGCCAGATTCACAGCGAATTTCACGGGCTCGCTGCTACTCGAGAACAATGCCCACAACAGAACCAAACATTTTCGCGTACGGGGCTATCACCCACTACGGCCGACCATCCCAGAATCGTTCCGCTAACACCGGTTCATGCTGTCCCACCCTCGGCAGAAGATGAACGACACGCCTCACAACCCCGCACCCGCAACGCCTGCCGGCTTGACACGGACACGGTTTAGCCTCATCCGCTTTCGCTCGCCACTACTCACGGAATCACTATTGTTTTCTCTTCCTGTGGGTACTGAGATGTTTCACTTCCCCACGTTCCCTCCACGCACCCTATGAATTCAGGTACGGGTAACGCCCCATGACGGGCGCTGGGTTTCCCCATTCGGACACCCTCGGATCACAGCTCGGTTGACAGCTCCCCGAGGCCTATCGCGGCCTCCCACGTCCTTCATCGGCTCCTGATGCCCAGGCATCCACCATGTGCTCTTAACAACTTGACCACAACAAGATGCTCGCATCCACTATGCAACACTCAACCCACAACCACACCCAACCAAGAACAACCACCACCCACCACAAGCAGGCGTTAGGAAGCCCCCGACCAGAGCGGCCAAAGAAAACAACCCGTTCACCAGGTGTCTCCTCAGGACCCAACAGTGTGCCAAGCCAAACCGGTCCAACGAACTGCGTTCCACCCAACGCACCCAACCCACAGACGGAGCTGATGATGCGATTCAATGAAGGAACCACAGAAACCCACAGAGCAAAACCCTGCAGAGCCATGTGATGCCCCATCACATGATGGGACTCCTTAGAAAGGAGGTGATCCAGCCGCACCTTCCGGTACGGCTACCTTGTTACGACTTCGTCCCAATCGCCAGTCCCACCTTCGACAGCTCCCTCCACAAGGGTTGGGCCGCCAGCTTCGGGTGTTACCAACTTTCGTGACGTGACGGGCGGTGTGTACAAGGCCCGGGAACGTATTCACCGCAGCGTTGCTGATCTGCGATTACTAGCGACTCCAACTTCACGGGGTCGAGTTGCAGACCCCGATCCGAACTGAGACTCACTTTAAGGGATTCGCTCCACCTCACGGTCTCGCAGCCCTCTGTATGAGCCATTGTAGCATGTGTGAAGCCCTGGACATAAGGGGCATGATGACTTGACGTCATCCCCACCTTCCTCCGAGTTGACCCCGGCAGTCTCCCATGAGTCCCCACCATAACGTGCTGGCAACATGGAACAAGGGTTGCGCTCGTTGCGGGACTTAACCCAACATCTCACGACACGAGCTGACGACAGCCATGCACCACCTGCACACCAACCACAAGGGAAGCCCTATCTCTAGGGATGTCTGGTGCATGTCAAACCCAGGTAAGGTTCTTCGCGTTGCATCGAATTAATCCACATGCTCCGCCGCTTGTGCGGGCCCCCGTCAATTCCTTTGAGTTTTAGCCTTGCGGCCGTACTCCCCAGGCGGGGCGCTTAATGCGTTAGCTGCGGCACAGAAACCGTGGAATGGTCCCCACACCTAGCGCCCAACGTTTACGGCGTGGACTACCAGGGTATCTAATCCTGTTCGCTCCCCACGCTTTCGCTCCTCAGCGTCAGTATCGGCCCAGAGACCCGCCTTCGCCACCGGTGTTCCTCCTGATATCTGCGCATTTCACCGCTACACCAGGAATTCCAGTCTCCCCTGCCGAACTCAAGTGATGCCCGTATCGACCGCACGCTCAGAGTTAAGCCCCAAGTTTTCACGGCCGACGCGACACACCGCCTACGAGCTCTTTACGCCCAATAATTCCGGACAACGCTCGCACCCTACGTGTTACCGCGGCTGCTGGCACGTAGTTGGCCGGTGCTTCTTCTCCAGGTACCGTCAATCACTCTTCGTCCCTGGCGAAAGAGGTTTACAACCCGAAGGCCGTCATCCCCCACGCGGCGTCGCTGCGTCAGGCTTCCGCCCATTGCGCAATATTCCCCACTGCTGCCTCCCGTAGGAGTCTGGGCCGTGTCTCAGTCCCAGTGTGGCCGGTCGCCCTCTCAGGCCGGCTACCCGTCACCGCCTTGGTAGGCCATCACCCCACCAACAAGCTGATAGGCCGCGGGCCCATCCCCCACCGAAAAAAACTTTCCACCACCAACCATGCAGCCAGTGGTCCTATCCGGTATTAGACCCAGTTTCCCAGGCTTATCCCAGAGTGGAGGGCAGGTCACCCACGTGTTACTCACCCGTTCGCCGCTCGTGTACCCCCGAAAGGGCCTTACCGCTCGACTTGCATGTGTTAAGCACGCCGCCAGCGTTCGTCCTGAGCCAGGATCAAACTCTCCAACAAAACCCTGACAAACAAACACTGGCCACAACACCCGACGGGATCGAATGCTGCAACCAAACAAACAATCTGGCACAAAACGCCAAACCGATTCAATATAGCTCGACACACTGTTGAGTTCTCAAAAGACACCCGCACCGCAATCACCCAACCCCCACACAAGGAAGCGGGATCCTGAAGACGGATCGCCTCGACCCACCAAGACAACCACACCGAGAAACTCGGCGAACCACCAGGGGGTCAGCTTGTCCGCGGGGCCTGTTGACCGAACCACTCAGGGCCCGTTCTGTCCGGCTCACTCGCTGACGGAAAGAAAGTTACACCCCCCGTCGGACGCCGTTCACAGGGGGGTCGGTTTTCGACGTCTCCGCAGGTCAGGGGCGCTCAGACCGGGGGCCGGACGCGGACCGGGCGGTCGGGTCCGGCGGGTGCCCGTCGTCGGTGGTGCTCCCGGTCGTCCGCCGGGGGTCAGGCCGCCTGTGCGGCAGGCCGGCGGAGCAGACCGCGGCGCTCGCGGCGGTGCTCGGCCTCCCGGATCCCGCGGGCCGGCAGCGACAGCCGCCAGATCGAGCGGGTCGCCTGCCAGAACTGCCGAGGGAAGGGGCCCGTCGTGTACGGCAGGTCGTACTTCTCGCAGAGGGCGCGGACCTTCACCGCGATCTCCGGGTACCGGTTCGACGGCAGGTCCGGAAACAGGTGGTGCTCGATCTGGTAGCCGAGGCTGCCGGACATCACGTGCATCAGGCGGTTGCCGGTGAAGTTGGCGGAGCCGAGCAGCTGGCGCAGGTACCACTCGCCGCGGGTCTCCCCCTCCAGCTCCTCCTCGGTGAAGACCTCGGCGCCGTCCGGGAAGTGCCCGCAGAAGATGATCGCGTAGGACCAGATGTTGCGGACGATGTTGGCGGTGGCGTTCGCGGTCAGCGTCGAGACCGCGGCAGGACCGGTGAGCAGTGGGAACAGCAGGTAGTCCTTGCGCATCTGACGGGCGTGCTTGCGCCCGACGTCGAGCAGCTTGCGCCGGAACTCCTCGGGGTCCTCGATCTGCCACCTGATCAGTCCCTCGACGTCGAGGTCGTGCAGCGACACCCCGTGCTCGAACAGCAGCATGAGCAGCACGTTCCAGAACGGCTGGCCCAGGTAGGCGGGGTGCCAGGGCTGGTCGGCGCGGACCCGGAGGATCTCGTAGCCGACGTCCTTGTCCTTACCGATCACGTTCGTGTACGTGTGGTGCAGGTAGTTGTGCGAGTGCCGCCACTGCTCGGCGGGACACACGTTGTCCCACTCCCACGTCGACGAGTGGATCTCCGGGTCGTTCATCCAGTCCCACTGGCCGTGCATGACGTTGTGCCCGATCTCCATGTTCTCGAGGATCTTCGCGACCGAGAGCATGGCCGTGCCGGCGAGCCAGAGCGGCGGGATCCGGCTGCCGAACAGCGTCACCCGCGCGGCGACGTTGAGCCGCCGCTGCCAGGTGATCGTCGTGCGGATGTAGTCGGCGTCGTACTGGCCACGACGCTCCTCGACGTCGGCGCGGATCGCGTCGAGCTCACGCCCGATCGCCTCCACGTCGGCGTCGGTGAGGTGGGCGAACTCCTTGACGTCGGCGATGGCCACGACGTTCCTCCAGGGTGTGGGCGGTGCCGGACTCTCGGGGTCGGATCTCGGGGGCAGATCACGGGTCAGATCTCCAGGACGCAGTCACCGGCGGCGGCGGTGATGCAGGTCTGGATCCTCTCGGCGGGGGTGTCGGGGTCGCCGCGGCGTTCGGTGCCGTCGCGCAGGTCGCGGACCGACCCGGACCGCAGGCCGACGGTGCAGGTGTGGCAGATGCCCATCCGGCAGCCGTAGGGCAGGTCGAGACCGGCCTGCTCCCCCGCGTCGAGCAGCGTGGTGGCGCCGTCGATCTCGACGGTGGTGTCGCCGTCGTCGGAGGAGCGGGCAGCGGAGCCGCGGCGGACGAAGGTGACCGTGCCGCCCTCCGCCTCGCCCCCGCGCAACGACGCGGAGAAGCGCTCGACGTGCAGTGCGTCGCCCCGGCCCGCGGACTCCCACAGCTCCTCGGCCTCGTCGAGCATCGCCTCCGGCCCGCACGCCCAGGTACTGCGCTCGCGCCAGTCCGGGCAGTACTCGGCCAGCCCGGCGGGGGTGAGCCTGCCGCGCTCCCCGGTGAGGTGCAGCTGCACCCGCAGCGACGGGTGTCGCGCGGACAGCTCATCGAGCTCGGCGGCGAAGATGACGTCGCCGTCGCGCGGGGCCGAGTGCACGAGCACCACGTCGGTCACGGTGTCGCGACGGTCCAGGGTGCGCAGCATCGCCATGATCGGGGTGATGCCGCTGCCCGCGGTGAGGAACAGCAGCCGCTCCGGTGGCGGGTCGGGCAGCACGAACTCGCCCTGCGGCAGCGCGAGGCGCACCACCGTGCCGGGCCCGACGCCGTCGACGAGGTGGCGGGACAGGAAGCCCTCCGGCATCGCCTTCACGGTGATCGAGATGTGTCTGCGGTCGCGGCGCGGCTCGGAGGTCAGCGAGTAGGAGCGCCAGTGGAAGCGGCCGTCGACCTCGACGCCGATGCCGACGTACTGGCCGGCGCGGTGGTCGAACGACCAGCCCAGGCCGGGCCGGATGACCAGGGTGACGGCGTCGGCCGTCTCGGGTACGACCTTCACCACCCGCCCGCGCAGCTCCCGCACCGACCACAGCGGGTTGAGCAGCAGCAGGTAGTCGTCGGGCAGCAGGGGCGTGGTGAAACGGGCGGCCGCCTTCCGTGCGCGGCGCAGTCCCCTCGGCAGTACGGCGTCGGTCATGACCCACCTCGTCGTCGCGGTCGGGACCATCGGACCCGATCTCGAAGGCGACGGCAAGTTGGGATGGCGACACCCTCGCCACCAGTGAGGACGAGGTCGTCCCCCGACCTGCGGGAACGTTACATCGGTTTCGTCGGCAACGATGTCGAGATCAGCTGTCTAGGATCGTCGGGGTGGCGGACTTCCCGATCGAGGAGCTGGCCCGCCGGGCGGGGATGACCGTGCGGACGGTGCGCTCCTACATCACGCGCGGGCTGCTCCCGCCGAGCGGACGGGCCGGGCGGGCCGCCCGCTACACCGAGGCCCACCTCGACCGGCTCGACCTGGTCAACGGGCTGCGGCGACGTGGTTTCTCCCTCGGGGCGATCGAGGTGCTCGTCACCCAGGACCCCGGACGGACCGCCGAGGAGGCGCTGCGGCTCTACCGCGGGATGCTCGCCCCGTGGCAGCCCGAGGAACCCGTCGAGGTGGACGGGGCGGAGCTGCCCGGGCATCTCGGACTCACACCGGACATGGTGTCCGACGACGAGCTGGTCCGGCACCTGTGCGCGACCGGCGTCGTCGAGACCACCGAGGACGCACGGCTGCGCATCCTGCGACCGGACCTCGCCCGGGCCGCGGCCGAGGCCGTGCGGCTGGGCATCCCGCCCGCCGCGCTGGTGGGGCTGCGCCGCAGGCTCGACGACCACACCGGCGCCGTCGCCGAGATGTTCGTCGAGCTGTTCGCCCGGCAGGTGTGGGACGGCTACGTCGAGGCCGGGCTGCCCGCCGGCGACGCACCCCGGATCCAGCAGACCGTCGAACAGCTGCAGCCGGTCGCCACGCTGGCGCTGCTGTCGTCGTTCCGCTCGCGCATGCAGGACGCGATGGACGCCTTCATCACCCGGATCTCCGACGACATCTCCGCCGACGCCGGGCGCGCCATGGGGATCCGGACGACCGACCTGGACGATCGTTGACTGCTCAACCATAATCCGGTCCGTGAGCGACACCGTGACGACCGACGTCCTCGTGATCGGCAGCGGGCCCGCGGGCTCGTCGGCGGCCCTGTTCCTCGCCGGTCTCGGCGTGGACCACCTCGTGATCACCAAGTACCGGTGGACGGCCGACACCCCGCGCGCGCACATCACCAACCAGCGCACCGTGGAGATCCTGCGCGACCAGGGGGTGGAGGCCGACGTCGTCGCGGAGGGGACGCCCTCGCACCTCATGGGCGACACGGTGTTCTGCACCGCGCTGGCCGGCGACGAGCTCGGCCGGGTGCGGACCTGGGGCACCCACCCGGCGCGGCGCGCCGACTACACCCTGGCCAGCCCGTCATCGCACTGCGACCTGCCGCAGAACATCCTCGAGCCGATCCTGGTCGGCCGGGCCGCCGAGCGCGGCAGCCGGATCCGCTTCGACACCGAGTACCTCCACCACGTCCAGGACGACGACGGCGTCACCGTCACCGCGCGGGACCGCATCACCGGCGCCGAGCTCACCATCCGGGCCCGCTACGTGATCGGCGCCGACGGTGGGCGCAGCGCCGTCGCCCGGGACGCGGGCCTGCCCTTCGACGGCCGCGGCGAGCTCGCCGGCAGCATGAACATCGTCTTCGACGCCGACCTCACCGCGCTGGTCGAGCACCGGCCGAGCGTCCTGTACTGGGTGCTGCAGCCGGGCGCCGACGTCGGCGGCATCGGGATGGGCGTGCTGCGCATGGTGCGGCCGTGGACCCGCTGGATGGCGATCTGGGGCTACGACCTCGCGGGTCCACCGCCGGAGCTCGACGACGCCGCGGCCACCGCGATCGTGCACGACCTGATCGGTGACGACTCCGTGCCGGTGACGATCCGCTCGACCTCGGTGTGGACGGTCAACGAACAGTGGGCCACCCGCTACCGGTCGGGACGGGTGTTCTGCGCCGGTGACGCCGTGCACCGCCACCCGCCGTCGAACGGGCTGGGCTCCAACACCTCGATCCAGGACTCCTACAACCTGTGCTGGAAGCTCGCGATGGTGCTGCGCGGCACCGCCGGCCCCGGGCTGCTGGACTCCTACGACGCCGAGCGCGCCCCCGTCGGCGAGCAGATCGTGCGCCGCGCCAACCGCTCGGTGGAGGAGTTCGGGCCGATCTTCGCCGCGCTCGGGCTGGAGCCCGGCGCGGACCCAGCGGCGATGCGTGCCTCGATGGCCGCCCGCGCCGACGACACCCCGCCGGGGCCGCGACCCGCGCGGCGCTGCGGGCGGCGCTGGAGCACAAGGACTACGAGTTCAACGCGCACGGTGTCGAGATGGGACAGCGCTACGCGTCCGGCGCGGTGGTGCCCGACGGCACCCCGGAGCCCGCATACGACCGCGACCCCGAGCTCTACTACCACCCGACGACCTGGCCGGGGGCGCGGCTGCCGCACTGCTGGCTGGGCCGCGACGGGCACCGCGTCTCCACCCACGACCTCGCAGGCAAGGGCCGGTTCGCGCTGCTCACCGGCATCGCGGGCGGAGCATGGGCCGCGGCCGCGCGGACCGTCGCGGCCGAGCTGGGGATCGAGCTGGCCGCACACGTGATCGGCCCCGGCCGCGAGGTCACCGACGTCTACGACGACTGGGCCCGGCTGCGTGGGGTCGGCGAGGACGGCTGTGTGCTCGTCCGCCCGGACGCCCACGTCGCCTGGCGCGCCGAGGCGCTCCCCGACGACCCGGCCGACGCGCTGCGCCGGGTGCTGGGGCGCATCCTGGACCGGATCCCGGAGGTGACCACATGACCGGCTTCGTCCACGAGCCCTCCCCCGCGCGGGTGGTGTTCGGTCCCGGCACGCTCGACGACCTCGCGGCGGAGGTGACGCGGCTCGGACGGTCGCGGGTGTTCCTCGTCGCCGGCCGCCACCCCGCCGGCGCGGCGGACCGGGCGCAGGCCGCGCTCGGGTCGCTGCTCGCCGGGCGGTTCGACCGGGCCGCCGTGCACACCCCGGTGACCGTGACCGACGAGGCGCTGGCGGCGTTCACCTCGGCCGGGGCGGACTGCGTCGTCGCGATCGGGGGCGGCTCGCAGATCGGGCTGTCGAAGGCGCTCGCCGTGCGGACCGGCGCCGACCAGGTCGTCGTCCCCACGACGTACTCCGGTTCGGAGTGCACCGCGGTGCTCGGCGAGCTGAGGGTGGACACGCCGGGGGTGAAGACCACCCGGACCGACCCGGCGATCCGGCCGGAGACCGTCGTCTACGACCCGACGCTCGTCGCCGACCTGCCGTCGCAGGTGGGGGTGCCGAGCGCGGTGAACGCGCTCGCGCACGCCGTCGAGGCGCTGTGGAGCGTCGACCGCGACCCGCTGACCGACGCCGCCGCGCTGGAGTCGGTGCGGCTGCTCACCGCGGGGCTGCGCGGCGGCGACACCGACGCGCTGCTGCGGGGGGCGTGGCTGGCCGGGACCTGCCTGGACCGGGCCGGGATGGCGTTGCAGCACAAGCTCGCCCACACCGTCGGCGGCACGCTGGACCTGCCGCACGCGCCGACCCACGCGGTGCTGCTGCCCCACGTGATCGCCCACAACGCGGCCGCCGCTCCGCGGATCGCCGAGGCGCTCGGGCCGGACCCGGCCGGCGCGGTGTACGACCTGCTCGTCGCCGCGGGCGGGCCGACGTCGCTGGCCGCGCTGGGTGTCGACGAGGCCGACCTGGACCGGCTCGCCGAGCAGGCCGTCGCGCGGCCGTACCCGAACCCGGTGCCGGTCACCCGTGACGGCGTGCGCGCCCTGCTCGGGCGGGCCTGGGCCGGTGAGCGGCCCGGCGACCCGGTGCGCGCCACCCTTGACGCGCTGACCACGCAGGTCACCGGGTCGTTCGGTGGGCCCGACGAACGGCTGCGGACCCTGCTGGCCGGGCTCGCCGCCACCCTGCACGGCTACGCGCGCGAGTACGACCTCACCCAGGACGAGTGGCAGACCGCGATCGACTTCCTGACCCGCACCGGACACGTCACCGACGAGCGGCGCCAGGAGTTCGTGCTGCTGTCGGACACCCTCGGGCTGTCCAGCGTGGTGGACGTGCTGACCAACTCCCGCACCCCGGACACGACGTCCTCGGCGGTGCTCGGGCCGTTCTACACCGACGGACCGCCCGAGCTCGACCAGGGAACCGACGTCTCCGCGGGGAAGAAGGGCACCCCGCTGTGGGTGGACGTCGTCGTCACCGACACCGATGACGAGCCGGTGCCCGGGGCGGTCGTCGACATCTGGCAGTCCGACGAGGACGGCTTCTACGACCTGCAGCTGCCCGAGACCGAGGGCCCCGTCCTGCGCGGCCGGTTCCGCACCGACGACGCGGGCCGGCTGCGGTTCCGCTCGATCCTGCCCGCCGCCTACCCGATCCCCGCCGACGGCCCGGTCGGGGAGATGCTGGACGCCACCGGACGGCACCCCTTCCGGGCCCCCCACCTGCACTTCCTCATCGAGGCACCGGGCCACCGCAGGCTGATCACGCAGCTGTTCGTCGCCGGTGGGGAGCACCTCGACTCGGACACCGTGTTCGGGGTGAAGGACGACCTGGTGGTGGAGTTCGCCCCACGCACCGGCCCGATGCCCGACGGCGTCGAGCCCGACGGGGAGTGGCGACTGCTGGAGTTCACCTTCCGGATCGCCCGCGATCGCTGATCCCTGCCCGATTCCGGGCAGAGTTCTGGCCCTTCGTCCCGTACCCGGTCAGGATCGACGGCGTGGATCCGGATCTCGTGCGACACGTGGCCGCCACCACCGGGCTCACCGAGCCGGTGGCGGCCCGCGTGGTCGCCGACGTCGTCGCCTACTTCGGCGAGACCACCGAGGAGTTCGTCCGCCGCCGGCACCGCGAGCTCCAGGCCCGCGACCGGCGCAACGACGAGATCTGGCCGCGGATCGCGGCCGAGCTCGCCGCGCGGGTGGTCGCCCCCGGGGACGTCTCCCAGCGGCGGCTGCGCCGGATCGTCTACGGCTGACACGACGACGGACACGACGACAGAGGGACGTGCATGTGCGGGATCGTGGGTTACGTGGGGCCGCGGGAGGCTGCGGGTGTGCTGCTCGACGGGTTGTCCCGGCTGGAGTACCGGGGCTACGACTCGGCGGGCCTGGCGGTGGCGCACCGCCGGAAGGTGACGGTGCGGCGCACAGCGGGACGGGTGGAGGACCTGCGCACGCTGCTGGGTGAGGTCCCTCCCCCGGGCCGGTCGGGCGTCGCGCACACCCGGTGGGCGACCCACGGCGAGCCGAGCGAGGCCAACGCGCACCCGCACACCGACGCGTCCGGGCGGGTCGCGATCGTGCACAACGGCATCGTCGAGAACGCCGACGCGCTGCGTGCGGGGCTCACCGCCCGCGGGGTCGTACTGCGCAGCGACACCGACTCCGAGGCGCTCGCCCACCTGGTCGGCGAGGCGCTCCAGGGTGGTGCCGCCACCCTCGCCGACGCGGTGCGCACGGCGCTCGCCGGCGTCGAGGGCACCTACGGGCTCGCGGTGCTCGACGCCCGCACCCCCGACGAGATCGTCGTGGCGCGCAACGGCAGCCCGATCGTGCTCGGCATCGGCGACGGGGAGATGGTCGTCGCGTCCGACCTCGCCGCGGTCGTGCGGCACACCCAGAAGGTGGTGTTCCTCGACGACGGCGAGATCGTCACCGTGCGCGCCGACGGCATCGAGGGCTCCACCCGGATCAGCCCGACCACCGTCGACACCGGGTCCGAGGACTACGCGCTCGGCGGGCACCCCGACTTCCTGGCGAAGGAGATCGCCGAGCAGCCCGACGCCGTCCGCCGGGCGCTGGCCGGGCGGCTCGACACCCGGTTCGCCACCGCCCGGCTCGGCGGGCTCGGGATGGACCCCCGCGAGCTGCGCGGGGTGCGGCGGGTGCTGTTCCTGGGCTGCGGGTCGGCCTACTACGCCGGGGAGATCGGCGCCGGGCTGGTCGAGCAGCTGGCCCGCATCCCGGCGGCGGCCGAACCGGCCGGCGAGTTCCGTCACCGCAACCCGGTCGTCGACCCGGACTGCCTCTACGTCGCGGTCAGCCAGTCCGGCGAGACCGCCGACACCCTCGCCGCGGTGCAGGAGCTGCGCCGCAAGGGCGGACGGGTGATCGGCGCGGTGAACGTGATCGGCTCGGCGATCTCCCGCGAGTGCGGGGCCGGGGTGTTCCTGCACTCCGGGCCGGAGGTGTCGGTCGCCTCGACCAAGGCCGTCACGACCATGAGCGTGACGTTCGCGATGCTCGCGGTGCTGCTGGGCCGGGTGCGGGACCTGTCGGTGGCCGACGGGCGGCGACTGCTCGACGGGCTGGCCGCGCTGCCCCGCCACGTCGAGGCCGTCCTCGCCGAGGACGCCGCCCACGGCACGGTCGCCGCGGTCGCACGGCGGTGGGCGCACGCGTCGTCGATGTTCTTCGTCGGACGCACCCGGGCCAGCCCGGTCGCGCGGGAGGGCGCGCAGAAGCTCAAGGAGATCTCCTACTGCCACGCCGAGGCCTACCCCGCCTCCGAGCTCAAGCACGGCCCGCTGGCGCTGGTCACCCCGGACATGCCCAGCGTCGTCGTGGTGCCCGACGACGAGCTGCTCGCGAAGAACGTCGGCACGATCGAGCAGATCCGGGCCCGGGGCGGGCCGGTGATCGCGGTGACCGACGCCGAGCTGCCCGCCGGGCTCGCCGACGCCGTGCTGCGGGTCCCGCGCACGGAGCCGGAGCTGGCCCCGATCCTGCTCGGGATCCCGCTGCAGCTGCTGGCCCGGCACACCGCCGTCGCGCTCGGACGCGACGTGGACCGGCCGCGGAACCTCGCGAAGTCGGTGACGGTGGAGTGAAGGTCCTCGGGTTGCACGTCGCCGCGGAGCGGGGTGGGCCGATGCACGACGCCCGGCGGGTCGAGGTGCTCGCGGGCAGCGGCGTCGTCGGCGACCGGTACTTCGGCACCCGGCACCGGCACGTGTCGGTGCAGAGCCGCGACGAGCTCGACGCCGCGGCCGCCGAGCTCGGTGCGCCGGTCCCCTCGGGCCGCACCCGGCGCACCGTCACCCTCGACCACGGCACCGTCCCCACCACGCCCGGGACCCGGCTGCGGCTCGGCGGGGTCGAGCTGGAGGTGGTGCGCCGGGCCGCGCCCTGCCGGGTGATGGAGACCGCCGTCGGACCGGGGGCGCGCCGCGCCCTGCACGACCGCGGCGGCGCGGTGTGCCGGGTGCTGAGCTCCGGCACGATCGCCGTGGGGGACGCGGCGGCCGTGGTCGACGCCGCGGTGGCGGCCCCGCCCTCAGCCGACCGGGGTCTCCGCCGCGGCGCGGCGCCGGACCAGTAGCGACAGCAGGACGGCCAGCACCCCGACCCCACCGGCGACGGCGAACGCGGCGTGCAGCCCGCTCGCGTCCGGGGAGGCCCCCGCGGCGGCCGAGCCCAGCGCGGCGACGGTGACGAACAACGCCGTCCCCAGCGCGCCCGCGACCTGCTGCAGCGTGGAGAGGATCGCGCTGCCGTGGGAGTACAGCTCGTCGGGCAGCGAGCCCAGCGCCTCGGTCATCAGCGGCGTCATCATCAGCGCGAGCCCACCCATCAGGACCAGGTGGAAGGCCACGACCACGCCGAGCGGGGTGCCCGGGCCGAGGGTGGAGAACAGCAGCAGGCCGGCCGCCATCAGCACCGCGCCCGGGATCACCAACGGCCGGGCCCCGACGCGGTCGAACAGCGCGCCGACCGAACGGCCGAGCAGCCCGAGCAGCAGCCCGCCGGGCAGCACCACGAGCCCGGAGACCAGCGTGCTCGTGCCGAGCACGGTCTGCAGGTAGAGCGGCAGCAGCACCGCCGCGACGCCGATCAGCGACAGGAGCACCAGCGCGGTGAGCACCAGCGCCACGACGAACTGGCGTCGCCGGAACGGGCGCAGGTCCAGCAGGGCACGGCCGTCGCGCATCAGCCGCAGCTGGCGCAGCACGAACACGGCCAACGCGACCAGCCCGACGACGACCGGCACCCACGGCGGGAGCCCCCCGCCGCCGTGGCCGCCCAGCGAGGACAGCCCGTAGACCAGCCCGCCGAACCCGACGGCGGACAGCAGCACCGAGACCACGTCGAGCGGGACCGGGCGGCCGCCGCCGTCGATGCGCAGCCAACGGCCGCCGGCCGCCATGGCGAGCACGGCCAGCGGCAGGACCAGCCAGAACATCCAGCGCCAGCCGAGGCCGGACAGGATCGCGCCGCCGATCGTCGGACCGATCGCGGGCGCGACGGCGATGACGATCGTGATCGTGCCCATCGTCGCGCCGCGCCGCTCGGCAGGCACCAGGCGCAGGATCGTGGTCATCAGCAACGGGAGCATCATCGCCGTACCGCCCGCCTGCACGATGCGGCCGACGAGCAGCATCGCGAAGCCGGGCGCGAACCCGGCCACGGCGGTGCCCACGGTGAACAGCCCGAGCGAGGCGAGGAAGACCTGCCGCGGGGTGAAGCGGTCGAGCAGGTAGCCGGTGGTGGGGATGACCACGGCCATCGTCAGCAGGAATCCGCTGGTCAGCCACTGGGTGGTGGTGGTGGTGGGGACGCCGAGGTCGACACTCAGGTCGCGCAGTGCGACGCTCAGCACGGTCTCGTTGAGGATCATCACGAACGCGGCGCCGACGAGGACCGCGATCAGCGCTCCGGTCCGGCTCGCCGGTACCTGCTCGGTACGGGACGGGGTGGTGGTCACGCGGGGTCTCCTGCCTGGGGAAGGGTCGTGGTGGCCGCGCGCAGGGCGCGGCCGAGTCGGCCGACGGGGTCGGCGCACCGCACGCCCGCGGCGAGCTCGGCGGCGAGGTCCTCGTTGCTGATCCGCAGGGCGGCGGCGACGGCGGCGGCGTGCACCCGGACGTCGAGGTCTCCGGGTTCGCGGCCGGCGCGGGCCGCGATCACCTCGGCGAGCACCGGCTCGGCCCGCTCGTGCACCGCCAGCCACACCGCCCGCAGACCGGGCTCGGTGCGCGACAGCGCGATGACGGCCATCGCGGCGTCGGCGTCGGCGGCGTCGCGCGGGTCCTCCGGCGGGCGGTACTCGGCGATCAGGTGCTCGTCGAGGCTCACCCCCGCCGGCCAGCGTCGCAGCGTCGCGACGACGGCGTCGATGCTGCGGGCGAGGACGGGCTCGACGCAGCTCTCCTTGGTCCGGAACCAGCGCCACAGGGTGCGGCCGGACAGTCCGACCTCCTCGGCGATCCGCTCGCCGCTGGTGGCGTGCACGCCGTGCTCGCGGAACAGCGCCACGGCCGCGCGGGAGATCTCGAGGCGCTGCAGCTCGCGCCGGCGGTCGCTCATCGGCGCCCGCCCGCGTCGGGTGTCGTCGAGTGTCTTCATGTCACTGCCCGACAGTAATGAGACGGGTCGGGGCCGACCACGAGACGCTCGTCTCACAGTGCCTTTTTGGCAGTTCGTGCCACCCTGGTGCGGCAGCTGATCATGCGATGCCGAGGGAGCCACCAGCGTGACGACGACCGGGACCACCGGGACCACCGACCCCACCGCGGCCGACCTGGACCGGCTGCGGGAGCGCTACCGCGCCGAGCGCGACCGCAGGCTGCGACCCGACGGCGTCGCCCAGTACCGGTCCTCGACCGGGGAGTTCGGCTTCTACGCCGAGGACCCGTGGTGCGAGCCCACCGACCGCGACCCGGTCCGTGACGAGGTGGACGTGTTGGTCGTGGGCGGCGGCTTCGGCGGGTTGGTCGCCGCGGCCCGGCTGCGGCAGGCCGGCCACGAGCGGATCCGGATCGTCGACGTCGCCGGGGATCTCGGCGGGACCTGGTACTGGAACCGCTACCCCGGGATCGCCTGCGACATCGAGAGCTCGATCTACCTGCCGCTGCTGGAGGAGCTGGGCGGGATGCCCAGCCGTCGCTACCCGCCGGGCGGGGAGATCCGGGCGCACGCCCGCGCGATCGGCGAGCACTTCGACCTCTACCGCGACGCCCTGTTCGGCACCGAGGTCACCACCCTGGTCTGGGACGACGACACGTCGGCCTGGCAGGTCGGCACCGACCGCGGCGACACGGTCACCGCCCGGTTCGTGGTGATCTCCTCCGGGCCGTTCAACCGGCCCAAGCTGCCGGGGATCCCCGGGATCGCCGACTTCGCCGGGCACACCTTCCACACCAGCCGGTGGGACTACGACTGGACCGGCGGCGACGAGCGGGGCGGCCCGCTCGACCGGATCGGCGACCGCACGGTCGCCGTGGTCGGCACCGGGGCGACGGCGATCCAGTGCGTCCCGCACCTGGCCGGGGCCGCGCGGCACCTCTACGTCGTGCAGCGGACGCCGTCGTCGGTCGACACCCGCGACGACGCCCCCTACGACGAGGCCTGGTGGCGGTCGCTGGCCCCGGGCTGGCAGCGACGCCGCCGCGAGGACTTCCTGGCCCTGATGGACATGCGTCCGACGCCGCACGGCTCGTTCGGCCCCGACGGCGTCGCGGACAAGTGGACCGACACCGCCCCGGTCCGGGGCGCACGGCGGCTCGCCCGGACCCGGGGCGTCGAGGAGCCGGCCGAGGCGCTGGAGATCGCCGACGCCGAGAAGATGGACGAGATCCGGGCCCGGGTCGACGCGATCGTCACCGACCCGGCGACGGCCGCGGCGCTCAAGCCCTGGTACCGCCAGATGTGCAAGCGCCCCACCTTCAGCGACACCTACCTGCAGACCTTCAACCGGGACGACGTGACGCTGCTCGACACCGGCGGACAGGGCGTCGAGCGGATCACCCGCGACGGCCTGGTGGTCGACGGCGTCGAGTACCCGGTGGACGCGATCGTGTTCGCCACCGGGTTCGAGCTCGGCGCCGACCCCGCCACCCGGGCCGGAGCCGACATCCGCGGCCGCGGCGGCGTCACCCTCGCCGAGCACTGGGCGGACGGGCTGTCCACGCTGCACGGCTGGGTCAGCCGCGGCTTCCCCAACCTGTTCCACGTCGGGGCCGGGCAGAACTCGGCGTCGCCGAACTTCGCGCACGTGCTGGAGGAGCAGGCCGGGCACATCGCGGCGGTCTGTGCCGAGGCCGCCCGGCGCGGGGTGCGGATCGTCGAACCGACCGCGGAGGCGGAGGCCGCGTGGGTCGCGACGATCCGCGAGCGGGCCCGCGACCAGCAGGGTTTCCTCGCCGAGTGCACGCCCGGCTACTACAACTCCGAGGGCCGCCCGCGACGGCGCTCCGAGCAGTTCGGCGGCGGTCCGGTCGAGTTCCACCAGATCCTGCGCGACTGGCGCGCCGGCGGGATGGACGACGTGCTCTCCGGCGGCACCCCGTGAGCGTGCGCCCGGTCGCCGGGCCGGACCGGGGGCCCGTGCGGACCGCGCCCGGGCTGCGTGCCGAGCCGCTGTGCCCGCCGAACCCGCTGTGGGCGTCCAACGGGATCGTGGCCGGTCCGGACGGACGGCTCTGGATCGCGCAGTTCCTCGGCGGCACCGTGTCCGCGTTCGACCCGGCGACCGGCGGGCTCGAGACGGTGCTCGGGCCGGACGGGCCGCTCACCGCGCCCGACGACCTCGTGTTCGGCGCCGACGGCGAGCTGTTCGTCGTCGACCTGCCCGCGGGGCTGGTGTGGCGCCGGGCACCCGGCGGGGCCATGACCGTCGTCGCCGACGGGATCACCGCCCCGGACGGGATCGCCTGGCACCGCGGACGGCTGTTCGTCAACGAGCTGTGCCCGGACGGCCGGCTGCTGGAGATCGACCCGACCGGCGGGCCGCCGCGGGTGCTCGCGACCGGGCTCGCGCTCGGCAACGCGATGGAGGTCGGCCCGGACGGGCTCCTGTACTACCCGCACCTGCTCTCCGGCGAGGTCTGGCGGGTCGACCCGGACGGCGGCGCCCCCGAGCGACTGCTCGCCGGGCTGGACCGGCCGGTGGCCGTGCGCTTCGACCCGGGGGGCGGGCTTCGCGTCCTGTCCAACGGCGGCGGCGCCCTGTGGACCGCGGAGGACGGTCGGGTCACCGCCACCCTCGACACCGGCGTCGGCGGCGCGGACAACGTCGTGTTCACCGCCGACGGGTCGGCCTGGGTGACCGGGGCCTTCCACGGCGGGCTGGTCCGGGTCGGCGTCGACGGCACGGCGACCACGGTGCTGCCGCCCGGCCTCTGCGGCCCCTGGGGCGTGGCCGCCGACGGGACGGACGCGCTCGTCGCCGACCACTTCTCCCTGGCCCGGGTGGGTGGCGGCGCCGTCACCGCACTCGGCGACGTCGTCACCGAGGTCCGCGGCGGGATCCGCGGACTCACCCGGCACCACGGCGACACGGTGGTGACCACCGGGACCGGGGTGTGGCGTGGCCGTCCCGGCGCCTGGACCCGGGTGGCCGACGGGCTGGCCGGGGCGACCGGCGTCGCCGCCTGCCGGGACGGGCTGCTGGTCGCCGAGACCGGCGCCGGGCGGGTCCTGCACCTCGGCGACGACGGCAGCGTGACCGTGCTCGCCACGGGACTCGACGGGCCGGTGGACGTGGCCGTCGACCCGACCGGCGCCGTGTACGCCACCCTGACCGGCAGCGGGCAGGTCGTGCGGCTCGACCGCGACCCCGCCGGCGACCGGCGGGACGACCGCTGCACCGTCCTCGCCGCGGGGCTGCACCGGCCGGAGGGACTCGCCGTCGCCGGGGGCGCGCTGTGGTGCGCCGAGGCCGCCGCGGGACGCCTGCTGCGGATCGACCCGGTGGACCGCACGGTCACCGTCGCGGCGTCGGGGCTGGCCTTCGACGTCCGGCCGCCGCACGTTCCCGCCGACTGCCGCAGCGGCGCGGCCACCCGGCCCGCCCCGTTCGCCGGGGTCGCCGCGGCCGGGGACGGGTCGGTGCTCGTCGCGGTGAACGGCGAGGGTCACGTGCTGCGGGTCGGCCCCTGACCGGCCGCCCGCTCGCCGTCGACGCCGTGGATCGCGGCGTCGACGGCCGCCGACAGCCGCGCGCGCAGCTGTGCGGCCGGCGGGCGGCGCCCGTCGGCGGTGGCGGCGGCGATGTCCTCGGTCGCGACCCGCAGCGCCCCGTTGAGCGCCGCAGCGTGCACCCGCACGGCGACGTCGCCCGCGTCGCGGCCGAACCGGCCGGCGAGGATCCCGGCCAGGACCGGCTCCGCACGCTCCTGCACGACCAGCCAGATGGCGCGCAGCGCGGGCTCGGAACGGCTCATCCGGATCACCTCGAAGACGAGGTCACCGTCGTCGGGGCCCGCATCGGGGTGCTCGGCGTAGTCCCGTGCGAGGTGCTCGGCGAGCGGGGTGTCGTCGGGCCAGCGGGCCAGGCTCGCGGTGAACGCGTCGGTGGCCAGGCTCAGCACCGGCTCGACGCAGCTCTCCTTGGTGCGGAACCAGCGCCAGAACGTGCGTGCCGAGAGCCCCACCGCCTCGGCGATCTGCTCACCGCCGGTCGCGGCGACGCCGTGCTCGCCGAACAGCCGGATCGCGGCCCGGGAGATCTCCAGGCGCTGCAGGGTGCGGCGGCGGTCGCTCATCGGCCGCCGACCGCGCCGGACCGCCGTCCCCTCCGTCACACCGCACCCCCGAGTGCTCGCCGGGCGGTCAGCCTAGTCGGCGCGCGTTGGCACGCACCCGGGTGCGGATCGGCTCCAGGGCACGCCCGAGGGTCGCCGGTCCCGGCGGCGAGGTGGCCAGGACGACGGCGGCCCGGGAGAACCCGTCGACCTTCTCCGCCCACATCCGGTGGAACTCCCGGACCTCGCGTGCCGGGGGCGGGAAGCCCGAGGTGAGCATCCGGGCGGTGCGGCGTGCGACGACCAGCGGCGCGAACACCGCGATCTCGGTGAGCGAACGGAGGGCACGAGTGGTGGCGGGCACGAGACGGACGGTAGCCCCCGCCTCCGACACCGGCCCCCGCCTCCGACGCCGAGAGTCCGCGCGCCGGTCACCGAGGGCTCGCCGCCGGTCACCGCCGGTTCGGTGGCGACACCCCCTCCCGCGTTAACGATGGAGTGCGGGGCCACGACAGGTAACCGAACGCGACCCCGGGGAGGGCTCACACGCATGGCCGTCGAGACGTTCTGGGACGGGCTGGAACGGCGCATCGCCGCCGGCGAACCGCCGTACGGGGAGCACCCGGGCGTCGCGCCGGACGGGGTGACACCCGAGGCGCTGCGCCGCGTCCTGGACCTCGATGCGCACCACCTGCGCCGCTCCGGCACCGCACCGGTCGCCCAGCACCTGCTCGCCGGGGCCGTCCTGGCCGGGGAGGCCGCACTGGCCGGGGCGGCCCGGGCCCGGCTCGCCGCCCAGGGTGTCCCCGCGCTGACCACCCGCTGGCGCACCCGGCCGCCGTCGGCGGCGCTGAGCCGGGTCCTGGAGGGCCACGGCGACGCGGTCGTCGCGCTGCTCGCCGGGCCGGACGGCCTGCTGCTGTCGCTCGACGCCTCCGGCGAGAGCGGCGCCTGGGACACCGCGACCGGACACGCGGTCCCGGACCCGCTCGCCGGGCCCGACGGTCCGCGGCCGCCGACCTCCGCGGCCCGTGCCCGGACGGTCGCCCTGTCCCCCGACGGCGGTCTGCTCGCCCTCGCCGGGGACGCCCCCGGCGTGCGGGTGCTGGCCACCGACGGCCCGGCCCGCGGCGCCGAGGTCACGGCCCTGGCCGGGTCGCCCGGCCCGGTGACCGCGCTCGCGGTGACCGGGGCCTCCCCGACCCGGGTGCTCGCGGGCGGCGCCGACGGCGCGGTGCGGGTGTGGGACGCGACCAGCGGCGCGGCCGTCTCGGTCGCCCACGGCCACGTCGGCCCGGTCACCGCGCTGACCGCGACCGGCCAGGGCACCGTCGTGTCCGGCGGGGCCGACGGCACGCTCCGGTCCTGGGACCCGGCCAGCGGGGCCCCGCTGGGGCTGCTGGAGGGCGGGCCAGCCGTGGTCGCCGTGGTCGTGCCGACGGCGGGACAGCTGCTCGCGGCCACCGCCGACGGCGCCCTGCACGTGTTCGCGCTGGTCGACGGCGTGCCGCAGGACGCGGTGCGGCTCGAGGTCCCCGGCGACGAGGTCGCGGTCACCGCGGCCGCGCGCGCCGGCGAGGGCCGGGTCGTCGTCGGACGGGTGGACGGGACCGTCCAGCTCGTCCCGACCGCCGGCCCCGGCCCGGTCACCGAGCTCGCCGGGCACGGTGCCGCGGTCCGCGCGGTCGTCGCCGACCCGGCGGGCACCGTCGTCGCGTCCGGGGACGACCACGGCCGCGTCCTGGTCTGGGACCCCGCACGGGCCCGGCCGGGCACCGGCGGACCCGCCGGGGTCTCCCCCGCGGTCGGCGCGGTCGCCGCGACCGGGAGCCTGGTCGTCTCGGCCGGCCGCCGCTCCGACGGGGTGCTCGCCCACGACCCGGCCACCGGCACGCGCCGCTGGAGCGTCCCGGCCGGCGCGGGCCCGCTGTGGTTCGACCCCTCCGGCACCCGGCTGTTCGCCGTCACCGGGACCTCGACCGTCGAGGAGCGCTACGCGACGACCGGGGTGCGGGCCGGTGCGGTGTCGCTGCCCGGCCGTGTGCTGGCCGGGCGGGGCGCGCTGGTGGTGACCGGTGAGCCGGACGGCACGGTCGCCGTGCGCGACGCGCGCACCGGGCGTGCCTTCCGCACCACCCGGCTGCCGTCGGCACCGCGGGTGGCCGCGCCGACCCCCGGCGGGGCGACCGTGCTGCTCGCCGCGGACGGTCTGCTGGTCTGCTGGCGGCCCGCCTCCGCGAAGGTGTCCATCGTGGCGCTGCCGGCCGGGCTGGTCACGGCCGTGGCCGTCGACGACGACGGCTGCCACGGCGTGGTCTGCGACGCCGACGGCCGGGTGCACGTCTGGCGGGCCGGGTCGGCCACGGTGACCACGGTGCGCGCCGACGCGGCGCACCTGACCGCGGCCGCCGGCGCGGGCCGGTGCCGCGCGGTGACCGCGGGCTCGGACGGCTCCGCGGTGCTGTGGGACCTGACCTCGGCGACCGCCCTCGGCCGGGTTCCGCTCGACGCGCCGCTGACCGCGGTCGCGGTCGGGGGCGGGACGGTGGTCGTCGGCGACGGGTGCGGCGAGGTGCACTGCCTCGACCTGCTCGCCGGGGCCACCGCGGCCGTCCCGGACGGAGTCATCCCCGAGCAGGGCGGCTCGGCCGTGGTCCCGGCGCCGCGCACCGGGACCACGGACCGCGAGACGGCCGGTCAGGTCAGCGAGTAGCCCTCGAACTTCTCGCGGAGTGTCTTCTTCCAGCGCTGGGGGAATCGATACGAAACGGCGGCTGATCAGGGAGAACGGGCACCCGTTCGCGCCTGGGTAGGAAGCTCGTTCCGTCGGGGTTCCGTGCAGTGGGGCGACGGATTCGCAGAGAGCTGTCGTTACGCCTCTGACCTGCGGTGGAGCTACCGGCTCGGCCACTGCGTCCGTACATGGTCCGTGACGACCGCCCTACGCCCTCACATGTCGGGACCTGGTGGTGATCTCCTCGCGGCGCGGGCTCGTCCCTGCCGGGCCGAGGGGTGGGCTGCGAGGTACTCAGTCCCGCCTTGTACCCCACCCCTCGGGCTGGCAACCGTCTCGGCGCGCCGTGAGGAGATCACCACCCCCGCCGCACTCCTCTTGATCTACGAAGCGGTGCCGGGTTCGGGCGGAGCCCGAAGGTTGGACGTATGGATCTACTGCGGGGTGAAGGCGTCACCGCGCAGGAGCGGGACAGCGGCGCTTTGATCGAGCTGCGCGGCTGTCTCTACGTCGTCCATGAAGCCGATGTCGATGAGCTCCCGCCCGCTGGCGCACCGCCGCAACGCACCCTCGACATCATCCGATGATTGTGTCAAAGGCTCCGATCGCTGCATGCGCCTCGGGCGAGAGGTTCTTCCAGCCATGCTCGACGAGTTCCTTCATGAGCGCCCCCGCTCCCCACTGATCTTCTACGGCGGGGCGAAGACCACCGTCGGGCCAGCGCTCCCCCGCTGCGATCACAGCCACGCGCAGCGTCGAATCCGCCTGACCCCGACGATGCAGCCACTCCGCGGCCGCTTGCCTGTTACGGAGTCCGACACCGAGCACTTCTGGCGAGGTGGCAGCGAGTCGAGCGGCGATGGTCGACCCGTTCGGGGATGGCAGGACAAGGCGCGACATTGCGGGCGCCGCGCGGACGCTCGCCGGGGACAGGCTGATCTGTCCGTGCCGGACATGGGAACGGCCGACCGCAAGCACCGCGTCATGCTCCCTCGCGAAGGTCTCCGCGCTCTCGCCGCGCCACTGGTAGGGGTAGACCACAACTCCGCGATCCGCGGCGACTGTGAGCGTCGTTGTGAAGCTGAGGACGTCGATGACGACCGCGACGTCGCACCCTGGACCGAGCGCATCGGCGCCCGTTGGCCCCCAGTCCAGACGCAGCGAGTACGTGCTCTGGCGATGCGCATCGTTGATCCGGGTCACGTGGGCGACAGTAGAGGCACCACCGTGCAGCTGCTTCGATCGACTTGACAGCAGGGCGCAATCCGGGCGGCTGGGCCGGCCCGCGCCGCCGGAGGCGGCGCCTTGATCCTCAAGAGGCGGATCCGGCAGCATTCGAAACTCGCAGCACGTTACTTCGACTAGCAGTGCGAGCCCGCGCTAGCAGTAGCCCAAGGGCTCTCGTCATCGTGCGTCTCCGCAGTGGAGATACCTACGTTCACTTTCGATCACAAGCCCTGGCGTCAATTGCGGCCACATACAACCTCGACTCAAGATCGGCGAGTTGCTCGAATCTAGTTGCCAAGCAGTACCGATCCCCCATCGCTGCGTCCAGGTGCATCCTTCCTATGCATCGCGCTTGTTCATCAAGAAGGGAGGAGAGTGTCGCCCAGCCAGAAAGAACATTTGCCGCGTCAAGGCGGCGACGAGCCCCGACACGTAGCGAGAAGTGCGCCAGCATACGGATCGCGTCGCCCGCACCGTCTGCAGCTATTCGTTGCGCGAAATCTCGCATGTGGCGGGCCGAGCTCAGCTCGCCATCAGCAGCGAAAATGTAATGATGAGGAATCTCGCAGACGAAAGCACGAACAGCTTCGCCTCGACTCACAGCAGGGTCTTCACGGCCGATTCTGGCCCATAGATGACGCACCTCTGAGCTATAAGGGAGCGAGTGACTACCCCAGCAGTCGAGAAGCGTGCTAACCGGGAGATGCGCGTAGGGGAATCCATCTGGGTCGTGGACTACGATCGTAGACTCATTGATATCCACTGCGACCACATAGTGGTCTGCACCAATCGGCCCTTCAGCACCGGGGTGATATCCGAGCATTCCCATGTCGAGCGGACCCACAATCACCAGGCCCGAGACCAGGAGTTCACGTAGGCGCAGCAGTCCGGATTCGCGCGACTCGAAACTTTCAGTCAGATAATCGAACCCGAGAATCCGAAGCGCCTGACTGATTCCCCTCAACGGGGTCCAGCCTGGAGGATTGAAAAGCGGTCGGTCGTCAACAAGCTCAAATCCAAACGCAGACCCCGATAAGACTTCAACCAGGTCGGGCGATAGCATTTCGTCAGTCGCAGCCATGCATATGGAGTTTGCATAGCAGTACGGACCAGAGCCTACGTACTTGTGCACTCGGCAAGCGTGGCATATTTCCAGAGGTAGCGGAACTAGCGATTAGCCTGCGACGAGCGGGGCCGGGAAAGATGTAGACCAGTGCGGGCTCGGTGAGGCCGTCGCCGGACCGGTGGGTGACCTCGGCGCTGCGCTCGGCTCCGGAGCGGTCGTAGAACCCGACGGCAGCGGCGTCCTTGGCCATGACGACCACGGTCCAGCCGATGAGCTGCGCGTGGTGTCGCAGGGCGAGGATCAGGAAGCCCGCGAGGCCCGCCCCGCGATGCCCCGGGTCCAGGAACAGTCGGGCCATGACGGCGATGTCGGTGACGTGGCCGCCGGTATTCTTGATCCAGGCGGGCGCCGCGTCGTCGTCCGGCTGCGCCTCGGCGACCGTGACCTGCCCGACCTGGACGTCATCGACGACGGCGTTCCAGCTCCAGATCTCCTACGGGTGCGCCAGCCACGCCAGAGGATCAGCGATCCCCTCCACCATGTACCCATCATGGGCGTAGACCCGCTCCAGCACTGCGGCGAGCACAGGAAGATCACTGTCCTGCCGTTCGCGGACGGCGCGCGCTGACTCGGTCATCGGTCCTCCACCGGCATTTCCTAGTCCAGAGCGGCGGAGTCGGCGCGCATCACGAAGCGGGTCATCTCGAACGGCTCCCGGTCGGCGTCGATAAGAGGTCGCGCGGATTGATGGATGATCATGGGCGGCGGTGTGGTCGGCTGTCCCAGCGGTGCGTGGTCCAGGCCTGCCGGATCAGGCTACGGAGTGTGATGATGGTGTCGGCGAGGTCGAAGAACGCGTCGACGACGGTTTCGCGGCGTTCGTAGCAGCGCTGCAGCCGGTTGAAGCTGTTGTGCCAGGCGTTGGTGCGCTCGATGTGCCAGCGTTGGGTGGCCTGGATCGGTGCTTTCTCGCCCTTGCGCGCGATCTCGCTGTGCAGGCCCCGTTCGGTGAGTGTGTCGCGGGTCTTACCGGAGTCATAGCCGGCGTCGAGGTGCACGGTGATGTCGTCGGGCAGCGGGCCGAGAGCGTCGAGGTGGTCGAGAGTGGGGCCCAGTAGCGGGGAGTCGTGGCGGTGTGCCCCGGCCAGGACCCGGCCCAGTGGGATGCCATGGCCCTCGACGAGCACCGATCGCTTCATGCCCCTTGCGCCGGTCGACCGGTGACGGTCCGGCGACCTCACCGCCGCCGGGGGCCTTGGTGATGGCGCCGTCGACGGCAACGTCGTCAAGCAGCAGGCCGACGATGCGGTCGTAGGCGTCCAGGGCGATCCGGCGTAGCTGGGCGAAGACCCCGAGCCGGATCCACTCGTCACGGCGATCGCGGATGGTGGTCGCCGAGCAGGTGCTGTCGGCGATGCCCTGATACGGGCAGCCGAACCGCAGCACCTGCAGGAGCTTGTCGAACACGACCCGATCCGCGATCCGGCGGCGGTGACAGCCCCACGGATGAGTGGGATCGAACTCGACCCGGGGCGGCAGCAGCGCGGCGAACTGGTCCCACAACGGCTCGGTCAACCATGATGGCAGGGCGGGCACGCGGCCTCCAGACGATCACGAAGAGTCAACAACTTCATGATCGACAGGCCCGTGCCCGCCCCTCACCATCGACACCCGGCCGCGACCCAGCTGTGATCAATCCGCGCGACCTCTAAGTGCATCGACGGCGAGCGGGCGACCCACAACGCGCGGATCGCGGCACTCCTGGACGGACCGTCTACATGAGTCACGGGGCCGACTCACTGTTCCGTCAGTGTTCCGTGGACGCCCACACACGGCACCGGTCGGCCCCGGACACCCACGGACGGGGCCGGGGCCGACGGATGGCGTTTCCGCTGGTACGCGCCGTCAGCCGGCGTCGGGTGCGGCCACCCGGTAGCCCTCGAACTTCTCCCGCAGTGTCTTCTTCGAGAACTTCCCGACGCTCGTCTTGGGCACCTCGTCGATGAACTCGACGGCGTCGGGGAGCCACCACTTGGCCACCCGGTCGGTGAGGAACGCGATGAGCTCGTCGGCGGTGAGGGTCTCGCCGTCCTTCACCACGACGCACGCCATCGGGCGCTCCACCCAGCGCTCGTGCGGGATCGCGATGACCGCGGCCTCGGCGACCTTCGGGTGCGCCATGATCTCGTTCTCCAGCTCCACCGAGCTGATCCACTCGCCACCGGACTTGACCAGGTCCTTGGTGCGGTCGACGAGCTTGACGTAGCCCAGGCCGTCGACGACGGCGACGTCACCGGTGCGCAGCCAGCCGTCGGCGGTGAACTGCGTGCCGCCGCCCTCGCCGCGGTAGTACTCCGAGGCGATCCACGGGCCCGCCACCTGCACCTCGCCGGTGCTGGTGCCGTCCCAGGGCTGCTCGGCGCCGGTCTCGGGGTCGGCGATCCGCAGGTCGACGAGCGGGACCGGCGGGCCCTGCAGCGCCCGCACGGTGGCCTTCTCGTCGTCGGAGAGGTCGTCGTGCTGGGAGCGCAGCACACCCAGGGTCGCCACCGGCGAGGTCTCGGTCATCCCCCAGCCCTGCAGGACCGGCAATCCGATTGCGGCACGGAAGCCCTCGGACAGGGACTTCGGCACCGCCGAGCCGCCGCAGAGCAGGACCCGCAGCGACGAGCAGTCGTAGTCGCCGAGCTTGGGCAGCAGGCCCATCCAGATCGTCGGGACGCCCGCCGCGACGGTGACCCGGTGATCCTGGATCAGTGACAGCAGCGCGTCCGGGGTCATCCCGGGGCCGGGCAGCACGAGCGAGGTACCGGCCAGCAGGCAGCCGTAGGGCAGGCCCCAGGCGTTGGCGTGGAACATCGGGACGACCGGCAGGACCACTTCGCGCTCGCGGAGCCCGACACCGTCGGCGAACAACGTCGCGAGCGAGTGCAGCAGCGTCGAGCGGTGCGAGTAGACGACGCCCTTGGGGTTGCCGGTGGTGCCCGAGGTGTAGCACATCGCGGCGGCGGTGTTCTCGTCGTCGACGACGAACCGGCCCGCGAAGGGCTCGGCCGCGGCCAGGAGCTCCTCGTAGAGCCGGATCCGCGGGTCGTCGGGGATCTCGGTCGGCGCGCCGTCGTCGATGACGACGACGTGGCGCACCGTGGTCATCCGGTCCACGTGCGGCCAGAACAGGCCGAGCAGGGAGCGCTCGACGAACACGACCTCGTCCTCGGCGTGGTCGGCCACGTAGACGAGCTGGTCGGGGAACAACCGCAGGTTGAGCGTGTGCAGGACCCGGCCGGTGCACGGCACCGCCAGGTACAGCTCCAGGTGCCGGTCGGTGTTCCAGCAGAACGTCCCGACCCGGCCGTCGGCGGAGACGCCGAGGGTGTCGAGCACGGTGGCCAGCCGGCGGGTCCGTACGGCCCACTCGGCGACCGTGGTGGTGCGGACCGTCCCCGCCGGGGTGGCGGTGACGATCTCCTTGTGCCCGAAGTACTGCTCGGCACGGTGGAACACGTGCGGCAGCGTCAGCGGACGGTCCTGCATCAGACCGAGCATCGTTGCTCCTGGAAAGCGGTCGGGTGGGGTCGGCGCGAGCCTACCGTAATCTCGTATATGGAATGGACTATCCGGTCACGGCATCCGGACGCAGCGGACGCGGCGTCCGGCGTAATCGGACACCCGCTGTCAGCACACGTGACGCACTGTCTTAACGTTCTCGCCGACGTCCACGAACCGTCAGGTTCCGGGCGCACGCACGCAGGGTCAAGCAACCGGCCCGGCATCCCGGGTCTCCCCCGGGAACCGTTCCCGCGCAGACACCATCTGCCGGTCGCGCCGGGCCTGGCCTCCGGTGCCGCTCGCTGCGGCATCCGCCGAACCGTCGCGTTCCGGCGCGGCGGAGGTCGAGATGTTTTCCGGGTCCTCGGACGCGCTGATCCTGCGCGCCTGCTGCGACGATCCCGCGTTCCGTGCCACACGCTCCCCCTACGCGATCCTCGACCGCGAGCTCACGATCGTGGGGGCGAACGGCGCCTTCTGCGCCGCGACCCTGCGCACGCCCGACGAGCTGGCCGGCCAGCCGCTCGCGGAGGCGCTGCCGGACGACCCGCGGCGGCCCGGCGCCGACGGCGTCGCGATGCTGACGGCGTCGTTGTCGCGGGTGCTGCGCCTCGGGCAGCGCGACCACCTGCCGGTCCGGCGCCACGACGTACCCGCGGCGACCGGCACGCCCGGTTTCGTCGAACGGCTGTGGGTCACGGTGAACTCCCCGCTGGCGGCCCCGGACGGACGAGTGGTCGGGGTGCTGCACCACGTCGAGGACGTGACCGGCCTGCTCGGCCCCGGCCCCGACGGCCGCGACCTCGCCGCCGCGGCGCTCGCCCGCGCGCTGGACACCGAGAACACGCACCTGCGGGCCCGTTTCGCCCGGCACGTCAGCATCGAGCAGGCCAAGGGGGCGCTCATGGCCCGGCGCGGCTGCTCCGCCGACGAGGCGTTCACGCTGCTGCGCCGGCTCTCGCACGAGACGAACCGGAAGCTGCACGTGGTCGCCGAGGCGCTGCTGGCGGACACCGTCGAGCCGAGATCCTGACCGGACGCGCCGGGGCGGCCGCAGACCGTGCCGGAGCGCGGTCGCTGCGGCACGATGGGTGACCGAGACGTCGATCGACGGAGGCGACATGGTGGATCCGCACGCGGCCGTTCCGGGCCGGGCCGCAGGCACGCTGACCGGCCGGTACCTGCTGGTGCTCAGCGACGACCTGCTGACCGACCACGACACCACCCGCTCGGCGGTGGCGGAGCTGACCGGGCTGTCCGAGGTGACCAGCAGCCGCGACGCCGCCCCGGTGGCCCACCCGACCCTGTTCGCCCGGCTCGGCGTCGCCGTCGCCGAGCTGGACCCGGCGCGGCTGCGCACGGTGCGGGCCGACAGCCGGGTGCTGTCCGTGGAGCCCGAACGCGTGCTGCGCGCCCTGTCCGGGCCCAGCGCCGACTACCTGCGCGGGTTCGCCGACGCGGCGGGCTTCCTGGCCGAGCGCGCCGCCGCGACGGAGGCCGCGGACGCACCCGGCGCGACCCGGTTCGCCGACAACGACCAGGTCACGTGGGGTCTGCAGGCCACCGGCGCGGACGTCGCCGTCGAGACCGGCGCCGGGATCACCGTCGCCGTCCTCGACACCGGCCTCGACCTCGGCCACCCCGACTTCGCCGGCCGGCAGATCGAGTCGCGCTCGTTCGTCGACGGCCAGGAGGTCGCCGACGTGCAGGGACACGGCACGCACTGCACCGGCACCTCCTGCGGGCCGCTCGCGCCGGGTTCGGGACGCCGATACGGCATCGCCCACGAGGCGAGGATCCTGGTCGGGAAGGTGCTCGGCGACGACGGCTCCGGCACCGACGCCGGCATCCTCGATGGCATCGAGTGGGCGATCTCCTCCGGCGCGCACATCGTGTCGATGTCGCTGGGCGCGGACCTGAACGAGGTCTCCCCCGCCTACGAGAACGCCGGGCGTCGCGCCCTCGACGCGGGCACCCTGATCGTCGCCGCGGCCGGCAACAACGCCGAGCGCTCGACCGGCAACGTCGGTTTCGTCGGCGTCCCGGCGAACAGCCCGTCGATCATGGCGGTCGGCGCGGTGGACGCCGCGCTGGCCATCGCCGACTTCTCCGCGGCCAGCTCCGCGATCGAGGGCGGGCAGGTCGACATCGCCGGGCCCGGCGTGGACGTCTACTCGTCGTGGCCGATGCCCCAGCGCACCAACACGATCTCGGGCACCTCGATGGCCACCCCGCACGTCTCCGGGATCGCGGCACTCTGGTCGCAGCGCACCGGCGCCCGCGGGCGGGACCTGTGGACGCAGCTCACCCAGGCCGCCCAGCGGCTGCCGCTGCCCTCGGGCGACGTCGGCGCGGGCCTCGTCCGGGCCCCGGGCCTATGACCACGACCGGGAGGCTGCTGGTGTCGGTGGCCGACGGGCACGTCGCCGACGACGTCGCGCGGGCCTGTGCGGCCGTCGGATTGCAGGTGGAGAAGGTGCTCACGGGGGTCGGCGTGGTCGTCGGCACCTGCGCCGACCCGGACGCCCTGCGCGCGGTCACCGGGGTCGCCGCGGTGGAGCCGGACCGCGAGGTCCACCTGGACCGCGATCAGCAGGGGCCGGCGTAATCGGTCGACGCGCGAGGAGGATGTCCGATATGGTGGTGCACGTCGACCGCGCCCGGTAACACTCCGGCCGCGGCGGCCGACGAACCGCCCGGACCGTCCCCGGGAGGCGCCGACCCGGCGCCCCGGCCACGGCCGGTGCCACGACCCCGTACCGGCACCGCGCGATCCCGCGCGGTGCGGCACTCCGCCGCGTACCGGACACCACCTCAACCGAATCGACCATTCCTGTGCAGGCCTCCGTCCACCCACCCGTCACCGACCCCACCGTCCGGGGCGCCGTCGACCGGCTCACCGCCGAGTTCGCCGGCCGATTCCCCCAGGACCTCGTCGACCACGTCGTACGCGGCTCGCACCGCGACCTCGACGTCGTCTCCGCCGCCGCGCTCCCCGAGATGGTCGAGCGCCTGGCCCGTCAGCGGCTGATCGACCACCTCTGAGCCGTCCGGCCGCGCACGCCCGGGCAGGATGGTCGACATGTCGCGCCCGCTCTCCGGTCTGCACGTCGTCGAGTGCGCGAGTTTCGTCGCCGGTCCCACCGGTGGCATGACGCTCGCGCAGCTCGGTGCCTCGGTCGTCCGCGTCGACCCGCTCGGCGGCGGCCCCGACCACGGTCGCTGGCCCGCCGCCGGGAACGGCACCGGCGACTCCTACTACTGGGCCTCGCTGAACAAGGGCAAGCGCTCGATCAGCATCGACATGCGCTCCGACGAGGGCCGCGAGCTCGTCCTGGCTCTGGCGACGGCGCCGGGCCGGGACCGCGGCGTCCTCGTCGACAACGTCGTGGGCCGCCGCTGGATGGCCAACGACGCGCTCGTCGCACGTCGCCCGGACCTGGTGCACGTGCGTGTGCAGGGCTACCCGGACGGCCGTCCCGCCGTCGACTACACCGTCAACGCCGAGGTCGGGATCCCGCAGATCACCGGCAGCGAGGAGGGCGCGGCCCCGGTCAACCACGTGCTGCCGGCGTGGGACCTGGTCACCGGCATGTCGGTCGCGACGGCCGTGCTCGCCGGGGTGTACCAGCGTTCCCGCACCGGCGCCGGGGTGTACTCCGAGATCGCGCTGTCCGACGTGGCGCTGGCCGGGGTCGCGAACCTGGGCTGGCTCTCCGAGGCCGCCGAGCGCGGGCACGAGCGGCCGCGGCACGGCAACCACGTCTACGGCAGCTTCGGCGTCGACTTCGCCTGTTCCGACGGGAACCGGGTGATGGTCGTCGCGCTGACCCCGGCGCAGTGGAACGCGCTGGTGTCGGTCACCGGGACCGGCGACGTGTTCGCCGCCCTGGAGCCCGCGCTCGACGCCGACCTGTCCTCGGAGACCGAACGCTACCGGCTGCGCGAGACGATCGCGGCGGTGCTGCGGCCGTGGTTCGCCGCGCGCGACTCGGCGACCGTCGAGTCCGAGCTCAACACCGCGCGGGTGCTGTGGGGCCGCTACCAGGGCATGACGCACGTGGTCGCCGAGCACCGCGCGGGTGGGCACCCGCTGCTCGCAGACCTGGCGCTGCCCGGCGGCGCCACCGGGATCACCGCGCGCTCGCCGATCCGGTGGGACGCCGACCACGGCGACGCCGGTGCCGCCCCCGAGCTGGGCCGGGAGACCGACGAGGTGCTCGCCGACGTCCTCGGTCTCGACGAGCGCACCATCGGCGGGCTGCACGACCGCGGCGTCGTCGGGTAGAGAATCCCCGTGACCGACGCACATCTGACCGAGGCGCGGTGGACCCACGTCGCGCTGCCGACCGGCGACCTCGACGCCGCCATCGACTTCTACACGACGATGACACCCCTCACGGTCGTCGAGCGCTTCTCCGACGACGCCGGGCGGAGCGCCTGGCTGTCCAACGCCGGTCAGGTCGAGACGCCGATGGTGCTGGTCCTGGTGTCGTTCGACGCCGACGAGGGCGGCGAGCTGGGGCTGCTGCGACCCTTCGCCCACCTGGGGATCGAGGTGCCGACCCGCGACGACGTCGACGCCGCAGCCGACCGCGCCCGGGACGCGGGGTGCCTGCACTGGGAACCCCGGCAGATGCCGGGACCCGTGGGGTACATCTGCGAGCTGACCGATCCGGACGGCAACGTCGTGGAGTTCTCCCACGGGCAGAAGGTCTTCACCTCGGTGCGGGAGAAATGGGGCTGAGGCCGCTCCCCCGTGCCCGCCCCGGTCGCGGCTCGCGACTGTCCTGAGACATCACAGTCGCGGCTCGCGACCACGGACTAGCGGATCGAACACATGTTCGAGTATCGTCGATGTCGTGACCGCCGTCCAGGAACCACCCACCCACTGCCCCGGTACGGGCGCGGGCGGGTTCCTGCGGGTCGACCTGCTGCTGGCCCAGATCGCCGTCCAGGACGCCGCGCACGAGGACCTGTCCGGGTGCACCGAGACCCAGCTGGTCGACCAGGTCCGCCAGATCGAGTCCCTCCAGGCCTCGCTCGCCGCGCTGCAGGCCACCCGGGTCCGGGCCTTCGCCCGTGCCCACGTCGAGAACCGCCTCGCCGACGCCGGTACCGCCGGGGACGGGGCCGACCCCGGGAAGCTCCACCGCAGTGTGGTCGCCCAGGTCCAGCTGGCCTGCCGGATCCCGACCGGCGAGGCACGGGCCCGGGTCGCGAACGCCCGTGACCTGCACGACGGGCTGCACCACGTCCGGGAGCTGCACGTGGTCGGCGAGCTCAGCGCCGCGAAGGTGGCCGCGGTCACCGTCGAGTGCCGCGGCCTGACCGGCGCCCAGCGGGCCGCGGTGGACGCCCGCCTCGCCGCGCACCGGGACCTCGCGCGGCTCGGGATCGGCCGGCTCCGCGCGCTGACCCGGCGGCTGGTCGCCGAGCTCGTCCCCGACCGGTTCCGCGCCCGCGTCCACGCCGCCAGAGCCGAACGACGGGTCACCCTCCGGCCGGCGCCGGACGCCATGAGCTACCTGACCGCCTACGTCCCCGTCGAGCAGGGTGCGGCCTGCCTCGCCGCCCTGCAGAAGGCCTTCACCGAACTCTCGGTGAGCCCCGAGCCGCTGACCCGCACCCGCGGACAGGTCGCTGCCGACACCCTGGTCGAACGCGTCACCGGGCAGAGGTCCGCGACCGCGGTCGACCTGGAGGTCCAGGTGACCGTGCCGGTGCAGGCGCTCCTCGATCCCGGGTCGCCGCTCCCGGCGGAGATCCCCGGGCTGGGGCCCGTCCCGGTCGAGCTGCTCGCCGCCTCCGACGGTGCCACGTCGGTGCGCCGGTTGCTGACCGACCAGGGCGTCGTGATCGGCGGCGACTCCCGCAAGCGCACCTTCACCGGACTGCTCGCCACCCTGGTCAGGGCCCGGGCCGGCCACCGCTGCACCGAACCGTACTGCGACGCCCCCGTCCGCCACCTCGACCACATCGAACGCGCCGCCGACGGCGGACCCACCACGTTGGAGAACGGGCGCGGGGTGTGCGAGTTCCACAACCACGTGCGCGAACAACCCGGCTGGCACGTCGCCCGCGCCCCGGACGGGACCGTGGCCACCACGACACCCACCGGGCACACCTACTACGGACCGGGCCCGCCGGCGAGCGATGAGTTCCGGAAGCGACACCGGTCACCTCTCACATGACCGAGCCGACCACCGCCCCGCCCACCGCCCTGCCCCCTGTCGTCGACACCGCCACCTGGGAGCGCGAGCTCGCCGCACTGCGCGTCCGGGAGAAGGCCGCCACCCGCGAGCTCGACGCCATCGCCGCGGCACGTCGCCGGCTGCCGATGGTCGAGATGCCCGACTACGTCCTGCACGGTGAGGACGGCCCCGTCCGCCTCGCCGAGATCTTCGACGGCCACCCGCAGCTGATCGTCTACCACCACATGTGGCACGACGGCGCCGAGTGGCAGTGCGGCGGGTGCACCGGGTTCACCTCGCAGTTCACCCGGCTCGCCGGACTGGAGAAGTTCGACGCCCGCTTCGTGATCGTCACCCAGGGCCCGATCGACGAGGCGCTCGCTTACCGGCGTCGCGTCGGCAACACCATGACCTGGTACTCGACGGCCGACAGCAGCTTCGGCACCGACGTCGGCGCGCCACCCGGCGGCGGCTTCGCGGTCAACGTGTTCCTGCGCGACGGCGACCGCGTCTTCCGCACCTGGCACACCGACGGCCGCGGCACCGAGCAGCTCTCCCACCTGTTCGCCCTGGTCGACGTGCTGCCCTACGGCCGCCAGGAGGTCTGGCAGGACTCGCCGGAGGGCTGGCCGCAGGGGCCCACGTACCGCCGGTGGGCAGGGCCGCAGGAGATCGCCGCCGCCTACGGCGAGGGCTGAGCCCGCGCCCGTACCCCGGCCAGGACGGTGTCGACGACCGCTGCCGCGTAGCCGCGGCCGCCGTCGCGGGCGGCGAGGTGCGCGGGGGTGGTCGCGACGTGGTTGCGCACAGCCCCCGCGACCAGGTCCGCGACCAGCGCCACCGAGGTCCCGGCGGGGAGCTCGCCGCGGTCGATGCCGCGGCGCACCATCGTCCGGGCGCCGCGGACGTGCTCGGGGTAGGCGTCGTCGGCGAGCGCGGCCGCGATCTCCGGGACCCGGTGGGAGTCGACGAGCAGGCGCTCGACCAAGCGACCGTCGTCACTGGTGGCGAACGCCGTCCACTGCTCGGCGAAGGTCACCAGGTCCTCGCGCAGGGAGCCGGTGTCGATGTCGGCGACGAACCGGGCCCGGTCGCGCACCGCGGCCACCAGCAGCGCGGCCCGGGTCGGCCAGCGCAGGTACAGCGACCCCTTCCCGATCGACGACCGGCGGGCCACCTCCTCCAGCGACAGCCCTGACCAGCCGCGTTCGCCGTAGACCTCGCGGGCGGCGGCGAGCGCGCGACGGTCGACGTCCGGGTCGCGCGGACGTCCGCTGCGGCGCGGCGACGGGGGCACGGCGGCGATCCTGCCAGACGGCGTTGTGACCACCGACCCACTTCTGGACGCTGGCCGTCCGTAATAGGCTCGGCGGTGTGATCAGGACAGCGCTGACCGATCTGCTGGGCGTCGAACACCCGATTGTCGGGTTCAACCGGTCCCCGGCGGTGGTGACCGAGGTGAGCCGGGCCGGCGGGTTCGGGGTGCTCGCGGCCGTGTCGTACACCGCCGACGAGCTCGACGCGCAGCTGCACTGGATCGAGGAGCAGCTCGACGGGCGGCCCTACGGCGTCGACCTGCTCGTCCCGGAGAAGACCGCCGACCCCGGCGCCGACCGGGAGGACCTGGTCGCCGCACTGCGCGCTCAGCTCCCGGCCGAACACCTCGCGTTCGTCGACGACCTGCTGGACTGCTACGACATCCCGCGGCTGCCAGCCGACCCCGGGCGGGACGCGATCGCGGCAGGGATGAGCCGGCGCGGCGCCGAGGCCCAGCTCGACGCCGTGTTCGCGCACCGGCCCGCGCTCGTCGCGAACGCGCTCGGCACCGCGCCACCGCACCTCGTGGAGCGCGCGCACGACGCCGGGATGGCCGTCGCCGCCCTGGTCGGGACCCGGCGGCACGCCGAACGGCAGCTGGCGGCCGGGGTCGACGTGCTCGTCGCGCAGGGCACCGAGGCCGGTGGGCACACCGGCACGATCGCGACGACCGTGCTCACCCCGGAGATCGTCGGCATCGCCGGGGACCGTCCGGTGCTGGCCGCCGGCGGCATCGCCTCGGGTGACCAGATGGCCGCCGCGCTCGCGCTCGGCGCGGCCGGGGTCTGGTGCGGCTCGGTGTGGCTGTCCAGTGTGGAGGACGTGGCGCCGGAGTCGGTGAAGCGCGAGTTCCTCGCCGCGGGCAGCGGCGACACCGTCCGCTCCCCCGCCCGTACCGGCAAGCCCGCCCGGCAGCTGCGCAGCGCCTACCACGACGCCTGGGAGGCACCCGGCGCGCCGGCGCCGCTGCCGATGCCTCTGCAGCCGCTGCTGACCCTGCAGGCCTGGTCGAGCATCGACGCCGCCGCCGACGCCGGGAACGCGGGCGCGCAGGAGCTGCAGTCGTTCTTCGTCGGGCAGGTCGTCGGCGCGTTCACCGAGCTGCGCGGCGCGGGCGAGATCACCCGGGAGATGGCGCGCGGGTGCGAGCAGCGCATCGCCGCGCTCGCGGGGCTGGTCCGATGAGCCTCGACCCGCGCACACCCGTCGTCGTCGGGGTCGGGGAGGCCTCCGAGCGGATCGGCGAGCCCGGCTCCGCCGCCCTGTCGCCGGTCGGGCTCGGGGCCGCCGCGGCCGCCGCGGCGCTCGCCGACACCGGCGCGGACCCGTCGGCGGTCGCGGCGGCGCTGACCGTCGTCGCCGGGGTGCGACAGTTCGAGATGTCGCTCCCGGGCGCCGTCGCGCCGCTGGGCCGGGCGGACAACTACCCGCGCGCGGTCGCCCGCCGGGTCGGCGCCGACCCGCAGCGGGCGGTGCTCGACGTCGTCGGCGGGCAGTCCCCGCAACGGCTGGTCACCGAGTTCGCCGGCGCGATCGCCCGCGGCGAAGCCGGCGCGGTGCTGCTGGTCGGGGCCGAGGCGATGTCGACGGTGCGGCACATGATGTCGCGCCCCACCGACGAGCGGCCCGACCACGGCGAGCACGTCGGCGGCACGCTGGAGGACCGCGGGTACGGCTCCGAGCTGCGCAGCCCGGTCGCCGAGGAGCACGGCGTGCGCACCCCGGCCGGGTACTACGCGCTGTGCGAGAACGCCCGCCGGGCCCGGCTCGGGCTCGACCGGGACGCCTACGCCCGCGGGATGGGCGCGCTGTTCGCGCCGTTCACCCGGGTCGCCGCCGGGCACCCGCACGCCGCCGCGCCGCGCGTCCGCACCGCCGAGGAACTCGTCACCGTCGACGACCGGAACCGGATGATCACCGACCCGTATCCGCGGTTCCTGGTCTCGCGCGACCAGGTCAACCAGGGTGCCGCGGTCGTCCTCACCTCGGTCGGCACCGCCCGGGACCTGGGAATCGCCCCGGAACGGTGGGTGTTCCTGCACGGCCACGCCGACCTCACCGAGAAGGCCGTGCTCGACCGCCCCGCCCTGGGCGCCTACCCGGCCGCCGAGGCCGCCGTACGGCACGCCCTGGAGCTGGCCGGGACCGGTGTGGACGACCTGTCCGCGATCGACCTGTACTCCTGCTTCCCGATCGCGGTGTCCAGCGTCGCCGACCCGCTCGGTCTGGCCGCCGACGACCCGCGCGGGCTCACCGTCACCGGTGGGCTGCCGTTCTTCGGCGGACCGGGGAACGACTACGCGATGCACGCGATCGCCGAGGTCGTGCGACGCCTGCGGGCCGACCCGGGCACCTACGGCCTGGTCGGGGCGAACGGCGGGTTCCTGTCGAAGTACTCCGCCGGGGTCTACTCCACCCGCCCCACCCCCTGGCGCAACGACGACAGCGCCGCGATCCAGGCCCGGCTCGACGCCGTCGCCACCGTCCCGACGACGACCGCGGCCGACGGGGCGGCGACCGTCGAGACCTGGACGGTGCGCCACCGCCGCGACGGCAGCCGGGACGCGGTCGTCGTCGGCCGGCTCGACGACGGTGGCGCGCGGTTCGTCGGGCGCGGCGACGACGACGAGCTGCTGGAGCTGCTCGACGGCGACCCGGCCGGGGCGGCGGTCCGGGCCCGGCCCGACGGTGACCGCACGCTCGTCACGGCCGGCTGACGGGTACCCGGGTCACCCGCGTCGACCCACCTCGCCCAGGGCCGCGCCCAGGATCTCCACGCCGCGGCGGATCTCGTCCTCGGTCGCGGTCAGCGGCGGCGCGATCCGGAACGTCCCGCCCATGCCGGGCAGCTGCACGATGTTCATGTGCAGCCCCAGCTCGGCGCACCGCGTGGTGACGGCCGCTCCGAGCGCGTCGGTGTCGGAGCCCGCCAGCTCCAGCCCGACCAGCAGGCCGCGGCCGCGGACGTCGCCGATCGTCCCGGACGTGCGGGCCAGGTCCCGCAGACCGTCCTGGAGCAGCGAGCCCAGCTCGCGGGCGCGCAGGTCGAGCCGGTCGCGGGTGAGCACGTCGAGCACGGTGAGCCCGACCGCCGCCGGGAGCGGGTCGTTGACGTGGGTGGTGAAGAACAGGAAGCCGCGCTCGTGCGCGACCTGCTCGATCGCGGCCGTGGTGAGGACGGCGGCCAGCGGCAGTCCCGCCCCGAGCGTCTTGGACAGGGTGAGGATGTCGGGGACCACGCCGTCGCGCTGGTGGGCGTACCAGTCGCCGGTGCGGCACAGACCGGTCTGGGCCTCGTCGAGGATCAGCAGCATCCCGCGCTCGTGGCACTTGTCGCGCAGCGCCGCCAGGTAGCCCGGCGGCAGGTCGACGACCCCGCCCGAGGACAGCACCGGCTCGACGATGCAGGCGGCGAGGCTGCCGACGGACTGGGCGTCGATCAGGGCGAACCCGAGGTCGAGCTGGCGGCGCCAGTCGAGCTCCCCGGCGTCGTCGACGAGGTCGGGGCGGTAGCGGTCGGGCACCGGCAGCGCGAAGTTGCCGGGGGCGGCGGGCCCGTAGCCGACGCGGCCGGCGACGTAGGTCGCGTTCGCCGCGGCCTGGGTCATCCCGTGCCAGGACCGGGCGAAGGACACGATCTCGTGGCGGCCGGTGACGAGCTTGGCCATCCGGATCGCGGCCTCGTTGGACTCCGCGCCGGTCGTGAGCAGCATCGCCCGGTCCAGGCCGCCGCCGACCGAGGCGCACAGCCGTTCGCACAGCTCGATCACCGGCCGCGACAGCATCCCGCTGTAGAGGTGGTCGAGCCGCCCGACCTGCTCGCGGACGGTCGCGACGATCTCCGGGTGCGCGTGCCCGAGGATCGCGCTCATCTGACCGGAGGTGAAGTCGAGCAGCTCGCGGCCGTCCTCGAAGGTGACGGTGCTGCCGTGGGCCCCGGCGACGACGCCGGGGGTGAACCCGCCGCGGCCGGAGTAGCGGATGAGGTGCTCGGTCACAGCCAGGTCCTCTCGCGGGTACGGACGGACCGGGCGACGGTGTCGTCGACCGGGGTCGGAGCGGGCCCGACACGCCGACCTCCCCCCGGCGCAGTCTGACATCCAGGCCGGACCCGGGTCTGCCCGCCGACGGGACGACGGATGCGGCAAGGTGGAGGGCGGAGCAGGAACCGGACGAGGGGGACGTCGTGACCTGGAGCACCCGTGAGGTCGCCGAGCTGGCGGGGACCAGCCTGCGGGCGGTGCGGCACTACCACGAGATCGGCCTGCTGGCCGAGCCCGATCGGCGCGCGAACGGCTACAAGCAGTACGGGGTGGCGCACCTGGTGCGGCTGCTGCGGATCAAGCGGCTCGTCGACCTCGGGTTCTCGCTGGCCCAGATCTCGGAGATGAACGACGCCGACGCCCACCCGGAGGAGGCCGCCCGCGCACTGGACGCCGAGCTGGCCGCCACCATCGAGCGGCTGCAGCAGGCCCGCGCCGAGCTCGCGCTGATCCTGGACCGCGCCGCACCGACCGACCTGCCCGCCGAGTTCGCCGCGGCCGCGGACCAGCCGATGTCCGACGCCGACCGGTCGCTCACCCTCGTCCTGCCGCGAGTGCTGGGCTCGGAGCGGTTGCAGGCCGTCGCGGACATGCTGGCCGAGGCCCGCCCCGACCCGGCGCAGGAGCGGTTCGACACGCTCCCCGCCGACGCCGACGAGGCCACCCGCCAGGAGCTCGCCGACCGGATGGTGCCGTACATGCGAGCGCTGTACGAGACCCATCCCGGTCTGGTCGCGCCGAACACCGACGCGCCGATCGGCGAGCAGCGGGCCGAGCAGACCCTCGGCCGTGCGATGCGCGAGCTGTACAACACCGCCCAGCTCGACGTGCTCGTCCGCGCCGGGAAGGCGCTCGCCGCGGAGCGCGACGGTGAGCCGGCCCCACCGACCTGAGCGCCCGTCCTCAGGCGTGACCGACGCACGCACGCCCGACCGCCCGTGCCGGTCCGCGCAGCGGGACCCTGCCCCCGGCGGGCACGGGCGCCGGACGGGTGAGGGGCGCGGCCAGCACCACGTCCGGCAGCACCGTCCCCGGCGCGAGGTGCACGTGCTCACCGTGCGGCACGGGCCCGGCGACGGCCGGGGCCGCGACGAGCAGGTGCGTCCCGGCCGGCACGCGGACGGCGAACCCGCCGTCGTCGCCGGTGGTGACGCGGTCCAGCTGGCGGCCCGCCCCGTCGACGACGGTGACCGTCGCCGCGGCGGGGGCGCCGTCGGGGCCGCGGACCCGCCCGACCGTGGCCGGGGCGGGCCCGTCGTCGACGGTCTCCAGCAGCGCCGGGAGCTCGGCGGCCAGCAGCCCCGCCTCACGGGCGGGCGCGGCGCCGCGCCCGGTCCCGCCGGCCGGGCCGATCAGCAGGTCGAGCACGCCCGCGCAGCTGCCCGCGGGGACCGGTCGCCCGGCGACGGCGTCCGCGGTGAGCTGCGCGAGCCGGGCGCAGGCCGCGGTCAGTGCCGGGGTCCCGGACACCCCTTCGGCGGAGCGGGCCAGGCGCCGCGCGTGCTCGGCGACGGCGGTGCAGGCGGTCAGCTCGTGCACGACGTCGCGGTGGGTGGAGCCCAGCCAGGTCCGTGCCAGCGGGCGCCCCAGCAGCAGCGTCTGGTGCAGCGCGGCGTCGAGTGTGCGCGCCACGGCACGCAGGTCCTCGCACGGGCCGGGGCGGCGCAGCGCACGGTCGACCGTGCCCAGCAGCTCGGCCAGCGCGTCGAGCAGTCCGCGCCGGGCCTCCTCCGCGGCGGACCGGGTCCGGGTGGGCAGCACGAGCACCGACACCGCGCAGCCGACGAGGCCGCCGGCCACGGTCTCCTCCAGCCGCAGCACCATCAGGTCCACCGTGAAGGTCCCGAGCAGCGCGTAGAGCTCGCCGAGCATCAGCGTGATGAAGAAGATCATCAGCGCGTAGGAGAGCCGGAACAGGTAGAGCGCGCCGAACATGCTGAGCAGGATCACCGGAAGCACCACGGCGACGTCGGGTCCCAGCACCGGCACGAGCGCGATCGCGCCGACCAGGCCGATCATGGTGCCGACGATGCGGTGTGCCGCCTTGCGCACCGTCTCGGCGACGGTCGCGGTGCCGGTGAACGCGATGAACGCCGCCAGCACCGCCCAGTAGTAGCGCTGCTCGGACAGCGCGTCGCCCACCGCGATCGCGAGGGCGGTGGCGACCGCGACCTGCACCGCCTGGCGGGTGGTCAGCGACAGCCGTGAGGCGGGGCGGCCGGGGTCCGGCGGGCGGTGCAACCGGGTCACCGTGCCCGCCGAGCCGGGCAGGTTGCCCCCGAACAGCTGAACGGCGGGGGCGAACGCGGTGTCGCGGGCGCCCTCCTCCCGCACCGCGTCGAGGGCGTCGGTCCACTCGGCGCGGGCGTCGGCGAGCACCGTCGCGTCGACGGCGAGCCGGCGCGGCGCCGGGGCCGCCACCCGGTCGGCGACCCGTCCGGCCCGTTCGCGCACCGCGTCCCAGCGGCCGCCGTGCAGGGCGGTGAGGACCGCACGGGCGTCGTCGCAGTCGAGGGCGTCGGGCCCGACCCGGGTCAGTGCGGTCACGGCCAGCTCGGCGTCGAACACCGCCCGGCGGACGATCCGGGCGGCGTCGTCGTCGGCGACGGCGGCCGGGGTCCCCAGCTGCCCGTCGATGACCAGCGCGGCCTCGTTCACGCGGACCAGCAGACTCGCCAGCCGGGCCTCGACGCGGGCCCGCCCGGCGGTACCCGGGGCGTGCTCGGCCAGGGCCAGCACGGTCCCGGCGAGACCGGCGAGCCGCGCCTCGAACGAGCGCAGCATCCGGCGGAGCACCCGGTCGTTGCGGACCGGGAGCAGCACCAGCGTCAGCAGCATCACCCAGGCGATCGCGACCGCGACGACGAACGCCACCCCGGGCAGCATCTCCGGGCGCAGGCTCAGGAACAGGGCGAAGAAGTAGCCCATGAACCCGCCCATGCCGCAGACGAAGAACCGCAGCCCGAAGCGCCGCACCCAGACCGCGACGAACACGACCACGACGAACGCGGTCAGCGACGCGAGCCGGTTCCGGTCGACGAGCAGCGCCACGCCCATCCCGGCGAGCATCGACAGTCCCAGGAAGCACAGCGTCACCGCCTGCCCGGCGCGGGTGGCGTCGACGACCCCGAACGAGGACAGCATCGCCACCACCGCCCCGAGCATCATCGGCACCAGCGGCGGGGTGCCCGTCGCCGTCGCGACGAGGTACTCCACGCCCAGCGCGGTGGCGATGGCCAGCACGGCCCGGACCGCCGAGACGAGGCGGACGAGGCCGGGGTCGGAGGCGACGAACCGGTCACGGATCCGGAGGAGGCGTTCGGACGCGGTCGGCACAGTCCGTTGCATATGCTAACGATATACCGGATCGTGATCTTCGCACAGCCCGGGCCCGCCGGACGTAGCGTGGGCCCCCAAGGAACGATCACGGAGGTGGCGGGTGCGCGGGTACGGGTTCGTGGCGGCGGGTGGCCCGGAGCAGCAGGCGTTCGTCGAGGTCGAGGAGCCGCGACCCGGGCCGGGTGAGCTGCTCGTGCGGGTCCGGGCGGCCGGGGTCAACCCGGGCGACTGGCGGATGCGCGACGGTGACTACGGCGTCGCCGGGCCCGCGGTGCTCGGCCGCGAGGTCGCCGGGACCGTGCTGGAGGTCGGCGACGGCGTCACCGGGTTCGCCCCCGGCGACGAGGTGTTCGGCGGCTGCCCGGACATGCAGGGCGGGTGGGCGCCGCGGGCGCGGGTCATCGCCGGCTTCGCCGCGCACCGCCCACCCGGGGTCTCCCCCGAACAGGCGGCGGTGCTGCCGGTCGCCGCGGGCACCGCCTGGGACACCCTCACCAACCTCGACCTCCCCGCCGGGGCGACGCTGCTGGTCAACGGGGCGGGCGGCGGGGTCGGTCTGCCGCTGGTGCAGCTGGCCCGCCGCCGCGGTCTGACCGTCGTCGGCACGGCGAGCCCCGGCAAGCACGCCCTGCTCGCCGGGTTCGGCGCCGTACCGGTGGCCTACGGCGACGGCGTCGCCGACCGGATCCGCGCGGCAGCACCGGGCGGGATCGACGGCGCCCTGGACCTCGTCGGCGGCGACGCGCTGCGTGCGGTGGCCGGGCTCGTCCCACCCGCGACGCTGTACTCGATCGCGGACAAGCCGCTGGTCGCGCAGCTGGGCGGGCGCGACGTCACCCGCGACCGCAGCACCGCCGTGCTCGACGCGCTGGCCCGGCTCGTCGCCGAGAACGAGCTCGACACGATGGTGCGCGAGGTCCGCCCGCTGGACGAGGCCGGGGCCGCGCTGGCGCTCGTCGAGGACGGCCACGTCACCGGCAAGGTCGTCCTCATCCCCTAGGGAGTGGAGGTGCTCGGGAACGGCGACCACGCCGTGATCCATCCCGACACCCCGGCCGGGACGACCGTCACGGTGGCACCGCACGGGGAGGACCTTGACGTGACGTCGAGTTGAGGTCGGACCCTGCTCGCATGCGTGCGATCAGGGTGGACGAATTCGGTGGACCGTCGGTGCTGCGTCCCGTGGAGCTGCCGACGCCGGTGCCGGGGCCGGGCGAGGTGCTGGTGGGGGTCGAGGTGGCCGGGGTGTTGTTCCTGGACACCCTGATCCGGCGGGGCGCCGCGCCGGCATTCGGCACCACCCCGCCCTACGTCCCCGGCCGCGGCGCCGCGGGCCGGGTCCTGGCGGTCGGGCCCGGGGTAGCGCCCTCGTGGGTCGGGCGACGGGTGCTCGTCGACGGGCCGGACACCTACGCCGCGGAGGTCGCGGCGCCGGTCCCGTCGCTGGTCCCGGTGCCCGACGGGCTCGACCTCGCCGACGCGATGGCCCTCCTGCACGACGGCGGCACGGCACTCGCACTCGTCGAGGCGGTGGGGGTGCGCCCGGGCGAGACGGTGCTGGTCCTGCCCGCGGCGGGCGGGGCCGGTTCGGTTCTCGTGCAGCTCGCGCGCCGGGCGGGGGCGCGGGTGATCGGGGCCGCGCGCGGACCCAAGCTCGGCCTGGTCCGCTCCCTCGGGGCAGACCTGGCGGTCGACTACGGCGAGCCCGGCTGGGCGGACGCGCTCCGGCGCCGGGTCGGCCAGATCGACGTGGTGGTCGACGGTGTCGGCGGAACCCTGGGCGCCGAGGCGTTCGGGCTGGTCGCCGAGGGCGGCCGGTACTCCGGCTACGGCAACGCGGGCGGGACGCCCGTCACCCGCTCCGCCCCCGGCGTGGAGGTCCGCGGCGTGGCACAGCTCGCCGACTTCGCCGACGGCCGCCGCGCCCGCCAGGAACGCGTCCTCGCCGAGGCCGCCGCCGGGCACCTGCACCCGGTGGTGGGCAGGGAGTTCGCCCTCGACAAGGCCGCCGACGCCCACACCGCCCTGGAGAACCGCGAGATCGCAGGCAAAGCCCTGCTCCGTCCCTGAGGGCCCACCACACCGAGCCCGCGGGACGACCACCCCGAGCGGACGGGTCGGGTCCGGCTCGGGCGATGCGGACGTCCGGGAGACCGGCTCACCGCTCCCGGTCGGCTCCCAGGTGGGTGGCAAGGAACCGGTCGGCCGTCTCGAACATCGTCACCAGGTTCTCCGGGTTGACGATGGCGTGGCCCTCGTCGTCGAACACCAGGTACTCCACGTCCACCCCGCGCCCACGCAGCGCCGCCACGAGGTTGTCGGACTCGGCGCGCACCACGCGGACGTCGTTGGCGCCCTGCACCACCATCAGCGGGGTGCGGACGTCGTCGACCCGGGTGATCGGTGAGCGGGCCAGCATGTCCGCCTCCTGGGCGGGGTCGGCCGGGTCGCCGACGTAGCGGAACCAGTTGTTGACCAGGCCGGGGCGGGTGAACTCCGGGACGGTGCGCAGGAAGTTCGCCAGGTTGGAGATGCCGACGTACTCCACCGCCGCGGCGAAGCGGTCCGGGGTGAACGCGATCCCGACCAGGGTGGCGTAGCCGCCGTAGGAGCCGCCGAACATCGCGACCCGGTCCGGGTCGGCGTACCCGCGGGCGACGGCCCAGTCGACGGCGTCGATCAGGTCGTCGTGCATGGCGCCGGCGAACTCCCCGACCGCGGCCTCCATGTGGGCGCGGCCGAACCCGTAGGACCCCCGGAACTGCGGCTGCAGCACCGCGTAGCCGCGGTTGGCCCACAGCTGCACACTCGGGTCGAAGCCCCACCAGTCCCGCGCCCACGGTCCGCCGTGCGGCATCAGCACCAGTGGCAGCCGCTCGGGCGCCACACCGACCGGCAGCGTCAGGTAGGCGAGCATCTCCCGGCCGTCGCGGGCGGTGATCGTGACCGGCTCCACCGGCGCGAGCTGCCCCGGGTCGAGGTCGGCGCGCTGGCGGAACAGCAGCCGCGACTCCCCCGTGGCGCGGTCGTGGAACCAGGTCTGCGGGTCGCGGTCGTGGACGAACGTCGCCACCCACCGACGGCCCTCGACGTCGCCGGAGACCGCGCTCAGGTCGCCGTCGCACAGGTCGCGCAACGCGGCGAGCACCTCGGCGAAGTCCGGGTCGAAGGCCCGGATCTCCTGCCGCCCACCGAGGTAGCGGACGCCGAGCAGCTCACCGGTGCCGCGGTGGCGGATCAGCGCCGACGGCAGGCTGGGGAAGATCTGGGCACGGATGTCGATGTCGTGCTCGGGGTGCCGGTCGACCACGGTGACCTCACCGGTGGCGGTGTCGAGCCGGCCGAGGTGCAGGCGGTCGCCGTCGCCGTAGGTGCCGACCCAGATGCCGGTGCCGTCCGGGGTCGGTTCGTAGGGGTACACGCCGAGCGGGTGGGCGTCGCCGTCGAAGGTCGCGACCAGGTCGTCGCCGCGCCACACCCGTCCGACGCCGTCCGCGGTGAGGGTCTCGCGCAGCAGCTCGTCGCCGACGAGGGTCCAGCCGTCCCCGCCGCCCGGACTCTGCGCGAGCACCGTCAGCTCCCCGGTCGCGACGTCGAGCTCGCACAGGTCGAACTCGACGGGGTTGCGGGCGTTGCTCTGCAACAGCAGCTTCCCGGGGCGTTCCGGGCGCTGCTCGACACCGAACGCCGTCGCGCCCTCGAACGGCGTGAGGTCGACCGCGGGCGCGTCCGGCGCGGTCAGGTCGACACGGAACACGTGCCAGTTCTCGTCACCACCGGTGTCCTGCAGGTAGAGCAGGTAACGGGGGTCGTCGGTCCAGAAGTAGCGCAGCACGGTGCGGGTCTCGTCGGCGGTGACGCATCGCTCGCCAGCACCGTCCACGTCGGACACCCACACGTTCAGGCGCCCCTTCCACGGGGCCAGGAAGGCGATGCGGGTGCCGTCCGGGGAGAGGGTCGCGGCGGTGCGGTCGGGCATCCGCAGCAGGTCACGGGCGGGGATCCGGTCGGGCAGGGCCATGGTGGTCTCCAGGGTCGGGTCGGCGGTCACAACGCGGTCCAGATCGTCTCGGCGTCGACGACGCGGTGGCGGCGCCAGGTCAGCGCGCGCTCGGCCGCGGCGACGACACCGGCGACCAAGAGGCCCGTGTTCAGCCAGCCGGGAAGGGTGATCGGCGAGGTGTAGGTCCCGAACCTGGCGGCGACGGCGTCGATGCCGGTGAGCAGCTCCAGCGCCACCGGGACGGCCAGGACGAGGTTGACCAGCAGTACGGCGACGGCGACCGCCGCGATCGTGCGGCTCACGGCGGGCGAGCGACGGGCGAGCTGCGCGCGGCGGTGCTCGAGCGTCCCGGGCACCGGGGGCAGCCGCCGCTCCCCGCCGTCGTCGGTGACCAGGTGCATCCGGGTGATGCCGTAGAGGCCGGCGTCGACCTCGATCCGGCCGCCCGGCACCGGCAGCGACGCCGGCATCCCGGCCCGCCCGACCTCCTCTCCGTCGCGGTAGAGGCGGGCATCCCAGTCGCGGGACATGTCGACCTCGACGGTCCACTGCGCACCGGGGCCGCCGGTCTCGGGGAGCTGGGTCGCGTACAGCGAACGGTGCAGGATCTCGTGGCGACGCAGCGGCCGCAGCCGCCGGCTCACCGGACACCTGCCGTCACCGGCGGGGCGAGGGCGTCGGCCGCACCCGGCTCGCCGGGTTCTCCGGGCTCACCGAGGTCACGGAACGCGGGCGTCACCAGCGCGACGAGCGCGGTGCCGACCGCGACCGCGGCGAGTGCGATCCCGGCCCCGCCGAGGCCGGAGGTCGAGGCCAGCGCCGCGACCGGCGCCGCGGTCAGTGCCGGCGCGGCGAGCAGCAGGGTGTTCTGCGCGCCCAGGACCCGGCCACGCAGGGCGTCCGGGGTGGCCTCGATCGTGAGCACCCCGAGCACCGCGCCGACCGGGGCGTTGGTGAATCCGACGAGCGCGGCGGCACCGAGCACGAGCCACGGCGAGGCGAGGCTCCCGACCAGCGCGAAGCCGGCTCCGAAGCCGAGCATCCCGAACACGAACCAGGTCCGGCGCCGCACCCGGTTCACCAGCGCCGCGTACAGCACGGAGCCGGCCAGGCCGCCCGCGGCGAGTGCGCTGAGCGTCAGCCCGGCGAGCGCGGGCAGCTCCAGAGCCGTGAAGTAGGCCGGCATCAGCGTCGTCTGCAGGGCCGCGATGACCGCGACCAGCACCGCCGACACCAGCGTCGCCCCGAGCACCAGCCGTTGCCCGGCCAGGAACACCCACGACTCCGCGAGATCCCGCACGGCCCTGCGCACCGCACCCCCCGGAGCGGTGCGCAGCACCCCTTCGACCCGACCGGCCCGTGGGTCGAGCAGTGCCGCGGTCAGCGCCGCGAGCAGGCTCGTCGCCGCGGTCACCACGAGCACCGTCGACGCCGGGCCGGCGAACGCGACCAGCAGGCCGCCGACGGCCGGACCGGCCAGCAGCAGGACGTTGGCCAGGTTCTCCCGCAGCGCGACGAGCCGGTCGAGACGGCCCGGGCGCGGGTCGAGCCGGACCAGTGCCGGGAGCAGGACCTCCTGCGCGGTCATCGCGGGCACCCGCACGACCGCACCCAGCACACCGAGCACCAGGAAGGCGGTCATGCCCAGCCCCCACAACGCGTCGACGACCGGCAGCGCCGCGACCACCGCGGCCCCGAGCACCCCGGCGACGACGGTGACCAGCCTGCGGTCGACCCGGTCGACCACCAGACCCGACAGCAGCCCGGTCAGCGCGGACGCCGTCGTCGTCACCGTCGCCAGCACGCCCGCGGCCAGCACGTCCCCGGTGCGCTGCAGGACCAGCAGCGGCAGGACCGCCGCCATGATCCCGCCACCGAGCAGGGTCAGCCCGTAGGCGGTGAGCCACAGTGCCGGGCTGCGTCGCAGCGCCCTCACCGGACGAGGGCCTTCGTGCTGCGGCGGAACGCCCAGACGACCACCAGCGCGGCCAGCACGGTCAGCGGGGTGCCCATGGCGACCCGGGCGATGCCCAGCCCGCCGGTGGACTCGGCGACGTAGAGCCACTGCTGGATCCCGAACCGCGCGCCGAACACCAGCGCGGCGGCTGCCGTGGCGAGGTCGTGGGCGCGCAGGACCGCGGGCGTCGAGCGCCAGGGGTGCCTACCGCCGTGCATCGCGTTCCAGATCACGCCGGTGAGCGGCCTGCGGACCAGCAGCGAGCCGGCGGTGACGACGAACCCGGCCAGCGCGGCCCAGATGCCGATCGCGAAGAAGTCGCGCGCCGACCCGGTCCAGGCGACGACCCCGGCCGCCAGCGCGACGCCCAGCAGGCTGCCGACCGCCGAGCTGAACCTCTCTCCCTGCAGCAGCCGGTACCCGAACAGGGCCAGACCGGTCGCGACGGCGATGCCGATGGTCAGAGGCAGGGACAGGAAGGCGTTCGCCGTCACGAACACGATCACCGGGATCGTCGAGTAGACGAACCCCGCGGTCCCGCCCATCTGGTCGAGCAGGCTCGGGGTGGCGCGGTCGCGGGTCTCGTCCTGCTGCGGCTCGGTCATGGTCATGCCGTCCTCCCTCGTCGTGGTGTGCTGCGACGAGGGAAGTCCGTGCCGCTGCGGCACACTCAAGCCGAAGGCCCTGGTGTGTGGTCCAGGTCACTGCTGGCTTGACCATGCCGCGACGGCACGGTGTGGGCTCCTCCCATGACGTGGAGCACCCGGGAGGTCGCCGAGCTGGCCGGCACGAGCCTGCGGGCGGTGCGGCACTACCACCAGGTGGGGCTGCTGGCCGAGCCCGAGCGACGATCCAACGGCTACAAGCAGTACGGGGTCGAGCACCTCGTGCGGCTGCTGCGCATCAAGCGGCTGGCCGATCTCGGGTTCTCGCTGCCGCAGATCGCGGACACCCTCGACGAGGGCGACCACCCCGAGCAGGCACTGCGCACGCTCGACGCCGAGCTCGCGGCCACGATCGAACGGCTGCAGCGGGCCCGCCTCGAGCTCGCCACCATCATCGACCGCCGGGCTCCGGCGGACCTGCCGGTGGCCATGGCGCCGGCGCAGGCGGCCGCGCTGACCGAGTCCGACCGGTCGGTGGTGCTGCTCATGAGCCGGTTCATGGGGCCGCGCAAGCTGACCGCCTACGGCGAGCTGCTGCGTGACCTGCCGGCCGACCCGACCGACGGCGAGTTCGACCACCTGCCCGCCGACGCCGACACCGAAGCCCGCGCCGACCTCGCCGAACGGATGGCGCCGTACGTGCGGCGAATCCAGGAGGCCCATCCGGACCTGGCCGGCCCGGACGACGACGCCCCGCGCGGCGCGCGGGTCCTCGCGGAGACGACGAGCGCGGCGATGCGGGAGCTCTACAACCCGGCCCAGGTGGACGTCCTCGTCCGCCTCTCGGCACTGCTGCGGGCCACCGACTGACCACCCGTTCACGGAGAGGACGTCCGATGTTCGAACACAAGGTGCTGAAGTACAAGCTCGGCTGGAAGGGCTTCGACTATCCCGGCATGGAGCAGGAGCTCAACGAGCTCGGCTCCCAGGGATGGGAGACGGTCGTGACGATCGTGCCCGCGGTCGGAGCGGGGCAGACCATCGAGATCGGGGTGATCCTCAAGCGGGCACGGGGGTGACCCGGACGGGCCGCGCCGCGTCGATCGGCGCGCAGCGGGTACCCGCGGGCGTGCCCGACTCCGACGCGTCGCCGCGACGCCACCCGTTCGACCTCGATCCGCGCTTCGGCGCGGCGCTGCTGCCGTTCGGGGTGGGCGATCAGTCCGACGCCCACGTCGACCTCGACGACGACGGCCTGCGGGTCCGCTTCGGGTTCTTCTCGCTCGCCACACCGGTCCGGAACCTGGCGGGTGCCCAGCTCACCGGCCCGTTCCGCGCGGTGAAGGCGCTCGGCGCTCGGCTGTCGCTCGCCGACCGGGGCGTGACGTTCGACAGCGCCACCGAGCGGGGTGTGTGCATCCGGTTCCACCGCCCCGTCCCGGCACTCGACCCGTTCGGCGCGCTGCGACACCCCGGGATCACCGTGACCGTCGCCGACCCGGAACGGCTGGTGGCGGCGGTGGAGCGCTACGCGGAACGGACCCGGCTGACCACGGCACGGCGCACGGAACCGACGCCCCAGCCGGGCCCGGTGCGCCGCGCCGGAGCGGTGTTGCGCTATCCCGCGGGACTCGCCCTCACCGCCACGCGCTACCTGCGCCGCCTGCCGCACATCGACCGCGCCGAGGCGGTCGGCGATGCCTCCGACCTGCCGCCGGCGCTACCGGAGGAGCTGGTCGACGCGCACGTGAAGGCGGTCGAGGAGGGGTCCGGACCGCTGCTGCACCGCGTCTTCACCGTCGACGTGCGCGACAGCGGTCTCGACGCGGCCGCCCTGATGGAGCGGGTGTGCGCCGACCTCGACCGCCTCGCCCCGTCCGAGGTCGTCACCTTCCGCAAGACGCGCGGGCTGCTCGGTGAGCTCGTCGTGGGTGACGAGTACGTGGTGCTCATGCCGGCACCGTGGAACGGGCCGGTCCGGGTGGTGCACCGCGACGCGACGTCGTTCCGGTTCGCGACACTGGCCGGTCATCTGGAGGCCGGGCAGATCGAGTTCTCCGCGAGCGACGACGACCGGGGAATCGGGTTCCGCATCGAGACCTGGTCGCGGCCCGGGGACCGGGCGGCGGCGCTGGCGTTCGACGTGCTGCGGATCGGCAAGGAGATCCAGTTGCACATGTGGACGCACTTCTGCCTGCGCGCCGGGGACCTGTCGGGCGGCCGCGTCCCCGACGGGGTGCGGGTGCGGACCTGGCGTGCGTCCTGGCCGCCGCGGGGTGGCCCGCGGTCGTGAGCCGCGGGGCCCGGCGGGACACGGCCTCTCCGGAGAGGGGACGGGGCGCCGCTACCTCGGCCACGCCGACCAGGGCAGCCACGTGGTGCTGTTCGTCCGGGACTCCCCCGGCGACGACATCGGCCCCGGCGCACCGTTCCTGTGCCTAGGCGCCTGCACCTACGTGTCCCACGAGGGCCGCAAGCCGATCGCGATCACCTGGAAGGTGCGCCGCGCCATGCCGGGTGAGACGTTCCGGGCGGCGAGCGTCGTGGCGTCCTGACCCGGATCGGGCATCGTGCCGGACGCGGCGCCGCCGGCCGGGGACAGATCCGTCCGAACACTCGCCCACCGGTTCAGCCTCCCCCACTCGACGCTGCGGCCGCGTTCTGCTGCTCCCACACCGAGAGCACGACCGCGACGACGAACAGCTGCGCCGGCAGGCTCAGGCCCGGCAAGGTCGCCTCGGCCCCGCCTCGCCACCAGCTCGACTTCCGGATCGTCCCGACGGTCCTGTCGCCCTCGACGAGGTGCTGCTCGGAGCTCCACACCGAGGCCCGGCGGAAGCGGTAGGACCGGCCGTCGGCGGTGACGGTCCAGTGCTTGCGACCAGCCCGCTCCGCCGTGGCGACGACGTTCCCCGCGGAGTCGGTCATCGTGTAGGTCCTGCCCCAGACGGTCGATACGATCCGGTACTCGCGGCCCTCGACCTGGATCTGCCCGCCGGAGCGCCACCAGTGCGAGCTGAAGGTGCTGACTGGCGCACCGTCCTGTGTGAACTCGTAGTCGCGGCGCCATACGCTCGTCCGCTCGGCACGCAGCATGGGGTGATCGAACCATCCGGGTCCTCGGCACACCGCGCAGGCCGGGTGGGCGGGGACTCGGCCAGGCTGTCAGCGGCACGCATCCCATGCGGTCCCGTCAGCGTTCTGTCAGGTCTGCGACCCACGAGGCTCACCGGGTCGGAGGTGAGCTGACCATTGCCCACCACTTAGAGGTCGCGCGGATTGATGGATGATCATGGGCGGCGGTGTGGTCGGCTGTCCCAGCGGTGCGTGGTCCAGGCCTGCCGGATCAGGCTACGGAGTGTGATGATGGTGTCGGCGAGGTCGAAGAACGCGTCGACGACGGTTTCGCGGCGTTCGTAGCAGCGCTGCAGCCGGTTGAAGCTGTTGTGCCAGGCGTTGGTGCGCTCGATGTGCCAGCGTTGGGTGGCCTGGATCGGTGCTTTCTCGCCCTTGCGCGCGATCTCGCTGTGCAGGCCCCGTTCGGTGAGTGTGTCGCGGGTCTTACCGGAGTCATAGCCGGCGTCGAGGTGCACGGTGATGTCGTCGGGCAGCGGGCCGAGAGCGTCGAGGTGGTCGAGAGTGGGGCCCAGTAGCGGGGAGTCGTGGCGGTGTGCCCCGGCCAGGACCCGGCCCAGTGGGATGCCATGGCCCTCGACGAGCACCGATCGCTTCATGCCCTGTTTACGCCGGTCAACCGGTGACGGTCCGGCGACCTCACCGCCGCCGGGGGCCTTGGTGATGGCGCCGTCGACGGCAACGTCGTCAAGCAACAGGCCGACGATGCGGTCGTAGGCGTCCAGGGCGATCCGGCGTAGCTGGGCGAAGACCCCGAGCCGGATCCACTCGTCACGGCGATCGCGGATGGTGGTCGCCGAGCAGGTGCTGTCGGAGACGCCCTGATACGGGCAGCCGAACCGCAGCACCTGCAGGAGCTTGTCGAACACGACCCGATCCGCGATCCGGCGGCGGTGACAGCCCCACGGATGAGTGGGATCGAACTCGACCCGGGGCGGCAGCAGCGCGGCGAACTGGTCCCACAACGGCTCGGTCAACCATGATGGCAGGGCGGGCACGCGGCCTCCAGACGATCACGAAGAGTCAACAACTTCATGATCGACAGGCCCGTGCCCGCCCCTCACCATCGACACCCGGCCGCGACCCAGCTGTGATCAATCCGCGCGACCTCTTAGCGTCGCGTTAGGCCGAACGGCCGAATGCTGCCGCCGTGCTCTCAACAGATCATGACTCCCGGACGGCACGGATCTTCGCAGCGGTACCGCTGCTGCTGGCCGCGGCGGCAGGCGCCCTGGACGGGGCCTCGTTCACGGCGTTCCACGACGTGGTCGTCAGCGCCATGACCGGCAGCTTCGTGGCGATCGGCCGCGGGCTGGGGTCGGCCCCGGCGCTCGCTCCCGCGGCCTGGGCGCTGGGCGGCTACGTGCTGGGCGTGGTCGCCGGCACCGTGACGGCCGGTCTGGCCGAGCGGAGGCTGCCGGCCCGGGGCGCCGTCGGTGTCACGCTCGGCCTGGAGCTCGCGGTCCTGTCCGCGTTCGGCCTCGCGTGGCTGCTCGGCGGGCCCGGACACACCTTCCCCGTCGAGCCGATGATCGGGACGGCGACCCTGGCCATGGGCCTGCAGGGGGCGGCGCTGCGCCGGGTCGGCCCGGCCGGCACCCCCACCAACTACTTCACCGGGGTCGTCACGAACTGGGTGTCGGGCATGGTCGACCCGGCCGGGCGCAGCTGGAACCCCGGCGCCGGCGCCCGCATCGCGGTCTTCGTCGTCGCCGTCGCGGCGACGGGCTCGCTGCACCGGGTCCTCCCGGTCGGGGTCGTCGCGGTGCCGGTGACCCTGGTCGCGGCCGCGACGGCACTCGCCGCGGCCGCGGCGCGCTCCCGGCGACCGGTCGGGCTGCGCCCGGACGACCGCCCCGCGGACCGTGCCCGGTCGATGGTGGCCACGGGCAGGGCGTGAACGTGGACGGTGACGCAATCGTCCCCGTCGGGCAGTCTGTCCCGGGTGGCCGCAACGGCGCAGCCGCGCCGAGGACCGGGGGCCACATGACGACCGAACGCGCACGATTCCTGCCCACCGAGCAGGGCGCACAGGCCCCCAACGCCGGCCGGGTGCTGGCGCTGCTGTTCGCCGCCAACACGTTCAACTTCTACGACCGGGCCGTCCCGGCGATCGTCGCCGAGCCGATCAAACTGGAGTTCGGGCTCTCCGACCTGCAGATCGGCGTCCTGGCGGCGGCGTTCACCGTCGTCTACGCGGTCTGCGGGCTCCCCCTCGGGCGGCTCGCCGACCACCGCTCGCGGGCCCGGATCATGGGCTGGGGCATCGTGGCGTGGAGCCTGCTGACCGCCGCGAGCGGCGCGGCCTGGAACTACGTCTCCCTGCTGCTGATGCGCGTCGGCGTCGGTGTCGGTGAGGCCAGCTACGCGCCCGCCGCGAACTCGACGATCGCCGACCTCTACCCGGCGGGGAAGCGGGCGCGGGCGTTCGGGCTGTTCCAGCTCGGGCTGCCGGTCGGGCTCGTCCTCGCCTACTTCTCGGTCGGCGCGATCGCCGAGGCGTTCGGGACGTGGCGGGCGCCGTTCGTGCTGGCCGCGATCCCGGGGCTGCTGATCGCGGCCGGGTTCTTCCTGGTGCGCGAGCCCCGCCGCGGCGCGTCCGAACCGGCGTCGAGGACCGCGGCCGCGTCGGCGTCGGCCTCCACGCCGCCGCCGACGCCGGTCGACCGGCCGTTCCGCCGGGTCCTTGCCGTCCCGACCATGTGGTTCCTGATCATCGCCGGGATCGGCGCGAACCTCGCCTCGTACTCGGTCAACACCTTCACCGTGCCGCTGTTCCAGCGCTACTTCGGGGCGTCCCTGACCGGGGCGGCGGTGCTGACCGGTGTCGTCGTCGGCGTGACGGGGCTGGTCGGGCTGCTCGTCGGCGGCTGGGTCTCCGACCGGGCCGCCCGCCGTTCGACGGGTGCTCGGGTGCTGGTCGGTGCGGTGGCGACGCTGGTGTCGGTCCCGCTGACCTGGTTCGCGCTGTCCGTGGGGCCGGAGGCGACGGGCACGTTCGTCGTGCTGTTCGGCGCCGGGTGGCTGTTGCAGTACCTCTACTACACCTCGGCCTACCCGGCCGTCGCCGACGTCGTCGGGCCACGGCTGCGGTCCACGGCGACGGCGGTGTTCTTCGCCGCTTTCTACCTGCTCGGCGGCGCCGTCGGGCCGGTGATCGCCGGCGCGCTGTCGGACGCGTTCGCCGCGGACGCGCTGGCCGCGGGCGCGAGCGCGGCCGAGGCCGCGGCGAGCGGGCTGCGACAGGCCCTCGCGGTGATCGTGCCGCTGTCGATGGCGATCGCGTCGGTGGGGCTGTTCCTCGCGGCGCGCTCGGTGCGCCGGGACAACGAGCGGATGACCGCGGCCGCCGGCTGACCGGGAGCTCAGCCGGGCAGCCGGGTCCAGTCGCGGTCGTCGACGTCGGTGCCGAACGCGTCGAGGGTCACCGTGGTCGAGTCCTGCCGCTGCTCGGGGAGCCGGATCCGGCGCACGTGGGCGCCGTCGAGCCACACCTCGCCCGGCTCGCCGTCGGCGGTGGTGACGGTCAGCCGTCGCCACCGCTCGCCGCGGTCGGGGACGACGCCGTGGTCGACGGCCTCGGTGACCTCGGCGAGCCGGTCGAAGGCCGCGAGCGGGGTGACGATCCGGCCGGGGTCGGTGAGGCCCAGCGTGTCGAGCCTGCGCCCCGGCCGTCCGCTCCAGACCTGGTCATCGATCTGCAGGAACGCGATGTGGTCGTGGCCGGCCATGGCGCGGCGCCGGGCGAGGTCGAGGACGCCGCGGGTCACCACCTGCCGGGGCACCCGGCGCAGGACGGCCCGGGCCAGGGCCGGCAGCGGGCGCCGTCGTCGCGGGAGCGCCTCCCCCATGGCGCGGGTCCCCGACAGGTCCATCAGCAGGGTGGCGCGGGCGGTACCGGCCGCGACCGTGCGGCCGATGGCGTCGCTCAGGCGGACCATGGCCGGGCACTCGGTCGTCATCGTGGGGCCTTTCGCAGGTGGCTCGGGGACGTCTCCGAGCCTGCCCGTCGGCGCGCTCCGGCGAATCGGTCCACAGGACGATTCGCGCCTCCACCGCAGGGAGGAGGCGAGGTCCGGACAACAGTGCCGCGTCAGCCCGCGTCGAGGGCCGCGGTGAGCCGGGCCAGCACCGGGGCGGCGACGGCGAGCGCCGCGCGGTCGGCCGGGGCGAGCCGGTCCAGCGCCACACCGAGCAGGGTCTCGGCCGCCGCGTCGTAGCGACCCAGTGCCTCGGTCGCCCGCGGCGCGACGGCGACGAGCACGGTGCGCCGGTCGGCGCCGTCGCGTCGCTGCACGAACTCGTCGGCGGTGAGCGTGCGCAACAGGTTGCTGACGGTGGAGCGGGCCAGACGCAGCCTCGCAGCCAGCTCGCTCGGGGCGAGCGGCCCGGCCGCGGCCAGCGTGCGGAGCAGCTCGATCTGCGCTTCGGAGAGATCCGGCAGGTCGGCGGCGGTCCTGGCGCGGCGCAGCAGGGTCCGCCGCAGCGGACCGAGCTCACGGACGAGCAGCGCGGCGGTCGTCGTCACCGGCACAGTGTCGCACGTCGCATTGCCACAAAACAGTTTTGAAGCAAAACTATCTACATGGACGAGAACGATCTGACCGCCGTCGTCGGCCACCGGTTCATCTACACCTACGAGAACGGCTGGCAGTACGAGATGTACGTGAAGAACGACCACACCATCGACTACCGGATCCACAGCGGCCACGTCGGCGGGCGCTGGGTGAAGGACCAGGAGGTGGACCTGGTCCGGCTCGACGAGGGCGTCTACAAGGTGTCCTGGAACGAGCCGACCGGCACCTCGGTCGTCGTCTGCGTGATGCCGGTCCGCCGGCGTCTGCACGGCACCATCTTCTTCCCGCGCTGGGTCGCCGACGACGGCAGGGAGACCGTCTGCTTCCAGAACGCGCACCTCGACCGCATGCGCGAGCTGCGCGACGCCGGGCCGACCTACCCCATCGAGACGATCCCGGAGTTCGCCGAGATCACGCTGTTCGAGCACGTCGGCGTCGACGACGAGTCGGTCATCGCCGTCGGCCCGGAAGAGCTGCCCGCCGGCTTCGCCGACCGGAGGAACTAGCCTGCGCTCCGTGGAGTTCGCCGAGGCCGAGGCCACCTACCGCGCCCTCGTCGAGGACCTGCTGGCCGGCCGGGCCACCGTCGCCGACGCCGTCACCCGGTTCGCCGGGCCGCTGCGGGCGGCCTGGGTCGACGACCGCGCCGACGACGAGGTCGAGGGCCTGGCCTGGGCCGCGGGCGGTGCGGTGGCCACCGCCGCGACCGACCCGGCGCACCACGAGCTGCTCGCCGAGCTGCTCGCCGCGGTCCGGGCGCTCGGACCGCTCGTCCGCGCACCCGGTGGCCAGGCCTGCACGGTGTGGGGGCTGACGGTGTTCACCGACCTGCCCTGCGTCGGCGCGCAGCTGCGTGAGGCCCTCGACGTCCACCCGACCGCGGCACCGGCGCTGTTCGCGTTCGCCGATCGGCTCGACCGAGCCGGGACCCTGGACTTCTCCGGCTGGGCCGGCTGGGCCGACGGGGTCACCGACGGCCGATGACCCTGAGCGCGGCCGTGCCGGGCGGGCACCGCCCGCCGCCGACGGGCACCGCCGAGCGCGCCACGCGGTCCCCGCCCCTCCGCGGGGTGCGCCCCGACGGGCGAGCGTGTATGCCCTTGTCCTGACGCCAACGCGTCGGAGGAGCCCGTGGAGTTCGACATGCTGGTCGAGGTGCCGAAGGGCAGCCGCAACAAGTACGAGGTGGACCACGAGTCCGGGCGCATCCGGCTCGACCGCACCCTGTTCACCGCCACCCAGTACCCGGGCGACTACGGCTTCGTCGAGGAGACGCTCGGGGAGGACGGCGACCCCCTCGACGCACTCCTCGTCACCACCGGCGAGCCGTTGTTCCCCGGCGTCCTCGTGCTCGTGCGCACCATCGGCATGTTCCGGATGACCGACGAGGCGGGTGGCGACGACAAGCTCCTCTGCGTCCCGGCCCACGACCCGCGGCTGGAGAACCTGCGCGACATCCACCACCTGCCCGAGTTCCACCGCCGGGAGATCCAGCACTTCTTCGAGATCTACAAGGACCTGGAGCCGGGCAAGAGTGTGGAGGGCGCCGACTGGGCGAACCGGGCGGCGGCCGAGGCCGAGCTGGAGGAGTCACGGAAGCGGTTCCGGGAGGCCGGACACTGACCGCGGCACCACCCGCCGGGGTCGCCGGTCAGTGCCGGGCGACGCAGGACACCGCGGAGTAACCGCTCCCGGCCGTCTCCTCGGAGATGACGGCACCGTCGACGAGGATCCGGCACGAGATCTCGCCGTCCCCGCCGGAGGCGATCACCGAGTACTCGGCGGGCTCGTCCGAGGCCGTGACGGCCCGCCGCCAGGGCAGCGGGACCTCGGAGGCCTGGCCGACCGACGACCCACCGCCGAAGGTGATCATCCGTGACGTGCCGGAGCCGTTCACCTCGAAGGTGACCTCACCCGGCGCGCCCCCGGCGGCGTCGGGAGCCGGCGCGCCGTGGGGCGCGGTGTCCGCCTCCGGGGTGTCGGCGGCCGGGACGACGCCGGGCTGGCCGCCGCCGGTCGACGCCCCGAACGCGACCGACCCCTCCCGCCACGCGGCCGGGGTCTGGTCCCCGGTGCCGCCGAACACGGCGAACCCGATCGGCACGGCCGCGGCAGCCGCCGCGGCGACGCCGACGACCCACGGCCGTCGGCGTCGACGGGGCTCCGCCCGCACCGCCCGTCGGCGTCCGCGCCGCGGCGGGTCCTCCGGGCGGTCGTCGGGCTCCACCCCGATGTCGTCGGCGTCGGTGTCGAGGTCGGCGCCACGGTCGAGGTCGGTGTCGAGGTCGAGGTCGAGGTCGAGGTCGCGCGGGTCGTACCCGAGGTCGTGCGGGTCGGCCGGCCGGGCCTCGACGAGCGGCAGTCCGCGCGCGTCCCACGCCGTCTCCGGGGCCCGGTCGACGCGTCGGGGGCGGGCGGCACGGAGGTCGGGCACCGGTCCGGTCTCCGGACCGTCCCACGGGTCCGGGTCGTCCCCGGGGCCGGCGGTCGCGAACCCGCCGAGGCCGTACCGACTCCCGTCGCGGTCCTCGGCCCGCCGGCGGCCGCCGTGGCGGGGACGACCACTGTGGTCGTGCCCGGGCGGGGACACGACCGCCGGCGGCCGGCGCACTGGGTGCGGCCGGGGCCGCACCGTCGCGCTCTGACGCGCTCCTTCGGCGTACGGGTCCTCGGGGTACGGGTCCTCGGGGTAGGGCTCCTCGGTCGGTGATCCCCCGGGAGTCCGGTCGGACGAGGGCGCGCCCGGTCCGGCGCTCTCCGGTGCACGGCGACGCCCGCGCCGGGAGCCGTGGTCGATCCGGCCCGCTCCTCGCCGGGCGAGATCGTCACGCTCCGTCATCGACCCGGGACGACCCCGCGTCCCGACCGATCGACCCCCGGGTTCCCCTGCGGGCGGGAAGACGATCCCGGCGACGAGGTCCTCGGGCGAGAGATCACGGGCCGGGCGCTCCACATCGCCGCCCGACCGGTCCATCACCTCGACCGACCGGCGTCGTCCGCGGCGGGCCACCGGGGACGACTCGTCCCCGAGCACCCAGCGACCCGAGTCCGGGTCCCATCTCGGTCCTGACACGACGCCCCCCTGCGGTAGCCGTCCCGATTCAACGAATCGGAGGCGCACCGGTTACGGACCGCGGTCGCCATCACCCCGTTCGGCCCCACCACCGCGGGGGTCCTCCCGGTCGGCGAGCCGGACGAGCGTGGCCCAGAACTCGTCGCCCCTCGGGCTGGAGGTGGGGGCGAGCAAGACCCGGCGGACGGCGTCGGCGTGCGCGGGCCGGGCTGCCCGCAGCGAGCGCAGGCCCGATTCGGTGACGACGACCCGACGCCGCCGGTCGGCGTCGGTGTCGCGGTCGACCAGCCCCCGTTCGGCCATCCGTCCCAGGTGGCGCGACAGCCGCGCCCGCTGCCATCCGAGCATGTCCCCGAGCTCCTGCTGGGCCATCCGTCCGCCCCCGTGCTCGACGACCCGCGACAGCACCGAGAAGTCCGCGACCGACAGCCCCGACGCGTCGCCGATCGCGGTGGCGACCGCAGCGTTCACGGCATCGTTCGCGCGCTTCCACGCGACCCACCGGGCGGTCTCGGCCTCGTCCAGCGGCGGTGTCATGCAGATCATCCTACCGGCCGGTTGTCATGTAAACCCAGCAGGTCCACCATTATTTACATGACAACACCTGACACACGCTCGGTCCTGATCACCGGAGGCAGCGCGGGCATAGGTCTCGGGCTCGCGAGGCGTTACCGGCGAGCGGGACACCGGGTCCTGGTCACCGGGCGGGACGCCGGGCGGCTCGCCGCGGTCGCCGCCGGCGAACCGGGTGTCGAGACCTTCGCCGGTGACCTGGCCGATCCCACGGAGCGTGAACGGCTGGCCGAGCACGTCCGCCGGGTACTGCCCGCGCTCGACGTCCTGGTCAACAACGCGGGTATCCAACGGCGGGTGGGGATCGCCGCGGACGACGCCCCGTGGTCGGAGGTCCAGAACGAGATCGACGTGCTCCTGTCCGCTCCGCTGCACCTGTCCCGGCTGCTCGTCCCGATGATGCTGGACCGGGGCGGGCCCGCTCTCGTGGTCAACGTCAGCTCGGGTGGCGCCTTCGTCCCGCAGACGTTCGCCCCCGTCTACAGCGCGGCGAAGGCGGCGGTGCACAGCTACACCGTGACCCTCCGGGAGGCGCTGGACGGAACCCGCTGCCAGGTCGTCGAGCTGATCCCGCCCGCCGTGGCGACGGGCCTCGCCGGACCGGGCGCGGCCCACGGCGCCGACCCGGACGAGTTCTGTGACGCCGTGTTCCCCCTGCTGGACGGGTCCCGGCCGGAGGTCGGGTTCGGCCCGACCGCCGAGCCCGGCATCACCGCACGGATCGATGCGGAACGCCGGGCGTTCCTCGGGTCGGCCGCGCGGGCGGGCGTTCCCGGGTTCGCTCCGGCGTCGCGGCACTGATCGGCTCCACGGTCACCGAGGCACCGGAGTCGACCGGTCGCCCGCGCGGCGGGGCGCATCCGGGCGCTCAGGGCGCGAGCGCCCGGCACGCGCGCCGCACGACGGCGTCGCCGTAGGCGTGGTCGAGCACCCCGGTCCGCAGCTGCCACCGGTGGAAGACCGGCGCGACGACCAGCTCGAACGCCTCGACGTCGCCCACGGAGCCGTCGATCTGACCGGCGGCCCTCGCCGTCGCGAACCGGTCGGCGAACAGGGCGATCTGCGGGGCGAAGACCTGTTCCAGCACCTGCGCCCCGATGCCGGTGTCGACGAGCGCCTCGACGCACAGCGCCCGCAGGAGCGCGTCCCATCCGGGGTCCGCGAGCTCGTCGACGACCGACCGCAGCACCGCGGTCAGGTCGGCGACCAGGTCACCGGTGTCCGGTATCCCGCCGCCGGCGGCGGCCGCCGCGTTGCGGTGGGCCACGGCGTCGACCAGCAGGGCACCCCGGTGCGGCCACCGCCGGTAGAGGGTCGCCTTGCCGACACCGGCACGCGCGGCGATCGCCTCCATCGTCACCTGCGGATACGGCAGCTCCGTCGCCAGGGCCAGCGCCGCGGAGAGCGCGGCCGTCCGTGCCCGTTCGGAGCGACCGACCGGTGCCGACGGGCGGTCACGGCTGTCGTCGTCCACCCGGCCACGATAGCAATCGATACGGAACGTTCCGTATCGTTGTGGGCATGAGCGCCCGCCCCGCCGAGGAGAGCCCCGTGACCGAACGACCTGTCTGGTTCGTGACCGGCGCCGGCCGCGGCCTCGGCCGGGCGCTGACCCGGGCCGCGCTCGACGCCGGGGAACGGGTGGTGGCCACCGTCCGCCGCGCCGACGCACTCGCCGACCTGGACCGGGAGTTCCCGTCGACGCTGCACGTGGCGGTCGCCGACGTCCGCGAGCGGGACGCGGTCCGAGCCGCGGTCGCCTCCGGCATTGCGCGTTTCGGCCGGCTCGACATCGTGGTCAACAACGCCGGGTACGGCCTCGTCGGCGCGATCGAGGAGGTCGACGAGACCGAGGCGCGCGGCATCGTGGACACGAACCTGCTCGGCCCGCTGTGGGTCGCGCAGGCGGTGCTCCCCCATCTGCGCGCCCGGGGCGCCGGGCACATCGTCCAGATCTCCACGACCGGCGCGGTCGGCGCCATGCCCACCCTCGGTCTCTACAACGCGGGCAAGTGGGGGTTGGAGGGCTTCTCCCAGGCGCTCGCCGGTGAGGTTTCGCGCTTCGGCGTCCGCGTCACCGTGGCCCAGCTCGGCGGGTTCGACACGGACTGGGCGGGCTCGGGGATGCACTTCGCGAGCCCGTCGGCGGACTACGACGACCTGCGGCGCGAGCTGTTCGGCACGGCCGAGGTGCCGTGGCGGACCGAAGGCCCGCTCGGTGCGCCCGTGGCGGAGGCGGTCGAGGCCCTGCGCCAGCACGTCCACGCACCCGACGGCCCGTTCCGGCTCCTGGTCGGGGCGGACGCCCCCGACCAGGTCACCGCAGCGCTGCAGGCCCGGTGCGAGGACTACGCCGCGGACGACCGCTTCGTCTGGCCGGCTCCGGCCGCCACGACCTGACCCACCGGGACCGGCCTCATGCCGTCCCGGCCCGCACTGCGCAGCTCGCGATGCCCGACGAACGGCAGGGCCATCCCGATCAGCGGGGCCTCCCGGGCCGCCGGATCGTGCTCGACCGCGCGCTGCCGCACCACCGCGCCGATCCGGTACCCGTGCTCGTCCGGGCCCGCCGAGGTCAGCTCGGGCACGGCCGGGAGGAGTGGGCCGAGCCGCGCATGATCACCATCGAACTGGGGCTGGAGATGGAGCACGCGGCCCTGCGGTTCTGGAACGCGCTGGCCACCGACGACCTCGACCGGCTCCGTCGCGAGCGGGCCGAACGCGACCCGCGCAGCTGACCGGCCCGCCACGCCACGGGCCCGACGGCGCCCGGTGCGCGCAACGACGGGTCAGCACCGGAGCCCGGGCCACCGAGGCTCAGTCCGGTTCGACGACGTGGAACTGGACGCTGTGCACGGACCGGACGTGGTCCCGGGGCACCGCGAGATGGGCCGGGTGGGCGAGGTAGGTCCGGAAGTCCTCGACGCTCGCGAACTCGGAGACGACCGCGTAGTCGGCGTTCGTCGGACGCTCACCGAGGTCGGAACCCTGCCGGGTGCGCAGGGGGACGCCGACCTGGCCGGGCAGCCGCGCGATCGCGTCCCGGAACGCCTCGACGTCGGCCGTGGTCGCGGACTCCGTGAACGTGAGCGTCAGACAGTGCACCAGCATCTCGACCTCCATGTCGACCCAGTGAGCAGTGATGGACATTCGCGCATCGACGACTGCTGATCGATCTGTTCGCCCATGCTATCCAGTTATCGCTGATTGACAAGCTATGTCCATCGGCCCTAACTTCCGACTCCCGACCCCTTCGACCGGGAGACCCGACAATGAAGCTGGGATGCTCGTTCGCCACGTCGCTGGAGACTCCGGAGCACATCCGCATCGCGGAGGAGCTCGGCTACGAGAGGGCGCTGTGCTACGACTCGCCCGCGCTGTACCCGGACGTCTGGATGGTGCTGAACCAGGCCGCGGAGCGGACCGACCGGATCGTGCTGGGGCCGGGGGTGCTGATCCCGAGTCTGCGCCACCCGATGGTCACCGCCTCGGCGATCACCACGCTGGTGCACACGGCCGGGCCGGACCGCGTCCTCATCGGGATCGGGAGCGGTTTCACCGGCCGCCTCGCCATGGGCAGACCACCGGTGCCGTGGGCGCGGGTCGAGCACTACACCGAGGTCGTGCGGGCCCTGCTGCGCGGCGAGCAGGTGGAGTGGGAGGGCGCGACCATGCAGCTCATCCAGCCCGACGCCCGCTTCGGCCCGGCCCTGCCGATCTCGGTCCCCTGGGGGGTCGCGGGCGAAGGCCCGAAGGGCACGGGGGTCGCCCGGTCCCTGGGCGCGGAGCTGTTCCGGATCACCGCGCCCGAGCCGGGCTTCGGGCCGCAGATGATGATGCTCATCGGCACCGTGCTCGACGAGGGCGAGGACCCGGGCTCCGAGCGCGTGATCGACGCCGCGGGCCACGGCGCGGGGCTGTTCCTGCACTGGGCCGTCGAGCACGGGGTGATCGACGAGCTGCTCGGCGAGAGCGGCCACGCGTGGGCCGCGGCCTACGACCACATCCCCGAGGGCGTCCGTCACATCGCCCTGCACGACCGGCACGTGGTCGGGGTCAACGAGATCGACCGGCCTTTCGTGACCGGCGAGGTGATCACCGCGGCCGGGCTCGCGCTGACCCGTGACCAGTGGCGGGACCGGTTCGCCGAGCTGGAGAAGGCCGGCTGCGACTGGCTCCACTTCCAGCCCGCGGGCAGCGACGTCCCGCGCGAGCTCGAGGCGTTCGCCGCCGCCTACCACCGTTGAGGAGAGGACACCCCGTGAGCGATCTGCAGTTCCTGAAGTGGGAGACCGAGGGCCCGGTGGCCACCGTGTGGCTCGACCGCCCGCCGGTGAACGCGGTCGACCAGCAGTTCTACCGTGAGATCCGCGCGTTCTTCGGCGACGTCGAGCGTCACCTCCCCGAAGCACGCGTCGTCGTGCTCGCCGGGCGGGGGAAGCACTTCTGCGCGGGCAACGACCTCGACGCGTTCCGGACCCTGGACCCCGACAACGCCCCGGAGCAGCTCGAGCAGGCCCGGGAGGCGTTCTGGGCGATCTACGACTCCGCCTACCCGGTGATCGCGGCGGTCCACGGGGCCGCCGTGGGGACGGGTCTGGCGATCGCGGCATCGTGCGACCTCGTCGTCGCGGCGGAGGGTGCCCGGTTCGCCACCCCCGAGGTCACCGTCGGGGTGCTGGGCGGCGCGAAGCACCTGTCCCGGCTCGTGCCGCAGGGCGTGGTCCGGCTGATGCACTACACCGGCGACCTCTACCCCGCCGAGACGCTGCTGCCCTACGGCGGCATCGTCGAGATCGTCCCGGAGGAGCAGCTCCTCGCGAAGGCCCGGGAGCTGGCGCGATCCATCGCCCGGCACAGCCCCGTCACGCTGCGGCTGGCCAAGCGCAGCCTCAACGGCATCGAGTACCGCGACCTCAGGTCCGGCTACGAGTTCGAGCAGGACCGGACCCGTGAGCTGTCCGGCTACGAGGACTCCAAGGAGGCCGTGAACGCGTTCCTCGAACGCCGCGAACCGGTCTACACGGGACGGTGACCGTGGAATCCCTGGAGGACTTCCGGGCCCGGGCCCGGGCCTGGCTCGCCGCGACCGGGGCCCCCGAGGTCCCGTCGGACCCCGACGCCCGGTTCGCGGTGCTGAGCCGCTGGCAGAAGACCCTGTCCGACGCCGGCTGGCTGGGCCTCGCCTGGTCGCGGGAGGCGGGCGGTGGCGGGCTCACCCACGCCCACCAGCTGGTGTTCGTCGAGGAGCTCGTGCGGGCCCGTGCCCCCCAGCCCGTCGGCCTGATCGGTCTGGAGGTCGTCGGGCCGTCCATCGACCGCTACGGCACCGACCGGCAGCGTCGCGAGCTGCTGCCCCGCATGCTCTCCGGCGAGGACATCTGGTGCCAGGGCTTCTCCGAGCCCGACGCCGGGTCCGACCTCGCCTCCCTGCGCACCCGCGCGGTCGCCGACGGCGAGGACTACGTGGTCAGCGGCCAGAAGATCTGGACCAGCTGGGCGCACGAGGCGCAGTGGTGTGCGCTGCTGGTCCGTACCGACCCGACCGTGCGCAAGCAGGCGGGCATCAGCTACCTGCTCGTCGACATGACGAGCCCCGGCATCACCGCCCGGCCCATCCGGCAGATGACCGGCGACCGGGAGTTCTGCGAGGTCTTCCTGGACGAGGTCCGGGTACCGCGGCGGAACCTGCTCGGGGACGAGAACGACGGCTGGACGATCGCCACCCACACGCTGGGCAGCGAGCGCGGGGCGGCCACCCTGCGCCGCCGGGTGGAGCTCGAGGTCGCGCTGGAGGACGCCGTCGGCGAGCTCCGCGCGCACGGTGTCGCCGGGGCCCGGGCCCGGGCCGCCGTCGGGCGGGCACAGGTCGCCATGCGGGTCCTCGACGCGCAGACCCGGCAGACCACCGCCCGGCTCGTCGCCGACGCCGGCCCGACACCGCTGGACTCCGTCGACAAGCTCGTGCTCAACGACGTCGAGCAGACCGTGTTCGCCGAGATCGCGGGGCTGCTGGGCGCACTGCGCGCGGTGCCCGGCGCCCGGCCCGGCGGCCTGCGGTCCGACCGCTGGGCCCGTGAGCACCTCTACTCGCGGGCCGCGTCCATCTACGGCGGCTCCGCCCAGATCCAGCGCACCATCGTCGCCGAACGACTCCTGGGGCTGCCCCGTGGCTGATCACGACGACTTCGCGTCCGCCGTGGACGACTACCTCACCCGGTCCCACACCGGTGAACGGCGGCGTGCGCTCCTGGACGGCGGGGGCTGGGACGCGGGCCTGGCATCCGAGCTCGCCGGACTGGGCTGGTACTCCCTGGCCGTGCCGCAGGACCGGGGCGGGATCGGCGCACCACCGGCCGCTCTCGGCCATGTGTTCCTGGAGTACGGACGGCACCTGCTTCCCGGGCCGCTGCTGGAGAACAGTCTGCTGCCGGCGCTGGTCGAACAGATCGTCCCGGCCGCCGACGGGACACCGCCCGCGCTCGTCGACCCCGGGGCGTCGGTCCCGGGCGACCTCGGGTCGGTCGCGGTCACCGGGCGGGAGGTCGTCGGGTCCGTCGCCGCCGTCCGGTTCGCCGCGCAGGCGGGGGTGCTCGTCGTCGTCGACGGTACGACGGTCTGCCTGGTCGACCCGGACGCTCCCGGGGTGCGCGTCGAGCCCCTGGCCAGTGCCGATCCGGGGGTCGCGTTCGCGTCCGTCTCCTTCGACGGCGCGGTGGCCCACACCCTGGTCACCGACGACGGGCTCGGGGACCGGATCCGGTCGTGGGGCCGGTTGCTGCTCGCCTGCGAGCTCGGCGGTCTCGCCCGCGGCGCGCTGGACCGCACCGTGGCCCACGTCGGGCAGCGCGAGCAGTTCGGCCGGCCGATCGGCGGCTTCCAGGCCGTCAAGCACCTCGTCGCCGACATGTCCGCGCGGTCGACCGGCCTGCACAACCTCTGCCTGGCCGCCCTCGCCGACGCCGGCGGGGCGTCGCCTCCGGAGCTGGACCTGATCGCCTCGACGGCCAAGGCACACGCTGCGGACGCCGCCGTCCGGGTCTGCGAGGACGCGATCCAGCTGCACGGCGGCATGGGCTTCACCACCGAGACCGACGTCAGCTGGTACTACCGGCGCGCCCTGGCGCTGCGCGGCTGGTACGGCGACGAGACCGAGCTGCGGCACCACGTCGGCGCGGCGCTCCTGGACCCCGAGAGGCAGTCATGAGAGCGACCAGGCCCGACGACGAGCAGGCCCGGCGCAACGTCGAGGCCGGTCACTGGGCGGGGAACCTCGTCGACGGCCACCTGGCCACGGCCGCGGCGCGCAGCCCCGAGGCGACCGCCGTCGTCGACCGGGGGCGGCGCTGGACCTACCGCGCGCTCGACGAGGCGGTGAACCGGTTCGCCTCGGCGCTGCACGGGCGCGGGGTCGGCCCCGGCGACGTCGTGTCCTGGCTGCTCCCCAACCGGGCCGAGGCGGTCGTCGTGCACCTCGGGGCGATCCGGCTCGGCGCGGTCAGCAACCCGATCATCCCGATCTACCGACACCGCGAGACGGCGTTCATCCTGCGCCAGGCCGGCTCGAAGGTCGCCGTGGTCCCGCGGCTGTTCCGCGACTTCGACTACCCGGCCATGCTCGACGAGATCCGCGACGAGGTCCCCGAGCTGGAGACCGTCGTCGTGGTGGACGGCGGGGACGGCACGCTGAGCTTCGACGCTCTCCTCGGCGAGGGCCGGGCGGACGGTGTCCGGACGCCCCGGGCCCCGGACGACATCGCCCTGCTGCTCTACACCTCCGGTACGACCTCGGCGCCCAAGGGCGCGTTGCACAGCCACGACACCCTGGACCACGAGAACCGCAGCATCATCGACTTCTTCGGGCTCTCCGCGACCGACGTCGTCTTCATGCCCTCGCCGGTCGGCCACATCATCGGTGTCCTCTACGGACTGCAGCTGCCGTTCATGCTGGGCAGCGCGGTCGTCCTGCTCGACGTGTGGGAGCCCGGTCGGGGTCTGGAGCTCATCGAGGAGCACCGGTGCACGTTCACGGTCGCGGCCACGCCGTTCCTGCACGGGCTCGTCCACCACCCCTCGCTGGCCGAACGCGACGTGAGCTCGCTGCGCGTCTTCGCGTGCGGCGGCGCCGACGTCCCGCCGGAGCTGGTCCGGGCCGCGACCACGGCGCTGGGCTGCACCGTCAGCCGGGGCTACGGGTCCACCGAGTACCCGACGGCCACGGCCTGCAACGCCGACGATCCCGTGGACAAGCGCGCGCGGACCGACGGCAGGCCGATCGGCGCCACCGAGGTACGGCTCGCCCCGGACGGTGAGCTGCAGGTGCGCGGGCCCGAGCTGTTCCTCGGCTACCTCGACGCCTCGCTCAACGCCGCGGCCTTCACCGACGACGGCTGGCTGCGTACCGGCGACCTCGCCCACATCGACGACGACGGCTACGTCGAGATCACCGGGCGCCAGAAGGACATCATCATCCGCGGCGGGGAGAACATCAGCGCCAAGGAGATCGAGGACCACCTCTTCGAACACCCCGCGGTCGCCGACGTCGCCGTCGTCTCCTCCCCCGACCCGGTGCTCGGGGAACGGGTCTGCGCCGTCGTCGTCGCGCAGACCGGTCGCGAGGTGACCCTGCCGGCGCTCGTCGAGTGGCTGACCGCGCGGCGGATGGCCCGCCAGAAGCTCCCCGAGCGCCTGCTCCTGGTCGACGACCTGCCCCGCAACCCCAGCGGCAAGATCCAGAAGTTCCGGCTCCGCGAGCTGGCGCGCGAGCACACGACCCTCGAATCGACACGGAAGTGACGCGATGAAGCTCCACACCCCGACCGGGTTCTCCACCGGACACCAGTTCCTCGAAGGCCTGCGCTGGCACGACGGCGCGCTCTGGGCCAGCGACTTCTTCGCCGGCACGGTGCTGACCTTCGCCCCCGACGGGGACGCCGCCACGGTCGCCCGGGTTCCGGGCGCACCGTCGGGCCTGGGGTTCCTGCCGGACGGCACCCCCCTGGTGGTCTCCCAGACCGACGCGACGATCCAGCGGATCGGGACGGACGGCGCGCTGAGCACCTACGCCGACTTCAGCGACATCGCCGGTGGCCCCGGGAACGACATGCTCGTGACGTCCGACGGGCACGCCTACGCCGGCAACTTCGGGTTCGCCGTCGGAACCGAGGACCCGCGGCCAACGGCGTTGGCGCACGTCGACCCCCACGGCACCGTCCGGCGTGTCGAGGGCGACGTGCTGTTCCCCAACGGCATGGCGCTCACGTCCGACGGGCGCCTCCTGCTCGCGGAGACCTTCCTGCACCGGATCACCGCCTACCACCGCGCGCCCGACGGGACCCTGTCGGACCCGCACGTCTGGGCACAGCTGCCCGAGACGTTCATGCCGGACGGCATCGCCCTCGACACCGACGGAGGGGCGTGGTTCGGCAATGCGCTCACCACCGGGGACGACGCCGGCTTCTACCGGGTGGTCGAGGGCGGTGAGCTGACCGACAAGGTCCCCGTGACCGGAGCGCAGGCGGTCGCGTGCGCGTTCGGCGGCGAGGACCTCGCCACGCTGTACATGAGCTGTAACGCCACCACGGTCGAGGAGTTCGTCCGTGGGCAGTCGACGGGGGCCGTCGCCACCGCGTCGGTGGGGCGGCGGGGCACGCCCACCTGAGATCGGGCCGTGGTCTCCCTCGCTAGGATCGGGACGGCGAGAGGAGACCACGGCATGGACGCGGCGAGCGCGCCACCGCGGTCCCGGCCCCGCAACCGGCGGGCCGAGATCGCCCGCAACGCAGGGGAGCTCTTCAGCCTCCGCGGGTTCCACGCCGTCCGGATGGACGACATCGCCGAGGCCAGCGGGATCACCGCGCGGGCCCTCTACCGCCACTACGCCAACAAGCGGGCCCTGCTCTCGCACGTCGTGCTCGAGGACCAGCAGCACGTCGTCGACACGATCACGACGCTGGCCGCGCTGCCGCCCGGTGAGCGCGGCCTCGACACCACGCTCGGCGCGCTCACCGAGGCCGCGCTGGACAGCCGCCGGCTCTCCCTGTTGTGGCAGCGCGAGGCCCGCCACCTCGACGCCCAGGACTTCCAGCTTGTCCGCGACAGGACCCGCTGGATCGGCAGGCAGCTCGACGAGCTCCTCCTCTCCCCCTCCCGCGGCGACCTGTCCCCCGAGGTGACCGACCTCCGCAGCTGGGTCATCGTCAGCATCATCTCCGGAGCGGGCTTCTACGACACCCCGCTCCCCCGCGCCCGGCTCGCCCAGCAGCTGGCCGAGGCGAGCAGGCGGGTGATCGCCGCCCCCGCGGCCACCGTCGCGGACGGCTCGGTGGGGACCTCCGACCGGGCGCCGTCCTCCCGCCGCGAGCAGCTCGTCGGGGCCGCTGCGCGGGAGTTCCGCGCGAAGGGCTTCGCCGGGGTGAGCATCGACGACATCGGCGGCCGGGTCGGCGTCGTCGGGCCCGCCCTCTACCGGTACTTCGACACCAAGGCCGACATCCTGGTCGCCGCCGTCACCCGGCTGCACGAGTGGCTCGCGCTGGAGACGACACGCGCACTACGCACCCCCGGCCCGGACGAAGCGGTCCTCGGCCTGCTCGTAGCGGGCTACGTGCGCGTCGCGCTCGAGGCGACCGACCTGCTCGCCGTCCGGCTGACCGAACGGCTCTACCTCCCCGACGCCGCCCGCGAGCGCATCGACCGCATCCAGGCCGACGAGGTGGCGGAGTGGCAGCGATGGCTCTCGGCGGCCCGCCCCGACCTGCCCGACGCCGACGCCGCGACGCTGGTCAGGACCGCGAGGACGATCGTCGACGACTGCGCACGGATCCCCCACCTCCGGCGCTACCCGGTGGCGGCGGGCGAGCTGACGGGCGCCGCCCTCGCCGCGCTCGGTCTTCCCCCTCCCGCGGAGCACCGGGCCTAGGTGTGTCTCCTCGCCCGTCCGGTCGCTGATCACCGTCGGGTGGTCGAGGTCCCCTGGCACACCGACCCCGCCGAAGCCGCGACGGGGCCCGCGGCGAGCGCGCCCCTCCCCCGCGGCCGGCTCCGCCGTGCGCATCTCGCCGACGAGCCGGCTGCGCACGGGGTGAACGCACGCCGTGGACCAGGCGGCGCTATCGGCGACCGGGTGCCGGTGAGGACGCCGCGTCGGGGGTGGAGGCGGCGGCCGACAGCGCCGCGGTGGCCGCCGTCGCATAGGCCGCGGCAGCCGGGATCTGGTCCACCCCGAACACGACGTGCCCGACGGCTGCGTGCTCGCCGACGGCGGCGGCGACCGCGGCCACGTCACCGCTGCCGAAGCCGCCGCACAGCTCGATCAGCGTGACCTGTTCGTCGCGGACGAGGCCGGCGGCGACGGCGGGGGCGTCCGCCGTCGAGGCGACGGCGACGATCAGCGAGCGCTGCCCCCCGGAGTCGAGGACGAGGCGGTCACGCGCGGGATCGGCGCCGGGGTGCTCGAACAGGTAGGCCCAACAGGCCGTCGAGGTGCTCATGCGGTGAGCTTCGGGGCTGACCCCGGCTTCAGGTCAAGACCTGGGCGGAATCCCCCGCTGACACGGGGTCCGCGCTCGCCGGAAAACCGCTCCCGAGCGGCCGTGGCAGTCCGGTAGTTGTGCGGCATGAGTCTCGACGAACAGTGGCCCACACCGGAGCTGATCCAGGCGGCGGTGGACCGGTTCACCGCCCGGATGCCCGGCTGGACCCCGACGGCCGCCTACGGGGTCGCGTTCGTCCCGACGGACGACGGCACCGGGTGGTCGTTCCCGGTGGTCAACGTCGGCTGGCTGCACCGCCTCCCCGCGCTGGTCCTCGGGATCGTCACCGGCCGACGGACGGGCACGGGAACCTACGACCTGACGCCCGCCGCTCTGCAGAGCGCGGTGGATCTCCTGGCCCCGGCCGAGGCCGCGCTCATGTACCGACACCCGAACCTCGCCGCGTGGCGAGCGATGCTCGGGCGCATCGCGGCAGGTCAGGACGGGCGGATAGTGGCGGTGTTCGTCGATTCGCTCGACGACGAGCCGAGCAGCCCGCTCGACGCCGTGTTCCGCGCGCAGATCGCCCGGGGCGAGTGCTCGGAGCTGCACGTGTGACCGGTCGGCCACTCGCCCCGGGGCTCCCGTAGCGTCGCCGCAGTGCCTCGTTCCGAGCCGTCGGGTCGTCCGCGGGAGGATGGGTCGAGCGACTCGCTGGCCCTGACGTTGACCTCGGTGTTCAACTCCGTCGCCGGTCTGCTGGGGTTCCTGATCCTGGCATGGGTAGAGCCGCAGCGCCTTGCGGGGCAGACCGGTGGCGCGGGCGAACCCGCCGGTCGTGAACTCGTCCACGTCGCCTCCTTCGTCAACCGAGCCACATGCCCGGCAACGACGACGCTCCGGGTGGCCCCGAGGGCCGGGTCAAGCGGCTCGACGCCAGGATCTCGCGACCGGTGAGGTGCCGGTTCGGCCGGTCTCAGAGCCGAGCGAGGAAGGGGTCGATAACGGCCCACGTCGCGGCAGGCGCTTCGAGGTGGGGAAGGTGCCCGGCAGCGGGGACCTCGGCGAAGGACGCGCCCGGGATCGCCGCCGCGACCGCGCGACCGTATGCAGGCGTGACGATCCGGTCGCTGGCGCCGTACACGACCAGCGTCGGTACTGCGATCGCCCCCAGTCGGCCGAGGAGGGTCGCATCGCTCAGTGTCGGTCCGGCCAGGGCGGCCATCGCCCGTCCGTTGGACTGCTGGACGGCGCGCTGCTCGTCCGTCAGTGAAGCCGGGTCCCGGTAGCCACGCTCGGGGTCATGCCAGGCCGCTTCGGCGAGCCCCCGCGCATCGAGGGCGAAGAAGTCGGCACCTGGCTCGCCTTCGACGACCGCACCTGTCCCGTTGATGTCGAGCACTGCGCCCACCGTGCCGGCGAACCGGTCGTCGGCCGCGGCCTGCAGCGCCATCTCGAGTGCCACCCAGCCGCCGATGGACGAGCCGACGACGATGACGCCGCACTCGCCCTGTTCACGAAGTCGTGCGAGGTAGTGCGTCGCGAGATCGGCGATGGAAGCGACGCTGTCCACTCCGGGGGTGCCGTCCCAGCCGGGGTGGGTGGGGGCGATGACGCGCATCGACGCGGAGAGGTGCTCGACGAGCGGCGCGACGGTGCCAGGACCACCCCCTCCATGGAGGACGAGCGCGGTGCGGGTGGTGTCGGGGCGAGCCATGGTCACTCCTGTATCAACATATTGATCTAAGTATGTTGATACAGTAGCACCGTGGCAACGGATCTCGAACTGCTCGGCCAGATGATCAAGCGGGCGCAGTACCGCAACCACCGGGCGTTGGATGCCGCCCTGCAGGAGGCCGGCGTGACACTCGTGCAGTGGGATGCCCTTCGCGCGATCGACCGGATGCCGGGAGCATCCGGGCACACGCTCGCGACGGCGACCTTCCAGAGCGATCAGGCGTTCGGCACGCTCGCGAATCGGATGCTCGGTCGCGGGTTGATCGAGCGCACGGCGGGGCGGGGTCGACGCCTCGAGCACACCCTCACCGAGACCGGGCGGGCCGCCCTGGCCGAGGGGCACCGCATCGCCGCCGGAGTGCTGGACAGCCTGTTCGCGGCGCTCGACGAACCGGCGCGAGCGACGCTGGCCCGGGTCCTGGGCGACTTGGTCGCTCAGGACCCCGGGGCCTGAACCGCCCTGGGTGCCGTAGAGACTCTTTCTCGGAAACGAAGATGAGGTCCTGCCCTCAGATCGATCCCCTGGGAGCCGACCACACGGCCATACGCCGAGGAGGAGACGGCCCGGGGCAGGTACAGATGGTCCGCACCCTGCCTGCTGAACTGGGCCACGCTCACGGCACGGTTCGGCAGGTCACAGTCTGACTCGGCCAGCGGGGCGTTGCCGTGGCCCACCAAGGACCTTCTGTGGTTGTAAGCATGGGCGCCTTTGACAGCTCCACACCCTCCGCAGGAGGTCCTCGCCATTCAAGATCAGTAAGGTCGTGTCGTCACATGACCTCGACCGACGTCTCTGGTCAGTACACCTAGATGCCACTCTCAGCGTGAACGGAACTCGAGGGACCGTGACCCGCAGGATCACCGCCACCAGAGAGCCCACCATCGTAGGCAGGAGCAACAGGTGGTCACCCGCACGAGTGGTCCAGTAACACTCCGCTGCTCTTGGCTGATTACTCTCTCGAACATCCGAAGGGGACACGTGGGGGTAACCGGGTGGCTGACGGACTGTCGGAGAAGCAGATCGAGCGGGCCTACCAGGTCTTCTTGAAGCACTGCGAGACGAGCTCACCGGCGGACGCCGTCAAGGAGCTCGAGACCATGATGGTCCCGGCCCCTCTGATCAAGGCCGTGCGGGAGAAGCACGAAGGCGAGACCGTCAGAATTCGCAATCTCGACCAGCCGCCGTCGGTCTGGCGGGATGGACGAACCACCTGGTACACGGGCCCGAAGGACTCCGACCGCAACTGGCCTGCCGTCGTCAAGTCGCTGCAGGCCAAGAACTTCGGTGCCGACAACATCGCGTCGGTCGACGAAGCGTCGACCAAGATCCTCTCCTTGCTCGACCACCCCAAGCAGGACAAGTTCAGCACCCGTGGCCTCGTCGTGGGGTTCGTGCAGTCCGGCAAGACAACGAACTTCACCGCAGTCATGGCCAAGGCAGCGGATCGCGGCTACCGACTCTTCATCGTGCTGTCCGGCATCCACAACACGCTGCGTCGACAGACCCAGATCCGGCTCGCCGGCGACCTCGTGCACGCCAACCCAGACCTCTGGCACGAGGTCACCACCGAGTTGAAGGACTTCACCCCGCCGGGCGGCAACCCGCAGGTCTTCTTCGCAACCAAGGGCCATCACATGCTGCTGGTGGTCAAGAAGAACGCCGCGGTCCTCCGCAAGCTCCGCGACTGGCTGGACAAGGGCGGCGACTACCTCGCTAGGACCCCGACCCTGATCATCGACGACGAAGCCGACCAGTCCACCGTCGCCACGGCGAAGATCAACCCGCTACTTCACCAGGTCATGAGTAAGTTCCCGAAGGTCGGCTACATCGGTTACACGGCCACCCCGTTCGCAAACCTGCTGATCAACCCGGCGGACACGACCGACTTCTACCCTCGCGACTTCATCGTCAACCTGCCGCAGCCCATCGGCTACCAGGGCACCGAGATCCTCTTCGGGCGTGAGCTACTGCCCGGCGAGGACCCGGCCGACCTACCCGGCGGCTTCGACATGGTCCGGACCGTCCCCGACGACGAGGTCGACGACCTCAAGCCCCGGGCGAAGAAGGACGTCGCGGACTTCTACCCGGGCGTGACTCACTCGCTACGACGCTCCGTGGAGTGGTTCTGGCTGGCCACTGCCGCCCGCAAGTTGCGAGGCGGCGGCAACGAGCACTCGACGATGCTGATCCACACCACTACCGAGACCGCCGTGCACGAGCGGTTCAAGGATCCGCTGCTGGAGCTGAAGAATCGGATGCTCACCGGCCTGACCACAAAGGACCCCGGGCTACTCGACCGGCTGCGGACGACGTGGGCCAAAGAGACGGCGCGGGTGCCCGCAGCCGACTTCGGCGAGACCACCGTCCCGTTCGAGGACCTCCTTGTCGAGCTGCCCGATGTCGTCGAAGCCACGACGGTCGTGATCGACAACTACCGCAGCACCGACCGGCTCGACTACGAGTCGGGCCCCGTCACCGCCATCGCCGTCGGCGGCAACACGCTGAGCCGCGGCCTCACACTCGAAGGCCTCGTCTCCAGCCTGTTCGTCCGCGCCGTGTCCGCCTACGACACCCTGCTGCAGATGGGCCGCTGGTTCGGCTACCGCAATCATTACGCGGATCTGCCCCGCATCTGGATGACGGACGAGCTCATGGACTGGTTCAGCCACCTGGCCACGGTCGAAGCCGAGATGCGGCTGGACATCAACCGGTACATGAACCCGGGCGTGACGCCGCGGAACTTCGCCGTGCGCCTGAGGACGCACCCGAAGATGAGCATCACCGCCAAAGCCAAGATGACCAGCGCCGTCCGCGCCGTCGCGGCCTACGGCGGACAGCTGGTGGAGTCGCGCTTCTTCGACGTCTCCGATAACGGCCTCTCCTGGTTGGAGGCGAACGCCGCCGCGGCCCGGACCCTGGTGTGCCGCGCCGCGCGCGACGGGTCGGCGAGGACTGCCCGGAACGAGACGGCACTGTTCACCGATGTCCCGCACGAGCACGTGCTGGAGTTCCTCGCGTCGTACTCGTTCCACGAGCGCTCGTCGGACGGCGACTCCGGGCGCATCGCCGAGTACATCCGCAAGCGGGTCCGCGCAGGCTCTCTCGGCCGCTGGAGCGTCGGCGTCATCGGCAACTCGCAGCCCAGGGCGGACACGAAGCGGTGCGACCTGGGTTCCGGGGTCGAGGTCCGGATGGTCCGACGGGCACGGCTGTCCTACGACGAGGACAGTGACTTCGACGGCGTCGCGGACATCAAGACCCTGTCCGGTAGCCGCGACGAGGCGATCGACCTCGACATCGCGAGCAGCCAGCCCAAGCGTTCCGAGCTCGATGCGAGGCGACGGGAGCAGCGACCGAACGAGGGTCTCCTGCTGATGTACCCGATCGATCCGTGGTCCGAGCCCACCGCCAAGAAGGGTCGCGTTCCGCTCGCCGCACCGACCGACGACGTCGTGATGGGCGTGGCGCTGGTGTTCCCGCGCCCCGAGGACAAGGACTCCGACGTCGAGTACATGAGCGCGGACCTGTCGAAGGTCCTCGTCGAGGAGGAGGACCTCTCGATCCTCGACCAGGACGACGAGTGACCGTCAACGGCAGCCGGCTCGAGGATCTCTGGTCTGCGGCCGCGGCGAGGCCCGTGGTCAGCCTGTTCCGGACCGCATCCACCGATACCGACACGAAGTTCGGCCCGGTCCTGGTCGGCGTCCGGAACACCGGGGCCCGACACCTGCTCGTCCCCATCGACGGGAAGCACACGCTGCAGGAGGACGTCGACGGGCGCGCGGTCACACTGCGCCGGCAGGTGCTGGAGGATGAGACCAGCTACCGGGTCTATGCCTCGCTGGCGCTGGTCGACGACAGACTTCGTGACCTGTTCACCGCGCTCTGCGCCGAGGTGGTCGAGCGGATCGCCGCTGCCCCGGAGAGGGCCGTCGCCGCACTGCGGCGAACCCTCGCCGACTGGCGGGCGTTGCTCTCCGGCTCCAGACACACGCTCGGCCCCGAGGAGCTGGCCGGCCTGTTCGGCGAGCTCACCGTCGTACGGGCGATGGTCGACCGCGACCCGGGGGCGGTCGCCTTCTGGACCGGCCCGCTGAAGAGCAGGCAGGACTTCCACCGCGGCACGACCGCCCTGGAGGTGAAGAGCACGACCTCACCGGAGTCCCGGACCGCCCGGGTCCACGGCCTCGGCCAGCTCGACGGAGGTGACGGCCGGCTCCTGCTGACCTGGTTCCGGCTGCGTACCGACCGCGGACGGTCCGTGCCCGAACTAGTCGACGAGATCCTCGACATCACCGACGACGAGGCCACCTTCCTCGGCGCCCTGCTGCAGGCCGGCTACACCCGGTCGGAGCGCGAGGTGTACTCGCGTCGGGTGTTCGAGGTCGTCGAGCAGCGGACCTTCGAGGTCGGACCGGGCTTCCCACGCATCGTCGCTGCAGGCCTGACCGGAGACGCGGAGTTGGCGGGCCTCGACCATGTCGACTACGACGTGGACCTCGACAGCGCACCGGCCGTCGCAGCGCGCACCGACACCGATCCCGTCGAGACTCTCCTGGAGCAGACGTGATCACGCCACGCTGGTGGTCCCAGCCGTTTCCACCGACGGGCGCGATCGCATCCGAGGGCATTCGCAACCAGCTCGGTCGCCCGCCCGTCGACCCGCTGACGGTGTTCGTGCGGGAGACGGCGCAGAACTCGTGGGACGCGCGGCTCGGTGACAGACCCACGTCGTTCCGACTGGAGCTCACCACGGTGGCCCCGACGCATCGGCCGAACTGGGAACGGCTGCTCACCCCGCCTGCGAACCGGGAACCCAATCTCGGGATCGGCAGGCTCGTCCGGACTCCGAACGTACGACTGCTGTCCGTCGTGGACCGCGGTACGAAGGGCCTCGGTGGGCCGACCAGGGCCGACGAAGTCGCCGCCGACCGTCGCGACTGGGTCTCGTTCGTGCTCAACGTCGGCGAGAAGCGCGACACCCACCAGGGCGGCGGCACCTACGGCTACGGGAAGGCCGTCCTATACAGGATGTCCAAAGTAGGCACGATCCTCGTCTACACGCGGACCGACGTCCCCGGCGTCGGGTTGGAGTCCCGGTTGATCGGCATCGCAATGCGGGAGTCGTTCGACGGCCGCGAGACCCCCACCGACGACACCCGCCCGTTCACCGGGCGGCACTGGTGGGGAGATGTCCAGGAGGGTCACGTCGAGCCGCTCCGCGGTGCCGAGGCCGACACCGTCGCCCGCAGCCTGGGCCTATTCCACTTCGCCGACAACGAGACCGGCACCACCCTCGTCGTCCTCGATCCGAACCTCGACGACTTCGAGGACGTCGGCGACGGGGCCCGGCACCTCGCGAACACCCTCGCATGGCAGCTGTGGCCGATCATGCTGCCCGAACGCGGGGACAACCGGCTCGTCGCCGAGGTCCGGGCGAGTGGTACGACGTTCCCGGTTCCCGACCCCGCGGAGACCTACCCGTTGGACATGTTCGTCGAGGCCTACCGCGCGCAACGGGACGGAAAGGGCGAGGTGCTGGAGTGCAAGAGCCCGAAGCGGAAACTCGGTACCTTCGCGGTGAAGGAAGATTTCGTCCTGCCCATGGCCGCTGACTCCGCTGGCCTCGCGGCCGCATATGCGGGGGTTCCGGGCGACCCGCACCACATCTGTCTGATGCGCTCCCCTGAGCTCGTCGTCCGGTACCTCGAGCAGACGGAGACGGGTTCGGTGAACCGCGCTTACGCGGGAGTCTTCCGCGCGGCCGACGATCTGGACGATGTGTTCGCCGCCAGCGAGCCCCCGACGCACGACGACTGGGTGAGCCAGCAACTGGCCGGTCAGGACAAGACGTTCGTGAACGTCACGTTCAGGCGGATCAAGGAGCAACTCGCCCGGTTCAAGGGCTCCGCAGCTGCCCCAGTTCGCACCGAGACCGGGGTAGCGCTCGGCGCCGCGAGCAACTTTCTCGGGGGCATCGTCGCCGCGGCCTTCGCCCGCCCCGACGCCCACTCGCCCGGGGGTGGCGACGGACGCGGGGCCGGCAGCGGAGGCGGCGGGCGTCCGTCGCCGACGCCCCGGGACAGGGTACGGGTCACCGAGCTGACCGAACCGGCCGTCGACGAGCGAGAGGGAAAGGTCGTCCTCGCCCAGCGGTTCTCGGTGACCGGGCCAGGCCCGGTCCTCCTCCAGGTCCGACTCTCCGTCGGTCTCGGCGAACGCGGACGCGAGGACGACGCTCCCGTGGGCGCGGCACGTCCCGAGGTTCTGTTCTGGTCGACAGAAGCGGGGCTGCGCAGGACTGAGACCTGTGTTGTCGCGAGCCCGTCGGAGGTCGAGCTCGTCGTGCTGCCGGTGCCGGACACCATCACCGACCTCGTCGTCACCGGCACCCGCGCCGAGGGGGTCGCCTCCTCGTGAGCCGCGCGTACCCCTACCGACGCCCACCCGGCGACGTCGTCACCATCGGCCCGTGGCTGCGTCTCACCGGCGACTCGGTCGACGAGCTACCGCTCGATCTACCCGACTGGGACTACGGGACGGTGCTCCACCTGAAGCGACCCATGCGCGTGGACGGGCTGCGTGCCCGCGAAGCCTGCGGGCTCTCGGCCGGTTCCGCGGTCACCCTCACCGTCGTGTGGGCGGCCGCGAACTCGTCGCTGCGCGGGCAGGCCTGGCAGGGTCCTGTGCCCGCTGTCGACGGGGCAGAGCTGGAGATCGACTTCGAGCTGCCCGGCGACGAGCTCGGTGGGAGGCTCGACCTCGAGACGAGCCTGATCCTGCAAGCCGCCGAGGCGGGATCGTCCGCGACCGCACCGAGCCGTCCCGGCAGTGTCCTCTGGCGGGAGGTGCACTCGGTGATGCTCCAGGGGGACGCGGTCCTGTTCCCATTGGCCGTCGTCGACTTCGAGCAGGTGAGGTACCCGTCCGGTGCAGCGTGGCACCTCGAACTCAGCGAGGATCTCGACTCGCAGGCCCTCGGGTCGATCCTGCTCCTCGCCAACAAGCGACGACCCGTCGTGACCTCCGCGCTGGAGAACGCCGCGGATCCGACGGAAGCGGACCGGCTGGTGCTCTCGACCGTGCAGAGCGAGGTCGTCCGGTCCCTCGTGGAACGCGCCGTCGTCGACGACGAGTTCGACCCCGCGAACGATTACGCCGCCGGCACCGTAGGCGCGCTGCTCACGTCCGTGCTGGTTGCGACCTTTCCCGAGCGGGACCTCGACGCACTGCGCCGCGAACGCAAGCACGAACCCATCCTGTTCACGACCCGGATTCAGAACGCCACGGGTCTGCTGGCGAGCACATGAGCATCCTGTATCCGCGACTGCTCGACTCCACCGCCACCGAACTCTTCGACCGCTACCAGCAGCTCACAGTGGAGGAGCTGACCACCGAGCACACCTTCGCCCACCCGTCGGCCGTGTTCGCCGCGACGGGCGGACACCGCGTCCGCCGCGAGCAGCTCGAGAACCTGCGTGGCCGGGTCCTCGAGGTCGCCGTGGACGCCGGTTTCCCCGGCGGCGGACGTCGCCGCTCCCACAGCAACTTCGACCTCGACATCGCCCGCCTGCTCCACGCGCGGATGGGGCTGGTCGCCGCCGAGGCGTCCGTCCGACCGATCTGGGCATTCCTGGCTCTCGTCGTGCTGCCCGACGTGTCGTTCTGGCGTTACCGCGAGCCCACCGGCGACCGCTTCCTCGCCACAGACATCACCCGACACGTCTGGGGTCGGCTGTGGTGGCGCGCCCACCTCACGGCTGTGCCGAGCGAGACCGACCCCTACCGCCTCATCGGAACATTCGGCGAAGCCGACTTCGACCAGATCTTCGCTCGACGGGCCGGGCTCGGTGGGAGCCGAGCCCTCATCCGTGCTCTCTCGGACGTCTGGCCGAGCGTCGACAAGGGCGGCTTCGCCGACCGGCGAGTGCTGCGCGACGTCCTCAAGCGTCTCCTACGGACGGCTCCGGTCATCGAGTTCGACGCCCTCGGCTACGCCGACCTCTGCGAGCAGATCCGACGTGAGGCGGCCGGCTCCGTCGCCGCGATCCGTGAGGCGGACCTGCACGCTCAGTGACCCCGAACGGCCATCTCGACGACGTCCACCGCTGCCACCGGATCGTCGTGCTCCCAGAACCGCAGGACCGTCCAACCGAGCTCGCGGAGATGTGTGTCGGTCGTCCGGTCGCGCTGCTGGTTCTTCTCCAACTTCGCGATCCACCGTTCCCGGTTCGCGCGCGGGATGCTGGTGTGGTCCGGACAAGAGTGCCAGAAGCAGCCGTCGACGAACACCGCCACCATCGCACCCGCGAAGATCATGTCGGCACGACGACGCGGCATCCCCGGGATCGCCTTGTCGACCCGGTAGCGAAGACCCCGCCGATGTGCCTCCCTACGGACCAACATCTCGGGCGCGGTGTCACGGCGCCGGGCCCTTCTCATGCGCGCGGCGACCGCGGCGCTGGAAGCCACGGGACGATCGTTCGACACCCTGTCCTCCCTGGTTCTGACGATGTCCCGAGTGCTACCACAAGTCCGTTCGAGGACACTCCGACGGGCATGCGGAGGGTTGTCGGTGCGGCCGGCTAGGTTACACTCGTGACAGCCTTGCGTCTCGTCGACCTCTTTGCGGGTTGTGGTGGCCTGACCAGGGGTTTCCTCGATGCGAACCGCGATCTCGACACCACCTTCACCTTTGAGGTCGTGGCGTCGGTCGAGCTAGACCGAGCCGCAGCTGCGACTTACGCCGCGAACTACGGCCGCGAGCACCTTTTCCACGGACGGATCGAGGACTGGCCCACGTCGTCGATCCCAGCGGCAGACATCGTCGTCGGCGGGCCTCCATGCCAGGGCTTCTCGAACCTCGGTCGGCGGGACCCACTGGACTACCGGAACCGCCTGTGGCGCGAGTATGTCCGGGTCGTCGAGACCGTGCAGCCCTCCTACTTCGTCATCGAGAACGTCGCAGCCTTCTTCAAGTCCCCGCAGTGGGCCCTCCTGCAGCTCGCAACCGGCCCCGACGGTCCGCTCCGGAACTACGAGTTGCAGCCCTACATCCTCAACGCAGCCGAGTTCGGCGTTCCTCAGCTGCGTAAGCGAGCCGTCGTACTGGGCAGACACACGAGCCGTGACCCCCTGCCCGAGCCCAGGGGCAGGTTCGCGGCGCAACCCGAGAGCTTCGCCACCGTCAGGCAGGCATTGGCCGGCCTCCCGGCTTCGGTCGATCCGGGCCACATCGACCTGCCCGACGAGATCTTCGACTTCGACGGCCGCTCCGTCCCCGGAGCATTCAAGACGGCTCAGCTCCATGTAACCCGCCACTTCCAACCGCTGTCCCTTGAACGGTTCGCCGCCATCCCCGAGGGGGGAAACCGCACGGACCTGCCTTGGGAACTGCAAACCTCGGGCTGGCGCAAGCACAAGACCGGCTCGTTGGATGTCATGGGCCGCCTGCACTGGGGTAAGCCCTCCGTCACGATCCGAACCGAGTTCGTGAAGCCCGAGAAAGGACGCTATCTCCACCCGAGCGAAAACCGCCCGCTCACCCTCGCCGAAGGTGCAATCCTACAGACCTTCCCACTTGACTATCAATGGTGTGGAGCCAAGGTATCCATCGCCCGCCAAATCGGGAACGCCGTTCCGGTCGAGCTCGGAACAGCGTTGGCCAGGCTAGTTCGAGGAGGAATGACCTAGCTGACCGGGCATCGCTGTCGCTCGAAGGTCGAGCTGCCGGGACACAACACCCTTGCACGCCCGCCGCGCCGTGTTGCGAGAGACGCAGCACTGCCGCATCTCCGCGGCCTCGCTCGCCAGCGGCGCATCCGGGGCCAAAGATCCGGTGCTGATGTGCTCGGCGAGGTCCCTGGCCATGCGGCCGTGCGCCGTCGTCCGGCCCGGTCTGGTCCCTCCAGCAACCCGGCGGCCGATTCGCCCGGATGGCTTCCACGATTCCTTAGTCCACGAGAACCGCGAGGGTGGCACTAGGCACCCCTCGGGCTACATCGCATTGATCACAGAGCCTCCGGAGGCAGGATTGAGCCAGGCATCAGGACGCCGTCACCGATGCGATGACGGGAGATCCCCCGCGATGCGTTGGGAGTCCCACAAGGGGCCACGGCGATGACGATCCGCTGATCGACAAAAGGTTCCACCGAGGGTATCGACCCGCCAGACGCGGAGCCGCGGAAGACGCCAGTAACGGCCGGGCACATCCTCAGCGTCTCGCGAACTCATCGACAGACGCGGCGCCGGTCAGTACAGCTTCGAGGTCCGCCGAGAGCTGATCCCACTGCAATTCCCAGCAGAGGACGAACCTCTCGTCGTCTGCACGTACAGCCGCCCTTCCGAGTCGTCGAAACCCGACGTCGCACCAGTCCAGGTCACGCTTCCGATACTTGACGACTGAGGTTGCCGCGTACCGATAGCGGGACTGTGCGGAGTGCGACCGGTTCGGGAGCGCCTCGATCTCCGACAGACTTGGATTCATATCGCCGGCGAAGTCGAGGCGCTGCAGGAGCGGAGATCTACCGTACTCCGCACGAACTGCGACGACACGAAAGAGTGCCACCCTGCCGCTTTCTGACATATACTCCAGAACGTCGCCCGCTTCGAGATCGGTTTCGTATCGCCATTCGCGGCGGATCGTTCTCCGTGCTGACTGCTCGCCTGCAATCTGCTCGGCCACTCTCTCCAGAACTGCCCGGCGTCGATCGACCGTCCTGGGTCCGAAGTCTTCCCAGCGCACCAGGTCCGATCCGTTCGCCATGAAACGCGCCGCTCGCTCGCGGACTTCGCTGCTGAGTCGCCCGACCTTGAATTGAGTCATCGCGAACGCGATCCAGAACTCGGGGACGTCGTCCTCCTCGATCTCTGCATACTCCGCGATGATGCGGGTTTCCACTTCCTCATCCGACACCTTGCCGGAGAGCAGTTCCCGGTACTCATCACGTACATCGCACGCCAGATCACTGGAGAACAAGCCGGTACCCCACGCGCCCATAGGTACGACGATAGGCCGCGCGGCGCCAGGAGCACCGACCCGATCAGAGGAAACCAGAACGGGAAGGGCCACCGCAATCACAACTAGGGCGCGGCCGAAACGATGGGAATGGGCAGACACACCGTGGTCATGCTTCGCTCTCCAGTTCCCGGACACGGGCGCGCATCCGACGGACGACCACACCATGTAGCCCAACAGAACGAGCCAACCGGCGACGAGCCCGAGGTGCAAGTACCGATCCCAGCCATCCCGGCTGACGGCGTTGAGCGCCCAGACAATGACGAGTATCGGGTAGTGCCAGCTCAGCCGGGTCTGCTCGCGACCAACCCGCAGGGCCAGGCCGCGTTGTGCGACCGGGATCGGATCGCCGCGTCTCAACGCCCTCGACAGAGCAGAACGCTCACGGCGGGACGGAAGCTCATTCAAGGCCAAGGTGGGCCAGGGCTCCCCCGGCAGCCACATTCTCTTCCCCAGTCGACGGCGCGACAACGATCGGCCGCTCGCCCCGGCTCCCCGACGAGAACGCCCCCGCAGCAGTTCGGACGCCTGGTGCACCGTGCTCGGCGCGAGCCCCTGCTCCGCGGCCAACACCTTGCCCCTAGGAAGGTGCCCACCCCACCGTCATTGCCCCGGACTCGATCTGCTTCGGCATCTGCGCCCCCGAGTACAGCTACGCTGACACCGCGCCCACGCCAGTACGCACCGTTCAGCACGAAGTGGAGGTGCCGGATCGTCGCCGGCGCGAGCGGCCGACAGCAGCGCGGACGGCACCGGCCGTCGCACTCGTGCTCCCGCGGCGTCCGGTGATCGACGCGCTACGCCGACCCCGAGCAGTGGTCGCGACAGCGACGCAGCTCGGCGTAGAGCGAGTCCAGCGCCTCCGCCCCGACGGCGCCGGCCTTCGTCCTCCCCAGGAACGGACGGACATGCAGCTCCAGGTACCGGGTGTAGGCCCGGTGCGTGGTCGCGCCAACGTCGAGGGTCTCCAGGTACCGGTCGAGCAGCTGGTCCAGCGTCGCGCTCGTGCGGGGGCTGCGCTGCTCGTCGACGGCGTTGAGGAGCCGGGTGCGCGCGGCCTAGGCACGGGCCTCCTGGCGCGGGCTGGGCTCGATCACCCCGACGAGGGTGTTCCGCTTCCCCGATACCGGCTCCTGCCCGCCGTAGACGCGGACGCGCAGCGGGCCGCTCGGCAGCCTGTCGATCGTCCCGCGCTGCCTCCGGCGACCGGCCCTCGCCCATGTCATCGACCGAGGACACGAGCCCTTCGTGTCACGAAACGTGTCACGAAGACCGAGCGGTGATCTTGATTGCAGTAAACCTGCTGGTCAGATGCGTGGGCGCGGCAGGGTTCGAACCTGCGACCGCTCGGGTGTAAACCGAGTGCTCTCCCGCTGAGCTACGCGCCCGGGACGGACATCTTCACACGGCCGACAGCGCCCGCCGCCACCCGTCCTGGTCCCGCGGCTCCCCCGGCCGGTTCACCTCGGTGAACGAGACGGTGCCGTCCGGTCTGACCAGGAACGTCCCCCGCAACGCCATCCCCTTCGCGGTGTCGAACACCCCGTAGGAGGACGCGACGGCCCCGTGCGGCCAGAAGTCCGACAGCAGCGGGAACCCGAATCCCGCGGACGTGGCCCAGGCCGCCAGCGAGAACGTCGGGTCGCAGGAGATCGCCAGCACCTGGACCGAGGAGTTCTGGAAGTCCCCGAGCGTCGACTGCACGGCCTCGAGCTCCCCGCCACAGATCCCGGAGAACGCGAACGGGTAGAAGACGAGCAGGGCCGAGCGCCCCGACCCGAGCACCGACGCCAGCGAGACCGGCTGCCGGTTCTGGTCGGGGAGCTCGAAGTCCGGGGCGACCGCGCCCTCGACGACTGGGCTCAGCGCTTGCCCTTCCCCTGCTTCGGCGGCACGAGCTTCGACCCCACCCAGTCGTCCCCGAGCGTCGCGTTGGACGTCTGCGACAGCCCGGCGGTCGGAGCCGCCTCGGCGATCTCGGAGGGCTGGATGTGGCCGTCACGGCCGGTCTTGGGTGTCAGGACCCACACGAATCCCTCGTCCGAGAGGGGTGTTCGGGCGTCGACCAGGGTGTCGATCAGGTCGCCGTCCCCGTCGCGGAACCACAGGAGCACGACGTCGATGACCTCCTGGGCGTCCTCGTCGAGGAGCTCCTCACCGGTCGTGTCCTCGACGGCCTCTCTGACCTGGTCGTCGATGTCGGTGTCGTACCCGAGTTCCTGGACGATCATGCCCGGCTCGATGCCGAGCTTTGCCGCGATGTCGGACGCACCGGCATCTGCCGCGGTCACCACTCGTTCCCCTTTCACGCTGCTCACGCAGTCCATCGTCTTCGGTTCCGCGTGCGGGCGCCACCCTTCGCGCGAAATCGGATGGGGCATCCGATCACGGGGGCCCGACCCGATGCAACCGGCCCGGGGTTCGCGTCCCGGTGACGCGCAGGTCACCCCGCCCTCCGTTCAGTTACGTACGAGTAGTACCTATCCTCGCGGCAAGAGCCCGACTTCGTGAACGACGAGTTTCGGGACCGCGCCGGAACAGGCACGATGGACCGAGCCACGGCCACGACTGCCGAGTCCGGCCGGCGACGTCGCCCCACATGCCGGCGGCGGGTACGACAGGGCCGGGCGATCCCGGCCACCGACGGAATCAGGCAGGGAGAACCCTTGACCGCGCAGAGCAGCAGGGCCGGCAACACCGACAACGGGGAGCCGCGCCGCGTCAACGTCATCCGGGACGGGTTGGCAGCCCACCTCCCGGACATCGACCCGGAGGAGACGGCCGAGTGGCTGGAGTCCTTCGACGCGGTCCTCGACAACGCCGGCCGCCAGCGCGCCCGCTACCTCATGCTGACGATGCTGCAGCGCGCCCGCGAGAAGCACGTGGGCGTCCCGTCGCTGACCGCGACGGACTACGTCAACACCATCCCGACCGACCGTGAGCCGTGGTTCCCCGGCGACGAGGACGTCGAGCGCACCTACCGGCGCTGGGCGCGCTGGAACGCTGCGATGACCGTGCACCGCGCGCAGCGGCCGGGCATCGGCGTCGGTGGGCACATCTCGTCCTACGCCTCGTCGGCGACCCTGTACGAGGTCGGCTTCAACCACTTCTTCCGCGGCAAGGAGCACCCGGGCGGCGGCGACCAGATCTACATCCAGGGGCACGCCTCCCCCGGCATCTACGCCCGCGCCTTCCTCGAGGGGCGCCTGTCCGAGGACCGCCTCGACGGCTTCCGCCAGGAGCTCAGCCACGCCGGCCCGGGCGGCGGCCTGCCGTCGTACCCGCACCCGCGCCTGATGCCGGACTTCTGGGAGTTCCCGACGGTCTCGATGGGCATCGGCCCGATGAACGCGATCATGCAGGCGCGGTTCAACCGCTACCTGAGCGGCCGCGGCATCAAGGACACCTCGCAGCAGCAGGTGTGGGCCTTCCTCGGCGACGGCGAGATGGACGAGCCCGAGTCGCGCGGTCTGATCCACGTCGCGGCCAACGAGGGTCTGGACAACCTGAACTTCGTCGTCAACTGCAACCTGCAGCGCCTCGACGGCCCGGTCCGGGGCAACGGCAAGATCATCCAGGAGCTGGAGGCGTTCTTCCGGGGCGCCGGCTGGAACGTCATCAAGGTCATCTGGGGCCGCGAGTGGGACGCCCTGCTGCACGGCGACCGCGACGGCGCCCTGATCAACCTGATGAACACCACGCCGGACGGCGACTTCCAGACCTACAAGGCCAACGACGGGGCCTACGTCCGCGACCACTTCTTCGGCCGCGACCCGCGCACCAAGTCCCTCGTCGAGCCGATGAGCGACGCCGAGATCTGGAAGCTCAAGCGCGGCGGCCACGACTACCGCAAGGTGCACGCGGCCTACGCCGCGGCGACCGCGCACCACGGCCAGCCGACCGTCATCCTGGCCAAGACCATCAAGGGCTACGGCCTGGGCACGCACTTCGCGGGCCGCAACGCCACCCACCAGATGAAGAAGCTCACGCTCGACGACCTCAAGCAGTTCCGCGACGAGCAGCGCATCCCGATCTCGGACTCCCAGCTCGAGGCCGACCCGTACCTGCCGCCGTACTACCACCCGGGCGAGAAGGACGAGGCGATCCAGTACCTGCGGGAGCGCCGTCGCCAGCTGGGCGGGCCGCTGCCGTCGCGCCGGACCGCCAGCAAGCCGCTGGTGCTCCCTGGCGACAAGGTCTACGACTTCGTCAAGAAGGGGTCCGGCAAGCAGGAGGTCGCCACGACGATGGCGTTCGTCCGGCTGCTGCGCGAGCTCATCAAGGACAAGGAGATCGGCGCGCGCTTCGTGCCGATCATCCCGGACGAGGCCCGTACCTTCGGTATGGACTCGATGTTCCCGAGCCAGAAGATCTACAACCCGAACGGCCAGAACTACACCTCGGTCGACGCCGACCTGATGCTCGCCTACAAGGAGTCCGAGCAGGGCCAGATCCTGCACGAGGGCATCAACGAGGCCGGGTCGGTCGGGTCGTTCACCGCGGCGGGCACGTCCTACGCCACGCACGACGAGCCGATGATCCCGGTCTACGTCTTCTACTCGATGTTCGGGTTCCAGCGGACCGGCGACTCGATCTGGGCCGCCTCGGACCAGATGGCCCGCGGCTTCCTCGTCGGCGCCACGGCCGGTCGCACCACGCTGACCGGTGAGGGCCTGCAGCACAACGACGGCCACTCGCTGCTGCTCGCGGCGACCAACCCGGCCGTCGTCGCCTACGACCCGGCGTTCTCCTTCGAGGTCGCGCACATCGTCCAGGACGGGCTGCGCCGGATGGTCGGCGAGAAGCCCGAGAACGTCATCTACTACCTGACGGTCTACAACGAGCCCTACCGCCAGCCGGCCGAGCCGGAGAACGTGGACCGCGAGGGCATCCTGCGCGGCATGTACCGCTTCGCCCCGGCTCCCGAGGGCACCGGCCCGGTGGTGCGGCTGCTCGCCTCCGGCGTCTCGCTGCCGTGGGCGCTGACCGCACAGAAGATGCTCTCCGACGAGTGGGACGTCCGTGCCGAGGTCTGGTCGGTGACGTCGTGGGGCGAGCTGCGCCGCGACGGCGTGGACGCCGAGCACGCCAACCTGCTCAAGCCCGGCGACGAGCCGGTCGTGCCCTACGTGACCCAGAAGCTGGCCGAGGGCGACAACGGCGAGGCCCCGGTCGTGGCGGTCTCGGACTGGATGCGCGCGGTCCCCGACCAGATCCGCCAGTGGTCCCCGGCGCCGTTCCTGTCGCTGGGCACCGACGGGTTCGGGCTGTCCGACACCCGTCCGGCCGTGCGCCGGCACTTCGCGGTCGACGCCGAGTCCATCGTCGTCGGCGCGCTGTCGCTGCTGGCGAAGCAGGGCCTGGTGAAGACCGAGACCGCTGCCGAGGCCGCGGCCGGCTACAAGATCGACGACCCGCAGGCCGCCGGCCCGCAGATCGGCGACGGCGGGGCCGCCTGACCCCACCCGGCCCGCGACGGCCCGCCTCCCCCACCGGAGGCGGGCCGTCGTCCGTTTTCGCCCCTCCCAGGGCGGCGCAGATCACGATAGGCTCCGCGCGACGGCGGTGGCGGTGATCACTCGTCCTCGCGACTCGCCGTCCTGACCAGGGCGTCGACCGTGTGCGCCGCTGGCCCGCGGTCCGGGGCGGAGTGTTCCGGGCCGATGATCTCCAGGGAGCGGTAATGGCAGAAGGCACCGTCAAGTGGTTCAACAGCGAGAAGGGCTACGGCTTCCTCGCCCCCGACGGTGGTGGTGCGGACGTGTTCGTGCACTACTCGGCAATCCAGACGAACGGCTACAAGAGCCTCGACGAGGGCCAGCGCGTCTCGTTCGACATCGAGCAGGGGCAGAAGGGGCCGCAGGCCAGCGCGGTCACGCCGCTCTGAGCCGCCCGGTCACCCGCCCGGCGCGGTGACCGCAGCAGGCCGCACCGGCCGAGGCCCGCGCCCCGGCCGCGTTCCGCGGTGCCCGGGTGTCACCACCCCAGCGCCGCGTGCATCTCCCACACCAGGAGCTCGGCCCCGGCCGGCCCGGCGGTGACCCGCCGGCCGCCGTCGTCGACGACCCTGGCCGCGTCGCCCGTGGCGAGCGCGTCTCCGGGCACATCCTCCAGCGTCGCGTCCCCGCGTGCCATGAACGCGTGCACGAACGGGGCGGTCGGCAGCACCGTGGCCGATCCCGGCGCGAGCCGTGCCACCGACAGCGCCGCCGCGCGCTGACGCAGCGGCAGCAGGGTCGCGTCGCGGTGCCGTTCCAGCCCCGAGGCCAGGACGACCGTGTCGCCGTGCGCCCACTCGTCCGCCTCCCGCACGAGGTGGCGCGGGTCGCCGCCGGGCTCCTCGGGCACCACCCACATCTGCACGAACCGCACGCCCCCGTCCGGCGTCGCGTGCTCGGAGTGGCGCACACCCGACCCGGCACCCAGGTACTGCACCCCGCCGGGCCCGACCCGTGCGGTCCGTCCGGTGGCGCTGTCGCGGTGCTCCAGCTCGCCGTCGAGGACCCAGGTGAGGATCTCGGTGTCGCGGTGCGGGTGCTCGTCGTAGCCGCGCCCCGGGACGAGCCGGTCCTCGTTGTGCAGCAGGAGCAGCCCGAAGTGGGTGTTGGCCGGGTCGTAGTGCGCGCCGGCGGAGAAGCTGTGCCACGAGTCGAGCCAGCCGGTCCGCGTGCGCGCCCGCGAATCCGCGCGCCGGAGCGTGACGTGTCCTGTGGGTGCGTCCATCGTCGTGTCATGCTGCCCGACGTGCACCGCCACCCGGTCGCGGACGCGACGTTGCGCCGCCTCGAGCTCGCCTCCTCCAGGCTGGCCGCGGCCTGTCTGGCGGAGATGGAGCGGCGCTGCTCGTGGTTCGCCGGGCTGCCCGCCGACCAGCGCGCCGGCGTGGCCCTGGTGACCCAGACCGGCGTCGCGAACTTCGTGTCCTGGCTGCGCGAGCCGGACCGCACCACCCCGCTGACCGCCGAGGCGTTCCGGATCGCGCCGCGCGACCTGGCCCGGCGGATCAGCCTGCGCCAGACCGTCGAGCTCGTGCGCATCGCCGCGGACGTGTTCGAGGAGCACCTGCCCCCGCTCGCCGACGACGCCGAGCGCCACGAGCTGACCGAGGCCGTGCTGCGCTTCGGCCGGGAGATCGCCTTCGCCGCCGCCACCGTGTACGCCGGCGCCGCGGAGTCCCGCGGCGCCTGGGACGCCCGGCTGGAGGCACTCGTCGTCGACGCCGTGCTGCGCGGCGACACCGACGGCGCGCTCGTCTCCCGGGCCGCCGCGCTCGGCTGGGACCCGGCCGCCCCCGTGCACTGCCTGGTCGGCTCCGCACCCGGGTCCGGCCCGGAGTCCCCGCAGCTGATCGTGGAGCTGCGCCGGGTCGCCGCGCGGCTCGGTCACGACGTGCTCGTCGGCGTCCAGGGACGCCGGCTGGTGGTCCTGCTGCACCTGACCGGGCGGCCCGCGCGCCGGGTCGCCGACCGGCTCGCCGAGACCACCTCTGCGCGCCGGGCACCGGCCGGACGCGGACCGGCACCGGGGACGAGCGCGGTCACCGCGCGGGTGCTCGCCGAGGTCGCCGGGCACTTCGGGCCCGGACCGGTCGTCTCCGGCCCGCCCAGCACCGACCTGGCCACCGCGGGCGGCGCCGTCGCCGAGGCGCTGGCCGGACTGGCCGCGGCCCCGGGGCACCCCGACGCGCCCCGCCCGGTCGACGCCGCCGACCTCCTGCCGGAGCGGGCCCTGCACGGCGATCCGGCGGCGCGGCGCCGGCTCGCCGAGGACGTCCTGGCCCCGCTGTACGACACCGGCGGCGAGCTGCTGCGCACCCTGGCCGCCTACCTGGAGGGCGGGGCGAACCTGGAGGGCTGCGCCCGCGCGCTGTACGTGCACCCCAACACGGTGCGCTACCGGCTGCGGCGCATCGGCGAGCTCGTCGGACGCTCCCCCACCGACCCGCGGGAGGCGTTCGTGCTGCGTGCCGCGCTCGTCGCGGACCGCACCGCCCGCGCGTCCGACGGGCCGGCCGTCGCCGCGCACACTCCGCTGACTCCCCTGGACCCGACCGGGGAGCATGATCCCGACGTCGACGGCGTCCGTGTCCCGGCGGGCGGGGCGTTGTCGTGAACCCTACAAACACCGGCCCCTACGGATCGGTAACGAGGCCCCGGTCACACCTGCGTGTCGTAGGTTTCCTACAACTTCGGTGGTCCGACTTCGTCGTAACCGGTATCCCGGCCCCGACCCCGAGAGGTGTGTGATGTCCTCGTGATCGCCCTGCTCGCACCCGGCCAGGGGGCCCAGACCCCCGGCATGCTCGCTCCGTGGCTGGAGGACCCGGCCTCGGCGGAGGCCGTCGCCGGCTGGTCCGACGCCGTGGGGCTGGACCTGACGCGCCTCGGCACCACCGCCGACGCGGAGGAGATCACCGACACCGCGGTCACCCAGCCGTTGATCGTCACGCTGGGTCTGCTGGCCGCGCGCCGCCTGCGCGAGCGGGTCGAGCTGCCGTCCGGGACCCTCGTCGCCGGGCACTCGATCGGCGAGATCACCGCCTGCGCGATCGCCGGTGTGCTGACCGAGGACGCCGCCGTCGCCCTCGCCGGGGTCCGCGGCCGCGAGATGGCCGCCGCCTGCGCCGTCGCGCCGACCTCGATGGCCGCCGTGCTCGGCGGCGAGGAGGAGATCGTGCTGGCCCGCCTCGCCGAGCTGGGTCTCGACCCGGCCAACCGCAACGGGGCGGGCCAGATCGTCGCCGCCGGGACGAAGGAGGCGATCACCGAGCTCGTCGCGTCGCCGCCGGAGAAGGCACGGGTGAAGGCGCTCCCGGTCGCCGGGGCGTTCCACACCGCGCACATGGAGCCCGCGCGCGCCGCGCTGGAGAGCCACGCGTCGTCGGTGCCGGTGTCGGATCCGACGCTCACCCTGCTCTCCAACGCCGACGGCGGGACCGTCGACACCGGCGCCGAGGCGCTGCGCCGGCTCGTCGCACAGGTCACCCGGCCGGTGCGCTGGGACGCCTGCATGCAGACCCTCGCCGACCACGGGACCGGTGCGACCCTCGAGCTGCCCCCGGGCGCGACGCTGACCGGGCTCGTCAAGCGCGCGGTCAAGGGGACCCCGACGCTGGCCCTCAAGACCCCCGAGCAGCTCGACGCCGCCGTCGACCTGATCGCCGAGCACGGGAAGTGAGCCGCATGCGACTGGCCGACACCGTCGCCGGAGCCCGCATCCTGGGCGTCGGCAGCTTCCAGCCGGAGCACGTCGTCACCAACGCCGACCTGGCGAAGCGGGTGGAGACCGACGACGCGTGGATCCGCAGCCGCGTCGGCATCGCCGAGCGGCGCATCGCCGACGCCGAGACCCTACTGCCGGACATGGCGGTCGAGGCAGGAACGGCGGCGCTGAAGGACGCGGGGTTCGACCCGGCCGGGCTCGACGCCGTCGTCGTCGCGACCTGCACCATGCCGAACCCGATCCCGAACGCCGCGGCGCAGGTCGCCACCGGGGTCGGCGCGAACGGCGTCGCCGCGTTCGACCTCAACGCCGCGTGCGCGGGCTTCAGCTACGGCGTCGGTGTCGCCTCGGACATGATCCGCGCCGGCTCCGCCCGGCACGTGCTGGTCATCGGCGCGGAGAAGCTGTCGGACTGGGTCGACTGGGACGACCGGTCGACCTGCATCATCTTCGCCGACGGCGCGGGCGCCGCCCTGTTGGGCCCGGCGGAGAGCCCCGACGAGGTGGGTGTCGGTCCGGTCGTCTGGGGCAGCGCGGGTGACATCGCCTCCACGATCCGGATCCTCGGCGAGAGCACGAACAAGCTGCACCAGGAGGGCCAGGCGGTCTTCCGCTGGGCGACGACGGCGATCGCGCCGGTCGCGCTGGGCGCGATCGAGCGCGCCGGGCTCACCCCCGCCGACATCGACGTGCTGATCCCGCACCAGGCGAACCTCCGCATCGTCGAGGCCGTCGCCAAGAAGCTGCGCCAGAAGGGCGCCCGGGAGGACATGGTCGTCGCCGACGACATCGTGCACTCCGGCAACACCTCGTCCGCGTCCATCCCGATGGCGCTGGACCACATGCGCACGGCCGGCCGGGTACGGTCCGGCGACGTGCTGCTCCTCGTAGGCTTCGGCGCAGGACTGTCCTACGCCGGACAGGTCGTCGTCTGCCCCTGACCGGGCACCCCGACCTGGCACCCGCACCCAACCATCGCGCAAGGAGAACCATCGTGGCTGACAACGCCGAGATCCTCACCGGGCTGGCCGAGATCGTCGAGGAGGTCGCCGGCATCGACACCGCCGAGGTGACCCCCGAGAAGTCCTTCGTGGACGACCTGGACATCGACTCGCTGTCGATGGTGGAGATCGCCGTGCAGGCCGAGGACAAGTTCGGCGCCAAGATCCCGGACGACCAGCTCGCCGAGCTGAAGACCGTCGGCGACGCCGTCGACTTCATCGCCAAGCACCAGTGATCGGTACCGGCGTGCAGCTGTCCGCCGGGGAGAAGGAGACGTCATGACCGACGGAGTGGTCGTCACCGGTTTCGGGGCCACCACCCCGCTCGGCGGGGACGCCGCCTCCACCTGGGAGGCGCTGCTCGCCGGGAAGTCCGGGGTCGGGGCCACCCGGGCCGACTGGGTCGAGCGGTTCGACCTCCCGGTGTCCATCTCGGCCCAGCTCGCCGTGGAGCCCACCGAGATCCTGCCCCGTGTGCAGGCCCGCCGGATGGACCGGTGCGAGCAGGTCGCGGTGGTCGCGGCCAAGGAGGCCTGGGCGCACGCCGGACTCGGCCCGGTCCCCGGCGAGGACGGGGCCGCGGTCGAGGCCGAGCGGCTCGCCGTCGTCATCGGCGCGGGCATCGGCGGCGCACCGACGCTGCTCGCGCAGGACGACCTGCTCGAGGAGCACGGGCTGCGCAAGGTCTCGCCGCTGACCGTGCCGATGCTCATGCCCAACGGGCCGGCCGCGCTCGTGAGCCTGGAGTACAAGGCCAAGGGCGGGGTGCACTCCCCCGCCTCGGCGTGCGCCACCGGCGCCGAGGCCCTGGCCTGGGCCTACAAGCTGCTGCGCGACGGGGAGGTCGACGTCGTCCTCGCGGGCGGCGCCGAGTCCTGCATCGTCCCGATCACCGTGGCCGGGTTCGTGCAGTCACGGACCCTGTCCACCCGCAACGACGACCCGGAGGGCGCCTCCCGGCCGTTCGACACCGGGCGGGACGGCTTCGTCCTCGGTGAGGGCTCGGGCGTGCTCGTGCTCGAACGCGAGGAGTTCGCGAAGGCCCGCGGTGCCACCGTGCACGGCCGCCTCGCCGGTGTCGGCATGACGTCCGACGCCTACCACATCACCGGGCCCGACCCCGAGGGCGAGGGCCAGATCCGGGCGATGCAGAAGGCGGTGGCCGGGGCCGGTCTGACCGCCTCGGACATCGTCCACGTCAACTGCCACGCCACCTCCACGGTGGTCGGCGACGTGGGCGAGGCGACGGCCGTGCGGCGGGCGTTCGGCGACCACCCGGTGCTGACCGCGCCGAAGTCGGCGCTCGGGCACCTCGTGGGCGGGGCCGGGGCCGTCGAGGGGATCATCGCGCTGCTCAGCGTGCGCGACGACATCATCCCCGCGACGCTCAACCTCACCGACAAGGACCCGAAGGTCGAGCTGGACGTCGTCGCCGGCGAGCCGCGGAAGATGACCGTGGACGCCGCGGTCAACAACTCGTTCGGCTTCGGCGGGCACAACGCCTCGCTGGTGTTCACCAAGGCCTGACGCCTGGCGTGCGGGTCCCCGGCCGGGGACCCGCACGGCCCTCTCAGCAGGGGGCGCGCAGGATCCCGTCGGGGTCGCCGACGTCCATCCGCGGCGGCGAGCCCGCCATCGGGAACGCGACCTGCCAGCAGATCCGGCCGACGTGCAGGCCGGGCGGTCCGTCGTTCGGGTCCTGGACGCTGATGAAGCGGACCAGGGCGAGCACACCGCCGCCGCTCGTGGAGTCGATCCGGTCGATGCGGATGGTGCCGTCGACGGTGGACCCGATCCCCTCCAGCCACGCCTCGCGGGGCTGCCGGTCGGCGGTATCGGGGTTCACCACGCGGGTCCAGGTCGCGTGGTCGCGGCCGTTGACCGCGTTGAAGTAGAGCTGCACCTGCTGCATCACCAGCTGGGCGGCCGGGTGCTCGGCGGCGCCCGCGCTGATGGTCACCTCGCTGCTGCCCGCGCCGTCGTCGGGCACCGTCTGCGGCGCGGACGCGGGGGCGACGCCGGAGCGGGTCGTCCCGGACACCGTCCACGCGACACCGCCGACGGCCACCAGTGCCACCAGCAGGACGCCGACCGTGATCGCGGCCCGGCCGTTCACTCCTCGCCCCCCATGGGACGACAGTCTGCCCGGCCCGGGCCGGCTCAGCCGACCCGGTGGGTCAGCAGCGTCACCGCCGCGCCGTCACCGGCGAAGCGGAAGGACTCCAGCTCGTCGTCCCAGGCGGTGCCCAGCAGCTGGTCCAGACGCCGGGACAGCCCGGCGCCGCTGTGCTCGGCCATGACCGTGCGCAGCTGGTCCTCGGGCAGCACGACGTCGCCGTTGGCGCTGGTGCGACCGTGCCACATGCCGAGGCCGGGGACGTGCATGAACCGCTCCCCGTCCACGCCGGGGCTCGGCTCCTCGGTCACCTCGAACCGCAGCATCGACCAGGCCCTCAGCGCCCCCGCGAGCGCCCCGCCGCTACCGGCGGGACCGCTCCAGGTGCACTCGGCCCGCATCTGACCGGACGCCACCGGCTGCGCGGACCACTCGAGGGAGACCCGCGTTCCGAGAACGCCCGAGAGCGCCCACTCGACGTGCGGACAGACCGCAGTCGGCGACGAGTGGACGAACACCACTCCGCGTGTGCTCACTGCCAACCTCCGCTGTCGTCGACGAGGATCGTCTTCCCCTACGTCCTCGGCGCAGCGCGGTCGGTGCTGGGACCCGCGGTACAGATGTGCTGGGTGTGGGTGTGGTGACCTCCGTGGCGTGAGTGGACTCCGGTGACCTCACTCTGCCCGATTCCGCTCCGGGGAGCCACCCCGACACGACTACCGGGTGAACGGTGCGCGGCGTGTCGCGGCCCGGCGCGCGGGTCAGGCCGTGTAGGTGGCGACGGCGACCCCGGTGGCGGCGTCGGGAACCTCGGTCCGGCGCAGCTCACCGAGGTCGGCGAGCACGTCGAGGTGCGCCCCGGTCTCCAGGACCGCGAGGGTCCGGTTGAACAGGTCCATGTCCTCCAGCCGGCGTTCCCGCCGGGTCCAGCGCAGGACCCGGGCGACCGCGTCGGCGGTCGGATGGCCCGCGGCGACGGCGTCGCGGCACTGGGCGAGCCGGACCTCGTGGTGGGCCAGCAGCTCGTCGACGCGAGCGTGCGCGCCGCCACCGACCGGGCCGTGCGCGGGCAGCAGGGTCGCGTCCGGCCGGGACCGGACCAGGCGCAGCGAGTCGAGGAACTGCCCGAGCGGGCTCGCCACCGGCGACGGCTGCAGGCCGATCGACGGGGTGATCCGGGGCAGCACGTGGTCCCCGGCGAACAGCAGCTCGTGGGCCTCGTCGGCGAACACGAGGTGCCCACGGGTGTGCCCCGGGGTCTCCACCGCGGTCAGGGTGCGCGTGCCGGCCGGGTCGGCGACGGCGATGGCGGCGCGGTCGGCGACCCACTCGTCGGGGGCCTCCCACTCCTCGGGGAGCGGACGCGGCCACGGCCCGGCCCGGCCGAGCTCGTCGACGATGCCGGCGGCACCGGCACGCAGCAGCCGGGACCGGTCGGGTTCGCCCGGCGGCCGGGCCGGGTCGGTGATGACCTCCAGGTTCGGGCGCTCCCCCGCCCCGAGCAGCACCCGGGTGCCGTACTCGCGGCGCAGCACCGAGGCCAGCGTGTAGTGGTCGCGGTGAGCGTGGGTGACCAGGAAGCGGCGGACGTCGCCGAAACCGGAGCCCAGCGCCGCCAGCGCCTTGCCCAGCAGGTCGCGGGCCTCGTCGATCGCCCAGCCGGAGTCGATCAGGGTCCAGCCGGTGTCGTCGGCGAGTGCGTAGACGTTCACCGCCCGCAGCCCGTCCTGCGGCAGCGGCAGCGGGATCCGGTACACCCCGGGGGCGCTGCGGAACACGCCCGGCGCGGTCCAGTCGCCGTCCGGGTCGTCATCGGTCACGGTGGAAGCGGCGGTCACCGCCCGACGATAGATGACCGGATCCGGGGGCGCCGCACCCTCCTGCGGGGCACATCATCACCCCACGTGTCGGGCCGGGCACCGACAGTCGACATTTTCCGGACAGTCCACCCGAGGGTGGTACACGATCGCACCGGGAGGGTGGCCCGATCCGCGCTACCGTCCCTGCGTTCGGTGATCAGAGGGTCGGCCTGGGGGCGGGTCGGCGAAGGAGGGACGCAGCATGGCGGCAGGGATCCCGGAGCAACGGTCCGGGCAGGACGCGCCGTTCCTCACCGTGGCAGAGGTGGCGGACCGGATGCGGGTCTCCCGGATGACGGTGTACCGGCTGGTGCACTCCGGGGAGCTCCCCGCGGTGCGGTTCGGGCGCTCGTTCCGAGTGCCACCGGAGTCGGTGGAGGCGCTGATCGAGTCGGCGCGCTACACCGGCGGTTGAGACTAGGGAGCCGGAATGCTGCCGGTCGACGCCGCGAGCGCACGGAGGGTCGCGGACACCTACGACACCCCCGAGGCCCGGACCGAACGGGAACGGACCCTGGAGCTGCTGGGCCCGCGGGCCGGCGAGCAGATCCTGGTCGTCGGGACCGGACCGGGACAACTGCTCGACGACGTCGCCAGGGCCGTCGGTCCGGGTGCCACGGGGGTCGACCCGGACCCGGTGATGGTGACGCTGGCGCGACGCCGGTGCGGCACCCGTGCCGTCGTCACCCAGCGCGCGCTGGCCGGTCCGGGCTCGCTGCCCGGCGGTCCGTACGACGCCGTGGCCTGCCTGCAGGTCCTGGAGTTCGTCGACGACCTGCCGGCCACCGTCACCGAGCTGTACCGGGTCCTGCGCCCGGGTGGGCGGCTGCTCGTGCTGGACACGGACTGGACCTCGCTGCACTGGCCCGGGCCGGGGCAGGACCGGCACCGCCGCATCCGCGACGCGTGGTGCAGCACGGTGCCGCGGTCGCGGCTGCCCTACGAGCTGGGCCCGCTGCTGCAGCGCGCCGGGTTCGACGGGGAGTGGACACGACGGATGCCGATGCGCGGGCCGGCCTCCACCGGCTACGGCGCCGCGCTGCGGGAGATGGTCGCCGAGGCCGCGCCGGGCCGGTGCGGCCTCACCCGGGCCGAGGTCGACGCGTGGGCGTCGGGCGTCGCGTCCTGCGGCGACGAGCCGTTCTCGGTGGACCGCTGGTTCCTGGGCGCCGTCCGGCCCTGAACCGCGTGCGGACGGGGCGTGGCGCGCGGCGCTCCGGTCGGGCAGCATCTCGGGCCGTGGGCTCCCCGTCGTCGCAGACACCGATCACCGCGCGGGTGAGGATCGGGCAGCAGCCCGACTTCGTCCGGCTGTTCCAGACGCTCCCCCGGGCCGGGGAGTGGGTCAACTTCGCCCCACCCGGCCGGCGGCGCGACGACTACGAGGTCGACTGGGTGCTGCACTGGGCGATCGACCCCGACGACAGCGACAGCCCGGACGTCACCGTCGAGATCCAGCTCGTCGACCCGGAGTAGGCCGCTACCGGAAGCCGTGGCTGCGGACCGCGGCCACGTCGCCGTCGCGCAGGGCGTCGAGCACCGCGCGTTCGTGCGGGACCGTGTCGGCGGGCAGGTCGGCGAGCGCGAACCAGTCCAGGCCCGCGGTCTTCCCGTCCTCGGCGCGGCGTGGCTCGCCGGTCCAGCGACGGCAGGTGAAGAAGAAGTCGACGCGTTCGTCGACCGGGTCCCCGGTGCGCCCGGTGCGGTGCACCGCCGTGAGCGGGACCAGGTCGGCGGGGTCGACGGTGACGCCGAGCTCCTCCCGGGCCTCGCGCACCGCGGCGGCGGCCGCGTCCTCGCCGGCCTCGACGTGCCCGGCCGCGGCGGCGGCCCAGTGGCCGTCCATGAACCCGGTGCCGGCACGCATCTGGAGCAGCACCTCGGTGCGCTCACCGGTGCCGCGCAACAGCAGGACGTAGGACGCCGGGACGACCCGGTAGCGCTCGCTCACGCCGCCGACCCTAGGTGCCGTGGCGCCGTTCGCCGACGGCAACACCGGGGTAACGCGGCGGTCCTACCGTCGGTCCGATGGCGGCCCCCACCTCGCGCCCGGCACCGGTCGGCGACCGGCTCGGCGTCGTGCCGCCGCGGGACTCGGAGCTGCGGTTCCGCACCGTGCACGGCTACCGGCGGGCGTTCCGGGTGGCCGGGTCCGGGCCGGCGGTGGTGCTCGTGCACGGCATCGGGGACAGCTCGGCGACGTGGGAGGCGGTGTTCCCCGCGCTGGCCCGGCGGCACCTGGTGATCGCCCCTGACCTGCTGGGGCACGGGCACTCGGACAAGCCGCGCGCGGACTACTCGGTCGCCGCCTACGCCAACGGCGTGCGGGACCTCCTCGGCGTCCTCGGTGTCCCGCGCGCGACGCTGGTGGGGCACTCGCTGGGCGGTGGCGTCGCCATGCAGTTCGCCTACCAGTACCCCGACCGGACCGAGCGCCTGGTGCTGGTCGGCACCGGCGGGGCGGGCCCGGACGTGACGCCGCTGCTGCGCGCGGTCAGCCTGCCCGGTGCGCAGGCGGTGCTGGCGGCCTCGCAGCTGCCGCCGTTGCGGTGGCAGATCGGGTGGGCCCTCGACGCGCTGCGGCTGGTCGGCGCCGACCTCGGCCGTGACGCCGCCGACCTGCTCCGGCTGGTCGACGCGCTGCCCGACGCGACGTCGCGGGCGGCGTTCATCCGGACGCTGCGGGCCGTCGTCGACTGGCGCGGGCAGGTCGTGACCATGCTGGACCGCTGCTACCTGACCCGCGGGATGCCGACGATGCTGGTGTGGGGCGCCCGGGACGCGGTGGTGCCGCTTGCGCACGCCCACACCGCGCACGCGGCGATGCCGGGCAGCCGGCTGGAGGTGTTCGACGACGCCGGGCACTTCCCGCACCACAGCGACCCGGCCCGGTTCGTGGGGGTGCTGGAGGAGTTCCTCGACTCCACCGACCCGGCACGGTGGAGCCCCGAGCAGTGGCGTCAGCTGCTGCGCTGCCCTCCCCCGCCCGCCGGTGCCGGGGCGCGGCCGGGTCCGGTGTCGGCGACCTGACCCGGGCCGGCGTCAGAGGACGACGCCGAGCCAGCTGCCGGCGCACCCGTGGCAGGCGCCGTGCACCGTCGCGGCCCGGTGCACCGGGCGCAGGCAGATCACGCAGTGGGTGAGCCGGCGCCGGGCCCGGCGCAGCAGCCCGTCACGCACCTGGCGGATGGCGAGCCCGGGGTCGCCGTCCGGGTCGTCGCAGCCGGGCAGGACCGGCACCTCGACGGCGTCGGCCGGGTCGAGCACCGGGAGGTGGCCGTCCCAGCGGGGCTCCGGTCGGGCGAGCAGCACCGGCCCCGACGGGTCGAACCCGAGCATCAGCTGCGGCGGCTCCCCCGCGACGAACCAGGCCACCGGGTCCGGCTCCGCGCCGGGTGGGAGGAGCCCCGCCGAACGCAGGTCCGCATCGGTCCAGCCGCCGCGTCGCAGGTCGGCCGGGGTGAGCCCGAAGTGCCGCAGCCCGTCGGTCGGCAGGTCGAGCTCACGCAGCTCCGCCGGGGACGGGACGCCCACGTAGACGGTGCCGCGCTCCCCCGGCGGCTCGGCGACGGGCGCGGTGTCGTGGCCGTCCGCGACGCGCCACGGGGCGGCGACGAGCACGGCGAGCACCCGCGGGTCGACGCGCAGGCGCCCGGCCACCTCCGCGGTGCGGTCCTCGGTCACCCGGTCTCCGATCCCTGCACCGACGATCCCTGCACCGACGATCCTGCACCGCCACGCGCGCCGGGGCGGCCCCGATGTCGGAGCCGCCCCGGTGTGGTGCGGTGTCGCTCAGCTGCAGCCGCTGGTGGAGCCGCAGCCCTCGCAGAGGTAGCAGGACCCGGCGGGGCGCATCTTCGTCCCGCAGGTCATGCACAGCGGGGCGTCGGCGGCCTTGCCCAGCCGCAGTTCGAGCAGCTCGGTGGAGCTGCCGACCTCGACCGGTGCGGGCTCGGCACCGGCCTCCTTGCGCTCCTCGATCGTCGGCACCGAGGAACGGAACTCCTCGATGTCGAGCTTCTCGCCGGTGCCGTAGTCGTTCTCGACCTGGGCGGACCGCTCGTCGGAGGAGAAGATGCCCAGCTGGGCGCGCTTCTCGTACGGCAGGTGGTCCAGCGCCAGGCGGCGGAACAGGTAGTCCAGCACCGAGGTCGCGATCCGCACGTCCGGGTCGTCGGTCATCCCGGCCGGCTCGAAGCGCAGGTTGGAGAACTTCGAGACGTAGAACTCCAGCGGGATGCCGTACTGCAGGCCCACCGAGATCGACATCGAGAAGGCGTCCATCACACCGGCCAGGGTCGAGCCCTGCTTGCCGAGCTTGACGAAGATCTCGCCGAGGCCGTCGTCGGGGTAGCTGCCGGCGGTGAGGTAGCCCTCGGCGCCGCCGACGGTGAACGACACGGTCTCGCTGGGCCGCTTCTTCGGCAGCCGCTTGCGGACCGGCCGCTGCTCGACGACCGTGACCTTCTCGGCCTCCGCGGTGTCACCGCCGGCCTTCTTGTCGCCGCCCTTGCCCGCGGACAGCGGCTGGCCGACCTTGCAGTTGTCGCGGTAGATCGCCAGGGCCTTGAGACCGAGGCGCCACCCCTCGAGGTAGATCCGCTCGACGTCCTCGACGGTCGCCCGCTCGGGCATGTTGACCGTCTTGGAGATGGCGCCGGACAGGAACGGCTGCGCGGCGGCCATCATGCGGACGTGGCCCATCGGGGCGATCGTCCGGTCGCCCATGGCGCAGTCGAACACCTCGTAGTGCTCGGGCTTCATGCCCGGGGCGTCGACGACGTGGCCGTGCTCGGCGACGTACTCGACGATCGCCTCGGCCTGCTCGGCCTGGTAGCCGAGGTTGTCCAGGGCCCGGCGCACCGACTGGTTGACGATCTGCATGGAGCCGCCGCCGACCAGCTTCTTGAACTTGACCAGCGCCAGGTCCGGCTCGATGCCGGTCGTGTCGCAGTCCATCATCAGGCCGATCGTGCCGGTCGGGGCCAGCACCGACGCCTGCGCGTTGCGCCAGCCGTTGACCTCACCGATGTCCTGGCACTGCTTCCAGACCTGGGTGGCGAGCTTCTGCACCGGGGTGCTGGAGGCGAAGGTGCGGATGCGGTCGTTCTCCGCGGCGTGCTTGCGGATGACCCGCTGGTGGGCCTCGGCGTTGCGGGCGTAGCCCTCGTACGGACCGACGACACCGGCGAGCTCGGCGGAGCGCTTGTACGCGGCACCGGTCATCAGCGAGGTGATGGACCCGGCGAGCGCGCGGCCGCCCTCGGAGTCGTACGCGTGGCCGGTCGCCATGAGCAGCGCGCCGAGGTTGGCGTAGCCGATGCCCAGCTGGCGGAACTTCCGGGTGGTGTCGGCGATCGGCTCGGTCGGGAAGTCCGCGAAGCAGATCGAGATGTCCATCGCGGTGATGATCAGCTCGACGGCCTTGGCGAAGGTCTCGGCGTCGAACCGGTCGTCGGAGTCGAGGAACTTCAGCAGGTTCAGCGACGCGAGGTTGCAGCTGGAGTTGTCCAGGTGCATGTACTCCGAGCACGGGTTCGACGCGCTGATGCGGCCGGACTCCGGGGTGGTGTGCCAGTCGTTGATCGTGCCGTCGTACTGGATGCCCGGGTCGGCGCAGTTCCAGGCCGCCTCGGCGATGCCGCGGAAGAGCTTGCGGGCGTCGACGCGCTCGATGACCTCACCGGTCATCCGGGCACGCAGACCGAAGTCGGTGCCCTCCTCGACCGCGCGCATGAACTCGTCGGTGACGCGGACGGAGTTGTTGGCGTTCTGGTACTGCACCGAGGTGATGTCGGAGCCGCCCAGGTCCATGTCGAAGCCGGCGTCGCGCAGGACGCGGACCTTGGCCTCCTCCTTGGCCTTGGTCTCGACGAACTCCTCGATGTCGGGGTGGTCGACGTCGAGGACGACCATCTTCGCCGCGCGCCGCGTGGCGCCGCCGGACTTGATGGTGCCCGCGGAGGCGTCGGCACCGCGCATGAACGAGACCGGGCCCGAGGCGGTGCCGCCCGAGGACAGCAGCTCCTTCGACGAGCGGATGCGCGAGAGGTTCAGGCCGGCACCGGAGCCGCCCTTGAAGATCAGGCCCTCCTCGCGGTACCAGTTCAGGATCGACTCCATGGTGTCGTCGACCGAGAGGATGAAGCAGGCGCTGACCTGCTGCGGGCTGGCGGTGCCGACGTTGAACCACACCGGCGAGTTGAAGCTGAACACCTGGTGGATCAGCATCCAGGTCAGCTCGTGGTCGAAGATCTCGGCGTCGCCCTCGGTGGCGAAGTAGCCGTGCTCGAGACCGGCCCGCTTGTAGGTGCCGACGACCCGCTCGACGAGCTGCTTCAGGCTCGACTCACGGGTGTCCGAGCCCACCGCGCCGCGGAAGTACTTGCTGGTGACGATGTTGGTGGCGTTGACCGACCAGCTGCGCGGGAACTCGACGCCGCGCTGCTCGAAGTTGACCGTGCCGTCGCGCCAGTTGGTCATGACGACGTCGCGGCGCTCCCACTCCACCTCCTCGTAGGGGTGGACCCCTTCGGTGGTGAAGACACGCTGGACGGTCAGGCCGGGCGCGCGCTTGGCGCCGGTCTTCCCGCGGCTGCGCGCCGGCTTGGTAGCCGCGCTCTCACCGGTGTCTGTCGTCGGGCCCCCGACGGTCTCGGTCATGCATGCCTCCGCACTTGTCACCGTGTACCACCCGCGCGCTGGGGTGCGCGGACGGTCTTCCCCTCCGGTACGACCTGCGACGACGGCCGGTACCGGTCGCCCCCTCGCGGGGTGCGCGCCGGACCCGTGCCGCCGAGCGGCTCACCCGTCCCGGTTGTGGCCGGCCTCGTCGTCGGCTGCTTCCCCGGCAGCCGCCGAACGCAGGTCGGCGATCTCCTTCTCGAAGTCCTCGATGGAGGAGAAGGAGCGATAGACGCTCGCAAATCTCAGGTACGCGACCTCGTCGAGCTCACGCAGCGGCCCGAGGATCGCCAGTCCGACCTCGTGGCTGGGAAGCTCCGCCGCCCCGCGTGCCCGCACGGTCTCCTCGACCCGGTGGGCGAGCTGCTGCAGGTCGTCCTCGTCGACCGGCCGGCCCTGGCACGCCCGCCGAACCCCGCTGACGACCTTCTGTCGACTGAAGGGCTCGGTCACCCCGCTGCGCTTGACGACGGCGAGCACGGCCTCCTCGACCGTGGTGAACCGGCGTCCGCACGAGGTGCAGGACCGGCGCCGACGGGTGCAGGTCCCGTCGTCGGCGGTCCGTGAGTCGATCACGCGGGAATCCGGGTGCCGGCAGAACGGGCAGCGCATGGACGCTCACACCCTCTCCCGTAACGTTCCGGAAACTCTCCGCAGCAATCCATCCCCCCAACCAGTGGCGGAACAACGTCAATGTAACCCCTACATCTAGGGGTCCGCCATCCCGGGGCCCACGCCGCGCCGAGCTTCGCCCGATCGGGATCCGAGCGTTGCACACCACGTTCCGCGACCGGCTCGTCGCCGACGATCATGGAGGGGGACATCGGCGCTGGTGGCGCCGAGGAACGTCACGCGCGGCGCCGTCCGTCGCGCCGCGGGGACCGCGACCGGCGGCCACCCGATGCGGGGACACGCCCTGCCGACGCGCCCGGCGGCTCACCGCCGACGATCCGGCGACATCCCGGCGACCGCCGCCCGACATCCGCGTGCCGGCCCGGCGCATGCCGTCACCCGATGCGACGCCGACACGGCGCCGGATCGCTCCACACCGTCACCGCACCGCCACCGCCGTGACCACGGTCGCCGCGCCGGCACCGCACCACGGCACGCCCGACCGGCTCCGCCCCGGGAGCCCGACACGTCGGCACCGCACCACTGCATGACCCGGGCCGGACACGCCGGCACCACTCCGGGCCACCGGCCCAGCCCACGAGACCGCACCGCGGCCCCGACACTCCTCAGCGCACGGCACCGACCGACGGCACGGCGGCCGCGGGGGCGTTCCAGCCCGCCGCCGCGTCGCCCAGCAGCCCGAGCGCCACCACCGCGGTCGTGGCGCACAGCAGCACCGCGACCCCGGTCAGGAACCGCTCCAGGCGCCCGCGGACCCGGCTGCGGGCCGGGCGGGGGCGGGCCGGGACCAGGCAACGCCGGTCCAGCGGACGGACCGTGCGCGGCGCCGGCACGGCCACCGACCGCGGACCGGACGGCGCCGCGACCCGGGCGGGCCGCACCAGGGTCGCCGTGGAGCCCGGCGCCGAGGTGGTGCAGCGGGGCGTCCGGACCGCGACGTTCGGACCACCGGTGACGCCACGCGGGACCGCCGGACCGACCGGTGCCGCGGTCCGGGCCGCACGCCCGTGAGCCGTCGGACCGTGAGCCGTCGGACCAGGCGCCGTCGGACCGGACGTCGGAACACCGGGCGCCGAGACACCAGGCACCGGGACACCAGGCACCGGGACACCAGGTACCGGGACACCAGGCACCGGGACACCAGGCACCGAGACACCGGCTGCCGAGACACCGGACGCCGTGGCGCGCCGGGAACGGGCGGCGGGGTGCCGCGCGACCGACTCGGTCAGTGCGCGCTCCCGTGCACCGTGGGCGGCCCACCGGTGCGCGGCGCGCGCGACGGCCGACGAGCCGGCACCGGCCGGACCGGCCACACCCTCCGCCGCCCGCACCCGCTCCCGGGCGGCGCGCCGGGCGCGCGAGGTGGGGGTGCCGGGCGCGGGGGCACCGGTCAGGCAGCCGACCGCGCCGTGGTCGCGGATCCGCTCGTCGAGCTCTCGCATGGTTCCTCCTGCCGTCGGACCGCCCGTCCCCCGGGCGGTCTCGTCTCCCCCGCTCCCGACCGGCCCTTCCCCGAGCCCGGTCGAACGGGCGTACGAGCGGTGTAGCACCCGACACCGACAACAACCGCGTCTCCGCAGGTCACCGCACGTGCCGGAGACGCTCTCAGCGTGGCGCGCCGACCGCGGGCGGCACGGCCGGGCCGTGGGCGGCGACGTCGGCGACCACCCCGAGCGCGACGACCGCGGCCGCCGAGGCCAGCAGGACACCCACCGCCGCCACCACGCGGCGCACGGGACCCGGCGTCGGTACGGGCCGCACCGCGCCGGCCGCGGTGCCGACCGGAGCCCGTCCGATGACCGTCATACCCCCGATGACCGCTGCGTCCACGATCGCCACCCCCACTGCCGTTCCCGCTGCCGGTCGCCCCGCGCGGCCGGACGGCGACGCGGACGGCATCCGATCGAACCAGACCGATCGAACTGGTGTTCGATCGAACGCCTGTGCGATGTTCTACCACCACGGCCCGACGGAATCCACGACACGCCCCGGGCGACTTCGAACGCATGTTTGGCGAACGGGCCCGCGACGGCTAGGGTCGTCGCCGTAAGTACCCCGAGGAGGCGAATGCGATGGCAGCGGACGACACCGGACACGGTGGTCCCGGCGTGACCGGCACCGCCGCGGACCGGGGATCCGCGACGGTCCGGGAGTTCCCCGACCCCGCGACCGACACCCGCGGCCTGACCCCGCGGCAGAAGAAGGTCCTGGCCGTCATCCGGGACTGGGTGGACCGGTACGGCTACCCGCCCAGCGTCCGCGAGATCGGTGACGCGGTGGGCCTCACGTCCACCTCGTCGGTGCACCACCAGCTCCGGACCCTGGAGCGCAAGGGCTTCCTCCGGCGCGACCCGAACCGCACCCGCGCGGTCGACGTCCGCAGCCCGGAGCAGATCGCCGGCACCGACGGGTCGGACTCCGACGCCGACACCGCCGAGCTGCGTTCCGCGCGGCCGGCGCCGGCGTTCGTGCCGCTCATCGGCGACATCGCCGCCGGTGGCCCGATCCTGGCCGAGCAGGCCGTGCAGGACGTGTTCCCGCTGCCGCGCGAGATCGTCGGCGAGGGCACGCTGTTCCTGCTCAACGTCAAGGGTGACTCGATGGTCGACGCCGCGATCACCGACGGCGACTGGGTCGTCGTGCGTCAGCAGCCGGTGGCCGAGCAGGGCGAGATCGTGGCCGCGATGATCGACGGCGAGGCGACGGTGAAGACGTTCCGCCGCAAGGACGGGCACATCTGGCTGATGCCGGCGAACGACGCCTACGACCCGATCCCGGGTGACGACGCGTCGATCCTCGGCCGCGTCGTGGCGGTCCTGCGCCGCCTCTGACCTCCTCGGCGGCGCCCGGTTCCCGCGGTCAGCGGGACCGGCGGCGCCGTCCGTGCAGGGACATCGCGACGGCACCGGTCACCAGCAGCACCGCGAGCACCGCCGCCCCGCCCGCGGCGGGCAGCCACGACGGGTACGTGCGGTACTCCGGCACCTCGGCGGGCTGGGCCACGACCGGTGCCCGTGGGCCGGTCGCCGCGGGCACCGCGCCCGGGACGACGGTGATCGCCGCCGCGGTCGGGCCCCGGGCCTCGCTGCCGGAGTGCAATGCACCCCGGCCGTCCGGGGCGATCGCCTCGCCCTGGGCCTCGTCCGGCAACGGCACCGGCAGTGGTGCCCCGCCCAGCGCCGCGACCAGCACGTCGGCCGTCGCCGGTCCGCCGACGGGCAGCGGGAACACCCAGGCGTCGGTGTAGGTCCGCAGCACGGCGGCGCGTCCGCCGTCGGCCCCGGTCGGTGAGACCCCGCCGCCGGTGATCGTGCGGGATCCGGCAGCCCCGAGCGGCCCGCCACCGGTGCCCGACCAGGGCAGCACGACCTGTGCCACCCGACGCAGCGGGACCGGGCCCCCGCCCTCGCGCAGCGGTGCGTCGGGTCGGTACACCCCGGCGGCCCCGGTGGTCTTGTCCACCAGCAGGGGCACGCCGTCGTCGCCGACCAGCAGCGCCTCGACGTCGCGCGGACCGTCCGGATAGTCCAGGTCGTACACGCGTGGCGGCCCGGCCGGGGGCAGCACGACGAGCCGGACCGAGCCACGCTGTGCCCCGTTGTCACCGGTGTCGGCGAGCCAGAGATCCCCGCCCGGCCCGAGCCCGAGGTCCTCGACGTCGGTGACCGGGACGTCGGCCTGCCGGGTTCCGGTGACTGCGCAGCCGGACGGGTCCAGGGTGAACGTCCGCGCGGTCCCCCCGCCGTCGACGATCGCGTGGTACCGCTGCGGGGCTCCGCCGGGCGGGCCCTGCGCGACCAGCCCGGACAGCTCCGCCAGCCGCGGATCGTCGACGGTGCAGACCGGGTGCGCCCCGGGCGGCGGCGCGGCCGCACCCGTGAGCGCACCGGCCAGGCAGAGGACAGTGGTCAGGCAGACGACAATGGTCAGGCGGCGGGCCACGACCCCCGGACGCGGCCGCCCACCCGGCCGCCCATTCAGTGGCCCGCTGCCGTCGCCGGCAGGTCGGCGCCGGTCCCGATCGGGACGGCAGAGCCCGCCACCGCGAACGGCAGCACCGCGGTGCCCAGCTCCGGCTTCACCCGCGCCCGGATCCGGGTGCCGTCGGCGGTGTGGGACTCGGCGAGGATCTCGCCGTCGTCGTGCAGCCGCGCGACCAGCGCACCCTCGGTGTAGGGCAGCAGGAGGTCGACCTCGTAGTCCGGGCGCGGCAGGCGCTCGGCGATGTGCTCGCGGAGCCGGTCGATCCCGGTGCCGCTGTGTGCCGAGACGAACACGGCGTCCGGCTGGGCGTGCCGCAGCCGGGCCAGCGCGAGGTCACCGGCCGCGTCGATCTTGTTGATCACGAGCAGCTCGGGGGGCATCGTGTCGCCCGCGGCCTCCCCCACCTCGACGAGCACCTGACGGACCGCGGCGATCTGGTCGTCGGGCAGCGGGTCGGACCCGTCGACGACGTGCACCAGCAGGTCGGCCCGGGCGGCCTCCTCCAGCGTGGAGCGGAACGCCTCGACGAGCTGGTGCGGCAGGTGCCGCACGAACCCGACGGTGTCGGTGAGGGTGTAGTCGTGCCCGTCGGGCGTCTGTGCCTTGCGGGTGGTCGGGTCCAGCGTCGCGAACAACGCGTCCTGCACCAGAACCCCGGCGTCGGTGAGCTGGTTGAGCAGGCTCGACTTGCCCGCGTTGGTGTAGCCGACGATCGCGACCGAGGGGATCTCGTTGCGGCGACGGCTGCCGCGCTGGGTCTCGCGGACCTGGCGCATCGCACCGATCTCGCGGCGCAGCTTCGACATCCGCGCGCGGATGCGGCGCCGATCCAGCTCGATCTTCGTCTCACCGGGGCCACGGCCACCGATACCGACGCCGCCCGCGGCCCGGCCACCGACCTGCCGGGACAGCGCCTCACCCCAGCCGCGCAGCCGCGGCAGCAGGTAGGACAGCTGCGCGAGCTCGACCTGGGCCTTGCCGTCCCGGGAGCGGGCGTGCTGGGCGAAGATGTCGAGGATCAGCGCGGTCCGGTCGATGACCTTGACCTTGAGCCGCTCCTCCAGCTGACGGAGCTGGCCGGGTGACAGCTCGCCGTCGCAGATCACGGTGTCGGCGCCGGTGGCGCGGACGACCCCGAGCAGCTCCTCGACCTTGCCGGAGCCGATGAACGTGGCCGGGTCCGGGCTGGAGCGGCGCTGCACGAGGCCGTCCATCACCTCGGAACCGGCGGTCTCGGCGAGGCGGGCCAGCTCGGTCATCGAGTTGTCGGCCTGCTCGGCCGTGCCCTCGGTCCAGACACCGACGAGCACGACCCGCTCCAGCTGGAGCTTGCGGTACTCGACCTCGGTGATGTCGGTGAGCTCGGTGGACAGCCCGTGGATCCGGCGCAGCGACGTGCGCTCCTCCAGGTCGAGCTCGCCACCCGTCGGAACCGGGTTCGACGTGGAAGGGGTCACGGAGGGGTGCGTGTGGGCATCAGTCATCTCGCCCCCATCCTCCCACGTCGCGGGACTCGTGTCCGCCCCGATTCGCGGGCCTCAGGCGGGAGCGTCCCACCACGCACGGTCCAGCTCGCCGGAGGCGAGCAGCACCGCGGGGCCGTGCAGCGTCGTGGGCCCGGTCCGCTCGTCGGTGCCGGCCTCCACCGTCACCCGCAGCAACCCGCCCGGAACGGTGACCTGCACGTCCCCGGCGGTGTGCCCGGCGTGCCGCAGCGCGGCCACGGCGGCCGCGACGGTCCCGGTGCCGCAGGAGCGGGTCTCCCCCACACCGCGTTCGTGCACCCGCATCCGGATGCGGCCGCCGTCGGCGGGGCCGTCCAGCGGGGTCAGGAACTCGACGTTCACCCCGTTCGGGAACAGCGCCGGGTCGTAGGAGGGCGCGCGGGTCAGGTCGAGGGTGTCCGGGTCGGCCGCGGTGACGCAGGCCAGGTGCGGGTTCCCGACGTCGAGGGCGATGCCGTCGAAGCGCGCGTCGCCGCTGGTGGCGACCGACGCCGGGCCGACGCCGACCGTCCCGAGCCCGACCGAGACCCCGTCCGGCCCGACGGCGGTGTCGAGCACCCCGTTGCGGGTGCCGACCGGGCCACCCGTGGCCCAGCCGCGCTCGTGCAGGTAGCGGGCGAACACACGCAGGCCGTTGCCGCACATCTCGGCGAGCGAGCCGTCGGCGTTGCGGTAGTCCATGAACCACTCGACGCCGTCGACGGGCTCCCCGACGCCGGGCTCACCGGCGAGCTTCGCCCAGCGCACGACCCGCAGCACCCCGTCCGCGCCGAGGCCGCGGCGGCGGTCGCACACCGCGGAGACCCGGGCCGGGGTGAGGTCGAGCGCGGCGTCCGGGTCGGGCAGCACCACGAAGTCGTTCTGCGTGCCGTGCCCCTTGCTGAACGCGATGCCGCCGGTCATGCCACCAGCCTACGAGCGAGCACCGCACGCGCCGAGGCCACCAGGTCCGGGTCGGCGCCGTCGAGCCAGTGGATGCGCCGGTCCCGGCGGAACCAGGAGCGCTGGCGGCGCACGAACCGCCGGGTCGCGCGGACCGTCTCCTCCCGGACGACGGCGAGGTCGGGGTGGTCGGGGTCGCGGTCGAGGGCCTCGATCACCTGCCGGTAGCCCAGCGCGCGGGACGCGGTGCGGCCGTGGGCGAGCCCGCGCGGGAGCAGCGCGCGGGTCTCGTCGACCAGGCCGTCGTCGAGCATCCGGTCCACCCGCAGCGCGACCCGCTCGTCGAGCTCGGCGACGTCGCGGTCCACGCCGAGCAGCACGGCGTCGTAGCGGGGGACGCCGGCACCGGGCAGGGTCGCGCGGAACGGCCTGCCGGTCAGTGCGATCACCTCCAGCGCGCGGACGATCCGCCGGCCGTTCGAGGGCAGCACCTGCTCGGCGGCGACCGGGTCGGCCGCGGCGAGGCGGGCGTGCAGCGCGCCGGACCCGTCACGTTCCAGCTCGGCCTCCAGCTCGGCGCGCAGCTCCGGGTCGGTGCCGGGGAACTCCAGCTCGTCGAGCACGGCCTGCACGTAGAGCCCCGAGCCGCCGACCAGCACCGGGGTGCGCCCGGCGGCGCGCAGCTCCTCGATGACCGCGCGGGCCGCCCGCTGGTAGGCCGCGACCGAGGCGGTCTCGGTGACGTCGAGGACGTCGAGCTGGTGGTGGACGACGCCGCGCCGCTCGTGCGGGGCGAGCTTCGCGGTGCCGATGTCCAGACCGCGGTAGAGCTGCATGGCGTCGGCGTTGACGACGTCGCCGTCCAGCGCCAGTGCCAGCTCCAGGCCCAGGTCCGACTTCCCGGTCGCGGTCGGCCCGACGACGGCGACCAGCGGCGGTGCGGCCGGTGCCGGCGCGGCCGGCGGTGGTGCAGCCGGTGGTGGCGCGCTCACGCCGGTTCCCACAGCGCCACGTGGTAGGCGACGCCGTAGGGCATCGAGGTGTGCCGGTGCGCCGCCGTCCAGGAGCGCCCGCGCGCGGCACCGGCCAGCACCTGCCACGGCGCGCGGCCCGAGGCCCAGAGCGCGGCGGCGCCGTCCGGGTCGAGCCGGGCGAGCGGCTCGGGATCACCGGCGTCGAACGCGGCGGCGACGACGGCGTCGAACGCTTCGGCCCGGCCGTCGAACCCGCCGGGGGCCTTCGCGGTGTGCTTGGCCGCGCCGTCACCGACGACGAGCAGCCCCACCCCCTCGCCGGCCAGCTCGGCGCCCAGCGCCAGGCAGTCCGCGACCGGGGTGTCCGGTGCGACGAGCTCGCCGCGCGCCGAGCCGACCCCGGCCGGGGCCGCCCAGGCCGCGACCAGCAGCGGCAGCGGCAGCTCGGCGCCCTCGTCCGGACCGGCCGGGCCGGGCAGCGCGACGGGGACGTCGCGGCCGTAGCCGGCGAAGGTGCCGCGGGTGCCCGGGTCCACGGTGCGCCGCCCGCCGGGGTCGGCGCCGACGACGACCCAGCGCTGGGCCGCCGCGGCGAGACCCGTCACCGCGGCGACGACGGCCTCGCGCAGCCCCTCGGTCTCGACCGCCGCGTCGCCGCTCAGGGCGGGGACGAGGAGCGGGGGCTGGGGCAGGACGGCGATCGCGGCGGGCACGGGCTCCGAGGGTAATCAGCGCCCGCGGCCACGACTCCCGTACCCGGCCGGAGGGCACGCGGTTCCCCCGAGGGCGGTGGACCTGCTTGAATCGCCGTTCCGGCCTCCGCACCGCGCGAGGATCCGGTGCGCGCACGGCCCCGGACGGACGTCCGCACGGGGCGCCCGCCCCGCGGCGGGCCGAACGAGGAGGACCTACCGGTGTCCGAGACCCACGCGACCGACGCTGCAGGACAGGGTGCCGAGCCCACCCGGCCCACCCCGCCGAAGCCGGGGCCGCCCCGGCCCGGACCGCCGCCCGCCGCCCGACCCGTGCCCACCCCGGCCGCGGTCGCACCACCCGCACCGCCCGCCGCCCTGCCGTCCCCGGTGCCCTCCGCGGCAGACGACCCGGGCCGCTGGGGCCGCGCCGACGACGACGGCACCATCACCCTGGTCACCGCCGACGGCGAGCGGGTCGTCGGCTCCTACCAGGCCGGGCCGCCCGCCGAGGGCCTGGAGCACTACGCGAAGCGGTTCGACGCGCTGGTCACCGAGACCGAGGTGCTCGCCGCGCGGATCGCCGGCGGCGGGGATGCGAAGGCGTCACTGACCGCGCTGACCGCGCTGCGCGACGGCCTCGACTCCGCGCACGTGGTCGGGGACGTGCCCGCCCTGCGCACGCGGCTCGACGAGCTGGTCGGCCTCGCCGAGCAGGGCGTCAGCGCGGCGAAGGAGGAGCGCGAGCGCGCCCGGCACGACGCCGTCGCCCGCAAGGAGGCGCTCGCCGTCGAGGCCGAGAAGATGGCCGTGGACTCCACCCAGTGGAAGCAGGCCGGGGACCGGTACAAGGCGATCCTCGACGAGTGGCGCACCATCCGCGGCGTCGACAAGAAGACCGACGAGCAGCTGTGGAAGCGCTTCTCGAAGGCCCGCGAGGCGTTCAACCGGCGGCGCGGCTCCCACTTCGCCGACCTCGACCGCCAGCGGGTCACCGCGAAGGCCCGCAAGGAGGAGCTCGTCGCGCAGGCCGAGGCCCTCGCCGACTCCGACGAGTGGAACGCGACCGCGGCCGCCTACCGCGACCTGATGACCGAGTGGAAGGCGGCGGGCCGCGCCCACCGCGAGGCCGACGACGCACTGTGGGCCCGCTTCCGCGGCGCGCAGGACCGCTTCTTCGCCCGCCGCGGCGAGCACTTCTCCGCCCGCGACACCGAGTTCGCCGAGAACGCCGAGGCGAAGCGGGCGCTGCTCGCCGAGGCCGAGACGATCGACCTGTCCGACCCGGACGGCGCACGGGCCCGGCTGCGCGAGATCCAGGAGCGCTGGGAGGCCATCGGCAAGGTCCCGCGCGAGGAGATCCGCACCTTGGAGGGACGGCTGCGCGGGATCGAGGACAAGGTCGCCGCCGCCGCGGACGCGCAGTGGCGCCGCACCGACCCCGAGACCCAGGCACGCGTCGAGCAGTTCCGGGCGCGGGTCGAGCAGTTCGAGGCGCAGGCGGAGAAGGCCGGGGCGGCCGGTGACCGCAGGCGCGCCGAGCAGGCCCGCGCGCAGGCGGCACAGTGGCGGGAGTGGCTCACCGCCGCCGAGCAGGCGGTCGACGAGCGGTAGGGGGTCAGTCGCGCTGCAGCGCGGCGCCCGCCCACACGAAGGTCAGCAGCACCACGGCGACCACGCCGAGGACCATCCCGAACCCGGGCCCGGCCTCGGCGCCGGTCTGCTGCGACCAGATCGCCCACAGCCCGTTCACCGAGGAGATCCCGCAGCCGAAGGCCGCGAACCACGCGAGTGCCCACAGCCGGGTCAGCAGCGCCGCGGCCGACACCACGACGGCGAACCCGGTCATCGTGAACGAGAACAGCGTCGGGAGCGGCCCGGAGGTGCCCGAGGACAGCACCTGCCAGCCCGGGGTGCCCGCCACCCACGGCAGCAGCAGCGCGGCGACCGCGGCGACGATCGCCACCGCGATCAGCATGGCGCGCGAGCCGGGGTCGATCCGGCGGGCGACGCCGCGCCCGGCCCGGTCGATCTCGGCGCGGGTCTGCGGGGACACGTCGCTCATCGGGGACCTCCGGTGGTGGCGGGGACGCCGCAGGACGGCGCGGCGGGAGCCGGCTCGGACGCCGGAGCGCCGAACGCCGGCAGCCCCAGCGTGGTGGGTGCCCCGGACGGGCGCTCGCCGGCCTCGGCGGCGTCGCCGGCGCGGGTGCGGCGGTGGGTGAGCACGCCGCCGTCGGCGACGAGGTGGTGCGGGGCGCCCCGGTCGATCCGGACGGTGACGACGTCCCCGGGCCGGATGCCGGTCGCGGTACCGGGGGCGAAGTGCACCAGCCGCCCGTCCCGGGCACGACCGGTGAGGCGGGCGGTCGCCGCGTCCTTGCGGCCCTCGCCGGTGGACACCAGCAGCTCCACCACCGTGCCCTCCTGCGTGCGGTTCTCCTCCCAGGAGATCCGCTCCTGCAGCGCGACGAGGCGCTCGTAGCGCTCCTGCACGACGGCCTTGGGCAGCTGGTCGGGCAGGTCCGCGGCCGGGGTGCCGGGCCGCTTCGAGTACTGGAAGGTGAACGCCGCGGCGAACCGGGCCCGCTCGACGACGTCGAGGGTGTCGGCGAAGTCCTGCTCGGTCTCGCCCGGGAACCCGACGATGATGTCGGTGGTGATCGCCGCGTGCGGGATCGACTCCCGCACCTCGGCCAGGATCGAGAGGAACCGCTCCGAGCGGTAGCTGCGACGCATCCGGCGCAGGACGTCGTCGGAGCCGGACTGCAGGGGCATGTGCAGCTGCGGGCAGACGTTCGGGGTCTGCGCCATCGCGGCGATGACGTCGGAGGTGAAGTCGCGCGGGTGCGGGCTGGTGAACCGCACCCGCTCCAGCCCCTCGACCTCGCCGCAGGCCCGCAGGAGCTTCGAGAACGCCTGCCTGTCACCCATGTCCGAGCCGTAGGCGTTCACGTTCTGCCCGAGCAGGGTCACCTCCAGCACGCCGTCGGCGGCGAGGGTCTGCACCTCGGCGAGCACGTCGCCGGGGCGGCGGTCGCGCTCCTTGCCGCGCAGCGACGGCACGATGCAGAACGTGCAGGTGTTGTTGCAGCCCACCGAGATCGACACCCAGCCGGCGTAGGCGGAGTCGCGGCGCGCGGGCAGCGTCGAGGGGAACACCTCGAGCGCCTCGGCGATCTCGACCTGGGCCTCGTCGTTGTGCCGGGCGCGCTCCAGCAGGGTCGGCAGTGCGTGCACGTTGTGCGTGCCGAACACGACGTCGACCCACGGCGCCCGCCGGGTGATCGTGTCGCGATCCTTCTGGGCCAGGCAACCGCCGACGGCGATCTGCATGTCCGGGTTGGCGACCTTGCGCGGGCGCAGGTGCCCGAGGTTGCCGTAGAGCTTGTTGTCCGCGTTCTCCCGCACCGCGCAGGTGTTGAACACGACGACGTCGGCGGTGTCGGGGTCCTCGGCCCGGGCGTACCCGGCGTCCTCCAGCAGACCTGCCATCCGCTCCGAGTCGTGCACGTTCATCTGGCACCCGTAGGTGCGCACGGTGTAGCTGCGGCTCACACACCCGAGGGTAGGCGCCCCGGCGAACGGCGCCGGGACGGGGCCGTCGGGGATGATGGCCCGATGCACCGGTCCGGTCCCCCGCTGACGCGGCGCGCCCTGCTGGGTGCGGGCGTCGTACTGGGTGCGGGGGCGGTGCTCCCGGGCTGCACCGGACCGCGGCCCGCCGAGCCGCTGGTGATCGCGGGCGGGGTGCAGCCGGGGGTGTACATCAACCTCGCGCGCACGCTGTCCGAGATCTGGCACGAACGCCTCGGGCTCCCCGCCGCCCCCCGGGTGCTGGAGACCGCGGGCAGCGCACAGAACATGGAGCTGCTGACCGACGGGCGGGCGGCGGTCGCGATCAGCCAGGTCGACGTGGCCGCCGACGTCGCCGCGCGCGTCACCGGCCCGACCGAGCCCCGCGCACTGGCCCGGCTCTACGACGACGTCACCCACCTCGTCGTGCGTGCCGACTCCGGCCTGCGCAGCATCGCCGACCTGCGCGGACGACGGGTGTCGATCGGCCCGGGCGGCAGCGGCTACCAGCCGATCGCGATCCGGCTGCTCGACGTCGCCGGGATCGGTGTCGCGGGCCTGGGCACCCGCGCGGAGCTGGGGCTGCCGGACGCGGCGACGGCGCTGGTCGAGGGCCGTCTCGACGCGTTCTTCTGGTCCGGCGGGGTGCCCACCGACGGCGTGCGGGAGCTGGCCGCCCGGGTCCCGATCCGGCTGCTGGAGCTCGGCGGGGTGCTCGACCGGATGCGCGAGCGGTACCCCGTCTACTCCGTGGCGACGGTCCCGGCGAACACCTACGGGCTGCCCGGCCCGGTGTCGTGCCTGTCGGTGCGCAACGCGCTGCTGGTCACCGAGGGGATGGACGCCGACCTGGCCCGCGCGCTGATCCGGGCGGCCTTCGACGAGCAGCCCCGGCTGACGCAGGCCAGCCCGGCCGCGGTGACCGTCGACTCGCGCTCGGCCATCGGCACCCAGCCGATCCCGCTGCACGAGGGCGCCGTCGAGTTCTACCGGGCCACCAAGGGCTACTGACCTCGCTGACCTCGCTGACCCCGCGCGGACAGGTCGAGCACCGTCTTCCCCGTCGCGTGCCCGTCCTCCACCCGCGCCAGGGCCTGTGCCGCCCGGTCGAAGGGGTACACCGCCGTGACGTGCGGGTCGAGGACGCCCTGCACCATCAGCGCCGCGACCCGCTCCAGGGTCCGGCGGTCGGTGTGGCGCTCCACGACGACGCCGCCGACCTCACCGACCGTGGGGTCCCCGACCGAGACCACGGCCCGTGGCGTGGCGGCGAGCGGTGCGACGGCACGCAGCGACGCGCCGCCCACGAGGTCCACGACGCCGTCGAAGCCGCCGGGGGCGAACGCGCGCAGCCGGTCGATCGCACCGGGCGCGCGGTGGTCCACGAACACCGCCCCGGTCCCGGTGACGACGTCGCGCTTGGTCACGCCCGCGGTACCGATCACCTCGAGCCCACCGGCGCGGGCCAGCTGGGCGACGGCCAGCCCCACGCCCCCGCCGATCCCGTTGACCAGCAACCGGCCACCGCGCGGCAGTGCCAGCTGGTCGACGACGTCGAGCGCGGTGGTCCCGGCGACCGGCACGGTGGCCGCCCACTCGTCGGACAGCGCGTCCGGCGTTCGGGCCGTGGCCGAGCCGAGCAGCAACGTGTCGGTGGCGTAGGTCCCGGCGCCGGTGAGGGCGAACCCGAACGCCCTGTCCCCGACCGCGAGGCCCGTCACGGCGGTCCCGACCGCCGTGACCACCCCCGCGGCCTCCATCCCGAGGACCTGGGGGAACGGGAGGTGCCCGTTGATCATCGGCACCCCGCCGGCGCGCAGGACGTGGTCGAGGGGGTTGACCCCGGCGACGGCGACGGCGAGCGCGACCTCGTGCGCACCCGGCACCGGGGCGGGGCGGTCGAGGAACTCCTGGACGTCGGGGCCGCCGAAGGCGCGGTATCCGTATGCGTTGACCACGCCGGCACGCTATGACCTGCCACCGGTGTCAGGTTCCAGTGATCGTGTCCCAGGTCACCGGTCGGCGGACCCGGCCGGGCGCGCGGCGGCGAGGGCGGCCCGGTGCTCGCTGTTCCCGGCCATGAGGCGTTCCAGGGCGTCGACGGCGGTCCCGAGGGTCCCCATCGCCTCGCGCAGCCGGTCCCGCTCACGGGCCATCGTCGCGAAGGCGTCCTCGGCGGTCCGCAGGCTCGGGGTGTCCACGCACGGCAGCAGCCGGGCGATCGTGCGGCTCGACAGGCCGGCGTCGAACAGCGTCCGCAGCAGGGCGACGCGCTCGACCTCCGGTGTCCCGTACTCCCGCTGGCCGCCGCTGCCGCGGGTCGGGGCGAGGAGACCCTGCTGCTCGTAGTAGCGCAGCATGCGTGCGCTCACGCCGGTGCGTTCCGCGAGCTCGCCGATCCGCATTCCTCACACGTCCTCTCCGGGGGCCGGGGGTCGGTCACGCACCGCGGAGGGCGCGGGCCGCAGCCACAGTGTGACCCGGAGCCCGCCGCCGGGTGCGTCGCTCAGCTGCAGGCTCCCGCCGGCCGCGGCCGCGGTCCGCACCGCGATGGCCAGGCCGAGCCCGCTGCCCTCGACGTTGGCCTGCCCGGGTGCCCGCCAGAACCGGTCGGTGGCGCGCGCCCGGTCCTCGCGCGCGAGGCCGGGGCCGCCGTCGACGACGCTGACCCCGATCCGGTCGGCGGTGCGCAGCGTCGCGACCCGCACCCGTCGCCCGGGCGGTGTGTACTTGAGCGCGTTGTCCAGCAGCGCGTCGAGCACCGACTCCAGCGCGGGCTCGCCGATCAGGGCGTGCAGGCCGCGTGGGCCGCTGCGGCGCAGCTCGATCCCGGAGTGCTCGGCGAGCGGCCGCCAGTTGTCCACCCGTTCGGCGACGACGACGTCGAGGTCGGTGTCCTCGGCGACGCCCGGGTCCTCCACCGCGCGCTCGGCGCGGGCCAGCGCGAGCAGTCCGTCGAGCACCCGGGACAGTCGCTCGGCCTCCTCCATCGCCGCGAGGTGGTCGTCGGCGGCGGCCGGGTCGACGTGCCCGTCGAGGTTGGACAGCCGCAGCCGCAGCGCGGTGAGCGGGTTGCGCAGCTGGTGGGAGGCGTCGGCGACGAACGCGCGCTGGGCGCCGAGCGCCTCGCGCACCGTCTCGGTCATCCGGTCGAACGACTCGGCCAGCGAGCGCAGCTCCGGCGGGCCGCTGCGCCGCGACGGCGGACCGGGCGGCCCCCCGGCGAGGACGGCCGTCCCGACCCGGTCCATCGCCTCGTCGAGCCGGCGGACCGGGCGCAGCACCCAGGCGGTCAGCGGCAGCGCGACCAGGATCCCGGCGAGCAGCGCGAACACCGCGGCCCCGGCGATCAGCGACCAGGTGCGCACCGCCTCGGCCCGCAGGGCGTCGGTCGGGGACACCGTCACCACCGCGCCGACGACCTCGCCGTCGACGAGTACCGGCTCGGCCAGCACCAGCGGCCGGTCGTCCCACGGCATGAGCAGCGGGTAGGTCGAGGAGCGGCGCCCGGCGAGCGCGACCTCGGTCCGGTCGACGGCGTAGTCGCCCAGCTCGGGCAGCCGGTCGGCCGGGCGGGAGGCGGTCACCGTGCGCCCCGTCCGGTCGAGGACGAGCACCGCGACGCCGTAGACGTCGTCGTAGCGGGTGATCTCGTCGGTGAACGTGGCGAGCGCGGAGCTGCCCGCGGGGGTCTCGATGAGCGGGCGCTGGGCGGTGGAGGCGAAGGAGATGGTGTCGGTGAGGCGGTCGGTGAAGACCTCCTCCTGGGCCCGCTGGGCGGCGGTCCAGGCCAGCGGGACGCCCAGCCCGGCGGCGAGCAGCCCGACGAGCACGAGCACGACCAGCAGCAGCCGGCTGCGCACGTCGCCGTTCCCCTCTCAGTCCTCGGTGGCGGCGAAGCGGTACCCGACGCCGCGGACGGTCCGCACCAGCTCGGGGCGGCCGAGCTTGGTCCGCAGGGTCGCCACGTGCACGTCGAGGGTCCGGTTCGCGCCCGCCCAGCCGCGCCCCCACACCTCGGCGACGATCTGGGCGCGGGTGCAGACGGCGCCGTCGGCGCGGGCGAGCAGGGACAGCACCTGGAACTCCTTGCGGGTGAGCACCACCTGCTCCCCGGCGACGGTGACCTCGTACCGCTCGGGGTCGACGCGGACGTCGCCGACGGTCACCGGGGCCGACCCGGCCGGGACGACGGTGCCGTCGTCGCCGATCTTGCGGCGGCGCTGCACCGCGTGCACCCGGGCCACGAGCTCCCCGATGTCGTAGGGCTTGACCAGGTAGTCGTCGGCGCCGGTGTGCAGCCCGGCGATGCGGTCGGTGACCTCGCCGCGAGCGGTCACCATCAGCACCGGGACCTCGGAGACGGCGCGGATCGCCCGGCAGACGTCGAGCCCGTCGGCGTCGGGCAGCCCCAGGTCGAGCAGCACGACGTCGACGCCGTCGAGGTGGTCCACGGCGCCGCGGCCGTGGTCCAGGCGGGTCGTGGTCATCCCGTGCCGGTGCAGTGCCGGGCGCAGCGCGGCGGCGACCCGGTCGTCGTCCTCGATCAGCAGGATGTGCACCGGTGGCCGCCCTTTCCGTTACGTGGCCGAGACCTTAAAGGTTCCTCAAGGTGGTGGACTCGCATGTCCGTTCCGTCCAGGCTCTCGCCATGTCCGGAGGCAGCATGACCAGCCCGCCCGCGTCCAGCACACCCATGGTGCGGATGGCCGGGGTGCAGAAGCACTTCGGCGACCTCCACGTGCTGCGCGACATCGATCTGGACGTCGCCCGTGGGGAGGTCGTCGTCGTCCTCGGCCCCTCCGGTTCCGGCAAGTCCACACTCTGCCGCACGATCAACCGGCTCGAGCCGATCGACACCGGCACGATCGAGATCGACGGCACCGCGCTGGCGGCGGAGGGCAAGGCGCTGGCCGCCCTGCGCGCCGACGTCGGCATGGTCTTCCAGTCGTTCAACCTGTTCGCGCACAAGACGATCCTGGAGAACGTCACCCTCGCACCGCTGAAGGTGCGCGGGGTGTCCAAGGCCGAGGCCGAGAAGACTGGTCTGGCGCTGCTGGAGCGTGTCGGCATCGCCAACCAGCGCGACAAGTACCCGGCGCAGCTGTCCGGCGGCCAGCAGCAGCGCGCGGCGATCGCCCGCGCGCTGGCCATGAAGCCGAAGGTGATGCTCTTCGACGAGCCGACCTCGGCGCTCGACCCGGAGATGGTCAACGAGGTGCTCGACACCATGACCTCGCTGGCCAAGGAGGGCATGACGATGGTCGTCGTGACCCACGAGATGGGCTTCGCCCGCCGGGCCGCGCACCGCGTCGTGTTCATGAGCGACGGCGAGATCGTCGAGGACGCGACCCCGGACGAGTTCTTCACCGCCCCGCGCAGCGACCGTGCCAAGGACTTCCTCGGCAAGATCCTCTCGCACTGAGGACGCCTTCCACCACCACCCCCCGACGAGCGGAGCGAACCGTGAAGAGAACCCGCATCCTGGTGGCGGCCGCCCTGGCCGCCACCCTCGCCCTGGCCGGCTGCGGCCGCGAGGGCACACCCGGCGCCGAGAGCTCGGGCTACCAGCCGACCGTCGCGCAGAACGTGACCGTCGAGGGCTCCCCCACGTTCGACGCCATGAAGCAGCGCGGCCGCGTCGTGATCGGTGTCAAGGACGACCAGCCGAACCTGGGCTTCCGCGACGCCACCACCAACGAGTTCTCCGGGTTCGACATCGACATCGCCCGGATGGTCGCGGGCGGTCTCGGCTTCTCCCCCGAGCAGATCGAGTACAAGGTCATCCCGTCGGCGGCCCGCGAGGACAACATCGAGCGCGGCGACGTCGACTACTACGTCGGCACCTACACGATCAACGACAAGCGCAAGCAGCGCGTCGGGTTCGCCGGGCCGTACTACGTCGCGGGCCAGAGCCTGCTCGTGCGTGCCGACGACAACACGATCACCGGCCCGCAGACGCTGCAGGGCAAGCGGGTCTGCTCGGTCACCGGCTCCACCCCGATCCAGCGGGTGAAGGACCAGAAGCTCACCGACCAGGTCGTGGAGTTCCAGACCTACACCCAGTGCGTCGACCAGCTGATCAACAACCAGGTCGACGCCGTCACCACCGACGACGCGATCCTGCTCGGCTACGCCGCGCAGAACCCGGAGCAGCTGAAGGTCGTCGGGGAGAAGTTCTCCTCCGAGCCCTACGGCATCGGCGTCCCGAAGGCCGACACCGCGCTCCGCAACAAGATCAACGACCTGCTGCAGGCCGCGATCGACGACGGCACCTGGAAGACCATCTACGACGGCACCCTGGGCAAGTCCGGTACCCAGGCCCAGCCGCCGGCCATCGAGCGCTACTGATCCCGACCGCGGCCCGGTGGGGCGGTGACCTCGTCACCACTCCGCCGGGCCGCGTCGGGTCCAGACACGTCGGGACCAGAGAAAGGAGAGCCGCCCGGTGGATGTCCTGCTGGACAACCTCGACCTCTACGTCGGCGGGTTCGCCGGCACGATCGGCCTCTTCGTCGTCGCCGCGATCGGATCGCTGCTGCTGGGCACGCTGATCGCGGGCATGCGGGTCAGCCCCGTCCCCGCGCTGCGTGCCTTCGGCACCGGCTACGTGCAGATCCTGCGGAACACCCCGCTGACGCTGGTGCTGTTCTTCTTCGCGTTCGCCTACCCACGGCTCGAGCTCGTCCAGCTCAGCTTCTTCGCGCTCGCGAGCGTCGGCCTGAGCCTCTACACCGCCGCGTTCGTGTGCGAGGTCGTGCGGTCGGGCATCAACACGGTCCCGGTCGGGCAGGCGGAGGCGTCGCGGGCGCTGGGCTTCACCTTCACCCAGACCCTCGGCCAGGTGGTGCTCCCGCAGGCGGTGCGCGCCACCGTCCCGCCGATGACGAACATCCAGATCGCGCTGCTGAAGAACACCACGATCGCGTCCGGCTTCTCGGTGTTCCAGGCCGGCGGCATCTACCAGAACCTCTCCGAGCGCGGCTACAACGTGCTCGTCGGGCTGCTGTGGGTGGCGCTGATCTTCGTGATCCTGGTGGCCCCGCTGACCTGGGTCCAGCGCCGCCTCGACGCCCGCTGGGGGGTGGCCCGATGAGCTCGGTCCTCTACGACATCCCGGGCCCCGCGGCCCGCGCCCGCAACCGCACGATCGGCGTCGTCGGGGTCGCGGTGATCCTGGCGGCCCTCGGGTTCGTCCTCTACCGCTTCTGGGCCACCGGCCAGTTCAGCGGCCGGATGTGGGACTGGATCACCTACGAGGCGATCCAGGTCCGCATCCTCGACGGGCTGTGGAACACCGTCCGTGCCTTCCTCGTCGCGGCGGTCCTGTCGCTGGTGTTCGGGGCGGTGTTCGCCGCCGGACGGCTGTCGGACCACGCCTGGGTCCGGGTCCCGTGCACGGTGGTCGTGGAGTTCTTCCGCGCCGTCCCGCTGCTGGTCCTGATCTTCATCATGTACTACGGGATGTCGCAGGGCGCGGGCATCGAGATCTCCGCGTTCTGGGCCGTCGTGCTCGGCCTGATGCTCTACAACGGCTCGGTGCTCGCCGAGGTGTTCCGCGCCGGGATCAACGCGGTCCCGCGCGGACAGAGCGAGGCCGCCTACGCCCTGGGGCTGCGCAAGACCCAGGTGATGTCCTCGGTGCTGCTCCCGCAGGCGGTCCGGTCGATGCTGCCGACGATCCTGTCGCAGCTGGTGGTGGTCCTCAAGGACACCGCGCTCGGCTTCCTGATCCTCTACGAGGAGCTGCTGCTCGTGGCCCGCCAGCTCGGCAGCCAGGTGCAGCTCGGATCGCCGATCCTGCAGGTCGCGCTGGTCGTCGCGGTCCTCTACATCGGGCTGTGCCTGATCCTGACCGGCCTGTCGCGGCTGGTGGAGAAGCGGCTGTCGCAGGGGCCGCGCAAGGCCACCCCGCAGGCCGCTCCGACGCCGGCACCCGCCGGCGGCGCCCCGGTCTGAGCCCCGGTGCCCGGGCCCGGGAGGACACCTCGTCCTCCCGGGCCCGTCGCCGTCTACAGGTGCCGCAGGAACGCGTCCGGGTCGGCGAGGAAGCTGCGGGTCAGGGCGACCGGGAGCGCCTCGTCGTAGCCGACGCGGCGGACCGCGCCGTCGTCGTCGAGCTGCAGGATCGTCGCGCCGGGCAGCGCGAGCAGGACCGGCGAGTGGGTGGCGACCACGAACTGGCTGCCCCGCGCGGTCAGGTCCACCATCCGGGCCAGCACCGCCAGGGCCCCGGTGACCGACAGCGCGGCCTCCGGCTCGTCGAGCAGGTAGAGCCCGCGCGGGGTGAACCGGTGGGTCATCAGCGCGACGAACGACTCCCCGTGGCTGCGCTCGTGCGGCGTGCCGCCGAACGCCTGGGCCAACGGCGGCCCGCCGCCCTCCCGGTCGAGGCGCTCCACCTCCGTCGCCACGTTGTAGTACGACTCGGCGCGCAGGAAGAAGCTGCTCCGTTCCCGGCCGGGCCGGCGCGCCAGCCGCAGGTGCGACCCCAGGTCGGACTCGCTCGCCCGCGTCGCGAACCGGAACGACCGCGAGCCGCCCTCGGCGTTCAGCCCCAGCGCGACCGCCAGCGCCTCGACGAACGTGGACTTGCCGGAACCGTTCTCCCCCACCAGGAACGTGACACCCGGGTAGAGGGCGAGCCCGCCGTGCGCCCGCAGCCACCGCACGACCCCCAGGTCGAACGGGTAGCCGTCGGTGGGCGCGTCCGGGTCCAGGGTGACGCGGGCGACGAAGTGCCCGGGACTCACAGGTTCTCGACGGGGACCGGCTCGATGCCCTCCTCCGGCGGCAGCGCGAACCCGAACACCCGGGAGTAGAACGCCAGCTCGGCGTCGAGCGCCCGGCGGATGTTCGCGGCCTGCCGGAAGCCGTGCTGCTCACCGGCGAACAACAGATAGGCGACCGGCACCCCACGCTCGCGCAGCGCGTCGACGATCATCTCCGACTGGTTCGGCGGGACGATCGCGTCCTCGTCGCCCTGCAGCACGATCAGCGGGGTCGAGAACCGCTCGACGTGGGTGAGCGGGGACCGCTCGATGTAGACCGCCTCCGCGTCGGGCCACGGCCCGACCAGCCCGTCGAGGTAGCGGGACTCGAACTTGTGGGTGTCCCGGGCGAGCGCGGCCAGGTCGGCGACGCCGAAGTGGTCGGCCCCCGCCGAGAACGGGGTGTCGTCCCGGGCGAGCGCGGCCAGGGTGGTGAACCCGCCCGCCGAGCCGCCCCGGATCGCCATCCGGGCCGGGTCGACGCGTCCGGCGTCGGCCAGCGTGCGGGCCGCGGCCAGGCAGTCGGCGACGTCGACGATCCCCCACGCCCCCTTCAGCTGCTCGCGGTAGGCGCGCCCGTAGCCGGTGGAGCCGCCGTAGTCGACGTCGACGACCCCGAACCCACGGCTGGTCCAGTACTGCACGGCGACCGAGAGGACCGGCGTCGCCGAGCCGGTCGGGCCGCCGTGGATGACCACCAGCAACGGCGGCAGCTCGCCCTCGGGGGCCTCGTGGGCCCCCAGCGGCGGGTAGAACAGCGCGTAGCCGGTGCGCGGGCCGCCCGCGGCGTCGGTGGACAGGAACGTGATCGGCTCGGGCACCGACACCGTCTCCGGGTGCAGGCCGAGGTCGCGCGGGGCGCGCAGGGTCTGCACCCCGGCCGCGCCGGGCTCCCCGGCTCCCTCCGGGGCGGGCACCACGCGGTGCACGCCCGGCTCGGCGGTGGGCGACCCGGCGACGCAGACGACGGCGTAGGGCCCGTCGGCGCGCACCGAGCCGATCGCGGTGAACGGGGTGTCGAGCTCGATGATCCGGCCGTCGACCTCCCGCACGACCAGGGCGTCGAAGCCTCGCGAGGAGCGGGCGAACACGACGCGTCCGTCCTCCAGGACGGCGTAGCGCGACCCGCCCAGCGCCCAGCCGGGCACACCGATCTCGGCGTCGATGCGCACGAGCGCCTCGATGTCCTGGCCGGGCGGCCACCGGTAGAGGTTCCACCAGCCGGTGCGATCGCTGAGGAAGGTCAGCGACCCGTCGGGCTGCCACTGCGGCTCGGTGACCGACTCCCCCGGCCCACCCGCGACGACGGTGTCCACCCCGGACGCCAGGTCGCGCACGGTGAGCTCGACGTCGTCCCACGGCATCGACGGGTGGTTCCAGGACAGCCAGGCCAGGGTGCCGCCGTCCGGCGAGATCCGCGGTGCTGCGACGAAGTCCGGGCCGCTGACCAGCACCTCCGGCTCCGACGGGACGCGGGCGTCGAGCCGCACGATCTCGTTGACGACCTCGGCCGCCGGGGTGTGCTCGGCGTGGTGGTGCTCGCGGACCGCGACCATCCAGGTGCCGTCGGGGGCGACGTCGCCGTCGGCGTAGCGGTCACCGCGGGGCACCGCGGGCTCCGGGGTGAGCGCGACCGGCTCGCCGCCGCGGTCGAGCCGGTACAGGCGCTGGTCGGCCCACTCGACGTAGAAGACGGTGCCGGGGCTGCCGGGGTGCAGCCACCACGCGCCGCCGCCGTACTCGTGGACGGCCGAGCGCGCGTTCGCCCCGGCCGGCAGCAGGTCGGTGCGGGTGCCGTCGTCGGTGCGGCGCACCAGCTGGGTCCGCCCGCCCTCGGTGGCGCGGCCCTCGGCCCACACCACCCCGGTGTCCTCGGTGCCGGGCGCACCGTCGGGGCGGACCTCCCCGAGCCGCACCGCGGCCGTCACCACCACTTCGGACGTGACCGGTGTCGGCCACGACCCGTACCCGGAGATCGTCACGGCGACCACGCTAGTCATCACCGTGCCGCCGTGCCCGTAGGTTGTCGCCGTGCCGACACTGCGTGCGCTGGAATGCCTGGTGGCCGTGTTCGACCACGGGTCGGTGACCGGGGCGGCAGCGGCCCTGCACCTGTCCCAGCCCGCCCTGTCCCACCAGCTCGCCCAGCTCGAACGCGAGGTCGGGACCCCGCTGCTGGAGCGGCTGCCGCGCGGGGTGCGCCCGACCGTCGCGGGGCGGGCGGTGCACGCCGACGCGGTCGCCGCGCTGGAGGCCGCGGGTCGGGTGCTGACCACCGGGCGCACGGTCGCGGCCGGCGGCGCCGGGGTGCTGCGGGTGGCGTGCGCGGAGACGATGACCGCGGGTCTGCTCGCCCCGGTGCTGCGGGCCGCCGCCGGTGCCACCGCCCGGACCCGGGTGGAGCTCACCGAGCTGACCAGCGCCGACGAGATCGCCGCCCGGGTGGCGGACGGCGCGGCCGACGTGGGGGTGTGCCCGCCGCCCGGCCGTGACGGCGCCGACGCCGAGGTGCTCGGCCGCGAGCCGCTCGTCGCGGTGCTCCCCCGCCGCCATCCGCTCGCCGGGGCGCCGGGGCCGGTCCCGGTCGTCGCGCTCGGCGAGGGCCCGGTGGTGCACTACGACCCCGCCAACGGCCTGGCCGGCTGGCTCGACACCCTCGCCGCCACGCACGGCGTCCGCCTCGACGCGGTGACCCGCACCCGGAGCGCGACGACCGCGGCCCGGCTCGCCGACGCCGGGCTGGGCGTCGCGGTGGTGCCGGTGACGGCACTGCCCGCGGGTGCCCCGGGTGTGGTGCGGGCGCTGGCCCCGGCGCAGGACCGGGAGGTCGTCGCGCTGACCCGGCCGGGCCGGGACCCGGTGGTGGCGGCGTTCGTCGCCGCACTGCGACGGCGCGGGGTGCCCGTGCCCGCCGCCGTCGCCGCGCAGCTCGCCCCCTGAGCGGCGCCGGTCAGGCCAGCCGGCCACCGCCGTCGACGTGCAGGGTCGTGCCGGTCACGAAGGGGTTGGTGAGCAGCGACCGGGCCGCGGCGGACAGCTGGGCCGGGGTGCCGGTGCGCCGCGCCGGGTTGGCCGCGGCCGTGGCGGCGAGGAAGGCGTCCTTGCCGTCGCCGAGCCGGTCCCACTGGCCGGAGTCGACGATGCCGGGCGAGAGCGCGTTGACCCGGACCGGGGCGAGCTCGACGGCGAGCGCCTCGGCGAGGAACGCGACGGCGCCGTTGGTCGTCGCCATCACCGAACGGCCGGGCGCCGGGCGCCAGGCCGCGACGCCGGAGAACAGCAGGAACGACCCGCGCACGAGTGGGGCGAGGTGCTTGGCGAGCAGCAGCGGGCCGACGACCTTCGCGTCGAACGCGGTGTGGACGGCGTCGCGGTCCAGCTCGCCGACCGGCCCGTTGGCGGGCGCGGCGGCGAGCGACACGACGTGGTCCAGCGGCCCCGAGGTCGCCGCAAAGGCGGCGATGCTCGCCTCGTCGGTCAGGTCGATCCGGGCGGTGGCGGCGCCCACCGCGTCCGCGACCGGGGCGAGCCGCTGCGGGTCGCGCCCGGCGAGGGTGACCGTCGCCCCCTCGGCGACGGCGTCGGCGGCGAGCGCGCGGGCGATGCCCGAGCCGCCGCCGACGATCAGCAGGTCCTGTCCGGCCAGTGTGGTGATGTCCATGTCCGGTACAGCGTCGCCGGACCGACGCGCAGTCCCGTCGCGCGATCGATGCTTCCGAGCTCTGCCATAGACGCCGTCTATGCCTCGGCGCGGCGCAGGACCGCCCTGGCCCGGGCGAGCACCGGCGCGTCGACCATCTCCCCGCCGAACCGGAACACCCCGGGGTGGCGCTGCGCCTCGGCGAGCAGGGCGCGGGCGTGCTCGGCCTCGGCGTCGGTGGGCCGGAACCCGCGGCGCACGACCTCGACCTGCGACGGGTGGATGCAGGCCTTCGCCGCGAACCCCGCGGCCACCGCGTCGAGGGTGTCGGCGAGCAGGGTGTCGGTGTCCGCGATGTCGGTCAGCACGGTGTCGACCGGGTCGAGGCCCGCGGCACGCGCGGCGTAGAGGATCCGGGTGCGGGCCTCGGTCAGCGCCGGGCCGTAGCCGCCGCCGGACGCGCGCCCGGTGCGGCCGCCCAGGTCGGCGAGCAGGTCCTCGCTGCCCCACATCAGGCCCGCGCAGTTCGTCGCCCGCGCGATCGACGGCGCCTCCAGCACCCCGTGCGCGGTCTCGCACAGCGCGATCACCGGGTGCGGAGCCAGTGCCTCCACCGCGGCCGCGCTCGTCGCCATCGGCAGCATCAGCGTGAGGTCCGGGTGGGCGGCCAGCGCAGCGACGTCGCCGTCGTGGGCGGGGGTGCCGGGCGCGTTGACCCGGACGACCACCCGGGTGTGGTCCAGCCCCGCCAGGGCGTCGACGACGGCGGCACGGGCGCCGTCCTTGTCGTCCGGGCCGACCGCGTCCTCCAGGTCGAGGACGACGGCGTCGGCCGCGGCGAGTGCCCTGGCGAACCGGTCGGGCCGGTTCCCGGGGCAGAACAGCAGGCCGGGGCCGTGGTCGAGCGGGCGGGCGACGGTGTCCACGAGCGGGACCTCCTCGTTCCGGGGACGGACCACGATCATCGACCTGCCGTCGCCGCCGCGCGCAGCAGGCGCACCGCGGCCGGCAGCGCCCCGGGTCGCAGGACCGGAGCCAGGCCGACCACCCCGCTCATCCCGGTCCACCAGCGGACCTGCCCGTCGGTGCGGAGCACGCCGACCGCCGGCGTCCGGCACCCGGCGACGGCGGCCGGGAGGTTCGGGTAGATCTCGGCCAGCCGCGGCTCGCGGCAGGAGCGCGCCCGGACCCGGACCCGCACGCAGCCCGGCAGCTCCTGTGCGATCCGCGAGCACGGCGCACAGGCCGCGTCGTGCACCACCACGAGCTCCCGGATCCGTGTGCGCGCCACCGCGTCATCATCGCCTGCCACCGGCCCCCGCCCTCGGGGGCCGTCCTCGGGGGCCGTCCTCGGGGGCCGTCCTCAGCGGCCGAGCAGCGCCGCGGCCAGCTCCCCGGGGTGCGACAGCATCGGGTGGTGCCCGCCCGACACCATCTCGGGCACGACGCCGCGCAGCCGGCGGGCGAGCATCGTCCGGACGAACGCGGCCGGGAACAGCTTGTCCTCGCGGCACAGCAGGTACCGGGTCGGCACCTCCGGCCAGGACTCCCGCGGCCACGGCTGGTTCCACGGCGTCGCGGACTGGTCGCGCTCGTGGCGCAGCGCCTCGTTCGCGACCGCCTCGTCGACGTCGTGGTAGAAGAGCCCGACGACGTCGTCGGGGTCGCGCCCGTCGCGCGCGGCCTGCTCGGCGAGCGCCGCACCGGAGCCGGTCGCGGCGCCCCACTGCGCCGCGGACTCGCCCGGCTGCGGCACCATCGCCGTCACCAGGACGAGCTCGCGCACCGCGATCCGGTCGCACACCAGCGGCGCGCTGAACCCGCCGAAGGAGTGCGCGACGACCACCAGGTCCTCGGCACCCTCGACCGCGGCCACCACGGCGTCGGCGTAGTCCTCCAGTCCGGCGGCGTCGTCGTCGCAGGGCAGCTCGACCGGCACGGCGCGGTGGCCGCGCCGGGTCAGCTCCCGTACCAGCGGGCCCCAGTACCAGGTGTCGGTCCCCGCCCCGGGGACCAGCGCAAAGGTCGTCATACCGGTGTGGACCGTCCGCGCGCGGCGTTCTCATCGCCTACCGTCGACGGCGGAACCGAGGAGGCCCGATGACCGATCCGACCCGCCTGCCCGCCGTCCCCGACCCGGAGCCTGCCGACCCCGCCGTGCCCGACCCGGTCGAGCCGGTCACCGACTACACCGACGACGGCGTCCCCACGTTCTCCTACGTGCGCGATCGCATCGAGGGACGCGCCGCGACCGCGGCGGCCGCCGAGGACCTCGCAGGCGGCGACGTGCGCGCCGCGGAGGCCCAGGACGCGTTCGCCGAACGCGAGCGCAGGGCGGCCGAGCGGCTCGCCGAGATCCGCCGGTCGATGGAGGGCTGAGCGGCCCGTCGCACCTCCGGCGCGGTCCCCGCACCCCGTGCGGCGGGTGCGACGGCCGTCGCCGGGGTGCGGGGACACGTTCAGCTCCCGGTGCGACGGAAGATCTTGTCCCCCAGCCACACCAGCGGGTCGTACTTGCGGTCCACCGCGCGCTCCTTGAGCGGGATGAGCGCGTTGTCGGTGATCTTGATGTGCTCAGGGCACACCTCGGTGCAGCACTTGGTGATGTTGCAGAACCCCAGTCCGTGCTCCTCCTGGGCCTCGACGGCGCGGTTGCCGTGCGCGTCGAGCGGGTGCATGTCCAGCTCGGCCATCCGCATCAGGTAGCGCGGCCCGGCGAACGCCTCCTTGTTCTCCTCGTGGTCGCGGACCACGTGGCAGGTGTTCTGGCACAGGTAGCACTCGATGCACTTGCGGAACTCCTGGCTCCGCTCGACGTCGACCTGCGCCATCCGGTACTCGCCCGGCGCGACGCCCTCGGGCGGGGTGAAGCTGGGGATCTCACGGGCCTTGGTGTAGTTGAACGACACGTCGGTCACGAGGTCGCGGATCACCGGGAAGCTGCGCAGCGGCGTGACGGTGACGACCTCGCTGTCGTCGACGGTGTTCATCCGGGTCATGCACATCAGCCGCGGCCGACCGTTGATCTCCGCGGAGCACGAGCCGCACTTGCCCGCCTTGCAGTTCCAGCGCACGGCCAGGTCGCCGGCCTCGGTGGCCTGCAGCCGGTGGATGACGTCGAGGACGACCTCGCCCTCGTTCACCTCCACCGGGTAGTCGACCAGCTCGCCCTTGGTGTCGTCGCCGCGCCAGACGCGGAAGTGGTGGAGATGGCTGCTCATCGCGGTCCCTCCGCATCGGCCCGGTGACCGCCCAGCTCGTCACCGGTGTAGTACTTCTTCAGCTCGTCCATCTCGAACAGGTCGAACAGGTCGGGCCGCATCGGGAGCTGCTCCTGACGGGTCAGCTCGATGCCGTCCTCTCCGACGGCGCGGCAGACCAGCAGCACATGGCGCCAGTCGGAGTCCATGACCGGGAAGTCGTCGCGGGTGTGCCCACCCCGCGACTCCTGGCGCTCCAGGGCCGCCTTCCCGGTGCACAGCGCGACGAGCAACATGTTGCGCAGGTCCAGGGCCAGGTGCCAGCCCGGGTTGAAGCGGCGGTGCCCCTCCACCGAGACGGTGCGGGTGCGGGTCGCGATGTCCTCGAGCTTCTTGAGCGCGAGCTCCATCTCCTCGCCCTTGCGGATGATCCCGACGAGCTCGTGCATCGTCTTCTGCAGCTCCTGCTGGACGACGAACGGGTTCTCCCCACCGGCGGTCGCACCGGAGAACGGCAGCATCGCCCGCTCCAGCGCCGCGGTGACGTCGGCCTCGGCGACGGCCGGCCGTCCCCGGTCCGCGTGCTGCGCGGCGTGCAGCCCGGCGCGACGGCCGAACACCAGAAGGTCCGACAGCGAGTTGCCGCCGAGCCGGTTGGAGCCGTGCATGCCGCCCGCGACCTCACCGGCCGCGAACAGGCCGGGCACCCTCGACATCGCGGTGTCCGGCTCGACCTCGACCCCGCCCATCACGTAATGGCAGGTCGGGCCGACCTCCATCGGCTCCTTCGTGATGTCGACGTCGGCCAGCTCCTTGAACTGGTGGTGCATCGACGGCAGCCGCTTGAGGATCTCCTCGGGCTTGAGCCGGGTGGACACATCGAGGAACACCCCGCCGTGCTCGGTGCCCCGGCCCGCCTTGACCTCGGAGTTGATGGCCCGGGCGACCTCGTCGCGGGGCAGCAGCTCGGGCGGGCGCCGGTTGTTGTCCGGATCGGTGTACCAGCGGTCGCCCTCCTCCTCGGTGGTGGCGTACTGCTCCTTGAACACGTCCGGCACGTAGTCGAACATGAACCGCGTGCCGTCGGTGTTGCGCAGCACGCCGCCGTCGCCGCGGACGGACTCGGTGACCAGCAGGCCCCGCACCGACGGCGGCCACACCATGCCGGTCGGGTGGAACTGCAGGAACTCCATGTTGATCAGCGTCGCGCCGGCGCGCAGGGCCAGCGCGTGGCCGTCGCCGGTGTACTCCCAGGAGTTCGACGTGACCGAGTAGCTCTTCCCGACGCCGCCGGTGGCGAGCACGATCGCCGGGGCGTCGAAGCGCACGAACCGACCGTCGCCGCGGAAGTAGCCGAAGCAGCCCGAGATCGCGCCGTCGGTGGTGAACAGCTCGGTGATCGTGCACTCGTGGAAGACCCGGATCCGGGACTCCGCGTCGCCGGTCTCGGCGAGGTCCTCCTGCTGCAGCGAGACGACCTTCTGCTGCAGGGTGCGGATCAGCTCCAGGCCGGTCCGGTCGCCGACGTGCGCCAGCCGCGGGTAGGTGTGCCCGCCGAAGTTGCGCTGGCTGATCTTCCCGTCCTTCGTGCGGTCGAACAGCGCGCCGTAGGTCTCCAGCTCCCAGACCCGGTCCGGGGCCTCCTTGGCGTGCAGCTCGGCCATCCGCCAGTTGTTGAGGAACTTCCCGCCGCGCATGGTGTCGCGGTAGTGGACCTTCCAGTTGTCGTTCGGGTTGGCGTTGCCCATCGACGCCGCGCAGCCGCCCTCGGCCATCACGGTGTGTGCCTTGCCGAACAGCGACTTGGAGATGATCGCCGTCCGCTTGCCCTGCAGCCGCGCCTCGATCGCCGCCCGCAGGCCGGCACCGCCGGCCCCGATGACGACGACGTCGTAGTCGTGCCGCTCGATCTGCTCGTCCATCTCGGTGCTCACCCCACGATCCGCAGGTCGCTGATCCAGCCGGCGGAGACGGCCATGACGTAGAAGTCGGTGACGGCGAGGCTCACCAGCGTCGCCCAGGCGAACTGGTTGTGCCGGGTGTTCAGCTTCGAGACCTGGGTCCAGAGCTTGTAGCGGACCGGGTGCTTGGAGAAGTGGTTGAGCCGCCCGCCGACGGCGCTGCGGCACGAGTGGCACGACAGCGTGTAGCCGAACAGCAGCACCACGTTCACGACCAGGATGATGTTGCCCAGCCCCAGGCCGAACCCGCCGCCGGGCTTGGCGAAGGCCAGCACCGCGTCGTAGGTGTTGATCAGCGTGATGATCCCGGCGATGTAGAAGAAGTAGCGGTGCGCGTTCTGCAGGATCAGCGGGAAGCGCGTCTCACCGGTGTAGCGCCGGTGCGGCTCGGCGACCGCGCAGGCCGGCGGGGAGAGCCAGAACGCCCGGTAGTAGGCCTTGCGGTAGTAGTAGCAGGTCAGCCGGAACAGCAGCAGGAACGGCAGGGAGACCGCCGCGTAGGGCAGCCACCAGACGTCGGGCAGGAAGCGGCCGAAGTGCGCTGCCTCCTCGAAGCAGCCGGTCGAGACGCACGGCGAGTAGAACGGCGTCAGATAGCCGTACTCGGGGACGAAGTAGTGGTCCTGCATGAACGCCCGCACCGTCGCGTACGCGACCCAGGCGACGAACGCCACGAAGGTGGCCAGCGGGGGAAGCCACCATCGGTCCGTGCGCAGCGTGCGCGCGGCGATGGTGGCCCGGCCGGTGGACGCGTCAGTGGTGGATGACACGTACGGGAGCTCCTGTCGTCTCGACGACGCCGAAGAGACCTGACACGACGTCGTGTCCTCGTGAACACCCGCCGCACGCACGGTGCGGTGGTCGCCAGAGAGTACGACGCAGATCACATGTGATCTACGTCGGGATGGCGATTGGCCGTTCCATCGAGACGTGGGTCACACGTCGCACGACGCACGACGGCCCGGGCACCCCTCGGAAGGAGTGGCCCGGGCCGTCGCGACGGTGCGTCCTACTTCTTGCGGCCGCCCACCGTGGCCGCGAGGTAGTCGCGGTTCAGCTGGGAGATCACGTCGAGCGGGATCTCCTTCGGGCAGGCGGTGGCGCAGGCGCCGGTGTTGGTGCAGCCACCGAACCCGGCGGCCTCGTGCTCCTCCACCATGCTGACGACGCGCTCGTAGCGCTCCGGCTGACCCTGCGGCAGCTCACCCAGGTGGGTCAGCTTCGCGCCCAGGAACAGCGACGCGGACCCGTTCGGGCAGGCCGCGACGCAGGCACCGCAGCCGATGCAGTTCGCCGCGGCGAACGAGCGGTCCGCGGCGGACTTCGGCACGGCGTTGGAGTTGGCCTCCGGCGCCGACCCGGTGTTCACCGAGACGTAGCCGCCGGCCTGGATCATCTTGTCGAACGCGGCGCGGTCGACGACGAGGTCCTTGATGACCGGGAACGAGCCCGAGCGGAACGGCTCGATGACGATCGTGTCGCCGTCGGAGTAGTGCCGCATGTGCAGCTGACAGGTGGTGGTCGCCCGCTGCGGGCCGTGCGGACGGCCGTCGATGACCATGCTGCACGAGCCGCAGATGCCCTCGCGACAGTCGTGGTCGAACGCGACCGACTCGTCGCCGGACAGGATCAGCTTCTCGTTGAGCACGTCGAGCATCTCGAGGAACGACATGTCCTCGTCGGCGTCGACGGTGTAGGTGACCAGGCGCCCCTTGTCGACCGCGTCGCGCTGGCGCCAGACCTTCAGGTTGAGCTTCATGTCCGTCGGTCCTCCTACTTGTAGCTGCGCTGGGTCGGGTGCACGTACTCGAACGTGAGCTCCTCCTTGTGCAGGACCGGAGCCTGCCCGCGTCCGGTGTACTCCCAGGCCGAGGTGAAGGAGAAGTTCTCGTCGTCGCGCTGCGCCTCGCCGTCCTCGGTCTGGCTCTCCGCGCGGAAGTGACCGCCGCACGACTCGCGACGCACGAGCGCGTCGAGACACATGAGCTCACCGAGCTCGAGGAAGTCGGCCACCCGGCCGGCCTTCTCCAGGCTCTGGTTCAGCTCCGCGCCGGTACCCGGCACCTTGACGTTGCTCCAGAACTCGCGACGGAGCTCGGGGATGCGGTCCAGCGCCTTGCGCAGACCGTCCTCGGTGCGCTCCATGCCGCAGTAGTCCCACATGATCTGGCCCAGCTCGCGGTGGAACGAGTCCACCGTGCGGGTGCCGTTGATCGACAGGAACTGGTCGATCCGGTCGGTGACCGACTGCACGGCCTCGACGACCTCGGGCGCGTCGTCGGAGACGGCGTCGAGCTCGTTCTTGGCCAGGTAGTCGCCGATCGTGACCGGGAGGACGAAGTAGCCGTCGGCCAGACCCTGCATCAGCGCGGACGCACCGAGGCGGTTCGCGCCGTGGTCGGAGAAGTTCGCCTCGCCGGCCACGTAGAGGCCCGGGATGGTCGACTGCAGGTCGTAGTCGACCCAGAGGCCACCCATCGTGTAGTGCACGGCGGGGAAGATCCGCATCGGGACCTCGTAGGGGTTCTCCCCCGTGATCCGCTCGTACATCTCGAACAGGTTGCCGTACTTGTTCTCGACGGCCTTGCGGCCCAGCCGCTGGATCGCGTCGTCGAAGTCCAGGTAGACACCCAGACCCGACGGACCGACACCGCGCTTCTCGTCGCAGACCTCCTTGGCGGCCCGGGACGCGATGTCACGGGGCACCAGGTTGCCGAACGCCGGGTACTTGCGCTCGAGGAAGTAGTCACGCTCCTCGTGCGGGATCTCGTTCGGCCCGCGGTCGTCGCCGAGCCTCTTCGGGACCCAGACGCGGCCGTCGTTGCGCAGCGACTCCGACATCAGGGTCAGCTTCGACTGGTGGTCGCCGGAGACCGGGATGCAGGTCGGGTGGATCTGGGTGAAGCAGGGGTTCGCGAACAACGCGCCCTTGCGGTGCGCCCGCCACGAGGCCGTGACGTTGCAGCCCTTGGCGTTGGTCGACAGGTAGAAGACGTTGCCGTAGCCGCCGGAGGCGAGCACGACCGCGTCGGCGGTGTGCACCTCGATCTCGCCGGAGACCATGTCGCGCGCGACGATGCCGCGGGCGCGTCCCTCGACGACGATCAGCTCCAGCATCTCGTGCCGGGCGTACATCTCGACGGTGCCGGCCTTCACCTGGCGCTCCAGCGCCTGGTAGGCGCCGATGAGCAGCTGCTGGCCGGTCTGACCGCGGGCGTAGAAGGTGCGGGAGACCTGCACGCCGCCGAACGAGCGGTTGTCGAGCAGACCGGCGTAGTCGCGGGCGAACGGGACACCCTGCGCGACGCACTGGTCGATGATCTGCCGCGAGATCTCGGCGAGCCGGTGGACGTTGGACTCCCGCGCGCGGAAGTCGCCGCCCTTCACGGTGTCGTAGAACAGCCGGTAGACGCTGTCGCCGTCGTTGCGGTAGTTCTTCGCCGCGTTGATGCCACCCTGCGCGGCGATCGAGTGCGCACGCCGCGGGCTGTCCTGGTAGCAGAACGTCTTGACGTGGTAGCCGGCCTCGCCGAGCGTCGCGCTCGCGGAGCCGCCGGCCAGGCCGGAGCCCACGACGATGATCTTCTTCGAGCGCTTGTTCGCCGGGTTGACCAGCTTGACGCCGAATCGGCGGCGCTCCCAGCGGGTCTCGATGGCACCCGAGGGGACCGCCTTGTCGACGACCGGCTCACCGGTCGTGTAGTCGGCGTAGGAGATGTGGTGGGACGAGGCGTCAGTCATGGGTCAGACCACTCCGAACGTGACGGCGAGGGGCACCGAGATGAAGCCGAGGGTCAGCACGGCGGCGAAGACCGTCGACACCACCTTGATGGTGCGCTCACGCCTGTTCGACGACCACCCGAGCGTCTGGATGCCCGAGAAGATGCCGTGCTGGACGTGGAAGCCCAGCGCGACGACGGCGAGGACGTAGAACAGGGTGACGTACCAGCGGGCGGGGGTGAAGTCGGCCGCGAGGTTGTCCGCCACCGCGAGGTGCACGCCGTTCGGGTTCAGCGTGCCCGCGGTGAGGTCGAGCAGGTGGTAGACGACGAACAGCACGATGATCACGCCGCCCCAGCGCATGGTGCGGGCCGCGTAGCTGCCCTTGACCTGGTAGGAGCCACCCGCGTACTTGATCGGGCGGGCCTTGCGCGCGCGCAGGGCGAGCACCGTCGCCGACCAGATGTGGGCGACCACCGCGACGACGAGCACCACACGGACGATCCAGAGCATGCCCGAGTAGGGCAGCGCCGGCTCCAGGATGGTGCGCAGCCAGGCCGCGTAGTGATCGATCGCCTCGGGACCGAAGAAGATCTTCAGGTTCCCGATCATGTGCAACGTGACGTAGCCGAGCAGCACGACGCCGCTCACCGCCATCACGAACTTCAGCAGCGCACTGGGCGTGCGCGGACGCCGGGGCGCGGCGGGCTTGGCTCCGCCGCCGGCCCGGGACTTCTCGGACATCGTGACCACGTCGTCCAGTGGACATACCAACGGGTAAGGCAGTCCAATGCATGAAACGGTCTCCGGTCATAGCCGTAGGCTATGCATGTGACACTTCAGCAGCTCATGTACTTCGTCGCCGTGGCAAACGTGCGCAGCTTCACTCGGGCGGCCGACCAGGTCGGGGTCGCCCAGCCGACCCTGAGCCGCGCGCTGCGGGCGCTGGAGGACGAGCTGGGCTCCCCGCTGATCAACCGCGGGTCGGTCGTCACGCTGACCCCGGCCGGTGAGGCGGTGCTGCCACTGGCACGGAGGATGCTCGCCGACTCCGACATGGTCCGCACGACGGTGGCCGAGATGGTCGGCCTGCGCAGCGGCCGGGTCCGGGTCGGCGCGACGCCGTCGCTGTGCATCGGCGTGCTGTCCGACGTGCTGCGGGTCTTCCACGCCCGGCACCCCGAGATCGCCGTCGAGCTGGCCGAGGACGGCTCGCAGCCGTTGGAGGCGGCACTGGTCCAGGGCGCGCTGGACGTCGCCCTGGTCATCGTGCCCCCCGACGGGGTGGACCCGACGCTGCACACCGCTCCCCTGCTCCGCGAACGGCTCTCGGTCGCCTCCCCACGGGCACGCAGGCCGCTGACCCCGCGCGGGTCGATGACCGTCTCCGAGCTCGCCCGCCACGACCTGGTGATGGTGCGCCAGGGCTACGACCTGCGGGAGGTGACCCTGCGGGCCTACGCGGTCGCCGGGGTCACGCCGCGGATCGCGGTCGAGGGCGGCCAGATGGACGCCGTGCTGCGCATGGTCGAGGCCGGCACCGGGGTGGCGGTGGTGCCGGACCTGACGTTCATCGGGCGGCCGCGGCTGCGGCGCACGGTGCTCAACCCGGCCATCCACCGCACGGTGGCGCTGGCGCGCCGCGCCGACATCGCCCCCACACCGGCCGTCATCGCCTTCGCGGACACGCTGCTGGAGCACATGTCCGACACCTCGGCGTCGCTGCGGGAGGGCACGACCGACGTCCAGGTGCTGCACCGGCACCGGACCGGCCGGGAGCTGCTCGGCTGAGGACCGGGGTCAGTCGGGAACCGGGAACAGCGGGGCGCGGCCGTCGGGGGTCTCCGGCGGCGGGTGCGGGTCGAGCACCCGCAGGTGCTCGCAGGTGCCGGTGACCTGCAGGACCCGGCGGACCTGGCGGGCCGCGCCGCAGTACAGCTCCAGGACCACCCCGGCCGCGACGGCGGCGTGCCGGCAGTCGAGCAGCACCGAGATCCCGGCCGAGGCGAACACGCCCACCCCGGACAGGTCCAGCACGATCCGTGGGGCCGCGGCGAGCCAGTCGCCCACCTGCTCGGCCAGGAACGGCGCGGTCGCGAGGTCGACGTCGCCGACGGCGTGCAGCACCACCGGACCCGACGGGTGCGGCACCGCCTCCAGGGTCAGACCACCGCCCTCCGCGGTCGCGGCGGACAGGCCGGGCACTCCCCCCGGGCCCTCCGTCGGATCGGTCATCACCGGCCGCCTCCCGCGGGGCGCCGCGCCACCGCCGCAGTCAGGGTGCCAGTGCGGTGCCGGTACCGCACGCCGATCGCCCGGTGACGGCCCCGCCCGGCGTCGACGCGCGGGAGGGCGCCGGTCTTCCTAGGCTCGGCGGGTGGCCCATCACGATCTCGCAGTCGTCGGCACCGGATCCGGGAACACGATCGTCGACGACCGGTTCGACGGTCTCGACGTCGCCCACGTCGAGGCGACCCGGTTCGGCGGGACCTGCCTCAACGTGGGCTGCATCCCGACCAAGATGCTCGCCCACACCGCCGAGGTCGCCGAGACGGTCCGCGCGGCGTCGACCTACGGGGTGGACGCCCGGATCGACCGGATCCGCTGGAGCGACATCCGGGACCGGGTGTTCTCCCGACTCGACCCGATCGGCGACGAGGGCCGCGACCACCGCCGCGACCACGGCACCGTCTACGACGGCACGGCCCGCTTCACCGGGCCACGCGCGATGGCGGTGGACCTGGCCGACGGCGGCACCGCGGAGTTCACCGCGGACCGGATCGTGCTCGCCGTCGGCGGGCGACCGGTGGTCCCGCCGCCGGTCGCCGACTCGGGCGTCCCGTTCGACACCTCCGACACGATCATGCGGATCGACGAGCTGCCCGGGCACCTGGCGATCATCGGCGGTGGCTACATCGCAGCGGAGTTCGCGCACGTGTTCGGCGGGCTCGGCTGCGAGGTCACGCTCGTCGAGAGCGCCGACACCCTGCTCGGCGGGATGGACGAGACCGTCGTGGCGCGGTTCACCGACGCCGCCCGCGAGCGCTTCACCGTCCACACCGGACGGACGGTGGAGAGGGTCACCGGCGGTGCGGGCGACGTACGGCTGCATCTCGACGACGGCACCGAGGTGCGGGCCGACCGGCTGCTCGTCGCGGCCGGGCGCCGCCCGAACTCCGACCGGCTCGACCTGGACCGGGCCGGGATCGACACCGACGACGCCGGCCGCGTCGTCGTCGACGCCCACGGCCGCACCACCGCCGACGGGGTGTGGGCGCTGGGCGACATCTCGTCCCCGCACCCGCTCAAGCACGTCGCGAACCACGAGGCCGAGGTCGTCGGGCACAACCTCGCCCACCCCGACGACCTGCGCGAGGTCGACCACGGGTTCGTCCCGGCCGCGGTGTTCACCACCCCGCAGATCGGCACCGTCGGCCGCACCGAGCAGCAGTGCCGCGAGGAGGGCCTGGAGTTCCGCGTCGGGTTCCACGAGTACGCCGATGTCGCCTTCGGCTGGGCGATGGAGGAGCAGCGCGGGTTCTGCAAGGTCCTCGTCGCCCCGGACGGCACGCTGCTCGGGGCGCACCTGCTCGGCCCGCAGGCGTCGACGCTGGTCCAGCAGCTGGTGCAGGCGATGGCGCTGGGCGTGACCGCGCAGCGCCTCGCCGACGTGCAGTACTGGATCCACCCCGCGCTGAGCGAGGTGCTGGAGAACGCGCTGCGCGACGCCGCCGACCCGGACTAGGCGCGCCGCTCGGTCAGCTCGGTGGCCACCGCCAGGCCGATCACCACGGCGAGCACGACCAGCCCGATCGCGATCGCGGGCAGGGCGTGTCCGGCGACCAGCGCGACCACCGCAGCCACCACCAGGATCGCGGCGGCCACGTAGCGCGACCGCCCGACCGTCCCGGTGCGGCCCTGCAGGTAGAGCTTGTTGCCCGCGAGGTAGAGCAGCGGACCGCCGACCGAGGTCAGCACCAGCGCCGGGGTGTTCTCCGGGTGCGTGAGGTGCAGGTCGATCGCCACCGCGAACAGCACCGCCCCGGCCACCATCAGGCCGTGCGCGTAGGCGAACGCGGCCCGCGCCGCACGGGTCGACCCGTCGCCGGAGCTCGCCCGGGTGCCGTGCCCGGCGAGCGCGAAGTAGGACCACCACAGCGCGACCAGACCGGCGAAGCCGAGCAGGGTGATCACCACTGCGTAGGGGGTCACGTCCTCCATCTCCGACAGCGTGAAACCCATGATCAGGATCGACTCGCCGAGCGCGATGATGAACACCAGCCGGTTGCGCTCGGCGAGGTGCTCCACGTCGGTCGGCCACTCGTCCATCGGGGTGCGCCCGAGCCCCGGCACCCGGAACTCGAACCGCGGCCCGGCCATGTCGACGGCGACGGCCAGCACCCAGACGACCAGCCGCGCCACCGGCGGTAGGAACGCGCCGACGACGACGAGCACGGACGCGGCCGTGCTCCACACCAGAAGGTTGCGGTAGTTGCGGGCCATGACGTGCCCGCGCATGGTCACGACGAGGAACAGCGGGCGCCCGATCTGGGCGGCGGCGAAGCACAGTGCGAACAGCAGCCCGGACTCGCCGAACGCGCCCGGCAGGGCCAGCGCCATCCCCAGCGCCGCCAGCATCAGCCCGGCGTTGAGCATCCGGACCGACGGGCGTCCCGGGTCCAGGTAGTTCATCGCCCAGGCCGAGTAGTTCCACAGCCACCAGACCGCGGCGAACAGCACCGCCGTCTCCAGCGCCCCGATCGGGGTCAGGTGGTAGAGCAGGGTGTGCGAGACCTGGACGATCGCGAACACGTAGACGAGGTCGAAGAACAGCTCGATCGGAGCGACCTCGGAGTCACCCTCCCGTCGCAGCACCCGCGGCCGAATGTCCGGTGTGGTCATCGGTGGGCTCCTTTCCCGTGTCGGCGCTGCCGAAGGGTAGTGCGGCGCGCAACGATGGGCGGTGTGAACCTCGGTCTGCGCGAGATGCGCCCCCGCGATCCGGACGAGCCCCACCGGGTGGCCAGCCCGCTGGAGCTGTTCTTCGACCTGGTGTTCGTGGTGGCGGTGTCGCTGTCGTCGGCGGCGTTGCACCACGAGGAGTCCGGCGGGCACGTCGGCGCCGGGGTCGGGTCCTACCTGATGGTGTTCTTCGGCATCTGGTGGGCCTGGATGAACTTCACCTGGTTCGCCTCGGCCTTCGACGTCGACGACTGGCTCTACCGCGCCACCACCCTGGTCCAGATGGCGGGCGCGCTGGTCATGGCCGCGGGGACGCCCTCGGCGATGGCCGGTGAGGGCTACGGCGTGCTCGTCGCCGGGTACGTGGTGATGCGGCTGGCGATGGTCACGCAGTGGCTGCGGGCGGCGCGGTCGCACCCCGCGCTGCGGACCACCGCGCTCCGCTACGCGGGCGGCATCGCCGTCGTCCAGCTGCTGTGGATCGCCTGGGTGCTCGTCGCCCCGCACCCGGTGTGGTTCGTCGTGCTGGCACTGGCCGAGCTGGCGGTCCCGGTGGTCGCCGAGCGTGCGCGGTCGACGCCGTGGCACCCGCACCACATCGCCGAGCGCTACAGCCTGTTCACCCTGATCCTGCTGGGTGAGTCGATCCTGGCGTCGACGACGGCCGTGGTCGACGCGCTGTCCTCCGCCGAGCACCTCGGCCCGCTGCTGGTGCTCTCGGCGTGCGGGCTCGTGCTGGCAGCGGGCATGTGGTGGGTCTACTTCGCCCACAGCCAGCACGAGCACCTGCGGGCCATGCCGCGGGCGCTGGTGCACGGCTACGGCCACTACCTCGTCTTCGCCGCGGCCGGCGCCTTCTCGGCGGGCATCGAGGTGGCCGTCGACGTCGACACCACCGGGACCGGGCTGTCCGCCGCCGCGGCCGGGGCGACGCTGACCGTGCCGGTCGCGCTGTTCGTCCTCGGGGTGTGGGCGCTGGCGCTGCGCCCCGTGCTCGCCGCCGGCCGCAGCGCCGCCGTCGTCCTGCTGGCGGTGCTGCTGGGGCTGTCGGCGTTCGCGCCGTTCACCCCGGTCGTGGCCGCGGTGGTGATGGTGGCGGTGGTCGTGACCGTCGAGACGGCCCCCGCCCGGAACACCGTCGCCGCATGACGGGTTCGGAGACGTCAGGGGCCGGCACCTGCGGGAGCCGGTGAACCTGCGCCGCGTGGTGCGGCGCCGCGCGTCCTGAGAGGCTGAGTACATGTCCGGCGACACCGACCACGACACCGACCACGACACCGTGGTCACCCACGACACGGGCCACCACCGCTACGAGATCCTGATCGACGGCACCGTGGTCGGCAGGGCCGAGTACGTCGACGACCACGGGCAGCGGATCTTCCACCACACCGAGGTCGATCCGGAGCTGTCCGGGCGCGGGCTCGCGAGCACCCTGGTCCGGTTCGCGCTGGACGACACCCGCACCGCCGGGAAGCGGATCGTGCCGGTCTGCCCGTACGTGCGGCGCTGGGTGTCGACCCATCAGGGCTATGCCGACATCATCGACCCGGTGACGCCCGACGCCGTCGCCGCCGTCCGGAGGAGCGCGCGGTGAGCAACGTCGAGACCGCGCCGGAAGAGGTCGTCTGCGGGGGCGACGCCGCCGACGGGGAGCTGGTGACCCCGCGCGACGTGCCGCTGGGCGGGCCGCGCGCGATGACGGTGCGCCGCACGCTGCCGCGGCGCACCCGGTCGCTGATCGGGGCCTGGTGCTTCCTGGACCACTACGGCCCGGACCGGGTCGCCGACACCGGTGGGATGGCCGTGCCGGGGCATCCGCACACCGGGCTCGCGACGGTGTCGTGGCTGTTCACCGGCCGGGTCGAACACCGCGACACCACCGGCGCGCACGCGATCGTGCGCCCGGGTGAGCTGAACCTGATGACCGCGGGATCCGGCATCGCGCACTCGGAGTTCTCCACCCCCGACACCGAGGTGCTGCACGGGGTGCAGCTGTGGCTGGCGCTGCCCGCCGCCCACCGGGAGACCACTCCCCGCTTCGAGCACTACGCACCGCCCCGGGTGCAGGCCGGGGACGCCGCGCTGCGGGTGTTCCTCGGATCGCTGGCCGGGTCGTCGTCGCCGGTACCGACGTTCACCCCGCTGCTCGGCGCCGAGGTGGTGCTGCCCGCCGGCGCGTCGGTGACGCTGGACGTCGACGCCGGGTTCGAGCACGGTGTGCTGGTCGACACCGGCTCGGCGCAGGTGAGCGGCACCGCGACCGCGGCCGCCGAGCTCGTGTACCTCCCGCCGGGCCGGACGACCCTGGACCTGCACGCCGGCGACGACGGCGCCCGCCTGGTGCTGCTCGGCGGGGAGCCGCTGGGCGAGCAGATCGTGATGTGGTGGAACTTCGTCGGCTCCACCCACGACGAGGTCGTGGCCTTCCGGGAGCAGTGGCAGGACGAGCGTGCCGCCGGGGGGCGGGACGGTGGCCGCTTCGGGATGTTCCCGGACGCGTGGGAGTCGACGTTGCCGGCGCCGGAGCTGCCGAACGCGCGGTTGACTCCTCGCGGGTAGGCGGGGCATGACTCTGCTGCCCTGTCCTCGCAGGTCAGAGATTCGCGATTGCGAACGAAAACTAGCGACCGAACACGTGTTCGACTATCGTCGACAGTGTGACCGCGACCCAAGAGCCACCCGACCATGCCACCGGCGTGGGCCCGGGTGGGTCCCCGACCGGTGACCTCGATCTGTTCCGATTTCTCCTCGACCACGCCCACACCGCCGACACCTCTGCGCTGACAGAGACGGACCTGATCGACCAGATCCAGCAGATCGAGTCGCTCCAGGCCTCCCTCGCCGCACTGCAGGCGAGTCGGATCCGGGCGTTCGCCCGGGCCCACGTCGAGAACCACCTCACCGACGACCGGACCGACGGGACCGACCGCGCCCGGACCGACCCCGAGCGGCTCCACCGCAGTGTCGTCGCCCAGATCCAGCTCGCCTGCCGGATCTCCACCACCGAAGCCCGCACCCGCCTCGCCAACGCCCGCGACCTGCACACCGGACTCGACCACATCCGCGGCCTGCACACCGCCGGACAGCTCAGCGCCGCGAAGGTCACCGCGATCGCCGTCGAATGCCGCGACCTCGACCCACACCGGCGCAGGCAGGTCGACACCCGCCTCGCCGCACACGACCTCACCCGCTACGGCATCGGGCGCCTGCGCGCCATGACCCGCCGCCTGGTCGCCGAGATCGCCCCCGAACGCTTCCGGGCCCGCGTCCACACCGCCGCGGCCGAACGTCGGGTCACCCTGCGACCGGCACCGGACGCGATGAGCTACCTCACCGCCTACCTCACCGCCGCACAGGGCGCGGCCTACCTCGCCGCACTCCAGAAAGCCTTCATCCAGGTCCAGGTCGACCCGGCACCGTTGACCCGCAGCCGCGGGCAGATCATGGCCGACACCCTGGTCGAACGCCTCACCGGACAGACCACCGCAACCGCGGTCAACCTCGAAGTCCAGGTCACCGTCCCCGTCCAGGCCCTGCTCGACCCCACCTCCCCACTCCCCGCGGAGATCCCCGGCCTCGGCCCCATCCCGGTCGAGCTGCTCGCCACCAGCGAAGGCACCGCATCACTACGCCGCCTGCTCACCGACCAAGGTCTGGTCATCGGCGGCGACTCACGCCAACGCACCTTCACCGGACTCCTCTCCACCCTCGTGAAAGCCCGAGCCGGGAACCGGTGCACCGAGCCCTACTGCGACGCCCCCGCCCGCCACATCGACCACATCCACCGCGCCACCGACGGCGGACACACCGAACTCGACAACGGACGCGGACTGTGCGAGTTCCACAACCACATCCGCGAACAACCCGGATGGCACGTCACCCGAACACCCGACGGAGCCGTCGTCACGACCACACCCACCGGGCACACCTATCGCGGACCGGACTGACCGGATGATGCGTCTCCATCCGGCGGGCACGAGGGCCCGGCGGTGAACGACGGCGCCGCGCCCGGCTCAGCCCAGGTCGGCGCGTACCACCGGCACGACCCGGCGCAGCTGCTCGAGCAGCAGGTCGGCGGCCCGGCCGTCGTGGGCGACGACGAGGTCGACCCGGCTGATCTCGGCTGACATGTCGACCTGCAGCGAGCGGACCTTCCAGCGGCGCGACCGCAGCATGGTGAGGACCTTGTAGAGGCCGTCATCGGCATCGGTCAAGAGCAGCGAGACGACGTGGCCGTGCTCGGCGGGATCGGTCCCGGTGCGGGCGCGCTCGGCGGTGGGGGCGTTCATCGGATCTCCGGTGTTCGAGGGCGAACGTCAGGATCCGGCCAGGTCCGGCGGGCACCACGTGCCACGCGCCGGCTCCCTGGGTTCAGCCGGCGCGCCGGGTAATGATCCGACCGCGCACGGGTCGAGGGTAACAGCCGTCACCACCCCCGGGCGGAGCCGTGGTGACCGCGACGCGGATGCTGGCGCCGTGCGGTACGTGGCGATCGGGGACAGCTTCACCGAGGGCGTGGGCGACGAGGACGCGGCAGGTGTCCCCCGCGGCTGGGCCGACCGGGTCGCCGCCGGGCTGGCCGGTGCCTCCGGTGAGCCGGTGCACTACGCGAACCTGGCCGTACGAGGCCGGCTGCTGGCCGACGTCGTCGGGCCGCAGCTCGATGCCGCACTGGCGCTGGACCCCGCACCGACCCTGATCACCCTCAACGGCGGGGGGAACGACATGCTCCGCCCCCGCACCGACGTCGCGGGGCTCGCCGCGCTCACCACCCGCGCCGTCGACCGCTGCGCGGCGGCCGGGGTCCGGCTGGTGCTGCTCAGCGGTGCCGACCCGTCGGACCGGCTTCCACTGGGACGGGTCGTCCACCGCCGCGGCGCGGAGCTGTCGGCGGCGGTGCGCACGCTCGCCGCCACACGCGGACTCACCTTCGTCGACGTGTTCGGCGACGCCGAGATCCGCCGGCCCGGCTACTGGTCGGACGACCGCCTGCACCTGGGCACGCCCGGGCATCTGCGCGCCGCGGGAATCGTGCTGGAGGCGCTCGGTGTGCGTGGGGCGACGCCCGCGACGACCGTCGCCGCGGACCCGCCGACCGGACCGGCCGCAGCGCTCGCCTACTACCGCACCCACGTCCTGCCCTGGGTCGGACGACGTCTGCGGGGCCGGTCGTCCGGGGACGGCCGTCCGGCGAAGGCTCCGTCCTGGACGGTCGTCCCGGCGCGCTGAGCTGCGCCGATCCGTGACTGCGCAATCACGGAAGCCGCTGAAAGTGATCACCCCGATGGATCACCGTCCGCCATACCGTTGCGACTGGCAACGATTTCGGCGGAAGGAGAAGACCATGACGGGGATCAGCAGGCGACGGGCCCTGGGCGCGGGTGTCGCAGGGGTGGCGGGGATGGCGGGACTGGCCGCCACGGGCGGGACCGCCGGGGCGGGTGCTCCGACGCCGCCGCGGACCGGGCAGCCCGGCCACCTGTTCCACCTCGCGGCGACCGAGCCCAACAACTTCGACGGCGGATGGCTGCGCGGGGCGAACGAGCAGAACTTCCCGGTGCTCGCCGGCCAGCAGGGGTCGGTGTACCTGGCCCACCTCGACCCCGGCGGGATCCGCGAACCGCACTGGCACCCGACCGCGTGGGAGCTGAACTACATCGTCTCCGGCACCGCGAAGTGGACCATCCTCGGCACCCACCCCGACGGCGAGTACCACAACGACGTCTTCACCGCGGAGCGCGGTGACCTCGTGTTCGCGCCGACGGGCCTGTTCCACTACTTCGAGAACGCGTCGACGACCGAGCCGCTCGACGTGCTCATCGTGTTCAACACCTCGACCGCCGAGCCGGACGACGACATCGGCATCGTCGGCAGCCTCAACGCGATCCCCCGGGACGTGCTGGCCGCGTCGTTCGGGGTGCCCGAGTCGGCGTTCGCGCAGGTGCCCCAGCGGATCGAGCCGGTGGTGATCACCCGCCGCCGCTGAGCACCGGGCGCGCTCAACCGGGCGCGCTCAGAGGTCGGCGAGCGCGGACAGCGGCGACTCGACGGCGTCGGCGACGAAGCGGAGGAATCCGCCCGCGGTGCCGCCGTCGCAGACCCGGTGGTCGAACACCAGCGACAGCTGGGTGATCGACCGCGGGACGACCGCGCCGTCGACGACCCACGGCCGCGGCAGCACCCGTCCGACGCCCAGCATCGCGACCTCGGGATGGTTGATGATCGCGGCGCTGCCGTCGACGCCGAGCACCCCGTAGTTGTTCAGGGTGAACGACCCTCGGGTCAGCTCGGCGGCGGTGACCGAGCCGTCCCGGGCCGCCGCGGTGAGGCGGCGGATCTCGGTGTCGAGGCCGCGCATCCCGAGACGGTGGGCGTCGGCCACCGAGGGGACGACCAGGCCGCGGTCGGTCTGCGCGGCGATGCCGAGGTGCACCCCGTCGAGGTGCACGATCTGCGCGGACCCGGTGTCGACGCGGGCGTTGAGCTCGGGGAACCGGGCCAGACCGGCGACGACGAACCGCGCCAGGATCGCGAGCAGCCCGACCGGACGGCCGTCGGCGCCGGTGAGCTGCTGGCGCAGGGCGAGCAGGTCGGTGGCGTCGACGTCGACCCAGGTCGTGGCCTCGGGGATCTCGGCGCGGCTGCGGGTCAGGGTCTCGGCGACGGCGCGGAGCGGCACGACCTCGCGGACCGCGAGCCCGGTGCGGGGGTCGCGGTCCGGCGCGGCCGGGGTCGGACCGGTCGCGGTCGGTCCGGTCGCGGTCGCGGTCGGTCCGGTCGCGGTCGGTCCGGTCGCGGTCGGTCCGGTCGCGGTCGGTCGGTCCGGTCGCGGCCGTCGCCATCGCGGCCGTGCCGGTCGCGGCCGTCGCGGTCGGGACGGTGGCTCGTTCCGCAGCGGCGGGCGGCGGGGCGGCGGCGGTCGGTGCGGCAGCACGGGCCGCGGCGACGGCCACGTCGTGGCGCAGCACCATCCCGCCGGGTCCGGTCCCCTCGACCGTCGCGAGGTCGATGCCGTGGTCACGGGCCAGCCGCCGCACCACCGGCGACTGCACCGGCCGACGCTCGCCCGGTGCGCCGTCGGCGGCCGACGTCGCCACCGGGACCGCGGATGTCGCTGCCGGGACCGCGGACGGGCGAGCCGACGCGGGGGCGTCCGCGGGTACGGCGGCCGTGGGTGCGGCGGCCGCGGGAGTGGCGGCCGCGGGAGTGGCGGCCGCGGGAGTGGCGGCCGCGGGAGTGGCGGCCGCGGGAGTGGCGGCCGCGGGAGTGGCGGCCGCGGGAGTGGCGGCCGCGGAGGCGCGCTTCACCGCCCGGCGACGCCGGCGGGCCCCCTCGTGCCCGCCGGTCGTCCCGTAGCCGATCAGGACGTTGCCCGACCCGGCGTCCCCGGCGGCCCCGGCGGCCTCAGTGGCGTCCCCGACCGACACCAGCGGCTCCCCGACCCGCAGCGTCTCGCCCTCCGCGCCGTGCCGGGACAGCACCGTGCCCGCGTACGGCGAGGGCACCTCGACCACGGCCTTCGCCGTCTCCACCTCGGCGACGGGCTGGTCCACGCCGACGGTGTCCCCGTCGGCCACGAGCCAGCGGACCAGCTCGGCCTCGGTCAGCCCCTCCCCCAGGTCGGGCAGGGTGAACACCTGCGCGCTCACGCCGCGTCCTCCCAGCCGAGCGAGTCGACCGCGTCGAGCACCCGGTCCACCCCGGGCAGGTGGTGCTGCTCCAGCTTCGGCGGCGGGTAGGGCACGTCGAACCCGGTCACCCGGCGCACCGGCGCCTCGAGGTGGTGGAAGCAGCGCTCCGAGACCCGGGCGGCGATCTCCGAGGCGACCGAGGCGAACCCCGGTGCCTCCGCGACGACGACCGCCCGCCCGGTCCGGCGCACCTGCGCGCAGACGGTCTCGTCGTCGAACGGGACGATCGACCGCAGGTCGACCACGCCCAGGTCACGGCCCTCCAGAGCGGCCTCCTCGGCGGCGGCGAGCGCGACCGGGACCGTCGGCCCGTAGGCGATGAGCGTCGCGTCGGCCCCGGGGCGGCGGACGACGGCACGTCCGATCGGTGGCACCGGCACCGCCGTGTCGACCTCCTCGGAGGTGAAGTAGTGCTTCTTCGGCTCCAGGAAGATCACCGGGTCCGGGTACTCGATCGCCGCGCGGAGCAGGCCGTGGGCGTCGGCGTTCGTGGCCGGGGCGAGCACGGTCAGCCCTGCGGTGTGGGCGTAGTACGCCTCGGAGGAGTCGCAGTGGTGCTCGACGCCGCCGATCCCGCCGGCGTAGGGCACCCGGATGACCATCGGCAGCCGCATCCGGCCCGAGGTGCGGTTGCCGAACTTCGCGACGTGGCTGACGATCTGCTCGAACGCCGGGTAGGCGAACGCGTCGAACTGCATCTCGACGACGGGCCGCAGCCCGTTCATCGCCATCCCCACCGCCGTGCCGACGATGCCGGACTCGGCGAGCGGGGTGTCGAAGCAGCGGTGCTCGCCGAACTCGGCGGTGAGCCCGTCGGTGACCCGGAAGACCCCGCCGAGCGGGCCGACGTCCTCCCCGAACACGACGACGGTCGGGTCGGCGGCCATCGCCTCGCGCAGCGCGGTGTTGATCGACTGCGCCATCGTGAGCTTCACGGGACCGGTGTGCACGGTGCCGGTGTTCGCGGTGCCGGTGTTCACGGCGTGACCTCCAGCTCGGCACGCAGCTGGTCGCGCTGCTCGCGCAGCTGCGGGGTGGGGTGGGCGTAGACGTGCGCGAACAGCTCTTCGGGGTCGACCGGGGACTCGGCCGCGATGCCGGCGCGCAGGTCGGCGGCCATCTGCTCGGTCTCCTCGACGAGAGCGCGCTCGGCGTCGTCGTCGAGCAGGTCGTCGGCGCGCAGCCGGGCGCGCAGGCGCGCGAGCGGGTCGCGGGCGGCCCAGGAGGCGACCTCGCCGTCGCTGCGGTAGCGGCCGGCGTCGTCGGCGTTGGTGTGGGCGTCCATCCGGTAGGTGTCGGCCTCGACCAGCGTGGGGCCGTCGCCGGCGCGGGCCCGCTCCACGGCGTCGTCGAGCACGGTGAGCAGGGCGGCGAGGTCGTTGCCGTCGACCCGGACACCGGGCATGCCGTAGCCGACCGCCTTGTCCGCGAGGCTGGCGGCGGCGCTCTGGCGGTGCAGCGGCACCGAGATCGCGTACTTGTTGTTCTGCACCAGGAACACCACCGGCGCCCGGAAGACCGCGGCGAAGTTCAGCGCCTCGTGGAAGTCGCCCTCGCTGGTGGCGCCGTCGCCGCAGAGCGCCAGGACGGCGTCGGGCTCGCCCGTGAGCCGCGCGGCGTGGGCGACGCCGACCGCGTGCAGCAGCTGCGTCGCGAGCGGGGTCGCCTGCGGGGCGACGCGGTGGGCGGCGACGTCGTAGCCGCAGTGCCGGTCCCCGCGCAGCATCGTGAGGACCTCGACCGGGTCGACACCGCGGGCGACGATCGCGGCGGTGTCGCGGTAGGTCGGGAAGAGCCAGTCGCCGTCGGCCAGCACCATCGCCGCGGCCACCTGGCAGGCCTCCTGCCCGCGCGAGGACGGGTACACGGCCAGGCGTCCCTGCCGGACCAGCGCGCCGGCCTGCTCGTTGAGCCGACGGGCGCGCACCAGCCCGCGGTAGCCGGCGAGCAGCCGGTCGGGCGACGGGAGCTGGGCCCTGGGAACCGTGGTGCCGTCGGGCTCCACGAGGCGGACGGTCTCGTGCCGGTCGTCCACGACGACTCCCTTCCGTGCGGACACAGTGCTCCGAGAATGGCGCATGATCCGTACGATCAGCCTGGATCGCGAAGAGGACGAGACGATCGGCCCTGAGCGCGACACCGCCCCGGACGAGTGGTCCCGGGCACCGTCGCCCGGCGGGTCCCGGCGAGACGAACGGAGGCGGCGGTGCTCGACGACATCGACCGGCGGATGGTCGCGGAGCTGCAGCACGACGGCAGGCTGACCGGGCGCGCGCTGGCCGAGCGCCTGACGATCTCGCGGGCGAACGCCTACGCCCGCCTGGCCCGGCTCGTCGACGACGGCGTGATCACCGGGTTCACCGCCGTCGTCGACCCGCACCGGGTGGGGCTGCACACCTCGGCGTACGTGACACTGACGGTGCGCCAGAACAGCTGGCGCGAGCTGCGCGAACAGCTGCGCGCGATCCCCGAGGTCCGGCACATGGCGTTGGTCGGCGGGGACTTCGACGTGCTGCTGCTGGTGCGCACCACCGGCAACGACGCGTTGCGCAGCGTCGTGCTCGAACGCCTGCAGGCGCTCCCGACGGTCGTGTCGACGCGGACGATCCTGATCTTCGAGGACGAGTCCCGCTAGCTCCGGGCGGGTGTCCCTTGCTCGGACGAGGCGGTGTCGAGGAGCTGGCGCAGCGCGTCCACCGGCTGGGCGCCCGCGACGCCGTAGCGGTCGTCGACGACGAGGAACGGCACCGAGGTGATGCCGAGGCGGCGGGCCATGTCCTCGTCAGCGCGGACGTCGTCGAGGTACCGGTCGGAGCCGAGCACCGCGCGCACCCCGCCGTCGTCGAGACCGGCGGCCATCGCGATCCGGGCGAGCGCCTCGGGATCGCCGATCGGCTCGCCGTCGGTGAACGAGGCGCGCAGCAGCCGCCCCTTCAGCGTGTCCTGCAGCCCGGACCCGCCGGTCGCCCAGGCGTGGTGGAGCAGCCGGTGGGCGTCGACGGTGTTGCCGTGGCGGGCCCGGTCGAAGCGGAACTCCAGCCCGTCCGCGGCCGCGGTGGCGGTGACCTGCTCCTCCATCCGGCGGGCCGCCGCGACGCTCACGCCGTACTTGGCCGCCAGGTGCTCGGCGCGGTCACCGGGCTGCTCGCGCGGCGCGGTCGGGTCGAGCTCGAAGCTGCGCCATCGCAGTGTCACCTCGTCGCGGTGCGCGAAGCCGGACAACGCCGTCTCCAGGCGCGCCCGCCCGATCGCGCACCACGGACAGACGACGTCGGACCAGATCTCGAGCTTCACGACCGGTCGCAACCCGCACGCGACCCGCGGCATTCCCGCGCCGGACAGGTCAGGCCCTCGGCTCCCGCCGGTCCTTGAGGCGCTGCAGCTTCCCGACCGAGCGCTCCAGGGTGTCGGGGTCGACGACCTCACAGGTCACCGAGATCCCGACGGTCTCCTTCACCGCGCGCACGAGCTCGGCGGCGGCCGGGTCGCGGCGGTCGGCGGGGGTGTCGCCGCGGGCCTCGACGCGCACGGTCATCGCGTCGAGCCTGCCCCGGGTCGTCAGCTCCAGCTGGAAGTGCGGCGCGAGCCCGGGCGTGCGGAGCACGATCTCCTCGATCTGGGTCGGGAACACGTTCACCCCGCGCAGGATGATCATGTCGTCGGACCGGCCGGTGATCTTGGCCATCCGCCGCATCTGCGGCCGCGCGGTGCCCGGGAGCAGCGTCGTGAGGTCGCGGGTGCGGTAGCGGATGATCGGCAGCCCCTCCTTGGTGAGGCTGGTGAACAGCAGCTCGCCCTCGGCGCCGTCGGGCAGCGGGGTGCCGTCGAGCGGGTCGACGACCTCGGGCAGGAAGTGGTCCTCCCAGATGTGCAGGCCGTCCTTGGTCTCCACGCACTCCTGCGAGACGCCGGGCCCCATGACCTCGGAGAGCCCGTAGATGTCGACGGCGTGGATGCCGGCCCGCTCCTCGATCTCGGCGCGCATCCGTTCGGTCCAGGGTTCGGCACCGAGGATCCCGACCTGCAGGCTCGTGGCCCGCGGGTCGACGCCCTGGCGCTCGAACTCGTCGAGCAGGGTCAGCATGTAGCTCGGGGTCAGCATGATGACCTCGGGGGCGAAGTCGCCGATCAGCTGCACCTGGCGCGGGGTCATCCCGCCCGAGACGGGGATGACGGTCGTGCCCAGCTTCTCCGCGCCGTAGTGCGCGCCGAGCCCGCCGGTGAACAGCCCGTACCCGTAGGCGACGTGCACGCGGTGGCCGGGGCGCCCGCCCGCGGCGCGGATGGACCGCGCGACGAGCCCGGCCCACCGGTCGAGGTCGCCCGCGGTGTAGCCGACGACGGTGGGGCGGCCCGTGGTGCCCGACGACGCGTGGATCCGTGCGATCCGCTCCCGGGGCACCGCGAACATGCCGAACGGGTAGGTCTCCCGCAGGTCGGCCTTGGTGGTCGTCGGGAACTTCGCGATGTCGGCGATCTCGCGGCAGTCGTCGGGGTGCACGCCGTGCTCCTCGAACCTCCGCCGGTAGTACGGGACGTTGTCCCAGGCGTGCCGCAACGTCCACTGCAGACGCCCCAGCTGCAGGGTGCGCAGCTCGTCGACCGACATCCGCTCGGCCGGGTCCAGCAGCTCCGCCGGGGGCGCGTCGCCGAGGCGCTTGGTGGCCGCGGTCATCACGCGTCCTTCTTCGCGACGAGGGTGAGCACGTCGTAGCGGGCGACGGACTCGCCGTCCTGCCGCGTGACGTCGGCGTCCCAGCGGACCTCGCCGTAGCCGGCGGACTCGCGCGGGGTGAGCTGCTTGCAGGTCAGCGTGACGGTGAGCTCGTCGTCGAAGCGGACCGGGGTGAGGAACCGCAGCCCGTCGACGCCGAAGTTCGCGAGCACCGGGCCCGGGTCGGGGTCGACGAACAGCCCGGCGGCGAGGGACACGACCAGGTAGCCGTGCGCGACGCGCTGCCCGAACAGCGGGTTCGCCGCGGCAGCTGCCTCGTCCATGTGCGCGTAGAACGTGTCGCCGGTGAACTCGGCGAAGTGCTCCACGTCCTCCCGGGTCACCCGGCGTGGGCCGGCGACCAGGCAGTCGCCCGGGCGCAGCTCCTCCAGGTGCTTGCGGAAGGGGTGCACGTCGGTGGTGTTGCGCTGCGCTCCGGTGACCCAGCGGCCGGTGATCGCGGCGAGCGAGTCGGGGTCGGCCTGGACCGCGGTGCGCTGCATGTGGTGGAACACCCCGCGCACGCCGCCCATCTCCTCGCCACCGCCGGCCCGGCCCGGTCCGCCGTGGACGAGCTGCGGCAGCGGCGACCCGTGCCCGGGGGACTCCCCGGCGTCGCGGGCGTTGAGCACGTGCACGCGGCCGTGGAACGGGGCGACGCCGAGCACGACCTCGCGGACGAACGCGGGGTCGGCGGAGACGACGGAGCCGGCGAGCGAGCCCTGGCCGCGGGCGGCGTAGTCGATCAGCTCGTCGGTGGAGTCGTAGGGCAGCACGGTCGACACCGGGCCGAACGCCTCGACCTCGTGCGGCTCGGCGCGGTCCGGGTCGCCGACCAGCAGCAGCGGGGAGACGAAGGCGCCGCGGTCGGCGTCGGCGCCGGTCACCTCGACGCGGTCCGGGTCGCCGAACACGATCCGGCCGGCGTCGCGCAGGGACTTCACGCTGCGGCGGACCTCCTCGCGCTGGTCGAGGCTTGCGAGCGCCCCCATCCGGACGCCCTCGGCACCGGGCGCACCGACCACGACCGTCGCGAGCCGCGCGGTGACCGCCTCGACGACGGCGTCGACGTGCGCGCGCGGCACGAACGCGCGCCGGATCGCGGTGCACTTCTGTCCGGCCTTGACCGTCATCTCGGTGGTGAGGGCCTTCACGAACAGGTCGAACTCCGCGGTGCCGGGCGTCGCGTCCGGGCCGAGCACGGCCAGGTTCAGCGAGTCGGCCTCGGCGGAGAACCGCACGGAGTTGCGGACGATCCCGGGGTGGCTGCGCAGGGTCTGCGCGGTCGACGCCGAGCCGGTGAAGCTCACCAGGTCCTGCCCGGTGAGGTGGTCGAAGGCGTCGCCGAGCGACCCGGCGACGAACTGCACGGACCCCTCGGGCAGCAGGCCGGAGCCGATGATCAGCTCGACGAGCTCCGCGGTGAGGAACGCCGTCGGCGACGCCGGCTTGATCAGCGTCGGGACGCCCGCGAGGAAGGCCGGGGCGAGCTTCTCCAGCGGGCCCCAGACCGGGAAGTTGAAGGCGTTGACCTGGACCGCGACCCCGCGCAGCGGGGTCAGCACGTGCTGGCCGAGGAAGGTCCCGCCGCGGCCGAGCGGCTCGACGTCGCCCTCGACGTGGATCGTGTCGTTGGGCAGCTCGCGCTTGGCCTTGGACGCGTAGGCGAGCAGGACGCCGATGCCGCCGTCGACGTCGAACTTGGAGTCGCCGAGCGTCGCGCCGGTCCGCGCGGAGACGGCGTAGAGCTGCTCGCGGTGCTCGCGCAGGTGCTGGCCGAGCGCCTTCAGCAGGGCGGCGCGCTGGTGGAACGTGAGCGCGCGCAGCGCGGGCCCGCCGGTCCGCCGCCCGAACTCCAGCGCCCCGGCGAGGTCGAGGCCGTCGGCGGAGATGCGGGCGACCTCGTCGCCGGTCACCGCGTCGTACAGCGGGCGGCCCTCGCCGCTCCCCGTCTGCCAGGTACCGGAGAGGTGACTGCGGAGCAGGGTCATCGGCGGGCCTCCGTCGCGCTTCGTCGTCGCGGGTCGGCCATTGGACCGACCGTTCGTTCGGGGAACCTAGCACCGGTCCACGGAGCCGCACCAGGGTCCGTCCGGGCGTCCGACGGCACCCGGACAACGGGCCTGACAGCACGCGCGGGACACCTCCCGACGTCGCCCGCCGGACAGGGAGACCGATCGTTCGGTCGGCCGTTAGGCTCACCGGATGACCTCCCCCGCCACCGGCACCGATCCCGCCGTCCTCGTGACCCGCGACGAGACCGACCCGTCGGTCGCGGTGGTCACGCTCAACCGACCGGCGAAGTACAACGCGCTCACCGTCGAGCTCAAGGAGGCCCTGCTCGCCGCGGTCGTCGAGGTCGCCGGGGACGAGTCCGTACGCGCGATCGTGCTGACCGGCGCGGGGAAGGCGTTCTGCGTCGGGCAGGACCTGGGCGAGCACGCCGCGGCGCTCGACGCCGACCCGGTCGGGGCCCTGGGCACGGTGCGCCGGCACTACAACCCGCTGATCCGCGCGCTCAACGAGGCACCGAAGCCGGTGGTCGCCGCGATCAACGGGCCCTGCGTGGGCGCCGGGCTCGGCATCGCCCTGGCCGCCGACCTGCGGATCGCCGCGGACGGACTGAAGTTCGCGACCGCGTTCACCGGCATCGGGCTGTCCACCGACAGCGGGCTCGCGGCGTCGCTCGCACACGCCGTCGGGGTCTCCCGGGCCACCGAGCTGGTGATGCTGAACGAGCAGTTCACCGCCTCCGACGCCCGCAACTGGGGGCTGGTGCGCGACGTCGTGCCCGCCGAGAAGGTCCTCGAGGCCGCACTGGACCTGGCGCGGCACCTCGCGGCGGGCCCCACCCGCGCCTACGCCGAGGTGAAGGGCGCGCTGCGCTTCGGCGCGGTCAACGAGCTCCCCGCCGTCCTGGAGTACGAGGCCGACGCCCAGATCCGGCTGTCGACCACGCGCGACCACCAGCAGGCCGTGAGCGACTTCCTGGCGAAGAAGAAGCCCGTCTTCGAGGGCCGATGAGCTCGCCGGTCAAGCGGGCCCGGCGCCCGAGCGGGGGCCGCGACGCGCTGCTCGAGACCGCGGTCGGCGAGTTCATCGACCGCGGCTACGACGCGACGTCGATGGAGGACCTCTCGCGGGCCGCCGGGATCACGAAGTCGTCGTTCTACCACCACTTCGCGGGCAAGGAGGCGCTGCTGCGCGCGGCGCTGGAACGCGCCGTCGACGGGCTGTTCGGGGTGCTCGACCTGCCCGAGGCCCGCGCCGGCTCCCCCGCCGAGCGGCTGCGGGCGATCGTCGCCGCGCAGGTCGGGGTGCTCATGGCCGAGCTGCCCTACGTCACCCTGCTGCTCCGGGTGCGCGGCAACACCGAGACCGAGCGCTGGGCGCTGGAACGCCGCCGCGCGTTCGACGGGGCCGTGCGGGCCCTGGTCCGCGAGGCCGTCGACGCCGGCGAGGTCCGCCCCGACGTCGATCCCGCCCTGGCCGCCCGACTGCTGTCCGGCACGATCAACTCGATCGTCGAGTGGTACCGCCCCGGCCGCCCCGGGACCGCCACCCTGCCGCAGGACGTCGTCCGCGCCGCCTTCAGCGGCATCGTCCCGGCCCCCTGACACCCGCCGAGCGTCACGAACCGGTGCCCACGACCACGGATTCGCGACGCTCGAGGTGGGCCCGGACGGTGAGTGCGAGCAGGTCCGGGTGCCGGAGGACGTCGGCAGCGGAGGGACGCAGGATCACCCAGCCCGCCCGGGACAGGTACTGCTGCCGCTCCAGGTCCCGCCGGGCCTGCGCCGGGTCACGATGGTGCTCGCCGTCGTACTCGATGCCGAGTCGTACGCGCGGGAAGGAGAGGTCGATCCGGTAGGGGCCGACGGGGTGCTGCAGCACCGGTGGCGGCAGCCCGCCGTCGTGCAGCGCCAGTCGGACACGGGTCTCCATCGGGGACCCGGCGAGCGGGTCCGACAGCGCGACGAGGCCGGGAAGCCGCCGGATCCCCCGCGCTCCCGGACACCGCCCGGCGAGATCGAGCACGGCGACCGGGGCGAAACCGCCGACCCGGGCCAGCGCGTCGAGGGCGATCACCGCTTCCGTGCGCGGCACCCGGCGGGCCAGGTCGAAGGCGGTGCGCAGCGGGGTGGTGGCCATGACCGTCCGGCCGGGGACGAACCTGGGCCGCCGGCCACCGGGGGCCGGGATCCGCACCCCCGCCACCAGCTCGTCCGGCGCGAGCAGGCCACGGTGGACCAGCACGCCGTCGAGCCGCCGGTTGCCACCCGGTACGACGATCTCGACCGGAACGCCCTGCGGCGCGCACCGTGCGTCGTGCACCTCCGCCGCCGCCCAGCCCGCGAGCGCGGTACGGGCGTCGCCCGGCCGAGGTCGCCCCGTGGCGGCGAGCGCTCCGACCGTCAGCGCGACCGCCTCGCACCGCAGCAGGTAGGTCACCGGCACGTCGGCGCGGACGTGGACGCCCCGCACCAGACGCCGGAAGCGCGGGCCGCGCAGCTCGTTGGGGGTGACCAGGCCGGCGCGGACCGCCGTCGCCCCGTGGAAGGGCCTCGTGAGATCCATGGGTCTTGGACGACACCAGGGGCGCTGCGGTTCCACTCGTCGTCGAGTGTCGCGTTCGTGTGGTCGGAACCACGGGAACGCGACGCCCGGCGTCGGGGTTGCGGGACCATCCGGCATCGGCCACACTCGTAGCCGAACGAACATTCGGTACGGAGGTGTCCAGTGACGAGCACCGCGCCATCGCCGGCGGAGCTGGCGGAGCGGTTCGACGCGACGATCGCGGCGGACCAGCGGATCGAGCCGCGGGACTGGATGCCCGAGGCCTACCGCAGGACGTTGATCCGGCAGATCGCCCAGCACGCGCACTCGGAGATCATCGGGATGCAGCCGGAGGGCAACTGGCTGCTGCGTGCGCCCTCGCTGCGGCGCCGGGCGATCCTGCTGGCCAAGGTGCAGGACGAGGCCGGCCACGGGATGTACCTCTACGCGGCGGCCGAGACGCTCGGCGTCGACCGCGAGGAGCTCACCGAGAAGCTGATCGACGCCAAGCAGAAGTACAGCTCGATCTTCAACTACCCGACGTTGTCCTGGGCCGACATCGGGGTGATCGGGTGGCTGGTCGACGGCGCGGCGATCGCGAACCAGGTGCCGCTGTGCCGCTGCTCCTACGGGCCCTACGCCCGGGCGATGATCCGCATCTGCAAGGAGGAGTCGTTCCACCAGCGCCAGGGCTACGAGTCGCTGCTCGCCCTGACCGCGGGGACCGAGGCGCAGAAGCGGATGGTGCAGGAGGCCGTGGACCGCTGGTGGTGGCCGTCGCTGATGATGTTCGGCCCGGCCGACGGCGACTCCCCCAACACCCACCAGTCGATGGCGTGGGGCATCAAGCGGCACACGAACGACGAGCTGCGCCAGCGCTTCGTCGACATGACCGTGCCGCAGGCGGCGGCGCTGGGCGTGACGCTGCCCGACCCGGACCTGCGCTGGAACGAGCAGCGGCAGGCGCACGACTTCGGGGAGCCGGACTGGTCGGAGTTCACCGCCGTCGTCTCCGGGGCGGGACCGGCGAACCGGCAGCGGCTGGACCACCGCCGCCGGGCGCACGAGAACGGGGCGTGGGTGCGCGAGGCGGCCCGGGCCTACGCCGAGAAGCAGGGGGCACGGGCATGAGCGAGCAGGACGTGGGCACCGAGAGCAGCGCACGCGGAACGAGCATGAACACCGAGAGCAAGGCACGCGGAACGAGCATGAGCGCCGAGGGCGGCCACGGCGCCGTCCCGACGACGGGCGTCGAGACCGGGCAGGGCGAGCGGCCGGGCCGTCGCGCCTGGCCACTCTACGAGGTGTTCGTCCGCGGCAAGCGCGGGCTCAACCACGTGCACGTCGGGTCGCTGCACGCCCCCGACGACGAGATGGCCCTGCACAACGCCCGCGACGTCTACACCCGTCGCAACGAGGGCGTGAGCATCTGGGTGGTCCGCGCGGACGCGATCACCGCGTCCAGTCCGGACGAGAAGGACCCGTTCTTCGCCCCGAGCGGGGACAAGGTCTACCGGCACCCGACGTTCTACGCGATCCCGGAGGAGGTGCCGCACCTGTGAGCGGCTCCGTCTACGACGCGCTGACCGAAGAGGGCGACGACCCCCGCTGGGCGTTCGGGTCGGGCTTCGAGGACTCCGAGGCCGACATCGTCGCGCCCGTCCCGGACGGCGTCGACCCCGCCGACCTGGCCGCGTACTGCCTGATGCTCGGCGACGACGCGCTGGTGCTGTCGCACCGGCTCACCGAGTGGGTCTCGAACGCCCCGGAGCTGGAGGAAGAGGTCGCGCTCGCCAACACCGCGCTCGACCTGCTCGGTCAGGCCCGGGTGCTGCTCTCGCGCGCCGGGCACCTGACCGGCCGCGACGAGGACGCGCTGGCCTACTGGCGCGAGGTCGAGGAGTTCCGCTGTGTCGGGCTCGTCGAACCGTCCGACGACCTGGACTTCGCCCGGTGCATCGCGCGGCTGCTGGTGTTCTCCACCTGGCGCCTCGCGCTCCTGCACCGGCTGCAGGGCTCGGCCGACCCGGTGGTCGCCGCCGTCGCCGCGAAGGGGGTCAAGGAGGTCACCTACCACCGTGACCACGCCGCCCGCTGGACGCTGCGCCTCGGCGACGGCACCGGCGAGTCCCACCGCCGCATGCAGGACGCGCTGGAGTGGGTGTGGCCGCACATCGAGGAGCTGTTCCGCACCACCGAGCAGGAACGGCGCCTGGTCGCGGCCGGGGTCGCGGTCGACCCCGCCGACACCCGCGAGGAGGTCGAGACCGTGCTCGCGCAGGTGCTGGAGCGGGCCACGCTGACCCGCCCGGACGTACCGCCGACCGGCACGGTCGGCGGCCGCGGCGGCCGGCAGGGGCTGCACACCGAGAAGCTGGAGCACGCACTCGTGGTGATGCAGAGCCTGGCGCGCAGACACCCGGGGGCGACGTGGTGACCACGGTGGACCTGAGCGACCGGGACCTGAGCGACCGGGACCTCGGTGCCCGCGACGTCGTCGCCCGGGTCGTCGACCCCGAGATGCCGATGCTCACCCTCGACGACCTCGGGGTGGTCCGGTCGGTCTCCGAACGGGATGGCACGGTGACCGTGACGATCACCCCGACCTACTCCGGCTGCCCGGCGATCGAGGAGATGCGGGCCGACATCCGCGGCGCGCTCACGGCGGCCGGGTACTCGGGCGTCGAGGTGCGGACGGTGTTCTCCCCCGCCTGGAGCACCGACTGGATCAGCGGGGCCGGTCGTCGCAAGCTCGCCGAGGCCGGCGTCGCACCGCCCGGGAGCGCCCCGCGCACCACCGGGCCGATCCCGCTGACGCTGGACGCGCCGTCGACGGTCGTGCCCTGCCCGCAGTGCGGGTCGCGGGCGACCGAGGAGCTGTCGCGCTTCGGCCCGACCGCGTGCACCGCGCTGCGTCGGTGCACGACCTGCCGTGAGCCGTTCGAGCACATGAAGGAGATCTGAGGGTGCGTGAGCATCGCGGCGAGCCCTGGCGAGCGAGGAGCGGAGCGTGCCCGGTGATCGACCGAACCGGCGAGGAGAACTGATGAGCGAGCGGCGCGCGGCGGCGTGGCAGGCCCGGGCCAACCAGGCGTACGGCAGGACGACGCTCGCTCTGGACGACGAGATCGAGGCCCTGCTGGCCGGGGACGACGCGCTGCCCGTCGGCTTCCACCGGCTCGTGGTGACCGAGGTGGACCGGCTGTGCGACGACGCCGTCGCCGTCACCTTCGACGTGCCCGACGACCTGCGCGCGCACTACGACTTCCGGCCCGGCCAGTACCTGACCCTGCGGAAGGTCACCGCCGACGGCGAGGAGCGCCGGTCGTACTCCATCTGCTCGGCCGCCGGGACCGCGCCGCGGGTGGGGGTCCGCCGGGTCGACGGCGGCCTGTTCTCCGCGTGGCTGGTCGACGAGGTGACCCCGGGCGACGTCGTCGAGGTCGGCCCGCCCGCCGGGTCGTTCACCCCGGAGCTGACGGCGGGCACGCACCACGGCCTCGTCGCCGCGGGGTCCGGGATCACCCCGGTGCTGTCGATCGCGGCGTCGCTGCTGGCCGCGCACGACGACACCCGCGTCACCCTCGTCTACGGCAACCGGCGGACCGACACGGTGATGTTCACCGAGGAGATCGCCGACCTGAAGAACCGCTACGGCCCGCGGCTGCACCTGCTCCACGTGCTGTCCCGCGAGCCCACCGAGGCCGAGATCGTCAACGGCAGGCTCGACGCCGACCGGCTGCGGCTGCTGTTCACCGCGCTGGTCGACACCGGCGACGTCGACGACTGGTGGTTGTGCGGCCCGCTCGGGATGACCGAGGCCGCGGTCGCGGTGCTCGGCGAGCTGGGTGTCGAGCGGCGCCGGGTGCACCGCGAGCTGTTCTACGTCGACGAGCCGCCGCCGGAGGTCGACCGCCACGAGCCCGAGCCGGACGGCGACGGCGCGCAGGTCACGGTCGTCCTGAACGGACGGTCGACGACGCTGGCCGTCCCGGCCGGGGCGTACGTCCTCGACGCCGCGCAGCAGGTCCGCGGAGACCTGCCGTTCGCCTGCAAGGGCGGGGTGTGCGGGACCTGCCGGGCGAAGGTGACCGACGGCGAGGTGACCATGCGGCGCAACTACGCGCTGGAGCCCGAGGAGGTCGCCGCCGGGTTCGTCCTCACCTGCCAGTCCCGCCCGGTGACGGGGACCGCCACGGTCGACTACGACGCCTGACCACGACGCCTGATACTGGCGGGCATGACCACGTCGCGTCGCGGCCACCCGGTGGGACCGACCGGGTCGGTCGTGGTGCGCGCGCTCGGCCTGCTCGACGCGTTCGGCCCCGACCGGGCCGCGCTGTCGCTCAGCGACCTCGCCCGGCACGCCGACGTCCCGCTGTCGACGGCCCACCGGCTCGTCGCCGACCTGGCGGCGTGGGGTGCGCTGGAGCGTGACGAGCAGGGCCGCTACCGGATCGGGCTGCGCGTGTGGGAGCTGGGCGCGCTCGCCCCGCGCGGGCAGGCACTGCGCGAGACGGCGCTGCCGTTCCTGGAGGACCTGTCCCGGGTCACCCGGGAGAACGTGCAGCTCGCGGTGCGCGAGGGCGCCGAGGTGGTGTTCGTCGAACGGCTCGCCGGGTCCGGCGCGGTCCCGGTGCAGACCCGGGTCGGGGGGCGTTTCGCGCTCACCGCGACCGGGGTCGGCCTGGTGCTGCTCGCGCACTCGCCGCCGGAGCTGCAGGACGAGGTGCTGGGCGGGCGGATCGAGCGCTACACCCCGTTCACCGTGACCGACCCGCAGCGGCTGCGCCGCATGCTCGCCGACGTCCGCCGCGACGGCCACTCGGTCAGCGACCGGCAGGTCACCGACGACGCGCTGTCGGTCGGCGCCCCCGTCTCCGACGCCCGCGGCCAGGTCGTCGCGGCCGTCTCGCTCGTGGTGCGGCACGGCAGCGTGCCCGCCCGTGCGCTGGCCCCGCTGGTGCGCACGACCGCCGCCGGGATCAGCCGCGCGCTCAGCACCACCACGCCCTGAAACCCTTCCATTCTCCGGAAGGCACGTACGGCGCTCGCCCCGTCGCCCCGCATCCTCGCTGCACCACCACCGCGCGGAGACGACGGAGTCCACCATGCGCCCACCACCCGCGACGGACACCGTCCGCCGCCTGCTCGACGACGCCCCCATGTCCCGCTACCAGTGGGGCGCGGTCGCGGCGTGCGTCCTGCTCAACGTCCTGGACGGCTTCGACGTCCTGGTCATGGCCTTCACCGGCCGTTCGGTCGCCACCGAGTGGGGCCTGTCCGGCAGCCAGCTCGGCCTGCTCCTGTCCGCTGGCCTGGTCGGCATGGCCGCCGGTTCGGTCCTCATCGGACCGTGGGCCGACCGCATCGGGCGACGGCCGATCGTGCTGGGCTGCCTGGTCGTCGCGGGGCTGGCGATGCTGGCCTCGTCCGCGGCGCAGTCCCCCGGTCAGCTCGGCGCGCTGCGGCTGGTCACCGGGCTCGGTGTCGGCGGCATCCTCGCCACCAGCAACGTCGTCGCCGCCGAGTACGCCTCGGCCCGCTGGCGGGGGCTCGCGGTCAGCCTGAACTCCACCGGCTACGCGATCGGGGCCGTCCTCGGCGGCGTGCTCGCCGCCACGCTGATCGGGCAGCTCGGCTGGCGGTCGGTGTTCCTCGTCGGTGGCCTGGCCACCCTGGCGGCGGTCCCGCTGGTCTGGTGGCGGCTGCCGGAGTCGCTGGACTTCCTGCTCGTGCGTCGCCCGGCCGGGGCGCTGGAGCGGGTCAACGCGCTGCTGGCCCGGATGGGGCACGCGGCGCTGCCCGCGCTCCCCGGGGACGCTCCGGCGCGCACCGGTGTCGCGGCCGGGTACGGCGCGCTGCTGCGCCCGGCGCTGCGCCGCACCACGGTGCTGCTCTGGATCAGCTTCTTCTGCGTGATGGCCGGGTTCTACTTCGTCACCAGCTGGACGTCGACGCTGCTCGTCGAGGCCGGGCTCTCCCCGGACGCGGGCATCGCGGGCGGCACCCTGCTCAACGTCGGCGGCATCTTCGGCGCCGCCGGGCTCGGCCTGCTCGCCGCCCGGTTCGCGCTGCGGCACGTGCTCGCCGGGTACCTGCTGGCCACCGCGGTGCTGCTCGCCGTGTTCATCGCCAGCACCTCCTCGCTCGCGGTGGCGTTCGTCGTCGCCGCGCTGGTCGGGCTGTTCGTCAACGGCTGCGTCGCCGGGCTGTACGCGATGGCCCCGACCTCCTACGGCGCCGACGTGCGCACCACCGGCGTCGGCACCGCACTCGCCGTCGGCCGGTCCGGGGCGATCCTCGCGCCGACCCTGGCCGGGGCGCTGCTCGACGGCGGCGCCACCCCGCAGTCGCTCTACCTGCTCTTCGCCGCGGTGTTCGTCGGCGCGGCCGTCCTCGTCCTGCTGCTCCGCCGATCCGGCGCCCCCACCACCCAGGGAGTCCCCGCATGAGCTCGATCCCCCGCGACCAGTGGTACGTCGCCGCCTACTCCGCCGAGATCGGGCGCGAGCTGTTCGGCCGCACGATCTGCGACGAGCCGATCCTGTTCTGGCGCACCGAGGCCGGCCAGGTCACCGCGCACGCCGACCGCTGCGTGCACCGCCGGTTCCCGCTGTCCCAGTCCCCGAGCCGGCTCGTCGGCGACACCGTCGTCTGCGGCTACCACGGCTTCACCTACGGCGCCGACGGCGCGTGCGTCGCGGTGCCGGGCCAGAAGCGGGTGCCGCGCACGGCCCGCCTGGCGGCCTACCCGGTCGTCGAACAGGACTCGCTGATCTGGGTCTGGATCGGGGCCCCGGAGCGCGCCGACGCGACCCGCATCCCGCGCGCGACCTACCTCGACGACGACGCGTGGACGACGGTGCGCGGCATGGAGCCCCTCGCGGCGCGGTTCTCGCTGCTGGTGGACAACCTGCTCGACCTGTCGCACGAGACCTACCTGCACGGCGGCTACATCGGCACCCCCGAGGTCGCGGCCACCCCGATCTCGACCGAGGTGGACGAGGACGCTGGCATCGTCCACGTCTCCCGGCACATGGCCGACGCCGAGTGCCCGCCGTTCTACGAGCGCTCCACCGGCCTGTCCGGGCGGATCTCGCGCTGGCAGGACATCGAGTACACCCCGCCGTGCCTGTACAAGCTGCACTCCCGGATCGCGCCGGTCGGCTCCGTCCCGAACCCGGACGGCACCGACCCGGACGCCTTCCACGTCGAGGTCGTCTACGCGATCACGCCGGAGACCGAGCACTCCACGCACGACTTCTGGATGGTCGCGCGCGACTTCGCCCAGGACGACGTCGAGGTCTCGGCGTTCCTGGCCGAGCAGAACCGCACCGTGGTGCTGCAGGACGTCGAGGCCCTCGACGTCCTGGAGAAGGTCGTCGCGACCGAGCCGCCCGGCTACCAGGAGCTGTCGGTCAACATCGACACCGGCGGGCTCGCCGCCCGCCGGATGCTGGCCAGGATGGCCTCGGCACCGCAGGCGGCGACCGTCCGGTGAGCGACATCCCCGAGGCGCCCCCGGTGCTGCACGGGCGCCGGGTGCAGCGCATCCACTGGGTGCTGGGCACCGACCTGCAACGCGCGGTGTGCCACTGCGGCGCCGAACGCGTCTTCGACGACCCCGTCCCGCTGTGGGAGTGGCTGCTCGCCCACCCCGACGGCCACCACCCGCTGCCCGAGCCGCCGTCCGCCCGGCGGGGAGCTGGAAGGAGCGACGCGATGAGCACCCCTCTCGTGGTGGAGAAGAAGGAGGCCGCCGCCGACGGCGTGGTGCTGCTGACCCTGCGCGACCCGTCCGGCGCGGACCTGCCGGCCTGGGAACCGGGCGCGCACATCGACCTGCGGACCGGGCCGGACCTGGTCCGGCAGTACTCGCTCTGCGGCGACCCCGGGGAACGGTCGGTCTACCGGGTCGCGGTGCTGCGGGAGGCCGACGGCCGCGGCGGGTCCGCGTACGTCCACGACGTCCTCGCCGAGGGCGACACCGTCGACGTGGACGGCCCCCGCAACCACTTCGGGCTCGTCGACGCGCCCGGCTACCTGTTCGTCGCCGGGGGCATTGGGATCACCCCGATCGTCCCGATGGTCGCGGCGGCACAGGCCGCGGGCGCGGACTGGCGGCTCGTCTACGGCGGCCGCGCCCGGGCGTCGATGGCCTTCACCGAGCTCGCCGAGCGGTACCCCGACCGCGTGGTCCTGGTGCCGCAGGACGAGGACGGGCCGCCCGACCTCGCCGCCGTGCTCGGGGCGGCCGGGGACCGGCCGGTCTACTGCTGCGGTCCCGGCGGCCTGCTCGACGCCGTCTCCGAGCTCGGCGACCGGCTCGGCCTCGACGTCCACCTCGAACGGTTCGCCCCCGCCGACGGCGCGCTCGACGGGCCGCAGGACGGGTTCGAGGTGGAGCTCGCCGGGTCCGGCCGGGTGGTCGAGGTCCCGGCCGGCTGCTCGATCCTCGACGCGCTCGAGGGCGCCGGGATCACGATGCTGTCCTCGTGCCGGGAGGGCACCTGCGGCACCTGCGAGACCGGGGTGCTGGGCGGCGAACCCGACCACCGAGACTCGCTGCTCTCCGACGACGAGCGCGCCGCGGGCGAGGTGATGATGGTCTGCGTGTCCCGCTCGCGGTCCCCGCGGCTCGTGCTGGACCTGTAGCCGATCCGCCGGCCTCCTTCCCGGCGCGCCGGGCGGCGCGGCCGCGCCACGTAGGGTCGACCCCGTGTTCGTGAAGGTGTGCGGGTTGTCCACCCCGGCCGACGTCGACGCGGCCGTGGCCGCCGGCGCCGACGCGGTCGGGTTCGTCGTGTACCCGCCGAGCCCCCGCCACGTCGACCCGGCCGGGCTGGCCGCGCTCGTCGCGCGGGTGCCGGACGGGGTGCGGTCGGTGGTCGTGGTCGCCGACCTGCCCGCGGGCGAGGCCGCCGCGGTGACCGCCGGCGCCGGCGCCGACGTGCTGCAGCTGCACGGCCGCTACACCGCCGGGGACTTCGCCGTCGCCGGGCGGCACCCGGTGACCCTGTGGCGGGCCACCTCGCTGACGGACGACCCGGACCTCACCGTCGGCCTGCACGGCGAGGAGGTCCTGCTGCTCGACTCCCCCGTCGCCGGGTCCGGCGAGCGCTGGGACGCCGAGGCACTCGACCCGAAGCCGGACGGGCGCTGGCTGCTCGCGGGCGGTCTGGACCCCGGCACGGTCGGTGAGGCGGTGCGCCGGGTGCGGCCCTGGGGCGTCGACGTCTCCAGCGGCGTCGAGTCCGCCCGCGGGGTGAAGGACCACGGGCGCATCCGCGACTTCGTCGCCGCCGCCCGCGACGCCGGCTGACCCCGGCCGGGCCCACGACGGCCGGGCGGGGCGTCGTCGGTCGGGGTCGTGCATGATCCGGGGGACCAGGCATCGTCTCGACGCCGAGGAGCCGTCATGGCCACGGACGCACAGCTCCCCCTGGAGGGCCTGCTCGTCGTCTCCTGCGAGCAGGCCGTCGCCGCGCCGCTGGCGACCCGGCACCTCGCCGACCTCGGCGCTCGCGTCATCAAGATCGAACGCGAGGGCTCCGGCGACTTCGCCCGCGACTACGACGAGACCGTCCACGGCATGTCCAGCCACTTCGTGTGGCTCAACCGGTCCAAGGAGTCTGTCACCCTCGACCTGAAGTCCGACGACGGACGCGCCACGATGCTGCGGCTGCTGGAGCGGGCCGACGTGTTCGTGCAGAACTTCGCCCCGGGTGCCGCCGAGCGGCTCGGGCTCGGCGCCGCCGCCCTGCGCGAGCGGTACCCCCGGCTGGTGACCTGCTCGATCTCCGGCTACGGAAGCTCCGGCCCGTACCGCGACGCGAAGGCCTACGACCTGCTCATCCAGTCCGAGGCGGGGCTCGTCTCGATCACCGGCACCGAGGACGCCCCCGCCAAGAGCGGCATCCCGGCCGCCGACATCGGCGCCGGCATGTACGCGTTCTCCGGCATCCTGTCCGCGCTCTACGAGCGGGAACGCACCGGGCTGGGCACCGACCTGGAGGTCAGCCTGTTCGACTCGCTGGTGGAGTGGATGGGCTACCCGCTCTACTACGCCGGCTACGGCGGCACCGCCCTGCGGCGGACCGGCACCAGCCACGCCGCGATCGCTCCGTACGGCACGTTCTCCGCCGGTGACGGCACCGACGTCGTCCTGTCGATCCAGAACGAGCGCGAGTGGGTGACGTTCTGCGAGGTCGTGCTGCGCCGCCCGGAGGTCGCGACCGACCCGCGGTTCTCCAGTGGCCGGGCCCGGGTGGAGAACCGCCCCGCCCTGCACGCCGAGATCGACACCGTGCTGACCGGCCTGACCGGCGACGAGCTCGTCGCGCGGCTGGTGGCGGCGCGGATCGCGCACGCCCGGCAGCGGGAGGTCGGCGAGGTGCTGGAGCACCCGCAGCTCGCCGCGCGGGACCGGTGGACCGAGGTCGACAGCCCGGTCGGGCCGCTGCGGGCGCTGCAGCCGCCGATCACCGTCGCCGGGCGGCGGGCGCGGATGGACCCGGTCCCGGCCGTCGGCGAGCACACCGAGGCCGTCCTCGCCTGGCTCGACGGGCACCGGGCCGAGGAACCGTCCGACGGCTAGGGTCGCGCGGATGGACTGGGTACGGCACGCGATCTGGTGGCACGTGTACCCGCTGGGGTTCACCGGGGCCCACCCCGACCGTGGCGACGGGGCGGACCACTCGCTGCGGCGGATCATCGGCTGGCTCGACCACGCGGTCGCGCTGGGGGCGAACGGACTGCTGCTCGGCCCGGTGTTCGCCTCGGCCACCCACGGCTACGACACCACCGACCACCTGCGGATCGACCCGCGCCTGGGCTCGGGCGCCGACTTCGACGCGCTCGTCGCCGAGGCGAAGGGGCGCGGCCTGCGGATCCTGCTCGACGGCGTCTTCAACCACGTCGGGCCCGAGCACCCCAGGCTGCTCGCCGCCCGCGCCGACCCCGGCGGGCCGGACGACGCCTGGTTCCGGCACACCGACGACGGGGAGATCGCCGTCTTCGAGGGCCACCCCGGCCTGCACACCCTCGACCACGACAACCCCGCGGTGCGCGACCACGTCGTGGACGTGCTCTGCCACTGGCTCGACCGCGGCGCCGACGGGTGGCGGCTCGACGCCGCGTACACCGTCCCCGACGACTTCTGGGCCGACGTCCTCCCCCGCGTCCGCGCACGCCACCCGGGCGCCTGGTTCCTCGGCGAGGTCATCCACGGCGAGCACGACGCGGTCACCGCCGCCACCACGATCGACGCGCTCACCCAGTACGAGCTGTGGAAGGCGGTCTGGTCGAGCCTCAACGACGGCAACCCGCACGAGCTGGCGTGGGCGCTGCAGCGCCACGACCGGTTCGTCGCCGCCGCGGTGCCGAACACCTTCCTCGGCAACCACGACGTCACCCGGCTCGCGTCGCAGCTGCACGACCGCCGCCACATCGAGCTGGCCGTGGCCGTGCTGTGCACCGTCGGCGGCACCCCCTCGGTCTACGCCGGCGACGAGCTCGGCCTGACCGGGGTCAAGGAGGAGCGGGCAGGCGGCGACGACGCGGTCCGCCCCGAGTTCCCCGCCGACGGGTCGTTCCCCGACGGCGCCGACCCGCACGTCCTCGCGGTGCACCAGGAGCTGATCGGGCTACGCCGGCGCCATCCCTGGCTGTACGACGCGCGGACCGAGGTGGCCGAGGCCACCGACGACCGGCTCGTCTACGTCAGTCACGGCGACGGCGGCCACGGGGACGGCGGAGCGCTGCGGGTCACCCTCGACTACGCCGCGGGCACCTGGGACGTCCAGGACGCCTGACCACCTCGGCAACCGGCGGATCGCCGCTGATCCTTCCGGCCGAGCCGCCCGCCACTCGCAGCACCGCGACGGCCGGTGGTCGCGGACCGACCCCGCGTCGGCAACCCGGTCCGTACGGTCGATCACGGAACGGTCACGGTCCTGATCCCCAGCAGGACCCGCGCGCCCCGCTCCCCAGGCATCCGGGCGCAGCCGTCTCCGACGAGGAAGGACGCCCTGCGTGCCGAGGAACATCCCCGGCTCCGTGGCGGCCCGGCGCTCCCCGAGCCGGGCCGACCCGAGCCGACCGTTGCCGTCGACGACCGTCGTCACCCGTGACGTCGGCCCGGAGCGGGGCGGGAGGCACCGCCGCGCGGGCCGGGCCCGCACCCTGCAGGTCCTCACCTCCGCGCTCGCGGGCGGCGGACTCGTCGCCGCGCACGCCGCGACCGGCGGCGGACTCCCCCGGGTCGACGACCTCGCGCTGCAGGCCTTCAGCTCCCCGGCCGCGGACGCGTCGCCGACCGACGCGGCCACCGCGGCGCCGTCGGCACACTCCGGGACGGCGCGGTCGCTGGCCGAGCCGCCGCCCCCGGTCGACGTCGACGCGATCGTCGGCGCCGCGAACGGTGCGGTCGGCTCCGCGGTGACCGCCCGCGACGAGGCGCGCGAGCGCGCCCGGGCCGCCGCCCGCGAGGCACGGGAGGCGGCCGCCCGCGCCGCCGACTCCGCGCGCTCCTCCGCCGGGGCCGCCGACGCACCCTCGGCCGGCGGCCCGACCGGCTCCCCCACGTGTGCCCTGGGCACCGCGGGCATGGAGGGCGTCGCCGCGAACGTGGCGAGGGCCGGGGAGAAGCTGCGCTGCCTGTTCGGCGTCGACTCCGTGCTGGGCATCGGCAGCCGCGGCAACGCCTCCGACCACCCGAGCGGCAAGGCCCTGGACTTCATGGTCGACCGGGCGACGGGCGACCGGCTCGCCGCCTACGCCCAGCAGCACCGGGACGAGCTCGGGATCTCCTACATCATCTGGCGGCAGCGCATCGACACCGGCAGCGGCTGGACGGCCCAGGAGGACCGGGGCGGGGCGACGGCGAACCACATGGACCACGTGCACATCTCGTTCAGCTGACGCCGCGACGATGATCGTCACGACCGAGCGGTCCGGTGCCGTTCCCGGCACCGGATCCCTCAGTCGCGACGATCTCCGCTCAGCCCAGCAGCGCCCGCATCTCCGCGATCTCCGCCTGCTGCGTGTCGAGGATCCGCTGCGCCACCTCCCGTGCCCGCGGGTCCACCCCGGCGTCGAGCTCGGCGCGGGCCATGGTCACCGCACCCTCGTGGTGGGCGATCATCATCTCGAGGAACGACCGGTCGAACGCGGCGCCGGACGCGCGTTCCAGCCCGGCCATCTGCTCGTCGGACATCATCCCCGTCATCCCGGCCATGTCACCGTGACCGGCGTGGGGGTCCGCGGCGGGCGCGGCGCCCCAGTCGGCCAGGAACCCCTGGAGCTGCCCGATCTCCGGGCCCTGGGCGGCCTCGATCCGGTCGGCGAGGGCGCCCACGCGGGCCCCGGCGCGGCCGTCGGCGAGCCGTGCCATCGCGATCGCCTGTTCGTGGTGCGGGATCATGCCCTGGGCGAAGGTGACGTCGGCGCTGCTCGACGACGCGACCGGCGGTGCGGACGCGGCTCCGCCGGCGCAGCCGGTCAGGACGAGGGCAGCGGTCAGTGCCGTGGCGGCGAGCGCCACGTTCGTGTGTGTCATGTGTCGGTACTCCCGTGTCGTGGGTGCTCGGCGGCTCCGGCGCTCTCCCGCGCCGGAGGCCGGTCACGTCCGCGACACGCAGAGCAGCGCGAGCCGCCGTGGGACCGGGGGCGAGCGGCCGGTCGGTCCGGTCCGCGGGCGCCCCGGGCCGACCGGCCCCCGCGACGCCGGCAGCCCCCCCCCCCCCCCCCCCCCCCCCCCCCCCCGGACAGCAGCACCGCCGCGGCGAGGACGACCCCGGCCACGAGCACGGCCAGGCACAGGTGCAGCAGGTGCGCGGCCCCGTCGTGCGACGATCCGTGGGGACCGGGACGTGTGGCCCCCGCCGACGCGCCGTCCGGGACGGGGTGCGCCGGTACCGCGGCGGCGCGGGCCGGCCCATCGTGCAGTGCCGAGTGCAGTGCGGAGTGCGAGGCGGAGTGCAGTGCGGGGTGCGGGGCGGCGTGCGGCGTGCCCGCGGGACGGTCGTGTACACCGGAGTGCGCGGATGGCGCCGCGAGCGCGTGCATCCCCAGCAGCCCGAGCAGCACCGGCAGCACGAGCACGAGCAGCCGGGTCCGGTCCGTCACACCTCGACCGTACCGGCGGGGTGGATACCACTACCCCCTAGGGGTATGGTCGCGGTGGACCCCGAGGAGGACGCGATGCCCGGCTACGCCGACACCAAGGACGCGCACGTCAAGCGGATGCGCCGGATCGAGGGCCAGGTCCGCGGCATCACGAAGATGATCGAGTCGGACAAGTACTGCATCGACGTGCTGACCCAGGTCGCCGCGGTCAACAAGGCCCTGGAGGCCGTCGCGCTGGGCCTGCTCGACGAGCACCTGAAGCACTGCGTCGCCGACGCCGCCGCCGAGGGCGGCCCCGTCGCCGAGGAGAAGATCCAGGAGGCCAGCGCGGCGATCGCCCGGCTGGTCCGATCCTGACCCCGATGGCGCCGGACCCCGATGGCGCCGAACCCCGCACAGGAGAGAGCACGATGAGCACCGCCAGCTACACCGTCACCGGCATGACCTGCCAGCACTGCGTCGCCTCGGTCACCGAGGAGATCAGCGAGATCGCCGGCGTCACCGACGTGGCCGTCGACCTGCCGACCGGCGCCGTCACCGTCACCAGCGACGACGAGGTCTCCACCGAGGCCGTCCGCGACGCCGTGCGCGAGGCGGGCTACCAGCTCGTCTGAGCACCCCACCCGACCACCCACCCGGCGCGGGTCGCGACCGCCACCCGCGCCGGGTCGCCCCGGAGGACCGACCATGAGCGACACGTCCCCGGCCCACGGACCCGTCACCGCCCTGCCCCGCGCAGCCGCGACCGGGACCGTCGCCGAGAGCGGCCCAGGCAGCGTAGCCAGCACAGCCGGCACAGCCGGCCCGGGCAGCACAGCCGGCACCGTCACCGAGATCGAGCTCGCCGTCGGCGGCATGACCTGCGCGTCCTGCGCGAACCGCATCGAGCGCAAGCTCAACAAGCTCGACGGCGTCACCGCCACCGTCAACTACGCCACCGAGAAGGCGCGGATCAGCGCCCCCGGCGGCGTCGGGCTCGACACCCTGCTCGGGACCGTCGAGGCGGCCGGCTACACCGCCACCCCGCCGAGCGCCGAGCCCGACCCGGACCCCGAACGCGACCTGCGCGACCTGCGGAACCGGCTGATCGGCGCCGTCGTGCTGTCGGTGCCGGTCGTCGTCCTCGCGATGACGCCCGCGTGGCAGTTCGTCGGCTGGCAGTGGGCCTCGCTGCTGCTCACCCTGCCGGTGTGGGGCTGGGCCGGGGCGCCGTTCCACCGGGCCGCCTGGACGAACCTGCGTCACGGCGCCGCCACGATGGACACCCTCGTCTCGATGGGGACGACGGCCGCGCTCGCCTGGTCGCTCTACGCGCTGTTCCTCGGCACCGCCGGGATGCCCGGCATGGTGCACCCCTTCGAGCTGACGATCTCGCGTACCGACGGCAGCGGGAACATCTACCTGGAGGTCGTCGCCGCGGTCGTCACGTTCGTGCTGGCCGGTCGCTACGTCGAGCTCCGCTCCCGCCGCCGGGCCGGCGCCGCGCTGCGCGCGCTGCTGCAGATGGGCGCGAAGGACGTGACGGTGCTCCGCGACGGCGCCGAGGTCCGCGTCGCCGTCGACGAGCTCACGGTGGGCGAGGAGTTCGTCGTGCGCCCCGGGGAGAAGGTCGCCACCGACGGCGAGGTCGTCGACGGCCGCTCGGCGGTCGACGTCTCGATGCTCACCGGCGAGTCGGTGCCGGTCGAGGTCCGGGCCGGTGACACCGTCGTCGGCGGGTGCGTGAACTCCGGCGGGCGGCTCGTCGTGCGGGCCACCCGGGTCGGCTCGGACACCGCGCTCGCGCAGATGGCGCGGCTGGTCGAGGAGGCGCAGAACGGCAAGGCCGAGGTGCAGCGCCTCGCCGACCGGATCTCCGCGGTGTTCGTGCCGGTCGTCGCCGTGATCGCCGCCGCGACGCTGCTGGCCTGGATCCTCACCGGCGCCCCGGCCTCGACCGCGTTCACCGCGGCCGTCGCCGTGCTGATCATCGCCTGCCCGTGCGCGCTCGGGCTGGCCACACCGACCGCGCTGCTCGTCGGCACCGGCCGCGGCGCCCAGACCGGCATCCTGATCAAGGGCCCGGAGATCCTGGAGTCGACGCGCCGGGTCGACACCGTCGTGCTCGACAAGACCGGCACCGTCACCACCGGCACCATGGCGCTGACCGATGTGCACACCGCCGACGACACCGACGAGGCGACCGTGCTGCGCCTCGCCGGAGCGCTGGAGCGCGCCTCGGAGCATCCGGTGGCCGCCGCGATCGCCGGGGCCGCCACCGAGCGGGTCGGTGACCTGCCCGCCGTCTCCGACTTCACCAACCACGAGGGTCTCGGCGTGCAGGGCGTCGTCGACGGTCACGCCGTGCTCGTCGGCCGCCCGCGGCTGCTCGAGCAGTGGTCGGTCCCGCTGTCCGACGACCTCGCCGCGGTCGCCGCGGACGAGGCCGCACGGGGCCGCACGACGGTCGCCGTCGCCTGGGACGGGGCCGCCCGCGCCGTGCTCGTCGTCGCCGACACCGTGAAGCCGACGTCGGCGGAGGCGATCGCGGAGTTCCGCAGGCTCGGGCTGCGCCCGGTGCTGCTCACCGGGGACAACCGTGCCGTCGCCGAGACCGTCGCCCGTGAGGTCGGCATCGAGCCCGGCCCGGAGACCGTCGTCGCCGACGTGCTGCCCGCGGACAAGCTCGCCGTCGTGACGCGGCTGCAGGAGCAGGGCCGGGTCGTCGCGATGGTCGGCGACGGGGTGAACGACGCGGCCGCGCTGGCCCGGGCCGACCTGGGCCTGGCCATGGGCACCGGCACCGACGTGGCGATCGAGGCGTCGGACATCACCCTGGTCCGGGGCGACCTGCGGGCCGCGGCCGACGCCGTCCGGCTGTCCCGGCGCACGCTGGGCACGATCCGGGGCAACCTGTTCTGGGCGTTCGCCTACAACACGGCCGCGATCCCGCTGGCCGCGTTCGGGCTGCTCAACCCGATGATCGCGGGTGCGGCGATGGCGTTCAGCTCGGTGTGCGTGGTGCTCAACAGTCTGCGGCTGCGCCGGTTCCGTCCGCTGGCGGTGTGACCCCGCCGGCCGCGGGGTCGCGGGCCAGGTGCTCGGCGATCGAGCGGAGCTTGATGTTGAGGTGCTGCGAGGCGCGGGTGAGCCGGTCGAAGGCCTGCTCCGAGGTGATCCCGTAGCGCTCCCGCAGGATACCGATCGCCTCGCCGATCACCTGCCTGCTCCGGACGGCCTCGTGCAGGTTCTCCCGCGTGCGTGCGGCGTCGATGGCGACGGCGGCGTGCGCGGCCAGCACCGCGATCCGGTCCTGCGCGGCGGTGTCGAACGCGCCGGCGGCGCCGAAGACGTTCAGGGCGCCGGTGGTGCGGTCGTCGGTGAACAGCCGCGACGCCACCACCGAGCCGATCCCCCGGCGCGCGGCGGCCGGGCCGAACCGGGGCCAGCGCGGGTCGTGCTCCAGATCCGCCGACACGACGTTGCGGTCGGCGCGGATCGCCTGCAGGCACGGACCCTCGCCCAGCTCACGCTGCAGGTCGTCGAGGATCTGCGCGGACGGGCCGGTGCTCGCCGGGGTGACGATCCGGCCGCCCGTGGTGAGGGTCAGCGTCGCGTGGGTGCAGCCCTCCACGAGGCCGGTGCAGGCCTCGATCACACGCTCGCAGGCGTCGGTGGCGTCCTGGGCACGGTAGAAGTGCCGGGACAGCCCGGCCATGACGCCGGCCAGCTCCTCGGGGGCGCGGGCGGCGTCGGCGTCGGCACGGAACTCCCCGGAGGGCCGCTGTGACAGCTCGTCGGTCCAGGGCGACCGCCGTGCCGTCATCTGCCGCTCCTCGGTGTCCGGGGGGCGGCCCCGCCGGCTGCAGGATCTCAACCGACAGGACCTGGGCCGGCGTACGCCCCGGGTACGAGTGCCGGCATGGTCCTGGCATACCCGGTCGGCGGCCGCCCACACGTCATCGGCCGGCCGGATGCAGATCCGGGCTGCGGTCGGCCGGGCCGGCGTGCAGGTGGTCCAGGCACCGCCGCAGGTGCAGCACGATCCCCGACGCGGCGAGGCTGTCCTCCCAGCCCGCGCGCTGCGAGTCGAGCCGGTCGGTGACGCGGTCCAGCGCCTCGCGGGCGGCGGCCAGGTGTCGGCGGTGCCCGTCGAGCCCGGATCGGGCGGGACCGCGGGTCAGGTGCGCCAGCTCCGCCGACCGGATCGCGGTGGCCAGGTCCGCCATCGCCTCCGCGACCGGGGTGCGCAGCTCCGGGTCGAGGACCAGGACGGTGCGCTCGGCCCACGCCGTCTGGGCCAGGACCGTGCTGATGTCGCGGACGAGCACCGCGAGCTGTTCCAGGGTCTGCGCGGCCTCGTAGAGCTGCTGTCCGCGGGCCCGGTAGGCGCGTGCCCGCAGGTTGGCGCGCCGGCCCGCGTCGGCGGAGCGGACCGCCTCCCGCGTCGCGTCGATCAGCGGCTCGAAGTCGTGGCGGTGGCGTGTCCACTCCTCGCGCTCGGGTGGCCACCGTTCGGCCAGGACCTCCGCCATTTCCTGCAGGTGGTCGGCGATGCCGTCGCGCAGCCGCGTCACGACACGGTGCGCGCGGGCGTTCTGCGGCGGGGGTGGCAGGGCCAGGGTGACCGCGATCCCGACCAGTACACCGAGCAGGGTCTGGCCGAGGTAGCCGGCCATGAACCCGGACGGGTCGGCGGCCCCGATGAGGATGGTGAACAGCGCCGCCGTGGGGATCAGGTCCCGCGCCGCGGCCAGCACGGGCACCGCGCCCGCCGCGATCCCGGCCAGGACGGCGACGGCCACCGCCCACCACCGGGCCCCGCCCAGGTGCAGTGCGGTGGCACCGAGACCGACACCGATGCCGGAGGCGAGCACCGCGAACAGGCTCTGGCGCAGCGAGTCGAAGACGGTCGGGTAGCAGACGAGCAGGGCGCCGAGCGGCGCGTAGTAGGGGTACTGGCCGAGCACACCGGGGACGAGGGTGGCGAGGTACCAGGCCGCGCCGGCCGCGGCGCCGGCCCGCCAGGCCAGTCGCATGCGGTGGCGCAATCCCTCGGTGAACAGGGAGGCCGGGGAGTTCGGGTGGTGCGGGATCAACGACGGCTCCGTCGGTCGTGCAGGTGGTGTGGGAAGCGGGGCCGGCTGTTCGACCGCGAGGGCCCTGACCACCCGTCGGCCGCGGGGAACGCGGTGGAGTCCGGGGGTGGCGCCGTGCGCACACGGGCGCGGGCCGGACGAGGGCTACCCGCGGCCGTGCGGCACAAACCCGGCCGGTGGCAGGGTGGGCCGGTGCGCGCCATCGTGATCGGCCACGACCACGTCGCCGGGCTCGGGCTGCTCGGCCCGGCCCTGGAACGACACGGCGTCCGTCCGGAGTGGACGACGGTGGTGCCCGCGTCCCGGTACGACACCCCGGACGTCGACACCCGGTTCCCCGACCCCGCCGGGGCCGACCTGGTGGTCACCCTCGGCGCGCCGTGGCCGCGGGAGCGGATCGCCGGGTGGGCGGGCCGCGAGGTCGACTTCCTGCGTGCCGCGCACGACGCCGGCGTGCCCGTCCTCGCGGTCTGCTTCGGTGCCCAGCTCCTCGCCGAGGCCCTCGGCGGCGGCCGGACGACGCTGCCGGCCGCCCGGATCGGATGGCACCCGGTCGACCCGGTCGACGACCGCCTCCCGGCCGGACCGTGGTTCTGCTGGAACGCCGAGCAGCTCGTCGCGCCGCCCGGGGCGGAGCTGCTCGCGACCAGCGGGGCCGGACACGAGGCGTTCCTGGCCGGCCGCAGCGTGGGCGTGCAGTTCCACCCCGAGATGACCGTGGACCTGCTGGAGCGCTGGTTCACCCTCGGTGTGCCCGACGGTCTCGACGCCGACGCGCTCCGGGCGGCGACGGCGGCGCAGGACCCGCAGCGACTCGCCGAACGGGCGCAGCGGGTCCTGGCCCTCGCGCTCAGACCGCCAGGAAGTGCTCCAGCGTGATCGGCAGCGACCGGACCCGCACGCCGGTGGCGTGGTGGGCGGCGTTCGCGACGGCCGCGGCCACCCCGACGATCCCGATCTCCCCGATGCCCTTGGCACCCACCGGGTTGACGAGCGGGTCGTGCTCGTCGACCCACTCGGCGTCGATGTCGCCGACGTCGGCGTTCGCCGCCACGTGGTAGCCGGCGAGGTCGTGGTTGACCACGTGCCCGCGGGCCGGGTCGACGACGCCCTCCTCGTGCAGCGCCATCGACAGCCCCCACACCATCCCGCCGAGGAACTGCGAGCGGGCGGTCAGCGGGTTGAGGATGCGTCCCGCGGCGAACACCCCCAGCATCCGCGGCACCCGGATCTCGCCGGTGTCGGCGTGCACCGCGACCTCGACGAAGTGCGCCCCGTGCGCGCCCATCGCGTACTCGGCCATCGCCGGGTTGTGCCCGGCGACGCCGTCGGCCTCCGCCCCGTCCTCGGGGTCGGTGCCCCACTTGTCGCGGAACCGGTCGGCGGCCTCGACGATCGCCGTCGCCCAGGACGCGGTGCCCGCGGAGCCCCCGGCCATGGTCGCGTGCGGCAGGCCGGTGTCGCCCAGGTTCAGGTCCACCTGCGCGGGTGGCACCCCGAGCGCCTCGGCCGCGATCTGGGTGAGCACCGTGCGGGCGCCCTGGCCGATGTCGGACGCGGCGATGTCCACCCGGTAGCGACCCGGCGCTCCGGCGCCGGGGGTCCCGTCGGCCGAGTACCGGATCGCGGCGGCGGAGCCGGGCATCGCGAACGTCGGGAAGAACGCCGCGGCGACACCGGTGCCGTGCCACCAGCCGTCGACGAGCCGGGTGCGCGGCCGCGGGTCGCGGTCCGCCCAGCCGAACCGGTCGGCGCCCCGCCGCAGGCAGGCCACCAGGTTGCGGCTGGAGAAGGGCCTGCCGGTGTCGGGGTCGACGTCGGGCTCGTTGCGGATCCGCAGCTCGACCGGGTCGATCCCGAGCGCGACGGCGAGCTCGTCGACCGCGGACTCCGCACCGAAGCTGCCGGGCGCCTCGCCGGGGGCGCGCATGTACGTCGGCGTCGACAGGTCCAACGGCACCACCCGGTGCGAGGTCGCCCGGTGCGGCGCCGCGTACAGGTGCCGGCTCATCACCGCGGTCGGCTCGCCGTACTCGGCCATCCGTGCCCCGCCCTCGACGACGTCGTGGGCCAGCGCGTGCAGCCGACCGTCGGTCCCCGCGCCGAGCCGGACCCGCTGCACGGTCGCCGGCCGGTAGCCGGTGGTGTCGGTCATCTCGCGCCGGGTGAGCGACAGCTTCACCGACCGGCCGGGGACGGCCCGCGCCGCGAGCACGGCCAGCACCGACCCCGCGTGCAGCGCGCCCTTGGTCCCGAACCCGCCGCCGACGTGCGGCGAGACGACGGTGACGTCGTCGCCGATCCCGAACAACGCCGCGACCTGGCGCCGGGCGTCCCAGACCGACTGCGAGGCCTCGAACAGGGTGAGGTGCCTGCCGTCCCAGCGGGCCACGGTCGAGTGCGGCTCCATCGGGTGGTGGTACTCGATCGGCGTGCGGTAGGTGGCGTCGATCCGTACCGGGGCCTGCGCGAACGCCGTCTCCGGGTCGCCGGTGCGGGTGTCCGGCGGGAACGCGACCACCACCTCGGGGGTGTAGGCCTGCGACGAGTCGGGGTCGAACGCGGTGACGGCGTCCTCGGCGTCGTAGGTGACGACGACGGCGCCGGCGGCCTCCCGGGCCGCCTCGGCGGTCTCGGCGAGCACCGCGGCGACGTACTGGCCGCGGTGGTGCACGGCGCGGGTCTGCAGGACGGCCTGCTCGGTGCTCGCGCCGTCGTCGAGCCGCGGCGCGGTGTCCGCGGTGAGCACCGCGACCACCCCGGGGACCGCGGCCGCGGCGGCGGTGTCGACCGCGCGGACCCGGCCACGGGCGATCGTCGCGCCGACACCGCACAGGTGCAGCGGCGCGACGGTGTCCTGCTCGTAGGCGTAGACGGCGTTGCCGGTGACCTTGGCGGGGCCCTCGATCCGGGTGTGCGCGGTGCCCGCGGTGCCGGGGGTGACGGTGCTGGTCATGCGGCCTCCGTCCGGTGCGCGGCGAGGCCGCGCAGGGTGGCGGTGACCGTCCCGGCCACCAGCGGGATCTTGAAGGCGTTGCCGCCGACGGCGGTGTCCACGGCACGGGCGTCGGCGGTCTCGGCCGCCGCGGCGGCCCGGAACGCCTCGTCGGTGGCGGGCCCGCCGAGCAGCGCCTGCTCGGCGCGGTGCGCCCGCCACGGCCGGTGCGCGACCCCGCCGAGGGCGATCCGCACGTCGCGGACGGTGCCGTCGTCGGCGACGTCGAGGGCCGCGGCCACCGACACCAGCGCGAACGCGTAGGAGGCGCGGTCGCGGACCTTGCGGTAGGCCGAGCGCGCGGCGACCGGCAGTGCGGGCAGCTCGACCGAGGTGATCAGCTCCCCGTGCTCCAGCACGGTGTCGCGGGACGGGTCGTCGCCGGGCAGCCGGTGCAGCTCGGTCGCGGCGACGGTGCGCTCCCCGTCCGGGCCGAGGACGTGCACCCTGGCGTCGAACGCGGCCAGGGCGACCGCCATGTCCGACGGGTGGGTCGCGATGCAGCCGCCCTCGGGCGCGCCGAGGATCGCGTGGTGGCGGGCCCAGCCCTGCTGCGCGGAGCAGCCCTGCCCCGGGTCCCGCTTCGTGCAGGGCGCGGTGAGGTCGGCGAAGTAGGAGCAGCGGGTGCGCTGCAGCAGGTTCCCGCCGGTCGTCGCCATGTTGCGCAGCTGCCCCGAGGCCCCGGCGAGCAGCGCCGCGGACAGCGCCGGGTAGTCGCGCCGGACCCGCGGGTCCACGGCGACGTCGGTGTTGCGGGCGCCCGCGCCGATGGACACGCCGCCGTCGGCGGTCGGGGTGATCGCGGTGGACAGCAGCCCGGTGACGTCGACGAGCGTGCCCGGGCCGGCCACGCCCAGCTTGAGGTGGTCGACGAGGTTGGTGCCCCCGGCCAGGTAGACGGCGGACGGGTCGGCGGCGACGGTCGCGACGGCGGCCGCGGCGTCGCCGGGGCGGGTGTAGGCGAACGGCTTCACCGCGACGCCCCCGCTCCGGTGCCCACGGCGCTGACGGCGCTGACGGCGCTGACGATGCCGGAGTAGGCCGCGCAGCGGCACAGGTTCCCGGACAGGCGCTCGGCGATCTCGGCACGGTCCAGCACGGCGGGCCCGTCGGCGGACAGGTCGGAGGTGACCGCGCTGGGGTGCCCGGCGCGGGCCTCATCGAGCATCCCGACGGCCGAGCAGATCTGGCCGGGGGTGCAGTAGCCGCACTGGTAGGCGTCGTGGGTCACGAAGGCCTCGGCGAGCGGGTGCAGGTCCGCCCCGTCGCCGAGGCCGTCGGCGGTGGTGACCGCGGCGTCGTCGTGGGCGACGGCGAGCGAGAGGCAGGACAGCACGCGGCGGCCCGGCCCCTGCTCGCCGGGCCCGGCCATCAGGACGGTGCACGCACCGCACTGGCCGTGGTCGCAGCCCTTCTTGGCGCTGGTCACGCCGAGCCGGTCACGCAGCGCGTCGAGGACGGTGGTGCGGGTGTCGACCGTCAGCTCGTGGCGACGGCCGTCGACGGTGAGGGAGATCGTGGAGTCCACGATGGTGCGCTCCTTCGGGAGACGGAGTGGAGACCCCGAAACGGAGCCTCCTCCGTTACTATAGAGGAACGATGTTCCGGTTAGGCAACCCGAAGGCCGGCGAGGAAGAAGCCGACGGCGCGCCGGGCGTCGTAGGCAGGGTCGACGTCGGCAGGGTCGGCAGGGTCGGCGTCGGCACCGAAGCACAGGTTGCCGATCCCGCGCAGCACCTCGTAGGTGGTGACGTCGGACGGCAGCTGCCCGGCATCCCGAGCCGCCCGGACGATCTCCTCCGCCGCCGGCAGCAGCCGCTCCACGAACAGCTCGTGCAGGGCGGCGGAACGGCCGTCGTCGTGGACGAGCATCGCGACCAGCCCGTGCTTGGTGACGACCAGGTCGACGAACTCCCCGACCCACGCCACGAGCGCGTCGAACGGCGTCGGACCGGCGTCCAGGCAGGCCCGGGCGGCCGCGGCACAGCTCTCGACCTGGTGCCGATAGACGGCGACCACCAGGTCGGGCCGGGTCGGGAAGTGCCGGTAGACCGTGCCCACACCGACCCCCGCGCGGGCGGCGATCGCCCGGACCGGCGCGTCGACGCCCGAGGTCACGAACTCGGCCGCGGCGGCCTCGAGCAGGGCGGCGCGACTGCGCCGGGCGTCGGACCGCACCGGTTCCCGCTGCACACCCACCACAGACTCCCTGCCGCCCGGAACGCTGTTCCGCATCGTATCTGGCACAGCGTTCTGCTCCATCTCGGGAGACGAGGTCGTCGCGCAGGTTTAGCCGACCGGGTAGTTCGGTCATCTAACTACCATGACCTCCTCCCGGCACGCACTCATCTCCGGCGCCGGCATCGCCGGCTCCGCGCTCGCGCTGCGCCTGGCCGCGTACGGCTGGCGCACCACCGTCCTGGAGCGCACGCCGCGACGGCGCGACGAGGGGCACAACGTCGACGTCCGCGGCGCCGCACGCGAGGTCCTGCGACGGATGGGGCTGGAGGACGCGGTGCGGGCCGCGGGCACCCGGGAGGTCGGCTTCCGCGTGATCGGCGACGACGGGCGGGCCGTCGCGGAGATCCCGATGGACCCGACCGGGCCGACCGACGGGCCGACCGCCGAGCTGGAGATCCTGCGCGGGGAGCTGGCCCGGGTGCTGATCGAGGCCGCGCCGGCGTCCACGACGTTCCGGTTCGGCACCCGGATCACCGGCGTCGAGGACCGGGGCACCGCCGACGGCCCGGCCCGGGTCGCCCTCGACGACGGCACGACCGTCACCGCCGACCTCGTCGTGGTCGCCGAGGGGCTGCGGTCGCGCACCCGCGACCTGGTCTTCGACGACGTCACGGTCCGCGAGACCGGCATGTACGGCGCCTACCTGACGATCCCCCGCACCACCGACGACAACGCCTGGTGGAACTGGTTCCACGGGACCGGCTCGCGCGGGGTGCACCTGCGCCCGGACAACCTGGGCACCACCCGCGCCATGCTGACCTTCCTGTCCGGGGTGCGGGGCCTGGAGACCCTCGGCGACGCCGACGTCCGCACCGTCCTCCGCCGGACCTTCGCCGCCGCGGGCTGGGTCGCCCCGCGGATCCTGCGCGAGCTCGGCGACGGGCCGGACGGAGCCCCGATGTACTTCGACGCCGTCGGGCAGGTCATGGCCCCGCGCTGGAGCTCGGGACGGGTGGTGCTCCTCGGCGACGCCGCGCACTGCCCGTCGCCACTGGGCGGCGGGGGCACGAGCCTGGCACTGATCGGTGCCTACGTGCTGGCCGGGGAGCTGACCTCCCACCCCGGCGACACCGCAGGCGCACTGCGCCGCTACGAGGAGCTGCTGCGGCCCGCGACCGATCGGGCACAGAAGCTCCCGCCGCTGAGGCTGGCCAACCCGCGGACCCGGGCCGGGATCCGGACGCTGCGCACCGCGTTCCGGGCCGTCGCGAGCCCGGCCGGGAAACGGGTCACCGGAATGCTCGGGGCCACGCCGACCGGCGCGGTCGACACGTTCGGCCTCCCGGACTACCCGGCGCCGAGCTCGTCGAGCGTGGCGACGACCTCGCGCAGGTAGCGCTCGACGACCGCACCCTCGTCGTCGGAGAGGCGGCGGGCGACGTCGTCGAGGGCCCGGACGGCCGGCTCCCACTGCGCGAGCCGCGCACGGAAGGACTCCTCCCGCGAGCGCACGGTGACGCGGCGGCGGTCGTGCGGGTCGGGCACCCGCTCGAGGTGACCTGCCGCCTCGAGCCGGTCGATCAGCGCGGTGGTCGAGGCCGGCCGCAGGTCGAGCCGCCGGGCCAGCTCGGTCGGCCCGAGCGAGCCGTGCACGTCGAGCAGCCGCAGCGCCCACAGGTCGGTCGGGTGCAGCCCCGCCCGCCGGGCCTGTCTCCCGGTGAACTCGTGGGTCGCCCGGGTCACCGCCTCCAGCGCGACGGTCGGGCCGGCGAGCCCCTCCAGCAGGTGTCGGCTCTCGCTCATGCGGCCTCCCGGCTTCGGTCCACGGCACCGTAGCCGGACAGGGCCGGCCGCATTCGCGGCGGGATCGGTCACGAGATGGTCACGAATTCATCGCGCCCCGTCGAGGGCGATCACCCTGTCGCCTCCCTGGAATGGCAACGATTCCGCGTAAACTGATCAACCAACCGCAGGTGACGGCCCTGTGATGTGATTCACTCGATCGAGTGGCGACGCATTTTTGCCCACCATTCCCGGAGTCGACCCGACGAATTCCCGGAATGCCGGCGTGCGTAATCTCCGGAATCGTGATCGAACTCGAGGGGGTCTCCAAGGTCTACCGGAACGGAGCCCTCGAGCTGCGCGCACTCGACTCCGTGGACCTGCGCGTCGACGACGGCGACCTCGTCGCGATCATGGGCCCCTCCGGCTCGGGCAAGTCCACGATGATGAACATCCTCGGCTGCCTCGACGTGCCGAGCTCCGGCAGTTACCGGCTCGACGGCATCGACGTCGGCCGGATGTCGGACAACCGGCTCGCCGACATCCGGCTGCAGAAGATCGGCTTCGTCTTCCAGTCGTTCAACCTGCTGCCGCGCACCACCGCACTGGCCAACGTGGAGCTGCCGCTGGTCTACGCCGGCGGGCGCGACCGCCGGGGCCGGGCGCGGCGCGCGCTGGAGCGGGTCGGGCTCGCCGACCGCGGCGACCACCGGCCCAACGAGCTCTCCGGCGGCCAGCAGCAGCGCGTCGCGGTGGCCCGCGCACTGGTCACCGACCCGTCGATGATCCTGGCCGACGAGCCGACCGGGAACCTCGACACCACCTCGACCACCGACGTGATGAACCTGTTCGTGGAGCTCAACGAGTCCGGCCGCACGGTCGTGCTGATCACCCACGAACCCGAGGTCGCCGAGTTCGCCAAGCGGGTCGTGACCCTGCGCGACGGCCGGATCGTGAGTGACGAGCGCCGATGACGATCTGGGAGTCCGCGCGGATCGCGGTACGGGGCCTGCGTGCCGGGCCGCTGCGGTCGCTGCTGACGATGCTCGGGATCATCATCGGGGTCGCCGCGGTGATCGTGCTGGTCGCGTTCGGCAACGGGCTGCAGCGCTTCGTCGCCGACGCGTTCGGGCCGCTCGCCAACCAGATCCAGATCACCCCGGACCGCGGCGGCATCAGCGGCACCGGCACCCCGCGCGACCTCACCGACGCCGACGTCCGCGCCCTGCGCGACCGGGCCTCCGCCCCGGCGGTCGCCTCGGTCAGCCCGTCGGTGACCGGCTCGGCGCAGCTGCAGCTGGCCGGCGGCGGGAGCGTCCGCAGCGGCGTGACCGGCGCCGACGCCGACTATCTCGACATCGCCAACCGGGAGCTCGTCGTCGGGTCGTTCTTCGACGACCGCCAGGCCACGACCCGGGCGAAGGTCGTGGTGCTCGGCCCCAACCCGGTGGCCACGTTGTTCGGCGGCCGCGCCGGCGAGGCGCTCGGCTCGGAGGTGCGGATCGGTCGCACCTCGTTCCGGGTGATCGGCGTGCTCGCGGCCAACGGGCAGCAGGACGACGTCGCGGTCATGCCGCTGGGTGCCGCGCGGGCCTACCTGACCGGCGGCGGCGACGACGTCGACCAGATCACCGTGCGGGCGGTGTCCACCGACGCGGTGCCGCAGGCGGTCGAGCAGGTCACCACGATCCTCGACGAACGGCACCGCATCGACGACCCGCAGGACCGCGACTACACCGTCACCGCGCTGCAGAGCCTGCTCGACCAGTCCTCGCAGGTCCTGAGCTTCGTGACGATCTTCGTCGCGGCGGTCGCGGGCATCTCGCTGCTGGTCGGGAGCATCGGCGTCGCCAACATCATGCTGGTCACGGTGACCGAACGGACCCGCGAGATCGGCATCCGCAAGGCCATCGGCGCACGCCGCCGCGCGATCCTGCAGCAGTTCCTCATCGAGGCGATGGTCCTGACCGGCATCGGCGGGGTCATCGGGATCCTGCTCGGCGTCGGCGTGTCCGTGCTGGCCGGGATCGTCCTGCCCCGCCTCGTGCCCGACTTCCCCGCCCCGACGGTGTCGGCCGGATCGGTGGTGCTCGCCTTCGGGGTGAGCCTGCTGATCGGGCTGCTCGCCGGCGGCTTCCCCGCCAACCGGGCCGCACGGATGCGGCCCATCGACGCACTGCGGCACCAGTGACAGCAGCTGAGGAGCACTTCATGACCCGACTGCGGCTCGCGGGCAGCCTGCTGCTCGCCGGACTCGTCGGCCTCACGGCCTGCAGCGGCGGGGAGCAACCGCCGCCGACGGCCGTCGTCGACCGGGGTGTGGTCTCCACCGGGGTGTCGGCGTCGGGCTCGCTGGTGTCGATCACCCAGCAGAACCTCGGGTTCACCGAGGGCGGCCGGATCACCGAGCTGCTGGTCGAGGTCGGCGAGACCGTCGCGGCAGGGCAGCCGCTGGCCCGGCTGGACGACGCCGAGGCCCGGTCGAAGGTCGTCGCCGCGCAGGCCGCCCTGGACCAGCAGCAGGCGTCGCTGGGCAAGCTGACCGGCGCGAACACCGTCGAGGCCGCACAGACGTCGCTGGGCTCGGCCGAGTCGGTGCTCGCCGCGACCCGCGACCAGGTCGGTGCGCAGAACGCCGCGAACGACACCGCCGTCGAGCGGGCGAAGGTCCAGCTGGCCTTCGACCGCAAGCAGCTCGCCGCGGCGCAGGAGAAGCTGGAGACCGACCGGCGGGCCTGCAAGCGCTCCGGTGGCAGCACCGCGACCGCCACCCCGGACCCGGCCACCCCGGAGCCCGACGCCGCGTCCTCCGGCGGCGGCCTGCTCGGCGGCCTGTCCGGCGGGTCCGGCACGTCGGGCGGGTCCGGACTCGGCGCGGCCACGACCGACCCGGCCTGCACCGCCGTCGCCGCCGACGAGCAGGCCGTGACGACGGCGAAGGGCCAGGTCATCGCCTCCCAGACGGCGCTGGCGCAGGCCGAGGGCACCCGCGACACCGGGGCTGCCTCCGGCCGGGTCTCCATCGCGAACGCCGAGAGCGCGGTCGCCGACGCCCGCTCCCAGCTCACCGGGGCGAACAACGACGCACCGGCCGACGTCGCGGTGCAGGACGCCGTGGTCGCCGACGCCCGCAACACCCTCGCCGACGCCCAGCGCGGCCTGGACGACACGCTGCTGCGCGCCCCGGTCGCCGGCACCGTGTCCGCGATCAACGGCGCGGTCGGCGACGTCGTGCCCGCCGCGAGCTCCACGACCGCGCTCGCCCCCGGCTCCGACGCCCGGATCCCGCAGGCCGTCGGGTCGGCGTCGGCGGCATCGGGCACCGCGGGGGCCACCGGGGGCGGCGCGTCCGCGGCCGGCGGGGCCCCGTTCATCACCCTCAACGACCTGCAGACCTACCAGCTGGTCGTCCCGTTCGAGGAGAGCGACGCCGCCCGGGTCGCGCCGAACCAGACGGTCGACGTCACCGTCGACGCACTGCCCGGGGTGAGCCTGCCCGCGACCGTGGTGGCCGTCGCGCCGACCGCGACGCAGCTCTCCGGCGTCGTGAGCTACTACGCGACCGTCGTGCTGAACCGTACCGACCCCCAGCTGCGCGACGGCCAGACCGCACAGGCCGACGTGCGCACCGAGGCCCGCAACGGGGTGCTGCGGGTGCCCAACACCGCCGTCCGGCAGGAGGGCGGGCGCTCGGTCGTCGACGTGCCCGGCGACGACGGCGCCCCGGTGACCCGGCAGTTCGTCCCCGGCCTGGTCGGTGACCAGTTCACCGAGGTCCGCTCCGGCCTGGACGACGGCCAGCAGGTCCTGCTGCCGCAGGCCACCGTCGCGGCGACCCCGGGCGGCCCCGGCGGAGGTGGCCCCGGCGGGGGCGGCGCGGGCGGGAACTGACCCGCTCCGCCCGTCACCCCCGGCGCGCTCCGCCCCGGTGGGTGACCGGACGCGACGGCGCGTCCTCCGCGACCGTCCCGGCCGTCGCCGGGATGGTCCGCCAGGCGACGATCGCCGCGGCCAGGGTGACCGCCGCGGCGATCAGCGAGGTCGTCTGCATGGCGACGGTGAACGAGGCGCGGGCACCGTCGAGCACCGGCGAGGCCGGGTCGAGGGCGTTCGTGCTCGCGGCGAGCGAGTCGGTCACCGCGGCCCGCGCGGCCGGGTCCAGCCCGGCGGGCAGCGTGAGGCGGTCGCGATAGATCAGCGACACCACCGACCCGAGGACGGCGACGCCCATCGCGACCCCCAGCTCCAGCGCCGTCTCGGAGATGGCCGACGCCGCTCCCGCCTTGCGCGGCGGCACCGACGACACGACCGCGTCGGTGGTCAGCGTCTGTGTCAGGCCGACGCCGAGCCCCAGCGGGACCAGGGCCAGCGCCAGCCACAGGTAGCTGGTGAAGCCCTCGGCGACCGCGACGGCCACCAGCCCCCCGGTGACCAGCCCGAGGCTCACCGCGATCGCCCGGCCGAGCCCCAGCACGCGGGAGAACCGCCCCACGACGGCGACGACGGCGACCGCCGACAGCGTGGTCGGCAGCTCCCCGAGACCGGCCTGCAGCGGTGAGAACCCGCGCACGAGCTGCAGGTACTGGGAGAAGAAGAACAGCGTCCCGATGAGGGCGAACACGGCCATGAACCCGGCGAACACCGAGCCGGCGAAGGCCGGGCGGGCGAACAGCGACACGTCGATCAGCGGGACGGTCAGACGCCTCTGGCGACGGACGAACAGCGCGCCCAACGCGAGCCCGGCCGCCAGCGCGGCGACGCCGGCGACGTCGATCCCGGCCGTGACAGTGTGCTTGACCGCCCACACGACCGGCACGATCGCGGCCATCGACAGCAGCGCCGAGACCAGGTCGAACGGCCCCGGTGCGGGGTCGCGCGACTCGGGCAGCAGCCACACCCCGGCCACGATCAGCACGACCATGATCGGGACGTTGATCAGGAACACCGAGCCCCAGGAGAAGTGCTCGAGCAGCGCGCCGCCGACCAGCGGGCCGACCGCGGCACCGCCGCTGGCCGCGGCCGCCCAGGCCGCGACGGCCCGGGCCCGCTCGGCCGGGTCGGTGAACACGGTGCGGATGAGCGACAACGTCGAGGGCATCAGCGTCGCGCCGGCGACGCCGAGCAGCAGCCGGGCCGCGATGAGCATCGCGGGGCTGGTGGACAGCGCCGCGAACAGCGATGCCGCCCCGAACGCGGCGGCGCCGACCAGCAGCAGCCGCTTGCGGCCGATCCGGTCGGCCAGCGACCCCATGACGACGAGCAGCCCGGCCAGCGCCAGGGAGTAGACGTCGCCGATCCACAGGATCTCGGTCGCCGTCGGCGACAGGTCCGCGGTCAGCGAGGGCACGGCGAGGTAGAGGACGGTGTTGTCGACCGCGAGGACCAGGACGGCGATCGACAGCACCACGAGGGCCGCCCAGCGGCGGCGGGGCGTGAGCCCCTGGGTGGTGGTGTCGGCGTACATGAGCAAAACTGTACCGACTGGTCGGTTTAGTTTCGACGTGGTGTCCGTCTCGCCGGCACCGGACGGGAGGATGGACGCATGGGTCGCACGACCGGACGGTCCCCGGAGGACACACGCAAGCTGGTGCTCGACGCCGCCGCGTCCGCCATCCGCACGCACGGCATCGGGGCGACGCTCGACCTCGTCGCGCGGGAGGCCGGGATCTCCAAGGGCGGACTCGTCTACCACTTCCCCAGCAAGACCGCGCTGCTCGTCGCCCTGGCGCAGGTGGAGCTCGACGCGTTCTGGGACGCCGTGCACGCCCACCTCGACCAACCCGAGGGCACCCCCGGACGACTGGTGCGCGCCTACGTGCGGGCCAGCCTGGCACCGGTCGACGAGGGCGAGGCCCTGGAACGGTTCACCCTGATCGCGCAGCTGCTCGCGGTGCCCGAGGTCCTCGACCTGGCCCGGGTGGACGACGAGCGCTGGCAGGCCGCGCTCGCCGGGGACGGGGTGCCGGAGGCGACGCGCACGCTGGTCCTCGCCGCCGCCGACGGGATCGGCGGACGACCGCTGTGGGCGGCGGACCTGGAACCGGCGGTGCGGGAGCGGCTGGAGGCCGACCTGCTGGACATGGTGGACGCGGCGCTGCGCACGCCGCCGGCCGAGCGCTGACCCCGCGGCGCGGTCGGCCGTCCCGTACCCGTCGACTGTGACGATCGTGTGTCCTACCGCCCCTGTGGCGACACACATTCCTCACACCGTTTACCCCGCGCGGCCCTGTCCGCGACCGGGCCGGACTCCCTAGCTTGTCCACACCCGACGGGCCCCGTCGGTGACGACGCGCCCCGGGAGGACGCCATGGCGAACGATCCGTCGGACTACCTGGAGCGACGACGGCTGCGCACCGGGGCGGCGGGCTGGGTCCTGCTCGCCGGTCTCGGCGTCAGCTACGTCATCTCCGGCGACTACTCGGGATGGAACTTCGGTCTCGCCGAGGGCGGGTTCGGCGGGCTGCTGATCGCCGGCGTCGTCATCGCCGCCATGTACTTCGCGATGGTGCTGGGGATGGCCGAGCTGTCCTCGGCGCTGCCGGCGGCGGGCGGCGGCTACACCTTCGCCCGGCGCGCGCTCGGCCCGTGGGGCGGGTTCGCGACCGGCACCGCGATCCTCATCGAGTACGCGATCGCCCCGGCCGCCATCGCCACCTTCATCGGCGCCTACGTCGAGTCGCTCGGCCTGTTCGGCATCACCGACGGCTGGTGGGTCTACCTGGCCGCGTACGTGCTGTTCATCGGCATCCACATCGCCGGCGTGGGCGAGGCGCTCAAGGTCATGTTCGTGATCACCGCGATCGCCGTGGTCGGACTGCTGATCTTCGCCGTCGCCGCGGTGCCGCTGTTCGACGCGGGCAACCTCGTCGACATCCCGCCGACCGACGCCGCCGGCGCCTCGGCGTTCCTGCCGTTCGGCTGGCTGGGGATCTGGTCGGCGGTGCCGTTCGCGATCTGGTTCTTCCTCGCCCTGGAGGGCGTCCCGCTCGCGGCGGAGGAGGCCCGCGACCCGGAGCGCAACGTCCCCCGCGGGATCGTCGCGGCGATGCTCGTCCTGCTCGTCACCGGCGCGCTGGTGCTGGTGCTGGCGACCGGGGCGCTCGGCGCGCAGGCGCTCTCGGAGTCGGGCAACCCGCTGGTGGAGGCGCTCGGCGGGTCCACGGCGGGCGTCGTCGTCAACTACGTCGGTCTCGCCGGGCTCGTCGCCAGCTTCTTCTCGATCATCTACGCCTACTCCCGGCAGACCTTCGCGCTGTCGCGGGCCGGGTACCTGCCCCGGGCCCTGTCGGTGACCAACGGTCGCAAGGCCCCCACGCTCGCGCTCGTCGTGCCCGGCGTGATCGGGTTCCTGCTGTCGCTGACAGGGCAGGGCGCGGTGCTGCTCAACATGGCGGTGTTCGGGGCGGCACTGTCGTACGTGCTGATGATGGTCAGCCACATCGTGCTGCGCCGGAGCGCGCCGGAGATGCCCCGCCCGTACCGCACCCCGGGCGGGGTCGCGACGACCGGGTTCGCCCTGGTCGTCGCGGTGCTGGCGGTCGTCGCGACCTTCCTGGTCGACCCGGTCGCCGCCGGCGCGACCCTCGGCGCCTTCGCCCTGTTCATGCTGTACTTCGCGCTCTACTCACGACACCACCTGGTCGCCGCGGCACCCGACGAGGAGTTCGCCGCGCTGGCCCGCGCGGAGGAGGAGCTCACGTGACGGTCCGCCGGACCACGCTCGGGGGCCACACCCACGAGTTCGCCGACCTGCGCGCACTGCTGGCCGCGGCCACGCCACAACGGTCCGGGGACGTGCTTGCCGGGGTCGCTGCCCGCTCGGAACAGGAACGGGTCGCCGCCCAGACGGTGCTGGCCGACCTGCCGCTCGCCACCTTCCTCGACGAGCAGGTCGTCCCCTACGAGGACGACGAGGTGACCCGCCTGATCGTCGACTCGCACGACGCCGACGCGTTCGCCCCGGTCGCGTCGATGACCGTCGGCGAGTTCCGCGAGCACCTGCTCGACCCGGCCACCGACACCACCGCGCTCGCCCCCGGACTGACCCCGGAGATGGTCGCGGCGACCTCCAAGCTCATGCGACTGCAGGACCTGATCGCCGTCGGGCGGCGCACCCCGGTCGTCACCGCGTTCCGCTCGACGGTCGGGCTGCCCGGCACGATGGCGACCCGGCTGCAGCCCAACCACCCCACCGACGACCCCGCCGGGGTGACCGCCTCGATCGTCGACGGGCTGCTGCTCGGCTGCGGCGACGCCGTCATCGGCATCAACCCGGCGACGGACTCGCCGCAGCGCACCACCGACCTGCTGCACCTGATCGACGAGGTCCGCACCCGCTACGACATCCCCACCCAGTCCTGCGTGCTCGCCCACGTCACGACCTCGATCGAGATCATGGAACGCGGCGCCCCGGTCGACCTGGTGTTCCAGTCGATCGCCGGGACCGAGGCCGCGAACACCGGGTTCGGGGTGACCCTGGCGATGCTGCGGGAGGCGCACTCCGCCGCGCTGTCGCTGGACCGCGGCACCGTCGGCACGCAGTGCATGTACTTCGAGACCGGCCAGGGGTCCGCGCTGTCCGCCGACGCCCACCACGGCGTCGACCAGCAGACGCTGGAGGTCCGCGCCTACGCCGTGGCGCGGGCGTTCGACCCGCTGCTGGTCAACACCGTCGTCGGGTTCATCGGGCCGGAGTACCTGCTCGACGGCAAGCAGATCACCCGCGCCGGGCTGGAGGACCACATGTGCGGGAAGCTGCTCGGCGTCCCGATGGGTGTCGACGTCTGCTACACCAACCACGCCGAGGCCGACGCCGACGACACCGACGCGCTGCTCACCCTGCTCGGCGCGGCGGGCTGCTCGTTCGTCATCTGCGTGCCCGGCGGCGACGACGTGATGCTGCACTACCAGTCGCTGTCCTTCCACGACGCGCTCTACGCCCGCCAGGTGCTCGGGCTGCGTCCCGCGCCGGAGTTCGAGGCGTGGCTGACCACGATGGACATGCTCGACGGCGACGGGCGGCTGCGGGACCTGCCCGCGGGCGCCGTCCGGACCCTGACCGCGGGTGTCCGGTGAGCGACCCGCTCGACGTGCTGCGCGCCTCCACCCGGGCCCGGGTGGCGCTCGGCCGCGCCGGGGACGCCCTGCCGACCGCGCGGCTGCTGGAGCTGCGCGCCGCGCACGCCGCCGCCCGCGACGCCGTGCACACCCCGCTCGACGTCGACGCGCTCGCCGAGCGGATCACCGGGCTGGGGGTGTCCACGCTGCACGCCGCGGGCGCGCCCGCCGACCGCACCGAGTACCTGACCCGGCCCGACCTGGGCCGCCGCCTCGCCGCGGGCACCGAGCTGCCCCGCGGCGACCACGACGTGGCGCTCGTCGTCGCCGACGGGCTCTCGCCGCGGGCGGTCGCCGAGCACGCCCCGGGGATGCTCGCCGAGATCCTGGAACGGCTCGACGGCTGGCGGGTGGCCCCGGTCGTGATCGCCACCCAGGCCCGGGTCGCGCTCGGCGACGAGATCGCTTCCGCCCTCGGCGCCCGGCACGTCGTCGTGCTCGTCGGGGAGCGGCCGGGGATGAGCTCGGTGGACTCGCTGGGGCTGTACTTCACCTACGACGCCCACCGCGGGCGCCGCGACTCCGAGCGCAACTGCATCTCCAACGTCCGCCCGCCGCACGGCACCGGCTACGCCGCCGCGGCGACCACCCTGGCGCTGCTGATGAGCGAGGCGCGGCGGCTGAAGCTGTCCGGGGTCGCGCTCAAGGCCGATCCGGCGCTGCCGCCGGGCTGAGCGGCCCGCAGCGGGCGCCCCCGCGGCCGGCCGGGGTGGCCCCGGTCGTACCCGGTCCGGCCGCGACCGGCGGTGCGCCGGCCAGCTCCGCCAGCCCGCGCAGGACCGGACGCAGCTCGGCCAGGGTCAGCCGGGCGGGCTGGACGTGGCAGAGCAGGTCGGTGGCGTAGGGCAGGCAGGGATCCGCCTCCAGTGCGGCGCGCACCTCGGGGCCGGTGCCGGCGTGGACGTTCCCGGCAGCGAACCAGGCCGCCGGATCGTGTCCGCGCCGGGCGACGTGCGGCGCGAGCAGCGCGTGCACGGCCGCGCGCGAGGAGCCGGGAAGCACCGGCCGGGACAGCCCGACCCGGGCACCCCCGGCGGCGCGGAACCGGGCCAGCAGCCCGGCGGAGCGTCGGTCGTCGGGTCCGGCCGGGCCGGAGCGACGCCCCGACAGCAGCCCCAGGCCGTGGCGCGCGGCGGTGTCGACGCCCTCGGGGGACGAGGTCGCCAGCCACAGCCGCTCCCGCAGACCCGGTGCCCGCGGGGTGACGGCCGGCCCGGTGCCGGTGAGCGCGTCCAGGGCGGCGCCCAGACGGGCGTACCGCTGCGCCGGGTCGGCGCCGAACGCCTCGGCGACGCCCGGGTCGGACCCGGCGCCCAGTCCCAGCTCGAGCCGGCCACCGCTGAGCACGTCGACGGTGGCCGCGTCCTCGGCGAGGCGCAGCGGGTGCTCCAGCGACGCCACGACGACGGCGGTGCCCAGCCGGATCCGCGAGGTGGCTGCGGCGACCGCGGCCAGGACCACCAGCGGTGAGGACGCGTGCCCCTGCTGGGCGCCGAGATGGTGCTGGGCCAGCCAGAACGACGCGAACCCCAGCTCCTCGGCGAGCACCGCGAGGCCGACGGTGTCGGCCAGCTCGGACGCCGCGTCGCGCGGGCCGGCCGCGTGGGTGAGCACGCCCCATCTCACACCGGACACTATGGACATCTGACGAGGTTTTCATACATTGGGTCGGTGCCCCCACCCCGTCTGCGCGTCGTCGGCGCCGCCCTGTCCCTGCTGCTGCTCGCCGGGTGCGGCGCCGCCGTCACCGACGCCCCGGCCGGTGGGGCGCCGGCCGCGGGGTTCCCGGTCGTCGACGACAACTGCGGCGTGACCACGACCTACACCGCGCCGCCCACCCGGGCGGTCACCCTGACCTCGAACGCCACCGAGCTGCTGCTGGAGCTCGGGGTGGAGCGGTCGATGGTCGGGACGGCGTACCTGAGGAACCGGCAGATCGGCGAGCGCTACGCCGCGGCGTACGCGACGGTGCCGGTGCTCGCGCCGGGCCAGCCGTCGCTGGAGCAGCTGCTCGCCGCCGAGCCCGACTTCGTCTACTCCGGCTACCCCGACGGATTCTCCGAGTCCAGCGGACACACCCGTGCGCGGCTCGCCGAGCTGGGCATCGACAGCCACCTCAACCCCGAGTCGTGCCGGGAGGGGCGTTCGGGCTTCGAGGACCTGTTCGGCGAGACGACCCGGATCGGCGCGATCTTCGGGGTGCCGGAGCGGGCCGAGCGCAGCGTCGAGGGCATGCGGGCCCGGCTCGACGCCGTCGCGGCGCAGCTCGGGACCGTCGATCCGGTGCCGGTGTTCGTCTACAACAGCGGCACCGACGCGCCCCGCACCGCGGGCGGCCGGGCGCTGCTCACCGACATGATCGAGCGTGCCGGGGGGCGCAACGTGTTCGCCGACCTCGACCAGCGCTGGGGCGAGGTGTCCTGGGAGCAGGTCGTACGCCGCGCCCCCGCCGTCGTCCTCATCTACGACTACCTCGACCCGAGCGTCGAGTCGAAGATCGCGACGCTGCGCGCGACGCCGGCACTCGCCGGACTGCCCGCTCTGGCCGGTCCGTTCCCGACGGTCCCGCTGTCGGAGGCCCAGCCCGGGCCGCGCTCGGTCGACGCCGTCGAGCGGCTGGCCCGCGAGCTGCACCCCGACCGGTTCCGGTGACCGGGCGCGCGCGGCTCCTCGCGGTGCTGCGCCCGGACGGGCCGCTCCCCGATCCCGCGCCGGCCCGCGGCGCCGGTCGTGGCGCGGGCCGCGACGGCGGGCGCGGCCGGGTGCCGACGGCGACGGCGGTCGCCGTCCTGGCGGTGCTGCTGGTGCTCGCCGCCGGTCTCGCGCTCACCACGGGCTCGGTGCACGTGCCCTGGTCGGTGACCTGGCGGATCCTCGCCCACCGGGTCGGCGGCACCGCCTAGGTGCCCGACCCGGACTGGTCGCGGGCCGACGACCTGATCATCGCCGACACCCGGTTGCCCCGGGTGCTGCTCGCCGGGCTGGTCGGCGCGGCGCTGACGGTGGCCGGGATGGTGCTGCAGGCCGTGGTGCGCAACCCGCTGGCCGGGCCGGGCGTCATCGGCGTCTCCGCGGGCGCGGCGACGGGCGCGGTGGTCGTGATGCGGTTCGGGCTGCTCGGCGCGGGCGCGCTCACCCTCAACGTGGCCGCGTTCGCCGGGGCGCTGCTGACCCTCGCCGTGGTGCTGGTGATCGCCCGCTCCGGCGGGCGGATCACCGTCCTGCGGCTGATCCTCGGCGGTGTCGCGGTCGGGTCGGTGCTGTCGGCGCTGACCAGCCTGCTGGTGCTGACCGCGCCCAGCCCCACGCTGGCGTCGCAGGTGCTGTTCTGGACCCTCGGCGGGTTCGGCGCCGCCCGCTGGGACGTGCTGGTGGTGCCGGCGGTCGTCCTCGGCGCCGGGGTCGTGGTGCTCGTGTCGCGGGCGCGTGACCTGGACCTGCTGCTGGCCGGCGACGAGAGCGCGGGCGCCCTCGGACTGGACGTGCACCGGTTCCGGCAGGCGATGTTCGTCGTCGTCGCCGTGCTGGTCGCGGTGACGGTCGCGGTGAGCGGGGTGATCGGCTTCGTGGGGCTGATGCTGCCGCACGTCGTCCGGTTCCTCGTCGGGTCCGGTCACCGGCGGGGCCTGCCGGTCGCGGTGCTGGTCGGCGCACTGTTCACGGTGCTGGCGGACCTGGTCGCGCGGACCGTCGTCATCCCCGAGGAGCTGCCGGTCGGGATCGTCACGGCGCTGGTCGGCGGCCCGTTCTTCGTGTGGTTGCTGCGCCGCGACGGGCGCCGGGAGGGTGCGCGGTGACCCCGCTGGAGATCGACGACGTGCACGTCGTCGCCGGGGCGGCCACGCTGGTCGCCGGGGTCTCGCTGACCGTCGGCGCGGGCGAGGTCGTCGGGCTGCTCGGCCCGAACGGCAGCGGCAAGTCCTCGCTGCTGCGCACCGTCTACCGCGTCGGGGTGCCGTCGTCGGGGACGGTCCTGGTCGAGGGGACCGACGTGCGGCGGGCCCCGGCGCGGTGGGTGGCCCAGCGGGTCGGCGTGGTCCTGCAGGACATGCCCTCGGACTTCCCGCTGACCGTGCGCGAGGTCGTCGCGATGGGGCGCTCGCCGCACAAGCGCCCGCTCGCCGCCGACGACCCGGTCGACGACGCCCTGGTCACCGCCGCCCTGGAGCTGCTGGAGCTCTCCCGCCTCGCCGGACGCCGCTTCGCCACGTTGTCCGGCGGTGAGCGGCAGCGCGCACTGGTCGCGCGGGCACTGGTCGGGCGCCCGGCGCTGCTGGTGATGGACGAGCCGACCAACCACCTCGACGTCCGCCACCAGCTGGAGCTGCTGGCGCTGGTGCGCGAGCTGGGCCTGCCCACGCTGGTGGCCCTGCACGACCTGAACCTGGCCGCGCGCTACTGCGACCGGCTGTGCCTGCTCGACGCCGGCCGGGCCGTGGCCACGGGGACACCCGCGCAGGTGCTGACCCCGGAGCGGATCGCCGCGGTCTACGGCGTCACCGCGACGGTGCTGGCGCACCCGTCGGCGGACTGTCCGCTGATCGTGCTGTCCCCCTGAGTACGGTCCGCCCGCGTCGGGTGGGTCCCACCCGGCGCGGGCGCCACGACGTCGGGCCGGGAACGGCCCGCCTCAGCCCCGCACCCGCGGCTGCACGTCGGTGGGCCAGTCGTCGCCGCCCGCTCCCGCCCGCGCCTCCTGCCGGGTGCTGCCGTCCCGCGACGGCCCGGCGAGCTGCGCGGTCGCGTCGACATCGGCGTACTGCTCCCGGATCGCCTCCTGCGCCGACGGCGGCAGCTCGTGCAACATCTCCATCACCCGCTCCCGGCGACGGTGCACCGCCTTCCGGTCCGGCATCCCCGTCGAGGCCACCAACTGCGGCTTCATCGGCGGACGACCCTCCAGCTCACCCGCCTCCTCCATCTCCCGGGCAGCCTGCGCAGCGTCCTTCTCCTCCGACATCCCGATCGGACCCTCACGACGACCGTTCAGGAACTGCGCCACCACCGGCTCGTCCGAGGTCAACAACACCTCCCGCGGACCGAACATCGCCAGATGCTTGCGATACAGCAGACCGATGTTGTCCGGCACCGTCTGCGCCGAGTTGATGTCATGGGTCACGATCAGGAACGTCGAATCCGTCATCGCGTTCAGATCGATGATCAACTGGTTCAGATACGCCGTACGCACCGGATCCAGACCCGAGTCCGGCTCATCGAACAAAATGATCTTCGGATCCAGCACCAACGCCCGCGCCAACCCCGCACGCTTGCGCATACCACCCGAGATCTCCCCCGGCAACTTCCCCTCCGCACCCACCAGACCGACCATGTCGATCTTCTCCATGACGATGTCCCGGATCGCCGACTCCGACTTACGCGTGTGCTCCCGCAACGGGAACGCGATGTTGTCGAACAAGTTCATCGACCCGAACAACGCACCGTCCTGGAACAACACCCCGAACAGCTTCCGGATCTCGTACAGCTCCGACTCCGAGCACTTGCACAGATCCACACCCTCGATGACGATCGATCCCCGCTCAGGCTTCAGCAGCCCGATCAGCGACTTCAGGAACACCGACTTGCCGGTACCCGACGGCCCGAGCAACACCGACACCTCGCCCGCGGGCAGGGTCAGGCTCACGTCCGACCAGATGTTGGCCCGACCGAAGGACTTCGTCAGCCCCTCGACCTTCACTTCGACGCCCGTCATCTCGTGGCCTCTCGACTCGCAGTTCGCGTACTAGAAGTTTCGCAGGTCCGACACCAACCAGCGCCCGTCGACGAACTCGACGATCACCTCGGCACGGCCGACGGTGGTCCGCTTGTCGTCGGACCCGCGGCTGGTGTCCTGGGTCAGGTAGAGCAGGGTGGTGACCCGGTCGGGCCGGGCGTCGACGACACCGGCCCGGGTCACCGTCGTACGGGTACCGACCCCGCGGTCCAGCGCCGGGCCCACGACCGAGTCGAGGACGGTGCCGAACTGGCGGCCGAAGTCGCCGGTGACGAGCCCGCGGGCCCGTGCGAGGTCGGCGTCCCGGGACGCGGGCTGGTAGCTGAGGACCTGCTCGGTGAGGGTCCGGGCGGCGGCGAGCCCGTCGGTCCTGGCCTGCTCGATCTGCTGGGCCGGGCGGACGACGACCAGGTGGACCACGACCGCCGCCACGGCGACCACCACGGCGAGCACGCCTGCCGTCGTCGTCACGGCGCGCCGGCCGGGGAGCGGGACCCTCACGGTGCGACCTCCACGGTCGAGACCTTCCACGAGCCCTCCTGGTGGGCGAGCGTCAGCAGCATCCGGAAGTCCCGCTTGGCACCGTCGGGGACCTCGGAGTTGCGGACGGTGGTGCTCGCGCTGACCAGCACGACGGCGGTGTCGTCGTCGGCCCGCTCGATCCCGACGGCGTCGATGCGTCCCTCGGTCGACACCTTCCCCTCCACCAGGATCTTCCCGAACACCTCGGAGAAGCGGCCGAGCTCGGTGCGGAACGGCTCCGCGGCGACGGCGAGCAGGTCCTCGCTGCGCTGGCGGGCGTTGTCGCCGCCGATGCTGATGAAGTCGTTCACGACGCGGGTCGACACGTCGGTGATCTCCCGCCGGTCGGCCTCGGCGCGGCTGGTGGACACCCAGCCCAGTCCGACGAGGACCGCACCGGTGAGGGCCAGCAGGAGCAGCAGGACGGCTGCCGCCGGGAGCAGGAGGCCCCGCCGCCCCGTGTCGGACGCCGTGGAGGCGGCGTCGGCGGGTGCGGCCTCACCGGGCGGTGCCGGTACAGGCTCATCGTCGGTCGGTTCCGCGGCGGATCCCGGCGCGACGTCGGGTCCCGTCTCCGTCGTCGTCTCCGGGCCACCCTCGGTGGCGGGGTCCGTGTCGGGCCCCCCGGCGGACCCGGTGGCCGCCTCGGTGCGATCCGTCCGCTCGCCCGCCGTCACGCCTGGTCCAGACCGGCGATCAGCCATCGGCCGTCGACCTCGCGCATCGTCACGGTCGCCGCCACGGTGTCCACCCGCTCCCCCTGGTCGGTCGTCGTGCTCTGGTTGACGAAGGCGAGCACCTTCGCGTCGCCGCTCTCGGAACCGATCCACGCGGCCCCGACCACGCGGGCCAGCGTGCGTGCCTTCAGCCGCTCCGCGTTCGGACGGACCGACTCGTCGAAGAGCCGCTCGTAGTCGTCGTGGAAGCTACCGGTCGTAGCCTCGTCGACGACCCTGGCGGCCGCGTCGAGCTTGGTGCCGTCGTAGGACAGCAGGGTCTGCAGCTGCGTCGTGGTCGCGGCCAGCACGTCGGCCCGGGTCCGCTCCTCGGCGCCGCCCGAGGCGAGCATCGCCCCGAGCACCCCCGCGGCGACGGCCAGCACCGCCGCCACGGCGGTCGACCCGATGACCAGCATGCGCCGCCGGGATCGAGCCGGGCGGGCGGCGCCGGTCGTGCCCCGGTCCTCGGTGTCCCCGGTGCCCACGCCGGTCCGGTCGTCGATCCGGTGGGGCCCGCCGTCGTCGCCGACCGGCCTCACGGCACGAACTCCAGTCGGGAGACCAGCCATCGTCCGTCCTCCTCCTGCACGGTCAGTCGCATCCGGTACTGGCGGGGTTCACCCTGGGGGACCTGGGTGTTGCGCACCGTCGAGTTCGCGGACACGAGCACCACCGCCCGCCCCGGCCCGTGCTCGGCGACACCGGCCGCGACGACCGATCCGGTCGAGGTGACCTCGGCGTCCCGGATCGCGCCGACGAAGCCGGCGGACCGGCCCGCGAGCTGGCTCGCGAACTCCCCCGTCGACCCGGCGGTGAGTCGCGCGAGGGTGTCCTGCGCGGTCGCCGGGTCGATGGTGAGCAGGTCGGTCACCGTCTGGCGGGCGGCCACCAGGGCCGGCTCGTCGTCCCCCGCCGCCGGTGCCAGCCGGACGGCCAGCACGGTGACCAGCACCGCCAGCAGCGCCACGACCACGACCAGTCCGGCCGGCAGCAGCGCTCCCGCGGGCAGGCGTCGCCGCCGGGACGCAGTCGAGTCCTCCTCGACCACGCCGACCGTGTCGACCGCGGCGTCCTCGGCCGGGGCGCTCATCCGCCCGCTCCGGCCGGAGCGGTGGCGCCGAGCGGGTCCAGCACGATGCCCTGCCACCCGGTGTTCGACGACGGGACCTGGTTCCCGTCGACGATCGGGGTGGTGCTGCCCGGCGGCAGGAAGATCCCGTCCAGCGCGACGGCGTCGGAGGGCAGGTAGCCCTGCTCCCCCGGGGCGTAGGGCTGGTTCTCCTCCGGGTCGGTGTTCGGCCCGCTGCTGGGCAGCCTGTCCGAGCGCAGCAGGTTGTCCGCGGTGCTCGTGGTCTGCGTGCCGGCCACCTCCATCTGGGTGTCGATCGCCGCCCGGCGGGCGGCCTCGGCCTCCTCCGGGCTCTGGAAGTTCAGGCCGCAGGACCGGGCGTCCGGGCCCCGACCGCCGGGGACCGGGGCTCCGGGCGGGCAGGCGTAGGCCTTGCCGCCGCGGGCCGCCTTGAGCGGGTCGGCGTCCTTGCAGCGCACGTCGCTCGGCGGCCGGGCCGGCGAGCTGTCGTTCGGCGGACGCCGGTCGACGACGAAGCCCTCGGTGCACGGCGCGGGATCGTTGACCTGCGTCTGCAGGTTGATCTTGATCGTGCCCGGGACCGGCGAGCTGCTCAGCGTCCCGATCGACGCCTGCAGCATCGACGGCAGGATCGTCAGCGTCTGCTGCAGGTGCGGGACGTAGACCCGGGTCACCTCACCGACCGAGGTCAGGTTCCCGAGCAGCTGCGGGAGCGGGTCCCCGACCTGCTTCACGAAGCTCGCGACCTCGTCGAGGGCCGGCGGGAACACGCCGAGGGTCGACCGGAGCGAGCCGTCGGCCTCCGCGAGCCGGCCGGTGAACGACGCCAGGTTCGCCAGGTAGGTCCGGATGTCACCGGAGGTGGCGTTCTGGGTGTCCAGCACCGGTGCGGCGTCCTCGATCAGCCGGACCGTCGGGTCCAGGTTGGCCTGGGCCTCGGTGGTGAGCAGGTCGAGCGAGTCGATCAGCCGCTGCAGGTCGTCGCCACTGCCGGCGAACGCCTTCCCGAGGTCGTCGACGGTGGCGTTGAGCTTCTGCCCCGGCACCGACGCGGCGAGTGCGTTGGCCTTCTCCAGCAGCTCGCCGGTCGTCGTCGGCAGCACCACCCGGTCGGCGGGGACGACCGCGCCGTCCTCGATGAAGGGGCCGGCGGTCGTGCGCGGCTCGAAGTTGACGTACTGCTCACCGACCGCGGAGACGCTGCGGACCTCCACCGCGGAGTCGACCGGGATCGGGTGGTCGTCGAGCACCTGGATGTCGGCCTCGACCCCGGTCGGGGTGAGCCGGACCTCGTCGACCTGGCCGATGGTGACGCCGCGCAGGGTCACCACGCCGTTGGTGTAGAGACCGGCGCCGGCCGGGAGCTCCAGGGTGACGGCGTTGCGCCCGATCCCGAGCATGCGGGGCACGTTCAGGTAGGTCACCGCTCCCCACCCGACGGCGATCGCGGCGATCACCGCGAACGCGACGAGCTTGCGGCCCGTGGTGGCGTTGATGCGTAGCGACGAGAGCCTCATCGGCCACCTCCGAACAGTCCGCCGAGGAGCCCGCCCTGGCCGTCCTCGGTCCCGTCGCCGGCCGGTGCCGGAGCCGGAGCCGCGCCCGGCAGGGGCAGTGCCCCCAGCGGCTGCTGCAGGGCCTCCCCGAACGGCTCCAGCGGTGCGGTCAGCGCGGGCGGAGCACCCAGCGGCGGCACCGCCAGCACGCCGGGGCTGCCCGGCGCGGGGAGCTGGAACCCGTCGACGAGGTTGTGGCGCAGGGTCTCCGGTGTGAGGTCCAGTACCAGGAACAGGTTGCCGTAGTCACCCCGGAAGATCCCGGGGAACGCCGTCGACGCTGGGAACGGGTAGGTCGCCAGCAGCTCCACGCCGCGGGTCAGGTCGCTGCCCGCGTCGGCGAGGCGCTTCACGGCGGGGCGCACCTGGCGCAGGTTCGCCAGGAGGTCCTCCTGGGAGCGGTCGACCAGGGTGCCGGTGGCACGGTCGAGCCGCTGGACGTCCTCGAGCGTGCGCACCAGCTGGGCACGGTCGTCGTTGAGCACCTTCAGCGCGCCCGGCAGGGTGTCCAGCGCCGCGGCGATGGTCTGGTTGTCCGCGTTCAGCGTCGCGCTGAGCCGGTCGAGCGACTCCAGCGCGCGGACGATGTCGTCGCGCTGCGCGTCGAGCCCGCCGACGAACCTCTCCAGGTTCCCCACCAGGCCGCGCAGGTCCTGCTGGCGGCCGTCGAAGACCTTGTTCAGCTCGGTGGTGATCGTCCGGACCTGCTGCAGCCCGCTGCCGTTCAGCACCACCGACAGCGCGCCGAGCAGCTCCTCGGTCTCCGGGTAGCGGCCGGTGTTCGCCAGCGGGATGACCGCCCCGTCGCCGAGGCTCCCCTCCGGAGCCGCGTTCGCGGGCGGGGCCAGCTCCAGGTACTCCGCGCCGAGCAGGGACTTCTGGGCGACCCGGGCCGTCGCGTTCGCCGGGAGCCGCACGTCGCGGTCCAGGCTCACGGTCAACCGGGCCTTCCAGTCGTCGACCTCGGTCCGGACGACGGAGCCGACCGGCACGTCGGCGACCATCACCTCGGCGTTGGGCACCAGGTTCGCGACCTGGGCCAGCTCCACCTGGACCTGGTAGGAACCGTCGCCGGTCCCGGGGCGCAGCGGCACCGGGAGCTCGCCGATGCTGGAGATCCCGCAGCCCGCCGCGCCCAGGGCGGCGACGAGCAGGACCGCGCTCAGCCGGGCGGTACGCGGCGTCCGGCCGGTCATCGGTTCCCTCCGATCGGGAGCGGGGGCGTGGGCAGCACGGGCGCCGAGGGATCGCCGTACTGGATCGGGTTGACCGCGACCGGCGGCGCGTCGATCCGCGCCAGGTCCAGCAGGGGGCCGAGGCCCGCGCGGCAGGCGTAGGCGGCGGCCGGGTCGTCGGCACCGGCCGGGGCGACGGCGGCGGCGCTGTCACACACCACCGCGGCCGGGCTGCGCAGGTTGGTCACCGCGACGTTCGCGGTCACCGCTCCGGTCTTCTCGTCGATGAAGTTCGCGAAGTTCGACACCGCGAACGGCGCCTTCTGCAGCAGGTCGCCGAGCGCCTGCCGGTTCTGCGAGATGTTCGCGACGACGTCGTCGAGTTTGCGCAGGTCGGTGGTGAAGGCGTCCCGGTGGTCGGAGACGAACCGCTGCACCAGTGGCGCCGTGCGTTCGAGCCCTTGCAGCACCTGGGCCAGCGCCTCCCGGTTGTCGGCGAGGATCCCCGAGGTGTCGGCGAGCTGGCTCTGGAACCGCGCGACCTGGGCGTCGGCGTCCTTCAGCGCGGTGACGAAGGTCTGCAGGTTGCGCACCGTCGCGAACAGGTCGCCGCGGCTGTCGGACAGCGTGCTCGACGCCTCGGACAACGTGCGGATCGTGTCGCGGATCAGCGGGCCCTGCCCCTGCAGGTTCGCCGAGGTCGTGTCGAGGAGCCGGTTGAGGGCGCCCTCGGTCTCGGCGGACTTCGGGGCGAGCGCCTGCGCGAGGCCGGCGACCTCGGTCTTGACCCGGTCGAACTCGACCGGGGAGACGGTGCGCTCACGCGGGATCTCGGCCCCGTCGGCGAGCTCGGGACCGCTCTCGTAGGGCGGGCCGACCTGCACGTAGCGGACACCGACCAGGGTGGGCGAGATGATCGCGGCGGTCGCGTCGGCGGGGAGTGTCACGTCGTCGTCGTAGCTCATGACGACCTTCACCGAGTCCGGGCCGGGCTCGACCGACTCGATCGAACCGACCTTGACCCCCAGCACGCGGACCTCGTCGCGCGGGTAGAGGTTCACGGTCTGGTCGAAGTACGCCGTGACGGTGCGGGTGCCGGAGCCGACCAGCGCCCACGTCGCGGCGGCCGCGACGACGAGCACCAGCACGACGACCAGCACCCGGGAGCGGGAGAGGACCGTCATCGGTCGCCACCGCCTTCCGGGGCGGCCGGGGTGCCACCGGGCAGGGCCGGGGACACCGGGGAGGCCTGGTCGAGCACCGACGGAAGGGTCTGGCGCGCCAGGTTGGTGGGGGGCAGGTTGGGCACCAGCGCGAAGAACCAGGGACCGCTGGAGATGGCTTCACCGAGGCTGCCCGCGTAGGTGTCGAGACCGGTGATCGCGGCCGCGAGGTTGCGGTCGTTGCGACGCAGCAGGTCGAGCACCTTCTCCAGCTCGGCCAGCGCAGGTCCGAGCTGGCGCTCGTTGTCGTGCACCAGCCCGTCGAGCTGGTGCAGCACGCCGGTGATGTTCAGCAGCAGCGACCGGATCACCTCGCGCCGGGCGCGCAGCTCCTCCAGCAGCATGTTCCCGTCGGTCACGAGCGTGGTGATGTTGCCGCTGCGCTCGGTGAGGACCGCCGACACCGACGCGGTGTGGTCGAGCAGCTGGCGCAGCTCGGCGTCGCGGGAGGAGATCGTCTGCGACAGCCGGCCGAGCCCCTCCATCGCCGAGCGGAGCTCGGGGGGTGTGTCGGCGAAGGTGTCGGCCACCGTGGTGAGCGACTCCGCGACCCGGTTCACGTCGAGGTCGGCCGTCTTGCGGGTGACGGTGTCCAGCAGCTCCTGGACGTCGTACGGCGACGACGTCCGGTCCAGCGGGATCACCGAGCCCTCGGCCAGCCGGCCGGTGCCGGCCGGGCGGACCTCCAGGAACTTGGCGCCGAGCACGGTCGCGGTCTTGATCGACGCACCGGTGGCGTCACCGAGGGTGCTGCCGTCGAACACGGTGAAGTCGGCCCGGACGGCACGGCCGGCCAGCTCGACGTCGCCGGACTTCAGACCGGCGGCCTCGCTGAACAGCGCCGAGTAGGACCCGGACGTCAGCTGGCGGGACAGGTAGCCGGAGTTCAGTGCCGTCACGGTCGCGAGCAGCGCGACCACCACGGCGACTGCTCCGACCTTCAGGAGGTTCAGCTCCTGGAAGCGGCGGTTCAGAACTGGCATCGAGCCTCCTGGCTCGCGATGGTGTCGGTCATGATCGGCGGGCCGACTCCGGGGTCGAGCCGGATCTGCACGCCGCAGAGGTAGAACTGGAAGCCCTGCTGGTAGATGCCGGCGCGACCGAGGATCTGGTAGTAGCCGGGGATCTGGGAGAACAGGTAGTTGAGGCGCTCGCCGTCGGAGTTGACCACCCGGGAGAGCCGGTCGACCTCGTGCACCACCCCGGCGACGTCCGGACGGGCCTCGCGGAGCAGGCCCTCGACGTCCCCGGCGAGGTTGCTCGCCCGCTCCAGCGACTGCCCGATCGAGGTCCGGTCCTGCGACAGCCCGCTGATCAGCTGCTGGAGCTGGACCACGGTGTCGGAGAGGCGGTCACGGCGCTGGTCGACGGTGCCGAGGACCCCGTTGAGGTTGGTGACGACCTGACCGATGACCTGGTCGCGGTCGGCCAGCGCACCGGTGAGGCTGCCGATCTGGCCCAGCAAGGCGTCGATCGAGCCCCCCTGCCCCTGCAGGACGGTGATGAGCGACTCGGCGAGCTGGTTGACCTGGGCCGGCTCCAGCCCCTGGAACAGCGGGGTGAAGCCGTTGTAGAGCTCGTCGAGGTCGAGCGCGGGATGGGTCTGGGTGACCGGGAGCGTCCCGCCGTCGGCGAGGACGCCGGTCGGCTGCGGGCCGCGCACGATCTCCAGGTAGCGCTGCCCGAGCAGGTTCTTGTAGCGGACGATGCCCTCGGAGCCGGTCTGCACCGGCACGTCGGAGCGCATGCTGAACGAGATCCGGGCCAGGTTGTCGGCACCGACCTCGACGGACTCGACGCGGCCGACGGTGATGCCGGCGACGCGCACGTCGTCCTTCTCCTTGAGCCCCGACGCGTCGGCGAACTCCGCGGAGTAGCGGGCCGACTCGCCGAAGCGGACCGAGCCGTAGGCGACGACGACCGTCGCCGCGCAGACCGCGGCCACGACGACGAACACCAGGACCCTCAGGAACTCGGCGCGGTGCCTCATCGGCCGCCCTCCTCTCCCGGCGCGGGGGCGGGCGCCCCGACGGCCTGACCGGACTGCCGCGGCGCGGACGGCGCCTGACCGAGACGCTCGGCGATCGTCGGTCCGAGATCGACGCCGCCGACCAGCGTGGCCAGCGGGTCACGGACCTCGATGCCGGCGTCGCGGGTGTCCAGGCGCGGCGAGCCGTCGTCGAAGTAGGTGTGCCGGGGGATCTCGCCGGGGCGCGGGATGCCCGGCCCGCAGTTCGGCTGGTCGACGCCGAGCTTCGGCGCGTTCTGCGAGGTGTAGCCGTCCTCACCGGGCTGGAACGTGGTGAGCGAGCGCAGGCCCGGCTGGGCGCCGCCGAAGCTGGGCTCCAGCAGGGCCCGCAGGTGGTTCAGGCTGGCCGCGGTGCAGGGCAGCACCGGGGCGTAGCGCTCGAGCACCGCGGTGGTCGGGCGCAGGGTCTTCAGCGTGCGGTCGAGGCTGTCGGTGTTGGCCTCCAGCACCCCGGACACGTCGGTGGAGAACATCGACAGCGACGCCAGCGTCGCGTCGATGCCGGCCTGCTCGTCGACGACGGTGCCCGCGGTCGTGGTCGCGTTGCGCAGCAGCGCGAGCAGGTCGGGGCCGGCGTCGGCGTAGGTGTCGAGCACCGGCGCCGCGGCCTGCAGGTCGCGCTGCAGCGCCGGCAGGCTCGGGTTGATGCGCTCCAGGTAGTCGTTGAACCGCACCAGGCTGGCGCCGAGCTCGTCACCCCGGCCGTTGAGGGAGGTCGACAGCGCGCCCAGCGCCGTGTTGACCTTCGCCGGGTCCACGGTGGTGAGCAGCCGGTTCAGGTTGTCGAAGACGATGTTCGCCTCGGTCTGCACCGACGACGCCGGGACGACGGCGCCGGCCTCGATCGTGCGGGGCTCCGGGGCGGGCGGCGGGACGAGGTCGACGAACTTCGGCCCGAACACCGTCGGCGAGATGATCCGGGCGGTGACGTTCGCCGGGATCATGTCGATCGTCGCGGGGTCCAGGGCCACCTGCACCAGCGCACCGCCGTTGCCGTCCGGCCGCACGTCCGACACCCGGCCGACGCGCACGTCGCGCATCGACACGTCGGCGTCGGGGAGCATGAGCAGCCCGGCCCGGTCGGTCTGCACGGTGGCGGACACGCCGGGGTCGAACACGTGCAGGTAGCTCGCCACGACGAGCACCGCACCGAGCAGCAGCACGCCGACGGCGGCGAGCCCGGTCATCTCGTGTCGCACGGGTCCCCCGCTCATCGCGACAGGTGGAGGGTCTCGGGGTCCGCGTAGAGCAGGACGGCGGTGACCAGGGCGGTGACCATCACGGCGATCAGCGACAGGCGCACGGCGCGACCGACCGCGGCGCCGACGCCGGCCGGACCGCCGCTCGCGGTGAAGCCGTAGAAGGCGTGGATGGACATCACGACGAAGGCGATCAGGGTGACCTGCAGCATCGAGGTGAGCACGTCGGTCGGGATCAGGAAGGTCGCGAAGTAGTGGTTGTAGGTGCCGACCGACTGCCCGTAGCCGAGCACGACGATGAGCTGCGTCGTCGCGAAGCAGGCGATCAGGGCCAGTGCGTACAGCGGGACGATGGCGATCGTCCCGGCCAGGATCCGGGTGGTGACCAGGAACGGCACCGACGGGACCGCCATGACCTCGATGGCGTCGATCTCCTCGCTGATGCGCTGGGCGCCGATCTCGGCGGTGAACGCCGCCCCGATCGTCGACACCAGCGCGACCCCGCCGATCAGCGGGGCGGCGAGCCGGATGTTGATGTAGCTCGCCAGGAAGCCGGTGAGGGCGTCGGTGCCGACCGCGTTGAGGGCCTCGTAGCCCTGCAGGCCGACGACGGCGCCCGCACTGGCGGTCAGGATCGCGACGACCACGACGCTGCCGCCGATCAGGACCAGCGCGCCGGTGCCGAAGCTGATGCTGGTGAGCTGCCGCAGCACCTCACCGAGGTAGCGGCGCAGCACGATCGGGATGCCGGCGTAGGCCTTGACGTAGAAGTCGACCTGTACCCCGACGGCCCGCAGCCCCGACCGGGGTCGCTCGACCATCCGCCCGAGGGCGGAGTGCTCGGATGTGTCCACGACGTCGTCCTCAGATCCGTGCCAGCTTGAGCTGGATGTCGATGGCGGTGAGCAGGGCGTTGATGATGAAGAGCAGGACGAAGGAGATGACGACGGTCTCGGTGACCGCCTGTCCGACGCCCTTCGACCCGCCCTCGGCGTTGAGGCCGCGGTAGGCGGCGACGAGCCCGGCGAGGGTCCCGAACAGGACTGCTTTGAAGGAGCTCACGGCGAAGTCGCCCTCGTCGGTGAGCAGGGTCAGCGTCGCGAGGAACTGGCCGGCCGAGGCGCCCTGCAGGCCGACCGACACGAGGTAGGCGACGACCTCACCGACCACGGTGATGATCGCGCTGAGGCAGACCGCGACCAGCGCGGAGGCGAGCACCCGGGGCAGCACCAGGCGGTGCAGCGGGTCGATGCCCATGACCTTCATCGCGTCGATCTCGTCGCGGATCTTGCGGGCGCCGAGGTCTGCGGCGATGGCCGTCGCACCCGCGCCCGCGGTGACCAGCACCGCGGCGATGGGGCCGATCTGGCGCAGCACGGCGAGGCCGGTCACGGCGCCCGCGACGTCCAGCGCGCCGATCTCGGCGAGCAGCTGGTTGATCAGCAGGATCACGACGCCGACGAACGGGATCGTCACCATGATCGCGGGCGCGAGCGAGACCGATGTGATGAAGCGGGTCTGGGCGAGGAACTCGCCGAACGGGAACGGACGCTTCACCACGGTCCGCGCCACGTCCAGGACGAAGGCGGTGAAGCTGCCGACGGTGCGCACCGCCCCGTCGAGGGTCGGCACCCGGGAGCCGCTCACCGGTCGACACCGGCCTCGGTGCTCCCGGCCGTGGCGACCGGGACCGCGGTGAGTGGACTCTTCATCGAGTGGCCTCCGTCATCGGTCCTGCCTAGCATCCATTTTCTAAACGAGGATCAGAAACGGAGGTTACGGGGGCGGAGGTCTTTTTCCGCTCCGTCCGTCGCCCCACCCGACCGGGTGACACGGGAGAACACGGCACGCTCGACGGTGAGCGGCGTCACTCCGACGACGAGCGGTCGCATCCGGCCCGATTCCGCATCTGACGTGCAGGAACGGGCCGACTTGCCGGCCGGAACCCGGCTGCGGGCCGGGCCCGGCCGGCGCCGTGACACGGCAGCGGCGCCGGACCGGGACGGCGCCGGCCCCGCCCCGCGCGGTCACCGACGACGGGAGCATCCGCCGGGTCGACGAGCTCTTCCGCCTAGCAGCGATTTACTTGAGGTGCCCCGAAACTGCGTCGAGCTCGCCCTCAGGCCAGGGCGACGATGCCCGCGAGCACCGCGCACGCGGCGACGCAGTAGAGCTCGAACAGCAGCCGCAGCACGACCGGGGCGTCACGCAGCTCCATGAAGTACAGACCGACCAGGCGCACCTTGAACAACGCCAGGACCAGCACCACGACCGAGGCCACGGTGCCCGAGGCCGGGCCGGTCCCGAGGATCCAGGACACGGTCGTGACGGCCACCAGCACCAGCCACACCACGGCGACCCGGTCCCGCCAGGCCGGCGTGCTCGACACGATCGAGGACACGGGTCACCTCACCAGGTAGAGCAGCGGGAACAGCACGATCCAGAGCAGGTCGACCATGTGCCAGAAGCACGCGGCGCCCTCGATCAGCGGCAGCCGGCCGGGGAGCCGGTCCGGGCGCCGGCAGGCCGCTGTCATCAGCGCCAGCGCCACCAGCCCGGCGAGCACGTGCAGCCAGTGCAGCCCGGTCAGCACGAAGAAGTACATGAAGAACTCGTGGGTGTTCGGGGTGATCCCCGCGCCGAACTTCGCACCCCACTCGAACGCCTTGATCACCGAGAAGGTCACCCCGCAGGCGATCGCCCCGCCCAGCAGCACCGTGGCCCGGTGGGCGACACCCGTCCGCGCCGCATGCACCGCCCGCACCACGAGCAGCGAACTGAGCAGCAGCACCAGTGTGTTCACCACGCCCGGCACCGGGTCCAGCCGGGCCTGGGCCGCGTCGAACCCGGCCGGGTCGCCCCCGCGGACCACGAGGTAGGTGGCGAAGAAGACGGCGAACACGGTCATGTCGCCCAGTACCAGGACCCACAGTCCCGGCTCGCCGGGCACGTGCCGCCCTCGGTCCGCGATCGGCGCCGTCGCCGGGGACGGCGACGCGCTGGTCTCGGTCATGCCCACTCCTTCGTGGCCGGTCCGGACCGGGTCGGACCACGGCCGTTGACAGCAGGGGGCGCGCGTGGTCTCTTCCGGTTAACCTACATTAGATTATGCCCGGACGGCGGTCCGGGCCATCCCACGGAAGGGGGCCGGATCGTCATGGACGACGACCGCGGTCTACGGATCCTCGGCTGGGCCGGACCACTCTCGATCCTGCTGGTGCTCGTCGGCTGGCTGAGCGCCGGGTTCTTCCCGCCGCCACCGCCGTCGCTGGCCGGCGAGGAGCTGCTGCGGTTCTGGGGCACCGACACCACGCTCAAGCAGCTGTCGATGGTGATCTGCGTCTGGGGCGGGGTGCTCTACGCCCCCGCGTCGCTCGCGGTCTTCGTGGCGCTGCGGCGCAGCGGCGACCTCGCGCTGAACCTCGGGCAGGCCTGCATCGGTGTGCTCGGCACGGTGTTCTTCTCGCTGAACTTCGTGCTGCTCTCGCTGGTGCCCTACCGGCTCGAGAACGGCGACAGCGGCTACTCCCAGCTGCTCCACGACGTCGGGTTCACGATGACGTTCATGCCGGTCGCGCCGTTCACGGTCCAGTACCTGCTGATCGCCGCGATCATCCTGCGGGACCGTTCGGGGCGGCTACCCTACCCGCGCTGGGTGGCCTACGTGAACATCTGGGTGGCACTGCTGCTGGTCCCGGCCACCTTCATCCCGCTGTTCCACTCCGGCCCGCTCGCCTGGAACGGCATGTTCAGCTTCTGGGTCCCGGTCGCGGTGTTCGTGGGCTGGTTCGTGGTGATGTTCCCGCCGCTGGTGGCCGGGCGCAGGTCGACCGCCCCCGCACCGAGCGCCACCCCACCGAGCGCCACCGCCCCGTCCTGAGGCGTCCCGACCGGATCGAGGAGAGACGATGCGACGCGAGCTCTACACCGACGACCACGAGCAGTACCGCGCCACCGTGCGCGAGTTCCTCGCCCGCGAGGTCGAGCCGCACTACCTGGACTGGGAGCGCGCGGGCGGGATCGACCCGGCGGTGTTCCGCACCGCGGCCGAGGCCGGCGTCTACGCGCTCGCCGTGCCCGAGGAGTTCGGCGGCGCCGGTGAGACCGACTACCGCTACCGGATGGTGGTGAACGAGGAGGTCGCCCGGGTCGGCGCGACCTCGTTCGGCATGACGCTGGGCCTGCAGGACGACCTGGTGCTGTCCTACCTGCTCGACCTCACCACCGACGAGCAGAAGAAGCGCTGGCTGGAGCCGTTCAGCCGCGGCGAGCTGCTCGGCGCGCTCGCGATGACCGAGCCGGGGACCGGGAGCGACCTGCAGGGCATCCGCACCTCGGCCCGCCGCGACGGCGACGACTGGGTGCTCGACGGCTCGAAGACCTTCATCTCCAGCGCGCTGTCGGCGGACCTCGTGATCGTCGCCGCCCGCACCGACCCCGAGGCGGGCTCGCGCGGGTTCAGCCTGTTCGTCGTCGAGCGGGACATGCTCGGTTTCCGGCGCGGGCGCCGGCTGGAGAAGGTCGGTCTGCACGGCCAGGACACCGGCGAGCTGTTCTTCGACGCCGTGCGCCTGCCCGCGGACAACCTCATCGGCACCGAGGGCCACGGCCTCATGCACCTGATGAGCCACCTGCCGCACGAGCGGCTGGGCCTGATCGCCTCGGCCGTCACCGCCGCGCGCGCGGTCTACGAGCACACCGCGCGCTACTGCTTCGAGCGCCACGCCTTCGGCACGGCCATCGGCGACTTCCAGAACTCGCGGTTCGTCCTCGCCGAGATGGAGACCGAGCTCGAGGTCGCCGAGGCGTGGGTGGACCGTGCCGTGCTCGCGTTCAACCGGGGCGAGCTGACCCCGGTCGAGGCGGCGAAGGGCAAGTGGTACCTGACCGAGCTGCAGAAGCGCATCACCGACCGCTGCGTCCAGCTGCACGGCGGCTACGGATTCATGCTCGAGTACCCGGTCGCGCGGGCCTATGCCGACGGTCGCATCCAGACGATCTACGGCGGCACGACCGAGATCATGAAGGAGATCATCGGGCGGGACATCGCCTCCCGGTACCGCTCCTGAGCAGGGGTCGCCGGCACGCGGACGCCCGCGTGCCGGCGACACGGCCGGGCAGGTGTCCGGCTGGTGACCCCCGGTCCGCCTATCCTGGTCCGGTGGCCCGCAGGACGAACGCGGTGGCCCCAGCCGCCACCGACGACACCGACGCGACCGACACCAAGTCGGCTCGCACCCGTGCCCGCCTGCTCGACGCCGCGGCGCGGGTCCTGAGCGAGAAGGGCTTCGCGGGGACCCGGCTGTCCGACATCGCCAAGGCCGCGCAGATCCAGGCGCCGGCGATCTACTACTACTACCCGTCCCGTGAGGACCTGATCGAGGACGTCGTCGCGACGGGCGCGATCTCGCTGCGCGACCACCTGTCCCAGGTCCTCGAGGCACTGCCGCCGGACACCCCGCCCGCCGAGCGGATCGCCGCGGCGGTGGAGGCGCAGCTCCGGCACGAGCTGCAGCTGTCCGACTACGCCCGGGCGGTCGTCCGCAACGCCAACCAGCTGCCCGAGCACCTGTCGGCCCGTGCCCGCGTGCACATCGGGGAGTTCCACGACATCTGGCGCGGACTGGTCGAGGACCTGCGCGCCGCCGGGCAGCTGCGGCACGACGTGGAACCGTCGATCGGCCGCATGCTCGTCATCGGCTCGCTGAACTGGACGGTCGAGTGGTGGGACCCGCAGCGGGGCGACATCGACCGGACGATCACGGTCGCCCAGTCGATGGTGCTGCACGCGCTGCGGCCGTGACCTCCCTCCCGGTGCCACGACGCGGGACGCCACGGCACCGGGGGGCACGCGGTCAGGCGTAGCGCTTCTTCAGCTCGCCCTTGACCAGCTTGCCGGTCTCGGTGCGGGGCAGGTCGTCGACGAAGCGGACCTCGCGCGGAGCCTTGTAGCCCGCGATGCGCGACTTCACGAAGTCGATGATCTCCTGCCCCAGCTCGGGCCCGGTCGCGACGCCGGCCCGCGGCTGGACGAACGCGGTGACCCGCTCCCCCATCTCCGGGTCCGGCAGGCCGATGACGGCGACGTCGTGCACGGCGGGGTGCAGCGCCAGGACGTTCTCGGTCTCCTGCGGGTAGATGTTGACCCCGCCGGAGATGATCATGAAGGACTTGCGGTCGGTGAGGTACAGGAAGCCGTCCTCGTCGAGGTGGCCGATGTCGCCCAGAGTCGTCCACGTCTCGTGCTCGGGGTGCTGCGCGGCCCGGGTCTTCTCCGGGTCGTTGTGGTACTCGAACGGCACGATGTCGCGCTCGATGTAGACCGCGCCGGTCTCCCCGACCGGCAGCTCGGTGCCGTCGTCGTCGCAGATGTGCAGCACCCCCAGGATCGGGCGGCCGACGGTGCCGGGCTTGGTCTGCCAGGTGGCGCTGTCGGTCATGGTGAGACCGTTGCCCTCGGTCGCGCCGTAGTACTCGACCAGGATCGGGCCCCACCAGTCGATCATCGCCTGCTTGACCTCGACCGGGCACGGGGCGGCGGCGTGCACCGCGACCCGCAGCGACGAGATGTCGGCCGCGTCGCGCTGCTCCTGCGGGAGCTGCAGCATCCGGACGAACATCGTCGGCACGAACTGGGCGTGGGTCACCCGGTGGGTGCCGATCGCCTCCAGTGACCCGACGGCGTCGAAGCGGCGCATCATGACCACGGTGCCGCCGTGCGCCTGCACGGCGCCGCACCAGCGCAGCGGCGCGGCGTGGTAGATCGGGGCCGGGGTGAGGTAGACCGTCTCCGGGCCGACGCCGAAGGCCTTGCTGATCAGTCCGACCAGCGGGTCGCCCAGCTCGGTGAACTGGACGGGCGGCAGCGGCGGCCGCACCCCCTTCGGCCGGCCGGTCGTGCCCGAGGAGTACAGCATCGGGGCGCCGTGCGGCTGGTCGTCGGGCGCGACGTCGGAGGCGGCGGCCAGGGCGTCCTCGTAGGAGGAGAAGCCGTCCACGACGCCGTCGTAGGACAGCCGCAGGCCGGGCGAGACACCGGTGGCGAGCACCGCCTTCGCGACGTCGGCCTTGCCCGCGGAGACGATGAGCGCCGACGCCCCGGAGTCCTCGACGATGTAGCCGACCTCCTCGGCGACGAGGTTGTGGTTGATCGCGGTGATGTAGAGCCCGGAGCGCATCGCGGCCCAGTAGACCTCGAAGACACGCAGGTTGTTCTCGCTCAGGAGCGCGACGACGTCACCGCGACGCAGGCCGGCCTCGCGCAGCACGTTCGCGAGCCGGACCGAGCGCTCCTCCAGCTCGGCGTAGGTCACCTGCTCCCCCGTCTCCGCGAGGAGCGCGGCGATCTTGTCCGGGTGCTGGGCGGCATGGGCGCCGGGGTGGGTCACGGGTCCTCCACGTCGGTGTGGTCGTCGGCGACGACGGAATTTAATGTCGATAAAGTAGGGCGGAAAGCTCCCCACCGGCAACGGTCGGGCGGCCGCGGGTCTTCTACAGTCGACCCGACCGGAGAAGGGGTGGGACGTGGCCGCACCGCAGTCGCAGCCGGGACCGCGGCGACGAATGAGGGCCGCCGAGCGGCGCGACCAGCTGGCACGCACCGCCGCGGCACGGTTCCACCTGGTCGGCTACCACCAGGTCTCCCTCGGCGACGTCGCCGCCGACGTGGGGTTGACCGGGCCTGCGGTCTACCGGCACTTCCCCAACAAGCAGGCCCTGCTCGCCGCCGGGATCGCGGCCGGGCTCGACGAGGTCGCCGAGGCCCTGGACCGGCACCTCGACGGCCCGCTGGAGGAGCTGGTCACCGCGCTGACCCGCGTCGCACTGGACCGTCCCGACCTGTGGACGCTGCTGCAACGGGAGGTCCGCTTCCTCTCCCCACAGGCCCGCGAGGAGATCCGCGAACGACTGCGCGGACGGCTCGAGCTGCTGTCGCGCCGGCTGCGGCGCGAGCGTCCCGAGCTCACCGAGCGCGCGGCGGGTGTGCTCGTGACCGGCGCGCTCGGCGTGCTGGCCACCCCGTCGGTCACCCACATCGGCCTGGACGACGAGCGGGTCCGCACCGTCCTGGCCGCAGCGGCGCTGGCCTGCCTGCGGTCCGACCCACCGGCCGGACCCGCGGCCGGACCGGACGGCCCGGTCTCGTCGGAGGACGGGCCGTCGTCGCGGCCGCGGGAGATCGTGGACCGCGCGGTCGCGCTGTTCCACGAGCGCGGCTACGTCGGGGTGAGCCTGGACGAGATCGGCGCGGCCGTCGGCATGGCAGGGCCCAGCCTGCTGCACCACTTCGCCAGCAAGGCCGACATCCTCACCGCGGCGTTCGACCTCGGCTCGGAACGGCTGCGGGCCGAGCAGGCCGCGCGTCGGGCCCGGCCGGGGTCGGTCGACCTGCCAGGGCTGATCGACCGCTACGTCGGCTTCTGCCTGGCCAACCGGGCGTTGCTCGGGGTCTACGTCAGCGAGTTCAACCACCTCACCGACGACGCGCGGCGCCGGACCGCGGACGCCATCCGGACCGAGCTGCGCGACTGGACGCGGTCGCTGCTCGCGTACTTCCTCGACCTCGACGAGCCGACCGCGCGGCTGCGCGTGCGGGCCGCGCTGTCGCTGATCAGCGACCTGACCCGGCTCACCTCCACGCGGGACCGGCCGGCGGAGCGGGCGGAGGTCACGGCGGCCGCGCTGGCCGTGCTCCGCTCCGGCGCCTGACCGGCCCCGCGTGCCGGTCAGGCGGGGGTGAACGCGCACCGCTGCCGACGCACGCCGTTGATGAAGGTGCTGACCAGGCGCTCCGGCTCACCGACCGCCCGGATGTCGGGCAGCTGGGTGTACAGCTCGTGGAAGATCCACCGCAGCTGCATCTTCGCCAGGTGCGAACCGAGGCAGAAGTGCGGCCCCCCGCCCCCGAAGGCGACGTGCGGGTTCGGCGTGCGGGACAGGTCGAACTCGTCGGGCCGGTCGAGGACCGCCTCGTCGCGGTTGCCGGAACTGTAGAACATCGTGACCTTGTCGCCGGGCTCGATCACGACGCCGTTCAGCTCGAACCGCTCCAGCGCGGTCCGCCGGAAGCTCATGACCGGGCTCGCCCACCGGACGAACTCCTCCACGGCGGTGCCGATGCGGGCCTCGTAGTCGGCGAACAGCCACTCGCGCTGCTCCGGGTGGTCGGTCAGCGCGCGCAGCGTGTGGGTGGTGGTCTGCTTGGTCGTGTCGTTCCCGGCCACGCAGAGCAGCACGAAGAACGACCTGATCTCGTCGTCGGTGAGCCGCTCCCCGTCGACCTCGGCGGCGGCCAGCGCGGAGATCAGGTCGTTCTCCGGCTGCTCGCGACGCGCGTCGATCACGTCCTGGCAGGCGCCGTGCAGGACGACGATGGCGTTGAGCATCTTCGTCGCCGCGTCGTCGCCGCCGCCGTCCCCGTCGTCGCCCCAGGCGACCATCGACTCGGCCGCGTCGGCGACCTCCTCACGACGCTCGGGCGGGATCCCGATCATCTCCGAGATCGTCCACATCGGGAGCCGGGCGGACACCGAGGAGACGAACTCGGCCTCACCGCGGTCGCGGATCGCGCCGACGATCTCCCGGGCCTGCCGGGCGATCTGCTGCTCGATCAGCTTCACCCGCTTCGGTGTGAACACCGAGCTGACCAGCTTGCGGACGTCGCGGTGCCGCGGGTCGTCCATGGTCAGGATGGAGGAGGCCATCTCCAGCACCTCCTCCGGGAAGTCCTCGGCGAGGACCCCGCCCGCGGAGGAGGAGAAGACCTCGGCGCGACGGCTGACGGTGGCGATGTCCTCGGCCCGCACGACGGCCCAGTAGCCGGGCGAGCCGTCGTCACCGTCCATCAGCGGGCTGTACAGGGGGCGCTGCCAGGACACCGGCTCCTCGGCGCGCAGCCGGCCGAAGGTCTTCTCCCGCTCGACGGGGTCCAGGCGCCAGAACTCCCGGGAGGAGACGTCGAGCGCGGAGAACGGGCGCGATGCGGTGAGGGATCCGGTCATCGCGATCAGCTCACGACGAGGTCGGAACGACCGCGGTCGGCCAGCATCGCGGTGTAGCGCGGGTAGAGGGCCTTCGCGATCGGCGAGAGCTTGAGCAGCTGCGCCGCCGAACCACCGACCGTGATCTTCCCGCGGGCCATCGCCAGCGGCAGGCTGACCTTGCCCTGCCAGTACTGGTTGGCGGTGTCGGCGGCCATCGACAGGGTCGCGTCGGAGTCCGCCGCGGCGGCCTCGGCCCCGGTGGTGATCTTCTTGGTCGCGAACTCGACCCGCACCGTGGTGTCGGGGTCGGTGTAGTCCATGCGCAGGCTCATGCCGGTCGCGGCGAGCTTCGGCCCGATCGTCTCGTCCTCCATCGCCTCGGCGAAGATCCCGCCGAGGAACTCGTGGACCTCGTCCGCGGAACGGAAACCACCCATGACGTCTCCTTTGACATGTCGGCGCCGATCGACGGCCAGGGTTCCCGCCTCGGCCACGGCCTAGCGCAAGTTAACATAGAGGCCTCTATGCGGGAAGACGTCGACGGCTGCGATGATGCAGTGGTGCCGTCCCGGCACCGATCCGACCAGCCCCGACCCGACCCGGAAGGACCGACCGTGCCGCAGTACGTCGGACGCGAGGACTACTACGCGGCCGCGATCGCGATCCTGTCCGGATCGGGGGCCCACGAGCTGACGATGACCGCCCTGCACCGCGGGCTCGGCGTCTCCAGCGGATCGTTCTACAACTGGTTCCGCAACTGGCCCGACTTCGTCGAGCGGTTCCTGGAGCACTGGCGCGGGTCGACCGAGGCGATCGCCCGTGAGGCGGCCGGACCCCACGACCCGCACGAGCGGCTGGAGCTGCTGCGCCGGCTCTCGCGCACCGTCCCGCACGACGCGGAGGCGGCGATCCGGGTGTGGGCCACGACCGACCCGGCCGTCGCGGAGGCACAGCGCGCGGTCGACGCACGACGGCTCGAGGTGATCCGGCGGGCGGTCGCCGCCGCGGGTGCACCCGACGCCGCCGACGAGCTCGCCGAGCTGTGCCTGTCCGCGGTGGTCGGCGCCCAGCTACGGCACCGCCCCGTGGACGTCGAGGGTCTGGACCGGGTGCTCGCCCGCTTCATCGCGCTGGTGGAGGCGCATTCCGGCCGGCCGGACTGAGCGTCGCGACCGCCCCGGGAGCGGCGTGGTCGGCACGCGAGCCGACCATCGCGTGCACGCAGACCCGGCCCGTCGCGTCGCGTCCCCTGACCTCCACCAGCCCGGAGGTCCGGCCCCGGTGCAGGGCCGTGGCCGTCAGGCGCACCCGGCCCCGGCCGGGCCGCAGGAACGCGAGCTGCAGGCGGTTCACCGCGTGCGGGGCCGATCCGGTCAGGCGGGTCGCGGCCAGCTCCGCCGCGCAGGCCCAGACCCCGCCGTGAACGGTGCCGTTCTGGTTGGTCCACCCCGTCGCGTCGAGCTCCAGCACCGCCTCGTCCGGGCCGGACCCCACCTCGGTGAGGTCGGTGAGCAGCTCGCCGATCCCGCCCTGCCCCGGCCGGGCGCCGACCGCGGGCCCCGCGGCGAGCGGGGTCGTGCCGGGTGCGGGGACGTCCGCGGTCCAGGCCGACGCCACCGCGACGAGCCGGCCGTCCGGGTCGCGCACGGAGGCGGTGACGTGGTCGCGGAGCACCTCGCCCGCGGTGCGCGCGGCCCGGGCGTGCAGCCGGTCCCCCGGCCACGGCGGCGGGACGAGCACGTCGAGCGACAGCGCCGTGGTCACCGGCTGGAACCCCGGCGCCTGCGGCCGGTTGGCGACCTCGCCCAGGACATGGTCCGCCAGCACCGCCAGCGGCCCCGTCCACGTCCGCCCCGCGCCGTCCGACCAGCCCCCGGTGAGCGCGGAGCACCGCCTCTCACCAGGTACGACGGTGCACCCGAGCACGCCGAGGCGCTGCTCGGGCGTGCCCGCCGTGTCGAGACTGCAGGACTGCTCGCCGGTCATCGTGACCTCTCCCTCGTTGCCCTCTAAGTTAATCATGGCTAGGCTACGGCGGCGAGGTCCGCGCCGGAGCGGGCCGTCATCGAGGAGGAGCCGCCGTGCCCGCGCCCCTGACCGAGACGTTCCTGCGCGACTTCAGCACGCGCTGGCTGGCGGCCTGGAACTCCCACGACACCGAGCAGGTGCTCGCGCTGCTGCACCCCGACGTCCGATGGGAGGACACGGTCTTCTGGACCGGGGTGATCGAGGGCCGCGAGGGCGTGCGCACCTACGTGGAGCGGATCTGGGAGGTCATGCCCGACGTCGCGTTCGACGACGTGCAGACCTTCACCTCCCCCGGCGACGGCCGCGCGCTGTGCCTGTTCCGCCAGTACGGCCACGGCCCGGCGAAGCTCGCCCCCGACGCCACCTTCAGCACCTACGGCTGCGACATCTTCCTGGAGTTCGCCGACGGACTGCTGTCGTCCTACCTGGCGCAGTACGAGATCACCGAGATGATGCGCCAGCTCGGCGTGCTGCCCGCCCGCGAGGGCCGGATCGGCGGCGCCTACCTGCTGTCGCTGCTGCACCGCAGCCCGGCGAACGCCGGCTGACCCGCCCGTCCCCCGCACCACCCCAGACCGAGGAGTCACCATGGCCGATGACGAGGCCGTCCGCATCACCGTCGCCGACGGCGTCGGCACGATCACCTTCAACCGGATGCACCGGCGCAACGCGCTCAGCCTGGAGCTGTTCGAAGCGCTCGGCGACCAGCTCGACGCCTGGCGGAGCGACGACGAGGTCGCCGCGGTCGTGCTCACCGGTGGCGAGGAGGCGTTCTCCGCGGGCCTGGACCTCGACCTGCAGTCGGCGTTCACCGAGGACTCCCGCGAGGTGTACTCGGACATGTGCCTGCGGGTCTACGGCGCCCTGCTCGACTACGGCAAGCCCACCATCGCCGCGTGCGCCGGACCGACCCTGGGCGGCGGCTGCGACATCGCGGTGTTCTGCGACATCCGGATCGGCGCGGAGAACGCCGTGTTCGGGTTCCCGCAGATCAAGTTCGGGCTCACCCCGTACTTCTCGCCGCTGTGGAAGATCGTGGGACTCAGCCAGGCCAAGCTCCTGACCTTCTCCGGCGACCGGATCGACGCCGCGGAGGCGCTGCGCATCGGCCTGCTCGACCGGCTCGTGCCGACCGGCGGTGTCGTCGAGGCCGCGACCGCGCTGGGCCGGTCGATCGCGGAGACCACCACGAAGTCGGCGAAGATCAACAAGGAGCTGGCGCTGCGCTCCCCGGCGATGGACCCGATCAGCGCGCTGTCCTTCGAGACCTCCGCCTACCGCGAGGTCATCCGCCACCCCGACGTGCTGGAGCGGATCAACGAGGCGTTCAGCCGGATCCGCACGCGCTGAGCGTCCGTTCGGCGCAGTGGATAGTGACGGTTCACTAGATAGGGTGGGCCGCCGTGGCCCGATCGAGTCCGAGGAGCACGTCGATGACGACTGCCGCCCCGTCCGTGACCGCACCGTCGACCGCACAGTCCGTGACCGCCGGGGGGACCGACCCGGCGCGCGCGTACCGGTACGCCGGCTACCGCGCGTCGGGCCTGTGGACGCCGACGTCGCTGGCCGATCTCGTGCCGGAGGCCGCGGCCCGCCACCCCGAGCGCGAGCTGTTCTCCTTCGAGGGCACCCGGGTCACCTACGGCGCCTTCGAGCGCTGGACCCGGGCGGTGGCCCAGGACCTGGTGCGCCGCGGGGTCCGCCCCGGCGACCGGGTCCTGGTCCAGCTGCCGAACCGGCTGGAGGCGCTGGCCGTACAGGTCGCGGCGTTCCGGGCGGGCGCGGTGGACGTCCCGGTGATCCCGATCTACCGGGAGCACGAGATGCGTCAGATCGTCGCGGACTGCCGGCCCGCGGCGGTCTGCACGGTCGACGCCCTCGGCGACCGCGACCCGTCCGCCGAGCTCGACGCGCTGTTCGACGAGGCCGGTGTGACCCCGGCGGTGCGCTACCTCGTCGGGGGCGAGCGCCCCGGCTGGACCGCCGTCCCGGGGCCGGAGGCCGCGGACGACGCCGCGCTGCCGGCGTCCGCCGACCCCGCGGAGCCCGCGCTGCTGCTCTACACCTCCGGGACGACCGCCGCGCCGAAGGGCGCGCTGCTGTCGCACCGGGCGGTCGTCGCGCACCTGGTCAACTTCCGCGACGCGCTCGGCGCCGGGGAGGACACCGTCACCCTGGCCGCGACACCGCTGTCGCACCTGGGCGGGTTCGTCGCCGCCGTCGTGTTCCCCGCGTTCCTGGGCGGGCGCTCGGTGGTGATGGCCGGCTGGCGGCCCGACGACGCCGTCGAGCTGATCGAGGCCGAGCGGGTCACCCTCATGATGGGGGCCACGGTGTTCGTGACCGACCTCGTCGAGCGCTACCGGGACCGTCCGGAGGGCCACCGCCTCGACACCTACGCCTGTGCCGGCGCGGCCATCGCGCCCGAGGTCGTCGACCGTGCCGCGGAGGTGGGTGTGCGGGTGGTGCGCGCCTACGGCATGACCGAGACCGCCGGGGTGCTCGCGATCGCGGCGGCCTCGGACTCCCTGGAGCGCCGGCGCGCCTGGGACGGCAGGCTGCTGCGCGGCATGGAGATGACCGTCGTCGACGACGACGGCGCGCTCGTCCCGCCCGGCACCGTGGGCCGGCTGCGGATCCGCGGGCCGCAGCTGCTCGACCGCTACACCGACCCGGTCGTCACCGCCGAGCAGATCGACGCCGACGGCTGGTTCCTCCCCGGCGACGTCGGCCGCGTCGACGACGAGGGCTGGGTCCAGATCGCCGGCCGCACCAAGGACATCGTCAACCGCGGCGGCGAGAAGTTCTCCACGATGGACATCGAGCTCGCGGTCGCCTCCGCCCCGGGTGTGCGGCGGGTCGCGGTCACCGCGGTGCCCGACGAGCGCCTCGGGGAGGCCGTCGGTGCCTGGGTGGTCCTCGACGACGACGCCCGCGCCGCCGGCGTCGGCCCGTTGCTGGAGCACCTGGCCGCCCAGAAGCTCGCCCGCGCGAAGACGCCCGTCGAGTGGCACGTCGTCGCCGAGATCCCGGCCACCGCCAGCGGGAAGATCCAGAAGCACGCGCTCGCCGGGCTCACCGACCTCGAGCTGTGGCACGCCCACCGACCGGCCCGGGCGTGACCGCGGTGTTCGAGGCCGGGACCGTCGCACTGGTCACCGGCGCCGGACGCGGGCTGGGCGCGGAGTACGCGACCGCACTGGCCGCGGCCGGGGCGACGGTCGCCGTGCACGCGCGCACCGCGCGGGCCGCGGGTGCCGTCGCCGACCGGATCCGGGACGCGGGCGGGCGCGCGCACCCGGTCGTCGGGGACGCGCGCGACGGCCGCGCCCTGGTCGGGGACTGCGTCGCGGCGCTCGGCCGGCTCGACGTGCTCGTGGTCAACGCGGGCGGGCTGCGCGACCGCGGGGTGTCCCGGCTGACCGACGACGACTTCGACGAGGTCGTCGACGTGCACCTGCGCGGCAGCTGGACCGCCTGCTCGGCGGCCTGGCCGCACCTGCGCGAGCGCGGCGGCGCCATCGTGCTCACCACTTCCGGCGCGGGGCTGCACGGCAACCCCGGCCAGGCCGCCTACGCGGCGGCGAAGGCCGGCGTGGTCGGGCTCGCCCGCACCCTGGCCGCGGAGGGCTCGCGGCACGGGATCCGGGTCAACGCCGTCGCGCCGATGGCGCTGACCTCCATGACCGCCGAGGTGTTCCGCGACCGACCGGCGCAGGCACTGCGGGCGGCCGACGTGGCCCCGGTCGTCGTCGCGCTCGCCCTGCCCTCCTGCCCGCTGACCGGCGAGGTCGTCGAGACCGGCGGCGGCTGGGCCTCGGTGCTGCGCTGGGAGCGCTCCGAGGGGGTGCGCTTCACCCGCCCCGACGGGCCGCCACCGGCCGTCGCCGACGTCGCCGCGCACTGGGGCGGGATCACCGACCTGGTGGGTCGCCCGTCCGACCGTCCGACCACGACCGCGGACTCGCTCGCCGCCGCGTGCGACCCGTTCCGCGGGACGACCGCGCTGCGCGCCGGCTCCGAGTCCTGCCACTGATCCCACACCCCCACCCCGAGAGGAACCCCCGTGACCGAGTACCGCTACCTGCTGACCTCCGTCGAGGACGGCGTCGGCATCCTGCAGCTGAACCATCCCGAGAAGCGCAACGCGCTGGGCTGGGAGCTGCACGAGGAGATCGTGGCGGCGCTCGCCGAGTGGGCCGAGGACGACGAGGTCGCCTGCGTCCTGATGATCGGCGACGAGGACATCTTCTGTGCCGGCTGGGCCCTGGACGTGCTGCAGGACACCAGCGGGGACACCCGCACCCGGTTCACCGACCTCGCCTACAAGCTCATGGTCGCGATCTACGACTACCGCAAGCCGACCGTGGCCGCCGTCGCCGGTGTCGCCCCCGGCTACGGCATGGACCTGGCCAACATGTGCGACATCACGATCGCCTCGGAGAACGCCGCGTTCGGCTCGACCCAGGTCAAGTACGCGATGAACGGCTTCTACCACGCGATCCTGCGCAAGACGAACACCCAGCGGGCCCGCCGGATGTTCTTCACCGGCGACCCGATCGACGCCCACGAGGCCCTGCGCTGCGGGCTCGTCGACGAGGTCGTCCCGGTCGGGACGCTGCGCTCCTCGGCGCTGACGCTGGCGAAGCAGATCGCCGAGAACGGTGCCGAGCTGACCACGGTGCTCAAGGAGGTCGCGCTGCGCGCCGGGCACATGGACCACGTCGCGGCGACCGCCTACGAGCTGCGCGTCACCCACGACCTGCTGCAGCGCGGGCTGTTCACCCGCCGCATCGCCGAGGGCCTGGACCGGCTGCGGTCCGGGGCCAGCAGGGCCACCGAGCGACTGTCCCGCCGCAGCTGAGACCGAGCGGCAGCCGAGACCGAGCCCCGGAGCCGAGATGACGTCCTCGCCGACCTCCCCCACCCCGTCCCGCACGACACCGCACCCCACCGACCCCGGGTTCGCCCTGGCCTACGGGATCGCCTGGAGCAACGACCCCGACGCGCTGCTGGAGTTCTTCGCCCCGGACGGCGTGTACCGCGACATCGCGCTCGACGGCACCTACCGCGGCCGCGGGGAGGTCGGCCGCTTCCACCGGTTCATGCTCTCCTTCGCCCCCGACTCGCACATCGAGTTCGGCGAGACATGGGCGGCCGGCGGCGGGCTCACCTCGCGCTGGGTGTGGTCGGGGACCGTCCGCGGCCCGCTGAAGCTGCGCACCGGTGAGCTCGTCGACGTGGCCGGTGCCCGGTTCTCGGTGCCGGGCGTCGCCGTCTGCACCTACGACGACGACGGCCTGCTCACCGGTCACGACGACTACTGGGACCTCGCGACGGTGCTGTACCAGGTCGGCGCCCGCATCACCTCGCCGACCCGCTGAGGCACGCGGTCGGGCCGAGGCCCGGACAGCCCGGCGACGAGGGCCCTGTCCGGGCCTCAGCCGGCCGTGACGAGCTCCGCCAGCCGGCCCGCGACGATCTGCTCGGCCTCGGTGACGATGCGCTCGATCAGCTCCGCGCAGGTCGGGACGTCGCGGATGATCCCCTGCACCATCCCGACCGACCAGATGCCGGCGTCGAGGTCTCCGGTCTCGTAGACCGTCGCCCCGCGGCTGCCCGCGACGAGGTGGCGGATGTCCTCGAACCGGGCACCGGCGGCGAGCTTCTCCACCACCTCCCGGGAGACCGCGTTGGCCGCGACCCGAGCGGTGTTGCGCAGCTCGCGGAAGATGAGGGTGGTGTCGCGCTCGCCGGCCTCGACGATGCGGGCCTTCACCGCGTCGTGCACCCCCGACTCCTGCGTGCACAGGAAGCGGGTGCCCATGTTGACCCCGTCCGCACCGAGCGCCAGCGCCGCGACCAGACCGCGGGCGTCGGCGATGCCGCCCGAAGCGATGAACGGGATCTCCAGGACGTCGGCCGCGGCGGGCAGCAGGACGAGCCCGGGAACGTCGTCCTCGCCGGGGTGGCCGGCACACTCGAAGCCGTCGATGGACAGCGCGTCCACCCCCAGGTCCTGCGCCTTCACCGCGTGCCGGACCGAGGTGCACTTGTGGACGACGACGATCCCCGCGTCGTGCAGCGGCCCGAGGTGGTCCACCGGGTTCGCCCCGGCGGTCTCCACGACCGGGACACCCTCCTCGATGATCACCTGCCGGTACGCGGCGTAGGGCGGGGCGTCGATCGTCGGCAGGATCGTCAGGTTGACGCCGAACGGGGCGTCGGTCAGCTCCCGGCAGCGCCGGATCTCCGCACGCAGGTCCTCCGGGGTCGGCTGGGTCAGCGCGGTCAGGAACCCGAGCCCACCCGCCTCGGCGACGGCGGCGACGAGCGGCGCCCGGCCCACCCACTGCATGCCTCCCTGCACGACGGGGTGACGCACCCCGACGAGTTCGGTGAACCGTGTCCGCATCGACGTCTCCTTCGACTCGCCACCCGGGGCCCGTTGCCCCCCGTAGGTAGTTAATCTAGGTTAGAAACATAAGGCGTCACAGGCGACACCGGAGGGATCACATGGACGTTCAGGGACTGCGCTGCCTGGTCACGGGCACCGCGTCGGGCATCGGTGACGCTGTCACGCGCCAGCTGGTCGAGGGCGGCGCCTCCGTCGTCAGCCTCGACCGCAACAAGCCCTCCGCGGAGGTGGAGCAGCACGTCGAGGTCGACCTCGCCGACGCCGCGAGCATCGACTCGGCGCTGGCGCAGATCGAGGGCACCTTCGACGTCCTCGCCAACGTCGCGGGCATCCCCGGCACCGCGCCCGCCGACCTGGTCTTCCGGGTCAACTTCCTCGGCATGCGGCACCTGACCGAGGCCGTGTTCGAGCGGATGAACCCGGGCGGCTCGATCGTCGTGGTCTCCTCGACGGCCGGGTTCGGCTGGCCGGCCCGCCTGGAGACCCTGCGCGAGGTGCTCGCCACCGAGTCGATGGACGAGGGCGCGGCCTGGTTCGCCGAGCACCCGCAGCAGGGCAACGCCTACAACTTCTCCAAGGAGGCCGCGACCGTCTACTGCCTGGCCATGGGCGGCGCGGTACGGGAGATGAACGAGCTGCGGATCAACGCCGTGCTCCCGGGCCCGGTGGAGACCCCGATCCTCGCCGACTTCGAGGAGAGCATGGGCAAGGACACCCTCGACGGGGTCAAGGCCTTCCTGGGGCGGCACGCGACCGTCGACGACATCGCACCCGCCGTGGTGTTCCTGGCCTCGCGCGGCTCGCGCTGGCTCAACGGCTCGACGATCACCGCCGACGGCGGCATCACCGGCGCCGTGGCCGCCGGGCTGGTCCCGGCCCCCGAGATCTGAGCCCGGGCCGGCCGGTGGGCGCCTCGGTGGCGGTGCCCACCGGCCGGTGTCGTTCAGGGTCGTCGGGGGTCGTCAGTGCTCGGCGGGGACCGCGTCGCGGTCGACCCGCGCCGTGAACCGGGTGATCAGCGACGAGACCAGGGCCGGGGCGTCGGCCATCGGCACGTGTCCCACCCCCGGCACCCGGACCAGCTGCGCGCCGCGGACGGCCTCGACCATCGGGCGGCCGTAGCGCGGGAAGGGCAGGATCCGGTCCCGCTCCCCCCAGGCGATCATCACCGGGCCCTCCGGCGTGAACGGGGCGAGCCCACCCGAGTCCGGGGCCCCGGCGAGCAGGTCGGCCAGCACCGCGCAGCCCGCCAGGTCCTCGACCAGCTCCCCGACGTCGGCCTGCGACAGCACCTCCGGGTGCTCGGAGACCGCCCGCAGCAGCAGGCGGCGCACCGCACGCGGCCGCAGCACCGCACCCGTGCCCGGCAGCCGCCCGATCCGCCCGCCGATGCGGAACAGCCGCAGCAGCCGGTCGAGGTCCGCCGGTGTCGCCCACGCCCCGGCCGGGGACAGCGCGACGACCGACCGCGACCGGCCGCGGCGGGCCAGCTCCAGCGCGACCCACCCGCCGAGCGAGTTGCCCACCAGGTGGGCCCGGTCGATGCCGGCCTCGTCCAGCGCGACCTCGACGGCGTCGACGATCGCGGGCACCACCTTCTCGGGGGCCACCGACAGCACCGGGCCGCCGCGGTGCCCCGCCAGCGTGGGCGCGACGACGTGGTGGTGGCGCTCCAGCGCCGGCAGGACCGGCCGCCAGGCCCGCCACGACGACGTCGCGCCGTGCAGCAGGACCATCGGCGTGCCGGCCCCGCCGACGTGCACGGGCTCCACGGGGATCCGGGTCAGAAGAACCTCCGCAGCAGGGCCATCTTCCGGTCGGTGTAGGGCGGGTACATCAGCGACGGGTCCGGCTTGGCCGGCTTGTCCAGCACCGCCTTGCGGTGGCTGAACGCGTGGAAGCCCCACTCGCCGTGGTAGGCGCCCATCCCGCTGTTGCCCACACCGCCGAAGGGCAGCTGCGGGACGAGGCAGTGCATGGCCAGGTGGTTGACCACCACGCCGCCCGAGCTCGTCCCGGTGAGCACCCGCTCCTTGACCGCCTTGGACCCGGTGAACAGGTACAGGCCCAGCGGCTTCGGGCGGTCGTTGACGAAGCGCAGCGCCTCGTCGACGGAGCGCACGGTGAGCACCGGCAGGATCGGGCCGAAGATCTCGTCGGCCATCACCGCCGAGTCCGGCGACGGGTCGACCAGCACGGTCGGCTCGATCGCGTGTGAGGCCGCGTCGGTGCCACCGCCGAGCGCGACGGTCCCGCCGTGGTCGTCGAGCAGGCCCGCGATCCGGGCGAACTGCCTGTCGTCGACGATCGGCTGGGTGGCGGGCTCCCCGGCGCGGAACTCCCGCACGGTCGCGACGATCCCCGCGACCAGGCGGTCCCGCACCGACTCCTCGACCAGCACGTAGTCCGGTGCGATGCAGGTCTGGCCGGAGTTCAGCAGCTTCACCCAGGCGATCCGGCGAGCCGCGACGTCGATGTCGGCATCGGCGGTCACGATCACCGGGCTCTTGCCGCCCAGCTCCAGCACCACCGGCGTCAGGTGCTCGGCCGCGGCGGCCATCACCTTCTTGCCGATCCCCGGGCCGCCGGTGAAGAACGCCAGGTCCAGGCCTTGGGCGAGCAGGGCCTGGGTGACGGCGGCGTCACCCTCCAGCACGGCGACCGCGTCCGGGTCCAGGTACTCCGGGATCAGCCGGGCCATCAGTGCGGAGGTGGCCGGGGCGTGCTCGGACGGCTTGACCACCGCGGTGTTGCCGGCCGCGACCGCGGCCACCAGCGGGCCGAGCGTCAGGTAGACCGGGTAGTTCCACGGCCCGATGACCAGCACCGTGCCCAGCGGCTCGTACTGGTAGAAGCCGCGGCCGGGCAGCATGGACAGCGGCAGCGACGTGCGTCGCCGGCGCATCCAGCGCTTGAGGTGCTTGCGGGCGTAGGCGGCCTCGGCCGCGGTGGAGGCGATGTCGCCGAGCCAGGCGTAGGGCGCGGGGCGGCCCAGGTCCTGCGCGAGCGCGGCGGCGATGTCCGACTCGCGCTCGGAGACCAGGCGCTCGATGCCGTGCAGCTGGCGGCGCCGCCAGGCGAGCGGCCGGGTCCGGCCAGACTCGAAGGTCCGGCGCAGGCGGGCGACGGTGGCCGCGGCGTCCGAGGCCTCCGTGGCGTCCGTGGCCTCGGGGGACGTGCTGTCGGTGACGGTCACGGCCGCCTCACCCGACCGGGTTCGTGCCGACGACGGCACCGTCGAGGTCGACGATCTCGGCGAACCGGTCACCGACCTGGTCGATGGTCGGGACCTCCGCGAAGGTCACGCCCTTGCTGCGGAACTGCGCGACGCGGTGCACCTCGCCGCCACCGACGACCAGGACGCTGCCGGTCTCGGTGCACTCGTCGGTCAGCAGGTAGCCGACGACCGGGGCGACGTGCGCCGGGTCGAGCTTCGCGAGCACCTCCGGCGGCGCGATGTCGGAGGTCATCCGGGTCGCCGCCATCGGCGCGATCGCGTTCGCGGTGATGCCGCGCTTGCGGCCCTCGATGGCCAGGGTGTTGATGAGCCCGATCAGCCCGCCCTTGGCGGCGCCGTAGTTGGCCTGCCCGAAGTTGCCGTAGATCCCCGAGGTCGAGGTGGCGACGACGACCCGGCCGTGGCCCTGCTCGCGCAGGTGCGGCCAGGCCGCGTGGATCACGTGGTAGGCGCCGTAGAGGTGCACGCGCTGCACGGCGTCCCAGTCGTCGTCGGTCATCGAGTGGAACGACCTGTCCCGCAGGATGCCGGCGTTCGCCACGACGCCGTCGATGCGGCCGTAGGCCTCCAGCGCGGTCGTGACGACCGCGGCGCCGCCCTCGGACGTGGCCACGCTGTCGTGGTTCGCCGTGGCATCGCCACCCTCGGCCCGGATCTCGGCGACGACGGCGTCCGCGGCGCTCGATCCGCTGCCGCTGCCGTCCCGCGACCCACCGAGGTCGTTGACGACGACCTTCGCGCCCGCCCGCGCCAGCACCAGCGCGTACTCGCGGCCCAGGCCGTTGCCCGCCCCGGTGATCGCGACGACGCGTCCCTCGACTCCTGCCATGCCTGCCGAACTCCTTCGTAGTGGGGGTGGACGGCCGCGTCAGCGGCCGGTGAACCGGGGCCGGCGCCGTTCGAGCACGGCGGCGAGCCCCTCGCGGGCGTCCGCGGTGCCGGACAGCTCGGAGACCGTGCGGGCCTCCTCCGGCAGCTGGGCCTCGACCCGGGCGCCGAGCCCGGACCAGACCAGCCGCTTGACGGCACCGAGCGCACGCGGCGCGCCGGCGGCCAGGGTGCGGGCGACGGCCAGCGCCTCGTCGTGCAGCGCGTCGTCGGCGACCACCCGGGTGATCAGCCCGATCTCGACGGCCTCGGCGGCGGTCAGCGTGGGGTTGAGCAGCAGGATCTCCATCGCCTTGCGCAGCCCGACGAGCTGGGGCAGCGTCACCGACGAGCCCGCGTCGGGTGCCATGGCGACCCGCGCGGCGCCCGACATGAACTTCGCCGACTCCCCGGCGAGCACGATGTCGGAGGCACACACCAGGCCCAGTCCCCCGCCGCCCGCGGCGAACCCGTGCACCGCCGTGACGACCGGGACGGGCAGCGCCAGCAGGGCCTGCGCGACGTTCTGCAGCCAGGCGGTGGCCTCGCGCAGGTAGTCCGGGAGCGCCTCGCCCTTGGCGGTGAAGGTCTTCACGTCACCGCCGGCGCAGAAGTGCGGGCCCTCGCCGGTCAGCAGGAGCACCCGCAGGTCGGCCTGCCCGGTGGCGGTCATGACGGCGTCGTAGAGCGCGCGCAGGAACGGCACGTTCATGCCGTTGGCGGCCTCGGGGCGGTTGAGTCGCAGCCGGCCGACGCCGTCCTCGTCGAGGTCGAACAGGACCAGCTGGTCGGTGACGGTCACGTGCGTGTCCTTCCGGTGAAGCGGCCGATGCCCGCACCGGCCCGTTCCCCGTCCAGGTGGGCGAGGGTGGCGGCGGTCTCGGCGGACAGGCCGTCGCTCAGCGGGCCGTCCAGCCCGCCGCGTACGAGCTGCTTGATCCGGGCCAGCGCGCCGGGGTCCTTGCCGAGCAGGTTGGCGACGGTGTTCTCGACGAGGGCCTCGAACCCGTCGGCCGGGGCGCAGGCGTAGGCGATCCCCCAGTCGACGGCGTCACGGCCCGAGAGCCGGTCGCCGAGCAGGATGTGCCCGAGCGCGCGTGGGGTCCCCACGATGCGGGGCAGCCGCTGCGACCCGCCACCGCCGGGGATCATGCCGAAGTTGGCGTGGTTGTCGGCGAGTACCGCGTCCTCGCGGACGAGCGCGATGTCGACGGACTGGACCAGCTCGAAGCCGCCGGCCATCGCGTAGCCCTCCACCGCGGCGACGACCGGGACCGGCAGGTCCGCGATCAGCTGGCACGCACCGACGAAGGTCTCGAACAGCGGCCGCAGCGCCTCCGGGCCGTCCTCGCGCAGCCGGGAGACCTCGTGGAAGTCCCCGCCCGCGCAGAAGTGCCCGCCCGCCCCGCGCACCACGACGACGTCGGCCTCGGCCGCGGCGGCCACCAGCGCCGCGTGCAGGGCGCCGGCCAGCGCGACGGTGATCGCGTTGCGGGCCCGCGGTCGGTTCAGCGTCAGGTGGGCGACGCGCCCGTCGGCGCGCTCCTCGATCCGGGACAGGACCGGTGCGGTGTCCGGGCCGGTGCCGGGGTCGGTGCCGAGGTCGGGGCTCACGCGTCCTCCCGCCACCGGTCGGCCGACGGGTCGAGGAGCTTGTGCAGGTGTCCCTCGGGCAGCCACACCAGCGTCTCCAGCTCCAGCGCGTCGAGGTAGCGGACCCGGCCGGTGCGCAGGTCCTCGATGCGCAGCCGCCGGCTGTTCGCCTCGTCGTCGATGCGGACGGCGACCTCGGCGAACTCGTTGCCGACGATATCGGGACGGATCTCCATCAGACCAGGAACGCCAGCGTCGCGATCGCGCGGGCGTTGTCCACCAGCGCGACCTTCTTGTAGGACATCGCGAGCTCCCCGTCGACCACGCGCAGCCGGTAGGTGTAGCGCCCGGCCCACAGCTGGGTGCCGCGCTCGCGGGACTCGACGAGCACGAAGTTGGCGCCGACCTCGGTGTCCCCGGTCCCGGGCACGGTACCGAGGATCTCCACGTTGGACACGACCCGGCGCAGCCGCGACGCAGGCACCTGGGAGTGCCGGCGCCCGGTGCGGTACTGGCGGATCCGGGTGGCGATCCGGTTGCGGTTGTCGTGGATGATCGACATCTGGGTCATGCGGTCGGCGTCGTCGTCGTTCGCGGGCACCCAGTAGAGGGCGTCCGGGGTCCAGAGCGCCTCCCAGTCCTCATAGCGGTGCTCGTCGGCGTAGCGCGCCTCGCGGTAGAGGAACTGCTCGACGGTGCGCAGATCGAGCCCGGTGGCCGGCTCGGTGGTGGTCATCGGCCCTCCGTCATCAACCGCCGGTAGTGCGTCCAGAACCCGCGCATACCGGTCTCGTCGGTGGCCCCGCCGACGGTGAGGCCACGCTCGTCGGTGTACTCGCGCTCCGCGCCGCGCCGGATGTCGAGCCACTCCGGGCGCAGCTCGGCGACGCCTGCCTGGTTGCGCTCGTACATCTCGGTGTCGTCGGCGAGCAGCATCCCGGCCGGCCCGACCGACCCGATGCACTGCTGCAGCATCCGCTTGTTCATCTCCGGCGCGCCCTTGAGCTGCACCGCGGTGACGTGCTGGACGGTGAGGTCCGCGGCCAGCGGCTGGATGGTGAACAGCTGGATCTCGGCGATGAACAGGTTCGGGAAGATCATGACGTGGGGTCCGCCTTCGACCAGGATGTCGTGGGCGTCGGACCCGTAGGTCTCCCGCATCCGGGCCGCGTAGCGCGGCACCTTCTCCTCGGTCGTGCCGAACCAGCCCAGCGGGACGCCGAGCCGGCGGAACTCCGGGCGCAGGTCGTTCTCGCTGTGCCCGCCACCGAGGTCGCGGGTCACCGCGGTCGACTTCTCGCCGTAGAGCGCCCCGATCCCGCTCTCCGCGACGCTGAAGATCGAGGCGTGCACGAACTGCGGGTGGTAGCCGTCGGTCTCGTTCTCCGCGAGGAGCTTCCAGTTCGCCTTCGCGCGGTGCTGCAGGAAGCCGGCGGACAGCTCGACCTCCCCGTCCGGGGACAGCCGGACGAGCCGGTCGATCTCGCCCCTGGCCTCGCCGAGGTGCTCGTCGAGGGTGGGGCCGTCGGGGGCGAAGCTGCCGAAGACGAACCCCCGGTAGACCCCGACCCGCGGGACCCGGCCGAGGCCGAGGTCCAGCTTCCCGCGGCCGCCGTACCCCTGCGGGAACGGGTAGCCGAGCATCCGGCCGTCGTTGCGGTAGGTCCAGCCGTGGTACGGGCAGCGGAACGAGCTGGAGTTGCCCGACCGCGCCTCGCAGACCAGGTTGCCGCGGTGCGCGCACCGGTTGAGCAGCAGGTGCACCTCGCCGTCGGCGGTGCGGGTCATGATGACGTCCTGCGGTCCGATGGACTTGCGGACGTAGTCGTTCGGCTCGGCGATCTCGCTGACGTGGCCGACGTAGACCCAGGTGCGGTACCAGATGCGCTCCAGCTCGTCGGCGAAGATCTCCGGCGAGGTGTAGAGCGACCCGTGCACCTGCCGGGGCCGGATCAGCTCGTCGTACGGCGCCGCCGGTGGGCGCGGGGCGCGCGCGGCACCGGTGGGGGCGCTCGGCATCACGGTCGTTCCTCTCGTGTCTGGCGGATCAGGGGTAGAGCCGGCCGACGCTCTCGATCACGCAGGCGGGCTTCGGCGAGCCCTCGACCTCGATCGTCGAGCGGGTGGTGACCTCCACGAAGCCGTCGCCACGGCGCACCGAGGCGATCTCGGCGGCGAGCCGGACCTTCGAGCCCACCGGGACCGGCGAGGGGAAACGGACCTTGTTCAGGCCGTAGTTGATCCCCATCCGCACGTCGTCGACGCGGTAGAGCTCGTTCAGCAGCCGGGGCAGCAGCGACAGGGTCAGGAACCCGTGCGCGATGGTCCGGCCGAACGGGCCGGACGCCGCCCGCTCGGGGTCGGTGTGGATCCACTGGTGGTCGCCGGTCGCCTCGGCGAACAGGTCGACCTGACGCTGGTCGATCTCGACCCAGTCGGTCGGGCCGAACGACTCGCCCTCGGCGGCGGCCAGGGCGTCGACGCCCGCGAAGACCTTCGTCACCGCTCAGCCCTCGATCCGCAGGGCCTCGGTGGGGCAGGCCCGGCAGGCCTCCTCCAGCTCACCCCGCTGCGAGTCGTCGGCCTGCTCCTGGAGCAGGTTGAGCGAACCGTCGTCGGCGACCTCGAAGAAGTCGGGGGCCAGGGACTCGCAGAGCCCCAGCCCGGTGCACTTGTCGTAGTCGACCACCACGCGCACGAGTGGTACCTCCTTCACGGGTTGAGCGTGCACGGCATCGACTTGACGCCGTCCACGAAGTTGCCGACGAGCTGGACGGGCTCACCGGTACGCAGGTCGGGCACCCGGCGCAGCAGCTCCCCGAACAGCGAGCGCAGCTGGGTGCGGGCGAGCATGTTGCCCATGCAGAAGTGCGGCCCTCCGCCGCCGAAGCCGACGTGCGGGTTCGGGGAACGGGTGACGTCGAAGGTGTAGGGCTCGGTGAAGACCCGCTCGTCGCGGTTGCCCGAGGCGTAGAACATCACGACCCAGTCGCCGGCCCGGATCCGTTGGCCGTGCAGCTCGACGTCCCGGGTGGCGACCCGGCGGAAGGTCATCACCGGGCTGGCCCACCGGACGAACTCGTCGACGGCGGTGTTCAGCGTGCCGTCGGGGTCGGCCTGCAGGATCTTGCGCTGGTCCGGGAAGCGGGTGAGCGCCTCCATCGTGCGGCTGATGGTGTTGCGGGTGGTGTCGTTGCCGGCGACCGACAGCAGGACGAAGAAGGCCGCGATCTCCTCCTCCGACAGCCGCTCGCCGTCGACCTCGGCCTGCACCAGCGAGGTCATGAGGTCGTCGCGGGGGTTCTCCCGGCGGTCGTCGGCCAGCTCCAGGCCGATCGTGATGAGGGTGACCAGCGACTGGTTGAGCAGGTCCGCGGGCTCCAGCCCGGCGCGCACGTCGGCGTCGGCCCACGACACCATGCCGTCGGCGGCGTGCGCGGCGTCGTCGCGGCGCTCGACGGGCAGGCCGCACATCTCGTAGATCGTCCACATCGGCAGCCGCCGCGAGACCTGGTCCACGAAGTCGCAGTCCCCGGTGGCGATCAGGTCGTCGACGATGCGGCGGGCCTGGTCGGCGATCTGCGCCTCGATCTGCTTCACCCGGCGCGGGGTGAACGCCGCGCTGACCAGGCGGCGCAGCTGGGTGTGCCGGGGGGCGTCGGTCGCGAGGAACGAGCTGGCCGCCTCCAGGATGTCCGACGGCACGTCCTCGATCATCACGCCCTGGCCGGAGCAGAAGGTCTCCGGGTCCTTGCTGACGGCCGCGATGTCGGCGTGCCGGGTGATCGCCCAGAACCCGGCGTCGTCCTCCTGGGGCAGCATCGAGCCCTCGGCCGGGCGCTGCCAGCTGACCGGCCGCTCGTCGCGCAGCACACGCAGGCGTTCCTCGCGGCCCTCCGGCGTGAGCGACCAGAACTCCAGCGATCCCACCGACACCGGGTCGTAGTCGGGTCGGGTCTGCACCATTGCTCCCCCAGGGACGGTCTCGATTCTAACCTCGATTAATCTAGCGGGAAGGACATCACGAGCGCCGACCCGGTGTCAAGACGGCGACGTCGGAGGCGGTCGGGTGTTTAATCCCGCGTCGAAAGACCGGGTGGGACGAGGAGGAGCGGCGATGGATCTGGGACTGCGCGACGCACGGGTGGTCGTCACCGGGGCCGGGGCCAACATCGGGCGCGGCATCGCCCAGGTCCTGGCCCGCGAGGGCGCCAGGGTGCTGGTCGTCGACATCGACGGCGAGCAGGCCGGGCGCGTCGCCGGGGAGCTGCCCGGGCTCGGCGCGCCGGAGGCGCTCGCCCTGGCCACCGACCTGACCGCCGAGGGCGCGGGCGCCGCGGTGGCCGCCGCCGCCCTGGACGCCTGGGGCGGGGTGGACGTGCTGGTCAACAACGCGGGCTGGAGCAGGCCCGGCTGGTTCGCCGAGCAGACCGACCGCGACCTGTGGCGGCGCACCGTCGAGGTGAACCTGTTCGCCGCGATCGACTGCACCCAGGCCGTCCTGGGACCGATGCGCGAGGCCGGGCGGGGCGCGGTCGTGTTCCTGTCCAGCGACGCCGCCTACGGGGCGGTCCGCCAGGGCATCTACGGCGGCACCAAGGCGGCGCTGATCTCGCTCGCCCGCACCGTGGCCCGGGAGAACGGCCGGTTCGGGATCCGCAGCAACGTCGTCGCGCCGGGCCTGGTCCTGCCACCGGAGGACGAGCAGGTCGGCCCGAGCTCGGTGTGGGCGGGCGGCGCGGACTCGCTGTTCGCCCCCGAGGCCGTCGACGCCATCGTGGCGACCCAGGCGCTGCGCCGGCGCACGACGCCGACCGACGTCGGGAACGCGGTCGCCTGGCTGGCCTCGGAGACGGCCGCGTTCCAGGTCACCGGGCAGGTGGTCGCCGTCGGCGGCGGGTCGTCCATGCCGTGACGTGGGGCCCACGTTGACGACGCCGACCCACTTTACCTATTCTCGATTAGAAAATACTCCGGGTCACGAGGAGACACGATGCCCAGCTCGCTGATCGTCGCCGACACCGAGGAGCGTGCGGCGCTGCGCGACGCGGTCGCGACCCTGGTCGGCCGCTACGGCCACGACTACTTCATGCGCAAGGCCGCCGCCCACGAGGAGCCGACCGAGCTCTGGACGGAGCTCGGCGCGGCCGGCTTCCTGGGCGTGCACCTGTCCGAGGCCTACGGCGGGGGCGGCGGCACCATGGCCGACCTGGCCGTCGTCGTCGAGGAGTCCTCGACCCAGGGCGTCCCGCTGCTGATGATGGTCATCTCCCCCGCGATCTGCGGCACCATCATCGACACGCACGGCTCGCACGAGCTCAAGTCGCGCTGGCTGCCCGGCATCGCCGACGGCTCGCTGAAGATGGCCTTCGCCATCACCGAGCCCGACGCCGGGTCCAACAGCCACGAGATCACCACCACCGCCCACCCCGACGGCGACGACTGGCGGCTCCGCGGCCAGAAGTACTGGACCTCGGGCATCGACGAGGCCGACGCGGTCCTCGTGGTGACCCGCGCGCCCGAGGCGGGACCGAACGGCCGCCACCCGCTGTCGCTGTTCGTGGTGCCGACCGACACCGAGGGGCTGACCTGGCAGACGATCCCGGCCGCACTGCAGCAGCCCGAGCACCAGTTCACCGTGTTCTTCGACGACGTCCGGGTGGGCCCCGAGGCGCTGATCGGCGAGGAGGGCAACGGCCTGCGCCAGGTGTTCGCCGGACTCAACCCGGAGCGGATCACCGCGGCCTGCATCTCCAACGGCATCGCCCGCTACGCCCTGGAGAAGGCGTGCGGCTACGCCCGCGACCGGCAGGTGTGGGGCGTGCCGATCGGGTCGCACCAGGGCGTCGCGCACCCGCTGGCCGAGGCCTACATCGGGACCCAGCTCTCGCGGCTGATGGCCTACCGCGCCGCCGAGCTCTACGACGCCGGCGTCGACGCGGCCGAGGCGTCGAACATCGCCAAGTTCGCCGCCGCCGACTCCTCGCTGCGCACCCTGGACCAGGCGATGCAGGCCCACGGCGGAAACGGCATGTCCCTGGAGTACGGCCTGGCCGACCTGTGGTTCGTGGCCCGGATGCTCAAGACCGCACCGGTCAGCCGGGAGATGGTGCTCAACTTCGTCGCCCAGCGCAGCCTGGGCCTGCCGGCGTCCTACTGACCCGATGACCCGTACCCAGAGCGCCCGCTCCCCCGGGTCCCGCGCCGAGGGCGCGCGGGGTTCGGGGGAGAAGGCGGCGCGGACCCGGCGCCGCATCCTGGACGCGACGGCGTCGCTGCTGGCGACCCGCGGGTACGCGGGGACCCGGCTGTCCGACGTCGCGCGGCTGGCCGGGGTCCGGCCTCCGGCGATCTACTACTACGTCGACTCCCGCGAGGACCTGGTCGAGCAGGTCGTCGTCGCGGGGATGGTGCGCAACCTGGAGCACGTGCGGGCCCGGGTGCAGGAACTGCCCGCCACGGCGAGCGCGATGGACCGGATCTGCTGCGCCGTCGAGGCCCACCTGCAGGCCGTGCTGCGGATCTCCGACTACACCGTCGCGGCGGTGCGCACCACCGCGCAGCTGCCCCCGCAGGTGCGGGACCGCCAGCTCGCGGAACAGCAGCGCTACGTGAACTTCTGGCGCGAGCTCGTCGAGGCCGCCCGGGTCTCGGGTGAGCTGCGGCCCGAGCTCGACCCCCGCGCGGCACGGATGCTCGTACTGGGGGCGCTCAACTGGGCGTGCGAGTGGTGGAGCCCCGGGCGTGGCTCCCTGCGGTCGCTGGTCCGAACGGCGCAGACCATCGTCCGGCGGGGCCTGACGGCTCCGACCGGCGGTTGACGTCCGAAGTTTCTTATCTAGATTCGGTTCATCTCGTGACCTGCATCGTCGGAGGCCGTATGAGCACGTCCGTCAGCCCGCAGCCCACCGCGCTCCGGCGCGCCGAATGGCTGGAGGGCCCCGGCCCCGGGTTGCTCGAGAGCACCGTCGGCGGACTGCTGCGCGAGCAGGCCGCCGCCCGCCCGGACACCGTCGCCCTGGTCGCGACCCGGCACGACGGGACACCGGGCCGGTGGACCTACGCCGAGCTGCTCGACGAGGCGAGCCGCGTCGCCGGCACCCTGCACGAGCTCGCCGGACCCGGCGGCCACGTCGCGATCTGGGCGCCGAACATCGCCGAGTGGACGATCGTGCAGTACGCGGCGGGCCTGGCCGGCGTCGTGCTGGTGGCGCTCAACCCGGCCCTGCGCCCCGGGGAGCTCGAGTACGCCCTCACCCTGTCCCGTTCCACCGTGCTGCTGCACGCCGACCGGGTACGCGACCACGACCTGACCGGCGTCGTCGCCGAGGTCGCCCCCCGAGTGCCGGGACTCGCCCACGTCGTCAGCCTGTCCGACACCGACCGGCTGCACGGGGCCCCGCTCGACGGCGGGTCCCCCGACGCCGCGGACCGCAGCAGCCCGGACGCCCCGGCCATGATGCAGTTCACCTCCGGCACGACCGGCCGCCCCAAGGGGGTGCTGCTGGCGCACCGCTCGCTGCTGAACAACGCGCGGCTGACCATGCACACCGCGCAGGCCCGCGAGGGGGCCGTCGCGGGCGCCCCGCTGCCGACCTTCCACACCGCGGGCTGTGTGATCTCCACCCTCGGCCCGGCGGTGCTCGGCGGCACGATGGTGCTGATCGAGAAGTTCACCCCCGCCGCGGTGCTCGACGCGATCCGCGCGGAGGGCGCCTCGGTCCTGATGAGCGTGCCGACGGTGCTCGGGGCGGTGCTGCACGAGGCCCGCGGCCGCGACGAGGCCGCCCCGCCGCTGGACACCGTCCTGGTCGGTGCCGCGACCGCGCCCGGGACGCTGATCACCGGGGTCCGGGAGACGTTCGGGGCGTTCGTGCACAACCTGTACGGCCAGACCGAGCTCTCCCCCGTGCTGAGCCTGACCCGGCGGTCGGACGGCGAGGACGACCTCGTCCGCTCCGTCGGCCGCCCGCTGCCGCACACCGGGGCCCGGATCGTCGACCCGGCGACCGGCGAGGTGGCCGGCCTCGGCGTCGTCGGCGAGGTCTGCGCCCGCGGCTACAACCAGATGCTCTGCTACTACGACGACCCGGAGGCCACGGCCGCGACCGTCGACGACGAGGGCTGGGTGCACACCGGCGACCTCGGGTCGATGGACGAGCGCGGGATGATCACGCTGACCGGTCGGCTCAAGGAGCTCATCATCCGCGGTGGGGAGAACATCGCCCCGGCCGAGATCGAGGTCGCGCTCGCCGAGCACCCGGCGGTCGCGGCGTCGGCGGTCGTCGGACTGCCCGACCCGACCTGGGGCGAGATCGTCGCCGCGGCCGTGGTGACCCACGAGCCGCAGCCGGCCGGGTTCACCGACGAGCTGGCCACACACTGCCTCGCCCGGCTCACCCCGTACAAGGTGCCGGTGCGCTGGTTCCTGGTCGACGAGCTGCCGATGACCCCGTCGGGCAAGGTGCAGAAGTTCGTGCTCCGCGACGAGCTGGGCGGCTGAGCCCCGCACCGGACGAGCGGCCGGGTCCCGGGCGGTGCGCCCGGGACCCGGCACTCATCCGCCCAGCACCTCGGCGGCGCGCCGGGCGAGCCGGAACTTCTGGATCTTGCCGGTGGGCGTGGTCGGGAGCTCCCCGGAGGTGGTCACCAGGACGTGCCGGGGCACCTTGAACCGCGCGAGCTTCTCCCGGCACAGGGCGAGCACCGCGTCCGGGTCGACGGTCGCGCCCGGCTCCGGGACGATCCAGACGCAGCCGACCTCGCCCCAGCGGTCGTCCGGGACGCCGACGGCGAACGCCTGACTGATCCCCGGCTCACGGGTCAGCAGCTCCTCGATCTCCTTCGGCATCACCAGCTCGCCGCCGCTCTTGTAGAGCTCCTTGCTGCGGCCGGTGATCTCCAGGTAGCCGTCGTCGCGGACCCGGCCCAGGTCACCGGAGAACACCCGGCCTCCGCGCAGCGCGGCCGCGGTCTCCTCGGGCTTGTCCCAGAACCCGAGCATGTGGGTGGGTCCGGACGAGACGAGCTCGCCCTCCGCCCCGGCGGGCAGCTCCTCACCGGTGAGCGGGTCGCAGGTCGTGTACGCGCACAGGTCGCCGTCGCGGTCGGGCAGCCCGGCGACGCCGGCCCGCTTGACCCGGCCGACCGTCGTCGCGTGCCGCTCCAGCGGGTCCTCGGGCAGCGTCATCGTCATCGCGCCGCCGCACTCGGTCATCCCGTAGCCGGTGGTGACCTCGGCGATGCCCAGCTCGGCCCGCACCTTCTCCCACAGCCACACCGGCGCCGGCGCGGCGCCGGAGAGCAGCGCGAACACCGAGGACAGGTCGCGCCCGGCCCGGGCGGGGGACTCGAGCAGGGCGACGGTCATCGTGGGCACGCAGAGGATCTCGGTGGCCCGGTGCCGCTCGATGCCCTCGACGTAGTCGGCCGCGGAGAACGCCAGGCGCGGCACGATCGCCCCGCCGACGAACATGGCCGCGACCAGGCCCTCCACGTAGCCGAACATGTGGTAGCAGGGCAGTGAGAACAGGATCCGCCGTCCGTCCTCGAACGCGCGGGTCAGCGCGGAGGCGTACCCCGTCCGCAGCACCCCGTCGTGGGTGACCATGACGCCCTTGGGCGCGCCGGTGGTGCCCGAGGTGTAGAGGATGTCGCCCAGATCGCCGGGTGTGGTGCCTGCCGTGCCGGCCGCGACCGGGGATCCGAGCGCGCCCAGCTCCTCGACGGTCGTGACCCCCGGCCGCGCCGGGTGCACGGTGGGCAGCGCGACGACCGCGCGCAGGTCCGGCAGCTCCGCGGTGGGGCCCTGCTCCCAGCCGGGCGCGACGTCGTCGAGCAGGGCCAGGTGGTCCAGGTCGCCGTAGCCGGTCATGGTGACGAGCACCGTGCACCGCGACTGACGCAGCACGTAGGCCAGCTCGTCGCGCCGGTAGAGGAAGTTGAACGGGATCGCCACCGCCCCGGCCCGCGCGACCGCGAACTTCAGCGGCACGAACTCCAGGTGGTTCGCCATGAGCAGGCCGACCCGGTCCCCGGGCCGCACGCCGAGCGCGGCCAGGCCGCCCGCGAGCCGGTCGGACCAGGCGACGGCCTCGGCGTAGGTCAGTGTGCGGTCGTCGGTGACGACCAGCGGGCGGTCGCCGAACTCGGCGGCGCAGTCGTCCAGGAAACCGTCGAGGGTCCGGGGGCGCCAGACCGGGTGGCGGGCCTCCAGGGCCGCTCGACGGTCCGTGATCGGGGCGGGCATCGTCGACCTCCACGCCAGTGTTTAATCTGTCGTAGATTAGAGAAGCCGGGCGCGGCGGACAATGGACCGTCCGGCGCACCGGGTCAGGCCTGCCGGGCCGCCTCCGAGGCGAGCAGGGCGTCGACGTCCAGCCCGGCTGCGGCGAGCACCTCGCGGGTGTGACCGCCCCGCACCGGCGCGGGGCCGGGCGCGGCGACGGGATGCCCGGACAGGCGCGGCGCGGGTCCGGGCTGCAGCACCCCGTCGACCTCGACCACGCTCCCCCGGGCCACGAGGTGCGGGTGGGCCGCCGCCTCGCGCAGGCCCAGGACCGGCGCGACGCAGGCGTCGGTGCCGTCGAACACCGCCGTCCACTCCGCGCGGGTCCGGGTGGCGAACCGTCCGGCGAGCGTGGCGCGCAGGGCCGGCCAGCGGCTGCGGTCGTGCTGGTCCCGCGGGTCCGCGACCTCGCACGGGATCTCCAGCAGGCGCAGCAGCTCGGCGTAGAACTGCGGTTCGAGCGCACCGACCGCCATGTGACCGCCGTCGGAGGTGGCGTAGACGGCGTAGAACGGCGTGCCGCCGTCGAGCAGATTGACCCCGCGCCGGTCCTCCCAGCGACCGGAGCCGAGCAGGGTGTGGATCACGGCGAGCAGGTGCGAGGTGCCGTCGACGATCGCCGCGTCGACGACCTGCCCGCGCCCGGTGCGTTCGGCCTCCAGCAGCGCCGCGAGCACACCGATCACGAGGTAGGTCGCCCCGCCGCCGAAGTCGCCGAGCAGGTTGAGCGGGATCTGCGGGGGTCCGTCGGCCGGGCCGATGGCACCCAGCGCCCCGGTCAGGGCGATGTAGCCGACGTCGTGCCCGGCGGTGTGCGCCAGCGGCCCGTCCTGCCCCCAGCCGGTCATCCGCCCGTAGACCAGCCGCGGGTTGCGCTCCCACACCGCCTCCGGTCCGACCCCCAGACGTTCGGCGACCCCGGGCCGGTTGCCCTCGATCAGCACGTCCGCACCGGTGGCGAGGGCGAGCACCGCCTCGACCGCCTCGGGCCGCTTGAGGTCGAGCACCACCGAACGCTTGCCGCGCCCCAGCACGTCGGCGGCCGGCGGCGCGGTCGGCAGTGGCCCGGCCGACGGCCGGTCGACCCGGATCACGTCGGCCCCGAGGTCGGCCAGTGCCATGCCGGCGAACGGTCCCGGCCCGATCCCGGCCAGCTCCACGACCGTCCGCCCGGCCAGCGGCCCCCGCTGCGTCCCACCCATGCCGCACCCTCCCGATACTTTTTCTTACTACGATTAAACAGTAGCCTGACGACCGTGACCGACGCACCGGAGCGGGACCCAGCCACGGTGGGCGACGCCGCGGAGCTCCCCGCCCCGCGCCCGGCGCCCACCCGGGAGCGGATCCTGGACGCGGCGGCGGTGGTGCTCAACCGCAACGGCTACGCGGGGACCCGGCTGCTCGACATCGCCACCATCGCCGGCCTGCAGGCCCCGGCGATCTACTACCACTTCGCCTCGCGGGACGAGCTCATCGCCGAGGTGGTGCAGGTCGGACTGCGCCGGGTGATGGCGCACGTGCACGGCGAGCTCGACGCACTGCCGCCGGACAGCTCGCCGATGGACCGCATCACCACCGCCGTGCGCGCACACCTGGAGATCGTGCTGCGGGACTCGGAGTACGCCTCGGCCGCGATCCGGCACGCCGCCCAGCTCCCGCCGGGCATCCGCGACGTCCAGCTCCGCGACCAGCGCCGCTACGGCGCACTGTGGCGGGGCCTGGTGGACTCCGCGCGCGAGGCCGGCGAGGTGGATCCGGACCTGGACGCGCAGGCGGCCCGGATGCTGGTGATGGGGGCACTGAACTGGGCCCCGGAGTGGTGGCGCCCCGAGCGCGGCGACCTCGCAGGGACCGTGGCGACCGCGCAGACCATCGTGCGCGAGGGGCTCTCGCCGGACCGTTGACCCGTGCTTCGTATTAATTTACTCTCGATTAAAGAGTCGACCGAAGGAGATGACCCGTGCAGACGTCCGACACCGCGTTCGACGCGCTCGTGGTGGGCGCCGGCGCCGGTGGCCTGTTCGCCGCCGCCCGGCTGGCCCGTGCCGGCTACCGCACCCTCGTCGTGGAGCGGCTCGACAAGGTGGGTGGGCGGGCGTCCACCACCGAGATCGACGGGTTCCTCGTCAACGACGGCGCGATCGTCATCGAGGTCGGTGGCATCACCGAGGAGACCTTCGCCGAGGTCGGCGCCGAGTTCGACATCCGCACCCCGAAGGTCCCGGTGCTCTACCGGGTGGGCGGCAAGAACCTCGACGTCACCCGCGGCGGCTGGGGCATGCTGCTGTCCCAGCTCACCCGGCAGGGCGCGAAGCTGCTCTCGGGCATCGGCGCCGCCCGCACGAACGACGACGCACTGCCCGGCAGCGAGCTGTCCACCGCGGAGTGGGTCGGCAGGTACTCGAAGAACGCGGCCGTGCAGGGCGTGTTCCGCAACATGTGCGCCTCGGTGTTCGCCGTCGGGTCCGAGGAGCTGCCCGCGCGGGTGTTCCTGACCTACTTCACCCGCAAGTCGGCGTTCAAGAAGTTCGGGTTCTGCCCGGCCGGCACGATCGGGGTCTGGCAGTCGCTGGCGAACTCGGTGATCGGCAACGGCGGCCAGGTGTGGCTGTCGTCGGAGGTCGAGCGGCTGCACCTCGCCGACGGCCGGGTCACCGGTGCCACCGTCGTGCGCGACGGCGAGCGCGTCAAGGTCACCTGCCGAGTGGCCGTGAGCGACACCGGGCCCGCCGCGACCGTGGGCCTGCTCGGCGCGGAGAACCTCCCCGCGGACTACCGCGAGCAGGTCGCGGTCAAGGACCGGCCGTGCTCGATGATCGCGCTCAACTTCGCCAGCCGCGAGCGCCTGGTCGACGTGCCCGGCATGCTGCTGTTCTCCACGTCCGAGCGGCTCTGCTACGTCGCCAACTTCACCGACACCTGCCCGGAGATGGCGCCGGAGGGCTGGAACCTCTACGTCGCGGCCTCGGTGCCCAAGCCCTCGGTCGGCGACTTCGACGCCGATGCCGAGGTCGAGCTGCTGCGCACGGACCTGCGCGAGCAGATCCCCGGCTTCGACCGGGCCCGCACCCTGTCGGTCGCGGTCATGCGCGACGGGTGGCCCCCGCAGCGCGCGGTCGCGGGCTACGACCTGGGCCACGACACCCCGATCGCGAACCTGTGGAACGTCGGCGACGGGGTCAAGGAGTACGCCAACGGCGGCACCACCGCCTGCGCCGAGACCGCCAAGCTCGTCACCGAGAAGATCCTCGCGGAGTACCCGCTGACCGCGGCGGTCTGACCCCGCCGCTCCCGGCCACTCCCCCACCGGCGCGCCGCCACCTGCTCCCCGGGTGGCGGCGCGCAGTGCGTTCGGGACAGTGCGTTCAGGACAGCGCGTTCGGGACGGGGCAGCCGGGACGGGGCGCTCAGGACGGGGCGTAGCGGCGTACGCCGTCCTCGCCGTCGTGTGCGACGAGCACGCCCGCGTCGACCAGCACGTCGAGGTGGGCGGCGATCTCCAGCACCGCGAGCGCGGCGTGCTCGGTCTCCAGCTGCGACAGGTGCCGCTCCCGCCGGGTCCACGGCAGGGCGGACGCGACCGCCCAGGCCGTCGTGTCCCCGGCCCCGACCCGCGCCGCGGCGGCGGCCAGCCGCTGCTCGTGGTGGGCCAGCAGCTCGTCGACACGGGTGTGCACACTGCGGGTGACCGGCCCGTGGGCCGGCAGCAGCAGGGAGTCGGGCAGGTCGCGGACCAGCCGCAGCGAGTCCAGGTAGCTGCGCAGCGGCATCGGCTCGGGGGCGCGTTCGTAGCCGATCGACGGCGTGATGTGCGGCAGCACGTGGTCCCCGGAGAACAGCGCGCCGCGCGCGGTGTCGCGCAGCACGACGTGCCCGCGGGTGTGCCCCGGGGTCGCCCGCACCTCCAGCTCGCCCTCGCCTGCGGTGACCAGGTCGCCGTCGTCGAGCCAGGCGTCGGGCATGCTCCACGGCGCCAGGTCGACGCGCTCGACCTCGGCGACGTGCCGGGCCAGGTCCCGGGCCAGGTCGGCCGCACCTGCCGCGGCCACCATGGCCGGCTGCGGCGCGGGGTGGGCCGCGCGGTCGCTCTGCGCCGCCACCGAGGGCTCCTCCCCGCGGCCGAGCACGACCCGGGTGCCGTGGGCGGAGCGCAGCGCGAGGGCCTGGGTGTAGTGGTCGTGGTGGGCGTGGGTGACGACGACCTGGGCGACGTCGGCCGGGGCGTACCCCAGGGCGCGCAGGCCGACCTCCAGCGCGTCGCCGTCGGCGTCGACCCAGCCGGAGTCGACCAGGGTCGGCCCGTCCGGCCCGTCGAGCACGTAGACGTTGACCGCCCGCAGCCCGTCCAGCGGCAACGGCAGCGGGATCCGGTGCACCCCCGGCAGCACGGGGTGCGCCCCCGGTTCGGTCCAGTCCTGCACCTGCTCGGCGAGCTCCACGGTCACATCGACCCCTCCTTCTTTCTAATCCTGATTCAATGTAGTTTCGCGGACGTGACCCCGCGCTACGAGGACCTGCGGTACGAGACCGGCGACGGACTGGCCCGGATCGAGCTGCACCGCCCCGACGCCCTGAACGCCTGGACCCCCGCCATGGGCACCGAGCTGCTCGACGCCGTGCGTCGGGCGTCGGCCGACGACGCGGTCCGCGCGGTGCTCGTCACCGGGGCCGGCCGGGCGTTCTGCGCCGGTGCCGACGTGAAGAACCCGCGCGAGACGACCCCCGAGGGCGATCCGGACCTGTCGACCCGGCTGCGCGAGATCTACAACCCCATCGTGCTGGCGGTGCGGGCGGCACCGAAGCCGTTCGTCGGGGCGGTGCAGGGCGCCTGCGCCGGGCTCGGGGTGTCCCTCGCCCTGTCCTGCGACCTGCTGCTGGCCGCCGAGGACGCCTACCTGCTGCTCGCCTTCGTCCGGATCGGGGTGATGCCCGACGGCGGGACCACGGCGTTCCTGGCCGAGCGGATCGGGCTCGCCCTCGCCGCGGAGCTCTGCATGCTCGGCGACCGGCTGCCCGCCGAGACCGCACACCGCTGGGGACTGGTGAACGCGGTGCACCCCGGCGAGCGCCTGCACGCCGAGGCCGAGGCACTCGCCCGGCGCCTCGCCCAGGCGCCGACCGTCGCGCTGGCCAGCACCAAACAGGCCCTCGGGGCGGCCGCCCAGCGGCGCCTGGCCGACCAGCTGGAGCTGGAGGCGACCCTGCAGCAGCGGCACGCCACCACCCACGACTACGCCGAGGGCAGGGCCGCGTTCGCACAGAAGCGGCAGGCCGTGTTCCGGGGGTGCTGATCCCCCGGACACGGCCCGCCGCCGCTCACAGCCGTTCGATGACGGTGGCGTTGGCCATCCCTCCGGCCTCGCACATCGTCTGCAGCCCGTAGCGGCCGCCGGTGGCCTCCAGGTGGTGCAGCATCGTCACCAGGAGCCGGGTGCCCGAGGAGCCGAGCGCGTGCCCGAGCGCGATCGCCCCGCCCCGCGGGTTGAGCCGGGCCGGGTCCGCGCCGAACTCGCGTGCCCAGGCCAGCGGGACCGGGGCGAACGCCTCGTTGACCTCGTAGGCGTCGATCTCGTCGAGGGACAGACCGGCGCGGGCCAGCACCGCGTGGGTGGCCGGGATGGGGCCGGTCAGCATCATCAGCGGGTCGTCGCCGACGACGGAGAACGCGTGGAACCGGGCCCGCGGACGCAGCCCGAGCGCCGTCGCCCGCTCCTCGCTCATGACCAGCACGGCGGACGCGCCGTCGGTCAGCGGGGAGGAGTTGCCCGGCGTGATCCGCCAGTCGATCTCGGGGAACCGCGCCGACATCTCGTCGGTGCGGAACGACGGCCGCAGCCCGGCCAGGCCCTCGGCGGTGGTCGTGTCGCGGACGGTCTCGTCGGTGGTCAGCCCTGGCGCCTCCGGCACCGCGACGACCTCGGCGTCGAACCCGCCGTCGGCCCAGGTCCGCGCGGCGCGGCGGTGCGACTCGGCGGAGTAGGCGTCGAGCTCGTCGCGCTCGAGCTTCCAGCGCTGCGCCACCAGCTCGGCGGAGATGCCCTGGTTGACCAGACCGTCGGGGTACCGGGCGGACGCCCGCTCCCCCATCCCGGCGCGGGCACTGCCGATCGGCACCGCGCTCATCGACTCGACGCCCGCGGCGATCACCACGTCGTGCACGCCGGCCAGCACGGCCTGGGCGGCGAACGCCGCCGCCTGCTGGCTCGACCCGCACTGCCGGTTGAGCGTCGTGCTGGGCACGGACTCGGGGAACCCGGCGCCGAGCACCGCGTTGCGCCCGATGTTGCCGGCCTGCTCCCCCACCTGCTGGGCGCAGCCGACGATCACGTCCTCGACCAGCGCCGGGTCGATCCCGGCCCGCTCGACGAGCGCGGCGAGCTGACCGGCGAGCAGGTCGGCCGGGTGCACACCCGACAGCCCGCCGCCGGGCTTGCCTCTCCCGACCGGGGTGCGGATCGCCTCGACGACGACGGCGGTGCGCATCAGAGCCGCTCGATGATCGTGACGTTGGCCTGGCCGCCGCCCTCGCACATGGTCTGCAGGCCGTAGCGGCCGCCGGTGCGCTCCAGCTCGTGCAGCATGGTCGTCATCAGCCGGGCGCCGGTGGCGCCGAGCGGGTGGCCGAGCGCGATGGCGCCGCCGTTGGGGTTGACCTTCTCCGGGTCGGCGCCGGTCTCGGCCAGCCACGCCTGCACGACCGAGGCGAAGGCCTCGTTGATCTCGACGGTGTCGATGTCGCCGATGGTCAGACCGGTCTTCTGCAGCGCGTACTCGGTCGCCGGGATCGGCGCGGTCAGCATCCAGACCGGGTCGGCACCGCGCACCGACACGTGGTGGATCCGCGCCCGCGGGGTCAGCCCGTGGTCGCGCACCGCCGACTCCGACGCGATGAGCAGTGCCGCGGTGCCGTCGGAGACCTGGCTGGACACGCCGGCGGTCAGCCGGCCGCCCTCGGTGAGGGTCTTGAGGCCGGCGAGCTTCTCCAGCGAGGTGTCCGCGCGCGGGCCCTCGTCCGTGCCGACCTCGCCGAACGGCACGATCTCCCGCTCGAAGCGGCCCTCGGAGATGGCGCGCAGCGCGCGGTGGTGGCTCTCCAGCGCGAAGACCTCCATGTCCTCGCGGGACAGGTTCCACTTCTCGGCGATCATCTCCGCGCTGCGGAACTGGCTGATCTCCTGGGTGCCGTAGCGCTTCTCCCAGCCGACGCTGCCGGTCCACGGGTCGGTCGCGCCGAACGGCTCGCCGACGGAGAACGAGCACAGGATGGGGTACTGCGACATGATCTGCACGCCGCCGGCGATCACCAGGTCCTGGGTGCCCGCCATGACCGCCTGCGCGGCGAAGGACACGGCCTGCTGGCTGGAGCCGCACTGGCGGTCCACGGTCGTGCCCGGCACCGACTCCGGCAGCCCGGCGACCAGCGCCGCGGTGCGCGCGATGTCCCCGGCCTGGGCGCCGATGGCGTCGATGCAGCCGTAGACGACGTCGTCGATCGCCGCCGGGTCGACCCCGGTGCGCTCCACCAGGGCCCGGATCGGGTGCGCCCCGAGGTCCGCGGGGTGCACGGCGGCCAGTCCGCCCTTGCGGCGGCCGACCGGGGCCCGGACGGCGTCGACGATGTAGGCCTCGCCCATGAGTTCCTCTTCCTGCGTCGCGTCTCAGCGCGCGGCGACGGCCGCGGCGTTGCGTTCCTCGGCGAACGCGAGTGCGTCCGTCCAGCTCGTGCGGCGTCCGATGCGGACGCGGTACTTCATGACGTCGGCGCGGCGCTCGAGCGTCAGCGCGCCGGTCAGCCGGTCGCCGGTCCGGTAGAGCGCCACGAACCGGCCGTCCTCCGGGGAGCCGGAGACGACCCGGATCTCGTCCGCGCGCGGGACGCCGACGAACTGGATGCGGCTGCCGTACCAGTCCGACCAGAAGTAGGGCACGGTCTCGTAGGGCCGGGCCGCGTCCGGGTCGAGGGCGTTGCGGGCGGCGCGGGCGCCCTGCTCCGCGGCGCTGGTCCAGTGCTCGATCCGCATGCGGCCGCCGGTCGGCAGCTCGGAGAACAGCGGGTTGACCCAGTTCACGACGTCGCCGGCGGCGTACACCCCCGGCAGGTCGGTCCGTAGGGTCTCGTCGGCGAGGATCCCGTTGTCCAGGCCGACCCCGGAGCCCTCCAGCCAGCCGGTGTCGGGGGTGGCGCCGATCCCGGCGACCACGAGGTCGGCGGGCAGCACGGTGCCGTCGGCGAGCCGGACACCGGTGACCCGGCCGTCGCCCTCCAGCCCGTCGACGCCGACGCCGCAGCGCAGGTCGGTGCCGTTGGTCTCGTGCAGCCGTGACAGCGCCGCGCCCATCTGCTCGCCGACCGCGCGGACCAGCGGGACCGGCAGCGCCTCGACGATGGTGGCGGGCAGGCCGCGCTTGCGGGCACCGGACGCGACCTCGGACCCGATGAACCCGGCCCCGACGACCACGGTGCGGGCGCCCGCGTCCAGCGCGGCGCGCACGGCCCGCGCGTCGTCGAGGGTGCGCAGCGTGTGCACCCCGGCCAGGTCCCCGGGCAGCGTGCGGGCGCGGGCCCCGGTGGCGACGACGAGTGCGTCGTAGCCGATCCGGCGGTCGCCGACGACGACCTCGCGGGCGTCGGCGTCCAGGCCGGTCGCCGGCTCGCCGAGGACGAGGTCCACGCCGAGCTCGTCACGCAGGTGCTCCTCGGTCCGGAACCGCACGTCCGGCGCCTCGGGGTCGTCCAGGAACGCCTTCGACAGCGGGGGCCGGTCGTAGGGCAGGTGCGCCTCGGCACCGACGAGGGTCACCGGGCCGGTGTGCCCGGCGTCGCGGGCGGCCTCGGCGGCCCGCAGACCGGCCAGGGACGCCCCGACGACCACGAGGCGGGGACCGGGACTCGGTGACATCGCAGGCACCCTTTCGTCGACCAGATTTGAATCGAGAATAAACTTATGCCAGATTCGACGTCAACGCCGGGGCCGCCGTTCGGGAGGACGCGATGCACGAGGACAGGGCCATCCACCGGGTCACCGGAGGACTCGCCGAGATCAGGCTGACCCGGGACCGGGGCAACGCGATCGACCCCGCGATGGTGGAGGCGATCGACGCCGCCGTCCGCGCCGTCGAGGCCGACGAGACCGTGCGCAGCGTGCTGCTCACCGCCGCCGGTCCGGCCTTCTGCGTCGGCGGCGACCTGGGGTTCTTCCGCAGCCGGGTGGACGACCTGCCCGCCCAGCTGGACTCGATGATCGACACGTGGCACGGCTCGACGCTGCGCAGGCTCTCCGCGCTGCCGGTCCCGGTCGTCGCGGCCGTGCGCGGCGGCGTCGGCGGCGGCGGGCTGGGGCTGGTGTGGGGTGCCGACGTGGTCGTCGCCGCCGATGACGTGAAGCTCGCCACGGGGTTCACCAAGCTCGGCATGACCGGCGACGGCGGCAGCACCTGGTACCTGCCGCGGCTGGTCGGGATGCGCCGCGCCCAGCAGCTCATGCTGCGCTCCACCCCGGTCGGCGCCGAGCAGGCGCTGGAGTGGGGGCTGGTGTCGCAGGTCGTGCCCGGCGACGAGGTCGAGACCGTTGCCCGGACCATCGCCGAGGAGTTCGCCGACGGCCCGACCTGGGCCTACGGCGGGATCAAGCAGCTGCTGCGCGACAGCGACGACCGCACCCACGCCGACGGCCTGCTCGCCGAGTACCGGCTGATGACGGCCGGCGCGGGGCGGGCCGACGTCCGCGAGGGCGTCATCGCGTTCACCGAGCGCCGCGCCCCGAAGTTCGACGGCCGATGACCCAGGAGCACACCGTGGACACCACCACCGTCACCACCGACACCCACACCGACAGCGGCACCGGAACCGACGCCGAGGCCGTGGTCCGGCGCCTCTACACCGCGCTCGCCGACGGCGACCGGGACACCCTCGACGCGATCCTCGACCCCGACTTCGTCGGCGTGCTCGCCGCGGGGATGCCGGGCGACGTGGGCGGCGAGCACCGCGGCGCCGAGGCGATGCGGCGCGACGGCTGGGGCGGCATCGGACGACACTTCGCCGCCCGCGCCGAGCCCGACCGGATCGACGCGCTCGCCGACGGCCGGCTGCTGGTCTCCGGGCACTACCGGGGCCGCGGGCGGCGCGGCGGCGCCGAGCTGGAGGCGGCGTTCACCCACGTCGTCACCGTCGCCGGCGGCCGGCTGACCCGGCTCGAACAGCTCACCGACACCGCCCGCTGGGCCGCCGCCGCGCCGCCGTACACCACCCTCGACGTGCGGGTCGCCGACGGCGTCGGCACCCTGCGGCTGAACCGTCCGGACCGGCACAACGCGGTCGACCGGACACTGGGAGCCGAGTTCGCCCGGGCCGTGGACGCCGTCGCCGCCGACCCCGCGGTGCGGGCCGTGGTGCTCACCGGCGGGGACCGGGTGTTCTGCGTCGGCGGCGACGTCGAGCTGTTCACCGGCTGCGCCCCCGAGGAGCTCCCCCGGGTCCTGCGCGAGGTCACCGACCTGTTCCACCCCACCGTCGAACGCCTGTCCACGATGGACGCGCCGGTGGTCGCGGCGGTGCACGGCGCCGCAGCCGGGATGGGCCTGGCACTGGTGTGCGCCGCGGACGTCGTCGTCGCCGCCGAGGACGCCGTGTTCACCACCGCCTACGGCGGCATCGGGCTCACCGCCGACGGCGGGCTCTCCTGGACCCTGCCGCGGCTGGTCGGGCTGCGCCGCGCCCAGGAGCTGTTCCTGACCGGGCGCCGGCTCACCGCGGCCGAGGCCCTGGAGTGGGGCCTGGTGACCCGGGTGGTGCCCGCCGCCGAGGTCGACGCGGTGGCGCGGGAGTACGCGACGACGATCGCGGACGGCCCGACACAGGCGTTCGGCGCGGTGCGCCGGCTGCTGCGCCGCAGCAGCGAGTCCGACCTGCACACCCACCTCGCCGAGGAGCAGCGCTCGGTGGTCGAGGCCGGGCGCAGCCACGACCTGCTGGAGGGGACGCGGGCCCTCGCCGAGCGCAGGCAGCCCCGCTTCACGGGCTCCTGACCGGCCCGGGCCTGGCTCCGACGAGGCGCAGCGCGAACTCCGCGAGCTGCCAGGCGACCTCGTTCTCGGCCGGGCCCGCGTCGTCGCGGAACCACACCGCGACGCCCATCCCCTGGTCCAGGATCGCGTACGAGGCCAGCTGCGGCGAGGCCACCGAGAACACGCCCGCCTCGACCCCGTCGGTGATCAGGCGGCGGAAGCGCCGCTCGTAGTCGGCACGCAGCCCGAGCACCTCGGACCGGTGCGGCTCGGTCAGGCTGCGCAGCTCCCGGTTGCCGACGAAGGCCTCCAGGCGGTTGCGGGCGTGGAACCGCACGTGGGCCTCGACCGCGCGGCGCAGCCGCTCGGCCGGGTCGGCGACCCCGGCGACCGCGGCGTCGTGCTCGGCCAGCAGGGCGCGCATGGTCGCGTCGATGACCGAGGCGAGCAGCTCCTGCTTGGAGCGGACGTGCTTGTAGAGACTCGGGCCGCGGATGCCGACCGCCGCGCCGATGTCGGCCATCGTCGTCGCCTCGTAGCCGCGACGGGCGAACTCCGCCAGCGCCGCCGACCGGATCTCGTCGCCCCGCACGGCTAGCAGTCTATAGCCGACCTGTGACATGAGGCTCCCTGCGCTGTACTCACCTGCCTCGAACCTGCTAGAAGGTGGCTAACACTCATTAGCCGATGGAGGAGACATGGCCGTCGACCTCGCCCAGGACGCGGACGTCCGCGACCTCGCGGAGCGCACCGCACGCTTCATCCGGGAGGTGGTGATCCCGGTCGAGGAGACCCACGGCGGTGTCCTGCCCTCCGAGGAGGCCCGGGTGCAGCTGCAGGACGCCGCCCGCGCCGCGGGGGTGTTCGCCCCGCACGCGTCGCCGGAGCTCGGCGGGCACGGCCTGGACATGCGCGCCCGCGCCGCGGTGTTCGAGGAGGCCGGGTACTCGCTGCTCGGACCGATCGCGCTCAACATCGCCGCCCCCGACGAGGGCAACGTGCACATGCTGGAGCGGATCGCGAGCGAGGAGCAGAAGGAGCGCTACCTCGCCCCGCTGGCCGCCGGCGACGTCCGGTCCTGCTTCGCGATGACCGAGCCCGCCCCCGGCGCGGGCTCGGACCCCGACGCCCTGTCCACCACGGCCACCCGGGTCGACGGCGGCTGGCGCATCGACGGCCGCAAGTGGTTCACCACCGGCGCGGACGGCGCCGCGTTCGCCATCGTCATGGCCCGCACCACCGGCGAGCCCGGTGACCGCGGCGGCGCGACGATGTTCCTGGTCGACGCCGACAACCCCGGGATGAAGGTCGGCCGGCACATCCCGACGCTCGACGAGTCGCTGTTCGGCGGACACCTGGAGGTCGAGTTCTCCGACTGCCGTGTCCCGGACGACGCGGTGCTCGGCGAGGTCGACCAGGGCTACCGCTACGCCCAGGTGCGGCTCGGCCCGGCGCGGCTCACCCACTGCATGCGCTGGCTGGGGATCGCCCGGCGTGCGCAGGACATCGCGGTGGCGTGGGCCTCGGAGCGCGAGGTGTTCGGGTCCCGGCTGGCCGACCTCGGCATGGCCCAGGCCATGATCGCCGACAACGAGATCGACATCGCCGCCTCGCGCGGGCTGATCCTGCAGGCCTGCTGGGAGCTCGACCGCGGCAATCCGGCGGGCAGCCAGGTGTCGATCGCCAAGACCTTCACCGCCGAGGCCGTCTGGCGCGTCGTGGACCGGTCACTTCAGCTCAACGGCGGACGCGGGGTGTCCGGCGACGTGCTGCTGGGCCGCTTCCTGCGCGAGGTGCGCCCGTTCCGGATCTACGACGGCCCGTCGGAGACCCACCGCTGGTCGATCGCCAAGCGCACCGTGGGCCGCTACCGCAGGGAACAGGCCCGATGAGCGGTCCCGACGGCCTGGACCTGGCCGCCCTCGACACCTTCCTGAGGGCGAACGTCGACGGGTACCGCGGCGGGGTCACCGCCGAGCTGGTCTCCGGCGGCCGCTCGAACCTCACCTACCGGGTCACCGACGGCACCCACGTGTGGATCCTGCGGCGCCCCCCGCTGGGCACGCTGACCCCGTCGGCGCACGACATGGGCCGCGAGTTCCGGGTCACCGCCGCCCTGGCGGGCACCGGCGTACCGGTCGCCCCGGCCGTCGCGCTGGCCGACGACAGCGTGCTCGGGGTGCCGTTCGCGCTCACCGGGTTCGTCGACGGGATCGTCGTACGCAGCGAGGACGACCTCGCCGCCCTCGACGACCCCACCGTGCACGCGGTGGCGTTCTCCCTGGTCGACACCCTCGCCGCACTGCACGCCGTGGACGTCACCACCGGTCCGCTCGCCGAGCTGGGCCGCCCCGCCGGGTACCTGCGCCGCCAGGTCGAGCGCTGGTACGGCCAGTGGCAGCGCGTCGCCACCCGCGAGATCCCCGACGTCGACACCCTGTACCGCCTGCTCGACGACACCTGCCCGGCCGAGAGCGACCACGCCGTCGTGCACGGGGACTTCCGCATCGACAACGCCATCCTCGACGCCGGGCACCCGGCCACGATCCGCGCGCTCGTCGACTGGGAGATGGCCACGCTCGGCGACCCCCTGGCGGACCTGGCGCTGCACACCGTCTACGGCGACCCGACGTTCGCACCGGTGCTGGCCGGGTCCGCGGCCTCGACCAGCTCCCGCATGCCGTCGACCGCGGAGCTGGTGGAGCGCTACACCGTCGCGTCCGGGCGGACGGTGCGCCACTGGGCGTTCCACCGGGGGCTGGCCTACCTCAAGGCCGCGGTCATCGCCGAGGGCATCCACGCCCGGCACCTGCGCGGGGACACCCGCGGGGAGGGGTTCGCGACGGTCGGCGAGGCGACCGCACCGCTGGCCGCGGCCGGGGTGGTCGCCGTCCACGCCTGACCGGCCGGGGGGGGCGCCGGGCACCGCGGCCCGGCGCGCGGCCGTCAGCGGGTCCGCCCTCAGCCGCCGGGGTGCGCGCGGTCGGCGTACTCGAGCAGCCGGCGCAGCCGTCCGGCGATCGCGTCCTTGGTCATCGGCGGGTCGGCGAGACGGCCCAGCTCCTGCAACGACAGCTCCGGGTTCCGGGCCCGCAGCAGGCCGGTGGCCAGCAGACGGTCGGGCACCCCGGCGGGCGGGTCCGCCAGCAGTGCCTGGACACGCCGGGTCGTCGTCGCCGCGGCCTGGGAGGCACGCTCCCGGTTGGCGTCGTGCAGCGCGCCGCTCACCGGCGCCTCGCCGGTCCCGCGTCGGAGGTCGGGGGTCCACGCCTGCGCCGCGCGCGGCGCGCCGATCAGGCCGAGCACCGCCCGCACGTCGGCGTGGTCGCGGACGACCACCCGGTCGCCCTGGGTGCCGGGGCGGGTCAGCGCGGCGACGCCGAGGCGCCGGGCCGCGCCGGTGAGCGCCATCGCCGTCTCCGGGGACGGGCAGATCAGCTCCAGCCCGGCCCGGCCCCGGCCGCCGAGCGCCCCGGCGGCCAGGAACGCGGCGCGCCAGGCCCCGGCCAGGACCGCGTCGTCGCCCGCGACGACCGACGGCGGCAGCCCGCGCACCCAGCGGCCGGTGCCGTCGCACAGCCGGGTGCGGCGGGCCAGCTCCGGGACGCGCGCGACGATGCGGAGCGACTCGGACGACGGCCGGACGACGGGGATCTCGAACAGGTCGGTGATCTGCCGGGCCAGGCGCTCGGCGGAGCGTGCGCACCCGGTGGGGACCTCCAGCACCGGTACCGATGCCGCCCCGGCGGTCTGGCCGAGCGTCCCGGCGCAGGCGAACCGGAGTGTCGTCGCCACCTCCGCACGACCGATGTCGGCTCGCGCGGGGCGGTGCCGGAACAGCTCGTCCCGGACGTCGGGGGTGTCCACCTGCAGCTCCTTCGGATCCGACCGGCGTGCTCCGCCGGTGCCGGCTCGGGCCCCCGGAACCGGCGGACGGCGTCCGGGCCGGGGGGGGGACGGCCGGCCCGGGACGGACCGCCCTGGCGGGGGCGACACGCCTCGGACCGACCGGTGGCGCACGCCGGGCTCCCGATCGACGACGCCACACCCGGACAACGACCCGTCGCCGGGGACGAGGCGGACGCGCCCGCCCGCCACGGCGACCGGGCGACCCGGTACGCCCGGCGCGGCATCCGGGACGACCGGTGGTCGGTCGACCACCCTGTGTGATGAACTCCGCCGCACGACCAGGGCACGGGATGCCGGCAGGGTCCGATCGGGTCCGCGGGGGATTGGGATCGCTCCCGCCGGGTAGCGCTCCGGAGCGGGCACGACGCCGGCACGGCGCCGCCCGGCAGCCGTCGAGCACGGAGGTGGACCGGTGAGCAGGCACGACGAGGAGTACTCCGAGACCGACCTCGACGTCGGCTCCCCCGAGGACCACGCCGTCGGGGCGACCGCCGTCGCGGTGTCGATGAAGCGGTCGCTGGAGCACATGGGGCCGGCCCGGACCGCCCGCACGCTGCTGAAGCTGAACCAGGCCGAGGGCTTCGACTGCATGAGCTGCGCCTGGCCGGATCCCGACCCCGGGCACCGCTCGGTCGCCGAGTTCTGCGAGAACGGCGCGAAGGCCGTGGCCGAGGAGGCCACCACCCGCCGCGCGACCCCGGAGTTCTTCGCCCGGCACAGCGTCGCCGACCTGGACGCCCACTCCGAGCTCTGGCTGGGCCAACAGGGCCGCATCACCCACCCGATGGTCCGGCGCCCGGACGGCACCCACTACGAGCCCCTCGGCTGGGACGAGGCGTTCCGGCTGATCGGCGACGAGCTGAACGCCCTGGACGACCCCGGTGAGGCGACCTTCTACACCTCCGGCCGGGCGTCCAACGAGGCCGCGTTCGTCTACCAGCTGTTCGCCAGGGCGTTCGGGACGAACAACCTGCCCGACTGCTCGAACATGTGCCACGAGTCGACCTCCATCGCGCTGCAGGAGTCGATCGGCATCGGCAAGGCCAGCGTCACGCTGCCCGACCTGCTCGAGGCGGACGTGATCGTCATCGCCGGGCAGAACCCGGGCACCAACCACCCGCGGATGCTGACCCAGCTCGAACACGCCAAGCGCAACGGCGCCACCATCCTCACGATCAACCCGCTGCGCGAGGCCGGGCTGATGCGGTTCAAGAACCCGCAGACCCCGAAGGGCGTCCTCGGACGCGGCACCGACATCTCCGACCTGCACCTGCCGGTCCGGGTCAACGGCGACCTGGCGCTGTTCCAGGCCATCGGTTCGCTGCTGGTCGAGTGGGACGCCCTGGACCACGAGTTCCTCGACCGGTACACCACCGGGTTCGACGCCTGGCGCGAGCACGTCTCCGGGATCGACCGCGACGCCGTCACCCGGTCCACCGGCCTGTCCTGGGCCGAGATCACCCGAGCAGCGGCCCTGCTGCGGGACTCGCGCAAGACGGTCTTCTGCTGGGCGATGGGGCTGACCCAGCACCGCAACGGCGTCGCGACGATCAAGGAGGTCGTCAACGTCGCGCTGGCCCAGGGCAACATCGGACGCCCCGGTTCCGGGCTGTTCCCGGTCCGCGGCCACTCCAACGTCCAGGGCGACCGCACCATGGGCATCTGGGAACGCGTCCCGGACTCCTTCCTCGACGCCCTGGAGCGCGAGTTCGCGTTCGACCCGCCCCGCGAGCACGGCCTCGACACCGTCGACAGCATCCGGGCCATGCGCGACCGGCGGGTGAAGGTGTTCGTCGGCCTCGGCGGCAACTTCCTGCAGGCCGCGCCGGACACCGACATCACGACCGCGGCGCTGACCGGCACCCGGCTGACCGTGCAGATCTCGACGAAGATCAACCGCTCGCACCTGCACGGCGGTCGCACCGCGCTGATCCTGCCCACCCTGGGGCGCACCGAGCGCGACGTCCAGGAGTCCGGCCCGCAGTTCGTCTCGGTCGAGGACTCCACCTGTTCGGTGCACTCCTCCCGCGGCCCGCTGCCGCCGGCGAGCCCGCACCTGCGCTCCGAGATCGCGATCCTCACCGGCATCGCCGAGGCCACCCTCGGCGACCGGCACGGCATCGACTGGGCCGCGATGCGCGGGGACTACCGCCGCATCCGCGACCACATCTCGCGCGTCGTGACCGGCTGCGAGAGCTACGAGGTGAACGTCCGCCGGCCCGGCGGGTTCGTCCTGCCGCACCCGCCCCGGGACTCGCGGACCTTCGAGACCCCGTCCGGCCGCGGCGAGTTCGTGGTGTCGCCGGTCGAGGTGCTCGAGGTGCCCGACGGGCACCTGCTGCTCCAGACCCTGCGCAGCCACGACCAGTTCAACACCACGATCTACGGCCTCTCGGACCGCTACCGCGGCATCGAGGGCGGGCGCCGGGTCGTGTTCTGCCACCGCGAGGACATCGCCGCGCTCGGCTACGCCGAGGGCGACCACGTCGACCTGATCACGCGCTGGGACGGCGACGAGCACGTGCGCTGCGCGTCGGACTTCCGGCTGGTCGCCTACGACGTCCCGCGGGGCACCGCGGCGGCGTACTACCCGGAGACGAACCCGCTCGTCCCGCTCGACGCCACGGCGGCCGGGAGCAACCAGCCGGCGTCGAAGTCGGTCGTGGTCAGGCTCGGCGTCGCCGGGGGCACCGACTGCAACCCGCGGGGCGCGCAGGGCCAGGTCGGCGACGACGACGGCCACAAGTCCCGGCCGGAGGTGTCGCACCTGTCCTGACCGCGGGACCCGAGCGGGTCACCACGGCACGACCGCGCCGGTGTGGTCGAGGAACTGCAGCCCACCGTCGTGGGCGTGGCCCTCCAGCACGTCGGCCACCCCGCGCGCGCTCTCGGCGACGGTCAGCCGGGCCCCGGGGCCGCCGAGGTCGGTCTGCACCCACCCCGGGTGCAGGAGCAGCAGGGTGCGCGGGTCCTGCGCCGTCCGGGCGGCGTAGCTGCGCATCAGCTGGTTGAGCGCCGCCTTGCTCGCCCGGTACACCTCGTGCCCGCCCCGGGTGTTGAACCCGACGCTGCCCTGCCGCGAGGACATGACCCCGATCGTGCCGGTGGGCAGGACCAGCGGGGACAGACCTTCCACGACCCGCATCGGGCTCAGCGCGTTGGTCACCATGACCTCGGCGAACACCTCGGTCGGCACCTGTGCGGCCGGCACGTCGGCGTCGGTGATGCCGGCGTTGACGAACAGCGGTCGATCCGGCGGTCGCCGAGGCGCTCGCGCAGCGCGGCGATCCCGGCGGTGTCGGTGATGTCCAGTCGCTCGACGGTCACCCGCCCGGTCCGGGCGGCGAGCTCGGCGAGGCCCTCGGAGGTGTCGCCGCGCACGGTCGCGACGACGTCCCACCCCCGATCGGCGAACTCCCCCGCCAGGGCGAGCCCGAGGGAGCGCGAGGCCCCCACGACGAGTGCGGTGCGGTCGGTCATGTCGCCTCCGGTGGTGTGGCCCGGCTGCTCCCGCCGAGCTCGGTCTCGATCCGCCGCAGCAGCGCGACGGTGGTGTCGATCGCGGCGGGGTCGTCGCCGACCCCGTCGAGCAGTCCGCTCCAGATCCGGCGCAGCACACGCAGGTTCTCCGCGGCCAGGTCGGTCGGGTACAGACGGACGCGGCGGGCGTCGGCCGGGTCGGGCTCGCGGCGCACGAGCCCCTTGGCCTCGATGCCGCGCAGTGCGCGGCTGGTGTTGCTGGAGATCAGCCGCGTCGCCTGCGCGACGGCACCGGCCGTGATCCCCGGCTCCCGGTCGACGACCCGCATGACCGCGCTCTCCAGCGGGGTCCAGCTCTGCCCGGAGAACGCGGGCTCCTTCGACGCATGGATCAGCCGACCGACCGCGAGGATGCGGTCGGCCAGCTCGAACAGCCGGGTCTCCTGGTCGTCGTCCACGCGACGACCGTACCACCATCAACTGTCATCTGACAGGTATCTTCTGACAGCTGTCGAGCACGTCCGAGCGAATGTCACTGCCGGGTCAGGTCCCGACCGATGATCTCCTTCATGACCTCGTTCGCGCCGCCGTAGATGCGCTGGACGCGTGCGTCCCGGAACGCGCGGGCGATGGGGTACTCGTTCATGTAGCCGTATCCGCCGTGCAGCTGCACTCCGGAGTCGATGACCTGCCACTGCATCTCGGTCGCCCACAGCTTGGCCTTGGCCGCGTCCACGGCGGTCAGCGTCCCCGCGTTCAGCTCCCGCACACACCGGTCGACGTAGGCCCGGGTCACCTCGACACGGGTCCGCAGGTCGGCGAGGGTGAAGCCGACGCTCTGCTGCTGGGCCAGCGGACGCCCGAACGCGACACGCTGCTTCACGTGGTCCACGGTCCAACCGAACGCGGCCTCGGCGGAGCACTGGGCGGCGACGGCGATGCCGAGGCGCTCCCGCGGGAGATTGCGCATCAGCGCACGCAGCCCGCCCCCCTCCTCGCCGAGCAGGTTGTCGGCCGGGACCCGGACGCCGTCGAAGAACAGCTCGGCGGTGTCCTGCGCGGTCAGACCGACCTTGTCGAGCTTCCGTCCGCGCCGGAAGCCGGGCATCCCCCGCTCGACGACGAACAGTGAGAAGCCGGACGACCCCGCGCCCGGATCCGTCCTCGCCACGACGATCACCAGATCGGCGGTGACGCCGTTGCTGATGAAGGTCTTCGACCCGTCGAGCACCCAGCTGTCGCCGTCCCGCCGGGCCGAGGTGGTGATCCCCCGCAGGTCGCTGCCGGCGCCGGGCTCCGACATCGCGATCGCGGCGACGGTCGCCCCGGTCGCGAACCCGGGGAGCCACCGTGCACGTTGTGCGTCGTTCGCCGACTCGAGCAGGTATCCCAGCACGATGTCGTCGTTCGTCCCGAACGCCGACTGCAGTGCCGACGCGCCCACCTTCGCGATCTCCTCCGAGAGCACGTAGCGGAACCGATAGTCCGACACCCCGGCACCGCCCAGCTCCTCGGGTACGGCGAGACCCACCAGCCCCGCGGCGCCGGCCTTCTTCCAGGTGTCCCGATCGACCTCGCGGGCCTCGTCCCACCGGTCGAGATTCGGCACCACCTCGCGCTGCACGAATACTCGGGCGGTCTCGCGGTACGCCTCGTGGTCGGCGTCGAAGAGATCGGTCTCCATGAATTCACCTTAATCCATTAGACAGTCGTGACGGAACGATTCGCCGGACTGCGGGCGCCCGCCCCGCGACGCGCCGGGCGAGGCTCCGGACGTGCCACGCCGGCGGTGGCGGACAATCCGTTGGTGCCCCGACCGTCCAGCCCGCTGCTCACCCGGGAGCGGATCGTCGTGACCGCGCTGGCGGTCATCGATGCCGAGGGCCTGCCCGCGTTCAGCCTGCCTCGCCTGGCCAGGGAACTCGGGGTACGCGCCCCGTCGCTCTACCACCACGTCGCCGACAAGGCCGAGATCCTCGGAGCCGTCGCACGGGCCGTCCTGCTGGAGGCCCCGTTCCCGCCTCGTCGCTCGAACGCGGTGTGGACGGAGTGGTTCGTCGAGGTGAGCCTGGGGGTCCGGCGGACCATCCTGCGGCACGCCCACGCGGCACCGCTCCTCCTCGAGTTCACGCCGCGGGAGGTCCTGACCCCGACCTACGAGATCGGCGCCGAGCTGCTGGAGGAGGCGGGGGTGCCCCGCAGCACGCACCTCCTCGTTCTCGACGGGCTGGACCAGCTGGTACTCGGTTCGTCGGTCATGGAGGCCATCCGTCCGCGCGAGCGACGGGAGCGACGACTCCGGGACGTCGTCGCCGACGACACCCCGCTGCTCGCCCGCGCGGTCGCCGGTGACGCCCGGACGTCCGAGCAGCTCTTCGCCGAGACGGTGCGCAGCTTCCTGCGCGGCGCGGTGGCCGACGCCCCGGGCTGACCCGACCCGCGGCGCCGGCATCGGCGTCACGTCGTACGCGCCCCGCCCGCGACGTCGAGCATGTCGCGGACGTCCACCAGCTTGCGGCGCGGCCGACCGGCCGACCGGCCGGACTCGCGCTCGTGGGCGTCGATGGCCTTCCACCCGTCGAGGCCCACGACGTTCGGACAACGGTCGGCGAGCAGGTCGGCGAGTCCGTCGTCCCCGTGGACCGGCGCCGCGAGGCGATCGGCCGCGTAGTCGGCCAGCAGCGTCTCCACGGTCGCCTCCGCACACCACCGGTTCGTCCCGATGACCCCGCTCGGTCCCCGTTTGATCCATCCCGCGGCGTAGGTCCCGGCGACCGCCGCTCCCGTGGCGGGGTCGACCACGCGGCCGTCCCGGTGCGGGAGCACTCCCCGGCCCTCGTCGAACGGCAGCCCGGGGACGGCGGTCCCCCGGTAGCCGACGGCACGCAGCACGAGGCCCGCCGGCACGTCCTCGGTCCGCCCGTTCGGGCGGGCGACCGTCCGGCCTCCGTCGTCGACGAGGTCGTTGTGGGCGAGCCGGACACCGGTCACGGCGGCCTCGCCGAGAACCGCCTCCGGCGCCGCCCGGAACCGCAGGACGATCCGGCGACCCGCGCCGGTGGCGGGCCGCTCCGCGAGCTCGCGCAGGAGGTTCGCCTTCCACCGCACGACCGGGTCGTCGACCGGGCCGGCCGGTGCGACCTCGGCGGGGTCGATCACCAGGTCGACCCCGGGCAGCTCGGCGAGCTCGAGCAGCTCCGGGGTGGTGAACGCGGCCTGCTCGGCGCCCCGTCGCCCGACCACCACGACCTCGCGTACGGCGCTGTCGGCCAGGGCGGTGAGCGCGTGCTCCGCGATGTCCGTCCCGCGCAGCCGGTCCGGATCCGTCACGAGCACACGGGCGACGTCGAGCGCCACGTTGCCGTTGCCGATCACCACGGCGCGCTCGGCCGACAGGTCGACCTCCAGCCCGGCGGCCTCGGGGTGGCCGTTGTACCAGGCGACGAACTCGCGTGCGGACAGGCTGCCCCGCAGGTCCTCACCGGGGACGTCGAGCCGGCGGTCGCCGGGGGCGCCCACCGCGTAGACGACGGCGTGGTGGTGCTCCAGCAGGTCGGCGTGACTCAGGTCCGAGCCGATCTCCACGTTCAGGTGCAGCGTGAAACCGGGACGGGTCCACGAGCGCGACAGCGAGGTGCCCACGCCACGGGTACCGGGATGGTCGGGGGCGACGCCGTAGCGGAGCAGACCGCCGGGCACCGGGAGCCGCTCGAACATCGACACCCGGACGTCGAGCTCCCGGCGGGCGAACAGGCTCTCCACCGCGTAGCAGGCGGCGGGGCCCGACCCCACGACGGCGACGCGGAGCGGCCCCCCGCCGGCCGGCGGAGCGACGGTCGTGCGCTCGGTGCCGGCGACCGGCACGGGCCGACGTCCCTCGTACCAGGCCGCGTTCAGCAGCAGGTACGGGTCGTCGTCGCCCTCGAGGTCGTCGTCGGACACGATCGCCTCGACCGGACACACGTCCAGGCAGGCCCCGCAGTCGATGCAGGTCTCCGGGTCGATGTAGAGCATCTCGGCCCGCGCGTACCCCGGCTCGTCCGGGGTCGGATGGATGCAGTCGACCGGGCAGACCGGCACACAGGAGGCATCGTTGCAGCACGGCTGTGTGATCACGTGGGTCATCGCATGTCCTCGTGGTGTCGTGACCCGGTGGTCGGTGCGCGACCGGGGGTCGGCGCGACGGCGCTCAGCGCACCTTCTCGTGGGTGACGGCCAGGTCCGCGTACTCGGTGCGGATGGCGGGCTTCGCGATCTTGCCGCTGGGCAGCCGGGGAAGCGGCTCGTCCCGGACGACCACGTAGCGGGGCACCTTGTAGTCGGCGACCTGTTCGTTGCACGCGGCCACGATGGCCGCGGCGTCGACGTCGCCGCTGACGATCGCCGCGGGGGTCTCGCCGAACCGCTCGTCCTTGGCGGCGATGACGGCCACCTCGCGCACGCCCGGGACCGCGGAGATGACGGCCTCGAGCTCGAACGGCGACACGTTGATGCCACCGGTGATGATCAGGTCCTTGAGGCGGTCGACGAAGGTCAGCCGCCCCTCGGCGTCGCGGGTGCCGAGGTCACCGCTGTGCAGCCACCCGTCCCGCAGCGCCCTGGCCGTGTTCTCGTCGTCGTTCCAGTAGCCCGGGGTGACCCCCGGCCCGCGCATCACGATCTCGCCGGGCTCACCCGGCGCGCAGACCGAGCCGTCCTGCCCGATGACGGTGACGTCGGTGAAGATGCTCCCCCGCCCGCAGGAGCCGGCGTGCTCCTCGGCCTCCTCCGCCCAGGTCGCGGTGGCGATCCCGCCGACCTCGGTCATGCCGTAGATCTGGCGCAGGATCACCCCTTTCTCCCGGTAGGTGCGCAGCAGCGGCAGCGGCACCGCGGCGCCACCGACGACGGCCGTCTCCAGGCTCGCCAGGTCCGCCCCGGCGAACTCGGGGGCCGAGGTGAGCGCCTGGTAGATGAGCGGAACACCGAACATGACGGTGATCCGGTGCTCCTCGATCAGCCGGACCGCCCGCGACGGGTTCAGCTCCTTCTCGACGACGAGCGTGCCCCCGAGCACCCCGGTCATCACCAGCCCGTAGACCAGGCCGGGAGTGAAGGCGAGCGGGAGCAGCAGCAGGGTCCGCGCCCCCGGACGCATGCCCGGCTCGGTCAGCGAGTTCTCGAAGACGATGTCGAGCAGGGTGCGGTTGGTGCAGATCACGCCCTTGGACAGGCCGGTCGACCCGCTGGTGTAGAGCAGCGCCGCGGGGTCCTCGGGCGCGATGTCGACCCGGAAGTCCTCCCGGCCGCCCTCCCGCAGCGCGGCGAGCTCGTCCAGCCCGATGACGTCCAGCTGGTGGCCGCGCTCGACGACGCCCTCCAGCCCCGCCAGCAGCGCCGGCGCCGTGACGACGACCCCGCACCCGGCGTCGGCGAGGAGCTTGTGGAGCTCGGCGGCGACCAGGCGCGGGTTCAGCGGCACCAGCACCGCACCGGACTTGACCACTCCCCAGGCGGCGGCGACCCACTCGGGGCTGTTGGCCGACAGCAGCCCGACCCGGTCCCCCGGGCTGACTCCCGAGTCCACCAGGCGCCGCGCGACACGGCCGGACCAGTCCTGCAGCTCGCGGTAGGTGAGCACGTCGTCCTCGACGACGAGAGCCTTCTCCTCACCCTTGCGAAGCGCCCACCAGTGGAGCGCGGAGGCAATGGATGTCGACATGTGGTGATCTCCTTCGTGCGCCACGATGCGCATCCCGAGACGGTCCCGGATCGTACAGATCAAGAGATGGAGAAAGAAGGACAACCCTCTTCCCTACAGATTTTAGACTACTGTGGGCGACTGCCCTGCCAACGGCCCGACGGAGGCTTTCAGGCCGAAATCGGGAGTAGTCCCGACAGCCGTCCGAGAACGGCCTCGGCTTCGGCCACGATGCGCGGGATCAGCTCGCCCACCGCGGGGATGTCGTGGATGAGGCCCTGGCACTGCCCGACCGTCCAGATCCCGGCGTCCGGGTCGCCCTCCTCGAACACGCGGCGCCCACGGGTGCCCGCGACCAGGTCCCGGACGTCGTCGAAGGACCCGCCGTCGTCGAGGATCCGGACCACCTCGGTGCTGACGGCGTTCCGGGCGACACGGGCAGTGTTGCGCAGTGTCCGGAAGACCAGCTCGGTGCCGCGCTCGTCGCCGTCCACGATGGCCTGCTTGATGCGGTCGTGGATCGGGGCCTCACGGGTGCAGAGGAACCGCGTCCCCATGTTCACCCCGCCAGCACCCAGTGCGAGGGCCGCGGCCAGCCCACGGCCGTCGGCGAACCCGCCGGAGGCGACCACGGGGATGCGCAGACGCGCGGTGGCGGCGGGGATCAGCACCAGACCCGGCACGTCGTCCTCACCGGGGTGGCCGGCGCACTCGAAGCCGTCGATGCTGACGCCGTCGACGCCGATCCGCTCGGCCTTGACCGCATGCCGGACGCTGGTGCACTTGTGCAGGACCTTCACGCCGTGCTCGTGGAACAGGGGCAGGTGCGGCTCGGGGTTGGAGCCCGCGGTCTCCACCACGGGGACACCGGACTCGACGATGACCCGGCGGTACTCGTCGTAGGGCGGCGGGTCGATCGACGGCAGGATCGTCAGGTTGACGCCGAAGGGCCGGTCGGTCAGCTCGCGGGTCCGTGCGATCTCCGCGGCGAGCGCCTCGGGGGTCGGCTGGGTCAGCGCGGTGAGGAAGCCCAGGCCGCCCGCCTCGGCGACGGCGGCGACCAGCTCGGCCCGGCCGACCCACTGCATGCCGCCCTGGACGACCGGGTGCTCGACCCCGAAGGTCTCGGTGAAGCTCGTGCGCAGGGACATCGGGTCCTCTCAGAGGGTCTCGGTGAAGCGGGCGGCCCGCTTGTCACGGAAGGCCTCGAACGCCTCGGCGGCGTCCGCGCCGCGCAACGCGATCGACTGGGCGACCCCCTCGGCGGCGAGGGCCTCGTCGACGCCGGAGCGGCCGCCCTCGTTCAGCAGCCGCTTCGTCAGCGCCATGGCGACGGCGGGTCCGGCCGCCAGGCGGGTGGTGATCCCGTCGACCGTGGCGTCGAGCTCGGCGACCGGTACGACCCGGTTGACCAGGCCCATCGCCGCCGCGTCGGCGGCGGGCACGACGTCGCCGAGCAGGCACAGCTCCTTCGCCCGGTGCAGGCCGACCAGCCGCGGCAGGATCCAGGAGCCGCCGAAGTCGACGGTCAGGCCCCGCCGGACGAAGATCTCGGAGAACCGGGCCCGGTCGGACGCGACGACGAGGTCGCAGGCCAGCGCGAGGTTCAGACCGGCCCCGACCGCGACACCGTCGACCCGGGCCACGGTCGGCACACTCATCCGGTGGACGGCGGCGGCCGCGCGGTTGATCCGGTTCATGTGCCCCAGGGGGTGCGCGTCGTCCGAGACCGCGGACAGGTCGGCGCCGGAGCAGAAGTCCTCGCCCGCACCGGTGAGCACGACGACCCGCACCCCGGGGTCGTCGTCGAGCTCGGGGAGCGTCCGGGCGAGGTCGGCGAACATGTCCGCCGACAGGGCGTTGCGCCGACCCGGGTTGGAGAGCTCGACGGTGGCCACGGTGCCGCTCCGCCGGACGTGCAGACCCACGTGGGAGCCCTTCGGTCGGGATACCGGGGCCGTCGTGGGAGGACGGCCCCGGTACCGGGTCAGGAGTAGTCGATCACGCCGCGGAGGTTGCTCCCCGCGTGCATGTCCTCGTAGCCCTGGTTGATGTCCTCGAGCTTGTACCTGCGGGTCACGAGCTCGTCGAGCTTCAGCTGGCCCTGCTGGTACATGTTCAGGAAGTAGGGGATGTCGCGGCTGGGCGAGGACATCCCGAACAGGGCGCCCTGGATCCGCTTCTGGTACATCGCGAACTCGAAGAGGTTCACCGGGATGACGTTCTCGTCGATGTTCGCGACCGCGGTCAGGACGATGGTGCCGTCCTTGCGGGTGGCGGCGAAGGCCTGGCCGACGTGCTCACCGGTCGCTACACCGACGGTGACGATGACGCAGTCCGCGCCCTGCCCGTTGGTCAGCGACTGGGCGAGGTCGGTCGCCTCGGTCATGTTCGAGGCCACGTCGGTGGCGCCCAGCTTCAGCGCGCTCTCGCGCTTGAACGGGGCCGGGTCGACGGCGATGACGCGCACCGCGCCCGCGTGCTTGGCACCCTGGACCGCGTTGATGCCGATCCCACCGACGCCCATGACGATCACGACCTGACCCGGCCGGACCTGCCCGGCGTTGACGGCCGAGCCCCAGCCCGTCGGGACGCCGCAGCCGACCAGCGCGGCCGACTCGAGCGGGATGCTCTTGTCGATCTTCACGGCGCCCCACTCCGGCATGATGCTGTACTCGGAGAAGGTGGAGACGAGCGAGCACTGGGCGACGTCCTGACCGCCGTGGTGCAGCCGGAACGTGCCGTCCAGCTGCGTGCCCAGCATCATGAACGCGCCGTTGTCGCAGAGGTTCTGCTTGCCCTCGCCGCACCAGCGGCAGCGGCCGCAGCCGGGGATGAAGCTGGCGACGACGTGGTCACCGGGCTCCAGGTCGCGCACCTTCGACCCGACGGCCTGGACCACTCCGGCGCCCTCGTGACCCCCGCAGTAGGGGTAGTGCGCCGACGGGACGTCGCCCTTGGCGACGTGGTCGTCGGAGTGACACAGACCGGCGGCCGTGTACTTGACCAGGACCTCGTACTCCTTGGGCTCGTCGACGTCGACCTCGACGATCTCCCACTTGCCCGGTGCCTCGAACAGGACCGCTGCTCTCGACTTCATCGTCTGCTGCTCCTCGCGGTGTGGGGTCGGGTCACTCGAAGTCGACGCGCTTCATCGCGACGATCACGTGCTGGAAGGCGGACATGTTCTTGAGCAGCTGCGACATCTTGCCGCGCACCCGGAGCTGGCCGCGGGTCATCGCGACCGTCGGGTTGATCTTGTCCTCGAACAGGCCGCGCCAGACGTCGCTCGAGCCGCTGATCACGAACTGCGCGTTCTCGAGGTCCTCCGCGGTCGCGTCACGGACCTCGGTGACCTTGCCGTCGTCGAAGACGCAGTAGAACTGGCCCTCGATCGGGGCCTCGTACTTGTAGACCATGGTCATCGAGATCCCGGCACCCTTCTGGTGCCACACGGGGTCGTTGTTCAGCTCATCGGCCATGGCCTGGTAGAAGTCGACGGTTCCGAGCTTGACGGTCATCTGTGCTCCTCCGGGGAACGGTGGTGGGTGGGAGAGGTCGGATCAGGCGGACCGGCCGAGGATGAGCGGGAGCCGCTCGACGCCCTTGACCTGGCTGAGGTGGCGGACCGGCGGGTCCTCCGGGTCGAGCTTGTAGTCCGGGAACCGGCGGTGGAGCTCGGTGAACGCGATCCGCAGCTCGTTGCGGGCCAGGTGCGACCCGAGGCAGCGGTGGTGCCCGGCGCCGAAGCCGAGGTGCGGGTTGGGCGAGCGGGAGAGGTCGACGGTGTCCGGGGAGTCGAACTTCTCCGGGTCGCGGTTGGCGGCGCCGTAGGGGATCAGCACCTTGTCCCCCGCGGAGAACTGCACGCCACCCACGACGACGTCGGACGTGATCACGCGGGCCGCGGCGACCGCGGACTCCCAGCGCACCATCTCCTCGACCGCGGTCGGAACGAGCGAGGGGTCCTCGACCAGCTGCCGGCGGACCTCCGGCTGCTCGGCGAAGAGGATCACGCTGTGGGCGAGCTGACCGAGCACCGTGTGCAGTCCCGCGATCATCAGCAGGAACAGCATGTTCAGCATCTCGAACTGGGTCAGGTCCCGGTCCTGGAACTTGCCGTTGACGAGCACGCCGGTGACGTCGTCGACGGCAGGGTTCTCCATCCGCTCGTCGAGCATCTCGGCGAAGTAGGCGTAGACCTCCATCGCCGCGGCCATCCGGAACTCGGTGGCCTCCTCCTCGGAGGCACCCGGCTTGCCGAGGACGATGTCGTCGGTCCACTTCTGGAACCGGGGGGCGTCCTCGTGCGGCCAGCCCATCATCGCCAGGAACACCCTGGTGGGCAGCGGCTGGGCGAACGCCTCGACGAAGTCGACCTTCTCCTTGCCCTCCATCGCGTCGAGCAGCTCGGTGACGATCGCGGTGATCTCCGGCTCGAGCGCGCTCATCCGCTTCGGGGAGAAGAGCTTCTGCAGGATGGCGCGGTAGGCGCCGTGGTCCGGTGGGTCGACCTCCAGCGGGATCATCGGACCGTCCTGGCCGATGGTCCCGGGGATGTTGACGCTCTCGCTGGAGAAGACCTCGGGGTTGCGGCAGACGTCGTGGATGTCGTCGTAGCGGGTCAGGATCCAGTGGCCGCCGTACTTGTCCGAATGGGCGACCGGGCACGTGTTGCGGAGCTCAGCGTAGCGCTCGTAGACGGTCTCGACCTGCTTCGGGTCGTGGATGTCGAAGTCGACCTGGATGTCGGCGGTCTCGGCCGTGCTGGGGGTGCTGGTGGTCATGTGGTGGCTCCTCGGCGGTGTCGGGAGTGCTCAGCTCGTGGGGTGATCGAGCAGGACCGCCCGCTCGGGACAGTTGCGTGCCGCCGTACGCGCCTCGTCGGCGGCGGCACCGGAGACGTTCGCGGCCAGCAGGACCGGGAAGCCCTCGTCGTCGGCGTCGAACACCTCGGGAGCGAGGGAGTAGCAGCGGCCGTGACCGGCGCAGGTGTTCCGGTCGACGTCCACGGTCAGTTCGGTTGACACGGTCGTCCTCTCAGTCCCAGTCGAGACCGACGGCGCCGTAGGAACGGCCGTCGATGTCGGTGTCGAGAGCCGTGTAGAGGCTCTTCACCTTGGTGTAGGCGTGCAGGCCGTCGACGCCGAGCTCGGAGCCGACCCCGCTGCGCTTGCGGCCGGACAACGGCGTGCGCGCGACGTCCGCCGCGGCCACGTCGTTGATCCACGTCAGACCGCTCTCGAGCCGCGCGGCGACGGCGCGCGCGGCCTGGAGGTCGGTGCCCCATACCGAGGCGGCGAGCCCGTACTCGCTGTCGTTGGCGATCCGGACGGCGTCGTCGACACCGGAGTAGCGCACGACCGCCAGGACCGGTCCGAAGATCTCCTCACGGGCGGCGACGTTGTCGGTGTCCACCGCGAGCACCGTCGGGGCGACGTAGTGCCCACCCTCCGGCACACCGGTGGGTCGCTCGCCCCCCGCGACGACGCGTCCGCCCTGCTCGACGGAGCCCGCGACGAACTTCTCGATCTTGTCCCGCTGGGCCGCGGAGATGACCGGGCCGACGTCGGAGGTCAGCTCGGTCGCGGCTCCCACGGTCAGCTGGCCGGCGCGGGTGGCCAGCAGGTCCAGGAACTCGTCGTACCGCGAGTCCGGCACCAGCATGCGGCTCGTGGCCACGCACGCCTGCCCGCTGTGCATCATGCTGCTGAACAGCGTGCCGCGGACCGCGAGCTCGGCAGGCGCGTCCGGCAGCACGACGGCGGGGGACTTCCCGCCCAGCTCCAGCAGGACCTCCTTCGCGGTGGCCGCGGCCGAGGCCATGATCCGCGTGCCGACGGCGGTGCTGCCGGTGAAGCTGACGAGATCCACTCCGGGGTGCGCGACCAGGGCCTCGCCGGCCGTGCGGTCGCCGTGCACCAGGTTCAGCACGCCCGGCGGGAGGCCGACCTCGTCCGCGGCCCTGGCCAGCGCCTCCAGGCCGAACGGGGTGAGCGGCGAGGACTTCAGGACCACCGTGTTGCCGGTCAGCAGCGCGGGGGCCGCCTTCCAGACGGCGATGAACAGCGGGAAGTTGTACGGGGTGAACCCGGCGACGACGCCGACCGGCTCGCGGTGCAGCTCCCACTGCCCGAAGCCGGGGGTCGTCTGCATCGGGAAGGCCGTCGGTGCCAGCGACGCCGACATCTCGGCGAAGTCGCGCAGGTGCCCGAGCGGACCGCCGACCTGCAGCATCCCGCACAGGCGCGCGGTGCAGCCGGTGTCGCGCACCAGCTCGTCGGACAGCTCGTCGAAGCGGGAGTCCAGCGCGGAGGCGAGGTCCCGGAGGACCTGGGCGCGGTCCTGGGGGCGCATCCGGGCCCACGGGCCCTCGAAGGCGGCCCGCGCGGCACCGACCGCCTGGTCCACCACGTCCGCGCCGCTGTCGGGGACCGATCCGATGATCTCACCGGTGGACGGATCGTCCACCTCGATAAATGGACCGCTCGCCGCAGCCCAGCGACCGTTGACGTAGTTCTCGAACTGCTTCATTGCATCTCCGCTGGTCAGACGGTCAAGAGGTCCGGCCCACATTGCCAGGATCCGTCGGAACGAGTCGTAGCCTAAAGACTCTAGGCAAAGCCGTCAAGACGCTTTACCGAAAACCTTTCGACGAACGGCGGACAGGGTGAACACCATTCCCGGCGACGGCGGGACCCGCCGGCACGCCTGCGTGCCGGTCCACACAGGAGAACGATCGGACGGACCGGGCGTCACGCAGCGGAGTCATGGCGGTGCACAGGGTGCGACGCGCGGTTCCGTGTCGGATCGGGTCGGCCCGGACCACAGCTACACTCCGGCCATGACAGCAGGTCCGTCGGAGTCGTTGAGACGGGCGGGGGGCGGAGTCCGGGAACGGCTGCTCCGCGCGGCGGAGGAGCGCTTCGGCCGCTTCGGGGTCGCGAAGACGACCATGGAGGACGTCGCGAAGGCCGCGTCGGTCTCCCGCGCGACCCTCTACCGCCATTTCGCCGACCGCGAAGCGCTCGTCGTCGCCGCCGTGGAGCGACGCGCCCTGATCAACGTGCCGCGGATGCAGGCCCACATCCAGCGGTGGCCGACGTTCGCCGACCGGCTGGTCGAGGGACTGATCTACAACATCGACAAGGGCAGCCGGGACCCGGTCGTCCAGCTCCTGATCGTCTCCGAACAGCACGGCCTGGTCGGGCGCACCCTCGGCGGGCACACCCTGGCCGAGGGCATCACCCTGCTGATGTGGGAGCCGATCTTCCTCGACGCCATCACCCGCGGTGAGATGCGCTCGGACCTCGACCTGCGCGCGGCCGCCCGCTGGATCGCCGGGGTCAACCTGCTGCTGCTCGAACGGGACCGGTCGGTCGTCACCGAGGACGCGCTGCGCGAGGAGCTCCGGACCTTCGTGCTGCCGGCGTTCCTCCCCTGAGCCCGCGCCCTCACCGCTTCCCGAGCATCTCCTCCGAACCGAACAGGGTCGCGCTGACCAGGGGCGCCATCGGTCCCCCCAGCAGCAGCGACGACCGCGCCCCGGGGACCTGGTTGGCCGAGGTGCCCCGGATCTGCCGCACCGCCTCGAGCACCAGGCCGATCCCGTGCACGAACCCCTCCGCGATGTTGCCGCCCGCGGTGTTGATCGGCAGCCGCCCGTCCGGCGCGGACAGGTTCTCGACCGTCATGAACTCCCCCGCGGCCGGGCCGGGCGGGCAGAGACCGAGGTCGATGAGCGCGGCGACGGCGGGGCCGCTGAAGTTCTCGTAGACCTGGACGACGTCGACCTCGCCCGGCTTCACCCCGGCGTCGGACCAGAGCCGGTCCACCATCGCCGGGTGGAAGCCGGCGCTGGTGTAGGGCTCGTCGTTCTCGGCGGACTCGCACCAGCCGCGCGCGGCCCCCTGGACCCCGCTGAGGACGTACGCGGGCGTGGTCGCGAGACCGCGGGCCCGTTCGGCGGTGGTCAGCACGACCGCACCGGCCGCGTCGTTCTCCCGCGAGCAGTCGAAGAGCCGCAGCGGCTCGGAGATCCAGCGCGCGTCGGCGTAGGTCTCGTGGTCGAGCGCCCGGTCGCGGCCGGCCGCGACCGGGTTCGTCGACGCGTGCCGGTAGTCGGCCGCGACGAGGGCCTCCAGTGCCGACGGGGGCACCCCGTCCACCTCGATCATCCGCTGCGTCCGCAGCGCGCAGATCTGGACCGGGGTGAGGACGCCGTGGTCGTGCAGCAGCGGCGGGAAGTGGCCCTTGCCGTAGCTGCCGCGGCCGTCGTCGGCCTCGGTGATCCCCCGGTAGACGACGACCGTCTCGGCCTGGCCCGCCGCGATGGCCGCCGCGGCGGCGTTGACGGCGGCCGCGACCCCGCCGCCGCCACCGCCCCACACCATCGTCGACCAGCGGACCTCGCGGACCCCGAGGTCCGCGGCGAGGGCGACGCCCTCGTTCTGGTCGTTGGCGTAGGAGACGAACCCGTCGAGCTCCCGGGCGTCGATCCCGGCGTCGGCGCAGGCGGCCAGGACGGCCTCCAGCGTCAGGCGCAGCGCCGACGCCGGGCCCTCGCCCCGCTTGTGGAACGGGGTGTGCCCGATCCCGACGACCGCCGCCGCCCCGCGCATCCCGCTCATCGGGTCCCCTCCACGATCCGCCAGCGCAGCAGGGCCGCGCCGTCGCCGGTCCGGTCGAACTCGCCCCGCACCCGGTCGCCGACGGCCGGGGTCGTCGCGTCCCCGTCGCGCAGCACGCCGAGCACCCGCCGGCGACCGGCGCCGTCGAGCTCCACCAGGACGACGACGTAAGGGACGTGCCCGCTCACCTCCCGGGCGAACGGCTGCCAGGTCCGCGTCCACGAGTAGACCGACCCCGACGGCTCGACGACCGGCCAGTCCAGGTCGGTCCCGTGGCAGGCCGGGCACAGCGCCCGGGGCGCCCATATCCACTCGCCGCACCGGCCGCAACGCTGGATGCGCAGCTCACCGGCGGCCAGCCCGGCCCGGTGCGGGGCGTGGAGGTCGTCGTCGTAGGCCGGCAGGGGCTCGAGGACCGGCGGGGTGTCGGGCACGTTGCGCACCTCCGACACCCGCCAGCCCTGTGGCAGCCGCACCCAGCGGGACCGCAGCACGGTCGTGTCGCCGTCGGCGTGCCGGTAGCGGATGTGGGCCGCCATGAGCCCGTCGGCCTGACGTTCGATGCTCAGCACCTCGCTGCCGACCATCGTCCGGGGCAGCCGCGCCGAGGCGACGAGCTGGCCGACCCGGTCGGGCCGGAAGTCGGCCAGGGTGGCCTCCAGGTCGCCGGCGGCGACCACCTGGCCGTGCCGTGCGACGACCGCGGGCAGGTCGTCCGGGACCCCGTCGCCGAGAACGGGCGCCGTGCGCCCCGTGGCCGGGTCCGTCGTCGTGTCACTCATCGCAGCAGGTACTCCGCGTCGGTCCGCTCGTGCACGAAGCCGAGCGCTCGGGTCAGGTGGACGAGCCGGTCGTCGTCGCCGTCGACGACGAGCGCGGCGACCGGCAGGCCGGCACCGGCGATCTCCTCCATGGCCGCGACCAGGAGCGCGGCGCGGGTGGCGTCGGCGCGCCCGTCGGGCCACACCGCCGGGCCGTGGATCCGGCCGGCGGTGCCGTACTCGGTCGCCTCGTCCGCCGCGACGTCGACCCACACGGCGCCGTCCACACCGGACCGGCCGGCCACACGGACCAGTGCCCCGTCGGCGGGCGGGTCACCGGCGAGGGTCCCGAGCATCCCGCGGACCGCCGCGGGCTCGTCGGGCCCGGTCACGTCCCGCACGTCGACCTCCGCGGCCGCGGGCACCTCGGCGAGCAGGTCGTCGCGGCGCAGCCCGCGCACCGGGGCCAGCAGGTTCCACTGGTGCCGGGTGCGGGAGATGTCGTGGGACCCGAACCGCCGGGTGAGCCGACGGGCGGCCGGGTGGTCCCCGCGCGCCCAGATCCGTACCTCCCGGGCACCGGTCCCGGCCCAGCCGTCCGGGGCGTGCACGTCCAGCCCGATCTTCTCGAACAGCAGGGTGGTGACACCGCGGGACCGCAGATCCGGCCGCACGACGTACCGCGCGACCGCGGTGCCGTCGGACGCGACCCGGAGCTGCAGGTAGGCCGCGAGGACCGGCACCCCGCGGTCCTCCACGACCTCCCGCTCGTCGGGCAGCAGGTGGACGACGAGATGGTGCACGTCCGGGCCGTCGTCCGGCCGCACCCTGGGGAAGCCCGCCTCGGCGTCGTGCCCGGCCGCGTCGTCCAGCAGCGCCCGGAGCCCGGTGCGCAGGTCCTCGGGCACCGAGCGGTACCACTCGTGGAGGATCACGACGTCAGCTTCCGGAGCTCCCGCCGGAACACCTGGTTGGCGACCTCGTTGCGGCCGAGCAGCATCGAGCCGCCGTCCGCGCTGGCCATCCCCTCCTGGGAGCTGCGCAGCAGCGGGAAGTCCTCCTCGTGCAGGACGGCGATGAGGATGTTCCAGTTCTTGTCCCACAACCGCTCCCACTTGTCGCGGTTCATCCCGGACTCCTCGACCGGCGGGACCATCAGGCGCATCTCCATCCGGCACCGGCCCGGGTCGGTGGGGTGCGGACGGAAGGTCAGCAGCTGGAAGTGGTCGGGCTGGCGCAGCAGGGTGCTGTTCGGGAGCAGGAAGTGGGTCTCGGTGATGTGCTTGTCCAGGCTCGTGTCCCCCGGGTCCTCGTCGAGGTACTTGTCGATCGTCTTGCGCGGCGCGATGAATCGGCAGTGACGGCCGAAGTCCTCGATGGTCAGGACGTTGGTGTGGATGTGCTTGGCCGCGGTGTTGGGGTGCGCGTACTGGATGTGGTAGCCGTCGAGGAAGGCGTCCTGCATGACCTTCCAGTTGACCGGCTCGTCGAAGCCCTCGGACCGGACGGCGACGAGTTTCTCGATGCCGTAGCCGGACATGATCCCGTCCATGTCCTCGCCCAGCCAGGAGGCGACGTCGATCTCGGCGCCCGCCCGGTCGACGATCCAGACGAACCCGTGCCGCTCCTCGCAGGGGAGCTCGACGAGACCGAACTGCGACCGGTCGATGTCGCCGAAGGTGTTGTCGCGGGTGACGGCGCGGAGGCTGCCGTCGGTGTCGTAGGACCAGCGGTGGTAGCCGCAGGAGAACAGGCGGCAGCGGCCGGACTCCTGCTCCTCCAGCAACGCGCCCCGGTGGCGGCAGAGGTTGACGAAGGCCTTGACGCCGCCGTCCTTCTGACGCACGACGATGACCTTGTTGCGGGGCATCTGCCGGGTGATGAAGTCGTTCGGCCGCGGGAGCTCGGAACCGTGGGCGATGATCGACGGCACCTCGCCGAACACGCGGTCCCGCTCGGTCCGGGCGACCTCCGGGTCGGTGAACTCGTGCGGCTCGAACGAGGCGACCTCGTCGAACCGGTCCGTGCTGTCGTCACGGAGGTGCTGGAGCGTCCGCCGGATGCGGTCCTCGCGGGGCGCGATGGAGCGGGTCATCGTTGTTCCCTTCGTGGCATGCGTGCCGTGCTCGTCCGCCGGATGTCGCGGACCGGCCGATACGTTCAGAGGTCGAGGATCAGACGGGCGCTCGTGGCCCGGGAGACGCAGGGGAAGACGACGTCACCCGCGGCGCGCTCGTCGTCGTCGAGGATCGAGTCCCGGTGGTCGGGGGTACCGCCGAGCACCGCGGTCTCGCAGGTGCCGCAGGTGCCCTCCCGGCAGGAGGTCTCGACGGGGACGCCGGCCTCCTCGAGCGCCTCGACGACGCTCACGCCGGCCGGGACCGGCACCACCCGGCCCGACGACGCGAGTTCGACCTCGAAGCCCTCGTCACCCCCGACGCCGCCCGCCGGTTCCTGCCGGGTCCGCGGGGCGAAGCGCTCCACGTGCAGCGGACCGGCCCCGGGCCGCTCGGCGTGCCGCTCCTCGATCGCGTCGAGCAACGCCCCGGGGCCGCAGCAGTAGATCGCGGCTCCGGCGGGGGCCGAGGCGAGGATCCCGTCGAGGTCGAGCAGCCCGGACCGGTCCTGCGGGTGCAGCGTGACCCGCTCGCCGTAGCGGTCGGTGAGCTCGGAGGCGAACGCCATCCGGGACCGGGAACGCCCGCCGTAGACGAGTCGCCACGGCAGACCGCGGCGGTCGACCTCGGCGACCATCGGCAGGATCGGGGTGATCCCGATGCCGCCGGCGACGAACACGTAGGACTCGGCGTCGACCAGCGGGAAGTGGTTGCGGGGACCGCGGATCGCGACCTTGTCCCCGACGGCGATCCGGTCGTGGACCTCCCGGGACCCGCCGCGCCCGTCCTCCTCGCGGAGCACCGCGACCGTCCAGGTACCGCGGTCCTCGCGGGAGCCGCAGAGCGAGTACTGACGCACGAGCCCCGGCGACAGGACCAGGTCGACATGCGCCCCGGGCTCCCACGCGGGCAGCTCGCCACCCGCCGGGTCCGCCAGCTCCAGGGCGACCACGTCATCGGCGACCTCGGTCCTCGACCGGACTTCCAGGTCGAGTGTCTCCCCCGGGGTGCGCTCGCTCATGAGCAACCACCGCCTTTTCCGTCCACCCGTCACTCGGCGGGCAACACGAAAAACCTTAAGGCTTTAGGCGTCGGGGGTCAAACGATGACGCAAAGGTGCTGCATACTTGACGGGTGCCCGTATTCAAGGCAGCTCCGCTGACCCGACGCTCGATCGCGCGCGCCGCCCTCGCCCTCGTGGACGAGGACGGCTACGAGGCATTCAGCATGCCCCGGCTCGCCGAACGCCTGGGTGTGCGCACGCCGTCGCTCTACCACCACTTCGACGACCGCGCCGGGCTGATGGCGGAGATCGCCCGCACCGTCGTGCGCGACACGCCGGTCCCCGACGTCGCCGTCGACGCCCCGTGGACGGAGTTCTTCGTCCTGCTCGCCCTCAACTTCCGCGCGACGATCCTGGCCCACCCGTCGGCGGCCCCCCTGCTCCTGCAGTTCCTCCCGCGCGAGGTGCTGGTCCGCAGCCACGAGGCGGCGGCCGAGCGGCTCCGGTCCTGCCCCATCCCGCTGGAGGACCACGTGCTGCTCCTCGACGGGCTGGAGAAGCTGACGCTGGGCAGCGCACTGACCGAGGCGGTGGGCGACCGGTCCCAGAGCGGCGACAACCCGTTCCCGATGGAGGACCCGGCGCTGACCCCACAGCTCGCACGGGCCGTCGATGCCCACTCCCTGAACCGCGCGGAGCTCTTCGTCGCCACGATCCGGGCATTCCTCGACGGCGTGGCACACCGTCACTGACACCGGCACCGGCGCTGACGCCGGGACTCGATGAGACATGTGACATAGTACATCGCATGTCTCGTTCGGGACGCGGCGAGGACGCCGCGGGAGCCACCGGCCTGTACGACCTCTTCCGGCTGGACGGTCGCGTCGCGGTCGTCACCGGCGCCAGCTCCGGTCTCGGCGCCGGGTTCGCCGGTGCTCTGGCGGAGGCCGGCGCGGACGTGGTCCTGGTCGCCCGCCGCGCCGACCGGCTCGGTGAGGTCGGCGCCTCGGTCACCGCGCGGGGCCGCAGACACCTCGCGGTGCCTGCCGACGTGTCGGACGAGGACGCCTGCGAACGGGCGGTCGAGGCCGCGGTCGCGGAGTTCGGCCGGGTCGACGTCCTCGTCAACAACGCGGGGGTCTCGACCGTCGTCCCCGCGCTGCGGGAGGAGCCGGCCGGGTTCCGCCGAGTCCTCGAGACCAACCTGAACGGCGCCTACTGGATGGCCAGAGCGTGCGCCCGGCACATGCCCCCCGGCTCGGCGATCGTCAACGTCGCGAGCGCCCTCGGCCTGGTCGCCTCCCGGCTCCCCCAGGCCGCGTACTCGGCGAGCAAGGCGGGCCTGCTCGGGCTGACCCGCGACCTGTCCCAGCAGTGGGCCGGCCGCCGCGGCATCCGCGTCAACGCCCTGGCGCCGGGCTTCGTCCGGACCGAGATGACCGGGGAGATGCCCGACGACGTGCTCGACGGGTTCCTGTCCGGGCTCCCGCTGGCCCGGCTCGGCACCCAGCGCGAGCTGGACGCGGCGATGCTGTTCCTCGCGACGCCGGCATCCGGCTACGTCACCGGGGCCACGCTCGCCGTCGACGGCGGGATGAGCGGGCACTGACGGGCACCGGCCACATGGTCGCGGGCGACGACGACGTGTTCCGCCGCGACCTGCTCGACCTCCTCGACCGCCGGTGCCGGCGGACCTACTGAGTGGGTTCCTGCAGCACACCCGCCTCGAGCAGCTCCTCGATCTCGGCGTCGGACAGCCCCAGCAGCTCCCGGGCGATCTCCCGGGTGTGCTCCCCCTGCCGGGGCGCAGGAGCGAGCGCCGGCACCGGGAACGAGGAGAACCGCGCCGGGCCGGTGTTCGCCGGCAGCGCCACCGGCAGGTCCGGGTGCTCCATCGTCGAGAAGGCGCCCCGCGCGACGAGGTGCTCGTCGTCGGGCTCCTCGGGCAGGCGCACCATCGCCCCCGCCGGGACGCCCGCGGCCTGCAGGTCCCGCACGGCCTCCGCCGGTGACCGGGTCGCCACCCAGGACGCGACGGCCCGGTGCGCCGGACCGTCCGGGTCGCGACGCTGCGCCGGGGTGGACGCCCCCGACGCGTCTCCGCCGACCAGGGTGCGCAGGCGGTCCCAGTCCCGCCCGTCGCGGGCCTGGACGACCACCCACTCGTCGTCGCCGGCGCAGGCGAACACGCCCGTGAGATCGGCGCGGCCCGCCGTGGCACCGGCACCGCGCTCGACGGACTCGGCGGCGAGCACCGGGCCGAGCAGGGTCAGGGCGACGTCGGCCTGCGAGATCTCGATCGCCGCGCCCCGCCCGGTACGGTCGCGGCCGATCACCGCGGCCAGCGAGCAGAGCGCGGACACCGCTCCGGCGACATGGTCGGGGAACACGGTCGCGCCGTCGCAGAACGCGTCGTCGCGCCCCGGGACCGCCCACAGCGAGGAGAGCCCGGTGGCGGCCCGGACCAGCGGCCCGTACCCCATCCGCCCGCTCCACGGCCCGGAGGCGCCGAAGGCGCTGCTGTCGCAGACGACCAGCCGCGGGGCGACCGCGCGCAGGTCCTCGGCACCGAGTCCGAGCTTCGCGAGCGTGCCCGGCCTGAAGTTGGCGAGCAGCACGTCGGCGTCGGCAGCCAGTGCGCGGAGTAGCTCACGCCCCCGAGCTGTGCGCAGGTCGAGCCCGATGCTGCGCTTGTTGCGCTGCCCCCAGGCGAACGAGGCGCTCATCCCCGCGCCGCGGCGGGACTGCCGGAGCCCGTCCGGGAACCCCGCGTTCTCGACCTTGATCACCTCGGCGCCCTGGTCGGCCCAGAGCCGTCCGGCCTCGGCGCCGGCCACGATGACCCCGAGGTCCAGCACCCGCAGGCCCGCGAGGGGACGCTCGGACGACGAGGGGTCCCGGGTGACGGGCGCCCGCTCCGGGAACGACGGGTGGCCGTCGACGATCGTGGCGACCGGGTCCTCGGCCGCGGCCCGGACCCCGTCCACGGTGGCGAAGCCCTGGGGGACGACCGCCTCCAGGTCCGGGGCGACCGCGACGGGCCGGAGCGCGCCGGTGATCCGGAAGTGGGCCTCCTCGATGGCCTCGGACGGGGCGAGGACACCGCCGACCGGGATCCCCCGCTCGGCGCCCTCGTCGACGAGCTCGGCGCGCTTGCGGCCCGCGAACAGCTCGGCGATCAGCGGGTGCAGCCGGTCGGCCGCCGCGAAGCGGGCCGGGATGGTGTCGTACCGCGGGTCGGCGAACTCCTCCGGCGACCCCAGCCACGCGAACATCGCACGCCACTGACGCGTGGCCAGCAGGCAGATGCGGACGTGGCCGTCGGCGCAGCGGAAGACCGGGTAGAAGGCCCGGGCGTCCGGCCGGTCCCGGGGGAAGTCCTCCGACCGGCCGGCGGCCGCCGATCCCTGGGTGCCGAACCCCGGGTCGAACCCGTGCACGACCGCCTCGTGGGCCGACACGTCGACCAGCTCGCCCCGCCCGGTCCGCGACGCGTGGACGTGGGCGACGAGGGCCGCCCATGCCGCCTGGACCGCGGCGGTCCCGTCGGCCAGGCCGGGCGGGGGCAGCAGCGGCGGCTCGCCCGGGAGCCCGGAGCGCGACAGCACCCCGCCCACGGCGGTGAGGACCGCGTCGGTGACGACCCGGTCCCGGTGGGGACCGGTCAGGCCGTACGGCGTCAGCGCGACGACGACGAGTCCGGGGAGCCGGCGGCGCAGCTCGTCCGGGTCCAGGAGCGCCGCGGCCGGCCCGTCGAGCACCACGATGTCGACCTCCGCGGCCGCGGCGAGCAGACGCTCCCGGTCCCCCTCCTCAGCCAGGTCCAGGCTCCACGGGGTCACACCGCGGCCACGCAGGACATACGGCAGGCCGACGCCGTGCAGGACGGGCTCCTCCGACCGCGACCGTGCCCCCGCGGGCGGCTCGACCCGGACCACGGCCGCACCGAGGTCGGCCAGCAGGGTGGCGCAGAGCCCGGCCGGGCCGTCGCACAGGTCGATCACGCGCAGCGCGGCGAGGGGGCGGGTCATGGGCGGGTCTCCTCGACTGTGGTTCCGGCGGGGGCGACGACGGGCAGACACTCGCCGAGCCCGGTGGTCTGCGGACCGGCGATCGCGGCGCCGGTCATCGGCCCTCCCAGCGCGGCTCGCGCTTCTCGGCGAACGCCGTGGCCCCCTCGCGGGCGTCCCGGCTGCCGAAGACCACCCGTACCGCCTCCCGGTTGACCGCCCACACCTCGGGCTCCCAGACCGATCCCCCGGCGTGGGTCGCGTGCACCACGTGCTTGCTCTGCCGGACGGCGAGCGGCGCGTTCGCCGCGATCGTCCCGGCGAGCTCCAGCGCGACGTCGAGGGCCGTCCCGGCCGGAGCGACCCGGTTGACCAGTCCCCACTCCCTGGCGGTGGCGGCGTCGACGGGCTCGCCGGTCAGCGTCATCTCCAGGGCGATCTTCAGCGGCACCTGCCGCTGGAGGCGGATCACCCCGCCTGCGGCGGCGAACAGGCCGCGGCGCACCTCGGGCAGGCCGAGCGTCGCGGTCTCGTCGATGACGGCGAGGTCGCAGGCCAGGACGATCTCCGTCCCACCACCGAGTGCGAACCCGTTGACGGCGGCGATCACCGGCGTGTCCACCCAGTGCTGGACGATCCCGGCGAAGCCCCACTCGGGGTGCCCCTGCGCGTCGATGCGGTGGCCGCGCGCCACCTCCTTCAGGTCGGCGCCCGCGCAGAACGCGCGGCCCTCGCCGGTGAGGACGATCGCGCGGACCGCCGGATCGGCGTTCGCGGCCTCGAGTGCCTCACCGGCGGCCTCGGACAGGGCCGCGTTCACGGCGTTCATGGCGTGCGGGCGGTTCAGCGTGACCACGGCGACGGCGCCGCGGGTCTCGTACCGGACCGCAGGACCGTCGGTCCTGCTGGTGGACGGCGCGGGCTGGGTCATGGCGGGGTTCCTCTCAGGCTGCCGGCGGCAGGTAGACCGAGCGCACCGACAGGTAGGGCGCCAGCCCCTCGGGGCCGAGCTCGCGGCCGAGGCCGCTGTCCTTGACGCCGCCGAACGGGGCGTTCGGGTCGAGCGCGTAGTGGTTGACGCCGACGGTCCCGCTCTCCACGCGGGCGGCCAGCGCGACGCCCCGCTCGGTGTCGGTGGTCCACACCGTGCCGCCGAGGCCGTAGGGCGAGTCGTTCGCGATCCGGACCGCGTCGTCGGTGTCGGCGTAGGGGATCACGCACAGCACCGGGCCGAAGATCTCCTCCCGGGCGATCGCGGCGGAGTTGTCGACACCGGCGACGACGGTGGGCTCGACGAACCACCCGCGCTCCAGACCGGCCGGCACTCCCCCGCCGGTGGTGATCCGGGCGCCCGCGGTGCGGCCGGCCTCCACCATGCCGAGCACCCGGCGCTGCTGGGCCTCGCTGACCAGGGGCCCGATCGCGGTGCCCCGGTCCAGCGGGTCGCCGACCGGCAGCGCGCGGACGGTCTCGGTCACCAGCTCCAGCAGCTCGTCGTAGCGGGACCGGGGGACGAGGATCCGGGTGCACGCGTGACAGGTCTGACCGTTGTTGGCGAGCGAGACGGCCGGGAGCGAGCGGGCGAACAGGTCCAGGTCGGCGTCGTCGCACACGATCGAGGCGGACTTGCCCCCGAGCTCCAGCGTCACCGGCCGCAGCCGGCTGCCGCACTCGGCGCCGATGGCGCGCCCGGCGCCGGTGGAGCCGGTGAACGCGACCTTCGCGACGTCCGGCTCGGCGATCAGCGCGGCGCCCGTCTCCCGGCCGCCGGCCACGATCCCGAGCACCCCGGGCGGCAGACCGGCCGCGAGCGACGCTTCCGCGAACGCGACGGCGTCCAGCGTCGTCTCCGGGGCGGGCTTGAGCACGACCGGGCATCCCGCGGCCAGCGCCGGGCCGAGCTTCATGGCGGCCAGCGCCTGCGGGTAGTTCCACGGGGTGATCGCCGCGACCGTGCCGATCGGCAGCCTCCGGACGATCGACCGGGCGAGCGGCCCCGAGCGGTGGTCGTCCGGCAGGCCGTCGCGGATCAGTCCGGCGTAGTAGCCGAGGATCACCGCGGCGCCGTGCCCGTTCGCCGCCACGGACTGCCGGATGGGCATCCCGTTCTCCCGGGACACCTCGGTCGCCGTCACCCGGGCGCGGGCGGTCAGCGCCGCGGCGAACCGGTCCAGCACGTCGGCCCGCTCGGCGGGCGGTGTGGCCGCCCATCCGGCGCGGGCGCGTCCGGCCGCCGCCACCGCGCGGCTCACCTCGTCCGGGCCGGCCGGGACGACCTCACCGAGCGCCTCCCCGGTCGCGGCCTCGAGAACCGGCAGCGGGTCGGCGCCCCGGTCGGTCCAGGCACCGTCGACGAAGGATCCGATCCGTTCCATGCACACCCCTGTGGAGGACGGCGACCGACTGCCGGGCGCCACTCCCTAAAGACAATAGCCTAATTGTTTTAGTTTGTCGGCGACGAACGTCCGACCTCGCGACGAGCACGACGGCGCCGGGCCGTGGTCGCGCCGCGGCCCGGCGCCGTCGTCGGGAACCGGTTCAGACCGGGTTGAGCTCGGTCACCAGCCAGCGGTCACCGTCGCGCTCCATCGTCACCAGGACCCGCGACCCGGACAGCGTGGGCTGCTGCTGCCCCGCCCGGGTGGAGGTCTGGTTCAGGAACATCGTCAGCCGGACCCGGTCCGGCGAGGCCGGCTCGGCGACGCCCGCCGCGGCGACCGAGGTCTGCGTGACCAGCTGGTCGCGGTCCGACGCCGGGATGACGATGTCCCGGACCAGGCTCCGGTAGTCGTCCTTGAAGCGGCCGCCGACCTCGTTCAGGCGGGCGTCCAGGTCGGTCTTGATACTGCGGTGGTCGTAGGAGAGCAGGTTCGGGACCGACTCCTTCGCCACCGCCAGTGCGGTGTCCCCGGCGTCCGCGGCCTGCGTGGCGCGGACCTGCAGCACGGCGAACACGACGGCCAGGCCCAGGAGCGCGACCGCCGCGCCGGCGAGGACCCGGGTCGCGATCCGGGGACGGTCCCGCCACCAGCTCGCGAGGGCACGGGCGCCGCGGAGCGGCAGAGCGGCGGCGGCGGTCGCCGCGCGTCCGATCGGACGCAGCACGCGCCTCACGGCACGAACTCCACTCGTGCCACCAGCCAGTCGCCGTCCTTCTTCTGGAGCTCGGTCACCATCCGGTAGAACCGCGACTCACCGTTCGGGACGGTCCGGTTGTGCACCGTCGCCTTGACCGCGACGATGGCGCGGGCGGTGTCACCGTCGAGGCTCTCCAGCCCCGCGCCCGTCACCTCGCCCGTGGTGGCGACCTTCGACTCCTTCACCAGGGTGATGTAGGAGTCCAGGTTCTGGGCGAACAGCCCGCCGAAGTCTCCGGTGGCGCCGTCCAGCACGCGCCGGACGTCCTGCTCGGCGGTCTCGTAGTTGATCGAGGTCAGCTCGACGGCCGCCGCCTGGGCCTTCTCCAGCGCGGCGACCCGATCGGCCTGCGCCGCCCGGGTGCCGTTCCAGAGCACACCCGCGATCACCGCCAGGACCAGCGCCACGACGAAGCCGGCGAGGACCAGCCGTCGGACGAGGGGCCGGGGTCCGTCCTCGGCGGACCCCGCCTGCGGGTCGGTCTCGGGGGCGTCGTCCTGCTCCTCGCCCACCGCGACCGGCGGGGCCTCCGGGAGCGCGGCCTCGTCGACGGTCCGGGCCGGGGCCCCGGCGGCCTCGGCCACCGGGTCGTCGTCGGCCGGGGCCGCGGACTCCCTCCGGTCGAGGGAAGTGCTTCTCACCACGTCAGCTCCTCAGGTCAGCGGTACCGGACCGCCCCACCCCGGGGGTGGGTGGGACGGAGGGGGGCCGGTGCCGGTCGGGGGCGCCCACCCGGGGGCGGACGCCGACAGCGGGACGGCTCGGGAGACGGCCGTCACAACCGTGTCGATCGTGACATCTCACGTATTCTGTCTCACTCCCGGGGTCCTCCCCCGGGTCGCCGCAGGTCATGACGGCACCGGGGCCGGTGCCGGCGTCATCAGGCCTTCCAGGGTCATCCGGTCCTGCGGGGTGGCCGGTGAGCTCACCGCTCCGATGGCTCCGAGCGGCTCGAAGGCGGGCTCGTTGTTCAGTCCGGTCTCCGGACGCAGGGTCAGACGGCCGGCCGAGGTGGGGCTGAACCCGGAACCACGGCACTCGAAGATGGTCGCGGCGCGCCGCCCGGGGGGCGATCCGGGCTCGAAGCACGGCAGGTTGCGCGCGCTGCGAGCCAGCGTCGGGTCGTCCTGGGGCAGCTTGCAGTAGCTGTTCGCCGGCAGCGGGACGTCCCCGGTCTCCATCGCGTTGCGCGGGCCGCCCGGCTGACCCGCGGGTATCCAGCCCTCGACGCAGTTGGGCTGGTTCACGTTGGTCTCGAGGTTGAACCGGAAGATCCCGGGCTCGCTCTCCGGCGCGATGACCAGCGACGACGCCGTGAACATCGGGTACACGACGAGGATCTGCTCGATCGGCGCGTGGTAGGCCTCGGCGAGGCGGGTCAGCACCTCGGTCGTGCTCAGCAGCCGCGGGGTGCTGCGACTGAGGTCGGTGAGCAGGGAGTCGGCCTGCTGGGCGGCCCGGTTGCCGTCGGTCAGGACCGACCGCAGCGCCGCGTCGCTCTCGCGCAGCTGCCCGGTGAAGGACGCCAGGTTGCGTCCCCAGTTCCGGATGGAGTCGCTCGTCGCGAGCTGCGGATCGGCGAACCCCTCGAAGTCGTCGATGAGGTTCTCGGTGGCGGCGAAGTTCTGCTCGGTGCCGGCCTCCTCGACCAGGAGGCCGGTGTTGTCGATCAGCCGGCCCAGGTCGGGCCCGATGCCGCGGAAGGCGTCGGCGAACTCGGTCAGCACGGTCGTGAAGTTCTGCTGGTCGACCGAGGTCAACAGGTTGTCGGTCCCCTGCAGCACGCCGGCCGTCGGCACCGGGACCGAGGTCAGCGCCAGCGGGACGTGGTCGCCGTCGGCCATCGGGGCCGCCGCCGGGTCCTGGGGGACGAAGTCGACGAACTGCTCACCGATCGCGGAGACGCTGTGCACCTCGGCGCGGCTCCCGCTCGGCGGGACCCGGTCCTCGTCGATCGTCATCCGGATGCGGACGCCCTCGGGGTCCAGGTCGACGTCGGTGACCGTCCCGACCGTGACACCCCGGTAGGTGACGTTCGCGTTCGGGTAGAGGCCACCGGCCGCGGGCAGGGTCGCGGTCACCGCGATCCGGCCGATGCCGAGGACCTGGGGAACCCGGACGTAGTAGAAGACGATCAGCAGGGTGGCGACCAGGGTCAGCACGGTGAAGATCGCGATCTGGATCTTGACGTAGCGGGTGATCACGTCAGTTGCCTCCCGTCAGGCCGCCGAGCAGGCCGCCGGAGGGGGCCTCGGGCTGCTGCTGTTCCTGCTGCTGCTCGCGTTCGGTCTGCTCCGGCGGGGCCGGTCGTTCGAGGGTTCCCGACGGCGGGCCCGGGGGCGGCTGGTTGGGCACGGCTCCGCCGAGCAGGTCCAGGCCCGGCTCGCCGATCGGCGCGCCCGGTTCCGGTGGCAGCACGGGTGCGGTCAGCGGGTTCGCCGCCTCCAGGGCGTTGCCGCCCGCCTTCATGATCTCCTGCAGCCGGATCAGCTGGCCCTGCGCCGGCGTGCCGGTGAGGAAGTTCTGGTCCAGCGTCCCGAGCGTCAGGTCGAGGGTCAGCCAGAAGTTGATGTAGTCGCCCTGGAAGGTCTCGCCGAAGTTGCGCAGCGGGAAGATGATCGTCCCGAGCAGTCCGAGCGAGTCGGTCAGCGACCTGTCCGCGTCGGCCAGGCCCTGCAGCGCCGGCGTCAGGTTGTCGAGGTTGCGGGCCAGGTTGTCCGAGCTCTCGGCGACGACCGCGTCGGTCGCCTTCCCGAACTCACCGAGCGCCACGAGGCTGTCGGTGAGGTGGGCCCGCTCGCGGTTGAGCACGGCCAGGGCGGGCGGGATCGACTGCAGGGCTCCGTCGATCTTCTGGTCGCCCTCGGCGAACCGTGCCGCGAGCCGGTCGAGCCCGTCGATGGCCCGGGTGATGTCCTGCTTCTGGTCGTCGAGACCGCGGCTGAAGGTCTCCAGCTCGGTCAGCAGGCTGCGGAAGTCGTCCGTGCGCCCACCCAGGGCCTTGTTCAGCTCGCGGGTGATCGTCTTGATGTTCTGCAGGTTGCCGCCGTTGAGCAGCGTCGCGACCGAGGCGAGGACCTCCTCGGTCTCGGGGTACTTGCCCGCGCGCTCCAGGCCGATCCGGGCGCCGTCGGTGAGCCGTCCGACGGGTGCGTCGGTCGGCTCGTCCAGCTCGACGTACTTCGCACCGAGCAGCGAGGTCTGACCGACCTTCGCCGTGACGTTCGCGGGGAGCTGGACGTCGCCGTCCAGGGTGACGGTGACGACGGCGTTCCACCCGTCGAGCCGGACGTCGGAGATGTTGCCGACCGGCTGGTCCCCGACCCGCACGGGGTTGTTGGGGACGAGGTCGGCGACGTTGCGCATCTCGATCTCGACCGTGTAGGCCCCGTCGCCCACGCCCGGCACGCCCGGGAGCGTGAAGTCGTTGAGTCCACGGTAGTCACACGCGGTCAGCGACAGCGTGCAGCACAGCAGCGCGGCGATCGCGCCGGCGCGTCTCGTCCGTCGCATCAGTTGCCTCCCTGGGGAACGAGCAGGCCACCGAGGCCGGGCGCGTCGAGGTCCGGCGGGGCCTCGGGTCCCGGGGTCGGCTGCCGGTACGGCTCGTCGCGGGCCGGGCGGTTGTCGGTCGGTCCGCCGCCGCCGGGCACACCGATCGGGCTGATGCCGATCGGCGGCTGCTGGATGCGCAGGAGGTTCAACAGCGGGCCGAGGTTGCTCTTGCAGTAGTCGATGCCCTTGACCGGGTCCTGGGTGGCCGCGGTGAACGTCGAGCAGACGAAGTCGGCCGGGGTGTTCAGGTTGTCCACGACGAGCTTGCCGGACAGCGCGTGCGTCCGGGGGGACACGATGTTGAACAGGTTCATCAGGGTGCTGGGACCGACGTGCAGGATCGTCGCCAGGTCGTCGCGCGAGTTGGCGAGGGTCCGGGTCAGGTCCCCGATCTGCTCGACCGAGTCGTTCAGCACCGGGCCGTTGGTGGCGACGAACTCGTCCACCGACTTCGCGGCGCGGGAGATCCCGTCCAGGGCGGCGGACAGCTCGTCCTCGTTGTCGGTCAGGACCCCGGACACGGTGTCCAGGCGCTGGTTGAACTCGACGATCTGGCCGTCGACCTGCTTGAGGGCGGTCACGAACGCCTGGAGGTTGCGGATCGTGCCGAACAGGTCGCCGCGCCCCTCGGACAGGGTCTCGACCGCGGCCGAGGCCTGCCGGACCATCTCGTTGAACGCGGCGCCCTGGTGGCCGGCGGCGTTGGCCGCCGCCATGTCCAGGAACCGGGAGAGCGAGCCGTTCTGGTTCGCCTTGTCGGGCCCCAACGCCGTGCTGAGCTCGTTGAGCTGCTTCTTCAGGTCGTCGAACTCCAGCGGCGATGCGGTGCGCTCCACCGGGATCTCTCCGCCGTCGGGCAGCGTCGGCCCACCGGTGTAGGCCGGGGCGAGCTGCAGGAAGCGGGTCGAGACCAGCGTCGGGGAGACGACGGCGGCCTTGACGTCCGCGGGCAGCTCGTACTGCGAGTCGTAGGTGAACTCCATGCGGACCTTGTCGCCCGCCGGCTCGATCGAGACGATCTTCCCGACGTCGACGCCCTGGATCCGGACGCGGTCGTTCGGGTAGACGTTCTTGACCGAGGTGAAGTAGGCGACCCCGGTGCGGGACTGGCCGTTGATCAGGACGATCAGCCCGGCGACGGCGACCGCCGCGACCAGCCCGACGACGAGGACCCGCTGGACCAGCGATCCGGCTCGGATGCGCGACATCAGTTGCCTCCCGCGCCGATGAGACCGCCGACGGACGGCAGTGTGGGGGCGGCACCCTCGAGGCGTCGTGGGGACGGCGAGGCCGGGGACGAAGTCCGCCGCCGGGAACAGCGTGGGCCCGGCGTTGCCGAGGTCGCCGTGGCCGGCGAAGTACGGACCGCCGGCGAGGCCCTCACCGAGACCGGTGATGAAGCTGGAGACCCGCTGGATCGACGAGACGATGTTGCCCTCGTTGCGCTTCAGGATCGCCAGGACACCGTTCAGCTCGTTCAGGGCCGGGGCCAGCCGGTTGCGCTGGTCGTCGACGAGACCGTTGATCTGGTCCGTGGCGCGTCGCGTCGTCACCAGGAGCTCGCCGATGACCTCCCGGCGCGCCTCCAGCTCGCCGAGCAGCTTGTTGCCGTCGATGAGCAGGGTGCTGAGCTTGGCCGTCTGCCGGTTCAGCACCCCGGTCACGGACTCGGCGCGCTGGAGCAGGTCGCCGATGGCCGCGTCGCGGCTGGCGATCGTGCGGGACAGCCGGGTGATGCCCTCGAAGGCGGGCCCGATGTCGTCCGGGGTGTTCGCGAAGGCGTCGGTGAAGGTGTCCAGCGCCGCGCTGACCTGCTTCATGTCGATCTCGCCCGTGCGCCGGGTGAGGTCCTCGATCCCCTGGGTGATGCTGTAGGGAGCCGTGGTCCGGGCCAGCGGGATCACGTCGTCGGGCAGCGGTGCGCGGCCGTCGGGACGGATCTCGAGGTTGCGCTCGCCCAGGAGGGTCTGGGTGCCGATGGAGGCCGAGGTCAGGTCGTTCAGGCGAACGTCCTTGACCGTGAAGTCGACGACGACGTCGGCGCCGTCCAGCGTCACGCTCCGGACCTGGCCGACCTCGGTGCCGGCGATCCGCACGGTGTTGCCGGCCTGCAGCCCGCCCGCCTCGGTGAACCGTGCCTCGTAGCGCTTGCCCGCGAACACCTCCAGCTCGGCCAGCTGGAACGAGGCGACCATCAGGACCCCCAGGATCGCGAGGCCCGCGAGCGCGATGGTCACCGGGTTCTTCTCCCGGAATCTCAGCTTCATCGCCCGCCTCCGGACGTGTCGTCGGTGCGGATGATCTGGTCGGGGACCTGGCCCTGGTCCGCGGCGTCCTGCTGCGGGATCGGGTTCGCCTCGCGCTGTTCCGGCGTCTCCAGCGGGGAGTTGCCGAACTTGCAGCGGTCGACGTTGTCGGCCGGGCCGAGCCAGGGCGAGTAGACCGGGTCACCGGTCGGTCCGGTCGTCTTCACCCGGAGCGAGCAGATGAACAGGTTGTAGGTCGCGCCACGGGAGCCGAGGCGGCTGACCCGCAGGTAGGCACCCGGCAGCAGGGACAGGTTCTCGTCGATGGCGGCCTCGCCGGCCTTCGCCTGCTTCGCCACGCGGTCGAGCTGGTCAACCGTGCCCTTCAGCGGCCCGCGGACCTTGCCCAGGAGCTGGTCGACGCTGCTGGTCAGGCGGTTCACGCCGTCGAGCGAGTCACCGATCCGCTGCCGGTCGCCGGCCAGGCCGGAGGTCAGCTGCTGGAGCTCGGTGATCGTCGACTCGAGCTCGGGGGCGCGCTTGTCGAGGGTGCCGAGCACGGTGTTGAGGTTGTCGACGACCGACCCGATCACCGCGTCCTTGTCGGCGAGGGTGTTGGTCAGCGACCCGACCCTGCTCAGCAGGGACTCGATCGTGCCGCCCTGCCCCTGGAACACCGAGATGAGGTCGGAGCTGAGCTGGTTGATCTGGTCCGGGGCCAGCCCCTCGAACAGCGGGGAGAAACCCGCGAGGAGTACGTCCAGGTTGAGCGCCGGTCGGGTCTGGGCGACCGGGATGACCGCGTCCTCGGCGAGGACGCCGTTCCCGGCCGGGCCCCGCGCGACCTCGAGGTAGCGGTCGCCGGTCAGGTTCAGGTACCGGACCGCCAGCTGCGTGTCGGCCGGCAGCTCGCGGGTCGCGTCGACGGTGAAGGTGACCTTCCCGAGGGTGGAGTCGACGACGGACACGTCGGAGACCGCGCCGACCTCGACCCCGGCGATCCGCACCGAGTCCCCCGCCTTGACCCCGGAGGTGTCGGTGAAGATCCCGGAGTAGGAGCGCTGGGCACCGAAGCCCGTACCGCCGGCACCCATCTGGATGCTGACGATGACGAGCACGAACATCGTCACGACGACGAACGCCGTCGTCTTGATCAGCGGCCCGGTGATGTTCTGGGCCTTGGAGATCTCGCTCATCGGCCGCCCTCCCCGCCGAACAGGCCACCGAGGAAGCCGCCGCTCTCGCGGGGCGCCGCCGGCGGTGCGGACTCCGTGCCGGGCGCGGCCGGCACGGGCGCCGCGGGATCGACCGGGGCGGGCGCGGGCTGCCCACCCGGGACGGAACGGACCTGCTCGCCCGGGAGCCCGAGCTCCTGGCCGGCGCCGGCGAACGGGCCGAACAGCTGGGTGACCAGGGGCGGGTCACCGATGCGCAGGGTGTTGTCGCCGTCGGGGTTGGGCTCGCCGCCCTTGTCGACGTTCTTCATGAGGGACTCCGGGAACACGCTCCCGTCGAGGTCCGGCATGCCGTGGCAGTCCGGGCCGTTGTCGGCACCGACGACGGGTGGGCTCGTGTAGGAGGTGTCGCCGGGTTCGAGGGTCACCAGACCCACGAAGCCGGGCACCGTGTTGCCCTGCTGCTGTTCCAGCTGCTGCCGGGACTTGTCGAGGCCCTTGAGCCAGCAGGCGAACATCGGGGAGTAGTCGCGCAGCAGCTCGGTGGTCGGCAGGGCGGTCTGCGTGACGTTCCGGATGCCGTCCCGGTTCTGGAGGAAGAACGCCTCACCGGTCCGGGACACCCTGGAGATCTGGAACAGGAAGCTCTCCAGGTCGGCCTGCTGCTCGACGATGGTCCGACTCGTCACCGCGCCGTTGTCGAGGACCGTCACCAGATCACCGGCGACGTCGCCGTAGAGGTTCGCCAGGTCGGCGCCCTTGCGGAAGTCGGTCTGCAGCTGCGGGAGGTTCGCGTTGAACCGCTTGAGGTACGCGGCCAGCTGCGAGGCGGTCTCACCGACCTGCTCGCCGCGGCCGTCGAGGGCGGTCGCCAGGTTCCCGATGACCTCGCTGACCTCGCGCGGCCCGAGGGTGTCGAGGATCCTGTCGAGGGAGTCGAACAGGGTGTTGACCTCGACGGTCACCGAGTCGGTGGCGATCTGGTCGCCGGCGGCCAGCATCCGGCCGGACGGCGTCGCGGGCATCGTGAGCTGGACGGTCTTCGCACCGAAGGCCGTCAGCTGGTCGAGGGAGACCCGGGCGTCGGCCGGCACCTGGCCGATGCGGTCGGCGTCCATGTCCAGGACGATGTCGACCGCGCCGCGGTCGCCGTCGGCCAGCGAGACCGAGCCGACCTTCCCGACGTCGACGCCCTTGAGCTGGACGCGGTTGCCCGGGTACATCTGCAGGCCCGAGCGGTCGGCCTTCAGGGTGACCGGCACCGTGTCGGCGAAGGCGTTGAGGTACATGGCGGTGCACAGGCTCAGGAAGCCGAGCACCACACCGATGAGGATCAGCGCGTAGACGCGGTACTTGAACCGCGTGAAGAAGGAGTCGTTCACCTGGTCATCCCGTGATGCGGAAGGCGTCGGAGTCGGCGTAGAGCGCCATGGAGATCGCCAGCTCGGCCGCCAGGACCGCGATCAACGACGTCCGGACCGCCTTGCCGACGGCCAGGCCGACACCGGCCGGGCCGCCCGAGGCCGTGTAGCCGTAGTAGGTGTGGATCGAGATCACGACGACGGCGATTCCGATCGCCTGGGCGAAGGAGTAGAGGACGTCCTGCCACTGCATGAACGTCTGCATGTAGTGGTCGAAGGTCCCCTCGGAGAGCCCGAAGAAGCCGACCTGTGTCGTCTTCCAGCCCACCCAGGCGCCGACCATCGCCATCGCGAAGATCGGGATGATCGTGATCATGCCGGCGACCAGCCGGGTGGTGACCAGGTAGGGCAGCGACCGCACGCCCATCACCTCCAGCGCGTCGATCTCCTCGGAGACGCGCATGGCACCGAGCTGGGCGGTGAAGCCGCTGCCGACCGTGGCCGCCAGTGCGGCCCCGGCGATGATCGGCACCAGGAGGCGGGGGTTGATGATCGCCGATGCGAAGCCGCCGAGGGCCTCGAGCTGGAGGTTCGCGAGCGCGTCGTAGCTCTGCAGGCCGCCGGTGACCCCGGCGAACAGGGTGATGAAGAAGGTGATCACCGAGGAGCCACCGATGACCGCGAGGGCACCGGTGCTCATCCCCACCTCGGCGATGAGCCGTACCTGCTCGGTCTTGTAGCTCTTCACCGCCTTGGGGATCCAGATGACGCCCTTGCCGTAGAACTCGGCCTGCCGTCCCAGGTCGTCGAGCAGCCGCAGCGGGGCCCCGAGGGCGTTGCGTACGGAGGAGAGCATGGCCAACGTCCTCACACCAGTCCGAGCGAGTAGGGGATCTGCGTCAGCAGGATGTTGATCGGGAACAACGCGAGGAACGTGTAGACGACGGTCTCGTTCACGGCGTTGCCCACGCCGCGCGGACCCGCCTTGCAGGTCATCCCCCGGTAGCAGCCGATGAGCGCGCCGACGACGCCGAACACGACCGCGCGGAGCTCGCCGTGCACCAGGTCGTCGAAACCGACCAGCAGGGTCAGCGAGTCGATGTACTGGCCGGGGCTCGCGTCCTGCAGGTAGACCGCGAAGAAGTAGCCGCCGGCCAGGCCGATGAGGATCATGACCCCGTTCAGCAGGAAGGCGTTGACCGCGGTCGCCAGGACCCGGGGCACCACCAGTCGCTGGACGACGTCGATGCCGAGCACCTCCATCGCGTCCAGCTCCTCGCGGATCCGGCGGGCACCGATGTCGGCGCAGATCGCGGTCGAGCTGGCGCCGGCGATGATGAAGGTCGTCGCGACCGGCCCGATCTGCGTGACGGTGGCGAAGGCCGAGCCCGAGCCGCTCAGGTCGATCGCGCCGATCTCGACCAGCACGAGGTTGAACTGGAACGTCACCAGGGCGACGAACGGGATGCCCAGCAGGATCGCCGGGCCGAGGGACACGCTGGCGACGAACCAGGTCTGCTGGACGAACTCCCGCCATTGGAACGGCCGCTTGAACATGGCGACGAACGTGTCGGCCGTGAAGGCGAAGAACGTGCCGAGCGGCGCCACGCTGCGGGCGACGAGTGGCGGTGTGGGCATCACGCCTCCCCGGACGGGGAGGCGGCGCAGGTCACGACGTCGGGCTGCATCGGGGGCCTCTGCTCTGAGACGACGGTGGTGGGAAGCGACCGGTCCACAGCAGTGCGGGGAGCACGGAACCGGGTCAGCGGGTGAAACGAGCGTCACTGATACAAGTTTCGTTCTCTGTCTCATCTATCACCTGAACGGAGTAGCTTGAGGCGACTTCGTCCCCCGAACGAGACACTTCTGGTGAGACACTCGACAGAACTTGTGTCGTTGTCCCAGTATCGGAACCGCCGCACCCGCGGGGGGCGACACGAGGAGGTGCGCCGTGAAGGGCGTCGAGGTCAAGGTCGAGGGTCTGACGAAGTCGTTCGGCCGGGCGAACATCTGGTCCGACGTGACACTCACGCTGCCGGCGGGTGAGGTCTCGGTACTGCTGGGGCCGTCCGGAACCGGTAAGTCGGTGTTCCTCAAGTCGCTGATCGGCCTGCTCAAGCCGGAACGCGGTTCGATCGTCATCCACGACACGGACCTCCTCCGCTGCTCGGAGAACCGGCTCTACGACATCCGCAAGCTCTTCGGCGTCCTGTTCCAGGACGGCGCGTTGTTCGGGTCGATGAACCTGTTCGACAACATCGCCTTCCCGCTGCGCGAGCACACCAGGAAGTCCGAGGCGCAGATCCGCGACATCGTCCTCGACAAGATGGAGCTGGTCGGTCTCCGCGGCGACGAGGGCAAGCTGCCCGGCGAGATCTCCGGGGGCATGCGCAAGCGCGCCGGGCTCGCCCGTGCGCTCGTCCTCGACCCGGAGATCATCCTGTTCGACGAGCCGGACTCCGGTCTCGACCCGGTCCGGACCGCCTACCTGAACCAGCTGATCATCGACCTCAACGCGCAGACCGACTCGACCTTCCTGATCGTCACGCACGACATCAACACCGCCCAGACCGTGCCGGACAACATCGGCCTGCTGTACCGCAAGCACCTGGCGATGTTCGGGCCGCGCGAGCAGCTGCTGACCTCCGAGGAGCCGGTGGTCGCGCAGTTCCTGAACGGCCGTCGTCAGGGACCGATCGGCATGTCCGAGGAGAAGGACGCGGCCCAGGCCGCCCGCGAGCTGGAGGAGGCCGGCGAGCTCCAGGGGCTCCCTCCGCTGAAGCCGCAGCTGACCACCTCACCCGGCGTACCGGAGCGCAAGGCCGTCGCCCGTCGCCGTCGGCGGGTCGCGGACATGATGCACACCCTCGGCCCGGCCGCTCAGGAGGCGATCCACGCCGCGACGGCGGCGCCGGCCGCCACCGCGCAGCTACCGGGAGGCCGTCACGGCTGGCGTGACGCCGAGCAGACCGCCGAGATGCCGCGCGTGCGATGAGCGCCGACGAGGACCCCTGTGCCGGACGGTCGCCGGGGAGATGAACGATCCGCGGGCCGCGCCACCGGCAAGGGCGTCACACCGTCAGCTGCGGTCCCGATGGTGCGCGACCATGGTGCGGACCATCTCCACCGCGGCGAGCACGGCGTCCACCGGTGGCGCGTCGTCACCGGGCGACCGGCGCGCGGCGCGCGCGAAGAGACCGTCGACGACGAGCCGAACCTGCTCGGCCAGGACCGGGCCGCCCACCGGACCGGCGAGCTCCCGCGCCGCCCGGTCCACCTCTGCGCGGGACTCGCGCAACCGGCGCCGGGCGAGGGCGCTCGGCCCGCTCCCGGCTCCGGCCCCGTCGCCCGAGCCGGGGAACTCCACCAGATAGTTGCGGAGGGGACACCCCCGTCCGCCCTCCCGCAGGACCCGTTGGCCGACGTGTGTCACCGCCGCGACGATGCGATCCCCGGGGTCCCCGCCGGCCTCCCGCAGGGCGCGGTCGGCTGACGCGGCCAACGCCGTCGACCAGCGCTCCAGGTAGGCCTCGACGAGGTCGTCCTTGGTGGCGAAGTGACCGTAGAGCCCGCTCTTGCCGGTGCCCGCCTCGTCGATGATCTCCTGCATGCCGACGGCACGCACGCCACGGGCGTAGAACAGACGCCCCGCCGCGTCCAGGATCCGTTCCCGGACGTCCGGCTTCGCTGTGCCGACCACGGGCACTCCTTCCGATCCACCCCATCCTACAGACCGCTCAGTCCGGCTGCCTGCCTACCGCTCAGCCGTTGTGAGCAGCTCCTTCGCATTCAGTACTTGACGAACGGTGTCGACATCGCGTTGTCTCGGACCGATCGGTCCGGCCGGATGACACCGCACCGGGCGCACGAACGTCACCGGACGGCTCGTCGCCCGTGGAGGCCGGCTCGCCGGCATCCGGTTCTCCTGCCCCCGGTCCGGAAGGACGGCCCATGCCCGCAACCTCGGCGAGCCCCGCTCCCACCACGGTGCTGCTGGTCACCTCGGCGGCGGCGTTCCTGTCGAGCCTCGACCTGTTCATCGTCAACATCGCGTTCCCGGCGATCCGGGCGGACTTCCCCGGATCGGACCTGGGCCAGCTGTCGTGGGTGCTGAACGGCTACACCGTCGTCTTCGCCGCCTTCCTGGCGCTCGCCGGGCGCCTGGCCGACCGGTTCGGCCACCGCAGGCTGTTCCTGGTGGGGCTGGCGGTGTTCACCGTGGCCTCGGCGCTGTGCGCGGTCGCCCCGACGGTGTGGGCGCTGGTCGCCGCACGGGCCGTCCAGGCCGTCGGGGCGGCGATGGTCATGCCGACCTCGCTGTCGCTGCTGCTCGCCGCCTACCCGCCGGAACGGCGGCCGCACGCGGTCGGCGCCTGGGCCTCGATCGGCGCCGTGGCCGCCGCGCTGGGACCGCCGGTGGGCGGCCTGCTGGTCGAGCTCTCCTGGCACTGGGTGTTCCTGGTCAACGTCCCCGTCGGCGTCGTCGCGCTGCTCGTGGGACTGCGGGTGCTGGTCGAGCCCGGTACCGCACGAGTGGGGGTCCCGGACCTGCTCGGCGCGACCGGACTCGTCGTCGGCGTCGGCGCGCTGGCCTACGCGCTGGTCCGCGCCCCGGACGACGGGTGGGTGTCGGTGCCGGTCCTGTCCGGGATCGCCCTGGCCGTCGCCGGCCTCACCTGGGTGGTCCTGCGCTCGCGGCGGCACCCGGTCCCGGCCCTCGAACTCGACGTGCTCCGGGTCCCGGTCGTGGCGACCGCCGCGCTGACGATGACCGCGTTCACCACGGCGTTCGCCGGGATGCTGGTCGTCAACGTCCTCTTCCTGACCGGCACCTGGGGCTGGTCCGCGGCGCTCGCCGGCTTCGGACTGGCACCCGGCCCGCTCGTGGTCGTCGTGGTGTCCCGCTTCAGCGGCCGACTCGCCACACGGTTCGGGTCCGGCCCGGTGGCGCTCGCCGGGACCGTCGCGTTCGCCGCGGGTCCGACCTGGTGGCTACTCCGGCTGGGGACCGAGCAGGGCTACTGGGCCGGGGTCCTGCCCGGTCAGGTGTTCACCGGGCTCGGCGTCGGGCTCATCCTGCCCACCTTGTCCGCGCTCGTGGGATCGGCGCTGCCCGCCCACCAGTGGGGCTCCGGCTCGTCCCTCATCAACACCGCCCGCCAGGGCGGCTCCGTGCTCGGGGTCGCACTGCTGGTGTCGGTCGTCGGGACCCACACGACCGGGCTGCCCGAGGAGCTGGGTGCGCTCCGAGGGGGGTGGGTCCTGCTGGTGGCCTCCGCCCTGGTCGCGGCGGTCTTCGCCACGGCCCTCACGGTCGTCGAGCGGCGGCGGGACACACCGGCCGGCCGGCCGGCGTCGGCACCGGCGACCTGACCCCGACCATCCCCGTCCGACCGAGCGGAGGCTCACCATGACCACACCGAACCCGACCCGCGACGGCCTCTGGCTCGACGACCTCGTCGAGGGCGCCACCTTCACCACCGACACCCACGAGCTGACCGCCGAGGAGATCGTCGCCTTCGCCCGCGACTTCGACCCGCAGCCCTTCCACACCGACGCCGACGCGGCCGCGGGGACGTTCTTCGACGGTCTCGTGGCCAGCGGCTGGCACACCGCGGCGCTCACCATGCGACTCGTGGTCACCAGCGGGCCGCCCATCGCGACGGGCATCGTCGGCGGGGGCGCCGACGTGGCCTGGCCCAGCGCCGCCCGGGCCGGGGACGTCCTGCGGGTGGAGATCGTGATCCGCGAGATCCGCCGGTCCCGGTCGCGGCCGGACCAGGCATGGGTCGTCGTCGAGCAGCGGACGCTCAACCAGCACGACGCGGTGCGGCAGACCACCACCGCACGGTTGCTGGCCTGGCAACGGCCCCGCCACGACTGACGCCGGCTCCCTCATCGACGACTTCCCGGGCCACCGGGTGACACCACCTCGACAGCGGCAGTGACCCGCTCCGGACTCGACCCGCGCGGCGGACCACCCGTCCGAGCTCGGCCTCCTCGACATCGCCATGCCTCCGACTCGTACTCGGCGTCGTTACGATCATGTCAACGCGTCAGAATCTGTTGACATGAGAGTGTGTACGGGCCAGCCTCTTTGGTACCTGGATCGAAGGAGTGCCCGTGGCGCTACCCCCTCCCGACGCCGCCCGGTTGGCGGCGTTGAACGAGCACTACGCGTTCGGCCTGTCCGAGGCCGAGCTGGCGGAGTTCGGTCCGGCGGTCACGGCGACGCTGGCTGCGTCCGACTGGGTCGAGGAGCTCTACCGTGCTTCGGCGCCGCAGACGCCCCAGCGGGCGTGGTCGGAGCCCGCGGACAACCCGCTCGGTGGTTGGCATGTGACGGCGTCGGTGCCGGGTGCCGCCGAGGGTCCGTTGGTCGGGCGCACGGTGGCGTTGAAGGACAACATCTGTCTGGCCGGGGTGCCGATGACCAATGGGTCGGCGACGGTCGAGGGTTTCGTCCCGTCGCGGGATGCGACGGTGGCGACCCGGCTGTTGGCGGCGGGGGCGAGGATCACCGGGAAGTCGGTGTGTGAGGACCTGTGTTTCTCGGGTGCGAGTTTCACCTCGCGGCCGTGGCCGGTGCGCAATCCGTGGGACACCGGCCGTAATGCCGGTGGTTCGTCGAGTGGGAGCGCGGCACTGGTGGCCTCGGGTGCGGTGGATCTGGCCGTGGGTGGTGATCAGGGTGGTTCGATCCGGATCCCGAGTGCGTTCTGCGGGACGGTGGGGCACAAGCCCACTCACGGGCTGGTCCCCTACACCGGGGCGTTCCCGATCAAGGCCACGATCGATCACCTGGGTCCGATCACCCGCACGGTGTCCGACGCCGCACGGATGCTGACGGTCCTGGCGGGTGTCGACGGGCTCGACGCCCGTCAGCCCACCGAGCTGGACCCGGTCGACTACCTCACCGCACTGGAGACCTCGGCGGCGGGGTTGCGGGTGGGGATCGTGGTCGAGGGTTTCGGCCGCCCGGAGAGCGACCCGGCCGTCGACGAGGCCGTGCGTGCCGCGGTCGGTGCTCTGGCCGGGGCCGGGTTGGTGGCGGAGGAGGTGTCGATCCCGTGGCATCTGGACGGGATGGCGGTGTGGAACGTCATCGCGACCGAGGGTGCGGCCTACCAGATGGTCGACGGTAACGCCTACGGCATGAACTATCCGGGTCTCTACGATCCGGAGCTGATCGCGCACTACCACCGTCAGCGCCTCGCCCGGGGGGCGGAGTTGTCCAAGACGGTCAAGCTGGTCGGGCTCTCGGGTGGCTACACCTTCGGCCACGGGGGCGGCGTCTACTACGGCATGGCCCGCAACCTCGCGTTCGAGCTGCGTGCGGCCTACGACCAGGCGTTGAGTGGTTATGACGTGCTGGTCATGCCGACCCTGCCCTACACCGCGCCGGAGCTGATCGGGCTCGATGCCGGGTTGGACACCTATCTGCCGACCGCGTTGGGGATGGTCGGCAACTGTGCCCCGTTCGACGTGTCCGGTCACCCCGCTGTCTCGGTGCCGGCCGGGCTGGTCGACGGGCTCCCGGTCGGTCTGATGATCGTCGGCCGGCGTTTCGACGACGCGACCGTCCTTCGGGTCGCGCACACCTTCGAGCAGGCCGTCGGCGGCTTCCCCGCCCCACCGGCCCTCGCCGGCTCGGTCGGAGCAGCGTCGCCGCTCGTCTCCGGCGTCCGGGGGGTGACGCCGCCCCCGCCACTCGCGCGCAGGTCTCGCAGCACCTGCCACACACGAACCGAACGCACCACCACCATCCCGAAGGAGCACACGTGACGCTCGCCGCCCACCAGAACCGCACCGGCCTGCCCGAGCAGGCCCCCGTCGAGGACCGCGCCTGGGCACTGAAGAACGCCCTGGACGCCAAGGGACTCATCCCCACCGGCTTCAACGAAGGATGGAAGACGACCTTCGAGGAGGAGTACAGCCCGCGGCGCGGGGCCGAGCTCGTCGCACGGGCCTGGACCGACCCGGAGTTCCGCGAGCTGCTGCTCTCCGACGGGACCGCGGCCGTCGCCCAGTACGGCTACCTCGGCGCCCAGGGCGAGTACATCCGAGCGCTCGCCGACACCCCGACGGTCAAGAACGTCATCGTCTGTTCGCTGTGCTCCTGCACCGCCTGGCCGATCCTGGGTCTGCCGCCCACCTGGTACAAGGGCTTCGAGTATCGCGCCCGCGTGGTGCGTGAGCCCCGCAAGGTCCTGGCGGAGCTGGGGACCACGATCCCCGAGGGCGTCGAGATCAAGGTCTACGACACCACCGCCGAGACCCGCTACATGGTTCTCCCCATGCGCCCGGCGGGGACCGAGGGCTGGGACGCCGAACGACTCGCGTCCATCGTCACCAAGGACTGTCTCATCGGCGTCGCCCTGCCCTCGGCCGACGTCGTCGTCGAGCACCCCAACACCTGAGCGAACGGAGCACACCCCATGGACGGCGTTCACGACCTCGCGGGCCGGCAGGGCTTCGGCCCGGTCCCGCACACCGCCAACGGCCCGATCGGTGACACCTTCAAGTACGACTGGGAGCACCTGGGCTACAGCCTGCTGTTCCTCGGCGTGACCAACGGCAACTTCACCCTCGACGAGGTGCGCCACGCGGTCGAACGGCTCGAGCCGGTGCACTACCTGAGCACCCCGTACTACGAGCGCTACATCATCGGCGCCGCGACGCTCATGGTCGAGAAGGGCGTGCTCACCCACGACGAGCTGGAGGCCGCGGCCGGCGGGCCCTTCCCGCTGGCCCTCCCCGCCACCTCCCCCGGGCGTCCCGCGCGGGAGAACCGCGAGACGTTCGAGGTCGGCGACAAGGTCCGGGTCACCGACGACCACTTCGCCGGGCACGTCCGCTACCCCGCGTTCTGCCGGGGCAAGGTCGGCACGGTGCAGCATCGCACCGGGATGACCTGGCCCTTCCCCGACGCCGCGGGCCACGGCCGCAGCGACGGCGGCTCGGAGCCGAGCTACCACGTCGAGTTCGACGCCGCCGAGCTGTTCGGCGACGACACCGACGCCGGTGCCGTCGTCGTCGACCTGTTCGAGGGCTACCTCGAGCGCGCCGCCTGACCCACCGCACCGTCCGGGCGGGCCCGTTCCGACGGGCCCGCCCGGTCCGCCCGACCTCCCACCACGGTCGCCTCCGCCGGCGACGAGAGGAACGACGATGACCGACACCCGCCTCCCCGTCACCGTCCTGTCGGGCTTCCTCGGAGCAGGCAAGACCACGCTGCTCAACCACGTGCTGAACAACCGCGACGGCCGCCGGGTCGCGGTCATCGTCAACGACATGAGCGAGATCAACATCGACGGCTCGGAGATCGCCCGCGAGGTCGAGCTCAGCCGCTCCGAGGAACGCCTGGTCGAGATGACCAACGGCTGCATCTGCTGCACCCTGCGCGACGACCTGCTCGGCGAGATCACCCGCCTCGCCCGCGAGGACCGGTTCGACTACCTGCTCATCGAGTCCTCCGGCATCTCCGAGCCCCTCCCGGTGGCCGAGACCTTCACCTTCGTCGACCCCGCAGGTGGGGCGCTCGACGACATCGCCCGGCTCGACACCATGGTCACCGTCGTCGACGGCGTGAACTTCCTCCGGGACTTCCGGGCAGGGCGCCCGGTGGACGCCGATGCTCCCGACGACCGCCGCGACCTCTCCGACCTGCTGGTCGACCAGGTCGAGTTCGCCGATGTCATCCTCATCAGCAAGACCGACCTGATGCACGACACCCAGGTCGCCGAGCTCACGGAGATCCTGCGCCGGCTCAACGCCGTCGCCGAGATCCTCCCCGTGTCCGAGGGACGGGCACCGCTCGACCGCATCCTGGACACCGGTCTGTTCTCCCTCGCACGCGCCGCCACGGCACCCGGCTGGCTCCAGGAGATCAACGGCGAGCACATCCCGGAGACCGAGGAGTACGGCGTCGCCTCGTGCCTGTACCGGGCGCGGGCACCGTTCCACCCGGAGCGCCTGCACCACTTCCTCACCCGTGACTGGACCAACGGCCGGCTCCTGCGGGCGAAGGGCTACTTCTGGAACGCCGCCAGGATCACCGAGATCGGCAGCATCTCCCAGGCCGGACACCTCATCCGGCACGGCTACATCGGGCACTGGTGGCGCTTCCTCCCGCAGGAGATCTGGCCGCAGGACTACCGACGCGACGCGATCACCGACAACTGGGACGACGCCGTCGGCGACTGCAGGCAGGAGCTGGTGTTCATCGGGCAGGGAATCGACCGCGACCGCCTGTTCGCCGACCTGGACGCGTGCCTGCTCACCGACGCCGAGATCGGGCTCGGGCCCGACGGCTGGGACGCGCTCCCCGACCCGCTCGGCACCGGACAGATCGACGTCGCCTCCGCCGCGGCAGGTGGCCGGCTCCCCGCCGGACTCTGACGGAGGCGGAGATGACCGTGGTCAGGGAGGACGGGCTCGTGGGGTCCGCATTCGAGGCACTCGCCGACCCCACCCGGCGCAGCATCCTGATCCTGATCGCCGACGGCGAGGAGTGCACCGCCGGCGAGATCGCGCTGCGCACCACCACCGTCGCGCGCAACACGGTCTCCACCCACCTGCGCATCCTGCGCACGGCCGGACTCGTCCACGAACGGCGGTCCGGCCGGCACCGCTTCTACTCCGTCGACCAGAACGGGCCGGCCAGACACGTGCTGACGACGTTGCAGACGATCTTCCGGACACCCGACGGTCGATGACCGCGGGCAGGGAGGTCCCCCGGTTCCGGACATGCCGAGAACCGGACGGGTCATCGGACCCGTCCGGTTCTCCGACGCGGATTCAGGATGTCATCGAACGGCACTCACCTCCCGGCGCGCCTTTCCGTCGTAACGCGCGACGGGGCGGATCAGGACGTCGTGGGAAGCCTGTTCGATCACGTGCGCGGTCCAGCCGCTGATCCGCGACATCGCGAAGAGCGCGGTGAACATCGGGGTGTCGAACCCCATGAGGTGGAACAGCGGGCCCGCGGCGTAGTCGAGGTTGGGCCGCAACCCCTTCTCCCGCAGCATCGCGCCGGCGAGCACCTCGTAGTGCGCCATCAGTGCACGGCCGCCTCGCAGGTCGGCGACCTGTCGCATCCGGGAGTGCAGGGCGGGGACCCGGGAGTCGCCACGCTTGTAGACCCGGTGACCGAACCCCATGACCTTCTTGCCGGCGGCGAACCGGGCCTCCAGCCACTCGTCGACCAGGTCGGGGTCGCCGATCTCGTCGAACTGGTTCATCACGGCCTCGTTCGCACCGCCGTGCAGCTCGCCCTTCAGCGCCCCGAGGGCGGCGACGACGGCGCTGTAGAGGTCCGAGCGGGTCGAGGTGACGGTGCGCGCGGCGAACGTGGACGCACTGAAGCTGTGCTCGGCGTAGAGGATCATCGCGACCTCGAAGGCCCGCACGACCTCGGGTTCGGGGATCTCACCGAAGGTCATGTGGAACACGTTCTCGGCGTGCCCGAGGTCATCCCGCGGCGCGATCGGACGCTGCCCGCGGCGACGCCGCTGGTCGAGCGCCACGATCGTGGGCAGCACCGCGAGCAGCTGCACCGCCTTCTCCGCGCTGGCCCCGGCCGAGTGGTCGGTGGTCGCCGGGTCGTGGGCGCCGATCCAGCTCACCGCGGTGCGGAGCACGTCCATCGGATGGCAGTCGGTCGGCAGGGACAGCAGCATCGCCTCACACGCGGGGTCCAGCCGGCGCAGGGACCGCTCGCGCCGCTCCAGCGCCGCGAGCTCGGCCGGGTCCGGGAGCTCCCCGGTCCAGAGCAGGTGCGCGACGTCGAGGAAGCCGTGCCGCTCGGCGAGTGCCGGCGCCGGGTAGCCCCGGTAGAGCAGGACGTTGTGACAGGGGTCGACGTCGGAGATCGACGTCGTGTCGGCGACGACTCCCACCAGGCCGCGTCGGACGGGGGTGTCGCGTTGGTCGTCGGTCATGGGTGTCTCCTTCTGCGGCGGGCCGGTGGCCCGCTACCGGACGGCGTCGCGACGTGCTCCGGCCAGGAGCGCGTCGGCGAGACCTCGTGGTGTTCCTGTGTCGCACGGGATCCGGCTGCCACGGTCGGTGGCTGCCGGGGACCGCGGCCCGGTGACGGGGTGGATCACGGCGTCCATGCCGAAGGCGGCGAGCTGCGTGACGGTGGGCAGCAGGACGGAGGTCGGGTCGCCGCCGGTGACCGGGGTGGCGGTCACGAACAGCGGCGCGGTGAGGGCCTCGCGCAGGACCGGGTAGGTGGCCCGCGACGCAGGCGCCTCGACGACGACGAGATCCGCGCCCGCGGCGAGACGGGCGCGGGCCCGGTCGATGGTGTCGACCAGGCCGCGGGCCCGGTCGGTGGTCGTGCGGACCCCTATCAGCAGCGCGGGGTCGTGACGGGCGCGGACAGCGGTGCGGACACGGGTCTCGACGTCCCCGGCCGCCCCCTCGTCGGGCGAGGTGTCGTCGAGGAGCACGCCGGACGCGCCCGCCGCCGCGATGTGCGCCACCGTGTCGGCGTCGCCGGTCGGGCCGAGGTCGACCAGGACCGGCAGCGGGGTGGCCCGGACGATCCGGGCGACCAGCTCCGCGGCGTCCTGCCCGCCCGTGTCGGCCGCCGCCACGTGCACGCCGTCGAGCCCCATGGCCGCGATCTGGCGCGCGGACGCGGCGGTGGTGACGGTGTGGAAGCGCAGCGGGCGGCGTCCCGCACGGGGCCGGTCGAGCGCGGCCCGGAGCACGACGCGTCGGCGGGTGGGTGGGACGTCGGTCTGCAGCATCAGCGCGCCCCTGCCGTCGTGGCCGGGTAGGAGTGGAAACCGCGGCCGGTCTTGCGTCCCAGCAGGCCCGCCTGGACCATCCGCCGCAGCAGCGGCGGCGGTGCGTAGAGGGGTTCGTGCTCCTCGGCGTACATCGTCTCGGCGATCGCGGCGACGGTGTCGAGCCCGATCAGGTCGGCGAGCTCCAGCGGCCCCATCGGGTGGGCGCACCCGAGCCTCATCCCGGCGTCGACGTCGGCCGGTGTGGCCCGACCGGTCTCCACCATGCGGACGGCGCCGAGCAGGTAGGGCACCAGCAGCGCGTTGACGACGAACCCGGCCCGGTCGGCGGCTCGGATCGTCTGCTTGCCCAGCGCCCCGGTCACCCATTCCTCGACCCGGGCGAGGGTCTGCGCCGAGGTCGTGAGCGAACCGACGACCTCGACCAGGGGCAGCACCGGCACGGGGTTGAAGAAGTGCAGCCCCACGACCTGTCCCGGTCGCCCGGTGCCGTGCGCCAGCTTCATGATCGGGATCGAGCTGGTGTTGGAGGCGATGACCGCGTCCGGGTCGGCGAGCACCTTGTCCAGGCTCGCGGCGAGGTCGCACTTGACCATCTCGTTCTCGACGACCGCCTCGATGACGAGCTGGCGGTCGGCGAGGTCGCCGAGGTCGGTCGAGAACGTCAGCCGGCTCGCTGCCGCGTCCCGGTCGGGCACGGAGAGCCGCCCGCGGTCCACCGCCCGGTCCATCGAGGCCAGGATCCGTTCCCGGCCCCGGTCCAGCGCTCCGTGGTGCTGTTCGACGACGTGGACGTCGTTCCCCGCCCGCGCACACACCTCGGCGATGCCCGCGCCCATCTGTCCGGCGCCGACGACGCCGACCCGCTCGATCCCGCTCACCTGTTCTCCTCCTACGACGGGGTGCGGCAGGGGTGGCCGGATGCGCGGACGCACCCGGCCACCCACCGCGGGAACTCGCTCAGCCGTGGAACTGCTCGGCCTCGGTCGACCCGGCGAGCGCGGTGGTGGACGACTCCGGGTTGACCGCGGTGGAGACGGCGTCGAACCAGCCGGTGCCGACCTCGCGCTGGTGCTTGATGGCGGTGTAGCCGTCGGCCTCGGCGGCGAACTCGCGCTCCTGCAGGGCGACGTAGGCGGTCATGCCGTTCGCCGCGTAGCCCTTGGCCAGGTCGAACATGGAGTGGTTCAGGGCGTGGAAGCCGGCGAGGGTGATGAACTGGAAGGCGTAGCCCATCGCACCGAGCTCGCGCTGGAAGCGGGCGATCGTGTCGTCGTCGAGGTGCTTGCGCCAGTTGAACGACGGCGAGCAGTTGTAGGCCAGCATCTGGTCGGGGAACTCGCCCTTGATCGCCTCGGCGTACTTGCGGGCCAGCTCCAGGTCCGGCACCGAGGTCTCCATCCACAGCAGGTCGGAGTACGGCGCGTAGGCGAGCCCGCGGGTGATGCAGGGCTCGATGCCGCCGGTGACCCGGTGGAAGCCCTCCGCGGTGCGCTCACCGGTGAGATACGGGCGGTCCCGCTCGTCGACGTCGGAGGTGATCAGGTTCGCGGCCTGGGCGTCGGTCCGGGCGACGATCACCGACGGGACGCCGGAGATGTCGGCCGCGAGCCGCGCCGCGTTGAGGGTGCGGACGTGCTGGGAGGTCGGGACCAGCACCTTGCCGCCGAGGTGGCCGCACTTCTTCTCCGAGGCGAGCTGGTCCTCCCAGTGCACACCGGCCGCGCCCGCGGCGATCATGGCCTTCATCAGCTCGAACGCGTTGAGCGGGCCGCCGAAGCCGGCCTCGGCGTCGGCGACGATCGGGACCAGCCAGTGCGGGTCGTCGCCGCCCTCGGCGGCCGAGCGGCCCTCCAGGGTGCTGATCTCGTCGGCGCGCAGCAGCGCGTTGTTGATGCGGCGGACCACCGCGGGCACCGAGTTGGCCGGGTAGAGGCTCTGGTCGGGGTAGGTCTGGCCCGCGAGGTTGGCGTCCGCGGCGACCTGCCAGCCGGACAGGTAGATGGCCTCCAGCCCGGCGCGCACGCTCTGCACGGCCTGGTTGCCGGTCAGCGCCCCGAGGGCGTGCACGTAGTCGCGCTCGTGCAGCAGCGACCACAGCCGCTCGGCGCCGAGGCGGGCCAGCGTGTGCTCCTCGCGCACGCTGCCCGACAGCGCCACGACCTCCTCCGCGCTGTGACCGCGGGTGATCCCTGCCCAGCGCGGGTCGTTCGCCCACTCCTGCTTCAGCTCGTCGACCCGCTGCTGCCGGTTCGTCCCGGTCATGTCCTGCTCCTTTGCGAAGTTCGCGTCCGTGTCCGCGCTCACGGTCTCCCGGCGGTGGCCGGGGGCCGTGGCGATCTCTCGAACGGGGTGCGACCAGCATCGGAGCTGCAACGGAGGTGAGGCGACGGTGGCCGCCTGCCAACTCCTGCGCATCTTCCGGCCGGATTCTGCGAATCTTGCAAAGGGTGGTCTCGGCTACAGTCCCGCCATGGCGACCTCCGGCATCCCGGGCACCCGGCTACGCGCGCTGCGCGAGACCCGCTCGATGACCCAGGCGGAGCTGGCCAGGGCCCTGGAGATCTCGCCCAGCTACCTGAACCAGATCGAGCACGGCTCCCGACCCCTGACCGTGCCGGTGCTGCTGCGGATCACCGAGGTGTTCGGTGTCGACGCGGCGTTCTTCGCGGCCCGGCGACCCGAGCGGCTGGTCGCCGAGCTGCACGAGGTGTTCGCCGAGACCACGTCGGCGGCCGGACCGGTCCCGGCGGGACAGATCGAGCGGCTCGCCGGCGAGCTGCCCGCGGCCGCGGACGCGGTGCTGGAGCTGTACCGGCGGTGGCGCCGGGCGGACGAGCACCTGGCCGCCGCGTCGGACCACACCCGGGACGGCCGTCCGGTCGGCAACGACGGCACCGACCGGATCCGGTCGGCGTCGCCGCACGAGCAGGTCCGCGACTACTTCTACCGCCGTCGCAACCACGTGGCCGAACTCGACGACGCGGCCGAGACGCTGGCGTCGGAGATCGGGATGCGCCGGGGCGAGGTGCGCCGCGCCCTCGCCGAGCGCCTGCGGACGGTGCACGGCGTCAGCATCGCCGGGCTGGAGGACGACACGACCGGCTCCGGCGAGATGCACCGCTACGACCGGGTCGAACGGGTGCTGCGGCTGTCCCCCGCACTGCGCGCCGGCCAGCAGGCATTCCGGATGGCGACCCAGCTCGCGCTGCTGGAACACGACGCGCTGATCGAGCGCTTGGCGGCCGAGGACCCGGCGGACGACGACACCCACACCCTGACCCGGATCGGCCTGGCCCGGTACTTCGCGGCGGCGCTGACGCTGCCCTACGGCGAGTTCCGGGCCACCGCCGAGCGGTTCCGCTACGACATCGAGCGCCTGTCCGACCACTTCGGACAGGGGTTCGAGACGATCGCGCACCGGCTCTCGACACTGCAGCGCCCGTCCGAGCCGGGGGTGCCGTTCTCCTTCGTCCGCGTCGACCGGGCCGGGAACATGTCCAAGCGCCAGTCCGCGACCGGGTTCCACTTCTCCCGCGGCGGCGGCACCTGTCCACTGTGGAACGTCTACCGCGCCTTCGCCTCCCCCGGCGAGATCGACGTACAGATCGCCGCCATGCCCGACGACGCCCGCTACCTGTGGGTCGCGCGCACGGTCACCGGCTCCCAGCGCCGATGGGGACGACCGGGCAAGACCTTCGCGATCGCACTCGGCTGCGAGATCCGCCATGCACACCGGTTGGTCTACTCCGACGGGCTCAACCTCGACACCCCTTCGGCCGCGACACCGATCGGCGCCGGCTGCCGGGTGTGCAGCCGGGCGCAGTGCCCACAGCGGGCGTTCCCACGCCTGGACCACACGACGCTGATCCTGGAGGACCGCAGCACCTTCGTGCCCTACCCGGTCGCACCGGGCGGCTGAGGGGCCCCGCGGGCCCCGTCGACCGGGAGCCGGAGCAGGAGCTGTCAGTGCCGGCCGTAGGCCGGCCGGGTCCGATCGAGGATGCTGCGCACTGCCTCGACGTGGTCGCGGGTGCGGACCAGGTCGGCGAACCGTTCCGCCTGCACGGCCCGACCGCCGGCCGCGTCGAGCTGGTGTGCCCGGTTGGCGGCGGCCTTCGTCGCCTCGACCGACAGCGGCGACCGCCCCGCGATCCGGTGCGCCCGTTCCAGGGCGGCGTCGACCACCGCGTCGGTCGGCACGACGGCACTCGCCAGGCCGGTCCGCAGGGCCGTAGCCGCATCGCACCGGTCACCGGTGAGCAGCATGTCCTTGGCCGGGCCGAGCCCGAGCAGCCGCGGCAGCCGCCAGGCGCTCATGATCAGACCGACGTTGACCCCGGCAGCCACGAAGAAGCCGTCCTCGGCGGCGACCCGCAGGTCGCAGGCCAGTGCGAGTTCGAGCCCGGCGCCGACGGCGCCTCCGGCGACCGCGGCGACCACCGGGACGCGGAGCTCCTCGACCCGGTCGGTGAGCTCGACGATCTCGGTCAGGAAGGCCGCAGCGTCGCCGTCGTCGCGGGCGTGCTGCTCCTCGACGAGATGGCCACCGGCGCTGAAGTGTCCGACGCCGGTGAGGACGGCGGCGCGGAACCGGGTGTCACGGTCCACCTCGTCGAGGGCGTGGCGCAGTGCCGCACGCACGGGGCGGGACAGCGCGTTGGCGGGCGGGGCGTCCAGCGTGAGAACGGCGACGTGCTGCCCGTCGCGGCTCAGCCGGACGCCGGCGGTGCCGGGCGGCCTGCCGGAGCTCGCCACCACGGTCGCGGTCATGGACACCTCCGGATGTGGGCGGCCGACCCGCCCGTGATCGACGGGCGGGCCGGCCGCGGGAGAACCGGCGGTCGGCCGGTGGGCGAGGCCGGAACGGTCAGCGTCCGGCCGGGACCTCACGGCGGGCCGAGCCCTCGTAGGCCGCGAGCGGCCGGATGAGGGAGTTCGCCGCGAGCTGCTCGGCGATGTGGGCCGTCCAGCCGGTGATCCGCGCCATCACGAACAGCGGCGTGAACATCGGGATGTCGAAGCCCATGAGGTGGTAGAGCGGGCCCGCCGGGTAGTCGAGGTTGGGGTGCAGCCCCTTCGCCCGGTGCATCGCCTCGGCCAGCGCGGTGTGGGTGGCCAGCAGCTCGTGGGCCCCGCGCAGCTCCACGATCCGTTCGAGCGCGGCCTGCAGGGTCGGGACCCGGGAGTCGCCGCGCTTGTAGACGCGGTGCCCGAATCCCATGATCTTCTTCTTGTTCGCGAGCGCGTCGGCGAGCCACGCCTCGGCGGCGTCGGGCCCGTCGATCTCGGCGAGCATGTGCATGACGGCCTCGTTTGCCCCGCCGTGCAGCGGCCCCTTCAACGCACCGATCCCCGCGACGACGGCGCTGTAGAGATCCGACAGGGTCGAGGTCACGACCCGGGCGGTGAAGGTCGAGGCGTTGAAGCTGTGCTCGGCGTAGAGGATCATCGAGACCTCGAACGCACGCACCACCTCGGGCTCGGGCACCGCGCCGAAGGTCATGTGGAAGAAGTTCGCCGCGTAGCCCAGGTCCGGGTCGGGCGCGATCGGGTCGAGCCCCCGTCGGCGGCGCTGGTCGATCGCCACGACGGTCGGCAGCGCGGCGAGCAGCCGCAGCGACTTCTGCGTGTCGGCGGCCGGGTCGTCCTCCTGGGCGTCCTCGGAGCCGAGCCAGCTCACGGCGGTGCGCAGGGTGTCCATCGGGTGGCAGGTGGTGGGCGTGCCGAGCAGCAGTGCCTGCAGGCTGCGGTCGATCGGGCGGAGCGCGCGTTCCTGTGCCTCCAGCCGGGCCAGGGCGTCGGCGGCGGGCAGCTCGCCGTGCCAGAGCAGGTGCGCGACCTGGAGGAAGCCGGAGTGCGCGCACAGGTCCTGCACCGGGTAACCGCGGTACAGCAGGGAGTTGGTGTCGGCGTCGACCTTGGAGATGGCCGTGGTGTCGGCGACCACTCCGGCCAGCCCCTTGTGGATCTGCGGGGGTGCGTCGGCCACGGTCATGAGGGGTCCTCCTCGTCGAGATAGCCGGCGAGCCCGGCGTCGAAGGCGCCGTACTCGTCGTAGTGCAGGAGTTCGTAGAGCCGGGCGCGGGTCAGCATCCGATCGACCACTCCGGCCTGGGTGCCGGTGCGGCGGATCTCGGCGAGCCCGGCCTCCGCGGCACCCATGGCGAGCCGGAGCAGGGTCACCGGGTAGATGACGACGTTGACGCCGAGCTTCTCGAGGGTGTCCGCGGTCAGCAGGGGGCTCTTCCCGAACTCGGTCATGTTCGCCAGCAGCGGGACGTCGAGGGCGTCGCGGAACGCGGCGTACTCGTCCTCCCCGGTCAGCGCCTCCGCGAAGATCATGTCGGCACCGGCGGCCACGTAGGCGCGGGCGCGGTCGATCGCGGCGTCCAGCCCGTCGACGGCGCGGGCGTCGGTCCGGGCGCACAGCACGAACGCGTCGTCGCGGCGCCCGCGCACCGCCGCCCGCACGCGGGTGCACATGTCCTCGGTCGGCACCAGCGCCTTGCCTGCCAGGTGCCCGCAGCGCTTCGGGTCGACCTGGTCCTCCAGGTGGCACCCGGCCAGCCCGGCGTCCTCGAAGGTCTGGACCGTGCGGGCCACGTTCGCCGGACCGCCCCACCCGGTGTCGGCATCGACCAGGACGGGCAGGTCGGTCTGCCGGGCGATCGTCGCGGCGCGGGCCGCGACCTCGGTGGAGGTCGTGAGCCCGACGTCGGGCAGCCCCAGCTCCGCGGAGAGGACGGCACCGGAGACGTACACGCCGTCGAATCCCTGCTCGGCGATCAGCATCGCCGACAGCGCGTTGAACGCGCCGGGGAACTGCAGCAGCCGGCCGCTCGCCAGCGCCTCGCGGAACGCCACCCTGCGCGCGTGGGGGGTGCTGGTCGCGCCGAGCATCAGAACACCCCGCGACCCGGTGCGGTCGCGAGCGACGCCGGGACGATCGTCAGCTCGCCCAGCTCGGCGGCGCTCAGCTCGGGCAGACGCAGGGCGTGGTCGAGGAACCGGTCCTGTTCGACGCGGTCGACGACATCGCGCGCCAGGTCGCGGAACTTGCCGACGTAGGCGTCACGACCGAACGGGCGGGCGCCGAACGGGTGCGCGTCGGCAACGGCGATCTCGTCGACCAGGGTCGTGCCGTCGGTGAAGGTGACCTCGACCCGACCACCGAACGCCTTCTCCGCGGGGTCGTGGGAGTGGTAGCGGCGCGTCCACTCCGGGTCCTCGACGGTGGAGATCGCGTGCCACAGCCGGACGAGCTCCGCGTCGGCCGCGCGGTGCGGCGGGTAGGAGCGCTCGTGGTGGAAGCCGCCGTCGAGCAGCGCGACGGCGACGATGTAGGGGATCGAGTGGTCCAGGGTCTCCCGCGACGCCGTCGGGTCGTACTTCTGCGGGTCCCCGGACCCGGACCCGATCACGTAGTGGGTGTGGTGGCTGGTGTGGATGACGATGCTGCGCACCCGCTCCGCGCCGCCCGCCTCCCGGATCCGGGGGCCGAGCCGGCGCGCGAGGTCGATCAGCGCCTGACTCTGGTACTCCGCGGAGTGCTCCTTGGTGTAGGTCTGCAGGATCGCGCGGGGAGCCTCCCCGCGCTCCGGCAGCGGAACGGTGTACGCGGCGTCCGGGCCGTCGAGCAGCCAGGCGATGACACCGTCCTCGCCCTCGTAGATCGGCGACGGCGCGCCCTCGCCGAGCATCGCGCGGTCGGCGGCCTCGATCGCGACCTTCCCCGCGAACGCGGGGGCGAACGCCTTCCACGACGAGATCTCGCCCTTGCGCGACTGCCGGGTCGCGGTCGTCGTGTGCAGGGCCTGCTGCACGGCCTGGTAGGTGACCTCGGCCGGCAGGTCCAGCAGGGCACCGATCCCGGCGGCGACCGACGGACCGAGGTGCGCGACGTGGTCGATCTTGTGCTGGTGCAGGCAGATCCCGGTGACCAGCGCGACCTGGACCTCGTAGGCGACCGCGATCGCCCGGGTCAGCGCGGCGCCGTCCGCACCCGTGTGCTGGGCGACCGCGAGCAGCGGCGGGATGTTGTCGCCGGGATGGGAGTAGTCCGCCGCCAGGAACGTGTCGTGGAAGTCCAGCTCCCGCACCGCGACACCGTTGGCCCACGCCGCCCACTCCGGCGACACCCGCTCACGGGTGCCGAACACGACCGCCCCGGCCCGGTCCTGCGGGGCCGCGTGGCGCAGCGCCTGCGCCCGTGCGGCCACGACCGGACGACGGTTCACCGACGCCGTCGCCACACCCGCGTTGTCGACCACCCGGTTCACGACCATGTCGGCCACCTCGGCCGGCGGTGGTACCTGGTCGGCGGCCACCTCGGCGATCTTCCAGGCCAGCTGGTCGGCGCGGGCGAGGTTCTCCTCGCTGCGGTACACGCGCACCTTGTGCTCGACGGTCATACGTTCTCCTCCATCATGAACAGGCACGACGTCGAGGCATGGCGACGGAATCCGCGGCCGGCTCTCCGGCCACGCATCCCTGCCTCGACCATTCGTCGCACTGGCGCCGGCGGGGAGAACTGCCGTTCCCCGTGCTCGATGCACATCGCCGTCACAACGGTGACGAGCACGCGAGACCGCCCTGATCCGCTGGCCCGAGCGGGTCGGGCCGGAGTCCCGACCGGCCGCGCCTGGCGACGGTTCCGATACTCGCGCACGGACCGAGAGCAACTCCAGACTGCGATGGATGCAAATTCGTGCGCAGATCCGGCCCGTTCTTGTGAATGGTGCGAACCACCGATTCGCGGTCGGGGTTCCACCCCGACCGCGATGCCGGTCAGCGCACCTGCCGTGGCCGTCCGGGACTCAGCCCGCCACCACCGGGTTCACGAGCCGGCCGATCCCGGTGATCTCGACCTCGACGAGGTCCCCGTCGGTCAGGAAGACCGGCGGGTCCCGGAACAGGCCGACGCCGCCCGGCGTGCCGGTGACGATGACGTCCCCGGGAGCCAGCACGGTGAACGTGGTGATGTAGGCGATCAGCTCCGGAATGCCGAAGATCAGCTGACTGATCGAGGCCTCCTGGCGCAGCTCGCCGTTGACCCGGGTCCGCAACGTGGCGGCGGAGATGTCGTCGATCTCGTCCGCCGTGACCAGCCAGGGGCCGAAGCCACCGGTGGCCCGGAAGTTCTTGCCGGGAAGGAACTGGCTGGTGTGGCGCTGCCAGTCGCGGACGCTGAGATCGTCGTAGCAGGAGTAGCCGGCCACCACCTGCGCGGCGTCGGCCTCGGGCACGTGGTCCGCCCGCGCACCGATCACGACGGCGAGCTCACCCTCGTAGTCGAACCGGCTCGTCTCCGCCGGCCGCACGGCGGGCTGGTCGTGCCCGATCTGCGTGTCGGGGAAGCGGGAGAACAACGTGGGGTAGGCGTTGTCCGGACGCCGGGTCTCGTCCAGGTGCGACCGGTAGTTGCCCCCGGCACAGATGATCTTCGAAGGATCCGGGACGGGCGGCAGCAACCTGACCGACCCGATCGGCAGGTCGGCGGCACGCCCCTGGGTGGCAGCAGCCAGCTCCGGGAGCGCTCCCGCAGCCAGGACCTCGCGCACGGACCGGAACCGCCCGTCCGTCGCGGTGACTCCGTCGACCACGCCGTCGACCGCGCCGTCGGTCACGACCCGGCCGAACCGTGGCTCGTCCGAGCCCTCCGACATGTAGGACACCAACCGCACGTGAGCTCCTTCCGCGTCCTCGGCCACGGGCCGGAACCGGATGCCGGTCTGCCGGCCACTCCGCTGTGGCGACCCCACCGTACAAGAGTCGACTCTCTTGGCAAGACTCATTTCTGTACTTGACGATTCGACTCCTGAGTGGCTTCATGGGGCGGCCCGGCCACCGTCGGATCGGGCGGAGGAGGGATCGCGTGTCGATGACGCCGCCGGACCGAGAGGTCGACGTCCTGGTCGTCGGTGCCGGCCCGACCGGCCTGACCCTCGCCGCGCTGCTCGCCGCGGACGGCACCCGGGTCCACGTCGTCGACGCTGCCACCGACCCCGTCGACGAGCCCCGGGCGATCGCGTTGGCGGACGAGTCGTTGCGCACCGCGCACGCCCTCGGACTCGTCGACGACCTCCGGCCGGACCTCGTGTGGGTGTCCGGTTCGCGCTACTACGGCGCGCGCGGTCAGCTGCTGGTCCGCACCCAGCCCGCCGTGATGCGTCAGGGCTTCCCGGTCAAGACGCTGTTCGACCAGCCCGGATACGTCCAGGTCTACCGCAGGGCGGTCGAGGACGCCCCGACGGCGTCACTCGAGTACGGCTGTGCCGCGACCGCGCTGACCCAGGACGCGGACGGCGTGGACGTGACCCTCGATGGCCCGTCGGGGCTCCGGACCCTGCGCGCCCGGTACGTCGTCGGGTGCGACGGCGGGAAGAGCCTGGTGCGCGCCTCGCTCGGCGTCCGGATGACCGGGTCGAGCCAGAAGCACCCCTGGATCGTCCTGGACCTCGTCGACGACCCCCGGGACCACGGCGACACCGAGTTCCACTGCGATCCGCGTCGTCCACACGTCGTCGTCCCCGGCAGCGGCGGACGCTGCCGGTACGAGTTCATGCTCCTGCCGGGCGAGCGCGCCGAGGAGGTCCTGCGGCCGGAGTTCGTCGCCGAGCTGGTGGCGCCGTTCCGCACGGTGCGGCCCGACCAGGTGCGGCGCGCGGCGGTGTACGTCGCCCGCCAGCTCGTCGCCGAGCGCTGGCGGGTCGGCCGCGTCTTCCTCGCGGGCGACGCGGCGCACCTCATGCCGCCGTTCGCCGGTCAGGGCCTCAACACCGGCATCCGGGACGTCCGCAACCTGAGCTGGAAGCTCTCCGCCGTGGTGGCGGGCCGGGCCACGGACGGGGTGCTGGACAGCTACAAGACCGAACGGCGGCCGCACGCGACCGCGATGGTCCGTTTCTCGCACCGCCTCGGCGCGCTCGTGATGACCGGTCGGCCCCGCCGCGCCACGGTGCGAGACCTCCTCCTGCGCGCGCTGCGGCTGGTCCCGCCGGTGCACCGCCACGTCACCGAACTGCGGTTCGTGCCTCGCCCGGACGTGTCCCGGGGTGTGGCCGTGCCCGCCGTCGGGCCCGCCGAGGGCTCGCTCGTCGGTTCGCCCCTGCCGCAGGGCCCGGTCATCGACGAGGCGGGCGCCATCGGTCTGCTCGACGACGCGCTGGGCGCCGGCTGGGCACTGGTCGTCCTGACCGACGCCCAGTCGGCCGCGGTCCCCGATCCCGTGCACCGGCTCGCCGCCCGCATCGAGGCCACGGTCGTGGTCGTGTTGCCACGCGGGCGGATCCCGCGCCGGCGGCCCGACGGCACCGTCGTCGCGGAACAACAGCCCGCCCTGCACCTCGGCCCCGCTCCGGGCGGAACAACCAGGTACCTGCTCGTGCGCCCGGACCGCTACGTCGCCGCCGACTTCACCGCAGCCGACACCCCGGCGGTCGCCGACGCCCTCGCCCGCTACTACCCCACGCCCGCGACGCGCGCGGTCGACGATCGGACGGTGGTCGCGTGAAGGCGGGCGTCGGCGCATCGGCGCACGGAGAGCGGCAGACACCTCGGCACGATCGTCCTCGCGGCGGAAGGAGCACGCACATGACCGTGACCAACGAGCCGAACCGGGTGACCGCGGAGGTCAGGGCCGGGATCGAGGAGCTCGTCGCCGAGCACGCCTGGGTCCTCGACCACGGCGATCCCCGGCTTCTCCCCGAGCTCTACACCGACGAGGGCCAGCTGCTCGGCCTCGGTGACCCCCTGGTCGGACGGGCCGCCCTGCAGCGCTGGGCCGACCGGCGCGCGACCCTCACCGAACGGACCTCCCGGCACGTGCACACCAACCTCCGGCTGCGGTCCGGCGAGGACGGCACCGTCGGCGGCACCCTGATGACGCTGCTCTACCGCCACGACGGCGAGGGCACGGGCCCGAGCTGGCCCATGCTCGTGCTCGACTACACCGACGTCTACGCCCGGGAGGGCGATCGGTGGCTGTTCGCGTCCCGCTCGATCGAACGGGTCTTCACCGACCCGGACCGTGAGGCGGCCCGATGACCACGGAGCACACGCCGGGTGCCGGTCCCCTGCCCGGGCGGCCGAAGGCCTATCGGTTCGATCAGATGCCCGTGGAGCTGCTCACGCCGGGGCTCTCCCGCTCGGGGATCCGCAGCGACGGATCGCTGGTGACGATCAACTGGTTCGAGCCCGGGTTCCGCAGCTCCGGCCAGCACTCGCACCCGTTCGACCAACTCAGCTTCGTGCTCAGCGGCACGCTGGAGTTCTTCGTCGGGGACGAGGTCTACGTCCTGGAGGCGCCCGCGGTGCTGCACATTCCCGGCGACGTCCCGCACGGCGCCCAACCCGTCGGCGACGAGCGGGTCCTCAACATCGACATCTTCGCGCCCGTCCGCGACGACTACCGCGCCCTCACCGCCTACCAGGACGCCGAGCACGCCGACCGGTCACCGTCCCTGCAGCCCCGACAGAACAAGGAGTAGCACCGTGCACCAGGACCTACAGCTGGGCTACCTCGTGCTCGAGGTGTCCGACCTCGACGCCTGGTCGGAGTTCACGACGAGGACCCTCGGCATGTCCGTCGACGGCGCTCCCTCCGAGGACGCCCTGCGGGTGCGGATGGACGAGCTCCAGCAGCGCTTCCTCGTCCGGCGGGGACCCGCCGACGACGTCGTCGCCGTCGGGCTGACGGCCCTCAACGGCCAGGTGCTGCAGCAGATCCTCGACCGGGTGACGGCCGCCGGTGTGCCCGTGCGCGAGTGCGACGAGCAGGAGGCGCGAGACCGGCGGGTCAAGCGGCTGTACACCTTCACCGCGCCGGGCGGGATCACCGTCGAGCTCGTGAGCGCGCCGTACCACTCCCGGGACCCCCTGGCCGCCCCGCTGGTGCCCGGCGGGTTCCTCACCGGAGCGCAGGGGCTGGGGCACGCGGTCTTCATGGTCGACGATCTGGACGACGCGCTGAGGTTCTGGACGGGGGTGCTGCCGTTCCGCGTGTCCGACACGTCGGGGCAGGAGACCCCCAACGGCGTCTCCCACGCCGCCTTCCTGCACTGCAACCGGCGACACCACAGCATCGCACTCGTGCAGCGCCCTGCCCGCTCCACCTACCCGAAGAAGCTGCTGCACTTCATGGTCCAGGCCAACTCCCTCGACGCCGTGGGCATGGCGTTCGACCGTGCGATCGACGCGGACCTGACGATCAACCGGAGCCTCGGGCGCCATCCCAACGATCGGATGTTCTCCTTCTACGCGACGACTCCGAGCGGATTCGACTACGAGTTCGGGTGGGGCGCCGTCGAGGTCGGCGAGGACTGGGCGGAGGACCACTACGACCACATCAGCGCCTGGGGTCACCGTCCGTTGCCCCGGCCGGTCCGATGATCCGCTCGGCGCGACGCCGCGGCCCGCGGCGGCCGGACGGACGAGGGGCTCCCTGACAATGGCCCGTCGAGGAGGGGCCGAGACCCTCGGCCTGGACGTCTACCAACGCCTCCGCCGAGCCGTGCTCGACGGCAGGCTGCCGCCCGGGCACCGGCTCAAGCCCGCGGAGCTGCGGCAGGAGTTCGACGTCAGTGTGGGGGTCGTGCGGGAAGCGCTGACCCGGCTGACCGAGCAGCGTCTGGTGACCAGCTCGCACAACCAGGGTTTCCGGGTCGTGTCCCTGTCCCGCCGCGAGCTCGGCGACCTCACGGAGCTGCGCGTGGTCAACGAGAGCCTCGCCCTGCGGTTGGCGATCGAGCGCGGCGATCTGCGCTGGGAGTCCGAGGTGCTCGCCGCCCACCACCGCCTCACCCGCACCCCGCGCCGCGCGCCGGACAACCCCGATCTGATGACCGACGACTGGTCCGCGGCCCACCGGGCCTTCCACCACACACTCATCGCCGGGAGCGGGTTCCCCCTGCTCACCGACTTCTGCGAGCAGCTGTCGGACACGATGGAGCTGTACCGCCGCTGGAGCGCGCCGGCGTCGGGCGGGAAGCGGGACGTCGACGAGGAACACCGGCGCATCGTCGACGCGGCTCTCGCCCGGGACGTGCCGGCAGCGCTGGAGGCGCTCCGTGCCCACTACGAGACGACGACGGCCATCGTCCTGGCCAGCGGGTTGACCCCCGACCCGGGCGAGGCCGCGGAGACCAGCACCCAGGAACTCTGAGTACCGACGAGGACACCCATGTCGACGCTGCCAGGACTGTCCGACGACGAGCTGGACCACCACGATCCAGCGTTCGTCGCCGACCCGTGGCCCACCTACCAGCACCTGCGCCGCGACCGGCCGGTCAGCCACAGCAACCGCTACGGCGGCTTCTGGCTGATCACCCGCTACGACGACATCGTCGCCGCTGCCGCCGACTGGTCGAGGTTCACCTCCGCCGTCCCCGGCACCCTGCTCATCCCGTCGGGCATGCAGCGGTCGTTCGCGTTCCTCCCGCTCGAGTACGACCCGCCCGAGCACACCGTCTACCGGCAGCTCGTCGCCCCCGTGTTCTCCCCACGCCGCGTCAACGCCCTGACCGGTGAGATCCGCGGCCTGGCCGAGCAGCTGCTCGACCCCCTGCTGGCCGCAGGCGGCGGAGATCTGGCCACCGCCTTCGCCGCGCCGCTGACCAGCGGCGCACTGGCCCTGTTCATCGGTCTGCCGGACGAAGACAAGTCGCTCTGGGTCGACCTGGTGCGCCGCTCGTTCGAAGGCAGCGTGCGCGACCACGAGGACGCCGCCCGCGCCGGCGCCGAGTTCCGCGACTACATCGACGGGCTGATCGCCGCCCGGCGGGAGAACCGGTCCGACGACCTCATCAGCCTCCTGCTGGACAGCGAGGTCGAGGGCCGCAGGCTCACCGAGGACCAGATCCGCGGGTTCACCATGCTGGTGCTCGTCGCCGGACACGAGACCACGGCCGCCGCCCTGTCCTACTCCCTCTGGCACCTCGCCCGGCACCCCGCCGACCTCGAACGCCTCCGGGAGGATCGCGCGCTGGTCCCGTCGGCCGTGGAGGAGTTCCTGCGGCTCTCCTCCCCCGTCAGCATCTTCGCGCGCAACGCGGCGTCGGACACGGAGTTCCAGGGCTGCCCGATGTCCGCCGGGGAGGTCGTCGGCCTGTCCTTCTCCTCGGCGAACCGCGACGAGGACCGCTTCGACGCCCCGGAGACCTGTCGGCTCGACCGCCGCCCCAACCGGCACCTGGCCTTCGGCTCCGGCATCCACTTCTGCCTCGGCGCCCAGATGGCCCGTCGAGAGCTGTCGGTCGCCCTCGATGTCGTGTTGGACAGCGGGAGGTCGCTCGCCCTGGACGGCGAGGTGTGCCGGAAGGGGCGGGGCGACGCCCTCGCCCTCGCCAGCCTCCCGATCCGGTTCCACTGAGTCGTCCGCCGGGCGGCCGACCAGGAGAGGCGCGTCGCACCAGCGCGTCCGCCCCGGGTGTCACACTGTCCACATGAGTGCGAGCAGTGGCGCGCCCGGCAGCCCACCCACGCTCGATCTCGCCCGCACCCCGGGGCACCTCATCCGCAGGGCGCAGCGTGAGCACAATCTGCTCTGGGTCGAACACGTCGGTCCCGAACCGACCGGACCGCAGTTCGCCGTCCTGTCCGGCACGGCGCGGCGCCCCGGTCTCGACCAGAAGACCCTCGGGCAGCTGGCCTCGCTGGACAAGTCCACCACCACCGACATCGTGCGCCGCCTGGTGCGACGGGGATGGCTGACCGCGGGCCCCGATCCCGACGACCGCCGCCGCAAGGTGCTGCACCTGAGCCCACCCGCACGGGTGGCGTTGACCTCTCTGACCACCGCGGCCGCTCGGGTACAGCGCGACCTGCTGGCGCCCCTGAGCGCCGACCGCCGCCGCGAGCTGGTGACCGACCTGGCCCTCCTGGCCTACGAGGGCGACCCACCGCCGCGGGTCGAGGACGACGTCGCCGCCGGGCTGGATCTGGCGACCACCCCGGGACACCTGATCCGCCGTGCCCAGCAGGCCTACGTCGCGCGATGGACCCACACGTTCGGCGGCAGTCTCACCGGTCCTCAGTACGCCTTGCTCTGCGCCCTGGCCCACCACGAACCGGCCGACCAGTCCACGCTCGGCGAGGCCGCGGCACTCGACCGCACCTCGACCACGGAGATCGTCGAGCGACTGACCGCAGCCCGACTGGTCACCGCTGCGACCGACGTCCACGACCGGCGCCGCAAGGCCCTGCGGTTGTCACCGGCCGGGCGACGCGAGCTCCCCGACATCACGCGTCGTGCCGCCGACGTTCAGGCAGCTCTGTTCGACCTCCTCCCCGTGTCGTCCCGCGGACGCCTGCTCGACAACCTCGGCGCCGTCGCCTACAGGCGAGAGCCCTCGGGCCCCCCTTCCGCCGCCTGACCCCTCGGGCCCCGTTGACGACGCACCTCAACTGCCCTACCGTCCTCGATTAGGACGTACACGGAACATTTCGGCGACGCGGCCGAAGAATCGAGGCCCTCCATGTATCCCGACGAGTTCCCCCGCAACGCCTGGTACGTGGCAGCCCGTAGTGCCGAGATCGAGCAGGGCCGGATGCTGCCCCGGTTCCTGCTCGGTGACCCGGTCCTGCTGTATCGCACCCAGGACGGAACCCCCGTCGCGATGGTCGACCGCTGCGTGCACCGGCAGATGCCGCTGTCGCTGGGTCGCCTGCGTGGCGACAACGTGGAGTGCGGCTACCACGGCCTGACCTACACCCCGACCGGCGCCTGCGTGCGGATCCCCGGCTCCACCCGAGTCTCGGACAAGGTCCGGGTGCAGACCTTCCCCCTCGTCGAGGGCGACGGGCTGGTCTGGATCTGGATGGGCGACCCCGACCAGGCACGACCAGCGCAGATCCCCGACCACCACTGGTACACCGCCGACGGGTGGAGCACCGCAGCCGGAACCCTGCACATGGATGCCCGGGCACAGCTGCTCAACGAGAACCTGCTCGACCTGTCGCACCTGAGCTTCCTGCACCCGGAGTCCATCGGCTCCCCCGAGATCGCCGAACTGCCGATCACGACCACGTGGGACGACCACACCGTCACCGTGCGCCGCGAGATGGCCGGGGTCTCCTGCCCGCCGTTCTTCACCCGCGTGACCGGCATCGACTCCCCGATCGACCGCCAGCAGATCGCCGAGTTCTTCGCCCCCGCCTTCCACATCACCACCACCACGGTGAAGCCCTCCGGAGACCCGGACGACTCCCGGATGTGCCGACAGAAGACCATGCACGCCATCACGCCCGAGACCCGCACCACGACCCACTACTTCTGGTCGGTCAGCCGCGACTACGCCGTCGGCGACGATTCGGTCACCGACTACACCCTCTCGGCCGTCGCCGGGGTCTTCGAGCAGGACATCGCTGCCTGCGAAGCGATCGAGCACATCATCGCCGCCTGGGAGCCGTCCTACCCGCTCGAGCTGAACATCAAGGTCGACGCCGGCCCGCTCCGGTCCCGCCGCATCCTGGAGAAGCTGCTCGCCGCCGAAGGCGCCGCCGCGGGCGCCCGTCCCCAGGACCGGTTCACCGACACCGCCACCCGCGCCGCCGCCCGGGCCTGGACCGAGCGCGCCACGATCCTGTCGGGCTGAGCCGCACCCGCACGCACCTCGCCGTCCGCCCACGCACCACCTCACGCGCTCGACTCCACGCTTCGGCCGCACGCTGGCCATCTTTTACTACGTACACGGAAGGATTGAGCAGTGGCGCTCACCCCCACCGAGACCCGCGCAACCCGCGCACGACGGGTCGCCCGAGCGAGCTTCATCGGAACCGCGATCGAGTGGTACGACTTCTTCATCTACGCCACGGCGGCCGCGCTGGTCCTGGGCCCGCAGTTCTTCCCGTCGGCCTCCCCGCTGGCAGCAACCCTCGCCGCCTACTCGACGCTGGCGGTGGGGTTCATCGCGCGTCCGGTCGGCGGCATCATCATCGGGCACTTCGGCGACCGCGTCGGGCGCAAGCAGCTGCTGGTGTTCTCGCTGGTGCTGATGGGCGTCGCCACATTCCTCATCGGCGTCCTGCCGACCTACGCCACGATCGGCATCTGGGCGCCGATCCTGCTGGTCGTGCTGCGTTTCGCCCAGGGCGTGGGCGTCGGCGGCGAGTGGGGCGGCGCGGTGCTCATGGCCGTCGAGCACGCACCCCCCGGCAAGCGGACCCTCTACGGCTCGTTCCCGCAGATGGGCCTCCCGGCCGGCATCATCGCCGCGAACGTCGTGTTCCTGCTGCTCAGCCTGGCGATCTCGCCGGAGGCGTTCCTGGCGTGGGGGTGGCGCATCCCGTTCCTGATCTCCGCGGCCCTGGTCATGGTCGGGCTGCTCATCCGGCTGCGGATCAGCGAGTCGCCGGAGTTCGAGGCCGTGCGCACCCGCGGCGAGGTCGCCCGTCGACCGGTCGTCGAGGTGCTGCGCGACCACCCCCGCCGGCTGCTGCTGACCAGCGGCGCGAGCATCGCCGCGCCCGCGCTGGGCTACCTGGTGCTGGTCTATCTGCTCGGTTACGGCACGAGCACCCTGGAGCTGTCGCAGCCCACGATGCTGACGCTGATCGTCATCGGGAGCACGAGCTGGATGGCCGTGATCTGGGCGTCCGCGGTCCTCGCCGACCGGGTCGGCCGCAAGCCGGTCTTCCTCGTGGGTGCCGCGCTGGCCACGGTCTGGGCGGTCCCGTTCTTCCTGCTGATCGACACCGCACAGCCCGTGCTGATGGCGGTCGGCATCGTCGTGGCCACCTCGTCCATCGCTGCGATGGCCGGACCGCAGGCCGCGTTGATCGCCGACGTGTTCCCGGCCCGGGTGCGCTACAGCGGAACCTCGACGGCGTACCAGGTCGGCAGCGTGCTCGGCGGCGCGATCGCCCCACTGGCCGCGACGGCGCTGTTCGCCACCTACGACTCCTCCCTGCCCATCGCCGTCTACATGGCCGCCATGGGGCTCGTCACCCTGCTCTCGATGGCAGCGCTCGCCGTTCCCACCACACCGGAGTTCACCACCGCCCCCGAGTCCACCGAGGCTCCGAACACGACCCCGGAGGTCGCCACATGAGCACCCGCCGGTTCTCCCACTCCGACCCCGAGCTCGACGAGCTCTACAGCGATCTGAGTACCGAACACCTCCAGCCGCTGTGGGAGCTCAAGGGTCTGCTCACCCCGACACCGACCGTGGCGTCGGTCCCCCACCGGTGGTCGGCCGCGCAGCTCCGCAGCCTCGGCGAGCGCTCCGGCCAGCTGGTCGGGATCGACCGCGGCGGGGACCGGCGTGTGCTGGCCTGTGCCAATCCCGGGCTCGGCGGGGCGCCCTACGCGGTCAGCTCGCTGTGGGCGGCGGTGCAGTACCTGGGTCCACGCGAGGTCGCCCCGGCGCATCGGCACACCCCTGCAGCCTTGCGGTTCATCCTGGAGGGCTCCGGTGTGTGGACCCTCGTGGACGGGGATCCGCTGGCGATGTCGGCCGGAGACCTCGTGCTGACACCGAGCTGGACCTTCCACGAACATCACAATCCCAGCGACGAGCCGATGCTGTGGATGGACGTCCTGGACCTGCCGATGGTCGCTGCACTGGAGGCGGTGTTCTTCGAGGAAGGTCCCTCGGAAGACGTCGAACGCCTCACCGATCCCGTGTCGCGGTCGGAACGTTCCTACGGCGCGCCCGGTCTGCTTCCACCGCCGGCAGAGCGCACGACCCCCACGAGACACTCACCGCTTCTGGCCTACCGGTGGGCCGACACCGACCGCGCGCTGGCACGACGTCTCGACGTCACCGGTGCAGGGGCGGCCACGATGACCTACGTCGACCCCACCACCGGCCGTGACGTCATGCCCACCATGCGCTGCGAGGCCCACCGCGTCGTCGAGGGGGCTTCCTCACCGAGGATCCGCCAGACGGGCTCCCGGGTGCTGACCGTGTTTCACGGCAGCGGGGTCGCCGAGGTCGGTGAGCAGCGCTTCGACCTCGGCCCCGGAGACATCCTGGCCATCCCGTCCTGGGTGCCCTGGAGCCTGCACGCCCACGAGCGCATCGACGCGTTCTCCACCAGCGACGCTCCCGTGCTCCATGCACTCGGGCTCTACCGCGAACAGGAGCAGCCATGACTGCGATCGGACCGTCCACCACGTCGCCGCGGCCCCCGAAGGAGGTCGACACGCTCGTGGTCGGTGGCGGCATCGGCGGCCTCGCCACCGCGCTCGCGATCGCCCGCGGCGGTCGAGCGGTCCACCTGCTCGAGCAGGCTTCCGAGTTCGCCGAGGTGGGGGCCGGCCTGCAGCTCGGGGCGAACGCCACCCGCGTGATGCACCGGCTCGGGGTCCTCGACGCCGTCGAGGCGGTCGCGGTACACCCCGAACGCGCCGTGATGCGCGATGCCGTGACCGGCGAACGGCTCACCGGGCTGACCCTGGGAGAGACCTACAGGTCCCGCTACGGCTTCCCCTACCTGGTCATGCACCGCAGTGACCTGCTGCAGATCCTGCTCGACGCCTGCCGTGCCGAACCCCGGGTCACGCTGGAGAACGATCGGACCGTCCGCGACGCCGTCCCCGGCGACGACGACGTGCTGGTCACGTGCGAGGACTCGAGCAGCTACCGCGCCCGCGCGGTGCTCGCGGCCGACGGTCTGCACTCGCGGCTACGTCGTCTGTTCGTCGACGACGAACCGGTCTGCTCCGGGTACGTGGCCTACCGCGGGACCATGCCCATCGGCGACGTCGCCACCGACGTCGACGCCAACGACATCGTGCTCTGGGTGGGGCCGCGGCTGCACCTCATGCAGTACCCGGTCCGCGCCGGCGCCCTCTACAACCAGGTCGCGGTCTTCCACAGCGACAGCTTCGCCGCGGGAGTCCCCGACACCGAGTGGGGCACCCCCCAGGAGCTCGACGCGGCGTACGCGGAGACCACGGACGCGGTGCGGCTCAGCGCCGCCTCGGTCTCGCGAGCCCGACACTGGCCGCTGTTCGACCGCGAACCGCTCGACCACATCGCCGCCGGGCGGATCGCACTCCTCGGCGACGCCGCACACCCGATGCTGCAGGTGCTGGGTCAGGGCGCTTGCCAGGCGTTGGAGGACGCCGACACCGTGGCCACCTGCCTGAGCGAACACTCCGACGACGTGGAGAAGGCCCTGGCCGCCTACGAACAGAAGCGGTTGGCCCGGGTGACCACCTGCCAGCGTCGGGCCCGCCCGTGGGCAGACATGTGGCACCTCACCGACCCGGTCGCGCTCTCCCTGCGCAACCGCGTCCTGCGCGACCGCGCCGACGACGACTACCGCGACGTCGACTGGCTCTACCTCCAACAGCCCGACCCCGGACTCGTCCCGTCCTGACCCGCCCACCCGTCTCCCTCCCGATCGGAGAGCCTCCGTGAAGCTCTGCTCCGTACTCGACGCCACCGGCACGACCCGCCTCGGACTGGCCCACCAGGGCGTCACCCTCGACGTCACCGACCAGGTCCCCGCAGGGCCCGGCAGTCCGCTGCGGCGGCTCCTCGACGCCGGGACCGACCCGGCCTCGCTGCGCCCCAGCGGTCCGGAGCTGGACCCCACCCGGCTGCTCGCCCCCGTGCCGGACCCGAGCAAGATCGTTGCTGCGCCGGTCAACTACGTCGACCACCAGGTCGAGATGAGCCAGGCCTCCCACATCGACTCCCTCGGGGTCTTCCTCAAGGCGCCGAGCTCCCTGATCGGCCACGACGGCCTGATCGAGCTGCCCTACCACGACCGCCGCTTCGACCAGGAGGGCGAGCTCGCGGTGGTCATCGGACGCCGGGCCTCGCACGTCCCGGTCGACGACGCCGATGAGCACATCGCCGGATACACCTGCCTGCTGGACATGACCATGCGCGGTGGGGAGGACCGTTCGGTGCGCAAGAGCTTCGACACGTTCACACCGTGCGGGCCGTACCTCGTCACGCCCGACGAGGTCGGAGACCTCGACGAGCTGGAACTGCACACCTGGGTCAACGGCACGCTGCGCCAACGCGCCGACCTCGCCGATCTCATCTGGGGTGTCCCCGCGCTCATCGCCTACGTCAGCTCGGTGATGGTCCTCGAACCGGGCGACATCGTCTCCACCGGCACCCCGGCCGGAGTCGGGCAGGTCCACGACGGCGACGTCGTCACGGTCGAGATCACCCGCGTCGGGCGGCTGAGCGCCACCGTGACCGACAAGGGGGCGGTCGCCTGCCCCACCCTCGGCCGCGACTCGGGCCCCACGCCACCGACCGAACTCACCCCGGTCCAGGAGCGTCCCACCCGCTGAGCACCACGGCAGCCGTCCGACGGCCCGGAGCTCCAGGACCACGACCGACGACCCCGCAACGAGGAGACATGCGCGAGCCCCTCGATCCGGGAGCCCGCGGGACCCGCTGCTCCGACGGCAGGCCCGGCGCCGCCGGATCGGTCCCGCTCGGCCGCGGCGCCGAGGTGGGCGCTGCCCGCCATCCCCCACTCGACCGCGAACGGAGGCCCCGTAGTGGCACCCCCCGGTGAGCACACCACCCTGACCCTGGAGGTCACCGCACGCGACGAGGGCGCACACGGCGTCGCCGTCCTGACCCTGCAACGCCCCGACCGTTCGGACCTGCCCTCCTGGGAGGCCGGCGCCCACATCGACCTGCTGCTGCAGCCGGATCTGATCCGTCAGTACTCACTGTGCGGGCCGGTCCGGCAGACCGACCGGTGGCGGATCGCGGTGCTCCTCGATCCCGACGGGCGCGGCGGCTCCCGGTTCGTCCACGACGAACTGAAGCCGGGCAGCAGGATCGAGGTGCGCGGCCCTCGCAACAACTTCGCCCTCCTGCCCGCCCCGCGCTACGTCTTCATCGCCGGCGGGATCGGCATCACCCCGATCCTGCCGATGGTGGCCGCAGCCCGGGCCGCTGACGCGGCCGTCGAGTTGCACTACGGCGGACGGTCGCGCGCCTCGATGGCGTTCCTGCACGAGCTACGGGAACGCACCGGGGTTTCGGTCGCGCTGCATCCTCAGGACGAGGTCGGTCCGATCGATCTGACAGCGATCCTCGGCACTCCGAGGACCGACACGCTCGTCTACGCCTGCGGGCCCGCGTCCCTGCTCGCTGCGGTGGAAGCCCGCTGCGCGGCGTGGCCCGCCGGCGTCCTGCACGTCGAACGGTTCGCTCCGAAGCACGTCGTCGACCCGGCCGGGTCCGGACCGGGCGAGTCCTTCGAGGTGGAGCTGGCAACGAGCGGCATCACCCTCACCGTCCCGCCCGACCGGTCCGTCCTCGACGTCGTCGAGCAGGCAGGCGTCCAGGTCATGTACTCCTGTCGCGAGGGAACGTGCGGCACCTGCAAGACACCGGTCCTCGCCGGCGAGGTCGACCACCGGGACTCCCTCCTGTCGCCGGAGGAGCAGGAGGCCAACGACGTCATGTTCCCCTGCGTCTCACGATCCGCGTGCCGCCGCCTGGTCCTCGACCTCTGAACAGTGCTCGTCACCGGCGCCGCACGGGTGGCGAGACGGGCGCTCACGCGGCCGGCCGCGGTTCCTCGATGAACTCGACCGTGGTCCCGTCCGGGTCGCGGACGTAGACGAACCGGGTTCCCGCACGCGGCCCATCAGCCATCTCCCGCGGCCGCCCCGGGGCGGCCCATCCACCCTCCGCAACACGAGCGAGCAAGGCGTCGAGGTCCTCGACCACGAACGCGAGGTGCATCGCACCAGGGGTGTCCGGGCCCGGGGCGTGGTCCGTCGCGGGCCCCGGACGGACGTACTCCAGCAGCTCGAGGCGATGCCCGGGCAACGGGATGATCGCGGTCCGGATGTCGGCACCGGGCACCCCGACGACGTCCTCGGCGAAGGTCCCCGTGAGGTGGGCACGTCGCTCCACCTCGACGCCGAGGACGTCGCACCAGAACGCCACAGCCCGGTCCAGATCGGACACCGTGATCCCGGTGTGGTCGGTCCTGCGCAGTTCGAAGCTCACCGATCCATCATCCGCGCGGCGGCCGCCGCCGGCCAGGCGGCGCTCTCCGGCACCGACCAGGGCGGTAGACGGCATTCACTCATCTCGTCACGCGCCTCGGTCTCGGTCGTGGGGGGGTTCGGTGAACCCATCTCGGCCGCGACCGCCAGGAGGACGGCGCCGGCACCGGCCAGGGCGAGGATGCTGAAGGGCTCTCCGAGCACGGTGATCCCGATCAGGTAGGCCACGAGCGGTACCGCGTAGGCGTAGGTGCTGACGAGCCCGATGGGTGCCCGTCGCAGCAGCCAGTTGTAGAGCGCGAACCCGGCCGACGAGTCGACGACGATGAGGTAGCCGAGGGCCACCCAGGACGCGATGGACACGTCGTCCGGTGCGAACGTCGACAGCTCCCCCGAGGCCAGCCCCGTGCCGACGAGTGCTGCACCACCGGTGATGAGCTGGATCGTGGTCGCGTCGCGGGGCGAGGGCAGCATCGTCGAACGGGAGGCCCACAGCGTGGCCGCGGCCCAGGACAGCGAGGCTGCGACGACCAGAAGTAGCCAGACCGACCATGGGTCGCCCTGTGCCGGGCGTACCGCGAACAGGACTGCCACTACTCCGACGAGTCCCACGACGACCTGGCCCGCCGCCGCGAGCCCCGGCCGATCGCCGAGAACGGCCCGGAACAGCACGACCCACAGCGGGACGGCGGCGACGATGAGCGCGGCGGTGCTGGCATAGACGTGTTGCTCTGCGACGGCCACGGCGCCCTGGGCTCCGAGCAGGCCGATACCGACGCCTGCGGCGACCACCGACGGCCCGAGCCGGGCCCGACGGATGGTGGACGGGAACGCGATGGCCAGCCCGAGGCCCGCCGTCAGGAAGATCGACCCCGTGCCGAGCAGCGGCGGAAGGGTGTCGACCATGATCCGGATCGCCGGGAACGACGACCCCCAGCACAGCCACAGCACCACCAGGCCGACCAGAACACGGGGGCTGGTGGTCGAATTGCCGTCGGTCAGCACATACGCATACGACCCGAGCAGTGAGTATGAGTCCAACAACTTCTTCGAACACCGCTCATGAGCTGTCAGCATGACGCGGTGGATCTGACCCTTGTGAACCTTCGATGCCTGCTCGCCATTGCCGACCGCGGCAGCTTCACCGGCGCGGCAGCAGCTGTCGGGCTCACACAGTCAGCAGTGAGCCGGAACATCGCCACGCTTGAGCGCCACCTCGGTCATGCCCTCGTCGCCCGCCGCCCGGACGGGGCAGCGTTGACGGCGATCGGGACCCGCGTCGTCGAACACGGCCGTCGCGCAGTCGAGCACATCAGGGCCATCGAGGATCTGCGAGAGCAGCCCGTCCCAGCGACGATCCGTGTGGGGGCCGTGCACAGTGCAGCGCTCCACCTCGTCCCGGAGGCAGCCCGCCAGTTCCGGACCCTTCATCCGGATGCAGAGGTCCTCATCGCTCGGGGCGATGACGACGAACTGCTGAGCTGGCTCGATGCAAGGACGATCCACGTCGCGGTGACGACGCGGCCCACCACACCGGACCGCACCTGCTCGTCAGCCGCGGACGAGTTCCTGGCCGTCCTGCCGCGAACACACCCGCTCGCCCGAGCCACGGAGGTTCGTCTGGACGATCTCGTCGCGGCCGGCGTCGCCGATCCCGGCGGCACATGCGGACCGCAACTGGAAGAGGCCTACGCGGAACACGGGGAACGGTGGGCGCCGGCGCACACCGTCCGCGACCTCGAAACCATGTTCGCCATGGTCGCGGCGGGAATCACGGTCGGTGTCGCCCCCGCCGTCGCCGTACCTCACGACATGCCGACGAGCGTCGTGGCACGCTCACTCGAGCCCCGGATATCACGTCAGCTGTTCGTCAGCACCGGGCCGACGCATCCCCTCGGCCCCTCGTTGACGAGCGCCTTGATCGCGATACTGCACCGCAGGTCCTGAGCTGAGCAGGGGCGCCCGCATCACCGGGGAGCGGGAGGCGCGGAACCCGGACTTCTCGTACATCCGACGCCCGTCCTCGGTAGCGAGCAGCTCCGCACGGCCGGCACCGACGGTGCGACTCCAGGCGAACACGGCGTCGAACGCTGCGCGGCCGTGCCCCCGCCCTCGGGCCCCGGGATCGGTGCACACGTTGCAGACCAGCACGTCGCCGCCGGGCGAGTGCGGAGACGGGGGTGCTTCCCGGAGGATGCCCATCGCGGTCGCGACGACCGCACCGTCCACCTCGACGACCATGATGCAGACCCGCGGGTCGTCCAGCCGCCGCGTGAACCACTCCGCCGCCGCGGCCTGCCAGTCGGTGGCATCGTGCTGCGGGACCTCCATCGCCCGGAACATCTCCGCACGAAGCCGCACGACGTCCTCGACGTCGCGTGCCTCCGCCCTGCGGATCCGTCGGGAGCCCACACCGTCGAGCGTAACGGCCGCTCAGGTGTCCAGGAGGTCGGGCGCGAAGACCTCGTCGACGGTGAAGCGGTGTGCGGACAGTCCCTGCTCGTGCTGGTAGCGCAGGAACGTGTCGAGGGCCGCGCGGTTCGCGGCGATCCCGTAGGGCCACCAGTCCTCGCCCATGAGGGCGACGTCGTCCTCGGCCAGCCGGCTCGCCCAGGGCAGCATGGTGTGCACCTGGTAGAGCCGTCGTCCCGCGCCGAGATAGTGGTCCCGGGCGAGGTTCTTGGCGTCGAGGAAGCCCTGGTAGGCGGCGCGGGCGAGGTCGGGGTGCGCGGCGAGGCTGTCGGTACGCACGACGACCGCGTGCATCATCGGGAACAGCCCGGTGCGCCGGTACCAGTCCTGCTCGACCGGGACGTAGTCCTCGAAGAGCCGCCGCACCCCGGGCCCGGCATGGCTCGCGGGCACGTTCGCGCTGAACAGCGCGTCGATCTCACCGGCGGCGAGCAGGTCACCGAGAGCCCTCTCGGACTCCGCGACGATCTCGACGCCCTCGGGTCGGCGTTGCGGGACGAAGTCGAAGGGTGCCATCGGGGTGTCCAGCCCGCCGATCACCCAGCGGTTGCGCCTCGGGTCGAACCCGTACTCGTCGGCCAGGATCCCCTTGGCCCACACCCCGGAGTCCTGCGAGTACATCCCGAACTCGCCGATCGTGCGCCCGACCAGGTCGGCCGGGGTCTCGATGCCCGATCCGGTGTGGACGTAGACGCAGGAGTGCCGGAACACCCGGTTGGGGAACGCCGGGACCGCGACGAAGGCTCCCGGCTCCTCCTCGAGCACCCGCAGCAGGAATCCGAGACCGAGCTCGGCGATGTCGAACTCGCGGTCGCGGATCATCCGGGCGAACACCTCGGGAACGACCGACCCGCTCCGCATCTCGATGTCGTACCCCGGGAGGCTCGCGGTGCCGTCGAACAGGGCGGCGGTCGTGTCGTAGCGCATGGACCCGACGATGATCATGCCTTCACGATGCGCCGCCGTGCCGCCCACGTCCAAGACAGTCTTGCGCTGGGATCCATAGCGATTGATGCTCGGTGCCGTGGAGCTGCGGCAACTCGTGTACTTCGAGGCCGTCGTGCGGTGCGGCGGGTTCACCCGGGCCGCCCACGACCTCCGCGTGGCGCAGCCGGCGATCTCCGCCCAGGTGCGACGGCTCGAGTCGGAGCTGGGCGTCACTCTGCTCGCGCGCACCACCCGACGGGTGACGCCGACCGAGGCGGGCGAGCTGTTGCTGGTGCGGGCCCGGCGGGTCCTCGCCGAGCTGGCCGCCGCACGCGACGAGGCCGCGCAGATGGCCGACGTCGTACGCGGCTCGGTCACGGTCGGGACCACCGGTGTGCTCGGTGGCCTCGACCTGCCCGCCGTGCTCTCCGGCTTCATCGGCCGGCATCCGGGCGTGACGGTCTCGTTGCGCACCGGGCTCATGGACGCCCTGCTCGACGACCTGGCCGCCGGAGCGGTGGACCTCGTGCTCGGCCCGGTCCATCCCGACCGGCCAGCGGGCATTCTCGTCACACCCCTGTCCGAGGACCGGCTCGTGCTCCTCACACCGCTGGACCGGGACGGCGGCGAGCTCACGGAGTTCGCCGGCGAGCCGTTCGTGTCCCTGCCGGTCGGCAGCGGGCTGCGGAAGCTCCTCGACGGCCTCGCCACCCGGCTCGGCGTGGACCTGCCGGTCCGTTTCGAGGCGTCATCGCCCGACGGGGTCCGCGACCTCGTCGCCGCCGGCCTCGGGGTCGCGCTGATGGCCGCCTCGGCCGTCGCGCGGCCGGGCCCCGCCGTCGGGGTGCACGAGGTGGTACCCGCAACCCCGCACCCCACGATCGGCGTGCTGTACGGCGCAACGACATCGCCGGCGGCGCGGGCGCTGCGCTCGTGGGTGATCCGGTCTGCGGGGCGGCCGCCGGGTGGGGAGCAGGCGAGCTGAGAGGACTCCGCCGGTGTCGTCGATGACCGTCCGTGGCGCGCCCCCTCCACCAGTTCATCGAGGCGCAGCTTTGTGTCCGGCACGGTCGGTCTCGTCCAGACGGCTCGTGTCGACCGATCGGCGGGGCGCTAGAAGACAGATCACTCCCAAGATCGAACGGTGGGCGCCACAACCGCCTATGCCACCTCCTGGTACGAACGCGGGACGGCAGCCCTTCCATGATCAGGGGTGGGCACCGTTTCCGCTGCTAGGACCCCCTGAGCGGGCGCCGGGAATCGAACCCGCGTGGCCAGTTCAGAAGGAAGTTCGCGGACTTCGTCCTTCACCTTCACCGAGGACAACCCGCGTCCGGCGCGCTCCTCGGTCATGGTGCCGTCGGTACTGGAGCTGCTGCCCTGCTGCCCCAGTGGGATGCCCGGCACACCAGGCGGGAGCACCTCATCGCCAGCCACCTCCTGCCGATCGCTCTTGTCAAGAGGTCTGAATCAAAGACGCATCTGCGACTGAACAGCAGTCTGCGCACCGCACCTGCGCCAACATCTTGCCCAGAGTCGATCTCGTACGTGTCTTGCATCACGCAAGCCGTCACACTATCGTGCATCGGTACTACCAAACCGGTAGCACCAATGGGCGGGACCTCGGTGGCGCACACGTCCCGAGCGCCCGTCTGGGAGGAGCCCGACGTCGTGCCCACCAAGACTCACGAAGACCAGCTGCAGTCAGTCGTGGATCGCCTGAGCGCTGCTGCGGAAGCTGACTACTACAACCCCTACAAGCGGTTCGCCTGGCCGGACAGGTTGGACGTGGATGGCTACTGGATGAGCCCTGAGCTGATGACAGTTCACGGCACGTCGGCAGCCCGCGAGCTGGACGAAAAGACCTTGCAAGAGATCTCGAAGTGGGAAAGTGGCCACTTCTACAGCCTCAATGTGCACGGGATCCGTGAACTACTGATCGAGGTAGTTCGCCGGATCCACACCACGGGCTTCGAGATCCCGACGAAATTCTTCCACCACTTCGTCGGCGAAGAGAACGAGCACATGTGGTTCTTCGCCGAGTTCTGCCTGCGCTACCTCGGCAAGATCTACCCGGACCGATCCATGAGCTTCGGCACGGATCCCGGGTCACCGCTGGTGCAGAACTTCATCGTCTTCAGCCGAATCCTGATCTTCGAGGAGATCGTCGACTACTTCAACAGCCGCATGGGCTCCGATGACCGCCTCCACCCCACAATCCGGGACCTGAACAAGATCCACCATGAGGACGAGTCCCGGCACATCGCCTTCGGTCGTCAACTTGTGACCCTGGCTTTCCAAAAGGTCTGCGACGACGGCACCGACGATGAGCGTGAATTCTGCCGCACCTACACGCGCCGCTTCCTCGACAGCTCCATCGCCGGCCTCTACAGCCCGGCCGTTTACCGGGACGCAGGCGTCACCAATCCTACGGCGTTCCGCCGAGAGGTCATGAACGACCCCGCTCGCGCAGCTGCGAACCAGGCCATGTCCAGGCGCACTACCTCGTTCTTCCATCGTATCGACGCGATGGCCGCTGCCTGAGCCTCCGCCCCTCGCCTCGCTGCCCCCTCCCCCACACGCTGACGGCCATGAGTCGGCGGAGAACCCGCCTCCTCTGGAACAGGCCCGTGCGCTCCCAAGCAAGCCGACCGGCAACTTGCCGTCCGCGACCCGGACGTTGGAGACATACTGATGACACAGTCCGCGACCACGGATCCGGCTATCACTCCTGTCGGATGTGCCGTACTCGATCCCGCCCAGACCACACTCTTCAACTACGTTGACTCCGAGGTGAGCGAACTCGCCGCGCGACAGGAAGCCGTCCCGGTGATCGGCCCAGGGCTGCTGGCGACAGGGTTCTTGCAGCAAATCGATTTCTTCCAGAACTTCCCACAGCTGGCCTTGCATCCGGCAACGTATGCGACAGATTTTCGTGAGCTTCTGGCGAACGGTGCTGATCCGAGCACGATCGGCAGCGATATCCTGGTTCCCGGAACCGGACTGCTGCCGAGCGCAACCTGCTATGGCGTTTTCGGCTCACTTCAGGGTACCGACTTACATCAGCGCGCCGCGTTCACAGCCGTCGGACGCTGCTTCCGAAACGAGGACACTTACCGAGGGCTCGCCCGCCTGATGTCGTTCCACATGCGCGAGATCATTGCCATCGGCACCCGGGAGGACGTCGAAACATTCCGAACATGGGCCATCGAGGCGGTCCACTCGATGGCGACGCACCACGGATTGGAACTCGGCTTCGAGCCCGCGAACGATCCCTTCTACCTGAAGAGCTCACGAGCCCTGCTGACAGCGCTGGACCCGGTCAAGTTCGAGTTCCTCGCCGATGACGGAACGGCCATCGCCTCCGTCAATCGGCACCGGAACTTCTTCGGGGAGCGCCTCGGTATCACGATCGGCGGCGAGCCGGCTCACTCGGTCTGCCTTGCGTTCGGACTCGAGCGGTGGGTTCATGCGTTGTCGCAGAAGCACGGCTCCGCCGGCGCGGCACTGCCGGCCAGCAGCACATGACGACTGCATCTGCCCAGGCGCGCTGGCATTCCGCTGCAGCAGGTCTCGGAGTGCAGGCCCCGCTGGTGCAGGCGGGGATGGGTGGCGTTGCCGGCGTTGAGCTGGCGGCCGCCGTCAGCAACGCCGGGGCGCTGGGAACGGTCGGCCTGTACCGTCTGCCCCCCGAAGCCTGCCGCTCCACCGTGCACGCCGTGCAGGCGCGGACCACGGCAACCTTCGGCGTCAACCTCATACCTGAAGTCGCAGGTCGTCGGTTGCTCATGCAGCAGCTCGATGCGGTGCTGGATGTCGCCGACCGTCCTATCGTCGTGAACATCTACGGCGTTCCGCCGGAAGAGCTCGCCACGTCGGTGCGCTGCCATCGCCATGTGCTCCTCGTACAGCTGGGCACAGTGGACGAACTGCTCGATGTTGACGCCGATGCCGTGGTCGTCCAAGGGAGCGAGGCCGGCGGGCACCTGCTCGGAGAATCCCCGTTGCTCGAACTGCTGGCTGTCATCGCCTCTCGGCGTTCCGATCTTCCCGTTCTCGCTGCAGGAGGTATCGCCGACCGTCGTTCGTTGGTCGCTGCGATGGACAGCGGCGCGTGGGGCGTACAGGTAGGCACAGCCTTCGTCGTCGCAGACGAGTCGTTGGCCCACCCGCGTTACAAGCAACTCCTGGTCGCCGCCACCCACGCCGACACGGTCATCACCGACCGGTTCGACCACGGTTGGCCTGGCCGTCGTCACAGAGTTCTCGTAGTCGATACCGACGGGTCTGGCAAACGAAGCGACAGCAGCTTCATCGCGGTGGACCGCGATGCTCGCGGCCGGAGGGCCCCCATCGTGCGTGGCTCGGCGAACGTGCCGCTTCGCACGACGGAAGGCGCGGTCGAACAGATGGCTCTCTATTCCGGCGTCGGAGTCGACGAAGTTTCGAGGTCTCGACCGGCACGTCACATCGTCGAAAGTCTCGTGTCCGCCATGCAACCCGAGTTCGGCGCTCCTCGCTCCGTCAGCGGTTCAACATTCAAGGAAACGATGTCCACCGCCACAGCCTTCTCAGATCCGGACGACCCTACTCACCTGGCAACGCCCTTCCCCCTGTCGTCGGCCCAGCGGACACTTCTTCTCGATCCGTACATCTCCAAACGGGTGGTCTCCTGTTGTATCGAGGTCACGGCTCCTGTCGAATCAGAGAAGATCCTGGACGCGTTCGACGAGGTGCTCCGCATCCACCCTGGATTGACGACACGCCTTATCCCGGGGCCCGACACATCCGCGGACGGAACAATCTGGCTGCAGATGCCGACTTCGGTCAGTTCCCGCGACGTGGTTGTTCTGCGCCCGCCTTCGGGGGATCCGGCGCATGTGATCATCCGCCGTGAGCTGGACGACATACGCATTGGGAACCTGGATCCACGCGAGAACCTCCCCGTCAGAGGCAGCATCACACCAGCGCGGGGCGGCGCGATCCTGGTACTCGCGGCGCACCACCTCGTGATGGACGCACTCTCTCGTCTCCTCCTCGTCCGCACCCTCGACCAGGCGCTTCGAGGCGACAGCACCGATCCGACTCCACCGGCGGGCGGCATACGAGACATGGTCGATCGTGAACAAGCCGCCTGCGGCCAACCACCACCAGACTCCGCCGTCGAGGCCGTGGAGAAGGTGCTCCGCGGCGCTCAGCCGATCGACGTCGGCCGGACCGACGTACCCCGAGATCAGCCCGCCGACCTGGTGTCGATCTGGTTGAGTTCTGCCGAGTACGAAGCGTTCCACCGCTGCAGAGCCCGGTTGGGCGCGACGTCGTACACCGTGTTGCTCTCCGGCTTCCTGACGGAGTTGGCATCGCGCAGCAACTCGGCGTGCCCGGCGGTCATGACTGTCCGAACCCGCCGGGTCGGACGAACCCTGCGATCCCTGGTCGGGACGTTTGCCGACGGGATCGTCATCGCCCCTCCCCGGCCGATCCACCCCGAGGCGACCGTCGAGTCCGTCGTTCAGGATATCGGGTCCGTCCTCTTCCGAGGCCTCGCCGCGAAGCACAACCTCGTCGATCTCCTGCCTTCCTCACCCTCGCTTCAGCGCTACCTGGCCGGCGACCTCGGCCCGGTTATTGCCTTCCAGTATCTGGACATCGCGTCCGCGACGCTTCCGGAGCCAGGAGCCAGAGCTCGACTGTGGTATCGCTCCGAGACGGAGATCAACTTCGATGGCATGGGTATGGAGACGCTCCATGTCATCTGCACGGATCACGGAGACTCGATGGAGATCGGCGCCTGGTATCCACCCGGCGCTTTCAGTGTCGACACGGTGCAAGACATGCTGAAAGGATTTGTCCCGAGGGCGATCGAGCCGATCCGTCCGACGCCAACTGCGTGAATCACATCCCGCTGACCGCAATGACACGGAGAAACTAAATGGCCACCCATGCCTTTCCGGAAGCTGAGGCCGCGATCATCGCACTCATTCTGGACAACAATCCTGAGCTCACCACTGTGGATCCAGGCGAGGACCTGATCGAGAGCAGGCTCATCGACTCCTTACAGTTCGTCGAGGTGCTCGCCATCATCGAGGACGCGATCGGGCACGAGGTCGACGTATCACGGTTGACCGTCAACGATTTCCGCTCCTTGGATGCTATCGCGCGAACATTCTTCACCAACGACGTCGGAGCGTCGGCGTGACGGCCGTCGAGCGGCAAGCTGTGCACCGAGAAGCCGCCTCGGGATCCGACCTGCTCACCCGGGCAGCGTCGTCGAAGCTAACTCAACAAGCTTTCGGGTACTGGCAGTCCGGTGCTCTGTTTGAGCTCCTGTCCTCGGGCCTTGTCGATCGACTGGACGGAACCTCCTCCGGTGAGCAGCTGGCGCACGAATGTGGTCTGCATCCGGAGGGAACCCTGGCCTTGCTGCGCGCGGCGCAGGCGATGGGGCTTGTAGCACCTGCAGGGACAGGCTGGGCCCTCGCTCCCGCGGTCGAACCCTTTCTCGACCCAGGGTCGCCGACATCGCTGCGACACTGGTTCGCCGTCATGGATCGTTGGAGAGAGCCCTGGTCTTCGCTGTCGACGACGCTCAAGTCAGCGGAGGGCGGTGGCGGCTCGGCCCGTCTCGAGACAGATCCGGCGTACGTACGCGACTTCATCATCGGAATGCACGAGTTCGCGCGGCTCTCGAGCAACGCAGTCATCGACGCCGTCCGCGACGCCTTCCCCGCGCCTGGAGCTCAGGACACCTTGCTCGACGTCGGTGGCGGCGCCGGGACGTACGCGATCGCTGCCTTGTTGGCCGCGCCCGATGCCACGGGCACCGTTCTCGACCACCCCGATGTCGTCCCGTTGTGTGACGAGATCGCGCGTCACGAAGGGGTCGCCGACAGGTTGTCGGCAGTGGCCGGCGACTACCGGGGTTCGTACGGAGACCGGCGATACGGGACGGTGCTGCTCTCCAACGTCCTGCATCAGGAGGACGACGACAACGCCGTGGCCATGCTGCGGGAGAGTCGCCGTGTCACCCGCCCGGGCGGGCATGTCGTCGTACACACCCATCTCAGTGGGGGACAGCGCCCGAAGCTCTTCCCCGCCCTCCAGGGGGTGTCCGCATTCGTCCTCTGGTCGGGTGGTGCGGGCATGACCGAGGAACGGCTGCACAACCTTCTCTCCGCAGCTGAGCTGAAAGCGGCCCGCATCAGCACCGTCCGGGACAGCGGCACCACCATCGCCGTCTGTCCCGTCTGACGTCACGCTCGCCCGACCCCGCTTATCGCTCCTCAGGCCGGCCGGCGATCCCGGAGACGGCCTTCACACGTCATCTCCGATCGGAGCCGTCGCATGCCCATCACGAAGAAGGGACACCTCTTGTCTCCACAAGCGCTGGATGTCGAGCTGTACACGACCATGAGTCGGATACGAGCATTCGAACTCACGGCAGAGAAGTTGTTCCTCGCGGGAGAGCTCCCCGGCTTCATCCATGTGTCGATCGGCCAGGAGGCCGTTGCCGCCGGCGTGTGCGCCGCGCTCTCGGTGGAGGACTACCTCACGACCACCCACCGTGGTCACGGCCACACACTGGCCAAGGGGGCCGACACCGGCGCCATGATGGCGGAGCTGTTCGGGCGTACCACCGGAGTGTGCGCAGGCCGCGGTGGCTCAATGCACATCGCAGATTTCAGCGTCGGCATGCTGGGGGCCAACGCCATCGTGGCGGGCGGAATCGGGATCGCCGTCGGAGCAGCGCTGACTTCCGCGATGACGAGCAACGGTCGCGTCGCCGCTACGTTCTTCGGTGACGGCGCGACCGGGCGAGGACCGTTCGCCGAAAGTCTGAATCTAGCTCAATTGTGGGAACTTCCTGTCGTTTTCGTCTGCGAGAACAACGGGTGGGCATCAACCACGCGCAACACCGAGGCCCTGGCTCAACCTGATGTCTCACAGCGCGCCCGAGCTCTAGGCATGAACGCGGTCGATGTCGACGGCAACGATGTGTTCGACGTTCACGCCGCCGCGCGCAAAGCCGTCCAGCGCGCGCGTGCAGGAGCAGGTCCCACCCTCATCCAGGCGCACGTACATAGGTGGCGTGGGCACTACGTCGGCGACCCAGCCAAGTACTACAACCCCTCCGAAGTCGCGCGGTGGAAGGACAAAGATCCGTTGGAGCTGGCCGCCGCAGTTCTGTCCGAGAACGGGACGTGGCGGCCCGGCGAGCGAGAGCAGATCGACGCCGAAGCAGCGGCCGAGATCGAGAGCACTGTCACAGCGGCCAGAAAGGCGCCTGAGCCGGACCCTGGATCGGCCGCTCGTTTCCTCTTCCATGAGTCGTCGACAGGCCCGCGGCAGGGTCCTGGAGAACGGGTGACGTCGTCGCGGATGGCAGGTGCCTCGTGAGGACCAGCTACGCGAAAGCGACGCTCGCTGCCATGCGGGAGGAGATGGAGCGCGACGCCGGGGTCTTCCTCATGGGTGAGGACATCGCCAAGCAGGGCGGCATCTTCGGCCAGTTCAAGGGGCTCAGCGAAGAGTTCGGGGCACACCGGGTCCGAGACTTCCCGATCAGCGAAGCTGCGCTGATCAGCTCTGCGATCGGAGCAGCCCTCACCGGACAGCGTCCGGTCGTGGACATGCACTTCAGCGACTTCGTCACATGTGCCATGGACGAGCTGACCAATCAGGCGGCGAAGCTCAGCTACATGTTCGGTGGGCAGGCGAACGTGCCCATCGTCGTCCGCGCGCCGGAGGGTGCCGTCCGCTCCGCGGCCGCGCAGCATTCTCAGAGCCTCGAGGCATGGTTCGTCCACACTCCGGGATGGCGTGTGGTCGCACCCGCCACCCCGGCGGATGCGAGATCGTTGCTGAAGGCAGCGATTCGATGCGACGACCCCGTGCTGTACCTGGAACACAAGGCTCTGTACTCCATGAAGGGGGAAGCGGTTGCGGCGGACGAGCACGAGGACGGCGTAGCCACCCTGGGACGAGCTCGTGTCGTTCGACCGGGCCGGGATCTGACGATCGTGACCTGGTCGAAGTCTCTCCACACCTGTCTGTCCGCCGCGGACGAGCTTGCCGGAGGAGATCGCCCGGTCGAGGCCGAGGTGCTCGATCTCCGCACACTTGCACCCTGGGACCGCCAGTGTGTCCTGGAGTCGGTCGAGAACACCGGGAGACTTCTGGTCGTCCACGAGGCCGTCCGCACCTGTGGTCTGGGCGCCGAGATCGTGGCGACGGTGGCCGAAGACTGTCACGGCCTGCTAGATGCACCGCCTAGGCGAGTGGCGAATCCGGATCTTCCGGTTCCGTTTGCCGCGAGTCTGGAGCGAGCCGTGATCCCCCAGGTCGCGGACGTGGTCGCTGCGGCCCGGGAGGTGGCGGGATGAGCACGGATATCGTCATGCCGCAGCTCGGCCTCACGATGGAGACCGGAATCCTGACCGGGTGGCTGGTCCAGGAGGGTGCGACGGTCGCGCAGGACGACCCTGTCGCCGAGATCTCGACGGACAAGGTCGAGCACGAACTCGTCGCACCTGCCGACGGAGTCATCACGATTCTGCGGCCGGCTGACGACGAGGCCGAGCTCCCGGTCGGCACCGTGTTGGCCCGCCTCAACTGACGCCCGCCCATCGACGTTCAACGGAGACCGTCATGCAGGTCGACCAGCCCACCACTCATACGTCGTCGCAACGCCGGCGAATCATCGTCGCGAGCTTCATCGGGACGGCGATCGAGTTCTACGACTTCTACATCTATGGGACTGCCGCAGCCCTCGTGTTCGGACGGCTGTTCTTCCCGAGCTTCTCCAGTACAGCTGGTACGCTCGCCGCCCTCGCGACCTTCGCGGTCGGATTCGTCGCGCGCCCCCTCGGCGCCCTGCTCTTCGGGCACTGGGGCGATCGACTCGGCCGCAAATCCATGCTGATCGCATCACTTCTGATCATGGGTGGCTCGACGGTCGCCGTCGGGTTCGTCCCCACGTTCGAGGTATGGGGTGTGTGGGCACCGATCACTCTGGTCGTCGTCCGCTTCCTGCAAGGGGTCGGTTTGGGCGGCGAGTGGGGAGGCGCGGTGCTGATGGCCACCGAACATGCCCCGGAGGGAAAGCGTGGTCTCTACTCAGCCTTCCCCCAGCTGGGACCGGCGGTAGGGTTCATCATCGGGAATCTCTTCTTCCTCATACTGAATTCCACGATGAGCGCCGAGGCGTTCTTGAGCTACGGATGGCGTATCCCATTCCTGGCCTCGGCGGTACTCCTCGCCGTTGGCTACTACATCCGGATCAAGGTCGCAGAGACTCCGGTCTTCGAGGCCGCGATGGAGAAGCAGGAGCGTTCGAAGGTTCCGCTACTCGATCTGCTCAGGTTTCAACCGAAGGTCCTTGTACTCGCAACACTGTCGTTCATCCTGGCGCACACGTTGTTCTATACGGTCACGACGTTCTGCTTGTCGTACGGCACCTCCGTGCTCGGGGTATCGAGGACATCGATGCTGCTGTCGGCGCTGGTCGCGGCCGCGGTGATGGGAGTAGCCACGCTGTACTTCGCCGTGGCGTCCGATCGACTGGGGCGACGACGGGTATGCATAGTGGCCGCGGTCGCTGCGGCCGTCTGGGCATTCCCCATGTTCTGGCTGATCGACACCACATCCGGCCCCCTGATCACGATCGCCCTGGTGGGTGGACTGCTCTGCTTCGCCATGCTCTACGGACCGATGGGCGCGTTCCTACCCGAGCTGTTCAGGGTTCGTTTCCGCTACTCCGGTTCATCACTCGCCTATAGCGCAGCCGGCATCGTCGGCGGCGGGATCAGCCCGCTCGTGGCAACAGATCTACTGGCGACCACGGGCACATCATGGCCGGTATCGGCCTATCTTGTCGCGATTGCGCTCATCTGCCTGTTCGCCTTGCTCGGCCTGCCCGAAACCAAAGAGGACGATTTCCCGGACGGCCTCGTGTCGTCCGACACCGTTGGCGAGTCGGAGGCCACAAGATGAGAAAGAGGATGTTCGATCTCACCGGAGCAGTCGCGCTCGTCACCGGCGCCGCGCGAGGCATCGGTCTCTCGGCGGCAGCAGGGCTGACGCTACAAGGCTGTCGAGTTGTCCTCGCAGACATCGACTCGACCACCGTGAAGCAGGCCGCACACGAGATCGGTGACGGGGCCGAAGCCTTCGAGGTCGACGTCCGGGACACGAAGGCACTCGCCGCGCTGGTCGCAGACGTGCTGGGACAGCCTCACGAACTCGGAATCCTCGTCAACAATGCAGCTGTCCTGAACACGGATCCTCTCGAGCAGGTCTCGACCGACGACTGGGCTCACGTCATGGACGTGAATCTGACGGCGGCGTTCGAGGCGACGCGCGCCGCGGCGAAGGCTCTGGACGGACGTCCCGGCCGGATCATCAACGTCGCGTCCGTCGCGGGCAAGCAAGGGGGTGGCGTCTTCGGAACGTCGGCCTACGCGACGTCGAAGGGTGGACTCATCGCACTGACCAAGAGTTCAGCACGAGAGTTGGCTGTGCGAGGGACGACGGTCAACGCAGTCGCCCCTGGCCCCGTCGACACGGACTTCATCGCGCAGCAAGATCCACGGCGGCGCCGTGACCTCGTCGATCTCATTCCCCTGGGTCGTTTCGCACGGGCGGACGAGGTTGGAGCAGCAGTGTGCTTCCTCGCCTCGCGAGAAGCCGGATACGTCACCGGCAGCGTGCTCGACGTCAACGGGGGGATGGTCATGGCATGACCGGACAGGCCGTCACCGGACTAGTGGTCGTACCATTGCGGCCCGGCCTTCTGGTGGCGGCCGAACAACCGGTACCGGGGTCCCCCAGCGGCAGGGCGCGATGGGTCACCGGTCGGAAGGGAACCTCTGCCATGCAACCTGCGCGAGATGCCGAGCAGCTCGACGACGACGTCGACCCCATAGCCGAGGGTCTGTCGGCGATCATCAAGGGCCTGAAGCCCGGGGACAGACTTCCCCCAGAGCGTGAGCTCGCCACCAGGCTGGGTGTGAGTCGTACAGCTCTGCGAGATCGCCTTCAGCAGGCCGAGGCCCTCGGAGTGCTGCGTCGGAGGGTCGGCTCCGGCACCTACGTCGAACGAATCGACCCGAACGGTCTCGCCACCGGCCTGCAACTGGCCATAGACGCGTCACAGATCGACCTGAGCTCACTCCACTCCGTGCGTGTCGCGCTCGAGCGTCAAGCCGCCCTCGATGCGGCTCGGCATCGCCCAGAGATTCCACTTGCCGAGATGGCGGAAGCCATCGCCCTGATGCGGTCGGCCGCCGCGGACCGCGACATGGCACGCATGGCCGAAGCGGACGCCTACTTCCACCGAGCACTAATGGATTCGTCAGCGAACACCGCACTCGCGTTCTTCGGTCATGCCATGGCGAAGGTAAGGCGAGATGCTATGCGAACGAGAACCAGGCAGCTCAGCCTCGTCGACCGGACTCCGACGTTCATCGTCGAACTACACTCGGCGATCTTCAGCGCCATCAGCAGCGGCGACCCGGAGCGCGCCACGGAGGCAGTAGAAAGCCATTTCGCCGAGTTCGCCCAGGCGGTCGTCGAGATCGGCCAGCATCCATACGCGGAGTGAATCTCATCGGAACCAGGAAGGACGACATGAGCCGGCCGAATTCGCATTCTGTCGCGCCCGCGACTCCCGTGGTGCGACTCTGGTTGGCAGTACTAGCCGGTTACCTCGCTCTCGGCGCGACCATCCAGGCGATCCCCGGCTATGTGACCGACGATCTGGGCGCTGGAACATTCGGTAGCGGTCTGGCCGTGGGAATAGCCTTTCTCGCAACCGCAGCAGTCCGGCCGATCGCAGGCCTACTGGCCGACACACGAGACCCCCGGCCGGTCGTCATGCTCGGTGGCGTCCTGACTGCCACTGGTGGCCTGGGGCACTTGCTTGCGCCGAATCTCGTCCTGCTCCTGGTCGCTCGACTCGTCATGGGAGCCGGCGAGGCTGCCTTGTTCTCCGCGGCGCTACCGTGGGTGCTCCGACGAACTCCACCGGAGCGAAGTGGTCGGGTCGCGGGTTGGTTTGGCCTCTCGATGTGGGGCGGCCTCGCGGTCGGGCCTCTTGTCGCCTCGCTCACGGTCCCGGCTGCGGGCTACACCGTGGTCTGGCTTCTGGTCTCGGTGCTCGGCCTCGTGTCCGCTGTCTTGGTGTCGACGACACGCGCCCAGAGCAAGGAAGGCCCTGCACACAGTCGTCCGCTGCGCCAGCTCCTTGATCTCCGAACACTCGTCCCCCACGCCGCAGTCGCGCCCGGCATCGCGTTCGGCTTGTCGAGCTTCGGGTACGGAACCATCGCGGCGATGGTGGTGTTGTTCCTGAGCGAGGCCGACGTGTCAGCGGCCGGGTACGCACTGGCCGTATTCGCGGTCGTCTTCCTGATCGTCCGGGCCGTCGGCAGCCCGATGGTAGATCGTTTCGGCGGAGCGCGGATCGGGCAGATCGCAGTGGCCAGTGAGGTCGTCGGCCTGGTGGTTCTGGCGTTGCTGCCGCCGTCGAACCTCTCCGTCCTCGGAGTGGCCATCGTCGGGGCCGGTGTCGCGCTCACGTACCCGGCGACGGTGTCGATGACAGTGCACCGCGCGAAGTCGCTCAACCTGGGAACAAGCGTCGGCGTGATGATCTCCTTCTGGGACCTCGGCATCATGATCGCCGGTCCGATCGCCGGGATGGTCGCGGTGTTGCTCGGCTTCCCAGCTGCGTTCCTCATCGCAGCGCTGCTCGGGATCGGCTCGATCGCGGTGATTCAGTTCGGCGTCGGACGCCCGGAACCCATGGCGCCGGCGACCCACGGCACGAAGGAGTGAGAAGTGGGAAAGCCCGGCGACATCGGCCCGAGATACGACGGACCGGCGATCGAGCTGGTCGGCGTCACGGTCCGCCGCAAACTGGTGCCACTCGTGCAGGACATCGATTGGAGAGCCGAGTACGGACAGCATTGGGTCGTCTTCGGCCGTAACGGTGCCGGCAAGACGACGATCATGCGAGTGGCTAGTGGAACTACGTTCCCCAGCAGCGGTCACGCAACCGTGCTCGGACATCGAATGGGACGGGTCGACCTTCGGTCGCTGCGCAAGCACGTCGGCCTCGTGACCACCAAGCAACGGCTACCGGACGAAGAACGGTGCACAGTAGAGACTGTCGCGCTGACAGGACATACCGGCACGACCCTTCCCCTGTGGAGCTACTACGACGATGCCGTCCGGGATCGCGCACATTATTGGCTGAAGTTCGTGGGCTGCGACTATCTGAGAGAACGTTCCATTCGCTCCTGCTCGCAAGGTGAGCGAGCACGTGTCCGACTGGCCAGAGCCCTCATGGCCGACCCTGCGCTGCTTATCCTCGACGAGCCATTCGCAGGCCTCGACATGCCGGCCCGCGAAGATCTCGTCGATGCACTCGAGCAGCTGCCTACGCTCAAACCGGCCCTCACAACCGTTCTCGTGACCCATCACGTCGAAGAGATTCCCCGGACATCGTCGCACGCCCTGCTTCTCCGAGATGGCAGAGTAACTCGGTCGGGACCGTTCGACGAAGCATTCACCGAGGAGACACTAGGAGAATGTCTGGATCGCAGAATCCGCTTGACCGAGATCGACAGTCGTTGGACTGCGCTTGTGCCTCGATCAGGGCCATCGAACGGAATCGCACGTCCGAGCTGAGAGAGTTCGGTTCCTCAACCGCCATTCAGGTCGTGGACAGATCTCGACGATCGACAGCTTGGGTCTGCCCGACCACGGGCATCTCGACGAGGACGTCGGTCGACTTGATGATCGCGACGGCCAACGACCCCTGTTCGAGACGTAGCTCGCGGGCAGCTTCGCTACTCATCACCGACACGATCCGGTGCGGCCCACACTGGATCTCGACCCTCGCCATCACCAGGTCGCGGACGACCGACGTCACGAGGCCGACCATGTGATTGCGCGCCGACCGGTCCCCCGGTCTCGGGTCCCCGGCCGCCGAGACATCCTCCACCAGCCCAGCCCCCACCCCGGGCGAGGTGGCCGTGACCGGGGATGTCCGCGCGCCGCGGACCTGGACCCGCAGCGACCTCGCCGCACTGCCACAGACGACGGTCGACGTCCGATACGGCAGCGGAAAGGGGCCGCAGGAGCACACCCTGAGTGGCGTCCCGCTGGTCCGGCTTTCTCCCTCCGGAGGCACTCGCCACGACCGATGCGAAGAACGACCTCCTGTCCTTCGGGGTGCTCGCGGTCGGCGCGGACGGTTACCGCGCGCTCGTCTCCTATGGCGAGGCGTCCCCCGACTTCGGCAATCGCGGACTGCTCGTCGCCCTGACCGAGGACGGGAAACCTCTGGCGCAGCCCCGACTCGCCGTGCCGGGGGATGTGAAGGGCGGCCGCTACGTCAGCGACCTGGTCCAGCTACGGGTCGTGCGGACCAGTGACTGACCCCCATCCGGCCGCCGCCCGAACGCTCAGGGCGGCGGCCGGCGGACTCACGGCGCGAGGTAGATGGACTTCAGCGCCTGGTAGGCGGCGAGCCCCTCAGGGCCGAGCTCACGGCCCATCCCGGACTGCTTGACGCCACCGAACGGCGCAGCCGGATCCGGCAGGTAGGCGTTGATTCCGATCGTCCCGGTCTGCACCCTGGCCGCGACCGCCTCACCCCGTTCCGGGTCCGCGGTCCACACGCTGCCGCCGAGGCCGAAGTCGGACTCGTTCGCGATCCGGACCGCGTCGTCGACGTCGGTGTAGGAGATCACCGACAGCACCGGGCCGAAGATCTCCTCCTGAGCAATCGTGTGCCGATTGTCGACGTCGGCGAACACCGTCGGCTCCACGAACCAGCCCCGGTCGAGACCTGCCGGGCGTCCGCCGCCGGTGGTGATCCGTGCGCCCTCACCGGAGCCCTTGGCGATGTAGCCCTCGATCCGGTCCCGCTGCCGAGCCGAGGCGACCGGGCCGATCTGGGTCCGCTCGTCGAGGGCATCGCCGACCTGCAGGCTGCGCGCGAACCCGGTCAGCGTGTCGACGACCTCGGCATAGCGCGACGACGGAGCCAGGATGCGCGTACCCAGGTAGCAGGTCTGACCGTTGTTCAGCAGCGTCGCACCGAACAGGCTCTCCAGGTTGGACCCGAGATCGGCGTCGTCGAGGACGATCGCCGCGGACTTGCCACCCAGCTCGAGGGTGACCGGTCGCAGCAACCGTGCGCACGTCTCCGCCACGGTCCGACCCGCCGCCGTCGACCCGGTGAAGGCCACCTTGTCGACCTGCGGGTGCTCGATCAGGTACTGACCGGTGTCCCGGCCGCCCTGCACGATGTTGACGACGCCTGCCGGAAGGCCGGCGGCCGCCGCGGCCTCGGCGAACAGCTGGGCGTCGAGGACGGTCTCGGGGCTCGGCTTGAGCACGATGGTGCAGCCCATCGCGAGCGCCGGTCCGAGCTTGAATGCGGCGAGGGTCTGCGGGTAGTTCCACGGCACGATCCCGGCGACGACCCCGATCGGTCTCCGGGTCACCCGGATCCGCCCGCCCATGAGTCCGTCGCGGACCTCGTCGAGCTCGGTGGTGCGAGCCAGGCCGGCGTAGTACCGCAGCAGAACCTGCGGGAACACACCCTCCAGCTGGGTGGCGATGGAGATCGGCATCCCGTTCTGAGACGCCACCCGGCGCGCCATCTCCGGTGCGCGCGCGTCGAGCTCGTCGGCGAGGCGCTCCATCACCGCAGCCCGGTCTCCCGGCGCCCAGCCGGCCCACCCAGACGGATCGTCGAACGCCGAGCGGGCCGCCGCCACGGCGGCGTCGACATCACGCTCCACTGCCTCGGGAACCCGGCCGATGACCTCCTCAGTACTGGCGGAGACGACCTCGATGATCCGGGAGGACGACGGGGCGACCCACTCCCCGCCGATGTACAGGGACTCGTACACAGTGCTCACTGCGACTCCTTTGTCAGGCTGCGATGCACTACAACACACTGCCGCTGATTCGTTCGCGTGTCGACCTTCGATCCGCAGATGCGGACTTGTTCGCTCCACTGCCGACGTCTATCCGCGAGCACGCCTGACAGAAGAAGGGACGTGCCCAGGGGCCGGGCAGGCAGCCCGCCCGGACGAGGTCGATGATCCGGATCCGAGGTCAGCCGGCCGGTCGGACCCACGCGCCTCCATCCGACAGCGCAACGGAGCGGCCGAATCGCGCCCGGAACACCCGTCCGAACCACGCCGGGTTCCGGAACCCCCATCGAGCCCCCACCTCGGCCACCGTCAGGTGCGCGAACCTCGCGTCACGGAGCTCGGCCCGGCAGCGTTGCAGCCGCTGCTCCCGGATGACGGCCGAGACGGACGTTCCGGTCTCGGCGAAGAGCCGGTGCAGATGCCCCAGCGAGATCCCGCACCGCGCCGCGACGAGACCGGGCCCGAGATCGACATCGGAGAGCCGCGCGTCGATGACCGCTCTCGCCCGTTCGACGTGGACCGACTCGGACACCAGCCCTACCGCTTCGCCCGCGAGGATCGCGAACAGATTCCCGACTGTGCGCTGCACCCCGTCGAGAGCCGGACCCGGCAGCTCCGCGGCGGCCACCTCATGCAACGAGCCGAGTAGACCGGCGACCACCGCTCCCAACCCGCCGGTGCCATCGAACCGCACCGCGCTCATCCGGACTGCCTGAGCCCGGCGCACCCGAGCCATGCCGATCGGCTGCGTGCAGATCGTGTAATCGAAGGACTCGAAGGCGGTCAGCGTGAACGAGCTCCCCCATCCAGAACGACGATGTCCCCGGCACCCAGCACGACCTCGCGACCGCCCTGTACCGCTACCGAGCGCCCCCGCCGGATCAGCGCGGCGTGCAGATCGGTCTCAGTCGCAGACTCGATATGGCGCTGCGCCCTGATGAAGCGATGGGGCCCTGACGCGAGCCGGGACACGCGACTGACCCCGATGCTCGCCGCGACGATCTTCCCGAAGACCGTCCGCCCTCCCCGGGGGAGCACGTCGAGGCTCCCGAGCTGGGCACAGACAGAGGACGACCAGCGCGCGAGTCTCTCACTCTCGGGGACCGTCGCAGTGTCGAACTCCACCACGCTCATCCGGTCACCTCCCCGGAATACCGACCGGGCAGCCCCTCCACAGAAGTCGCACGGCCTTGACCGTGACAACACAGTGCGCGCCGCGCCCCGGCGTCCACACGTCGGCCAGTGCATGACCACGATGCCGCTATTGCGCCTGGCATATGCACTGAGAACCGCATCTGCGGGATTCTAACGGCAGCCCGGGTCAGTCGCGTCAATCTGTCAGTACTCGTTGACTCGCGCAGGTAGCTGTTCTTGACTTCCGCCGACCGCCACCTGGGCGGGAACCACAGGACGACCAGGAGCACGCCATGGAATCAGCCATCGACACCCACCTGCAGTGTCCGCGGACGCTGTCCCGACGGGTCGCCGACGAATACCAGCCGCCGTTCCCGATGTTCGTCGCCCGCGCCGGTAGTGATCTCACCCAGGTGGTGATGGGCTACTTCGGCGTCCAGTACCACGGCGACGACCACCGCGCCGAGGCGCTGAGCACGTTGCGGCACATCGTCGGACAGTTCGCGCTCCCGGACGGCCCCGGCGAGTACGACACCACCGAGCACACCGACGCGCAGGACCACGTGAACCTGATCGCCGTCGGATACTGGCGGGACCCGGCGACTTACGAACGCTGGCTGTCCGGCCCCGATGTCGCCGACTGGTGGAACTCCGACGAACGCCTCTCCGCAGACACCCGTGTCGTAGGGCTCACTCGACCTGCTGGAGCGCTGGGCCGAGTCGCACCCTACGCACCTGCGGATCTTCGTGACCTTCTTCCGTGTCGTCGAACAGCTCGAGAAGCTCCGGCTCTACCACGAGGTCTCGGTCTTCGACGCCGGCGACCAGTACTACGAGTACATCAACTGCCACCCGGCGACAGGCCTGTTGCGCGACGCTGCGGTTCCGACCAGCACCTGAACCTTCCCGGTCGCCGGGTGCGCACCACGCGCACCCGGCGGCTGCTCCCAGGGCAGGGCTTGCACACGGTAGGCCTGCAGAGTGTTCAACCGGACCCGCACCACGTCCTCGATGTCGCGTGCCTGCGCCCTGCGGGTCTGTCGGGAGCTCGCGCCGTCGAGCGACCATCCATGGGCACGCAACGAGCGAGCAGCACCGCCGCAGCGGCGACGAGATGGGCACCATGATCGAGCGCGGCAGAAAGCGTCCGCCGGATGCGGAGACCCGACGACCGCACCTCCGAGGGCGGCCAATCGCCCGAAACAACAGCAGCGCCCCTCCCAAGATCGGGAGTGGGCCGTTTCCGCTGACAGAACCACCCGAGGGGGCAACGGAAATCGACCCCGCGTAGCCGGTTCGGAGGCGGAGGGCATCTCCGTCGCCTCCTGTGCTGCCCCTCCCCCGCCGGGCGCCTCCGACTCCAGCAGACCGACGGCAACCGCGAGTCGCCGCGAGTACGCGTCTGTTCTGGCACGCATCTGGCATCGCCCCCGGGATGACAGTGCTAGTTGGCTCCAGCGGCGGAGGTGCTCGTAGTGCCGAGTGACGAGCCCGCCTTGCCGTTGTGAGGGACTGGCCTGACCTTGACGGTTGTTGTCCGTCCAGCCACTAGAGTTCGCGGAAGGCGATCGTCGATGCTGCTGGGTCGCTCGACGCGCGAGAGCGTGCGTCTGCTCGCGGCTCGCGGCTCGGGTCGCGGGCAAGGGTTCTGGAAGGAGCGTGTTCTCTGTGTCGAAGGGCGCCCCGGTCGATGGGTTCACCCTGAGCTTCGACCGTCTGGGATCGGTTGGTCGGCCGCCGGTGGTCCTGCTTCATGGCTGGCCCGGGGACCGGACGGACATGGCGTCCGTCGCCGAGAGGCTTGGGGACGAGTTCGACGTCGTCGTGCCGGACCTGCGCGGTTTCGGCGCCTCGGATAAGCACCTCCGTGACCCCGGCGAGTACTACAGCCTGGTGGCCCAGGCCCGCAGTATCGCGGGACTGATCGAAGAGCTGGGGCTCTCCCCAGTCGTGCTGGGCGGTTACGACATCGGCAGCAGGGTCGGTCAGCAGCTCGCGAAGGACAGGCCCGACCTGCTCAGCGCCATGGTCATCACGCCACCAGCTCCAGGCGTCGGGTCACGGATTCTCAGCGAAGGTCCGTTTCGCGAGTTCTGGTATCAGTCCTTCCATCATCTCGACCTGGCCGAGAAGCTCGTCGACGGGAAACCGGACGCTGTCCCGGACTATCTGGAGTACTTCTGGACCCACTGGTCCGGCCCTGACTTCATCCTGGACACCGCCCGGCTTGAGCACCTGACGTCGGCGTATGGCCCCGCCGGCGCGTTCGTTGCTTCGATCGGGTACTACCGAGCGGCCGGAGACGTCGTGGCGCGCTACCTGGGCGAGACGATCCCCGACGAGAAGATCATGGTTCCCACGACGTTCCTGTGGGCCGAGCACGACCCCCTGTTCCCGGGCGCCTGGTCCGACCGCGTCGGAGAGTTCTTCGCGCAGGTCACCGTGCAGCCCGTGGACGGGGTCGGCCACTTCGTCCCGGTCGAGGCGCCCGACACATTCGCCAGCGCCATCGTGCAAGCAAGCCCCTGAGGGGGCAGGTAGTGGGAGCCGTCTGAGACCGCGAAACACGGCAGGGTCCGAAAGATCAGGAGACCGCCCTCGTCGGGCGCGGGCGTGGGCAAGGAGTCCGGTAGCACCATCGAAGACCGATGGTCAGCCGAAGTACGAACAGCGCTCCTCCCATGATCGGGAGCAAGCGCCGTTCTGACCGTCAAGATCGTATGAGCGGGCGACGGGAATCGAACCCGCGTAGCCAGTTTGGAAGGCAGCCGCAACTCCCCACCCCGGCCTCTGGCCTGCGACGACTGCAACGCCGTCAGCTGCAGATGCCACAAGAGCCACCCTTGCACAACGCCAGTTCGCACCACGACTGATGCACGTCAAGGAGGACCCATCAGTCATCAACTCTGATGACCGAACGCAACGATCGGAGACCCCTCCGCGACTTGGTGGGTACTACCACCAACCGGCACGCACCGTGGAGGGAAGTGCTGACGAACGCCAGCCTTAGCACCATGGTCTTGCCAACGCCACGCAAGCAACTGGATCGCCGTCTCGTCGAGTAGTCACGTCGCGACTAGCTCAGGACCAGATCGTACAGCCGTCCTACGTGAATCCGACGGGTCGTCACCTATTGTCGTATAGCAGACCCAGACAAGAAGGGGCGACCTAGCCGCGCGACGATGGCCCCAGCAATGAGCAGCACTTATCATCCGCAGGAAAGACCAGTTGCCGCGGCTGGGAAGTACGGGAATTGACTCGACACAATGACTTGCACGTGGCCCGCGACGGTGATCGACGAGTTCAGAGCGCAGAAAACTCCGCCCTGTGCGCAATGCCGCAAACCAGAATGAGCCAGAAGGTATAGATGACACACCTCACCGACCACGATCTCGGAGCCGTTTATCATGCAGCAGACACTCTTTCTGGCAGCGGGCAGCAATCGACCAGGAAACTTGTACGAGTCGAACTGATATCAGTCATCGTAGCCTCAATTACAGGGATTACGACATTTCGCGTCGGTGACGGCCGATTTGATCTGCTCGCGGTCATCTCAGGCTTGGCGTTTCTTCTGGCATTAGGCGCATCACTGCGACGCTTTCAAAGATCACCCGAGAAGCACTGGTATCAGGGTAGGGCCGCAGCAGAAACAGTCCGAACACTGAGTTGGAAGTTCGCGATGTGCGCGGATCCGTTTCCATCAACACTGGTCGACGCACAGGCGGAGAATCGATTCCTTAATCGAGTCCGACGGGCTCTTCACCAGCTTGACGAAACAGTACTTCCATTACCAACCCTGGGAGATCGAGAACTCACCGATGCTATTCGAAACCTCAGAGAAGCCGACTTGGCAACAAAGCGAGAAGTATATCGACGGGACCGTATTCAGAATCAACTGAAGTGGTACACGAGGCGCAGTCACGAACATAACCGACTGGCAAGAATCTGGATTCGAGCTGCTATCTTCGCTAGCGCCCTTGGAGTCGGCGCGGCAGTTACTAAATTTCTACTAATAGACATAGACCTATTGGGGGTATTCGCTGCTGTAGCCTCCTCCGCTGTCGCCTGGAACCAACTGAATCAGCACCGTAGCCAGGCAATAGCCTACACAGTCACTGCACGCGAACTTACCATCATTAAGGATGCCATTTCGACCATCCCCGATGCGGAATGGACCCAGTTCGTAAACGACGCCGAAGAGGCGATTTCTCGTGAGCATACAATGTGGACCGCAAAGAATGGGGTCCTTTCCAACCGATCTCTCGAACGCGACCTAGAGGACGAGCGGTGAAAAACGATCAGTCCAGCAGCCCAGCTGCACGGCAGTACGCTGCTTTCATCTCATATAGTCACCGCAGTGACAAGCGGACCGGGCCTCTAATCGAGTCAGCCCTAGAGCAATTCCCTGCCACTTGGCATCGACGACGGCGCAGGAGAATCTACCTCGATAGTGGCGACCTCTCTGCATCCGACGATCTCTGGCGATCCCTGGAAGAAGCTCTGACCGATTCTGATCGACTGATACTGATAGCATCTCCTGAGTCTGCCGAATCCAGATGGGTGCAGAGAGAAGTCACCTGGTGGTTGGACAATCGGTCAATAAGCACGATAATCATCCTGCACTCAAAAGGCGATCTAGAGTTTGACGCTGAGGGAAAGATCTCAACCGACGCGTTGCCGGCCGTCCTGCTTCAGAGTATGAATGCCGAACCGAACGTCATCTTCTTGCCACCCATTCCGAAGCGTCAAATCGATCCCGCCGACCCACAATGGAACGCCGTTCTCGCCGCCGTCGCCGCAAACCTCGATGGCGTTTCTAAAGATGCACTAATTGGCGAACATGTCCAGAATAGGAGGCGTTGGCAAATCCTCCGCTCGGTCACCATAGCTCTTCTCTCCGTACTCCTTGTTATCTCCCTGGCAGCAACAGCGATAGCAGTCGTCCAGCGAGACGACGCAGTTCATCAGCAGCGTGTAGCGATTGGTCGGCTGCTGCTCAACAGAGCCGAAGGCGCAATTACAGACGATCCCAGATTGTCACTTCGCCTGGCCGAAGCTGCCTATCATATGAGTTCTGACGCTGAGAACGAAGCCGGCCTCGACCGACTTTTTCGAGGTACCCGCTACTTTGGAACCCTCGAATCGGCAGACGATGACATTCTCTCCTCCGCTTTCTCGCCTGACGGGAAAGCGCTAGCGGCTGCAAATGCAGATGGAAGTCTGATGCTGTGGGATACTTCCGATATTCGCGAGCCTCGAGCAGCCGGGTCACCGGTCAGTTCCCAGAATGCTGTTCTGACCGCAACCGCTTTCTCCGCCACCGGTACTCTGCTCGCGACTGGAGATAACGGCGGCGCCGTTGTCATCTGGGACGTGACAAATCTTGCCGAACCCCGTCCCATCCTGGACGGACAACTTGAGAACGGAGACCTGATCACCGATCTTGCCTTCACCCCGGACGGGAAGACCCTCTTGTGCTCGCTCTCCAACGGTAAGGTTTCGCTGTGGGGTGTTCGTAGCGACGGCAAATCTTGGCAACACGAGACCGTTCAAGTCTTTGAAAAGGGTGTCGAATCTATGGCGCTTTCCCCGGATGGCAGGACCATCGCGGTTAGCGATGGCGGATCCCAAGTGCAACTGCGTCAGACAGCCCAAGGACTGCCGCTCGTCAGATCGATTCCTGTAGCGTCTGGCGAGACTACGACAGCTCTCGCATTCTCGCCAGACGCGTTCCAACTTGCAGTTGGCAACTCGACCGGATCAGTCTCGACTTTCGATCTTCGAGATGGAGCTACACGATCATATGGGGAGCGTAGCGAGGATGGAACCGAATCCGTTGTTGGTATCGCTTTCGCTCCAACCGCTAACATCATCGTGGCCAGCCGGAGATCAGGGACAACAGTGGTGTCAGATCTGACGGACGGTCGCGAGGTAGCGCGTACAAGGCAACCTGCGATCAAAGGCTCATCCGGCGCCAACTCGCTTTCAGTTGATCCACGTGGCTCGGTCTACGCTGTTAACGGCGAGAACGGGGATATCGTGTTATGGCGCCTTGAGGAGTCGAGACGCCCCCAGCTTGTAAGCCCACTCCTTAAGGGCGATCCAACTGACTATCTTTCGGTCCCAAACAACCAAACCTTAGTCGTTGCAGGCGTATCGGGCATGCAATCCATCGATATCTCAGATACCGCAAATCCTCGTCCCGGCACGTTCCAACCCACTGTTGAGGGCGCAGGAGTTTCTGCGATCTCCGCCAATGGAGCCGTGGTGGCGGCCGCTAAAATGGGCATCGTACTGTATCAACGAGATACTACTGGACGTCTGACGCGTCGAGGAATCACGCCACCCCTTCAAACAGTAGGCATCACCGCGCTTGCCGTAAGCCCAGATGGTGCCGCAATGGCAGTGGGAAACGGGAACGGAACCGTGGAGCTTTGGAATATTGCCGATCTGGATAATCCAGTTCAGATTGGCTCGCCACTGACAGGATACGCTGGAACTGTTAATGCACTTTCTTATGATCTCGCTGCCAATACCCTCGTCGGGGCCAGCAGTGGAGCCAGCTATAAAGGTCCTGGATTGGCACCTCCTGGCGCTGATGGAGTTGGAACCGTCATAGTCTGGGATATCCGAGTTCCGGGTGATCCTCAGGCATCTGAACCGCTCGTTGGCCATGTCGGACCTATTGACGCAGTAGCCATTTCACAGGACGGTCTCACACTGGCATATGGCGGAAGCAACGGTAAGATCTTCCTTTGGAATATCGCGGACCCCCGCGAGCCGCAGCGCATAGGACTGCCGCTTCCAACCACGGAAGTTACGGCTTTAGCTTTCGCTCCAGACAACTTGGTCCTCGCAGCGGGCGGAACGGCAGGCAGCTTAAGCTTATGGGACGTCGCCGACCTCTCACGCCCAGTCGTCCCCTTTCCCGCTCCCTCAAGAGTTTTGTCCAGTTCCATACGCTCTATATCGATTTCCCCCGACAGCAATATCCTAGCTGCAGCAACAATTGATAGGATCGCACTGTGGGATATCGGCGTAATCGGCCAGGATCGCCGAAACGTCGTGTCAGCTTCGTGCGCCGCTTCAGCTGGTGGGCTTAGCCACACCGAGTGGGCAGCTGCCATTCCTGGACTCGCCTGGGAGAAGACATGCCCAAACTAGTTCTCAAGCGGTCGTATCCTCGAGCTGCCTACAAATCACTCTTTGCTTTAGCACTTCTCATAATATCAGTAGGTTGCACGGCGCCGTCGGTGTCGCCCGAGCCGGAACGGAATCGACCACCCGTACGGCGATTCGGTGAGGCCGCAGCTGCCGCCCAGAGTGTCGACAAGGAGACTGCAGCTCGATTGCTGACTGACACGTTTGCGCGGGGCTCCTCAGTCACTAGCAAAGTGGAAGTAGGTAGCAGCGAGGTTATTGGCCGTGTCCAGCAAGTTCCTGCGAATCCGGTTCGATCTCTTCCAGGAGTGTACGCCAGGGACAAGAAGACGGGAGCCTTCTACGAGGAACCGCGTGTCCGAGTTCGAGACCCCAAACTCTTCCCCACTATTACGGCGCCGAACACTCTTGACGACCTTCTAGCTCCTTCGCGAACAGCTCTCGGCATCACCCGTGGCGGTACAGAAATGAACGGCCCTGGATGGGATATTCACTTATCCACTGACTCCAACTTCGAAGATCGATTTACCCAGAGAGCGATCGACATCTTCTGCACTGCAAGCATTCGTCGAATCGACGATACCGCTGCCCAACTCACAGTCGTGCGGTACTGTGGAACCTGGGTCTTCGATATCTCATCTGACTCTTCACTAAGGTACCAGTCCATGGTTTCCCCTGATGAAGTTGTCCCTGGCGTCGTCGACCGGTTTTTTTTAGAACCATGATCCGATTCAAGTCGCGATCGCTATCGCGCTCGCACCCCGGGAAAACTTGGTACTCGAGGTACTGCGAAAGGCTGTGCCTTGCGTCCTGAATGATCGGGCTCGGAGGGTTCGGCCCCAGAACGACGTGCGCTGTCATCTCCGACATGAAGGCGTGCATGCATGTACGCTCACGATGGTCCCCCCACAATCTGCACTCCGCAGGAATATCTTCAACGACACCACTGCGGTTCAATCCAAGATGGAGATGCACAGTGACTGGCAAGGTATTCGTAAGCCACGCATCCGTTGACGCAAAATTGGCACAGCTGTTCGTAGACACGCTCGTACTCGGCGGAATCTCACACGACCAAGTTTTCTACTCATCTCAGCGTGGCACCGGGATCTCGCCAGGCGCCGACGTTAGAGGCTCACTTCGAGAGAATCTCAGTTCGTCCAGCGTTGTGGTGGCGCTCATCTCCGAGGCGTTCTTATCTAGTCCGTACTGTCTTATGGAACTTGGCGGCGCGTGGGTTACGGAGAAACCAACCTGCCCCGTCATTGTTCCGCCATTAGGTCAGAACGAGGTCGTCCGAAAGATTGGCAACATTCAGTACTTAACTCTCGGCGATAGCGAAGATGTCGACAAGTTGTTCGCCGACCTCAGTGATCAGATCCGTGAACACGCTTCCATCTCGGTCAAGATGTCCAACCTAACGCGCGCCGTGGGCGACTTTAAAGCAAAGTACTCCGAAATCATCTCAGATCTCAGCGGATACGGCAGAGTCCAGCCCCTCAACGCCGGATCCAGAACAGGAGGTGAGGTCGCAGAGGAAGTCAGTTCCGACGAGGCGAAAGCCCCCATCGCACCAGGCGGCACGGCGATAGAGGCCGAGCTATACGGAGTCTCGGCAGGAAATCTTTCAATAGAGCAGACGCAGTATAATACGGAGGTCTTCGGCGAGGCAACGAACAACAACTCTGCACATAAGACGGCGATCTTGACAGCCACATTCTACGGAAACAGCGGCAAGATCGTGGGTCGCGCTAACGGGATCGCCAGCGACATCGGCCCTGGTCAAACGAACTCGTTCACACTTACGTCAGTGAAGCCCATCACTGACTACGTTAGATACTCGCTACAGTTCGACAGCATCTTCTAAGGGAAGAGATGCAGGCCAACCTACCTCCCCCAATAGATTCTATCTAGAGTTTTTGTTCGAGCGGGAGAAATGGCCAAGGAAGTTATCTGTTGACTCTCTCTCACGGGTATAATCTCGTGGCGGTGGTTTGCGCCATCTCGTCGACCTGGCGCAGCCCGATCACGCCCAGAGCAGGGGGCAGCCGCCGCGCGCACTCGACCGCCTACAGCCGGCGCCCCGGGTTTGGGCGCCGCTGCGACCCGGCCACCTCGTCAGGCTTGCCCCCTGGTCTGGGTGTGATAGCCCTTCGGGAGGTCGTCGCGATGGCGCGAACCACCGCCTCCCACGACCGGACCGCAGCGAACCGCGTGGGTGTCCATCTCGGAGACCTGCCTGCCCGGCGAGGGCCGGGGTGTGGGGCGGAGCCCCACGGTGTTGCCCGGTTCTGTCGGTGCCCGGTCGCATACTCGCGCCATGAGCCAGAGCATCGGTCCGCTACCCGGGTGGGTGGTCCCTGCCGAGCAGCAGGTGCGGGACTGCTGGTGGAACGCCCACCAGGTGGCGACCGTGGCCGCCGAGGACAGCGCATTGGGCGTGTTCGTCGCGCTGGACTGGGTGCTGCGGCCGGTCGAGCGGCAGACGCCGGTGACGGTGCGGTCGGTCCCGCCGAGTTGGGAGTTCGTGCGGGGTGAGTCCTGGGCGGCGCTGTCGGTGGCCGCGGGGCGACCGGAGCCGACGGCGCAGGACTGGCAACAGCTCGGGGCGCTGCCAGGTCCGACGCGGGCGACGCATCGGGTCCAGTGCTGCGGTGTCTGGCAGGGGCTGTCGTGGCTGTTGGGGGTGCGGGCGGAGCCGCCGATCAGGATTCCGGATCGCGACGAGTCCGGGGCGGTCGTGCCGGGCTCGGAGGTCTACTGCCTGCCGGCGAACCGGTCGCGTCCGGCGCTGTTGGCGGCCAAGCGCAGCCGGGAGGAGCGGGAGCTGGACGAGTCGGTTCGCCACTGGGAGCACATCCGCACCCTGGCTGACCGCCAGAGGCCGGCCGTGTAACGGCGCCGCGGCCGGTGGACGGAACGAGGGCGGGGAGTCGACCAGGGGTCGGCTCCCCGCCCTCGTCTCGTCCCGGGTAGCTAGAGACCGGACGGTTCCAGGTGGTCTTCCGCGTCGTGGGCGTTGGCCTGTTTGGTGGTCTGGTCGTCGTAGTGCCACTGGTTGAACTGTTGGTGGCGGTCGTGCTGTTCGCTGTCCTGCTCATCGAGGGCGTCGCGGTAGGCGATCTCGTCGAGTACCCGTCCGGCATGGGCGACCGAGTCGGCCGCCTCGTCCGCGGTCGGGACCCGGACGACGTCCTCTGAGGCGCCGGACCGCGGCGCGGCGTCGTGGAGGTTCGCCTCGTGGGTCGCGGCGTCGTCGTGGTCGGCGGGGTCGCGGTCGGCGATGAGGTCGGCTTCGGTGATCTCGCGGTGCTGCTCGTCCTCGGCCTGGGCGGCCAGGTGCGCGGTCATCCATTCCTCGGCGGTGACGTGGTCGGCGGGGTCGTCGGTGGCGTCGCGGGAGGCCAGCTCGGCCTTGGATAACTCGGCCTGTAACCGGGTCTGGGTGGTGTGGAGCAGCCACCGGCCCCGGGCGTCGTCGACCTGCTGGAGTTCCGCGGCCCGTTCGGTCAGCGTGCGCGCCAGGGCCGCGGCCTGCTCGGCCTCGACGGTGAGGCGTTCCCGCTCGGTCTGCTGGCCGGCGTTCTCGGCTTCGGCGCGGCGTAGGGCGGCGTCCTGCTCGTAGCGGGCGGCGGCTTGGCGGGTTCCGGCCAGCTCGTTGCCGACGTAGCGGGGCGCGGCGGCCAGCTCGCGTTCGTAGGCGCGCACGCGCATCCGGAGCTGACCGTTGGACAGCTCCAGGTGCTCGCGTTCGACTTCCGGGCGGCCCAGGGCCCGCCACGCGGCGCGGTGTGCGGCGAACTGTTCGACCTGTCCCGGCTGCGGTGCTGGGCCGAGCGGGTCGGTGTCGTCGTCGTGGCCGCGGACCTCTCGGTAGGCCGCGATCTGCCCGACGGCGCTCTGCCACCGCTGGCGCGCCTGGTGGTCGGCCGGTGGCTCACCGAAGGCGTCCACTGCCCACCGCGGCGGTTCCGCGGCCGCGTCGGCGCCGAGCTGGGCGGCGCGCTGCTCGGTGGCCTCGGCCAGCACCCGTAGGTAGGCGTTCCAGCTGTCGTCGTCGGTGCGCGGCACCCAGTCGGTCCAGCGCTCCCCCACCGGGTCGAAGCGGTGCGAGTCGCGGATACGGGAGTAGAGCACGTTCGCGACGCTGCGCGACCCCGACAGCGGTCCGCGCTGCACGGCGTCGGCGAGCACGGTGTGGGGGTCGTGGCCGGCCAGCTCGGCGCGGCGCAGGATGCGGGTCAGGGCGGCGGTGCCGTCCTCCGCGGCGATCTGAACCCGCTCGTCGGCGGTCAGGACCCCGGTGGAGACGAGCTGGTCGAGGGAGTGTGCGGTGCGCGCGGTGGCGATCCGCTGTGCGCCGTCGGCGAGCCGCTCTGCCGCGGTCGCCGCGCTGGCCGCTCGCTCGACGGAGGCGGCCTCGGTGGCGAGGGCGGACTGGGCGACGGCCTGGTCGGCGCCGTCAAGGATCGTCGCGACCGCGGCGACGGGGCTGCGATGGATGCTGTGCGCCTGTGGGGTGCCGTCGGCGAGGTCGTCGGGGCCGGTATGGGTGGTGACGTGGGCGGTGTTGCAGTCCCGGCCGCGGGACATGCCGACGTAGAGGGAGTTCGCGCGGGTCGCGGGGGTGACGACGGTGTGGGTGGTGTCGACCGTCGCGCCCTGCCCGGCGTGGGTGGTCCCGGCGTAGCCGAGCGCGAGGTGCTCGGCGACGTAAGCGGCCGGCAGGACCATGCGGTCGCCGGTCCCGGTGCGGTGGGTGTCGGTGGTGACCTCGAGTGCGCCGTCGTCGCGGACCGCGGTGACCCGGAACAGGTCGCGGTTCATCACCGGCCGTCGGTTGCCCTCGTACGCGGCCAGGGTCCAGTCGATCGCGCGGGCCTCGACCAGGTCTCCGACGCCGGCCACGGTCCCCTGCATCCGTAGCGGCACGCCGGTCTCTGCGACCCGGCCGAGCCGGACGAGCTCGGCCCGGACGCCCGCGGAGACGCGGGCGGCCTGGTCGTTGGAATCGACCAGCAGCAGCGACCTCCTGCCTGCGAGGGTGTCGGCCAGCCACGCCCGAGCCGCGGACTCCTCCGCCCCGTCGCGGTCGCCGGCGTCGAGGAGACGGCCGTGCTGGTGGTAGTCCTGCAACACCGTCTGGTCGGCCTCGCGCAGCCGTAGCGAGGCGTCGCGTTCCCACCCGGCGCTGAACCGGCGGGCGTCGGTCAGCTCGTAGCTCGACCCCGCCGTGGCGAGCAGATCCATCGCGCCGCCGGCACCGACCGCGGAGAGCTGGCGGTGGTCACCGGTGAGCAGCAGCTTCGCCCCTGCCGCCGCCACGCGGGCGTGGATCTCCTCCAGCGACGCGGTGTCGGTCATCGCGGACTCGTCGACCACGACCAGGTCGCCCTCGCGCAGCCGCCACGCCTCGTCGCCGTCGCGGGTACGGCGCTCGGCCGGTGCCGCGTCGAGGCGGGCCTGGGTGGCCGACCAGCGGGCGATGTTCGCCGCGGTCAGCCCTTCGGCGGTCAGGACCTCGGTGGCCTTCTGGCTGGTCGCCAGCCCGAACACCCGCCGCGGTGCGGCGGGCGGGGTGCCGTCGGGTCCGGCGGGCAGGGCCGGGTCGCTCCACGCCCGGGCAAGCGCGCCGACCACGAACGACTTCCCGGTCCCTGCGGGCCCGACGAGGGTCTCGACCCGGGCACCGGAGGTCAGGATCCCGCGCACCGCGGCGGCCTGGTCGACGCCCAGCTCGATGCCGTCGGTCCTGAGCCGGTCGACGAAGCGGTCCGCGGCGCTGCGGGTGAGCGCGGTGCCGTCGTGGGCTGCGGTCGCCGCCAGCAGGATCCGCTCGGAGCGGATCTGGTCGGTCGTGGTGTAGAGCCGCCCGCCCGGCGCGCGGAACGCCGACTCCCCGTTCGCGGTCCGCATGTCGGCGGGCAGCAGGTCTTCGCCGGGCTCGGCGGCGTCGAGGTCGACCAGGTGATCCAACGCGACGTCGGTGAGCTGATCCAACAGGGTCGCCACATCGGCGCCGCCGGGGACGCCGAGGTAGTCCGGCAGGGCTGCGTTCACCGCCCGGGTGACGTCGGCGCGGGTCCAGCCGGCCTTGCGGTCCCGCACGTCGGCGACCGCGATCTCCACGACCGCGGTCGGGTTGAACGTCTGCGGCGCCACGCCCTCGCGGCGGGCGGCGAGGGCGGTGTCGGCGATCCCGGCCAGCCCGCCGTCGATGTCCGCGCGCAGCTTCGCCGCGGTCGCGTCGAGGAACTCCTCACGGGTCTGCCCGTCGTGGGACTTCGCCGCCCTGGTCGCGAACGTCGCCTGTCGAGAGAGCCGGTCGCGCTCGGCGGAGTTCGGGGCGCGGCCGTAGCGGTCCTCGAACGCCTCGAACAGCTCCGCGGTCTTCGCGGTCACCTTGTGCCGCCGCGAGGACAGCAGCGACATCGCCTCGTCCGGCACGCCGACGATCTCCCGGGACTTCCCGTCCGGACGCGTCACCGCGAGCGTCCCCAGGGTGTAGGCCAGCGTCTCCTCGGTCGTGCGCTCCGCTACCGCTGCCGCGGCCGGGCGCCACCGGTACAGCGAGCGGCCGTCGAGGGTGCGCCACTGCCCGTCCGGGCCCTCGACCCGGTTCAGGGTGCCGTTGTGGATGTGGAGCTGCGGGTCCCCGTCGCGGGAGTCGTGCTGGAAGAACGACGCCACGGTCCACTCGTGGGCGTCGGCGTAGCGGCCGGCGGCGCCGCCGTGATGCCCGACCCGGGTGTAACCGGCCTTGTCCTGCAGGTAGGACAGGGCGGCGTTGTTGCCCGCCCAGATCGCGTCCTCGACGGCCGTGCGGAACTGGCCCCACGCCGCTGCGGTCTCCTCGTCACCCGCGTTGCGGGCGGCGACCTCGCGGGCCTCGAACGCGGTGTGCAGCAGCGTCACCGACTTCTGCACGCTGAACGTGATGTCGAAGAACGCCACGTTGTGCCGGGCGGCCTTGCCCGCCTCGGTACGCAGCTCCGCGCGGCGTTCCGCGGCGGCGTCCGGTTCGCGTTCCAACGCCTGGGCGTACAGCTCCTCGGCGGTCCGGTACTTGCGTCCCACGTGTCCCAGCGTCGCCGCGGTGTCCCACCGCTCCGGGTCACCGAACACGGTGTCCCGAGGGTCGATGAAGCGCTCGTAGACCGCCCGCATGTCCTGGGCGTCCACCAGGCCGCGCAGGCCGAGCTTCTCCGCGCCCGCGCCCCACCAGCGCCCGGGCGGTTCGCCCTCGGCGACCGCGCCGGTGTAGTAGTTCTCCCGCCCGGTCGCGACCTCCTTCAACAGGTACTCCGGGCTGTAGCCCGAGGAGATGCTCAGCACCCCGACCACCCCGAAACGATCGTGGTCGGGGTCTGGTCGCGGTCGAAGGCACGGGTCCTGCGGCGTGGCCGGCCGGAGGCCGGCCCGCCCCCTCGGATCGTGATGCATCGGTGTGAGGCTTTTGATCTTGGGGTGTTCTTGCTCTGTTCGGTGTAGTCGTTCTCGGTTCTGGTCTTGTGCTCGGTCTCTGTCTTGCTCGTGCTGCTCGTGTAGGTGGTCTCGCTGCTGGTGCTCATCGCTGGGTCCTGTTCTGGGGCTCGTCGGGGACGAGGTGCAGGCCGGTCGCGGTCTGTGTGGGGGTGTCGCGGAGCTGCTGGAGCGCTCGGGCAGCTGTGCCCCGCCCGACGGCGGCGAGGTCCTGCAACTCGCGCACGGTCGGGAGGTCGCCGTGGCGCTGCCGGTGGGTCTGGGCGGTGATGCGGGCGCGCTCCTGCGCGCCCGCACCCGACCCGGCCGTTCCACCGGCCCCGGCGGAGTCCGGCCGGACGTCCGGACTCGGGGCGGGGTGGGACACCGGCCGCGGCGGGCCCGGGATCACCGGTCCGTCCAGCGCGGGTGGGACACCCAACCCGTGTCCCACCCCGACGGGGTGTTCCACCGGTGTCCGGTCGCTCCCGTCGGACGAAGGGACGGTGATGGTCGCCCGGACCCGCGGCCCCAGCCCGGTGGCGGGCTCCGGGTCGGCCGTGGGGGTGTCGGCGAGGAGATAGAGCAGGTGCGCGACGACCGCGGCGGCGATCGCGGGCCACGCCCCGACCCCGAACCGCAGCCCTGCCGACACCTCCAGCTCGCCGCCCGCGGTCACCGCGTCCGAGGCGAGGTAGACCGCCTGCGCCAACCCCGAGAGCCCGGCCGAGACGACCACCACGCTCCACGCGTAGCGGGCCGCGGAACCGGCCAGCCGCGCCGTCGCCGCATAGGCGACCAGCGCCAGGCCATCGGTGATCAACGGGTAGATCCACGCCACCCCGACCGGCACCCGCGCCGCCACCGCCACCTCGAACAGGCCATGCGCGGTCGCCACCGCAGCCCCGAGCGCGACGGCCAGCCCCGGCAGCCACACGGCCGCCCGGCCCCACCGCCCCGCACCGCTGCTGCTGGGGCTCATCGGAGGGCACCCCCGATCGGGCCAGCCGCGGCCGGGGCGGGCTCGGGCGGCGACTGCTCGCGGCTGCGCGCCCACCACTCGGCGATCGCGGCCGCGTGCTCCAGCCCCGGGACCGGGACCGGCGCCCCGGCCGGGGCGCTCCAGCCGGGGCGGGTCTGGTGACGCTCGATCGAGCACGACCCCGCGCTCTTGCGGACCCGAGCGACGACGCCGGGGCGCTGGCGGTCGTGCCAGTCCCCCGCCACACTGACCGAGGCGTCAGGGCCTTGGTAGGCGGCGAGCCATGCGTGGGCCAGCCAGAGCAGTTCCTCCACGACGTCGGGGTGCCACAACCAGCACTCCGGCAGCACCGACGCCCCGTCGGGGTAGCGCAGGAACACCGCTCCCAGCCACACGGTCAGCTCGTCGAGCAACCCGGCGACGTCGGCGGGCTCGGTGGGGGCGAGCAGCCAGGACGGGGCCGGGAGCTTCTGCTTGCGCCCGACGAGCGACTTCACGGTGTCGGCCATGCGCACGGCCATCTCCTCCAGGCGATCGACCCGTCCGGTGAGCGGGTCGAGGCCGTCCACGCGACGGAGCAGGACGTCGACCTCGTGGGCCAGACCGGCCAGCACCCGCGGCGACGGAGCGCCCGGCTCGGGGGACTCCGGGTGCGGGGGCGCGCTCATCGCTCCCACCCGTCCATGTCCGCCGACGACGGCGCCCTGTCGGTGAGCGCGGTGTCGTCGTGCTCGGCGGCGACGGCCTCGGCCTGCGTGGCGCGCACCAGGTCGGCGACCCGCCGCATCTCGGTCTCGGTCAGCGGCCGGATCCCGCCCTCGACGCCGTCGTCGACGGTGAACCACAACCCACCCACCGACCCGGCCGACCCGGCCGCGGCGGCGCGACCGTGGTCGTCCCGGCCGCTGCCCTGCTCCGCGGCGACGGCGTCGATGACGTCGCTCCAGTGGGCGGCGTTGAGCATCGACTCGACGTCAGCCACATCCCGCACGACGTCGTGGTCCGGATCGCGGTCGGGGGTGTCCACCGGTGCCTCCTGCTCGTCGTGTGTCTCGTGGACCCGGCAGCTGCCGGGGTGCTCGTGCGGGTCCTCGTCGAGCGCAGCAGCCGCGGCCGCCGCCTCGGCAGCGGCGGTGCGGGTGTCGTGTGCAGCAGTGGCTTCTCGGTGCGAGCGCTCCCGGCCCTCCCGGGCGACGGTCACGAGCCGCGGCTGCGGGTCACACGCCGTGGTGTCGGTCAGCTCGTCGAGCCCGACCGTGTGGGCGCGGTAACCCCACATCTCGGCATCGGAGTGCAGCCCGAACAGCCGAGCCGGGTCGGTGATCGCCGACGTCCCCCGTGCCTGCCGCAGTGCCGCGACCGCAGCGGCATCGGCCCGTGTCCGGGCCTGGGCGACGGTCTCCCCGCCCGCGAAGTCGACCCACCCGAACCGGGCGCGGGCGTCATCGAGGTCGAACTCATCGAGCCGCCACCCCGACGAGGGCCGGCCGTGGACACCGGTGGCGTCGCGCAGGTAGGAGGCGACGACCTGCTCGGCGTCCGCCCGCCCGCCCGGGAGGTCGGCGGCGAGCCGGTCGACGGCCTGGGACGGGGTCAGAAGCTCGTAGCGCTCGCTCATCGGGTCCACCGCCCGTCACCCGCGCCGCCCGCCGGCGGGCCGGCTGGACGACCGCCCTCGCCGTCTGGGCCCGGTTCGATCAGCGCCGTCGCCTCGACGGCCTGGCCCTGCTCCTCGCCGCGGCGGATCGCGCGCAGCTCGGCGAACATCCGGTTCGACGACCGCACCCGCTCCGCCGCCTCGCCGAACCGCCCCGGCCAACGGCCGGCGAGCGCGGTGAGGGCGTATTCGAGCTGGAGGTCGGCCCACGTCCGGACGGCCTCACTGCGGCGGTGCCAGCGGGTCTCCGCCTCGATCCGGCGCAGCAGCCGGGCCCGACGGCGGACGTCGCGGCGGCGCCACGCCATCTGCGCCCGCCCGATCACCGGCGCGATCCCCCGCCGGATCACCACCACCCGCCCGGCAGGCAGATTCGCGATCTGCGCCGGCGCCAGGACCGGGACCTTGCGGACCGACCGGGACGCGACCCGGCCGTGGTCGTCGGTCGTGGTGACCCGCTCGTCCCGCTCCCCGGCCAGGGTCGACCAGAACTCCAGGTCCGCCTTGTCCCGCGTCCCACCGAAGATCATCACCGCGGCGGTGTTGTTCAGGATCGTCGCGGCCTTGTGCTCACCCCACCGCGCGAGGAGCTGGGCGCGGGACTGGAACGCACACAGGATCGTGACCCCGCGCCCGCCCATGTCCGCGGTCCACGACTCCAGCGGGACCGGGGAGATCAGTGCGGCCTCGTCCAGGAACAGCCCCAGCGGCGGGTCCAGCCGTCCCGCGGGCTGTCCGGCCGCCAGGCGGCGGGCCTCACGGGCGATGTGCCCGGTCAGAGCGCACACCAGGGGTGCGGTCTGGGCCTCCTCCGCGCCGAGCAGGAACACCGTCGCCCGCTCGTCGAGAAGACGCGCGACGTCGAACCCCTCCCCCGGCTCCGCGGCCGCCGCGGCGGCCGGGTGGGTCAGCCATCCGAGGGCGGGCATCACGCTGGAGGTGATCGAGGAGCGCGTGCGCTCGTTGGTGGTCAGGAACTGCATGACGTCCTGCTCGAACGCGGTCACCCCCGAGCGACGCAGCAGCGCGGGGACCTCGCGGCCGGCGGCGTCCGGGTCGGCCACCCACCCGAGCACTTCGGCCATCCGCCTACCGCCCAAGGCCGCGGCGTGCAGCAGCGCGGCCAGCACGCGGCGGGCCTGACCGTCCCAGAACTCCCGATCCCCACCCGACCCAGAGGCGACGGCGGCGAGCATGTCCGTGGCCCGCTCGGTGGCCGTGACGGGGTCGGTGCAGCCGGTCAGCGGGTCGAACGTGATCGTCGACGCGCGGTCGCCGAGGCCGGCCGGGTTGAACACGAACACCTCGCCCCGGCCCTGGCGGCGCAGCGGCGCGCACAGGTCGAGCAGGTCGGTGCGGGTCGAGGTGACCAGGGCGGCGCCCGGGGCGTCCAGGACGCGCCCGGCGAGCCAGCCGGTCTTGCCGGTGCGGGGCCCGCCGACGACGATCACGACGTCCTCGACCAACGCCCACACCCGCAACACCCCCGTGCGGCACAGCTCCACCGCGGCCTCGCTCGTGGCGAGCCGGAGCCGCTGCCACCGCGACAACCCGGCCAGCGACGGGCGCACCGTGCTAGTCCGGCGCCGCACCGCGACGGTCCCGGCGTGACGAACGATGTCCAGACTGGACGCCACCCCGACCTTGCGACGGGACCGCGCAGCCCACCGGGACACCGTCGCTGACGAGCGCGACCAGCGGTGCCACACGATCACCCCCGCCAGGGCAAGCACCGCGACCAGCGCGGGCCAGGACAGGGCGGTGACGATCGTCGCCGCGGGCAGCAGCGCGACCAGGGCGAGGCCGGCGGCCAGCGCGCGGGCGCCGCGCGCCCAGGCGAGCAGCGCGCCCGCGGCGAACACCGCCAGCACGAGAGCGGTAGGGCTGAACAGGATCTCCATCAGAGCTCCCACCCCTCGTTCCACGCCTGCACCTCGGCGCGGTGCCGCGTGCAGCCCTTGGCGTGGCCGTCCTCGCTGCTGGCCGGGTTGCCCTCGAACGGGCCGTGATCGGTCACCAGGCCCTCGCACGTCGAGCAGCGCCAGTACGCCGACGGCGTCCGCCACGACAGCACCCCGTCCGGCTCCGAGTCCGGGACCCGACCGCAGACCAGCCAGTCGAACGCCTGCTCCCCCACCGGCCGGTACTCCCCCGACGGCAGATCCAGCGCGGCACCGATCTCGTCCCACGACCGGCCCGCCGCACGGGCGGCACGGGCGTACTCGTAGAGCTGCCCCTCCGCGACGGTGCGCATCAGCAGCGCCGCGCGGATCCCGGCGAACGGGTCGTCGAGACGGCGGTCGGTGAACACCGTGAACCCGGGGATCGGGACCTCGGTCTCGGTCGAGCCGAACGCCTCGACCGCGATCCGCCGGAGCAGCTCACGGATCCGGCCGGACGCCGTGGTCGTCGGGGAGACGTCGAATGCGGCCATCACCGACCACCACCCGCGACGACGGCACCGGCGGCAGCCCAGCGGTCGACGGTCCGGCGAGTGACGCCGAGGGCGCGGGCGATGTCGTCGCGGTCGACGCCCGCGGCGAGGGCGGCGCGGCCGGCGGAGATGACCGGCGCCCGGTCGGTGCGCAGCACCGGCGCGGGAACGAGGGCGGGGCGCAGCTCGGCGCGACGGGCCCGGCGGGTCGTCGCCCGGCGGGCGCGGCGGCGCTCGTCCTCGGTCAGCCCACCGGCGACGCCGTGCGGGAGGTCGTCGATCGCCCAGTCCCGGCACGCGGTCTGCACCGGGCAGCGGCGGCAGACCCGCTTGGCGCGGGCCACCTGCCGGTCGTGCGCGGTGCCGCTCTCCGCCGTCGGGAAGAACGTGTCGGGGTCCACCGACCGGCACGCCGCGCGGGCGCGCCACCGGTCGTCGTCTCGCTCTACCATCGTTGCCTCTCCTGCCTTCTGCTGATGTGCGGTGAGAGCGGCCCGGCGGCTGTGTCCCGCCAAGAACCCGTCGCCGGGCCGTCCCAGGTGGTGTGCTCGTGTCATGGCCGCGCTCCGCTCGGCCGGACCCGGCGGGGAGCCGGGAACAGGCCGGCCGCGGAGTCCTCGGCGGCGCGGCGGTCTTCGTCGCTGGGCGTCTCGGTCCGGACCCGGACGCCCGGCACCTGTCCGGCCAGCTGCGCCAGCCAGGACGGCAGCGGCCGGTTCTCCAGCAGCGACAGCGCGACAACGTGCGACGGGCACCCCGGCCGGGTCGGGCTCACCGCCCACCGGCACGTCGGGCACCGGCCCGCGCTCTGCGCGCTGTGGTCGACGAGGACCTGCAACCGGATCGTCCGGCCGGTGACCTCGGCGAGCCTCGGGTCGAGATCGACCAGCCGCACCGCCCCGGTCACCGGAGCACCTCGACCGGCTCGGGCACCCGGCCCCGGTCGTCCGGGCACAGCACCGACCCGTCGCGGTGCGAGAACGCCGGCGGACGTCCGGCCCGGTCGGGCCAACCCGTCGGCGGCTCCCCCGCCACCGGGCGCCCGCAGCCCGGGCAGACCAGCGCGGACAGCTCGACCCGCTCGGCCGCGGCCGTCACCCCGCACCGCCCTCGGTCGCGGCGTGCTCGGCCGGGGTCCGGTTCAGCGCGGGCGTCGCCGCCTGGTCGAACGCCGACATGAACGTCGCCACCGCACCCGGCACGCCCTGCCCGACCGGCGTCGCCACGAACACCACCGCCGCGACCACCGTGAACAGCGCCGCTCCCGCGGCCGACCGCGCCTTCGCGCAGATGAACGCACCCGCGACCAGGACCAGCAGCACCACACCGACGCTGCCCATCAGACGGCGCTCCCACGCTGCACCGGCGCCCACCCGGACGTGTCGACGACCGTCTGCTCGGCCACCGCCAGGTCCGCGATCGCCTCGATCGCCTTCGCCGGGATGATCAGCCGCCCCCGGACCTTCACGGCCGGGAACTCCCCCGCCGCGATGGCCCGGTAGACCGTCATCGTCGACATCCCGAACATCGCCGCGACCTGCGCGACGCTGTAGAACCGCGGCGCCGCCGCCACGGCCACCGGCTCCTGCTTGCTCATCGATTGCCCCTTCCTCTAGATCCGCTGTGTGCTAACAATAGCACCAATATTAGCTGCTAATACCAGTCCCATCGTGTGACTGAGCAGGTCGTCGCACCTGGACGGACCTGCGACCGCTAGCCTCAGCACCGAAATCAGCAGGTCTGTACCTACTGAGGCACTGAGGAAGGTCTGCGTGGCCAAGGACTGGGACGCCGTCGCCGAGGCGATCAAGACGCGTCTGGCCGAGCTCGACATGACCCAGGCCGAACTCGCGACCCGCGCGGGCGTCGCCCTCATGACCGTCCGCGAGCTGCAGCACAACCTTCAACCGCGGCGACGCAGCCCCCGCACCCTCGCTGCCGTCTCCGAGGCGCTGGGCTGGCCCGGCGACCACATCGCCCGCATCCTCGACGGCGACCAGGTCGACGACCCCGACGCCGACGACCCCGTGCTCGTCGAGCTGGACGCGCTCAGGGCGGACGTGAGCGCTCTCGTTCGACGGATCGACTCCATCGAGCGTCGGCTAGGTCCCGACGCCGGCGGCGCCTGAGCCGCTCGATCCGCTCGGCCATCTCGCGGGTCAGCTCGCGCAGTTCCTCGAACTCGACCCGGGGGTCCCGTGGCTGTGGTGCACTGCTGTTCATGCCGTCGACGATGGTGAGTCGCGGCGGAACAAGGCAGGTCAGAACCCTGGTAGCGCAGGGCATTCGCCCGGCAGACTGGGTTCTGCGAGCGATCGGGGGGTGGCCGTCGGCGTGGATCACGACAGAAGCGACGAGCCCTGGGGTCATCAGCTCCGGCGCTGGCGCGACGAGGTGCAGCGCTGGTCGCAGCAGGACCTCGTGGACCACGTGGTGCGGTTGGCGTTCACGACGAACGAGGAGCGCGGCACCAAGCTTGATGTCCGACTCGTCGGCCGCTGGGAGACCGGCTCCGTGCAGCGGCCCCAGGCCGTGTACCGACGGCTGCTCGACCAACTCGGCGCCCCGGTCCCGTCCGCCCGGCGTGCGCCCGCCGTCACACGTCCGGTCGCGAATATGCCGGGTGGATGCCCTGCTCCTGCCGAACCCGTCTCCGTAGCGTCGACGCCGTCCGATCGGGACTCAGACGCCTGGGACGGTGACAGTTCAGTGCTGCGACGCGACTTCCTGCGAGCCAGCGGCTCGCTCGCACTCTCCGGACTCCTCGGGAGCGTGCTCGGCGACACCAGCTCCAACGCCGCGACGATCGACGTCGCCACCGACCTGTCGAACCGGCTCACCAGCCTGCGGCGCCTCGACGACACCCTCGGCGGCGCCGACACCTACCGCCTCTACAACGCCGAGGCCGAACTCTCGGCGCGCATCCTCCAGAGCGGCACCGCCCACGACGTCGTACAGCGCGCCCTCCTGTCCGTGCACGCCGAGCAGTCGCAGCAGGCCGGATGGGCCGCGTTCGACGCCGGATGGCACGACCTGGCCCGCGAGCACTTCCGTCGCAGCCACGCCGCCGCCCTCGAGTCCGGCGACCCCGGCCTGGCCGGGAACGCCCTCGCCTTCCACGCCTACCAGCTCATCGCGCTCGGCAAGCCCGCACGGACGATCTCCGAGAAGTCAGTCCAGGCCGCCGGCCAGGACGGCGTCGACCCCGGCGTCCGCGCCCTGCTCTACTCCCGAGCCGCCTGGACCTTCGCCCTCGACGGCGACGCCGACACCACCGCCCGCTGCCTCGGCCTCGCCGAAGAGGCCCACGCCGTCGCCGGAGCCCGCACCCCGGACTACGCCGCCTGGATCGACGCTGACGAGCTGGCCATCATGACCGGCCGCTGCTGGTCCGAACTCCGCCGGCCGCTGCGCGCCGTCCCCGTCCTGGAGAGCGCGCTCAGCCGCTACAGCGACGCGCACGCCCGTGACAAGGCGCTCTACTCCTCGTGGCTGGCACAGAGCTACGCCGACGCCGGAGAGGTCGAACAGGCCGCCGAGACGATCACCGCCAGCCTGCGCGTCATGGGCAACGTCGCCTCGGTCCGGCCGCGGCAGCGCCTCGCCGAAGTCGCCGGACGGCTCGGACAGCACCACGGCGACGTCCCCGCCGTGCGGGAGCTACTTCGCGGTGACGCGCTCCACCCACTCGACGTACGCCGCTGACGCCCGCGCGATCGGCACCGCCGTCACCTCGGGGTTCTGCCACTCGTGGTGCTCGATGAGGTGCGCTTCCAGATCGTCGTAGCGGACGGCGGTGGTCTTGAACGAGACCACCCACTCCTCGCCCTCACCGAACTCCCCTGCGTGCCAGAAGACAGAACCGACGGGTCCAGTGATTTGGCCACCCGCGGCGATGCCTGCCGATATCGCCGATCGAGAGAGTCGCACTGCGGCATCACGTGTCGGAGTGGCTGTTGAAACAGTCAGAATCTCGCCCATGCGTGGATCTTAGGCGTAGCGACACACCCGACGCGCCTGGCGCAGACGGCGACCGCCTGGCATCGCCCGCGGATCCGATACGCTACGCGAGTGACTTTCACCGCACTGCATCGAGCTCTCGGCGTGCCCCCCGGCCCTCTAACCGAAGAACTCCTTGATGCGGCCATCGAAGACGGCGTCACCGAGACCAGCGACCTCGACTGGAAAGGTGAGCTTCCGCCCACAAAGAACGTACAGCAGACGGATTTTCCGAAAGACGTCGCAGCAATGGCGAACAGCGGCGGCGGAGTCATTGTATTCGGAGTTCGGGAGGCCGAAAAGGCCGCCACGGAGCGCACTGACACCGGTGAGCTGACAGAGATTCACGAGCGGACACTCCGAGCGGCGGCGATCACAGCCATCTCGCCGCCAGTATTCGGCTTAACTTTCCACCGGATTGGCCCCGAAGGCAACCGCGTGATTGCCCTGGAAGTCCCTTCGAGTATCGACGGGCCACATCTAATCTACCGAGGGGAGTATTTCGGCGCTCCGATCCGAAGCGACGCTGACACGGTTTGGATGAAAGAGCGTCAAATCGAATCAATGTATCGAGCACGATTCAATGAGCGGCGCAATGCAACACAGGCGATGGAGAGTCTCTATAGCGAGACACGCTCAGGGCGCGACATCTCTCAACGAGCCTGGCTCGTAGCGGTCGGACACCCCCGAATTCCATCCATTCGAGAGAGACTGAGCCGCGATCAGACGCGCGAAGTAATGTCCGACACCGAGCGTCTGACTCTAACCTTCGCAGGAAGTCACGGGATCCACCCGATAGCGAGCGTCGATCGACTTAACCCTCGGCCGGGCCTGCGCCGTTGGGTTGCAGCCAACACAGCAACTGACGAACGCGCACGCTGGAAAGAGTCGTGGCTGAGTATCCACCACGACGGCTCGGTCACGATTGCCGCAGCGATAGGCGGGCATCGAGTTCAAAACGGCTTCCTCAAGGGTCACCAGATCGAATCGAAAGCCATCGAATGCGCCGTCGCGGACTTCATGGCACTCGTCCGCTCTGTCGCTTCGAAGACCGGGAGCGAGGAGTACGACGTCCGGGTTGGCATCGAATGGAGCGGCGATGAACCGCTGACCATCGTCATGGACGACGGCTACGGTTTCGTTCACGACCTCTCATCCACTCCCCTGCATCAGTTCGTCCCGGTCGATTCAACCATCGACGCGAGCGAATCCGATCTGGACTACTTCTGGCACGTACACGACCTTGCCGAAGATTGCATCAACCAGGGCGGAGTCTCGAACGTATCCATGATCAGACCGCCTGCACGCGACGATAACAATTAGCAGAGTATTTTGAACTACCAACGCAGCACCATGACCTCATTTTCATCAACGGTCGAGCGGACTTCCAACTCGTACTCTCCGACCCATGCTTCTCCAGAATCAGTGCCAGCCGGATTCTCGATTCCCGCTATGCTAATCAGATGCTGACGAAACTCGTCTGGGTTATGCAGCGATCCGTAGATGACGCGGACGCCTGAGCGCAGGCCAGCCGGACCACGGACGGTCGCAATCCAATAGGTGCCTTCGGTCGCCTGTGGTGGTTTCGTAGTCGCCAACGCGACGGGGAGACCCGAGCATTCGCCACCTGATGGAGCTTCGAGCGCTGCGCCGGCGGCCAGGACTGGACGTCCCCGAACCGACACGACTACTCCCCGGTCTTTGAGTAGCCGGACTGCCCGTCGCGCAGTTGACAGTGAGACACCAGCCTCTGCGGCGATCTGTTCAGCCGGCTGGAGACCTTCGCCAATCGCAAGTTCGCCTGCCACAACCTTCGCAACGATTGCATCCGCCAGATGCTCATAGGGAAACTCCGACACCCGGCCGGCGCGGCGCACCTCCTCGGCCCGACTGGGCCGTTCCGGCATCCGCGCCCCGATCCCGGCCGCCGCCCGCTGGTCCGCCTCCGACACCCATGCCGTGTAGGTCTTCAACGTCGTGGTCCCGCCGTCCCCGTGGCCCAACCGCCCCGCGACCGTCCGCGGGTCGACCCCACCCACGATCAGCTCCGTCGCCGAGTAGTGCCGGAGCTTGTGGAACGTCGTCACGATCCCGAGCTTCTTCGCCATCCGGTCGTAGCGCTGGGTCACGCTGTCCGGCGTCGGGAACGTCGCGCCGTCGGCCGCGGTGCTGAACACGAACGCGTCCGGCGCCAGCTCGATCCCGAGCGTCTCCGCGCGCTTCATCGCCCGGGCGCGCAGGTCCGTGAGCACCGCGACCGTCTCGGCGTCGAGGGCGATTCGGCGCTGCTGGTGGGTCTTGAGGTCGCCCTCGACCCAGCCGTCGTCGCTCTTGCGGATCCCGCTCTGCAACCAGAGGGTCTCGCGGCCCTCCTCGAAGTTGAGCCACGTCCAGCGGACGGCGCACAGCTCGCCCCGGCGGGCGCCGGTCGTCATCGCCGTCCAGATCAGGGCGCCCCAGTCTGGGTCGTCCCACGCCTTGTTGAGGAGCTGCGCGGCCTGCTCGGCGCTCGGCGGCCGCGGGTTCGACTTCGGGGCCGGCGGTGGCTCGGCCTGGGCGAGCGGGTTTACCGCGACCCAGCGCCAGCGCACGGCGCGCTTGTAGGCGCCGGAGAGGATGAAGTGGATGTGCCGGATCGTCGTCGCCGAGAGCGGCTTGCAGCGGTGCGGGCGGCACCGGTCGTCGCACTCGTGGTCCCGGCGGGTCCGGTGGTCGACGAGCCCGGACCCGGAGCAGTGGATCCGGCAGCGGCGCAGCTCGGCGTAGAAGGAGTCCAGGATCTCGGGGTCCAGGCGACCGATGTTGATCCGCCCGAGCAGCGGGGAGATGTGGTTCTTCACGTGCCCGCGGTACATCTGCAAGGTGTTCGGCGCCCCGGCGAACTGGTCGAGGTGGCGCCGCACCAGCTCGTCGACCGTGGCGTTGGTCCGCGGGTTGCGGCGCTCCTCGACCTGGGCGAGCAGCCGGGCCCGCACGGCCTCGGCCTCCCGCTGCGCCTTCTTCCCCGGCTGGACCAGCTCGGTGAGGTAGTGCCGGCGTCCGGACACCGGGTCGATCCCGGCGTAGACCCGGACGCGGATGGTGCCGCTCGGAAGCGTGGTGATGCTGCCCCGTGCTCGGGCGGTGCTCGCGGGCTGTCGACCTGCCATGCAGTCAACGCTAGGACCGACTCGCACCACGTTTGATGCACGAAGTCTGTCTCAAGATCAGAGCTGATCAGCGTTTCCGCTGGTCAGATGGTGGAGCGGGCGACGGGAATCGAACCCGCGTAGCCAGTTTGGAAGGCCGAGCCAGACTGGCCTTCACCCGCTCAACCTGCGTCAGCGGACCGGCACTAGCAACCGCCAGTAGCCGTGGTCCGCCGCAGGTAATCGCCCGCTAATCGTCCGCTGCCGACGCCAGAGGACGCACGGCGGCTGAGCGGTCAGCACCTCGTCCGGGCCGCGAACGAGATGGCGGGGTCACGACCCTAGAGCCCCCACGAAGACGAGCAACGGACCAACAGATAGGCACCCATTTGGCCTAGTAACAGGTGGCGCTCGACATGCGACGGTCCGTACATACCAAGCGAAACCTGCCGGACCGCCTACAGGAGAGCATCGTGCCCGAAGCTGGTGTCCCGACCTCTGATACCAGCGCTGGCCACCCAGAAGTACAGATCGGAAGCCTTCGACTGTACTTTTCGGTGACTATTCTCGAATGCGTTGTCGATGATGGCGATCGCGCCTTCCGTGAGCTTGTCAAATTTGTTCGATCTTCGGCGAAATACCTAGGTCGATCAACTAGTGCAGTTGTGGTTGCGGAGACACTGGTTGGAGGACCAAGCGATCGATTCGAGGACGGCTCGACCGAGATTCTCACCGAATTAGGATTTGACCGGTTGCACGCGCTCGTACGACGCCGACAAGCAACCCCGCCGTGGCTCAAGCCTGACAATGACCTCCTCGACACCCACCACGAACTCACCTTAACCTTACGACGTGGCAGACTTGTGACGATTCGCAGCGACATTATGGACGCCACGAAGATTGTAAAGTGGGCAAATACGCTCAGCTCTCCCTATAGGCCACTGCTGCCGGAGATACTGGAAGGGACGTTTAAGGGCGACGGGAAGATGCTGTGGGCCCAAGGCGTGCATCGCCGCCGGACAACAAAGCCCGACAGCAAATCAGCCGGAGGAGGTCGACTGCAAGATATCTTCGATGCGACGGAGGACTTTAGTTTTGCTTTGACCGCAATGAGACTGGATTACACTCCTGCACGATCCGATGCCACACTAGCCGGATCACTAACCATATCGCCGGAACGCTCGCACATCAGCTCTCGTTCGTTACCTGACTTCGCCTCTTTTGCGGCATCAACAGACGAAGCTCTGGACATGGTCGAGAAGTCGCTTAGCGGTGAGAATCCGCCCGAACCGGCACTTCCTGGATACGCCAGGAGAGCCTCCAGCACATCGGGCGTTCTTGGCCCGTTCGACCTTCGAGTCATTTCAAGCGAAGAGATTGCTAATCACGAGGGAGACGATCGCGACCTACTAGAAGAGCAGGCTCAGTTTCTCCGAGACTCCATAGGTGAGGTATACGGGAGCCCGTCCTCGGCGAGGGCATTCCTAGAGATTTGCCGAGACGGGGCAGTACAAGGGCAAGTCGTATTGAACCCATCTGCGGGAAAGAGCAAGTTCGCGCTCTCTGTAGGACTAGGAAGGATTACAGGATCTTCCGAACTAGTGTGTCGCGCCCGAGACATTATTGACGAAAGTGACGCTGTCAGCATCTACTACCAGTCTGGCCACATGTACTCAGCTGGCCAGATATTTACCCAGAATCTTAATCCTCCACCGTTCTCCGGAGTCCAGTTCGAGGACTTCGATGGCTTTGACATCCTCCACGAGAAGCCGAAAGCCAGCGGGGACAACGAGATCCACCGCAAGATCGCACTGGACGGCGACCGTTCGATATTCTCGTGGATTGTCGACTACTTCAGCGATGGTTGGCTCATCTGCGACGACGGACCAGGTGAGGTGGCAGACTTCCTGCACATTTCAAACGACGGCACGCTATCAGCCATCCACGCTAAAGCCGCTGGTCGCAGCTCACTGAGCCGACGCATATCGGTCACTAGATTCGAGCAGCTCGTCAGCCAGGCCGAGAAGAATGTGGCAACTCTTCGAGATGGCTCTCTCGTGACTGCTCTATCTCCTGGTCGAATTCGTATGCCAGCCTGTTTCACCGATGGTGAGCGAGTCGGTGACCGTAGCGAGTTTCTGGAACAGTACCGAATGCGGACAGCGACTGACCGAACTTATGTCTACTTAGTTCAGCCACACCTTCTGAAGAGTCGTTACGACGAGGCGCGAGAGGCATCGAACAATGGAGAGGCCACACTCGACACAATGAGTCTGGCACTTCTAGATAGCCTTCTAGCCAGCACCGACAGGACTATTCGAAACAGCTGTGACCGACTTTTCGTGATTGGCTCCACCTAATACTGCAACGGCAGTTCGGCGTGTGGTGAGAGGCTGACGGCCGTTCGGCGGTGATGATCACCGCGTGGTTGATCTTGCCGGGTGGGTGGCCTCGTTGGATGCGGTGGTGGAGCTGATCTCTGGCCGTTTCCGCAGGGTCGAGCCGCGCCGGCGGGTCGGAACCTACCTGCGAGGCCTGCTCGCGGGGCTCGAGCGGAAGAACGGCTGGACCCTCGCCGAACACGCCGGGGCGATGTCGCCGGACGGGATGCAGCGGCTGCTGCGCACCGCGGACTGGGACGTCGACGGGGTCCGCGACGACCTGCGCGGCTACGTCCTGCAACATCTCACCGACACCGCGTCGGGGGTGTTCATCGTGGACGAGACCGGGTTCATCAAGAAGGGCCTGTGTTCGGCCGGGGTGCAGCGCCAGTACACCGGCACCAGCGGGAAGATCGACAACTGTCAGCTCGGTGTGTTCCTGGCCTACGCCTCGAAGCGGGGGCGGGCGTTGATCGACCGGGAGCTCTACCTGCCGACCTCGTGGACCGAGGACCGCGAACGCTGCGAGCGCGCGGATGTCCCCGATGACGTCGAGTTCGCCACGAAACCGCAGCTGGGGACGGCGATGCTGGCCCGCACGTACGCCGCTGGGGCACTCACGTCCGGGTCGTGGGTGACCGCGGACGAGGTCTACGGGCAGAACCCGGGCTTTCGCGACTGGCTCACCGAGCGGGAGATCCCGTTCGTGTTGGCCACCCGCAATGACGACATGCTCACCAGCCCGGACGGGAATCGTCGCCCGGCCAAGGCCCTGGCCACGATCGCCGGGGCGCGTGATCTCGACACCGGGCACGACGGGTGGGAGCGCCGCGCGATCGGGCCGGGCGCGCACGGGATGCGGGTCTATGACTGGACCGCGGTTGCGCTGGCCATCGACGGCCTCCCGGCGGGTTGGGGGCACTGGCTGCTGGTGCGCCGCCAGACCGAGCCCGCAGAGGGCAAGACCATCCGTGAGCTGGCGTTCTACCGCTGCGCCGCCCCGGCGAACACGCCGCTGCGCGACCTCGTTCGAGTCGCCGGGGCGCGGTGGGCGATTGAGGAATGCTTCCAGACCGCGAAGAACGAGGCCGGCCTCGACCACTACCAAGTCCGCTCCTACCGAGCCTGGCACGCCCACATCACCCTGGCCATGCTCACCGCGGCCTACCTCGCCGTCACCCGCGCCGCCGAACACGCACGCGAGGCCGAAAAGGGGGATCCTCAGCCAGCCGGCGCGCATTGATTCAGCTGTCGGGCAACGAGATCCGCCGTCTCCTCGCCGCGCTCGCCTTCACCCCGCTCACCTGCATCGACCACGTCATGCACTGGTCGACCTGGCGCCGTGAACGCCAACAACAGGCCCGCGACTGCCACTACCGCCGACGCGGCGAACGACCCCCGAGCTGATCAACTGCCGTTGCAGTACTAACCAGGCGGACAGCCCTGGACTCAGCCTCGTCGCCTGGTCGATGCGCTTCCAGGACCGATCGATCGTGAGGAAGACCCTTAAGAGGGATCAGTCGAGATTCCAAACCTTACGATCTCGATTAGCCCTTGCTGCGCAAACGAATCCCAGCAAACGTCTCGCGGACCTTCTGCGCGACAGCCCGGAACTTCAGCTTCAGAGCATTGAATCGACTATTTTGAGAACTATCGACATACAGGTCCCCGAATGGATCCCGGGCCCATCGAATTCCCGCCGCGTCCGTGAACGACACATACATCCCGCTGGACTGCAACTCTCGGCCATTTACTCGCGCCGGGCGGGACTTTAAGAGCCAGTATCCGCCGGTCATCGCGCCAGCAAGAAGCGAATACCTTGCGCCTTCCAGCTCACTAGAGTTGTCCATCAGTTCAAGCTGCTCAATCAGAGGACTCATCATTCCATTCTTCCATTCCCAATGGAAATCCAAGGGGACGGCGGAGTCGGCAGGTCCAAGCACAGGTTCGATAGCCAAGTTTCCAAGTTTAGATGGCCCGACTCTTACGTTCCATACTGGAAGGCCACTAGTGTTCACATACCACAAGGCTAGCTGGTTCCCAGATATTTCACCCCAGAAAGCCACCTTGCTGGCTTGCTCGCGAACCTCACGCCCTACAGATCTCTGATATGTAGAGCGAGCGTAGAGAGTGCCGACCACGAGACCAACGAGCGCAAGTATTCCAGTAACCGCCGTTGTAGCATCGGCCCAGTGAGGCAGCTCGGACGAAACTCCCACCGCAGGAAATCTTAGACTCATGGCCGACTCGACCGGAGGAGTACATCGCGATGCTTTAGGCTCTCACGGAGAATGCAGGCTGCAGGCGAGGCGAGAGGCTCATCCTGAAGTAGCCGCCTTACATTAGGTTCGGTAAACTGTAGGCCGTCTGTAACGTTGACGGCGTCAGCGAAGCTAACAAGTGATCCCTCGGAATTCACCGATACGGCACCGCCGAACAGCTCATCGAAGGCGTTTTCGTCGAAGACGACAACGGTCAAGATTGTCGCCGTCAACGTGAGCGTGTCGAGTCCAATTCCGAGGCAGTACGGCCTCACCTGCCCGTCCTGCCGGGCACGCTCCAGTTCCTTGAAGAGCGGCCAATTATCGTAGATCAGAGGTTCGCCGGAGCTGCCGTCGCGCTCCGGGTCACCCAGTATCTCCTCGCTGTACTCGCGCACCATGCTGCGCCACAGACTGAAGTCGTTCTCGCGGTCGTGAGTCGCGACCGTCGAAGGCTGGAACTCCCCCGCCGAAATAAGCCCGTAGATGCCGGCCGATGTGGCGACCTTCGCCGGATCACGCCAGTGCAGCAGAAACGTTGCCTCGCCGGTCTCCCGGTTCCGGCGCAAGGTCAGCGTCTCGATGGCCGGGATGATGTAGCGACGTTCCATATCGAACGGGTCACCGATGAGCGCCCGCAACGGCAGCTCGTCCCAGTCGAGCTTCTTGCCGGCGCGCTCGGCCGCAATCGCCATCTCGTGCGCGATCGCTTCGGCAATGTCGAGCTTGTCGAAGTAGGCCGCGAGGCCGAACGTCATCCGCGGGTCGTCGCGTAGGTCGACGTCGAGCAGCCGGTAGCTGGTGCGGTTCTCGAACAGCTTCGGCGGGTCGAGGTAGCGCACGGCGGAGGTGTAGCGCGGGAACGACTTCCCCGGTGCCCGCAGCGGCAGCGTGGCCGCTGCTTCCGGCTCACTGCCGGTGATGCTGACCGGGGGCGGGTTGTCGCTCCACTCCAGGCGGATGTCGTCGAGCGGGATCGGCCGCTCCGGCGTCCACTGCGGCAGCGCCAGGAACGTCAGGTCCCCGACCCGCACGTCGGGTTGGTAGAGGTCGGCTGCCCGCTGGGCCAGCTCCCGGCGGGACCGGTTGAGCGCACGGCGCGTCCGGCGCCACTTCTCCTGGCTCACCGCGACCGGGTCGACGTCGCCGACCAACCGCGAGTCCGACGGCTCGGCCACGGGCCGCAGCAGCTCGTCCGCCAGTCCGAGACGGGCCGGCGAGATGTTGAGCTGCTGGGCGATGCGCAACAGCATCTCGATGTCGGTGACCCGGCGCTTGCCCGTCTCGATCTTGGAAACGTAGGACTGATCCAGGTGCAGCAGTTGGGCCAGGTCCGCCTGGTTGATCTTGTTGGCGCGGCGGTACTCGCGCAGGACTTCGCCGAGCAGGTCGGTGTTCAGTTCCAGCTCCGATGACGCGGGGGACGACAGCCACGGCTCGTCTGGCACGAGAATTCTCCGCCTTCCTCTCGGGCGCCGGCCCCGCGGACGCGGGCTCCGACCAGTGCTTATGCCTGGTAGTCCTAGCAGGTCACGGGGTAGGTCAGAGGGTCCTTGGACTCCTCTGTCCGGAGACTCGATTCTCGGTTCATGGCACCGAGACGAGCACTACGAACCCGAGTCCGAACCCGACGCCGGCGCCCGGTCGAGCATCTCGCCGATGGCTCGTTCGACATCGTTGAGCGTGGCCTTCGCCCGGCGGACCTGGTCGCGCAGCGCGGCGAGTTCGAGCCGGTCCGCCGCGGTGGTCCGGGTCGCGCCGGCCGGCTCGTCGGCGACGAACGCCCCGCTGCTGGGCCGGACGACGGCCCGGCCGGACGCGACGAGGAGCCGCACCGCCGCCTGTGCGGTGTTCACGGCGATGTCGTGGTCGGTCGCGATCTGCCGGTAGGAGGGCAGCCGCTCCCCCGGCCCGTAGGTGCCGGCGTCGATGTCACGGGCGAGCAGCTCGGCGACGCGGTGGCTCGCGTGGCGCGGCTCGGCGTCGTCGGGCTCGGGGTCGGGCGCAGCCATGCCGGCGAGGCTACTCGCCGTCTCAAGACGGCGGTTGACGTTGCGACAGTCGGGCCTTACCGTCGCAACCGCAGCAACCGTATTAAGACGGATCGGAGCGTCATGCACACGGATCGACACGAGACCGCCGAGCTGGACGACTGCACCGTGCCCCTGGCCGACGAGCAGCGCGATGCGCTGCACGAGTTCTGGGACCGCGTCATCGCCGAGGAGTGGGGCCCGGCCCCGATCCCGCGACCGGCCCCGGTGGACGGGGCGTTGGTGGAGCTGGCCGAGCGCCGGCGCCGGCGCAGCACCCGCCGGGCCATGACCCGGATGACCCGAGCAGCGCAGGTCACCGCGCCCGCACCGAGCTACGGAGGTGAGGCAGCGTGATCGCGCTGCGGATCACCGTCGGCTGCGACGACTGCGCGATGGCCCTGGCCGGTACCGACCAGGTGCGGACGACGACCGACGGACTGGCGGCGGCCCGCGCCGCCGGCTGGGTGGTCCGGCTGTCCGGCCGGCTGCTGTGCCCGGCGTGTGCCGACCCGGCGCTGTGCCGGCTGCTCGGTCACGACTTCGGCCCCGCCCCGGTGTGGCGGGCGTGTGCCTGCGACGGGGCGTTGTGGGAGCACTCGACCTGCGAGCCGTGGCAGGACCCGACCTCGTGGGAGGGCTGCGGGTGGGAGTGGCGGACGTGCCGGCGCTGCGACCACGTCGACGACCGGCACGTGACCCAGGCGGACGCGGCATCGAGACGAGCCGATGAGCGCGCAGCGGACGCATACATCGCCGCGCTCGAACGTGGCGAGCTGCGCCCGCAGCCGGCACGCCGCAACGGGAACCGCAGTGAGCACCAGCCCGGCGACGGGATCTTGGCGGATGTAGCCGCCGGGCTGGCTCTCCCCCACCAGCAGAACGCACGTGAGGAGACCGCGATGGTAGAGCCGAACGGGCCCCGGCCCGCCACCCCGGCCGGGGGTGAGCAGCGGTGAGCGGGCAGACGATCGCCGTCGCGCTCGGTGTCCTGGCCGGGCTGGTCCTGATGTGGTCGTGGGCGGCCGGTGCCCGGGCCGGACGCAAGGTGCAGAAGTCGATCCACCACGCCGGCCGTACCGGCAACAACGCCGCCCGGATCGTGATGACCGCGGCTGTGGTGGTCGGGGTGCAGTGGGTGGTCGTGAAGCTCTCGGCCGACCCGATCGCGTGGGTCATCGTGCTCGGCGTCCCGGCGCTGATCGCCGGGGTGACCGTGGCGCGGATGCTCGCCGGTCCTGACGACGTCGTCCGCGTCTCGTCGCGGGGTGTCCGATGAGCGCCGCGGTGGAGCGCCTCGCCGAGCAGGCCGCCGACGCTGCCCGGGTACGAGCGCTGACCACCGATCCGGACGTGATCGCGCTGCGGGTCGAGCGGGTGCGTGCGCAGGTGGACGGGCTGCTGTGGGCCGGAATCGTGCTCGGTCTGGCGTTCACGATGGTCAACGTCCAGAGCTTCGCCGCCGCCGGCGCTCCGACGTGGTCGGCCGCGTGGTGGGTGGCGTGGCTGCTGGACCCGATGGTGTCGCTGGTGCTGCTCGCGGTGCTGCGCGCCGAGCAGGTCACCGCGCGCTACCAGGTCGCGTTGCCGACATGGGCGCGGCGGACGAAGTGGCTGACCTTCGCCGCCACCTACGTCATGAACACCTGGACGTCGTGGGGCCTGGGCGACGCGCCGTTCTCCGCGGCCGGGGTGGTGCTGCACTCGGTGCCGCCGCTGGTGGTGTTCGCGACCGCCGAGACCGGCCCAGTCCTGCGTGACCGCCTGACCGAGGCCGTGCACCGCGCGGTGACGGCCGGACCGGTCCCGACCGCCGAGCCGACTCCGGTGGTTCACGACTCGGCCGAGCCGGACGTTCACGAGCCGGTCGCCGAGCCTGCCCCGCGAATCGCGGCGGCACCGGTACGGGCGTCGCGCGGCGGTGGCAGGCGGAAGGCGGCGGCCCGGCCGCGTCGGCTGCTGGCCGACTACGTCCGGGCCGCGTCCGAAGCGCTCGACAGTGCCCGGCACGCCGGCGAGCAGGTCGACGTCACCCCGGCGTGGTGCCGGCAGGTGACGGGCTGCTCGGCCGGCACCAGCGTCAAGGTCGCCGCCGCCCTGCGGGCTGCGCCCGCGTCGATCGACTCCGCTCGTTCCCACAACCGCCGGCCGGTGGCCGGCGAGGAGGTGGCTGCGTGATGGCCGACCACCCGCACACACCGAACACCGATGAGCAGACACCAGCGACCGCGGCCGTTCACGAGCCCGCGCCCGACACCGTTCACGACGAGGGCGGGACCGGCGCCCGGGTGCTGAACTTCCGCCCACGTTCGGCCGACCCTGTCGAGCGCTCGGCACGCCCGACGGTCGTCGACGGCGAGATCATCGACGACACCGACGTCCAGCACGTCGCGGTGGACCCGCCCGCAGGCACGGACCTGGCGCTCCCGTGGCGCCGTGAGGTGTCCCGCCGCCCGGTCGTGGAACCGTGGCTGCGCAGCCGGGAGGACATCGCGGCCGCCGCCCGCTGGGCCGCCGGGTGGGCGTGGCACTCCACCGGGTTCCACACCGTCCGAGCGCCCCTCTACGCCGCCCGCCCCACGGCCCGCGCCCCGCGCGGCGCGGTGACCGCGGTCGCCGGCGCCGCCCGCTGGGCCGGCGACGCCGAGTCCCGCCCGCTGCGGGAGCAGGCCATCCGCTCCGGTGAGCCGGACCAGTACCTGCGCCTGACCGCTGCTCGCGCCGAGCGGATCACGGTCCGGCGCCGGCTGCTCGCCGCCGCGGTGCTCGGCGGCGCCGGTGCCCTGGTGGCGCTGTGGACCTTCGCGCCGCCGTGGCTGCTCGCCATCCTGCTGGTCGCCGGGGTGCTGGTGCTCGGCTGGGTCGGGTCGCCGGCCGACAAGCCGGTCACCGGGCGGTCGGTCGTCACCCACCGGCCGACGCGGCTCACCTCAGAGATGGTCGTTCGCGCCCTGGGCGCGCTCGGTCTGAGCGAGATGAACAAGGCGCTCGCGAAGGGGCCGAACGGGATCACGTTCCCCGCGCCGATCACCCGTGACGGGCCGGGCTGGCGCGCGGACGTCGACCTGCCGTTCGGGGTGACGGTGACCGACATCGTCGAGCGCCGCGACCGGCTCGCGTCCGGCCTGCGCCGCCCGCTGGGCTGCGTGTGGCCCGAGCCCGCGCACGACGCCCACGCCGGCCGTCTCGTGCTGTGGGTGGGCGACCAGGACATGAGCCAGGCCCGCCCGCGCCCGTGGCCGCTCGCCGCGCACGGCGAGGTGGACCTGTTCAAGCCGGTCCCGTTCGGGGCCGACCAGCGCGGCCGGTCGGTGTCGCTGCTGCTGATGTTCTCCAACGTCCTGATCGGGGCGATGCCGCGGGTGGGGAAGACGTTCGCGCTGCGGGTGCTGCTGCTGGCCTGCGCCCTGGACCCGACCGCACAGCTGCGGATCTTCGAGTTGAAGGGCACCGGGGACCTGTCACCGATGGAGGGGTGCGCGCACCGCTATGCCTCCGGCGCCGACGACGCCACGCTGGAACTGGCGATGGAATCGCTGCGCGAGCTGTACGCCGAGCTCAACACCCGGGCCAAGCGCATCCGGGAGCTGCCGCGGGAGCTGTGCCCGGAGAACAAGGTCACCCCGCAGATCTCCGGGCGCCGCGACCTGGGCCTGTTCCCGATCCTCCTGGCGGTCGACGAGTGCCAGGAGCTGTTCTCCCACCCCGACTTCAAGGACGAGGCCGACCGGCTCGCGACCGGCATCATCAAGCGCGGACCGGCGATGGGGATCATCCTCATCCTCGCCACGCAGCGCCCGGACGCGAAGTCGCTGCCCACGGGGGTCAGCGCGAACGTCGGGACCCGGTTCTGCCTGCGGGTGATGGGCCAGACCGAGAACGACATGGTGCTCGGCACGAGCGCCTACAAGAACGGCATCCGGGCGACCACGTTCACCGCGAAGGACAAGGGCATCGGCTACCTCGTCGGCGCCGCCGACGAGCCGCAGATCGTGCGCTCGGCCTACATCGACGCACCCGCCGCGGAGACCATCGCCGCGCGCGCCGGTGCGCTGCGGGAGGCCGCCGGCACCCTGTCCGGCCACGCCGTCGGCGAGACGACGGAGCAGACCGGCGGACCGTCGCGGTCGGTGCTCGGTGACGTCGCGGCGGTGTTCGCACCGGGCGAGGACCGGCTGTGGTCCGACGTCATCGCCGCCCGGCTGGTCGAGCAGTGGCCGACCACCTACACCGGCACCACCCCGGCGACGCTCGCCGCCGCCCTGCGCCCGTACGGGGTCGAGCCCAAGCAGGTGTGGGGCACCGACCCCCAGACCGGCGACGGGCGCAACCGGCGCGGCTACCACCGCGATGCCATCACGACCGCGTGGGAGACCGCAGAACGGCGGCGGCGCACCGGCACCGACGGTGACACCGAGTAGCGAGACGGAACGGCGCGGCGGCGGGTGCGACTAGCAGTGAGCCCCGCTAGGCCTAGCACCCGCCGCTAGCGCGCCACACCACATCTGATCAGCCCGCTAGCAACATAGCGCCACCAGGGCGAACGCACCGGGAAACCCTCCACACAGCATCCACGCGGGTGCTGCGGCGCTAGACCCATGCCGAAATCAGGAGCCCGAATGTCGACACAGAGTGACCGTTCCGGCAGTCCCGCAGCCCGTGCTCGTCTCGCCGGCTGGCTCGACCTCGCTGCCCGCGGCTGGCACCTCTTCCCGGTCCTGCCCGGCCGCAAGCAGCCCGCCATCCCGGCGTGGGAGTCCCGCGCCACCACTCACCCGGAGACCATCGTGGACTACTTCACCGCCCACCCCGACCACAACGCCGGCATCGCCTGCGGCCCCTCCCGGCTCCTGGTCATCGACTGCGACACCCCCAAGCCGACCGACCCCGACCAGACCCGCGACGGCACCGCCGTGCTCGCCGGCCTCGCTGCCGGCCGGAGCGGACTGCCCGACACCTGGACCGTCGCGACGCCGTCCAGCGGCCGGCACCTGTACTTCCGGGCCCCCGCGGTCCGGCTCGGCAACACCGCCCGCACGCTCGGACCGATGCTCGACAGTCGCGGGCACGGCGGGCAGGTGCTCGCCCCCGGCAGCCGGCTGCCGAACGGCTCCTACGAACTGCTCGACGACACCGACCCGCCCCCGCTGCCGGGGTGGTTGGTCTGGCACCTGTCCGTTCGCCCCGCCACGGCCATCTCAGCGCCGTCCGAGCGGCCCGCCACCACGCCGCGCGACGCCGGGGCCTACGTGTCGGCAGTCGTTCGGGCGGAGCTGCAGCGGGTCGCTGCGGCCGGGCGCGGGGGCCACAACGCCGCGGTGTTCACCGCCGCTCGCGCCCTCGGACAGCTCGTCGGGGCCGGGGTGCTCGACCACGACCAGGCCGCCGCGGACCTGACCGCTGCGGCCGGCCACATCGTCGACGGGCCGTGCGACTGCACCGCCGCCGACATCGCCGCCACGATCGCGTCCGGACTCGGCTACGGCGCCCGCCGGCCGCGCCGGCTGCCCACCCTGTCGAGCGCTCGCTCCCACGGCGAGGGGCGGCGGTCGGCATGAGCACCACACCCGCCGGCCTGCGCGCCGTCCCGGACCTGCCCGCCATCGCGCCGGCCGAGCTGCTCGACCAGGTCGCCGCGTTCGTCTCCCGGTTCTCGGTGTTCCCCGACCGGCACACCGCCCCGATGCTGGCGCTCTGGTACGCCCACACCCACGCCGTCCAGAACTTCTACACGACCCCGCGCCTCATCCTCGACAGCGCCGAACCCGGCTCCGGCAAGACCCGCGTCCTGGAAGTGGCGCAGTACCTCGTCCGCAAGCCCGAGATGACCATCTCGATCACCACCGCAGCCATCTTCCGGATGCTCTGCGACGGCCCGGTCACGCTGCTGTTCGACGAGATCGACGCCGTGTTCTCCCCCAAGGGCGGCGGGAACAACGAGGACCTGCGCGGCCTGCTCAACTCCGGATACAAGCGCTCGGCCACCGTGTCCCGCTGCGTCGGCGACGCCTCCCGGATGAAGGTCGAACGGTTCCCGGTCTTCGCCCCGGTCGCGCTGGCCGGGATCGCCGGCGCCATGCCCGCCACGATCACCACCCGAGCGATCACCGTGCACATGCGCCGCCGCGCCCCGCACGAACGCGCCGAAGCGTTCCGCGAGCGCCGCGTCGAGAACGAAGCGACGCCGCTGCGCGAGCAGCTCGCCGCTTGGCTCGACAGGGTCGGGGAGGACGAGCTGGTCGGGGCCGAGCCGGTCATGCCCGAACAGGTCACCGACCGCGCCGCCGAGGTCTGGGAGCCCCTGCTCGCCATCGCCGACCTCGCCGGCGGGCACTGGCCCGACACCGCCCGCGCCGCCGCCGTGCACTTCGTCGGCCAGGCCACCGAGACCGGCACGTCGGTCGGGACGCGGCTGCTCGCCGACCTGCGCGCCCTGTTCACCGCCCACGAGGCCGAGCGGATGGCGACCAGCGACATCATCGGCCGGCTCTGCGCCGACGAGGAAGCCGGCTGGGCCGACCTCGACGGCCGCCCCCTCGACGCCCGACGCCTCGCCCGCGAGCTGGCCCGCTACGGCGTCCGCCCCGGCCCACTGCGCATCGGCGGGCACGTCACGAAGGGCTACCACGTCGACGGCGCTCTCTCCGACGCGTTCGCCCGCTACCTCCCACCCGCGACCGAGCCCACCCCGGCAGGTGCGGTTACTGCGGTTACACCGGTTACACCGCAGGTCAGGGTCGTAACCGATCCCGAGCGCGTAACCGCACCGTCGGTTACACCCCCTGTCGAGCCTCCATCCGACGACCCTCCCGGCGGAGCCGCCGTAACCGACGCTGCGGTTACACCCCGCTCGTCGGTTACGCCCCTGACCAGGCACGTAACCGCTGTAACCGCTGTAACCGACTCCGACGGGGGTGCCTGACATGGCGAGCCAGTACCTCACCGTGCCGCAGACGGCCGAGTACCTGAACACCTCAGAGCGGTTCGTCCGCAGGCTCGTTGCGGAGCGACGGATCGCGTTCCACCGAGTCGGGCGGCACGTGCGCTTCGCCGTGGCCGACCTGGACGCGTGGCTGTCCGGATGCCGTGTCGAACCCATTCGGCGCGGCCGTCGGCGGGTGGCTGCCTGATGGCGAACAAGAAGGGGCACCGCCGATTCGGCAACGTGCGCAAGCGAGCGTCGGGGCGGTACCAGGCCAGCTACTTCACGCCCGACGGGCGCCGGCAGTTCGCGCCGGAGACGTTCGAGCGCAAGGGCGACGCCGTGCAGTGGCTGGTCGTCGTCGAGGGCGAGATGCTGCGCGGGGAGTGGGCCGACCCCTCGTTGGGCCGCGTCCTGTTCGGCGACTACGGCGCGACGTGGATCGAGGAGCACAAGATCAGCCTCCGGACCCGGGAGGAGTACCGGAGCATCTGGCGGAACCACGTTGAGCCCTTCCTCGCCTCCGTCGAACTCGCCGCCATGTCCACCGGCACCATCCGGACCTGGCGGGCGAACCTGCTCGACAGTGGGCGCTCGGAGGACCGGACGGCGAAGGCGTACCGCCTGGTCCGAGCGATCATGAACACCGCGGTGGACGACGGCCGGGTCAAGCGCAACCCGTGCCGTATCAAGGGGGCAGGCGAGCACCGGACTCCCGAACGCACAACCGCAACCGTGGAGCAGGTCTTCGACGTCGCGGGGCGGATGCCCGAGCGGTTCCGGGCACTCGTCCTGGCGGCCGCGTTCACCGGCCTGCGCTGGGGCGAGCTGGTCGGTCTGCGTCGCTGCGACATCGACCTGAGCACCGGCACCGTGCACGTGAGGCGCAAGCTCGCGCAGTTGAGCCGGGGAGGGCTGCAAGCCGGACCTACGAAATCCGCCGCAGGGGTCCGCAACGTCGCCGTTCCGGACTTCCTGCGTGAGGAACTGCGGGCCCACATCGAGAAGTTCGCCGGGGCCGGCCCCGAGGGGCTGGTGTTCCGGGGCGAGCGCGGGGCGATGCTGCGGCGCGGCAACTTCGGCCGCGCCGCCCGGTGGCCGGAGACCGTGGTGAAGGCCGGCCTGCCGGTCGGGTTCCACTTCCACGATCTCCGGCACACCGGCAATCAGCTCGCCGCCAACTCCGGCGCGACCACCCGCGAACTCATGCACCGCATGGGCCACGGGTCGATGCGAGCCGCGATCATCTACCAGCACGCGAGCACCGAGCGGGACCGGCGCATCGCCGACGAGATGGGCGCCATGGTCGAGCGCGAGAGACAGCCTCGCCCGGCTGCGGAGCGGCCCGACGACCGCTCCTCCGAGAACGGCTAATCGCCCGCTAATCGCCCGAAGAAGGAACGGCGCCCCTCCCAAGATCGGGGGTGGGCGCCGTTTCGGCTGGTAGACCTACCTGAGCGGGCGACGGGAATCGAACCCGCGTAGCCAGTTTGGAAGACTGCGGTCAATGCGCTGTCCACCTGCGCGGCCTGCGCCGGTCGACTGACCGTGAGTGACCGTGGTTGTCCGCCAGTACTCGCACGCTCATTGCACGACCAGACCCCGTCGGGTGTCTTTTTTCCCACGCGCCCGGCCCTGCTGGTGATCTCCTCGCGGCGCGGGTTCACCCCTGCCAGGCCGAGGGGCGGGGTGCAAGGCACGGGGTTCAGCCTTGCACCCCGCCCCTCGGCCTGGTTGCCGTCTCGGCGCGCCGTGAGGAGATCACCAGCCCTGCCGCACTCCCCCCGATCTCCGAGCGGTGTCGGGTTCGGGCGGAGCCCGGCCGCCGGAGGCACCTCGGGCGGCACGCCCGGCCTACAGGGCGGACGGACGGCGGTCCCGCATCGACAGCGGCGCGACACGACGCGGAGCAGGAGCACCGGCGACCATCGTGCAAGCGTGCCGTCGGCGACTCTCTGGGGTTCAGGCGACTGCCTGGTGGTTTGGGGTCGGGTAGCCGAGCCCGCCGCCGCGAACGGGCCGGAGGTGTAGTGAGCGAGCGGCGGGGGCGGCGTGCCCGACCCCGCGCCGCCGAAGGCGGCGCCTTGATCCCCTAAAGCACAATTCGGCAACACGCACGACCTAGGCAGACGACGTGTTGCAAGCCAGCTCGGGCGGAACAGCGCCGGCAACGAGGTCAGCCACCGGACGCATCATGGCGGTTGAAAGAAGCGATGATGTGGTGGGCGGCGTCGACGGGCGTGACCATCGAGGTATCCAAAGTCGTCGCCGGCGGAGGCAAGAGTGGCGTGGCGTCCCAAGCATCGAGCCGCGCCTGGAGGTCGGTGCTTCCTCGCTGCTGCAATCTACTGTTTGCCACATCACGGGGACACCAGAGAGCGAGAACGAGCCAATGAGTCTCTGGAGTCGCAGCAACAACGGCGTCAACGGCTTCCGGCTGACCTAGATGCAAAACTGGCCAACCGCTAGCGAGACTTTGCCTTAGTCCGACTCTGTCAATAATATAGGTAGCGCTGTACCGACTGTTCTGCCAAATTACACAACCGGAGCGAGTCAGCCTATCGCACACCAATCGATCCACCATCCGGTAACCATCAGTTCTACCGGGACCACACTTTATACGACGAAACAAGTGGAAACGCATATCGCAGCTAGTCAGCGCCGCCGTGACAGTGTCCTTACCTGCCGCGGGCGGCCCATAGAGCAGAATCCCGCGGGTCATACTGAGATCTTTTCGATGATCCGGCGAGCCTGTGACTGAAGCGGCTCACTTGATGCAGAGTTCTCTACAACAAAGTGGTCGACCGGAGGTCGAAAATTAAGATCGAGACCATCCAGATGAGCCCCCCAATCTGCAAGCTTTGTCGCGTCCCGGGCTGCTCCGCGCCGACGAAGATAGCTATGCATCGTCCGTGCATCACAGGCAACCCAAACGAGGGTGGTGTCTGCATTGAATGCAGCATGGGAGTCAATCGTGCGACGTAGCCATGCCGGATCAGAAAACTCTCTCAAGAAAGGGGCATCAGCGATGACGCTGTTACCACACTGGAGATTCTCGGTCACGACAGCAGCGACCACCTCGTATTCGCGAGGACGCACCTGCTTGAGGTAGACGGCAGATTCGCGGTCATGGGGAGATCGCCCAAGGACCTCTAGCACTTGTTCCACTAGCGGGCGAGTCACGGTGTCTTTGTCAATCACAGCCCAGCCGACCTCGCGAGCAATAGTGCGCGCCAATTCAGATTTTCCGCTACCTGGATAACCCCCTATCAAGATCACTTGCGGGCGGCGGTCTCGCCGAAGATCAGGCCGCCCCTGCCTCGGAGCACGAACGGTCCGCCTGGACCTCGGCTCGTTTACGATCAGGCCATCCTCAGCAAGGAGCTTCATCGCCTCAGAGATCGTGAAGGGGCTAACTCCCCACTCGGATGCGAGCGCCTTGGTTGAGGGGAGAGTCGCGCCGTTGATTAGGCGGCCCGCTGAGATGTCATTGGCGATGTGGCGAGCAATCTGCGCGTGCAGCGCCTCGCCCCGCGACAGTGTCCGTCGTAGTGGCTCCATGATCTCGACTTCCTGGCCGTCCCGCTCGGCCGCTCTAGCTAGCTGCCCGGTGTTCCACTCGCACCCCGGCGCGCGCGGTGCACGGAAATTCTACCAACGCAGCGAGCGTTGTAGCTGGTCAGCACCCCCGTCAAGAGGTCGTTGCCATTCAGTTGACATGCTTAACTGTCAACTGCTAGCTTCACGTAGAGCTTGCAGCTGAACGCAGAGAGCGAACTACGGAGGAGCTGGCATGGCACGGAGCAACAGGTTTGTGGTGGCGATGGGTGATGTGTTCCCGCGCGGCGCGTTCGTTGTGTCGGAGGTGGAGGCGGTGCGGGACTTCGACAAGTCTTCGCCGGGGCGTCCGGTGCAGCAGGTGGATCGGGAGTCGGGGTTGCCGGTGTGGTCTGTGTCGGTGCTGGATGCTGATCCGGAGGCGCGGCGGTCGGAGAAGACGGTGGTGGTGAAGATCGCGGCGGCGCATCAGCCGGTGCCGCCGGAGGCGGCTGGGGGGTTGCCGTTCCGGCCGGTGGAGTTCGACGGCCTGACGGTGACTCCGTATGTGCAGGAGTCGGGTGGTCGTCCGCGTGTGGCCTACAGCTTCCGCGCGGCGGGGATGCGCTCCCCTGGTCCGCAGCGTGGGCAGGCGGGCAAGAACCAGGACGCGGCCTGACCGGGTGTGGTGTGGAGGAGCCCGTTAGTGGCGGGCTCCTCCACGAGGTCTTCCTCGTCTCATGTTGTGGCCGTAGCAGGCACTCGATCGACTCGGAAGGACACCGAGCATAGATGAACGTTGAGTTTTCTCCATCCCCTGCCGTTCGGCTCGGGGGTGTGACCGGTGCTGGCGAACGCAGCTGGGTTGCTGGGGCGGCGTGTCGGGGGATGGACACGGGGTTGTTCTTCCCCGTCGATGATCGTCCGGGGGCTGCCGAGTCTGCGTTGGCGGTGTGCCGTCGCTGCCGGGTTCGTGGGATCTGTCTGGTGGAGGCGTTGCTGGTGGAGGACCCGGCCCGCCGTTTCGGTGTGGTTGGTGCCACGACTCCGGCGGAGCGGGATCGTCTGCATCGCACCGCACGTGTCGCCTCCCGCCGCGAGGCTGCCGCTGTCACCTCGATGTCGGGGAGGGCTGCGGCATGAGCCCCAACGCGACCACGGACATCGATGGCGGGGAGCGTGCGGTGTGGTGTGAGGTGTGTCTGACCCCGCTGGATGAAGTGGCGTCGGCGCCGCGGCGGTGTGGTGATCATCGCGGGCAGCTCGCGTTGGTCCCGGCGCCGGTGGTGTGTGGGCCGCGTCGTTCCCCGGGGTGGGACGGGGACCGGCGATGACAACGACGACGGCGGGTGCTCTGGTCCTGGCCGGGTTGGTGGCGCTGGTGGCGCTGGCTGGTCTGCACTGGTTGGGGCAGTTCTTCGGTCGGATCGCTGAGGGGGTGGCGACGATCGCGGTCGTGTTCGTCACCGTGTGGCTGGTGGGCAAGGCCACGGTGATCGTCGCGGTGTGGGTGGTCCGGCATTGGCGTACCACGATCACGACGGTCGGGGTCGTCGGGTGGTGCTGGCTGTGGGGCTGGCCGTCGCTGCTGGGCACTGTTGTTGCGGCGGTGCTGGTGTTGTCGGTGTGGTGGTGGGTCTCGGTGGTGTCGTTCGACCGCGGGGCCGGGCGACGGTTGCGGGCGTGGTGGCTGCGCTGGACGGTCTATGCCCCTCGGATGCCCCGCTGGCTGCGTTCGTGCAACCTCACGGTCCCTGACCGGGTGGGGCCGGCGGTGGCGCAGGTGAATCCGTTGCGTCGGACCCCGGTGGTGTCGCGGTCGCGGCCGGTGGCCGATCAGCTCCCTCGGATCGTGGGGGTCCGGTCGGGGCCGTCGTGGGACGAGGTCCGGGTTCGGCTGGTGGCGGGGCAGACCCCCGAAGAGTTCGACACCGCGACCCGCGCTCTGGCGGTGGCCCGGGGTGTGCGCCGCTGCCAGGTCCGGGAGGTCGCCCCGAATGTGGTGTCGATCGATTTCCAACGCCGCAACCTCCTCGATGTCCTGGTTCGTTCGCCAGGGGTCGAGACGCTGTCCGGGATCGACGGGGCTGCGGTTGATCTGGGGAAGGTCTGGTCGGGGCGCACCGAGTACGGCACGGATTGGTGGCAGTCGTTGATCGGCGGTCACACCCTGGTTGCGGGGGCTACGGGGGCGGGGAAGGGGTCGTTGATGTGGGCGCCGCTGGTCTCGGTCGCCCCCGCGATCCGTGACGGTCTGGTGCGGGTCAACGGGATCGACCCCAAGGGGATGGAGCTGGCCTACGGACGCGGGGTGTTCCACCGCTACGCCGTCACCTCGAAAGACGCACTCGCCCTGCTCGATGACCTCGTCGAGCAGATGGAAGCCCGTAAACGCGCCTACGCCGGTGCGACCCGCCTGGTCCCGATCACGACGGAGACGCCGTTGGAGATTGTAGAGTTCGACGAGATCGGTGCGCTGCTGCGTTACGGCGGGGACCGCAAGACCCGCGAGGCGATCACCGACCGCGTCGCCCTGTTGACGACCCAGGGCCGCGCTCTGGGGTTCACGGTGCGCGGGTATGTGCAGGAACCGACGAAGGACACCGTCCCGGTGCGGGAGTTGTTCCCCCGCCGGATCTGCCTGCGCGTGGCGTCGAAGTCCCACGTGTCGATGGTGCTGGGGGATCAGGCCTACGACCGTGGTGCGTGGGCGAACCGGATCGGTGAAGACGAACCCGGCGTGGGTTATCTGTTCGGCGACGGCATCCGTGAACCCCTGCGTGTCCGGGCCGGGTGGGTGTCCGACGGCGCGGTGAAAGACCTCGAAACGTTCGTCACCCGCACTGCCCCGCCCGCAGATATGGCGGCACCGGTACTCACCCTGCCCGCGCCCACCGACACCCTGCCCGAGGCCCACCGCGAGATCGGAGACGCCGCATGACCCCCACCGACACAGCGAGTCGGGAGCCGGTCGATCAGGACACGCTCAGCCGGGCGCAGAAGGCGATGCTCGCTCTGTCCGACGATGTCGCGGTCCAGCTCGCCGCAGACCACGGGGTGTGTGTCCGCCCTCTGGCGATGCGGCGGATCGACCAGTCCAGCGGCCGGGTCGAGGTCGTCCCGGTGCCGTGCAGGTCGACACGGGAGGATCAGTGCCGCCCGTGCGCGGACAAAGCCCGACGGCTACGCATGGTCCAGTGCCGCGAAGGCTGGCACCTCGACAACGAACCCATCGTGAAACCGGCTGACCCGACCGACGCGCAGAAAGAGTTGATGGCCGCCCGCGCGGACTTCCACGCCGCCTACACCGACTGTCTCGCCGCAGGTGCCGAAGCCGAGTGCGCTGAGATCCGCGAGATCGTCGAGGACATCGACACCGAACTCCGCGCTCTCGGTGTCCGGGGCCGCCTCGCCCCTCTCGACCCGACACCCCAGACCGTGCGCCGCTCCACCCGCCGACGCCAGGACGCACCCAACCTCCCACGCCGCCCGGTGGAGGACCGCACCGTGGGCCGGGTCTTCGGCGGGAAGTACCGGCCCTCCACGTTCCTCACCCTCACCCTCGACACCTACGGCCGCGTCGACGGCCACGGCGCCGCCCTCGACCCCGACACCTACGACTACCGCCGCGCCGCCCGGGATGCGATCCACTTCCCGAAACTGCTCGACCGGTTCTGGCAGAACACGCGGCGCTGTGTGGGTTGTGGACCGTTCCCGATCTTGTAGACACCGGTCGTAGACTGCCGCTGATCGCAGCGGAGGGGATCGCGTGGCGACACGCCGCCATTTCACCCAGGAGTATAAGGACCAGGCCGTCAGTCTTGTCCTCGATTCCGGCCGAACAATCGCCGAGGTAGCGAAGAGTATCGGCGTCCACGAGATGACGTTAGGCAAGTGGGTGAAGAAAGCACGCGAATCCGGGCAGGTCCCGGACACGGACCTGTCCGAACCGGAGCGGGCCGAGCTGGAACGGCTCCGCAAGGAGAACACGACCCTGCGAATGGAGCGGGACTTCGCAAAAAAAGTAGCGACCTGGTTCGCGAAAGAACAGCCGTGAAATACGCGGCGATCGCGGACTGGGCAACCGAGGGCGAGTATCCGGTCACGTTCATGTGCGCCCAGCTCGGCGTGGCCCGACAGGGCTACTACCGGTGGCTCAAGACCGGACCCAGCCAGCGGGAACGCACCGACGCCGAGCTCACCGACACGATCCGAGAGATCCACCACGACCTGCGCGGTGACCCCGGCGTGCGCCGGGTGTGGGCCGAGCTGGTCGCTCGCGGCCACCGGACCGCCCGCAAGCGGGTCTGGCGGCTCATGCGCGCCGCCGGCCTGCAAGGCCGCCACCCTCACACCTGGCGCAAGACGACCGTCGCAGGTCTACGCCCGATCGACGCCCCGGACCTGATCGGGCGTGACTTCACCGCCGAGGCTCCCGACACCCGCTGGTGCGGCGACATCACCTACATCCAGACGGTCGACGGCTGGGCCTACCTCGCCACCGTGATCGACCTGCACTCCCGCAAGGTCGTCGGCTACGCCGTGGCCGACCACCTGCGCACCAACCTGATCATCGAGGCCCTCGCCGCCGCCCTGCTCACCCGCCGCCCACCAGCCGGAGTGATCATGCACAGCGACCGCGGGACGCAATACACGAGCCGGGAGTTCACCGACTTCTGCGCCGCCAACAATGTGGCCCGATCGATGGGCCGACGCGCCACCTGCTTCGACAACGCCGTCGCCGAGTCGTTCTTCGCCAGCTACAAGAAAGAACTCATCCACACCCGGCCATGGAACGACGTCACCGAGGTCCGACAGCAGACATTCGCGTGGATCGAGAGCTACTACAACCGTCGCAGACGGCACTCCACCCTCGGATACTTGACACCCACCGAATACGAGCTAGGATTCAGGAAAATAACCGACTTGGCAGCCTAAACCGGCGTCAAAGAAATCGGGAACACTCCAGTTGGGACGTGCAGTACTTCGGCACCGTCGAACCCCAGAAACGCGGAGCACCCCATTTCCACGCCGCCATCCGCGGCACCATCCCCCGCTCCGAACTCCGAGCGATCACCGCCGCGACCTACCACCAGGTCTGGTGGCCCGCCCACGACGAACTCGTCTACAGCGGGGACCGGCTCCCCCGCTGGGACCACCACCACAAGGCGTTCGTCGACCCCGACACCCGGGCACCGCTGCCCACCTGGGACGAGGCCACCGACCCCGACGCCCTCGCGGCTCCGGCGCACACGGTGGTGTTCGGGCCGCAGGTCCACGTCAAGGGAATCCTCGGCGGCACCGAAGAAGCCGGACGGCACATCGGTTACCTGACCAAGTACCTCACCAAGAGCGTCGGGCAAGCCGCCGGCGTCGACGAGTCCGCCACGTCACGGCAGCGCGAGCACGCCCGCCGCCTCGCCGCCGAACTCGCGATCACGCCGTGCTCGCCGCGCTGCCCGATCTGGCTGCTCTACGGGATCGAACCCAAGGGCGCCCGGCCGGGGACGACGCCAGGGCATTGCAAGGGCAAGGCACACAAGCCCGAGCACCTCGGCATCGCCGGACGCCGCGTCCTCGTCTCCCGAAAATGGTCCAACAAGTCCCTGTCCGACCACCGCGCGGAACGGACGGCGTTCGTTCGGCAACTCCTCGACCAGGCCGGAGTGAAACCCGCTTACGCGATCGATGACGGGCCCTTCGACTGGGAACCCGTACGCCCCGGTGACAGCGACGTCCCACCCCGCCCCGTCCTGCTCCTGCACGCCATCCACCAACGCCAACGATGGCGAGCCGACTACGACGCCGCCCTCCTCGCCACCAGCAACGCACCACCTGACGAGCGTTCGACAACTACCGATCAAGCCGCGTAGGAGGGGCCGGTCGATGGAGCAGTACCTGACCGTGGCCGAGACCGCGCAGTACCTGAACACCTCCCCGCGGTTCGTGCGGCGCCTCGTCGCAGCCCGGCGGATCGCATTCCACCGCGTCGGACGACATGTCCGCTTCGCTGTGACCGACCTCGACACCTGGCTCGCCGAAGGACGAGTCGAACCGTTCCCCCGCCACCGACACCGGCCCCGGCACCACCGAGGAGGCCGATGATGACGAGGCAAAAGAGTTGCTCGACAAAGCGACGTCGGTTCGGTTCCATCCGCCGCCTGCCCTCCGGGCGTTACCAGGCCAGCTACCTCACCCACAGCGGGCACCGCCAGACCGCACCGGAGACGTTCGACCGTAAAGGCGACGCCGACCAGTGGCTCATCCTCGTCGAGAGCCAGATGCTGCGCCGCGAATGGCTCGACCCTGCTCTCGGCGAGGCCCTCTTCAGCGATTACGGCGACCAGTGGATCACCGAACACAAGATCAGCGCCCGCACCAGAGAGGAGTACCGCAGCATCTGGCGACACCACATCGACCCGTTCCTCGGCCCGATCAACCTCGCCGAGCTCAGCCCTGCGGTCATCCGCACCTGGCGTACCACCCTGCTCGCCGCCGGACGATCCGAAGACCGCACCGCGAAGGCCTACCGCCTGGTCCGCGCGATCTGCACCACCGCTGTCGACGACGGCCGCATCACACGCAACCCCTGCCGCATCAAAGGCGCCGGTGAACACCGCACCCCCGAACGGCCCACCGCCACCATCACCCAGGTCTTCGACCTCGCCGACGCGATGCCTCCGCGCTTCCATGCCCTGGTCCTGTCCGCCGCGTTCACCGGCCTACGCTGGGGAGAACTGGCCGGGCTCCGCCGCTGCGACCTCGACCTGGACAGCGCCACCCTCCACGTCCGGCGACGCCTGGCCCAACTCAGCCGAGGCGGACTCCGCCCCGGACCACCCAAGTCCACCGCAGGGATCCGCACCATCGCGCTCCCCTCGTTCCTCGTCGCGGCCCTCGACAACCACATCGCCGCCTACTCCGGCCCACCGCCGGATGGGCTGATCTTCTGCGGACAACGCGGCGGCATGCTCCGACGCGGGAACTTCGGACGCGCGACCAACTGGCCCATCACCATCATCAAGACCGGGCTACCGGCCGGGTTCCACTTCCACGACCTGCGCCACACCGGTAACCACCTCGCCGCCACCGCCGGAGCCAGCACCCGTGAACTCATGCACCGCATGGGCCACGGCACCATGCGCGCCGCACTTATCTACCAACACGCCACCACCGAACGCGACCGCCGCATCGCCACCCAGATCGCCACGCTGGTCGACCGCGAACGCCACCACCATGGCCGCCAAGGCCCTATCATCGGCCGCAACGAACAAAACGCAGGAGTCCACGACGCGCTCGATACCTGATCCTTGTCCACGCGGTCAGCCCTCGGCTACCATATTCTCCATCGAGCACGTGCGCATCATTCCGAAGAGAACGTCTCAGTCAGCGGAGCGATATCGCTGCGCCCCTTGATCTTCAGTCCACCCAATTTCGTATTCACCGTAGGAGAATGTTGACTCAGGAAATTCTCGGCCTTTGCGCATCATAAATTCATCGGCAGCCGCGCTGTCGCGAAAAACTCCGAGGATTCGACAGGATTCGACACCCTCCTCGAGAACAATCCAGACCGTCCGTTTCATCGCGGCACTAGTAGCCACAGGGCAAGTCTACTCGGGGAGTAATTACAGCTGACTGGTAGGTGCGACCGAGCTGAACGGAGTACCCCTTTGTCTCCTGCTGGAACCTCGAAGTATTATTGTTCTTGCAGTAGAACTCAATATTCTTCTGCGTGAGCGATGCTACCCCGCGGGACGTTCCCGTCTTCCTGTCCACCTGCTTGTAGCGCAGGCCGGCCCACTCCACGATGTAGAGAGTGCTCGTCTGTGAAATAATTGTCGGCCTGCCGGCTTTGCAACTTGTGTATGGCTTAGCTCCGACGGACTTCTTGCCTGCAGAGGTTCGGGGATGAACGACCGATGGATATAATGTGCATTGGAACGGATCTAGGGTCGCCATCGGTTGAGCCGATCGAGGGTCAGCGTCGTGATATGGTTGATACGCAGCACTCCGCCCCGCAATACGCTGAAGTTCGTCCAGATAGTTCTCGTCAGGACCCGGTTCACTGGCGAGTGCCGGATGAGCCAGTCCCACCGTTGCGAATACAACAGCCAGGGCCAGTCCGATAGAACGCCTCACTGATTACCTCCCCCATAGAGTGGATGAATACTAAACAGGCGCAAATAGGCGTCGCGACGCATCACCACTGGCAAATATTGGTGATCGCCGTGTTGGCGTAATGGAGCTGCAGCTTGACCCCCTCGTCGACTTGAACGTCGAATCCTTTCGGATCATCTACAGCAAGATACGGCAGCACCACCTTGTAGCTAGCCACCCACGCCTCAACTGCAACTTTCAGATCCCCGTTCTTCAAATTTAGCGCTCCTCCTTCCATCATCGAGGGGATGGAGTGAAGCTGGATCGGGGTCAAGACTTGATTCGCCACAGGCCAGCCGACGCCGTGTGCAGTCAGGTCAGCCTGGGTGATCGCGCACCATTCGACATCCTCGAGGGGTTTCTGACAGCCAGCAACGAGAGACCCCACCACCCCGAGCGCCAGCAGCAACGCCGCAGACCCGACCTTCGGTCGAGACATCGGCGCCCCTTCTCTCCTTGCACACCGGTCGCACGTCCCTGCCCGACCTCTCTTCAAGATCGACTAGGGCTGGTGTTTCGGCCTGTCGTGCGGCGTGAGCGGGCGACGGGAATCGAACCCGCGTAGCCAGTTTGGAAGACTGGGGCTCTACCATTGAGCTACGCCCGCATGCCCCGATCTCACCGATCAGGACCTCCACAGCGTATCCCACACCGGCCCCGTGAACATCCCCGCCCCCGGGTACGTACACACCGGCCACAGGGACGTTCAGGAGGTTCGCAGACACCGATGAAGGCGCCCCACCGCAGGCTGCGCTCCGTCGACGCGCGCGCCGCAGAACCCGGGCTCGACACCGAGCAGGGGCTCCGGGCCGCGTACACGGCGCACGGAGCCGAGCTCTACCGCTACGCCCTGCGTCAGCTCGGCGACGAGGGCGCGGCCCAGGAGTCCGTGCAGGAGGTCTTCCTGCGCGCCTGGCGTCGCGCCGACTCCTACGACCCGTCGATCGCCAGCCTGCGGGTGTGGTTGTTCGCCATCGCCCGCAACGTGGTGATCGACGAGATCCGTAGGGTCGCGGCGCGGCCCTGGCGACGCAGGCTCACCGACGAGCCCGACCCCGGGAACGACTCCGTCGGCCCTGCCGACGACGCGCTCGTCGACGGCTGGCTGGTCGAGGAGGCGTTGCGGCGGCTCCGTCCGGAGCACCGGCAGGCGATCGTCGAGGCGTACCTGCGGGGCCGCCCGCACGCCGAGATCGCGGCGGAGGCGGGGGTTCCCCTGGGGACGATCCGGAGCCGGGTCTTCTACGGGCTGAAGGCGTTGCGACTGGCGATGGACGAGATGGGGGTGGAACCGTGACTCCGGACGAGCACCGGGCGATGCGGGAGTCGCTGGGCGACCACGCGATGGGCCGGCTGGAGGGCGACGAGCTGGCGACCCTCGAGGCCCACCTGCAGGGCTGCCCGGCGTGCCGCAAGGAGCTGGCCGAGGTCGCGAGTGTGCTGCCCGCGCTGGGCCGGGTCGATCCGGACCAGCTCGACCACACCCCCGCTCCCCCGCCGGACCTGGGTGACCGGATCGTCGCGGCGGCGCGGGCCGAGCGCCCGGCGTCCACCGCGGGCCGGTCACGGAGCCGGTGGGCACCGGTCGCCGCGGCGGCCGCGGCCGCGCTGCTCGTCGGCGGCGTCGGCGGCTACCTGGTCGGCGACCACGACGGCATTCCGCGCGAGCCGGTCGCGGTCCAGGCGATGGACCCCGCGGTGCGGGCCACGGCGGTCGCGATCCCGCACACCTGGGGCGTCGAGATCGTGCTCGACGGCGACGGGTTCCGCTCCGGTGCGACCTACCGCGTCGTCGTCGAGGCCGAGGACGGGCGCGAGGTGAGCGCGGGCGAGTTCATCGGGACCGGCGCGTCGCCGATGGTCTGCAACCTCAACTCCTCGGTGCTGCGGGCCGACGCGGAGCAGTTCCGGGTCGTCGACGGCGCCGGGGCCACGGTGCTGCGCGGCAGCCTGGCTACCTGACCCGGCGGGCGGCGTTGGCGACCAGCCCGAGCAGGAACAGGGTGCTGACCAGCGCCGTCCCGCCCGCGGACACCAGCGGCAGCTGCTGGCCGGTCACCGGGAGCAGACCGACGACGTAGCCGACGTTCATCACGGCCTGCACGACGACCCAGGTCACGGTCGCCGCCGTCACCAGCCGCAGGAACGGATCCCGGGTGCGAACGGCGACGCGCAGCCCGACCCAGGCGAGCAGCAGGTACAGCGCCAGCACGGCGAGCCCGCCGACCAGCCCGAGCTCCTCGCCGATGACGGCGAAGATGAAGTCGTTCGCGGCGTTGGGCAGGTAGTCCCACTTCGCGCGGCCCTGCCCGAGGCCGGTGCCGAACAGGCCGCCGTCGGCGAGGGACAGCAGCGCCTGGCGGGACTGGTAGCCGGCGCCGAGCTCGTCGCCCGCGCCGAGGAACGTGCTGATCCGGTCGCGGCGGTAGTCGGCGGTGAGCCCCAGGACGGCGACGCCGAGCAGCGCCCCGACGGACATGCCGCCGAGCAGCAGCAGCGGCGCTCCGGCGAAGAACAGCAGCGACAGCACGATGACACCGAGCGCCACCGTCGTGCTGAGCGCGGGTTGCAGCATGAGCAGCGCCGCCGCCAGCAACGCGATCGGGACCAGTGGGAGGACGGCGTAGCGGCCCCGGCGCACGGCACGGCCGCGCAGGGCCAGCACGTGCGCGCCCCACAGCAGGAGCACGACCTTGGCCGCCTCGCCCGGCTGCACGGTGAACCCGGCGACCGAGATCCACCGGCGCGCACCGCCGCGGACCTCGCCGATGCCCGGGACCAGCACGAGCACCAGCGCGGCGAGACAGGCGAACAGCAGCCACGGCGTCCACCGTCGCAGCCCGGCCGGTGACACCCACATCCCGAGCGCGAACGCGCCGGCCCCGAGCAGCAGGAAGATCAGGTGGCGGACGAAGACGGTCAGCACCATCCCGTCCGCGACGGTCCGCCCGCCCGCCGAGGCCGACAGCACCATCACGACGCCGACCGCGAGCAGCACGCCCGTCGCCCCGAGCAGCAGGTGCAGCGGCGGGACGCGGCGCAGCCGGGCGAGCCGCGACGCCCGGGGGCGTCCGGCTGCGGCGCCCGTCGGGCGCGGGTCGCGCTGTCGCGGCACCGTCACCCGATCAGTGTGGTCCCGGACCGGGTGTCCGGAGTGGAACCGGACGTCTCGGCGCGTCGGGCAACGGTCACAGCGCGCGGGCGTGCACGACCACGTTGTCGAGGTAGCTGAGTGCCTCCCGGTCGAAGTCGCCCGCACAGGTGACCAGGCGCAGCTGGTCCGGTGACGTACCGCCGAACACGGCGAAGGTCGGGAACGCGTCCTTGGGCATCTGCTCGGTCCGCTCGACGGCGTAGCTGTCGACGGAGCCGTCGTCGCGACCGACCTCGATCACGTCGCCCGGGGCGAGGTCGGCCAGGTCGATGAACACCGCGGGCCCTTCACGTGAGTCGACGTGCCCGAGCAGGACGGTCGGGGCGGGCGCGGTGCCGCGGTCGAACCAGCCGACGCGGTCGTAGTCCTGCGGCACCTCGGCGGTGCCGTCGTCGGCGATGCCGAGCCGGAGCAGCTGCGACTCGTCCACCCCGATCGCCGGGATGTGCAGCGAGACGGGCACACCGGCGGCCGCCGGGACCGCGCCGGGCGGCGCGCCGGCGGACGGCACCGCAGGCGCGGGAGTGGGGGCGGGCGGTGCCGCGCACCCCACGAGCAGGAACACCAGCGCGACGACGCCCGGGAGCAGCAGGGCTCCCGGGCGCCGGTCACGCGCGCGGTCAGCCCTGCGCACGGCCCCGGCGGGCCATCAGCACGCCCGCACCGGCCGCGGCGGCCAGGCCGGCAGCACCGACCGCGTAGAGCGCGGTCGAGTCGGAGGAGGACCCACCGGCGCCGGTCTCGACGCCGCCCATCGGGACGGCGGCGAGCTGGCCGCGCACCGTGCCGGCCGCGAAGTCGGCGGTGTGGGTGTCACCGGTGAAGCCGGCCGGGTTCGCCTCGATCTGCTTCAGCGAGAAGCCGGTGGCGGTGTCCTGGCCGTTCGGGCCCTCGAGCCCGGTGGTGAACGGGCCCTGCAGGCAGCCCGACGAGGTGCGGACGTCGCCGTCGCCCTCGGGGTTCGGGAACGCCAGGCGCGGCGGGCCGGGCTTGCCGAGCGCCGCCTCGTGGATGTGCGTCGCGGTCTTGGCCGGGCTCTGGTACTCCCCGGTGACGCCGCGCAGGGTGATGTCGTAGCAGATGATCTCGTCGTCGGAGTTGATCCGGAAGTTGAACTCGCCGGTCGCGCCGGGCTGACCGGGGACGGCCTGCCCGTCGTTGTTGACGATGGTGTCCGGGGTGGCGCTCACGGTGTACATGCTCGTGAAGGTCGACGGCTCCCCGACCTCGGTCTCCTGGGCGAACGCGATCCCCGCGGTCGCGGCGAAGCCGAGTGCGGTGGCGGCGGTGACGGCGGCGAGGCGGGGCAGGGTGCGGCGCATCCCGGTGTCCTTTCTGACGGGTTCATCCTTGATTGCCCGTCTCTACGACCACCGCGTCGGCCGCGTTCACCGCTCACCTGATCGGGTGCAGCAGCACGTCCCGGACCATGCGCTCCCAGGCCGTCACAACGTCGGTGGACGGCAGTCCGAACTGGCCGATCAGGGCGGGGCAGCGGCCGTCCGGCCCGGTCAGGAGCACCGTCGTCATCGGACCGTACGGGCCGTGCGTGCGGACCGGGCGCACCGCCTCGATCTCGCCGGGGGCGAACGCGAACTGCACCGCACCCGACACCACGCCGACGACGTCGGCGGTCTCGACGTGGTCGACCGAACCCGTGCCGACCTGCAGACAGCCGCCGTTCGGCACGGCCAGCCCGGCCGGGACCCCGTGCTCGCAGAGCAGGCACAACAGGTCGACCGCCCGGGCGACGTCGCACGGCGGGGCGGCCGGGACGAGCCCGGCGGGGACCCGGCCGCCGCCGTCGGTGAGCGCGTCGAGCAGCCCGAGGTGATCGAGCTCGTCGGGAACCGCCGTCGGCACGACGGGCGGGTCGTCGACACGCGGGGCCAGCCGCATCACCTCGGTGACCAGCGGGGCGTCGGGCGACAGCAGGTGCGTGCGGTGCACGGCCCCGCCGTCGCCGTCGAACAGCCACAGCGCGGCGGGCTCACGACGCTCGTCGTCGGCCCGGGTCGCGACGACCGCGGCGACCGCGGGCCGGGACAGGCGCAGGGTCACCGCGTCGGCCCGGACCCCGAACGCCTCGCCGGTGAAGGTCGGCTCGGCGTAGGTACCGAGCTCGCTGATCAGGGCGATGCCGTTCGCGGTGGTCGCGACGACCTCGTCGAGCAGCGGGAGGTGCCGCGCCAGCGTGCCGGCGTCGAGGTCGAGCCGCTCGCCGACGAGGTGGGAGAGCAGGACGTCGAGGTCGGTGTGGGGCAGGGTCACGAGGCACGCTCCGGTTCAGTAGACGTCACGCAGGTACCGCTTCCCGCGCTTGAGGTCGGCGACGAACTCGGCCGCACCGTCCTCGCCCCCCGTGTGGGCGGCGAGGATCTCGTGCAGCGCGGCGTCGACGTCGCGGGCCATCCGGCTCGCATCGCCGCACACGTAGAGGTGGGCGCCCTCTTTCAGCCACGCGTACAGCCGGGCGCCGTGTTCGCGCATCCGGTCCTGGACGTACACCTTCTCCGGCTGGTCGCGGGAGAAGGCGAGGTCGAGGTGGGCGAGCAGGCCGTCGGAGGCCCAGCCGAGCAGCTCGGACCGGTAGAGGAAGTCGTGGTCGGAGCGGCGGTCGCCGAACAGCAGCCAGTTCCGGCCCCGCGCCCCGCGGGCGGCCCGTTCCTGCAGGAACGCGCGGAACGGGGCGACACCCGTGCCCGGCCCGATCATGATCATGTCGACGTCGTCGGCGGGTGGCCGGAACCCGGTGTTGGGCTGCAGCGAGACGACGGCGGTGTCCCCGACGGCGAGCCGGTCCGCGAGGTGGGTGGAGCAGACCCCGCCGACCGCGCGGTCGTCGCACCGGTAGCGGACCGAGGCGACGGTCAGGTGCACCCGGTCCGGGAAGAGCAGCGGGCTCGACGAGATCGAGTACGCCCGGTGCTGCAGCGGGCGCAGCAGCCCGACGAACTCCTCCGGGTCGAGCCGCACCCGTGCGGCGTGCAGCAGTCCGAGCAGGTCGCGGTCCCACAAGGCGCCCGCGCGGTCCTCACGCAGGGCGGCGCGCAGCCCGGCGTCGGCGGCCCGCTCGGCGAGCACCTCGAGCAGGTCCCGCGACGGCGTGACGATCTCGTGCGCGCAGGTCAGGAGCTCACGCAGCGGACGGTCACCGACCGGGGTGTCGCCGTCGTGACCGAGGTGGTCGAGGAGCGCCTCGACGAGCGCGGGATCGTTGGCGGGCACGACGTTGAGCGAGTCTCCCGCGGCGTAGGTCAGGCCGGTGCCGGTGAGGTCGAACTCGTGGTGGTGGATCTCCTTGTCCGAGGCGGGCCCGGACAGCCGCACCCGGTGGGCGAGCACGGCGGGCACCGGGGCGGGGCGTTCGCGGCGGCGCGCCGGCTCCGGCACGGGTGCGGGCGCGGGTGCGGGCTCCTCCGCGGCGGGCGCGGCGCTCAGCACGGCGACGATCTCGGGGAACCACTGCGCGGAGGCGTCCTCCCACATCACGTCGCAGTCGCGGCGTTCCAGGAGGCGGGTGGCCCCCAGCTCGGCGAGGCGGGTGTCGAGCAGCCGCCCGGCCGCGCAGAAGTCCTCGTAGGACTCGTCGCCCAGCGCGCACACCGCGAACGACATCGCGTCCAGGCGTGGCGCGTCGTCGGCGGTGATCATCTTCCGGAAGAGGTCGGCGTTGTCGGGCATCTCGCCGTCGCCGTAGGTGGAGCAGACGACGACCACCCTGCTCATCGCGGCGAGCGCGTCGGCGTCGACCGCGTCGAGCTCGTGCAGCTCCCACGGCACCCCGGCCTCGGTGAGGCGTTCGGTGAGAAGGTCGGCGACGTACTCGGCGTTGCCGGTCTCGGTGCCGTACAGCACGTGCACCGGGGTCATCCCGGACTCCTTCCGGACGGGTGCGGCGGCGCTGCGGGCGCCCGCGAGGTAGCCGGACAGCCAGATGCGCTGCTCGGCGGTGAACGGGGCGTCCGGCGAGATCGCCAGGTCGCCCAGCTCGGCCGGGGGCGGCGGCGCGATCACGGGGCACCCACCAGGTCCGGTGCGGCGCGGGCCGCGAACAGCTCCTCGACGCTCGGGATCCGGCCGAGGCGCGCGGTGTTCGCGGCGTCCTGGGCGAGGATCCAGCCGTAGGTGCCGGGGCTGTCGGTGCCGTACACGTCGCGCCGGGCGAGGGAGCGCTTGAGGTCGCCGACGCGCTTGTCCGAGACCAGTACGGCGAGCTCGTCGTCGGTGTAGCCGGCCAGCGCGTCGCGGGCGTAGCGCACCAGCCGCGTCCGGACGGCATGGTCCTCGGTGAGCAGCAGCGTGCGGACGGGAACGCCGCGGCGCGCGGCGACCTCCTCGGCGACGGTCTGCACGGTCAGTCCGTTGAGCAGGACGAACATCTCCTCTCCGGCGTCGCCGTCGGGTACCACCCCGGACGCGACGGGGACGCCGTCGCGCTGGGCGAGCTTGTGCCGGCGCAGCTGGTGCGCGGCGAGGGCGGCGGCGAGCTCGTCGACGAGCTCGCGCCGGGTGCGGGCGGCGAGGATCTCCCCGGCGTCCTGGTAGAGCCGCAGCGACCGCGGGGTCGCGACGAGCAGGTGCGCGCGCTCGCGCTCCCAGTCCTCGAGCAGCCGGGTGGCCAGCGGCGAACCGGTCGCCTCGACGTGCCACTCCAGCAGCAGCCGGACGGCGGTCGTGTGGAACCCCGAGACCGGTGCGACGTCGACCGAGTCGGTCGAGAACCCGACGGTCCCGGTCGGGTCGTACTGGTAGAGGAACCCGCCGGACATGCCGTTGCCCAGACCCGACCCCGCGGCGCCGAGGTTCAGCACGGCCCCGCCGGTCATGTACTCGCAGCCGAAGTCGCCGAGCCCCTCGACGACGGCACTCGCCCCGGAGTTCCGCACCGCGAACCGGTCCCCCGCCTCGCCCTGCACGAACAGCCGGCCGCCGGTGGCCCCGAACAGCGCGAAGTTGCCGACGAGCACGTTGGTGCCGGGCCGGTCGTCGTGCACGGTGCCGGGCGACCGGACCGCGATGGTGCCGCCGCAGGCGGACTTGCCGACGCCGTCGTTGGCGGTGCCGGTGTGGACGAGCCACATCCCGTCGTTGCAGAACAGCCCGAACGACTGTCCCGCGGCGCCGTGGGTGCGGACCCGCAGCCACCGCTGCGGCAGGAACCGGCGGCCGCGGTCGTCGACGAGTGCCGGTCCGGGGACGTGCTCGTGGTTCAGCATCCGCTCCACGTCGACGGCGAGGCGCCCGCCCACGGACCGGTGCCGGTTGCCCAGCACGCCGCCGTCGATGTCCACGCCGGACTCCCCACGGGCCAGGGCCGCCCGGACGGTGGCCGACCACCGCTCGTCGTGGTCGTGGTGGGCGCCGACCCGCACCGGGTCGGCGACCTGCGGGGTCATGACGCGGTGCAGCAGGCGGCGCAGGTCCAGCCGCCCGACCAGCGACGGGTGCCGGGCGAGGTGCAGCAGGTCGGCCCGGCCGCGGGCCTCGCGCAGGCTGCGCAGCCCGAGACCGGCGAGGATCTCGCGGACCTCGTGGGCGACGCCGAGCAGGTACTGGGCCAGCGCGCGGGGGTCGCCGTCGAAGGCGTCGGCGTCGGTGGTGATCCCGGCCGGGCACTTCACGTTGCAGTTCTTCGCCATGACGCAGCGCAGCATCATCAGCGCGGTCGTCCCGAACTCGAAGGAGTCGGCGCCGAGCAGCGCGGAGACGACGACGTCGCCGCCGGTCTGGTGCGCCCCGGAGCAGCGCAGCTCGACGGCGTCGCGCAGACCGTGCGCGGACAGCGCCTGGTGCACCTCGGCGACGCCCAGCTCCGCGGAGCGCCCGGCGAACTTCAGGCTGGTGACGTTGGCGGCGCCGGTGCCACCGGTGTTGCCGGCGACGTTGATGACGTGCGCACCGGCCTTCGCGACGCCGACGGCGATCGTCCCGATGCCCTCCGAGGACACCAGCTTGACCACGACCCTCACCCGCGCCGCGGTGGCGTCGTGGATGAGCTGGGCGAGGTCCTCGATGGAGTAGGTGTCGTGGTGCGGCGGCGGGGACACCAGCTCGACACCGGGCGTCGCGCCGCGGGCGGCGGCGATGTCGACGGTCACCTTGGCACCGGGCAGCTGGCCGCCCTCGCCGGGCTTGGCCCCCTGCGCGATCTTGATCTCGACCTGGTCGAGCATCGGGTCGGCGAGGTAGCCCGCCCACACCCCGAACCGTCCGGAGGCGAACTGCTTGACCCGGGAGCCGCGGATGGTGCCGAACCGGCTGCGGGACTCGCCGCCCTCGCCGCAGTTGGACAGCCCGCCGACCATGTTGGTGCCGTGGGCGACGGCCTCGTGCGCCCCGGCGACGAGGGCGCCGTGGCTCATCGCGCCCGAGGCGAGGGTGCGAGTGATCTCCGAGGCGGGCTGTACCTGCGACAGCGGGACCGGGTCGGGGGCGGTGACGAGCAGGTCCAGCCGGTCCGCGGCCGTCCCCGTCGCGGCCACCCGCAGGGTGCGGTGGTCGAGGCGTTCGACGGACACCCCGAGCCGCTCGGTCAGCCAGGACGCCAGCGGGCCGGCGTCGCCGTCGACGTGCAGCAGGTCGCCGTCGCGGCGGAGCCCGCGCACGGCGATGCAGGCGTTGCCGTGCGGGTCGATGCGGTCGAGCGCGGCGGCGGGATCGCCGTCGCGCAGGTCCGGCGGCAGGACCAGGACGTCGCGCAACGCGGACGGGCGCCGTTCGCGCTCGGCGGCGAGGGACCGGACGAGCTCGCGGTAGCCGGGCGTGGGCGCGGACGCGTCGATCTCGGCGTCGGTGAGTGCACCCAGTCCGGTGTGGACGTAGGCGTCGTCGTGCAGGCCGAGGGAGTCGGTGAGCGCGGCGAGCGGCAGCAGCCGGAGCTCGCGGTCGACCGTGCCCGCGGTGAGGCCGGTCCGTTCGTCGACCAGACCGGTGAAGGCGGTGACGGCGGCGGCGCCGTAGGAGTGCCCGGCGCCGTCGGAGCGTTCCTTGAACAGGCCGAGCTGCGGGAGGTCCTCGGGGCCGGTGACGGTCAGCGCGCGGGCGTGCCAGTCGCGGACCGAGCGCTCGACGTCGGCGAAGCCGGCACCGCCGACCGGGGCGTCGACCTCGGGGAGCCAGCGGGCGAGCACCGGGTCGCGGGTGTCGAGGTAGGCGGACTCGAAGAACTCGCCGCCGACGTAGCTCTCCATCGTGCACAGCCCGACCCGGGCCATGGTCTTGAGCAGGGACTTCTCCGCCGCGGCGCGGAAGCGCGCGAACGCCGCGCCGGGGTCGTCGGGGTGCTGCTGGACCGCGCGCAGGTGCGCGGTGTGCGGGTGCACGGCCGAGGCCCCGAACCCCAGGACGACGGCGAGGTGGTGCGCCGAGCAGACCTGCCCGGTCGCGACGACCAGCGAGACCGCGGGGCGCAGACCGGCCGCGACCAGAGCACGGTTCACCGCGGCGACGGCGAGTGCCGCGGGGACCGCGGCCCGGTCGCGGGCGACGGCGCGGTCGTCGAGGACGGCGATGCCACCGCGGTCGCGGGCGAAGGCGACGACCTCCGCGCACAGTCCCTCGACCGTGGCCTCCAGCGTCCCCGGCTCGTGCAGCAGCGCGAACCGGCCGACCGGGACGACCTGCTGGGCCTCGATGCGGGCGAGCCCGTCGGCGTCGAGCACGGGCGAGTCGAGGACGATGCGGTGGAACGGGCCGTCGTGCACCGGACGGGCACCGAGAGCGACGCGCAGGGTCATGCCGTCGGCCTCGCGGATCGGGTCCAGCGGCGGGTTGGTGACCTGGGCGAAGCGCTGGGAGAAGAAGTGCGCGACGCCGCCCTCGCGGTCGCTGAGGGCGTTGATGGCGTTGCCGTAGCCCATGGCGGAGACGCGTTCGGTGCCGGTGTCGAGCATCGGGTCGAGCAGGACGCGGAACGCCTCGGCGTCGAGGCCGTAGGCGACGTAGCGCTGGTGGACGGTGAGGTCGTCACCCCAGGCCTGCTCGGGGGCCCCGGGGGCGGCCGGGAGCTCGGCCGCCGGTGTCCGCGCCCCGGCCAGGAGGGCCTCGTGGTCGGCACGGGCGGCGAGCAGCTCCAGGGTCTGCGCGGTGTCGTAGGTGCGATGCTCACGGGTGCTCCACCACAGCATCCCGCCGGCCTCGATACGGCCGCGGCGCAGCACCTCGTCGTCGGGGAACGGGAATTGGCCCGCCTCCGAGGAGACGGTCAGGTAGTCGGCGGTCTCGCAGGTCCGCAGGGGACGCAGGCCGAGCCGATCGAGACGGGCGCCGATGACCTCCCCGTCGGAGAAGACCAGCGCGGCCGGGCCGTCGTTGATCTCCTCGACCAGCGACCGGTACTCCAGCATCGCACGCACCGGCGCGGGCAGCGTGCGGTCGTTCTCCCAGGCCGGGGGCATCGCGGCGACGACGGCCGCGACGAGGTCGAGCCCGTCGCCCGCCACACGTGCGTGCAGGGTCTGGTCGAACCGCGCGCTGTCGGACTGCCCGGGCGGCCGCACGATCCGGCGGCCCCGGGCGCGGGCGAGCGCCTCGTCGGCGATCCGGTTCTTGCGGTCGGTGTTGAGCTCGCCGTTGTGCGCGAGCAGCCGGAAGGGCTGCGCCATCGACGGGTGCGGGTCGGTGTTGGTGGAGAAGCGGGTGTGGAAGTAGAGGCTGCGCACCCGGTGCTCGGGGTCGGTGAGATCGGCGAAGTACGGCACGACCTCCCACGAGTTCAGCCGTCCCTTGAGGACCTGGGTGCGGGTCGAGAGGCTGAGCGGGTAGAGGCCGGCGACGGTCTCGTCGGTGTAGGCGACCGACTCGACGTCGAGCAGGATGCCGTGCGCCAGGCGCTCCGGGTCGGCGACGTCGGGGACCTCGACGATCCACTGCCGCACCGGGAGCTGCTGTGCGGCGGCCGCGGGGCGCAGCACCGACGGATCGACCGGCACGTCGCGGACGGCCAGGACGGTGCAGCCGTGCGCGGTGAGGGTGAGCGTGACCAGCGCCGCGGCCGCCGCGGCGCGTTCCGGGTCGGCGGGGAGGAAGACGTTCGCGACGGCGAACCGTCCCGGGGTCAGCTCGCGGCCGGCGAGCCGGGAGAAGAACGACACCGAGAGGTCCACCGAGACCCCGCCGCCGTCGCCGACGCCCTCGGCGGACATCCCGCCGCGGTGCGGCACGGCGCAGAGGGCACGATGAGCGAGGGCGAGCACGTCGTGGGTCTGCACCCCGTCCTTGCGGACGATCAGCCCGACGCCGCAGCTCGCGTGCTCCGCGGTGGGGTCGTGCAGTCCGGACGGTGCCACGTGGCGGTCCTCCTTCAGTAAGGGAAGGCTTACCTTAAGAAGGCGGGAGCGGCGGGATCAACGGCCGGTCGCTGTCGCGCAGGACACACCCGGCGTCGACGGCGGCGGACGGGCGGGACAAGCGCAGGGCTAGACTGCGGGCGACGGGGTGTGGCGCAGCTTGGTAGCGCACTCGCTTTGGGAGCGAGGGGCCGTGGGTTCAAATCCCGCCACCCCGACCAGCGGAAACGTCGCCGTGCGCGGCGTTCCGGAGGCGGTTGAGCGCGGCATCTGACAGGAACCTCAGTGCTCGTCGGCGTTCTCGACACCGGCCCCGAGCTGGGTGTTCAGCAGGTCGAGGGCATCACGCTGGCTGTCGAGCGTCACGTGACCGTGGACGTTCATCGTCTCGGTCGCGCTGTGGCTGACGACCCTCGGGTGCGCCTCGGGGATCGCCCCGAGGCAGGTCGACAGCCTCCGGAGCGACTATGCGGACATGGCCTCCGAAGCGCTGTTCGTCGCCATTCTGCTGTTCGAGTCGACATCGTCGGTACCGAGCTACCGACCGCTCTACCGCGAGGACGTCGTCCTGCTCCGAGCACTGTCGCTGGAGGACGCACAGGATCTTGCCGGACGACACGGGCACGAAGCCGAGACCTCCTACACGAACCACGCGGGGGAGACGGTCAGGGACCGCCTGTTACACGTCGTTGATGTCACCCCGGCTCTGACCGACGACCTCACAACGACAGTCGTTGACGTGTACAGCCGCCACTTCCGCGACATCGCGGCGTACCGGCGGTTCGACCCCCTGTGCGACGGCGAGCAGCTCTGGCAGTGAGCAGGGCGGGCCCCTGACCCGAACTCTCGAGACAGCCGTACCGAACCAGGTGGAACCCTGATGCCGTTCTACGCCACCATCGTCACAGTCACGGACATGAATGCAGGACCGGAGCCGGTAGGCCAGGAGCAGACAGGTGTGTGGGAACTCAGGATCGGAGTGTTCTGCACGGCCGACCAAGCCAGAGACCTGACCGACAAGATCCAACTGATGCTCTGCCCCGACCCGATGCACAGGTCGCCCTGCCCGATCCCCTGGTCGACGGCGCATTGGAAGCTCGATGACGATCAGGCCGCCGAGAACTACCCTGAGTTGATCGAACAAGCACGGATCGAGCGACAAGGCAGTGGACCAGCGCCCGCGCCAGCAGAGTAAGGGCTGCCCCCATCACGCAGTTGCGGCAGCCGGTCTCTTCGCCCGAGAGGGACCGAACTCGCTGTCACTGTTGAAGCTCGACGCGAAGGTCGGGATGCAGCAGTTGATCCAGCAGTAGCGCCCGGAACCGCGTGGACCGTGGCGACCCGACCTGCTCTGATCGACGCATGGCAACCGGGGTCGTGAAGTTCTACAAGGCCGAGAAGGGCTGGGGTGCGATCAGCAGCCCGGAGCTGCCCGACGGCCTCGACGCCTTCGTCCACTTCAGCGATATCGAGGCCGAGGGCTACAAGGCATTCGAGCAGGGCGACCAGGTCGAGTTCGACTACGAAGCGGCTCAGCAGGACAGCTTCCGTTTCCGCGCGACCCGCGCACGACGGCTCTGACACCTGGTTCCTCCCGCCTCGCGCTCGATCGCATCGAGCGCGAGGCGGATATCGTCGGTGTCAGCGTGGGCGTAGATCGTCGTGGTCGAAGAGCTGAACAGGATCGATGGCGGTCGACATGTGACAGTCCTGGAGGAACGGGGCGCAGTACGCTGCCGTTGACACGTCTCGAGAGTGCGTTCGGACAGAACCTAAGTGAGCACCGACCTTCAGTACGACGGGCCCTCCGCGTGGCGCCTGCACGTCTCCGTCGAGGCCTTGGCCCATGTCGCATGCGAGGTTGCCGGACTCGTCCCTGAGGGGGTCCACGCGCAGGCGGTCGGTACGCAGATCTCGATCTGGTCGAATCGGGGAGCGGGGTCGCCGCGGGTCGTCGAGATGAAGGACCTCGGCGTACCCGGCGATGCAGTGACGGCAACAGACATCCCGGCCGAAGCCGTGCTCCGTGCTCTGGACGCCATCCAGGAGATGGTCATGGACCACCTGCACCAGAGCTGGCCGGAGGCATCCGGAACGAGCGGCGGACTTCATCCGCAGGCCCAGCGCGACGGAGACCAGGTGGCATTCGGGTATGTGGACCGTTCCGGAGCCGGTCTGCAGCTCACACCGTTCCCGGTACCTCCCGAGCCGGAGCGGGTCGTCGCGGGCAGCGCTGTCGTGCCCGTCGCAGGCCGATAGCCGGCGTGCCCGTCGACGACGAGCCGAGCAGGCAAGGACGACTGCGTGCGAGCCAGGCGGAGAGTAGCGGTACGAGTTCACACTCACGTCTGCACAGACGCCAAGGATCGTGCGCGCCACCTCCTGCGACGTCAGTTCGATGGAGCCTCGCCGCGCGGAGCCAGGTCGGTGTCGTTCTCGTAGGTCGGTTGCCACATGGCGTCCTGAACGGCCTGAACGAGGTCCTCGTGCTCGATCGTCGCAACGTCGTCCGTTGCCGCCTGGCGGGCGACGGCAGCCGCGACCGTGGCCGAGGATGCGCGAAGGTTCGCCACGTCCGGGAGCAGGGATGCCCCCGGTGAGGTGGGGTCGACCTGAGACGCGACGGCCTCCGCAGCGGCGAGAAGCATGCCGTCGGTGACGTGCGTGGCGCCAGAGACGACGACACCCAGGCCGAGACCGGGATACAGGAGCGCGTTGCTCCCCTGGCCGATGACATATCGAGTGCTGCCGTGCTCCACCGGATCGACCGGGATACCGGTGGCGACGAGAGCCCGTCCCCCGCTCCACGGGATGATGTCCGCCGGCATCGCCTCGATCCGCTCGGTGGGGTTCGACAACGGCAGGATGATGGGCCGCTCGACATCAGCGCACATCGCTTCCACGACCTCTCGGGTGAAGGCTCCGTGGTCGGTGGACGTACCGATGAGGATCGTCGGCTTCGCCCGGCGGACGACCTCGAGCAGGCCGATCTTGCCGTCGTGCCGGTCCCAACCCTTCACCTCGGCGGCAGGCCGGGCGTAGGCCCTCTGGTAGTCGGGCAGGTCGGGCTGGTCGTCGGTGACGAGACCGTTGACGTCGACGAGCCAAATGCGGGCCTTCGCATCCTGGTCGGAGAGCCCGGCGCGGAGCATTCCGGCGTGGATCTGGTCGGCCATGCCGGTACCGGCGGTGCCTGCTCCGTAGACCAGCAGGCGCTGGTCGGCGAAGGTCTGGCCGGTGACCTTCATACCGGAGATGACCGCGGCCACGACGATGGCGCCCGTTCCCTGCATGTCATCGTTGAAGATCCGGTATTTTGCGGCGTTGTCGACGAGAATTCGGCGGGCATGAGACGGCCCGAAATCCTCGAAGTGCAGCAGTGCTTTGGGGAACTTGTCAGAAGCAACCTTCAAGTAGGTGGCAATGAATTCGTCGTAGCGCTCTCCGCGCACCCGGGAGTGGCGGTTGCCCAGATATGTCGGATCGTTGAGCAGGCTTTGGTTATCGGTACCGCAGTCGAGATTGACGGCGATCGTCCGGCCCGGGTGAATGCCGGCCGCGGCGGTGTACACCGCCAACTTGCCGACAGAGATGTCGGTTCCGTTGACACCCCAGTCCCCGATTCCGAGGATCGCTTCAGCGTCAGAACAGACGAGCAGGTCCACGTCGTCCGGTCCGAGCCCGAGACCGTCGAAGGACGTCTCGATGTCCTCGACCCGGTCGATGGACAGATAGACGGCACGAGTGCGGCGGTAGTCCCTGGACCACTTCTTGATGGCCTCTCCGACCGTGGGGTCGTACACGACCGGGAGCAGCTCGACCATGTGATCGACGAGGAGCCGATAGTAGACCACCTCGTTCCTGTTGTGCAGCTGGTCCAGGAAGATGTACTTCTGCAGATCCGTCTCGTACGCCGTCAGTTGGGAATAGCAGCGAGCGGCCTGCTGATCCAGGGTCTCGACAGCCGAAGGAAGCCTGCCGACAAGGCCGAGACGAACCCGCTCCGCAGGCGTGAACGCGGTACCCCGATCCTTGAGTGGATCGATCAAAGAAATGGGAGTGGACGACATGCAGTCTCCATTGGTGTGTGAACCGAGTGAGATGCCGGTGCGCAGAGAATCCGACACCACCGTGTCCCTCACGGTGTCGGCATGCGAGGCGAGATGGATGGATCCACTCCAGACACCGCCCTGGAAGCCCTGGGTGGCATCTGAGTACTGCCGACCCGAAGGAGAGGCAGGCTGTCGCCGCCCCGCAAACCACCACCACGACGAGGGGCAGGACGAGGAATCCGGGGAGGTGCGGGCCAACCCCTCACAGGGCCTCCTCATGATCGAACACGACGCTTACCTACCCAGAACGACCACCGACGACACCCGCTGACCGCCACCGCGCGGACGCGTCCCCGCTGCTCAGAGACACCGTCCTGCACTCCCCGGACCATCCAGGACTCCCGGCTCGGAACGTCGAGGCCGAAAGCGCCACGCGGATCGCCGCTGTTGTGCGCAGCGAGACTGCCACGAGACCATCCACGCATGACGGTCGCGCTCACTGCCGACCCTGGCTCGTCAGCCCTCGACGGCTGCATCATTGGATTGAAGCTGACAGGCGCCGTGCTGATGTTGGTCGGAGCGCCGACGGCCCCATTCTCCGCTCGTGCCGTCGTTCCCGGCTTGCCCTGCTACGTGCCCTGGGTCGGGTTATGCCTCGCTGTCGCGTGGTCTGCCGACGCAGTCGTCACTGCGCTCGGGGCGGGATCGCAGTGGTGGGATCTCATGGTCACGTTGGTCTACGTCATCGGCACCGTGCCACTCGTGCTCGTCGTCGTACGCGAGATCCGGCGACGGACCCCCGACAGCGGCTCCTGACCGTGTAGCCCGCGGGATCACCCGAAGAAGATCGACCATTGCGTTGATCGTGCGATCGTCAGAACCCATGCCCCATGCACAGCGGGTGTACCTCGACGAGGACCGCCTACCTGGCCGTCGTGACCTGCCATCTGTCCGCAGTGCCCGTCGGCATCACAACGACGAGCGGACCACCTGCGGCGGCGGCCTGGTCGGTGCTCAACGTGCGGCTGGCCGTCACGGTGAACACTCGCGTGCTTCCGTCGGACAAACGCAGCGTCAGTCGAGCGCCGGCCTCCTGGGCGGGGATGGCCTCGAGTGCAAGGCGCACGATCCACCGTCGTGACCCTGCCCATGACCCGGGTTCGGCCGGGAGTCCCGTTGCATCGACCGGGACAGCCGGTGTCGGCAACAGCGAGCCTGCGACGAGCAGCCCCTTCGCCTCGGTTACTGCCCGAGATGCCGGGGGCGCCGGTGATGGCGTGACTGGGGCTGTCGGACTCGGCGATGTCGACGACGGGGGTGACGGGGTCGTCGTCGGCGTCGGAGGCGGCGTCGGTGTAGGTGTGGGTGTGGGGCTGACCGGGGTTGGCCGGGGCGGCGGCGACGTGGGGTCCGGAGCACCCTCGGAGTGCGGTCCGCTGGTCGGAGCTCCCTCTGATCTCGGCTGTGGCATCGCGATGGCCGGGGTGGACGTCGTCGGTCGTGGTGTGACCGGTCCGGCTGAGCGGAGGCTGTCGGCCGCCGTCAGAGATTGCGGTGGCTGCGGCGCCCGCGGATCCGGAACCGCCGGCAGCGGCGGCGCCGGTGGCGCGGGGAACTCTGTGACGTCGGGGATGGTCGGGTCCGGGAGCTCCGGGACGGCAGGATCCGGCACAGCAGGCAGGGCGCCGCTGCCTGTCGCAGCGGGTCGGGTGGCTCCGATGTAGTCGTCGCCGTTGTAGCGGTACCAGGCGGTCTGTACGGGCTTGCCGAAGGTCGGTGCGTTCACCATCCGTCCGGAGCCGATGTACATGCCGACGTGGTGCACCTTCTTGTAGGTGCCGTAGAAGACCAGGTCGCCAGGCTGCAGCGGGGTGTTCTCCGGAACGCGGGGGCCGTGCCGGAACTGGGTGTGGGCGGTGCGCGGCAGATCCACGCCCGCCTTGTCATAGGCGAAGGTCGTCAATCCCGAGCAGTCGAAGCCGCGGTGCCCGTTCTCGGGGCCGTTGCCGCCCCACACATACGGCAGCCCGATCTGCTTCATCGCAACCTCGACCGCGATCCTCGCGCGCTGATCCGGCAGAGCGGTAGTGGCCGCCGCGGGCTCGACGCCGACCGTGACAGCAGCCGGTCCGGACTGCAGCACTGCCGCCGGGGGAGCCGCGACGACCCCGGACGTGGGGAGGGCAGATGAGGAAGCTGGTGCGGATGCTGTCGGCCCGCCTCCGTTCCCGGCACCAGCAGGAAGTGGAGCCAGCCCCGACCCGCTCAGCGAGGTGACGGACCACAGCACCAGCCCGACACAGACGGCCGTCGCGGAGATCCCGATGCCATCTGATCTCTCGGGGCGACGCCGAGGCCCCGGCCCCTGCCCCGTTCGCCCGCCGCCATCGGGGACGGCCACGGGTCCGGCCGCCAGGTGGACAGGTCGCGCCAGCTCGCGTCGCTCACCAGTGGCAGCACGTCGGATCGGTTCTGCTTGCAGAGTCAGTACATCGCAATGCGGGCAGAATTCACCCTGCCCATGGAGCCAGAAGAGCTCACAATCATGTTCCGTGCGTCGTGCCTCAGGCATAGATGTGCCGATCCAGAATGAAGAATTGTCAGGGGTTGCAATTCTGCCCGCATGGGCGCGCGAAGCGCAGCCGGAGCGGCCGCGCCTGCAGAACGATCACATAGACGCCCGAACGGTCCGGGCCCATGACTGTGGCGTGATACACCATGCCTTCTGTGTTATAAACGAGTATCGCGCGGGATTATGTGGTTCCGCACCGCATGAAGACATCCTACGATACCGAGCAGATGCGTCAAGAGGTTCCACGGACTGCAGTCGCACGCATAGTGCGCTCCGAAATTTACTGGATAGGGATCCCTTTTTAACGTGGTGGTCGTGAGATAAACGCCGGGCGACAAGCCCTGCTCGCTGTACTTCCAGCGGCGTTGTCGACGCCGTCGCAGGTGTGTAGCCAGCTCGGTGGTGCTCGGTCTGCCCCATGAGGGCGACCAGCTGATCCGGCCGTCAGGTGACCGCGGGCGGCCAGTCGCTCCCGCCCCGGCGGTCCCGGGCGGCGGTCGCGGCGGCGTAGAGCTGAATGTCACGCAGGCCGACGCCGACGCCGGCCCGGCGGAGGTGGTGCACCAGAGGTGTCACCTCGTCCGCCCACCAGCGCTCGGCGAGTGCCCGGCGGTCCGGCAGGGGCGCCCCGCGCAGGGTCTCGCGGAAGGCCCATGCCTCTGCCGCGTCGGCCAACCGCATCCAGTCGGCGGTGCGGTCGAGCCAGAGCTCGGTCCGGATCGGGTCGGGCAGCGGGATGCGGGTGAGGAACTCACGCTCGGCGGCCTTGCTGGGCAGGTGCATCGCGCGCAGGCAGGCCATCGCATAGGCCACGGTGCAGACCCACCGCACCCGGGCCGGGAGGGCGACGACACCGCGCGCACGGGCGACCGAGACACGGTGGTGCCCGTCGACGACGAAGTACATCTCCCCCAGCCGCATCAGCTCGACCCGCGGGACCATCTGGCCGGGCCGGGCCATCAGCTCGGCGACCGCATCCCATCGCGCACGCAACTGCGGGTTGCGGAGCTGGAACTCGGCGTCGAAGTCGTCGGCCCGCCCGACGGTGCCGACGATCCGTTCGACGCGGACGTCGTCGGGATACTCCATCATGTCGCCGTCGCGACCGAGAGCGCGCACGGCGTCGGCGTACGGAACCAGCCGGGCCTCCGCGGTGCCGGGCCGCGACGGAGGGAGCCGCAGCCGGTCGCGTACGGCGTCGAGGGGGTTCCGTGCCTTCATGTGTGCCGCCCGGGGCGAGGTCGACGGTGGACGTCACAGAAGAGTATTCCGGAGGTCGACATCGGGACGTGTGATCGTTCCGACGGGTGGATCGACCTCTTTCTCGGGGTGCCGCGGCGTCACAGCGCCCGACGCCGCTGACCCGCGCAACCCGGACTCAGGACAGCACGCGCAGCTGGAACGGGTAGTCGTAGGCCCGGTTGTTCGACGCCCGCACCGCGCCCTTGATGTGGCACCACGCGGAGACGACGAACAGCGCGATCATGAGGGGGATCGCCACGAGGATCCCCACCACGGTGAAGATCAGGATCCAGCTGACGATGAACAGCACCCAGAACGACAGGTTGAAGTTGAACGCCCCGGCTGCGGCCCGCCGCGCGAACGGGTCGTCCTTCTTGACCAGCCACACCAGCAGCGGGCCGACCAGGCTCAGCAGCCCGGCGCTCAGGATCGCGGCGATCGGCGCCGAGAGGTGGGCGAGGATCGCGGCGATCCGGCTGGATTCGGCGGGGTACGGCTGCGACATCGAGGTCCTTTCGGGTCCGGCCGGCTCGGTACCGGTGGGCCGACCACCCTGCCAGTCCTGGAGCCGGCCGGCCGGAACCGGGCGACACACCGGTGCCCGACCACCCGGACGGGTGCTCGGGACCCCGATCACGAGCCCGCCGCGCGGGCGGCGCGGACCGGGGCGCGTCGAGACACACACCACTAACAGTCAGCAATGACTGTTAGTGTGCGCCTGTCGACCGAGGAGGGACGTTCCGTGACGATCGCCGAGCAGGGACGGGGCACCGAGACCCAGGTGCCGCGCACGCAGGACCGCATGGCCCACGACGTCTGGCTGCCCGACGAGATCGTCGCGGTCCGCGCGACGGCCCGCGCCGCCGTCGAGAAGCGGCTCGCCCCGCACGCCCGCGACATCGGCACCCGTGAGGAGTCCGCCGACAGCTTCCCGTGGGAGGCGTTCCGCGGCCTCGCCGAGGAGGGCCTGTTCGAGGTGCCGTTCGGCGCCGACTTCGGCGCGGGGCTGGCGCACCCGATGCTCGCCACCTGCACGGTCACCGAGGAGATCGCCTACCACTCGAGCTCGATGGCGGGCGTCTACGACGGCCAGTGCATCCTCGTCCCGCAGACGCTCACCTACGCCTCCGACGAGCTGCGCGCCCGGCTGATCCCCGAGCTGACCAGCGGCCGCGCCGCGTTCTCCTTCGCCACGACCGAGCCGGAGACCAGCTCGGACCTCACCGCGGAGCGGATGCAGACCGTCGCCGAGCCGACCGCCGACGGCGACTACCTGCTCAACGGGCGCAAGCGCTGGATCACCAACAGCGTCGTCGCCGGCTGGGTGTCGGTGCTCGTGCGCGCCGGGGCGGGCAGCGACCGGGCCGCCATGTTCCTCGTCGACCTGTCCACCCCCGGGGTCCGGATCGGTGCCCCCGACCTGAAGATGGGCCACCGGGGCCAGATCACCGCCGACATCGTGTTCGACGACGTCCGGGTCCCCGCCGGGAACCTGCTCGGTCAGTGGGGTGCGGGGCTGGGTGTCGCCCTGTCCGCGCTCGTCCGGGGCCGGATCGGGATCGGCGCGGCGGGCGTCGGCGTCGCCCAGGCCGCACTGGACCTGGCCGTGCAGCGGCTGCGCACGCGGCAGGTCTTCGGCGGACCGCTCGGCGCGATGCAGCACTGGCAGTTCACGATGGCCCAGCGCGCGACCGAGATCGAGTGCGCCCGCACGCTCTACCAGAAGGCCGCGACCCTGCTCGACCGCGGCGACCGGTCGGCCGAGCCCGAGGCCGCCATGGCCAAGGCCTACGGCACCCGGCTGGCCAACGACCTCGTCCGCGAGGCGATCCAGATCCACGGCGCACTCGGCTTCGCCCGCCAGGTGTCGGAGTCCGGCGAGTCGGTCCGCCTGGAGGAGATGTACCGGGACGCGAAGATTCTGGAGATCTTCGAGGGCGCCAACGAGCTCCAGCAGTGGATCGTGGCCCGGCAGCTGATCGGGCGCGACGTCACCGGCTGACCCCGTCGTCGCACGCGGGCCGTGGCGGCCGGTCAGTCCACCGGCCGCCACGGACGCGGCGGCAGCATCGGCAGCCCGCTCGGCGCGCACTGCCCACCGCGCTCGCCGGCCAGCCGGAACACCAGCCAGCCCGACAGCGCCGCCAGCACCGACCCGGTGAGGATCCCGATCTTCGCCTCGGCGATGAGCAGCTCGTCGGTGAGCGCGAGCTCGGTGACGAACAGCGCCACGGTGAACCCGATGCCCGACAGCGCCGAGCCGCCGAGCAGCTGCCCCCAGCGCAGCGTGTCCGGCACCCGTCCCAGCCCGGTGCGCAGCGCGACCCACGTCCCGACGGCGACACCGATCGGCTTGCCCATCACCAGCCCGAGCACGATGCCCCAGGTCAGCAGCGAGGTCGCCGCGGCGGACAGGGTCTCCGACGAGAGCACCACGCCGGCGTTGGCGAGCACGAACAGCGGCACGATGACGTAGCTGCTCCACGGCTGGATCGCCTGCTGCAGCCGCTCGTTCGGCGAGACGGCGGCGACCGCGACCGCACGGGCGGTGCGAGCCCGCTCCGGGGTCGGGTCGAGCAGGAAGTTCTTGCCGATCCGCACCGCCTCGACCATCTCCGTGCGGCGGGGTGCGTAGGCGTTGACCAGCAGCCCGAGCGCGACGCCGACGACGCTCGGGTGCACCCCCGAGCGCAGCACCGCGACCCAGCACAGGATCCCGACGACGGCGTAGAACGGCGTCCGCCAGAACCGCACCCAGCGCAGCGCGAGCAGCCCGGCGAGCAGCACGACGGCGACGAACAGCGCGAGCAGGTCGACCTCGTCGGTGTAGAACAGCGCGATCGCCAGCACCGCGCCGATGTCGTCGACGATGGCCAGCGCCAGCAGGAACACCCGCAGCTGGTCCGGGCAGCGCGGCCCGAGCAGCGCCAATACCCCGAGCATCACCGCGGTGTCGGTGGAGATCGCGATGCCCCAGGCGCCCGCTGCCTCACCACCGGCGTTGAGCGCGAGGAAGAACAACGCGGGGACGACGAGGCCACCCAGCGCGGCCGCGGCCGGTGCGGCCAGGGCGCGGAACCCGCGCAGCTCCCCCAGCGTCGTCTCGCGGGCGATCTCCAGCCCGACCGAGAGGAAGAACAGGACCATCAGGCCGTCGTTGACCCAGTGCCTCAGGTCGAGGTCGAGTGCGGCGTCGCCGAAGGAGACGGCCAGGCCGGTGTGCCAGAACGACTCGTACCCGGCCCCCAGGTTGGCCCACACCAGGGCCACGACGGCCGCCCCGACCAGCAGGACCGCCGATCCGGACTCGGTCCCGAGGAAGCGCCTCGCGGCATCGGAGAGGTCGCCGCGCTCGGCTAGGGTCACCACCGCCATGTGCTGATCCTGCCCTGCGCGGGTCACGACGAGGAGGCCGCCATCAGTCTGGACCCACCCGTCGGACCGTACGACCACGTCCTGGGCCCACCCGAGGCCGAGCTGACGCTGGTGGAGTACGGCGACTTCGAGTGCCCGTACTGCCGGGATGCGGCGCCGGTCCTGGAGCAGGTCCGCGCCCGCTTCGGGGACCGGCTGCGGTTCGTGTTCCGGCACTTCCCGCTGCACGAGGTGCATCCGCACGCCATCGCGGCGGCGCTCGCCGCGGAGATGGCCGGCTTCGAGGGCCGGTTCTGGGAGATGCACGACACGCTGTTCGCCCCCGGCCCGCCCAGGCTGCGCCAGGACGACCTGCGGGAACACGCCGTCGCCGCGGGGGTGCGTCCGGACCGGGTCGTCTGGCCGGCGACGCAGCTGGCGGAGGACCGGGTGGAGGCCGGGTTCAACGCGGCCGTGCGTTCCGGGGTCCGCGGCACGCCGACACTGTTCGTGAACGGGGAGCGCTACCGCGGCCAGGTCGGCGTCGCGGAGCTCTCCGCCGCACTGGACCCCGCGCTCACCTCGTAGCGGACGGAGCGGTCGGCGTCACCGGCCAGCCGGCGCGCCGGGCCGGATCACCTGCGCACGACAGACGCTTGACCTACACGATGTAACCTTGACGAATGGCAGCTGGAGACGATCGGCCGGGCGAGGCTCATCCCCAGGACGTCCAGGGCTTCCGTCACGGCCGGGTCCCTCGGGCGGTACGCGCGCAACAGCTCCTGGACTGCGCGGAGGCGTTGTTCGTCGAGCACGGACTGGACGGTGTGTCGGTCGAGGACATCTGCCGGGCGGCCGAGGTGAGCCGACCGGTCTTCTACGACCACTTCGGCTCGCGGACCGGCGCCTACATCGCCTGCGTACGCCGCATCCGGCAGGAGTTCCAGGAGGGACTGCTCGGACTCATGCGCGCGGCGGAGTCGGCCGACCTGGCGACCGTGTTCCGGGTCGCGGGCGAGGCGTTCTTCACCCTCATCGAGCAGGCCCCGCATCGCTGGGCGATGCTCTACCCGGCCATGGGTCTGTCCCGTGAGTCGGCCGACCAGCTGGAGTCCCTGCGCGAGGAGACCGTGCAGACCCTGGTGGTGCTCATCCGGACACGCCTCCCGGAGTTCAGCACGACCGACGCCATGGTGGCCGCCCAGATGATCTCCGGCGGCGGCGAGCAGCTGGGCCGTTGGTGGCTCCGACACCGTGACGAGGCATCTCGCGACGAGGTCATCGACGCCTACCAGCGCTACGCCACCGCCGCACTGCTCGGGATGTGACGCACCGGCCCCCTTCCGGCCGCACCGACACCGTGTGACCCGCGGGACGCGGACGTGCACGGCGTCCCGCCGCCGGGTGGTGGAACGGTCCCGCTCAGATTCCGAGCGTGTCGTGCAGGTCCGCGGTGACGACCCGGTGCGGGTCGAACGCCGCGAAGGCGTCGCGCGCGGCGGCCCACCCCGGGAAGACCTGCGGCATCGAACCGATCACCTGGGAGTCGGTCCACGGGCCGCTCGCGGTCGTCGCCCACCGCTTGGCCCACTCCGGCCGCACGGTGGCGTACCCGCGGAACGCCGACCGCACGAACGCCTCCATCTCGGCGAAGAACTCGTACTCGTGCGGAGTACCGGGCAGGCCGAGGGCGTCGAGCCAGACGACGGTGTCGCGGTCGGGGTGGCCGGGCACCGGCTGCGATGCCGACAACGCCGGGACCACCGCCCCCGGGACCTCGCAGTCGGCCGGGTCGTCGACACCGGTCACCCGGATCTCCACGCAGGAGTTGAGCGGATAGCGCCCCTGCGCGGCGTACCGGGCCAGGGCCCCGGTGATGAACGAGCTGAACTCGTGCACGACCCGCTGTGCGTCGGCCCGCGCGACGACGACGGCGTGGCTGCCGGCGCTGACCCGCAGCGTCGTCGGCTTCACGAAGTGGATGAAGTCCTTCGCCGGCCCCCACATGTCGCGGGCGCCGACGGCGGTCAGTCCGGCGACGGTGGCGCCGTACACGGTCTTGCCGAACAGCGGCGCCACCTCCGGGTGACCGGACACGATCGCCGACAGCGGCTGCTCGACGACTGCGGGGACGTTGTCGGCGAAGGGGTAGTTGTACGGCCCGAGCGTGGGCCGCGACAGCAGCGGCCGCCGCGGGGTGACCGTCCACTCCTGGATCCACGGGTGGTCGGAGAAGGTGTACCAGATGGCGCCGACCCGCCCGGACCGGTCGAGCATCGACGACATCGACCGGGCGGTGGTGCGCCCCGGGGCCGCGAAGAACTCGGTGGCCGGGATGTCGGTGTGGTTCCGGCAGCGCAGGTCGTAGGCGGGCTGTACCCGCAGCCGGACCTCGGTGAGCACGATGCGCCCCAGCCCGGTGAGCAACGCGGCACACCCGGGGTCCGACCGGTCGAAGGTCCGCTCGGCGAAGCCGCCCCGCGCCGCGTCCCAGACCACGGCGGTCACCGCGGTCACGAGGTTGGACACGGAACCGAAGCTCTGCCCGCGCACCCGTCGCTCACCGGCCGCGGGCACCGAGGACCCGTGTCCCCCGACGGCCAGCACGCCGGCGACCGTCACGTCGCCCGGAGCGGGGGCGTTCGTGATCGACGCACCGTTGCGGTGCAGGAACGAGAGCAACCGGTCCATCCGGGCACCGGCCTGGACCCGCACCTCGCCCGGGGCGGTCATCGTCATACCGGTCAGCCCCTGGGTGAGGTCGGCGACGAGGATCTTCGCCCCCTCGTTCTGCCCCCGTGAGACGGCCAGCGGGGACCAGTTGTGGCGGTAGCCGCGCGGCCGCACCCGGTACCCGGATCGGTGCGCCCAGTCGAGCACCGCGACCACGTCGGCCGGCGTACGCGGAACGCAGGTCCACAACGGATCGGTCGTGATCACCCCGTCCCAGTTCTCGAAGACCTCCCGGTGCACCGGGACGCCGGCGGGGAAGTCGGGCAGGGACGTACCCATCTGGGCGGGCGTCCGGACACCGACGAGGACCGCCGTTCCGGCCAGTGCCGCACCACGCAGGACCGCCCGGCGTGTCAGTTCTCGCATGTTCGCTCTCCTCGATGTCGCGGCCGGCCGACCACCCGGCCCCGCCCGAGGCGGACGGGGCCGAATGACGATCGATCGGGTCAGCTCACTGGCGGGTCGACGCGCACAGCGCGGCCACGTCGCCCACCGTCGCCGGGACGTGGAACAACGTGTCGTTGACGGCGTAGATCGGGTACTGGAGCAGCGAGGTCTCCGCCTGGCCGAGGATCTTCCCGGGGTCGCCGCTCTGCAGGGCGGCGAGGTTCGCCGCGAGCTGGGCCTGGCCGTCGCGACCGTGGTCGGCGAAGTTCTTGTCCAGCCAGTCCAGTGTCGCGAACGGCCCCTGGCACAGGGGCGCACGCTGCAGCGAGGCGTCGTGCGAGGGGCTCCACACGCCGTCGCCCACCGGCTCGTCCGCCATCGCCGTGCCGGTGAACAGCAGACCGGCGACCACCACGCCGCCCATCAGTGCCGCAGTCCTCTTGAACCAGTTCGCATTCATGGCTTTTCCTCTCGTGGACTTCCGTGGAGACTTCACAGTAACCGACGCTACCGATATCTCCTACTGTCACGGACCTCACATGCTCCGGCGACCTCGAACCCCCCGCATCCAGGCCTTTTAGTACGACGGTCGAGCTCGGCGACGCTCAGTAGGCAGCCGGTCACCATTCGACAGGTGATTCCCACCTCGCCGCATCTCCGGTTTCGTATATCAATAGCGCTTGTTACTGTGGGCGTTCCGCTGACACGCGCCCCCGCCCGATCCGAGGAGCCCACGTGAGTTCCCAGCACCCGCTCGTCGTGGCCGCGGCGCCCGACCAGACCGCTCCACCGGTCCCCCGGCCCCGAGAGACCCTTCTCCGTCGGCCCCCCGGTCCCACGCCCCCGGTCACGCCCGTCTCCCGTCCGCACCGCCCGATCCGGCGGGCCTCCAGGGCGTCGCGCACCGCGGCCGCGGACCTGGCGACGATCCTGCTGACGGTGACCGGGGCGGTGGCGTCGGGGATCGGCGGGGCCCAGCCGGCCGACCGGCTCGCCGGCGCCGTCACCACCGCGGTGGCGCTCGTCGGCGCGCTGGCGCTGGTCCGCTCCTGGTCGCCGGAGGTCGTCGGCAGGAGGGCCGAGGAGTTCCGGCGGCTCGGGCAGGCGGTGCTGGTCGCCGGCGGCGTGCTGGCGGCCGGCGGACTCGCCGCGAGCGGGATCGCACCGACCGCGGACCCCGCGCGCACCTGGGCCCTGGTCGTCGTCCCGGTGACGGGGGTCCTGCTGGGGGCCGTCCGGCTGGTGCGCGACCGGTTCCTCCGACGGCGCCGACGCCGGGGAGTCGGCCTCACCCCGGTTCTCGCGGTCGGCCCGGCCGATGCCGTCGCCGACCTCGTCCGACGGGCCCGCACCGACCGCGGTTCCGGATGGGAGGTGACCGGGGTCTGTACGCCCGCCGCCACCCGTACGGGACCTGCCGCGGTCGAGGACGTCCCCGTACTCGGCGACCAGGACGACGCGGCGAGTGTCGCTGCGCCACGGACACCACGTCGTCGTCGTGTGCCGTTCGGCCGGTGCCGGCCCCGCCGAGCTCCGCCGCCTGGCCTGGTCGCTGGAGGACACCCCCGTCGAGCTGGTCGTCGATGCCGGGCTCGTCGACGTGACCGCCCGGCGGGCGTCCCTGACCGACCTCGACGGCCTCCCGCTGCTGCGCCTGCCCCGGCTGCGACTCGACGGGGCCGCGCGGACGCTCAAGCACACGTTCGACCGGGCGGCCGCGCTGGCGATCCTGCTCCTCACCGCCCCGTTGCTGCTGGTCGTCGCGCTGGCCGTGCGCTGCGGCGACGGCGGCCCGGTCTTCTTCCGCCAGGAGCGGATCGGCGTTCGGGGCAGGCCCTTCGAGATGCTGAAGTTCCGGACGATGGTGCCCGACGCCCCGCAGCTGCGCGCCGGGCTGCACGCGGTGGACGAGGGGGCGGGCCCGCTGTTCAAGATGCGGCGCGACCCACGGGTGACCCGGGTCGGGGCGGTCCTGCGTCGGTACTCGCTCGACGAGCTGCCGCAGCTGTTCAACGTCGTCGGCGGATCGATGAGCCTGGTCGGCCCGCGTCCGCCGCTGCCGGGCGAGGTGGCGACCTACTGCGACCGTGCCCGACGCCGGCTGCTCGTGCGGCCAGGGATGACCGGGCTCTGGCAGGTCAGCGGCCGCAGCACCCTGAGCTGGGAGGAGTCGCTGACACTCGATCTGCGCTACGTGGAGACCTGGTCGCTGTGGCTGGACCTGATCATCCTGGTGCGCACCGTGCGCGCGGTGCTGCGAGGGGACGGGGCGTGGTGAGCCGCACCCACCGGCTCGCGGACGTGCTGCGCGCCGAGCGACGACGGCTGGCGGACGACCTGCACCGGTCGCGGAGCGGGCTCGGGGAGAGCGGCGCACCGCGTGCGGTCGCCGGGTTCGTCGTGGCCAAGACCGTGGCACTCGGACACCGGTGCCTGCGCCGCGCCGCGGAGACCGCGGTCGACCGTCGCTACGGCATCCGGACCGCCGGAATGCTCCGGCCGGACTCCCCGGGCGACACCCCCGACCCGCACGCCGCCTACGCCTACCAGCCGGTGGGGCTGCGGCGCTTCCGCGCCGTGGTGGCGGCCTGTGCGACGACACCGTCGGTCACCACCTTCCTGGACCTGGGATGCGGACGGGGGCGGGCCCTGGCGCTCGCCCGAGCGCACGGCTTCGCCCGGGTCGTCGGGGTGGAGCTCGATGCGGAGCTGGCCCGCACCGCGCGTGCCAACCTGGCCGCGGGCGGATCCACCGCGGTGGTGGTCCACACCGGCGACGCCGCGACGACGACGGTCCCGGCGGGACCGCTGCTGGTGTTCCTGTTCAACCCCTTCGGCCCCGCCGTGCTGCGACGCGTGCTGGACCGTGTGGCCGAGCAGGCGAGCGGCCCGGTGACCGTCGGCTACGTCAACCCGGTGCACCGCGCCGTGCTCGACGACGACCCGCGCTGGGAGCGCACGGCCACCGCGCGCTGGTGGTCGGTGCACCGGCTGCGCCGACCGCCCGGGCCCCACCCGGACGACACCGGGTCGTCCTGAGCTCCGGGGTACTTCCTGAGATCCGGGGTCATCCCGAACGCAGCATCCGCAGCCCGGGCAGGGCCCGCTCCGCCACGGTGACCGGGTGCGACGTGCCGCCGAACTGCCGTTTGAAGCGGTCGATGCCCTCGTCCGGCACGCCCAGCAGGTCCAGCGTGTGCGCGCCCCGCCCGCACGCCCAGGCGATCGCGTCCCAGTACAGGAGCACCCCGGCCGGTGAGTCGCGGTGCTCGGGCAGGACCCCGCCCGCCCAGGTCACCGCGTACCCGTCGAGGCAGACGGTGGCCAGCACGGCGTGCACCCGGCCGTCGACGTCGCGGGCCTCGGCCAGGTGCACCGCCGCCGGACCCGCCGTCAGGTCGTCGTAGCGGGGTGGGAAGACGCCACGCAGCCCGTCGCGACGACCGCGGGAGGCGAACGCCGCCCGCACGGCACGTCCCAGCGAGCCGGTGTCGCGGACCGGGTGTACCTCGATGCCCCGTGCCCGCGCCCTGCGGACCTTCTTGCGGCACTGCGTACTCGTCCCCGCCCAGAGCGCGTCGACCCCGACACCGAGGTCCAGCAGGTAGGTGCGCTCGTGGGACACGGTGTACCCGCACGCACGGAGCACCTCCTCAGACGGGCTCTCCACCGGGGAGAACCCGTAGCGCTGCACCCCGACCCCGTGCCGGAACGACCAGCGGGTGGCGAGCTCCAGACCCTCCGCGAGGTCCGCGGCCGCGAGCACCGGTCCGACGTAGGGCGTCGGGGACCAGCTGACCAGGCCCAGCGGGCCGATCCGCCGGCACAGCAGGGGCAGGATGCCGATGGGCTCGCCGGACCGCTCGACGACCATCGGGTGCAGCATGGTCGCCGTCATCGCCGCGGCCGACCGGAGCCAGGTCAGGTCGTGGAAGGGGATCGGGGCGCGCCCCGAGGCGGCCCGTGCGGCATCCCACCGGGCGGGATCGGTGCACGGCCGCAGACGCGTGGTCACCCCGCTACCCGGCGGAAGGTCAGGTCGGCCTGGAGCTGCTCGCCGTCCACCCCGGTGCTGATGCCCGCGACATGGACCAGCCGGAACCCCCGGCCCGCCAGATGGGCGACGACGTCGCCCGCGAGCGGCTGACCCACGTAGAGCTCGACGAACGAGCACTCGCAGAGGATCTCCTGCACCGAGTCGAGCACCCGGGTGGCGCCGCGCAGCACCTCCAGCTCGTAGCCCTGCACGTCGATCTTCAGCAGGGCGGGCTGCGCGATGTCGGCGTCGAGGTGCTCGTCGAGGGTGGTGACCGGTACCTCGCGCACCCCGGCCTCCGCGGTGCCGTGGAACTCGTGGGCCTGCCGGCCGATCGGCAGCAACGAGGAGGAGTCGTCGGCGGCCGAGACGTGCAGCGTGCACCGGCCGGGCCGGGCTCCCACGGCGGCGACGTGCACCTCCACGGGGCCGTCCACCACTGCGCGGATCCGCCCCGCCGCCTCGGCGAGGGGCTCGAAGCACACGATCCGGGCGTCGGGGTGGCGGTCGCGGATCCAGGAGGCGAACTGTCCCCGCGAGGCCCCGACGTCGACGACGGTCGCGAACGGGCCGCCGAGACCGGAGTCCTGGTGGTCGGTGGCGGCCAGCACACCCTGGCGCAACGCGGCGCGCAGCCGGGGACGCCGGGCCACCCGGACGAGCTTGCGCACCCGCAGGCGGGTCCTGTCCAGCGTCGTGTGGAGGCGGGTGCGTCGGGTTCCCGGCGTGCGCGGGGGTGTGGTCACGTGCAGGGTCATTCCGGGTGCTCCCCGAGGGCGTCGACGGTTCCGGCGAGGACGGCACGGCGGACCCGGGCGTCGCGCCGGGCGACACGGTCGGGCAGGTAGCGGGCAGCGGCGGGGCCGGCGGCCGCGGCCAGCGCGGCCCGCCGGGCGGGATCGGCCAGCAACGCGGCGATCTCGCAGGACAGCGCCGCGCTGTCACCGGCCGGCACCACCACGGCGACCCCGGCGGCGGCGAGGTCGTCGCCGACGTAGACCTCGTCGGAGACGAGCACGGGCAGCCCGGCCTGCACCGCCTCCACCGGGGCGATGCCGAAGTTCTCGTTGTCGGAGTGCAGGACGAACAGGTCCGCCGCGGCCAGGGCGTCACGTTTGCGCTGCCCCCCGAGGTACCCGACCAGGTGCACCGCCGACGGGTGGTCCAGGCCGGCGACCCGCGACCGCAGCTCCGTGGCGAACGCCGGGTCCCCGGATCCGGCCACGACCAGCACCGCGTGCGGGTCCTCGGCCCGGTCCCTGTCCACGGCCTCGACCAGCCGGATCAGTCCCTTCTTGCGGTCGAGCCGGCCGAGGAAGAGCACGATCCGTGCCTGTGCGGTCAGCCCTAGCGAGGCCCGGAACCCGGCTCCGTCTCCGGGGCTCGACGGGGCGTCCACCGGCAGTGCGGTCACCACGGTGCAGGGCGCGGCGCCCAGGCCCGCCAGATTGGCCGACTCGCGCTGCGCGGTCAGCCAGACCGCCGCGCAGTCCTCCAGCAGCCGGCGCAGCGCGGGACGCAGCATCCGCTTGAGCCACGGGTGGTTGTGGGCCATGTCGTAGGGCTCCAACGAGCCGTGCGGCCGGATCACCAGGGGCACACCGGACCGGCGAGCGGCCCACCAGCAGGCGAGCGCGGGGATCGAGAACACCTCGTGCACCTCGAGCAGGTCGTAACGGTGCGCGTGCCGGCGCAGCCACCCCACCAACGACCAGGACAGCGCCCAGCAGCCGGGCCACGATCGCCGGCACGCCACCAGGTCCACGTCGCCCAGCTCCTCGGCGCCGGGCAGCTCGTCGGGCGAGCCGACCGTGGTCAGCAGGGTCGCCCGGTCGCCGACGGCCCGGGTGGTGCGGGCCACCGCCACCGCCGCGGCCGCCGACCCGCCCTGCTCGGCGCCGATGCGACCCAGCACGTGCAGCACCCGCAACGGCCCCCTCGGCCCCGGAGTGGTCCCTGCGGACCCGACTGCCGGCTCGGGACGCACCCGGACCCGGTGGAGGCGGAACCCCACCATCCGCTGGAAGTGACGCAGCCCGTTCGGGAGCCCGACCGGCGACCGGTTGTCGACCAGGTAGCGGACACCACGTGCCACCAGCTCGCACTGCAGACGGTGGACGGCGAGGTAGCGGGCACCCGACCGGTCCGGGCCCGGGGCCAGGGTGCGGAAGTAGCGCACGCACCCCCACCCACCGTCCACCGGAGCGACGGACAGCAGCAACGGCAGGCCCTCCGCGGAGTAGACCGCCAGCCACAGGTCGAAGCGCACGAGGTCCCCGTTGTCCGCGTCGGGATTGCGGTAGGCCCCGGGCTGGGAGCGCTCCCACTCGTCGGCCAGGGCCACCAGCCGGCGTCGCTCGTCGGGATCGTCGACGGTCTCGCACCGCAGTCCGGCGGCGGTCGCGTGGCGTACCTGGCGGCGCAGGGTGCGGTTGGGCCGTCCGGACCCGACGTCCTCGACCCGGTCGGGCAGGACGACGACCGAACGATGCTCCCAACGCCCGAACCGGACACGTCCCTCGCGGAAGACCGCACGCAGTGCCCGGCCGTCCGGGCCCGCGGAGAAGCGGGCTTCCAGCACGGGCAACGCCGCGATCGCGCGCACGGCCCGCAGGACGTCCCCGGGGTTGTGCAGCAGATGCCCCAGTGGCGACCCCCCGGACGCCACGTGCTCCTGCAGCCGACCGTAGATCTCGGAGAGCTCCGACTCGGACACCCCGCTCATCGGGCGATCTCCTCGTCGGCCACGAGGAACCCCGTGTCCGGGGCGAGGGTGCCCAGCGCCCTCGCGGGGACACCGCCGTAGAGGTGGTGGCTCCCGTGCAGCGGGCGGACCACGACCGCACCGGCCGCGACGAGACTGTGCCCCGCGACCTCCGCCCCCGGCAACACCGTGACCCGTGCCGCGAGGACGGTGCGCTCCCCCACCACGATCGGCTGCGCGGTCTGGCTGTGGGTCGCCGGGTCGAACGAGTGGGTCATCAGCAGCGACTGGTAGCCGGCGACCGTCGCCCGCTCCCGGAGCTCGATCCGGGCCGTGCAGTCCAGCAGGTGCAGCACCATGATGCGGGCGCACGGGCCGAGGACCAGCTCCGGTGACCGGTCGACCCCCTGGAGGAAACCGCGGTCCCGCCGGACGGCGTTGACCCAGTTCAGGTGGGCCAGGACCGCCGACCTTCCGAGGGTGACCCGGTCCAGCCCCCGGACGACGTTCAGATGACCGATCTCGGCCCCGGGCCCGAGTTCCAGGTGACCGACGTCCACCAGGGAGAAGCCGACCCTGGCCGTGGGATGGATGCTGTGGCCCAGTACGTGCACCAGGATCGGACGACGCACCGCCCACGGCAGGGCGGCCGCGAGCAGCGCGCACGCGGTACGCAGGCGCCGGGACCGGACTCCGAACGGCATCGTGACTCCCTGTTCGAGCAACGAGACTATCAGTAACAGTCGTTACTGCTTATAAAGATAATGCCCGTTCTCGACCACATCAGCAAGCATGAGCGACAACCCGGACCCTTCCGGAGACACCCGGAAAGGAAACGTAAACATCGCGGAGCAACTGTGTCGACCGCCACTTCACTGTTAACGTAGCGACAGTTACCGTCGACAAGGACATCAAGGGATCAGTCCTCCTCGCAGGGCAAACGCCCCCACCCCACCCGAACGACCCGTAAGCAGGAGGCCCATATGAAGCGCCTTGACATCCTGATAGTGGGCCTCAACTACTCTCCGGAGCCGACCGGAATCGCTCCGTACACGACAGGTATGGCGCACGCCTTCGCAGAAGCCGGACACCAGATAACTGTCGTTACTGGGTTTCCACACTACCCCCGGTGGCGAAGCGAGGACGGCTGCCGGGTCCGCCGTCAGGAGTGGGACGGGCCGGTGCGGATCACCCGGGTGCCCCACCCCGTCCCCCGCGACGGCGGCCCGATGGGCCGCATCGCGATGGAAGCCGTGTTCGCCACGGCCGCGGCGAGGGTCGTTCCCGATCCGCCCGACGTCGTGGTCGCGGTGAGCCCCGCCCTGCTCGGCGTGGCCGCCGCGCAGGTGCAGCGCCGCCGCGGCCGCCGGGCCGGACGGACGACGGCGCTCGGGGTCGTCGTCCAGGACCTCTACGGCGCGGGTGCCCACGAGCTCGGCGGGGCGCGCGGCCCCCTGAGCAGCGTCGGCCCGCGGGCCCGACACGTGCTGGCCGACCTGGTCACCCGCACCGAGACCGCGCTGCTGCGTCGCGCCGACGGGATCCTCACGGTGCACGAGGTGCTGCGCGACCGGCTCGTCGCCCAGGGGATCCCCGGTGCGGACGTCGACGTGGTGCACAACTGGACCCACGTCGCGGGCCCGGTCCGCGACCGCGACACCGTCCGCTCCCGGCTGGGGCTGCGGCCCGACCGGCACGTCGTGATGCACGCCGGGAACATGGGGGCCAAGCAAGGGCTCGACGGGGTCGTCGAGGCGGCCCGGCTCGCCGAGGGCTGGGACGTGCCGGTCGAGTTCGTCCTGGTCGGCGACGGCAACCAGCGGGCCCGCATCGCCCGGGCCGCCGAGGGATGCTCACGGATCCGGCTGCTGCCGCCGGTCCCCGAGGACGACTTCCCCGACGTGCTCGCCGCCGCCGACGTGCTGCTGCTCCACGAGCGCCCCGGTCTGCGCGAGACCTGCGCACCCAGCAAGCTGACCTCCTACTTCGCCGCCGGCCGGCCGATCGTGGCCGCCACCGACGCGCGCAGCCCCGCCGCGGCCGATCTGCGTACCGCGGAGGCCGGCGTCGTCGTCGGGCCGGGTGACCCCGGCGCGCTGCTCAGCGCGATCGAACGGCTGATCGGCCAGGACACCACCGAGCTGGGCCACCGCGGCCGGGACCACGCCCGCGAACGCTGCTCGGCCGCGCAGGCCCACGCGGGATACCTCGGCTGGCTCGACCGCCTGTGCCGGAGCGGGGTCGCATGATGCCCGAGACCCTGCGCACGGCCCGGCCCGTCGGACTCGGGCACCATCTCCCCACCGTCCTGGGCATCAGCTCCCAGCTCGTCAACGCCGGGACCAACGTCGCCACCGTCTACCTGGCATCGCTGTTCCTCGCCCCCGACGCCTTCGGCACCTTCGCCGTCGGGTTCGCCGGGGTGACCGTCGTGCTCGCCTGTGCCCGCGGGCTCATCGGCTCCTCCCTGCTCGTCCACCTGCCCGCCGTCGAACCGCACCGCAGGGCGCCACTGGCCCGCTCCGCCCTGGGGCTGGCGTGGTGGGGCACCCTTCCCGCGGTGGCGGCCCTGCTCGTGCTGGCCGCGGTGATCGACGGCACGCTGGTGTGGCTGCTGCCCGGTGTGGTGTTCAGCCTCGTCCAGGACGTCGGCCGCTCCACCTTCCTGGCCGGGGGACGACCCGGCGCCGCGCTGACACTCGACTCGGTGTGGGCCGTGGTCCAGGGTGCCACCCTGGTGCTGGGGCACTGGGCGCTCGGACAGGTCTCGGCCGGACCGGTCGGCCTCCCGCTGCTGGCGCTCTCCTGGGGTGCGGGCGCGCTGGCCGGGGTGCTGGCGCTGCTCTGCCTGGCCGGGGTCGACGGCCTGCCGTCGCCCCCGGGCCCCTGGATGCGGGCCAGTGGGGACATCGCCGGCTGGTTCACCGCCGTGGCGGTCGTCGCCCAGGTCGAGCTGTTCCTGGTGCTCGCGACGGTGGGGCTGGTCCTCGGTCCCGCCGACGCGGGCGGGCTGCGTGCCGTGCAGCTGCTCGTCTCCCAGCCCGCCACCGTCGTGCTCGGGGCCATGCTGGTCCTGGCGACCCCGACGGTGGCCACGGCCGCACAGGGCCCCGGCGGTACGTCCCTGCGCACGGTCCACCGACAGGTGGTCCGCCAGGTGGCCCCGGTCGTCGTCGGCGTCGCCGTGGTCGCGGCGCTGGCCGGCCCGTTGATGCAGCTGCTGTTCCCGCGGTGGTCCGGCTACGCGCCGCTCGCGCTGCCGGTGGCTCTGCAGACCGGACTGCTCGCGTGGTGCATGCCCGCGATGGCCCTGCTGAACGGCACGCGGCGCGGTCGGGTCTCGCTCGCGCTGCACCTGTGCCGCAGCACCGTCGTGGTGGCCGGGACCGCGCTCGGCGGTGTGCTCGGCGGCGCCGCGGGGGCCGCGTGGGCGCTGGCCGTCGTCGCCGCGGTCGTCCTGCTCGGGACCGCCGCGGTCGTCCGCCGGGAGCTGCGCAGGACACCGGGCGGTGCCCGATGACCGGCCCGAGGCTCTCCTTCGTCGGCCGGTCCAGGGTCCGTGCCCGCCGGCTGCTCGCCCGGCTGCTCCGTGCGGTGCCCGGCCGCACCGTCGACTGGGCGCACCGACACTGGATCACCGACGACGGCAGGACCGACCCCCGTTGGGCGCCGGTGGCGCGGCTGCTGTTCCACCGGCCGCTGCACCAGACCGTCGTCACGGTCCCCGGCAGCGGCGGCATCCGCCTGCACGTCGTGGGGGCACGGCTCGAACGGACGCTGTACTGGTTCGGGGAGCAGGGCTACGAGCCCGGGGAGGCCGCCTGGTGGCGGCTGCTGTGCAGCCGGGCGACCGCGGTCCTCGAGATCGGCTCCAACATCGGCTGGTACACCACGGTCGGCGCCGCGGCGGCCCCGGTGGGGGGCTATCTCGCGGTCGAGGCCAACCCCGAGGCCGCCCGCGCCACCCGTCGCAACCTCGAGCTCAACGGGCTCGGCCACGGTGCGGTGCTGACCGCGGCCGCGGTGGGACAGGGTGCTCCCTCGTCGCTGTACCTGGCGCTGCCCGACCAGGAGTCGTTCTCCGCGGCACCGACCGGGTCCTACCTGCGCGGGCACACCGAAGGGACCGCCGACCGCGCCGCACGGCGCTCGCTCACCGTCCCGACCCTGTCCGCCCGGCATCTCATCACCGGCCGTGACCTGGTCAAGCTCGACGTGGAGGGGGCGGAGGCCGGGATCCTGGAGTCGGCCCTGGACATCATCCTGCGCGACCGGCCGATCCTGCTGGTGGAACGGATGCCCGACACACCGCGGCTGGACCGGGTGCTCGAACAGCTCGTGGGCGGCGGGTACCTCGTGCTGCGGCTCGGGACGCAGCTGCAGCCCGCCGGCCCGCGCCCGCCGGTCGACGAGCACTACGACGTGCTGCTCGTCCCCGCCGAGCGCGGTGCGGTCCCGGTACACCTGGGGGACCTCCGATGACCGGCCCGGACCCGCGGGCGGGTACCGCCGCCGCACGCATCGGAGAGCTGCTGCTGGCCGCCGCGGTGCTCAGCGCACCGTGGAACGCCCTGGGCTGGAGCCCGTTCAAGCCGGCCCCGCTCCTGCTGGCCGCGGCCTGCCTGGCGCTGGCCGTCGACGCGTGCCTGCGATGCCGGCCACTGGTGGTACCGGCCTGGGTGTGGCCGTTGAGCGCCGCGATCGCGCTCGCGACGGTCACCTCGGTCCTGTTCCACCCCACCGGGGCCTACCTGGCCGGACGCTATCTCCCCGACCACGTGCCCTCCGCCGACGAGATCGGTGCCGCGCCGGTGCTGGGCCTGGTCGCGGGCCTGCAGTGGCTGGTCGCCGCGTTCGCGCTGCCCCTGGCCGTCTGCGTGGCGGCACCGGGGCGACCGCAGCTGATCGGGCGCCTGTGCGCGGCCTGGCTGCTCGGGGCCGCGGTGAACGCGCTGGTCGCGGTCGGCGACGCCACCGGGCTGACCTCGATCTCGGCGAACCTGATCGACGCCGTCGACGTCGGGGGCAGGCAGACCGGGCTCTCGGTCCAGCCCAACCACCTGGCCATCGCCTCGGCCCTCGCCCTGCCCCTGGCGGTGCACCGGACACTGCACGGTCGGCACCGCGGCGCCGCGCTGCTGTGCATCGCCGCCCTCGTCGGCGGTCTGGTCGTCGCGCAGTCCCGCGGCGGGACCGTGCTGGCGGTCCTGGGGGCGCTGGGGGTCCTGGTCACCGACCGGTGGGCACGCGTGCGTCTGCTCGGACCGGGGCTCCTGGTCGTCGCGGCCGGACTCGTCACCGTGCTCGTCGCGGGCGACCGGCTGCCCACGGTGGCGTCGCAGCTGCGCATCACCGGTTCGGCCTCGGCGCAGGCCAGCGACACGATCCGGGCCTCGATCCTGCAGCAGGCCGTCGACGACGCCCGGCACAGCCCGGTCACCGGGGTCGGGCTGGCCGTCCTGCCCCAGGGCCACTCCATCTGGGTGCAGCTCGTCGCCGCCGGAGGGGTGCTGCTGCTGGTCGGTTTCGTCCTGTCCGCCGCCGGGATGCTCGCCGACGCCCACGCCCTGCGCGGCCGGTACGAGGGTCTGTCCCTCGCCCTCGGGGTGAGCGTCGCGGCCTGGCTCGTCGGAGGCCTGGTCGAGAACCAGCTCGCCGACCTCTACCTCTACACCGCCCCCGCCCTCCTGGCGGGGCTCCACGCGTCCTCCGCGACGCCCGTCCCCTCCGGGAAGGCCCTCGTATGACCTCCGCGACCCTGCTGCACGTCCTGTCCGCCCACCGCCGTCTGCTGCTCGCCGGAGCGCTCCTCGGCGTCCTGCTGGCGGCGCTGGCGGCCCTGTTCGTCCCGCCCACCTACGACGCGACGACCAGCATCTACGTCACCGCCCGCGCCTCCGGCGACGATCCGACGTCGGCCTACCAGGGCACGCTGCTCTCCCAGGACCGCATCGCCTCCTACCGCGCGCTCGCGACCTCCCACCGGGTGCTCGTGCCGGTGGTCGAGCAGCAGGGCCGGGCCGAACCGGCCGAGGACCTGGCGGGCCGGATCTCCGTCACCGCGGCGCCGGAGTCGACCGTGCTGTCGCTGACCGTGTCCGGCCCGGATCCGGTACAGGACGCGGAGACGGCGAACGCCGTCGCCGGCCGGTTGGTCGCCGTCGTCGGGGAGCTGGAACGGTCCGCCCGCTCCGGCGTGCAGCTGGAGACCGTCGACCCGGCGCGCCCGGCCGTCCGGCCCTCGTCACCGGGGCTCGCGACGACGGCGCCGGTCGCCGCCGTCGCGGGGCTGATCGTCGCGGCGGGGGTGGCCCTGGTCCGGCACACGACCGACCGCAGGGTCGGCCACCGGTTGCCCGCCCTCAGCGGGGCACCGTTGCTCGGCAGGCTGCCGGTGCACCCCCGGCGGGCACGCGACGGGAGCCGGCTCGGCTCCCCCGAGGTCACCGACGGTGCCCGCCGCCTGCGCACCGCGGTGACCGCCCGTGGCGGCAACCGGGCGGTGCTGGCCGTGGCGAGCGCCGTGCGCGGAGAGGGCCGCACGACCACCGCGCTGGCCCTGGCCGCGGCGTTCGCCGGCACCGAGCGGGTGGCCGTGGTCGAGGCGGACCTGCGGAACCCCGGGATCGCCGGGCTCCTCGGTCTGCCCCCCGACCGGGGTCTGGCCGAGGTCCTCGCGGGCCGGGCGACGCTCGGGGACGCGATGCTGCGGTGGGACGCGGCCGGGGTCGACGTACTGGTGGCCGGCGGCCCCGGTGCCGGGCTCGGGGCCGATCTTCAGGGCCCGGCCATGGCCGGGGTGCTGGCGCTGCTGCGTGAGCGCTACGACGTGGTGCTCGTCGACGGCCCCGCGGTCCGGGAGTCCTCCGAGGCGGTCGAGCTGGCCCGCCTCGCCGACGGTGTCCTGCTGGTGTGCCGCACCGACTCCACCGGCGCCGACGAGCTGACCGCGGCGGTCGACGAGCTGGGCGCCGTGCACGTGACGCCGATGGGGTCGGTCGACACCGGAGGGCACGCCTCCGACCGGGACACGGAACCGACCGCCGCCCCGACACGGGACCCGGACGTGCTGGAGCCGGACCCGGACCGTCCCGGGGACACCGGCCGCTACCGGCACCGCGCCCGTCGTGCCCTGCCCGGGAGGTCCCGATGAGGGCCCCGCAGGAGGCGACCGGACGGCTGGAACGCCACCGACACCGCACGCTGCCCGAGCTCGGTGCCGGCGGGTTCTCCCGGCTCGACGGGGCGGTGGAGTTCTACCAGCGGGTCCGGGCCCTCGTCGGGCCGGACGACGTGGTCCTGGACCTCGGTGCGGGCCGTGGCTGCTTCGTCGAGGACCCCGTCGAGCACCGCCGGGAGCTGCGACGACTGCGCGGCAGGGTCGGGGCGCTGGTCGGCGCCGACGTCGACCCGGTCGTCACCACCAACCCGACGCTGGACCGCGCCCACGTGATCGGGCCCGACGGGTTCCTGCCGCTGCCGGACGCCTCGGTCGACGCGGTGGTGGCCGACTTCGTCCTCGAGCACGTCCGGTACCCGGCCCGGACCGCCGCCGAGCTCACCCGGGTGCTGCGGGTCGGGGGCTGGATCTGTGCCCGCACCCCCAACCGCTGGGGGTCGATCGCCCTGCCGGCCCGGCTGGTCCCCGACCGGCTGCACCGCAGGGTCCTGGCCCGGGTGCAGCCGGGCAAACAGGAACGCGACACCTTCCCGACGGCGTACCGGATGAACACCGCGGCCGACCTGCGCCGCTGGTTCCCCGAGACGTCCTTCCGCCACTGCTCCTACACCCACGACAGCGAACCGGCCTACGTCGGCCGGTCGGTGCTGGCCTGGTCGGCGTTCCGCGCCGTCGCGGCGATCACCCCTCCGCCCCTGCGGTCCATGTGGATGGTCTTCATCCAGCGGACCGCCTGACCCCTTCAGGAGTCCCGATGTCCCACACCCCGCCCCGCGCGCTGATCACCGGCATCACCGGCCAGGACGGCTCGTACCTGGCAGAGCTGCTCCTCGCCAAGGGCTACGAGGTGCACGGCCTCATCCGCCGCGCCTCCACCTTCAACACCAGCCGCATCGACCACCTCTACCAGGACCCGCACGAGCCCGATGCCCGGCTGTTCCTGCACTACGGCGACCTGACCGACGCCTCCCGGCTCGTCACGCTGATCGAGAAGATCCACCCCCGCGAGATCTACCACCTCGCCGCCCAGTCCCACGTGCGCGTCTCCTTCGACGAACCCGAGTTCACCGGCAACACCACCGGCATGGGCACCACCCGCCTGCTCGAGGCCATCCGCATGGTCGGGCTCGACTGCCGCTTCTACCAGGCCAGCAGCTCGGAGATGTTCGGTGCCAGTCCGCCGCCGCAGAACGAGTACACGCCCTTCCACCCCCGCTCCCCCTACGGTGCGGCCAAGGTCTACAGCTACTGGATCACCCGCAACTACCGCGAGGCGCACGGCATCTACGCCGTCAACGGCATCCTGTTCAACCACGAGTCCCCCCGACGCGGGCCGACCTTCGTGACCCGCAAGATCGCCCGCGCCGCCGCCCGCATCTCCGCGGGCCTGCAGGAACACCTCCACCTCGGCAACCTCGACGCCGTCCGGGACTGGGGCTACGCACCCGAGTACGTCGAGGGCATGTGGCGGATGCTCCAGGCCGACCAGCCCGGCGACTACGTCCTCGCCACCGGCACCGCCTACACCGTCCGCGACTTCGCCCGGTTCTGCTTCGACCACGTGAACCTGGACTGGCGCCAGCACGTCCGGTTCGACCGGTCCTACCTCCGCCCCTCCGAGGTCGACGCGCTCGTCGGGGATCCGGGCAAGGCCCACGACGAGCTCGGGTGGACGCCCCGGGTCACCGCCCCGGAACTCGCCCGCATCATGGTCGACGCCGAGCAGCCCGCTCCGCGTGCGACCCGCCTGGTCGTGGAGGGTCTCGATGCTGCCTCGTGACGCACGCCTGTACGTGGCCGGGCGACGCGGTCTGGCCGGCTCCGCGGTCGTCCGGGCCGCGCAGGCGGCCGGGTTCACCGACGTCGTGGGTGCCACCAGCGACGAGCTCGACCTGCGCGACCGGGCGGCGGTGTTCGAGCATCTGCTCGACCTGCGTCCCACGGCGCTGGTGCTGGCCGCGGCGAAGGTCGGCGGCATCCTGGCGAACAGCTCCCGGCCCGCGGACTTCATCTCCGAGAACCTGCAGATCCAGGTCAACGTGATGGACGCGGCGGCCAGGGCCGGGGTCCGACGGCTGCTGTTCCTCGGCTCGTCGTGCGCCTACCCGAAGTTCGCCGGGCAGCCGATCCGGGAGTCCAGCCTGCTGCAGGGCTCGGTCGAGCCCACCAACGAGGCCTACGCCGTCGCCAAGATCGCCGGGTTGATGCAGGTCAGGGCGGTCCGCAACCAGCTGGGGCTGCCGTGGATCTCGGCGATGCCGACGAACCTCTACGGGCCGGGGGACAACTTCGACCCGCACGACTCACACGTGGTCCCCGGGCTGATCCGGCGGCTGCACGACGCCGAGCGCCACGGTGCGGGCACCGTCGAGCTGTGGGGTTCGGGCACGCCGCGCCGCGAGCTGCTGCACGCCGACGACCTGGGGAGCGCGGTGATCCACCTGCTCGACCACTACGACGATCCCGAACCGATCAATGTCGGGAGCGGGTTCGACGTGGCGATCAGCGACCTGGCCGCGATGATCGCGGGCGTGGTCGGCTTCCGGGGGCTGATCGTGCCCGACCGACGGCGTCCGGACGGGACGCCCCGCAAGCTGCTGGAGACCACCCGGATCCGGGGACTCGGCTGGCAGCCGACGGTCGAGCTGCGCGACGGGCTCGCCGACACCTACGCCTGGTTCCTCGAGCATGCGTGCTGAGGTGCGCGTCCGACCGACCGCGGCCTCACCCGGTCGGCGGGGGCAGCAGACGGGCGAGCCAGGGTGTCCAGCGGTTGGCGCAGCCGTCGAAGGACGGGTTCGGGGCGTCGAGGATGTCGACCGCGAGCTGACGCAACGCGTAGACGACCACGAGGAACACCTCGGACTCCAGATCGTCCTCGACACCGCCCGCCCACTCCCGGCGGCGCACCTCCAGCAGCGCCGCGATGCCCTGCATCGCGAGCCGGTTCCGGTGCCGGGCCTCCCGGCCCAGCGGTTCGAGCTCCACGAGGAAGGCACGGGCCACGACGATGTCGCGGCCCAGCAGGTCCAGGTAGACGAGCGTGAAGTGCCGGATGATCGAGGTCCAGTCGTCGGAGCGGTAGTGGACCTCGGCGAAGCCGCCGACGATCACGTTCACGAACCGGTCGAAGGCCGCGAACATGCACTCGTCCTTGTCCGAGAAGACCTCGTAGAAGGCCGTCAGGGACACCCCGGCACGGGCGCAGATCTCGCGGACGCCGATGTTGCGGTAGCCGTCGCCGGCCAGCAGCTCGGTCGCGGCGATCATCATCCGCTCCCGGCGCTTGGTGTAGACCTCCTCGCGGCTGAGCCGGTGTCGACCTCGGGGCAGGGCGGGTGGGGTCGTGAAGAACACACCCTCCGCAATCGTCGTCGGTGTGCGCTCCGCGCCCACCGCGTCCGACACCGACTCTGCCACCGCGACCGTCACCTCTTCCGCTCGACCTCGCCACCCTACTGGGTGGTCCATGTACGGCAGGCCACACTCGACCGTATAAGTAACGTTGGCTATCTTTGCTTATCACGGTCGCGCCCGGCATCACCCGACGGAGGAACAAGCGTGCGTGTCACTCCCCTGCTCACCGCGGTGCTGTGCGTCGGCGCCCTGCTCGGCCCGGTCGCGGCCGCACAGCCCGCGACCGCCGCGACCGGTCGGATCGCACACACCGCGACCACGACCACGACCGCTCCGATCGACCGTTGGAGCGCGCCGGGTCCGGAGGAGGTCACCGAGGAGATCGGGGCGACCCACACCGTGTTCCGGCCCGCCGACCTCGGTCCACCCGGCACCCGGCACCCGGTCGTGACCTGGGGCAACGGCACCGGCGGCATCCCCGCCGTCTACCGGGGCCTGCTGATCCACCTCGCCTCGCACGGCTACCTCGTCACCGCCGCCAACACCCCGCTGGCCAACAGCGGGCAGGAGATGCTCGCGGGCGCGCGCACGCTCGTGCGGGCCGACGCCGACCCCGGCAGCCCCTACTACCAGCGGGTCGACACCTCGGCGATCGCCGCCACCGGGCACTCGCAAGGGGGCGCCGGTGCGATGGTCGCCGCGGCCGACCCGCTGATCACGACCACCGTCGCCGTGCAGCCGGGGCCGCTGGCGGTGCCGCAGCGCATCCGGGGCCCGATCCTGTACCTGGCGGGCGAGCGGGACACGACGGTGCAGCCGGAGCTGATCGTGGAGCCGTTCTACGAGAACACCCCCCAGGTCGAGGCGGCCTACGCCGAGTTCGCCGGGGTCGGCCACTTCGAGCCGCTCCCCGACGGAGGCCGGTTCCGCGGTCTGCTGACCGCCTGGCTGGACTACCAGCTGCGCGGAGACACGGCCGCCGCCGCACAGTTCGTCGGCGCCGACTGCGGAGCGTGCACCGACCGGGCGATCGTCGACTACCGCCACCACGGCTGAGGAGAGCACCCGACGTGGGGCGCCGCGCTCACGTCGCGGCGGCCGGACCGACCAGCATCACCGGGCAGTCCGCACGCTGGACCAGGGCCAGACCGGTCGACCCCAGCAGCAGCCCGGTGAACCCGCCACGACCCCGGGTGGCGACGACGACCAGCCGCGCCGCACCACTGCGCCGGGCCAGCGCCCGCCCCGGCTCCTCGCGCTCGATCACCCGCTCCACGGCGACGTCGGGATAGCGCTCCGACCAGCCCGCGAGCCGCTCGGCGAGCGCGCGCTCCTCGGCGTCGCGCAGCCGGTCGAAGACCCCGGCGGCACGCAGTGCCGGGGAGCGGCCGTCGTGCCAGGCGTACAGGGCGACCAGGCCGGTGCCGTGCTCGGAGGCCGCGGCGAAGGCGTGCTCCAGGGCCGCGTCGGACAGCGGACCACCGTCGACGCCGACCAGCACCGGTCCCTCCGACGAGGTGCCGCGCACGACGACGACCGGACACTGGGCGTGCGAGGCCACCGCCAGGGTCACCGATCCCAGCGCGGTGCCCATCGCACCGCGCCCGGCGGACCCGAGCACCAGCAGCTCGGCCGTGGCGGACCGTTCGACCAGCGCCGTCGACGGCGCCCGCCGGTCCTCCGCGAGGTCGACCGCGACCTCGGGTGCGGCCTGCGCGGCGGTGTGCCGGGCCGCGTCGAGGGTCGCGCGGGACTCCTCGCGGATCGAGGTCTCGACGTCGTCGAGCAGGGGTGCGACGGCGGCGTCGGCGTAGAGACGGGCCACGTCGAAGGCCTGTACGAGCAGCAGGTCGGCGTGCCGGGTGGCGGCCTCGCGAGCCGCCCGGGCGACGGCGTCCAGGGCCGCGTCCGATCCGTCCACGCCGACGACGACGGTGCTCATCACTGTGCTCCGTTCCCGGCCGGCCCGGTGTCGGCCTCTCACCCTCCACTGTGCTCCGATCCGCGCCGCCCCGCACGTGTCCGGAATGTGAGGTGGCAGACGGCCCGCGCGGGCCGGGACGGGCCCCCGGGGCCCCGCGGGCGATCGTTACCGTGACCGGCGGCGACAGGGAGGTCCCATGCACGCACCGAGCGTTCTCATCGTCGGCGCCGGATTCGGTGGCATCGCTGCCGCGATCGAGCTGCGCGCCCACGACATCCGCGACGTAACGATCGTCGACGCCGCCGACGGCATCGGCGGCACGTGGCTGCACAACACCTATCCGGGCGCGGCCTGCGACGTCCCGAGCCACCTGTACTCGTACTCGTTCGCCCAGCGCACCGACTGGTCGCGGCTCTGCTCACCGCAGCCGGAGATCCTGGCCTACCTGCGCGGCGTCGCCGCCGAGTTCGGGATCGACGAGCTGGTGCAGACCGGTGTGCGGATCGTCGACGCCCGCCGCGACGAGGCCGACGGACCGTGGACGGTCACCGCGGACGACGGCCGCACCTGGACCTGCGACGTGCTGATCGTCGCGACCGGGCAACTCAACCGGCCGGTCTCCCCCGACCTGCCCGGAGTCGACTCCTTCACCGGGACGATGTTCCACTCCGCGCGCTGGGACCACGACCACGACCTGCGCGGACGCCGCGTCGCCGTGATCGGGACCGGCGCCAGCGCCGTGCAGTTCGTGCCGGCGATCGCCCCCGAGGTGGGGCACATGACGGTGTTCCAGCGATCCGGGAACTGGTTCCTGCCGCGGCGGAACCGGAGGTTCCCGGCGTGGTGGCGGGCCGCGATCGCCCGGGTGCCCGGCCTGCAGGCCGCGCGCCGTCGGTTCATCACCGAGTACTGCGAGACGCTGACGCTGATGATCCGCCACCCCGCCACCTGGGGACGGCTGGGGCGGCTCTGGTCGACGCTGTTCATGCGGGCCCAGCTGCGCGACCCGGAGGTCCGCCGCAAGGTCTGGCCGGACTACACCTTCGGCTGCAAGCGCATCCTGTTCAGCTCACACTGGCTGCCCGCGCTGCAGCGGCCCAACGTCGAGGTCGAGACGTCGCGGATCGCCGCGATCGAGCCGACCGGGGTGCGCACCGAGGACGGCACGCTGCACGAGGTCGACACCATCATCTGGGGCACCGGCTTCGCGGCGACCGACTTCATGTTCCCGATGGAGATCAGTGGTCCGGGTGGGCGGTCGCTGCGCACCGAGTGGTCCGACGGCGCGCACGCCTACCTGGGGATGACCGTGCCCGGGTTCCCGTCGCTGTTCGTGCTCTACGGCCCCAACACCAACACCTCGGGCGGCTCGATCATCCGGTACCTGGAGCACCAGGTCCGCTACGTCCGCGAGGCCCTGCAGGAGGCGGCCCGGCGCGGCGCGTCCGGCATGGAGGTCCGCCCCGAGGTCGAGCGGGCCTACGACGAGGAGATCCAGGCCCGGTTCCCCGGCACCGCGTGGACCCGGTGCGACTCCTGGTACCGCGACGACACCGGGCGGATCGTCACCAACTGGCCCGGCTACATGCGCGAGTACGACGAGCGCACCCGCCGTGTCGAGCCGTCGGACTACGTCTTCCACTGATCCCACCCCGGCACGGAACCGCCCCCTGCACCCCGTGGCGGGGTGCAGGGGGCGGAGGCGTGTGCGGGTCAGTCACACTTCGTGGGGTTGTCCCGGGTCTGGGCCGCGCCGCCACCGAGGATCCCGAGGACGTTGCCCAGGGTCGCGTTGATGCCCGGGCAGATGTTCGCGTTGTTGAGGACGTTGACGTCGTCCAGGTTCACCAGGCCGAACTGGTCGCCCCTGGTGTTGCCGACGTCCTGGACGAAGGAGTCACCGTCGTCGTCCTTCGGCGCGGGCGCAGCCGACGCCAGCGGGCTGAAGGCCACCATGGTGGCGATGACGGCGACGCCGGTGACCGCGAGCTTCCTGCGCATGTCGTTCTCCCCGATCGTGTCCGGTGGGACGGACGTGCCTCACGATTCCCGTGAGCACCACCGGGACGCCTGTGCGTCACGGCAAGCGGACAGTAGGCAGGTGCTCACCGGCGGGGATACGCGAACGACACCACCGGGTGACACGGTCACCACGGGTACCGAACGTGTGGTGTGAACCGGACGGAACGGGTTCGTCCTGGACGCCGGACACCCTCCGTCCCCACGGACGGGGCGACGGACGCGAAGCGTGACGGGATGCCCGACCCGTGGACGGGGCCCGACCACCCGCGGGGGTGAATTCGTGACCGGCGTGTCGCCAAGTCCGGCGTGTCGCGGCAGAACGGTGCCGGTCGGGGCTTGCACCTCACGCGACGTGAGGCGGCACCGTCCATCATGCCGCCACGACGTGGCGGTGCGACGGGGAGGGGCACGGGGTGAAGGTCGGCGAGCTGGCCCGGGCGACCGGGCTGACGGTGCGCACCCTGCACCACTGGGAGGAGCGGGGACTGGTCGTGCCGTCGGCACGGACGTCCTCGGGTCACCGGGTCTACGACGACCAGGATGTCCGCAGCGTCTACCAGGTGGTCGCTCTGCGGGAGCTGGGGCTGCCGCTGGACGCCATCGGCGGGCTGCTGTCGTCGGGGTCCTTTGCCGAGGTCCTCACCGCGCACCTGAACCAGGTCGACGCAAGACTGGCCGCGCTGCACGCCCTGCGGGGCACGCTCGCGGCGGTCGTCGACCGGCTCCGGGAGGCTCCGGACCCCGACCCGTCGGACGTGTTGATGATGATCGACGAGGTGAGCAGGGTGAACGACACCTTCGCGCAGTACTTCACTCCCGAGCAGGTCGCCGCGCTCCGGGCGCGACGTGCCGAGGGCGAGACGACCGCGGCCGCGTGGCCGGGGCTGATCGCCGCCGTCCGGGCCGAGATGGACGCCGGCACCGACCCGTCGGAGCCGCGCGTGCAGGCGCTCGCGGCGCGGTGGTCGGAGCTGCTGGCGGCCTTCCACCACGGCGACGAGTCGTTGCGCCGGCAGCTGTACCGGCTGCGGGACGAGAACCCCGGCGAGGTGGCCGCGGCGGGAGGCCCGGACCAGGCGATGATCGACTACATGGCCCGGGCCGGCGTCGGCGGCTGAGCAGGCAGAACGGCCGTGCGGGGTGTCAGCCCGACCCGACACCCCGCACGGCCGCCCCACCCACACCGGCCGCCTGCAGCAACGCCGCCAGCACCGGGTTCACCGTGCCCGCCTTCCACGCCAGCGCCAGCGGCACCTCCGGCGGGTCGGTCAGCGGCACCAGTACCACCCCCGGCGTGCGCAGCTCGGCCGTCGCCTCCAGCGCCAGCCCCACCCCGACACCGGCACCCACCAGCGACAGCAGGGTGTGGGTCTCGGGGGCCTCCTGCTCGATGCGCGGCAGGAACCCCGCGTGCAGGCACGCGGCGTCGACCGAGGTCCGCATGACGGCCATCCGACGTGCCGGATAAGCGACGAACGGGTCGTGGGCCAGCTCGGCGAGGCCGATCACCTCCCGCCCGGCGAGCGGGTGCTCCTCGGGCAGCGCGGCGACGAGCCGGTGCCGGTCGATCTCGTGCACGACCAGGCCGTCGGCGTCGACCGGGGTGCGGATCAGTGCGGCGTCGACCCGGTCGGCGCGCAGGTCCTCGGCCAGCTCACCGGAGAACCGGCCGGTCACCAGCACCAGCCGGGCACGGGGACGGTGCGCGCGGAACCGGCGGGCGGTCCGGTACAGCCAGGCGTTCGAGCTGGGCCCGGCGAACCCGAGCCGGACCGACCCGGTCCCGCCGGCGGCCGCCTCGCGGGCGGCTTCCTTCGCCTCGTCCGCGGCGGCGAGGGCGCGACGGGCCCGGGGCAGGAACGCCGTGCCCGCCGGGGTGAGCGCGACGGCACGGGTGTGCCGGTCGAACAGCGTCGTGCCGACCTCCCGTTCGAGCCGGCGGATCTGCTGGGACAGCGGCGGTCCCGAGACCTGCAACCGGGCCGCGGCCCGCCCGAAGTGCAGCTCCTCGGCGACGAGGACGAACGACTCCAGCTGCCGTAGCTCCACCGCGCCATCATGTCGACCGCCCGACAGGAACGGAAGCCAGAGCGTCCCGATGACGTCGCAATGCTGTTCTACCGTTGCGTGGCGGCGGTCACGACGGCGTGGGCGCGCGACGAGTGCAAGGGGGCACCGGGTTGAGCACGAGCACACCGTCGATGCGCCGCAAGGCGGGTATCGCCTCGTTCGTCGGCACCACCATCGAGTGGTACGACTTCTACATCTACGGCACCGCCGCGGCACTGGTGCTGGGGCCGCTGTTCTTCCCGAACGCCTCCCCCGCCGCGGGGGTGCTGGCCTCGTTCGCGACGTTCTGGGTCGGGTTCCTCGCCCGGCCCGTCGGCGGGATCGTCTTCGGCCACCTCGGTGACCGGCTCGGCCGCAAGACCGCCCTGGTCGCGACGCTGCTGCTGATGGGGGTCTCCACGCTCGCGATCGGGTTGCTCCCGGTCTACGACGACATCGGCGTCCTCGCACCGGTCCTGCTCGTCGTGGCCCGGCTGGTGCAGGGTCTCGCGGTCGGCGGCGAGTGGGGCGGCGCGGTGCTGATCGCCTCGGAGCACGCGTCGAAGAACCGCCGGATCCTCTACGGCGCCTTCGCCCAGCAGGGCAGCCCCGCCGGGCAGATGCTCGCCACCGGCTCGTTCGCGCTCGTCGCGATGCTGCCGGAGGACTCCTTCCTCTCCTGGGGGTGGCGGGTGCCGTTCCTCGTGTCCGCGGCGCTGGTCGTCGTCGGGCTGGTGATCCGGCTGCGGATCGAGGAGAGCCCCGCGCTGGTCGCGATGCGGGCACGGGGCACGACGGCACGGTTCCCGCTCGCGGAGCTGCTCCGGGAACGGACCACGCTGGTGGTCGTCTCGGTCGGTGCGTGCGCGCTGGTGGCCGCGGCGGCGTACTTCAAGAACACGTTCGCCCTGTCCTGGGCGGTCAACGACCTCGGATTCGACCGGCAGGTGTTCCTCAACGTCGTGCTGATCAGCTCCACCGTGCAGTTCTTCACGCAGCCGATCGGGGCGTTCATGGCGACCTGGTGGAACCCGCGGACGGTCGTCACCGCGCTGCTGCTGATCGAGCTCCCGCTGTTCCCGGTGATGTTCTGGCTGATCTCCACCGGGAGCTTCGGGCTGGCCGCGCTGGGCATGGCGCTCGCGACGCTGCCGCACACGATGTACTACGCGATCCTGGCCGGGATGCTGGCCGAGGCGTTCCCCGCCCGGATGCGCTACACCGCGATCTCGCTGTCCTACGCGCTGGCCGGCACGTTGTTCGGTGGCACCGCTCCGCTGGTGGGGCAGTCGCTGCTGGCCGCGACCGGGTCGATCGCGCCCGTCGTCGGGTACTCGCTGGTGATCGTGCTCGTCTCGCTCGCGGCGGCCCGGTACGTGCTCGCCCGCGGTCCGGTCCCCGACGACGAGCGGCTCGACCCCGCCGTCACCGGAACGACCGGGAGGACCGCATGACCGCACCTGCCCCCGTACCTCGCTTCCCCGAGCCCGAGGTGCCCGCGGGCGCGACCGCGCTCGCCGCCCGGCTGCGCGCGCTCGTCGCCGCCGACCCGGACCGCCCCATGGTCACCGAGGACAGCCCCGACGGTACCGGCGTGGTGCGCTCCCGCGCGGAGTTCGACGCCCGTACCAACCTCCTGGCCAGGGCGTTCGCCGACCGCGGGGTCCGGCGCGGGGACCTGGTGTCGATCGCGCTGCCGAACACCGCCGCGCACCTCGAGTGCTCGGTCGCGGCGTGGAAGATCGGTGCGGTGCCCCAGCCGCTGTCGGCCCGGCTGCCCGCCGCCGAGCGCGACGCGGTGCTCGCGGTCGCCGCGCCGGCGCTCGTCGTCGACACCCCGGTCGACGCCGACGGGTACCCCGACGGCCCGCTCCCCGACGTGATCGGGCCGAGCTGGAAGGCACCCACCTCGGGCGGGTCGACCGGCACGCCGAAGGTGATCGTCGCCGGTCAGGCCGCCTGCGTCGAACAGGTCCTGGCCCGCGCCGACGGGCTGCGCATCGACCGCGACGGCGTGTTCGGCTGCACCGCACCGCTGCACCACAACGCCCCGTTCATGTTCACGCTGATGGCGTTGCTGCAGGGCCACCACGTCGTGCTCATGGGCCGGTTCGACGCCGCCCGGGCACTGTCGATGATCCCCGCGTACGGCGTGACCTGGCTCTACGCGGTGCCGACCATGATGAGCCGGATGCTGCGCCTGCCCGACGCGGACTGGGCCGCCTGCGACCTCAGCACCCTGCGGACCGTGCTGCACGTCGGCGCGCCCTGCCCGCCGGAGGTCAAGCGCGGCTGGATCGACCGGGTCGGCGCGGAGACGGTGCTCGAGATCTACTCCGGCACCGAGTCCCAGGCCGGTACCGCGATCGACGGCCGCGACTGGCTGGCCCACCCGGGTTCGGTCGGACGGGTCACCCGCGGCGAGATCACGGTCCGCGACGACGACGGCCGCGAGCTCGGCCCCGGCGTCACCGGCGAGATCTGGATGCGGTCCGGCGGGGCGCCGACGTACCACTACCTGGGTGCCTCCGCGCGCGAGCGGGACGGCTGGGAGTCACTCGGCGACATGGGCTCGCTGGACGCCGACGGCTACCTGTACCTGGCCGACCGACGTTCGGACATGATCCTCGTCGGCGGCGCGAACGTGTACCCGGCCGAGGTCGAGGCCGCGCTGACCGCGCACCCCGGGGTGCGCGACGCCGTCGTCGTCGGGCTGCCCGACGCCGACTACGGGCACGTCGTGCACGCCGTGGTGCAGGCCGAACCGGGCATCGAGAACGATCTCCGCGAGTTCCTCGACGGACGCCTGAGCAGGGCGAAACAGCCACGGAGCATCGACGTCGTCGACCACCCGCTGCGCGACGACGCCGGGAAGGTGCGCCGCTCGGAGATCGCCGCGCGCGCCGCCGACGCTCGACGACGCGCAACGGCGGGAGGTGCGACAGGATGACGTCCATGCCCGATCTCCTCGACCGTCTGCGCGAGCTGCAGGTGTCCTCCCTGTGCGACGCCGACAAGTCGCTGCCCGTGGTGGACCCGGCGATCCGGGCCCTGGTCCCGGACGTGTCGATGGCTGGCCCCGCGGTGACGGTCTCGTGCGTGGACGACCACCTGCCGATGTTCGCGGCGCTGTCCGCGGCCCGCCCCGGCTCGGTGCTCGTCGTCGCCGGGGCCGGTGGTCACCGCGCCGTGTCCGGTGAGCTGTTCGCGACGGAGGCGAAGCGGCGCGGGCTGGCCGGGATCGTCGTCGACGGGCTGGTCCGCGACATCCGTGGGCTGCGCGGGATCGGGCTGCCGGTGTTCGCCCGCGGGACCTGCCCGGCGTCGGGCAGCACGAGCGACCCCGGCACCGTCGACGAGATGGTGTCGTTCGGCGGGCTCGTCGTGAGCCCGGGCGACCTGGTGTGCGGCGACGACGACGGGCTGCTCATCGCCGCGCCGGACCGGCTCGCCGAGGTCGTCGAGACCGCCGAGGGCATCGAGGCCGCCGAGCGCGCGTTGGTCTCGGCCATGCGCAACGGCCACGACCTGCACTCGCTGACCACGGTCGTCGAGCACGTCGCGGCGCTGCGCCGGGGCGAGCCCAGCGCGCTGGGGTTCAAGATCTGAGCGGGTCGCTCAGGCCGCGACCGCGTCCCAGCTGAACTCCTCGGTCATCGAGCCGGGACAGTCCGGGCACGGGACGGCGACGCCCGCCGTCTCGTCACCGGGGAGCTCGGCCTCCGCGCCGCAGGCGGCGCACCGCTGCCAGGACACCAGTTCTCCGTACATGCGTTCGAGGGTGAACCACATCGGTGTAGTTCGCAACCCCGCAGGTCAGACGTCGTCGATCAGGTCCGCGACCGAGGAGACGACCCGGTTCGGGCGGAACGGGAACCGGTCGATCTCGTGCTCCTTGGTGATCCCCGAGAGCACCAGCACCGTGCGCATCCCGGCCTCCAGCCCGGCGAGGATGTCGGTGTCCATCCGGTCGCCGATCATGACCGTGGACTCCGAGTGCGCACCGAGCCGGTTGAGCGCGGCCCGCATCATCAGCGGGTTCGGCTTGCCGACGAAGTAGGGGTCGACCCCGGTCGCCTTGGAGATCATCGCGGCGACCGAGCCGGTCGCGGGGAGGATGCCCTCGGGCGACGGGCCGGTCGCGTCGGGGTTGGTGGCGACGAACCGGGAGCCCTGCTCCACCAGGCGCATCGCGGTGGCGATCGAGGAGAAGCTGTAGGTGCGGGTCTCGCCGAGCACCACGTAGTCGGGGTTGCGGTCGGTGATGACGTAGCCGATGTCGTGCAGCGCGGTGGTCAGGCCGGCCTCGCCGATCACGTAGGCGCTGCCCTGTGGGCGCTGCTCCCCGAGGAACGCGGCCGTGGCGAGCGCGGAGGTCCAGATCGACTCCTCCGGCACGTCGAGGCCGGTGGCCTGCAGCCGGTAGCGCAGGTCGCGGGGGGTGTGGATGCTGTTGTTGGTCAGGACCAGGAACGGGACGCCCTTGTCGCGCAGCCGCGACAACAGGGTGTCCGCCCCCGGGACGATGGTGCCCTCGCGGACGAGGACGCCGTCCATGTCGGTCATCCAGCACTCGATCGGCTTCTGCTCCACCACGGCCGCCACCCTAGGCCGCCTCCCTAGACGGCTGCCGGTTGGCAGCGCGGGCACCAGAACAGGTTGCGGTTCTGGTGCTCGGCGTGCCGCACCGGCGTCCCGCAGACGAGGCAGTCCATCCCGGCGCGGCGGTAGACGTAGACCTCCCCGCCGTGCCGGTCCGTGCGCCCGGGCTCTCCGCGGCGGCGCGGGTCGTGCTCGGGGCGGACGGTGTCGATGCGGCCGGTCCGCACGCCGTCACGCATGAGCACGACCAGGTCGGCCCACATCGCGTCCCACGTCCCCCGGTCCAGCGCCCGGCCCGGGAGCTGCGGGTCCAGGCCGTGCCGGAACAGGACCTCGGCGCGGTAGACGTTCCCGACGCCGGCGAGCACCTTCTGGTCCATCAGCAACGTCGCGAGCGGGCTGCGCGAGGCCGAGATCCGGGCCCAGACCGTGTCCGGGTCGGCGTCGGGACGCAGCGGGTCCGCACCCAGCCGGGCCCGCAGCGCGCGGGCCTCGGCCGAGGTGAGGAGCTCGCAGGCGGTCGGGCCGCGCAGGTCGGCGTAGTGGGTCTGCCCCACCAGCCGCATCCGCAGCTGCCCGACCGGTTCCGGCGCGGGCAGCGGCTGTTCGACGAACGTGCCGTACAGCCCGAGGTGGACGTGCACGACGCGGTCGCGGCCGTAGCGGTGGAACAGGTGCTTGCCGTGCGCCTCGGCGCCGGTCATCACCTCGCCGTCGAGCAGTGCCGCGGAGGCGGCGAAGCGGCCCTGCGGGCTGGAGACGCCGACCGGCCGGCGGACGAACAGCTTCCGGTGCAGCCGGGCCAGCCGATGCAGCGTGTGTCCCTCGGGCATCTCGGCTCCGGGTCAGGACTCGGGATCAGGACGCGGGGAGCTCGATCTTCCCGGTCCGCTCGTAGTCGAGGACCTGGTCGATGCGGCGCTGGTGGCGCGCGTCGCCGGAGAACGGGGTGGCGATGAAGGCGTCGACGATCGCGACGACCTCGGTGAACGAGTGCTGCCGCGCGCCGATGCCGATGATCTGGGCGTCGTTGTGCTCGCGGGCGAGGGTGGCGGTGGCCTCGTTCCACGCCAGCGCGGCGCGGATGCCCTGCACCTTGTTGGCGGCGATCTGCTCGCCGTTGCCGGATCCGCCGAGCACGATGCCGAGGGACGTCGGGTCCTCGACCACGCGCCGCGCGGTCTCGATGCACCACGCGGGGTAGTCGTCGAGGGCGTCGTAGGTCGGCGCCCCGACGTCGATCGCCTCGATCCCCTTCTCGGTCAGGTACTCGACGAGCTTGCCCTTGACCTCGAAACCGGCGTGGTCACTGCCCAGGTAGACGCGCACGGGGCACGATCCTCCCCCATGCGGATCGGCGGCGTGGACGGGGTCCCGGGTGGCTGGGTGGTGTGCGTGCTCTCCGGCAGCGGAGCAGCACGTGAGGTGAGGTGGACGGTGGTCCCCGACGCGGCGTCGGTGCTGGCCGCGACGGCCGGGTGCGACGCCGTGGGGGTCGACATCCCGTTGTCGGTCCCGGCCGGTGCGCAGCGGCGCGAGGCCGAGGTCCTCGCGTCGGCGCGGCTGGGCCGGGCGCGGTCCTCGCTGTTCCCCACCCCGCCCGCTCCGGTGCTCGACGCGCAGACCTACGAGGAGGCCTGTGCCGCCGCCCAGGCCGTCACGGGGAAGAAGATCAGCCTCCAGACCTGGCACATCGTCGACAAGATCCGGGAGTTCCAGCGGGTGCGGCTGCCGTCGTCGGTGGTCGAGACGCACCCGGAGCTGTCGTTCCGCACGATGGCACCGGCGGTGGCGTTCGCGTCGAAGAAGACCGCGCGCGGGGCGGGCCAGCGGGTCGCGGCGCTGTCGGGGTGGGTCCCCTCCGCCGCGTCGCTCGGTGACCTGCCCACCGCCGCCCGGCTCGACGACGTCCTCGACGCCCTGGCCTGTGCCTGGACGGCCGAGCGGGTGGCCCGTGGGACCGCTGAGGTGCTCGGCCCGGGAACCGACGCCCTGGGCCGGTCCGCCGCGATCGCGGTCTGAGCGCGAGGATCACCGGATGGACGGGCAGCGGGCGGACGGGCAGCGGGCGGACGGGCGCTGGGTGGAGCTCGCCGACGGTGTGCTCGCTCGCCGGCACGACGAGCTGGACCTGACCACCGGCCTCGTGCTCGGCACCTCCGCGGCGCTGGTGATCGACACCCGCGGCGACACTGCCCAGGGCGCCGAGCTCGCCGCCGCGGTGCGTGCGGTGACCGCACTGCCGGTCGTCGTGGCCCTCACCCACGCACACTTCGACCACTGCTTCGGCACCGCCGCGTTCCCCGGCGCCCCGGTGTACGCCCAGGCCGGCTGCGCCGGCGCGCTCCTGGCGACGGCCGCCGCGCAGCGCGCCCACTGGGTCCGGCACTACCGCGACTCCGGAGACACCGGGGGCACAGGCGGCTCGACCGCCGCCGCGACGGCCGACGCGCTCGCCGCCACTGTCCCGGTGCTCCCCGACCGCCCCGTCTGTCCCCGCGCCGGCTCGGTGCACCCGGTCGACCTGGGCGGACGCGTCGTGCAGCTCGTGCATCCCGGCCCCGCCCACACCGGACACGACCTGGCGGTGCACGTCCCCGACGCGGGCGTGCTCTTCGCCGGGGACCTGCTGGAGAACGGAGCGCCGCCGTCGTTCGGGCCGGACGCCTACCCCCGGGACTGGGCGGCCGCCGTGGGGCTGCTGCTCGACGTCGGCACGGCACCCTCGGCCGTCGCCACCCGGGTGTTCGTGCCCGGGCACGGCGACCCGATGACGCCCGACGAGGCGGCAGCGCAGCACACGGACCTGCGGCGGATCGCCCGGGCGGCCGGGGGTTCCGGTGCCGCGGTTCCGGATGTCCCCTCTGCGAATTCGCTTACCGGGTAAGCGAATTCGCAGAACAAGGGTCTGCCGATCACGCCGCGGGAGCCGGGCGGTGCCGAGAGCCGGGCGGTGCCGGGAGCCGGGAGCCGGGAGCCGGGAGCCGGGAGCCGGGAGCCGGGAGCCGGGAGCCGGGAGCCGGGAGCCGGGAGCCGGGAGCCGGGAGCCGGGAGCCGGGAGCCGGGAGCCGGGAGCCGGGAGCCGGGAGCCGGGAGCCGGGAGCCGGGAGCCGGGAGCCGGGAGCCGGGAGCGATGGTGCAGGTCGTCACCGCTCGGGGTCGCCGACCTCGGGTGACGGCGCCCCTCGAGTGGATTCGCTTACCGGGTAAGCGAATCCCTGCACGACCGGCCGGGTGCGGTCCGTTGCGGGCTCCGCCCCGGCGCCGCGATCCCGGTGGCCGCCGCGGCCTGCCTGCCGATGCTCCGGGGTCACTCGCCCGGTCGGTCCCGCCGTCGCGGAGCCGCACTGGTGCCCCACCCCGATCGGCGGGCGGCCGACGGGGCCGTGTCGGGCGGGACGCCGTCGAGCCGGGGAGCGACCGGCTGGGCTGCGTTCGGCTGGGCTGCGTTCGGCTGGGGAGCGACCGGCTGGACAGCAGCCGGTGGGGCGGCGCCCCGGGACCGGTCGGACAGCACGCGCGCGACTCGGCCGGCGACACCGGACGGGTCGGGTTCCACGCCCGCCGCCCGGCGCAGGCGGTACAGCTCCACGGTCGGCGGCCCGGCCACCACCCGGGGCAGCGGCGCGGTCGGGTGGTCGTCCGTCGCGATCCGGGGGAGCTCGACCGTCGGCAGGCCCATCGGAAGGCCCGCGGCGGGGCCGGCCGAGGGGGTGACCGAAGGAGCCGGCGCGGCGGGCAGGTGCCGGCGCAGTCCGAGCACCGCGGGCAGTCCCAGCGCCGGGCCGACGGCGAGCACCACGAGCGCCGCCTGCCATCCGACCGCGGCCGCGACCACCGGGACCGTCGCGATCCCGGCGACGGTGAGCAGGAACCCCAGCGCGGTCTGCACGGTCAGGGCGGTGCCGGTGTAGCGGGGGTCGGCGATCTCGATCGTCGCCGTCGTCAGGACCGCGGAGTCGGCGACGGCGGCCGTGCCCCACAGCACACAGAACGCACTCACCAGCAGGGGCGCCGCGCCGATCACGAGGGGGGACACCAGGCAGCAGACGCCGCTGACCAGCAGCGCCGTCGCGATCACCGGGACGCGTCCGTAGCGGTCCGCGGCGCGGCCGCCCAGCACGCAGCCGGCGGCGCCGCCCAGACCGGCCGCCACGAACACCAGCAGGTGCTCCGACGGGCCGGGGTCGCCACCGGCGAGTGCGGCGCCCAGCCAGGTCCAGAGCGCGTACAGCTCCCACATGTGCCCGAGGTAGCCGAGCACGACCAGCCGCGGGCCGAGCTCCCGGAGCAGCCGCAGCGCGTAGCCGGTGTCCGGGGGCGGGGCCGGGGCGAGCGCCGGTCCGGGACGCAGGCACCAGTGGGCCAGCGCGGCCGCCGCGAGCCCGCACAGCGCGGCGCCGGCGAGCACCCCGCGCCACGGCAGCCCGGGCAGCCCACCGATCAGGTGCGGCAGCGCCGACCCGACGGTCAGCGCGCCGACCAGCACGCCGAGGTCGCGGGCCCGGCGCGACCGATCCGACCAGGACGTCATGATCTTCATGCCGACCGGGTAGACGAGCGCGAGACACACCCCGGTCAGCGTCCGCAGCACCAGCGCCGCCACCGGCCCGTCGACGACGGCGGCGAGCAGCAGCGTGCACGCCGCGGCCGCGGCCGCGCCGGCCGCGAGCAACCGCTGCGGCGGGACCCGGTCGGCGAGGGTCAGCACCGCCGAGACCACCGCGCCGGCGGCGAACCCGAGCTGCACCGACGTCGTCAGCCAGACCCCGGCCGTCGCGGACAGGTTCCACTCGGCGCGCAGCTCGGGCAGCACCGCGGACGCGGAGAACCACACGGCGAGCCCGAGCACCTGGACCAGGGCGACCAGGGCCCGCGCGCGGCGGCCGGCGGTCATGGCGGCTCCGTGGGGTCGGCGGATCCGGACACGCTAGCGAAAACACCCAGTGGAAACTGGTCCGGACAGACGATTCGGTACCGCCGTCCGGCCCAGCGGCCGACGCAGTGTCGGGCGTGATCGCCGCGGGACACACGGACGTAACAGGAGCCACCTAGCGTCACCGGCCGTGGGGAACGTGCCGCTGGTGGGGGTCGAGGAGGAGTTCCACGTGGTCGGCCTGGCCGACCGCCGGGCCGCGCCCGACGCGGAACGGTTGCTGGAGCACCTGGACGGGGCGGAGTTCTTCCCCGAGCTGCAACGGTCGCTGGTCGAGACCAACTCGCCCGCGACCCCGTCGCTGGACGAGCTGCGCGCCCACGTGCGACGCCTGCGCAACCGGCTGCGCGAGGCCGCCGAGCCGCTGGGGCTGGGTGTCGTCGCGGCCGGGACGGTGCCGCTGGTCGACCTGTCCGGCGACGACATCTCGGCCGGCGCCCGCTACGAGCGGATGCAGCACGAGTACCAGATGCTGGTGCGCGAGCAGCACATCTGCGGGGTGCAGGTGCACGTCGACGTCCCCGACCGCGACACCGCCGTGCAGGTCTCGCGCCGGGTCGCGCCCGCGCTGCCGACCCTGCTCGCGATCACCGCCAGCTCGCCGTACTGGCGCGGCCACGACACCGGCTACGCCAGCTACCGCAGCATGATCTGGCAGCGCTGGCCCACCGCGGGACCACCCGGTGACGTCACCACCGCCGCCGAGTACGACGCGATGATCGACGAGCTCATCGCGTCCGGGACGATCAGCGACGCCGGGATGCTCTACTTCGACGTCCGCCCCAGCGCGCACCTGCCGACCGTCGAGCTGCGACTGTGCGACGCCTGCCCCGACGTCGACGACGTCGTGCTGGTCGCGGGACTGTTCCGTGCCCTGGTCGCCCGCGCCCGCGCCGACACCGAGGCGGGCAGGCCGCTGCCCCGCGCCCGGTACGAACTGCTGCGCGCGGCCGGGTGGCGGGCCGCACGGTCCGGGCTGGAGGGCGACCTCGTCGACATCGGCCGGGCCCCCGGCGGTCCCCCGACGCTGAGCTCCCCGTCGATGCAGCTGCGCGGGCTGGTCGAGGAGCTGCGGCCGTGGCTGGAGGAGGTCGGCGACCACGACCAGGTCGCCGAGCTCGCCGAGGGCGTCCTGGCCCGCGGGTCGGGCGCGGCGGCGCAGCGGCGGGCCTTCGGGCGTCGCGGCTCGCTGGCCGACGTCGTCGACGACCTGCTGGCACGCACGCACGGCGAGCGGCCGCCGTCGGCCCCCGCGGAGACCGTGCCGTCCGCGCCGGAGCTGCTGCACGGCTACGTCCCGCCCCGCTACGACGAGGCCGTCGACGCGACCGGCGCCGTCCGGCCCGGCTACGGCTGGCTGTTCCGGTCCCTGGAGCGGCTCGGCCCGCGCGGCCTGGCCGCGGCGGAAGCCGCCCTGCGCACCGAGCAGCGCGCCCGCGGGGTGACCTTCCCGGTGCCCGGCGTCGAGCCCGGCGACGACGGCGAGCGGCTGTTCCCGCTGGACCTGGTGCCACGGATCATCGAGGCCCAGGACTGGGCGCACCTGGCGTCCGGGCTGGAGCAGCGGATCCGGGCGCTCGAGTGCTTCGTCCGCGACGTCTACGGCCGCCGCGAGATCGTGCGGGACCGGGTCGTCCCGGGGTCGGTGGTCGAGCAGGCCCCCGGTCGCACCCGCTCCGGCGCGCTGGTGCCCCCGGACGCCGTCCGGATCGCCGTCGGCGGCATCGACCTGGTCCGCGACGACGCCGACGGCTGGGTCGTGCTGGAGGACAACCTGCGGGTCCCGTCGGGCATCGGGTTCTCGATGATGAGCCGGCGGCTGATCCGCAGCGTGCTGCCCGACCTCGAGTCGCCGTCGGAGGTCCGCCACCTCGACGACGTGCCGGAACGGCTGCGCGCCGCGCTCGCGGCGGGCGACCCCGACGGGCCCGACGGGGAGGCCGCGCTGCTGACCGCGGGCGAGGTGGACCCGGCGTTCTTCGAGCACCAGCTGCTCGCCGAGGCGATGGACGTCCCGCTGGTGACCCCGGCGCGGCTGCAGGTCACCGACGGCGCGGTGTTCCTCGTCGGCGGCGGGCGGCGGCGCCGGATCACCACCCTCTACCGTCGGATGGACGAGAACGAGCTCGCCACCGCCCGCGGCGCCGACCACCGGCCGCTCGGTCGTGCGCTGTGGGCGGCGATGGCCCGTGGACGGGTCGCGCTGCGCAACGCGCCCGGCAACGGCGTCGCCGACGACAAGCTGGTCTACGCCTACGTGCCGGAGATGATCCGCTACTACCTCGGCGAGAAGCCCGTGCTGGCCTCGGTGCCGACGCTGCCCTGCGTCGACCCGGCGGCCCGTGAGCAGGTCCTGGACCGGCTCGACCAGCTGGTGCTCAAACCCGTCGACGGCTACGGCGGCGCCGGGATCGTGATCGGCCCGTACGCCGATCGGGCCGAGCTGGACCGGGTGGCCGAGGCGATCCGGGCCACCCCGGCCGGCTGGGTCGCCCAGGACCTCGTCGGGATCTCCACCCACCCCACGTTCACCGACGGTGCCCTGCAGCCCCAGTCCGTCGACCTGCGGGTCTTCGCGGTGCAGTCCCCCGGTGCCGGCGGAGTGCCCGAGGTCGACGTGCTGCCCGCGGCGCTGTCGCGGGTCGCCCCGCCCGGCGGGATGATCGTGAACTCCTCGCGCGGCGGCGGGGCGAAGGACACCTGGGTGCTGGCCTGAGGCCGGCTCAGCCGGCGAGCAGCAGGTCCGGCTCGCCCAGCACCCGGTCGGCGACGGCGCGGGCGGTACCGGTGACGGTGGCCGCGCGGCCGTGCGGGGACACGACCACCGCGACGTCCGGCCCGGTCGCGACACCGCGCCGCACCAGCTCCGCCCGCACCGCGGGGGCCAGCCAGGTGCCCAGCTCCGCGTAGCTGCCGCCGAGGACGACGGTGCCGACGTCGACGACGTGGAGCACCGACGTCAGCGCCGTCCCGAGCGCGGTGCCGGCCCGGGCCAGCGCCTCCGTCGCGGCCGGGTCCCCCGCGCGGGCGGCGGTCCGCAGCGCGGCGACGTCGGCGACGCCCGCGTCGCCGAGCAGGGCGGGCAGGCCCGCGTAGACCTCGACGCAGCCGGTGCCGCCGCAGCCGCAGCGCCGCCCGTCGCGCTCGATCACGACGTGCCCGATCTCCCCGGCGACGCCGCGGGCACCGGGCAGCACCCGCCCGTCGACGACGATCCCGCCGCCGATCCCGACGTCGGCGGAGACGTAGACGAAGTCGTCGGCCTGGCCCAGGTGCGCGAGCGCGCCGAGCGAGGCCTCGTTGCCGACGAGCAGCGGCACCCCGCCGAGCGCGTCGGTGTGCTCGGCGGGGCGGCAGCCGTCGAGCAGGGGCAGGTTCGGGGCCCGCAGCAGCACCGCCGCGCCGTCGGAGCCGTGCACCGGTCCGGGGACGGCGATCCCGGCCCCGGCCACCGGGCGTCCGGTGCGCGCGGCCAGGGTCGCCACGGTCCGAGCGGCCCGCCCGAACACCGCGTCCGGATCGAGGCCGCGGTGGTCCCGGCGCCGGCGCGACCGACGCACCACCTGCCCGTCCAGGCCGGTGACCAGCGCGTCGACGCCGTCGACCTCGACCGACACGGCCAGCACGACGGGCCCGGTGCCGGCGAACGCCAGCGGCGTCCCGGGCCGCCCGACCCCGCTCCGGTCCGGCTCCCCCTCCGCGAGCACCCCCGCGGCGACCAGCGGGTCCAGCAGCCCCGCGACGGTCCCGCGGGTCAGCCCGGTCGCCGCGGCGAGCGAGGCCCGCGACGACGGGGCCGTCCGCAGGACTCCCAGCAGCAGCCCGAGGTTGTGCCGGCGCACCGTCGGGGGACGCGCGGGCAGGGACTGGGCACGGGGAGCCGGTCGGTCGGGCACGGAGGTCATCGTGCTCCGGCGAGGTGCTCCACCACGAGCTGGTGCAGCCGGACGAAGCCGTACCCGCGACGGCCGAGCGCGTCCGGGTCGACGGTGTCCAGCGCCGGGTCGGCGAGCAGGTCGGCCGCGGTCTCCCCGGCCCCCAGCGTCGGCTCGGACAGCGCGGGCACCCCGGCCTCGGCGAGCGCGGCGACGACCTCGGGGTCGGCCCGGAACGCGGCCGCCCGCTCACGCAGCAGCAGGTAGGTCCGCATGTTCGCCTCGGCGGAGTCCCACACGCCACGGCGGTCCTCGGTGCGCGAGGGCTTGTAGTCGAAGTGGCGGGGGCCGTCGTAGCCCGCGGTCTCGAGCAGGTCGACCAGCGCGAAGGCGTTGAGCAGGTCACCGTGGCCGAACACCAGGTCCTGGTCGTACTTGATGCCGCGCTGGCCGTTCAGGTCGATGTGGAACAGCTTCCCGGCCCATAACGCCTGGGCGACGCCGTGGGCCATGTTGAGCCCGGCCATCTGCTCGTGCCCGACCTCGGGGTTGACCCCGACGAGCTCGGGGTGGGCGAGCCGCTCGACGAAGGCCAGGGCGTGCCCGACGGTGGGCAGCAGGATGTCGCCGCGGGGCTCGTTCGGCTTGGGCTCGATCGCGAACCGGATGTCGTGGCCCTGCTCCAGGACGTACCCGCAGAGCAGGTCCATGGCCTCTCGGTAGCGGTCCAGGGCGGCGCGGACGTCCTTCGCGGAGTCGTACTCCGAGCCCTCCCGTCCACCCCAGAGGACGAAGGTGCGGGCACCGAGCTCGGCGGCCAGCTCGACGTTGTGCAGCACCTTGCGCAGCGCGAGCCGCCGCACGGTGCGGTCGTTGGAGGTGAACCCGCCGTCCTTGAACACCGGGTGCGAGAACAGGTTGGTGGTGATCATCGGGACGGTCATGCCCGTCGCCTCGCACGCCTTCCGCAGGCGTGCGATCTGCCGGTCCCGGTGGGCCGGGTCCGGCGCGAAGCCGAACAGGTCGTCGTCGTGGAACGTGAGGCCCCACGCGCCGCGCGCGGCGAGCTCCTCGACGGCCTCGACCACGTCGAGCTCGGGGCGGGTGGGCGAGCCGAACGGGTCGGCTGCGGTCCAGCCGACGGTCCACAGTCCGAAGGAGAACTTGTCGGCGGGGGTCGGGGCGGGGACGGCCATCGTCTGCTCCTGGAGGTGGGGGTCCGGCTCCGGCGAGCATGCTCCCGGGGCCCGTCCCGGTCCAGAGTTTGTTCGTTTTACCTACGAACGAATCCCTCGTTCGCCGTAGTGGTCGTCATCACCCCGAAACGCTGTGGGTCTTGCACGAGCGGCCCGGCGCACGTGAGGTGGAACCCGGCGCGGACCCACCGGGTAGTTTCGACGTCCGGCCAGGCGGAACCGCAGGACACGAGGGCAGAACCGAGGGGTGTGATCGGTGGAGGCCGGGCAGACCGGGCAGATCACCCAGACCGTCCCCGACCGTGACGGCGCCGGGGCCGCACCCGGACACCACTCCTCCGCGGTGTCCCCGGACGGCACCCGCATCGCCTGGATCTCCGACCGCACCGGGCGCCCACGGGTGCACGTCGCGACGCTGCCGCCGGACGGGCCCATCGACCCGGACGAGGCACGGGTGCTGTCGGCGCCCGGCCCGTACGCCGACGTGACGGCGCTGTCCTGGTCCCCCGACGGCAGCCGGATCGCGGTGCAGGTCGCCCCGTGCGGCGGCGACCGCACCCGGGTGGCGCTGCTCGACCCCGACGGCGGTCCGGCCGTCGGGATCGCGACGCACGCCACCGCCGTCGTGCTGGGGGCCTGGGCCCCGACCGGACGGTCGCTCGGCGTCACCGTGCTGTCCGACGCGACACCGCGCGGCAGCGAGCCGGGCGACGGCACCGCCTGCCTGGTCGACGTGCGTGACGGCTCCTCCACCGTCCTCGGGTCCGGGCAGGCGGCCGTCGTCCAGGCGGTGTCGGCGGACGGCCGCCGGGTCGTGCTGCGCACCGGGCGTCGTGGGGAGCGCGCCCTGGAGCTGGTCGACCTGCACCGCGGCACCCGGGACCGGGTGATCGGCGGGCCCGGCGGTGCGCTGACCGCCGCCGCCCGCTTCGGCTCCGCCCCCGGCACGCTGTGGGTGCACACCGACGCCGACCGCGAGCACGCCGCGCTGCTCGCCGTCGCACTCGGCCCCACGGCCGAGCACCGCCTGTCCCCCGCGCGCCCGGTCGCCGTCCGGCCCGGCGCCGACCTGGAGGTCGTGGCACTGGACCCGGGCGGCCCGCGGGCCGCGCTGGTGTGGAACGTCGGCGGGCGCAGCCAGGTCGAGATCGCCGACCTGCGCGGCGGGAGACCGGAGCGACTGCCCGCGCCGTGCGACGTCGTCACCGGGGTGACCTTCGCCCGCGACGGCGTGTCGCTGCTGGTCGCGGGCCACTCCCCGGGGGTGCCGCCGTACGTGGTGCGGCTGCCGCTCGACGCCCGCCCGGCCACACCGCTGCTCGGCGGGACCCCGGTGACGCCCCGGCCCCCGCGCCCGGAGGCGGTCGGCTTCCCCGCCGAGGACGGGCTGCGGCTGGCCGGGTGGCTGCACCGGCCGTCGTCGCCGACGGGGGTGGGGTTCGTCTGGCTGCACGGCGGCCCCGAGTCCGAGGAGCGGCCCGGCTGGGCGCCCCTGCTGCACGCGCTGGTCGCCGCCGGGGTCACCGTGCTCACGCCGAACGTGCGCGGCTCCTCCGGGCGGGGGCGGGCCTTCGCCCGGCTCGACGACGGCCCGCTGCGGCCGGAGTCGATCGCCGACGTGCGGGCCGCGACCCGGCTCCTGGCCGGGGTGCCCGACGTCGACCCGCGCCGGATCGTCGTCGGCGGCCGGTCCTACGGCGGGTTCCTCACCCTCGCCGCGCTGACCCGGTTCCCGGAGCTGTTCGCGGCCGGCGTCGACGTGTGCGGCATGTCCGACATGGCCGCCTTCTTCGCCGACTCCGAGCCCTGGATCAGCGGTCCCGCGACGACCGAGTACGGGAACCCGGACCGGGACCGCGCGTTGCTGGAGGAGCTGTCCCCGCTGCGGACGGCGGACCGGATCGCCGTGCCGCTGCTGGTCGTGCACGGCGAGCACGACACGAACGTCCCGCTCTCGCAGGCGCTCGCGATCCACGCGGCGCTGGCCGGGCGCGGCGCCCCGGTGGAGTTGCTGCGCATCCCGGACGAGGGCCACGAGGTGCACGACCGGCACACCCGGGCCGCGGCGAACGCCCGGATCGTGGACTTCGTGACCGCGACGACGGCCCGTGGCTGAACGGGCGCCCCGGCCCGGCCGAGCGGGTCAGGCCGTGCTGAACGACTGCAGGATCTCCTGGCCCTCGCTGTTGGTGCCGACGACGAACCGGTAGTTCTCCCGGGTCGTCGTGCCGTCGTTGCGCATGAACACGACGGTCGCGGTGACCGTGTTCGGGCCGGCGTTGCGCAGGTTCTCGGCGTAGACGTTGCGCACGGTGCTGTAGAAGGACCGGAAGCCCTGGATGCCCTGGCTCTGGGCCTGTGCCTGCGGGCTGAGCATCGCGAACGCGCCGTCGATGTCGTCGGGCAGCATCCGGTAGTAGTTCTGCACGAACGAGACCGGGTCCTGCACCTGCCCGGTGCCGGTGGTCGGCGTGGGCGTCGGCGTCGCGGAGGTGGTCGGCGCGGGCGTGGTCGTCGGGGTCGCGCTCGGCGACGGCGACCCGCTCGTCGGCGGGGCGGCGATCACCGGCGGGGTGCCCTGCTGCTGGTTGGTCGAGTAGATGCCGAACGCGACACCGCCGCCGACGACGAGCAGCACGGCCAGCGCACCCAGCACGACCGGGGTGCGACGGCCCCGCCCGTCCCGGGAACGGGGGGCACCCTTCCGGCGGGCACCGCGCCCCCCGGGACCGGGGATGACCTGCGGCGCGGGGACGGCCGGGGCGTCGACGACCGTCCCGCCGCCCTGCGCGGCGAGCCCGTGCGGCGCGGCCACGGCGTCACCGGTGTCCATCACCGCGGACGCCGTCGACGGCGTCGCGAGACCGGCGACGGACTGGCCCGCGGCGATCCGGGCGAGCGCGTCGCGGGCCTGGGCGGCGCTGGGCCGCTCGGCGGGGTCGTTGGCGAGCAGGCGCATCAGCAGCGCGGTCAGCGGGCCCGCCTCCCGCGGCGGGGTGATCGCGCCGGTGGCGACCTTGTGGAGCAGGGCGTAGGCGTTGTCGTCGAGGCCGAACGGCGGCTCGCCCTCGACCGAGGCGTAGAGCATCGCGCCGAGCGCGAAGATGTCCGAGGCGGCCGTCGGCTCCTGGCCGCGGGCGACCTCGGGGGCGAGGAACGCCGGCGTGCCGGCGATGACGCCGGTGCGGGTGAGCTGCACGTCGTCGACGGCGCGGGACACACCGAAGTCGGTGATCTTGGCCCGGCCGTCCTCGGCGATCAGGACGTTGCCCGGCTTGATGTCACGGTGCACGACACCGGCGGTGTGCGCGGCGGCCAGCCCGTCGGCGACCTGACGGCCGATCGCGGCGGCCTCCCGCGGCGGGATCGGGCCCTTCTCGGCGAGGACCGCGGCCAGCGAGCGCGACGGCAGGTACTCCATGACCAGCCACGGACGGTCGTCGTGGACGACGACGTCGAACATACTGATCACGTGCGCGTGCTGCAGGCGGGCACCGATCCGGCCCTCACGCAGGATCCGCTGGCGGGACTCCTCCAGCTGCTCGTCGGACGGCAGCGCCGCCGCGAGCAGCTCCTTGACCGCCACCGTCCGGTTCAGCAGCTCGTCCGTCCCCCGCCACACGGCACCCATCGCACCGGCACCGATCCGCTCGTCGAGCCGGTAGCGGTTCCCGATCCGGGGCGTGTCGGGGGTGGGCGAACTCATGAGGTCCAAGGGTAGGGAATCGAGGCCGGGCCGCCGGCGGCAGGGCAGGTGCTGCGGACGACCGGGAGAGGGACCACGGACCCTACGCGTCCACCGGTCCCGCAGCCAGTAACCGTACGCCACACCACAGGACGCCCGATCACCTCGGAAGGCCCAGTTTGTTGGCACACGCCGGCCACGATCCGTAACCACCGCGGGCGTCGCGGACCTTGGTCGCGATCTCGATCTGCTGCTCCTTGGTCGCACCGTCGGCGGTGGGGGCGTACTTCGTGCCGCCGAAGTCGCTCCAGGTGCCCTTGTCGAACTGGAGACCACCGTGGTAGCCGTTCCCGGTCGAGATGGCCCAGTCGCCGGAGGACTCGCACTGCGCCAACCGGTCCCAGGTGCCGTCGGCCGCCTTCGCCGACGACGACGGCGTCGGTTCCTTCTTCTCCTCCCGCTCCGGGGCCGGGGCCCGGGGTGCCGGGGCTCGGGGTGCCGGGGTCCCGCTGTCGCCTCCACCGCCCTCGGCCCCGCTGTCCTCGGTCCCGCTGTCCTCGGTCCCGCTGTCCTCGGTCCCGCTGTCCTTCGCTCCGCTGGCCTCATTCCCGCCGGAGCCGTCGCCGCCGGACTTCTCGCCGCCGGACTTGTCGTCGCCGCCGGTCTTGTCGCCGCCGGGCTTGTCTCCACTGGGCTTGTCTCCACCGGAGTCGTCGCGACCGGACCCGGAGCCGTCGGTTCCGGACCCGCCCTCGGACGAGCCATCGTCGTCGCGGGAGCGGCCGGAGTCTCCGGAGCCGCCGAAGTCGCGGTCCTCCGGCTCGGAGCCCGAGGCCGGGCCGTCACCGGCGCTACCGCCGGATCGCTGGCCGGAACCGCCGGGGTCCGCCACACCGCCGTCCGAACCGGAGCCGCCCGGGCCAGATCCGTTCGAGCCGGAGCCGCGCGAGGCAGAGTCGTCCGAGCCGGAGCGGCCCGAGCGGGAACCACTCGGATCAGGCCCGTCGGAGCCGCCGCCGTCCGGGCCGTCGCCGGAGCCGCTGTCGGAGCCGCTGTCCGAGCCGCCCCCGGAGCCGGCGCGGTCCGGATCCGCACCGGACCCCGCCTCCGCCACCGCGGCGCGCACCCGCTCCCCCACCGCCCGCGCGATGGCGTCGGCGTCGGGGGCGCCGTACCCGGCGGCGACGTCGTCGACCACCAGCACCCAGTCGGCGCTCCCGCCCGTGCCCTGCGGCACCGGGAACCGGGCGATCCCCGAGCTCGACAGCTGGGCCAGCTCCAGGGTCGTCCCGGTCGCGGGCTGCACCCACCACGGGCGCGCGGTGTCGCCGGAGAGCAGGTCGAGGTCGAGGACGACGTCGCTGCCCGCCGGGGTGTGGCCGAGCACGTAGGAGCCGTCCTCGGCCCCGGCGATGTCGACCCGGCTGTCCACCGCCGCCGCCCGCACGGTGAACGCGCCGTCGGAATACGGGCTCAGCGACGTGCGGGGCACCGCGTCGGCGAGTGCCCCACGCTCCAGCACCGCACCGACGGCGATCTGCCCGCCCGCGAGCGTCCCGGCGACCAGCGCCACCGCCCCGAGCACCGACGTCGTCCGCCGCGAGAACCAGGTGTCCACGGCCGAGCACTGTGCGCCCCCGCGGGGCCCGCCACGGCCGAACGGGCCATCCCGTTCGCGATCGCGAGCAGCCGTCGTCGGAGATCACCGGCGGTGAGCGGATCGGTGCCGGATCCGGCACCGGTCCCCTCGGCCGCGGCGATCACCCGCCGGAGCCGGTCAGTAGTCGAAGGACGGGTCCTCGGTGCGGGTGCGCTTGAGCTCGAAGAAGTGCGGGTTCTCGGCCAGCAGCCGGGCGCCGTCGAACAGGCGGCCGGCGTCCTCCCCCTTCGGGACCCGGGAGATGACCGGCCCGAAGAACGCCACGCCGTCGACGTGGATCGTCGGGGTGCCGACGTCGAGACCCACCGGGTCCATGCCCTCGTGGTGGCTGGCGCGCAGCTTCTCGTCCCACTCGGTGGAGTGCGCGGCCTCGGCCAGCGACTCCGGCAGGCCGACCTCCTTGAGCGCGCCGGCGACGACGTCGTCGAAGTCCTTGTTCTGCTGGTTGTGGATCCGCTCACCGAGGGCGGTGTAGAGCGGCGCGAGCACCTCGGTGCCGTGCTGCTCGGCGGCGGCGATGCACACCCGCACCGGGCCCCACGCCTTCTTCATCATCTCCACGTACTGCTCGGGCAGGTCACGGCCCTCGTTCAGCACGGCCAGGCTCATCACGTGCCAGGTGACGTCGACGTCACGGACCTTCTCCACCTCCAGCACCCAGCGGGAGGTCAGCCACGCCCAGGGACACAGCGGGTCGAACCAGATGTCGATGCGGGCCTTGCCGTCAGCAGCAGCAGTCGTCATGTACGGCACAACGCACGCCACGCGCCCCCGATTCCTCGGACCGCGCCGCGCCCACCGTGATTGGATGCCGGACGACACCACTCCCCGGAGAGGACCTACGTGACCCCGCCCAACCTCACCCGTACCCAGGCCGAGGAGCGCGCCGCGCTGCTCGACGTGTCGACCTACGACGTCACGATCGACCTGACCGACGGCGCCGGAGCCCCCTCCGAGCGGACGTTCGCGGTGACCACGACGGTGCGCTTCACCGCCACCGAGCCCGGCGGGAGCACCTGGATCGAGTGGGTCGGCGACGGCATCACCTCGGCCACCCTGAACGGCGCCGACCTCGACGTCTCGGGCTGGACCGAGGAGGACGGCCTCGCGCTGCCCGATCTGGCCGCCGACAACGAGCTGACGATCGTCGCGACCGGCCTCTACACCAACACCGGCGAGGGCCTGCACCGCTTCGTCGACCCGGTCGACCAGGCCGTCTACCTGTACTCGCAGTTCGAGACGGCCGACTGCAAGCGGCTGTTCCCCTGCTTCGAGCAGCCCGACCTCAAGGCCCGCTACACCCTCACCGTGACCGCGCCGGAGGACTGGAAGGTCATCTCCAACGCGCCGGCGACCGTCGAGGGCGGGGTCCACCGCTTCGAACGGACCGAGATCCTCTCCACCTACCTGGTGGCGCTGATCGCGGGTCCGTACGCGAGCTGGCACGACACCTACCGCGACGAGCACGCCGAGATCCCGCTGGGCATCTACTGCCGTGCCTCGCTGGCCCCGCACATGGACCACGAGCGGATCTTCACCGAGACCCGCCAGGGCTTCGACTTCTACCACCGCAACTTCCGCGTGACCTACCCGTTCGGCAAGTACGACCAGCTGTTCGTCCCCGAGTTCAACGCGGGCGCGATGGAGAACGCCGGTGCGATCACGTTCCTGGAGGACTACGTCTTCCGGTCGCGGGTGACCCGCACGCTCTACGAGCGCCGCGCCGAGACGATCCTGCACGAGATGGCGCACATGTGGTTCGGCGACCTCGTGACCATGCGCTGGTGGGACGACCTGTGGCTCAACGAGTCCTTCGCGACCTGGGCGAGCGTGCTGTGCCAGGCCGAGGCGACCGAGTACACCGGCGCCTGGACGACGTTCGCGAACCTCGAGAAGTCGTGGGCCTACCGGCAGGACCAGCTGCCTTCGACGCACCCGATCGCCGCGGACATCCCGGACCTGCAGGCCGTCGAGGTGAACTTCGACGGCATCACCTACGCCAAGGGCGCGTCGGTCCTCAAGCAGCTCGTCGCCTACGTCGGGCTGGAACCGTTCCTCGCCGGGCTGCGCGACTACTTCGCCGCCCACGCCTGGGGCAACGCCACCTTCGACGACCTGCTGGGCTCGCTGGAGAAGGCGTCGGGTCGGGACCTGTCGGACTGGGGCGCGCAGTGGCTGCGCACCACTGGCCTGAACCTGCTGCGCCCGTCGTTCCAGATCGACGACGCCGGCAGGTTCACCTCCTTCGACGTCGTGCAGGGCGGGGCCCGGCCGGGCGCCGGCGAGCTGCGCACGCACCGGATCGCCGTCGGCGTCTACGACGACGACCCGGAGACCGGCAAGCTCGTCCGCACCCACCGCGTCGAGCTCGACGTCTCCGGCGAGCGCACGCCCGTCCCGGACCTGGTCGGGGTGCCCCGCGGCAAGCTCGTCCTGGTCAACGACGACGACCTCACCTACTGCGCGCTGCGCCTGGACCCGGGCTCGCTCGCGACCCTGGTGGACCGCATCGGCGACATCGCCGACTCGCTGCCGCGCACGCTGTGCTGGTCCTCCGCGTGGGAGATGACCCGCGAGGCCGAGCTGAAGGCCCGCGACTTCGTCACCCTGGTCGCCGGCGGGTTCGACACCGAGTCCGAGATCGGCGTCGTGCAGCGGCTCCTGCTGCAGGCCCAGACCGCGACGGCGTCGTACTGCACCCCGGAGTGGGCGCACGGCCGCGGCTGGCCGCTGCTGACCGACGCGCTGCGGTTCCGCCTGGACACCGCCCCGCCCGGGTCCGACGTCCAGCTGGCGGTGGTCAACGCGCTGACCGCGTCGGTGCTGCCGGAGAACACCCTGGACCGGATGAAGGGCTGGCTGCTCGACATCGACGTGCCGAAGGGCCTGACCGTCGACGCCGACCTGCGCTGGCGGCTGCTGCACGCACTCGTCGCGCACGGGAAGGCCGGCGAGACCGAGATCGCCGAGGAGGCCGAGCGCGACGCCACCTCCACCGGGGCGCGGCAGGCCGAGCGGGCCCGCGCGCTGATCCCGACCGCGGAGGCCAAGGAGCGGGCGTGGCAGCGCGCCGTGCACGACGACTCCCTCCCGAACGCGATCAACGAGTCGGCGATCTCCGGGTTCTCCCACCCCGCGCTGTCCACGGTGAACCCCGGCCTGCTCGACGGCTACGTGCGGCGCTACTTCGACGAGATCGACGGCGTGTGGGCCCGCCGGACCTCGGAGCTCGCGCAGAACGTCGTCGTCGGGCTGTTCCCGTCCTGGGCGGTCGCGGAGCCGACCGTCGCGGCGGCGGACGCCTGGCTCGCCGACGAGTCGAAGCCGGCGGCGCTGCGCCGGCTCGTGTCCGAGGGGCGCGCCGGGATCGTGCGCGCGCTGGCCGCCCGCGAGTTCGACGGTCAGGCCACTCCGGACCCGGAGCGGACCACCGCGGTCCAGCAGCCCTGACCCACACGAACGGCGCCCCGGAAGCACGTGCTTCCGGGGCGCCGTTCGTGTGTCGGGGTGTGGTCAGCGGCGGCGCAGCCACCGCCTCAGGGGGTTGGCCGGCGCCGGTTCGTCGGCGGAGCGGAAGCCCGCGCAGACACGCGGCCCGCAGCTGCCGCAGTCGGTGCCCGGGCGGTAGTGCTCGTGCACCTCCTCCGGGTGGCCACAGGTGCACAGTCCCACCTGCGGTACGGCGGGCGCCGGCGGACCTGCCGGGGTCCGGGGCTCGGACGGGGTGCGCGGCCGGGGCAGCGCCGGGACGGGCTGCAGGCCCGTCGGCGGTGTCAGGACCGCGGCCGTGGGGGCGGCGGGGGTCCCGCGGTCGGTGCCGTCGTTCTCGTGCGCCATGTGACCTCCTTCGTGCCGGCGAACGGCAGCGCGGACGACCATTGCGTCATCGCACCGTGCCGCTGCGTCACCAGTATGAGATCGCGTGGGGCGCGTGGGAATGGCTCGGAGCGACGAATAGACCTTCCGTGGACGGATCGGCAGCTCACGGACACGGCATCACCCGATCAGCGGGCCACCGGAAGTGTGAGTACGGCGAGACAGCCGCGGGGTGCGTGCACCGTACGGAGCACCAGGTTGCCGCCGTGCTCCTGAGCCAGCTGGGCGCTGATGTGCAGCCCGAGCCCGGAGCCGCCGGCGGCCTCGTCGTGCCGCCCGCGGACGATCTCGAGCTGCTCCTGCCCGCCGGGCAGGCCGGGGCCGTGGTCGCGGACCTCGACGGCCACCAGCCCCGGCTCGTCGGCGAGCCGGGCCCGCACCACCACCGGGGTCCGGGGCGCGTGCCGGTCGCAGTTGGCCAGCAGGTTCGTCACGACCTGGCGGGTCAGCGACTCGGGCGCCGCGACCGGGGGCAGGTCGTCCTGGGTGTCGAGGGTGATGGAGCGGCCGTCGCGCAGGTCCACCAGGGTGCGCAGGGCCGCCCCGACGTCGTGCTCGCCGCCGGTGTCCGCCCCCGGCGGGGAGGCGACCGGGGCGTACGCCGGGCCGAAGTCGAGCAGGGCGGCGTCGCTCCGGCCGGTCGTCGGGTCGGCCGCGGCGTCGTCGACGGCGACCGGGGTCTGCAGCATCTGGCGCAGCCGGTTCAGCTCGGCGAGCACCGCCTCCCGCATCCGGTCGACCTGGGGGTCCTCGCCGCCGGGGCGGGTGGTCAGCAGCTGCGCCGCTCCGGCCAGACCTGCCAGCCCGTTGCGCAGCTCGTGGTCGCGCTCGGCGGTCTGGCCGGTGGCCCGTTCGAGCAGCGCCGAGGCCTCGCCGAGGGTGTCCTGGAGCTGGTCGTAGTCGTCCTGCATCCGGGTCACCGTGCGCAGCGCCATGGTCAGCAGCGCGGCGAGCACGACGCCCATCCCGAGCACCCGCAGCGACGGGTAGACCAGGCCGGCCATCGGCTCCTGGCCGGGCACGATCGCCCGGTACAGCTGCGACACCGCGATGATCAGCAGGCCGAGCCCCATGCGGGCCCGGACCCGGCTCGGGCGCCGGTAGCCGTCGAGCAGGAACAGCACCGCGACCAGGGCCCAGCCGCTCTGCACCACGACCGAGTACAGCGGCGAGGTCGCCAGCATCCGGGTGAACGGACTCTCCGTCTGCAACGCGACGACCCCGCCGACGACGAGACCGACCGCGGCCAGCGCCCAGCCACCCCAGGCCCCGAGGACCGGCGGCGGCCGGAGCCCGGCGACCAGGATGCACAGGCTGATCACGAACATGGTCAGCACGGCCAGCCGCGGGGTGCCCGCCGGGTACTGGGGCAGGACCAGCGCGGACAGCGGAAGGAGCACCACGCCGTAGAGCAGGAGGGCGGCCCCGAACCACGACGGACGGGGGTCACCGGACAGCCGGCCCGTCACCAGCGCGACGATCGCCGCCGCTGACCCGACCGCGGCAGCGACGAGGGTGAGCACCGCCGTCGCGTCGGAGAGGTCGACCCGGCCGTCGACGACCGCGGGGCGGCTCACGGCCACCACGACGACGGTCATCACCGCGACGACCAGCACGTCGGTCAGGTGACCTGCCAGGAACCGGGCCCGCCGCTGCGGCCCCAGGACCTCGCCGACGACACCGGACGCCACGTCGTCTCCGCTCTGCAGATGTCGCCGGACTGGTTGAGAACGCGATGATAGGACTCGTCATTCTCGGTGGCCCCCGGCGGCGGCGCCGAGGGCCGAACGGGTCAGATTCCGGCGGCCTTGCGGTACAACGCGACGGCCTCCAGCTGGGAGCCGACCTCCAGCTTGGTCAGCACCGCGCGGATCTGTGTCCGGACCGTCGCCAGCGAGACGACGAAGTGGTCGGCCACCGACTGCGCCCGCTTGCCCCCCGCCAGCAGGGCGAGGACCTCGCGCTCGCGCTGGGTGAGCCTGCCCAGCTTCTCGTGCAGGTCGCGGCGCTCGTGCTCCCGGTCGCGGTGCAGCCGGATGAACTGCTCGCGGCGGCCCGGCGGCATGATCGAGCGCCCGGCGTGGGCCTCGCGGATGGCGCTGAGCAGCGCCGGGAACGGCGCGTTCTTCGGCACGAACACGAACCCGCCCGCGGCCAGGGCGGCGCCGACCCGGCCGGCGTCGGAGCTGCCCGACAGCACCACCACCCGCCAGCCCGCCTCGCACAGGGGGCCGACGAGCCGGACCCCGTCGATGCGGTTGCCCTCCGGATCACGCCCCAGGTCGAGGTCGAGCACGATCAGCCCGGGCGTGACCCGCCGGGTGTGCTCGAGCACGGCCGCCGCGGAGCGGACCGGGAGGAACGTCGCGTCCTCACCCTCGGCGCGCAGGTTGAGGGCGAGGGCGGACCCCACCAGCTCGTGGTCGTCGACGATCAGGATCGGGCTGCCGGTGGGCCCGGTCACCGCTCGGTCCTCCCACTACGCGACATGCTGACACCTTAGAGCCGTGACACCGATCGTGGTGGCCCACGGGTGCCCTCCGGTTCAGGGGCGGCTTCCGGCCTGGTCCGCCAGCATCCTCAGCCCGGACAGGATCCCACCGAACAGATCGCCCTCCTTGAAGGAGGCGACCATGCTCATGAGAGCGAGCTTGGCGCCGCGGTCGGGGAGGCGGACCTTCGCCTCGGCACCGGTGACGATCTCCAGCAGGCGCTGCTCAGGGCTCACGGCGACGAGCACCGCGTCGTCGTGGTGGTCGATGCGCCCGTGCAGGTCGACCGCGGTCGCCCGCGCGTCCGAGCCCAGATCGCCCAGGTACAGCGCGAACCGCAGACCGGTCTCGCGGCTGGCCAGGTAGAGGGCCTCGTCCAGGCGGGTCAGCTGCACCGGGGTGAACGGGTGCGCGGCAGCGGACGGCTCGACGAAGTTCTCGGCCACCGAGAGGCGGCCGGAGTTCGTGACGACCGCCCCTTCGGGCAGATCCTCCTCGTTGCCGGTGAAGACGGCGAGGTCACCACTTGCCACCGGTACCTCCTCGGGTGTCGCCGCCCTCGGACGGGGCGGTGTCGCCGTGTCCGGCGTGCGCGGCGTGGTGCCCCGCGCCGGACGGCTCGGCGATCCAGAACAGCGGCTCGTACGGCCAGGGGTCACCCGCGTGGTAGCGGGGGCGGTTGCTCCGGTTCCGCATCGCGATCCAGCCCCAGATCGCGAAGTAGAGGACAGCCGGCGCGACCACGAAGACCAGCAGGGTTTCGACGACGGTCACGGGGCCAGAACCTAGCCGATGGCCGTGCCCGGCACCTGCTCAGGTGTCCGATCCGACAGCCGCCCGGACCGCACCGCGCGGACCAGTGCGTCATGATCGGCTTCGGTCTGGTCGGCGTAGGCCCTGGCGAAGGTCGTCAGCGCCCCGGCCACCTTGCCGCCCTTGCCCAGGTAGCCGGCGATCATCGACGCTCCCGAGGTGCGGGCGTGCCCCTTGGCGAGCAGCTTGCCGCAGACGTCGGCGTAGTCGGCCAGGGCGGTGGCGTCGAGGGTGTCGGGGACGATCGCGCCCTTCATGTCGCGGAACTGGCGGACGTAGTACTGGCGGCCGTTGATCGTCGTCCAGCCCAGGAGCGGGTCGGAGACGGTCTGCAGGGCCTGCTGGTACTCCACGACCCGCTGCCCCTGGTGGGCGTGCCACGCCTCGCCGCCGTGCACCCACGGCGCGACGACGGACCGGCGCGCCTGCTTGAGCTGCAGGAACAGCACGTCGTCGGGGCTGGAGCCCTCGCAGAGCACGAGGTAGGCGCGCAGCCCGACCGAGCCGACCCCGACGACCTTGTGGGCGACGTCGACGGCGTGGTAGCCGCCGAGGATCCGGCTCCAGTGCGGCGGCAGCGTCGTGAGGTAGCCGTCGAGGGCGGCCAGGATACGCGCGGTGTGCTCGTCGTCGGGGTGGGTGATCAGCGGCGGCTCGGTGACGATCCGCCGCGCCCCGCCCTCCTCGGTCACGAACCGGGGCAGCGCGCGGTCGCTGGTCCGCCGGCGCGCCCGCTCGGCGGCCTTGTCGATGGCCCGGCGCGAGGTCTCGTGGTCGGCGTCCGAGCGCAGCGTGTCGACGTCCATGACGTCGAACGAGCGGGCGAGCAGCGGCTCGTCGGCGAGGTGGCGCAGGTGCTCGGCGTAGGAGGTCACGCAGCGGGTGACGGCCTCGCCGCACTGCTCCTCGGTCGCGCCGGAGACCCGGCCGGCGACCCAGGTGGAGGACACCAGCCGGCGCAGGTCCCACTCCCAGGCACCGGGGTGGGCCTCGTCGAAGTCGTTGAGGTCGAAGACGAGGTCGCGCTCGGGCGAGGCGTAGAAGCCGAAGTTGCCCAGATGGGCGTCGCCGCAGATGACGGGGTGCACGCCGGTCTCGGGCAGCACCGCGAAGTCCGCGGCGTGCAGGGCGGCGGCGCCGCGCAGGAACGCGTGCGGCGAGGCGGTCATCCGCTGGATCCGCAGCGGGACGAGCTCGTGCACGCGCCCCGCGTTCTGCGCCTCGACGACGTCCACCGGGTCGGCCCGACGCACGTCCGCCGACCACGTGGCGAGCCCGGACCGGGGCGCGACCTTCCGCAGGCCCTTCCCGATGCGGTAGCGCTCCGCGCGTGGCGTCGAGGCCCGCTGCAGCGAGTCGAAGGCCGCGCGGTCCGATCCGGCGAGGACGGGGTGGGAGGTCACGCCTGCGTTCTACCGCAGCCGGACGTCCGCAGCCCCTCCACGGTCAACTGCAGCAGCCTCCGTGCGGCAGCCGGGTCCTCTCCCGCGGCCGTGGACACGGCCGCGGTGAGGGCGACGACGTCCTCGGGGCGGGCGTCGGGATGCAGACCACCCGCGGCCGCCGCAGCGGCGACCAGCGGGTGGGCGGCGGCACACACCCGGTCGCTGTGGCACACGGGGGCCTCCGGGGACGGCTCGGCGAGCAGGACCTCGACCATGCCCCGGGCGGACGCCACGTACTGGACGAACTCGTCGAGCCAGACCCACAGCGCGGTGGCGGGCTCGGCGCGGCAGAGCGCCTCGGCCCGGGCGCAGAGCGTGTCGACGCCGTCGGCGAACACCGCCTCGAGCAGCACCCTGCGGGAGGCGAAGTGCCGGTGCATGGTCGCCGACCCGACACCCGCCCGGCGGGCGATCTCCTCCATCGACGCCTGGGCACCGTCCCGCGCGACGACCTCCATCGCGGCTCTGAGCAGGCGTTCCCGGTTGCGGAGGCGGTCGGCCCGTGGGGTGGCCGTGGCGTCGCGCGGCATGGGGTCTCCCGGACTGCTCGACAAAACGGGGTGGTCCTCCATATCGTAGCGGACAGAAAACGGGGGACCACTCCGTTTCAACGGGAGGAGCACGTCATGAACGCACCGGTTCTGGTCACGGGGGCGACCGGCAAGCAGGGCGGGGCGGCGGCCCGGGCACTGCTGGCCACGGGCACGCCGGTCCGGGCGCTGGTCCGTGACCCCGGCACCGCCGCGGCGCGGGCACTGGCCGACGCCGGCGCCGCGCTGGTCACCGGCGACCTCGACGACCCCCCATCGGTGACGGCGGCCGCCCGCGGCTCCCGCGGGGTGTTCTCGGTGCAGATGCCCGACCTGGAGGACCTGCTCGGCGGCCGGGAGCTGCGCCACGCGGAGTCGATCGCGGCCGCCGTGCGGGAGGCCGGCGTCGCGCAGGTGGTGCACACCTCGGTGTCCGGGGTCGCCGAGCTGGGACACCCCGGCGCCGTCGACGCCGCGGTCTGGGGTGAGCACATGGCCCACTACTGGCGGTCCAAGGCCGCCGCGGAGGAGGCGCTCGCCGGGGCCGGGGCCCGGTGGGTCACCCGGCTGCGGCCCAGCGGGTTCATGGAGAACTTCGTGCCGTGGTCGATGTACCTGGCCGGCGGCGACGCGCCGCGGCTGCTGCTGGCGCTGGATCCGGACCTGGTGCACCCGTTCGTCGCGGTGGCCGACATCGGGGCCGCGGCGGCCGCCGCGTTCGCCGACCCGGACCGGTTCGACGGCGTCGCGCTTGACCTGGTCGGCGAGCGCCTGAGCTACCGGCAGGCCGCCGCGGCGCTCACCGAGGCCTGGGACGTGCCGTTCACCCTGACCGAGAGCCCGGAGCAGGCCCGCGCGGAGGGGCTGGTCGAGGCGTTCGTGCAGTCCCACGCCTTCCTCGACGCCCACCCCCGCGCGGCGGGTCCGGAGCGGGCCCGGGAGTTCGGGCTCGACCCGGTCGGCTTCGCGGCGTGGGCACGGAGGGTGGGCAGGCCTCAGACGTTGCGCCTGCCCAGCGCGCGGTAGGTCCAGCCCGCGGACTCCCAGGTCTCCCGGTCCAGGGCGTTGCGGCCGTCGAGCACCCGGCGGGTCTTCACGACCTTGCCGAACGAGCCCGGGTCGAGCTCGCGGTACTGCTTCCACTCGGTCAGCAGCAGGACGACGTCGGCGCCTTCGGCCGCCTCCTCGGGGGTGTCGACGCAGTCCAGCTGCGACCAGTGCCGCCGCACGTTGGGCAGCGCCTGCGGGTCGGTCACCCGGACGTTGGCGCCCTGCAGCTGCAGCTGCGCGGCCACGTTCAGCGCCGGGGAGTCGCGGATGTCGTCGGAGTCGGGCTTGAACGCCGCGCCGAGCACGGCGATCCGCTTGCCGAGCAGCGAGTCGTCGCACACCTGGCGGGCGAGCTCCACCATCCGGATCCGGCGCCGCATGTTGATGTTGTCGACCTCGCGCAGGAAGGTCAGCGCCTGGTCGGCGCCCAGCTCCCCGGCACGGGCCATGAACGCCCGGATGTCCTTGGGCAGGCAGCCGCCACCGAAGCCGAGCCCGGCGTTGAGGAACTTGCGGCCGATCCGGTCGTCGTGGCCGATCGCGTCGGCGAGCTGCTTCACGTCGGCGCCGGTGGCCTCGCACAGCTCGGCCATCGCGTTGATGAAGGAGATCTTGGTGGCGAGGAAGGAGTTCGCGGCGGTCTTGACCATCTCCGCGGTGGCGTAGTCGGTGACGACCTTCGGCGTGGCGTCGGCGACGATCCGCGCGTAGACGGTGTCCAGGACCTTCTCCGCGTCCACGTCGGCGTCCACACCGGACAGCGACGGGACGCCGTAGACGAGCCGGTCCGGGTGCAGGGTGTCCTGCACCGCGAACCCCTCGCGCAGGAACTCCGGGTTCCACGCCAGCGCGGCGCCCGGCACCCGGGCGGCGACCTGCTCGGCGAGCCGGGCCGCCGTGCCCACCGGCACCGTGGACTTCCCGACGACCAGCTCGCCGGGGCCCAGCACCTCGATCAGCGACGCCGTCGCCGCCTCCACGTACGTCAGGTCCGCGGCGTACTCGCCGCGCCGCTGCGGGGTGCCGACGCACACGAAGTGCACCGCCGCGCCCCGGGCGTCGGCCATGTCCGAGGAGAACGACAGCCGCCCCGAGTCCAACGACCGGCGCAGCAGCTCCTCGAAGCCCGGCTCGAAGAACGGGACCCGGCCCGCGGCCAGTGACTCGGCCTTCGCGACGTCGGCCTCGATGCCGACGACCTCGTGGCCCAGCTCCGCCATCGACGCCGCGTGCACGGCACCCAGGTAGCCGCACCCGATCACGGAGAGCTTCAGCCCGGTGGTGGTATCCGACATGGGCGGAGGCTATCTCCCCGTCCGGGGGACGGGTCGCGCACGTCGGGCAGTGGGCGTGAGGGTGACGCTGCGGTGGCGCGACGGTGCCGTCGGCCGGGCGATAGCGTCACCGGGTGTGAGGACGCTGCTGCTGGCCGAGGAACTGCTGCTGCTCGGGCTGGACCGGGCGACCGGCCGGATCAGCGACCGGTTCGACGCCCGGGTGCTGCCGGTGGCGCTGGTGCGCGACCTCGTCGACGCCGGTGCGCTGCACCTCGACGCCGGTCCCGCGGGTGCCGGGGAGCCTGCCAACACCGTGACGCCCTCGGGCGGGGAGCCCGAGCACCCGGCCCTGGCCGCGGCGCTCGCCGCGGTGACCCACGACGGCACCGACTCGGGCTCGCGGACGGTCACCGCGGCCGCGGTGCACCTGGCGCGGACCCCGGCAGGGAGCGCAGGCGGCGCCGTCGGGCAGCTGGTGGCCGACGGGGTCCTCGGCGCACAGGAGTACCGGCGGTTCGGTCTGTTCCGCCGGGTGCACCTGACCGAGCAGGACCCGGAGCCCGCCCGTGCGCTGCGGACCCGGCTCGCGGCGGCGCTGGTGACCGACACCCCGCCCGGCGATCGCGACGGGCTGCTGCTCGTGCTGCTGTCGCACAGCGACCTCGCCGTGGACGTGCTGCCGCCGGAGATCGACGCCGGGACGCGGGAGCAGGCGGCGCGGCGGGCGGCGCTGCTGGCCGAGGGCGCCGCGCGGGACCCGTTCGTCCGGGCCTACTTCGCGGTGCGGTCCGGCTGGGCCGGCAACTGAGCCGCTACCCGCGCAGCTGCGCCAGGCGGGCGCGGCAGTCCTCCCAGGTGGGCAGGGCGCCCGCGGCGAGTGCCTCCTCCAGGGTGGGCGCGGCGCGGTCCTTCTCCGACAGCACCGGCTCGACCCCCTCGAGCCAGGGCAGTGCCAGCGCCGGGTCCAGTGGGCTGATCCCGTGCTCCGCCGCCGGCGCGTACGACGTCGAGCACAGGTACCCGACGACGGTGGTGTCGGCGAGCGCCTGGAAGGCGTGCCCGAGCCCCTCGGACAGGTAGAGCGTCCGCGGGGAGGCGGCGTCGAGCTCGACGGCCTCGAACCGCCCGAACGTCGGCGACCCGACGCGCAGGTCCACCACGACGTCGCGGACGGCACCGGCGGCCACGTAGAGGTACTTGGCCTGGCCGGGCGGCACGTCGGCGTAGTGCACGCCGCGGACGACCCCGCGCGTCGACACCGACTGGTTGGTCTGGGCGACGGTCAGGTCGAACCCGAGCGCGTCGCGGAACGCCGGGCCCTGGAAGGGCGCGGTGAACGAGCCGCGGTGGTCGGCGAACGTGGTCGCCTCGAACAGCCAGGCCCCGTCGATCGACAGCGGTGTGGCCTTCATGCCCACCAGCTCCGGTGGTCGCGGTACCAGGCCACCGTCGCGGCCAGGCCCTCGTCGAAGGGCACCCGGGGGGCGTAGCCGAGCTCGTCGCGGATCTTCGACCAGTCCACCGCGTACCGGCGGTCGTGTCCCTTGCGGTCGGCCACCCGTTCGATGCGGTCCTCCCCCACACCGACGGCCGCGAGCAGCGCGCGGGTCAGGTCCAGGTTGGTCAGCTCGGTCCCGCCGCCGATGTTGTAGACCTCTCCGGCGCGGCCCGCCGTGGCGGCCAGGGCGATGCCGCGACAGTGGTCGGAGACGTGCAGCCAGTCGCGGATGTTGAGGCCGTCGCCGTAGAGCGGCACGGTGCCGCCGTCGAGCAGCCGTGTGGTGAACAGCGGGATCACCTTCTCCGGGAACTGGTACGGCCCGTAGTTGTTCGAGCAGCGGGTGATCACCACGTCGAGGCCGTGCGTGCGGTGGTAGCTGCGTGCCAGCAGGTCGCTGCCCGCCTTCGCGGCGCTGTAGGGCGAGTTCGGCTCCAGCGGGTGGGTCTCGGGCCAGGAGCCCGACTCGATGGAGCCGTACACCTCGTCGGTGGAGACGTGCAGGAACCGGCCGACGCCCGCGTCCAGCGCCGCCTGCAGCAGCACCTGGGTGCCGAGGACGTTGGTCGTCACAAAGTCCGCCGCGCCGGTGATGGAGCGGTCGACGTGGGTCTCGGCGGCGAAGTGCACGAGCAGGTCGGCGCCGCCGTCGAGCACCTCCGCGACGCGGCGCGGGTCACGGATGTCGCCCCGCTCGACCGTGAGCCGCGGGTCGTCGGCGACGGGGGCGAGGTTCTCGATCCGGCCGGCGTAGGTGAACGCGTCGAGCACCCGGACCTCGGCCCCGGCCAGCTCGGGATGCTCCCCGCCCAGCACCTCCCGGACGAAACAGGACCCGATGAACCCGGCCCCCCCGGTCACCACGATGCGCACGTGCCCTCCCCGCTCACTGTCCGCCCCCACCAGCGTGTCAGAGTCGGTCGCGACGATATCCGGAGGTGGGCGAGTGCGCGCGTGTGTGCTGGGGGCGAACGGGCAGCTCGGGCGGGCGCTGGTCGCCACCCGGCCCGATGCGGTGGCACTCGACCGTGCGGCACTGGACATCGGCGACGCCGACGCCGTCGCCGCGCACGACTTCACCGGCGTCGACGTGGTGTTCAACGCGGCCGCCCACACCGCCGTCGACCGCGCCGAGACCGAGCCGGCCGGCGCGTGGCGGGCCAACGCGGCGGGCCCCGCGCACCTCGCCGCGGCGGCCCGGCACCACGGCTTCCTGCTGGTCCACGTCTCCACCGAGTACGTGTTCGACGGCACCGCGCCCGGCCCGGTGCCGGAGGACGCCCCGCTGTCCCCGCTCGGGGTGTACGGCGCGTCGAAGGCCGCCGGGGAGCTTGCGGTGCGGGCGGCACTGCCGGATCGGCACGTGATCGTGCGCACCAGCTGGGTCGTCGGCGACGGCGGCAACTTCGTCGCGACCATGGCGCGGCTGGCCCGCGACGGGGTCCGCCCCGCCGTCGTCGACGACCAGGTGGGGCGGCCGACGTTCGCGCCGGACCTGGCCACGGCGCTGCTCGTGCTGGCCGGGTCCGGGCAGCACGGCACGTTCCACGCGACCGGCGACGGCGAGCCGGTCAGCTGGTACCAGCTGGCCCGGGAGGTGTTCGCCCGCTGCGGCCGCGACCCCGGCGACGTCCGACCGGTGTCGAGCAGCGAGTACGCCGCGGACAAGCCGCACCTGGCCCGCCGCCCGGCGAACTCGGTGCTCGAGCTGTCCCGCGCGACCCGGGCCGGGGTCGCGATGCCCGCCTGGCGCGACGGGCTGGACCAGGTCCTCGCCCGGACCCCACGGTGAAGGGCATCGTGCTGGCCGGCGGCACCGGGAGCCGGCTGTTCCCGCTGACCGCGGCGGTGTCCAAGCAGCTGCTGCCGGTCTACGACAAGCCGATGATCTACCACCCGCTGACCACGCTGATGCTGGCCGGGATCCGGGACATCCTGCTCATCTCCACCCCGCACGACCTTCCCGGCTTCCGGCGTCTGCTCGGCGACGGCAGCCGGCTCGGCCTACGGATCACCTACGCCGCCCAGGAGCACCCCAACGGCCTGGCCGAGGCGTTCGTCATCGGCGCCGACCACGTCCGCGGCGGGCCGTCGGCGCTGGTGCTCGGCGACAACATCTTCCACGGCGCCGGGTTCGGCGACCTGCTGCGCCGCCGCGCCGCCGAGGTCACCTCCGGCGACGCCGGCTGCGTGCTGTTCGGCTACCCCGTCCGCGACCCGCAGCGCTACGGCGTCGGCGAGGCCGCCCCCGACGGCACCCTGCTCTCGATCGAGGAGAAGCCCGAGCACCCCCGCTCGGACCGCGCGATCACCGGCCTCTACTTCTACGACGACAGTGTCGTCGACATCGCCGCGCGCATCACCCCGTCGGCCCGCGGCGAGCTCGAGATCACCGACGTCAACCGCGCCTACCTCGAACAGGGCCGCGCCCGCCTGCAGGACCTCGGACGCGGCTTCGCCTGGCTCGACACCGGCACCCACGAGTCGCTGATGGAGGCCGGTCAGTACGTCCGCGTCCTGGAGAACCGCCAGGGCATCCGGATCGCCTGCGTCGAGGAGGTCGCCCTGCGGATGGGCTTCATCGACGCCGACGCCTGCCACGCCCTGGGGGCACGGCAGGCGGGCTCGGGCTACGGCGAGTACGTCATGGCCGTCGCGGATCAGTTCAGGTCGTAGATCCGTTACTTTCCGTTACCAAATGGCTGCAGCGGTTACGGCGGCGCGACACACTCTCTCATAACACTGTGCGTTCTCCTTGAAAGAGCAAGCAGAGCAAAGGAGTGATGCACGTCCCACGTTCGCCGATGTAACGAACGGAACGAGCGTGACGAGCGTGCAGGTCGTACGGCAAGTTCCCAAGGACACCTCCGAACGGACTAATGCCGTGCCCGCAGCTCGGCCCGTCTCTGCGATTGGTGGTTACTCATCGTGACAACGCCGGCACCACCCTCCGCTACGCTCCGTCGCACGAACACGCGGTCCGCGGTGTGGTTCTCGTTGTCGCAGAGCACCTTCCGAAGGGCCGGCCGGCCATGAGCTCCGGATCGATGCAGACCCGTCGACCCGGGAGCGCCACGCCCCGCACCCACCACCGGCTCGTGGACCGGCGGCCGGTCCGGGCCGCGGGCCCCGCCGGACGGGCCGGGTCCGGGGCGCGGGCCGACTCCTCTGCCGCGCCGGCGCCGGTGCGCAGGCTGTCCGCGCGGGTCAGCCTCGTCCGGTCGGCGCTGGTGCTGACCGACGTGGTGGCCGTCGGGATCGCCGTACTCGTGGTCGCGCCGACCGGCGGCAGCGGAGTCGTCGCCGCGTCCGTGCTGCTGCTGGGGGTGCGCTCGGCGGCCCGCCTGCACCGTTCCCGGCTGCGGCTGTCCTGGTTCGACGACCTGCCCCGTGAGCTGGCCGCCCTCGTCGTGACGATGGGCCTCCTGCTGGCCGGGGCGATGGCCGTGCAGCAGAGGCTGGACACCCGCATCGACGTAGCCGGACCGGTCCGGGTCGTGCTGCTGGCCACCCTGCTCGCCCTGGTCCTGCGCGCCGTGGTGCTGTCCGCCGCCCGACTGCTCCGGGTCCGATGGACCGTCGGCGAGCCCACGCTGATCGTCGGCACCGGGACGCGGGCGGTGGAGCTCGACGAGACCATGCGGGCGCACCCCGAGTACGGCCTGCGCCCGCTCGGTCACGTCCTGTCCGAGGACCTCGACCTCCTGGTGGAGCGCGAGCGGGCGGCGCTGGCGGCCCGGATCCGGGCCGCCACCGAGCAGCACCGGGTGCGCGTCGTCGTGTTCGCCTGTCACACCGTCGACGACGCGGCCGTCCTCGACGCGGCGATCGAGGCCCGTCGCGACGGGCTCGACGTCCTGCTCCTCCCCTGGCTCTCGGAGCTGGTGCACGACCACTCCGGCGTCGAACGGCTGCGCAGCATCCCGCTGCTCCGGCTGCCCGCGGACCCCATGAACCGGCTCTCCTGGCGGCTCAAGCGCCTCGCCGACATCGTGGTGTCCGCATCGGGGCTGGTGCTGACCTCGCCACTGCTGCTTGCGATCACGGTCGCGGTGCTCGTCGAGAGCGGGCGGCCGGTCATCTTCCGCCAGGAACGCATCGGGCTGGGCAACAAGCCCTTCACCGTCCTCAAGTTCCGCAGCATGCGGCCGGTCGACGAGCGCGAGCAGCAGACACAGTGGTCCATCGCGAGCGACTCCCGGGTCGGCCCGGTCGGCAGGTTCATCCGCCGCACCTCGTTCGACGAGCTGCCCCAGCTCTGGAACATCCTGCGCGGCGACATGAGCCTGGTCGGTCCGCGCCCGGAGCGGCCGTCGTTCGTGGAGCGCTTCGCCACCGAGCACGAGCGCTACACCGCCCGCCACCGCGTCCCGGTCGGACTCACCGGGCTCGCCCAGATCTCCGGGCTGCGCGGTGACACCTCGATCGCCGACCGGGTCCGGCACGACAACTACTACATCGCGAACTGGTCGCTGTGGCTCGACGCCCAGATCGTCGTGCGCACCGTGCGGGAGCTGGTCCGACGCGGCCAACACTGAGCGGTGGCCGGGAACCGGCGGCTCAGAGCGGCAGGTACCCCGAGAGCACGACGGCCACGGCGACCGCGGCGGTGAGCACGACCAGGACCGCGGCGACCCTCGTCCGGCGGCGCACGGTCGTGGGCCCCGGCGACGTGGCGGATCCCGGGTCCGGCCACACCGGCTCGCCCGTCCGGCGGGCGGCCGGCCACGGGGCGACGCCGTCGTGCTCCCGGCGCGCGGCCGCGGTCAGCGCCGCGGCCCGGTCGGCCGTGGCGGGGTCGACTCCCCCGTCCCCGGCCAGCGCGGCGAGCAGCGCGCGGGTCGCGGCCTCGTCGTCGGGCAGGATCCGCCCGCGGGCGATGCCGCGGACCCGCGCCACCGGGGTCCGCAGCCTGCGCGCGATGTCGCGCTCGGACCGGCAGCCGTTCCGGTCGTGGACGGCGCCGAGCAGGTCCAGGAGCTCGCGGTGCGGGCCGTGCTCGGGCCAGGACGTCCGGTCGAAGCGGCGCAACGGCACCCGTCGCCTCCTCACGCAGGATGATCGTTCGATCACCTGTCGCATTCGGGCGGGCCGGCGTTACGCAAAACTGATGAGTCGCTCAGGCGAAGAGCTTCTCCTGCTCCTCGCGCAGCACGTCGACGAGCCTGCCCGGGGGCAGGGTCACGTCGTCGTAGGTGAGCACGGCGTCCTTGGCGACGTCGCGGGTGAGCGTGCACCCCTCCGCCACACCCATCGGGAGCAGCCGCTCCGACCGCGTGACCGGGGAGGCCTCGGCGACGCCGTAGGTGTCGTAGCCGCCCAGCCCGTCGAGGGTGTGCCCGGCCCGCAGGTTCTGCTTGGCGGTGGCGACGACGTCGACCCGCTGCCCGGCGGGCGGGCTCAGCGCGGCGTCGGCGAAGTCCACGGCCCGCACGATCGTGTTCGGGACCTCGAAGTGGCACAGGTGGTAGGGCGTGTAGAAGCTGTACAGCGGGCCCTCGCCGAGCTTGTACAGGTTCAGGTAGTGACGCTGCTTCGGGTCGTCGTGGGTGCCGAGCACGTAGATGCCGGGGCCCGGCTTGGCGCCGACCACGTAGTCCACGACCCCGCCGAGCTCGCGCAGCTCGTCGACGTCGTAGGCCTGCGTCAGCTCGTCGACGTGCCCGGCGTGGTCGCGCCCGTACATCCCGCGCTTCCCGACGGTGAAGCCGAACGCGTTGGCCACGATCGCCTGCTCGAACGACACCTTGGTGCCGTCGGCGAAGCTGGTGACCATGTAGGGGTCCTGTCCCCACTTCTCGGCGAACGCCTGCTGCGTGGTGGGGGTGCGGTACTCGTCCTGCAGGCCCTTGATGTTGCCGGCGACGAGCGGGGTGACCCCGATGCCCTTCACGAAGCGCAGCAGGTTGGCCTGGACGCCGGGCTGGTCGCCGTCGGCGCCGGTCAGGACGACCCCGGCGGCGCGGGCGCGGTGCGCGAGCAGCGGGCCGACGGTGCCGTCGAGCTCGGCGTTCATCGTGACGACGGGCAGCCCGCGCTCGATGGCGGCGACGGTGACCCGCGCGCCGAACTCCACCGCGCCGGTGACGTCGACGAGCACGTCGATGTTCTCCGCCGCGAGCAGCGCGAACGCGTCGCCCAGCACCGCCGGGACGCCCTTCGCGATCATCGCCTCGACCTGCGCGGTGCTCGACACCTCGACCGGCTCCAGCCCGGCCTCGGTGTAGGCACGCACCCCGGTGGCGACGCTGCGGTTGGCGATCGCGACGACGTCCATCCCGGGGGTGGAGTTCACGATCTGGTTGACCAGGCCGCGGCCCATGAACCCGGCACCGACCAGGCCGACCCGGATCGGTCGGTTCTCGGCGGCGCGCTTCGCGAGCGCGGTGTCGAGGATCAGCATCAGCGGCCCGCCGCCCCGGTGGCGACCGACGGGAAGTCGGCGTTGTCGGCCAGCAGGGGCCAGTTCGCGTCCTTGTCCGAGACGTGGTCGACCGAGTGCGGCCACGCGACGTCGAGCGCCGGGTCGTTCCAGCGCAGGCCGCGCTCCGCACCGGGGGTGTAGGGCGTCGAGACCTGGTAGATCGTCGTCGCGTCCGGGGTGAGGGTGAGGTAGGCGTGCGCGAAGTTCCGCGGCACGTACATCGCCCGGTAGTTGTCCTGGGACAGCTCGGCGCCGAACCACTGCAGATAGGTGTCGGAGTCGGGGCGCAGGTCCACGATCACGTCGTAGATTGCGCCGCGGACGCAGCGGATGACCTTGACCTCGGCGTTGGGCTCCAGCTGGTAGTGGAAGCCGCGCAGGGTGCCCGCCTCGTGGTTGTACGAGAGGTTGCACTGGGTGATCGTCGGGTCGAGCCCGGCGTCGGTGAACTCCTGCTCGCAGAAGGAACGCGCGAAGAAGCCACGGTCGTCCTCGAGTCGCCTCAGGTCGATGAGAGCCGATCCGGGGAGCGGGGTCGGATGGATGTCCATGCCCCTCTTGTACGTCACGACCGTGGCTTCGTTAACCGCAGGGTGGCGACGCCCCGGTCACACCGAGCCGGGCGCCACCGGGTGGATGTAGGTGCCGGGGCGGGTCGCGCCGTCCTGGCGGAGCACCGGACCCTGGTCCCACCTCAGCGTCGTCGACGTGGTCTCGTCCGGCGCGGTCACGACGATCTCGGTCGGCGTCCAGCTGCCCCCGGGCAGCCAGGTGATGACGGTGTGCGCGGTGCCGCCCGGCTTCACGACGAGCGTGGTCGGCTCCTCCGCCGCGCGCGGCAGCGAGTAGGACGGCCCCCACTGCGGGTCGTCCGGTCCGCGCAGGTCGACGCCGCCGAAGCCGGTCATGGTGCAGGGCGCGGCCGAGGTGTTGCGCCAGACGATGGTCGTGTCCTTCTGGTCGTTGCCGAGGGTGGTGCCGACCGACGCCTCGAGGCTCTGGCTGGTGCAGCGGGCGACCTGGCCGGCTTCCCCGGTGGGCTGCTGCGCCGCGGTGGTGGGCGGGGACGACAGCGCCGCCGGCGCCTGGTTCGCCGGCTCGGCCGCGCCGCCGCACCCGGCGACGAGCAGGCCGGCCGACAGCAGTCCGATCAGCAGTGGTGCGCGGTGAGTGGTCATGCGCGACACCGTTCTCCGGTTCGTCCGATCACGCTGGGCCGCGGCGGCAGAACCACCCGGCCGTGACGACGACCTGTGACCCGCGTCGCCGGTAACGATCACCGGCCGTCGCCGAGGCCATTCCCGTGATCGTTGCCCCGTCCCGTGTGCCGGCCCTCGACGGCCTGCGCGGCGTCGCCTCCCTGGTCGTCGTGGTGAACCACTGCCTGATGACCGACCCGACGCTGGCCGCGGTGGCGGCCGGAACGGGCCACGCGGCACCGGGAACGCTCGCCTGGTGGCTGGCCTACACCCCACTGCACCTGGTGTGGGCGGGCACCGAGGCGGTGCTGCTGTTCTTCGTGCTGAGCGGCTTCGTGCTCACCGGATCGGCGACCCGGGACGGGTTCGGGTGGGGCTCCTACTACGCACAGCGGCTGCCCCGCCTGTACCTGCCGGTGTGGGCAGCGCTGCTGTTCGCGGCGGGCTCGGCCGCCGTGGTCGCACGTGGTGTGCCGACCGGCGGGAGCTGGTGGGTCGACGCGCACACCGCCCCGGACCTGCCGGGCGCGCTGCGCGACGCGGTGCTGCTGGGCGGCACCGGTTTCCTGGACAACCCGCTGTGGTCGCTGACCTGGGAGGTGTGGTTCTCCCTGGCCCTGCCGGCGTACGTGCTGCTGGGTGTGGCGAGCCGCCGGCGGCCGTGGTTGGTGGTCCCGTCGGCGGCCGGGCTGCTGGCGGCCATGATCGCCGGGTCGGTGTTCGACGCCGACGCCCTGCGCTACCTGCCCGTGTTCGGCTTCGGCGTGCTGCTGGCCGTGCACCGCGAGCGGGTCGTGCAGGCCGCCGCACGACTCGGTGCGGTGTGGCCGTGGCTGGTCGTGGTGGCGCTGCTGCTGCTTGCCTCCTACTGGGTCGCGCGGGTCTCGCCGGACGTGCCCGGGATCGTGGTGTCCGGGGCCCGGGCGCTGCAGATCGTGGGTGCGCTGCTGCTGGTGGTCGCGGCGCTGTGCCGGCCTCCGGTTCTCCGCGTCCTGGAGCGGCCGTGGGTGCAGTGGCTGGGCAGCCGGTCGTTCAGCCTGTACCTGACCCACGACGCCGTGGTGATCTCGACGGTGCTGTTGTTCGGCGGCCGGCCGCCGGTGTGGCTGACGATGCTGGTCGCCGTGCCGGTCGCGTTGGTCGTGGCAGAGGTGTTCTTCCGGGTCGCGGAGCGCCCGGCGCACCGGCTGGCCCGCAGGATCGGTCGTCGTGTCGAGGGAGCGGCGCAGGTCCGGCCGGTGGCCTGACCCGGCACACCGGCCCGGGCGATCACGACACCGGCCCGCGGCCGGCACCGGCGCCGACGAGATCCTCGATCGGCACGGGTGGGTCGTCGCCGTGCGCGCAATGATCGTCGCCGCCGAGCAGGTCGGGACGGTGCAGGAGGTTGCGGTGGGGGCCGCCCGGTATCCAGGGCGGCGGGTGGAAAACCGGGAACCCGCTGGTGACCAGCACCAACCAGTCCCCCGTGTGGATCATGCGGTGGTGGTGCGGGCACAGCAGCACCAGATTGTCCAGGTCGGTGGCTCCGCCCGAGGCCCAGTGCACGACGTGGTGGGCCACGCACCACTGCGGTGGGGCCTCGCAGCCGGGGAAGACGCACCCGCCGTCGCGTTGGGCCAGGGCCCGGCGCTGCGCCCGGGTCGCGAGCCGGTGCTCGCGCCCGACCGCCAACGGCTCCCCCGTGCCCGCGAGCACGACCGGCACCACCTTCGCGTCGCAGGCCAGCCGCAGCGCGTCCTGCGCAGGGACCGGCGCGGCCAGTCCGCCCGCACCGAACCCGAGCAGCGCCGCCCCGGTGGCCGTGGTCAGGGTCTCCAGCGGCACGGTCACGGTGAGCGCGACCGGCTGCCCGTTCTCGATCCCGAGTCCGTCGGTCGCGAGCATGCGGCGGGCCAGTTCGGCCAGCCCGTCGCCCATGCGCTCGGCCGTCGATCGCTCGTCGCGCCCCGCTCCGGCCGGCCCGTCGGCAGGGGCCGGAGCGGACAGCGGCGACAGGGCGGTACGCAGCAGCGCCGCGGACTCGATGTCCAGCCAGCCCCGCGCCTCGAACCCCGCACCCTGCGGGCGCAGCGTGAGCCGGTTGCGCGACGGCGTGGGCTCCTGGGGACGGGGCCCGTCCGGGTCGAGCATCGCGATCGCGCGCCGGCCCAGCTTCTCCACCGCGTCGGGGTCCAGGCCGCGGGCGTGGTGGACCAGGTCGGCCTCCAGCGCAGGCCGATGTTCGTCGAGGTGCGGCGGGAGCGCAGCCAGCACCCGGACGATCACGCGGACGTGCTCGGGCGTCGCCGCGCCCTCGGCGAACGCAGCGGCCAGTTCGGGGAGCTCGGCGTCGACCTGCTCGCCGGTGATCAGGAACAGCGGCGAGAGCTTCCGGGCGGCGTCGACGCGGGCGCGCGCGGTCGACAGCGACACGTTCTGCACCGTACGCAGCAGGTCCGCGGTGTGGCGGAAGCCCCGTGCCTCGGCCAGGCCCCGGGTCGCGACCTCCGCGACCAGCGCCACCAGGGCGTGGGACTCGCGGTTGATCCGCTCCTGGACGGCCGCGACCGCGAGGAGAAGCTCCTCGTCGCCGGTCTGCCAGGTTCCGTCCACGCACTCCACTCTACTCGAACTAATGTTCGACTCATGGCGTCTGAGCTGGGCGGCAGACTGGTGGAGACGAGCGGTCACTCCACCGCAAGCCAGGTCAGCGTAAGTCCCACCCGTACACAGGTGGGCAACACGAGCGGAGCCTGCCAGCCGGGAGCTTCAGCCGTACGGGGTCACGCCACGCCGTACCGGTCTCGACCAACCAGTCTGCCAGGTGGGCAAAGCCTCATTGGCGAGAGTCGTCCAGGATCACGCATACTGAACGATTCAACGCCGCTCTTGCGCTAATGTCATGGCGAGGTGTCTGATTCTTGAAACGCTGACCTCCCAAGAGTGTTTGCTCTGCCACCACGAGGGTTCGATCGGCATAGCAGGCTGATCGCAGACCTGACGTATTCCTCGACTAATATCTTGAACGTTATTCGGATTGACAAACACGGCATTATCTTGAAGTGTCTCACGGAACACAGGAATGTCACTCACCACCGACTTCGTGCCGAAGAATGCCGCTTCGACCGGAGGCATCCCGAAGCCCTCATCGAACGACACGAAGACTAGCGCTCGAGTATTCTTGTACAACCACGTCAGCTCTGAGTCGCCGATATACCCAGTAAACAGAATCTCATTCCGATCTATCCCTTCGCGTGCGGATTCAGACAACTGTGATTGACGCCCATCACGCTCGCCGACCACTACCAGCGGAAAATCCTTGCATACAAGCCCGCTCGCTCGAGCTGCGTCGATCGCCCGTCCAAGGTTCTCTCTCTTATTGAGGCGTCCAACAGCGAGAATGAAGCTATCGGCGACCAGGCCGAGTCGCATCGCGACAGATTTCGTTGGCGTGATCTCGGTCAGTTCACTACTGAGGCCGAGACCGACTGCATCTACAGGCCGGGAGACATGCCTTGCGATTCGCTTGGCCTCAGATTCAGACGAGGTAACGATCGAGTCGGTGAATCGAGCGGTCAGACTCATGCCGCGAAAGTATGCACGCTCGACGAAGGAGAACCACTCCGGGTGCTCGAGGAACATCAAGTCGTGTATGTACGTCAGTTTAACGGCGGGATTCTTCAAGATCGGAGTAAAGTTCTGACCGATGTACACGCACGGCTGAAAGTCTCTCAAAGCCGCCCCGCTGCCCAACGCCACACCCAAGCCGTGGGGGCGCAGCCGGGTCCAATAGTAGACACCTGGGAAGTCGCCACCCTTGGCCAGCTCGTTGCGGTTGTTTTCGTAGAACACTCCGGCCAACTCGTCCTGCGGATATTCCGTGCTCCACGTGGTCACAATATCGCGAAGAACATGCCTGTTCGACGGCGGGCCCTCGAACCACCAGTAGCAGTCGAACATGACTCTCAAGCTTCTCTCCTAGCGGATAGGTGCAGCATCTCGGTCCTTCGGACGACAGGATCTACCAGGCTCGACGCATCACGAATTCTGCTCCGCACTGACTGTGTTGATCAAGCAAAGTCTGAGGTGGCGCTCGAGCACACAATCGATCATACTATTGACGTCTGTGTCAGCAGCCATACTGACATGCGCACCGGCCGGACGATGGGCTGTGATCGCAGCAGCAGTCCTGTTTTAATTGTTCCGCGGTCGGGCATAACCGGCCTCGGTCTCACAGAGGGCGTATCAGGCTTGCCACTCGTGCCGCTCTCCCACGGCGTCGTGCACGGCACCTTCTCACCACTCACCGTGACCGCGCTGATCCCGCGATCGCAGCCGAGGGATCAGGACACCGGCTACGCCGCGTCGCCGTTCGTCGCTCCCCGACGCTGCTGGCAACACAGCACCACGTGCGGCTCCACTCTCGCGGCCCGGTTCGACCGGGCGGACGACCTGCGGCTGTCCGGACTGGAGTCCGACGACGCACCGAACGGCCGCACCCGCCGGGCGCTCGACGTCACCAGGCCCGCCTGCAGCGTCGAATGCGAGAACGGTTCGTCAGCGTCGACCGTCCGCTACCCGCGTTGGTAGCCCGGTGCCACATGCGCGTCCTCGATCCACCCATGATCGACCGCTGAGCGTGACCGCACCGCCGGCCGCGCCTACACGGTCCTCAACGCCGTCGCCGCGCTGCTGCATCCTTCTGCTCGCCCCGGTAATGCTGGCCGTCGCGATCGCGGTGAAGCTCGACGGCGGCCCGGTGCTCTTCCGCCAGTCCCGCGTCGGCAAGCACGGCACCGAGTTCGGGATGCTGGCCCGCACCGCCGGTGCGATCGCCCGCGCCGGGGGCGCCTACTGACCCCGTTCCCCCACCTCCTCCACGACGGCGGAGATCATGAGGTGCATGACCGGGGTCGGGTCACCGCGGTCGACCGTCCACCGACCTGCGCCGGCCGGGTATGTTTCCGAACCGGAAGCACCGGGCCGAGGCGGCGTCGCTGCGGCGCCCCAGGTCGCAGCAACGCACCATCGCGCTGCGTAAAACTAGAGTTACGGACCGTGTCCGTTCCCGCACGGTGTGAGCCGGCGAACAGACACACGGCGCTAACAGTGCGGTAGTGGTGTTCGGTTCCCCTGTACGACAGGCGCCGCCGCCCACCACGCTCCCCACGAAGGAACGGATACTCAGCCCATGGATCCCGAGACCCCCGTCGTCATCCTCTGCGGAGGCAAGGGCACCCGCATCCGGGAGGCCTCCGAGAGCCTGCCGAAGGCGATGGTCGAGATCGGCGGACGGCCGATCGTCTGGCACATCATGAAGACCTACCGGGAGCACGGCTTCCGCCGGTTCGTCCTGTGCCTGGGCTACAAGAGCTGGGCGATCAAGGAGTACTTCCTCGACTACCGGGCCCGCTCCGCGGACTTCACCCTGTCCATGTCGGACCGGCACCGCATCGACTTCCACAACAGCGTCGACGAGGACTGGGAGATCACCTTCGCCGAGACCGGCCTGGAGGCCGCGACCGGCTCGCGCGTCCGGAAGATCGCGCAGTACGTCGACACCGAGAACTTCTTCCTCACCTACGGCGACGGCGTCGGCACCGTCGACATCACCGCCCTGGCCAAGGAGCACGAGGAGTCCGGGAAGATCGGCACCGTCACCGGGGTGCACCCGACCTCCAAGTTCGGCGAGATGAACGTCGAGGGCGACCGGGTCGTGGAGTTCAACGAGAAGCCCACCCAGGTCACCGGCTTCGTCTCCGGCGGCTTCTTCGCCTTCCGGCGCGAGTTCCTCGACAGCTACCTCGGCGAGCCCGGCGACGACGGCGTCTGGCTCGAGCACGAGCCGCTGCAGCGACTGGCCCGTGACGGGCAGCTCAACGTGCACCGCCACGAGGACTTCTGGTCGGCGATGGACACCTTCAAGGACTACGAGTACCTCAACGACCTGTGGTCGCGCGGCGAGGCGCCCTGGAAGATCTGGGCCTGATCGGCCTTCACCGCGGGTCGGGGAGCGACGGCTCCCCGACCCGGTGGCTCATCAGGTCCCCCGGCTGGCAGCCCAGCACCGCACAGATCGCCGACAGCGTCGAGAACCGGATCGCGCGGGCACGGCCGTTCTTGAGCACCGACAGGTTCGCGTGCGTGACACCGACCCGGCGTGCGAGCTCGGTGAGCGTCATCCCCCGCTGTGCCAGCAGCGCGTCGAGGTGGATCTCGATCGCCGCCCCGTCCTCCGCCGGCACCGCTACACCGTCCCGTCGAGCTCGCGCCGCATCCCGACGCCCTCGACGATGATCGAGCGCAGCAACAGGACCCCGACGCCGACGGCCACCGTCGACCACTCGAGCGCCGCGCCGAACGCCGGGCCCAGCTCACCGCCGACGGTCGCACCTGCCAGCACCTGGCTGCGCAGGTACGCGGTGGTCGTCGCCTCGACCAGGGCCCACACCGGCTGGCCCGCCAGCGCCCAGCCCAGCAGGCCCACCCTGTGCGGCAGGCCGTCGCAGAACAGGCCCCGCTCCCGCGCCAGGTCCAGTGCCCGCAGCGCGAGGCCGATGACCACCGCCCCGTAGAGAGTGGGCAGGAGCTGCGGCAGCTCGGCGAGCACCGAGCCGAGGCGCGGCGAGTCGTGGCCGGTCACCAGGGGCGCTCCCTCGACCATCCGCGCGGAGTCCGCCAGCGGCGGGTGGTCGTACCCCAGCTCGAACACGTACGACGTCGGCTCCCCGGCCAGCGACTGTCCGATCTTCCCGACCGCCGCCGCGGCGAGGACCGCCAGCCCGACCGCCAGCAGCACGAAGTAGAGCCTCGCGACCAGCCTGACGGCGCTGAGCACCCATGAATCCACTGTCATGACACCCCCCCAGATGCATCGTTCCTCGATACATCGAAGAACAGTACATCGAGGAACGATATAGATCACGACGGCGTCGAGCTCAGCGCCTCCGTCGGGTTGCGGTCCGCGTACTGCGCCACCGACCCGTTGCGGACCGCTCCCCACAGCTCCGCGCTGCGCTGCTCGTCCAGGTGGACGACCGACTGCTCGCCCTCCCGGCCCAGCCCGGCCACCGGCGCCGTCACGAACGCGACGCCCGACCCGCGTAGGTTGCGGTTCTCCAGGGCCAGCCGGACCAGCCCCGTGTTCGACAGCGAGTCGTCCACGCTCACCGCGTCGCCGACACTGGTCGCGAACGAGTAGAGCGCGGTCGGGTCCGTGGTGGCCTTCTCCTGCACCGTCGCGAGCAGCGCCTTGATCGCGTTCTGCTGGCGGGCGGCGCGGTCGATGTCGCCGTTCGGGAGGCCGTGGCGCTGACGGACGTAGGCCAGGGCCTGGGCGCCGTCGAGGTGGTTCTCCCCCGCCCGGAAGTCCACCCCGGCGTTGCTGGTGGCGTGCGCGACGGTCACGTCGATGCCGCCGACCGAGTCGACGAGCGAGGTGAACCCGGCGAAGTCGACGACGCCGAAGTGGTCCACCCGCACCCCGGTCAGCTTCTCCACGGTCTCGATGAGCAGCGGGGCACCGCCGAAGGCGTAGGCGGCGTTGATCTTGTTCATGCCGCGGCCGGGGACGTCGACCCAGGAGTCGCGCGGGATCGACACGACGCTGGCGTGCTCGCCGTCGGGGGCGAGGGTGCCGAGCATGATCACGTCGGACCGCTGGGAACCGGCGTCGACCCCCGGGGCGGCGTCGGTGCCGGTGGTGGGTGCCTCGGCCCGGGAGTCGGTGCCGACGAGCAGGAACGTGGTGCCGCCGGACGTGGCGGGACGGCTGCCCCCGTCGATCCCGCGGAACGCGTCCGGGATGCGGGCGATGCCGCCGCCGATGCTGGAGGTCAGGTAGGCCACCACGCCGCCGACCGCGAGCAGCAGCACGAGCACCAGCGCCAGCAGCACGGCCAGCACCCGCCGCCCGCGCCGACGGGGAGGCCCGCCACGCGGGCCGGGCACCACGTCGTCGTGCCGGGTCGGGGGGACGGCATTGCGCATCGGGTCTCCTGGGTCGGGCGTGGGCGGTCGTCCGGTCCGTCGCGGCCACGCGCACGGCGTTACGCGACACCGCACGGTCCCACTCCCGGTGGTGCGACACGCCACCGGACCGTGCACGACAGACCTTCAGTGTGCACACAGCGCAGTCACAGGGACGTGCTGTGTCATCAGATGCAGGGAACCCACGGCGCTGGTGCTGACGGTCCCGACGGACGGGGCGATATCAGGGGCAGCACGGCCGCACGGCCCTCGTGCACCGAGGAGGAACCATGAACGTCACGCCCGAGACCCCCGCCACCACCGTCCCCGTCGGCACCGCCCCCGCCGCCGCGATCCCGGCTCCGCGGGCCGCTGCCGAGAACACCGCACTGCCGCCCGTCGCGACCACCTCGGTCGCGGTCGACCTGTGCCGCTGCGGTCACGAGCGCGACGCCCACGACCACTACCGCGCCGGCACCGACTGCGGTGTCTGCGGCACCTCCTGCCGCGCCTTCCACGCTCGCACCGGTTCCGCCCACGGCCGCCCGTCCGGTCGCGCCGCCCGGCTCACCTCGGCCCTGCTGCGCCGTCGCTGATTCCCTGCGTCCCCGGACGGTCCGCCGGGAGGCGGGGCACGAAGGCCCTCCCGGCGCCGGCCGGGCCGGGTCACGCCCGGACCGGGAGCGTGTCGGGGAGCAGCCACCGGCCGCCGGTCGCCTCCACCTGCGGCAATGCGCGGCGCATCTCCGGGAGCAGATCGTCGACGAACAGCAGCACCGACCGCGGCGCCGCCGCGACGAGCGCGTCCGGGGCGACGATCGGGATCGCCGTCCCCGGTGTGCGCCTGCCCTGCTTGGCGACCGAGCCGTCGGCGATCGCGGGCAGCAGGTCCGGGCCGATCCCGGCCCGCGACAGCAGCGCCACCGCCCGCGACGCCGCGCTGTAGCCCCACACCGGGCGACCGGCGGCGCGCTCGGCCTCCAGGAACTCCCGCACACCCGTCGTCGTCCGGTCCGCGGCCCGCTGCAGTGACGAGACCGTCGCCGCGTCGCGCACGCCGGCGGCGTCCTCGGCGGCGACCATCGCCCGCACCGACTCCTGCTGCTCGCCGCCCGCCCGCGCGACGAGCAGCACGGTGCCGCCGTAGAGCGGGAACCACCAGGCCCGGACCGCGGCGAGGCCGACGGTCTCCAGCATCCCGACCAGCGCCGGGGTCGAGTAGTAGGCGAAGTGGCCGTGGCGCAGGGCGTTCCACTGCGCGCCCTCGACGATCGCGTGCAGCGTGTGGAACCCGATCACCAGCGTCCCGCCCGGCCGCAGCCGGGCGGCCCGCTCACGTACGGCGGTGGCCTGGTCGGCGTCGTGCATGAGACCGAGGTTGTCGACGACGACGTCGGCCGGTTCGTCCGGTGCCACCGGCGTCGCGCCGGTCGCGGAGAGGTCGGCCACCCAGGAACCGCCGTGCGGGCTGCCGTACTCGACGAAGGACACCCCCGGTCCGACGACGCCGGCCGCGGCGAGGGCGGCGACGGCGGACCGGCCCTGCTCGACCAGTGCCGCGGGCTCCAGGCCGACGACCTCCTCCACCCCGCCCGGGTCCTCGGCGAGCTGGGCCAGCCCGCAGGCGTCGCACAGCCACATGCGCAACGGGGACGTCGCGTCCGGCCCCGGGTCGGCGGCGGGCGGGAAGGTCGCGCAGTCCGGCTGGACACCGAGGTCGAGCACGACCTCCCCGTCGGTCCCCGCGCAGAACCGGCAGGCCGTCATCGGCGGCCCTCGTCGCGCGTGCTGGGGACCTCGACCGGAGCGCCGTCGAGGGTGCGCAGGTAGTCCGCCCAGGACGGCGCGACACGGTCCCGTTCGCTGGTGGCCGACGGCGGCATCGGCCAGTCGACGCCGAGGTCGGGGTCGGCCCAGTGCACCGAGACGGCCTGGATCGGGTCGTGCACGCGGTCGATGGCGTAGCAGACGTCGGCGACCTCGCCGACCACCTGGAGCCCGACGAGCATCCGGCGCGGCACCCGGATCGAGACCAGGTCGCGGTCGTCGAGCCGGACGGCGACGTGACGGCCCAGCGTCGGCGACTCCAGTCGTCCGTCGACGACGACCAGGTGCGCCGCGCCGTGCGCCACCCGGATGATCTTGCCCTCGCCCCCGTGGTTGCGGCCGTGCAGCCCGCGGAGCACGCCGTGCCCGGAGCGGGACTGGCTGTCCTGGACGTAGTCGGCGCGGGTGATGCCCCACTGTCGCGCCACGGCGTCGTCGTAGGTGCGGGAGAAGAAGCCCCGGTCGTCGCGGAAGGGGCGCGGCCGGAAGAGCAGCACGCCCTCGATCGCGGTCGTCTCGACGTCCATCAGTGGTTCCTCCACCGCCGGCGGCCCGGTCGGCCGCACCGCGGGCGAGGTCGCCCCACCACTGATCAACGTTACGGGGTGTCGCGACGACGACGGCCCGTGCGGCGCAGACCAGCAGGAACCGGGGCGTTGCGCAACCGAACAGTGACCTTCAGTGACGATTGCGGCGGCCGAGCATCCGCACCACCGGGCCCAGGACGCGGCCCGCGGCGTCCCGCATCCGGGTGTCGGGCACCTCCACCACCGCGGTGTCCCGCCGCTGCGCGTCCAGCGCGGCCGACGCCACCTGCTCCGGGGTCGCCCACCGCCACGCCGGGACCCAGGACACGTCCTCGCCGTGCCGCTCGTGGAACGGGGTCCGGGTGAACCCCGGGCGCACCACGGTCACCCGCACCCCGTGCGGCGCCGCCTCGTGGCGCAGCGCCCCGGCGAGCGCCTCGACCGCCGCCTTCGTCGCCGAGTAGACGGGGGTGCCCGCCGTGGGGTGCACCGCCGCCGAGCTGGACACCATGACGACCCCGCCCCTACCGCGGCGCAGCATCGGGGGCAGCGCGGCCCGGGAGAGCCGCGCCACGGCGGTGAGGTTCAGCGCGACCTGGGCGTCGATGTCGTGGTCGGTGTGCTCGGAGAGCGTGCCCGGCCCGGCCGTCCCGGCGTTGTTCACCAGCAGCCCGACCGGGGCCTCGGCGATCGCCTGCTCGGTGGCGGCCAGACCGGCGTCGGTCGCCAGGTCGGCGACGAGTGTCCGGGACCGCGGCACCCCGGCGGCGACATCGCCGAGCCGCTCCGCGTCGCGCGCCACCGGCAGTACCGGGACCCCGCGGCGGCCCAGCTCCCGGGCGAACGCGGCGCCGATCCCGCTCGACGCGCCCGTCACGACCGCCTGTTCCGTCATCACGGTCCCTTCCGTCCCCCACGCCCCGGGTCCGGGATCTTGGCATGATCGGAGGTGTGTGTCACCGCCGCGTCCTCGTCACGCTCGTGCTGGTCGTGGCGGTGCTCGCCGGCTGCGCCGCCGCGGCCGCACCCCCGGCACCGTCGGGATCCGAGCCCACGAGCGCCCCCGCGGTGTGCGGGCTGTGGCTCGCCACCGGTGGCACCCCGACCGACGAGCAGGTCCGCTACGCGGCCGGGCGCTACGGCGTCGTCGTCCTCAACGCCTGGGAGACCGACGTCGCGCAACGGCTGCGCGCCCAGGACCCGGGGATCGTCCTGCTCGTCTACAAGGACCTGTCCTCCACCCGCGGCTACGCCGAGGTCGGGCTGCACGGCGGGCTCCTGCCGACCGGCGTCGACGGCGCCACCGCCGACCCGGCCTGGTTCGCCACCGACACCGCGGGCCGGCGCATCGAGTGGGCGCCCTACCCGCAGCACTGGCAGATGGCGGTGTGGGACGAGGCCTACCAGCGGGCCTGGACCGACCGCGTCGTCGCCGAGACCGTCCGCGACGGCTGGGACGGGGTGTTCGCCGACAACGACATGTCCTCGCTGCGCTTCTACTCCGACGCCGTGGTCGCCGGGACCCCCGACCGCAGCGGCACCGACGCCCTGCTGCGTGACGGCCTCGACGCGCTGGTGACCCGCGCCGGGACCGCGCTCGGCGAGCAGGGCAAGGTGCTCGTGCCGAACCTGTCCGAGGCGCGGCTGTTCCCCGGCCGCTGGACCCGGCACGCGCGCTTCGGCGGGGCGATGGAGGAGAACTTCGCCCAGTACGGCGACGACGGCGCCCTCACCACCTGGCAGGGCCACCAGTGGGCGGAGATGCTCGCCGCCCCACCGCAGGACCTGACGCTCCTGGTCACCGCGACCGCCGGACGGCCCGAGGCGCGGCCCGGCGCGGCCGAGCGGGCCGGGTTCGCCGGGGCCGCGCTGCTCGGCGGGCCGTCGCGCTCCTGCTGGACGCCGTCGACCACCCGGGACTACTCCCTGCCCGAGTGGTCCGGCTACCGGTCGCTCGACCTGGGCGCGGCGACCGGACCCGCGGTCCGCGACGGACGCACCGGTGTGTGGACCCGCGGGTTCGCCGGCGGCTGGGTGGCGCTCAACCCCACCCCCGACGACGCCGAGGTGCCGGCCCCGGGCGGGCTGCGGACCCTCGACGGGGGCCAGATCGGGGACACGGTGAGCATCGGATCCGCCGACGCGACGATCCTGGTGCGACGCTGACCCGCCCACCCCGGTCAGCCGAGCAGCGAGCGGTAGAGCGCCAGGTGCGACCGGGCCGACGCCGACGCCCAGTACCGCTCGGCGGCCCGGGCGGCGAGCAGCTTCCCGGTCAGGCCCGGGTCGGGGTCGGCGAACAGCGCGCGCAACGCCGTCGCCAGTGACTCCGGGTCGCCCGGGGCGGCGGTGAAGCGGGCGGCGCCGGGGGCGGCGAGCATCGTCGTGGTGTCGCCGGTGTCGGTGGCGAGCACCGGCTTGCCCGCGGCCATCGCCTCGATCACGACCAGCGGTTGCTGCTCCATCCGCGACGGCACGACGACGGCGTCCGCGGCACGCATCAGCTCCGGCACGTCGGTGCGGAACCCGAGCAGCCGGATCCGGCCGCCCGAGGCGGCCGCGCGGGCCTCGATCGCGGCGCGCTCGGGGCCGTCGCCGACGACGGTCAGCGTCGCGTCGGCGGGGAACACCCCTGGCCGCTCCACCGCGTCGATCAGGTCGGTGATCCCCTTGCGGGGCAGCAGGAGCCCGGCCGTGAGGAGGTGACGCACCGGCCCGGCGGGCGGGTGGGGCGGGCCGAGATCCAGGCCGTTGTCGATGTGCACGAGGCGGCGCGCGGGCACCCGCAGCCGCCCGGACAGGAACCGGCGCATCGGTTCGGCGCAGACCACGGTGCGGTCCAGCACCCGCCCGACGACGGCGTCCGCGGCGAGCGTCGCGCGGGTGTAGCGGGACGGGGCGGGCGCTGCGGCGGTGCCGCGGAACCACGCCTCGCCGACGTCCTCGGGGACCCCGTGGTAGGTCTGCAGCAGCCACGGGCGGCGGCGGCGCCACGCCGTCGTCGCGAGGACGAGGCCGGCGCGGCGGTCGTGGGCGTGCACCAGGTCCGGGCCCCAGTCGTCGATCCGGGCGAGCAGCGCACGGGCCGCGGCGACGTCGGTCTTGTCCCCCACCCCCGACTCGGTGAACACCTCGGCCGGTACGCCGGGCCCCCGGGCGGGCCGCGGGCCGAACACCCGGACCGTGGCGGCACCGGTGCGGTGGAGCTCGCGGGCCAGCGTCAGGCACACCTCGACCGGGCCGCCCCGGTCCTGGGTGAGGACGAACGCGACGCGCGGCGGCCCCGCGGGGCTCACTGGGCGCCCCGGTACTCGCCGGGCATCGCCGACGCGGGCAGCGGGGTGTCCGAGCGCGCCCCCAGGAACCACACGCCGCTGGCGCCGTCGGACTGGAAGGGCTCCGGGATGACGCGGTCCAGCAGACGCAGCCAGGACAGGGCCAGCCGCACCGCCCGCCCGGCGGCGCGGGAGCGGGTCAGGCCGGTCACGACGGCACCGATCGTCCAGATCAGCTGCACGCCGGGCCCGCCGACCACCCCGGACCCGATGCGGTCGAAGCCGCGGAACAGCCAGCGGTGGCCGGACTCGGTGAACCGGGTGAAGTCGTAGGGGCCCTCGTGGACCTGCTGCAGGAACGGCGTCTCGGCGTAGACGAGACCGCCCGGGACGAGCACGCGGTGGATCTCGGCGACGACCGTCGCCGGATCGAGCACGTGCTCCAACACGGCCTGCACCACCACGCCGTGCACGACCCCGGCGGCGAACGGGATGCGGTGCCCGTCGGCGACGAACTGCACGTGCGGGCTCGCGTAGATGTCGAAGGCGAGGACCTCGACGCCCGCGTCGGAGTAGAGCCGGTCCGCGCCGTTGCCGATCTCCCCGCCCCCGACGACGAGCACCGTCGGGCGGGGGTGCCGGGCGCGGAGCCGGTCGAGGAACACGTCGAGGTTGCGACGGGTGCCGCTGTCGGGGTTGGTGATCCGGCGCAGGTTCCGGCGCAGCGCGGCGAGCGCGCCGTGCCCCCGGTCGATCTCGCTGGCGGCGCCGCCGGCGAGCAGCCGGTCCTTGTCGAGGACGCTGGTGGCGAAGTCGACGTACACCGGGGTGCCGCCGACGTGGAGCGGCTCGTCGGGCCACTCGACGAACGCGCTCAGCCGCTCTGCGGGTGCGAGCATGTTCCCACCTCCGGGTCGGTCGGGCGGGCCCCGTCGTCCGGGGCGTCGCGAAGCCCACCGCGCAGGTCGCGCAGCAGGTCGAGGTTGGTCACCGCGGCGACGGCGGCCACCGTCACGACGACGACGGTGCCGGCCGCCAGCAACGCGGGCACCGAGGCCGGGTCGTCGGCCCCCGCGGCGCGGACGGCGAGGTCGGCGAGCTCGCCCGCGGCGAGCGCCGCGGCCAGCCCGCCCACGGTCCGCAGCACCGGCCACGGCCGGGGGAGGCCACCGGCCCGGTACAGCACGAGCAGCGCGGGCGGGACCACCAGCCACACCGCGACGAGCTGCGCCCAGGCCGTCGCGACGACGCCGTGGGGGACCAGCAGCGCCAGCCCGGCGACCAGCAGCGCCAGGTGCGCGAGCTGCAGCAGCAGGTAGGCACCCGGCCGGTCCACGGCCCGCACGACCTCCTGCAGCATGTACTGCAGGCCGAAACCGAGGCCGTACCCGCAGAGCACGACGAGTACCGGGGCCGCCGGGGCCCAGCGGCCGTCGAGCACGACGATCCGTTCGGCGAGCAGGGCGAAGGCCACGTAGGGCACCCCGGCGAGCACGAGCAGCGCCCGGACGAACCGGGTGACCGCGGGCCGCAGGTCCCGGCGCTCACGGCGCAGCCGGGCGTACACCGGGAACGACACCGCACCCAGCACCAGCGACACCATCACGTACGGCGCCCAGGCGATCCGGAAGCCCAGCGAGTACACGCCGACCGCGTGCGGGCCGAGTGTGCGGGACACGGCGAGGTAGTCGACGTTCACCAGCAGCACCGCGACGACCGCGCCCGGGCCGACGACCCGGGTCCAGCGCAGCGCCTCGGCGGCGGCCGCGGTGTCCCAGCCGGGGCGGATCCGCACCCCGGCGGCGATCCCGAGCAGCGGCAGCGCAACCGCACCGGCGAGCAGACCGACCGGCAGCGACAGCGCGCCGAACCCGCCCGCCGCGAGCGAGACCGCGAGCACCGAGGAGACCAGCGCGGACCCGACGTCGGGGACCATCCGGCGGCGGAACTGCAGGCTCCGGTGCATGAGCCCCATCTGCACGCCGCCGGCCGCGGTGAACGGCAGCGACAGCGACGCGATCCGCACGAGCGGTTCGGCGTGCGGCGCGCCCATCGCCGCCGCGATCGGGGCGGCGCCGAGCAGCCCGGCCAGCGCCAGCAGCACCCCGATGCCGACCGAGATCGTCATGAGGACGCCGGCCATCGTGCCGGGGTCGCGGTCGGTGCGGGCGACGATGTCGAAGACGCCCATCGACTGCACGACCTGCCCGACGCCGATCAGCGCGACGGCGACGGTGACCAGGCCGAGCTCGGACTCGGTGAGGAACGCGGCGAGCACGACCGTCAGGACGATCTGGCTGCCCTTGGCCAGCAGGTTGACCAGGCCGAGCCACAGGGTCCCGCGGGTGGCGCTGCGGGCGAGACCGGAGGCGGACCCGGTGTCGGCCCCGGTCGGGGTCACGGTCATCTCAGGACACGACGGCGGCGAGCACCCGGGTGCCCGGGCGCAGGGAGCGGACCACCGCGTCCAGGTCGGCCCCGTCGGCGGCCCGGTCGACGACGAGCACGAGCGACTCGTCGGCCCGCCCGCCCGCACGACCGCCGGGTTCCCGGGCCAGGTCGGCCTGCAGAGCGAGCACCGCGTCGGCGACGCCGGGCGACCCGGCAGCGACCTGGACCGGGCCGCCCGCGGCGCGGGCCAGCACGAGCAGGCGCTCGCCGGCGTCGGGGTCGCGGGCGCTCAGCACCGGGACGATCCCGTGCCCGGCCGCGACCAGCGTCGAGAGCACCGAGCGGCGCACGTCCCCGCGGCGGGCACGCATCCGGCCGACCAGCACCACGGCGGTGCCCAGCCCGGCGAGCGTCCCGGCGATCAGGCCCAGCCCGACGCCGAGCGTGAGGTCCGGGCCCTTCTCCAGCAGGGTGGCCTGCCGGTCGAGGACCCGCAACGTCCCGGCCGGGGCGAGGAGGTCGGCGGCGGCGACGCGGCCGGCGAAGGCCTCGGCCAGGCGCGCGGCGAGCTCCGGGGACCCCGCCGAGACCGACACCCTGGCCACACCGGAGCCGGCGAGCAGCTCCACCGACACGTCATCGGCCAACTCGGTGGGGGCCGGACTCCCGGGCACCGCGGCGGCGACGGCGTCGAGGGTCGACGGGGAGGTCACCAGGTCCGCGATCGAGGGCATCGCCAGGGTGACGACCTCGCCGTAGCTGGTGGACACCCCGGACTCGCTGATCAGCGCGGAACCGGTGGAGCCCGAGGGCAGGGCGAGCAGCCCCACCCGACCCTCCCAGCGGCCGGGCAGCACCGCGAACACCCCCGCGACGAGCGCAGCCACCAGCAGGCCCACGAGCACCGCGACCGCGGCGACGCGCAGTCCCGGGCGGCGCGGCCCGGCGGCCGGGGCCGTGCGGGTGGGCGGCTGGGCGGGGCCCAGAGGCGTCGTGCCCGGGGCGTGCCGATCGCGCACCACACCGTTCGACCTGCTCACCACGTTCCTCCCCCACCGGGCGGTCCTGTCGATCTCCCGGCTTCCCCTGACTCGTTCCCGGCCGTCGATCCGTTTCCCGGAGCCGTCTCCGGCGGGGATGACATGGGCCACTCCCCAGCGACCAGCTCGGCGACGAGCGCGGCGACCCGGGCCGTCACCCGGCTCCGGTCGAACAGCTCCTCGGCCCGGGCGCGGGCCGCCCGGCCCTCCCCGGCGGCCAGGCCGGGCGCGGCGAGCCGCAGGGCGATCGCGTCGGCGAGCGCGGGCACGTCGCCGGGCGGGACGGTCCGCCCGGCCGGTCCGACCGCCTCGGCCATCCCGGTCACCGCGAAGCCGACGACCGGTCGAGCGCTGGCCATCGCCTCCAGCGCCACCAGCGGCATGCCCTCCCACCGCGACGGCAGCACCACGACGTCCGCGGCCCGGTGGTACGGCGCGGGGTCGGTCGTCGGCGGGTGCAGCAGCACCGAGTCCCGCAGCACCGGGTCGGCCGCGCAGCGTGCCCGCAGCGCGTCGGCGTCCGGTCCGTCGCCGACGACCAGCAGCCGCGCACCGGGAACCCGGGCACGGACCGACGGCCAGGCGTCGAGCAGCAGGTCCTGGCCCTTCTGCTCGGTGACCCGGCCCAGGCACAGCGCCCACGGCCCCGGTCCGAGGCCGAGCACGGAGCGGGCGTCGTCCGGCCCGCCCGCGGTGAACCGGTCGAGGTCGACCCCGTTCGGGACGACGACCGCGGCACCGCCGATCCCCGCCGCGCGGCCGGTGGCGAGCTCGTCGGCGGAGACGCACAGCAGCAGGGAGGTCCAGCGGGCGCCGACCCGTTCCCAGGTCCGGGCGGCGCGGGCGAGGGGCCCGGCGACGGCGTCGAAGGACCAGGCGTGCGGCTGGACGATCGTCGGGACCCGACCGCGGACGGCGAGCCGCCCGGCCAGCCCGGCCTTCGACGAGTGCAGGTGCACGACGTCCGGTGCGGTGCGGGCCACGATCCGGGCGAGCGCGCGGACCTCCGCGAGGACCGACCGGCCGGGCGAACGGGTCGCCTGCCAGGTCCGTACCGGCACACCGGCACCGCGGGCGGCGTCGGCGAGCGGACCGTCGGGGCAGGCGAGGCTGACGTCCCAGCCGCGCTCGTGCTGGTCGGCGCACAGCGTGCGCACGACGGCGGCCACCCCGCCGTCGACGGGCTGGCTGACGTGCAGGACGCGTAGGGGGCGGCTCATCGGGGCTCCGCGGGGTGCGGTCGGTGGCGGCGTGGCGGCATGGAGGTTCAGTGGACGGACGCGAACACGACGATGTTGTCGGTGTAGGAGCGGACGGCACGGTCGAACGACCCGCCGCAGGTGATCAGCCGGAGCTGGGCGTTCGCGGTGCCGCCGTAGACCTCGGCGGCGGGGAAGGCGTCCTTCGGGTAGGTCGCGACCCGGTCGACGGTGAAGGTGGTCCGCTTGCCGTCGGTGCGCGGGACGACGATCTGCGCGCCGACCGGGATGTCGCGCAGCCGCCAGAACACCGCGGGCCCGGCGACCGAGTCGACGTGCCCGACGATCACCGCGGGCCCGGCCTGGCCGGGCCGGGGACCGGCGGCCCACCAGCCGATCCGGCCGAAGTCGACCGGGGCGCCGAGCGTCCCGTCCGGGCCGACGACCAGCTGTTCCGGTGCGCCGGCGGTCAGTCCGATCACGGGGACCACCAGCCCGGACGGCGGCGCGACCGGACGCGCGGCCCGGGACCCGGTCGTCGCGACGGTGGCGGCGCGGGTCGCCTCCGGGGCGGACGGCCCGGTGACCGAGGCGGCGGTGACCACCGGCGGCAACGACGGCCCCGGCTCCGCCGCCGGGGTCAGCACCGGGACCAGCGGCAGCGCGAGCACCGCGGCGGCGACGGCGGCCCGGGCCGCGGGCCCGCCCGGGGTTCGGGCGACCCCGGCGCGCGCGGACGCGCCCACCCCGGACGCCGCCGCCCGCAGCCGCCGGACCGGCCCGGGCGGGGTCCGCAGCGGCGGGGTCCAGGCAGGGGCGGTCGGCGTGCGCAGCGGCGCCCGCCAGGGCAGGCCGGTCGCGTCGAGCCAGGTCGGGTCGGGGGTTCCGTCGGGACGGGTGCCCTCGGTGCGGGTGCCCTCGGTGCGGGTGCTCTCGGTCCGCGGCACGGCCACCGTTCAGCCCCTGCGGCGGGCGGCGCGGAGCACCGAGGTCCCGTAGACGAGGACGGGCGCCGCGAGCAGGCACAGCACCAGTGGCAGCACGCCAGGGCCGTCGTCGTCCGCCGTGCCGCCGGCACCGGCGGGGACGCCGCCGCGGGGCGGCGGGACGCCGCCGTGAGCGGCGGCGGGCGCGGGGCCGACCGGCAGGCCGGGGGTGTCGGTGATCGGGTGCGCCGTGAGCGCCCCGCCGGGGCCACCGGTCACGACGACCGTGGTGACCGACCCGGCGCCGACCGGGAGCTGTGCGGCCTCGGTCGCGGCGCCGGAGGACAGGCGCACGTCCCAGGTGCGGGCCGCGACGGTCGCGTAGTCGGTGACGGCGCCGTAGGCGAGGTCGGTCGCCAGCCGGGGGCCGCCGACCGCCAGGGCCTGCAGCGGGGTGGGCGTCCGGACGCCCTGGACGATCCGGACCCGGCCGGAGCCGGCGGCGGGCGCGGTCAGGTCGTCGGGGACGAGGTCACCGCGGACCTGGCCGGAGCCGGTGTCGAAGAAGAACAGCGACTGCGTGGTGCCGGGTGCGATCTGCAGCCCCGCCGACAGCGGGGCCGGCCCGGCCGGGTCACTCCCGACCGGGCGCATGGTCACCGTGTAACGACCCGGGACGAGCCGCAGGTAGCCGGTGACGTCGCCGTACGCGGCGTCCCGGGCGACGACCTGCTCGGTCGAGCCCGCGCCCTCGGGGCCGGAGATCGTCGCGACGACGGCGCCGGTCCCCGGCGACAGGTGGCCGAGCCGCAGCTGCCCTGGCGGCTGCGCCGCGCCCGCGACCGGCGCGAACGCCAGTCCGACCGCCATCGCGAGCAGGACCGTGCCCACGAGGACGGCGGCCCGTTCACGCCCGCTCCGCCCGTGCATCCCGCTCTCCCCCCGCCCCGTGTCCGGCTCGGTCGCCGAGTCCATCGCATTACTGAATGCAACGATCTCGACAGCGAGACTACCCACGATCAGGGCATAGTGGCCAAGTTCGTCACTCTGCGTGCCCGACCGTGGACGAGCGGCTCACGCGGCGGCGGTCAACCACGGTTCCCAGGCCGGCAGCGGCTCCACGGCCAGCACCAGGACCCCGGCCCCGTTGCGGGCCGGCGGTGCCGGAGTGGTGCGCAGCGTCCAGCCGATCTCCTCGATCAGCCGGTCGGCCTTGCGGGAGTTGCAGGCCTTGCAGGCGGCGACGCAGTTCTCCCAGCTGTGCGCCCCGCCGCGGCTGCGCGGGACGACGTGGTCGATCGTGTCGGCACGTTTGCCGCAGTAGGCGCAGCGGCGGGCGTCGCGGCGCAGCACACCGGCCCGGGTCATGGGGACGACGCGGCGGTAGGGCACCCGGACGTAGCGGGACAGGCGCAGTACCGACGGGGCGGGGAGCGAGAGGGACTCGGAGCGGAACTCCGCCCCCTCGAGCGCCTCCTGGAGGCACTCGGCCTTGCCGGAGAGCAGCAGGCAGATCGCACGTTTCGACGTGACGACGGCCAGCGGTTCGAAGCTGGCGTTGAGGAGCAGGACCCGGGACCCCGCCGGGATGCGAGCCGTGGTCGGCGGCTCGGTCCCCGGTGCCGGGACGGGATCGTCGGGGAGCGGGTCGACCGCTCTCAGGTCGCCAGGGACGATCATCTCGGCACCACTGGGGACGGGTTGTCGGTACGGCACGCGACCACCTCCGGAACGCACGAGGTCCGTGATGTAGTCGACCATACGGAAGCCCGGTTACGCGAGGGTGATAACGCGGCCTCGGGGAGGTGACCGCGCGGCGCGGGCGCCCCGGGACCGCACACCCGCCCGCCGGTGCCGCACGACGGCCCTCCGGGTCCGCGCGACCGTTCGTCGGATCGGACCAGGTCAGGTCAGGACGACCGCCAGCACCCGATCCCGCTCCGGGACGGCCGTGAGGACACCGGTGAGGTCCTCGGTGCGGGTGCGCCGCGGGTCCGCGAGTGCCACGACCGCGCCGGGCCGCGCCGGGCCGGCCACCGGACCGTCGCGCAGCGCGAGTGCCTCGGTGATCCGCCGGGCGTCGGTCTCCAGGCCGGGACCGGCCGGCACCACCCGGGTGCGGTCCGGCCCCGCCAGCAGCCGGATCCGGTCGACGAGCACCGGGTCCGCCGCATCCAGCACCGCGACCGGGCCGCGGCCCGACGCGGCGACGGCGCGCAGCAGTCCCGAGTGCGGGGTGGCACGTCGGCGGGGCAGCAGCGCCGCCCCCGTCACGACGGCGACGACGATCCCCGCGAGCAGCGCGAGCGCCGCGGCCAGCGTGGTCGAGGTGGCGACCGGGGTGACCGCGGCCCGGGTGTCGACCGGCACCAGCCGCCCGGCCGGGTCGAGGACGTCGGCCGCCACGACCTGGTCGACGACGGCCTCGGCCAGCGCCTCCGCACGGCCCGGGTCGGGGTCGCGCACCGAGATCCGCGCCAGCCCCGACGCCGGGACCAGCTCGACCGACACGGCGCGGCGCAGCTGCTCGGGGTCGGGACCGCCGGGCACCGCCGCGGCCGCCCGGCCCAGCAGCGACGGCCCGGTCACGATCTCGGGCAACGCGGGCAGGGCCAGCGAGACGACCTCGCCGTAGCTGGTCGAGACCACGGGGCGGGCCGGGTCCAGCGAGACGGTCGCTCCGACGTCCGGGCGGGCCACCAGCGTGACGCTGGCCTGCTGGGTGACCGGTCCGAGCGCGACGGCCAGCAGCACCGCGGCCGTCGTCGCGAGCCCGGCCAGGGCGGCGACGCCGGCCAGCCAGAACCGGCCGGGCCCGCCGGCGCCCGCGGCACGGGCGTCGTGGAGCAGCGCGTCGTAGTCGGCGGCCAGCGCGGCCGGGTCGTGCTCGGCAGCCACCCGGGCCCGCCCGGCCGCGGCCAGTGCCCCGCGGCGGCGCGGGTCGGCCAGCCCGTTCAGCGCGGCGGCGACCGCGGCCGGGTCGCCCGGCGGTACGAGCAGCCCCGCCGCGGGTGCGTCGGCGCGCGGGCCGAGCGCCTCGCGGACCCCGTCGACGTCGGTGGCGACCACCGGGAGCCCGGCGGCCATCGCCTCCAGGACGACCATCGGCAGGCCCTCCCAGTCGCTGGTCAGCACGGCGACGTCGGCGGCGGCGAGCAGGGTGGGTATGTCGTCGCGGGCGCCGAGGAACCGCACCCGGTCACCCAGGTCCGCGACGCGTTCCTCGAGCCCGGCGCTCAGCGGGCCGTCCCCGGCGAGCAGCAGCACCGGCCCGCCCCGCACCGCGCGCCAGGCGTCGAGCAGCACGTCGTGGCGCTTCTGCGGGACCAGCCGGGCCGCGCACAGTGCGACGCCGACGTCGTCGGGCAGGCCGAGGGCGCGCCGGGCGTCGGCCCGGGCGGGCAGCACCGGCGGGGTGACGGCGTTGCGCAGCACCGCGATCCGGGTGTCGTGCAGGCCCGCGGCACGCAGCCGGTCGGCGACCGCCGCGGACACCGCGACCACGACGTCGGCGGCGCCCGACAGCAGCCGGGCCGCGGCCGGGTAGTCGTCGGCGGCGACGCCGTGGAACACCGTCACCAGCGTCGGTCGGCGGCGCCGGGTGTGCGCGGCGAGCCGGCAGACCAGCCCGACCAGCACGTTGTGGGCGAGCACGACGTCCGGGCGGTGCCGCCGGAGGGCGGCGGCCACGGCGAGGGCCCCGCGCAGGATCCCCACCGGGGTGCGGCGTACCAGCGGCATCGTCTCGGTGCGGTACCCCTGCGCGGCCAGCTCGTCGGCCCGCACCCCACCCGAGGACAGGACCACGGTGTCCCAGCCGAGGCCGGTCCCGTGCCGGGCGAGGTCGGCGACGACGCGCTCCGCTCCCCCGGTCCCCATCTCGTTGACGACCTGCAGGACCTTCACCGGATCGCTCCCTCGCTGCGCAGGCCCACGGCGCAGGCCGCGGCGGTCAGTGCCCACAGGGGCATGTAGTACTGCTCGGACAGGAACGTCGAGGCGACGCAGACCGCGATGAGCGCGGTCTGCACGGCCAGCGGCAGCAGCCGCCCGGGGCCGGGGCCGGCGGCCCGGACCGCCCGCTCGGCCGACCACAGCGCCGCCGCGATCATCCCGACGAAGCCGGCCAGACCGAGCACCCCGAGCTCGGCGGCGACCTCGACGTACATGTTGTGGGCGACCGGGGTCTGCTCCTCCAGCTCGGCGTTGTGGGACGCCGCGAGGTAGTGCGAGCGGAACCCTCCGGGCCCGACACCGAGCAGCGGTTGCTCGGGCAGCAGTGTGGCCGCCACCTCCCAGCGCAGCGCCCGGCTGTCGATGTTGGAGGCGGCGACCTGGTCCTTCTGGGAGAGCGCGCGGCCGACGTCGTCACCGAAGCCGGCGACCAGCCCGACCCCCGCGACCACGACGGCGACGGCGGCCGCGGCGAGCACCCGGGGCGCGATCGCCCCGCGCACCGTCAGCCACACCATGGCGACGACGAGCGCGATCATGCCGCCGCGGGACACGGTCACCGCCGCCCCCAGCACGAGCAGCACCAGCAGCACCCCGACCAGCACCTGCGCGGCCCGGGGTGCGCGCTCAGGCCCGTCCCGGCGCGGACGGCGCAGCCACAGCGCGAGCAGCAGCGGCACCGCCGAGACCAGCACGTAGGCCAGGTCGTTGGGGTCCTCCAGCGGCCCGGTCGCCCGCGGCGAGCCCTCGATGAGGAAGCTCCACAGGGCCCCGCTCGCGGCGACGGTCGCGCCGGTGACCGAGGCCCACACCGGCACCCGCACCGGGACCTCGCGGGAGCAGACGTCGATCAGCACCGTCACGGTGACCAGGAACGACACCCAGCGCTGGGCGTAGCTCATGGTGAAGGTGTCGCCGGCGTGCACCGCGGTCGAGGCGAGCACGGCCACGGCGAGCACGGCGAGCGGCACGTGGACCGGGTGGAAGCGCGGCAGCCGGAACGGGCGCAGCCGGGCCACCAGCCACACGAGCACGAGCGTCGCCGCGGGGAGCTTGGTGACGACGTCGTTGATGTCGAGCAGGTACCCCTCGCAGGAGGCCACGCCCACGGTCAGGAACACGAGCCCCTGCAGCAGCCGGGCCAGCGGCGTGCGGGTGGCGATCTCCTGCACCAGCGGGGTGCCGGGCCGCGGGCCGGTGTCCCGCAGGACCACCCCGGCCGGTGCGGTCCGCTGCACCATCCCGCCTCCGCCCGCCGCCCGCCGTGATCCGTACTGCGGTGCATTCGGCCGTTCACCAGGGATCGTTACCGCTCGTGGCGGAGATCGACGACACTGCGGCGTAACGCGGGTGCCACTCCGGGACGACGGTCATCCCAGCAACCCCGACAGAACGGACGAGAATGGGCCACCACCGTCAGGCACGTCCGCGGTTCAGCTTCCTGTCGACCGCCTACCGCACCGAGCACGCGGTGTCGGGGATGATCGGGTCGGTGCAGGCCCAGACCGATCCGGACTGGGAGCTCGTCGTCGTCGACAACGGGATGTCGGACGAGATGGCCCGGATCGTCGGTTCCCGCGCCGAGCGCGACGCGCGGATCGTGCTGGTCCGCCAGCCCAACCGGGGCGCCGCGGGCGGGATCAACCGCGCCTCGGCCGAGTCCTCGGGCCGGTACGTCACCCTGCTCAACTCCGACGACCGGGTGCTGCCCGAGTTCTGCGCCCGGCTCGGCGACGTGCTCGACTCCCGTCCGGACCTCGCCGCCGTCACCTGCGACGCCTGGTTCACCGACGCCGCCACCGGGGCGCGGCTGCCCGCCTCCTACCTGGAGAACGCCGGGGCGCCGACACCGGACCCGGAGCACGTGCTGACCCTGCCCGAGCTCATCGAGGGGCCGTGCCCGTACTACACCGGGGCGGTGCGCCGGGAGGTGTGGGACGCCCACGGCCACGTCGACGACGCCGGGGTGACCGTCGCGGACCTGCACCTGTTCCTGCGGATCGTCGCGGCGGGCCACCGGATGGTGACGCTGCCCGAGCGGCTCGCGAGCTACGCTCAGGCGCCGCAGTCGCTGTCCCGCGGCGGGCCCGCGGTGCTGGCCGTGGAACAGGCCCGGGAACGGGCGGTCCGCGCGGCCGCCGCACGCTCGGACGACCCGGCCGTCGCCGCCGCCCTGGAGCGGGAGCTGCGGCGCAGCCGGCACCGCCGCGGTGTCGTCGGCGCCCGGGTCGCGCTGTTCGAGGGCGATCTCGCGACCGCCCGCGCCCGGGTCCGGGCGGCGTTGCGGGAGCGGACCGACCCGCGGACCCTCGCCGTCGCCGCCGCGGTGCTGCTCGCCCCGGGCGCGACCCGCTGGGCCTACCGTCGCTCCCGGGGCGGGAAGGTCCCGGCGCCGGTCGTCCCGGTGCGGGTCACCGACGCCGCGCGCTGAGCGCGCTCACCCGGTCCGGCGGGCCAGCACGACGAGCTTGTTGCCCCGGCCCATCCGCCGGAACAGCGCCTCCGCCGCGGGCCAGCCGCGCGCGAGCAGCCGATCCACCGGGCCGGAGCCCTCGGCCCCGTGGTCGAAGGTGGCCTGCATCTTCGCCACCGGCGAGGTCATCCGGTGCACCTCGACGACGGTCACCCCGTGCGGCGCGAGGACCCGTTCCAGGCCCCGCTCGGTGAAGTAGATCTTGTGTTCCCAGTAGTACATGTTCTTGGCCAGGTCGATCCGCCCACCGGTGGCGCGGTGCAGCGCACGCACCAGCGGCCGCACCGGGAACGCGGCGTCCGGGGTCTCCAGCAGCACCCAGCCGCCGGGACGCAGCCGGGACAGCGCGTCGGTGAGGAACGGGCCAGGGTCCGCGACGTGCTCGATCACATCCCAGAGGGTGACCACGTCGACCTCGGTGTCCTGCGCGGCGAGCTGCTCGGGGGCGAACACCGTCAGCCCGCGGGCGGCCGCGCCGGCCAGCGCGCGCTCGTCGACGTCGGACCCGACGGCGTCCAGCCCGCGGTCCCTCGCCCACGCCAGGAAGTTCCCGATCCCACAGCCCACGTCGAGCACCCGCCCGCACCGGCCGGCCCGGTCCTCCAGCCGGTCGAACACGGCGGCGTAGCGCTGCTCGTAGCCCACCCGGACGGCGTCGCCGGCGTAGACGTCGAACTTGTAGTCCTCCCAGTACTCCCCCGCCGTCGAGCCGCCGGGGACCGGGTCGCGCAGGAACTCGGTGCCGCAGCCGGTGCAGCGCAGCAGCCGGTACCGCTCCTGGACGACGTGGCGGAGCAGCCGGCCCGGCGCAGCGCAGGCCGGGCAGGCGGCGGCACCGGCCGACCCGGTGCCGGACGTGCGCTCGGCATGGTCGGCGTAGTCGGTGTGGTCGGCGTGGTCGGTGGTCATGGACGGCACCTCGTCTCGCGGCGGATCGTGCACCGCTGCGCTCGTGCCGGACCTGCCCGCCGTTACCCCCCGAGGGCGCCGATCACGTCCGCGAGGAGGTCGTCGGTGTCCTCCACCCCGCAGGACAGCCGCACCAGGCCGTCCGGCACCGCGTCGCCCCACCGGGCCCGCCGGTCCGCGGCCGTGCGCAGTCCGCCGAAGCTCGTCGCCGAGTCGACCAGCGTAGCGGCGGCCAGGAAGTCCGAGACGGCGTGGGTGTCGGCCAGGGTGAACCGCAGGATGCCGTTCCAGCGCCGCATCTGGGTCCGGGCGAGCAGGTGCGACGGGTCGTCGGCCAGCCCGGGCCAGCGGACGTCCCGTACGCCGGGGGTCTCCCGCAGCGCGACGGCGAGCGCGCGGGCGTTCTCGGCCTGCCGGCCCAGCCGCAGGTCCAGGGTGCCGAGCCCGCGCAGCGCCAGCCAGGTCTCCATCGGCCCGGCGATCGCGCCGCCGCGGGTGCGGAAGGCGCGGACCCGCTCGTGGTGCACCGGGTCGGCGGCGGAGACGTGCCCGAGCAGCAGGTCCCCGTGCCCGGACAGCGCCTTGGTGTCGCTGGCGACGACCAGGTCGGCCCCCAGCGCGAGCGGCTGCTGCCCGAGCGGGGTGCACGTGGTGTTGTCGACGGCGACGACCGCACCGGCCGCGTGCGCGGCGGCGGCGACCGCGGCGACGTCGCAGACCTCCAGGCCGGGGTTCGACGGCGTCTCCAGCATCACCAGCGCGGGCCGGTGCCGGGCGATCGCCGACGCCCAGTCGCCCGCGGTCGCGCAGTAGGCGACCGGCACCCCGAGCGGGGCGAGCTCCTCGTCGGCGAGCAGGCGTGCGACGTAGTAGCCGTCGCTGGGCAGCAGCACGCCGCGCCCGGCGCCGGTGAAGGCGCGCAGGACCGCCGCGACCGCGGCCATCCCGGACGGGAACACCGTGCACGGCCCGCCGTCTAGCTCGCCGACGGCGGCCTCGAACTCCCGCCACGTCGGGTTGTCCGCGCGGGCGTAGAAGTCCGCGCCCTGGTCGGCCTCCTCCGGACGTCCGAGGTGGTACGTGCTGGTCAGCACCGGTCCGCGATGGATCGGGTCGCCCACGGCGTGGGCGTGCTGCTCCCCGCCGTGCACACAGCGGGTGCCGTCTCCGAGCATGGGGTTCACTCCGGTTTCGGGGCCCGGGAGATCAGTTCCTTGGCCATCTGGTGGGCGGTCATGCCCTCGTGGCAGACCCGGCGGACCGCGTCGGCGATGGGCAGCTCGACCCCGGCGCGCTCGCCGAGCTCGCAGATCGACAGGCAGGACTTCACACCCTCGGCGACCTGGCCGTGGTTGGCCTTCTCCGCCTCGGCGAGGCTCGCGCCGCGCCCCAGCTGCTCGCCGAAGGTCCGGTTGCGCGACAGCGGGGAGCTGCACGTCGCCACCAGGTCGCCCATGCCGGCCAGGCCGGCGAAGGTCAGCGGCGAGGCGCCGAGCGCCATCCCGAGCCGCGACATCTCGGCCAGCCCACGGGTGATCAGCGACGCCCGCGAGTTGTCACCCAGCCCCATCCCGGAGGCGACGCCGACGGCGAGCGCGATGACGTTCTTGCCCGCCCCGCCCAGCTCCGCCCCGACGACGTCGGTGTTGGTGTAGGCGCGGAAGTAGCCGGTCGCGCAGGCGGTCTGCAGCGCCACCGCGCGCTCGTGGTCGGAGCAGGCGATGACGGTGGCCGTCGGCTGCTCGTGCGCGATCTCCGCGGCCAGGTTCGGCCCGGACACGACGGCGAGCCGGTCCGCGCCGACACCGGTGACGTCGTCGATGACCTCGGTCATCCGCTTGAGCGTCCCCAGCTCGACGCCCTTGGCCAGGCTGGTCAGGGTGACCCCGGCCGGGACCAGGTCACGCCACTGCTCCAGGTTGGCGCGCAGCGACTGCGACGGCACCGCGAGGATCACCGCGTCGACACCGTCGAGGGCCTCGGCGGCATCGTGGGTGGCGCGCAGCGTGTCCGGCAGCGCGACGTCGGACAGGTAGTCCGGGTTGCGCCGGTCGGCGTTGATCGCCTCGGCGATCTCACAGCGGCGGGCCCACAGCCGCACGTCCCGGCCGGCGTCGCCGAGGACCTTCGCGAACGCGGTGCCCCAGCTGCCCGCGCCGAGCACGGCGACGCGCTGGATCGAGTGCACCGGCTCGTTGACCGGGCGCTCCCCGAACGACGGGACCCCAGGGACGCTCATCGGCCTGCCTCGCTCTCCGGGCGTCGGCGGTAGAACTCCTCCGGCGCGTCCTCGTCGCGGACCTCGGCGAGCAGCTCCCGCACCCGTCCCATGATCAGGTCGGTGACCTCGCGCAGGACGTGGGCGTCCAGCGGGCGCCCGCGGTAGGCGCTCAGGTCCACCGGGTCCCCCGCGCGCAGCACGACGTCGGTGCGCGGCAGCGGGCGGAACTTCTTCTCGTAGCCGTTCAGGACCTCGCGGGTCCCCCAGTGCACCATCGGGATGACCGGCGCGTCCGAGGCCAGCGCCATCCGCGCGACGCCGGTGCGCGAGCGCATCGGCCACCCGTCGGGGTCCCGGGTGATGGTGCCCTCGGGGTAGATGATGACGATCTTGCCGTCGGCGAGCGCCTGCGTGCCCGCGGCGAGGCTCTGCTGGGCGTCGGCGGAGTCGCGGAACACCGGGATCTGGCCCGAGCCGCGCAGCACCGCGCCGAGCACCGGCACGTTCCACAGGCTGCTCTTGGCCAGGAAGCGCGGCACCCGGCCCGCGCTGTGGACGTAGGTGCCGGTGTGGATCGGGTCCAGATGGGAGATGTGGTTGCCGACCAGCAGCGCACCGCCGCGGGCCGGGAGGTGCTCGCGGCCCTGGTAGCGCGGCCGGCCGGTGAGCCAGCCGATCGAGTAGAAGAACGGGACGGCGAGACCGACCCAGAATCCGCCCTTCTCGCGTGCCACCGGCGGCCTCCTCCTGCCCGCCGCTGCGGCGGGTCGTGGGGTCGTCGCGGATCGGGATGATCCGGATCTGATCCGTGGAGTCTCCCCACAGAGGCCCCACGCTGTCACGCGGGGTGCCAGACTGGGGCCGTGACCCTGCGGGTGGACCTGGTGGTGCCGGTGAAGCCGCTGCCCCGCGCGAAGACCCGGTTGCGTGGTGCCGCCGACGGCGGGGTGGGTGATCTCGGCGCGCACCAGCGGCTCGCGCTGGCCCTGGCCCGCGACACGGTCGCCGCCGCCGTCGCCGCGACGGCGGTCCGGCACGTGCTGGTGATCTCCTCGGACCCGGCGGTGGCGGTGGAGGTCGGCGCGCTCGGCGTCGAGGTCGTCACCGACCCCGGGCGCAGGCTCAACGGCGCGCTGCGCCACGGTGCCGCGCTGCTGCGCTCGCGCGACCCGCACGTCGCGCTGGGGGCGCTGCAGGCCGACCTGCCCGCCCTGCGCCCGGCCGAGCTCGACGCCGCCGTCGCCGCGGCCGCCGTGCTGTTCGACGGCGGCGCGACCCGCGCCTTCCAGCCCGACGCGCCCGGCGAGGGCACCACGCTGCTGCTGGTCGCCCCGGGGCAGGACCTCGACCCGCACTTCGGCCGCGGGTCGGCCGCCCGGCACCGTGCCTCCGGGGCCCGGCCGCTGCCCGGTGACCGTCCCGGTCTGCGCCGCGACGTCGACACCGCCGCCGACCTCGACGACGCCGTCGCCCTCGGGGTGGGGGCGTGGACCCGGGCCGTGGTCGACGCCCGGCACGGACCCCCCGCCGTACCCCGCCCACCCGGATGTCACCCGCCGGGGGAGGCCGTCGCCCGACGGTGTGGCACACCACGTACGTGACGGTGTGGCAGGCCACGTACGTGACGTCGTCGGCCGGGGCCGTGTCCCCGTGGACGGTTGCGGAGCGGTACGAAACAATCGTGACGTGAGCGACGACTCGGCGACCCCGGACGGACGGAACGGCACCTCCGCGCACCCGGGCGGCCGTCCCCGGACGGCGGCGCGCCGTGCCCCGCGGCCGGCGTCGCGGCGGTTGCACACCGCGAGCCGCAGCGTCGCCGACCAGGCACCGTCCGCGGAGATCCCGGCCCAGCAGCACGCGCCCTCGGGTCCCGCGGCACCGCCCGCCCCGCCGGCCGCCACGCCGTCGCCGAGCCAGGGGGCGGCCCCGATCGCGCCGCCCGCGGGGGCGACCACCCCGGCGTCGACGATGGGCGAGCTGCTCCCCGAGGACCGCTACCTCAACCGCGAGCTGTCCTGGCTCGACTTCAACGCCCGCGTGCTGGCCCTGGCCGAGGACTCCAGCCAGCCGCTGCTGGAGCGCGCGAAGTTCCTCGCGATCTTCGCCTCCAACCTCGACGAGTTCTACATGGTCCGGGTCGCGGGCCTGAAGCGCCGCGACGAGACCGGCCTGTCCGTGCGCAGCGCCGACGGCCTCACCCCGCGCCAGCAGCTGGCCCGGATCACCGAGCGGAGCCGCGCGCTGTCGCGGGCGCACGCCGAGGTGTTCATGGACGAGCTGCTCCCCGAGCTCGACGCGGCCGGCATCCACCTGCGCAGCTGGGAGGACCTGACCGACGCCGAGCGCCTGCGCCTGTCGGACTACTTCACCGAGACAGTGTTCCCGGTGCTCACCCCGCTCGCGGTCGACCCGGCGCACCCGTTCCCCTACATCTCCGGGCTGTCGCTGAACCTGGCGGTGACCGTCCGTGACCCGGAGGGCCGGACCGAACGCTTCGCCCGGGTGAAGGTTCCGAACAACGTGCCGCGGCTGGTGTCGGTCGACCCGCCGGACACCGACACCCGCGCCGGGAACCGGCAGTGCACGTTCCTGCCGATCGAGGACCTGATCTCCGCGCACCTCGGTGACCTGTTCACCGGCATGGAGGTCACCGAGGTCCATCCGTTCCGGGTCACCCGCAACGCCGACCTCGAGGTCGAGGAGGACCGCGACGAGGACCTCCTGCAGGCCCTGGAGCGCGAGCTCGCCCGGCGCCGGTTCGGGCCGCCGGTGCGCCTCGAGGTGCTCGACACGATGTCCGAGCACGTGCTGGAGCTGCTGCTGCGCGAGCTCGACGTCGATCCCAACGACGTCGTCACCGTCCCCGGGCTGCTCGACCTCACCAGCCTGTGGCAGGTGCACGGGGTCAACCGCCCCGACCTGAAGGACGAGCCGTTCCGCCCCGCGACGCACCCCGCGTTCGCCGAGCGGGAGACCCCCCGCAGCGTGTTCGCGACGCTGCGCGAGGGCGACGTGCTCGTGCACCACCCCTACGACTCGTTCTCGACCTCGGTGCAGCGCTTCATCGAGCAGGCCGCCGCGGACCCGAACGTGCTCGCGATCAAGCAGACCCTGTACCGCACCTCCGGCGACTCCCCGATCGTCAACGCGCTGATCGACGCCGCCGAGGCGGGCAAGCAGGTCGTCGCCCTGGTGGAGATCAAGGCCCGGTTCGACGAGCAGGCCAACATCCGCTGGGCGCGCGAGCTGGAGAAGGCCGGCGTGCACGTCGTCTACGGCCTCGTCGGGCTCAAGACGCACTGCAAGACCTGCCTGGTCGTGCGCCAGGAGGGGTCGGAGATCCGTCGGTACTGCCACATCGGCACCGGCAACTACAACCCGAAGACCGCGCGGCTCTACGAGGACGTCGGCGTGCTCACCGCCGACCCGACGATCGGCGCGGACCTCACCGACCTGTTCAACTCCCTCACCGGCTACTCGCGGCAGACCTCCTACCGGAGCCTGCTCGTGGCGCCGTACGGGATCCGCCGCGGCATCGTCCGCCGCATCGACGACGAGATCGAGGCGCACCTGTCCGGCGAGGCCGGCGCGCGGGTGCAGATCAAGGCGAACTCGCTCGTCGACGAGGCGATCATCGACGCCTGCTACCGGGCGTCGCAGGCGGGGGTGCCGGTCGACATCGTGGTGCGCGGCATCTGCGCGATCGTCCCCGGGCGGCCGGGGCTCAGCGAGAACATCACCGTCCGGTCGATCCTCGGGCCGTTCCTGGAGCACTCCCGGGTGCTGCACTTCGGCTCGGCCGACGAGTACTGGATCGGCTCGGCGGACATGATGCACCGCAACCTGGACCGCCGGGTCGAGGTGATGCTGCGGGTCGCCGACCCGAAGCTCGCCGACCAGCTCGGCGCGATGTTCGACTCCTGCCTGGACCCGGCGACGCGCTGCTGGACGCTCGGCCCGGACGGGACCTGGTCGCCGTCGCCCGCGCCGGGATCGGAGAACATCCGTGTCCGCGACCACCAGGTGGAGATGATGAACTCCCGGCGAGGGAAGAGCGAGGACTGATGCTCTCCGCGCAGTTCCGGACCGACGGGGCCGAGGTCGACCCGGCGGGGATCGCCGACGTCGTCGCGGCCGGGACGGTGCCGTGGCGCCGCGCGGACGACGGCACCGTCGAGGTGGCCCTGGTCCACCGCCCCCGCTACGACGACTGGTCCTGGCCCAAGGGCCACCAGGACCCGGGCGAGGCGCTGACGTCGACCGCGCTGCGCGAGACCGTCGAGGAGGCGCACCTGGAGTGCCGCCTCGGCGCGCGGCTCGGCCACACCGCGTACGACGTGCCCGGCAAGGGCCACAAGGTCGTGCACTACTGGGCCGCCGAGGTCGTCCGCGACCCCGGCTTCACCGCCACCGACGAGACCGACGAGCTGAGGTGGCTGCCCCGCGACGAGGCCGCCACGCTGCTCAGCCGCCCGGCCGACGCCGACCTGCTGGACCGGCTCGACCAGGTGGGGCCGCCGTCGTCGACGGTGGTGCTCGTGCGGCACGCCAAGGCGGGCAGCCGGACCGCCTGGGAGGGCGACGACGACCTGCGCCCCCTCTCCGGCACCGGGTTCACCCAGGCCGACCGGCTCGCGGACTTCCTCGCCCGCTTCGGCCCGGACCGGCTCGCGACCGCCCCGCCGCTGCGCTGCGGCCAGACGATCGAGCCCTACGCACGGGCGTCCGGTGCGGGCGAGCCGGACGTGGAGCCGCTGCTGGGCGAGCACGGCTACTGGGTCTCGCCCGCCGACGGCCTGGCCCGTTTCCGCACCCTCGCGGCCCAGCCCGGCGTGACGCTGCTGTGCAGCCAGGGCGGGGTCATCCCGGACGTCGTCGGGCACCTGCTGGCCGACGCGGGGAGGTCCCCCGACCCCGACCTGCCCTCGCACAAGGCCAGCACCTGGGTCCTGGGCTTCGGCGACGACGGCGCCCTGCTGTCGGCCGACTACTACCGCCGCCCGCCGGCCTGACCCGCCTCGCCGTCCCGCTCCGCCCGCCTCCCGGCATCCCCGGTGCCGCACCACTCGTCGATCAGTACCTGAGTGCTGTTCGGGCCCGGATCGACAACACTGGTGTGCTGATCGACCCCGGGTCCGGGAGGCGCCCTCCTCGCGTCGGGGTGTGCGATCGCGAACGGGCGCACCGGTTCCGGCCCGGCGGAGGTGGGCAGAGGTGCAGGGTGCGCGGGTGGAGGAGCCGTTCCGGGGGTCGGACGCCGTCGCGCGCGGGATCGTCACGCCGGCGCGGCTGCGCGGGCCACGGTTCGTGCGCCTGTTCCCCGACGTGTACGCGTCCGCCGCGGTCCCCGTGACGCCGGTGCTCCGGGCCCGGGCCGCATCGATCTACGCCGGGCCGCTCGGGGCGGCGTCGGCCTACTCGGCGGCCGAGATCCTCGGCGCGTCCTGCGGACCATGGGGTGCACCGGCCGAGCTCGTCGCGCCACGGCGGATCCGGCCCCGCCCGGACCTGCTCGCCCACCAGGGCGTCCCGCTCGAACCCGGGCTCTGCGACGGCGTCCGGGTCACCTCGCCCCGCGCCACGGCGTGGGAGCTGTGCCGGCGACTCGAACTCGTCGACGCCGTCGTCGCCCTCGACGCGCTCGCCGCCCGGAGGCGGGACCGGCCGGTGTTCGTCCCGCTGCGGGACACACCGGCACCCGAGCAGCGGAAGCTGTCCCGGATGCGGGTGCCGTGTCCCGGCTTCGACCCCGCCGACCTGCTGGTCCTGCGCTCGCTGTACCCGCACGTGCGGGGCTCGGCCCGACTCGACCGGGTCGTCGCGCTCGCCGACCCGCGTGCGGAGTCCCCGCCCGAGACCCGGCTACGGCTGCTGCTCGTGCTCTCCGGGCTCCCGGTCCCACAGGTCCAGTTCCCGCTGTACGACGACCGGGGCCGCCCCTGGGTGCGGTTCGACCTGGCCTACCCCGACGCCCTGCTGGCGATCGAGTACGACGGCGCGGAGCACGACGACCCGCTCGACCGCGTCCGCAACGCCCGCACCGCGGCGCTGGGATGGCAGACCCTGCGGATCACCGCCGACGGCCTCACCCGCAACGCCCGGCGCACCGTCAGGACGGTCCGTGCCCTGCTCGCCCAACGGACCCGCCTCGCGTCCCGCTGACCCGCACCGGCGCCGGCTCGGTCGGGCAGCACCGCGGGACAGGAGCGAGCCGCACGCGACGCCACCGGCCCGGAACCGCCTGGCTGCCCCCACCCAGCTCGACCCGCCCACACCGGCGCGCTCGCCGGGCCACCCCGATCCCAGGGCGCACACCGTCGGAAGCCCGTCGATCAGTACATGAGCGCTGTCCGCACCCGCTCGAACAGCACTCATGTACTGATCGACACGCGCAGGCAGCGCTGGGCGGGTGGGGCGGGGAGCGCGGGGGTGCGGTTACTTCTCCGCGGCGGTCTTCCGTCGGGCCGGCTTCTTCTCCGCAGCAGCCCCCTTCTTCGCGGAAGCGGCCGGCTTCTTCTCCGGGGCAGCTGCTGTCCTCGCCGGGGCAGCCGTCTTCTTCGCCGGAGCGGCCGTCTTCTTCCCGGGGGCGGCGCCGCCGGCCGAAGGGGCTCCGCCAGCCGGAGCGGCTGCGGCGGCCGGGGCGGCCGGGGCGGCTGCGGCGGCCGGGGCGGCCCGCTCGGCGCGGCGGGGGGCGCTGGTCGCGTTCGCGGCGGCGGCCTCGCTGGCGGCCACCCGCTCCTTGAAGGCCGCACCCGGCCGGAACGACGGCACCACGGTCTCCCCGACGGGCACCGTCTCCCCGGTGCGTGGGTTGCGGGCGGTGCGAGGAGCACGTCGACGCGGCTCGAACACCCCGAACCCGGTCAGGGTGACGGTCTCACCGCGGCCGACCGCGTCCACGATCACGTCGACCATCGCGTCGACGGCCGCCGTGGCGGCACGACGGTCTCCGAGCCGGGCGGTCAGCGCGTCGACGAGCTGAGCCTTGTTCATGGTCACGAAAGGTAGGGCTGCGCCCTGCCGCGCACCAGATCCCGGCGCGAGTCCAGGTCGCATACCCTCCATTGGTACAGGTCCGAACGGGTGATCACCACGACTTCTGTCAGGTCATGGTGACCACCCGTGTTCGGTTCAGGCCAGCGTGCGTGGCATCCGGGCGGGCCGGGTTCCCTCGAACGCGGTGATGTCGGCCTCGTGCCGCAGCGTGAGTCCGATGTCGTCGAGGCCCTCGCGCAGCCGCCACCGGGCGTAGTCGTCGATCTCGAACGGCACGGTCAGGTCGCCGGCCTGCACGGTCTTCTCGCCGAGGTCGACGGTGACCTGCGTGCCGGGCTCGTTCTCCAGCTTCTTCCAGAGCAGCTCGACGTCGGGCTGGGCGACCTGGGCCGCCACCAGACCGGCCTTCGCCGAGTTGCCGCGGAAGATGTCGGCGAACCGCGAGGAGATGACGACCCGGAAGCCGTAGTCCATCAGCGCCCAGACGGCGTGCTCGCGCGAGGACCCGGTGCCGAAGTCCGGTCCGGCGACGAGGACCGACCCGCGGGCGTAGGGCTCGGTGTTGAGCACGAACGACGGGTCCTGGCGCCAGGCCGAGAACAGGCCGTCCTCGAAGCCGGTGCGGGTGACCCGCTTGAGGTAGACCGCCGGGATGATCTGGTCGGTGTCCACGTTGGACAGGCGCAGCGGCACGCCGATCCCGGTGTGGGTCTCGAACTTCTCCATCAGTCCAGGTCCTCCGGGCTGCTCAGGGTGCCGCGCACGGCCGTCGCGGCCGCGACGAGCGGCGACACCAGGTGGGTACGACCGCCCTTGCCCTGCCGCCCCTCGAAGTTGCGGTTCGAGGTCGACGCACAGCGCTCGCCGGGCGCGAGCTGGTCGGGGTTCATGCCCAGACACATCGAACAGCCCGCCGAGCGCCACTCCGCGCCGGCGTCGAGGAAGACCTTGTCCAGCCCCTCCTCCTCGGCCTGGAAGCGGACCCGCATCGACCCCGGGACGACGAGCATCCGCACGCCCTTCGCGACCGTGCGCCCGTTCAGCACATCGGCCACCGAGCGGAGGTCCTCGATCCGGCCGTTGGTGCAGGACCCGACGAAGACCGCGTCGACCGGCACCTCGCGCAGCGGGGTCCCGCCGGTCAGGCCCATGTAGGACAGCGCCTTCTCCACCGCGGCGCGCTCACCGTCGTCGGTGATGGCGGCCGGGTCCGGCACCGACTCGCCCAGCGGCAGGCCCTGCCCGGGGTTGGTGCCCCAGGTGACGAACGGGGTGAGCTCGTCGGCGTCGATGTGCACGACCCGGTCGAACTCCGCGCCGTCGTCGGTGCGCAGGGTGCGCCAGTCGGCCACCGCGGCGTCCCAGTCGTCGCCGGCGGGGGCGTGCTCGCGGCCCTTCAGGTAGGCGAAGGTCGTCTCGTCGGGGGCGATCATGCCCGCGCGGGCACCGGCCTCGATCGACATGTTGCAGATCGTCATCCGGGCCTCCATCGAGAGGTTCTCGATGACGTTGCCCCGGTACTCCAGCACGTGGCCCTGTCCACCGCCGGTGCCGATCTTCGCGATCACCGCGAGGATGACGTCCTTGGAGGTGACGCCCGGACGCAGTGTGCCGTCGGAGCTGGTCACCTCGATCGCCATCGTGCGGAACGGCTTGAGCGGCAGCGTCTGGGTGGCGAGCACGTGCTCGACCTCGGAGGTGCCGATGCCGAAGGCCATCGCGCCGAACGCGCCGTGGGTGGAGGTGTGGGAGTCCCCGCAGACCACCGTGGTGCCCGGCTGGGTCAGCCCCAGCTGCGGGCCGACCACGTGCACGATCCCCTGCTCGGGGTCGTTCATCGGGTGCAGCCGGACGCCAAACTCCGCGCAGTTGCGCCGTAGGGTCTCCACCTGGACCCGCGACACCTCGTCCGCGATCGGGGCGAGCACGTCGAGGGTGGGGACGTTGTGGTCCTCGGTCGCGATGGTGAGGTCCGGACGCCGGACCGGGCGGCCGGCGAGCCGGAGACCGTCGAACGCCTGCGGACTCGTGACCTCGTGCACCAGGTGCAGGTCGATGTAGAGCAGGTCGGGCTCGTCACCCTCGCCCTTGCGGACGAGATGCCGGTCCCAGACCTTCTCGGCCAGCGTGCGCGGCTTGTCTGCGGTGGTCACGCCCGCCTCCCTCTGTGATCTGATCGCGGTGGACTTCCCAGATCGTGGGAAGTTAGTATCGGAACGTGGGACAGTCTAGCGGGATCGGCGTGCTCGACAAGGCCGTGGGGGTTCTCCGGGCGACGGCGGAGGGGCCGTGTGGCCTGGCGGAGCTCTGTGAGCGCACCGGGCTGCCCCGGGCGACGGCGCACCGGCTCGCCGTCGGCCTGGAGGCACACGGGATGCTGCTGCGCACCCCGGACGGGCGCTGGCACCCCGGCCCCACCCTCGGCCAGCTCGCCGGCGGGCGGCCGGACCCGCTGCTCGACGCCGCGGCCGCGGTCCTGCCCCGGCTGCGCGACATCACCGGCGAGAGCGTGCAGCTCTACCGCCGCGACGGGATCCACCGGATCTGCATCGCGCACGCCGAGCCGCCGTCCGGGCTGCGCGACACCGTGCCCGTCGGCTCCCGGCTGCCGATGACCGCGGGCTCGGGGGCCAAGGTGCTCGCCGCCTGGTGCGACCCGGCCACCCAGCGCCTCATCCTTGCCGACGCCAGCTTCTCCGAACGCGTCCTCGTCGACGTCCGCCGCCGCGGCTGGGCACAGAGCGTCGCCGAACGGGAGGCCGGTGTGGCGTCGGTGTCGGCCCCGGTGCGCGACGCGGCGGGCCAGGTCGTCGCCGCGGTCTCGGTGTCGGGACCGGTGGACCGGATCGGGCGCCGGCCGGGGGTCCGCTGGGCCGCCGACCTGCTGGCCGCCGCGGACGCCCTGCAGCACCGGCTCGTCTAGGGGGCGCCCCTGCCGAGCCGCACCCCCTCCCACGTCCCGAGTCGGTCGAGGTCGTGGTTCCGGGCTCCACTACCGTGTGGTGGTCCGGCACCGGGCCGGACCCTTCGGACATGGTCGGCACACCGGGGAGACGATGGGTTACCTGCTGGGCATCGACGTCGGCACCACTCGGACGGCGGCCGCGGTCATCCACGCCGGCACCGTCGAGATGGTCACGCTCGGTGACCACTCGGTCGACATCCCGTCCGTGGTCTACGTGGCACCGGACGGCGGGCTGCTGTTCGGCGATGCCGCCGAACGCCGGGCCCTGACCGAGCCGGACCGCGTCGCACGCGAGTTCAAGCGGCGCATCGGCGACCCGACGCCGATCCCGCTGGGTGAGCAGTCCTTCGCCCCCGAGCAGCTGTCCGCGCTGCTGGCCGAGCACGTCGTCGACGTCGTCGCACGCACCGAGGGCGGCGCACCCGACCGCATCGCGGTGACCCACCCGGCGTCCTGGGGAATGCACAAGTGCGACCTGTTCGCCGCCGCCCTGGCCGAGCGCGGCCTGACCGTCACCTTCCTCACCGAGCCGCAGGCCGCCGCCCTGCACTACGCGACGAACGAGCGGGTCGAGCCCGGCGCGACGGTCGCCGTCTACGACCTCGGCGGCGGCACCTTCGACGCCGCCGTCGTCCGCAAGGAGGCCGCGGGCGGCGGGTTCACCCTGCTCGGCAGGCCCGAGGGTGTCGAGCAGCTGGGCGGCGCCGACTTCGACCAGGCCGTCGTCGACCACGTGCGCGACGCCGTCCCGGCCGCCTTCGAGGGCCTCGACGAGACCGACCCGAACGCCCTGTCCGCGATGGCCCGGCTGCGCCGCGACTGCCGCGAGGCCAAGGAGGCCCTGTCGGCCGACACCGAGGTCTCGATCCCGGTGTGGCTCGGCGAGGTCCGCACGACGGTGCGCCTGCACCGCAGCGACTTCGAGGAGCGCATCCGGCCCCGCCTGGAGGAGTCGGTCGAGGCGTTGCAGCGCGCGATCGCCTCGGCCGGGCTGGCCGCCTCCGGGCCGTCGGTGGTGCTGCTCGTCGGCGGGTCCTCGCGGGTCCCGCTGGTCGCCGAGCTGGTCTCCACCGGCCTCGGACGTCCCGTACAGGTCGACGCGGACCCGAAGAACACCATCGCGAAGGGCGCCGTCGTCGCGCTCGGACCGCCCGACCCCGTGCCCGGCACCGGCTCGGGCGGGTTCGGCGCGGTGTCGACGAGCAGCGGTCTCGCGCTGGCCCCCGACCCCGGCCCGCTGCCCTGGGAGAACCCGGACCCGGTCACCGACCGGATGCCGACCGGCGGCACGACCCAGCTCGACGGCGACCGCACCGCCTACCTGGAGAGCGCCCGCGCCGACCCGCCCACCGACCGCCTCCCCGTCGTCCCGCCGGTGGGCTACGACCAGACCGCCGTGCACGGCTACGGCGGGTACGGCGGTTACGACGACGGCGAGACCACCATCGCCCCCGGGCCGGCACCCGTCCGCCGCTCCCCCGCGCTGCTCATCGGCGCCGGCGGGGTCGTCGCGGCGCTGGCCGTGCTGGGCACGGTGTTCTTCTGGCCGCAGGACCGCACGATCAGCAACGCGACGCCCGAGCTGCCGGCGATCCCGACGACGACCCAGGCCCCGCCCCCGACGACCGTCGATCACGAGCCGGTGCGACAGCCGGAACGGACCCGGGAGCGGCCGACCGAGGCCGTCCCGACGACGACCGACGCGCCGATCCCCGAGCCGCCGCCGGTCGTCATCACCACGACGTCCGCTCCGCCTCCGCCGAGCTCGTCGTCCTCGTCGTCCTCGGCACCGCCCCCGCCGAGCAGCTCGACGCCGAACCCGCCGGAGGGGAACCCGGTCCCGCCGGGAACCTGATCCCACCGACAGATCGACAGTTTGGATTGATTAATCCGGACTGTCGACCTATCGTGGGTTGCATGTCGCAACCACCTACGGGGACCGCCGCCTCCACTGCCCGCGCGGTCCGGATCGGCGTCGGCCGGCTGCGCCGCCGCATGCGCGAGCACTACGACCGCGACCAGCTGACGGCGTCGCAGATCGCGCTGCTCGGCCGCCTCGACCGCGGTGGCCCCAGCACCGCCGCCGCACTCGCCGCCGCGGAGGGCGTCCGCCCGCAGTCGGTCGCGATGTCGATCGCCGCCCTGGAGGAGCGGGGCATGGTCGAGCGCCGCCCGGATCCGTCCGACGGGCGCCGGCAGATCGTCTCGGCCACCGACCTCGGCCGGCGGTTCACCGCCGACGCCCGGTCCGCCGGCGAGGACTGGCTCGCCGGGGCGCTCGCCGACCGGCTCAGCGCCGACGAGCTGCGCACCGTCGACGAGGCCATGCGGCTGCTGGAACGGGTGACCGAGCGATGACGCCGCGCCGGGGCCGCCGTACCGGGCCGTCCACGTTCGACCGCCGGCTGCTCCTCCCCATGATCGGCGGGGCCGTGCTGAACCCGGTGAACTCGTCGCTGATCGCGGTCGCGCTGGTGCCGATCGGGCTCGCCCTCGGGGCCCCCGCGACCGAGACCGCCTGGCTGGTGTCCGGGCTCTACCTCGCGACCGCGGTCGGCCAGCCCGTCACCGGACGCCTGGTCGACCTGTACGGGCCGCGGCCGCTCTACCTGGCCGGCGCCGTGCTGGTCGGTGTCGGCGGGGCCCTCGGAGCGCTCGCCCCGGACATCTGGTGGCTGGTCGCGGGGCGGGTCGTCATCGGGCTCGGGACGTGTGCGGGCTACCCGGCGGCGATGGCGCTGATCCGCGGCGAGGCCGACCGCACCGGCACCGACAGCCCGGAGGGCGTGCTGACGGTGCTCTCGATCGCGACGTCGACGATCGCCGTCGTCGGGCCGAGCCTGGGAGGTCTGCTCCTCGGGGTCTCGGGCTGGCGGGCGGTGTTCGTGGTGAACATCCCGCTGGCCCTGCTGTGCCTGGTGCTCGGTGCGCTGCGGCTCCCCCGTACCCGGGTCGCCCACCGGGGCGTGCGGGCCGCGCTGCGCCGGGTCGACCCGCCGGGCATCGCGCTGTTCGCGGTCACCACCGTCGCGCTGCTGCTCGCCCTGCTGCACCCCGACGCCGGCGCGGTCGCCCCCGCGCTGGTGGCCGTCGCCGCCGGGGCGGGGCTGGTGGTGCGCGAGCTGCGGACCCCCGAGCCGTTCCTGGACCTGCGGGTGCTCGGCGGGAACCTGCCGCTGCTGCTGACGTTCGTCCGGGCGCTGCTCACCGCGACCGTGTCCTACTGCGTGCTCTACGGCTTCACCCAGTGGCTGGAGCAGGGCCGCGGGCTCACCCCCGCGACGGCCGGGCTGGTCCTGCTGCCGATCTTCGTCACCGGGATCGGGGTGACCGCGCTGACCGGCAGGCGGCGCGCGATCCGGGGCAAGCTGCTCGTCGGCGGGGTGGCGCAGGTGCTGCTCGCCGCCCTGCTGTTCGCCCTCGGGCCGGCCAGCCCTGTCTGGGTCATCGTCGTGGTCGCGCTGCTCGCCGGGCTGCCGCAGGGCCTGAACAACCTCGCCGTGCAGAACGCGGTCTACCGGCAGGCCGACCCGGAGCGGGTCGCGTCCTCGGCCGGGCTAATGCGCACCTTCTTCTACCTGGGCGCCATCGCCGCCTCGGCCGCGGGCGGGATCGCCTTCGGCGGCAGTACGGCGGGCGACGGCCTGCCGGTCCTCGCCGCGGTGATGCTCGTCGCCTCGACGCTGTTCGTCCTGCTCACCCTCGCCGACCGTTCACTGGCCCGGCTCGCCGGGCCGGAAGGAGCACCGTCGTGACCGACCGACCGGCTCCCCGGGCTGCTCGGCGCGACCTGACCCGGACACGACGAAGGCCCCGCTCCGGAGAGCGGGGCCTTCGTGGAGTAGTCCCGACGGGATTTGAACCCGCGCTACCGCCTTGAGAGGGCGGCGTCCTAGGCCGCTAGACGACGGGGGGGGGGGGGGGGGGGGGGGGGGGGGGCCTAGGCCGCTAGACGACGGGACCTTGGACGAGACCGTGCCGATTGTCAGAAATCGTCATTCCGAAGAAGTCGCGATTTCCGCTGGGGTACCAGGACTCGAACCTAGACTAACTGAACCAGAATCAGTCGTGCTGCCAATTACACCATACCCCATCGAAAAGCGGGCCTCGTTCCGGAGCGAGGCCCGCTCTCCGTTGATGTCAGTACTCTAACCCATGCTCCGGGAGCGTCGGACACCGGCCCCCAGGCGGGCGAGCGACCGCTCGCGGCCCAGCAGCTCCATGCTCTCGTAGAGCGGGGGGGACACCGTGCGGCCGCTGATCGCGACGCGGACGGGGGCGAACGCCTTCCGCGGCTTGAGCTCCAGACCGTCCACGAGCGAGGTCTTGAGCGACTCCTCGATCGCGGGGGCCGACCACTCCGGCAGGTCCGCGAGCCCGGCGACCGCGGCCTCCAGCACCGGGGCCGCGTCGGAGCCGAGGTTCTTCGCGGCGGCGTCGTCGTCGGGGGTGAAGGCCTCCTCGTCGCGGAAGAGGAAGGCCAGCATCCGGGCCGCGTCGGACAGGACCTGGCTCCGCTCCTGCACCAGCGGCGCGGCGGCGGCGAGCACCGAGCGATCGGGGTCGGTGATCCCCTCGGCCGCGAGGTAGGGCACGACCCGCTCGGCGAAGTCGTCGGGGGCGAGCAGGCGCAGGTGCGCGGCGTTGATCGCCTCGGCCTTCTTCAGGTCGAAGCGGGCGGCGTTGCTCGACACCCGGGACACGTCGAAGGCGGCGACCATCTCGTCGAGGGAGAACACGTCGCGGTCCTCGGCGATCGACCAGCCGAGCAACGCGAGGTAGTTGAGCAGCCCCTCCGGTACGAACCCGCGGTCGCGGTAGTGGAACAGGTTCGACTGCGGGTCCCGCTTGGACAGCTTGCGGCTGCCCTCACCGGTGACCAGCGGGAGGTGGGCATAGGTGAAGGGGCCGTGGCCGATGCCGACCCGGGCCAGCGCCTCCAGCAGCGCGATCTGCCGCGGGGTGGACGCCAGCAGGTCCTCCCCGCGCAGGACGTGCGTGATCTCCATCAGCGCGTCGTCGACCGGGTTGGTCAGCGGGTACAGCGGCGTGCCGTCACCACGGGCCAGCACGAAGTCGGGCACCTGCCCGGCCTTGAACGTGATCTCGCCGCGGACGAGGTCGGTGAAGGTGATGTCGTGGTCGGGCATGCGCAGCCGGTAGACCGGCGCCCGGCCCTCGGCACGGAAGGCGGCGCGCTGCTCGTCGGTGAGGTCGCGGTCGGCGTTGTCGTAGCCGAGCTTCGGGTCGCGGCCCGCGGCGCGGTGCCGGGCCTCGATCTCCTCGGCGCTGGAGAAGGACTCGTAGACCTCCCCGCCGTCGATCAGCCGGCGCAGCGCGTCGGCGTAGACCTCGCCGCGCTCGCTCTGCCGGTACGGCCCGTGCGGACCGCCCTTCTCGACGCCCTCGTCCCAGTCGAGGCCGAGCCACTCCAGCGCGTCGAGCAGGGACCGGTAGGACTCGTCGGAGTCACGGGAGGCGTCGGTGTCCTCGATCCGGAACACCAGTGCCCCACCGTGGTGACGGGCGTGGGCCCAGTTGAACAGGGCGGTGCGGATGAGACCGACGTGCGGGGTACCGGTGGGCGACGGGGAGAACCGCACCCGGACCTGGGCTGGAGTACTCATGGTCGGTCCAGCGTATCGACCCCGTCCGGAGGGGTGGTGCACGCGGGCGCCGGATGGGCCAGGGTGGAGGGTGCCGCGGCGCAGCGAGGCGCCGCACGACGCCCCCTCAGGAGGGAACACCCGTGTTCCAGCTGACCGCCCTGTACAACCACCCCGAGGACGCCGCCGCGTTCGACAAGCACTACGACGAGGTGCACGCCCCGCTGGCGAAGAAGATCCCCGGCGTGGCCCGGGTCACCGTCTCCCGTCCGGTCCCGGGGCCGGACGGCGCGCAGCCGCCGTACCACCTCGTGGCGGTCCTGGAGTTCCCGGACGCCTCGGCGTTCCAGGCCGGGATGGGCGGCCCCGAGGGCCAGGCCGCCGTCGCCGACCTCGACAACTTCGCCGGGGCCGGGGTGACCCTGCTGACCGGGCCGTCGAACCAGGTCTGAGCCGGTGGGTGGCCGCCGGGACCCGGCGGCCACCCGTACCGCGTCAGTTGGTGGCGACCTCGCGGCTCGACACGAGCGCGGCGAGCCGGTCCCCGATCGACGACGTGTTGCCGGTCGCCGCGTGGTCCCGGGTGGCCAGGTCGAACGCGACCGCGGCCTCGATGCGGCGGGCCGAGTCGCGGTCGCCCATGTGGTCGAGCAGCAGCGCGACCGACAGCACGGCGGCCGTCGGGTCGGCGATGCCCTGGCCCGCGATGTCCGGGGCCGAGCCGTGCACCGGCTCGAACATCGCCGGGTGGGTACGGCTGGCGTCGATGTTGCCGCTCGCCGCGAGGCCGATGCCGCCGGTGACCGCCGCCGCCAGGTCGGTGAGGATGTCGCCGAACAGGTTGTCGGTGACGATCACGTCGTACCGGCCCGGGTCGGTGACCAGGTGGATCGTGGTCGAGTCGACGTGCTGGTAGGCCACCGACACCTCGGGGTACTCCAGCGACACCTCCTCGACGATCCGCGACCACAGCGCGCCGGCGAAGGTCAGGACGTTGGTCTTGTGGACCAGCGTCAGGTGCTTCTTCGGCCGCCGCTGGGCGCGGGCGAACGCGTCGCGCACGACCCGGTCGATGCCGAACGCGGTGTTCTGGCTGACCTCGGTCGCGATCTCGTGCGGGGTGTCCTTGCGGAGCAGGCCGCCGGTACCGACGTACGGGCCCTCGGTCCCCTCGCGCACGACCACCAGGTCGATCTCCGGGTTGCCGGCCAGCGGGCCGCGCACCCCCGGGTAGAGCCGCGCGGGGCGCAGGTTCACGTGGTGGTCCAGCTCGAAGCGCAGGCGCAGGAGCAGGCCGCGCTCGAGGATGCCGCTGGGCACCGACGGGTCGCCGACAGCGCCCAGCAGGATCGCGTCGTGCTGCTTGATCTCGGTCAGCACCGTCTCCGGGAGCAGCTCGCCCGTGGAGTGCCAGCGGGCGGCACCGAGGTCGTACTCGGTCGTCTCCACGTCGCGGGCGACCTCGCCCAGGACCTTGAGTGCCTCGTTGATCACTTCCGGGCCGATGCCGTCACCGGGGATGACCGCAAGGCGCATGACCTCGTCCTCTCGTCGTACTGCTGGCCGCACGCTACCGCCTGCCGACGCAGGGTCATCGTTCGGCCACCCACTGGGGTGGTCCCGTCCGGGTGAGGTGTGCGCCGCACGCGGTCGGAGTACCCCCGACACACGGCCGTTCCGGGGACACCGGCGCGTGTCGAGGGGTGCGACGACGACCGCGACGGTCACCCGTCCGGGTGACGGGGAAGAAGCGCGACGACGGCGTCGTTGCCCCGGACGTGCCCACGCCCGACCGCCCGCTGCGTCGCCTCGGCTTCCTCACCATCGGCTCCTTCGACGGCGACGACCCGCGCCCCGGACACGAGACGACCCTGGAGATGATCGCCCTGGGCGAGCGTCTGGGCTTCGACTCGGCCTTCGTCCGGCACCGTCACCTGCAGTTCGGCATCTCCTCGCCGGTCGCGGTGCTCGCCGCGGCGACCCAGCGGACCTCACGGATCGAGCTCGGGACGGCCGTGGTCCCGCTCGGCTGGGAGAACCCGCTGCGTCTCGCCGAGGACCTGGCGACCGTCGACGTGCTCTCCGGCGGCCGGCTCAACCCGGGCGTCTCGGTCGGGCCGCCGATGCAGTGGGAGCACGTGCGGGACGCGCTCTACCCGGACACCGCCGACGTCGAGGACTTCGGCCGCGAACGGGTGTCGAGGCTGCTGCGCCTGGTCCGCGGGGAGCGGGCGAGCACCTTCTCCGGGACGGTCGGGATCGAGTCCTTCTCCGAGCGGGTGCAGCCGCACTCCCCCGGTCTGGCCGGACGCATGTGGTACGGCGCGGGCAGCGACTCCTCCGCCGTCTGGGCCGCGGAGCAGGGGCTCAACCTGCTCACGAGCAACGTGGTCCGCAGCGGCGGGGAGAGCGACTTTGCCGCGATCCAGTCCCGGCAGATCCGCGCCTACCGCGCGGCGAACCCGGCGGGACGGGTGTCGCAGGGGCTGGTCGTCGTCCCCACCGACTCCGCGACGCCCGCCCAGCGCGAGCGCTACGCCGCCTACGCCCGGGAACGCGACGCCAGGGTCGGCGTCCCGCAGGGCCCGGCCGGGCTGCTGTTCGCCCGCGACCTGGTCGGCACCTCCGCCGAGATCGCCGAGCGTCTGTGGGCCGACGCCGGGTTCCGGGAGGTCGACGAGGCGGTGTTCGCGCTGCCGTTCGGCTTCCCGCACGACGACTACGTCCAGATCGTCACCGACATCGCCGGCGCGCTCGGACCGGCACTGGGCTGGACCCCGCGCGGCTGACCCGCCCCGGCGGGCGGCCGCCCCGGGCTCAGTGCCCGGCGCGCGGCAGCGACCGGCGGGCCCGCACCCGGCCCGGCGCCTCGATCAGCCCGACGAGCGCGGCGAGGACCACGAGCATGCCGGGGCCGATCGTCATCGTCGCCGACGGCGGCCCGGTCACGATCGCCATCACCGACACGACGTAGGGCACGGTCAGCGACAGCCCGGTGACGAACCCGACGCCGAGCAGCACCAGGCACGCGACGCCGATCGCCGCACCGGCCAGCACCAGCGCCCGCAGCCAGCTCACTGGAGTACTCCCTCTCGACGTGGCGAGCGGACACGATCCCACGCCGGGCCCGGCCGGCACAGGTCCGTTCCCGCGATCCGGGACGTCAGTCGTCGAAGGAGATCAGCCGGATCGTCCGGGCGCCGACCGAGGCGCCGATCGGCTCCAGCACCGCCGGGTCGATCTGGCGGTCCACCCGCAGCAGCATGATGGCGTCGGTGCCGTCGGTGGTCTGCGAGATCTGGGCGGCCTCGATGTTGACCGCGGCCTCCCCCAGCAGCGACCCGACCCGGCCCATCACGCCGGGGCGGTCGGCGTACTCCAGCAGCACGACCTCGCCCTCGGCGCGCAGGTCGAAGTGCCGTCCGTTGATCTCGACGAGCTTCTCGACCTCGGCACGGCCGGTCAGGGTGCCGGACACGGTGACCTTCTCGCCGTCGGGCATGGCACCGCGCAGCTGCACCACGCTGCGGTGGTTGGCGCTCTCCGGACTGGTGGTGATCTCCACGGCGACCCCGCGCTCCTCGGCGAGCTGCGGCACGTTCACGAAGGTCACCTGGTCCTCGACGACGTGGGTGAACACCCCGCGCAGCGCGGCCAGGCCGAGGACCTGGACGTCCTCGCTGGCCAGCTCGCCCGCGACGTCGACGGTGACCGAGGTCGGGGTCCGCCCGGCGACGGCGTGCAGCGTGGTGCCCAGCTTCTGCACCAGCGGCAGCCAGGGCCGGACCTCCTCGCCGACGGCGCCGTGGATCTGCACGTTGACCGCGTCCGGCACGAACTCCCCGGCAAGCGCCAGCTGCACCGAGCGGGCCACGTCGGTCCCGGCCCGGTCCTGCGCCTCGGTGGTGGAGGCACCCAGGTGCGGGGTGACGACGACGTTCTCCAGCTCGAACAGCGGGCTGGACGTGGTCGGCTCGGTGACGTAGACGTCGATCCCGGCGCCACCGACGTGCCCGGAGCGGACCGCCTCGGCCAGGGCGTCCTCGTCGATCAGGCCACCGCGGGCGGCGTTGACGAGGAGCACCCCGGGCTTGGTGAGCGCGAGCTGGTCCTTGCCGATGAGCCCGAGCGTCTCCGGGGTCTTCGGCAGGTGCACGGTGATCATGTCCGCGGTGCGGAGCAGGTCGTCGAGGTTCAGCAGCTCGATGCCGAGCTGGGCGGCGCGCGACGGCGCGATGTAGGGGTCGTAGGCGACCAGCGTCATGCCGAACGCGGCGAGGCGCTGCGCGACGAGCTGCCCGATCTTGCCGAGACCGACGATGCCGACGGTCTTGCCACCCAGTTCGACCCCGCCGTAGGACGAGCGCCGCCACTCGCCGGACCGCAGCGCGGCGTCCGCCGCCGGGATGTGGCGCGCGGTCGCGAGCAGCAGCGCGATGGCGTGCTCGGCGGCGGAGACGATGTTGGAGGTCGGGGCGTTGACGACCATCACCCCGCGCGCGGTGGCGGCGGGGACGTCCACGTTGTCCAGGCCGACCCCGGCACGCGCGACGACCTTGAGCCGGCCGGCCGCGGCCAGCGCCTCGGCGTCGACCCGGGTGGCGGACCGGACCAGGAGCGCGTCGGCGTCGGCGAGTGCCGCCAGCAGGGCCGGACGGTCGGTGCCGTCGACGCGGCGGATCTCGACGCCGTCACCGAGCAGCTCGACGGCGGAGGGCGCGAGCGTCTCCGCGAGCAGGACGACGGGACGGTGGTCGGTGGCTGCGGTGCTCACGGTGTGCGAGTGCTCCCCGAGGTCGGTGCGCGAACGTCGACCATCCTAGGACCGCGCGGGCCGTCGCGGACCGGGACGGACGGACGGGTCGTCGCACGGCACACCCCGAACGCGCGAAACCCCCGCCCGGTGTCGCCGGTACGGGGGTTTCGCGTCGCCTGGTCCGGATGGGTGCGTCCGGACCCGGGCATCCGCGGGCCGTCTGGGGCCCGGGCGGATTCATCCTGCCGGACGCGTCCGGCAGAGGGTCATACGAGGGTCACTTGGCCTTCTCGCCGACCCAGCTCATCAGGCCGCGGAGCTTCTCGCCGACCTGCTCGATCGGGTGCTCGGCGCCCTGCTGCTGCAGCTTGGTGTAGTTGCCGCGGCCGGCCTCGTCCTCGGCCACCCACTCGCGGGCGAAGGTGCCGTCCTGGATCTCGCCCAGGATCTTCTGCATCTCGGCCTTGACCGCGGGCGTGATGACGCGCGGGCCGCGGGTGAGGTCGCCGTACTCGGCGGTGTCGGAGATGGAGAAGCGCTCGTTGGCGATGCCGCCCTCGTACATGAGGTCGACGATCAGCTTGAGCTCGTGCAGGCACTCGAAGTAGGCGATCTCCGGGGCGTAACCGGCCTCGGTCAGCACCTCGAAACCGGTCTGGACCAGCGCGGCGGCACCGCCGCAGAGCACGGCCTGCTCACCGAACAGGTCGGTCTCGGTCTCCTCCTTGAAGGTGGTCTCGATGACGCCCGCGCGGGCACCGCCGATCCCGGCCGCGTAGGAGAGCGCGAGTGCCTTGGCGTTGCCCGAGGCGTCCTGCTCGACGGCGATCAGGGCGGGGACGCCCTTGCCGTCGACGAACTGGCGGCGGACCAGGTGGCCCGGGCCCTTCGGGGCGACCATGGCGACGTCGACGCCTCCCGGGGGCTTGATCAGCTCGTAGCGGATGTTGAAGCCGTGCCCGAAGAACAGCGCGTCGCCGTCCTTCAGGTTCGGCTCGATGTCCTGGGCGTAGATGAAGCGCTGCTTGGTGTCGGGCGCCAGGACCATGATCACGTCCGCCCAGGCGGAGACCTCGGCCGGCGTGCCGACCTCGAGCCCCTCGTCGGCGGCCTTCTGCCGGGACTTGGAGCCCTCGGGCAGACCGATCTTCACCTCGACCCCGGAGTCACGCAGCGACAGCGAGTGCGCGTGCCCCTGGGAGCCGTAGCCGATCACGGCGACCTTGCGGCCCTGGATGATCGACAGGTCGGCGTCGGCGTCGTAGTAGATGTTGACACTCATGGCTCTGGGACGGTTCCTCTCAGGGGGTGTGTAGCCGTCGGCTACGCGGTCTGTCTAACGGACGGCCGCGGCGGTGATGGACCGGGGGCCGCGGCCGACGGCCACCATCCCGGACTTCACCATCTCGCGGATCCCGTAGGGCTCCAGCATGCGCAGGAGCGCGGTGAGCTTGTCGGCCGAACCGGTGGCCTCGACGGTCAGTGCCTCCGGCGAGACGTCGACCACCTTGGCGCGGAACAGCTGCACGGTCTCGACGACCTGGCTGCGCACCGTGGCGTCGGCCCGGACCTTGACCAGCAGCAGCTCGCGCTGCACCGAGGCGTCCGGCTCCAGCTCGACGATCTTGATGACGTGCACCAGCTTGTTGAGCTGCTTGGTGACCTGCTCCATCGGGAGCTCGTCCACCTCGACGACGATCGTCATCCGGGAGACGTCGGGGTGCTCGGTCGGGCCCACGGCGAGGGAGTTGATGTTGAACCCGCGCCGGGAGAACAGCCCGGAGACCCGGGCCAGCACGCCCGGCTTGTCCTCGACCAGGACCGAGAGGGTGTGGAGCTCGCTCACTTCTCGCCCTCCAGGGCCTGCTCGGTGACATCGGCGACCGCGTCGACCGAGGCGGCCAGCTCGTCGTGCTCGAACTCCGGCCGGATGTCGCGCCGGACGTTGATCTCGTCGTTGCTCATCCCCGCGGCGACCATCGGCCACACCTGGGCGTCGGCGCCGACGACGAACTCCACGACGACCGGCCGGTCGTTGATCTCCATGGCCTGGTGGATGACCCGGTCGACGTCGGACTTGGACTCGACCCGCAGCCCCTCGCAGCCCATCGCCTGCGCGAGCATCGGGAAGTCCGGGATGCGCAGCTTGTGGGTGTTGAGGTCGGTGTTGGAGTACCGCTCGCCGTAGAACAGGTTCTGCCACTGGCGGACCATGCCGAGGTTGCCGTTGTTGATGACGGCGACCTTGATCGGGATGCCCTCGATCGCGCAGGTGGCGAGCTCCTGGTTGGTCATCTGGAAGCAGCCGTCGCCGTCGATGCACCAGACGACGGTGTCCGGCGCGCCGACCTTGGCGCCCATCGCGGCCGGGACCGCGTAGCCCATGGTCCCGAGCCCGCCCGAGTTCAGCCAGGTCCGCGGCTTCTCGTACTTGACGAACTGGGCGGCCCACATCTGGTGCTGGCCGACCCCCGCGGCGTAGATCGCGTCGGGCCCGGCGATCGCGCCGATCCGCTCGATCACGTACTGCGGGGACAGCGCACCGTCGCTCGGCTCGTCGTAGCCGAGCGGGTAGCGGTCGCGCAGCCCGCCGACCTGCTTCCACCAGGAGGACAGGTCCGGCTCGCCGTGCTCGGCGCGGTCGGCACGGACGGCCTCGACCAGGTCGGCCAGGACCTCCTTGCAGTCCCCGACGATCGGCACGTCGGCGCGCCGGTTCTTGGAGATCTCGGCCGGGTCGATGTCGGCGTGGATGATCTTCGCCTCGGGGGCGAAGCTCTCCAGCTTGCCGGTGACCCGGTCGTCGAACCGGGAGCCGAGGGCGACCAGCAGGTCGGCGCGCTGCATCGCCGCGACCGCGGCGACGGTGCCGTGCATCCCGGGCATGCCCAGGTGCAGCGGGTGGCTGTCGGGGAACACACCGCGCGCCATCAGGGTGGTGACGACGGGCGCCCCGGTCAGCTCGGCCAGCTCCCGAAGCTCTTCGGCGGCCTCGGCCTTGAGGACGCCGCCGCCGACGTAGAGCACCGGCTTGGCCGACTCGCGGATGAGCCGGGCGGCCTCGCGGATCTGCTTGCCGTGCGGCCGGGTCGTCGGCCGGTAGCCGGGCAGCTGCAGCTCCGGGGGCCAGGAGAACGTGGTCTGCTCCTGCAGCACGTCCTTCGGGATGTCCACCAGGACCGGACCGGGCCGGCCGGTGGACGCCAGGTGGAAGGCCTCGGCGATCGCGCGCGGGATCTCCGTCGCGTCGGTCACCAGCATGTTGTGCTTGGTCACCGGCATGGTGATGCCGGTGATGTCGGCCTCCTGGAAGGCGTCGGTGCCGATCAGCGGCCGGGTCTGCTGACCCGTGATGGCCACCAGCGGCACCGAGTCCATGTGCGCGTCCGCGATCGGGGTGACCAGGTTCGTGGCCCCCGGTCCGGACGTCGCCATGCAGACCCCGACCTTGCCGGTGGCCTGCGCGTAACCGGTCGCAGCGTGTCCGGCGCCCTGCTCGTGGCGGACGAGGATGTGACGCACCTTCGTCGAGTCCAGGAGCGGGTCGTAGGCGGGCAGGATCGTCCCGCCGGGCAGCCCGAAGACGACCTCGCAGCCGATCTCCTCGAGCGAACGCACCAGGGACTGGGCGCCGGTCATGGGCTCGTCCACGATCCGCGGACCGGGGACGGCAGTGTCGGCGAGCGCAGAGGTGTGACTGCGGGACGTCGTGGTGCCGGCCGGAGCGGCGGACCGGCCGGGCGGCGGGCCCGGCTTCGGGCCGGACGAGCCGGACTTGGCGGGGACGGTGGTCATCTGGGTCTGCCTCGCTGGAGATCGTGTCGATCAGATGCCGGACATGGGCTGGACATGAAAAAAACCCCCGCCGCCCGGTTGCTCCGGGCGCTGCGAGGGTGAGCGCGTCGTCGTTCGAGATGGTCGAACTCAGGCGACGACGCGCCCAAGAAGTACGAGAATTCGAACGGCGAACATGCGTCGACGCTAGCACGCGTCCCACGGACGGAGTCAAACGACCCCACCCGTCCGGGCCGCCGTCACCCCGCCCCCGTTTGCCACACTGGGGTCGTGAGCAGCACCGACGACCACGCCGTCCCCGCCGACACCACCTCCGCCGCCGCGCCGCGGGCCACGGCGGCGTCCCAGCAGGTGGACAGCGAGCTGGCGTGGACCCCACGGGTCCGCGACGAGGGCCGCAAGCTCCGCGTGGGCTCGCGCGCGCTGGTGTTCAAGCCGAGCCGGCTGACCATCTTCGCCATCCTGGTCGCGGTCGTCGGGTCGACGCCGCTGGTGTTCAGCCTGCCGTGGTTCTGGGTCGTGCTCGTGCTCCCGGTGGCGGCGATCGCCTGGATCCTGCGGGTCCGCACCACCGTGGACCCGGAGACGCTGACCGTGCGCAGCGCGTTCTCCTCCCGCACCGTGGACTGGGACGACGTGCGCGGTCTGCGGATCGGCTCGCGCTCGCGGGTCAGCGCGGTGCTGGGTGAGGACGACGACCTCGTCCTGCCCGCGGTGCACGCACGCGACCTGCCCGCGCTCTCGGTCGCCAGCGGCGGCCGCTTCGCCGACCCGGCCGCGATGACCGAGCCGGAGGAGGACCCGGCCGAGGGTCACTGACGACACCGACGCCCGTCGCGGGGCGTACGGTTGCGGGCGATCGGCCCGCCGGCCGACGGGACGCGACCCGCCCCGCCGCCGTCGCGCCGCACCCCGGGCGGCTCGCGCCCACGCTCCGCGACGCGCCCACCGGGGTCCCCTCACGAACCACCACGGAAGACCCGGCTGGAGAAGACCGATGCCCGCCCTGCGTTCCCGCGTCACCACCCACGGTCGCAACGCCGCCGGAGCGCGTTCGCTCTGGCGCGCGACCGGCATGGGTGACGACGACTTCGGCAAGCCGATCGTCGCGATCGCCAACTCCTACACCCAGTTCGTGCCCGGCCACGTGCACCTCAAGGACATGGGTGACCTCGTCGCGGGCGCGATCAAGGAGGCGGGCGGGGTCGCCAAGGAGTTCAACACGATCGCCGTCGACGACGGCATCGCGATGGGCCACGGCGGGATGCTCTACTCGCTGCCCAGCCGCGAGATCATCGCCGACGCGGTGGAGTACATGGTCAACGGCCACGCGGCCGACGCCCTGGTCTGCATCTCCAACTGCGACAAGATCACGCCGGGCATGCTGAACGCCGCGATGCGGCTGAACATCCCGACCGTGTTCGTCTCCGGCGGGCCGATGGAGGCCGGCAAGGCGGTCGTCGTCGGCGGCGTCGCGCAGGCCCCCACCGACCTGATCACCGCGATCTCGGCGTCCGCGTCGTCGGAGGTGGACGACGCCGGCCTGGCCGAGGTCGAGCGCTCGGCCTGCCCGACCTGCGGGTCCTGCTCCGGGATGTTCACCGCGAACTCGATGAACTGCCTCACCGAGGCCCTCGGGCTCTCGCTGCCGGGCAACGGCTCCACCCTCGCCACCCACGCCGCGCGCCGCGAGCTGTTCCTGAACGCGGGCCGCACCGTGATGGACCTGGCGACCCGCTGGTACCGCGACGACGACGCCTCCGCGCTGCCCCGCAACATCGCCACCCGCGAGGCGTTCGAGAACGCGATGGCCCTCGACGTCGCGATGGGCGGCTCCACCAACACGGTGCTGCACATCCTGGCCGCCGCCCAGGAGGGCGAGATCGACTTCGACCTGGCCGCGATCGACGCGATCTCCCGGCGGGTGCCGTGCCTGTCCAAGGTCGCGCCGAACTCGGACTACCACATGGAGGACGTCCACCGGGCCGGTGGCATCCCCGCCCTGCTGGGCGAGCTGTGGCGGGCCGGGCTGCTCAACACCGGGGTGCACGCGGTGCACTCCCCCTCGCTGGAGCAGTGGCTCACCGAGTGGGACATCCGGTCGTCGGCACCGTCGGAGACCGCGATCGAGCTCTACCACGCCGCGCCGGGCGGGGTCCGGACCACGCAGGCGTTCTCCACCGAGAACCGCTGGTCGAGCCTCGACACCGACGCCGCGGGCGGCTGCATCCGCGACATCGAGCACGCCTACTCCGCCGACGGCGGCCTGGCCGTGCTGCGCGGCAACCTCTCGGTCGACGGCGCCGTGATCAAGACCGCGGGCATCCCCGAGGACATCTGGGAGTTCGAGGGCCCGGCCGTGGTGCTGGAGAGCCAGGAGGAGGCCGTCTCGGCGATCCTCAAGAAGGAGATCAAGCCCGGCGACGTGCTGGTCATCCGCTACGAGGGCCCCGCAGGCGGGCCGGGTATGCAGGAGATGCTGCACCCGACCGCGTTCCTCAAGGGCGCCGGGCTGGGCAGGGTCTGCGCCCTGATCACCGACGGCCGGTTCTCCGGTGGCTCGTCGGGCATCTCGGTCGGCCACGTCTCCCCCGAGGCGGCCGCCGGCGGCACGATCGGCCTGGTCGAGAACGGCGACCGGATCCGGCTCGACGTCCGCGCCCGGTCCCTGGAGCTGCTCGTCGATCCCGAGGTGCTCGCCGACCGGCGCGCCAAGATGGAGTCCTCCGAGCGGCCGTGGCAGCCCGTGGACCGGCAGCGCGTCGTGTCGAAGGCGCTGCGCGCCTACGCCCACATGGCGACCAGCGCCGACACCGGGGCGGTCCGCCGCATCCCCTGATCCGCACGTCACGACGGCCCCGGTCCGCGCCCTGCGGACCGGGGCCGTTCGCGTCTAGGTTGATTGGCATGGCTACCGGAACCGGCCTCGGAACCCGTCGACTCGGCGATCTCACCGTCTCCGCCCAGGGCCTGGGCTGCATGGGCATGAGCCAGGCCTACGGCGACACCTCCGACCGCGCCGAGTCGATCGCGACGATCCACCGCGCCCTCGACCTGGGCGTCACCCTGCTCGACACCGCGAACGTCTACGGCGACGGCGCCAACGAGGAGCTCGTCGGCGCCGCGATCGCCGACCGGCGCGACCGCGTGGTCCTGGCCACGAAGTTCGGCATCACCCGCGACGCGGACGGCAACCAGGGCGCCCGGGGCGACGCCGCCTACGTGCGGCAGTGCGTCGAGGAGTCGCTGCGGCGCCTGCGCGTCGACCACATCGACCTGTACTACCAGCACCGGGTCGACCCGGACACGCCGATCGAGGAGACCGTCGGCGCGCTCGTCGGGCTGATCGAGGAGGGGAAGATCCGCCACTACGGCCTGTCCGAGTGCGGCGCGGACACGCTGCGCCGCGCGCACGCGGTGCACCCGCCGGCCGCGGTGCAGTCGGAGTGGTCGCTGTGGACGCGTGACATCGAGCGCTCCGTCGCGCCCACCTGCGCGGAGCTCGGTGTCGGCATCGTGCCGTTCTCCCCGCTGGGCCGCGGCTTCCTGACCGGCGCGATCACCTCGACCGGCCAGTTCGGCGAGGGCGACATGCGCCGCGGCCTGCCCCGCTTCTCCGAGGAAAACCTGGCCGCCAACCTCGCGATCGTCGACGCGCTGAAGGCCGTCGCGCAGCGCCGTGGGGTCACCGCCGGGCAGCTCGCGCTGGCCTGGGTGCAGAGCCGCGGGGAGCACGTCGTCCCGATCCCGGGCACCAAGCGCCGGACCTACCTGGAGCAGAACGTCGAGGCGGCGACGCTGGAGCTGACCGCGCAGGAGCTCGCCGAGATCGAGGCCGCCGCACCGGCGTCCGCGGTCGCGGGCGAGCGCTACCCGGAGCACCTGCAGCGCAACGTCGGGCGTTGACCCTGCGATGACTCTGCGATGTTTGCCCGTTTCCGAGGAAGGACACCCGTCGTACATGACCTCCTACGTCACGACCAACCCCGCCACCGGGAAGACCGAGAACGAGTTCCCCGAGCTCACCGACGCCGAGGTCGGTGACGTCCTGCGCCGGGTCACCGAGGCGTTCCCGTCCTGGCGTTCGACCCCGGTCGGGGACCGGGCGCAGATCCTGGTCCGGGTCGCCGAGGCCTACGAGGCCCGCCGTGACGAGCTCGCCACCCTGATCGCGACCGAGATGGGCAAGCCGGTCCGGGAGGCCGCGGGCGAGGTGGCGCTGGCGGCGTCGATCTACCGCTGGTACGCCGAGCACGGCCCGGAACTGCTGGAGCAGGAGACGCTCGACCCGCAGGGCGCCGCGGAGTCGGTGGTGCAGACCGAGCCGGTCGGGCCGCTGATCGGCGTCATGCCGTGGAACTTCCCCTACTACCAGGTGGCGCGCTTCGTCGCGCCGAACCTGATGGTGGGCAACACGATCGTCCTCAAGCACGCCCCGATCTGCGCGGCGTCGGCCGCGGTGATGGCCGAGATCTTCCACGACGCCGGCGTCCCGGCCGACGTCTACGTCAACGTGTACGCGACCAACGACCAGATCGCGGAGATGATCGCCGACCCGCGGGTGCGCGGGATCTCGCTGACCGGCAGCGAGCGGGCCGGTGCCGCGGTCGCCGAGACCGCGGGCCGGAACCTGAAGAAGGCCGTGCTGGAGCTGGGCGGCTCGGACGCCCTCATCGTGCTCGACGACGCCGACATCGCCCGCACCGCGAAGGTCGCCGCCCGGGCCCGCCTGATGAACGCCGGCCAGGCCTGCAACTCCCCGAAGCGGATGATCGTGCCGAACGACAAGGTCGAGGAGTTCGTGTCGGTGCTGGTCTCGACGTTCGAGTCGACCGAACCGGGCGACCCGACCGACCCCGGCACCCGGCTCGGCCCGCTGTCCTCGGTCACCGCCCGCGACGGCGTCGCCGAGCAGGTGCGTCGCGCCGTGCAGCAGGGCGCCACCCTGCACACCGGCGGCGACGTCGTCGACGGCGACGGCGCCTTCCTCCGCCCCGCGGTCCTGACCGGCGTCACGAAGGACATGGACGCCTACTCCGAGGAGATCTTCGGCCCGGTCGCGGTGGTGTACGGCGTCGACTCCGTCGACGAGGCCGTCTCCCTGGCCAACGACGTGGACTTCGGGCTCAGCGGGTCGGTGTGGAGCACCGACTCCGACCGCGCCCGGGAGGTCGCCGACCGCCTCGATGTGGGCATGGCCTACGTCAACGAGCACGGCACCACGCTGCCCGGACTCCCCTTCGGCGGGGTGAAGCGCTCCGGCTTCGGCCGCGAGCTGGGCCGCTGGGGCATGGGCGAGTTCGTCAACACCCGGCTGCGCCGTACGGCCGAGGCCCGCGACTGAGGGCACGCCGAGAGGCACCTCAGGGCCGTCCGCGGACGCGCCCGGCAGCCGTGGGGTGCCTCTCGGCGACCGTGTCCCGGCGCAGGGACCACGCGATCGCGACGAGGACGGCGAGTCCCCAGAGCGGCAGATTGGCGGCGACCAGCTGGTCCAGCACACCGCCGCTCCCGTTCCGGACCAGCCAGTGGGGCCCGATCGCGAACAACGGCACACCGGCGAGGAGCACCCCGCACAGCGCTCGGGAGCGGCTCCGCCGCGCGTGCTCGACCAGGACGGGCCCGAAGGCCAGGACCCAGACCCAGTGATGCGACCACGAGATCGGCGAGACCAGCGCCCCGGCGACGGCCAGTACCGCCGCCCCCACCAGCGGGAACCCCTCCCGTATGCAGCGCCGGGCCAGGACCAGTGCAGCCGCGCCCACCGCGGCGGCCGCCACGCACCACAAGCCGATCGTCACGGTGCCGGTCGCACCGGACCGGACCAGGATCCCGCGCAGGCTCTGGTTCTCGACGTAGCCGAGATCGAGCGGGATCCCGACCCCGCTGAGCCGCTCGGACCAGAAGGCGACCGAGTCCGCCGGAGCGAGCACCGCACCGAGCACGATCGACGCCGCGAAGGTGGCCAGCGCGACGACGGCCCCCCGGCGGTCACCCCGCATGACCAGCCAGACCACGAAGACCAGCGGCGTCAGCTTGACCGCCGCCGCGAGCCCGATCGGCACCCCGCGCCACCGGTCCCAGAACGCACCCCGGGCGAGCAGCCCGGCAGCGACCAGGCCGACCAGGAGGATGTTGACCTGGCCGAGGAACAACACCAACCGGACCGGGTCGGTCAGCAGCACCACCGGAGTCGCCGCCGCGAGCCACCGGGCCCGGACCGGTCGGCCCACCGCGCGCTGCATCGCCGCTCCCACGACCGGCACCAGCGCGGCCGACACCACGGTCAGCAGCGTGGCCGCGAGCGGCATCGGCACCGACGTGAGTGGGACGAACAGCACCGCCGCGATCGGCGGGTACACGAACGGCAGGGGCTCGCCGTACCCGGTCGGGAACACCTCGGTGTAGAGCGGTCGTCCCGTCAGCCACGCCTGGGCCGCCTGGCGGTACACGTCGAGGTCGATCCGGTACTGGGCCGTCCACCCGGTCGACAGGAGCCCGATGCCCTCGATCCCGTGCAGGAACAGGAAGGCCACGCCCACCGATGCGGCGAACGTCGCGAGCGGGAGCAGCGGTCCGTGGCGCGAGAGCAGCATGACGGCACCCTCCGGTGGTGGAGGGGGCCGAGGCGTCACCCCGGGGCGGGAACCCCGTCCGGCTCTCCAGGGGGATCAGCGCCCCGGTTCGACCAGTCCGCTCTCGTAGGCGACCACGACGGCCTGGGCCCGGTCGCGCAGGTGCAGCTTGGAGAACAGCCTCCCGACGTGCGACTTGACCGTCTCCTCCGCGACGACCAGGTCGGCGGCGATCTCGCGGTTCGACAGGCCGCGGGCGATCAGCCGCAGCACGTCCCGTTCACGGGAGGTGAGTGCGGCCAGGCGTGCGGTCTCCGCGCGTGACGGCGGGCGGTGGGCCGCGAACCGCTCGATCATCCGGCGCGTCACCGACGGCGCCAGCAGTGCGTCGCCTGCGGCGACCGTGCGCACCGCGGTGGCGAGCACGTCCGGCGGGGCGTCCTTCAGCAGGAACCCGCTCGCCCCGGAACGGAGCGCCTCGTAGACGTAGTCGTCGACGTCGAAGGTCGTCAACACGACGACACGGGGGCGATGGCCACGCGCGTCCGCCAGCAGCTCCCGGGTGGCCGCGATGCCGTCGAGGACCGGCATCCGGACGTCCATCAGAACCACGTCGGGACGGCGGTCCCGGACGACGGCGACCGCTTCCCGTCCGTCGGCCGCCTCGCCGAGGACGGTGATGTCCGGTTCCGCGTCCAGCAACGCCGCGAAGCCGGCACGCACCATGGCCTGGTCGTCCACCACCACGACACCGATCACGTCGTCCCCCACGGCAGACGGGCCCGGACGACGAACCCGCCGTCGTCGGTCGGGCCGCTCTCCAGCGTCCCGCCGAGCAGACGGGCACGCTCGGCCATGGCACGCAGCCCGGTCCCCGCCCCCGGTGCCGGCACGGGCGGTGCCGGCGGGCGGGCGTTGGTGACCTCGATGCACACCGGTCCGCCGGGCGTGGCCGTGACCCGGACATCGATCGCGGCGCCCGTCGCGTGCCGGACGGCGTTGGCCAACGCCTCCTGCACGATCCGGTGCACCGAGACGGCGACGACGTCGGGGACGCGGTCGCCGCCGTCCACGTCGAGGGTGACCGGGCAGCCGGCTCCCCGGGTGGCCTCGACCAGGGCCGGCAGGTCGGAGAGACCGGGCTGGGGCGCGTTCCCGGCCCGGTGCGGATCGTCGTCCGGGTCGTCGTCGCGCAGCACCCCGACCAGGCGACGCATGTCGGCGAGAGCGGACCGGGACAGGGCGGCGAGCTCGTCGAACTCGACGGCGGCCGAGTCGGGGACGCCCGGGATGCGTCGGGTCGCGCTGGCCGAGCGCACCGCCAGGACCGACAGGTGGTGGGCGACGACGTCGTGCAGCTCCCGCCCGATACGGTCCCGCTCCGTCCGGAGTGCCCGCGTCCGGAGCTCCTGCTGCTCGTCCACGAGTGCCGACCACCGGTCCCGGCTCCGGATCCCCACCGCAGCGGCCAGCAGCATCGAGACGACCCACAGCACGGCGAGCGACCACTCTGGGCCCGTCCATTGCCCCGAGTCCGGCGAGACGACCGTCCGGAGCGTCGCGGCGAGCGCCATCAGACCTCCCAGGACGGCGGTGCTCCGCGGCCGCAGCGCCGACGCCGCGACGAGCAGGATCGCCGCCTGGGAGAGATGGGTGTCCACCATCCAGGGGAGCGGTGCACCGCCGGGTCCCGGCCACGGAAGCTGCAGGAGCACCGTGGCCGCGAGTGCCCACCCCGGGCGGTCGCGGGCCACCACCAGGGCGATCGCGAAACAGACCGCCCGTGCGAGCAGCAGAACGTCGTCGAGCTGCTGGAAGGTGAGGACGGCCAGGGCCGCCACGCCCAGTGCCGCCGGCAGGAACGGCCATCGCGGCCAGACCCGGCGGCCGCTGTCCGGCCACACCGGCACCCGCGCCGACCGCACGTCCGACCACAGGCCGCCCACGTCACCCACCCACGATCGCGCCGAACTCGTCCAGCGCCGCGGTCACCACGGCGACCATGGAGGTGGCCCGGTCGCCCGGCTGGTGATCGGCGGCGAACGACAGGTACTGCACGTGGGCCTGGGCTCGCGCCCACGCGGTCTCGGCAGCGACCATCGCGGGCGGGTCCGGTGCGCCCAGAGCGGCGTGGAGCGTGTCCCGGTAGACCACGGGGACCGGCGCCGCCGGTGCGTCGGCGGGCCCGTCGGCGGGCGGCGCGGTGAGCACCACCACGTCGAGCGACCCGGCCGCGACGCGGGCGTTGCCCCAGTCCAGCAACGTCGCCCCGGACGGGCCGACGAGGACGTTCCCCCGGTGGGCGTCGCCGTGGCACAGGGTGCGGGGCAGGACGCGCAGCGCGGTGCGGGCGCGCTCGTCGTCCGCCCACCTCGCGACGAGGTCCGCCCCGTCGTGCCCGGCGGTGCGCAGGCGCTCGGCGGCGTGCCCGCACCGGGCCGCCCACCAGGCGTCGTCGACGACAGGGATGCCGCGTGGGCGGTTGCGCCGCCAGTGCGCGTGCACCAGCGCGAGGGTGCGCCACACCTCGTCGGGGACGGGGGCGTCGTCGGGCAGCGGGGTCCCGTCGACGTGCTCCAGCAGCACCCAGCCGTCGCCGGAGGCGAGCAGCCGCGGGAGCCGCACGGGGCCGTTGACCACCGCGACGGCGCGCAGCGCGGCGGCCTCGACCGCACCGGTCCGCTTGAGGACGACCGCGGTGCCGTCGTCGAGGTCGATCCGTTCGGCACCGCCGGAGCCGTATCCGCCGCTCAGCGGGGTCCGGTCGCGGACCGCGACCGTACGCCGGCGGCGCCGGGCGAGCGGGCCCAGCCAGGCCTGGTCGGGAACGGTCACCGCCGCAGCACGAACAGGACCAGCAGCGCCACCGCGACGCCGACGACCAGCGACAGCACCGCCCACGGCAGCGGGCGGCGCTGGTAGGTGCGTCCGGCGTCGAGCGCGATCCGCCCGGCCCCGGCAAACACCAGCGCCGCGGCCCCGGCGCCGAGCAGCAGGTCCAGCTCCAGGGAGTTCGCGCCGTCCGAGGCGAACAGCGGCACGCTGGTCACCGGCACCAGCGCGACCGTCACCGCGACGATCTTCGTGGCCAGCAGGCCCGCCGCGGCGAACGGGGTCAGCAGACCCAGTACGAGCAGCACGCCGGACACCAGCTGGCCGACCGCGAGCACCCACGCCAGCGGCCCGGCGAACGCGACGAACCCGGCGTCGGCGAGTGCGGCGGCGCTCGCGTCGAGACCGATGCCGCCCGCGACGCCGAAGAGCTTCCGCGCACCGGCCGCGGCGAACGAGGCGCCGACGACCAGGCGCAGCACGAGCAGCCCGATGTCGGAGGAGACGTGCGCGGGCACCGGGAGCCGCTCCGGCCGGGTCGACTCCGGCGGTGCGTCGCCGGAGATGTTGCCCCAGTCGTAGTGCTGCGTGGGCCCGCTCATGGCGCCGGACCCTACCGGGACACCGGTCGTCTCCCCCGGCGCCGCGCGGCCCCGAGTGGCGCCGGGCCCGCTCAGCGCACCGACCGGACGAACATCACCGTCACGACGGCCGCCGCCACCAGCCCGGCCGCGACCGTGTACAGCAGCGGGTAGCTGTCGCCGGAAGCCGCCAGCACCGAGACCGCGACCACCGGTGCGAGGGACTGCGAGACCGTCCCGGCGACGTTGTACAGCCCCAGGCCGAAACCGCCGTGGGCGTCGCCCTCCGGGAGCACCTCGGTCGCCAGCGCGAGGTCCACGGCCAGGAAGACGCCGTAGGCGACGAAGCCGACCGAGGCGCCCAGCACGAACGTCGTGACGTCCTGCGCCAGCGCGATCAGCAGCATCGACACCGCGAACAGCGCCGCCGAGCAGCCCACCAGCACCCGGCGCCTGCCGAGCCGGTCGGACAGCCAGCCGGCCAGCGGGGCCACCACGAGCTTCAGCACCGCGCTGAGCGTGCTGTTCAGCGCCACCACCGAGGTCGCGACCGCGACGGTCACGCCCAGGTGGTCGGTCAGGGTGTAGAGCTGGAAGTTGAAGAAGATGTAGTAGCCGGTGAGCAGCAGGAACCGGCCCGCCCAGACGAACCCGAAGTCGCGGTAGCGCGCCAGCTGGGCGAGGCGCTCGCCCCACGGGACGCGCCCGGCCGGGGCGCGCGTCCCGGGTCCGGCCGACCGGTCGGGCAGCACGACGAGCAGCGCCGCGGTCGTCAGCACCGCGAACGCGGCCGGGCCGAGGAACAGCGCGACCGGCTGGTTCCCCAGCCAGACCGCGCCCCAGGTCCCGGCGCTCAACCCGGCCTGCAGGGCGACCCCGATCCAGCCGGAGACCCGGCCGCGCCGATCCGGCGGGACCTGGTCGGCGAGCACCGCGAACAGCGCCGAGAACGCCAGGTTGAGGAACAGCGACGCGATCGACCAGCCGAGCACCATCCCCCAGCGCTCCGGCACCAGCGCGATCACCAGCAGGCCCGCGACCCCACCCAGCAGGCCCAGCACCAGCCACGGCCGGCGACGGCCCCAGCGGGAGACGGTGCGGTCGCTGAGCCAGCCGCCCAGCGGCTGGGCGACCGAGGCGAACACCGTGCCGATCGCCAGGGTGGTGGCGAGGACGGCGGTCTTCTCCTCGCCGTAGAGCTGCTGGGCGCGCAGGGCGAGCGTCACCGCCACGGGGGTGGCCGTCGTCGCCATCAGCCCGGCGAACGCGAGGAGGTAGAACGGCATGAACAGCCGCGACGTCCGAGGGGCCGGTGCGGCGGTCTCCTGCCGGGTGCCCGGGCTGGTGGTCACGGCGCGGTTCCGCCCGGAGCGGGGTCGAAGCCGGCGGCCGCGGCGAGGACGGCGTCGTTCGCCGGGGGAAGGCCGGTGCTGACCCGCACCCCGAGCCCGTCCTGGTCGCGGACCGCGATCCCGGCGGCGGCGAGGCGCTCCACGAACGCCCGGCTGCGCCCGCCGAGGCGGACCCACACGAAGTTGCCGCCGCTGGGCGGCACGTCGAAGCCGAGCGCCAGCAGTCCGTCGCGGACCCGGTCGCGTTCGGCGGCCACCGCACGGCACTGCTCGCGCATCCGCTCCTCGGCGTCCATGGCGGCCAGCGCGGCCGCCTGGCCGAGGGTCGGCACCCGGTAGAACGGCGTGCTGGGCCGGATCGGTGCGGTGACCCGCTCGGCGGCGACGAGGTAGCCCACCCGCAGGCCCAGCAGCCCGTGCGACTTGGAGAAGGTGCGGACCACCACGACCCGGTCGTCGTGCGCGGCCAGGCCGAGCACGTCGGCGACCGCGTCCGGGTCGGCGAACTCGCGGTAGGCCTCGTCGACGAGCAGCAGGACGTGCGGGGGCAGGTCGTCGAGCAGCTGCTGCACCGCCGCGGTGCCGAGTACCTCACCGGTGGGGTTGTCCGGGTTGCAGAGCACCACGACACGGGTGTCGTCGGTGACCGCCTTCGCCACCCCGGCGAGGTCGCTGCCGTCGGGGCCGTCCGGCACGGCGACGGCCGTCGCGCCGGTGTTGCGGATCAGCAGCGGGTACATCGCGAACGACGGCGCGGTGTGCACGACCGTCGTGCCGGGGGTGCAGTGCGCGGCGAGGAACTGCTGGAGCAGCGCGCCCGATCCCGCGCCCGCGACGACCCGGGTCGCGGGCACCCCGAGCCGCCGGGCGATCTCGGCGGTGAGGCCCTCGGACAACGCGTCGAGTGTGTGGCCGATCGTGTCCAGCGACCCGGTCAGCGCCTCGCGCACCCCGGGCAGGACGGGCCAGTGGTTCTCGTTGAAGGACAGCTGGTGGACGACGGGGGTCACGCTCGTCGCTCCTGTTCCTGGTCGGGGGTGGGGCCCAGCAGCACAGGGAAGGTCCGCGGGGCGTGGACGTGCACGCTGCGCCGGAAGGTCAGCTCGTCCTCCGCCGCGGTGGCCCGCAGCTGCGGGAACCGGCCGAACAGCGCGGTGAGCGCCACGTCGGCCTCCAGCCGCACCAGCGCCGCACCGAGGCAGCGGTGGATGCCGTGGCCGAAGGCGACGTGCCCGGCGGTGTCCCGGTCGGGGTCGAGCCGCGTCGGGTCGTCGAACCGGCTCGGGTCACGGTTCGCGGCCCCGGTGGACAGGGTCACCGACGCGCCGCGCGGGATCGCCGTCCCACCGATCTCCATGTCCTCGGTCGCGAAACGCAGCGAGGCGTTCAACGCCGGCGACGCCCACCGCAGCAGCTCCTCGACCAGCGCGGGGGCCGTCTCCGGCGAGGCGAGCCGCCGCCGGGCGTCCGGCTCGGTCAGCAGTACCCGGACACTGTTCGTCACGAACACCGCCGTCGTCTCGTGCCCGGCCATGAGCAGCAGCATCGCCATCGCGACGATCTCGATGTCGGAGAGCTGCTCGCCGTCCTCGGAGGCGGCGATCAGGCCGGAGAGCAGGGCCTCGTCGGGGTCGCGGCGACGCGCGGCGACCAGGCCGCCGAGGTAGTCGGCCATCTGGTTCGACGCCCGGACCAGCTCCGGCTCGGGGCACTCGTCGATCAGCACCGTCGACCAGTGGGCGAAGTCCTCGCGGTCCAGCTCGGGGACCCCGATCAGCTCGCAGATGACCTCCATCGGCAGCGGGATCGCGTACCGGCCGACCAGGTCGACCGGCTCGTCGACGGGGAGCGCGTCGAGCAGGTCGTGGGCCAGCTTCTCGACCCGCGGCCGCAGCGCCGCGATCCGCCGGGCGGTGAACGCCTGGGTCACCAGCCGGCGCAGCCGGGTGTGCTCCGGCGGGTCGAGCGAGGTCAGCATGTGCGACATCGGGGCGGGCAGCCCCGGCGGCGCCGCGGCGCGCTCGGCGGGCGGCAGCGACGCCCGCCAGTCCTTGGCGAGGCGCTCGTCGGCCAGCCCCGCCCGGACGTCGGCGTAGCGGGTGACCAGCCAGGTCGGGCCGGTCTCGAAGGTGACCTCGCGGACCGGGCAGTCCCGGCGGGCCCCGGCCAGTGCGGTGTGCGGGTCATGCCAGTAGGTCTCGAGGAACTCCTCGGACCCGGCGCTCGTGGTGGTCGTCTCGCTCATGGCGGTCTCCCCTGCTGCGGTGCCGGTCGGTTCGTGCCGGTCGTGCCGGTCAGTCCTTGACGGCCGTCGCGCTCATCCCGGCGGCCTGGTGGTGCGGCCAGCGCGCCGGCTCGCCCTTCGGGTGGTCGCCGAGCACGGTGACGCGGCGGCCGACCCGGCGGCCGGTGTAGTCGTTGACGGCGTAGTGCTGGGTGGCCCGGTTGTCCCAGATCGCGACCCCACCCTCGCTCCAGCGGTAGCGGCAGACCCGCTGCGGGCTCTCGGAGACGTCGAACAGGTGGGCCAGCAGCGCGGTGCTCTCCCCCGGGGTCAGCTGCGGGATGCGCCGGGTGAACATCCGGTTGACGTACAGCGAGCGCCGCCCGGTGTCCGGGTGCACCCGGACGACCGGATGCTCGGCCTCGCTGCGGTAGGAGCCGTTCGGGTGCTCGAAGACGTGCAGCACGGTGAGCCCGTCGAGCAGCTCCCGCAGCGGGGCGGACAGCGCCTCGTAGGCGAGGTACTGGTTGCTCCACATGGTGTCGCCGCCGACCTCGGGGCCCTGCACGATCTGCAGCACCGACGCGATCGGCGGGGTCTGGGAGAACGTGACGTCGGTGTGCCAGACGTCGGCCTTCGCCCCCTGGTCGGAGTCGAGGAGGACGATCTCGTCGTGCCCGTCCAGCTTCGGCAGGAACGGGTGGACCTCCAGTGGGCCCAGCCGCCTGCCGAACGCCTCGTGGTCGGCCGGGTCGAGACCGGCGTTGTCGGGCAGGAAGAGCACGAGGTGGTCGAGCAGGAGCCGGTACAGGTGCGCGAACACCTCGTCGTCCACGTCGGCGAGCGCGAGCCCACGCACCTCGGCCCCCAGCGCTCCGGAAACCGGACGGACGTCGAGCGAAACCATGTGAAAACCTTTCCGTACGCATTGTTCGACCGCCGTACCGCGCCGGCGGAATCGGTCGGGGAAATGCTGTGTCGAATTGTCACGGACCCTTGTCGGAATCCGCTCCGAACTGCCATCGTCAGTGGCGGACCGACTTCCCCTCCCGTTCGTCGAAAGGAACTCCGTGACCAGTCCGACCACGCAGGACGGCACCGCCGCTCTCGCCGCACTCGTCGACCTGGCGACCCCGTTCGCGGTGCGCACCGCGGTCGCCCTGCGGCTGCCGGAGCTGGTCCGGGACGGTCGAACCGACGCCGGTGAGCTCGCCGCGGCCTCCGGTGCCGATCCCGACGCGCTCGTCCGGCTGCTCCGCCATCTCGTCTCGGCCGGACTGTTCGCCGAGCCCGCGCCGGGCCGGTACGCGCTGACCCCGGTCTCCGAGGCGTTGCTGGACGACCGCAACGCACTGCTGCGTGCCTGGCTCGACGCCGACGGGCCGGGCCTGCGGATGGACCTCGCCTACGGCGGGATGCTGCACGCGGTCCGCACCGGCCGCTCGGCCTACCCCGCGGTGCACGGCCGAGAGTTCTGGGCGGACTACCGCGCCGACGAGCGGCTGCGCCTGTTCTTCGGCGCGACGATGGCCGGCTTCGCCTGGCAGACCGGTCCCGAGGTCGCCGCCGGGTACGACTGGGCGCCGGTCTCCTCGGTGCTCGACGTCGGCGGCGGCACCGGGGCGCTGCTCCACGCGGTCCTGTCCGCGCACCCGCACCTGCACGGCGCCGTGCTCGACCTGCCGGAGGTCGCCCCGGAGGCCGAGGAGTTCCTGTCCGGGGCCGGGCTGGGCGAGCGGGCCCGCTTCGTCGGCGGCAGCTTCCTGGAGCCACTGCCCACCGGCTACGACGTGCTGCTGGTGTCCCGGGTGCTCACCGACTGGCCCGACGAGGACGCCGTCCGGATCCTGCGCCGCTGCGCCGAGGCCGTCGCGCCCGACGGCCGGGTGCTGGTGGTCGAGGTGCTGGCCGGGGAGGAGCACGCGAAGAACAACGCGTCGTTCGACCTGCAGTCGCTGACCCTGCTGGGCGGCCGGGAGCGGGCACCGGAGGCCTTCGACGTCCTCGCGGCCGAGGCCGGTCTGGTCGCCCGGGGTCGCCGGGACGGCGCGAACGGTCTGGTCGTGCTGGAGTACGCCAGGGCGTGAGGTCCGTGGGGTCATCGGGCCGCCGCACCCGACCCGCGGACCGTCCGGGCCCAGCCGGGTAGCCGGGCGGCCCGCGGGTCGGGGAGCAGCCCGATCTGGTGCAGGCGGTCCACCGGGGTCAGGCGCCGGATCCCGAGTCCGGACATGGTGTGCATGACCTCGTGCCGGATCCGGTCGTTGGCACCGGTCCCGGTCAGCGCGCGGTCCCCGATCCAGGACCGTCCGGTGATCATCCGGGCGGCGTTGTGGCTGGTCCGGCCGATGTGGTGCAGGTCGTGGCGGCGTGCGGTGTCGTAGCGGCGCAGCGCGTGGTCGACGACGTCGGCCTGCAGCGAGCCGCCCTGCCGGAGCATCGCGGCCAGGGTGTGGGCGTCGGCGATCGAGCTGTTCATGCCCTGCGCCGCCATCGGGTGCACCAGGTGTCCGCTCTCCCCGACCAGGGCCAGCCCCGGCACCGTCAGCGCCGGCGCGAGTGCCCGGGACACCGGCAGCACCTGACGGTCCGCGACACCCGCGCGGAACGCCTCGGCCACCGGGTCGAGCCCGGGGCAGCCGCGCAGCACCCGGTCGCTCCAGGCGCGGAGCCCGTCCGGCCCGAGCCCGCGCAGCTCGTCCGCGGCGACCTGGACGTACAACCGCACCCGGCCCCCCGGGAGCGGGTACCGCAGCCGCAGCCCGCCGTCGGTCACGTAGGCGGAGAAGTCCGGCGGGACGGTGCCCGCCAGCTCGAAGGCGGCGAGCCGGTGCGGGTAGTCGGAACGGGGCGCGGTCAGCCCGGCCTCGCGCCGCAGCCGCGAGGAGACGCCGTCGGCGGCGACGACCAGCGCGGCCGTGACCGCGGTGCCGTCGCACCGGACGCCGGTGACCCGGTCACCGGTCCGGACCAGTCCCTCGACCAGCGCCCCGCGCCGCACCTCGACGCCAGGGGGCAGGGAGTCGCCGAGCGCCCGCAGGATCGTCGGGTAGTCGTGGGCCAGCAGCCAGGGCTGCGGGGTGGGCAGGTGCCCGTAGTCCAGCCGCATCCGGGGCGTCCCGTCGGCGGCCCGGGCGACCAGGTGCTCCAGCCGCAGCGCACCCGCCGCCTCCAGCCGGTCCGCCACGCCCCACTCCCGCAGGATGCCGAGGGATCCCGGCTGCAGCACCTCGCCCTTGGCGACCTGCTGCGGCTCCGGGCGCTTCTCCAGCACCAGGACCCGGTGCCCGAGCCTGCCCAGCGCGCAGGCCGCGGCCAGACCGGCCACCCCGGCGCCGCACACCACCGCGTCGTACTCGGTGTCGTAATCGGTGTCGCAGTCGGCGTCGTAGTCGGTGTCGTGTCCGTGGCTCACGTCAGGGCCTTCCGGTAGCGGCCGAGCGCGCGCAGCGCCATCCCGTGGGTGAACCCCGGGTTGGCGTAGCGGCTCACCCGGCGGACGTACTCGTGCACCGGCGCGGCCGGCCAGCCGCCGTCCGGCAGGCGGGCCGCCAGCAGCCACCGCACGGCCGGTTCCACCTCCGCCGGGGCCGCACCGGCGGCGAGCAGTGCCGCGACCGCCCAGCCGGTCTCCTCCACGGTTCCCGGGGCGCCGTGGCCGTCGCCCCAGGACCCGTCGGGGTTGCGGGTGCGCTCCAGCAGGGCCCTGGCGCGGACCGCGGGCCCGTCCCCGCCGCGGCCGCAGCGGGCGAAGGTCTCCAGCACCGCGGCGGTGCCCATCGTGTGCTCGCGGTACCAGACCGACTCGAAGCCACCACCGGTCAGCTGGGCCCGGCCCAGCCAGCGCAGCGCGCGACGGACCCGCCGGTCGTCGGCCGGCACCCCGGCGTCGAGCAGGGCGTCGAGCGCCTGCGCGGTCGTCGTCGGGCAGGGGCCGCTGTTCGCGACCCTGGTGTTGCGCACGCACAGCCCCCAGGAGCCGCGGGAGTCCTGCCGGTCGGTGAGCCAGCCGACCCCCTCGGCGACGGCGGCGCCCTGCACGGTGCCGGGGAGCCTGCTGAGCACGGACACGATCTCGCCCGTCTCCAGCACCGCGGGCCAGCCGCGCCCTGCGGTCCAGCCCCAGAAGCCGGGCGGGCAGCCGAAGGCGAGGAAGGGCCGGTGCTGTTGCAGGCCCAGCAGTGCGTCCCGGGAGGCGACCAGGCGCTCGTCGTCGCCGTAGCCGGCCTCGACCAGGCCCCGTACCGCGTACATCGTCCAGGCCGCGTCCAGCGGGGTCGTGGCCCACGAGCCGTCCGGGTGCATGGACCGGCGCAGCCAGCCGACGGCGGCGTCCACCATGTCCTGGCCGACGCCGGCGCGGGCCAGCCCGGTGCAGACCAGGCCGGTCACCCAGGCGTCCTCCGACCAGGATCCCGCGGATCCCTCGTGCTCGTAGGTCTGGCGGATCACGCGCAGCGCGTTCGGTTCGGCCAGCCGGGACAGCGTGCGCTGCACCCGGGTCATCCGGCGGTGCCGGGTCTGGGCGAGCCCCAGCGCCGAGGCCATCGGCAGCCGCAGGTCGAACAGCCGCCGGTACAGGCCGGGCAGCAACGCCAGCTCCAGCGGGAAACGCCGCATGTCGGCCGGCGCGATCCAGCCGACGAACCCGTAGAACTGCCGGCACCAGAGCACGACCTCCGGGTGCGGGATCGCGGCGAGGCCGCCGTAGCGCTCCATCCACCGCCGCCCGGCCGCGACCTGCTCGGCGGACCCCGCCGGGTCGACGAGGTGCAGCGCGGCGGCCGACACGGCGGTCGGGCCCGGCTCCGCGGGCAGACCGGGCACCATCGCCCAGCCGCCGTCCTCGGTCTGGGTGCGACGCAGCCGTGCGGCCCCGGCGGCGATCAGGTCGGCGGTCCCACCGGGATCGGCGAAGTGCAGCGCGGTGACCGCACCCGCCGTCGCGAGGGTGGACCGCAGGCTGTCGGCGCCGTAGTCGAACACGCCGTCGTCGCGGCGCGACCGCAGCAGCGCCTCGGCCCCTCCCGCGATCGCCTCCGCCACCTCGTCGGCGAGCCGGCCGGTCCCGGCGTGGGCCGGTGTCATGGTGTGTCCTCTCCGTCCCCGGCATCGGCCGGGAACTCGTGCCGGGCCCGCATCCGGGCCTGCATGACCAGCGATGAGACGAGTGCGGGCAGCACCACCGCCCCGGCCACGAGCGGCCCCGCGGCACCCGCGACGACGGCGCCCGCGAGCAGCATTCGTTCGGCGACCAGCACCTCGTGCGAGCGCAGCGCACGACGGGGCGTCACCGTGCCGGGGCGCACCACGACGAAGGCACAGCCACCGACGAGCACCGCCAGTGCCAGACCACCGAACTGGGCGGCAGGCCGGTCCGCGACGACGGCGCCCACCCCGACCGCGACCATCGCCGACAGCCAGAGCACGGCCGCGGTCCGGACCGCCGTCGCGGTGCCGTGCCGGACCGGCACCGACCGGTAGCCACCCGCGCGGTCGCCGTCGACGTCGCGCACCGTCCCGATCAGGTTGGACGCGGTGTCGTGCAGGGCGAAGCCCAGCGCGGCGGGCAGCAACGCCCAGGGGGGCCACGGCGCGACGGCCATCGCCCCCACGACCATCGCGAGCGCGGAGAGCACCCCGCGGTTGAGGTTGCCGGCCAGCCCCCGCTGCTTGAACAGCCGGCTGTAGGTGATGATCCCGGCGACCGCGCAGGCGAACACCGGCAGCGTCCGCCAGTTCACCACGGTGGTCAGCACCAGCGAGCCGGCGACGCAGGCGATCCCGCAGGTCAGCGCGGCCCGGGGGGTGAGCCTGCCGGACGGGATCGGGCGGTGCGGCTTGGCGATCGCGTCCAGGTCCCGGTCGAAGTAGTCACCGAGGTAGTGCCCGGCCAGCCAGCCGAGCACCGGGGCCAGCACCGCGACGGCGAGCGGCCCCGGGGAGCTGCCGCCCGCCACCAGCGCCCCGGCCAGTCCCAGCAACGCCGGGTGCCAGGTGGTGTACGGCCGCCAGGTCTCCCAGTGCGCCTGCCAGGTCCCCCCGCCCCGCCGCGGTGCGGCACGGGCGTCGGCGCGCAGGGTGCGCCCGTCAGCGGTCACGGTCGACGGCGATCGCGGCGATCCCGGCGAGCCGGCGTGCCGCCTCGGCACCGGGGAGCTCACCGAGGCGGGCCACGGCCCGGTCGGCGTGGCCGCGCGCCCCGCACCGCGCCGCGTCCCAGAGGTCGTCCGCGGTCACCGCCGCGCGGAGCATCTCGTGCGCCTCGCTCGGGCCGAGATCCCCGGACAGGGCGGTCTCCACCGCCCGCCGCACGGCGGGTCCACCGTCGCGGTGTGCCAGCAGGACCGGCCAGGTGGGCCGCAGGTTGGCGGCGTCGCTGGTCGCGGGCTTGCCCGTGACCACGGCGTCGTCGAGGTAGGGCAGCAGGTCGTCGAACAGCTGGAACGCGACCCCGGTGTGGTGGCCGTAGTCCCCGAGCAGGTCGACCTGCCCGGCGTCCCCGCCGCCGAGCGCGGCGCCCGCCCGGCACGCCCCCCGGAACAGGGCTCCGGTCTTGAGAGCGGCCACCTCGAGGTAGTCGTCCAGTGTGCTTCCCGGTCGGCCGGGTCCGGGCGCGACGAGCTGGGACTCCTGGACCTGTCCGCGGCACAGGTCGCTACCGGCACGGGCCAACTCGGCGACGGCCGTGACGACGGCCTCCGGCGGGGCCGCACACTCGGCGACGACGGCGAACACCTCGAACAGCAGCGCGTCGCCGGTCACGATGGCGTCCGGGACGCCGTAGCGGGCGTGCACCGACGGCCGGCCGCGACGCAGGTCGTCGTCGTCGATGATGTCGTCGTGCACCAGTGAGGCGACGTGCAGGTGCTCGACCGCCGCGGCGGCGGGGAGCACGTCCTCGCGCCGGCCGCCGACGGCCTCCGCCGCGGTGAGCAGCATGAGCGGTCGCAGGAGCTTGCCCGGCGCGAGCAGCGCGTAGCGGGTCATCTCGTCGAACCGGGAGCCGGTGTCCGGACGACGCTCGGCGAGCGCGGAGCGGACGAGGCCGCGGGCCACCGCGTCGTCCCGGGCGGTGTCGCCGTCGGTGAGCGACAGCGCCCGGCTCACTGTGCCCGGCACAGGGCAGGTCTCCGACAATTCCTCGTCGAGCATTGCGGGCGAGCGGTCCGGATCATCAGGCAGAACCTCCCCGAGAGCGGCACAGGCACGATCGGTGCCGTGTCAGCCGGTGAACGCGGCCCGAACGTACGATTACGTCATAGGTCGGGCAAGCGCTTGCGGCGCCGGCCGGACATCGCTTAACACCCGAACTCCGGGGTTTTCACCAGACTCTGCGACCGCGTTCTCCGCAGCCGCCGACACCGCCCTCGGGGCAGGAACGACTCCGCTCAGTACGCCCCGGTCACCAGGTTCGGAGGCTCCTCGCCCCGGACGAACGCCGCCAGCTGCTCGGCCGCGACGCCGTAGTACTGCAACGGCAGTTCGGCGTGTGGTGAGAGGCTGACGGCCGTTCGGCGGTGATGATCACCGCGTGGTTGATCTTGCCGGGTGGGTGGCCTCGTTGGATGCGGTGGTGGAGCTGATCTCTGGCCGTTTCCGCAGGGTCGAGCCGCGCCGGCGGGTCGGAACCTACCTGCGAGGCCTGCTCGCGGGGCTCGAGCGGAAGAACGGCTGGACCCTCGCCGAACACGCCGGGGCGATGTCGCCGGACGGGATGCAGCGGCTGCTGCGCACCGCGGACTGGGACGTCGACGGGGTCCGCGACGACCTGCGCGGCTACGTCCTGCAACATCTCACCGACACCGCGTCGGGGGTGTTCATCGTGGACGAGACCGGGTTCATCAAGAAGGGCCTGTGTTCGGCCGGGGTGCAGCGCCAGTACACCGGCACCAGCGGGAAGATCGACAACTGTCAGCTCGGTGTGTTCCTGGCCTACGCCTCGAAGCGGGGGCGGGCGTTGATCGACCGGGAGCTCTACCTGCCGACCTCGTGGACCGAGGACCGCGAACGCTGCGAGCGCGCGGATGTCCCCGATGACGTCGAGTTCGCCACGAAACCGCAGCTGGGGACGGCGATGCTGGCCCGCACGTACGCCGCTGGGGCACTCACGTCCGGGTCGTGGGTGACCGCGGACGAGGTCTACGGGCAGAACCCGGGCTTTCGCGACTGGCTCACCGAGCGGGAGATCCCGTTCGTGTTGGCCACCCGCAATGACGACATGCTCACCAGCCCGGACGGGAATCGTCGCCCGGCCAAGGCCCTGGCCACGATCGCCGGGGCGCGTGATCTCGACACCGGGCACGACGGGTGGGAGCGCCGCGCGATCGGGCCGGGCGCGCACGGGATGCGGGTCTATGACTGGACCGCGGTTGCGCTGGCCATCGACGGCCTCCCGGCGGGTTGGGGGCACTGGCTGCTGGTGCGCCGCCAGACCGAGCCCGCAGAGGGCAAGACCATCCGTGAGCTGGCGTTCTACCGCTGCGCCGCCCCGGCGAACACGCCGCTGCGCGACCTCGTTCGAGTCGCCGGGGCGCGGTGGGCGATTGAGGAATGCTTCCAGACCGCGAAGAACGAGGCCGGCCTCGACCACTACCAAGTCCGCTCCTACCGAGCCTGGCACGCCCACATCACCCTGGCCATGCTCACCGCGGCCTACCTCGCCGTCACCCGCGCCGCCGAACACGCACGCGAGGCCGAAAAGGGGGATCCTCAGCCAGCCGGCGCGCATTGATTCAGCTGTCGGGCAACGAGATCCGCCGTCTCCTCGCCGCGCTCGCCTTCACCCCGCTCACCTGCATCGACCACGTCATGCACTGGTCGACCTGGCGCCGTGAACGCCAACAACAGGCCCGCGACTGCCACTACCGCCGACGCGGCGAACGACCCCCGAGCTGATCAACTGCCGTTGCAGTAGTAGGCCCGGCGCATCGCCATCGGCACGGTCCCCCCGACGTGCGGCGTCAGCAGGAGCCCGGGTGCCGACCAGAGCGGGTGCCCCGGCGGCAGCGGCTCGGGGTCGGTGACGTCGACGGCGGCCCGGATGCGGCCCGAGGTGAGCTCGGCGAGGAGCGCGTCGGTGTCCACCACCGGTCCGCGGGCGCCGTTGACCAGGAGCGCCCCGTCGGGCATGGCGGCCAGGAAGTCGGCGTCGACCATGCCGCGGGTCTCGTCGGTGAGCGGGACGATCAGCACGGTCGCGTCGTACCGCGGGAGCAGGGCGGGCAGCTCGTCCCAGCCGTGGACGCCGTCGCGGGCGGTGCGACCGACCATCGCGGTCTCCACCTCGAAGGGCTCCAGACGGGCCCGGGTCTTCTGCCCCACGTCGCCCGCGCCCACGATGAGGATCTTCTTGCCGGCCAGCTCCTCGGTCTGGTGGTAGTCCCACTCACCGCGGTCCTGGGCCCGCACGAACCGGTCGAGGTGGCGGTAGACGGCGAGCAGCACCGACACGACCCACTCGGCGGTCGCGCCGCCGTGCGCGCCACGGCCGTCGGAGAGCGCGACACCGTCGGGCAGCCGTCCGATCCACGCCTCGGCCCCGGCGGTGAGCAGCTGCACCAGCTCCAGGTGCGGCATCTGCTCGGTCATCGCGACGGCCTCGGAGGTCGCCAGGAACGGGGCGACCAGGACCCGGGCCCGCCCCGCCTCGTCCGGCAGCGGCTTCTCCGGGTCGTAGACGACCGGCTCCAGCCCGTCCACCTCGGACAGGATCTCGGCTCCGGCGGCGTGCGGCACGAGGACGGTCACGGGACTGCTCATGGCGTCCGACCGTACTCACCGGGCACTCACCTCGCGGGGCCTAGCCTGGCTCCTCGTGACCGCCCGGCTGCTGCTGATCGTCGCGACGCTCGTCGTGCTGCTGGCCGGTTGCGCCACCTTCCCCGACGCGGGCACGCGCGACTGGCGACCCCAGGCCGAGGGCGCCGGCGAGCTGGGCGGGCCGCCCCGGATCGCCCCGGAGGAGCAGGCACCGCCGTCGGGCCGGCCGCCGTCGCCGCAGCAGCAGGGGCCCGCGGCGGCCCCGCAGCCGTGCGTCGACCCGGACCCCCAGGTCGTGGCCGCGTGCCTGGGGCCGGTCGGGGCGGTGGCGGTGCTCCCGCAGGGCGACCACGCACTCGTCGCCGAGCGGCGGACCGGACGGGTGCTGGAGGTCCGCCGCAACGCCACGCCGCGGCCGGTCGCGACGGTGCCGGTCGATCCGGCGGGTGGGCTGACCGGGCTGGTCCTCTCCCCCGGCTACGCCGAGGACCGCCTGCTCTACGCCCTGTCCGAGGGCCGGGTCTGGCGGATCGCACCCGGTGAGGCGCCGAAGCCGGTGCTGGCGGGGCTGCCCCCGGGAGGGGCGCTGGCCGTCGACGCCGACGGCTCCTCGCTGTTGGTCGCCACGCCCGCCGGGGCGGGTCCGCTCGCCGGGGCGGTGCTGCGGATCGACACCCTGGGCCGGCCGGCCCCGGGCAACCCCGACCGCGCCTCGCCGGTCCTGGCCCGCGGGCTCACCGCACCGGGCGGGGTGTGCGTCGACCCGGCGGCACGGACCACCTGGGTCACCGACCGGACGGCCGGGCGCGACGTCCTGTACCGCGTCGCCCCGGGCGCGCTCGGTGCGCCGGCGTGGACCTGGCCGGACCGTCCCGGAGTCGCGGGGTGCACGGTGCTGCCGGGCGCGGTCGTCGTCGCCCAGAGCACCGGGAAGGCGCTGTTCGTGCTCAACCCGGGTCCCGAGGGCACCTTCACCGGTGACCCGAAGCCGGTGCTGGAGGACACCTACGGCCGCATCGGCCCGGTCACCCTCGCCCCGGACGGCCTGCTCTGGCTGGGCACCGTGAACCGCGACGGCGGCGCCCCCGGCAGCACCGATGACCGGGTGGTCCGCATCCAGCCGCCGACCGGCGGCGGGGCCAGCGCGATCTGACACCGGCTCGGCGCGGGCCCGTCTCCGGCCGAGCGCCCCGGACGCTCAGCCGAGCAGCGCGTACAGCGCGTCCAGGTCGCGGGCGACCTGCATCGCGCTGTAGACGCTGCCGTAGTTGACGTTGCCCGTGGTCTCGACGACCTTCCCGGCCCGCACCGCGGGGAGCTCGCGCCACACCGGGACGTCACGCATCGTCGCGAGCGCCCGTTCGGTGCCGGTGTTCTGCAGGTAGAATCCGTCGGCGTCGCGGAACCGGCTCATCTCCTCCAGCGGCACCTCCTGGTCCGCGGCGTAGGCGCGTTCCTCCCCGGCCAGCGAGCCGCCCAGGTCGGTCAGCACCTGCTGCTGCAGCCTGCCCGCCGTGTTCACCACGAACGTGCCCGCCTCGGGCCGCCACTGGGCGACGACGATCCGCCTGGTCGCCAGCGCCCCGCGGCGGCGCTCCCGGACCCCGGCGGCGACCGCGTCGTACTCGGCCAGCACCCGGTCCAGTGCGTCGCGCCGGTCGAGCTGGGTGGCGATCGTGGTCAGGTCGGTGCGCCACGGCACGTCGAACGAGGTCGGGACGACCGGCGCGATCCGCTGCAGCCGGGCGGTCGGCCAGTACTCACCGTCGTTCTCGGCGGAGCAGACGATCAGGTCCGGGCGCAGCGCGAGGACCTCCTCGTCGACGATCGGACCCTTCAGGACCGGCAGCCCCGGCGGGGCCGGGACCCACGCGGCCGGGGGACGCAGGCTGGTCGCCGACACCGGCAGGCCGAGCGCGACGGCGGTCTCCAGGTCGACCCGCGAGTCGACGGCCAGCACCGACACCGGCGCGACCGGGACGTCGTAGGTGCCGAGCGAGGTGGTGACGCTGCGGGTCGCGCCCGCCGGGGCCGCGCCGACGGGCGCCGACGGGCGACCGCAGGCGGCGAGCAGGCCGGTGGCGCCGACGGCGGCGAGCAGTTGGCGGCGGGTGGCGTTCTCGACGACGGGGCGCTCGAGCAGTGCAGTGGACACGGGCCCTCCGGAGGCGTGGGATCTCCGGTGAGCTTAGCCTCGCCTCACTTGGCGGTCGCGTGTCGCGGACGAGGAACGGGCCCCGGTCCGGTCGGTTGCTCCGACCGGACCGGGGCCCGTCACGCGTGCCACTCCGGTCAGGCCCCGACCCGCTCGACGATCAGCTCGCGGACCCGCTTGGCGTCGGCCTGGCCCTTCGTCGCCTTCATGACCGCGCCGACGATGGCCCCGGCCGCCTGGACCTTGCCACCGCGGATCTTCTCCGCGACGTCGGGCTGCTCGGCCAGCGCCGCGTCGACGGCGGCGACCAGCGCGCCCTCGTCGGAGACGACCTTCAGCCCGCGGGCGGCGACGACCTCGTCCGGGCCGCCCTCGCCGTCGAGCACGCCGTCGACGACCTGGCGGGCGAGCTTGTTGGTCAGCTCCCCCGCCGCGACCAGCTCGATCACCCGGGCGACCTGTGCCGGGGTGATCGCGAGCTCGGCGAGCTCGACCGAGCGGGTGTTGGCCTGCTGGGCCAGGTAGGACACCCACCACGAGCGGGCCTCCTGCGACGGCGCACCGGCCGCGACGGTGGCCTCGACCAGCTCCAGCGCCCCGCCGTTGACCAGGTCGCGCAGCTCCTCGTCGGAGATGCCCCAGTCGCTCTGGATGCGCTTGCGGCGCTCCCACGGCAGCTCGGGCAGGGTGCCGCGCAGCTCCTCGACCCACTCGGCGGACGGGGCGATCGGGACCAGGTCGGGCTCCGGGAAGTACCGGTAGTCCTCCGAGGTCTCCTTGCGTCGCCCGGCGCGGGTGTGGCCGGTCGCCTCGTCGAAGTGCCGGGTCTCCTGGACGATCTCCCCGCCCGCGTCGAGCACGCCGGCCTGCCGGCTCATCTCGTGCCGGACCGCGCGCTCGACCGACCGCAGCGAGTTGACGTTCTTCGTCTCGGTGCGGGTGCCCAGCGGGCCGCCCTTCGGCGACAGCGAGAGGTTCACGTCGGCACGCATCGAGCCCTGGTCCATCCGGACGTCGGAGACGCCCAGGGACCGGATCAGGTCGCGCAGCGCGGTGACGTAGGCGCGGGCCACCTCCGGGGCACGGGCCCCGGTGTCCGGGATCATCGTCGTGACGATCTCGATCAGCGGGACGCCTGCCCGGTTGTAGTCCAGCAGCGAGTGGTCGGCGCCGTGGATGCGACCGTCGGAGCCGCCGACGTGCAGCGACTTGCCGGTGTCCTCTTCCATGTGCGCGCGCTCGATGCCGATCCGGACGACCTCGCCGTCGTCGAGGGTCAGGTCCAGGAACCCGCCCGTGGCGATCGGCTCGTCGTACTGGGAGGTCTGGAAGTTCTTCGGCATGTCCGGATAGAAGTAGTTCTTCCGGGCGAACCGGCCCCACGGCGCGATCGAGCAGTTCAGCGCCAGGCCGATCCGGATCGCCGACTCCACCGCGGCCCGGTTGACCACCGGCAGCGCGCCGGGCAGCCCCAGGCAGACCGGGCAGACCTGGGTGTTGGGCTCGGCCCCGAACTCCGTCGGGCAGCCGCAGAACATCTTGGTGTTCGTCGACAGCTCGACGTGCACCTCGATGCCCAGGACGGGGTCGTACCGGGCGACGACATCGTCGAAGTCGACCAGCTCCACGGCCGCGGTCATGCCCTCACCTCAGCAACGTCCGGGACGCGGGCGATCAGCGGACCGCCCTCGTCGGCGTCGCGGGCGGCCTCGAACGCCGCCCCGACGCGGTACATGACGGCCTCGCCGAGCGCGGGGGCCATGATCTGCAGGCCGGTCGGGAGCCCCTCGGAGATCCCGTTGGGCACCGACATGCCGGCCACCCCGGCCAGGTTCGTCGGGATGGTGGCCAGGTCGTTCAGGTACATGGCCAGCGGGTCGTCGACCTTGTCCCCGATCGGGAACGGCACGGTCGGCGCCGTCGGCGACACGAGCACGTCGGCCTGGGCGAACGCCGCGGCGAAGTCCCGGCTGATGAGCGTGCGGACCTTCTGCGCCTGGCCGTAGTAGGCGTCGTAGTAGCCGCTGGACAGCGCGTAGGTGCCGAGCATGATCCGCCGCTTGACCTCGGGCCCGAAGCCCTGCTCGCGGGTGTTGGCCATGACCTCCTCGGCGGAGCGGCCCTCGGAGGCGCGCAGGCCGTAGCGCATGGCGTCGAACCGGGCGAGGTTCGACGACACCTCACTGGGGAGGATCAGGTAGTACGCGGCCATCCCGTACTCGAAGTGCGGGCAGGCGACCTCGACGATCTCGGCACCCAGCTTCTCCAGCCGGCGCAGCGAGGCGTCGAACGCCGAGCGGACGCCGGGCTGGTAGCCCTCGCCGCCCAGCTCGCGCACGACGCCGACCTTCAGCCCGGACAGGTCCCCGGTCGCGCCCTGGCGTGCCGCCTCGACGACGGCCGGGACCGGCCAGTCGATCGAGGTCGAGTCGAGCGGGTCGTGGCCGGCGATGACCTCGTGCAGCAGCGCCGCGTCCAGCACGGTGCGCGCGCACGGCCCACCCTGGTCCAGCGACGACGCGCAGGCGACCAGCCCGTAGCGGGACACCTGGCCGTAGGTGGGCTTGACGCCGACGGTGCCGGTGAACGCGGCGGGCTGGCGGATCGAGCCGCCGGTGTCGGTGCCGATCGCCAACGGCGCCTCGAACGCGGCCAGCGACGCCGCCGACCCGCCGCCGGAGCCGCCCGGCACCCGGGTGGTGTCCCACGGGTTGCGGGTGACGCCGTACGCCGAGTGCTCGGTGGAGGAGCCCATCGCGAACTCGTCCATGTTGGTCTTGCCGAGGATCGTGATCCCGGCGGCGCGCAGGCGCGTGGTGACCGTCGCGTCGTAGGGCGGCTGCCAGCCGTCGAGGATCCGCGAGCCGCAGGTGGTGGGCATGTCCGAGGTGGTGAACACGTCCTTGAGCGCCAGCGGCACCCCGGCCAGCGGGGACTCCGGGACCTCGCCCGCGGCGATCCGCTCGTCGACCAGCGCGGCGGCGGCCACCGCGGCCTCGGCGCCGACGTGCAGGAACGCGTGCACCTCACCGTCGACGGCGGCGATCCGGTCGAGGTGGGCCTGGGCGACCTCGACGGCGGAGACCTCGCGGGAGTGGATCTTCTCCGCGAGCTCGGCCGCGGTGAGGCGGATCAGGTCGCTCACTGCTCCTCCCCCAGGATCCGCGGGACGCGGAAGCGCCCGTCCTCGGCGGCCGGGGCGCCGGCGAGCGCCTGCTCCTGGCTCAGGCCGGGGCGGCGCTCGTCCGGGCGGAAGACGTTCTCCAGCGGGACGGCGTGCGAGGTCGGCGGGATGTCGTCGGCGGCGACCTCTCCGACCCGGGCCACCGACCCGATGATCACGTCGAGCTGCGACGCGAAGGTGTCCAGCTCGGAGTCGGTGACGGCCAGGCGGGCCAGCCGGGCGAGGTGTGCGACCTCGTCCCGGGTGATGACCCCGCCCGTCCGCTCCGCGGAATCGGCGGTCATGCCCCTCCTCTGGGATGGTGTCCGATGATGACGACGGCGGGTGGACGGTCGCGACGACGGTGCGGCGACGACGGTGCGACCGCCGGTCCGGCTGCCGACACGACCCGGCCGCTCCCGCGCGCGCCGGTCCATCGGGCGAGTCTATTCCCGCCGGTCCACCGGCCGATCGCCCCCCGGTGACCAGGTACGCACACCATGATGCGGGTGGCGGGTGACCGACGGCCCCGAGGGTGGCAGGATCATCGTTCCCGCCCGGAACCGCCCCCCGCCACTCCGGTGCGGTGCACACGCGTGCCGATGAGGCGCTCGCTGTCGAGGGAGAGGATCCACTCCGTGTCGTTCCTGCTCCGGGTCGTCCTCCCGGACAAGCCCGGCAATCTCGGGGCCGTCGCCTCCGCCCTCGGCGGGGCGGGGGCGGACATCCTCAGCGTCGACGTCGTGGAGCGCGGCGACGGACAGGCGGTCGACGACATCGCCGTGGAGCTGCCGACCAACCGGCCGCCGGACGTGCTCATCACCGCGGCCGAGTCGGTGCCCGGGGTGTCGGTGGAGTCGGTGCGCCCGCACACCGGGCAGCTGGACACCCACCGCGAGCTGGAGCTGCTCGACGAGATCGCCGGCGACCACGCGCACGGGCTCGACCTGCTCGCCGGCGAGGTGCCGCGGCTGTTCCGCGCCGGCTGGGCGCTGGTCGCGGTCAGCGAGAACGGTCGTTCCTTCCGGATCGCGGAGAGCGCCGCGGCGCCCGAGACCCGGTCCGGGGACCTGCCCTGGCTGCCGCTGGACCGGGCGATCGCCCTCGACGACAGCCACTGGGTGCCCGAGCCGTGGCGGGCGATGGACACCGAGCTGGCCGCCGCGCCGTTCGGGACCGGGGAACCGCCGAAGACGCTGGTGGTCGGACGGCCGGGTGGCCCGGTGTTCCGGCCGTCGGAGCTGGCGCGGCTGGCGCACCTCGCGGGGATCGTCGCGACGGTGCTGAAGGCCTGACCCCCGCCGCCCGCCCCGGTCCACCCGGGTCGCCGGGGCGCGGGTGCGGCGGATCCAGGTCAGACCCGGATCGACAGGGCGGTGCGGACGAGGTCGTCGTTGCCGGTCGCGAGCCAGCCGTCGGGGCGCACCAGTACGTCCTCGAAGCCGATCCGGGTGTCGATGTTGACCCGGGTCGCGTACTCCAGCACCGGCCAGGCGCCCTCCTCCTCGCCGTGCAGCAGCACGGGAACGGGGGGCTGGCCGAGCGCGCGCAGGATCCGGATGCCCTCGGCGACGGCGGTCTCCGGGTCGATCACCGTCGACTCCGCGATCACCCGGCGGGTGCCCGGGGGCAGCCCGTTCTGGCGGAGGGTGACGGCGTCACCGCTGGTCCAGACACCGAGCTCGACGGCGATGCCGACCGACCACGCGGCGTGGCAGATCTCGGTCCAGCCGAGCTCGTGCACATTGACGCCGCACACGTCGGGCTTGCCGGAGCCGAGCCGGCCCCAGGACAGGACGGTCTCGACGCGGTCCTTGGGGTCGGGCTGGATCCAGCGACCGGTCGGGACGCCGATCTCGATGCCAGGGGCCTCCTGGCGGATCAGCGACACGACGTCGCCGACCACGGCGGGCTCGATCGTCTCGGCGCCGCTGTCGTCGCGCGGGTGCACGTGCACCGAGGTGACGCCGAGCCGGGCGACGGCCCGGGCGTCACGGGCGAGGTGGCGGGCCAGGGTCGGCAACGCCGGGTGCGCGTCCGCCGGTCGTGAGCCGTTGAGCGCCGCCTGCAACACCGTGTGTTCCCCGATCCGAGTGGTCGTCCTCCCGCCGGGACGACCCCGGCGTGCGACCGAGGGTAGGCGGTGATCGTCCGCGGCCCGGCGTCCGGGCGCGGACGCGTCCGGGCGACGTCGGCGTCCGGACGCCGGGCCGCGCCGGACGCCCGACACGCCCGGTGAGTGGTCGCTCACCGTCGGCGTGCTGCAGGTCCGGCCGCCGGGCGGATTCCCCGGTCACGCGGCGGACCGGACTCCGGGCCGTCAGGCGTCGGCGGCCTGCTCCCGCGCCGCGTCGGGGCCGCGGTCGAGCAGGACCTCGAACCCGGCCTCGTCCAGCACCGGCACCCCGAGCTCGACGGCCTTGTCGTACTTCGAGCCGGGCGCCTCCCCCGCGACGACGAAGGCCGTCTTCTTCGACACCGACCCGGCCGCCCGCCCGCCGCGGGCCATGATCGCCTCCTTGGCCTCGTCGCGGGACCAGTTCTCCATCGAGCCGGTGATGACGATCGAGAGGCCCTCCAGGAAGCGGGGCACCGAGTCGTCGACCTCGTCCTCCATCGCGACGCCCGCGGCCCGCCACCTCTGCACGACCTCGCGGTGCCAGTCGACGGAGAACCAGTCCCGCACCGCCGCGGCGATGGTCGGGCCGACGCCGTCGACCCCGGCGATCGGCGCGAGCGCCTCCGCGACGGCCTTCGCCCGGGCACGCGCCGCGGCCCGCTCCTGCTTCGCGGCCTCCACGGCCGCGGCGTCGGCGGCCCCGTCGCCGGGCGCCCCTTCACCGGGCGCCCCGTCGTCTGGCGCCCCGTCGCCGGCAGACCCATCACCGGCAGACCCGTCGCCGGGTGCCGCCTCCGCCTCGCCTGCGGCAACCGCCGCCTCCGCCTCGGCGGCCTCGACGTCGCCGGTCGCCTCGGCCGCGGCACCCTCGGGCGTCGACGCGGCGGCCTCGGCCGCGGCGTCGTCCTCCCCCGCCGTCCCGTCGGAGACGATCGCGACCCCGGCGGCCTCGGTGTCCGCCTTCGCCTGTGCCGCGGCGCGTTCGAGGGCCTCCATCGACCCGAACTCGCGGGCCAGCGCCTGCGCGGCGGTCGGCCCGACGTGCCGGATCGACAGCCCCACCAGCACCCGCCACAGCGGCCGGTCCTTGGCCGCCTCCAAATTCCTCAGCAGCTTGCGGCCGTTGACCGTCAGCTCGCCCTTCTGGTTGCGGAACAGCTCGGTCCGCAGCAGGTCGGCCTCGGTGAGGGAGAAGACGTCGCCCTCGTCGGTCAGCACGCCCGAGGTCAGCAGCGCCACCGCGGCCTCGTAGCCGAGCCCCTCGATGTCGAACGCGCCCCGGCCCGCGACGTGGAACAGCCGCTCCCGCAGCTGCGCCGGGCAGGAACGGGCGTTCGGGCAGCGCCGGTCGACGTCGCCCGACTTCTGCTGCACGAGCGCGGTGCCGCACTCGGGGCAGTGCGTCGGCATGACGAACTCGCGCTCGGAGCCGTCGCGCACGTCGGTGACCGGCCCCAGCACCTCGGGGATGACGTCGCCCGCCTTGCGGATGACCACCCGGTCACCGATCAGCACGCCCTTGCGACGCACCTCGTCGGCGTTGTGCAGGGTCGCCATCTCGACCGTGGACCCGGCGACCTTCACCGGCTCCATCACCGCGAACGGGGTGACCCGGCCGGTCCGCCCGACGTTGACCCGGATGTCGAGCAGCCGGGTGGTGGCCTGCTCCGGCGGGTACTTGTAGGCGATCGCCCAGCGCGGGAACCGGGAGGTCGCGCCGAGCCTGCGCTGCAGCGCCACCTCGTCGACCTTCACGACGACGCCGTCGATCTCGTGCTCGACGTCGTGCCGGTGCTCACCCCAGTACTCGACGTACTCGATCACCTTCTCGATCCCCTGGAGCACCCTGGTGCGCGGGGAGACCGGCAGGCCCCAGGCGACCAGTGCGTCGTAGGCGTGGGACTGGGTGTCGGGGGTGAACCCCTCCCGCTTGCCCAATCCGTGGCAGATCAGCCGCAGGTTGCGCGAGCCGGTGACCCGCGGGTCCTTCTGGCGCAGGGAGCCGGCCGCGGTGTTGCGCGGGTTCGCGAACGGCTCCTTGCCCGCCTCGACCAGCGAGGCGTTGAGCCGCTCGAAGTCCTCCAGCCGGAAGTAGACCTCGCCACGGACCTCGACGAGCGCCGGCACCGGGAACTCGTCGGTGCCGGTCAGCCGCTCGGGCACCTCGGCGAGGGTGCGCATGTTGAGCGTGATGTCCTCGCCGGTGCGCCCGTCGCCGCGGGTCAGGGCCCGGGTGAGCCGCCCGCCCTCGTAGAGCAGGTTGACCGCGAGCCCGTCGATCTTGAGCTCGCACAGGTAGTGCAGGTCCCCGCCGACCTCCTTCGTCACCCGCTCGTGCCAGGTGCGCAGGTCCTCGGGCGAGAAGGCGTTGTCCAGCGACAACATCCGCTCGAGATGGTCGTAGGAGGTGAAGTCGGTGGAGAAGGTCCCGCCGACGCGCTGGCTCGGCGAGTCCGGCGTGACCAGCTCGGGGTGGGCCTCCTCCAGCGCGAGCAGCTCGTGCCACAGCTCGTCGAACTGGCCGTCGGAGACGACCGGGGCGTCCAGCACGTAGTAGCGGAACTGGTGGTCGGCCACCTCGGCCGCCAGCTGCGCGTGGCGCTCGCGGGCCTGCTGGGCGTCGGACTGGGAACTCACGAGGCGCAGGTTAGCCGCGCCCCCCGACAGTCATGCGCAACCGAGCAGGGGAATCTACGGTCGGGGGATGGACCAGGCTGCCGTGGAGCTCGCGCACCGGATGTTCGACCTGGCCCGCGAGGGCGCGGCGGACCGGCTGGGCGCCTACCTCGACGCGGGCGTCCCGGTCGGCCTGACCGACCCCAAGGGCGACACCCTGCTGATCCTCGCCGCCTACTACGGCCACGACGCCGTCGTCGCCGACCTGCTGGCCCGCGGCGCGGAGCCGGACCACACCAACGACCGCGGCCAGACCGCGCTCGCCGCCGCGCTGTTCGCCCGGTCGGCGCCGTCGGTCACCGCGTTGCTGGCCGCGGGCGCCGACCCGCACCACGGCAGCCCGTCGGCGTGGGCGACCGTCGAGCACTTCGACCTGCCCGACATGCGGGCGCTGCTGGAAGCGGGGGCCTGAGCCGTGCTGAGGCTCGGGTTCCCGGTGGTCGGCGTCGTCGACCTCGACCGGGCCGCCGCGTTCTGGGCCGCCGCGCTGCACCTGCACGTCTCCGACGAGTGGTCGAGCCCGTCCTGGCGCACCCTGACCGGCTCCGACGGCGAGCGGGTGCTCGGCCTGATGCGCAGCGCGTCCCCGCCCGAGCCCAGACCCCGGCTCCACCTGGACCTCCTGGTCGACACCACCGACGAGCAGGACGCCGAGGTGGCGCGGCTGACCTCGCTGGGCGCGACCCGGCCGGCCTGGGACGACTACCCCGCCGCGCCCGACTTCGTCGTCCTCGCCGACCCCGACGGCAACGTCTTCTGCGTGGTCGACCTGAGCCGGGCGCCGTCGTCGGGGGGTGTCGGTGGCGACGCCTAGAATGCAGGTGTGAGCACCATCGAGAACGTCACCCGGCAGACCGGCACCGCCACCGACGCGCGCGTCGTCGGCGAGACCGCCCGCCGCCGGACGTTCGCGGTGATCTCCCACCCCGACGCGGGCAAGTCGACCCTGACCGAGGCGCTGGCGCTGCACGCGGAGGTCATCGACTCCGCCGGTGCGGTGCACGGCAAGTCCGGCCGCAAGGGCGTCACGTCGGACTGGATGGAGATGGAGCGTGCCCGCGGCATCTCGGTGTCCTCGGCGGTGCTGCAGTTCTCCTATCGGGACTGCGTGATCAACCTGCTCGACACCCCCGGCCACGGCGACTTCTCCGAGGACACCTACCGGGTGCTCGCCGCCGTCGACGCCGCGGTGATGCTGCTCGACGCGGCGAAGGGTCTCGAGCCGCAGACCCTCAAGCTCTTCGACGTCTGCCGCTCGCGCGGCGTCCCGATCGTCACCTTCGTCAACAAGTGGGACCGGCCGGGCCGCGAGGCCCTGGAGCTGCTCGACGAGGTCGAGCAGACCATCGGCCTGCGCCCGATGCCCCTGACCTGGCCGCTGGGCATCGCCGGGCAGTTCAAGGGGCTCATCGAGCGCAGCACCGGCGAGTACACCGCGTTCACCCGGGCCGCCGGCGGCGCGACGAAGGCCACCGCACAGGTCGTCGACGCCGAGACGATCGCCGCGCAGGAGCCCGAGTACTGGCAGAACGCGCAGGACGAGCTGGGCCTGCTCGACGAGATCGGCGCCGGTTTCGACGAGGAGGGCTTCCGCTCCGGCACGGCCACCCCGGTCCTGTTCGGCTCGGCGCTGTCCAACATCGGCGTCGCCCGGCTGCTCGACTCGCTGGTCGACCTCGCCCCGCCGCCCGCCCCGCGGCCCGACGTGAAGGGCGAGGACCGCCCGCTGGAGGCGCCCACCTCCGGGCTGATCTTCAAGGTCCAGGCCGGCATGGACAAGGCGCACCGTGACCGCATGGCGTTCCTGCGGATCTGCTCGGGCCGCTTCGAGCGCGGCATGGTGCTCACCCATGCCGCGACGGGCAAGCCGTTCGCGACCAAGTACGCGCAGTCGGTGTTCGGCGCCGAGCGCACGACCGTCGAGGAGGCGTTCCCCGGCGACATCGTCGGCCTGGTCAACGCCACCGCCCTGCGTCCCGGGGACACCCTCTACGCGGCCGACCCGGTCGAGTTCCCCTCGATCCCGGCGTTCGCCCCCGAGCACTTCGCGGTGATCCGCGCGAAGGACGCGGGCAAGTACAAGCAGTTCCGCAAGGGGATCGAGCAGCTCGGCAACGAGGCGGTCATCCAGATCCTGCGCTCGGACCTGCGCGGCGACCAGGCACCGGTGCTGGCCGCGGTGGGGCCGCTGCAGTTCGACGTGGTCACCACACGGCTGGAGACCGAGTTCAACGCGCCGGTCACCCTCGACCGGCTGCCGTACCAGATCGCGCGCCTGGTCGACGCCGAGGCGGTCGAGAAGCTGGCCGGGCAGTCCGAGTGCGAGGTCCTGCGCCGCGACTCCGACGGCGAGCACCTCGCGTTGTTCACCAACAAGTGGCGGATGGACATCATCCAGCGCAAGTTCCCGGACATGCGGTTCGAGGCCATGCCCGCCGGGTCCTCGATCTCCTGATCCGCTGAACACCGTCGCCGCGGTCGGCGCCGCGCTGCTCTCGGCGCTGCTCTTCGCGCTCGCCGCCGTCGCGCAGCAGACCTCGGCGGCGGCGGACCCGCACGACCGGGGGCTGCGGATGCTGGCGCGGCTGGTCCGCGATCCGCGCTGGCTGGCCGGGTCGCTGGGTGACACGGCAGCGTTCGCGATGCAGGCCGTCGCGCTCGGGTTCGGGTCGCTGCTGCTGGTGCAGCCGATCATCGTCACCCAGCTGGTGTTCGCGCTGCCGCTGGCCGCGTGGTGGGCCGGGCGGCGGCCGTCCCGCCGGGAGCTGGCGTGGGCCGCGGTGCTGGTGGTGGCGCTGGTGCTGTTCGTGACCGTCGGGGAGCCGACCGCGGGTGTCGACCGGGCCGGGCTCACCGCGTGGGCGCCGACGGGGTCAGTGCTGCTGGTGCTGTTCGCCGCCTGTCTCGTGGCGGCCCGGTCGACGACGGGGACGGCCCGGGCACTGCTGCTGGCCGCGGCCACCGGCATCGCCTACGGCGTCGTCGCCGCGCTCACCCTGGGCGTGGTCGACACGCTGTCCGACGGGATCACCACGGTGCTGACCTCGTGGGAGACCTGGGCGCTGGTCGTCGCCGTGGTCGGCGGGACCCTGCTGCAGCAGGCCGCGTTCCAGGCCGGGGCGCTGGGGGCGTCGCTGCCCGCGGTGGTCGTCGGGGAGCCGGTGGTGGCCGCGGTCGTCGGCGTGACCGTGCTCGACGAGCGGCTGTCCACCGGCGGGGCCGGGTGGGCACTCGTCGCGGTGCTGGTGGCCGTGCTCGTGGTGGCGACGATCGCGCTGGCCCGGGCGAGCGCCGGGACCGAGGCGGAGAGCGGCGGGCGGGCGCCGTAGCAGCGCGGTGCCGTCGGGGTGCTAGGACGACAGGGTCCTCGGACGACGGGCCGAACGCGTCGCCGGGCCGCGGTTCAGGGGGTGTGGCAGACCCCGGGCCCGCAGGCCGGCGCGGTGCCGGCCCCCTGCACGGGCGGCGGTCCCGGCCCGGTGACGGCGAGCATCACGAACGCGGCCAGCCAGATCAGCCCGCCGGCCAGCCCGGCCACCGACAGCCCCGCGGCCGAGATAGCCGTCCGGGACCGGCCCGGGCAGGCACGGACCGCGCCCAGCGTGCCCAGCACCAGACCGCCGATGGCGAGGACGACCCCGGCGGAGGCGAACGCGAGACCGGCGACGGTCAGCGGCGACACCGCGGACAGCGCGATCGCGACGGCGACGGCGACGAACACCGAGCCCAGCGCTCCCAGCACCAGCGCGGACGACCCGAGACCACCCAGCGGGGTGGTCGGGTGTCGGACGTCGGACCGGTCTCGGAGCACGGCACAAGGATCAGGGGTCGGACGGCCCTGCCGCTGTCGGGGACACCGCAGATCCTCAGTTCTGGGTACGCGGCGGGGGCCCCGGAACCGGCCTACGGTGATCACATGACCTCCATCGCCGAGAAGGCCACGAAGCTGCAGGAGCTGCACGCCGCACCGGAGCTGCTGCTCGTCGTCAACGTCTGGGACGCGATCACCGCGAAGGTCGTCGCCGAGACCCCGGGCACGACGGCCCTGGCCACCGCGAGCCACGGGATCGCCGCGTCCCGCGGCTACCCCGACGGCGAGCACATCCCGCGCGACCTCATGATCGCCGAGGTCGGGCTGATCGCGGAGGTCGCCGGGGACCTGCCGGTGACCGCCGACCTGGAGGCCGGCTACGGCGACCCCGGTGGCACCGTCGCGCGCGCGATCGACGTCGGCATCGTCGGCTGCAACCTGGAGGACCAGGTCAAGCCGCTCACCGAGGCGGTGAAGGCCGTGGAGGCCGCCGTCGCCGCGGCCGAGAAGGCCGGGATCGACTTCGTGCTGAACGCGCGCACCGACGCCTTCCTCAAGGCCGGTGACAAGGACCCCGAGGCCGTGCTGGCCGACGCGATCGAGCGCGGGAAGGCGTACCTGGACGCGGGCGCGTCGAACTTCTTCGTGCCCGGCAAGCTCGACGAGACCCAGGTCGGACGCCTGGTCGAGGCGCTCGGCGAGCGCAAGGTCAACCTGATCGGCATCCCGGGGTCGATCCCGCTGGGGACCGCCCAGCAGCTGGGCGTCGCCCGCGTGTCCTACGGCCCGTGGAGCCAGAACGTCGCGCTGACCGCGCTGCAGGACCTCGCCACCGACGTCTACGCCGGCGGCGGGCTCCCCGAGGGCACCCGCAAGCTGAACTGAGTGGCCCGGGGAGAAGCACTCCGCCGCCGCCCGGCGCGCACTGATCCGCCCCGCGCACGGTGATCCGCCGGGCGCGCGGTGATCCGCTCGGCGCGCGCGTCCGGACGCACGCGCGGAACACGGAGGCGCGCGCGACGCCGATCATGCGGGGTCAGCGCCCGTCGGCGGGCGCGACCTCGTCCGGATCGGCGAAGGCCTTTCCCAGCTCGCGGGACAGGGCGAGCGCACGCTGCGCCCAGGCTGGGGAGGCCCCGGCGAGCCCGCAGGCGGGCGTCGGGACGGCGAGGCGGGCCAGCCGCGGCCGGTCGAAGCCCAGCCGGTCGGCGAGGTCGTAGCCGGCGCGGGCCAGGTCGCCGATCGCCGGTTCGCGGGACGGCGTGGTGCCGGGCAGCAGCCCGAGGAACAACGGGACGCCGCTGTCCCAGGTCTCGCCGATCGCGTCGAGGGCGCGCGGTTCGGCGGTGCTCCCGGTGAACGCCGGTCGGGTCGCGTCGATGCCGACCGCAGCCGCACCGGTGCCGGCGAGCAGCCGGATCGGCGCACGGTCCGCGCAGCAGTGCACGACGACCGGTGCGTCGACGCCGTCGACCAGGTCGCGGAGCAGGTCCTGGGCGTCCGGCGCGGCGATCGCGCGGACGGTGCCGTAGCCGGACGCGGTCGGCAACGACCCGGCGAGCACCGCGGGCAGACCGGGCTCGTCGAGCTGGACGACGACCGTCGCCCCGGTCCGTTGCGCGACCTCGGCGACGTGTGTGCGCAGCCCCTCGGTCAGGCTGGCGGCGAACTCGCGGACAGCCCCGCGGTCGGTGAGCACCCGGTGCCCGGACGCGAGCTCGACCGAGGCGGCGAGCGTCCACGGGCCGGTGACCTGGATCTTCACCCAGGACGGGCGGATGTGGTCGCAGGCGTCGTCGAAGGCGTCCAGATCGCCGGACATCAGGTCCCGGGACCGGCGCAGGTCGCGTCCGGGGTGCGCGGTGACCCGCCAGCCGGTCGGCACGACCTCGACGGCGAGGTCCACCAGCAGCCCGGCCGTGCGCCCGATCATGTCCGCGCCGACGCCGCGGGCGGGCAGCTCGGGCAGTGCCGGGAACTCGGGGTTCTCGCCGGTGACCAGCGCACACGCCTCGCGGATGTCGGTGCCGGGCAGTGATCCAACGCCGGTGCCGACGCCGGCGGGCCACAGGGCGCGGGGCGCGGCGGGCTCGGCGGGGGTGTCGTCGACGACCTCGATCCGGGGCTGCGGCGCGACGGTCTCGCCGGGACGGACGTCGCCGAGTCCGGCGGCGGCGAGCGCGGCGGCCAGCGGGTCGGTGGGGTCCGGGATGGTCACCCCCACAGTGTCCTCCGCGGTCCGGGCCCGACGCGTGCGGCCCCGGCCCGTCGGCGGCGGGCATGATCGCCAAATGTGGCGCGCGGAGGCGGGTGAGCCGCACCCGATGCTCCACAGTCGGCGATCACCGGAGGGATCACCGCAGAGCGATCACCCCCGAGCGGTCACCACGGAGCGATCGCCCCGGAGCGGTCACCGCAGGCCGAATGCTGCAGGGCGATCGCTGCAGGGCGAACGCTGCAGGGGGCGATCGCTGGAGTTCTCATTGCAGGGCGAACACCGGGTGGTGGGGTGCGGCGGCGGCCAGCTCGGCGTCGGACGAGGAGGCGTCGACACCGTCGAAGAACGCCCCGACCTCCCAGGCCCAGCGGCGCAGGTACTCCCGCAGCACCGGGACGGCGACGGCCGGGTCGGTCAACTCCGTCGCGGCCACCCGCTCGGTGCGACGGCCGACGGTCAGCTCGGCCTCCCCCGCGACGCGCAGGTTGCGCACCCACTGGGTCTCGCCGCGGGCGGCGACGAGGTACCGGACGCCGTCGTGGCGCAGCGGGTTGACCGGCGTGGTGCGGACCTCGCCGGAGCGACGGCCGCGGACGCCGAGCACCGCGGAGCCGGCCAGCGGGAGACCGAGCCGGGTCAGGCCGGCGACCAGCGGGTTCATCACGCGTCGGGTGAACCGGCCGGGGGCGAGGTAGCGGGACCGAGAGCGACGATTCGTCATGAGAGCAGTGTTCACCCTTCACTATGTTAAAGCAAGAGCAGTGCTCTCGCCGGAGGTGCGTCGAGATGCAGATCAGCGGGCTCCAGCGACGCGCGGGGCCCGCTGAGGTGCATCTCGGCGGACGGCGATCCGCCACGACAGCGCCGCGCCCCGGCGGTGGCGGCGCACTCCCGGCGGCCGAGTCCGGGCGGGCCCCGGCCGGACGTGGTCGGCCCGGGAGTACATGCCGGACGCTTCCGGTCGGGCGGTCCCGGTCGGGCGGTCCCGGTCGGGCGGACCAGGTCAGGCGGACCAGGTCAGGCGGACCAGGTCAGGCGGACCAGGTCAGGCGGACCAGGTCAGGCAGTCCCGGTCGGGCGGCCCCGGTCAGGCAGCGCCGGTCGGGCAGCGCCGGTTAGACAGCCCCGGCCAGGCGGTCCCGGTCGGGCAGTACGTGTCAGACGCTTCCGGTCGGGCGGACCCGGCCGGGCTGCCCCGGCCAGACAGTCCCGGCCAGGCAGCCCGGCCACACAGCCCCAGCCAGACAGCCCCGGTCAGACAGTCCCGGTGATCGTCGCCGACCCCAGGACGATGTCGCCGTCGCCGTCGGGGCGATAGAAGGCGACGGCCTGCCCCGGGGCGACCCCGCGCAGCGGCTCGGCCAGGTCCACCTGCACGGCGGAGCCGAGCGGGGTGACGGTCGCGGGTGCGGTGCCGCCGTGCGCGCGGACCTGCACGACGCAGCCGAACGGCGCGGCCGGCGCCACGCCCGAGGTCCACACCGGGGTGCGCGCGGTGATCGCGGTGACGTCGAGCGCCGCCTCCGGGCCGACCCGCACGGTGCCGCTGACCGGCTCGATGCCGAGCACGTAGCGGGGACGGCCGTCGGGGGCCGGGCGGTCGATCCCGAGACCCTTGCGCTGCCCGACGGTGAAGCCGTGCACGCCGTCGTGGGTGCCGAGGGTCTCGCCGGTGGCGGCGTCGACCAGGGCACCGGGAGTGCTGCCCAGGCGGTCGGCCAGGAAGCCCTGGGTGTCCCCGGTGGGGATGAAGCAGATGTCGTGGCTGTCGGGCTTGCCGGCGACGCGCAGCCCGAGCCGGGCGGCCTCGGCCCGGATCTGCGGCTTGGGGGTGTCGCCGACCGGGAACATCGCGTGCCGCAGCTGGTCGGCGCGCAGCACGGCCAGCACGTAGGACTGGTCCTTGCCGCCGTCGGCCGAGCGGCGCAGCACCGGTCCGGCCGGGTCGAGCCGGGCGTAGTGACCGGTGCAGACGGCGTCGAAGCCGAGGGCGAGCGCCCGGTCCAGGACCGCCGCGAACTTGATCTTCTCGTTGCACCGCAGGCAGGGGTTCGGCGTCTGGCCGGCGGCGTAGGCGGCGACGAAGTCGTCCACCACGTCGCGGGTGAACTCCTCGGACAGGTCCCAGACGTAGTACGGGATGTCGAGGACGTCCGCGGCGCGGGCGGCGTCGCCCGCGTCCTCCTTGGAACAGCAGCCGCGCGACCCCGACCGCATCGCGTCGCGGGTGCGCGACAGCGCGAGGTGCACACCGACGACGTCGTGCCCGGCGGCGACCGCCCGCGCGGCGGCGACCGCGGAGTCGACGCCACCGCTCATCGCAGCGAGGACCCGCACGGCTCAGCCCGTGACCGACGCGGGGGTGCGACGGCTCGCGTTGCGGGCCCGCTCCACGACCGACCCGATGGCCCCGGCGACCGCGGCCACGTCGGCGGAGGTGCTGGTGTGCCCCAGGGAGAAGCGCAGCGACCCGCGGGCGGTGCACTCGTCGGCGCCCATCGCCAGCAGCACGTGGCTGGGCTGGGCGACGCCCGCGGTGCAGGCCGAACCGGTGGAGCAGTCGATGCCGTGGGCGTCGAGCAGCATGAGCAGGCTGTCGCCCTCGCAGCCGGGGAACGACAGGTGCGCGTTGCCGGGCAGCCTGCCGGGACCGCCGTCGACCCGGGAGTCGGTCGTGTCACCGTTCAGCGCCGCGTCGGGCACCTCGGTGCGCACGACGCGGATCAGCTCGTCGCGCAACCCGGCCAGGTGCACCCGGCGGCGCGGCGCGGCGGCCACCGACTCGACGACGGCCGCCGCCAGTCCGGCCAGCGACGGGACGTCCAGGGTGCCGGAGCGGACGTCGCGCTCCTGGCCGCCGCCGTGCAGCAGCGGGGTGCAGGCGACCTCGCGGCCGAGCAGCAGCGCGCCCGCGCCGTAGGGGCCGCCGAGCTTGTGCCCGGTGAGGGTGAGCGCGTCGGCACCGCTCGCGGCGAAGTCGACGTCGAGGATGCCGACGGCCTGCACGGCGTCGGTGTGGAAGGGCACCCCGAACTCGTGGGCGACGGCGGCGAGCTCGCGCACCGGGTTGACGGTGCCGACCTCGTTGTTGGCCCACATGACCGAGACCAGGGCGTTCCCGTCCGGGTCCTCGGCGAGCGCGGCGCGCAGCGTCTCCGGGTGGACCCGGCCGGTCGCGTCGACCTCGAGCAGCCGCAGCCGGGCACCTTCGTGGGTGGCCAGCCACTCCGCCGCGTCGACGACCGCGTGGTGCTCGACGGCCGAGACCAGCACCCGCGAGCGGCGGGGGTCGGCGGCCCGGCGGGCCCAGAACAGGCCCTTGACCGCGAGGTTGTCGCTCTCGGTGCCGCCGGTGGTGAACACGACCTCGGACGGGCGCGCGCCGACCGCCTCGGCGATCCGCTCACGCCCCTCCTCGACCGCGCGCCGGGCGCGGCGCCCCGACGAGTGCAGCGACGACGCGTTGCCGGTGCGGCCGAGCGCGTCGCTCAGAGCGGCGACGGCGGCGGGCAGCATCGGTGTGGTCGCCGAGTGGTCCAGGTACGTCATCGGCCTCCAGGGTAGACCCCGCCGTGACAGCGGTGCGTGCCGAACCCGTCGTGGACGACCGTCCGTCTCACACGGCCGTGGCGGTCGCGGCGGGGCGCGGGTGACGGACCCGGTCGCGGGCCCGTGCGGCCAGCGCGCGCCGGTCGGTGCGCGGGCCCGGCTCGACGAGCTCGCCGACGGTGACCTCGCAGACCAGTCCGGGCAGCCGGAGCACCCGGCCGACGGTGTCGCCGAGGGTCTGCTCGCCGACGAACGCGGCGGCCGTCGTCGGCCGCCCGTCCGGGGTGGTGATCGCGACGGTGACCGGCCGGACCGGGGCCCCCGCGTCGATCGCGGCCTGGAACGGCGCGCGCCGGTAGTCCCCGGAGATCGCGCCGCACCACGTCGTCGCCTCGGGGAAGACCCCGACCAGCGTGCCACCCCGCAGCGCATCGGCGCAGGTCGCGACGGTGCCGGGCAGCCGGGACAGGCCCTCGCGGTGCACGAACAGGGTGCCGGTGCGGGCCGCGAGCGCACCGATCAGCGGCCAGTCCCTGACCTCCCGCTTGGCGAGCATGGTGACCGGGCCGATCGCGCCGAGCGCCGGGATGTCGATCCACGACGTGTGGTCGGCCACGACCAGCGCGCCCCGCCCGTCCGCGGGCGCCAGCGGTCCGCCGCGCACGACGAGCCGGACCCCGGCGGCGCCGAGCACCGCGCGGTGCAGCGCCCGCAGGACCGGCTCCAGCACGCGGGCACCGCACAGCGCGGCAACCGGGACGGTCGTCGCGGCCACCGCCAGCACCGCGAGCAGCGTCGCGGTGCGGCGGGCCAGGCGCAGCGTGCCGGTCGTCGTGCGCGGGGGCAGGCACTCCTGCGGGGTGCACGGTGACCAGGCCGCCCACGGCCCGCCGGGACGCTGCGACGCGGGCGGTGCCGGCGGGTGCGTGGGGTGGTCGACGACCGGGCGCACCGGGGTCCGCAGGGCGGCACGGGCCGGGTGGTGCGCAGCACCGCGTCGGTCCCCCGTCGCCGGGTCTGCCGGGGTGGGCGAGAGCGCCGGGTCCGCCGGGGTGGGCGGGAGCACCGCGGCCCCGGCGGAGGGGACGACAGCGGAGGCACGACCACGGGGCCGGAAGCGGCGGAGCGGGCGGAGGGGCGCGCCGGCGTCGCCCTCCGGTCCGGCGGCGAGGGTCATGCGCCCGTCACCCCGGCGGCGTCCTCGCCCAGGAAGAAGCGCAGGTAGCGCTGGTCGATGTGGTCCATCCCCAGCAGCACCGGGAAGTCCGCGACGCCGAAGTCCGGGTCGTGCGCGGGCGGCCCGCACACCCAGGTGCCCAGCCGCAGGTAGCCGCGCAGCAGCGGCGGGACCGCGACACCCCGGCCACGCGGGACGTCGGTCGGGTCCCAGGGGCGGAGCGGGACGGTGCGGTACTCGGAGGGGGCGAGGTGCTTGGCGCGGACCCGGTCCCAGACGCCCGCGGCCTGGGCGCCGCCGTCGGCCAGGGAGACGCTGGCGCAGCCGATCAGCCAGCGGTGCCCGGTGAGCAGCATGTAGCGGGCGAGCCCGGCCCACGCCAGCCCGACGACGGCGCCGCCGCGGTGGTCGGGGTGCACGCAGGAGCGCCCGGTCTCGACGATGCCGGACCGCAGCGGGTCGAGGTTGGTGAGGTCGAACTCGCCGTCGGCGTAGAGGCCGCCCGCGGCGCGCGCCCGCTGCGGCGGGAGCATCCGGTAGGTGCCGACGATCTCGCCGGTGGCGTCCTCGCGGACCACGAGGTGGTCGCAGTGGGCGTCGAAGCGGTCGACGTCGCGGCCGGGGACGGCGCTGTCGAGCCGGGCGCCGAGCTCGTCCGCGAACACCCGGTGCCGCAGCGCCTGCGCCGCGGCGACGTCGCCGTCGTCGGTCGTGAGGAGCAGGGAGTACCGCCGGGCCGCGGTCTCCGGGGTCGAGACGATCACCTGGGTCACACCGGGTTGGTACCGGGCGGGTGCGACACCCGGACGGTTCCGCGACGACACGTCGGTGGCATCGGAGTGAACGGTCCCGGACAGGTGTCGTCGCAGGCAGGAGCAGGTGAACGGGCCCCGCACACACGACGACGCCCGGGTGCGCGGGGCACCCGGGCGTCGAGCGTGTGGTGGCGGACCGGGAGGGTCAGCCCTTGCGCTTGGCGACTTCCTCCTGCAGCTGCGGCGCGACCTTGAACAGGTCGCCGACGATGCCGAAGTCGGCGATCTCGAAGATCGGCGCCTCCTCGTCCTTGTTCACCGCGACGATCGTCTTCGACGTCTGCATGCCGGCACGGTGCTGGATCGCGCCGGAGATGCCGAGGGCGATGTAGAGCTGCGGCGAGACCGACTTGCCGGTCTGGCCGACCTGGAACTGCGGCGGGTAGTAGCCGGAGTCCACCGCGGCACGCGAGGCACCGACGGCGGCACCGAGGGAGTCCGCCAGACCCTCGACGACGCTGAAGTCCTCGGCCGAGCCGACACCGCGGCCACCGGAGACGATCACCGTCGCCTCGGTCAGCTCCGGACGCGACCCGCCCTGGATCGGCTCACGGCCGGTCACGGTCGCGGCACGCCCCGACGGCGCCGGGACCTCGACGGTCTCGCGGGCACCCGCACCGGCGGCCGGGGAGATCTCGACCGAGCCCGGGCGCACCGTGATGACCGGGTGCTCGGTGTTGGCCTTCGCCTCGGCGGTGTAGGCACCACCGAAGATCGAGTGCGAGACGCCGTCGGCGGAGACGCCCACGACGTCGGACAGCAGCCCGGAGTTCGTGCGGATCGCCAGGCGGCCTGCGACCTCCTTGCCGTTGCCGGTGGCCGCGAGCAGCACGGCGGCCGGGGAGGCGGAGTTCACCAGCGACTCCAGGACCGTCGTCTCCGGGGAGAGGAAGTCGGTGGAGTCGGTCTCGGCGACGTAGATCTTCTCGGCGCCGTGCTCGGTCAGGCCGTCGGCCAGCTTGTCGGCGGTGCCCGCCGGGCCGACGACGACCGCCGACGGCTCGCCCAGCGCGCGGGCGGCGGTCAGCAGCTCGTAGGTGGTCTTCTTGATGTCGCCGTCGACGTGGTCGACGAGGACCAGAACCTCAGCCATGAATATCTCCTGTGCAGAAGTGGTGTCGGTCGTCGATCAGCGTCAGATCAGCTTCTGGCCGACCAGGAACTCGGCGATCTTCGCGCCGCCGTCGCCCTCGTCGGTGACCTTCTCGCCGGCCTGCTTCGGCGGCTTCGGCGACGCCGACACGACCGAGGTCAGGGCGTTCGCCAGCCCGACCTCGGAGGGGTCGATCCCGGCGCCGGCCAGGTCGAGGGTCTGCACCGGCTTCTTCTTCGCCGCCATGATCCCCTTGAAGGAGGGGTAGCGCGGCTCGTTCGACTTCTCGCCGACCGAGACCACGGCGGGCAGCTCGGCGGTCAGGTGGGTGACGCCCTCGTCGGTCTCCCGCTTGGCCTTCACCGTGGTGCCCTCGACGGACAGCTCGTTGGCGTGGGTCAGCGACGGCACACCGAGCAGCTCGGCGATCATCGCCGGGACCGCACCGATCTGGCCGTCCGAGGCCGAGTTGCCCGCGATGACCAGGTCCCAGCCCTCGACGGTGCCGATCAGCTTGGTCAGCGCCTTCGCGGTCTGCACCGCGCACGAGCCGTGGATCGCGGAGTCCGACAGGTGCACCGCGGAGTCCGCGCCCATCGACAGCGCCTTGCGGATCGCGTCGGTGGCCCGGTCCGGGCCCATGCACACGACGACGACCTCGGAGCCGTCGTTCGCCTCCTTGAGCAGCAGGGCCTGCTCCACGGCGCGCTCGTTGATCTCGTCGATCACCGCCTCGGCACCCTCCCGGTCGAGGGTGTGGTCGGAGTCGGACAGCTTCCGCTCCGAGTAGGTGTCGGCCACCTGCTTCACCAGGGTCACGATCTTCATAGGACCTCTTCGACCTCCTGCCGCGGCGGCCTGCGCCCACGCGCACACCGCGTCGTCCTCTTCGCGATCCGCCCCGTCGGGGTCCGGACCGTCTCGCGTCACCGTGACGGTGCTGCGCCGCGCGCTCTCGCGAGAGCGGGGTGGGCCGCGGCGTCGCGCCCGTCGTAGCCGGTGACTCTGCCACTGGTCGTGCCGTAATGGCACGCCGTGCCACTGTGACGTTCATTGTTACCAACGAGTAGCGCCCCGGCAAACCGGGGTCGGTCGTGACCGTACTCACGCGCGGTTCTCCTCACCTGGTGCACGCACGACGTCACACGCCGTACGCCCTGATCGGGGGTGGGGTTTCGCTACCGTCGACATCTCGCGCACTCGGCAGGAGGGAGCCGTCGTGCAGGTGACGGGGTTCGACGACCGTCTGGGGACCGGCTACGTGCTCAGCACGGGGCCGCACGCCGAATCCGACGTTGCGGGCAGCAGGACGGTGGAGCACGGCGGTATCACCGTCCAGGCCACCGAGGGTCTGGCCGCGATGCTGGAGGACGCGCTGGTCCACCGGCCCACCACCCGTCTGGGGTGGGGCGGGCCGGAGGTGCCGCTGACCCTGGAGGACACGACGCTGCTGGCGTGGCTGCGCCAGGACATCGGCGGGGTGGTGGCCGTCAGCGGGGAGCCCGAGCCCGTCTGAGCCGCCCTCAGCGGCCCAGGTGGGCGAGCGCGCGGCGCGCGGCGTGCGCGCCGCACATCCCGTGCGCACCCGGTCCGGGCGGCGTCGCGGCCGAGCAGAGGAAGTGCCCCGGTGCTCCGGTGTCGTAGGGCTGCACCGTCGTGCGCGGCCCGAGGACCAGCTGTCGCAGGTCCTTGGCGCCGGTGAGGATGTTCCCGCCGACGTAGTTCGGGTTCCCCGCGAACGCGGCCGGGTCGGTGACCAGGGTCCCGACGACCCGCTCCCCGAACCCGGGAGCGAACCGCTCGATCTGCGCGGTGATCGCCGCGGTCGCGTCACCGGTGTACCCGTACGGGACGTGCGCGTAGGCGTAGACCGGGTACACGTCGCCGACCGACCGCGTCGGGTCGGCCAGGTACTGCTGCCCGACCAGTACGAACGGACGCTCCGGCATCCGGCCCGCGTGCACCTCGCGCTCGACGAGCGCGGTCTCCGCGGCCGACCCGGCGACGTGCACGGTCCCGGCCCGCCGCGCCCCGGGGGACGTCCACGGGATCCCGCCCTGCACCGCGTAGTCGACCTTGAACGCGGCCGGGCCGTACCGGAACCGCCGGTAGGCCCGCGCGGCCCGCGGCGGCAGACGGTCGCCGAGCAGCTGCGGGAGCCGGTCGGGGCCGACGTCCCACACCACGACGTCCGGGTCGCCCAGCTCGTCGGCGGAGCGGACGTGCACGCCCGTCTCGATCTTCGCTCCGTGTCCGGCGAGCACCGCGGCCAGCGCGTCGGAGATCGCCCGGGAGCCGCCCTGCGCGACGCCCCAGCCGTAGCGGTGCCCCGCGGTGAGGATGCCCATCCCGATCGCGCTCGACAGCGGGCGGTTCAGCGGCCGGAACGCGTGCGCAGCCGTGCCGAGGAACAGGGCGCGGCCCCGCTCGGTGCGGAACGCCCGTGCCAGCAGCTCGGCCGGCAGGACGGTCGGCGCACCGAAGCGGGCGAGCAGCAGCGGGTGGCCCGGGAATCGCAGCAACGGGCCCAGGAAGTCCTGGGACAGCGCGTCGTAGTTCCGGGACGGGCTGCCGAACAGCGCACGCCACAGCGGCCCGTCGGCGCCCAGGCCCGCCGCGGTGTCGGCGACGGAGCGCAGCAGGACGCCGGCGTCGCCGTCGTCGAGGGGGTGGGCGCAGTCGACCTCGGGCAGGCGCCACCGCAGCCCGTGCCGGTCCAGGCCCAGCTCGGCCAGGACCGGCGAGCCGACCGCCATCGGGTGCACCGCCGAGCAGTGGTCGACGAGCAGGCCGGGCACGATCGCCTCGACCGTGCGGGTGCCACCGCCGATCTCGTCGGCGGCCTCCAGCACGGTGACCTCGACCCCGGCCCTGGCGAGCACGGCGGCGGCGGCGAGACCGTTGGGGCCGGAACCGACGACCGTCGCGGTGCTCATGTGTGTTCTCCCGTTCCAGCGGACCGACAGCAGGTGGTTCCCCCGCCGTCGCAGTTGTACCCGGACCCGGTGGCACAGGACGCCCCGTCCCGGGGACGGCTCACGACCGACCCTGTGTCCCGGCGGTGCGGGGGCCCGGTCGCGACGACGCGGGCGAGCCGATCATCGTGGCGGTCCGCCACACCGCCACGCAGACGCGACGGGGGTTCCCGGGGGCTTCCTCAGAGCAGCGACGCATCGAGTCCGCCGTCCAGGACCAGGCCGCTCCCGGTGCAGAACCGGGACCGCTCGCTGGCGAAGAACAGCGCCGCCTCGGCGACGTCGGCAGGGGTGCCGTAGCCCCCCTGCTTCTGCGCGATGAGACCGTCGAACCCGCCGGCGGGCAGTCCGAGCGCCGCCTCGAACCCCGGCTGCGCCGCCGTCACCAGGTCGGTGTCGATGAAGCCGGGCAGCAGCGCGTTGACCCGCACGCCGTGGGGCCGGAACTCCGTCGCCGCGGTCTTGGTCAGGTTCACGACGGCGGCCTTGGCGGCGGCGTAGTGGCCGATCAGCGGCGAACCGGTGGTCGCGGTGACCGAGGCGAGGGTGACGATCGTGCCGCCGCCCGCGGCGATGATCGCCGGGGCCGCGTAGCGGATCGACAGGAAGACCCCGTCGAGGTTCACCGAGGTGACCGCGCGCCAGGCGGCGAGGTCCATCTCCAGCAGCGGCTCGGGCCGCCCGACGCCGGCGTTGGGCACCATCACGTGCAGTCCGCCGTGCCGTTCGACGGCGTGGGCCACCAGCGCCTGCACCTGCGCCTCGTCGCGCACGTCGCACGCCAGGTACGAGGCGCCCGCGATCCCGTCCGCGACCGACTTCGCGGCGGCCTCGTCGATGTCGGAGACGACGACCGTCGCGCCCTCGGCGCCGAAGCGCTCCGCGATGGCCCGTCCCAGTCCCTTGCCCGCGCCGGTCACGATCGCGACCCGGCCGTTCAGTGCGTCACCCATGGTGCGTTCCTTCTTCGTCGATGGGACGTCGGATGGGTCGGCGGGGCGGGCGGGCGTCGTGCTCCGCCCGCCCCGCCGGGACTCAGACCGCCGGGGCCCCGGCGGTGTCCTCGTCGGCGGCCGACCGCTGCGGGGCACGCCAGGTGACGGTCAGCGGGATGGGCCCGTTCGGCAGCCACGGCTGCTCGTTCACCGCGTCGGCCACGTTCCAGTACCCGCGCTCGACGACGCCGAGCGCCGCGTCGATCAGCTGGTAGTGCTGGACCTTCGCGTGGATCGCCTGCGACTCCACCCAGCAGACGACGAGCTCGCCCGGGGCGAAGCCGACCCGCCGCTGGACCGCGGCGATCATGTGCGCGTCGTGCAGGTGACCGTCGCCGAAGTTGAAGCCGATCAAGGAGTTGCAGGTGAACTCGGCCTCACGCACGGTGCGGGAGTCGAGGTCGTCGAGCCGGGCCGACAGCACCGAGAACAGCCCGCGGCCCTGCGAGTGCATCGACCGCCAGGCGATCGTCTGCTGCATGGTGACCTCCGCGACGGCCGCGGGGTAGCCCATCGCCCGGAGCTGGTCGACCTGGTTCCTGGTCGGCCGGTGCGCGATCGAGTTGAGCTTCTCCTCGGCGCCGGGGGCGAAGGTCCACAGCGCCGACGCCCAGTTCCCGGCGTACTGGCGCATCGACGGGAGGAAGGACACGAGGTCCGGGCGCAGGTTGCCGAGGACCGGGAAGAACGCCAGCGCGGCGACGATCACCAGGGTCAGCGCCGGGGAGGACATGTCGGTGACGCCGAAGCCGTCGCCGTTGGGGAAGCCGAGGAACAGGAACACGGCGAGGTAGCCGAACAGGATGTTCCACTCCAGCGGCACGGCCAGCGGGAACGTCGAGGTGATGAACAGGTGGAACACCACCATGAGGACCACCCCGGCCAGCGTCAGCCAGTAGTTGGTGGAGAACAGCAGCACCAGCGGGGTGATGATCTCGACGGTGGTGCCGCCGACGTGCGCCATGAACGTCGCGAGCTTCGACGGGCGGATGTCGCGCGGGAAGTCCCGGTAGTGGGCCCGCTTGACCCACTTCGACGGGACGCACGGGCTGTTGGACACCATCGGCGGGATCACGTTGGTGAAGTGCCGACCGAACTTGGACACGCCCGCCCCGATCCACACCGCGCAGATCAGCAGCTTCGCCGCGACGATCATGTCGACGAAGGGCAGGACACCGAAGAACACCATCGCCGGCAGGTACTGCTCACCGCGGGAGGCGAGGAAGATCGTCTTGTCGCGCAGGCCGCAGAGGATCAGCAGCACGATCGGCGCGACCATCAGCCATGGCGCGACCAGACCGGAGGTGTTGTCGGGCAGCACCGCCGACAGCGACGCGCTCGGCACGCCGGGCAGCACGACAGCGGTCAGCAGCGAGGCGAGCAGACCCAGGTAGAGCACGACGTCGAGCACCGTGCGGGTGTCGCCGTCGGTCCCCGGGACCGCCTTCCACGGACGCAGCCGGATGGTCCCGGGGCGGGCCCAGAACAGGATGCCACCGGTCATCGGCTTGAACTTGCCCGCGATCGGACCCCAGGAGCCCGCGACGCCGATCGCCTCCAGCAGCACCGTCCACAGCACGAGCTTCTGGTAGACGATGGGCTCGTTCCACCAGCCCGCGACGTCCCAGACCGGGCCGACGCCGGAGGTCCAGGTGATCAGGGTGGTGCCCACGAGCACGTAGAGGACCACCAGCTTGACGACGTAGGTCGTCGGGATCATCTTCGGCGATCCGAAGCCGTACTCCACCCAGTGCAGGGCGAGCGCCTTCGTGCGTTCGAACAGCGGCTTGTCGAGGAAGGTGTCGAGATCGACCGGGGGGAAGTCCCCCGTCTTGAACCCCATTGTTCATCCCCTTTCGGAGGGTGGCATGCGGTAGCCGTCCGCGGGCGTTTCCGGGCAGGTCGGCTCCCCCGCCGGACCGGGGCGGTCCGCGGGAGGTCGGTGTCGTATCGGTGTCGGGTCGTGCCGGGTCGTGCCGGGTCAGCCGGTCGGGACTGCCGCCCGGCGCAGGGTGGGTTTGTCGATCTTGCCGACGGAGTTCTTCGGCAGGGCGTCCACGATCGTGATCCGGGTGGGGATCTTGATCCGGGCCAGTCGCCCCGCGCAGTGCTCGACGAGCTCCTCCGGGCTCGCGACGGCCCCGGGGAGCAGGGCCACGTGGGCGACGGGGACCTCGCCGAGGACCGGGTCGGCGGCACCGACCACGGCGGCCTCGTGCACGGCCGGGTGCGCGTAGAGCGCGTTCTCGATCTCCTTGGGGTAGAGGTTCTCCCCACCTCGGATGATCATGTCCTTGATCCGGTCGACCAGGACCAGGTAGCCGTCGTCGTCGAACCGGCCGACGTCGCCGGTGTGCAGCCAGCCGTCGCGGATCGTCTCGGCGGTGGCCCCGGGCAGGTTCAGGTAGCCGCGCATCACGTTCGGACCGGAGATCACGACCTCGCCCGGGCCGTCGTCGACGAGGGTGCCGTCGGGGCCCATCAGCGCGACGGTCTGTCCTGGGAGCGGCAGTCCGACGGTGCCGGGACGGCGCGGCCCGCCGGGCGGGTTCAGGGTCGAGGCGCAGGTGCCCTCGGAGAGTCCGTACCCCTCCACCAGCGGCACGTCGAACCGGCCCTCGAAACGGGCGATCAGCTCGGCGGGCATGGGCGCCGCCCCGCAGATGACCAGGCGCAGCGAGCTCGTGTCGGCCACCGCGTCGGCGGGCAGGGCGGCGAGCATGGCGTAGATCGCGGGGACCGCGGAGAAGTAGGTGGGCCGGACCCGGGCGACCACGTCGAGGAAGGTCTCCGCCCGGAACCGGCCGGCGATCGTGGTGCGCCCGCCTGCCAGGAGCGGGGACAGGACGGAGACGACGATGCCGTTGACGTGGAACAGCGGCAGGATCAGCAGGCTGTGGTCGGTGTCGTCGAGCCCGATCCCGGCGATGATCATCTCGCACATGGCGCGGACGTTGCGGTGGTCGAGCATGACGCCCTTGGGCCGCCCGGTGGTACCGCTGGTGTAGATCAGCAGGGCCAGCGCGTCGTCGTCGGTGACCGGTTCCGGCGCGGCGGCCGGGTCCCCGGTCAGCTCGGCGACGTCGAGGGTCACCAGCGGCGACGCCGCCCGTTCCCCCACCACGACACGCGCGGCGGAGTCGGTGATCTGGTGCCCCGCCTCGTCGACGGTCAGTGCCGGGTTGACCGGGGTGACGGCGGCCCCGAGCCGCCAGGCCGCGAACAGGGTGACCACGAGCTCGACCCGGTTGGGCAGCACGACCGCGACCACGTCGCCCCGACCGGCCCCCGCGGCGTGCAGGGCGGCGGCAGCACCCGCGACGGCGTCGGCGAACGCCGCGTTGTCGAGCGCGCGGGTCTCGTCGGCGATGCACGGTCCGGTCGGCGCAGCCCGGACGCGATCCTGCGGGAGCACGGCGATGTGCATCGGGGTCCTTCCCCTCGGTGTCGGACACGGCGTCGTCGATCGACCCGCCCAAGGTAGGAGCGCCGTGTGACCGACGCCATGGGCGTGGATCACGAACCCGGCCGGGCCGGTTGTACCGAGGACACAAAGCAGCGCCGAGTTCCTCGCGCTGCACCACTCGGACCGCGATCCTCGTCCGGGACGGACGTGCCGCGGTACCCACGACGATCCCCTCGCCGCGCGGGCCGGCGGTCGGTCACCGGTACGGTCCTGCCGCTCGACGGCGGCCCGTCCCGACCCGCTCACCGCGCCCGACCCGCCGACCCGCCCGATCCGCCGCCCCCGACCCGAAGGAGCCGTCATGGCCGCACCGTCGCAGCTGCTGTCCCGCAGCGACCTGGACTTCCTGCTGCACGACTGGCTCGACGTCACCGCGTTGACCGCCCGTCCGCGGTTCGCCGAGCACTCCCGGGAGACCGTCGACGCCGTCCTCGACGTCTGCGCCGAGATCGCGGCCGAGCGGTTCCGCCCGCACAACAAGCGCAACGACGCCGAGGAACCGCGCTTCGTCGACGGCCGCGTCGAGATGCACCCGGAGGTGGCACCCGCGCTGGCGGCGCTGGCCGGCACCGGCCTGCTCGGTGCCACCGCCGACGCCGACGCGGGCGGCCTGCAGCTCCCCCAGGTCGTGCACACGACGTGCTCGGCGTGGTTCGCGGCGGCGAACATCAGCACCTTCGCCTACGCCATGCTCACCACGGCGAACGCGAACCTGCTGCTCGCGCACGGTTCCCCGGAGCAGGTGGACACCTGGGTGCGGCCGATGCTGGAGGGCCGCTTCCACGGCACGATGTGCCTGTCGGAGACCCAGGCCGGGTCGTCGCTGGCCGACATCACCACCCGCGCCGAGCCCCGCGGCGACGGCACGTACCGGATCACCGGCACCAAGATGTGGATCTCCGGCGGGGACCACGAGCTCGGCGAGAACATCGTCCACCTGGTGCTCGCGAAGATCCCCGGCGGTCCGGCGGGGGTGAAGGGCATCTCGCTGTTCGTGGTGCCGAAGTTCCTGCCCGACGGGGACCGCAACGACGTCGTGCTCGCCGGACTGAACCACAAGATGGGCTACCGCGGCACCACCAACACCGTGCTGAACTTCGGCGAGGGCGCGCACACCCCGGGTGGCGAGCCGGGGGCGGTCGGACACCTCGTCGGCGAGCCGCACACCGGGCTCGCGCAGATGTTCCACATGATGAACGAGGCCCGGGTCGGTGTCGGTGCCGGCGCGGTGGCGCTGGGCTACACCGGCCAGCTCGCCGCGGTGGAGTACGCGCGGAGCCGGCCGCAGGGCCGCCCGGTCGACGCGAAGGACCCGGCGGCGCCGCAGGTCCCGATCGTCGACCACGCCGACGTCCGGCGGATGCTGCTCGCGGGCAAGTCCTACGTGGAGGGTGGGCTGGGCCTGGTCCTGTACTGCGGGCGGCTGCTCGACGACCAGCGCACCGCCGAGGACCCGGCCGACCGCGAGCGGGCCGGGCTGCTGCTCGACGTGCTCACCCCGATCGCGAAGAGCTGGCCGTCGCAGTGGTGCCTGGCGGCCAACGCCCTGGCGATCCAGGTGCACGGCGGCTACGGCTACACCCGCGAGTACGACGTCGAGCAGCACTACCGCGACAACCGGCTCAACCCGATCCACGAGGGCACCCACGGCATCCAGGGCCTGGACCTGCTCGGACGCAAGCTCGCCATGCGCGGCGCCGCCGGGCTCGACGCCCTCGACGCGGTGCTCGCCGCGACCGTCGCACGGGGCCGCGCCGCGGGCGGCGAGGCGGCCGAGCACGCCGACGCGCTCGACGCGGCCCGGGTGCGGCTGGTGGAGGTGACCCGCGCGCTGCACGCCGAACCCGACGTCGCGGCGCGGCTCGCGAACGCCTCGGTGCACCTGGAGGCGACCGGGCACGTCGTCGTCGCGTGGGTGTGGCTGGAGCAGCTGCTCGCCGCCGCCGGCCGCGACGACGACCTGGGCCGGGGCAAGCGGGCCGCCGCCCGGTACTTCTTCCGCTACGAGCTGCCGCGGACCGGGCCCTGGTTCGACCTGCTCGCGTCGCTGGACCGGACCACCGTCGACCTCGATCCGGCCTGGCTCTAGGTTCGTCGTCGTGCCCGCCGACGTCGACGAGGTCGTGGCGGCCGTCGCCCGCGACATCGAGGCCCGGCTGCCCGAGCTGACCACCGAGATGACCGACTGGTTCGTCGGGGTCATCCCGGAGTTCCGGCACGACGAGACGGTCCGGCGGCTGATGGTCGCGAGCACCGCGGCGAACCTGTCGGCGATCGTCGGGATGCTCGCGCACGCCATCCCGATGGAGCAGATCACGGTGCCGCCGGCGGCCGCCGAGTACGCCCGCCGGTTCGCCCAGTACGAGCTGTCGCTGGAGGCGCTGCTGCGCGCCTACCGGCTCGGCGAGCACATGTTCGACCAGTGGGCGATCGACGCGCTGCGCCGGCTGGACCGGCCGGGTCCCGACCCGCTCACCGTCCTGTCCGAGCTGACCGGCCGCACCAACCGCTACATCGACCAGGTCATCGGAGGCCTGATCGACATCTACGAGACCGAGCGACGGCGGTGGAGCACGCGTTCCGGCGCCGACATCGCCGCGCGGGTGCGGATGGTCCTGGAGACCGAACCGCTGAGCGAGGCCGCCGCCCGCGAGCTGCTCGGGATCCCGGTCGGGGGCTGGCACCGGGCCGCGGTGCTGTGGGCGCCCGGGGCGGCGGGCGAGCCGGTCGACGACGCCGTCCTCCAGGCCGGGGCACGGCTGCTCGGCGAGGCGTCGAGCCGACCACCGCTGACCGTGCTCGCCGACAGCCGCACCCTGTGGGCGTGGCACAGCGCGCCCGACGTGCCCCCGCTCGACGTCGCACTGCTGCGGGAGCGGCTGCCGGGGCACCTGCGCCTCGCGCTCGGCGGAGCGGGCCGGGGCCTGGCCGGGTTCCGCGGGTCACTGGCGGAGGCCGTCCGGGCGCGGGCTGTCGCCGAGACCGACGAGGCCCGCCCGGCGGTCACCGACTTCGACGAGGTCGCGGTCGCCGCGCTGCTGACCGACCGGTCCGACGAGCTGCGCCGCTGGGTGGACCGGGTGCTGGCCGGGCTGACCTGCGAGGAGCCGGGCGTGGACCAGCTCCGGGCGACGCTGCGGGTCTTCCTGGCCGAGGGCGGCAGCTACACCCGGGCCGCGGCCCGGCTGCACCTGCACAAGAACACCGTGCACTACCGGGTGCGCAAGGCCGAGGAACTGCTCGGACGCCCGGTCGGGAAGGACCGGCTGCAGGTCGAGGTGGCGCTGCTGGCGGCCTCGCTGCTGCGGGGACGGCTGTAGGACTCAGCCGACGGACGGCTGTAGGGCTCAGCCGACGCGGCGGCCGGGCGGGGGCTCGGCGTCGGCGCGGTCCTCCTCGGGCACGACCATCGACAGCACCTCGCCGAGGGCCTCGTCGTCCATCGCGCGCGGCTCGACCGGCTCGTCACCGAGCACGCCCGACACCACCCAGGAACCGGACCGCCCGGTGATGGTGAGCGACAGCGTCTCGTTCTCGTCCGCCGGGTCGTTCATCCTGGGCTCCTCTCGGCACGACGCCGTGGGCGTCACCCGACCCGCACGGCCGGGGGAAGGGCGGATACCCGTCGGTGGGCCGGCGGTACCCGTCCGGGAGCGATCGCACGGCGACCGGCACGAACCGTGCGCCGACCGCGAACCGGACGTGCGCGACCCGACTGAGGCCCTAGTGCGGCTCAGCCCGGGTGCCGGCGGCCGGGCGCGGGGGCCGGGTACGCGGGGCCGTGCGCGGCCGACGGGGGGACCGGCAGCATCGCCCACAGCATCTCGGCGAGGGCGCCGTCGTCCAACCCCTTGAGCGGCAGCGGTTCCCGGCCGAGCACACCCGACACGAGCCAGGATCCGCTACGGCCGGTGATGGTCAGCGTCACCGTGTCCTCGTCGGTCGCGATGTCGGTCATGGGTCTCCCTCCGTCGTGCCTGGCAGGTCCTGCGTCGGGCTCCACGTCTCCAGACGTCCGCGGTGACGCTGCGTTGCCCCGCGTCGACGAGCGGTAGCGCACGCGAGGGGACCGGTGGGAGGTCTCACCGACGGGCGTGGTGAAGTCGGAGGGTGACCAGCAGCCTGCCCCTCACCGGGGAGCGCACCGTCCCGGGCATCAGCCACGAGAACTACTGGTTCCGCCGCCACGAGGTGGTCTACGCGGCCATCGCCGCCGACTGCTCGGGCGGCGTCGTGCTGGAGGCCGGATGCGGCGAGGGCTACGGCGCCGACCTGCTCGCCGGGACCGCCCGCGCAGTGCTGGCGCTGGACTACGACGTGGCGACCGTCGCCCACGTCCGGGCCCGCTATCCGCGGGTCGGGGTGGCCCGGGCCAACCTGGTGGCGCTGCCGGTGCCCGACGGGAGCGTCGACGTCGTCGTGTCGTTGCAGGTCATCGAGCACCTGTGGGAGCAGGAGCGGTTCCTGCGCGAGTGCCTGCGGGTGCTGCGCCCCGGCGGGCGGCTGATGGTGTCGACACCGAACCGGATCACCTTCTCCCCCGGCCGCGACACCCCGCTCAACCCGTTCCACACCCGCGAGCTCGACCCCCGCGAGCTGGCCGGTCTGGTCACCGACGCCGGGTTCGGCCGGGTCGTGGTGCAGGGGCTGCACCACGGTCCGCGGCTGCGCGAGCTCGACGCCCGCCACGGCGGCCTGATCGAGGCGCAGACCGCGCTGGCGCTGTCCGGGCAGCCGTGGCCGCAGGCGCTGGCCGTCGACGTCGCCGGGGTGCGGTGCTCGGACTTCGTGCTGCGCACCGGCGACCAGGCCGACCTCGACGCCTCGCTCGACCTGCTGGTCACGGCGACCCGGCCGTGAGCGGCACGCCCGTCGGGACGTTCTGCCTGGTCCTGCACTCGCACCTGCCGCTGCTGGCCCGGCACGGCCGGTGGCCCGTCGGCGAGGAGTGGCTCTACCAGTCCTGGGCGCACTCCTACCTGCCCGTCGTCGCGACGCTGCGCGAGCTGGCCGACGAGGGCCGCACCGGACTCGCCACCCTCGGGGTGACGCCGGTCCTGGCCGCCCAGCTCGACGACCCGCACTGCCTGCGCGGGGTGCACGACTGGCTCGGCGGATGGACGCTGCGTGCGCATTCGGCGGCGGGCCGGCTGCCCGACCTGGCCGCGCACGAGCACCGGGTGTCGACGGCGGCGACGGCGGAGTTCGAGCGGCACTGGCGCCACGGCGGGTCGCCCGCGCTGCGCGGGCTGCGCGACTCCGGCGCCGTCGAGCTGCTGGGAGGGCCGGCCGCGCACCCGTTCCAGCCGCTCCTCGACCCGCGGGTCCGTGCGTTCTCGCTGCGCGCCGGGCTCGACGACCACGCACTCCGCCTGGGTGCCCGACCGGCCGGGATCTGGGCGCCCGAGTGCGGCTTCGCGCCCGGGATGGAGCACGACTACGCGGCCGCCGGGGTGCACCGCTTCCTCGTCGACGGCCCCGCGCTGCGCGGTGACACCGCGTTCGCCCGGCCGGTGGGGACCTCCGACGTCGTGTGCGTCGGCCGCGACCTGGAGATCACCTACCGGGTGTGGTCGCCCCGCAAGGGCTACCCCGGCTCGGCCGAGTACCGCGACTTCCACACCTGGGACCACGACTCCGGCCTCAAACCGGCGCGGGTCACCGGACGGCGGGTGCCGACCGGGCGCAAGAAGCCCTACGACCCCGCGCTCGCCGCCCGCGCGGTCTCCCGCGACGCCGACGACTTCGTCGACACCGTCGTCGCGCGGCTGAGGGCACTGCGTGCCGAGCGCGGCCGCCCGGCACTGACCGTCGCCGCGTTCGACACCGAGCTGTTCGGGCACTGGTGGCACGAGGGGCCGGCGTGGCTGGCCGCCGTGCTCCGCCGGCTGCCCGAGGCAGGGGTCGCCGTGCGCACCCTCGGCGACGCCGTCGACGACGGGCTGGTCGGCGATCCGGTCGACCTCCGGGAGTCGTCCTGGGGCTCGGGCAAGGACTGGCGGGTCTGGGCCGGGCCGCAGGTCGCCGACCTGGTCGCGACGAACGCCGCCGTCCAGTCCGACCTGCTCGCCGCCCCGCACCCCGGGCCCGTCCGGGACCCGCTGGCCGACCTGCTCGCCGACCAGGCGTTGCACGCCCTGTCCAGCGACTGGGCGTTCATGGTCAGCAAGGACTCCGCCGCCGGGTACGCCCGCTCACGCGCCGCCCTGCACGCCGGGCGGGTGGCCGAGCTGTCCGGGCTGCTGCGCGCCGGTCGGCGGCGGGCCGCTCGGCGCCGGGTCGCGGCCTGGGTGGACGCGCCGCTGCCGACCTTCGGGCACGTGGACGCGCGGGACCTGAGCGGACACGCCGCTGCCACCCTGCCACCGGCCTCCGGACACGTGGACGCGGGACCTGGAGCGGGTCTGACCGCGAACTCGCTTACCCGGTAAGCGAATACGGCGAGGTGGGTGTCCGTGGGCCACCGACCCCGGGCGCCGGACTCACCACCCCGCCGGGCACCGGGTCCACCGCCCCGCCGGGCGCGGCGGGGGCCGCGGGGTCGCGGGGCCCAGCGCGGTGGACGACGCCCCGGGGGTTACCACCGGTCCGGCGTTTGCCAGGATCGGGCGATGCGGGTGCTGATGGTCAGCTGGGAGTTCCCGCCGGTCGTCGTCGGCGGGCTGGGGCGGCACGTGCACGCGCTGTCCCGTGAGCTCGTCGCGGCCGGGCACGAGGTCGTCGTGCTGTCCCGGGCCCCCACCGGCACCGACGCCGAGACCCATCCGACCCGCGCCGAGACCGTCGACGGGGTCCGGGTACTGCGGGTGGCCGAGGACCCGCCGGAACTCGAGTTCGCCGACGACCTGGTCGCGTGGACGCTCGCGATGGGGCACGCGATGCTGCGCCACGCCCTGACAACGCTGCTGCCGGGCTGGCGGCCGGACGTCGTGCACGCCCACGACTGGCTCGTCGCGCATCCGTCGATCGCGCTCGCCGACGTCCTCGGCGTCCCACTGGTCGCGACCGTGCACGCCACCGAGGCTGGCCGGCACTCCGGCTGGCTGCCGGGCCCGCTGAACCGGCAGGTGCACTCCACCGAGTGGTGGCTCGCCCAGCGTGCGGACGAGGTCATCACCTGCTCCGCCGCGATGCGCACCGAGGTCTCGGCCCTGCACGACCTCGACCCGGCCGCCGTCCACGTGGTGCACAACGGCATCGACCCGCGTCGCTGGCGGTCCCGCGCCGCCGCGGCACCGGCTGGCGACGGGCCGCGGATCGTCTACGTCGGACGCCTGGAGTACGAGAAGGGCGTCCAGGACCTGATCGCGGCGCTGCCCAGGATCCGGCGGCGGCACCGCGGGACCCGGCTGCTCGTCGCGGGGACCGGGACCCAGCAGGACATGCTGGTCGAGCGCGCCGCGCAGCACCGGGTGACGCGCTCGGTGACCTTTCTCGGCCACCTGCCCGACGGCGAGCTGACCGCCCTGCTGCGCGGTGCGGACGCCGTCGTGCTGCCGAGCCGCTACGAGCCGTTCGGGATCGTGGCGCTGGAGGCCGCAGCGGTGGGCGCGACGCTCGTCGCCTCGACCGCGGGCGGGCTCGGCGAGCTGGTCCGCGACGGCGAGACCGGTCTCGGGTTCGCCCCCGGCGACGTCCCCGGGATCGCCGACGCCGTGGACCGCGCGCTCGCCGACCCGGCCGCGGCCCGCCGCCGGGCCCGCGCCGCCCGGGCCCGGCTGCGCACCGACTTCGCCTGGCCGGTGATCGCCGGGCACACCGCGCGCATCTACGCCGGTGCCACCGCGGCCGGGCCGAGGGAGCTCCCCCGCCCGAAGATCCCCACCGGGAACCTGTTCGACACCTGAGCCCGCGGGGTGCTCAGGCCCGGTCCAGCCGGGCCTGCAGGGCCCGATCGGCCTTGCGGGCCATGTCGGCGACGGCGGCACGCTCGGCGGCCGCGGCCTCGTAGTCGGCCCGCCGGTCCCGCACCACCCGCGCCGGGGTCCCGACGGCGATCGACTCCGCGGGGATGTCCCCCCGCGCGACCGCGTGCGCCCCGAGCACGCTCCCCGGGCCGATCCGGGTGCCGCGCAGCACCGAGGTCTTCACCCCGAGCCAGCAGCCCTCGCCGATCCGGACCGGCGACTTCACGATGCCCTGGTCCTTGATCGGGCGCCGGACGTCGTCGGTGCGGTGGTCGAAGTCGGTGACGTAGACCCAGTCGGCGACCAGCGTCGTCGCGCCGATCTCGACGTCGAGGTAGCAGTTGACGGTGTTGTCGCGGCCGAACACGACCTTGTCGCCGATCCGCATCGAGCCCTCGTGGCAGCGCAGGGCGGTGCCGTCGCCGATGTGCACCCACCGGCCGATCTCGAGCCGCCCGAACCCGGGGCGGGCCTCGATCGTGACGTCCTTGCCCAGGAACACCATGCCGCGCAGCACGACGTGCGGGTGCCGCAGCCGCAGCTTCGCCAGCCGCCAGTACCGCCGCAGGTACCAGGGGCCGTACGCGCGGTGGCGCAGGATCCAGCGCAGCGAGGTGAGGCTGAACAGCTTCGCCTGCTCCGGGTCGGCGTCGGGGATCGGCGGACGTCGCACCCGCCAGACACTAGGCGTGTGCACCCCTGCGGCGACGGGTACCTCCCGAGGACCGCGATCCCCACCCGAGAGGCCAGCCCGTGAGCGACCACCGCCAGCCCGACGACGGCACCGACGTCGGTACCGACGAACTGACCTCCGGAGGCGGCGGCACCTCCCGCGTCGACGCCGACAAGGCGGGCAACCCCCGACCCGCCGCGACGACCGACGACTCCGGGGCCACCGGAGCGGCCGCCCGCGAGGTCGACGCCGAGCACGAGGACGAGCCCACCCGGAGCGAGTGACCGCCCCGGCGGGCCGGTCGTAGGCTCGCCGGTGTGCCCCGTCCGTTGATCATCTCGACCGACCCCGGTGTCGACGACGCCGTCGCGCTCGTCCTCGCCCTGCGCAGTCCCGAGGTGGACGTCCGGGCCGTCGTCGCCACGTTCGGCAACGTCGGCCTGGACGCCACGCTGCCCAACGCGGGACGGCTGCTCGCCCTCGCCGGGCGGCCGGACGTCCCCCTGGGGGTCGGGGCCGCCCGCCCGCTGGTGCACCGGCGCGAACAGCGGGCCGGGCACGTGCACGGCTCCGACGGGCTCGGCGGGCGCGCCGCGGCGCTGCCGGAGCCGGTCGCGCCGGTGGCCGGATCCGGGGTCGCGTTGATGGCGCGGGTGCTCGAGGAGGCGACCGAGCCGGTCACGATCGCCTCGATCGGCCCGCTGACCGACACCGCGATCCTGCTGGCCGCCCGTCCCGACCTGGCGGGGCATATCGAGCGGGTCGTCGTCATGGGCGGGGCGATCGGCGGCGGGAACGTCACCGCCGCGGCCGAGTTCAACGTCCACGCCGACCCGGAGGCCGCGCACCGTGTCCTCGCCCAGGACCCCGGCGCGGGCTCCGCGCCGGTCGCGCTGGTGCCGCTGGAGACCACGCTGGGCTGTGCCGCGGGCCCGGAGTGGGTCGCCGCACTGGGCGACGCCGATCCGGTCGGCGCCGAGCTGGCCGCGATGATCGCCCCGTACATGCGGTTCTACCGGGGCCGCTACGGCCGCGACGCCGTCGCCCTGCACGACGCGACGGCACTGCTGGAGTGCGTCGCGCCCGGGTCGCTGACCCCGACGCCCACGGCGCTGACCGTGGAGACCGGCTTCGGGCCTGCCCGTGGGGCGACGGTGCCCGCCGAGCCGGGCACCCGGCCGGTGGACGTGCTGTCCGCGCCCGACGTGCCCGCCGTGCTCGACGCGGCACTGGCCCGGCTCACCGCGCGTCGGTAGCCGGCGCGGGCGCTGCTCCCGCGAGCCTCGCGGGGTCTCAGCCCGCCCACACCGCCACGGCGACCAGCGCCGCCGAGAGCCCGAGCCCCGCCCAGGCCGTGACGGCGCGCCCGGAAGGGCGCAGCGGCAGGTCGCGGCCCCGCAGCACGGCGAGGACCAGCGCGGCCGCGGCCGGGGCGAGCACGAGGCCCCACACCCAGCCCCCGACCGAGGCCCACGGACCCCGGTTCCACAGCAGCACCAGCCCGAACACCGCGGTCAGCAGGCCGTCGGCGATCGGCAGCAGGGCCCCCTCCCGCAACGCGCGGCGCAGCGCGAGCAGCGAGAACAGCGCCGCGGCCGCGACCGGCGCCCAGGCGAGGAGGCCCGCGCCGCCGTCGGACGGAGGTGTGCCGAACAGCAGGGTGCCGGCGACCGGTTCGACCCCGGCGGTGGTGTCGCCGAGCACGACCACGGCCCGGCCGCCGTCGCGGTCGAGGGCGACCATGCTGCTGAACCCGGCGGTGCCGCCGTTGTGCCAGACGTAGGGGTGCCGGGCGCCGTCGGCGCCGGTGGCCTCGCTGGTGACCCAGATCCAGCCGATCGACGTGCCGGGCCCGTCCTGCGCGGTCGGGGTCAGCGCGGCGGTCCCCGGTGCGACGCCGGTGAGCTGGGCCGCGGCCCAGCGTGCGAGGTCCTCGACGGTCGAGAAGGTGGAGCTCCCGGCGGGCAGGTAGCCCTCGCCGACCCAGCGCGGCGCGGGGCGCCCGTTGTCGCGGTGTCCGGGGACCGCGGTGTCCGGGACCTGCGCGTCGGTGGCGGCGAAGGTCGTCGTGGACATGCCGAGGGGGCCGGTGATCCGGTCGGCGACCAGCTGCGGGTAGCCGTCGGCGCCTGCGGCGCGGACGAGCGCCGTCCCCAGCAGCGCGACGCCGAAGTTGGAGTACGTGGGCGGCTGCTGCGGGTCCACCGCGGCGGCGCGGGCGTCGTCGAGGAGCTGCGCGGTGGTCGTGGACGAGTACGGGTTCAGGTTCACCGTCGTGGCCAGGGCCCCGGCGGCGGCGGTCGCGCCCAGCGGCGGCAGCCCGGAGCGGTGCTGGGCGAGCGAGGCGAGGGTGACCGCGCCCGCCGGGGTGCCCGCCAGCTCCGGCAGGGCCCGCTCCAGCGGGGCGTCGGGACGCACCTCGCCGCGGGTCACGGCGTCGGCGAACAACGCGGCGGTGAACGTCTTGGTGACCGAGCCGATCTCGAAGGGTGCCCCGGCGTCGGCGGGGCCGAGCCCGGCGGTGGTGACCGTGGTCGGCGTGACCTCGGCGACGGCGAGCGACCGGTAGCCGTCGTGTCCGCCCGCCGCGGCGCGGACCCGCTCGGCCAGGGCCGGGTCACCGGTGGTCTGCGGGCCGAGCCGCCGGTGCTCCGGGCCGGCGACGGCGCCGACGAGCACCGCCAGCACGGCGGCGACGGCGGCGACAGCGGACACGGCCCCGACGCGGTGCCCGGTCCCGGCGGTCGTCGAGGTGGAGGTGGTGGTGGCGGTCATCGCGGGTCCCCTCATCGGTGCGCGGCCAGGACTGTGACCAGCAGCGGGACGACACGGGCGGCGGGCACCTCGTAGTGGCCGCGGCGGGTCGAGGCCAGCCACCCGGCGGCGACGAGCTGGCGCAGGTGGTGGTGCAGCTGCCCGGTCGTGCCGACCGAGGGTTGCTCCAGCAGCTGCGCGGTGCCGTGCACCCCGCCCAGCACGTGCTGCAGGATCGCCAGCCGTGCGGGGTGGGCGAGCGCGTCGAGGGTGCCGGCGAGCTCGGACCAGTCGGCGTCGAGCAGCGCCTCGCCGGGGCGGGCGTACTGCCAGCGGACCTCACCGGTGCCGGGGACGGCGACGCTTCCCGCCATCAGGACCGCGCCGGGGCTGCGGGCCTCCAGCTCGGTCAGCGCCCAGAGGACGTCGTCCGCGGGCGCCGCGGGGGTGTCCCCGCCGGTCGGACGGAGTGCGTCCTGCAGGTCGGCGACGGCGCGTTCCACGGCACGCAGCCGGGCGTCGAGATCGGTCACACCACGAAAGTACGGAAATACGCAGAAACGTACAAGCGACGGTTCAGGCGAGCCCGTACTCGATGGCGTGCCGGACGAGCGCCGCGCGGCCGGGCACCTCGAACTTGCGCAGCAGCCGCTGCACGTGGTTCTCGACCGTGCGCGGGGACAGCACCAGCCGGGCCGCGATCTGCTTGGCGGTGAGCCCCTCGACCACCAGCCGCAGCACCTCGGACTCGCGCGGGCTGAGCTCCGGAACCGCGTGCGCGGGGGCCGCGACCGACTCCAGGACGACGTCGGCCAGCCCCGGGGAGAACGCGGGCCGCCCGGCAGCGGCCGCGGCGGCGACGGCGGCGAGCTCCCGGGGGTCCGCACTGGTCGCGACGCCGGTCGCGCCGGCCCGGACCGCGTCGAGGACCCGGGCGTGGTCGGCGACCGCACCGGCGACGGCGAGCACGGCGACGGCCGGGACGCGCGCGAGCACCGCGGAGATCACCGCGGGCGCCACGCCCTCCGGGCCGGTCAGGTCGACCAGGACCAGGCCGGGCCGGGCGCGGTCGACCGCGGCCGCGGCCCCCTCGGCGGGCGCGGGCGGCACGTGGGCCACGACCTCGACCCCCGGCGGCACGACCGGCCGCCCCACCGCCACCGCCGAGATCCGCTCGCCGTCCTCGTGCACGTCCTCAGCTCTCCCCGCCCCGTTCGTCCGGACGGCTCAGCTTGCCATGTGCCGCAGCGCAGGAGACCGTCCGAACGGCGCGGGACGCAGGTTCGACGCGAACGGGTCGGGCGCCCGTCGGACCGGCCGGACCGGTCAGACCGCGACGACGGGGCGGCGCAGCCGCAGCAGCGCCCTGGCCGCGGCGGCCACGGACGCGACGAGCGCCGCGAGGACGACCCCGGCGAGCACCGACATCAGCGGGTCGCCGTGCGTGATCGGTCCGACCAGGACACCGATGCCGGTCATCCAGGTGCTCCACACCAGCGCGCTGGCGACGGTCGCGGGCAGGAACGCGCGCAGCGGCAGCCGGACCCGGCCGGCCGCGGACACGCTCGCCAGCCGTCCGCCCGGCAGCAGCCGGGTCGCGACCAGCGCGGTGATCGGCCGTCGGTGCAGGTGGCGGCGGATCCAGGCACCGGTCCCGTCACCGCGACGGGTGGCCCGGACCACGGAGTGGGAGCTGCGTCCGGCGCCGTAGAGCAGCGCGTCGCCGAGCAGGGAGCCGACCACCGCGGCACCGAACAGGGCCACGATCCGCCACCGGTCGCCGTCCGCCAGTGCGGCGGCCGTGGCGCTGAAGAGCACCGGCTCGCTCGGGAGGAACGGGAACGGCCCGTCGCACATCACGGCGACGGCGAGCAGGGGCACCAGCCAGGGGCTCTGGAGCAGGTACCCGATCAGCGCGCTCGGGTCGGTCACAGGCGTCTCCGGGGGTCGCGCGTCGGGGGCTGCTCCGAGTCTGCCGGGTCCCGTGACCTGTTCGTGATGGGGGTGTCCCCCGTTACCGTTTGCCGCCGTTCACCGCGGGGAACCCACCGTGCCGCTCCCGGACGGGCTCAGTCGGCGAGTCCCTGTTCGATCGCGTAGCGGACGAGCTGGCTGCGGTTGTGCAGCTGCAGCTTGCGCAGGGTGTTCTGCACGTGGCTCTCGACGGTCCGGTGCGAGACGACGAGCTTCGCCGCGATCTGCTTGGCCGTCATGCCCTTCGCGACCAGGCGTAGCACCTCGGTCTCCCGCTCGGTGAGCGCCGGGACCGACGGCGCGCCGTCGGCGGGGCGCGGGGCGTCGGCGAGCCGCCGGTACTCCCCCAGCACCAGCCCGGCCAGCCCCGGGGTGAACACGGCGACGCCGTCGGCGGTGCGCCGGATCGCCTCCAGCAGTTCCTCGACCCCGGCCGACTTCACCAGGTAGCCGAGCGCACCGGCCTTGACCGCCTCCAGGACGTCGGCGTGCTCGCCCGACGCGGACAGCACCAGCACCCGGCTGTCCGGGCTCTGCTGTCCGATCGCGGCGATCGCGTCCACGCCGGAGGTCGCGCCCAGGTTGAGGTCCATGAGGATCACGTCAGGCCGCACGGCCGTCGCGATCCGGACCGCGGCGGGCGCGTCCGGGGCCGTCGCGACGACGTCGAGGCCGCGCTCGGCGAGGTCGCGGGCCACGCCCTCGCGCCAGATCGGGTGGTCGTCGACGACCATCACCCGGATGCTCATGTGTCCTCCCTGGGGACCCTGATGACCCATTCGGTTCCGATGTCCGGTCCGGTGTCCAGCGTCAGTGTCCCGCCGATGTCGCCGACGCGGCCACGGATCGAGCGGGACACCCCCATCCGGCCCTGCGCCTCGGCCTCGGCGAGGCGGCCCTCGGGGATGCCGGGGCCGTCGTCGCGGACGCTGACCTCGACCGCCCCGGGCAGCTCCTCGACCAGCACCCAGGCGCGCGCGTCCGGGCCCGCGTGCAGTGCCACGTTCGCGAGCGCGGCCCGCACCGCGCCCTCCACCTCGTCGACGACCGGCCCGCTCAGCTCGACCGGCCGTCCGGGGGCCGAGACGGTGACCCGGTCCGAGGCGAGGATCCGCAGCGCGGCGGCGAGGTCGCGGCGCCCGGACGCGTCGGTGGTCCCCGACCCGGACAGCAGCGCGCGCAGCGCGGTCTCCTGCTCCCCGGCGAGCACACCCAGCTCGGTCGCCCCGCCGCCCAGCTCCGCACCGCGGCGCTGGACGTGCGCCAGCACCTGCAGGACGCCGTCGTGCACGGCCCGGGTGAGCCGCTCGCGTTCGGCGGTCGCGGCCTGTTCGGCGACGAGGCGGCGCAGCCGGGCGGCGGTGCGCTCCAGCACGTGCGCGGCGAACCCGACGGTCAGCCCGGCCAGCAGGAGCAGCTGCATGTCGCCCAGCTCCAGCACCCCGAACCGCTGCTTGGACAGCACCAGCGCCACCGTGATCACGGCGGCGGCGAGCACGCCGCCGGTGATCCGGAACGCGACCGCGCAGGCCAGCACCGCGCCGGAGGTCCAGATCGACCCCATGCCGGGACCACCCTCGTCGAGGTGGGCGACGCGCACGACCAGTGGGGTCGTCGCCATGACCGCGACGCAGACACCGAGGTCGGCCAGGGCCAGCAGGCCGCGGCGGTCCGGGGCGCCGGGCAGCCCACCGAGGTAGCCCCACGACGTCACGGCCGTCCACGCCACCATCACGCCGAGCACGGCGACCGCGGCCAGCGGGCGCTCGTAGCCGGTGCGCAGGTGGTAGAGCGTCACGCCGACGACGGTCAGCAGGGTCAGCAGGCGGTAGGCGATGACGCCGCGCCAGAACGGCTCCAGCGGGTGCTCCACGTCGTCGAGTCTGACGGCGAGGGCGCCCCGGCGGGGCCGAACGCTCATCTCGGCTTCGTCCCGGTGATCAGCGCGTTGTAGAACCAGCTGCGCGGCACGACATGGGTGAGCAGGTGCTCGTCGAGCCAGGACAGCCGCTGCCAGCCGTGGTAGGCGAACATCGCCCAGTTCCACCCGAGTCGCCCGGGCGGGACGGCGGCCTCGAAGGTCCGCACCGGCCAGCCGAGCATGGCCGCGGCGAACTCCTCGGTGTGCGCGGCGACGCCCTCGGCACCGGCCCGGCGGGCGGTGGCCTCCAGCGCGGCCGGGTCGAAGGTGTGGATGTCGACCACGGACTCCAGCGCGGCGGCACGCGAGGACTCGTCGAGCTCGTGCTGCGGGCGGCGCCAGCCCCGCAGCGGGCCGAGCTTGGTCAGCGTGGTGGTGGCCTTCCAGGTCCACTGCCCGAGCGTGCGGGCGTAGGCGTCGCCGACGGTGGTCGGCTCGCCCGCGAACACGAACCGCCCGCCCGGCTCCAGCACCCGCAGGACCTCGCGGAACGCGGCCTCGACGTCGGGGATGTGGTGCAGCACCGCGTGCCCGACGACGAGGTCGAAGCTGTCGTCGGGGAAGGGGATGTGCTCGCCGTCGACGACGGCCCCCTCCACCTCCAGCCCGAGGTGCTCGGCGTTGCGGGTGGCGGCGGCGACCATGCCCGGCGAGAGGTCGGTGACGACGCCGCGGTCGGCGACGCCGGCCTGCATGAGGTTCAGCAGGAAGAACCCGGTGCCGCTGCCCAGCTCCAGGGCGCGCAGGTAGGGGCGGCCGTCCCACGGGGCCGCGGCGCGGAAGCGGCCGACGGCGTAGTCGATGCAGCGCTCGTCGTAGCTGATCGACCACTTCTCGTCGTAGGTGCCCGCCTCCCAGTCGTGGTAGAGCACGTTGGCGAGCTTCGGGTCGTGCCAGGCCGCCTCGACCTGCTCGGCGGTGGCGTGCGGGGTGGGCGCCGGGTCCGAACTCATGAGTAGGAGTTTTGCAGAACGGCGCCGCCGACCCGCTCCCCGCCCGGGCGCGTCGCGCGTCCGGGCGGGGCGGTGCGGCTCAGCGGCCGGTGAAGGTGGCCTTGCCGGGGCCGTTCTCGACGAAGCTGGCCATGCCGGCCTTCGCGTCGTCGGTGGCGAACACGCCCGCGAACAGCTCGGACTCGATGTCCAGGCCGGTGCGCAGGTCGGTGTCGAGGCCGTTGTCGATCGCCTTCTTCGCGGCGGCGTAGGCCAGGGCGGGGCCCGCGGTGAACTGCTGCGCCCACGCAACGGCGCGGGTGTAGACCTCGTCGGCGGGCACGACCTCGTCGACCAGGCCGATCGCCAGGGCCTCGTCGGCCTTGACCATGCGGCCGGTGTAGATCAGGTCCTTGGTGCGGGACGGGCCGATCAGCCGCGCGGCGCGCTGGGTGCCGCCGCCGCCGGGGAAGATGCCGAGCAGGATCTCCGGGAAGCCGAGCTTGACGTTGTCGCCCGCGATGCGGCGGTCCGCACCGAGCACGACCTCCAGGCCGCCGCCGAGGGCGTAGCCGGTCACCGCGGCGACCGTCGGCTTCGGGATGGTGGAGATCGCGCCCAGCCCGGCGGAGAGCTTGCGGGCCTGCGGGGCCATGTCCGAGTAGGACATCGACGCCATCTCCTTGACGTCCGCTCCCGCGGCGAAGGTCTTCTCCCCGCCGTGGACGACGACCGCACGCACGTCGGCGCGGGTGGCGGCTTCGTCGGCCACCTCCAGCAGCTCGCCCTGGATCTGGCGGTTCAGGGCGTTCATCGGCGGGCGGTCGATCCGGATCGTCCCGACGCCGGCGTCCACGGACAGGCTCACGAATTCGGTCACGCAGCGGACTCTAACGGGCCCCGACGCCGGGTTCCCACGGCTCGGGAGCCAGCCCGGTGAGCCGGCCCGCCAGGTGCGCGACGACCAGCTCGCGCCGGTTGCGGCAGCCGGTCTTGCCGAAGAGCCGGGTGAGGTGGTTCTCGACCGTCTTCTCGCTCATCGTGATCCTGGCCGCGATCTGCCGGTTCGAGCGGCCCTCGGTGATGAGCTCGACCAGCTGCATCTCCAGCTCGGACAGCCGCTGCTCGGTGAGCTCGGGGGTCCGCACGGCGATCCCGTACCGCGCCATCGCCCGCCGCACCGAGCGCCGGAGCCGGACCGCCTTCAGGTCGTCGGCGATGGCGAGCGCCTCGTGCAGCAGGGGCTCCGCCTCCTCGGCCCCGACGACGTCGGCGGCCTGCAGGCACGCCTGTGCCAGGTCCGGCAGGCTGCCCCGTTCACGCCACCACGCGACGCCCCGGCGGGCGGCGGCGGGGTCGTCGTGGAGCATCGCCCGGATCAGATCGCCGTACTCCGGGCCGACCGACTCGGGCTCCGCGGCGACCGCCTCCTCGACCGCCTCGCCGATCCGGCGCCGCCACCCGTCGTCGCCGCTGCTGCGGGCGAGCATCGCCAGCCAGTTCAGGACCTCACCGGCGTGCGGCCCCGGGGAGCCGCGCCGCAGCTCGCGGCAGTACACCGCCCAGGTCAGGGGCAGCGCCTCCAGCGGGTTCTCCCCGGTGTAGGCGAGCCGCGCCTGCGCCCACTCCCGCAACGCGGGCACGGCGGTGTCGGTGTCGGTGTCGTCGAGCTCGGGGATCATCTGCGCCCACGCCAGTGCACGCCGTTCCCGGCCCCGGTAGCGATGGACGGCCGCGGCGGCCAGCGCCGCCCACGGCCGGGAGACCAGGTCCGCGGACTCCTGGGTCTGCAGCAGCCGGGCCGCCGACAACGCCCGGTTCCAGCGCCCGTCCCCGTAGGCGATCATCATGCGCTCGAACGCCGCGAACGGGCCCTCGGCCGGCGGCCGGTAGCCGGGTCCCTGCAGCCACCGGAGCAGCGGCACCAGCCGCCGCCGGGAGTACGCGTGCCGGACGTCCGCGGGCACCCGCAGCGAGTCCGCGGACAGGTCCCGCAGCGTCGACACCGGCCCGCCGGGCGCGAGCGGCGCGAAGCCCCGCACCAGCTCACCGATCGAGAGGTGGTCACCGCGCCACCAGCGCTCGCACAGCTCCAGCGGGCAGTAGGGGTCCCCGATCCCGGCCAGGGCCGAGCGGACCGGCGTGCTCACCCGGCGGCCGAGCTGCAGGGCGGCGAGCGCGGCGGCCGCGGTCAGCTCGGTGCGGGAGCCCGTCGTCCGGTACCCACCCTCGTCGACGGCGTCGGCGACGAAGTCGGCCAGCTCGTCGAAGCGGCCCGCGGCCCGGGTCGTGCGGATCAGCTCGGTCTGCACACGACGCCGGCCGTGTCCGGGCCCGGCGTGCCGCCACGCGGACCGGAGACGGGTGATCGCGCGGTCCGGGTCGCTGTCGGCGACGCGGACGGCCTCGTCGTGCAACACGACCGTCAGCCGCTGCTGGGCGGGCCACGCCGTTCCGGCCGCGGCGACGTGGTCGGCGAGTGCGGACAGGTCGTCGCGGCCGCTGAGCTCGACCGTGGACTGCAGCCGGCGGCCGATCCGCACGTGCAGGTCGCGCAGCGCGTCCTCCCCCAGCCCGGCCCGCACCGTGGTCCCCAGCGCCCGGCACAGCGGTGTCAGGCGCCCCCGGAAGTCGCACTCGAGCGCGGACTCCGCGGCGAGGGCGTCGACGACGGCGCCACAGCCCACCGCGGTCCGCCCGGTCGCCCCGGCGACGGCGTCGAGGTCGGCGATCCGGAGCCCGGTGGGGCCCGCCGCGAGGGCGACGAGCTCCTCCGCGACACGACCTGCGGTGCGCACCGCCTCCACCAGGAAGTGCCCGGTCGGGAGCCCGATCGGCGCGCGGTCGTCGCGGAGGCAGAGGTTGCGGTCCACGCGCACGACACGGTCGTCCGCACGCAACGCGGCCAGGGTGGAGATCAGGGTTCCCGGGCACCCGAACAACAGCCCGAGCGCGCCCCGCAGGGCGTCGACGAGTCCCGGGTCGACCGGGCCGCCCGCCGCCCGCCGCAGGATCTCCACCGATGCCTCGTCCGGCAGCATCGGGAGGTCGATGATCTCGTCGGCGACGTCACCGACCTCGGCGACCTGCTCGGTCGGGAGCTGTGCCGTCCGCGTCGCGGCGAGCACGCGGTGCCCGGCGCGTCGGGCCTCCGCGAGCACGAACAGCGGAGCCTCGACGTGGTCGGCGTCGTCGACGGCGACGGTGACCGGGCCCCGGGCGCCGACCGCGGCGAGGAGGCGACCGGTCTCCGCGCGCAGCCGGGAGCGCCCGGCGATCGACTCGTAGGTCTCGGCGGTGGCCAGGTGGCGCACCGACCGCATCGCCCCGGGCAGTTCGAGCCCGGGGTCGAGCTGCTCGAAGGATCGACGGACCGCGGCCAGCAGCGGGCGGACCCCGAACCGGTCCCAGTCCGCGTGGTCCTGGACCGCGTCCACGAACAGGACGGTGGAACCCGACTCGCGCAGCTCGTCACCGATCCGGGTGAGCAGTGCGGTCCGTCCGCTGGAGGTGGGGCCACGGAGGACCGTCAACGACGCCCCTGGAGTGCCGCGCAGAGCGTCCAGCACCTCGTCCCGACCACAGAGCTCGATCCGTTCCCTGCCCACGTCTCCGTCCCTGTCGTGCGGCCCTGTCATGCGGCCCCGCAAGCTGCGACGATCATGACATGTAGCGCGGAACGGTACGATCGACCGACGAGGCACGATCCGCACCGCCGCGACCGGCCCCCGGGAAGACCGGGCACCGGCCCGATGTCCGCTCGTCGTCCGCGGTGCGAGGACTCCCCCGTCCTGTCACGCCGTCGTCGACGACCGCCCTGTGGAGGCACCCTTGCCCGTCCCGGACCTTCCGGACGACGGAACCCGCCCGGCCCTCGTGCACGGACCGCCGGGTATCGGGCGCACCGCCCTGCTCGACCGGCTGGGCGCCGGGATCGGGGACCGCGGCGGCGAGGTCCTGCGCCTGCGCTACACCCCCGACGGTCCGGTGATCGACGGGAGCACGGCCGTCCTCGACCGGGTCCCGCCGACGCTGCTGCACCCGGTCGACGGCGCCCGGCACTCCCCCGCCCTCGCCGCCCGGGTGGCGGCACCGATCGCGATGGTGCTCGACCGGCACCGGCTGACCCTGCTCGTCGACGACCTGCATCGCAGCGATCCCGACTCGGTCGCGGTGCTCGCCGCGCTGGTGCCGTCCCTGGCCGAGGCCGGAGTCCGGGCGGTGTTCACCGTCCAGACCCCGGTCCCGGGGTTCCTGCGTCCCTTCGTCCCGGTGGTCCGTGCGCTGCGTCGCGACGGCGTCCTCGACTCGCACCGGCTGCGGCCGCTCGACCGTGCGCAGATCGCGCGCCTGCTGGCCGAGCAGCTGCGCAGCCGTCCGGCACCCGAGCTGGTCGACCTCGTGCTCGCGCGGACGCGGGGGGTGCCGGAGGCGGTGCTGGACCTGTTGGGAAGCCTCTCGGCGGGAGGCCGGGTGGTGATCTCCGACCGGCACGCCTACCTCGGTCCGGGGCAGGGGCCGACCCCCCGTCCGGACGGGCCGCTGCTGCGCCCGGTGCGTCGCCTGGGACCCGCCATGTGGCCGGTCGCGACCGCCGTCGCCCTGCTCGCGCCGCTCGGGCCCGCACTGCCCCGGCTGCTCGCCGCGAGCCTCGACATCGGCGTCGAGCAGGCCCACGACCACCTCGGCGAGCTCGTCGACGCCGGAGTGCTGCACCGTGGCGGGGCGGACGGCGGCTGGCGCTTCCCGGTCCCGCAGGTGGCGGTCGAGCTCGCCGCCTGTCTGGGCCCCTACGAGCGGCGCTGGGTGGCCGTCACCGCCGTCGTCGCGGTGTGGACGGGCGCCGCCCGCGCCGAGGACCCCGACTACCTCACCGACCGGATCGCCGAGGCGGGCGCGCTGCTGGACACCGGCCGGGCCCGGACCGAGCTGGTCCAGCGGGCCACGATCCGTGCCGCCGACGACCCGGGCCGGACGAAGGCCTGGTGGCTGGCCGCCGCGGAACTGTCCTCCGACCGCGCCGACGAGGCGATGGCCCGCTGGATGTACGCCACCAGCTGCTACCGCACCGGTGACTACGCCACCGCCGTCACGACCATCGAGTCCGTCCTGGATGACCTCGGCGACGTCCTGCCCGAGGAGTGGGTGATCGACGCCGGTGCGACGCTGCTCGGCTCGATGCGCAGCCTCGGCGACATCGAGGGGCTCCGCGCCGTCGCCCACGGCCGCCGCGAACTCCCCGGTGACGTGGCCGCCCGGTCCTCGTGGCGGGCGCTGGCCCTGTTCATGCTCGGCCGGTGGCGGGACGCCCTGGAGCTGCTCGACGAGACACGGTGGGCGTGGCGCGGTCCGGGGGCGAACTCCTACCTCGGGGACACGATCTCGATGATGGCCGAGCTGGGTGCGGGACGTCCGGCGACGTTCGAGACGCTGCTCGCCGACCGCGAACTGTGGCCGAAGGACAACTCCGCCCGTCGGCAACTGGCCTTCGTCCAGGGGCTGGTCACACTCCTGCTCCAGCTCAGCGAGGTCGACCGGGCCCGCCGACTGATGGCGAGCGAGGGGCTGACCCCGGAGATGCTGAGCCTGTCCGACCGGGCCTCGCTGGCGTTCCTGGAGGGCCGGACCACCGAGGCGAAGGACCTGGCCCGCCGCTACCGCGTCGGTGGGCTCGTCGTGGGGCACGACGCGGGCCTGGAGCTGACCCAGCAGCACCACGCCTTCCTGCTGCTGGCCCGGGGCGACATCACCCGGGCCCGGGAGTTCCTGGACGAGGCGATCGCGGCGAAGTCGTCGCTGCGACATCTGCTCGCCGCCCCCCGTGCCCTCGCCGACGTCGCCGTCGGGGACCTCGACGAGGCGATGGACCGGCTGCAGAGCTCGGTCGCCGACGCGGAGGAGCGCGGTGTCCTCATCGGGACCGAGGCGACCCACCTCCAGGTGGCGCGCATCGCCATGGCTCGCGGCGACGCCGACGGCGCACGGCGCGTGGGCGGGGCGCTGGAACGTCTGCACGGGATGCTGGGAACCTCGCGGACGGAGCTGTACCTGCTGCTCGTGCGCTCTTTCGTCGACCGCGACGGGGCGACCGTCGAGAGCTGTCTGCGGCTCGCCCGGGAGCGCGGGATCCCCCTCGAACTGGCGACGGTCATCGGCATGCTGGGCGAGCTCGATCTCGTGGGGCCCGACGACCTGTGGGAGTGCTACGACCTCTTCGGGGAGCTCGGCGCGCTGCTGTGCCGCAGCTGGGTCCGCGGCCTGATGACCCGCGCCGGCGTGACCGTGCCGGGCCGGGCCTCGGTCGTGGCGGAGAACGAGCGGCTGCTGGGCCTGCTGGTGGGGCAGGGCTTCGGCAACCGGACGATCGCCACGATCCTCCAGGTCAGCGAGAAGAGTGTGGAGGGCAGGCTGGGCCGGATGTTCGCGCGCACCGGCTACCGGTCGCGCACCGAGCTCATGACGGCGATGCAGGACCCGGGGTTCTCCGGCTGACCGGTCGAGCCCCGGACCTGCGACGGCCTCAGACGGCGAGTTCGAGGTCATCCACGGTCAGCAGTGTCAGGTCGGCGGGATCCACGGCGCCGCCGGAGCTCAGCCGGGACGCCTGCCGGTCGGCCATCCGCTCGAACACCCGACGGGCGGTGCGCCCGTTGCCGAACGTGCCGTCCTTCGGAATCCGTTCGAAGTAGGCGAGCAGGGCCTGCTCGGCCTCCGGGGCGAGGCGGTAGTCGTGGCGCTCGCACTGGCTGCGCACGATCGTGACCAGCTCGGGGGCGTCGTAGTTGGCGAACTCGATGGTCCGGCTGAAGCGGGACTCCATGCCCGGGTTGGCCTCCAGGAACTGCTGCATCTCCTTCGAGTAGCCGGCGGCGATGACGACGACGTCGTCGCGGTGGTCCTCCATCAGCTTGACCAGGGTGTCGATCGCCTCGCGCCCGAAGTCGGGGCCGGTGCCGCCTCGTCCGCTGGACAGCGTGTAGGCCTCGTCGATGAACAGGACACCGCCCAGCGCGCTGGTGAACGCCTCGGTGGTCTTGATCGCGGTGCCGCCGATGATCTGGGCGACCAGGTCCGCGCGCGCCACCTCGACCAGGTGCCCGGACCGCAGCACCCCGAGGCGGGCGAGGATCTCGCCGTAGAGCCGGGCGACGGTCGTCTTGCCGGTGCCGGGCGCGCCGGCGAACACCAGGTGGCGGGCCATCGGCGGGGCGGACAGCCCGGCGTCGACGCGGCGCTTGGCCATCTTGTTGAGGTTCACCAGCGAGGTGACGTCGGCCTTCACCCCCTCCAGACCGACGAGCGCGTGCAGGGCGTCGAGCGGGTCGTTGGTCGGCCGCCGGGCCGATGTCGCGCCCGGTGCGGGTGCGGCGACCTCCGTGGGGCCGCCGTCGGCCACCGCGGCCTGGCCACCGGACCGGGGCCCCGGCGCGTCCGGGATCCCGTTGGCGAGGCTGGCCAGCCGTTCGACGGTCAGCGACGCCGCGGGGGCCGTGACCCGCAGCCCGGCACCGGCGTTGCCCTGTGCGGTGCAGCCGGTCAGCCGGACCGGTTCGGCCGTGGCGACGACGATCCCGTCCGCTCCCCCGTCGACGGCCCCGCAGCCCTCGAGGGTGCCGCCGGAGCCCGTGCCCAGGCGGAACCCGGCGCCCGGCGCCCCGACGACACGGCAGTGCTGCAGGGTCAGGTCGGCGCCGGTGCCGGCGGTGACGCCGTCGCCGCCGACCGCGGACAGGTCGCCGTCGGCCAGCGACAACGCCGCACCGCCGACGGCCACACCGGACCCGGTGGCGCCGCGCAGGCGCAGCCCGTCGATCTGCGGGCGGGCCCCGTCGGTGACCCGCACCCCGTCGGCGCCCGCGCGTTCGATCTCCACGTTCTCCAGGCGGCCGCGGGCACCACCGGAGACGACCAGGGCACAGGTCCCGGCGTCCAGGACGCGCAGCCGGCGCAGGAACGGGTCGGCGCCGTCGTCGACGACGACACCGGCGCCGGTGTCGCCACTGGTCTCGACGGCGTCGAGCTCGGGGGTGCTGCGCCCGGTCACCCGCAGCCCGTCGCCCTCGGTGGACCCGACGGTGCATCCGGTGGCGGTGCCCGAGGCCCGGCCGGTCCACAGCAGCCCGGCCCCGGTGGCGGCGCGCACGGTCAGCGCGCGCAGCTGCGGGCGGCAGGCCTGGTCGACGTGCACGCCGACGGCGCCGCACGGCCCGATCTCGGCGCCGTCGACCTGCACCGCGGCACTGCTCGCGAAGTACAGCCCGGCCCCGGCGGTGTCGGTGACCCGCAGGTCGGAAGCGGTGAGCGCACCCTCCTGCTCGACGGCGACGGCCGGCTTGCCCGCCGCGGACACCGACGTCCCCGAGAGCGTGAGCCGGCCCCGCTCGTGGACGAACACGCCGTTGCCGGCGGGGTTCTCGATCCGGGTCGCGGCGAGGTCCAGCACGCCGTCGCCGGCCACCACGACCGCGGTGGTGCCGACGTCGGTGATGCGGCACAGCGACACGGTGCTGCCCACCGGGGAGCTGACGACGACCCCCGCGCCCGTCGGGGCGGTCAGCGTGCAGTCGCGGGCGTGCACCGCGCCGTCGTCGCGGGCGAGCACCGCCGACCAGCCCGCGCCGGTGACCGCGCACTCGCTCAGCTGCAGCGCCCCGCTGGTCACCAGCACCGCCGCGACCACCCCCTCGGCGCCCGCCACGGTGATGCCGGACAGCTGCGCGGTCGCCGACGGCGGCCCGGCCAGCACCACCGCGACCCCCTCGCGAGGGGCGATCCGGACGGTGCCCGGGCCCTCCTCGGCGAGGATCGTCACGGCCTGCCGCAGGACGAGGGGCTCGGTGTAGGTTCCCGGCGCCACGCTGATGACGGCACCCTCGGGTGCCGCGGCCACGGCGTCGGCGAGGCTGCGGTGCCCGGTACCGCCCATCGGCGAGACGGCCAGTGCCGCGCTCATCGCGGCACCGGTCCCGTACGGCGTCGCGGCTCCATCGCGCCCCTTCGGCAGAGTCGGTTCCGGCGGTCCTCCCCTGTCTAGTGCGGGCCCCGGCACCGCGGAGCGACGACGGGACCCCACGCGCGCGCCACGGGGGAGATCCCCCGCGAACCGGTCACCCGGTGGGGGCCCCGCCCACGAGCGAGCGCAGCCTCGCGGCCGGGATCAGCGCAGGGGCGGGCGAGTCGGGGTTGACCACGATGTCGACGCCCTCGGTGGGGAGGGCGGCGGCCAGCTCCGCGGCGGTGGTCTCGCGCCAGGACGCGACGCCGGTGACCCGGTCGCGGTGCGCGGCGGCGGTGACGACGGGGACGACTCCCCCGCCGGGTGCCGCCCGGACGACCGCGACGCCGTTCTCGTCGAGAGCGACGCCGAGCCGGGCCTCGACCAGCACCGTGTCGAGCAGCTCCATGGTCTCGTCCTCGGGGCGCAGGCCGTCCTCCCGGTCGAGGGCCAGGATCTGCAGGACGGCGTCGACGGGGTCGGTCGGTGACCCGGGGTCCGACGGGACGTAGTCGGGGTTGCTCTGGAACCCCTCGATCCCGCCGTCGGCGCGCAGGATCCAGGCCCCCACCACCTGGGCCGGCCCGGGATCGGGCTGCCCGGGGGTCGGCCGCCAGCCCGGGTCGATGAGGTAGGCGATCTGGTCCTCGGCCGTGTCGGGGACCTCGGGCTCGGCGGGCCCGCCATCCGGGGTGGGCGTGTGGCCGGGGGAGGTGCTCATGGACAGCGCTCCGTTCGGGGGGCGGTTCGTGGTGTCAGCGGGCGGGCGGCCGGGGCGCTGCCACGCGTGGGTCGGGACGCCCCAGGTCCCGGATCGCGTCCACGTGCCGCGCACCGGGTGCCGTCCTTGCCGTGGGCCACACGCCCGGCCGTCGCGGGGCCGACCGGATCTCCGGCAGGTCCCACATCGACAGCACGGCGGGAGCCTACGGCGTCGGGGGTGTCCGGGCGGACTGACCGCTGTGCCCGGCCCGGACGGCGTCGTCCTCGTGGGCCGACCGGACGGGCTCGCGAGTGGACACGTCGCCGTCGACGTCCCAGCTCGGAACCGCCTCGGAGACCCGGCTCTCGTGAGCCGGCGGGACCGCGGGGCCGGGTGGCACGCCAGGACCGTCGGCGGGGGCGGGGTCACGCGGGGGGTCCCCTCGCATTGGGAGGGGGCTGTCGGAACGGGTGCCGGTCCGGGCCAGCTCGGCGTCGTAGTTCCCCTTGGCCGACCACCAGGCCTCGGCGGCGGCCCGCTCGCGCTCCGCGGCGGCCGACTGGTCGTTCGCGGCGGCATCGGCCCCGGTGCCCCTCTCCGCGGCCCGCAGCTCCGACCGGGCCCGGCCCCACTCCCGGTCCCTGACACCCAGCTGGTGCACCGCGTCCACGAGCGCGGCGGGCAGGCTCTCGCCGCGGTCGGTGCGCCGGACCACGTACCCCTGGTCGAGGTCGACGTCGACGACGCCGGTCCGCCGGCCGGAGCCGAGCGGCACGGACCGGGGCTCGGCGACCACCCTGAACCGGGTCCCGTGCGTGTGGAGGGTGCTGATCGGGCTCACGTCACCCGGCCCGCGTGCGGGGCGTTCGGTGCCGCCCGAGGAGGTCGCGCCGCGCTGCTCGTGCTCGGCCCCGGCCGCGCCCAGCGGCTCCAGGCCCAGCGCCCAGCCCGAGGCCTGGCCGAACGGCTGCCGCCCCTCGGAGTAGGTGTTCGACTCGGGCGGGTGCGGGACCCCGCCGGACACGACGGGCATGGCACCGACGAGGTGCTCGCTGGCGGACCCGTACTCGACGTGCTCCGCGCCGGTCCGGGCGGTGGAGCCACCCAGCCGGATGCGGTCGCTGGCCCCCACCAGCTCGCCGGTGTCGGGGAGCACGGCGTGCAGGGTCAGGTCGAAGCCGGAGCTGGTGGGGACGACCAGGGGCATCCCGTGCTCGAGCTGTTCGCGGGCCGAGGCCGTCAACCGGCTCGGGGTCAGGTCCGCCTGCAGGGCACGGGTGGTCGCCGCGGTGACCGTCCCGCCGCCCTCACGGACGGCCTGCTCGGCGGCCCGGACGAGGTCGCCGGTGTCGCCGGCGAAGTCGACGGCCCGGGCACGGGCGGGATCGGCGGGCAGCGCGGCCGCGTCCGCGGACCGCCAGGCCGCCAGCGCGTCCGGCCGGGCCTCGTCCGCCGACCGGATCGTGGTCCGCGAGGCCGGGACCTGCCGGTGGGCCTGCGGCATACGACCGGCCGGCGTGTCCTCGACCAGGGACCGGAGCTCGACCGTCCGGACCGCGGGGGCAGCGGCGATCCGCTCACCGTGCCGCTCGATCCGCACGTCGAACAGGACCTCTGCACGGTGTGCCGCCAGGACCCCCGACGCCGTCTCCGAGGATTGCCGGGCCGTCGCCCACTCCTCGACCGTCTGCCGGGTCTGGGCCAGCCACTCCCCGACGTAGGCCAGCCCCAGACCGGCCGCGAGGTACGGGGCACCATGTCGAGCGGTACCCGCCTCGGTCGAGGGGACGAACATCCCGCCCGGCACCACGGTCATGATGACCTCGGCCAGGACCCGGCGCAGGGTGCGCGCGGCGGTCCGGGTGAACGTGGAGACCGTCGTCGTCGTGAGCTCGCCGTGGGTCACGCCCAGCGGCTCGGGCGGTGCGAGCAGCTCGGCTCCGACGCGCAGGTCGTAGGTCCGGCCGCTGAGCCGGTCCTCCAACCTCAGCGCGATACCCACCCCGTCGGCCATCGCGTCACGCAACGAGCCCTGCAGGGCCGACAGCAGGGTGTGCGCCTCGCGGTGGCCGTCGTGCGGGGTCGTCACGGCCGAGGACGAGAGCAGTCGTTCGGCCCGCTCCGGCCCGAGCCGGTGCACCAGCTGCTCGCGCAGCAGCGGGAGAGTGTCGCTGAGGTCGACCGGCTGCAGGACGCCGCCCACCCGGTCCGGCGCCGGCAGCGACCGCCCCTCGGGCACCGGTTCGACCGCCGGACGCGACGAGGCGGCCAGGATCGACCCGCCGGGGGTGTGGTCCAGGACCAGCTCCGGCAGGCGGGGCGGTCCGGTCTCCGCGGCGCGGAGGGCGTCCTCCTCCGCCTGCAGGGTCCGGATCGCGTGGAGCTGCTCGTCCGTCACCAGGGCGTGCACTGCTCCCGGCAGCGTGAAGCGCTCCGCGGAGCGTCCCACCGGGGACCGCCCGAACACCTCCCATCGGTCGAGGTTGCCCCGGCGGCTCGCCTCGGCGGCGACGGTGGAGCCCAGGTCGGCCCGGATCAGGTGCAGTGCCCGGGGCTCACCGGAGATCGTGCGTGTGGTCTGCGCGGCAGCACTCTCCCCGTCCCGGAAGGACTGCGAGCCACCCCACAGGCCGATCTCGCCGAGGAACAGGCCGATCGCGTTGCCGGCACCGCCACCGATGGCGCCCGGGTCGCCCGTGGCGAGGTACGCCGGTTCGATCGAGTTCGTCAGCGACCAGCCGCTCCCGGCCTCGCGGGCCAGGACGCTGCCGCCGGTGATCGCCCCCGAGGGCTGCTCCCACACCGTGTCCAGCACCTGAGGTTCGCGGAGGGAGAACGAGACCGCCGCCGCTGCCTGGGTGTCGGCCCGGCGACGCGCCCAGCCGAGCCCGTCCAGGTGCACCGGCCGGGAGAACAGGTGCGGGTCGCCGCGCAGCGCGCTCTGCGAGAGCGCGGTGTCGATCAGGCCGGAGTTCGCTCCGTCGGCGAACCCGAGGGCCGGGTCACCGGAGGCGTCGACGGTCTGGTCGCGCACCGAGGTCCGGACGTGTTCGAGGCCGTGCACCGACAGCAGCCGGATCCCGTCGAGCTCGCGGGACGTGCCCCGGCGCAGCGCCGGGTCCCCGTTCAGCGCGATCCCGGGGAGGGCGGTGCGGTCGGTCGGTACGACGGTGCGCTCCAGCTCGGCGCGCACGGCGGCGGCATCGGACCCGGCGGGCAGTTCGAGCACGACGTCGGCGACGACCGTCCCCGGCGCACGTCCGGCCTCCGCGGCTCCGGGATCGACGATGGTCAGGTCCTGACGGGTCGGGACCCCGAGGCCGGAACCGCCGACGGTGACCCCCCGGACCAGGGCGTTGGGCCGGGACCAGTGGTGCCCGGTGACGGTGTACTCGACCCGGGCCCGGTACCGGTGCAGGGGCTCGGGCACCGGCGCGCCGTCGGCGTCGAGCCGGGGGCCGCGGGCCCCCCCGACGTCGGACCCGGTGGTGTGCCTGATCGTCGTCGAGGTGGAACGGTGGTACCCGAGCTTGCTGTAGAAGGTGGCCAGTGCGAGGTTCCCGGCAAGCTGCGAGTACACCCGGCCGACGACTCCCCCGGTGACCGACCAGCCCCGCTTCGCGGTGTGCTCGCCGCTACCGGTCTCGCCGATCCGCGTGGTCGAGGGGCGCTCCGGGGCGGGGCCCAGGTCGACCAGCTCGCCGTCGAGCCGGGCCGAGACCCGCAGCGCGACGTGGTAGTCGTGGCCGCGGCCGGGTTCGGGGGTGAGCTCGACGGTGAGCGGCCCGTCCACGAGCAGGTCCGGGGTGATGCGGGGCAGCCGGTCCGCCGACACCGCCGCCTCGACCGCGTCCGTGCGGCCGAGTTCGCGCTCGTGGCGGTCGGAGATCCCGCCGCTCAGCCGGGTGTCGTCGAAAGAGGTGGCGAAGGTCGAGTCCCGCCACGACCACCGGTGGTGGCCCGGCAGCAACGCCACCGAGTCCCGCATGATCGCGGCGAGCTTCTCGCTCGTCGCCTGCGGCTCGGGAGACGCCGACGGGCCTCCCGGGAGGCCGTCCGCCGTGGGGAGGACGCCGGTGCCGGCCGCCTCCTCCGGGGTTGTCCAGTGCTGCGCGGTGAGCGCACGGTCGAAGGTGATCGGCGCCTGGCCCGGGAGGCGGGCCTCCAGGTCGTAGACCGTGCGGTAGCGCACGACCGGGCCCGTCCGGTCCTGCGTCGACTCGTGGGTGGTCGTGCGGTCGTGGGCGTGGGAGGTCTCGGCCGAGCGGCCGCCCGCCCCGAGCGGACCGGCCGCCGCGGTGACCAGGCCGACGTCGACGCCCGCTCCGGCCCCGAGTGAGCCCTCGCCCGCCCGGCTCGCCCGGGTGCCGCCGGCGGCCGTCGCGGCGCCCTTCGTCGTGGTGGACCAGCTCGCTCCCTCGATGGTCTCCAGGTACTCGACCTCCCGGGCGACCGCCCGCAGCTGGAGCCTGCGGCCGTGCGAGCTGAACAGCGAGAGCAGCGGGTTGCTCTTGGGGAGCAACGACACCGAGTCCACCCAGCCGGCGCCGCTGCCGGCCTGGCGCGGGCCGACCGCCATCCGTGGCAGCTGCGAGGCGAGGCCGTCCGCGCTCAGCGCCGTCCGCAGCGCACGCAGGGTGTGGGGGTTCGCCGACCCGATGTGCTCGGCCAGCTGTCGCGCCACGTCCGGCGTCCGCTCCGGGGTGGCGGGCAGTGCCGTCCGCTGGTGCCGTCCGGGCGTCGAGGAGTCCAGGTGCGCGCCCTCCACCAACGACGGAGGCAGGGTCGGCGGCAGCGGCACCGTCGTCCCGGTGCTGCGGAGCCCGACAGGCACGGTCATCCCGGCCGAGACCCGGGGGTCACCGGGACGGTCCCCGACCGTCGTCGTCGGGCCGATCGGGTCGCCTGCGGCGTCGACCCTGGTGAGGCTGAAGCGCAGCGGCACCTCGACCGTACGCATGCCCCGGAACCCGGTGCCGCCCTCGGGCCGCTCGGGCAGCGTCACCGAGATCGCGACCTGCTCGGACTCCGAGCGGACGGCCGTGCGGTGCGTCGACGCCCCGGTCGGCAGGGTCACCCCACCGAGGCCGAACAGACCGGGGACCGCCGGGACGAAGAGGAACCAACGGGTCATCGGCGACCGCGACGACGACGTCGCCGCCGAGGAGCCCCGGTGGGACTCACGGGACGCGCCTGCGGGCTCGGGTGAGCCACCGTGGACCGGGGTCGCCGCCGACCAGTCCGGGGCCACGGTGACGAGGACCTTCTCCCGGCCGACCCGCACGATGCGGCCGTCGAGCAGGGCACCCACGTCGTCCCGGACGGCGTGCCGCAGAGAGGCGAGATCGTTGTCGGCGGGCGGGCGCGGCAACAGTGCGGCGGCCACCGTGACGACGTGGTCGACGCCCGTGGTCGGACCGCTCTGGGTCGCTGGGGCCAGGGTGTTGCCCGGGGCGGGGGCGTAGGCCGGCTCGGGCGTGGGAGCAGCTTCGGGTGCGGGGGTGGGTTCCGGGGCGGCGTCGGTGGGCACGACGTCGGTGGGCACGACGTCGGTGGGCACGACGTCGGTGGATACGCCGTCGGTGGATACGCCGTCGGCCGGCGCGGGATCGTGCAGTCGCAGCAGGTTGCCGTCGCGGCCCGTCGCGACGGCCGAGACGACCACGCCGGCGCCCGGCTCCCGCCGCACCGCGGCGACGACGCCGCCGTCGGACGGAGTCAGCACGACCACGGCTCCCCGGCTGTGGATCATCGACACCGTCTCGGTCCGTCCCGTGGCCGGGTCATGCATCCGGACCAGCGCCGAGCTGCCGTCACCGCCGTGGACCAGGCCGTTGTGGACCTGCACCCAGGCGGCGACGCCGGTGCCGATCTCCGCCAGCGGGGCGCCGAACGTCTGCTCGACCGCATCCGCGGCGGGCTCGGCGACGACCTCCCGTGGGCGTCCACGCCACAGGTCGTGCAGCGCCAGGTGCCCGTCGAGACCGCTGCCCGCCAACTCCTCCCACGCCCCACGATGCAGCGCGAACCGGTCCGTCCGGTCGGTGGTGAACGGGAGCAGATCGCGCACCAGGTTGCGCATCTCGGCCAGTGAGACGGTCGCCCGGGCGAGCGTGTCGACGTCGAAGGGGAACGGAGAGGTCCGCCGCCGCCACGCGTCGTAGGCGTCCAGCAACGCCGTGCGGTAGGCCTCGTTCCCGTGGTACGCCGCGCGGTCCCGCGCGGTCGCCGCGGCATCGCCGGACGCGGTCGGGTGGTCCGGGGCGGTCGGCTCCGGACGATCGTCCCGGACGACGGGGAGACCCAGCTCCCTCAGCACGTTCTGGATCGCTGCCCACTGGTGGTTGCCCGGCACCAGCCGATCCCGGGCCGTCGGCGTGGTGACCGACGGAAGCGGCCTGCTCGGCAGCTGTGGCCCGCCGAACAGGGCGTCGAGGCGTGCCAGATCGGCCTCGGTGTACACCAGGATGCCGTCGGGGCCCATCAAGGCGCCGTACGTGACGGTCCCGCCGACGGCCGCGGCGTTCCCGTGCGGGCCGTACCTGTCCGGCAGGCCGAACACGTGGGAGAGCTCGTGCGCCGCGACGGCGGACCCCATCGCCTTCAGGCTGCGGATCTGGTCCAGCTGCCAGCGCTCCTGGTGCGACGTGGGCGACTGCCCGCGAACCCACGGCACGTCCTCCACCACGACGACCTGATGCTCGGGGCGGGTGGGCGAGAGATCGAGACTCAGGTGCAGCTGGTCCCCGCCGGGAAGCCGGTAGCGGTAGTTGAGCAGCTCCAGCTGTTCGACGGCCAACGCAGTGGCCTCGGCGACCGCGGCCGGGCCACCCACCAGCCGCACTGCGGCGGTGAGCTCACGGACGAAGTGCCCGGGGAACACCTCGTAGCGGCGCACCTCCACCGGCGCGAGGTCGGCGAACCGGGAGATGCCGACGTCCCGTTCACCGGGCGGGAGCACCGTGATGGCGTCGGCCCGCACGAGGGTCACCGGTGCCGCGGCCCGCTGGGCGTCCCAGACGACGTCGCGGCGGTGCAGCTGCTCGGAGTCCGCCGCAGGCTCGTGCCCCTGCTGCCACCGGGGGCCGGTGCGGTGCAGCGGCTCCGCGCGCCCGGAGCGGGCGGCCGGAACCGCGTCCACGGGGGGCGCCTCGGGCACCGATGGCCCGGGCACGAACGGTTCCGGCTCGTCGGCCGGGACGGCCCGCACACGGTCGCCCGTGCTGGTGACCCCTACCGCCGTGAGGCGCGCATCGTCGGGGACGACGACGTGCTCGGCGAGGACGACGCCGCCGTCGGACGGAGTCAGTACGAGCACGTCACCCTCGACCTGCAGCAGGGAGAGCGTCTCGACGCGCCCGTCGCCGGGGTGCTCGATCCGGACCAGCCCGGAGCCGCCGTGGCCACCGCCGTGCAGCGCGTCGGCGAACCGGGCCCACGCGTCCGGGCCGGTGCCGATCTCGACCGGCGGGAACCCGAACGTCCGCTCGATCTCGTCCCGGACGTTCCTCCGACCCCGGTCGCTCTCGGTCGGAGCCCGGGTGCCGACCGGATCGGGGGTCGCGGCCGGTGCGGGCGTCGCGCCAGAGTCCGGCGTGGCGCGGGGGCGGCCCCACCAGAGATCGTGCACCGCCAGGTACCCGTCGAGACCGGATCCCCGCAGCTGTCGCCAGATCGGCTCGTGCAGCCCGAACACGGCCGTCGGGTCGTCGGCGAACGGGGGCCGCGGAACGGACCGGTGGTCTGTCCGGGGGAAGACCAACGGCACGCCGTCGGCGCCGGTCCCGACCGCCTCGACCCGGCCCAGGTAGCTCAGGTGGTCGGCGGTGGCCGGGACGACGTCGCCGGTGCGCAGCTCGACGAGCTGCACCGTGCCGCCGTCGTTGAGCAGGTTCCAGTGGGTCGGCCCGATCAGCCGGGGGTGTCCCTCTCCGGTCGGTGGAACGGCGGGGTCGCGCTCGAACGCGCCCCAGACCACCGCGTCGGCGCCCGGCCCGGCGGCCCGGACGGTGTCGATGACCGCGCCGAGCGCGGCCGGACCGGTGCCGACCGCGGTCCACGGAGCGCCGAAGGTCCGTTCCAGAATCCGACGGGTACCGACGGGCCCGGACGGCTCCTCGCGCGGGGCGTGCGGCTGCCCGTGCCAGGCCTCGTGCAGCTCGGCGGCGGCGGTGGGACGGGATCCGGAGTAGGTCCAGGCCAGGTCGTCCACCGTCCGGGGCGCCGACGACGTCGTCGTGGCGGAGCCCACCGCGCCGGGATCGAGGACGACGAACGGCGGCACGGTCGGGCTCTGCGTTCCGGACCCACCGGGTTCGGTCGGGTCGCCGGGGCGATCCCCCTGGGGCAAGGAGGACCCGGCGGGGCCGGACCGGTCCGCCGCGGGGTCCGCGACGGCGGGCTCCGGCCGAGGGGTCGGCTCCGGGGTCGGCTCCGGGGTCGGCGCGGTCTCCGGCACGGCCGAGTGGCTGGGCAGCGGCAGCGGCGCCCGACCGCCGGTGACCGCGGCGGCGCGCACCTCGCGGACGGCGGGCAGACCGTCCGGCCCGACCCGCGTCGCGGTACCGGCCCGCGGATCGACGAGCCACTGGGTGTCCCCGTCCTGGAGCAGCACCCAGATGGCGGGAACCGTGCGCGGTCCCCGGCCGGTCTCCCGGGCGGCTTCCACGACGGCCGAGGCGCCGTGTCCCGCGCCCCGGACGGCCGCGGACACCGCGGCCCACGCGTCCGCGCCCACCCCGACGGTGGTCAGCTCGGTGCCGAGTCCCGCGGCGACGACGTCTTCCGCCACGCGGCCGTGGTCCGAGTCGGGTAGCCGGGGAGTCCCGTGCCAGGTCTCCACGACGGCCACGGCGGCGTCCGCGGGGTCGCCCTGCAGCAGGTGTGCCCAGCGGTCCGGCGTCACGAACGGCTGCGGCCGACCGTCCCGGTCGGTGATCGCGGCGGCGAGACGTCCCTCGGCGGTGTGGCCGTTGCGGTCGGCGTGCTCGACCGCGGCGCGGGCCAGCTCGGTCGGCGACGGCGGTACCGGGAGGCCCTGCTCGCGCCAGCGCTGGTAGATCTCGAACGAGTCGTCCCGGCTGGAGCGCAGCCCACGGCCGTCCAGGGCGACGCGGATGGCGTCCATCTGCGGTCGCGTCGGCGTCTCCGGTGCCCGGAAGGGCTGGTGCACGACCGTCCCGGGGTCTCCCGGGGCCGTGCTCCTCCCCGACCGGGTGGGCGCCGGGGGCTCGTCGTCCTCGGGGATCGTGCCCAGCCGCCGCGCGCGGGGCGGCAGCGGCGCGGGCGCCACCGGACGCTGCTGCACCCACTGGGCGGTGCGGCGGTCCAGCTCGGTCTTGGCCTCGGCCCACTCGCGGGCGGCGTCGGCGTAGCGTTCGCCGGCCACGCGGAGGTCGGTCGCGATGCGGCCGGTCGCCTCACCACGCAGGCTCTCCAGCCGACGGCGGTCCTCCGCGGGCGTGTCCAGCCAGAGCTCGTCGTAGCGGTGCTGGACCGCGACGAGCTCCGTGTCGGCGGCGCGCCAGGCGTCGGCGCGCACCTTCTCGTCGGTCATCGCGGCACGCACCTCGGCCGGCATCGGCCCCAGCAGCGCCTCGGCGTCGCGTTCGCCGATGAACAGGCGCAGGTCCCCGCCCCGGACCGTGCCCGTGATGTCCAGGTCGGCGCGACCGGGCCGGGTGAGGACCGCCCCGACCTCGTAGCGGTAGGAGCCGCCGAGGATGCGGACCGAGCCGCCGAGCTTGGTCTCGTGCTCGCGTCCGGTCAGTGGGAGCTGCATGGACCGGTTGCTGGCCGACGACTGTCCCTGGGCGTCGCCGCGCAGGTCGCCGCGGGACTCGTCGACGGTACGGCCGTCCCCGACCAGGCCACTCCGGACACCGCTGGAGACCTCGCTGTAGGGACCGGCGACCGTCGAGGTCATGGAGTTGGACTCCGCACCGACCCCGAGCTGGGCCGACACGGCCTCGGTGTGCAGCGACTCGGGCACGATGCGCAGCCGCGGCGTCAGCGTGGAGCCGGGCAGGCTCGGGTGCGCGACCGGCGGCAGGTCGGTCGGGCCGTCCAGCAGCAGCGGGATCCAGGGGTCGAGGTACTCGGGGGTGAACATCGCGTCGAGGGCGTGGTGGGCGGGCGCCCCCGGGGCCGTCCAGGCCCGAGGGACGTCCGCGGCCCGCAACGCCTGCTGCAACGCGGTCCGGGCGCGCTGCGCGTCGCCGCGGATGTTGCCGAGGACGGTCTCCGGGTCGACCGCCGCCGCCGGACGCATCTGGTTCGGCGGCGGGACCGCAGGGTCGGGCAGGGTGGACAGGAACGACGCCGGGACCCGCTGACGCAGGGTGAACGGCACCGAGGCCAGCGACGGGGTGGTCGTCCCGTCCCGGGACACCGACAGCTCCAGATGTCCGTCGCGGCCGAGGATCGCGGTCGGGCCGTCGGACCCCAGCCAGCGCCAGCCGCGGTAGGTGTGGGCCGTCGCGTCGGGGCGGTGGCTCGTCGACGACCAGGATGCGCCCCCGGCGGCGAGCCCACCGCCGTAGTGCGGGCTCCCGTCGACGGAGCCCTCCCGGCCCCCCGCGCTGCCACCGATGTCGGCGCTCGGCCCGGACGACACCGCGGTCACACTCATCCGCTGGTCGCTGAGGTACTGCTCGACCTTGGGTGCGTGCCCGTCGTGGACGACCCGCTCCACCCGCGCGGCGTCCGGCGCCGGGTCGGGCACGAACCGCAGGGTCCCGGTCAGGTCGTGGTGGCCGACCACACCGCCGCGGGAGCCGGTGAAGGTCAGGCCGTTGCCGGCCAGGCTGTCCTGCATGCCCTTCAGGTCCGAGGCGGTGAACCCGCGCTGCGGATCGGTGAACCGCTCGGTCACGGTGCGGATGTCGGCCTCCGACAGCACCCCGTCGAAGTGCGCGGGGATCTTCGCCGCCAGGTCGGCGAGGGGTCCGGCGACGCCCTCGTCCATGGCCCAGCCGAGGCCGCCCACCGGCGACGCGGCGCGCAGCCGCGACGGCACCTGCAGCGGCACGTCGGCCGTGTCCGGACGCGGCAGCTCCGGGGGCAGCAGGCCCCAGTCCCGCAGCTGTGCCTCACCCGCGGACACGTAGACCTGCCGGGGCAGGTTCACGTAGCGGGTCGCGGTCCGCTCGGTGGGCGTGCGGAACAGGTCCAGCGCCCGGTTGGTGGCCGTCGTGCGCGCCGTCGCCTTGAACACCCCGTCCATCACGACGACGTAGGAACGGCTGCTGCCCAGGTCGTGGAACGTCTCGCTGGCCCCCGACGTACCGCGCGAGCGGCCCGCCCGGTGCGACGCCCGGTAGCCGCCGTGCACGCCCCCCGATCCGGTCGGGTGCCCGTTCGCGGCGGCGATGTCCTGTGCCGTCAGCGCCGTGTCGTTGGCCTCGACGCCTGCGGTCCCGGTGACGGTGTGCGTGCGGTTGCTGCTGCCCGACGCCAGGCCACCGCTGAAGACGACCTCGCTGCGGGAGCGGTCGACGGGTGGTGCGTGGTCCACCGACAGGATCCGCGGGCGGAACAGCATCAGCTCGCCCTCCCCCGTGCCGCGCTGGTCGAACAGGCGACCCTTGTGCACGAAGACCGGTGTCCCGATCCCCTTCTGCGTCACGGTGCGGTCGTTGGCGATCCGCTCCGGGCCGAAGGTCATGTCGAGGGCGCGGCCGTCGTCGGTGCCGGACCGGGCGAGCACCCCGGCCCCGGTCGTGGCGTCGAAGGCCTGCTCCATCGCCGCGCGGCGGGCGGCCGCCCCGCCGACCCAGGTGAGGATCGTGTCGGGTCGCAGGGTCGGGGCGAGGTTGGTCCTGTTCCGTCCGATCGGGGTCGCCGTCGGTGCGCCCGGCATCGGGACGCGCTGCAGACGCGACGGCGTCCCCGGCTGCAGCATCTCCTCCTTCGGCACGTCGAGGGCGAACGGCTCGGCGACGGGCGGCTCGGCGACGTCGGGCACCGGGGTCCGTTCGACGGCCTGCAGGCCCGGCCGGCCGATGCCGGTGACCCGGCCGAACGCGTTGGTGACGGAGAACCTCTCCGCCGTGACGCGGTAGGTGTTGAGTCCGGTGACGCGGTGCGCGTCGCCGCCGGGGCCTCCGACGCTGCGCCGGCCGGTGACGGTGCCGACCGCGTTCCCGGCGTCGCCGCCGTGGGCGTAGCCGGCACGGGCCGTCCCGCCCAGGTACATCGGGCCGACGTCGAAGCTCAGGCCGAACCGGGCGCCGAAGCCGGCGTCGAACGCGCTGGCCGCGCTCGCCGTGGACTCCGTGCGGTGGCCGGCGCTGCTCTTCGCGGCGACGCCGGCCCGCGGTCCCTCGTCGACGACGCCGGACATCTCCGCGTCGACGCGGACGTGCAGATACTCGGTGTGCCGCACGCCGTCCCGGGCGAACAGCAGGTGCACGCCGCCGTCGTGGAGCTGGTCCGCCGTCGCACCGAGGACGGCGTGGGTGGTCTGGTGGTCGAGCATCCGCCAGCTCTCGCCGAAGCCCTCGACGGTGCCGGCCTTCGACGCGGTGCGGTGTGCCCCGTCGTGGTCGACCAGCGAGGCCATGCCGCCCTCCTCGGAGGCGGCGATCCGCTCGATCCGCTCCCGCAGCCGGGCCGGGGCGTCGCCGAGGGAGTGCACGTGGGCGCGACCGATGCCGCGGCCCGCAGCGAGGTAGGGCGGCAGGGTGTCGGTGCGGGCCGAGCGGGGGGCGTCGCGGATCTCGTCGGGCACCGGGAGACCCGCGTCGCGGGCGTTGTGCGGGTCGTCGGCGAGCAGCGTCTCGACCGGCACCCGCACCGGCGGGGCGGTCTCGCTCGTCGAACCCCAGGCGACCTTCATCTCCAGGTCGAAGTCGACGTCGAAGGCCTGCAGGCGGGTCTGGTCGACGTTGCGCCGGGAGGCGCTGATGTGGTTGGCGGACCACCCGCGGCGGTGGCTCCAGCCCGCACCGACATAGGGACCCAGGTTCAGGAACAGGAACTTCGGGGCGACCCGCCAGCCGCCGCGCAGCTCACCGGACACACCGCGGCCCCGGCTGCGGCCGGACTCGACGCCCCAGTCGATGCGCTGGGACAGCGTCGTCTTGCCGGCGATCGGGCCGCGCCACGACCCGGCCCTGGGGACCAGCCGGGCCATGACGTACGCCGACCGGCCACCGCCCACGCTCAGCTCGTCGGACTTCATCCAGCCGCCGGTCAGCCGCTGGAAGTGGTGGGTGAGGGTGTTGTCGGACAGGAAGTGGGCAAGCCGGTTGTGTCCCGGCGTCCCGGGCCTGACCAGCTCCGGAGGGAGCTGGCCGGCCAGCCGGGCCAGTGCTGCGTCGACGCCGGGGGTGCGGATGTCGAGGACCGTGGCGTTGGACAGTGCGGGGCCGGCGGTGCCGTCGAGCCGGGCGGGGACGCGCCCGCCGGACCGGCGGTCGGCGGTGTCGAACCAGCCGCTCGCGGTGCCGGCGAGGGTACGTGGGCCCGGTCCGACGAGGGCCCCGGTGTCGTCGCGCAGCGTCACGGTGAACCGCACCGGGACGTCGCCGGCCGGGGGGTGCTTGCCGTCGTAGCCGATGTCGACGTTCACGGTCTTGCGTGTGCGGTGGTGCACGGTGTCGCTGCCGCCGAGGGTGACCCCGCCGCCACCGAAGCCGGTGATGGAGCCGCCGGTGCCGACCACCGGGACCGACAGGCCGGAGGTGTGGGCGAGGCCCTCGACGTAGGTGGCGGTGCCCCGGCGGATCTGCTCGGTGCCGTCGGTCGCGGCCGGGGCGTCGGGGCCGCGGACCGGGCCGGGCCGGGCCGGGTCCTGGTCGATCGCGACGACGGCCTCGAAGACGCGGCCCCCGACCCGGACGTCGAACGGCAGGCCGCTGTGCAGCGCCTCCGGCCGGGCACGCAGCATCTCGTCGAGCTGCTCGGCCACCGCCGGTTCCCGACGGCGGTGGCGGCCGGGGACCATCTCGTCGATCAGCTCGGCGACGGCGCGGCGCTGGTCGGCCCCGACGGTCCGCACACGCAGCAGCCGGTCGGGCCCCGGGCCGGCGGTGCGGGTCGCCGATCCCGTCCCGGCGGGCCCGGCGCCGCGCCGGGGGCCGGGGTCCGGGCCCGTCCAGGGGGCCAGGACGTCGTCGTCGAACCGGTAGCGGCCCGACTCCAGGTCGTCGCGCAGCGCGCGCACCGCGTTCGGGTCGCGGGGCGCGTCGAGGTCCACCAGACCCCGGGTCTCCAGGTACCCGTGCAGACGGCCGGCGACGAAGCCGTCCTCGGCCAGGCGCGGGGAGCCCAGCAGCGCACCGAGGAACGGGGACCCGGGCGGGGCGACCATCAACCCGGTGGGCGGCGTTCCCGAGCCGTCGTCGGGGCGGGTGAGCAGGGGGAACAGCGGCTCGCCGTCGGTGAGACCGCGGGGCATCAGCGGCATCACCTCCGGCAGCGGCTCCAGGGTGTCCGGGAGGACACCGGGCTCGGCCCAGATGCCCCCGTCGCGGTGCAGGACGGCGACGGCGACGTCGGCGCCGGCCCGGTCGAGGTCGTCGGTGAGCAGGCGGCTGAGGATGCGGTCCGAGGCGCGGGTTCCGGCGGGGAACTCGGTGGCGACGTCGCGGACGGTGAACCCGCGTCGGTCCAGGCTGACCCGCGCGGTCTCGGTGAGTCGTCCCGCGTCGGTCCAGACGTGCACGGCGGCGGGGTCACCGGTCCGCTGCGCCCACGCGGCCAGCGACCGCAGGCTCCGGGAGTCGAGCCGGCCGTTCAGCAGGGGGACGTGCACCCGGCGCGGGACGTCGGCGAGGTGACGCCCCTGCGGGTCGCCCATCACGGTGCGCCGGACCGGCTGGTCGACGAGCGCCTGCACCCCGCGCGACGGGGGCGGGACGACGCCGTCGGGCGCGTCGACGGCGGACCGGGCGGTGACCCGGACCCCGCCCTCGACGTCGGCGAGCAGGCCGCGCAGGTACACGGCGGCCGCGGTGGCGCGGGCGTGGCCGGTGGCGCGACGGTGCGCGACGTCGTCGCGCGGGCGGCCCGCCCGGTCGGTGTCGGCGTCGCCCAGCTGCCGGCGCACGGCGCCGAGGAGCCGGTCGGCGTGGTGTCCGATGCCGTCGCCGACGAGCTGTAGGCGGGGCGGCGGCAGCCCCAGGGCGCGGGCCAGGCGGGCCCGTTCGCGGACCTGTTCGGCGATGCTCTGCAGCTCGCGTCGGGCGGCGGCGTCCAGGCGGGTGGCGCCGCTGCGGAACGGCACGTCGTGCACCGAGTCCACGGCGGTGACGTCGGAGGTGTCGTGTCCCAGCACCGCGACGCGGTGCTCGGCCGGGGACGCCCCGGGCGACGGCGGCCGCACCGTCCCGGTGGCGACGATCCGGAAGTCGCGCTCCGCGAGCCCGTCGGTCCCGCCGTCGGCGATCCGTGCGCGCAGGCGGGCCCGGGCGATCGCCTCGACCGCGCGGGCCCGGTCGAGGCCGGTCCGCTCCGCAGCGGTGCGGTCGGCCCACGCCCGGGACGCCGACCGGGAGCCGTTGCCGTGCCCGGTCACCGTCAGGGCGGGAGTGGGACGGCCCTCGTTGCGGGCCGCGACGACGTCGTCGATCCACCGGTCGGTGGCGGCCTGCACGGCGACCCGCCCGGTCGGGTCCACGCGGTGGTCACCCTCGCCGAACGCGACGGTGAGCCGGGTCGCGTCGTCGGGCCCGTGAGCGGTGTCGGTGTCGTACGCGGAGTCGGTGTCGTACGCGGAGTCGGTGTCGTACGCGGAGTCGTACGGGTGCTCCGAGCCGGGTGTGCTGTCGCGGTCGCCGGACGGGACCGGGCCCCAGTCGAAGGAGTCCGGCGCGATCGGTTCCCCGTCGGGACCGCGGCGCGCTGCCGGGCTCCCCGCGACCGGCGGTGCGGCGCTCCTGGACCCCGGCAGCGGCAGATCGTGGGTGGGGGCCTGGCGCGCGACCTGGTCGATCCGGGCCAGGTCGGCGTCGGTGAGCAGCGTGCTGCGCCAGTCCGTGCCCATCACGCCGGTCGCGTCGACGGCCCCGCCGAGGACGGCACCGGGGACCCGGTAACGGTCGGGCAGACCCACGCGGTGCAGCAGCTCGTGGAACGTGCGGCCGACCGCGAGTGCGGGGTCGTCGCCGCGCTCGAGGTGCTCCAGCCGCCAGTGCAGCGACGTCGAGTTCGCCCCGGTGTAGTCCGGTTCGGAGGTCACCAGGACGCGGTTCGCGTCGGCACGCGTGGACGGCTCGATGCGCAGGTGCAGCTGGTCGCCGCCGGGCAGCTCGTAGCGGCCGTCGACGTGCTCGCGCAGCGCCTGTGCGGCCAGGTCCGTGGCGCGGGCGACGTGTGCGGGGTCCCCGACCAGGTGCAGCGGCAGGGTCAGCTCGCGCACCCAGCGTCCCGGCTCGACCTCGATCCGGCGTACGTCGACGGTCACCGGGTTGCCCTGCGGGGTCAGGGTGCCGTCCGGCTGCCGCAGCACGCGGACGAGCTCGGTGTGCGCGGTCCCGGACGGCGCGTCGCCGCGGCGTGCCTCCCACTGCGCGGGCAGCAGCGGGTCCGGCAGCTGCGGGGCGGCGGCCGTGGTCCCGTCCGTGTGCCACAACGGGCCCGGCCGCCACGACCGGGTGGGGGCGGGCGGCCCGGTCGTGGTGTCCGGGCCGTCGCCGGGCGGGCCGGTCTCGGGGCGGGCCCCCGCTCCCGGGGAGCTCGCAGCGGCCCCGGACGCGTCGTCGGAGGCGAACCGGATCGGGGCCGCATCCGGATCGGCGCCCACGGCGAACACCCGGCCGGTCCGCGGGATCGAGTCGGGACCGGCGACGGCGGCCGTACCGGTCCGCGGGTCGACGATCCAGACGGTGCCCTCGTGGTTGACCAGGTTCCAGACACGGCGCACCGGCCCGACCCACTCGTCGCGGCCGTAGGAACGACGGGGGTCGGCTGCCGCCGGATAGGCGTGGACGATCGCGTCGGCCCCGTGGCCGGCGTGGCGGACCCGGTCGACGACGGTGGTGAACGCCGCCGGCCCGTCCCCGACCGGGGCCAGCCGGGCACCGAAGGCGTTCTCGACCTCGGCGACGGCCGCCGGGACCCGGGTGGGGTCGGTGCCTGGGGAGACCGTCGGCCTCCCCCGCCAGGTCTCGTGGGCGGCGACCCCGGCGCCGAGGCTCTCGCCGCGCACGGCACGGGCCCAGGTCCCCGGGGCGGCGAACGGCGTCGCCTCGATCGTCTCCTGTACGCGCAGTGCCTCCGCCGCGGCGTAGGCGTTCCGGCTCGCCGCACCGATCTCACGGATGCCGGTCAGCACGTCCTGGCGGCCGGCGAAGGGCGACCCGCCGACGTGCAGGGAGCGCGGCCCCTCCTGGCGCATCTCCCCGACGGCGGCGGGCGGGTCCAGGCGGGGGGTGCCGTTCGCGGCGCGGTTGTGGTCGAGCTCCGGCAGCACCGTGTGGATGCCCAGTGCCTCGTCGGGACCCACCCGGCGCCGGTGCGGGTCGTCGCCGAACCCGCCGTACAACCAGTCGCGCAGGGTCGCGGTGCTCCGCTCGGTGTCGTCTCTCCAGCGTGGCGGGAGCCGTCGGTCGAGCAGGCCGGCGTCGGGGTCACCGCGCCCCTCGCCCGTGTCCACCGCACGGAACGTCGAGGCGAACCGGTCCATCACCGTGGCCGAGTGGCGGCGCAGCCAGGCCGCGCCCTCCGGGCCGGTCCCCTCGACGACGTGGTCGGGGAAGTGCCGCAGGTTGAACGCGGAGAAGTTCTTGGTCAGCGACACCCCGGCATTGGCGTGCAGATGCTGTGCCATGGCCGCGAACTGCAGGTACAGCGCGGCGACGGTGCCGTGCACGGCCGCCCGGGTCGCGGCCCAGGTGTGCGGCGCCCGACCGGCGAACGCCGGGTCCGTCGCCATCTCCTCGGCCAGCCGCCGTCCCAGGTCCAACCCGTCCGCCAGGTGCAGGCGCGCCGCGCGGGCCGGGAACACGTCGACCGCTGCCGGACGACCGGACAACCACGTCAGCAGGTCGGCGAGACCCGCGACGGCGGTCCCGGCGGTGTAGTGGGGCGACACCGCCACGCCGACGCCCCCCGTCGTCGGTTCGACCCGGACGCCGTCGGCATCGGGCGAGAGCCGGTACTCGGGCGAGGGGAAGATGGTGGAGAGCGGCGTGGACCCGGTCATGGCCGCCAGCCGGTTCAGCACCCCGTCCAGGGCCGCCGTGCTCTCCTCGACGGGGATCCGGTCGACGTCGCCGTCGAGGAGGCGAGCCGGCTCGGTGATCAGCTCCAGCGTCATCCCCGCCGGGCCGATCTCGGCCACCGCGGTCAGCGCCGCGGAGCCGGCGAGCTCGTCGCCGGAGGAGACGTACTCCTCGAGGTTGACCAGCCGGTGGCGCAGGAACTCCGCCTCCACACCGATCGCGTGGGCCCCGGGTCCGTCGCCGGCCCGGTCCGGGTTCGCGACGGCCGCGGCCAGCGACCAGTCGCCGCCGCGCGGCATCGGCTCGCCGCGCCCGCGCCACTGCGTGTACGCCTCGCGCACCTCGTCCGGGCCGGACGGGCGGTCGTAGACCTGCAGGGCCCGGCCGATCGCCGCGGCCTGGGCGTCGGTGGGCACCTCGGGCACCGACGGGTGCGGCACGGCCGGGGGCGGCGGCGCATCGCTCGGCGGCGGAGGGGCAGCACGTGTCGGTGCGGGCGGCGGGACGTCCCGGGCCGGCGCAGGGACCGGCGGGGCCGGGCGGTCCGGAGGGGGTGGCGGGGCCGGACGCACGGGCGGGGGCGGGACGGCATCGTCGCGGCCGGTACCGGGGCTCACCCATTCACGGACGCGGCGGTCGAGGTCGGTCTTGGCCCGTGCCCAGGCCCGGGCCGCCTCCTCGAACCGGGTGGCGGCGGCCCGGCGGTCGGCGTCGATCGCCGCGATCTCGGTGGCTCGGTCCCGGGCGAGGGTCGCGCGACCGCGGGGACCGGCGTCGAGCCACAGCTGGTCGTTGCGACGCTGCAGCTCCACCAGGGCGGCGTCGGCGGTCCGCCACTCCCCGGCGCGGGCCTTCTCCTGCTCCATCGCGGTGCGCACCGTCTCGGGCATCGGGCCGAGCAGGTCCGCGGCGTGCCGTTCGGCCAGGAAGAGCTGCATCCCGCGGCCGGTCACCGTCGGCACCGTGAACGTCTGCGGCGCCCGGCCCGGCCGGTTCAGCTCCAGGTCGACCCGGTACTCGAACCGGCCGCCGAGCAGCCGGACGGGATCACCGAGCTTCGTCTCGTGCTCGCGGGCGGCCAACGGGGCCTGACCGCCGCGGTTGCTGGTCGCGGCGCCCGCCGCACCCTCGGCGCGCGCGTCACCGCGGCTGCTGCCGACGTCACGGCCCTCGCCGATGACCGAGCCGACGACGTCACCGGAGTGGCTCTGCGACGAGGCGGTCTGGTTCCCGATGTGGAGGTTGGACTCGGCGCCGAGGGTCAGCGCAGCGGACACCCCGTCGGTGTGCAGGGACGACGGGGTCACCGAGATCCGCGGGGTCAGCGTCACCCCCACCTGCGTGGGGTGCACGACCGGCGGGAACGTCGCCGGGCCCTTCAGCATCGACGGGATCCAGGAGTCCAGGTGCTCGGGCGAGAACAGCACGTCGAGCTGGTGGCGGCCCGGTTCGCCGGGCCGGCGGAACGCGTCCGGCACGTCCACCGTCGCGAGGTGGTCCTGCACAGCGCGGCTGATCGCGACGCCGTCAGTGCGGACGGTGCCCATCGTCGTGTCCGGGTCGATCCGCGGCGCGTCACCGCCGGGGGCGGCGGGGCGGGTCTGGTCCGGCGGCGGCTGCGGAAGGTCCGGCAGCGAGGACAGGAAGGCCGCGGGTACGCGGTGCCGGAGCGTGAACGGCGCCGACGTCGGCCCGGGGATGGTCTCGCCGTCGCGGGCGACGGTCAGCGCGAGGCGACCGGTCTGCCCGATGATCGCGGTGGGCCCGTCGTAGCCGAGGAAGCGCCACCCGCGGACGGTGTCGGCCGTGGTGTCGGTGTGCGTGTCGGTCCGCGACGAGGACGCACCCAGCCCACCGGAGCCGCCGCCGTAGTACGGGTCCTCGCCCCCGCTGCCGCCGCGGCCGCCGAGTGCGCCGCCGACCTGCGCGACCGGTCCGGAGGTGTGCGCCGACGTCGACGACACCTGGTCGGCGAGGTACTGCTCGACCTTGGGCGCGTGTCCGTCGTGGACGACCTGCTCGACGCGGGTGGCGCCCGGCGCGGTGTCCGGCACGAACGACAGGTGCGCGGACAGGTCGTGGTGGACGAAGAAGCCCCGCCGGGAGGCGGCGAGCGGCACCCCGTCCCCGCCGAGGCTGCTGTGCAGCCCCTTCAGGTCGGCTGCGGAGACACCCCGCTGCGGATCGGTGAGGCGCTCGGCGATCAGCGCGACGTCCTCGGCGTCGAGCCGGCCCGCGAAGTGCCTCCGGAGCTGCCGCTCGATGTCCCCCAGGGGGGCACGCAGCCCGTCGTCGGTCGGCCAGCCCAGCCCGCCGACGGGGTCGTCACCGCGCAGCGTCGGCGGCACCTGCAGGTCCACCGGGGCCTGGTGCGGGCGGTTCTCCTCCGCCGGGAGCAGCCCCCACGCCCGCATCTGTTCCTCTCCGACGGAGAGGAACACGTGGTCGGGCAGGTCGACGTAGCGGGTCGCCGTCCGGCGGGTGGGGGTGTGCACGGTGTCGAGGAGCTGGTTGCTCTCCCAGGACGTCGCCCGATGGGTGACCACGCCACGGGCCTTCACGACGAACGACCTGCCGCCGGACCCGTCGTTGAACGTCTCCCGCGCGCCGAGGGTCGCCCGGGCCTCGGTCTCGCGGGCGCCGACCTGGTAGCCGCCGTAGATCCCGCCCGACCCCGTCGGGTACCGCGAGGACCGTTCCAGCTCCTGGGCGGTCAGCGACGAGTCGTTCACCTCGAATCCCCCGCGGGCCTGGGCGCCCCGGGCGTTCGAGGAGGAGCCGGAGGCCAGGTAGCCGCCGTAGACGACCTCGCTGCGGGCCCGCTCGGTGGACGGCGAGTGCCGCACGTCGACGACCCTCAGGTCGTAGAGGCCCAGCGTGGACACGACGGTGCCCCTCCGGTCCCGCCAGCGCCGCTTGTGCACCTGCTCGGGCGTGGCGATTCCGCGTTCGGTGACCCCGCGGTCGTTGGACACCCGCTGCGGGGCCAGGACGGCTTCCAGCGCGCGGCCGTCCTCCGTCCCGCGGCGGCCCAGCACCGCGTCGCCCCCGGCGGCGGCGGCCAGCGCGGCCTCGGCGGCGGTGCGGCGTTCCTTGACCCCGCCGATCCAGGTGAACGTGCTGTCGGCCAGCAGGGTCTGCGCGAAGTCCCGTTGCCGGGGGCCGACGGGACTGTCCATGGTGATCCGCGGGCGGCTCCGGATGCGCTGGGCCTCGGGCGGTGTGCCCGGCGTGAGCATCTCGTCGACCGGCACGTCCAGCGCGAAGGGCTCCCGGATCGGCGCGGCGTTGTCGGGCAGCGCCACCGGTGTCCTGGGGCTCACGTGCCGACCGGGTGCCCCGATGCCGGTGAGCCGCCCGAGCGCGTTGGTCTCGCTGAACCGCTCCGCGGTGATCGTGTAGACGTTCTGGCCGGTGACCCGGTGCGAGGGGCCGGCAGGACCGGCGACCGCGCGACGACCGGTGATGGTGCCGCCGGCACCGCTGTCGCTGTGGCCGAGGGCGGCCGAGGCCCGTCCTCCCAGGCCCGGGTAGGCCACGCCGGCCTCGAACCCCAGTCCGGCCCGCAGGCCCAGCGAGCCCTCGATCCCGGTTCCGGCGCCGCTGACGGACTCGGTGCGGTTGCCGGCGCTGGTCTTGACGCTGATCCCGGACAGCGGGCCCTCGTCGCCGACGTCGCGCATCTCGGCGCTGATCCTCAGGTGCAGGTACTCGGTGCGGCGGAAGCGGTCGCGCGCGAGCACGAGGTCGACGCCGCCGTCGTAGAGGGAGTCGGCGCTGCTTCCCAGCACTGTCTGGGTGGTGTTGTGGTCGAGCATCCGCCAGGTCTCACCGAGGTCGCGGACCGTCGAGCTGCTCGTCGACACACGGTGGCTGCCGTCGCCGTCGGCGAGGTCGGCGAACGGGCCGCCCACCGAGGCGATGATCTGGTCGATCCGCTCCCGCAGCCGGGTCGGTGCGTCGCCGAGGGAGTGCACGTGTGCCCGGCCGATGCCCAGGCCCGCGGCCAGGTAGGGCGGGAGGGTGTCGGTCCGGCGGTCGGTGTTGCGGGCGTCGCGGACGGCGTCGGTGACGGGCAGGCCGGCGTCGCGGGCGTTGTGCGGGGAGTCGGCGAGCACCAGCTCCACCGGTGTCCGGGCCGGTGGCGCGACGGCGCTGGTGGACCCCCACCGCACCCTGGTCTCGCGGACGAACTCGACGTCGTAGGCGCCCAGGGAGCTCTGGTCGACGTTGCGCCGGGAGGCTCCGATGTGGGTGGCCGCCCACCCACGGCTGCGCTGCCACCCCACCCCGAGGTACGGGCCCAGGTGCAGGAAGGCCAGCTTCGGGATGAACCGCCAGCCCCCGCGCAGCTCCCCGGACACGCCGAGCCGCGAGCTGCTGCTGCCTTCGACACCCCAGTCGATGCGCTGCTGCTTGGTGGTCTTGCCGTCGAGCTCGGCCAGCCACGACCCCTTCTTCGGCACCAGCCGGGACTCGACGTAGACCGGTGGTCCACCGGGGTTGCGCAGCTCGTCCGAGCGCACCCAGCCCGTGGTGAAGCGCTCGTAGTGGTGGGCCAGGTTGTTGTCGGAGAGGAAGTGCACCAGCCGGTTGCGGCCCGGCGAGTCGGGGCGCAGCAACCCGGGCGGGAGCTGGTCGGCCAATGCAGCGAGGACCGCGTCGGGGCCGGCCCCGCGGACGTCGAGGACGGCCGCGTTGGACAGCGCCGGGCCGGCGGCGGGACCGAGCTCGACGGCGGGGCGGGCGCCGGGGTTCGGTTTCGGTTCGTCGAACCACCCGGTGGCGGTGCCGTCCAGGGCACGCGGCCCGGGCCCGACGACGGCGCCGGACTCGTCGCGCACGGTGACCGTGAAGCGGACCGGGACGTCGGCGGCCGGGGTGTGCTTGGCGTCGTAGCCGACATCGTTGTTGACCGTCTTGCGGGTCCGGTGGCCGACGGTGTCGCCCCCGGACGCGGTGATCGCGGCGCCGCCGTACCCGGCGAGCGACCCACCGGAACCGGCGATCGGGACGGCCCGGCTGCTGTCGTCGTAGCGGCCCTCGACGAGGTTGTCGGTGCCGCGCCGGATCTGCTCGGTGCCGTCGGTCTTCGGCGCGGCGGGATCGGGCCCCTCGGCCCGCCGTCCGGGGACGTGGTCGATGGCGACGACGGCCTCGTAGCGGCGGCCGCCGATCTCGACGTCGAAGGGCAGCCCCTGGTGCAGCGCCGACGGCCGGTGGGTGAGCAGTGCGTCGAGCTGCGCGGACGTCGCCGTCCCCGACCGGCGTGCCGATGCACCCGGGACCATCGACGCGATGAGGTCCGCCACGGCCTGCCGCTGCTGTGGGCCCACCGACTGCACCCGCAGCATCGAGCGGGAGGCGGCGGCCGGGGCGGGCACGTCACGGCCGGTCCACGGCGACAGGACGTGGTCGTCGACCCGGAACCGGCCGGCGCCGAGGTCGGTGCGCAGGTCGGCCTCGGTGCCGCGGTCGGCCCGCGCCGTCAGGTCCACCGGGCGCCCGTCGAGGTGCTCCTGCAGGCGGCCGGTGAGGAACCCGTCCTCGCCGAGCCGGTCGGAGTTGAGCAGGGTCTGCAGCAACGCCGAGCCCGGAGGCGCGACGAACAGTCCGGTGCCGGGCCCCGCAAGGCCGTCGACATGGCCGGTGAGCAGCGGGAACAGCGGTTCCCCGTCGGTGACGCCGGCGGGCATGCGCGGCATCGTCGCCGGGAGCGGAGCGGGTGGGCCGTCGCCGGTGGCGCGCACGGCCGGGTCGGCCCAGATCCCACCCTCGGAGTGGATGACCGACAGCGCGACGTCCGTGCCGACACCGGTGAAGGACCCGGTGCGCACCCGGTGGTGGAGGATCCGGTCGGTGGCACGGGTGCCGGACGGGAGGTCGGTGGAGATGTCACGGACCGTGACCCCGAGCTCGGTCAGGCGGCGCCGGGCCATGTCCGAGAGGCCACCGGGACGACCGGGGGCGTCGGCCCACACATGTACTGCGGAGGGGTCGCCGGTCCTGGCGATCCACAGGTCCAGCGCGCGGCGGACGTCGGCGGTGAACCGGCCGCCCAGCAACGGGACGTGCACCCGGCGGGGCACGTCCTGCAGGTGACGGCCCTGCGGGTCGCCCATGACGGTGCGCGGCACCGGCGCGTCGACGTGCGCCTGCACGCCGCGGCTCGGCCGGGGCACGACACCGTCCGGTGCGTCGACCGCGGCGCGATGCACGATCCGCACCCCGGGGACATCGGCGAGCTGCCCGCGCAGGAACACGGCCGCGGCCAGTGCCCGCGCCCGGCCCGTCGCCAGCCGCTGGGCCACGTCGTTGCGGGGACGCCCGGCCCGGTCGGTGTCGGCCCGACCGACGAGGGACTCCGCACCGCCGCGGAGGCGGTCGGCGCGGTGGCCCATCCCGTCGCCGACCAGCTCCACCCGCGGCGGGGGCTCCCCGGCCTCGGCGGCCAGGCGGGCGCGTTCGCGGACCTCGCCGGCCAAGGTCGTGAGGTCACGGCGGGCATCGTCGCCGAGGCGGGTGACGTGGGAGTCGAAGGCGACGTCGTGCACCGAGTCGGTGCGGGTGACGTCGTCGGCGCGCTGCTCGATGACGGCGACGCGGCGCTGCTCGGCGGGCGCGTCCGGGGTGGGCGGGAGCGCGCTGCCGGCGGACACGATGCGGAAGTCCTCGCGGGTGAGACCACCGGGCCGGTCGGTGCGCAGCCGCTCGGCCAGGCGCTGCTCGACGACGTCGTGCACCGAGCGGGCCCGGTCACGGCCGGTGACCTCGGCGCCGGTGCGGTCGGCCCACGGCCGCACGACCTCACGTGACCCGTTGCCGTGCCCGGTGACCACCAGCGCGGGCGTCGGGCCCCCTGCCCTGCGGGCGGCGACGACGTCGGCGATCCACGCATCGGTGGCACGGTCGACCGCCGCGCGGTGGCTGTGGGCGATCCGGTGGGAGCCCTCGGCGAACGGGATGTGGACGGGCGCGGCGGCGAGGGCGGCGTCGCTCAGGGCGGCATCGCTCAGGTCACTGTCGCTCCGCCCGCTGTCGCTCCGCCCACTGTCGCTCCCGTCGCCGTCGCGGGCGCTGTCCCGTTCGACGTCACGGAGCCCGTCACGAAGCCCGTCACGGTCGCGCGGGGGCGCGAGGTCCTCGCCGGGATCGCGGCGTCCGAGCGTCTCGGGCCGGCGCGCCGCGTCCTGCTCGACGACGGCCCGCACCGTCCGCGACGGCTCCGGGACCGAGCCGTCCGGGGTGTCGACGGCGGCCCGGGTCGCGATGTGGACGCGGTCGGCCTGCGGGCCGAGCAGCTCGCGGAGCCGCTCGGCGACGTTGCCGGCCCGCTCCCGGCCGGCGACACGCCGTTGCTCCAGGAGCGCCTCGGGCCCGGGCGACGGCGGCCGGACCACCCACCGGCTGGGGGGACGGGGGTCGTCGGCGGGGTGGCTGACCAGGTCGCGGGCCCACTTCTCGGCACTGCCGAGCCGGGTCTTGGCCACCCGGCCGGACGACTCGATCAGTGCCCCGCCGTGGTGCGCCAGCCGCTGCGCCGGACGGCCGGTGCCGTCACCGATGATCTCCGCCCGGACCGAGCCGCCGCCGCGGAGGCGTTCGCGGATCTGTCCCGCGAGCGCGACGATGTCGGCGTCGGCCCCCGGATCGGGGCGGTGCTGGCCGGAGCCGAACGTCACCGTGCTCTCCGACCGGGTGCCGGCGACGTCGTCGGTGGTGTAGTCGATGATCGCGACCCGGTTCGTGTCGCGCAGCGCCCCGGACGTGAGCGGCGTCGCGTCCGCTCGTACCAGGACGCGGAACTCGGAGGGCTCCCGGCCGCCCAGGCCACCCTCCCTCGCGAGCTCGTCGAGCCGCTCCAGGACGACCGCCCGCACGGCCTCGGCGCGGGCCCGTCCGGTGGAGGTGCCGTCGACCGACCAGGGCATGCGGCGCATCGACCCGTTGCCGTGGCCGGTGATCGTCATGGCACGGGCCGGGCGGTCCGGGGGTGTGGTCAGGACGTCGCGGACGAACGCGTCGGTGGCGTCACGGATCGGGCCGCGGGCGTCCTCACCGACCGCGCTGCTGAACTCACGGAAGCCGACCGGCGTGACCGGCGCGCCGTGCTCCGGGCGTAGCGATGCGGACCGTCCCCCGTCGTCGCCGCTGCGTGGGGCGGGCGGACCGACGTCGGCGGGATGGGGGGCCGGCACCGGCAGGACGACCGCGGAGTCCTCCTCGTCGCGGGTGCGCGTGCGGCCGGCCGACGTCGCCGGGCGCGACTCGGTGCCGCGGGACTCCCCGTCCGGGGTACGGGAGGTGGTCGTGCGGTGCTCGCCGGACGAGGGATCTCCCGTCCGCGCCGTGGTGTCCGTGCCGGTGCGTACCGCGGCCGGCGGGGCGCCGTCGGTGCGGGTCGCGGTGGACGTCGTGGCCGGACCGGCCGTCGTGGCCGGGGTGGCCGAGGACGCTGCAGACACCGGTGCGGGCGGGGCCGGTGTCGCCCCGGACGGGACCGGGGTGGGGACCCGAGGGGGCGTGCTGCTCGTCGGGGGGACGCTGCTCGTCGCCGGCGGCGTGCTGCCGGCCGCGGCCGGCGTGCTGGTCGTCGGGGGTGTGCCGCTGGTCGGCGTGTGCGACACGGTCGCCGGCAGGACCGGGGACTCACCGCGCTCGACGAGCGGGGACACGTCGTCGGTGGCGAAGGGGGATCCCGAGGTCTCCCACGTGGCCCGGTCCCCGTCGACCGGGCCGACCGGGGACACCTCGTCCCGGGGGCCGTCCCCGGCACGGGACCCGTCGGCGGTGACGGGATCGCCGCCGCGGCCGCCACTCGTCGGTGTGGGGGCGGTGGACCCGCCCCCGACGGTGCGCCCGTCCCCGGCCGCGGTCTCGACCGACAGCCCCGGACGACCGGAACGGGAGGTGCCCGCCCCGGACCCGGTGCCGGTCGCAGTGGTGTCGGTGCGTCCCCCGCCGGACGACGACGCGGTGTCCCTCCCGCCACCGGACGACGTCGTGGCGTCCCGGCCGCCACCGGACGGCGCGACGGCGTCGCGGCCGCCGCCCGACGTCGTGGGCTGCGGCGTCACCGCCGTGACGGACGTCGGCGCGGACAGGACGGAGCCGTCCACCGCACGGCCCCCGCTGTCGTCGGCGCTCCGGGGCGGAGACGCCTCGGGGCCGCTCGGGGCCGCGGTGCCTCCGGAGTCCCCCCTCGTGGTCTGCGCACCAGGGACCGGCTCCCGGGACACACCACCGGGGGAGTCGGTCGTCGTGTCGCGGGTGGCCGGCGTGGGCTCGGTCGGGCGGGTCGTGTCGACGTCCCGGGCGATGCCGGGGGTGGGCGGACCGTCGCCGGTGGAGACCGCGCCCGGCGTGGCACCACCATCCGGCCGCACCGTTCCGACGGCGCCGGGCGTCTCGGCACCGCGGCCGGAACCCTCACCCTCGACGACGGCGTCCCGGGGGGAGGTGCTCTCCCCACGGCCCTCGCTGACCGACGCGGGGGTCGGGGTCTCCGCGGAACCTCCGACCGCCGTTTCAGGGGTCGTCCCGTGGGCGTTCGAGCTGCTCCCGGGCGGGGTGTTGCCCGCCGCCCCGCCGCCCGTGGAGCTCCCGTTCGCCGTGGTGGCGCCGGGCGTGGCGGAGCCCGCCGCGCTTCCGCCGGGCGTGGCAGAACCCGCCGCGCTCCCGCCGGACGCGGCAGAGCTCGCTGTGGTGCCGCCGGGCGTGGCGACACCCGCCACGATCCCGCCGGGCGTGGCGGAGCCCGCCACACTGCCGCCGGGGGTGGCGGAGCCCGCCACACTGCCGCCGGGGGTGGCGGAGCTCGCCACACTGCCGCCGGGCGTGGCGGAGCTCGCCGCATCTCCGCCGGAGGTACTGCCGAACTCCGCGTTGCCGCCGGGGGTGCTGCCGAGCTCCGTGGTGGAGCCGTGCGCACCGCCGAGCCCGGTGTCGCCGAGACCGGGCTCGGCGCCGAGCACGCCGCCACCGGCCGCGTCGCCTCCGGACGTCCCGCCGGCCGTCACGTCGGCCCGGGGAATCGCCCCGCCCGTCGTGTCGCTGCCGCGGGTGCCGTTCCCGGCTGCCGCGTCGGTACCCGTGTCGGGGCCACTCGTGGAGGCGCCGCCCGTCCGATCGCCACCCGTCGGGTTCCCGGCCGCTGCGCTGCCCGCAGCGGTGCCACCGGCCGAGTCGATCCCCGCGGCACCACGGCCCGCCGGATCGCCGCCGGCCGCGCTGCCCGTCGCGTTCCCGGCGGCATCGTTCCCGGCGGCGCTGTTCCCCGCGGCGCTGTTCCCCGCGGCGCTGTTCTCAGCCGCAGTGCTGCCCGCGGCGCTGCTCCCCGCCGCGCTGCTCCCGGCCGCACTGCTCCCGGCCGGGGACGACGCGTCGGGGTCGACCACGGACGACGCAGAGGACGGCGCAGGGGACGGCGGAGCGGACGAGAACACCGGTTCCGGTCGGGCACCCGCGGCCGAGCTCCACGGCTGGGAGGACGCCGCGGACGATCCGGTGACGGCCCCCGGGGACGAGGACTCCGGCACCGCGGAGAGGGGGGTCCCCACCGTCGGCGCCGACGGGATCACCAGCGGCGGACGGTCCCCCACCCCCTGCTCCGGGGACCGCGTCGACGGCGAGGAGTCCCCGTCGTCGCCGCGGGTCGTCGTCCCGTCGTCGGCGAGCTGGGGCCCGGTCGGCGGCCCCCCTCCGTCGAACGTCGTGGGGGTGGTGACGCCGGCTCCCGGGCCACCGGAGGCCATCCAGGGCGGCGGGGTCGCGGAGGGCCCCAGCCCCTCCTTCTTCATGTGGTCCAGCAGCGAGGTCGGGCTCAGTGCGGGGAACTTGCTCGCGGCGATCCCGAAGTCGCCACCGGGCCGGCTGCGCATTCCGCCGAGCGCGCCGATGGCGCCGAAGAACGGGTTGGAGTCCTCCCCGAACACCGCGTTGATGACCGCACCGGACGCAGGCGCCGTCATGATCTGTGCGCCGGCGTAGCCGAGGATGCCGAACGCGCGGACGTGGCGGGCGAGCTGCAGGGGCGGGGTTTCCGGCCGGCGCGCCCGGTTGAGGTTGCGCATCGCGCTGTTGCTCCAGCTGCGGACGCCGCCGGCCGCCGCGCGCGCGAGCCCGGCGCCGGCCCCGCCGATCGCACCACCGATCGCGCTGTGCCCGATGGAGTCGAGGTCGTAGCCCTCGCGGCCACCCGCGCTGTTCTGCCCGACCTGGATGAGACCGTCGAGGCCGGCCATGAGCCCGGCGCCGCCCGCCCCGTAGAGCGCCGCCCGCTTGGTCGCCTCGGCGAGCGCCTTCGAGATCCCCCGCAGCAACGTCTGGGCGGACGCCTTGTTCAACCCCAGCCGCGCGACCGCCTGGATCATCTGCTTGACCATCTGCCGCAGCAGCGCCCACAAAGTGACCCGGGCCGCGGCGAGGACGGCCGGGACGAAGATCGCCCCGAACAGCGACACGAGCAGTTCGATGACGGCCGCGAGGGTCATCGCGGCCATCACGACCAGCATGATCTTGCCCTTTTGGATGTCCGCGGCGGCGTTCTTCGTCGCCTTCCGGAACTCGTCGGCGCCGTTGGCCAGCTCGGTGAGGCTGGCGGCGTAGTCCTCGCCGATGAGCTTCGCGTTCGCGGCGCCGGTGTCACCGCGCAGGACGTCGTCGAGCGCGTCACCGGACCGCCGCGCATCGAGCGCGGCCCGCTCGAGCGCGGCCGCGAGGTCGGCCCATGCTGCGCTCAGCTCTCGGAGGTTGCCCTCGTTGCCCTCCGGCCACTCCATCCCGAGGGTGACCTTGAAGAACTTCTGGAGGGAGTCGGGCAGCTCGGTCGATCCGCCTTGTCCTGCCATCGCAGGGATCCCTCCTTCCTCGTTCCGGGTGGTGCGATGCCCCGGCGCTGCCGCCGGGCGGGGTCGGGTCGGGCCGCCTCCGGGCCGGCGGACGGGTCCGCTGCGGGCTCCTCGGCGCCGGTGGGCACTACGCGGGCGTCCACGCCCCACCCGCAGGTGCGGGCCCGCACGGGTCGGTGCGGGTGGTCATCTCGCGTCGGGCATCGGCGGGACGTGCGAGCCGTTGTCCTCGTCGAGCCGCGTCAGGTTCTCCGCCGAGATCTCGAGGTTGTCGGCGTAGAGGTCGAGCCCCTCGGTCGTCTCGCCGACGCCGGCGCGGGCCTCGGTCGAGTCCGGCGAGTACTTCTCCCCGAAGGCCTTGCCGATGTCGTCGCTGCCCCAGCAGCCCTCGTACTGCGCGCTGAGTGCGTTCAGACGCTCCAACGGGCCCGCCAGGTCGCTGCGGATGCGACGCACCCCGTCGGCGTTGCGCCGGACGCCGGGGAGGTCGACGTAGGTCTCATCGGCCACGACGCTCACCCCGGGTCGGGTCCTCGACGCCCATCTCGGCGAACATCGAACCCATCAGGGACTCGATCATCTCGGCGGGGTCGACCTTGCCGGTCGCGAGTCCGACCAGGTCCAGCCCGTCCGCGCCGCCGCCCTCCTGGACGATCGCCGCGGTGCGCTCCAGGGCCTGCAACCGCCCGGACTGCAGCGTCGCGACGATCAGGTGCGCGAGCTCGGTGGGTGCCAGCGAGCGGTACCGGGTGCCGTGGAAGCTGAGGTCGGTGAGGTCACCACGGCCGTCGAAGGTCATGGTGAACGACCGGTCCTTGGCGACGACCGTCGTCTGCTCCTCCTTCCACACCCGGCTGACCTCGCCGACCCGCGCACGTTCCTGCTCGAGCTGGTCGAAGGACTCGTCGAGCCGCCTGGCGTAGTAGGCCTCGTGGTCGGTGGCGTCGCTCATGGGTGTCTCCTCCTCGTGTGGTCGGGCGGGTGCGGGACTCAGGTTCGGCCCAGCACGCCCGGTACGCCGTCGTCGCGCCAGTTGCTGGGATCAGCGGTCAGCGAGGTCTCGCGGGTGCGGTCGTCGTTCTGGTTCATCCCGCCGGCCATCCCGGCACCCATCGGCATGAACGGGGCCCCCGTCGGCCCGGCGCCGGGCGTTCCCACGTCGGCGCCGGCCGGGCCGAGGGGGAGGCGACCGCCGCTGCGGGGGTCCGGGGTGGGGGTGGTGACCGGCAGCGTCGCGATGGCCGCCGTGTCGCCGGTGACCGGAAGGGTCGGCATCCGGGTCGCCGCTCCCCCGGACGACGCGGGAAGCGAGGACGACGGAGCCGGCGCCGACGGCACCGGGCCCAGGTCCGGACGGACCCGCTCCGGGGTCGTGGAGGAGGCGGACACCCCCGCGGTCCGCGGTGCCTCGAGCTGCGGCACCGCCACGGCATCGACCGTCTCCGCGCCGGTCGCGCGCTCCGACCCGCGACGGGTCGCGTCGGTCCGCTCCACCGCCGGGGACGGAGCCGTCCCGGCCGGGGTCCGGCCTTCGGTCCCGCCGCGTCCGAGCACCCCGCCGGTGGCCATCCCGACGACGCCGCCCGGCATCGCGGCGTCGCTCTGGGCGGACGAGCCCGGGACGACGGCCCCGAGCGACCGCACGGGCGCGACGGGCTCCTGCGTGGCCGGAGCCGTCCGGGTGCCGTCCGGCACGGTGACCGTCGCCGGCGTGACCGCCCGGCCGGTCTCGGTCGGGCGTCCCAGCACCCCCGACGGGGCCACGGTCGGGGCCCGCGCGGCGAGCACCGGAGCGGACTGCAGCGTGCCGCTGGGAACCGCCGCGGCCGGAGCGGCGGCCGGGGCACCGAGCGCCTGACCACCGAGTGCGAACGCCGCCGGAGCGAACGCCACCTCGCCCGGCGCCGCGGGCGTGCCCTCCGGTACCGCGCCGACGGTCGCCGGGGTCGGGGTCGCCTGAACCGAGGCCGCACGGACGCCGGCCGCCTCCGGGCCGGGTGCGGTCAGCCCCGGGATCCCGGCCGTGGGGGCCGGCGAGGTCTGCTGCATCGCGGTGACCACCGTCGGCTGTGGCGGTGCGGTGGCCGACGTCGGCGTCGCCGTGGTGCCGCCGGCGGGCACCGATCCCGGCACCGCCGCGATCGGCTGCTGTGTGCCGCCGGCGGCGCCGAGCACGGTCTCCACGCGGGCCAGCTCGGCCCGGGCCGCCGCGGCGAAGGTCTCCTCGACCTCGGCTGCCTGCGGGTGCCCGGCCCAGGCGGCGCGCTGTTCACGCAACGACTGCGCCGCGCTGCGGGCACGGGCGAGCTCGTCGGCCGCGCGGCGCAGCGCGGGCGACCAGCTCCGGACGGCGTCCAGTGACCGTTCCATCGCGGCCGCCTTCGCCGCGGACTCGGCGACGAACCCGTCGGCGGTCGCGCCGAGCATCACCTCCTGGACGCGGTGGGTCTCGCGGCGCAGGCCGTCGCGGGCCGTCTCCAGCTCGGCGACGACCGCGTCGACCGCGGCCGCCCGCCGATACAGCACGTCCGGGTCGGCCGCGAGCAGCTGGGCGACGACCGCGTCGAAACCGGCGTCCACCGGTGGGACGGGGGCGGTCACGGTCAGGTCCGTCCGATCACACCGGGCGCGAGGTGGTCGGTGTCCTCGTCCCAGATCCCGCCCTCGGCCTGCAGCCAGGTGTGCGGCTCGCGCTCGCGCTCCTGTCCCATGCCCTGCGGCGACATCCCGGCGCCACCCATGGGCATGCCACCCATCGGCATGCCGCCACCCATCGGACCGGCGGCACCGCCGTTGGCGGCGGGCAGGACCTGCCCGTTCGGGATCCCACCGGGTGGGGTGCTGAAGCCACGTTCGGACGCGACGTCGGTGTCGAACTGTGCGTGGCTCGGGTCGAGGGAACCCGGGCCGCCACCTGCACCACCGCCGAGACCACCCCCGGCACCACCGGCGCCGTCGCCCGAGCCGCCGCCCGCGCCACCGCCGGTACCGTCCTCGCCCATCAGCTCCGACGCCGACGGCAGATCCGGCGGCGTCACCGAGCTGCCACTGCCGGAGCCGCCTCCCGGGCCACTCCCGGCACCGTCGCCGGAACCGTCGCCCGCACCACCGCCGCTGCCGTCCTCGCCCATCAGCTCCGACGCCGACGGCAGATCCGGCGGCGTCACCGAGCTGCCACTGCCGGAGCCGCCGCCCTCGCTCGCCGTGCTGCCCCCGGCGTCGCCGCCGAGGCCGGTCTTGTCGGCCGCGTCCTGACCGAGCGCCTCGAACGCCTTGTCCATCGCGTCCGAGGTCCGGCCGTGCGGATCGTCGCCCAGGGCGTCGGTCGCCGTGTCCTTCAGCTCGTCCAGGACGGCCTGGCGGTGCGGGTCGCCGGTGGGGTTGCCCAGGTCGTCGATCGCCTTCTCGACGGCCGCCCGCCGCTCCTCCGGCGTGGCGTCCGCTCCCAGCTCGGCGAGTGCCTTGTTGGCCGCCCCGTGTGCCTGGTCGAGCAGGCCGCGGTCGCCGGGGTTCAGCGCCGTGTCGCCCTCGCGGCCCATGTCGTCGATGGCCTTGTTCGCGGCCTCCTTGGCCTGGTCGAGTGCCTCGTTGCGGGCCGGGTCGTCGGTACGCAGCTCGTCGATCGCCTTCTGGGCGGCCGACTTCGCGTCCTCCATCGCCTGGTCGCGCGTGGGATCGCTGCTCGCCCCGCCGGAACCGCTCCCCGTGTCGGAGCCGCTCCCCGTGTCAGAACCGCTCCCCGTGTCCGAGCCGCTCCCGTCGCCGGAGCCGCCCTCGGACACCGGATTCTGCAGATCGTCGATGGCCTCGTTCGCGGCCTTCTTCGCGTCCTCCAGGGCCTGGTCGCGCTTGGCTGCCTCCGCCCCGGACCCGCTGCCGCCGCCCGACGACGGTGACTTCGCCCCGCCGCCCGTCCCCGATCCGGGCGTGCCACCACCCGATCCCGGCAGGCCACCGCCCGATCCCGGCAGGCCACCGCCGGACGAACCGTCGCCGGGGCCACCGGCGCCGCCCGCCAGGTCGTCGATCGCACGGTTCGCGGCGTTCTTCGCGTCCTCGAGAGCCGAGTCCCGGGTCGGGTCGGAGCCCCCGCCGCGGAGGTCGTCGATCGCCTCTCCGGCTGCCTTCTTCGCCTGGTCGAGCGCGGCCTGACGCTGCGGGTCCGTGCCACCGCCGCCGGTCCCGCCGCCGGTCCCGCCCCCGGTGCCGTCCGCGGCGCCGCCGCCCGGCGACTCGGTGGACAGATCCGGGATCTCGGGGGCCGGGACGCCTCCGCCGGAGCCGCCCTTCTCCCCGGAGCCGGAACCGGGGCCCCCACCGGTACCACTGCCCGGCCCCCCCCGCCGGTGGCGCCACCACCGGCCAGATCGTCGATCGCCTTGCCGGCCGCGTTCTTGGCGTCGTTCAGGGCCTTGTCGCGGGCGGAGTCGCCGCCTCCGCTCCCACCGCCGGAGCCCGTGCCACCGCCCGTGCCCCCGCCGGTACCGGAGCCCTCACCAGAGCCAGAGCCAGAGCCGTCGCCGAGGTCGTCGCCCAAGCCACCGGTGCCCTCGCCGCCGGACTCCAGTTTCTCGACCCGCTCCTCCAGCTCGTCGACGCGTTCCTCCAGCTCCTCGACGGCCGGAGACTTCTCCCCGTCCGTGCCGCCGTCCTTGCCCTCGTCGTCCTCGTCCTTGTACTTGTCGTCGTGCCTGTCCCTTTCGACCTCATCGTCGTCCTTGTCCTTGTCCTTGTCGCCGTCCTTCTTGTCGTCGTCCTTGTCGAGCTTGGCGACGGCCGACTTCGACCCCTGCGCCTTCTCGCCACGCACGATGTCCAGCGAAGCCATGTCCTTGGCCGCCGTCGAGTAGTCGTCCGCCAGCCCGCCCAGCTGCTTCTGGAGCTCCTTGACGAGCTTGTCCTCGTACTCGTTCTCGATGCGGCGGACCACGTTCTTGTACGTCTGCACGACATCGGCGATCAGGGACGTGTCCCCCACCGCCGCGGCGAGCGTCACGGCCGAGATGGCCTTCGCCCGCACCTTGTCCTGGGCCGCGCGACGGTCCTTCCAACTCTGCTGGACCGTCTCCCACCACTTGTCGCGGAACGCGGCGATGTCGGTGCCGATGCCGCGGACGGTGTCGGCGTACTTCTTGTCCGCCAGGACCGCGGCGAAGGCCTTGCTCTCCTTCAGCACGCCGTTCGCGTAGTCCTGGAAGGCCGATCCGGCCTGCCCCTCCAGCGCCTCGTCGACCTGCTTGACCAGCTTCGCGACGTCGTCGTTGATCGACTGGAGACGCTCGGTGGCGGTCTGGAACTGGTCGCCGAACTTCTTCCACGCCGCCGGGGCGGGCGACTGACCCTCCTGGGGCGCGATGCCCTCGACCTGGAACTGCAACGTCGTCCAGGTCTTGAAGTCCGCGGCGTCGAACGCCGGCGGGGGTGCGGTGTCCTGTCCGGCGAGACCGAACGCGTCCGGGTCGTCGGCGTCAGGCATCGACGACCTCGTCACCGGGCAGGTCGGTCACCCGCGTACCGGAGACGACGTCGGTCTCGACCAGGTTGCGGGCGGTGTCGGCGAGGGCGCCGCCGAACTCCCCGAGCTCGGTGCGGAGAGCGGTGACGTGGTCGAGCAGCTCCCGGGTGCGCGCATCGGTCACCGCGTCGAGCTGCTGCGCCGCCGCGAACGGCCCCGAGGGCGACCAGTCCGCGCCGAGCCGGTCCCGGGAGGCCGAGCTCGGGGGCAGCAGAGCACCGACCGCGTCGGCAGATGCGGTGACGGCGCCGACGTCGACGCGTGTCTGATCGACCATGGTCCTGGGTGTCCTCTCGGGAATGCGGTGACAGCGCGGCGGAGACCGGGATCAGGAGCCGGGTTTGTCCTTCTTGTACTCGTCCAGGAACTCCTCATCAGTGGTGTCCTGGTCGGTGTCCTCGGTCTGGCTCGGGGCGTTGAGCACCTCGTCCTTCGGGACGCTGCCCACGCCCTCCTCGCCCTTGGGCACACCGGTGATGATCTGGCCCTGGGTGTCGTCGTAGCCGTCGCCGTCGGAGGTGTTGCTCGCCTCCGACTCGTCGCCGGTGGTGAAGTTGTGCTGCTCGTGCTCGATCTCGTTGGCGCGGTCGACGATCTGCTTGTCCGCGTCGGCGCGAAGCTGGTCGATGCGCTTGCCGACCGCGGCGGCGCTGTCGGAGTCGACCTCCGTGAGCAGCTTCGACACGTCCTTCAGCGAGGGCTCCATCGCGTCCAGGATCGTCTTCAGCCGCTTCGCGTGGTCGATCACGGCGTTGCGCCGGTCGTCGACCCGCCGCTCGACGTACTGGGCCACGGAGAACTTGCCCGCGTCCGGCCAGTGCGGGTCGAGATCGGTGAACGCCTTCATGTCGTCCATCAGCTTGCCGAGCTTGCCCGCGGCATCCTCGATGGCCGTCCGGTCGACCTTCGTGTCCTCAGCCATCTCTGCTCCGTTCCTCGCAGCGGAGACCGGCCGGTGTCACCCCGGTCCGGGGTGACACCGGCCGAGTCGTCAGAACCTGCCCGCGCCCGCACGGTCCTGGAGCTGCACGTCCTCGGCGCCCTGCTGGACCATCCGGTGGAGCTCGTTCAGGTGCTCGATCTTGGCCTGCAGCTGCCGCGAGAGCTCCACGGCCTTGCCGTCGTAGGCGGAGGCCGACTGACCGGTGTAGTCGTCCGGGGCCCCGACGAGCTGGTTCACCTCGCGCTTGAGCGACTCGGTCTCCTCCAGCATCGCCCCAGCGGTCCGCTTCATCTCGGACACCGCCTCGCTGATGTTCTCGTACTCGTACTTGATGTGGTCCACGACGGATCTCCTTCGACGGTGACGACGAACGGTGACGTGCTCAGATCAGTTGGTGCCCTGCGGAATGCCCTGGGCGCCGGCCTCGTCCTGAGCGATGTTCTCGCGGGCGGTCTCCCGCATACCGGTGGCGAGATGCTGCAGCTCCTGCTGGTTGCGCTGGGCGAAGGTCACCAGGTCGTCCCACGCCTGGTTCGTCGCCACACCGAGCGCGCTGTTCTTGGTACCTAGCAGACCCTCAACGGTGCCGGCCGAGCGACTGACGAGACTCATGAGCGTCGAGCCGGTCTGCTCGTGCCGGGCCGCGACCTGCTCGATGACTGCCGCATTGGCCTTCGTGTTCTGCTGGGCCATTTCCGTCCTCCGGATTCCCGGCCCACCGCATCGGGGCGTGGGCGATGGTCCTTACACATGTCGATGGTCGGACGTTCTCCGATGCTGCAGATGCTGGTGGCCCCGCGTGAACACTCCGTTATCACCACCCCGGACGGGTGGATATCAGGGGATATCCCCCGCGGGTCGCTCGCGCAGGGTCATCGCCCTGCCCGGGACTGCGGTGACCTGGTCTGCAGCGCCGGTTCCCGGTCGAGCACCGGACCGGTGGGGAGCAGCTCCAGCAGCTGCTCGGGCACCGCGACCGCGCTGCTGCCCTGCATGCCCAGCGCGGACAGGGCGTCGTCGTCGGCGACCGGGAACCGCACCCCGATGTCGGTGACGAGGAACGCCGCTCCGGGCGCGGCCCCGGGCGCGGACGCCACCCGCGCGAGCACTCCGGACGCGGCGGGGATCCCGATCCGGTCGGCCTGCACCCCCGGCGTGTGCGTCCCGGCCGGGACGGTGGCCGCCGCGACCGCGGTGGCCGGCAGGGTCCCGATCCGCACCGGGGCGGCTGCGTCGGCGACGTCGACCCGGACACAGGGGACGTCCTCCTGGTGGGTCACCACCAACCGGGGCGGCACCGGGGGCAGGTCATGACCGAGCTCCACACCGGCCGCCCGTGGCACCGTCGCGATGTCCGCGGGGCCCACCCGGACCGTGCTCCCGCCGCTCGACATCGCCAGTGCGGCCATCGTCCGGGTGAGCGGGACGACGCCGTCGGCGCGCACCAGGTAGAGATCGTCCGAGGCGAGCGCGGGGTTGCTGACCTGGTACACCTGCCCGACCCGGCTGGGCCGCCCGGCGATGGTGGGCCCCGGGGCGCCGGGGGTGCTCACCGCCGGCGCGACGAGGTCCGGACCGGCCGGCACCGCCGACAGCCAGCCGGGTTGCACCGGTGCCGGGGCGACGTCGTCGTAGCCCAGCGCGGCGGCCACACGGGGTCCACCGATCCGGTGCCGACGGCCCTGCCAGACCAGGCTCTCCTGGCCGTCGGGGGTGGCGACGAGCAGTCCCTCGTCGTCCGCCGGCTCGGGACCGGCGGGGGCGCCGAGCAGCAGCGACAGGGTGGGCGGCCCGACGCTGCCCGCGGTGGGCGGGCTCGCACACACCGTCCAGGGGGCCCGGTTCAGCGAGGTGGCGCTGGGGAGGGAGTCCGGCGCGTCCGGGATGCCGATCGGTGCCCCCACCGGGGTGCCGGCCAGCGACGCGGCCGACACCGACGTCGGCGCCGCGGCCGAGCCGCTCGCCAGCCGGGCCGAGGCGAGGTTGAGCACCGGGTGCAGCGTCCCGTTCAGGTACACGAACCGGGCCCCGGAGGTCTTCTCGGTGACGAGCGCGCCCGCCGTGCGCCACGAGGTGTTCCCACCCGGCTGGAACAACCCGTACACGCCGAACCCCGCGCAGAGGACCGCCGCGATCAGCACGCCGATGGCGAGCCCGGTGCTGAGCCGGCGCCCCGGCGGACGGACGACGTCCGGCCGGCCGTGGGTGACCGCGGAGGTCATCCGCCCGACGACGTAGAAGTAGGCCTGGACCTGGTCCCGACGCGACTGCACCTGCTCAGCCCGCCAGTCCGCGCATCCAGGCGAACACGCCCAGCACCTGCAACAGCAGCGGCAGCACCGCGACCGCCGTGAGCGACTCGACGATCTCGACGGCCCGTCCCCAGTACGGCCGCAGCCGCTGGCCGGGCAGCCGCTCGGCCGCCACGGCGAGCATCGCGCCCGCCGCGAGCACCGGCAGCCACAGCCCCAGCACCCGGGCGGTCGGCGACAGCACCGGGGCGACCCCGACCGCGCACGCCACGAGCGCGGTGAGCACCGGCGCGAGCGCCGCCCACCGGGCCACCACCGAGTCCAGGTGCCGGGCACGCAGCGCCATCAGCGCCGCCACGACGAGCACGAACACCACCGCCCAGACGGTGCCCTCGACGAGCACCACGGGCAGCAGCACGAGCTGTGCCGCCCCGAGCCCGACGTGCAGGGCCGCGGTGTACCCGACCGTCGCCGTCCCCCGCTCCACGACGAGCGCGTAGGGCACCGGCTCGACGTCGTCGGAGAGCTGCTCGGGCTCCCCCGGCAGCAGCGGGAGCTGCAGGCCGGACAGCCGGAAGGCCATGGAGGGAACGAAGACCCCGGCCACCAGCGACAGCACCACCGCGATCGCCGCGGCCCTCGGCGCCGACACCCCGCCCAGCGCTCCGGCCAGGCCGGCGGCGGCCGTGACCAGGCCCGCCGTCGCGGCCCCGACGAACAGCAGCGCGCCGTCGGCGACCAGCGCGGTCCCGACGGCGAGTGCCATCAGGCCCAGGGCCGCGGCGCAGGCGACCACCGTCATCACCGGGGCGGCCGGCTCGATGAGCCGGATCAGCAGCGCACCACCGGTGGTGGCGTAGCAGACGGCGACACCGGCCAGCCCGGCCGCGGGCACCGTCCCGGCGCCGCTGCGCGCGACCAGCCCCGCCGCTCCCAGAAGGACCACCGCCGTGGCCCCGGCCAGCGCGAGCGCCAGCGCCGGCACGGTGACCTGGAGGACCAGCGGGACACCGGTCAGCAGCGCGAGCGCCGCCAGGAGTCGCAGCATGGCCCGGGTCCGGCCGTCGGTCCACGACCAGGGATGGTTGCGGACCTGCTCCCCCACACCGTCCACGACGTCGTCGTAGTCGATCGGGGCCAGCCCGTCGGCCCGTGGCCGGACGTGCACCACCTCGCCGTCGCGCAGGCCCAGCTCGCCGGTCGTGCGTTCCTCGTCGAACGGCGGGTCGCCCAGCCGTTGCAGCACCCAGCCCTCGTGCTCGGCACCCTGCTCGATCACGTCCCCGCCGAAGTGCGGCAGCACCGCCGGCAGCAGGTCGGCGAGCGGCACCTCGGCCGGCACGGTGATGTCCGCGGACTTCTCACCGAGGACGAAACGTAGCCGGGCCGAGCTGCGTGTGCGATGCTGGATCTGCTCTTGCGTCACGGTTCCTCGGGTCCTCTCCTGCCAGGGTGTCGACCACCGCGAACCGCCCGGAACGCTAGGTCCGCCCCCGCGTACGCACGCGGCGCCGCGGCCCCGCCCGGGCTTTCCAGGGGAGATCACCCACGAAGGGGAAGCGCGTGAGCACCGAACTGTTCGCCCGCCGGGCGCGCCGTCAGAAGCCCCCGGTGCCCGACGAGACCGTCGAGATCCAGGAGCCGCCCGCGGTCCCCGAGGAGACGGGCGGCGGCATGAGCTCGGCACTCATGTACGCGCCGATGGGCCTCGGATCGCTGGCCATGGTCATGATGTTCGTCCGGCCCGGCGGCGGACCGCTGATCTACGTCGGCGGCGGTCTGATGGTGCTCTCCGCCATGGGCATGATGCTGGTCGGGCTGCTGCGCAACTCCGTCAACCACAAGCAGAAGCTGCACGGGCTGCGCCGCGACTACGTCCGCTATCTCACCCAGCTGCGCGGTCGTGTCCGCCGCTCGCTGGCCGCCCAGCAGACGGCCGCGAAGTGGCTGCACCCGGATCCGCGCTCGCTCTGGTCGATCGCCCTGGGCTACCGGTTGTGGGAACGCCGTCCCTCGCACGACGACTTCGGCGAGATCCGGATCGGGCTGGGGACCCGGCGGTCGTCGCTGGCGCTCACGCCGCCGGAGACCAAGCCCGTGGAGGACCTGGAACCGCTGTCGGCACATGCGCTCCGCCGCTTCCTGCGCGCCTACTCGACCGTCCCCAACGCCCCGATCGCGGTCTACGTCCGCGGGTTCGCCCAGATCCAGATGAGCGGCGACGACGAGGCGGTCCTCGGGCTGGCCCGCGCCATGCTGGCCCAGCTGGTCACCGCGCACGGCCCCGCCGACCTGCGGGTCGCGGTGGCCTGCAGCGACGAGAACCGGCACCGCTGGGACTGGTGCAAGTGGCTGCCGCACGGCCAGGACCCCGACTCCCCCGACGCCGCAGGCGCGCGGCGGATCGTGACCGACAGCCTGGCCGAGGCGGAGGACCTGCTCGGTGGCCCGGCGTTCGCCGGACGCCCGCGGTTCGAGGCGGGCTCCCCGGTCACCGCGACCGAGCCGCTGGTCGTGCTGGTCCTCGACGGGGTCGGCGTGCACCCGGAGCACCGCTGTGTGCTGGAGGGCTACCGCAACACGGTGATCCTGGACGTCGGCGGGTCGCTGCCGTGGACCCAGCGGGCCGACGCGCTGTTCCTGGAGGTCGACCCGGACGAGGTCCGCACCGTGGTCTTCGACCGGCTGGGCCGCCCGCGACCGCGACCGCTCTGCCGCCCGGACAGGCTGGGGCCGGCCGCGGCCGCGGCGCTGGCACGCACCGTGGCCCGCTTCCGGATCGGGACCGCGACCGGGACGGCCGAGGAGCCGCTGGCCGCGGACTACGACCTAGCCGCGCTGCTCGGGCTCGGCGACGTACGGACCTTCGACCCGGTCCGCTACCGCAGCGGCCGGGCCGGCGCCCAGCGACGGCTGCGGGTGCCGATCGGCATCTCCGCCGCCGGTGCGCCGCTCGAGCTGGACCTCAAGGAGTCCGCCGAGGACGGCATGGGCCCGCACGGCATGTGCATCGGCGCGACCGGGTCGGGCAAGTCCGAGCTGCTGCGGACGCTGGTGCTCGCGCTGGCGACGACGCACACCTCCGAGGACCTCAACTTCGTGCTCGTCGACTTCAAGGGTGGTGCCGCGTTCCTCGGGTTCGACTCGCTGCCCCACACCTCCGCGGTCATCACGAACCTGGAGGACGAGCTGGAGCTCGTCGACCGGATGCAGGACGCGCTGACCGGTGAGCTGAACCGACGCCAGGAGCACCTGCGCCGGTTCGAGCACGCCTCGCGTCGGGACTACGAGGCCGCCCGCGCCGCCGGGGCGCCGCTGGAACCGATGCCCGCCCTGCTCGTCGTCGTCGACGAGTTCAGCGAGATGCTGGCCTCCAAGCCGGAGTTCGTCGACGTGTTCGCCATGATCGGCCGGTTGGGCCGCAGCCTCGGGGTGCACCTGCTGCTCGCCAGCCAGCGCCTCGACGAGGGCAGGATCTCCAAGGTCGAGACCCACCTGTCCTACCGGATCGGGCTGCGCACCTTCTCCGCCGGGGACAGCCGCAGCATCATCGGCGTCCCGGACGCCTACGAGCTGCCCTCCGCCCCGGGCAACGGCTACCTCCGTCCGGACACCCAGACCCTGCTGCGGTTCAAGGGCGCCTACTCCTCGGCCACCTACCGCCCGGCCCGGCGGCGCCGGCGCCGCGACGACGTCGAGCAGCAGGTGGTGGCGTTCGGGACCGAGTACCTCCCGCCACCCGTCCTCCCGGAGGCCGAGGAGCCGGAGCCCGAGGAGCCGACCGAGACCCGCACGATGATCGACGTGCTGCTGGGGCGGCTGACCGGGATCGGGCCGCGGGCCCACCAGGTGTGGCTGCCGCCGCTCGTCGTCCCGGCCGCGCTGGACCAGCTGCTCCCCCCGTTGGTCGACGACCCGGAGCTGGGGCTGCGTGCCGTCGGCGCCCTGGACTCGGGCACCCTGCGCGCCCCGGTCGGGCTGATCGACCTGCCGGCCCAGCAGCGACGCGAGCTGCTGACCGCCGACCTGTCCGGGGCCGGCGGCAACGTCGGCGTCGTCGGCGGGCCGCAGACCGGCAAGTCCACCCTGCTGCGCACGGTCATCGCGTCGCTGGCGCTGACCCACTCCGCCGCGCAGGTGCAGTTCTACTGCCTCGACTTCGGCGGCACGCTGTCGTCGCTGTCCGGGCTGCCGCACGTGGGCTCGGTGGCGAACCGGCTCGACCGGGACCGGGTGACCCGCACGGTGCTGGAGGTGACCAACCTGCTGGCGAGGCGGGAGGCCCTGTTCGCCGAACACAACATCGACTCCATGGCGACCTACCGGCGCGCCCGCCGCGACGGCCGCTTCCTCGACGTCGACCCCTACGGCGACGTGATGCTCGTCGTCGACGGCTGGTACACGGTCCGGCAGGACTACGAGGAGCTGGAGGAACGGTTCCAGGAGCTGGCCGCGCGCGGACTCGGCTTCGGCATCCACCTGATCATCGCCTCCAACCGCTGGGCGGAGATGCGCCCCTGGCTGCGCGACGTCCTCGGCACCCGCTTCGAGCTGCGGCTCGGTGACCCGGTGGACTCGGAGGTGGGGAGCCGGGTGGCGGCGACCGTGCCGGAGGGGCGACCCGGCCGCGGTCTCACCCGGGACAAGCTGCACTTCCTGGCCGCGCTGCCGCGCATCGACGGTTCCGGCGCCACCGACGACCTGTCCGAGGCGACCGTCGAGCTCACCGAGGCCCTGACCACGCCACGGGCACCGGTCGCCCCTCCGGTACGGCTGCTGCCCGGGCGGCTCTCGCCCGCGGACCTGCCCGCGCCGACGGCGGCGAGCGCGACCGCGGAGATGCGGATGGCGCTGGGTGTCGAGGAGACCCGGCTCGGTGTGCAGTGGTGGGATCTCGACGCCAGCCCGCACCTGCTGGTGTACGGCGACACCGAGACCGGCAAGACGGGTCTGCTGCGCCACGTCGCGCGCAGCGTCGCCGCCCACCACACCCCCGACGAGGTCCGGATCGTGTTCGGCGACGTGCGCCGCGAGCTCTACGACGCGGTCGGCCAGGAGTACCAGCAGGACTACTCCGTCGGCGTCGACGCACTGACGACGGCACTGCGGACGGTCGGGGAGACGCTGCGCGCCCGGGTTCCCGGACCGGACATCACCCCGGACCGGCTGCCGCGCCGGGACTGGTGGACCGGCCCGCGCTACTACGTGCTCGTCGACGACTTCGAGCTGATGGAGGGCGGGATGGGCGCCGGCGCGCTCGAACCGCTGGTGCCGCTGCTCGCCCAGGGCGCCGACATCGGCCTGCACCTGGTGATCGCCCGCAGCACCGGTGGCGCCTCGCGGTCGATGATGAACGCCGGGATCCGGCGGATGTGGGAGCTCGGCACCCCCGCGCTGCTGCTGTCCTGCCCGCGCGAGGAGGGTCGCTTCCTCGGGACGGTGCGGCCGCGCACGCTGCCGCCAGGGCGCGGCCAGTTCGTCGACCGCAGGCGGTCGGTGCGCCTGGTGCAGACACCCCGCACCGACGACGGCGGGTGACCGGCGCGGTGCCGGCGCGGCGGGTACCGCGCCGGCACCGGGTCAGCCGAGCTGGTTGGTCGCGAACAGCTCCGTGATGTGCCCGCCGAGCCGCTCCCAGTGCTGCCCCGACGAGGCCGCGGCGGCCGCGCCGTCGCCGGTGGCGCAGAGGTCCACGAACGCGTCGTGGTGCTCGATCGTGTTGCGACCGCCCAGCAGCGTGGAGAACTTGCGGTAGAGGATCCGGTGGATCTGCGGGTGCAGCTGCTCGACGATCCGGGTCAGCGTCGGGTTGTCGGCGACGCGCAGCGGCACGCCGTGGAAGCGGTCGTCGGCCTCCAGGGCGGCGTCGGTGTCGTCGGAGACCACCGCACGCTCGAAGTCGCGGTTGGCCGCGCGCATCTCCTCCAGGTCGGCCGCGGTCATCCGGGGCACCGCGGTGCCGACGGCGAGGGTGTCCAGCGCCCGCAGCACCGCCAGCGCGCGCTCGGCATCGGTCCGGTCCAGCGGGGTGATCCGGGTGTAGACACCGGGCTTGGCCTCGACCAGCCCGGTGTCCGCCAACCGGTTGAGCGCCTCCCGCACCGGGGTCCGGCTCAGGCCGAACCGCTCCGCGAGCTCGGTGTCACGGACCTTCTCCCCCGGCAGCAGCTCGAACCGGACGATGGCGTCGCGCAGACGCGCGAACACCTCGTCACTGAGCAGGCGGCGCGGGACGGGAGCGATCTGCATGCAGCACACGATATATCAACGACACGTTAAATCGGTGCGGTCAACGCGACCATCGCCCGGGCCAGGATCCGTGCCGGGTCCAGCAGCGGCACCGTGACATCGGTCGTGGCCAGGCACAACGGGATCTCCGTGCACCCGGCCACGACCGCCTCCGCACCGGCCCGGGCGAGCCGGTCGGCGACCGCGGCCAGGACCGCGGTCTCGGTCGCACCGCGACGACCGGCCTTGATCGACAGGATCGCTGTCATCACGGCCTGCTGGTCGCGGGCGTCGGGCACGATCACCTCGACCCCCCTGCGGTGCAACCAGTCCTGGTAGAGCCCGGTGCCGACGGTCCCGTCGGTCGCGAGCAGGCCCGCGCACCGGACCGGCGGCGCCGCGCCGGCGAGGTGTCGGGCGACCTCGTCGATCATGTGCACGACCGGGACGTCGACGTAGCGCAGCAGCTCCGGAACGAACGCGTGGGCGGTGTTGCAGGGGATGGCGATGTGCGTCGCCCCGGCCTCCTGCAGCTTCTCCGCGCCCGCGCGCAGCCAGGGCAGGGGGTCCGGCCCGCGCCCCTGCAGGCTCTCGGTGCGGTCGGGCACCGTCGGGTCGGACCAGATGACGACCCGGCGGTGCTCCTGGTCCCGGACCGCGGGGGTCGCGTCCACGAGCTTGGCGTAGAAGTCCGCGGTGGCCGCGGGGCCCATGCCGCCCAGGATCCCGATCACCGGGGCATCCGGTGCGACGGGCCCGGTCGGGACCCGCGCCGCGACCGGCCCGGTCGCGTGCGGGGTGCGTTCCGGCGCGATCATCAGCCCTGCGATCCCTGCGTGGCGTCGACCCTCTCGTCCGGGGCGGGCGCCCCGGTACGGTCCGCGGTGACCGGCGCGGTGCGCACCGGACGCCCGTCCCCGGCACCCGCGGCCGCCTCGGTCCCGGCACCGCCGGCGTGGTCGGCGGGGTCGGCAGCAGCAGCGGCGTCGGCGGCAGCGGCCGCGTCGAGGTCGGCGGGCAGCGGCTCACCGCGCCGCCGGGCCCCCCGGATCTCCGACCGGTCGATGACCGCCGCCGCCAGCGAGTTGCCGACGACGTTCACCCCGGTACGGGCCATGTCGACGATGAAGTCGACGCCGAGCAGGAGCGCCACGCCCTCGGGCGGCAGCCCGATCGTCGTGCTCGCGGCGAGCAGCACGACCACCGACGCCGAGGCGACCCCGGCCATGCCCTTGGACAGCACGACGAGCACCCCGACCATCAGCAGCAGGCTGCCCCAGGAGGTGTCGAGACCGAAGGCGTTGGCGATGAACACGAGGGCGACGGCCTGGTAGAGCACCGAGTCGTCGGTGTTGAAGGAGTAGCCCAGGGGGACCACGAACGACGAGGTCGAGCGGCTCACGCCGAACTGCTCGAGACGACCCAGCAGCGGGGCCAGGACCGCCTCCGAGCTGCGGGTGACGAACGCCAGCCCGGCCAGGTCGCCGATCGAGCGCAGCATCGCGACGTAGCGCACGCCGTAGATCGCCGCGATGATCGGGAAGATCACGCCGAGGACGAGGATCAGCCCCAGGTAGACCACTCCGACGAAGCCGAGCAGGCTCACCAGGTTGCCGAAGCCGTAGTGCGCGACGTCGTAGGCGATGAACCCGAGCACGCCCAGCGGGGCGAACGCGATGACGTAGCCGACGACCTTGAACATGGCGCCGGCGAAGGAGTCGAGGACGTCGTTGACCGGGCGGGCCTTCTCCCCGAGCGCGGCCAGGGCGATGCCCACCAGCGTCGCGAACACGATGACGCCGAGCAGGTTGCCCTCCGCGAACGCCTGGAACACGTTCTTCGGGATCGCGTGCAGCAGCAGCTCGTGGAAGTCCACGCCCTGCTGAAGGTCGCCCACCGCGGCCGCGTCGCCACCCGAGGTCGGGGCGCCGACGCCGAGGTCGAACGCCTTCGCCAGGCCGACGGCCAGCAGCAGGATGACCGTGGTGACGATCTCGAAGTAGAGGATCGACTTGCCGGCGATGCGGCCGACCTTCTTGACCGACTCCATCCGGGAGATGCCCAGCACGATCAGCGGGAACACCAGGGGGACGACGACCATCTGGACCGCGTTCAGGAACGCGTCACCGAGGATCTTCAGACCCTCGCCGACCGCGGGGAACGCCCAGCCGACCGCCGCACCGAGGGCGACCGCGATCAGCGACTGGACACCGATCGGGTAGCGCCAGAAACGCCAGTGCACGCGTGCGGCCACGGAGCCGCGGCCGGCTCGTGGCGGCGGTGGCTCCTGGGGCGTCGACGGCGTCGGGGACACGGCCATTGTGACTCCTAGCTGCTGCTCGCGTGCAATATATTGCACTCTGGGCTTTGCACTTCGCGTCCAACATTGAGTAGTCTGGCAGTCGTTGTCAAGAGTGGGGAGCAGCCATGAACGCGATGACGCGTACGGAGGGGGATTCCCTCGGCACGGTCGAGGTGCCCGCGGACCGGTACTGGGGGGTGCACACGGCACGGGCCGTCGCCAACTTCGCGGTGACCGGCGAGACGATCGGGGGTTTCCCGCGGCTGGTGCAGGCACTGGCCGCGGTGAAGGAGGCGGCCGCCCTGGCCAACCGGGACCTCGGGCGGCTGGACGGGCGCCGGGCCGACGCGATCGTCGCGGCCTGCCGGGAGCTGCGCGCGGGCGAGCTGGCCGACCAGTTCCCCCTCGACCCGATCCAGGGTGGCGCGGGGACCTCGACCAACATGAACGCGAACGAGGTCGTCGCGAACAGGGCCCTGGAGCTGCTCGGACACCGACGGGGTGACTACGCGGAGCTGGACCCGCTGACGCACGTCAACCTGGGCCAGTCGACCAACGACGTGTACCCGACGGCGATCCGGCTCGCCATCGGGTCCCACCTGCACGAGCTGATGGCCGCCCTGCAGCACCTGGCGGCCGCGTTCGCGCGCAAGTCCGCGGAGTTCCACGACATCGTCAAGATGGGGCGGACCCAGCTGCAGGACGCGGTCCCGATGACGCTGGGCCAGGAGTTCGGCACCTACACCACCATGCTGGGCGAGGACTGCCTCCGGCTGCGCGAGGCCGCCGAGCTGCTGCTCGAGAGCAACCTCGGTGGCACGGCGATCGGGACCGGGATCAACGGGCACCCGGACTACGCACGGCTGGCCTGCGCGCACCTGCGCGACATCACCGGCAAGGAGGTCGTCCCGGCGGGCGACCCGATCGAGGCCACCCAGGACTGCGGGGCGTTCGTCCAGGTCTCCGGGGTCCTGAAGCGGGTCGCGGTGAAGCTCTCGAAGGTGTGCAACGACCTGCGCCTGACGTCGTCGGGCCCGTCGGTGGGCCTGTCCGAGATCAACCTGCCTCCGGCCCAGGCCGGATCGTCGATCATGCCGGGGAAGGTCAACCCGGTCATTCCCGAGATGGTCAACCAGGTGGCGTTCGAGGTCATCGGCAACGACCTCACCGTCACCATGGCCGCCGAGGGCGGGCAGCTGCAGCTCAACGCCTTCGAGCCGATCATCGTCTACGGGCTGATCCGGTCGGCCTCGCACCTGGAGGCCGCGGCGCGGACGCTGGCGGACCGGTGCGTCGACGGGATCACCGCGAACCGTGAGCACCTGGAGGAGGGGGTGCGCGGGTCGGTCGGGATCGTCACCGCGCTCTCGCCCGCGCTCGGCTACGCGACCAGCGCGGAGATCGCCAAGGAGTCCCTGGCCACCGGCCGTCCGGTCGGCGACATCGCGGTGGCCCGGGGGCTGCTCGACCCCGACGAGGTCGGCGAGCTGCTCTCCCCCGCCGCGCTGACGGGCCTGGCCGCTCCGGCCCGGCCGCTGCCGCGCGACCTGGACGCCGCCCTGCACTGACCGCCGCCGCGGCACGGGCCCCGGTGCGCGGTCGACGACCGCGCACCGGGGCCCCCGTCGTCCCGGGACGACCCGGGACCCGCTCATCCGGCCCGGATGCCGGCGGGCCGCTCCGGCACACCGCCGTCGTCCGCCGGACCGCCCGCGCCACCGTCGGCCGGAGCGGGTCCACGGATCTCGACGCGCCGGGGCGGGGCCCACCGACGACGGCGCGCGGCAGGGCCCAGCCGGACCAGCAGCACGACCACCGCGGCCGTACCGGCGGCGGCGAGCACACTGAGCAGCGCCGTCAGCGGCCCCCACGACGGGGCGACCGGCTCGGGTGCGCGGACCGGTGGAGCCACGACGGCGGCCTCCCGCCCCGTTCCCTCCTCGGGCAGCACGGCCGTGACGGCATCGACCGGGTTCACCGTGCCCCAGCCGAGTGCCGGGTCGGGGAGCGGGACCGCGGGGTGCGTCGCGGTCGTCTCCAACCGGTGTTTGACCTGGTCGGCACGCAGGTCGGGCCGGTAGGCGCGGACGAGGGCCGCGGTGCCCGCCACGAACGGCGCCGCGTAGCTGGTGCCGCTGCCCTGCCAGTGGCCGGGCCCACCCGGTCCGATGCTGACGACGTCGCTGCCGGGGCCGACCAGGGACAGGTACGGGCCGGTCTGGGAGAAGTCGGCGCGCCCGCCCTCGGCGTCGACGGCACCGACCGCGATCACCGTCGGGTACGAGGCCGGGTAGGTGACGGGATCGCCCGTGCGTGCCCCGTTGGCGGCCGAGGCGACCACGACGACGTCGCGGGCGGCGGCGTGGGCCACCGCCGCGGCGAGCCCGGCGTCCGGGATGCTGGTGCTGGCCGACACGTTGATCACGCGGGCGCCCTCGTCCACGGCCCGGCGGATGCCCGCGGCCAGGGACGCGGCGGTCACTCGGCCGGCGTCGCCGTCCGGGCCCGGGACCGTGACCCGGATCGGCAGCAGCGTCGCGTCGGGGGCGATCCCGGCGAACCCGCTGCCCGCGACCGGCTGCGCGGCGATGATGCCGCCGACGAAGGTCCCGTGGCCGTAGCAGTCGTCGTCGGCGGGGCCGTCGGACACGACGTCGGCACCCGGGAGGACGTGTGCGCCCGCGAGCTGCGGGGTCCGGGCGTCGACCCCGGTGTCGACGACGGCGACGACCACTCCGGCACCCCGGGTCACCGGCCACACCCGCTGCGGCGCGAGCTGGCGCTGGGCCCAGGGCAGGGTCGGCTCGGTCACCGTGGGCGGGGGCAGGCAGCCCGGCCGTACCGCCGGGGCGGCGAGGGCCGGTGGCGCGGCGAGGGCCGGTGGGGCGGTCAGCGCCGTGACGAGCACGGCCGCACCGAGCGCCACGGCCCGGCCGACCGCGCGGGACCTCGCCGACCTCACGACGCGGCGGCCGAGTCGCCGGTCGCGCCCGCGTCGACCGTGAGGAGCGGGACGGTGAGGCGTCGGACCAGATCCGGGTCCTCCACCGTCCGCAGCACCATCCGGCGGCGACGCTCCAGGGCCCGCTCCAGTCGGGTCAGCGCCGCCTGGTCGCGCTCGCCGATCCGGGTCTCCTCGGTGCCACCGGTGCCCTCGCCCTCGTCCGCGCCGAGCTCTCGGACGAGAAGGGCGAGGCGCGGGGCCACCGGCCCGCCGTCGACGTCCTGGGGTGCGGGCGCATCCCGCACGCCGATGGTCCGGAACCGCGTACCGGCCGGGAAGACGACCTCGGCGACGGGGCGGCCCGCGACGAGCTCGCTCGTGCGGCGCGCCGTGGTCGGCCAGATGAGGACGTCGTACCCGGCGTCGGGGACGGTCACGTCGAGCTCGCCGGTGGCACTGAGGAAACCCGGTTCGGCGAGCGTCCCGCCCACCACGGTGTGGTCCGACGGCGGTTGCGGCGCCTGCCCCTGGCGCAGCACCGGGCGCCGGTGCGTCGGGAGGCGACGCAGCCCGGAGACCAGGCAGGCCAGCTGCCCCTCCGGCAGGTCGCGGCGGCCGGCGCGGACGCCCTCGTTGACGGCGCCTCCGCCACGGTCGCCGTCGCCGAGGTGCAGGCACACCGCGGCCAGGTCGGTCTTGACACCGGACGCGTCCCCGGTGCGCAGCGACGGCCAGGACGCCAGCGCAGCGTTGACCGTCGCCAGGGCCTCGGTGTACTGGTCCCCGGCGGCGGCGACGAACCGTTCGCGTTCCTTGCCCGTGCTGGGCCGGTCCTCGACGACGAGCGGTGGCAGCTCGGGTGGCCCGGCCCGGTCGGCGGGCCCGGTCGTGGCCGCGGGGGCCGTGTCCCCGGCACCGGGACCGTCGGCGGCGTGGTTCCCGGTGACGGGGCCGGTCGGCCCGACGTCGGCGGCGGGTCCCGTGGGCACGACGTCGTCGGCCGGGGGCGGGGCCGCACCGCCGGTCGCGCCGTCGCCGGCCTCCGACGGCTGCGGTGTGTCACCGAGGGTCGGGTGGCCGCCGGGGGTGGACGGTTCCGCGACGGCCGGGACGGGCATCGGGCGGCCGGCCGACTCGACCCGCAGGTCGGGCACGGTGGTGTCCCAGCTCGCCGGGGCCGGCCGGGGCAGCAGGCCGAGGGAGACGGCGCGGTCGGCGTCCTCCGGGGTGGCCCAGACCCCGCGGAGCCGGACCCGGTGGCGGGCGCGGCGCTCGTCGTCGAGGGAGTCGACGAGCGACCGAGCGGCGGCGAGGAGCTCCGCCCCGACGGGCTCGCCGTCGTGGCCGAGGTGGAGGGTCCAGACCGTCGGGTCGTGGGGATCGGCCGGCGCCGGCCCGGCGTCCCCGGCACCGAGGACCAGGCCCGAGGGGACGACCGTGGCGACGGCGTCGCCACGGACGTAGCCGCAGCCCCGCGCGGTCCACCCGGCGGGTGGGAGGCCGACCGACAGCACCTCCTGCCCCCCGTCGAGGCGTTGGCGCAGCACCGTCGGGAAGGGACGCATCCGGGTCTCCCGCCCGGGTTCGACGGCGAAGGTCTCCACCCCCGACGACGTCCGCAGCGCGACACCGGTACCCAGGGCGAAGTCGGTGCCGAGCGCCTCCCCCAGGGCCGCCGGGAACCCGTCGGTGAGCGCTGCGGGGGTGAGCGGCGCGACCAGGACGGGGCCGTCGGAGGTGATCGTCCGCGCGGCGGCGGCGACCGCCTCCGGCGACGGGACGGCACCGGCGCCGCCGACGAGCAGCTGCACGAAACGTCGGTCGAGAACGGCACGCAGCGCCACGTCGTCGTCCCCGGGGCCCTCCTCCGGCGCGGGGAGGCCGCGGACCGCGAGGCCGGCGGGCACCGGCTCGACGGCCGCGCCCTCGACGACCGTGGGCTCGTCGGGCAGCGCGCCCTCCCAGTCCGGGCGCGGGAAGCGGGTGCCGTGCGCCTGCGGGGCCACCCCCGGTGCGAAACGCACCCATCCCGCGCCGCCGACCGTGGGGCCGGTGAGGATGCCGGACCCGACGGAGAAACGCATGGCCCCCGACGGGGCGACGAGCGCGACACCGGTGGCGTCGACGACCTGTTGCAGCCTGGCACCCAGGGCGGCGATGTCGGTGACCGCGAGCCACAGCTCGCCGTCGGCACCCGCGGGGCCGGACATCACCTCGCGCAGCAGCCCGAGGAGCTCCGCCGCGAGGCCCGACCGGCGGTAGGCCGTCCCGACCAGCATGACGAGCGGCGGCCCCGACGGGCCCAGGCCGGACAGGAACCCGCGCTCCCGGGACGCCTCGGTCCCGTCGGCGATCAGGACGTGCGGCCCGACCAGGGTTGCGACCAGGGGGTCCACGACGGACTCGGCCCGGGCGTCGGTCACCGGTCCCACCTCGCTCTCCTCGGGCACGCGCGCACCGCCCCCGGCGGGACGGACCCGATCCACCGTCGATCATGGCCAGGCCGGTCCCGCGGTGTGCCTCCGTGCGTCGCGCGGCCACCGAACACAGGGGTTTCCCCCGTCGACGGCCGGTGCTCAGCCCTCGAAACCGTCGGTGATCCGGGCGGCGAGCAGGAGGACCGCGTCGACGGTGGCCGGCGCCAGCCGGGCCAGGTCGATCCGGCCACCGTGCGCGAGGTGCTGGTCGAACGGCAGCTCCACGACGGCGCGGACACGCGACTCGAAGTGCCTGCGGACCACGTCCCGGTCGATCTCCCGGCTCCACCGGTCCTGGGAGAGCACGACGACCGCCTGCTCGGCGAGCGCGGAGAACCCGTGCCCGTGGAGCCAGTCCAGGGTCCTCGACGCCCGCGTCGCCCCGTCCACGGTCGGGGTCCCCACGACGACGAGCGCGTCGGCCAGCGTCAGCGTCCCCTCCATCGCCGAGTGCACCAGCCCGGTGCCCGAGTCGGTGACGAGCACGTTGGCGAACCGGCCGATCAGCCCGCAGACCGCCTCGTACTCCTCCCGGCTGAACGACTCCCCCGCCGCCGGATCCTGCTCCGAGGCGATGACCCGCAGGCGTCCGGCCAGGCTGCTGAAGCGGTCGAGATCGTGGACCGACGACGCGTGCGCGGCGCCCGCGAGCAGCTCCCGGACCGTCGCGGAGGTGTCGCCGGTGAGCCGGTCCGCCAGGGTGCCCGCGTCGGGGTTGGCGTCGAGGGCGACGATCCGGTCGCCGCGGTTCTCCGCCAGCACCAGCCCCAGCAACGCCGAGACGGTCGTCTTGCCGACGCCGCCCTTGATCGAGGCGACCGCGATCCTGCGGACCCCGGCCAGCGGTCGACGGATCTGCTGGATGAGGTCCTGCCGGGCGAGCTGCGCCGGGGACGGCCCGGGGTTGTAGCGGCCCGCGGTGACGGCGTAGACGCCGCGACGCCAGCCGTGCATCGGCTGGTCCCCGGCGTAGCGGATCGGGGCGTTCGGCGCGACGGGCCGGACCGGACCGGCGTGCTCGACCGGCAGCGGGACCGGTGCGGGCCTCGTCCCGGCGGGCGGCGCGGGCCGTCGCGGCCGCGGCGGCGTGTCCGGGTGCTGCGGGACCGAGCGCGGCCGCCTCGGGCCGGGCGGCGGTCCGTCCGTCGACGCGGCGGTCGGCCGGGACGACGGATGCGCCCGACCGCGTGGCGGTGTCCGCCGGTCGGCCCCGTCACGGGGCACCGGACCGGTCGCGGAGCCGGTCCCCACCGGTGGGGTGGTGCTCCCGCCGGAGGGGGTGGTGGGGCCGGTGACCACCGGGATCGCCGTCGTCGCGGGGGTCGCGGGGGTCGCGGGGGTCGCGGGGGTCGCGGTCTCCCCGGTCGCACTTCCCGTCCGCTCGGGGGACCTCGGCGGAGCCGCCTGCGGCGTCACCCGCAGGGCACGGGTCTCCGGATCGGCCGCGTCCCCGGCTCCCGCCTGCGGCCCGGGGGACCCGGCCGTCGTCGTGGTGTCCCGGACCGGCGCACCGATGTCGGCAGAGTCGCGGACCGGCGCACCGATGTCGGCGGAATCGCGGCCCGGGGGCGGGAGGAGGTCCGGCGCCGACGACGGGGCAGGGGGTGGCTGGACCGGCGGATCCGTCTCCGGACCGGCCCCGGGAGCCGGGCCGGAGACCTGTCCGGCTCCTCCGGTGGACCCGCTCGGGCGCCCCGCGTCCCAGGTCACCGTCCAGTCGACGGGCACCCACTCGTCGGTGGCATCGCCCGTCGCCGGGTCCTGCGCCGTCCGGTCCTGCACAGTCCGGCCTCCGTCCTCAGCCGACCGACACCTCGGTCGACCTCACCGACGAGGGGTCGACCGGCTCGTCCAGGGACACGGTCACCGAGGAACCGCTGATCGTCTTCGTCGCGGACGTGCCGCCGTCGTCGGTGCTCACGGTGACGTGAGCGGTACGGCCCGAGCAGTGCTCGTCGAATCCGGAGATGCGGACGGCCGTCACCTTGCCCTCGTCGTTCTGCTTCACCGAGACCGACAGCGACGACGCGTCGGTGGAGCACTGCTCCGAGGCCTGCTGCTCCTCGGCCTGCTGCCGCGCGGCACGCTCCTCGGCCGCCTGCCGTTCGGCTGCCCGCTGCTCGGCTGCCCGCTGCTCGGCTGCCCGCTGCTCGGCCGCCTCCTGCGCGGCGGCCCTGCGCTCCGCGGCCTTCCGCTCGGCGGCCTTCTGCTCGGCGGCCTTCTGCTCAGCGGCCTTCTGCTCAGCGGCCTTCTGCTCGGCCGCCTTCTGCTCGGCCGCCTTCTGCTCGGCCGCCTTCTGCTCGGCTGCCTCTCGCTCGGCGGCCTGCTGCTGGGCGGCCTGCTGCTGGGCGGCCTGCTGCTGGGCGGCCTGCTGCTGGGCGGCCTGCTGCTGGGCGGCCTGCTGCTGGGCCAGCATGAACTCGACCGCCTGCTGCTCGATAGCGCGGTCGGTCCCCTCCCCGGCACGCGGGAGGGCGACCCCGGCCGGGCCGGCCGCGTCCTGGGTGGCCACCTCCGCGGCGGTCCGGGTCGGCGTCGCGTCGTCCGCGGCGGAGCCGGTGGGGGTCCGGGCGGACGCGCCGTCGACACCGGGCGCGCGCTCCGACCGACCGGCGACGGCGGCCCCGCGGGACGGCGCCTGCGCGACCAGCTCGGACAACCGCCCGCGCTCGGTCGCCCCGGCCGACATCCGCGCGATCCACTGGTCGGCGAGCGAGAGCGCCTCCCGCTCCGAGACCTCCTCGGGTGCGGCGGCCACCGGAGCGGACTGCGGCGTGCCCTCCGCGGCGGGTGTCCCCTCCTCCGGCGCGGGATCGCTCGACGACGGTGCGGGCTGCGCGAGAACGGGCTGTTCCGGAGCGGATTGCGCCGGTGCGGGCTGTGCCGGTGCAGGCTGTGCCGGTGCAGGCTGTGACGGTGCAGGCTGTGACGGTGCGGGCTGCTCGGGAGCGGGCTGTGCCGGGTCGGACTGGACCGGTGCGGCCTGCTGTGTGCCCTCGGCCACGGGCTCCTCCGTCTGCTGCGGCGAGCCGCTCTCCGCCGGGGCAGCGGGCTCGGGCAGCACGCCCAACGCGGTGAGGGCCTCGGCGACCTCCGCCTGCCGGGCGGAACCGGTCGGCACGTCCGCGGCCCCCTCGGACGTCGCGGAACCGGACGCCTCGGACGGCCGCTCAGCGGCGACGAGGGACGTGACGGGGGTGGCGGCGGAGTCCACGGACTCCACGGGCCGGTCGAGCGTCGTCGCGACGGCCCCGCCCACGGTGTCGGTGGCGTCTCCGGCGGACGCGGCCACGGTGTCGGTGGCCTCTCCGGCCGACTCGGCCACCGGCGTCACGACCTCGCGCACGGGTGCTGCCGGCGCTGGCAGCGAGACCGGAGCCGACGCCACGGGGACCGGCAGCGCGACGGGCGCGGCGGCCACCGGTGCGGACGCCACGACCGGGCCGAGCACGGACGGCGCCGACGGCACCGCGGGCAGCAGCGTCTCGGGGGCCACGACCTCCGGCTCGTCGACACCGACGCCGTCGAGCGAGGGCAGCTTCGGCTCCGCCGCGGCCGACGGGGTCGGAGCGGGCTCCGGCGCGGACTCCGGAGCGGCATCGCGCGACGCCCGGATCTCCGCGTCGTCCGGCTGCAGCGCCTCGTTCCGCTGTCCCGCTGCCCAGGCGGCCCACTCCTCGGTGGAGTCGCCGGTCTCCCCGGCCGGTGCACCGGCGACGGCCGCCCCGAACACCCCGACGGCGGTGAGCGCGGTCAGTCCCACGACCAGTGACTGCCGAGGGGCCGCAGTGCGGCGCTGGGGCCGCGTGGGGTCGTCGCGTCGGGGAGCCGACATCGGTGCACCTTCCGTCCGGTCGTCGTGCCGGCCGGGTTCTCCGGCCCGCAGCTGACCACGACCATCGCGCGCGACCGGCCCGGAGGTACCTCGGGAAGACGCCGAACGGCCCATCCCGAGGAAGATCCCTCGCCAACCGGCGCCTCCCCCACTGCCCGCGTCGCGGGGGGTCAGTCGCGCCGGTAGGCGGTGAACCGTCCGTTGCCACGACGCTCGACGGTCAGCGGCAGCCCGAACGTCTCCGACAGCGGCTCGGAGGTCATGACCTCGTCCAGGAGCCCCGCGGCGACGACACGCCCCTCGCGCAGCAGCAGACCGTGGCTGTAGTTCGGCGGGATCTCCTCGACGTGGTGGGTGACCAGCACCGACGCCGGGGCGTACGGGTCGTCGGCGAGATCGGCGAGCCGGGTGACGAGGTCCTCGCGGCCCCCGAGGTCCAGCCCGGCGGCGGGCTCGTCGAGCAGCAGCAGCTCCGGGTCGGTCATCAGCGCGCGGGCGATCAGGGTGCGCTTGCGCTCGCCCTCGGACAGCGTGCCGTAGGCGCGCCCGGCCAGCGGGCCCATCCCGAGCTGGTCCAGCAGCTGCCGGGCCCGGCCGGTGTCGTCGTTCTCGTACTCCTCGCGCCAGCGACCGAGCACGCCGTACCCGGCGGAGACGACGACGTCGGAGACGATCTCGTCGCCCGGGATGCGCACACCCAGGTTGGCCGAGGTGAGGCCGATCCGGGTGCGGAGCTCGAACACGTTGACCCGGCCCATCCGCTCGCCGAGCACGAAGACGGTGCCCGAGGTCGGGTGCAGCTCGGCACCGGCCAGGCGCAGCAGGGTGGTCTTGCCGGCGCCGTTGGGGCCGAGCACGACCCAGCGCTCGTCGAGCTCGACCCGCCAGTCGACGGCGTCGAGGAGCACGGTGTCACCACGACGGACGGTGGCGGCGTCCATACCGACGACCAGATCCTCGTCGTCGATCTCTGTGACACCGGGCGCGGCGGGGGTTCGGGGCGAAGTCACCCCCCTATCCTGGCCGATCGTGCCTGTCTTCCCCCTCGGTGCCCACCCCGACGACCACGGGACCCGCTTCGCGGTCGCCACCACCAGCGCCGAGACCGTCGAGGTCTGCCTGGTCGACGGCTCCGACACCGACGGCGAGGAGCTCACCGAGCGCCGGGTGGAGCTGCGCGAGCACACCTTCGGCGTGTGGCACGGCCACGTCCCCGGTGTGCGCCCCGGCCAGCGCTACGGCTACCGGGTGCACGGTGAGTACCGGCCGTTCCACGGTCTGCGTGCGAACCCGAACAAGATCCTCGTCGACCCCTATGCGGCGCGGATCACCGGCACCGTCACCGACCTCGTCGCCGCCCGCGGGTGGGACGGCGACCCGATGTCGGGGCGGCCCAGCACCGTCGACTCGCTCGGCTCGGTGCCGCTGTCGGTCGTCACCTCGACCGACCTCGCGCCGCGCCCGTCCCGGCCGGACGTGCCGTGGTCGGAGACGGTGATCTCGGAGATCCACGTGCGCGGCTGGACCCGGCTGCACCCGGAGGTGCCCGAGGCCCACCGTGGCACCTACCTCGGCCTGGCGCACCCCGCGGTGATCGCGCAGCTGCAGCGGACCGGGGTGACGGCCGTCGAGCTGCTGCCGGTGCAGGCGAACGCGCCGGAACCGTCGCTGCTGGAGCGGGGCGCGTCGAACTACTGGGGCTACGCGACGCTCGGGTTCCTCGCCCCGCACGCGGGCTATGCCAGCGACCCCGGCAACGAGGTCGCGGAGTTCCGCTACCTCGTCGACACCCTGCACGCGGCCGGGATCGAGGTCATCCTCGACGTCGTCCCCAACCACACCTGCGAGGGCGGGGTCGGCGGCACCACGCTGTCCTACCGCGGCCTCGACGCGCCGGCCTACTACTCGCTCGGCGGGTCCGGGCACGACGCCGACATCACCGGCACCGGCAACACCCTCGACGCCGGCTCCCCCACGGTGATCCGGCTCGTCTGCGACGCCATGCGGCACTGGGTGCACGCCTACGGCGTCGACGGGTTCCGGATCGACCTCGCCTCGGTGCTCGGCCGGCCGCGGTCGGGGCCGTTCTCCCCGGACTCGGCGCTGCTCACCGCGATCGCGCAGGACCCGACGCTGTCGACGACCAAGCTGATCGCCGAGCCGTGGGACGCCACCGGCGAGGGCTACCGGGTCGGCGGGTTCGGCGTCGCCTGGTCGGAGTGGAACGGCCGCTACCGCGACGCGGTGCGCGACTTCTGGCGCGGCCACGGCGGCGTCGCCGAGCTGGCGTCGCGGCTGACCGGCAGCTCCGACATCTACCAGCTGTCCGGACGCCGCCCGTGGGCCTCGGTGAACTTCGTGACCGCGCACGACGGCTTCACCCTGCGCGACCTCGTCTCCTACGAGCGCAAGCACAACGAGGGCAACGGCGAGGACAACCGCGACGGCACCGACGACAACCGCTCGCAGAACCACGGCGTCGAGGGCGAGACCGACGACGCGGGCGTCCGCGCCGCCCGCATCGCCACCGCCCGGGCGATGATGGCGACGCTGCTGCTGTCGATCGGCACGCCGATGATCACCGGCGGCGACGAGCGCTGGCGGACCCAGGGCGGCAACAACAACGCCTACTGCCGCGACGACGAGACGTCCTGGGTCGACTGGACCACCACCGACGAGACCACCGCGATGGAGGCGTTCACCGGACGCGTCGCCGCGCTGCGCCGGGAGTCGCCGGTGCTGCACCGCGACCAGTTCTACGTCGACGGCGAGGTCCTCTGGTGGGACCCGTCCGGGCGCCCGATGGAGCCCGGAGACTGGCACGACGGGGGCCGCCGCACTCTGGTCGTACTGCTGGCCGACTACTGGCTGCTGGCCCTGCACGCCGGGGAGGAGCCCGTCGACTGCGTGCTGCCCGCCGAACACGGCTTCGACCCGGTACTGGACTCCACGACGCCCGACGGCACCCCCGCCGACACCGCGCCGGTCGACGCGGGCGCGACGATCGTCCTGCCGCCCCGCTCGGTGCGCCTGCTGCGGAGCCGCTGACCACCGCACCCTCACCGCGAGGGCTGGGAGCGGCGCGGCCCGCGGCGTAGGCTCCGCGCATGCCGCGCTACGAGTTCCGCTGCCGCGAGTGCAGCACGACGTTCGAGGTCGAACGGCCGATGGCCGCGTCGTCGGACCCGGCGGACTGCCCGCACGGGCACGCGGACACCGTGAAGCTGCTGTCGACGATCGCGCTCGGCGGCCGGTCCGGTGCCGCGCCCCGGCCCGCGATGGCGCCGGCCGGTGGCGGCGGGGGCTGCTGCGGCAGCGGGTGCTGCGGCGGCTGAGGTGTACGTCCCGCGGCACGGCGAGGTGGCGGGCGCTCATCCCCCACTCGACGTCTGTGGTTCCTGAGCACGACCGCCCTCGACACGACCGGACGACCTCCGCCCGCTGAGCGGGTCCGCCGCCGGGGACGGACCCGCCGGGCTCAGCCCGCCAGGACGATCCGCCCCAGCTCGACCGACGACGCCAGGTGCGCGTGGTGCGGCAGCACCCGCACCGTGTACCCGGTGAGCCCCGCGTGCGGCAGCGGCACGGCGACCTCCCAGGACCCGTCACCGCGGTGCTGCATCGCGACGGTCACCGGGTCCGCCAGCTCGTCGGAGGTGTCGACCCGCCCGACGACGGCCTCGACCGTCACGTCCGACGGGTCCAGCCCGGCCAGGTCCACCCCCGCCCGGACCGTCATCGGCGACCCGACGACCGGGGTGTCGGGCAGCCCGGACGCGTCGACGCCGGTGATCCGGACGTGGTTCCACGCCTTGTCCAGCCGGGCCCGGAACAGCGCGATGTCGCGGGCGACGGCGTAGTCCGACGCGGCCGCGTCGGCAGCGGCGCGGGCGGCCGGGGTGTACCAGTCCTGCACGTACTCCCGCACCATCCGGGTGGCCTGCACCTTCGGCCGCAGGGTGGTGAGGGTGTGGCGGACCATCTCGACCCAGCGGTGCGGGACGCCGTCGACGCGGTCGTAGAACGCCGGGCCGACCTGGGTGGCGATGAGCTCGTAGAGTGCGTTCGCCTCGAGGTCGTCGCGCCGGGTCGGGTCCTCGACGCCGTCCGCGGTGGGGATCGCCCAGCCGTTGGCGCCGTCGTAGAACTCGTCCCACCAGCCGTCGCGGATGGACAGGTTCAGCCCGCCGTTGAGCGCGGACTTCATGCCCGAGGTGCCGCAGGCCTCCAGCGGGCGCAGCGGGTTGTTCAGCCAGACGTCGCAGCCCCAGTAGAGGTAGCGCGCCATCGACATGTCGTAGTCGGGCAGGAACACGATGCGGTGGCGCACGCCGGCGTCGTCGGCGAAGCGCACGATCTGCTGGATGAGCGCCTTGCCGCCGTCGTCGGCGGGGTGCGACTTCCCCGCGACGACGAGCTGCACCGGCTGCTGCGGGTCGAGCAGCAGGCTGCGGAGCCGGTCGGCGTCGCGCAGCATCAGGGTGAGCCGCTTGTAGGTGGGGACCCGGCGGGCGAAGCCGACGGTGAGCACGTCGCGGTCGAAAACGTGGTCGGTCCAGCCCAGCTCCGGCTCGGAGGCGCCCCGCTCCAGCCAGGCGGCGCGGACCCGGCGACGGACCTCGTCGACCAGCCGGGACCGCAGCGTGTTGCGCAGCCCCCAGACCTCGGCGTCGGACACGTCGGCGGCGCTGCTGCCCGGCTCGCCGAGCATCTCGGTGACCTGGTGGGCCTCCCAGGTGGGACCGTGCACGCCGTTGGTGACCGAGCCGATCGGCACTTCGTCGCGGTCGAACCCGGCCCACAGCCCGCCGAACATCTCCCGGGAGACGCTGCCGTGCAGCCGCGAGACGCCGTTCGCCCGCTGGGCCAGGCGCAGGCCCATGTGCGCCATGTTGAACGTCTCGGGATCCTCCTCGGCGCCCAGCGCGAGGAGCCGGTCGGTCGGCAGGCCCGGCAGCAGCCGGTCGGTGAGGTAGTGCCGCACGAGGTCCAGGCCGAACCTGTCGATGCCCGCGGGCACCGGGGTGTGGGTGGTGAACACCGTGCCCGCACGGACGGCGGCGAGCGCCTCGTCGAAGTCCAGCCCGCCGGACGACGCCGACGCCGTCGCGGGGCCCGCGCCGTTCGACGTCACGGCCGAGCCGGTGCACAGCTCGCGGATCCGCTCACAGCCGAGGAACCCGGCGTGCCCCTCGTTGGTGTGGAACACCTCCGGCGTCGGGTGCCCGGTGAGCCGGCAGAACGCGCGGACCGCACGGACCCCGCCGACGCCGATCAGGATCTCCTGCTGGATGCGGTGGTTCTGGTCGCCGCCGTAGAGCCGGTCGGTCACCCCGCGCAGGTCCGCCCCGCCACCGGCGTCGGAGCTCTCCGCGGCGTTCTCGGCGATGTCGGTGTCGAGCAGCAGCAGCGGGACCCGCCCGACCGCGGCCTGCCAGATCCGCGCGTGCAGCGTGCGGTCCCCCGGCATCGCGACCTCGACGAGCTCCGGCGCGCCGGAGGGGTCGGTGAGCAGCTGCAGCGGCAGCCCCTGCGGGTCGATCGCCGGATAGTGCTCGAGCTGCCAGCCGTCGAGCGACAGCGACTGGCGGAAGTACCCCGACCGGTACAGCAGCCCCACCGCGACGAGCGGGACGCCCAGGTCGGAGGCGGCCTTGAGGTGGTCACCGGCGAGCACGCCGAGCCCGCCGGAGTAGTTCGGCAGCACCTCCGAGACGCCGAACTCCATCGAGAAGTACGCGACCGCCGACGGCCTGTCCGCGCCGGCCTCGGCGTACCAGCGCGGCTCGGACAGGTAGGTCTCCAGCTCCGCGGCCCGCTCGGCGACCTCGGCGGCGACCGCCTCGTCCGCGGCGAGCTCGGCCAGCCGCGCGGTGGGGATCTCACCCAGCAGGCGGACCGGGTCGTGGCCGCAGGCGTCCCACGCGTCGGGGTCGAGGGAGGCGAACAGGTCCCGGGTCGGCGCGTGCCAGGTCCACCGCAGGTTCGTCGCCAGTGTCTGCAGCGGCGCGAGCGGAGCGGGGAGCTGGGCACGGACGGTGAAACGGCGGAGGGCTCTCACGGCCGCGAGGGTAGCCGGGAACACCGACACGCACGCGGCGTCCCGCCCGGCCGGGACGGGGTCTCACCGGTAGGGTCGCACTGCCGCGGGATCGGTGGGTCCGTGCACGTCGAATCGGTTCCGTCCACATCCGTTCCGATCCGTTCACGCCGATGGTCCCGCGGGTGTGGCGACAGGTGACGTGGCGGCGTCAGACTGGCCGTCTCGACTCTGGTGGGGACTTCTACCGACGGTGACAATTTCCTGGGGGTGCAGCCGATGACCGGTCGGCTCGGAATCGACGACGTGACCCCGTTCGTGCAGAGCGGAGACCCGGCGAAGGCCGTGGTCGGTGAGGTCGTCCCGATCCGGGCGACCGTGTGGCGGGAGGGACACGACGCCGTCGCGGCGAACGTCGTGTTCACCCCGCTGTCGGCCGACGGGACGCCGGGGGACGCGCAGTACGTGCGGATGCAGCCCGACGGGGTGGGCACCGACCGCTTCGTGGCCTGGGTCCGCCCCGACGCCGAGGGTCGCTGGACCTTCCGCGTCGACGCGTGGAGCGACCCGTGGGCGACCTGGCGCTCGGCGGTGGAGAAGAAGATCGCCGCGGGCCAGACGGCCGAGGAGCTGGCCAACGACCTCGAGATCGGCGCGCGGCTGCTCGCCAGGGTCGGGCGTCGCCCGGCCGAGTCCGAGAACCGCGACCTGCTGCTCGGCGCCGCGAACACGCTGCGGGACACCGCGCTGCCGCTGCGCGCGCGGGTCGCCCCGGCCCTGTTCGACGCCGTCGTCGCGATCATGACCGAGCGCCCCGTCCGGGAGCTCATCACCCGCGGCCCGGAGCGGACGATCTTCGTCGACCGGCCCCGTGCGCTGTACGGGTCCTGGTACGAGTTCTTCCCCCGCTCCACCGGCGGCCGCGACGAGACCGGCCGCCCGGTGCACGGCACGTTCGCGACGTCGTCGAAGGAGCTCGACCGCGTCGCGCGGATGGGCTTCGACGTCGTCTACCTGCCGCCGATCCACCCGGTCGGCACGGTGCACCGCAAGGGCCGCAACAACTCCACCCACGCCGAGCCGGGCGACGTCGGCTCCCCGTGGGCGATCGGCTCGGCCGCGGGCGGGCACGACGCGATCGACCCGGAGCTGGGCGACTTCGACGACTTCGACGCGTTCGTCGCGCGGGCGAACGAGCTCGGCATGGAGGTCGCGCTCGACCTGGCGCTGCAGTGCGCGCCCGACCACCCCTGGGTCACCGAGCACCCGGAGTGGTTCACCGTGCGCCCGGACGGGACGATCGCCTACGCGGAGAACCCGCCGAAGCGCTACCAGGACATCTATCCGCTCAACTTCGACCGCGACCCGGCCGGCATCTACGCCGAGTGCCTGCGCGTGGTGCTGAAGTGGGTCGAGCACGGGGTGAAGATCTTCCGGGTCGACAACCCGCACACCAAGCCGCCGAACTTCTGGCACTGGCTGATCTGGGAGGTCAAGCGGACCCACCCGGAGGTGCTGTTCCTGGCCGAGGCGTTCACCCGCCCGGCCCGGCTGTTCGGGCTGGCGCGGCTGGGCTTCACCCAGTCCTACACGTACTTCACGTGGCGGACCGAGGCCGAGGAGCTCGCCGACTTCGCGACGATGCACGCCGAGCACGCCGACGAGTGCCGCCCCAACCTGTTCACCAACACCCCGGACATCCTCCACGAGTCGCTGCAGACCGGTGGCCCGGCGATGTTCGCGATCCGGGCGACCCTGGCCGCGACGATGGCGCCCACCTGGGGCGTCTACTCCGGCTTCGAGCTGTACGAGGGCACCCCGGTCAAGCCGGGCAGCGAGGAGTACCTGGACTCGGAGAAGTACGAGCTGCGTCCGCGGGACTTCGAGTCCGCCCTGAACCAGGGCCGCTCGCTGGAGCCGTACCTGACCCGGCTCAACGAGATCCGCCGCGCCCACCCGGCGCTCCAGCAGCTGCGCGAGATCCACTTCCACGAGGTGGACAACACCAACATCATCGCGTTCTCCAAGCTGGACCCGTCCACCGGCGACCAGGTGCTGGTGGTGTGCACGCTGGACTCGCACGCGCCGCAGCAGGGCACCCTGAAGCTGGACATGCCGGCGCTGGGGCTGCGCTACACCGACGTCGTCGAGGTGCACGACGAGGTGTCGGGCGAGACCTACCGCTGGGGCGAGTACAACTTCGTGCGGCTGGTCCCGACCGACCACGTCGCGCACGTGATCGCGCTGCCGGCGCAGGCCCCGCTGCTCTGAGCCCCAACCCCTCGTCGCGTGAACGGGCCCCTCGTACGAGGGGCCCGTTCATGCGGTAGGGCTCAGGCGGCTCCCGCGTCCTCGGCCGGGGGCTCCAGGACGACGGCGGTCGCCCGGAACGGCGACATCCCGATCCGGAACCCGTTCAGGTCGTCGACGACCCCCAGGTCCTCGCCGGAGAACAGGTCGGTGACCGTCGCGCCCGGCGCCAGGTGCTCGGACCGGACGAACGCGTCCACCTGCTCGTCGGCGAAGTTCAGGACGGTCACGCTGGTCCGGTCGTCGTCGAGCAGGTGCACCATCACCAGCAGGCCGCGGTGCGACACGTCCGGCACGTCGACCTGGCGGGCCGTCGCCACCCCGGAGCGCTTGCGCACGGCCAGGATGGCCTGCATCTGGCGGACGAAGCTCGTCTCGTCGGCCAGCTGGTCGGGCAGCGACCCGTAGAGGCTGCGCCCGCGGGGCATGCCCGACGAGGACCGCTCGGCACCCGGCCGGCGTCCCATCAGGTCGTGCGCGGGCCGCGAGATCCACCGGGTGTCCCCGGAGTTCAGCAGGTCCGAGACCGACTCCGGCGGCAGCGTCAGCATCCCGAGCAGGTCCCAGCCCGACAGCGCGAAGACCCCGGGCTGGAAGGCGTTGAACATGACCAGCAGCAGGTGCACCCGCCGGATGCGCTCGACGTCGTCGGGCCCGATGTCGTCGAGCGCGGAGATGCCGAGCGACGCGGCGATGACGGTCGCGGTGGTGCAGGCGATCCCGTTGGTCGTGAAGATCAGGTTGTAGGGCGCGTCCGGCCCGGTGAGCACGTCGCACAGGTCGCGGCGGATCGTGTCGGCCAGGTCCCCGCCGCGCATCTCCTCACCGCGGAAGTGGAACAGCTCCTCGGTGTGCCCCGCGGTCCAGTGCACGAGCTCGTAGGTCAGCTCGTCGTGGTTCTGCAGCGCGTGCACCAGCGACGCCGGGTCGACGCCCAGGTCCAGCGCGGTGCGCAGGGTCAGCCGCAGGAACTCGGTGTCCGAGGTCGCGAGCGCGTGGTGGTAGGCGGGGCGGTTGATGAAGTCGTAGGACAGGTCCGCGCCCGCCTCGGAGGTGACCTTGATGTCGTCGACGGTCAGGTTCAGCTCCTGGAAGGTGAACCCGCCGACCTTGCGGACCATGCTCGCGATGAGGTGGTTCGCGGCCTCGGACAGCGGGTGGCCCTCGGACCAGCCGGGGTTGCCGGAGCCCGCCTTCTCCACGCCGAGGAAGCCGTTCGCGTCCAGGCGCAGCGCACCCGACCCGAGGTCGGCCAGCGAGTGCAGGGCGTCGCCGATGACCATCCGCATGCCCGCGAAGGTCGGGTCCAGCCAGTTGACCGACGGCTGGCCGTCCTTGAAGTAGTGCAGGTACACCCAGCGCCGTACGACGCCGTCGACGCCGGTGACCTCACCGGTCGCCGACCAGTTGGTCTCCTTCACGCCCTCGCGGTAGAAGATGACCCGCTGCAGCCGGCCGACGATGTAACCGGCCTTCTCCAGCGCCTCCTCGGTCGCGGCGTCGAGGTTGGCCGAGTCCTTCCCCGGCGGCACGTCGGGCAGCATCCCCCAGTCGGACGGTTCGATCTCGACCATGTGGTAGATGCCCGGGTAGTCGCCGTAGGCGAGCTCGGCGAGCCGGAAGTCCGGGCCCTTGCCGGTGTGGCCGGGGACGATGTCGTCGATGATCGTGCCGCCGTGCCAGGTGGCGGTCGCGCACATCGCGCGGAACTCCTCCTCGGTGCCGAAAGCCGGGTCGAGCTCGTTGGAGATGCGGTCGAAGTGGCCGTCGACGCTCGGGGTGGGCTGCCAGCCCGAGAGCCCGCCCGCCTTCTTCACCGGCCCGGTGTGGACGCCCTCGATGCCGATCGTCTCGAACGCCTGCCACAGCTCCTCGTCGCCGAGGGCGGCCAGGAACGACTCGCCTGAGGCGGTGATCAGCGAGATCGGGTAGGCGGTGAACCACACCGACGCCGTCTCGACCGCGTGTCGCGGCCCGGGGCTGGCGTAGGGGTTCTGCCACATCGAGCCCTGCCCGGAGAACTGGCGGGCCAGCTCGTCGGCGTGGCCGAGCATCGACTGGGACAGCAGCCACGACACGTAGACCGGGTTCTCCCCCGACGCCGGCCCGTCCTGGGCCACCGAGCGGCGCCGCACCGTGGACCGCACCCGGGCCCGGTGACGCAGCGTGCGCGGGCGTGCTTCGTGGTAGTACTCGACGAAGTTCACGTCCGGTGGCTCCGGGACGTGTTCGGCCTCGGCGGGCACCGGTTCGACGGCGGCGAGCGGATCGGCCGGGGTGATCCGGGCCTGGGTCTCCGGGATCGTCGGGGGGATGTCGGCCTTCGACTCTCGCTCGGTCACGCCGCCGGTCCTCCGGTCGCTCTGGGGGCAGGTCAGGGCAGGTACTGGGCACGTCGGGCCCACGGTGCGCCCTGCGACGGAGATCCGCACGCGGGCGCGTGCGCACCGTCGCGGGGTACCCGCGGGCACCACGTCCAGTATGGGTTTCCGGGCACGGGGATGCCGGACGGAAGCGCGATCACCGCCCGTGACCAACGGGTGGTCGATCCGACACGGACAGTACCGCCCACCCGACGTCCTGACCCGGCCGGGTCGGCCTGTCCCGGTTAGGGTTTTCACCTGCGGGCCCGGGGGGCTCCGCCCGGTGCTCCGACGTGGTGCGGGCGGTCCCCCGAGACGTCCGCGGTGGGTGTCACACGCCGGGCGGACGGCCCGGCAGGAGGGGGACGACGCGTGCGGCCGAGCGAAGCATCCGAGGACCTGACGACGCTCCCGGGGCTGTTGCGCGACTGGCTGCCCGGGCGTCGCTGGTTCGCCGAGAAGGGGCGCCCGCTGACCGGCGTCGCCGTCGCGGCACGGCACCCGCTGCCCACCGCGGAGGGCGTCACCCGGCTCGAGGTGCTGGTCCTCGCCGTGTCCTTCGCCGACGGCCCGGACCGGCACTACCAGCTGCTGCTGGCCCGTGCCCCGCACGCCCCGGTGGGGGCCGCACCGATCGGCGACCACGACGGGCAGGTCCTCTACGACGGCCTGCACGACCCGGCCGTCACCGCGCTGCTGCTGCGGCTGGTCGCCGAGGGCGCGACCGTCGGCGACCTGTCGTTCGTCCCCGAGCCGGGCGCCGTCCTGCCGCTGTCCGAGACCGGCCGCGTCGTCGACGCCGAGCAGTCCAACACCTCGGTCCGCTGGGGCGAGCGCTCCATCCTCAAGGTCTACCGGCGCCTGTCGCCGGGCCTGAACCCCGACCTGGAGCTGCACCGGGCGCTGCGCGCGGCCGGGTCGACCTCGGTCGCGGCGCTGCAGGGCGGGATCGAGGGCGTCCTCGACGGGGCGCCCGCCACCTTCGCGCTGCTGCAGGAGTTCGCCGCCGGCTCCCACGACGGGTGGGAACGGGCCACCGCGGCCGTGCGCGACCGGGTCGACTTCACCGGCGAGGCCCGCGCGCTCGGCGAGGCACTCGCCGACGTGCACGTCGCGCTGCGGGCCGAGCTCGGGACCAGCGAGGCCGACCCGCGTGAGCTGGCGGCGTACTGGACCCGGCGGTGCACCGAGATCGCCGACCAGGTGCCCGTGCTCGCCCCGCACGTGCCCGCCATCCGCGCCGTCTACGACGAGGTGGCCGCGCTGGGCGCGCCCGTCGTCGTGCAGCGGGTGCACGGCGACCTGCACCTCGGCCAGACCCTGCGCCGCCCGGACGGCCGCTGGCTGATCATCGACTTCGAGGGCGAGCCCGCCGCCTCCCCGCAGGAGCGGCGCGCGCCGGACTCCGCGGTGCGCGACGTCGTCGGGATGCTGTTCTCCTTCGACTACGCAGCCTTCCACCACCTGCTGACCCGGTCCGACACGCCCGAGGCAGGTCTCGGTTCGGACACCGCCGAGGCGCGCCTGGCTCACGACTGGTCGGCCGCGAACCGCGACGCGTTCTGCGCGGGCTACGCCGCCCGCGCCGGTGAGGACCCGCGCGCGCACGCCGCGCTGCTGCGGGCCTACGAGCTGGACAAGGCCGTCTACCAGGTGCTCTACGAGACCCGTAGCCGTCCGACCTGGCTGCCCATCCCGCTCGCCGCGATCGAGCGGGACACCACCGCGTAGCAACTCCGGGCCGCCGGCGACACCCGGTGGTCACCGGAGCTTCCGCGCCACGACGCCGGGGCGACGCCCGACTCCCCGGGCGGCCCGGCACGGGATCGTGGAATCCTCCCCGACCAGGAGGACATCCACCGTGAGACGACCACCCACCACACGGCCCGGGGACCTGTCGTGACCCCGGCCGGTCTGCTCGGTGTGGACGGTCTGGACGGCGTCCTGGGCCTGGTCCAGCGGCCCGACGGGCCCACGCTCGGCGTGACGCTCGCTGTGCTCTTCCTCGGTGTGCTGGTGGAGGGCCCGGTGGTCAGCGTCGTCGCGGGCTCGCTCGCCGGGGCCGGGCTGCTCGACTGGTGGGCGGTGTGGCTGGTGGCCTTCGCCGCCGACGTCGTCGCCGACACCGTCTTCTACGTCCTCGGCCGCGGCGGGCGCCGCCCGGGCATCGCTCCGCTGCTGGTCCGGCTGGGTCTGACCGCGGGTCGCCGGGAGGTGCTGCGCGCAAAGGTGGGGGGCCGTCCGGGCAGGGTGGTGCTGGGCGCGAAACTGGTGGACGTCGGCGCGATCCCCGCGTTCCTGGCCATCGGCCTGGCCGGGGTGTCGTACCGGCGGTTCGTGGCCTGGGTGGTCCCGCTGACGGCGGTGCGTTCGGCGCTGCTGGTCGGGATCGGCTGGGTGGTCGGGGGCCGGTTCGCCGCGGAGCTGGCCGACCGGCCGTGGATCATCGTGGCGGTGGGGCTGGGCGTGGGCCTGGTGCTCGTGGCCGGGCGCGCGCTGTGGGTGCGTGCCACGACCTCGCGGAAGGAGAACGCGTGCGCGTCCTGATCGGGGCCGACACCTGGGCACCGGACGTCAACGGGGCCAGCTACGCCGGCCAGCGGCTGGCGGCCGAGCTCGCCGCCCGCGGGCACGAGGTGCACGTGGTCGCGCCCTCGCGCGGCCTGCGCAGCAGGCCGCCGTGCCGGGTCGGGCCGGTGATCGAACACCGGGTCCGCTCCTGCCGCGTCCCCAAGCCGCCGGGCTTCCGGCTCTGCCCGCCGCCCGGGCTGCGCCAGACCTGCCGCGCGATCCTGCGCCGGGTCCGGCCCGACGTCGTGCACGTGCAGAGCCACATGGTGCTGGGCCGGATGCTGCTCACCGCGGCCGCCGACCTCGGCGTCCCGTCGATGGCGACCACGCACATGATCCCGGAGAACATCATCCCGGCGATCAGCTTCCTGCACCTGCCGGAGTCCGGGCTCAAGAAGCTGTTCTGGTGGGACGCGGTGCGCGTGCTCAGCCGGGCGGGGCTGGTCACCGCGCCGACCCCGCTGGCCGCGTCGATGGCCGAGCAGGGCGGTGTCCCCGGCCCGGTGCTGCCGGTGTCCAACGGTCTGGACCTCGGCCGCTTCCGGCCCGACACCACCGGTCGCGGGCCCGCGTTCCGGGCCCGGCACGGCATTCCCGCCGACGTGCCGCTGGTCGGCTTCGTCGGGCGGCTGGACCGGGAGAAGCACGTCGACGAGCTGGTCCGCGCCACCGCGCTGCTGCGCGCCGGTGCGGTGCCCGACGCGCAGCTGGTCGTCGTCGGCGACGGCGAGGAGCGGGCCCGGCTGGGCGCGCTGGTCCGCGCCCAGCACCTGGAGCACGCGGTCACCTTCACCGGCCGGCTCACCGACGACGAGATCCCCGACGTCTACCCGGCCCTGGACGTGTTCTGCAACGCCGGCACCGCCGAGCTGCAGAGCCTGGTCACGCTGGAGGCGATGGCGACCGGGAAGCCGGTCGTCGCCGTCGACGCGGGTGCGCTGCCGCACCTGGCCCGCCCCGGCGAGAACGGCTGGCGCTACCCGCACGGCGACGTCACCGCGCTCGCCGACCGGCTGGCCCGGGTGCTCGGTGACCCCGACGGCGCCGCCGTGCTGGGGGCGGCCAGCCTGCGGATCGCGTCCGAGCACTCGCTGGCGGCCACGGTGGACACCTTCGAGGAGCTGTACCGGACGAAGGCCCGCCCGGTCGTCCCGGTGCGTGCGTTCCGCTCGGGGCGCCGCGCCCGCCGGCACGCGGACACCCGGCGGTGACCGCCACGCTCACGCCCGCCCTCGAGCGCCCGGTCGACGGTGCCCGCACCGTCGTGCACACCTTCGGCGACCCGGACGGGGCGCCGGTGCTGGCGCTGCACGGACTGCGCGGCAGCCACCACGGGCTCGCGCCGCTGGCGTCGCGGCTGACCGGGTATCGGGTCGTCGTGCCGGACCTGCCCGGGTTCGGGGCGTCACCACCGTTCACCGACCGCACCCACGACGTCGACGGTTACGCCCGATGGGCCTCGGCGCTGCTCGCCGACCTCGGCCCGGACACGGTGCTGCTGGGGCACTCGTTCGGGTCGATCGTCGCCGCGGCCGTCTGCGCCGCGGCCGCGACCACCCCCCGGGCCCTGGTGCTGGTCAACCCGATCGCCGAGCCCGCCTCGGGTGCCGGCGGCATCACCGGCCTCGGGACGGCGGCCACCGCGCTGCTCCACGAGGGAGCCGCCCGGCTCGGCCTCGACGGCGTGCTGCGCCACCGGCTGCTCGCCGACGCCGCGACCGTCTCGATGACCACCACCCGCGACCCGCTGCTGCGGCACTGGATCTCCGACGAGCACCGTGCCCACTTCGGCACCTTCGCCACGACGGCGTCGCTGCTCGAGTGCTTCCGCGCCGCCGGTTCCGGCTCGGTGCGGCCGTGGGCACCCCGCATCACGGTGCCGACGCTGCTGCTGGCCGGGGCCCGCGACCGGGTCGCCCCACCGGCCGGGCAGCACGCGCTCGCCGCCGCCTTCGCCGACGCCCGGCTGGTCCTGCTGCCCCGCACCGGCCATCTCGTGCACTACGAGGCCCCGGCGTGGGCGGCCCGGGAGATACGGGGTTTCCTGCAGCGGTGAGGGTGCTCGTCGACTGCCGCTACATCCGTCCCGGACGCCCGGACGGCATCGGCCGCTACACCACCGGACTGGTCCGCGCGCTGGACCGGATCACCCCGGTGGAGCTGCTGGTGTCCGACCCGCGCCAGCGCGACGGGCTGCCCGACCGGCCCGCGCACACCCTGCCGTCGCCGACCGGGGCCGGGGAGCCGCTGGTCGCGCGGCGGGTGAACCGGATCCTCGCCGGGACGTCCGGCACCCACGGCACCGCCGGGACGTCCGGCACCGACGGCACCGACGGGTCACCCGATGCGGTCGTCTTCAGTCCGATGCAGACGATGGGCACGCTGGGCCGCCGCTACGCGGTCGTGCTGACCGTGCACGACCTCATCTACTACCGGCACCCGGCGCCGCCGCCGTGGCTGCCCGCCCCGGTGCGGGCGGTGTGGCGGGCCTACCACCTGTCGTGGTGGCCGCAGCGGCTGCTGCTGGCCGGCGCCGACGCCGTCGCGTGCGTGTCCGCCGCGACCGCGGCCCTGGTCGCGGGGCACCGGCTGTCGCGCCGGGAGGTCTCCGTCGTGCCGGACGCCACCGACTTCCACCTGCCGCCCGGCACGCCGACGCGGTCCCGCCCGTCGGGGAACCGGATCGTCTACGCCGGGTCGTTCATGCCCTACAAGGACGTCGCGACGCTGGCCAGGGCCGCGGCCCGGCTGCCGGACCACGAGCTCCACCTGGTCTCCCCCGTCCCGCCGGGGGTGCGCACGGAGCTGGAGCTGCTCGCCGCGCCGGCCCGGCCGGTGTTCCACGACGGCGTCGACGACGACGACGGCTACCGCGCCCTGCTCGACGGCGCCACCGCGCTGGTCTCCGCCTCCCGCGACGAGGGTTTCGGGCTCCCGATGCTGGAGGCCATGGCGCGGGGCTGCCCGGTCGTGGTCACCGACATCCCGGCCTTCCGCGAGGTCGCGGGCGACGCCGGGGTGTTCGTCGCACCGGGTGACGACGCCGGGTTCGCCGCCGCCGTGCGCGGGCTGGACACGACGTGGACGCAGCGCTCCGACGCGGTGCGCGCCCGCGCCGCCGAGCAGACCTGGGACGACGCCGCCGTCGCGCTGCAGGCGGTCCTCGAACGGGCACTGCGGCGCCACCGGCGACGGCGCGGGCGGGGCTGACCCGGCTCCGCTCACGCTCGACTGCGATCCGGCAACACTGTGCGACCGCACGCGGCGAGCATCCGTCACTCGCAGTACGGTTCCGCCGTGACCTCCGAGGAGACCCGAGCGACCCGCTCCGAGACCGATGCGTACGCACCGGACCCGGCGACGACCGACCGGCTCCTGGGCGGTGCCCACCACGACCCCCACTCGGTCCTCGGCGCGCATCCGCACGTCGACGGCACCGTGGTCCGTGTCCTGCGGCCGCACGCCGTCTCGGTGGCGGTGCTGCCGAACGGTGACCGCGCGCAGGCCTGCGAGCTGACGAGGGTGCACGACGCCGGACTGTTCTCCGGCCTCGTCCCCGGCTCCGGCGGCGACTACCGGCTGCTCGTGACCTACGGCGACGGCGCCGGCGGCACGACCGAGCAGACGGTCGACGACCCGTACCGCTGGCTGCCGACGCTCGGCGACATGGACCTGCACCTCATCGGCGAGGGACGGCACGAACGACTGTGGGACGTCCTCGGCGCACACGTCCGGGACTACGAGACCCCGTCCGGCCCGGTCGCCGGGACCAGCTTCGCCGTCTGGGCCCCGAACGCCCGCGGTGTGCGGGTCACCGGTGACTTCGACGGCTGGGCAGGCTGGGCGCTGCCGATGCGCTCACTGGGCAGCTCCGGGGTCTGGGAGCTGTTCCTGCCCGGCGTCGGTGTCGGCGACCGCTACAAGTTCCGCATCCTGGGCCCCGACGGCCGGTGGCGTGACAAGGCCGACCCGATGGCCTTCGCCACCGAGATCCCGCCGCAGACGGCGTCGGTCGTGACCCGCGACGTCCACGAGTGGGGCGACGACGCGTGGATGACCGCCCGCGCGCAGGTCCGCCCGCACGAGGAGCCGATGAGCATCTACGAGATGCACCTCGGCTCCTGGGTGCCGGGCCTGGACTACCGCGAGATCGCCGAGCGGCTGGTGGCCTACCTGGACACCACCGGGTTCACCCACGTCGAGCTGCTGCCCGTGGCCGAGCACCCGTTCGGCGGGTCCTGGGGCTACCAGGTGACGTCGTACTTCGCCCCGACCTCGCGGTTCGGCACGCCCGACGACTTCCGGTACTTCGTCGACCGGCTGCACCAGGCGGGCTACGGCGTGATCGTCGACTGGGTTCCCGCGCACTTCCCGCGCGACGAGTGGGCGCTGGCCCGGTTCGACGGCACCGCCTGCTACGAGCACGCCGACCCGCGCCGCGGCGAGCAGCCCGACTGGGGCACGCTCGTGTTCGACTTCGGCCGCAACGAGGTGCGCAACTTCCTCGTCGCGAACGCGCTGTACTGGCTGGAGTCCTTCCACATCGACGGCCTGCGGGTCGACGCGGTCGCCTCGATGCTCTACCTGGACTACTCCCGTGCCGACGGCCAGTGGCTGCCGAACGTCCACGGTGGCCGGGAGAACCTCGACGCGGTCGCGTTCCTGCAGGAGATGAACGCGACCGTCTACCGGGAGCACCCGGGCGTCGTGACGATCGCCGAGGAGTCCACCGCCTGGCCGGGCGTCACCCGGCCCACCTACATGGGCGGTCTCGGGTTCGGGCTCAAGTGGAACATGGGCTGGATGCACGACACGCTCGACTACACCGGGCGCGACCCCATCCACCGCAGCTACCACCACAACCAGATGACGTTCTCGCTGATGTACGCGTTCAGCGAGAACTACGTGCTGCCGATCAGCCACGACGAGGTCGTGCACGGCAAGGGGTCGCTGTGGACCCGGATGCCCGGCGACGACTGGAACAAGGCCGCCGGGGTCCGTGCGCTGCTGGCCTACATGTGGGCGCACCCCGGCAAGCAGCTGCTGTTCATGGGCGGTGAGTTCGGGCAGCCGCGCGAGTGGTCCGAGCAGCGGTCGCTGGACTGGCACCTGCAGAGCGACGACCCGCTGCACGGCGGGATCACCACGCTCGTCGCGGACCTGAACCGGACCTACCGCGCGCAGTCCGCACTGTGGTCGCGGGACACCACCCCGGACGGTTTCGCCTGGATCGACGCCAACGACGCGCAGGGCAACGTGTTCTCGTTCCTGCGCCACGGCGTCGACGCCGAGGGCCGTGCCACCGTGCTGGCCTGCGTCGCGAACTTCTCCGGTGCCCCGCGTGAGGACTACCGGGTGGGGCTGCCGTTCGCCGGGAACTGGACCGAGGTCGTCAACACCGACGCGTCGGCCTACGGCGGGTCCGGGGTGGGCAACCTGGGCCGGGTGCGCGCCGAGCAGGTCATGTGGCACGGCCAGCCCGCGTCGGCGGTGCTGCGGCTGCCGCCGTCGGGGGTGCTGTGGCTGGTGCCGGAGGACACCGGCGGCCCGGTGCTGTCCGTCCCGGCACAGGAGGCCGCCCCGGCCGCGACGGTCCCGCCGCCGCTGCCGGCCGCCGCGCTGCCCGACGAGCCGGAGGACACCGACGTCGAGGCACCGGCGACCCCGGACGACGACCTGCAGGTCGTCGTCACGCCCGCCGACCTCGTCGACCCGGGGCCGGACGACGCCGAGGACGCCCCGGACCCCGGTCCGGTCTCCACCTCGGTCGCGCCCGCACCCGGCACCGTCGGTGTCCGGGCGGTGCGCACCGGCTCGTTCGTCGACGGGAGCTCCGGCACGGGCGCCTCGGACACGGGGACCACCGCGGGCGACTGATCCCGTGGGGCCCGGACCGTCAGGCCGGTGCGCGGGACGGCTCGTCCGCAGTGCGGACGGGACCGCCGGGCACCGGCCCGACGGCCGGGCGCAGCAGGGACCACCAGGTCGCCAGGAGCACCGCCGTGTAGAGCGCCCGTCCGAGCGGGGTCGCCCAGCCGCCGTCGGCCCACAGGTCGGACCAGCTCACCGGGACGACGGCGACACACCCGATCGCGACGACGACCCGGCGGCGCGTGTCCCCCCGCCCGCCCGGACGCGGCGAGCGCCAGCAGCCCCGGCAGGAGCAGCAGCAGGTAGTTGTGCCAGGCGATCGGCGCCGCCAGCAGACCGGTGGCGAGCACGGCGAACAGCGCCGTCCCACCCGGGTCGGTGCCCGCGGCCGGGTCGGGGCCGTACCGGCGGGTGCGCCGCCCGAGGTGGACGAGCGTGCCGACCACGATCGCCGCGCCCACCAGGGTGCCGACGACGGTCGGGACCCCCCAGCGGAGCGCCTGGCCCGGCAGGGACGCGTTGTCCGGGGTGGGGCCGACCGGCTCGGCCAGCGCCATCGTCAGCCACTGGAACGCCGTCGGCCACCCGGCGACGGCGACGCCGACCAGCGTCGCGACCGCCGCGGCGGCGATCCCGGCCAGGAACGGCCGCCGACGGGCCTGCACCGCGGGGAGCAGCAGCACCGGCGCGAGCGAGGGCTTGAGGGCGACCGTCACGCCGTAGCAGACGGCGGCCAGCAGTGGATGCCCGCGCCGTTCGGCGACCCAGCCCGCGGTCAGCCCGGCCAGCAGCAGCGGGTAGATCTGGCCCAGCAGCAGCGTGCCGTGCAGCGGCGACGACGCCAGCACCACCACGAGCGCACCGGTCGTCCACCGACGGCCGAGCCGCAGCTCCCGGCAGACCAGCAGCACCGACCCGACGACGAGCAGCACCGACAGCGCCGTCAGCAGCCGGTAGCCGGTGACCGGGTCGAGCAGGGCCAGCGGCGCGAGCAGCACCGACAGCAGCGGCGGGTTGAGGTTGTGCAGCCGGGCGCCGGTGTCGTAGATCGCGGCGCTGCCCGGACCGTGCTGGAGCAGCGCGTACGCCGAGGCCCGGAAGGTGTCGAAGTCGACGTGCATCCGCGCGATGTCGGTCGCCGGGATCCAGCGCAGCAGCGGCGGGCCGCCCAGCACGAACAGCAGCGCCGCGGTCACCAGCGCGGCGACGGCGACGACCGGCGCCACCGGCCGCGCGAGACGGTGCACGCGGTCGCGCGCCGCGGACGCCCACCGCGGAGCCGGCGTCCCGGCAGGAGCGGCGACGGTCACCGCGGGCGCCGGTGCCTGCGGCCGTGGGCCATCGGGGCGGGTCCGGCTCAGAACAGGGCGCGGGCGAGCGCGCGCCGGGCCGTGGCGACCCGCGGGTCGTCGGCCGGGAAGAGCTCGAAGAGCCCGACGAGGTGCCCACGGGCCCGGTCACGGTCCTCGCCCGCGGTCCGGGCGACGGTGTCGACCAGCCGGGTGAAGGCGGCCTCGACCCGGTCGGCGGCCAGCTCGGCGTCGGCCGCGGCGAGCTGGGCGTCGACGTCGTCGGGTGCGGCGTCGGCCCGCGCGATCGACGACGGGTCGGCCTGCTCGGCCCGGGCGAGGAAGCGGACCTGCGCCAGCGCCGCCTTCGCCTGCTCGTTGGCGGGCTCGCTGTCGAGGATCGCGGTGTAGGCGGCCTCGGCGGCCGCGTAGTCGCCCTGCTCCAGGGCGTCCTCGGCGGCGGTGAAGCGCGGGTCCTCGGGCTCCTCGACGGGCTCGTCCGGACCGGCCGCGGCCGCCCGGCGCTCGCCCTCGGCGATGGCGGGCATCCGGTCACGCAGCGCGTCGAGCAGGGACTTCACCCACTCGGCGGCGCGGTCCTCGGGGATGGCGCCGTTGACCGCGTCGACGGGCTGACCGCCGACGAGCACGACCAGCATCGGCACCTGCTGCACGCCGAAGGCCTGGGCCACCCGCGGCTGGGTGTCGATGTCGACCCGGGCCAGGCGCCACGCACCACCACCGGTCGAGGCGAGGCGCTCCAGCTCGGCCGACAGCTGCTCCTCGCGCGGGTAGCGGCTGGCCCACAGCTCGACGACGACCGGCACCTGCAGGGACGGCTCGAGGACCTCGGCCTGGAAGCCCTGCTCGGTCGCGTCGACGACCCAGGAACTCCCGCCCCCGCCGGGCGCGGGCGGACCGCCCCCGGCACCGCCGGACGGGGCGGGCCGGTTCGCCGCATCGGCACGGGCCTTCAGCCCGGAGAGGTCGACCGCCCCGGCCATGGCCGAGGAGATCGCCGCACGCTGGGCCGCCTGACGAGGATCTGGGCGAGACACGCCATCCATCCTGGCACGTCCGTGTGTCCGGCGTGACCCGCCCCGCCCGGTCGGACGCACCCCCGCGCGACGCGTCCCACGTCTCCTAGCCCCGCCCCGCCGTCCCGGGATGTCCGCCGGGGTCCGACGCCCGCACGGCACCGCCGATGCCGCAGCTGCACCACCACGCCCCGGGAGAGAGCCGGCGGCACCCACCTGCGTGAACTCGCTTACCCGGTAAGCGAGTTCGCACCGGGACAGGTCCCCGGTGACCGACCGACACCCACCCGTGCCCGCAGAGCCGACGACGGCACGGAGCCCCGGAACCCGGCGGAACCGGCGGGGTCGCCCCCCACGATCACCGGACCGGCGGAGCAACACCGGGCCTCGCCACTCGTTGAACACCCTGCAGGGACTCGATGCTGACTCTGCGTGATCGCGGCGGGGCGTTCCCCCGGTTGCCCCACCCCGCGGTTCCCTTCCCCGACAGAACGACCGCCGGCTCCCCGGCGCACAACGGAGGGCTCCACCCCGATGAGCAACATGCAGACGACCGACAAGCCGACCCTGGCCTACGCGTCGGTGGCGCTGGGCATCATCGCGATCGCCGCGTTCCTCGTGCCGATCGCCGCCTGGATCCTGGGTGCCGCGGGCCTGGTCACCGGCTTCCTCGCCTACCGCAAGCCGGGCATGACCAAGCTCGCCCAGATCGGCATGACCGTCAGCTTCGTCGGCATCCTCGCCGGCGTGTACTACTTCTCGACCATCATGGCGGGCTGAGCACGTCCTTCCTCGCGGCACGCCGCGACGACGACACGGCCTCCGGACCCGGTCCGGGCGCCCGACGGCCGGTGACGGGCCTCCCGCCACCGGCCGTCGTCGTCCCGGCGCCCGGGCCGTGGCACCTCCCGTCAGGCGGGCGCGGCGAGCCCGGCCAGCAGGTCGGCCGTCTCCTCCGGCCGGGTGAGCATCGGGAAGTGCCCGCCCGCGAACTCGACGAGCCGCGCCCCGACCCGCTCCGCCTCCCGCCGCCCCGCGACGGGACTGACGACCCGGTCCCCCACGCACACCACCGACACCGTCGGCACCGCGGGCCACGACGGCACCGGGCACGGCTCGACGAGCAGCGACCAGTCCTGGGGTCGCAGCTGCGCCGCCGCGTCCGCGACCGCGGCCCGCCCGTCACGTCCCGCCGCGTCGAGCTCGTCCGCGACGCCCCGGTAGAGCCCGTCGGCGACCGTCCGCGCGTCCGGCCAGTACGTGCTGACCCCCTCACCACGACGGACCTCGGCGTCGTAACCGGCGACCATCAGGTCGCGCTCGGCACGCATCCGGTCCCGGTAGGGACGGCCCGGCTCGGGGACGAGTGCCGCGACGAGGACCAGTGCCCGCACCCGGTCGGCGATGCGGCCGGCGGCCGCGGTGGCCACGAGACCGCCGAGCGAGTGGCCGACCAGCACGACGGGCGGACCCTCGCCCCGGGGCACCGACCCGTCCGGACCGCCACCGGCGACGGCCAGGACCGCGTCGACGAGCTCGGTGTGGCCGACCCCCGCGACGTCGGACGGGAGATCCGGCGCGACCGCCTCCACCCCCCGGGCCCCCAGGGCCTCGACCACCGGCGCCCACGACGCACCGCGGTGCCAGGCGCCGTGGACGAGCACGACCCGGGCCGGGCCGGGCTCCCCGGCTCCCGGTGCGACCGGGGCGCTCACGCACCGCCCCCGCGCAAGTGCTCCTCGACCCGCTCCACCTTGGCCTGCAGCTGCCCCCGGTACCCGGGCCGGATGTCGGCCTTGAGCACCAGGCTCACCCGGGGCGACACGGCGGTGACGGCCTCGACGGCACGTTTGACCACCGCCATCCCCTCGTCCCAGGTCTCGGACTCGATGGTGGTGAACATCGAGGTGGTCTCGTTCGGCAGGCCGGACTCGCGGACCACCCGGACGGCCTCGGCGACGGCGGCACCGACGCTGCCGTCGCCGGAGTCCGAACCGGACGGGGCGATGCTGAAGGCGAAGAGCATGCCGACACCGTGCCACGCCCGGCATGCGGAACGGACCCGGTCACGGCACTTGCTAGCGTCGGACCATGGCATCCCGCGGGTCGCTCCCCTTCGACCCGATCCAGCGTGCGGCCGAACTGTGGGAGGAGCGGGTCGGCCCCGCCCGCACGATGGCGACGGTCACCAGCGTGATGCGCGTGCAGCAGATCCTGCTCTCGGCCGTCGACACGGCGCTGCGGCCGCACGGGCTGACGTTCGCCCGCTACGAGGCGCTGGTGCTGCTGGACTTCGCGCGCCGCGGCAGCCTCCCGATGCGGGTGATGGGCGAGCGGCTGCAGCTGCACCCGACGAGCGTGACCAACATCGTGGACCGGCTGCAGGGCGACGACCTCGTCCGCCGGATGCCGCACCCCACCGACCGCCGCGCCACCCTGGTCGAGCTGACCCCCGAGGGGCGTGCCCGGCTGGAGAAGGCCACCGCCGCGGTGACCGGCATCGACTTCGGCCTGACCGGGCTGGACCCGGCCGAGGAGGAGCAGCTGACCGCGCTGCTGCGCTCGGTGCGCCGCGCCGCCGGCGACTTCGCCTGACCCGCCCACCTCAGCCCGGCCGTCTCCGCCGGCGCGGCCCACCCGATGGCGGGCCGCCGTGTCCCGGACCACGCCAGCTGCGCATCACCGAGCCGCGGGGCGGCCGGGGCCACAGCATCCGACGCGCCGCGGCCCGCCCGGCCAACGCGCCGCTGAGGCCGGACAGGCCCACGCACGCCAGGTAGTCGATGAGGTCCATGGGGCACACTCCGGGGTGTCGAGGCAGGTGATGACGCGGGTTGCGTCAACGGTGTTGACCCTACGACGGGGCACCGACAGAATCGGCCGCGTGCACGCTCCTCCGCTCCCGTCCGACCGGCCCGGTGCCGGCCCGGCGCTGCGGGCCGCGCGCGACCGGCGGGGCTGGTCCCAGTCCGAGGCGGCCCGTGCGCTGGCCGCGCTCGTCGCCGGGAGCGGCGGCACCGCGCGGGCCGCGAGCCTGAAGACCCAGCTGTCGCGCTGGGAGAACGGCCACGCCGTCCCGGACGCCGCGCACCGCTCGCTCCTCGCCGAGCTGTACGAGACCACCCCGGCCGGTCTCGGTCTCGCCGACGAGCCCGGGCCGGATCCCGTCGACGGGGCCACGCGGCTGCGCGCGGCGCTGGAGCGGACCGCCGCCGTCGGGGAGGAGGAGCTGGACCTGCTGCGCGCCCAGTGGGCCGCGACCAGCGCACTGGACGACCGGCTGGGCACCGCCGCCGCCCACGACGCGGTGTCCGCCGTGGTCACCCAGCTGCGCGAGCCGGCCGCGCACGCGCGGGACCCGCACCTCCTGCGGGCGCTCGGCGGGCTGCTCGCCGCGGCCGCACTGCGGCTCGGGGACCAGGAACGCGACCGCGCCGCCCCGGACCGGGCGTGGGCGGCCTACGTCGAGGCGGAGTCCGCGGCCCTGCGGGCCGGGGACCCGGACACCGCGGACACGGCGCGGCACCGGCGGGAACGCCTGGCGGCCGAGCTGCCGGGCGTCGCCGCACCGGACGCCGACACCGAACAGGCCGGCCCGACCGATACGACGGCGCTGCCGACGATCGACGTCCACACCGCCCCCGCGTGGCTCACCGTCGAGGACGGCCCACCGCAGCGCCCGGTCCGCGAGCGCACCGATCTCGCACTGGGCGAGGTGCTCGCCGCCCTGCGTGCCGGCGACGGCGCCGCCGCGCGGGCCGCCCACGCCCGGGCCAGGGCACTCGCCCTGCGAACCGGGTCGCAGCGCGTCCTCGACCGGCTCGCGGCGCTGTCCGGGACCACGCTCCCCTGATCGGAGGCGGGTCGGCTCAGTCCGCCTGGTCCAGCAACTCGTCGGCGGCGGCCCACGGGTCCAGCTCCCCGCCCAGCACCCGCTCGGTGAGGGCGTCGAGCGCGTCACCGCCGCGCACGCGTTCCATCCGGGCCCGGACCTGCTCCATCCCGATGCCCTCGATCTCGCGACGCGTCCGCTCACGGCGCCGTCGTTCCCGCTCGCCGGACTTCTCGGCCCAGGCGTGGTGCTCGTCGAGGGCGTCGGCGACGGCCGCGATCCCCTCCGCGCGGGACGCGACCGTCGAGAGCACCGGGGGCTCCCACGGCTCGGTACCGAGGCCGGGTGCGTCCGCGCCTCCCTCGCCGCCGTCCGGGAGGCGCAGGTGCAGCATGTTCCGCAGCTCGCGCACCGTGCGGCGGGCCCCCTCACGGTCGGCCTTGTTGACCACGAAGACGTCGCCGATCTCCAGGATCCCGGCCTTGGCCGCCTGGATGCCGTCGCCCATCCCCGGCGCGAGCAGCACGACGGTCGTGTCGGCGAGGCCGACGATCTCCACCTCGGACTGCCCGACGCCGACGGTCTCGATCAGCACGACGTCGCAGCCCGCGGCGTCGAGCACCCGCAGGGCCTGCGGCGTCGCCCAGGACAGCCCGCCCAGGTGCCCGCGCGTGGCCATCGACCGGATGAAGACCCCGTCGTCGTCGGCGTGGTCCCCCATCCGCACCCGGTCGCCCAGCAGCGCCCCGCCGCTGAACGGCGAGGACGGGTCCACCGCCAGCACCCCGACCCGGCGCCCGCGCGCCCGCAGCTCGGTGACCAGCGCCGACGTCGACGTCGACTTGCCCACCCCCGGCGAGCCGGTCAGCCCGATGACGTGCGCCCGTCCGGTGTGCGGGGACAGTGCCGCGGACACCTCGCGCAGCTGCGGACCGGCGTTCTCCACCATCGAGATCAGCCGGGCGACGGCGAGCTGCTCACCGCGGCGGGCGCGCTCCACCAGGTCGCGGGGGTCCGGCGGTCCGGGCACGGTCGGGCTCCTTGTCGGGACGGACGGGCGTCGGGACGGACGGGGTGGATGCACGTCGGCCCCCGCCGAGGCGGGGGCCGACGTGGACCACACGGAGGTCGGGACGGTCAGGCGGAGGGGACGCGCACGATCAGCGCGTCGCCCTGGCCGCCGCCGCCGCACAGCGCGGCCGCGCCGACGCCGCCGCCGCGCGCCTTGAGCGCGAGCGCCAGGTGCAGCGCGATCCGCGCACCGGACATGCCGATCGGGTGACCGAGGGCGATGGCGCCACCGTCGACGTTCACCTTCTCCTCGTCGATGCCGAGCTTGCGGGCCGAGACGATGCCGACCGCGGCGAACGCCTCGTTGATCTCGACGAGGTCGAGGTCGGCGGGCTGGATGCCCTCCTTCTCGCACGCCTTGGCGATCGCGTTCGCGGGCTGCTCGTGCAGCGAGGCGTCCGGACCGGCGACGACGCCGTGCGCACCGATCTCGGCGATCCAGTCCAGGCCCAGCTCCTCGGCCTTGACCTTGCTCATCACGACCACCGCGGCCGCGCCGTCGGAGATCTGCGAGGCCGATCCCGCGGTGATGGTGCCGTCGGCGGCGAAGGCGGGGCGGAGCTTGCCGAGCCCCTCGGTGGTGGTGTCGCCGCGCACGCCCTCGTCGGTGGAGAAGACGATCGGGTCGCCCTTGCGCTGCGGGATCTCGACCGGGGCGATCTCCTGGTCGAAGGTGCCGTCCTGGGCGGCGCGGGCGGCGCGCTGGTGCGAGCGGGCGGAGAAGGCGTCCTGCTCCTCGCGGGTCAGGCCGTAGCGCTCGTTGTACTTCTCGGTGGAGGCACCCATCGCGACCTGGTCGAACGCGCAGAACAGACCGTCGTAGGCCATGTGGTCGGTGAGGGTGGTGTCGCCGAACTTGGTGCCCTCGCGGGACTTGGTGAGCAGGTGCGGCGCCTGGGTCATCGACTCCTGGCCCCCGGCGACGACGATGTCGAACTCGCCGGCGCGGATGAGCTGGTCGGCCAGCGCGATGGCGTCGACGCCGGACAGGCAGACCTTGTTGATCGTCAGCGCCGGGACGTCCATCGGGATGCCGGCCTCGACCGCCGCCTGGCGCGCCGGGATCTGTCCCGCGCCTGCGGTGAGGACCTGGCCCATGATCGTGTACTGGACCTGGTCGGGAGCCACACCGGCCCGCTCGAGCGCGGCCTTGATGGCGACACCGCCCAGCTGGGCCCCGGAGAAGCCCTTCAGGGAGCCGAGCAGACGGCCCATCGGCGTGCGGGCGCCGGCGACGATCACGGTTCCGGACACGGGGTCCTCCATCAGGCTTCGTTGTCAGGTGGGCCGCCACCATACCCACGGCGACGACCCGTCCGGACGCACCGAACGGTGGGGGTGACCAGCGGCACAGACTCCTACCGGCGAGTAGAACCGGTAGCTTCAGCCCCCATGACGACAACCGAGGACGCCCTGTCGCCGCTGGTCGTGGCCGTGGACCACGTGGGCATCGCGGTACCCGACCTGGACGAGGCCATCCGCTGGTACGCGGACAACCTGGGCCTGGTCGCGGTGCACACCGAGACCAACACCGAGCAGGGCGTGCGCGAGGCCATGCTGGGAGCACCGGGCGAGGCGGCCGGCGCCACGAAGGTGCAGCTGCTCGCCCCGCTGAACGAGGACTCGACGATCGCGAAGTTCATCGGGCGCAACGGCCCGGGCCTGCAGCAGGTCGCCTACCGGGTCACCGACGTCGCCGCCGCGGCGGACGCGTTGCGGGCGAAGGGCCTGCGCCTGCTCTACGACGCCCCGCGCCGTGGCACGTCGAACTCGAAGGTCAACTTCGTGCACCCGAAGGACGCCGGCGGAGTGCTGGTCGAGCTCGTCGAGCCGGCCGCGGACGCGCACTGACGGGCGGAGGGACGGCCGGGGCACGACCCCGTCCCGAAGGACAGTACGGGCGTCCGGTGGGGTGGATCACGAAGTGCGCTTCGGGTATCACCCTCACCGTCGACCTACGGTTAAGATACTACGCAGTAACTTGCGGTATCCCAAGCACCATCGGGTGAGCCACCCGACTCCCCTGACAACGTCGCCATCGGAGGCCAGCAGTGAAGGACATCCGCGACGCCATCCTCGCCGGGCAGTTCACCGACGTCGGAGGCCTGGAGGTTCCCGAGCACTATCGGGGCGTCACCGTCCGCGCCGAGGACGTGGACATGTTCGAGGGTCTGACCACCAAGGAGAAGGACCCGCGCAAGAGCCTGCGCGTCGAGGACGTCCCGGTCCCCGAGCTCGGCCCCGGTGAGGCGCTCGTGGCCGTGATGGCCAGCGCGATCAACTACAACACCGTCTGGACCTCGATCTTCGAGCCCGTCTCGACGTTCAGCTTCCTCAAGCGCTACGGCAAGCTCTCGCCGCTGGCCAAGCGGCACGACCTGCCCTACCACGTGGTCGGCTCCGACCTCGCCGGCGTCGTCGTGCGGACCGGCCCCGGCGTCAACACCTGGAAGCCCGGCGACCAGGTCGTCGCGCACTGCCTCTCGGTCGAGCTGGAGAGCCCGGACGGGCACTCGGACACGATGATGGACCCGGAGCAGCGCATCTGGGGCTTCGAGACCAACTTCGGCGGCCTCGCCGAGCTGGCCCTGGTCAAGTCCAACCAGCTGATGCCGAAGCCGGACCACCTCACCTGGGAGGAGGCCGCGTCCCCGGGCCTGGTCAACTCCACCGCGTACCGCCAGCTGGTGAGCAAGAACGGCGCCGACATGAAGCAGGGCGACGTCGTGCTGATCTGGGGCGCCTCCGGCGGCCTCGGCTCCTACGCCACCCAGTTCGCCCTCAACGGCGGCGCCACCCCGATCTGCGTCGTCTCCTCGGAGGAGAAGGCCCAGATCTGCCGCGACATGGGCGCGGAGCTGGTCATCGACCGCAACGCCGAGGGCTACCGGTTCTGGAAGGACGAGACCACCCAGGACCCGAAGGAGTGGAAGCGGCTCGGCGCGAAGATCCGCGAGCTGACCGGCGGCGAGGACCCCGACATCGTCTTCGAGCACCCGGGCCGCGAGACCTTCGGTGCGTCGGTCTACGTCACCCGCAAGGGCGGTCAGATCGTCACCTGCGCCTCGACCTCGGGCTACATGCACGAGTTCGACAACCGCTACCTGTGGATGAACCTCAAGCGGATCGTCGGCTCGCACTTCGCGAACTACCGCGAGGCCTACGAGGCCAACCGGCTCGTCGCCAAGGGCATGATCCACCCGACCCTGTCGCGGGTGTACCCGCTGGCCGAGACCGGCCAGGCCGCGAACGACGTCAAGCAGAACCTGCACCAGGGCAAGGTCGGCGTGCTGGCGCTGGCCCCCGAGGAGGGTCTCGGCGTGACCAACCCGGAGAAGCGCGCGAAGCACCTGGACGGCATCAACCGCTTCCGAGGCGTCTGACGCCGCCGGGGTTCGTCCCCGCGAAGGGCCCGTCCGTGTCACACGGACGGGCCCTTTGTCCATAGCGGGGTGAACCCGGTGACCCCCGGCCGTGAACTTACGGTCCGGCAACCCCCGCGACGGTACGGTGAACGACATGGCCGGCGACCACGACGTACCCGTACCCCGGACCGGTTTCTCGATCGCGCGCCGCGGCTACGACCAGGCGCAGGTCGACAGCCACCTGCGACGGCTCGACGCCCAGGTGCGCATGCTGGCTGCCGACCGTGACGCCGCGGTCGCCCAGAACACCCGGCTGAGTCGTGAGCTCGACGACGCGCGTACCCGGGCCGAGGCCATGCAGCAGCAGGTCAACCGGCTCGCCGGCCCGCCGCAGAACGTGCAGGGCATGAGCGAGCGGCTGCGCTCCATGCTGCGCCTCGCCGAGGACGAGGTCTCCGAGATGCACGCCAAGGCCGACCGCGAGGTCGCCGACCAGCGCCGCCGCGCCGAGGAGCAGGCCCGCGCCCTGATCGAGGACGCCAGGGCCCGGGCCGAGCAGACCGTCGCCGACGCCGAGGCCCACGCGGCCGAGGCCGCCCGCCGCTCCGCCGAGCGCGACCGCGGCCTCGACGAGAAGCAGGCCCGCGTCGAGCGCGAGCTCGCCGAGCTGCGCGAGCGCACCGAGACCGAGCTGACCGAGCTGCGGACCACGACCGAGCGCGAGCTGGCCGAGCGGCGCAGCACCACCGAACGCGAGCTCGCCGAGGCCGAGCGCACCGTCACCGAGCGGATCACCACGGCCGACGCCGAGGCCAGGGAGAACCGCGAGCAGGTCGAGCACGACTTCCGGATCGCGATGGACCAGCGCCGCGCCGAGGCACTGACCTCGCTGTTCGCCGAGCGCGACGCCCTCGAGGCCGACATCTCCCGCCGGGAGCGCGAGGCCGCCGACCGCATCCGCCGCGACCTCGACCAGGCCCACGCCGACGGCGAGAAGATCCGCTCCGACGCCCGCCGCGACGCCGAGGAGACCACCGCCGCCGCCCGGCGCCGGGTGGAGCAGCTCACCGGGCTGCGCGCCCGGCTGACCGAGCAGCTGCGCGCCGCCCGCGCGCTCATCGAGTCCGGCGTCGACGACCTCGACGCCGGCCCGGACCTGGCCGACCTGCCCGTCGACCAGCCGCCCGCCGAGCGCTCCTCGGTCGACCGGCTGCCCGCCGAGCAGGCCCCTGCGGGGTCCGGGGCGGCCGCGACCGACACCGCCGGGGCTCCCGCGTCGGGTTCGGCCGACACCCCGGCGAGCGCACCCCGCACGGTCGAGGAGGCCGTCGCGGCGCGGGAGCGCCGCTCCGCCGCGACCGCGGAGGACGAGTCGGGGTCCCCGACCGGGTCGACGGGCAGCGGGTCGTCCGGATCCGGCCGCCCCCGGCCCTCGCCGCGGGCCCGCAGCGGCTACAGCGGCGGCAAGCGCGCCGCACGCACCCGCTGACCCGGGGTCGGCCCGCTCGGCTCAGTGCCGCCGGAACCCGGCGCGACGACGGTCCCGCGCGTTCCAGCACGGCAGGTGCCAGTGCCGCCGCTCCTCGACGCCGCGGCCGTCGTCGGCGGGCCAGGTCACCACGTGGGGCATCCCCGAGGGCAGCAGCTGGTCGCAGCCGGGGCACCGGTAGTGCTTCACCGTGGTGCCGCCCGGCACCCGGCGGACGTAGTGCTCGCCGTCGCGGCCGCTCTCCAGGTCGGTCGTCATGCCGCTGCCCAGCGGTGGCGCGACGGGACGGCCCCGCCCCCGTTCCGAGGGGCGGGGCCGTCTGCCGCGTCCACGAGCCATGCGACCAGTGTCGCAAGCGCTACCGCTTGGTGTAGTCCCGGAAGCCGTGACCGGTCTTACGCCCGAGCCGACCCGCCGTGACCAGGTGCTCCAGCAGCGGCGCGGGGGCGAACCCGGCCTGGTGGAACTCGGCGTACAGGGACTTCTGGATCGCCAGCGAAACGTCGAGCCCGACGACGTCGAGCAGCTCGAACGGCCCCATCGGCAGCGCGCAACCGGTCTTCATGGCCGCGTCGATGTCGTCGGCGGTGGCGTAGTGCGCCTCCAGCATCTTCACCGCGTCGTTCAGGTACGGGAACAGCAGCGCGTTGACGATGAACCCGGCCCGGTCGCCGCAGCTCACCGGCACCTTCTTGAGCTTCTGGCACACGTCGAGGACGGTGGCCGCCACGTCGCGCGAGGTGCCGATCGTGGACACGACCTCGACCAGCTTCATCACCGGCGCCGGGTTGAAGAAGTGCATGCCGATCACGTCGCCCGGGCGCTGGGTGACCGCGGCACACTCGACGACGGGCAACGAGGAGGTCGTCGTCGCCAGGATCGCGCCGGGCTTGCAGATCTCGTCGAGCGCGCCGAACATCGCCCGCTTGACGTCGAGCTCCTCGGCGACGGCCTCGACGACCAGGTCGACGTCGGCCATGTCCTCCAGCGCGGTGGTGCCGCTGATCCGGGCGAGGACGGCGTCGCGGCCGGCCTCGTCCAGCTTCCCGCGGGCGACCGCCTTGTCCAGGGACTTGCGGACCAGCGCGACCGAGCCCTCGACCTTGGAGTCGCTGCGGCCGCGGACGACGACGTCGTAGCCGGCCTTGGCGAACACCTCGACGATGCCCGAGGCCATCGTGCCGGTGCCGATCACGCCGACCCGCGCCACGTCGCGCAGGGTCACGTCCTCGGGAACGGTGGAGGCCGGGGTCTCCCCGTCGGGGACGACGGTGGAGCTGTGCGGTGCGGAGTAGGTGTAGAAGCCGCGCCCGGTCTTCCGGCCGAGCAGGCCCGCGGTGATCATCTGCTTGAACACCGGGTTCGGCGCGTGCATCAGGTTGCGCGACTCGCCGTACATCGTCTCGAGGATCTCGTAGGCGGTGTCCAGGCCGATGAGGTCGAGCAGGGCCAGCGGGCCCATCGGGTAGCCGCAGCCGTAGCGCATGCCGGCGTCGAGGTCCTCGCGGCTGGCGTAGCGCTCGGCGTACATCTTCGCGGCGTGGTTGAGGTAGCCGAACAGCAGCGCGTTGGCGATGAAACCCGCGCGGTCGCCGATGACGACCGGGACCTTCCCGAGGGAGTCGGCGAACGCCTGGACGTCGGAGATGACGTCGGGCTCGGTGACGACGGTCCGCACGACCTCGACCAGCTTCTGGACCGGCGCCGGGTTGAAGAAGTGCATCCCGACGACCTTGCCCGGGCGCGTGGTGCGCACGGCCAGCTCGGTGACCGACAGCGACGAGGTGTTCGAGGCGAGGATGGCGTCCTCGGCGACGACCTTGTCGACCTCGGCCAGCAGCGCGGTCTTGGCGTCCAGGCTCTCCGGGATGGCCTCGACGACCAGCTGCGCCGGTGCCAGGTCGGCCAGGGTGGTGGTCACGGTGATGCGACCGAGGAGCTCGTCGGCCTGCTCCCGGGTGAGCTTGCCGCGCTCGATGGCGCGGTCGGTCGAGGCCGCGAGGTGGGCCCTGCCGCGCTCCCCCGCGGCGTCGTCCACCTCGACGGCGATCACGTCGAGACCGTTGCGGGCGAACACCTCGACGATGCCTGCCCCCATCGTGCCGAGGCCGACCACTCCGACGGTCCGGAACTCACGTGCCACGCTGCAACCTCCACCGATTCGACAACCTTGTCTTCCGCGTCGGCGCCGATCCTGTCATCCAGAGGTGCTACCAGTGGGTAACATGCGACCAGGACCACCCCGCCGTGCGGGAAGGGCCCTGGTCGTCGGGGGAGGAAGGGCGCCTCAGCGCCCGTGCCGGGCCTTCACGATCCCGACGAGCGTCTGCATCGTGCGCGCGGTCCGCTTGAAGCTGGTGACCACGATCGGCATCCCGAACCGCTGCCGGGCGATCGACTGGGCGCGGGTGAACTCGCGCAGCCCGTCGGCGCCGTGGATGCGGCCGAAGCCGGACTCCCCCACCCCGCCGAAGGGCAGCGACGGGATCCCGGCGAAGGAGATCACGCCGTTGATCGAGACCATGCCGCAGCGCAGCCGCTGCGCGATCTGCTCCCCGCGCTTCGCGGAGAACACCGTCGCGCCGAGGCCGTATCCGGTGGCGTTGGCGCGGCGGACCGCCTCGTCGACGTCGGGCACCCGGTTGACCACGACGAGCGGGCCGAAGGTCTCCTCGGTGACCGCGACGGAGTCCTCGGGCACGTCGGCGATGACGACCGGGGAGATCGACCCGCCCTGGGCGGGCACCGAGTCGGCGCCACCGACGATCGCGCGGCCGCCGCGCTCCAGGGCGTCGGTGACGTGCCGGCGCACGATCTCGGTCTGCGACGGCATCGTCATCGGCCCGAGGTCGCCCTCGTTCGTGGCGGTGCCGACCTGCAGCGCCGACGCCGCGGCCCGCACCTTCTCCAGGAACCGGCCCGCGACGGACTCGACGACGTAGACCCGCTCCACCCCGACGCAGGTCTGCCCCGCGTTGGACATCCCGCCCCAGACGGCGGCGTCCGCGGCGCCGTCGAGGTCGGCATCGGCGTCGACGATCAGTGGGTCCTTGCCGCCGCACTCCATGAGCACCGGCACCAGGTTCTCCGCGCAGGCGGCCATCACCCGGCGTCCGGTCGCGGCGGACCCGGTGAACGCGATCTTGCCGATGCCGGGGGCGCGGCACAGCTCGGCGCCGGTCGGCCCGAACCCGGTGACGACGGTCAGCAGCGGGTACCGGCCCACCTCGGGGACCGCCTCGGCGAGCGTGCGGGCGATCTCGTGGCCGACACCCGGGGTCAGCTCCGAGGGCTTGAACACCACGGTGTTGCCGGCGGCCAGCGCGTAGGCGATCGAGCCCATCGGCGTGAAGATCGGGTAGTTCCACGGCCCGATGACGCCGACGACGCCCAGCGGCCGGTACGCCACCGACGCCGCCTGGTTCGCCATCAGCAGGCCCGGGGACACCGAGCGCCGCCCGAGCACCTTCTTCGCGTTCGCCGAGGCCCAGTCCAGGTGGTCGATGGCGAGCACGACCTCGAGCCGGGCGTCGTCGAGCGGCTTGCCGGTCTCGGCGGCGACGACGCCCGCGACCCGGTCCAGCTGCGCGACCAGCACCTTCTTCCACGCCGCGAGCCTGCGGCGGCGCTCGTCGAAGCCGAGCCCGTCCCACCAGACGGCGGCCTCGGCGGCGTCCCGGACCCGGGCACGGACGTGCTCGCCGTCGTGCACGAGGTAGCGGGCCAGCTCCTCGCCGGTCCGGGGCGAGAGCGACGCGAAGTCCCCGGAACCGGGGACTGCGGCCGTCGTAGGGGTGGAGTCAGCGGCGGTGGCACTCACGTCGCCAGGCTAGACGCCGCGGCAAGGCCCGGCCGGGCCCGCGCTGGCCCGGCGGGGCCGCACCGGCCCGGTGAGGCCGCCTCGGAACAGCCGCCTCAGAACAGGAGCAGGTCGTCGCGCGCCATGCCCCGCAGCGCGTCGTAGTCGACGGTCACGCAGCGGATCCCGCGGTCCACGGCCAGCGTGCGGGCCTGCGGCTTGATCTGCTGGGCCGCGAACACCCCCTCGACCGGCGCGAGCAGCGGGTCACGGTTCATCAGCTCCAGGTACCGGGTGAGCTGCTCGACGCCGTCGATCTCGCCGCGGCGCTTCACCTCGACCGCGACGTGCGCGCCGTTCCCGTCGCGCAGCAGCAGGTCGACCGGGCCGACCGCGGTCATGTACTCGCGCCGGACCAGCGTGTGGCCCTCCCCGAAGGTCTCCGGGTGCGCGGCGAGCAGCTCCTGCAGGTGCGCCTCGACGCCGTCCTTGACCAGGCCCGGGTCGACGCCCAGCTCGTGGCTGGAGTCGTGCAGCACCTCGTCGATGGTGATGACCAGCGACTCGTCGGCCTTGTTGCGCACCGTCCACACACCGGGCTCCTCGGTGAGCCAGCACGGTGGGGACATCCAGTTGAGCGGCTTGTAGGCACGGTCGTCGGCGTGGATGCTCACCGAGCCGTCCCGTTTGACCAGCAGCAACCGGGGGGCCATGGGCAGGTGGGCGGTCAGCCGTCCGACGTAGTCCGCCTGGCAGCGGGCGATGACGAGACGCACCCGCCTCACTGTAGGGCCGAGCGGATGGATCACCCTGGGCGGGTGATCGAGCAGACCTCGACCCGGCAGGTGTACGCCAACGACTGGATGACCGTCCGCGAGGACGGCATCCGGCTCCCGGACGGCACCGAGGGTTTCTACGGCGTCGTCGACAAGCCCACCTATGCCCTGGTGATCCCCCGCGACGACGACGGCCGCCTGCACCTCGTCGAGCAGTACCGCTACCCGGTGGGCGGCCGCCGCTGGGAGTTCCCGGCGGGAACCGCGCCCGACCGGGCCGACCAGGACCCGGCCGAGCTGGCGGTGCGTGAGCTCGTCGAGGAGACCGGGCTGGCCGCGGAGCACATGACCCTGCTCGGCACGCTCGACTGCGCGCCGGGCATGTCCAGTCAGCGCGGACACGTCTACCTCGCGACCGGGCTGACCGCGGGGCCGCCGCGCCGTGAGCACTCCGAGCAGGACATGCGCGCCGCCTGGTTCACCGCCGCCGAGCTGACGGCGATGATCCGGCGCGGCGAGCTCACCGACGCCCAGTCACTCGCCGCCTGGACCCTGCTCACCCTGCACGACGCGGGCACCTGACCGGCGCCCACGGCCGCCGTTCGTGATCGCCGCTCCATGATCGGCAGGAGTGGAGCGCCGGGTGCAGTCGGCTGCGCCCTGGGCTCCACTCCCGGCGATCACCCGGCGATCACCCGACACGCACCGGCAGCGCCGCGACCCGGCTGAACCCGGGGCGGGGCAGCCACACGACCTCCTCGGCGGGCACGGCGAGGCGCAGGCCGGGGAACCGTTCGAACAGCATCCGCAGCCCCACCTCGCCCTCCTGGCGGGCCAGCGCAGCGCCCAGGCAGTAGTGCGCGCCCTGCCCGAACCCGACGTGCCCCTCGCCACGGCCGGTCGGACGGGCGAGGTCCAGCTCGTCGGGACGGTCGAAGGCCCGCGGGTCGTGGTTGGCCGGGAGCAGCCCGGCGATCACCGGGGTCCCGGCCGGGATCGCGGTGCCGCCCAGCTCGACGTCGACGGTCGGGTAGCGGAGCTGGGTGAACTGCACCGGGCCGCGGGCCCGCATCAGCTCGTTCACCGCCGCGGGCCAGCCGGCCGGGTCGGCCCGCAGCGCGGCGAGCTGGTCCGGGGCGCCGAGCAGCGCCAGCGCACCGTTGCTGAGCAGGTGCGCGGTCGTCTCGTGCCCGGCCATGACGATCGCGAAGATCATCGTGACCATCTCGCGGTCCGAGAGCCGATCGCCGTCGTCCTCCTGCGCGGCGACGAGCGCGCTGATCAGGTCGTCGGCCGGCTCGGCCCGGCGGGCGTCGACGAGGGCGTGCACGTGCGCGATCGCCGCCCGCAGCGCGGGGCCGGTCCGCTCGCGGTCCATCGTCGTGAGGATCTCGCCCCACTCGTGCCACTGCGCGCGATCGGCCTCCGGCACCCCGACGAGCTCGCAGATCACCGTGATCGGCAGCGGGTAGGCCAGCGCCTCCACCAGGTCGACCGGTGCCCCGCCGGCCCCGGCGGCCACGACCTGGTCGAGCAGTGCGGTGGTGATCTCCTCGACCCGCGGGCGCAGCGCCGCGACCCGCCGCACGGTGAACGCCCGCGACACCAGCCTGCGCAGCCGGGTGTGCTCCGCGCCGTCGACGGTGAGGATGGTGCGCAGCAGGTAGTCGGCGACGTCGTCGGGGACCCCCATCTGCTTCATGATCATCTCGCGGTTGTCCGGCCCGCCAGCCAGCGCCGGGTCGGTCACGAAACGCGGATCGGTCAGGACGGTGCGGACGTCGTCGTAGCGGGTGACCAGGACGGCGGGCGGGCTGCCCATCATCGTCACGGTCGTGGTCGGGGCCTGTTCGCGCAGCCGCCCGTAGGCCGCGTACGGGTCGGTCGTCACAGCCGGGTCCAGCAGGTCCACGGCTCCACCGGGAGTGCTCGGTGCAGTCATCTCACCACTGCCTCTCTCGCGCGCTCGGGTCGGCGGACGCGTCGTCTCCACTCCTCGTCGATGTGGTCGACGAGCGGTCGGTACAGCGCGGCGACCTCCGCCGCGACGCCCGCGGCGCCGGCCGCGGGGGCGGGCCCGGCCAGCAGCCGGGACAGGCCGTGCTCGATCAGGGCGGCGGTGTGCTCGGGCCCGGATGGCGCGAACGTGCCACCCGGGCCGTCGGAGAGGAGGAACCCCCGGGACGCCGCGCCCCACACGTGGATCTGCTCGTCGACGGGCAGGTCGTCGTCGACGAGACCGGCGGCGCGCAGCAGCAGGAAGTGCTCCCGGATGGCGCCGTCGTGGTGGCGCCCGAGCCCCTCGAGCGTCCCGGCGGCCTCGTGCGCGAGCCGACCGAGGACCTCGTCGTCGCCCCGGTAGAGGGCCCGTGCGACGTCGTCCTCCGCCAGCCGCAGATAGAACATCCGCGACATCCCCCAGGGCAGCGCGACCACCGGTTCGACGAGCATCCGGTCGGCGAGGTCGGCGAACAGCCGCCGCTGCGCCCGCAGCAGCACGGTGAGGAACAGCGCGTCCTTGGTGCGGACGTGCAGGTAGACGGTGCCCTTGCCGATACCGGCCCGGCGCGCGACGTCCTCGATGGTCACCCGCCGGTAGCCCTGCCGCACGAGCAGCTCGCCCGCCGCGTCGAGCACCCGTTCCGTCCGGGCGGTGTCCTCCGCACCCGGTCCGTCCGATACCGCCACCGCTCCCCCTCCGTGCTCCATGACTGGATCGACGAATCCGGTCACAGGGTCAAGGTAGCGCGCCGGGGTCTCGGCGGCGAGCGGATTCCGGGCTACCGTTCCCCGCATGACCGACTACGAGCACCTGCTGGTCAAGCAGGACGGCGACACGGTCCGGATCACGATGAACCGCCCACAGCGACGCAACTCCCTCACCGAGGGCCACCTGCGGGAGCTGCTGGACGCGTTCGAGAGCGCGGGACGCAGCGACGCGACCGGGATCGTGCTGGCCGGGGAGGGCAAGGCGTTCTCCTCCGGCCACGACTTCGGCGACGTCGCCGAGCGCGACCTCGCCGGGGTGCGCACCCTGCTGCGCCTGTGCACCACGGTCATGCACACCGTCCAGTCGGTGCCCCAGGTCGTGATCGCCCGGGTGCACGCGACGGCCTGGGCGGCGGGCTGCCAGCTCGTCGCGTCCTGCGACCTCGCCGTCGCCGCGGAGTCCGCGACGTTCGCGCTGCCCGGCGGCAAGGGCGGCTGGTTCTGCCACACCCCGGCCGTCCCGGTCGCGCGGAACATCGGCCGCAAACGCCTGATGGAGCTGGCCCTGACCGGGGACCCGATCGACGCGGCCACCGCCGCCGACTGGGGTCTGGTCAACTACGCCGTCCCCGACGACGACCTCGACGCCCGCGTGGACGAGTTGCTCGCCCGCGCGACCCGGGGCAGCAGGCTGTCCAAGGCCGTCGGCAAGCAGACCCTCTACGCCCAGCTCGACCGTCCCGAGGCCGACGCCTACGCCGTCGCGGCCGAGGTGATGGCGTCGATGTCGCAGTCCGGGGGTGCCCGCGAGGGCATGGCGTCGTTCCTGGAGAAGCGGGCCCCGCAGTGGACCGACTGATCGGCACCTAGGCTCGCGGGACCATGCACATCCGCACCACCACCCGGCTGAGCCGGCGCCGTCTGCTGGGGGCGGCCGCCGCCCTCGGCGGGACCGCGCTGGCCGGGCCGCTGCTGGGCGGCTGCGGCGGGCCGTCGGACCCGCTGTCGCGGCTGCGCGCCGGCGGCGACGTCGTCGTCGGGCTGTCCGGGGAGCGCCCGTTCGGCTACACCGACGGCTCCGGGCGGGTCACCGGGGAGAGCCCGGAGGTGGCCCGCGCGGTCGTCACCGACCTCGGCGGCAGCGGCCTGGCCGCGGTCCAGACGAGGTTCGACCAGCTCATCCCCGGTCTGCTCGACGGCCGCTTCGACGTCATCGCGGTCGGGCTGACCATCACCGCGCTGCGCTGCCAGCAGGTCGCGTTCTCCCGCCCCGACTACGTGGCGGGTACCGGCCTGGTGGTCCCGGTCGGCAACCCCCTCGGGGTCGCGACGCTGGCCGGGGTCCGCCGCTCCGGGGCGACGCTGGCGGTGCTCGAGGGAAGCGCCGAGCAGGAGTACGCACTCGCCGCGGGCATCCACGCCGACCACATCGTCACCGTCGACTCGCAGGGAGCGCTGGTGCGCGAGGTCGCGAACGGCGGCGCGCAGGTCGGCGCGCTCACCCGCATCGCGCTGCTCGACGAGGTCCGCCGCAATGCGGGCATCGGGCTGGAGGTGACCGCCGCGTTCGCCCCCGAGGTCGCGGGACGCCCGGTCGTCGGGGCCGGGGCGTTCGCCTTCCGCCCCGCCGACAGTGCCTTCCGCGAGGAGTTCGACCGCGGGCTCACCGCGTTGCAGGAGTCCGGGCGCTGGCTGGAGCTCGCCGCGCCGTTCGGGTTCACCGCGGCGAACCTGCCGCCGCGCGATCTCACCGTCGACGAGCTCTGCGCCCGCACCCCGGACTCGTGACCGACGCGCGCCGCCGGGGAGTGCAAGGATCCCGGTCATGGCACTGCGTATCGCGGGGATCCACGTTCCCGGCCCGTCCGACCTGCTCACCGGCGCTGCGTCGGTGGTCGAGGCGACCGGCGAGCTCGCCGGGACCGTCGCCGGGCTGCCCGCGCGGGCCGGGGAGCTGCTGGAGGAGGTCGGCGCGCTGGTCGGCCGGATCGGCACGATCGCGACCCGCGCCGAGCAGCTGCTCGACCGGGTGGACGGCGTCGTCGACCGGGCCGAGGGGCTGATCGGGACCGTCGACACCGTCGCCGAGGAGGCGACCGGGCTCGTGTCCCGGATCCGCCCGGTCGCCGAGCAGGCCGAGGCGCTCGTCGCCCGGGTCACCGGCGTCGCGGGGAACGCCGAGGAGCTCGTCGGACGAGTCACCGGCGTGGCCGGGAACGCGGAGGAGCTCGTCGGGCGGGTCACCGGCGTCGCCGGGAACGCCGAGGAGCTGGTGGCGCGGGTCGGCGGGGTCGCCGACGAGGCCGACACCCTGGTCCGCAAGGTCACCACCGTGTCCGAGCAGGCCGACGGCCTGGTCCGGCGGGTCACCACCGTCTCCGACGAGGCCGGCGAGCTGGTCCGGCGGGTCACCACGGTGTCCGAGGAGGCGGGCGACCTCGTCCGCCGGGTCACCACGGTCTCGCAGAACGCCGAGGGCATCGTCGAGCAGGTCTCGGTGGTCACCGGGAACGCGAGCGGGCTGCTCGCGCGGGTCGACACCGTCACCGGCGAGGCGGGCGGGCTCATCCGCACCGTCGGCGAGATCAGCGAGCGCGCCGGCGGCCTCATCGGGCAGGTCGAGACCGTCACCACCGACGCGACCGGTGTCGTCACCGCGGCGAAGGCGGTGTCCGACCGCGCCGGAGAGGTCGTCGGGCAGGCCGCGGGCGCCAGCGAGCAGGCCGGTGAACTGCTGGACCTCTACGGCCCGCTGGCCCGCCGGGCGGCGCCGCTGGCCCAGCGCTTCGTCGACGAGCTCTCCGAGGAGGAGGTGCGCGCCGCGATCCGGCTGGTGGACCAGCTCCCGAAGTTCACCGAGCACATGGAGGACGACATCATGCCGATCCTCACGACGCTGGACCGTGTCGGACCGGACGTGCACGAGCTCCTGGACGTGCTCAAGGAGGTCCGGCAGGCGATCGTCGGGATCCCCGGGTTCAAGCTGCTCAGCCGCCGCGGGAGCGAGAAGGAGGAGGGCTGAGCTCCCGGCCGGGCGGCGCGTACCGCCCGGCCGGCGCGGTCAGCCCAGACCCTGCGACTCCCGGATCAGGGTGACGATCTCGTCCATCATCCCGGTCAGGCGGAAGTTCTTCGGCGTGAACACCGCCGCTACCCCGCCCTCACGCAGCCGCTTCTCGTCCTCGGGCGGGATGATCCCGCCGACGACGACCGGCACCTCCCCGGCCCCGGCGTCACGCAGCCCCTGCACGACCGCGGGCACGACCTCCAGGTGCGACCCGGACAGCACCGAGAGCCCGACGGCGTGCACGCCCTCCTGCACCGCGGCCGCCACGATCTGCGACGGCGTCAGCCGGATCCCCTGGTAGACGACCTCGAACCCGACGTCGCGGGCGCGCACGGCGACCTGCTCGGCGCCGTTGGAGTGGCCGTCGAGCCCGGGCTTGCCGACCAGCATGCGCAGCCGCTGGCCCAGCTCCTCGCCGGTGGCGCGGACCCGCTCGCGGACCTCGGAGATCTCGGTGGCGCCCTCGCCGGACATGCTCGCCCCCGCCACTCCGGTCGGGGCCCGGAACTCCCCGAACACCTCGCGCAGCGCCCCGGCCCACTCGCCGGTGGTCACGCCCGCCTTGGCGCAGTCGATCGAGACCTGCATGAGGTTCTGCTCGGTCTTGGCCGCGTCGCGCAGCGCCCGCAGCGCCTCCTCGACGGCGTCCTGGTCCCGCGCGGCCCGCCACTCGCGGATCGCCTCGACCGCGGCCCGCTCGGTGGCCGGGTCGACGGTGAAGATCGCGTCGGCGCCCTCGGCCTGCAGCGGGCTGGGCTCGGTCGTGTCGAACTTGTTGACCCCGACCACGACCTCCTCACCGGACTCCAGCCGGCGACGGCGGGCGGCGAGGGAGTTGACCAGCTCGCCCTTCATGTAGCCGGACTCGACGGCCGCGACCGCGCCGCCCATCTCCTGCACCCGGTCGATCTCGGCGCGGGCGCCCTCGACGAGCTCGGACACCTTCGCCTCGACGACCCGGGAGCCGTCGAAGATGTCCTCGTACTCCAGCAGGTCGGTCTCGTAGGCCAGCACCTGCTGCATCCGCAGCGCCCACTGCTGGTCCCACGGCCGCGGCAGGCCGAGCGCCTCGTTCCAGGCCGGCAGCTGCACGGCGCGGGCACGCGCGTCCCGGGACAGGGTGACGGCGAGCATCTCCAGCACGATGCGCTGGACGTTGTTCTCCGGCTGCGCCTCGGTCAGCCCGAGCGAGTTGACCTGCACGCCGTAGCGCAGGCGTCGCTGCTTGGGGTTCTGCACGCCGTAGCGCTCGAGGGTGATCTCGTCCCAGAGCCGGCCCAGCGCCCTGAGCTTGCACATCTCCTCGACGAACCGGATGCCGGCGTTGACGAAGAACGAGATGCGTCCGACGACGTCGCCGAACTTCTCCGGCGGCACCTGCCCGGAGTCGCGCACCGAGTCCAGGACGGCGATCGCGGTCGACAGCGCGTAGGCCAGCTCCTGCGTCGGCGTCGCCCCGGCCTCCTGCAGGTGGTAGCTGCAGATGTTGATCGGGTTCCACTTCGGGATCTCACCGACCGACCACGCCACCATGTCGGTGATCAGCCGCAGGCTGGGCCCGGGCGGGAACACGTAGGTGCCCCGCGACAGGTACTCCTTGACGATGTCGTTCTGGGTCGTCCCGGCGAGCTTCGCGCGGACCTCGGCGTAGTCCAGACCGGACTGCTCCGCCTGCTCCTCGGCGACGGCCACGTACAGCGCGAGCAGCCACATCGCCGGGGCGTTGATCGTCATCGAGGTGTTGGCCTCGGCGACCGGGATCCCCTCGAACAGGGTGCGCATGTCCCCGATGTGGCTGACCGGCACGCCGACCTTGCCGACCTCGCCCTTGGCGAGCTCGTCGTCGGGGTCGTAGCCGGTCTGGGTCGGGAGGTCGAAGGCCACCGACAGCCCCGTCTGGCCCTTGGCCAGGTTGCGGCGGTACAGCTCGTTGGACTTCTCCGCCGAGGAGTGACCGGCGTAGGTGCGGATCACCCACGGACGGTCGCGCTCACGATCGGTGGGGTACGGCACCGGGACCTCCGTGTCGTCGCGGGAGCACAGTCGGCACTGCCTGTGATGCGGACAGATCCTACTCGTCAGTAGCCGACGGCGGGCACGGAGTCGTCCCTCGTCACAGTCGGCATGTTCGGCAAAGTACGCGATCCGCACGGGAAACCGAGCGCTGGATCGGTTCACCACCCGCCCCCTCGGACAGGGCGTGTCGCCCGTCCGGGTGCGACGATCGGCGGATGGAGCTGGACCTGGTCCCGCGGCTCGGCGCGGTCATCGGCATCGCGATCATGCTGGCGGTGCTCGCGCTGCTGCTGCGCTGGACCTACGGCCACCAGAAGCACCACGCGCTGCCCACCGACGACCCGGACGACCCGGTCGCGACCGGCCTGCTCACCGAGGTCTCCCGGGTACCCGGGCCGGAGGCGGCGCAGGTGCTGCGCGACCGGCTGCGGTCCGAGGGCATCCGGGCGACGACCTCCCGCGCCGACGACGGCGGCTGGGCACTGCTCGTCTTCCCCCGGGACGTCGGGGACGCCCGCGTGGTGCTCAGCCGTCGCTCGCTGGACTGAGCGCTCAGCCCACCCGGTGGTAGCGGGCGTCGAGGAAGCAGAACACGCCGTAGCAGGCGATCCCCACGCCGACCGCGACCAGCAGGAACACCCCGTAGGGCTGTTCGCGCAGCGCCTTGAGCGCGGAGTCCAGCCCGTTGGCGCGCTGCGGGTCGAAGGTCAGTGCGGCGACGCCCAGCAGGACGCCCAGCACGCCGATCGCGATCCCCTTGGCGATGTACCCGACCTGTCCGGTGCGGGCGTTGATCCGCCGCAGCCGGGTGTCGGCGCCACCGAGGTCCTGGTCCTCGGTGAACGTCGTCCGGTAGCCGTTCCAGGCCATCACCCCGCCGCCGATCAGCACCCCCAGCCCCAGCAGCGCGGTGAGGACCTGCCCGCCCGGCAGGCCCAGCAGTCCGGCGGTCGCCCGACCACCGCCACCACCGGACGTGCGTCCGCTGATCGCGGTGGTCGCCGCGGTGACGGCGAGCACCGCGTAGACGACGGCCTGCCCGCCGGCGACGACCCGCTTCACCGTGCGCTTGGTGCCGTCACCGATGTAGTGGAAGCCCCACACCGCCGAGACGGTCCGCCACAGGACGACCGCGGCGAAGCCGACCACCAACGCCCACAGGAACACCCGCCCCGCCGGCTCGGCGGCGATCGCCCCGAGGGCGCCGTTCTGGTCGGCCTGCCCGCCCGAGCCGAGCGCGATCCGGACGGCGAGCCAGCCGATCAGCAGGTGCACCACCCCGTTCGCGGCGATGCCGGCCCGGGCGGCGACGCGCACCGGTGTCGAGTGCGCGGCGTCCCGCGCCCCGCGGCCCGCCTTGCGGCCGGCCTGCGAGACGTCGGCGGCGTCGGGGGTGCTCACCATGACGGGCCTCCTCGTCGAGTTGACGCGAAGGGTGACACGGCGCGGGCCGGCCCGCCGGGCTGCTGGGCCGTTCGGAGCAGCAGCGGGCGGACCCGCCCTACCGCTCCGGCTCGCCCGCGACGCGCCGGATGTCGGCGCCCAGCGCGGACAGGTTCTCCACGAACCGCGGGTAGCCGCGGTCGATGTGCGCGACGTCCCAGACCTCGGTGGTGCCCCGCGCGCACAGCCCGGCCAGCACCAGCCCGGCGCCCGCCCGGATGTCGCTGGCCCACACCGGCGCGCTGGAGAGCTCGGGCCGCCCGCGGACGACGGCGTGGTGGCCGTCGGTGCGGGCGTCCGCACCCAGACGCACCATCTCGTCGACGAAGCGGAAGCGCGCCTCGAACACGTTCTCGGTGATCATCGAGGTGCCCTCGGCGACGGCGGAGAGCGCGATCGCCATCGGCTGCAGGTCGGTGGCGAAGCCCGGGTAGGGCAGCGTCACGAAGTCGACCGCCTCCGGGCGCCGGGACATCGCGACCGAGAACTCCTGCTCGCCGGTGGTGATCTCGGCGCCCGCGCTGCGGAGCTTGTCCAGGACCAGGTCGATGTGGTGCGGGTCGACGCCGCGCACGGTGACCTCGCCACGGGTCATGGCGGCAGCGAACGCCCAGGTGGCACCGACGATCCGGTCCCCGATGACGCGGTGCGTGGTGGGCTGCAGCCCGGCGACGCCGTGCACGGTCAGCGTGGAGCTGCCGACACCCTCCAGCTTCGCGCCCATCTGCTGCAACATCACACAGAGGTCGACGATCTCCGGCTCGCGGGCCGCGTTGTCGATGACCGTGGTGCCCTCGGCGAGCACCGCGGCCATCAGGATGTTCTCGGTCGCCCCGACGCTCGGGAAGTCCAGCCAGATCTGCGCGCCGTGCAGGTCTCCCGCCGTCGCGGTGACGCTGCCGTGCACGATGTCGGTGGTCGCGCCGAGCTTGCGCAGCCCGTTCTGGTGCATGTCCAGCGGCCGCGAGCCGATCGCGTCGCCGCCGGGGAGCGGGACGACCGCCCGCCGGCACCGCGCCACCAGGGGCCCGAGCACGCACACCGACGCACGCAGCTTGGACACCGACCGGTAGTCGGCCTCCGCGCCGGGATCGGCGGGCACGTCGATGTGCACGGTCGATCCCTCGATCGCGACCGTGCAGCCCAGGCTCCGCAGGACGTCGGCCATCAGCGGCACGTCCAGGATCTCCGGGCAGTTCTCGAGCGTCGTCCGTCCCTCGGCCAGCAGTGCCGCCGCCATGAGCTTGAGCACGCTGTTCTTCGCCCCGACGACGTCGACGGACCCGCTCAGCCGGGCCCCGCCGTTGACCGCGAAATGCTCCACCACGCCCGGAACGGTAACGGGACCGTCACCGCGCCGGATGCCCGCCCCGGACGGCCCTGCACCTTCGGACCGTCCGGCGCACCCCCGCGTCTGGTCGCCGGAGCACCGGCGCGCCTAGCCTGTCGGGGTGGCGGTGAACCTGACGCGGATCTACACGAAGACCGGCGACGACGGTACGACGGCCCTGGGCGACTTCAGCCGGGTCCGCAAGACCGACACCCGGCTGGCGGCCTACGCCGACACCGACGAGGCGAACGCCGCGATCGGCGTGGCGGTGACGGTCGGCGGGCTCGCCGAGCGGGTCGCCGACCCGCTGCGGCAGATCCAGAACGACCTGTTCGACGTCGGGGCCGACCTGTGCGCGCCGATCGTCGAGAATCCCGAGTACCCGCCGCTGCGGATCACCGAGGGCTACGTCACCCGGCTCGAGGGCTGGTGCGACGAGTTCAACCTCGAGCTGCCCAAGCTCAAGTCGTTCATCCTGCCCGGCGGCACCCCCGGCGGCGCGTACCTGCACGTCGCGCGGACCGTCACCCGCCGTGCCGAGCGGTCCGTGTGGGCCCTGCTGGAGGCCGACCGGGAGCGGGCCAACCCGCTGACGGCGCAGTACCTCAACCGGCTCTCGGACCTGCTGTTCATCCTCGGCCGGGTCGCGAACCCCGACGGCGACGTCCTGTGGCAGCCGGGTGGCCCGCACGGCGCCCCGACCGCCGACGCCTGACCGACCGCGCGGGACGGAACGCCCGAGCGGTCGGCTCCGCAACACCACGGGGTCCGCGGGGTCAGGACGCCTCGCGGAACCCGTGTCCCTGGCCCGGGGGCGTGGACTCCAGCCAGGCCATGAAGCCGGTCCGGACGCCCGCGGACATCGCGAGCTCGACGTCGACGTCGCGCCCGGAGGCGTCACGGCCACGGCAGCGCAGCACCTCGACCGCCATCGGGATCGCGAACTCCTCCGACCGGTGCGGCGGCCGCCGGTCGACGATCTCCAGATCGGCCCGGTCCATCACGACGGTCGGCCCGATCCGGAAGCTGGTCAGGCGGTACCAGGCGAAGCGCTCGCCCTCGTAGCGCCCGACGCCGAAGTGCCAGTCCGTGACAGCGAAACGGCGGCGCAGACACAGGTCCACACCGCCGCCTCGCATGAGTCGTACCCGCCGTACGGCGAGCCAGACCAGGGGAATCACCAGACACAGCAGCAGAACTCCGACGATCGCCGCGATGAGCTCCACTGCCGTGTCCGGTCCCCGTACTAGTTCGCCTCGGCCGCCCGAAGGCGGGCCTCGGCCCGGGCGATCGCCGATTTCCCCTCGTCGGTGGACGAGTCGGCACCGTCGCGAGCCCGCCGGGCCCGCTCGACGTCGATCTCGTCCGCCTGCTCGGCGAACTCGGCGAGGATGGACACCCGCTCCGCCGACACCGACAGGAACCCGCCGTGCACCGCGATGGTGCGCTTCGAGCCGTCGGTGGAGTCGATGCGGACGACCCCGGCCTCCTCCAGCTGGGCCAGCATCGGCTGGTGGCCGGGCAGGATGCCGACCTCGCCGACCGTGGTCCGGGCGAGCACGAAGCGTGCGTCACCCGACCACAGCCGACGCTCGACCGAGACCAGCTCCACGGTCATCTCAGCAGGCATGGAGGATCAGCTCTCCAGCTTCTTGCGGTTCTTCTCCAGGTCGTCGAGACCACCGCAGAGGAAGAACGCCTGCTCCGGGACGTCGTCGAACTCGCCCTTGGCGATCTTGTCGAACGCCTCGATGGTCTCCTTGAGCGGGACCGTCGAGCCCGGCTGGCCGGTGAACTGCTCGGCGACCAGGAGGTTCTGCGACAGGAAGCGCTCGATGCGACGCGCCCGGCCGACGAGCTGCTTGTCCTCCTCGGACAGCTCGTCGATACCGAGGATGGCGATGATGTCCTGCAGGTCGTTGTACTTCTGCAGGATCCGCTTGACCTCGTTGGCGACGCGGAAGTGCTCGTCACCGACGTACTGCGGGTCCAGGATCCGCGAGGTCGAGGTCAGCGGGTCCACCGCCGGGTAGATCCCCTTCTGGGAGATCGGCCGGGAGAGCTCGGTGGTGGCGTCGAGGTGCGCGAACGTCGTCGCCGGAGCGGGGTCGGTGTAGTCGTCCGCGGGGACGTAGATCGCCTGCATCGAGGTGATCGAACGACCGCGGGTCGAGGTGATCCGCTCCTGCAGCTCGCCCATCTCGTCGGCCAGGGTGGGCTGGTAGCCCACCGCGGACGGCATGCGGCCGAGGAGGGTCGAGACCTCCTGGCCGGCCTGGGTGAACCGGAAGATGTTGTCGATGAACAGCAGGACGTCCTGCTCCTGCACGTCGCGGAAGTACTCCGCCATCGTCAGCGCGGAGAGCGCGACGCGCATACGGGTGCCCGGCGGCTCGTCCATCTGACCGAACACCAGGGCGGTGTTCTTCATGACGCCCGACTCGGTCATCTCCGTGATGAGGTCGTTGCCCTCACGGGTGCGCTCACCGACGCCGGCGAACACCGAGGTGCCACCGAAGTTCAGCGCGACACGCTGGATCATCTCCTGGATCAGCACGGTCTTGCCGACACCGGCACCACCGAACAGACCGATCTTGCCGCCGACGACGTAGGGCGTCATCAGGTCCAGCACCTTGATGCCGGTCTCCAGCATCTCGGTCTTGCCCTCGAGCTCGTCGAAGCGCGGGGCCTTCTGGTGGATCGACCGGAGGTCACCGGTGAACTGGATGGACGGGTCGTCCAGGCAGTCGCCGAGGGCGTTGAACACGTGCCCCTTGACCTGGTCGCCGACCGGGACGGAGATCGGGCGGCCGAGGTCGGTGACCTCCTGGCCGCGCACGACACCGTCGGTGGGCTGCATGGAGATGGCCCGCACCAGGTTGTCGCCCAGGTGCGTGGCGATCTCCAGGGTCAGCTTGCGCTTGTCGCCGGAGAGGTCCACCTCCAGCGTGAGCGCGTTGAGCAGGTGCGGGACCTGGTCACGCGGGAACTCGACGTCGACGACCGGGCCGGTCACCTGGACGACGCGCCCGGTGATCGGGCCAGCCGAAGTTTCGGCGGTCGTGGTCATCAGCTCTCACTTCCTGCGCTGGCGAGAGCGTCGACCCCACCGACGATCTCGCTGATCTCCTGGGTGATCTGTGCCTGGCGAGCCTGGTTGGCCTCCAGGGTCAGGCTACGGATCAGTTCGTTGGCGTTGTCCGTCGCGGCCTTCATGGCCCGCTGCCGGTTCGCCGACTCCGACGCCGCCGACTCCAGCAGGGCCGCGTAGAGGCGGGCCCCGATGTACTTCGGCAGCAGCGCGTCGAAGAGCGTGTCCGGGTCCGGCTCGAACTCGTAGAGCGGCTGGAGGCCCTTGGTCTCCGGGTGGTCCCGCTGGCTCTCGGCCGTGTCGGCGTCGCTGTCGATCTCGTCGACCGGCTTCGCCGAGGCACTGTCGGCCGCGTACTCGACCTCGAGCGGAGCCATCCGCCGGGCCTGCGGCACCTGGGTGATCATGTTCTTGAAGCTGGTGTGCACGAGGTGCAGCTCGTCCACGCCGTGGGTGCCGTCGGCATTCCCGTCGTGGTCGTCCTCGCCGGCCATGAACGCGTCGACCAGCGTCTTCGCCGCCTCGGCCGCGTGCTCGTAGCCCGGCTGCTCGGAGAAGCCGGTCCAGGACTGCTCGATCTCCCGGTTGCGGAACCGGTAGTACGAGACGCCTTTGCGGCCGATCACGTAGAGGACCGGCTCCTTGCCCTGCTCGCGGAGCAGGGCCTGGAGCTGCTCGGCCTCCTTGAGGACGTTGGCGTTGTAGCCGCCGCACTGACCGCGGTCACTGGTGACGACCAGGACCGCGGCGCGCTTCGGCTGCTCCCGCTCGACGAGCAGCGGGTGGTCCAGCGCCGAGTTCGACGCGAGCTCCGAGAGGGTGCTCGTCATCAGCTCGGCGTACGGACGCGCCTCGTCCACCCGTGCCCGGGCCTTCGCGATCCGTGAGGTCGCGATCAGCTCCTGGGAACGGGTGATCTTCTTGATGGACTGCGTCGACCGGATACGCCGGCGCAGCACCCTGATCTGTGCCGCCATCGGGTATCAGCCTCAGTTCTTCTTGACCGTGACGGTCTCCTGCTCGATATCGTCCTCGTCGAGAGCCTTCTCGGCCTTCTCCTTGGGGACGACCGAGGAACCGTCGGACGCGGTGAACTCGTTGCGCTTGAACTCGTCGACCGCCTTGGTCAGCGTCTCGACGGCGTCGTCGGAGAGCTTCCCGGTGTCGGTGATCTCGTTCAGGGCACCGGAGGCGTGGCGCCGCGAGTACTCGCGGAACTCCGCCTCGAAGCGCTGCACGTCGGCGACGGGCACCGAGTCGAGCTTGCCGGAGGTGCCCAGCCAGATCGAGACGACCTGGTCCTGCACCGAGACCGGCGCGTACTGCGCCTGCTTGAGCAGCTCGACCAGGCGCTCGCCACGGCCCAGAGCGGCGGCCGAGGCGGCGTCGAGGTCGGAACCGAAGGCGGCGAACGCCTCCAGCTCGCGGTACTGCGACAGGTCCAGACGCAGCGAGCCCGAGACCGTCTTCATGGCCTTGATCTGCGCCGAGCCACCGACCCGGGAGACCGAGATGCCGACGTTGATCGCCGGCCGGACGCCCTGGTTGAACAGGTCGGACTCGAGGAAGACCTGGCCGTCGGTGATCGAGATGACGTTGGTCGGGATGTAGGCCGACACGTCGTTCGCCTTGGTCTCGATGATCGGCAGACCGGTCATCGACCCCGCGCCGAGGGCGTCGGAGAGCTTCGCGCAGCGCTCCAGCAGACGCGAGTGCAGGTAGAAGACGTCGCCCGGGTAGGCCTCACGGCCCGGCGGGCGGCGCAGCAGCAGCGAGATCGCACGGTAGGCCTCGGCCTGCTTCGACAGGTCGTCGAACACGATCAGGACGTGCTTGCCCTGGTACATCCAGTGCTGGCCGATGGCCGAGCCGGTGTAGGGGGCGAGCCACTTGAAGCCGGCCGGGTCGGACGCAGGGGCGGCGACGATCGTCGTGTACTCCAGCGCTCCGGCGTCCTCCAGGGACTGCCGGACACCGGCGATCGTGGAGCCCTTCTGGCCGATGGCGACGTAGATGCAGCGGACCTGCTTCGTCGGGTCGCCCGACTCCCAGTTCTCCTTCTGGTTGATGATCGTGTCGACGCAGACCGCGGTCTTGCCGGTCTTGCGGTCGCCGATCACCAGCTGGCGCTGGCCGCGGCCGATCGGGGTCATGGCGTCGATGGCCTTGATCCCGGTCTGCAGCGGCTCGCCGACGGACTGGCGGTCCATCACGCCGGCCGCCTGGAGCTCGAGCACGCGGCGGGCGTCGCTCTCGACGTCGCCGAGGCCGTCGATCGGGTTGCCCAGCGGGTCGACGACCCGGCCCAGGTAGCCCTCGCCGACCGGCACGGACAGGACCTCGCCGGTGCGGGTGACCTGCTGGCCCTCCTCGAGGCCGGTGTAGTCGCCCAGGACGACCGCGCCGATCTCGTTCTGCTCGAGGTTCAGCGCGACGCCGCGGACGCCGCCCTCGAACTCGAGCAGCTCGTTGGTCATGGCCGAGGGCAGTCCCTCGACGTGGGCGATGCCGTCACCGGTGTCGGCGACGATCCCGACCTCACGGCGGGACGTGCCGCTCTCCAGCGACGAGACGTAGCTGGAGATCGCACTCCGGATCTCCTCGGAGGAGATCGTCAGCTCTGTCATGGCTGCGTCGTTCCTTCTCTCGAACGGGGTCTTCGGGTCGTTCCGCCGGGGCTCCGGCGATCGCGTCCGAAGCAGGTCAGCTGGGCAGGGATCGGCGAGCTGCGGCGAGTCGACCCGCCACACTGCCGTCGATGACCTCGCCGCCGACCTGCACGACCAGGCCTCCGAGGAGGCTCCGGTCGAGCTCGACCTGCAGGGAGATCGTGCGGCCGTACATACGGCCCAGGGTCTCGGCGAGCTTCGTCTCCTGCTCGGAGGAGAGCTCGACGGGTGTGCGCACCTTGGCCACCGAGCGGTCCCGGCGGGCCGCCGCGAGCTCGGCGAGCTCCTCGGCGACGACGTCGAGGTGCCGGCTGCGGGGCAGCCGGACCGCTTCACGGAGCAGCGTCGCCGTCACCGGGTAGACCTTGTCGCCGAGCACCGAGTCCAGGAGCTGGACACGACCCTCGACGGGCCGGGCGGTGTCGCCGAGCAGGCTCGCCAGCTGCGGCTCGCGGGCCACGATGCGGCCGAACCGGAACAGCTGGTCCTCGACCTCGTCGAGGGAGCCGTTGCGGTCCGCGATCGCGATGGCCGCGCGGCGGGCGAGGCCCTCCGCACCGGTGACGATGTCGCGGGCGGTCGACCAGCGCTTGCGCACCAGCTCGGAGACCAGGTCCACGGTCGGCTGCGAGAGCTGGGACCCGAACAGCCGGCGGACCAGGTCCACACGGGCGTCCTCGGGAGACGACGCGTCGGCCAACAGGCGCCGGACGGACCGCTCGGAGTCCAGGAACCGGGCCACCGCGAACAGCTCGTCCGCGGTCGTGGTCAGGTCCCGGGCCGACGCGGAGTCGGTCCAGGAGTCCAGCCGCTCGGTCAGCGCCGCGAGGGACTCACGGCTGGCGGGCTGCAGGACAGCCGCCATCAGTTCGCCCCGCTCCGCTGGGCCACGCCCTGCTGGTCGAGCTCACCGAGGAACGAGTCGATCGTCGCGGAGCGACGCGAGTCGTCGGCCAGCTGCTCGCGCAGCAGGCGCTCGGCCAGCTGGACCGACAGGCCCCCGACCTCGTTGCGCAGAGCACGCTGGGCGGCGTCGCGCGCCGCGGCCACCTGCTCCTCGCCACGGGCCTTGATGCGTGCGGCCTCGGCCTCGGCCTCCTCGCGGAGCTCGGCCTTGATCTGCTGGCCCTCGGCCCGGGCGTCGTCGCGGATGCGCGCCGCCTCGGCCCGGAGGCCGGCGAGCTGCTCCTCGTACTCCCTCTTCAGCCGGTCCGCCTGCTCCTGGGTCTCCTGAGCACGCTTGAGGCCGCCCTCGATCGCGTCGGTCCGCTCTTCGTAGAGCGCCTCGAAGCGCGGGACCGCGAACTTCCAGAGCAGGAACAGCAGGATCGCGAACGCGACCAGGCCGAGCACGAGCTCATCGAGGTGCGGGAGAATCGGAAGCGGCTGTTCGGCGGCGAGAATCAGTTCCACCGTGTGTCCTTCCCTGACATGGCCGCCGGTACCGGGACCGGCATGAGAGTGATCTGCCGGCTCTTACTGCGCGATGAAGAAGAGCACCAGGCCGATCAGCATGACCAGCTCGGCGAGAACGAAGGTGGTCCAGCCGATGCCCATCAGCTGGCCGCGGGCCTCCGGCTGGCGGGCGGTGCCGCTGATGACGGCCGACCAGATCAGGCCGACGCCGATACCGGCGCCGATGGCCGAGGCGCCGAACCCGATGGCCGCGAGGCCCGGGTTGATGTTGGCGGCTTCCTGGGCCAGAACCTGGGTGACGTTCACTTCGGGTTTCCTTCCGTCGGGTCCGCGGAATGCGGGTCGTTCGGTGTATCGGCCCGGGCGGGCCGGCGGATGAAGCAGGTGGTGCGAGCGCGGTGCCGGCGGCACCGGGGTCTCGGTGGTGCGGTCAGTGGTCCTCGGAGATCGCCGCGCCGATGAAGACGGCGGCGAGCAGGGCGAAGACGTAGGCCTGGATGACCTGGACCAGCGCCTCCAGGAACGTGAACGCGATCCCGGCGGCGAACACCACCGGCGACGCGATGACGAGCGCGGAGCCCGCCGACAACAGGAACGCCGCACCCACGGCGGTCAGGGCGAGGATGAGGTGGCCGGCGAACATCGCGGCGAACACACGCAGTGCCAGCGAGAGCGGCTGCACCAGGAACTTCTGCAGCAGCTCGATCACGATGATCAGCGGCGCGATGAAGACCGGGACGCCCGGCGGGAGCGCGGCGTGCTTGATGTAGCCGAAGAACCCGTGCTTCTTGAACCCGGCGTAGTGGTAGAAGACGTAGACGAACAACGCCAGCGCGATGGGGAACCCGATCCGCGACAGCGTCGGGAACTGGATGAACGGGACGATCGCGAAGATGTTGTTGACCAGGATGAAGCTGAACAGGCCGAGGATCAGCGGGATGTACCGCTTGAACTCCTCGGAGCCGATCTGGTCACGCGCCATGGTGTTGCGCGGGATGTTGTAGAAGGACTCCAGCCCGAACTGGAATCGGCTCGGCACGATGGACAGCTTGCGCGTGCCCAGCGTGAAGACGGCCGCGACGATGATCAGCGACAGGACCGCCAGCACCATCGGCTTGGTGACGGCGCCGAAGATCGGCGGGTACTCGAACAGACCTGCGCCGGGCGGAGTGAACTCCTCGGCCGCCAGTACCAACGTGCCCAATGGGGGTCCTTCCGGTGCTCCCGCTCCGCATCCACGCGGAACGGGGGATCGCCTGCAAGGTGCCTCGTGATGCGATGTGTTTCCGGGCGACCGGGTCGAAACACCGGAAGTCACCCACATCGCCTACGTGGCGGATGCTATCAGCCGTACTTCTACACGACGTCGGGGGCTCGTACCCACCTCACCAGCGCGTTCGCCCGACGAAACGATCTTGATCGGGCCCGGCGGGCCGCCTCCGGTGATTCACCGTTAACACGCCCGCGGGTCGCCGCCCGGTCATCCGCCGGACGCTCCCGCCCGACCCCGTGGACGCCTCCGTTGGCACCGCAGGAACGGACGAATCGGTCGTCGAACCCCAGGTCAGGCATCTGTGGACCCCGGATCGGTGCCGATCAGGATCTGGAGCTTCTGCCCCGCCCAGGCCTCCGCCGCCGTGGTCGTGATGAAGACGACGAGCATCGTGACGGCCAGTGACATGCGGTGCAGTCCTGGCCCACCCCCGAGGGTGAACAGGGCGAGCAGGAGGATGATGGCCTTCAACGCGAGGCCGCCGAATGCGGCCAGCATCACAGCGCCGGGCTCGAGATGGGTCGTCCGCAGCATCAGCATCGGCGTCAGCAGGGCCGAGCCGGTGGCCAGCAGGCCGCCGAGCGCCGCCGCGGACAGGCCGGGGACCCCGGCCGCGATGGCCCCGCCGACGGCGCAGAGCACCGTGGTGGCCACGCCGACCAGGGCGGCACCGCGGGCCATCGACCCCGACAGCCGCCGTACGACCTGCGCCTGGCCGAGCGCGGGACCGTCGTACTCCACGGTTCCCCAGCGGTCCCATCGCCACACGGTGCGTCCGCCTCCCGGCTCACCGGCCGCCCCACCAGCGGGTACGGCTCCGCGCACACGGTAACCGGCGGGTCCGACACCTCGACCGGCGCCGTCGCGGTCGGCACCGTCGCGGTCCCCACCGGCACCGGTCGCAGCCGACACCGTTGCGGTCGCGGCCGTCCGTCCGGCGGCCGCGACCGCCGCGGGACGGACAGCGTTCGTGACCGAGGACACCTGAGCCCCTGGCCAGGGCGGACGGGGACGGGCGGTCAGGAGTCGCCGTCGTGACCGGGATGGTGCGCCGGGGTGGGGACGGTCGGCTGCTCCCCCGGTGCCGCGACGGGGCGGGCGCGATGGCCGTCGGAGTTCCCGTCGCCCGGAGGGCGCTGCGGACCGCGGGCGCCGTCAGGCCGCGGGCCCGCAGCTCCGGGGGCCCCGGGGTCCGGTGCGGGCGGGCCGCCGGGTGTGCGCGGCATCGTCGGACGGACCGGGACCGGCCGCGACGGGGGCGGTGGGGTGGGCGGGCCGGCGGCGTGCGGCGCCGGCGCGACGGGCGTCGCGGGGGCCCGTGTGCCGGGTCCGACCCGGGCCGCACCACGGGCGCCCGCGGGACGGTGCACGCCACGGGGCCACGGCTCGGGCCCGGCGGCGGGGTTCCCACCCGGCACGACCCGTCCGGGCGCGGGCCGCGCGGTACGCCCCCGCGACCCGGTGCGGTCGGCAGCGTCCGCCGCCGTGGTCGCGCCCGGGCGACGGTCGGCGGCTCCGTTCGTGGCAGGGTTCCCGGCGGAACGACGATCGCCGGCCCCGTTCGCCGCCGGACTCCCGGCCGAACGACGGTCGGCGGGCCCGTCCGTGGTTGCGTTCGCGCCGGTCCGATGGCCGGTGGCGCCCGTCGCGGCCGGGCTCCCGCCGGAGCGGGGACCGTCCGTGGTCGGGCTCCCGCTGGACCGGTGGTCGTCGACGTCCGGGGTGGGCAGGTCGTCGGTCGAGGCGATCGCCGTCTCCCCGGCGGGGGACGCCGCCGCGGAGGCGCTGCGCATCCGCGACCGGTGCGGCACGGCCGAGGCCACGAACGCCACCGCCAGCGCGATCCCGGTCGCGGCGAGCACCAGCCCGGTGCGCGGGACCAGGGCGAGCGCGACCGCACCGAAGGCGATCACCGCGACCCACAGGTAGACCAGCAGCACCGCGCGCCGGTGGCTGTGCCCGACCTGCAGCAGCCGGTGGTGCAGGTGCATCTTGTCCGGGCTGAACGGGCTGGTCCCGGCCCGGGTGCGGCGTACGACCGCCATGAGCAGGTCTAGCGACGGGATGAAGACGATCCCGACCAGCACGATGACCGGGGAGACCAGGGCCAGGATGTTCCCGGCCGCCGTGTCGTCGGGCGGGATCCGGCCCGAGGCGGTCGTGATCGCCGCGGAGAGCATGACCCCGACCATCATCGACCCGGTGTCGCCCATGAAGATCCGGGCCGGGTGGAAGTTGTGCGGCAGGAACCCCAGGCAGGACCCGGCGAGAACCACCGCGATCAGCGAGGGCACGAACGCGGCCGGGTCGTTGCCGTTCTTGCTGATGAGGCCGACGCAGAAGACCGCGGTCGCCAGCGTGGTGATCAGCCCGATGCCGGCGGCGAGCCCGTCGAGTCCGTCGACGAAGTTCATCGCGTTGACCAGCACCACGGTGACCAGCACCGTCATGAGCACCGACTGCCCCTGCCCCAGCAGCAACAGCGAGCCACTGAGGAAGGACTCGCCGCCGATGGGGATCCACACGGTCACCCACTGCACGCCGTAGAGCACCAGCAGCCCGGCCGCGGTGACCTGGGCGGCGAACTTGGTGAGGGCGTCGAGGTCGTAGCGGTCGTCGAGCATCCCGACGCCGACCAGCAGCGCGGTCGCGACGACGACCCCGACCACCTCGGTGCTCTGCTCGAAGTAGGCCAGCCGCAGGGCCGGGAGCTGCAACGACAGCAGCAGCCCGGCCAGCACCCCGCCGAACATCGCGAGGCCGCCCCACCGCGGGGTCGGGGTGACGTGCACGTCCCGTCCCCGCGGCCAGGCGACCGCGCCGACCTTCAGCGCCAGCATCCGGACCGGCCCGGTCAGCAGCAGCGTGGCGCCGGCGGCGACCAGCCCGACGAGCAGGAGCTCCCGGACGGGGAGTCCGTACGTGAACTGGTCAGTCGGCACGTCGCGAGCGCCTCTCCGCCTCCGCCGTGGGTCTCAGGTCACCCCCGAGGGTAGGCCGGTGCCTTCGCGACGAGTGCGGTGACCGCCTTCGCGACGTCGGCGAGCTCGGCGTCGCCGGCCGCGGTGTCGTGCTCGGCCTTGACCGCGCGGGCCAGCAGGGCGCCGACCTCGGCCATGTCGGCCTCGTTCATCCCCTGCGTGGTGACGCTCGGCGAGCCGACCCGGATGCCGGACGGCTTCATCGGCGGCGCCGGGTCGTAGGGGATCGCGTTCTTGTTCAGCGTGATGCCGGCGCGGTCGCAGCGGGTCTCCGCCTCGGAGCCGGTGACGCCGATGGGCCGCAGGTCCAGCAGGGCGAGATGGTTGTCGGTGCCGCCGGAGACGGCGCGCATCCCCTCGGACTCCAGGCTCTTCGTCAGGGCCCGGGCGTTCGCGATGACCTGGCGGGTGTAGGCCTGGTACTCCGGCTGCGCCGCCTCCTTCATCGCGACGGCCTTCGCCGCGACCGCGTGCATCAGCGGGCCGCCCTGGGAGAACGGGAAGACGGCCTTGTCGATGGCCTTCGCGTGCTCCGCACGGCACAGCACCATGCCGCCGCGCGGGCCGCGCAGGACCTTGTGCGTGGTGGCGGTGACGACGTCGGCGTAGGGCACCGGCGACGGGATGGCCTTGCCTGCGACCAGGCCGATGAAGTGCGCGGCGTCGACCATGAGCTTGGCGCCGACCTCGTCGGCGATCTCGCGGAACACCGCGAAGTCGATCAGGCGCGGGTACGCGGTCGCCCCGGCGATGATGATCTTCGGCTGGTGCTGCTTGGCCAGGTCACGGACCTGGTCGTAGTCGATGACCTCGGTGTCCTCCCGGACGGTGTAGGACACCGCGTTGAACCACAGGCCGGAGAAGTTGACCTTGCTGCCGTGCGTGAGGTGGCCGCCCTGCTTGAGGTCCATGGCCAGCACGGTGTCGCCGGGCTTGGCGAACGCGGCGTAGGCGGCGAGGTTCGCGCTCGCGCCGGAGTGCGGCTGGAGGTTGGCGTGCTCGGCGCCGAAGAGCTCCTTGGTCCGGGCGTTGCCGATGTTCTCGGCGACGTCGACGACGCCGCAGCCGCCGTAGTAGCGGCGGCCGGGGTAGCCCTCGGCGTACTTGTTCGACAGCGTCGACCCGAGCGCGGCCAGCACCGCCGGGCTGGTCAGGTTCTCGCTCGCGATGAGCTGCAGTCCGCCGCGCAGGCGCTCGAGCTCGTCCAGCACGACGCCGGCGATCTCGGGGTCCTGCTGCTGCAGTGCGTGGAAGTCCGGTCCCCAGAAGGTCTGCTCGCTCACGCCGGGACACGCTACCCGCTGCCATCCCCGCAGGCTGCGGCCGTGCAGGCGTGATCACACCCGCGTGCGACCCGGATCAGACCCGGTCGATCTCCTGGCCGACGACCTCCTCGACCTGCTCGGCGGTCACCCCGCCCTCCCGCAGCAGGCGCGGACGGGCGCCGGTGAGGTCGACGATCGTCGAGGCGACCGGGTCGCCGGACGGGCCGCCGTCGAGGTAGACCTGCACGGTCGAGGCCAGCTGGGTGATCGCCTCGGTCACGTTGGACGCCGGCGGGTTGCCCGAGGTGTTCGCGCTCGACACCGCCATCGGCCCGACCTCGCGCAGCAGCTCCAGCGCGACCGGGTGCAGCGGCATGCGCAGCATCACCGTGCCGCGGGTGCTGCCCAGGTCCCAGGCCAGCGACGGCGCGTGTTCCAGGACGAGCGACACCTCGCCCGGCCAGAACGCCTCGATCAGGGCCCGCGCGGACTGCGGGACCGTCGACACGAGACCGTCGATGGTGGTCCAGGAGCCGACCAGCACGCCGACCGGCATGTCCGGGCCGCGCCGCTTGGCGGCGAGCAGCGCGCGCACGGCGGTGCCGTTGAACGCGTCACAGCCGATGCCGTAGACGGTGTCGGTGGGCAGGACGACCAGCTCACCCGCCCGGACGGCGCGCGCGGCGGCGGTCAGACCACGCGTGCGCTCGGCGGGGACGCTGCAGTCGAACAGCGGCTGGGTCTGCGGTGCACTCACGGTTCGCGAGGATACGACCGCGCCGCGGGCAGCCGCGGGGCGGCTCACGTCCGCGCGGGTCAGGGACAGGGGACGCGGCGGGCGGTGACGAAGCGCGGGCGACCGGTGAGGTCGTCGTGCTCGGTGACCTCCCCCAGCGTGCGACGGCGGCGCAGCAACGCCGGGACCGTCTCGCCGTGGGTGTCGTCGTGCTCGATCGCGAGGTGTCCGCCGTGCCGCAGCCATCCGCTGGCGCCGCGGACGACGGCCTGGATGATCTCGGTGCCGTCGGGACCGCCGAACACCGCGCCGGGCGGGTCCCAGCGCTCCACCTCGGGCGGCACCGGCGTCCCGTCCGGGACGTAGGGCGGGTTGCAGACGACCAGGTCGACCGCACCCTCCAGCTCGATGAGCAGGTCGGTCCACCGGACGTCGGCGACGTGCAGGGTCACCGGGCGCCCGCCCGCGGCGACGTGCGCGTCGAGGTTGCGCCGGGTCCACGACAGCGCCGACGGGTCGGCCTCGAGGGCGTGCACCTCGGCGTCGGGCCGCGACACCGCGAAGGCCAGCGCGAGCGCGCCGGACCCGGTGCACAGGTCGAGCACCCGGGGGCGGTGCACGTCGCGGATCGCGGCGAGGCCCCACTCCAGCAGCAGCTCGGTCTCCGGGCGCGGGGTGAACACCCCCGGTCCGACGGCGACCTCGACCGGGCCGAGCACCGCGGTGCCGAGGATGTGCTGCAACGGTTCGCGGGTGGCGCGGCGGGCGACGAGGGCCTGCAGCCGTTCGACGACCGGCGGGTCCACCAGCGGGGTCATCAGCAGCGTGGACCGTGACGAGCCGAGCACGTGCGCGGCGAGCAGCTCCGCGTCGACGCGCGGGGACGCGACTCCGGCGGCCGCCAGGGTGCGCTCGGCCTCCGCGATCGCCACCCGGAGCGGCAGCCGGCTGCCGGCCGCCGGGCTCGTCGTCTCGGTCACGCGTCCAGTGTCGCGGCTGCGGGGCGCGGGGACACCGCAGGTGACCGGTGCATCACCTGAGCGGGGGATCATCACTCCTGCTCCTGCTCCCCCGCCATGGCCTCGGCACGCTCGGCCGCGGTCAGCGCGGCGAGGACGTCGGCCAGGTGGCCGTCGAGGACCGCGGACAGGTTGTAGGCCTTGAACCCGACCCGGTGGTCGGAGATCCGGTTCTCCGGGTAGTTGTAGGTGCGGATCCGCTCGGAGCGGTCCACCGTGCGGACCTGCGAACGGCGCTGCTCCGAGGCCGCCTCGGCCGCCTCGGCCTCGGCCTTCGCCTGCAGCCGGACCCGCAGCACGTCCATCGCACGGGCCTTGTTCTGCAGCTGGGAGCGCTCGTTCTGGCAGGTCACGACGATGCCTGTCGGCAGGTGCGTGATCCGCACCGCGGAGTCGGTGGTGTTGACGCTCTGCCCGCCGTGGCCCGACGCCCGGTAGACGTCGACCCGGATGTCCGCGTCGTTGATCTCGACGTCGGGAGTGTCGTCGGCGTCGGGGAAGACCAGGACGCCCGCCGCCGAGGTGTGGATGCGGCCCTGCGACTCGGTCACCGGGACACGCTGCACGCGGTGCACGCCGCCCTCGAACTTCAGCGCGGCCCACACCCCGTCGACCGGGTCCTTGCTGCGCAGCGACAGCGTGATGTCCTTGTACCCACCCAGGTCGGACGGGGTGGCACCGAGCACCTCGACCTTCCAGCCACGGCTCTCGGCGTAGCGGGTGTACATCCGCACGAGGTCACCGGCGAACAACGCGGACTCCTCGCCGCCCTCGCCGGACTTGACCTCCATCACGACGTCGTCGCCGTCGTGCGGGTCGCGCGGGCGCAGCAGCTCGGTCAGCTCGGTCTCGAGCTCGACGATACGGGTGTCCAGGGCGTCGGCCTCGGCGGCGAAGGTGCGGTCCTCGGCGGCCAGCTCGCGGGCGGCGTCGCGGTCCTCACGGACCTGGGCGAGCTCGCGGGCACAGCGCACGACCGGCCCGAGCTCGGCGTAGCGACGGCCCAGCTTGCGGGCCTGCGCCTGGTCGGAGAGGACGCTCGCGTCGGCGAGGCGCTGCTCCAGCTCGGCGTGCTCGTCGAGCAGGGCGTCGACCGACTGCGTGCTCATCGGTGGCTCCTTCGAGGCGCTGGGACGGGAACGCGAAACGGCGCCCGCCTCCTCGCACGCGGCGAGGCGACGGGCGCCGTGTCGGGAGCTACTTGGCGGCGCGCTCGCGCTTCCCGTAGCGGGCCTCGAAGCGGGCCACGCGGCCACCGGAGTCCAGGATCTTCTGCTTGCCGGTGTAGAACGGGTGGCAGGCGGAGCAGACCTCGACGCTGATGGCGCCGTTGTTCTTGGTGCTGCGGGTGGTGAACTGGTTGCCGCAACCGCAGGTGACCTGGGTGTCGACGTACTGAGGGTGGATTCCCTCGCGCATGGCTCTCTCCTCATCGTTGGCCGCCGGGTCCCTGGTAGGACCAGGGTGAACCGGTGCCGGGAAGCTGACGGTCCATTCAACCATCCGGGCCCCGGTGGAATTCCCACCGGGGCCCGGACGGCGCCGCTCGGACTAGTCCTCGTCCTTGCCGGGGGTGTTCTTGGCGACCTGCATCAGGAACTCGATGTTGGTCTTGGTCTTCTTGAGCCGGCTGAGCACCAGGTCGAGCGCCTGCTGGTCGTCGAGCGCGGCGAGGACACGGCGGAGCTTCACCATCACCGCGTGCTCGTCGGGCGACATCAGGAGCTCCTCCTTGCGGGTGCTCGAGTCGCCGACGTCGATGGCCGGGAAGATCCGCTTGTCGGCGATCTTCCGGTCCAGCTTGAGCTCGGCGTTGCCGGTGCCCTTGAACTCCTCGAAGATCACCGTGTCCATCGTGGACCCGGTCTCGACCAGCGCGGTCGCGAAGATGGTGAGCGAGCCACCGTCCTCGATGTTGCGCGCAGCGCCGAGGAAGCGCTTCGGCGGGTAGAGCGCCGTGGAGTCGACACCGCCGGACAGGATCCGGCCCGAGGCGGGCGCGGCCAGGTTGTAGGCGCGGCCGAGCCGGGTGATGTTGTCCAGCAGGACGACGACGTCGTGCCCCATCTCGACCAGGCGCTTGGCCCGCTCGATGGACAGCTCGGCGACGGCGGTGTGGTCTGCCGGCGGGCGGTCGAAGGTCGAGGCGATGACCTCGCCCTTCACCGACCGCTGCATGTCGGTGACCTCCTCGGGCCGCTCGTCGACGAGGACGACCATGAGGTGGCACTCGGGGTTGTTCGTGGTGATCGCGTTCGCGATGTTCTGCATGATCGTCGTCTTGCCCGCCTTGGGCGGAGAGACGATCAGCGCACGCTGCCCCTTGCCGACCGGCATGATCAGGTCGATCACGCGGGTGGTCAGCTGCGACGGGTCGGTCTCCAGGCGGAGCCGCTCGTTGGGGTAGAGCGGCGTCAGCTTGGTGAACTCGGGCCGGTTCCGCGCGGCCTCCGGGTCCCGCCCGTTGATCGAGTCGACGCGCACCAGCGGGTTGAACTTCTGCCGCTGCTGCTCGCCCTCACGGGGCTGGCGGACGGCGCCGGTGATGGCGTCGCCACGCCGCAGGCCGTTCTTGCGGACCATCGACATCGACACGTAGACGTCGGTCGGGCCGGAGAGGTAACCGGTGGTCCGGACGAACGCGTAGTTGTCGAGGATGTCCACGATGCCGGCGACCGGCAGCAGGACGTCGTTGTCGCGGATCTCGGTGTCCACGCCGCCGCCGGCGCCACCACCGGTGCGCTCGCGGTCCCGGCCGCGACGGCGGTCGCGGAACCGGCGACCGCGGCGGCCGCGGCCGTCACCGTCGTCGCCGTCGTCGTCGCGGAAGTCGTTCCGGTCGGCACCCCGGTCGTTGTTCCGGTCGTTGACGCGGTCGCCGTTGCGGTCGTTGTTCCGGTCGCCGTTCCGGTCGCCACGGTTGTCGCCGCGGTCGCCGGTCCGGTCGTTGTTGCGGTTGCCGCGCCCGGAGTCGTCGCCGTCGCGGTTGCGTCCGCCACGGCCGTTGTCGCCGTTCGCGCCGTTGCCGCGGCCGTTGTCCTCACGGGCGTCGCCGTTGCGGTCGCCGCCACGCTCGGCGTTGCGGTCGGTGTTGCGCTCGGTGTTGCGCTCGGTGTTGCGGTCGGCACCGCGGCCGCGACGGCGGTCGCCGTCGGAGCCGGTGTCGTCGCCGTCGGCGTCGCGACGGGCGTCGCGCTGGCCGGCGTCCCGCTGACCCGCGTCGGACGCGGTGTCCTTCGGGGTGTCCTTCGGCGCGTCCTTGGGACCGGCGTCCTTCTGACCGTTGTCGTCGCCCTGGCCGCGGCGGCGGGTCCGGCCACGACGGCCGGCGCCGTCGGCGTCCTCGCGACGCTCCTCGGCCGGGGCCGGGGTGCTCTCGGCCTGCGCCGGCGCACTCGCGGCCGGAGCGGCCTGCTCGGGCGCGGCGGCCGGGGCGCTCTCGGCGACGGCCGGGGCCGCGCCGTTGCCGGACGACGTGCCGGAGGCGGCGTCGGTCGCGGTGGCGTCAGGGGCGCCGGCCGGCCGTGTCGCCGCACGGCGACGACGGGTGCGCGGCGCGGGGGCCTCGGCCTTCTCCGCAGACTGTCCGCCCTGGTCACCGGCCTGCTCGGCGGGTGCCGAGGGGGCGGCCGGCGCAGCGGCGCCGTTGCCGGCGGGGGCCGCGGCGGTGTCGCCGAGGGCGAGCTGCGACGCGTCCGCGCCGTCGGAGCCGGTGGCGGCAGCGGGCTCCACCTTCGCCTTCGGCTTCTTCGCGGGGGCCGCCGCCGCTCCGCCCTGACGCTCCTTGATGGCCGCGATCAGGTCGCCCTTGCGCATGCCGGAGATGTCGGGGACGTTCAGCTCGGTGGCCAGCTGGCGCAGCTCGGCCAGCACCATGCCGGACAGGCCGCCGCGTCGGCGGGGCGCCGCCTCGGCAGACGCGGTCCCGGTACCGGCGAGATCGGTCTCGCTCACAGAGTTCCTTCCTGACCGACCCGGTTACCTGTCCAGGTCAGGGGATGTCACACGCTCGGCCGATACGGAGACCCCGTATCGGCAGCATTCACAGATGGAGTCCCACGACGACGTCGCGGGAGTCAGGCCGCCCGTTCGGGATTCCGAGTCCAATTCAGAAAGGAGATCGGGCGAGCGGGCTCGGCCGCAAGACTACGCCGATGTCGCGTGGATCGCCATGCGCGGTCGAGACTAGTCCGTACACCCCGGGGCGGCAACAACCCCCCTCGGACGACGCGCCGACCCACGGGGTCGCGTACCTCACGTTCCCGGCACGGAACCGGGATCAGCGGACCTCGACCTGCACACCGGTGGTGTCGACCGGCAGCCGCTGCACCGCGAAACCGTCGGTGTCGACGCCGTCGGGCAGCGCGCCGTCGCCGGTCAGGGCCAGCACCGTCGGCCCGGCGCCGGAGATCGCGGCCGGCACGCCGTGCTCGCGCAGCGCCTCGACCAGCCGCAGCGACGACGGGTACGCCGGGCGCCGGTAGGGCTGGTGCAGCCGGTCCTCGGTGGCCGCCATGAGCAGGTCGGGCCGCCGGGTCATCGCCAGCACCGCCAGCGCGCAGCGGCTGCCGGTGAACGCGGCGTCGGCCAGCGGGACCTGCTCGGGCAGCAGCCCGCGGGTGGTCTTGGTCGAGGACTCGACGTCGGGCACGCAGGCGACCGGGTGCACGTCGGGGTGCACCTCCAGCTTCTCGGCGTGGAAGCGCCGAGCCGACCCCGCGGCCTCCCAGGCCACCACGAACCCGCCGAGCAGGCTGGCCGCGGCGTTGTCGGCGTGGCCCTCCATCCCGGCCGAGAGCTGCAGCAACGCGTCGCGCTCCAGCTCCGGGTCCCGCCCGGCCAGGACGGCCGCGGCCGTCACCCCGGCGACGGCGGCCGCCGCGGAGCTGCCGAGACCGCGCGAGTGCGGCACCGCGTTGAGACAGCGCAGCCGCAGCCCCGCGGGCGCCCCGCCGAACGTCTCGAAGGCCAGGCGCATCGCCCGCAGGACCAGGTGACGCTCGTCACGGGGGACGTGCCGGCAGCCCTGCCCCGCGACGTCGACGAACAGTCCCGGCGTCTCGAAGGTCTCGACCTCGATCTCGTCGTACAGCGCCAGGGCCATGCCGAGGGAGTCGAAGCCGGGGCCCAGGTTGGCCGTCGACCCCGGCACCCGCACCAGTACCCGCGTCGGGCGGCCCATCAGGCCAGCTCGAGCGCCGCCGCGACCGCGCCGGGGTCGATCGGCACGATCTCCGGGTCCGGCGCGGTGAGCAGCGCGGTGTCGGGGTCCTTGAGGCCGTGCCCGGTCACCGTGCACACCACCAGCGAGTCCGCGGGAAGGGTGCCGTTCTCCCGGCTCTGCAGAAGCCCGGCGACGCTGGAGGCCGACGCCGGCTCGACGAACACGCCCTCCTGCGCGGACAGCATCCGATAGGCGGCGAGGATCTCGTCGTCGGTGACGGCGGCGAAGCGCCCGTTCGACTCGTCGCGGGCGGTGGTCGCGCCCTTCCACGAGGCGGGGGCGCCGATCCGGATGGCGGTCGCGATCGTCTCGGGCTCGCTCACCGGGGCGCCGTGCACCAGCGGGGCGGCACCGGCGGCCTGGAACCCGAACATCCGCGGCAGCGTGTCGACGATGCCGTCGGCGTGGTAGCCGCGGTAGCCGTGCCAGTAGGCGGTGATGTTGCCGGCGTTGCCGACCGGCAGGCAGTGCACGTCCGGGGCGCGGCCCAGCTGGTCGCAGATCTCGTAGGCGGCCGAGGCCTGCCCGGCGATCCGGGTCGGGTTCACCGAGTTGACCAGCGCGATCGCCGGGTAGTCGGCGGTGGTCTTGCGGGCCAGCTCCAGGCAGTCGTCGAAGTTGCCGTCGATCTGCAGGATCCGGGCGCCGTGTGCGACGGCCTGGGCGAGCTTGCCCAGCGCGATCTTCCCGGTCGGCACGAGCACCGCGCAGGTCATCCCGGCACGGGTCGCGTAGGCGGCCGCCGACGCGGAGGTGTTGCCGGTGGAGGCGCACAGCACGCTGGACTTGCCGTCGGCGAGCGCGGCGGTGACCGCCATCGTCATGCCGCGGTCCTTGAACGAGCCGGTCGGGTTGGCGCCGTCGACCTTGAGGTAGACCTGACAGCCGGTCCGCTCGGACAGCCGCGGGGCAGGGAGCAGCGGCGTACCGCCCTCCCCCAGGGTCACCACGGTCCAGTCCGGCTGCACCGGCATCCGGTCGCGGTAGGCCTCGATGACACCCGGCCACTGGCCGGGCGGTGGCGGCGCGACCGCACCGGTCACCTGGGTCACCAGACCGAAGGGGCCGGAAGCGGGCCCTCGGACTCCTCGCACGCTGCCCGTCACGACCGGTCCACTCCCTGATCCCTCGTCGGTGGTCATTCGCCCATACCCAGTGCGCTCACCGCGCGGCCCAGGCCCTCGACCCGCAGCACCCCGGCGACGCCGAGGACGTGGTCGAGGTCCAGCAGCGCCGACACCGTCGCCGACAGCGCGGCCTCCGGCGCCGAGTGCGTGACGACCGTCAGCCGGGCCTGGCTGCGGTCCGAGCCGTCGGCCCGGTCCACCGAGCCGTTCACGCCGCCGGTCTGACGCACCGCGGCGATCGACACGCCCTGCTGCGCGAACTCACCGGCGATCGCGGCGAGCACGCCCTCGCGGTCGGCCACCTCGAGGTCGACGTGGTAGCGCGTCGGCACCTCGCCGATCGGGCGCACCGGGAGGCTGGCGTAGGCCGACTCGCGCGGCCCGCGGCCGCCGCCGACCCGGTTGCGGGCCACCGCCACGAGGTCGCCGAGCACCGCGGAGGCGGTCGGCGCGCCGCCGGCGCCCTGGCCGTAGAACATCAGCTGGCCGGCGGCCTCGGCCTCGACGAACACCGCGTTGAAGGCGCCGTCGACGCCTGCCAGCGGGTGCGAGTCGGGGACCATCGCCGGGTAGACCCTGGCGGAGACCGACTCGGCCCCGTCGGCCGCGACGACGCGCTCGCAGATGGCGAGCAGCTTGATCGTGCAGCCGAGCCTGCGGGCGGCCGCGACGTCGGACGCGCTCACCTCGCGCATGCCCTCGCGGTGCACGTCGGAGGCGGTGATGCGGGTGTGGAACGCCAGCGACGCCAGGATCGCGGCCTTCGAGGCGGCGTCGTAGCCGTCGACGTCGGCGCTGGGGTCGGCCTCGGCGTAGCCCAGCCGGGTCGCCTCCTCCAGCGCGTCGACGTAGGAGGTGCCGCCCGCGGACATCGCCGAGAGGATGAAGTTCGAGGTGCCGTTGACGATGCCGGCGACCCGGGTGATGCGGTCCCCGGCGAGGGACTCGCGCAGCGGGCGGAGCAGCGGGATCGCCCCGGCGACCGCGGCCTCGTAGTAGAGGTCGGCACCGGAGGCGTCGGCGGCCTCGGCCAGCGTCGGGCCGTCCTCGGCGAGCAGCGCCTTGTTCGCCGTCACGACCGAGCGACCGGACTTGAGCGCCTCCAGCAGCCAGCCGCGGACCGGCTCGATCCCGCCGATGACCTCGACGACGACGTCGACGTCGTCGCGCGTCACGAGCTCGCCGGCGTCGGTGGTCACCAGGTCCGGGAAGTTCTCGGTCAGCCAGGGGTGCCGGTGCGGTCGCCGCACGGCGACCCCCGCCAGCTCGATGCGGGCCCCCACCCGCGCGGCCAGCTCGTCGGCCTGCTCGGTGATGAGCCGGACCACCTCGGTGCCGACGGTGCCGCAGCCCAGCAGTGCCACCCGGACGGCGCCGGTCTCGCTCGCCACGTGTCCTCCTCGCGTGCACGCACCCCTCGGGCGCGCGCCGATCATTCCTGGTCGGACGGGTGCAGACGGGTCCGGGTGGTGGTTCTCACCCGGCTGCGCTCACACCTCGAAACGGAACTGGTCCTCCAGTGTCTCGCGTCGCAACAGGGTCCGGTCGACCCCGTCACGCACCGCGACGACAGCGGGGCGCGGCAGCCGGTTGTAGCCCGACGCCATCGCGTAGCAGTAGGCCCCCGTCGCCGCGACGGCCAGCAGGTCGCCCGGCGCGAGGTCGGCCGGCAGCCAGCAGTCGCGCACCACGATGTCACCCGACTCGCAGTGCTTGCCGACCACCCGGGACAGCACGGGGGCCTCCCCACCGGGCACCGAGTCGCGCCCGCTGGCGCGGGACACCAGCCGCACGTCGTACTCGGCGTCGTAGAGGGAGGTGCGGATGTTGTCGCTCATCCCGCCGTCGACGCTGACGTAGCGCCGCGAGTACCCGCCGAGCGGGACGTCCTTGACGGTGCCGACCTCGTAGACGGTGACGGTGCCCGGTCCGGCGATGGCCCGGCCCGGCTCGACCGCGATCGCCGGCACGTCCAGCCCGGAGGCGGCGCACTCGCGCTTGACGATCGCGCGCAGCTCCTCGGCCAGCGCCGGCATCGACAGCGGGGTGTCCCCCGGCCGGTAGGCGATGCCGATGCCGCCGCCCAGGTCCAGCGTCCGCAGCGCGGTCAGGTTCTCGCCGCCGTGCTCGGCGTGCAGGTCGGCGAGCACCTTCACCACGCGGCGGGCGGCGGCCTCGAAGCCCTCGGTCTCGAAGATCTGCGAGCCGATGTGACTGTGCAGCCCGACCAGGCTCAGGTGGCTCGCGGCGAGGACGCGGCGGGCGGCCTCCAGCGCGGGCGAGTCCTTCTGGTCCTGGCTCGCGATGGAGAACCCGAACTTCTGGTCCTCGTGCGCGGTGGCGATGTACTCGTGGGTGTGCGCCTCGACGCCGACGGTGAGCCGGATCAGCACCGGCGCGACGGTGTCCCGCGCGGCGGCGACGTCGGCGAGCCGGGCGATCTCGTCGAAGGAGTCGACGACGATCCCGCCGACCCCCGCCTCGACCGCGGCGTCGAGCTCGGCGAGGGACTTGTTGTTGCCGTGCAGCGCGATCCGCTCGGGCGGGAACTCCGCGCGCAGCGCGACGGCCAGCTCGCCACCGGAGCACACGTCCAGCGACAGGCCCTCCTGCGCGACCCAGCGGGCGATCTCGGTGCACAGGAACGCCTTCGCCGCGTAGTGCACGGCGTGCGCCCCGAACGCGGCGGCGAACTCGGCGCAGCGGCCGCGGAAGTCGTCCTCGTCGAGCACGAACAGCGGGGTGCCGTGGGTCGCGGCGAGATCGCGCACGTCGACCCCGGCCAGGCGCAACGCGCCGTCCTCGCCGCGGGCGGCGTGCCGCGGCCAGACCGCCGGGGCCAGCTCGTCGAGCGCCGCGGCGCTCTCCGGGCGGGGGCCGGCCGACTCGGGCGCGGGGGTGAGGCCCGCGTGCATCGGGCCTGCGGGGTGTGCCCTCATGTCACATCCGTTCCGGGGCGTCGACGCCGAGCAGCGCGAGGCCGTTGGCGAGCACCGTGCGGGCCGCGACGCAGAGCGCGAGCCGGGCCCGGTGCAGGTCGGAGACCTCCTCGTCGCCCTGGGGCAGGACGCGGCAGGAGTCGTAGAACTTGTGGTAGGCGCCGGCGAGCGACTCCAGGTAGCGGGCGACCCGGTGCGGCTCGCGCAGCTCGGCGGCGGTCCGCACGACGTCGCCGAACTCGCCCAGGGTGCGGATCAGGTCGCCCTCGCGGGCGTGGGACAGCAGGCCGTAGTCCTCGCCGGGGGTGATGCCGAGGTCGGCGGCGTTGCGGGCCAGCGAGGACAGCCGGGCGTGCGCGTACTGGACGTAGAACACCGGGTTCTCGCTGGTCCGACTGGCCAGCAGGTCCAGGTCGATGTCCAGGCCCGAGTCCACCGACGAGCGCACCAGCGAGTACCGCGCGGCGTCGACGCCGACGGCCTCCACCAGGTCGTCCATCGTCACGACGGTGCCGGCACGCTTGCTCATCCGGACCGGGACGCCGTCCTTGACCAGGTTGACCAGCTGTCCGATCAGGACCTCGACGACGGCCGGGTCGTCCCCGAACGCGGCCGCGGCGGCCTTGAGCCGGGCGACGTAGCCGTGGTGGTCCGCGCCGAGCATGTAGATGCACAGGTCGAACCCGCGGGCCCGCTTGTCGCGCAGGTAGGCGATGTCGCCGGCGATGTAGGCGGGCCGGCCGTCGGACTTGATGACGACGCGGTCCTTGTCGTCGCCGTGGTCGGTCGAGCGCAGCCACCAGGCGCCGTCGGACTCGTAGAGCGAGCCCTTCTCCTTCAGCGCGGCGACGGCGGTCTCCACCGCGCCCGAGTCGTGCAGCGACTGCTCGTGGAACCACACGTCGAACTCGACGCGGAACTCCCCCAGCTTCTGCTTGATCTCGGTGAACATGAAGCCGACGCCAACCCGGCGGAACACCTCGTCCCGCTCGGTGTCGGGCAGCTCCAGCGCGCCGGGCTCGGCCGCGACGACCCGCTGGGCGATCTCGGCGATGTAGGCCCCGCCGTAGCCGTTCTCCGGGGCGGGCTCGCCCTTCGCGGCCGCGACCAGGGAGGCGACGAACCGGTCGATCTGGGCGCCGGCGTCGTTGAAGTAGTACTCGCGGGTGACCTTCGCGCCGCGCGCGGTCAGGACCCGGCCCAGCGCGTCGCCGACCGCGGCCCACCGGGTCCCGCCCAGGTGCAGCGGTCCGGTCGGGTTGGCGGAGACGAACTCCAGGTTCACGTTGCGCCCGGCCAGCTCGTCGCCGGTGCCGTAGCCCGCGCCCGCGGCGAGGACCTCCCCGACGATCGCGCCCTGCGCGTCGGCGGCCAGGCGCAGGTTGATGAACCCGGGCCCGGCGATCTCGGCGCTCGCGACGCCGTCGCGGGTGGCCAGCTCCTCGGCCAGCCAGGTCGCGAGCTCGCGCGGGTTGACACCCGCCTTCTTGGCGGTGCGCAGCGCGATGTTGGTGGCGTAGTCGCCGTGGTCGGGGTTGCGGGGACGCTCGACACCGGCATCGGCCGGCAGCGCGGAGACGTCCAGGTCGCGTCGGAGCAGCACGTCCCGCGCGACGTCACGGACCAGGTCGGCGAGCACGTCGGGATTCACCAGCGGGATTCTACGGAGGGACCCCCGACACCCTCATGCAGGTATCCGCACCCCGACCGGCGACGATGCGGGGCGTGACGTCCCCTTCCACCGACCGGAGTACCCGCGCCCCCGTCGTCTCCGGGGCGCTCGCCCTGCTGCTCGGGGCGGTCCTCGTCGCGGTGTCGGTCGGCTACAACCGGGGCAGCCTCGTGCCGCCGCTCGACGACGTCTACATCCACCTGCAGTACGCCCGGCAGTTCGGCGACGGCGAGCCGTTGCGCTACCAGCCCGGCGCCGAGATCACGACGGGCGCGTCGAGCCTGCTCTGGATGGTGCTGCTCGGCGCCGCGCACGCGGTCGGGTTCGACGGCCGGTGGCTGCTCGCCGTCGCGGTGGTGGGCGGGGTCGTCGGGGTCGCCTGTGCGGCGGGGTTCACCTCGGCCGCCGCGACCCGGCTCGGCGGGCGCGCGGCCGGGTGGTGGGCGGGGCTGCTCACCGCGCTGTGCGGGCCGCTGCTGTGGGGCGGGGCCAGCGGCATGGAGGTGGGGCTGCTCGCGGCGCTGGCCACCGGGACGCTGCTGTCCTACCTGCGCGAACGTCCCCGGTTCCGCGCGACGCCGGTGGTCGCGGCGCTGCTGGCCCTCACCCGGCCCGAGGGCTTCCTGCTCGCCGCCGCGTTCACCGCCGCGATGGCGTGGACGCTGCTGCGCCCGGCCCCGGGCCCGGCCGCGCGGGCGGGGCGTCCGTGGGGACGGCTCGCGCTCGTAGCCGTGCCGGTGGTGGTGTTCGCCGGGCAGCTGCTGCTGTACCGGGTACTCACCGGGACGTCGCAGGCCAACGGCGTGCTCGCCAAGTCGTGGCTGCACACCGGCTTCCTGCGCCAGCCGCTGGAGATCGCCGACCACGTGCAGCGCAACGTCGCCGCGATCCTCGCGTCGCTGTCCGGGCTGTCCGGGCAGGACGTGCTGGCGCCGCTCGCGCTGGTGCTCGCCGTACTCGGGGTCGCCGTGCTGGCCGCGCGCCGGGAGCGCGTCCTCGCGGTGGTGCTCGGCGGCGGGCTGGCGTCGGTGGTGCTCGCCGTCGCCACCCTGACCACGGCGATGTGGCAGGACCTGCGCTACCTGCAGCCGTTCCTGCCGCTGCTGCTCCTGCTCGTGGTGCTCGGTGCCGGGCTCGTCGGGAACCGGGCGGCGCGCACCGGGCTGCTCGCGGTGGTGCTGCTGTTCACCCTCGCCGCGACGCCGGCCTGGGCGCTGCGGCTGGGCCAGCAGGCGTCGGCCATGCGGGAGGGCCCGGTGAGCGTCGCGCAGTGGATCGCCGGCAACGTGCCGCCGGGCGACGCCGTCGCCGTCAACGACGTCGGCGCCGCGGCCTGGTTCGGCGGGCGCCGCACCGTCGACCTGGTCGGGCTGACCACGAACGGGATGGCCGCACCGTCGCTGAACGGGCCGGGGACGCTCTACGAGGCCCTGCGGGCACTGCCCGGGCCCGAGCGGCCGCAGTGGTTCGCGGTGTTCGACCGGTGGGGCGGGGTCCCGGTCGCCGACCTCGGCCGCGCCGGGCTGCTCGGCGCCGAGCCGGTCATCACCTTCGCGCTCGCCGGGCCGGCCCGGCCGATCTCGGCGTCCGCGCCGCAGACCTGCCAGCTCGACCGCAGCTGCGACCGGGTCAGCATCTGGCGGGCGGACTGGTCCGCCGCGGACTCCGCGCAGGCACCGGACCTGCCGGTGCCCGGCCGGATCGTCGACCACCTGAACATCGGGGACATGGCCGACGAGGCCGCGCACGGCTGGACGACCGACCCGCCGGTGCTCGGCGTGCAGCCGGACTCGGTGCTGGACCGCGCCGTCGTCGCACCCGGACGGCTCGTCGCCGACAGCGGCCGGCACGTCGTCGGTGGGGAGACCTTCACCCTCGGCGGGACCGTCCCCGGCCGGCCGGTCACCCTGACCGGGCGGATCGGCGCCGGGCCCGCGCTGCCGGGCGAGCGGACCCGGGTGGTCGCCGTCGACGTGGACGGTCGCCCTGCCGGGGAGTGGACGCTGCCGGACGCGCAGCCGTGGGCGCAGGCGTCGTTCACCGTGCCCGGCGAGCTCGTGACCGGTGACCGCGTCACGGTGACCACCCGCCCGGTCGCCCCGCTGCTCGCGCCCTACCCCGACTACCGCTCCTACGGGTGGTGGGCGAGCCGGTGACGGCGCCTTCCTAGACTCGGGCGAAACCGCCCGCCGACCACGAACAGGACTCCCCATGGCCAGCGGCAAGTCCGGCAAGAAGCGACCGTCGATGCCCAGCGCGGTCGGCCAGCGCCAGTTCCCCTGGGGCATGGTCGCGGCGATCACCGTGCTGGTGCTGCTGGCGGGGGCGTTCATCGTCTACCCGCTGGTGCAGCGCAACCAGAACCGGGCCTGGGAGCCCTCGGAGGACAATCGGAACCCCGCGCTCGCGATCCCCGGCATCGTCAGCCAGGAGTACCCGGGCCTGCAGCACGTGCTCGGCTTCCAGCGGGTCGCCTACACCCACAGCCCGCCCTTCGGCGGCGCGCACGACGGGTTCTGGGCCGCCTGCAACGGCGTCGTCTACCCGAACCCGGTCCGCTCGGAGAACCTCGTGCACTCCCTCGAGCACGGCGCCGTGTGGGTCGCCTACAACCCCGACACCCTCGACGAGGCCGGGAAGGCCGCGCTCGCCCAGCGGGTCGAGGGCCAGCCGTACACGGTCATGTCGCCCTACCCGGGCCTCGACGCCCCGATCTCGCTGCAGTCCTGGGGCAACCAGCTGAAGGTCCAGAACGCCGACGACGAGCGCATCGACCAGTTCATCCGCGCGCTGCGGCTCAACCGGTTCACCCACCCCGAGGTCGGCGCCTCCTGCGACGCACTCGGCGCGCAGGGCTTCGACCAGGACAACCCGCCGGCCTTCCAGCCGATCCCGCCGCAGTCCGCCGTCGACGGGCAGACCGTCCTGCCCGAGAACCAGGGTGCGACCCCGGGCGGTGCCCCCGCCCCCGACCCGGCCGTCCCCGGAGCGCCCGCCCCCGCGCCGGCGCCGGCTCCCGGGCAGTGAGCGCCCCGCAGCAGGAGCGCTCCCCCTGGAACAACCCCCCGGCCATCGCGTTCGGCCTGGTCGCGCTCGTGGCCGTGCTCGTCGCCGGGTTCGCGGTGCGCGGCGCGTTCGGCCCGTTCGTGCCCGAGCCGGGTTCGGTCGACGTCGGGTTTGCCCAGGACATGACCGTGCACCACCGCCAGGCCGTCGAGATGGCCTCCTGGGAACGCGACCGCGCGACCGACCCGCGGGTGCGCCAGCTCGCGTTCGACATCGAGACCACCCAGAACCAGCAGGTCGGCCGGATGCAGGGCTGGCTCGGCCTGTGGGACGCCCCGAGCCTGCCCAGCGGTGGCCACATGGCCTGGATGGGCTCCTCCGCGCACGCCGGGATGGCGGGCATGTCCGGCGGCACCGCGACGATGCCGGGCATGGCGAGCACCGCGGACCTCGCGCGGCTGCGCGCCACCCCGCCCGGCACGGCGCTGGACGTCGAGTTCCTCCAGCTCATGCTCCGCCACCACCAGGGCGGGGTGTCGATGCTGGAGTACGCCCGCGACCACGCCGACACCGGCGAGGTCCGCAACCTCGCGGCCCAGATGCTCGCGTCGCAGAACTCCGAGGCCGAGCTGATGCGCGGGCTGCTCGCCGAACGGGGAGCAGCGCCGCTGCCGCTGGGCTGATCACGCCCGGGCCCCCGTGCCGGGGACCCGGGCACCGTGCGCTACTGTTCTCCCATCGCACGGCCCCCGTAGCTCAGGGGATAGAGCACCGCCCTCCGGAGGCGGGAGCGCAGGTTCGAATCCTGCCGGGGGCACCACGAGTGCCAACAGCGAAAATCGGCCCCTCACCTGCTGAAACAGGGCGAGGGGCCGTTCTCGTTGCGTCCGGGTGTCACCGGCTGTGGGTGGCCGTCAGCGGCTGGTCGTTCCCAGGGTGTTCCCACGCCCCGTTCCCAGGACGTTCCCACCGTCACCGACCGCCGAGCGCGTCCTCCACCCGCTGTCTCGCGACGGTGTCCTGGCCGTCGAGGCACTTCGCGTAAACCTTCAGCAGCACCTCCACCGAGTGCCCGGCCCACTCCGCAACCTGGGTTGCCGGGACACCTCCGTTCAGCCACGTGGACACGCAAGCGTGCCGGAGCGTGTAGGGCGTCGCGCCAAGCGGCCCGGCAGCGACGTCCTGGGTAAACGCCCGTTGGCGAGCCGAACGCCACGTCCGCATGTACGTGAGCTTGGGCAGCTCCGGCACCCGCTCCCCCGGGAACAGCCGACCGCCCGGTCCGATCGGTCGAGATGCCAGGTGGTGGTTCAGGTAGCCGGTCAGCTCCGGCGGCGTCGGTACGGTCCGTCCCTCCCCTCTCGCCCGGTTTTTGAGCTGCCGGACGTCGCGCTGTGCGCCGTCATTGGTCCAGTCCGATCCGGCGTACGGGGTCGCCTCGGCGATGTAGATCTCCCCCCACCCAGACGACGGCAACGACAGGTTGTGCTTGCGCACGTTCGCGGCCTCCTCCGGCCGGAGGGCGGCGAAGTAGAGCAGCGCGAAGAACGCCACGAGCTGCGGCCCGCTCCGCTGCGTCTCCCCCACCGCGGTGAGCAGGGTGCGGGCCTGAACTGGGTTGACGACGGTCCGCCGGTCGACGCCGGTCGAGACCTTCGGTGCCGTCCACTTGAATGTCGGCAGGGGATTCGCAGGTAGCAGCTCCCGTTCCACCGCGTACTCCAGGACGTTGAACAGCACCCGTCGCCGCTTGCTCACGACGCTCGCCGCCGCGGGTCGGCCGTCGAGCCGCTGCGCCAGCGCGTCGAGGACTCCTCGGAGGACGGCCCGCTCGGCTAGCCGCCCGACCGGCATTGCCTGCTGTTTCAGCCACCGGAGGTCCGACCGGACCGCCGCCGGGCTCCCGTCCCGCCGTGCCGTGTTGAAGGCCCACCGGTGCAGCGCCCGCCGCATCGCGACACCGTCGGGAGCCCCGTCCCGTACCCCGTCGAGCATCGCAGGAGTGATCGCCGTCAGCGCCTCGGAGATGCTGCGGCGATAGGTCGCAGCGGCCCCGGGCCACTTCATGTCCATGTAGTCGCAGGCGAAGTCGAGCCAGTTGACCACCTGTGCCGGACGGGCCGCTGAGACAGGGAGTCCCGTCTCGATGTCGAATGCCTCGCCCCGGCGGGAGGCGCTGATCAGGTCGGCACGGTAACTGTCGGCCAGCGCGCTGGTCCGGAACCGCTTCTTCCACCGCTTGGTTCCGACTCTCCACATGACGGTGTAGGCGGTGGTGGTTTTGCCCTTGTAGACGTCGGTTTTCCAGATGCGGACGTCGTAGGTGGTGGTCATCAGGCGGTCGCCTCCTCCAGGGTGTCGAGCCAGTTCTCGAAGTCGGTGCGGCGGATGCGGATCTCGCCGTTGGGGAGCTTGATGCAGCGGGGTGCGCGGCCTTTTGCGCGCCAGTCGTAGAAGGTGGAGCGGGAGATGGCGAGTTCGGTGCAGAGGTCGGTGACGGTGAGGCGGGCGGCGGACCGGCTCATGGGGTTTACCTCCGGGGTGAGTGACAGCGCGGGGCGGGTGTCACTCGGGTTGTCACAGCTGTTTACGCGGGCCAGACAGGGTGGAGTGACACAGTGACAGCGGTGGGTCTGCGCTGATGGGGCCCGACCGTCGCCGCAGGCGGGCGCTTCGGCCGCGGCCCGGCTGCGGAGGCCGAGTGACAGAGTGACACCTCCGCAGGGCCTGTCACTCGAACTGTCACTCATGTTTCCGCAGGTCAACGCGGGTCGAGTGACAGAGTGACAGAGGTGAGGCCCCGCCGCGGTCACGCGGCTGTCACTCGGACCAGCTGGGCTCGTCACTGGTGTTCTCCCTGGTCGTCGGAGGTTGAGTGACGAAGTGACAGCAGTGACAGTGGTTCGACGGCGGGTATGTCACCGCTGTCACTGCTGTCACTCGCTGCTGTAGAGGCGGTGTCGCCGGGCCAGTACTGCCCGGCGGGGTTGCGTCGGAGTTGTCCGTCGGTCTCCATGCGTCGGCAGTTCTGGCGCACGGTCCCGGCGTCGATGTCCAGGGCGGCGGCGATGTCCTTGGGCTTGGTGCCGGGGTAGTCACGCAGGTAGCGGATGATCAGCGAGCGGGTGTCGCGCATCTGGTAGTCGGCGGCGTTGCCGTCGAGCAGTGACCACGCCCCCGCGGACGGGTCGAACGCCAGTGGGTAGTCGGTTTCGTCGACGTCGCGGCCGGTGACGTGCAGGACGCCGTCCGCGCGGGCACGGGCGCGTTCGAGGACCAGGACCGCGTCGGCGGCACCGGCGAGCCCGTTGGTGCCCGAGACGGTGGCGAGGAAGTCCTCGGCGGCGGCCTTGCGGACGTGGTGGACCAGAACGACGGCGATGCCGTAGTGGTCGGCGACCCGTTTGATCCGGGTCATCGCGGCGTAGTCGGCGTCGTAGGCCGACACCCCGGGGGCGGGGTTGCCGCGGACCTTGGCGAATACGTCGATGACGACCAGGCGGGCGTCGGGATGGTTGTCGAGCCACTCCGCGACCTGCACGTCACCACCGGCAGGCATCGGCGGGCAGGCGATCGACAGGGTCAACCCGGCCGGGGCGGGCCGCCCGCCGAGCGCGATCTCCATGCGGGACTTCAACCGGCGCGGGGTGTCCTCCAACGCGAGGTAGAGCACCGAACCGGCCTCGGCGTCGATCCGGCCGAACGCCGGGCGCCCGGCGGCGATGTCGAGCGCCAGCCCGAGACTCATCCAGGACTTGCCGACCTTGGGCGGTCCGGCGAGCAGGGTCACGCCTTCGCAGATGATCCCGGGCACCGCCCAGCGCGGGGTCGGGAAGTCCATGCCCATCAGCTCCTCTGCCGTCCAGGCCGTGCGGGGCGGCGTCGGCACCGCACCGAGCGCCGGGAAGCCCCCACGTCGGGGCCCGCTCTGGGAGGCGCTCACGGCGCCCTGAGTGGCCGTCTGCGCCCCGACCGCGGGGCCGCTGGTGTGTCGGGGTGGGGGTGGTGGGGAGTTCATGCCGCGTCCTCGATCCGTCGGGGTCGCTTGGCCCCGGCCCGTAGGCCGGACGCGATCGTCTTCTCGGCCTGGTGGCCGGAGTAGGCGCCGAGCGCGACGTGCCCGGCGCAGGCGCCGCGCAGCACCGCGCGGGCCTCATGCTCGGGCAGAGAGCCACCCGCGACGAGCTGCCCGAGCGCGACCGCGGCCACGTAGAGACAGGCGTTGCGCTGAGACTTGGCCGCCCCGGTGACCCGTGCTGTTTCAGCCCGTAGTGCAACGTCGAGGTAGCGGTCACGACGCCCGGACCCCGTCCGGATCGGACCCGCTGGAACAGCCGGGGGCGGGGGCGGGGCGAGCCGGTCGGCCAGCCACCCGGGCAGCGCCGCCGCCTCGGCCTGGTCGTCGGCGGCGCGGTAGACCCCGGTCGGGGTGCGGGACCCGGCGGCGACGACGTAGCCGCCACCGGCCCGGGTGTCGACCTTCCACCCGAACCCACGCCCGGTCTCCCCCGCGGTGTTGCGCAGCTCGAGCCCGGCCGGGACGCGGAAGTACAGGTGCCGCCCGCCCGACGGTGTCAGCACCTCATAGGTCACCGGGAGCACACGCCCGGCGTCGGCGAGCAGAACGGCCAAGACCCCTGCGCCGTCGATCACCCCGCGGGCAGCCCACCGCGACGGCGGCACCTCGCCCGGCTCGGGGGTGTCGAGGTCGAGCACCAGCAGCCCGGCCGGGCCGGTCGCGATGCCGACGTTGAACACCCCCGCCGACCACGCTGCGCGGATGCGGTCCGGGTCGGTGGTCGCCCGCTGCTCCCACCCACGGTGCCCGCCCGCGCACGGCCCGGTGCCCCGGCACGTGCTGTGCCCGTGCAGCGCCGGGCGCTTGCTCCCCGGCCGCAGCGGGAACACCGGCCAATCCCGCCCGGCCAACCCGAGTGCGACCCGACACAGGTCCTCCGCCGCCGCGCTCACCGCAGACCCCCGTCAACGGACGCCGCCCGCTCGGCGGCGTAGGCGTCCCAGTAGCACTGCGGGCACCACATGCCCTCAGGTCCGACGCCCCAGTGCTCGGTGGAGTAGGCGTGCAGGACCGCGGCGGCCCTGGTCGGGAAGTGCAGGGTGTTGTCGTCCATGTCGGTGTGCGGCGCCCCGCACCCCACGCACGCCACGGTGAAGCAGACGTACTCGGTGAACCCCGACAGCGCCTCCAGCCAGCCCGGCTCCCCGTCCCCGCTCACCGCTGACCACCGCCCCGACGGGTCCGGCGGCCGTGCTGGTGGTGGAACCCACCCGGGCCGGGGGTGTCGATCGAGGTCGTGCGGCGGGTCAGGTTGTGGGTGACCGGACCGACGACGATGGCGAACGACCACCGGCCGTTCTGGTTGACCGTGGCCCGCAGCGGGCCGAGTCGGAACGTCTTGCGGGCGCGGAACCTCATCGCGGGTCTCCCTGGTGGTGGCGGGTCGAGTGGGTGGTGTCGTGGCAGTCGAGGCAGCAGCCCAGCGAGCGGGGGATGCAGTACCCGGCGTCGATCTCGCAGACCGGGCAGCGCCGCCGCGCGGCCAGCGCCCGGCCCAGCGCGGCCCGCTGCGCGGGGGTCGGGACCCGCTTGGGGCCCAGCTCGGCGGGGTCCCACAGCAGCGCCCACCGCCGTCCGCGGCGGCACTCGATCCGCCCCACCGGCTCCGCACCCGCGGGGGCGCGTCCGGCGGCGCGCATCTGGCGGCGGGTGACCAGCCCGGCCGGGGCGCACCGCCACCGCCAGGTCGGCAGGCCCTCGCACATGCGGGCGGTGGGCTGCCAGCCCCACCGCTGGGTCATCACCCCGCTCACCGCTGCTCCCGGCCGGCGCACGGCTGGTGGGCCAGGGCAGCAGCGGTCGCTGCACTAGCGGTGGCGGTGGCGGCGAGCAGAGCCAACGTGGTGACGGCGACCCGGTCCACTCGGCCGACGTCGCTCGGGTTTCGGTGACTGTGTGTAGACATGAGGGCTCCTGTTTTCGGCATGACGGGGTCGCGGCACCGGCCTGGTGGGCGTGGTGTCGGGTGATGGAGCTGGGGTGAGGTCGGTGGGTGAGGTGGCGGTGGGCGGGTTAGGTTCTTCACTCCCGCCCGGTTGTGGCTCTCTGACGTGCTGACCTGCGTCGAGTGATCGAGTGAGCCGGGTTAACCGGGCCCGCCCGGCGGGCTGGAAGCGCCGTGTAGCGGGGCGGCCGGCCGAGCCGGACCCGGTTCACTCCTGTTCGGTGTCGCCGTCGTGGTCGTCGTCGAGGTCCGCGGTCGCCCGCCGCACCTGTGCGTCACGGACGGTGACGGGATCGAGGGGCCAGCGGTTCCCGGTGGAGGGCACCTTGATCCCGAACTCGGCCGCGAGCTGAGCGCGTAGTGCCTTACCGGTCAGCGACCGGTAGGGCTGGTGGCGCGGTGCGTGACGCACGAGCAGGGCCGGGACGTCGGCGATGCGGACCGGGTCGGCACCCAGGACGGCGTCGAGGTCGTCGAGCAGGTCCCGCGACTGCTCCGGCTCGGCCTGCGGAGCGGGGCGCCCGGCACCGGGCAGGCCCTTCCCACGGCGCTCGATGGCGTCGAGGGCGCGTTCGATGAGCGGGGTGACCTGGTCCCCGGCGGGGGTGTCCTTGTCGACGGACAGGAAGTAGACCTGCACGATCTCCGAGCGCTGCCCGGAGAACCCCTTGACCACCGCGGTTCCGCGGTCCACCCCGGGGATCAGTTCGGTGGCGCGGTGCCCGGCGGTGTAGGCGCCCTGGCCGAGCAGGGCGTCGTTGGCGACGTGGTCCCCGACGGCGAACGCGACGCCGTTGGAGCAGTTGCGGGTCACATCACGGGGCATGGAGTCCTTGGTGGGGGCCTGGGTGGAGACGATCAGGTGGATCCCGCGCTTACGACCGAGCCGGACGATGTCGACCAGCAGCTTCGCGACCTCGGCGCCGTGGGTGGGGTGCTGGATCGCGACGTGAGCCTCCTCCAGCAGGCAGAACAGCGGGTGCAGCCCGACGCCCTTGGAGGCGTACTCGCGGGTGACCGCGGGGATCTCGTAGCGGACCAGCAGCTCACCGCGGGCCTGGACCTCGGCGTGCAGCTCCCGCAGGTGCTCGGTGATCTCGGCGATCCGCACGTCCTCGGCACCCATGACGTAGCGCGAGCAGCGAGGCCGGAAAACCTCGAAGTCGAAGTTCGCATCCGGCACCCAGATCCGCAGCTCAGCCGTCGGGTCCAGCGCGGCCCCGACCATGAGGACCCGGGCGGCGGAGGACTTGCCCTGTCCAGGCATCCCACCGGCGAGAGTGTTGCGCTCCAGCAGCGGCGCCACCATCGGGGTGCCGCGCAGGTTCCGCCCGAACGGCACCCCCTTGAACACATCCACCGTGGTCGCGCTGTCGTCGAGCAGGGGATACGGGCCAGCGCCCTCGGCAAGAGCGCCCTTGTCCGCAACCCACAGATCCAGGATCCCAGCCTCGGTACCGGTGGTCGGCCACACCTCCTTGGCCAACCGATGCAGCCCCGTCGCGAGGTCCGCGCGGCGCCGCGCGATGCGGTCGGCGGTGACCCCGGCCGGGAGCCGGACCACCGCATGGGTACCGCGCCCATCAACCCGAGCGGGGGTGAGGAACTGCAACGGCGTGCCCGCCTTCAAGTAGGCGCTGATCTGGGCGATACGCAGCGCGTCCAGGGCACGGGCGATCGTGGTCTCATCCACCAGCGCGTCAAGATCGGCGTCGGTACTGGTCGCGAGCCACGCCGGGCCGGCAGTGTGGCGGCGCCCCTCCCACCACCCGGCCAGCAACAGCGCCGGCCCGGCCACCCACAGCGCCACCGTGGCCGCGACGGTCACCGCAGCGGTCACGAACCGGACCACCAAGCCGACCATCTCCCACCACGAGCCCCAGCCGAACCCGCCCGGCGCCAGCCACGCGGTGACCCCACCGGCGAGCAACAGCACACCAAGCACCGCCACGGCGATACCGGTCACCATCAGCGCAGCCAGTACCTGACGAGGCAGTTCCTTGATCCGCTGGGCACGGTGGCCCTTCAACGTGTCCAGACGCTCGGTCCACTCCGCCACCGCCGTGGAGTCCCCGGCCGCGCGGGCGGCGCGGATCTGCTCGCGCACCCCACCGTGGGTCGCTGCCGCGACCGCGCGCCGAACCAGCGAGCCGTACCCGGCCACCGTGGTCACCGCAGCCCGAGCGGTCACCTTCGGGGTCGCCTTCACCCCGGCCACCGCCGCCGCCCCCGCTCGCCGCGCCGGACCACCCGCAGCGGTCGTGACCACATGCACCCCGGACCGAACGAGCCCACCCGCCCGTCGAGCGACCTTACGCGGCCCCCGATCAGCAGACACCACCTCACCAGTGGCCGGCTCCTCAGTGACGGACTCGGCGTCGATCACCAGCGACTCACCCGCCCGGCCCCCACGGGGCGGCGGGCGCCGCCCGTGCTCACCCCGCCCGGCCGCCGCACGCGGCGCCGGACCCTCGATCACGGCTTGGTCCGTGATGCTGGTCCCGATCTCGTCGTGCCGGTCGTGCGAGTTGCTGTCCACAGGTCGATTCCCCTCGATCATCGCAGGTCAGGACTGGTCGGTTCGGTGCTCATCACGCAGCGCCCGCGCCCGGGCCGGGGCGCAGCGCAGACCGGTACGGATCGACTCCGCCGAGGACGGATCGACCTCCCCCGCCGCCACCGCCGCCGCAAACTCGGCGCGCAGCGCATCCATCGAGCGAGCCCGCGGCCGGGCCACCTTCCGCGGACGACGGCGACCGTGCTCACCACCGGTCGGTCCCGTCGGCCGGTCGAGGGTGGCGACGCCGTGCCCGTCGGGGCGGTCGTCCTCGGTCCCGATGTCGGCCGGGTCGTGCTGGTTCCCGGTCCCGTCCGCGGGCTCGTCAGCGGACGGGACCGGGACGCTCAACAGGCCCGGGTTCTGCTCGGCCAGCCACGCCGACACCTCCGCCGCCAGGTCCCCGCCGTCGTCGTCGACAGGCAGACCGGGCGTGGTGTGCGGGGCCAGCACAGGGCGGCCGAGCCCGTCCCGCTCGACCCGGTAGACCCCAGGGGCATGGACCAGACGGGCGTCGCCGTCGGTGTCGATCTGCGCGACCGCGGCCCGCAACGCAGCCCGCCGGGCCGCGCGCAGCTTGCGCTCCGCCGCCCGCTCGGTGCGCGCCCTGCGGGCCGGGCGGGCCCCGGCGGTCACCAACTGGTGCGCGATCACCCCGGCCACCGACACCACACCCATCACCAGCCCGGTACTCACGCCACCGTGCTCACCGTCGAGGCCGTGGGCGAGGTTCAGCCCCGCGGCCACGGCCGCGAACGCCCACACCCCCGCCTGCAACGCCCACAGCGGCGCGGCCGGGTGCGTGCGGCGCCGCGACTGCACCGCCAGCGCGAACGCCCACATCCCCAACTCCGACAGCACCGGCAGCACCGCACCGGTCCACGACCCGTAGACCGCGACGCCATAGGCGGCCATCGCCGGGACCGCCATCACCGCCGACACCACCGCAAGCGGATAGATCAGCAGATCCACCCGATGCGCAGCCGCCCACACCCCGACCGCCGACCGTCGGGCCGCCGCACGCTTGCGTCGCTCGGTCCGGGCCCGGCGGGCCTGCTCGGCCCGCGCGGTCCGGGCGACCTGATCCCGGGTGGCCTGCTCGGTACGGCGGCGCTCGGCGATCTCCGCCCGCACCGCCTCCGCGTGCAACGCCCGCTCGGTCGCGGCGTCGGCGTCACGACGGGCCCGCTCCGCAGCAGCGGCCCGGTCCTCACGACGCCGCTGCGCCCACGTCTCGGTGCTCACCAGTCCCACCCCGACTCCATCACCGCAGCCATCTGATCCAGATCGATCCCCAAGTGCTCGCAGTGGTCCCCAGCAGCCAGCGCCGCGGTCACCACCACCATCCGCGGCACCCGCCCCGCCTCGCAGCAGGCCGGGCACAACGACAGGCACACCACCCCGACACCGGTGCCAGCGGTCACCACCACCAGGCCACCACCCACGCCCTCACCAGCCGCCACACCGCACCCAGCGCACGCCGAGTCCGTCGGGCACCGGCCGGTGTCGTCCAGATCCACCAGCGCGCTCATCGCACGGCCGCCTTCATGCACCGCGGACGCGAGCACACATCACCCATGCCCGACCGCACCCGGACCCCGCAGAACCGGCAATGCACCGGCCCCGACGCCTCCTCCGTGTGACGACCCCGCCGGTGATGCTTCGCGTGCTGCACCGCCGCCAACTCCCGCGCCACCACAGCCCGACCCACCCGGGCCCCGCCCCTGGCCGTACTCGACAACCAACCCATCGCCCCGCTCCTCTGCCTACTTCGTCTGTCCTATGTGGATCAACGAGGTGCACCCGTCCGGTCCCGACCGGCCCACACCCCGAGGGTCAGCGCGTGAAGCGAAGGACCCGCTTCGCCAACGTCACCCGGTGATCCCGACCCGCCGCGCCGTGGACGCCGTCAGGCACGACGTCGGATGCGACGGGGACGCCTCGACCAGACCGCGCCGGCCATCGAGATGACGCAGCTCGAACCGCACCCACCCCTTGGACAACAGGCCGATCGCGATGACCTGCGCCCACCCCCCACCCGCCGAGCCGTAGGAGTAGACCCACCACCCCGGGCGCACCGCCCGCGCCGGACGCTCCCGTGACGCCGTCGCCGCCGCCCGCTCCACCACCGAACCCAGCCGGGCGCTCACCGCGCACCCGCCGGAGGCTCCCCAGCGCCGAGCAGAACCAGCTCCGCCCGCTCCTGCGCCGCCACAACCTCCACCACCGCCGACAGATAGCCGTCGTTGGAACGCAGACGACGCCACTCCCGCCACCCCACGACCGCGCCACCCAACGCCTCGACAGTCTCGACCCCCGCCACCCCGACCGCGACCGCGACCAACACGCCGGCCACACCGTCCAGCGGACCCGCCACCCCCAGCGCCAGAACCACGAACACCCCGGTAAGCACCACCAGCGCCACCCCGGCACCGGACCGGTGCCAGAACTCGCCCCGGACCTGGTCCAGCACCCGACGACGGAGCGCATCCACGACCCGCATCACGCCGCCTCACCTCCGACGAGCTGCCTAGCGCGGCGGGGCAGGTGGAGGACCCGCGTGGTGTGCAGGCTCGGGATCTCACGCCCCCGAGCGATCTCGTCGCCCAGCAACGCGTCGATCACGTCCGAGGTCAGGCCGTCAGGAGCCCAGCCCTCGGGTGCGCTATCGATCCGTCGGAGCGCGGCCATGTCGCGGCGTTCGGTGTACATCTGCCATCCTCCCGATTGCCTCAGTGCACATTAAGGTGCTCTGTGGTGCTCGATCTGTCAAGGGGTGTTTGTGGTGCTGTGCGGTGGCTTAGCTGGCCGCTACCGTGGCTTGGTGGCGGTCGATCAGGGAGGCGCTCAGTCGCTGAGTGCGAAGGTCAGGTCGGACCTCGTCCGACGCATCCGAGCGGGCGAGTTCCCGGTGGGGGACAAGATCCCGTCCCTGCGGGCACTCGCTGAGCACTACGGCGTCGCCGAGCTGACCGCGCACGCCGCGGTGAAGGAGATGCAGCACGCGGGGGTACTGGAGTCCGCTGCCGGTCGCGGAACGTTCGTCCGGGCCCTCCCGGACGACCCTCCCGAGGATCTGCGCGAGATCGTGGCTCGCCTCCAGGGTGAGGTCGCCGAGCTACGCGAAAGGGTCGAGACGGTCGAGGCCAAGAGATAGCTGCTACTCACGGATTCTCCGATTCACCCCCGTCGCCGGGGCCCAGTGCCTACCGTCTGTCGGACAACCAGAACGGTATTGCCAGGTCAGGGCCGAGACCCCTGACCGCGAGTACGAGTTCGACGCGGCCGAGCGTGAGGAAGCACGGAATGAAGGACCGAACCCCTACTCCCGGTGCGAGTGAGCTGATCGGGCGACTCGGAGGAGCCGTTCTGGGCGCCATCCGTGGCCGCGTCGGGCTCACTCAGGAGGGGTTCGCCGAGCAGCTCGGCGTGGGCGTCAGCACCCTGCAGGCGTGGGAGTCGGGTCGGCGCCCGCTAGTCAATGCGAGCTTCGCGGAGATCCAGCGCGTCAACCGAGGACTCCGGGCCCACAACCCGGACCCTTCGCTCCTCGTCGTGTTCGAGAAGGCACTCGTGGCGGACTCGATCTACGGCGAGCTGGCGACTGTCGGGAGCCCTGAGCACCCGCTGTCGGTCATCGTTCCCGACCGCACCCTGACCGAGCTGCTCGCCTGGCCGCTCACCGGCGAGGTGCCCCGGCAGCTCAGCGAGATCCGCACCCGGCTGTACGTGCCCAGCACGGTGCAGGACGCCGTCGCTCGGGACCTCTGTGATGCTGCGGACCAGGCCGGAACGGGCACCGAGCGAACGGCCATGTTACGTCGGCAGGTGAAGTTCCTGGTCGCGTCGAACAACTCCACACAGGGGTGGCTCCAACAGCAGACGACGAGCGATACCCGAGCCTTACCCGACCTGAGCATGTGGTCCCCGGCGTGGGCCGTGGCTCGCTCCCAGGCCGTCGCGAGTGCTCATTCCGGCGACCTCGACCCGCTGCGACGTTTCATCGACCAGGGACTGGCGCGCGATGAACTCATCATCGCGAATCTCAATTACTGGGCCTACTGGGTCGGCGAGCACGACACGTACTGGACCGACGATCGAGACATGGTCAGTCAGCAGGCGACGTGGTCCGGGGACCGGCTCCTGGCCTCGCTCGTGACCGGGGTTGCAACGGCCCCGTACCGGGAGCTGTGCGCGCATGCCCTGTGGGCGCTCCTGAGGGCACGGCGAGACCTGCTCCGCAGCTCTGAGCAGGCGAGGCACATCGGCCGAGCGGTGGAGATCGCGCTCAGCGACGATGCTGGCCTGACCGGTAAGGTTCGACAGCGCATGGAGCAGGTGGCCTACCTCGTGGAGAGTGCGATTTGAGCAACGAAATGCACGCCGTCGCCAAGTTCGCATACGAGGCCGGCCAGCTTCAGCGACTCCCCCGCTCCGGGTGGCTGCTCGCAGGAGTCAAGAATCCCGAATCGGTAGCCGAGCACAGCTTCCGTGTGGGAGTTCTCGCCTACGTCATTGCCACTCTCGAAGGCGCAAACGCAGACCGCGCGGCAGCACTGGGCCTGTTCCACGACATGCCGGAGACCCGGATCGGTGACGTCCCCAGCGTGGGGAAGCCGTACGTACGGACGCCCCCGGCTCAGGACGTCGCCCACGACCAAGTGGCGGAGCTGCCGCCGGTCCTCGCCGAGCACATCGCCGCCCTGATCGACGAACACGAGCGTGCGAAGGAACCGACTGCGACGCCAGAAGCACGCTGCTCCCGCGACGCCGACAAGATTGACTGCCTACTTGCCGCACGGGAGTACCAGGCCCAGGGCAACCAGCAGGTGCAACCGTTCGTCGACTCGATGTCGGCGGCCGTGGTGACCGAGACCGGAAAGCGTCTCGCGGTCGCGGCGCAGGAAATCCCGCCCGGCGAGTGGTGGGCCAACTTCGCCGCCAACTTCGCGAAGAACAGCGAGGCGGCGCGGGCGGCACGGTGATGCACCGAAGCCACCCCAACGCTATCTCAGCTGTCCCGTGAGGCGTCGATAAGCACAGATCCGTCGTTTAGTGTAAGGCTCTTCGAACGCAGTAACGGAAAAGCGGGAGCGTGCCTCGGCCAGCAGGCGTCGAGCGATTCCCCGGCGGCGCCAGGCCACCGCAGTCCAGATATGGGCGACGGTCTCGTAGTCGCCGTCGTTGTCACGATCGTGCACGACGACGAACCCGGTGAGGTGGCCGTTGAAGACCGATAGATTCCCCTCCCGAACGAGGACGGTCTCCAGAACGAGACCGTCCAGGGCCCTGAGACCACCGCAGACGCCTCCTGCCACTCAGGTGGCGCCACGGAGCTGTCGCAGCACCAGAACGGCGCTGAGACCGCATACCCCGACGCGCGGCCAGGCACGGACCGTCAGGTGCCGTTCCCCACTCTTCTTCTGTCACTCTGTCACTGCACCGCCCCTGACCAGCACAAACGAGAGTGACAGTTCGAGTGACAGGCCAGTGAGCCTTTTTCAACCTGGCGTTTGTGCTGGTCAAGCCGTCGAGTGGGCCTCCCCGGACCGCGACCGCGCGGCGGCCTGACCTGCATCATCGGGGATCTGGCCGCTGCCGACGGGGCCCCTGCCGCCGCTTCGCGGCGGGTCCTCGGTCAGGTTGAAAAAGGCTCAGTGACACTGTCACTCTGTCACTCGACGGCGCCCGGCCGTACGGCGATGCGACCCATCGTTGCTGCCCCCTCCTGTTCCAGCGCCTTAACGTCCACAGCGCTGCAACAGGAGGGGCGTGGACGGGCGCTCGTCGACCCGGGGGATCGAGCGGGCTGTACGCGGCCCTCTGCTCCTCCGCAGAGGCGCTACGGGACCCCGGATGCCACCCGGGGTCCCGGCCGAGCGCGGAGGAGCACTGGGACGGACGTCCGCACGGTGGTGCGGCGGGCTGGACGGTTCCAGACGATGGCACGTCTCCCCACTCTTCTTCTGTCACTCTGTCACTACACCACCCCTGACCAGCACAAACGAGAGTGACAGTTCGAGTGACACGGCCGGTAGGGCTGTCACTCTGTCACTCGGCCCATCCGGCAAGGTTTTCCCAGGACGTTCCCAGATGCGTCCGACGCCCCCGATCATTATCTACATCATGCCTGGTCAGGACATGTCTTCTCCGGCGCACGCTCCACTGCTCCGGAGGCGGGAGCGCAGGTTCGAATCCTGCCGGGGGCACGTCAAAGCTTGACAGCGAACAAGGCCCCTCACCTGCTGTAACAGGGTGAGGGGCCTCGTTCGTTGTGTCCGGCCGTCACCGGCCGTGGATGGCTCGTTGCGGGTGTTCTCCCCGAATGCGCCCCGAAGTCTGCTCAGCCCGCCGCCCTGCCCAACGCAGCGTCGATGCGCCGACGCGCGGCGTCCTGCTGGCCGTCGATCGTCCTTGCGTAGACGTTCAACAGCGCCGCCGGGCGCTGCGCCAGGTGCGCAGGTGGCTGAGCTTCGGCAGCTCGTCCGCGCGCTCGCCCCGGAACAGTCGACTCACGCTGTCGCCCCCGACCGCTGCGATGTGAGCGCGCAGATGCTCGGTCAGCGCCTGATACCGGTTCCGGTGCTGTTGAGACGGCGACGACGATGCAAGAGCTAATCTAGTACCGTGACCGCCACCAACGGGGGCCTCGCTGAGTTCCTTCGGGCGCGTCGCAGCCTCGTTACTCCCGAGCAGGCGGGATTGATACGCGGTCCGGACCGGCGTGTAACGGGCCTGCGGCGCGACGAGGTCTCCCTGCTTGCGGGAATCAGCACTGACTACTACATACGGTTGGAGCAGGGGCGCGAGGTCCACCCGTCGGAGCAGGTGCTCGAGGCGCTCGCCTCGGCCCTCGACCTCGACCACATCGCCGCCGCCCACCTCTACCAGCTCGGGCTCCCCCGACCCGGCCACGCGCAGCCAGCCACGGAAGTGTCCGAGGGCGTACGGCGCCTGCTCGACTCCCTCTCCGCCGTTCCGGCCTTCGTGCTCGACCCGGCCCTCGACGTCCTCGTGGCCAACGACCTTGCGCTGGCCCTCTACTCCGGCTTCGAGCGATTCGACAACCTGCTCCGGATGATCTTTCTCGATCCGGCCGCCGCCACCTTCTACCGCGATCCGGACGCGGCCGCACGCGGCGCGGTCAGCCACCTGCGCGTCGCGTCGGCGCCCTTCCCACACGACCAGCACGTCACGAGTCGGGTGCGCGAAATGCAGCAGCGCAGTGCGAAGTTCGCCCGACTCTGGGAACGCTACGAGGTCGCGGAGAAGGTGAGCGTGGACAAGGTGCTGCAGCACCGCGAGGCCGGCATGCTGTCTCTGCACTACGAGTCGCTCGCGATCTCCAGCGCACGCGGACTGCACCTCGCGACCTACAGCGCCACCAACGAGGACACCGTGGCGGGCCTGGAGGCCCTCAGCCGGCTCCCTGCAGACGGCTCCACCTGACCTGGATCGCCGGACGTGCCCGATCGCCGCCACCGGTGTCCGTGCCGCGGCCTCCGGGTGGGTGCAGGAGTACTACCCGACCGCTCGGAACGCTCCTTAGCGTCGTCCCACATCCCCGATAGGACGGTGAGACGACATGACCACACGTAGAGACGTCCGATCCCAGCTGCCCTGGGACGGTAGGACCGTCCGCGCGTCGCGCCGCGGCGAGTTCTGGGTCCCCGGCGAGCGAGTGATCCAGCGCGGGCACACCTACCAGCGCGGCCCGATGTTCGTCGCTTGGGAAGCGCCCGAGCACATCACGAAGCCCTGTCCGATCGTGCTCGTGCACGGCGGGGTCATGCAGAGCACCGAGTGGATGGACACCCCCGACGGACGACCCGGGTGGGCCCAGCGCCTCGTCGAGGCGGGCTGGCCCGTCTTGCTCGTCGACCGGCCCGCGCAGGGACGCTCACCATTCCATCCGTCGGTGGTGGGCACGATGGGGCCGGCGTTCCCCTATGAGGAGGGCCGCGCGGTCTTCTTTCCCGACTCCGCCGCCGACCGCCAGACCCGCTGGCCGATCGCCCGCGATGACGAGGCCGGGCTCGACGCGTTCATCGCCCCGTTCAACCCCCTGCCCGCAGCCCTCGCCGACTCCCAGGAGATGGACGTCGATCGGCTCACCACGTTGCTCGATCGGGTCGGGCCGGCAGTGGTGATGACGCACTCCGCCTCCGGTCCCGACGGGTGGCTGCTCGCCGACCGACGCCACGACCTCGTTCGCGCCATCGTCTCGATCGAACCGATGGGTCCGGCATTCGCCTCGGCGCCGGGGATCGGCACGCTGGACTGGGGCCTGACCGCAGCCCCGGTGACCTACGACCCGCCGCTCGCATCGCCGGACGAGGTGCGTGCCGCCGATCCGAGTGCACTGCGGATCCCGGGATTGCGCGAGGTCCCGGTGGCGATCGTCACCGGTGAGACGTCACCGTTCGCCGCCGCGGGCCCTGACATCGTCGCGTTCCTGCGCCACGCGGGTGCGGCCGTCGACCACGTCCATCTGCCCGACCACGGAATCTTCGGCAACGGGCACGGCCTGATCTACGAGACCAACTCCGACGAGGCACTACAGCCGGTCCTGCGCTGGCTCGACGAGCACACGACGGACACCGGACGATGACCGAGCTCTACGCGAGCGCAATGCTCGACCACGACGTCGACCGTGTCTGGGCTGTCGTCCGAGACTTCCACGGGCTCGCCCTCTGGCAGCCGGCGGTCGCGGCCAGTGCGATGGGCGCCCCCGCCGCGGGCCGCGCCGTGCGGGTGCTGACCATGGCCGACGGAGCGACGGTGGTGGAATCGTTGGCAGCCCTCGACGACTCCGACCGGTCCCTGGTTTACGAGATCGTCACCTCGCCCTACCCGGTGCAGCACTACCGGGGACGCCTCGAGCTGCGCCCGGTAACCAGCATCGGCGCGACCTTCATCGGCTGGTCGATCGTCGTCAACGCCCACCCCGACGACGCCACTGACCTGATCGAGAGCCTGCGTCAGGGCATCCTCCATCGAGGTCTGCGCGGACTCGCCGCGCACCTCGATGCCTCCACCGGTTCCTCCGACCTCTCCTCGAAGAAGACTTCATGACATCGACAGTGTGTGCCGCCGGCACCTTCCGCCTCGCAGACAAGGACGTCGCCCGACTGGGCTTCGGCGGTATGCGCCTCACGGGCCGCGGCATCTGGGGCGAACCCGACGACCGCGCCGAATGCATCCGAACCGTCCGACGTGCCATCGAGCTGGGCGTCCAGCTCGTCGACACTGCCGACTCCTACGGCCCGCACGTCAGCGAGGCCATCATCCGCGAGGCCCTGTACCCCTACCCGGACGACGTCGTCATCGCGACCAAGGTCGGGCTCACACGCAACGGACCCGATGTCGTCGACACAGCGCAGGGAGCGATGCGGCTGGGCCCACAGGCCTGGCCGCCGGTCGGTCGCCCGGAATACCTGCGTCAGCAGGTACTGCTGAGTCTGCGTCGCCTCGGGCTCGACCACATCGACCTGCTCCAACTGCACCGCGTCGACCCGCAGGTGCCCCTGGCCGACCAGGTCGGCGAACTCAAGGCGCTCCAGGACGAAGGCAAGATCGTCGAGATCGGGCTCTCCCAGGTCGGTGTCGAGCAGCTTGAGGAGGCCCGCGCGATCGCCCGGATCGCGACGGTGCAGAACCGCTACAACCTCATCGACCGCGGCTCGGCCGACGTGATGGAGTACTGCACCCGCGAAGGGATCGGCTTCATCCCGTGGGCGCCATTGGCTCAGGGAGGTCTACCCGCCGACTCGGGGCCGCTGGCCGAGATCGCCGCGGCGCATGGCGTGTCGGGTTCTCAGGTCGCGATCGCGTGGCTGCTCGCCCGCTCACCGACCATCCTGCCGATCCCGGGAACCTCTAAAGTCTCACACCTCGAGAACAACCTCGCGGGCGCTGCGATCGAGCTTCGGCCCGTCGAGATCGAACGCCTCACCGGTCTGGTCTAGCGGCTCGGCGCTGTGTCGAGGTCTGATGGCCGGGGCCTGTTGTGAGTCAACAGAGGTGTCGGCTGACGTGGCGCTCGAGGCAGCGGATGGCTTCACGGCGCGTGTAGCCCTCGCTGCCCCGCCGCCGCACACAGTCCTGGGTCTGTCGGTTCCCTCGAAGGCAGGCGATCGTGATCGTGTAGAGCGCCGAGTTCACCTGCGGGTCACCGCTGCGGCTGAGCCGGTGTCGATGGCTGCGGCCGCACGATGCCTCGGTGGGGATGACGCCGCAGAACGCGGCGAACGAGGCCCCGCTGGCCAGCGACGTGCAGGTTCTTGCAGGTGTTGACCCGACGCTAGCTCGACTCCCGGCAGAACGACAGCACAGCCTCGACGAACTCCTCCGGGTTCTCCTCGGCCGGGTAGTGGCCGCTGGCAGCGACCACGGCGAGAGAACCGTTCTCGGCAATGTCGGTCACGACGTCTTTCGCGATGGTTCTGAAGAAGCTCTCGGCGCCGGCCACGTAGAGCAGCGGCATGCGAAGTCTGCCGCCCGTGGACAGCAGCTCGGAATTGTCGTACCCGTCCTGGTCGAAGGCACGGTACAGCTCGAACCCGGCCCGCATCGCGCCCGGGGCGGCATAGGCCTTGGCATAGACGTCGACCACCTCCGGCGGGAACGCGCCGGCGTTGAAAGCGATGCGGTCGAAGAAGTCCTGGATGTAGACCCGCTCTCGCCCCGCCGTCAACGTCTCCGCCATGCCGTTCCGCGCATTGTGGAAGAAGAAGTGCGCCAGGTTGGAGTTGCTCAGCCTGCCGGTGGTGAGCAGCGCCCGGAAATGGTCCGTACCGGGGATGATCGCATCGACGAGGACCAGCTTCGCCACACCGTCGGCGAAGAGACTCGCATAGGCGAACGCCACCTTCATGCCGATGTCGTGGCCCACCAGCACGACCGGTTCCGTGATGCCGAGATGGTCGACGAGGAGTCGCCGGACGTCACCCGCCATGGTGCGCTTGTCGTAACCGGTCGCAGGCTTCGACGAGTGCCCCGCTCCGCGGTAGTCCACCGCGACGACCCGAAACCCCGCCGCGGCGAGCAGCGGCATCGTGTGTCGCCATTGCCACCACGTCTCCGGATAGCCGTGCAGCAGCACGACCGTGCGCTCCCCTCCACCGGTCTGCACGTAGTGGAGCTGCACCCCCGGCTCTACTTCCCTGATGCCGTGGACGAGATCGACTTCTCGGCTCATCGTCTCCCTCTGCTGGATCGTGGCGGCCGGTGCGGCCGGAGGAGTCGCCGACACCGGGGAGGAGCCACCAGCCTGCCGCGCATCCCGACCGAAGATCGAGTGGCAGGAACGACACTTATCGATACATTACTGCCATGCACGTCGTGGTCATCCCCGCGCTGGACGGCACCCCGATGTTCGAGCTCTCGACGGGCGCCCAGGTCTTCGGCATGGAGCGGCCGGCGCCGATCGGAGTGCCACCCGAGCAGTGGTACGACGTGCGGGTCTGCGCGGGCGAGCCCGGCCCGTTGTGTCTGCGCCCCTTCGGGCGCCTCGACGGGGACATGCCGGGTCTCGACGCACTCGACGAGGCCGACACCGTGCTCGTACCGCCCACGGCCGAGAAGCGGTTCGACTTCCCGCCGGCGCTGCTCGACGCACTGCGTCGGGCGCACGACCGCGGTGCCCGCATCGCCTCGGTCTGCACAGGGGCGTTCGTCCTGGCCGCCGCCGGCCTCCTGGACGGCCGGCCGGCGATCACGCACTGGGCCGATGTCGACGAACTCGCACGGCGACACCCGTCGGTGAACGTGCAGCGCACCGTGCTCTACGTCGACGACGGCGACGTGCTGACCTCGGCCGGTGTCGCCGCCGGTCTCGACCTGTGCCTGCACCTCGTACGACGTGACCACGGAAGCCGGGTCGCGAACGTCGTCGCCCGGTACTGCCTCGTCCCGCCACACCGCGACGGCGGGCAGGCACAGTACGTGCCGGCGCCGGTGCCCTCTCCCACCTCATCCGGGTTCTCCGCGAGCCTCGACTGGGCTCGCGGGCGGATCGCCGAGCCGATCGACGTGGCCACCTGGGCTCGGGCAGCGGGACAGAGCCCCCGCAGCTTCGCCCGCCACTTCCGCGCAGCCGTCGGTTCGACGCCGCTCCAGTGGCTGGCCGCGGAGCGGGTCCGGCGGGCCCGCGAACTGCTGGAGACCACCGATCTGCCCGTGGAGGCCGTCGCCGCTCATTGCGGGTTCGCGACGGCCGCAGGCCTGCGCAGACACTTCGGGCGTCACGTCGGCACCACTCCGCACGCCTACCGACGCACGTTCCACGAGCCCGTTCACGAGACGGACGGGAGGTAGGCGGGGACGCAGGCACGCGCCCGCCGCGCATGTCCCGTCGTTGCATCCGGGCGTGACCGGACCCGGATGAGCCGCCGCCGGTGTTCTCCCGAACACGCCCCGGCGTTTCTCAGCCCACCGCCCGTCCGAGCGCGGCGTCCTGCGGACCATCGATCCCGCAGTCCAACCCGAACGCCGTGAAGTCAGCCTTCCGGTGCTCGGTCAGCCCTGGTGGCGCCAGCATCGTCCGCCCGTCACAGGGAACACGATTCTCGAGCTGCCGCCGGTCCCGCTGGCGGTCCTCGTCGCCCCAGCCGCCCCCGGGGCAGGGCGCACCTCACCCGGTTCCTGGAGCTGCGAGAGGCTCCGGACCTCAGTCACGATGGTTCCGTCCGGACCGATGGAACGATCGAGGAAGCCGACGGTTCACCATCGTGGCTACAGCAGTAGCTGCCGCCACCAGGGCGACCAGACTGATCCCCATCACCCATGGACGAACAGCTGGACCACCCGAGTCAAACAGTAACAAATTGGCAATATACAGAAAAATGGCGGCAAAAATCGCGGTCATGAAGATCCAGTGGCCAGCAGTCACACGCCTGCGCCTGGCGTAACGCGTCGCGAAGTCAGCAGCACTGCCGAACTCGTCCTCCGGGGCGCCTCCCGCGCTACGAACGAAGTCCTCCACTTCTCGCAAAATCTCTTCGACCCGCTCCTCTGACTGACCGCGCATGCGCAGCTCAAACGCAAGATCGTGATAGTAGCTCATTTCTCCACCTCGGTCGGATCAGACGCAAGGGAATTCTCGACGACGGCGGCCAGCCGGCCCCACTCGACCTTGAGTCGACCTAGGGCGCCTCTCCCTTCCTCCGTCAGGAAGAACACTTTCCGCGCAGGACCGCTTCCGTCGTGCTCCCATCGGAACCCCAATCTGCCGAGTTCCTGCTGGCGCGCCAGAAGCGGGTAAAGAGTGCTCCCGGTGACGTTCTCGAGACCCTCCTCGTGAAGGATCTGACGTAAGGCGTAGCCGTGGGCTTCACCCCGAGCCAGCGCCGCGAGGACCACGATCGGCAGGACGGCCCGCGTCCAGTCCGTCGGCAGCCCCGGTGAGTCCATGAATAGATCGTGTCACGTACTAGGTCGTCTGCCAACTGGTCCATGTGCAGGGCGCCTGCCATCAGTGCAGTCGGCGCCTCAGCTCCTCGTGGGCAGAGAGCAACGCGGCCCGACCGGCCGCGGACGACTTGTACCTGCCGCCCTACGTCGGGCCTCACAGCGAGCGGCCGGAAAGAGAGTGTCGGGGCGACCCGGGACTTCTAGGCTGTGGAGCGCGTGACCGGCACACGGCCTCTGCCCACCGGACGCTGCCCATGGTGTCGGCTCCGCGATCGGCACCGATCCTGCGAGAGGCCACGGCGCACATGGACACGACCTTCGCCGTCATCCTCGCGGTGACCTTCCTGTTCACCGGCCTGCCGATGGCCACCGCTCGTCTGTCGTCGGTCGAGCAGGGCCGCCAACTCGGTTCTCCCCGAACAGCTTCCGGCTAGTGGGCGTGGTGCAGGTCGTGGGCGCACTGGCGCTCGCGATCGGCGTCTTCTGGGAACCGCTGGCCATCGCCGCGGCGATCGGATTCGCCCTCATGATGGTCGGCGCGATCATCGCCCACGTCCGGGCCGGTGACCCCGCCGCGAAGGTCGCCCCGGCGGCATTCTTCGGCTTGGCGTCGATCGCGACCGCCGTCCTCTTCATCATCTGAAGAACCCCGCTGCGAGGCCCCTGAGATCGCTGCTACCGACGGCGGAACGCATGACGTCGGCTTCAGCCGACCTGGCGGCGGCTGTTGACCTCACGTCGCGTCGAGGTGTCACGGTCGGTCCGACCAGAACCCAGGACGTGAGAGGCAGATATGCCGAGGTCAGACTCTGCAGTCCACCGTGAATCTGCACCTCAGGCGGTTCTCGACCTTCTGTCCCGCTACGAGACTGCCTTCAATGCGAACGATCCCGACACCATGGCCTCGCTGTTCACGGAAGACTGCACATTCGTGAACTTCGGTGGGGCCGTGGTACTGGGCCGCAGCGACCTGCATCGAGCGCAATCCCAGGTCTTCGCGGCGGGCGGCCCACTGGAGGCGGTCGAGGTCACCTACAGCCCGGAGCACGCGACGTTGCTCGGTGCTGATCACGCAGTGGTGCACGCGCGCCAACGCACCATGACTCCGAACGGGGAAATCCTCAGCGACGACCCCATGGAAGCCGTGTTCACCCTCGTACTGGCACGGACGGACGAGGGGTGGCGAATTCGGATGGGGCAGAACACCCCCGTCAGGACCTCAGGAGAAGTCGAGGACCAGCCGGCCGCGGATGCCACCGGCCTCGAGCATGCGGTGCGCACGGTGCGCCTGCGCCGCCGGCAGGACCTCCGCCACCCGCAGTGAGAGGACACCGTCCTCGGCCTGGCGTGCGAGCCGGTCGAGCCCGACGGTGTCGGTGATGCCCCCGGGCGCAACCATGATCGGGCGGACCGTGATGTCGCGTTCGACGGGCCCGCTCCAGCCCTGGAGCTCGACGAGGGTTCCGCCGTCGGCGAGGGCGGGCGTGATCTCGGTGGTCTGCACGGAGCCGTCCACGAGACCGGGGACCCCACCGGGAACGAGTTCGCGGATGCGGGCTGCGACATCGCTGCCGCGTTGCACGACGTGATCGGCTCCGAACCCGCGCACGAGTTCCGTGTCGACGCTCGATGCGTCCGCGATCACGACCAGGCCGTCGGCCTTGGCCAGCTCGACCGCGTATCCCCCCACTGCCCCGGCGGCGCCGGTCACGGCGACGGAGTCTCCCAGCTGCGATTCGAGTGCGTCGAGGGCGATGCGGGCGGTCATCGCGTTCATCAGCAGCGTCGAGGCAGCCGCGAAGTCGACTCCCGCAGGCGCTGCCACGACCGACTCGGCCGAGACGACGACGTGTTCGGCGTAGCCTCCGCCGTGCGGACCGGTGAACAGGGGCATCGCGACGACCCGTTGCCCGACAGAGAGCCGCCCGTCGAGCTGCGGGCCGACCTGGTCGATCACACCGGCGACGTCCATCCCGGGTACGAACGGCGGTCGACGACCGGGCATGCGCACGGCATGGCCACCGGTGCGCAGCAGGACGTCCGTAGGACTGACCGCGGCGGCGTGGACGCGGATGCGCACCTCCCCGGCGCCGGCGTGCGGCTCGGGCAGGTCCATGAGCTGCAGGACCTCGGGCCCACCGAACTCGCACATGCCGATCGCCTTCACTGCGACGCCACCTCTCGACGGGGCCGGCAGCGACGCACAGACCACCCGATCGAATCTTCTTCGATACTTCCAAGAACTTGGAAACACTGCAGAAGCTAGCATGTCGAGGTGGCCGCCATCGAGCGCGATCTGCGCCCCGTACCTGCCGACGACGTCGAGCTCGCGTCCGTGCTGCGGGCCCTGGGCGACCCGGTGCGCCTGGAGATCGTGCGACTCATCGCCGACGGGCAGCGCCGGATGACCGGCCAGATCGCCGATCAGGTGGGCCTGCCTTCGTCGACCTGCTCGTACCACCTCAAGCAGCTCTTCACCGCCGGAGTCACCGAGTGCCGCACCGAAGGCACCGCCCGGTTCCCCGCCCTCCGGCACACCATGCTCGACGAGCGGTTCCCCGGCCTCACCCACGCGATCCTCGCGACGGACCACACCGCGACCGTCCGCTGACGGGCGGCACCACGCCGTCACGACCGACCGTCCGAGGTGCACAACGGGCCTCAGCGCCCAGTACGACCGTCGATGCGTTCGCGGAGGATGTCGGCGTGCCCGGCGTGGCGCCCGGTCTCCTCGATCATGTGCACGAGCAGCCAGCGCCGCGACGGGGCCGACCTCCGTCCCGCGGGCACCGGCGCCGCCCGGTCCAGGTCGGACCAGGTGTCGATGACCGCGTCGGCGCGGGCGACGGCCTCCCGGTAGGCGGCCACGACCTGCTCGGCGGTGTCCTCGTCGCGCGGCCGGAAGGTCGCGGGCCAGTCGCGGACGGCCTCGCCGAGGAAGTAGTGGCGTTCGACGTGCGTCAGGTGCGTGAGCAGGCCGAGCAGGCTGGTCCCCGAGGGGACGCCGGGCTCGCGGGCGGCGAGGTCCCCGACGCCGTCGGCCTTGGCGGCGACCGCGCCGCGGAGGTGTCCCAGGAACCCGGCCAGGACGCTCTTCTCGTCCGCGGCGTCGCGCGGGAGGGCGGTGTCGTGGCACGGTCAGCTCCGGTGGGTGCGGGCGTCGCCGGCGCGGCGCAGGACCAGGACGGTGTCGACGACCGTGGCGGTGCGGCCGTCGGGGCCGCTCGCGAGGCGCGTGGGCTCGTCGGCGCGCTCGACGGTCCACCCGTCGGGGTCGAGACCGAGCCCGGCGGCGATCTCCGCGGCGCCGGGGTGGCGGGTGCCGGGGTCCTGGTTCCACGACCAGGGTGCGACGGACCCGTGGTCGACGACGAGGAGCAGCCCGTCCGGCCGCAGTGCGTGGGCGGCGGTCCGCAGCACCGCGTCGCGGTCCAGGGTGAACGGGGTGTGCAGGTACTGGGCCGAGACCAGGTCGAACGTCCCGTCCGGGAACGTCGTCGCGAGGTCGTGGCGCTCGGCGCGGATCCGCTCGGTGAGCCCGTGGGCGCGGGCGCGGCGCCGGAGCCCGTCGACGGCGGTGGCGGAGATGTCCACCGCCGTGACGTGCCAGCCGCGTCGGGCGAGCCAGATCGTGTCGCCCCCGGCGCCGCATCCGAGGTCGAGCGCCGTTCCCGGTGCCAGCGGACCGGCGACCTCGGCGAGCAGGGGGTTGGCGCGGGCCTCTGCCCCGGCGTGGCGGCGGTACAGCTCGTCCCAGAAGGTCTCGGGATCGGACGCGGTCGGCATGGGGTCCATCGGTCGTTCCTCCGGAAGGTGTCGGTGTGCGGTCGGACGGGTGGCCGTCACGACAGGAAGGCGAGCAGCTCGGCGAGGACGAACCCCGGGTTCTCCTCGGGCAGCCAGTGCCCGCTGCCGGGCACCTCCACCGCGCGGACCAGGTTCGGCAGGCGCGACTCGACGGACGGTCTCGTCGACTCCAGCAGTCCCTGGGCGGTCATCAGCATCGTCGGCGTCGGGACGGGGGCGGCCGCGGTGTTGTCGCGCTCGTCCCGGTCGAGCGCCCGGTAGAGCTCGAAGCCGCCGCTCAGGACCTGGGGCCGGCTGTAGGTCCGGGTGAACTCGTCGATCTCCCGCTCGTCGAACGGCGGCGCCGTGCGGCTGCCGCCGAAGCTCTCCCCGTCGAGCGCGACCTGGGCGTAGAACAGGCTCAGGTACTCGCGCACGTCGTCGGCGACGACGGCCTCGGGCACGACCCGCTTGGTGTGGAAGGCGATGTGCCAGCTGAACGTGCGGTACCTCGCGGCACTGAGCGCGGGCCCCGGCAGTGGGTAGTCGAGGTGGGCGTAGCGCAGGACCTCGTCCGGGTACTGGGCCGCGTACCGGAACCCGACCCCGGCACCCAGGTCGTGCCCGACGACGTGGACCTCGCGCAACCCCAGGTGACCCGCGACCAGTCCGTGCACGTACCGGGCGAGGGTGGCCTTGTCGTAACCGGTGGGGACACCTTCGCTGTCCCCCAGTCCCGGCAGATCGACCGCGTAGACGGTGTGGTGCTCGGCGAGGGCGGGCATGATCGGCCACCACGCGTACCAGGACTGCGGCCATCCGTGCAGGAGCACCACGGGCGGGCCGGTCCCGCCGGCGACGTAGTGCATCCGGACCCCGTCGACGTCGGCGAACCCGTGCCGGAACGTGCCGTCGAAATCGGGGTCGTCCCGGGTGGCGGCGTCGAACCCGGTCGCACCGGGAGGCACCGGTGGGGGGCCGGTGTCCGGGACGCCGCCGGTCCCGCAGCCGGCCGCGAGGACCAGCACGGTGAGGGCGACGACCACGCCATGACGTCGTGGGCCCTGCCCACCGCCCCTGCCGCGGAGGACTGCTCGGAGGAGGTTCACCTCCGCAGCATCGGCGCCCGCCTACCCGAACTGCAAGAAATCTTGCGAATCGGCAATCCCGCGGTGCGGACGGCCCCGCCGCGACGTGCTCGCCGGGACCACGTCCGCGTCGTGATCACGCGGGAGGGTGCGGCGCAGGGTCGTGACCGTCGCCGGCCGGGCGGCGCCCGATCCGTTCCGCGACGGCGACGGTCTCGTCGGAGGTGTACGCACCGCGGGTGCCGGAGATCGACATCCCGGCCGCCGCCGCGAGCGTCTTGAGCGGGTAGGGCCGTGGCGTGACGAACTCGCGGCCGTAGGCGATGAGCATCCGCATCCGGTCCTCGGCCTCCCGCATCTCGGTGCGCGCACGATCGATCTCGTTCAGCAGGACGTCCCCGTGCGGAGGCTCACCGCCGCCGTCGGCGACGCGGAGGTAGCGCTGGAGGATCTCCCGCTGCCGGACGACCTCCTCGCGCACGGCCTCCTGCCCTGCTCGTGCCGGATCGTCCGCGTCCGGCGGGGCGGCCGGAGGGAGCGGAAGGATGATGTCGATGATGTCGTCGGTTCTGTCCCGTCTGTTCACCGCGCCAGCGTGCGCCCCCGGTTGCGCTGACCGCAATCGATTTCGGTGACCGCACTACTCCTGTGCATGCCGCCCGGCGTCGTCACGACCCCGGGCAGCCAGGGAACCGGTGACCTGCAGGTCGGTCCGCCCCGACGGAAGGTGGACGCCGCACCGGGCCAGCGCGGCGGTGACGACGGGGCGCAGCGCGCGCAGCCCGCCGTCGGCGATCTTCACGGCGACCGAGGTGCCGTCGGGCAGCGCGGCGACGGTGACGGCCTCGAAGCCGTCCTTGGCGAGCAGCCCCGGCACGGCACGCATCAGCGCGGTGACCGGACGCCGGGACCCGCCGACGAGCTCGGGGTGCCGACGCATCCCGGCCGCGACCAGGCCGTCCGGGGTCTCCGGGTCGGCCGTCACGAGCCGGGCCAGCGCGCCGGCCAGCCCCCGCAGCGAGATGGCGAACAGCGGTGCGCCGCAGCCGTCGACGGCGGTCCTGGCGACCGCGGCGCCGGTGAGGTCCTCGACGGTCTCCCGGATCGCCGTCTGCAACGGGTGCCGCGGGTCCAGGTAGCCCTCGGTCGGCCAGTCGCGCAGCACACAGGTCCGCAGCATCGCGGCGTGCTTGCCGGAGCAGTTCTGCGCCAGCTGCGACGCGGACCGGCCCGCGGCGAGCCAGGCGTCCCGCTCCTCGGGGTCGTAGGGCAGGTCGGCGGGGTTGCGCAGCGCGTCGACGCCGATCGGGCCGAGCAGCGCCCGCACGGCGCCGAGGTGGGCCTGCTCGCCGGAGTGGCTCGCGGCGGCGATCGCGAACCCGGCGGGCCCCGGCCGCAGCCCGAGCCGGGCCATCGCCGCCGCCTGCAGCGGCTTCGCCGTCGAGCGGGGGTAGAACGCGACGTCCGGGTCCCCCGCGGCGAACAGCGTCGAGCCGTCCGGGGCGAGGACCACGACCGAGCCGTGGTGCACCCCCTCGACCATGCCGTCACGCAGCAGGTGCACCAGCGGCTCGTGGGCCGGTACCCCGATCCTGGGTGGGGCGGCCAGCTGGGTCATTCCGTGTCGTCCTCTCCGTCCGGGGTGCCGTGGCCCGTGGTCCGGGTGGCCCCGCTCATCGGGTCGCGCCGCCCTCGCGGACGATCCCGGCCAGCGTCCGTTCGACGTGGCCCAGGTGGGCGGTCATCTCGGCGGCGGCGCGTTCCTGGGAGCGCTCCGCGATCGCGGCGACGATCCGCCGGTGCTCGGCGTTGGACTGCTCGCGCCGGTCGCCCAGCTTGTTGAGGAACGACGACTGCGCGGCCAGCGCCTCCCGGATCTCCTCGATGACCTTGGTGAACGCCGGGTTCCGCGAGGCCCGCGCGATCGTGATGTGGAACAGCGAGTCCAGTGCGACCCAGGTGGCGTCGTCGGTCTCGGCGTCCATCCGCCCGACCAGGTGCCACAGCTCGTCGAGGTCGGCGTCCTCGTGCCGCAGGGCGGCGTAGCCCGCGACCGGGATCTCGACGTGCCGGCGGACCTCGACGAGGTCACGGGCGCTGTAGGCGCCGAAGGTCGGGTCGTCGGTCGGACCGGTCGCGACGACGAAGGTGCCCCGCCCGGTGCGCGACTCGGTCAGCCCGAGCGCCTGCAGACCCCGGAGCGCCTCGCGGACCACCGACCGGCTGACCTCGAACTCCGCGCTCAGCGCCGCCTCGGCGGGCAGCTTGTCGCCGACCTGGTACTCGCCCCGCTCGATGGTGGCGCGCAGGTGGGACAGCACGGCCTCCATCGCGCTGACGCGACGGGGACCGTGCTGTCCGGCTGTCCGGCTGTCTGATAGGTTCACGAGGCACGAGGGTGCTGGGCGGGGCGGCCGCTGTCAAGGGAGCAGGGGCGACCGGGTCAGCCGGTCTCCTCGGCCAGCGCGACGAGGATGCCGCCCGGTCCCCGCACGTAGGCGAGCACGTGCGCCCCGCCGAACGGCACCACGTCGCCGACCGGCGCGGCGCCGTGCCTGCGCAGCCGGGAGAGCGTCTCCGCCACGTCGGTGACCGCGAACATGATCCGCCGGATGCCCGGCACGTTCACCGCGGCGTCCGGATCCCCGGCCGGCGACGACGGCGAGCCGAACCGCATGAGCTCCAGCCGGCCGTGGCCGTCCGGCGTCCGCACGACGGCCATGTCGCACCGCACGCCGTCGAGCCCGACGAGCCGGTCCACGTCCGGGCCCTCCACCGTCGCCCGACCCTCCAGCTCCAGGCCGAGCGCGCCGAAGAACGCGACCGCCTCGTCGAGGTCGGTGACGACGACACCGACGTTGTCCATCCGCAGCACGCTCATGACGTCCTCCCGATCGCGCGGCCCCCGTGGCCGCGTCCGTCCCGGGGACGGAGCCGGTCCCCCGTTCTCGACACGACTCAGTCGAGGATCTCGACCAGGCCGCTCCCGCCGTCCACCCGGACCCGCCGGCCGTCGGGGATCAGGCGGGTCGCGTGCTCCACCCCGACCACCGCGGGCAGACCGTACTCGCGGGCGACGACGGCACCGTGGGTCATCCGCCCACCGACCTCGGTGACCAGCCCGGCGATCGTCACGAACGCCGGTGACCAGCTGGGATCGGTGTAGGCGGTGACCAGCACGTCCCCGGGTTCGAGTGCGGCGCCGGACAGGTCGGCGACGACGCGGGCGCGGCCCTCGATCGTCCCGGCCGACACCGCGAGCCCGGCGAGCGCTCCGGGCGGCACGTCGTCGCGGTGGTAGGAACCCTGGAGGCACTCGCCGTCCGAGGTGAGCACCCGCGGCGGGGTCAGCGTCTCGTGCACGGCGAACTCCGCCCGCCGGGTGCGCACCAGCGCGAGGTCGGCGTGCCCGGTCCGCGAGACCTGCTCCAGCTCGTCGAACCACAGGAAGTAGGCGTCGGTGCGGTCGTCGAGCACCCCCGCGGCGACGAGCCGGTCGGCCTCGGCGAGCAGCGCGGCCCGGTAGATCGCGTAGCGGGAGACCATGCCGAACTTGGGGAACTCGCGGTAGCCGATGAAGGTCCGCAACCGTTCGATCATCAGCGCCGTCGCCGCGGCGCGGGCCTCGCCGTCGACGCCTGCACGCAGCCGGGCCAGCAGGTCGTCGCGGGTCGCCTCGGCCTCGCGGCGGCCCTCGTCGAACCGGCGACGCCCGGCACCGGGCTCCTCGCCGTCGACGTGACCGAGGATCAACGGCACGAGCGCGGCCGGCCGCTCGTGCCACCGCGGCCGGGTGATGTCGATCTCGCCGACGCAGCGGGCCCCGTAGGCGTCGAGCCAGCCGAGGATCGCGTCCCGGGCCATCGTGCCGCCCTCGACCGACGGCAGCCGCTCCAGCACGTCGTCGCCGGCCCGGCGCAGCAGCGCCACCGCCTCCGGGTACGGGCGGATCGCGTCGGCGACGTCGAGCAGCGCGAGCCCCATCTGCGAGGTCACGTTGTCGGGCACCGACCGGGTCAGCACGTCCGACGGCCGCTCCCCCAGCCACTCGCCGACGTGCTCGTCGATCCAGTACGCCGCGTCCATCGCGGTCATGAACACCCGGGTGCTGCGCGGGTTGCTCAGCCGCGCCCGCAGCTCGGGGATGTCCTCGCGGATCGCGGTGAACAGCTCCGGCCCGACGCGGCCCCGGATCCGGCGGGCCGCCTCCGCCACCGAGGCCCTGCCCTCGGCCACCAGCTCGGCGACCGGTGCGGGGTCCGGGTCGAGCGGCTCCGTGGTCGGCGCACCGTGCACCGGCACGGGCACCGCCGGGTCCGCACCGAGCTCGACCACGCCGCGGTCGAGCACGGTGCGCAGCGCGTCGGCCATCAGCGGGTCCGACCGGCCCATCACCGCGAGCAGGCCGGCACGTCCGGAGGGGGTGCCCAGGGCGTCGGTGACGTCGACGAACAGCCGCCCGCCCGCCTCGGCCATCGGGCGCGGCGTCGTCATCTGCCACACCGACAGCCCGAGCGGGCGCATCGCATCGGTCATCATCTGCTGGTAGCCGACCGACAGGTAGACGTGGAAGCGGTCGTCGTCGGTGTCGGGCACCGGGAACAACGTGGTGATCGGGCGGCTCTGGACGACCTGGAACCGGCCGCCGGACAGGCACCACTCGACGTCCTGCGGGCTCCCGAACCCGGCCTCGATGGTCCGGCCGAGCCGGACCAGGGCCAGCACCTGGTCCTCGGTGAGCAGCGGCCCGCCGTCGGGGTCGAGCTGCTCGGTACGGGTACCGCCGCCCGGCGCCGGCCGCACCGCGACCGTCCGCGGTGCCGTCCGCGCGTCGACGACCTCGGCGGTCCCGCCGGTGTCGCGGACCGTCCACGCGTCCGCCGCGACCAGGCCGGACACCAGCGCCTCCCCCAGCCCGGGCACCGCCTCGACGACTCTCACGGTCCGGTCCGAGGTCACCGGGTCGGCGGTGAACAGCACCCCGGAGACGTCCGGGACCACCATCTCCTGCACCAACACCGCCATCGCGACGGCCCGGTGCTCCAGACCCCGGCTACGGCGGTAGGCCACCGCCCGGTCGGTGAACAGCGACGCCCAGCAGTCCCGCACCCGGTCGAGCACGGCGTCGGCGCCCACCACGTTGAGGTAGGAGTCCTGCTGCCCGGCGAACGACGCCGTCGGCAGGTCCTCGGCGGTCGCGCTGGAGCGCACCGCCCACGCCGTCCCCGCCGGGGCCCGGCCGACGGCCGCGATGACCGCCGCAGCGACGTCGTCGGGGACCGGCCGGGAGACCACCAGACCGCGGATCTCGGCGGCGACCGCGGCGAGTCCGTCGTCGTCACCGATCGGCAGACCGGCCAGGCGGTCCAGCAACGCGTCGAACCCGGGCGCACTCCCCACGACGGCCCGGTAGGCGTCGGTGGTCACGCACCAGCCGCGTGGGACCGCGACCCCCGCCGTCCGGGTCAGCTCCCCCAGATGCGCGGCCTTCCCCCCGACGAGGTCCACCAGTTCCCGGCCGACCTCGTCCCACTGCAGCACCCCGTGCACGTCCACCCCCGTGTCGCCACGACGCCGCAGGTCACGGCGCCGGGCGCAGAGTCTGGCGCGGCCCGGGGGTCTTGCCGCAAGTCCCCGTGTGCGTTATACGTTGACCATGGCGGGAGGAGCTCCCGCCATGGTCGTGCCCGCCATGGTCATGCCCCGGCGGGCAGCACCAGCGACAGCAGCAGCACCATCACCAGCCCGACCACGCTCACCACGGTCTGCACGGCGGTGTGCGAGCGCGTCGCCTGCCCCACCGTCATCCCGAACGACTCCTTGACCAGCCAGAACCCGGCGTGGTTGACGTAGTTCAGGCCGACCGACCCGGCGCCGACGGCGACCACGGCCAACGCCACGTACCAGGGGCCCGCCCCGGCGAGCAGCGGCGCGACCACACCGGTGGCCGCGACGATGCCGACGGTGGCCGAGCCGGTGGAGGTGGACAGCAGCAACGCGAGCAGCCACGCCAGCAGCAGAGGACTGACCGGCAGCCCGGACGCGGCGGCACCGACGGCGTCGCTGATGCCGGAGTCCTTGAGGACCTGGTTGAACGCACCGCCACCGCCGATGATGAGCAGGATTCCGGTCACCGACTTCACCGCGTCGGCGAGCGAGGTCCGCAGCTCCTCGGCCGGGCGACCGCGCAGCAGCCCGAGCGCGAACAACGCGTAGAGGAACCCGGCGAGCATCGCGACGATCGGCTGGCCGAGCAGGGTCGTGACCTGGCGGAACACGGCACCGTCCGGCAGGGCGACCTCGGCCACCGTGCGGGCCAGCATCAGCACCACCGGCACCGCGACGGCGACGAGCGCGATCGGCAGTGGAACCGGGGCGGGCTCCTCCCCGCGGCGGCCGTCCGGCCCGACCCCGCCCCCGGCCCCGGTGCCGGTCTCGGTGCCGGTCTCGGTGAACTGCGCGACCAGCTCGGCGTCGGGACGGACCGGCAACCGCGGAGCCATGAGACGCGCGTAGAGCGGCCCGCCCACCACGATCGCCGGGACCGCACACAGCAGCCCGACGACGATGGTGCGCCCGAGGTCGGCACCCAGCCCGTCGACGGCGATCAGCGGCCCGGGGTGCGGCGGCACCATTCCGTGCAGGGTCGCGAGCGTCGCGATCGCGGGGATCGCCACAGTCGCATACGGCGACGGCGCGGCCCCCTCCAGCTCCAGGCGGCGCGCGACGCTGAACAGCAACGGCAGCAGCACGATCAGCCCGACCTCGAAGAACATCGGCACGCCGATGACGAAGGCGGCCGCGCACACCAGCCACGGCAGGCTGCGCGGAGTGGAGCGCGACACCACGGCGTCGGCGATCCGCCCGGTCGCGCCGGACTCGGCGAGCAGCCGCCCCAGCATGGTGCCCAGGGCGAGGGTGAGGCCGACGTCGCCGAGGATGTCCCCGGCGCCCGTCGTGATCGAGTCGGCGATCGTGGCCAGGTCCTCGCCGCCCGCGAGCCCGACGCCGAGCGCCACCACCAGCAGGGCCACGAACGGGCTGAACCGGACCCGCGAGTTGATCAGGACGATCAGCACGACGATCGCCGCCACGAGCACGAGGACGAGGTACCACCCGGACCAGTTCACGACGCAATGGTCGCGTCAGGCCCGGGTGGCCGCACGCCCGGGTGGGTCGCTCGTGGACCGTCCGAACAGGTCAGTCGCAGGTGGAGTGCGTCGGCTGCCCGTCGAAGCGGGCCTTCAGGAACGCCAGCGCGCTGGGCGACCCGGCGGGGTAGCCGCCGACGTGCCCGGGGGCCGGCGTCGGCTGGAACTCGACGTCGGCGCCCTGTGCGCACCACCGCTGCGCCAGCTCGCGGGACTGCTCGAACGGCACGATGTCGTCGGTGAGGCTGTGCACGATGAGCACCGGGGCCTCGGGCGTACGGCGCCCGATCAGCTGCTCGTCCACCCGGCTCGCGAAGGGCTCCTCGTCGAGGAACGCCGAGATCGGCCGGCCGTCGGCGGACAGGCTCTCCGAGCGCAGGCCCGGGTAGCGCAGCACCGAGTCCTGGGTGCACTGCTCACGCAGCTCGGCGACGACCTGACGTCCGCGGTCGTTGAGCAGGTCCTGCACCCCGAGGTCGGGGTAGGCGGCGTCGAACCCGGAGACGGCGTAGCCGAGCAGCGAGACGAAGGGTCCGCCGTCGAGCAGGCGGCCGGTCGCGCGCAGGTCCGCCGGGGGCGCGCCCGCGTAGGCGCCGACGAGGTTCAGCTCGGGGGCGTACTCCGGGGCCAGCTCGACCGCGGCGGCCGACGCCCCGCCGCCCTGGGAGTAGCCGTAGAGCGCGGTCGGGGCGTCCTCCGGCACGCCGACGCCGGCCCGCTGGGCCGCACGCGCGACATCGAGCAGGGCGTGCGCCTGGGCGGCCCGGTTGACGTAGGTGTGCTCGCCGGGCGTGCCCAGGCCCTCGTAGTCGGTGACGGCCACGGTGTAGCCGCTGCTCAGCAGCGCACCGATCGCCGGGGCCTCGTACTCGGTGCCGGCCTGCAGCTGCCGCGACGGCGCGCAGCGGTCGGCGAGCCCCTGGGTCCCCGCGGCGAAGCCGATGACCCGGGCCGGCCCGGGCGCCGGGACGAGCGGGGTCAGGACGATCCCGCTCACCGTGACCGGGCGGTCGTCGGTGTCGAGGCTGCGGTAGAGGATCCGGGTCGCCGTCGCGGCGGGCACCGTCGGAGTGAGGACCCGCTCCGCGGACACGACGTCACCCGGCTCCCCGTCGGCTCCCGGTCCGTCCGGCGAGGCCATCGCCTGCGGCACCGCGACCACCGCCGCGACGACCGCCACCACCCCCGCCACGACCGTCGCACGCAGCCTCGCCCTCATGCACGTCCCCTCCGTAGATGATCTCCACTGGACTGAACGAGCATCCGGCGACGGAGGAACGGACGGCGGAGGTTGCGATCCGGCGACGACCGGCGGGTGATGCGTGCCGCGCACAGCGGCACACAACGGCACCCGGTGCCACAATCGGGGGTGGAGATCGAGCGGATGCGGGAGGTCGCCGTGGATCGTCGGGTGCGGGTGGCACGGGGAGCCCTGCGCGGTGTGCTGGCCCTGCCGAAGCCGGTGAAGCGGGTGATCGCGGGCCCGCCCGTCCGCCGCGACGGCCAGCAGCTCGACCTCGACATCCAGCTGCTGCTGCGGCTGCTCACCCCGCGCCGGCCGCAGCCCGTCCCGCCGCCGGAGCAGATGCGGGCGGGCCAGTCGTTCGTCGACCGCGTCGTCGCCGGGCCCGCCGAGCCGGGGGTGCGCCGCGAGGACCGGACGGTCCCCGGCGCGGTCGCCGACCTGCGGGCGCGGCTGTACGTGCCCCCGCCCGGACCGGACGTTCTCGACGGCGCACTGCTCGTCTACGTGCACGGCGGCGGCTTCGTCGCGGGCGACCTGGACACCCACGACGAGCTGTGCGCGACGCTGGCCGCCGAGTCCGGCGCCCGGGTGCTCTCGGTGGACTACCGGCTGGCGCCCGAGCACCCCTTCCCGGCCGCCGTCGACGACTGTCTGGCCGCCTTCGCGCACGTCGCGGCGCATCCGGAGGAGTTCGGCGCGGCCCCGGGCCGGATCGCGGTCGGCGGGGACTCCGCCGGGGCGAGCCTGGCGCTCACGGTGGCCCGCGAGACCAGCCGCGACGGCGCCGACCCGGCCGGGCGTCCGGTGTTCTGCCTGGCGTTCTTCCCCGTCACCGAGCTGGAGGGGCACACCCGCTCGCGCGAGCTGTTCGGCGACGGGTTCCTGCTCACCGGCGAGGCGATCGAGGCGATGGCCGGCTGGTACGTGCCCGAGGCGCTGCGCGACGACCCACGGCTGCGGATCGCCGAGGGCGATCTGACCGGGATGCCGCCGGCCTACGTCGCGACCGCCGGGTTCGACCCGCTGCGCGACGAGGGCGAGCACCTGGTCGCCCGGATGCGGGAGGCGGGCGTCCCGGCCACGCTGCGCCGCCACCCGGACCTGGTGCACGGCTTCGCGACCTCGCTCGGGATCGGGACGCGGCCCCGGCAGGCGGTCGCCGAGGCGTCCGGCGCGCCCCGGACGGCGTTCGCGCTGCTCGCCTCCCCGGTCCCGGCGCCCGCACCGGATCCGAGCAGGAGCAGCACCCCGTCCTGATGCCCGCGGGGCACCGTCGGTGACGTACCCGGGCGGCCCGGACATGGGTCCGGCGCGTCACCGGGCCCGCGTGCGGGCTCCGGTGACGCGCCGGTGGCGCGGTGCGTCGCTCAGCTGCGGCGCTCGTCGCGGGGCAGGGCGTGCTGCGGGTCGTCGACCTCGATGCGCTCCTTGCGCACGGTGTCGGAGACCTTCTCGTCCTCGGTGACGGTGCGGGTACCCAGGCGAACCTTCTCGACGGCCTCGGTGGTCTTGTCGACGACCGGGCGCTCGCGGTGCAGGGTCACCTCCTGCTCGGCCTCGCCGATGGCGCCCGGGCGGGCCGTCGCCTCGGTGCCGTCGATCGGCTCGCGCTCGAGGCGGACCTCCTCGTGCGACACCGGGACGGTGACGGTCTGGTCCTCGGTCACCACGTACTTGCGCAGCGCGACGCGACCGGTCTCCTCGGTCTCGGTGCCGACGCGCAGGTTCTCCTCGTGCCGGACGATCGCGTCGTCGCCGCCGGTGCGGGCAGTGCGGTCACGGCCGGTGCGGTCGGTGCGGTCGGTGCGGTCGGTGCGCTCACCGGTGGCGTGGCGGGCGTCGGTGCGGCCCTGGCCGATGCCGTAGTGACGGTAGAGCTCGTCCTCCTCCGACCCGGTCAGGCGCTCGTCGGAGCGGCCCACGTGCGGGGAGTTCTTGACGGCCTGCTTCTCCACACCCAGCGCGACGTCGCGGTCGTGCACGTCGGCGTTCTGCAGCGGCACGAAGCTCTCCTTGGTGCCGAACAGCCCGGTGTTGACCGTGGCCCAGGTCGGCTCCCCGCTCCGCTCGTCCAGGTAGATCTGGCCGATCTTGCCGACCTTCTCGCCGTGGTTGTCGACGACCTGGCGACCGATGAGCTCCCGGGTCATGTCCTTCGTGATCATGCTGCTGTCCTCCGTGGCTCGGTGCGATTGCTGTCGAACACCGGTGGGGTCGGCCCGAAACGGCCCCGGCATGCGGCGGGGACCCCGTTCCCCGTCGTCCGTGTGACGTCCGTCATCCACCTGGCCCCACGGGATCGTCTGCGGGACAACGCTGGGTGCATCACGTTCCCGTCACGGGCGACCCCGGACGGCATGTTTGGGACAGTCTGTTCTGGACTTGATCTAGGAGGTTCCCGACGACGGGGACGGATCGTCCCGCCGCCGGGGTCCCGGGACCGCCGTGGAATCGTGGTGAGGTGCTCGCCGGGACCGCACTGCTCCCGCTCGGGTCGGCCGTCACCGTCACTGCCGTCGCGGGCGCGGCCGTGCTCGCCGTCGTCCTGCTCGTGCTCCGGTGGGGCCGGTGGCGACCCGCGGTGCGGGCGGCCGCCCTGCCGGCCGTGGTCGCGCTCGTCGTGCTCACCCTCGCGGTCGCGACGAACGCCTGGTTCGGCTTCTACCCGTCGCCCGCCTCGCTGGCCGCCGGACCGGACCGCGGCGGCCTGCCCGCGCCGCCCGCCCCGCCGGTGACCGGCCCCGGCCGGGACACCGTGCTGACCGTCGACGGCGTCGAGGTGCCCGTGCACCTCCCGCCCGGCTACGACGACCACCTCGCACACCCCGTCCTGGTGTGGACCGGGCCCCGTGACGGGTCGGCCGCGGTCGACGCCGCCGTCGACGCCGCGGTCACCGCGGGGCGGATGCCGGCCGTGGTGGTGCTGTGGACCGACCGGGTGCCGGCGGCCCGGCTGCGTGCGGCCGCGGTCGCGGCCGGCTCCCCGGCGCTGCGGACCGACCGGGCCGCGTGGGCCCTCGCCGGACCGCCCGACGCGCCGGGGTGCCCACTGGGCCGGGCGCTCGCCGAGCGTGCCGACGTCGCGACGGCGGCCGGGCCTCCCGGCGGCGACGGCTGCCCGGACCCCGCGTCCGGTTCGCCCGATCCGTTGGACCTGGTCGTCGTGCGCACCGCGGCGACGCAGGATGACCCGGTGCCGGGCGCGCCGCCGCCGGGCCCGGCGCTAGCGTCGGGGTCGGTGACCGCGGCGCCGGGGACCCCGGCGGCCGACGTCGTCGCCGCGGAGCTGGACGCGCTCGGCGCCCGGCTGCGGGGTCCGGTGGCCCGCTCGGACGCCGCCGGTGGATCGCCACCGGAGACGGGATCGACAGGAGGAACGCGTGACGGGCTCTGAGGGCTCCGGTCCGCCCGGCGACACCACGGACGAGCGCGGGGACGTCCGCTCCACCCGCGGAGCGGCCCCGACGCCGGACCCGGAGGCCCGCAGACGACGGCTGTCCGAGGCCGCCGTCGTGCGCGCCGTGGTGTGGGCGGCACGGATCGTCGGTGCGCTGACCGTCGTCGCGGCGGTGCTGCCCGCGCCGCGGCGCATCCTCGGCGGCGAGCTGCGCAGCACCCTGGGGCTGCCCGCGGGGCTGGGGCTGGCGTCGCTGGTCGTGACCGCACTCGCCGGGGTCGGCCTGCTGCTGCTGGCCACCGGGCTGCGCCGGCGCAAGCAGCGCGCGTGGTGGGTGGCGACCGCGACGACGACGTTCCTCGTCGTGGTCAACCTGCTGCACGTGCTGGACCAGCGGCGCGGCATCGGGCCCGCGGTGCTCGTCGTCGCGCTGCTGGCGGCGCTGATCGCCACGCGCCGCTACTTCGTCGCCCGGCAGGACCCGGGCGGGCTGGGCCGGTCGGTCCGGTCGCTGCTGCAGTTCGGGCTGTCCGGCTTCCTCATCGTCTGGGTGCTGCTCGCGCTCAACCCGCGCCGGCTCGTCGGCGACCCGTCGATCGCCGCGCAGGCCGCGCACGCGGCGCTGTCGCTGATCGGGGTGACCGGCCCGGTCCAGTTCGAGCAGCGTTCCGTGTGGCTCGACGACCTGACCTCGGCGATCGGGCTGACCTTCGGGGTGGTGGCGCTCGTCGTCGCCGGCTACCACCTGCTGCGCTCACCGGAGCCGCGCCCGTCGCTCGCCCCCGAGGACGAGGAGCGCCTGCGCGCCCTGCTCGACCAGCGCGACGGCGACTCGCTGGGCTACTTCGCCCTGCGCCGTGACAAGGCCGCGGTGTTCGCCCACGGCGGGAAGTCCGCGGTGTCCTACCGGGTGCTCGCCGGGGTCGCGCTGGCCTCGGGCGACCCCGTCGGCGACGTCGGCGCGTGGCCCGGCGCCATCGAGGCCTTCCTCGACATCTGCACCCGGTACGGCTGGTCGCCCGCGGTGCTGGGCTGTTCCGAGCGCGGCGCGACCGCCTGGGCCAAGGCCGGCCTCGACGCCCTGGAGCTGGGCGACGAGGCGGTGCTGGAGACGGCGACGTTCAGCCTCGACGGGCGCCCCATGCGCGGGGTCCGCCAGACCGTCAACCGGATGCAGCGCAGCGGGCACACCGTCGAGGTGACGCGGCTGCGCGACGTCGACGAGGCCGAGCGGACCCGGATCGCCGAGCGCGCGCACCGCTGGCGCGGCGCGGAGGACGAGCGCGGCTTCTCGATGGCGTCCTCGCGGGTCGCGGACCCCTCCGACCCGGACGCGGTGATCGTCACCGCGTTCCGCGACGGCGAGCCGACCGGGATGCTGCAGCTGGTCCCCTGGGGCCGCGACGGACTCTCGCTGGACCTCATGATCCGCTCCGCCGACGCCGACAACGGCGTCAACGAGCTGATGATCGCCGAGCTGATGGCCGCCGCGAAGGACCACGGCGTGAAGCGGGTGTCGCTGAACTTCGCGATGTTCCGCTCCGCCCTGGAGCGCGGCGAGCGGATCGGTGCCGGACCGGTCGCCCGCGGCTGGGCCCGGGTGCTGCGGATCGCCTCGCGCTGGTGGCAGATCGACTCGCTCTACCGGTTCAACGCGAAGTTCCGTCCCACCTGGTACCCGCGCTACGTGCTGTTCCCCGCCGTCCGCGACCTGCCGCGGGTGCTGTTCGTCGTGCTCGAGGCCGAGGGCTTCGGCGGCCGCCCGCCGACGCTGCTGCGGCTGCTGCGCCGGTGAGCCGGGACCACGTGGGGGCGGTGTCGTGATCCACGCCTCCGAGCTGCGCCTCGACGTCGTCGCCGCGGCGGTGGTGCCGGCCGTCACGGCGGTACTGGCGCTCGTCCTCACCGGAGGGCTGTGGCACCGGCTGCGCCGGGTCGCGCGGACGCTGCTCGTAATCGTCTCGGCCGTGGCCGTGCTCGCGGCCGCCGGGGCCGGGGCGAACCTGCTCGGCGGCTTCTTCCCCACCGTCGGCTCGCTGATCGGGTCCTCTCCCGACCCGGGCGAGGGCTCGGTCGCCGACATCGGCCCGGACGGCGCCGGCCTCGACGCGGCGATGCCGCTGGTCGCCGCCCGGTCCGCGCAGGGGCTGGGCTCCACGCTGCACATGACCCTGCACGGGGACGCGTCCGGCATCGACCGCGACGCCGACGTCTACCTCCCGCCCGGCTACACCGAGCACCCGCAGGCCCGCTTCCCGGTCGTCGAGTGGCTGCCCGGGTTCCCCGGCGAGCCCCGCGAGGTCGCCGCGCTGTTCCGGGTCCCCGAGGTGCTCGACGCCGCGATCGCCGCGCACCGCATCCCGCCGGTCGTCCTGGTGATCCCCGACATCAACGGCGAACCCCGGTTCGGCCACGACCAAGAGTGCGTCGACGCCCAGCACGGCGCGGCCGACGACACCTACCTGACCACCGACCTCGTCGGCTGGACCACCCGGCACCTGCGGGTGCGCACCGACCGCGGCGCCTGGGCGCTGGCCGGCTGGTCCTCGGGTGGGTACTGCGCGATGAACCTGGCGCTGCGCCACCCGCGCACCTACGCGCTCGCGGTCAGCCAGAGCGGCTACGACCGCACCCCCGACGACGTCGTCACCGGGGAGCTGTTCGCCGGCCGGCCCGACCTGGCGTCCGCGAACGACGTCGTCGCACTGCTGCGCGAGCGGCCTGCACCACTGGCGATGCTGGTCACCGCGGGTTCCGACGAGCCCGAGGAGCGGGCGGCGGCGGACCGGATCCGGGCCGCCGCGGCGCCGCCGGTGACCGTCGACACCCGGGTGTACCCGGGCGGCGGACACAACCAGAACGCCGTCCGCGCCCAGCTGCCGGACCTGGTGGACTGGCTGGGTGCGCACCTGCTGGGGCCGCTCGCCCCGCCCGCGACGCCGGCGGGTGTCACGATCGACGACGGGCCCGGTGTGCCGCAGCGCGTGCTGCCGGTCCCCGACCCCTAGGAAGGAGACACGCGTGGTCTGGGAGGGAGTCGGCACCCTGCTGCTGGTCGGTGGGCTGCTCGCCGGGGTGGTGTGGATCGTGATCGCGGCCGGCGTCGGGGAGATCCCGGCGCTGCTGCACGGCCTGGCGCTGTGGTTGCTGGTGCCGCTGGCGTGGCTGGGGTCGCTCGGGGTCGTGCTGGCCGGCGGCTCGGTCGGGGCCGGCTGGGCGGTGCTGCTGGGGCTGCTCGTCGCCACCGGGATCGCCTGCGGGGCGGCGCGGATGCTGGCGGGTCGACGGGGCTGACCACCCACCGGTCAGAATGACGACGTGGACTTCCGCTCCGTCTACCGCCACCGCTTCCTGCGCACCGCCGCGGCGACCCTGCACACCACGATGGCCGACCCGGCCGCGAACGTCGCCGCCGTGCTGGAGACCGCCCGGACCTGCGCCGACGACGGCGTCGGGCTGGTGGTGTTCCCCGAGCTGACGCTCTCGGGCTACTCCATCGAGGACGTCCTGATGCAGGACACCTTGCTGGACACCGTCGAGACCGAGCTGGTCTCGCTCGTCGCGGCGACGGCGGACCTGCTGCCGGTCCTCGTGGTCGGGGCACCGCTGCGGTACCGCCACCGCCTCTACAACTGCGCGGTCGTGATCCACCGGGGCCGGATCCTCGGCGTCGCCCCCAAGTCCTACCTGCCGACCTACCGCGAGTTCTACGAGCGCCGCCAGACCGCCGCCGGCGACGACGTCCGCGGTGCGACCATCCGGCTGGGCGGCGCGTCCGGTGTCGACGTGCCGTTCGGCACCGACCTGCTCTTCGCCGCCGAGGACCTGCCCGGCCTGGTGCTGCACGCCGAGATCTGCGAGGACTACTGGGTGCCGATCCCGCCGTCGTCGGAGGCGGCGCTGGCCGGGGCGACGGTGCTGGCGAACCTGTCCGGCTCGCCGATCACCGTCGGCCGGGCCGACACCCGGCACCTGCTGTCGCGCTCGGCGTCGGCGCGCTGCCTGGCCGCCTACGTCTACGCCGCAGCGGGCGAGGGCGAGTCCACCACGGACGTCTCGTGGGACGGCCAGACCATGATCTACGAGAACGGCGTGCTCCTCGCGGAGTCGGGGCGCTTCCCGCAGGGGGCGCGGCACGCCGTCGCCGACGTCGACCTCGACCTGATCGCCGCCGAGCGGCGCCGCCAGGGCACGTTCGACGACAACCGCCGCACCCACGCCGCCCGCACCGACGCCTTCCGCACCATCGGGTTCCGGCTCGACCCGCCCGGCCACGACATCGGGCTGCGCCGCACCGTGGAGCGCTTCCCGTTCGTGCCCGCGGACCCGGCGCGGCTGGAGCAGGACTGCTTCGAGGCCTACTCGATTCAGGTCGCCGGGCTGGAGCAGCGGCTGCGCGCGATCGGCCAGCCGAAGGTCGTGATCGGGGTGTCCGGCGGGCTCGACTCCACGCACGCGTTGATCGTCGCGGCCCGGGCGATGGACCGGCTCGGGCGCCCGCGCACCGACATCCTGGCCTTCACCATGCCCGGCTTCGCGACCTCGGACCACACCCGCAGCAACGCCGTCGCGCTGTCCGAGGCCCTCGGGGTCACCTTCGACACGATCGACATCACCGGCACCGCGCGGACGATGCTGTCGGAGATCGACCATCCCTTCGGGCGCGGCGAGCCGGTCTACGACGTCACGTTCGAGAACGTCCAGGCCGGGCTGCGCACCGACTACCTGTTCCGGCTGGCGAACCAGCGCGGCGGGATCGTGCTCGGGACCGGGGACCTGTCGGAGATCGCGCTCGGCTGGTCCACCTACGGCGTCGGCGACCAGATGTCGCACTACAACGTCAACAGCGGCGTCCCGAAGACGCTGATGCAGCACCTCATCCGCTGGGTGATCTCCTCCGAGCAGTTCCCGGCCGAGGTCTCCACCGTGCTGCAGTCGGTGCTCGACACCGAGATCACCCCGGAGCTGGTGCCGTCGGACGGGACCACCGAGGTGCAGTCCAGCCAGGCCACCGTCGGGCCGTACGCGCTGCAGGACTTCACGCTCTGGTACACGCTGCGCCACGGCTACCGGCCGTCGAAGATCGCCTTCCTGGCCGGGCACGCCTGGTCCGACGCGACCGCGGGCGCCTGGCCGCCCGGCTTCCCCGACGACGAGCGGCCCGAGTACTCCCCGGCGGAGATCCGCCGGTGGCTGCAGGTGTTCGCCCGGCGCTTCTTCCAGTTCGCCCAGTTCAAGCGCTCGGCGCTGCCGAACGGACCCAAGGTGTCCGCCGGGGGTGCGCTGTCGCCGCGCGGTGACTGGCGGGCGCCCTCGGACCTGTCGGCGACGATCTGGCTGGACGAGATCGAGCGCGAGGTCCCGGAGGGCTAGGCGGCGATCCGGTCCCGCTCGGCGAGCTCGGCGGCCACCTTCTCCCGGTGAGCGGCCCTGGCCCGGGCGTGCGCCGGGCTGCGGCGCAGCACCAGGTAGGCGACGGCGAGCACGGCGAACCAGATCGGCGTCACCAGCAGGGCGACCAGGGTGTCGTCCTGCTGGGTCAGCGCCCACAGCACGAACACGAAGAACGCCAGCACCGCGACGACCATCGGCACCCCACCCGGCATCGGGAACCTCGACGCCGCGTGGCGCTGCGGGCGGCGCCTGCGGTGCTCCAGGTAGCTCACCAGGATCATCGTCCACACGAACACGAAGCAGACCGACGAGATCGTCGTGACGACGGTGAACGCCTCCACCACGGACTGCCCCGAGTACAGCAGCGCCACCCCCACCAGCAGGAACGCGCACGAGAACGCGAGCGCGTTCACCGGGACCCGGCGCGCGGACAGCCGGGCGAACCGCGGAGGCGCGGCGCCGTCACCGGCGAGGCCGTAGACCATCCGCGACGTCGAGTAGATGCCGGAGTTGGCGCTGGACAGGGCACTGGTGAGCACCACGAAGTTGACGACGCCTGCCGCCGCGGCGAGCCCGGCGAGACCGAACATCGCGACGAACGGGCTCTCGTCGGCAGCGATCCGCCTCCACGGGGTGACCGCGCAGATGACGACGAGGGCGCCGACGTAGAACAGCAGGATCCGCACCGGGATCGTGTTGATCGCCCGCGGCAGCGTGCGCTCCGGGTCACGCGCCTCGGCGGCGGTGGTGCCGACGAGCTCGACCCCGACGAAGGCGAACACGGCGATCTGGAAGCCGGCCACGAAGCCCGTCACACCGGTCGGGAAGAAGCCGCCGTCGTTCCAGAGGTTGGCGAACGCCGCGGTCGTGCCGTCCGGGGCGCGGAACCCGCCGAGGACCATCGCCAGCCCGACGACGACGAGGGCGAGGATCGCGACGATCTTGACCAGAGCGAACCAGAACTCGGCCTCGCCGAAGGCGCGCACCGTCGGCAGGTTCAGCGCGAAGAGCACCAGGATGCAGGCCAGCGCGGGGATCCAGAGCGGGACGTCGGCCCACCAGTAGGCGACGTAGCCAGAGATCGCGACGACGTCGGCGATGCCGGTGACCACCCAGCAGAACCAGTAGGTCCAGCCGGTGAAGAACCCGGCCCACGGGCCGAGCAGGTCGGCGGCGACGTCGCTGAAGGACTTGTAGCGCAGGTCCGACAGCAGCACCTCGCCCATCGCGCGCAGCACGAAGAACAGGAAGAAGCCGATGATCGCGTAGACCAGGATCACCGACGGCCCCGCGAGCGAGATCGTCTTGCCCGCCCCCAGGAACAACCCGGTGCCGATCGCGCCGCCGATGGCGATGAGCTGGATGTGGCGGTGGGCGAGGTCCCGGCGGAGCGGCGACCCGGCCGTCGCGTCGTCGTGCATCGTGCTGTCCCCCTTGCGCTCCCGAACCGTTCGGAGGCGCCCGACCGTATCGAGGCGCAATGCGGACGTCCCAACGTGACGGGTACGGACGGGGGTGACCCACTGGTCCGGACGCGGTGACGACGAGTGCTCCGAGTGCACGTCCGGCGCAGCGGTGGTGCGTGTCGTCGTGTCGTCGGCACCGACTGCCGATCGGTGACACGGTTCACCGAGCAGGCAGGGCCCCACTGTGCCGACGGGACGGCGCCGCACCCGGCGACCGGGCGACCGAGCCGCTCCGCCCCGTCCGCCGGCACCCGGTGCGAGCAGCGGTGACGGACGGTCCTGAGTGGATCGCCGGTCCACGGTGGGCGGCTCCCCGCCCCGCCGGGCCCGGGTGAACCCGACCACTACTGTCGCTCGCATTCGACCTGGAGGTGAGTCGTGGCACTCGCGAACATCCTGTCCGAGATGCCGGATCTGCTGGAGCGGACCCTGGCGGAACACACCCCCGACACGCAGGGCTTCTGCCGTGAGTGCCGGGACGCGACGGGGGTCAGTGCCACCTGGCCCTGCGTGACCCGCGAGCTGGCCGAGCAGGCCCGCTCGATGTCCTCCCCCGGCACCGGAACCAGCACCGGCCCCGCAACCAGCGCCGTCGACGAGCGGGCGGTCGAGGGCACCGTGGCCGGGCGTCGCCGGGCCAGGGACCTCTCGTCCTCGGCCGGCGCCCCGGCCCCGCTCGGCAACGGCCGGCACCGTTCGCTCTAGGCCCCTCCGGCGCCCCGGACACCGCGTCCGGGGCGCCGTCGTCGTCAGGAGAGCCGGGCGGGTGCGTCCGGGCGGTGCGTCTCGCGGATGAGCAGCACCGCGACCAGCGAGATGACCGCGACGACGACCATGTAGGCCGCGACCGCCATCGACGTCCCGAAGCCCTGCTGCAGCGCGGCGGCGATCAGCGGCGCGAACCCGCCGCCCAGCACCGCGCCGACGGCGTAGGAGAAGGACGCGCCGCTGTAGCGGAAGCGGGCCTCGAACATCTCCGCGAACAACGCGGACTGCGGGCCGTAGGACAGCCCCAGCCCCACCGTGAGGACGACGACCGCGACGACCATCGCGGCGAACCCGGTGGTGTCGAGCAGCAGGAAGAACGGCACCGGCCACACCACGAGCAGCACCGAGCCCGCCAGGTAGGCACGCTTGCGGCCGACCCGGTCCGACCAGACCGCTCCGGCGACGATGCTGACCAGCCAGCTCAGCGAGCCGATGATCACGACGACGATCATGGTGTTCCGCGGGACCGCCAGCACCTGGGTGCCGTAGGAGAGCAGGTAGGCCAGGAAGATGTAGCCGATCGCGTTGTTGGCGACGAAGCTGACCGAGGCCAGCACCAGCTCGCGCGGCCGCTGCCGGAACACCTCCAGGATCGGGGCCCGGCTGCGGCCGCGGTGGGTCCGCAGCAGCGCGAACACCGGGCTCTCCTCGACCCGCATCCGGATCACGAGCCCGACGACGACCAGCAGGATCGACAGCAGGAACGGGATCCGCCAGCCCCACGCGGCGAACTGCTCTGGGGTGGTCAGGTTGGACACGACGAGGAACACCAGCTGGGCCAGGATCAGCCCGGCGGGCACCCCGATCTGCGGGAACGAGCCGTAGCGCCCGCGCCGTCCGGGCGGGGCGTGCTCGACCGCCATGAGCGCGGCGCCGCCCCACTCACCGCCCGCCGAGAGACCCTGCAGCAGCCGCAGCACGACGAGCAGCACCGGCGCCGCGACGCCGATCTGGCCGTAGGTGGGCAGCAGGCCGACCCCGACGGTGGCCACACCCATCAGCAGCAGCGAGAGGACCAGCATCTTCTTGCGGCCGAGACGGTCACCGAAGTGCCCCCACACGATGCCGCCGAGCGGACGTGCCACCAGGCCGACGCCGAGGGTCGCGAACGCGGCCAGGGTGCCCGAGGCCGCGGACATCGTGCTGAAGAACTGGCTGTTGAACACCAGGGCCGCGGCCGTGGCGTAGATGAAGAAGTCGTACCACTCGATCGTCGTGCCGATCGCGCTCGTCGCGGCGACCCGGCGCACCTGCGCGGGCGCGGAGCCGGTCGTGTCGGCGGCACTCGTCGGGCCCGTGCCGGGCGCGGCCTGCTGCTCGGTCATGCGTCCTCCCCTGCCCCGGGACGACGGTGTCCCGGACGCGCTACTTTTGCACCGAACGTCCGGTCGGGTAAAGACGTCCGGTGCATCCGGTGCGTGCCACTCGCCGCACGGCCGGGTGCGGTCGCCGCCACGAACGGACCGTGAAGATCGGACATCGCGGGACATTCGCTACCGTCCGGTCACTGAACACGCGGTCCGGTATCCCCCGACGGGCCGGGATCCCCCGATCCCGACGCTCCCCCGCAGCCCGGCCGGTCCGCGTGCCGGAGGAGAGACCGTGCCGCCGCACCAGGAAGTGCCCCGACACCGACATCGGGCGCAGGCCGGGCCACGGCCCGGCCTGCGTCACGTCGCCACCGCGGCCGCCGTCGCGAGCGGCACGCTCGCCGTCGTCACGCCCGTGACCGGGCTCGACCTCGGGCCGACCCGGGCCGACCTGCGCCTGGCCGCGCAGGAGGTGTCCGACGGCCCCGGCGCACCGTTCGCCGAGGCCGCGGCCGCAGCGCGGGACACCCCGGTCCTCGGCGCCGAGATCGTCCGCGACGCGGGCCTGCTCGACCCGCCCGCCGACGCGAGCCTCGCCGCGGCCCGCAAGGCCCAGGCCCTGGTGCAGGAGGCCGCCGAACGGGCCAAGGCCGCTGCGGAACTCGCCGCGCGCGGGCTGAACGACCCGTCGTGCGGGCTCGACCTCGGCGATCTGGGCCGGGTGAAGGAGTGGGTCTCCGACGCCGCGGAGTTCCTCGGCTGCGCCTACGGCGAGACCGACCTGATCGGCGTCGCGCAGCGGGCGAACGCCTCCGACCACCCCACCGGGCACGCGCTGGACATCATGGTGCGCGGGCAGAAGGGCGACCGCATCGCCGACTGCGCACTGGCCAACGCCGACGAGCTCGGCGTGAAGTACGTCATCTGGGAGCAGCGCATGAACGACGGCTCCGGGTGGTCGACGATGGAGGACCGCGGCGGCGACACCGCGAACCACTACGACCACGTGCACATCTCGTTCGACGAGCGCGCCGGGTCCGGCGAGCCGGACCTCGGCCGCTGCGCCTGACCCAGCGCCACCCGGTCCGCGCGGAGCGCGGACCGGGTGGCGCCGGGTGTCAGACGCCGATCTTCGCCGGGCGGCCGCCCTTCAGGTGCCGGATCGCGGCGACGGCCGGGCGCGGCTGCGCGGCGCCGCCGTCGGGCCAGTGCGAGGCGGGCTTCTCCGGGGAGGCCCCGTCGAGGTCGCCCGGGTGCTGCACCGACACGAGCACGAAGTTCTCGGTGACGACCGGCCCGCAGCACTCCGAGCCGACCGGGACGCTGGCGAACAGCCGGGTCGAGCCGCGCTGCGGCCCCTCCAGCACGACGCCGTAGAGGCCGTCGTTGATCTTCAGCGCCTGGGTGGAGTCGGTCGAGACCCAGAGGTTGCCGTAGGGGTCGAACGCCACGTTGTCCGGCGAGGTGATCGGGCTGACCTGGGACTTGTCGAACCCGCCGAAGTAGGTCGACGGGTCGTCGGGGTCCCCGCAGACCAGCAGGATGTTCCAGGCGAACGTCGTCGCCGCCGGGTCGTCGCGCGTCTCGGTCAGCTCGATGACGTGGCCGTGCTTGTTCGCGTTGCGCGGGTTCGCCTCGTCCGGACCGGCCTTGGCACCCGCCTTGCCGCGGTCGGAGTTGTTGGTGCAGGCGATGTAGACCTTCCCGGTGCGCGGGTTGGGCTCCACGTCCTCCGGACGGTCCATCTTCGTCGCGCCGACCTTGTCCGCGGCGAGCCGGGTGAACACGAAGACGTCGGCGACGCTCATGCCGTCCACGTAGGACTTCGTGGTCGACGCCAGCGGCTTCCACTGCCCGGAGCCGTCGAAGCGGCCGTCGCGCGGCAGCGCCCCGGTGCCGGTGATCTCCGCGGCCGGGCTGTCCCCGGTGAAGGTCGCGACGTAGAGCGTGCCCGAGGACAGCAGGGTGGCGTTGTGCTCGCGGGCGGCCCGGCTGTTGCCGCGACGCATCCGCTTGTCCGACACGAACTTGTAGACGTAGTCGAAGCGCTCGTCGTCGCCCATGTAGACGACGGGGCGGCCGTCGCGGGTGAGGGCGACGGTGGCGCCCTCGTGCTTGAAGCGGCCGAGCGCGGTGTGCTTGACCGGTTTCGAACGCGGGTCGTGCGGATCGATCTCGACGATGTAGCCGAACCGGTTGGCCTCGTTCGGCTCCTGCGCGAGGTCCCAGCGCGGGTCGACGCGCTCCCACTTGCGCGACGAGCTGCCCTCGGAGATCCCGTAGCGCTTCGCGCGCTCGTCGGTGACCGGGCCGGAGGCGAAGTAGCCGTCGAAGTTCTCCTCGCCGGACAGGAAGGTGCCCCACGGGGTGGTGCCGCCGGCGCAGTTGCCGATCATGCCCTTGACGCTGCGTCCGGTCGGGTCGGCCTTGGTGCGCAGCACCTCGGCACCGGCGGCCGGGCCGTCGAGCACCATCTCGGTGTCGGCGGTGATCCGCCGGTTGAGTTTCCCGTTGCGGTCGTAGCGCAGCTCGCCGGTGCGCAGGTCGCGGGTCACCTCGACGACGCCGCCGCCGTGCGCGGCGATCCCGATCCGGATCTGCTCGGGGGTGGGGGCGTCCTCGTCGTAGCCGCGGAACATCAGCGGCTCGAGGGTGTACTCGTGGTTGGAGAACATGACGTAGCGGCGACCGGGGCCGTCGATCGGCAGGATGCCGCAGAAGTCGTTGTTGTAGCCGAACTGGCGGGCCTGCGCCGCGGCGGTCTGCTTCTCGAAGTCGAACTCCGGCGCGTCCGGGAACATCGGGTCGCCCCAGCGGATCACGACGTTGCTCGCGTAGTCGGTCGGCACGCGGATCGCGTCGTCGAGGTTCGGCGCGACGGTCTCGTACTGCAGCCCGCGCGGGGGCCGGGCCTGCCGCCCCGCGGCCACGTCGGCACCGAGCGGATGGGCAGGCGCGGCCGGGGCGGGCTCCGCCGCGGAGGCCGTGCCGGCCAGCGCCACACCGGCCCCGGCGCCCAGGCCGATCACCGCACCGGCGCGGAGCATCCCGCGCCGGTCGAGCACGGCCTGCATGACGTCGCCGAAGTAGGCGTTCGACGACGGGTTGGGCTCGGGCCGGGAGCAGGCGTCGCCGCACCGGTAGCGGCAGGTGAGTCCCTGGCGGTCGTGCCGCATGCGGTCGAGGAGCGGGAGGGCACGGCGGGGGCCGGCCTGGGGGGCGTCGCCGGGGCAGGTGTGAGCCACGGTCGTCCTCCTGGGGTCGTGGTGGGATGGCGCGGTGCGGTCCGGTCCGTTCGGAACCGTCCCTTTCCTCCGCATCCCAACACCCCTGTTCTCCCGTGAGGTGAGGAGAAGGTGGCCGCCGGGTGAACGCATCCCCGGATGGGATGACGTCGACCACGCGACGCGACCGGCACGGCCACCCGATGGGTGACCGCGCCGGTCGTGTCACTCCGTGGAGCAGGGGCACGGGCCGGGGCGGGTACGTGTCCTCCGCCCCGGCCCGGCGGGATCAGACGATGCCCTGGCGGGCGGCGGTGTAGACGATCTCGGTGCGGCGCCGGACCTCGAGCTTGTCGCGAAGGTTCCGCACGTGGAACTTCACGGTCGCCTCGGAGATCCGCAGCCGGGTCCCGATCTCGCGGTTGGACAGGCCGACGGCGAGCAGCCGCAGCACCTGGTTCTCGCGGTCGGTCAGCAGCGAGGTCTTGCAGAGGTCCGGCGCGGGCGACGGCGCCGGGTCGGTGTCCCGCAGCACCTGCAGCGGGCCGGCGCTCGCGGTGCCCGGGTCGAAGACGCCCTCACCGCGCAGGACCGTGCGCAGCGCCCGCACGATCTCGGCGGTGTCGGCACCCTTGCGCAGGTAGCCGTGCACCCCCAGACGCACGGTGCGCATCATCGCGTCGCGGTCCCGGCAGCCGGTCAGCACGAGGATCTTCACCCCGCGGCAGCGCTCCATCAGCGCACGCACCAGGTCCAGGCCGGGCCGCTCGTCGCGGGCGAACTCGATGTCGACGACGATCACGTCGGGGCGGGTCCGCTCGGCGGCCATCAGGGCGTCGCGCGGGGAGGCGGCCTCGCCGGCCGGGGCCAGGTCGGGTTCGGCGGTCAGCAGTGCCCGCAGCCCGTGCCGGACGACCGGCTCGGAGTCGACGACGAGTACCCGGGCCGCGCGGCGGATCACATCCGCGCCGTCGGCCCCGCGGCCGGCACGCAGATCGGTGGCCTCACGAACGGCTTCGAGCGTCATCGCTGTCCTCCGGTGGGTCTGTTGCGTCATCGCCGGGCACCACCCGGCGTCCCGATGCGGCAAACCGTAAGGAGCGCCACGTTGCCCCCACGTTGCGCGCGATCCGGCGACGTCGCATCCCGGCCCGGTCGTATGGAGGTCGGGCCCCCGAACAGCGGGTATGCTCGCCACCCCGGGGGACGAACGCCGGGACGGATCGACCCGCGCCGGCGCGGGGCATCACGTGGGAGCAGGGCACCGGGTGTGCCCCGGCCGTGGCGGGAGGCGACGTGAGCGGAGCCGAGGGCGGCACCTCCCCCGACGAGCTGGTGGCCGACGCGAACCGCCTGCGGCGCATCTACGACGACGGGCTCGGCGCCGGCGGCTCGGCCGGCGCACCGCGACCGGTCGTGTCCGACTCCTGGCAGCGCAGCCTGGCCGCGCACGTCGACCCGGAGGGCAGGCTCCCCCCGCTCGTCTACCTCGCCGACGAGCTGAAGGAGGTCCGGACCGGCCACCCGCTGCACGCGGTGATGCCGCTGCTCCGCTCCACGCTCGTGAGCATCGCCGACGAGGCGATGCACGTGATGCTCGTGACCGACGCCGACGGCACCGTCCTGTGGCGCGACGGCGCACACGGCCTGCTGCGCTCCGCCGACGACGTCGGGCTCGTCGAGGGCACCCGCTGGGCCGAGGAGACCATCGGCACCAACGCGATGGGGACCGCGCTGGCCGTCGACCAGCCGGTCCGGATCCACTCCGCCGAGCACCTCGTGCGGACCTACCACGACTGGACCTGCGTCGCGGCTCCCGTGCACGACCCGGACACCGGCGACACCATCGGCGCCATCGACATCTCCGGCCCGCTGCACACCGTGCACCCCGCGCTGGTGCAGCTGGTGACGGCGACCGCGCACCTCGCGGAGAACCAGCTGCGGGTGCGGCTGGCGATCGCCGACGAGCGGCTGCGGGTCAAGAACATGCCCCACCTGACGGCGTTGCGCGGCTCCGAGGGCGCCCTGCTGTCCCCGAGCGGCCGGGTCATCGCCAGCGAGCCCTACGGCCTGTTCCCCGAGCGGATCCGGCTCGACGACGGCGTCGACCGGGTGCAGCTCGGCGACGGCCGGGAGATGGCCGTCGAGAAGCTTGCCGAGGGCTACCTGCTGGTGCCGCCGTCGCGACGGCGCGGGCGTGTGGTCGCGGCGGTGCCGCCCGAGACGGCACGCCCGCTGGAGCTGCGCTTCACCGGCGGGGGCGGGCCGCGCGTCACCCTCGACGGCGAGGAGTTCGCGGCCACCCTGCGCCCGGCCGAGATCCTCACGGCGCTGGCGCTGCACCCCGACGGGCTCTCCGGCGAGCAGCTGACCCTGATGCTCTACGGCGAGGACGGCAACCCGACCACCCTGCGCGGCGAGATCCACCGCCTGCGGTCGTCGCTGGGGGCGGAGCTGCTGCTCACCCGTCCGTACCGGCTCGCGACCGGGCCCCAGGCCGACTTCCTGCGGGTCCGGGACGCGCTGCGGGACGGCCGGGTGTCCGAGGCGCTCGACTCCTGCCACGGCGAGCTGCTGCCCCGTTCCGACGCGCCCGCCGTGCGCGAGCTGCGTGACGAGCTGCTGGTCGGGCTGCGGCACGCGGTGCTCGCCTCGGACGACGTCGCGCTCCTGCACCGCTTCGTCGTGCACCCGCTGGGGACCGACGACCTGGAGGCGCACGAGCTGCTGCTGGACCTGCTCGACCGGGACGACCCGCGCCGCGCCGCCGTCGCCGCGCGGGCCGAGCACCTGCGGGACTGACCCGGCCCGGTCGACCCGGTGACCCGGCCGACCCGGGTCAGGTCCGTGCGGCCAGCGGGCTGTCCGGCTCCGGCTCCAGCTCCCCCGCGCGCCACAGGGCCGCATACCGACCGCCCGCGCGGACCAGCTCGTCGTGGGTGCCCTCCTCGGCGATCCGGCCGCCGGACAGCACCACGATCCGGTCCGACCGCCGGGCGGTCTGCAGCCGGTGGGCGACGACGAACGCGGTCCGCCGCGACGCCACCCGCTCCCCCGCCGCCAGCACGGTGGCCTCGGTGGCCGGGTCCAGCGCCGCGGTCGCCTCGTCGAAGATCAGCACGTCCGGGTCGACCAGCTCGGCCCTCGCGAGCGCGACGAGCTGCCGCTGTCCCGCCGACAGGCCCTGCCCCCGCTCGCCGACGGGGGTGTGGAACCCCTGGGGCAGCGACCGCACCAGGCCCAGCGCCCCGACCGCGCGGGCCGCGGCCTCGATCCGCTCCGGCGGGGCGTCCGGGCGGCCGTAGGCGATGTTGGAGGCGACGTCACCGGTGAACAGGTGCGCCTCCTGCGGGACCACCCCGAGCCGGGACCGGTACCCGGCCAGCGGGAAGCGGCGCACGTCGACGCCGTCGACGCGGACCTGGCCCTCGCCGGTGTCGTAGAACCGGGCGATCAGCTTGATCAGCGTCGACTTCCCGGCGCCGGTCGCGCCCACCAGCGCGACGGTCTCACCCGCACCGACGCGCAGCGACACGTCGTCGAGGGCGGGGGCGTCGACCCCCGGGTAGCGGAACGTCACGTGGTCGAGCTCGACCTCGCCGCGCAGCCGCGACGGCACCGGCACCGGCCGCTGCGGCTCGTCCGGGACCGAGGTGGGCGTGCGCAGCAGCTCCGAGATCCGGTTCAGGCCGACCCGGGCCTGCTGGTAGCCGTCGAACACCTGCGACAGCTGCTGCACCGGGCCGAAGAACAGGGTCAGGTACAGCAGGAACGCGGTGAGCACACCCGGGGTGATGTCCCCGCCGACGATCCGGGTGCCGCCGACGAACAGCACCACCGCCGTCGCGATGTCGGACAGCAACCCCACGAACGGGAAGTAGGTGGCGATGTAGCGCTGCGCGCGCAGCCGCGACCGACGGTAGGCGTCGGACCGCTCGCCGAAGCGGTCGTAGCTCAGCTCCTCGCGGACGTAGGCCTGCGCGATGCGGACCCCGGACACGTTCTCCTGCAGGTCGGCGTTGACCACGCTGACCCGCTCGCGGGCCTCGGCGTAGGCGCGGGAGGAGAACCGGCGGAACACCACGGTGCCGACCGCGAGCAGCGGCAGCAGCCAGCCCAGCGCGTACAGCGCGAGCTCCGGGTCGGTGAGCACCAGGGCGGTCGCGACCCCGCCGATCGTCAGGAGGCTGACGACGGCCTGCGCCAGCCCGGTCTGCAGGAACGTGGACAGCGCGTCCACGTCGGTGGTCATCCGGGTCATGATCCGGCCGGACAGCTCCCGCTCGTAGAAGTCGAGGCCGAGCCGCTGCAGGTGCGCGTAGCTGCGCAGCCGCAGCAGGTAGAGCAGGCTCTCCCCGGCCCGGGCGGTGACCAGCGTCTGGAACCCGACGACCACCGCGTCCAGCACGACGATCAGCAGCCCGGCCAGCGCCGCCAGCAGCAGGACCCGAGTGGCGCCGTCGGCGATGCCGTCGTCGACGGCGATCCGGGCGATGCTCGGCAGGGCCAGGGTCGCCAGCGCGTCCACGGTCATCAGCGCGACGCCGAGCACCAGCAGCCAGCGCACCGGCCGCAGCAGCGAGGACAGCCGGAACGCGGGGTCGGGGGCCGTCGGGTCGTCGTCGCCGTGCAGCCGGGGCGTCTCGGTCACCGGGGGCAGCTTCGCGACGGACTCGAGCAGCTCGGGGGTCGCGCTGATCCCGCCCGCCCACCCGGCCGCGCCGCCTCCGCCGCCGCGGGTCAGGGCCCGGTCCGGGTCCTGCTCGACGCTGACCCGCGGCCACAGCTCCGGGGTGACGGCCGGGACGGCTGCCTCGAACGCCGCCATCGTCTCGCCGGCGCCCGCCCCGCCGGTGTCGTCCGCGGGCTCGTCGCCGACCGGGGCGACGGTGGCCGCGCGGGTGCCGCCGCCCAGCTCGTCGGCGGGGCCGGTGGCCAGCAGCTCCCGGAACAGCGCGCACCGGCTGCGCAGCTCGTCCTCGGTGCCGGTGTCGACCACCTGCCCCTTGTCCAGGACCGCGATCCGGTCGGCCAGCGCCAGGGTGGACCGGCGGTGCGCGACCAGCAGCGTGGTCCGCTCGGCGGTCAGCTCGTGCAGGGTCTCGTGGATCGCGGCCTCGGTGGCGGTGTCGACCGCGGAGGTCGCGTCGTCGAGCACGAGCACCCGCGGCCGGGTGAGCATCGCCCGGGCCAGTGCGATCCGCTGTCGCTGGCCACCGGACAGGGTCAGGCCGCGCTCGCCGACCTCGGTGTCGTAGCCGTCGGGCAGGTCCTCGACGAACGACGCGACCTGCGCCGCCTCGGCGGCGGCGCGGATCTCGTCCTCGTCGGCGTCGGGGCGGCCATAGGCGATGTTGTTGCGGATGGTGTCGGAGAACAGGAACGCCTCCTCGAACACCACCCCCAGCTCGGCGCGCAGGTCGTGCAGCCGCAGGTCGCGCAGGTCCACCCCGCCGATCGCGAGACGCCCGGCCTGCGGGTCGTAGAACCGGGGCAGCAGCAGCGCCACCGTCGACTTGCCCGAGCCGGGCGGGCCGACCAGGGCGAGGGTCTCACCGGGCTCGACGCGCAGGGAGAGCCCGTCCAGGACCGGGTCGGGGGCGGCGTGGCCGTCCGGGCCGGAGCCCGCGGGCTCGTAGCCGAACCGGACGTCCTCCAGCTCGACGGTCAGGGGGCCCTCGGGGAGCGAGGCCGGACGTTCCGGGTCCACGATCCCCGGTGCGGAGTCGACGATCTCGAAGACGCGCTCGGCGCCGGCCCGGGTCAGCTGCGCGGTGACCACGAGCGCGCCGATCAGCCGGGCGGGCCCGACGAGCATGCCGACGTAGGTGGTGAACGCCAGGAACGTGCCGAGGTCGATCGTGCCCCGGGCGGCCATCCAGCCACCGATGCCGATCACCGCGACCTGCCCCAGGCCGGGCAGCGCCAGCAGCATCGGGTTGAGCCGCGCGGTCAGCCCGGCGGCCCGCAACCGCTCGCCGTAGAGCCGGCGGGCCCGGCCCTCCAGCGTGGCGGTCTCGCGGGCCTCCTGCCCGAAGCCCTTCACCACGCGCACGCCGGTGACGGTCTCCTCGACCTGCTGGGCGATCTCGGCGGCCCGCTGCTGCGCGGACCAGGTGGCCGGGAACAGCCTGCGCCGGATGCTGTTGGTGGCCAGGAACGCCAGCGGCAGCAGGACCAGCGCGACCACCGTGAGCAACGGAGACAGGTACAGCATCGCGACGACCGCGACGACCACCAGCACGACGGTGCCCGCCGACAGCGGAACCATCGACAGGAAGCCCTGCACCAGCTGCAGGTCGGAGATGGCCCGCGAGGCGACCTGGCCGGTGCGCAGCCGGTCCTGGCGGACCCCGTCCATCCGCTGCACCGCGCCGAACACCGCGCGCCGCAGGTCGTGCTGCACGTTCAGCGCCATCTTGCCGCCGAGGTAGCGGCGCACGAACGCGCCGACGAACTTCAGCACGCCCAGCACCAGGAGCCCACCGACGACCGGCGCGAGCACGCCGGTGTCCCCGCCGATCGCGCCGTTCACGCCCTCGCGGATCAGCAGCGGGCCGATCGCCTCCAGCCCGACGCCGAGCATGGACGCGACCAGCGCACCGACCGTGACGCGGCGGTGCCGCATGCAGGCCGCGGCCAGTCTGCGGATCCAGCCGGGGCCTGCGGAGGGGTGGGGAGTGGGCACGTCGCCAGGCTATGCCCGACCCCCGACAACCGGCCCGTCGACGCCGCCCGATACGGGGCATCCACCGTCGACGGCGGCAGCTCCTCCGCACCACCCCCACGGACCCGGCGCTCCGCTGTCGATCAGTACATGAGCGCTGCCGGTAGCTGGGCGGACAACGCTCATGCACTGATCGACGGGACGCGCAGCGGCACTGCTCAGGTGATGTCCCGCCGTGCCCCGACGACGGCGGCCAGCGCGATCCCTGCGGCCGTCCAGGCCGCCAGGACCAGCAGCCCGACCCAGCCGGGCGGCGGGGCGCTGACCCCGGCCAGGAACTCCAGGACGAACCGGGACTGCGCGCCCAGCCCCGCCGAGCTCACGACCGGCTCCCAGACCGCGAGGTCACAGGCGTTGCCGGGCAGGAACGGGGTCAGCCGGGCGAACACCGACGGGTCGCCGAGCGAGGACCCGTCGCCCGCGCGCAGCGCCCCGGCGATCAGGTTCTCCCCGATCAGCAGGTAGCCGACGGTGAGCGCGAGCGCCCCGGCCTGGTTGGTGACCAGGGTCCCGACGGCGACGCCGAGCACCCCCCACAGCGCGCACACCAGGATCCCGATCGCGCCCAGCCCGGCGAGCCGGCCGAGGTCGGGGAGCTGCTGGCCGCCGAGCGTCGCACCGCCGAGCAGCGGGCCGACCACGACGAGGGCCAGTGCGTACAGCCCGGCGACGACGGCGGCGATCACCGCCTTGGCCGCGAGCACCTGGCCCCGGGACCCGGTCAGGTAGGCCAGCGTGACCGTGCGGTGCCGGAAGTCGCCGGTGCCCAGCAGGGTCCCGAAGGCGGCGCCGACGATCGCGGTCATGGTCAGGGCCGACGCCAGGCCCGCGAGCATCAGGATCGAGGAGGTCTCGGTGGCCTGCGGCACGAGCAGCTGCAGGATGCTGCCGAGCAGGCTCTGGGCCAGCGCGAGCAGCAGCACCGGGAGGAACAGCAGCCACCACACCCGGGTGGACAGGGTCTTGCGGACCTCCGCGGTCAGCACCGCGCGGAAGCGGTCGAGGCTCACGGTCGCCATCAGCGCTGCTCCTCCCCGGCGAGCAGGCGCAGGAACATCTGTTCCAGCCCGGCCCGCTCCTCGCTCATCCCGTACACGGCGACGCCCGCGGCGAGCGCCAGGTCCCCGACGCGGACCGCGTCGGCCCCGCCGACGGCCAGCACGCCGTCGTCGACGCGGTCGATCTCGGTGATCCCGTCCGTGGCGAGCGCCTCGGCCAGCCGGGCCGGGTCCGCGGCGCGCACGAGCACGCGCGAGCCGTGGCCGGCGCGCAGCTCGGCGACGGTGCCGTCGAAGCGGCAGGCACCACGGTCGATGACGACCAGCCGCTGCGCGGTCAGCTCCATCTCGGCCAGCTGGTGGGAGGAGACGAGCACGCTGCGCCCCGACGCGGCGAAGGCCTGCAGGAACGAGCGCAGCCAGGCGATGCCGTCGGGGTCCAGGCCGTTGCCCGGCTCGTCGAGCACGAGGATGCGCGGGTCGCCGAGCAGTGCCACCGCCAGGGCCAGCCGCTGGTTCATGCCGAGCGAGAACCCACCCGCCGAGCGGTCCGCGGCGGCGGCCAGGCCCACCAGGGTGAGCACCTCGTCGACCCGGGTGTCGGGCACGCCGATCGCGGCGGCCGCGGCGCGCAGGTGTGCGCGGGCGGTGCGTCGCGGATGCACCCCCTGCACCTCCAGCACCGCGCCGACGACGCGGCCGGGCGAGACCAGCGCGGAGAACGGCACCCCGTCGACGAGCGCGCGCCCGGTGCTGGGCACGACCAGGCCGAGGATCATCCGCAGCGTCGTCGTCTTGCCCGAGCCGTTGGGCCCGAGGAACCCGGTCACCGAGCCGGGCTCGACGGTGAACGACAGGTCGTGCACGGCCTCGACCGGGCCGAACCTCTTGCCGAGCCCCTCGACGACGATCCGCCCGCTCCCGGCCGCCGTCGCCGGGTCCGTGGACGCGGTCTCCTGCACTCCGGTCTCCGTCCGTCTCGCGTCGCGCCCCGGGGTTCGCACCGGGGCATCGCCTGCCGCCAATCCTCGCCCAGCCCGGGATCGCGGCGGGAGGCGGGCCCCGCACCGTTCCGGGCGGCGCGGGACCGACCGGACCGTGGCCGTCGGGGCCCCGACCGCTACACGGTGGCGCGGACCGCCGCCTCGACGGCCGCGGCGAGCGTGTCCAGGTACGGGTCGTCGCACGCCGCCCCCGTGACCAGCACCCGGAACAGCAGCGGGGCGATCAGGAGGTCGACCGCGAGATCGACGTCCACCGACGGCGGCAGGTCCCCCCGCGCGATCGCCGCGCGGAGCATCTGCACGCCGACCTCCCGCCGCGGACCGGCCACGTCCGTCTGCAGCACCTCGGCCAGCGCCGGGGTGTGGCGGAGCTCGGCGAGCAGCGTCGGGACCACCGCCGCCACCACCGGGGTGGCCACCTGGTCGCGCAGGGCACCGAGCAGCTCACGCAGGTCGCTGCGGAACGCCCCGGTCGCCGGGGCGGGCGGCAAGGTGTCGGCGACGGCCTGGCGGACCAGGTCGGCCAGCATCTGCTCCTTCGACGACCAGCGGCGGTAGAGCGCCGCCTTGCCCACACCCGCACGCCGGGCGACCGCCTCCATCGACAGGCGGGCGTACCCGGACGCGGCCAGCTCGGCGAAGGCCGCGGACACGATCGCCTCGGTGACACGGGGGCGCAGCACCGATCCGCCGCCGGTGGTTCGTCGGAGCGTCACGCCGACATCCTAGCCGCCGACGGAACGCTTGCGTTCCGTCGGTCGTCGACCCAGCCTCGGACACCAAAACGGAACGGCACCGTTCCGTCGAAGGAACGGAGGGATGCGATGTCCACGTCCACCGGCGACCGGGTCCGACTGCTGACCACCGGCCTCGAGGCCTTCCACCGGGAGGACGTCGAGACGTTCATGGCCATGTACCGCGAGGACGCCGTGCACGAGTTCCCGTTCGCCCCGGAGGGGATGCCCACACGCGTCGAGGGCCGGGAGGCCATCGAGGCCTGGATGCGCACCGTGCCCGATCTCCTGACCCTCGACGGCGGGATGCACGACCTGCGGATCCACGAGGGCGGCGACACCCTGACCGCCGAGTGGTCCTCGACCGGCCACTTCGCCGACGGGACCCCGGCCGCGATCTCCTACGTCGCGGTGGTCACCTTCGACGGCGATCTGGTCGCGCGCTACCGCGACTACATCAACCCCCTCGACCTGCGGCCCGCCTTCCCCGCCGCCTGCCACTGACGCCCGGGCCCCGTCCGACGTCACACAGGGCGCGATGCCGCTGTTCCACGTCGACGGGACCAGCGACGCGTTCGTCGCGCCGGCCCGGGGCGCGCGGATCGTGATGACACGGACGCCCGGCCGGCGTCGGCGACGTCGCCGTCATCGGGGCGCCCGACGACCGCCGGGGCGAGGCGCCGAAGGCCTGCGTCGCACCCTCCCCCGGCGCCCGCATCGACCCCGAGGACCTGCCGGTTCATGCGCGCGCCCACCGCGCGTCGTTCACATGTCCGACGACCGTCGACGCCCTGTCGGGGCCCCCTCGCAGCCCGACCGGCAAGATCGTCGAGAAGGACCTCCGGCCACCGTTCCAGGTGATGTGGCGCCGGTCTCATACTGAGACACGCCGAAACTTGACTGACTCAAGAAAAGCGGGCAGGCTCGCCGCCGTGTCGAACGCATCGGACTACGAGGGCATGTTGCGTGGAGCGTCGCTGCGCGTGACGCGTCCTCGCCTGGCCGTGCTGCAGGCGGTCCACTCCCACCAGCACGCGGACACGGAGTCGATCATCCGTGTCGTGCGGGAGGACCTCGGGGAGGTGTCGCACCAGGCCGTCTACGACGTGCTGCGTGCGCTGCACTCCTCAGGGCTGGTCCGACGGATCCAGCCCACCGGCTCCGTCGCGCGGTACGAGGCGCGGGTCGGCGACAACCACCACCACGTGGTCTGCCGATCCTGTGGCGCCATCGCCGACGTCGACTGCGCCGTCGGCTCCGCACCCTGTCTCACCGCCTCCGACGACAGCGGCTTCGTGATCGACGAGGCCGAGGTCGTCTACTGGGGACGGTGCCCCGACTGCTCATCCACTGATCCCGAGAGGATGTCCCGTGTCTGACGAGCACCCCACCGTCGAGAGCGAGATGAACCGCGAGCAGGACGGCGGTTGCCCCGTCGCCGCCGGTCGCATCGCGCACCCCACCGAGGGTGGCGGCAACCAGAGCTGGTGGCCCAACCAGCTCAACCTGAAGATCCTCCGCAAGCACGCTCCCGCGTCGGACCCGATGGAGCCGGACTTCGACTACGCGAAGGAGTTCGCGACCGTCGACCTCGACGAGCTCGCGCGCGACGTCGACGCCGTCATCACCACCTCGCAGGACTGGTGGCCGGCCGACCACGGCAGCTACGCCGGGTTCTTCATCCGGATGGCCTGGCACTCCGCGGGCACCTACCGGACCTACGACGGCCGCGGCGGCGCGGGCGCCGGCATGCAGCGCTTCGCCCCGCTGAACAGCTGGCCGGACAACGGCAACCTGGACAAGGCCCGCCGGCTGCTCTGGCCGGTCAAGCAGAAGTGGGGCCGCAAGGTCTCCTGGGCCGACCTGATGGTCTTCGCGGGCAACCGCGCGCACGAGATCTCCGGCTTCCCGATGTTCGGCTTCGCCGGCGGCCGCGCCGACGTGTGGGAGCCCGACGAGGACGTGTACTGGGGCTCGGAGAACGTCTGGCTGGGCAACGAGGCGCGCTACGGCGGCAGCAAGGACTTCGCCCACCGCGAGCTGGAGAAGCCGCTCGGCGCGTCGCACATGGGCCTGATCTACGTCAACCCGGAGGGCCCGGACGCCAGCGGTGACCCGATCGCCGCCGCGCGCGACATCCGCGAGACCTTCGGCCGGATGGCGATGAACGACGAGGAGACCGCGGCGCTGATCGTCGGCGGCCACACCCTCGGCAAGACCCACGGTGCCGCCAACCCCGACGAGAACGGCAACGTCGGCCCCGAGCCGGAGGCCGCCGACATCACCGAGCAGGGCCTGGGCTGGAAGCAGAACTACGGCAAGGGCAAGGGCCGCGACGCCATCACATCCGGGCTCGAGGTCATCTGGACCCGCACCCCGAACCGGTGGAGCCACGACTACCTCAAGCACCTCTACGCCTACGAGTGGGAGCTGGAGGAGTCGCCGGCCGGCGCCAGGCAGTTCGTCGCCAAGGACGGCCCGGAGGTCATCCCGGACCCCGAGCCCGGCTACCCGAACCGCAAGCCGCGGATGCTGGTCACCGACGTCGCGCTGCGCGTGGACCCGGTCTACGGCGAGATCACCCGTCGCTGGCTGGACAACCCGTCCGAGTTCGAGGACACCTACCGTCGCGCCTGGTACAAGCTGACCCACCGCGACATGGGCCCGAAGGAGCGCTACATCGGCGCCTGGGTGCCGCAGGAGGAGCTCCTGTGGCAGGACCCGGTCCCGGCCGTCGACCACCCGCTGGTGGACGCCGACGACGTCGCGTCGATCAAGGCGAAGGTCCTGGAGTCCGGCCTGTCGGTCACCGACCTGATCAAGACCGCCTGGGCCGCGGCCTCGTCGTTCCGCCAGTCCGACAAGCGCGGTGGCGCCAACGGCGGCCGCATCCGCCTGGAGCCGCAGCTGCAGTGGGAGGTCAACGACCCCGACACGCTGCGCCAGGTCGTCTCGGCGCTGGAGTCGCTCCAGTCCGAGATCAACGGCTCCCTGACCGGCGGCAAGAAGATCTCCTTCGCCGACCTCGTCGTGCTGGCCGGTGCCGCCGCCCTGGAGAAGGCCGCCAAGGACGGCGGGCACGACATCACCGTGCCGTTCGTCCCGGGCCGGACCGACGCCACCCAGGAGAAGACCGACGTCGAGTCGTTCTCCTACCTGGAGCCCACCGCCGACGGCTTCCGCAACTACCGCGGCAAGGGCCACACCCTGCCCGGCGAGTTCCTGCTCGTCGACCGCGCGAACCTGCTCGGCGTCTCCGCCCCGGAGATGACCGTGCTGGTCGGCGGCCTGCGCGTGCTGGGCGCCAACACCGGCGGGTCGACGGCCGGCGTGTTCACCGACCGGGTCGGCACGCTGTCCAACGACTTCTTCACCAACCTGCTGGCCGGCGACGTCCAGTGGCGCTCGGTGGCCGGCGACGACGACTCCTTCGAGGCCGTCGACGCCTCCGGGAACGTCAAGTGGACCGGCACCCGCGCCGACCTGGTCTTCGGGTCGAACTCCGAGCTGCGCGCCGTCGCCGAGGTCTACGCCTCCGACGACGCGAAGGAGAAGTTCGTCCGCGACTTCGTCGCCGCCTGGGACAAGGTCATGATGGCCGACCGCTACGACGTCTGATCGTCGCGTAGCAGCACGTCACGACGCCCGGGCCGGGTCACCGGCCCGGGCGTCGTCATGTCCGGCCCCCCGCACGGACCCTGAGCTGCATCTCGACGCATTCCGGACACCGAGATGCAGCTCAGCGGGCTGGGGAGATCCACAACTCCCGCTGAGCTGCATCTCGGCGGGTCGGCGCCGGCGGTGCCGGTCGACGGGCGTCCCGTGGACCGGGGCGTCAGTGCTGCAGCAGCCGTGGGGCCCAGGTCCCGGCACGCGGGCGGACGGCCCACCACAGACGGGCGTAGGCGGAGTGCAGGGAGTCCCGCACCCGCGGACGGGGGCGGCCGCGACCGAGACGGTGAGCCTCGGCCTCGCGGTGCAGGTCCGCCATCCGCGCCCGCGCGAGCCGGGCCCAGTGGTCCTCGATCACGACCCGCCTCCCGGCGGTTCGGACGGGGTGATCTCGTGCGGCGGTCGCGGGAGCCACGTGCCGAAGAAGAACTCGACCGGACGTGCCCCCGGCGGACGGACCGACGGGTCGTGCTGCCGCTGCTCGAACCGTCGCGAGACGGCGATCAGCTCGTCGTGCAGCGCGCCGAGCTCCTCAGCGGTCATCCAGGTGGAGCCCGCCGAGAACCCGGCACCCTCACGCCACTCGGGTGCCTCGGCCCCGGCGCGCCGGAACCACCGCTTCATCTTCTCGGCGACCCGGTCGACGTAGACCTCCGACAGCGTCTCCGCCGCCATCGCGGTCTCCGGCTCCATGCCGTCCTCGACGCCCCAGGACTGGCCGTAGCGGACGAGCTTCCAGGGCTTCTCCCGGCCGCGGCCGCCCTCGGCCGGCTCGACGAAGCCGTACTTGGCGAGGATCCCCAGGTGGTACGCGCAGCTGGCCACGCTCTCGCCGGTGAGCTCGGCGCACCGGGTGGCCGTCGCGGTCCGTTCGAGCCCGACCACCTCCAGCAGCTCCACCCGCAGCGGATGGGACAGCGCGCGCAGCCGCGCGGGGTCGGTGAGGGTGTAGGGCTCCTTCGGCACAGAAGTCAACATACCTTTATCAAGATACTTTGAGCAAGGAGTGCTGATACGACTCGACCGCGCCGCGATGCAGCCGAGGGCTGCCCCGGCGCACGTGCGCACAGCCCTGACCCGCATCGCGACATCCGAGGGTCGTCGAGATGCAGCTCAGCGGGAGCTGTCGATCTCCACGGCCCGCTGAGCTGCATCTCGGCGACCGGCGGGCCGGACAGCGGGGCGGGCGGCGGGCCGGGCGATGGGCCGACCGGCGAGCCGGGCGGCGGGCCAACCGGCGGGCCGGGCGATGGGCCGACCGCCGGGCCGGGCGGCGGGCCGGGACGGGACGGCAGAGCGGCGGCGCGACCGGAATGCGCGACGGGCGGGATCACCCCAGCCCGTCGAGCACCCCCGCGAGCTCCGACGGCGCGGAGAGCATCGGCCAGTGCCCCGTCGGCAGCACCACGAACGTCCACTCCGGACCGTCCATCTCCGCGAACCCGGGCACCCCGGCGTCGATCAGCTCGCGGGCATCGGCGGGGGTGAAGCTGCAGGCCACGACGGTCTTCGGCAGCGAGAGATCGGGCGTTCCGCGACGGGCGCCGGTGAGCACCACCCCGGGCGGCTCGGCCGTCGAGCGGGCACGGACGTCGTCGAAGACGGTGTCGGGGATGCCTGCGGTGCTGCTGCCCGCGGCGTCGAGCTCGGCGCGGGACGGCATCGGCAGTGCACCGTGCTCGGCGAGGGTCGCCCGGGTCGCGGCCTGCGCGTCGGGCGGAGTGAAGTCGATCTGCGCGACCCCGTCGGGCAGCGGTCCGGTGTCGACGAACACCAGGTGCGCGACCCGGTCCCGGGCCCGCTCGGCCGCCGCCGCGCAGACCGGGCCCGCGCCGCTGTGACCGACGAGCACGACCGGCTCGCCCGCGCCACCCAGCGCGGCGAGCACGTCGTCGACGCGGGTCCGGGCGGTGGCCCCGGGCCCGTGACCGAGGTCGAGCGCGGTGACGTCGTGCCCGCGGGCGCGCAGGTCGCCCGCGACCGCGCTCCATGCCGTCGCGTCGATCCAGAACCCGGGAACCAGCAGGTAGCTCGTCATGCCCCGAGCCTGGCGGCGGACGAGGACGGTTCCGGTCCTCGTGCTAGTTCTTCTGCTGCTCGGCCTTCAGCCGAGCGGCCTCGCGCTGGCTCTCGGCGCGGGTGGCGCGCTCACGGGCCAGCCACTCGGGCTCCTCGGCCTTGATCGCGGCGATCTGCTCGGTGGTCAGCGGCTCGGTGATCCCGGCGCGGGCCAGTCCCGAGATCGACACCCCGAGCCGGTCCGCGACGACCGGGCGCGGGTGCGGCCCGGTGGCGCGCAGCTCGCGCAGCCACTCCGGCGGGTCGGCCTGCAGCGCGTCGAGCTCGTCGCGGGAGACGACCCCCTCGCGGAAGTCGGCGGGGGTGGCGTCGAGGAGCACACCGAGCTTCTTCGCCGCGGTCGCGGGCTTCATCGTCTGGGCGGACCTCTGGCGCGTCATGTCACCAGGCTAGGCGGCTAGCCTCGACCGGTGACCGCCACGTCCTTCCACCTCGGCTACGTCCCGGGCGTCACCCCCGGCAAGTGGACCCGGATGTGGGCCGAGCGCCGCCCCGGGGTCCCCCTGGAGCTGCACACGGTGAGCCCGGCCGAGGCCGCGGACCTGGTCCGCGCGGGCACGGTGGACGCGGCCGTCGCCCGGCTGCCGATCGACCGGACCGGACTGCACGCGATCCCGCTCTACACCGAGACGACCGTGGTGGTGGTCCCGAAGGAGCACGTGGTGACCGCGGCCGACGAGGTGACCGTCGCCGACCTGACCGACGAGATCGTCCTGCGCACCGGCGACGACACCCTCGACTGGCCCGACGGGCCGCCCGGCCGGGCCGCGGAGTACACCCCGCCGACGACGGCCGAGGCGGTCGAGATCGTCGCGGCGGGGGTCGGGCTGCTGGTCGTCCCGCAGTCGCTGGCCCGGCTGCACCACCGCCGGGACCTCACCTACCGGCCGTTGGTCGACGCGCCGGGCTCCGGCGTCGCGCTGACCTGGCCGGACGCCGAGAACAGCGACCTGATGGAGGAGTTCATCGGGATCGTGCGCGGCCGCTCGGCACACAGCACCCGGACCCGGCGCAGCGAGCCACCGGCCGCGCCGGCGCGCCGCCCCGCGTCGACGGCGGCGAAGCGGCGACCGGCCCGGCGTCGCCGCTAGCCCCCCCCCCGGACACGACGACGCCCCCGGCGCACGGGGCACCGGGGGCGTCGGGCGTATGACGCGGACGGGTCAGGCCGCGGCAGGCACCGGCTTCTGCGAGAGCTTCTCGAGGCGGCGGGTGGTGGGCCAGCGGACGGCGGTCGCCCAGCCGAGCTTCTCGAAGCCGCGGATGACGGCGGCCGAGATGTCGATCTGGCCCTTCTTCACACCGTGCCGGGCGCAGGTCGGGTCGGCGTGGTGCAGGTTGTGCCAGGACTCGCCGAAGGACAGGACCGCCAGCCACCAGACGTTGGCGGACTTGTCACGGGAGGCGAAGGGACGCTCGCCCCAGATGTGGCAGATCGAGTTGATCGACCAGGTGACGTGGTGCAGCACCGCGACGCGGACCAGACCGGCCCAGAAGAACGCGGTGAACGCGCCCCACCAGGACATGGTCACCAGACCGCCGATGAGCGCCGGGCCCGCCAGGCTGAAGACGACGATCAGCGGGAACGCCTTCTCGACGCGCATCATGTCGCGGTCAGCGAGCAGGTCCGGGGCGAACCGCTTCATGTTGGTGAGGTCGCGGTCGAACAGCCAGCCCAGGTGCGAGTGCCAGAAGCCCTTGACCAGCGCCGAGGCGCCGGTGCCGTAGAGCCACGGCGAGTGGGGGTCGCCCTCCTTGTCGGAGAACGCGTGGTGGCGGCGGTGGTCGCCGACCCAGTCGAGCACGCTGCCCTGCAGCGAGATGCTGCCGGCGATCGCCAGGGCGATCCGCAGCGGACGGTTCGCCTTGAACGAGCCGTGGGTGAAGTAGCGGTGGAAACCGACGGTCACACCCAGGCCGCTGACGGCGTAGAAGACGACGAACAGCGCGACGTCGACCCACCCGAGACCCCAGCCCCAGGCGAGCGGGACGGCGGCGAACAGCGCGAGCGTCGGGAGGATCACGAACAGTCCGACCAGGAACATCGCGCCGGGCGGGCGCTGCCCGTCGACGATCGGAGCGGGCGTCCGCTTCTCGGACGTGCTGCGGGGTGGTGCGGCCTCGAGCGTCATGCGTCCCACTGTCGCGGCACCCCTACCCCGCGGGCAGTGCGGTTAACCCCCCTGTTCGGATTCGGGTTCCGCCCCGGCCCGGACTTGACCGACGAGTAACTTGTGAGTACTGAACGGGGAGTGAAGCTCTCCACCGTCCTCCCCTACGGCGACGACCCGATCCGCAACGCGGACGCCGTCACCGACATGGAACGCGCCGGCCTCGACGTCGTCTGGGCCGCCGAGGCGTACTCGTTCGACGCCGTCTCCCTGCTCGGCTACCTCGCCGCCCGCACCGAGCGTCTCGAGATCGGGTCGGCGATCCTGCCGATCTACTCGCGCACCCCGACCCTGACCGCGATGACCGCGGCCGGCCTCGACGCCCTGTCCGACGGTCGGTTCAACCTGGGCCTCGGCGCGTCCGGCCCGCAGGTCATCGAGGGCTTCCACGGGGTCGCCTACGACAAGCCGGTCGGGCGCACGCGCGAGATCATCGAGATCTGCCGCAAGGTCTGGAAGCGGGAGGAGAAGCTCACCAACGACGGGCTCTACCCGATCCCGCTGCCCGGCGGCACCGGCCTCGGCAAGCCACTGAAGATCATCAACCACCCGAAGCGCGCCGACATCCCGGTCTGGGTCGCCGCGCTGGGCGAGAAGAACCTGGAGATGACCGCGGAGCTGGCGAACGGCTGGCTCCCGCACGTCGTGCTGCCGGAGAAGATCCAGGAGGTCTTCGGGCCCGCGCTGCAGGCCGGCTACGCCAAGCGCGCCCCCGAGCTGGGTCCGCTGCAGATCACCGGCGGCGGGATCGTCGCGCTCGAGGAGGAGTTCTTCGAGCCCGCCCGCCAGGCCGCCCGCGGCCTCTACGCGCTCTACATCGGCGGCATGGGGGCGCGCGGGAAGAACTTCTACAACACCGTGTTCGCCAAGCAGGGCTACGCCGACGAGGCGAAGACCGTGCAGGACCTCTACCTGGACGGGAAGAAGGAGGAGGCCATGGCCGCCCTCCCCGCCGACTTCATCGACAAGGTCACCCTGATCGGCCCCGAGGGGCACGTCCGCGAGCGGATCGCCGCCCTGCGCGAGAACGGGATCACCCACCTGCACGTGAACCCGATGACCAACGACGTGAACCACACGTTCGAGAAGCTCAAGACCTGGATGTCGTAGGTCGACGTCCTGGGCCGATGTCCTGGGTCGACGTCCCGGGTCCCGGCTTGCCGGGCCCGCGCGGGCGTGCTCATCTGGGTGACGTGGTCGACAGCACCGTTGGTCAGGACCTCACCCCCGACGAGCGCGACGCGGTCGTGGCCGGAGCCCGGTTCGCCGGGCTCTCCGGGCCGCACCGCCTGCGCGGGCCAGGACCCGTCCGCCGTCGCGCCGGACGCCACCGCGGGCTCCGGCCGTCCGGCCGCGGCGCGGCCGCGTGAGCGCCACGCCGCCCCCCGACGGAGGGACCTGCGACATTGCGCCGTTCGGCCCAGTACCGGGGGGTCCTGTCACGGCTCGTAGGCGGGGCGTAGAGAATGTGTGACGTCATCCACGGTTCACGGTGCTCCGGGCAACCCCCGGCGGGGCACCCGCGACAGGACTCGCGACATGACGAGGAGACCGACTTGCTGGAGCTCGCCATCCGGACCTCCGACGAGCCGATCTCCCCCGGTCAGTACCGGCACACGGCGACGCACGCCTGGTGGATGGGGACCTGCTTCGCCCGCGACGAGCTCTGTGTCCACTACAGCGAGCACCTGCTCCAGCAGTGGACGCCGCTCGACCCGGCCCAGGACTGGCTGCTCGACCGCGAGCTGACCGGCCGCGTGCACTGGCTGTGCGGTGACGGCGCGGCGGCGATCGAGGACGGCTTCGACATCGCCGACCAGTGGCCCACCGGCCGCTTCCGCGCCCCGCACGGGGACTTCTACGCCGAGCTCCACGGCCACCGGCCCGCCGCGAAGGTCGGCTCGTGGGCCAACCCGACCGAGGCGTTCCTCGCCGGCCTGCCCCGCGACCCGGCGGCGATGCTGGACCGGCTGATCGCCGACAGCCCGCCCGGCCGCGGTTACACCGGCCCGTTCCCCAGCGCCGTGAGCGCGCTGCGGACCTGCCGGGTCCCCGCCGAGCTGCGCGCGGTGCTGTACGCCGCGCTGCGCCGGATGCCCGCCGTCTCCCTCGGCGAGACCGACAACCTCGACGGCGAGCGGCACCCCACCCTCGTCCACGACGACGGGCCGGTCCGCACCGAGCTGCTGATCTCCCCTGTCGACGGGCAGTACGCCGGCGAGCGCGACACCGTCCGGCGCCCGGCCCGCGTCGGCCCGCCGGTCGGCACCGTCGTCGCCGAGACGACCACGCAGACCTCCGTGGTCGACGTGCTCGGCTCCCCGCCCGGCTTCTGAATCGTGCCGCTCGCCGTCCGCGGGCGGTCGATCACGAAACGATCACGAAGTGGGACCCGGCACACTGCCCGGTCTCGCGCCAAGGGGACTAACCTGGTAGCCGGTCGCGAAAAATCGAGCAGCTATCAAGGCGGTTGACGCAGAGTGTCATCGAGCAGTACCTCCCATCAGGCGAGCGACTTCGGTCCGAACGAGTGGCTCGTCGAGGAGATGTACCAGCGCTTCCAGGAGGACCCGTCGGCCGTGGACCCGGCCTGGCACGAGTTCTTCGCCGACTACGGCAAGGGCGGTGAGAAGGCCTCCTCCTCGTCGTCCGTCGGGACCGAGGAGTCCGACGACACCTCCTCCGGCAACGGCTCCGCCCCGACCTCCTCGGGTGGTGTCACCCGCGGCGCGGGCACCGAGGACGACCAGGGCAGTGGGCACGGCACCGGGAACGGCGCCGGAAGCGGCACCGTGAGCAGCAAGGGGACCGGCGCGGCCGGCTCCGGCGACGCCCCGGCCCAGAAGGCCGTGACGAACGGCGGGAAGGCCGGGGGCAACGGCACCGCCACCTCTCGCGACGTCCCGCCGCCGGTCACCCCGAAGGCCGAGCCGCCGCCCGCCGAGGAGCGCCTGCGCACCGCGAGCGCCCCGGCACCGGCGTCGTCGAACGGGTCGTCGGCCAAGCCGGCCGCGGGCAGCGGCTCCAAGGCCGCGAAGCCGGCGCAGGACGGGGGTGGCGCGACCACCACCCCGCTGCGCGGTGCCGCGAACGCCATCGCCAAGAACATGACGTCGTCCCTCACGCTGCCGACCGCGACCAGCGTCCGTGCGGTCCCGGCCAAGCTGCTGGCCGACAACCGCATCGTCATCAACAACCACCTCAAGCGCACCCGCGGCGGGAAGCTGTCGTTCACGCACCTGATCGGCTACGCGCTGGTCCGGGCCCTGGCCGACTTCCCGAACATGAACCGGCACTTCGTCGAGACCGACGGCAAGGCCTCGGTCGCCACGCCGGAGCACGTGAACCTCGGCCTGGCCATGGACATGGCGGGCAAGGACGGCAGCCGCACGCTGATCGTCGTGTCCATCAAGGGCTGCGAGAACATGTCGTTCGCGCAGTTCTGGCAGGCCTACGAGGGCATGGTCCGCAAGGCCCGCGAGGGCAAGCTGACCGCCGAGGACTTCTCCGGCACCACGATCAGCCTCACCAACCCGGGCACGCTGGGCACGAACCACTCGGTGCCGCGGCTGACCGTGGGCCAGGGCGCGATCATCGGCGTCGGCGCGATGGAGTACCCGGCCGCGTTCCAGGGTGCGTCGGAGGAGCGGCTCGTCGAGCTCGGCATCTCCAAGATCATCACCCTGACCTCGACCTACGACCACCGGATCATCCAGGGCGCCGAGTCCGGCGACTTCCTGCGCCGGATCCACCAGCTGCTCCTCGGCGAGGACGGCTTCTACGACGACGTCTTCGCCTCGCTGCGGGTGCCGTACGAGCCGGTCCGCTGGGTGCAGGACTTCCCCGAGGGCGAGGTCGACAAGACCGCCCGCGTGCTGGAGCTGATCGAGTCCTACCGGACCCGCGGCCACCTGATGGCCGACACCGACCCGCTAAACTACCGCCAGCGCCGCCACCCCGACCTCGACGTCCTCAGCCACGGCCTGACCCTGTGGGACCTCGACCGCGACTTCGCGGTCGGCGGGTTCGGCGGGCAGAGCCACATGAAGCTGCGCGACGTGCTCGGCCTGCTGCGCAACTCCTACTGCCGCACCATCGGCACGGAGTACATGCACATCGCCGACCCCGAGCAGCGCAAGTGGCTCGAGGAGCGCATCGAGGTCCCGCACGTCAAGCCGGACTCCTCGGAGCAGAAGTACATCCTGTCCCGGCTGAACGCGGCCGAGGCCTTCGAGACCTTCCTGCAGACCAAGTACGTCGGGCAGAAGCGGTTCTCGCTGGAGGGCGGCGAGACCGTCATCCCGCTGCTCGACGCCGTGCTGGACAAGGCCGCCGAGCGCGAGCTCGACGAGGTCGTCATCGGCATGCCGCACCGCGGCCGGCTCAACGTGCTGGCCAACATCGTCGGCAAGCCGATCAGCCAGATATTCCGCGAGTTCGAGGGCAACCTCGACCCGGGCCAGGCGCACGGTTCCGGCGACGTGAAGTACCACCTCGGCGCCGAGGGCAAGTACTTCCGGATGTTCGGCGACGGCGAGACCGCCGTCTCGCTGACCGCGAACCCGTCGCACCTGGAGGCCGTGGACCCGGTGCTGGAGGGCATCGTCCGCGCCAAGCAGGACCTGCTCGACAAGGGCGACGGCGGCTTCACCGTGCTGCCGGTGCTCATGCACGGCGACGCGGCGTTCGCCGGCCAGGGAGTCGTCGCCGAGACGCTGAACCTCGCGCTGCTGCGCGGGTACCGCACCGGCGGCACCGTGCACGTCGTGGTCAACAACCAGGTCGGGTTCACCACCGCGCCGGAGCACTCGCGCTCCTCGCAGTACTGCACCGACGTGGCGAAGATGATCGGCGCACCGGTCTTCCACGTGAACGGCGACGACCCGGAGGCATGTGTCTGGGTCGCCAAGCTGGCCGTCGAGTACCGCCAGCGCTGGAACAACGACGTCGTGATCGACATGATCTGCTACCGGCGCCGGGGCCACAACGAGGGCGACGACCCCTCGATGACCCAGCCGTCGATGTACGACATCATCGACGCCAAGCGCAGCGTCCGGAAGATCTACACCGAGTCGCTGATCGGCCGTGGTGACATCACCATGGAGGAGGCCGAGCAGGCGCTCAAGGACTTCTCCAACCAGCTCGAGCACGTCTTCAACGAGGTGCGCGAGCTCGAGAAGACCCCGCCGGTGATGTCGCCGTCGATCGAGTCGGAGCAGCTCGTCCCGTCCGACCTCGACACCTCGGTCCCGCTCGAGGTCGTGCACCGGATCGGCGACGTGCACACCAACCTCCCCGAGGGGTTCGCGGTGCACAAGCGGGTCGAGCCCGTGCTGCGCAAGCGCGAGAAGATGTCCCGCGAGGGCGACGTCGACTGGGCCTTCGCCGAGCTGCTCGCCCTCGGCTCGCTGGCGATGGACGGCCGGCTGGTCCGGCTGTCCGGTCAGGACTCCCGTCGTGGCACCTTCGTGCAGCGGCACTCGGTCCTGATCGACCGGCACACCGGCGCCGAGTACTTCCCGCTGCGCAACCTGGCCGAGGGCCAGGGCCGGTTCCTGCCCTACGACTCGGCACTGTCGGAGTTCGCCGCGGTCGGCTTCGAGTACGGCTACTCGGTCGCCAACCCGGACGCGCTCGTGATGTGGGAGGGCCAGTTCGGCGACTTCGTCAACGGTGCCCAGTCGATCATCGACGAGTTCATCTCCTCCGGCGAGGCCAAGTGGGGCCAGCTCTCCGACGTCGCGCTGCTGCTGCCGCACGGCCTGGAGGGCCAGGGCCCCGACCACAGCTCCGGGCGCATCGAGCGCTTCCTGCAGCTGTGCGCCGAGGGCTCGATGACCGTCGCGCTGCCCTCGGAGCCGGCGAACTACTTCCACCTGCTGCGCCAGCACACCCTGGACGGGGTGCGCCGGCCGCTGGTGGTGTTCACGCCGAAGTGGATGCTGCGCGCCAAGCAGGTCGTCAGCCCGCTGTCGGACTTCACCGAGGGCCGGTTCCGCCCGGTCATCGACGACCCCGAGCACGCCGGCAAGGGCGAGCGCGTCTCCGGCGTGAAGCGGGTGCTCTTCTGCTCCGGCAAGATCTACTGGGAGCTGGCCGCGGCACGCGACAAGCGCCGCAAGAACGGCGACGAGTCGGTCGACGAGGCCGCGCTGGTCCGGGTCGAGCGGCTCTACCCGATGCCGGCCGAGGAGATCGCCGCCGTCCTCGAGCGTTACCCCGAGGCCGCCGGTGACGTCCGCTGGGTCCAGGAGGAGCCGGCCAACCAGGGCTCGTGGCCGTACTACGGCCTGGAGCTGCCGCAGAAGCTCCCGCAGCTGCAGGGCAACTTCACCCGGGTGTCCCGGCGGCGGATGGCGGCCCCGGCCGCCGGCTCGTCGAAGGTGCACGAGGTCGAGCAGGCCGAGCTGATCGAGAAGGCGTTCGCCCGCTAGGGCACACGCGACGACGACGGCCGGGCCGGGGACTCCCCCCGCCCGGCCGTCGTGCTGTGCGGGGTCAGCGTCCGCGCACGGCACCGACGACGACCGCGGCCCCGGTCAACGCGGGCACGGCCCACTCGACCGCCCGGATCCGGCGCGCCAGGGCAGGCTCCGGCGCGGCCGGACCGGCGCCGGCCGGGGCCTCCGACCCGGCACGCCGTCCCAGGGCACCCGCGTAGGCGGTCGCGGCGAGCGCCGCGCCGGTGAGCGCGGCCCGGGAGACCGCGGCGGTGGCGGCGGCGGGCTCGCGCCGGGCACGGGCCACGTCGCGCACCAGCAGGCCCGCGCCACCGAGCAGGTGGGTGGCCATCGCGGCGCTGCCGATCCGGCCCCACCGGCCCCAGCCGGCCCCGGCGAGCCGCTCGCGCTCGGCCGGGTCGCCGACGGCGTCGAGCGCGCCGTTCAGTCCGGTGACGCCCATCAGCGACCCGCCGAACCAGGCGGCCAGTCCGACGTCGTGCAGGGTGCGGGCGAGGGGCTCGGTACGGGACATCGGTACTCCGGTGGGTCGGGGGCGGCGGGCCACGGGTGCGGCCGCACCGGACGCTAGTGCGGCCCCTCGGTGGGGTTCCCGCGGGCCGGTGGGATCCTCCGTCCGCGGTGCCACCGCACGCCGACGCTTCCGCGGTGCCACCGCACGCCGACGGTGACGGTGCGGCCACCGTGCCGCCACCCCCGGAGCGGGGTCACCGACGGGCGGCCGAGCGGTAGGTCAGCCGTCGTAGCAGGGTCTCGGCGGGCCCCCGGACACCAGCCCGGTCGAGCCGGTACGCGACGACGACGGTGAGCAGCCACACTCCCACCGCGACCAGCGACGCCGACCAGCCCGAGAGGTGGGCACCCAGCCCGAGGCCCCAGGCGGCGAGCAGCGGCACGAACAGCAGCGACTGCGCCAGGTAGCCGCTCAGCGACCGGCGGCCGAGCGCGACGAGGGCCCGGACCGGCAGCGGCGCCACCGGACGGGTGCCGAGCCGGTGCGCGACGAGGCCGAACACCGCGACGTAGCCGAGGGCGGCGAAGATCCCGGTGGCGATGTGCAGACCGGCGAACGCGCCCGGGTCCGGCAGGACGACGACGCCGACGTGCACGAGCGCCTGGGCGAGCCCCGCCGACCAGCCGACGGCGATGCCCACGACGGCGGTGCGGCGGAGCAGGGGCAGGTACCGGCCCGGCTCCTCCAGGACGCGGTGCCGCGCGGCGAGCAGCCCGAGCAGCACCGCGGCGGGCATCACCAGGGTCAGGAACGCCCCGGGGAGCGCCGCGACCCACAGTCCGAGCCGCAACGGCAGGGTGGCGAGCCAGCCCGGCGTGGACAGGGCCACCTGCTGCGCGACGGCCGTGGGCGTGCCGCCGCCGGTGAACTGTGCGAGCACGCCGGTCACCGTGGGGACGACGACGGCGAGTCCGACCAGCACGCCGGCCACGGTCCGCAGGGTGCGGTCGCTGCGGTGCAGGAACAGCGGTACCAGCACCAGGCCGAGGAGGCCGTAGGTGCCGAGGATGTCGCCCTGCCACAGCAGTGCCGCGTGGAGCAGACCGAACGCGAGCATCCACCAGTGCCGGGTGCGCAGCAGCCGTCGTGCCTGCGCATCGGTGCCGCCACCGGCGATGCGGCGGGCGTAGAGCTGCCCGATGCCGTAGGCGAACAGGAACCCGAACAGCGTCCAGGCCCGGCCGTCGACGGCGGTGATCGTCACGATCTGGGCGATCCGGTCGGCCGGCCCGCCGTCCGCGGCGTGCAGCAGCGTGGCCCCCAGCTCCGAGGTGTAGGCGAACCAGGGGGCGTGGGCCAGTGCGATCAGCAGCAGCATCGCCCCCCGGGCGAGGTCGGGGGCGAGCGCACGGTCGCCGACCGGGGTCGGCGCGACGGTCGCCGCGGGCGGCGCGGTGGACATGGGGTCTCCTCACGAGGCGGTGGGAGACCCATCGAAAACGATGCCGTCGCGTCCGGGTCAAGCAGTGCCCGCCGTATCCTCGCCGGCATGTACTTCACCGACCGCGGCATCGAGGAGCTCGTCGACCGGCGCGGCGACGAGCAGGTCAGCGTCGAGTGGCTGGCCGACCGGCTCCGCGCCTTCGTCGACGCGAACCCGCAGTTCGAGACGGCCGTCGAGCGGCTGTCGAGCTTTCTGGCCCGGGACGACGCCGACGACGAGTGACCCCGTGACCACAACGACCACAGGGCACGCAGCGACCACTACGTGGGCTGTGTCCGCAAGCGGGACCGGGGCGGGGGTCCGGACCTAGCGTTGCTCCTCGACACGTCCGTCGAAGAGGAGCACCGATGCTCATCGTTCTCGGGTCCGCGATGATCGCGGTCTTCATGTACCTGATCCTGTCGAAGCGGCTCGCGCCGACACTGGCGCTGGTCCTCGTCCCGCTGACCTTCGCCCTCGTGGTGACCGGCACCGGCCTGTCCGAACCGGGTGAGGACGGCGTCGTCGACTCGATCTCGTCCGCCTTCAAGGACTTCGCGCCGACGGCCGTGCTGCTGTTCTTCGCGATCATCTTCTTCGGCACGATGATCGACGTCGGGCTGTTCGACCCGCTGATCCGCTTCGTGCTGCGCACGGTGAAGAACGACCCGGTGCGCCTGGTCGTGCTGACCGCGGTGCTGGCCGGGGTCGTCTCCCTCGACGGCGACGGCTCGACCACCTTCATCATCACGGTGTCCGCGCTGCTGCCGATCTACCTGCGGCTCGGGCTGAGCCCGGTGGTGCTGACCGTCGTCGCCAACCTCGCCAACGGCGTGCTCAACATCCTGCCCTGGGGCGGCCCGACGATCCGCGCCGCGACGGTGCTGAACGTGTCCCCCTCGGAGCTGTTCAACCCGATGGTCCCGGGCATGGTGGCCGGCATCGCCACGGTGCTGCTGCTGGCCTGGCAGCTCGGTCGTTCCGAGCGCAAGCGGCTGCTCGCCTCGGGCCGCACACTGTCGGTCGTCGCCGACGAGATGGTGGCGGTGCGCGAGCCCGCCCTGGTCGGCGGGGGCACCGGCACCGACGGCACGCACGGTGCCGACCGCCCGGCGTCGGGCTCCGCCGGTGGCGCCTCCGACGTCTCCGACGATCTCGGGGGCACCCTCGACCCGAACCGCCCGACCCTGCGGCCGAAGCTGATCTGGTTCAACCTGGGGCTCACCGTCGCGCTGCTGGTGCTGCTGGGCATGGACGTCCTCCCGCTGTCGCTGGTGTTCGTCGCGGCCGCCGCGATCGCCCTGGTCGTGAACTTCCCGAAGCCCGAGGACCAGCTCCGGGCGGTGACCTCGCACGCCACCTCGATCGTCGGCGTCGTGTCCATGGTGTTCGCCGCCGCGGTCCTGGTCGGGGTGCTGTCGGGCACCGGCATGGTGACGGCGATGGCGAACGGGATCGTCTCGGCCGTGCCGCCGTCGGTCGGCTCCTGGTTCGCGGTGATCACCGGGGTGCTGAGCATGCCGCTGACGTTCTTCATCACCAACGACGCGTTCTACTTCGGCATCCTGCCGATCCTCACCGAGGCCGCGGGCCACTACGGCATCGCCCCGGTGGAGATGGCCCGCGCCTCGATCATCGGCCAGCCGGTGCACATGACCAGCCCGCTGGTCCCGGCGCTGCTGCTGCTCGTCTCGCTGGCGAAGGTCAACCTGGCCGACCACCACCGCAAGGTGATCTGGCGGGCCGCGGTCTGCTCGCTGGTGATGCTGGGGGTCGCGCTGCTGCTGGGCGTCGTCCCGCTGGGCTGACCGCCCGGTGCGGCGCGGGCCCGATGCGGGGCGCGGGACGGGGTCAGTCGTCGTCGCGGCGCAGGCGGAACAGCCGCCGGTCGCCCGAGGAGCGCAGCTCGCGCAGAGCCTCGTCGGCGGCCTCCTCCAGCGCGGCGTGCTCGTCCGGGTCGGCCCGCAGGTCGGGTCGTGGCCGGGGCCGCCCCGGCTCCTCGGCCGCCCACATCAGCTGCAACGCGGCCTCCCAGCGCAGCTCGAACATGCCGCGGGCCAGGGTGAGCCGGTCCGCGGCCTCGCGCAGCTCCCGCTCGGTGCCACGCAGCTCGCGGCGCAGCTCCTCGGCCCGCCGGGCGTCGTGTTCCCGCAGGTCGACGACGGCGCCGGCCAGCTCGGACACCACCGCCCGGTAACGCTCCACCGCACTCACGCCCCACCTCCGGCGAGAGTCCCCGAGCCGCCGCCACCCGCGGGGGTGCCCGAGCCACCGCGTCCGGCGAGGGTGTCCGAGCTGCCGCCACCGGAGAAGGTGTCCGAGCCGCCACCCCCGGCGTCGGTCAGGATGACCAGCTGCGGGCGTCCGTGCCGGGAGCGGTCGAGGAACAGCGCGCGCCCCGGCGTCGGCGTCCAGTCGAGCGGCTGACCGCCCAGCAGCGCCACCAGGTCGGTGCCCTGCACGCCGGTCGCCACCCAGGCACCCAGGTCGTCGATCGCCGCACCCGGCGGGGCCAGCAGCATCTTCAACCGTTGCGCGCCCTGCCACCAGCCCAGCACGTGCACCCCGACACCCGGGCCGTGACGCAGCAGCGCCCGCAGGTCCTCGGTGCCGGCGCGGTCCAGCATCGACTCCGCGGCATCGGCGCCGAACACCACGACCAGCAGGGGTGCATGCCCTCCGCCGCCCGTCGCCGCCCGGGCGCGGACCGTCGCGGCCAGCTCGGCCACGCGCGCGGCGAACCCGTCGGCGGACACCTTCTCCACCGTGCCGGGCAGATCCGGGGCGAGCGCGCCCGAGGCGGCCACCGCGTCCGGGACCAGCGGCACGAGCACGATCTGCGCGCCGGCCGGGTCGGGCAGCGACGACGTCACCGAGCGGACGGCCGAGCACAGCAGCGGGACGGCGACGCGGGCATCGGGCCCGATCACCCCGAGGTTGCGACCGGGACCGTCGGACAGCTCGGCGGCCGCGGGGCTGCCGTGCACGTCGACGAACTGCCCGACCAGCGCGCGGGGCACACCGTCGGCGGGCAGCCGGGCGGCCAGCGCGTCGTACCCGGGGGCGCGGGCACCGTCGAAGACGACCGGCTCCGGGGTGTCCGGGAAGTCGGCGAACGCGGTCACCTGGACGTCGCGGACCACCGGACCGCCCGCCTCGGGCAGCCGGACCACCCGGTTGCCGTGCGCGACGCCCGAGTCGTGGTTGACGATCGCGTGCCAGCGCGGGAGCGCCAGCGCCGCCTCGTTGTCCTGGGCGAGGATCCGCCGCGCGCGGGGCAGCGCGATCCGCAGCACGAACTGCTCGAAGATCGCCGAACGGCCCCACAGCGCGTCGATGCCGGAGACGTCCTGGCTGGCCAGCACCAGGTGCACGCCCTGCGAGCGGCCGCGCCGGGCGACGTCCTCCAGCAGCGCGGTCGCCTCGGCGCTGACCGCGTCCCGGCCGGTGAACAGGAACTGGAACTCGTCGATGACCGCGACGATCCGCGGCAGCCGCAGGTCCGGACGCTCGGCCCGCAGCTCGGCCAGCTTGGTCGCGCCGTGCCGGCGGGCGGCCTCGGCGCGGCTGCGCATGACCTCGGAGAGGTGGCGCAGCAGCGCGAGCCCGAACTCCCGGTCGGTGTTGATGTTGACGCCGATCAGGCGGGCCTGCGGGAGCCGGTCGGCGCGGTGCCCGTCGGGGTCCGGGGCGAACGGGGTGAACGACACCCCCTCCTTGAAGTCGAGCAGGTACAGCTCGACCTCGTCGGGGCCGTAGTGCGCGGCGAGGCCGGCGATCCAGGCCAGCAGCAGGTTCGTCTTGCCCGACCCGCTCGGCCCGCCGACGAGTGCGTGCGGGGAGTGGTCGTCGAGGCTCAGCTCGGCGGGGATGCCGTCCTCGTGCCCGACGACGACCTTCAGCCCGTCGTGCGAGCGGCCCTCGCCACGCCGCCGGGGCAGCATGTCCTTGAACGCGCCCAGCCGTCCGCGCCACTGCTCGTGCCCGGCGGCGATCGCCTCGCACACCGCGGTGACGTCGTCGGCCGGTACCGGAGGGTCCGGCTCGACGAGCACGTGCGGCCCGGTCACCGACGTCCGCACCGGGACCGGCTGCCGGTCGTCGGCGGGGTCGACGCCCGGCGGGTCCCCGAAGTCGACGGTCTCCACCGGACGCGGCAGCGCCGCCGGGACGTCGCGCAGCACCAGCTGCACCCCCGCCGCGACACCGCCGCGCGCGACCCGCTGCAGCTGACGCAGCTCGGCCTCGGGCAGCTCGCGGCCGTTGCCGACGAGCACCGCCACCAGCCACGCCTCGGGGCGCTCCCCCATGCGGTCGGCGAGCTCGCGCAGCGAGGTGGCGCCGTCGGCGAGCACCCGGGTCTGCACCCGGCGGATCCGGTCGGCGAGCTGGTCCAGCAGCCGCCCCAGCCGGGTCGGGTCGTGCACGGTCAGCAGCCCGGTGCGGGTCAGCGGGTACAGCCCGGGCAGCGCGCCGGCGAGCTGGCCGACGTCCCAGACGTGCACGTTCACCGCGCCGGGCCGGAAGTACCGCACGGTGCGCAGGACCAGCTGCTCGACCATCGCCTCGGCCCGGTCGCGGGAGCGCGGCGTCGACACCACCTGCAGGTGCGCGCCGTCGAGCAGCGGGACCGCGACCCGGAACGGGGCGCCACCCTCCACCGAGCCGGTGCCGAGCACCCACATCTCCGGCACCGGACCGGTCGGCTCCACAGCACCCGCGACCGGCTTCCAGTCGGTCGGGTCGTCACCGGCGGCACCCGGGGTGGCGTCGGCGACGATCTCCGACAGCGTCTGCGGGGAGTCGCCCTGCCAGCGGTCGAACACGTGCGCCCGGTCCTCGGCGACCCGGGTGAGGACGCCGTCGAGCCGCGGGTTGTCGAACAACCGGGAGAGCCCCGGGTCGCGGCGCGCGGCGTCGTACCCGGTCTCGCGCAGCCACAGCTCCGCCATGACCTCGGCGTGCCGGGTCGCGGCCCGGTCGCGGCGCCCCTCCGCCGCGCCCAGTGCCCGCGACGCCGCCCGGTGGAACCCGTCGAAGGCGGACCGGATCCGCTCGCGGCGGTTCGGACGACGGGCCATCAGGGGCGGGCGGGCGCGGTCAGAGCCGCGAGGCGACGTCGTCGGCGGACTGCATGGCGATGTGCAGGGCCTGCTCGACCTCGTCGATCTTCTCCGACGCGGCGGCGAAGCGGGCGCGGGCGTCGTCGGCGTCGTTCTGGGCGGTGCCGTAGATGTTCTGCGAGAACGCGGCGCCGGCCTCCTCGATGGCCTGGCGGGCGTGCCTCAGTGCGCCGAGGCTCTCGGTGGCCTGCTGGTTGGCCCGCCCGATCCCGGCCCGGATCTCGTCGATGTTCGCCATGCCCACCCTCCGTGCGTGCGCGTGCGACGACCGTGACCCGGCCGACGCCGCGGCCAATCTATCGGCCGGTCCCGGTACCCGTTCATGGTGCGCCGCACCTGCGGCCGCTGCAACGCCGGGTGCGCCGGCCACCCCACCCCGGCCCGCGTTCGGGGGGTCCGGTTCGTCCGTTCGTGACCCTCTCGCGCTGGAACCCCCCGGCGCGCTCGCCTAGCGTGCACGGCACACCACCCACGACGCCGTGATCGGAGACTGTGACGATGGCCTCCCCCGCTCCGCAGACGGACTTCCTGGAACCGCCCACCGGTGCACGGAAGATCCGCTCGATCGGGCCGGGGCTGCTCGCCGCGGCGACCGGCGTCGGGGCGGGAGACCTCGTCGCGACGATGGTGGCGGGAGCGTCGTTCGGGACGGTGCTGCTGTGGGCCGCCGTCGTCGGGACGCTGGTCAAGCTCGCGCTCGGCGAGGCCGTCGGCCGCTGGCACCTCGGTTCCGGGGCCACCATGCTCGACGGCTGGCGGCGGCTGGGCTACTGGGCCACCGGCTTCTTCGGCGTCTACATCGTGGTGTGGGGCTTCGTCTACGGCGCCACCGCGATGTCGGCGGTCGGGCTGCCCCTCAACGCGCTGTTCGGCGGACTGCCGGTCGGCGGGTGGGCGGCGATCGCGGGCGTCGTCGGGCTGGTGCTGGTGTGGGTGCAGCGCTACCACGCCTTCGAGAAGTTCATGACGGTGCTCGTGCTGATCAAGTTCGCGACGGTCGTGTTCGTCGCGATCCTGGTCGGCCCGGACGTGCCCGCCCTGCTGAACGGCCTGGTGCCGCGGCTGCCGGAGGGGTCAACGGTCTACGTGCTCGGGCTGATCGGCGGCGTCGGCGGCACGATCACCATGGCCGCCTACGGCTACTGGCTGTTCGCGAAGGGCTGGAAGGGCCCGAAGTGGCTGTCGATGATGCGGCTCGACAACGCGACCGGCTACATCATGACCGGCATCTTCGTCGTCTCGATGCTCGTCGTCGGGTCGACGATCCTGCTCGGGGAGAACCTCACCGAGTCCGACAGTGGCCTGCTCACCCTCGCCGACCGGCTCGGTGCCCTCTACGGCGACCCGGTGCGGATCCTGTTCCTCGTCGGCTTCCTGTCGGTCACCTTCACCTCGCTGCTCGGCGTGTGGAACGGCGTGTCGCTGCTGTTCACCGACTGGGTGCGGGCGATCCGGCTCCCGCACGGCAAGAAGGCCGCGATCGGGCCGGACGAGGTCAACGCCGTCGTGCCCGGCGAGGAGGCGACCGCCGAGCGCGGCGACGGCCCCGGGCGGCCGGGCGCCTACGAGGCGGCCCGCGCCGAGCGCTCGCTGCCCTTCCGCGGCTACCTGCTGTGGCTGACGTTCCCGCCGATGGCGCTGCTGCTCATCGGGCGGCCGTTCGCGCTGACGCTGGTCTACGGCGTGCTGGGCTCGTTCTTCATGCCGTTCCTGGCGGTCACGCTGCTCCTGCTGCTGAACACGACGATGGTGGCCCGCGAGGCGCGCTCGCGGTGGCTGTCCAACGCGATCCTGGGGATCTCGTCGGTGCTCTTCGCGGTCCTGCTCATCACCGACGTCTACGGCCGCCTCACCTGACCGAGGTCAGGTCACCTCGACGCGGTCGCCGACGCGCAGCGTGCCGGTGTGCTCGACGCGGGCGTAGAGACCCGCGCACGGCAGCACCCCGAAGCCCTCGACCTCCACACGGTTGGCCTCGGCCGGGCCGCGCAGGGCGTGCGGGGCCCGGGGCAGGTCGCCGTGCTCCAGCGTCGGCACGGAACAGCGCGGCGTCGGCAGGGTCGGGACCAGCACGACGTCGCCCAGGGTGAGCCGGCGCCCCAGCCAGTCGTTCTCCACGAACGGCTCGGTGCCCGGCGGCGTCGCGACGACCACGTTGGGCCGGTAACGCAGCGCCTCGACACCGAGCGCGTCCAGCGTCGCGGTGGTGATCAGGTGCACCGGTGAGTGGTCGACGAACCGCCCGCCGGGAGCGCCCTGGGCGATCTCCAGGATCGGCGCGTCGACCTCGGCGTCCAGGCCGTGGGCCAGTACGTCCTCCGGGTCCGGGCGCTCGACGACGGCACCGTCGGCCCGCTGCTGTGCGACGACGACCGGTCGCCCGAGCAGCTCCGCGAGCGGCCCGGCGGCCTGCCCGGCGTCGACGGTGCGGCCGTCGGGCAGGGTGACCCGCACGTCGTCGCCGACGCCCTCGGAGGTGCACGTCAGCAGGCGTCGCCAGTGCCGGGGCTGTTTGGCCGTCGCGACCCGTCCGGTGTCCGGGTCGGTCAGGGCGAGTGCCCGGTCGCCGACGACGCCGTGCACGTCGAGCTCCAGGGCGGCGAGGTCCTCCCCCAGCATCGACTTCACGGGGTAGCGGTGCAGGGATCGGACCTCGCCGACCATCAGAGCAGGCCCTGCGCGGTCAGCCAGTTCTTCGCCACGGTCTCGACCGACGGCTTGTCCGGTGCGGCCGCGGCCTCGTTCAGGCCGATCAGCTCCTGGGTGGTCAGCTTCGCCGAGACCGCGTTCAGGATCTCGGTGACCTGCGGGGTCGCCTTCGCCTTGTTGATCAGCGGCACGACGTTCTGCGCGGCGAAGTTGTTCTTCGGGTCGGTGAGGACCACGAAGTCGTTCTCCGGGATCGCCGCGTCGGTGGTGAACAGGTCCGCGGCCTGCACGTCGCCGTTCTTCAGTGCCGCGACGGTCAGCGGGCCGCCGGCGTCGAGCGAGCGGTAGGACTTGAACGAGCAGTTGTAGGTCTTCTGGAGGCCGGGGATGCCGTCGGGCCGGGTCTGGAACTCCGGCGGGCCGCCGAACACGAGCTCACCGCAGCGCGGCGCGATGTCGGCGATGGAGGTCGCGTTCAGCCGCTGCGCGGTCTCCCGGGTGACGACGACGGCGTCCTTGTCCTCGGCCTCGGCCCGGTTCAGGACGGTCAGCGTCGGCGCCGCGGTGTTCAGGGTGGACTGCAGCGCGGTGTAGACCTCGTCCGGCTGGGTCTGCGCGGCGCTCTTGTCCAGGTACTGCAGCAGCGTGCCGCTGTAGTCCGGGATGAGGTCGATGGAGCCGTCCTTGAGCGCGGGCACGTAGGCCTCGCGGGACCCGATCGGCGGCCGGGTCTCGACGGTGACGCCCTTGGCCTGCAGCGCCTGGGCGAACACCGAGGACAGGATCTGGCTCTCGGTGAAGTTCGCGGCGCCGACGACGACGGTGTTCTGGTCACCGCTGCCGGACTGCCCGCCCCCGGCGAGGGGGTCGGAGCCCCCGCCGCAGGCGGTCAGCGCGAACGCGGCGGTCACCGTCGCGGCGACGGCGGTCAGGAGGCGGGTGCGTCTCATGGTGGGTGTCCTCTCGGGACGTGCGGGGTGGTTCAGGCCGCTTCGCGGACGGGTTCGGGGCGGGTGGGCACCGCGCGCAGCCGGCGCGGCGCGGTGCGGCCGGTGGCCTGCAGGCCGGGTGACACGATCAGCTTCTGCAGCCCGCCCAGGATCAGGTCGGCGAGGATCGCGAGCACCGCGACCAGGATCGAGCCGCCGATCATCATGCCGAAGTCGCGCTGGCCGAGGCCGTCGATGATGAACCGGCCGAGCCCGCCGAGGGACACGTAGGCGGCGATCGTCGCGGTGGCGATGACCTGCAGGGTGGCGCTGCGCAGCCCGCCGATGATCAGCGGCAGCGCGTTGGGGAGCTCGACCTTCCAGAGCACCTCGGACCCGCGCATGCCCATCCCGGTGGCGGCGTCGACCACCGCCGGGTCGACGTTGCGGATGCCGGCGTAGGTGCCGGCCAGCACCGCCGGCACCGCCAGCACGATGAGGGTGATGATCGGGCCGACCAGGGAGAGCCCGGTGAGCGTCGCCAGCAGCACGAGCAGGCCGAGGGTCGGCAGCGCGCGCAGGCCGTTGGCCAGCCCGACGACGACGAACCCGCCGCGCCCGGTGTGCCCGATCCAGGCGCCCAGCGGCACCGCGATCACGACCGCGACCAGCAGGGTCAGGGCGGTGTAGCCGAGGTGCTCGGCGAGCCGGGCGAGGATGCCGGTCGACCCCGTCCAGTTCGCGCCGTCGAACAGCCAGCCGAAGTAGGTCATGTCCCCGCCTTCCCGGTCCGGGCCCGCTGCCAGGGGGTGAGCAGCCTGCCGGCGAGCAGCAGGGCCGAGTCGACGACGAGGGCCAGCAGCAGCACGAGCACGATGCCCGCGACGATCTGGGCGTCGTTGCTGCGGTTGAAGCCCTCGGTGAACAGCAGGCCGAGCCCACCGAAGCCGATCACCGCACCGACGGTGACCAGGCTGATCGTGGACACCGCGGCGACCCGCAGCCCGGCCACGATCACCGGCACGGCCAGCGGCAGCTCGACGCCGACGAAGCGGCGCAGCGGCGTGTAGCCCATCGCGTTCGCGGCGTCGACGACGTTGCCGGGCACCGCGGACAGCGCGTCGGACACCGTCCGTACGAGCAGCGCGACGGTGTAGACCGTCAGCGCGACGACCACGTTGACCGGGTCGAGGATCTGGGTGCCGAGCAGCGGCGGCATGAACACGAACAGCGCCAGCGACGGCACCGTGTAGAGCAGCCCGGCCGCGTTGGTCATGACGGTGCGCAGGGTTCCGTTGCGGTTGGCGACCCAGCCCAGCGGGATCGCGAACAGCAGCCCGAGCAGCACCGGGATCAGGGCGTACACGACGTGCTCGGCGAGCGCGTCGAGCACGGAGTCGAGGTTGGCAAGCACCCAGGTCACGGCGGCCTCAGGCGGCGTTGTGCGAGTCGCGGGCCGCGGGCAGGGCCTCGAGCACCGAGTCGGCGGTGACCGAGCCGGCGACGCGGCCGTCGGCGTCGACGGCGACGCCCTGCCCGGACGGTGAGGACAGCGCCGCGTCGAGCGCGCCGCGCAGTGAGCCGGACTCGACGGCGTAGAGCGATCCGCCCGGGACGAGGGCCTCCTCGGTCACCCGTCCCGCACCGGCCTCGACCCAGCCCAGCGGCCGGGCGGACTCGTCGACGACGACCGCCCAGCCGTCGTCGGGGAGGGGATCGCCGACCGAGAGCATCGGCAGCGACCCGAGCGGGATGGTGTCCGAGGACAGGAAGCCCAGGCCCCGGTATCCGCGGTCGCGGCCGACGAAGTTGTCGACGAAGCCGTCGACCGGGCGGGACAGCAGCACGCCCGGCTCGTCGTACTGGGCCAGTCTGCCGCCGACCCGGAACACCGCGACCTTGTCGCCGAGCTTGATGGCCTCGTCGATGTCGTGGGTGACGAACACGATGGTCTTGCCGAGCTCGGACTGCAGGCGCAGCAGCTCCTCCTGCAGGCTCTCCCGGACGATCGGGTCCACCGCGGAGAACGGCTCGTCCATCAGCAGCACGGGCGGGTCGGCGGCGAGCGCACGGGCCACGCCGACGCGCTGCTGCTGGCCGCCGGACAGCTGCGCCGGGTACCGCTTGGCCATCGAGGTGTCGAGGCCGACGATCTCCATCAGCTCCATCGCCCGGTCCCGCGCGGCCTTCTTGCTGCTCCCGACGAGCATCGGCACGGTCGCGATGTTGTCGACGATCGTGCGGTGCGGGAACAGACCGGCCTGCTGGATGACGTAGCCGATGCCCCGGCGCAGCTCGGCCGGGTCGGCGGACAGCACGTCGCGCCCGTCGACGCGGAGCTCGCCGCCGGTCGGCTCGATCATCCTGTTGATCATGCGGAGGGAGGTCGTCTTGCCGCAGCCGGACGGACCCACGAAGACCGTGATCCGCCCCTGCTCGGCGACGAGGTCGAGCTCGTCGACCGCGACCGTCCCGTCCGGGAAGCGCTTCGTGACGCCCCGGAACTCGATCATCGGCGGTTCCCCCTGCCGTCGCGCGGGACCCCTGCTCCCCGCTTGGTCGCAGCACACTAACCCGGTCGTGCGCGACGGGCGAGCGGTCGGCCGCAGGTCACGACACCCCGTCGCGCTTGACCTGCAGCCCGGTTCAGCACCGACGCTGCGGACATGACCCCGACCACCGCCCTGGGCCCGCTCGGCATCGCCACCGGACCCGCTCCCGCCGATGCCGCGGCCCTGGAGGACGCCGGTGCCCGCACCCTGTGGCTCGCCGGGGGCGCGATCGACCGGCTCGACCGGCTGACCGCGCTGCTCGACGGCACCCGGGACGCCGTCGTGGTGCCCGGCATCGTCCCGACCGGGGTGTACCCGGCGTCGGCCGTCGCCGCGGTGCACGCCGACGCGGCCCGCCGTCATCCCGGGCGCTACCTCACCGGGTTGGGGGCGTCCCAGCAACCGGGGGCGCTGGACGCACTGCACCGCCACCTCGACGAGCTCGACGCACTCGGGCTGCCCGCGTCGCAGCGGCTGCTGGCCGCGCTCGGACCACGCAAGCTCGACCTCGCCCGTACCCGCTGCGCCGGGGCGGTGACGCTGCTGGTCACCCCGGAGCACACCGCCCGGGCGCGGGCGGCGCTCGGTACGGGCCGGCTGCTCGCGGTGATGCTGCCGACCGTGCTCGGGACCGACCGGACGGGGCTGCGCGAGCTGGCCGGGTTCCTCCTCGACGTGCCCGGCTACCGCGCCGCCGTCCGCGGGATGGGGTTCACCGACGCCGAGATCGACACCCGCGCCGACCGGCTGCTCGACGCCGTCGCCGCCCGCGGCGACCGCGACGACATCGTCGCGCGGATGGCCGAGCACCGGGCCGCGGGCGCCGACCACGTCGTGCTCAGCCCGGTCGGGGACCCCGGATCCGGTGCCGCGCTGCTGCGCGCGCTCCGGTAGGCGCCCCGGGCCGGCCCGTCCTGCCGTGCGGCCGGTGCGCCGCGGCGCAACAGTGGGGCCATGCCGAAGGAGCCCACGCGTCTGCCGCGTCCCGAGCTGGACCTCGACCCGGACCACCCGCACGTCGCGGACTGGTTCCACTACGCCGACCTGCTCACCGACGCCGAGCGCGCCGACCTGCGCCGGGTGCGGGAGTTCCTGCGGGCCGAGGTCGCCCCGGTCGTGCTGGACGCGTGGGACCGCGCCGAGTTCCCGATGCAGCTGGTGAAGGGCTTCGCCGGGCTGGACCTGGCGGGGGCCGGTTATGCCGACCCTCCTGCGTCGCGGCTGTTCCTCGGGTTCCTGCATGCGGAGATCTCGCGGGTCGACCCGTCGGTCAACAGCTTCTACGGGGTCCACACCGGCCTCGCGATGGGCTCGATCCACGCCGGCGGCACCCCCGAGCAGCGCCGGCGCTGGCTGCCCGCGATGGCCCGGATGGACTCCATCGGCGCGTTCGGGCTGACCGAGCCGCACGGCGGGTCCGACGTGGCCGGTGGCATGGAGACCACCGCCACCCGGGACGGGTCCGGGCCCGACGCGGAGTGGGTCCTCGACGGCGAGAAGCGCTGGATCGGCAACGCCACCTTCGCCGACCTGATCATCGTATGGGCCCGGGACACCGACCCGGACGCCGACGGCGCGGTGCGCGGCTTCGTCGTGCCGTCGCCGTCCGACGGCATGACGATCACGAAGATCGAGGGCAAGCAGTCGCTGCGGATCGTGCAGAACGCCGACATCCTGCTCGACCAGGTCCGGGTGCCGGAGTCGCACCGGCTCTCCGGCGGCTCGGGCACGTTCCGCGACGCCGGGCTGGTCCTGCAGCGCACACGGGCCAACGCCGCCTGGGGTGCGGTCGGGGTGCAGATGGCCGCCTACGAGCTGGCGCTGTCCTACGCCGCGCAGCGCGAGCAGTTCGGCCGCCCGATCGGCGGGTTCCAGCTGATGCAGGACCTGCTGGTGCGGATGCTCGGCAACGTGAGCGCCTCACTGGGCATGGCGGTGCGCAACGCCCAGCTGCTCGACGAGGGCCGGGGGTCGGACGCGCACTCGTCGCTGGTGAAGGAGTTCTGCGCGACCCGGATGCGCGAGACCGTGGCGATGGGCCGCCAGCTCGTCGGCGGCAACGGGGTGGTGCTGGAGAACCGGATCGCGAAGTACTTCGCCGACGCCGAGGCGATGTTCTCCTTCGAGGGCACCCGGGAGATGAACACGCTGATCGTCGGGAAGGCGATCACCGGGCAGAGCGCGTTCGTGCGGTGACGACGGCGGTCGCGCCCGCGCTGGGCGGGCGCGACCGGCTCACCAGAGGTCCGGGGTCCCCTCGGGCGGGGTGGCACTCGTCGCCGGGGTCGGCAGGCCGCCGCCGCGCAGCACGCGGTGCAGGTCGGCGGGGCGCAGCGAGCGGGCGAACAGCCAGCCCTGGAACGCGTCCACACCGAGCCCGCGCAGCACGTGGAACTGCTCGGCGGTCTCGACGCCCTCGGCGACGGTCTTGCGGCCCATCGCCCGGGCGACCTCGACGACGGCGCGGGCGAGCGCGAAGTCGGCCGGGTCGGTGCCGACGCCGGTGACGAAGGCCCGGTCGACCTTGACCGTCTGCGCCGGGAGCTCCTTGAGCCGGGCCAGCGACGAGTAGCCGGTGCCGAAGTCGTCGACGGCGAAGCGGACACCGCGGTGCACGAGCTCGCTCATCGCGTCCAGCGCGGGGCGCGGCAGCGCGACCAGGCTGGTCTCGACGAGCTCGAGCACCAGCTGGTTCCACGGCAGCCCGGCACCCTCGACGATCGCGGTGACGTCGGCCAGGAACGACGGGTCGGCGGGCAGCAGCCCGGCCAGGTTCACCGCGACGGCGACGGCCTGACCGGTCCTGGGCCAGGTCGCGGCCTCGGTGACCGCGGAGCGCAGCACCCACAGGTCCAGCTCGCGCTGCAGGCCGCCGCGCTGGGCGACCGGCAGGAACTCGCCGGGCGAGACCTCCCCGTGCACCGGGTGCGACCAGCGCAGCAGCGCCTCGGCGGACAGCACCGTGCCGTCCGGCGCGACGACCGGCTGGTACTCCAGGCGCAGCGCGTCGCCCTCGATCGCGGCGCGCAGCTCGGCCTCCAGCTCCAGCTGGCGGCGCGCCGGCGCGACGGCGCCGCGGTCGGCGACGGCGACCGTGCCGCGTCCGCGCTGCTTGGCCTCGCGCACCGCGACCTCGGCCGAGCGCAGCAGGTCGTCGCCGCGGGGGCCGCGGGCGTCGGCGTGCGGGCCGGTCAGCGCGGCGTCCCGCCCGGCGACGCCGACCGAGGCGGTCAGCGTGATCGGCCTCCCGGCCACGGTGACCTCCCCACGCAGCAGCTCGGCGACGACGGCGGCGAGCGCCTGCGGTCCGCCGACCTCGTCGACGTCGGCGCAGACCACCGCGAACTCGTCGGCCGACAGCCGCCCGGCCGTGCAGTGGTACGGCAGCTCGCGCTGCAGCCGCCCCGCCAGCTCGATGAGCAGCAGGTCACCGGCGTCGTGGCCGAGGCCGGTGTTGACGCGGGAGAAGTCGTCGACGTCACCGCAGACGACGGCGACCCGGTCGGCGTCCGGACCGGCCAGCAGCCGGTCGGCGAGCTCCAGCAGCCCGGCCCGGTTGGGCAGCCGGGTCAGCGGGTCGACGGTGTCGGCCTCGCGCAGCACGTCGGCGGCGCGGCGGCGCTCCCCCACGTCGGTGACGACGAGCAGCCAGAACGGGCGGCCGTCGTCGGAGGGTGCGGCGTTGACCACGACCTCGCAGTCGACCCGGGTGCCGTCGGCCCGCAGCAGCGGCAGCGACTCGATCCGGTAGGTCGGCTCGGGGTGCGACGGGTCGCGCAGCCAGTCCGGCAACCCCCCGCGCCGGTCGGACCCGGGCTCGGCGGACAGGCTGCGTGCCGGGACCCCGCGCAGGGTCTCCAGATCGGCGTCGAGCAACTGGCACAGCGCCGGGTTGGCGTCGACGATCCGGCCACGCCCGTCGAGCATCGCGACGCCGGTGGTGATCGCGGCGACGAGGTCGGCGAACCGCTGCCCGGAACGCTGCGCGCGGGACTCGGCGCGGCGCCGGTCGGAGACGTCCTGCACGGTCCCGATCAGGCGCAGCGGTGCGCCGCCGGGCGTGCGGTCGATCCGGGTGCGGCACGACAGCACCGCACCGCCCTCGGGGCGGATCTCGGAGCTGTGCGCGGTGGTGGGCTCCGGCGCGGCCTCCGGGCCGCGGCGCAGCATCCGGCAGACCCGCTCGACCTGCTCGCCCTCGATGGGGCCGTCCGGGCCGTCGGGGCGCACGCCCAGCGCGCGGTAGAGCTCGACGAGCCCCTCGCTGCGGGTCAGCGTCCCGGCCTGCAGGTCGAAGGTCCAGGTGCCGGAGCGGGTGGCGCGCTCGAGGTCGAGCGCGGGTGCCTCGTCCGACGGCGCGGGCGCGGCGTCGGGGAACGGGGTGAGCAGCACGACGGTGCGGTCGCCGGGCTGGTTCCAGCGGACGACCTTGACCCGGGCCAGCCGGCGGTCGGCGCGGACCAGGCGGGCGTCGGAGTCCGGGCCGACGAGCAGCTGTGGGAGCCGCATGCCGGTCGGGTCGGCGGAGCCGGCGAGGCGACGGAGCGCGGCGTTGGTGTGGACGACGACGCCCCCGGCGTCGCAGACCAGCGCGGGCGAGGGCGGGAGCTGCACCGCGGAGTGGTCGGCGCCGTCGGCGCCCGTGGATCCGGCGGTCCCCGGACCGGGACCCGCGGCGGTGTCCGACGGGGCCGGACCGGGCGGGCGCGGTGCACCGGGCAGCCGCCGGGCCATGCCGAACGGCGGCTCCCCGAAGCCCGCGCCGGAGATCTCGGCGTCCGGCGCGGCCGCGGCGTTCAGGGCCTCCGCCGGGGCGAGGAGCTGCTCGTCGTCGGGACCGGGCCGGGTGCGACCCGCCGGGGTGCCGCCGGGACCGGCGAAGGCCCGGGCGAGGTCGCCGGCCAGGCCGGGGTCACGATCCCGGTCCCGGCGGACACCCGGTGCCTGCTCCGCGCGTCCACCGGCCGGTTCTCCGACCGATGCACCCGGACGGTGTCCCGCCCGCGACTCCTGCTCCGACACGCCCGCCTCCGTTCCGTTCGGCAGCTCCGTCGGGAACAACGAGCCACCGTGCCGGGCGATCCGGGCGGGTAGACCGATCGAGCCACCCGATACAGCGAGTGATGAGGCCGTTCGGCCCAATGTCGCTACTCCGCCCGTCACTCACGGGTGGTGACAGGTAGTCGTCGGAGGGTGAAGGGTGTGGCGCGCTCGGCGAGCGGTGGCAACCGATCCGACCGTGCGTGGTCGACCGCTCACAGCGCACCGTGCCGTTCGGCGCAGACCCCGATTGCACACGTTTCGTAACCGGGGTTATGGCCGCCCGACGGCCGGCGGTCAGACGGGCGTCGCCGCGGCGCGGGCCACCGCCGCGGCGACGGCCGGGGCCACCCGCGGGTCGAACGGGCCCGGCACGATCTTCTGCGGGGACAGCTCGTCGGCCACGACGTCGGCGATGGCCCGCGCGGCCGCGATCTTCATGTCGTCGGTGATGCGGCGGGCGTGCGCGTCGAGGGCCCCGCGGAAGATCCCCGGGAAGGCCAGCACGTTGTTGATCTGGTTCGGGAAGTCGCTGCGGCCGGTCGCGACGATCGCGGCGTGCCGGGCCGCGACCTCCGGGTGCACCTCGGGATCGGGGTTGGACAGCGCGAAGACCATGCCCTCCGGGGCCATCGTGGCCAGCAGCTCCTCGGGCAGCGTGGCGCTGGAGAGCCCGACGAACACGTCCGCACCGGCCAGTGCCTCGGCGACCCCGCCGGTGACCCCGCGCGGGTTGGTGACGGCGGCCAGGGCGGCCTTCTCCCCGCCACGTCCGGCATCGACGACCCCGCGCGAGTCCAGCAGGACGACGTCCGAGGCGCCCGCGGTCAGCAGGATGCGGGCGCAGGCGATGCCGGCCGCGCCGGCCCCCGAGATCACGATGCGCAGGTCCGACAGCGAGCGGTCCTGCACCCGGCAGGCGCCGTCGACGGCGGCGAGCAGCACGACGGCGGTGCCGTGCTGGTCGTCGTGCATGACCGGGCAGTCCAGCGCCTCGACCAGGCGCCGCTCCAGCTCGAAGCAGCGCGGCGCGGCGACGTCCTCGAGGTTGACCGCACCGAAGGTCGGTCGCAGCCGCACCAGGGTCTCCACGATCTCGTCGACGTCGGTGGTGTCGAGGACCAGCGGGATCGAGTCGAGCCCGGCGAAGGACTTGAACAGCGCCGACTTGCCCTCCATCACCGGCAGCGACGCGCGCGGCCCGATGTCACCGAGGCCGAGCACCGCGGTGCCGTCGCTGACGACGGCGACCAGCCGGTGCGCCCAGGTGTAGCGGGCGGCCAGCGAGGCGTCGTCGGCGATGGCGCGGCAGACGTAGGCGACGCCGGGGGTGTAGGCGATGGACAGGTCGCGCTCGTCGGCCAGCGGCGCGGTCAGGCCGGTGGCGAGCTTGCCGCCCTCGTGCGCGCCGAACACCTCGTGCCGGTCGGGGGCGGAGCGCGTGGTCGGGTCCTGGGCGAGCGTCATGGGAGAACTCCACGGGTGGTGCGGTACGAGAGCGGCGCACGGACGCGCCTGCCGTCGCACCGGGCGTCGCGGGTTGACGTCGACCTGCTCGCGGTGCCGGACGGCCATCCCGCCCGCCACGCCGGGATAGGGGCGCCGCGCCGGGACGAGCTGTCGGATCTGGCGGCGAGTCTAACCGGGCGCGCGCCGGGAACCGGTCACCCGGCACGTCCGGAGTGGCCACCCGCACACCGAGGGGCGTGCGGCGCCGGTCCCCGGCGGTGCACCGGGTCGGCTCAGCGGGTCAGCGCAGCGGGGCCGGGGTGAGGTCGGGCAGCGGGAGCGCGGGCAGCGACGGGCCGGTGGGCAGCTCGGTCAGCGGCAGCACGCCCGGGGTGAACGGGACCCGCCCGGGGACGACCTCCAGCGCGCCGACGTCGCCGTAGCGCTCGGCGTAGGCCAGCGCGCGGGCGATGTCGGTGACCCCGTTGGTGTTGGTCGGCAGCATCAGGCTCGACAGCAGCCCGAACGCACGGCCGCGCGCGTCGAGGTAGCCCGAGCCCGAGTCGCCCGGGACCCCCGGCGGCGTGGTGGAGACGACGTGGGTGCGCGGCCCCTCCGGCTGCCCGAGGCTCAGCCCCTGCTTGTACGGCGTCGCCACGAGCTGGTTGGGCTGGTAGCTGTAGACCTTCTCCCCCTGTTCGGTGCCGTCGGTGTCGAGCCCGGTCGGGCCGCCGAAGCCGGGGACCGTGGGGTCGGCGACGGCGACGGCCGCCGGGTCGAGGCGGATCAGCGACAGGTCGTTGTAGAGGCACAGCTGCGGGTCGCTCTCCCCGCGGTCCTGCATGACCGCCCAGGAGTTGTAGGCGACCCGTCCGGTGTAGTTCCTGCCGTCGCGGCCGCGGATGCCGACCTCGATGCCCTCCGGCATGACCGGCTCGCTGCAGCCGTCCACCGAGGACATCGCGTCCTCGCCCGCCATGCAGTGCGCGGCCGCGCCCAGGTAGAGCGCCCCGGCGGGCGCTGCCTGGTGCTCGGCGCCGTCGGCCCCGTCCCGGTGTCCGTCCTGCGCGGCGGCCGGGGTGTAGAGGAAGTTGGCGGTGCACAGCTCGGCCCCGCCGGTGACCGGGGTGGCGATCTGCACGCCCGGGCCGATCGCGCCCGCCTGCGCCGCCGGGGCGGACGGCGCGGCCACCGCGGTGCCCGCGGCGGCGGGCGCGGTCAGCGCGACGGTGACC